>NZ_CP178207.1:0-5303944 GCF_047040275.1 Pedobacter sp. KLB.chiD | reverse complement strand
TGCGATTTCTATAATTTATTGGTTTACAGTGCCTATTCGAATTAAAGGGATGGTCCGTTTAGGGACTACGAATATTGAGAAAATTATCAACATTTTAAACAAAAATTTCAAATAAATCGTAACCTACTGATAAGGAATATCCTAGCCTACTTAACCTCAATTTTTTATGTTGATAACTATTTATTAACACCGGTTATCCACATTAAACACGATCTATGATCTATATCTGTTCATCACTTCGAATTGCTGCTGGAAAAGCAAAATCTGAGCCATTTTAGATTCGGCTTAGCCGTTTTGGCCCTCTTAAATGTTAAATAAACTGGAAATCAAAGCCATAACTTTTATAAATTGATATTACTTAAAAAAAACCACTTGAAATATTTCATTGAAACTGATTACTGTATAAATTTTCTGACAGTTTAGGGTAAGATTTTAAAATAAGCAGCAAGATTTGAGATGGTTTCTTGGCTACACATAAAAGCCGAACGCCCATTAGGTTTAACCTGTAATAAAATTAAGGAGCAAGCAATGTACGGTTAATTAATAAATACCAAAGGCATCCCTGAATACGTTTGCAATTTCGCCAAGTGTAGCATACTTTTCAACGGCATTTATAATCAAAGGCATCAGGTTGGTATGGCCTTCGGCTGCTTCACGTAATTGCTGTAGCGCCTGCCCAACCGCAACCTGGTCGCGGGTTGATTTTAAATGACCCAGCTTTTCTGCTTGCAGCTTACGGATCGAATCGTCTATATTAAATACCTCGGTTAGCGCCTCCTCTTCTTGTGTGAATTTATTTACCCCTACCGAAATTCTTTCGCCGTTTTCGATTTCTTTTTGATATTGATAAGCAGCGCTGGCAATTTCATTTTGCATGTATTCGCTTTCAATGGCATTAACTGATCCCCCCATAGCGTCTATCCGATCGATATAAGCCCAGGCTGCAGCCTCTACTTCATCGGTTAGGCTTTCTACAAAGAACGATCCCGCCAATGGATCTACCGTATCGGTAACTCCGCTTTCAAAGGCAATGATCTGTTGGGTGCGTAGCGCGATTTTAGCTGCCGATTCTGTTGGAAGCGAAAGTGCTTCGTCGTAGCCGTTGGTATGTAAAGACTGCGTTCCGCCTAAAATTGCAGCCATAGCCTGGTTACTTACCCTGATCACATTGTTTAAGGGTTGTTGCGCGGTTAAGGTTGAACCTCCGGTTTGGGTGTGAAACCTCAACATTTGAGCCTTTTCATCTGTAGCCCCTAAATCCCTGGTGATTTTCGCCCACATGCGCCTTGCAGCCCTAAACTTGGCTATTTCCTCAAAGAAATTATTGTGGCAATTGAAGAAGAATGACAAACGTTTTGCAAAGACATTAATATCCAAACCTTTATCTAGGGCAGCTTTTAGATAAGTTTTGCCGTTAGCCAATGTAAAAGCAAGTTCCTGTACTGCGGTAGATCCAGCCTCACGAATATGGTAACCAGAAATGGAAATGGTATTCCATTTCGGTAATTCTTTACTGCAAAACTCAAAAATATCCGTAATTAAACGCATTGATGGCTTGGGTGGATAGATATATGTACCTCTTGCAGCATACTCTTTTAAAATATCATTCTGTATCGTACCCGAAATCTGCTTTAAATCAGCACCTTGTTTTTTGGCCAGCGCAATATACATGGCCAATAAAATCGAAGCCGTTGCATTGATCGTCATCGAGGTTGTAATGTCTTTCAACTCGATACCGTCAAATAAAATTTCGATATCCTTTAACGAATCGATTGCTACGCCAACTTTACCTACCTCTCCATCAGCCATTTCATGATCAGAGTCGTAACCAATTTGTGTCGGAAGATCAAAGGCAACAGATAAACCAGTTGTGCCCTGAGCCAATAAATAATGATAACGTCTGTTTGATTCTTCAGCTGTCGAAAAACCGGCATACTGCCGCATCGTCCACAAGCGGCCACGGTACATATCCTTCTGAATTCCCCTGGTAAAAGGAAATTCTCCGGGACGTTCTTCCATTGGCTTAGCCTCGGTATACAATGCTTTGATTTCGATACCAGATGTGGTGGTGTGCTTTTTTTCACTCATTTAGTTAGTTTATTAATTCAGTGGTTCATTAGCCATTAGTCCTTTATTGGTTCATCGTCAATAGTTTGATAGTCCATAGTTTAATTGGTTAATTGTTGAAACTGGTTAACCGGTTAAACTAAGCAAAATGGCTAGCAATTTATTCAAGCAATCAAAACGATTAAACAGTTAACCCTAAAAAAGCCTGTGAATGTCTTTCTTAATTAACTCAATTGTTAAGTCATACGGGTTTTCCTCTATACTGGCCATATGCTGCAAAATTGCTTTACTGAGTTCAATCCCATTTGCATCGGCTGGTAAACCTTGTACCGCATTGTTTACCATGGCAATGGTATCTTCTTTTAATTTTTGCACTACGCCCCATGTTATACTATCTATATACAGCTGTTGGGTAATGTTATGCTGATATTCTGAACGGACCTCATTTAAAATACCAGCTTGTAAAGTAGTGATGGCAATCCCCTGCTGGTGCAGGCGAACCAACAAATTTGCCGGGTTAATGCGGTCAACAAATATAATTAAACGTTCATGCGCCTGTAAGCGAAGGGGTAAAATATGCGCCCGGCTTTCTTTATTCAGCTCAATGGTTTTTAAGTTAAAGAAACGTTGGATATCGCTCCTTAAAATATAATAAACGGCCATTAAAGCCATAAAAACGCCTGCAAACAAAATTATTATATCAATCAAAATCTGTTGTGTATTCATAAGTATTGTTTAAGTACAGTAATATTAACTGAACGTTAAAAGCAAAAATGTACATTATTATTTATATTTGTAACAGATAAAATTTAAATAACAATGAGCACAACAGTTGATACAGCATTTGCACCAGTTAGTTTTTCTGAAGGGGCAGCAAAAGAGTTATATAAATTAAAAGATCAGCAGGAAATTGGCGATGATTACGGATTGCGCGTTGGCGTAGAAGGTGGTGGCTGTGCCGGCATGAATTACGTTTTAGGTTTTGATCAGAAAAAAGATGGCGATCAGGAATTTTTGATCGATGGTATTAAAGTTTTCATGAACAAAGCACACCAGATGTACCTAATGGGCATGATGATCGATTGGCAGGATGGCCTAAACTCACGTGGCTTTACCTTCATCAACCCCAATGCAACCAGTACGTGCGGCTGCGGCACGAGTTTCTCGGCGTAAATAAAATATATTGTAACATATCGTGCAGTCCCCTTGTCTAAACATCGGGACTTTTTTTATTTTTACACATAAAGGTTTAAGGCAAAAGGTATAGGGTAAAAAGTTGATCCCATATTTATACTTGATACTCAATACTTGACTTGGCACTTACAATAAATGAATTACAGAGAAAACATCAGACTGGCATTAGAATCCATTAAAGCGAACCGCTTGCGTACTATGCTTACCGCCTTAATTATTGCCATTGGTTTAATGGCTTTGGTGGGGATTTTAACCACGCTGGATGCTGTAAAGAAAAGCATGACAGATGCTTTCAGTAGCATGGGGGCCAACTCCTTTACCATCAGGAACCGCGGTACGGGGATCAGAATTGGAAACGGGAAAAGGCCTAAACCTTTTAAAGCCATCCGTTACGAGGATGCCGTTAAGTTTAAAGATAGCCTGAATACCCCCGCTACTGTTGCAGTAAGTGTTTTTGCCAGTGGTGGTTCTACTATAAAATACGGCAGTTTAAAAACCAACCCCAATATTAACGTTCAGGGAATTGATGAAAATGGTTTAGCCGCTCAGGGTTTAAACCTCTCGCAGGGAAGAAATTTTAGCATTTCTGAAATACAGCTGGGGAGTAATGTTTGTATCGTTGGTGGCGAAGTAGTGGAAAAACTGTTCAAAGATTCAGATCCTTTAGATAAGCTGATCAATGTAGGCAACAACCGGTTTAAAATTGTTGGTATTTTGGAGAAAAAAGGATCGAGTATGGGCTTTAGTGGAGACAGGGCCGTTTATGTACCGCTGTTAAAAGCAAAGCAGATTAATGCCAATGCCAATCCATCATATACCATTACCGTAATGGTACCTACCAACGATATGCAGGAAAACATTATCGGCGAATCTACTGCACTATTCAGAAATATCCGCAAAGTGAAGGTTAACGAATCCAATAATTTCGAGATTACTAAAAGCGATGCCATCGCGCAAACACTGTTTGAGAACCTGGCCTTTGTGGCCATTGGCGGTGTAGCAATCGGTATTATCACTTTAATTGGAGCCTCCATAGGTTTAATGAATATCATGCTGGTGTCTGTTACCGAACGTACTCGCGAAATTGGTATCCGTAAAGCTATTGGTGCCAATCCAAAAGTGATCCGTCGCCAGTTTTTAATTGAGGCTGTAGTGATTTGTTTAATGGGTGGTATATTCGGTATTTTCCTTGGAATTGTTTTGGGGAACCTGATTTCACTGGCTATGGGCGGTTCATTCTTAATTCCATGGTTGTTTATTTTCGGCGGTTTTGTACTTTGTGTATTTGTAGGTATCCTGTCTGGCTATTATCCTGCAAAAAAAGCTTCCAGATTGGATCCTGTAGAAGCATTAAGGTATGAATAATCTGGCCAATAGTCCACTGGTCAATGGCTTATTTGTTCAAATCTAAAAATGCAATGGTTCGTTGTTGATGAGTTGTTAGTTCATGACTTATCATTCAGAATAAAAATCCCGAGGCCATTCATACTGGCTGGATTTATCCTGTTCCAGATCCTGAAACAGGCTCAGGATCACGAAACGGCATTAGCAAGATGCAAAGCAGATACAGTAATGCCAAATGAACCTTAAAGCAAAGTGTTATTCAACTGATGTTGTGTAAGCAGCTGTTGCATTGAGGGAGTGCCGAGGCTGTTTTCGAGTGCTATTGCATGTTTTAAATGATGCATATCGCTACCCAAAAAATCGACCAGATTTTTATCGACCATTCTTTCTGCGGCTTTTTTCGCTCCTGTTCCGTAATAACCCGTTAGTGCAATTGAATTTAACTGAAATAGACAGCCTGTTTCTCTGACCTGATTATAGTTTTCGAAATTATGATGATAATAAGAATATCTTTCGGGATGAGCCAAAACGGGTTGGTAACCGGCATCTTGCATCATTTTTATAAAATCAATAAGGTTTTGAGGCGGATTGATGTAAGAGAGTTCGAATAAAAGGTAGTTTTCTCCAAAGGTTAGCACCTCTTTCTGCCTCACTTTCCTTTCCAATGTTTCATCCAGGTAATATTCAGCAGCAGCCTCCACAACTAAATCAATACCATGTTCTTCCAAACCTTTTCTCAACAGATCCAATCCACGGTTAATGGTAGCTGGTGTATTACGGAAATAATCGGCCATGATATGCGGCGTGGCAATCAATTTCTGATAACCTAATGCTTTAAACTTTTTAGCGAGCAGCAATGCATCTTTAAGATCTTTTGCACCATCGTCAATCCCAGGGATAATATGGGAATGCATATCGGTCTTAATACCTGAAAAATTAAATTCGGGTACTATTTTTTTTTTCTTTTTAAATAATCCGAACATAATGATAGGTCATGGCTTTAACTGATCTCTGTTGGCAAATTTCCGGCTTCTGCTGCAGCAGCCAATTTCGAGGAATATATTTTATCGAGCAGCTGATTCACGTTTCCACTTAAATCAAACTGCAGATCTTCGTGAAGTTTTTTAAATTTATTGATGGTTACCGCGACCGTTTTAATATAATAAACACTGAAAAGTATCATAAAATCGCGGTAACCAAAGATTGATTTTTTATAATCTAAGGGGATGATATTAAGAATAAACAGCTTTAGTTCCACTTCTCCAACAGGATCTTTGGTTACTTTGTAAAAATGATTCACAGAAGTGATCATCTTCCGTACTTTTACCAAAGCTTCTTTGGCATTTAGCTTTTTCAGATCTGAAATCTGCTCAGCTACATCAGCTTTAATCCTTTCTTTCCGATCTTCCAGATCGGTTTCATCCTCTAACAATTTATAATGAAGGTGTTCGGTAAGCACTTTATCTTTTGCTACCAAACGCAATAACAGCTTGTCTTTTTCTTTAACAGGCAGTTCGGTAATGGCAGTTTTTAAGTCTTTGTGCTCTGATAACTTCATTTAAAAAGGGTTAGCCTTAATATATTTTTCCCACTCCCAAGCCGAGCGCATCATTTCATTAATATCGAGGCTGGCTTTCCAGCCCAGTTCATTATTTGATTTCTGCACATCGCCGTATACCTTTACAACATCTCCGGCCCTTCTAGGTCCTATTTTATAGTCCAGTTTCTCACCATTTACCTTTTCAAAAGCAGCGATAATCTCTAAAACCGACGATCCTTTGCCGGTACCGATATTGAAAACATCATAATTGCCGTTCGGGTTTCCGTCTTCTAATTTTTTGATGGCTGCAACGTGCGCTTTTGCAAGATCAACCACGTGGATATAATCGCGGATAGCTGAACCATCCGGCGTATCGTAATCATTTCCATAAACGGTAATCGGACCACGTTTACCAATAGCCGATTGGGTAATGAAAGGAACCAGGTTTGCAGGTACACCATTTGGCAGTTCGCCGATCAAAGCGGTTTCATGCGCACCAACCGGATTAAAATAACGTAAAGCGATTACATTTAAATCAGGAGTTACCGCAGCAGTTTCTGCCAAAATTTCTTCGGCAATTTGTTTGGTATTTCCGTAAGGAGATTCTGCTTTCTGCACCGGTGCGGCTTCGGTTACGGGCAAAGTTTCAGGCTGACCGTAAACCGTACATGATGAAGAAAACACAAAATTGATTTTCCTGTTAAATGAGGTGAGTAGGTTAATCAATCCGTAAAAGTTGTTTTTATAATATTTTAACGGTTGCTCTACCGATTCACCTACCGCTTTAGAGGCTGCAAAATGAATAATTCCATCAATATCGGTATGGTTGTCTGCAAATTCCTGCACCGCTTTTTCATCCCGGAGATCAATTTCATGAAAATCGAACCATTTGCCGGTAATAGCATGCAGCTGGGTTAAAATTTTGATATTCGAGTTAGAAAGGTTATCGATAATGACAACTTCATACCCTGCGTTGTGTAATTCTACTGCGGTGTGCGAACCGATGTATCCTGTTCCGCCAGTTACTAATATTTTTGCCATGTTAACGGTTAAATGTGGTAAAGTCTTTATGATCAATTTTTGCCAAAGCCTCCGGAGGCAATGACTTAAAGTATTCGTATGTAATTTTTAATCCCTCGGCCCGGCCTATTTTTGGCTCCCATCCTAAAAGCTCTTTTGCTTTGGTGATATCTGGCCTGCGCTGTTTCGGGTCATCCTGTGGAAGTTCCTTGTACACAATTTTTTGGGTGGTGCCGGTAAGTTTGATAATTTCTTCGCAGAACTGTTTGATGGTAATTTCATCGGGATTACCAATATTTACCGGTTGGGCATAGTTGCTCATCAATAGGCGGTAAATCCCTTCAATCAGATCATCTACATAACAGAAAGAGCGCGTTTGGCTTCCATCACCAAAAACAGTTAAATCTTCACCTCTTAATGCCTGCCCGATAAAAGCAGGTAAAACCCTGCCATCGTTTAGGCGCATTCTAGGCCCATAGGTGTTAAAAATCCTAACAATCCGGGTTTCTACACCGTGAAAAGTATGGTAAGCCATGGTAATGGCTTCCTGAAAGCGCTTGGCCTCATCGTAAACGCCACGTGGCCCTACCGGGTTTACATTGCCCCAATATTCTTCAGGCTGCGGATTTACATTCGGATCGCCATATACTTCTGAAGTTGATGCAATCAGCATCCTTGCATTTTTATTACGCGCCAAACCCAAAAGGTTATGGGTACCCAACGAACCTACTTTAAGGGTCTGAATCGGTATTTTAAGATAATCGATCGGACTGGCTGGTGAAGCGAAATGCAAGATATAATCGAGTTTACCTGGAATATGAACAAACTTAGAAACATCGTGGTTATAAAACTCAAAATTTTCCAGTTTGAACAGGTGTTCGATATTGGCCATATCCCCTGTAATCAGGTTGTCCATTCCAATAACATGGTAGCCTTCTTCTACAAAACGGTCGCAAAGGTGCGAACCTAAAAATCCGGCGGCACCTGTAATCAATATCTTTTTCTGCCCCATTTTAATCTATCAATTTTCTACCAATGCTGTTATAATAATAGCCAAGATCGATCATTTTTTGCAGATCGTATAAATTCCGGCCATCAAAAACAATTTTATTTTTAAGAATGCCATCTATTTTATCAAAATCAGGATTACGGAAAACCGACCATTCTGTTGCAATCAACAGTGCATCAGCGCCTTCCAGGGCTTCGTATTGGTTTTTGGCGTAGCTTACCTTATCGCCAATAGCATTTTTAACATTGGCCATTGCCTCCGGATCAAATACAGAAACAGTAGCACCATTCTTAACCAGTTCATCGATTATGTATAAGGCCGGTGCCTCCCTGATATCATCGGTTTCCGGCTTGAAGGCCAGGCCCCAAAGGGCAAAATGTTTGCCTTTTATATCACCTTTATAGTATTTTAATACCTTGTCAACAAGAACTGTCTTTTGCCTTTCGTTAACTTCCATTACCGATTTCAGGATTTGAAAATCGTAGGCATAATCATCAGATGATTTTACCAAAGCCTGAACATCTTTAGGAAAACATGAGCCACCGTAACCAACCCCCGGAAAAAGGAACCGTTTACCAATACGATCGTCAGAACCTATTCCTCTTCTTACTGCATCTACATCAGCGCCTACCCGTTCGCACAGGTTGGCTATTTCGTTCATGAAAGTGATCTTAGTAGCAAGGAAAGAATTTGCCGCATACTTGGTCAGTTCAGAAGAACGTTCATCCATAAAAAGAACAGGATTACCCTGACGTACGTAAGGTCCATATAATTCGGCCATCAGTTTTTTGGCTTTTTCACTTTTGGTGCCTAAAACCACACGGTCGGGTTTCATAAAGTCATCAACCGCTACGCCTTCCCTTAAAAACTCGGGGTTCGAAACTACATCTACCTCAATTGAAGTATTTTCGGCAAAAACAGCTTTTACCTTATCGGCAGTGCCAACCGGAACCGTTGACTTATTTACGATTACCTTATATTCGGTGATCAGTTTGGAAATATCTTTCGCAGCGCCCAAAATATAAGAAAGATCGGCCGCACCATCACCGCCCGGAGGCGTTGGCAATGCCATAAAAATAATCTGCGCCTCTTTTACCGCATCAGCAAGATTGGTCGTAAAGGTTAATCTTTCCTGTTCGATATTTCTATGGAACAAAAGATCTAAACCTGGTTCGTAGATCGGCACTTCGCCAGCCTGCATCTGTTTTACTTTTGCTTCATTAATATCAACACATATTACATCATTTCCTGTTTCTGCTAAACAGGTTCCGGTAACTAAACCTACATATCCGGTACCAATAACGGCTATCTTCATCTGTTAATTTATTTTTATCAGCTATCCACTACCTACAAGTTTATTTATTCAATCGAATGTGAGTTAAAATTGTGGGTTTCCCTATATTTTTAAGCTTTTTAAATATATTCGTTTTATCTTGGCACGAAGATATGAAATTACTTTACATCATCGGAATCCAGGCCTACACTTTGCTCATCAGGATATTCTCATTATTTAATCCTAAGGCTAAATTGTTTATCAAGGGGCGCAAAAATATCTTCACCTCAATTGCCCAGAAAGTTGATCCTGCGGAAAAACATATATGGTTTCATTTTGCGTCCTTAGGCGAATTTGAACAAGGCCGGCCGGTTTTAGAAAAATTAAAAGCCCTTTATCCTTCAAAGAAAATTGTAGTTACTTTTTTCTCCCCTTCGGGATATGAAATCAGAAAAAATTATGCCTTTGCAGACGTATTTTATCTCCCGATGGATACCGCAGCTAATGCCAAACGTTTTATAACGGGTATTAACCCTGAAATGGCAATTTTTACCAAGTATGAATTTTGGCATTTCTATTTTAAGGAATTAAAAAACCGGGGCATTCCCTTATATGTAATTTCTGGAATTTTTAGAGAAAATCAGGCATTTTTTAAATGGTATGGCGGCTTTTACCGCAATATTTTAAAGTCTGTTACTTACTTTTTTGTGCAAAACAAAGAAAGCGAAGATCTTTTAAAATCAATCGGATTACATCATGTAAGCATAAGTGGCGATACCCGTTTCGACCGTGTTTATGAAAATGCGCAATCGCCTAAACAACTTAGTATTGTTGAAAGCTTTATTGGTAGCGCCCCAACGATAGTTTGCGGAAGTACCTGGCCCGAAGATGAAAAAATATTGTCGGCTTTGCCTCAGCAATACCCTAATTGGAAATTTATCATCGCACCACACGAGATCCACGAAAGCCATATTGAAAGCATTGAAAAACAGTTTTCAGTAGGCAGTATCCGGTTTTCAGTTTTCGGTGCCGAACCCAAAGCGCTAAATGCACAATACCAAACGCTAATCATCGATAACATTGGCATGCTTTCCGCTTTATATCAATATGGGAAACTGGCTTATATCGGTGGTGGTTTTGGAACAGGTATCCACAATACTTTAGAAGCTGCGGCATTTGGATTACCGGTAATTTTCGGACCTAAATACGATAAATTTCAGGAAGCAAAGGATCTTATTGCCATTGGTGCAGCCAAAAGTATATCATCAACCGGAGAACTGATTGATACTTTTAATGCTTTTGCAAACCATCAACAGGCAGCCGATGCAGCCAGAAAATACGTGGACAATAAAAAAGGGGCAACCGATCAGATTATTTCGGTAATTATGAAATCAAATCGGCCTTAGCGATCTCTTCAACAATTTCGGGGATACTTTGATCGATTGAAACTGTAAATACATCCGGTTCATCATCTTGTGGTTCCTCTAAAGTTTCAAACTGACTTTGCAATAAACTGGAAGGCATATATTGATGCGAACGCTTCGTAATCCGATCGTGAATCAGATCGAAACTCCCTTTTAAATACACAAAACGCATTGATGTATTATCCACTCTCAACAAATCGCGGTAAGATTTTTTTAGCGCGGAGCAGGCAATGATACAGTTGGTTCCATGAGCAGCATGTTCGCGGCCAACTTTAGCAATCAGCTGCAGCCAATCCAATCGGTCGGCATCCGTTAATGGGATTCCGGCTGCCATTTTATCTACATTCCTTTGTGAATGCAGGTTGTCGCCATCAATAAATTCTGCATTTAATTTTGGGGCCAAGGCTTTTCCGATTACCGTTTTACCACTTCCCGAAACGCCCATTAAAATAATAAAACTTCCCATCGTTAAACTATTTAACCATTCCGGCCAAAGCCTCAATGAATACCGGACTATCATTTAAACTTTCTACCAGCTGAACATGTTCGCCCCCCAAAGCCTTAAATTCTTCGTGGTATTCTACAGTGATTTCGTAAAGCGTTTCCAAACAATCGGCCACAAAAGCAGGACTGAAAACCAACAGACGTTTTTTGCCTTCGGCAGCCAATTTCTTTAACACATCGGTTGTATAAGGCTGTACCCATGGTTCCTTACCTAAGCGCGACTGGAAACAAACGGTATATTGGTCGTTTGACAGGTTTAATTCTTTAGCGATTAACCTGGCGGTATCATGTCCCTGCGCAGAATAGCAGAATTTATTGGTATCATTTAATGTCTGGCAACAATCTGCACTTTTTAAACAATAACTTCCCGTATGATCGCATTTTAAAAGTTGACGTTCAGGTAAGCCATGAAAGCTGAACAATACGTGATCATAACTTTCTACATGGTGTTTCCTGGCATTTTCGGCAAAAACTTTAATCATTAATTCATTATCGTGGAATGAATTAATGAATGAGATGGGTGGAACTGTAGGCCACTTGCTCACCAATTCCATTACCAGTTGCATTACCGAACCGGTACTGGCAGAAGCATACTGCGGAAACAGGGGTATTACCTGTATACTTTCTACCAAACCTGCTTTTAGATTTGCCAGTGCCGATGCAATAGACGGACTTTGGTAACGCATAGCCAATTCAACATGATAATCATCGCCTAATCTCTCCTGAAGCATTATAGCCTGTAACCTACTGTAAAACAATAGTGGAGAGCCATTTTCACCCCATATCTCTTTATAAAGCTTAGCTGTTTTAGGACTTCGGAAGGGAACAATAATACCTTTAACCAATAATGTTCTGTTCAGCTTAGGAATATCGATTACCCGTTCATCCATCAAAAATTGATCTAAGTATTTTCTTACATCGGCCGTTGCCGGACTATCAGGTGTTCCTAAATTTACCAGTAAAATTCCCTTTTTGCTCATTTATAAAGAAATATGTTTTGTGGCACAAATATCGCCTTTTTATTGCTTTTTCACTAAGCCAAAAATTTGATTGCCGACATTTTTAGGTCAAAAAAATTGTGTTTGCTACTTATTTACTGGAAAAGCAAAGGCAGTAAGTATATTTATGTGTAGTCCTGCCTTCCCTACAATCTTTTTGTGGCCGGTCATGCGATTTAAACTTCCATACCTCAAAAAGGATTTTCGTCCAGTCAGGTTTAAGAACTAAGTTTTGTGCAAGTTTTTGACGTTTTTAAACCCCATTTAAATGTGCTATTTTTTAGAGGCGACTATTGATATGCTGTCAAATTTTGTAATCTGATAGTTGGAGCTAAAACATTCTTTAGGAAATCAGAAGATGGTTTATTTAGTGTGAGATGGTAACAGCTGACCTATCACCAATGATATTGCTATCCTTTCGTTTTATACAGCTGCCACCAAGGCATACCTGGTTTTTGGTGGTGTTCTAAATGATAACCAAAAAAATAACAGGTAATGAAGGCTACAAAATGATTTTTCTGTAAGGTTGAAGAATGGTATTCATTATGGTGTTCACCTTTATGGGGTAAATATGTTCCAAAATAAAACAATTGAAAAGTGCTTAACAAAGATGGCAGCACCCAAAATAATAACAGATTTTTTTCAGCAATCCAGATTTTCAAAACATTATAAGCTGCTGCCATAATGATCAATTGGATAATGCTAACATAATTTAACATGAAACGGAAATACCATTTCCAAAAACCGTGTGGCGCAAAATCAGGATCTTTTTCGGTATGTACATGACGGTGGTGCTGGTGATGTTTCGCGTACAAACGATGATAAAAAAAACCTGCGTAAAGAAAAACGGATAAATAGCCAATACAATTATTTGCTTTTTGATTCGGTGATATTGTTCCATGCATGGCATCGTGGGCAGTAATAAACAAACCGGTGTACAAATGCATCTGAACAAAAATCATGAGATAAACCAAAGGATTGGTCCAGGTAAAATCCCATGTTAACAGAAAATAAAGAGAAACAAACCAACAGGTAATTACGGTTAACGCAACCAGAATTCCGGAATATGGGTTTATCTTTTTCAAATGGTTTCTATTTTATTTCGTCATGCTGATCCGATAGCTATCGGATTTATTTTACAAGCAGATATGATATTTTCAATTGCCTTGTAGCTACTTCGTGGTCAGCATCTTCCTCCCTTATAAACATCCTGAAACAAATCCGATGGCTACGGATCAGGGTGATGCCTTACCGGGAGAATTAATATTTTTCTAACGCCACCTTTACCTTTTCCATCAGCCACATGGGTGTAGAAGTGGCTCCGCAAATACCTACTTTATCGTTTTCAGCAAACCAGCCTTGCTCCAACTCCTCAACATTTGAAATGAAGTAAGAATTATCGTTATGTTTTTTACAAACATCGTAAAGCACTTTTCCGTTCGAAGATTTCTTTCCGGAAACGAAAACAATTTTATCATAATGGCCAACAAAATCTTCCAATTCTTCGTAGCGGTTAGATACTTGCCTGCAAATGGTATCGTTAGCCTTAACTTCGTAACCACGGCTCAGTAATTCATCTTTAATATGATAGAATTTATCGGTGCTTTTGGTGGTTTGGCTATATAAGGTAAATTTAGCAGGAAGCTCAACGTGATCTAACTCGGCCAAATCCTGAAAAACAATCGCCTTACCATCTGTTTGCCCTTGCAGACCAATTACTTCTGCATGGCCATGCTTACCAAAAATAAGTACCTGCTCATCGTCATCATGCGAATTTTTGATCCTGTTCTGCAATTTCAACACAACAGGGCAGGAAGCGTCTATTAAAGTCAGGTTATTTTCTAAAGCCAGTTGATAGGTTGAGGGTGCCTCACCATGCGCCCTGATTAAAACTTTTTCGTCCCTTAAGTCTTTTAAAACTTCGTGATCGATGATTTTTAATCCGCGGTTGGTTAACCGCTCCACTTCCTCATCATTATGTACAATATCACCAAGGCAATATAAATAACCTTCATTATCCAGAATATCCTCGGCCATTTCTATGGCGTATACCACCCCAAAGCAAAAGCCTGATGATTTATCGATGTTAACCTGTAAGTTGTAGCCCATTATAATACAAAATTAAGCAAAAATATTTGTTCCGGTTGTCATGTATAAGACAACAAAAAAGATTAACTGCGAGGCAAACATGGTCACGCCAATGTATTTCTGCTGCTTTAAGCCTAAGGCGTAATAAAACTTCAGTAAGATTACCGAAACAATAAACCAGGCCACAAAATTTTGAACTGGAATTTCGTGCCAATCCCACTGCCAGTAATTAAATTTCATGGCTACAGGCTCTAAAAAGAAATCGAAAATGACCAATAAAATCGCACCAAGAACCGAAGCCAAAATACTATGTCTGATTTTCATGCTTTTCATCATTTGACCTATGCTGAAAATAAGGATTACCCAATTTACGCCCATTAATAACGGAACCGCAGCAACTTTGTAACCCAGGGTATCTCCGTAATAATAGCTGCCAAATATCTTTCCGGTATGTACGCCTAGAACCTCGACTAAAAAACCACAGAGAAAAACCCCTGAAACGAACAACAACAATCGTTTTACGTCGGCATTGTACGAAAAAACAATTATGGCGAACATCAGTAATAAATGAAAGGGTACAAGCTTGATAAAATAAGGTTGTGCAGCTGGGATCAAGAAGCCAAACAAGCCAACTATATGGAAAACGACAATTACCGCAACTGCAATCCTTTTAACCTTTAAATCGTTTTGATTGTTCTGCCCTTCCATGTGCCCGTTTTAAAAATGTGTTTTTTTATAGAAATGATTGAAATAATTAAGAAGAACAACATCTGTATAGGATGTAAAACCAGATTTATCAAAACATGCTGCCCGGATAAATAAGAAATCATCATTCTGCTTAATACGATTAAAGTTAATGGTAATACAAGTAAAGCAACATTAAAGTTTAAGATTAAAATCAATGGCCCTATGGTTACCAAAAGCTGGTAAAGTAATAATATTATGATGTTATTACCAAAACCTGCCAATAAATTTTTACTAAAGCCATTTAAGCTTTCGTTTAAATTCCTATACATCCTGCAATAAATCAATCCGTTGGCCAGAAGCGCTTCTGCATTAAATTTTTCTTGTTTTACCAATTTCATAATCTCCACATCTTCTACCACCTGGTGTTTAACCCGCTTATGCCAATGGTTTTCTTTGTAATTATTGGCATTAAAAAACATACATTGTCCGCTGGCTGCCGCAAAAGCCGGATTTTTAGAAAGCTTCACCAGTCGCAAAGGCAATAAATTCAGCAAGATAAAATGCATCAGGGGTACGGTTAACCATTCGCCTATCGATTTCATTGTTTGATTGGTAAAAACGCTGAGCAAGGCCAGCTTTCCAATTTCCATCCGGCTGATGAGGCTATTGATCAATCCTAGTTTAATGGTCTCATCAGCATCAATGAATAACAAGTATTTACCGGTAGCCAATTCGCTTAGCTGCTGGCAGGCATAGTTTTTACCCAGCCAGGCTGGAGGTAACTCTTTACCGCTTACCACCCTGAACTGCGGATGATCAAGGCAAAACTTTTCGACTACTTCAAAAGTGTGATCACTGCTATTGTCATCCAAAACAATAACTTCATAGTCGGTATAGTCCTGATTTTTTATCGAAACAAGCAATTCTAAAATATGCTCAGCCTCATTTCTTGCAGGGATCAGGATCGAAACCAGATCATGATGGTGCTTAACTGCTCTGGGTAACTTTGGGTTAGAAAGGAAATTAAAAACAGTAACCGAAAACCGGATCACCAGGAAAATTAAAACGGCGTAAATAAAAACTGTCATTCAATTAATTGAGTTTGTTTAACAACCGATTGATCGTAATGTTTATTGTAAGCGCTTTTCAGCAATTGCAAACTCACATACTCTTCATTTTCCCAATGTTGTAGATAAGTATAAGCTGTAGGCTTTCTTTTGGCAAAATAATCGATAAAGGTAGCGGCAAAAACAATATTGATTTTTTTCTGACTGGCATTGATCATCTGCATTACCCCTTTTTCGAAACTGATGCCTTTTAAATGGTTGGAATATAATTTCCCCTGTGGAAACACCAGGACTAAATTTGCAGGATTATCTAACAGTTTGCCCGCATAGTTAAGGGTTTCTAAAACATCTTTACCTTTGTTTTCAGCAGCAAAGGCACCGAGGTATTTCAGGAAACCTATTTTGGTATAGTTCTCGGCATTCACCAAAACATGAAACTGTTTCTTGAATATTTTTTTATTGATGTAAAACAGAAAAAAACCGTCCCACCAGCTGAAATGATTGGCCAAAATCAGAACAGACGAATCAGATTTGGTTTCCATTGCATCAAAATTGAATGCAGCAAAATCCTTTTTGATGATCAATTGAATATACCAGGAGAAAAATTTAAAAATCAGATTATTTTTTCTGGGCTGATACATTTTGGAAAATTGCAAAAAATTGAGCTGAATTGCAAATTTGGGCTACGTAGACTGTAAAATGATAGTCGCTGTTTTTTAACGAAGATCAGCGAGCCCCACATTTGTCATGTGGTCTACATGATAAAAAACTCTTGATCCAGCGATTAAATCGCGGTTTTCAATCATCCTCGTTACAAACGATGACGATACCAATGCATACTTAGCTCAAATAAACCCGATCTTCCTCACCTTCCACATCCATCACCACATCAACATGCTCTTTTAAAACGGTAGCAAGTTCGAGTCCAACGAAATCAGTAGCAATAGGGAAAATTTTGTGGCTTCGATCAACCAAGACCACCGTACGGATTTTTTTATGTGGTGTATTTAAGAAAACACCTAAACCATAAGCGAGGGTTTTACCACTGTTCAATACATCATCAACAATAATAATTACCTTGTTTTTCCAATGGCTTTCATCCAAATCAGTTGAAGCTACCAATTTGCTGCTTTCCTTTTGCAGATCGATACGCAGCAGGGTAAGTTTAAAGCCCGAAATCTTTTTAAGCACTTTTTCTAACCTTTGTGCCAACTTATAGCCGCGGTCCCAAATACCTGCAAGTACTACTTCTTTCTCGTTCAGGTTATCCTCTAAAATCTGATAAGCGATACGGTCTATTTTCTGCTGAATTTGTTTCTTATTAAGAATAAGTAATTGCGATGCCATTGTATAATCGGATTGAATACAAAAAGAACGATTTTAAGAATGAAATTCAAACTATTTAAAAAATATTTTCAATTGCTTGCAACGTTTTCTCAGGAGATGCGTCTAATCCATAACCAAAACACAAAATCGAAGTACTGGCATGCAAATATTGCATTACCATTAGCTTCAGAATCATTTAACGAAAAACAAATATGAAAGTCTTAATCAAATCATCTGCCATCTTTTTTTTAGTGGCAAGCAGCTATATGACCAAAGCGCAGGAAACGAAAAGCTTCACGGCTAAAAACTTCAACAGCATTGGGGTAAGTAGCGGCATTGATTTGTACTTAACCCAAGGCAATAGTGAAAACATAAATATAAAATCTGATTCGGGAACGTTAAAAGATATAGTTGTGGAACAGAATGGCAGCAGTATTACCATAAAGTTTAAGGATGGGATCAATTGGGGCGGCATGTTTAAGAACCGTACCATTAAAGCTTATGTAAGTTTTAAAACCCTAAATGCTATTGCAGCATCAGGAGGTTCGGATGTTTTTACTCAAAATCAGATCAAGACAGATAAACTTGCTGTCCGCTCTTCTGGCGGATCAGATTTAAAACTTAATGTTGTTTGTAAAGATTTATCTATCCAATCGAGTGGAGGAAGCGACATTGATTTAAAAGGCAAAGCAGAAAACATGACCATTCAATCCAGTGGCGGTAGCGATATCGACGCTTATGAACTAATTACAGATTATGCAAAGGTGCAGGCTTCTGGTGGTTCTGATGTAAATCTCTATGTAAACAAGGGCTTAGAGGCCAGCGCAAGTGGTGGTGGAGATGTAAGTTATAAAGGGAACGCTTCACTTAAAAAAGCATCGTCCTCCAAAAGTGGAGAGGTGCGCCACGTAGATTAAAAATTTAGTTTAGTTAATGATAACTCGCTGCTTTGTGGATGCAAAGCGGCGTTTTTTCGTTCTAGATAGCTTTCAGATATTTGGGAATTATACGGATTCCGGCTGCTATGAGCTATAGCAATTAACCTTAAACCCTCCGTCTGTCTAACCTCTACGTCTTTTATATGGGTAATAAATAAAGTTAGCACCTTCAGGAACGATTACAAATACACACATAAAGTCTTCTGGTTTTTTATACACTTTTAAGAAAGGTTCTTTTTTATCCTTGCTGATAATTCCTTTTTCTACAAATTCTTCTAAAGTAGAAGCCTGTATCGTCCAATTGGTATTAAGTTCTTCTTTATTTAAGATCACCTCCCCAATATTTACTTCGTGCTGATGAGCAATGAAGATCGGAGAAGCGGAAATGCCTTCAACCATAATTTCTATGGCAACTTCTTTAATTGCATCAGCATAAAATTCCAGGTCTTTCTCTAAACTGATCAGTGGACTTTCCTGCTTTTGTTGTGGTGCCCCTCCATCTTCCGGTGTTGCACTTAATAATTCTTCTCTATCCATTTTTTGTTGTTGGAAGGTGTGAATGTTAGAACGCTTTAAAGTTCCATCATACCTTATCCGTTTACATTTTACGCCTTTAACTTCAATAGTACTACATTTTCTACATGCTGCGTATGGGGAAACATGTCTACCGGCTTAATGCGGGCTACATCATATTTTTCTTTTAACAGTTCGAGGTCTCTGGCCTGTGTTGCAGCATTACAGCTGACATAAACAATTTTTTCGGCTTCCATTTCCAATAATCTTTGAACCACATCTGCATGCATTCCGGCACGTGGCGGATCGGTAATTACGACATCAGGCTTACCATGCGCCAATATAAACTCAGAAGTAAGAATATCTTTCATATCGCCCGCATAAAAGATGGTATTATCAATGCCGTTCAGTTCAGCGTTGAACTTAGCATCTTCAATAGCTGTGGGTACATATTCTACGCCTACTACCTGTTTTACATTTTTGGCCACAAAGTTGGCAATAGTTCCTGCCCCGGTGTACAAATCATAAACCAATTCATCGCCTTTAAATCCGGCAAATTCCCTGGCAATTTTATATAGCTCAAAAGCTTGCTCAGAATTGGTCTGATAAAAAGATTTTACACCAATCTTGAAGCGGATGCTATCCCCGCCTGTTAATCCCGCAGGCATTTCTTCAAAAATGTGATCCCGGCCCGAAAACACCTTTACGTCCTGATCGAAAATGGTATCATTTTTCTTTTGGTTAATAATATAAAGTAACGAGGTAATTTGTGGAAATTCATTTTTAAGAAATTCCATTAAACCATCAACCTGTGTTTGTTGGGGATAAGCAAAAACTACTGCCACCATCACTTCACCTGTGCTAGAGGTACGGATAATCAGGTTACGTAAAACACCTTCATGGTTACGCAGATCGTAAAACGACAGTTCATTTTCTAAAGCATATTTACGAACAGCATTTCTAATCGAATTGGATGGCTCATCCTGTAAATAACAATGTTCGATATCTAAAATTTTATCAAAACGCAAGGGCACGTGAAAACCCAGTGCATTCATATCAAAATCTTCATCGCGTTCTACATCAGTTTTTTCCAGCCAACGTTTGTTTGAAAATGTAAATTCTAATTTATTACGGTAATATCTGTTTTTCGCCGACCCCAAAATAGGTTCTGTTCCAGCGGTATCTATTTTACCTAAACGCTGTAAGGCCGCTTCAACATTTTTCTGTTTAAACTTTAACTGCGCATCATAACCCATATGTTGCCATTTGCAACCACCACAGGTTCCGAAATGAGGACAAAAAGGATCGGTACGTAAATCAGATTTCTTATGGAGTTGTTCAATCACCGCCTCAGCGAAGTTCTTTTTCTTTTTGGTCAAGCGTACATCCACCACATCACCAGGAACGGCTTTATCTACAAAGATAACCAATTCGTCAGCCTTGCCAACACCTTTTCCTTCTTCAGCAATATCAATTATTTGTACGTTTGGAACAATAGTTACCGTACTAGGTCTTCTTCTACTCATTATTTTGCAAAGATAAGGCTAAAAGCTGAAAGAGGAAAGACCAAAGGCTAAAGACCCAAGGTGTAAGCTAAAGTTGGAATGAATATAAATAGTTGGCAAGAAAGATTTGGCAATACTTTTCCTTTCAGTTTGTAACAACTGATACAGCATATTTTGATTTAAAAAACTATTTTCCGAAAAATTTAAGTGCAACTCCCCAGAAACCGTCCAGCCAGTTAAATTTTAGGTCAAATTTTTCATCTACCTGTACAGAAAATTCAAGTATTTCTTTGCTCATGATAAAAAACCAATCTATTTAAACAATAATACAAAATTCAGACCAAAAACTAAAACAGTTCAAGTTAAATTTTTATTAATTTTACCTAAAATCGTTAGACACCTTTATTACTTTCAATCCAAATCTCTTTCTTACTGATTTTCAAACCTTTATTTTGATATTAGGATATAAATCCGTAACTTAATGTATCATTCACATAAAAATGGAGGTTCATTATGAACGTTATCCGTAAAATTGAACATTGGGGAGATGTTCATCACTCAAAATGGCTGGATTATCTGCGCATTATCCTGGGCCTGATCATTTTTGGAAAAGGTGTTTCTTTCGTTAGCGACACATCTGTACTCCAGAATATGATTACACAAAACAATGTATTTGGTTTTTCAGGCGTACTGATCAGCGTGGCCATTCATATTGTTGCCTTTGCACATTTGGTTGGTGGTATTTTGATCACACTAGGCTTGGTTACCCGCTTTGCCGTCGTCATCCAGATCCCAATTTTATTGTTTGCCGTATTTTTTGTTAACCTTACCCCGGGTTTTTCTACACCAAATTCTGAATTGTGGTTTTCAGTATTGGTGCTATTTCTGCTGATTATGTTTTGGGTAGTAGGTTCAGGCCCATTATCTGTTGACGAAGGATTGAAACGTAAAACGGGTAAGCGTTACGACTAAACAACATTAAATTCTTAGTATCTTTCGTTTTTACTAATGATCATGAAAACGAAGATATTTCTTGCACTGCTTTTTGCGGGAGTGGCATGTTACGCACAGAATTCTACAGATGGATATTTTAAACTGACAAGAACGGGTTTCCAGGCAAAAAATGCATACGAAACGACAGCCTTTGTAGAAAAGTATTTTCGCGTGCCTGGCAACACCGGTTTTAATGCCAGCATTCACTATGTCGAAACCATCCTTAAAAAAGCTGGTTTTGTTGAACAAAAACGAAATGAAACCGAGGCCCCATTAACTTATCGAATCGAAAAAAGAGAGATGAAAAATAACACCTGGGAGCCTGTCGATGCGATTATTAATATTATAGGTGAAGCACAGCCGCTCATTTCTTACAAAACCAACCGTAACATGATTCCGATCAACTGTGGCTCAACTCCCACTGATGGCGTGACGGCTAACGTGGTTTACATCGAAAAAATAGTTCCGGCAGAAATAGAAAAAATGGATTTAAAGGGAAAAATCCTGTTTTCTGAAAACAATCCCTCACGTTTACTCCACATGGCAAGCAAAGCCGGAGCCATTGGTGTACTAGGCTATTCGATGCCAAAATATACCCAACCAGAAATTCATCAGACTTCCATTCAGTTTGGCAGTATGAAAGCTAATAGCGAAGTATGGGCATTGCTCCTATCCTATGCCGCGAAAGAAAAATTAAAAGCTGCCTGCCTAAAAGGTGATGTCAAACTGAAAGTGAATATCCAGACTAAAATATATCCTTCAGAAGAATTGACCATTGTGGCGAATGTTAAGGGTAATGTAAACCCTGATGAGCGTTTTGTATTTAGTGCCCACGTACAGGAACCGGGGGCAAATGATAATGCAAGCGGCGTTGGCACTTTAGCAGAAATGGCAAGATTAACGGCAGAACTATATGGTGCAAAAAAGATAAACCCTAAACGCAGTTTAACCTTTTTATGGGGAGACGAAATCGTATCAACAAGAAGATACATTACGGAAGACAGCACTAGGGCCAAAGGCATTATGTGGGGAATGAGTTTGGATATGGTTGGTGAAGATACTAAAAAAACTGGTGGCTCTTTCTTGATCGAAAAAATGCCAGATCCTTCTGCTATTTGGACAAGAGGTACTGATAAACATACGGAGTGGGGCGCTGGTGATGTTAGTGAGAAAGATCTTTTCCCACACTATTTTAACGATTTCATTTTCGACATCTGTAAAGCACAGGGTAGGTTTGCCAACTGGACGGTTAATTACAATCCTTTTGAAGGGGGCAGCGACCACACTCCATTTTTACAAAATAAAATCCCCGGTTTATTGATGTGGCACTTTACCGATGTTTTTTACCACACCGATAATGATAGAATTGATAAAGTCTCGCAAACAGAAATGAAAAACGTTGGCATAAGCGGTTTAACCGCAGCCTATACTTTAATATCAGCAGACGAAAACACAGCTATTACTACTGTTTCCCAAGTAAAAGCGGATGCCCTGGTACGCTTAAAAACCGAATTTGAACTGAGCAAAAAAGCCATTGCGAATGGAAAAGCGGCAGACGATGAAAAGCATATCATAGCGGTTTGGTGCAAATGGTACGTTGATGCACTGGCAACGATCAATAAAATGCCCGTAAAAGCGAAAACGACGAGAGTAGGTTCGGCTATTAAGTTAGCCACCAACGAGATTGAAAAACAGACACAACTATATTTAGGTCATCTCTAGCTTCAGGTGCAGCATCGTAATCTATTGTAAAATCGCCCCTGTGACCAGAAACTTCATTTTCTAGCTACTGATGCCCTTAACGGTCAATAACATCTAAAGTATAAACATAGTCAGTAAGAATTTTAAAAGTGTCTTTTAGCTCATCACTATTAAGCAGGTGGTTATTTTGAATAGCACCGACCAACTTAATGGCCTGCTTCAATTCTATGAGTTGCTGACTTCGCTCTTTGTAATTGCATTAAGTTAGTAAAATATTTGTGCTATTTTCGCATTATGCCTAAACCAAAAGCTATAATTATCGGTGCTGGAATTGCCGGAATTGCATCTGCCATTCGCCTCGCCATAAAAGGTTATCAAGTTGATGTTTTCGAAGCCAATTCAAAACCCGGTGGCAAGCTTGGGGAAATAAAACTGAATGGTTTCAGGTTTGATGCCGGTCCGAGTCTTTTTACCATGCCGCAATATGTGGATGAACTCTTCAAACTGGCTGGTAAAAATCCGGAAGATTATTTTAAATACATTAAATTAAAAGAAATCTGCCGTTACTTTTATGAAGATGGCTTAAGGTTAAACGCCACTTCTGATCTTGATCAATTTGCTAAAGAAATAGCAGAAAAAACCATTTCAACCCCTACAGAAGTGCGGCGTTATTTAAAAAAAAGTGAGACCATTTATGAGGTTACCCATCGCGTTTTTTTACAAAGGAGTTTGCATAAACTTAAAAGTTACCTGCATTGGGATACCTTAAAATCGATATTCCGCTTTGGTCAGATTGATGCTTTTAGAACACAGGCCAGGGCGAACCAATCATTTTTCAAAGATGAGCGCATCACGCAGCTTTTTAACCGCTATGCCACCTACAACGGTTCAGATCCATATCAGGCTCCGGCTACATTGAATGTCATTCCACATTTTGAATATCATTTTGGTGCTTTTATCCCGAAAGGCGGAATGTATGGTATTGTTAATGCTTTAGTAAAACTAGCAGAAGAACTGGGCATCAGGTTTCATTACAACCAAAAAGTTGAAGAAATTTTATACAGCCCTGCAGGCAAACCCAGAATAGAGGGTGTTAAAGTTAATGATAAAACCTACAAAGCAGATATCGTAATTTCTAATCTCGATATCTGGTTTACTTATAAAAGCTTACTTAAAGGCATAGCTGAACCTAAAAAATTATTATCCCAGGAACGAAGCAGTTCGGCATTAATTTTTTACTGGGGCATGGATAGCCGGTATAGCGACTTAGGCCTGCACAACATTTTCTTTACTGAAAATTATCAAAGGGAATTTAATGCCATCTGGAAAAACAAAACCATTTATGAAGACCCTACAGTTTACATCAATATCAGTGCTAAACACATCAGAACTGATGCCCCAGCCAATGCTGAAAACTGGTTTGTAATGATTAATGTACCTGCCAATAACGGACAAGATTGGGATCAGCTGATTAAGGAAGCAAGAGCAAATATGATTAAAAAAGTCAGCCGGATTTTAAACCGGAACATTGAAAAGGATATTGTTTGCGAACAGATCCTTGATCCAAGAACCATAGAAAGCAAAACAGGTTCCTATCAGGGTGCTTTGTATGGCAATAGCTCCAACAATCAGTTTTCCGCATTTTTAAGGCACTCTAACTTTAGTTCGAAAGTGAAAAATCTTTACTTCTGCGGTGGAAGCGTACATCCGGGTGGCGGAATCCCATTGGCATTGTTGTCAGCTAAAATTATTGATGATGATATTAAGCCGGTTTAATAGTTCATTGGTCATTAGCCATTAGTTCACTAGTCACTGGTTCGTGAGTTGTTGGTCAATAGTTTGATGGTTCACGTTAATAGTCAATGGGTTATTTCTTAATTGATAAAAACAAAATCACTATTTATCGACTAAGGACTCTGGACTTTAGACTAAAGACTTTTCTTAATCGCTTCCTCCAGCTGCTCTCCATCAAGATCGAACGCATCTACAATTATTTTCGCCTGGGTATAAAAAGGTTCTCGTTCATGGAGTTTTTCTTTAATGAATACCAAAAGTTGCTCATCGTCCAAATCTTTAATCAATGGACGTTTTTGACGGTTATGTAAACGCGATACCAAAGCAGCGGGTTCCATTTGCAGGTAAACCGTTGTGCCATGTGCATTCATCCACTCCATATTATCGAAGAAACAAGGCAATCCGCCACCGGTTGCTACCACACAGGTTTCTGGATAATCGTATGTTTTAAGCATTTCGCTTTCGCAATCCCTAAAGCCACTTTCTCCGAATTCAGCAAAATATTCGGCAATGCTTTTACCTGTTGTTGAAACAATTTCGGCATCAAGATCAATTACAGGGCATTCTAAACGATGCGCCAACTGTTTCGCTTTGGTACTTTTGCCGCAGCCCATATATCCGACAAGGAAAATTTTCATCTAAAGTTTTTATAAGGCGACCTATAGTAAATGATCGCGTTTTAACATAATGTAATCGGTTACAGGTGGAGTAAAACCGGCCTTTTTTAACAAGGTTACCACCTGCCCGCGGTGATAAGTAGAATGATTAAATAAATGAAATAAAATTTCATCTATGGAGTTTTCGTATTGATCGCCTCTGGAATTTGAATATAAAATCCGCTGATCTAAAGGGAAATTATTCAATGCCTCCCTAATCAGTTTAAAATTTTCTAAAGAGAGACTTTCAAAATTTTCTTTTGGATGTATATCCCAAACGCCATATTCTGGTTTTCGTCCTGACATGCGATAGGCCCAGATATGCTGTGCATTTAGCACATGGCTGAACAATCTTTCGGCATGAAGCATTTCAACCTTAGCATGCCTAAAAATTTCGATCACACGCTGATCTGCAAGCTCAGTATACTTCGCTATTTCTTCTTTGCTCATCACTTAACTTAATTTAACCCTTGGATCAACATAGGCATATAAAATGTCCACCAGGATGTTGATGACCACAAAAACAAAGGCAATAAAAAGAATGGAACCCATTACCACCGGAAAATCAGACATTTCTAAAGCCGTTACTGTTGTTCTTCCCAAACCGTTATAACCGAAAATATATTCTACAAAAAAAGAGCCTGCCAATAGCGAAGCAAACCATCCGGAAATAGCCGTAATTACAGGATTCATGGCATTTTTTAAGGCATGTTTATAAATGACCGCATTTCTGTTTAGACCTTTTGCCTTTGCTGTTCTGATGTAGTCCTGGGCAAGAACATCCAGCATGGCACTCCGGGTAAGCTGTACAATAATGGCCAAAGGCCTTAAACCCAGGGTAATCATTGGCAACCATAAATTCCTGAGTGTTAAAATTTCTCCATTAAAAGGATCGTAAGAATATAAGCTCCCACTCATTTTTAAACCCGTATAATCGCTCAGCACAAAGCCAAATAGCCAGGCAATGATAATCCCGGCGAAAAAAGAAGGTGCAGATATCCCTAAAATGGCAAATGCATTGGCTGCTTTATCAATCCACGAATCTTTATAAACGGCAGACAGCACCCCTAAAAACACACCAATTATGGTGGCAAAAATCATTGCGGTTAATGCCAGGATAAAGGTGTTGGGTACCGTTTCGGAAAGAATTGCAGTAACGTCGCGTTTGGTTTGGTAAGAGCTACGCAGATAGGGCCATTTAAGCACCAGTACTTTTTGATCAAAAGCGATTAGTTTGGCATAATGGTATTTCTGTTGACTGGCACTATCATTATCCAGCAAACTGATCGGCGATAAATCGTTGATATATAAAATAAACTGAACCGGCTTAGACCGATCTAAACCAAATTCTTTTCGAACAGCTTCAAGTGACTGCACATCTGCCCGCTGCCCCATAGTCATCCTTGCAGGATCGCCGGGCAAAATATTAAACAGCACAAAAACCACCACTATTACACCGCCCATTACCAGCAGTCCATACATGAGTTTTTTTAGTGCGTATCCGATCATGTTTACTTATCGAAATATTTTCGGCTGAGTTGATCGAATGTGGGTACATTATGGTAATGCCACTTATTAATCACCACTCCATTTTTCATCAATAAAACACCAGGGTTTGCCCTTACCATACTTTTTAACGGAACTGCATCTGCAAAAAATACTTCTGAAAACAGGTTATTTTTTTTAATAAAGGCCTGTGCATCCTGTGCAGAATTAGCAGTAAGCAATACCGTACGGATATTAAACTGTTGGGTGGCATTTATGGCTAATGCATTTAATTTACCAATTGCAGCTTCATTGGTTGCGTGCAGATCGTAAGCCACAAAAATTAAATTATAGTATGGGTTTTCGATCAGTTCTTTGGTGTAATCAGTTCCGGAAGCATCTGTAATATTCAAATCTTTGATTTTGGGCTCAAACCCTTTTTTAACCAGCCTTTTTGCCGGCTCCCCAATAATCTCCCAATTTTCATCCTTCCAAATCTCCGTTTTCAGATAGGCTTTGTCGCTCATATCTTTTTCCTCTTTGGTTTTCTTGTTTCTCAGGTGATACATGATTTCAAATTCATCGGGCTTTTCTCCAGGAGGGATCACCATTAAAGAGGGAATATGTGCACCAACTTTATAGGGCAGAAAATCAATAATCGGTAAAACATTATAGGTATACAATCCAAAACCTAAAGATACAAGCGTTACGGCAATGGCTATATTTCTTTGTGCAGCTTCTTTTTTGAATATTGGATGAATCAGGTGTTTGTTTAAGAAAATTACAATAATCAGCGTCAAAAGGATCAGATCTTTAGTAAACGATTGCCATGGCGTAAGCGGGATGGCATCGCCAAAACAGCCACAACTGGTCACCACTTTAAATGCTGCAGATATAAAGGTTAACAGGGTAAAAAAGATAATGAGCAATAATAATCCCCAAGCTACCTTTTTACTCCAGCAACCCAATAACAATAAAGCACCCAGCACAATTTCTAAAGTACAAAGTAATATCGCTATGCCAGTGGCCATACCATTCAGGAAATTCAGGTGAAAAACTTCAAAATATTCCTGTAATTTATAACCAAAGCCCAGCGGATCGTTTGCTTTGATTAATCCTGAAAATATGAATAAAACACCAACAAAAATTCTGGAGAATCTTAAAAGTATATTTCGCATTTATATATCTATCTTAAAGGCTATTTTGTTATTATTATTTAACACCAAGTTTGATCAGTGCGAAAACTGAATAGTTCAACATATCCTGATAATTTGCATTAACGCCCTCCGAAGCCAAGGTTTGCCCTTCATTATCTTCGATCTGTTTAACCCTAAAAATTTTCATCAAAATCAGGTCGGTTAACGAACTGATGCGCATATCGCGCCAGGCCTCTCCATAATCGTGGTTTTTGGCAAACATCAAATCTTTAGTTTCCGTTACCTTTTCGTCAAACCTTTTTTCCACTTCTTCATAAGGCATTTCATTCGGGTCGCTTTCCGTCAGTTCCAGCTGCATCATGGCAATCACACAATAGTTTACAATCCCGATATATTCAGCTATCACACCCTCTCCTACCTTGCTTACTTTTTTTTCTTCCAGGGTGCGGATACGTTGTGCTTTGATAAAAATCTGATCAGTGATCGAACTTGGCCTTAAAATCCGCCATGCAGTGCCGTAATCTTTAGTTTTTTTTAAAAATAATGATCTGCAAACCGCAATCACTTCATCAAATTCTGTAGAGGTATTTGTTTGTGCCAAAGCCAATAATTATTTAGTTTTTAGTGTATTTTTGTCCTGAAAAAACAAAAGCTAAAGATACATTTTTAAAGCGAAACCCAAATCCCGAAAGGGTTTATTATGGCAGAAAAAAACTTTTTTGAGTCCAAACAAAGCTTAAATATAAAAGGCAGACTTATTGATTTAAGCTCGCCAAAAGTAATGGGGATTTTAAACATTACCCCCGACTCCTTTTACAGCAACAGCCGTACAAAAACGATAGATGAAGCTTTGAACAAAGCAGCCCGGTTTTTAAATGAGGGTGCTACATTTATTGATATTGGCGGTTATTCATCAAGGCCAGGCGCAAAAGATATCTCTCCCAATGAAGAAACAGACCGTTTAGTGCCTGTAGTAGAAAATTTGGCAAAAACATTTCCGGAAGCGATTATTTCCATTGATACCTTCAGGGCGAAGGTTGCCGAAGAAACCATTGCTGCCGGTGCGCATATGATCAACGACATTGCCGCTGGCGATCTAGACAGTCAAATGTTCGAAACTGTAGCCAGGCTACGGGTGCCTTACATTATGATGCACATGCAGGGTACACCCCAAAACATGCAACAAAACCCCACATACAACAATGTATTGTTAGAAGTAATAGATGATCTTTCGAAAAAAGTTGCAGCGCTAAAGGCTCTGCATATTCACGATGTAATTATTGATCCTGGCTTCGGCTTTGGAAAAACCGTTGAACATAATTACGAACTGCTCAGACAAATGGAAGCTTTTAAAATTTTTAAACTTCCTGTTTTAGTGGGTTTTTCGCGCAAGGGAATGATTTATAAAACACTAGGTATCACTGCAGCAGAAGCGCTAAACGGAACTTCCGTACTCAACACTATTGCTTTACAAAAAGGGGCAGGTATTTTAAGGGTACACGATGTAAAAGAAGCGGTAGAATGTGTGAAATTGGTAGAAAGGTTAACTGGTTAATTGTTTAAATCGGTTAACTGAAAAGAAATGGTTAATCGGTTAATTGGCCGTACATAATGTAGAGGTTAATTGTTTATTTACGATTATTAAGTTAAATTCATCTCAAATATTCCTATTCTCAGTTCACATCTAATGATTAATCTTAATTGTTATGCACGTTTATTCGTTTGAAAAATTAGAAACCTGGCAAAAAGCCAGAATATTTAGAAAAGACATTTACAATTTGACCAGAAAATTCCCAAAAGATGAAATGTTTGGTTTAACGAGTCAGATTAAAAGGTCATCAAGTAGTATTGGCGATTGTTTGGCAGAAGGTTCAGCGAGAATTACTTCCAAAGATAAAGCGCACTTCATATCAATGTCTTATTCTAGCGCAATAGAAAGCATTAATCACATTATCGGCGCTTACGATTTAGAATATATCAATGAAGAAGAATATATTTCATTCAGGTTAAAACTAGATGAATTAACTAACAAGCTAAATGCTTTACGAAAATCCATATTAATGAATTAGTTCTTATGCGCCCAAATAATTAACCAGTTAACCAATTTAAACAATTAACCTAATCCCAATTAACCAACCCTTAAACAATCAACCTTATCTTGTAAACTGGAATCCGTTTTGCTATCTTGCCACTAATGAAAGGTTTTGATTTTGACTTCCTTAAAGTATCGCCAACTGATATCGTTGATATTATTTTGGTGGCCTTATTAATTTACTACGTTTATACCCTAATCCGCAATACGTTAGCCGTTAACCTGTTGGTTGGGATGTTTATTATCACCGTTTTTTACTGGATAGTAAAAGCCCTGCATATGGAATTATTAACGGCCATTATAGACAAGTTTATGAGCGTAGGGATTATTGCTTTGATCGTAATTTTCCATCCGGAGATCAGGCGCTTTCTTTTGCTGATCGGGAAGAATGCTTTTTTACAGAAAAATAAAGCCTGGTGGGGCTATTTATTTGGCCGAAAAGAGATTGAAAGAAACAATTTAACCCGGATAAAGCCCATTATCGATGCTTGTAAAAGCATGAAGAAAACGCGCACAGGAGCGTTAATCGTATTTGTTAAATTTTACGATGAACAGTTTTTTGCCAATAGCTGCGAATTGGTTGATTCCAAAATATCGAAACGTTTATTGGAAAGCATTTTTCAGAAAAACAGTCCGTTGCACGATGGTGCTGTAGTGATCTCTGAAAACAGGATTAAAAGCGCCAGTTGCATTTTGCCTTTAACAGATAACGACCAGTTACCCCCACAATTCGGCTTAAGGCACCGGGCAGGTATCGGTGTTTCGGAAACAACTGATGCGGTTGCTGTAATTATATCAGAAGAGACCGGAGAGATATCTTATGCCAAACAAGGAAGAGTAAGAATGAATGTTTCATTCGGGGAACTGGAGAAATTGCTCAATAAGGATTTTTAATAAGAGATGTTAACTTTACGGTCATTCTGAATGCAGTGAAGAATCGTTGATTCTCTAGTTGTTCGCCTCTCGCTAAGACCAGGTGCGGATCTACCTCAATAGATCTCTCGACTACGTTGCACTCCGCTCGAGATGACGAAAAGTAACAAACGCAAAAAGGCGAATGTTTCCATTCACCTTTCGAATATAGTTTTAAGAATCAGCTATTAGTCTAATAATCTGTGCAATCAACGATTAGCAGTACTGTTCAAAAGCACCGATCAGGTTATCAGCGATCATTTGTGCTGGCCTGCCTTCAATCTGATGGCGTTCGATCATGTGTACCAATTTACCATCTTTAAATAAAGCCATTGCCGGAGAAGATGGAGGGAAAGGCATCATATAACTTCTAGCCTGATCCACTGCTTCTTTTTCCATCCCCGCAAAAACAGTAACCAATTTATCAGGGTGTTTTTCGTGTGCTGCTGCTGTGCGAGCTGCCGGACGTGCGTTTGCTGCTGCACAGCCACAAACTGAATTCACTACAACCAACACCGTTCCTTCGCCTTTAATGGCCTGATCTACGTCTGCTGCATTTTTTAATTCTTGAAAACCAACGTTGGTTAATTCCTTACGCATTGGCTCTACTAAATATTCTGGATACATTATCTTTTTTTTTATTTACAATATCAATAGTACAAAAATAAGAAAATCGAATGGCATGCACCATCCGGTTTATATTTTTAAGGTAAAATTAATGACCTATTTTATTCCTTTGATAAAATTATCAAACATCTGAGGATTAGAGATAGCTCCAACTATAATTAATATAAACATCACGATTACCAGTGCGCTTAAAATGGTTGCAATCATTCCGCAGATTTTACCTGCTTTCGCATTTTTATAGGATGACTCTGTATATAAGCCCGGATTAAGCTGATATTTTTTCATGTCACCTGCACCTAATATCCAGGCGATTATACCGAATATCAATCCAAATATGCCATAAAAACAACAAGCCGGGATTGCTAAAATGCCCAATACAAGAGCGGCTGTAGCGTTTGGCAAATTCTGCTGACCAAAACCTCCCCCTCCAAACTGGCCAAATGGGGGCGGTTGCTGAAAAGGTGGTGGCGTTACCGGCCCGTTACCGAAAGGCTGAAATGGTGCAGGTTCTGGATTTTGATTCTTTGAAAGATCAATAGGTTTATTTTCCTGAGGGTTTTCCTGTTCTTCTGACATAGGTATTTAGATCAATTGGTGAGTGTATATTTTGTAAATGTAGTTGATTAAAATAATTACTGCAACCCCTGCAAAGACGATTTTGATCAGCTGTGCACCATACTTAAAATCTAATTTTAGATGTATAATGGTAAAAATCACCAAAAAAATAAGCGGAATAGTTGCAGGATAAAACTTAAATGATGTGGTTAAATCGCCACGAAATAATGCTAAAATTGAACGCTGCAATCCACACCCGGGACAATCGATGCCGAAATGGCTTTTAAATGGACAACTAAAGAGGTGTTCGCCCAACCATTCTAAAAAACTTTTATGCGGTTGAGCCATTTATATCGATTACTTTTCCTTGTGCGTCTTTCCAGGTTTTATATTTTTCCAGATCTTTGAGTACCTGCCTGTATACCAGATTTAAAATGTATATGTCGTCAATAAAGCCCAGAACAGGCACAAAGTCCGGAATGACATCAATTGGGGATAGGAAATAAATCAGTCCTCCTAAAATGGCAATGATCGATCTTTTTGGGATCTCAGTATAATCGCCATTCACATAATCTTTAGATACGGCAAAAAGCAGAACCAATTTTGACCAAATACCTTCCAGATCACCTTTATTAGTTACCGCCTTCCCTAAAGCATCTTTTATGGTATTGCTGGCTTTAGTTTTGTCACCCAAAATTACCGAGGCTTTGCTTTGCGATTTCTTAAAAAAGCCAAGTATTTTATCTCTGTTCAATTTCATAATTAATGCTTTACAAATTAACGGCCAAAAGTGTCGTCATTGTATTCTGCTCATCTGCCGAACAGCCTGAGCCTTACTCTTTATTAAAAGTTTCAATAACTTTTTTGTCAAAATCGATTGCAGTCAGTTTATTGTTTCCCACATCTTCTTAGTAAAACTGCTGCTTTTTTGGATCAAATACAAATCTTGCGATAACAGGCATCCGATCGGCATAACTTTCATGCAGGTTGAAATTATAATTTTTTGAATACCATTGAGAAGGATTTGTTTTTAAGGTCCGGATTACATTCGAGCATAATGCCATAAGATTTATTGGATAAACGTCAATATAAATGACAGTAAAATTCAACTTTGTAGCACCGCCTCATGGAATCGTCATTGCGGGGGGAGCAACGACCATTTTGTTGGATTCTGTCAATGGTAGCTTGTCGAAGTGCCTTTATATGGTCTTCGACAGGCTCAGACTGACATATCTAAATCAAACTCAAGCTGATTTCATCATCTCCAAAATATCCTCGATATATTTGCGCTCATTGGCTAATCGGGGTACTTTATGCTGTCCACCTAACTTATCTTTTGCCTTTAACCAGTTATAAAAAGTATGGGCAGGGGCATTGTGTACTTTAGGACGGGCCAGCGCCATATCTTTAAATCTTTTGGCGTCGTAATCAGAATTCACCTCGCGTAAGGTCTGGTCCATCACATCCACAAATTTTTCAAAATCATCAGGCTGCTTATCAAATTCAATGATCCATTCATGTCCGCCGGCCTTTTCATCTTTAAAATAAATCGGCCCTGCAGTATAATCTTTTATTTCAGCACCTGTTTGCTGGCAGGCTTTAGTTAAGGCCTGTTCTGCATTATCAATAATTACCTCTTCGCCAAAGGCATTAATAAAATGTTTAGTGCGACCGGTTATTTTTATGCGGTAAGGATAAAGAGAGGTGAACTGAATGGTATCGCCAATCATGTAACGCCACAAGCCACCATTTGTAGAAATAACGATAGCGTAATTTTTATGCAATTCTACCTCACCCAACAGTAGTGCTTTAGGATTTTCATCTCCTATATTTTCCATCGGCACAAATTCATAGAAGATCCCATAATCTAGCATCAACAGCATTTCTTCCGAATGGTCCTGATCCTGAATGCCGAAAAAGCCTTCGGATGCATTATAAGTTTCCAGATAATACATCTCACCTGAAGGAATAAGCTGTTTGAACTGTTCGCGATAAGGTGTAAAGTTTACTGCTCCGTGGATATATAATTCGAGGTTCGGCCAAACCTCCAATAAGTTCTGCTTTCCGGTCAGCGCCAGCACTTTTTTAGCCAGCACGATGGTCCAGGTGGGTACGCCCGATATACTGGTTACGTTTTCATTAATGGTGGCTTCTGCCATCCGATCCATCTTGATTTCATAATTGTCCATCAAAGCGATAGACATGTCGGGGGTGCGGTAATATTCTGCCCATATGGGAAGGTTTTTGATCAGCACAGCCGATAAATCACCATAAAAACAATCTTCGTTTAACTGATTAACCCGATGGCTGCCTCCTAAAACCAAACCTTTTCCGGTAAACATCTGGTTATCCGGGCGGTTATTACAATAGATAGAAAGCATATCTTTCCCCCCTTTGAAGTGGCACTCTTCCAAAGATTCTTCAGAGACTGGTATAAATTTACTCCTATCGCTTGTGGTACCCGAAGATTTTGCAAACCATTTGATATCGGATGGCCAAAGAATATTTTGTTCGCCATTGAGCATGCGTTCGATATATGGCTTCAGTGAATCATAATTTTGGATCGGAACACGCTCTTGATATTGTCGAGGAGTTAGAATTGATTTATAATCATACAATTTGCCCCATTCTGTATTTTCTGCACTATCAATCAGGCTATGAAACCACTCTTCCTGAACATCGTGGGGATATTTCATAAAAAGCTCAATCTGGTGGATCCGCTTTTTCATTAACCAGGTAAAAATTGAATTTACAATTGCCATTTCTAAATGTTAAAGTGAATGACCCTCATTTTGCCAGAGATTTTCATACTTACGAATTGATTACACGAAGATATGCGGAGATTTTTATACACAATAAATTTAATAGCTTTTGGTTTAACGTTGCGATTAGGCAACACGCCAGGTTGAATTTTGTTTGTTAACTATTTTAAATATCAAATTTCTTACGTTTCAGTACAAAATTCGACCCCAAGTATACTTTTCTCACCATTTCATTCTCAGCAAGCACTTCCGGAACCCCCTGCTCCAGGATTTTTCCTTCGAAAAGCAAATATGCCCTGTCAGTAATAGAAAGTGTTTCCTGTACGTTGTGATCGGTAATTAGAATTCCAATATTTTTATGTTTCAGCTTAGCCACAATACTTTGGATTTCCTCTACCGCAATAGGATCAACCCCGGCAAAGGGTTCGTCCAATAAAATAAAATTAGGGTTTGCAGCTAAAGCACGGGCAATTTCGGTACGGCGGCGTTCACCGCCAGATAATAAATCGCCACGATTTTTGCGTACTTTATGCAAACTAAACTCATTGATCAGCTCTTCGAGTTTATCACGCTGCTCTTCCTTAGTCAATTTGCTCATTTCCAAAATGGCCAGGATATTATCCTCTACGGTAAGTTTTCTAAAAACAGATGCTTCCTGGGCCAGATAACCGATTCCTTTTTGCGCCCTGCGGTACATCGGATCTTCAGTAATATCCTCTTCCTCTAAAAAGATACGTCCCTCATTTGGTTTGATCAAACCCACAATCATGTAAAAGGAAGTGGTTTTCCCCGCACCGTTTGGGCCTAAAAGGCCAACAATTTCCCCTTGACTTACATTAAAGGAAACATTGTTTACAACAGTACGCTGTTTATATTTTTTAACCAGATTTTCGGCTCTTAAGATCATATATTTATCGATCCGTCATGCTGAACTTGATTCAGCATCTTACTCAAAAGATTCCTGACACCGATATGAAATCGGGACAGGATGACGATTTATTTTATTTAACTTTTATTCCTTTAATATTTAACTGCAAACGTTTTTTATCACGCCATACATTCTCTTCTAACGTATAACAAACGGAAAACGGTACCCTTGGTTGTAAAAGACTTTGAAATTCTGCCAACCCAAATGCAATGCCCTCAAAAATAGGCGAATTTTGTTGTTTTATATTAATTTTTAAATGATTTTGGCCAACGGCCATGGCATGCTGAGCCAGATATACATTATGGGTAACAAAAACCGGCGCCATATTTTCTGGCCCAAAAGGCCCCATTTGCGATAAAACGCGGAAAAATTTACCATCTATCTGCGTCAGTTCAATTTCAGCGTCAATCCTGATCATGGGGGTAAGCAGTTCTTCGGTAATGCTAGCCGACACAATTTCTTCAAATTTATCGGCAAAGGCATTTACATTGTGTTCCTGCATGGTTAAACCAGCCGCAAATTTATGTCCACCGTACTGATCCAGTAAATGCGCACAACCGCTTAAAGCTTCATATAAATCAAAACCCACTACCGATCGGCACGAACCGGCTACATGCCCGTTTGATTTAGTGAGTACAATAGTCGGGCGGTAATATTTTTCCGTTAAACGCGAAGCCACTATCCCAATTACCCCCTTATGCCAATTTTCGTTAAATACCACAGTTGTTTTTCTGTTGATGAGGATTTCGCTTTCGCCAATTAATGCCAAAGCTTCGCGGGTAATGTCCTGATCGTAGGTTTTACGTTCGGTATTTTTTAGATTAATGAGTTCACTCTGTTCCAATGCGTTACCATCTACCTGGCAAAGTAACATGGCAACAGCATGTTTTGCATGGTCTATCCTACCAGCTGCATTAATACGCGGACCTAATGTGAAAACCACATCGGTAATGGAATAATTTTCAGTTTTGCCCGAAACTTCCATCAGGGCGCGTAAACCTTCGCAAGGATTGGTATTCAGTTTTTTTAAGCCGTAATATGCCAAAATCCTATTCTCGCCTACCACAGGTACAATATCGGCTGCAATACTCACCATCACTAAATCTAAATATTGCAGATAGGTTTCTTTAGGAAGCTGATGTTTCTGGGCATAAGCCTGGGCCAATTTAAAACCGATCCCGCAGCCAGCCAGCTCTTTAAAGGGATATTCACAATCAACGCGTTTAGGGTCCAAAACCGCGACGGCTTGTGGAAGTTCATCTCCCGGCAAATGGTGATCACAGATAATGAAATCAATCCCCAGTTTATTGGCGTAATCAATTTTATCGATTGATTTTATTCCACAATCTAATGCAATAATTAAGGAAAACCCATTTTCATTCGCATAGTCAATCCCAGCAATAGAAATGCCATAGCCTTCCAGATAACGGTCTGGGATGTAATACTCTATATTTTGAGTAAGCCTGGAAAAGAAACTGAAGGCCAGAGCAACCGAAGTGGTACCATCAACATCGTAATCGCCATAGATTAATATTTTTTCATGGCTGGCCAATGCCTTTTCAATACGGGCTACAGCAATATCCATATCCTTCATTAAAAAAGGATCATGGAGGCGATCAAGATCAGGTCGGAAGAAATCTTTCGCCTGATCAAAATCACAGACATTCCGCTGCACGAGAATTTGTGCCAATGAGCGGTCTATGTTAAGTTGTTCTGCTACTTTTGCTACCGTATCATCATTACAATCTGACGCAAGTACCCATCTTTTTTCCATTTTATACTGTCTCCGAACAGTAAATATACGTTTTAATTGGATATGACAGCGCTAAACTTAAGTGTACTGCCTTACAAAGTGTTTAAATACAAAAAGTTAGATTTTATTCCAATAACGAATGTGGTTTTAATCATATCATTTTGAAAAGCCCTGTCGAAAGTGATTACACGTGGGTTTATGATAAATACTAATTTTTAGATTGTTACCTTTGTACACACCTTAAAAGATTCATATTTTGCAAGTACACACCCTATTCGAAGGAACCTACTCTGTTGATGCCTCAAAGAAATTTGTGCCTTTCGATTCCGCTATACACAGTTATAAGGACAGACCTGCTTCATTATTTATCAATGTTCAGCCTTTTTTGGTTGAGCTGAAAAACGACCTCGTACTTTTTGATACGGGTTTAGGTTTTAGTGATGACCATGGCGAACTGATTTTACATCAAAACATCCGCAATGCAGGTTTCGATCCCACTGATGTAACCAAAGTTTTAATGTCGCACTTACATTACGACCATTCTGGTGGTATGATCCATAAAAAAAGCAATGATCAAGTAGAACTAAGTTTCCCTGATGCCGAATATGTAATAAACCGGGGCGAATGGGAAACCGCTTTCAGCAGCAGTTCATCATCTTACCATACCGATATTTTTGATTTTGTACAGCGTAACGCGCAATTGAAGTTTGTGGAAGGTGATGGTGCTTTGGATGAAACCATTGCTTACGAATTTACCGGGGCGCATTGCCCAAACCACCAGGTTTTTCTTTTGACGGAGGGCAATCAGAAAGTATTTTTTGGCGGCGATGTTTTACCGGAACCAGAAGAACTGGTCAAAAATTTTATTGCCAAGTATGATTTCGACGGCCGCAAAGCCATGGAACTGCGCAAAGAATTTGGTAAACGAGCAGCCGATGAGAATTGGGAGTGTTTGTTCTACCATGGAAAAAGTGCAGCAACCGGTTTCGTAGATGCTGTTGAAGGTGGATTTAAGATAAGATAGTTTAGGGTTTAGGGTTTAGGGTTTAGGGTTTAGGGTTTAGGGTTTAGGGTTTAGGGTTTAGGGCGAAACAGATACTAAAGTAATTTAGTACGATTTGAGTTTAAAAAATCAATATCTTTTTATTTCTGTGTGCACTTACGTCGTTCCGTCATCTCGACCGGAGCAACGCGAAGTGGAGAGATCTTTCGACTTTGCAGTACTTGCTACTTACTTTACCCTGTTTTTTTAAAACCTCCAATTTTTACCGCAAAGCGCACAAAGAAGATTCGCAAAGCACGCATAGTTGCTTTTTTACCACAAAGATCACAGAGAAAATGCACAAAGTACACAAAGCTGGGTGCTTATAGAGTCTCCGTGCTCCTCTGTGTAAAACTCAATGCATTCTGTGGTAAAAACTTAACGCTCTTCGCGGTTAAACGAAAAAAGCCCCGGCAATTGCCGGGGGCTTTCCATTTTCCGAGACTGGAAAAATTATTTTTTAGCTACCAATTTAACAGACAATTCGAAGTTATCGTCAATTGCTTTGTCGCCAATGCTATCGAAGAACGATTTTGAACCGTATTTGATGTCATATTTAGTTCTATCTACAATGATTTTACCCGCTAAAGCTGAAACTGTACCATCTGCATTAACCGTTACTGTTGCAGGGAAGCTTAATGGTTTAGTGATACCTTTGATGGTTAAATTACCGGTTACCGTTACGTTAGCACCTGAACCCGCAACTTTAGTAATAACGAAAGTTGAAGTTGGGAATTTAGCTGTACCAAAGAAATCGTCAGCTTTTAAGTGGCCTTCTAATTTGGCACTACCATCAGCATCTTTAATTGAAGTCATATCAATTACAAAAGTACCACCTGTTACGCTTTTACCATTAACCGCTAATGTACCTGACTGTAAAGCCACTGTTCCGTTGTGAGAACCGGTTACTTTTTTACCAATCCAGGTAATGGTTGATTTTGCTACATCTACAGTATAAGTTACTGGTTTAATAGTTGTAAAAGCTGATAAAGAAACAACTGCAACTAATAAAAAAATTGAAGAGATTTTTAATTTCATTTTCTGGTTTTTTAAAATTTGATACAAATATAGACGAACTACCTAACTCTTGTTGTTGACCTATGTTAAGTTTTTCAAAAATAATTGATTTATCAGAAGTCATGCTATTGACTGTGGCAAGATGTAAGGGTTAATTTACCGAATAGAAAATTTTTCACAATCGATGATTCAAACCTCCAATGTTCATTCTAAACCTGACAGCAGCGGAAATGCTTTTTGTTGTGTATTTACCGTAAAGGATTGTCGCATTGTTCCTGCTCTTAATGACGGCATTGAAAGCATATACTACAAAAAGATTGAAGCCCCTGCTGGCAGTACGGACAGAAAAGGCAGGGCTGTAACCGCCGATGAAAAAGCGACATTCGTTTCCAAAAAAAATCTGCAGGCTTTATGAAAAGGAATTCACAAAACCTGCAGATCAATATGTTCGTGAGAACACGACCTTAGCTCAAAATTTATCTCAATAGATTGCCAAGTCGTTCCTCCTCGCAATGACGATCGGGAGTAAGGCGATGGAAAGGAGCCCTAAACCCTCTATCTTCCCGCCTTCTACCTCACTAAGGAACTATTTCTTCCAAATAACTTTCCACCGGAGGACATGCACAGATTAATGATCTATCGCCATGGCTATCATTTACACGACCAACTGATGGCCAGAACTTACGCTCTAACACATAAGGAAGTGGAAAAGCAGCAGTTTGACGGCTATAAGCATGCTCCCAATCGTTTGCAGTAATGACCGAAACCGTGTGTGGTGCATTTTTTAACGGGTTATCCGTTTTATCGAAAGTTAAATTCTCTACCTGATCTATTTCTTTTTTGATGGCAATTAGAGCATCACAGAAGCGATCCAGTTCATGCTTAGGTTCAGATTCTGTCGGCTCAACCATTAAAGTACCTGCAACCGGGAATGAAACGGTAGGTGCATGGAAACCATAATCCATTAAACGTTTTGCGATATCGGTCACTTCAATTCCGAAAGATTTGAAAGCACGGCAATCTAAAATCATCTCGTGTGCGCAACGACCTTGAACACCTGAATAAAGCACAGGATAATGTTGCTCTAAACGTGCTTTCATGTAATTGGCGTTTAAAATGGCATATTTCGTAGCGTTGGTTAAACCTTCAGCACCCATCATGGCAATATATGCATGAGAAATGATCAGGATTGAAGCCGAACCCCATGGTGCGGACGAAACTGCAGAAATCGATTTCCCTTTATCAATATCCACTACAGCATGACCAGGAAGATAAGGAACCAGGTGTTTCGCTACCCCGATCGGCCCCATACCAGGACCACCACCACCGTGTGGAATACAGAAAGTTTTGTGCAGGTTTAGGTGGCAAACATCGGCACCGATATTGGCCGGACTTGTTAAACCAACCTGCGCATTCATATTGGCACCGTCCATATAAACCTGTCCGCCGTTAGCGTGGATGGTTTCGCAGATTTCAATAATGCTTTCTTCAAATACCCCGTGTGTAGAAGGATAAGTTACCATTAAACAAGACAGGTTATCTTTGTGTAATTCTGCTTTAGCTTTTAAATCTTCAACATCAATATTACCGTTTTCTAAAGATTTGACCACTACAATTTTCATGTCGGCCATTGCAGCAGAAGCAGGGTTGGTTCCGTGTGCCGAAGCAGGAATCAACGCTACGTTACGGTGGAAATCGCCCCTATCATGGTGATAAGCACGGATAACCATTAAACCCGCATATTCACCCTGCGCACCAGCATTTGGCTGTAAGCTCATGGCAGCAAAACCGGTAATTTCGCTTAACCATTTATCCAGTTCGTTAAAAACAGAATAATAACCCAATACCTGATCGGCCGGGGCAAATGGGTGGATGCGACCGAAGTGAGACCAGGTAACCGGGATCATCTCTGCGGTAGCATTCAATTTCATGGTACAGCTACCCAAGGCAATCATCGAATGGCAAAGCGATAAATCCTTTGCTTCTAACGATTTAATATAACGCAACATTTCGTGTTCTGAATGGTGCGAATTAAAAATCGGATGTGTTAAATAAGCAGAAGTACGTTGTAAAGCCTCAGGAATAACAGTTTCTACACTATCAACCACCTCTACCTGATCGCCAGCAAAACCTTTAGCCCTTGCAAATATTTTGGCAATTAAAGTGATGTCTTCAAAAGTAGTGGTTTCATCAACCGAAATGGTAACCGTATTACCTACATAATTTAAGTTAATTTCATTATCTAAACAATAAGCGTGAATACCACCTTTTAAATCGCCAAGATCGAAACGGATGGTATCGAAATAGGCTGAATTTAACTGCTCATAACCCAGATTATTAAGGGTTGATGCCAAACTGATGGCCAAACCGTGTGTACGTTCAGCAATGGCTTTTAATCCTTTCGGGCCATGGTAAGCGGCATAAAAACCGGCCATAATAGCCAGTAATGCCTGTGCGGTACAAATGTTTGAAGTTGCTTTATCCCTACGGATGTGCTGCTCGCGCGTCTGTAATGCCATACGTAAAGCATAATCACCTTGGCTATCAATGGTTACCCCGATGATACGGCCAGGGATATTGCGTTTATATTCTTCCTTAGTGGCAAAAAATGCAGCATGTGGTCCACCAAAACCCATTGGAATACCTAAACGCTGTGTGGTACCTACTACTACATCAGCACCCCACTCGCCCGGAGGCGTTAACAAGGTTAAGCTTAAAATATCAGCAACTACGGTTAATTTAATATTTTGACTATGTAAAGCTGATGCGAAAGTGGCATAATCAAAAACTTCGCCATTACCAGCCGGATACTGAACAATTGCGCCGAAAAATTCATCGGTAGCCGTGAAATCCAAATGGTTGCCGATCACCAGCTCAATACCATAAGGATTAGCACGTGTTTTTAAAATATCGATGGTTTGAGGAAAAAGTAATGCTGAAACGAAAAACTTTTTAGCTGCCTGGTTTTTGCGTAAGCTGTACTGCATAAACATAGCCTCGGCTGCAGCAGTACCTTCATCCAGTAAAGATGCATTGGCAATTTCCATTCCGGTTAAATCGATAACCATGGTCTGGAAATTTAACAAAGCCTGCAAACGGCCTTGCGCAATTTCTGCCTGATATGGCGTATATTGTGTATACCATCCCGGGTTTTCGAATACGTTACGTAAAATAACACCAGGGGTAATGGTATCGTAATAACCTTGACCGATAAAGCTTTTGAAAACTTTATTCAACAATGAAGTTTGTTTTAAAGCACCAAGATATTCAGTTTCTGATTTCGCTGCCGGCAGGTTTAAAGGTTGTTTTAACCTGATTGCCGTGGGAACAGTCTGTTCAATTAGCTCGTCGATAGAATTTACGCCAACAGTTTGCAACATTTCGGCTGTATCAGCCTCATTAGGAGCAATATGACGATTTTGAAAATCTTCCTTGTAGTGGATATTTAAGCTCATGCGGTATGAATAATAAATTTGCGTGCAAAGGTAGCAAAAATGAAGCTGTATTTCACTATCAATCAGTGTAAAAAAGGCGTCTTATTTACGCTTAAAAGCGACAAAACAGATAGAATTTGTAATGGAAAGCAAGGTTACACTTTTCTACAACTTTTCCCTGATACTTTAATTATTTGGAAAGCGGTAGCGGTATTAAAATTTAAGTTTGTTTCTGCTATCCATTCCAATCTTTTTACAATCCTTTAATGCTGAGCTACGATGCATGGCAGCGTATTCAAATCATGATAACTAGAAAGGATTTCCACTGTTCTCAGGATATAATCACAACAGAACTGCAGAAAACAGTGTCGGGCAGCAAATACTCAAATCATATCCTTAAAATTATACAACTCATTTACAATCACTTACATCATAAATTTATTCTCATCGAGCCATACATTGTTATACTATGTATTTTGTTATACCTTTACGCTATGAACGAAGACTTTATTCATAAATGGATATCGCAGGTTAAAAAGGGGACCTTATCCTTTATTGTGCTCAATGTTTTAAAAAGCGGAAAGGCCTATTACGGTTATGATCTGATTAACGAAATCAAAAAGATTACGGAAATTGAAATTGCCGAAGGAACGCTATACCCGCTGATGAACCGGCTTAAAGATGAAAAACTGATTATATCAGAATGGGTTGAGCAAGAATCAGGCATCCCCAGAAAATATTACAGCATTACACCAGAAGGGAAAAACACAGTGAACAAAATGGAAGAATACTGGCACAACCTGAACAGCTCTGTTATAAAAATTACAAAATGAAATTAAAAGAAATACCATTTAAAGATCAATCTGCTGAGCGGATTTATCAGGATTATCTGTACAGAATAAGAAAAGAGGTTAAAGGACTCAATCAGCAAAATCAGGATGAAATATTAATGGAGCTGAACAGTCATATTTATGAAAACCTGCAGGAACATCCAACCGGAAACGAGGTCGAAAAGCTACTCAATATCCTGGAAAAGTTAGGAAGACCTGAAGAAATACTTAAACCATTAGTTGCTGACAAAAAATTAACAGAAGCGACTCAAACATTTAATCCTATAGCTGTTTTCAAAGCTTTATTGCTCAATTTAACCAATGGTATATCCTATATCATATTTTTCATCCTCTACTTGTTTCTATTTGGTTTTGTGTTTCTGATCGGTGCTAAGATATGGAATCCATCACAGGTAGGCTTTTTTTATAAACCGGGTGAAGTGTTTATAATCGGCCTTTCGAAAGGCCTGGTAAATCCAGCAGATGAAATTCTGGGCAACTGGTTTATTCCTGTAATGATTATCGTGACCGTTGCACTCTACTTCATGATCACCCTACTCCTCAAATTAAAAAGAACAATCAACAAATAATATCATGATCAAAAAATTAACATTCTTTATCTTTCTGACAACCTTAGTCCATTTTAGTTTTGCACAATCTTTTGATAAAACCAGGCTGGATGCTTATTTCGATACCCTTGGCAAATACAACAAGTTTATGGGCAGTATAGCCGTTGCTCAAAATGGTCATCTGATTTATCACCGTTCATTGGGTTTCGCCAATGTGGAAAAGCAGCAAAAAGCGAACGAAAGCACAATATACAGGATCGGATCTATCTCTAAAACCTTTACAGCTGCTTTAATTTTTAAAGCCATTGACGAAGAAAAAATAAGCCTCAACCAAACTATCCTGAAATTTTTCCCGGAAATCAAAAACGCCGGTAAAATCACCATCTCAAATTTGCTTGACCACAGAAGCGGGATACACGATTTTACAGATGATCAAGAGGAATTCCTGAAATGGCATACACAACCGAAAACCGAAAAAGAGATGATCGCCATCATCAGTAAGGGCGGGACTCATTTTGAGCCAGACACTCAATCTGATTACAGCAACTCGAACTATTTACTGCTATCATACATCCTCGAAAAAACTTTCAAAATGCCTTATGCGCAAATACTGGATAAATATATTGCCAAGCCTATTGGGTTAAAAAATACTTTTTTAGGTAAAAAGATTAATTCAAAAAATAACGAAGCCAGCTCGTACCGTTATGAAGGAGATTGGAAAATGGAGGATGAGACTGATATCTCCATTCCGCTTGGTGCTGGCGGGATTGTTTCCACACCGACCGATCTGGTGAAATTCGGCACAGCATTATTTGGTGGAAAAATAATTTCTCAAAAAAGTTTAGCCCAGATGAAAACCGTTAACGGCAAATACGGCATGGGCATTTCCGCTATTCCATTTTACGATAAGGAAGGTTTCGGTCATTCGGGCAGTATAGACGGTTTCAGCGCTACATTTTCTTATTTCAGTGATGGAAATATTGCTTATGCCTTGACAGGCAACGGCTCAAATTTTAACAATAACATCATTTCACTTGCTGTATTAAGCGCTGTTTTTAATAAGGAATATCGTATTCCCGATTTTAACACAGTGAAGCAAAGTACTGCAGACTTAAACAAATATTTAGGCACCTATGCATCAACGGCCATTCCGATAAAAATTAACATTACCAAAGACAATTCCGCTTTAATCGCACAGGCTACAGGTCAACCAGCCTTAAGATTAACATCCAATGGAAATCACGAATTTAAATTTGAAGAGGCGGGTATCCTGCTATCTTTCCACCCGGCAGAAAACCAAATGACCCTGAAACAGGGCGGAAAAGAATTTAAATTCACGAGGGAATAGTTAGATTAACGCAATTGGCAGGTTAGTTTAATACACGCTAATCTGCTTATTTCTGTACTTTCCATCCCTCATCTTTACTCAACTTTAATTTATAGGTTTTGGTAATGAAGTTGCTGTTTTTATTGGCTTCTTTATCAAAAGGCTCAAAATCGGTGGTATTCATCTCAAGCGATACCGTTACCTTGGCGGTGCTGGAGTTTACCTGTGCAAAATCAACCGGTTTCTCGTCAGACAATACATATTCTACCACTTTCACCGTTGCCCGGTCACCATCCTGTTTTAATACCAGCGGACTTGCTTTGTCGGTTAGCGTAATCTGATAAACAAAACTGCTGTCTTTTGAAAGAAACTTCTTTTTGGCTTCTTTTAAACTTAAAGTAACCAAACCTTTACTGGCCAAAGATTTATATTTTCCCAGTTCGAACATATCGTTTGTACTGTTGAATTTCATCTCACCAAACTTAAACCTGGTGGTTTTATATTCCGGATTGGCTTTCAGGTAATCAGTAATCACTTCAGCTGCTTCATCCTGATTGATGGTGGTTTTAGTTTTACATCCGGCTAAGCCGATCATGATCAGCGATAAAATATAAATCGTAACTTTTTTCATGTGTGATTGCTTTATGCTTGTTAAAGATATTTATTTTTTCAATAAGTGGGGTGCCGAAGGTCCGAAAGTCGGAAGATTATTTATCGCGTAACTTAACCTTACACCCTCAACCTTCCTGTCCTCCACCTTTTTTCAAATATTTCAGATTTGGTAAAACCATCGCCGATAAAATGACCACAACCCCAAGCCACCTTAAAAAAGAAACCTGTTCCTGCAATACAAAACCGGCCATCATTACGGCAACAGGTAATTCTGCCGCACTTAAAATGGAGCTAAGAGCAGTACCAATCCTTGGAACGCCTTCGGCATAAAATAACGGCGGAATTACGGTACCGAAAACTGAAATGATCAATCCCCATTTTAATAAACTTCCAGCCAAAGCACCATTAATTAAAAATACTGGCGGGAAGATGATGAAAATCAAAATACAGGCACCGGTAATCATGAGGGCACTTTTCTTTAGCGGTGCATATTCATTCCCGATCCTACCGCTCAACAATAAAAAACCGGCATAACAAAGTGCGGCAAGCAAGCCAAAACCAATACCTTTTAAATCCATGCTCTCCATACTGGTTTCTGCCATTCCGCTGGCCAAAACAGTACCGCCCAAAACCAATACGATAGCTGCTAACTGTAAACCGGTGGGTTTCTTTTTGAAAATGAGATACTCCATTAAAATACTCATCCAGATAAACTGCATCAGCAAAATGATGGCTACCGAATTAGGTACCAGCTTTACACATTGATAGTAAAATATACTTACCAAACCTGTACAGGTGCCTGCAATGAGCATTTGCCACCAGGGCGTTTTAGCAGGAAGAGCTTTAGCTTTATAAGCTGCAGTTCTGCTTTGCAAGAAAAATAATACCCATAAAATTACAGCACCGAAAAAAGCCTGTGCACCGGTAACATCGCCCAAAGTGTAACCATCATGATAGGCCAGTTTAACAAAAGTAGACAGGATGCCGAAACTACAGGCACCAAAAAAGACAAGGAGAATTCCTTTTAACATTATATATTTTTTATTTCAACCACAGCGAAAAAAAGTTTTACTCCGAGTTCGCAGAGGCGCTGTTTGCTCCGTGTACTTCTTTGTGCACTTTGTGGTTAAACCCTAAGCGAGCTGTTGTAAATATTTCTGTATGGTAGTTTCCAAACCTAGATAAAGTGCATCGCTAATTAAGGCATGACCGATTGAAACTTCTAACAAACCCGGGATGCTCTGGGCAAAATAATGCAGGTTGTGCAGATCCAGGTCATGACCGGCATTAATACCCAAACCTAAAGTATTGGCATGACGGGCAGCCGCGATATAATTAACAATCGCTTTTTCCCGGTCGGCAAAATAATTATGTGCATAAGCTTCGGTATATAATTCAATCCGGTCTGTTCCGGTTTCCGCCGCGCCATCAATCATTTCTACTTGTGGGTCAACAAAAATCGAAACACGGATGCCCTCTTTTTGAAAAACTGCAACCATCTCTCTTAGATAATCTTTATGTTTGATGGTATCCCAACCATGGTTCGAGGTTATCTGACCTTCTGCATCTGGAACTAAGGTCACCTGGGCAGGTTTATTCGCCAAAACCAGATCAACAAATTTATTTTCCTTACAATTTCCTTCAATGTTAAACTCGGTAGCAATAACCGCCTTTAGATCGTATACATCCTGGTAACGGATATGGCGTTCGTCGGGGCGTGGATGTACCGTAATTCCCTGCGCACCGAAACGTTCACAGTCTAGCGCAACCTTTACCAAATCGGGATTATTGCCCCCGCGGCTGTTGCGGAGCGTAGCAATTTTATTGATGTTAACCGATAACTTTGTCATAAAGCAAAGATAAGGCTTTGCCCCTGTTAATCTTAAACCTTAAAAAAATTTGACTTTTTTTTGCTCATATTTGCTTCCAGTAAATGAAAGACACCGCCCGATATAAAATTTTAATCATACTAGTTGCGCTCGTTAGCATACTGGCACTTTTTGGTGGCGTGATGGAACCCGATTCTGCACTGTATGCGTCCATAGCCAAAAATATGGTGCTGCGGAACGACTGGATCAATATTTATGTTCGCGGTACAGATTGGTTAGACAAACCACATTTAACTTTTTGGCTGGCGGCTGCCTCATTTAAAATTTTTGGAATAACAGCCTTCGCCTATAAACTTCCTTCCTTCTTATTTGGATTATTGGGTGCATGGTACCTTTATCAACTGGCAAAAGACATTTACAATGAAAAAACAGGATTGATCAGTGCATTGATTTTTTTAAGTTCGCTGCACATCCTCATTTCTACTTTCGATGTTCGTGCGGAGGTCTACATTACTACCTTTACCTTAGCAGCCATTTATCATTATTATAAAGCGCATCAGGGTTCTTTCTGGCATATTGTTGCAGGTTCATTTTTCGCTGCATGCGCCATCATGATTAAAGGCATATTTGTACTAATCCCCGTTTTTGGCGGATTCGTCATTTACTGGTTGCTCACCAGGCAATGGAAACAGTTGCTAAAGCTCAAATGGTGGACTGCCATTGCATTGATTTTTATTTTTATTATTCCGGAATTATATACTTTATATATACAATTCGACTTGCATCCCGAAAAGGTAGTATTTGGAAAAACCGGCGTATCTGGATTAAAGTTCTTCTTTTGGGACAGCCAGTTCGGCAGGTTCTTTAACAACGGACCTATAAAAGGTAAAGGCGATGTTTCATTCTTTTTGCACACTACCCTTTGGGCTTTTTTACCCTGGTCGATATTATTTTATGCTGCCGTAGTTAACCTCTTCAAAAAGAAAAACAGGGTGACTTTACCTGCCGAAAGCATCATGATCTGGACAAGCGCAGCCATTACCTTTTTATTGTTTTCGCTTTCGAAATTCCAGTTGCCGCATTATATTTTGATTATTTTGCCGCAATTCGCCATTGTTACGGCTTTGTTTATACAGCAATTGGAAGGCAAAAACCTGAAAGTGTTTTTTACCATCCAAAATGTACTGGCTGTTTTAATTGTTTTGATTTTATCTGCAGTTGCCGTCTTTTTTGGGTTTACAGATTACTATATAGCGATTGTGGTTTTAGTTATTTTACTGACAGCTTCTTTTTTAATCTTCAAAGGATTTAGAACCGAAAACTTACTGGCCAGAAGTGCGGTGATTTCCGTGGGTATGATGATTTTCTTATCGATATTTTTCTATCCATCAGTACTGAAATATGAATCGGGTATGGAAGCGGGAAACTGGCTAAAAAAGAATTATCCGCAATCCAAAGCTGCTGTTTTAATGTACCCGGATGCTTATTCCTTCGATTTTTATGCCAATGGCGAACCAAAATACTTTTGGAGTTATGAGGAATTGAATAAATCGAGGGATGAAAAAAATCTGGTGATTTACGCCGCGGAATCTGAACTGGCGAAACTGAAAAAAGAATATGGTGCGGAGGTGTTAAAATCGTTCGGATATTATCACATTACCAAGCTTACGCCAAAATTTATCAATGCCGAAACACGTCCTCAGCTACTGGAACATTTTTACCTGGTTAAATTGCATTAAAATGGATTTATTTTCCCGCATTATAAAATTTGGATTAACAGGCCTGCTCGGTATGGCAATCGATTTCGGAGCTACCTGGTTATGTAAAGAAAAGATAAAAATCAACAAGTATATTGCTAATGCCATTGGTTTTACTTTAGCCGTGACTAATAATTATCTGATTAACCGGATATGGACTTTCCAGAGTACCAATAGCCACTGGGGAACCGAATTCAGTAAGTTTTTGGTGGTCAGTTTAATCGGCTTAGGTTTAAATACTTTTATCATCTATCTTTTCCACCAAAGGAAAAACGGAACCAATTTTTATGTGGCGAAGTTTTTTGCAATTGTAATTGTATTTGTATGGAATTTTCTGGCGAATATGTTGTTTACTTTTAAATAGTTAACATAAAGATCCTGAAACAAATCCGACGGCATCGGATCAGGATGACGGTCAGCTAAAGATTTACGCGAATGGCCCGGACTAATAAACGAATGGCCGGTGAACGAATGAACTAATTTAAGAAACGTTTTTGCCAATAAAGTAGAACACAACAAGCCATATCAATCCTTTAATCAGGAAGAATAAAAATCCCACTAGCCCTACCCGCTTAAACCATAATTTTAATTTTTCTTTGTTCATAGCGATGTTTGTAAAGATAATGGATTTGGCTTAAATTAGAAAGATTTTAAATAAGGAAAAATGAAGTTATCTAAATTTACACTGCTGAGCATTTTTTGTATCTGCTTTTTCTGCACCGAAATTTTTGCGCAAAATTTTGAAAACATTAAACGCTACAAGGTAGATTTTGCCCTGGCAACACGAAATAATGAGCGGTTAATCGCCGTAAGGAGTTTCTCTGCAAACAACCAAAAATATTTATTATTGGTAAATCCTGAAACTTTAGATACCAAAATTGATTTGGCCAATAATTATACTACAAAAGGCCTACAATTTGCTAATGTACTTGCCATTTTTAAAAACACAGCTTATATCAAATCAATCGAAGCTGCAGCCGTTAAGGATCAGCAGTTGCAAAATGCAGGTATCGATCACGCCATTCCAAAGGAAAAAGGCATTACCTTAACCATTGATCTTTGTCCATCGCATAAGGCTTTAGACCGGATTATTTTCCAATCGGTTTTCGATGAATTTAAAAAAATAGAACAGCCTACACCACTCGCAATTTCAGTTTCAGGTAAGTGGATGTTAAAACATCAGGATGATTTGAACTGGTTAAAAAGTTTGGTAGAGAAAAAGGAATTGAATATTACCTGGGTAAACCATACTTATAATCACGAAGTCAATAAACTGCCATTAGCCGAAAATTTTCTATTGGCACCAGGTACCGATTTAGATGTAGAAGTACTGGAAAACGAAAAACTGATGTTAAAGAATGGTCTGACTCCTTCGGTATTTTTCCGCTTTCCCGGTCTGGTATCAGATAAAAAAATTGTGGAAAGAATCGAAGCCTACGGATTAATTCCAATCGGAAGCGATGCCTGGTTAGCCAAAGGACAGCAACCTAACGCGGGCAGCATTGTACTGATCCACGGCAACGGAAATGAAGAAATAGGCGTGAAAGATTTTATCCGGTTACTCCAAACAAAACAAGCTGACGTAAAGAATAAACAATGGTTACTTTTTGATTTAAGGCAGGGTTTGGAGAAAGAATTTGAATAATCTATCACGTTTTTAACCGCAGAGAACACAGAAAAAAAGGCACAAAGAACACAAAGCTAATTTTTCGTCATTGCGAGGAGGAACGACGAAGCAATCTTTAATGCAAGCGATCCTTATTAAATAGATTGCTTCGTCGGCTGAAAAAGCCTTCTCGCAATGACGTATTTTATCTAAACTGCTTCTTAACCGGCAATAACTTTATTTCTTTTGCTTTAAAGCGGTTATTGACGATTTCGCCGGTAATTTCTGCTTTGCGAACAGCATTGCAAAAACCATGTTCGCCATGGGCATCACCGAACTCATCAATGTCTTTTCCATCCACAAAATAAGGTTTGCCATCAATTTTAACCGCCAGTTCACAATCTTTACCCTTCATTTTAAACTGACATTCGCCACAGGCAATGTCTACCGTTTGTTTGGTGATTATTTTTGCTGTTTCAGCTTTCTTAGGTGTGGTTTGAGCATTTGCAGCAACGGAAAACACACCCCATAAAAGGGCAACTATTAACTTTTTCATTGTTTTTATTTTTTCAAATGTAAGTTTTCAGTAGCAAAAGAACCAAAGTCCGCTGTAAAATAAACCTGATAGAACGGAAAGACCGGAGCGAAGCATGAGTGAGGACTTGGAGGGATAGCAGGACTGAAGCCTCTGAAAAGAACAGAAACCAGCGTTTTTAAAAAATAGAGACTCATTTAACCGTTGATGGTATAATGACTTAAAAGTATTGGCACCCCCTTTCTGCGGCCACTTCCCTGAGGAGAGCAAATAAAAAAGGGACATGCAAATCTGCACATCCCTTTAACATTTATTGTCTTATGTTAACTGCTAACTAAAAACTGTAAACTGAACTAGTACCTATATGTATCTGCTTTAAACGGACCTTCAACCGGTACACCGATATAATCAGCCTGGTGTTGATCTAAAACATCTAATTCTACACCGATTTTTTCTAAGTGTAAACGGGCAACTTTTTCATCCAAATGTTTAGGTAAAGTATATACTTTGTTTTCATACTTATCAGTATTGGTCCAAAGTTCGATCTGCGCTAAAGTTTGGTTAGTAAAAGAGTTACTCATTACAAAACTTGGGTGACCAGTTGCACAACCTAAGTTAACCAAACGACCTTCAGCAAGAACGATCACGTCTTTTCCATCGATGGTATATTTATCAACCTGAGGTTTAATTTCTACTTTGGTATCGCCGTAAGCACCATTTAACCAGGCCATATCGATTTCGTTATCAAAGTGACCGATATTACAAACAATTGCTTTATCTTTTAATGCCCTGAAGTGTTGCTCGCGAACGATATCACAGTTACCAGTTGTAGTCACTACGATATCAGCTTCTTTAATGGCGTTAGCTAATTTTTTCACTTCGTAACCTTCCATTGCAGCCTGTAGCGCACAGATTGGGTCAATTTCAGTTACGATAACGCGTACACCTTGTGAGCTTAACGATTCTGCAGAACCTTTACCCACATCACCGTAGCCACAAACCACAGCTACTTTACCAGCCATCATCACATCGGTAGCACGACGGATCGCATCAACCAATGATTCGCGGCAACCGTATTTGTTATCGAATTTAGATTTGGTAACTGAATCGTTCACGTTAATTGCAGGTAAGTGCAAGGTTCCGTTTTTCATTCTTTCGTACAAACGGTGAACACCAGTGGTCGTTTCTTCTGATAAACCTTTAATACCTGCAATTAATTCAGGATATTTATCAAAAACCATATTGGTTAAATCGCCACCATCATCCAAAATCATGTTTAATGGCTGTTGCTCCGGACCGAAGTGTAAAGTTTGCTCAATACACCAGTCGAATTCTTCTTCATTCAAACCTTTCCAGGCATAAACCTGAATACCGGCAGCAGCAATTGCAGCCGCAGCGTGATCTTGTGTAGAAAAAATATTGCAAGATGACCAGGTAACTTCAGCACCAAGGGCCACCAACGTTTCGATTAATACAGCCGTTTGGATGGTCATGTGCAGACAGCCTGCAATACGCGCACCTTTTAACGGTTGTGATGGACCGAATTCTTTACGTAAACTCATTAAACCTGGCATTTCTGCTTCGGCTAATTCGATTTCTTTACGGCCCCATTCTGCCAGTGAAATGTCCTTAACTTTGTAAGGGATGTAAGTTGTCTCTACTGATGACATAATATAATTATTTAATTGTTTAAAAATCAGTCGATTACAAATAGTTTAATTTTGATACCCACTATTTGCCCACTTTATTTAAGAGTGCTATGTTTCGAGTTTCAAAATTACGCAATAGTTTAGCCAATATCAAAGCCTTATAAGTTAATACGTTCAAGGTTGTACATTATAACTTTACAATGGCAATGGCTGCGACCTTACGCACATATGTTGTGATGCGGGATAATTGCACTGGACATCATAAAAACGCCAATGTAATTTAAAATGATGTCAGCACTTATCAGCATTCTGGCTTTAACCTTAACATTCCTTACATTCTATAGGGAAATCTTATAGACTCAAAATGATTCAATACTTTTGATTTTATGTCAAATGTTGTAAAATTTAAATTAGCATCCAAGGCAATTATCGTTACGCCTTGAGCGGGATAAGCCATAAACTGTAATATGTATGGCCCAGGAAAACTTAATTTTTTTTGATTTCCAATTATTTATTGTGAGATCATCAACCATAAAACTATAAGTGTCACTACAGGTTAGCTGTAGTGGCACCATTCGCAGGTGTTTCCTAAATTGAATTCATTTTTTAAAACAATCTGTTGATATTTTTTTTAATTCAGCACGGGCTACAGAATCCAACTCTCTGCTCGCATAAAAATGCAATGCTTGAGCCATAAAATAGTTTTGGCCCTTATCACATTCACATAATTCGGGAGGAGGGATTTTATTATAAAAATCATGACCAATAGAATCAATCTTTTTAAAGAGTTCAGGTGAATAAATGCCTTCATAAGGATTCCCCACATCTCTTTTAGATATTTCTTTCAATGCATCGGTACCTTTATATGCTTCACTCAATATTGATAAAAACACTCTGTCTTTAAACGCATTTACACATGGGTTGGGCCCATTATTGAAGTCAAATCTTGGATAGCGATAATTTGTTTTGCAAGAGGACAGTACAAAAGAGCAAATCAGTATAAATGGCTTTAATATTTTCATATTATCAATTAGTTTAATACCCAAAGGTCAATCCAGGCTATGGGTCCTTCAAAATGACATTCCGTTCCACAGGTTGCGTCAGGATACAACAAGTCCGCATGGCCACTTGCCCAGTTCATGTTATCTGACACCATACAATATATTCCTTTTTTACCAGCTAGCAAACCGGGCAGATTTTGACCTCTATTTCCAACTTGTGATTTTAAAATCTTGCTATGATTTGCGTTTAAAGGAGTTGATGGATCACCATCATTTGTTCCAAAAGTTTTTGCATCCATGCATCCAGTTCTTTCGCTCACATTACTGGAGATTACTCCGCTTATATTTGAAGATTATGAAGTTTCATCTACTTCGGATGTAAAAGATATGATTCGCATTTTATCATTAATTCAAACCTGAAATCATAACGGAATGAATTTAACAGTAACCTTTAGATCTTATGATTTAGCTTCGAGAGCGCAAAAAACACTATGGTTGTTGCCAAAATCATGAGTACTAAAAAGAAAGCATCTGCTTTTAGTTTGCTTGTATTGTTCCTCCTAATATCTCTGGTAATATCTTTTATCTTTTTAGCAAAAGATAAAAGAACAATGAAACCAAATATAAAATAAGCTAAGTTCATATCAATGTTGTTGTATGTGGTCAGTAGTATAAAGGCAGAAGCCAAAACTGGCTACAGTAATTGCAACTCCAATTGGACCTAATACTTTTTTTGCTACGGTTCCAAAGGCCTTTTTCATTAATGGAATAGACCATGTCGACAACGTAGACTGGCTAAGCGCATATTGGCTGTGGACGTCCAAGGCAGCTACTGCGCAATTAACGTAATCTTGTGCATTTAATTTTGCATTAGCTGTGCTGATAAAAGGATTATAGTTTTTAGTGATTGCTAATGGCGACTGTGTTTCAGCGCAGGTTAATCCAATTACGGACGGTACCAAATCTTGCCTGGTAAAAAACTTTTTCGCAGGGCGCAGGAGAGTGTTGATAATTATCATTTTTAGAATTCGGATTAATTTAGATTAATAATGATTAGTTTTTGGGTAATGATTAATTCAATCCCCATTATCTGATGATTCAAATATAGTTAAGAATGCGGGCAGGTGGTAGCACTAACTTAAGTTAATGCTAAATTTTACATCAACTATCCAGAACCTTACACAAACCCCAAAAAATCTACATCAAACCTCATTCACGCAAGCTATTTGCATATTTAAATTGCTTTTTTTGGATGAATGCTGGTAGGTTCTCCTAAGCTATAACTGAAGAACAATCTTCCGAATCAACGATATAATAATCTGTGCAATCCCAACTTTTGTGTACTCACCCGCGAAGCGAAAACGCAAGAAATCACACTGCAGGTTACTTCCACCTCCACTCACCCGCAATGCTTAAAGGCTCTTTTAAATTCTGTGATTCTAAGAAAATTCTTAACTCTTCCTCCCCCTGAACACCTACCGGGATTCTCGGTGTATTGGCTAAGGCGTAAGTCAACATGGCACTATACCGTACCGTATTTTTGAGCTCCTGCTCATCAACCAGTTTGAAACTATCGCCATCTGAATGGTAAAAGGGGCCGGAATTATTAGGCAGTTTACCTCCAAAACCACCGCCGGTAGGGATACCTTCCAGCATAAATGGCTGATGATCGCTGTGCAAACCTGCACCCGCATTAAACAGATTTTTAAAGCCAGTATCTATTTTCACAATATCAGCTCCCCAGGCCGTAAACAAATCTTTCATTTCTGCCCTGGAAGTGGAGAAACCTTTCGGATCATTGGTCATATCATAGTTGAGCATAAATTTTACCTGGTTTAAAGTTTTGTCCTTTTTAGCCTGATTAATATATGCTTTAGAACCTAATAAACCCTGCTCCTCGCCCATAAACAATACAAATTCCACTGTTCGTTTGGTTTTCAAATTCAGCTTTTTAAAAGTCCGGGCCATGTCCATAATGGCGAATGAGCCAATTCCATTGTCGATAGCGCCAGTTGCCAAATCCCAGCTATCCAAATGTCCACCCACTACAATTTTATCTTTGGGTAGTTCGGTACCCTTAAAAGTAGCGATCACGTTTCTTGCTTTGATCAAACCAGAGAAATTGGTCATGGCGATATGCGCAATCTGTGGTTGGGCTTTAATCTTCTCTTTCAAAGCCATTCCATCTTCCAAACCGATACAAACGGCTGGTATCGGAATCAATTTGCCCGTTACTGAGGCGGTTCCGGTTAAAAGCACACCACCCTTTACCGTATTGATGATGATGACGCCAATAGCACCATATTTTGTAGCAATAGCGGTTTTTTCTGAACGATGTAAAGACTTCGTACGCGCAGCAGAGCCAGGCAGCACGCCAAGATAAATTAAAGCGATTTTACCTTTAAACTTTTCAGGACTGGCCTGATAATTTGCTTCTAATCCGTTACCAGCATTTACAATTTCACCAGTAATATCCGCATTTACCGGCGAATGCGCCAGCGTAACCGCCTTCATTTTGGTGAGGCCGTTTTTATCGTTACCAATTTCTACATTGAGGGTTTTTCTGGACCAGCTCTCTACTTCAAAAGGCTGAAACTTCACCTCGCAGCCATAGGACTTTAATAAATCGAAGGCATATTGCTCTGCCTTTGCTCCATTTGCCGATCCTGTTAAACGGTGACCGATGGTTTCGGTTTCATCTTTAAGGGTTTGATAAGCTTTTGAGTTTTGCTGTACATCGGCATTGATTTTAGCAAAAACATCACCAAATCTATCCTGTGCATTAGCAAATAAGGTGGTACAAAGTATCGCGGTAGAAAAAAGATATTTCATGAAGTTTAGTTTATATGCTGAAAGTACAAATTTTCAGTACAGATTGCCAGCTGTAACGTTTATTTTGCTCAATCGAGCCGTCATGAGGCTGTATCAGAATTAAAAATTCAAAAATTTATCAAGAATTAAATCGTGCAGTTTCCTCATGCTCAGCTTGACTGGGCATTTTAATGCTTTTAACGGGAAATAATACTCAACCAGTTGTAGCGTCAAGATTCCTGCCTACGCGAGAATGACAACCTCATTACAGATTATGTTCACTACAGGCACGAATCATCTCCAACCTACGAAACAGTCCCAATAGGAGTCAAAGATTCTTCGCTGCGCTCAAAATGACAAAACTTAAACTAAGGCTTTACAGGTATCTTTTTCTTCGGAAAAACCAACGAAGCTACAATACTGATGACCAGGATGCTTAAAATCACAATCAGCGAATGCTCGGTGGTAAAACCCCATTTTTCCAGGTAGGTATGCCCCAACATTTTCACGCCAATAAAAGCCAGTAAAAAAGCCAGACCCGTTTTTAAATAATGAAATTTATGAATAATATTGACCAGTAAAAAGAACATAGACCGTAAGCCCATGATGGCAAAAATATTGGAGAAAAATACAATGTAAGGGTCTTTGGTTACCGCAAAAATGGCTGGAATAGAATCCACCGCAAATAAAAGATCGGTAAATTCTACAATCAATAATACAAGAAACAATGGAGTAACCATTCTTTTATGGTTTATTTTAACAAAGAAGTTTTTACCCTCGTATTTTGGATGAATGGAAAATATTTTGGAAGCCCATTTTACTACAGGATGGTTTTCGGGATCAATTTTATCATCTTCTTCCTTGCTGAAGAACATCTTTACCCCGGTAAATACCAAAAAGGCCCCGAAAACATACAGTATCCAGGCAAATTTGGTAATCAGAGCAGCCCCCACAAAAATGAAAATAAAGCGCATGATAATGGCACCCAGTATCCCCCAGAACAATACCCGGTGATAATACTTTTCTTCTACCGCAAATGCAGAAAAGATGAGTACAATAACAAAGATATTATCAACCGAAAGCGCATACTCGATGACATAACCCGTTAAAAATTCGAGCCCAAGGTTTTGTTTGTAAACCGCTAAACTGGCATCAAAATCGTTAGGGATTAATTTAATATGGTGCTGGTGCAGGTTTACAATTTCCTGCAGATGGGCAAAATCTTTTATTCCATGCAGCTGATGCCCCTCAACCAGCAGGATAAAATAAAATCCTATCGCCAGGGCCACCATAATCACACTCATGATGCCTGCTTGTTTTAAGCTCACCACATGGTCTTTCCTGCTGAATAAACCAAGGTCTAAAGCCAGAATCAATACAATAAAAAGTAGAAAACCTAAGCTAAAAAGTAATTCGTTACCCATCATTTTTTACGTTCAGTGGTATAGAGTACAAGTTGTTCTAAACCCGTTCTGGCTTCGCCTGCATCAAAACTGTGCAGGATCTCAAATGCTTCATTTTGGTAATCCAACATTTTCTGGTTTGCATAATAAACGCCTTCTTTGGCATTTACGAAATCGATAATCTGTTGTATCTTAACCGGATCGTCCTGATGGTTTTTCACCAGGTTGATCATTTTTTTACGTTCTGCTTTTTCCGCTTTGTTTAAGGCATAGATTAAAGGTAGCGTTACTTTCTTCTCTTTAATATCAATCCCCACAGGCTTGCCTACATCATCTGTCCCGAAATCGAAAGTATCATCTTTAATCTGAAAGGCAATGCCAACTTTTTCGCCAAACAGGCGCATTTTTTCAATCGTTACGTCATCAGCACCTGCCGAAGCTGCACCCGCAGCACAACAGGAAGCAATGAGAGAAGCTGTTTTCTGGCGGATCACATCAAAATATAAATCTTCCGAAATGTCCATTCTCCGTACCTTCTCTACCTGCAGCAACTCGCCCTCACTCATCTGTTTTACCGCTTCTGATACAATCTGTAACAAACGGTGTTCATTATTGTTTACCGAAAGTAGTAATCCCTTGGCCAGCAGATAATCGCCAACCAAAACGGCAATCTTATTTTTCCATAAAGCGTTGATCGAGAAAAAGCCACGGCGTTCATAAGCATTGTCTACCACATCATCATGCACCAAAGTGGCGGTATGTAAAAGCTCAACCAAAGCCGCCCCACGGTGGGTTGATTCGGTAATTCCGCCGCATAATTTAGCCGCAAAAAACACGAACATCGGCCGCATCTGTTTGCCTTTTTGCTTTACAATATAATGGGTAATCCTATCCAGCAACGGTGCGTCGCTGTGCATCGAATCTTTAAAGGTTTTTTCAAACGCTTTAATATCAGCAGCTATAGGTGTTTTTATCTGTTCGATTCCCGGCATTAAGTCGAAAAATTTTGATTGCAAACTTAAGCTAATTTCCCATAAAAAGGTAATCTGCACGCTTATTATTAAGGATCTGGAAAACCACAGGCGGTAATCTTTAACATCTCCAGTCCTGCTATTGCCTATAGTCCTCGCCCTCATGCTTCGGACTGTGGGCTATTTGGCGTTATCAGGTTTATGCCGAAAGGGCTGTGCCGGCAAGGTCCCCTCATTGCGCACAATAAATCTCAGAAATATTAGCATTATTTACTTTCAAGCTTTACATTTAAGCTTCTCTAAAGCTGGCATCAATGAAAAAACGCTACAAAATTATTCTTGGGCTGTCTGTACTTGTGATTGCTACTTATTTATTGGGCCCAAAGCCCAAAAAGCCATTATTTAGCAAAGTGTTGACGAAAGTACCCGATCTGGCTGATCTGGACAGCTACGTAGCCAGCATCGAATCCATGCATAACATAAAACCCGGCAATGAAGCTGAAATTGTTTGGGCCGATCACCTGCACCAACAAACCAATTATGCCATTGTTTATTTACATGGTTTTTCAGCCTCAAAAACTGAAGGCAATCCGGTACATTTAAATTTAGCTAAAGCGCTGCATGCCAACCTATACCTTGCCCGCCTGGCCGATCACGGTATTGATACCCTGGCACCTATGCAATATTTTACGGCCGACCGCCTTTGGGAAACCAGTAAACAGGCATATGCCATCGGTAAAAAACTGGGCAAAAAAGTAATTTTGGTAGGGACATCTACTGGCGGCACAGTGGCCTTAAAATTAGCAGCAACCTATCCTGAGATCAACAGTCTGATTTTAATGTCGCCAAATGTGGCCATCAATGATAAAAACGCCTGGCTGCTGAACAATCCCTGGGGGCTACAGATTGCCAGAAGAGTTGTTGGAGGCGATGAACGTAAGGTAGACGACCGCACCGTAGCATACAAAAAATACTGGTACACCAATTATCGGCTCGAATCGTTGGTAGAACTAGAAGAGTTTATTGAGAGGAGTATGATTAAAAAAACATTCCAAAAGGTAAAACAACCTGTTTTAATGCTCTATTATTATAAAAATGAACTCGAACAGGATCCCGTTGTTCGCGTGGATGCTATGCTGAAAATGTTTGATGAACTGGCTACGCCGGATCACTTAAAAATAAAAGTGGCTCTACCAAATGTTGGAAACCATGTGATGGGTTCGTATATTACTTCGAAAGATTTGCCGGGTGTAGAAACCGCAATTGAAAGTTTTGTAAGAAGTACGCTAAAGGTCGACGTTCAATAATGGCTTCATCCCCTATATGCAGCCAATAAGCGAAGTTATTTCATCTGTTTTTTTACTACTTTTTTTTTGTATTCTATTTTATCAAAGAAAACAGGCATGCTTTTAATCGGAAATTACCACTCAGTATCTTTTTAACTTTAGGTTTAGGCTTTAATGTATTATTAGTCAAAACGAGTGTGATTGCAGCATTTTTTAATCCCTGGAAAAGTGGATGAACAGTCTATCCACCATTATCAGTAAAAGCCAAATCAACGGAGGTTAACGCAGCAACAGGATTTGCAGCAACTGTTTTTACCCCACTCAATGCACTATTGGCTATCCAAATTTTGGTAATCGCATTAATGTTGCGTGCGGCTTATAAATATGGTAAATCAAAGAAAATGATTTCAGAGCTTTAGCGTTGCAGACTTAGGGGTTGCTTGCCGAACTGGACAATTGCAAAGACTCGGAAGAATGCTCCCCTTAGCCCAAAATATTCTTCACAATCATTTCAGCATGTACCCTCGAGTTTTCGATAAACAGTTTGTGGGTATCTAATCCACCGCAAACTACACCTGCAAGGTACAATCCTTTTACATTGGTTTCCATGGTTTCTTCGTTGTAAGCCGGGCAAAGGCTTTCGGGCAGGTCGATTCCGAATTTTCTTAACATCGAAAAATCCGGTTGGTAACCCGTCATCGCAATTACAAAATCATTTGGAATGGTTTTTATTCCTTCGGGCGTTTTAATGTCAACCTCACCCTCTCGTATTTCAACCAATTCCGAATGGAAAAGAGCAGTAATTTCGCCTTCCTTTATTCTGTTCTGTATATCCGGACGAACCCAATATTTAACATGGGGACCAAGTTCACCGCTTCTCACCACCATGGTTACATTTGCACCTTTACGATAAGTTTCCAAAGCGGCATCTACCCCTGAGTTATTGGCACCAACCACTACTACATTCTGAAAAGCATACAAATGCGGATCTTTATAATAATGTGTTACTTTTGGTAAATCCTCTCCCGGAACGTTCATCAATAAAGGCACATCATAAAAACCTGTAGCCACAATCACATTAGCAGCCGTATAATTGGTTTTACTGGTATTAACTTCGAAAACATTATGATCGTTTTTAACCACCTGCTGTACCCTTTCGAAAAGATGGATGTTTAAATCGAATTTTTCCGCCACGCGACGATAATATTCTACAGCTTCGTTACGGTTTGGTTTTGGGTTGATGGTGACGAAAGGTACACCTCCTATCTCCAACTTTTGCGAAGTGGAAAAGAAGGTCATAAATACCGGATAATTGAACAAGCTATTAACCAAAGCCCCTTTTTCGATAATAATGTAGCTTAGGTTTGCTTTCTGGGCTTCAATTGCACTGGCCATCCCAATCGGGCCGGCACCAATAATTAGTACGTCGTAGTGATTTTGATTTTCAGACATCTGAATGTTTTAAATTGTAATCGTCATATCGACTAAAGCACAGTCTTCCACGCTGTTCGGGAAGAGATCCATTTCAATAGATTTCTCGACTACACCGCGTTCCGCTCGAAATGACGATCTTTTTCAGTGACGAATTATGACACCTTCATTGCTTTACTTGGACAGGCGAAATCCGTTCTTTTTAAGCCGGTATTTTTTATGGCGCCATAACCACCCGCTACATCAATTACATTTTCTACCCCACGCGATTTCAAAATAGAGGCGGCAATCATGGAGCGGTAACCACCTGCACAGTGAATGTAATAAGTAGCTTTAGGATTGATCTCGCCAGTCCAGTCGTTAATAAAATCCAACGGACGGCTAAGCGTAAACTCCAAATGTTCCGCCTCATATTCGCCCGGCTTACGCACATCGAGCGCAGTAATTTCTCCATTTGAAGCAGCCTCTTCAAAAGCATCTGCAGAAATCGTTTCAATGGTATCAATTTCTTTTCCGGCATCTGTCCATCTTTCAAACCCACCATCCAAATAACCAATGGTATTATCATAACCCACGCGGGTTAAACGGGTGATGGTTTCTTCTTCTTTCCCTTGTTCGGTAATCAATAAAATCGGTTGTTGCAAATCGCTGATCAAAGCACCAACCCAGGGCGCAAACTGCCCATTTAAACCAATATTGATCGAATTAGGAATAAAGCCTTTTGCAAAAACCTGCGGATCCCGGGTATCCAGCATAACGGCACCGGTTTGGTTCGCCAGATCCTCAAACTGTTGTGGAGTTAAGGCATTTAATCCTTTCTCATAAATATCATCAATACTTTCTACTCCACCTCTATTGATGGCTGCATTCTTAGCAAAATATTGTGGAGGAGGCATAATACCATCCGTAACTTCGGTAATAAATTGTTCTTTGGTTTCAGCCTTTAAAGCATAATTAACCTGTTTCTGATGCCCTAAGGTATCGAAAGTTTCTTTACTCATGCTTTTACCACAGGCCGAACCAGCGCCGTGGGCCGGGTAAACAATTACGTCATCAGCCAGTGGCTTTATCTTTTCATTTAACGAATCGTAAAGCATTCCGGCTAAATCATCCATTGTTAAATTACCTTTTTGCGCTAAATCAGGCCGGCCAACATCACCAATAAACAAAGTATCGCCACTAAAAATGCAATGATCTTTTCCATTTTCGTCGGTCAACAGGTAAGTGGTCGATTCTAAGGTATGCCCTGGTGTGTGTAGCGCGGTTATGGTTAGCTTACCGATTTTAAATTGCTCGCCATCTTTAGCAATGTGCGCTTTAAATTCGGTTTTGGCAGTTGGTCCGTAAATAATCTCAGCACCCGATTTTTCGGCTAAATCAACGTGACCGGAAACAAAATCGGCATGAAAATGCGTTTCGAAAATATATTTAATGGTGGCGCCAGCTTTTTCTGCCTTCTTTAAATAGGTTGCAACTTCTCTTAAAGGGTCTATAATGGCAGCTTCGCCATCACTCTCAATGTAGTAAGCAGCTTCTGCCAGGCAACCTGTATATATCTGTTCTATTTTCATGTTTCTTTGTAACGTCACCCTGAATTCATTTCAGGGTCTTACAAAAAGATGCTGAAACAAGTTCAGCATGACGATTTATCATAGCAAAAATAGCGCTAAATACTGATAACCGAAATGATGCTGCTCATAATTGCAGAAGTTTTACTTATTCTAATACAGAGCCCGCGGGTTTCGGTGATGTGTGAGATTTTGAAAGGGTGGGTTTTGCGTTAGGGATTGTAAGGGTTTAGTGCCGAGCTTTATCGGCACCGGAGCGAAGCGTAGCCCTGAAAAGCCCGACCCTTTCCCGATTTTTCATCGGGATTGTTTAGCCGTTACAATTAACTTGTCTGCCCTAAACATTTCCCACGCCTTACAGGATTACGACATTAATCTTTACTCAACTCGCCCCTTAACGGTTCATCCATCAGTTTCCGGCTTTCTTCTACCGATAAACCTAAGCCCATTACGAACATCAATTTGGTTACCGTGGCTTCAAAAGTTAAATCATAACCGCTTACAATCCCCATTTTTAACAATTCCCTGCTGGTTTCGTAGCGTCCTAACTGCACAGAGCCTTTTTTACATTGAGAAATATCGATAATGATTTTTCCGTTTAAAATGGCCTGCCTCAAACTATCTAAAAACCATCGCGCAGTGGAAGTATTGCCTGAACCAAAAGTTTCTAAAATAATGGCATCAACTTTAGAATCGGTAATAGCCTGAACCGCTTGTGGTGTAATCCCAGGATATAATTTGAGTACGCCAATGTTTGAATTAAAATTGGTATGCAATTTTAACTTGCCACCAGTAGCTTTCAAAATATAATTTCTGTGAAACTGTAAATGTACCCCAGCTTCTGCAAGTACCGGATAATTTGGCGATCGGAAAGCCTCAAACTTTTCGCTGTTATATTTTATTGAGCGGTTGCCCCTGAATAATTGTGCATCAAAATAAATGCAAACTTCAGGAAATAATGCTTTACCATCTTCTTTGGTTGCCGCAATCTCTAAAGCAGTGATCAGATTCTCTTTCGCATCGGTCCTGATTTCCCCGATTGGGAGTTGCGACCCGGTCAAAATAACCGGTTTATCCAAATTTTCGAGCATAAAACTCAGTGCCGAAGCGGTGAAGGCCATCGTATCTGATCCGTGCAGGATCACAAAGCCATCATACTGATCATATTTATGGTAAATGAGTTCTGCCAATGTTTTCCATATTTCGGGATCCATATTTGATGAATCCAAAACCGGATTAAAAGAATGTACATCTAAATGATAATCTAAACGGCCCAGTTCTGGAACGTTTTCTTTGATCTGCTCGAAATCAAACGGAACCAACATTCCGTTTATAGGGTCGTTAACCATACCGATGGTGCCACCGGTATAGATAATAAGTATTTTGGTCATTTGGTTTAGTGAAGGTTGCTCAGCGCAAAGAAACTAAAAATTTAGAAATGATCGGGCGATATTTTTAAACCAGCAATAAAAAAACTAAAAAACAACATATTTTTATCAAAATAATAAAATGAAAGGCGATATTTTGCAATATAAGAAATCATTAGCACCAAGTTATGTATTGGAAAGACCTCGGCAGGCTTCTCCGTTAAAACACGCTTCGTGATTATTCAAAAGTCCCAAAGATGGGGTGTCATTTTTGACTAATGCGCAGGACGAAAAAATTACCCCGAAAAATTTCTCGGCTATGTTGTATTCCTCCCGAAACGCTATAGGCTAACGACTAACTTAAGTTCGATATTATGTGCAGGAAAGATGCTGATCACGCAGTAGCTACAAGGCAATTGAAAACACTGGCACTACTTGTAAAACAGGTTCAACATGATGCTGCAGACAAACCTATCGATATAGATTTCCCTACCGAACGTTCCGGACCACGCTTCATCCGACAGCTATCGGATCGAAATAACGAATTGTAAGGATTGACTGAAGACTTCGGACTAAACCTTAAACTCCAAAAATCTTTTTCGAATTCTCCGTAGTCACATTTGCTATTTTTTCTATGGCAACGCCGTAAATATCAGCCAGTTTTTGTGCAATATAAATCAGGTAACTGCTTTCATTGGGTTTACCGCGGAATGGAACTGGAGCCAGATAAGGTGAATCTGTTTCGAGAACCAGATCAGCCAACGGAATATCGGCAAGTACGGCATCCAAACCTGCTTTCTTATAGGTAACCACACCACCAATACCCAGGTAAAAATTTAAATCAATAGCCCGTTGTGCCTGCGCCAAATCCCCGGTGAAACAATGGAATATACCGCGTAATTTTTCATCCCTTTCACTTTCCAATACTTCAAAAACTTCGTCAAAAGCTTCTCTGCAATGGATCACAATTGGCAATCCTAAATCTTTTGCCCAGCCAATCTGTTTACGGAAAGCATCCTGCTGAATAGCCAAAGTTGATTTATCCCAATACAAATCAATTCCAATTTCTCCAATGGCATAAATTTTCCGCCCGGCAATACTGTTGTAAATGAAGTCCAGTTGCACGGGATAGTCCTCCTTAACGTCACAGGGATGCAAACCAGCCATTGCAAAGCAGTTTGCCGGATATTTTGCCACCAGGTCATCAATCATCGCAATTGATTTCACATCAACATTTGGCAAAAACAAACGGTTTACATTGTTTTCAAAACAACGCTCCATTAATTGAGCCTGTTTCTCGGCATCCTGTTCGTAATATAAATGGGTATGGGTATCGGTAAAAAGCATATTTTTAATGTAAAATGGATGATGTAAAAATGGATCTTAACGGTTTATTAATTGTATTGTAAAAGTTAATTTAAACCGGACGTGTCAGCTCAAACTCCTCGAAACAACTCAGTTTAAAAAAGTTCTTCTACAGGCCACCAATAACAGATTCCGGCAGATTATTCATCATTCCCGCGCAAGCGGGAACCTTGAACTGCTCCGCAAAACTAATCTTAAAGCGCTTGCATTAAACTTCCCAATCAAGTTGGTAATGACGATTCTCCGCAGCCTATTTCTTCACAGCTTTGCTTTTCTTCGGCGCTTTAATTTCCGGCTCCGGACTTCCGGCTGCGTGCTCCGGACGATATTCCATTTCTTTTTTCAAAAATTTTCCGGTTAAACTGATCGGGTTCTGGATCAAACCTTCCGGTGTGCCTTCGAATAAAATCCTTCCGCCGCCAGCACCGCCTTCCTCACCCAGATCGATTACCCAATCGGCAACTTTAACCACGTCTAAATTATGTTCAATCACCAAAATGGTATTTCCCTTATCAACCAGTTCCTGTAACACACCTAAAAGCACATTAATATCTTCGAAATGAAGTCCTGTAGTTGGTTCATCTAAAATATAGAAGGTTTTTCCGGTATCTTTCTTAGAAAGTTCAGTGGCCAGTTTTACACGTTGGGCCTCCCCTCCCGATAGCGTAACCGACGATTGGCCTAAAGTGATATATCCCAAGCCAACATCTTTTAAGGTTTTAATCTTTCTATAGATAACCGGAATATTTTCAAAGAAAGTACAAGCGTCTTCGATACTCATATCCAATACATCACTGATCGATTTTCCACGGAAACGAACTTCCAGGGTCTCCCTGTTGTATCTTCTTCCACCGCACTCTTCGCAAGGCACCTGCACATCAGGCAGAAAGTTCATTTCGATTACCTTTAAACCCGCGCCCTGACAGGTTTCGCAACGGCCACCCTTTACGTTAAAAGAAAAACGGCCGGGTTTGTAACCACGGATTTTCGCTTCAGGCAATTGAACAAACAAATTCCTGATATCAGAAAAAACCCCGGTATAGGTAGATGGATTTGAACGTGGCGTTCTGCCAATGGGCGCCTGATCGATCTCTATTACCTTATCAATTTCTTTTAAGCCATTGATCTTTTCGTAAGGCAAAGGTGTTTTCTTAGCTCTGAAGAAATGATGATTTAAAATCGGATATAAAGTTTCGGTAATTAAACTCGATTTTCCACTGCCCGAAACGCCGGTTACGGCAATAAATTTACCCAAAGGGAAATCGACAGAAACCTTTTTTAAATTATGGCCTGTGGCTTTAATTAGTGACAACTTATGCCCATTGCCTTTTCTGCGGACTTTTGGTGTTTCAATACTTCTTTTACCATTCAGGTAGTCAGCGGTTAAAGTATCCGACTTCAGAATCTGTGCTGCGGTTCCTTCTGCAACCACTGTCCCTCCATGAATGCCCGCACCCGGACCAACATCAATAACCCAGTCGGCCTCCAGAATCATATCCTTATCGTGTTCTACCACCAGAACCGTATTTCCAAGATCACGCAGATTTTTAAGGGCATTGATCAAACGTTCGTTATCACGCTGGTGCAAACCAATGCTTGGCTCATCGAGAATGTACATGACGTTCATCAATTGCGAACCGATCTGCGTAGCTAAACGGATACGTTGCGCCTCACCACCAGAAAGTGTACGTGCAGTACGGTCTAAAGTTAAATAGGTTAACCCTACATCAGTTAAAAAACCGATCCTGGCTTTGATTTCCTTTAGAATTTCTTTGGCGATAATATTCTGACGTTCAGACAGGCGCTCCTCAACTTTTTCGAACCATTGATGGAGATTGTTGATATCCATCGACGAAAGTTCGAAAATGTTTTTGCCATCTACTTTAAAATGTAAACTTTCTTTTTTCAAACGCGCCCCATGACATTCCGGACAGGTTTTCAGTTTCCTGAATTCGTCCATGTCATCCGATGCAGATTCGCTTCTTTTCTCATTTTGCTCTTCGAGCATTTTAATAATACCATCGAAAGTAATATTATAATTCTGAACATTCCATTTATTGTATTCTACCTCAACCTTGATCAGGTCAGGTGAACCGTTTAAAATGATATTGATGACTTCGTCGCTTAACTTTTCGATTGGAGTAGAAAGTGAGAAACTGTATTTTTTGGCTAACGCCTTTAATACCTGGAACATCCAAATGTCGCGGTATTCACCCAATGGAGCCAGGCCACCATTCAAAATACTCAATTTTGGATTCGGCATAACCGATTCTTTATCCACCACAAAAATATAGCCTAAACCATCGCAACGCTCACAAGCCCCATAAGGCGAATTGAAAGAAAAACTATTGGGTTGAGGTTCATCATAAGAGATACCCGTGGTCGGACACATCAAAAATTTACTAAAATGCGCTACATTATTATCTTTATCGCTGATTTTGATGACACCCTTACCCATTTTCATTGCGGTTTGAAGGGAATCCAGCAGACGTTTTTTATCTTTTACATCAATAATTAAACGGTCGATCACCACCTCAATATCGTGGATTTTATACCGATCCACCTGCATTTTAGCGGTAATATCCTTAATCTCCCCGTCTACACGCACTTTTACATAACCCTGTTTACGGATCTGCTCAAAAAGCTCACGGTAATGCCCTTTTCTGCCTTTAACCACCGGCGCAAGAATATTTACCGCTAAACCATCAAATTTATTGAAGATATTCTGGAGGATCTGATCTTCACTCATACGCTCCATTTTCTCACCCGTATTGTACGAATAAGCATCAGCCACACGGGCATAAAGCAAACGCATAAAATCGTAAATTTCGGTAATGGTACCTACGGTAGAGCGCGGGTTCTTGCTGGTGGTTTTTTGCTCAATGGCAATAACCGGACTTAAACCCGAAACTTTGTCTACATCCGGGCGCTCCATACCGCCCATGAACTGGCGGCTGTAGGCGCTGAAAGTTTCCATGTATCGGCGCTGACCTTCAGCATAAATGGTATCAAAAGCCAGGGAAGATTTACCGCTTCCACTTAAACCTGTAATCACCACGAGTTCGTTTCGCGGAAAGCTTACGTCTATATTCTTTAAATTATGTACCCTCGCACCATATACTTCTACATCTTTTTGCTCACCGAGGTCGACAGATTTATTGCTCATATTTTATTTAAAGTTGGGACCTAAAACCGGGCTTAAAAAAGGCCAGATTTCAATCCGCAAAAATGCTAAAAATTTTATCAAAAAGAAAGTTTAAACCGATATGTATTAAGGATTAATTGTCATAATATCAGCATTAATCTCTACAAAAATCACATGCTACAAACAACACAATCAACTACACATATGTTTTATATTTATCGTATCGTCATCCTGAATTATTTCGGGGGCTTTATCGATAAAAAGATGCTGAAATAAATTCGATAGCTATCGGATCAGCATGACAATTGAGATTATGATGACTACTTTTAAAATGGAAACATTGCTATCAACATTATATCCAGCAACAATGAAATTACTATAGCTATTACTACCACTCAATCGTCGTTCCGTTCTCCGTAGGGTGGCCGGTACAAACCAAAACCCGGCCCCTTTCCAACTCATCATCGGTAAGCACTTCGTTATAATCCATTCTTACCCCACCTTTGGTACAATGGGCCACGCAGGTACTGCATACGCCCCCACGACAGCTGTAAGGTAATTTAATCTTATTTTCAAGCGCAACATCCAGAATTCTTTTTGGCCATGGCACAGCAAAATTGTACGTTTTGCCTTCAAAATTTAAAATAACGGAGTAGGTATTTTTATCCACTACTTTTTCAGAGCTGTCATCTTCATCAACCTCATCCTCTGGCAACACGAAGGTTTCTCTTTTGATCTGTTTAATATCGAAGCCCATTCCCAATAAGGTAATCCGGCATAAATCCATATAGATGATAGGTCCGCAACTGTAAAACAGTGCTTGATCCCGTTCGAAATGTAAATGTTCTTTAACCAGTTTTTCGATATAAAATCTGTTTAGCCTGGCCGTCATTAGGTTTTTGCTGTTGCTAAAAACCCAGACTATTTTTAATCTATCCGGATATTTTTGTTGCCATTCAATCAATTCGTCATAAAATAATGCGTCTTCTTTCGATCGGTTGCTATATATCAAAGTAATCAACGATTTTTTCTCACGCACCAGTGCTGTTTTCAAAATCGAGAATAGAGGTGTAATCCCAACGCCTGCAGCAAAAAGAAAAAGATCTCTTTCCAGATTTTCATCTGGAATGTAACTAAACAAACCCTGTGGTTCCTGTGCCAAAAGAATATCATTTACCGAAGTTCTATGATGCAAAAACCTGGAGATCTCTCCATTTTCTACCCGCTTTACCGTGATGGCCAAAGGCTCATCCACATCAGGCGAACTGTTAAATGAATATGATCTTCTTATCTCCTGATGTTTACCCTGAAAAACCAACGAAACAAACTGACCAGCAAGATACTCCGGATATTTTTGATCCATCTCTTCTAACTGAAACGTAATGTTATCTCCAGGTTGGTTGATTATTTTATTGATGCGCAGTTTGAACATATTGCAAAGAAAGGAAATTATTAGTTTATTAGTTCATTGGCCGGTAGTTCATTGGTGAATGCAAATCGTAAACTGTTAATTGGTTCATTAGCCATTTGTTTATTGGCAACTGCAAACCGCCAAATAGAAACTGTTAACAGGTTTTAGGGCTTAGGGTTTAGGGTTTAGGGTTTAGGGTTTAGGAGAAACACCGATCAGAGAAACTTGTGTTTTGTAATAATGGAAATTTATAATAATGATCAAATATATTAAGATATACGTGCACTTAAATGACCTTACATTTCTTATGTGGTAAAACCATTCCGTGTTAATCCATGCTGCCGTGGCCTTCAAATAAAAAGCGTCCCGATACTCAAACCGGGACGCCTTACCAAATGCTTGTCTTTATCTTAATTATATTATCCGCCGTTATAGGCCAATAATACCCTCGGTTTTTTGTAACCGTAACGTTTCGGGTGTTCCATAATCTGCTTCATGGAAATTACTTTATAAACGTAGCCCCCGGTTTCACGGTTCAACCTCATTTTGTAGTAATTGTCCTGATTTTGATTATTGATCTGCTTGCGCAAACGGCCGTCGCCCACATTGTAGGCCGCAGCCACCAATGTCCAGCTTTCCAAACCCTTATACATTTCTTTAATGTATTTGCAGGCAGCAATTGTAGATTTGCGTAGGTTATAACGCTCATCAACATTCCCGTTTACTTTTAATCCATAATTGCGTGCAGTACCCGGCATAAACTGCCAGATTCCGGCAGCGCCTTTAGGCGAAGTCCCTTCAGTCATTCCAGATTCGACCAAAGCCAAATACTTAAAATCGTTTGGGATACCATAAGCGGCAAGTATGGGTTCGATAACCGGGAACCATTTTGCTGCTTTTTGATGCAAAAGATTGGTTTGTGTGTTCTTGTAACTGTGTGCGGCCAAAATTTTCTTCATTTTTCTTTCCACCCTTTTATCGCCTAAAGGCAGGGTTTCATCCGCGAAATTTAACTGGGCCATTAAAGAAAGAGGTTTCGCAACGTCTTCAACTTTTATGCTATCAGTTTTTGTTATTGTAGAGCTTAATTTTTCTTCCTTAAAAAGACTTTTTTGTGCTAAGGGCATTTGGTAAGTGAACACTTTTGCCAAGATAAATAGTGTTGCCACTACTGAAAATGGTACGATGTGTTTCTTTAACATTCTCCTCCTTTTTTTGGTGAAACTTAAATAAAAACGCTGGCAAAGCTATAAAATAATAAGCACACTATCAAATAGTTACAAAAATAAGTGCAAAAATCCGCCTTTAAAGTGCTTTAAAGGCGGATTTTAAATTTTGATTTTTGAACGATTTTTCCTATTTTAGAGGCTATTTTTTTATCTACTTTTTCTGCTTGAGTAGTTGTAATATTCGCCAATTTTTCATAAATTTGCAGCCCGCATTTTTAATGCGTTAAAAGCGTATCATGATAAACAAAAACAACAGGAACAGTCGGGATGACAAGTCCAAAACAGGCGGTCGGAAAACAGAAGGCAGAAGCAGTTCGGCCGGATCAGGCAGAAAAAGATCGGACGACAAAGACAGCAAATTCAAAAAATCATCCGATCCAAAAGACAGCTTCAAATCCAGAAGCACAGATGGTAAAGATTTCAAATCAAAATCTTTCGGAAACCAAAAAGAATTCAAACCCAGATCAGGAGGACGTGATTTCAAATCGAAAGATTCGGAACCGCAGAGTTTCAAATTCGGCGATCGTGAGTTCAGGTCTAAAGATTCAACTGCTGAAGATCGCGGTTCCAAATCAAGAGATTACAAACCAAGAACGGGCGACCGTGACTTCAAATCGAGAGACTACAAACCAAAAACGGGAGAAAGAGATTTTAAAACAAGAGAAGGTGGTGCAAGAGATTATAAGCCAAGAACAGGAGAACGTGATTTCAGATCTAAGGATGGAGATTCGCGCGATTTTAAACCGAGAGAAGGCGGCTATAAAGATTACAAATCCAGAGGAAAATCAGATTTCAAGCCAAGTGCAGGAAGTTCAAGAGATGTAAAACCCAGAGAGCCGAGGGAAGGCGATACCCGTCCGTTTAGAAAACGTGATGAGACGCAGCCAAGAGATACGGAATTTAATCATCCGCAACGCACTGTAATTGCTCCGAGCCGTAAAACAAATGAAGATAAAGGCTTAATTCGCCTAAACAGATATATTTCAAATGCAGGCATCTGCTCTCGCCGTAAAGCCGACGAACTGATCATTGCCGGTATTATTACCGTAAATGGCGAAGCTATTACCGAACTGGGACACAAAGTAGACCCGGCAAAAGATTTGGTTCGTTACAATGGAGAATTATTAAAACGTGAGAAAAAAGTTTACGTTTTATTGAATAAGCCAAAAGACTACATTACCACTACAGATGATCCTCAGGAACGCCGTACCGTAATGCAACTGGTTGACAAAGCGAGTCGTGAACGTATTTATCCGGTTGGCCGTTTAGACCGCAATACCACAGGCTTGTTGTTAATGACAAATGATGGTGATTTAGCCGATAAATTATCGCACCCTAAAAACGGTATCACAAAAATTTATAACGTTGAATTGGATAAATCTTTATCACAGGGCGATTTAAACAAAATTGCTTTTGGTTTAGAGCTTGAAGATGGCCTGATTAAGCCCGACAATATTTCTTACGTTGCAGGCGGAACAAAAAAAGAAATCGGTATCCAGATCCACAGTGGAAAAAACAGGATTGTTCGCCGTATTTTTGAACATTTAGGTTATAACGTAGAAAAATTAGACCGTGTGGTTTATGGTAATTTAACCAAGAAAGATTTACCGCGCGGCAGATGGCGTTATCTTGAAGAACATGAATTGATCCAAATTAAACATTTAATTAAATAGGGTAAGGCAGCCGATCGGCTGCCTTTTTTATTTATTGTTTTTTTTAACACTAAGCATATAGAGAATCGCATCAACCTTGTTTGCAAAGCAGAGGAATAAACATTACATTTATACATACCAGACAGCGATAAAATCGCCATTCTCATGCATCCCGATTGCAAACCGGGACGATCGATCACGGAACATCTTATGTATTTGCTGTGACTCCGTAACCAACTTTCTTTATATTTGCTAAAATCAACACATCGTTTCATGAAAAAATTTAGTTCATTGCTTATACTCACCATACTATCTACCTTAACATTTGCCCAAAAAAGCAATTACAACCTAATGGTTGGTACTTACACCGCACCTGGAAAAAGTGAAGGGATTTACATTTACAATTTTAATACTAAAACCGCTGCTACAACTATAAAAAGTATTACAAAAAACACACTAAACCCAAGCTATTTAGCTGTTTCACCAGATCATCAATTTGTTTATGCCGTTAACGAAACCGGTGCAGCCAGCACGGTTAGTGCATTTAAATATGATGCAGCAAGCGGGAACCTGACTTTTCTGAACAAGGTTGATAGTCATGGTGCAGATCCATGTTACATTACCGTTGACGACAAAAACGTAATTGTGGCCAATTATAGCGGTGGCAGTTTAGCAGTATTTTCAAGAAAAGCAGATGGGTCGTTAACCGAAGCGCTACAGATCATTAAACATACAGGCAAAAGTATTGATCCGAAGGGCAGGCAGGAAAGTGCACACGTACACATGGTTAAATTTACACCAGATCATCAATATTTGATTGTTAATGATCTGGGTGAAGATCAGACTTACATTTACAATTATAACCCAAATGCAAAAGAAAAGATATTGACCGTAAAATCGGTCCTTAAAACCAATGCAGGAAGTGGTCCGAGGCACATTACTTTTAGTCCGAATGGAAAATTTGGCTATTTAGTACATGAATTTAACGGCAGCATAACTGTTTTCGCCTACTCAAATGGAAATTTGACCAAAATCCAGGAAATTGGCACTACACCAAAAGATTTTACCGGAAAAATTGACGGGGCGGACATCCACGTTTCTGCTGATGGAAAATTTCTTTATGAAACCAACCGGGGAGATGCCAATAGCATTTCTGCCTTTTCAATCCTGCCGAACGGTAAACTAAAATTGATTGAAACCGTAAGCACGTTAGGTAAAGGACCAAGAAATTTCGCCATCGATCCGACTGGAAAATTTCTTTTGATCGGACATCAGTACACCAACAACATTGTTATTTTTGACCGAAATAAAAACACCGGAAAATTAACCGATAGCGGCAAAAGAATTGAGGTTGGCGCTCCGGTATGTTTAGCTTTTGATTAAAAAGTCAACTTTATTCATGGAAAATTTCGATTGGACAAAATTCACGCTCAGGATTGCCATAAAAGCTAAACTTGAGAAATGTATACAAGAAATGGAAATTAGATAAAATGGCAAATAATCAAAATTGCCAGCTTAATTCTTAACTCTTATTGGTCAAGCTATAGTCGTATAATAGATACTGAAACAAGTTCAGTATGACGGATTCCACATGCAATCGTCACCCTGAACTTGTTTCAGGGTCTATAAAGGCCGCATTTAACATATAATCATGGAAAGAGGAGGCTGCGTTTACATATTAACAAATCACACACATACGGTTTTGTACATCGGTGTAACATCAGACTTATATTTCAGGGTAGTTGAGCATAGAGAGAAGAAATATCCAGATTCATTTACAGCCAAATACAACTGTAGTAAACTCGTCTATTTCGAGCAGTTTGATTCTATTGAGGAAGCTATTGCAAAAGAAAAACAATTAAAAAACTGGAGGAGGGAATGGAAGATTAATCTTATTAACGGAAGAAATCCTAACTGGGTAGATTTATTTGAAACTTTAGAAGATGGCTAAATCACGAGGAATAAATTACTAAACATCTGCATGATAAATACTGAAACACCCGTCCGACTAGCCGGGCGGGTGTTTCAGGGTCTTTGAAGCGGGACAGATACCGAAAACGGTTCATTATGACGAAATAAAAAAAGGCCCCGATTTTCATTGGAGCCTTTAAAATAATATATCATCAATCCTTATGCCGGTTCTGCAACCCTGGTCACATTACGATACGGGAATTCATTAAAAATATGCCTGCGGGCAAAACGGCCGGGCGAATCAGCATTAACCAATTTCACGTAGATTGCTTTTGGCACATCAAAATATTCGTAAACACTTCCATCAAAAAACTGGATATTTAAAACCTGTTGTTTGTACTCGAAATCCTGAATATTCGACAAGGTAGTTGTTTGTGTGTAGGTTTCGATATTCTGTTCACGTGTTTCAGGCGCAATACTCACCAGGAAATGATAAGCTTCAATAATTTGTTTACTTCTGGCTTCTGCATCCAACTTCTCTTCTTCCTGCTGAAATTTATCAGGGTGACAATCTTTCATCAATGTACGGTACACAGATTTAAGCTCTTTTAATTCAGCATTCTTATCTACGTTTAAAAGCTTTCTGTAATCAACAATTTTCTTCATTTGGAATAACCTCTTTTTAATTTTGCGGAAATGATTCAGGAATTTTTAAACACCAAACCTTTTCAAGCCGCAAAGATACGATTTATAATCATTTGATTTTGAGAAAGTTTACATTTTTAAATTATTGCCGACACCAATGATCAAGCGGACAATTTTCCTATACTGTAATTATCTTTTTTACCACAGATGTTTAAAGATCAGTGTGAGTTTATTATCTGCAAACCTTTGTTTTTCTTGTAGTTAAAATATAAAGATAGACGTAGTTAATATTTAGCTTGCAAAGAGTTTTCAATAACTTCTTTATAATAACTGACATAAACCGGTAAAATCTTTTTTAAATCGAAATCCTGTGCCCTTTTGAATGCGTTTTCTTTAAAACGGTTAAGTGTTTCATCATCTTTTAAAATCTCAATGGCATGTGCAGCCATCGATTCTACATCACCAACATTGCTCATGTAACCACAAAATCCGTCAATGTTAAGCTCAGGTAAACCACCAGCATTTGTGGTAATTGCCGGTACTTTACACGCCATTGCTTCTAATGCAGCCAAACCAAAACTTTCAGATTCTGAAGGCATTAAGAAAAGATCCGAAACCGATAAGATCTCTTCAACCGCATCCTGCTTACCTAAAAACCTTACATTTTCACAAATATTCAATGATCTGCATAACTGCTCATCGTAAGCACGTTCAGGTCCATCGCCTACCATTAGGAGTTTCGACGGAATAACGGCCTGTACTTTTTCGAAAATCCTGATCACATCAGCAGTACGTTTCACTTTTCTGAAATTACTGGTGTGGATTAAAATACGCTCATTATTTGGCGCAATTGCTTTTTTAAAATGACCTTTGGCCTGTAAACTAAAGCGTGAAAAATCTATAAAATTCGGGATTACCTTAATTTTTTTTGTAATCTCAAAGTGGTTATAGGTATCTTCTTTCAAATCTTCCGACACGGTAGTTACCCCATCGCTCTGGTTAATGGAAAAAGTAACCACGGGCTTGTAGGTTGGATCTTTACCCACTAAAGTAATATCGGTGCCATGCAAAGTAGTAACCACCGGAATATGAAGGCCATAACTTGCCAAAATCTGCTTCGCCATAAAAGCAGCAGATGCATGTGGAATGGCATAATGAACGTGTAATACATCCAATTGCTCAAACCGGACAACATCTACCAGTTTGCTGGCCAGTGCCGATTCGTACGGGGCGTAATCGAAAAGTGGATAATCCCTTACCGATACCTCATGATAAAAAAGATTGGAAGAAAAGAAATCGAGCCTGGCAGGCTGACTGTAAGTAATAAAGTGAACCTGGTGCCCTTCGTTAGCCAGTGCTTTACCCAGTTCTGTTGCAACTACTCCACTACCGCCGAAAGTGGGGTAGCAAACAATTCCTATCTTCATCGTAAATGTATTGTTGTTACCGCAAATGTAGCCGATTTTAATCTATAATACGTGTCGGTTTATTGCAATAAAAACGGCAACCTTTTTTGTTTATCCTTTCCCGAAGTTTCATAGCAACATTAATGAAAAATCAAAGGATGACTATCTATCTTTTTTAATAGCTCATGTCTTTATTTTGGAGCGCAGGGCTTTTGGAACTTATTAAAGCTAGTTCCTGCTTTACGCTATAGCCCTCGTACCTCGGGCTGTCGATACAATCAGGGCTAAAAACTTAAGGCGGTAGCAGCGCAAACAGACATAGTAGCATAAACCCAACGAGCCAAAACCCGATCGAACGAATGCTCGCCGTTTTTTCTAAGGGCAGCAGCAGAGATAGCGGGACAGGATTGCCAATAATCTGCTACAACTCTTTCCAACATATTTACAGACTCCAGATTGCTTTCACAACCGACATTTTTTTGATCTCAAATCTAGCCTAGCCAGAAAACTATTTCAGATTTCTCATTTCCTCTTTAATGACAAGGAAAAGTTCATTAGGCCTTTGGGTACCAATAAAATATTCCAGGCCATCGCGATCGGTTAACACCACCGCATCCTTACCTGATGAATAAAAGCGGATTGTTCCTTTTGTGTGCAGATTGTAAACCGGGTTATTGAAAAAATAACGGCTATAGGTAGCCTTACGTACATCTACAATACTATTCAGGTCGATCTTAACGCGTTTAGTTGTCCATAGGCCATCCAGAATGATACTGCCGTTATCTACTACGATTTTGTACTGGATCAGAAAAAGCAAAAGCATAGAAACACCTATGATTCCGAAACCGACAACCAGGAACAAATCTTGCGTATTGTCACGATCGCGCTCGTAAACATAAGCGGCGAAACAGAACGCAGCCATAATCAGCCTGATGAAAATACGGACATAATCACGGCCGATGTATTGTTTTTCGATATAGGCGTATTTGCTTTCCACTTATTTAATTTTGAGTTCGAATATAGCAACTTTTTTTGTTGCAGCAGTTAATTTGTATCGGTTATCCTGCCGCATACCAGCAATCCAGATAATTTCACCGTTCCCGTTAACCAGAATCGGCGTAACGCTTTTCAAATGCAGGGGGACTTTCTCATCAATAAAATAATCACTTACCTTTTTAAGGTTGCGCATACCCAATGGAATAAATTTATCTCCATTTTGCCAGTTCCTCACTACCAATGGAAAAATTAATTTATCTGCGTTGACAAAAGCTTTATTCAAATTTGCTTCGAATTCCAACTCCGCTGTAAACACCAATGAAATTTCCTCCCGGCCAAAAACAACGTTTTCAGTTGTGGGGTGGATAAATTGATTGGCTGTAACCGATGAATGCTGCTCAACAATAACCAGGTCGTTCCTGTTGATAATCACCTGATGCGTAGTGCTGAAAAAATGCGTACCACTTAAGGCCTTTAAGCTGTTTAAGATCTCCTGCACCACATTTTCAGCAAAATTAAACGGTTTAAGCAACTCGTAAAGCAATAACTTTTGGGGGTTTAATCTGGAAATCTCCGCTAAGGATATATAGGTACCATCATTTCTTTTATTCAGGATTTCAACAGTGAGTTTCTGTACCTGTATATTCAAAAAAGCCTCCAATTCGGCGAAACGTGCGCTATTCTCGGCAAAAGTTTTCTCGAGATTGGGATTGATTTCCTGCAAATGCGGTACAACCTGTAACCTGATTTTATTGCGTGTATAAGCGGTACTTGAATTCGAACTGTCTTCCACAAAACCGATGTTATTGGCGATTACCAATTCCTCAATCTGCTGGCGGTTTAAAAAGAGCAAAGGTCTGATCAGGAAATTACGTTTAGGTAAAATGCCGTGCAATCCGCTGATGCCGGTGCCACGCGTAAGGTTGATGAGTACGGTTTCTACTGCATCGTTCTGATGTTGCGCCAGGGCAATGTAATCGTATCCTTCATTACGCCTGATTTCTTCAAACCAGTTATAACGCAGATTACGTGCTGCCATCTGAGTAGAAATTTTATTTTCAGCCGCATATTTTTTGGTATCAAAATGCGTTACATAAAAAGGTAAATCAAAATTTTTGGCCAATAAGGCAACAAAACTTTCATCGCGTTGCGCTTCATCGGCACGCAAATTAAAATTACAATGTGCCACACCAACATCAACACCTATCGCTTTAAACAGATGCAGCATTAATACCGAGTCCTTCCCCCCGCTTACAGCCAAAAGAATGCGATTGCCCTGAACAAATAATTTTTGCTGTTCAATAAAATCCTGGAATTGGCTTAGGGGTAACATCCATCAAAAATATTTAATTTTAACTGGTATTCCGAACGTTCGGAACAAAAAACTAACTTTGTAGTGTGCAAAAACTATTTGTCTTTTTACTCTTTTTAATCAGTCCGGTACTTTTATTCGGCCAGCAACCTGCTTCGAAGATTAAAATCGTTTCATTTTCTAAAATAACCGGAGATACCAAGAAAAAAATCAGTTATCTCCGTAACCCTGTTTTTCAACAGGACAACGCAACTTTAACCTGCGACAGTGCCGTATTTTATAGCGAACGTAACTATTTCGAAGCTTTTAAAAACGTTCATATCAACCAGCTTACAACAGATATTTATTCAGATCAACTGGAGTATGATGGCAATAAGAAACATGCGCATTTAACCGGAAATGTGAAAATGATCGATCCAACATCGATTTTAACAACCAATATTTTAGATTACAATACCCTGAGCAAGATCGGAACTTATACCAGCGGGGGCAAAATCGTAAATAAAGAAGTAACGTTAACCAGTAAAAACGGCTATTATTTTAGCAACTCGAATGATGCCTATTTTAAATATGATGTAGTTGTGGTTACGCCACAGTCGACCATAAAGTCGGATACCATGAGCTACAACACGCAGAGTAAGTGGACTTTTTTTTACGGACCAACCAATATCAAAGGAAAAGACGATAATCTTTACACCGAAAATGGCCAGTATAATACCATGACGGAGGATGCCTTTTTTGGAAAGAAAAATCTTTACACGCAGGGTACACGTTCTTTAAAAGGTGATAGTTTGTATTACTATGGTAAACAGGGCGTTGGAAAAGCGGTTAAAAACATTGTTTTCTCTGACACGAAAGACAAGATGAAAATGTTTGGCGATTTAGGCTATTACTATAAACTGGATCAGCGGACTTTGGTCACCCGAAACGCCTACCTGGGTATAGGTACCGAAGATTCAGTTATGGTAAACAATAAAAAAAGGCCCGATAGTTTATGGATGGGTGCAGATACGCTGGAAACGCAGATGGTACTGCAAAAAACCTTAAAATTAGTGCCTAAAATTTCGATAAAAGCCGATAACCAGGTTGGGGAAGATGATGAAGATGGCGGAAAGAAAGAAAAAGGGGAACCGAAATATAAACCAGAAGCCGAATTAAGCCAAAAATCAGATAAAAATAAGCTTAATGCCAAAAATGGCAAGGCTGATAAAAACAAAAACAACAAAGGTGAGGCTGAAACAGATGGCCAGCTTAATCTGAAAGATAAGAGTATCGATAGCTTAAAATTAAAAGCAGACTCGCTTGGCAGAGGGCTGCCAAAAATTAATCTGGACAGTTTACAAAAGCGTAATATTTTGAAGGAAAAGGCCGATTCAATTATTAAAAACCTACCTAAACTTAAAACAGACAGCCTGAAAAAACCTGCTGACAGTGACAAAACTAATCCAATTGTAAAGAACCTATCAAAAAGCAAAATTGATAGTTTACAAAAAAAGATTACAGACAAGACTTCAACTTTAACAAAGGATATTTCCAAAGCCAATGTTGATAGCCTGCCAAAAAAAATCGCAAAACCTGGTGTCAAAGATAGCTTAACAAAAGTTCTCGGGAATTTAAAAGGTGGCACATTAAAAACAGATACGGCCAAATTTAATCCAGCCGATACCGTTAAAACGCGTATCATTAAGGCTTACCATGGTGTTAAGATTTTTAAAACCAATATCCAGGCCAAAACCGATAGTCTGTTTTATACCAGTGCCGATTCTACCTTACGTTGCTACAACAACCCAATCATCTGGTCGGAAGGTTCGCAACAGGTTGGCGACACCATATTTGTTCAGTTTAAGAATAAAAAACTGAATAATTTACAGGCTTTCAGGAACGCATTTTTAGTGAATACACCGAAAGATTCGTTAAGGTTTAACCAGATAAAAGGAAGATTGATGACAGGATTCTTTACCAACGGAAAATTCAAAACCTTATATGTGGATGGCAATGCCGAAAGTATTTATTACACCCACGATGACAGTACAAAAGTGTACAAAGAAATGAATCAAACCCTGAGCAGCAGGATAAAATTTATTTTTAAGGATAAGGAAAATGCCATTGAGGAAATTGTGTATATCAAAGGAATAGAAGGGGCTTTGAATCCGGAGAACACCATTGCAAAAGACCATGTATTAAAAGGCTTTTCGTGGAAACCCACCGAACGTCCGAAGTCAAAGAAAGACGCTATTGGTTCAGCCGGGAAACCTAAAAACAAAGTAAAGGCTAAAACCATTGCGGGTAAAACGGTAAAAGGTGCAAAACGATTAGCAACCTCTGCAAACAAACCCTCAATAAAGACATCCGCTGTTAATCCAAAAATTACGTTGGGGAAAGACAGCTTAAAGGTTGATCAGCAATCGCCTCAAAGTAAACCGGCAGATACGACCAACTTTGGCATCAAACCCATCTTACCGAAAAAAGACTCGAGCGAGGTGAAAAAACCAGTTGGTAAAATGTAGTCTATTCTGATAGTCTTGACCCTGACCTGTAGTGCAGCGAAAGGCTACGTAGTAAACCGAGCCTTAAGCGAGCTCGCCGAAGGTAAGTTATCTCAGGGCCTACGCAATCTGTAAGATGCTGACCACGAAGCAGCTACAAAGCAATTGACATTATCATTTCTGCTTGTAAAATAAATCCAGCATAACGATCACTCAAATACCCTTCAAAAACTCCAACATCTTTTTTAGCGCTATAGCTCGGTGGCTGATTTTATTCTTTTGTGCAAGATCCATTTCAGCAAAAGTGATTTCATAACCATCTGGCTGAAAAATAGGATCATAACCAAAACCCTTTGAACCTGACAAGGCAGTTCTGATTGTTCCATCTATTATCCCTTCAAAAATATGATTTTTGCCGTCCTGCATTAAAGAGATCACTGTTTTAAACCTCGCTTTTCTGTTGTGATTTCCCTCAAGCTTTGCCAAAACCAAGTTAATATTATCTTGGCTATCCCTGCTTCCGGAATATCTTGCAGAATAAACACCAGGTTCGTTATTTAATGCTTCAATTTCTAAACCGCTATCATCGGCAAAACAATCCAGGTTAAAATGTTCAACTACATAGCTGCTTTTTAAAGTTGCGTTACCCTCAAAAGTATCAGCAGTTTCAGGAATATCAACCAAACAACCAATATCTTCCAGATTCAATACTTCATATTTGCCTTCTAGTGCAGCACGTATTTCTTCCGTTTTATGTTGGTTATTGGTCGCAAATACAAGTTTTTTCATTGTAAAAAAGTTGAAAGATAAAAAAGTTGAAAGATAAAAAAGTTGAAATGTTGAAAGGTTAAGGCTTTCTATATAAAGGCGACGGCGTCACATCTTGATACTTAATACTTGATACTCCATACCAAATACCCTATACTAAACAATGCTATTTAATTTTCTGCAGATGCCCCCACAATTTTTTCTTAGCATTTAAATCGCTATCCAGATGATGGAGGTGTGGGGCAAAGATCATTCTGGTGGATTCATGAACAATGATTTCATTCTGCCAGGTAAAGTTCAATCTCAAATCGGCAAACTCCACCCCGAAAGATAACATAATGGCAGGTTTGAAAAACCGGTGCAGTTCTGCAAAATCTGTTCCTTTATAATTTGAATAATTTAGCAGTGCAAAATCAGGCGTACCCAAATCTACAGCTTTAACAATTTTCCTCAAGAGTTCCCTTCCCTGCTCGGTACTTACCTCATGCTCATGATCATTAACCAAAATAAGTACCGATTTTTTATTCCCACCCAAAAATTTAAACGTTTTTTCAGGCGCAGATTCTGCCACCTGATGCGGAATTTCTGGAGCTTTCGGATAAACTTTAGATTGATTTACAGGATTAATCTCCGGAATTTGCGCTATATCTGACTTTAAAACAGGTTCAACTGATGGTTTTACAGAGACATTTTCGATAGCAGAAACTGGCTCAGCATGACGCAAAGGCTGAATTTCTACGTTTTCATCTTTTACCAGAAAAACCTCTTCAGTAAAAAATAAACGTAAAGCATTCGCATTGTTGGTAACCTGGTTTTCCATTCGTATTTTTGCCGGATAATAATTTCTGTTAAAATTAGTTAAATATCTTATAATAGCGCCGCTAATTGTTACTTTTATCCCTTAAAATTTATAGAGTGCTCTGGTTGAAGAAAGCTTACTCCTTATTTTTTTTCTGCTTGATGTATAGCATTTCGTTTGCTCAAAACGTTGCTGTGGTAAACGGGAAATCGATAAGTGCTAAAGAATTGATGTGGGCATACAAAAAAAGCCATAACGGAAATGTAAGTGTTCCATACGATACTTTGCAGGCCTATTTAAATTTGTACATAAATTTTAAGCTGAAGGTTTTAGATGCCCGAGAGATGGGATTGGATAAAAGCGCAGATTACCAGGAAGAAATTAAAACTTATGAGGATGCATTGGCCACACATAAAAAAGCTGGTGCCAGCAGCAAAGATCATGATTTCTTACTGAATGAATATCGGGAAGGTGTTTTAATGTTTAATGTTTCGGAACAAAAAATCTGGAACAAGGCACAGGAAGACGAAGAAGCGATAAATGAATTTTATGCCAAAAACCAAAAAAAGTACAGTAAGCCGTTAGGCGATGTGAGAGGGATGGTAATTGCTGATTACCAGCAAAGTTTAGAAGAAAAATGGCTGAAAAGCCTCAAACAAAAATATCAGATCAAAATTAATGAAAGTGAGTTAAAAAAGCTTGCCAAGTTGTAATCTGTCTGATTTTTTACTGATAAGTATTAAATTTGAAAATATAATAAATAGAATGAAGAAAGTTTTTTTAGTAGTAACCGCTTTAATTGGCCTGTTTTTAAACAGTTTTGCTCAAAAACACACCGTAGATAAGGTTGCTGCTGTTGTAGGGAATAATATTATCCTGCTATCTGACTTAAACCAGCAATACACGCAATATCTTTATCAGGGAAATCCACAAAACAGCGACATTAAGTGTAAAATATTGCAGCAAACCTTAACCCAAAAATTACTTAAACAACAGGCTGAAATCGATTCGGTAATGGTTGAAGATGGTGCTGTTGATGACGAAGTAAATAAACGTATGCGTTACAGCATGCAACGTGCCGGCGGACAGGAGCGTTTGGAACAGTTTTTAAACAAATCGGTATTACAGTATAAAGATGAAATCAGACCATCGATAAAAGATGAACTGATTGCACATAAAATGCAACAAAAAATCACCGAAAATATTAACGTAACCCCAATGGAAGTGGAGAAATACTTCAAATCGTTGGGCGATAGCGTTCCGGAATTCAATACAGAAGTTGAGGTTGGTGAAATTATTTTAAATCCAAAGTTAACCAGAGCGGAAAAACAAAAATTCCGCGATAAAATTGAAGCGCTTCGTTTAAGGGTTAAAAGTGGTGAAGATATGGGTGTTTTAGCCAAAACCTATTCTGAAGATCCAGGTTCGGCCTCGGATGGTGGTGATTATGGTTTTATCGATAGGAACACCATGGTTAAAGAATTTACAGCCTGGGCATTTAAATTAAAAGCCGGAGAAATTTCACCAGTGTTCGAAACTGAGTACGGTTTCCACTTTTTACAGGTTTTAGAACGCAGGGGTGAGCAGGTACATGTTAGGCACATTTTAATTATGCCTAAAACTACACCAGAAAGTTTAACGCGTTTAAAATTACATGCAGATAGTATTTACAACAACCTGATGGCCAAAAAATTAAGCTTTGCAGCCGCAGCAAACCTTTATTCTGATAATAAAGATAGTAAATACAACGGTGGTATGATGCTTAATGCTGAAGACGTTCAGTCTAGAAGCACCTTTATACCGGTTGATAAATTAGATCCTTCAGTTTTTCTGGTTATCGATAGCATGAAAGTAGGTGGTATTTCTCAGCCTAATTTATTTACTGCTGCTGATGGAAAACAAGGTTACCGTATTTTATATTTAAAATCTAAAATTCCGCCGCACAAGGCAAACTTAGCCCAGGATTTCCCAAAAATCAGAGATGCTGCACAAAGTGATAAAATTAATCGTACTTTAAGTGAATGGTTTCAAAAACGTCGCGAAAGCACATACATTAAAATCGACGATGAATTTAATAACTGTGATGAATTAAAAATCTGGACTAAAACCGCCACAGCCGCAAAATAACACCAATGCAATATCAAAACGAAGTAGAAGCTGTTGATGCACTTCATCAATCTTTCAACAACATTAAAGCTGAAATAAGCAAGGTAGTAGTTGGACAGGATGACATCATAAAATCTGTTTTAATCGCCATTTTTAGCAACGGACATTGTCTGTTGGTGGGCGTACCCGGATTGGCTAAAACTTTACTTGTACAAACTGTGGCTTCCGTTCTCGATCTTGATTTTAACCGGATCCAATTTACACCAGATTTAATGCCAAGCGACATTATCGGTGCAGAGATTTTAGGCGAAGACAGACACTTTAAATTTATAAAAGGACCTGTTTTTTCCAATATCATCCTCGCTGACGAAATTAACCGTACCCCTCCAAAAACACAGGCGGCACTGTTAGAAGCCATGCAGGAGAAATCGGTAACGGCAGCCGGACAAACCCATTCCCTGCCTAAGCCATTTTTTGTTCTTGCCACGCAAAACCCGATTGAGCAGGAAGGAACATACCCCCTTCCGGAGGCCCAGTTAGACCGTTTCATGTTCAATATTCAGTTAAACTATCCGGCTTTTGCTGATGAACTGAACATTGTTAAAAACACCACCAGTAATAAAACCATTGAGCTGCGAAAAATTATCCATGCTGATGATATTCAATATTTCCAGAAATTGATCCGAGAGATTCCGGTAACAGACAATGTATTGGAATATGCTGTTAAACTCGTAGCGAAAACCCGTCCGAATACAGAATTTGCTACTGATGCTGTAAATAAATACATCAGCTGGGGTGCAGGTCCACGTGCTTCGCAGTTTCTGGTGCTGGGTGCCAAATGCCATGCAGCAGTAACCGGAAAATACGCTCCTGATATTGAAGATGTAAAAGCAGTTGCCGAACCTATTCTACGCCACCGTATTGTGCGTAATTACCGCGCAGAAGCTGAAGGTTTATCAATTGAAAAAATCATTAAGGATTTATTGTAACATTAGCCTGGCTAGTCGGGATTTATAAGCCCGACTGTAAATACCTATTGCAGCTAATTTAATTTCCCTGATTATTACTTGGTTCCGGTCTGCACAATAATGAGAAATTTTCAGAGAGTTTATCAAAATAATTTGCAATTCACTGAAAATAAATATCTTTGCAAAAAATCATAGAAATGCTACGTCAACTACATATCCAGCAGTTAAGCTTTAGCCCGTCTTGTGGCATAAAGGGCTTGGGTATTGATTTAAGTTTCCTTCCCAACCCTTAGTCGGTTTTAAGTTTCAACAATTTAAAATCCTATTTTAAAATCAATTTATTACACATTGCTAAGCAATTACTGCTTATCAAAATTAATGATATCCGTTATGGACATTTATACTACTGTAGATGAAAAATATCTACAGGCTATCGAAGAATTGCATTGGGGCGAATTACCACAAGCACTTCAGTATTTTAACGAAATTCTGGTTTTCGACCCTGATTATGCCAGGGCTTATTTTCAGCTGGGCAACATTTTTCAGCATCATTTTAAAGATTACAAAACCGCAGGTTATTATTACAAACGTTGCATCGAACTTGATCCTGATTTCCCTGAGGTGTACAAACCATACCTGAAACTTGTGATCACCCTTAAAATGCACAAACTGGTAAAACAGGTTGCAGAAAAGGCTTTACTGATACCTGGTGTTTGTGAATCGCACATTTACGAATGTTTAGGCTTATATGCCGAGCAACAACAAAATTTCGATGAAGCGGCCAATTATTTCAGAAAGGCAGCACTTTTTAATGCCGTTCAGGAAGAGCAAAGCACTTTGCAGGAACACCAAACCCGTATTAAAAGCAAAATGAATAGCATGAAAATGATGATTTACGATTTACAGGGATAAAAGGCAGTGCCTTTTGTCCTTTTTAAGAAGAGGATAATCTTAAAATACTATTCGCCAATTGCCCTTGTTATTTTAATTTTGTTGTTATCTTTACCACATAATTACAAAGCATAAATTCTTAAATCAAAAATATTCAATATGTCAGCTCACGATTCACACGCACCGGTTCAGCAAACAAAAGGCATTTGGGCTTTGCCATTAACGGTATGGATTATTGTTTTAATCCTGCTTGTGGCTTTCACCAGACCAATTTTTCACCATGGAGAAGAAACCTCTTCACATGAAAAAACTGAAGCACACCACACAGAAACTCCTGAATCGCACCACTAGGCATTTAAATTCATAAAAAAAGCGCTGAAATCAGCGCTTTTTTTATTTTATTTTTTAATGGTTGGTGTCACACCAGCCAGCTAAACTTTTATTTCAGTCGGTGAGACACCGACCAATAAACCAAGACTAGTTATCCAATTGCCCCATAATGTTTGGGAAATCGGTAATAATGCCATCTACGCCTAAACTTTTAAAGTATTTTACTTCCTTCACTGTATTTACGGTCCAGGGAATGATTTTGATTCCCATTTCATGGCAGCGATCTACCAGACCCTTACCAACCAGTACCGAATAAGGACTATAAATAGTCGGTTTAAAACCTAATTTCTCAATATAATCTTCAAGAGGCTCTTTTTCATCAATTAGTAAAGAGGTTTGTATTTTTGGATATTTCTCATGCAGATATTGCAGTGTCCGCATATCAAATGATTCGATAATTACTCTTTTTGAAATTTTCTTTGCATGAATTACATCCATAATCAGTTCTACAAATTCTGCAGGCTCCGGATGAAATTCATTATCACCGTTTTTTATCGTTTTTGTTTCGATGCTGTAAACAGGCTTAGCCAGTTTCTGTGCTTTAACATAAGCCTCCACAGCATCTATGGTTTCGGAAAGTAAAGGCTTGTAAGCTTTAAACTTCATCTGTCCGGGAAAACGACTGTGAACTTTACTGCCCACATCAAACTTTTTAATCTGCTCATAGTCCATTTTGTAGATGTTGAATTTCTTTTGATCTTTCAATGTTATTTCTTTTCCATTGGGCTGCAGCGAAATTTCGTTATTAAAATAAGGCTCCTGCGAAAGTACCACCTGTTTGTCTTTTGAAATTACAGCGTCCATTTCTAGAGTGGTAACGCCTAAATCCAGCGCTTTTAACATGCCTTCAATGGTATTTTCAGGCATAACGCCCCGAACACCTGCTTTGCCTTGCACATCGAATTTCCTTTTTTGTGCCGAAACATTAAAACAAAACAAAAGGAGAACAGAGAAAATAAGTAAATTTTTATACATGATTTTTAAACGTAAAATAGATAATTTTATTGGCAATATTTTTCTTTCGTAGCGCATATACATTGCCCTTTTTAATGTTGTTCCTGCTTTCCCCCTATATCTTTCCGCTGCGCTACAAGGATGCCGCTTCATCCGATAATTATCGGATCAGGGCCACGCCTGAGCCAGTCAGCAAACCACGCAAATCCCTGAAAATAAAAAAAGGGCCTCTTTTTTACAGATAGCCCCTCTTTAATTCACATTTTTGGTATTTATCTTTCTGCTGGTACAAAAGCCTGTACAATTAAGTTCCAGCTTGCATCTGCCGCCTTTTCATAAACGAAAACATAATTAAAACTTTCCCGTAAATCGGCCTTGTAATCGATAGTGGCAACACCATAGGTATAAGCGAGATCACTACCAATTGCTTTATCAACACCAGTTGTTTTCAAGTTAATTTTACTGATCATGCTGTTATAAAAAGCAATAATTTTCCCTTTCCCTTCAATGGCTTCGTTACCAGGGAAAAGCAAACGTGCATCACTGGTTAAAAAACCACCAAATGCTGCAATTCCATGTGTTTTTAATAATGTATTTAACGTTTTTTCGGTGGTTAAGATAATTTCTTTTCCGGCCTTAATTTCCCTTTCATTCAAAAATTTCGGTGCAACATGATCTTTGGGCTCTACAAATGATGGTGTAACTTTAGCCAAGGGCTTATTGCTTTCCGTTCCTAAATCAATAGCTAATTTCCATCTGCCATTTTCCGGTTTCCAGATCGATAAGTATTGCCCATATTTTTTTTCTGAAGCACCAATTTCGTATGGCCCTGTGGTAAAACCCAAATCACCACTGCGCGATACTTTCGCCAGGTTTGGCGTCCATGTAATATCATTCTCTGCATTTGCTTTACCTGCATAAAAAGTTTTAGCATTTACCGGGTTTGGCCTGAACACCAAAGTACTGGTGGTTGAGTAGTCTATATAAGCTTCTTTATCTCCATTTTTGGCAATTGACCTGGCAAAATCCTTTTCTGCATTTATTAAAGATTTGGTTGTTCCATCGCTTTTTTGAGCAAAGGCGCCTAATGCTAAAAGCGAAGCGATTGCAGTTGAAAATAAGTGTTTCATTATTAATTGATATAATATGTTTTGGCGAATATAAAATTTTCTTTAATGTGTGCCCCTAAAAGTAATTAACAATTACACATAAAGGTTATTCATTTTTCGTTCCAGATCAAGTTGTCCCCCCTTTTAAAAAGGGAGACGCACTTAAAATTTTCCAGAAATTATTTTACAGACAAATTAGCACTGATTTGAGCGGGTTACAGACTGGCTGTGTAAAGCCCGGCTCCAACTCCGAACTTAAAATCCGCTAAGCTTTACTCCAGGTGGTACCGTCTTTACCATCTTTGAGCTGAATGCCCAATTCCTGTAAACCAATACGGATCCGATCAGAAGTGGCATAATCTTTATTCGCTTTAGCCTCCGTTCTCAGGTTGATGACCATATCTAAAACGCCATTTAAATCGTTACTTCCGGCATCCTCATCCTTTAGTCCTAAAATATCGAATACGAAGTCGTTGATCAGCTGTTTGAGTTTTGCTAGAGCTTCAGCAGAAATTTTTCCCTTACCATCATAAACGGTATTGATTATCCTAACCGCCTCAAACAATTCGGCAACCAAAATCGGACTGTTAAAGTCGTCATTCATCGCATTAATGCATTTTTCCTTCAATGCATCAATATCAAAATCGTTTTGTTCAGAAACCGATAATTTATCCAACAGGCCAATTGCCGACATTAAACGCCGGTAACCTTTTTCCGAGGCATCTAAAGCATCGTTAGAGAAATCCAGCGTACTGCGGTAATGCGCCTGTAGCATAAAAAACTTTACCGTCATCGGGCTATACCCTTTTTTTAGCAAAGGGTGGTCTCCCGTAAATAACTCTAATGGAAGAAAACCATTGCCAGCCGATTTAGACATACGGGTACCGTTTACGGTAAGCATGTTGGTATGCATCCAATAGCGCGCGGGTTGTTTATGGCTGCAAGCTTCAGATTGCGCAATTTCGTTGGTATGGTGCGTTGCTGCCAAATCCATTCCACCACCATGAATATCAAATTCGGCCCCTAAATATTTGGCGCTCATGGCCGAACATTCGATATGCCAGCCCGGAAAACCCATGCCCCATGGCGATTGCCATTGCATCAGGGTTTCTGGCTTTGCTTTTATCCATAGCGCAAAGTCTAACCTTCCGCGTTTCTCATCCTGCCCACCCAATTCGCGGGTATTGTTCAGCATATCTTCGAGGTTGCGGTTGGTTAAAATCGTATAATTGTATTCTTTACTATATTTTTCTACATCAAAATATACATTTCCATCCACTTCGTAACCGTAGCCGTTGGCTATAATCACCTTGATCATTTCGATCTGCTCAATAATGTGTCCGGTAGCGGTAGGTTCGATGCTGGGCGGCTGTGTGTTAAACATACGCAATACATCATGGAAACCTAAGGTATATTTCTGAACAATCTCCATCGGCTCAAGTTGTTCCAATTTCGCACGTTTTGCAAACTTATCATCTCCTTCATCCCGATCACCCTCCAAATGGCCGGCATCGGTAATATTACGTACATAACGCACCTTGTAACCCGCATATTTAAGATACCTGAAAATTAAATCGAACGAGATAAATGTGCGGCAATTGCCCAGATGCACATCGCTGTAAACAGTAGGCCCGCATACATACATCCCAACATGGGGTGCATTTAAGGGTTGAAAAAGTTCTTTTTTGCGCGAAAGCGTATTGTAAAGCTGTAAGCCAGTATCCATATTGCAAATGTAAGATTTAGTTAGAAAGTTAAAACCTTTAAAATGGTATTGTTGTGCATATGATTTTTAACTAACATTTAATACCAAACAGAATGATTAAAATATGTTGTTTTTCTTGCTCAATTGTTATTTGGAAAGGTGCTGTAGTACTCATTGGCAACAGCAGTCCCTCTTTCCGCTATAGTCCCGACGGAAAAATCGGGAGCTGCCGCTTCAATAGGGTTTAGGTAGCAGGGGTTAGCGCTTTTGGGATAGTAAACTTAGGAAGCTTATGTTGCCCCACCCGAAAAAAGTGGTTGGCTGAATTCATGGTTTTTATACCTTAAGAATTGAGTCAGATCCTTTTGTCGGACTTGGAAGATTGATTGTTGATTCTGCTTACCGCAATCGGAAAACAGTTAACAGACCACATAAAACTATGGGCAGAATAAATGTGGTTTAATTTTTCAATAGCTTCAGACAGGAATTTCTGACACTACAGGCGGGCCCTAAACTTGCAAAGTTTGGCTCCGCCTCTACCAGCAGACTCCGCAAGTTTTCCAGAGGATTATTACAACGCTCAAACATTTCGACATTGCAACAATTCAATCCTATTCGTTAACTTTGTACCATGATTGATTTACCAGTAGTACCTGCTGTGACTGAAATAAAGCGTAAACCAGACTGGTTACGTGTAAAATTACCCGTTGGTAAAGAGTATGCCCAGGTTCGCAGCCTGGTTGACACACACAAGCTTCACACCATCTGCGAAAGTGGCAATTGCCCTAATATGGGCGAGTGCTGGGGTGCGGGTACGGCAACATTCATGATTTTAGGGAACATCTGTACCCGCAGCTGTTCTTTTTGTGCTGTTGCAACTGGCCGTCCTTTGGCTGTTGATGTTGATGAGCCTAACCGCATCGCCGATTCGGTAAAATTAATGGGTGTTAAACATTGCGTAATTACTTCGGTAGATCGCGATGACTTAAAAGATGGTGGCTCCATCATTTGGGCAGAAACCTTACAAGCCATCCGTAGAGAAAGTCCAATTACGACATTAGAAACTTTAATTCCCGATTTTAAAGGCCAATGGGATAACTTATACCGCGTTTTGGAAGAGCGCCCGGAAGTGGTTTCGCACAATATGGAAACGGTTAGGCGTTTAACCAAACAAGTGCGTATCCAGGCTAAATATGATAGAAGTTTAGAAGCCCTCAAAAGAATTTCAGAATTTGGGTTAAGAACAAAAACCGGCATTATGCTTGGTTTGGGCGAAACAGAAGAAGATATTTTCGAGGCAATGGATGATTTAGTGGCCAATGGCGTGCATATCCTAACCTTGGGCCAATATTTACAACCAACCCGCAACCATCATCCTGTTGTGGACTGGATCCATCCGGATACCTTTGCCATGTATAAGGAAGCTGGCCTGGCAAAAGGCTTAAAGTATGTAGAGAGTGGCCCGCTGGTGCGTTCATCTTACCATGCCGAAAAACACCTCTTCCCAATTGAAGGAATAGCATAGTCCATTCCCTTAATTAACGCTGTAAAAGTTTTATAATCGTATTCCTGAGCGGAATGTGTTTATAAAACTTTTTTTTGCTTTTGCTGTTGTGTATTGTATCTTAGTAACCATAGTGACTGCATTTAAAAAATTAACCCTAACTGAGCCAGAACTTGTGCTAGCGCTGCAATCGAAAGATCCTGCGGTACTAAAAACGCTATACAGTATGTATTCATCAGCACTTTATGGCGTTATTTCAAGAATTATTACCCACACCGAACTTGCTGAAGATGTACTACAAGAAACTTTTGTAAAAATCTGGCAATCTGCTGCACACTATGATCATACCAAAGGACGTTTATTCACGTGGATGATGAACATTGCACGCAATTTATCGATTGACAAATTACGTTCTAAAGATTTTAAGAATTCACTCAAAAACCAAGATATAGAAAATAACGTAAGTTTTGTTGATGAGCAAAACAAGGTTACGTTTAACCCCGATGTTCTTGGTGTTAAGCAACTTGTAAATAACCTTAAACCGGATTTACAAGCAGTTCTTGATTTAGTTTATTACAAGGGTTTCACCCATGTGGAGGCCGCAGAAAAGTTAGATCTGCCATTAGGTACGGTGAAAACCCGGATCCGACTGGCTATTATTGAATTGAGAAGGAGTTTTAATTGAGCGTGGAAAATTTAAAAGCATATATCGAATCTGGAGTACTTGAACTGTATGTTTTAGGTGATTTATCACCTGAAGAAACATTGCGGGTGGAGGAAATAGCATCCCAATACCCCGAGGTTAGGGATGAAATAGCCGCCATTGAGCAAGCTATGGAACAATATGCTATGCAAAACGCCGTGCAACCATCTGCAGATATAGAAACAAGATTATTTGAGAAACTGGGATTAAATAAAGTTGAAGAGCATGTAGATGTTCAATCAAAACCAATTTATACAGAAGAAGCAGGAATTGTACGTTTAGATGGAAGTGATGGTAAACTGAGAACCTTACGTTATGCTTTAGTTGCTTGCGTAGCTTTGTTGGTCGTAAGTACAGCAGCATTGTTTATTACTTATAATAAGTTGAATGCTGCACATGACCAGATTGCCAGCTTAAACCTGGATAAACAGAAATTTGCCGGCATAGTAAGCAAACTTGAATTTGAAAACCAGGGCTTAGGTAATATGGCCGCAATGGCCGATAGCAAGGAATGGGCAACCATCCGTTTGGCAGGGCAGGCTTTTAGCCCAGCTTCTAAAATGAAAGTTTACTGGAACAAAAAAGATAAAAGTGTATTGATTAATTATGTGGCAATGGATCTTCCAAAAACCGATGCCGAACATGAATATCAGCTATGGGCACTGGTAAATGGCAAACCGGTAAGTTTAGGGGTTTTCGGGAAAACAGATTCTACCCATAATGAAGCACTGGTAAAAATGCAAGCTATCCAGGAAGCACAGGCTTTTGCCGTGACATTAGAGCCCATGGGCGGAAGTATCAATCCAACAATGGATAAGCTAACGGTTATGGGTGGTGTATAGAGAATATTAATTAAATTATATAAAAATCCCGACATTCAAAAATGCAGGGATTTTTTGTTTAGTAACCTTCACCCTGACCTGCAGCACAGCCGAAAGGTACGCAGTAAACCGAGCCTTAACCAGGTTCACCGAAGGTAATTTATTTCAGGGTCTTCACTATCGCCCTGGTTCGTGTCTGCACGAACCAAAAGTTTTACTACAGATCTGGTTCTTGCAAACCTTAATAGTAATATAACCCACGCCACCTAAACCTGACAATAGCGGACATGCCGATTTTTCATCGGGATAAAGCGGATGGCAGGACTATCAAAACCCAAATGCCTCTGCAACTGCTTTCCAAAAAAGATGAATATTTCCCGTATAAACAGGATAATACCTCAGTAACGTATATAGAAAAAGACCTTATGTATGAAAATCTCTCCCCGCCTGTACGGGCAGGCGCTGCGGTCGAGACGATTACATCGCCTTGGTTCATTTCTCCATGAACCAAGAGAATTTAAGACTTCGCAGCGTACTTCACTTCTTCGTAAGGCTGAACCAATACCCATCCTTCGCCAAAAAACTCCAACTGGAAAGACTCGCCACTTCCCCTACCGATAAAAGAACCAAAAGTTAAATTGGTTTTAATGTTTGGCGTTAGATTTTCCGACCAGGCTACCGTAGCATTCGGATCGGTATACACCGGTTGGTTAGCCGTTACCCTTAATAAAATTGGTTCGCCATGTGTGGTTATGGCAATATAACCGCTGCCTGATAGTTTCACCTGAAATAAACCGCCACTCATCATTCCGGCAATGCTTTTTAGCATCTTTATTTCATTTTTAATATTCTCTTCCAACGCTAAAACATCATTGCCATTTACAAAAACGGCCTCGTTTTGCAGTTTGATGATTTTTACTTTCTTCCCCTCATCTGCCAGATATAATTTGCCGGTTCCTTTGGCATGCATGAGTGAGGTACCTTCTCCAGATATCGCTTTTTTTATTAAGCCACCCAACCCTTTACTTAATAACCCTTCTCTTTTGAAATCGATATTTCCAATGTAAGCTACCATTGAACCTGCCTTTGCGAGGATTTTTTGATTTTTCAGATTTACCTCCAGCATGGCCGGTTTCTCTAATTCAAAAAAATCATTTTCATTTGGATTCTCTGCCGATTCCTGAATTAACTCATTCAGCGTGTACTCTTTTTGTGCCATAAAATTTGTTTTCCGTATTTATGATATCTGTTATTTAAATATTCCCTTAAGCTATACATTCTGAACCAGAAGTATAGTAGGTTTATAAAGTTTTTCCCCACCACGCCGGCTAGACTATTGAGACATGAGGGCTTTAATTTCTTTTGATATTCCAGTAGCAAGATGAGATGCAGGAATCACAAATTGTTCCTCCGCTAAATGATCCCCCGCCTTTCCATGAATATAGCAGGCCAGAATAGCAGCATCTGCTGCTGAATATTGCTGTGCTTTAAACCCTGCAATGATGCCGGTAAGCACATCCCCCATTCCACCTTGTGCCATTGCCGGATTACCTGTAGGATTGATCAGTACCTTACCCGTTGGCAAACAGATAAAAGTATACTGATTTTTGAGCACGATAACGATTCCATGTTTCTTGGCTTGTAATTTAGCCGTTTGCACCCTGTCCCACCAGTTATCATGTTCTCCAAATAATCGATCAAATTCTTTCATGTGCGGGGTGATAATGGTATCTGCAGCAAGCTTATCTAACAGATCGGACCTTTCGCTTAAAATATTCAGCGCATCTGCATCAATAACCATTGGGTATTTTGCCATAATCAAACTTTCCAATAGTCTTTCATGGTCAGTTTCGATACCTAAACCAGGGCCAATAGCAATTGCCTGATATTTTTTAGGGTTTTCTATCCTGGTGTATTCATCCCTTGTCAAGGCCATTACCTCTGGCAATGAAGCATTTAAGGCGGTTAATCCAGCCTGTGGAATACAGGCAGTTGTTAACCCTGCCCCGGTATGTAAACAGGCCATAGCAGCAAGCAAGGCTGCGCCCATGGTTTGGTTATTCCCTGCAATAATCAATGCATGGCCATAAGTACCTTTATGACTGAACAGTTTTCTCGCCTGCAGGATTTTTTCTATATCATGCGATTCTAACAAATAGAAATCTGCCTCTTGCTTTTGGATAAAAACTTCATCCAGCTCAATATCAACTACCTCATATTTTTCAGTCGCCATGGCCGACTCCGGAAAGAAAAAATTAATCTTTGGCCGTTGAAAACAAATGGTTTTATAGGCTTTTATCCCATTATAATCTTGAGGTAATTTGCCTTCAGCAAAAAAGCCTGTAGGTACGTCAACCGCATACACTTTTTTATTCAGCTTGTTTATGTTCTCCGCAAGCGCTTCAAATTCTCCGCTTAGCGGTTTATTTAAGCCGGAACCTAAAATGGCATCGATAATGATGTCGGCCTTCAAACTTTTTAAATCTGAAGCCTGGTTGATGATTGTTTTTTTACAGCGCGTTTCCTCCATCCGTTGCAGGTTGATCGCAAAATCGTTGCTTTGTTTTTCGCCGAAATTAACAAGGTAAACTTTTAAATTCTCATACCCGTTAGCAATAAGCAAATGCGCAATAGCCAGTCCGTCTCCTCCATTATTTCCCTTCCCACAAAATATAGCCACGCTTTTATTGGTATTAAACTGATCTCTCAAAAAGCACTGCACAAAAGCTCTGGCAGCTTTTTCCATCAAATCGATTGATGCGATGGGCTTGTTGGCAATGGTAAACTGATCAGCGCTGCGCATTTGAGCAGAAGTAAGCAATGTTCGCATATGACTTAAGATAAGAGTATACAGCTATAATACAAAAGATTGGATTTTGTTTGATTTTTTGTAGCTGAAGATATCAGATTTAAAAACAATTTATAGCAATTGCTTTTAATTTTATACCTTTTTACCCATCTTTAGTGTTGTCTATCGGATTAAATTAAATCTCAAAACAACGAGTCCAAAACCATCATGGCTGATCAAATAATCATTGGCGTTACCGATTGTAGTAAATATGAAATTTACCGCGACTGGGTATTATCTTACGATAGAGATGTTTCAGTAATCCAACTTGGATATAAACATGATAATTTCGACGAGATCAAAAAATGTAATGGCATTGTTTTAACTGGTGGTGAAGACGTACATCCTCGATTTTATAACCAGCCTGAATATTATCCTTACTGTTACGATGATGATGTTAATGAAAAACGCGACGAATTCGAATTTAAGGTATTAACCTATACGGAAGCCCATTCCATTCCTGTTCTGGGCATTTGTAGGGGCATGCAGGTCGGAAATGTGTTTTTTGGAGGCACTTTAATTCCCGACATTCCAACATGGGGCAAATTTGATCATTCCAAAATGCACGATAAATCTGACCGCTATCATGAGATTATCGTTAATCCCTCTTCATGGCTAAGCCAGATTGTGAATACTGATAAGGGATTGGTAAATAGCAATCATCACCAAAGTACAGATAAAACAGGGAAAGGACTCGTGGTGAGTGCCATTTCTCCTGATGGGGTTACCGAAGCCATGGAGCGGATTGAACCTAAAGGAAAATCCTTTTTACTATTTGTACAATGGCATCCGGAGCGGTTGAAAGATCAGCAAAGCCCATTTTGCAAAAATATACATGAAGCTTTTGTTCGTGCCATCAAGACTAATCTCAATAAAGAAAGCCAATAGGTACAGCATGATCAAGCCTTTATTTTATAGTTAAAGATTTATCAAAAACTTATTTTAAAAGAATAATATAATGCTCTATTTTAAAAAAACATATTTATTAAATCGCTCCGAAAAAGAGGATCTTGAGCGAGGACTGAGGAACAGAAGTTTAAAGAGAAGCCAGATGCTTGATTTCGTTTTTGAGACAATAAACATTGGTACCGATAAATATTTTCTTGGTAATGAGGATAAAAAGACTTTAAAATTCACCAGGATTAAAACCTCATTCGAAAGTTTCTTACCTAAAATAATTATCAGTTTCCCAAAAGAAATAAATGTAGAGTACTATAAATTCAGGTTATCTGTACCATCAACAGTTATTCTGGCAGTGCTTTCCCTTTTATTTTTAACCTGCTTTTTAGATTTGATAATCAATCAGAAAAATGTCGAAACATTTTTTACTACCATGGTATTGTTAGCAATTTATTTTATACTCATTCTACTGGAAACGAAGATTACAAAAAATAGAATTTTAAAAATCACATCTGAATAAAGGAGTTTAAATAATATTATAGGAAAAAAACGATCTGCTGATAAAATGGAAGATAAACAGCTTGTAGAAGGCGAAATTGCCGATTATTTATTAACGGATGATGGCATACTGATTTCATACAGTAAAAGCATTTTACGTACCGTAGAGAATATTAAGGCCAATGTTGAGCTGGTCAGGAAAATCACCAATAACAAAAAAGTTCCCTTGTTAATTTACTTAAAAAATTCTCCCGTACCAGACAAAGAAACGCGAAAGTTTTCAACCGAGCAGTTGCCTCAAATCTATAAGGCTATGGCAATGGTTTCGAAACCCGGTTTATCGCAATTGATTATGAAGATTGTATTTAAGTTTAAAAATCCGCCCATCCCGATGGAATCATTTGCGGATGATCAGAAAGCCAAGGAATGGTTGAAACAGTTTTTGTAAATTAAGTTTTATTGTATGCTTAAGTTCACCCATCAAAGATTAATAAAAGCTACAGCTACCTAAATGATTGGAATACCAGCGTTTTGTATAGCGTTGTGCAAACCATAATGATGAGAAGAAAAGCGTTTTAAACGCCATACACTATTCATATTCTATCAACCTAAATTACTTCATTTAAAATCTTTTTTAATAAATTGCGGATTATACTTATCCGGTCAATCTGTTTTAATGATATTAATGAAAAAATTATTCCTGATTATCTCCTGCTGTTTTTTCGCAGCTAATATCTCTGCTCAGTCTATTGTTAGCGAAACTGAAATCGGCGATGCTGAAAGTGAAATAACACAAACACCAATCGCCATTATACCTGAGCCTGTATCGTTGGTAAAAAAGACGGGAACCTTTACATTACCCCAAAATGTGATTATACAGGCGGTTAAAAGTGCAGAATTAGGTCGATCTATAAATTATCTTTCTGACAGAATTACTACTGCCACCGGAAAATTCGTGAGTTCGGTAAGCAATTCGACACATCCTACCATCAAACTAATTTTAAATACGCAAGAAGATGCACAATTGGGCAAGGAAGGCTACAAATTGAACGTTAATCCTACGCAGGTTGTCATCGCGGCTAATCAGCCGGCAGGTATTTTTTACGGCGTTCAATCGTTACTTCAGCTCTTCCCTGCCGAAATAGAAAGTAAAGAGCTTGTAAATGGCATCAAATGGAAAGCACCTTGCGTTGATGTAATAGATTATCCGAAATTAGGCTGGCGAGGTTTAATGTTCGATGTTGCCCGTCATTTTTTTACCAAACAGGAAGTAAAACAGTTTATTGACGGCATGGTACGTTATAAATTCAACCTCTTACATTTACACCTTGCAGATGATGAAGGATGGAGGATCGAAATAAAAGGCTTACCAAAATTAACCGAAACCGGTGCCTGGAATGTTAAAAAAACCGGAACTTTCGGTGATTTTATTCCACCTACGCCGGATGAGCCCCGCACCTATGGCGGATTTTATACTCAGGAAGATATTAAAGAACTCGTTCAGTATGCGCAAGAACGTTTTGTAAACATATTACCGGAAATTGATGTTCCAGGGCATAGTTTAGCCATTATTGCCTCCTATCCAGAGTTATCCTGCACGCCAGATGCGGTAAACTATAAAGTTCGCTCAGGCGAGAAAATAATGGATTGGAGCCGTGGTGCGCCACCAACGGCTTTGATTGATAATACACTTTGTCCGGCCAATGAAAAAGTTTATGTATTCTTAGATTCGGTCATTACCCAGGTTGCCAAACTTTTTCCTTTCGAATACATCCACATGGGTGGCGATGAAGCTCCGCATAATTTTTGGGAAAAGAACGATCAGATTAAAGCTATAATGCTTCGCGAAGGTTTGAAAACCATGCCGCAGGTACAGGCATATTTTGAAAAACGTGTAGAACAGATCGTGATTTCAAAAGGAAAAAAATTTATGGGCTGGGATGAAATTCTTGAGGGAGGTGTTTCCCCAACAGCTGCAGTAATGAGCTGGAGAGGAATGAAATATGGCATCCAGGCCGCTAACGATAAACATAACGTGGTGATGAGTCCGACTGATTTCGCCTATCTGGATTATATGCAGGCTGATGCCATTACCGAGCCAAAAGTATATGCTTCGCTTAGGTTAAATAAAGCTTATCAGTTTAATCCTGTTCCTGCAGGTGTAAATGCAAAGTACATTATTGGTGCACAAGCAAACCTTTGGACAGAACAGATTTTTACCTTCCGTCAGGTTGAATACATGCTTTATCCACGTGCATTTGCCATTGCCGAATCCATTTGGAGTCCGGTTGAAAAGAAAAACTGGACAAATTTTGTTGATCGTACGCAACAGCATTTCAAGCGATTGGATTTAGCAGAGATCAAGTATTCACCTGCTATTTATGATCCTATTTTTACCGTAAAACGAAATGCTGATAAACAGCTGATGGTAGAACTGACCACAGAAATAGAGGGCTTGGATATTTACTACAGTTTTGATAACTCCACACCCGATCGCTTTTATCCAAAATACACCGCAGCTTTACAGGTACCTAAAGACGCCAGTATGTTACGCGTAATCACCTATCGCGGCAAACAGCCTATCGGGAGGTTGATCAGTATGCCTGTTGCAGATTTACAGAAAAGGGCAAGATAAAATGGGAAAAGAAATAGAGCGCAAATTTTTGATTCATCAGCTAAATTGGGATAAGCTGGCTAAGCCTAAAGGAAAACTTTTAAGGCAGGGTTATCTGTTAACAGATAAAACCAAAACGATAAGGATAAGGGCAACGGAAAGCAAAGGTTTTTTAACCATAAAAGGTGAAACCATTGGCGCCACACGCTTAGAATATGAATATGAAATCCCGGTTGGCGAAGCCACCGAATTACTGGATAACTTTTCGGCTTCCGAACTTTCAAAAACCCGTTACGAAATTGAATTTAACGGCAAACTTTGGGAAATTGATGTATTTTCTGGCGATAACGAAGGCTTAATTGTTGCCGAAATTGAACTGGAAAGCGAAGAAGAAACTTTCGATCTGCCAGATTGGATAGGTAAAGAGGTAACCGAAGAGGAAAGATATTATAACTCCAATTTAACGGTTAGGCCTTTCAAGGATTGGGTTTAGCTAAATATCTGCAGCAGCCAAACTTTTCTTAAATGTTCTTTTAATTCACAAAAAAAGAAGTCAGGTTTCAAAAACCTGACTTCTTTAATAACCCCGCAAGTTTCAAAACCTACCAGATTCTGTAAATTTACTTTGCTAATGGTGCGGCCGCATTCGGCTTAATAATGCCCTTTAATTCTACATCAAATACCAATGGAGTAAATGGGTTGATCGGTCCACCGCCATTTTCGCCAAAACCCAGTTTCGATGGCAAAATCATCTTAATCTTACCACCAACTCCAATCATTTGAATACCCTGGATTACGCCCTGTGGCAATTGGCCCAATGGTAAACCTCGTGGCACATATTGTACATTTTCAGAAAAAATTCCGGCCTCTTTTGCAATTTTAGCATTTGAAGTATCAAAAACATTTAATGCTCCATTTGATTTTTTATTGGTAAACTGGCCGGTATAATCAATTAATACAGTATCTGTTAAGGTTGCTCTTTCTGAGTTGCCAGGGGCATAAATTACATACTGCAAGCCAGAAGGTGCCGTAGTTACTTTTAAGTTGTTCTCTTCAACATATTTGGCTATTTTGGCAGGCTCGACCTTTTTATTTTTCTCGTTTAATGCTTTGTATTCGGCTTCGAAAAAAAGTCTTTTCTTTGCCTCAAAAATAGAATCGGGTTCCTTTCCTTTGTGTAAAACCTTTTCAATTTTAATGGTAAACGATGCAATGTTCGATTTTAATCCTTTTGGTTTCGGCTGACCAGAATATTTCTCCATCGAATCCAGATTCAATTTAAAAACAGCACTATCCCCTTCCCCCAGCAGTTTCAGGCCAGAGGCCAAATCGCCTTTAAACATCGATTTACTAATAGCAAAGAATGCAGGACGTTCATTATCGTAAGTATTTACCATTACCGAATCGGGATTGGTATTGGTTTCTACTGTCTGAACACCATTTAACTTTACATAATCGCCTTCCTGAATTTTTGGCTTACCTTCACTTTGATAGATCTTGTAAGTCATATCTCCTTCACCCTTTTCGAACTTGTTACAGGCAGATAGTCCTAATGCTGCCAAGAAAATAATTAATCCTTTTTTCATTTAATAATATTAATTAAAATTCGCCTGTGATCCATTTTCGGAAAGCAAGCTACTTCATCTGATCATACAAAGATAGGCTATAATAAGTTTTTGAACATCTTTGTAAGATTTTATTTCTTTGTTCAGCGTCAAAAAAAAAGGCAAAAAAAAATCCTGCTTAAATGAATAAGCAGGATTTAAAATATATTCAAAGAGACTATTTTTTAACCGGTGCGGTTGTTCCTGTAGCTGAAGTTGCCGAGGCTGGTTTTCCTTTGATAATATCTTTAATTTCTAAATCGAAAGCAATCGGGCTAAAAGGCATAATACCTACTTGTGGTGCGCCTTGTTCGCCATAACCTAAGTTAGAAGGGATAATTACTTTAATTTTACCACCTTTGCCAATTAATTGTAAGGCTTCGGTAAATCCTGGAATTGTACCGCCAACTGGCATTTTTTGAGGGCCGTAAGGTTTACCTGGTTTAAATTCATTTTCTGCTTTAGCCAGTTTCTCATCACTGGTATCGAAGATTTTATATTTACCGTCTTTTCCTTTTTTAGTTACCCTACCAGTATATTCAATTAATACGGTATCGCCTAAAGCCGGTTTTTCCGCACTTCCCGGATTTTCGATAATGTAGTGTAAACCACTTGCGGTAGTTTTAGTGGCTAGTTTAGTATCTTCTAAATAAGCTTTTAATTTAGCGGGTTCAGCGGCTTTTTTCTTTTCAGTACTGGCTTTATAATCAGCCTGGAAAAACTCCTGAGCTCTTTTATTAAAAGTGGAGTCAGCTTCACCAGCTTTTTTCTTAAATACTTTTTCGATTTTTACCGTAAAAGTAATGTATTTATCATTTTTGAACTGCTCTGGCTTAGGCTGTTTACTATGAAATGCCATCGTATCCAGGTTCACTTTAAAAGTAGCACTATCACCTTCTCCAAATAATGTTAAAACATCGTTCATATCGCCCGCGTACATTTTTTTCTGTGCAGGGAAAACTGCAGGAGTTTCGCTATCGAAAGTGTTTGCTAAAACTGAATCTTTATCGTTTTTTTGAATAAAATTCATTTTAACGATATCGCCTTCCTTGATTTTTTCGTTACCTGCCGAGTGATGGATCGTATACAACAAGCCACCAGCTCCCTTTTTTTCTTGTTTACATGCTGCTAAACCTAAAGCGGCTGCTGCTAGAATAATAATTCCCTTTTTCATTTATTAATTTGACTTTTTAAAATTTTTATTGTTTTAGTTCTTTGTTTCTAAGCTATCAATTGTTCTTTGTATTCTGCTAATATCGATTTAAATTCGTTTACTACATCAGCTAAAGGTTTTTCTGATGCACCACCGGCCGCATTTCTATGCCCACCCCCGTTAAAATATTTCTTACAGATTTCATTGGCTGGAAAATCTCCTGTAGACCTTAAAGACAATTTAACTTTATCGGTACGTTCTATGATTAAAGCAGCCAAACGGATGCCGTTAATGGACAGGGCATAGTTTACCACGCCTTCTGTATCGCCGGTAATGCTGTGGTATTGCGCCAATTCTTCTTTTGTAACCGAGATAATGGCAGTATTGTAGTCTCTTAAAACCTCCAGTTTATTAGACAGGCAATAGCCTAAAAAACGCAGCCGGTTTTCACTGGAGTTATCGTATACCAATTCATGGATTTTCGATTGGTCTGCGCCTAAATCGATCAGGTTCGCGGCAATACGGTATACTTCAGCTGTTGCCGATGAGAACCGGAAAGATCCTGAATCGGTCATGATCCCCGTGTACAGGCAAGATGCGACATCTTTATTGATCAGCTCACCATCCTGTAACTGGTTTACAATAAAATCATAAACCAATTGTGCGGCAGCACAGGCATTGATATCCCAATGACGGTAATCATCAAAATCTTCTGGTTCGAGATGATGATCAATCATAATCTTTTTGGCAGCCGCAGCCCTAACCAATTCACCTAATTCATTAATACGGCTTAAGGTATTAAAATCGAGGCAAAAGATAAGAGAAGCTTCCTCCACCAGCTGCGCCGCTTTTTCCTGCGCTTCTGTGAAAATAATGACATCGCTGTTATTTGGCATCCAATGCAAAAAAGTAGGGTAATCGGTTGGAGTGATTACCTTTACATGGTGGCCTTTTTGAATTAAATATCCATATAAACCCAGGGATGATCCCATTGCATCGCCATCGGGTTTGTGATGTGTAGTAATCACAATTCGTTGTGGCGTAGCCAATAATGTTTTTAATTCAGTTAGTGTAAGCATATATTTTTTGCGCTGCAAAGCTAAGTAAATTTAAAATAGGATTGATCAGGATTTAAAGATTTTAGGGTAGCCTGTCCGTATTTTAGAAGATATAGGAATAGTATGCTGAGCGGTTTATTGATTATTCATCAATTAAAATGTACTTTTGCAAAAAATTGATATCAAAACACGATGAGCACAAACAGAACTTTTACCATGATTAAGCCTGATGCAGTAGCAAATGGCCATATTGGATCAATCATTAACGACATCACTAATGCTGGTTTCAAAATCATTGCATTAAAATATACCAAACTTACAGCGGAAACTGCTGGTCAGTTCTATGCGGTTCATGCTGAGCGTCCTTTTTACAAAGATTTAGTGAGCTTTATGTCTTCAGGACCAATTGTTGCCGCTATTTTAGAAAAAGATAATGCTATCGAAGATTTCAGAAAATTGATCGGTGCGACTAACCCGGCTGAAGCAGCAGAAGGTACAATCCGTCAGAAATATGCAAAATCAATCGATGCAAACGCGGTTCATGGATCAGATTCTGATGAAAATGCAGAAATTGAAGGTAACTTCTTCTTCAAGGCAGACGAACGTTTCTAATTGCAAACACAAAAAATTACAATAAAACCCCGAATATCCGGGGTTTTATTGTTTTATCTATTTTGTATCTTTCGGCCTTAAATATGATCCATCATTTTAACCTGTTAGAATTAACTACACCATATCACAAACAATGAAACGAATTTTCTTAGCGGTATGCCTGTCTGGTATCGCTGTTGCATCTTATGCACAAACCAAAACAGCAGCAAAAAAGCCTGTTGCTAAAAAAACCACTATAACGAGTAAACAACCAGTTCCTGCCGCAGGTTTGAAATCTGCTTTAGATTCGACCAGTTATGCTTTTGGCACTTCAATTGGTGCAGGTTTAAAAACAACCGGCCTTTCTACCTTAAATTACGACGTACTGTTAAAAGGCCTGAAAGATGCATTTACCGGCGGCAAGGTTTTGTTAACGCAACAGCAGGCCCAACAATGCATAAACGAAGCGCTGACCAAGGCATCATCAATAAAAAACAAGGCTGAAGAGGCAGCAAATAAAATTAAATACGCACCCATCATGAAAGAAGGACAAGATTTCTTAGAACAGAACAAAAAACGCGCAGGTGTACAGACCACTGCAAGTGGCTTACAATATGAGGTTTTAACTGCCGGCACCGGTGTTAAGCCACAGGCTACCGATTCGGTACTGGTACATTATAAAGGTACTTTATTAAATGGAAAACAATTTGACAGCTCTTATGATAGAGGCGAGCCGATTTCTTTTCCACTAAACCGTGTGATCCCAGGATGGACGGAGGGTGTACAATTAATGCCTGCGGGTTCGAAATATAAATTTTATATCCCTTACAATCTGGCCTATGGCGAACGTGGTGCAGGACAGGATATTCCGCCTTACAGCACTTTGATTTTTGAAGTTGAACTGTTAAAAGTAAACGGGAAATAAATTAGGATGGAGGATGTCAGGTGGAAAATGTAAGAGAAACCATCTGAAATAAATTAACGAAAATCGTCATTTCAGGCAAGCCCAGGCTGCAGAGATGGCGATTTTTTTTGAGAATAATCCTTAGTCCGTCATTTCGAGCGGCGTGCAACGAAGTCGAGAAATCTACTGAATCAATCAGGTGGAAACATCCAACACCACAGATATAACTCTAGATGACAATGCGAAAACAAGTTCAGCAAGACGAATCCAGGAATTTATTAAAACTTTCTCCGGTATTCAATGTTAGCTATTACAAATTAACATAAATATGAAAAAAGCATTCCCTTTAGTACTGATTGCATTTTTATGCACCACCTTAAGCAGTTGTGAGCTGGTAGAAGGTATATTTAAAGCCGGCGTTTGGGTAGGCGTAATTGTAGTTGTAGTGGTGGTTGCGCTGGTAATCTGGATTTTGGCAAAGATATTTGGCGGAGGCAGGAGTTAGTTGGGAGTTCAGAGTTCTTAGTCTGGAGTCTTATTAAATATAAAGGGCAAAAAAATTTACGATTTTGCCCTTTTGTCATGTCTTACAAAAACACCATTTCGGTAATTACCTCGCTGCCGGCGTGCTCATTCAACTTCTGGATGATTCCCTGTCTCACCATGATCAGTTCATTTTTGATTACAGAAGATTCTATCCTCAAAAACAGTCTTCTTTCATGAATATAAATCTGCTTGGTTCTGTTGGCAATGGCAGTCCCCATTATTTCTGGCCAGATGGATAAGATTGAGGTTTCATCAAACTTACGGCGCAACCGATACACGTCCAGCATTTTGCTGATCGCATCTTTCAAGGTAACATCATTGGGTTTACGCATTTTGTATGTTTCCGTTATCTACTTCGAACAAAGTTACATCAACTTCTATTTTTTCAAAAATAGATTTTACTCTTTCTTTTCCTGTATCTGTGATAAATATCTGTCCAAAATCATGATGTGAAACCATTTGCATGAGTTTCTGAACACGGTTATCATCCAGTTTATCAAAAATATCATCCAGCAAAAGCAAAGGCTTAAATCCTTTATTTTTAGCAAGATAGGCATATTGTGCTATTTTTAAGGCAATCAAAAAAGACTTTTGCTGCCCCTGCGAACCAAACTTTTTTAAAGGCATACCACTGATGACAAAAGCCAGTTCATCTTTGTGGATACCGGTTGTAGTCCGCTCCAGTACACGGTCTTTTTCTACCGATTTTTTCAACAATTCTTCAAAAGTTGCCTCATTCAATTGCGATTGATAGTTCAGCTCTACAGTTTCCTTGTTTTCGGTAAGATAAGTATAGTATTGATTGAATAGCGGAATAAACTCATCCATAAAAGCTTTACGGACCGTAAATATCTTATTGCCGGCCATCACCAACTGTTCATCTAAAATTTCGAGCAGTGTAGGATCATATTTTCTGGTAATGGCAATCTGTTTAAGCAAAGCATTCCGGTTCAACAAAATACGGTTATAGGTAATCAACTGATCCAGGTAATGTGCATCGGTCTGCGAAATCACATTATCGATAAACTTTCTGCGTTCTTCACTACCTTCCATAATCAGATTTACATCATAGGGAGAAACCATTACTACCGGAAAAAGGCCGATATGATCGGCCAGTTTCTCATATTCTTTTTTATTGCGCTTAAATTGCTTTTTCTGGTTTCGTTTTACACCACAGGAAATTTTTTCGTTTTTTTCATTGCGGTCAAAATCGCCCTGAATCATAAAAACCTCTTCACTGGCTTTGATCTGCTGGCTATCGATGGGATTAAAGTAACTTTTACACAGGCAGAGGTAGTGAATCGCATCAAGCATATTCGTTTTGCCGGCGCCATTATTACCTGTAAATACGTTTACAGTTTCCGAGAAATGGAGGTCTGCATCTGTATAGTTCTTAAAATTTAGAAGGGTAATATTTTTTAACCACATAAATATGTCACAAATTTACCCTTTTTTAGCTTCTTAAAACCCATTGTTTAAAATAAACGTTAATAACATTTAAAAAAATTGTACTTTCATCTCAAGGAGAACATAATGGTTGCACAAAAAATGTTAGAAGGAAATGTTCTATGGTCTTATGACCATGAACTGAACAGCAATAAAAATTCGAACTGGATGAAAAAAATCGCTGATTTATTTTCGTTTTTAAAGCCAGTCCACAATCACGAGGGTAACATTCTACTAGCCTCAAATGGCATTTTTATTACCGGCGACGAACAACTGGAGCTACCACTATCTCATATAGAAGAGGTTTATATGGGATTCGACGATTTATTTCCGGCTTCATCAGCCAAAAATTTTGGTGCATTCTGGCAGCCGATCAGAATCAAATCCATTGTGAGCCGCTCTGAAAGCCAAACCGTGTACCTGGTAATTAACCACACCGGGATTTTTAGCGATAACCAAACCTGGTTTAATACACTAATCAGCTTGTTACGTTAATGATCATGACAGTTTTGCAATTATGGAACCCTAAATAACTAATGTTTAATTAAATACTTCAAAATAAAGGTTGATACTTTGATTGAAAAATGTATTTTTGCAATCTTAAATTTTTTAAACAAACATGTCTACAACAGATAACCAGACAATTCAACCAACTAAAAAAGGTTCATTTTTACAAGAGAATAATAAGAGCTTACTGTTTATCGCAGGTGCTGTAGTTTTATTAGTGTTAATATATCTTTGGTATCAAGGCGTGTATTTAAAAGGTCGTGCTGAGGAAGCTGCCAGCAAAATGTATAAAGCAGAACAATTTGTTGGTGTAGATTCATTATCGAACAGAGCGGTTAAAGGTGAAGGCGGTTACCCGGGTTTTGAGCAGATTGCTAAAGAATATGATAACACCAAATCGGCAAACCTAGCTAACCTTTATTTAGGTGGCATCTACTTACGTAAAGGCGAGTATAAACAAGCTATAGAGGCATTAAGCAAATATAGTGCTACAGGCAGCCCGGTTGCAGATCCATTGGCTTTAGGTTTATTAGGCGACGCCTACAGCGAGTTGAAAGACTATAAACAAGCAGCTACGTATTATAAAAAAGCAGCTGATAAAGCAAGTAAATTTACTTCACCAATGTTTTTAAAGAAATTAGGATTGGTTAACGAAAGCCAAAATGATTTCAAAGGTGCTGTTGAAGCTTATACCAAAGTAAAAACGCAATATCCGGAAAGTGCAGAGGCACAATTAATTGATGCTTACATTGCCAGAGCTCAGGAAAAAGTTAAATAAACAAAACTAAACATACTTACAGGAAAGATCATCGAAAGATGGTCTTTTTTTTTGTTTAACAAAACCTTGTTTAGTCGTCACCCTGATCCGATTGCTATCGGATTTATTTCAGGGTGTTTTTTTTAAAAAAATAGATGTTAATCTCTGAGTTTATTAGCTTATTAAAGGCAGCAAACTCCAACCATTGCTCTCAATTACCAATAAGTTTCTTTTTGCTGGAAATCAAATGCAGATGCTTTTGGATTGATGCAGTCCCGCTCTCCGTTTTTTCCGATGCAAATTATTGCATAATACAAGCTGCTGATGAGGCATCGGAACCACTGCGATCGGGTTTAGGTGGCCTAGGGCAGCAAAATTATCTGTGGTGGCAGGTGTAAAGAGAAATGCCTGGTTATTTAACATGTAAGGCATTTAAGGGCATATAAGTATATTTTTATATGGTAAATTTATCTAAAGCGATCCCTTCGGTTTAGGTGGCAAGTACAGTAATAGAATTTGGGTTTTGACGGATACTTAGAACTAACGGGATGTTGGCAAACTATGCTATTTAACCCTTCAATAACAGCATAGACACTGCCATTTTAGACCTGATTGAAATGGAAAGCCCACAGCGCTGGACTTGAAATGGAAAGCAGGATGAACATTAAAAGAGCTACTGTAATTGCTCTTCAAATGACCTTTTTTGGACTACACTCCTTTGAGATTTAAATTACAAAAGATCCTTCGCTGCGCTCAGGATGACAGTATGAACAGTTAGCCCATTAACTATTTATTTATTAAAAGCTGTCATGGTATGGGCAGGCCCGATGGTAACGAAGCTTTTAATCAACTCTACACTTTTATCGATTAATGCAGGAAGTTCTAACTGTTCATTTTTATCAAACAAACCCAAAACGAAATCTATTTGCCTGCCTTTAGGGTAATCGTTTCCGATGCCAAACCGAAGACGTGCATAATTTTGTCCACCGCAAACTTCTTCTATGTTTTTTAGCCCATTATGACCAGCGCTGGAACCCTGTAATTTTAACCTCAGCTTTCCAAGCGGCAATGCAAGGTCATCTACCACAACCAGCACATTTTCTGGCGCTATTTTCAACTCTTTCATCCAATAGTTCACGGCTTTACCGCTTAAGTTCATAAAAGTGGTTGGTTTAATGACATGCAGTTTTTTGCCTTTAAAACTAACCTCAGCATAATAAGCCAAACGAACATTATCGAAGCTACCGCCCAGGTCTTTTACGAGTTTATCGGCAATGTCAAAGCCAATATTATGCCTGGTGTGCGCATACTCCGGTCCGATATTTCCTAAGCCAACTATAAGATATTTCATGGGGCAAAGATAAATAAAAAGGCTGAAGGCTGAAGGTTTAAGGTTTAAGGTAAAAGCAAAAAGACCAAAGCTTAAAGCTTAAAGTAGCGACTACGCATTAAAAACAAAAAAGCGGTACAAAATTGCTTTTGCACCGCTTTTAAAATCTGTGTAATCACATTAATCTGTGAGATCAGCTTACTATTTTTTACCTTTAGCAGCTTCAGTTTCTGCTTGTTTTAATGCTCTAGACATTGCAACAGAAACGATAGTATCTTCAGGAGTGTTAGTGATTACGTATTTATCACCCTGAAGGTCACGAACACGGAATAAACTACCTACTTCTAATTTCTCTAAGCTTACTTCTACGTTTTGTGGCATGTTAGCTGGTAAAGCTTTAACACGTAGTTTACGTAATTTCTGGATCAACTTACCCCCCATTTTAACACCTGGAGATGTTCCTGTTAATTTAACCGGGATTTCCATAACGATTTCTTTATCGTCAAATAACTGAAGAAAATCGATGTGCAATAATACATCGGTAAGTGGGTGGAACTGAGTATCTTTTACGATAGCTTTGGTTTTAGCACCATTAACATCGATTTCTACAAAGTTTACTTCCGGGGTATAAATAACATCTCTTAAATCAGCAATAACCACAGCTAAGTGTTGTTGCTCTTTTCCACCATACAATACCGCCGGAACTTTACCTTCGTAACGAAGTTCCTTGGCATCGCGTTTCCCTACGTTCTCTCTTGGAGAACCGCTAATTGCGATTGTTTTCATTTTATTTATATTTAATTATTAGTAGTAAGTATCTGGTATCGAGTATCAAGACCGCAAGCCTTCAACCCTCTACCTTCCACCTTCTTTAAACTCTTTTTTATGTTTAACTGATTATTGTTCAAATTGGTTAACTGAAAATATCTACAATTAACCGATTAACCAGTTACTACAGTTAACCCAACTAAACCCTAAACAGGTCACTAATTGAACCATGTTCATTTACATTGGCAATTGCCCTGGCAAATAAACTGGCGGTACTCAGTACCCTGATTTTTGAACTTTCCTTTTTTAACGGGATCGTATCGGTAACAATCAATTCAGTTAATACCGAGTTCTCCACCGTTTCTACTGCTTTGCCTGATAATACAGCGTGTGTACAAACCGCCCGAACACTTGCTGCACCGTTTTCCATAATCAAAGCAGCCGCTTTTGATAAGGTTCCGGCAGTATCGCAAATATCATCAATTAATACCACATCTTGTCCGGCTACATCCCCAATAATCGACATCGATTCGATCTCATTGGCACGTTTACGGCGTTTATCGCAAATAATTACTTCAGCATTAAAAAACTTGGCAAAAGTACGTGCCCTATACGAACCGCCCATATCCGGCGATGCAATGGTTAAGTTTTTTAAACCTAAACTTTTGATATAAGGCACAAAGATTACTGATCCATCCAGGTGATCAACCGGAATATCAAAGAAACCCTGTATCTGTGCAGCATGTAAATCCATCGTCATGATACGGTGAATACCTGCTGATTTTAGTAAATTGGCTACCAATTTAGCACCGATTGCTACACGTGGTTTATCTTTTCTATCCTGACGGGCTAAACCATAATAAGGAACAACTGCCGTAATATAATGTGCTGACGCCCTTTTAGCAGCATCAACCATAAGCAAAAGTTCCATTAAATTATCGCTGGGCTGATAAGTAGACTGGATTAGAAAAACATCACTACCACGGATTGACTCATCAAAGGAAGGTTGAAATTCTCCATCACTGAATTTGTGAATGGTTACGCTACCAAGTGGCTTGCCGTAATGTTCGGCAATTTTAAGTGATAATCCTTTAGAACCTGTTCCGGAAAAAAGCTTTACCGGGTTAAACTGCAATGGCATGGGTTCGTGTAGTTACGGTTAAAAAAAATCGGATCATGCCTATTTAAAACATGATCCGTTATTAAATTTTAGTTGTCCGACCTGGATTCGAACCAAGACAAACGGTACCAAAAACCGTTGTACTACCCTTATACTATCGGACAAGCTTCTCAAGGATATTCTCCTCGAAAGGGAATGCAAATGTAGGAACCTTATTTTAAATATGCAAGACTGATTTTAAAATATTTTTAATTTCTTTCCTGCTGTTCCTGTTTGCGATGCAAAGATAAAAAAATCATCATATAGCGTGCAACATTTTATTTTTTTATACGACTTTTTTTACCACTAACCACCTAAATCATTTATTATCAAAAGACTAAAATTAAACTATGAATTACTCAAGGATAAACACCATTGGAGGCTGGCTCTGTTTTATTATTGCTGCAGTCACATACATTTTAACTTTGGATCAATCTGTAAGTTTCTGGGACTGTGGGGAATTCATTTCTTCTGCCTTCCGAATGGAAGTGGTTCACCAACCAGGTGCGCCAATAGTCTCCATGATCCAAAGGTTATTTTCAATATTTGCTTTTGGCGATAAAACCAAGGTCGCCTATTTCATTAATATATCCTCTGCGCTTGCAAGTGCAGGCACTATCCTCTTTTTATTCTGGACCATTACTGCACTGGCCAGGAAGACAGTCGTTAAAAATGGCGAAGAAATCACCAATCAAAAAATCATCGGGATTATGGGTGCAGGTTTTGTTGGTGCTTTGGCTTATGCTTTTTCTGACAGTTTCTGGTTTTCTGCTGTAGAAGCCGAAGTTTATGCCATGTCGTCGCTCTGCAACGCGATTGTATTCTGGGGCATATTAAAATGGGAATCGCAGGCTGAAGAACCAAAATCAGACCGTTGGTTACTTTTTGTGGCCTACATAATGGGGATTTCTATTGGTGTACACATCTTAAACCTCCTTACCATCCCTGCATTAATATTTGTTTATTATTTTAAAAAGAACCCATCAACAAACTGGCAAAGTATATTAAAAGTATTTTTCGTTTCCATTGCTGTTCTGGCAGTGGTTCAATTTGGCATTATTCAATATATCATTTCTTTTGCCGCAGGCTTCGATTACTTTTTTGTAAACACCCTGGGTTTAGGCTTTGGAACAGGCATATTGTTCTTTGCAACACTCCTAATCGGGGGACTGGTTTACGGTATCCGCTATTCCATCCTTAAAAAGAAAAGGGTTTTGAACCTGGTGATGTTGTTTACCGTCTTGCTACTTTTTGGCTATAGTTCTTTTGCGTTGCTCATCATCAGGGCACAGGCTAAACCAAATTTAAACAACTATAATGTAGATAACGTATTCTCGTTTTCAAGATATGTGAGTCGCGACCAATACGGTGACAGGCCGCTGCTTTATGGCGAAAACTACAATTCAGAAAAAATCGGCGTCAAAGAAACGGGCCAGATTATCCGTAAAGGCGACAAAAAATACGAACCAGCAGGCACCAAATCAGCCTATATTTTTGCCGATAAAACTTTACTGCCCCGCATGTACAGTGATAAACCTGAACATGTTAATTTTTACAAAAGCTACATGGGTTTTGATGATGAACATAAACCTACTTTGCTGGATAATTTGAAATACCTATTTTCTTTCCAGACCGGACAAATGTACATGCGTTATTTTATGTGGAATTTTGCAGGCAGACAGGATAATGAAGATGGACAGTTTGGTGGAAAAGATGGCAATTGGCTCAGTGGTATAAAACCGTTGGATGCCATCAGGCTAGGCGATCAAAAAAACCTTCCACCGTCCATCCTGGAGAATAAAGCATACAATAGATTTTTCTTTTTACCGCTGATAATCGGTTTAATTGGCGCCATTTGGCATTTTAAGCGCAACCAGAAAGACGCAGGTATTATCGGTTTACTTTTTGTATTTACCGGCGTGGCCATAGTGATGTACCTCAACTCTGTTCCTGTTGAACCCCGCGAAAGAGATTATGCTTATGTAGGTTCGTTTTATGCTTTTGCCATCTGGATCGGTTTAGGGGTTTTGGGGTTAAAGGAATGGTTTTCACAAAAATTGACACCTTTGCGCGCAAGTATCGTTGCTACAGTTATCGCTTTATTTGGTGCCCCGATCATTATGGCCAACCAGGGCTGGGACGACCACGACCGTTCTGACAGTTACATGGCAAGAGATATGTCTGTCAATTACCTCAAATCGTGCGCACCTAATGCCATCTTGTTTACCTATGGCGACAATGATACCTACCCGGTTTGGTGTGCACAGGAAGTAGAAAACATCCGTCCGGACGTGCGGGTGGTGAATTTAAGCTTATTTACTGCCGACTGGTATATCGATGGAATGCGAAAAAAGCAAAATGAATCTGCTCCCTTGCCCATTACGCTAAAACATGAGCAATATGTTGAAGGTACGCGGGATATCATGTACTACCAGGATTATAAGATCGCCCAGCATATCGAATTAAAAGAAATTTTAGATGTACTCCTATCCGATCATGATGAAGATAAAGTAACCATGACCGATGGCTCTAAATACAATGTGCTACCGACCAAAAACCTTAAACTGGCCGTGAGTCCGCAGCAGGTACTGGATACGGGAACTGTACCAAAAGAAGATGCCGGTAAAATAGCAGACAGTATGGAATGGACTTATAATTCGAATTTTGTAACTAAAGGCACATTAGCTTTGTTTGATATCCTGGCACACAATAACTGGGAACGGCCGATTTATTTTAGTGGCGCCATGCCAAACGAGCAGTACGTAGGGCTTAACAAGTATCTCTATTCTGAAGGTTTAAACAAAAGATTACTCCCATTAAAACCTGATACTGCCATTACACAGGATTTTGATCGCGTAAACCTGAAACCGATGTACAATAACCTGATGAAGGTATATGGCTTTGGCAACATCAAATATGCAAACCATCTCGACAGACAATCTGCAGATGATGTAACCATGTTATCGAATATGTTTAATGGTTTATTAACCGGGCTGATTAAAGAAGGTAAAATTGCCGAGAGCAAAAAAGTAACGGATAAATACTTTGAAGTGATTCCGGCGAAATTTTACAGCATGCGTCAGGTAATGAGCACCTATTATTTTACCGAAAACCTTTATCGGTTAAATGATTTAAACCGTGCAAATGCCATGATCAAAAAAACCGCCGATTATATAGGTAAGGAACTCACCCACCTGGCCGATGTATCCGAAAGCAAAAACCAGCTATCGTCAGAACAGGATGTGCGTTTATATCTGGGTTATTTAGGCCAGATGGTAAAGTTAACAGATGCATTTAAACAGGTAAGCCTGAGCAAAAACCTCGAAAAACAATATAACGATCTGATTACAAGGTTTACCCCTTTTGCGGCAGGATAGGCAAAAAACATCCTAAATTTAACCCATAGGCGGATTTTAACGTTCTGCCTATGGGTTTTTGCTTTCAAACAAATTAAAATCCTTTATGAGAAAGTTCTCAAGCCGTTAAAAATTGTTAAATCGATGCAAAAATTTAACCGTTTTATCGACGAGAATAGTTAATTTCGGCAGCATTTTTATGTGAAAACAATTTTTAATATCATTAAACAAACCAATGAATTATTCAAAAGTTAATAATATAGTAGGCTGGATCTGCTTTTTAATTGCTACACTAACTTACGTTTTAACCTTAGAGCCTTCAGCTAGTTTTTGGGACTGCGGTGAATTTATCGCATCGGCATTTAGAATGCAGGTTGTTCACCAGCCTGGTGCACCTTTATTCTTAATGATCCAACGTTTCTTCTCCATTTTTGCAGCTGGGGATTTAACCAAAATCGCTTATTGGATGAACGTGGGTTCGGCCGTTTCCAGCGGAGCAACCATCTTATTCTTATTTTGGACAATCACTGCATTGGCTAAAAAAACAATATTAAAAGCCGGTGAGGAATTAACTACGGGCAAATTAATCAGTATTATGGGCGCAGGCGCCGTTGGTGCGTTGGCTTATACTTTCTCTGATAGTTTTTGGTTTTCTGCTGTAGAATCTGAGGTATATGCTCAATCATCCTTGTTTACTGCTATTGTATTCTGGGCTATATTGAAGTGGGAGGCGCATGCCGATGAGCCAAGGGCCGACCGTTGGTTATTATTTATTGCCTATATTATGGGTTTATCAATTGGTATCCACTTACTAAACCTTTTAACTATACCAGCACTTGCCTTTGTTTATTATTTTAAAAGAACCGATAAAGCAACTACCGCAGGAATTATTAAAACACTTCTGGTGGGTATCCTAATCCTGGCGGTTATCCAATATGGCATTATCCAGTACCTGGTTTCGTTCGGTGCTTATTTCGATCTGTTTTTTGTAAATACTTTAGGCCTTGGTTTTGGAACTGGTGTTTTATTCTTTGCTATTTTATTAATCGGTGCCCTGGTTTGGGGAATCCTTTATTCCATCAAGCATCAGAAAAAACTATTAAATTTAGGTTTGATCTCTACTGTTTTAATTATTTTCGGTTATGCCTCTTTCTCCATGATCATCATCAGGGCAAAGGCAGATCCAAACTTAAATAACAGCGCACCTAAAGATGCTTTCTCTTTCTTAAGTTACTTAAACCGTGAACAATATGGTGATAGACCACTGGCCTATGGACCAAACTACAACTCTGAAAGAACAGGTGTAACAGAAGGTAAAACCATCTGGAGAAAAGGTAAAGACAAATATGAAGTGGCTGGCAAAAAAACCGATTACGAATATAACAACAATACTTTACTGCCACGTATGTATAGTGATGATCCCAGACATGCTGACTTTTATAAGGAGTGGATGCATTTAGATGATGGTAAGCATCCGAATGTAGTGGATAATGTAGGCTTTTTAGCCAGTTACCAGATCGGTTACATGTATATGCGTTATTTTTTCTGGAATTTCGTTGGCCGCCAGAACGATGAGCAAGGTCAGGGCAGCGGATTTGAAGGCGAATGGATTAGCGGTATTAAACCATTTGACAGCTGGTTACGTGGGGATCAAAGTCATTTACCGCCATCAACTGTTGATAACAAAGCTTACAACCGTTTCTTCTTTTTACCATTGATTATGGGCATAATTGGCGCACTTTGGCACTTTAAACGCAACCAGAAAGATGCCGGCGTAGTGGCTTTGTTGTTCTTTTTTACCGGTATCGCGATTGTATTGTACTTAAATCAAAAGCCTTTAGAGCCACGTGAACGGGATTATGCTTATGTTGGATCTTTCTACGCCTTTGCGATATGGATTGGATTGGGGGCGCTAGGAATTAAAGAGTGGCTGTTTAAAAAACTGACCCCAACTGCCGGGGCCATTGGTGCCACCGTAATTGGTTTACTGGCTGCACCTGTAATTATGGCCGAGCAGGGATGGGATGACCATGACCGTTCTACCAAACTGGTTCCACATGATATTGCTTATGATTACTTGCAATCCTGTGCACCAAATGCCATCTTATTTACTTATGGCGATAATGATACCTACCCGCTTTGGTATATCCAGGAGGTAGAAAATGTACGCCCTGATGTTCGTATTGTAAACTTAAGTTTATTTGACACAGATTGGTACATCAATGGTTTAAGACAAAAACAAAACGAATCTGCTCCATTGCCAATTACCATGAAACCTGAGCAATATGTACAGGGTGAGCGGGATGTAATGCCATATGATGATTATAAAATTGCGGGCAGTGTTGAACTTAAAAATGTAGTTGATTTATTGTTATCAAACGATGAAAGCGATAAAGTACCGATGCAAGATGGAACAAAATCTAATTTCCTGCCTACTAAAAACCTCAAAATCACGGTAGATCCTCAGCAGGTAATCAGTACCGGAACTGTGCCTGCAGCTGATGCTTCAAAAATTGCCACTACCATGGATTGGAAATTTAATAAAGGTTATGTGACTAAAGGAACTTTGGCCATGTTCGATATCCTGGCACATAACAATTGGAAACGCCCGATTTATTTTGCATCTACTGTTCCTTCTGAGCAATACAACGGTTTAGATAAATATTTATACAGCGAAGGTTTAGCCTTACGTTTATTACCGCTTAAACCTGATACAACTGCATCTGAAGACAGACAGGAACAGTTGAATACCCCTGTTTTGTACAATAATGTGATGAATAAGTTTAAGTGGGGAAATATGAAAACGGCTAAATATTTAGACCCGCAATCATCAGATGATACTTTCATTTTTACCAATATCTTCAGTAGCTTAACCAATAGCCTGATTAAAGAAGGTAAAATGGATGAGGCTAGAAAAGTCGTGGATAAATATTATGCGGTAATGCCGGAAAGATTCTTTGGCATCCGTACAGTTGTTGTAAAATTCTATATGGCTGAAAACCTATATAAGTTAGGTGAAACGGCCAGAGCCAATGACATTTTAGATAAATCAGGCGATTATATCAATAAGGAATTGACCTATCTGGCTGATATTTCACAATCGAAAGGTTTAACCGGATCGCAGAATATTCAAACCGGCTTATACTATTTAGATCGAATGATTAAAACAAGTAAAGCTGCTGGTCAGGATAAGTTGAGTGATAAGCTGCAGAAAATCTTCAACAACCTGGAAGGTCGTTTATCCATGTTCTTCCCACAACAAGGTCCGCAATAATAAACGGATCTGAAAATAGCTTACCAAGCAGCTGCATTCATATGTAGCTGCTTTTTTTATCTGCGCTTGCGCTCGTTTCAGATGAGCGTGAACGATCAGGAAATGTTTGCGCTCGTTTCTAACGAGTGCAGCGATAGCTTTACGATTTTATCGTAAAAGATTGCTCAACGTGTGATATGCTTCTAAAGTCGTAAATACGACAAGCTATTTACACGCTCGTTACAAACGAGCGTGCAATGTCGTTAAGTTAAGGAAAAACATTGCAAAGAAAGGATTTAACCAGTATCTTTATGTCAGCCCTTATAAAGGAAGGCGAACTTTTTCCAGTTTATAGAAGGGCTTTTTTACACACTATTAATCACATTGAAAATGAAGATTTTAGAGTCTCCTCTAAAACTGTTTCTAGTGATTTTACAAGGAAGCGTAAGTTTTCCTTTAAGGACCTTGTTGTCAATATCCTGGGCTTTAGCCGTGCCTCCGTCCGAACCGAACTTGACAGGTTCTTCAAATCCCTTTCCGGTACAGGTTCAGAAATCACCACCTTTTCTAAAAGTGCGTTTACTCAGGCTCGGCAAAAATTAAGGCCAGAGAGTTTCATCTGTTTAAACCAATCTCTTTTAGATTATTTTAAAAACAATAGCCCTTCTCAAAGAAACTGGAAGGGCAAGAGGGTTGTCGCTATTGATGGAAGTTTTCTTGTACTGCCAAACGAAAAATGCTTAATAGAGAAATTTGGTAACTTTTCGAATCAAAACAAAACTATTTCTGCAGGTGCCAGGATATCAATTGCTTATGATGTCTGCAATAATATTATCCTGGACGCGCTGATTGGCCATACACAGCACGATGATGAGAAAGAGATGGCCAAAAATCACTTGAAGAATTTAAATAGTGAAACTGATATTCTTGTTTTTGACCGGGGATATCCCAGTCTTTGGCTAATTTCTTACCTAAAGAAAGAGGGGTTTGATTTTTGTTTCAGGTTGAGTACAGCATGGAAAACTGCCCATGAAACTCTAAATTCAAGCATAGAAAAAGATATTGACTTTGAGCTAAAAAAGCGTCCCTCGCAAGAATACGGGAAATTGAGGAGCTACAACCTCCAGACCAAAGTTGAGGGGCTAAGGCTGCTATCGGTAGATTTACCTGATGGTGAACAGGAAGTTCTACTTACCAGTTTGTGTAACAGAGATGTATACCCAGTCCAAGCAATCAAAGAACTATACCACATGAGATGGGGAGTGGAAGAATGTTACAAGCGCATTAAACAGGTAGCACAAATGGAATATTTTTCAGGGAGAACGGTACATGCTATTCAACAGGATTTTTATGCAAGGATAATTTTATTAAATATTTCAGCAATGATAGGAGTGCAGATCGAAAAAGCCGGACAAAAAGATAAAGGACACAAGCATGCCGTACAAATCAATAAAACTCAGGTAGTAACCAAAGTTAAAGACTTTTTGATTGACATATTTTACAGAAACGACATAGTCTGTTCGGTCCAGAAAATCCTAAAGTTATTAAAGAATTGCACGGATATAGTTAGATCCAATAGAAGCTTCAAAAGAATTAAGGTCTATAAAGAAAAGAGAAAACCTTTGATGTACAGAGGGATATAGCTTAACTTAACGACATTGAACGAGCGTGAGCGGGGCGTGAACGATCAGGAAATGTTTGCGCTCTTTTCTAACGAGTGCAGCGATAGCTTTACGATTTTATCGTAAAAGATTGCTCAACGTGTGATATGCTTCTAAAGTCGTAGATACGACAAGCTATTTACACGCTCGTTACAAACGAGCGTGAGCAAGCGCAAGCATAACGAGCAGCGATAGCTTTACGATTTTATCATAAAAAGATTGCTCAACGTGTGATATGCTTCTAAAGTCGTAAATACGACAAGCTATTTACACGCTCGTCACAAACGAGCGTGAGCAAGCGCAAACATAAAGACGGTTTTGTGATTTTTCTGAATAAATAAATATCTTTATGTATGTCAGACCAATATCAAGCCCGGGATCCGTATGGAATTTACTTTCTAACCTTTACCATCGTGGATTGGGTGGATATATTCACACGTTTATCCTATAAAGAGATTATAATCAGCTCACTAAAATACTGTCAAGAAAAAAAAGGATTAACACTTTACGCTTATTGCTTAATGACGAATCATATACACCTCATTGCGTCAGCCAGCGGTAGTATAAAGCTTTTTGAAATTGTAAGAGATTTTAAAAAGTTTACAAATAGGGCAATCATCGAAGAGATCTATTCAGGAAATGAAAGCAGAAAAAAGTGGCTGCTGAATAAATTTGAATTCGCGGGAAGATATCTGACAAGAATTGAGCATTATAAGGTTTGGCAAGACGGTTACCATGCGGTTGAACTGGTAAGTCCTGAATTTACATACCAAAAGCTAAATTATATTCATCAAAATCCAGTTAGGGCCGGAATAGTATCTGAAGCGGAACATTACACGTATAGCTCAGCATCTAATTATTGTGATTTGAACGGTCCGATAGACGTGGAATTATTGGATTTTGATTAATACAAACTGGTTTTTTACTTGTACCCGTTTCCAACAAGTGAAATGATAGCTTTATGATTTTATCGTAAAAGATTGCTCAACGTGGGGTATGCTTCTAAAGTCGTAGATACGACAAGCTATTTACACGCTCGTTACAAACGAGCGTGAGCGATCAGGAAATGTTTGCGCTCGTTTCTAACGAGTGCAGCGATAGCTTTACGATTTTATCGTAAAAATCACTACGATAATAAACGATATCTAAAGTCGTGAATACGACTTCATATTTACACGCTCGTTACAAACGAGCGTGAGCGCGCACGCACGCAGCGCAAAAAAAATCCCGTTTAGCATGGCCAAACAGGATTCAAGTTTATTTTAGTTAATGATTATTCGTTTACTACACCCATTTCACAGAATTTCTCAATCCTTTGCTCAATCATCTTATCTGTTTTTAATTTGCCCAAAGCAGCCAAATCTTTCACAATATATTCTTTTAATGTTTTGCCCATTAACTCCGGATCCTGGTGAGCACCACCAAGTGGCTCAGGAATGATGCCATCAATCAGTTTGTTTCCAAACATATCATCAGCGGTCAACTTCAAACATTCGGCAGCTTTCTCTTTAAAATCCCAGCTTCTCCATAAAATAGAGGAACAAGATTCCGGAGAAATTACCGAATACCAGGTGTGTTCTAACATATATACCTTATCTCCGATACCGATACCCAAAGCACCACCCGAAGCACCTTCCCCTACAACAATGCAGATAATCGGCACGCGTAAAACCGACATTTCCAATAAATTTCTGGCAATCGCTTCACCTTGCCCACGCTCTTCAGCCTCTAAGCCGGGGTAAGCGCCCATCGTATCGATGAAAGAGATCACCGGCTTGTTGAATTTTTCGGCCAAACGCATTAAACGCAGCGCTTTGCGGTAACCTTCCGGGTTGGCCATCCCAAAATTGCGAAACTGGCGCTCTTTGGTATTTTTACCTTTTTGGTGACCAATAACCATCACCGTCTGACCATTTATAGAAGCAAAACCGCCAACAATAGCTTTATCATCTTTAACCGTTCTATCACCGTGCATTTCAATAAAATCATCGCAGATCATATTGATGTAATCAAGAGTTTGCGGGCGATCCGGGTGACGGCTCATCTGAACCTTGTTCCAACCGGTTAAATTTTTATATAAATTATTGGTAGTTTCATCTAATTTACCATCAAGCTCGTCCAAAGTGGCAGACATATCTACCTTGGTTTTTTCGGCAACTTGCTTAACCTTTTCTATCTGCTGAACCAAATCGGCAATAGGTTTTTCAAAATCGAATGATGTTTTTATCTGCTGCATAATTGAACCACAAAAATAAGTAATTATTTTTAGTTTGTAACCAACAGTTTTTTGTTTAAGTGTTTAGGTAGAGAAATCGCACCAGCTTTACAGATAAAAGAAAGGCAAAATACGATTATTTCTTTTTTTGGAAAGCAATTGCAGTGGTTGATAGGCTTTGTTCCGTCCTGCTCTCCCTCCTGCTGATGAAAAATCAGCATCTGTCCGATCAGGTTTATTTATTCCGGTTTCTGCAACTATGCGGGTTTCCGTGCCAGCGCCCTAGCCTATTTAGCCCTGATTGCAATGGAAAGCACGCAAGCGAGGCACGAGTGCGGACTTGTAATGCAAAGCAGGACTAACGATAATTATTGCAATACAAGTGCGCTCCTATAAACCCAAAAGCATTGACAAATAATAGTGCTTAAGAAGTTTGTAAATACTAAATTTAGAATTTAGCGGCTTCTCCTGCTTTCGGCAAAGCTTTTTTAATAAACTCGCGGATATGGTTATTCGCCGTTTTCAGATCGTCTTTCCGCAGGTACATCATGTGCCCGCTGCGGTAACCTTCCCAGCTCATACGGTCTTGCAGTTTACCCGCGGCATCTAACTGCCACATGCTATATTTGGCATTAAAATAATCGCAAGCACCATCGTAATAGCCTGATTGCACCAATAAATGTAAGTATGGGTTCTGCGCCATCGCCTGGCGGAGATTATCGCCGGTCTGATCTCCGGATTTATCCCAGGGGTAAACCGAACCGAACATATTGTATTTCAAGTCGGTTTTATAATTCAGCTCGTTGCGGATGTACATATTGATGGCTGGTGTAAAAGAATGCAGCCAGGAGGTGAGTTCGGCATTATAATCGGGGCTTTCGCCAGCCCCCATTTTATCTATACCACGGTAGCGCGAATCCAAACGTCCAACGGTAAATCCCTTATCTCGCAATAATTCTTTCCAAAAAAAATCTGTTGGAACATTAAGGTTATAATCTAAAATTACTTTTTCAGAAAGCCCCGAATAACGGGCCATTTTCAGGGCAATGGCTTTCTTTTTATCCGCACTCAACATTCCTCCTTGCGAAATGGCCGGGATAAGCTCGTTAATCGTAAAAGTTTCTACCTCCGGAAGCATCGTGGTTAAATCTTTGCTCTGTAAATCGGCTGGCAAAGCTTTATGGTACCAAGCAGTAGCGGCAAAATAAGGCAAACGCAAAGCAGCATCCACAGGGCCGCTACGTTCAATGCCCAATTCGGTTGGCGAAACCAGTACTACACCGTTCAGATACATCCACTGGCTGTTCTGTAATTCTAAAGCCAAGCCCGAAACACGGGTAGTGCCATAACTTTCTCCAATTAAAAATTTAGGTGAGGCCCATCGGTTATTGCGGGTTACAAAGGTGTTGATCCACTCGGCCAGGTATTTAATATCGGCACGAACCCCAAAAAACTTATTGGTTGGAATATCTTTGCTCACCGCTCTCGAATAGCCTGTATTAACCGGATCGATGTATACAATATCTGCCACATCTAAAATAGAATAAGGATTCTCCTTATAACCATAGGGCTGAACAGGATACCCTTCATCATCAATATTCAAAACCACCGGACCGGTATAGGCAATATGCATCCAAACCGAAGCAGACCCCGGACCACCATTAAAAGAGATGACTAAAGGTCGCCTATCGCGATTTTTTACATCGCTGCGTTCGTAATAAGTATAAAATAAACCAGCAATCGCTTTGCCATCCTCATCCCAAACCGGCAAGGTACCGGTAGTGGCCTTATACGGAACCGCTTTGCCGTCAATGTTCACGGTGTGATTGGTAACCACCGAGCTTTCTACTTTAATGTTCCTTTCATTAGCTGAAGTTTTAGGTTCGTCTTTAACCGTTACCTGTGTAGTGGTTACGGTTTCTTTAGATTGGTTTTTTCCGGAACCTTGTTGCGCGTATGCGGAGATACCGATGCTCAACAGGGTAGCAAGTATAAATCTGAATTTCATGAAGTTTGGTTTGAACCCTAAATATCAAACTATTATTGCGCTAATCAAAAAAGCGCATTAGAAATGTTACCATAAAAAGAACAGAGGTTATAGAATGGCTAGCTGGAAATTCTAATAAATGGAGGAAAAGGCGCAGGGCTTGAAATCCTGCACCGTTTGGATGCAAAATTGAATTACTTTAATGCTGTTTTACTAAAAATATGGTATTCTCCAGGTGCCAAAGTCTTCAGATAAGTATTGTTAGACAGGTTAATACTGGTACCAACTGCATCTGTCCACGTTCCAGCTGTACCGAAATCGATATTCGCCGTCTGACTCACCACATCAAAATTACCCACCACCACAACGGTATTAGCGCCTTCTGTTAACTTGATATATTTGATGCCACCGGCAAGGTTATAGGTTGAATTGCTTGAATTAAAAATACTGTTATTCTTTTTCAACCTGATGAATTTGGCATAAGCGTCATACAAAGCCTTACGATTAGGGTCGCTGTAATAATCCCATTTAATGGGTTTTTCACCGGTCCTGCCATTAAAGTCGATGTTGATATCGTAACCCAGTTCGCCAAATTGCCAAACCATTTTGGGCCCTGGGATACTGAATAAAAATGCGGCTACAAGTTCTTCCCTTTTTAAAGAGGTGGCCAGGTTTCCCTTAATTACATAATTTCCGGAAGCGTTACCATAGGTAATATTCTTAAAATTTAACCGCTCCTCGTCGTGACTTTCGCCATAACCAACTAAATTTTCTGATTTAGCAAAGCCATGATTGGCATAAAACCCCCATTGAAAATTAGAATTATCCAGCCAGCCCATCGTAGCTTCATTCATGTTATAATTCATATTGTTCCAGAGCATCATGCCATCATCAGCCAGTACTTTTTCTTCAGATTCTTCGGCAAAGTGTTCCAAAATCACATAAAAACTAGGGTCTAAACTTTTGATATAACCATTGTAATCTTTCCAAATGGCAATTCGGCCGGCATCGTAAATCCTGAACTGTGCATCATCAGTCGATTGTTTCTGTGTAAATCCCTTCGAGAGATCGAAACGAAACCCATCAATTTTATATTGCTGCATCCAGAATTTTATTACATCTTTCGAGAATTTCCTGGTAGCAGCACTTTCATGGTTAAAATCGTAACCTACATTGAACGGATGTTTGGCATCCACATTAAACCATGGACTATTTGCCAAAGGTTTTGAGCCATCAAAGTACAATTGTACCATCGGCGACTGACCGAAAGAATGGTTTAACACCATATCCATAATTACTGCAATACCGCGGCCATGGCATTCGTCGATAAAATTCTGCAACGCGGTTTTGGTACCATAATATTTATCGGGCGCAAAATAAAATGATGGATTATAGCCCCAGCTCAAATTTCCTTCAAATTCGTTTACCGGCATTAATTCGATTGCATTAATACCTAAACCGCTTAAATAATCGAGTTTGGCCAAAGTTGAGGCATAATTATGTTCGGCGGTAAAATCACGTATCAATAATTCGTAAATCACCAGGTTGTTTTTTTCAGGGCGGCTAAAACTGGCATTTTTCCAGGTATACACGGGCTGATTAGCCTGCATTACACTTACAATTCCAGTTGTTTTACCTGTTGGATAGGCTTTTAAGTTGGGGTATGTTGCTGCGCTAATATATTGATCGTTATCAGGATCAAGCACCTTCTCACAATACGGATCTGCAACTTTCAGGTTCCCGTCAACATAAAACTGATAAGCATACTCTGTAGATGGATTTAAGTTATCAACCTGAATCCACCAGTAATTCCCATCGCTAGTATTTTTCATTGGCGTTGCACTGGTAGACCAATTATTAAACTCGCCTATCAGTGTAACTGATTTTTTATTGGGCGCATACAAGGTTACAATGGCCGATGTTCCATTATTGATAAAAACTACACCATCTTTAGCCCCTGCTGGCAGATCAGCTTTCAGATCAGTTGGTATCGGTGCCAAACCGCCATCTGACGCTTTTTTACAGGCGGTATTAAATACTGTTAATAATAGCAACAGGTAAATAATCGTTTTGACTCTTTTTATTTCGTGCAGGTACGAACCATGGCAGTTAATATTTTTCTTCATTTGGTTAGGTTATTTTGGATTTTATGGGTTATACGCCATGGTTCGTGTCACCACCGAACCATACTTATGAATTTTTTCTATCGATCTTTGTCTCACCGACCGAAATTATACCGGTAATCTGTGAGGACACAGTCCACGGGTTAGTGTTTTATACTGATCTATTTTCTTCTAATCCAAGCTTTGAAGCTAAAACTTCATTTGTTTTCTTAGGTTCGCGAATAAATACATAACAAATCAGGGCGGCCAAAATCATCAGTCCGCCACCCAATTGTACTGCTAAAAGCCTATCGTTATTGAGTACATTACGCATCAGCCAGCCAAAGCCCAATGATGCAATAATTTCGGGCAGTACAATAAAAAAGTTGAAAATGCCCATATAAATACCAATTTTATCTTTTGGCAACGAACCGCTTAACATGGCATATGGCATAGAAAGGATACTTGCCCAGGCAATCCCAACACCCGTCATACATAAATACAGCATGTTTTTATCGTGTACCCAGGCTACGCTGATTAAGCCTATGGCCCCACAGATTAAACAAAGGGCATGTGTAGTTTTACGGCCCAGTGCGTCGGCAATTTTTGGTAATACCAGTGCAAACAGGAAAGTGATCACACTATAATAAGCAAGTGTTAAACTGCCAAAATCGGCTCCATGTGCATAAACCGGATCAGCAGCATCTTTTCCCCCAAAAACATTTACGGCAACAGCTGTGGTATAATAAAACCACATTAAAAACAGCCCTGGCCAGGTAAAAAACTGAACCAGTGATACAATCTGCATCCTTTTTGGCATATTCCTTAGTGCGTAAAAGATTTCCATTGCGCCACCACCAAAGCCTTTATTGCTTTCTTTAATTTTTTCTTTGAAATCTATATCCTGAGGCGGATATTCTTTAGTGGTTAAAACGGTCCATAATACTGCAGCAAAGAAGAAAAAAGCACCAATGTAAAAAGAAAATTTTACGTTTTCCGGAATATTTCCCTGTTCGGCAGTATTGGTTAAGTGAAATATATTGTTCATGATCCACGGCAAGGCCGAGGCCACACTGCCGCCTAAACCGATCATCATGCTTTGCATAATAAAACCCCGGTTAACCTGGCTATCGGGCAATTTATCTGTCACAAAAGCACGAAAAGGTTCCATGGCAATATTTCCAAAAACATCTAAAATCCAGAGTAAACCAGCTGCCATCCACAGCACACTACTATGAGGCATGAAAATTAAGGCAATACTACTTACGATGGCTCCCAGCATAAAATAAGGTCTTCTTCTGCCCCATGTTGGATGCCAGGTACGATCGCTCAGGTAACCTATTATCGGCTGTACCAATAAACCAGTTAATGGAGCTGCCAAAAACAATAGCGGAACCTGATCCGGATTGGCCCCCAGGTTTTCGTAAATACGCCCCATATTGGCCCGTTGCAAATCCCAACCAAACTGGATCCCGAAAAACCCGACGCTCATGTTGATAATCTGAGCGAGTGTAAGTTTTGGGTTTTCGAATATTGTTTTCAAGCTCATTTTGTTTAGTTTATACGCTTAGCGCAGGGCGCCCAGCGTTATTTTCTATTGCATTAATAAATTCTGTGCTCACTAGTGCGTCATTTTCACCAAAGAGGGCACCGAGTTATACGACGGGGTATAATTATTCTTTGTGTTGCTCTGTGATTCTACTTTGTGAGCGCTGTGGTTAATTGTCTTAAAATTCTATTACCTGTGCACTCACTGGTGCCAGGTTTACGGGAATATTTGTTCCCGCGGGGATATTCAGTTTTTTATCTGTTAATAGGTCGGTAACCGGCACTGAACTTTTAATCTTTAACACTTCTTCTGGAATTTCAATGTTGGCGGTTAACGTTTGGTTTCGATCAAAATTGGCCACGACCAATAAACGCTGCCTGCCCGAGTAACGGATAAAGGCATACATGCGTTTGTTCATGTTCCCGGTAAGGGGTACTTCGTAAATTTTACCATTAGCTATGGCATCACTTGATGAGGTCACCTTTAACAATTGCTTGTAATAAGCCCTTAAATTCTGTTGTGCAGCACTTAGTTTATGACCGTCAAACAAACCTCCGTTCATCCATTTCTGATGGTTCGGAACGCCCCAATAATCGAAAATGGTTGTTCGGTTATCATCTCCACCAAAACCTTCCTGTCCTTTTCCAGGTTCGCCTACTTCCTGACCAAAATAAAGCATCACCGGACCTTCGCCCAATGCGGCCGAAACAACCATTGCAGGTAAAGCCAGTTCAGCTTTACCTGCAAATCCTGCTGATGCGATGCGTTCTTCATCGTGATTTTCTAAAAAGCGTAACATGTGTTTGCCAAAACCAGCACTTTCTACCTGCCACACGTTTCTAATCGCAGTTACATCTGCAGTTGGTTCATTTCTGATTAATTTTTTGAGGCCATCATATAAACCTACTTTATCGTAGAGGTAATCGAATTTACCTTCATCCAGGTATTGTTTGTAAACTTTTGGATTATAGGCCTCTCCGATAAAAATTAAACCGGGGTTTACTCTTTTAACCTGAGGGATTACCCAGTTCCAAAAAGCTATGGGTACCATTTCGGCCATATCGCACCTAAAACCATCTACGCCCTTACGGGTCCAAAAGATTAAAATATCACGCATTTTTAACCAAACAGGTGGAATGGGATCAAAGTATTGTTTTTCACCGTTCTGATAATCTATACCATAATTTAACTTAATCGTTTCGTACCAATCGTCGTATTTGGGCTGTGCTGAAAATACGTTATTACCAGTTGCTTTTGCCGGGTCCTCCGCAAACTTGCCATCCTGAAGTACCGAAAGTGGTGTTTTTTGTCCGCTTGTCGGGACCACTAAAGCCTGACCCGGAATATAATAAAAATCATTTTTAGCGCTAAAAGCTTTTGACACATCATCCTGGGAACCAAAATCCACAACATTTTTTGGCTTTGCGCCAGAATGGTAACTTCTGGCCACATGATTGGGTATAAAATCGATCAGCACTTTTAAGTTTTTAGCGTGTGTTCTTTTCACCAGTGCTTCAAACTCTTTCATCCTGTTTCTGACATCAACAGCCAGATCGGGATCTACATCGTAGTAATCACGGATGGCATAAGGCGAACCCGCCCTTCCTTTTACCACGTCAGCATCGTCAGGCTTGATTCCGTAGGCACTGTAATCGGTTAAACTCGCATGGGCCAATACCCCGGTATACCAAATATAGTTTACATGAAGTTCTTTTATCCCGTCTAATGCTTTATCGGTAATGTCGTTAAACTTACCGGAACCATTTTGTTCAATGGTTCCGTAAGGGATATTCGTGGTATTTTTATTCCCGAACAAACGGGGCAGTAGCTGATATATAATGATCTGTTTATCATTCATTTTTGTATGCTGTTTTTGTGCAAAGGATGATATAGGGAGTACGATGAAAGTCAATAAAAGTGTAAATAAGCACCCTTTATTGCTTTTAAACACGAATAAGCTTTGAGCAGAATAACATCTTCTATCAGATAAAGTTTTAAATTTCAGCCCTCTGCTCTCCATCTTCATATCCCTTTCCTTTCTCATACCAAAGCAGCATTATTTACTTCAATCTCTGTATTTCCGGCCAGTTGATAAAGCTGGTTTCTGATGCCAATTTCCAGATCAATACCAGCATTGTTTTTGATATTGATACTGTTCTCGGTAATATTTACCTTTAAGGTAGCTCCCCTGAAACCGATGGTGAACGAAAAAGATTTCCATTTGCCCGGCAAGAAAGGATTAAAATATAATTTACCATCACGCACGCGCATACCAGCAAAACCTTCTACCACACTCATCCAGGTTCCTGCCATCGAAGTGATGTGAAGCCCATCTTCGGTGTCGTTATTATAATCATCCAGATCTAAACGTGCAGTACGCAGATAGAATTCGTAGGCTCGTGCCTCGTCATTTAATTTCGCTGCTAAAATGCTGTGTACGCAGGGCGATAATGAACTTTCATGCACCGTGCGGGGTTCATAAAAATCAAAGTTGCTTCTGATGGTTGCTAAATCATAATCTTCCTCAAAGAAATACAATCCCTGTAAAACATCAGCCTGTTTAATAAAACACGAACGTAAAATCCTGTCCCAACTCCATTTTTGATTAATCGGACGTTCGCTGGCCGGAAGATCCTTCACCAAAGTTTGTTCTTTATCTAAATATCCGTCCTGTTGCAGGAAGATACCCAGTTTTTCATCTTTTGGATAGTACATTTTCTCGATGATACCAGCCCAATCCGCAAATTCCTTTTGATCAAAATTCAAGCTTTTTAACAGGCTTTCATATTTCCCAGGCTGCTGTGCTTTCACAATTCCGGCTGCTTCGGTTGCATATTTCATACACCATGTAGCCAAAATATTGGTGTACCAGTTATTATTCACGTTGTTTTCGTATTCATTTGGACCGGTTACGCCAAGCATCACATATTGTTGTTTATCATTGCTCCAGTTTACGCGCTGTTTCCAGAAACGGGCAATAGCGATCAATACTTCTAAACCATAATCGGAAAGATAACTTTCATCACCAGTGTAACGGATATAATTAAAAATAGCAAAAGCGATGGCTCCGTTACGGTGGATTTCTTCGAAAGTAATCTCCCATTCATTATGACATTCCTCACCGTTCATGGTTACCATCGGATATAAGGCAGCGCCATTTTTAAAACCTAATTTAGCTGCATTTTCAATGGCTTTGCCCAACTGTTTATGGCGGTATACCAACAGGTTTTTACTTACTTCCTGCGGAGCAGTTGCCAGATAAAAAGGCACACAATAGGCCTCTGTATCCCAATAAGTAGAGCCACCATATTTTTCACCTGTAAAGCCCTTCGGACCAATATTCAAGCGGTCATCTTTACCGGTGTAGGTTTGAAAAAGCTGGAAAATATTAAAACGGATCGCCTGTTGTGCGGAAACATCGCCTTCGATAATGATATCACTCTCTTCCCACTTTGTTGCCCATGCGTTACTTTGTTCTTTTAATAAAGTATCAAATCCCTTCGCAGTTGCTTTGGCTATTACCGATTTTGTTTCTTTTAAAAGTGATTCTTTAGGATAATTTTCTGAAGATAAATTTGCGGCAATTTTAACCAGGGTAACCTCTTCGTTTGCTTTAACATTTACAGAAAAAGTCTGTCCTACGAATTTCTCTTTACGCACAGGCTCCGGACTGATCGTCAACTTTTCTGCATTCTTATACAGTTCGACGTTACTCCCGGTGCAAACTTCAAATTCAGTTTTCTTGGTTCTCAGTTTGATATAAGTTTCAGTACCCGTGATTTCATCTGATACTTTATCCCAGAATTTTTCATCATAGTTGCTATCCTGATTTTTGACATCACCATCAATAAAAGGCATCAAAGTTAACCTGCCATCAAAATTTAATGGCGTAACGCTATAACGGATGGCACCAACTTCATCATCAGCAATACTACAAAAGCGTGTTGATTTAACCTTCAGCATTTTACCGCTTTTTAGCTTGGCGATGAAAGTACGTTCCAGGTAACCGGCATGCATGTTCAATACGCGTTTAAAATCACTTACCTCAGCTGTTGCCAGATCAAGAATTTCATCATCGATTTTTACTTCAATACCTACCCAGTTTGCTGCATTTAAAACTTTGGCAAAATATTCAGGGTAACCGTTTTTCCACCACCCCACTCGGGTTTTATCAGGGTAATATACACCTGCAACGTAATTTCCGAGCAGGGATTCCCCGGTATAAGTTTCCTCAAAATTGGCGCGTTGGCCCATACGGCCGTTCCCCAAACTGAAAATACTTTCCGAAATTTTATTTAGATGTGGATCAAAGCCTTCTTCGATAATATTCCACTCGTCTGCTTTAATGTAGTTTTTCATATTTCGTATCAAGTAGCGTAACCTGTATCAAGTAATAAGTATCAGGTATCAAGATAAATTTTTAAAACTTGATACTTGTACTCAGTACCTGCTACTCCTTTACAACGCTTCTAAGTCTTTAACTGTTAATTTATCCAATCCGCTTACTACCAGATCAGCCTGGGCAAGCACACTTTTTTCACCGATCCCGATGGCTTTCATTCCTCCTCTTTTTGCTGCTTCTACCCCTGCAACAGCATCTTCAAAAACCACACATTCTTCGGGTGCGAAGCCTAAGAGTTCTGCCCCCTTTAAAAATACCTCCGGATCGGGTTTTGATTTAGTGACCATATTTCCATCGACGATTTCATCGAAGAAATGGGCAAGATCTGTTTTTTCTAAAATAATCCCCGAATTTTTGCTCGCAGAACCCAAAGCGAGTTTATAACCAGCTTTGTGAATCGCCGTTAAGAAATCGACTGTTCCGGGCAAAACTTCTGCGGGTGTCATTTTAGTAATCATATCTACATACCAGCCGTTTTTTAAGGCAGCAAGCTCTTCTTTTTCTACGTCGGTTTTTTCTACAGCACCCCAAGCCAGAATCTTGTTCAAACTTTCTACCCTACTCACACCTTTTAACTGTTCATTCTGCTCTTCTGTAAAGTCGAAACCCAACGTATTAGCCAATCGTTTCCAGGCTTTGTAGTGGTAAACCGCAGTATCTACCAATACACCGTCTAAATCAAATAGACAAGCCTTTATTGTGGCGGGAGGTGAAGGGTGAACGGCGGAAGGTTCTGAATGATTATAATTTTGCATCTTTGTTATATTTTTTAGTATCCTGTAATTAGCATTGAGTATCAAGATATCACTCTATACCTCTTACTTTCTACCTTAATTCAAGAACCAGCGTAGTCTTAGCTGGAACTTTAATGTTTTTAAATTCGATATTTTCGCCGGTAACCACATTTTTTGCTGCTGTAATCCCGGCTGTTCTCTCGGCAAAACGATCTGTACCTAATGTTTTTTCTTTTTCTGTATTGTTTACAATAACCATCACAGTGCCTTTTGGTTCTGTAGTGTATCGGAAATAAACATAAATATCATCCTGAGGTACAAACTGCATCAATTTGCCTGTTTGTAAAGCCGGACTATTTTTACGAAAGTTAGCCAGCGTTTTAACAAAATCGAAAGCCTCATTTTCTTTTTTGGTACGTCCGTCAGCGACGAACTTATCTTTTTTATCACCCTCCCAGCCTCCGGGAAAATCAGAACGGATCAAACCATCCGGATTGGAAAAATTTTTCATCAGGATCTCTGTCCCATAATACATCTGCGGAATGCCACGCATGGTTAACAGGATACTCATGCCCATCTTGTATTTGTCGAAATCTTCGCCAACCATCGAATAAAAGCGGCTCATATCGTGGTTATCTAAAAAGATGCAGTTGGTATTTGGATTTTTATACAGAAAATCGTGTGCCAGGGTAGCATATAAACGGTTAATGCCGTCAACCCAACCATTTTTGCCATTTATTCCTTCATAAATGGCATCTTTTAAAGTAGCATCTGTAATACCTTGCAAATGGGTATCAAAACCGCGATTAACGGTATTGCCACCTGTAAAAAAGGCTTGGTTCGCTACAGCGGTCACCAATGTTTCGCCAAAAACAGAAAGATGCGGGAATTCTGCCTGGACTTTTAAAGCCCAATCGGCCATGTAAACCGGATCGTTATATCCGTATGTATCCAAACGTAAACCGTCTATACCCGCATATTCAATCCACCAGATGTGGTTTTGCGTAAGATAATTCTGCACATATGGATTACGTTGGTTTAAATCGGGCATTGTAGGTACAAACCAGCCATCGAGCATCTGTTTGCGATCGGCAGCAGAAGCATAAATATCCATCACGGTTTGATCGCGATAGCTGGTTTGCGTATATTTTGGCCATTGGTTTAGCCAGCTTTTCATGGGTAAATCTTTATAAAACCAATGATGAGTGCCAATGTGGTTGTGTACAACGTCTTTAATTACCTTTAATCCTTTGGCATGAGCAATCTCTACATATTTTTTGTAAAGTGCATTTGTTCCGTAACGCGGATCTATTTTATAATGATCAGTTACGGCATAACCATGGTAAGAAGCCTGTGGCATATCGTTTTCTACCTCCGGTGTCATCCAAACAGCAGTTACGCCTAAATCTTTTAGGTAATCAAGGTGGTTAATGACGCCCTGGATATCGCCACCATGGCGATAGTACATGCTATCGCGGTTTAATGTCGTTTCAGTTAAACCCTGAACCACATCGTTGCTTTTATCGCCATTCGAAAAACGATCGGGCATCAGCAGATAAATAAAATCTTTATGTGTTACCCCTTGAATCCTGTCTCCACTTTTATCTCGTGTTTTTAATTCGTAGGTGTAACTAAATATCTTTTTGCCATTTACTGAAAAATTAATCGGGAAATTTCCAGGTTTTGCGGCAGCGGCAATTGTTAAATCGAGAAATAAATAATTCGGGTTTTCGACTTTGTTTACCTTTAGGAGCTTTACCCCCGGATAAGTTAAAGAAACCGTGCTTGAAGCAATATTTTCGCCGTGTACCAGCAATTGTAGTTTAGGATTATGCATCCCGGTAAACCAGAACATTGGTTCGATACGCTCAAGTTTTTGCGCATAAAGGCTATTAAAAGAAAGGATAAGTAAAAGCACAATGGTGCCGCTTACTTTATTGAAAAAAGTGTTAGTATGAGCATTAAATAGCAACGGAAATTTTTTAAGGGTATGGATTATGATCATGCTAAAACTTAAAAATGCCCTACAACAATAAATGCTGCAGGGCGGTATGTATAAAAAATTAGTTTTTAACCATAGTGGCTTTTTTAGCAGCCACGTCTAACGTGATGGTGTAGGTTCCAGCAGTGGTAACTGCAATATTATCACCTCCGTTTGTAAGGGTGCTTAAGCTACCACCAAGGTTTGTAGTCCAATCATGCGCAAACCTGAATTTGAAAGCTCCGGTAGTTAAAGTGGTTTTAATGGTATATAAATTAGCTTTACCATCATTGGTTACTTTCATATCGGTATCATTGCCCCAGCCACCTGCGGTTGCGTCGCCAATAATCGACCATTCTTTCGGAACACCGATGGTATAAGTACCTGCATTCAGATCAACAGTTACCTGTTTGACTACTGCATCAGGTGATTTAAGGTTATCGCCTGCACTGCTGCTGATTTTACCTCCTCCGGCATCACCATAAGCTACATCCCATTTTTTTGCCGGGGTAACTTTAAATTCGAGGTTGCCCGGTGTAAACGCAATCATTCCGGTATAAATGCCATTACTTGAAACGGAGATCAAACTATCGGCAGTTGACGGATTCCACCCCTGGTATGCCCCAGGAACATACACCCATGCCGAAGCAAGATAAGGTGTGGCTGTTAACGTGATCACGTTTGAATAAGTTAGATCGTTTGCTGCCGCACCCGATTTTAGTCTCACTTCAATCTGTGCTGCAGTTCCTACCTTGCCCCCCAGCGCCAAGATCATATTGTTTACCTCAGTAACGGTTGGAGCATAGGTTTTGGTAGTTACGGTCACTTCTCTAACCGGAGAAAAATTAGTGCCTTTTAAACCAAACTGTAAGCTGGTGTTTACCGGCACCACGTATCCGGTTGAAGTAGCAAGTGGGTAGCTTAAGGTAAATGCCACTTGCGAGGCATTAGATTGTACCAGGTTAAGCGTGGTTGCTGATGTGGTTAGCGTTCCTGCAGGGCTAATAGTTGAAACGGTCTGCGTTTCGTCTTTTTTACATGACCAGAGCGAGATCGCCATAAGGCCAACTGCGAGGGATTTGAATAATATTGATTTCATCTCTTATTAAAAAATTAAGATTAATAACCTGTGTTTTGAATCAAATTCGGGTTTGCAATCAGATCTGCTAAAGGAAGCGGATACAAATTACGATAAGCGGGTAACGATGCTCCAGCCTGTACACCCCCTTTAAAAGGCCACAAATAAGCGGAGCCTGTAAATTTCCCATAGCGGACCAGGTCGGTACGGCGATGACCTTCCCAATATAATTCACGGGCACGCTCGTCAAGATAAAAATCAACCGTCAGCGCTGCTACCGATACATTTCCACTGGTATTGCCATAGGCACGCTGACGCAAAAGATTTACATAAGTTAATGCCTGTGCAGCACTGCCTCCAGAACCTCCGCGGGCTACTGCTTCGCCATAAATTAAGTATTGTTCGGCCAAACGGAATAAGGCAAAATCAAGGGAGCTGAAAGTTCCATTCAGTGATCGGCCCATTGCACCTGTAGATGTTACATTTTTGAATTTAGTTACGCGCAAACCATCTGTAAACTCACCTACAGCATCAACGTTTCTTTTTGTACCGAAAAATACACCGCGTTTATCCTGGTTTCCATTGGCATCAGGAAAAAGTGCAGGAAGGTTTTGCCTGGTCCTGTTACCACCCCAGCCGCCATTTGGCACGCCATAAGACGTTGGGTTCATATCACCATTGATAGCCGCATTGATCAAAAATGTTGTACCACCATAATTCGTACCGTTAATACCATCGTAATTGATAGTTAGGATATTTTCGGTATTGTTCAATTCATTATCTGCTTTAAACAAGTCCATGTAGTTTGCTTTTAAGCTATAGCCGGCATTAATCACCTTGCTTGAGTAGGTAATGGCCTCGGTATATTTTGCAGTTCCGGTATACACCTGAGCATTTAGATATAACCTTGCGAGTAAAGCCCAGTCAGCCCCCTTATCGGCACGTCCATATTCATTGGTGCGCGCATCGGCCAAGTCGCCTTCAATGGCTTTTAATTCCGATTCTACATAGGTAAATAAAGCGGCCCTTTGGATCTGTTTGGGGTTTACCTTACCAATGGCATCATCTTCGGTAATAAACGGAGGGTTTCCGAAAGCATCCATCAGCACCCAGTATTGATAGGCACGTAAGAAACGGGCCTCGGCACGGTAACGATTAATTGCAGTGGCATCGGCCCCGGTGATATTTCTGCTGGCTAATTTCTCAGGGGTACTTTCACGAAGAAACTCGTTGCAGAAAGTGATCTGCAGAATACTCCTCGAATACAGTCCGCGCAAAAACTGGTTATCCGGACTTGGTGTACCGTAATCCAGTTCCGGAATACCCACATCGCCCCAGGCACAGATGGCCTCATCGGTTACCAGTTCCTGTGAAGTCCAGAATAACCTCAAAAAATCGGCAAAACCTGCGTTTAAACCGCCAACATCACTATTATCTGATCCTGATGGACTGGTAAGTGCATATGTTGCGTATAGTTTTACCAAGCTGTTTTTGTAACCTGCAGGCGTTGCATAAACATTCTCGGCAGTTACATCATTGGTAGGCCTCAGATTTAAATCTTCTTTTTTACAAGCATTTAAACTGATGGCCAGGAAACCCAATGCTAATATTGTTTTAAATGAATTTTTCATTTTCTCTATTTCTTTATTCAGTATTAGAAACCAACATTTAAGCCCAAAGTATAGGTACGTGGACGAGGGTAAAGGTTATAATCGATACCCGAAACCAGTTCTGGATCTATACCCTTGTATTTGGAAACCACAAACACGTTCTGGCAGTTTGCGGAGATGCGCATGTTTGCATTCCCGGTTTTCGACAGTTTACCAACATTATAGGATAAACCCAGGTTATCCATTTTCAGGAAAGAAGCATTTTTGATAAAATAGTCGCTCAGGTACTGTACGCCAGAACTTCCTGAGAAGTTGGTTACATATAAATCTGAGGTAGAGTTATTCAGAATTCCCTGAGTACTCAACACGTTATTTCTGATACCAAAGTTTGACGAAATATTGTCGTAAACATAGTTACCGATATTGGCCCTTAACACGGTGCTTGCTGTCCATTTTTTATAGGTAAACGAGGTGTTGAAACCAAGGATTACTTTAGGATCAGGTGATTTATAAAAATACTGGTCTGCGGCAGAAATGCTGCCATCGCCGTTCAGATCCTGATAAACACCTTCTAACGGCTTACCATCGGCATTGTATACCTGTTTGTACACATAGAATGAACCTGGTAACTGGTTAACCGCATTGTATTTAAGGTGGATACCAGTACCTCCGGTAATATCACCCGCATCAATTTTGAAACCTGAATTAGGATTTAAGGTCAGGTTGGTCACCTCTCTTTTGTTGTATGCAGCATTGATTCCCAGTTCCCAATTGGTATTGGCTGTTTTAATGGCCACATAATTTAAGCTTACTTCAGCACCCCTTACATCCATATTACCCACATTGGTGGTTAATACATTGGTAAAGTTGGTTCCTACCGGAATGGTTACAGTACTTAACAGATCTTTAGTTTTTTTATAATAAACATCAATGCTTCCGTATAACCTTCCTTTTATAAAACCATAATCCAAACCGGCATTGTAAGTAGTTGTGGTTTCCCATTTCAGGTCGGGATCGTAACCCGCCGGACTGTAATAGTTGTAAAAATTATTACCAACCTGGTATTGTCCATTGTTTGTGCTGGCGTAGTATTTAGAAAGGTAATCGTAGTTGCCGATACCATCTTTGTTACCCGTTTCACCATAACTTAAGCGTAATTTCAGGTCAGATAAGGTTTCGCTGTTTTTCAAGAAATTCTCTCCGATAATCCTCCAGGTAAAACCTACCGATGGGAAATAACCCCAACGGTTATTCTGGGCAAATTTAGAGGAAGCATCGGCCCTCATGGTACCTGATAAAATATATTTCTCGTTCAACGTATAATTGAAACGTCCGTAGTAAGAAAGCAATTTGTTCTGCTCAACTGAAAAAGGGAAAACAGGTGTGGTTAACAATTCGCCTGTACCTTTATAGGTGGAGAAGTTGTAATTGGTAACCGCATCGTCATAATAACCATAACCGGCAGTTATGTCAAACCTGCTTTTAATGCTTTCAATGGTTTTAGCATAACTTAAGTATGCTTCTGAAAACTTATTCATCTCGGTATTTAACCTGTTTGAATACGATCCGCTTGTTGATGCACTCTGGGCGGCGTAGATAGGCACAATGGTGCGTCCGTAACCTTTTGAGTAATCATAACCCACATTTACCACAGCATGCAATTCAGGTAAAAAGTGGAAAGAATAATCCAATTTGAGGTTACCAAAACTTCTTGCAGCATTTCCCCGGTTATCTTGTTGTCTGATCAGGGCTACCGGATTACGTGGTGCATTAGGGTTAGGCACGCCAGTAGCGCTTAACCATTCGAAATAGCCACCATAGTTATTGTTTGCGTAAACGGGTTGCGTAGGATCAAACTGAATTGCAGCCCCTATGGCACCATCATTTGGATATTGCGATTGGCTCAGGGAACCTTTCAGGTTCAGTTCGGCTTTCAGGTGATCGGTAAAAAATTTAGGCGCTACAGATATGGCACCTGTGGCCCTTTTCAGTTTACTGGTGATCACCACGCCGTCCTGATCAAGATAACCTGCTGATACACGGTAAGGCACTCCTTTCAAAGCCCCTGCAATACTTAAATTATTATCGGTGGAGAATGCGTTCTGATAAATTTCATTCTGCCAATCGGTATTGGCTGTACCCAATAATGCTTTTTGCGCAGTGTTACCATTTGCATTTACAAAAGCCCGAACCTGATCGCCAGTTAGCACATTTACTTTTTTGGCAACGCTCGCAATGGAATTATTGGTACTGAAATTAATTACAGGTTCTCCTGATATCCCTTTTTTAGTGGTGATCAGGATTACCCCATTAGATGCCCTTGAACCGTAAATAGCTGTAGCGTTAGCATCTTTCAAAACCGTAAAGGTTTCAATATCATTAGGGTTGATCAATGACAGCGGACTTGGTGCGTTACCAATGCTGTTACCGCTAAAAGGAACACCATCTACCACGATCAAAGGATCATTACTGGCATTGAGCGAGGCACCACCACGAATACGGATGGTACTACCGCCACCTGGTGCACCACCACCCGAAACGATGTTTACACCAGCTACCTTACCCTGAATCAATTGCTCAGGCGTAGTGATGGTACCTTTTTGAAAATCCTTCGAATTTACGGTTGTGATTGAACCCGTCAGGTTTTTCTTTTCAGCGGTACCATAACCGATTACCACCACTTCATTCAGTTTTTGGGCATCGGGTACCAATTGAAAACTAACGGTCACATTTGCCGAAACGTTTACCGTTTTATCGAGTGTTTGATAACCGATAAAACTTGCAGATAACGTTATCTGCCCATTAGATAAACCGGCAAGTTTAAAATTACCATCAACATCGGTTGATGTACTTCTGGTTGTACCTTTAACAATTACAGAGGCACCGGGCAATGGCAGGCCACTTTCATCAAGCACCTTTCCAGATACCGATCCGGTTTGTGCTTTTACCATCAATGCTGAAAAAACCAACAGCACCAAAAGCCCCTGTTTTAACAGGTAAAATACTCTCATATTTGAAGCTCGTTTAAGTATAAAAATTTGGTTAAATATTATAGTGATTTACACATAGGCCTAATTTACAGCTGTTCATGAGATTTCAAAATTTATTTAAAAAATATATTTCGGGATAGCATTTGCGAAAAAAAACCGACCTGAAAATCAGCTTTTTTGTACGGTTAAAAAATCACATTAAACAATTGTTATTTTATTAAAAAACTGATTAACAGCAACTTAAAAATGTCAAATTTAAATTTAAAGTGTAATTATTACACTAAGCCATTTTTAAGCCTTTTTTCGGGAACGTTCCCGAAAAAAATAGATCAAAATTCCGTCATCTTTCGGGAACGTTCCCGAAAACCGATCAAAATTCTGCGTATTTTACACTAAGTGAAGATTTTTTTTGAAAATTTCAAGCCAGAAATGAGCTCATTTTTTGGGGCGCTTTTTATCTATTTATTGGTCGAATTCCGCTTGATGATTTTGGAGGTCAGAACCACCTCATTCGGTCGGTTTTTACCGGCCTGATCATCCAGCACGGTAAACAGTAATTTAGCTGCTTCTTCGCCTATTTCAATAGCAGGCTGGGTAATGGTGGTCAATGAAGGATTTAACAAAGGCGCAATTTCCAGACTGGAGAAACTAATTACCTTTAAATCACCGGGAATATTAATATCAAGATCGTAACAGGCATAATAAGTAGCGAAAGCCAAACGCTCTACCGAGGTAAAAATACCATCGGGTTTTAATTGCGTTAAAGCCTCTTTAATGATCATGCTATTTTCTTCGTAACTGTTACTGCAGTCTACAATCAGGTTTTCTTCGAAAGGAATCTGGTGTTTAGCCAGTGCATCAATATAACCCTGCATACGTGTTTTACCTATTGACAAACTTTTATTCACCACCAGATAAGCAATACTCCTACAACCTTGCTCTATTAAATGTTCTGTGGCCAGAAAACTGCTGTCATAATCATTGGTAATTACCCTTGGCGTGTCAATGTCTTCGTAAATCCGGTCGAAAAACACCAATGGCAATCTTTTACTGCCAAATTTGTGGAGATAATTGTGATCATTAGCCTCCCCGGAAACCGACATGATAATGCCATCGGCCCTGCCGTTATGCAAGTGCCGGATGAAGCTTACTTCTTTCTGATAATCATCATCCGTTACATAAATAAGGATATGGTAACCATTTTCCCTCGCTATGCGTTCAATACCATGTATAGCCTGTGAGAAATAATTATTGGCCAGTTCGGGTACAATAACGGCAATGGTTTTACTTTTCTGCTCCCTTAAATTACTGGCGTAATGATTGGGCTGGTAGTTTAATTCCTTTGCCTTGGCTAATATGCGATCCTTAGTAGCAACATTAATGTCACTATTATCCCTAAAAGCCCTCGAAATTGTAGAAGTAGATAAATTTAATGCTTCTGCTAACTTCTTAATATTAATGCTGTCCATTTTTGGCCGTTAAACACTAGTCGTTTGAATAAACGCTGTAAATATAATGTCTCGTAATGAAATAACTATTTTTTTCGAACATTATACTCCAATTACTTTAAACTGCATGCTAGCAATCGTAATGTTACGGTACAATTGAACATGTTATAATCCTGTTAAAAAATAGGTTTTTCTTGCTGATCGGGTTCAAACGCGATTAAATTGCGGCACGATGGTTATTTTCAACTGTCAAGGCTCCCGGATTTGCCGGTATGATGAGCCGGATGCAGATTACATCCCCTTCTTTGCTTGCTGTTAACTGATAATGATCCAGATCGGCCAGAATTTTGCACAATAATAAACCGATACCATGCCCTTTAGTTTCCTCTGAAATGCTTTGCCTATTTGTATAGAAATCATTTACCGAACTGATGTTGGCTGTTTTATTATGGTTTTCAACTTCAAATATAGCTGCAGCATTTGTTCTGATCAGCCTGATGTGAACAGACTGATCTGCGTCTGAATACTTTACGGCATTGCTCAACAGGTTTCGCAGAATAAACTCGATGTGATGTTCGTTTCCTAAAATTTCAACATCTGTCGGTATATCGGTCGTCAAAGTAATGTTTCGGGCGGTGGCGATACCCCGGGTAGAATTAATGGTACTGCTTAACGTTAGTGATGGATAAAATGGCGCTATAACATTATCGTAAGGCATATCTAAAGCCCCCCAAAGTAACAGTTTATCTAATATTTCATTTGCAGATTGCTGTACGTTAGATAGCTGCTCAATAAGTTCTTCCTGTCTTGGCGTACCCATATTGCGCTTAAGAAGAAAGGCCAGTGCATGCAGCGCAGACAATGCACCTTTAAGATCATGCCCCATTATAGACAGAATTCTATCTTTATGTGTATTAAGCGCGCCAAGTTGGCTTGTTCGTAAGTTTAAAGCTTTATTTAGTTTTCTGTTTCGCAGAATAAAGAGAAAAGTGATCAATAATATCACCCCTGTAGCGGCAAACAAGAGCCGGTAAAAATTACTGCGCTGATTAGCCTTGTAACGCTCAAACCCAACCTGCTTAAGTTTTTGGGTCGAATCTTGTAGTTTATGATTGGAGATGAGGTTGTCAATCGCCACCCTGTTTTCCTGCGTAACAATACTGTCGCGGATGGCCCTCGATTCCTCGTAAGCTTCTAATGCGAATTTATAGTTACCAAACTTCTTCGCCGAATTGGCACGATGTTCTAACACCTTCCACAAAAGATCTTTGTCTTGCGATTTTTTGGCAAGCTCAATTGCCTCGCTAAAATATTGATTAGCCTGTGTAAAATGATCAGCAAAGCTTCCGAGGTGATCAAGCGCGTTAGATTGTTCCCGATATAGATTGGCCTCCCTCGCCAAATTTAATGAACGTTGGGCCATTTTCCTCGCCTTTGCAACATTTCCTTTGGCATAATAGATTTTGGAAGCATTGGTCATCAAAATCAGATAGGCGTTATAATTGGGAGTGGCAAAAGGCTTGGACAGACCAAGTTCGTAATAATGTAAAGCGGTATCTACTTTACCCGAAAGCTCATAATAGTTTCCAATGTTGACACATAAATCAATATAATTGGTATGTAATTTATCCCAGTCTTCTTTCGAAAAAGAAGACTCAGCTTTGGTGAGCAGCGTACGGATCAGATTAAAGGATTTAAAATAATACCGAAAACTTTCAGCAGTATTGCCTGTGGCTACACCAATGGAGGCAAGTATCGAATAACATATGGGCAAATCAACGTATACTTTGTTTCGTTCATAAAAGCTAATAGCCCTTAAAATATTAGCTGTAGCCTGTTCATAATCTGCATTTTTATAATAAAGCACACCTCTTATCCTATTTACATTGGCTAAAACAAACAGCTGTCCGCTTTTATTTGCCAGTTTCTCGGCTTCATCAAGTGATGTTAAACTTTCTTTTTTTAACCCCTTATTCATAAGCGCGATACCTTTTCTTAGTAGCAGCTTGGATAAGCCCTTATCAAAGGCTATCGATTTTGCATGTGCAATTCCCAAATCTGCATACTTTAGCACTGAATCCGGCTGGTACCTATATTTCGAAATACTGTCTAGTAAACTGTTTATCCTGCTTGTGTCGGCTGGTGCATCTGTCCGAAGTTTTGCGCTTACCTTGTTGTTTGGGTTAATGAGAAACAACATCAATATGAACAGGTATAAAAACCTTCTGTAGCTGTTATAGTAAAAATTTATTTTAGTGTACATCGAGCAAGATTTACAGGTATAGCGACGGACTAATCTAATAAAAAATATAGTTTTGCCAAAGGCGATTGTTGCCATGTCAACAAATCTCTAACTTTATCAAAATTATAGGATGTATGAAAACAGAAACAGACATGATCAAAAATAAAAAGCACAGTTGCGTGATTGTTGATGACGACCCATTGCTCATCGAACTTCTCGAAGCCTATATTAATGATACACCTGAACTTACCTTAGCTGGTAGCTTTAACAATGCCTCACAGGCCATACAAATGTTAAGCAAAGAGCAAAATATTGATTTTTTGTTTTTGGATATCAAAATGAATGGGATTTCGGGTATTGAAGCAGCGGTAAAGTTGAGAGACATTGTGAAGTACCTGATATTTATTACAGCCTATAGCCAGTATGCGATGGATGCCCATCAGGTAAATGCAGATCAATTTCTGCTCAAGCCGGTTGACTATAGCAAATTTATTTCTTGTCTTAATGATCTTTTGGCAAAGAATAACCGCCAACAGGGATTAACCTAATCTTAACCTGGATTTTTCTTCAATAAATCCGGCAGCAAAAACAGTTATCAGCTTACTATTATATTTTCTAAATAAATTTATTTTTTTTAAAACAAAAAGCCTGTTTGCCACATTAATAACCTATACGCAATCAATCATCTCCTCATTTACCAATTGAAAAACAAACGATATGAAATAAAATTACAAAATGGGAAATAAGAAAATACTCATTGCAGATGACGACGAAGGAATTGTTGATGCGATCACAATGATTTTGGAAGTAATGGGCTATGATGTTGAATTTACATATGATGGTGGGGCAGTTATTGAGGCTGCAAAAAACAGACCCGATCTGATTATGCTTGATATATGGATGAGTGGATATGATGGCAGGGATATCTGCAAACAACTTAAAAACAGCCCTCAATTTAAGGATATTCCTATTTTAATGATTTCAGCCAGCAGAGATATCAGGCAATCTGCGTTGGATGCTGGCGCAAATGATTTTATGGAGAAACCATTTGAGATGGATTCTTTGCTAAATAGAGTAGAATTTTTATTGAATTAGATTAAAAGCTTTGAGTTGTAAGACTCGCAAGAATGATCGTCATCCTTAACCTAAACACAGCAGCTAATTTATCTTGAGACAGATTTAGCCAGCTGATTAATGCGTGTTTCTAAACTATGCTACACGCAACCGTTATCTGGGTTTGCTAGACATGACAATCGCGGGAAGGGTGACCAACTTCCTTAAAATAAATCCTTTCAGGTAATTGTTTAAAAACAAACGCTGTTACACCACAAAGCCAAATTTTATGGTTCTTAAATTCTCCCCGAAACTGTTCTAACAGATAGTCGCCACCACCGCCCAAATTTTCTTCACGTGCATAAACAAGGTCTAAAACTTCGGCATTTTGTATCTGCTCATCAGCCATTAATAATTTACATTCATTTTCTGAAGCAGCTACCCAGTTCAATAACTCGTCGGCACCTTCAACCATTTGCAAATCCTCAATAGCCCCACCCCATTCGGGTATATCGGCATACCATTCGTGTTTTGCATTTTTATAAAAACGGATTGTTCTCTCCATATTTTGTAAAGAAAAAAAATCCAGACCAATAATCCTGATAAAAAACACGAAATTTAGATCATTACATGTCTGATTTAAATCTGCCGGTTTTAAGAAAAATAATTCATATCGATATGGATGCTTTTTATGCATCTGTAGAGCAACGCGATTTTCCTGAATACCGTGGAAAGCCTTTGGTGGTTGGCGGCAAGCCAGATAGTCGCGGTGTGGTTTCTACGGCCAGTTACGAAGCCAGGCAATATGGAATCCGCTCAGCAATGCCATCAAGTAAAGCCTACCAGCTCTGCCCAACGGCTATTTTCGTATATCCACGTTTTGATGCCTATACTGCGGTTTCAAAATCGCTCAGGGAAATTTTTAGTCGCTACACCGACCTCATAGAACCACTTTCGCTGGATGAAGCTTACCTTGATGTAACGGAAGACAAGCTCGGCATCGGATCGGCTATCGATATTGCGCAATCGATTAAAAATGCCATAAAAAATGAATTGAATTTAACGGCATCAGCAGGCGTATCGATCAATAAATTTGTAGCAAAAGTAGCTTCAGATATGAATAAACCCGATGGTTTAACTTTTATTGGTCCTTCCAAAATTGAAGCCTTTATGGAAAAACTTCCTGTAGAAAAATTCTTTGGAGTAGGCAAAGTTACGAGTGCCAAAATGAAGGCTATGCAAATTAATACAGGTGCAGATTTAAAAAAACTGACAGAAGCCCAGCTTGTTGCACAATTCGGAAAATCAGGAAGGTTCTATTATAAAATCGTCCGAGGAATAGACGATCGGCCTGTTCGTGCAAACCGTGAAGCGAAATCAATAGGTGCAGAAGATACCTTTTCAGAAGATACCAATGAAGATGCAGTAATGCACGATCTGCTGAAACAGATCAGTGAAACGGTGGCTAAACGTTTGGAAAAACATCAGTTAAGCGGTAAAACAGTTACGTTGAAAATCAAATTTGCCGATTTTAAGCTCATTACCCGAAGCCGCTCTTTCGCTACGCCGATTAACAAAGCAGCGGTCATCTATGCTGAAGCGATGAAACTTTTAGAAGAGGCGGCCATCGGCACCACCCAGGTGAGGTTGCTGGGCATTACCTTATCACGGTTTTATGATGATGTGGAGATCGAAAAACCAGAAAGCAATCAACTCGAGTTTGAATTTTGATCATAAATTATGAACCGAAAGAAAACTTTTTCGGCCGGGAAAAATGTGAGATCAAATTGTTGAAGAATCCATTAGCTGGTATTTTGCCAAGTTTAAATGCCAATTTTATCTGGAGCGCGAAAAACCCTGATCACTAAATGACGAATAGATTAAGCCGTTTATTTTGACCGCAAGGCCTGAATTAAACATCAGGTTTCTTCCTGTTTTCCGCTTTTACGCTTCGCTGCCTCGTGCCCCCTTGCTGCAGGGTAACGCTTCAACCCCCGCCTGCAACGGGCAGGAGGGCTAATTGGCAAAAACAGTGTTTCATTTGTAAGGTTGCAAGGAGCAGAAACCATTGTTAATAAACCCGACAATAGCGGCAGCCTCCGATTTAATCACTTATTTTTATTGTTTTATGGTGTGATTGCTTGTTTCACAGGTTTCATCGGAGCTATAGGGCCTGGCGGGACTGCAGACGCCGAGAAACAAAGGCCATTCATTTCCCGATTCTGATAAATGCTTACTGGTTCTTTTCGCTTGTATACATCAAGCTATTTATTCGTCTTCGAGAACACAGATCAATGGGATGGAAAAAAAAGGCTCTACAACTTAATGCAGAGCCTTTGATCATCAATTTGATTGGGGGGAATTATTATTTACGATTTAATTTATCAGCGAGCATTTTCATATAAAAACCGCCCACTACACTACGGGCTTTAAAATTATCCCGGATTCCGGTATTCGAGTCATAAAAATCGTTCAAAGGCACTCTTGATTCAGTTTCGATGGCATGCCTGTAAACCGGATGAACCAGTGCCTCGAATTCTTTTTGTGTTGGTGCAAAGGTAGCCGTCCACAATATCCAGTCGTTTTTAGTGTAGGCCTTTCTGCTATCCAATGGGATACCGTATTTATTTTGTTTAGTCAGGTAATATTTGGTTTCGGTATCGTAGATTTTCTGTGGAAACAGGTTTAAGTTTAATACCTTATCCCAAACCAGGTTATATTTCTGGCTCCAGGTATTTTTATTATTAAAGGTCAGGGCATAATGATCACCGGCATCAGCCATTTCCATCCATTTTGGCACCATACTTTCGGCAATAGCCCTATATTTTTTAGCGATATCATCATATCCCAATGTTTGGGCCATCTGGGCGTAACAGGCTATCCCAACAATGGCTTTTACCGATAAGTTGGCATTACGGGCCAGGTGACCGGCAAAATCATCGGTACATAATTGTGTTTTTGGGTCTAAGCCCTCTTTAGTCAGGTAATCAACCCAGGTGGTCAAGGTTTTCCAGTGCGCTTTTGCATAATCGGCATTTCCCTGTGCTTTGGCAATCGCAGCGGTTAAAATAACCATGTTACCAGATTCTTCAACGGGCATCGGCTCGCCATAAGTTTGTCCGTTGGCCAATGGGTAAGTACCCAAATCGTGTGCGGCCCATGGATGGGGATATTTGCCGCTTTCGCTGAAATAGAAAATCCCATTCAACATGCCCTTTAATAACTCGGGATTATAAATCAGGTATAATGGTGCCGACGGATAAGTTACATCTACCGTGTTGATAAAACCACCACTGTTATTTTCTTTTGATAACCATAAAATTTCGTTTTGCGGACTCTTCACTAAAGTATGTGCGGCTATGCTCTGGCGATAACCTAAAACACATAAATCGGCGTATTCTTTACCGCCCGATTTTAAGGCATCGGCATATAATGTTTTATTAAAAGCTTCACACTTCGCTATTACTTTTTTATATTCATCAGCCGCAGCCGTTAATTGTGCCTCAATGGTTTCTTTCCCTGAGGTATTCCACCATGGTCTTAAATTTTTATTGAAATACTGAATACTGTAAATTTCATCATAGCCCAGTTCAACATATTTTTCTACGGCAGTTTTACCAACCGTACCGAAAGGGATAACCGTATTTAAGGCAAGCATTTTACCCTGTTTAGCGGTTGAAGCGGAGTTACCTTTTCTAAAGGCATCAGCTGCGTCTTTTTCAGTGGTTACAAATTGGATGGCATTACTGGTTTTTGGTGCAGCTACATAAAAGTAACCCCAATCAATCCGCATATCATCACTTGCTTTCTGCAGGATTGGCTGCTCTACAGTACCTGTTTTTAACACCGATAATTTGGCCGTATTGTATTTAGTGGCTATTACCTCTTGAGTAGGGCGATAGACGGCAATGTTTGATGCTGCGCTGAGATATACCTTTACCTGGTGTGCTTTTCCATCATTTGCCTTCACCTGGTACGAAACGTAAGAAACCGGACGTGCAAACAAACCCAGATCATTCATCAATAAGGGTGAAGTGAAAGTTAATTTTAGATCTATTTTACCACAGGTAAAGTTATAGATCGTCTGCGTAGCATTAATATCTACGCTTTTTTGCTTGGCGATCTGTACTTTTTCGGAATTGTCCTTTAATTTATCTACCAAACCAAAATCGAGGAACCGACCGCCGGCAGTATTCTTCAGGTGGATGGCCATCACATTTGATCCGGCTTTCAAAGCACTTTTATCGCTATTGCTTAAAGCAATATATTTGAAATCATTGGTCCAGCCTTCCTTTGTGTAGATTCTCTTTCCGTTCAGGTAAACCTCAATATTATCGTCGTGATTGATCTTTAGATACAACTCGTTTATCGATGTGGGGTTATTGACATTAAAGGTTCTCCTCACCCAGATATCGTTCGATTTCCATAATGTTTTTACATTTTTGGCATCATCCCCTATTGGGGCATTACCCGTTTGCCAGTTTCCAGCCGCATAGTTTGCAGCTTTCCAATCGCCCTGAGGTTCGGTTTCTGTATATTTTACATCATAAGCCTTCTCGTCTGATGCAGGCACAACCGTTTTATAGCTGGTGCTTTCTTTTCCTAAAAAGCGATAGATGCTGCCGTCAACATTTATCATCCCTAAAAGAGAATGATCAGCACCTGTCCAGTGTTGGGTAGCAGATTCGTTTAATTTGTCGGTATTAGACCAGATGCTAAAATAGGTATTGTGCGTAATTAAGGGATAAGCCGGAGCTTTTCGCTCCTGTGCCTTGAGCAAACTGCCTGCAAACAAACAGCTGAGTATGACTAAGGCCTTTAAAATTTTAATTCTGTTCATAATTTGTGTATTGAATCTGATATTTTGGTTAGATTTAAAACTAGTTAAACGTTTTACTAAAGTATAAAATATAATTTGATTTTCGCAAAAGAAGATAAACTTTAATTGTCTTTCTGACATTTAAAAAGAAGTCACATTTAATTGCCTGAACGCCAGGAAAACTTAACTTCTTTATATTTAATCATGGATATTGAAACTAATTCGGTATGATGAACCTGGCAAAACCCAACTTCACTAAACTAAAAATACATGAAGTGGTTAAGCTTCATGTATTTTTCAATTGGTTTGGAGCGCCCTCTTATTAAGGTTGTTTTTTATTGATGGTCCATTCGGATAACTGAAATACACGGCTTCCCCTATTGGCTTTGATGTAGAGACGGTAGAATTTATAGGCTACGAAATTATCAAAATAATACCTTTTGGTTACGCGTCTCTCGCCCGAATTGGCCCATGGGCAAGAGGTTACCGTATGTAGGTCGGTATACTGAATACCATCTATCGATCCCTGTAAAATCCAGTATCGTGGGTCTCTGTCTTCGGCGTCGTTTCCTGAAGTTAGGGTGTAAGCGCCAACTACCTGTGGTGTTGCCAGTTCGAAAGTACACCTTTGCGTACCATCAAAACCTGCCTGCAAAAATTTGGTAGTTATGTCTCCATCCACCAGTTTTTTTGATCCCTCGGCTGAATTGGGGCCTGCACCGGCTTCTAAGTTTACGGAGAATATACCGCCAACGGTCTGCATATAATTTTCCCCGATTTTTGTGGGGTCGAAATTTGGATCGACAATATTTAAAATCACTTCTTTTGCCGCAGAATAACCCTGGCCGTTTCTGGTGGTTAAGGTTACCTTATATTTCCCGGGGAACCTGTACGTATGTTTTGGATTAACCAAAACCGAGGTACTGTCATCTCCAAACTGCCACAATAAAGTTTTGTAATTTGTAGAAGTACCTGTAAACTGATACTCTAAAAATTTTACCGTATCAGGTCTCGCATAGGTAAAACCTGCCGTTGGTTTAGGCTCTTCCACTACGGGTACAACCTCTTCTGTATCTTTCTTACACTTTACTGTGGTGATAACAATAAGTATTAAAAGAGATAGGATACTGCATGATCTTTTTACATTATTTTTCATATCTAATTAATAGTTAAGGGGTTGGAAACAACTGGGTTTTAGATATTACCCTTTTGGATAAAATATTCGGAACTTCGATTTCCAGATAGGCCTGCTGCCCGCCCACATTTTCACGGTGATGTGCTTCAATGGTGTAACGTTTTCCACGTTCCAAAAATATGGTGCCTTTTCGGGTGTCTTTATCCCATTGAGTGGTGTAATCATTTACCAAAGCAACACCATTTACATATAACCGCGAACCATCATCCCAGCGGGTTTGATAAAAAGTATAGGTACCACGTACGGGCGCCAGGAATTCACCTTTCCATTTAACAGCGAAGTTATCCCTGCTTAATTGAGTTCCTGAGGCATTTTTAACATTGTCAGGCCATCCATCTCCACTAAAGTTAATCGTCCCATCTATCCTGGTTACAAATGGCGCGCGCCCGTCATCCGGGTCTAACTGGGTATTGGTATAATATTTAGCCGTTAAACCTGTACCGTTTCCAGTAATGTAAGAGTTATTATCCAAATTTACGTTAGGGTCTACTACCACAATTAATTTGCTCTTAGTAGGGTGAATCACATGGTTGGTTGCCTCACTAATGCTGAAAGCGAATGCAAATTTCTTATTGGCCACAATGTTGGCATCGAAAACCGGCCATGGAATCTGAAGCCGCACAACGGCACTCGAAGCGCCTGTGGCAAACCTAACCAAAGTATCAACGCTATAATCTTTAGCGGCCAAATGTATGGCATCAGCCGGCAACGTTCCTTTACCCACCAAAGTAGCAATGGTATCAATATTCTCTTTAATTTTAATATTGAAAGCTGTTGATGGTTGGTTTTCTAAATTTACAATAAGTGGAATGGTTACCCCGGCAGGCCCCACAATGTAATCGCCTTGGTACACCACGTTATAGATACCTGCATTTTTGAATGTCAGGTAGTGTAAATCGGTAGATTTAAGCAGATCAGAAGTATTGATGATTACCATGATGGTAGATTTACCTGCAGCAATTTTATTTCCTTTGCCAGGAGCCGAAAGTTTGAGGGCAAAAACAACTTTTTTACCATAATTACGCTCTAATACAGACCGGCGCACAGTGGCAATACCTTCACTGTTATCGGTTCCATAAGCTACATTGATTACATTTGGATACTCTACCGCTGTAGATGGCATGACTACGGCATTTGTAATGGTTCCATTGTTAATTAACTGTACAACGGTATCGTTATTTAAAGTTAACCCCACCTGAAAAGCCTCTTCTGCAGCGCCGGTTAAAGAAATTTTAAAAGGCACCTTAACGTATTCGTTATCTATGGACACTTTTCCGGCTACAATACCATCTCCTGTTATACTTCTGGTATTGGGATCAGGCAATGTTAAATCCTCTATTTTTGATTTGCGACAAGAATAAATGCCAATTATGGCTAAACTCATCAATGCGGTATATATAATTTTTTTCATTTTATGCTATTTTAAAGGATCAGCAAATCTGTTATTGATCTAACCAAACGCGGCCGTCAAGCCCCCAGGCTTGCTTATTGGCAATTTTTAACCAGTTTATGATCTGTGCCGGGATATCTGAGGTTTGCGGAACAAATATGGCCAGTGTTTCTGGTGCCGGCGGGCAGATTAAATCGTTAAAACTCTCCCAGTTGTAGGTTCCCTGAAATTTAAAGTCATGTGCCTGAGAACTGATATCTGCCATGATATTACCGTTACCATCGGTAGCAGGCCAGTACCCTACCAGAAAATTAAAATAGGGATGGCTTTGATCTATTGAAGTTTGACAGGCATAATTGCCGATCATTCCATCTGGAACAGAAAACTTAAAAAATCGGATGTCGCTTACATATACATCGGGCGAGCCGTGACCATTTCCATTTAAAAATCCTAATTTCAAAGGATTAGAGTTTGCCAAAGAGCCTGAACCGGTAATGTCGAACTCATTATTAAATGTACCATTGGTATAGGTACGTACAAACCGTTGTCCGTTACGTACTTCTATCTTTGCTGTAAGGTTTGTCCATTTCCCCTTAGGAAAACTTCCACCCCTGCATTGGTGGTAATCTCCATCTTTAGTACCTCTCCATTCAAAATACCAATAATCTTCTTCCAGATAGATTACCCAGCCTACGCTTGGGTGACCACTAGACCATTCGTTACGCTTACCCAACACACTTGGCCAGAAAAATCTGTCTTCATTCTTTTTAACCTTTAGCTCAATGGTCACCTTTGTCGTGTCGTCAATATTGTAAACACTGGCATCAGCAGCATCAATCTGCGCCCGCACATTTTCGCCCTTAAAACGGATGGTTTTGCCCAAATACCTGTTGCCTGTAAATGGCTTGGTTAAAATTCGTTTATTGTAGGTTGGTGCATAATAAATTACAAATGAATTTGCTTTGGGCTGGCTAAAAATAGTCTGGTCATCAGCGTTTGCAGGTAAGGTATACTGTCCACCGGCACTTGATGCGATAACCACGAGCCATTGCTCGTTGTTATAATCCGGACGTTTTTTTAGTGCTGCAAGGATCTCACCTACAGCCGTATCAAATTTTTCTATCGCTGCTTTATAAGCCGGAAAAGAAACATCATATCCAGTGGCTGCACCTGCTGCATTAACCCCGGTAAAGTGGCCTACAATAACCGATGCAGTATCACTGCCCAGATTGCTGATCAAACCCGCTTTAACAGCATCATCATCTGCCACCAAATTACTTGCATCGGCCCCAGCGTTCAATGATTTAAAAACTGCCGAAGGAGTGTAGGTTACAATTTTTGATTTTGCACTTGCCTCTTTAATCCTGTTGAAGATAACCGGGTAATTCTGCAGATTGTTGTTCGTTAATGCATCACTGGTCACCTTGTGTTTTTCCTTTTTAACCCCGGTTAACATATTTGCCCAATTGCTTGCATTTGCAGTTGCCTCGGGATCACTTAAACCTACCCAAGAGTAAATTGCATGCGGTAAAATTGCATCTATATTTGGAGTATTGGCGTCTAAAACCGATTGCCCCCTTGCCCCATCAACCACTAAATAAAGTACCTTACGGTTTCCAAATTTAACGGTTGTGGTATCACTGGCATTCTTATCTCCGATTGTTCTTTCAAATTCTTTATTGCAAGAAAATATGGCTGTGATGGTTATTGTTGCGATTAAGCCAATCAATAATTTATATTTTTTCATCATACTCATCTTAATTTATATCTGGTTAGCTTAATCTGTTATTCGATGGTTACTCTAATAATGTTGTACAATGGCAAATTATCAAAACGGTTAAAGTCGCCGATTAAGAGCAGTGCCTTTTTACCATCGGCCGATTTCGTTTCGATCACATCAGCCAGGCTACCGTTAAAAGGACCTGTAGAATTGTATCCTTTAGCTAAAGTTCCTGTTGGCGTTAAAACCATAAAACCATTTCTGGTGATACCATTGTATTTTATAAAATACCCACTCACTACAATTAACCCATTATTAAGCTGTTTGGCAAAACCTGGCAGTCCACCCTCAAATGATCTGGAAACAAAGGTTTCATCTAAAGTACCGTTATCATTTAAAACCGCTACGCCGAGGGCTGGCTTGCCATTATATTGAGTAAAGTTTCCGGTAATTACATATTTTTTGGTAGTGGTGTTGTAGGTACAGGATGAGATCACATTATCCGTTCCGGCACCCGGCGTAAAAGTTGGATCAATGCTGCCATCAGGGTTTAACCTCACAATGCGATTGGCCGGCTGACCGTCGAATGTGGTGAAATTACCAAACACCACCAGTTTTTCTAACTTTTCTGCATCGGTATGCATGTAAGTGTCTACACGTCCGTTTGCACTTTCTTTTCCTTTATTGGTGGTGGTGTTAAAGCGGAATGTCTTGTCGAGACTACCATCTAAATTAAAACGCAAAATCTGGCGGATTTCTGTACTATCCAATATGACCGTATCCCTTGATAAATCGTAATTAAACTTATCATAGGTTCTTTTTACATAAAATCTGAAATCGCCGGTAGCCAAGATTTTTCCCTGATGTGCATATAGACGGTTGATAAAACCATTGGTACCACCATTAAACCTCGGAAACCATTTCTGCGTAACGGTATCGGTGAGTGTTGGCTTCCTTTTGGTTTGAACTTTTATGGTATCTATTGCTCCACTGGTAAATAAACTGGTAATGTTGCTGATGTTTTCGGTACGTTGGTTAAAGCCGGTAAAACCGCCTGCTATAATAAAACGCCCGCCGATTTCTAAAATCCTGGCTAAAACACCATTAGATCCTCTTCCGGTACGGAAGGTACGGTCGTACTCTCCGTCTAGCGAAGTTCTTGCTATCCTGTTAATGGGAACCACACCACCCTTATTATCAAAATTTGTAAAATTACCAACTACGATATTCCTTCCATCAAGCATTTCGTACACCTGACTAACATAACCGTTGGTTCCTGCTATGGCTTTGAAAGTAGGATCGATCTGAATAAGACCTCTTACAGTAAAAGTCGGACCAATGAATAACTGATCGCCAATGGCGATTGATGTTACGCCAGTACTTCCGCTTTCCGGAACTTTAACCGTAATTTCTGTGGCAGTTACACTCACTACCTCAGCCTTTTCGCCGTTGAACATAAAGGTTAACTGATCTTTGTATTTGTCAAAACCCGAAGCTTTGACGACTACAGATGTACCTACAATACCAACAGCAGGAACAGGCACATCGGTTTGCGAAATGGCCACGCCTAAAGGCGATTTAGCATCAGCATATGGATCAGGGATCACATCGTCTGCCTTTTTACATCCTTGAAAGCCAAAAGCCAACAAAGTGATTATTGCGAATATTAATTTAATTTTTTTCATCATTTAATTTCTTGAGTAATACAGAGATGGATTATTTCGAAGAATTGGAAGGCATTAAACCGCTGTAATACACATCATTAAAAAAATCATTCCGGTTAAATCCAAAATAAGCTCCACCGATCAGGTCATTAAAGGCCAAAGCATGTACTACACCGTTGGTGGGTTTGATATCAGATGATGATACCTTATTGATGAACCAGTTATCATTCGGTTTGGAGGCATCCGGAATATAGGTCAAAACCAATTGGCGGTAGCCAATATATTTGATGTTGTTGGCGGTACCATAGGTAACACCAATGTTGGAGATATTCCCACCAAGAGAATAATATAAACCGCCCGGATATACGCTTCTCACATCGAAATCTATTTGCTGATAGTCTTTTAGCCGGTTTACACCTTTAAACATGTAGCGTTGCAGATATTTCTTCCAAATTACCGGACTAATCTGATCCAGTGTTTTAACCGTATCTTTTCCGGAGTAAAAAAGCAGGTTATTCAGTCCGTCAGTTCTGATGGTCCCGATCGTCCTCTTGATCACATCGTCGTCAAGGGCAAAAAAAGTAAAGTCTTCGTTAGAAAAGGTGCTTTCCATACCTGCCAGTTTTACAATCTGGGCTATGGTATCAAAAGGTACTTTTTTAGCCTGTAAATATTGAAGCATATTTCCATTAAAGTTAGGATTGGCCAGCCCTCCATCACGATAATATTCATCGCGCTTACAAGCATTTAATACCAGCAGGAAAGCAGCACAAGCAAAAATTAGCTTTTTCATATCTCTTTTATTATAATTAATTACCACCATTAACCCAGTAATCATTCAATTTCATAAATGGGTTGTTGTTTAGCGCATTCTGATTGATTGGCCAGGTCCAGGCTCCACGACTAAATTTATCTGAGGTAAGTACGTTGTAAGAATACTGGCTGTTCAAAATTCTTTTGGTTCTCACCAAATCGAAGTAATGATGCCCCTCGCCGATCAGCTCTCTTGAACGTTCGTAAAAGATAAATTCTTTCAGATCTCCGTTTGAAGGAGTATACGGAGACGCACCAGCGCGCCCTCTTACCATATTTACCAGTTTTATAGCCTCAGCATCTTCACCAATATTCGCCAGCGCTTCCGCCGCCAGCAAGAGTTCGCCTCCGTACCTGAAAATCATAAAGGTATTATCCGGATTGGCATCTTCCTCACCCACTATAAAGGAGTTTTTGGCATATTTTAACATCATAAACTTGCCATTGTCGGCAAAAATATCTTCATTAAACCAGGTAGTGATCCTTTTATCGCCACCATCCTGAAAAAGTTTCTGCATGTACTCGCCCCGGTAATAAGCAAAACTTACGCGGTGGGTATACTCCGGTCTTTTATATGGATAATGCAAAAACATATCGGCAATAGGTGCAACATTGAGTACGGCGTCTCCATAGTTTATACTCTGATAAAATTCGAATAAACTTTCATCCGAACGGCCTTTGATCACCGTTGACCAATCTGAAAGTGGTAATAAGCGATAGGCGTTACTGGCAACCAGTTCTTTCCCCAAATCTGCAGTAGCCTGATAATATTTTCTGGCATTAGCGTTATCGAAACCTGCATTCCACATATTCATTTCCATCATCAAGGCAATGATACTGCCCCTGCTTGCGCGAACACCTTTTAAAGCAGGGTCGCTATAGGTAAAAGGAATCTGATTTTTATAGCTGTTTAAATCGGCAATACATTTATTTAATACCGATACAAAATTTTCGCGGGGTAATGATGTAGAATGAAATGCGTCAGTATAATACGCTACATCACCATATAACCGCACCATGGTAAAATAACAAAGCGAGCGGATAAAAGCGGCTTCGGCTTTAAACTGTCCTTTTTCTGCCTCAGTAATCCCTGGAACACCCTCTTCTAATTTCGCAATCAGTATATTGGCCCCCTGAATGGCCCTGTAATAGCCGGTCCAGTCTGTTATCCGGTCAAAATTGTAATAATCCCAGGGCTGCCCTCTCCTGATCAGGTTTAACAGATCGTTTCTACCCAGGTACTCTACATATTCGCGTGATGGGGCATTGTCAGACTGGCTTTCGTGCAATACTTCGCCAGATCTGTATTCTCCAACCGCACCAACATAATGCGTTTCGTTTATTTTACTGAAAACAATCCTTGATAAATCATAAATATTGGCAACCACATCATCTTTAGACTGGAAATAGTTGTTCCCCGTTAGTTTATCTAAAGGCTGTACATTTAAAAACTTTTTACATGAAGGCAGGCAAAAACATGCTGCAATAACCAAAGTGTAAATAATAACTTTTTTCATAATCAATATTTTTAGTTGCCTGTATTAAGTTCTAAGTTTAAACCAATGTTATAGGTACGTGGTACAGGATAACCATTAGAAATATCGCGGCCTAATGCGGTTACGTTCTCCGGATTGGGGCCACTATACTTAGAAAAGGTGATTAGGTTATTGGTTGAAGCAAATATCCTGAAATTAGCCAGACCAAATCTCTGGATCAATTTCTTATCGAACATGTAAGAAAGTGTTAAATTGTTAATTTTCAGATAGGTGCCACTTTCCTGCCACAAGGTTTGATCAGCCCTTAAGGGTTGGATATTTCCATAACGGCTAAAATCATAAGGGTAAGGGTATTTAGCTACATCTCCGGGTTTCTGCCAGATATTTAAATCGCCCAGGGGTACTACCGCATTCAATGCATAAGGATCTCTCATGATGGCAATACGATCTGCGAGGGCATTATTTAAGATTGTTCTATCTGCGGTATAACTGGCATACACGTTTAAACCCCATTTTTTATACCTCATGGTTAAGGATAAACCACCCGTTAGCAATGGTTGTGAGTTTCCGGTAATTTCATAATCCCGGCCATCCAGAATATAATCGCCATTTACATCTTTCAAAATCGGGTCGCCGCCATAAAAGAAAGTATTGTTTGTTTGGTATCTTTTCCCCGTAACAGGGTCTACCGGTACGTCTGCATCCGTTTTATAAACCCCCTGGTTAATTCTTAAATAATTTGACAGGGTATTTCTGCCTACGCGGAAAACATTGTGCTGCAGGTAACCGGAACCATCAAAGCGGATATACTGTCCGTTATACTCTTCAGGCAATTTTAACAGCACATCTCGGTTATACGCACCGTTTATGGAAAAAGATAAATCAAAATCCTTACTGGTAATGGCTTTCACCATTAAGTTGACTTCGGTACCATAGTTGGCGATACCCAAATCGTTACTCGACAATTTATTAAAACCTGTAGTATTTGATAAAACGCGATCGAACAATAAATTATCTACCTTTTTAAAATAACTGTCTACAACGATCGAGAACCTGTTTAGAAAACCAATATCAAAACCAATGTTGTACTGACTTGTGGTGGTTGGTTTTAAAGCAGGATTAGGAATTAAATCGTAATTGATACCAATGGTTTGTGTATTGTTATAATTGCCATTGAGGTTATAAATACCATAAATACTTTGAAGATTGCCTGTTGGCACAATATTCTGGCCCCATGTTAACCTTAAACTCCCATAGTCTAGCCATTTCTGATCAATTAACCAGTTTTCTCTGTTAAAATTCCATCTTAAACCTACTGAAGAGTTTTTAGAATAAGGATTTTCCAAACCGCTTGACGAGGTTCCATCTAAACGGTAAGAAAATTCGGCTACGTATTTTTTGTCGTAATCGTAAGATAGCGATCCTGCAAAAGAGGCAATTGTAGCGTTTTTATAGGTACCTAAAACACCACCACCCCTTGAGTAATAACCATCGTAGCCGAGTGGCCCCTGAAGCTGATCATTTGGGATCCTTTCCTGCCTGCTGATGGATGATTGGGCACCCAGTTTATAAATTTCATTAAAGGTATTGATGAAGAAATTGTGTTTTTCACCCAATGTTTTTGCATAGGTAATGGCATTTCTGTTATACAACTGAAAATTTCTGCCGTTATAATCATAGAGCTTGGCAAATGATCCATTTGCCGCAGCCGGTGTAAACGTTGTTTCGGTATCTGATGTATAATCGTAACTTAAGGTAGATGATGCTGCCAAACCGGGTATAAATTCGTAACGTGCATCAATGTTTGCCCTTAAATTTCTTGAGTTATTATCGTTTAATGTTTGCAAAGCAGATAATACCCCGCCCGATGCCTGATAAAAAGATGGAGGAGGTAAAAGTGTTGACGCCTGACCGTTAGACGCTACACCTGATTGAAGTAATCCCGCACCGTTACCTTTATTCTGTTTACCCACCGAGCCATTCACAAAACCGAAAAACCTAAATTTATCGTTCGGTTTAAACTCCATGTTCATATTTAAGTTGTAACGGTCATAACCGGTATTTTTAATTACCCCTTTTTCGGCATAATAACCCATATTGGCTTTGTAATTAAATTTTTGGTCGCCACCATCTAAAGCCAGGTTATGACTCTGGTTAAAAGTAGTTTGATAAAACACGTCCTGCCAATCGGTAGAGTTATTGTAATAGGCATTTAAACTATCGGCAAGGAAAGGAGTATTGCTGATTCCCCTGATCTGGTTGATGGTTTCCGCGTTTAAAATAATCTGCTGGATTTTTAACTGGCGTTCAGAATTACCGCCTAATGTTTCGCGTAATTTAGGTGGCGCATTCACGAAAAAGTTAGATACATACTTAATCCGCGGCACTTTAGAGTTCCCTCTTTTGGTGGTGATGATGATTACCCCATAAGCTCCTCTTGATCCGTACATGGAAGTGGCCTGCGCATCTTTCAGGATCTGGATATTTTCAATATCTTCCTGCGGGATCAACGAAAGCGGACTCACGCCAGGCCCCTGCGTTTGAAAACCAAACTCTGCCGCCTTATCTGCATCTAGAGGTACACCATCTATGATATATAATGGCGAAGTGGGTTGTAAAAATGAATCGTTACCACTTCCCGAAATGCTTAAGCTGGATAAACCACGAAGCTGTACGGATCCCCTAAAACCCGGGGCACCGGTATTGTTCTGGATGTTTAAGCCTGGAACTTTACCCTGTAAAAGGGTTTCAATGTTTGATACCGGAACGTCAGATACATCTTTACCGCTAAGCACTGTTACCGATCCGGCAGTTGTTTCTTTTGGTCTGTTCTGGTAAGCGACGATAATTACATCATTCAGATCTTTACGGTCTTCGCTAATGGTAACCGTAATATTGGTTTGACCGGTGATTTTGGCCGACGCGGTATTGTATCCCAAAAATTTAAATAAAAGTGTGCCGCCAACCGGTACATTAACCGAAAACTTTCCGTCGCCATTGGTTTGCGTCAAACCTTTATTTGTGCTTTGCAAAATAACTGATACGCCAGGCACCCCCTGTTTGGTGTCTTTATCGAGTACCCTACCATTTACAATAATATTTTTTTCTTGCGAATAGGCATTCGTACAACATACTATACCTATCATAAGTAATGTATATAGAAGTATATTTCTTTTCATCGTAATTAACTTTATTGATCAACTATTCGTTAGCAAATTTTGGGTTCTCGTTTTTGAAATGAAAGACGATTTCCCAGTCGCCAGCCTTATAAATAGCGAAATCGACGCCGAAACTGCCCACTGTACGTGTAGTTCCAAAGCCAATCCGGGAATAACTCAGTTCGGCTTTTGCCCTCGATCCGCCCCTGGCGTAAGATGTAGGGATTTCTACCAATGGAATAGGATAAGCAACATCGTACTGAACATACTTATCGGTTTTTTGAATATTGAAACCATGGATCATCTTATCCCAAACCGTTTCGTTAAAAAATTTCGGATCGATCGGTAATGAATCTTTGCCCAAAACCACTATGCGTAACGAATGGCCGTTACCGCCTGAGGTAAACGGACGGATGTACACCACCACATCCTTTTTATCATTGTTACTCACCAGATTTAAATTTGACGTAGCACCAATCACATTATTCAGATAAGGACGGATGTAATCTCTCCGGTTTTTGTCTAAAGGGAATTTTGGATCAGGTGCAGGCAAACCGGTATAGGCATTAAAATCATTCGATGGCTCGTAAGGGCGCTCTCTAAAGGGTCTGATCTGAAAGTCTCTGATCAGCCGCTCTCCTCCAGAGTTTTTAACCTTAACATCAAAAAAGCGGGTATCCTGAGAAAAGTTCGTACTGTCAGTCGGACGGGGTTTCAGGATCTGGTTAGTTGCCGATGGCCATAAAATGAATTCACCTGATGAGCGTATTTCAAATATAGGATGCGTTTCGATTTTTCTTTTTGCCTCAATTTCCGCCAGGCTTTTTTCCAGCCCGGTATATGGCGCGGTCCAGACATAAGTTGGCGCCGTTGTAAAAAGATCATTTACAGGCCTTCCATCACCAAACCTCACGTTTACAATTTCAAACGTGATCGGGTTGGTTGAATTATCGCTGTTAAAACCCCCGATAAGGTTGGTTCTTCCGATGATTGGCTCGAGAATTTTATTGCTAAAATTTACATTGTTGCTGATATAATCTTTCTCATCAGGTAAATTGAAAATCTTTTTACAGCTACTGAAAAGGGCTGCAGCAATTAAAAAGAGTGCAAAATATTTATATATGATCGATTTCATCAGACTATTTATTTTAAGGTTTCTATTTCCCATCACTTATTTCGTTTTGTTTATGGTAAATTCAGCCAGCTGGAATGTGCCGCTGTTTCTGAGTTCGGTAATCACAATACGATAAAACTTGTAAGCAACCGTATTGGCACACCTGAATACCTTTTGCTGATATCTTTCTTCAAAAAAGAAGTTAGACCTTCTATCCAGTTCAACCCAATTCGAGCCGTCCATTGAGCCCTCGTAAGTCCAGGCTTTCGGATCTCTCTCGTTGGCATCATTGGCAGACGTTAGGGTATATACAGACGATACAGCAGGTGTTTTAAGTTCAAACCTCATCCATAATTCGCCCTGTAAATCGGCCAGGAATTTAGTATGGTCATCACCATCAATTACTTTTCTTGAATTTTCTCCACTGGTTATACCTCCGCCATTTTCGCGGTTGGACGAAAATATACCGCCTATCTCCAGATAAAGGTTTGGTGGTGGTGGTACAAAAGTTAACCGGGTAACAAATTCATTAAAGCCAAATACGTGATCGGCACTGATCACATGTACAATACCATTTTTGGTTCTAATGTTATTGGATGATGTGGTACTGGTTGCCCAGTTGCGAACGAATTTGCTTTTTTTGGTATTATCGAAATTAATGATCTCCGGTCCGGCACCAACCTGGCCGGAAGCCGATATTTTGGTTACACTCGCATGCATAGGATAACCGATGCGTACGCTGTTTAGGTCTAAACCATCCTGAAGTTTTAACGAATCAGTTGTTTTTTTGCCTCTTATAATGTAATATGAGGTCATGGTATCTAACTGCACGGCATCGATATTGGCCAAAAAAAGTGGATCTTTATCCGATAGTTTCCTTAATGTATTTAAATTCCTCAGCGCCAATTGAAAGCTTGGATTACTGACTGCAAATAAGGTAACATTGCTATCAGTTAATGTTTTTTTCAAACCCATCCTGTCAATAGCGACAATAAGCGAATCGAAAACGCCGGGCTTGCTTTTCAGGTAATCGTAAGTATTACCAGAAAAAGTTACATTCTGATCTGGTGCATCATAAAATCCTCCATTCTTTTTGCAGGCCTGGTTGATTAGCGTTAGCAACGATAAGATGGCCAATGCGCCTATATATTTTATTGAATTTTTCATATCCGTAATCATTAGCGCCAGTAAGCATTTTGGGTTAATAAACTGTTTTGAGAAAGGATTTTTCTGGATATTGGCCAGTAAATTCCGCCGGAATTAATGAGATTCATAAATCTGGCATCGTTCTGTTTGATTTTGTTGTATCGGATCAGATCATACCACCGGGAACCTTCACCCAGCAACTCGCGGTGGCGCTCCTCAAAGATTAGTTTGATAATATCGTCTTGAGCCAGATTAAAAGAGAAGGTGGTACCCTCTTCAAACCTTCTTGCCTGAACAATTGTCAACTCATTTATTGCACCGTTTTGATCGCCCAATACGGATAGTGCCTCAGCACGCAGCAGAATAATATCTTCCAGGCGGGTAAAAACCAAGGCACTGGTAAAATACCTGAAGTTTGGATCTGTTCCCCCACCCTGGATTACTTTGATTTTGCTGAAAATAGGATACTTACCATTGAGGTTGGTAAAATATCGTCCATCGTATCTGGCCTGGCCTAAAGTATCGACCGCGAACCTTTGATCTTTTGGAAGATTGAAATATTTCAGGATCGAATCTTTTGGAAGGTAGATATCAGGAACCGACTTGGTCATCACCGGCTCAGCCAAAGTCAACTCTTCAATATGCCCGGTTGATGAACCATCCACATGACCATAATCAGAGTTGAAGCCAAACATCTGCCTGGTATTTTTATTGTAGAAAAATCCATTAGAGTTCGATAAATCGGCACTTCCGGTAAAACCGCCGGCGCTTCTGCCGTAGTTATCTTCAACAAATTTGGCATATTTGGAAACATTGGTATAATCGCCATTCCAGGCTGCCAAATGAGCTAAAACCGCGTACGCCGTAACTTTTGTAGCCAAAGCACCGCCCCATCTTCCCGAACCTTCATTGTAATAATCGGTTGGCTGTTGCACATCACCACCGCTGTAGATAAAGGGCAGATCGGCAGCTGCCTTTAGTATCTCCTGCTCGGCCCAGGCTAAAATCCTGGCCTGGCTTTCGCGGGCTTTATTGGTAAATTTGCCTTCGTCTGATGAGGTGATGAATGGAACATCGCCCCATATTCTCACCATGTAGAAATAAGCAAAAGCCCTTAAAAACCTGGCCTGCGCAATATCCACCGTCATGTTATTGCTTGTATAACGTTTATCAGTTTCTCTTACATGGGCAATATTTTCAAGAAAAACATTGGCACCGTTAACAATGGCATAAAACCTCGTCCAATCAGACAAAGCCTCCATTACAGGATAGGCGGCATTTAAATTATTACTGATTACGGCCTTTAAATCCTGTCTCTTCGGACTTAAAAACTCTCCGGTTCTTACATCGCCATAAATCCAGTGACCGTTGTTATCTGATAATGCAGCACGCGTTAAAGCATACACCCCCAAAATTCCGGATCGGGCATCCTCTACCGTATTCCAGGCATTTTTTTCGCCTACAACCCTGGTAGAATCGGTTTCTAAAGCTTTATTACAGCCCGAAAAGGCCATTACAGAAACCAGTAGTGTGTAAAATATATTTTTCATCTTACTTGATGTTTTGTTCGTTCTTGTTTTCATCTTATAGCTCCATTTTAACACCCAGAGTATATGTTCGCGGAATGGGTTGACCATAACCGGTATCAATACCGTCGAAGCTCACCAGTTCGGGATCCTGGCCGGTATAAGGCGTGATGGTGAAAATATTGCTTACTGCACCGTACACGAAGAACCTGTTGATTTTGATGTTCTTCCTACTCAGCAAATTACCCAGTTCGTAGCCCAATGAAACCTGTCTTAATTTTAAGAATGAAGCATTCTCCAGGAAGAGATCCTGATCTGCACGGTATGGGATTACCGTACTCCAAGGGTTGTAAAGTGGATATTTCGAGTAATCTCCCCGTTTCTCCCAGAAGGTAATTTCTTTAACAGAGCTGATATCAGTATTGCCTTCGCGGTTAACAAAATCAAAACGGTTAGCCATCTCCTGATTAATTAGCTTTCTGCCCAGGTTAAAGTAGAAGCTGGTACCCAAACTCCAACTGCCATATCTGAAGTTGTTATCGAAACCACCTGAAAGAGTTGGTAAGGAGTGACCTTTCAATACTTTATCGTTATCATCAATGGTGTTATCTCCATTTTGGTCTTTCCAGCGTGGATCACCTGCCTTTAAAACAATTCCCTTGTATTTTAATTTTTGTCCGTTAACGGCTGGCACATCGGCATCTGCCGTATAAATGCCATTATTTTCCAATAACCAATATTGATCTACCGGCTGTCCAACTTTTAAAAAACGGTTACCCACTACCAACTGATCTAATCCTCTTGGCAGTGCTTTTAACTCATTGGCATTGTGATTAAAGTTTAATGCCGAATTCCATGAAAATTTACTTTTTGCGATGACCTGCGCACTTACGGTAAAATCGATACCCATGTTATTTACAGACATGCCACTTTCTATGGCTTGTTTATAACCATATTCTGCATAAGCCGGGATACCGATCAATTGGTTTTTATCGGTTTTGCTGTAAAGGTCAACCGAAACATGTAAACGGTTTTTTAACATCGCCACATCAGCACCAATATTAAGTTGATCTGAGTATGACCAGGGCACACCATAACCTACCCAGCCAAACTGGTAAGGGCGGGTTAATACCCCAAATGCATTATATCCCGGCACCGTTAGGTTACCCGTATAGCCTACTGAAGCGGTGTACTGCGGCCCCTGTGTATAATTATCGTAACTGAAGGTACGCCCCATTCTGCCCACACTTGCCCGTAATATCAAATCATCAACTAAGCTGTTACCTTTCAAAAATTCGTTTTTGAGATTCCAGGCGGCAGAGATCGTTGGCGAATAAAACCACCTGCTTGTGGGTTGTGCGTTTGAGGAGCCATCCAAACGCAATATGGCTGATAAGAAGTATTTATCGCTAAATGAATAATCAGCTTTTCCATAGAAAGACAATAAGTTATCTTCAGTTTTATCTAAAAAACGATAGGTTAACTCTCTTGGAAAGGCAACCGGAGTTAAATAGCCTCCATTGTCCGAACCATCATCGTTTTTAGGTTTAGAATCAAGCAGGTTGATTTTTATATAATCGTTAACACCTTTATAAGCATAGGCATTGCTGTATTTATAAATATCCCATTGCATGGTTTGCCCTAAAGCAAAATGAAAATCATGGATTTTATTCAGGTTTAAGTCATAGGTGACCTTATTATCCATCATTAACCTTTGGCTAAAGCCATAATAATTGGATGCATAACTGTTTCCCTGTAAAAGCGTTCGGGCATAGAAAACATCCCTGTAACCCTCACTGTAATCGGCGTTAAAAGAGGAGATCACTTTAAACTGGCCGAAAATCCCTTCTAATTTGGCATAACCTTGAATAGAGTTGGTTTTATTATCATCGAAACCTTTCTTGTACTGTTCCAGATATGAACCATAGAAATCTTTATTTGGCGGGAGAGGCGCACTTAAATCAGGGAAATAATTAAGCTGTGCAAAGCGGTCGCGTAAGGTTTTATTTCTATCGCGGTTTAAGCGGTTCGCATTGATCATCGTAGAAAACAATAACCATTTGGTTGGCTTCATGTTAATGTTAAAAGTAGCGCTATAACGGTCTATCCCCGTTTGGTCGGCTACTCCTTCGCTTTTGGTATTACCTAATGCAAATCTAAAGTTCGCCCGATCCGTACCACCGGCAAGTGAGAAATTAATGCCATATACCAGCGCATTTTTATAATATAAATCGGTCCAGTCTGATTTTCCACTATACACATTGTTTAGTGAATCGCTTAAATATACCGGATACTCTTCATCGTCAGAATACCTGCCGTTTGTGGTATATACATCATAAAAGCGCTGCCTGAAATCATTCTCATATTTACCATTGATGGTATTTACAAATGGCTTTTGCACCATGCCGATATAGGAATTGAAAGATATGGCGCGGTATTTACCAACGGCTGTTTTTGAGGTTAAAACAATTACCCCATTAACCCCTCTTGGCCCGTAAACAGAGGTTGAACCTAAATCTTTAAGCACTTCTACTGATGCAATATTATTCATATCGATACCAGTCAGTAAATTGGTTGCCGGACCAATTCTATTAAAATCGAATTGTTGTATATCGAAGGCAAAAGGATGCTCACGTACCAAAGGGATTCCATCGAGTACCACCAAAGGCTGGGCATCGTACAGATCTTTTTTGGATAATAATGGCATTGCAGCTCCTCTTATGAACATGTTCTGTATGGAACCAGGTTCGCCAGACGGTTCCTGAACATAAAGGCCGGCATAATTGCCCTTTAAATTCTGTTGCAATGATATTGCAGGGAAAAGTGCCAAATCCCTGGTATCTTTTTGTACACCTCCAGACAATTTGTTGTAAAGTGTTTTTTTCCTGATCTGTTCAAGACTATCCTTTCTTAAGGAGTCTTTAGGCGATACGATCTTTATTTTAGTTGTATCCTGAAAGATCAAATCGTTAATTACAAAGCCTTTATGATTTTTTTTGCCCGTAGCATAATTCGGTAAAACGTTTAACGTAAATGCTGCAAAAAAAGCAAGGCACGCCCATAAGTATCGCATAGTTAATGGATCTTTTAATTGGTAAAAAAATGATTGCTAAAACTTATTTTTTCGGAAACGGCAAGACATGTCTTAAATAAAAAGAACAGGTACTTGGGTAGTAATAGTAAGGGATTCTCATAAAATTTAGTATTTGGTTAATTCAAATATATAATTTGCTAAAACGTTTTAATAGCAAATTGTCATTTTTATGAAATTTTTATAAAACACCACAATAATATTTAATTCTATCAAAATAATTGTCAAACAGACAGGTAAAAAAATAAATATTATCAGCATATCTTGCAAAAGTAACATCTTAAAAAACAGGATGTAAGGCTTTTTTTTTCTGAAGACACAATATACAGAACATTTTTCTGTTACTTTTTACTTGAAATACTTAAACGTTTTATTAAAAAACCGGAAATCTGAGAAAAGCGATAACGTTAATTGCTTCTCTATAGCTTGAATATTAGTATAGCCCTGGTTATATTGCGCTTAAGAAATTAATATAACCGAAAAAGGAGCTACGCCTAAAAGAAAATCTATACAATTTATTTTTCGGTTGCCACCCGGTAGGTAGGATCTTCTATAATATTTACTGTAATAATCTGATCAGCATTTTTCAACAAGCGCCTGCAGTCGCTACTTAAATGCTTTAACTGAAGTTTTTTGTCAACAGCCCGGTAGCGCTCAGTTAGTTTATTCAGGGCATCAATGCCCGACATATCAAAAACACGACTGTGCTTAAAATCAATGATAACCTGTTGCGGGTCATGGCTTAAATCAAAGAGCTCATTAAAATGAGTAACCGATCCAAAAAATAATGGTCCGTATATCTCGTAAGTTTTTATACCACTGGCATCGGTATGTTCATTGGCCCGTATATGTTTAGCGCTTTCCCAGGCAAAAACAAGCGCCGAGATAATTACACCAATGAGCACAGCCAAAGCCAGGTTATGCAGCCAAATGGTGATCACAGCCACCAGGACACCAATGATAATATCCTGCATGGGCATTCTATTGATGACCTTAAAGCTCATCCATTCAAAAGTGCCAATGGCTACCATCATCATGACACCAACCAGCGCAGCCATCGGTACACGATCGATTACCGGGGCACCGACCAAAATGATCAGCATTATAGTTAAGGCCGCAATAATCCCCGATAGTCTTGCCCTTGCACCAGCTGAAAGGTTAACCAACGTTTGGGCAATCATCGGACAGCCACCCATACCTGTAAAAAATCCGTTTGTAATATTGGCAATTCCCTGTGCAATACTCTCCCGGTCTCCATTGCCTTTAGTTTCGGTAATTTCATCAACCAGGTTCAACGTAAGTAAGCCTTCCGTTAAACCCACACCTGCCATAATGAGCGAATAAGGAAAGATGATTTTAAGCATGTCCAGATTTAGCGGCACTTTCGGAATATGAAAAGGTGGAAAACCGCCATTTACTGAAGCAATATCTTTAACCAATTTAGTATCAATCCCAAAACCCAATACTATAAGAAAAACCACAATAATAGCCACGAGCGAGGATGGAATGGCTTTGGTCATTCTGGGTAGAATAATCACTATGGCCACCGTGAGCAATACCAAAGTCAGCATGATATATAAAGGCATGCCGCTTAACCATTCTAACTTGCCGTTAACCGGCGTTTTAAACTGCGCTAATTGAGACATGAAGATAATAACTGCTAAACCGTTAACAAAACCGAACATTACAGGCTGTGGAACCAGCCTCACAAATTTGCCAAGCTTGAATAACCCAACCATAATCTGAATTAGCCCGGCCAAAGCCACCGCAGCAAAAACATATTCTATGCCCTGGCTTTTCATCAAAGCAATGAGTACAATTACCGTTGCACCGGCCCCACCAGATACCAGCCCTGGTCTTCCACCCAAAACGGCAGTAACCAAACCCATTATAAAAGCAGCATACAACCCGGTTAAAGGAGGGAAACCGGCAAGAATAGCAAAGGACAGTGATTCCGGAATCATGGTCATGGCCACCGTTAAACCAGCAAGGATTTCCGTCCTGTAATTTATTTTTTTTGAAAAATCGAAAAGTTGCAGATAGGGCTTCATCAGTTAAATTATTGGGAACCGCAAATATCCTACTTTATTGGGATATTAGTTCTTTATAAAAGCAGAATAGCGATAGCTTAACTAACAGTCTGTCGAATAACTACAAATAAACGCACTTCTAATGCCTGGCATCAGGATATATTTTTTTAAAAGGCTCCAAAATACACCTGTTTCTTAATTAAAAGTTATCCATGTTGACTAATTTAGTTTGGAATAACCTTTTTGCTTTTAAGTTCATCAAACAGATCGAAAAGCATTTTCTCAGTATCAATATACTCATGAAAGCCCATTCGCCTGGCTTTGGAACCATCTGAGAAGAAATCATAGTCCCATGAAAAAACAAAGTCGCCAAAGGCCCATGAAGACACCTCTTCATAACTGCACTTAACGAGATTATATTTTTCCTGCAACTGCGACCATATCACCGATTTGTCGGCCATAATGGTTTGCAAAGGCATTTGAAGCGGCGGGGCAGTATCCATTTTAAAATAAGCTGCAATTTTAGGCCAGATATCGTTCCAGCGGATCAGATCTCCATTGGTAATATTGAAAGCCTGATTGGCACATATCGGGTTTGTGGCAGCCCAAACCGTAGCTTTAGCCAATAACCTGGCATCTGTGATATCTAAAAGCTTATCATAGGCACCTGATTTACCCGGAAAACGCAAAGGCAAACCCAGTTCTTTAGATATAGATGCATAAACCGCAATTACGGAAATCAGATTCATTGGATTGCCCAATGCGGTACCTGCAACCACTGATGGACGAAGGGCAGACCAATTCCATTTTTTACCCTTTTGCGTAGCCTCCAGAAACTGCTGCTGAGCTACATTAAATTCCGGAGGCATATGCCCGCCATCGGTTTCTTTTGCGGGTGTTTTAAAAGGACCATAATGTGCACCGTATACCTTGTAACCCTGCATTAAACTAATATGCTGTAAGTCTTCTGCAATACTTTCAATAATATTAACGACGTTTATAAGCATTTCTAAATTAGGTGCTACAAGCGCTGCCCACGTGGATTTATCCTGATATGCAGCATAAAAAATGTGTGTTACCCCGGTTAGAGCGCTCAATTTTTCCTTAGTTTCCGCTGCATTGCGCAAATCAACAGCAATATACCTGGTTTTACCCGTATCGTGTCCACCCCGACGGGATAGCCCAATAATATCCCAATCCTCAAGATGCTCTAAATGGCTGATTAAATTGCTGCCAATTATTCCACTTGCTCCTACAACCAATGCGGTTTTACTTTTATTCATATCTTTTTGATCTACTCATTTAATGATGTAAAGATCCAAATGACCAAGAGATATTTTTTTGTAAAATAGTATGATAAATTTGTATAAATCTATGATGAAAAGATATGTCCAATTTCAGCCAATTGTTATTTCAGCATTTGAAACAGGCAAATGGCACCACCCCGTGCATCGGCATAATCATTACGAACTGATTTACATTAAAAGCGGATCTGGCCGGCATGTCATCAATGAAAATCCTATTCCTTACAGAGAAGGAAATCTATTCCTGATTGGCCCGGAAGATGATCATCGTTTCGAAATTGACAAAAAAACACTGTTCATTTACATCAAATTCACTGATATATACATCCATCAAGCAGAAAATAATTCAGCCGGCTTACAATACCTGGAATACCTGATCAAAAGCCGGGAAACGCATTTTCTAAGCTTTAATTTTACTGTTGATGATCAATTGATTGTAGCACATATTATTGCACTCATCTTATCACTTAACAACAACATGTTGCAAAATGAAGCTTTGATCTGGTCGCAGATTTTAATGCTTTCCGTAATCATACAGCGGAACATGCCTGAAATCAAAAGTAATGCACAACGCTCAAAAGACATTCAAACCGTCTTCTGTTACCTGCACAAAAACATTTATCAGCCGAAAAATTTAAAGGCAAGTATCATGGCAGCACATTTTGAGCTTTCAGCAGATTATATAGGCCCCTATTTTAAAAGAAATACAGGTATTACCCTACGCCGATATATCCATGATTACCGTAAAAATTTAATCCGACTACGGATCGAAAGCGGAAGATTCGGATTAAAACAAATTGCTGCAGAATTTGGCCTTGTGGATGAAAGCCATGTGAGTAAACTGATGCGAATCGTCTGAAATCCATAATTTAAAGATTGGAAAATGTAAGATGAATTGATCCGGAATCTGACGTTTAGCATCCATCTTACAAAAGTCGGGACTGGCTTTCGGCTGAAAAAACCTGCAGCAATGAAGATCCATCGGGAGATTTATTCCTGTTAAATCTTTATGTCATTTATATTGATTTAATAAAATACCCATAAGTTTTTTTTCAAGTTCCCTTATTGTTTTTAACAGTAAAACCAATGAGATTAACTCTTTTGGTCTGCATAAGCCACATCGTAAAGATGATTGGGTTTTAAATAAATCACATTGTTTTGGAAATCGAAAACCGTATTGAATCTTTTCAGAATATCGGTTCCAAGATAATGAACGTTGGTACCTGGCATGGGTTTGCTCTGTTCCATCACCTGAGCCGGCACATTCTTCAGTTCAAAATTACCAATCTTCAAACTTTGGAGTTTTACTGTGGTTACCGGCACTTCATTCCCTTTTATCCCATGCATCATTACCTTTTTGATCACTTCCATCTTTTCGGTTGGAAACTTCATTTTTCGCAGCAGATCGCGATCAAGCATGGCGGTGCGCTGGTAACCTAAATCAAAGAAAAACAAGCTTTTATTTTTGGTTCCGCTTTGCGAAATTTCGCTTTCTATAAAAGGCTTGTTTTTTATATAGGTAATCTTAAACCGCTTGTACTGTTTATCTTTTGAAATCTCTTTTGGCAGGGTAGAATGCACCATCATTTTATTTTGATCATAATCCAAAGCTACAATCATACCATCAAAGATATCCCAGCCTAACAAACCATCGGTTTCATTTCCGGCCAATTCAATATCATAAATTTTGCTTTTGTAAGTATGGTTTCCAATTTTGATATCATAATCGGTATGGTAAAGCTTTGGCTTCGATTTCACTTTTGTGGTCAGTGCAGCATTGGTAAGATCAATATCATTTGCACCTGAATCAAAGTTCATTAACAGCGTATCCGTACCATTAAAAACGATCGGCAGGAAATTCGTATTGTATCTGTTCACAAAAAAAGGTATCGAGTCGTGAATTTCAGGTGATAATTTACTAAAGTTTTTTAGCGCTGGGGCGGCGATTTGCGTCAGGCACGAATCTTTCCCGTTTAATAAAACAATAAACTCCTTTTTTTGCCCGGGGCTGATGTTAAAAACGATCGAATCGACATCTGTTTTGAATTTTACCTTTTTGGATTTTGTAAACTTACCCGTAGTAAAAACATCAGGTTTCACTTTGGGATTGATATACCAGCGTGACATGGCATCATGTCCTTCATAAATTTTTGCCTGACCAGCATTTGCCCTTATCACTGGTAGTTTGTTTTGAGCGAAAAGAGAAAATGGAAGCAAGAGGGTTAAAACAGGCAATATTTGTTTCATGAGCGATAAATTGGATTTAAAAGTTTAAAAATTACACGGGAATATGAACAGCTACCATCAAAAACCAGAACTAAAGATAAAAAGAATCATGAAGCTTTTATAGCACTCCATGCATTTAAGTCTGGAGCAGCGCATACCCTCTTGGATCGTTCAAGTGATTAGCATCATGCAGATCAGTCGTGTTTAACCCCTTAACTTGTCGTTTTTACACACGAACATCCGTAACTCATGGTGGTATCTTTGGATAATTAAATAAGAAAAGAATATGGCAACTCAAATTTTTGTCAACCTGGCTGTGAACGATCTTGACCGATCAATAGCATTTTTCACCAAACTCGGCTATACTTTTAACGCGCAATTTACCAACGAAAAAGCAACCTGTATGATCATCAGCGATACAATTTACGTGATGCTGCTCACCAGAAGCTTTTTCCAAACCTTTACCGAAAAAGAAATCACAGATGCCCACAAAGCTATAGAAACCTCTATTGCCATATCTGCGGAAACTAAAGAGGCGGTTAACGAAATGGTAGATAAAGCAGTAGCCGCCGGTGCCACCATCCCTAATCCGGCTACCGATTATGGTTTTATGTACCAGCACAGTTTTGATGATCTTGACGGTCACCACTGGGAATATGTATGGATGGACCCGAACGGCATGCCGGAACAGCTGGGGTAGTTTGTATATCGTTTTTAAGTAAGAAGCAAGCAAAGGATTCTGCAGGGCTTACTTCTTACTACCATTGCCTAATGAGTATGGATAATGGCATGACACAAGAGAAAATTACTATAGAAATACGTAATTCATTAGGATAATTAGAATTTTATGCTCACAGTAAGTGAAAGATGGTATTTAAGAGCAGATATTCATTTCGATATTAATGCTGGTTCCCTGGGCTTCAGATGACATAATCTCAAATTTCCCATCTAAATAAGCTACCCATTGTAGATCCTTCAAACAAAATTATCTTAAAAATGGCCTATCAAATTCCATTTACACTATCTACCCTGGTCAAAAATCTTTACCATATTTCTTGCAAATCTTTGCAACAATGAGCTTTCTCTTGTAAGAATCTCAGCATCGGCTGTCATCCCGGGCTTCAACCTAATTTTATGTTCACTGTCTTTTTGTTCCAATTTACCGAACTCAATCTTTGCTAAAAATACACTATCTTTCAGCGCGAAGTCGGTAATATAAGTCACACGCCCTTTGATCATCCCAAATTCTTCAAAAGGATAGCTTTTTAGTTTAATCAGTACTTTTTGTCCAGAGTGTACCTTGCCCATATTGTATTGTGGTATCTGGACCTCCCCAAAAAAACTATTGTTTCCAGGATTAACAATAAAAAGAGGCTGATTAATTGCTACATTTTGGTTTTCCTGTAAAATTCCAACGTAGCTAACCCGTCCCGCCGTATTTGCTCTTACTACATACTTCATGAGCCAACTTTGCGTTTCATTGACAATAGTGTTAAGTGATTGTAAAAATTTGCCCTGTTGCTCTCTAATCGTATTTTCCAAAGCAGCCAACTCTTTTTGTTTGGCTAAGTATGCACTACTGTTGTTGAGCAACGCAGTTGCCGTTTGTTGCAGAGGATATTTCCCTGATAAATATTTATTTTCCTGTTGTTTAAACTCACTCTGAGATATAACATTCTTACTCTTTAGCTTTTTATAGGCCTCATATTCTTCAGCAAAATTTGCAAACTCCTGTTCTTGTATTTTTTTTTGTTGAAGGATAAGCTGCTGAAGCTTTTTTATTTCCTTAAGATCTTTTTGCAAATATTCTTTTTGGTTAAGATAAAAACCCCCATGCTGCGTGCTTGCGAACTCAACATATTGCTGGTAAAACACTTGGAAACTTCCTTGTAGTTCACCAAGATTAAGTCCATTAGTTGTAAAATCAAGTGTTTTGATAGGCAGACCTAAACCTACTTTTTTACGTAGTGCATTCAGTTTTTCAGCAAGTAATATTACGTCTTCATGGCTAGCAGTGCTTTCAATAAATGCAAGAGGAGCATGGTTTTTAACAATCTGATCGTCCTTAACCAGGATTTTGATTAATTTACCCGCCTGATGAGAAATAACCTCTTTCGGGGCATTGAGCGAACTTACTTTTAAAGTTGTTTTCACCACATCAGGATAACGAATGAGCGCTGACAGCAGTATAATAGATAATAATACGATAAAGATCAAAGCTATGCCACGTCTCAAAATCCATGAGGGTACAGCGGTGATAATATCGTTGACCTCATCGCTATGGCTATATGCATTGGGTGGCAGTGGCATTATTGGATTTAATTTAGTTATAGAAGATTCAGTTTATACTTTCAAAAATGTTGATAAGTTAATTAGTATTGATTAGTTCCCTAACTCTAGCTGGTTTTTAACCAAGTTATAATATATACCCCTTGCTTTTATTAACTCAAGGTGTGTTCCCTGTTCAATGATCATCCCTTTATCAACAACAACTATTTTATGAGCATTTTTTACCGTACTCAACCTGTGTGCTACAACAACTACTGTACGTCCTTCAAAAAAGTCGTTCAAGTTATCCATAATAATACTTTCGTTATTAGCATCAAGTGCATTGGTAGCTTCGTCAAAAAAGATATATGCTGGATCTTTATAAACTGCACGGGCAATAAGTATTCTTTGTCTTTGACCCGCGCTGATGCCATTTCCTTCTGCACCAATAATAGTATTAATGCCCAATGGTAAAGACTCAATAAGATCTTCTATATTAGCGATCTTTATAGCATGACGAAGTTTTTGATCATCTGGATATTCGTCTGCTACGGCTATATTTTTTGCGATTGTATCCGAAAATATAAACCCATCCTGCATGACCGTTCCACACTGTTTACGCCAAAAACCAAAGCCAATCTGATTTAACTGACCCGTTCCAACTTTAATATCGCCCTTTTGAGGAATATAGAAACGAAGAAGTAACTTTAAAATGGTTGTTTTCCCGCTTCCACTCATACCCACAATTGCCGTAGTTTTTCCTTGCGGTATGTTTAAATCTATTCCCTTTAACACAGGGTCATTACCTGCGCCAGGATAAGTAAAACTGATGTTGTTTAAGCTAAGGCTTTGGTCTTTAGGAAGCTTGTTTAAGAAGGATTGCTCCATTGGTTCTTCATCATTCAACTTATGTATTTCGTTCAACCTTTCTAAACTAATTTTTGCATCCTGAAAAGATTGTATAAAACCTAAAAGTTGTTCTATCGGACTATTCACTTGCCCAATGATATATTGAACGGCCATCATACCTCCCAAAGTCAAATTTCCATCAATTACCGATTTAGCAACCAAAAAGGTTATTAGAATATTCTTTCCTTCATTTATAGCGAAAGCCCCGGCCTGCTGTATCTGACCGAGAGAAAGACTTTTTATACTGAATTTAAAAAGGCCAGCCTGTAAACGTTCCCATTCCCAACGCTTTTGTTTTTCACAATTATTTAGTTTTATTTCCTGCATGCCACCAATAAGCTGAACAACACTGCTTTGATTCTTGGATGAAATATCGAACCGCTTGAAATCTAGATCTCTGCGTCTTTTTAAAAACGCCATCACCCAAAGGGCATAAAGGATGCTGCTAATGATAAATATGACGAATACACTTATGTTATAATATGCTAGCAATATTGTAAATATTGCTAGGTTGAACATTGAAAAAATCGTACTCAAAGTTGAACTTGTTAAGAAAGCTTCAATTCGATGTTGATCATTCATTCTTTGCATGATATCACCTGTCATCTTGGTATCGAAAAAGCTCATGGGTAATTTCATCAATTTGATTAAAAAATCAGTTAGTATCGAAATATTAATGCGAGTGCTTACGTGCAATAAGATCCATGAGCGGATAAAATCTACGCTTAATCTTCCCACAAAAAGCATAGTTTGAGCAATAAGGATGATATATATAAAATTTAGGTTCCGGGTATTAATGCCGATATCAACTATCGACTGAGTTAGAAATGGAACAATAAGCTGTAATATCGTACCCACACCAAGTCCCATAAATAACTGACCAATCAGCTGTTTGTATCTATAAAGATAACGCCATAAAAAACTAAAATTTAAGCCTTCATCCCTGTCGCCCTCCAGGTCGTAGAAATTGGGAGTAGGAGAAAGGATAAGTGCTAGTCCTTGACCCTCTTCTTCATTTTTTGTACCAAACCAAAACCTTCGAAATTCATTCTCGGAATATTCAATTAGTCCTTTTGCCGGATCTGCAATATAAAAATGATGGCGTTTAATTTTATACAAGACTACGAAGTGATTCTGTCTCCAGTGTAGGATTGCCGGCAACTCGGTTTCTCTTAGTTGTTCTAGCGTTAACTTACTTCCATAGGTGCGAAAACCAATTTTTTCGGCAGCCTCACTAATTCCTAACATAGAAACTCCTTCCCGATTTATTCCGCTGATATCTCTTAATCGCTGTAGCGTAAAATTTTTCCGATGGAACTTTGCGACCATGCGTAGACAGGTAGGGCCGCAGTCCATCTGGTCGGGCTGTTTATAATGTGTAAAGGTTTTCAATTTTATTGATGATTGTATCTTAGCTAACAGTTTGATGTAGGTTATTGAAATATCTCCTCAATGATTAGATATCTTATTTCAATAATTTATTTTTGAAATATAAAATGATTTCCTTGTCTATATTTTCGTCGAATTTGCGAGCAAAGATTTTTCTCGATTGATTTAACCTTCTTTTATCCATTTGGTCAAATACTTTAGGTATTCCAGGATTTGTAGTCCAATCAATCAACCGAAGATTATCATTAATTATTTTTTCTTTGTAAGTTGAATTAAGCAATATAGTTTGAAAAAAGCTTTCATCAGGTATGTGACTATACTTGAAGAAATGAATAATTCCAGGGGTATTATTAAGGTAGTGAATAATATATTCCATACATTCAGCAGTCAGTGTCCACCATTGGGAACCACCATAGACTTCTTTGATTCCTGCAGGAAGAGCTCGAATCATCCCAATTTTTTTTTGCGCCCTTACTAGACTGTAGGCATCTTCATGGCTATCTAAACACTCGGCTAACCAATAATAGTTTACTCTTTCCAATCCACCATCACCTCCCCAACGTTTGTTAGGGAGTTTAAAATAATCCAAGTATTGCAGGTTTTTTCCATTTTCCAAGTAGGATGCTATCGCTTGTGAACTTTTAATAGGCAAATCCATTCCGCTATGAAGAGAAAGATAATCAAACCTTACAGTATCATTTAGCGCCTCCAAAATTAAATTTAAGGTAGCCTCGACCATTGTGAAACCTCCCCAGTTAATTACTATGCTTTTTTTGCAAATATGCCAGTTGCTACTTATCGTTAGCTTTTTTAATTCTTTTATGGTGGTTGATTTATGTAAACGTCCATCCAAGTGAACGAAACAGTAATTTGGCGTTTTATAGCTGAGCAGGTCAATTAAGGTCGCAAGTTGTTTGATATTTTGATGAGCTAAGATTAGATAGGCGATTCGCATAATTTAATTGATTAACTTGTATACTTGATATATGCTCGTTGAATTTTTTCCAGTCGGGCTTCAGTTCTTTTGAACATAGTTTGAACAAGCCCAGGATTCTCATTATGCTGCCACGTAATATCTGAATAACCGAAGTCTTTTTGCCTGGAAATAAATGGATATATGACCATTTTGTTACTTGTTAGGCTTGCTAATTTTATATCTGCTATCACATTGTTATCATAAGCTTCATTCAATATCCGATCGAAAAATTTGCTGTATACCACTAAAAATTGTGAAGCTGAAGATGGGTGAAGCCAAAATCTATTTACAGATAAAGGAATCGCACTGTCAAACCCAGCTGTTCCACCCGATAGATAATCTATCCCTTGTTCATGGGCTTCTAAAATATTACTAAATAAATACTCTTTTGAATAAAATTCGGTAAACTCATGATCGTCTTCGCAAATGATTATGACATCATCTTCGTTTTGAATAGCTATTCTGATAACCTTAATAATACTTTCCCACAACCCGACAGCACCAATTTCATGCTCACATGCTTCAATGATATTTAAATCGAACTCCGGTTTCCCTGAAAATTGATTTTTTATGCTTTCCAAACGTTCAACGCGTTTTGCCAAATTGATAACATAGGTTGGTATAACTATATTCTCCATATGTTCAATCATATCACTAGAAAGATTTAGTAATGGCTTGTAGTGCTTATATACCCTAATTAGTTGACGTAGCGTTCGAGATACATTTTTAAACGCATAAGTAACTTGCCCTGCAAAATTATTAATAACTGTAACGTCTGAATATCCAAATTCTTTTTGGGTTGAAATAAGTGGGTAAATCATCATCACATTATCCGTTAGGTCACATATACTGTAATCAATAGAATCTCCTTTTTTAAATTTCATTTCTAAAAAAGAAGAATAGAATTTTTGATAAATAATGGTAAATTGAGTTCCAGAGAAGTTATCAACCCAGAATATATTTTGTGATAGTTGCATAGCTGAATTAAACCAACTTACACCACCCAATAAAATATCTGCATTTTGCGCTTTTGCTTTTGAGATAGATTCATCCAATTTTTGTGAAGAATAATTTTTTGTGAATTGGTGGTCATCTTCGCAGATAATTACGTATTCAAGATTTGCTTTTTGAGCTTTAGAAACTATCTTAACAAAATTCTGCCACAACCCTAATGCACCATTCTTATGTCGCTTAGCTTTCTGTATTTTCAATGCAAATTCACTTCGCCCTTTGAATTCGTTTAATATATGAGCTAGACGTTCCGTCCTTTCGGTTAAATTAATAATGTAAAGTGGATGCATTTTTTTCATATTACTGCCTATTGTTTATAAACAACTTGTTTTACTAGAGATATTTGTTTATTATTCCAATTAATTCCGAACTTCCTGGGTTTGGTGCATTTTCATACACCAGCTTTCCTGTCTTATCGAATAGTAGATAACGCGGAATAGTCTTAAGATTTATTTGCTTTAGAATACTGGATTCTTTTGGATTAATGAGTAGAAAATTATATGCATCAGAATTTAACCCTTCTTCAATTGATGCTTTTTCCCAACTACTTAATTTTTCGTCTATAGACAGATAGATAAATTTAATTTTTTTATTAGAAAAAGTCTTTTTCAATAGTCGTGATGCTGGCATAGAGGCACGGCAGGGTACACACCAGCTTGCCCATAGATCTACATATAGAACTTGGCCAGGTAAAGATTTGATGAGTTCACTAAATTCAATTTTTTTTGACGACATTTTGCTTATCAACAAAGATGATCCTGATTTTGTACTTATTTCTACCATTGGATTATCTGCCAGATAATTCTGATAAAAACTTTCCGGCACGTCTTCTTTAAATTTTTGTTTATATAATTTAAATACATCTTTAGGCTCCTGTTCTTGTACCATTTGCAGGCTGTAACGCAACATAGCATATCGGAGAGAGGTATCTGGGAACAACTTTCTTGATAGCTGATAAACTTGCTTATAGTCTGGAGAAATTCTTGAACCACGCTGTATTCTGTTAATCCCCGACTTAGAGCTCCATAAGTATTTCCATATTAAAAAATTGTGAAAATATCCATTATAGAAATAGCGCTTGTCATTCAGGATATTTATAGAATCGGATTTTTCTGGAAAAGCGTTAAAATATTTTGAATAAGAATCATCTAAAATTCCATGGCTGTAAAACTCAAAATTGTTCTGGTTTCGGAAAAATGAAGCAATAACTGGCGATAATTTATTGTTTTGCTCAAGCGAATCAATAAATTTTTTTTGATTAACATAATCAGATTTGATAAAACTGAATTTGCTTTCTGAGCTTAAGATGTCCTTACTCATTGTAAGCATTCCACTACTTATCAAAGGTTTTAAATATCTTTTTTTGTACTCCAAAGAGTAATTCAAATCATAATGAGGGAGATTTTTCGTATCGGTGGCGAGCGGTATGTTTTTTCTAAAATTGATAAAAATTGTATCGCCATTCCTAAAATGATAATTGTAATTCACGTAACTGCTAAACAGATCCACCGCTATAAATTGCCTTTTCGAAGCAAGTAAGATGGTATCATTTCCTGATCTATTGCCTAGATCATTTTCTTTTAGCATCATATCATCATCATAATAGCTAATTTTATTTTGAGTATAGAACTCTCCCTTCTTTGGCTTTTTCATTAACGGGTTTTTAAAAACCACGATCACTACCTGTTTTAATTTTTCAGTATCCTTAACATCATTCCTAATAGATGTATCGTTGCTACATCCCAGTAAATAAGACAAAGCCAAGCTAAGTATCATCATCAATTTTTTCATTTAACATTATTTTCTTTAAAGTAGCGGATCGGATCCGCTACTTTTTAGGTAATTTAGTTCCAATAGCAACTATCGCAGCACCAGTTGGTTACCGTGCCGCTCACTTGGCCATTATTCCAGGTACCTGATCTTCCCAAGCTACCTTCCGCTTCACTTCTGCCTCCTGAAACCGAGTACCAATTTCCATTAATTTTGACACCGCATGATCCGCCTACAACTTTTTTCATTTGTGCTTTGGTTAGCACTTCTCCTTTGGCAAATGCCGTTGGTTTTAAACTAAGTTTTTTCATTGTTTTAATATTAACTTTGTTGTTTATGGTTTTGTTGTCCTTTCACGCAAGAACAACTTAGGCGATACCAGTAACGCTGGTACTCGTTTTGGGGCAATACGTTTCGAACCGGTTGCCCCTTTTTTGTACAAAAAATTTTTATCACTTTTGAGGTTTCACATCTCAAATAGCTTTAAGTAATCAAATACTTGATATCTTCCAGTGTATAGGGTTCAGGGAGTTTGTAACCATTCACTAAAATGGTAGGGGTAAATGAAATTTCAGCCATTTCACACCATTGTTTCTGCTTTTCGGTAATACCATTTACAGCTGTATCAAAGTTGACAGGGTATTTTACGGCCCAGTCGTTATATTGTTTTGTTTTTTGCATGTACCAATCGTTCAATGCATCTTCTACAAGTTGCGCATTATTTAGCGTGGTGAGTGCGCTGATATGTCTCGACACCTTTGTACGGTCATCATCCTCATGGTCTGCTGTAGTAAAAATAATTTTCAACTGTATATCTTCTCTATATTTCAACCACTCATCAATAGTCCGGTGGGCCTTTGCACATGGTGCGCAGAAAGGGTTACTTACCATAGTAATTACAGTATCAGCCTGGGGGTTTCCTAAAACTATCGGCATGAGTTCATTACTTACGGCGTAGCAGGGCTGGTTTTTCAGAACCTTGTCAAACAGGTCGCTATTGTACTTAAACTTATTTAGCTGTTGCTTCAACGGTTGAAATTGCACAGCTTGCTCAAAGAATGGTTTAAGTATATACCATATTGTTATTGGTAACAGGAATGAAAAAGGAACAAGGTAAAAAGCAGATATTGGAACGTTATTAAAACTAAAAAACCAAAGTTTAAAAACCAGCACATTTATGCAACCCAGTATTAAAAGACCTTGCACCATACAGCACAACGCACACCAGTTTTTATGCCTATATTGATAAGTTATAGAATAAACAGTATAAGGCATTGCCAATAGGTTAAAACCGGCTATAAGAAACAAGGAAGAAGGGGTTATTAGCAAAGAAAGCAAACCACCGGTGAAATAAATGAAACCAATTTCGCTCCAGCTAAGCCAATTGGTTAGCTTCGAGGCATCTGTTTTTAAAATAGCATTACAGCCATTCTTACTACCCAAACTGCAAAGGTTTTGTACAAGGTAATTATTATTATCAACGCTCGATACCAATAACAAACTGGTAATAACCACACCCAATATGTTAATGACCAACTGAGTGTAATAAGGCAAAGTTAAAATTGGAAACAAAGCATAAATCCTGATACCTATTCCTACCAATAAAATAGTAAAAAGCATGGGAATCTTCAATATCTGAAACAGATCTTTCCATCTATTTTGGTTGTATTCTGCCTCTCCGCTATCCTCATCAGCTTCTGCCCGTAAAACTATACCATTCCACTTCTTCAGAAATTCATTTTCTGACATACTCGAATTTTGACGCCTCCCATCAAAATAACCTATGCTTCCATTAGTTGTCGAGTTTATTAGAATGATATTTCCTCCATTTTCAGCAAAATGAGCTATAAAAGGCACTTCCAAGTCTTTGTAATTTTCTTTTGGTATTACATTGGCTTCATTTGCAACCCGCCATTCTGTTAGACAATCACTAATAGCCATCATACTTGGAAAGTCGGGATGCCCTACCAGTGTTTGGGAAAGTCCAACTTTACTATGTTTAACCTTTAACGATTTTAAAAATTGGTGTACAACTAAAAAGGCATTTGAATATTGCTTCATATAGATATGGCTACTAATGGTTAGATTTTTCTACTTTTTAAAATTTTAACTGCTATTAACAATGCATTTGAATCTAATTTAGATTTAAAAATTCTTCGAAGTGGTGACATTGTAGTTTTTTTTAAAAAAATAATTACTAATAAAATTTACTATAAAAAAATTATTGTTAGTAGTTATGAAAACGAATATAGACAAGTTTAAACCTAACAATCACTCCATTAAAGAATGTTTTAATAGACACTTTTATTAACAAACCAAGAGCATAGCTGCTAATCGGATATAAGAGAGATATCCTAGTTAAGAAATAACAAAGCTGCTAAACAACTAGTATTAAAGCCAATAGAGACAAGCTAATGATTTATGCTGGATATAATGGAAAGCAATAGTACCGCACTATTTTGAGACATAGCTATAAAAACTTTGAAGACAGTTTGACGTTAACGTAAATCATTAAAAGTGATTATAGTTTAATATAAGATTCATCTTAAATAAAAATCACCTTAAATCTATTCAAGAGCATGATAAATTAACTGGGTAATTGTCTTGCGAAGCTTTTGCCTATCTTCAGGATCATTTATATCCAATTCGCAAAACGAGCTATCATTGACACGTCGATGAAGATTTAAATAGTATATGCCTGCAACCAGAAGAGCGCTAAGAGACCTAAAATCGATCGTATTATCCGAAACTTCATCATCAATACGGGCAAGAAGACTACCGGCTTTAATCTCTCTAGTTCTGGATATGCTGTTTAACAACTCATTTCTTTCGCTAATCTCCCAATATATTAATTCCTGCATTTCCTCACTGTTATTAAAGTAGTCAAACTGTTCAACTAGGAGGCGGGATACGAATTCCTTTAATCCCTCGTCAGGACGCTGTACGAACGTTTCAGCATTATTGTTTGTCCTAAGCCAGTAATCCCTTTGTAGGACATAGGCTTCTATTAAACCTTCAAACCCCGAAAAATATCGATAAATCAAACACTTGTCTACCTCTGCACGTTTGGCAATTTTATTAACACCTAACCCAGTATAGCCTGATTCCTTAATGATTTCTCCTACGGCTTCAATAAGCTTCGCTTTTGTAATCTCTTTATCTTTGATGAGCGTCATGATAGTAATTTAGATAATTTTAAATTTAGTAATCGATCAATATATGAAATCCCTGTTGAGTATTTTGGCACCTACTGCTATCATTCAGACAGCAAAAAAGTATCAAATTATTCTGTTCCAACACTAAATCCGATAGAAGCTTGGTTAGAAAACCTAATCAAATGAGAAAGATCCTATGACCGTTAGCTAAATTCATAGCTAATTTACAAATAAATGCTTTGCATAGTTACAAGGAGTAATACTGTCAAATCATTTTATATAATAATAGGACTAAATACAGCCTACAGCGAGGTTTTGATTTATTTTTGGAGAAAATCCGATAATAATCGGGTAAAATTTCATTATCCTGATAAACCGTTCCTTACAATATCAGCAATTGAAAAGATATTAGAAAGCTGGAAAAATTCTATTATGGAAATAAAAAACCATTCCATTGGCTATAAATTGGGGTTTATGTAATTTTCAGCATTAAAATTCGAATTATCCATAACGATCCCCCTTCGCCGCACCTAGGATAAATCTCTCGCCCAGCTTAATTTTTAAACAAAAAAAAGCGGATAACTTTCATTATCCGCTTTATGCTCCTTCTGCTGGGCTCGAACCAGCGACCCTCTGATTAACAGTCAGATGCTCTAACCGGCTGAGCTAAGAAGGAATCCGGCTATCCAAAAAAACAGCTGATTTTAAACTTTTCAGCAAACATCCGCTTGTTCGTTTTGGGAGTGCAATATTAGTGCTTTTAAATTATTTATGCAAAAAATTATTTAATTATTATTTAAGAAAAGAATCTTCATTTTAAAACGCTGGATCATACTATTAATTTAACACTGAATATCAGATCATTAAAAATCAGAAAAAGGATCCATGGTGATTGATTAATATATTCTGCTGTTATATTGGCGAAGTAAAGCCTCTTTTAGGTTTCATCTTGTTTAACATTGTTACTAAGTAAACTTTGTCGCTTAACTATCAATAAGGTGTGCCGCTAAACAAAAAACGGCCTGACCCTGATCAGGTCAGACCGTTAAAACATACTATTTTAAAAAAGATTAGAAACTATATCTTAATCCCAATTGCATCTGGTAACGTGAGGCAAAGAAATCTTTAGAATATGAGGTTACATCTTTTTGTGCAAACGTATAAACCGGATAAGTGGTTGGTGTTCCGGCGGTTGCCACTTTGATACCCATACTGGCCATCGAGTTATAAGTATTAGGAGAGAAATACTGAACTCCCCAGTTTTTATTCACCAGATTGGTCAGGTTAATGATATCATAGGTTAAGGTAAGCACATGTGGATGTTTTCCTTTGGCCACCTGTATGTCCTGAGCGAAGCGGAAATCAGCCTGAACATTCCAAGGGGTACGTGCACCGTTACGTTCGGTAAAATCACCACGACGACTGCTTAGGTATTTATCACCGTTGATATAGTTATCAAACGCAGCTGCCTGCGCAATTCCATCAGCTGTATTGGCAAAGAATTTCTGTGTTTCGCCTACTGCAGGCACATACATTAAACTTACAGTCTGTCCTGTTCCATTGATCCTGGTGTTTACTAAACCCAATGAGTATGGAGAACCCGACTGACCACTGAAGAATAACGAGAAGTTAGATACATATTTACCGTTTTTAGCCCAATCCAATCTATAGTTGATGGTCGAAATGATCCTGTTGCGGATATCAAAGTTTGAATAAGCCAATCCCGGATTATTCGGACTAAGTGCCTGGTTTAACTGCCAGTTAGATTCCATTGAGTTACGGATACCATTGGCAATATCTTTTGATCTTCCGTAGGTATAGGCTACCATCATATCTAAACCGAAAGGAAGTGATTTACTGACCTGTGCAGTTAAGCTATATTTATATCCTTTATCGGTGTTTGATAACAAGTAGGCATTTGTGTACAAAGGATTGATTTTCGTACCTGAATATATAGGCTGTTGTTTTTGTGTATCATAAACCATGTACTTTGGATTATCTACATAGTTGATCTGTTGGAACTGTACATCTTTAATTACCTGACTGAAGATTCCCTCAACTGTAAATTTCCACTGGTCTTCTGTTTTATAATCGAAGGCCAGATTACTTCTCCAGGCTTTTGGCATTTTAAAGTTATTATCAACTAAATCTACCTGCGTAGCGCCACTGGCATCTTTAACATTTACACCTTGTTTAGTTACATAACCTGCTTCGCCATTACCGGTCAAAGCATCTCTGATCGGGTCTGAACCTGCTGCCGGTGTAACAATTTTTGCAGGATCTGCATTTGCATAAACATACGATTTATCAAAAGCACCGTAGTTTACGCCGTTATTATAATAAGCATAACCAATCCACGCAAAAGGGACACGGCTGGTAAATAAACCGGTACCGCCTCGCATGACCAAACTTTGCTTACCCAATACATCGAAATTAAAGCCAACACGCGGAGAAATCTGGATTTTGTTCAGGAATTTGCCGGTAATGGATGATGGTTGTGTGTAGGTATAAGTTGTGCCGTAATTGGCATCAACAGGCGAGTTGGTGGTTTTTGGACTCAATGCTGGCATAGTAGGTAGATTTGCCATATCAAAACGTAAACCTGGCGTTAACTTAAAACGGTCACCAATACGAATTTCATCCTGTCCATATATACTATACATATTTACATTAAATTCTGCAGTTGGATTGTTAATGATGTTATCACGGGTATTGTCGTCATAGTTGTAACTTGTACGTACCCGGTTTGGCTTGTTGGCCAGGAAATCAGCTATACTGCTGTAAGCTACACGACCGTTCCATGCATTTACGAAACCGTAGTTAATTTTGTAGAACTCATTGTGCGTACCAACCGTAAAAGTATGAATACCTGAATTGTAAGTATAGTTATCGGTAAATTCGAAAGTATTCTGTTTCATATTAAAGATACTCGCTTCGCGGTCGGTACCTAAAAACAATGTTCCTCCGTTAGCCGCAATCTCGATCTGCGGTACAGCCGGATTGGAAAGTGGATTGCGGTAATCGTGCACGGTAGAATAACCTACAATTAAATTATTGGTAGCTGAATTTCCAAAACGGGTTTTCAAATCGGCAACGGTTGAAGTCTGGTTATTGTTCTGCCTGAAATCGATACCACCAAACCTGAAGTTAAGCTGGTCTCTTTCCAGGTTTGTTGCTTTAGAAATAATGGTGTTATTTCTGATGGTCAATTGAGTGCTTTCACTGATATTCCAATCTAAACGGTTAAAGAATTTGTTTGATTGCGAATAGATATTGTAATTACCGAACGTACCTGCGTCTACACCATAAGCAGTTTTCATGTAATCAGAAATCTGCTGTGCATCATTTGCAGTAAGTAATTTCATGTCAGATGATCCTGCACCTAAAATTACGGGATCCTGACGACGGGTAATCTCTTCGTTAGTAAAGAAGAACAATTTATCTTTTATAATCGGGAAACCCACACGGAAACCGGTTTGATAATCGTGAAAAGCGGACGGCTCTTTACTGTTATCGCCGATTTTATTTCTGCCGATCAGAGAAGCATTACGGCCATAACCGTAAACCGACCCTACTACATCGTTGGTACCACCACGCGTAACCGCATTAATACTACCACCTAAAAAATTACCCACTTTAACATCGTAAGGTGAAAGCAGAACGGTAACATCCTGGATTGCATCAAGCGAAACCGGGTTGGTTCGTGTACTGCTTCCCGGCATACCAGAACTTCCGCTCTGTCCACCCAATGAAGGACTAAAACCGATCGCATCGTTATTGATTGCACCATCAATGGTTACGTTATTGTACCTGAAATTGGTACCTCCAAAAGTATTATCTTTACTACCCTGAGGCGTTACGCGGGTAACATCCTGCAAACTGCGGTTCATGGTAGGCAGGGTTTTAATCTGGCCTTCGCCAATACTGGTACCTGCACCAGATTTCGTTCCGCCTTTCTGGCCTTTCACATTGACTTCGGCCAATTGATTGCCCTGTTCCTGAAGATCAACATCAAATTTTATATCTGAGCCAAGGGTTAAATAAATGTTTTCCTTTACTACCGGATTATAACCCACAAAAGTTACGGTAATTTTGTATGGCCCGCCAGGATTTAAGTTACCGATGCGGTACAGCCCGGATTCGTTTGATGAACCTTTGGATACTGTTCCGGTGGGAATGTGCACCATAACAATGGTTGCACCAGGGATGATGCCTTTGTTATCTTTAATCTTTCCATTAATACTAGATGTTGTAACCTGAGCCTGAGCAAACGTAATCAGGAGTACAAGAATACTGATCAGAGATAGTATACGTGATTTCATTTTCTGTTGTTTTATTTTGGCACAAAACAACAGTACCAATATTAACTCAATATTAATTTCAAATTAAGTTTAACCTTAATTTAACAATATGAAAATCAGAAGAAAACAATTGGAAAACAATTCCTTAACAGCTAATTATTAGCCGGAATATGATGAAGAGCAATATGCTCAAATATCAGGCAGAAAGATGAAGATTTGATGAAGACGGTTAGTCTTTAGTCCAGAGTCGATTGGCCTGTTTGAACAGTTAAGCGTTGAGTGGTTAGGGTTTAGCCACAACTAACCTTTTTAGATAATCAACCCGTTAACCGCTACAACTCTTCCCCAAACTAACCAATGGCAATTGAACTAATAAACCCATTCTTTATCTTTGCAGCCATGAGAATAAGATTAGCTGTTACAGAAGATATACCATTTATAATGCAACTGGTGGGCAAGGTTGTCCCTTCAATGCGTGCTGCCGGAAATTTCCAGTGGGGAGATGATTATCCGAACCCTGAAGTATTTGCCAGCGATATTGGTGTTGGCCAGTTATGGGTAGCTGAACTGGAAAAAGAAATTGTGGGAGTTTCAGCTATTACTACAGATCAAGACCCCGAATATGCAGATGCCGGCTGGGACATTACCGAAAAAGCTATTGTTACACACCGCCTGGCCGTTGACCCCGATTGCCAGGGCAAGGGCATTGCCAAAGCTTTGATGCAACAGGCCGAACAGGTAGCAAAAGATTCGGACATTTCTATCTTAAGGGTAGATACCAACAGTAAAAACATAGCCACCCAGGCACTTTTCCCAAAACTTGGTTATCAGTTTAGCGGCGAAATTGGATTAGCCAAACGCCCCGGATTACGTTTCTTTTGTTACCAAAAGTTATTGTAACCTGATTTGGCCAAAAAGCAGCTTTTATTTAAGTTTGCAGGGGCCACCTATTCCTTAAACCCGATAGAAATGTAAAGCCCGGAGCGCAGCGAGGACTTGAAATGAATAGCGGGACTTCACACCGCCAAGAACTACTGCCTGCTCATTTCCTAAAACAAAGAATTCTTTTCCATCACCATACAGGAGTAACTTCTATTTGGAGCGCAAGACCTTTGCACAATACTACATGTTTTCCGCTTTTAAGCTTCGCTGCCTCGTACCGCGTCGCTGCAGGATAATAATTAACCGACGGCCTGTATCAGCCAGGAAATTCAATCTGCCTGGATAAATCTGTCTTTCTGAGTGGCGCGAAGATGCTCTAACAGATGAAATACAGAAACAAGGGATGCTCCCTTAAGGATTATGTTTAATTAAAGAAAATGCTCATATGAAACAGATAATTTATTTGTTGTTTATTGCTATTATGGCATTCATGCTTACTTGGAAGGTTTTCCCGGCGTTTAGCATGACAACCAGAAAGGGGTCTGAAGAGCAAAGACCAACAAATATTAATTTCGGTCCGTGGAGACACGGACCGAGACATGAGGTAATAATTTTTTTATTTAAAATCCGGCACTGGGAATAAATATCCTCCAAACAGGATATAAGCCCATAACAATGTCCAAAAGATGTTGAAAATCTGAGCGGTTACAAAGGTGAACGCCGGCCGGCCACCCTGCAGTTTTACCAGTGATGAAAATTTGGCTTCCATACCGATGGAGATAAAAGCAATGGCAAACCAAACGGTACGCAAGCCATTTAAGGTGGGCGCTACATTTTTAGCGGTGGCTGGCGAGAGTAAGAAAGAGAATACCAGTGATGCCGCAACAAAGCCCAGTACAAATTTCGGGAAACGCTCCCATACAATTTTCAGACCCGGGCTTTCCGCTTTAACCAAAACCTCACCATTTTCGCCTTTGGGTTTTTTATAGGCCCACCATATGGCGATAAAAAATGCCGCCACACCGATAAATACATTCTGCGAGAATTTTGCAATCACCCCGGCTTTAACTGCTATTGGTCCAACCAGATCGCCTGCCGCAGTAACCGTTGCAGTGGTATCTAATGTACCACCCAACCAGGCACCTCCAATAACATCAGGGATATGAAAATACCTCACCGCCCAGGGCTGGATGATCATCATCGGAATGGCCATAATTAACACCAATGTGGTTACGTAAGAGAGTTTGCGTTTATCGCCATTAATGGCTCCTGCAGCAACTATCGCTGCTGAAACGCCACAAATAGATACCGCTGAAGCTAAAATCACACCAAATTCATCATCCACTTTTAACCTGCGGCTCAACCATAATGAGAAAAACCATACGGCCGTTACTACAATAACCGCCTGGACAATTCCGGGTAAACCAGCTTTAATTAAATCGGCCGATAAAATGGTAGTGCCTAAAATAACCAGACCAGTTTTGATATAAAATTCAGATCTTACTGCCTCTTTCAGCCAATCAGGCAGTCTTAACACATTACCTAAAAAAATTCCGGTCAGCAAAGCAAACACCACATATTCCAGTCCGAGATAAGAAACGTTTTTATTGCCGCCAATGATGAAGGAAATGATCGCAAAAAAGTAAATGAGAGAGAAACCTGCAGCAAACCTCGCTACATTACCTCCAGAAAGACCAATGGCTATGGCTGCAAGTACCAGAAAAACTGCACCTGTTTCTAAAATGAGCAATAAATTCCCTCCTGAAAGAATTTTATTAAAAAGATCATCAGAAGTAGCCCATTTATAAGCGGGTAAAGTAATTGTTGTACCGTTATGGGTTAAATAAAGTACGGTGGCAATAATGATCGTTCCTAAAATGACCGCCCACCAATCTTCGGTAAGCGATTGTAAAAATGTTTTTTTGTCGGGCGTGATCCCTGCATCTGTTAAAGCTTCTGTAGTTCCTGAAGCATTGTTCTGTGTTGACATCGTTTTTTCTTTAGGGTTATCTGATTTTTATATTGAAAATATCTTTTAAAACTTTTTTTGCGGCATTGTAGCCGCACATTCCATGTACGCCACCTCCCGGCGGAGTAGAAGACGAGCAGAGGTACAATCCTTTGGCGGAAGTTTTATATGGCGACCACCTCAAAGCCGGTCGGGTAAATAATTGTCCCAGGTCTAGGATCCCTCCGTTAATATCTCCTCCAATGTAGTTGCGGTTATGCGCTTCCATCTGTTCAGTATTCATCGTGTGCTTGGCAATGATCCGATCTCTAAAGCCAGGCGCAAAACGCTCTACCTGATTTTCGATCAGGCTTGTCATATCCTGTTTCGACCCGTTGGGAACATGGCAGTAAGCCCAGGCCGTCTGTTTTCCCTCAGGTGCGCGCGAAGGATCAAACAAACTTTGCTGCGCCAAAAGCACAAAAGGTTTTTCAGCCTGCCGGCCTTTACTGGTCATCAGCTCACCAGCCGCTATTTCTTCGAAAGTATTACCCAGGTGTACTGTACCTGCGCCAAGGCATTCTTTAGCGGTAAACGGAATCGGCCCGTTTAATGCCCAGTCTACCTTAAACACCCCCATACCATAGCGGTAACGTTCAAGCTGCCATTTATAAATATTGGAAAATTGATGCCCGGCGATCTGCAGTAACTGTTTCGGGGTCACATCAAAAAGCACCGCATGGGTTGAGGGCAATTGATTTAAAGATGTAACAAAAATTCCGGTTTCGATTTTTCCGCCCAGCGATTTAAAATAACCAGCCAACGCTTCGGCAATAAATTTTGACCCGCCTTTAGGTATCGGCCAGCCCTTAAGGTGACCTGTGGCCATTAATACCAAACCAATGGCTGTGGTGCTTAAATTGCTTAGCGGTTGTATGGCATGTGCAGCCATTCCGCCAAAAAGGCCCCGGGCGTGTTGGTCTTTAAAACGTTTAACAAAACCTGTCGCACTGGTCAATGCTTTTAGTCCGAAGCCTGCCATTGCCAATGGATGTTTAGGGAAATGGAGAGGTCCCAGTGCATCTTCATCAATGAGTGGCCAGGCAGCCGTTATGCTTTCCATCAATGCAGTATAATTTTTTGCGTCGGCACCTAAATATTCAGCGGTTTTATCAATAGAATGATCCAGTATCGCAGCAGTTCCGTCATCAAAAGGGTGTGCTGCGGCCAAAACAGGCTGCAGGTATTCTAATCCAAAATCTGTTAGCGGCAGGGTTTTAAAAAAGGGTGAAGCCAGCGCCATCGGGTGGATCGCCGAACATACATCATGCGTAAAGCCGGGCAACGTAAGTTCAGCAGTGCTCAATCCGCCTCCAATCACCTCTTTACCTTCTATTATTAAAACGGAAAGTCCCTGTTGCTGCAAGAGAATAGCGGCGGCCAGGCCATTTGGCCCTGATCCTACTACAATTGCGTCATAATCCCGTTTTTCTGGTTTCATCTGGTTATTTTATGGTTTCCGGTTTAAATAAAACGGTTCCGTCATTTTTAATCTCCCATGCCGTGATGGGATTCATGTGATAGCCACCCGGGTTTGGGCCACGGGCTTCTACCAATTGCGCCAAAGTGGGCTGTAAATAACCGGTTTCGTCAGTAACGCGGCTTAATATTTCAGTAGCTTCACCCTTCCAATTCCACAGATACCTGAAATAAGTATGTGCTTTACTGAGCACGGGTTCCTGTAAAGTGGCCAGCTGCCAGGTTTTTCCGGCATCGGTGCTTACCTCTACTTTTTCTACCTTCCCCCTGCCGCTCCAGGAAATTCCACGTATTTCTACCCAGCCTTTATTTACCTTCTGGGGATAAGACGGACAGGTGATGATGGAACGCGCATCCAACTCAAAGCTAAACATTCTGATTTTATCTTTTACAGGGTAAGTATATTTTGACGTTTCTTCCCTGGTCATATAGGGTTCGTCTGAAAGTTCGATGCGCCTGATCCATTTAATATTCATATTGCCTTCAAAACCGGGCAGCAGTAACCTGATGGGATAACCCTGCTCAGGCCGTATGGCTTCACCGTTTTGCGCATAAACAATCATGGCATCATCCCAGGCTTTTGCAATGGGGATGCTACGCGTCATTACGGCCGCATCTGAACCTTCGGCTAAAAACCATTTGGCCTGATCGCTAATTCCTGATTCTTTATCCGCTTTTAGCTCCTTCTGCCGGGCTTCCCGAAGAATCGGGATCATACTTCCCAGCGATCCTCTGATTCATCCCGCATGTACGGGTTACCTAGAATGAGCCTACTTAAGGAATCCAATAAATCTTTCATCAAAATAAACCTGAAACAAAAAAAGCGGATAACTATCGTCATCCGCTTTAAACTCCTTCTGCTGGGCTCCCTTCGCCTGCGCTCAGATAAACTTCTCACCCAGCTCAAAAATAAAAAGCCTCACAACAATGTTGTAAGGCTTTAAAAATCTGCTCCTTCTGCTGGGCTCGAACCAGCGACCCTCTGATTAACAGTCAGATGCTCTAACCGGCTGAGCTAAGAAGGAATCCGGCTATCCAAAAAAAGAAACATAGTTAAACTTTTCAGCAAACATCCGCTTGTTTGTTTTGGGAATGCAATATTAGGGCTTTTAAATTATTTATGCAATATTTGCACTGAAAAATTTTTAAAAAAATTTAACACATATATATGAGCCTGATAATCATAGGTACTGTAGCTTTTGATGCTATTGAAACTCCTTTCGGAAAAACAGATAAAATTGTAGGTGGCGCAGCAACTTACGCCAGTTTAGCCGCTTCTTACTTTTATAATAAAGCAAAAATTGTAGCTGTGGTGGGTGATGACTTTCATCAATCAGACATCGACACTTTTACCAAACATGGTATTGATACCGAAGGGTTACAGATTAAGGCTGGCGAAAAATCATTTTTCTGGTCCGGGAAATACCATAATGATATGAACAGCCGCGATACGTTGATTACGGAATTAAATGTATTGGAAAATTTTGACCCGATTATCCCCGAGAGCTATCAGGACTGCGAATACCTGATGTTGGGCAACCTCACACCACAAGTACAGCAAACCGTGATAAAACGCCTTAAAAACCGCCCTAAGTTAATTGTAATGGACACCATGAACTTTTGGATGGATATTATGATGGATGATTTACTGGAAACCATTAAAATGGTAGATGTATTAACCATTAATGATGCTGAAGCACGTCAGCTGTCAGGAGAATATTCACTGGTAAAAGCCGCCAGGAAAATCCTTACCATGGGCCCAAAATATTTGATCATTAAAAAAGGTGAGCACGGTGCATTGTTATTTCATGAAGATCAGATTTTCTCTGCCCCAGCCTTACCTTTGGCAGAAGTATTCGATCCGACAGGTGCCGGTGATACCTTCGCAGGAGGATTTATCGGCTATTTGGCCAAAGTGGGAACCATTAACTTCAATAACATGAAAAACGCAATTATTTATGGCTCTGCCCTGGCTTCATTTTGTGTGGAGAAATTTGGAACAGAAAAGTTATTGAATTTAACCGATGAAGAAGTTGCCGCAAGAATTCAGGAATTTGTAAGCCTAAGTTCTTTCACGATAGAAGCGTAAGGAGTTAACTGTTTTTAATAACCATTTAACAGTTTCATATTGCAAGTTAGCTGCAGGCTTTAAGAAATTAGTCTTCAAGTCTGCAGTTTTTTTATTGAGTTAATGTTTTTAGCGATGAACCAGCTGCTAAAATCAATCTGGTTTGGCAAGCATAGCTATCGGAACAAACTTTTCAAACACAGCTTCGGTATGGGGTGCATCCGGCAGCTCATCAGTCAAATCCTGCCCTGCCCAATGTTCATAATGTTTCCCATTCTTCCATAACCTGCTATCCGTCATATCGTAAATCAAACCCTTATAAGCCACCCAAATCTGAGGCTTATCCTGTCCGTTCCGCAACGCAAGTTGTTGTTTGGTATAATTAGGTAAATCCATTTAATTAATTTTCGGGTTGAAGATAATCAAAAGGTTTTTAACCCTATCAGAAATATAAGGGCATATAAGCTTGTGTTTTCGTTAATGCCTTATGTTATTATAAGCAGCTATCAGTTTCAAATCAAAAGATTAATGCAAAGTTTTCTGTCTGAGCAGATTCGAAGACTTATCGGCAGGGTATTTCGATTTACAATTCCCATCTGAAGCGCAAGGTCGCTACAAAACATCAAATGCCCTTGCGCTTGTACGCTTCGCTGCCTCGTACCTCATTGCCGCAGGGTACCGCTGCATACGGGGCTAACTGGCCAAAACAGCATTTCATTTGTCAGGTCGCGGGGGCGCAGAAACGAAGTTGTTAAACCTGATTGAAATGGAAAGCCCGCATCCCGATTTTCATCGGGAGAGGACTTGTAATGGAAAGCGGGGCTGCAAACCGCCAAGAGCTACTGTATGCTCATTTCCAAGTCTTAAGATACTAACTACGTCCCTAATTTATTTCGGTCGGTGAGACACCAACCGATAGGATAATCTAATTTTTCTGCTAAATTTGTCATGATCTTAGTTCTATTCTTTGTTTAAATTTAACAATTGTGGCTTGCTTAAGACCACTTGAACTAAGATCACTTTATCACATAGATACTGATTGAAGCGGTAGCTCCCGATTGAAAAGGAGGGACTACAGGCGGAAAGCAGGGCTACACATCGCCCAGGGTCGCTGCATGCTCATTTCCGGATCTTAAGATACTAATATGCCCTAATTTATTTCGGTCGGTGAGACACTAACCGATAGGATAAAAGCTAAAATATCTTGACCAAGTGGAGCGTAAGACCTGTTCAAAACATCAAATGCCCTCCCGTTTTCCGCTTATACGCTTCGCTGCCTCGTATCTCGTTGCTGAAGGGTACCGCTGCATACAGGGCTAACTGGCTAAAACAGTATTTCATTTTTTAGGTTGGCAAGGCACAGACCTTTGTTTCTAAACCCGATTGCAATGAAAAGCCCGGAGCGCAGCGAGGACTTGTAATGGAAAGCAGGGCTGCAAACCGCCAAGAACTACTGCATGCTCATTTCCAAGTCTTAAGATACTAAATATGCCCTGATTTATTTCGGTCGGTGAGACACTAACCGATAGGATAAAAGCTAAAATATCTTGACCAAGTCGAGCGCAAGACCTGTGCAAAACACCAAATGCCCTCCCGTTTTCCGCTTGTACGCTTCGCTGCCTCGTACCTCGTTGCTCCAGGGTACCGCTGCATACAGGGCTAACTGGCCAAAACAGCATTTCATTGGTAGGGTTGCAGGGTGCATAAGCCGTTATTCCTAAACCTAAGGGATTGCAGCGAACACGAAGTGCAAAGAGGTAAAGCAAAAGCGGGGCTGATGCTGCCAAAAGACACAGCACGTACATTTTTTAAAAAATGGCATTGGATATTACAATCTGCTATGCGCTTGTTTTACCCGCTCTGCTTTTAAAAAACTCGTAAAGAAAAACATTCATCAGCAATAAACTCATTAAATAAAAATGATCTTCGAAAGGTATCGTACCTACCCTAAAACCTATATTTTCTTTATCGTTGTACATAACCACTGGAACAGCGGTTAAAAAACCATTTACGATATAAAAAGGAACAAGCGAAACCAGATAAGCCCTGTAAAACCTGTACATAAACCTTAATTTTACATTGACATATTCTACATAGGCCAGCACGATCAGCAAAAAGCCAAAATTGATCAGCGTATACCACCTGTTATAACCAAAAAACAACAGGGCTACACTAAGGCCCAAAAAAAGATTGCTTACTGCAAGACTATACTTTTGGAGGTTATTTTTCGGGAAATAGATGTTTAAACATTCGTAAATAAATACACAGGCATATGGAACAGTTAAAAAGAACAGCATCTCTTCTAAAGGTAAGCCAAAAAGGTTTATCCCCACGAGGTAATCAGGATTAAAAGACCATACGTTAAGCTTGGTAAAAAGGATATCCCAAATTAAAAAAACAATACCGGTAAGCAATATGGCAGGAAAAATAAATTTCCATTTGCTAAAAAAATAAACTTTTTTATCGAATGATAAAACCAGCGGAAAAAAAATTACGGCTATATTAATAAGTAGATAGGTATAATTCATTTTAAAGGTATTTTGTTAAAATTTTAACTTCAGCCGCACTGCATTTTTTACTGTTGATCATAAACTTAGCTACGTTTTTTACCAATTCCGCATCGGCAAGGCCAAAATTTCCATTTTGATAATGTTTAATAATTTCCCTTTTATCCTGCGCTAAATTTTTACTGAAACCGAGAAAGGAAGGGGTATAAAATTCGATCGAAAAACGCATAAAACGGATTTCCATATTTTCCCCATCCATATCTATTGCTTTCTGCATCGTTTTTAGCGATTGGCTTACATATTTAATCTTATTGTATGGATTCCAGGAGTGTTTGGCTTTAAGGGCTTCCAAAGTACCCAGGTAACCCGTTACCAATGCGGTTTTATTGGGCAGTTTATTCAGCTTTGCAAATAAGGAATCAGTTAGCTTCGGGTTTTCTACCGCTTTAACCATGTTGGTTTTCAATACCGCAATTTCCTGGTTGGAGAGTTGTGCGTAGGCAATGTTGCCTGATGCCAACAGCAGGAGAAATATTATACGTAGTTTAATCATGAGATGGTGGCAAATGTAAGAAAAGCTGGGCGCATTTGTTTGCTCTGTCTTACTGTGGAATAATTTATGGTATAAAAATCAATATGATTGACAGCCATTTTTGGGCTCGTCATTTCAAGCAGAGCGCAACGCAGTTGAGAACCACGAAGTACCCAGCGCAGCTAAATCTGTCTCTATAGATTTCTTCCCGTCTGTACAGGCGGGCCTTTCGGCACCGGCAAAAAACCGGGCTGGCTTCAGTATAATTGACGATTCTTCTATCAGGTCATGTCAATAGCAGCACGGCAAAAGGTATTTAAACTGATAAAACATGCTACCCAAAACCATTGATCAAGTAAACTGATTAAATACCATCGACAAGAAAGATTTTTCATGGCATTCGGAATAACAGACACAGCGTGAGAAAAAACCAAAACAAAACGCGATAAAATTCCTTTATTTACACCATGGAGAAAAAAACCACGGTTACCATTATCGGCGCCGGTTTTGCAGGCATGGCTGCAGCAGCCCTATTGGCCAAAGATGGCTGCGATGTTACCGTTATCGAAAAAAACGAAATGGCAGGAGGCAGGGCCAGAACCTGGCAAAAAGACGGTTTTCTTTTTGATATGGGTCCCAGCTGGTACTGGATGCCGGATGTTTTCGAAAACTATTTTAACCTGTTCGGCAAAACGACTGCTGATTTTTATGCATTAAAAAGGTTAAGCCCCTCTTACCGCATTTATTTTGGCAAAAACGATACGATTGATGTTCCGGCAACATTGGATGATTTGTATGCCTTATTTGAAAAACTTGAGCCGGGAAGCAGCAGTAACCTCAAATATTTTCTCGATCAGGCTAAATATAAATACGATGTAGGCATGAATGAGTATGTTTTTAAGCCTTCGCATAGCGTAATGGAATACTTTGACCCCAGGTTAGCCATTAGCGGCATTAAACTACAGCTTTTGGGCAATATGCGAAAACATGTGCATAAGCTGTTTAAGAATGAACGCCTGCGGAAGCTTTTGGAATTCCCGGTTTTATTTTTAGGTGCCACGCCACAGCATACACCTGCATTATATAGCCTGATGAACTACGCTGATCTTGTATTAGGCACCTGGTACCCAATGGGCGGTATGCATCAAATTGTGGCCGCTATGCAAAACATTGCAGAAGCCGAAGGGGTAAAATTCATGTTCAACACCGAAGTAACCAAAATTGAGGTAAAAAACAACCTGGCAGCGTACGTGGTTACGAATCAGGGAAATTTCAAAAACGACTTTGTGGTGGGTAACGCAGATTATCACCACATTGACCAGCATCTTTTCGACCAACCATACCGTAATTACGACAAAAATTATTGGGATAAAAGAACAATGGCACCGTCCTGTCTTTTATTTTATATAGGCTTAAATAAAAAAATAGACAATATATTACACCATAACTTATTCTTTGATGAGAATTTTGACCAACATGCCGAAGAAATCTACAGCCATCCGCAATGGCCATCAAAGCCACTGTTTTATGCCTGCTGCCCTTCAGTAACCGATGAAAGTGTAGCACCGGAAGGCTGCGAAAATCTTTTCTTTTTAATTCCGCTTGCACCAGATTTGGAAGATAGCGAAAGCAAAAGAGAAGAATACTTTAATGTGCTGATTGATCGCTTTAAAAATTTGACTGGAAACGATATCAGCAGCAGCATTTTATTTAAACGCAGTTATGCCATGAAAGATTTTGTGGAAGATTATCATGCCTTTAAAGGGAATGCGTATGGATTAGCAAACACTCTGAAACAGACCGCTTTTCTAAAACCCAAAATGAAAAGTAAAGTAACAAATTTTTTATACACCGGCCAGTTAACCGTTCCGGGGCCTGGGGTGCCACCAGCAATCATTTCGGGACAAGTGGTAGCAAAAGAAATAAAAAAAAAGTTAAAAAAAGCTTGACAAATTTAAAATTTCCCTTATCTTTATAACCACAAAACAAAAATACTGCAATAATCTTAAAAAACACATAATCGTTTGAAGTTTGCATTTGTTTCGAAATAAGAGAGAAGGCAAATTGTTGAAAGAAAAAATAAGAATCAACTAACCAAATATATGATAAGCAAAAAGGCCTGGATTTTCCGGGCTTTTTGCTTTTTAACGCTTTTTACAAGGCAATCGTCATGCTGATCCGGCTATGCTCAAAATGCAGATCATGATATATCCATTATGAAATAAATCTGCGGCCTTTTCAGCGTTATCCGTGGGAATCAAAAATGAGGTGTAGTTCCATTTGCTCGCGCAGATTCAAAAAGGTAAGAAACCCAGATCATATAAGGGATGTACTATCCGGAGATAAATCTCTCCCCGCCTGTACGGGCAGACGCTTCGGTCGAGATAACGTTTTTTTTGGAGGGATAACAAAAAAGGCCCAGATTAATCTGAGCCCCTAATTCTATAATAGATGTATCTTAAGCCAATTCTGTACTGGCAATTTCTTTCGAATATGTTTTAAGGTACTTCTTCAAAATACCCCTTGCCACATGTATACGTGTTTTTACCGTTCCAATTGGAATCTCTAACATATCAGCAATTTCATGATATTTATAACCTTCAAAGTAGCGGATAAAAGGAACATAATATTCTTCAGGCAATTGAGCTAATGCTTTATCGATATCACCTAACACAAATTTGCTCTCTGCATTGTTTTTAGTAGCACTATAGGATAGGTTTGCAGAAGAGATATCTTCGCTCTGTGTAATTAAAGTATTTGTTTTAACCAATCGGCGATAATTGTTAATGAAGGTATTTTTCATGATGGTAAACAACCAGCCTTTTAAATTAGTTCCCTCCTTAAACTTATTGTAATAAGTAATCGCTTTCAGCATAGTATCCTGAACCAAATCATTTGCATCTTCTGCGTCTTTAGTAAAATTTAAAGCATAAGATCTAAGTGATACCGAGTGATGATTAACTAGATGATTGAATTCAAATTTTGTCATGATATTTAGCTTTAGGAGATTAAAAACAAATCAATTATTGTTCATTCGCTAAAACTCAAACAAACTTAATACCAAAATTTTCTGGCACACGGCTAAAAACACGTAACTAACTAATAATCAACGTTCGTCACAGAATATTTACTTCTCTTTCTAAGGTGACCCCAAAAGTAGACTTCACACTGTCTATTATTTGTTCAGAAAAATCATACACTTCTTTGCCGGTTGCTCGCCCGTGGTTAACCAAAACTAAGGCCTGGTTTCGCCAGGTACCTGTTTGCCCAACCACCTTGCCTTTCCAGCCACATTGCTCAATTAGCCAACCTGCTGCCAGCTTAACTTTACCATCTGCCGTGGGATAATGCACCACATCGGGGTGTTTTGCCACAACATCTGCAAATTCGTGTTTTTCAATCACCGGATTTTTGAAGAAACTACCAGCATTTCCGATGGTAGATGGATCCGGCAGTTTGCTCACGCGGATATGCGATACAGCAGCCGAAACATCTGCAATTGTCGGTTGCGCTATGCCCCTGCTATGCAGTTCAGTTTCAATAGCACCGTAAGAAGTATTAATCTTTGGCACAGCCGATAACCGGAAAGTGACAGATGTGATGATATATTGCCCCTTTAGCCTGCCTTTGAAAACACTTTCGCGGTAACCAAAATGACAATCATTGTAGGTAAAGGTTTTCATTTCTCCGGTTTTGATTTCAAATGCCGTGCAGCTTTCAAAAACATCTTTCAGCTCTACCCCATACGCACCAATATTTTGTATCGGCGATGCACCCACCGTGCCTGGAATCAGGCTTAAATTTTCTACGCCCGCAAAATGGTTTTCTACACAGTAGTTTACAAAGTCGTTCCAAACTTCACCTGCTCCGGCAGTTACCAACACCTGATCATCGATCACTTTAGATTGAATGCCTTTAATACTGATTTTGATCACCAGTCCATCATAATTTTGTGTGAACAGTATATTGCTGCCACCACCAATAATGAGTAGTTTTTGATTTTTTACCAATTCATGCTCAAACAGGGATTTCAATTCATCTTCCGAAAAAATTTCAGCAAAGGACTTTGCCTGAACATCTATACCGAAGGAATTGTATGGTTTTAGCGAAATATTTTCCTGGATTTGAAGCATAGTGATTTTCTGTTATGCTGCAAAAGTAAAATAAAAAATAGCTAAGGAACGATTTTGGTAATCCTCTTATCAAAATTAAAGCTCAAAATTTTAGAATAATCACCAATACAACTAATATGAACAATAGAATCAAAGAGCAACTGAATACATTTTATGATCATTTTTAATCATAAAAGCATTGGAACGAAAACCTTGAATTGATAGTGATAGCATGCCTCTAATTCTTTCCTTCATCAATTTTCGTTTTTATCAACTTGCCTTCTTTGCTTTGTTTTAAACGATCAGAAAGCATTGCGTACATCTGTTGAGGAGATCCGCCGTAAATTTGCTCAAATTTAGCCGCAGGTAAAACTTTTAAAAAATTGACTAACCCTTGTAACTTAAGTAAACTCACGGGTGAGTTAGGGTACTTTCTGATAAAATCAAATAAATTGATTTTATCAACATTTCCATTACTACCTAATTCTTCAAGCTGTTTATTAAATGTACCGCCACCCGCAATTTTAGCATAATTAATCTGGCTTCCCTTTGTGATATCTAAATCAACATTTTCCAGGATGATACTTTTTATTTTAGGCGTTCCACCCAGTCGCCAGGTTTTGCTATCGAGGTTCTTCTTTACTTCTGCTGCGGTAACATTATCTCGTGTTTCAACAAAGATAACCGCCCAGCGTAAAAGACTTCCATCCAAATTGGCAGTTGAGCTAAATTTAAAATTTCCGCCTACAAGTGGCACCTTTAAGAAAATATTTCTATTACCTGCGCTATATAAATATGCATACTTTGCTTTTTCAGCATCGTCGATATGCCCTTTAACCTCAAATGTAAACCACTGTGCAAACAAACCGGTGCTCCAGAAAAGCATTGCTAAAAAAACCAAAATTTTCATAACCTTAACTAATTTAATGACCAGTCAAATATAAACTAATTATATAGTTTTAAAATATTTTAGTTATTTTTTTATCAAACTTTTCCGCACAAACAACAAACCAAAGGCTTTTCCTTTTTCCTTTCCCCTGTTTTTATGATGGATTTTATGTGCTTTCCTTACCGCTTGCAAGTAAGCATTATTGCTTTTAAAAGTTTTAAAACGCCGGTGCACAAACCAATCGTGTACCACAAAATAAATCAAGCCATACAATGTGATTCCCAGTCCTACAAAAAACCGGTAACTTAAGTTATCCTGATCAATGTACATAAGGTACAATGATACTCCGGCAAATAGCAAGGCAAACAAATCGTTCCATTCGAAAAATGATTTTGATTGCTGGTGGTGACTTTTATGCATAAACCACAATGGCCCGTGGAATAGATACTTGTGTATAAACCACGATAAACACTCCATAGCAATGATGGTAAACAGTACGGTGAGGATGTTGATGAACGCAGACAATTTTTCTAAATAATTGGTTTGTAAAGATATATAAACATCTCAACAGGCAAAATTATGTCATAAGATTGTAAGCTTAATACGGTTTGAAACCAAATTTTCTGACATATGATTTTTTAGCACTATTTTTGACTAAAATATTAAAAAAGTCAGAAAGTAGAAAAGTAAAATGATTGTAGCCGATAAAAAGAGAGAGCAAATTATTGATGGTGCGATAAAACGCTTTATCCATTTTGGTATTGGCAAAACCACGATGAATGATATTGCCGAAGATTTATCCGTATCCAAACCATCTCTTTATTATTATTTCCCCGATAAAAAACATTTGATTTTAGGAGTAATAGAAAGAGTATTTAACGATTTCTTTGAACTGATCAAAAAGAAACACAATCCTGATTTACCAGTGCAGGAGATTCTTTTTAACATCGTTGATGTACGGAATACCTTCTTCCAGAAATATTATATGCTTCGCATTACCGAAGGCATTCCGGATTTACTGAACGATGAAGTGATTAAAGGCAAACTACGTACGCTAAAAGAATCGGAAAAAGATTTTTTCGCAGAGATTTTTAGTCAGGCCAAAGCAAAAGGGGAAATTGAGTATGAAGATACTGCACATGTTGCGGAATTGTATCTGGAAAGTTTAATGGGCCTTTCTACCATGTGTATTATGGAAACAGGCAAAGATCTTTTCCCCGATAAAAAATCACTAAATAAAATGACGTTAAAGCAAAAAAACCTGACTACCATATTCGTAAGAGGTTTAAGGTGTGCAGACTAAGCGCTTAACGTTGGCATAAACCACTAGCCTCAACTTAACAGGCTGAATAAACAGAGAAGAACCCAAAAACAAAAAACAGTACATTATGCTTAGAATAAAAATGGTAAGATTAATGCTCATTGTTATTACCGGCTCGGTTTTACCGCAGCTGGCAATTGCACAGCAGCAAATTACCTTAAAAGATGCGCTCACCTTTGCGCTCCAAAACAATACTAAAGTACGCAATGCCAAATTAGATATTGAAGGTGGAAAATATAAGGTACAAGAAGTTAGGGCACAAGCTTTACCACAAATTACCGGAAACGTGGGTTTAACGTACAACCCAATTATTGGTCAGCTGGTGGCTAATATTGGTGGTGCAACACAATCGTTTAAATTAGGTCAAAACTGGAATTCGACTGCAGGTGTTCAGCTTTCGCAGCAGTTATTTAACCAACAGGTTTTTACCGGGCTGCAGGCTGCACGATCAAGCGAAGAATATTATGCGCTTACCTCGCAATTAACGGAAGAACAGATTATCGAACTGGTGGCTAACAATTATTATCAGGTTTTGGTAAACAGGCAACAGCTTAACGTAATCGATACCAACATCAAAAATGTTAAGATAGTCGAAAAAATTGTGGGTACCCAGTATAAAAATGGTTTGGCCAGAAAAATCGATGTAGACCGGATCAGTGTAAACCTGACCAACCTGAACACACAACGTGAGCAAGTGATCAATGCGATTACCCAATTGGAAAACCAGTTAAAATTTTCGATGGGCATGGCGGTTGCAACCCCGATCAGCCTGCCTCCTACCGAATTAACGGAAGTAACTACATTACCTATGTTTACAGATTCTATCGATCTGGCAAACAGAACTGAAGTTAAACTTTTAAATAATCAGGATAAACTTTTATCCTTACAGCGCAAAGCCTATGTGGCCGAATACTATCCTAGCTTATCTTTAACGGGCAACTATACCTATTCGAGCCAGAGCAATAGTTTCGATTTCCTTAATTCGAATGCTTCAGCTATCGGTTTCGGTTCGTCGGCAATTGGCTTGACGTTAAGAGTACCGATTTTTAACGGTTTTTTAACCCGGTCTAAAATCCGCCAGGCCGATGTAGACATTAAAAAGGCTCAGGAGAGCAGAAGAGAAACCAATAATGCCTTAAACCTGGCTTACGAAAATGCGAAAATACAATTGCGAAACAACTTAAATACCATCAAATCGCAACGTAAAAATGCCGATTTAGCGCAAGAGATTTACAGAAGTACCCAAAATAATTATAATAACGGCTTAGCTTCATTAACCGATCTTTTGGATACCGAAAATGCACTTACCTCGGCACAAAACAGTTATACACAGGCTTTACTAAATTATAAAATAGCCGAAATACAATTAATCAAATCGAACGGAAATATTAAATCGCTAGTACAATAGAAATGAAAAGAGTAATTACCATAATCATCGTAGTTGTTGTTGCCCTTGGTGCAATAGCTTATGTTTTAAGCAACAATAAAAAGAAGAACGAAGAGAAAACTGCTTTCATTGCTAAAGGTGGCGGTGCAGTTGCCGTTCGTGTTGCTGAAGTAGAGAAAAAAGCTGTGGATTTAGATTTCAGTGCAAACGGAAATTTTATTCCCAAACAGGAACTTAACTTTTTATCGGAAAACGCAGGGCGGGTTAAGGCTATTTATGTAGACGAAGGCGACAGGGTAAGCAAGGGACAGGTTTTGGCCCGCATAGATGCCGAAATCATCAATACTGATAGGGAAACTGCTGAAGCTACTTACGAAAATGCAAAAAGAGATGAAGCCAGATATCAAAGCTCATTCCAAACCGGTGGCGTTACCCAACAACAGTTAGATCAGGCTAAATTAGCCACAAAAAATGCGAAATTGCGTTTACAGGCTTCACAAAGAAGGTTAAGCGACGCAAATATTAAATCGCCAATTAACGGCATTGTAAACAAAAGATACATCGAAGTTGGTGCTTTTGTAACTGCTCAGGGTACACAGTTATTCGAACTGGTTGATGTTTCCAAATTAAAGCTGAAAGTTAATGTGAACGAATCGCAGGTAGCGAACCTTAAAATAGGTGATCGGATCGAGATCAGATCTTCGGTTTTCCCAACAGATAGTTTCTCAGGAAAGGTAACCTTCATCGCGGCTAAAGCTGATGCAACTTTAAACTTCCCGGTTGAAATTGAAGTGGAAAACAGCCATAAAAACACCTTAAAAGCCGGTATGTATGGCACTGCAGTATTTAAATTCCCTAAACAGGCCCCAAGCATCCTTATTCCACGCACATCATTTGTGGGCAGTGTGAGCAGTAACCAGGTTTTTGTATTGGATAAAGCCAACAACACGGCTAAAACCCGTAATGTGGTAGCTGGCCGCATTTTAGGCGATAACGTTGAAATTCTGGACGGCTTAAAAGAAGGTGAGACTGTGATTACCAGTGGACAAATTAACTTAACTGACGGTACTCCGGTTAGTATCGTAAAGTAAGTTAGCGGAATTTTCAGCTTTTAAAAACGCGATACGCCAATCGCAAAACGCAATACGAATTAAAATGAAGATAACAGATATATCTATAAAAAGGCCTTCGCTGGTTATTGTGGTATTTACCGCACTTACCTTGCTGGGGTTACTAAGTTACTTTTCGTTGGGTTATGAATTACTTCCGAAATTCTCCAACAACGTAGTATCTATTTCAACCATCTACCCTGGCGCTTCGCCAAATGAGGTTGAAAATACCGTGACCAAAAAGATTGAGGATGCGGTATCATCGATGGAAAACATCAAAAAAATCAACTCAGTTTCGTTTGAGAGTTTATCAACCGTAACCATTACACTAACTGATGCCGCTAATATCGATATCTCGTTAAATGATGCGCAACGTAAGGTAAACGCCATTCTGGCTGAGCTACCCGAAGATGTAAAAACACCATCATTGAGTAAATTCTCGCTTGACGATTTACCGGTAATTACCATGTCGGCCTCTGCCAATATGGACGACGTAAGCTTTTACGATTTAATCGACAAACGTATTGCCCCGGTAATTTCGAGGGTAAACGGTATTGCACAGGTAAACCTGGTAGGTGGTTCTGAACGTGAAATCCAGGTTTCGCTTGATGCCAATAAACTACAGGGTTATGGCCTTGCAGTTCCCCAGGTCCAACAAATGATTCTTTCTTCGAATCTGGATTTCCCTACCGGAAGTGTTAAAACGCAGAACCAGGACGTATTGATCCGTTTATCGGGTAAATACAGAAGTATTGAGGAATTGAGAAACCTGGTTTTAACCACAGGTAAGGATGGTGCCCAGATCCGCTTAGGTGATGTGGCCGATGTTCAGGATTCGCAGAAAGAAACGGAGAAACTGGCCCGTATTGATCGTAAAGCATCTATCGCCATCCAGATCATTAAACAAAGTGACGCGAATGCTGTAGAGGTAAGTAAAGGTGTACATGCCATTATTGCCAAACTTAAAACAGAGTACGCAGCCAATAAATTAGACATCAGAATTGTAAACGATAGTTCGATCTTTACCTTAGAATCTGCTGATGCGGTTATCCATGATTTAATCCTCGCGGTTATTTTAGTGGCATTTGTTATGCTTTTTTTCCTGCACAGTTTACGTAATGCGTTAATTGTAATGGTATCGATTCCGGTTTCGCTGATCGCTACCTTTATCGGTATTAGCCTATTCGGCTTTACTTTAAACTTAATGTCGCTGCTCGGGCTATCACTCGTGGTAGGTATCCTGGTGGATGATGCGATTGTGGTATTGGAAAATATACAGCGACACATGGAGATGGGTAAAAACAAAGTGAGGGCCGCATCTGATGCAACAAGGGAAATTGGTTTTACGGTAGTATCCATTACTTTCGTAATTGTGGTGGTATTCTTCCCGATTGCCGTAAGTACCGGTCTGGTATCGAATATCTTACGCCAGTTCTGTATTGTGGTAATTATTGCAACCTTACTTTCATTGCTGGCTTCATTTACCATTGTACCACTTATTTTCTCCCGTTTCGGTAAATTGGAACGTATTGAAGGTAAAAATCTGTTTGGCCGTTTTATCCTGTGGTTTGAAAAACAACTTAAAAAATTCACCTTGTGGATTACCAGTATCTTAACCTGGTCGTTGAATCACAAAGCTTTAACACTGATTATCGTAGTAGTTATGTTCTTCAGTTCATGCGGTTTGTTGGCAGGTGGTTTTATTGGTTCTGAATTCTTCCCTAAATCAGATAAAGGTGAGTTCCTGGTGCAGTTAGAATTGCCAAAAGATGCTTCTTTAGAGCAAACCAACTTCCTCACTCAAAAAGCAGAGGCTTTTCTGGATAAACAGCCAGAAATTACGCAGTTGATTACTACTGTCGGACAATCGACCGGTGATTTCGGTGGTACACAGGCTACAGCCTATAAATCTGAAATTAATGTTAAACTGGTTGAACGCGATCAGCGTAAAGGCGTCTCTTCTGATATTTTTGCTACCAAAATGAGCCGTGCACTGGCCAAAGAACTGGTGGGAGCCAAAGTAAAAACCGTTCCGATCAGTATCCTGGGTATTGCAGAAAATGCACCGATCCAGTTGGTGGTAATGGGATCTGATCTGGACAGTGCCTTGAAATATGCAGAAGGCGCACAAAAAGTGCTTGCATCTATTCCGGGCGCAACAGAGATTAAATTATCCGTAGAAAAGGGAACGCCCGAAATTAACGTTCAGGTAGATCGCGATAAGATGTCGGCAGTAGGCTTAACCTTACAAACTGTAGGTTCTACCATGCAAACTGCATTTGCGGGTAATACCGATGGTAAATACCGTAAAGGGGAATACGAGTACGATATTAACATCCAATATCAAAACTTTAACCGCCAGAACATTGATGATGTACGTAACCTTATTTTTGTAAATAATGATGGCAAACAGATCAAATTATCACAGTTTGCAACCATTACGGAAGGTTCAGGTCCAAGTCAGCTGGAGCGTTTAAATAAATCCACTTCGGTATCGGTTAAGGCGCAATCAATCGGTAGACCAACAGGAACGGTGGTTGCAGAGTTCCAGGCAAAACTGGAAGAAATGCAAAAAAATGGTAAACTTAAAGCGCCGGTTGGTGTAAGTTATAGCTGGGCAGGTGACCAGGAAAACCAGAGCGAAGGTTTTGGTACCTTAGGTATCGCATTATTGGCTTCGATTATTTTAGTTTACCTCATTATGGTTGCCCTTTACGATAGTTTTATTTATCCTCTGGTGGTGATGTTTTCACTTCCATTAGCGGTAATCGGAGCATTATTAGCCCTGGCTTTAACCAATAACTCAATAGGTATCTTCACCATTTTAGGATTGATTATGCTAATGGGTCTGGTAGCGAAAAATGCGATTATCCTGGTCGATTTTACCAATCACCTGAAAGCAGAAGGCAAAGAAACCAAAGAAGCACTTGTATTGGCCAACCACGCACGTTTACGTCCAATCTTGATGACAACCATCGCCATGGTATTCGGTATGCTTCCAATTGCCCTGGCAAGCGGTGCCGGTGCCGAATGGAAAAACGGTTTGGCATGGGTTATTGTAGGCGGATTAACCAGTTCACTGTTCTTAACTTTAATTGTGGTACCGGTAGTGTACTTAATATTCGATAGAATGTTAGAGCGCTTTGGTTTCAATAAAAAAGGAAAAACCATTGATGAATTAATGGTTGAACCTTATGACCATAAAGATGTAAATGAATACGATTTAGATCACGGACATTAATATCCCTCCAAATTAACAATCAATTAGCCCCGATCCCAAATCGGGGCTTTTTTTGTGGAATTTTTAAATCCAGTACGTATAAGATTTCCTGACATACCATGGTCGGCGCCAACAAGAACTATTAAACCGACCTCATTTCACAAGAAAATTATTCTACTATACTGCATCCAAACAAATTACCAAACAACATTGTATATTAGGCATTATGTTCAAAACCCTTCTTAGCCTATTCCTAATTTGCTCTACACTCTTCGTACAAGCTCAACATCCGCCTGTTTTTGCCGCTATGCGTACCGACTCGAACTTCGTTAAACTTTGCAATTTGGATATTACCCTGGTAAAGTACAGTTATAAACCCAATGGCGTAAAGTTTTTAGTGGTACATGACAATGAAGATACCGGTGTTAAGGCTGGTTTTGATTATATCCGGTGGTACGGTGGTGAACTGATCGACAGTCAATATGGTGGAGTAAGGGATTATTACTTCAGCTATATGGACGATCAATACCGCATAGACCCAAATGCGATATATACCGAAGTGGGGGTTAATACCAGGTTAAAGAAAAACCAGTTCAGCTCTAACGAAGTGGAAAAAGCCATATTGAACGCAGGAAAGCAAATTGTAGATTTTTACGACCCAAAAACTACGGGTTATTTTTTAACTCTCCATAATAATGCGGATGGCGGTTTTGGCATTTCTTCTTATTTGCCAGGTTACGACTTAGCCAGCACTGCCGATTCGGTGTATATCAACTTTCAGATGGATGGAGATGATCTGATTTATGTAACCGAGCCAAGGTTGTTCAGCAGTTTAAAAAAGGCCAATGTGAATGTTATTCTTCAATCTAAATTCGCGACCAATGATGGTTCCCTATCGGTTTATGCCATGCAAAATAATATTCCCTATATCAATGTAGAAGTACAGCATGGGCACCTGGAAGAAAATTTAAGATTGATCGAGCTTGCCGTTGCAGCCTTAAAGGAACATGGATTGCTAAAGAAAGAGTAGCACACCAGATTTAGTAGAGACTCACTCGGGTAATCGTCAACCTGAATTTTATCCTATCGGTTGGTGTCTCACCGACCGAAATAAATTAGGACATATCTAGTATCTTAAGACTTGGAAATGAGCGTACGGTAGTTCCTGGCGGTTTGCAGCCCTGCTTTCCATTACAAGTCCTCTCCCGATGAAAATCGGGATGCGGGCTTTCCATTGCAATCAGGTTTAGCAACTTCGTTTCTGCACGCTAAAACCCCAAAATGAAAAGCTGCTTATCCTATCGGTTGGTGTCTCACCGACCGAAATAAATTAGGACATATCTAGTATCTTAAGACCTGGAAATGAGCGTACGGTAGTTCCTGGCGGTTTGCAGCCCTGCTTTCCATTACAAGTCCCCGCTACGCTCCGGGCTTTCCATTGCAATCAGGTTTAGCAACTTCGTTTCTGTGCCCCGCAACCTGACAAATGAAATGCTGCAGTAGCCACATAGCCCCCCTGCCCGTTGCAGGCGGGGGTTGGAGTGTTACCCTGCAGCAATGAGGTACGAGGCAGCGAAGCGTACAAGCAAAAAGCGGGAAGAAATGTAGTGTTTTGTACAAGCTTTGCGCCCCACATAATCAATATATTTTTTTTAACGAAATAGAAAGCCTAATTGATCTCTTTAATTTTCGCTACCAAAAAAATAATCAGCAAACCAAACACGGAAATAATCCCAAAAGAATAACGCAGGCTGGATAGTTGCGAAACATAACCGATTAACGGCGGGCCAAACAAAAAGGCAAAATAACCAATACTCGAAACCATGGTAATGGCCTTACCGGCCGGTACTTTCCTGTTGTTTCCGGCTATGCTATATACCATGGGTACAATACTTGAAACGCCCAGACCAATAAGCATAAAACCAAAAATTGCAGTAATTAGATAAGGGAATATTACGGCAAGCGCCATACCTATAGATATAATGGCACCGCTAATCTGCAGGAGATTTTTCCGCCCAAATTTACCGATTAAATATACACCCATAAACCTTCCGCTAGCCATCATAAACATGAATGATGCATAACCGATAATAGCTTTATTATGGGGTAATTTCACCACATCCTCGAAGTAAATAGCACTCCAATCGAACATCGTGCCCTCGGTAGCCATGCTGCAAAATGCAATAACGCCCAATAATACCAAGATACCTTGTGGCATGGTGAAAAACTTTGTTTTTTCAGCTACGGTATCGGGTTTATTGTAATTAAGTAATTTTTGCGCGTTAAATAACACATTGGTTAAAGATATTAAGGCAATAATCCAAAAATGGGTATACATCCCTAATTTTAAGTTTACCAATCCAAGCGCAATTAATGCACCGGTTAAATTTCCGATGCTCCAGGCGCCATGAAAAGAACTCATGATAGGTTTGCCGTAGTAGTTTTCGCCAGCAACACCCTGTGTATTTAAGGCAATGTTGCACAGGTTACCGGTAATGCCAAATAAAACCAGAAAAGCAGCTAACTGCCAACCCGTATTGGCTAATGCTAAAAAAGTTAATGCAATGGCATAAAGCGGTGCTGTAGCCCTTAACATTTTCTTACTACCAAAATGCGTAGTCAGTTTTGCAGAAAAAAACATGGTTAGGATCTGTCCTGCAGGTAATGCAAAAAGTATAGAACCTAATTCTGCGTCGTTTAGGCCCATAGAAGCTTTAAAAGTTGGAATTCTACTGGCCCAACTGGCAAAACAAACCCCTTGCATAAAGTAAAAGGCAGATATGGCTAAACGTACTTGTTTCGGAGAGCTTTGCGTTAATGCAGGTTTATCTTCTTGTTTAATTAAAATTTCCTGTTCTTGCTTGCTTTCTTCCAATGTGATGCTTTAAAATTATAGAATGGCAAAGTTCTTTAAATCTATTGGAAATACCGACATGTTTTTAACTTTTTATCAAAATATTTTGCTGTTTATCAGGTTAAAATATTAAATTTTCCATTTTTCCAATTCATAAGCGCTATTCCAGAACATCCATTCTAAACGTGTTGCCATTTCGAAAGCTTCCAGCATTTTTTGTTGGGTTGCGGCATTCGCTTGTACCGCCAGTTGATCTGCAATATCAATAGCTTTTTCTACTGCAACAGCAAACTCGACTCCCGCATACATGTCGATCCACCTTTTGTAAGGATTTGCTTCTCCTTTCTGCCGGGCGAGAATATGGTCTCCTACTGCCTTATAAATCCAAAAGCACGGCAAAACAGCTGCTACTGCTATTTCTACATTGGCATAGGCAGCCTGACTAAGTATATAACTGGTATATAAAAGTGTAGATGGCGTAGGTTGCACATGATTAGCTAAACCAAATTCGGTGAAATAACTTTCGTGCAAACTACGCTCGGCAAAAATAGCACCTGTAGAAAAGCTGGCAAAAGCCATTACCCAATCCGCATTCTGCATACGCCCACTAATGGTGCTTAGCGTCCGCCCAAATTCTAAAAGATAATAAGCGTCTTGTGCTAAATAGAAAATAAATTTTTCTTTTGGTAAGGTGCCATTGCTCAGCTCCTTATTAAAAGGCATAGCTAAAATTTTCTTATAGATGGGTACAATTCTTTCCCATGCCTGTTCGCTCCACTTCATTGTATAATTAATTTTAAAGGTTCGAAAAAATGGTTTAAAGGTCCGTTACCTTCACCTGTTTTTACTTCACTACCAGCTTGTAAGGCCTGGCCGATGTATTTTTTCGCATTTTTAATAGCATCCAGCAGCATTTTTCCTTTAGCCATTTCGGCGGCTATGGCTGATGAAAGTGTGCAACCGGTGCCATGCAGATTTTTAGAAGCAATAAAAGTACTTTCGAGTATAACCGGCGCATCGCTTCCACAAATAAAGACATCATAAATTACGGCTCCTATTAAATGTCCTCCTTTAACCAAAACAGCTCTTGCCCCTTTTTCAATAATTTTCTTACCCGCAGCAACCATATCCTCAAGGTTATGAATGGGCTGCCCGGCCAGGATAACCGCTTCATCAATATTTGGGGTAACCAGGCTTACCAACGGGAACAATTTGTCAATTAACTGCTCAACAGTATCAGGTGCTATCAGTTTATGGCCACTGGTAGCTACCATTACCGGATCTAAAATAACGGGTACATCCGCAGTGTAATTTTTAAGTTCTGTTTCAATTACCTCAACTACTTCTGCCCTATTAATCATGCCGATTTTAATTGCCATGGGTTTAATATCATCCAGCACTGCCTTTAACTGATCTATAATTATTGTGACAGGAATACCATGAACGGAACACACTCCTAACGTATTCTGCGCGGTGACGGCCGTAATAACAGATGTACCAAAACAGCCCAGGGCCGAAAAGGTCTTCAAATCTGCCTGAATGCCTGCGCCACCCCCACTATCTGAGCCGGCTATTGTTAATACCTGGATATAATTCATTGCTAAAGACTTCTTTTTGTTGTACAACTTCAGGAGTCTTCAAATGCCGAAGGCATTTTATGCAATTATTGCAGACAAACTAATTTCCTACGCCGGCATGATCCGGATCAGGTCCATTCGAGGTCGATAGCTGGAGGGTTTTAAGGCTGAAGGAATTAACCTCTACCTTTTTACCATCTACCTTTAACCTCAAAAAGGGTATATTCTCAGCCAACTTATTTGAAGGCACCCCTAAAGTTTTTTTGTGATGCAATATAGGGCTTAGTTTTTATTGTTGGGAGAAAAAAAGGAAAAAGAGTAAAGGCCAAGGCAGAAAGACCAAAGACTAAAGCACCCACTTCTTCATCTCAACTGCAGCATAGCGGAGCGGGGAAATCTACCTCGAGATAGATCTCTCGGCTGCGTTGTACTTCGCTCGAAATGACAATGATTAGTGGAGTTAACGCCCTAGCCTAAAACAAAATAATCCCGATAAAAATACCGGGATTAACATCATAATCAATAAAGGTATGGAGAGACTATATTTTATCAGGTTGATAGAACCGAACGGTTCCATCTCCTTCATTTGAAACAATTAATAAACTTCTGCCGTTCGGGCTATCTTTTGGTTTCACAAAAAGTAAACCTTCTGGCGCATCGCCGGTAGAAAATAACTGAACAAATTTTGGCGCTACCGGATTGGTTACATCATAAATCGCTATTGCATCTGCACGTTCAAGACCAATAAAAGCTAAAGTTTGTCCATTTACCTGAGCCACGGTGATCCCTTCAACCTCAACCCCTTTTTTAGTTGCTCTTTTGGGATCGTATTTTCCTGCATCCGACACTTTTTGCGCCAGTTCTCTGCCTACATTGGCCACTAATTGACCGGTATTTGCATTAATAATGCTGAAACTGCGGGTGCTAAAAGAATACAGTTCATCATAATCGCCATCGCCATCCGTATCGCCATAATTTTTTGCAACGATAAGTTTACCCAAATTTTCATTTGACTTTAGTGTTGCCGCATTTGGGAATTTAAGAGGGTCTAGGATTAGTTTACTACTGCCCACCTCTATTTCTTCGGAGGTTTCTTTCGACCAGTCGCGTGTATCGCCTTCATTGGCCAAGGCAAGATAAGCAATACCGTTTGCGGTAAAATAAGATATGGCATCGGGCAGGTAAAAACCCTTAACCGGCCATGTTTTAAATTCTGGTTTACCATCTTTTACCGTAAAATCAATGGCATTTTCTTCAATACTGAAATCCCTGGTGCCCAAGGGGGTGATTTTGTTGATTTTCCCTGCAAAGATATCAACTTCAGCAACACCATTGTTTTCCTGAAGCGTAATATAAGCCTTCTTAGAATCGCTGCTTACTGTAATATATTCCGGCTCAATGTCCTGGGTAAAACTCGCATTGTAACCATATATCCTGAAACCGCCAGCCAGCAATGTCGCCTTTTGCGATTCAAAAGCCGAGAAATCTATTGTTTTTACTGAATAATTATCCTTTACATTGATGATAGAAATCGTTCCTTTTGGATCAACCGTGTAGGCCAGATTGGGTTCACCTTCATTAGCAGATAAAATATAGTTGCCATCCGGGCTAAACGTTACCATATCTGGCATGGCACCTACTGTAATTTTTTTAACTTCCGATAAATCTGAAGTCTTCAGTATCAAAACATCACCGTTCCCCTGTTTATCAGCACCATCTAAGGCAATGGCCAATAAGCCGTTATTCACGGCCACACTATTAATGCCCGCGTTAGCTGCGTAGGTTAAGGTTTGCAACTTTGTAACCGTTGGGTATTTGCTCATGTCTACTACATCAACTTTGGCACCACCATCATTACTGGCTACAAATAATCTTTTGGTTGAGGGATCGTAAGCAGAAATTTCAGAAGCGAATTCGCCGCCTAAATCAACAGATGCAGTTTCTTTAAAGCTATCGATTTTTTCAGGCACAACAGCTTCGACAGGAGGATCTACCATCGGATCATCGGTTGAATTTTTTTTGCAGGCAGCAAACACCAGCGAAGCCATAAGGATTGCGCCAAATAGTTTTTTACAGTTCATGGTTTACTTATTATCTGAACCGCAAAAATAAATTCAAATCATGCTGTTTTTAAGATAGTTATATTATCATTCAGTTAAGAAAATGTAAAGAAGGGATGAGAAATCAAAAAGGAGGGTTCTAAATCGAATGTATTTTCGAGACAGATTTCCCGACTACACTCGAGATGACAGAAAGAAATAAAGCAAAAAATCCCGATATAAATACCGGGATTTTCTATTATTCATTAAACAGCTTTGTCTAAATATGTATTGCTCTGTTTTCGGTTGCAGCTAAAGCAGCTTCTTTCAACGCTTCCGTATAAGTTGGATGTGCATGGCAGGTACGTGCAATATCTTCAGCAGACGCACGGAATTCCATGGCGATAACGGCTTCAGCAATCATATCCGCAGCACGCGGTCCAATCATATGTACACCTAAAACCTCATCAGTAGCAGCATCAGCCAAAACTTTAATGAAACCATCAGTATCCATACTTGCTTTTGCACGTCCGCTGGCCTTGAAAGGAAAGGAACCTGCTTTATACTTTACACCTTTTTCTTTTAACTGATCTTCTGTTAAACCTACAGAAGCCACCTCTGGCCAGGTATAAACTACACCTGGGATTAAATTATAATTAATGTGTGGTTTTTGGCCGGCAATGGTTTCGGCAACGTAAGTACCTTCATCCTCTGCTTTGTGCGCCAACATGGCTCCGGTAATTACATCCCCAATGGCATAAACACCTTTAACCGAAGTTTCTAAATGCTCATTAACCGGAATTTTTTTACCTCTCTCCTCAACAGTGATACCAATTTTATCTAAACCTAAACCTTCGCTATAAGCAGTACGGCCAACAGCAACAATGCAATAATCAGCTTCTAACGAAATGGATTCCCCTTTAGGCTTATCTGCTGTAACTGTTACCGTTTTACCATTATTGGTAGCACCGGTAACTTTGTGGCCCATGTAAAACTCCATGCCCAGGTTTTTTTTCAATACGCGTTGAAGTTCTTTACCTAAACTTGCATCCATTGTTGCAATGATGGATGGCAAAAACTCAATCACTGAAACTTTTGTTCCTAAACGGGCATAAACTGAACCCAATTCCAAGCCAATTACACCACCACCGATTACCACCATGGTTTTTGGCACTTCTTTAATGTTTAAAGCTTCGGTTGAAGTAATAATGCGTTTTTTATCAATTGGCAAAAACGGTAATGTAGTTGGTTTAGAACCTGTAGCAATAATTACATTTTTAGCAGATAAAGTTTCAGTAGTACCATCAGTTTTGGTTACCAGGATGGTATTTTTATCTACAAAAGAACCTACACCTTCGAAAGAATCGATTTTATTTTTTTTGAACAGATAAGTGATACCGGCAGTATTTTGAGCAACAACATCGTCTTTACGGGCGATCATTTGTGGCATATTAACTTTAAGGTTTTTTAAATCGATACCGTGAGTAGTAAATGTATGGGCAGCGTTGTGAAAATGCTCCGACGAATCTAACAAAGCTTTAGATGGGATACAACCTACGTTTAAGCAAGTACCTCCAAAAGTTTTATATTTTTCTACTACTGCAGTTTTTAAACCTAACTGAGCACAACGGATTGCGCCTACATAACCGCCCGGTCCTGAACCGATAACAACGACATCGTATTGCATAATTTCTTGAGTATTTTGATTAGCCAAAGGTATGGAAAAAAGGCGGAAAGCTGAAAGTGATTAGGCAATAGTCTTCCAATTCCAGACATCAGTCTATAAGATTATTGGCCCATCCCCATAGTCAAGGCTTCATTATTGAGACCAAAGAGGATAATCACACAAAGTTCAACTGTCTCAAAGTGCTGAGCATAAAAATATTTTACTTTAAGACTATAAAATATTTGAATGGCCCGGCAAAAAATCAGATCAACCGGGCTCAGCCTATAATGTTTTGCGTTAATTAACCATATCAATAATCACAAACTATCAAACTATGAGCCACCGACTAATTAACGATTGACCAATGAACTATCGACTATTGAACTAACCACCCCCTAGGCCTCTTGTCCGAAAGTAAGTAAATTGTTGTCCGGATCGAGCATAGAGAACTCCTTTTGCCCCCAAGGTTTTGTTTGTAGATGCCCATTCGGATGAATGCTTCGTTTATTATCCAGCATCCATTTGTATAAGTCTTCTATATCATCTGTGCGGAGGTAAACCTGGCCATAGTTTTCTTTGGGATCGAGTGCTTCGAATAAAAAAAAGTGAAGCTGAACATGATCTTTTTGCACCATAAGGTAATCCTTAAAATTGTCGACACCAATGTCTTCAAAGCCTAATTTATTCACATAAAAATCTCTGGTGATTTCTTTATCACGCATGGGAAGTTTCGGATTGATTTCTGTTAGCATATTTTTTTATTTCAAAAATGGGAAATTTTGTCAAAAACAGCACTTGATCGAAATCAGGAAATTATTTACCTGCCCTAACCCTACTGAGTGTTTCGGGCGCTATTTTAAGGTAAGAGGCAATCATTTTTACAGGAAAAACCTGTACAATAAGCGGTTTTACGTTTTTAATGTAGTTATATTTTTGTACAGGACTTAATGCATTATCGAAGAAGTAAGTCCGATGGTTCGTTTGATCGAAAATCTTTCCAAAGCTTAAAAAAGATGGTGATCTGGCAATCAGTTCGTGCAGCTGTTGTAAACTCAACTCAACCACCTCCGCGTCCTCAAATGCTTTAATAGTCGTTTCGGATGATTGTTGGTCTATTAAACTCGGGTGATTGTACATCCACTCATTGCGTAGGTGCAGATCGATAATGGTTTCATCCAGGCCATCAGATTTAAATTGAAAGAAAGATCCTGATAAGATGAAATAGATGGATTGACAAACCTCACCTTTTTTCAATAACGTATCGTTTTTCTTGAATATTTTTCGCGTCGCTTTTGCTTCAAAAAGAAGCAGATCATAAGATGAAAATGATCCGACACCGGATAAAATTTCCTGAGCAGACATCATATAAAATTCAATTATTTCAGCGGATAGGGCGACCAAACCATTTATTGGTTAATGTTTTTCTGGTGATTAAATAGGCAACAATCAAATTTGGAATCCAGCATAACCAGGCAACAACCAGGTAGGCTTTAAAAAAATCGCCAAACATTATGGTCAATATTGGCAACCAGATCCTTAAGGTTACTGCAGCAAAACAAGCAGCATAACTGTAAACCATCATTATTTGATGCTTTTCAATCTCGCCGTTTCTAACATATAAATAAGCTTTTAATGTGGTAAAAAACCAAATGACGCCTAAACTGATAAACCCTGCGGAAGAAACCCATCCACCTGTTGCAAAAAAGCCAATATAGATACCAGCTAATGCGCTTAGCAGGACGGAAACCACATAAACTTTACCCAGTTTCCGATGCCATGCCATTCGACTATTTCTCATTTTCGGACTAAATTGTGTCCAACCAATCAATAGAGCAATTCCTCCCAAGATAATATGCGTATAAAAACCCATATTCCAGCAGGTATTACTCAATAACTCAATTGATTTTGAATTTAACAGTCCAAATTTTCTATCGATCAAAAAGTAAATTATTGGATAAAGTCCAACTAGCAATGCGAAAGTTGCAAATAAAATCCATAAAACTTTTTTCACCATATTAAATCCTGTTACTACATTAACAACCAGTTAATTTTAGAACCTAGATTAATTCCTTTTGTAGCATAAATGCTTTGGCATTCGCAAAACTGAGGAAAAGTTCATCAGCTATTTTCAATTTTTGGTGTGCACGCACATTGCTCTGTATGGCATAACAGGTAATACCAGCAGCCAGGGCCGATTTAACACCATTCAGGGTGTCTTCAAAAACGATACATTCTTCTTTTGCGAAACCCAACCGCTCCACGCAGAGGTTATAACTTTCGGGATCGGGTTTAGATTTGCTTACGTCTGTTCTCGTGATAAATAAACTGAAATATCTGGCCAGCCCGTTACGCTCAAAAACGGCTTCCACATCAATCTTTGGGCTAGCGGTAACCACCGCAAGCGTAAGTCCTTTTTCGTAGGCAAACTGTATAAACTCCAAGGCATGTGGCATTAATTTAATATCCGTTGTTCTAAACCCATCAAAAGTGATTTTTTCCCTTCTCTCAATAAAGCTTGCTAAATCTTCCTCAATTTTATAGCGGTCTATAATGGTTTTTGCATTTTTCGGCAGTGGTATTCCTGCATAATTACTTAACCAGTCTTTAAAATCAATGGTTACATTATAGTCACACAAAAAGGTATTCCAGCAATCGAAATGAAATTTTTCAGAATCAATCAGTGTACCATCTAAATCGAAAAGCAGGGCTTTTATTTTACTCATTATAAATTTTTAACTGAATGGTTTATGGGATAATCTCAAAAAGGAAAAACTGCTGCACCTGAGATTTACTGAAATTATTATCTACACAAAATATCAACGAATGATGCCCGTTGGCAAGTTTTGGGCCAAAAGTTACCCCTTCAAAGTTATCGATGTGCCTGTTTAAGCTATCAAAATCGAAAAGCAGTTTTTTGCTGAGCGGCTTAGGTGGATTTTTTATAAAAGATGGATTATCGATTTCATTTTCTCCGCCATTAAGATCAACCAGGTAAAGTTTTAAAAAAGTATGGTCATCATGCCCTTTTGCCCAGGCCCGTTCCATTACCAGAAGCGTGTGAGGGTTAATGGCCAGTATTTCGGAAATTCCATTTACATTCCAGTCATTATCAACAGTAGGTTTAACAGGTAAAGCGCCAAGCTTATAAGCATATTGTGCAATATTCTTTTTAGTTGCCACATCAAACTTTAAAATTCGCGTTAAAGCTTGATCATATTTAAAAGCGGCCTGCGGGCCATCCTGATAAAGTGGTTCTTCTAAACTGGCATATAAAGTTTTGTAATCATCAGCATAGGTCAAACCTTCAAACAAAGCATTTTTTCGTGGACCGCTCTCTGTATTGGTAAAGTGGAAGCCTTTGGGTAGCGGAAGGGTATCCAAAAATTTGCCTGTTGTAGATATAAAAGTTAAACTGGGCTGAACAATGGTCGTATCACCATTTTTAAACAACCTTTCGCCTTCGCTGCTCCAGATCATTTGATTGGTAACTGGATTAAAACGAACAGACTCCCCATCTGGCTTCACCCTTTTATCCGTGCCATATTTGGGATATTGTTTTCCGTTTTCCTGTAAAAGAAAAGTAACGCCCGTAATCCGGATGGTATCGATTTTATTTTCTTTGAGATCAATGTTTGCGGTGTAAATCCTTGCGGGACTAAATTGCGATGGATCATCGCTGATCAAATAATATTGGTTCTGCTTTACATCATAATCAATCCCCGATAAACCTCCAACAACGGTATTTTGGAAAACCGGGTTTAAGGGCATTATATATCCATCCAAAAACTTTACAGCTGAAATACTGGTCTCTTCCTGTTTAACTTTAGCATGCTTAGTTACTGAACAGGAATAGAAAATAACAGCAAAAAGAGCATAGACAATGATATATGGTTGTATGGATTTCAAATCGAAATATTTAGACTGTAAAAATATGTTTTTTTGACGGGCCAGGATAAGTCATTCTGAATTATTTCACAGTCTTTTTAGAATTGTTCTTATGTCAGCTGCTCGCTTTTACCATCTAACAGGCTCAACATTAATTTAGCGCCCTATATAATCCTTTTTTAGAACAAAACAGCCGGGTGGTAACATCCGATTGCATATTTATTCCTTGATAATAAAAATAAACTCATCATTAGAAATTAAGAACATTAGAAATAAAAAATGCTGGTCATACTTTAAAATGGCCAGCACTTATATTGATAAATCGCATTAAAACAATTTACCGATTACGCGGTAGGTAATATTTGTTCCATCAACCACCTCTTCATAATACACATCATCGGGCGAAACAAAGTATTTTTCGTCTTTAATGGTCACCTCTCTGCATCCTTCAGGCAACTGGTTAATGATATCACCAATGTTAGGCGTATTAGCCGAACCATCTGTAGTATTCAAAACGCCATCTTTTCCAGCTACCACATATACCGTTTTACCATCAGCATTTTCTTTTTGGGTATAATAAACACCTTTGTATTCGTAATAGTCAACTCCATTAATGGTTATCCGGTTGGCATCAGATGGCAAATTCGGTACTTCGGCACCAACTGGTGGTGTGACCACTTCGTATTGATCATTATTTTGTTGATAAAACAATCCGCCGGAATAATAAAACTGGGTTGGTCCATACCAGAATGGATAATATCCATACGGCAGTACACTAATCCTGACACCTAAAAACGGCCTGTAAAAATTGTAATAACTATAATATGGTCTGTAATAAGGTCTTCCGAAACCAAATCTGTACCCATAGTATGGCCTGCCATATCCCACCCGATAACCTGGCCGGTAATATCCATAACTTGATCTGCCGGAACGGATACCAGTAGAAAAACTACCCCTGCCTGGCCCGCGCATGGTGGGCTGATGAGAAAATCCACCACCTCTCGATGAGCCAATTGAGCCTGATCTGCCCCCACCGAAAAAACCGCCACCGCTCCTACTCGGCCGCTGTGCAGAAACACTTTCGATACTCAAGGTTGCTATCATCGCTGCTGCAGCAAAAACAACCCATCCTTTACTGAATAACCTATTCATTGCTTTGTGTTTATATCAATTATCTATCAGACGTCAAAAGCGTCTAAAAGATTATCCTTTAACCATATTTAACTAAATTTTGATAAATTAATGACGAATAGCGAATCAGGTTGGAAAACAATATCCAATAGCACAGCTATGCCCCATTAATTTTCTTTCCGATGATCTATAAATAACCGAATTTTCTTTTGCACGGCTACTAACAAGGTCTGACTTTGCCATCATCCGTCATCATCCTGCGTCTTCCATCTTCCATCTTACATCGTACATCCTACATCTTACATCGTACATCGTACACCCTACCCTCGTTTCCCATACTAACAAACCTTTTACGCACTATATTTTTCTTATCAATCGTTAATCTGCCTATATTTAAATTTTATTCCTAAAAACCAGCTCAAATGAACCTTAGCAGAATTTTTGGCCTTTTGTTTTACCTGTTTATTTCTAACGAATTAATGGCTCAACAAACCGATTCGGCATATGTGAGACAAAATTACACCAAAATAGAACGTCAAATTCCTATGCGAGATGGAGTGAAGTTATTTACTTCCATCTACATACCAAAAAATCAATCCAAAAAATATCCATTGTTAATTAACCGTACGCCTTACACGGTTGCTCCTTATGGTGAAGATAAATACAAATTAAGCCTGGGCAATTTCCCAGCCATGATGCGCGAGGGATTTATTTTTGTTTATCAGGATGTGCGCGGCCGCTGGATGAGTGAAGGAACTTTTGAAGATATCCGTCCTCAGCTGGTTGGAAAGAAATCTAAAACTGCAATTGATGAAAGTACGGATACTTACGATACTATTGATTGGCTGGTTAAAAACGTAAAAGGAAACAATGGAAAGGCTGGCATTTATGGCATTTCGTATCCTGGTTTTTATTCTACCACCTCTTTGCCAAATGCTCACCCGGCACTGAAAGCCGTTTCTCCTCAGGCACCGGTTACCGACTGGTTTATGGGCGACGATTTTCACCACCGTGGTACCCTATTTTTAATGGATGCCTTCAGTTTTATGAGTAGTTTTGGGGTGCCGAGGCCTAAGCCCATTACACCGGATAAAGGACCAAAAGGCTTTCAGTTTCCTATTCAGGATAATTATCGTTTTTATTTAGAAGCCGGATCAGTTAAGAACCTGAAGGAACGCTATTTTGCAGACAGTATTAAATTCTGGAACGATTTATTTAAACACCCGAATTTAGATACCTTCTGGAAAGCACGTTTAATTACTCCTCATCTAACCCAGGTAAAGCCCGCCGTGATGGTGGTGGGCGGCTTTTTTGATGCCGAAGATGCTTATGGAACTTTTGATACCTATAAAGCTATTGAAAAACAGAATCCCGGCGCCAATAATATTCTCGTTGCAGGCCCCTGGTTCCATGGCGGCTGGGTACGTAGTGATGGTTCTTTTCTTGGCGATATCAACTTTGGCAAAACCACCAGTATTGATTATCAGCAACAGTATGAACTACCTTTTTTTAAGCATTATTTAAAAGGAGAAGGAGATTTTAATGCAGCAGAAGCCAATATTTTTGTAACCGGAAGTAACGAATGGAAAAAATTCAATACCTGGCCTCCACAAGAAGTAGAGAGCAAAAATCTTTATTTACAGCCTAACGGAAAGCTCAGCTTTGAAAAAGTTGGCAGAACTGATAGCTGGGATGAATATGTGAGCGATCCAAATAACCCGGTACCTTACCAGGATGGCGTTCAGGCCAGGCGTACCCGCGAGTACATGATAGACGATCAGCGTTTTGCAGCCCGCCGCCCAGATGTTAAAACTTATCAGACTGACGCCTTAACGGAAGATATTACCCTAACCGGACCTGTGCTGGCCAATCTTGTGGTTTCTACTACCGGAACCGATGCTGATTATGTAGTTAAATTGATTGATGTTTATCCTGAAGAAGCGCCAAACCCAATACCGAATCCCAAAAACTTAATTATGGGCGGTTATGAAATGCTGGTGCGCGGTGAAATTATGCGCGGAAAATACCGCAACAGTTTCGAAAAACCTGAACCTTTTGTTCCTGGCGCCATTACCAAAGTAAATTATCCGTTGCCGGATATCGCGCACACCTTTAAAAAAGGACATAAAATCATGATCCAGATTCAAAATTCATGGTTTCCCTTGGCCGATCGCAATCCCCAGAAATTTATGGATATCTATCAGGCCGAACCACAGGATTTTCAGAAGGCGACACATCGAATTTATCATGATGTACATAACAGTTCTTTTGTTACTGTTTCCCTATTGAAGTAACTCATCCCCGGTTCGTGTCCCTACGAACCGGAATCAAAATCCAGCTTATTATCCTTAAAAAATGAAATACTTAAAACTACTCATGATCCTGCTTTCGGCATCCACAGCCTTTGGGCAAAGCGATGCAGGATATTCAAAAACAAATTATACCAAAAAAGAAGTGTACATCCCCATGCGCGATGGCACCAAACTTTTTACGGCTATTTACACTCCAAAAGATGCGTCAAAGGACAAAAAGTATCCGATGATAATGCAGCGTACCTGTTATAGTGTTGCCCCTTATGGCGAAGATAAATTTCCTGCACGTTTAGGTCCGTCAGACTTGATGATGAAAGAGGGTTATATCGTAGTGATGCAGGATGTACGTGGCCGGTGGAAAAGCGAAGGTACCTGGACCAACATGACACCTGTTATCGATAATAAAAAATCGAAGAAAGATGTGGATGAAGGCTCTGATACTTATGATACTATCGATTGGTTGATTAAAAATGTAGCCAACAATAATGGTAAAGTGGGGCAATGGGGTATTTCTTATCCAGGTTTTTATACCGCGGCAGGCATTTTAAGCAATCATCCTGCGTTAAAAGCATCCTCACCACAGGCTCCCATTTCAGATTTCTTTTTCGATGATTTCCACCATAACGGAGCTTTTCTGCAAAGCTACTTTTTTACGTTCCCATTGTTTGGTGTACAGAAAACAGATACGACTTCAAAACCCTGGTACAATAACCAGCTGATTCTGCCGAAAACCAAAGATGGCTATCAGTTTGCGCTAGACCTTGGTCCATTATCCAATGCCGATAAATATTATAAAAACAACTTCTTTTGGCAAGAAACCATTAACCATCCAAACTATGATGAATTTTGGCAAAAACGTGGTCTGCTAAAACATTATGGCACCATCAAACCTGCAGTAATGGTAGTAGGCGGCTGGTATGATGCGGAAGATTTATCGGGACCGTTGAACATATACAAAACCATCGAAAAGAAAAATCCTAATGCTTATAATACCATCGTAATGGGTCCTTTCGGACATGGCAGATGGAGCCGCGAAACCGGCCACACCATGCACAGCAACGTGTATTTCGGCGATAGTATCGCTACTTTTTACCAGAAAGAAATCGAAGCTAAATTTTTCAACCATTTCTTAAAAGGCAATGGAGATAAAAACACCGGATTGCCGGAAGCCTATATGTTTGATACCGGTAAGAAACAGTGGGAAACTTTTAACAAATGGCCGGCAGAAAAAGCGAGTAAACAAAAATTATACCTGGGTGCCGATGGTAAGTTAAGCATGAGTGCTCCTACAGCGCCAGGGTCTGTAAATTACATCAGCGATCCGTTAAAACCTGTTCCATACACCGAAGACTTAACCACAACATTAGGTTTTACTCCACACAACTATATGAGCGAAGACCAGCGTTTTGCCGGCAGAAGACCTGATGTGTTGGTGTACCAGACCGATGTATTGGATAACGACATCACTTTGGGCGGCGAAATTATGTCGCACCTTAAAATTGCCACTACCGGTACCGACGCCGATTTTATAGTGAAACTGATCGATGTATATCCGGCCGATGAGCCGAACAATCCTTATATGCCAAACAAGAACATTACTTTGAGCAATTACTGGCAAATGGTACGTTCGGAAATAATGCCGGCCCGTTTCCGCAACAGTTTTGAAAAACCAGAGGCATTGGTGGCCAGTCAAAAAACAGACGTAAATTTTCAATTGCAGGATGTGTTGCATACCTTTAAGAAAGGCCACAGGATTATGATCCAGGTGCAAAGCACAGCTTTCCCGTTATTTGCCCGTAATCCTCAGAAATTTGTAGAAAATCCTTATAAGGCAACCGAAGCAGACTATATTAAAGCCACGCAAACCGTTTTTAATGATAGTTTTATCGAAGTTGACGTGATAAAATAAGCTCACGCTCGTTTCCAAACGAGCGCGTAATCATTAATCGTTTCTAACGATTATAAACCAATTAAAATATACCAAAGCCTCGGTTCTTATACATAGAGACCGGGGCTTCGCTCAACCAACAAACAAAATGAAAAAACTATTTATCTTTTTTGCACTGGCATTCAGCATTCCAATTGTGCAGGCACAAATGCTGGGCAAAAACCAAGTCAATTCACGGGCTGATAGCCTTCGTGGGACACTTACTTCGTTACGTACCTGCTATGATATTAACTATTACCACTTAGACGTAAAAATCGATATCGATCAGAAATCCATCGCCGGAAGCAACGAATTTGCTTTTACCGCAACGCAGGATTTCAACAGATTACAGTTTGACCTTTTTGATAACCTGAAAGTAGACAAGGTAGTGTACAAGGGTGTTGATTTACCTTTTACCCGCGAGTACAATGCTGTTTTTGTAACCTTCCCTAAAGCAATTAAAAAAGGAAGTAAAGATAAATTCACCGTTTTTTATTCAGGGAATCCCACTGTAGCCAAAACACCGCCCTGGGATGGTGGTTTTATCCTTAAAAAAGATGCTGCAGGCAATCCTTTCGTTTCTGTGGCCTGCCAGGGTTTAGGCGCAAGTGTATGGTGGCCCAATAAAGATCACCAGAGCGATGAGGTAGACAGTATGCTCATCAGCATTAGTGTCCCTAAAACTTTACAGGAAATATCTAACGGAAGATTGAGAAATACGGTAGATCAACCTGATGGGTACAAACAATACAACTGGTTTGTTGCTAACCCCATCAACAACTATGATGTGACTTTTTACATTGGGAAGTATGCCCATTGGCAAGATACTTATGATGGCGAAAACGGCAAACTCAGCATTGATTATTGGGCCTTACAAACAGACAGTGCCAAAGCCCGCCCGCATTGGGATGCAGATGTTAAACCTATGCTAAAATGTTTCGAGTATTGGTTTGGCCCCTATCCATGGTATAAAGATGGCTACAAATTGGTTCAGGCACCACATTTGGGTATGGAACATCAAAGTGCGGTTGCGTATGGCAATCAGTTTAAACCAGGTTATTTAGGCAAAGATTTAAGCGGTACCGGACATGGCTTAAAATGGGATTTTATCACCATCCATGAGAGTGGCCACGAATGGTTTGGAAACAGCATTACCGCGAAAGATATCGCCGATATGTGGATTCATGAAGGTTTTACCAATTATTCTGAAGTACTGTTTACAGAATGTACCGAGGGTAAAGCTGCTGCTGACGAGTATGTAATCGGACTACAAAAAATTATTCAGAATGATAAACCTTTAATCGGTCCTTATGGCATAAACAAAGAAGGCTCTGGCGATATGTATCCGAAAGGTGCAAATCTGGTGAGCATCATCCGCCAACTCATTAATAATGATGAAAAATTCAGACAGATTCTCCGTGGCCTGAACAAAACTTTTTATCACCAGACAGTTACCACTGCGCAGGTTGAACATTACATAGCCAAACAAAGCGGACTTAAATTAGATAAAGTTTTCGATCAGTATTTACGTTATACCAAGCCGCCTGTTCTGGAATATAAGATTAACAATGGTATCCTTTCCTATCGTTGGTTAACTGATGTTAAAGGATTTGATATGCCCGTACGGGTAACCTTAAAAGCCGGTGCATATACTTTGATCAACCCTACCAATGATTGGAAAACCATTAAAGTGGATGCCGGCATCAACAACGATAATTTTAAACGTGATCCGTTGTTTTATATCAATATAAAAAAGGCGAATTAAATCCTAGAGAGTCAAGTTAATTAAATTTGACTTCTCTTTTTACGTAAAGTAGAAATTACTGATGAAGAGAATTAAATTTCATCATACGCAACTTTTTGAAAAAACCGACGTCTTATAAAAAAGCTCATTATTTATCTAAAAAACAAAATCGGTAATCATGAAAAAAGTATTTGCCATATTATTAGCCTCCCTTTCATTAAGCTTTAGCATTAATGCAGTTGCAAAAGACCAGATCAGCACCCACACTTTCAGGAATAATAACGACGATAGAGACGTAAAAAATTTCAATGGCGTTGCTGTAGCAGGTCCTATAAATGTAATCGTAACTTTCGGAAACAGCGAAAGCTGTCGTTTAGAAGGCGATGCAGAAGCATTGGCCACAATTGTTACTGAAGTTAAAAGCAATATTTTAGTGATCCGTCCGCAAACCAGCATCACCAGTTGGTCGAGAAAATACGAAGGCAAAAAGATAACGGCTTATGTTTCGGCAAAAGAATTGGCGAGTTTAACCGTTAGCGGCGATGGAAGCTTAACTGTAAATGGAAAAATCAGCACGGGTAGCCTCACAACAACCCTTAGCGGTTCAGGAAATATCAAAGCAACAGCTGATGTAGATAACTATAGCGGTGTAATCAGCGGATCAGGTTCAATAAACATTACAGGGGTTGCAGACCATTCGAAAGTAGTGATCAGCAGCTCAGGCACTTTTGCCGGTAAATCTTTTACTACAAAAACATTAACCAGCACCATTAGTGGTTCAGGAAAGGTTAATATTGCAGTTAGCGAAAGCATCAGGGCTGTAATCAGCGGATCAGGAAGCGTTAACTATTCTGGTAATCCAACTGTCGATAAAACGGTTATTGGCTCAGGTAGTGTAAGAAAAGTATAAGATTCATTACCTTAAAAGGAACGCTCCGGAGAAATTTGGGGCGTTTTTTTATTCACTTTGCAGAAAAATATTTTTTCTTTTGGAAAGCAAATACAGAAGCCGTTGGGTTTACGATAGAAAGGTCTGCCCAGGTAATTTAAACCTGACAGGAGCGGGCACGAACGCAGTGAAGTAAAGCGGATGGCAGGGCTTTCGCCACCGATGCCCACAGGATCCTGTTTTTCAAAAAAAGAAAATTGGTTTTTCAGCAACAACTATTGCTACCCGGAAACTATCCTGTTTTTTGGAAAGCAAATACAGAAGCCGTTGGGCTATAGCAGTCCCGCCATTTGCTTTAGCCCTGATGAAAACCTGTAAAACCAGCAAGCACACCAAAATATAAATAAACCGGTGCTTAATCAGGGGCTGCCGCGGCTGTCGCCCGCCTGCACGGGCAGGGGTTTGAGATAGAAAGGTCTGCCCAGGTAATTTAAACCTGACAGGAGCGGACACGAACGCAGTGAAGTAAAGCGGATGGCAGGGCTTTCGCCACCGATGCCCACAGGAACCTGCTTTTCAAAAAGAAAATTGGATTTTCAACAAAACAACTGTCAGTACTCCATACAAAAAAGATTTATTATGGTGCAAAAACACATGATACACAGTGGTATTCGGCTCAAAAAATTATATTTGCTTAACAACCTCCGTATAATGAAAAAAATATTTTTAGCCTTTTTATTAATCTGCTCTGCCTGCTTTATTTATGCACAGGATCAAACACTCGACAAAAAATATCGCTCGGTGGTTGCCGGTTTTATCAAAGTGGTTAAAAGCGGAAACATACAAAAGCTAAGCAACAAAATCAGTTATCCTTTAAACAGGGCCTATCCTATTCCGCCGATTAAAAACAAACAGGAATTTATGAAGCGTTATCAAGAGGTATTTGATGGCAACCTGATTAAAAAAATCACTAACAGCAAAGTAGAAACCGATTGGAGCGATGTTGGGTGGCGTGGTTTGATGTTGCTACGTGGTGAATTATGGCTTGATGCCGACGGAAAATTAATCGCCGTTAATCACCAATCGAAGCTGGAAGCAAAAGAACAAGCCAGGTTGATTAATTTGGAGAAAAAACACGTTCACCCCTCAATAGCCAACTTTGAACAACCGGTTCTTGTTTTCGAAACTGCTCAGTACCGGATCAGGATCGATGATCTTGGTAATGACAATTACCGTTATGCCTCATGGCCGATAAAAAGTAAAATGAGCGATAAGCCTGAATTAATTTTAACCAATGGCAAATTTAAGCCTGATGGCAGTGGGGGAAACCACAATTACCAATTTAAAAGCGGCGACTATGTATACACCTGTTTTATCATTGTAATGGGCGAAAAAGATGCTCCTCCTGCACAGCTGATGATTAGTAAAGCCGGAAAAGAAATATTATCACAACCCGCGAAAAAAATCGCTCCTTATTCAAAATAAATGCTTACCGAAACACTTAAAAAACTTTTTGACCGGGATCTTACCAAGCTGAAATCCGAAATTGAGGCTTACCAAAACGAGAAGAACCTTTGGCGGATAGATCATGGCATTACAAACCCGGCAGGGAACCTCTGCCTGCACCTTGTGGGTAACCTGAATACCTACATTGGCACTACTTTAGGTGGCACCGGTTATGTCCGGAACCGCGAACTGGAGTTTTCCCTGAAAGATATCGCAAAGCAGGAACTGATCAACATGATCGAAGCGACCATAACCGTTGTTGGCGAAACTTTAGGCCAGGTAAGCCAGGAGCAGATGGATAACGAATATCCGATACCGGTATTAGGAGAAAAAACCTCTACCGAATTTTTCCTGGTTCACCTCAGCACACATTTAGCTTATCACCTGGGGCAGATTAATTACCACAGGAGATTACTGGATGAGCAGTAGAGTGTATTAAAGACTTTTCGACAAGCTCAAAGTGACAATCTTAGGGATAAGCTACAACTTATGATGCAGTCGCCAAAATCTTTTAAAACTGAACTCCGAGCAGCCACATATTTTCAATATAATTAATCTTCTGACTAGCGTGATCGTACTCGTCCCAGCCTGTAGTATGTACATGTGTTAAATTCGTGGCACCAAATTTTGTGGTATTCTGCAGGTAAACATTTTTCCAAACATAAAACTTAAGTCCAACTTTTGCCGAAATGCCATAACCCGAAATACTAAAATGGTTATTTCTACCCTGTCCAAAAAGGCGTACATCTGAGCGTGGCACCATTAATCCGCCACCCAAGCCTGTCTCTAAAGTTAAAGAGGTATTGCCACCAGGTGCAACCCAGATATCATCGTAACGTTCAATTTCAATATTGGCATAGTTGAAGCCATCCGTATGCTCATAAGTAAGCATATTTTCTTTCACGTTAATACTTTGGCCATTATAATCGCCAGCGAAGCTTCCTGTAGGCGTATTTGTTGGTGAAATATTCGGACCTATATGACCATTAATTGTAACGGTTTGCGGAATATCCATTACATATTTCATGTGATCCCAACCGATGGAAATGCTGTAATTATCTTTAAGAAAATATCCAACGCGGATATCATACTGGGGAACCGTAATTAAACCGGGATTTAAATAGCTCCAGCTTAATTTCGATTGTCGATCGTGTGCCACTACATCCTTTAAAGTAAAATCGTAATTAGGACCCTGAAACCTGATATCACTCTTACCGTACCAGGAACTATTATAACCCCAGTTGAAAAAGAAATCGCCCTTACGCGAAAAATTTCTTCTATGCATGGGGTTAAATAAGCTTTTAGAAGCTGATGTACGGTCTGTTACTGAACCTTGAACCTCCTGTGCCTGTATCCGCCTGCCAAACAAAAATGCTAAAAAAAGAATGGTAATTTTTTTCACAAGGCAAATTGAGCAAAAAGGCCAATCATTTACAACAGGTTTAACAGTTCGGCCAGGTTATGATGCAAAAAATGACTTTAAAACATTAAAATCTGGTGTATACCGCCAGCTGGATAATATGATTAACCGTATTGTTCGAAAGGCCATGTAAAGCCTGGTTCATATAACCAGCTTCCAGATCGAACTGCTTTGAAAAACGATAGCCTGCGGCAAGATATAACCTGTTTTGGTCAAAAACACTATTGTTGATTTTACTCTTGTTCTGAAGGTTTAAGAAAACTTCATCCTGCAAGGCCACAAAAGCACCCTTTGTAAATACAGGTTGTGTTTTTTGCAGGGGTTGTATCAATCTTACAAAATAACGGAACCTTTGCGAAAATGCGTCTTCTCCGGTTCTGCCAATAAAACGTTGCTCAACCCTAAACCTGTGGCTGGCAAATACCGAACTGATTTTATGATTATAAATATACTGCTCAAAAATACGGTGTTCGTGCAGCGTAAGATCAGCACTTCCCATCACTTCGGTTGTGGTGGTCTGCCAAAGGTAACCCAGCGCAACATTACTTTTATTATTAATGAAATATTGCAGCGCAGGCCTCACCAAAGTATTTCTCACATATCCCCAATCATCGGCTGAACGGACCTGAAGATCAAATTGCAATCCCCATTTATCATTAAATTTGGTATTATTTAAAAACATAAACCAACCCGAATTTTGATGTTGGGTCTGCGCATATAGCTTTCCAGATGCCATGATGAATACCATCACGGCAGATAACAATAGTTTTTTCATAATAGATAATCCGGTTTTACCTGTGTGCCGCTAAGTTAGTAGAAATATGTGAAAGTCAGAAGTCCGGAGTCCAAGGTCCGAAGTCAAATCGCCAAAAACTATTGTATTAAACTTTGCGCGCTTTGCACAAACCTTTGCTCACTTTGCGGTTAAAAACAAATTTCATTTAAGGTTAAAGAATTAAAAATATATCTTCGTTAAAGATTTGGACATTAAGGTATTTTCAACAGCCTTAAAACTGTGCTTATTTTAACATTACAAAACGTAAAAAAGAACAAAAATGATTATTGAACCTAGAATGAGGGGCTTTATCTGTTTAACCGCACATCCTGATGGCTGCGCGCAGAACGTAAAGAATCAAATTGAATATGTAAAATCTAAAGGAGCCATCAACGGTCCTAAAAAAGTGTTGGTTATTGGTGCGTCAACCGGTTTCGGTTTAGCTTCGCGTATAACTGCTGCCTATGGCTCTGGTGCTTCTACAATCGGCGTATTTTTTGAAAAAGCACCTTCAGAAGGTAAAACTGCATCACCAGGCTGGTACAATACTGCAGCCTTTGAGAAAGAAGCCCATGCTGCCGGTTTATACGCCAAAAGTATAAACGGTGATGCATTCTCTAAAGAAATTAAAGAAAAAACCATAGAGCTGATCAAAGCTGACCTTGGTCAGGTAGATCTTGTCATCTATAGCCTGGCTTCCCCGGTAAGGAAACACCCTGATACCGAAGTATTGCACCGCTCTACATTAAAGCCTATTGGCAGTAGCTATACCAATAAAACTGTCGATTTCCATACTGGTAATGTGAGTGAAATATCCATTGAACCTGCTACCGAAGAAGATATCGCAAATACCGTTGCAGTAATGGGTGGCGAGGATTGGGCCATGTGGATTGATGCCTTAAAAGCAGCAAATTTGCTTGCCGATGGTGCTACCACTGTTGCCTATTCTTATATCGGCCCTGCTTTAACCGAACCAGTATACCGTAAAGGAACTATTGGAAGAGCTAAAGATGATTTGGAAGCAACTGCGTTTAAAATAGCAGATAAACTAAAAGATATTGATGGCAAAGCCTATGTGTCTGTTAACAAGGCATTGGTAACCCAGGCGAGTTCTGCCATTCCGGTAATTCCTTTATATATTTCATTGTTGTATAAAATCATGAAAGCAGAGGGCGTTCATGAAGGTACGATTGAGCAGATCCAACGTTTATATGCGGATCGATTATATACCGGCAACCCAGTTCCTGTTGACGAAAAGGGAAGAATCAGAATTGACGATTGGGAAATGCGTGAGGATATCCAGGCTAAAGTGGCCAAACTCTGGGAAGAAGCTACAACCGAAACTTTACCTGTAATAGGCGATTTACCAGGTTACAGATCTGATTTCTTAAGCTTATTTGGGTTTGAAGTTGATCAGGTTGATTATCAAAAAGAGGCTCAGGAAGTAGTAGAAATTGAAGGTTTGGTAAATTAAATAGCTAATTCATAAGAGATGCGTCATTCCCGGCTTGATTGGGAATCGTAATGCCAGGAGCTTTAAGATTTCCAGGTGTGTGGAAATGACGAATTTTAAACCATAATTACAAAAGGCTGGCCTTAAAACCAGCCATTTTTTATTACAAATAATATGAATTTCGATTTACAGCCTACATTAGTAAACGATCTGATTACCGTAGTTCCCCTAAAAGCAGAAGATTTTGAAATCCTTTTTACAGTAGCTTCAGATCCTTTGATTTGGGAGCAGCACCCCAATAAAGACCGCTACAAAAAAGCGGTATTCAAAAATTTCTTTAAAGGTGCAATAGAATCAAAGGGTGCTTTTATTGTTTATGAAAACGAAACCAATAAGGTTGTGGGCAGTTCGCGTTACTACGAATTGGATGAGACAGACCATTCGGTTGCCATTGGTTACACATTTATTGCCCGGACGTTTTGGGGCAAGGGACATAATAAGGCTTTAAAAACGTTAATGTTCGATCACGCTTTTCAATTTGTAGATAAAGTTGTATTGCATATTGGCGCTACTAACTTCCGCTCGCAAAAAGCAATTAAAAAATTAGGTGCAATTAAAACCGCTGAAATAGAAGTAGCCTATTATGGTGAACCCTTAAAATGGAATTTCGTTTATCAGGTAGATAAAAATAAATGGCTTAAAAGCATTAAGTGATAACCACAGGATTTCCACGGATAAACACAGATATATCCTTAAATTCAATCGTCATCGTCTGTGAAATCGAAGTTTGCATTTGCAACGTAATAAACATCAGCTTTTAATCGCCGATTTCCACACACCAAATCAGCGATGGTGCTTTGCGTACCTGTTCATCTTTTACGATTTGCAGCTCTTGAATGATACAAATCCTGATGACAAGATGATAACCTAATAAAATCGTGTTTATGCTTTAGTATTGTTATCTTTGTGTAATTCTCCATTCCACTTACCTTTCAAAAACAAAACAATTAAATAAAATATGGCTAAATCTCAGGCAACATACAGTAAAAAAGAGAACGAAAAAAAACGATTAAAAAAACAAAAAGACAAACAAGAGAAAAAAGAAGAGCGTCAGGCTAATGCAAAAAAAGGTTTATCGCTTGAAGATATGATGGCTTACGTTGATGAAAACGGAAACATCTCTTCCACTCCACCGGATCCGAAGAAAAAGAAAGTAATCAATACAGAAGATATTCAGATCGGCATTTCAAGACAAGAGGACATCATCGATGAAAATCCTGTAAAAAAAGGAACTGTTACTTTCTTCAATGACAGTAAAGGTTACGGTTTTATAAAAAATACTGAAACTCAGGATAGTATTTTCGTTCATGCAAACGGTTTAATTACCCAGATTAAAGAAGGTGATAAAGTTACGTTTGAAGTAGAAATGGGCCAGAAAGGACCAACGGCAGTTAAAGTATCAAAGGTATAATAACCATCGCTCAATTCTCTTTGCAACTCCCAATTGCAAAACATGATTAAAATTTTGCAGAAAACTCTGCTGCGCCAGGTTTTATAACCGTTTATAATTCCGTCTATTTAAGCATAAAACCTTGCGCATAATTTTCTTCATTGTGTATTTTCCTCTGCAAGGATAGATTAGTTTTTAAGGAATTTAGATCTCTAAACAATAGGAGACCTGAATTATTCCAGCATTTACCCATTCCAAAAATGCATGCTATCTGATTTCGCCTCACCAGCCGGCGATAATTTATCATACTGTAAATAAATCACATAGGATTATTAAAAGGAAAAATTGTAGCCTTTAAATGGTGATAATCGTTTATGAAATAAAAAAAAATAAAATCTCGGTGTGGAATTTGCATATGGTTTACATCATTACAGTACACACAATGACAATAAGGTTATGAAACCTGCATGAGCAACCAACAGCTAGATAAAAAAGCTTATGCTAGCTTCATAACCATTAAAAACACTACAAATTATGAAAAAGTTAATAGCACTAACACTGGTTGCATTTTTAGGTTTATCATCAGCGATGGCTCAACAAGTAGATTTACGCAGAAAAATTAGCGTAAGTGGCACCGCAGAAACAGAAGTTACCCCCGATATCATTTATATCGGCATTTCGCTTAAAGAATATTTAAACGGAAAGAAAAAAGTTGACATTACAGAATTGGAAAAACAATTGTATGCCGCTGTACAAAAAGCGGGTATTGCAAAAGAGAATTTAACCATCAGCAACTTAAGCAGCTGGAACTATGCCACAGAAAAAAAGAAAAACCCCGATTTCCTGGCCAGTAAACAGTACCGTTTAAAAGTTAGCGATCTGAACAAATTCAATGCTATACTAGAATCTATAGATGCTAAAGGTATTGCCAATACAAATATTGAAAGTTACGATTATTCCAAAATCGAAACGTTAAAAAAAGAGCTTAAAATCAAAGCTTTATTAGCGGCAAAAGAGAAGGCAGCATATATGGTCGCCGCTCTAGGTGATAAACTAGGTGGTGTGATCGAGATCCAAGATGGAGGAGACAATGTAATGCAGCCTGTTTACAGAAATTATGCAATGAAAGCTGAAATGGCTGACGCCAGTAGCGCTCCTGAAATTGATTTTAAAAAAATTAAACTGAATTTTAGCGTAAATGCGATTTTCGAAATCAAATAAGCATTTTAATAATTAAAATTAATCCTTTTAAAACCTACCAAGAACATTTTGGTAGGTTTTTTGTTACCTAGAGATTGAACACTAAAAAATTAAATATTATGAAAAAATTCATTTACACACTTGCGCTGGTATTTGCTTTAGGCATTAGTTTTAATTCAGCTCAAGCGGCTGACAAACCTGCGAAAAACCCAACAGAATTATCTGCAGAACAAGCATTAAAACTGGAAAAAATCAAAACCCGTGTTGAAGAAATCAGAGACATGGACAAATCTAACTTAACGAGAGCAGAACGTAAAGCTTTACGTAGCGAGTTAAAGGAACTAAAAGGTCAGGCACGTGCTATTTCTGGTGGCGTTTATCTTTCAGTTGGTGCAATTATCATTATCATCTTATTATTGATCCTGATTTTATAATTATTAAAAAAACATCTATCTATAAAAACAAAAAGCTTTGCAGTATTGCAAAGCTTTTTTTATGCGCGTCTTGCGAAATCAGCGGGTCTTGCGTTCAGGAGAACTTCTTGAGTTTCGGCGCAACCTACGCAAAACCAGCGAAGTCCACTTCGCACAGGCACATTGAAACTTCGTTAGTTTCCCTGATTAATCAATCCTATCAAATCCTGTATACTTCACTAACACTTCCGGAATTTTAATTCCATCTTCAGTTTGGTAATTTTCTAAAATAGATGCCACAATACGCGGTAGGGCCAACGCACTTCCGTTTAATGAGTGGGCAAGCTGCGCTTTACCTTCTTTACCTTTAAAACGTAATTTCAAACGGTTACTCTGGTAGGTTTCAAAGTTTGATACGGAAGAAACTTCCAACCAGCGTTCCTGGGCAGCACTCCACACCTCCATATCGTAGGTCATGGCAGAAGTAAAGCCCATATCACCACCACATAAACGCAATACGCGATAGTGTAATCCCAGTTCTTTCAATAAAGATTGCACATATTGGCTCATCTCTTCTAAAGTTTCGTAAGATTTATCCGGATGTGTAACCTGAACCACTTCAACCTTATCAAACTGGTGTAAACGGTTTAAACCACGTACATGGGCACCATATGATCCTGCTTCCCTACGGAAACAAGGTGTGTAAGCTGTATTTTTAATTGGGAGATCTTCTTCTTTAAGAATCACATCACGGTATAAATTCGTTACCGGAACTTCGGCTGTTGGGATTAAATATAGATCGTCAACAGTTGAATGGTACATTTGTCCTTCTTTATCCGGTAACTGGCCGGTACCAAAGCCCGAAGCCGCATTCACCAAATGAGGTACCTGCATTTCTTTATAACCTGCTGCAGTAGCATGATCTAAAAAGAAATTGATCAGTGCACGCTGTAACCTCGCTCCTTTTCCTTTATAAACCGGAAAACCAGCACCCGTGATCTTTACACCCAACTCGAAATCGATGATATCATATTTCGCAGCAAGCTCCCAATGTGGTAACGCCTTGGCGGGTAGTTGTGCAGGCTCACCATGAGTTAAAACAACTTCATTTTCTTCTGCAGTAGATCCCTGTTTTACCAGGTAATAGGGTAAATTAGGCAATTGAACAATCAAATTGTGCTGAGCAGTTTCCAACTCATTCAATTGATCACTCAGGTTTTTGATATTTTCCTTGTGAGAAGCCGTTTGTGCCTTAATGGCTTCGGCTTCTTCTTTTTTACCTGTACGCATTAAATCGCCAATCTGTTTGGCAGCTGCGTTAGCTTCAGCAGAAATACTATCCAACGAAGTTTGAGTGGAACGGCGTTCTTCATCAATTTTAATGATCTCATCTACCAGTTCTGGTTGTTTAAAATTACGGATACTTAAACGTTCTAAAACTTTCTCTCTATTTTCGCGGATATAGTTAACTTGCAGCATTATTTAATTTTTTAAGCAAAGATAACAAGAGTTTGGAGTTTGGGGTAAGGAGTTTGGAAAAAACTGCAAACCGTTAATTTTAAACGGTAAACTAAAATATGGATGGCAAACTATTTCTCGTACCAACGCCTATAGGCAATTTGGAGGATATGACCTTTAGGGCAATCCGTATATTAAAAGAATGCGATCTGATCCTCGCTGAAGATACCCGTACCAGTGCCCCGATGCTCAAACATTTTGGGATTGATAAAAGAGTTTTCTCACACCACCAGCACAATGAGCACAAGGCCACTTCAGAAATCATCAAATTTTTAACCGAAGGACAAAAAATCGCCCTCATATCGGATGCCGGAACACCAGCCATTTCAGATCCGGGCTTTTTCCTGGTACGCGAAGCCCTGAAAAATGATATTGCTGTAGAATGTTTGCCAGGGGCAACTGCTTTTGTACCTGCTTTGGTTAATTCGGGTTTACCTGCCGATGCATTTTGTTTTGAAGGTTTTTTACCGGTAAAAAAAGGCAGGCAAACCCAATTTAAAAAACTGGCCGAAGAAGAACGTACCATTATACTTTACGAAAGCCCGCACCGTTTATTAAAAACTTTAGATGAATTTGCACAGTATCTGGGTGCCGATAGGCAGGCTTCAGTAAGTAGAGAGCTCACGAAAATGTTCGAAGAAACTGTTCGCGGAACTTTGCTGGAAATAAAATCACACTTTGAAAACAATACTTTAAAAGGAGAATTTGTAATTTGCATAGCGGGGAAACCCCATGTTAAAAGCAAAAACAAATATGAAGATGCAGAAGAATAGCATCAAAAATGACCATAACACAATCTTAAAATATTATGATGAGTATAGATAGATTTCTGAGTGACGAACAAGACCCAAAAGCGGTTGAAAAAGTGATTGGAAAATTAAACGACCTTTTAACCACAGGTGAAGAACTTTTATATTTAGCGGTACAAAAAAAACCGGCGGTAAACTTATTACCAGATAGCATCGCCATTTCCAACAAGCGGATTTTCTATTGCGAGCCGGGTAACCTGGGCCTGACGATGAATTTCAAAGATATCTCCTGGAAAAGCATTAAAGAGGTTTCGTTTAAAGAAGAGTTTTTTGGTTCTAAATTTATCTGCGTTCCACAACATGGCGAAAATATCGTAACCGAGTTTATCCCGAAAGTACAGGCACGTAAATTACATCAGGCTGCAAACCAGCAATTGGAAGAGTATAAAGAATTGCTGCGTCAGCAAAAACTGGAAGAAAACCGTGCAACAGCCTCGCCCATTAATTTAAACGCCCAGCCTCTTGCCGAAATGCCACCAGCTTACGAACCAGCTCCAGAGCCGTTACAACCTGTTATCCAGATTGCTGAAGTGGTAGAAGAGCCGGAAGATGAAACCACCTTAAAATTACGCAAGCTTAAAACGCTATATGATAAACACCTGATTACCCAGGAAGAATATGAAGCTAAAAAGGCCAATATTTTAGATAGTTTGTAAATAAAAATCGCTGTCATGCTGAGGCACGAAGCATCTTTAACATAACTGTACTGCACTTCAGTTAACAAAAACAAAGTCAGTTTTCTATCGCATAGAGATTCTTCCTGCGTCAGAATGACAAGTAATTTTATATGAAATCTAGTCAAACCTACCTCCTCGCTCTCCTAAGTGCGTTCTTACTCTGGCTTGCCTGGCCACCCATGCCTTTTACCACACCATTGTTGTTAATTGGTCTGGTACCATTGTTCATTGCACTCAATTCCATTTCACGTAATCCCGACAAAAAGCAGGGCCAAAAAATTTTCCTGACGGCAGGTTTGACTTTTTTGGTTTGGAATACGGCATCCATTTATTGGGTATATAATGCGATAAGTGCTTATAACGGGCCAGTTGTAGCCCTACCCGTTTCTTTAATTCCGTATGGATTAGGTGCGCTTTTGATGACTTTTGCTTTTTGGTTATACTATAGGTTGGGTAAATATGTCAATAAAAAAATCGCCTACCTGGGCTTGATTGCCTTTTACATTGCTTTAGAATATCTGCAGCAAACCTGGGATTTAGCCTTCCCCTGGATGACCTTGGGTAATGGTTTAGCAGGAATGCACCAGCTGGCTCAATGGTATGATTATACTGGTGTTTATGGTGGTTCACTTTGGATTTTATTGAGTAATATCCTGGCTTTCGAAGCTTATCAGAAATTCAAATCACAAACAGGTTATTTAAGGTTTAGAACAGCAGGTATCTGGGCTTTGGTAGTGATTGTTCCCATCAGCGTTTCTTTAATAAAATACTTTAGAGCAGAACAAAAGGGTACCCCGAGTAATGTCGTGGTGGTTCAGCCGAATATCGATCCTTACCAAAAACTGGAGAATATTCCCCCGGCCGAACAGATCAGGATACTCACACACTTATCAGATTCTGTGGGGCAAACCAATACCGAGTATTTCATCTGGCCGGAAACCGCCATTCCAAATTACGCAGATGAAGATCGGATCAGAAGCAATAATGATTTCATCAGCCTGCAAAACTTTTTATCAAAGTATAAAAACGGAACATTGATTACAGGTATAGAAAGTATTAAAATATATCAGGATAAAAAAACAATAACTTCAAAATTCGATAATCAGCAGGGAATTTATTTTGACAATTTTAATACCGCCATGCAGGTCGAAAATTCTGCTAATGTGCAGTTTTATCATAAATCAAAATTGGTTCCCGGGGTAGAAAAAATGCCCTTCCCAAAAGTATTTTCGTTTTTAGACGGCATTTTTGCACAGCTAGGCGGAACTGTTAGCGGATGGGGTTGGCAAGATAAGCCAAGTGTGCTGTATGCGCAAAGCGGTATTGGAGTTGCGCCTGTGGTTTGTTATGAAAGTTTATGGGGCGATTGGATCGGTGAACAGGTTAAAGATGGGGCACAATTTATTGCTGTGATTACGAACGATGGATGGTGGGGAAATACCTCAGGGAAAGATCAGCATATGATGTATGCCAAATTAAGAGCAATTGAAACCCATCGTGATGTAGTACGCTCGGCCAATACCGGAATATCCTGTTTCATCAATCAACGCGGCGATGTAACACAAAAAACCAAATGGTGGACCAGAACGGCATTAAAGGGCAATATCAACTTAAATGATGAGATTACCTTTTATGTAAAAAGTGGAGATATCATTGCTAAACTATTAACTATAACCGCAATTCTTTTAGCTTTGATTATTCCTTTTAAAAAATGGATCAGGAAACCGGGCCATGCTTAAACAACAATACGATTTTGTTTTATCATCCAGGGACGCCCTTTTCAATTATATCGGTTGTATTTCAGAAGATGATTTTTTAACCAATAACAGCTCGTTTGGCCGAGGCTCTGTCAGAAATTTGTTGGTTCATATTGGTCAAACTTATTGCGCATGGATTGGCGAAAGGGCCCTAGGGATTAAACAGGAATTTTTACCTTTCGAAAGTTACCGGACCTTACGCACCTGCCAAACTTATTTTAAACAGGTAGATGAATATATTGCTTTATTTACAGAAAAATTTAAAGGAAATGAGTTGCAGGAACTGGAATTGGACAAAAATGGAGCAATTTTAATCGTAAATCCTTTACAATTGTTCACGCATGTCGTTACCCACGAGTTTCATCACAAGGGGCAAATCATGTCACTAAGCAGGCATTTGGGTTACACACCGGTTGATGCCGATATTATCAGATAAAATTATGCAAAAAATGGAAAACCTCCGCTGGTCTGTATTGCTCTTGTTGTTAACCTTAAATTTTAGCTGCGACCAGATTTCTAAAAGAATCGTGCGTACTGAAATCAGCGATTATGAACATATCAGCATTATAAAAGACCGTTTTACCTTAACCAAAGTAGAAAACACTGGTGCATTTTTAAGTTTAGGCGATAACATGCCCTATATTTTCAGGCTCATTGTTTTAACGGGCCTACCCTTATTATTTCTGGTGTATGGCTTATATTTTCTGTTTGCCAAACGCAACTTGCCAATGACCATGCAAATCGCGTTGTGTTTTCTGATTGGTGGCGGAATTGGCAATCTATATGATCGGATAGTACATGGATCAGTTACCGATTTTATGCACATGGATTTTTACCTCTTCCAAACCGGTGTTTTTAATTTTGCCGATATTTCAATTATGATAGGTGTAGGCATATTAATTTTACAGTCCATTAGAAATAATCAATTAAAACAGGAAATAAGTTAGGATGTCAGGCTAGATTCAAATACACTAATTAAGACTACAAAATAATAGTCATAAAAATACAATTATCCATTTTTATGACTATATTTATTGATGTGAAAACTTAATTACGATCTAACTAAAAACCTAAACAATGAAAAACTTATTTAAAAAAATTGCGCTGGTAGCCTTGCTATCAACAGTTATCCTTTCATGTTCGAAAAAAAATGATATTCCGGCTGACCAGGGAATCGAAACTAATCAAAATCAGAAAGTGCTGGCTTACATTAAAAATCTCGGATTTACAGATGCACAGATTGTAGAAAATGGCGATAATTATGTAGTTGATGGAGATATTGTATTTAGCAAGAAAATGGAAGTTCCTGCCGATTATGGAAAAGCGATCACAGAACAATATTACAATGGTTATATCGTAACCAACAGCACCAACATTCGCGTAAAAATTGATCCTTCGATAACGAGCATGACCAGCGAAATCAATTCTGCAATCGATCAATGGAATACGGTACCAAACTCTAAATTAAAATTTGTAATCACGACCGGAACAGTATATGATATCCTGATTAAAGTGGATAATACCATTGGAAGTTCTACTTGCGGACAAGCCTATCTATCCACATCAAATGGTAAAGCAGGTAACACGATTTGGATCAACCAGGCCCTGATCCAGAACAATTCTTTTGCACAGCGTACCAGAACCATCACTCATGAATTTGGTCATACCATTTCATTTAAGCACACTAACCAATCTACCACAACTAATGTTCCTGGTGTTGGCGGAACAGATGCACAATCGCTAATGAACGGCGGACAATGCGGAAGTGGTGCTACTGTTTTATCCACAAAAGATAAACAGGCAACCGCAGTATTGTATCCTCTATAATTAAAAATCAGATCAATAACCTAAAAGATCGTAATGAAAAAGAAGCTGCTTCGAAGAAACAGCTTCTTTTTTTACTTTTTTATCTAAGATGTAGTAAATATCTATTCTGAATAAGGGTTTCTTCACCAGGAATTATCGCCTTTAAACAAACATATTTTTATCTTTAGATGTTAACAATTTAAAAATAAAATCCAATCATGAAAAGAAATGCAACAGCCGTATGGCAAGGTTCTATTAAAGAAGGTAGCGGTAACATTACCACACAAAGCACGACTTTAAATAACACTCAATATTCTTTTAATACCCGCTTTGCAGAGGGTGTGGGTACAAATCCAGAAGAATTAATTGCTGCCGCACATGCAGGCTGTTTTACCATGAAACTATCTGCTAACTTAACCGAAGCAGGTTTTACGGCTGATAAACTGGAAACTAAATGTGAAATCAATCTTGATCCGTCTAAAGGTGAAATTGTTGAATCGCATTTAACTTTAACAGCTTCTGTACCTGATTTAACACAAGAAAAATTTGACGAGCTGGTAGCGGATGCAGAGAAAAACTGCCCGATCTCTAAATTATTGAATACAACCATTACAGTTGATGCTACTTTAGCTTAAAATGTGATGGCGGAGCGGTAATAGATCGTCATTTCGAGCGGAGTGCAACGTAGTCGAGAAATCTGTCTAGATAGATCTCTCCACTCCGCTGCGTTTCAGTCGAGATGACGACCCTTATACAATTCACATTTAAACAATTAACTGCTTAACCAGTTACCCCACAACCAAACATTTTTCAACTGGCAGTTTGCATTTAACAATCAAAGCAACTTTCATACTTTTAAACATTACAACCTTAAAACACCTAAGCCATATATTTCCCTACAATTGGCATCCTTCTTCCCATACCAAAGGCTTTGGGCGATACCCTTAAAATAGGTGGCGTTTGGTAACGTTTAAATTCTGCAATATTTACCATTTTTAAAATTCGCAGTACCAATGCCTCATCAAAACCCTGTGCAATAATGGCTTTTGAGCCTTGTTTCTTTTCGATGTGCTGATACAATATTTTATCGAGGATTTCATATTCGGGCAAAGAATCAGAATCTTTCTGATCGGGTCTTAATTCTGCCGATGGGGGTTTAACAATCGTATTAACCGGTATAATTTCCCTTTCCTTATTGATGTACTTCGCGAGTTCAAAAACCTGCATTTTATATACATCACCAATCACGCCTATTGCACCGCACATATCGCCGTACAGCGTACCATAGCCTACCGCACATTCGCTTTTATTAGAGGTATTCAATAAAATATAGCCGAATTTATTGCTCATTGCCATGTTAATAATGCCGCGGATCCGGGCCTGGATATTCTCTTCGGTGAGATTAAATGGCAAACCTTTAAAAGCGGGTGCCAATATATGATCGAAAGCTTCTGTAACGTCTTTAATAGGTACAATCTCGTGCATGCAGCCAATATTGTTAACCAAATCCAGCGCATCCTGAACAGAATGGTTGGATGAAAATTTAGAGGGCATCAAAACTGCCATTACATTCTCAGGGCCTAATGCACGACAGGCCAGGGCACAAACCACAGCAGAATCAATTCCGCCAGATAAGCCTAAAACGGCTTTGTTAAAACCAGATTTTCCAAAATAATCTTTTATACCTAAAACCAGCGCATCGTGAATCTGTTCAATATCGGTTAATCTTTCGGATTGAGGATACTTATTGCGTACATTTTCAACCTCTTCCAGATCAAATAACTGAAGATCCTCTTCAAAATATTTCATCTCTGCCTTCATGGCGCCATCAGCGTCGAAAACCAAAGAACCTCCATCAAAAATAATCTCAGTCTGCGCACCAACCTGATTTACATAAAATACTGGCAGGTGGTATTTTTTTGCATTATCGGCCAATACTTTAATGCGTTCATCATCATGAGTATAAGAGAAAGGAGACGCAGCAATATTAATCATTACATCTGGTTGCTCCTTCATCAGGATATCCATTGGATTTGATATATACAACGGATTATCGTTAATATTCCAGAGGTCTTCGCAAATGGTCAGGGCAATTTTTTTACCCCTAAAGTCAATACAGTTAAACTGTGTGGCAGGTTCAAAATAGCGATATTCATCAAATACATCATAGGTTGGCAATAATGCTTTTTTAACAACTGCCTTAACTTCTCTTTCTTCAATAAAATAGGCCGCGTTATAGAGGTCTTTGCCTTGCAATACCTCATTTTTAATAGGTAAACCAACAATACAGGCAATACCGGTGCAATGCTTGGCTATTTCCCGGGCAGCGCTTTCGCACAGGGCAATAAACTCGTCGAACTCCAGAAAATCCCTAGGCGGATAACCGCAGATAGCCAATTCTGCAAAAACTACCAAATCCGCTCCTTTATCTTTGGCCAGTTGAATATTTTCGATTATTTTTTTAGTATTGGCCTCAAAATTCCCGATGTGATAATTAAGTTGTGTTAGTGCTATTTTCATGGTTGTAGTATCAGATAGTGAGTAGTTAGTATCAAGTAGTGCGTATCAAGAAAGATATGCAGATTAAAAGAACACGCCGAAATTAATCGCTAAATAGTGATTTCTGACATCTCTGACTTTATCCGTTACGATGTTGGTAAAACCGTTATTGAATGTTAAACCGGCCACAATGCTGGTGTTTCCTGAAATATCAAATTCACCACCGCCACCGATAATTAATCCGGCACGGTAAAATTTGATATCATCTGAAACATTTAAATTATCGCCAATAACCATACCATCCGTAACGGCATTTTGTTTTGCACTGATATTAATTGAATTAGACAATCCAAACTGGCCATACCAACGTTTTCCATCATTTTTTACAGTTTTCAGTTTGACGGTTAAAGGAAGATCAATGTATTGTAGTTTATATTTTAAATCATAAGCTTTAGGCGCTGTGCTGCCACTTGCTGCATAATAAGGCGAAACATTGGCCTCTGTACTTTTACCATTAATTGAAGTTATCGTTAAGGCCGTGGAAAAACTATAATTTGGGGCAAAATTAAAATCGCCAATTAATCCATATGAAAAACCCAAAGCTACTCCATCTGTTTTTCCCTGCTCAGGTTTAATCCAGCCAAAAGTTGGGCTAGCGGTTAAACCTAACCTAAAACCATAAGTGGTTAAAGGCGAATTTTGCGCCCAGCCGCCAAAACTTAAAACAGATAAAATTAAAATGGTTGATATTTTTTTCATGCTACAGGTGTTTATATATTTGTGTTACATGATGTATAACGTAAAACACTGGCAAATTTATCTAATTTTTCTTTTTGCCATCATATTTATTTCCTGCAAGCATAGTAACCGGCCTGATGTCAGTAACATACAGGTAAACATCAAAATTGAAAGATTTGATCAGGAACTCTTTAATGGAAAAAACAAAAATGTAATTGATGTCGATAAACAACTTTCATCCAAGTATGGGGTGTTTTATGATGATTTTATCCATCGGATTTTAGATAGCAGGTATTCCAGCACAGCATCACTGACCAATTTATACCACGATCAGGCCTATACCGATTTAAGCAAAGAAGTGGACAGTGTTTTTCCAAATTTAAAAACACAGGAAGAGGGATTAAACGAAACTTTCAAATACATTAAATATTATTATCCAAAAGCCAAGATTCCAAAATTTATTTCCTTTGTTTCAGGTTTTGCATACCAGATGCCCGTAGGCGATAATTATCTGGGTATTGGTTTAGATATGTTTTTAGGCAAAGACAGTAAATTTTACAGGGCCATAGTGCAGAGTGTACCCCTATACCTTTCAAGGAGGTTTACACCTGAATATATTGTACCACGGGTGGCTGAAACCTATGCCCACGAGGAACTTTTTACCGAGCCTGATGATAACAGAACCTTATTGTCTAAAATGATCTTTCAGGGAAAGATTTTGTATTTTCTCGATCAGGTTTTACCCGAAAATGTGAGCGATTCGACCAAAATCGGATATACCCAACAGCAATTAGATTGGGTACAAAACTTTGAAGGAGATATTTGGGCCTATTTTTTAGAAAACAATTATCTGTATGAAACTGATTACCAAAAAATCCAGGTATTTTTATCAGAAGGGCCTTTTACCCCGGGTTTAGGTGAAAATAGAGATTCGGCACCAAAATTGGGTGTATGGATAGGCTGGCAGATGGTTAGGAAATATATGGAAACGCATCCCGATATTACGTTACAACAGTTAATGGCTGATAACGATGCACAGAAAATCTTAAACCAATCGAAATATAAGCCAAAACAACAGAAGTAATTTTCAGTTGGCAGTAATCATTTAACCAGTTCAAACAACTAACCCAGAAAGATGAAAGTTGGCATTGTATTATCGGGAGGAGGCATTAGAGGGATAGCACACTTAGGTGTTCTAAAGGCATTCAGTAATTTGGGAATTACCTTTAGCCACATAAGCGGAACAAGTGCAGGCGCCATTGCCGGGTCCTTTTTTGCTGCAGGTATAGATCCGGAAGAAGGGTTAAATATTTTTCTCAAAACAAAACTCTGGCGCTTTGTACGTCCGGCAGTGGGTTCGCTGGGCCTTATTAATATTGAAAACACTGCCTTAATTTTAAGGGAATACTTTCCTGAAGATTCCATCGAGAAACTAAAAATACCTCTAACCATTGCTGCTGTAAATTTTAGTGAAGGCCGGCTGGTTTACTTTACAAAAGGGCCGCTGATCAGGGCTATCCATGCCTCCAGTTGCATACCGGGCATTTTTAAACCCATCATGATCGATGGCCAGATGTATGTAGATGGCGGCATTTTAAACAATTTCCCCGTTGAACCTTTGATGGATGAATGTGATTTCATTATAGGTTCATCCTGTAACCACCTTAAACCAGTTGATAAAATTACAGGCATCACCAATCTGATGGGACGTGCAGGTATCATGTCCATCAACCACGATATGGAAAGAAAAGCCAAATTTTGCAATGTACTAATTGAGCCAAAGGGTTTAGGAGCCATCAGTACCTTCGATATGAAACGTGCAGAAGACATTTACTGGCTGGCACATGAAGAGGCGTTGATTACCATTAAAAACAGTCCAACCATTTCTGAGCTAATTACAAAATAGAAACTGATCTCCGGTATGTTTCTTTAAAAAGGTCTATCGTCTCTGTTTGCAACAGGGATGGGGGGAGAATGGCAATTTCACCGCCAATAACGAATAAATTTTTCAGTCATTGTGATAAGGACTATACAACTGAAACATTCAGTTTTTTAAGGCGACCAAACGTTCGCCCTGTAAAACCGGAATGGTTTTGCACAGATTTAGCTGTAAACAAAAAACAACATCTTCTTCTATATTCAACTGGGCCAGGCGATGGCTATGCGATGATTTATGAAGATATTTCCTCAGATCTCCTTTGGCCAAGCCATATAAATCTTCGGCTGCCACGCTTGAATCATCAAAATGTTCGAAATGCTGACGGAGATTTGTTACCACTGCACCTGCAAAAAGGGTATCTTCTAAATTGAACTGATCTTTCCAGCCTGCACAAAGCAAAAGCACGTTTTTATCCCGGCTCTTCAAATAATCACAAAGCGAATCTAAGTTTAGAAAAGAACCTATCACTACCTGATAGGCTCTTTTCTGTGCTAAATGCAAAGCTTTGGTGCCATTTGTTGTGGTGAGAACAACTGTTTTTCCATTTACCTTTTCAGGGGTATAGGAAAAAGGTGAGTTGCCGAAATCATAACCCGCTACAACCTCTCCGTTTCGCTCCGCTGCCAATAAAAATCCGCTATCGCGATAGTTTAAACAATCTTCAACCTGAGCTACCGGAATAATCGCTTCAGCCCCATTATCTATCCCATAGGTAATAGAGGAAGTAGCCCTCAAAATATCGATCACTACCACGATGCTCTGCTCAATATCGTATAGATCGATCAGGGCTGGAGTTAAACAAACTTCTATCTTTTTTGACATTTGAGAATATTATAGTATCAAGTAGTGAGTGTGAGGTATCGAGATAAATTCATCTTGATACTTGCTACAAAATACCTGATACTCTTTATTACTTATAAAAAGGAAACTTCACTACTTTAGCTTTAATTGGTGTATTGCGGATTAAAATAAAAACTTCAGTTCCTTCTTTAGCGAAATCTTTTGCAACGTAACCCATCCCGATTGCTTTTTGCAAGGAAGGTGCCTGTGTGCCAGAAGTTACTTTACCAATAATATTTCCTTCGCCATCAGCAATTTGATAATCATGACGGGGAATGCCACGATCAATCATTTCGAAACCAACCAATTTCTTTTGGATACCTGCTTCTTTTTGCGCCAATAACGCTTCTGAGTTGGTAAAAGATTTAGAAAATTTAGTAATCCAACCTAAACCGGCTTCAATTGGCGACGTGGTATCATCAATATCATTTCCGTATAAGCAGAAACCCATTTCCAAACGTAAAGTATCACGTGCACCTAAACCAATTGGCTTAATATGGTATGCCGCACCAGCTTCAAAAATGGCATCCCAGATCTGATCAGCGTATTGATTTTCGAAATAAATTTCAAAGCCACCTGCACCGGTATAACCTGTTGCAGAAATTACCACATTGTCAACACCGGCAAAAGTACCTTTTACAAAAGTATAATACTCCATTGAGGCCAGATCAACCTCGGTTAAACTTTGTAAAGCATCAGCCGCCTTTGGTCCCTGAACAGCTAGAAGAGAAGTCTGATCAGAAATATTGTGCATTTCTACTCCTTCTGTGTTAAACTGTTGTATCCAGTTCCAATCTTTTTCAATATTTGATGCATTTACCACCAACATATAGGTTTTATCATCTATTTTGTAAACCAAAAGATCATCAACAATACCACCATCGTGATTTGGCAAACAGGAATACTGCACTTTTCCATCATATAACTTAGCGGCATCGTTACTGGTTACACGCTGAATAAGATCTAGTGCTTTTTCGCCTTTAAGAATAAACTCACCCATGTGGCTCACATCAAAAACACCTACTCCATTACGAACAGTTGCATGTTCGGCATTAATACCTTCGTAAGTAACAGGCATATTGTAACCTGCAAATGGAACCATTTTAGCGCCTAAAGCGATGTGTTTTTCTGTTAATGCGGTATTTTTCATCCGTAAATTTTATTTTTTATGAATAGTGAAGCGATTACAATTTTAACCCCGATTATGACGATTTTATGCTTATTCTTCGCGGGGGCAAAACTACTAAGAAAAAGACAAAATTTTGCGGTTAATTTTAAGTGGCTTTTTTAGATGATTTTCTATTCATGCGTCATGCATAACTTGTTTCAGCATCTACCAAAAGGAACTTAAGCACTTACCAATTCCTCATAAATCTTTAACATTTTACTGGAGATTAACTGAACGCCATGATCGTTTTCTACTGTTTTACGGGCATTCTCTCCAATCTCTGCCCATCGCTTAGGATTGATGACACATTGTAAGATCGAACGGTAAAACTCATCTGCAGAATCAGCAATTAAGATATCATGTCCGTGCCTGCAGTTAATTCCCTCAGCTGCAGTGGTAGTAGCAATGATGCATTTTTTCATCGCCATACCTTCAATAATCTTAACCCGCATCCCGGTACCGGAAATCAGGGGGACGATCATAATTGCTTTGGAGTTCATAAACTCTACGGCATCAAATACTTCCCCTTCTACGATCAGGTTTTCAGAATCGTATTCGAAAAAATGTTTCTGCATGTTTTTCCCGGCAATATAAAACCGGAGATCTTTATTCAACTTTTCAATATCTGGCCAGATATCATCTAAAAACCACTCTAATCCTTCCTGATTGGGCCGCCAATCCATTGCTCCCAAATGGAAAAGCGTAGGAAAACTGGTTTTGGTCTTATCAACCTTATATTTTTCCAAATCGATGGCCACAGGAAAAACTGACATCGGGATTTCGCAGCCAAACCGTAATATACTTTGGCGATCGGGTTCGGAAATAGCAAAAATATGATGAAACCGGTTAATCTGATCAGTTTCATAAGCTTTAAGCCGTTGCGCTAAAAAAGCTAAATATTTGCGCCTGATGAGAAAATTTTCTGAATGCGAAAGACGTTCCCATAACGTAAATTCGATATTATGCGCCCGATAGATCAGCTTGGCATTACTGTTTGCTTTAACCACATCCAGATAAGGCACCACAAACAAACCTTCGAACTGGATGATATCAAACACATTTTCCCGTAAGAGATTTTCCAGCTGCCGCGCAGCATCTTCGCTATAGTATCTGGAAACATTATACGATTCGTTGGTGAAAATATTGAAAAAAGCCGACCATACATTTACATCGGTATCTAAATCGCAGGTATGGTATTTAATCTGTTCAAAAACCGGGTCATAGATATCTTCAATATCGATCCGCCCTTTAGTTGGGTTAAGGCTAAACAATGTAATATCTGCACCAAGTTGTAGCAAGCCTTTTATGGTGTTATATACCACAATCGGATAACCACTATTTGGCGGAAAGGGAATCCGCTTAGTAATCAACAGAATTTTCACAACGTGGTGAAAATACGAAATTTTAGGCGTTTTTTGAAAACAGCTCTAACTGAGGGTCGCTCACATTGAAAGTTTTACGATGAAAAGGCGATAAACCGATTTCGAGTACGGCCTTACGGTGTGCAATGGTGGGATAACCTTTATTCTGCTGCCAGTTATAATGGGGATAGCCCACATGCAGATTGGTCATATATTCATCGCGGTGAGTTTTGGCCAATATCGAGGCTGCAGCAATATTGAGGTATTTACCATCGCCCTTCACAATACAGCTATGCGGAATCTGAGGATAGGTTTTAAAACGGTTCCCGTCAATCACCAGATATTGTGGTTGTGTCTGCAATTTTTCAATCGCCCTGTGCATGGCCAGAAAGGAAGCGTTTAAAATATTGATGCGGTCGATTTCTTCGTGATCGCAAGAGGCTACTGCCCAAGCCAGTGCTTTCTGTTCAATGATTGGCCTTAGGAGCGCCCTTTGCTCATGAGACAGCTGTTTGGAGTCATTTAAGCCTTCCAGCACAAAACCCTTAGGCAAGATTACCGCAGCTGCAAAAACAGGGCCTGCCAGGCAACCTCTTCCCGCTTCATCACAACCAGCCTCCAATAATTCTTCCTGATAGCAGTTTAACAACATGTTGCAAATTTAATTAATTTATTTTTTTGCGAATGGAAAGTTAAAGATTAAATTGTTTTTGCTTATCAAATGTTAATCATATCGCTTATGAGGACTTACAATGAAACCCTTGCCCTCCGCGTGGCCGAAAGGCTCATGCATATACCAGATGTAGAAGAGAAACTGATGTTCAACGGACTTGTTTTTATGGTAAATGGCAAAATGTGCATCGGTGTTTCCAAAGAGGGTATGATGGTAAGACTGGATCCCAATGCGTTAGAAAATTTATCGGATAAGGATGGATGGGAACAAATGGTAATGGGCGGCCGACCGATGAAGGGATATATTTCGGTATCGGAAGATGTTTTAGTTAGAAATGATGAACTCGATTTCTGGGTTAAGCTTGCCCTTGATTTTAACCCTTTTGCCAAAGCATCGAAAAAAAGCTGAATAGCACAAAGGCTAAAGTAGTATCAAAACGGATAGCACTGGTCAGAACCATATTTTTTGATTAGTTTTATGTTTCTAATCAAATTTTATGAAAAAAAGAGCTGCTCTGGCCATATTTCTACTGTCTACATCATTAACCGTACTGGCTCAAATTAAAACAACTCCTAAGGCAATAGCGACGAAAGAGAATACTCAAGTAAGAAAACAGGCACCTGAAGGGCACTATTGCGACTATTGTAAACTGAATTATCCGGAATCGCATTTTCCCTGCATCATGAAATCCATTAAAGGCAAATTAGATGTAATCACCGGAGAGATCAGTTTTGTAGCCGGACAGCCTATCGCCGGTATAGTAGTAAAAGCAGACAAAGATCCCGGAAACAATACAATTATATTGGTAACCAACCAGAACGGCGAAATAGAATTTAACAATGCCAGCGCGGGAAATTATAAATTTGTCATTTCAGTGCCTGTTACCAATTCCAAATCGAGGGTGGCAGGATCGCCAATCGGCGGAATAATTGTTAAAGGCGGTAAAAATCCTGGTCGAAATTCAATCACTTTAATGACAAACGAAAATGGTGAAATAGAACTGAATAACCTCTCTGTGGGCAACTATAAATTCACTGCCATGGGCGCTTCCGAAACGAAAAAAAATAATCCGGCATACAAATCCAGCTATTCGGAAAAGGTAAATCCTTAATTAAAAGTAAAACCATCTAATTTAAGTTTCGTTCTATTTTTGGCACTATTATGGAATCTTTCAAATCTGTGCATCTTTAAATTGTTACACATTTAAAACACACATTATGAAATATTTAAATTTAATATTGAGCCATGCATTTCTTTTGCTCGGATTTCAATCTTTTGCCCAAACCGATAAGGAAACCACTATCAAGATTGTAGCGGATAAACACTATACCTTCGTGGCCAACACAGCCACTCCAATGGCTAATAACGATATTAACAGGATAATGGCGATGATGCCAGGAAGCCAGGCAGGTTCTTCGATAAACTTAACCGGATCGCAATATGATGTAAGGGTTACCAAAGACAGTATTGTGGCTTATCTGCCTTATTTCGGGCGCTCCTTTTCCGCTCCGATCGATCCGACACAAGGTGGAATTAGATTTATTTCAAAAAATTTCACCTACAAAGAATCGAAAAACAAAAAAGGAATGTACACCATTCAAATTGAGACAAAGGATGTAACAAGAGAAAATTATCGGTTTACCATCAATATTTCTACCAATGGGTATGCTTCATTAACGGCCAGCAGTATAAATAAACAACCCATCATTTTTAATGGATATTTAGAGGAGCCGAAGAAAAAGGATTAGATTTTAGCAATCAGGGTTCATTAAACCATTTCGAGGGGAGAAATCTTTTGGCATGGTTCAAAGATTTCTCCGCGCCTGTACGGGCAGGAACTCCGCTTTGCTTCGGTAGAAATGAAAATTATGCTTATTTCTTCACCAACTCAATCTGAAAAATGTGCGGCCATTTTTTACCCGCTACAAAAAGCCTTTTACCCACCTTATCGTAAGCAATTCCGTTTAGAACATTGTTGTTTTTTTCATCGTCAGTTTTAAAATAATCAGCTGGCAACAGCCCAGATAAATCAATCTTGCTTTCAACGGCACCAGTTTCCGGGTTAATGATCATGATTTCATTTGTGGTGTATACATTTGCATAAATTTTACCATCAATCACTTCGAGTTCATTCAGATTTTGGATCGGCCCTTTATTATCGAAAACATCAATCGAACCAATTTTTTGATAAGTATCTTTATTCAGAAAAAAGATCGTATTGGAACCATCGGTATTCAACACTTTCTCTCCATCAAAAGCCAGGCCCCAGCCTTCTCTTCCTGTGGTATAAGAAAACTCCGATAATTTTTTTAAGGTAGCTTTATCATAAACAAAACCTACTTTTTCACGATAAGTTAACTGAATAATCTTATTCCCGATTACGGTCATGCCTTCGCCAAAATACTGTTTATCTAAATCTGTTTTCTGCAGAATTTTTCCTGTAGCAGGATCTACCTTACGCAAGCTCGAGTGGCCATAATCGCCGGCACTTTCGTAAAAAAATCCGTCATGGTATTCTAAACCCTCTACGTAAGAAGCGGTATCATGAGGCAGGCTTTTGATTACTTTATAAGTATATTCTGCAGGCGCCTGAGCGGCTAATACATTGATATTTGAAGTAATATCTTCTGATTTACCTTCACCAAATATCTTAGCAGTTAACAGGTGATTACCCAGCTTTAGACCTTCCGTTTTAAGTTTAAGCGCCAAAGTATCGTTTTTCGAAGCAACTTTGATGGTATCAATCAAATACACTACCGAATCTACTTTTTGCTCAGTTCCGAACTGCACTTTCACCTCAAATTCATTCCCCGATGGTACATTAAGACCGGTTAATGGAGAAACAAAGCTACGGTAGGTTGTGGTAGCACTTTCTTTACATGCAGTTACAAATGCAAGTCCAGTGGCAACAAATATGAAATTTTTGATATGGTTAATCTTCAGGCCAAAACGCATCTTCTATATGGTTTAAATTATAATTTTTATTTTTTGTAAAGGTAATCGCAATAATATCAAAACGGATATCATTTTGATGATTCATGATTTCAATATAGGCATTAGCTGCCAATTCCATCTGAATTTGTTTGCATTTCTGCACAAATTCTTCTGGCTCGCCAAAAGCGATAGAGCTACGGGATTTCACTTCTATAAACACGATAATGCCGTTTTTATACACAATTAAATCTACTTCGGCTTTGCCATGTGTCCAGTTTTCATCTAAAATTTCATATCCCTGATCTTCCAGATATTGTTTCGCAATTTTTTCACCTTCTTTACCTAAATCATTGTGGACTGCCATATGTGATCAGACTGGATTTCTGCTAATATCTTCGTGATAATAACCGTTTTTTTTAATTATTTAAGTCGATCGTCATGCTGAATTCATTTCAGCATCTTTCCCTGATAAAGACCCTGAAATAAATTATCTTCGGTGAGCTCGCTTAATGCTCGGTTTACTTCGTAGCTTTCCGCTCCGCTACAGGTCAGGGTGACGAATATTATTAATTTCTTCGGGTCAATTTTAATTTATTTTACAATAACAGAGCCTAAAAATTTCGAGATTTCCCTTTCTACACCTTTAATCACACCATAACGTTGCATTAAAATCATTTGGTTATCTTCATTCTTTTCCTCTTTAATTTCTTTCAACAGGTTCATTAATATCTTTTCAACCTTACGTTTTTTGAGGTGAAAAATACCGCCTAAAATGGTCGCTTTCAAATTCATCGATTCATCTTTAACATAGATAAGGTGTTTGTTTAACCAGTTTTCACTCAAAGCATATTCGGAAGTAGAAAGGGTAATCGCAAGATCGGCAATATTCCTATCTTCATGTTTAACGAAGTGGTTTGCAGTTGGTAATCTGCCATTGTCGACTTCAGATCTATAATAATCAATAATTTTCTTGCAAAGTGGATCATCAAATTCTACATCACTCAGGTGCTGCATCATAAATGAACCAATATACATATCGTCAATTTTATCCCAGTTTACCAATTCATGCCCAAAAGCCAATAATAATCGTACAATTTCCTTTTCCTGATATTCTTCTTCTTTAGCTGGCTCTTGTGGCTCGTAACCCATTGGACCAGCACTATCATCCCATAAATTATCGGGCGGACCAAGCGGTTCTGGCGGGCCAGGAGAAAAAGAAGAGAAAGATTGTTTGGGAGCAGTTGACTGATTGCTTCTTTGGTTGCCCTCAAAACTCTTTTTAAGCTTTGCCGATCGCATTTTATTGAGTTCGCTCAGCAAAATATGTTCTTCGATTTCGAGCAGGCTACTACTCTCTCGGATGAAAACCGAAGCTTTAATCGGATCAGGAATTTTAGCAATACTTTCTACAATATCCCGGATAATACCTGCACGTTTGATGGGGTCGTTACCGGCATCTTTGAGCAGCACATTCGCTTTGTATAAAATAAAATCTTTTCGATTCTGTTCCAGATAGGTTTTAAACGCTCCGGCACCTACATGATGCATATAAGAATCAGGGTCATGACCATCCGGAAAGGAAACGATTTTCACGTTTAAGCCTTCCTCCAAAATCATATCCAAACCACGGAGTGAGGCTTTGATTCCCGCGGCATCTCCATCAAAAAGAATAGTGATATTTTGGGTAAAACGCCCTATCAGTTTAATTTGCTCTGCAGTTAATGAGGTACCGGAAGAGGCCACAACGTTTTCTATTCCGGCCTGATGAACAGAAAGTACATCTGCATAGCCTTCAGCCAGGTAACAGTTATCTAAATCGCGGATGGCTTTTTTGGCGTGGAATAAGCCATAAAGTACATTCGACTTGTGGTAAATTTCGCTTTCAGGAGAATTAACGTATTTCGGTACATTTTTATCTGTTTTTAGCGTTCTGCCTCCAAAACCAATAATCCTACCGGTAAAATTATGTATGGGAAACATCACACGGCCACGGAAACGGTCGTAAATTTTGCCGTTATCGTTTTTAATGGATAAACCTGTCGATTCTAAAAACTCAAGCTTATGTCCGGCATTTGTAGCACTTTGCGTTAATGCATCCCACACATCGGGAGAATAACCCACCTCGAATTTTTTCAGGATATCTTCTCTAAATCCGCGCTCTTTAAAATAGCTCAGGCCTATGCCTCTACCCTCTTCCGTTTCCCAGAGCTGCTTTACGAAAAACGTGGCAGCATATTGCGATACAATGTACAGGCTTTCTTTAGCACTCTGTGCTTCGGCAGCCTCAGGAGAAAGTTCAGTCTCCTCTACTTCTATATTGTACTTATTGGCTAGAAATTTAAGTGCCTCTGGATATGAATATTTTTCATGATCCATAATAAAGCGTACTGAATCGCCCCCCTTACCGCAGCCAAAACATTTGTAAATGCCTTTGGTTACAGATACGTGGAAAGAAGGTGTTTTTTCGCCATGGAAAGGGCAATTACCAATTAAACTGGTTCCGCGTTTTTTTAAGTGCACAAAATCCCCAACTACCTCCTCAATACGGGCGGTATCCATTATCTTATCTATCGTTTCGCGGTTTATCATACTTAGTTATTGTCCGTCATTGCGAGGAGGCTTTTCAGCCGACGAAGCAATCTTATTTGCTATAATACCTTTTAATAGCTAATCACCCTACAGGAAAGATTGCTTCACTCCATCCACCTATCCCCGTCTCCGGTTCGCAATGACGATTACATCTTACCTCACCATTCTTTCACTATCTCCCATAAATCCTTCCATTCAGGATTCATAGATTTTATTAACTTTATTTTCTTTTTTCGGCTTCCGCCTTTAATTCTCTTTTCTTCTGCAATTGCTTCCTCTATCGAATCAAAGGAACAAAAATAAACAAGTTTATCCACGTTATATTTTGCAGAAAAAGATTTCGGATGTGCTTTTCTTTGTGCTCTATTATTCTAGATGTTATGTCAGAGGTAACCCCAGTATAAAATGTTGTATGCGTAAAATTAGTAATGATATAGACTGTTCCACCTCTTTCCATTATTATAATTTAGCATCATCCGTTGCCCTAACTCAATTGCTTCCAAAACCGTTATTATGATGAGACACGACGACGCATTTTTTTTCCTATTCTACTTTTAGTCACTTATCATCTTGCAGGTAAATTGCTTCGCTCCACCGCACATTCCCTTTCTTCGGTTCGCAAAGGCGATAAACTTTAATCACAATGACGACGGCTCATTTCACTACAAAGATAACAGAGAAAAAACACAAAGCACACAGAGAAAATTTCTTTGTGTGCTTTGCGGAATACCTTACGGACCTTGTGATTGAAAAAAGCTATTACTTCACCAAAGGCAACAGTTGATCGGCCACCAGTTTATTTCCCGTTTCGTTCAGGTGTACCCGATCAACGGTTAAAATGCCCTTTTCTTTATCCTCTGGATTATTTTTTGCCTCGTAATCGGTAAAAATCTTTCTTAAATCGCATACCGGAAGATTATTTTTTGCGGCCAATGTTCTGATCCCTTCTGCATATTTATTCAGATCGGCATCTAATTCGTTAGTACCATCTTTTTTTTCTCCAACAACTGAGGGGGTAACCAATACCACTTTACTGCCCACCGCCTGGATTTTGTTGATCAAAGCCTGATAAAATTTTAAATATTTATCATAATCGGTTCCGGTATGAGAAGATTGTTTATGCCACACATCATTAATGCCTACATAAATGACCACTAAATCAGGTTTCTTATTCAATACATCCTCCTCTAAACGCAGGTAAAGATCATAAACCTTATTACCGCCGATACCAGCGCCTATGATATCGTACCTGGTAGAATCGAGCGATTTTTTGATCAACGTTACATACCCGTTTTTAGAAACACCCTGCTGGGTAATGGAATCGCCAAAAAAGATAATGCGTTTAGGTTTAAATGTCATTGAGGTTAATGCAATTAAGCAAAAGCTTAGTAAAATACTCGTTTTTAATGCTGTTTTCATTATATATAATTGGTTAGGTTATTTTTTATCGGCCTTTTTAAAATCCAGATCCTGGAAGTCGAAACTAAAATCGGTTAACGGGGAAATGGCTTCGATTTTAAAACCATTGGCCAGAGCATTATTATCTAAATTAAAATTAACAAAAGCATCAGCATCCAAACTTCTGTCGTACCATTTCACTATAAAAGTATTACCTTTATAGTAAGTCATATCGCCTCTCAGTTTTGGTGAATTTTTAGCTTGAAAATGCATTTTACCGTTTACTTCGCTAATGCTTACTTCGCCAAACCAGGCATCGCGAAAAGTACCGTAGTAGTTTTTAGCATCAGGTTTCGAAGCTGATAATTTTTGTTGGGCAGCAATATCGTTCCAAACTTTGGCGACCATCTCATCTGCCTGTTTTTCGTTTTTTAACCTATTATCATTGTAAGTTTTAATCCTATCCTGACCTTTAATCCCTAAATAACCATCTTTAATAGAATTGGTAATGGCATTAAATGCGGCACCAGACTGCTGATTGGTTAATACAATAATGCCGAGTTTCAGTTCTGGCAGAATGGTAACCTGTGTAACAATACCAGATAAGCCACCGGTATGTGTAGCCTGAAAATTACCGTTCACATTACTTAAAAACCAGCCTAAACCATAACTGCTGAAAGCTGCCGGATTACCACCTGCAATAATGGTTTGCGGGGTCCAAAGCTCTCTTGCCACAGCAGTACTGAACAGTTTTTTATCCAGTGTTTCCCCATATTTCCCCCCATTGATCATCGCCATTACCCATTTGCTCATATCGGTTACATTTGAATAAATCCCCCCTGCTGCATTAGCGACTTCTCCGAAGCTTAAGCCTACAGGAAGCAGTTTGCCTTCATACGGTGCATGGCCATCAATTACGTTAGATTTATCCTTTAAACGGTACCATGAGGCGGCAGTCTTGCTCATGCCCAGTGGTTTAATGATTCTGCTTTCAATAAAATCTTCGTAGGTAATACCCGAAACTCTTGCCACCACTTCGCCGGCAATAATATACATCAGGTTGTCGTAATCGTATTTGGTACGGAAGGATGAAACCGGTTTTAAAAAGCGAAGGTTATGGATCAGCTGTCTTTTAGTTACAGTTGATGAATCGGGCCAGATCATTAAATCGCCAGCACCTAAACCTAAACCACTGCGGTGTGTAAGCAAATCGCGGATAGTAAACTCACTGGTTACGTAGGCATCGTACATTTTAAACTCAGGAATTACGTCGGTCACTTTTGTATCCCAGGTAATCTTCTTTTCATCAACCAACATACCCAAAGCTGCCGCAGTAAAAGCTTTAGTGTTTGATGCTACACCAAAAAGGGTATTTTCATCAACTTTTTTATTTGTTTTAACGGAACTTATACCGTAACCTTTTAAATGGATAATTTTGCCATCCTTAATTACAGAAACCGCAATACCGGGAACATTGAATGTGCTAAGGGTTTTTTCGACTACACTATCGATCTGTTTTGAAGTGAGTACCTGCGCACGCGTATGGATACCCAAAAACAGCAGTAAGGCAATAGCTATCTTAAATTTTAAGGGAGAAAAGAATTGCATGAATATGGATTAAAATAATCTTTTAAAGATAGTAACCTGAGTTCGAATAATATTTATTTATAATGATTATTTTACTCTTTATTCCCATGAAATCGTGATCGTGAATCACTATTTACTCTTTTCGAGTTTATAATCTTTGTGTACGATTAAAAAACTTGCTCTTTCTTCTTTTTTGAAAGGATAATCCCAGTTGCCCTGATAAGTAATTTTGGTTGGTAATTTATCTTCTCCGAAATAGCCCATTTCAATATTCATCTGCACATCAAAATCAAATAGCATATTGCTGTATTTCATATCGACATAACGGCCAAGGATATTAAAATTACGCTTATCAAAAATGGTAACCAGTTCTTTGATCATGATACCATCTTTGGTCCATTTGCTTAAATCAGGTTTAACAGAAACTTTAAAGCGATACACCGGGATAGAATCGAGGTAAGTACCACTGGTGAAACCATAATCATAATATTGGCGCATATTGGCCGAAAATATTTCAGTTTTGCTACCAATGAACGGCACTTTTATCGGACGGCCGGGATTAAAAATTAAGGTTTTTAGTTTGTCTTTATAACTTTCGTTTGTTCCTCCTTTTCCATCAGGCTTGGGTGCATTGGGCACAAAATCGGTGTTATAAGCGTTCATAAAAATGTAATCGAACATTTCTACGGTATACAACTGGTATTTCCCGTTTCTTTTATAAATTTTCCCTGTATCCTGTTTTACCAGATACTCCATTTTATAAGGACCACTATTGTTATGGCGGATTTTACGGTAAATTTTCCCATCTACTTTATTATTTTTATCATAACTATAAATCCGGTTCTCAGCAATAAAAGTATAACGTTTCATATCCCTGAACGATTGATAAAAGGAAGTATCATACATTACCTTTCGGATAAAGGTTTCTACATTCAACTTCTCAGCCTTGATATTTACAGCTGAATCCAGTACAATGGTTTTAATTGTATCCGGATTAAAGCGGTTAATTTCCTGAGCGAAACCTTTATAGAAAAGCGAAGTAAACAGTATATAGAAAAATATCTTTTTCATGGATAAATGTAAAAGGTAAAATGGAAGAGGGAAGATATAAATGGGCTACGATAAAACAGATAGGAATTTTAATTCCGTTATCCATCTTACTTCCTCCATCTTACATCATCAGTTCCCCAGTTGTTTTAAAGCAATATAGGCCATTAACCCGGTTGAAATTTTCAAGGCATCTTCATCCACATCAAATCTTGGCGTATGTACCGAATATTGTGTGTCTTTTGCTGCGTTCCCAGTACCTAAACGATAAAAACAAGCATCTGTTACCTGTGAGTAGAAAGAAAAATCTTCAGCAGCCATCCAGATATCTAAATCAACCACATTTTCTTTACCCAAAAAATCTTCTGCGAAGGCTCTTGCATTAGCCGTTAGTTTTTCTTCGTTGATTAAAAACGGATAACCTCTGTGAATATCGAAATCGCAGCTTCCTCCCATGCTTTCAGCAATCCCTTCGGCCATTTTCTTCATGCGTTTGTGTGCTTCATCTCTCCAGTCTTCATCTAAGGTTCTAAATGTACCTTCAATTTTAACCTCATTCGGAATGATATTGGTCGCACCGTTGGCCGTTACTTTACCAAAAGATAAAACCGATGGAATACGCGGATCGGCATTTCGACTTACGATCTGTTGCAAAGCAATAATGATATGCGAAGCAATTAAAACCGGATCGATGTTTTGATGTGGCTGTGCACCATGCCCCCCTTTTCCCGTTACCGTAACATAAAGTTCATCAGTAGAGGCCATGTAAATACCCGAACGAAAACCTACTTTCCCGGCATCAATCAGTGGCATTACATGCTGGCCAACGATATGATGCGGCTTTGGATTTTCAAGTACGCCTTCTTTGATCATGATGCTTGCTCCGCCCGGTAAAAGTTCTTCAGCAGGCTGAAAAATAAGTTTAATGGTTCCGCCGAAATCATCTTTCATTTGATTCAGGATATAAGCTGTTCCTAAAAGGGAAGAAGTATGCACATCGTGTCCGCAGGCATGCATTACACCATGATTTTTGGATCGGTAAGGTTTGTCGTTTGCTTCGTGAATGGGTAAGGCATCCATATCAGCACGTAATGCGATAACCTTATCTGATGGCTGGCTGCCCTTAATTAAACCCACCACACCTGTATTGGCACAGTTGGTATATTCAATTCCCCATTTTTTTAATTTATCCTTAATAAACTGTGAAGTTTCGAATTCCTTAAAAGATAACTCCGGATTGGCATGAATATGTTGACGATAGCCTACGACATCATTAAAAATTTGAGCGGCCAGTTCCTGTACTTTATTTTTGATCATTGGTTGTTGTGGTATCTAAAGTTGGTGCATTTATTTTTTCCCTAAAAATAAACAAAGTTGGGAAAGTTGGTCTGAGTTCGTTAATCAGGCGTTGAGCCTCTAAACGGCTTCTGAAATCGCCCACACGAACATAATAGTTGGGTTCTTTGTAGGTAAGATAAGTATTTAACTGAGGGTACATTCCTTTAAAACGTGCCTGTTGGTTAAAAACCTCGCGCCGGTCTGAGCCGTAAAAAATCTGTACACGGTAGCCGTAGGATGAAACAATTGGTTTGCCAGGTTTTACCTCACCTGAGGATTTATAAACCTCCAGCCGTTTGGCAATTAAACTATCAATTAAAGGGTCTTTTATAACAGTTACTTCGCCTTTCTGTGCAAAAGCAGTTATGGTAAGAAACAAACAGGATATAAAAGTAAAGGTCGTTTTCATGAGTAAAATAATTGGCATTTAATGAGCAGATATATCACCTCCATCTTCTTAACAACAAGAATGCCGAAATCGTTGCAAAAATCGGCATTCTTTATGGGTTAAGCAAATGGTTATTATTTGGGAGATTTTGACTCGTCATTACGAATGGAGCACAGAGAAGTCGAGAACCCGAGGGCTCAGCGAAGCTAGATCTTTAATAGTTGATGTAAATCCAGAGATTTCTCCATGATATTGCCGATGGAATCGGCCGTTTAGGTAGAAATCAGGGTTAGGCTATATTTTGATATCATAAAAATTTTTGTCAAAAAAAAAGCCTCAACAAATGTTGAGGCTTGATAAAGCATTATATATCGTGATTACAAATTAGCACCATGGCAGTTTTTGTACTTTTTACCGCTACCACAAGGGCAAGGTTCGTTTCTACCAACAGTTGCTTCTTTGCGGATGGGCTGCTGCGGAACAGCTTCACGTGTATCGCCAAATTCGATACCCGGCTCTTCTCTTCCAAACTCCTGTTTAGTGGTTTGTAGCTTTGGCTGTTTAACCGGAGCTGGTGCTTCTCTTACCTGATCCGGCTCTTGCTGTACCGGAATACCACCTTTATACAAGAAACTTACCACTTCCTTATTTACTTCGTTAAGCATGTTTTTAAACAAGTTGAAAGCTTCCATTTTATAAATTACCAAGGGATCTTTCTGCTCGTAAACCGCATTTTGTACCGATTGCTTCAGATCATCCATTTCGCGTAAATGTTCTTTCCAGCTATCATCAATTAAAGCAAGAACAATGGTTTTTTCGAATGACCGAACTACCTCTTTTCCTTTATTCTCAATTGCTTTCTTTAAATCTACAGCTACCTGTATACCACGGATACCATCTGTAAACGGCACCACAATCTGTTCGATATGATCTCCACGTTCTTCATAAACCTGGGTTAATACCGGTAACGATTGCTGAATAATGGCTTCAGATTTACGCGCATAAAACGACTCTGCTTCTTCAAATAACTTTTCGGTTAACTGAGCGGTACTGGTTGAAGAGAATTCTTTTTCAGTAATCTCCGTATCTAAAGAGAAGTTTTTGATTACTTCAAGCTTGAAACCGTCGTAATTTGCTTCTTGTTTATATTCGCTCACAATGTCTTCAGCAACATCGAAAACCATGTTGTTCATATCCACATCTAAACGTTCGCCGAATAAAGCATTTTTACGTTTGGCATAGATTACGGTACGTTGCGAGTTCATCACATCATCATACTCCAACAAACGTTTACGGATACCAAAGTTGTTTTCTTCTACTTTTTTCTGTGCACGCTCGATAGATTTGGTAATCATTGAATGCTGAATCACTTCACCATCTTCAATACCCATACGTACCATGATACTAGAGATACGCTCTGAACCAAATAAACGCATTAAGTTATCTTCCAATGAAACGAAGAACTGTGATGATCCGGGATCACCCTGACGACCTGCACGACCACGTAACTGCCTGTCTACACGACGGGATTCGTGACGTTCGGTACCTACGATAGCTAAACCTCCGGCTTCCTTAACACCTGGCCCCAGTTTGATATCGGTACCACGACCAGCCATATTGGTTGCAATGGTTACCGTTCCTGCCTGGCCAGCTTCGGCAACGATATCGGCCTCTCTCTGGTGCATTTTAGCATTCAAAACATTGTGTTTGATACCACGAAGTTTAAGCATACGGCTTAATAACTCGGAAATCTCGACGGAAGTGGTACCCACCAATACCGGACGGCCTGCTTTTGGCTCTAACTGTCCTGTTTGAGGATTAACTGCAGGAATTAATGCCCCTTTAGCATCGAGCTTAGGTACAGCTCTACCGGTTTGGTCATATTTAACAACCGGTTTGCCATCTTTCTGTTTGATGTTACCTTCTTTATCTGTTTCATATTCGGTTTCATAATGAGAATATGGGAAAACCAGGTATTGTATTTCTGCCGCAACGGCGTTATATTTCTCGCGAACGGTACGGTAAACGTAATCCTGCTCATCAATCCTCGAAATATTTCTGTTGGTAGGAATCTCTACCACATCCAGTTTATAGATCGACCAAAACTCACCAGCTTCTGTAGTCGCAGTACCCGTCATACCGCAAAGTTTATGGTACATACGGAAATAGTTCTGTAAGGTTACGGTTGCATAAGTTTGGGTAGCATCTTCAACCTTAACATTTTCTTTAGCCTCAATGGCCTGGTGCAAACCATCAGAGTAACGGCGGCCATCCATAATACGGCCCGTCTGCTCATCAACAATTTTGATCTTTCCTTCATCAATGATGTATTCCACATCAATTTCGAATAAAGTATAGGCTTTTAATAACTGGTTAACCGAATGGATACGTTCTGCTTTAACAGAATAATCGCGCATTAAAGCATCTTTCTGCATCACCTTTTCTTCCAAAGGAAGGTCAGATTTTTCAAGCTCTGCAATTTCGGTGCCTACATCAGGCAAAACAAAGAAATGAGGATCTTCACCTGATTGGGTAATCAGTTCGATACCTTTTTCAGTTAATTCAACCTGGTTATTCTTCTCATCAATGTAGAAATACAATTCAGAATCTACCTTTGGCATATTCTTGGATTGATCTGCCATGTAATGGTTTTCTGTTTTTAACAACAAACCACGGATACCGGTTTCACTTAAAAATTTAATTAAAGCTTTGTTTTTTGGCAAACCACGGTAGGCACGTAATAAGGCTAAACCACCTTCACCTTCTTCGGTTCCACTGTTACCTGCATTAATTAATTTTTTAGCTTCGTTTAAGGCTTGTGTTACATAAGCTTTTTGTGCATTAACCAAACGCTCAATACGTGGTTTCAACTCATAAAACTCATGTTCATCTCCGCGTGGAATCGGACCGGAAATAATCAAAGGCGTACGGGCATCATCAATTAAAACCGAATCGACCTCATCCACCATGGCAAAGTGCAGCTTGCGCTGTACCAATTGATCTGGCGTTTGCGACATATTGTCACGCAGGTAATCAAAACCGAACTCATTATTGGTTCCGTAAGTAATATCTGCGGCGTAAGCCTTTCTTCTGGCTTCCGAGTTTGGCTCATGTTTATCAATACAATCAACCGTTAAACCATGGAATTCGAATAAAGGGCCATTCCACTCACTATCACGACGGGCCAGGTAATCATTCACCGTTACAATGTGTACACCTTGTCCGGCCAATGCATTTAAGTAAGCCGGCAATGTACTTACCAGGGTCTTACCTTCACCGGTTGCCATTTCGGCGATTTTACCGCTGTGCAATACAATACCACCAATCAACTGCACATCGTAATGTACCATGTTCCAGGCTACTTCCGTTCCGGCAGCGTCCCATTTATTGGCCCATTGTGCTTTATCGCCAACAATTTTTACATTGTTTTTTCTTGCAGCATAATCTCTGTCAAACTGGGTTGCAGTAACCTCTAAATAATCGTTTTCGCTTAAACGGCGTGAAGTTTCTTTAATTACTGCAAAAGCTTCCGGAAGGATTTCCAGAAGTACTTTTTCCAGTTCGGTATCGCGGTCTTTACCTAAAGCATCAACCTGATCATAAATGGCTGTTTTTTGGTGAAGATCTAATTCTTCACTTTCTGCCTCAGCTTTTAGTGCCGTAATTTTCTGATCAATATCAGCTAAAAAAGCTGAAATTCTTTCTTTAAACTCAATGGTTTTGCCACGCAACTCATCATTGCTTAAGGCAGATAGTTTACTGTAGTGTTCGTTAATTTTAATAACCAATGGCTGTATAGCCTTTATATCTCTTTCTGATTTACTTCCGAAAATCTTCGCTAAAAATCCTAACATTATATTCTAAATCGTATTTTATTATTGAAAATGGGTGTGTTACAACAACCAAGCCATTGTCAGCATTAAGTCAGTTTGGCAGTTGTTGATGTGATGGGGCTTAAATCTTAACAGATTTTTTAGAAAGAAACGGACTAGGGACTATTGTTTTTTGGTTTTTTTCTGATGGTTAAATCAGCAATTACCTGGTCTGCATTTACATATTTAGCCACTTTTAAGGGAGCTTGCGTTCCGATTAAGGCTAACCTTGTGTAGGATAATAAATAGGGATTACGGTCTTCATTGAGCTGAACCGAAGCTTTACCACTTGCATTAACATTAATGTTATGCTCATTGCAATATTCGTTTAATATCCTTAGCCCTTCAACACGTTCGGCTTTTGCCAAATGTGTTAAGCTAAAAAATACAAGCGATATGGTAACAAAGTGTTTCATGAATTGCGGCAAAGCTAGTTTTAATCTTTTACAAAAAGAAATTACAGCTCTGCAAAAAGCGTACCCTTTGATTTAGTCAATGTTTAAAAAACCAATTCAGTGCAAGATGGAAACATCTTACACCACTAAAAAGATTCCAATCAAGTTGGGAATGACGATCTCTCGGGGAATATTACTAAAATTTATCTGTCACTTATATTAATTTTTATAAAATAAATTATCCCTCAGAATGAGGGATCGCATGTAAAAGAACTCCTCCATCACCCATCCTACATCTTCCCTCTTCCATCATTTAAAAACTACTTCAGTGGCACCATAACCAAACTTTTCTTTTCTGGCATCCATATAGGTTTTTACATGGGGATTTTTACTGATCAGTTTATGGATTTTATCCCTTAAGGTACCATTCCCTGTACCATGGATAAAAACGATTTTATCAAAGTGATGAACCACCGCGGCATCCATAGCGGTTTGAAAATGGTTGATCTGTATCTGCAACATTTCATCTGCTTCTAAAAAATGATGATCATCTCTCAGTTTTTCAATGTGCAGATCAATCTCTTTTTGTGGTGCTTCAACTGTTCTTTTCTCCTCTGAAGATTTAAAGAAACTTTCTTTTAATTTCTGTGGATCAATGGTTACCGGAACAAGGTCATCCAAACGGATCAGCCAACCTTTATTCCGCAATTGAGGCAATTCCTTCTTTTCGGTACTAAAATCTTTTGCCCTGAACTTTTTACGGATGACCAACGGATCGATAGGTTTCACATCAGCTTGGCTAAACACCACAAGCTGAAAGTTAAATTCCGGCCAAAGGTCAAGATCAGCCAATGATGCAGAATAAACCAAAGTGGAGCCGTAAGATTCAATTATCCCATGAAAAGCGCCCGCATATTTCCCTTTACGATCGGTAATCAGACCTGCCAATAAAATGTTTGGAGAATGATTCTGAAGATGAAAATGTACCACATTGCCCGCCTTATCATTGGTAGCAACAGCTATATAAATGCCATTTTCGATTTTGCTAACGCTCGGGATATTCACCTGGATGGGTTTTGGCGTATCCAATTCCTCAGCAACCACACCATGACCATGTACAGAGGTCAAATTACTCACCGCAACAGGTATCTCGAAACCATCTTCATCAGTAACACCTAAAGTTTGTGCATCTATAATTTTGGTTACATAACCCTCACGTTTTTCATCAACAAAACGCACAAAATCTCCCAGTTTAAACTTCATCTCTATGTTTTTTAGCAAAGGTTTATAATATATCTCGTTGTTATGTTTAAGCAGTTTCTTTGCGCATGTCATAACTTCGGACTCCGAACTTCCAACTTCTGACTAAACTAATGCCGCGTATCGTTACCATGATAAATACTGAGGTAACTTTCATATCTCGAAACCGCTATTTCACCTTCATTTACGGCTTCGATAACAGCACAACCCGGTTCGTTAATGTGCCTGCAGTTGTTGAAGCGGCAATGATGCGAAGTTTCAAAGATTTCCCTAAAAAAATGTCCCAATTCTTCTTTCTCGATATCAATTACCCCAAGTTCCCTGATGCCAGGAGAATCTACAATAAAGCCGCCTTGTGGCAGTTCGAACATTTCGGCAAAAGTAGTGGTATGCTGCCCTTTATCGCTCCAGTCAGAAACCTCCCCTGTTCTGAGATCACGATCAGGCATCAACGCATTGATCAAGCTTGATTTTCCTACACCTGAATGCCCCGATATCAAAGTAATTTTATCGGTAATCAATTCCTGGATAACCGGAATATTTATACCTTTTAAAGCGGAAACTTCGTAACAGGCATAGCCGATATTTTCGTAGATATTTTTAAACTCCTGCAGAATTTCTAAGCCCTCTTTACTGAATAAATCGAGTTTATTAAACACCAATACCGCAGGCACATCATAAGCTTCGGCCGTAACCAAAAAACGATCGATAAAACCTAATGAAGTACGGGGAGAAGCTAATGTAACCACTAACATGGCCATATCTAAATTAGCCGCTAATATCTGTGCCTGTTTACTCAGGTTAATCGATTTACGGATGATATAGTTCTTACGGGGCAACATTTCGTTGATCAAACCCTGGTTACTATCCTTTTCCAGCTCAAATTTCACCCGGTCGCCAACCGCAATCGGGTTGGTGGTTTTAAGTCCTTTAATCCTGAATTTGCCTATAATCCTGCAATCGTAACGTTCGCCATTATCGGCCAGAACACTATACCAGCTCCCTGTAGATTTAATAACTAATCCCTGCATATCTGCGGTAAAGGTATGAATATGATTTCATTGGTAGAACTAGCTGGCGCCGATAAAAGTTTGTAAATTAACGATAGGGAATAAAAAGGAATACAACATTTCGGCTATATATTTTCTTATCCATTAAATATCTTACATAAATACAACGCTTTAAAAGGCAAAAAACCTAAATTTGCGACAACAAAATCAAAAATATAATGAGTTTCAGAATAGAACACGATACCATGGGCGAGGTGCAGGTACCTGCCGACAAATACTGGGGTGCACAAACCGAACGCTCACGCAATAACTTTAAAATCGGTCCGGAAGGTTCGATGCCAAAAGAAATTATCCACGCTTTTGGATACCTGAAAAAAGCAGCCGCACTTGCCAATAACGAACTTGGCGTATTATCTGCAGAGAAAGCAGATTTAATTGCCAAAGCCTGTGATGAAATCATTGCAGGGCAATTGGATGATCAGTTTCCTTTGGTCATCTGGCAAACGGGTTCTGGCACACAAAGTAACATGAACGGCAATGAGGTAATTGCAAACCGTGCCCATGTTATTAATGGCGGTTCATTAGCTGACGATAAAAAAGTGCTTCACCCAAATGATGATGTAAATAAATCACAATCATCAAACGATACCTATCCAACTGCAATGCATATTGCGGCCTATAAACTTACGGTAGAAAATACCATTCCTGGTTTAGAAAAATTAAGAAATACATTAGCCCAAAAAGTAGAAGAATTTAGTACGATTGTTAAAACAGGCCGTACGCACTTTATGGATGCAACTCCATTAACTTTAGGTCAGGAATTTTCTGGTTATGTGCAACAGATCGACAATAGCATCCGGGCAATTAAAAACGCCCTGGTTATGGTTGCCGAACTGGCTTTGGGAGGGACTGCTGTGGGTACAGGCTTAAATACACCAAAAGGATATGATGTTTTAGTGGCTAAAAAAATTGCCGATTTAACTGGTTTGCCTTTTGTTACCGCTCCAAATAAATTTGAGGCTTTAGCTGCACATGATGCGATGGTAGAACTTTCCGGCGCATTAAAACGCACAGCAGTTGCCTTAATGAAAATAGCCAATGATGTAAGAATGTTAAGTTCTGGTCCCCGTTGCGGCATTGGCGAAATTGTAATTCCAGATAACGAACCCGGATCGTCTATTATGCCAGGAAAGGTTAACCCTACACAACCAGAGGCTTTAACCATGGTTTGTGCGCAGGTAATCGGTAATGATGTTGCTGTTTCAGTGGGCGGCTTGAATGGTCACTTCGAACTGAATGTATTTAAACCATTAATTGCAGCCAATGTATTACAATCGGCACGTTTAATTGGTGATGCCTGTGTTTCTTTTACCGATAAATGCGCTGAAGGAATAACGGCAAACTTACCTGAAATTGAAAAACACCTGCAAAATTCCTTAATGTTGGTTACGGCTTTGAATCCACATGTGGGTTACGAAAATGCAGCTAAAATTGCGAAGAAAGCCCATAAAGAAAATAAAACCTTAAAAGCAGCTGCTGTGGAATTGGGATTATTAACCAATGAGCAGTTTGATGAGTGGGTACGCCCTGAAGACATGGTTGGCAGCTTGAAATAAATTATGAGATGGGTCGTCATTCCCAACTCGCCCCGATAGCCATCGGATGGGAATCTTAATGCGATAGGTTTTAAGATTCCCGCCTGCGCAGGAATGACGTCACTTTTACAGATTACACCCAAATCAATCAGGTAATTAAAACACAGGTAATATGAATTCAATACTCTCTAACCTTTTAAGCTTGATCCCCATCATTCCACCCTGTGTTGTATTTGGAGCCTGTTGCTTTTTTCTAATAAAAAAATCTTCGGTCGAAGCCATCTTAATGACTATTGGCTCAGGCATGGGCCTGATTATTAACTTACTTTATAGCTTATTGATGCCATTGCTCATGGCCTCGCAAAATCTAACCCCTACAGAAGTTATGAAATACAATACTGTCGTGGGCGTTATTAGCTTTATAGCCGGCCTATGTTTTGCAGCAGGTCTTTTAATTCTGGTCATTAATAACGCTAAAAAGAGTAAGATTATTCCCAGTCAGTTCCCTAAAAGCAACGATTAATAATACAATGAAAAAACTGCAGCTGGCTTTCAGGAATTGCTACCTCATCCTTTTTACATTACCCATCTTACATCTGGCCTGTAGTCCACGGCCCAATATACAGGGCAAGGGCGAAGATTTTATGCAAGGCGTCTGGAATGAAGATTCTGTTGCTTATAGTCATAAGTTGAGCAACTACACACAACACCATTTCAAATTTACCTGCGATTCCGTTTATATTGATATGGTTACCCATAGCAAAGTAAATTTTTATGAGGACTCTTGTTACAACAATGGCATTTGGAAAGAATATGCCAAAGGCGTATATGCAGTTAAAGGTGATACGTTATTTATAGGTGCAACCTTTACACACGCCAATTATAAACAAAAAATATCCGGATGTTACCGCATTGGTCGGTATGACAAAAATTTCCTGATCAATAAAAAATCGGCTGATACTTTAATTTTAGAAAGTTTGAGCGATGAGCGGGAGATTAAACTAACACTTAAAGAAAAAATTACCTGCATACCAAAAGAATTATAAAAATGATTTTAACATCAATTAAAAAAAAATTAACCATTGCTTTAGCCCTGGTTTTTTTAGCCTATTTTCCTATCCGGGCAAATGCGTGGGGAACCATTGGCCACCGTGTAGTTGGCGAAATTGCCGATAGTTATTTAAAAGCAAAAACGCGCAAGGCCATTCAAAGTATTTTAGGCTATGAAACCTTGGCGATGTCTGCCAACTGGGGCGATTTTATTAAATCAGATTCTACCTATAACTATATGTATAACTGGCATTTTGTCAATCTTCCGGCAGGATTAGATAAAAATGGTGTTTACAACTTTTTAGACACTGAAAAATCGCCAAACCTGTACAATAAAATCCCTGATCTGATTGCCATTTTAAAGAAAACAAGTAGCACAGCCTCGGAAAAGAAACTGGCTTTGCGCATGTTGGTTCACCTGGCCGGAGATTTATGCCAGCCTATGCATGTTGCCCGTAAAGAAGATTTGGGAGGCAACCGGGTTTCGGTATTGTGGTTCAATGAAAAATCGAACATCCACAGGGTTTGGGACGAACAGCTGATCGAGTATCAACAGTTAAGCTATACCGAATATGCAAAAGCGATAAATCATGCTTCGGCTGTACAGCTTTACAACTGGCAAAACACCAGCCTGAAAGATTGCATTTATGAATCGTACACGATTTGTAATAAAATTTACGAAACAACCAAACCAGATGCTAAATTAAGCTATCGCTACAATTTTGACTGGGTGGAAACCCTTAACAACCAGTTGTTAAAAGGTGGCGTGCGCCTGGCTAAAATGCTGAATGATATTTACGCATAAAGAATACTTTATTTTAAAGCACAATAACATTGAAAATTTTAATGGTTTGCCTCGGTAATATCTGCCGTTCGCCTTTGGCTGAAGGCATTATGCGTCATCTGGCAGATGAACAAAACTTAGGCTGGGAAATTGCTTCGGCAGGAACGGGCAATTGGCATATTGGCCAGGCACCGGACCACAGAAGTATTGCTGCAGCCAAGGCAATAGGTTACGATATCAGCAAACAGCGGGCACAGCAGTTTAATCCTTCGATGTTTGACTATTACGACCTGATTTTGGTAATGGATAAGAACAATTTGGCCGATATTAAAAGCCTCGCCAAAACTGATATGGAGCGAAAAAAGGTCAAACTTTTTCTTGATAACGATGAAGTTACAGACCCATATTGGAATAATAGCCTGTTTAAGCCCGTTTGTAAACAAGTTGAAGAAAGATGTATGGAAATTATCAAACAACTTTCTTAAATTTAAAGCTTATAATCTATTATACTAACCAGTCAGACTAATGAAAAAATACCTGTCCTTATGTTTGTTAGTTGGAACAGTAATTCTGTTTCAAAGTTATACCGTAGTCAAGAAATCGGCAAAAGTTTTAGTTTTTTCCAAAACAAAGGGCTTTAGGCACAACTCCATCGAAACAGGAAAAGAGGTAATCCAGAAACTAGGTGCAGAACATCATTTTGAAGTGGATACAACAGAAAAGTCAGATGTTTTTACCGAAGATAACCTAAAGAAATATGCTGCTGTTATTTTCTTAAATACTACAGGTGATGTTTTAGACGATAAACAACAGGTAGCTTTTGAAAGGTACATCCAGGCTGGCGGAGGTTATGTTGGGATCCACGCGGCCACAGATACCGAGTATGATTGGCCTTGGTATGGCAAACTGGCCGGTGCTTATTTTATCAGTCACCCAGCTGTTCAGGAAGCCCGGTTCATTATTAAAGACAAAAAACACCCCGCTACAAAATTCCTTACCGATTCGGTATGGATGAGAAAAGATGAGTTATATAATTTTAAAAACATTAACCCTGACATTAAAGTACTGATTAACTTAGATGAGAAATCGTACACTGGTGGTAAAAACGGTGATTTCCATCCATTTGCCTGGTACCACGATTTTGATGGGGGAAGAGCTTTTTACACCTGCATGGGCCATACCAAAGAAGGCTGGGCTGACGATAAATTTCAGAAACATTTATGGGGAGGCATTGAATACGCCATCGGTGGACAGAAGAAATTAGACTATAGCAAAGCGCATTCAAAGTTCTAAAGAGTAGTTGGCCTTGTTGAGTAAAAAAATCAACAAGGCTAATCTTATCTCGAAAACATTTTTTACGATTGACGATTAATAAAATACGAATATATTCCACCAAAGATTGTCGTTTTTATACAACGGCTTCATCGCCCAAAAACAATCAACCTGATCTTCGTTAAGGATTTTTTCTAAATTCTGAGAGAAATCAAACAGCAAATTGTTGGATGCAGCCCTCCATTCTTCAGGTTCCCTATACCTGAATTCGTTATATTGCATCCGTTTGATCAGGTATTTCTTAAGTTGAGCTTCAACCTCAGGTTTTTGAGCCACTGTTAACCTTAATTCTTTTTCGATCCCAAACATAATCTTTGCAAGATTTAGGGTATCTATTTTAAATTCCTTAATCTGTTTATTGTCAGCGGGATTAGACTGGGCATTGATGAGATATATGGTACAAGAGACAAACAAGAATGTTAAAAATATCCTTTTAACCGACATAATAAACCTAATTAACCTTTTTAAAATTAACTAAATAAATATAATTCAGCATACAAAAAGAGGCTATTGCTCCGAAAGTATGCCATAAGAAATGCGTACCTATACTCAATACATCCCATTGATCTGCAATGCGGAAAGTTAAGGCAAAGATAAAGGCAATTAAGGCAAAGCCAACCCATTTGCCGTTTTTCCATTCTGTTTTGATCAAGTATCCAAATACCGGAAATAAAACCAGCGAGGCCATAAAGGCATAATTGATATTGATAAAAATCTGAAAATCGCCGTTGCTAAAAAGCCTTCTCACATAGAATTGAAAAAAGGCATATACCGCTACAATTAAAATGGCAAAATACCATTTGGTCAACCTGGAAAGAAAGTATACCCCGGCCGAAAGGCACAAAAGCATAATTGGCATCCAATCCATCATAATAAAGATCGGCCAGCGCCTGAACCCGTGGTAAGTAGTGCCTCCGATACCGCCGATATAAAGCAGCACCAACGCAATACTTAAAAAGCTATGCTGCTTAAAATTACCCCACAGTTTAACTGTCCAATATACCGCTATAGCCAGGAACAAGCAGCTTGTCAAGGTATTGAAGGGTTCCGGAAATAATTGGCTCAGATTGGTTTCTGCATATACGGTACCTCCATCAGGAGGAGTCTGATTAAAAGCGCTCATATTTAATTAACATATAGTGAAATTAAATGTTTGACAGATCGATGTAACACTCAGGAGGTAAAAATAGTTTCGTATTCGCATCTCCAACAGTTTAAATATTGGTTAAAAATAGCTTGCCAATGTTAATTATTTGTACTTTAGTTAACTTAAGCCACAAGTTTATGAAATCCTTATCGATCCTTTTTTTACTTCTTTCGACAGCTATTTATGCCCAGTTACCTCCTCAACCTTACGGTGCTGTACCATCAAAAAGGCAATTGGCCTGGCATGATGTTGAAGTTTATGGTATCATGCATTTTACACCTACCACTTTTGAAAATAAAGAGTGGGGGTTTGGCGATGCCGATCCGAAAACATTTAACCCAACAGATTTCAATGCCGACCAGATCATTAAAGCTGCTAAAGCGGGTGGATTAAAAGGTATTGTTCTGGTTGCCAAACATCATGATGGTTTTGCTTTATGGCCAACTCAAACAACCGCCTACAATATCAGCAAAAGCCCGTTCAGAGGAGGAAAAGGAAATCTAGTTAAGGAAGTAGAACTGGCCGTACGCAAAAACGGCTTAAAGTTTGGTATCTATTGTTCGCCATGGGACAGAAATAATCCACTTTATGGTACCGATAAATATCTAGCTGTTTATCAGGCACAGTTAAAAGAACTGTACAGCAACTTTGGAGAACTTTTTATGAGCTGGCATGATGGTGCCAATGGTGGCGATGGATATTATGGCGGTGCAAAAGAAAAACGCTCTATAGACAACACCACCTACTATGATTGGAACAATACCTGGGCCATTACACGCAAAATGCAACCCATGGCGAATATATTTAGCGATATCGGTTTAGACGTACGCTGGGTAGGTAATGAAGACGGACATGCTGCACCAACCTCCTGGGCTACTTTCACCCCGATGGCTCCGGACGGAAAAAGTGTAGCCGTACCCGGGCAGGCAAACTACCCGCAAAGCCCTGAAGGCATCAGAAATGGTAAATTCTGGATGCCGGCAGAATGCGATGTTCCGCTTAGAAAAGGCTGGTTCTATCACCCTAACGAAAAGCCAAAAAGCCCGGAAGAATTGTTTGATCTGTATTTAAAAAGTGTTGGCCGTGGAGCAGGTTTAGACCTGGGTTTAGCACCCGATACCCGCGGACAACTTCATGATGATGATGTTGCTGCACTGAAAAATTTTGGAGATATGGTTAAACATACTTTCGAGCATAACCTGGCTAAAAATGCATTAGTCAAAGCAAGTGATAGCAGAGGGAAAAAGTATGACGTTGCTACGCTGCTTGATGGCAAGAAAGAGACTTACTGGGCCACCCGTGACAATGTTCATGAGGCAAGTTTAGAACTGGACTTGAAAACCGCTAAAACCTTTGATATTATCAGCCTGCAAGAGTACATTCCCTTAGGTCAGCGGATAGAAGGTTATACCATTGAAATATTTGAAAACAATACCTGGAAAAAAATTTATGAGGGCACGAGTATTGGCGCAAAACGCTTAGTTAAATTGGATACCCCTCTTACATCCAACAAAGTAAGAATAAACATTACCAGATCGCCCGTTTGTATTACATTAAGCGAAATCGGATTGTACAAAAAAGCCGGATAATTTAATCCGGTTTGTAAAGAATTTCGAAAACCTGTGCCAATGCGGCAGAAGTCTGTTTGCTATAGCGATAGGTGCTATCGGCCTGAATATCCCGATACATCAGCATTACGGCCCTATGGGCTGCTTTACTCAGCTTTACTTTTTCAGCGCGTTCTTTAGCATCTTCAGGCCTCAAAGTCAGAGCCTGCATTTGCTTGATGATGATCAGGTTTCTTTCCATGGGTATGATACCATCTTCTTTAATAGAAGTAAGTTTAACATCTTTAAGCAAAGAGATTTTCAAATTCATAATGTTATTGAGTGAACCCAGATTAGTATTAAAGGTATCTCTTAGTTTTCGATATTCCTCTGTCCCGTATTTTGGACTAAAATGAATCACTCCGCTGAAAAACATTAAAAATAAAAGTACCGATACTGCATATCTTGTCCAGGTTTTAACCTCAAAAGCTTTATCAGGCTCATAGGCGAGCAGATAAGTAAGGATAAAACCAGAAACAAAGCCCCCGATGTGCGCTGCATTATCTACCCTTTTACCAAATGCTCCATTTATAACCACCAATAATGATACAATAAGTGTACTTACTAATAAAGCCTTAGTGGCTTTAGGCTCAAAAGACTTAGTGATCAACAGCGCAATAAAAGCACCATACAGGCCCATAATGGCTCCGGATGCCCCCATCATTACCCCTTCCTGATGAAAAATCAAACTGACCAGACCACCGCAAACCCCGCTCATTAAATAAATAAAAAGGTATTTTTTCCAGCCTAGCTTATTCTCAATCATCAAACCCAGATAAACCAGGGCATACATATTAAAAAACAGGTGTGAAACCGATCCATGGATAAACTGATAAGTGATCAGGCGCCAATATTGCCCTCCAAGAACCAGATTGCGTTGATTAACACCAAAGTTTAATACTAATCGTTTTATTTCTGAAAGATAATCTTCTTGAGAAACATGTCCGGTTTTTAGCGACAGATAGGCCATGAATACAATTGATAATAAAACAATTGCGATATAATATAACGTATTAAGTACAACAATGATTGGCGTTACCGTATAACCTTTCTGGGGGAAAAGCAAGAACAACACGTTTTTGATTTTATTCTTCGTAGCTAAAGGGGCTTTTTCGAAGTAATGGTCATCCTGTGTAGCAATAAATTTGTGAAACTTTTGCAGATGCTCTTCCCAAACATCTTTCAGGTGAAATTCGACATATTCAAATTCGTGAAAAAATTTCTCCAGATTGAGATCGTTTTTACCGTAATCATTAAAGAGCATCTGAATCCCCACGCATTCACTTTTTACCACTGCAAAATTTCCGTGGATACGGATTGATACTTCTTCACTGTACGACTGGAAGGATATCGGGGTATAAGCAATTAAGCCGGTTTCGGAAACGTGACTTAAGGCCCAGCCAAGATTTTCGATAGCCTGTTTGGCAACAATTAAATATTTATCTGCCGGAAAATCGGCCAGGGGAATAAATTTTTCGATTTTAGGTGAGTAACCCCAACTTACTGACATAGCGCGTTAATTTTTTTTCGCTGCTAAGATAATATAAGGAGACAGATTTTTGCTCTCGAACGGGATCAGCTTCGTAAATATTTTTCCGGTCAGCCAAACTGCTTTTTTAAATAAACGCACACCTGCCGATTTTTGATCTTCGTTTTCCAACCAAACACTAAAGCGTCCAAAATAACCTGATTGTACATCTTTAAGTCCGGCCTGTTCACCTATTGATTTCAGCAATGCCGGGTCCATGCTCTTAATATTGTGTTTATCGTAATTTTCCTTATCAAAGTTCTTCTGGAACCAACCGTTAACCGCTTTAAAATTTGGCAGTGTGATAAACAATGTACCACCTGGTTTTACAAAAGCGATGTGTCTGTTGATGATATCGGCGGTATCGTTAAAATGTTCAATTAAACCGCAGCTTAATACCAGATCATATTGTTGTTCAGGCATGTAATTGAAAAGATCGGTTTCGATGACGTGGATATCGTTTTCAGTTAAACCATTCTTTTCTAAAAGCTCTTTTACCACTGGCGGATGAACAAAATAATCAAGAAGGGTAACGTCAAGTTTAAAGTATTTTTTCAGGAACACGGCATAATAACCAGGAAAGCCACCTAATTCAATAGCTGTCTTGACCTTATCTTTCTGAATAATATCAGCCAGTTGCCTGTAAAATAAATAATTAGCAGGTAACTGAACCGCAAGTCCTTTTTTACTTTCCCAATAATTCACCCAAAAAGCCCTGTCGGTTAATAAGTTTGCCATGTTTTAAAATAATTCCAGGCTCAAAGAAACGGAAAAATTTGGTTAATTGTTTAAAAATTGAATGGCTTGTATTGCTGGATTATTAGATTGTTTCATTACTAATTTGGCAACCCAGCTTATATTTTATTGCCGGTTGCCGGCGATATCACAATCCGACAATAAACAATCTTTTTACAATTAACCCTATTTCAGGTCTTTCAAAATCTCGGCAACTGCTTTTTCCAGTTGTGGGTCCCTGTCTGCCAGACGGTCTTCAAAAGTATTTTTAACAAAGATATCTGGTTTAACGCCCTCCTTTTCGATATTCTTGCCATCCATGGTATAACAGCCCCAGGACGGTAAACGGTAAGAAGAACCATCAACCAGGCCTTTAGCCGAAGTAAAAATGATCCACCGGTAGGTTTCTGTACCGATAATCTTACCCAGTTTTAATTGCTTAAAACCTGCGGCCGTCATTTCAGCATCACTTAAAGATTGCTCGTTAATCAGCAGTACGATGGGCTTGGCCGCCGGACCAAAATTACTTTATGGCGCCATTTTACCACCACGGTATTTCCATTTGAGGTAAGGACGCTGCGAAAGGAATTTCAGTACCTCATCGTGTACATTCCCACCGGTATTGTAACGAAGATCAAGGATAATGGCTTCCTTGTTTTCTTCCTGGGCCACCATATCCAAAAGGAAATTTTCAAGCTCACCACTCCCCATATTTTTCATGTATGAATAAGCAATCCGGTTGTTGCTCCATTTATCTACATTTTTATGGTTTTGGCTAATCCATTCATCGTAAAGGTTACCCCTCAATGTACCCGAACTTTCAGGATGTACATTAACATAAACTTCCTTGCCGTCGCGTTTGAAGGTTAATGTCATCTCCCGATCTAAAGAGGGCTTGCTGAAATAATAATCCCTATCTACTTTTTCGTCTACGCTAACACCGTTCACTTCTGTTAAAATATCTCCGGCCAAAATATTAACTCCTTTGCGTGAGGCATTGCTTTTGGCTACAATGCGTTCTACCTTTAAAGGATTTTCATTTTCGAAGATAATTCCGGTCTCATTGGTGATATAATTCAGGTTTTTGCGCTCTTCTGCCCCTGCGCTATTAAAACCCATGTGCGAAGAATTTAGCTCCCCCAGCATGTCATTCAATAATATTCTTAAATCGCTACGGTTATTTACATATGGCAGATAAGCAGCATATCGTATCCTCATTTTATCCCAATCTACACCATGAAATTTTTCGTCATAAAAATTTTCGTCCAGGCCTACCCACGTTTCGTAAAACATCTGGTTAAATTCAGCATTTAGGTTCCTGGTAAATTTATAGCCATGATCTATCCGATCAAGCTTATTTCCTTCCAGTGTATATTTGTTGATTGCACCTCTTGATAAAACAAAAAATTTGTCGCCTGCAGAAATAATCGAATAATCGCCACCGTCAGCAACCTTTTCCGTTTTATTGGCTTCAAAGGGTTCGATAGTGGTACGATACAGGCCTGGCGTACCGCCTTCGTGGTTAGATGAATAAAAAACATACGTTTTATCGCCCTTGGCATAAACATCTGTTCCGTACTGCCCACCAAATGAAGGACCAACCAGTTCTATTCTATCCAGTAAATCCTGTGTATTGATGGTAATTACATTGGCAGGTTTAGGTGTAGGTTTAACTTCGGTTTTCTTTTTAGCTGTATCGGTTTTTGATTTTTTATCATTTTTGTTTTCCGGTGCAGTCTTAATATCTGTCGGTGCTGGCTTGCTTTCTTTAAACAGATCATCAAATTTATCAGAACGATAAGGCTCATCATAGTTATTTAAAGCCATGCGGTAAATGTGTGCATTTTGCATTCCTGTTGGATAGGAAGGCTTGGTGCGGGCACTGGTAAAAAAAATATATTTTCCATCTGGCGACCAGGCCGGGCTGGTTTCGGTGACGCCCGTATTGGTTAAGTTGATGGTTTTATTGTTTTTGATGTGATGAACCATAATATCCTGTTCAAAATTGCGGTAAACGGTAAACAGCACATATTCGTCATTTGGCGAAAAACTTGGTGTTGCGCTCTGTATAGCCCAAAACTCGTCGGTTACCAAAGTTTTAGCATCAAAAGTTTTAAGGTCCATTAGTTTAAGTTCGTTCCTGCCACTTAAATATACGGCCATGGTTTTAGTTTTGTTGAAAGTGATATCACGAACATTAGCTTTATCTTTTGTAAGTTGTTTTACAGTACCTTTTCCATCACCTGTTACGGTAAACCAGTTTTGGTAACCATCAGTAGTTTGACTAAAGAGAATTGTTTTATTATCAGCCAGCCATTTACATTCCAGGGCACGTTCACCACTGTGGGTAATCTTCCGGATAAACTTTCCATCGGCATCGCTCACAAACACCTCGCCACGCGAAATGAATGCCATTTTTTTCCCGTCAGTTGAAACATCGAAGGCTGAAATATTTCCCCGTACATCATACTCCTGCTCTTTACTCAATACCTGGTTGCGTGAGGTGCTAATATTCACTTTTTCGGCTTTCTTGGTTGCAACATCGTAGGTATACAACTGATAGTCTTTCTCAAACACAACCGTAGTTCCATTAGCCGAAACAAACGGACGTTTAATGGAGGTATCGAAATGGGTTAAACCAGTTTTTTTTCCATTGATAATAGTATAAAGGTTATATTCATCGTTGCTTTCATCCGATACAAAAAAGATGTTACCTTTTTGATCAACACTTGTCCAGAAATCTTTTCCGATATAATCGGTATAACGTTTATAACTTTTTGTTTTTGGATTGTATGATTGAATATCGGGATTATAAGCGCCTTTATAATGTTTGCGGTTGGCGAAGCGCATACTTTCCCAGGTATCGTTAAAAAACAACTCTCCGGTAGGCGATTCGGCGATGTGATGCGTAGTATTAAAATAATTATGGAATAAACGCACCGCTGTTCCGCCGTTTACATTTACCTTATAACTCGAAAAAGAATTATAACGACCAGAGGTAAAATAGATTGTTTCAGAATCCCAACTCCAGTTATCTACTTCATCACTGGCGTCGTTAAACGTTAACTGTTTAATATCGCCACCAGCTAAAGGCATTACATAAATATCATAATTGCCAAACTGGTTAGATGAGAAAGCCAGCCACTTCCCGTCAGGAGATATTTTAGGGTTAATTTCTTCGCCTTGCATGGCCGTAATTCGCGATGCTACCCCACCTTTTACCGGAACTTTCCAGATATCACCATCATAGCTAAATACGATAGTCTGCGCATCGGGCGTTAAAGCAGGATAGGCAGCAAAATAAGTTTGATTTTGGGCAAAAGAATATGAAGGCCATAAAAAAGCCAATACCGTAAGTGATTTTACTAAGGATTTGATCATAATTAAGTTAGTTTGGCTCCGAAAAGGCAGTTCTTTTTTGATAAAAAAAACTTGACCTTAAGAACGATAAAATTTATCGATGAAATTACGCAACAGATTTTATATTCGTAAACAATAAAATGTATTTTTGATTGATTTGAAAGTAGTACACCTAAATACCTATGACGGAAATGGCGGAGCAGGAAGAGCCTGTTTGCGCTTAAGCGATGCTTTAAAGGCCAGCGGAATCGATTCAAAAGTACTGGTTTATTATAAATTTGGTCAAAACCCCAAAATAGATACCTTCAGTAAATCACCTTTACAAAAGGCAAAAGCCGTTTATAATATCCTATCAGAGAGATATTTTGCCAAATGGCTAAGCAAATCGGTCAAAACGCCATTCAGTTTGCAATGGTTCGGTCGTTCGGTTATTAACCATCCTGATGTTAAAAACGCCGACATTATCCATTTACATTGGGTAAATCATGGTTTTCTCAATCCTAAGTTCCTGGCGCAGCTGGATGAGCTGGAAAAACCAATTGTTTGGACTTTTCATGATAGCAATGCTTTTACCGGCGGCTGCCATGTACGCTACGGCTGTGAACATTTTCACCAGCAATGTGGCCATTGCCCCATTTTGAAAATTAGCGGTAACAACGATATTTCGCACAAAACCTGGTTGCGCAAACAAAAAGCTTACACTAAATTAAATTTTCACATCGTAGCCCCCAGCAAATGGATGGCTGCTTCGGTAAAGTTCAGCAGTTTGTTGGGTACAAGGAAAGCCACCGTTATTCCGAATACGATCGAAACAAAAATTTTTAAACCTTATGTTAAATCTGAAGCAAAAAAAGTCCTGAAAATCAATCCTGATAAATTTGTATTGATGAGCGGATTTATGCCCTCAAAAAACGACAAACATAAAGGAACGCCCTACTTAATTGAGGCTTTGGAAATCCTGGCGCGCAGAAGTGGGATACAAAAAGAAAATATTGAATTGGTTATTTTTGGGAACAAGGAAAATGCAGAAATGCCCGAATTCCCCTTCAAAACTACCTTCTTAGGAACCATTAACAAAGATGATCATTTAGCGAAATGCTATTCTGCTGCCGATGCCTTTATTACGCCTTCTTTAGAAGATAACCTGCCCAATACGGTGATGGAAAGTTTATCGTGTGCCACACCAGTTATTGCTTTTACTACTGGGGGGATTCCGGATATGGTTAAACACCTGCAAAACGGTTACCTGGCCAAATATCAAAATGCAGAGGATTTAGCAAATGGTATTGAATGGTTATATCACCGCCCGAATAAAGAGGAAATCCAGAAAGCGGCGAGATTAAGCATTCTAACTGACTTTGCTGAGGAAGTTATTGCTGCGGAACATATCCATCTTTACGAAACGCTGATTGATTTACAGCCTAAATAACTCCATATTTAACAAAATTTTACAACGCTATTCATCATTCGGTTTGCAAAATCTTATTCTCCATTCTACAAGAAAAAAATTGGTCAATCTTTATTAAATTTATACCGACTGAAACTGGTAAATGGAAAGCATCGAAAACTATTCTGAAAGCATTAAAGCGTTAAAATCTGCTATTTTATCAAGCCGGTATAAAGCAGCTACTTTTGTGAACAAAGAACTCTTGTTGCTGTATTTTACGGTAGGTAAATTTATTTCCGAAAAGATAAAAAAGGAAAAATGGGGTGCAAAAGTTATTGATAACCTTTCTTCGGATTTGCAGGCAGAACTACCGGGCTTAAGAGGCTTTTCAGCCACAGGGATTAAAAGGATGAGATTTTTTTTTGAATCCTGGGAGGAATATATTTATATTAAACCATCAGCAACAGAGCAAATATCTGTCATCTATACTGATGAAATTACAATTAGTCCAACAGTGTTGGACCAAATACAACTTATTGACGTAGAGGACATTGAATTTAGTCCAACAGTGTTGGACCAAATAGGACGTTATTTTTTCAAGTTAAGTTTTTCGCATCACATTGAACTTATTCTGGCTACCAAAACGCTTGCTGAAAAAGTATATTATATTCAGAAAACAGCTACAGAATCCTGGAGTTTAACCACTTTAAAACATCACCTCAAAAATAAGTCGTTCAGCAATTCTGGCAGTTTACCAAATAATTTTTCGAAAACGATTTCCAATGCAGAATTAAGAGACCAAGCGCTGCAGTCTTTTAAAGATGAATACCTTTTGGATTTTATTAATCTAGAGGATCCGGATGAACAAGATGAAAGGGTTTTAGAAAGTGGAATCGTAAACAATATTAAGAAGTTTTTAATGTCTTTAGGGACTGATTTTGCCTTTATCAGCAACCAGTACAGATTGATTGTTGAGGATGAGGAATACTTTATAGATCTTTTATTTTTTAACCGCCGTTTACAATGTTTGGTTGTTTTCGAACTAAAAACCGGAAAATTCAAACCTGAGTACCTGGGCAAAATGAATTTCTATCTATCTGCCCTTGATGAATATGTTAAACAGCCGCACGAGCAGCCATCAATAGGCATCATACTTTGTAAAGAAAAGAAAAACAAAATTGTAGAATTTTCATTCCGTGATTTTAACAAAGCAATGGGTGTTTCTACCTACAAAACCAGCACAACATTACCTAAAGCATTTAAAGGTTTAATCCCAGATGCCGAAACCTTTAAAAAATTAATGGATTAACCGATGCCCAAATTAACCGTTATCACCATTGTGTATAATAACGTTCGCGATATTGAACGTACGCTAAAATCTGTTTTAGATCAGACTTATCACAACATAGAATATATAGTAATTGATGGCGCATCAACTGATGGAACATTACAGATAGTTGAACAGTATAAAGATCAGATTTCGAAAATCATATCAGAACCCGATAAAGGTATTTATGATGCCATGAACAAAGGTCTGGCACTGGCAACAGGTGATTATGTTCTGTTTATGAACTCAGGGGATGAGATTTACGACATCCATACGGTAAAAGATATTTTTGCAACTGCTCCCGGTGCCGATATCTATTACGGAGAAACTGAAATGTATAACGATAATTGGGAAAATTTAGGGCGCAGGAGGCATGAGGCACCAGATGAGTTCGACTGGACATGTTTTAAATATGGCATGAACATTAGTCATCAGGCCATTTATATCCGCCGTAGCATTGTTACGCCTTATGATTTAACCTATAAATACAGTGCTGATATAGACTGGATTATCAAAGCAGCAAAAAAGGCTTCAAATATCGTAAACGTACACCGCTATGTAGCCAAATACCTGGTTGGCGGCATGAGCAAGAAAAAACACCGGGAAAGCTTAAAAGAGCGGTTTCAAATTTTTACCAAATATTATGGCCTGGTTCCCAATATCTTCAATCATATTATTATTGCCTGTAATTTAGCATGGTACTTTATCAAGCATAGAAGAACAAATGATTAAATAAACAAAATTATTTTAGCATAATTTATTATATTTGAATTTAAATTAAAATAGAGTCAAAATCTTGATCTTATTTAAAGTATAATATTAAAATAACATTTTATATGTTAAAAAATATCGCTATTTCACAGGTATTAGATAGAATTAGATTTGAAAATCCATGGTGGACTTCAGGTAGTATAGATAGCTATTTTAGCGAAATGCCTAGAAGAGCTTATTATAAATCCTTTTGTAAACTTGCATCAGAAACAAGCATAAATAGAGCAATTGTTTTAATGGGGCCACGAAGGGTTGGTAAAACTGTACTTTTATATCATTTTGTTCAAAACATAATCGATTCCGGTTTTAATCCAAAACGTATACTATTTATAACTGTCGAAAATCCAATTTATATTAAAATTTCCCTTGAAGAACTGGTAATGAACGGCAAGATTGCAACAGGATCGGCTAATAATCCAGAAGATAGGTGGTATATTATATTTGACGAAATTCAGTACCTGAAAGATTGGGACATTCATTTAAAATCTCTAGTAGAGAGTTATAGAGATATTAAATTTATTGTTTCGGGCTCGGCCGCAGCAGCATTACAATATAAAAGTAAAGAAAGTGGAGCAGGGCGTTTTACGGACTTTATGCTCCCACCGATCACTTTTTACGAATTTATAGAAATGCAGGGCCTAAATCATATTGTACAGCCAACGCAATTACCTTGGGGAGAAAACCAGGTAAATTTCTACACAGCGGCCGATATAAAATATCTCAATAAGCTGTTTTTAGATTATATTAATCATGGTGGTTACCCAGAAGCAATATTTTCAGAAACAATCAGGAATAATCCTCAACGATTTATCCGAAGCGACGTAGTAGATAAAGTTTTATTAAGAGATTTACCTAGTTTATACGGTATTAGTGATGTGCAACAACTCAATTCATTATTCACTACTATAGCATACAATACCGCAAACGAATTTTCACTGGATACGCTTAGTAAACAATCGGCTATTCCCAAAAATACAATAAAAAAATACCTAGAATATTTAGAAGCAGCCTTCCTAATTAAAACAATAAAAAGAGTAGATCACTCTGGAAAAAGGTTTTTAAGAGACAATTTTTTCAAAATCTACTTAACAAATCCATCTCTCAGAGCCGCTCTTTTTTCACCAATTGAAGCAACAGATGAAGATATGGGACAGATGACTGAAACAGCAATTTATGCACAATGGCTGCATCGGTTAAACTTTACCCCCTGGTATGCCCGATGGAATAATGGGGAAGTCGATATGGTCGGGATAAGTGCTAAAAATCTTCAGGCACTTTGGAGCTTAGAAATTAAATGGACAAACAGATATGTATCTAAGCCACAAGAACTAAAAAGTTTAATAAAATTTTGCAAAGAAAACAGCCTTTCAAAGGCTCTGATCACCACAATATCCTTACAAAAAGTTATTATATATGACAATATAGAATTAAACTTTATTCCAGCATCATCGTACGCCTACACCATTGGTGCCAATACCATGATGGAATCTTAAATTTCTAAAAACAATAGTTTTCCCCAGCTGTCTTAAAATATATCACCTATTAAAAATTTAAAGATTATGGGACAATTAAGTAACCGCACCATTGCTGTACTTTCAGAAAGCGGATTTGAAGAAGTAGAATTAACCGAACCAGTTAAAAGGTTAAAAGAGGAGGGCGCAACCGTTCACATTATCTCCTCAAAAAGCGGAAAAATAAAAGCCTGGGATCAAGACCATTGGTCGATAGAAGTTAATGTAGATAAAACCATTTCAGAAGCAAATGCTGATGATTATAACGGGCTGCTTTTGCCAGGCGGTGTAATTAATCCGGATCAGCTACGTGTTAATGAAGATGCATTGGCTTTTGTAAAAGCTTTCTTTGCTGATGGAAAACCAGTTGCTGCCATTTGCCATGGTCCACAAACTTTGATTAATGCAGATTTAGTACAGGGAAGAAAATTAACTTCAGTAAAAAACATTTCAAAGGATTTAATTAATGCAGGGGCCATCTGGTCAGACGAAGAGGTAGTGGTAGACCAAGGTTTGGTTACGAGCCGCACACCTGAAGACTTACCTGCTTTTAATGATAAAATTGTAGAGGAATTTGCAGAAGGTGTTCATGAGGGCCAACATGCCTAAAAACTTTGGACGCTCTTTCTAGATTCACTCAAAAACGGCCGGCTACATTGCCAGCCGTTTTTATTTTTACCTGTTCTTTTGTGCTGTCAAATGTTTTCATCTGATGGCCTTATTTTCTGTAAAATGGAATTACCTTACAGAACCGTTTTCGATGTCGGATGGTAACCTCCAACAACAAAGAATATATTATTACAACTTTACCTGCCTGATAATATTTTTAATATTCAACTCGATGATATCGGTCATGGTTTTGCATCGCAGATAATTGATATCCTTAAAATAATCGCTCATACCTTGTTTAAGTAAAGCAATATTCTCTGGTGTGGTGAGTTCTTCTTTATTTGACACATCCCGAAGATCGGTTAAACGGTGCCGTTCGCTCCTTACACGGTGCACAATTGATGACCGTTCCTCCTGCTGATACTGCAATACGGTTTTCTCCGTCAGTTGCTCCATGCTCATTTTTACATAAGGCAGGTTTTCTTTAAAAAACTGAGGCAGATAAACTTTTAAATTACCCTCATAAAATTGCTGATCAAAATCTATCGCCCGGATGCGAAACTGGATATCATCAAAATCGGGTGTAATCTGAACCACAAAATTGTATGCACGCATATCGCCCAAAAGCATAATCAAACAGCGTTCATTAAACTTTACAAACTCTTTGGCTATACGGGTAGGATTAAATTCAGGGGTATACAACTGTCCTTTTGTAAAAACATCACCCGGAATCCCGGCAATATGTTCTTCTACTAAGGTATTACCATCTACCAGATAGTTTACCTGGTTCGGCGAAAGGATTTCTTCCATTTCCAAACCATAAATCCGGGAGGCATCAGCTTTTTTAATGTAGAAATAATCGTAAACATCATTCAAACGATTTACAATACGGATGCGGAACGGATGGGTATTACCGAAGGTACAATATTCTATTTTATCAATGTACTTGTGTTCAACAATGCGCAGATTACCAGATGCTTTGAGATTTGCGTAAATTTCCTTTAAACCATCGTGCAATTTTTCAATTAAATCCTGTGCATATATAGGGCCTTCCCATAACGAATCCTTGCCAAACTTATCCATTAACGGAAAAGCCTCGTTAAACTGCATTAAATCATTATAACCAATGGGTAATTTCGCCTCACGCTGGTAGGTGCGCAAATATTTCTGTAAAGCAGGTGTTACCGGAAAAATCGGCTTCTTTTTTGAAATTTTTACATCGTTATTTTCCATTTAATCACAAGGTACAATTTTAAAAATTTAACCGCAAAGGCCGCAAAGTTTTACGTAAAGGACGCGAATCAAAAACATCATAGCGTGCTTTGCGCCTATTTTCTTTGCATGCTTTGCGGTTAATCCTTCGGATAACTAAACGGCAATCCGGCCAGATACCTGCTGATTTTCCGGTAAGGATAATTTCCTGCCCCGTGATCGGCAAATTGCACAATAATGGTGTTTGTTTTCGGATCAATGTACAATCTTTGTCCAAGCATGCCTTCTGCTGCGTAATCGCCATGATCACCTTCTTGCGGAATCCACCAAAGGAAATGATGTGCCGATTTTTGCCAGCCTTTTGCAGATGCAGGTTTTTCTCTGCCGATATGGGTGGATTGATCTACCCAGCTTTCCGAAACCACCTGCTTTCCATTGTATTTACCTTTGTGCAGATATAACCGCCCTATCTTCGCTAAATCAATAGCGGTAACCTGAAAACGGCTCGCGGTATTGGCGAGGCCGTTAACCTGGTCTAACCCCCAGGTGGCGTTGTATTCTGCCCCAATCTTTTTCCATACATAGGTTTCAAAATACTGCGCCACCGATTTTCCGGTTGCTTTTTGCAAAACCCAGCCCAACAAAATCGGATCGATACTTTTATACTTCCAAACCGTTCCTGGCTTGTTTGCCAGTTTAACTTTCATCAGCTGCGCTTTCATATCATCGGTATAATAATATTTGGCCTCGTCAGAAAAAAATGCTTTTATTACGCCACCCAATGCATCCTGAAACTCGAGGCCGGATTTCATATCCAACAGATTTTTTAAAGTAATCTGTTCAAAAGCAGGGTTGGATTTTAATTCGGGAATGTACCTTGTTACTTTATCGTTCAGGCTGCTAATGCTTCGATCTGCCAATGCCTGACCAACTGCAATAGAAATCATGCTTTTAGCTCCAGAAAATATACTGGTCAGGGTACTATCGCTATAACCTTTAGCATATCTTTCATACAATATACTATCATTCCTGATGACCATAAAAACATTAACCTGCCCGTTTTTTAAATAGTCTTTCAATGGAATAGAGCGGTTATCTCCATCTCTAACATGAAGCGTATCCAGATCATTCCGTTGTTTTACCGACCTGATAAAATGAAAAACCGAATCACTTTTATGCGAAACTTCCTGCGGAAAAATCTTAAAGGTTTCGGCATTTGGCGTTCTGTATTTTAATACATTCAACAAATAGGGTTTCCAAAGGAATAAGGCCAGTAATGATAAAAAAAAAGTATAAATCAGAATTAAAAGTATTTTTTTGAAGGTCTTCATAGATAGGCGTTATGGTTCCAAATATAAAATATTTACGAAATGATATGTGCTATCCTAACTTATTTGAAGTAAAAAAGAAATCAATCTTTAGGTTTATATTTCCAACGCTTATGGCTCCACAGCCAATATTCGGGTTGTGCGTTGATTATTTCTTCCAGAAAACGGGTATGCAGTTCGGTAATTTCGAATGTAGCAGTTTCAGCAGGATATAAACATAGCGGCACACAATCCACCTCATAAAAACCGCGTTTTAACACTTTCACTTTTAAATAAAAGATAGGCTGATTGGTGCGCCTGGCAATTTTCTCAATTCCTAACTGTACAGAGCTGGGTTGATGCAAAAAATTAGTCCAATAATGTGATTCATCTTTCGATGGTGCCTGGTCATTACCAAAACTAAACAGGCTTGGCTTACCTTTGCTAGCCTGTAATGCACGCATGGTTTGCCGCATGGCAATGAGCTTATTTCCGAACCTGCTCCTCATTCTTTTAAACCAGTTGTCAAATATCGGGTTGGTTAACGGTTTATAAATAGGATAATGATCAGCGCGAAAATTGACTCCGACTCCCAGGGTACCCCACTCCCAGTTGCCATAATGCGCCGAACAGATTAATACACTCTGGCCACCATCTAAATACGCCTGAATCTGTTCTTTATTTTTAAACACAAACCGTTTCTCGATTTCCCGTTTAGAAATGCGCTGCATTTTAACGATTTCGAAAACCAATGAGGCCAGATAACGGTAAAACCGCCTCTCTATCATCAGGATTTCCTGTAATGTCCTATCGGGAAGTGCATTTAACAGATTTTCCCTCACTACTTTCCTACGGTAACGAAATAAAAAATACAGTAACAGATAAGCGCCATCGGCCAAAATGTACAGTACAGACAATGGAAGCAGGGATAATACACCTAAAAGAAATATTCCCAAATGGGAAATCCACGTTTTAATCACATCAGGCTAGTTGAAGCGCTAATTTAAACAGCATGTTACGAAATTATGCCACGAAAATGTTAGATTTCTTAATTATAGAAAATGGATCTGGCTAAGCGAGTAAAGCTATTCTATTGTTTGTAATCTTTTCCAATGATTGCTAAAGCCTTTATTCAGGTTTGTATCTTTTATCACGACTTAAGACACCTCAATAATGTAAGAAAAAATTTTATGATTTTATTTAATTCACAACGATAAGAGTTGACAGTATTCAAGGCCTGCTTACGGTTAAAGTTGTAAACATGAATAAAGCCTTATAAGCAAAAAAGCCCCGATTTCCATCGGGGCTTTAGTAAAATATATTTTATTCTCCTGCTAAGAGATATTTGGATTAAGCAAATTGCTTTCCTTTAACCTTACGCTCCTGTTCTGTTAAGAAGATTTTACGTAAACGCATGCTCTGCGGAGTAACTTCGATATACTCATCAGCCTGAATATATTCCATAGCTTCCTCAAGCGAGAATTTAATTGCAGGTGCAATACGGGTATTGTCATCCGTACCTGATGCACGCATGTTGGTTAATGCTTTACCTTTTACGATATTGATTACCAAGTCATTATCACGGATATGCTCTCCCAAAATTTGTCCTTCATAGATATCTACTCCCGGATCAACGAAGAAACGACCTCTATCCTGTAATTTATCAATTGAATAAGCAGTTGTAGTACCTTTATCCATCGAAATTAATACACCATTTAAACGGCCCGGGATCGTACCTTTCCAAGGTTCATATGCTTTAAAACGGTGCGCCATAATCGCTTCACCAGCTGTAGCTGTTAAAACGTTGTTACGTAAACCGATGATACCACGAGAAGGGATTTCGAACTCTAAGTGTTGTAAATCGCCTTTTGGTTCCATAATCAATAACTCACCTTTACGTTGGGTTACCAATTCGATTACTTTACCAGAAACTTCAGCAGGTACGTCTACAATTAAAGTTTCAATAGGCTCATGTTTTTTACCGTCGATTTCTTTCACAATAACCTGTGGCTGACCTACCTGTAATTCGTAACCTTCACGACGCATTGTTTCAATTAATACCGATAAGTGAAGGATACCACGGCCATATACCAACCATGAATCTGCACCTTGAGTTTCCACAACTTTTAAGGCCAGGTTTTTCTCCATTTCCTTGATCAAACGATCTTTAATCCGCTGAGAAGTTACCAGTTTACCTTCTTTACCGAAGAAAGGAGAATTATTGATGGTAAACAACATGTTCATTGTTGGCTCATCGATACTGATTACCGGTAGTTGTTCTGGTGCTTCAAAATCAGCAATGGTATCGCCAATTTCAAAACCATCAATACCTACTACTGCACAGATATCGCCAGAGCTTACTTCGGTAGCTTTTACCTTACCTAAACCTTCGAAAGTGTAAAGTTCTTTTACTCTTGATTTCACGATTTTGCCATCGCGTTTAATTAAAGTAACCGGCTGGTTTTCTTTAATGGTGCCACGGTGAACACGGCCAATTGCAATACGGCCTACGAAAGATGAATAATCTAACGAGGTGATCTGCATTTGCAATGTACCCTCATTGATTGGTGCAGCAGGAATGTTTTCTACTACAGCATCTAACAAAGCAAAAATATCAGTTGTTGGTTTCTGCCAGTCAGTACTCATCCACCCTTGTTTAGATGAACCGTAAATAACCGGGAAATCCAATTGCTCTTCAGTAGCTTCAAGGTTAAAGAACAGTTCGAAGATCTGTTCGTAAACCTCTTCAGGGCGGCAGTTTTCTTTATCTACTTTGTTTACCACCACAATTGGTTTTAAACCCAGCGCCAAAGCTTTTTGTGTTACGAAACGGGTTTGAGGCATTGCACCTTCAAAAGCATCGCAAAGTAAAAGTACACCATCGGCCATTTTCAAAACACGCTCTACCTCACCGCCAAAATCCGCGTGACCAGGTGTGTCGATAATGTTAATTTTTACGTCTTTATATTTAACAGATACGTTTTTAGATACGATTGTGATACCACGCTCGCGCTCTAAATCGTTGTTATCTAGTATCAACTCCCCTGTTTGTTCGTTGTCACGAAAAATAGAACAAGAGTGTAAAATCTTATCAACCAACGTGGTTTTACCGTGGTCAACGTGTGCTATAATAGCTATGTTTCTAATCTTTTGCATAAAATGCGCCTCAAATTTGGCGCAAAGATAGTGTTTTAAAATGGATTTTCTACTATACAGCTTACTATTTAATGCCTATTATAACGCCGTAATGATCTCATTTATAATCAGAAAAGCAATGCAGTGTGTTTTGGTCAGGTTCGGCCCTGCTTTTCATTACATTCTTTTTGTTTGTGTTGTGCTGCCAGCAAAAACAGTTACCACCACAAGGTTTTCATTGCAATAGAGTCCAGGTACGAAGTCAATTCATAATTTATATTTACTACTTGCAACCTTTTAAGGCAGTTAAACATCTTAAATTACACACATCAGTATGAAGAAAGTATTATTATTAATCGCCTTGGCATTTTGCATCGCCAAAGAGGGTACCGCACAAAACCATGAAATAGACAGCCTCACTTTTAGTACAGCAAAAGGGCTGTTAATTTTTGAGGGCTATTTAAACGACGTCAAAACTAATTTTGCATTTGATACGGGCGCCGCAATGGGCGTGCTAAACAGTAAAAACGTTAGTGATTCGGATATTACAAGAAAAGGCTCTACTAAAATAAATGATAGCCAGAGAAACTCGGCTAAACTGGATCTTGCGAAGATCAACAACCTAAAAATCGGCACTCACAGTTTACAAAACATTACAAGTGTTGTTGCCGATATGCCGTTTTTATACTGCAATACAGCTTATTTACTTGGTGGTGATGTAATTAACAAATTAAACTGGAAGTTCGATTTCAAAAAAAATAGAGTCTACATTTCTAAAACACCATTTGCTCCTGAAAATGATATGCAAGAGATGCCGGTTAAAATTATTGGCAAACGTCATTTTTCTCCATTGGTTGTCCAGGGTACAGTTATAGACAATGTTTTAATAGATTTCGGTTTTGCAGGCAACTGTACAATGGATTTAAAATTCAGCAGCACAAAGGAAATCATGAGCAAAATATTGCCAGAAAACATTTACGCCAGTAAGAGTTCGTCAATGGGCTTAAATTCAATATCGGTTGGTAAAACAACCAGCTCTTTTTTTCTAGATTCTGTAATTTTTGGTGGGGTTGTGGTCAACAATTTTAAAGTAAACGCGATGAATGATACGCAAAATAAAATTGGATTGTTGTTTCTCAAGATGAGTTTTAATCAGATGATACTCAATAATACTGAACTTAAGTACTGGTTGCAGCCAAGCCATGTTGCGCCTCAAAAACAAACCACTTTTGATGCGGGTTTTTATCTCAATGATAAAAACAAAATCGAAGTCGTTTCATTAAATGGCGCGGCAATTCATACAGCTCAATCGTTAAATATTGGGCAAACGATAAAGGAATTGAATGGTCGAAGCGCAGAAAGTTTCGCTGATAAGTGCGCATTTCTAAACTGGTATGCTGAGCAAGTTAAAAAGGAGGAGTTTGCCGTAGTAACTGAGAAAGGAGAAAAATTAATCATCAGAAAATCAGTTTTTTAATGGTTAATCAGTTATTTCTTAAACCTCAAATGCCCAATTCAAAAAAGCAGGCATCACACTTTCCCAGGTTTGAACATCGTGTTTACCGCCAACTTTTTCATAGTAAAAAACCTGATCAGGCCGTTTGTAGCCTTTATTCAAAAGAATTTTAACCACATCAATGGTATCATCTATGGAGTCTATAATTAAGTTTTTATTCCGATCAGCCTTTTCATCTTCCGTTCCGGTCATCAACCAGAATTTCATATCCGGCTTGCTGGAAGTATTTTCCAGTTGCTGATGCAAAATGCGGTCGGCATCGGTATAGCCTTCATTTAAATCTTTTTTTCTCCACCAAAATGCACCTGAGAAAACGCCCACAACATCAAAAGCAGAAGGATTATTCCATGCGATATTAAAAGCAGATAAACCTCCCAGAGAAAATCCGGCAAAACCTACTTTACCGGTAATCGGCATTGCAATTTTCTTTTTAACAAAAGGCAGAAGTTCTTTGATCACAAAATCGGTATATAAATTAGCTTTTGCGCCGCGTCCTTTAAAATCAGGCACGCCCGCAACACCATATTCCATTAAACGGTCATCTGATGCCTTAATGGCCACAACAATTAGCCTATGATTTCTTTTGGCATGGTGTGCCTTTTCTAAAATCTTGCCAAAATTCATCTTGGCCACATCTTGTCCATCGTTTAATAAAAGAAGTTCTATCTTTTCATTACCCAAAATACCTTCGGGTGTATAAATATCTATTTCGACCTCCCGCTTTAAATAATTTGAAGATATTTTAAAGTTGCAGGTATTGACTTTTACCGATAAAATGGTGGTGTACTTCATAATCAGGATCCCTATCACATGGCTGTCGCCTCAGTATTAGGCTGCAAAGGTACAAATCTCCATAAACTATTAATTATCATAGGTTAATTTTTACAACTGTCACCTTATTTGATTTATTTTTAATGTTTATACTATTCTTAATACAGATTTTAATTTATACCTTAAACACACAATTTGTATTATGGTTAAAGAAGAACATAAGAAATGGTACAGCCCGAATTTAAGTGGCGAAATCGACATGCTCATCTTTGGTCACGGTGGCATCCCTATCCTGCTGTTCCCAACAAGTATGGGCCGATATTTTGAAAATAAGGATTTTAAATTAATAGATTCTGTTGAGGGATTTATCAATGAAGGAAAAATCAAAATTTATTGTCCGGATGGCGTTGACAAACTAAGCTGGTACAATAAAAGTATTCATCCTGCCGACAGGGTTAAAAACCACATCTGGTACGATAAATATTTATTGGAAGAAGTAGCTCCGCTTGCCAGGCACGAAACCGGACATAGTAAAATGATTACCGCCGGCTGCAGTTTTGGCGGTTATCACGCTGCGAATTTTGCTTTCAGGCATCCCTGGTTGGTTAGCCATATGTTCAGCATGAGTGGTGCTTTCGATATCACCGGCCAGCTAGATGGTTTTTACAATGATGATGTTTATTTTAATAACCCGGTTGATTTCGTATTGAACAACAGCAATCCTGAACTGCATTACATGAAAATTGTTTTGGGTACAACAGACCGCGATATGTGCAGGCCAGATAACGAGCGTTTATCCAATATTTTGAACAAAAAGGGCATCAACCATTGGCTGGATATCAGACAAAATGCAGATCATGATTGGCCGATCTGGAGAGAAATGTTTCCAGATTATGTTGCACAGCTTTAGTTTAGTCCAAAGTCGGCTGTCTTAAGTCGCCAGCCGATTTAGGATATAAGCATCAAACAATTAACCGATTAACCAGTTAAGCAATTAAACTTAAATTTACCAATGAAAAAAATAGGGATTTTATTTGGACAGGAACGCTCTTTTCCTGAAGCCGTAATCGAAAGGATTAATCAAAAAGCAGCACAAGGCATTACTGCCGAAGCGGTTAAGATTGATAAGATATTTCAGAATGTGCCCTTAGGTTATTCCGTAATCATCGATCGTATTTCGCAGGATGTGCCATTTTACCGTGCCTCCTTAAAAAATGCTGCCATTACCGGAACTGCCGTAATCAACAATCCATTCTGGTGGAGTGCCGACGAGAAATTTTTTAATAATGCCCTGGCCGAACAAATTGGTGTGCCCGTACCCAAAACGGCCTTGATCCCGTCTAGAGAACATCCAACAGGTACAACATCAGAATCATTTTCTAATCTGGAAATGCCATTAAACTGGGATGCGATTTTCGAATATGTGGGTTTTCCTGCCTATATGAAACCTTTCGATGGTGGTGGCTGGAGAGATGTTTATAAACTTCATGATAAAGAAGATTTTTTTGATAAACACGGTGGCACCCGGCAATTGGTGATGCTTTTGCAGGAAGAGATTATTTTCGAAGAATATTTTAGGTGTTATTGTATAGGTGGCAAACATGTTCGTATTATGCAATACGACCCACGCAATCCACATCATTTACGTTATGCAACGGAGGGTAAAACTCCAGATCCGAAATTGCTTAAAACGGTAGAAGAGTACACCCTAAAATTATGTAATTATTTAGGATACGATTTTAATACGGTTGAGTTTGCTGTGCGTAATGGAGTACCGATTGCTATCGACTTTTGTAACCCTGCCCCAGATGCCGACATTAAGAGTGTTGGTCAGGAAAATTTTGAATGGGTAGTGGAAACGACTGCAAATTATGCGATAGAAAGAGCTAAAGCACAAAAAGACGGGCAGGATAATTTGACCTGGGGCAAATACATAAAATCATCAGTTGACGGTACACCATTGATTGCTAAAGCAACACCAAAAGTGGTTAAGGCCGAGGCGCCAAAGAAAGTTGCCACTACAGCAAAGGCTAAAACAGAAACGACACCTGCCAAACCTAAAAAAGCCGCGGCAAAAAAATAATGGGATTTAATTTTTAATCAATAAAGGATGAACGAGTTTACGCTGGGCATAGAAGAAGAATACATGGTAATTGATCCCGTTACCAGAGAACTTACTTCTCACGAACAAAAAATTGTAGAGGCTGCACAAAAAATACACAAAGACCAGGTTAAGGCAGAAATGCACCAGGCCGTGGTAGAGGTGGGTACAGGTATTTGCCGCACCACTACCGAAGCGCGTCAGGAAATTGCTCAATTGCGTTATACGGTATCTCAACTGGCCGGAGAGCAAGGTCTGAGGATTGGAGCCGCCGGCACACATCCTTTTTCACACTGGGAAAAGCAGTTGATTACCGAACATCCACGTTATAACGAAATTGTGAATGAGCTACAGGAAGCCGCACGTTCCAACCTTATTTTTGGTTTGCATGTACACGTCGGCTTTCAATCGCGCGAACTGGCTATTCATATCGCTAATCAGGTGAGGTATTTTTTACCACACGTGTTTGCCTTATCAACCAATTCTCCTTTCTGGGAATCGCGCAATACCGGTTACAAATCTTTCCGCACTAAAATTTTCGACAAATTTCCGCGCACTGGGATTCCTGATATCTTTAACAGCATCGAAGATTACGACAATTACGTAAAACTGCTCATCAAAACCAATTGCATGGATAACGCCAAAAAAATCTGGTGGGATATCCGCGTGCACCCATTCTTTGATACCGTTGAATTCCGCATTTGCGATTGCCCGATGCTGATTGATGAAACAATGGCACTTACCGCCTTATTTCAATCCTTGTGTGCCAAACTGTACAAACTGCGTTTACAGAATATGGAGTTTATCAGCTATTCCAGAGCATTGATTAATGAAAATAAATGGCGGGCGGCCCGTTACGGAATTGACGGGAACCTCATAGATTTTGGGAAAGAAATGGAAGTAAACTGCCGTAACCTCGTTTTGGAATTACTGGATTTTGTTGATGACGTTGTGGATGATTTAGGCTGCCGGGATGATATCAATTATGTGCATAAAATATTGGAACACGGTACCGGTGCAGACCGGCAGTTGGCGGTTTACCAACAAACTGGTAACTTTGAGGCGGTGGTAGATTACATTACTAATCAAACACTTATAGGCGCAAAGTAACTTCAGAATGGATAAGAGAAGCTTAAGGGTAGCCGTTATCGACATGAATAACGGTGCTCCCAATCAGGGAATGCGGGGAATTCAAGAAATTTTATCCCGTTTTAAAAACGAAAACAATATCGATTTAAGTTTTGATATTTTTGATTTAAGGCAAAAAGGAGAAATACCAGGCATAGATTACGATGCCTATATTTCAAGCGGTGGCCCGGGCAGCCCGATTGAAAGTACAGGTGAACAATGGGAAAATGATTTTTTTAATCTGCTTGATCAGATTGAAGTGTTTAACCAAACCCATGAAGAAAAAAAGAAATATGCTTTTTTGATCTGTCACTCCTTTCAATTAGCTTGTAGAAAATATGATTTGGGCAACGTAACCGAAAGGCGCTCGAATGCTTTTGGTATTTTCCCGATAAACTTAACTGAAGAGGGAGAAAGAGATGAAATTTATAAGGGCATTACGAATCCTTTCTTTTCGGTCGATAGCAGAGACTGGCAGGTTATAGAGCCAGATTTTGTTGCCTTTGAGAAAAAAGGCGCAAAATTACTGGCCATCGAGAAAGAACGTAAACATGTTGGTCTGGAACGCTGCATGATGTCGATCCGCTTTTCTGATGAAATCATTGGCACGCAATTTCATCCGGAAGCTGATCCGATAGGCATGAAAATGTACCTGCTACAAGACGAAAGAAAAAAAGCTATCATAGATATGCACGGGGAACAAAAATATCTCGATATGTTAAACAGTTTAGACGACCCGGCAAGGATTGTATTAACGCAAAGTGTTATTTTACCTAATTTTCTGCAAAAAGCGATCGAAAATTTGCGAAAACAGTCGTCATTGAGAACTGAAGAAGTTGATTGAGCGAACGCGTGAAGCAAGCTTTAAATAGTATAAAAGATTGCTTCGTTTGATAAAAACTTGTAATGAAGATTTAGTAGCAATGACCAAAACTATAAAAACCTATGATACCTTCTCAACGCCAAAAATACAACCAACAGTTCAGCACAGAAATGTATCAACGTTTTTTAGATGATCTGGGTGAGGGTTATCCGGAAATTCCGTTCAGGGTTGCAGAAACGCCCATTTTTGTTCCAAAAAGTTTAAAAGAGAAACTAATTGCAGCTGGGGAAGAGATTATAAAACTCATCAAACAACCTAATTTTAAAACACTTACGCAAAAGGCGATTCCTTCAGAATGGAACGTACCAAACGAAAATCAGCAGCCACACTTTTTAACTTTCGATTTCGGCATATGTAAAAACCAGGACGGAGAACTTATGCCCATGCTTATCGAAATGCAGGGATTTCCCTCCCTGTATGGCTTTCAGCATCATCTGGCTAAAACTTTTAAAAGTAGTTTTGGCATTGATGACTCGGTAAATTATTTCTTAAACGAATTTACCGAAGAAAAATACATCGCCTTACTCAAAGAAGTTATTATTGGCCGGCATAAACCCGAAGAAGTGGCGTTAATGGATGTTGATGCCCGAAACCAGAAAACAGCCATTGATTTTTTTGTAACCCATAAAATGCTGGGCATTAAAATTTTGGCACTGGAGGAGATTAACAAAGTAGGCAAAAAGCTCTTTTACGAAGAAAATGGCAAAAAGATCCAGTTAAAAAGAATTTATAACCGACTGATCTTTGATGAAGTAGCCAATAACACCGAAATCTTTAAAAACAGTTTCGATCCGCGTGAAGAACTTGAAGTGGAATGGGTAACACATCCCAATTGGTTTTATCGGATCAGTAAATTCACCATGCCTTTCCTGAAAAGTGAATTTATACCCGAAACACGCTTTTTAAACGAAATAGAAAAACTTCCTGGGGATTTGGAAAACTATGTACTGAAACCCTTATTTTCTTTTGCAGGTATGGGCGTTATTATTGACGTGACTGAAACAGACATTGCCAATATAAAGGATCCTGAAAACTGGATTTTACAGCGGAAAGTAAATTATGAACCTGCGGTACAATCACTCGATGGTGGTGTGAAAGCTGAAATCAGAATGATGTATTTATGGCCGGATGGTGGCGAGCCTCAGCTGTGCATTAATCTTGCCCGTCTTAGTCGCGGTAAAATGATCGGCGTACGCTACAACGCCGATTTCGACTGGGTTGGAGGTACAGTATGTTTTATGGAGAAATAAACTATGTTTTCCTTAACCACAGAGATCAATAAGAATAAGACACAGAGGAACGCGCAGATACACTTTGTAATTCTATGGTAAACTAAAAAATGAACCTGATCTGATAACGAATAACACATGCTCTATGCCCTCTGTGTAAACTCCGTTTTCTCTGTGGTAAAACAACTAGCGCTCTTAGCGAAACCTTCGCGTAGTCTTGACGGTTAATGGTAGCATCACAATAATTTACATTCCTCTGAATACCACACTACTAAAAGCCCTTATATTTGCATTATGGATATTCAAACGATTTTAGTCTTTTTACTTTTTGCGGTAGCACTGGTATATGTTGGCCGTTTGGTTTTTAAATCTTTACAGGTAAAAAAAGATGGATGTGGTGGCAATTGCAAATGTGGAGTAGATTTTTCCGATATTAAGCCTGTAAAAAAATAACAGCTTACCTTTATGATTCATCAGTTTCAAAAATACTTACAGGAAAAAATAGAGATCACTGATGAACAGTTCGAAAGCATATCGTCTGTTTTAAAGATTAAAAAATTCGAGAAAAACGAAATCGTACAATATACAGGCGATAACTTCAAACACGGGTATTTTGTAGGCAAAGGTTTGTTACGTGCCTATTCAATTGACGCGAAAGGTAAAGAACACATCCTTCAATTTGCTCCCGAAAATTGGCTGGTTTCTGACCGCAACAATATGAATAATGAACCCTCGATATTTTTTATTGATGCCATAGAAGCCACCGAAGCGGTTTTAATGCCCAATAATTTTATGGAAGAAGCAGCCAGTCAGGTACCGTGCTTACAGCCCATGCAAATTAAATTACTCAACAATTCGATCCGCTTTATGCAAAAGCGCATTAATATGCTGCTCAGTGCAACGGCTGAAGAAAGATACCTCGACTTTATTAAACTTTATCCTAACCTCACGCTCCGTGTACCTCAGTGGATGATTGCCTCTTATCTTGGCATTACCCCCGAATCGTTAAGCCGGGTAAGGAAAGAACTCGCGAATAAACATTTCAAACCATAGGCAATTTTGAATGAGTGAGTTTTGAATGAGTAATGCTTTAATTAAAGCTAAATTTTCAACCGCTAATCTTTCAACATTCTCTCATCCAATCATTTCCAATTACTTATCATACATCAATAGGTAGTAAAAACCTACGCTGTACTTTTGTGTTGTTAATATAAAAACTCAAAAAACAAAAGATATGGCACAACAGAAATGGACATTAGATCCAACCCACAGCGAATTACAATTTAAAGTAAAACACCTGATGATTACTACGGTTACAGGTAGTTTAAAATCTTTCTCAGCTGAATTAACATCTGAAGGTGATGAGTTCGAAAATTCGGAAATTACTTTTAAAGGAGACATCAATTCGCTTGACACCGGAAATACTGACCGTGATAACCATTTAAAAAGTGGTGATTTCTTCGACGCTGAAAAATTTGCCCACATCGAATTTAAATCCAGTTCAGTAGAAAAAGATGGAAGCGATTATGTTGTTAAGGGCGGTTTAACCATCAAGGGTGAAACTAAACCTGTAAAATTAACCGCAGAATTTGGTGGTATTGCTACCGACCCATGGGGTAATACCAAAGCTGGTTTTACTTTAAGTGGAAAAATCAACCGCTCTGATTTCGGTTTAACCTGGAATGCAGCGCTGGAAACCGGAGGAGTAATGGTTAGTGAGGAAGTTCGCATTTTAGGAGAATTACAGTTTGTGAAACAAGCATAGCGCAAAGGGAATTTAAGCATGGGGTTATTACCCCATGCCCTATGCACCATGCCTTATATAGCTTGGAAGGTAATGGAAACAAAACAAATAGAAAAAGTACTAAAAGCGCCAGCGCCACATATGGTTGGCGATGGGTTTAGGGTACATAATTTTTTCCCAAATGGTTATCAGATCAATATGAACCCTTTTTTCCTGATGGATTATGGTTCAAAGATAGAATTCTCCGCAAGGAAAGAACCAAGGGGTGTTGGCGTTCATCCACATCGTGGCTTCGAAACGGTAACGATTGCATATCATGGCGCGGTTGCACATCACGACAGCTCAGGAAACAGCGGGGTAATCTATCCTGGCGATGTGCAATGGATGACTGCCGCAAGCGGTATATTGCATAAAGAATATCATGAAGCCAACTATAGCTTAACCGGAGGGCCATTTCAAATGGTTCAGCTTTGGGTTAATTTACCTGCAAAGCATAAAATGGGTAAGCCAGGTTATCAAGCTATTGAACAAGCCGATATGGCTCATTTCGACCTCCCTGAAAATGGCGGAAAAATTGAAATTATCGCAGGCCATTATGAAGGCATAAAAGGCAATGTAAACACTTTTAGCCCGATAGAACTCTATAATGCCCGGCTAAATAAAGGTGGCCTGGCTACTTTTAACTTTCCCGAGCATTTCAATACCGGATTGATGGTAATTGAAGGTTCGATTAAAATAAATGAGTCGGAAAATGCTGCAGCAGATACTTTCGTTTACTTCGGCAACAAAGGCACGGTGATTAAAATCGAAGCCCTGGAAAACAGCGTGATTTTGGTTTTGAGCGGAGAACCAATCAACGAACCCATCGCACAATATGGACCATTTTTAATGAATACCCAGGCCGAAATTCACCAGGCTATTGAAGACTACAATCAGGGCAGATTTGGTTATTTAGATGAGTAAATAGATCATTGGTACCTCATACTTTTTTAAAATCAATTTAAAGCCGGCAATTTCCCATAAAATTACCGGCTTTTTTTGCGTTTGTATTGCACGATAAAGCCGAGTTTAAAAACAGATTATAAGACACTATACCTTTATGGAGCCGATTTTTCCAATGCCTGGAACGAATGGCGAGGCCGCATGCTCCGATGATGGTTAGTTATCTTCTTTGGAAGCGCAATGACTCTGCAAGAAAACAACGGAGTTCCTGTGTTCCGCTTATACGCTTCGGGCATCTTTTCTCTGCCCTGCAGGGTACCGCTGCACCCAGGGCTATAAGGCCAAGACAGTATTTCATTTTAATGGTTTATAAGGTGCAAAAACCCTGTTTATAAACCTGATGGTAGCGGCAGCCCCGAAGAATGAGGGCTATAGCGAACAGCAGGAACGCATACCCCTATGAAACACGGCCCTTTTGTTTCCAAAACCTGAAAAATTGGCCTAACTACTTTTCACAGACAATTATTTTTTAAGCACTTAGCTTGAGTGATCTTTATTATGTAGCTTTCCGTTACGCTACAGGACGGGGGTAACAGCTCTTTTTAAAGATTTCAATAGACGGTTACATTATTGTCTTGGCGTAGACCTAACGGTCTAAATTTACGCTGCCTAATTTTTAAATCATTCATCCAATCTTCATATTCGTTAGTGACATTTGATTAATAAATCAGAAAAGAAAAATGTCCGGAAAACAAATATTTCAAACTGAGACTAAAACACGCTGGCACGCATTTACCTGGGTAAGCCGTACGTTTTTTTTGGTCTTCATTGTCGCAATCAGCTGCGTAGCGTATACCCTGTCATCAGTGCAGGCACCTAATTTGCCTTTTATCAACACCAATACGCCATTAACACAAAAACAATTAGAGAAATTAAAAAAATCGCAACAGTATAAAGATTTTACCATCGAAAAATCTAAGCTGCAAAAAATAAAAAAAGATCGTGAACGCCGCATTTTAACCCATCATGGCAATAACAAGCGCATCAACATGGCGTTTTATGTGAGTTGGGCAGCAAGCAAGGAACTATCTCTATCAGACTTAAAACGTAACATCGGCCATTTGGACATGGTGGCAACAGAATCGTTCTTTTTAAATGGAGATTCTATTGTAGATCAAGCAGATACTGCAGCCTTAAAGGTAATACATGCCGGCAAAAAATCAGCTATTGCGGTGGTTTCAAATTATAACAAAGACCATTGGGATGGTGCAGCGGTTAGAAGATTACTAAATGATCAGTCAGCTCAGCAAAAATTGATCTACGACCTCATAGCAATCACCAAAAAATACGGTTATAGTGGGATCAATATCGATTTTGAAGAGCTTAACCTCCAGAACAGCGATGGGTTTAATGCTTTTATGAAGAATTTATATACACAGTTTCACGCCGAACAACTGATTGTATCTCAAGACATTTCACCTGATAATGACGACTACAATCCGGAAATTCTTCAAAAATACAATGACTACCTTGTTTTGATGGCCTACGATCAGCACACTGAGCAAAGCAACGCAGGTGATATTTCGCATCAGGAATGGGTAGAAGAAAAACTGGATAACATTTGCAGTAAGGTTGACGCCGATAAAGTAATCCTGGCCCTGGCCTGTTATGGTTACGACTGGCCAAAAAACAGCATTGGGGAGCCGCTTACTTACGAGCAGGCGATGACAAGGGCTGTTACTTATAAAAGCAAAATAAACTACGACCCGGCCTCTGCCAATTTAAATTACACCTACAATGATGGCAGCGGTATTAAACATGAAGTATATTTTACAGATGCCGCTACTTATTTTAATTTGATCCGAAAAGCAGACGACTGGGATATTGCGGGTATTGCCCTGTGGCGCTTAGGCTCGGAAGATAAACGTTTATGGTCTTTTATTTCCAATGACCTAAGTCTGGATACCTTAAAGAAAAAACCTTTCGATCTACGCAAAATTGCTTCGTTAAACATGGGCGGTATCTCTTATTTAGGCGATGGCGAAATATTAGACCTCATTTCTACCCCCAAGCCAGGCAGTGTAAAATTCACTTTAAACAAAGAGAATTTCTCCATTGCAGACCAAAAATATACCAGACTTCCCGAGCAATATGTAATTAAAAGGTTTGGGGAGGCGGATAAAAAAATTGCTTTAACTTTTGATGATGGTCCCGATCCGGTTTATACCCCGCAGATATTAAATATTTTGAAACAGGAAAAAGTGCCTGGCTGTTTCTTTGTGGTTGGCATTATGGCCGAACAGAACATGGAATTGTTACGACAGGAGTATAATGATGGTTACGAAATTGGCAATCATACATTTTTTCATCCTGATATGTCGGCCATTGGCCCCAGAAGAGTTAAATTTGAGCTCAATGCAACACGGAGGTTAATTGAAGCAGTTACCGGGCACAGCACCATTCTGTTCCGAGCACCATTTAATGCCGATGCCGAGCCACAAAATATTTCAGAAATTTTACCTGTTGCACAAAGCCGTAAAGAGAACTATATCAATATTGGTGAATACATTGATCCCGAAGATTGGGAGCCAGGTAAAACTGCCGATCAGATTTTTAATGAGGTGGTAAAACAGCAAAATAACGGCAATATCCTCTTATTGCACGATGCAGGAGGAAACCGTGAAGCTACCGTGGCAGCCTTACCGCGGATTATAAAGTTCTTTAAAGCCAAGGGTTATACCTTTACCACAGTGGGCGATTTGATGGGCAAAAAAAGAGCAGAGCTCATGCCCGCCGTAAAATCCACCGCAAACAGCGGATTTTCCGGTTCAGGTGATTATTTTTTTATCAATTTCTTCTATTATGGCAACATCATTTTAAATACTATTTTTTCTGTTGCCATTGTACTGGCGATACTAAGGACCATATTTATCGCGTATTTAGCCATCAGGCAACGCAAAAGATCAAAACGCAATGTGGGCAAATTGATACAACATCCTTCTGAAAAAGTCAGTATTATCATTCCTGCCTACAATGAAGAAATTACCGCAGTTCAAACCATCAATAGCCTTTTAAAAACCACCTATCCTGATTTCGAATTGATTTTTGTGGATGATGGTTCAAAGGATAAAACCTTTCAAATCGTAAATGAACATTTTGGCAATCATCCTCAGGTAAAGGTTTTCCGTAAAGAAAATGGTGGTAAAGCATCTGCATTAAATTATGGTATATCAAAAGCTGCTGCTGAATTTGTAGTTTGTATAGATGCTGATACCCAATTAAAAAACGATGCAGTAACCGAGCTTATGCGCTATTTCTATAGTGATAAAGTAGCAGCCGTAGCGGGAACCGTAAAAGTTGGAAATACCAACAACATCATTACCAAATGGCAATCGATAGAATATATCACTGCTCAAAACATGGATAGAAGGGCTTTCGATCTGCTAAATACGATTACCGTGGTACCAGGAGCGATAGGTGCCTTCAGAAAAAATGTGATCCTTGAAATTGGTGGTTTTACCATCGATACCCTTGCCGAAGACTGTGACTTAACCATGCGCATTTTGAAGGCCGGCTATAAAGTTAAAAACTGCGATAGTGCAATTGCTTATACTGAAGCACCAGAAACCGTAAATATGTTACTAAAACAACGTTTTCGTTGGAGTTTTGGTGTAATGCAAAGTTTCTGGAAAAACAGAAAAACATTGCTAAATAAGAAGTATGGCTATTTTGGGATGGTTGGGATGCCTAATATCTTGATTTACCAGATTATTTTACCACTATTTTCTCCGCTTGCCGATCTGTTTATGCTTATTTCTTTAATTAACGGTCTGTTCTCACTAAGCGCGATTAATAATTTAACACTCACTGGATTTTCAGGAATTTTAAGCCTCCATAATGGTTTTGGCCAGGTATTGTTTTATTATGTCATCTTTATCTTTGTGGACATGATTTTTGCGGCAATTGCTTTTAGGATGGAAAAAGAAAAATACACCAATTTACTTTACCTTTTCCCTCAGCGTTTTTTCTGGAGACAGTTAATGTATGTGGTGTTATTCCGTTCGTTCAGAAAAGCGATCAAAGGTGAATTGGAAACCTGGGGCACCATAAAAAGAACGGGAAATGTAAAAGAACAGGCAGCATAATATAACCCCAGTTTAATAAAAAGAAGTCGAGTTTTAAAGCGAATGTGCAATAAAACCTGACTTCTCTGTTTGTGATCAGAAAAAACTTTTTTTTTATTTTTCGATTAAACAAACCGCATACGAAACAACGCCCTCTTCCCTACCGATAAAACCCATCTGTTCATTGGTTGTAGCTTTTATCGAGATATCTTCAGTTGAAATTCCAATGGCATCAGCAATGTTTTGTTGCATAGCAGGAATATGTGGATTAATTTTGGGGGCTTCCAAACAGAGCATGGCGTCGATATTTCCGATCCGCCAGCCTTTTTCAGCCAGTAATTTAACAGTTTCTTTCAGCAGGATCAAGCTACTGATGCCTTTCCACCTTTCATCGGTATTTTTAAAATGGAAACCAATATCGCGAAGGTTAGCTGCACCTAAAAGCGCATCGCAGATGGCATGAAGTAAAACATCAGCATCCGAATGCCCAAAAGCCCCCTTATGGTGATCTAGGGCAACACCGCCAACAACAAAAGGATGCTGATCTTTTAACTGATGTACATCAAATCCGAAACCTACTCTAATTTTCATGTTTATTTGCTTTAGTCTTATTTATCTTTTGCTTTATTTTCGCCAAAGTTAAACAATAGACCAAAACGTAAGGTATTTGCCAGTGGACTAGTCTGTGCATTTGCAATTAAATAAGAAAAATCAATGTTAAAAACATTGTATTTTAATCCGAGTCCCAAAGTAAAATACCGGCTATCACCTTTCATCGGGCTCTGATAGTTGTAACCTGCCCTAACTGCAAACTGTTGGTTGTACCAGTATTCCAGGCCTGTTGAAATCCCGACTTCCTTCAGTTCTTCACTAAAACCACCAGGTGCATCGCTAAACGAACCAAAAATTCCGGCAGGTACCGAACGGTTTGGATTTTTTCCGCTTACAATGTTGTTGTTTGAATCGTATATCGGTTGTGTGGGTACCAGTAATTTGTTGAAATCAAGGGCAAAGGTTAAAGTGCTAAAATCATCTACGGTAAAGGTAGATGCTCCTCCGATTTTAAAATTGGTGGGCAAAAAGAAATTCTCACCTCCGTCAGAATAGCTCATTTTTGTTCCAATATTTGATATATTGGCACCGGCAGAAAGAATTGCCTGTTTGCCAAACAATATGGTGGCTGTTTTATACAAACCAGAAACATCAACCGCTACTGCATTTCCACTGTGTACCTGCCCTGATGAAGAAAATTGACCGGAAGCCAAATTTGAATAAATATATCTTAACGAAGTGCCTAGCGAAAACTCCTTACCAAAATTACGTGCAAACGAAACATCAAAAGCCAATTCATTAGGATTAGCAATCCCAAGATCCTGTTGATTAATATCGGTAAGCTGGATGGACCCCAAAGAAAAATACCGTAGAGATGCACCAATGGTGTTGCGGTCGTCCAGTTTATAAAATCCGCTTAAATAAGCGAGATTAATATCAGGCACCAAACTTTTTAGCCATGGGCTGTAAGAAACAGAAAACCCGTAAGGTTTATCTAGAAAAGCTAACTTAGAAGCGTTAATACTGGATGAATTTACATCACCTGCTACGGCTACGCCGGCATTGCCCATCGCACCGGCCCGGGCATCGGGCGTAATGAGCAGAAATGGAACTGCTGTTACAATATTGTTTGCCTCGCTACCGTTAGTTTGGGTATTGCCTATAGTTACCTGCGCATTTGTTTTACCAAACACCAGGGCCATTGAGAGTGCAGAAAAAGCAAGTTTACTGATGTACTTGAAATTCATCCTTTAAAGGTACGTAATTTTAGATTTTGGTATAATAATCACTGGAAGAATATATCAGTAACGTAAAACCAAAACTTATATTTCACCAAAATACGAATTCTAAGCTTATTTACTAATTAAACATACGATTTTTACAGATGGGTGTTCGTGCTTTACCTGCAAGTAAAAAGCTAATAGCCATTTAGCAAATAAAGATTTTCCTTATCTCGCTGTTATAAACCAATCTGACAGCCAAAAATCAAAAAACACATTTAGCTGATCTACTGAGATTCCAAAATAAATATGATTGATGGATGCTCCCCACCGATTATATCAATCACAACTCTCATGTAAGGCCAGATATACGTCAATTTAAACCGATTATCCTATCATAAACATCAAACAAAAGAAATTGCTATTAACAATCAGTTTACAGTACAAGGGTGAACTGATAATTTTATCTTGCTTATTTATAATTATTTAGCAATAATTTCGTTTGAATACAAAGCAAACATCTCACAGTTAAAAGAACACGCTATCGCTCAAAAATATATTAGATATTTTATTGTTACATTATTGATATATTCATTTAAAATTTGTTTAATTTTATCGGTTGAAAGGCCATTAGGCCATATCCAGTTGCTTCATATGAAAAAACTAATACTATATTCTTTTACTTGTTTATCATTAGCCGCCTTGCTTTCGGGTTGTAGCTCTAAAAGCGCGAGTTCCAGCAAAACAGGTATTCCTTATGCCAATAGGAAAAGTAAAAACAACCAATCGGGTGCTTTTGCTGTCGCTACCCAGTATAAAAGAGCACCAGGGCCTGGTTTAATTCCAATCGAAGGCGGAGTTTTAGTTGTTGGTGGTAGTGCCATCGAAATACCAGGTGTTGAGCCCAATATTTACAATTACAAAAGACAGGTAACTGTACCTTCTTTTTACATGGATGAAACTGAGGTATCAAATACCGATTGGTTAGAATACCTGCATTGGATCAGGTACAATTATCCTGAAGATCAGGAATACTATTACAATGAACTCCCTGATACTTTGGTTTGGCGCCAGCCATTATCTTATAATGAACCTTACGTAGATAATTATCTGAGGCACCCTGCTTACCGCGATTACCCTGTAGTAGGTGTTTCCTGGGAACAGGCTTCGCGGTATTGTGAGTGGAGAACTTCAAGAGCAAACGAATTTATCTTACGCGAAAAAGGAATCCTAACTGATTATAAAACGCTTGCAGGCAATGGAAGAGGCAGAGCTGGTGCGACCACTGCTGCTGCAACGCCTAAACCAGATAAACCTTTCAATACAGATGCCTATCTAAATGGCCAGTATGATGATAAAGGTAGAAATGCATTTATTGATTACAATACCAAATCAGGTGCCGCTACAACCACAGCCGGAGGAACAGCAGCTGCAGGTACAGGTAGAAATAATCAGCCAAGAAGAACGGCTACCTTAGAAGATGGGGTAATTATGCAACCATATCGCCTGCCAACTGAAGCTGAATGGGAATATGCTGCTTTAGGTTTAATTGGCAACACGGAATATGAAAACATCAATCAAAATAAAATTTATCCATGGAATGGCTTAGGTGTTAGTTCTGCTAAAAAGAAAACCAGAGGTATGATCCAGGCCAACTTTAAAAGGGCACCTGGTGATTATATGGGGGTTGGCGGTTCATTGAACGATAAAGGAGATTTAACTGTTCCTGTTATTCAATACGCTCCAAACGACTTCGGCTTATATAATATGGCAGGGAATGTAAACGAATGGGTAAATGATGTTTACAGAACAGGTACGTTTACAGATGCAGATGCATTTAATCCTTACCGCGGCAACTATTTCACCAACAAAAAGTTAGCCGACCCACAAAGTGGAAAAATAGCTTTGGATAAATATGGTAATCCGATTAAAGAAAATGCTTATTCTGGAAGAAAACAAACCTGGGCAGAAAAACAGGCGCAGGCAAAACGTGCTGATTCGATTTCAAAATCGACTGATCCACAATCACCGGTAGCATCAACCAGTTATCAAGCCGATCAAAGAGGCTATCGCGACAGACAAAACACCCTATTAAATGAAGAAGGTGTAACGCTTGTAAACGATAAATCAAGGGTGTATAAGGGTGGTTCCTGGAATGATATGGCATACTGGTTAAACCCGGCAACCCGTCGCTTCATGCAACAGGACGAATCATCGGCTGAAGTAGGTTTTCGTTGTGCCATGACCATGCTTGGCGCGCCTGAAATTAGTACCGTAGGCAAAAGAAGTTTTAAAAACCCTCCACAAAAGCCTTACAGGGTTAGCAGAGGTAGATAATAAAGAAAAGTCCCGACACCAAATCGGGACTTTTTTTTATGCGTTTATAATCGGACTTAGCTATTTAAACGGAACTCGACAGTTCCAGACTGCATTACATCCAATTCTATATTATCTGGCTCCACAAACACAATGCGAAATGCTAAGAATATCTCATGAGAATTCCTGTCATTTAATCATCATACTGAAGGATAATTGTTATATAAAATCAATATGCCTGACAGATAAATTTTATGTAGGTATACCGCTCGAAAGATCGTCATTTCCAACTTGATCCGATGCTTATCAGATGGAAACTCCACGAAGCGCTCATCGAAGATAATCTTAATACAAGCCTATTAAGACTCCCGCATGCGCGAGATCCGATAGCCATCGGACGACAACCGCAAAGTGGATTCTGTCAATGGTAGTTGATTTTATTGGCCGTATTTATTGGATAGATATAAAGCTAACTAAACTGCACTAAAATCTGGTTTTTCTCTACCTTATCTCCTTGTTTAATCAAGATCTTTTTAACCACTCCATCTGATGATGATTTTAGGATATTTTCCATTTTCATCGCTTCCAATATCAAAAGATTATCACCTTTTTTCACCTCAGCGTTTTCTTCAACCAAAACTTTTAGCACTAAACCTGGCATAGGTGCTTTAATCTCTAAAACTTTATTAGCGGTCAAGTTATCCAGACCAAGTTGTTTTAATAAAACATCAAACTGATCTTCAATACTGATTTGATAAATATTTCCGTTTACCTTTATTTTACAGGTTTTTTCGGCTCTGTTTATATCAACAAGTTCCGTATTGAAAGATATGTTTTGGTATAGCACATGTGTACTATTATGTCCAATCTTACTTAGGTCGAGCTGTACCTGATCTCCATTTATTAAAAAAGCGGAATCCTTATTCTCGACCTCGAACAAAAACTGATCGTTTACCTTTACTTTATACATAGGCTATTGTGTTAAAGCATACTGAACTAAATTTGCACCCATTTTTAGCGCTTTGGTCCGTGTTTCCTGAGTATCTTCAGGATAAGTACCAAAATCTTCCCAGCCGTTCCCTAAATCGCACTCAAAGGTGTAATAACAAACCACTCTACCCTTGTAAATCAAAGCAAATCCCTGCGGGCGCTTATTATCATGTTCATGAATTTTGGGCAAGCCACCCGGAAATTTAAACTTTTGATTGTAAATAGCATGGTTGGAAGGCAATTCTACAAAATTAAGTTCCGGGAATACCTTTTTCATCTGCGGCCTGATAAACTTGTCTAAACCATAGTTATCATCTATATGAAGAAATCCGCCTCCTGTAAGGTATTGCCGTAAATTTTTAATTTCCTGGTCGCTAAAAACAACATTTCCATGTCCCGTCATATAAATAAACGGATAATTGAAAATTTCTTTTGAACCAACTTCTACTATGCTTTCTTCAGCATAAAAATTAGTCTTCAGATTGGTATTACAATAGGCAATTAAATTGGGCAATGCCGTTCTGTCTGCATACCAATCGCCACCTCCATTATACTTTAACTTGGCCATACGGTAAGTGGGCGGAATAAAAGCAGTATGTATAAAGCTTAAAGCCAAAACACCAAAGCTAAAAGCCAATGTCGGGAATTTGGGAAACTGAAAATTAGAAATTGAAAACTTCAAACTGATTATCGGTTAAGGTAATTGATTTCAAAACAAACAGATAAAGCCGCCGTTTCTGTGCGCAACCTGTTATCACCTAAAGTTAATGCTTTAAAGCCTTTGTTCAAAGCTAAATTAACTTCATCTGATGTAAAATCTCCTTCAGGACCAATAAGAATTAAATATTTTTGATGTGGGACTACCAGTTTGGAGATATATTGTTTTTCTCCATTATCAATACAATGTGCAATTAATCTATCGCCATCAAAAGGTTCCTTTAAAAAAGTTTCAAAAGCGATGGCCTCGTTCAATTTAGGGTGGTAAGCTTTAATAGATTGTTTTACGGCCGATGTAATGACCTTATTGAGCCGATCTGCTTTAACTATCCTACGCTCCGATCGATCAGTAATAATTGGTGTAACCTCATCAATGCCCAACTCTGTTGCTTTTTCTAAAAACCATTCTATACGATCAATATTTTTAGTTGGCGCAACCGCAATATGCAGGTAATGGTTTCTTTTATGAAACTCGGTTTCAACGTTTAAAACAGCTAAAGAAACTTTCTTCGGATTATCGGAGGTAATTTGGGCAGTATAAAAGCCCCCACTCCCATCAACCAGATTAACAACAGCGCCAATGGTAAGCCTAAGCACCCTAACGCAGTGTTTACTCTCTTCTTCGTTAAGTGTATAAGTATTTTGGGTAATATCTGGTGTATAAAAAATATGCATAGTTGAAATTAATGATTATCAACCATATCTTCTTTATTGATCACCAGTTCTAATTTAATGGTTTCGATATTTTGTTCTGTCTTTTTTAAGATAGTAAACAAGTAACCATATGATTCATTGCTTTCACCCACCTCTGGAATACGTTCAAAAATGTGAGAAACCAATCCACCAACAGTATCGAAATCTTCATCTTCCGGCAGATCATGAGGCAGATATTCGTTCACATCATATACTGTAGCAAATGCATTGACGATAAACTCATTATCGGAAACCTTTTCTACCAATGGTTTTTCTTCATCGTATTCATCTTGTATTTCCCCTACAAGCTCTTCAACAATATCTTCTAAGGTAACCATACCTGCTGTACCGCCAAACTCGTCCAGTACAATAGCAATCTGTATGCGATTACTCTGCAGTTCGCTCATCAGATCGTTAATTTTTTTGGTTTCGGTAACGAAATATGGTTTTCTGATAATATCTTTTAATGTCCAGTGTTGGTTGCCTGCTGCGACTAATGGTAAAATATCTTTTGCATGGATAATACCTACAATTTTATCCATGATATCATCGTAAACCGGCAAGCGGGAATATCCCTCTTTAATAATGGTATCAATCACTTCTTCTTTTGGAGAAGTTAGCTCAATACCAGAAATCTTGGTTCTGGGTACCATGATATTCTTCACCACACGCTCATTAAAATCAAATACATTTTTAATCAGCTCATGTTCATTATTATCCAAAGCACCACTTTCTTTACCCTGATCCAGTAAATACTGTAGTTCTTCGGTACTGTGAATAGATTCATGACCAGCAGAGGTATCGATGCCAAATGGTTTAAGGATAATGGCCGCAAGACTATTTAGTGTCCAGATGAACGGTTTGAACACCACATAGAACAATTGGAGTGGTATAGAAACAAAAAGTGTTGTGGCTACAGGTCTTTGGATTGCAAAAGATTTTGGTGCCAGTTCGCCAAATACGATATGCATGATCGTAATGAGCGAGAATGCAACGATTGTTGATGCAGTGTGGATAGAAGCATCGCTCAAACCCCATTCTAAACTATCGAAGAGATTTTTAAAAATAGTATGCATAACGCCTTCACCTACCCAACCTAAGCCAAGTGATGCAAGCGTTATGCCTAACTGCGTGGCGGCTAAATACCCGTCGAGATTATGGATAATCCCTTTGGCCATTTTGCCAACACGACTGCCTGTTTTTGCTTTGATTTCAATCTGTGATGCCCGAACTTTTACAATTGCAAACTCCGCTGCAACAAAAAATCCATTAAGTAACACCAAAAATAGTGCAAGGAATAATCTCCAGCCAACAGCGGTGTTATCAGTTTCCTGTACCGCAGCTACAACTCCGTTCGTAGGCAGGATTGCACTAAGCTCTAAATTTAAAAACAAACAGACCGTGGGTAAATCCATTATGCTAATTCTCTAAATGTTGTGTTATAAAGTTCTATGCTTTCTTTGATTACTTTATGCGCATAGCGAACACCAAGTAAATGTTCGATAGTTACATTCTTATCTTCTAATGCTTTATAATCCTGAAAGAAACGAACAATCTCTTTCATCTGGTGTGGTGGCAACTCATCTAAATCATTGATATAGTTTACCGACATATCGTGAGCAGCTACAGCGATGATTTTATCATCCTGCTCACCATTATCTACCATGTGCATTACACCAACTACTTTAGCCTCAATCAATGTCATTGGATAAACATCTACTGAACAAAGCACTAAAATATCCAATGGATCTTTGTCATCGCAATAAGTCTGCGGAATAAAACCATAGTTTGCAGGGTACATTACCGATGAAAAAAGAACCCTGTCTAATTTAATTAGGCCAGATTCTTTATCTATTTCATATTTTGCTTTCGAACCTTTGGGAATTTCAATAATTGCGTTTACAATTTCTGGAACATTATGTCCAGGAGATACGCTATGCCACGCGTGATGATCGTCTTTTGTCATTTTTAATTTAAATCTGTTTTATCCTCTTCAACACCACTTACTACTTTACTTTTTACAAAGGTAATTAATAATGGTATAGTTGTAATAAGTATAAAGCCAATAATAATATATAATAAATAATCGTTTATTTCTTTTTCAAATCTCCTGCCTAAAAAATAACCAAGCAAAGTTAAGGAACAGATCCAGAGTACCCCACCTACGATATTATATAAAGCAAATTTTTTAAAGTCTAGTTTTACAACCCCTGCAAAAATCGGAGCAAAAGTTCTAACAATCGGTACAAATCTGCCCATTATCAAAGCAAAGGCACCTTGTTTATGATAATAATCTTCTGCTGCCTTTAAATATCTCTTTTTAAAAAAGAAACTGTCTTTTCTGGTATACAATACCGGTCCGGTTTTACGTCCGAACCAATAACCTGTAAAATTTCCAGAAATGGCCGCTATACATAAACCAGCCAGGAGCACTGCAATGTTTACATCCAGTTTGCCTGTTGCCACAAACATTCCTGCTAAAAACAATAAATAATCACCAGGAAGGAAGAAGCCAAAAAACAGGCCTGTTTCTGCATAGATAACAAACACGACTAAATAGAATCCGCCCTCCCTCAATAATTTCTCGGGATCAAGCAGCTGATGCAGGTTATTCCAAAAATCGTGCATATTCAATTATTCGTAAAACTACAAATAATTATTAAACAACAGCATACCTATATCAGGTTTAAAATAATTGCAGGATAAATACCCAATACCAATGTTATGGCGACAGAAACCAACAACACCACTTTATATTGTGAAGGGGTTGAAAGTTCTGTTTCTGCACCGTCTTTAAACCACATGGCTACAATTACCCTGAAATAATAATAGAAGCCAACCAATGCATTTAAAATTGCAAATGCAACAAGCAGGGTCTTATATTCTGTCATTACATTCAGGAACATTAAATATTTTCCAATAAAGCCCGCTGTAAGCGGAATACCTGCCAATGAAAGCATGGCTACAGTTAAGCATAATGCAACTAACGGATTCCGTTTAGCCAGACCATTAAAGCTTTCGAAGCTATCGCTACCTGTTTTTTGTTTGACTAATATTAATACGGCAAAAGCGATAATTGATGCAAAAGTATAGGCTGCTGCATAAACCAATACGCTATTTCCGGAGTTTTTAGTGAGTACAATTAACGAAAACAACAGATAACCAGCATGCGAAATACTGGAGTATGCCAACATACGCTTGAAGTTCTTCTGGAACAGTGCAGTTACATTACCAATAAATAAAGTTAAACAAACTATTACGATCAGTGGTGCAACCCAAAAATCGTGGAGTGGTGCAAATGCATCAGCAAACAAGCGTAAAAATGCAGCGAAACCTGCAGTTTTAACCACCGTACTCATAAAAGTGGTGATCAAAGATGGTGAACCTTCATATACATCTGGCGTCCAGAAATGGAACGGCGCAGCACCAACCTTAAAGCTCAAACCAATCATCATCAGGATCACACCAGGATAAAATATTGGTGAAATCGCCTGATTATTTACCAGATAAGCTTGTATTTTATCTAAATCGAATGAACCTGCAGCACCATAAATTAGGGTGATTCCGAATAACAGGAAACCGGTAGAGAAGGCCCCCATCAGGAAATACTTTAACGAAGCTTCGTTAGAGGCAAAATCCTTTTTACGGATACCCGCCAAAATATACAAACTCACCGACATGATTTCAAGGCCTACAAATAACATGGCCATATTTTTATACGATACCATCATGATCATGCCCGCTAGTGCGAAAAGAATCAAGGTATAATATTCGGCAATGTTATCACTTTTGGCGTGGAAATAGTTTTGTGTTAATAAGAAGATTAACAGTGTACCTACGATACAAATCCCCGAAAATGCCAATGCAAAGTTATCGGTCTGCATCATTCCGAAATGAACAGCATTACCATTCCATGCTGAAAAAGTAAATCCTAATGCAGTAAGTAAGCCAACAACGGTAAGAGGTAGTAATGCTTTATTTGCCTTAAACAAACCTGCATAAAGCACTATAAAAGCTGTTATACTAATGGTTATTATAATATTCATTGCTTAATTTACTGTGTTTAGTTTTTGATTTACCTGTTCTAATAAATGTTGTACAGATGCCTCTGTCAAATGCAAAACCGGTTTCGGATAAACACCCAAAACAATAATTAATGCACATATGGTATAAAGAACCAATTTTTCGGTTCCTTTAATATCGGTAAAAGTGATGGTTAAGCTATTGGTTTGACCCAGCATCACCTGCTGATACATGCGTAACATGTAAACTGCTCCGAAAATAATGGTTAAACCCGCAATAGCAGCTGCCCAGATACCATAGTTGTAAACGCCCATCAGCAATAAAAACTCACCGATAAATCCGTTCGTTCCTGGTAAAGCTACTGTGCCTAAAACAATGATTAGAAAAGTAAGTGCCAACTGTGGTGCTACTTTTGCAATTCCACCTAACTCTTCAATCTTATTGGTTCTAACACGAGAGAAGATAATGTCTAAAACAAAGAATAAGCCCACTACATTAATACCATGGCTCAACATCTGCACCATTGCACCTTGCATGCCTTGTTGGTTAAAAGCGAAGATTCCCGCCGATATTAATCCAACGTGAGCAATAGATGAATAGGCAACTAAACGTTTTGCATCCTTTTGGGTAAAAGCAATCAGTGAAGCATAAACGATACCGATGATTGATAAAATAATAGCCACCTGGCCCCAATCATGAACGCCAGCCGGAACAATCGGCAGTAACCATCTAATGACACCATAAATACCCATTTTTAACATGATACCTGACAACAACATCGTTCCCTGTGTAGGTGCTGCAGTATAAGTATCAGGCTGCCAGGTATGGAACGGGAAAATTGGCATCTTGATCGCAAAAGCGATAAAGAAAGCCCAGAAAATCCATCCCTGTTGTGTACTATCTAAGTTTAAAGCATAAAAAGCCTGAATGTTAAAATTGTGCGCCGGATTCTGAAGATATAGGTAAATAATCCCCATTAGCATAAACAACGAACCTGCAATCGTATACACAAAAAACTTCATGTTGATCCGGATGCGGTCTTTTCCGCCCCAAATGGCACAGATAAAGTAGATCGGAATTAATGCGGCTTCCCATCCGATATAGAACAAAAAAGCATCCAATGCGGTAAATACCAATAGTAAGCCTGTTTGCATAAATAAAATCAGGGCATAAAATGCAGCCGGATTTTTATACTCATGGTTATAGCTTGATAAAATGATAACAGGTACCAGTAAATTGGTGAGTAACACCACCAGAAGGCTGATGCCATCAATACCTGCATGGAAATTAATACCCAGATCAGCAATCCATGGCAGGTTAACCTCAAACTGGGTACTTGCATCAGGAATGAAATTAAAGGCGATAACCAGAGCCAGCGCTAAAGAAACCACCGAAAAGAAGGTGGAAACGATTTTAGCAGACTTACCAGCAAGTGCCGTAATAATTGCACCTACAAGCGGTAAAAATATAAGTAGTAAAAGTTGTTCCATTATTTATTTTGAACCCTTTTTTATATGTAGAAAAATGTATACAATAGCAATGCGACGATACCGAATACCATCATAAATATATAGAAACCTACGTTTCCACTTTGCAATAAACGAATACCTTTACTGGCCTCATTTGTGCTCCATCCCAATCCATTTACAATTCCATCGATAAATTTATTGTCAATAACTCTATAAAAGAATTTAGATAGTGCATCCAGAGGTTTTGTGATGATGAAATCATAAATCTCATCCAGATAGAATTTGTTGTAGGATAGTTTTGCCAATGGTGAGCGTGGTGCTTCATCAGCAACAGGAACCCGTGCCCCTTTAACATATCTGGTATAAGCATACAACAAGGCTATTATAGCCGCTACCACTGAAACAGCCATTAACGAATATTCAGTTGAATGGCTGAGTTCCAATTCATGCTGTGCCACACCTGCGCCTGATAACCAATGTGCCAACCATTCATTTCCACCGAAAACATGGGGAAAATTAATTGCTCCACCAATTGCAGCTAAAATCGCTAAAATAATTAATGGCAAAGTCATTGCTGTTGGCGATTCGTGCACATGGCTTTCGTGATGATGTGTTCCACGGTATTTACCAGAGAAAGTTAAGAACATCATTCTGAACATGTAAAATGCTGTTAAAAATGCAGTTAAAACGCCAATTCCCCACAGTATCGGACTAGCCTGGAAAGCATGTGCCAAAATTTCATCTTTAGAGAAGAAACCCGAGAATGGTGGTAAACCTGCAATGGCAATGGTACCGATCATCATGGTTAAAAAAGTAACCGGAAGTTTCTTTCTCAAACCACCCATGTGGCGCATATCCTGTTCATGGTGCATGGCATGAATTACAGAACCTGCACCTAAAAATAATAATGCTTTAAAGAATGCGTGCGTTAATACATGGAAGAATGAACCTGTATAAGCACCAACGCCTAAACCTAAAAACATATATCCCAATTGCGATACCGTAGAGTAAGCCAATACCTTTTTAATATCGGTTTGCGTTAGGGCAATAATTGCGGCAACCAAAGCGGTTGCTGCACCTACAATGGAAATGATATGTTGAGTAAGTGGTGCAAGATCGAACAATATGCTCGAACGTGCAATCATATAAATACCGGCAGTTACCATTGTTGCAGCATGGATTAAAGCTGAAACCGGCGTTGGTCCGGCCATTGCATCAGGTAACCAGGTAAACAAAGGCAATTGAGCCGATTTACCACAGGCCCCGATAAACAATAAAATGGTAATTAAAACCAAAGTATCATTGCCAGGCAACATATTGGCAGCCTGAGGGAAAACTTTAGCAAATTCTACACTACCAAAAGTAGTGAATACTAAAAACACACCTAGTAAAAAGCCCAAATCGCCGATGCGGTTCATTACAAAAGCTTTTTTTGCTGCAGATGCATAAGCACTGTTGGTGTACCAGAAGCCAATGAGCAGGTAAGAGCATAAACCTACACCTTCCCAGCCGATAAACATCACGATATAGTTTGAACCCAATACCAACAAGAGCATGAAAAATACAAATAGATTAAGATAAGCAAAGAACTTACCAAATCCGGCATCATCGTGCATATAACTGGTGGAATATAAATGGATCAGAAAACCAATTCCAGTAATGATCAAAAGCATAATAGCACTTAGAGGATCAACCAGGAATGATAATGGAATGTGTAATGTGCCCGCACTAATCCAATCGAATAAAAATAATTCGTGAGATTTTTGTGTGCCGCCTTGTAAACTAAAGAAAATAACTATGCTGGTGATAAAGGAGGCTAAAATTACTCCGCTCCCGATGATCCCAACAAGTCCTTTAGATAAAGAGTTTCTGCCTAGCCCATTGATTACAAACCCTAAAAAAGGAAGTAACGGAACCAACCAAATCAATTGTTCTATTGTCATTCTTAATATATATTTACCACTTAAGGCGATTTAAAACATTAATATCTATCGATTTCGTATTTCTGTAAACCATTACGATGATGGCCAAGCCGACAGCAACCTCTGCAGCTGCCAGTGCCATAATGAAGAATACGAAAACTTGTCCGGATGGGTCATTGCTATGCACAGAGAAAGCGGTTAACAGCAGGTTAACGGCATTAAGCATCAGCTCAACCGACATAAAAATTACGATGGCATTTCTACGGGTAAGTACACCGATTACGCCAATAGAAAAAATAATGGCACTTAAATAGATGTAGTGGTTTAGCGGAACGCCCTGAAGTTGTGATGTTAAATTTTCCATTATGCTTCTACCTCATCTCTTTTAGATAATAAAACTGCTCCAACCATTGCTGCCAATAGTAATAGAGATGACAATTCGAATGGTAATAAGAATGGGCCAAAAAGCTCCTTACCTAGATTTTCTACCAATCCCAATCCCGAATTTTTCAACATCAACGGACTGGAGATACTTGCTGATTTTAAAGAACCAATTAAGGTAACCACCAAACAGCCACCGGCAATAACGCCAACAATTTTAAGCAGTGGTGATTTACTTGGCTCGGTCTCTTTATTCAGGTTGAGCAACATCAGTACAAATAAGAAAAGTACCATAATTGCTCCCATGTAAACGATAAAGTTTACCACTGCTAAAAACTGTGCATTTAGAAGTACATAGTGAACAGTGAAAGTAAAAAAGGTAAGGATTAAGTATAATACACTGTGGATCGGATTTTTGGCAAAAATCACCAGCAGCGAAAAGATGATACTTAATGTGGCTACGAAATAGAATACTTGTGTACTCATTAATTATTGTTTATTTATGTCTGTTCCATGGTTTGTGTCTCCACAAACCATTATTTATATTTTGTTTCGTGAAGACACGAACCGAGGCCTAATGGCATTTCTTGTTTAGTCCTTTCTACAGGCTGAGGATGACAATTATTATTTCTTCATTTCCAATGGCGCCTCTACCAGCTTATCTTTTCCGTAAATGAAATCTTTACGTAAATAATCAGCAGGTACAATCGGGCCATCTAAATAAATAGCCTCTTTTGGGCAGGCTTCTTCGCACAAACCACAGAAAATACAGCGCAACATATTGATTTCATATGTGGCTGCATATTTTTCTTCACGGTATAAATGTTTTTCTTCAGGCTTACGTTCAGCAGCAATCATGGTAATGGCTTCAGCCGGACAAGATAAAGCACATAAACCACAAGCCGTACAACGTTCTTTACCGTTCTCATCTCGTTTCAGCGAGTGCATTCCCCTAAAGTTGGTCGAGAATTCCCGTTCTACTTCAGGATATCTTACGGTAGCCTCTTTTTTAAATAAGTGACTGATGGTGATGCCCATGCCTTTGGCAATTGCCGGCAGGTACATGCGTTCCATAAAGCTCAAGGGCTTTTGTTCCAGTACTTTTTTCTTATTACTTAATGATTCCATAATTAAAACTTCTCAATAATCGCAATCACAACCCCTGTTATTATAATATTGGCAATAGCCAAAGGTATTAAGCCTTTCCAGCCTAAATTCATCAATTGATCGTAACGGAAACGAGGGATTGTCCAACGTACCCACATAAAGAAAAAGATGAAAAAGACTATTTTACCGAATAATGCAGCAACACCAATTATTGATGCCCAATTTTGCCCTAGATGGGCAACAGCTGAATCCATAAATGGATAATTAAAGCCTCCGAAATACAATGTAGCCATAACTGCGGATGACACAAACATATTGATATATTCGGCAAATAAATAAAAGCCTAATTTCATTGATGAATACTCAGTATGGTAACCACCGATTAACTCCGTTTCACATTCAGGTAAATCGAAAGGAGCCCGGTTGGTTTCAGCAAAAGAACAAACCATAAAGATTAAAAATCCTAGTGGCTGTTTGAAAAAATACCAGGTAAACCATCCATTTTCCCAAAAACCATGTTGTTTATCTACGATTTCTTTCAAACTCAAAGAGTTGGTAACCAACAGCAAAGCGATGATCGATAATCCCATTGCAATTTCATAACTGATATTCTGTGATGCTGCGCGAATGGCGCTTAGTAACGAATACTTATTGTTGGACGCCCAACCGCCAATCATTACACCATAAACCCCTAAAGAAACTACACCAAAGATGTATAAAACTCCTACGTTAATATCAGCAACCTGAAGTGGAACAATTTTACCCCCAATTTCAATTGGACTACCCCATGGAATTACAGCGGTACCAATGCAAGCACAAAGCAATGCTAAACCCGGACCAACAATAAATAACCACCTGTTAGATGATGCGGGAATAATTTCTTCCTTCATAAACATTTTAACACCATCGGCAAGTGGCTGTAAGATACCGAAGGGGCCAGCTCTATCCGGACCTAAACGATCTTGTAAATATGCAGCAACTTTACGCTCTGCATAAGTAGAATACATGGCAATAACTAAACTGATGCCGAAAATTACAGCTACCAGGATAAATTTTTCTATAACAAAAGCACTATCCATTAGTATTTAACTGTTTTATGTAGTTCAATTTCATTTGCAGCCTGTAAAGCCTCATTTGGCTGAATTACATGCAAAGGTTTTAATGTCTCGTAGTGGTTAGATGCAATTACCGAGGTATCATCAATGTGCGTTGGACGTTCAATTACCCAATCAGCAGTTGCTTTTTTATCGAAGCGGCAGGTATTGCAAATAAAGTCTTCTACTTCGCCAAACTGATCTTTACGCGCAGTAACACGCAAAACATCTGCTCCTTTATACCAAAGTGTTACCTTACCGCTACATTTTTCGTGATCGCAATCGCGGTGTGCATCAACAGGTTTGGTAAACCAAACGCGGTTTTTAAAACGGAAAGTTTTATCGGTTAAAGCACCAACCGGACAAACGTCGATTACGTTTCCTGAAAAATCGTTATCAACCGCCTGCTGGATGTAAGTAGAAATTTCTGAATGGTCGCCACGGTTTAAGATACCGTGAACACGCTTATTGGTAATCTGATCTGCAGTAAAAACACAACGGTAGCATAAAATGCAGCGGTTCATGTGCAACTGGATCTTATCTCCGATATCAATCCGTTCGAAAGTACGGCGCTCAAACTCATAACGTGTTTTTTGCAAACCATGTTCGTAACCCAAATTCTGCAGATCACATTCTCCTGCCTGATCACAAACCGGGCAATCTAAAGGATGGTTAATTAACAAGATCTCTACCACACCGGCACGTGCTTCCAAAACTTCTGGCGAAGTAATGTTAAGCACCTCCATCCCATCCATTACCGTGGTACGGCATGAAGCCACCAACTTTGGCATTGGACGCGGATCTTTTTCCGAACCTTTAGTCACTTTTACAATACAGGTACGGCATTTACCGCCACTGCCCTGTAATTTAGAATAATAGCACATTGCTGGCGGAACAATATCCCCTCCGATCTGCCTCGCAGCATTCAGAATGGTTGTTCCGTTATCAACCTCTACTGTTATCCCATCTATCGTAACCTTAACTTTTTCACTCATGGTTAATGATATTCTTTTTATTTCTTTATCTCGCCCTGGTTCGTGTCTCCACGAACTAATTATATTTATATTATTTCTCTTTCGAGATTTTATAACCAATTTCTTTTCTTGGCTCTGCTTTCTGTTCTAATAGCTCATCAAAATACCTGAAAATAACTTCAATATTTTTATCCTGATTATCTACCTTCTTTTTAATCTTTTCCACTTCTAATCTTAAATTCAGGTTCGAAGCTAACAATTCTCTAATCTGTGTAAATACCCTCACAATTTGGATATTTACTTCTACCGCTTTATCACTATTTAATACACTTGCCAGCATCACTGCACCATGCTCGGTAAAAACATATGGTAAAGTTGAAGAGAATTTTAGTTTATTTAAATGTTCAAATTGCAAAATAACAGCGTCTTTTTCCGCTTTTGTAACCTGAAACATAAAATCCTCTGGAAAACGTTTTATATTTCTCTTTACTTGTTCATTTAATCTCTTCGTAGTTACTCCATAAAGTTCGGCCAAGTCGCTGTCAACCATAACTTTCTTACCTCTCATTTCAATTATTTTGTTAAGGATAATTTCAGCAGGTATCTTTACGGATAACTTTTCTTCGCTCATATTCGTATGTTACATCTCTCAAAGGTGGTCGCAAATTGCGACCGGCTCTAAAATCAAAGTAATTAAACAAACTTCTAAGGTAGCAAATTGCGACCTTAAGATTTTATTTCTCTTCCGCTACCGGAGCTTTTTCAATTGGTGTTGCATAATCGGCAATACCATAATTTTGGCTCTGACTTTTTACCGGTTCTTTAATGTGCCATTCAAATTCATCCCTGAAATGACGGATTGCACTGGCAACCGGCCAGGCTGCCGCATCACCTAACGGACAAATGGTATTCCCCTCAATTTTACGTTGAATATCCCACAATAAATCTACATCTTCCATGGTTCCATGTCCATGTTCGATTTTGTGCAATACCTTTTCCATCCATCCTGTACCTTCACGACAAGGAGAACACTGTCCGCAACTTTCGTGATGATAAAAACGCGAGAAATTCCAGGTATTACGAACGATACACTGATCTTCATCAAAAGCGATAAAACCACCCGAACCTAACATGGTTCCGGTTGCAAATCCACCTTCTGATAATGATTCGTAACTCATTAAACGAGGCTCGCCGTTAGCTAATTTTAACGTGAGGTTAGCCGGCAAAACAGGTACAGAAGAACCGCCTGCAACCGTTGCTTTAAGGCGTTTACCATTGGCAATACCACCACAATATTCATCAGAGTAGATAAATTCCTCTACCGGTAAACCCAACTCTATTTCATAAACACCCGGTTTTACCAAATTGCCAGATGCTGATATTAATTTTGTCCCTGTACTTCTCCCAATACCAATTTTGGCATATTCATCGCCACCATCATTAATAATCGGCACTACTGCAGCAATAGATTCAACATTGTTTACTACGGTAGGGCAACCATATAAACCTGCAATGGCAGGAAAGGGTGGTTTAATGCGTGGATTACCCCTTTTTCCTTCAAGCGACTCTAATAAAGCAGTTTCTTCCCCGCAAATGTAGGCACCACCACCCGGTTGAACATATAATTCCAAATCGTAACCGGTTCCTAAAATGTTTTTACCCAGCCATCCGGCAGCTTTAGCTTCGGCAATTGCCTTTTCTAAAATGCGGATCTGAGGCATCATCTCGCCACGTACATAAATGTAAGATGTATTGGCTCCCAATGCGAAACTTGATACAATCATCCCCTCAATTAATGCATGGGGAATGTAGGTCATCAAATAACGGTCTTTAAAAGTTCCCGGCTCAGATTCGTCGGCGTTACACACCAAATAACGTGCAACCCCTTCTGGTTTAGCCAAAAAGCTCCATTTCATCCCTGTAGGGAAACCCGCACCTCCGCGACCGCGTAGACCTGATTTTTTAACCTCTTCTACAATCTCTTCTGGTGTTAAGGTTTTGAGGGCTTTTTCCACGGCACGGTACCCACCTTTCTGGCGATAGACTTCAAGTGTATTGATGCCCGGTACGTTTATATGCTCAAGTAACAGTTTTCGAGACATTTTAGTTAGTCTATAGTCTGCAGTCTATAGTCCATCGTCCTGAATCAAACCGACTCACGACTTAGACTCTCGACCTAGGACTTATTTTTCAAATCTTCAATCAATTTATCTACACTTTCTGTAGTTAAGTTTTCATAGAAAGTATACTCCGGGCTAATCTGCAACACCGGTCCATAACCACAGGCGGCCAAACATTCAACCCCTCTAAAGCTGAATAAACCATCGGCGGTAACTTCACCTTCTTTAACGCCTAATTTGTTTTCCAGGTGGCTTAATATTTTTTCGGCACCTACCAGGCAACACGGGCCAGTACGGCAAACCTCCAAGGCATATTTACCCTGTGGTTTTAAAAAGTACATGGTATAAAATGTAGCTACCTCGTAAACTTCAATCGGCTGAATGTTTAAATATTCAGCAACCTGATCCATGGCAGAAGTAGGCACCCACAGAAACTCAGCTTGTACCAAATGTAATAATGGCAATAAGGCTGATTTTTGTTTTCCTTCTGGATAACGGCTTTTTACTTCATCAAATTTGGCCAGCAACTCTGATGAAAACACTACAGGTGTTTGTTCTTCTACTTTAAGCATCTAATTCTCCTGCAATAATATTCATACTACTCATGTTGATAATGGCGTCAGACAACAACATGCCTTCGCTCATCGGTGCAAACATCTGGTAGTTTATAAAACTTGGTCTGCGGAAGTGTAAACGGTATGGGGTACGGCCTCCATCGTTAATTAGATAAAATCCCAATTCACCATTCCCGCCTTCTACAGCGTGATAAACTTCTGCTTTTGGCGCATCAATCTCACCCATCACAATTTTAAAGTGATAGATTAATGCTTCCATATTATTGTAAACCTCCTGCTTTGGAGGAAGGTAAAATTCAGGAACATCGGCATGGAAAATACCTTTGGGCTCTGTTTTTAACTTCACAACAGCTTGTTCAATAATGCGGACACTTTGCCACATCTCTTCATTACGTACCAAATATCTGTCGTAGATATCACCACTTGTACCAACAGGTACTTCAAAATCGAAATCCTGATAAGAAGAATAGGGATCGCTTACACGCACATCGTAATCTACTCCTGTTGCACGCAATAGTGGGCCGGTCCAACTGTATTCTAAAGCTGTTTCTTTACTTACTTCTGCAACACCTGCTGTTCTGTCAATAAAAATACGGTTACGGGTTAAAAGATTTTCGAATTCTTTTAATGCTTTCGGAAATTCTTTTAAAAATTTATCGATTTTGGCGAAAGCGATATCATTGAAATCTCTTTCAAAACCACCTATACGTCCAATATTGGTGGTTAAACGTGCACCACACACTTCTTCGAAGATTTCGTAGATATGCTCACGGAACTGAAAAAGATATAAGAAAGTGGTGGTAGCACCTGTATCCTGACCAATAATCGTATTACAGATAATGTGGTCGGCAATACGCGAAAGTTCCATAATGATTACCCGAAGATAATCTACACGTTTTGGTGTCTGAATATTTAACAACTTCTCCACCGTCATATGCCAGCCCATATTATTAATAGGTGAAGAGCAATAATTTAAACGGTCGGTAAGTGGTGTAATTTGATAAAACGGGCGATGCTCGGCAATCTTTTCGAAAGCACGGTGTATGTACCCAATAGTGGAAACGCCGCTTACAATACGTTCGCCGTCTAACTGCAGAACATTTTGAAAAACACCGTGGGTTGCAGGGTGTGTGGGTCCTAAGTTTAGGGTTACCAGCTCACTTTGCGGGTCGTTATCTGTAAATACCGGATGGTTATGATTCATAGTTTACCTTCCAAAAAATTCATCTTTTTTATCTACCCTGTTCGGATCTTCCAATGGATATTGTTTGAGCATAGGATGAACACCTAAATCATCCATATTTAAAATACGGCGTAGATCGGGGTGACCTTCAAATTTAACCCCAAACAGATCATAAGTTTCACGCTCCATCCAGTTGGCTCCTTTCCAAACTGTTGTTGCTGTAGGGATAGTTGGGTTTTGTTCTGAAATGAATACCTTAATTCTGATCCTTACTTTTTCAACCATGTTATGCAAGTGGTAAACCACCGCGATACCATGATCTTTACCAGGATAATGAACAGCCGTAATATCAGTAAGGAAATTGAATTTTAATTCCTCTTTAAGATGCGAAAGCACATTTACGATAACATCTTTGTAGGTTACAAAAGTTAACAGACCATAAGGCTCAGAAACGGCAGTAACCTTTTCGCCAAACTTTTCAGTCAGTTTAACGTGTATTCCGTTATTTAGTGTCGTTTCTTCCATTATTTAATGCCGTATTGACCTAAAAGTTCTTTATAATAATCGGAATTTCTTCTTCTGCCTGACTCGTTCTTCACTAAATCCTGAATACGCTGAAAACCATCTAAAATAGCTTCTGGTCTTGGCGGGCATCCCGGAACATAAACATCCACCGGTATCACTTCATCAATACCCTGTAATACGGAATAAGTGTCGAAAATACCACCACTACTCGCACAGGCACCAACAGCCATTACCCAACGGGGCTCTGCCATCTGGATATAAACCTGTTTTAATACCGGGGCCATTTTTTTTGCGATGGTACCCATCACCATCAAAACATCTGCCTGACGGGGAGAGAAGCTTAAACGCTCTGCACCAAAACGACCCAAATCATAGTGAGAACCCATGGTCGCCATAAACTCGATCCCACAACAAGAAGTTGCGAAAGGTAAAGGCCATAATGAATTTGACCGGGCCAAACCAATCACTTTATCAAGAGAAGTGGCAAAATAGCCAGGTCCTTCGGTTCCTGGAGGCGCATCAACTATATTAATTTCACTCATGTTTATAAACAAAAAATGCTCATCCCTTTAAAGAATGAGCAACAAATTTACAATATTTTAAAGGCAAAAAAGCTAGCTTTACTTGATTTAGAACCTTTCTAAATAAAAAAACCGCCATGAGTTAGTGTAAGTGATACACATTCAGTTTGCAGTTGGGAATTTTCTGTTTACGGTTGATAAACTCCTGTATAAATCAATGCCATTGCAAACTAATAACTGCTAACTCACTAGTTCCAGTCTAAAACTTTTTTCTTGATTACGTAAATAAAACCAAGCAATAACGTACCCATAAAAATGAACATTTCAATCATTCCGTCCATTTTTAACGCACGGAAATTCACTGCCCAGGGATACATAAAGATAACCTCTACATCAAATAACACAAAGAGTATAGCTACTACGAAATATTTGATGGAGAAAGGCTGGCGGGCATTACCTACCGATTTTATACCTGCTTCAAAAGTTTCCAGTTTATCGCTGGTTTTACGCTTTGGTCCTAAAACATGTGTGGCTACTAAAGTAGTAACTACAAAACCTAAAGCAACAATTACCTGAAATATAATTGGTAAAAAATCTATAGCCGAACTTTGCGCTTGCATAATTTTTATTTTTGTGATGCAAAAGTAAAAGAAAAAGGCAGAGTAACCAAACTCTGCCTTTTCTAAATTATTTAACTTACTAATTATTTGCCTTTACCTTTTGCTTTTGAAGCCGCAGCAGGTGATTGCAATTCTTTAAGCTTTGCTGATGCGAAAGGACCTTGTGGATCCAGTGCTATACTTTTGTTTAAAAAGTCGATGGCTTTCGCTTTATCTTTATCGGCATAATATGCACCAAGATAATCATAAGCTTCTACAAGGTTTGTTTTATTAGTAGCCTGTTCTTCTGGTTTAACTAAACTAATATATTTTTCAAACAATGGAATTGAAGCATATTTCGGGTTCGCTTTATCTTCTAAAAGATTGGCAATCCTCGCTCTTGTAAAATAACCTAATGCAAAGTCAGGAGAAACTTTATTTAGGTGGCTCAATGCCGAGTCAGCCTCAACTAAAGCTGCAGTATTTAAAGGTTTTTTCTCTCTTTGCGCAAAATATCCTTCCAGGAACCTGGTTTGACCGATATAATAGTAATTGGTTAATGAACCTTTACCATTTGGATTATATTTAGTTGCTAAAGTGTAAATTTCTGCCGCCTTGCCATATTTCTTAGCTTTATACAAGGCTAAACCAGCCTCAGCTAAGGCATCAGCATTTGTTGAATCGATTTTAGCTGCTTCAATTATATTCAGTACACCTAAACTATCCTGTCCAGCCTTTAACTGAGCTTTACCTAAATAAAGGTAATCGTTACCTAAAATTTTAGATTTATCTTTCTCTTTAGCAAAAAACTCCGTCAAACTGGCTAATGCCTGAGGGTAGTTACCATTCTCATAAGCTGCCCAACCTTTCATCCTGGCAACAACGTTACCTTTAGGGTCATTTGCAGGAACCTGTAAAGAAGAAGCTACTTGCTCTAATGTTTTATAATCTTTCGCATAAAACAAGAATTGAGCATAACGTAACTGAGATTCTAAAGATTTATCGGTTAAATCCATGTATTTTTTGTAATTCTCAATTGCTTTTGCTGCTTTTTCTTTATCAACACCAAAGCTACTCCACTGTAAGTATAATTCACCTAACTCACGGTAGGCAGGACCATAATTTGGATCGGCTGCAATTACATCTTGTAATTCTTTTTCTCCTTCCGGAAAAGCCCTCGATTCTTTATACATTTTACCGATCTGCGTTTTAGCCCTTCTGTTGTTCGGATCAACATCATTTACACGCATGTATGGTCCCAATGCTTCAGAGTTTTTCTTTTGCAAAGCATAAGCATCACCTTGCGCCAGGAACACCTCGGCATCTTTATCTTTCGAATCCAACTCATCAGCTTTGGTAATATTGGCTAAAGCATTGGTAAAGTCGGGTTTCGATACATCGTCACTTGGTTTATCCTGTGCTAAATAAGCTTTACCGATATACAAATAAGTTTTGTAATCTTTGGGAGCCAATGCTACAGCTTTATCAAAATTAGTCTTTGCAGATGTTGGATTGTTAGATAATATATCCGCCTCTCCTAAGCCAATTAAGTTTAAGTTGTTTTTAGGATCAGCTGTAAGCCCTTTGGTAAATACAGCTCTGGCAGAGTCGATATAACCGGTTTTTAAGTAAACCAAACCAAGATTGTAATAATTATCACCTTCTGAAGCTTTTGAACTCACCAACGATTTAAGTATTGATGATGCTTTTTGATACTGCTCCGCGTCGATGGCTTTTTTCGCGTCATTTAAATCTTGAGCAAAAACTGCAGAACCCATCAACACCAAACCTACATTTAAGGTTATTGCTTTCTTTAAAATTTTCATCGGATATCCTGTTTTTTTATTAATAAAAATGAAGTGTCTCTTTAGATTACTTCGTGGTTCAATTTATAATTTTTAATTTAATTTCCTTTGGTCAGGTTAATTTGTCTCGGCATTAATTTATGTGGACCAAGTCCAGATTTAAGTACGATCAATTGCCCTCTCTGACTTCTTAACCATGTTGCAAATCCTGTGCCTAAACCGTCTCTTCCCTCGCAATCAATAATATTTATATTTCTTAAGAAAGGATAGACACCATTTATCAGGTTATCCTGAGTTGGTTTATAGAATTGATCGTCCCCTACCTTACCTTTCACATTCTTCACCCCCAATATCTTTACCTGGGAAAGGTATTTGCTCATCTCTGCATCTTTGTCCGTGATCCAATTCACGCCCAAAATACCAATAAAATTTTTATCTTCTGCAATAAATTTAATTACTTCTTTGCTAGAATTTTTTGAGTAAACACCTGTAGCGGGAAATTGGCTGATATGGGCCAACTCTTTAAAATACTGAAAGGTACTTGAATAAGCGTTATCAAAAACCAATTTTTTATCCGATTTCTTCTCCTGTAAGATGTCAATTACCTCTTTAACGGTAATTGTACTGTCGATATTGCCTTTATTGGTAATTAAAGCAATTCCATCAATGGCAAAACGCGAGGTATTGATTTTGATATGACGTTGATTATAATATTTTTCTTCTGCTTTGGTTAATAATCTTGGTAAAACAATTACCCTTACACTATCATTCAAGAATGCAGGCAATAATTTTTCTTCAGGTTCAACTGTAGCCTGAAATCTGGCATCGGGATAATCTAAACTGAAAATATCGATCTGATTCTGAACAATTGGCCCAACACTTTCATCAACCAATATTTTTAATGTGCCACTTGTTCTGGTTTCTTTAACCACAACTGCTTTATTCTTGCGTTTACAGGATAAGAATAAAGCCAGTACACAAAATATTAAAAGGATTTTTTTCATTAAATGATTAGTCGCGCCTACCAAGGCTTAAAAGTCGTACAAAAGCATAAATAATGAGGAAGATACCAATTGTAATACGCCCCCATTCCGGAATAGCACTTAACCGAAGTGCAATAGGTTTATAAAATATAAATGCGACACCCAATATCACATAAAAGATGAACATGATTAGGCCTAAAATGAGCAAAAACCGCTGTTTAGGCGATTTTTGCTTAAAGATATCGAAATTTAACATTTACGACTAGTTCAATGTAAAGTTAACGTTGATGTTATATTTTACCCTTACCGGCTTACCATTCTGGATACCTGGGTTCCAACGCGGACTTGCTTTCAATACACGGATGGCTTCTTCATCTGTTCCGCTACCCAAACCACGGGTAACAGTGATATCAGTTAGTTTACCATCTTTTTCCACAACGAAAGATAAAAATACTTTACCCTGAACGTTGTTTTCTTGTGCCATTGGCGGGTATTTTATTGCTCTACCTAAGTATGCATAAAATTTAGAAATACCCCCCGGGAATTCTGGTTGCTTTTCGATACTCACAAAGTCGTAAACTTTATTGTCATCAACCGCAACAGCAGCTTCTCTTTTTGGTCCTTCTCCTACTGGTTCAGCGATATTAATCTCCGCTGTCGGATCCCCTTTGATATCTCTCTGACCTGGATCAGCTTCTTTCAATTTTTCAACTGTAGGTGGTTCATCACGAACCTCGATATCAGGTTTTACAATTGGAGGTGGCATTTTCACCTGGTCAACCTTTGGTGGCGGTGGCTCTACCGGTGGCGGTGGAGGTGTTTCCGGGTTTACCGGCGGTGGTGGAGCTAAAATCACTTCCTGCGCTTTTACCTGTTCTTCCGGCTGATCCATAGAGCCTTTAATAAGGCTATAGATTTTTGGTGAGAAAAATAAAATAAGGAAGATAATAGATCCAATAATTAAGGCTCTTGTAGTATTAGCACCATTGGTTTTACGCAATTGGTACGCACCATAGCTTTTGTTTTTATCTTCAAAAACCACTTCAAGCCATTCTTTTCTGAATATATCTAACTTCGACATAAAATTGGTTTTATTTGATTATAAAATTCCCTTTTCTTTCATGAACTGCTTCTCATTGTCAAGGATATTATCATCATCAATCTGACGAACCTTTACTTTAAGAATTTCCAACTCATCCATAATATCAACAAAGTTCTGAAAGGTAGAGCCCGATGTTGGTTTTACCAGAACAACAAAGTCGCCTGCAACACCTGAAGCATCAGCTGTTTTTCTATTTTTGATAATAGCATCCTCAATCTGCGAACCTGATTCGATTGTTGGTGCGCTTTCGCCAGCTACTCCCATGTACCACGCTACTTTATTGTTTTTACCCAATAATATGGTCATCGTTTTACTCGCTTTCAGCTCTAATCTATTTTCAGGTAACTTCTCGTTTTTATCCGGCTTTGCAATATCCATCGCTTGTGGCGTAGAGATTACTGTTGTTAAGATAAAGAAAGTTACCAAAAGAAACATTAGATCCACCATTGGGGTCATATCAACCCTTGGCGTGGCTTTCTTCCCGCCCGTGTTTAATTCTGCCATTTCTTATTTCTTCTTTTTAGCTTCAGAATTGGTTACCAACAAAAATTTGTTTACACTTTGTTTCTGAAGTACATCAATAACCTTTTTCACAACTGGATACTCTTCTTTAGCATCGCCTTTGATACTGATACGCATATCCTGATTGTTGATCTCTTTTGTAGCCTTACGTGCATTCAACACCCAAGCATTTAATTGATTATCGGTTGAATCAGTAGGAATACCTGGCTGAACACCTGGTTTCATACGGTCACCCGGATTCATCGCAATTAATTGCTTTAAGCTTTGAATAGGAACACCGAAACTTCCGATTCCTGAGAATCTAACTGTTTCTTCTGGTGTGAATTTCACGCCATATTGTTCGCCCATCAGCTGCAATGTTTTTTCTCTCACTTTCGGTCCTGCTACTTCAAAGAAAACTTTTCCCTGGCCAATGGTTAATATCGCATTGTTTTCTACCGGCACCTTAAACTCATACGTAGATGAAGGGGTAGAAACAGCCAGGGGTTCTGGTTGTCTTGCCGTAGCAGTTAAAATGAAGAACGTAAGTAACAATGCCGCCACATCGCACATTGCGGTCATATCTGTTACTGTACTTGTTCTTTTTACTTTAATTCTAGGCATAATTTTTTTTACTAGTTTTAATAATGATGATCTTTTTTCCGGTTTTCCATAAAGCCGGTAAAAATTTTTTCAAAATTCTTATTTATGCGAACTAGCGTATGTTTGAACGATGCTGAAACCAGCCTCATCGATTGCGTAAGTTAACTTATCGATTTTAGATGTTAAGATGTTGTACATGATGATCGCCAGAGTTGATACCGAGATACCGGTCATGGTATTGATCAAAGCCTCAGAGATACCTACCGCTAATGCTGCCTGATCCGGAGCACCAGAGTTTGCTAAACCGGCGAATGCACGGATCATACCTGTTACCGTACCTAATAAACCGATCAAAGTACCGATTGATACCAAAGTAGCAATGATAGTTAAGTTTTGCTCTAACATTGGCATTTCTAAAGCGGTAGCTTCTTCAACTTCTTTTTGGATAGCAACGATAGACTGCTCAACATCCATATTAGTATCAGCTTCAACTTCGCTGTATTTTTTCAAACCAGATTTAATTACGTTAGCAACTGAACCTTGTTGTTTATCACACTCAGCTTTAGCTGCTTCGATATTACCTGCATTTAATAAACCTTTCACTTTAATGATGAAAGAATCTAAGCTTGATTTACCACTTGCTTTACCAATAACAATTAAACGCTCGATAGAGAAAACGATTGTTGTTAATAATAAACCAATTAAAACGGCAACAATAGGACCACCTTTGTAAGCTGTACCTGGATAGTTATTTGGTAATGGTAAGTTTTCGTTGTTGTTATCGATAAAGTTCGACGGATCTCCCAATACATATTTCCAAATCACGAATCCGATAATGATACAAATAGGAATAACTAATGTTGCGAAAACATTTGAAGCACTAGAAGAGCTCTCTTTTTTAACAGTTGCTGGTTTTGGTGCGTTTGCCATTTTTTTTTGAATTTTTAGTTTTAGTTCTTGTTTTTAATTTTAGCTGTTTGTTCTTTTTTGTACTACACTCAACGTTTCATATCCGAAATTGTTGCGAAAAACAAATTTATAAATTGATTTTAAATTACAAATTAATAAATCAATAAGCAATTAAATCGTTACTTAGAATTTTGTTCCGGTAATCACTACGGGTGTATAACAAAAAAATTGCCCCAGCCGAGGCAATTCTTTCACAATAAAAACTAAAAAAAAATCGAATTGCAAATTTTTCGTTCAAAAAATGCATTTTAAAGCACATTTAACATAATTTTAACGCCGCGTGTCTGCTTTTTGGCACTTTTGTCAGTTCAAATTGCCTGAAATTCTCTGTAAAAGCGTTGGAGAGTTCGTAGGCTTTTAAAAAGTATTCTTCCTGGTTGTTCCATGTTTTTGCAGGATCTAAAATTTCGTCTGGCACCCCGGGACAGCTCAACGGCATCATCAATTTAAACACGTGGTGCTGCTTATATCTATTGTGATCTAAACCGCCATTTAAAGCTGCAGCAATCATTGCTCTGGTATACTTCAGTTTCATCCTTTCACCCACACCGTAAGGACCTCCACTCCAACCTGTATTCACTAACCACACATTTACCTGGTGTTTCTCCATCTTCTCGCCTAATAATGCGGCATATTTTGACGGATGCAGTGGTAAAAAAGCCTTACCAAAGCAAGCCGAAAAGGTTAATTGAGGTTCTGTTACCCCAGTTTCGGTTCCTGCAACCTTTGCGGTATAACCGCTCATGAAGTGGAACATCGCCTGCTCTACATTTAACTTTGAAATGGGAGGCAATACGCCAAAGGCATCTGCAGTTAAGAAAAAAATATTTTTCGGAATAGCTCCTATTGAAGGTAAGACGGCCTTATCAATGTAATCTATCGGATAGGCCACACGGGTATTCTCCGTTTTGCTGATATCACGATAATCAACCTCCTGTGTACCCGGAAAAAAATTGACATTCTCCAATAATGCACCAAATTTGACTGCTTTAAATATCTGAGGCTCCTTCTCTTCGTTCAAATCCACACATTTGGCATAGCAACCGCCTTCAAAGTTAAATACCGAATCTTCGCCCCAACCATGTTCATCATCGCCAATCAGCTCTCTTTCGGGATCGGCGGAAAGCGTGGTTTTTCCTGTTCCCGACAAACCGAAGAATATAGCCGTATCGCCATTTTTACCCCTATTGGCCGAGCAGTGCATGGATAAGGTATTTTTGTACACCGGCAGAATAAAATTTAAAACAGAAAAAATTCCCTTTTTTATTTCACCTGTATAACCTGTTCCGCCAATCAAAATCATTTTTTTGCTAAAATTGATGATGGAAAAGTTTTCCTGCCTGGTTCCATCTAATGCCGGATCAGCCAGGAAACCTGGTGCCGCAAGAATGGTCCACTCTGGTGTTACCTCTAACTGATCTTCATGCGGACGAATAAACAAATGATGGGCAAAAAGATTCTGATAAGCCGTTTCGGTAATTACCCTAATGGATATGGAATATTCCGGATGGGCACAGGCGGAAGAATCACGGACATAGATTTTCTTGTCTTTAAGGTAATGGGTTAGTTTGTAAAATAGCTGATCGAATTTTTCGGGTGAGATTTTGATGTTTACATCGCCCCACCACACCTGATCTTCGGTGGTGTCGTCGCATACGATAAAACGATCTTTAGGAGAACGTCCGGTAAACTTTCCGGTATCAACCGCCAGCGCTCCAGAAGCGGCCAACGTACCTTCTTTATTTGATAAGGCCTCATCAATTAATTCCGTAGGAGATAATTGGTACTTTACAGCAATATTCCCGCCTAAATCTAAATAGCTTAGATCTGGCGTTTGCAGTTTATTTTTGCTCATAACAACAAGTTAGTTAGTGAGCCAAAGGTAAAAACTTATTATGCATAAAAACGAGTTTTAAAACGTAATTTTTTACATATTGTAGCAAATACACTATGACTTAATCATTTGATTTAAAATAAATTAACACATATTTTTAAACTTAAAAAAAATTAAATATATACACTAAGTAAAGTTTGATAAATGGTTTTAGTACGTTTAAGTTCTTATGGACATACACCCTTATGATGAGTTGAAGAAGTTATGCTTTTTCGATTAAAACATCAATTGATCGCCTACCCTACGAGCACCTCCGAAAAGAATCGGAGCAGACTCTCCAAAGGAGGGGAATAAATCGAAGCTGGAACGACAGGCCGCTTAAACAGCATCCTACCAAGGAGAAAAATAATATTGCTATTACGTTTACTTAAACGTTTAATAGAAATTTCGAAATTAAAATCAAAAAACATTTGCATTTCAAAAAAATTATCTTCTACTTTACAAGTGTAAAAAGTACACCAAGTCAAGATGAATTTTAATACTTCAATTATTACAACGATTATTATTACCACCGGTATAAACCAGCGGGGCTAATTTGTTGTAAATTGAAAAAACATAAAACACAGAAAGCGTCCCGATGAAAATCGGGACGCTTTTTTTTTAAACCCATGCTGAATGAAACCTGCACAAGCGAGCATTTGAAACCACAGACCGGGTGCGGCAACAAACAGTTAAACCTCATATCAATAATGAAAGTACTCAAATTCGGCGGCACATCCGTAGGTTCGGCCGAGAACATTAAAACGCTTTTACGCCTGGTTGGCGAAGAAAAAAAGAAAAATAATCCGGTAGTTGTATTATCGGCAATGAGTGGCGTAACCAATTTGCTTACCGACATGGCCGAAATGGCTGAAAAGGGCGAAGATTATGACAAGTATTTAAAAGAAATTGAAGCGAAACACTTTGCTGTAATCCGCGCGCTTTTGCCTGCGGCAGCACAAAACCCGGTGTTTACCCGTTTGAAAATTTTTTTTAACGAGTTAGAAGATCTGCTGCAGGCCGTGACCAATCTACGGGAACTAAGTTTACAAACCAAAGATCAGATTTTGAGTTATGGTGAACGCTGTTCTACCTTTATGATCAGTCATATTGCCTCGCAAAACATTGGCGATTCACTTTATGTAAACGGTGCTGAACTGATTAAAACCGACAGTAACTTTGGGCAGGCAAAGGTTGATACTGAACTAACAGAACTCCTGATCAACAACTTTTATCAGGAAAATAAAAACAAAGTAATTTTTGTAACTGGTTTTATCGCCAGCAATGCTGCTGGTAGGGTTACTACGTTGGGCCGTGGCGGCTCTGATTATACTGCAGCGGTTTGGGGTGCAGCACTGAATGCATCAGAAATAGAAATATGGACGGATGTAAATGGCATGATGACTGCTGATCCGCGCATAGTGAAAAAGGCTTTCTCCTTACCCGAATTGAGCTATACAGAAGCCATGGAACTGAGTTATTTTGGGGCAAAGGTAATTTACCCGCCAACTATGATCCCGGCCTTTATGAAAAAAATCCCGATTGTGATTAAAAACACTTTCGAGCCTGATTTCGCGGGCACCTATATCAAAAGCGATGTAAAAACATCAAATCTGCCCATCAAAGGAATTTCTTCCATCGATCATATCAGCATTATCAACCTAACCGGAAGCGGCATGGTGGGTAAAGCAGGCTTTAGCGGAAGACTATTTTCGCTGCTTTCTCGCGAACAGATCAATGTGGTATTGATTACGCAATCTTCATCAGAGCATAGTATTACTTTTGCCGTAAAACCAACAGATGCTTCGCAGGCCATTTTCTTGATCAAAAAAGAATTCGAACTGGAACTGGATGCTAAAAAACTGGAATTACCGGAAGTTGAAAATAACCTCGCCGTTTTGGCCATTGTTGGCGAAAACATGAAACGCACCCCGGGTATGAGCGGACGTTTATTCAGCGCATTGGGTCGTAATGGTATCAACGTAAGAGCAATCGCCCAGGGTTCTTCAGAATACAACATCTCGGTAATTATCAGTGCCGCTGATTTATCAAAAGCAGTAAATGCAGTGCATGATGCTTTTTTTACCGCACTTAAAAGAACATTGAACGTTTTCTGTTTGGGTACCGGAAACATCGGCAAAACCTTATTTAACCAGTTGAGAGAGCAGATGCCTTTCCTCGCAGCCAATAACGATCTGCAGGTGAAAGTGACAGGCATTAGTAATACGCGCAACATGATCTTCAATGCGGATGGCCTTTCTTTAGAAAATTGGGAAACAACATTAGATACAGATGGGGAACAAGCGGATTTAGCCGGTTTTGTTGCCAAAATGAAAGCACTTAACTTACCCAACTGTGTTTTTGTAGACAACACCGCTGCTGAACAGCCTATCGAATTTTACCAGGGTATATTCGAAAGCAGTATTTCGGTGGTAACCTGTAATAAAAAGGGAAACTCAGCTGATTATGCACAGTACAAATCATTCAAAGATACTGCCCGTAAATTCGGTGTTGATTTTTATTATGAAACCAATGTTGGCGCAGGCTTACCAATTATCCGCACCCTGCGCGAGCTGATGATGAGTGGAGATAAGGTAGCACGGATTGAAGCCATTTTATCAGGAACAATCTCTTATATCTTTAATAACTTTAAAGGTGAGGCTGGATTTTACGAAACGGTAAAAGAAGCACAGGAATTAGGCTATACCGAACCAGACCCCCGCGACGACTTAAATGGAAAGGATTTTATGCGTAAGATGCTGATCCTAGCCCGCGATGCCGGCTATCCGCTGGAAGCCAGTGATGTAAAAATCGACAACATTTTACCTGATGCCTGCTTAAATGCAGCATCTGTTGAAGATTTTTATTCAGAACTACGGGCCAACGCTGCTTACTTCGAAAATTTAAAAAATACAGCAGACAGCGAGGGAAAAGTTTTACGTTACATCGGCAAACTGGAAAACGGCGAGGTAGAAATCAGCCTGCAAATGGTGGATGACAGTCACCCTTTTTATATGCTATCCGGCAGTGATAATATCATCTCTTTTACTACAGACCGCTACAAAACACGCCCGTTAGTGGTAAAAGGCCCTGGTGCTGGTGCTGAAGTTACCGCTGCCGGAGTTTTTGCCGATATTATCAATGTAGGTACCTTAAATAAATAGCTAGCCAATTAATAATGAAAAGTAGTATAAAAGTTTTCGCTCCGGCAACCGTTGCAAACGTAGTTTGTGGTTTCGATGTGTTGGGTTTCGCTGTAAACGAGCCCGGCGACGAAGTTGAAATGCGATTTACCGATACACCAGGTGTGGTGATCAAAAGAATTACCGGCGATGACGGACGTTTGCCCTTAGATGCAGAAAAAAATACCGTAAGCGCCAGTGTTCAGCATTATTTAAAACACATCAACCGTTTAGATGTGGGCGTAGAAATTGAACTGCATAAAAAAATGCCTATTGGCAGTGGCTTAGGCTCGAGTTCTGCCAGTACCGTTGCCGGTTTATTTGCCATTAACAAACTAATGGGCGATTTATTAACCGCTAAGGAACTGGTTCCTTTTGCCATGAAAGGCGAAGAACTGGCCTGCGGTTATGGCCATGCCGATAATGTTGCACCCGCCTTGTTAGGTGGTTTTGTACTGATCAGAAGTTACGAACCCTTAGATGTGATCTCCTTACCTACTCCTGCAGGGATGTACGCTGCAATTGTTTACCCTGAAGTTGATGTGCCAACCAAGGATGCCCGCCAGATGATCCGAAGTAAGGTAGCCTTAAAGGATGCAGTTAAGCAATGGGGAAATGTTGCAGGATTGGTAAGTGGACTATTTATGGATGATTTCGACCTGATTGGAAGAAGTATGCAAGATGTCCTTGTAGAGCCTACACGTTCGATCCTGATTCCTGGTTTTGAAGAAATGAGAAAACTAGCCACAGATAATGGCGCCATCGGATTCGGGATTTCAGGTTCCGGGCCATCGGTTTTCGCTTTAACCAAAGACGAAGAAACGGCCAGAAAAATTACCAAATCGCAGCAGCAACATTTACATAAAATAAATATTAACAGCAAAGCTTTTGTTTCTCCGGTTAATGCCGAAGGACCTAGGGTAATTTCTTAAGGTTGAAAGGCAGAAGACTTGAAGGTGGAAGACTAAACATCCAAAACCTTCCAACCTTCAACCTTTCAACCCCCAACCTAATTAAAATGAAACTATACTCAACCAACAATAAAGATTTACGTGTTTCTTTCAAAGAAGCCGTTTTTAACAGCATGCCGCAGGATAAGGGTTTATACATGCCTGTTGAAATTCTACCGCTTGATGCCGAATTCATTCAAAATATGGAGCAATACTCTTTACCTGAAATTGCTTACCAGGTAGCTTCAACGTTATTAAAAGAGGAAATTCCGGCTGAAGATTTAAAAGAACTAATTAATGATGCCATTAATTTTGATGCACCGGCTGTTCAATTAGATGATAAAACCTTTGTTTTGGAACTCTTCCATGGCCCATCTTTGGCATTTAAAGATTTTGGTGCCCGTTTTATGAGCCGTGTAATGGCTTATTTCTTAAAAGATGGCGAACAGCTCCTGGATATTCTGGTTGCAACCTCAGGCGATACAGGCGGCGCGGTAGCTTTGGGATTTTTAGGCGTACCAAATACGAGGGTAACGATACTTTATCCGGAAGGGAAAGTGAGTCCGATACAGGAACTACAGTTAACTACTAACGGTGAAAATATCAGGGCAGTTGAGGTAAAAGGAACATTTGATGATTGCCAGGCTTTGGTAAAACAGGCATTTGCGGATGATGAACTGAACGCAAAATTTAGATTAACTTCTGCAAATTCAATCAATATCTCCCGATTGATTCCACAAACATTTTACTATTTTAACACTTATGCGCAGCTTAAAAAGCAAGGGTTTAAGGATGTGGTATTTTCTGTTCCAAGTGGGAATTTCGGCAATATTGGTGCAGGTTTATTGGCTTACAAACTTGGATTACCGGTTAAACAGTTTATCGCAGCCACCAATGTTAATGATACGGTACCACGCTTTTTAGAAAGTGGCATTTATGAAACCAGGCCGTCAACGCAAACCTATTCGAATGCCATGGATGTTGGTGCACCAAGCAACTGGGTCCGCATTATGGATTTATTTGATCAGGATGTGGAGGCAGTTAAAAAAGTGGTTACTTCTTACCGTTTTACCGATGATGAAACACTAGAGGGTATTAAGGAAATAGATAGCAGATTAAATTACATAGCTTGTCCACATACCGCGATTGCTTACCTGGCCATTGAAAAATACAGAAATGAAAACCCTGCAGATAGCAGTGCCGCTGTTTTCTTATCTACTGCACATGCCTGTAAATTCCCTGATATTTTTCCGTCGGACATTGCTGCTAAAATTGAAATCCCGGCGCAGGTAAAAGCTTTGGAAAGTAAACCTAAACATGCTGATCAGTTAGGTGTAGATTTTGACGGATTTAAAGCGTATTTACTGAAAGGTTAGTCATTAGATTGATCATAATTTCGAGCGGAGTGCAACGAAGCCGAGAAATCTGTCTAGAGATGGATCTCTCTTCCGAACGTTCGGGATTGCGCTACAATTGAGATGACGATTTATAAAAATGCAAATCCATTACAACTTCAGACCTATTTCCAAAATCAGTCGGGATTTGTAATCCTTAAGCAAAAAGGAAAATAAAAAAAGGTCCGGACCATACATCCGGACTACTTTGGAAATATCTGTCTAATTAACGGAAGCGAAAGCTGTAGAAGTAATGCTCACATTATTAAATGTCGCACTTCCCGAGCTGGTGGTAATTGCTTGTCCATTAAATCTAAAAGTGCGTGAACCCGGAGCTGAAGTATAAATGATAACCGTATAGGTACCGGCGGTTAACGGACCATATGAACTTCCGCCGGGGCCAAAATAAGCACTCACAGGCGTAGGTCCGTACAGGTAAATAGATCCGTTATCAGTAGTTCCATTACTTAAATTCAAACCAATGCTAAAAAACTTCCTGGCGTTAATTTCAGCCCTGGTATTTTGCAAAGGTAATACAGCTAGTGCTGTACAAAACAGGAATAATTGAATAAGCTTTCTCATAAGAATTGTTTTTAATGTAGATTTATATTGGTTAATAATATAAAAATAACAAATTAAGCATTATGTAGGATGACATTTGTAAAAATAAATAGTCACACCAATACACTCATTAATACAATTCAATCTCAACCAGACTAAGAAATTTCTTTGGGAATTAGCCTAAACCAAATTACAAATCTGAAGAACTATAGGTCCGGATTGGCACTCCGGACCAACTAACTGCTATTACTTAGCGCCTTGCGATTTCAGCATTTTTAGCTCATGCCTTAATGCCTCGATCTGTTGCTGTTGCTCCTTTATGCTGGCCACCAAAAGCGGAACTAAACTTTCATAATCTACCTTGGTAATGGTAGCACTTTTAAAAGCATTTTTTCCTGCACTGTAATCTTTGGATTGTACCAAAACAATACCGGGAACAGCTGCTTTTGCATCAGCACCTACAAAACCATATTGCGGCCTTGCAGATAATTTTAATTTTTCTGCCCAGCCTTTATCATAATTAAAACTTACGGGTTCTAATTTAGTAACCTGGCTTAAAGCGTTTTCTACAGGTTTAACATTATTCTGTACTACTTCTTGTGCACTGATTTTTAAAGAGGCAGCAATTAAAAGCACTGCGAATGAAATTGCTCGTTTCATATCTATTATTATTTTGTAATTTTTGAAATAGAAAATTGGTTCTGTTTCTTCGAAACAGGAGGTAAATTTAAAGAGATGTATTAAACGGATGGCGGCGGCGTTAAAACCTCTGGAAAGTATGCCAGTTGAAAAGCATGACCGGGGATAATCACTATTTTTGAAGTTTGAATTGGGTAATACAAGGCCCAGTTAAATGAAATTTCTTGCACCGCAAATTCGCTTTCTGTTTTCTTTTCTTCCTTTTCGGTTGCATCTTCATTTGTAGATAAAAGCTCAACATTGTGGGCAGAATAGCTTAAATATGAAAGCACATGGCTCACTTTTAAGAAAAAAGCAATAGCAATGCAAACCATCAATATGTACTTAAAACCATCGAATTTCATTGTTACAAATATAATTGCTACAATATTAAAACAACAAAAATAAGGTTAAAGTTCTGTAAGAATTTGAAATATTGATAATGGTTTGTAGCAGACCTTGCAGATTTTTGAAACCTGCGAGGTCTTTTAACTAAAAAATAGCTTTTGCAATTTGTTTGGTCTGTTCAGGGCGGCCCATGGTGTAAAAGTGTAATACCGGAGCACCAAAATCAATCAGCTCTTTACATTGTTTGATCATCGCTTCCGTACCAATTTCTTTTGCCTCATTGTTATTTTTAGCATGCGATAGCGCATCTGTTAATTTATCAGGCAAATCGATGTGGAATATCTTGGGTAATACGTTTAGCTGTGATAAGGTGCTGATAGGTTTTAAACCTGGGATAATCGGTATATTGATATCGTTTTCCCTGCATTTTTTCACGAAGTCGAAATACTTCTGGTTATCGAAGAACATCTGCGTAACAATAAACTCCGCTCCTGCTTCAACTTTCTTTTTCAGGTATTTAAAATCGGTATTCATGTTGGGCGCTTCGAAGTGTTTTTCAGGGTAACCTGCCACACCAATGCAGAAATCACTTTTAAAAGTTTCTACATCTTCGTGCAGAAATTTACCTTCGTTGTGATTCTTGATATGCTCAATTAAATCTGTTGCGTAACAGTGTCCGCCGGGAGTTGGCACGAAATTCCCATCTGCCTTACGGGCATCGCCACGCAAAGCCAAAACGTTATCAATCCCCAAAAACTGAAGATCGATCAATGCATTTTCGGTTTCTTCTTTAGTAAATCCACCGCAAATGAGGTGTGGAACGGCATCAACTTTATATTTATGAATAATAGCTGCACAAATGGCAATGGTACCCGGGCGTTTACGGTAAGATACCTTCTGAAGCAGACCATTGGCCTGTTCTTTATAAATATAATCTTCGCGGAGCGAGGTTACATCAATAAAAGGCGGGTTAAACTCTAGCAATGGCTCTATCGCATCATAAATCCATTGTATGCTTTGCCCTTTAATTGGCGGCAATAATTCAAAAGAGAACAGGGTTTTACCCTTTGCGTTTTTTATATGGTCAGTAATCTTCATACCCTTAATCCCAAATAATCAGGACTTTAAATTTTAATTTATAAACGATTCCCTCCCCTTTAAGTGCTGGGGGATTAATAAGCTAAATTCGGACTTAACCACCGCTCCACTTCTTCAACCGGCATGTTTTTTCTGGTGGCGTAATCTTCAATCTGGTCTTTGGTAATTTTTCCCAGTCCAAAATATCTTGAATCGGGATGCGCAAAGTAAAACCCACTTACCGCAGCTGTTGGATACATAGCATAACTTTCGGTTAAGCGTAATCCTATCTGATTCTCTGCATCAAGTAATTCGAATAATGTTCCTTTTTCGGTGTGTTCAGGACATGCGGGATAACCTGGTGCCGGGCGAATACCGGCGTATTCTTCTTTAATCAATTCCTGGTTACTCAGGTTTTCATCCTGAGCATAGCCCCAAAATTCCTTACGAACACGTTCATGCATGCGCTCGGCAAAGGCTTCTGCCAAACGATCGGCCAGTGCTTTGGCCATAATGCTGTTGTAATCATCGTAATTGGATTCAAACTCATTCACCAGTTCGTCAATGCCGATCCCTGCGGTTACCGCAAAACCTCCAAAATAATCCTGAATACCGCTTTCTTTCGGTGCAATAAAATCTGATAAAGCATAATAAGGCTGCCCATCTACCTTTTCAGCCTGTTGGCGGAGCGTGTGGATGGTTACCAGTTTGGAGCTTGGAGTTTGGAGTTTGGAGTCGACAGGCAGACTTCCGACTCCGGGCTCCGGACTCCGGACTTCTAAAACAATGTCGTCTCCTACTGTATTTGCTGGCCAAAAACCGATTACAGCTCTTGCAGTTAGTAATTTCTCGTCGAGGATGCGTTTTAACAGAACCTGTGCATCATTAAACAGCTTTTTTGCTTCATCGCCTACATTTTTATCGTCAAAAATTTTAGGATAACTACCGCGAAGTTCCCAGGTATGAAAAAATGGTGTCCAATCAATATATGGAACCAGTTCTTCTAAGGGATAATTATCGAAAACCCTGGTACCTGTAAATTCCGGAACAGGCAAGTTGGGCTGAAAATCAATCTTAAACTTGTTTGCTCGTGCTTCCTCTAATGTCTTAAAGCGTTTATCTGAACGTTTATTTAGATGCGCTTCGCGTGCTTTATCATATTCAGCTTTGATGCCAGCTATATATTCATCTCTCGTTTCTGGGTTCATCAAGGTACTGCAAACCGTAACGCTTCTTGAAGCATCTAATACATGGATGGCAGGTCCTGAATAATTTGGTGCTACTTTTACTGCCGCGTGGATACGCGAAGTAGTTGCGCCACCAATGATCAATGGTATGGTAAACCCTTCACGTTCCATTTCTTTGGCAAAGTGAACCATTTCATCCAGCGATGGCGTAATTAAACCACTTAAACCGATAATATCAGCATTTATTTCTTTGGCTTTTTTGATGATATCCTGTGCCGGAACCATCACGCCCATATCTATAATTTCGAAGTTGTTACAAGCCAGTACCACGCCTACAATATTTTTACCAATATCGTGTACATCGCCTTTTACGGTAGCCATCAATACTTTTCCGGCCGAAGAATTCTGGTCCTGATCAGGATTGTTCAGTTTTTCCTGCTCAATAAAAGGTAACAGATAGGCTACGGCTTTTTTCATTACCCGGGCCGATTTTACCACCTGGGGCAAGAACATCTTTCCAGCACCAAAAAGGTCTCCAACAATATTCATCCCATCCATTAACGGGCCTTCAATTACCTGAATCGGACGGTCGTATTTCTGACGGGCTTCTTCTACATCATCATCCAGGTATTCTACGATACCCTTAACCAACGCATGGGATAATCTTTCTTCAACCGAGCCTTTTCTCCAGCCTTCGTCTTTAACCACTTCTTTGCCTTTGGTTTTTACCGTATCGGCATATTCAACCAACCGTTCGGTTGCATCTTCCCTGCGATTTAACAGGACATCCTCTACCCTTTCTAACAATTCAGGCGGAATTTCCTGGTAAACTTCCAGCATACCGGCATTTACGATACCCATGTCTAAACCTGCGCGGATGGCATGATAAAGGAAAGCCGAGTGCATGGCTTCGCGCACGACGTTATTTCCCCTAAAGGAGAACGAAATATTCGAAACCCCGCCACTTACCTTGGCGTGAGGCAGATTTTCTTTGATCCATCGGGTAGCATTAATAAAATCGACTGCATAATTGTTGTGTTCCTCCAGCCCGGTAGCCACAGTTAAAATATTAGGGTCGAAAATAATATCTTCTGGCGGAAAACCGATTTCATTTACCAGGATATCGTAACTGCGTTTACAGATTTCGATCCGGCGCTCATAATTATCGGCCTGTCCCTGCTCATCAAAAGCCATTACCACTACAGCTGCACCATATTGCATAATTTTACGGGCACTTTCGCGGAATTTATCTTCACCTTCTTTTAAAGAAATGGAATTAACGATCCCTTTTCCCTGCAGGCATTTTAAGCCGTTTTCAATTACCGACCATTTAGATGAATCGACCATGATCGGCAGTTTGGCGATATCCGGTTCGGAGGCAATGAGGTTCAGAAACTTAGTCATGGCAGCTTCCGAATCGAGCATTCCCTCATCCATGTTCACATCAATTACCTGTGCACCCCCTTCAACCTGTTGCAGGGCAACGGCCAATGCAGCTTCGTAATCGCCACCCAAAATCAGTTTGGAGAATTTTGGAGATCCGGTAATATTGGTCCGTTCCCCAATGTTCACAAAAATACTTTCTGGCGTAATGGTTACCGGCTCCAACCCACTTAAGCGCATGTATTGAGGAAGTTGAGGCAATTTTCTGGGTTTGGCTTTTCGTGCATTTTTTGCTATGCAGCCAATATGCTCAGGAGTAGTGCCGCAGCAGCCACCAACAATGTTCACAAAACCGAATGCAATAAAGTCATCAACCAAATGTGCCGTTTCGTGCGGCTGCTCATCGTAAGCTCCAAATTCGTTTGGCAAGCCTGCGTTTGGATAAGCGGAAACATAACAGCCTGCTTTTGTAGCCAGCTCCTCGATATGCGGGCGCATTTCCTTTGCTCCCAAAGCGCAGTTAAAACCAATACTGAGCGGTTTTGCGTGCATTACAGAATTTAAGAAAGCTTCGGCGGTTTGCCCGGAAAGTGTTCGTCCCGAAGCATCGGTAATGGTACCCGAGATCATAATCTCCAGTTTGCGGCCAATTACCTCTTCATATTTTTTAATGGCCACAATGGCCACTTTGGCATTTAAAGTGTCAAAAATGGTCTCAATCAATAATACATCGGAACCACCATCTACCAAACCACGTACCTGCTCATAATAAGCTTCTTCCAGCTCATCAAAATAAACCGCCCTAAAACCAGGGTCGTTTACATTCGGCGACATGGAAAGGGTACGGTTAGTGGGGCCGATAGCACCGGCAACAAAACATTTACGATCTGGATTTGCAGCCATAAATTCATTTACAGCTTCTTTTGCCACCCGTGCGCCTTCAAAACTCATTTCGTAAGAAAGATCTTCCATTTGGTAATCGGCCATGGAAATGCGTTGCGTACTGAACGTATTGGTTTCAATAATATCGGCACCAGCCGCCAGGTACTCCAGGTGTATGGTTTTGATAATATCCGGACGCGTGATGTTAAGCAAATCATTATTGCCTTTTACATCACAGGGATGGTTTTTAAATCGCTCTCCCCTAAAATCTTCTTCGCTCAAGTTGTATCGCTGAATCATGGTACCCATTGCACCATCGATCACCAAAATACGCTTCTCTAATTCTTCTCTTATACCCATTTGTTGTGTAAAATGTGGGATGGCAAATGGAAAATGGCATGATACATCTTCCATTATACATTAATACATCCTAAAAGGCTTATTGAAAAAGTTGGTACGTGAATCGTAATCCTAAACTTATCTGTTTCCGCTATTTGCAGAATAGAATTTAGCACCTTGTAGGTTACAGGTTGCTAAGACTTCGTTGGGTCTAATCCCTCCGTCTTTCTTAATAAGCGTACAAAAATGCAACAAAGCATGATCAATTCCAAAAATTATCGCTTTGCTACCAAATAAAATTACAAAGGCCATGCAATTCTGCACGGCCTTAAGAATATTGTTTTGTTTTTAGCTCTATCTTCTGCTACCGAAAATGCGTAGTAAGAATAAGAAGATATTAAGAAAATCAAGATATAAGCGCAATGCTGCAACAATTGCCATCTTTTTTGACTCTACCTGAAGTACTTCTTCTCCGCTAGCTTCTATACCCTGGCCAATTTGTTTAATTTTCTGAACATCGTAAGCAGTTAATGCGGTGAAGATGGCAATTCCGATAAATGCCATAAATAAACTAAACTGTTCACTCTGAATAAACATATTCACCAGGCTGGCAATAACCAACCCGATTACCCCCACCATTAAAATAGGGCCGAATTTGCTCAAATCGATATTGGTGGTATAGCCCATAAAGGCCATAATACCGAAAATACCTGCAGCACCTGCAAAGCAGCTCACTACTGAACCAGAAGTATAAGTCAATAAAATAAAGCTTAAGCTTACACCGGTTAGTACGGAGTATAAAACAAATACACCTACAAGCGCTGGGTAAGAAAGTTTACTTAAACCAAAACTCATTAATAAAACAAGTCCAAGCGGTGCAAACATGGCAATATACCCAAAAATCGTCATTCCAACTTTACCGGTAGATGGATTAACGGTTAACAGATATTGCATAAATTGCTCATTTGTTCCAAATAAATAGGCCGCTACCGTTGATAAACTCAATGCCACAAACATCCACAAGAAAACGTTGGCAAAGAATTTTTTAGAAACAGATCCTTCCTGAACGAAAACGCTGTTGTTTTGATATTGATAATTTTGTTGTTCCATTTTAATTTTTGTATGTTAAATGATATAAAAATAAACATTTAGTTCAATCTTTTTGTCAGCAGTTCTTCAACTTTTTTAAAGAACTGTAATGGTTTTAGCGTACGCCATGGCAGATTGTCAAATGCACCTCCAAAGTTAATATAATAATCAATGCTGTTATCCCGAAATTCGCTGATCACGTGTTCCTGAAAGTTTACCCCAACAATCCAGCCATCTTCTACTTCCTGAAACCATTCTTCGTAATAACTGTCATCAGAGGCATGGAAATTCAATACATTTTCACCAATCAGGATAAATTTATTAAGCCCTTCATCCATCATCATTTCCAAAATATCACGTTTCAGCAACATAATGTCGTTATTAATGGCATCGTTCCACTCCCCTATAAACTCTATAATGACATAACTGCGGTCATAATCAGCATATAATACCTTCATATACAAGGTATTCGATCCAAATTCGTCCCACTGTGGGTGCAGTAAAAAGTTATAGATCTGCTTATCGAAGTAAAGTTCTGAATATTCGGTATTATAAAATGGCGAACGCTCATCTTCTGCCGAAATATAATCATCTCTCCACTGGTAATAAGGCTCAATTTCGTGCATACTTTTTTTAATTATTGAAGGATTGGGTTTTGAATGAGCGAATGCTGAGATCATTTATACATCACATCACTTTTTCAGTTACTATGCTATCCTTCACTCATTTTTAATGTCCTGCTTCCACAGCTTTACGTACACTTCCGTAACGGTTTAACAATTCAGCTGCTTCATCGTAACCAATGTTCAGTTCGTTGGCCACCATTTGTGTACCACGGTCGACCAGTTTATGATTAGTTAACTGCATATCGACCATTTTATTGCCAACTACACGCCCCAGCTGAACCATAACTGTGGTACTCAACATATTTAATACCATTTTCTGCGCCGTACCAGATTTCATGCGGGTAGAGCCCGTAATAAATTCAGGGCCAACCACTACTTCAACCGGAAAATCCGAAGCCGCAGCAATAGGTCCACCTGTATTACAAACAATGCAGCCCGTCAAAACTCCATGCTTACGTGCCGTTTTTAATCCGCCAACCACATATGGCGTAGTACCTGATGCTGCCAGGCCAACCAAACAATCCTTTTCATTAATCTCAAATTCCTGAAGATCTTTCCAGGCTTGCTCCGCGTCGTCTTCAGCAAATTCTACTGCTTTTCTAATGGCAGTATCTCCGCCGGCGATAATCCCAACAACCCAATCAAACGGCACACCGTAAGTAGGCGGACATTCTGAAGCATCTACTACACCTAAGCGACCGCTTGTACCTGCACCTATATAAAAGAGACGACCTCCTTTTTTCATTCGCTCGGTCACGGCCGATGTTAACTTTTCGATTTGAGGCAAAGATTTTTCAACTGCAAATGCTACAGTTTTATCTTCGTTATTAATGCCCTGCAAAACTTCTAATACCGACATCTGATCAATGTGGTTATAATTAGATTCTTGCTCGGTAACTCTATTCATAAATTTAATTTTGATAAAATTCGGTAAATTCTTTCTAAAAACTAGGCTAAAAATCTAAAAAATATCTGCCATCAATTTTAACTGATTGTACCAGGTGTAATTTAATGTTAAATATTATAAACAAAAGACATGAAAATACAGTTAAAAAATATATCAACCCGCTAATTTTCATAAATTTGCAGTAGCGCCAATGAAAAAAAACACCAGAAACAACATACTCATCGCCTTAAGCTATTCTGTTATCTTAATAGTAGGCATGTTTTTGGGCATCAAATTCATTAAGGATCAAGGCTTTGGCGTTAAAAAAAGTCCCCAGCTTGCTCAAAACAGCGATGAAAAACTAAACGAAATCTTACACATCATCAACGGTAATTATGTTGATGACATCAATACCGATTCACTTCAAAATTTACCTATAGACAGTGTTCTGCACCAACTAGATCCACATAGCGTTTACCTGCCACCAACTGATGTTCAGGATATGACCGATAACCTGGAAGGAAATTTCGAAGGCGTAGGCATAGAATATTATATGCTTAACGATACTATGATGGTTACCGGTGTAGTTAAGGATGGACCAGCATATCAGGCAGGAATTAAACTGGGCGATAAAATCCTCAGTATTGATACTGCAGTAGTAAGCGGACGAAACCTACCTAAAGATCAACTTTCCGGTCGTTTCAAAGGTAAATCCGGAACCGGGGTAAGTGTAGTGCTTTTGCACCCGGGCGCATCACAGAGCAACCGCATTATGGTTACCCGCGGCAAGGTAAACATCAGCAGCATTGATGCAGCTTATATGATCAACAACGAAACCGGTTATGTAAGGATCAGTAAATTTGGCGCCAATACAGATAATGATTTCGCTGCTGTAGCCAATAACCTGAAAGCAAAGGGCATGAAAAAACTTATTCTCGACTTGCGCGATAATGGGGGTGGTTATTTTACCGCAGCTACAGGTCTGGCAGATCAGTTTTTGGGCGAGAACAAACTCATTGTGTATACACAGGGAAAGCATGAGCCGCGCACCGATTATTTTTCTACCGGAACCGGATCCTTTCAAAATGGCAAACTGGCGGTTTTGATTAATGAAAATACCGCCTCTGCCAGCGAGATTGTAGCCGGAGCTATACAAGATTTAGGCCGGGGGATTATTGTTGGCCGCCGTTCTTTTGGTAAAGGTTTGGTACAAGAGCAATTTGCTTTTGGTGATGGCTCTGCACTGAATTTAACTATCGCACGGTATTATACACCATCCGGTAGAAGTATCCAAAAGTCCTACAAAAAAGGTTATGATGCGTATAAACACGAGCTAGACGAACGGATGATGGATGGGGAACTTACGGGAGACCGTACATCTTTCCAGGATTCTATCGAGAAAGCCGAAGGAGTAAATATCCAACCGAGCAAAAAAGTTAGACCGGTTGGCGGAATCCAGCCAGATATATTTGTCAAATTGGACACCAATGGCTATAATAAGTTTTACAGCAATTTAGTTAGCAAAAAAATACTTTCGGATTACGTCTTTAATGTACTCACAAATAAATACAGTGCCAGTTTTGTAGAACAGAACATTAATATCTTTACGATAAACGACAACGACTTTAAGGATTTTATCGGATTTCTTCAACGCAAAAATGTAGCAATAGACCGCTTTCAATTGTACAATTCGAAAAATGTGATCTTAAATGATCTTAAAGCTTTACTGTGTCGCTATTATCTGGGCGACGTAGGTTATTATAAGGCCGTAAACCAAACCGACAATGCCGTGAGGCAGGCACTCCTCAACCTCCAATAGCCATATTTTATATGTTTCCGGTATACGATTAATTTAAGAATTCGAAATTATATTTTAATTTTAAAATTAAAAAAAATATAATATTCTAATTTTAACGATATTATTAACACTATATTCTGTTTTAAGTAAATTTGCCTGCAAATCATATCATTATGGAAACGAGCAAATTAGCAGCAAAAGATCAAAAAGTATTAAAAGACCTTCTGGAAAAAGTTAAGGAACAAACCGATTTATTTTTAGGTTACCCTGTGGCTAAAGATTTTGATTACCAGGCGCTTTCCGACTTTTTAAAATACCCGATGAATAACCTGGGGGATCCTTTTGTGACTTCGACCTATGGTGTTGGATCTCGTGAACTGGAAAAAGAAGTAGTGCATTTTTTTGCCGAACTTTTTCGTGCGCCAGCTGATAATTGGTGGGGTTATGTAACCAATGGTGGTTCTGAAGGTAACCTTTATGGCTTATACCTTGCCCGCGAATTACATCCTAAAGGAATGGCCTATTACTCAGAAGCTACGCATTACAGTGTGCAGAAGAATCTGCATTTACTTAATATGCCTAATATTGTGATCCGTACCCAGAAAAACGGAGAAATCGATTATAAAGACCTTGAGCATACCATTAGAATGAACCGCCACATGCCTGTGATTATTATGGCCAATATTGGCACCACTATGACTGAAGCACGTGATGACGTGGGCAAAATTAAAGCCATTTTGAAAAAACTGGCCATCCAACATTATTATATTCATGCTGATGCGGCACTTTCTGGCACCTACAGCGCACTAATTGAACCAAGACCAGCATTTGACTTTGAAGATGGTGCGGACAGTATCGCTATTAGCGGCCATAAGTTTCTTGGTTCACCGATGCCTTGTGGCGTATTGGTGGCCAAAAAGTCAAACCGCGATCGGATCGCCCGTTCTGTAGCTTATATCGGAAATATTGATACTACCATTACGGGTTCAAGAAATGGCCATAGCCCCTTATTTTTATGGTACACCATTAAACATTTGGGCATAACAGGTTTAAAAAACAGAGCCATGCACAGTTTAGCAACAGCGGCTTATACCGAACGAAAACTTCAGTCGTTAGGTATCTCAGCCTGGCGGAATGCCAATGCCATCACCGTAAATTTCCCGACCCCTTCTGCAGAAATCTGCAAAAAATGGCAGCTTGCGGCTGAGCATGGAAATTCGCACATCATCTGCATGCCAAATGTAACGCAATCGCATATCGACCTCCTCATTACCGACCTTAAAGCCGAATTGGTATTGCAAGATTGAGTTTATACAAACATTTCAATACGGCTGACGTTTAATGATGATATATATATTGAACAGATTTAAATGAAAATAATCATCGTAGGGGCTACAGGCACACTGGGTAAAAGAGTAGCTGAAACTTTTTCGCAAAAACACGAAATCATCCGAGTTGGAAATACCAAAGGCGATATCCAGGTTGACATTACCAATGAAGCATCGATTAAAAATATGTTTGAGCAAATCGGAGCTTTCGATGCCCTGATCAGTACGAGTGGGAAAGGTCCTTTTTCGCCTGTTAATCAGCTTACGGGCGAAGTATTTAAAAGTGGCTTGCTTGATAAACTACTGGGCCAGGTTAACCTGGTGCTTATCGGCCAGCATTACATTAACAAAGGTGGCTCATTTACATTAACTTCGGGTATATTGGCCGAAAATCCTGTTGCCGCAGGTTCAGTATTGAGTACTGTAAATGGTGGCCTGAACGCATTTGTTATGGCAGCTGCCCCGGAACTTGGAAACGGGATCCGCATAAATGCCATCAGCCCTAACGTGGTTGAAGATTCGCCTGCTTATTTCGATTCTTTCCCCGGAGAGATCCCGGTTACCATGGAAAAGGTAATTAAAGCTTATGAGAAGAGTGTATTGGGTATTATAACGGGACAGGTGATTAGAGTTTATTAACGACCTGAAGCATGTTGAAAAAGTCTGCAATGTGATGATTTAATAAAAGCCTATCGTAAAATTACACTTATCCAAAAGTCCAAAGTATATATTAGCCTTTATAACCAAACGGGTATGATAGAAACAGAACGCCTCATTTTAAAACCTTTAACGCACGATCAGCTTTTAAAATATATTAAAGACGATCATTCTTTAGAACAAGAATTTGGCCTTTTACCAACTAAAAAAAATATTTCTCCTTCGCTTCAGAAGGCGTTGGAACAAACGATTTTACCTAACGTATCTGATCAGGACAAGGATTATCTATACCATACTTTATGGACAATTATATCCAAACCAGACAACAGGATGGTAGGTGATATCTGTTTTGTTGGTGAGCCTGATCAAAATGGCGAAATCGAAATCGGTTATGGCACTAATAAAGAATTCAGGGGCAGAGGATTTATGACTGAAGCGATTGGAAGATTAATTGAATGGGCCAGGGAACAGCCTAAAGTAAAATCAATTTTTGCTGCCACAACAAAGGACAATGTGGCCTCTTATACCATTCTAGAAAAAAACAACTTTATCCATATTGGTGAAGTTGATGATATGTTAAGCTGGAAAATAGAATTAAAGTAAGCTTCACTGCCAATGCTACTAGTCTTAGCCTACCGCAAAGATATTGTTTAGTTTTTTGCTACTTTATTAATTTAAAACGAAGACACGGAAAATTACGGAATAGTGCTCGCGTTTACCATTCTCATTTGCAAAGAGGAGGCCTTGAAAATGCCGATTTTATCTACTTTCGATTCCTATTCCCACGTTACAAATGTGGATCTCCTTCATCCTCGTTACAAACCAGGACGATAGTAAAATATTGAAACCTGGTCGAATCAAAGGATAAATAAGTTATCTGTATAGCTATAATATTAAGATATTACAATACAATCTCAAATAAACTTAAACTGATTCCTTCATAATGTTTTGGTAATCCATCTGTTTTTTCCATGGTTACTACCCCAACATAATTAAACCCACAATCGGTATAATATTCCAGAAGCTTTTTATTATCCGCCCAGGTATCCATTCTAATAAATTTAATGTTATTCCCTACCGCATAATCTTTAGTCCATTTTATAATTTCCTTCACAAAAGCATAACCCCTAAAATCAGGATGGGTTACAATCCTATGGATATAAATTGCATCATGATCACGCGCTCCCCAAATTAAAGGATCGTTAAATGTAACGGCAAATACACAGGCTACTACCCCATCTATGAGGATTTTATATTGACGGTTTTCATTAATTTCGGTCTGCACCATATCCATGTTGAAGCCTTGCCAGTGTTTGTTAAATACTTTCTTTTGGTGAGCAATAGCCAAATCATAAAATTCGAAAATGACATCGATATCTGTTGCCTGGCTATTTTGTATTTGTAATTGCATGTGGTAAAGGTAGGGATTACTAATAACATTGTCCTTTAGAGCGGTACTGCAGCCAAATTAATAAATCTGTCTAGATAGATATCTCCACTTCGCGTTACTCCGGTTAAGATGACGACTATTTTGTTGAGATACCTTACCTAAGCAGCCTTTATGCGAGGGAAGTAAATTAATTAAGGCACGGCGCCAATACCTTACGGATTCTTCACTGCGCTCAGGATGAAAATGCTGTACAAACAAAAGCAGGACTACTTTCGCTATCGAATGCAGTCCTGCTGTAAAATAATATTGGTTTTTCAGGCATATAGATCTTAGCCCTCCACCTTTTAACCATCAACCTCAATCCTATTTCTGCCTGAAATAAATCTGAATCGGCGCACCAGAAAAATCGAAATTCTCCCTCAATTTATTCTCTATAAAACGCTTATATGGATCTTTAATGTACTGAGGCAAATTACAGAAAAAGGCAAACATTGGCGAATTTCCGTTGATCTGTGTGATATATTTGATCTTGATGTGTTTTCCTTTTAAAGCCGGTGGCGGGAATTTTTCGATCAGCGGCAACATTACATCATTTAATTTTGATGTAGGAATTTTTTTGCTCCGGTTTTTATAAACCTCCAAAGCTGCCTCTATTGCTTTAAAAATACGCTGTTTGTTCAGTACTGATGTAAAAATGATCGGCACATCGGTAAATGGGCGGATACGCTCATGAATCTGCTCTTCGAATGCTTTCATCGTTTGCGTATTTTTTTCGATCAAATCCCATTTGTTTACCAGAATGACAATGCCTTTTTTGTTTTTTTCGGCCAAATGGAAAATATTGATATCCTGGCTTTCAATTCCCTCAACCGCATCAATCATTAACACCACTACATCAGCTTCTTCCAAAGCTTTAATGGTGCGCATTACCGAATAAAACTCCAGATTTTCTTTTACCTTGGTCTTTTTACGTAATCCAGCTGTATCGATCAGCATAAACTCATGACCGAATTGATTATAGTGAATTTTGATGGAATCGCGGGTTGTACCTGCGTTTGCAGTCACAATATTCCGTTCTTTACCAATTAATGCATTAACCAAAGAAGATTTACCCACATTCGGACGACCAGCAATGGTTACCTTAGGTAATTGATTTTCTTCCTCTTGAATGTCTTCGAAATTTTTAACAATTTCATCCAACAACTCTCCTGTTCCGGAACCCGTCATAGATGATAAAGGGTATACTTCGCCTAAGCCAAAACCGTAAAAAGTATGTATTTCGTTATATAGGGCGGTATTATCTACCTTATTGGCGCAAACAAAAACAGGTTTATTGCTCCTGCGCAATACTTGGGCAATGTCATCATCCAAATCGGTAATACCGGTGGTTACATCTACCATAAAAATCAACACCGTAGCTTCTTCAATAGCAATCATCACCTGCTCACGAATGGCCGCTTCGTAAACATCTTCTGAGTTAGCGACGTAACCACCTGTATCAATTACAGTAAATTGTTTGTCGATCCACTCGCCTACGCCATAGTGCCTGTCGCGGGTTACGCCGCTCATGTCGTCTACAATAGCTTTACGGCTTTCGGTTAATCTGTTAAAAAGGGTACTCTTACCTACGTTCGGCCTGCCTACGATGGCTATAATGTTACTCATGGTCTTCTTTTGATAGTTAATGGCTGTAGTTAATGGGCCTGGTGTTTTAAACAAGCTGTTCAAAAATTTGGCTATCAGCCATTGACTATCAACTACTAACCGATTTATTTCGGGCTGCAAAGGTACGGTTATTTTTTCGTAACCTCTATTAATATTAATTTTTATACTTTTCTAAAAGTCCTTTTATTACTTCTTCTGTCAATTCATTTCCTTGCAACAAAGGGAAACCTTCCCACCTTACAATCCCTTTTGGATCGATGAGGATAGCGTGCGGAATACCTTTAACCTCAAGCGAATCTTTCATAGTCCCTTTAGTATCTATGGCTTCAGAATAGTTGATCTTCGGATTATTAAAAGCTTCAACTTTTTCCGCAGCTTCATCAGAAATACCAATAATTACAATTTCATCTCCATATTTCTTCTGGATATTGTTTAATACGGGTATATATGCACGGCATGGCCCACACCAGGTTGCCCAAAAATCAATCAGCATAAACTTTCCTTTGGTATCAGGCTGTTTCGAAATCCATTTTTCAACAATGAGTTCCGGCGCCTTTTCGTTAAGGATAGATTTAGCCCACAACTTTTTACCATGATTTGATTCCTGGGCAAAAACCAATGCATTGATCAACAACAGGAGAAACGTTAAATTTTTCTTCATACCCTAAAAATCGAAATTAATTATCGTAACCGAAGCTTTTTAAATAATTCTTTTTACTTCTCCAGTCGGGAATTACCTTCACAAACATCTCCAGAAACACTTTGCTATCTAAAAATTTCTCGATCTCAGCACGCGCTTCGGTCCCTACCTTTTTTAACATGCTTCCACCCGTACCAATTAAAATATTTTTTTGTGAATCGCGTTCGACTACAATTTCTGCCGTAATTCTGATCATGGCACCTTTGCCATTTTTCATTTCCTCTTCTTTAAAACTCTTTACAATCACTTCGGTACTATAAGGAATTTCTTTCTGATAGTTGAGGAAGATTTTTTCGCGGATCATCTCCGAAACGAAGAAACGCTCCGAGCGGTCGGTTAAATCTTCTTTGTCGTAGTATGGCGGATGTTCTGGCAGCATATCGAGTACGCGATCCAGTAATCCGTCTACATTGTGTTTATGTAAAGCCGATATCGCATAAACCGCAACCGGATTTAATTTTTCCTGCCAGTAGGCAATTTTCTCTTCTACCTGTTCTTGTGTAGCCTGATCTATTTTATTGATCAACACAACAGTTGGAATATCTTTATTCAGGATTTTATCCAGAACGTCGTCTTCATCATACACCTCATTAATGTCGGTTACAAATAAAAGTACATCAGCATCGGTTAAAGATCCGTTAACAAAGCTCATCATACTTTCCTGTAAACTGTATTTTGGCTTAATTATACCCGGAGTATCAGAGAAAACAATCTGATAATCTTCTTCATTTACGATACCTAAAATACGGTGCCTCGTGGTTTGCGCCTTTGGGGTAATAATGCTAAGCCGCTCGCCCACAAGCACATTCATAAGGGTAGATTTACCTACATTTGGTTTACCTATTATACTAACAAAACCTGCTTTATGCGCCATTAAAATATTTTTTAAAAAAAATTTGCAGTACAAAGAAACGAATTATATCTTTGCATTCCAATTCGGAAACAGAGTTAAGGATTTAATTCATAAAAACGAGTTGTATGTAGAGTGCGGGGTGGAGCAGTTGGTAGCTCGTCGGGCTCATAACCCGAAGGTCGCACGTTCGAGTCGTGTCCCCGCTACCAAGAAGTTGGGAGTTGAGTGTTTTTAGTTGGGAGTAGTTCAAACTAAAGACTTCAAGGTCAAAACTCAGATTAATGGCCCGTTCGTCTAGGGGTGAGGACGCCAGATTTTCATTCTGGAAACAGGGGTTCGATTCCCCTACGGGCTACAATCCTGCTTTACGATAAGTAGAGCAGGATTTTTTGTTTTTCAGAAAATTTGAATCCTTCTTAAAACTATTTAAATGCAGATTTTGGTTCGATTCCTTCTAAGTCAACCCAAAAGGAAATATCGAAACAGTAAAAGCTTAGCCAAAAAGTTCAGCGGACTTATAAAATACCCGAAATGTTTAGCGAGTTGAATTTTCCAAGTAATTCTAAAAGGATAATAAGTGAAATACCTTTAGAACTGCCAAATTATCAATTAAATGATCAAGATTATCAGTCAGTGATTCAGCTGGATTTTCTCTTTAAAGCTTTCTAACAAAATTATTAAAAAATTCCGACAATATTAAATTAAATAAACCGGGCTTTTCGTATGCTCCAAAGTGCGTGGCTCCCGGCATAACAAATAATTGGGAATTTGGAATATGCTGAAAAATACCTATCGTATGATCGATATTAATAGCATCTCTATCCCCGGACATTACCAGCACTGGAGCTGTAATATCTTTCAGGTCAGATAAAGGTATATTAGGATAATTTACCATCAATTTATTTAACTGTCTGTCTTTTTCATTTTTCCCATTTTTTGAAGCATTTACAATGCTTTCATAAACTTTCGGAGCAAATGCCTGTTCATTTGCCTGAATGTTAGCGCCCCAAACAGCTAATTTCCTTACTTTATCAGGATGCTTCATTGCCAACAATAAGCCGATTATACCCCCGTCGCTCTGTCCCCAAACGTATGCGCTATCTATATTTATTTTTTCCAATAAATTGTTAATGTCATCGGCCATCAGATTGTAAGTTAGTTCTTTTCCGTTGTCGCCTGAGTTTCCCTGAGCTCTATTATCCACTGCAATAACCTTGTAAGTATTTTTAAAATCTGCTATTCTGACTTTATTACCCGAAATTGAACCTCCATTGCCGTGTAATAACAACAAAGGTTTTCCACTCCCATAAATCTCATAATATAGCTTAATTCCATTGACAACTGCATAATTCCCGGCTTTTTCATTGTTACCATAGTTGGTATATTTACATTCAATTTGTAAAGAGAATTTTCCATTAAATGAGGCCTTGGGTTCAATGCTAAATTTTACACCATCAAAATTTACCTGCCTGTTATTTGTACCTGCAATCCAATTTTGAAAATCTCCGTTCTCAAATCCTCCATTTTCTATTGAAACATTTTCCCATTTACCTGGAGATAATTCTACTTTCAATTTAAAATCATCAAATGAAAAGATACCATCATTTGTACAATACCCGCCTATTTCAAACGTTTTGGCGCCGCTATCGATTTTTCCCTCAATAATAGAAATTTCCCAGTTTGAATTACTTTTTAAGCTTTGAACAAGATCTGTATGAAAACCGACACTATTATTCTTTTTCCTTATTAAAGCAATAACTGAAGATTTCGAATTATCTGTACCTCTCAATACTTTTGTAGCCACTTTAAGCTGAAACCGCTTTCCCGCAAACTTTTCCACCTCTACATTTTGAGAAAAATATGCTTTATCTCCAACGACGTTTGTAGGAATCACTTGTGCGAAGAGATTATTTGTTAAGACACATTGTAGTACAAATATCAGCCCTAGTTTAATTGCAGTCTTCATCATGAAGATTTTTTTGTTGTAAATTCAATGTTATGGGGATTTTCCGGCCCATATTTTAATCCTTACCAAAGAGACGCAGTAACCAGTATAGTGTTGCATAAAATTTCTTTTTTGCGATCTTCCATTGAACAGTCATGGCGTATCTGTATATAGAGTGCAGGTTATCATTTAAAAATTAATCGGCGAATTAATTAGATAGCCACACAGTTGGCCAGGTAGAATATCGCTGTAGCAAAGTTACAGGGAAAGATCAGATCATTTACCTGCTAATCGCTTCAGGTCTTTGATAAAATGGTTCGAGATTTTTCCCATTTGGGCTACACTAATAACAAAAAGTTGATTTAAAGCGATACCGCTGACGATCAACTTTTTTCGTTTACGGGTATCGTTTGGTATCGTGCCTGTCGGGAATTTTGCCTCCCCTATACCTTCCCCCTTTTTGCAAGACCAATAACAAAATCAGCGTCAGAAAAAATAATTCACTAAAAATCAAGCATATAATTTAAATATCCCGAAAATCTTTACGAAGACTTTTGAAAACTGAAAATATTATATACCTTTGCACTCCCTCAAACGGATATTTGAGGCGAAAAATAGAGTGCGGGGTGGAGCAGTTGGTAGCTCGTCGGGCTCATAACCCGAAGGTCGCACGTTCGAGTCGTGTCCCCGCTACCAATTCAGTTGGTGATTCTCAGTTGGCAGTTTACTGCAAATTGAAAACCGGAAATTAAATACTGAAAATGGCCCGTTCGTCTAGGGGTGAGGACGCCAGATTTTCATTCTGGAAACAGGGGTTCGATTCCCCTACGGGCTACATAAGTGAACGACCTATTAGGGTTGTTCACTTTTTTTTATGAGACTACCCTACTGACTATTAGAGATTTAAAATTGTAGTTTCTTCAAAATAAAGGTGTTCGACAATTCATCGAATCTTACCTAGATTCTAATTTCTTTTTAAAAAAACTTCTTGAGCTTTGTTGAAGAGCTATTTAGGTGTTCGATTTACGCTTAAGGTCTTTGACTATTCCAGGATCCTCTAGACGTCTAAATCTCTTAGCAAGCAAATAAAGAACGTCCAAAATTATACCCGCCTGAGTTTCATCTGCCTCAATACCATTACGCTTTAATACTCTGATTGCTTGATTAACAGTAACCGCTCTGTTTGAAAAGTCTTTAGATTTATTATTTGTGGATGATTGCATATTCGTATGTTTTTAAGATTTATAATGAAAGACAACACACTGAGATGAAAACTGAGATAAGCTAATTTGTATCAGCAGTAATTGATAACAAGTGATAACGCTTCGTCAAATTGTATGGGCGCAAGGGTTTTAGTAATTGGATTAATCTTTGAGGGCATAAATAGGCTTATTATGCTGCGCTTATCTTCAATATCTTGATTAGCATAGGAATGAAAAACTGTCACATCTTCCCGAGGCCAAACATCATAATTCCGGCAGGCACTTAGCAGACTGCTGGTAGCACTCTCTAATTGGCTATTCAAATAACCTGATATTTCATTATGCTCTTTTTTAAAGCTGCCAAAATCTTCAAAGTCAATTTTTTCACTTAAATAAAACTTCCTTGCCTTTGACATCAAATTTTGTTGTTTTGAAATTTTATCGAGGATCGCTTTTCGTTCATTGATATGTATTTTCCGAGTTGAATAGATATTTTCATCTTCAAGAATTAAATTAAAAAGCTCATGAATCTCTGGTCTAAGACGAATCTTCTTTAATTCATCCTCATAAGACTCATTTAATTTATCAGCTCTAAATCTACCCTTGCAATTTGGTTTAGCACAATGGTAATATGCATATTTTGCCTTTTTGCCTTGAAAAAAACTTCCTGTCAACTTACTATTACAAAAAGGACAAATTAAAAATCCTCGCAGTGGAAACCACAGAAATAAGTTTTTCTTTTTACCTCTTATCCTTCTTCGGCTGTTCAAAAAGGCTTGTACCTCGTAAAACAAACCTTCTGAAATTAATGGCTGATGATCACCCTTGATAAATTGCTGCTCTTCGATCTTGGAAGCGCGCAAGGTAATGATACCACAATACATAGGATTGCGAATAAGTTTCCAAAAATTGGTCTTACCGCATTGAAAACCGTTGGCACATGCCATTCTTCTGACCTCCTCAACATTTAGCCTGCCTTTAACTAGTTCTTTAAAGGACCATTTTATAAAATCTGCCTCTGGTTGTTTTGGAGCAATAAATTTTTTTCCCTCCAGAGAGGTGAGGTTAATATACCCAATTGGTGCTTTTCCGGCCCATCGGCCCATTTTCTTTGCTCTTCGCATCCCATCAGAAGTATTTAATCCTCGTCTATGGTTTTCTGCCTCAGGAATAGACAAATAGACCGCAAGCATTACAATGCTCTCCGGAATTTCAAAATCAATCGGCTGATCGATAGCCATGGCCTGCACATTTAGACTCTTTAATATTCCCATCATCTGATACGCATATTGAATATTGCGACTAAACCGATCCCATTTAAGAAATAATATATTCTGTGTGTGCCGATGTTTATTCTTTTTAATCATAACGATCAGTTTCTTCCATTCTGGTCGGTTAAAGTCCTTTGCAGAATAATCTTCACGGAAGACGCCTTTGATCTCAATATTGTTTACCTCGCAATATTGAATCAGACGGTCTTCCTGTTCAACAAGGGAATAGCCTTTCCTTTTTTGCTCGTCAGTACTTACGCGTACATATAAATAAGCTGTCTCCATATTTTTCATTTTAATTCTATCTGCTTACCACTAATTAAAACTCGATCGTACAGACATTATTATCCTATATTTCGAGACAGGTTTAGATAAAACAAATCATTGTGTATGTTTTATTAACCATTGGATAGCATTAGGATTTGGAAGGGACGGATATGTTTGAAAGTTCACTATTTATTAAAGATCTATAAATAAAATTGATAATATTATACAAATATTTGCCATACTAACACTCTCAAACGATGCTCCATAAGATAACTAAAATCAAAGGGTTTGGTGTTCTTGACAATTTTAGTCCAGAGCTAACAGTAAAACCTTTTAACATTTTCAACCTTATTTATGGCTGGAACGGAAGTGGGAAAACCACACTGGGACGTCTGCTCCGATGCCTAGAAACCAAATCAAACCATGAAGAGTATAAGGATGCTGACTTTTCAATTGAACTCTCAGACAAGGGGAAAGTCGAATCAAAATCCTATTCTCACAATCTCGACATCAAGATCTTTAACCAGGATTTTATAACAGAAAACCTAAATCTGTTCGATGCTCAAACCAAGCCGATCATTTTTATTAGTAAGGAAAAAGTTGATGAAAAAAAGGAACTTGATAAACAAAAGGAGAAGCTGAGTGAGAAGCTAAAAGAGTCTCTCTCCACATCAAAAGAATATGATGCCCTTGAAAAGGAAGTGGATGAATTTCATAAAAACACTGGCAAAGTCATCAAAGATTTTCTTTTGGGAACGGTATATGCAAATGTGACATACAATAAAAAGACCTCAGCGGATATCTGGAAAAATCTATTGACCAAACAGAAATCCATTGAAAGTTTTGAGCTTTCTGAAACCGAACTGATCAAAGAAAAAAATTATACCTTACCTAATAGTAAGAAGGAGGAAATTTTATTAACGGGGCTTCCTCAGAACATTGATATCAACCGGCTTTCTGAAGTTGAAAAGGAAGTTCACAAACTAATTTCAACCAATATAAGTGCTAAAGTTATCGAGAGACTTAGAGATAATCCTGACATTGGAAAATGGGTATCCGATGGCCTTGCCCTTCACAAATCTCACAAAAGCGTGGATTGTGAGTTTTGTGGCGAACCACTAAAAAAGGAGCGTCTTTTGGCCCTGGAGGGACATTACAGCAAAGAATACGGAGAATTAATGAGTGATCTAACTCAATATATTGCTAAACTTGAAAAGGGTATCCGGCCGGAATTGGTTAATGAAAGCCACCTAATCTATGAAAGTCTGTGCCTCACATACAACAATGCAATAAAAGATACTAATAGGACGCTGCTGCTCGCCAATGACAAGATAACCGGCTGGATAAAACTGCTGTCGGACAAGATTGCAAATCCCTTTTTAAATATAGGTCAACAGGTTTCAGACACCGGAGCATTCGCCGATTTCAACACTGAATTAGAAAAACTAAAGGCAGTAATTTTAGAGCACAGTATTTTAAGGACGAAGATTTTATTAAAAAATTTGGAAAAAGATTGAAGCATTCACGAAAAAGTGCAGGTCCATATACATCAAGGAAGGAAGAACGAAAACTGTCATCATACTAAAAAAAAGATACGAAACTTTCGAAATACAATATCGGCCATTTAGGCGTGCCTGATCAATCGATAAAGGAAGAAGTTAAACATAAGGTTTACAAAACGAAAAGTCAAAGTTATCTCTCTGGAAACTTTTTTATCAATTGAGCCAGGCTACTTTCTTCTTCCAGATTTGCGAACGATTTCAGGAACAGTCGTAGCAAGTGTACGTATGATAATTGGAGCTGAAATACCAACATGAAAATAAACAATCTTGTTGAGCTTCTCGTTTCCTTCGAAGTATACAAATCCTAATATTCCGCTTAATGCTAAATTGAAGAGGATTACAAGATAGTACGCAATAGATTTAAAATCAGGACGCCGATCCGCAGGTGCAGAAAGTCCATCAATCAAATTAAGTATCTGCAATGTCGCACCGCCAAGGAGGCATAAGCAAACAGGTTCTGGTATTAGTGCCATATCAGTCTATCCGGTTTTTAAACGCACCTATAACCTTATCCATTAGCGGAGCTTTGTCCCTAAACACATCTCTGGAAGTGTACAATGGCTCACCCAATTTTACGCGATACGAAGATCGCACAAAGTCTCCTGAGTTAGTAACAATCTCTGCGATCGATGCCAGATCTATCTTCGTCGCATCTGCAATTTCTTCCAATGTTTTCCAGTAATCATTTTCCAGCCGCTCAAAATAGAGCAGAATGGTCTTCTTTTTACTTTCAAGTTTACTATCCATAACAAATAATTAAAGTGTACTCTTAAATTCGGCAACAGTCTTTTTCTCCCATTCATAAAAGGTTTGTGGATTTTTCCAAAACTCTTTCCAAGAGTCATTTAACAGACGATTCACCTTATCACTATTACTAGGTGAAGCCACTTGACAACCGATCTGCATCACTCCTGTAAGGCAAAACTCCGCGGCACTTTTTAATATTTTTTCCGGAAAGGCGATGAAATATTCGCTGCTCGGCTTTTGTCCAATGATCTTCATGAACTCATCCCACTTTAGCTTGATCTGCTTCGCCTCTTCTTTGAAACCTATCTGTTCTAAGGCGATCAGACAGCATCTCATTCTTGCATCACCTGCCGGATGAGTGGTAATTTCATGGGTCGGAGTCTTGCAAAGATCCCATGACATCTTTGTGCACATATGAAGGTTCGACCAAAGATATGCGGGACCAAGCATGTAGGTTGCGTATAAGTCACAAAAAAACTCAACTGACCACTTCTGTAGCCATGAATCTTTATAGATATAAATGGGATCAAACACACCGGTGTCCAACTTGTTTATTTCCCTTCTTTTAATCTCTTCATCAAAATGTTTTTTGACAGTAAGATTAAAATAGCCAAGATTGGTCTGAAAAGCCTCCACCTTAGGGTTGGCCAGTTCTATCAATGGATGGCCCAATTCATGATAAAGGTCTGGAATGTGCAGTACAAATTCGGATTCCAGTAAAGGGATACAGATCAAGCCATAGTCAGGATAGATATGATAATACTTCTGCGACAAGCACGATGCTACTGGCGGTGGTAATGGATAGTTAATTTCACTACAGATTTCCTGTACCAATTTATTCACAAAATCATCGTCAGGGGATTTTCTGCTCATCGCAGCGATCACAACATTCTCGATCTTGGAAAGCATGCCCGAAGCATTCTTAAATCTCGAAAACTTCGATTTAAGGTTTTTTGGATCACTATATTCCGTATCGACAAGCAATGTGTCAAGGTAATCGATAATCTCCTTGATTTCATTATTAGCGAAATTTGCCAGCGAAGCAAAGTGCGCACCTAAGGTGCGAGACCCAGGGATCTTCGACATCAAAGCCTTTCCCTTTCCTATAGCCTCTCTAATGGCACCCTGGATATAATTTACCATTTATTCTCCCATTATTTTAGATAAAGCTTCGCTGTTTTCCATCTCAATCACATCAGAAATAAATTCGATTTTTGGAAGGAAAGCAGCAGTATCATTTGCCCTGATCTCTTTGATGATCTCGTCAAGATACTGTTCAAAATCTATACCCGCTAGTCTTAATTCCCGCTCGACAATATTTGATAACAATTGAAACGCAGGCAAAGTACTGTTCTCATCTTTCAACTTATTAATAAAGTCAACCAAATTCTCCTTCAACCCTTCATCGACCTCTTGTTTAACTTTTGCCTTCACCACAAAATTGGTTAGTAGCTGAAGGAATCTACCAGTTATACTAAATGTGTTTGTATTTAGGCCTATGCTACTCATCTTATATATATTTAAAAGTGAACTGATTTAAGAATATCCAACGATTCAAGATCAAATTCGCTGCCAAGCGTATTGATTCTTCTATCGGTAATTTTAATAGTGACAGGGAATCTTGAACAATCATCCGGCTTAGTATAGGCTAAACAAGATAAATAGTACAGATCTTTTAATACTTTTTCGAAGGCCATCACTCCCGAATTATATTTCACATACAACGGAATGGAGCTGCCCTGGTGTCTGAACTCACGTCCAGTCGTGCAGACAAAAGCTTCCTTTGCGTTTAGCATCACATAAGAGCCAATTTCCGGATTTAAAACCTTTCCATTATCTCTTCTTTCATTTCTCATATCATATGGGCCAGTGACCTCAAAAAGTCTAAAAGGCACAATGGAGTGTTTGGGAATTTCCAAAATATTGACAGAACAATTCTCTGGCAGGACATTTTTTTGTTTAAGAACTACCACGGCTTGTAAAATCCCATCCTTTTCCCTTTGAAAAATCCTCCCATCTCTATGGATAACAATATTCTGGATAGCATAATCCAAATGACGCTCCATCTTCGTAATATTTTGTACAAGCATTTTCAGTACTTGCCCGGTAGTCAATCGCTCCCTATTACTTGACTTATCGAATTGGGTTAGAATGTTCTTGGAATACTTATCAACAAAGGTAAAGCCAGCTATCTGCTTTTTTACATCAATCCCAATAGTCAGGTCTGCATTGAGTGGGGTGTTCAAAACGTATGGCCAACGTTCATTATTCAATAATACCTGATTCACCGCAACTCCGAAAACGTATCCGGTATAACGTCCTGCCATTTCCCGCTTGATTTCGTAACTGCTTACGCCGCCAGCTTTTTTATATACAAAGCATGAATCCAAAGTATCACTATGCATAATGCTAGCGGTTAATCCATGTTCTCCCAAGCATTCAGACACTACCAACGCCGCCAATTGGTCGTGCTGCCGTTTGACCCGTTCCACATTTGAAGGCAACATCACCACTGCATATCCCCCCTTTTGATTTTTTACCTTCTCTTTTATTTTCCTAAGGATCTCGAAACCCACATCTACCGAATCTTTCTTATTTCTATTATCATAGATAATTATTTCGGGTTGCCAACCGGTTTCAGTAGGATGCATCGAGTCTACTTTAGCTATCAGGTCGGAAAGAAAATAGTCCCTGTTCCCATACATATTAAACACAGTTTCCGGGACAACGAAATATTGTTTTTCAAAAGATGCAACAGAATAAAATCCTTTATCGGTAAGCAACGCCTTCCTCGTTTTTCCTAAATCCCTTAATGTCACGACATGCGCATCCGTAAGTCTACGATTCGTTGTCAACACAGTGTTACCACCTAATAACATATCTGGTACAAAGAATTTTTTCTTCGGCACTTTAACGGGTTCGGGATTTATATTCAATTTAACACGGCCGAATTGAATATTCTTAAAGTAGCGTTGAAAAGCTGCCCGGGTATACATACGGCGATAAAAAGGCTCAAGAATGGATTGCCGATGTAACTTTCCAACTTTAGGGTCTTCAGTATCGAACACCTGGTAACAAAGACCTGCAATCACGCGCCTTTCTTCATTGTCATTAGTCTTATAGATCAGCACTGAAGCATTATCGGGCAAATTGGCAACTTCAGGCGGCATAGAGTGCCCAAATTTTGATCGGACATCTTCCAACAATGAAACTGTAGCGCCATCTGTCGGCCTCTGGAACTTAAACTGAGACGCATCGAGATCACTATACTGTTCAGCTCTGAATTCATATTTCTGGCCGCCATATTGATATATAAAGTGTGGCCTAGACCCTCCAAGTCTTTGAAAATCCTTTCTGGTCAAATGAACAGGCAGAGGCGCTTCGGATATGTATTTTTTAGTCACATCAATTGAAAAGCCTAAGCCCCCACCCGGAATCTCCACCACCCTCACAAAAAATCCGTTATAAATAGCCACCCCATCAACGACCTTGATTGGATCCTGACTGAAGAATGCATCGCCAGATGTTGGCTGCCAAAGCATTGGAAGCTTATTTAGTTCAGTTTGAATATCGAATTGTAGAAATCTTAGTACGATTTCCTTTACGGATTCATAATTCACAAAATCAATTGGGAATGTTTTATCAACCCTGTTAAGATAAATCATATCGTCCCTTTTCACACGAAACTCTGATGGCACACTGTCAATGATCTTCGCATCATTCCTTATCACAAGAAAAGGCTTTCCGTGTTGATGGATTACCGTTACAGGATGCTTTAGCGCGTATGAAAGTTTTTTAACTATGTATTGGATATTGTTATCGTAATCCTCCGAATCTTGGAGACCTACTATCTCGAACATTACAAAGTCGCCCGAAAGCATATGTAAATTTTCTATACGGAATATATCCGTTTCATAGAGAGTAATATTAGTGTGATACGTTTTCATATGCCTTGGTTTTACAGATATTTTTAAATGAGCAGGTATGACAATTTTCTATATAATAGGTCGTTTCAAAATTCGACGGATCTGATTCTCCATACTTTTTATGGCAACCTTTCTGATACATTTCTATTACCCCCCTTGACATCCGATCACTCAACTCTTCTAGCCGTTCGGCAGTTACCTCATAATCCCGTCTAATTCTATCTGGATGTAATAATTGGTACTCCGACAATTTGTAGTCAAAAATTTGATGCGACTTCAAGTTAACCGGGAAGTCTACATGGGGCTTGGTCGCAGCCACTTTAAAAAGAGCTACGGCGTAGGAAATTAGCTGTTCGTCATAGGTGTGTATACCAAAAGTGTGCACCTTCCAATCGACAATATGGGGAGGGCGATCTTCGAAGAACACTATTAAATCCGGCTTTGATGAAACTGGCAGCCCACTAAACTGGTAATGCAGCGAACGTTGACTAACCAAAAGTTTTGCTGACCTTAGATAGGAAATAAATTCGCCATCATCCAACAGGTTGTTTAAAGCCGCATGAATATCCTTTCTGGCGTCTATTAATGCCTGTTCGCTACAGTCTAAACCAAACTCGAAATTAAAAAGCGCCGCGAAATCAGCATCCTGGCTAAATTTTCTACCTGGTTCACGGTATTTTTGAAAAGCAGCATACTCTAACTGCGCATCAAACTGACGGTCCGCTTCTCCAATTAGATAGCCCCGATCGATATTCATCTTTCTGTTGATCGTTGGAACCAATAAACGGCTTACGATGTCATCGACGATTTTGCCACGCCAAGACTCTATAGAATCAAGTTTGGACAGGATAGTCACTTCTTTTCGAAATGGATCATTTTTCACGCGGCCGTCTGCAACGATATTTTTGAAATACCATTGAAGCTCGCACTTTTGAAAGATCTTATATCCTGTATGCGTAAACATCCTCTATTTTTTACGTGATCTGATAAACTTTAAATAATTCAACAACTCTACCTCTTCTTCATCCGATATCTCGCCAATACGGTGGGCGGCTGCGCCGGTGCTAATTCTAGCTTGCTCCTGCTTGCCCGGTACTGGATAACCAACTTTTTCCATCAGCAACTCGTAACTCACCCCATAATATGTCGCCAGCTTATGCAATGTCAACGGTGACGGTTGCTTAATCTTCCCTGACTCGAGCTGACTTAGATAGGCGTTTGACACATCAGTCGCTTTTTCCACCTCACGCAAGGTCAACTGTTTCGATTCTCTCAATGCCTTAAAATAGGGCCCGTAATTTTCCATAAAAAATAAGCTTTGCTAATTATTACAAGCAAATATAGAAAACATTGCTAAATATCGCAAGCATGAAAATAAAATAATACTTATTTCCTACAAATCCAGCGATTTAGCCTTGGAAATGAGATAGATATGTAGCGCATATAACTGCCCCATCGACAGCTTCCCGGAAGCAAACGGCCTTAGATCGGCTATTGATGGAGCTTGCAGATGCTGGACCTTTGGAATTATTTCCTCTATTAATTCCGCAGGTATAAGATCTGGCAACCGAACTTCTCCGGTAGGTATGAATGTTGCCAAATGAGATTCTATTGCGGGGATACCAAGTGACCGATGTGCAGCAATTTCTCTGATAGACCGCCCTTGTAAGAAAAGAATGAGGCTTTGGCTTTCGGTGGATGTAGCTTCGACGATAGGTAGGATAGTTGGCGATTTAACTTTGGCAGGCCTTGGATCCTTTGATCGGGCTACAGAAACTTCAGGCTGATATGCTATGCCCTTCTCTATTTCATTCAATAATTCCGAAAGTGAACTTATGGATCTAATTTTATTCTCCAATTGCTTGATATGTTCCTTAAATAAATTTGTCCTGCCTCTGAACATATAATCGTCCTGATGAGATTTTAAGAGATGTTTCAAGGGAGTGATGCACTTACTGCGAAGTTCCTGAGAAAAATAGTTATCAGCTTTCGATAAACGCTCTGCCAGTATAGTCCAATCAGATTCGTTTTTATGTGATAGCCGTCCGACAATCTCATTTAAAAATGTCATAGCCTGCTTTTTTAGCACCGCCAACTTATCATAAATCGAACTTATCGCCACATCGCCTTTTATATCTGTTGCAAAGGATTCGGTTAGCTTTTGCCAATCTAAAACTTGCCGGCATAGGTTTTCTATGTAGGAAAATTTAGCAACCCTTAGTTCGTTTTGTACCTCAGACTTTCCCAAAATATTGAATTTTGTTTCGTCAATAACAGGAGCTATGACAACAGAGGGATCGATTTTCTTTTTGAGGAATATTCCGTTAATCGTCTTAATCCGGCTTAAGGCGACATAAACTTGACCAGCAGCAAAGGCATCCGAGAGGTCAAGCACGGCACTATCAAACGTCAATCCCTGGCTTTTATGCACTGTTATTGACCATGCCAGCCGTACAGGGAACTGAGTAAATGTTCCCAGCACTACCTCTTTAAACTTCTGAGTTGCTTCATCAGTTTGGTATCCCACATTTAACCAAGTTTCCTTCCCCAAACCAGCTACAGTGTTATCATCAAATCTGACTTCAATAATTTCACTTGTCACTGATACCACAGTACCGGTCTTACCATTGTAAAAACTTTGTTTAGGAGATGTATCGTTTTTAATTACCATAACTCTACAACCAACTTTCAGATTAAGTTCCATCTCAACAGGAAATTTATCCTCGGGGAATTCGTCATTTATTTGGGCTGAAAAAGTATAAAGCTTGTTTTTCAATTTTCCAAGTTCCTCGATGTTTAATTGCGAAGCCTTTCTATTATGTGTAGTCAATACAATGGTATTATCTCGAGGCGGCATCACTTCATGACGTTGGTTTAGTATGTCAATTTCAGCCTGGGAAATTGTACCTTTCCGAACTGAATTAAGTAAGGAGATAAATTCTGGGTCACCCTGCCGATATACAGTTTTGAGTTCAAGAGTTATTACCTTTAAACTACTGAAAACGTTGGAGGCATAAAAATATGAACTTTGAGATATCCGATTATCGATCAGTTCATCTTGCTGCTTTACTACTGGGGGTAACTGATACAAATCTCCAATAAAAAGCACTTGTATCCCGCCAAGGGGCCGTCGGTCCTGCCTTACTTCACGTAAAATGGCATCAATAGCATCTAGCAAGTCAGCCCTCAACATTGACGCTTCATCAACTACGAGAATTTCAAGCTCGCGTAAAAGGGCTCTTAACGGGCCAGTTAATCGATATTCCGGAACTCCAGATTGATAGGCGATCTGAGAGGGCATACCGAAAAGAGAATGTAAAGTTATTCCACCAGCATTAATCGCTGCTACACCGGTTGGGGCTGCTATAACCAACTTCTTATGTGAGTGTAATTTAAGAAACCGTAAAAAGGTGGTTTTTCCCGTTCCCGCACCACCCGTCAGGAAGATATTCCGCTCGGTATGATTGATATAATCTAAAGCTATTTCCGCATCATTTTTTGATTCCTTTGTATCCATATAAATCGTTTAACAGTAGAATGTCAGTCATCTAGTTCAGCCAATCTGGCCACTTCATTCCAAAGACAAAATATTATCAGTAAATTCTTCTTTTGCTACTTTCCATCAAATATTATATTCAAATCATTTATACAGTAGGAATTTCGTTTTTACAGAACAAGTATCTTTGGTTATTCTCCTTATATAAAAACCTATGCAGTTTTATTCTCTATCTCTTCTTTGTTGTAACTCATGATTTGAAGTGAGCTAAGCGCTCTAATCCTGGTCTCTCTTCTTTTTATTAAGGCCATTTCCTGATCAAAGCCCCGGTCGAACAGATATTCACAGTAATCCTGAATCTTGTCAATCTCACCATCCTGGAAAAAGTGTTTATTTTTCTTTGCCCAGCCTAAGTATATATTCATCAGGTCACCGATATGAAAGGCTCTAGCATCTATGCATTTATAAGTAATTCCCTTAGCCGATAGCCTAGTGCAGGATTTTTCGTCTCTTTAAATTCTTTTTGAAGATTATAAACGTCAAGCTCAGGCTTAATAAGTTTTTCCAATTGTGGATGAATAATGTCAGGAAAAAGCGCTAACTTATCCTCTCTCCCAAAAGCTGACAAATGCTCATTTACAACGGCCATAAATCTTACTCGATGCTCTTCAGAGAAATGGCTTAACAAAATATCCGCATAGTTCTTGATTTTTTTATGGTCCGATTCTACCATCAATGTTATTAGCACCTCTAAAGCAACAGTAACTGCTTTTTCGTCAGAATTGATAAGAGCCGCCAGTTCTCTTAGATATTTTGTTGTACTTCTTGGAAAATAGGAACCAGTTTTCTCGGCAACACATACTTCATATAGATATTGGTAAAGAGCAATCTGAAAACAAGCAGAATCTGGTTTGAGCAGATAACCATTCAATACCCTACCCCAGAACTTTCGGTCCACAAAAAAATACTCGGCTGTTTCTTCAAGTTCATAAATATTAACTAAACAATCAAGAACGAAGCTTTCCGGCATATCCGATACAACCCTTTCTGGAGCCAAGCCAACGATTGACTTACCTGCCACCAATTGTTGTACTTGCTTGGTAGCATTTTGGGTAGTAAATGCCATGATCTTTCCCCTGTAACTGATCTTACCCAAAAAAGTTAAAACGTCATTTCTGACATCCTCATCGAATTTATCCCAAAGGCCGATAGCAGCACGTAAGAATTTCTCTCTGAATAGGGAGATCTGTACCTGCTGGGTTATCGCAATGAGCTGACGCAGCGTGTTGCTGTCCAAATTTGGACCTTGGTGATAAAAGACGTTGATAAAAATATCGGCAATCTCAGGAATAGCGAACTGTTCAGTAAGCCTCTCGCGTAACCAGGTGGTGTAAGCTAAAAGAATAATACCCTTGGTTCGGGTTCCTACTTTCGCTTCTAACAAGGTACCATGGAAGCGAGCGAAATTAATATGAACATTGGCCGGTAGTTGTTTAAAAAAGATAGGCATGAGCTCACCCCACAGTTCCCACATTTGGTCTTCATCTTTAGGTGTAATTGTTTCCATCCAGTCGAAAGAATCCGAAGCATGCGCGGAGGCGAACTGCGTGAATAGCGGAATTGCCCGAATCACAACAAAAGGATCGTCAAAAGTTGATTTAAGAAAAAGGTTGGCATTGTTTCGAACCTCGGTTTTTTTGAAGTGAGGATAAGAGCGAAAGAGACCCCTAATAATGTGATACTTAATGTAGGGATTATCTTCAAAGGTAATGGTATCAAGTGTTGTGAATGTATTGTCATTCAAACTGGCCGCGATCAGGAATACCGCCATTTCCCTGATAAAAAGTTGCTGATACTCCAGAAAGTCTCTCAGTGAGGTTATATCGAAGCTTACTTTTGATTGATGTTCTGCAAGATCAATCAAGCCCGAAAGAAGTGCGAAGGCATTCCTCGGTGAGAGAACAGCTTTTTCGCTGACATAGCGATCCCATTTTTCCTGAAGTATTTTAGGGTCGGTTCTATAAGTCAGGAACTCTAAATTGAAAGGGATATTGTCAACTTCTGGGATGAAAACAACTTCACCATCCCATCTAAAAATGTTATCAGCAAAGTCAGACTTTCGCCGAAAAGTCCTGATGAAATCCTTTTGCTGGTCATTATCCAAAAGATGAAACTGGTTGGCTAAAAACAAAGCACTTTCATCCCTGACGGTAACGAAGGTGGATTTACCAGCAGCTTTAGCTAGGTCAAGCAGCTTCCTCTTTTCCATATCGGTCCGCTGACCGTTGAAAATGATGTAAAGACTTTTCACCGCCTGCAACGCTGCTTTCTCATTTAATCCACCAATAATCTTTGTAAGAAAGTTCAGGCTTTCGTTGAAACGTAATACATTTTTGTCCGCCAAAAGCAACCTTGCGGCTTCCTGATAAATAGGATGAGCAAAAAAATATTGATTATCTGCAAAGGTTACATAATTGAGGTCAATCAAAATACTTATGCTTTCATGTATCTGTTCCATCTTATAACCATCTATCGGATTCTTATAATTTTTAATTTTGAAATCCGACGCCCCATCTCCCATTTTTAAAGTGCCTCCAATCGATCTAGGATCAGTCTTATTGAAGCCTGGAAGATAGTCCGGAGAACTATGAAGAATAAAATTCAGGTCATTATCGTTGAGCCCAGTCTGGGTAGTTGCAGCTGCTCCCAGCAATAACATATACCTGATCCGCTTATGATTCTTCTTCAAAGACTGGGCTACGTCCTGCGCCTTGACATTGGCTTTGTTTGTAATTTGCTCGGTACTAAGAGCCCCTTTAGATACTTTTAAAATGGCCAACACCCTCAACTGCCCTAGCTGAAAAAGCTCCTTCTCCGGCAGCGTTTCTAACAGTATCTTCACCTGTTTGGTAAAAAACTTGGGAACGGCCTCTTCACTAGAGAATGTAGCCCATGCATCGCTCAGAAAAGATCGGTCGGATATGGTTAGATTGTGCCACTGGTTAACATACAGCGAACCGCCCCTGATGTAGTCAACAATCTCAGAGTTGCAAGTAACGATAAGCAACTTCCCTTTGGCTTCAGCGACATTTTCGATCAGGTTATTCAACTTTTTGACTAAGTTAGAATCTACCGCATCTAAGGAATGGCCAAAAGGATCTTCTAAATAACAGATTTTCCCTCCCGTTGTGTTTTCAAAGAGGAATTGATCTGCGGATGCTATATCCATTTTCACCTGATATTCGAAAGACTCGTTTTCCTTCAGCAGTTGATTGGCAATAGCGTAGGCAACCTGCGTTTTGCCACAGAGTGAGACACCTTCTAATAATAAAAAGTGTTTTGCTCTAAGGTCAGAAATCAATGTACTTTCTATTGGCCTATGTATATAATTGGGGCCTAACGGTGCTGTACGTCTTACTACGGCGTTCACTATCTCCTTTACCCCTGGCAAAATGTTGATGCCACTTTTCGCACTGCCCTTTACAAGGTTATAGAGGCTTTCGATAACATTTTTATGATTGACTTCTGCCACACCAAGTGAATTCAGCACAATTCCTATTTTAAATATCACCATATCATGGTTATGCTGATCAATCACGCTGACTTTTTCTAATAGTGCAACGAATTCATCTTTTATTAAGCCGCTCAAAAAAGAAGCACCAAATTTACCGCGCCCATCTGCCTGCTTAGAAAAGTTATCCGCTAACAATTTACCAAATGCTGCTGCCTTAGTCTTTGGTATGCCCTTTCTGGGTTGAAGGACATTGTTTTCCGAGCCAATCAGTTTGAGTTCTTCTATATTACTGGTCGCCCTGGCGGAGGTAAAGAAGCATATAAAATTTAGACTGGCTTGATATAGTCGACTAAGTATAAAACTATCATCTCTGCCTGCGGTAAACTTTGATAGCGCATCCCTAAGAAAAAACTGGTCAAATTCACTCATCCTGTCCTTACATTCAAATTCCAAATTCACTTCCTCACCTGAGTGATGATTGGTAAGAGTCAGCAACAGATCTTCATGACCGGCTTTGTCAATATATGCTTCCGTCATTATCATGCCAGTGGAATCATCATTCCAAAGATATAATATCAGATAGGCACTAGCATAGTATTGATAATCGTAGCCTTTAGGGCCGTAGAACGTTACATTCATTTAGATAAGGTGGTTAAAAAACTAAGCTACGAAATATTAAAATCACTTTTTATTCGCTTCCTCCAGTTCTGCCTCATAAGAACGGATTAGTCCATTGGTGATCTGTTTGAATTCACGCGGTTGGGATATCTGCTGGGGCAACGTTCTTAAGGAATGACAGACGCAATACCGCTCGCTAACATTCTCTAAGTTTTTGCGCTTTACAACACTTGAGGGAATCCTTGCGGGTCAGGCTTTCCATTGCTGCCTCTTCCGCTAAAAGATGATTTCCGTTTCAAGCCCTATGCTTCCCCTCGCCATTTAAACCGGAAATTAAAAGCTAAAAGTAAAGGCTCTACGCTTCCTTGAAAGGAAATCGTGCTTTGGCGCATTTGGGATAAATTTTCAGCGGGCATGGGTGTTGCGATCTGCGTTATTACGCTGTCCTAACGCCATCTAGTAACGCGACTAGAATAAGAGAACTGCCGACAGCTTGCATCTCTTCTAAAAATGATGCCGATTTGAAATGTAAGTCAAACCAGCATTCGTAATTAACGCTCTCTATTCAATGTAGTAAAGCGCGTAAGCTAGAATAAGCAATGTAACCGTCTTGTTACATAAATGTTAGAATCTTCAACCAGACCCGCCAGGTTGCTAATAGACTTTTCTTTGCGCATATATTTTCACAGATGATTATCGAGGGCTATACTAGAGCCTAAAAGAAATCTTTATGAAATAATAAAATATAACCATCATCCTCAAATTCCAGGTTCTTGATTTCAATAATCTGTCTGGGTTTCCAGAAAACCATTGATCCTTTATCATGATCAAACTTAGTGCGGCCATAGAGCCAATGACCTGCCCGTACATTCTTTAATCCGATCATATAAAAATCGCGGGTAAACTCATTAAAATTGAGTGTCATCCCGGGTGTAATCCGAAGCAAACTGAGCATAGGATGCTCTGGTATGGGCATCCCATTCTCCCGGTGCATTTGCTCAAAAATTTAAAATATTTCATTCTATTAAATCTTTAAATGTCAAACTAAACATCTACTGTCATGTACAATACAAAGATAGACTGAGGGTATGCTAAAATTTTAACACGAATTCTCGTTTTTCTAACACTTATCTGTAGATTATTCCAAAACTGGCCACATCTGACGTCGCAAACTGGCACTGATTTTCGGTAAAAAGTGTTCAATTGACTGATTTTAATGAGATTTAAGACTGTCCAAGCCTGTTCTGAAACAAGGTGTGTTTGATGGTCGAAATCGATTCTTGGCGGAGGAAACACAGCTTTAAAAGAAAATCAAACTTGGACATCTTATCTGTTTCTAGGCCGTTATTCTTTGGGTGCTCCTGGTAGCTCGTAAGGGCTTTTGCAAAGCACAAGAAGCCTTTTTAAAGATTATTGACAAGGGGAAAATAGAGGGCAACAAGAATCTGGTATTCTCAGAGCGGTAAGAGCAAAGCTACAAATCCATATTGCCTACTGAACAGCTTGGAACGTAAAGGCATGCATAGTATTCCCGAAATACCCAAATTCTTGCACATCGAAAGTCAACAAAGTATTGATTTTCTGGATGCGGATCTCTGAAGTAATTTATCCAAAACGTCTAAAAAATTAAAAAGTGGTTCAAAGAATCTCCCGTTAGGGCTACAAAGGGAGTTACTCCCAAAACAGACAAAGGCTGCTCCAAAAGAGTAGCCTTTTTTTATTTATCAACCACAGGTATCATTCACGATTGTTTCATTCATAGTTGACGCTTTAAATCTGCAGGTTCTCTAAAACAAACCTTTCGCCAGCGGATTAGCTGACCTTACTTCCATTTCAAATAGCAGCATCAAAAGCGAAAACGATAATCGCTCAAAACCCGACACTTTTTAAGTGAGAAGAATGGACATCTCCAATTTTTCATTTCAACATGAAACTTCAATGCTCCATTTAAAGATATGATCCCATAACGAATGGAACATAAATTTGCTAAAACTTATTTGGACTTATTTTAAATTAGATATATTTGCGCCCATTATTTCTATCCCTTAAACTAATGGCAAGTTATTTACGTATACTCCTGGTAATTTCTATATTATGCACAGGTATAACAGCAAAAGCTCAAAATACAGGAAACATCACTGGTAAAATTCTTCTGGTAAACGGCACTCCCTATACATCAGCATCTGTTACCATAACCGAACTCGAAAAGGCCACACTTACAGATGAGACGGGCACTTATCATTTCATTCATATTAACCCTGGCAGTTATCATTTAAAAATCCAGGTTTTGGGCGCTCCGGAATACCTTGTAGAAGTAACTGTTGTTGCTGGACAAACCGCGATGGGCAATTTTAAACTACCTACAGAAAACGTACAAGCTTTACAGGAAGTGACCATTGCTTCCAACATCAATAAATTTTCAAAACGTGAAAGCCGTTATGTGGCGCGCTTACCGCTCAAAAGCCTGGAGAATCCGCAGGTTTACAATTCAGTATCAAAAGAATTGATGCAGGAGCAAGCTGTAATAGATTTGGGTAGCATCTCGAAAAACGTACCTGGAGCCGGCATCCCTTTGATTCTGAACCAAGGTCGGGTGACTTTCCGCTCCCGTGGTTTTGAAACCGAGCCGAATGCACGCAATGGTGTGGCCGGACCAGCTTTCTCATTCATTGACCCCGTGAATCTGGAGCGCATTGAAGCCATCAAAGGACCATCCACGACCTTGTTCGGCACCAATATTTCCAGCAGTTACGGTGGTTTATATAACCGTGTAACTAAAAAGCCTTATAATGATTTTGGCGGGGAGGTAGCTTATACCGCAGGAAGCTGGAACCTTAACCGTTTAACACTTGATGTAAACACATCTGTTAATGCAGATAAGACGGCCTTATTCCGCCTGAATGCCGCCACTACCCATCAAAAAAGTTTTCAGGATCTTGGTTTCACGAATAATATCGCAATAGCTCCTAGTTTTTCCTATCAGATCACCGATAAACTATCACTGTTGATGGACGTTGAATTCGGACAGGAAAAAGGCACATCTGTTGTTCGCTTTAATCCTTTTATCATGCCCAATACCGATCAATCGGTTACCGATATCGGCTTCCCCTATAATAAGACATTCCTGAGCAACGATCTTACTTACTCCACACAGATGCTGAACATCTTTGCGCAGGTAAATTATAAAATATCGGGTAGCTGGACATCTCAAACCATTATTTCAAGAAACCGCTCCACCATTGATGGTTACATTACCGCGCTGAACGGAAGATCTGCAACTACAGTACGCCCGCAGATTATCGTTGGAAATACCAATTTCATCGCAACAAACATACAGCAGAATTTTATCGGTGATTTCAAAATAGGCAAGTTCCGCAACCGTATCGTTGCCGGTATAGATTTTTATCATAACGATAACGATTTTGACCGGGTTACGGTTAATTACAACCAGGATGTAAACTTTATAAACCCACAGCCGGCTTATCGCATCAGCCGTTTCAAAGTAGACTCGCTAAGCAGCAGGGGTACGCTACGTAAAGAATATAATCGCGATAACACCTATGGGGCCTATGTATCAGACGTATTTAACATTACCGACAAATTGCTGGCCATGGCGAGCATTAGGGTAAATACATTCGATTACAAGGGTGTTTATAATATTGTAACCGGGCAGATCACAGGAGGCTTAGGATCAAGCGGCACATCTGCCGGTCCTTATAAACAAACGGCTGTTTCACAAAAGCTAGGATTAGTTTATGAAATCAGTAAAGACCACCTGTCGTTATTCGGTAATTATATGGGCGGATTTTTTAATCGAAATGGTCAGTCACTTGATGGCACCACATTCAAACCAGAACATGCCAATCAGCTTGAATTTGGTTTGAAAGGTGATTTATTTAATAATCGTTTATCGGGGACAATAAGTTACTATGATATAAAAGTGGACAATGTTCTACGTTTAGACCCACGGGACGTTAATTATTCTATCCAGGACGGTTCGCAACTCAGCCGGGGCATTGAGGTTGATATCATCGCAAATCCTTTCAGCGGTCTGAATATTATAGCAGGTTACGCTTACAATTACAGCTTATTTACCAAGGCTGATGCAACAGTGAATAATCTGCGCCCGGCACTTTCCGGTCCGGATAAAATGGCTAACCTCTGGGTGAGTTATCGTTTGCCGGAAGGAAGCTTGCGCGGCCTGGGTATTGGCTTTGGCGGTAATTATGGAAGCAAATCCTACCAAACCAACACACACAGTACCAAGATTACCATACCGGCCTACACCATGCTGGATGCCGCCCTGTTTTATGACCAGCCCAGATACCGCGTTAACTTTAAGGTAAATAATTTAACCAGCGAAAAAGCCTGGTCGGTAAGGTTAACTCCACAAGCTCCGGCGCAATTTATTGGCAGCATTGCGCTTAAGTTTTAATAGGATGGCCCATAACCGGCTTTCTGATCCGGCCTGGTAAACGCAAAAAGAAAAAAAGCCCAGGGCTGTTCAGCGCTCTTCAAAAATATTGGCAAAAGTTTTATTTAACTGATATCCGGATGTGATGTTGATACCAGAACTGCCCTTAAGAACAATTCTAAAAATTGCTCTTAAAGGTCAGCAGCACGCATACCAAAGAACAGATTCCAATCCACTAAGGTCGGATTTCCTGATCTATCCCGTTTATATAATGATTAACCAATTTACCATTTAATGCATGGTTAAATAAATGGTTTGGCGCATCTATATAATATAAGGCACCTCCTGTAACGGCTTTTAAAGAGAGGTGGTACCTTGCATCCAGGTTGTATACAACTTGGGTAGGACAACCTGCAGCTTTTAAAAACTCGATCAAAAGCCTCAGCCCTAATGATTGGTGAACTTCATCAATATCAAATGATGAGCCATATGGACCAAAAATTTCATTAATGTAAAAACCGAAACTCTGCAATCTTCTAAAATATTCATTACTGTTATTTTGTGGGAGAATAGCATCCGATTGATTCGATTTGCGTATATGTGGAAAAACATTGGGCTCTACTAAAGAACCCGAAACAGAGGCAACCCCCAGTTCTGTGGCCATTAAGGTTTTGTTTTGTCCAAGTATAAAATTAGCATCCCATTCTGTTCTTCTTCCCAAATATTCATCTTCAAAATGAAACGTTCCCCCGTACCAATCGGCAGCATTTTTTGCCGCAATTTTGCACTGATATATTTTACATTTTACAAAATCCCACGTCTCTCCGCCAGCCCCGAGAAAAAATGTGCTACCTAAACTAGTCTGACTGACAGCAGATGTATTTACGAAAGTTCCACATTTAACCATCGCAGAACCATTTTCAATCTTTACTGCTAGGTGATAGGCTGAATTTATATTTACCGAAGTGATGACATCTAAATAAGTACTATTATTGATAGCCAGTTTCAACGTATTTCCATCAAAGAATAAGTCTAAAAGATCACATTTGAAAACACGTCCATATCCGCCTGGAATTTCCTCAATAAGAAAATCTAAAGAAAAATCTATGATTTGCGGGCTGCCTGGTATATTTGACAAATCACATTTTGCAAATTGAGCACCATTTAACCGCAACCATTTTTTATTCAATCCAAGTGCTTTTCCAACCCCACCTTTAGCACCTAACTTAATAACGGAATCAACTATTCCGTTCCCCGTAAGTCCGTTTATCAATTTATTGGTTTCCTGTATGGAATTAATATAGTTGCTATCAATGACCAGAGGAGACGAATCGGCGATGAAGCCATCTCTTTTTGTTTGATAGTGTTGATTGTTGATAAATGAACGGATGTTTTTTAAACCATACTGAACACTCATTTTGGTTTTGCTCAATGCAGATTTACCTTTACCATCGGAAACAGAATATTTCCTATTCTCACTATTATGTCCACTGTAGTAATAATCCATTAGTTCTCCAGCAATAAAGCCTTTTTTAATTGTACCAACATCATCTGAATGCTGTTCCAATATAGGCATATAATAGTCAATCCCAGGATGGTCGATATTCGGATCTGCCCAAAGCCAATCCATAAAAAATTGATTATTCGTATAACCAAACTCTGTCCAATCTGCAGCATATGTAATTTTTGAAGCAGGAAAATAATGCCTGGCAGATGCTGCAAGTTGTTTTAATGTAACAAACCATTTGTTTCGTATGGCTGCATTGGTATTTGTAGACAGTGTAACCATCTCCGATCCAATGTAGATAAGTGACAAATCAATACCCTCGTCACTTGAAAGCTTAAGGTAATATTCAACGAAAGTTTTATAACTTTCTATCCAGGCATTTACTGATGATTCTTCTGAGAATGTGACCTCTCCCCTCCAGCGCTCCTTATCATGGATATCACTGTTATTTATAAATCTGACAATAGGTGCAAAGCCAACCTTATAGCCTCGCTCTTGAAGATAAAGCGCTCCATTGGTGAAACTCTGATCATTTTGTGTTCCGGCCAGACCAATAAGATTAGATATTTGAAGGGCCGTATCCTTATTATAACTTCCAGCAGTCCACATGCCATCAGCTATTTCCGCTTTGACATCCTGACTGATCCCAGCCTTCACAATTGTTGGATTGGTAAACCCTTCACTGAACCAGTTCAACCACATCACACAGGTATCTACCTCAGTTAATCTGGACAGATTCTCTTCAACTGTATAGGTAAAATCAGTTTTTTCTGGCGATGAACTGCCAATAACCAGAGATTCATAAATAGCATTAAAATATTTAGTTGCCCCACTATTGCTTCGGATGGTTGTATCATAACCAAATTCATCAAAGCTAGTGACCATTACTGCATTAATTGCCGGACTAATTAAATTATAAATACTGGTTTCGTCTGCAGCCCCATCTCTCAGCTTTTTTATAAGCTCCCTTAACTTAATGCCCTGTGTTTTGTTTAAATTTGGATTGAAAGGACCAGATGCCTTAATGATTTCATCTATATATCCATTTGTTATTGGTGTTATCTTTGCCATGACTTTAATATCAAATAAGTGCTATAAAATAGGTGATAAGTTAATTGTAGTTTTTAAATGGTTATTTACCATGATAGTGTATTTGATGAGATTAAAGGCAATTTCAGCCTGAATCTTAATGCTTTGATCAATTCTTTCATATCAAGCGACAGCAGGTATTACTGACAGTGATCATATGCGCTATCTAATCATCAGGTTTGATTTTTTTAAGTACGAAAGCTAACATTTCTTTTTTCCGCATAACATAGCTCAAAACGGAAACCATCTGACACATTATCAATCTAATTCAAACATAATATCTAAATATAAAATCCAAAATAAGAATACATTATGTAGATGTTACCATTCTCTACATGAATAGGATTATATTCGGGATAGACTGTAATGCATTTTATAATTTTTAGCCAGTTAAATAAAAACTGATTCCCCTAATTATAAAGAAGTACATGCATCTGTTTACAAGATACAATTGATTCCACCTGGAAGCAATACTTAAAAATCAGTATAAATTATAACTCATCATTAGGCCTGAGTATAGAATTATGAAAGCGTATTTCTGTTGACCATTAAAAACCATACGTAAACGCAAGTGATGAGTTTTTTGTATGATGCAAACTTCTCCATCAGAGTGGATGTTACAAAGACCAGGCTCTTCATTCAGAAACAATAAATATGAGCCTGAATAAACGCGCAATGGCATTTAGGCGTTAAGAGATACCAAGCCATTCTGTTGCCCGGATAATGGCAATATGTTTTGACATTGCTTTTAAGAAAATGGGCAGGGAAAAACCTGGCGAAAACTGCTGCTATATGAAAAGCCACTGGATATGCGGCTACAAGGAAGCCCATAGCGTTAGTTTTTTCTATTTACGTTATTGTTTTTTTTACAAACAAATATATCTGAAAGGAAAATCTATTTCGGTATGGGCTCCAATTCTATTTCATCGCCAACTGTTGATCATCTGCTTCGGCCATTTCTTTATAGAAGGTTTTAAACTGATCGATTTTATCTAAAGGAACGTAATCTTTCTTTAACACGAAACTCCGCTTCAACAGGATTTTATTTCCCTGTTGTTCACTTTCCAGCTTAAAATCAATAAAATCGTTGGTCAGCTGCACCGTTTTAAAAGGCTGAACCATCGTCTTTCCAACAGGAAGTTCTAAAGATAATTCCTGGTTAGACTCATCAATGCCAAATAATTGGGTAAGATCTATACCAAATTTCCGCGGTGAAACCACCTGCAGTGCTGTAGCATATGATTTGTTTGACCATGGAATAGAGAATATAGACATTCCTGCTACACTTTTGCTCACGTTGAGCAATTTATATGAGCAGGCGGTTGCTACTGTATCAGAAGTTGATTTTGCGGCATTTAGGTTGGTAAAATTCAGGCTATAAATCTCATTTTCAGGATAAGTACCTGTCAAATCTTCCTTCATCTTCTTGATTTGATCTGCATTGCTCAAATCGTTAAAGACACTTCTCATATAGCTGGACATTGATCCGGTATTCCAATTCGTTTCCTTAACCATCATATCGGCATTTTCCAACTTCACTTCGGTTTTGTAACCCATAATATTTTTTCCTCTTATACCGGGATTAAATGGAGTCAAACCTGTGCTCGTTTTGTTAATTTCAAGAATATTAGACCCAAGAAAAGTATTACTGAAAGTGTTAAAAGGCAAAGTTCCGGAAGTAAGTTCTACCCAATAATCTTTCCCAGCTATAGTAGATTTGGCAATGCAGTGATTAAATTCGATACTTGGCAATAATAGCGTATGCTGCCCCCGATCTCTGGTATTTGCCAAAGCCAGTGTTGCCGAAATACCAGCTTCTTTACACATGCTAACAAAAAGCGTAGACACATCTTTACAGTCGCCAATTCTGGTATTAATAACTGTTGATGGGTTTTGTGGGATAATACCACTTTGCCTGAACGATACAGAGCTATATGCGATGTTGGTAATGATGTAATTATAAATCATTTTGATTTTGGTCAAATCATCTAAATTACCTTTGCCCTCAAACAAATCGTTTACTACTGTCTTAATTTCATAACTGCTTCTTGCTTTGGCCGAAGCAATATTATCGTACCAATCTGCAATAAATTTCCAATCCGGAATAGATGATAAATACAGCATATTGGTTACATCATCCATTGGCGGCATTTTATCCTCATACCTTAATGCTTCTTGTTTATTCTTCTCCCACACGTACAAATCAAATTCATCCTTTGCTGTTTTAACAGGAGTGATATCTTGCTGCGAAAACACATATTTAAATGCTTTGTCGCGGTGGATGAGCAGCGAATATTTAATTTTAAGATTATCTAGTCCATCACTAAAATAGAAAGCGTCCCAGAAGTGGCTAGACATGGCCCCCATGTGGAAATTTTCGATTTTATAGCGGATATTGATTACATCGCCAACTTCGAGGTTGGTAAACACCAATTCATTATCGTTGGTTTCGGCCGGAACTTTGGTCCCATTGGCTTTTATCACCTCAGCAATTTCGATAGCGTAGTTCTGATCATTGTTATAAGGAATTGCGTACTCCTTAAAGCTTTCAAGTCCTTTCTGGGAGAGTATTTTTGCTGTAAAAAAGTGTTTCTCTTCCGATCCTCCGTTTTCATAAACAACTTTCTGCACCTCATTATTTAAAACCACAACCTGTCCATCGGGATATTCGGTTTTTGAAGGTGCCTGGCTAACCATCACTTTCACGTCTGGTTTCTCGAAGTAATCGAAAACGGCTTTTTTATCCTGAAGGGTTCTTAACAACTGAATAACAGTGTAATTATTCGGATCGATCTGCAAACTCGTTTCGTAAGCCTTAATACTTTTCTCTTTCTGCTTATTTGCATTATACAACATACCCAACTGGGAATATACAAACGCGTTGTTAGGGTCGATGTCGAGTACTTTTAAATATAATTTTTCAGCCTCATCATACTGTTGCAGCTTATAATAACTAGCCGCCAGGTCGGTATAAACCGCAAACGCAATCGGATCATCTTTCAGTTCTTTTTTGTAAATATCAATTCCCGCGTCAGTTTCTCCCTTATCCATGTATAATTTAGCTACATATTTGGCCGCTTTGTAATCGTTATTTTCGTTAATATACTTTTGAAGAATATCAATAGCCTTCGGATTCTTTCTAATCTGTACTTCAATCAGGTATTTTAAATTCACAATATCTGCTGAACTTAAATGCTGAGGATAATTTTTTTCAACCAGAGCGATAATTTCCGGTTGTTTTTTCTCTTGTCCGAGTATATTAAGCTTTTTAATCAAAACCGCTTCATTCTCACCATAGATTTTTTCGAGTTTGGAGATAATTTCTTTTGCCCGCACGTAATCATTCTGTTGAAAATGCTCAGTATACATCAGTTCAAGCGCAAGTGAACATTCAGGGTCGTGTGTTTTGATTTCTTCTTTGAGGGTTTCTATTCCGGTTCTATTGTCGGCTTTCTCAAACAGTTCTATCATCATTAGGTTCAGATAGGTGCTTTCTGGGAAACGCTTTTTAAGTTTCTCCAGGATCAATCTCGCATCAAACACATTCCCTAAACGCAGGTAGAGCTTAGCCATCATTAACTGATTTAAATAGTTCTGAGGTTTTGCTTTTAAGGCATCTTCAAAATATTTAAAGCCAACCGACTTTAGCTGAGCTGCAGCAGGGTTAGTTTCTTTTGAATAGGCTTGTGGCGTACTCGTGGCAGAAAGGTGATCTAACGGAGTTCCGTTAACATCTGTTAAACGAAGCATAAAATTCGATCTGCCTGCATAGCTTTCGCCAATCTGTACCAAAACGCGGTTATAGCCCTGGTTTAAGCTAACCGGAACGATATAGGCATCAAGATCGTTGTTTCTTTCTTCAGATTCGCTGATGACAAGCCGGTCGTTTACCCAAACCTTTACCGATCCGGATACGCCGATCCGTAATTGTGCCGTTGTATTTACAGGTGCATTAACAAAGGTTTGAGCAAACTGTAATGCATTTTCATAAGTATTGTAATAGGTAAAATCAAACCATTTATCGTGCCTGGTGTAGGGTACCGTTCTCCAGCTAAATTTCCGGTTCTTCTTGCCCGTAAAAACGTAATTAAGTTCCGGATGGGCTAGAATATCATCATATTGTTTATCAAAACCACTGGTCGAAATATTTTCATACTCGCCTGTAATTAACCAATTTTCGATTTCGCCTATCTTATTAAAATACTGATCTGCCTCGGCATATTGTTTTTTCTCTTCGTAATGCGAACCTAGTGACGAACAGGCCAATGCCTTTAGGGTTCCGTCAACGTCTTTTCTTGCTGCAAGTTTTTTATAAAACTCCAGCTGATCGGCCGTTTTTATTTTCGAAGCCCTGTTGGGCATATCGCTCCAGAGTGCGATAAGGTATGGTTGCGGGTTTTTAGAGGTATTGGCTAATTTATTTAAATAGTCAAAGCCCTCTTTATCCGAACGGTCCATTTCAGTCATCATAGAAAGCGCAACATTTGCTTCATCTGAAGATGCAGGTTTCAGCGCTGCTTTTGTAAAAAAATCACGTGCTGCTGTACGGTTGTTTTTGAAAAAATACTCCCAACCTGGGTTTAAATTTGTTTGTGCCTGAATAGCCGAAGAAACAAGAACAGAGAGAATTAATAGTTTGAATTTCATTTTGTAATTATATAAAAAAACAAATCTGAATCAAAAGCAATTTTTGATCAAAACAAACATAAAAATACCTTGTTTACAGCAAGCATTTAAATACCGAAGCTAATATTTAAACATCATAGTCGAATAATCAACAGCTACATGTTAATCACCAAGTGTATTAATAGTCAACATGGCAATGATCGTGGATCAATGCGTTTATGAGAAGTATAGAAATGAACCGGATTAAGATATACTTCCCGTTTAACATGAGCGTTTTTAACATTTTCTGCCCGGATAAGCTTAAGCAATATTCTCCAGATACCTTAATACCTCTTCTTTCTTTCTGCTGGAAACCTGGATCTTCTCTCCATTCTCCATTTGAAGATAGCCTTCCCTGAAATATTTTTTAACGTAAGCAAAATTGACCAGGTAGGATTGGTGGCATCTTAAAAAACCAAAAGGAGATAGCAGGCTCTCATAATCTTTCAAACCTTTTGATACCAGTATTTCATTTGATCCTTTGATCACAAAAGTGGTATATCCTTTATCGCCCTTGCAGAACATGATATTTTCTATAGCAACCACTTCAATGTATTCGAGTGTTTTAAGTGCAATGCGTTTATTGGCCGATAATCCCTGGGCAAGGTAATGTTCTTTAGCAATGCTTAATTGCTGCTGATCAAATAAATCCTGTTTACGGTGGTGAAAACACTTATTTATGGAGGAAGTTAAAGCTTCATCATCAACTGGTTTAAGCAGGTAGCCAAATGCACCAAGATTAAGTGCCTGTATCGCGTATTGATCATAAGCAGTTAAAAAGATGACCTGAAAATCCCCTATTCCTAGCTGTTCAAAAAGCTGAAAACTATCTCCATCCTTTAGCCTGATATCGGCGAGAATAATTTCGGGCTTTAAAGCCGGTATTGCTGAGGCCGCAGTAGCAATTTCGGCAGCAGAACCCACCACCTGTACATAATCGATCCTGCTTACAATCTGTAGAATATGCTGCAGGATACGCGGTTCGTCTTCCAGTATGTAAAGTTTCATGTTAGATGTAAATTAATCGTTGATAATCGGAATATTGATTTTTACCAGTACACCACGCTCACCTGTATCGTTTTTGTCGGTAAGCGTAAAATTGGCATTTTGACTATAACGGCAAAAAAGTGCCTCAAACCGTTCGGCCAGAATGGTTTGTGCCAAAGACTGTTTTTGATGATTACCACTTGCTTTATTATTTAAGCCGCAACCATTATCGTCTATCGTTATTTCGAGCTGACCATTCTGCTGGTCAAATGAAATTTTAAGCCACCCCTGGTAAGGAATGTTCCTAAATCCATGTTCTATCGCATTTTCGACGAAAGGTTGGATGAGCATAGGTGGAATAAGTGTGGCCTGTGCATCAATCTCTTTCGAAACCGAAATCTCATAAGTAAAGGTATCGGCATAACGCATTTGCTGCAATAACAAATAATTATTTAACGAAGATATTTCTTCATCAATGGTGATAAAATCCTTCCTGTTTTGTTCAAGGATTGCCCTTAGTAAACCTGAAAAAGATTTTAAATACCTCACGGATTCAGACGTATTGCCTGATGAAATCAGACCTTGCAGATTAGAAATGGCATTAAATATAAAATGTGGATTAAGCTGTGCCTGAAGGAGTTTTTGTTCCATGATCAAACGCTGGTTATCTGCTGCCAGAAGTTTGTTCTTATCCTTTAACCGAAGCTGGCGATAAGTGACAATGAACAGCGATACAGCAGTGAGGGAAATCACCAGTACCATGAATAGTAACCAGCGTTGCTGACTGATCAATTTTTCGTTTAGTTTATTGCGGCTGTTAAGCTCGTTGATACTACGGTCTTTCTTTTCTACCTCGTATTTTTCATGCAATTCAGCTATTTTAGCGGCCTCTATAGCCTTGTTATTTCTGATTTCAGTTTTATAAAGGGAATCGGCAGCCTCCAGTGCCGATCTATAATCACCTTTAAGTTTATAAGCATCGATCAGGCCCATATATGGAGAAGTTTTACGCTTGCCGGATGGATCTTTTTTCTCCATTTCCATTCCCGCACGGTAATAAAAAATAGCAGAATCTGGTTGAGCATTTCTTATAAACGAGGTAGCCAGATTATTGTAAGCAATATCGTTCAGGTTATCCATTTTTTTCAGAAAACGAAAATATATGCGGCTACAGTCAAGTGCCTCACCTGGCTTCATCTGTTTACTGTAAATCTGTGCCTGATTATCATAAGTGCGGGCCAGTGCCAGACTGTCTTTGATATTAATAGCCAATATCCGCGCTTGGTTGTTGTAGTACAACATTTTTTTCAAATCGCCAAGCCTTGAAGCCAGTAAAAACGAGATATCAAAATACCGTTGTTTAATAACGGGATGATTTTTATAAGGATGTGCCGCAAAATACATGGCAGCATATTCCAATGATTTTTGTTCGTTATGATTTTGATAATAGGCTTGCGCAATTAAATCGTAATAAAGATAGGTCAAACGGCTTTTCTTTGTCTCAGCGGTTTTTAAACCCGATAAAATCCGGTTCATAAGCGAGGCTTCTACCATTGCCCCATTAGCTATGGAATATGAAATGATCGCAATATCCTTTAAAAGTTCGATATCATCGTTTTTTTGGTACCCCTTTATTTGTTGATAAGCCGCCAGCGCGCTATCTTTTTTCTTTGCAAGCGAAAATTTTCTTGCCCTGTAATAATGGTAAAAAGGATTTTTTTCCTTTTCAGACCTCAATGACAGTATACTATCCTGCTGATTAATGATGTGCTTTAGCTTTTTAGATCCTTTGAGGGTATCTAATGAAACGATAAATGATATCTGATCAGCTATAGATTGCCCTTGAAACGATACCGATTGATCAGTACCAGTTACCTCAGGCTTTTGCCGGCAAGAAACCAGGCAGAACATGGAAAGCATCAAAACAGGTACAAATTGGCATCGTAAAAAAACATTCATGTTGCTTGATCGATAGTTGGGTATTTTCATCAGAATTAAAGCCTAAATATATCAATCGGAAGCATAGCTGAGAAACCTATATCAATATTCGGGAACTTTGGGGTTATATCCGCTGGTAAAAATTAATTATTCGATTAAGGCTAAGAGATAAAATATCAGGCTGTTATGGAGATGAAAGGAATGCCCTATCTTAACTCGGCATATGCCTGATTCTTCATGCGAAAATGAAAGCTAAATAAATGTCTCAAGCAGATTTCCGGCAAAATATTGCGAATATGGAATGAAAATTACCGAATGTAGGTTATCCCTTTTCTGTTCAGGCTTTTCTGTTCAAATTCACTTTCGAAAAACGAGTACCATCCTCTTTTCAAATATTTTAACCATTTACTTAAAAAGGAAAAACTATGAAACATTTATTTATTGCACTAGCATTTACCGCAATAGGATTCGGCGCATTTGCCGGCGAGGTTGCACCAACAAAATCCCTGCCTCTATCTAAAAACACCTCCGAAAAGAAAGTTGCCGAAAAAGAAGCCAGCAAAAGCCAGAGGAGAAAAACCAAAAAATACGTTTTTCATCTAACCTGTGGTGATGTAATTGTAAATGTTTACACCGATGCGGTTAATGCACCAGGTGTAATGAGCGGAATTTGGAACCATTTAGACCAACAGAACTGCCACTAAATACAAAATCTGCTGCAATCTAAATCCAGCGCGAACACCAAAACAGGAGTTAAAATAAACTCCTGTTTATTTGCATTTATAAAAGAGGATGGTCTCTTTTTAAAACAGGGCTTATGAAAAGATATTTTAAAAGTTGTTTACCAGGGCTTTCCCTTTTTTTATTGTATAGTCTATTCTGCGGCTCTGCACTTGCACAAAAACGAGCAGAGCACGTAGCCTACTATCGTTTTACACACATTAAAGACTCCACACAAAATGCAAAAGTGTGGACGGAGGAATTTATACTGGCTTTCAATTCCGATAAAAGTGTTTATACCAGTCATACCAAACTTGTACAGGATTCTGTGAATGCAGTTATCATTAAAAATGCCGAAGAAAGCGAAAGTGAAGAGGTAGATATGGGTAGCTATACACCGGTAACAGCCGAACAGATTTTTATCAATGGCAACAAATTAGCCGTTGTTAAGAATTTTAATGGGGCCGATTATCTCGTTCAGGAAATTACGGATAAAATAAACTGGAAGATTCTGGCTGAAACAAAAACTATTTTAGGTTATAATTGCCAGGAAGCAACTGGTACCTGGAAGGGACGAACCTATACTGCATGGTTTACAACCGATATACCTGTAGGTTTTGGCCCGTGGAAACTCCGCGGATTACCTGGCTTAATACTGGAAGCAACCGATAAAACGGGACGGATTACTTTCAGTTGTACAAAAGTGATGCCCCCGGTCAGGCTTCCTGCTGCAATTTCATTAGATCTTCCCCACGAATTAACCGCTACCACATTAGCCCAATACAGCCGGATGGAAAAGGCTTACAGCGAAAATCTGGATATGGATGCTTTCGATCCACAAAGCGTGATGATGCTGATCAACAGTGGACAGGTAAAAGGTACAAATGGGAAAAAATTTAGTCTAAATTTCCCATTGGAACTGGATAAATAAACAGTTCATGCTGATCAGGGTTATCTGTGGCTGTTTTCTTCTGCTCATATGCTTATTGCAGGTGCAGGCACAAAGTATAATTAAAGGTGTAGTACGCGACAGCAGTGGCACTGCGATAGCCAGTGCATCGATAACGGTTATGAACAGCAAGGGCGCCGGTATTTTATTTTCCACGACCGATCAAAAGGGCAACTTTTTCTGCAGGCTCGAAACAGCTGAAGATAGCCTGTTTATCAAGGCCACAGCACTTGGGTTTAAACCCCATATCTCGACATTAAAAAAAGTATCAGCTAATAATCTTCTCATTACCCTTGCCCGCAATATTATTAAATTACAGGAAGTAACCATTAAATCGGCAAGTCCGGTTGTTAAAGCAGCCGATACCTTGAAATATGATGTAAAGCGGTTTATAGAAAGCCAGGATCGGGTAATTGCCGATGTAATTGGCCGCATGCCCGGTCTACAGGTAGATGATAAGGGAGGGATAAGCTTTAATGGTAAAAGAATATCAAAAGTTTACATCGACGGTGAAAATCTGTTAGACCGAAGTTACAAACTTGCCACCTCCAATATTCCGGCTTCAGCCATTGCCCAATTGCAGGTAATTGAACGCGATCAGCCTGTTAAAGCTTTAAACGGTTATGTAAACAGCGATGATGTAGCACTCAATCTCACTTTGAGCGATAGTGTTAAAACAATGATTAGCAATAATGCACAGGCAGGCGCAGGCAATAAAGCCTACCTAGCCGAGTTTAACAATCTGATTTTCAGAAAAGGCATCAAGGGAATCAATACCCTAAAAGCCAACAATACAGGTAACGATCTGCAGGTAGAACAGGAAGAAGCCGGACAGCTTTCGGCAAATGAATTTAGAGCCAGAGATCCGCAAAGTTATTTATCCATGCAAAGTGAAATAATTCCTGATTTACAACCCAAATACTATCTCTTCAATAACGACCTTAGTGCATCTGCAAATACACTACTTAACCTGGGGCAAGACTGGCGCCTGAGGTTTAACCTGTCGACACTGCGACTTAAACACCGCTATCGTTTTAATAATCGCGTGAGTTACTTTCTAACAGGGGCAGATACCGTTAGCTATGTGGAAGAACAGGACAATGTATATCGCCTGAACAGCTGGAAAGCCAAGATGCAGATAGAAAAAAACAACAGTAAAATTTATTTCCAATCGCAAACCAGTTTGGAAATACCCATGTGGCAGCGCAGCGGGCAAGCCTCACAAAACGATGTTGGTTTTACGCAGGAACAACCGATGAAAACCCGTTCCGTATATAATCAAACCAAAATGGTAAAGGTTTTGGGAACCGAAACAATACTGGAATACAACGGATTGCTACAATATCAAACGGTAGATGAACAACTAAAGATAATGCCCGGAATCCATAAGGCAATTTTGAACAATGGATTAGATTACCGGCAGCTCAAACAATCAGTTTTTACCGATAATCTTTTTGTGGACGAAAGTATTGCACTCCGTAAAAAAACCGGAAGAGTAGTCCTATCTTCTTCACTTGACTTTGGTCTTGAAAAAAACAATTTAAAGAGCGACTTACTGATTTTGCAAGATATTGTCAGCGAACATCATCCCGGAAAGGATTATATCAACAACGTCGGATTTCAGAATGTGGAAGTCAGGATAAAATCATCTGCGCTATACCGTTTAAAAAAGGGGGAACTTAACGTTATGTTAGCTCCCGGATACAATTTTATCAGTAATAATGACCGGATTAAACAGTACCTTACAGAAAGTAGCTATTTTAGCTTAAATCCTGCAGTATCTTTTCGCACAAATGTGGGGAAGTTTGCAGATATGCAGTTCAGTTACGCAACTGATAAAGGTTTTGGTGAAGTGAAAGATATTTACCAGGGTATTATGCTGGTCAATTTCCGGCAGTTCAATTCAAATGCCATACCACTTCCGGTAATAGATCGAACATCGCTGTCTGCAAGATATTCCTTTCGTCGGCCAATCAACATGTTTTTTTACAATATTGACCTAAGTTATGTTTCGAGCAGGCAAAACTATATCCGTTCATATGCGGTAGAAAGTATACTAACCCGTGCGGTGGCCGTAGATTTTGATAACAGGCTGAAAGAATTTAATGTTGGCGCAAATTTATCGAAATACCTCTTTTTTGCCGGGCTTAACCTTTCACTCAGAGCCAATACAGGCTTTCAGGAGGGCTTTACCTTTTATAACAATGGCATAGTCCCATATCATGGTACGCAGGTGAATGCAGGAGCCTCGCTGAGAAGAAAGTTTTCTAATCGGCTGAGCCTGTTACTGATGTATGATTTTATGCAGGCTGTAAACCGACAGAAAACTTATGGTGGAAGTTTAACCGAGACCGTGGTGAGCAATCACAAAATCAGGGCAGAATGGAACCACCAGATTGGTCACAAAATTTTCTATCAACTCAACTATAGCTTAATCAGTTTTAACCAATCTTTCCAGAACCGCTACCAACATTCTTTTTTCGATCTCAATTTAAGGTATGCCCCAGGTAAAACAATTGGTGCTTTCGAACTGCAGTGCATTAATTTAATAGGCCGGAAGGCTTATACACAAAGTAGCTCCAATACCAATGAACTCAGCATTTATGACATGCCATTAAGGCAAAGAACATTTTTAATTAAATACAGCTTCAATTTCTAAACACTGAGGCTGCAAATTCTGAAAATCTCTTCTTTTTGAAAAAGCCCAGATGTAGGCTTCTAAACTAGAATTTAATAGTTCGTTGTGCTTTGACAGCATTTTTGAATCTAATGATCATTAAAGACTTGCAAAAAGCAAAATAATCAAAAATTTGGTTGATTTTTAACCGATTTTATCGATTATCGGCCTACTTTATTAAAAAAAACATTGATAGAACTCAGTTTTTACATAAATTAGTACAACTAAACGAAGATGGTTAAGTGAAGTCTATACCCATTACTGCTGAAAAGGAATTATTAATTGGATTAAAGTGCGGGGATAAGATCGCCTTTAAACAATTATATGAGATATATTCGGGTAGACTCGCCAGCAAATTGATTTATCTGTTAAAATCTGAAGAATTAGCTCAGGATATTTTACAGGATGTATTTCTAAAGATCTGGATCAACCGGGAAATGATTGATATAGAACTTAGTTTTGGCGCATTCCTTTATAAGATTGCTACCAATCTTTCCAGAAACGTAATCCGGAAAAACGTTTATGATCAGCTCATGCGCCTCGAGGTAGAAAAGGAAGAATTTTACCATCCTATGGAAGACAATGATGAAGCAGATCAGGCCAAAGCGATTCTCGAGCAGGCTATGGATCAGCTTACAGACAGGCAACGCGAAGTATACACTTTACATAAGCTGGAAGGGCTCAGTTATCAGGAAATTAGTGAAAAACTAAATATCAGCCTATCTGCAATAAATCATCACATTCAAAAAGCCAACAAACAATTAAAAGTGATACTAAAATCAAGGTCGTTTGAGCTTTTTATTCTCCTGCTGCCAAGTATATTAAAAAAATAATTTCACAAGAGGTGCTATTTTTTCTTTTTCATGTGTATTCTATTTAAAAGGGATGATTTTTCCCTAGTTTACCATGAGCAAACCAAACAGAATTAAGTTTTTATTTGATCAATATCTAAACAATCTCATCACAAAAGATGAATTGGCAGAGCTGAACCAATGTCTTCAGGACAATGAAGACGAATTACAGTTTGATGAGGTAATTAATGGATATTTTGATTCAACACCTCATTCCTTTCACCCAAAATCTAAAGCTATTGGCAATTTCGTGTGGAATGAAATAGAAAGGGAAATAGAAAAGGTTCAGCCTAAGCAGCAGAAATTGTTTTCTTCTCTGCAATATGTAGCAGCCGCAGCTGCCATCCTGATTTTTTTATTCACCACCATTTTCGTTTACAAATCCATTTATCCTAAAGATGCTGTTCAAAAAGATATTGCACATGACATCCTTCCAGGTACTCATCGGGCAACGCTACAGGCCGCTAATGGCAAAATCTATCAGTTAGAGGGCAGTAAACAGGAAATTATTGCGGATAAAAACGCAATCCGCTACAAAGATGGAGCATTGCTTGAAAAGGAAGAGCAAATTCAGGATTTTACTTTAAGTACACCAAAAGGCGGGCAATACCGACTTACTTTAGCAGATGGTACCAAAGTATGGTTGAACGCGGCCTCGTCTATATCTTATCCAAGTGCATTTTCAGGAAAAGAAAGAAGGGTTAGGGTTATGGGTGAGGCTTATTTTGAAGTGGCCCATAATGCTCAAAAACCTTTTATCGTAGAAACACAGGCGCAGGAAATAAAAGTTTTGGGAACGGCATTTAACGTCAATGCCTACCAAAATGAAGGGGTAACGGTAACCACGCTTGTTCATGGCCGGGTGCAACTCAATGGCCCTAACCTATCAAAACCGGCATATTTAAGTCCTGGAGAACAAGCTATATTAAACCGGAATGCTTTTCAGATTTCGCCTGTAGATGTAAGCGCAAATACAGCATGGAAAGATGGAGAGTTTATTTTTACGGCTACACCACTTACGGCAGTGCTTCGCCAGATTGAGCGTTGGTATAATCTGGAAATCGATTACAGTGGTATACCTGAGGATATCCAAATCCATGCCTCCATCCAACGCGACAAACCCTTATCTACAGTACTTTCAGCCCTTGAAAAAATTACCGGTTTAAAATTTGATATTGAAGGAAGGAGGGTAAAACTGATGAAATAATTTTACCAGTCGGCAAAAGTGGTGAGGACAAAACTAACCCATACCATCGCCTTATACCTATCAAACCAATCAACAACCAATAACCAACAAACTAATCACAATATGAACGATTTCCTTTTTTTTAAGGAGTATAGAGGGCGTATGTCCGGTTACAAAATTAATAGCAAATCTACTGATACCAATTCACGATTACCTTTCCGGTGGATTATCATTTTGTTTTTTTTATTCACGCTATCATTTTCGAATCAATTGTATGCACAAACCGTAACGCTTGATCTCAAAAATGCAACAATTATTAAGGCAACAACAGAAATTAGAAAGCAAACCAGGTATGATTTTACCTATAACGACCTCATTCTTAAAAAGGCAAAACCAGTTACATTAAAACTTGTTAAAGAGCCACTAAACAGCGCATTAAAAAAGCTGTTTTCTGGTCAGGATCTTGATTATGAAATCAAAGATCGGATCATCATCATCACTGAAAAGAAAGCCGGCATAACTAAAGAACCTAATAAGGATCTGGATGGTCCGGTAAACGGAAGTGTAACCAATGAATCCGGTAAACCGATGGAAGGCGTTACCGTAAGGGTAAAAGGCACCAAGTTTTCTACCCAAACCGACAAAAGTGGTCATTTTATTATTCCTGCTCCATATGCAAACAGTATGCTTGAAATTAATCATCTAGGTTACTATCATTTGGAAATTCCAGCACAACGGGCACGTGTGGTTTCACTTAAAATTTCTGCATCCGAATTGAAAGACATTTTGGTAAACACAGGTTATGAGCAAATTGATAGCCGTCAGTTAACCAGTGCAGTTACCAGCAAAAAAATGGAAGAACTGCATACCCCCGGCGTGAATACCATTAACAAATTATTGGAAGGCAGAATACCCGGACTGGTCTTTATGCAAAACTCAGGGCAGGTTGGCGCAGCACCTAAACTAAGAATCCGTGGAACATCTACTATTTTAGGTAACCGTGAACCACTATGGGTACTGGATGGCATCGTACTTCAGGATCCTGTAAATGTGAATCCACAATCCATAAACGACCTCGATTTTGTAAACTTATTAGGAAATGCGATCGCAGGCTTAAATCCTGAAGATATCGACCAGATTGATGTGCTAAAGGATGCTTCCGCTACCGCTTTATACGGCGCCAAAGCAGGGAATGGTGTAATTGTTATTACAACAAAAAAAGGCAAGCCTGGTAAACCAACTATTTCTTATTCAACCAATGTCACTTTCAACAGGCGTCCACGCTATTCAGACAGAAACATGAATATGATGAATTCTGAAGAACGCATGGATGTTTCGCAGGAAATGGTAGAAAGAAGAATGCAATACAACAATGTAACACAGTTTTCAGGTTATGAAGATGCCCTTCAGCAATATTATAAAGGGACCATCAATTATGATGAATTTAAACGCCAGAAAGATTACTATGCCAGCGTAAATACAGATTGGCTAGGTTTGATTACTCAGGATTCTTATTCACAAAACCATACCGTAACCTTGTCAGGAGGATCTAACCGAATCAAATTTTATTCTTCTTTAGGTTATCTGGATGAGCAGGGAACAATTAAAGGCGAATACAATAAGCGGTATTCTTCGGTAGTTAACGTAACTGCCGATTATGATAATTTTTTGGCGCAGGTAAGTTTTGCAGGGAACTACTCGTCCAGGAATTATTCTCCAGCTGATCTTGGCATTATGAACTATGCCTATAACACCAGCAGAACTTTGCCTGCTTATAATCCCGACGGCAGCTATTTTTACTATCCGGTTACCACAACCACCGGTCAGCTCTTTAATTACAACATCCTCAAAGACAAAGAATATAGCTCCGATCATACAGATCTCATTGCCAGTAATTTAAGGGCTTTATTAAGATTAAAAATCACACCAAAATTTAATGTAGAAGGCACCTTTGCCTATGCCATTAGTAATAACGATCAACAAATTTATTACACTAAAGACTCTTATTACACCGCCAAACTTCGGCAAGACTATAGTTTAAGATTTGATATGGCTCCAGTAGGAGGCGAATGGACAAAAAAAGAGGTTCGTAATAATAACTATACAGGCCGTTTACAAGCCAATTATGCTACCACGTTTGGTGCAGAAAACAAACATTCCCTTTCCATTTCCGCAGGTACGGAAATAAAATCGAATGAATACAATGGCTTTGACATCACACGAAGAGGATATTTCCCTGAAATGGGTGGTTACTTTGATATAGTACCTACAACTTACTCAGGCTACTATAACCAATGGATGTCTACCAAAGCTGCTTTAGGATCATTCAACCGTCAGCTTACTAACGAATTTGCCTGGTATGGTACAACAGGGTATTCTTACCATAATAAATATATTTTTAATTTTCACATTCGCGGTGAACAATCGAACCTGTTTGGAGTACGTTCAAATAATAAATTGCTGCCTATCTATGCCTTTTCAGGTAGGTGGAACATGAGAGAAGATGTAGCCAGAAATGCATCGTGGGTAAATGATTTAGCCCTGAAAGCCTCGTGGGGATGGCAGGGTAATATGCTTCCAGGGCAAACACCGTATATGATTATCAGACAGAATGCGTCTACTGATCCGTATTATAATTCTACGTCGGCAAATATTTCCAATTTCCCAAATCCGGATTTAAGATGGGAGCGCACCTCTTCATCTAATATTGCCCTGGATTTTGCCTTGTTTGGCAATAAAGTTACCGGATCTGTAGGTTATTTTTATAAAAGAACTCAGGATGCATTTCTGAATAAAACGGTATCAGAAATCAATGGGGTTCAAACTTATGTTATTAATAGCGGAACAATAGAAAATAAGGGGGTAGAAGTAGCTTTAAGCGTTACGGCCATTAATAATGTGGGTATGAATGAGTCTAAACGTGGTTTTGTTTGGCGTTTCGACCCGCAATTGGGTCAGGTGCTGAATAAAATTATTAACCAGGCCATCAACAATAGAAACAACGTTCTTATTGACAATATCAGTTACTCCAATTATCTGAGTGGTAATATTCAGCTGGCAGGCAAACCAATTAATACCTTTTATTCTTACAAATTTAAAAGTTTAAGTCCTGTTGACGGCTCCCCGATTTTTTACGGCTTAGAAAACGAGAATGCTGCAGAATACCAAAAACGCTATCTAAATATGGATAGGCAAGACGTTTACCTCGAAATCATGAGCGAATCTGGTCGTCGCGAGCCTTTTATTCAGGGTGGACTATCCAATTACTTCGGATATAGAAATTTTGGATTATCCTTTAACCTAAGCTATTCATTGGGAAACAAAATCCGGTTAATGAAAATTGCTTCAGGTTATGCCACTACCAGTGCCTATCCGCAGCAAAATTTACGTAAAGAATTTGTTTATCGCTGGCGCAGACCAGGCGATGAAGCTTATACCAATATCCCGGGGCTACAGGTTTCAAACAATGTAATTAACGCCTGGTGGCAAAACTATCCGACAAGCAGTCTTCAATTGGGTGGAAGTGCTTATGAGATGTACGATAATTCTGATGTGAGATTGGTTAGTGGAGATTACTTAAAATTGCAGTCGGCATCTTTCCGGTATACTTTTTCAGAAGCCTTAATCCGTAAATTAAAATTAAGTTCGGCATACCTCAGTCTCACCGGAACAAATTTATTCACCATCAGCAATAAAATGTTAAAGGGACAAGATCCAACTCAATCGGGTTCTACACCTAATATCAACCTTACAGTTAGACCTACTTATACTGCAAGTATTAATGTTTCATTTTAAAAGAAAACAAATTATGAGATATCTTTTAACCCTTTTAGCTTGCCTTTTGCTTCTTAGCTCCTGCAGCAAGTTTTTAGAAGAATATTCTACAGACCAGAAATACCTGGAAACCACCGATGACCTGAACAAAGTGATGATTGGTGAGTCCTTTATGAACAATGTATACAGTTTATCGATCTATAATCCGGCAACCATGGGAAATATCGCTTCAGAGACAGATTTTTCTGCACCATGGCTCCACGTAATGGATGATGACAGTGAAGCATTTGTACTTGGCGCTACTGACAGAGATCAGGCTACTCCGCTCTACATACTTTCTGGTTTTCACAACTGGGCACAAAATCCAACAGTCAACATTTTAGGCTTCGCCTGGACTGATATCATGTGGAAAAAGGTTTACAAACGCATTGGTGCCATCAATGCGCTTATTTATCAGGGTTCAGAACTGGCTGCAAAAAATCCGGCAGATGTAAACCTTAAAAGACTGCGTGGTGAAGCTTATTTCTTGAGGGCTTACTATTATTTCTTACTTCAGAATATTTATGGTGCTCCTTACCGTAAAGCAACCGCTGCAACCGATGAAGGTGTGCCACTAAAAATTTCGGAAAAAGTAGAAGACGTTTATTTCAAAAGAACCAATAACGAAACGGTGTATAAACAGATTGAGGCAGATCTTAATCAAGCTGCAGAATACCTTCAAGGCTATAATCCTACTACTAAAATCAGGATAGGCATTGCGGCTGTTAAATGTTTACAAAGCCGGATATATCTATTTACTGAACAATATGATAAAGTATTGCAGGTAACTAACGGATATGAAAATATGGGTTATAGTATGGTTGATTTAAAGCGTTATGTAGCCAACAGTAACTTTACTTACCGCAGTTCTACAGAAACCATATTCACTATGGGTACAAATGCTGTTCCTGCCGTTTTCCTTAACGATTCATTATCATCGTATGCTCCAGTCAATCGTATTGCTTCTGGTTTTAAAGCTTCTGATAATCTCATACAGAACTTTAGTTCAAATGATTTGCGTTTGAATGCTTTCTTTATGAAATCTGCCAAAACTAAATCGTGGCTTCCGGCTAAATACCGTACCTGGAAAACTTATAACGACCCTGAGCAGGTATCCTGTATTTTTTCTTTCCGTTTGCCAGAAATGCTGCTTAACCGGGCAGAAGCGCAAGCCATGTTAGGTGCTGATGGCGATGCCTGGAGTGAAATTCAGAAACTACAGGCGATGCGCTTTAACAATAATGGAGGTAGCCAGCAACCGGCATCTAACCAGGCCTTGGTAAATTTTATCCGGGATGAGCGTAGAAGGGAATTCTGTTTTGAAGGCCATCGCTGGTTCGACCTGAGGCGGTATGCGGTAAATTCCAAATACCCGCTTGGTACAGATTTTAACATCAAACACCCTACTTACAATTACGATGCGCAAAGTAATAGCTATACCCTTGCAGGATATTATGTTCTAAAATCTTTTGCACAGGATGCGGCCAGCTGGCAGGTACCCATCCCTAATTATGCCATAGAATTTAACAGGGGATCGCTAACCAACCCCATTCGCAGTGTCCGTAATGTTCAACCTTAACCCGATCAAGATGAAAAATATTTTATTCATTATAGCAGCATACTTTACAATTACGCTGGTTTCCTGCAGAAAAGAACCTTTTACCGAATTTCCTGATTATGATAAAAACTGGCTGGCGATGGAAGATAATCCCAATGATCCGGCTATTCATGCAAATTTCCAGTTTTATAAAGAAACAGGTATCCCTGTATTTGTTAATGACACTATTGGCTCGCAACAGCGTGTGGATGTTTTTGGTAAAAGTTACACCTACTACGAAGTTTTATCATTAAGCTATTCGCTGGGTGGCTTACAAAGTGGGCCGCCTCCTGTAGTGCAATCATTTACTTATTGCAATAAAGCAGATGTACCAAATGCGCTATCATTTTTAAGAAATGAGATCATACCTGTGATTAAAGGCAACATTCATGTGCCGAGTATCCTTTTGGTTGAAAACATGAGTACTAATGCTTTCGGAACCTATGCTTACAAAGGATTTAATACCGTCGTAGTTGCACAGGTTTCAAAAATCTCAACCATGAGCACTGCAACCAAAGCCGATTATAAAGCCGCGATATTAAGGTCAATGCTTACCAATGCAGTATTGGATAATAAATATGCGGGTATTCTGGATAAGTTTTATGCAGTATCGCGAAAGTTCGTAACCACCCGAGACGCCTATGGATTAGCTACTTATTTCTTAAATTCCACCAATGTTACCGGCTTACCGTCGGGAACTCCGATCACTTTACAGGCCATCGGCTTTCTTGGACCAGATGCCAGGATCTCGAGCTCCTCGCCCATATCTACCTGGTTAGATGTAAGTATGTATATCGAAGCTGCCATGGTGAATACAGATACTCAATTCAAACAAAAATACGCTGCCTATCCTAATATCCTCCTTAAGTATGGCTATATCCGCCAGATTTTAAATGATATGGGGATAAACTAACTAATCACAAAACAAATAACTGTTGGCAAGTACTTTAATCTTGCCAACCTCTAAACAATTACAAACTAAAAATGAAAAAAACACTAATTTTTTCTGCGATGTTGGCAATCTCTGCGTCGTCGTGGGCACAAAAGGCTGTCATCAAAGGAAAATTTCACAAGCTTTTACCAAATGGCAGGGAAACTCAGGAAGTTTTCTTCTCAAAGCCCCAGGATGGTGAGATTGAGGTTATTCTCCCTATGGTAAAAAGCAGGCAGGATCAGGTCTTCCGTGGAGAAGTAAAAAAGGAAGATTTGAATACCATCCGTTATGTAGGGGTATTTGATGAGCAATATGCGGTTTATCTGAAAGCTGGAGAGGAACTCAACGTAGATGCTGGTGACGGACAAATTACCTATTCGGGCAGTGTAAACAAAGAAAATCAGGTATTTGCCGATTGGTATAAAATGATAAAGCCATTAAGAAATTATGGGTATACTAAAGATGGTTATAGGTTACCTTCTGCCGGTTACCTTAAAATTATCGACTCGTTGAAAGTTCCGGTTGAGGAGTTTATTAAAAATATCAATACCGGAAACTCAGCCTTTGATAAGCAGGCCAAATATTTTTTAACTTATAGTTATAAATATGATGTGATTATTCCTACTGCTTCCGGTTTAAACATTGGAAAGAAAGATGAATATCCGGAAAGTCTGGTGAAATTTTATAATGATGAAAAATGGACCGATGCGAATATCTGGAGCTTGCCTATGGGTTATCATTACATGCTTTATTTCGCCTTTGTGAAACATATCATTTACAATTCTAAACAAGGAATGGCCGCAGATTTTCTGATCCCGGAAATTTCCAATAAAGAGTTAAAAGCTAAATTTATTGTGGCACAGGCAGAGAGAGGTGCAAATATGAACTTTGTTAACTACCTGGAACGTAATGAGCAGTATATGCAAACCAATCAACAGCGCGATAAAATGAAAGCAATGTTGAAAAGAGCCCGTATGCAAAAACCTGGTGGGGAGTGGATTGACTTTTCTTATCCTGATGCGAGCGGTAAAATGCACAAATTGTCAGAAAACCTCGGAAAAGTGGTTTTGATCGACGTTTGGGCTACCTGGTGTGTACCCTGCCTCAAAGAACAACCTGCACTTGAAGAACTCGAAAAATCTTTCGAAGGTAAAGATGTTGTCTTTATTAGCCTGTCTATTGATACAGACAAAGCCAAATGGCAAAAAATGGTAGAGGAGAAAAAATTATCGGGTTTACACTTATTTACGAATAACAAAGGATCAGTTGTTAACGACTATGAGGTTACAGAAATCCCTAGATTTATCTTATTTGATAAAAACGGAAAAACGGTAAACATCAATGCTCCTCGTCCTACTGACCCTAAATTAAAAACCCTTATTGAAGCTACACTAAAAGGAGAAAAATCAACAACAAAATGAGAAAATTAATTATTTTGACCATCGTTTGCCTAAGCACATTAGGGTGGAAATCTACATCTGCTCAGGGAATAAATTTCGAAACGACCAGCCTCGCAGTGGCCATGGGCAAAGCAGGAAATCCGGCTGAACCGAAATTGATTCTAGTAGACTGCTATACCACCTGGTGTATTCCGTGCTTGGAAATGTCTCAACAAGAATTTCCTAAAAAAGTCGCCGGCGACTATTTTAATCCCAAATTCGTATCCATCAAATTTGACATGGAAAAGGGCGATGGGCTGGAAATTGGTAAGAAATACAAGGTAACGGCTTATCCCACCTTTCTGATTTTAAATGCTCAAGGTCAGGAAATCAATAGAGTTGTTGGTAAAGCAACTGCTGAAGAATTTATAGAAAAAGTAAAAAGTGCATTAGACCCTAAAAACTCTTTAGCGGGTTTAAAAGCCGCTTATGACGAAAGCAAAAATATGCAAACGGGGTTTCCTTACGCCCTGGCCCTTTATCAAAGTTCGAAAGATCCATCACCCGTGCTGGAAGAACTATTTGATAAGGCACAGGATTTTGAACGGTTCAGCAAAACCTATCTTGAATTGGCTTTTGGCATCACGAAGTTTGGTAGTCCCTTTTTCAGAAAATTAATGTTGGAAAAAGCGAAAATTGATGCGGCTTGGGGTACCGAAGTTACGAATCGGATCATATTTGACAAAATCCGTAAAGACATGTACCAAATTGCCAATGAAACTGCCGGAAAATACAATATTGTTTATACGCCAAAAGAAGTAGAGGAGATTGCCTATACTGTATCCTTGCTCAAGTTACCTCAGGATAAAGCTGAATCACATATGTGTCGACTTGCGCTTTATGTTATTAATCAGGATTTAGATGGACTAATTGCCTATTATAAACGCCATATTGCCCTGATACCAAATACTGATGTATTTAAAGATATGTTAGATGGGATGTTAATGCAGAAGATGGCTAAAGCTAATGAGAAGCAAAAAATTGCAATCAAAGAATATTTTACAGGATTAGTGAAGATTCATGATAGGGAAGCTCAAAGATATCGGTCGCTAGCTGAAAATCTGAATAGAACAGCTGTTAAATAGGCCGAGGGCTAATGAATAAGAAGATGTCAGCAAAAAAAACACTTAAAAAGGGCTTGTGTATCGCAACCGCGATATTCTTTCTTGCAGTTGGTGCCACCTGTGCGCAAACCTTTACTGATGATGCCAGAATTTTAGCAACGTACCAGAAGTCGTTAGATTCGTTATTTCTAAAAGTAAAAAGCGTTACCGCAGATGATGTTAAAACGCAATTAGCAGAAAATACCCAGGCTATTTCACTAAATTTACTGAAAACGGATAAAAGGGAAAAAACCGGAAACGAAATCTATGAGTTAGCTAAACCTGCAACGGTAACCGTAGGTATTGCCTATCTTTGTCCGAGATGCAGCAATTCTCATATCAGTGAATCTTCCGGGTACGTCATAGATCCGAGTGGCATTGTCGTCACCAATTATCATGTAGCCGCAATGTATGCCAACATTGGCGATGGGAATAAGCCTCTCGGACTTACCGTTAGGATGGCTAACGGTAAGATTTATGCCGTAAAGAGTATTCTTGCCTGTTCTAAAACAAATGATCTTGCCATAGTTAAACTGGTAACTGATGGCGAAAAATTTCCTGTTTTACCACTGGCAGAAGCCGGTAAGGTTGGTGATGATGTATATGTTCTGGGCCACCCTAAAGGCATGCATTACTTTTTTAGCAAAGGCATCGTTACCAATAAATACATGGAGGAAGCTGGTGAAATTAATAAGAAATTTTTCCGCGAAATGATGGCCATATCAGCAGATTATGCAACGGGATCCAGCGGTGGACCGGTAATGGATCGTTATGGGAATGTGGTTGGTACGGTATCCAATACCAAAATGTTTACCCATAGCGAAATGAACCCTAGTGTACAGATGGTGGTAAAAAATACAGTACCTGTTGAATCACTGTGGAAACTGATACAATCGGGATCAAAACATTAAAATTCATTAATGCTGTTTCCACCTTAACAGCACGCTAACAATACCTGCGATTAAAAACCGCAGGTATTTTTTTGATTCCAAAAATTGCATCCTGCCAATCAACGTAAAATTTACCCCTGCCTGATTAAGCATTTAATATCTTTGTCAGATGGAACAAGTATTGGATAATCCGATTTATTATGCCTTAACATCAGGGCATAGCCATATCTCAAAAGGAACCGATCAGGTAAAATATTACGTTGAAGATATCACCGCATTTGCCGGCCTGAAAGATAATTCGCAGGAAAATCTAAACACACTCTATCAGATCAGTCCGTTAGAAAGCCTTTTTGTATTTTTCTCAAAAACACCAGTAGAGATACCCCGACAGTGGAAACTTTTAAACCAGATCGACATGTTTCAATTTATTTTTCGTGGCAGAGAAATACCAACAGCAGATGCAACAGGAATAACCGACCTTGATCTGAAACATGTTAAAGAAATGATTAACCTGGTAGAACTGACCAAACCCGGACCGTTTCTGGCCAAAACCATCGAACTTGGCAATTACACAGGCATATTTGCAGAAGGTAAGCTGGCTGCCATGGCCGGTCACCGGTTTTTCCCGCGCCCCTATCGTGAAGTGAGTGCCGTTTGTACGCACCCTGAGCATTTAGGCAAAGGTTATGCCTATAAAATTTTACAGGAACAGATTAAACGCATACTGAACCGTTCTGAAATCCCTTTTCTACATGTCAGAAATGACAATGAGGGCGCTATTAAACTTTACCAAAAACTTGGTTTTGAAATCAGAACAGATATGATAGCATACGTCATCAAAAAATAGAAGCTTAAACCAAGAAGAGAATGTTTCTAAATAGAAAACCGATCCGAAATTAATGTGCTGATGTTTTAGTTTTGCACCAAATTAAAACATACATGTCAAAAACAAAACTTACCATTAACAATAACGGCTCTGTTAAAATAGAGGGCGATTTCGAAATAGTAGATAGAAACGGAAATACTTATGGCCTGCAGGGCAGAGAAGTAGTATCGATCTGCCGTTGTGGTTTATCAAAAAACAAACCTTTTTGCGACGGCGCCCATAAAGGCCATTTTGAGCATGACGCCATTGCATTTGATCTTCCGCCAAAAAAAGTTTAATAAACAGCATTTAAAAGCATCAATCTTCCCAAGGTTGGTGCTTTTTGTTTCAGGCTTCATTTTTACCTCAACCTTTTTATGCCATTTGGTGTTAAATGAATAAATAATCAACATCATGGCAAAAGAGAAGAAAAAAAGCAAAAAGAAAAAGGACAAAAAGAAAGGCAAAAAAAAGAATAAGTTAGGCGTTAAAAACTCCTTGGTAAACAACATTAATGCCCGAAAGAAAAAAGGCAAATCTAGATCAAAGAAGAAGTCAAAAATCAGTAAAAAAGCATACAAAAAGATGCAAAAAGGCTGGAAGAAGTAATTAATGAAGTTTGGTGCTACTGTCTTCGTGAAATTTACCGACAACTATTCAATAGCTACTGATATTCAAAAAGATAGTAGCACCCTCAATTAAAGCTTGTAACTTTGTATGATGGGACCAAGAAGACAAGACCATAATAAAGAAAGCTGTGCGGCAAGCCTAAATGCGGTAAAAGATGCCCTGTATGTATTAAATGGGAAGTGGAAACTTCCATTGATTATTGCTTTGCAGGACGGCCCTAAGCGATTTAATGAAATCCAGAAATCGCTTGGTGAAATTACGCCCAAAATATTATCGAAAGAACTTAAAGATCTGGAATTAAATGAGTTTCTGGTCCGAAAGGTATTTTCTACCGCTCCCGTTATTGTAACTTACGAACTCACACCTTACAGTGAATCGCTTGACCGGGTAATTAATGAGTTAAAAGATTGGGGCTTAAAACATCGCGAAAGGTTGGTTAAAAATAGAAAGACCGAATCCACAGTTGCAGAATTAACAGCTTCATTATAGGGCCCAGGTATAACGCCCAACACCGTTCAGTTTACCTTTAAAAAAGCAAAAAACTGATAATGATAAAATTCGGCTATCTTTACAGAAAATAAAATCCATGGCGGTATTACATAGAAAAGAAGAAAAAATTCAGGCAGTGCTGGGTAGGTTGCCTAAAAAATATACAGACGAACAATTTGTAGAAATGTTTATCAGGCTTTATTCTAAAGATTGGGGCAAAATTAAATCAGCTTATATTAAACAATCTCAGGATAAAGAACCAGGAACCATCATCAATATGCCTAAACCAGAGGTATATTTAAAACAGATTCTGGCCAACTACCTGCAACAAAACGATACGCAAAAAACAGTAGCACCTAAAGAAGAAACTATTGCTGAAGCACCTGAAAATGAGGTAAAAAAAGTAAAAACCCCTTCTAAAAAGAAAGCCGAAACAACTGAACCGCTTAAAGCAGAAGTTAAAAAAGCTAAAGCGCCTGCAAAGAAAAAAACTGAAACAACAGGAGCAGAACCGATAACCGAAAAGAAAACAAAAACAGCAGCAAAAAAGCCTGCAACAAAAAAATAAAAAAATATTTTACTTCAAATATAATAAATCGCGTTTTTGGTTGTTTATATACATGAGAGCGTTAATTTAGATGACGGGGATAGGTCGGTATGATTTATCCCCGTTTTTTTTGCTTTTTAGCTGACTAAAAAATTTAAAAACAATTCTGGCAACGCGTCATTCCCAACTTGATCCGATTGCTATCGGATGGGAATCGTAATACTTTTAGCAGGTCTGTATGCTTCATTAAGATTGCCTCCTGTGCGGGAATGACGCACTTTCTCAAGTTAATCACAATTTTCCAAGGCCTTATACACTCCCTTTATCATGCATAAGTTTTACATCCAATTGTAAACTTTAATTATTTAATTGGCATATCGGGAAAAGTCGATATATATTTGTACCATGGATCAAGTAGAAATATTTAAAGCCCTTTCCAACAAAACCCGCTTACAGATTTTAACCTGGTTAAAAGCGCCTGAGTTACATTTTCCGGAACAGCCAAATGCCGATTTTGAAAATGTTGGTGTTTGTGTTGGGCAGATTCAGATTAAAAGTGGCTTATCACAAAGTACCATTTCCGAATACCTGTCTATTTTACAGCGTGCTGATTTAATCAGTTCTACCCGCCAGGGCCAATGGACTTATTACAAACGCAATAAAGAAGGCTTAAAAAAGTTAAGCGATATCATTAATACCGAAATATAATTTAGAAATATATGAATACAGATAGTTTATTCAGGCCATTTAGCCTCAAAACTTTAAATATCAAAAATAGAATCGTAATGGCACCTATGACGAGATCATTTTCTCCCGGCGGGGTGCCAACACCTGAGGTTGCTACTTATTATGCAAAAAGAGCAGCCGGCGAAGTAGGTTTAATTTTGTCAGAAGGAACAGTAATTAACCGCCCATCTTCTTCCGCAGACCCCAATATTCCACATTTTTATGGTGCCGAAGCTTTAGCAGGATGGCAACAGGTCATTCATGAAGTTCACCAGGCCGGCGGGCAAATGGGTCCTCAGATCTGGCACCAGGGGATTATGGAAAACCACGCATCAGGCTGGTTGCCAGGTGCACCTTTCGAAGGCCCTTCAAGTTTAAACAAACCAGGTTTTGAAAATGGTGTACCGATGACGGATGCTGCCATTGCCGATACCATTGCCGCTTTTGGTCAGGCAGCTGCTGATGCGAAGGCTCTAGGTTTTGATACCGTAGAAATACATGGAGCTCACCAGTATCTGATTGATCAGTTTTTTTGGGATGCGACCAATAACCGCAACGATATTTACGGCGGTAAAACCCTGGCCGAGCGTACCCGTTTTGCGGTTGAGGTAATTAAGGAAGTGCGTAAAAGGGTTGGTGAAGATTTTGCCTTGATTATCCGCTTATCACAGTTTAAACCTGCTGCCTATGATTTTAAATTAGCTAAAAACGAGCAGGAAATGGAACAATGGTTAACGCCACTTGCAGAAGCCGGCATAGATATTTTTCATTGCTCACAACGCCGTTTCTGGGAAGCTGAGTTTGAAGGTTCTGACCTAAATTTTGCCGGATGGGCGAAAAAAGTTACAGGTAAAGCCACTATTTCGGTGGGTTCAGTAGGTTTAGATGGTGATTTCTTTGGAGCCTTTGCAGGCCAAAGTTCACAGCCTAGCTCACTGGATGAACTGGTACGCAGAATGGACCGTGGCGATTTTGATTTAGTAGCTGTCGGCCGTCCGCTTTTGGCAGATCCGAACTGGGTAGAAAAGATTAAACACAACCGTTTAGCAGAACTGAAAGGCTTTAGCAAAGAAGCTTTAATGCAGTTGGTGTAAAAACCATGTTTTTCTCTTTGAGTTTAAAAGCATCCCGAATGGGATGCTTTTTTGTTAAATGAGGTTGCCGTCATCTCGACTGCAGCACAGTGAAACGGAGAGTTCTATTGGCGACCTCTGGTGTTATCAATAACGGAAAGAAATTATTTTATTCGATGGAAATACTGAAGACGTGAAACTTTTTCTATCATAGAAAGCAATACCTGTAGTGCTTCGGTTACTCCAGCCCCGCCCTTGGCTTAATCCGGCTCAAAAAGCCCGGAAAACGCTGCCGGTCGGGTTTATTTTACCTTGGATAGTTGCATTCCCGTAGCCATCTAAACCCGATCGTAGCGGGATGCCAATTCCTTCCGATTGGCAGAAGCGGGAGCGGGACTACAATAACCTAAAAGCTTCTGCAATTGCTTTCCAAAAAGACTTAATCCTTATTCTATGATGTCAGCTATTACCTAACCAATCTGCCTTATGATTTTTTTCTTTAAATTCACATCAAAAAATTGATCCTGCTATGTCGAACATTAAACTCATTATCGAAGAAAGGCCCGCAAATATTGGCAATTTCATGGTTGGCAGACTGCTGCCTTTCCGAGAGAAACGTATGGTTGGACCATTTTCATTTATTGATCATATGGGCCCAGCCGCAATGAGCGATCATGAGAACCTTGATGTTCCGCCCCATCCGCACATTGGCCTATCTACCTTAACGTTCTTGTTCGAGGGTGAGATTACGCATAAAGACAGTTTGGGATCTGATATTGTAATCAAACCCGGGCAGGTAAACTGGATGACCTCCGGCAGTGGCATTGTACATTCAGAAAGAACTCCCAAGTACCTCCGCCATACTGATAAGATGCTTCATGGCCTGCAGATCTGGGTGGCCTTACCGAAAGATCTGGAACAAATGGAGCCTGAGTTTTGTCATGTAGAAGGGGCAGATATTCCAAGCTGGACCCGGGATGGTGTCCATTTTAAATTGATTGCCGGAGCAGCTTTTGGATATCAGTCTCCGGTTCCGGTGTACAGTCCCTTATATTTCTTAGAGCTAAAAAGCACTAAGCGCCAGAAAGTAAACATTGGAGATTACCTGTTTGGCGAAAGTGCATTATATATTTTAGAGGGTGCCATTGAAAGTGAAGGGAATATTTTTGAACCGCGTTTGATTTTGATTGCCAATGACGCTAAACTGTGCGAATTCACCATGCATGAAAATACCACGGTTTATATTTTCGGGGGCGAACCTTTTCCTGAAGAACGTTTTATGTATTGGAACTTTGTTGCCTCTGACAGGGAATTAATTGAAAAAGCTAAAATCAAATGGCTGGAACAAGCTTTTAAACCTGTACCGGGAGAAACCGATTTTGTGCCCTTACCCAATCAAAATCCATACCTTAAGAAATAAATTTGATGGAAATACAACAGACTAACAGCGAAGGGAAAGGTCAGTTCGAAGCTTTGGATAATGGGATACAAGCAGGCCTTTTAGCATAGGTTTGGGCTGGTCCCGGCAAATTCATTATTGATCATACCGAAGTCTATACAGATTTTGCCGGCCGGTGCGTAGGAAAAAAACTAGTAATGGCAGCTGTAAATTATGCCAGAGAAAATAAAATAAAAATCCTCCCCCTTTGTCCATTTGCAAAAGTGTTTTTTGATAAAACACCCGAAATTCAAGACGTGCTATTTTAATTAAATTAGTTCCTTCCGCCAAGCAGATTCATATTTACCGAAATAGCCACGCCAGTTGAGGATAGACGGGTATTTCCATAACCGATATCCGTTAACGGGATTTTCATAAAAGGTTTAGCACTAATGCTTAAATTATGATTGATTTTGTGCTGAAACGCTACACCAACATTGGCTACACCTAAGTAATGCTGATTCTGATTCCTTACTTCGTAATTTTGCGGACCTTGATAAGTGCCATTGTAAGAAAAACTATATTTCTCTTTCAACATGATATAACTGGATAAACCAGCACTTACAGAAACAACATTACGCCGGTTATCAAATACTTCATAATTTAAATTGATCGGAATATCCAGTACGTCACAATTGGCGTGGATGTTTGATGGTTTTATACCAAATACATAATTAGTGTTGGGTTTGTATAAACTAAAATCCGAATCGTAAATTTTCTTTGCGTAAGACGCGCCGGTGGTAACACTCCATTTTTTTGTCAGGATAACCGTCGCTTCCAGACCAAAACCGCCACTTAAGCTACTTTGCCCTGATTTTTGTACGCTGGTTAAATCCGGTGCAACCAGAATACTTAAGATCAATCGGGGGTTTTTCTTAAAAATTATATCTTTTATTTTTACCGTATCTTTATGAGCAGGCTCAAAGACAAGCTTTTGTGCTTCAAATTCATTTGATTCCTTTTCAGTTTTTGTTTCCGGTTTATGAATTACATCAGCTAACTGGGAACTATGATCATTACCTGTTTCTATAATTTTTAGTGAATTTGCCTTTGTAAATTGTACCTCCGCTCCCTTTTGTACATTAGCGGCTTTGCCTGTATTACGATTGTCGGCCAGTATGCTTCCCTTTTCATTTCCTGCAGGACCATTTTCATCTGCTGGCTTTTTAATGAACTCTTCCTGATCATTTAAAGACTTATCAGTATGATTGTTTTTCTCCGTTCTGGTTTTAACCTGATTATTCTGGGACTGATCAGCTTTAGGCTTAACTAACAAATACACCACCAGAAACATTGCAGCTATCCCAGCCACAGCAGTTAACCATATTATTGGTACGACCCTCCTTTTTGGTGATGGATACAATCTTTCCTCCAAATTATCCCAATCTAAATCATTAAAAGGAAGATCGGGATTTTCTAATCCATCCTTAAATAATTTATCTATATCTTTTCCCTCTTTCATTGCATATTTGTGTTTAACCTTACCTGTAAAAGGTCTCTGTCTACTTCCGAACTCCTTACCTGGTAAGTTTTCGCCTCCGTAGATTTTAACATTTCCTGTAGTTTTTGCCTTGCCTTGAATAAATTAGATTTTGATGCGCCTACCGATATTCCCAGCATTTCGGCAATTTCTTCATGCGGATACCCGTCTATGGCAAAGAGGTTAAATACGGTACGGTAGCCCGGACTTAGTTTTTGCACCAGTGCTAATAAATCCTGATAAGCCAGTTGATCATATACAGAACCAACCTGCACCACATTTTCATGATCAATAATATCTGCATGATCTGCAAATTTTAGATTGGCTCGATAATAATCGATAGCAGTATTGGTGATAATACGCCCTAACCAGGGTAAAAAAGCTTTGGTAGGCTCATATTTGGCAATGTTCTTAAAAGCTTTAAAAAAGCCATCGTTCAAAATTCCCGCAGCATCCAAACGGTCGTTTGCATAACGCAAACAGATACCCATAGCAAAGCTATAGAAATGTTGATATAGCGCTTTCTGACTATCTCTTTCATTTCTAATGCAGCCCTGAATATACTTTTGTATAAGAATATCTTCTTTGTCGCGCTTAGCGGTCACAAACTCTCCTTTCTAAACACATTACGATGAGGAACAACGAAAGGTTGCTTCAAAAATCAATTTTAAAAATATTTTATATTATTCATTTTGGTTTAAAAATCTCCAACAGGGAAGCAACCATTTAAAACTTGTAGGCGTAATAGCGGCATATAAATTTTATTAAACTTAAAACAAAATCTTATGCTAATCTACTTAAAAAGAAATCTATTGGCTGTACTTTGTATAGCTGTAGTATTCACCGCCTGTAAAAAAAGTGGTTCAGACGACTCTACAAATCCACCTGTTAATAACAATAAAGGGATCCAGCTGGCAACGGATGCCAAATTCGGATCAGTATTAACAGATAAAGACGGTAAAACCTTATACTTTTTTGCCAATGATGCTGCAGGCGTGCCGACTTGTACAAATGGTTGCGAAACCAATTGGCCACTTTATTACAGTGCCGATGCCAGTACAGATTTAAGCCTGAACAAATCGGAAGTGGGTGAGGTTACCCGCACTGATGGACGTAAACAAAGTACTTACCGTGGTTATCCGCTTTATTATTTTGCGGGTGACGCCGCTAAAGGCGACATTAAGGGCGACGGAGTTGGTGGCATCTGGTTTGTGGCAAAACCTGATTATTCTTTGATGCTGGCCAATGCGCAATTGGTAGGTGCTGATACCAAAAGCTATACCAGTGCTTATGTAGAGGGAACTGGCCTTACTAAATACTTTACAGATGCCTTTGGCAGAACACTTTACGCTTTTGCCCCTGATAAAAACGGAGTAAACACCTATACAAAAGGTACAACACAGGAAGGAATTTGGCCGGTTTATACTTCTGAAATACTGAATGTTCCATCGGTGATTGCAAAAACTGATCTAAGTGTAATTACCGTAACCAGCGTGAATAAAAAACAACTTACCTACAAAGGATGGCCATTGTATTACTTTGTATCCGATACCAAAAGAGGCGATAATAAAGGGATTACTATCCCGGGAACAGCAGCCCCAGGCTCGGTTTGGCCTTATGTTTCAACCACAACCACAGTTGCTCCTGCTCAATAAAAATATTTGGGGTCAGGCAAATAGAATGGTCGGCTGTGTTTTTACAGCCGGCCTTTTTTATACCTCTAATAAGGCTTGTTTAATTTTTTCAGCTGCTTCAGCCAATTCTTCACTGCTTGGTTTTAACTTTTCTTTGCTGAAATTCATGTCGCTTACATTATTCATCGGAATTAAATGAATATGTGCATGCGGCACTTCCAATCCAATTACCGATACGCCAACTTTTTTGCATGGAAATGCAATTTTTACTCCTTTCGCTACGATTTTAGCAAACATCCACAAGCCAACATACAGGTCTTCTTCCATATCGAAGAGGTAATCCACTTCAATTTTCGGGATAACCAGCACATGGCCGGCCGTTAATGGCGAAACATCTAGAAATGCTAAATATTCTACAGTTTCAGCAACAACATGAGCAGGGATTTCTCCTGCGACGATTTTTGAAAAGATAGTCATTTGTGGTGTAGGGTTTAGGGTGTAAGCTTTAGTGTTCTTATGCGGAGTGTCTGACCTTCAGCCTTAAACCCTCCGCCTTCTACCTTATCTGGATATCTCTAAAACTTCAAACTGCATTTTGCCGGCAGGCACTTCGATTTCAGCAAGTTCTCCTACCGATTTTCCCAATAAGCCCTGTGCAATCGGCGATTTAACCGATATTTTTCCAGTTTTCAGATCGGCTTCACTTTCTGCTACCAATTGGTAGGTCATGGTTGCCCCATTTTTAACATTTTTTATTTTTACAATAGACAATGCCAATACTTTTGACAAGTCCAAACGCGACTCATCGATCAAACGTGCATTTGCCAATGTATTCTGTAATTTAGCTATTTTCGCTTCATGCAGCCCCTGCGCCTCTTTGGCCGCATCGTATTCTGCATTCTCCGATAAATCACCTTTATCCCTCGCTTCTGCAATTGCTTTAGATATAAGCTGACGACCGGTGGTGGTTAAATAATGAACTTCTTCCTTTAATTTATCTAACCCCTCTTGGGTGTAGTATGTTACCTCTGTCATTGCTCTATTAATTTAATTCAAACGCTATAAAAAACAAACAAGACTATATAGTTGGTTTGCTACATAGTCTTGCTTCAATTATAACGAAGATAAAATGTGGAAATTATAAAAGCAAATAAAAGATTAGATTTAACGTAATTTTAGATTTACACAGTCTTTTTTTACACCAACCTGCTTAAGTAATAAGAGAAATCAACCAGATAAGTAACATACAGGCATTCAAAATCCAATCATTAGTTTTAATTTAGCTTAAATTATTCTTAAAAAATGAAAAATTTATTTTCTACTGCCCTGCTCTTGTGTTTGAGTTTTTATACGGTTTTTGCACAGGAGCTTTACATGCCCCGGAATATTAAAGCGGCCTATGCGAAGGGTACGCGATCACTGAACGGGAAACCTGGCCCAAATTACTGGCAAAACCATGGCAAATACAATATGGATATCCAGGTAAATGCCGAAACCAAAGTGGTTAGCGGTAAAGAAGAAATTTTATACAGCAACAACAGTTCTGATACCTTAAAAAACCTGGCCATCCGTTTTGTAAACAACCTGCATAAAGCCACTTCGCCAAGAAGTGGCGCGGTAAGTGAAGATTTTTTGAGTACAGGCTTAAATATTACCGCTTTTTCGGTAGATGGTCAAAAATATAAGGTAGATAGCAAAAACTGGGGAACGGTTGCTAACGTTCCGTTAAAAAAACCTTTGTTACCAAAATCTAAAATCACCGTTAAAATGGAGTGGGATTATCCCTTGTCAAAAGAAAGCGGACGAGAAGGACAGATTGATCCAAATTCCTTTTTTGTGGCTTACAGTTACCCGCGCATATCGGTATATGATGATTATAACGGTTGGGACCGCATTCCACACACCGATAGAGCTGAATTTTATAATGATTTTAACGATTATGAATTCTCAATTAAGGCCCCAAAAAATTACGTGGTTTATGCCACAGGCGATTTCCTGAATCCGGATGAGGTATTGCAGCCGGAGATTTCTGCACGTTTAAAAAAATCGTACAACGGCAACGAAGTAATCCATATCGCTACCGAGCAGGAAATGAAGGATGGCAAAGTAACACAGCAAAAAGACTGGAATACCTGGAAGTTTGCCGTAAATCACATTACCGATGTCACTTTCGCTTTAAGTAACCACTATGTTTGGGATGGGGCCAGTGTAATTGTAGATAAAAAGACCAACCGCCGTGCTAGCGCGCAGGCTGCCTATAACCCAACTACAGGAACAGATTTTATCAATTCGGTTAAATACAATCTTAATGCTTTAGATTGGTTCTCGAACAATTGGCCTGGTATCCCCTATCCTTATGTAAAAACCATTGCTTTTCAGGGTTTTGCCGATATGGAATATCCGATGATGGTGAATGATTCGCAGTTTGGCGATCCGGTATTTGCACAGTTGGTTCAGGACCATGAGGTTGCCCACACCTATTTTCCTTTTTATATGGGTATCAATGAAACCCGTTATGCCTATATGGATGAAGGATGGGCTACCACATTCGAATATTTAATCGGCATTGCCGAACATGGCAAACAGGCTGCTGACGATTTTTACAGGAAATTTAGAGTGAACAACTATATCAACGATAAATCTGCAGAAGAAGACCAGCCTATCATTTCGATGTCTGATCAGGTTTCCGGCGCAGGTTATGGAAATAATTCTTATGGAAAAGCTTCATTATCTTATCTTGCGCTTAAAGATATGTTGGGAGATGAGCTATTTAAAAAAGCACTGCATACCTATATGAGTAACTGGAATGGCAAACACCCTATTCCATGGGATTATTTTAACTCCATGAATGCAGGTTCGGGGCAAGATTTAAACTGGTTTTTCCAGAATTGGTTCTTCACTAACAATTACCTCGATTTAGCCATTACTAAAGTAATGCCTGCAAAAGGAAAATCAATTGTAACCGTTAAAAATGTAGGCGGATTTGCTATTCCGTTTGATGTGGTTGTTACCTTTACCGATGGAAAAACGGAAACCTGGCACAAAAGTCCGGCAGTTTGGAAAGCCAATCAAAAAGAACTGAGTATCGCACTGAATACCGCTAAAAAGATAAAATCAGTTACTTTGGATAACGGAATTTTTATGGATGCCACGCCAAACGATAATATCTGGGCAGTGAAATAGTGGGCAGTTCTCAATTTTCAGTTGGCAGTTCCATAACTTCCAACTGAAAACTCTTAATTAATAACTGCAAACTAATAACTGGTAACTGGCTGATGTTTAACCGGAAAATTCAAAGAATTGGCAATAAAACACATTTTATTAGCTTCGCGGTGTAGCGATTCTGCCAGTCCGTAGTGGGCTTCATCCGCAATCAAAACCTGAGGATGCAGGGTTACTTCTCTAAAACGGCCGCTTCCATCAGCCAGTTCTTCCATTATACCTACCGCTTCATCTTTATAATCAATAACCACGATGCCATTTTCAGCGCATAAGTGTAAATACCAGAGCATGTGGCAGCTGGAAATGGATGACAATAAAAGATCTTCAGGGTTATATTTAGATTTGTCGCCCAAAAAAACAGAATCAGAAGAACCGGCAATATCGGCTTTCCCCGCAACAGAAATTACATAATCACGATCGTACGAACGGTAATCCATTGTACCTGATCCTTTGTTGCCCGTCCAGGTAACGGTGGTCGAATATAAATGATCTTTCGGCATAATAAAACTGGTTAGATTGTATAGCCAATTTAAGAAAATAAAATTAACTTTTTTAATGGGCATCAGGTTTCAAAAACCGGCTAAAATGTTAACCTTATCGCTAAGAAGTGCTAGATCGTTTATAAGGCATAATTAATTTGAAAAGCAGGACCCGGCAGCGCTTCGGGCTTTCCGTACTATCACCTGCCCGTTGCAGGCGGGGTTTATTAACAAGGGCTTCCGAAATCGGAGAGTGCCCTTTCCTTTAAATCTTCAAAAACATCCATAAAACTGCAAGAACTTACCAGCTAAAATTAAGCCCTTTTAACTTATCGGCCAAAACTTCCGAAATCTTACGGTACGAATCAAACGTCCAGCCACCAACATGTGGAGTTAAAATAACCTGATTGTTATGCTTTAATTCATCATACCAGGGCTGTTCGCCCAACGCCGGGAATTTTTCCGTTTGCAGCACATCCAGTCCGGCTCCTAAAATTTTCCCGTTTTTAATCGCATTTAGCACAGCAGGCGTATTTACGATTTCTCCTCTGGCGGTATTGATAAAAAAGATAGGCTTTTTGAAATGAAAAAAATATTCGTCATTTACCATTTGTTTGGTTTCTGCTGTTAAAGGAATATGTAAGCTTAGCACATCGCTGTATTTCACAATTTCTTCCATACTTACCTCACGTGCAAAAGCGTCCGAAAAACCGGTTTTATACTTATCATAAGCCATCACATCAACTTCAAAACCAGCTAGTTTTTTAGCAAAGCTTTGTCCCATAAAGCCGTAACCGATAATACCAACTTTTTTGCCTTTCAACTCGTAGCCCCGGTTTCCTTCCCGATCCCACACGCCATTTCTGATTTCGATATCAGCTCTGCGAAAATTGTTCATCAACGATAAAAGCAAACCTGTAGCATGCTCGCCGACAGCATCGCAGTTGCCTTCGGGTGCATTGATCAGTTCGATATTTCTTTCAAAAGCAATTTTATCATCAATATTATCCAAACCAGCCCCTGCCCTGGCAACAAACTTTAAATTGGTGGCAGCAGCAAAAATCTCCGCATCGATCCGAAATTTCGTACGAACGGCAATCCCGGTATAATCCTTTATTTTATCCATTGTTTGTTGACGGGTAATCTGCGGCTCATCATCCACCTCATAACCCATGGCAACGGCCTGCTCTTTAAAGGCAGGGTGCAGATCATCAACAATTAATATTTTTTTCATCTGTTTAATCTATGCTCAATTTGATGAACAAAAGTAACATTTTGAAGATTGTTCAATTGTAATATTCGTTTATAGTTTTTGCTAAACGGATAATTGTTAATTGCAGATTGTTAACTGTGAACTGCAGATTACCCACAAAAATATTACTATAAAATGGCTGTAATAAAATAGTTACGGCCCGTTTATTAAACTTAGTTGCCGTTAATTTGTCTCCCTTTATAAAAACACACGAAATTTTATTTTTAATGAGACTTTTACAATTCAAAACTATACAAATTACCCTTTTATTTTTAAGCTTATCATTTAATCTTTTCGCCCAAACAAGCGGAAAGGCAAAAATTACCGGAGTACTGAAAGATGCCAAAACACAGGAAACCATTCCGTTTGCTACCGCGGTTTTAATTGATAAAGCTACGGCCAAAAACGCAAAAATAGCCCAAACAGATGTAAACGGAGCTTTTGTAATGGCCGATATACCGGCCGGAACCTTTACTTTTAAAATTAGTTTTGTAGGTTACCAAACCATGGTAAGGGACAATGTGACCATTACCGCGACAACTGGCACTTTAAACTTTGGCGAGATCAAAATGAATCCTGCCAAGGGAAATGTACTGAGTGAAATTACCGTAACCGGACAAAAACCGGGCATGCAAATGGGGATCGATAAAAAGATTTTCGCTGTAGATCAGAGCGTAATCAGCGAGGGTGGTTCTGCGAGCGATTTATTGCAGAATGTGCCTTCTGTTTCTACCGATATGGATGGAAATGTAAGTTTGCGTGGCTCCTCAGGTGTCAGAGTATTAATTGATGGGAAGCCATCTCTTATTGCCGGGGGCAATGTAGCGCAAATCCTGCAATCCATCCCGGCCAGTTCGATCGAAAGTGTTGAGGTAATCACCAATCCATCAGCAAAATACGATGCCGAAGGCCAATCAGGTATTATTAATATTGTGCTTAAAAAAAATACAAAATTGGGCTTTAACGGTTCTGTTGCCTTAACTGCAGGTAACCGCGATAATTATAATGCCAATACCAACTTAAGTTTCCAGAACAGCAAGGTAAATATATATGGAAACTATGGTTACCGCTACGGAAATCGTATTGGAGGTGGTTTTCAGGACATTACCTATAAATCAGATTCATTAAATACCAGGTTTGCCAGTCAAAATACAACATCCGGATCATTGGATAAAGGACATAATGCCAAAGCGGGTATAGATTATTATATAGCACCTAAAAGTGTAATCAGCTTATCTGGTGGCTTTAACTCAAGAGATAACGAGCGTAACGAACAGCTCGACATCAGACAATTAGATAAAAACCGTTTACCCGTTCTGCTCAGTAATAGAACAAATAGTACCGATGGTTTTGGATCAAGTTATGACGCAAACTTAGATTATGTACAGAAGTTTAAAAAGCCGAAAGAAGAACTAACCTTTAATTTTGGCTATTCTTACGGCACCAATAATAACGATCAGTATTACAGTACCAATACCACCAACCGTAATGGTGTGCCCATTGATGAAACCCTGAGTTTGCAGCGCGTATTCAATACCGGTAACAACACCAATTACAATATCCAAACAGACTATGCATTGCCTGTGGGTAAAGCGGGAAAAATTGAAATGGGTTATCGCAGTCAGATCCGCTTAGGTGAAAATGATCAGTATGCCGATTCGATCCTAACCAATAGCAGCATTTACATTAGAAACAACAAATTGATCAATGGTTTTGACAGCAAAGATCAGGTGCATGCCCTGTATTTCAATTACCAGAACCAGATTAAAGATTTTGGCTACCAGATCGGTTTAAGAGGCGAAGATGCACGTTTAGATACACATCTGGAAGGCTATACCAACAATACATTAACCACTGCCGAAGGAAATATCCATTACAAAAGGATATACCCGAGCATATTTTTAACACAGAAACTAAAAGGCGATAATCAGCTTCAACTGAGTTATACCCGTCGTGTAAACCGTCCGCGTCCCTGGGATACCAATCCATTTTTAGATGTTTCTGATCCATTAAATTACAGGGGTGGTAACCCGAATTTATTACCGGAGGATGTACATTCTTTTGAACTCGGATATAGTAAGTACTGGAAAAAAGTAACCTTAACTTCGAGCTTGTATTTCCGTCAAACCAATGACGTGATTCAGCGCGTAAGAAGCACACCGGTTAACGGAATTATTACCTCAACGCCTCAAAACTTATCAAATCAGATCAACAGTGGTTTAGAATTAATCGGCCGTTTTGACCTCATTAAAGCGTTAAATTTCACTACAAACGTAAACCTTTACCAGGCAAAGTTTGCTGGCGATACAAGATTTGACATTCCGTCAAGCAGTGGCTTCAGCTGGAACGCTAACCTGACCGGAAATTTAACGGTAGTTAAAAATTTGTCGTTACAGGTACGCGGAGATTACAGGGCACCAGAAGTGATGGCACAGGGCAAACGTAATGCCATGTATGGAATTGACGGCGGGGCCAAATACGATTTCCCAAACAAAAAAGCATCCCTGAGCTTCAATGTCAGAGACATATTTAATACCAGAAGATGGAGCATGACCACTGAAGATCGGGCAACAATTGTTGATTTCGAACGCCAGTTTCAAGGCACAATGGGAAATTTAACTTTTTCTTACCGCTTCGGAAAAACCACATTTACCGGCACGAATAAGAAGAAAAAAGAAGAGCAGGACAACCGTCCGGACGAGGGTTCATTTTAATGGTCAAAGAAAGGCTGTATCGCAGGTAAAATTTTCATCCTTAGCTTATTGCAGGATTTTGTTATGAATGCCTTAAGGACGTTTCTACAGGCTCAAATTGACAAATTGGACGTGACTTACAAATTATGATACAGCCATTTTTTTTGATATTGGAGAAACCAGCAATGATAAAATAAGATGATTGTTTATCTTGCGGCCATGGAAGAGATCAACCCCTGGAAAACGTTTGAAAGCGAGGTAAAATACGACAACAACTGGATCCGTTTAACGGAACATCAGGTCATTAATCCGTCTGGTGGCCAGGGAATTTATGGCACTGTTCATTTTAAGAACCTGGCCATAGGCATACTTCCTTTAGATGAAAATTACAATACCTGGCTGGTTGGTCAATACCGATATCCAATAAATGCCTACAGCTGGGAAATTCCAGAAGGCGGGGGACCATTCCATGAAGCGCCCTTAGAAAGTGCAAGACGGGAATTATTGGAAGAAACAGGAATGAGTGCCAGAAACTGGAAGGAGATCCAAAGAATGCACCTCTCCAACTCGGTAAGTGATGAACTAAGTATTATCTATATCGCTACCGATCTCATTCAAGGTATTGCCATGCCTGAAGAAACCGAACAACTCCTTGTAAAAAAATTGCCTTTCAATGAGGCCTATCAAATGGTTTTAGATGGAAAAATCACTGATTCGATGAGCGTAGCCGCAATTTTAAAGGCAAAGCTCATGATGCTGAATGGGGAATTGTAACGGAGACAGTTAACCAGAATAATTTATTATTATCTTTGCCATCCAATAAATCAACCAGATGAGTAAGCTTTTCGGATATATTTTAAGCCCTGTATTTTATTTTTTATTTGGATTAACCCTTTGTATCTTCCACCCTATACAATGGCTTTGTTATAAGCTTTTTGGTTATAAAGCACATAAGGTTTCGGTAGATATCCTTAATTTTTTCCTAACCTATTGCCAGCTTTTTCTTTTCAATTCAATCAGTTTTAAAAACGAATACGATCTGCCAACTAACAGACCCATTATTTTTGCAGCAAACCACCAAAGTATGTACGATATCCCTTCGTTAATCTGGTTTTTAAGAAAACACAGCGCAAAATTTATCTCTAAAATTGAACTAACAAAAGGCATTCCCTCTATATCCATCAACCTGCGTTTGGGAGGCGGGGCAAACATCAACCGGAAAGACAATAAGCAGGCCATTTCAGAAATCATCAAACTTGGCCGTAGAATGAAGGAAAATAATTGGAGTACGGTTATTTTCCCTGAAGGTACGCGTGCCAAAGACGGACAACTGAAAACATTTCAGTTTGGCGGTATCGCTACCCTTTTAAAAATAGTACCCAATGCCTTGATTGTTCCGGTGGCCATAGAAAATTCTTGGAAAATTGTTCGCTTTGGCATGTTTCCCTTAACCACAGGAAATGCTTTAAAATGGACAGTTTTAAAGCCGATAGAACCAGGAGTAAAACCACCGAATGAAATTACACTGGAAATAGAAAACGAAATCAGAAAAGTTTTAAGTCAACCAATGGCACAGCCTGCTGTTTTGTAGGTCGAATGGGTAAAAAATGTCGGGATTCTTTAATTGATGCCAGACACCGAACTAATATCGCCTAAACGTGCTAAATATTCTTATTTCCAATTACCCTGAAAAATTCGTCGCGGTAGGTATCGCCTACCGGAATCGTTTTTTGGTTAATGGTAATGCGGCTACGCTCAATGCTTTCAATCTTATCAACCGCAACAATATAAGATTTATGCACCCGGATAAACTGACTTTGAGGTAAGGCTTCTTCCATCTTTTTCATGCTCTGCAAGGTGATTACACGCTCATCCCTGGTAAAAATAGAAATGTAGTCCTTTAACCCCTCGATGTATAAAATATCATGCAAGTAGATTTTCTGGATCTTATGTTCCGTTTTCACGAAAATATAATCCTGAACCGGGTTTGGTGAGCCCGAAAAGGGCGCAGGTGTAACAATGGGTTGTGCTGCACTCGCAGGAACTTCAACTGGTTTCACCTGATTATGAACCTTTTCTACTGCTTTATAAAAACGATCAAACGCAATAGGTTTCAACAGATAATCAGAAACATTGAGGTCGTAACTTTCTAAAGCATATTGTGGATAAGCAGTAGTTAATATATAATGACATTTATTGCCTGCAATTTTTAAAAACTGAATACCAGTTAACTCCGGCATCTGAATATCCAAAAATACCAGATCAATCCCGCCACCCTGAACAATCTGCAAAGCTTCAATTGGATTTTCGCACCTTTTAACCAAGGTTAAAAAAGGCACTTTAGAAATATAATCCTGTAAAATATCAAGCGCTAAAGGCTCATCGTCAACAACAATACAGTTTAAGTTCATTTTAGGTTATTTTTTTAATTAGATGATATCCGGTTTATGCTTGGTTATTGCAGATTATATATCAATCATCAGTTCACAGGTATAATGAGTAGCCGAATTTACAACATTTAATTTATATCTATCAGGATAAACCAATTGTAACCGTCGTTCTACATTGGTTAAACCAACGCCTCCCTGTGCATCCTTATTCTGTTGGTTCTTTTTATTCACTACACTAAAATGCAAAATCTTCTGATTGGCAATGATATTGATTTTTACAGGTTCTAACGGATCGGTTACCACACCATGTTTAAATGCATTTTCCACAAAAGAAATCAGCATCAAAGGAACAATTTTCTGATTATCGATCTCGCCGTTTAAATTAAGTTCGATATAAGCACCATCTTTAAACCGTATTTTTTGCAGTTCGATATAACTGGTTAAATAATCCACTTCTTTGCTCAGCGCTACGGTTGGTGTATTACTTTCGTAAATCATGTAGCGCATAATTTCAGAAAGCTTCATAATGGCATCAGCTGTTTTATCTGACTTTTGATAGGCCAATGAATAAATATTATTTAACGAATTGAAAAGAAAGTGCGGGTTTAACTGCGATTTTAAAAACTGAAGTTCCATCTCCCGGCGCTCACTCTCCAGGTTACGCTGAATCCTTTCGCTTGCAAACCAGTCGATAGTAAATTTGATGATACAGCTACTGATCATGAAAAAGCCGGACAGGAAAGTAACCATAATAACAAAACTATGAACCGGTATATCAATCCGCTTTCCTTTGGCACTTGTTGCAGTTAATACATCATCCGGATACAATACAGCTATGGCCGTTTTAGCTACTACTGATACCGCGATTAATAATAAAAATACCAATACATATATGAAATATTTTTTCCTCTTTTTAATGAGTTCAGGAATCAGAAAAATATAATTAATGTAGAAAATTGAAATATTGATTATCCCATATACAATATAACTTATAAAATAATCTTTAACGGTATGTACGGAATTGTCGAAAATACCCACTCCTACAATCATCATCACGATAATTGTCCAAAAAATAGCATGTAATATAAATGGCCCCCTACTTTGTTTCATTATAGATATATTAAATTGTAATGAATGCCGATATAGGTTTAGTTAATGCATATCATTCAAGCCACAAAATAAATAAAGTTTTATCGATTTACTTACACAATCTACCAACTGGCATTTTTTTTCTACCAACGGCCCAACAGGCGAATTTTATCGACAAACGCCAAAAATGTCTGTTGATCTAGAATCTTGAACAATTGGTATAATAGATTTTATCAGCTTATTTTTCTTGAGTTTCTTTGAATCATCAAAACAAAAACGAAATGAAAACAGCATCAGCAATACACTTCAGAAATCAACCGGTAATTACTGATGGTCTTTTCACAATCTCTCAAATAAAACTATCGATCATGAAAAAGTTAGCAAACACATCACCATTTTTACTTTTGTTATTACCAGTATTTATGATGATTATTTTAACGCTTACCGTTAATACCAATCAGAATGGTACAGACATCGTTGTAAAGCCTACTAAAACATCTGGTGCTATCGTGAAACAGGCAACTGCTATTTTCAGATAGAATTAAGATCGTTAAGCTAATCGAAACTAAAGGCCTAAATTACAACTTGGCAACCAAGTTATCGGATAAGAGTTACCCTTCAAGGCAGCACATTCCATTCTTTAGTTCAGAATACACAGGAAACAAGAACTATAAAGATTTTGCGTCATCCGCTTTCACCGAAGAGGACGAAGAATTTCAATTGATGATTCTGCCTTTTTTATATCAAAAGAGCATCTATTAATCAGATAAAAAACATCCATTAAAATAAAAGCCTGCTGACCTGACTTTAGTATCAAATAGCAGGCTTTTTTGTTTAGACTGAGAGGTTGTATATATTTTTTAGACTCTTATAGAGACAATATCCTTTCTTTGAACGCCCAGACAATTAATTGATAAGAATTTTTTAGGTCAAGCTTTCTTACCATATTTCTTCGGTGCGTATTAACCGTGTGCTCGCTGATAAAAAGCATTGAGCCTATTTCTTTACTGTTGTAACCCATTGATAACAGGTGTACAATTTCAACTTCCCTTTCACTGATCGAAGCGTTATTTTCCTGCAACAGGATGTTGTTTATCATTTTTTGAGAGAGTTAGGAGATCTATTAATATCAGTGTTCAATCTACACCAGCCTATATTAAAATTTAAATCTTTATTCATTTAAGAATAGACTTAGTTTGTTTTTAACGGTAGATTAACAATCTGTTATGTTATACCAAAAATAGTTGCGCCGGCAATACAACGATGGTGTAAAACGCCCTAAATAATAGGGTGTTTTTACGGTATTTTATTTGTAAATATTTCTTGACAGATCAGTAATTATTATCGATTTTAGGCTTTTACAAACAAACAATTTAAATTTTATGAGTAAAAAATTAAATATGGAACCTATCGATCCGAAGGTTGCAGAGGCTATGGTTGTTGCTTATGCAAAAGATGGAATAACTTCTTCAGAATCTTACACCAAGGCAGTATGGTTTCCGGCTGAACAGATTTTGGACATTGCAAAATCAATGAGCGAGGGCAAATATGACGGATTAAGAATTTATTTTGCACAATATTTAGAAGGAGCAATTGATGGTGTCCCTGAATCATACGAAGGTAAAAACACTTTATTATTGGTACCAACTATACCGGGAATGGGTAATAGCAACGGTGAGCCTGACCACGATGATGATTTGGGCAATATTGGAAACCGGGGACAAGGTTGTCCTGACCAGTGCAATGGCGCAGATTTATAACAATGAGATATCTATCCCCCATATTTATAGCAGAAGTTATTTGCTTTATAGCCGCACTTGCTATCATATGGAAAGATAAAAATGCTTTCGGAAAAGTAGTTACCTGCTATTTAGCTATTGCACTGGTTACAGAGGAGGCTGCAGCTTATTTAGCCATAAGAGGAATACACAATTTATGGCTATTTAACATTTACATCATTTTTGAAATTAGTACAATACTATACGGCCTTTACCACTGTATTAAAAGATATACTAACCCTAAATCCATATTTATTATAGGTTTGGGCATTATAGTCCTAACCTATATTTTCTTTGTAATCAATCGACCATTTACCGATTTAAATACCATTACAATTAGTGTGATGTCTGTCATTTTCACACTTTATTGCCTGTACTATTACTACTTGCTGTTAAAAGATGAGAACTTTATCGAAATCAAAGTACACCCCGAATTTTGGTGGGTTACCGGCGTTTTGTTTTATTACTTCGGAAGTACCATGTCGAACCTTTTTGATGGATTATTTACCGTTAAAATTATAGGTTTTGCTACCTTGAGATATTGTATTTATGTTGTACTAAACCTTATTTTATATAGCTGTTGGCTATATTCTTTTATATGCACAATGAAACAACAAAAATTGCACTCTTAGTCGCCGTTGCAACACTTATATTCCTGCTCGTGCCGGTGTTTCTGATTTTATACATCAGATCCTACAATCGCCATAAAAAGAATCATTTTTTGGAAAAGCAGAACATGCAGCAGAAATTTGAGTCGGAAATGCTTCAGACCCGTGTGGAAGTACAGGACCAGACGATGCAAAGTATCGCTACCGAATTACATGATAATGTTGGCCAGCTGCTCAGCCTGACCACCCTCACCTTAAACTCCATAAATTTAAATGATGAAGACAGGGCCAAAAAGAAAATAGACAATTCATTAGCGCTTATTAACAAATCCATTAAAGAGTTGAGGGAGTTGGCCAAGCTTTTACACGGCGAACAGCTGGTAGAAAATGGCATTGGCCATGCTATAGATCAGGAAATTAACTGGCTTAACAAGGCGGGGACATATGAGCTAAAAGTGAATAACCTATTGGTAGATCTGCAGATTACATCCCCTGATAAAGATTTGATCATTCTTCGTTTGCTACAGGAAATTGTCAATAACATCATTAAACATGCTCAGGCAAAACATATACAGATCGACACCTACCTTGATAAAAATGTTTTACATTTAAAGGTAGCTGAGAATGGTATAGGATTTGACCCGGATGATATGAAGACAAAAAAATCGGGGATGGGCCTAAATTCCATTTATAAAAGAATGGAGATGATCAATGGAAAATTAGTATTAAATTCGGCACCAGGCAAAGGCACCTCCATTTCAATTGAAATCCCTTATCCTTAATTATGCAGCAACCAAGTATTTCTATTGCAATTGTTGATGACCATACCCTCTTCCGCTCTGGATTAGCCAGTTTATTAGAAGAATTTGACGAAATAGAAGTGATGTTCGAAGCCATGAACGGAATCGATCTTCAAACTAAAATCAATCAGCAACCCGGAGTTCAGCTTATTTTAATGGACATTAACATGCCTGTAATGGATGGCTTTGCCACTACCAAATGGATCAAAGCAAACTACCCGGATGTTCATATACTTGCACTTAGCATGCTGGAGGATGAAAAAGCAATAATTGGGATGCTTAAAGCAGGTGCGGGAGGCTACATGCTCAAAGAATCTACACCCGCCGATTTATTGACTGCCATTAAAGTGATTGTAAGCAAGGGGTTTTATGTAAATGAACTCGTATCGGGCAGGCTTTTAGTAGCTTTAAAGGAGGGCAACGTTAAACCTACATTTTCTGATAGAGAGCTTACATTTCTTCAATATTGCAGTACCGAACTTACCTATAAAGAGATTGCCGATCTGATGAATGTTAGCCCCAGAACGGTCGACAACTATAGGGAATCTCTTTTTGCAAAGCTAAATATTAAATCGCGTACCGGATTAGTGGTGTATGGCATCAAAAACAATTTGATCAACATCTAACTTAAATACCAATCAATAGACTGGTTATCAGATAAATACACGCATATGGAGCGGGCATTTTTCTTTAAAGAAAAACTACAAAAAGGTGTAAGAACGCTGTCTTATTTATTTCCATATAATTATTAAATAAAGTTTGGGCAACTAACAAATTAGTTTTAATTTAGTTAAGGCAAATCAATTTGCCGTCATCCTTATTATTATTAACTATTATGGAAATTAAAGATTTAACTAAAGCAGAAGAGCAGATTATGCAGGTTTTATGGCAATTGGAAAAAGCATTTGTTAAAGAAGTGATTCACGAACTGCCCCTCCCCAAACCTGCCTACAACACGGTATCAACCATTATTAGAATTTTGGAAACCAAAGGTTTTATTGGTCACGAAGCCTTCGGAAAGGCTCATCAGTATTATCCTTTAATCAGCAAAGAAGAATATAAACGCCATGCAACAGAAAAACTCTTGGGCAATTACTTCGAAAACTCTGTAGAGAGTATGTTCTCTTTTTTCGTTAAAGAAGAAAAACTGGATTTAAGTGATGTTGATGAAATTTTAAAAATGATTAATCAGATTAAACATAAGCCAAAATGAGTTTCGCCCACTACTTATTACAGGTAAACTTATACCTGATTGTTTTTTTTGGCTTTTACAAATTACTGTTAGATAAGGAAACTTATTTTACCTTAAATCGCATTTATTTAGTATCAGCGGGTGTTTTATCTTTATGCACACCATTTATCCGTTTAGAATGGTTAACGGAGCAGCGGGCGGCGCAACAGGTTTATACGTCGGTTAATTGGGAAGCCGTTTTGGCACAAGCAACAATTGTAGCGGAACGTAGCAACGGGTTTAACTGGGGCAATGCATTTGTGTATATCTACTGTACAGGAATTTTGTTCTTTTTTGGTAGGTTCGTATTTAACTTATTAGCCGTAAAAAAACTCATCACAATAGGTAAAGCCGGCTCCGCTTTCTCTTTTTTTGGGACAAAAGTAATTGATCAGGAATTACCTCAAATGGATGTGATTGATATTCATGAAGAAGCACACATCAAACAATGGCATACCATCGATATTTTATTTTTCGAAATTATCGGGATTATTACCTGGTTAAACCCCGTGATTTATCTTTATAAGAAAGCCATTAAAAATATCCACGAGTATTTGGCTGATGAACTGGCCGCAGCGTTTCAAGGCGATAAGGCTGAATATGCGATGTTGTTACTCAGTAAGTCGTTTGGTATTTCACCAAATACCTTAACTAACGGCTTTTTAGAAAAATCGCTGATCAAAAAAAGAATTTTCATGCTCCATAAAGAGCGCTCCAAAAAGATCGCTATCCTGAAGTATGGAATTTTTATTCCACTATTTGCCCTTCTCATTGTACTTTCTTCGGCTACCGTGCGTAAAAATGAGCAATTGTTGTCCATTACCGATCAAATACCGATGGATAAGCCAATCGAAATGGTTGAAAACATGGTTACCTCGCAAGAGAAGACGGTTATGGCACCAAAAACTTCGGTCGAAGGCAAAACAGATCTGAATTGGAAAGGATTTTATCAATTTCTGGCACGGAACATCAAATATCCAAAAGCAGCCAACAGCGATCAAATTCAGGGTAATGCCCAGGTAAGGTTTAATGTGAAAGAAGGTAAGGTTAACCGTATAATATCAAGTGTAAAATTAGGTGCTGGCTGCGATGAAGAGTTGATGAGGGTAATTTTATTATACAAAGGTTTTAAAACTGTTGCTGATGGGAAATACGCCTTGACAGTAAGTTTTAGCATTCCCGAGTCTTCAGAAGAATTTAAGAATACACTGCTGTCAAAACCTGATGGGTATATAGCGCTGAACAAAATTAACATCTTATCTTATCTTCCTGCAGATAAAGAAACCAACAATTTAAAATCTGAAAATAAAGGAGACATATATGATTTTGTTTCTATTGAAAAACAACCGGAATTTCCCGGCGGAATAGCCAAATTTTATAAATATGTGGGTAGCAATATCAAGTATCCAAAGCTGGCTCAGGATAACAATGTTCAGGGTAAGGTTTTCCTTAGCTTTGTAGTGGAAAAAGATGGTGCCCTTTCTGATATTCAGATTACACGCGGTTTAGGAAGCGGTACGGACGAAGAAGCCATTAGGGTTCTGAAAGAATCACCAAAATGGAACCCGGGCATCAGAAATGGCTTAGCCGTAAGGGTAAAATATCACATCAACATCAATTTCACGCTCAATGATCCGGCAAAAGAAACACTAAAAAGCGGCATTCCCGGCGACCGATCGGAGTTAAAACAGGGTATCAATACTGATCTTTTAATTATTTTAGATGGTGTTAAATTAGCAGACAACAGTTTGCTGAATAAGATCAATCCAAACAACATCGAATCAGTAGATGTCTTAAAAGATCAAACTGCAATGGATCTATATGGACCAAAAGCAAAAGCCGGTGTAATTTTAGTAACCAGTAAAGGTGCAAGTAGCAATATTTTCAAGCCACTTAACACAAACGAGCTTACCACAGATAAAAACACTAATTCTTTCGAACTTCAAAAAAAATTTTAACCTAAACTAATTCAATATGGAAAAAGTAATCTTATTTAGCCTACTGATGAGCTTTAGTTTAGCCGGTTTTACGCAAAACATCGATCTCAAAAAAAATCCGTCATTTCAATTTAAACCTTCCAGGTCCGACAGTGCCCTGATCATCATTGATGGTCAGAAACAATATGTAAGAGGAACTTCGGCACTGATCAACCTCCCGGTTGATGATATAAAATCATTCAACATTCTTAATGATAGCGCCGCTATTAATCAATATGGAACAGAAGGTATAGCTGGAGTAATTGAAGTGCAGACTAAAAGTGGAAAAGTTAGTTTTCTTCCGGAAAGAATATCTGACGGCCTGAAATCTGAAACAGTGATCAGTCCGAGCGGCCGATATAGGAATATGCCTGATAGCGCCAGGGTCATCATTAAAAATCTTCTTCACAAAGACACTGACCCTAAAGCAAAACCACTTTACATTGTAGATGGGAAAGAAGTTGATAATCTTCAGTTAAAGGGAGACTCTATTGAATCAATTGATGTGCTAAAAGATGCGGGCGCACAAAAATTATACGGCGATAAAGGTAAAAATGGAGTAATAATTATTACCACTAAAAAAGCAGCATCAAAGAAAAATTAATTTGAATACATTAAAAAGTTAATTTCTTGAAACACGAAACCCCAGCAAAATTGCCGGGGTTTTGTGTTTTCTCTCCTGTCTCGGAAGATTAAATTTAAAAAAAAATTTAATATAAATGCAAACATCACAGAATAAAATTTCAAAATACGTAAAATATTAATATGCAAACATAAGATTATTACAACTTTCGCAAACTTTTATTTTGATGCTAATATGTTATATAAACTTTCACTTTTGAGATCTAAAGTTTCATATGTTTTCATAATAGTCTCCAACTGTGTAAACAAGCACTTACTTTTAAACATCAGCCTCCTTACAAGCCATCAGAATTATACCTTTATATTTAAGAAAAAATTAACGCAACGGCAGCGTTATAATACTCAAAGCAATTTCAGCAAAACTAAAAAGCCCCCACAATGTGGAGGCTTAATGCCTGGTCATTGAACCAGTAACACAGTAATCGTTTAAACAGTTTCTTCTGAAATAAATTTTGCAGATGCAAAATCACGGTTCATACGTGCAATGTTTTCTAGAGAAATCCCTTTAGGACATTCGGCCTCACAGGCACCAGTATTGGTACAGTTACCAAAACCTTCGGCATCCATTTGCGCAACCATGCTTTGCACCCTGCGGTAACGCTCTGGTTGGCCTTGTGGCAATAGCGCTAACTGAGAGATTTTAGCTGATACAAATAACATGGCAGAAGCATTTTTACAGGTTGCCACACAGGCACCACAACCGATACAGGCAGCCGCTTCAAAAGCCGCATCAGCCTGCATTTTAGGGATTGGTAAATTGTTGGCATCTTGCGCATTACCGGTATTTACCGAAATAAAACCACCGGCAGCAATAACCCTGTCAAACGCAGAACGATCTACAGTTAAATCTTTTACCACCGGAAAAGCAGCCGCTCTCCATGGCTCAACAACTATGGTATCGCCATCTTTAAATGAGCGCATGTGCAACTGGCAGGTGGTAACCAAATCTTTTGGTCCGTGCGGACGGCCATTGATAAACATTGAACACATTCCGCAAATCCCTTCACGGCAATCGTGGTCGAATACTACCGGCTCTTCACCTTTATTGATTAATTGTTCGTTTAATACATCGAACATCTCTAGGAAAGACATATCCGGTGAAATATCGGCCAATTTATAATCTACCAAAGCACCTTTGGTATTGTTATTTTTTTGACGCCAAACTTTTAGCGTTAAGTTCATATTTCCTGTACTCATGATATTGAGATTTAGGCGGGGAACATAGGGCAAAGAGCCTGAATGCTCTATGCTCCATGCGCTCTGCTATTTATAACTTCTTTGTGCAACTTTAATATTTTCAAACTTCAGTTCTTCTTTGTGAAGTTCGAAGTTTACACCTTCTTTAAATTCCCAGGCGGCTACGTATGCGTAATTTACATCATCACGTAATGCTTCACCCTCTTCCGTCTGATACTCCTCACGGAAGTGGCCACCACAACTTTCGTTACGGTTTAAAGCATCGATACACATCAACTCACCAAGTTCGATAAAATCAGCCACACGACCTGCTTTTTCCAATTCAGGGTTAAGCTCATTGACAGCACCAGGCACACGTACATCTTTCCAGAATTCTTCACGCAAAGCCCTGATCTCCTGGATGGCTTCCTTCAAACCTTTTTCATTACGGGCCATACCACATTTCTCCCACATAATGTGGCCTAAACGCTTGTGGAAATGATCTACCGATTTCGTTCCTTTAATGTTAACTAGGGTATTCAGTATGCCTACTGCTCTGGCTTCTGCCTCTGCAAAAGCAGGGTGATCAGTCGGGATAGCTTTAGTAGAGATTTCTTTTGATAAATAAGCACCTATAGTGTACGGTAAAACGAAATAACCATCGGCTAAACCTTGCATTAAAGCAGATGCACCTAAACGGTTAGCACCATGATCGGAGAAATTAGCTTCTCCGGTGCAATATAAACCAGGTACAGATGTCATCAGGTTGTAATCAACCCATAAACCGCCCATCGTATAGTGAACCGCCGGATAAATACGCATTGGCGTTTCGTAAGGATTTTCACCGGTAATCTGTGCATACATGTCGAACAGGTTACCATATTTTTCCTTAATTACTGCAGTACCTAAGCGCATGCAGGTTTCTTTATCCGGATTGTGGTTACCTGCTTTAGCTGCTTCGATTCTTCCGTAACGCTCTGTATTGGCTTTAAAGTCTAGATAAACAGCCAGTTTAGAAGCACCAACACCATAACCTGCATCGCAACGCTCTTTGGCTGCACGCGAAGCCACATCACGAGGAACCAGGTTACCAAAAGCAGGATAACGGCGCTCTAAATAATAATCTCGTTCATCTTCCGGAATATCTGAAGCTTTACGGTTGTCATCTTTCTTTTTAGGCACCCAGATACGTCCATCGTTACGCAACGATTCAGACATCAGCGTTAATTTAGATTGATGATCGCCAGAAACCGGGATACAGGTTGGGTGAATCTGCGTGTAGCATGGGTTTGCAAAATAAGCACCCTGTTTATGTGCTTTCCACGCTGCCGTTACATTACTCCCCATCGCATTGGTAGAAAGATAGAATACATTACCGTAGCCACCAGTACCCAATACTACCGCATGACCGAAGTGACGCTCAATTTCTCCTGTAATTAAGTTACGGGCAATAATACCACGTGCTTTGCCATCAATTTTAACCACTTCAAGCATTTCGTGGCGGGTATACATTTCTACTTTACCCATACCAATCTGGCGTTCTAGAGCAGAATATGCACCTAACAATAACTGTTGACCAGTTTGACCAGCAGCATAAAAGGTACGTTGCACCTGTGTACCACCAAACGAACGGTTATCTAACAAACCACCATATTCACGGGCTAAAGGCACACCTTGTGCCACACATTGATCTATAATATTGGCACTTACCTCGGCCAAACGATGCACATTGGCTTCACGGGCACGATAATCGCCTCCTTTAATCGTATCATAGAAAAGGCGATAAACACTATCACCATCATTCTGATAGTTTTTTGCTGCATTGATACCACCCTGAGCAGCGATCGAGTGTGCTCTACGTGGCGAATCCTGGAAACAAAAACATTTTACTTTGTAACCCATCTCGGCTAAAGTAGCCGCCGCCGATGCACCAGCTAATCCCGAACCTACAATGATTACTTCAATAGTTCTTTTGTTCGATGGGTTAACCAAAGGCACTGAAGACTTATATTTTGTCCATTTACTGGCTAATTCGCCTTCTGGAATATTTGAATTAATATCTGACATATATCTTTTTGTGCTAAAACTTAATCAATTAAATGTGTATAAACTGCAATTGGCATTAATGCGAATACGATCGAAATAATCACTGCATACCATACACCAACGCGTTTAATAATCCCGTTATATTTGGAGTGGTTCCATCCCATCGTCTGAAATGCAGAAGCGAAACCATGCAATAAGTGGTAACAAAGGGAAATCATCAATAAAACATAAGCAATAACCCTAACCGGATCTTGAAACTTTGCTCTCATTACGGCATATAAATCCTCATGTCCGTTGGCATCAACTGTCGGAATTCCTGTGAAACGGGAAACCACCCAAAAGTCCTTCAAGTGGATAACAAGAAAAATCAGCAGTAAAGTTCCCAACAAGCCCATGGAGCGACTGTACCACTTACTGTTGGCGCTACCATTATAAACTGTATAACCTTCCGGTCTGGCTTTTCTATTTTGAATAGTTAGGTTAACTGCCTGGTAAATGTGCACGAGTAAACCTAAAAACAATATGTACTCACCCGCTCTAATGATCCAATTGGTAGCCATAAAATGCGCCCCAATATTAAATTTCAAACCATTATCGTCAAGAAATATTAACGAATTAATACCTGCATGTACAATTAAAAAGAGTATCAGGAATATCCCTGTAATACCCATCACGTATTTTCTTCCTATTGATGAAGAAAGTGCATTTCCGAAACCACTCATTTGATTAGGATTTATATCTAAATTTTCTGCAAAAATATCTAATTATGAGTTTAATTTATAAACGATTATGACAAAACAGCGATAAAACATTTATTTAGAAACATTCTAAAGCATATTCGTAATTAATCGAAAGAATATGTGCTTATTTAGGGTTTCGGTTATTAATATCAGTTCAAATGTAGCGGCAGATACAAGGTTTCCTTTCATTAAAAATTAAAAGTATGGGTGTTCTGATGAAAAAAATACCATCACTTATCCCTTTAAAAATGCACCAACCAAAGAAGGTGAAGAAATGATCAGCTTTTACAAACAAAAAGAGGAGATGAATAAAAACCTATTAGATAGTTTAGCGCAGGCAGAGCATGAACCCGACCTCGCTACTGCCGAGAATATTGCAGAGAAGGCAAAAAAGGCAGATATATGGAGAGAGAAAAAAATAAATTCAGAACTGAATAATATATAGAAGGCGAAACGCCTGATGGAAAAAAGTTTGATTTGAGTATATTAAAAACGGTTAACCTTATGATCTGCTGGGTTGCTTATAGCGGAAAAAACAGAAAAAATAATCAGATATTGGTTCATCTTTACGAAAAATATAAGAATAGGAACGTAGAATTTATCGGCATATCTTTCGACAGGAACAAGCATAGCTGGGAAAGTGTAATTAAAGCCGACAGATTGATCTGGCCACAATATTAAGACCAGTTAGGCGCAAAATCGCCAAACGCAAAAAACCTAAGTAGTTATGGCGCGACCTATTTTTTTAACAGATAAAAATGGTATAGTGCTCAGCAACAATAACCTCACCCTGGATTTTGTAGACAGTGAAATAAGCAAATATTTAGCAGGTAAAGAATGAGCAAAAAATAGCAATGCATAAAAAAAGTCCCGATTTACATCGGGACTTTTTACGATTTATGTATTCGAGTTTTCTTAAGCTACTTTAACATTTACCGCGTTTAGGCCTTTTCTACCTTCTTCTACATCGTAGTTTACGGTATCATTCTCGCGAATGTTATCGATTAAGCCTGAAACATGAACAAAAATTTCGGCATCGCCATTAGATGGAGTGATAAATCCGAAACCTTTAGTTTCATTAAAAAATTTTACTGTTCCTTGTTGCATTATATTGTATTTTAATTTCACCAAAGATAGGTTTAAATACCTATAAATCAATTTTTTATTTTTTTTATTATATAAATACTGCCAAATACATCGTCTATTTGTGCTTTAAGTACCTTTTGAGATCCCATTTAATGTATTAATAATGGCTACACCACATGGTTTTATCACTAAAATGCATTAAAAACAAGGCGCTCTAAGTTGCTTTCCTGCGTGAGCAAAGCAAATTTAGACCCCAAAATTCGAAACTTTACAACCTCATCTCCAATTAGCGATAAACAAGACTTTCGCTTGGTTCATAATTTACCGTCACGTTTTCGGTAATTTTTACAACCAATGTTTCGTTGGCTTTAGTACTATAGCTTAAGATTAACAAATCACCAACGATTTCGTGTAAAATTAATTTCGGACTGGTATAGGTAATCGAAACCACATGTGCTGCTTTATTTAATAGATCTGAAGCATAAATATGTAACTCGGCCCAATCAAAAAGTATTGGACGGTCTTTAAGATCATTTAAAATAGGCATTTTATTTTCTAAGGCAGCAATGCTGTTCATTACCGAATACTGAAGCTTTTGATTTAGCGTACCTGCCTCTTCGTTATTTAGCAGCATCTGTGAAAAAGTATGCACTTGTTGATCCAGGCTGTATAGTTTTGATCTCTTTTGAAATTCTTTATAAGTATCATGAAATATCCGTCTTTCAAAATCCGTTCTGCACATGAAGTTGAAATATTGTTTTATGCTGAGGTTAATACTAGCTAAAGCCATAAGTTCGGTTTTTGTGGGTGATTCCAATATGGAACTATAAAAATTACTTAATCTCGTTAAAGGCTAATGATCAATCGATAATAGCGAAACTAAATCTTGATTATGAAAAACGGATGAATATTGATTTAGGTATAAAAAATTAAGCAGAGCAGCTGAGATTTAAGGTCTTTTAACAAACTGCATTCAAATCAATTGTCATTCTGAACGCAGTGAAGAATCTTTTGGCATAACGCGACAATCTGTAAAACGCAGATTAAATTATGATAATTCAATTTTGAAAAAACTGTTCAGTGAGCTGGCGGGTTACTACTATTATAAAACATGTATCACTAAAATAAAATTGATATGGAAATGAGAAACAACCATGCTTTGATCCAGAACTTGCTAGATTGTGCGTTAGCTTGTGAACATTGTGCATCATCTTGCTTAAAAGAAGAAGACATCAATATGATGATCAATTGTATTAAACTGGATAGGGATTGTGCGGATATCTGTACCCAGGCGGCCAGATTATTGCAAAGAGACTCGGTTATAGGGCGTCAGTATTTATTGCTTTGCGAAGAAATATGCAGGCTTTGTGCTGCAGAATGTAGTAAACATGATCATGAACACTGCAGGCAGTGTGCGGCGGCCTGCGAAGAATGTGCGGACGCCTGTCATGCCAATCACGAAACTATCAATCAGGACTAAAATAAAAAAGGCTTCCCGGTTTAACCTGGGAAGCCTTTAAACTATTTATTACCACTAATTACTGTGCAGGGAAACTGTAGTTATACGATCCTTGTTCACTAACACCAGAAATACTTACCATATTGTTTCTGCCTAAAGGCAATGCTTTTTGAACATCAGCCACAGAATTTACGGGTTGTCCGTTTACTTTGGTGATAATTAAACCTTTTTCTATCCCAATATTATCGAAAGCTTTACCCGTAGTAACTGATGTTACCACCACACCACTGTTAATGCCATATTTCGATTTCTGGGCTTGAGTAGCCGGAACAAAAGTTGCACCTAGTTTAGAAACCTCTATGCTTTTGCCTGCAGCATTTTTTGCCGTAAGGCCAACACTGGCTTCTCCTTTTAACGTTACGGTATAATCTTTAAGCGCGCCATCTCTCAACACGGTTAATTTAACTTTATCGCCAGGATTTAAGCGACCTACTCTTTCCTGAAGATCAGGCGAATCGTTAATCACTACACCATCAACTTTTTTAATAACGTCGCCTGCTTTGATCCCAGCCGCAGCAGCACCGCCGCCAGCAACAACATCACTCACATACAAACCACTGATTTCATTGGTTTTAATACCTTCAGGTTTTTCTTCACCACTTAAAGGTACGAAGTTAACTCCGATATAACCACGTTTAACCGAGCCATACTTCATAAAATCGTCTACAATTTTGCGGGCCAGGTTAACCGGGATTGCAAATCCATATCCCTGGTTGTATCCGCTTTGTGATGCGATTGCAGAGTTAATACCTACCAATTCGCCATTAGCGTTTACAAGTGCACCCCCACTGTTACCTGGGTTAATGGCGGCATCTGTCTGGATAAATGACTCTATACTGGTATTTGCCGGACGATCTGGTCGCTTACCGGTGCGTTGGTATTCACGATATTCTTCTTCTGTAATTTCATTACCCTGTTGCTCACGGCCAATGATACCGATGCTACGGTTTTTTGCACTTACAATACCCGCTGTTACCGTTGTATTTAAATCTAACGGAAAACCAACAGCCAATACCCATTCTCCAACCTGTACATTATCTGAATTACCCATTTTTACTACAGGTAAACCTGTCGCATTTACTTTGATTAATGCTAAATCGGTATTCGGATCTCGGCCAATTATTTTTGCCTCTACCTTACGCCTGTCTGTTAAAACCACCTCAACTTTCTCCGCATTTTCTACCACGTGGTTGTTGGTTACGATATACCCATCCTGACTGATGATTACACCAGAACCAGATGCGGCTCTCGGCATACGCTGCATCTGACGGCCACCGCCACCAAAGAAATCTTCCATCATATCAAACGGTGAAGAACTTCTGCCTCCGCCACTCTGTGCAGCGTAAGTTGTTTTAATATGTACTACACCCGGTGCCACTGCTGCGGCTGCCTGGGTAAAATCTGCAGTACCTGCTGATGATACTTTGAGTGGATTATTGGCAAAATACAAATTCTGTTTTTCAGTAATCGTACTGCCGGTTTGATTATGCTCAAATAGCTTATAACCCCCAATCGCTGCTGCCCCACCTATAAAAGCAGCTAACACGCTAATTCCTAATATTTTTTTCATGTGTATGTATATTGTTTTTTAATGGCTCCGATTATTATAAACTAATTTGCTAGCTAATGGTTTAGCTTATAATATCGTTACTAAATGTTATTGTTTGCAGGAGCGTTTTTATTTTTGGTTTAAGCAGGATGCTCCAGCAGTTCTCGTCTGCTTAAATTTTCTTTAGTAAGTTTATTCAAATTTAATACCATATAAACGATATTTGTATCCTCAAAGCACTTAGTTTTGTGTTAAAAAATGTTAAATCAAAAAACACAAATCAATAAATAGCTTTTCGCATCTCAAATATTGCACTAGAAAATGAAGCTTTCATGAAAATTAATTTCTTTAAATACCAGGGCGCAGGCAACGATTTTATTTTAATAGACCATACCAAAAAAACACTAAAAGATATTGACAATCAATTAGTTGAAAAATTATGCCATAGAAGATTTGGCATTGGTGCCGATGGATTAATGTTTTTAACCAAACATGAGAATTATGATTTTGAAATGCATTATTTTAATGCAGATGGTCAGCCCGGGAGCATGTGCGGAAATGGTGGAAGATGCATTGTCGCTTTTGCCAAACAACTCGGCATTATTGATCGGGAAACAAACTTTTTGGCAGTAGATGGCCCACATTATGCCAGAATTTCCGAAAACGGAGAATGGATCGATCTACAAATGATTGATGTTGAAACCATTACCAAAGACGGTGTAGCTTACATATTGAATACTGGCTCGCCACATTACGTTGCCCTACAAAGTAATTTAAAAGATTTTGACGTTTTTACAGAAGGAAAAAATATCCGCTACAATTCTACCTATGCAGCAAAGGGGATAAATGTAAATTTTGTTGAAGATAAGGGCGATCATTTATTTGTACGCACTTACGAGCGCGGTGTTGAAGACGAAACCTATGCTTGTGGTACCGGCGTAACAGCGGTTGCCATGGCTATGGCCAAACATAAAAACCAAACCGGTCATATCAAAACCGATATTAAGGTTTTGGGCGGCGATATTAAAGTAGAATTTGACTACGACGGTAATACATTTATCAATGTATTTTTATGTGGACCAGCCAAATTGGTTTTCGAAGGGGAAGTAGGCTAATCTTTTTGTAAACCCTGCAGTTTTTCAAAATCTTTCGGGGTCGCAATCAAATTGTCTCGTGTAAAACATACACCCATAATACTTTTTGTTTACTAAAATAAACAGAATTAACTATAAAAAAAGTGCTTTATAACAAGCAATTTTAACAGCTTTTAACATCTGTCTCAAGATATTTACACACTCATTTTTAGCTGAAAAATTCATTTAAAGAGCTAATTCATAACCTTTTAAATAAAGGAACCAACTTTTCCACACCTAAAATAAATCAATCGATTGATTAAATGACAGAATTTGGACAGATTTATTTTTGGTTAGGCTCTATTTTTGGACAATTATTGCGGAATCGAAGTCCTAAATTTTGAAGACGCTCTTAATTCCGGAAATTCAAATTATACACACACATAAATAGTCCATGAGAAAAGTTACAACTCTCTTTTTTAGCGTGAGCATCGGTATGCTCCTGGCGTCCTGCGGGAACAATGACGATGCTAAAAAAGCAGCAGCTGCGGCAGCAGCTGGTCCACAAACCTATCCGGTTTTTACCGTAAACACACAAAATACCACGTTAGATTCTGATTATCCAGCAACAATTGAAGGCATCCAAAATATAGACATCCGCCCAAAAGTTGACGGCTTTATTGAGAAGATTTTCGTGGATGAGGGTGCTGTGGTTAAAAAAGGCCAGTTACTTTTCACCATCAATGCACCTCAGTACGAACAACAGGTACGTACTGCGAGAGCGGCTATAACTAGCGCAGAAGCAGATGTTAATGCCGCCCAGTTAACCGTAAATAAAACCAGGCCCCTTGTTGAAAAAGACATTATCAGTAAATACGATCTTGATGCTGCTCAATTAACATTGCAAAGCAGAAAAGCAGCATTGGCACAGGCCAAAGCCGAACTGGTAAATGCACAGGTTAACCTGGGATATACCTCGATAAAAAGCCCGGTTGATGGTGTGGTTGGCAGTATTCCTTTCAGAAATGGAAGCTTAGTGAGCAGTACCAGTACCCAACCCTTAACAACAGTTTCCAATACATCAAAAGTTTATGCTTACTTCTCTTTAAACGAGAAACAACTTTTAGATTTTTCTAAAAATTATAAAGGAAATACTTTGGCCCAGCAAATGAAAAACATCCCGGCGGTAAGTTTGATACTTGCGGATGGAACCGTTTACGCACAAAATGGCAAAATCGAATCCATCAACGGACAGATTAATACCAGTACTGGTTCTGCGAGTTTAAGGGCCACCTTCCCTAATCCTACTTATCTATTAAAAAATGGTGCCAGTGCTTCGGTAAGAGTTCCTCAGCACATCGAGAATGCCATTTTAATTCCACAAAAATCAACGATCGATTTACAGGGCAAAAAATTCGTTTATGTTTTAGGCGATTCGGCCAAGGTAATTAACACTGAAATTGAGATTATGGATCTCGCCAAGGGCAAGTTCTATGTCGTAACCAAAGGCCTTAAAAGTGGGGATAAAATTGTTTTGGAGGGTTTCCAATCATTAAAAGATGGGACTAAAATCAAACCTGAAGAAAAAAGTGCCGATTCAGTTTATGCTGAGATCAAGAAATAACAATATCATGTTGCTTATCACACTTTTATAGTGTAATCAATATCAATTATGTTCAAGAAATTTATAGAAAGACCGGTTTTGTCAACGGTTATATCCATCATCATCGTGATACTCGGTGTTTTAGGTTTAGCTACGTTACCGGTTTCACAATACCCTGAAATTGCTCCTCCAACGGTGCAGGTTTCTACTTCATACCAGGGTGCCAATGCTGATGTGGTGATGAACAGCGTAGTTGTTCCGCTGGAAGAGCAGATAAATGGTGTGGAAGACATGACCTACATGACTTCCAGTGCCAGCAACGATGGTTCTGCAACCATTACCGTAAACTTCAAACTGGGTACCAATCCCGATCTTGCAGCGGTTAACGTACAGAACAGGGTTGCCCGTGCAACCAGTTTACTACCTGCTGAAGTAACTAAATCGGGGGTAATTACCGCGAAAAGACAGGCGAGTAACGTACTGATCTTTGGCCTATATAGCGACGATCCTTCCTATGATCAGAAGTTTTTGCAAAATTATGCCAACATCAATATCATTCCACAGATTAAACGGATCAACGGGGTTGGTGATGCGAGTGCCTTCGGAACGTTGGATTATACCATGCGGATCTGGTTGAAACCTGATGTAATGGCTACTTATGGTCTCGTGCCTAACGATATTAGTGTAGCCCTTGCCGATCAGAACGTGGAGGCCGCTCCTGGTCAGTTTGGAGAGTTGGGTAATCAGGCATTTCAATATACCCTGAAATATACAGGTAGGTTGAAAGACGAGGCTCAGTTTGGCAATATCATTATCCGCACTACGGATAACGGCCAGATTCTTCGATTGAAAGATATCGCGAGAATAGAATTAGGTGCGCAAAGTTATGCCAGTTCTGTTAAATTTAACGGAAAACAGGCTTTGGGTATTGCGATTAATCAAACCGCGGGTTCAAATGCGAAAGAAGTAATCGAAAACTCCATCAAAACTTTGGATGAAGCGCAAAAATCTTTCCCAAAAGGGGTACATTACTCCACTTTGGTTAACGTAAACGACTTTCTGGATGCATCGATTGAAAAGGTGCTTCATACCTTAATTGAAGCATTTATTCTGGTATTCTTGGTGGTATTTATCTTCTTACAGGATTTCCGGTCGACCTTGATTCCGGCAATCAGTGTGCCGGTGGCCATTATCGGAACCTTCTTTTTCTTAAGTCTATTTGGTTTCACCATCAACCTGCTCACCTTGTTCGCCCTGGTACTCGCTATTGGTATTGTGGTAGATGATGCCATTGTGGTAGTGGAGGCCGTTCACGCCAAACTGGATGAAGGTTATACCGATGCCAAAAAGGCAACTATAGATGCCATGGACGACATTAGCGGAGCGATTATCTCCATCACTTTAGTAATGGCTGCCGTATTTATCCCGGTGAGTTTTATCTCCGGATCTTCAGGCGTGTTTTATAAACAATTTGGCTTAACGCTGGCCATTTCGATCATTTTATCAGCTGTTAATGCCTTAACTTTAAGTCCGGCATTATGCGCTTTGTTCTTAAAACCGCATAAAGAAGAACACCAAAAATCTAAAAATTTTTTACAGCGTTTTTACGATGCCTTTAATACCTCCTTCGATGCCGTAACCGGAAAATATAAAAAATCTGTAAGTTTTCTTTCCGGAAAAAAATGGATCGTTGGTTTGATAATTGTTTTTTTCGCTGGACTATTGGTTTGGACAATGAATACTACGCCCAAAGGTTTCGTGCCAAATGAGGATTTGGGAACCATTATGAGCGATATCTCCTTACCGGCAGGAACTTCTCAGGAAGAAACAGGCGTTATTATTACCAAGATTGATAGTATTGCACATCAGATACCTGAAATTAAAAATACTTTAAGGGTAGTGGGCCGCAGTATGATCAGTGGTTCGGGTAGTTCTTACGGTATGGTAATTTCACGTTTAACCCCATGGGATGAACGTAAAGGCCGTGATGTAAAAGCAATCATCGGCGAATTATTTGCCAAAACAGCAGGTATTAAAGGGGCTAAGATTATTTTCTTTGCACCGCCAACTATTCAGGGTTTTGGTACGAGTGGTGGTTTTGAGTTCCAGTTACAGGATAAAACCGGCGGTGACATTAAAAAATTCAATGAAATTGGAAATGCATTCTTGGCAGCATTGAGTAAACGTCCTGAGATTCAATATGCCTCCACTTCATTTAATCCAAATTTCCCACAATATCAGATTGATGTAAACGTGGCAAAGGTTAAACAGGCGGGCCTGAATGTTAGTGATGTATTAGGTGTAATGCAGGGTTATTATGGTGGTGTTTATGCTTCAAACTTTAACAAATTTGGTAAACAGTTTAGGGTAATGTACCAGGCTGATGCGCAGTATCGCGCTAATGAGCAAACCTTAACCCGCATTTTTGTCAGAACCTCTTCAGGGCAGATGGCACCAGTATCAGAGTTTATCACATTAACCAAAGTATACGGACCGCAGGCCATTTCACGTTTCAACTTATTTACATCAATTTCGGTAACGGGTAACCCAAATGCAGGTTACAGCTCGGGTGATGCGTTAAAAGCTGTTCAGGAAGAGGCCGCGAAAAATCTTCCGGCAGGTTACGGTTACGAATTCTCAGGTTTATCACGTGAGGAGATGGCGGGCGGAAGCCAGACGGTTTTCATCTTTTTACTTTGTGTAATCTTTGTTTACTTCCTGCTCGCTGCACAATATGAAAGTTATATTTTACCGTTAGCGGTTTTATTCTCCTTACCGGTTGGTTTGGCAGGTGTATTCGTTTTCGATAAAATTTTCGGAGTAGACAATAACATTTATACGCAGATTACGCTGATCATGCTTGTGGGACTTTTAGCTAAAAATGCGATTTTGATTGTAGAATATGCAGTAGATAGAAGACGAAAAGGCATGAGTATCGCTAATGCCGCAATTGATGGTGCAACAGCACGTTTACGACCGATTTTAATGACCTCTTTTGCCTTTATCCTTGGTTTATTACCGTTGATGCTTTCATCAGGTGTTGGGGCTGCAGGTAACACCTCAATTGGTACAGGCGCTGTAGGTGGTATGTTGATCGGAACGATATTTGGGATTTTCGTTATTCCTGCCCTGTTTATCATATTCCAGTCTTTGCAGGAGCGGATCAGCAATAAATCACCTTTTAACGAAGGTATCGACCATGAACAAACGCAAGAGGAATACGAATTGGCTACTGCGAACAGCAAACATTAATATTAAGAAAATGAATTTTAGATATAAACATTCCCTTTTAATCGGTTTAGTCATTGTTGCCCTGAGTGCCTGTGTAACTAAAAAATACGAACGCCCTCAGGTAAAAAGCGAAGGTTTGTACCGGGATAATAATACAACAGATACGACTACGATGGCCGATCTACAGTGGAGAACATTGTTTTCGGATACTACATTGCAATCGCTGATCCAACAAGGGATAAATGAAAATTTAGACCTGAAACAGGCCATTGAACGAATCAAAATTGCCGAAGCAACTTTAATACAAAGTCGTGGGGCTTTATTACCAAGCTTACAGGCTGATGTAAATGTAACCGACAATAAGCAGTCGCAGGCTTCGTTAAACTTTCCTCCTGGGATCAATATAAATTTAGAAACCCAAACCTATAAAGCACAGCTGAGTACCAGTTGGGAAGCCGATATCTGGGGAAAATTAACAAGCGCAAAACGCGGTGCGTATGCCACTTTATTACAAACTGATGCCGCAAAAAGGGCCGTACAGACCCAATTAATCGCTACCATCGCCAATAACTATTATACTTTATTGGCTCTTGATAAACAATTGGCCATTACTGAACAAACCATTAAGGTGAGGGCGCAGGACGTGGAAACCATGAAAGAATTGAAACAAGGCGCTGTGGTAAATGGTGCGGCGGTTGTGCAAAGTGAAGCCAATTTATATGCTGCACAGGTAACTTTGCCTGATTTAAAAAGAAGTATTAAAGAGGCTGAAAATGCATTAAGTGTACTGGTAGCAAAAGCACCGGATGCCATTAACCGCACCACTTTAGATCAACAGACTCCTTATGCGAATTTACAAACAGGGATTTCAGCACAACTGTTAAAAAACCGTCCTGATGTAATTGCCGCTGAATATGGTTTTAGGTCGGCTTTCGAAAATACAAACGTAGCGAAAGCTTATTTTTATCCTGCTTTTACCATTACCGCGGCAGGTGGATTATCAAGCTTACAATTACAGGATTTCTTTAGTAAATCTATCTTCTATAATTTAGTGGGCGGTTTGACACAGCCAATTTTTGCCAGGGGCGCAAACAAAGCCCGCCTGAAAACTGCAGAAGCCAATCAACAGATTGCCTTTTACAACTTTCAACAAACGCTTTTAACAGGTGGACAGGAAGTGTCAAATGCCTTGTATGCCTACCAAACTGCTGCAGAGAAAGAGGAGACAAGGGCAAAACAAATTGCCTCGTTAACCAAAGCAGTAGATTTTACCAAAGAATTGTTGCGCTACAGCTCGGCAACAAACTACACTGATGTATTAACTTCAGAACAGAGTTTGTTAACCGCACAATTGAACAGCATTAACGACCGGTTACAAAAATTGCAATCGGTGGTAAATCTCTACCGTGCATTGGGTGGCGGCTGGAAATAAACAATAACTAACAAGCACCATATAGGCATTCTGATTTCAGGATGCCTTTTTTGTACTTAATTAATGGGAGATTTGTCACTCCAAGCGAAGCCGAAGGGCATTTGTTATTTTTGCCCCATAAACATTAGATGACTATATGTTTTTTTAATGTATCTTCCTGAGCGCAGCGAAGGATATTTTAAATAAGATATGTTATTTTGCGGGATCATAACACATTAAACTGCTGCATCAACGTTAATTTTTTTATGCAGATTAAAAATCCATATATTTTTTACCCAAAAAATGCCAGTTTTTTTGATGTAACCGCAAAATATTGTAAGTTTAGAGTTTTTTAAGCGCTTAGCTTATAAAAATTTTAAACCAATCAATGTTACGTGTCGATAGCTCTAAAGCCTGTAAAGTGGTGTACTCATTGTGCAAACATGAGTATCTGGGCTATTTAATTGAACCACACGTAGTTCAGCTCAATCCTCAGGGAGATTTCTCCTTTACCTATCAACGAATTTTCACACATACCGCTGAAGAATTTAATGCCTGTTTAAGTGATATTGATTATAAGCTGATCAAGATTCTGGATGATATCGAACAGGATTCGCTGATTAAAAAATATTATAAAAAATTAATCAGGCCTACTGAATTCTTTACCAAAATTTTCGACGATAAGTTTTATGAAAATGTTCGTCCTAAAATTGAAAAGAAACTTGCCGAAGCTTTAGAAATATTAAAGGTTAAAAATGAGCTTTATGTAATGGACAAAGACGGCTGGCCTGTAGAGCGAAAAATAGAACTTGCTCACGAGCCTGCATCTATCCTTTTCCATTTCCGGAGAAACGAAATGGAAACACGTTATTTTCCAACCATTAAATATCAAAACCTGCGCATCGAATTTATGTTTAAAGAAGCACAGATTATTAGCAACAAGCCTGCCTGGTTATTGCTAAACGATGTGTTATACTTTTTTGATCAGGATATTGAAGGTAAAAAATTACAACCTTTTTTGAATAAGCGTTTTATTGCCATACCTAAAACAACAGAAGCCACTTATTTTGAAAAATTTGTTGCACCCTTAATAGAAAAACACCACGTATATGCTGAAGGCTTCGAGATTAGGACCGAACAGTTTGAGGCTATACCGGTTATTAAAGTTTTATATGTTGACGGCGGCCTCTCTCAGATTCAGCTCTATTTTAAGTATGGAGAATATACATTCCCGGTAGAAAACGCACATAAAGTTACCGTACGTTTAGAAAAAACAGCCGATAACTATATTTTCCACCGCATTAAACGTTCTGCAGACTGGGAAAAAAAACAATTCAATCTCCTGCTCTCATTAGGTTTAAAAAAAACAAGTTCTTTATTCAGTAACCTGGAAGTAGCTTCGGAAGAAGAAAATCCAAGTTATGGAGCTATAAATTGGGTTAACGAGCATATCGAAATCTTACAGGCATCTGGTTTTGAACTTGAACAGGCTACAGGGCAGAAAAAATTCGTATTCGGGGCGAGTAAAATCGACCTGGAGGTTAAAGAAGGAAATGATTGGTTCGATATTCATGCCGTGGTTTGGTTTGGTAAATATCAAATCCCTTTTCTAGCTTTAAAACAGCATATTTTACATAAAAAGCGCGAATTTTTATTGCCTGATGGGGAAGTAGCCATTATTCCCGAAAAGTGGTTTAGCCAATATGGCAGTCTGTTCAGTCTTGCAGAAGCCGGCCAAACGCTCAAATTAAAAAAACACCATATTGGTTTAATCAACGATCTGGCCGAAGATAGCTTGGCAAACGTTACCCTTGAGCGTAAGCTTCAACGGCTATCAGACTTTGAAAATATTGCCGATACACAAATGCCGGTGCATTTTAAAGGCAGTTTACGCGATTACCAGAAAGCCGGCTATAACTGGTTTAGTTTTTTACGCGAATACAACTTTGGTGGTTGTTTAGCTGACGACATGGGTTTGGGTAAAACCATCCAAACACTGGCCATGCTGCAAAAAGTGAAGGAAGAGGATCAATTGCGTGAAACGCAAATCACCTCTCTCATCATCATGCCTACTTCTTTAATTTATAACTGGTTAACAGAGGCTAAAAAATTTACACCAAAGCTTAAAATACTGGCACATACGGGCACCAACCGAAATAAAGACGTAGCCAATTTTGCCAATTATGATATTATCATTACCACCTATGGCGTAACCCGCGTAGATATAGACGAATTGAAAAATTTCTATTTCAATTATATCATTCTGGATGAAAGTCAGAACATTAAAAACCCCACATCAAAATCGTTTAAAGCCGTCAGGAGCTTAAAATCGAAACACAAACTGATTCTGAGCGGTACACCGGTAGAAAATTCGGTTAGTGATTTATGGTCTCAATTGACTTTCTTAAATCCTGGGTTATTGGGTACGCAGGCATTTTTTTATGAAGAATATGTGCAGGCAATAGAAAAGAAAAAAGACGAAGAAAAAGCGCGTAAGCTGCAATCTATTATTAAACCTTTTGTACTCAGAAGGACAAAAGAACAGGTAGCTGCAGAATTACCGCCAAAAACAGAGCAGGTAATTTATTGCGATATGAGCGAAGACCAGGCCGCCTATTACGAAAAAACCAAATCAGCTTACCGCAACGATTTATTGCAAAGTATGGATGATGGAACCTTCGCACAGAAACAGGTTCAGCTTTTACAGGGATTAACTGCTTTACGTCAGCTGGCCAACCACCCCGTAATGATTGATGCTGATTACATGTCTGATTCGGGTAAATTTGAAAATGTAATCCATACATTGGATAATGTGCTTAAGGGCGGACATAAGGTTTTGGTTTTTTCACAATTCGTAAAACACCTGGATATCTTCAGAAAACATTTTGAAGCAGAGCATATACCATTTGCTTATTTGGATGGCTCAACCCGTAACCGTGGTGAGATCGTTTCTGAATTTCAACAGAATACCGAGCTGAAAGTTTTCTTAATCTCAATCAAAGCTGGTGGCGTTGGGTTAAATTTAACTCAAGCCGATTATGTTTTTATCCTGGATCCATGGTGGAACCCTGCAGTAGAACAACAGGCTATTGACAGAACGCATCGGATTGGTCAGGATAAAAAGGTTTTTATCTATAAATTTATTGCAAAAGATACTGTTGAAGAAAAGATCCTGGCTCTGCAGAACCGCAAAAAATCTTTAGCCAGTTCATTAATCACTACTGAAGAAAGCTTCTTTAAATCGTTGAGCAAAGAGGATATCAGAGATATTTTGAATTAATATAAAGTATTTACAGTCATTGATTGATATAGCCTATATGAACAAATTGAATTTTGGAAGTAAATTATTTCAGGCTCTTGATCACCAATAAGATGCCGAACAGCCCTCCGGGCGGCCTGGCAGAAGTTCAGCAAGACGATTCCATAGAGAATAGCCACATTTAAATTCTTTTCAAACTCATTCTCTACTTGGTTGTTATACAATTGAACATAAATTCTATCATTATGACAAATCAAGATTTTAATACTGCTGTTAACAATGTTAAAGAGGCATGGAAATATCCGGAGTTATTCGAAAATGTTTCAAAATCAGAGCGTTGGTTATCCGGCGCTGCAGGTACATATTTACTTTTTAAGGGCATCACCAGCATTTTTTCGCATCCTGTAATTGGTTTAACCGGTGCTGCCATTGGTGCAGGACTACTTTACCGCGGTATTACAGGCTATTGTCCAATGCGCGATCTGGCAGAGCAACGAAAAGAAGATGTAGCTCCTGATGAAGTAGTGATTACTGAAACCTATGTTGTTGACGATTTAGGGTAAAATTTTAAATACTAAATTTCCATTTCTTAATAAACTGGTTAACTTTAAAAAGTTAAACCACAATCATGAACAAGTACACACTATTATTTATCCCCGCACTTTTTGCCGGGCAAGCTATGGCACAAGATAAGAAACCAGATCCTGCCAATGACCCCAAAACAACTGAAGTTTGGCAACCTGTTCCTAAAATTGTTACACCAGGCAAATTGCCTCAGGATGCACCATCTGATGCTATTATTCTTTTTGGTGGAAGAAATTTAGATGCATGGCATTCTGTTAAAGACCCATCCAAGCCTGCTGAATGGACGATTGATGATGGCTTTTTTACCGTAAAAAAAGGGACGGGGAATATCGAAACAAATAAAAAGTTTACTGATTACCAACTGCATCTGGAATGGAAAATACCAGAAAACATTTCTGGTGAAGGTCAGGCACGTGGAAACAGTGGGGTATTTTTGGCTTCAACAGGAGGCGGTGATGATGGTTATGAAATCCAGATTTTAGACGTTTATAACAACAAAACCTATGTGAACGGACAAACAGGGAGTGTTTATAAGCAAGCCATTCCATTAGCTAATGCCAACAAAAAACCCGGCGAATGGCAATATTACGATATCATTTGGAACGCACCACGTTTCAACGAAGACGGAAGCTTACTAAAACCAGCGAGTGTTACCTTGTTTTTGAATGGTGTACTTCTGCAGAACGGATTTATATTGAAGGGTGCAACCAGGTACATCGGTGCTCCCGAGTATAAAAAACATGGCCCGGCCTCTATAAAACTACAAGATCATGGTGATCCAAGCCCTGCCATTAGTTTCAGAAACATATGGGTAAGAGAATTATAATTTCAACATAACAAGACGTGAACCTTGTCTGTAACCTGGGCATCGATCAGAATTGCGATTGTATAACTTAAGGGAATTATGTCACATTAAAAATGTGAATCTCTTACATCCTCTTTGCAGACGGGGACGATAACGAATGATAATTTCGAAAAAAACAATAAAGAACCTGCCGGCCAAAAGCTTGCAGGTTTTGTTATAAATAACCTGGCTGATCATTATACATTTTAAACAGCAAAAGTTGAATGTTGCAGTTTTAAGAAGTTTGGAGCATTTCCATATACAGCTCCCTACTGATCATTTCGGCGCCTAAACTCATTAAATGATCGTTTGGTAACTGGCAATCGATCAGATCGATATTCAGGTTACTTAAAAAAATTAATGCTGCCTTGGAGGCATTACTTACATGGCTAAACATACTTTCACCACAAAAGACACGGTTAACCTTTAAACCATATAAGCCGCCAACCAATTTATCTTCCTGCCAAACCTCTATACTGTGTGCATAACCCTGGTTATGGAGTTCGGTATAAGCATCTTGCATTTCACTGGTAATCCATGTGCCATCCTGCCCTTTCCTTGTGGTAGTGGCGCAGTTTTGGATAACCCGGGCAAAAGCCTGGTTAATAGTAATTTTAAAAACCTCCTGCTTTAATATTTTCTTCATGCTTTTACTGATCTTGATTTGATCAGGATAAATCACACAGCGCTCATGTGGCGAATACCAGAGAATCGGTTCACCTTCACTAAACCATGGAAATATACCATTTGCATAGGCAATCAGTAACCGCTCCGTACTTAAATCGCCCCCAATGGCTAACAAACCATCCTCTTCTGCCAAAGCCGGATCAGGAAAGCCCGGGTGGTCATCTAGTAGCTGAAAAAACATGATCAAAAATAAGAAAGAAAAGAAAGATTAAACCCTGAGGTTTTAAATAAGTCATACTGTAAAACAGTCCATTATGAACACCAAAGATAATTTTTTAAACGTAAAACATCTTTATAACCGGGCGGGCTTCGGAATTTCCTATGCCGACTTACAAAAATTAAGCAGGAAAAAATTAGATAAAGTAGTAGATAATTTGCTTAAATATTCCCAGAAAGACGATCCAATTAACTTGGTAAATGATTATGAATCAAAACGGCAGCTTTTGGTGCAGGCCGGTTTATATTCAAAAAAAAATCTTACTGATGATGAAAAGAAAATGCGGCAGCAGATTATCCGTGAACAAAATGAGGTGAGCCGCGACCTGAACATCGCATTCATTACCAAAATGATTAATACTGATGCCCCGCTGAGGGAAAAGATGACACTCTTTTGGCATGGCCATTTTGCCTGTCGCAGTAACAATCCTTTTTTTGCGCAACAACTAAACAATATTCAAAGAGCAAATGCCTTAGGCAGCTTTAAAACCTTATTGGTTGAGGTATCTAAATCGCCTGCAATGCTGCAATATCTGAATAACCAGCAGAATAAAAAAGGTAAACCAAATGAAAATTTCGCCCGGGAACTCATGGAGCTCTTTACTTTGGGGAGGGGAAATTATACCGAGCAGGACATTAAAGAATCTGCCCGCTCGTTTACAGGCTGGATGTATGACAAAGATGGTTCCTTTATTTTCAGGCAAAACCAGCACGATGCCGGAACAAAAACCTTTTTCGGTAAAATAGGAAATTTTGAAGGCGAAAATATTATTGATATTATTCTCGAAAAGCCTGAAACCGCACAATTTATAGCCTGGAAAGTATATAAATTCTTCGTTAATGATAATCCAAATGAGGCACATGTTAAAGAACTGGCCACACATTTTTACAATTCGAAATACGACATCGCTTCCATGATGAAAAAAATGTTTACATCGGATTGGTTTTATAGCCCGGAAAATGTAGGCACAAAAATTAAATCGCCAGCCGAGTTTTTAGTGGGTTTAAGCCGGGAGTTTTATGTTACCTATAACAAGCCACAGGTTTTAATACAGTTACAGAGCAGTTTGGGCCAATATTTATTTAACCCACCAAATGTTGCAGGCTGGCCTGGCGGACAAAGCTGGATTGACAGCTCATCGTTAATGTTAAGAATGCGGATTCCTTCGCTTGTGCTAAATGATGGAGAAATTGACTTTAGCGGCAAAGCCGATCCTGAAGATGAAGCCGTAATCGCTTTAAGCAGAACGGCTACAAGTAATGCAAATGCCAATACAAAACCAAAATCGTACGTCAATGCGAATGCAAACTGGCCCAAATTTTTAAGCACTTTACCAAAAGGATTAACACCGTTGGAACTTACCGAGTTTTTATTACAACCAAAACTAAATACCAAAATAACCAAGATGGTTAGCGATAATAAAGGCTTGCGAAGTACAGCAGTAGAAATTACCAGCATGCCTGAGTATCAGTTGTGTTAGATAAAATGGTTTGATCGCTCATGGCTCACAGCCACTTAGCTAAACACCCAAGCCATGAACCATCAACAAAAAACTATAAGCCATCAACAAAAAAACTTTACACCATGAACAGAAGAAATTTTTTAAGAAATACAGGGTTTGTTGCAGCAGGTTCGCTATTTGTTCCTGCCTTTATGAAACCACTTGAGGCCATGGCGCTCGATGAATTAAGCCTCTATAAAAATCTGGTTGTTGTACAGCTTTCTGGCGGAAATGACGGGCTTAATACGGTTGTTCCTTTTGGAAACGATATTTACTATCAAAAACGAAATAGTATTGCCATTAAACCCGAAGAAGTAATTAAACTGAATGATGTGCAGGGATTAAACCCGAACATGGCTGCCCTGCAGGAAATTTATGATCAAGGCTGGATGACTATTATTAATGATGTTGGCTATCCGAATCCAGACCGTTCGCACTTCCGATCGATGGATATCTGGCAAACCGGTAGTGATAGTAATCAATTTTTATCAACCGGATGGATTGGCCGCTATTTAGACAGCAATTGCCAAACCTGCAAATTCCCCTATACCGCGATAGAAGTTGACGACTCACTTTCTCTGGCCATGAAAGGTCAGACCAAAAAAGGAATTGCATTAAAAGATCCTGCAGCTTTGTTCCGCAATACCAATGATCCGTTTTTTAAAGCCATGTTACAGAATGATAAGGAACATTTAGATGAAGATAATTTGGGTTATTTGTATAAAACTATGATCGAAACTTCGTCATCAGCCAATTATATACAGAATACTTCCAAAGTTTATCAGTCTAAATTTACTTACCCAAATTCGGGCTTTGCCAATCAGTTAAAAACGGTTTCCAAATTTATTTCTTCGGGATTGAAAACGAGGGTTTATTATGTATCGTTAAGCGGTTTTGATACCCATGTGAATCAGACTGGCCAACAAGGTAACCTGCTTAAACAATATAGCGAGGGCATGGCTGCATTTTTAAAAGATTTAAAATCGAACAACAAGCTTGAAGATACTTTAGTAATTACCTTCTCTGAATTTGGCCGTAGGGTAGAGCAAAATGCCAGTAACGGTACCGATCATGGAACAGCAAATAATATGTTTGTTTTTGGCGGGAAATTGAAGAAACAGGGAATCTTCAATGCTGCCCCTAACCTGAGTGATTTAGACAGCGGAGATTTAAAATACCAGTTGGATTTCAGGCAGGTTTACGGTACCATTTTAGATAAGTGGCTCGATGTAAACAATGCGGAAATCCTGAATAAAAAGTTTAATACACTGGATTTTATTTAGGTATCACCAAGAAGTCAAGTTTAATAACCAACCTGCTATGAAACTTGACTTCATTATGATCTATTTCTTTTTTAAAACATATACTGGTCGGTTGGTATCTTTATCAATCTGCTCGGTGTAAACGCTAAACAATTCATATCCATAGTTTTTCATCTTGTTTACACCATCAATCGCCGAATTAAATTCAAGTTTTTTATCATCATCATCCCTAATATATAGTTCACTATAATCACCTGTTTTTTGCCCATATTCAAGCGCAATCCATTGTTTATCAGCTAAAAAGCTTTTTATCGAACGAATTTGAATATAATCTACATGGATATCGGTCAATTTCGTGCCGTTTACATTTTGGGCTTTGGCATCAGATAGCCAGAAGCAGGCGGCCATTGCCACTGCCAGGGTTAATTTTTTCATATGCTGTTTCTTTTGTGTGTAATTCTAAATTACAAAGATTCCAAATAGAATGCATAGATGATCTGTAACAAAATACCCAATGTTAAATCTTAACCTAAAAAGCAACATGAACTTTTTAGGCAATATAATCTGGATTATTTTTGGCGGGATTTTTATTTTCTTCGAATACATCATCGGAGGATTAATCCTTTGCCTCACCATTGTGGGGATTCCTTTTGGTATTCAATGTTTTAAATTTGCCATTGTTGGCTTAGCACCTTTTGGCGTTAAAATCACCGATACTTCCTCAAATACCGGCTGCTTGTCTACCATTATGAATTTAATCTGGATTTTCTGTGGTGGTTTCTGGATTGCCTTAACACATTTATTTTTTGGTATCCTGCTTTGCATTACGATCATAGGCATTCCGTTCGGTCGCCAGCATTTTAAACTGATGAACCTGGCCTTTACCCCTTTCGGAAAATCAATTTCCTGATATTATCATATATAAATCCGTCATTTCGACCGTAGCAGAGAAATCTGTAACATAAAGTTCTTCCATAGATTTCTCCATTCCGCTTCGCTTCAGTCGAAAGGACGGCAACTGTTCCTATGATATTTTCAGCATGGTATTAAGTTAAGCTATACAAATTCAAGAATAGACCAGATCATCTATACAATCAATCCTATCGATTTAGAATGCGCTATCGCCTCTTCACTATCTTTAAATAAACAGGCTTCTACTCCTTTATCTTTTACTTTCTTGAGCAATGTTTTGGTTTCTACCTCTTTTTCAGGACTGATATTGCGGATATAAACCGCTTCAATATTTTGCGGGTATTTTTCTACTATTGAGCTATAAATTTTTGGGTCCTGCTGCGAATTATCACCAAAAAACACGAACTTTTGATTGGGAAAGGTATCTAAGATCCGCATTACCCTTAATAATTTGCCTTCATGGCCTGTTTTTCCCGTTTTAATTAAATCCTTCCATCTTTTAAGTGTATTTAAAAGAAAGGCACCATCAGGCAGTTCATTAAACCTAAAAGTTTCCACTAAATAATCGTAAAGATTCCATTCACTGCTGCTTACATAAAAAAAGGGGTTAGGTTGATTTGCCTCCGTATGCGAAAGGGCCAATTGCCGATAGTGGCTGGCAGTATCAGAAAAGGTTTTGCGGGTACGTGGATTTTTAATGAATAACTCTCTCAACCTTTTGCCAATAGTTGCCGAATGGGAAACCATCACCGTATCATCCACATCTGAGATAAAAGCATACTGGGTAATGTGTGGTACATATACCCTACCCTCTCCAATATTCAAAACAGATCCGTGCTGATCGATAGCTTCCACTTTAACATCATGCCAGCCTGCCGGAACTTCATGTTGAGCCTCCCATTCGAACTTAAAAAAGCCATCTCTTTCCGTTTTATTGTAAATAATCTGATCAAAGAATTGTAAACGCACCTCAACAAAAGCATAAGGTTTGAGAATAAAGAGCTTTAGCAGATGGATAATATTCACAAACAGATTGTTACTGTAAACCTGTCGTGTTTTCGCCTTGCGTTTAAAAACATGTCCATAAACAACCAGATTGTGCGCATGGCCATAACCGTGATATACTTTAACACTAACAGATTTATTCATCTATGTTAAAACAGAGTTTATTAAAAGTTGTTTGTTGATAAACTCCATCAGGTAAACATGAAATTATTATTCGTCATCAATCCAGGTTCAGGCAGCCGTGATACTAACTTAAAGGAAGTAATTTCTACCCATTTCAACTCAAAAAATACTGAAATTGATCTTTTTGAATTACCCGAAGATTGCTCTTTAGATAAAATTAAGGAGAGGATTAAAAGTTCGAAGACAGACCGGGTAGTAGCCGTTGGTGGCGATGGAACCTTAAAACTGGTAGCAGAATGTTTACTGGACACCGAAACGCCTATCGGCATAGTTCCTGCCGGTTCGGCTAATGGGATGGCAAAAGAATTAGGCATACCCACTGATATTGAACAGGCTTTAGACATTTTAGATGAAGGCCATTTGCAAAAAATCCATGTGGTTAAACTTAATGACGAGATCTGCATTCATTTATCTGATTTAGGCTTTAATGCCTACCTGGTAAAGAAGTTTGATACCCTGCCGCAACGCGGTATGTGGGGCTATGCGAAAGCTACCTGGCATGCCCTGTGGAACCATAAAAGAGTGGATGTACAGTTGAAACTTAAAGATAAAACCATTACCTCTAAAGCAGCTATGGTAGCCGTTGCCAATGCCACCATGTATGGAACCGGATTAAAGATCAATCCTGACGGAAAATTAAATGATGATCTTTTTGAAGTGGTTTTGGTAAAGGATTATTCCTATCTGGAAATCATAAAGATATGGATCACGAAATTACCTTTTAACCCGAAAAAGATAGAGGTGTTTCAAACTGCTGAAGTCAAGATTTCTTCGAAACACAAAGCGCACTTCCAGGTAGATGGAGAGTATATTGGAAAGGTAAATACGGTTGAAGCAAAAATTCTTCCTGCAGCCATAACAGTGGTTTTACCTGAGGCATTAGAAGACTGAACGATGAATTTTAATCGTAAAATACAATCTGAAAAATTCAGCAATAAAACAGATCCGGAACAGGATATCAAACCACCTTTCGCCAAGGTTTAACATTTCTGGTAAAAAAGTGATAAAACCGATGGAAAATACCCATACCATCAAACGGAAAGGAAATTGAATGTAATAGGCAATAAAGCCAAATTTCTTAAATAAGATTAAACCGATTGCAGAAATAAATAAGGATACAAATAAAGGCAATAATAAAATTACTTTTGCCTGCGAAAGGATCTGATCGGGAATTTCATTTAAATGCGTTAAAATCTGCCAAAATTGTCTGGCTAATAAAACAATACTAATCAGATCCAGTAAAGCAAAAAATCGGCTCGTGTTTTTCATTACCTACAATACTTTGCTAAATAATCATCTGCTTTTTTGCTACCCATATATTTGACAAAATTAAAATCTTCACAGGCACCCTGTTTATCACCCTGCTTTAATTTTTTCAAGGCCATTTGAATGCGATCATCGAGGTATTCGTCATCTATGCCCAGTTGATTTTTGATTCCTATAATCTGAGCTTCCTGTCCGGGTTTGGCCTGATCAATGTTTTTATAGAAATTAATCACCGAATTGGTGAGTGCTTCTTCAGCCTGATAGTTGCGAATGGCTTCTTGAATGGCTTCACTCGATTTTCCTTCACAATTATAACCCGAAAGCTTGAAATTAACCGGAGCAACGATCGAAACAGTTGTATCATAACCCGCAGGAACCTGCCATTTACCGCTACTCATTCTGATTAAACGCAGTGCTTCTTCGTCCAGGTCAGACAATATTCCTTTGCTCACTTTCGAGAAATAAACCTTCCCTTGAGCATTAAGCTTAAAACTGATGTTCACTGTTCCCTGGATACAATTATCTTTAGAGAACTGTGGATAGATGGTATTTTGCGTTAAGAAGTTCGTAAAACCATTTTTACCGGATTTAAACTGAACCTGGGCCATGGCCAGCGAGCAGTAGAAAAACAAGCAAATGGTGGAAAGGCATTTCATCATACTAATTTACGGTTTTAATAGCAGAGAACACAAAGTTTTAGCAAAGGAGTAAACGTTTTTTACAAAGGAAGCTTTAAACACGGAATGATATTACATTCCCGCCATCCCGAACTTAGAGATAGAAATCTATAATAGGTTGAAAAGAAAGGTCGTCATTCCCGCGCATGCGGGAACCACGAAGTGCTCAGCGAAGCTAATCTTAAAGCCTATGGCACCACGATTATCCATAAGTTTTCTGTTGTTAGGTGTATCTGCGCGGTTACCGGTTAATTTGGGGATTGATGCAATTATAAATAAATCTCATTTAGCCATATTGCCCTCCCTCTGTTTTATCTGTGGTAAACTTTTAACATCATATTTGCCATGGAGGCACGGAAAACACAGAAAAACCTTTGGGTTAAGAAAAAGTAGCTTTCAAAATGATGTCTGGATCAGGACAATTGGTTAGATATTTTTCTCTTTCGCTAAACTTACATACACCGGGATAATCGCCTTTTGATCCCTGCATATCTTCGATAAGCTGAAAATGAAGGTGCGGCGGCCAGCAACCGTTTTCTTCTTGATTACCCAGTTCTGCAAATTTTGCACCTGCTTTTATTGGCATTCCCTCCTCCAGATGAGTTAAAGAAGCTAAATTCAGGTGGCCATAAAGCACATGGAATTTATACCCAGCAATATCATAAGCCAGAATAATGGTTGCACCATAATCGCCAAAGTTGTTGTTATTGGCAAAGCTATGAACGTTTGCATCGTAAAAATTGTAAATTGGTGTACCTGCCGCTCCCCAGATATCTACTCCCAAATGCAGCCTGCGCGGTTCTTTACCAGCGTCAAAATGTGTACTGCGTGAATATATGGTGCGGTGTTCATTGTAGCCTCCAATCCCGTAACGAGCTTGGTTTGAGCTAAGCTTTTCATCAATCCAAGTCGAAAATCCGTCAATATTACCTAAAATTTCATCAGTGAGTTCAGTGTTTGTAGCGGTAAAATCAAGATCTACAAGCCGGTCATGTTTCAGATTAAAATCCACAACATGATGGATTAAGCTATAGTTTTTTTCAATTATCTGCTCAAGAATATGCATCAAATGACGGTTTATTTAAAAATATAAACATAATTGTAAATATAGTGCGATAATGCTCCGCCAATTACAAATAAATGCCAGAGTTCATGACTATGCATCCACCTAAACAATTGTTTGTCTTTTGCGTAATAGTAAGTGCCTCCAATGTAAAAAACACCACCAAAAAGCAACCAGAAAATGGCTCCAAACGGCAGGGAATTAAACATTTTCTGAAGTAAAGGCACAATTAAACAGCCCATTAAAATATAGATGGCTAAAGATATAGCTGTGCTTTTTAAACGGTTAAAAATTTTGAGCAGGCAGCCTATAATTGCGATAATCCATACCATGGCAAACAGGCTCCAGCGCAGCCAGCCATCAAAAACCAGTAAGGCCGTGGGGCTGTACGAGCCGGCAATCATAAGATAAATGCAGCAATGATCAAATTTTTGCCAAAAACGAATTCCATATGCTGTTGCCGGATAGCCATGGTACATGGCACTTACCGCAAAGAGAACAAAAGTTCCCATACTGTAAATTAATGCAGCAGTATATTCAACAGGTGTATTGCATTTTTGAAACAAAAAGTATCCTGCCGGAATTGCTGCCAATGCCGGTATAAAGTGTGTGAAGAAATTAACGGGTTCCCTTAGCTTCCTCACTAAAATTATTCGCTGTCTTCGTCTTTTTGTCTGGGCTCTTTGGCAATCTTCTCAAAAAGATGATCCATACGTTCTACATACTCATTGGTATCATCCACAAAGAAAGTAAGTTCTGGAACCACCCTTACCTGATGACGGATACGGCTGCCCAGTTTATACCTGATCTCTCCGGCATGTGCATTAACGGTGTTGATAGAAAGTGTGGTGTTATTGGTATTCAAAAAACTTAGATAAACCTTCGCTACAGCTAAATCCGGTGACACCCGAACACGCGTAATGGTTACCAATGTATTAGGCAAAAATGCAGCACCTTCACGCTGAAAAACCTGTGCCAACTCCTCTTGTAACACTCCTGCAAATTTTTGCTGACGTTTACTTTCCATATTATTAAAATTATCAATTATCAATTACCAATTATCAGACCATGCATGGACTTTAAATTAAATTGATAAGGTTTAAAATTATCAATGATTAATATTTATTAGCAGATCACATGCTCTATCAATATTAACGTTGAAAGATATTAAATATTAAAAAATGCCAAATCTTGGGATTAGTTCGCTTTCCTTAGATTTTGTAAAAATACTTATATTTAATTAATGAGCAACGGAACAAACTTTAATCTCGAACAAAGAACTTTTCTATTCGCTCAATCTGTTAGGTCATATTGTAAAAAAGTTACGCACAGTATCATTAATATTCAAGACATTAAACAGGTTGTCCGATCTTCAGGCTCTGTTTCTGCAAATTACATCGAAGCCAATGAATCTTTAAGCAAAGCAGATTTTATCTACAGAATAAAAGTCTGCAGAAAAGAAGCGAAGGAGACTAAACTCTGGCTTAATCTTATCGATATAGAAGATAAAAAAGAGCTAGAACCTACAAAACTACTTTTGGTGAGTGAAGCAAATCAACTCATGTTAATTTTTAATGCTATTATCAAGAAATCCCAATAGCAAAAGATCAAATTTCCAATCATCAATTTTTATTCTGAAAATTGATTATTGTTGATTAGTAATTTGTGTTCCAGGTTCGTTTGAATATTGATCATTGATTTTTGGTCATTAATATAAAAGGTTGCTATCATACGGATACCTCGCTACATGCGCAGCCCTGATTTTATCGTACAATAACGTTTTAAACTCTTCTATATTCTCTTTTTGCGTAGCCGAAATAAATAGCACGGGTATCTTACCATGACTCATCCAACTGTTTTTAAACTCTTCCACCGTCAATTTACCATCGTCATCGTCTCCCTCTGTCTCCGGCGAAACATAGGCATCAATTTTATTGAAAACCAGGATCATATCCTTGTCAATTGCGCCAATATCTTTCAAGGTTTCATTAACGGTATTGATCTGATCTTCGAAATTCGGATGCGAAACGTCTACCACATGAATCAGTAAATCGGCCTCCCTCACTTCATCTAAAGTAGATTTAAAGCACTCTACCAAATGGTGAGGCAGTTTGCGGATAAACCCAACGGTATCAGAAAGCAGAAATGGTAAATTCTCGATTACCACTTTACGGACTGTGGTATCTAAAGTAGCAAAAAGTTTATTTTCTGCGAATACCTCCGATTTTGACAACATGTTCATGATGGTTGATTTACCTACGTTGGTATAACCCACCAATGCTACCCTAATCAATTGACCGCGGTTTTTACGCTGTGTTTCATTTTGCCTGTCGATATTTCTTAAACGCTCTTTCAACAACGAGATTTTGTTTAAAATAATCCGTCGATCACTTTCAATCTGCGTTTCACCCGGACCACGCATCCCGATACCACCTTTCTGGCGTTCAAGGTGTGTCCACATCCCGGTTAAGCGAGGTAATACATATTGTAACTGGGCCAATTCTACCTGCGTTTTGGCCTGGGCAGTTTGTGCCCTATTGGCAAAAATATCCAGAATCAAATTGCTTCGATCTAATACTTTAACCCCCAGTTCGCGGTCTATATTGCGCAATTGCGATGGCGATAATTCATCATCGAAAACCACAGTATCAATTTCTTCTGATTTTACATAAGCCTTGATTTCTTCCAGTTTTCCGGTTCCTACAAACGTGGCGCGCTCTGGCTTAAGCATTTTTTGCGTAAAAACCTTCTCCACCTTCCCTCCGGCTGTATCTACCAAAAAGGCCAGCTCGTCTAAATATTCTTTTGTTTGGGCTTCTTTTTCGCCGGGCGTTACTACACCAACTAAAATTGCCCTTTCCTGCACCACGGCAGTATCATAAAATTTTTGTTTTCCCATGTAATTACTACAAAGATACGAAATTTGAGACCAACCAAACCTCTAGTTTTTACCAGCTTTGAAGTTTATCAACCGCTATAGCTGAGCAACAAACTCTTTAATCGCAGCTCCCGGATTATCGGTCTTCATAAAATTCTCACCGATCAAAAAGCCATTAAAACCTGCTGTTTTCAATTCTTTAATGGTCTGCGGATCACTAATGGCACTTTCCGAAATCTTTAAAAATTCATCAGGAATTTTATTTACTAAATCGAATGAAGTCTGTATATCAACCGTAAAATCGGCCAGGTTACGGTTGTTTACCCCAATAGCATCTAAATGAGTTGAAATACTTCTTTCCAGCTCTTCGAGGTTATGCACCTCCAAAAGCACATTTAAACCAAGATTATGCGCAAACTTTCCGAGATCATTAACCTGTTTCGGTGTTAATATAGAGGCAATCAGGAGAATAATATCAGCACCCCAGGCTTTTGCTTCCAAAATCTGGTACTCATCGATCATAAAATCTTTTCTTAAAACCGGAATGTTATTTGCAGCCCGGGCAGAAAGTATATCGTCGGTTTTACCCCCAAAAAAATCTATATCTGTTAACACCGAAAGTGCAGATGCTCCCGCAGCATTGTATGCCGTTGTAACTTCAGCAACGTCTGCAATACCGTTGATTAAACCTTTCGATGGCGATCGGCGCTTAAACTCTGCAATAATACCTGTTCGATCTCCAGCTAATAAAAACTCTTTAAAAGAATAAGGTTTCCGCTTAAAATGTATCGAATTTTCTAAATCCTTTATGGAAACCAAAGCTTTCGCATCAGCAATTTCTTCTTTCTTACGCAGTACGATTTTATCTAGTATGTTCATTTATCAATTTGTTAAGAGGGGCATCATAAAATATATCATCATCACCTTGAGCTTGTCGGGAGTAGCTCTAACTTCTAACGAGGCGTTTCGACCGGCTCAATGTGACAAAATTTTAAGAAAAAAGCGTACCGCCATACCCCGGCATAAAATTTAATTAATCCAGTCAAATGAGCTCCTGAAACAAGTTCAGGATAACGATTGGCAGGGAAATTCTTAATTTGTCAACCAATTCTCCATCATTTGCTTACCATATTCCGTTAATACACTTTCGGGATGGAACTGCACACCGCGCACATCCAATGTCTCATGTCTCAACGCCATAATTTCATTCTTATGATCTCTGGCCGTAATTTTTAAACAGGTTGGAAAATTATCTTTACTCACAACCCAGCTATGGTAACGGCCAACATTAATGGTTTGCGGACATTCCCAGAACAGCGGTTCATTGCCGTCTACAACCGTAACCGGCGTAGCAATACCATGCATCGGTCTGCCTAAATTATATAGGGTACCGCCAAAGGCTTCAGCAATGGCCTGCTGGCCTAAGCATACCCCAAAAATGCTCTTCGTTGGTGCGTAAGTTTTTATTACATCCAGCAATAAACCTGCCTCTTCCGGAATACCCGGACCTGGCGAGAGCAATATTTTATCGAATTTCTCTACATCAGCCAAATCGAATTTATCATTTCTCCAAACCTCAGCTTCATAACCCACTTCATTTATTAAATGCACTAAATTATAGGTAAAACTGTCATAGTTATCGATCACTAATACCGTTTGCTTATTTATATTTTCCATTATATTTATTACTAGTGGATTTTACTCCAAACTAAAAACTTCCAACTCCAAACTAAATCTGCTCTGCCATTTGCACTGCTTTACGCAATGCGGCAATTTTATTGTTTACTTCCTGCATTTCAGTTTCAGGCACCGAATCAGCTACGATGCCCGCTCCCGCGCGATAATGCAGTTCGTTATTTTTGCTCATAAAAGTCCTGATCATGATGGCATGATTAAAATCTTCGTTGAAACCCATAAAACCGATAGCACCGGCATAAAAATTTCTACCTAGCTTTTCATTTTCATCAATCAGCTGCATGGCTTTATATTTTGGTGCGCCACTTAAAGTCCCTGCCGGATAGGTATCGGCAACCACCTTAAAAGCACTTACATTTTCCTGCAAATGGCCACTCACTTTACTCACCAGGTGGATCAGGTGCGAGTAATACTGTACTTCTTTAAAAGATTTTACTTCAACGCGGTTACAATGCCTGCTTAAGTCATTTCTGGCCAAATCAACCAGCATGACATGCTCGGCACTTTCTTTAGGATCTTGCTCTAACTTTCTGGCCTGCTCTGCATCTTCAATATCGTTTCCGCTCCGTTTAAATGTTCCTGCAATTGGAAAAATATTGGCTGAATTGTTTTTGATCGTAATCTGTGCTTCTGGTGAAGAACCGAACAGTTTAAAATTTCCGTAATCAAAATAAAACAGATAAGGCGACGGGTTTATCGAACGCAGACAACGGTATACATTAAATTCATCTCCCGAAAAAGCCTGCTTAAAAGCACGCGAAGGTACAATCTGAAAAACATCGCCTCGATAAATATGCTTTTGTAGTTTCTCTACCAAATCCATAAAACCCTCATCAGTCAGATTTGAACTTTCCTCACCACGAAGCTGGAACTTATATTCTGGGTAATTTTTATTCTGGATCAGGTATTCCATCTTTTCTAACCCACCTTCTTCTTCACCCTCAAAAGTATTTTTGAACAGGGTGATTTCATTTTTAAAGTGATCGATGGCAATGATGTAACGATACAAATGATACTGCATCTCCGGAATTTCTTCACCTTCAGGTGTTTCGGAGGTAAACCTGATATCTTCGAAATGCTGCACGGCATTCCAGGTGAAATAGCCAAAAAGGCCGCTCGATATGAATTTGATTTCAGGTAGTTCAGTTTCTTTAAACTTTTCCTTAAAACCGGCAATTTCCTCTATCAGATTTTTGCTTTCGGTAATTCCTACCGTACCATCAGGAAAATAAGTTTCCAATCGCGAACCTTTTAAGATGATACCTGCAACCGGATCAGCGCAAACAAAACTCATGGAGTTTTCGCGGCTGTGGTAATCTGAACTCTCCAGTAAAATACTGTTTGGATAAACATCGCGCAAGCGCAGGTAAATGCTTACCGGTGTCGTGGTATCAGCAAGTAGTTTTTTGTAGGTTGTATTTATTCTATACATGATTTTACTATGTTGCCATTGCTTCGTGCATCATAATGGCGGTTAAATATTTTTTTAACAATAAAAAGCCCGGCGTGTGGTTCTACGCCGGGCTTTAATGGTTCTTTAATAAGGTTTAGGTTGATAAACTATATTTCTTTCATACGCAGCCAGCGCAATCCGTTTTCGAATTACTTTGCCAAAGCCAGGTATGTATATTGTTGATCATGAGCCACAAAAATATAAAGAATTTTGAAAAAGCAAAATATTTATGAAAATAAGTTTAATACGGCGTCGGAAATCCGAAGTCATAAGTCTTAATCGCCTGAGCATAGCGAAGGATCTTTTACACAATGTCGTCATTTCGAGCGGAGTGCGCCGCAGTCGAGAAATCTGCCTAGATAGATCTCTCCATTCCGCGATGCTCCAGTCGAGATGACGACTGCTGATATACCTAGCTTTGAGACCTCCGTGCCCTTCCGCTGTGTACTTATGGTAAAACATTAGTAAGCTATAACAAAAAATCCCGCTCTGTTAAAACGGGATTCTATATTAATTACAGGATATTCAGATTAAGAAACCCCAAAAAACGATCTTCCGGGCACAGCCTTAACCATTAGTAGAATGGCTACAATAATCAGAATTAGTGCCAACCCAAAGAAAATAGAGATAGTACGGTGTTTAGCTACAGCATCTGTTAATTTTTTAGATTTTGCATTGCCAATAGTAATCAGAATGATCGCGATAAGCATCATTGAGGTATGTTCAGCTTTAAAATAGCGGCCAATGGCATCACTCATGGGCAATTTGGTTAGCGGACTCAGAAAGAATAACACCAAACCTATCAAAAATTGGATATGCGCACTAATTAGGGCAAATACATTTAGTTTGCGATTACCTTCTGTATATGTTTTATTTCCAAACCAGCCCGATAATGCATTTATTACCGAGATAACCAATAAAATTAATACAATGTAGCGCCATCCGGAGTGCGCTGATTTTAAGATACTGTACATTTTGCTAAAATATGTTTAATCAAAAGTAGGCATTAATTGTAAAAAAGAGGATATTCTTTAAAAGCAATGCTTATTTATATTAGTTTTAAACAATTAAAACCTAAACTGATTATGAAGAAAATTTTACTCGCCCTTGGGCTGGTATTTTCTGCTACATTTCTGTTTGCACAGCAAACCTCTTTCCCTGTTAATGGCTCTTTTGATACCAGACCCGGAATGTTTGCTTTTACCAACGCAACCATAGTAGTAAATGCCAACCAAACCCTTACCAATGCTACACTTTTGATCAAAGGACAAACCATTCAGGCAGTTGGAACCGGCTTAGCTGTACCCAAAGGTTATGTGGTGATTGATTTAAAGGGAAAATTTATTTATCCGTCGCTGATTGATGCCTTTACGAATTACGGTCTTGGCGAAACACCAGCTGCACAACGTGGCTTTGGTGGCCAGCGCCAGTCTATTTTTATATCGACAAAAAAAGGTGCTTATGGTTGGAACGAGGCCATCAGACCGGAAACTTATGTAAAAAACATTTTCGCAGCGGATAATAAAAAAGCAGATGAATTGCGCAAGGCTGGTTTCGGAAGTGTAAATGTAATTAACCGCGATGGCATTGCCCGCGGGGTTTCTGCAGCTGTGACCTTAAATGAAGGTGCTGATAACAGCGTTATCCTGAAAGACCAAACCGCAGCCAATTACTCGTTTAACAAAGGAAGTTCATCCAATGATTACCCTACTTCATTAATGGGTGCTATTGCTTTATTGCGCCAAACTTATTACGATGCACAATGGTACGGCAAACAAAAAGATGAATACAACATCTCGCTGGACGAATTTGGCAAGCAGCAGGCTATACCACAGATTTTTGAAGTTGACGGATGGCAGAATGTGCTACGTGCCGATAAAATCGGAAAAGAATTTGGCAAAAAATACATTATTAAATCTACCGGCGATGAATACCAGCGCATAAACGAAGTTAAAGCCACGGGTGCAAATTTGATTATTCCATTAACTTTCCCAAAAGCTTATGATGTGGAAGATCCTGCCGAAGCCAGAAATGTGAGTTTATCGCAAATGAAAGGCTGGGAACTGGCTCCAACCAATCCTGCTGCACTGGAAAAGGCAGGAATTAAATTTGCTTTAACAGCCTTTGGCCTGGAAAACAGCCGCGATTTCTGGACAAATATCCGCATGGCGATAGAAAATGGATTAAGCAAAAAACAAGCCTTACAATCCGTTACCGAAATACCTGCCTCACTTTTGGGTATAGGTGATAAAGTAGGTACTTTGGAAAAAGGAAAAGTAGCCAACTTTTTGATCTCATCAGATAGCCTGTTCAAAAAAGAAAACATCATTTTTGAAAACTGGGTACAGGGCAAACGTTTCATCGTTAATAAAATGGATGTGAGTGATCTTCGTGGCGCTTACAACTTAAATGTTGATGGTGTTGGTCCTTTAGCCTTAAAGATTACCGGTACAGGTGGTGGATCTTCCGCAGCAATTGAAAGAATAGGTACTGATAGTATAAAAACCACCGCTACTTTTACAAGAAATGGCGATTGGGTAAGCATTAACTTCAACTTAAAGAAAAATCCTAAAGGTGATGTTCGTTTAAGTGGTTACATTACATCAGCCAACCCCATTACCATAAAAGGTGAATCAGCTCTTGCTGATGGTACTAATGGGAAATTCACGGCAACTTATAAAGAAGCAGTAAAAGAAACGCCTAAAAAAGAAGATCCTAAACCAGTATTGGCGGTTGGTCCGGTTATTTATCCTTTTACGGCCTTTGGCGCAACCGAATTGCCTAAACAGGAAACGGTATTGATTAAAAATGCTACCATCTGGACAAATGAAAAAGAAGGTGTACTCCAAAATGCCGATATCCTTCTGGAAAACGGAAAGATTAAAGCCGTTGGAAAAAACCTTTCGGCAAGCGGTGCTAAAATAATCGATGCTACCGGTAAACATGTTACCGCAGGCATCATCGATGAGCACTCACATATTGCCGGCTCCGGAGGAATCAATGAAGGGGCTCAATCGGTTTCTGCTGAAGTAAGGGTTGCCGATATCATTAATTCTGAAGATGTTAACATTTATCGCCAGCTGGCTGGTGGCGTAACTACTTCACAGATCCTGCACGGTTCTGCCAATCCGATCGGTGGTCAATCGCAATTGATTAAATTACGCTGGGGTAAATCGCCGGAGGAATTAAAATTTACCGGTGCCGATGGCTTCATCAAATTTGCATTAGGCGAAAACGTAAAACAAAGCAATTTCGGCACAGGTGCCCGTTTCCCCGTTACGCGTATGGGCGTTGAGCAAACTTTTGTAGATGAATTTACCCGCGCAAAAGAATATGCCAAAGCCCTGTCGGTAAAAGGCAATAACATCCGCCGCGATCTGGAATTAGATGCCATTGTTGAAATTCTGAACAATAAACGTTTCATTACCTGCCACTCTTATGTGCAGAGCGAAATAAACATGCTCATTCACGTGGCCGATAGTTTAGGTTTTAAAATCAATACTTTTACCCACATTTTAGAAGGTTATAAAGTGGCTGATAAAATGAAGGCGCACGGCATTGCGGGTTCTACCTTTTCCGATTGGTGGGCTTATAAAAACGAAGTGGCTGAGGCAATTCCTTACAACGGAAAAATTATGCACAATGTGGGTGTAACTACCGCTTTTAATTCTGATGATGCAGAAATGGCCCGTCACTTAAATCAGGAAGCGGGCAAATCAGTACTATACGGTAATGTGCCTGAAGAAGATGCTTTAAAATTCGTAACCTTAAACCCTGCCAGAATGCTCCACATTGACGATAAAGTGGGCAGTTTAAAAGCAGGAAAAGATGCCGATGTAGTGATCTGGACAGCTAACCCACTTTCTATTTATGCCAAGGCAGAAAAAACCTTTGTTGATGGAATTGCATATTGGGATCTGGATAAAGATGCACAGGCAATTAAAAACATGCAGGCCGAAAAAGCCCGTCTGATCCAGAAAATGTTAGAGAGCAAAAGTAAAGGCAGCCGTACACAACGCCCAATGGGTGATGCGCCACGTCTTTACAATTGCGAAACCTTAGAAAACTATTCAGCAGAATTAACCGAGAAAGAACATGCACACTAAACAATATTTATTCAGTCTGGCTTTATCGGCAACAAGCCTGATGTGTTTTGCCCAGGCCAACATTTCGCCAGCAAAAAAACAAAGCCAAACCATCGCTATTACCGGAGCAACCGTACATGTAGGCAATGGTACCGTAATCGAAAATGGCACTATAGTTTTTGGCAATGGTAAAATTATTTCGGTAACGGCCAGCGGCCAGATGCCACAAGATAATGTAACGCGGATTGTGGCCACCGGTAAGCATGTTTATCCGGGCTTTATAGCCGCAACCACCAATTTGGGTTTAACAGAAATTGAAGCTGTGAAAGCAACATTGGATTTTCAGGAAATAGGCGATTTTAATTCGCACATCCGTTCTATTGTAGCTTACAATACCGATTCGAAAGTTCCTGCCACGTTACGCAGTAACGGCATATTAATGGCACAACCGACCCCACAGGGCGGTATGGTTTCGGGCAGTTCATCGGTAGTACAGCTAGATGCCTGGAACTGGGAAGACGCTGCATTAAAAACCGACGATGCCATGCACATGACCTGGCCGGTTACACCTCGCTTTAGAGGCGGCTTTGGTGGTTTCGGTCGTCCACAGCAGTCTCCGGAAGCTTTAGCAGAAAGAACACAGGCCGCCATTGCACAGTTAAATTCCTTCTTTGCTGAAGCTAAAGCATATTCCGAAATGGGCAAACCAGAAGTCGTTAATACCCGTTTCGAAGCCATGAAAAAGGTATTTAAAGGAGATGAAAAGCTGTTTATTGCAGCCGGAAGTCAGAAAGATATTGTTGCAGCCGTAAACTTTGCAAAAAAATTCGGCATTACACCTGTTATTACCGGAGCTGACGAAGCTTATTTGATCATTGATTTCTTAAAAGACAATAACATCACATTAGTGGTTAAGCAACCACATTCCTTACCCAACAACAATGATGATGATGTAAACATGCCTTACAAAAATGCTGCAATACTGGCCAATGCGGGCTTAAATGTCGTATTGAGTATTGATGGTTATTGGCAACAACGCAATCTGCCCTTTATGGCGGGCACCGTTACGGCCTGGGGTTTAGACAAAGAAAAAGCTTTGTCAACCATTACCTTAAATGCAGCGAAAGCCATGGGCATTGATAAAACCACTGGCAGTATTGAAACCGGTAAAGATGCTACTTTCTTTATATCTGCCGGCGATGCATTAGATATGCGCACCAACAAAGTAGAACAGGCTTTTATTCAGGGCAGGGATATTAACCTAGATAACCTGCACAAACAATTGGACAAAAAGTTCAGTGATAAATATATTGCCGAAAAGAAATAGATTTTAATCTTAACCGGTTGATGGCTTAAATGGGTTAACGTTCAAGCATAACATTAAAACGGCTGATATTCATTTATCGGCCGTTTTTGCTGAATCAGGATCTGGTCCGGAAAATAGCGATACAACATCATCCCGATTCATGTCCACATAGCGCCCTACCTCAGGAAGCATGATTAACATTAGCTTAACAATAAGCCAAAAAATAGAATAATCCTAAACCTTTTCATAACCTAGAATCCAAACCGGCTTAATACTGTACTAACATCTTTGTCGTCATAAAAAAACCAGAAACTATCATGACGAAATTAGCCGGAGCATTAAAATAACATGCTCTGGAAAGTTTCATAGTTGCTAAAAAACAAATGATGATGAAAAATTTACTTATTGCAGTGATGTTGTTTTTATGTTATGCCGGCAATTCTTCCATGGCACAAACTACACAGGCATCCATTTCCGGAATTGTCACGGATAATCAAAAGAAACCCATTCCAGGTGTTTCTGTTCAGATTAAAAACAACTCTACTGGCTTTACCACCAGAACATCCACTAATGCTCAGGGAGAATACACCTTTAAAGAGCTTCCTTTAGGTGGCCCTTACACCATTAAAGCAACCTACATTGGTTTTGCAGAGCAAAACAGAACAGGTTACATGCTTAACCAGGGCGATGCCGTATCGGTAGCAATAAATATGCAGGAAGATGCGCAAACGCTTGATGGCATCACCGTTAACGGATCAGCTTTAAGAAATAAAGTGCAGCAATTTGGTGCTTCAACAGAAATTTCATCGAAAACGATGAACTTGTTACCCGTAAATGGCCGTAACTTTTCCAGTTTAACCGATTTGTCACCTTTAGCAGGTCCGGGTGGTATTTCAGGTCAGTTAGGTTCATCTACCAATTTCACCATTGATGGTATGACAGCGAAAAACCCAACTTCAGCTGGGAGTACAACCAGCCGTAGCGGTGCACCATATTCTATCTCCATTGAAAGTGTACGGGAGTTCAAGGTAGTAACCAATCAGTACGATGTAAGTTTAGGCCGTTCAGGTGGTGGTACCATCAGTGCCGTAACCAAATCAGGTACAAATCAAATTACAGGTAGTGCTTTTACTTATAACCGTGCTGATTTCCTTGCGAGTAAGTATGACATCAGAGGAAACAGAAGAACTAATGATTTTTCAACTTATCAGTATGGTTTTAGCTTAGGCGGCCCGATCATTAAAGATAAGTTGCATTATTTTGCAGCCTGGGATCATCAAAGAGATTCTCGCCCATTAATTATTGCTGATATTAATTCGGATGCAGATGTAGCCCGTTTCAACATTACAAACGCCACGTTAAATAATTTCTTAGCAGTTGCAAGATCAAAATATGGCGTAGCCAATACACCACAATTTGGTTCTTTCCCAAAAAAGAGAGGTACCGATGCAGGTTTCCTTCGTTTAGACTGGCAAATTGATGATAAAAATTTATTGACTGTTAGGGATAACTATACCAACGACAGAAATCCGCTAGGATTAGCTGACAATACGGCGATCAACTTTTACGAAAGTTACGGTAATGATAAAAACGTAGATAATAGCTTACTGGCTACTTTACGTTCAACAATCAGCAGCAAAGTTACCAACGAATTAAAATTGCAGCATTTATACACCAACCAGGCCAGTACACAAAATGACGAATTAGGTTTTGCAATACCAAGAGCAGTGGTTTCCAACTTACAATCTACTACCCCAACTGGCAGTTTATTAACAGCGGTTCAAATTGGTGGTCACCGTTTCGGGCAAGAGGGTTTTACCAATAACGTATTGCAATTGGTAGATAACTTTTATTATAACACCGATAAAATTAAATACACTTTTGGTGTCGATATCATGTACACCCACGCAAAATCATTGTATGGCAGTGAAGTAAACGGCCGTTTTACATTTAACAGATCGGGTACTGGAACAAATGACGCAACCGCTTTACAAAACTTCGAAAATTTAAAACCAATCAGTTATTACAGAGAAGTTCCTCTAGTTGATGATCCAACTGTTACAGGTAGGATATGGAATACCGCAATTTACGGTCAAATGCAAACCAAACTGGGTAAAGGTTTAGATTTTACGGGTGGCTTACGCCTAGATTATAGCAGATATCCAACATCGCCATTAAATCAGCAATTATTTGATGCCATTGGAGTAAGGACAGATCATAAATTAAAGCAGCTTTTAATTCAGCCGCGTATCCAGTTTAATTGGGATGTGAATGAAAAACATACTGATTATGTTCGACTGGGCGCCGGAATTTTTGGATCAGATGTGAACAATTATGTAACCATTAATAACTTGACATTTGATGGTAAACATTTTGCTACGGTTGATGTTACCGGTACAGGTGTACCTACCCCTAACTTTATTGGTTACCGGAACGGAACGGCTTCAGCACCAACGCTACCAGAACTACAAATCCCTACCATTAACACTTATGCCGACGATGCCAAAATACCGGTAGTATACAAAGCGAACTTATCATACAGTAAATTAATAAATGATAGAATAAGGATCGGCATTACGGGTTATGCAACATTAGCTCGTCACAATTATATGTATGTAGATAGAAATATGGTTGCCGATCCTTTTTTCAGATTATCGAATGAAGGAAACAGGGGAGTTTATGTACCTGCAAACAGTATCATTCCTGGTAACGGAACTACTGATTGGAAAAAAGGCCGTTTAACCAATCAGTTTGGCAGGGTGTTGGAAATGAACAGCCAGGGCAAGGTAAATCAATTTGCTGTTGTTGTAGACGGTACCTGGAGATATTTTAAAGACGGAGAAATTTCGGCCAGTTTTACCTGGAATGATACTAAAGATAATACCTCGTATAATGGTAACGTAGCCAACTCAGCAACTCTATCTTTGCCTGTAGTTGATGATCCGCGCGATTTAAGCAGAATGACTTATTCAAATGGTCAGTTTAGAAACAAAGTTGTCGTTTACGGAACACTACCATCATTTAAAGGTATTAAAGCTGGTATTCGTTATTCGGGCATTGGTGGCACCAGATATAGTTTATTATCCGGCGGAAATACCAATGGTGACTTCGTAGCTACAAATGATTTAGCCTACATCTTCGACAGATCAAACACCAATGTACCGGCTGCGCTTAGAACGGCTTTACAAGCCTTATTGGATAATGGTGCGGCAAGCCAGAGCCTGAAAGATTATATCACGAAGTACGAAGGTACCTTTGCAGAGCGTAATGGTGGTATCAATGGTTTTTATGGTACAATTGATTTAAGATTAGCTTATCAGATTAAATTCGGCCGCGGTAGAAAGCAAAGTATTGAAATTTCCGGTGATTTGTTTAACGTAGCCAATTTGTTTAAGAAAACCTGGGGCACTACAGAAACATTAGGTACGCAGGCTTTATATGCTGTTACAGGTTTTGATGCTGCAACCTCTAATTATAATTACCGCGTAAACAATACTGGTGTAGTAACACCAACGGGAAACCCTTGGCAGGCTCAAATCGGTTTACGCTATGGATTTTAAATAAATATTAGCTGATTATCTTAGCTTAAAGTCATAAAAAAAGGGAATGGATTTTTATCCGTTCCCTTTTTTTATGTTTGTATACAAAACAACAAAACTTAATGGGATTATTACTCAGTTACCTGAAAAGCCACAAATGGATTGTGGCTTTGGCATTATTGCTTGCGGGTTTAAATATTGGCTTTTCATTGATGGATCCGCTTATTACCGGAAAAATTTTAGATCGCTTTATCAACAAAAAAAACACCTTAACTTATGCCCAGTACCTTTGGGGTTCGGTAGGGTTAATCGGACTCGCAATCGGAGCGGCCATGGTATCGCGGATTGCCAAAAATTTTCAGGATTATTTCACCAGTGTTATTGTACAAAAAGTAGGGGCAAAAATGTATGCCGATGGTTTGCAGCACTCGCTAAAATTGCCTTACCAGGTTTTCGAAGATCAGAGAAGCGGCGAAACCCTGGGTATTTTACAGAAAGTACGCTTAGATTCTGAAAAGTTTATTACCGCCTTTATCAGTATATTATTTGTTAGTTTAATCGGGATGGTATTCGTAATCGTGTATTCGTTCACGGTAAGTTATAAAGTTACCCTGGTTTATTTTTCAGCCATTCCCATTATTAGTTTTGTAAGCTGGTTTTTAAGCCGTAAAATTAAAACCATACAACGCTCCATTGTTGGCGAAACTACTGCCCTGGCTGGTTCAACAACCGAATCGCTCAGAAATATCGAACTGGTAAAAAGTTTGGGGCTGGCCGATCAGGAAATTGAAAGATTGAACAAAACCACCTATAAAATCCTTGGTTTAGAGCTTAAAAAAGTAAAGTATGTACGCAGCATGAGCTTTGTACAGGGTACCACCGTAAACCTGGTACGCAGTACCATGGTATTGGTTTTATTATTGCTCATTTTTGATAACACCATTTCCGCCGGCCAATATTTAACATTTTTATTTTATTCGTTTTTCCTGTTCGGACCGCTACAGGAGTTGGGTAATGTAATTTTAGCCTGGAGAGAAGCCGAAGTTTCGCTCGGTAACTTTAAAAAGATTTTAAGTACACCGATAGATAAGAAACCTGAAAACCCTACCGAAATACAAAAAATTAATGATTTAACCTTTAATAACGTTGGCTTTAAACATCAAACCGCTAATCGCAATGCTTTGGAAAACATTTCTTTTAGCACCCATAACGGGCAAACCATTGCTTTTGTTGGCCCATCGGGTTCTGGAAAAACAACTCTTGTAAAACTTTTGGTTGGCCTTTACCCACCAAAAGAGGGTGAAATTTTATACAACGGTATTTCCAGCAATAAAATTGATTTAGATGCCCTGCGAGAAAAGATCGGTTTTGTAACTCAGGATACGCAGCTGTTTTCGGGTACGATCAGAGAAAATCTGTTATTTGTAAATCCTACGGCAAGTGATGAGGAATGTTATAAAGTATTGAACCAGGCGGCCTGCCAAACCTTGCTGGCCCGTGCCGACAAAGGCCTTGATTCGATCATTGGCGAAGGTGGTGTAAAGGTTTCGGGCGGAGAAAAGCAACGCCTATCTATTGCCAGAGCACTGTTACGCCAGCCAGATATCCTCGTTTTTGACGAGGCAACCTCATCACTCGATTCGATTACCGAAGAGGAAATTACCAAAACCATCCGTTCGGTTTCCAATTTAACCGATCACATTACCATTTTGATTGCCCACCGTTTATCGACTATTAAACATGCCGATCAGATTTATGTGCTGGAAAAAGGCCATATTATCGAGCAGGGCAAACACGAAGAACTAATTGCACAAAATGGCTTGTACCAGGCCATGTGGCGCCAACAAATTGGCGAGCGGATTGTTGAAGCTTAAGTAATTAAAATTTTTAGAATGTTATTAGCAGAAATCAACAGCAACCAGGTGGCCCTGTTCGTGATTATACCTGCCGTTTTATGGCTGGCCTTAATCTTGATCGCCCTTTACCATATCTCCAGAAATAGCTCAATGGGCTTCAGTGTAAAAGTGTTGTGGTTCATCATCATTCTCCTGGCGCCCTTTCTGGGTTCGATTATTTACCTGATTTGGGGTAAGAATAAGAAGTTTTAATTTTTAACTTGTCAACTTTCTAGCGCAGTAGCTATTAAAGTTGACAAATTTTAACTACCACCCGTTTATTTGACATCCGGTCTTCCAACCGTTAATAGTAGCAAAAACCCAATTACCTAAACCTGACTGTACGGAAATACTTTTTGCTGCAAGAATCAACAAGCCGTACCAACATTCACAAAAAGATTGGAGGAAAGGCAGGACTACCGAAATGCCTTGTACACTATTGCTTTCCTATCTATAAAAAGTATCATTCTTCCTGGATCCAGAATTTTAAGTTAACCACTCTTTGGATTAAACATTCTTGGCGGTTTGCTCGTTAATATCCTGTAAACTCAGCCTGGTTAACGATCGTGTTTTAAACCAGGTAATACCGGCAATGGCAATCGTCATGCTTCCTCCAAATACAACCGCAGGAACCAGTTTCATCATTTTAGCTGTTAAACCTGACTCAAATTCGCCAATTTCATTTGAAGATCCAATAAACATACTGTTTACTGCCGAAACCCTTCCCCGCATCTTGTCTGGAGTAAGCAATTGCATGATGGTTTGCCTGATAATTACACTCACACTATCAAACGATCCCTCCAGAAAAAGAAAGAATAAGGTTAGATAGAAGTTTTTAGATAAACCATAACCAATAATGCTGAGGCCAAAACCGGTTACGGCAATTAACAAATTGCGCCAGGGTTTACCCATTGGCGAAAAGCGGGTCATCGCCAGCATGGTAATTACAGCTCCCGAAGATGCTGCACCGCGCATCATGCCCAATCCAAAAGATCCTAAGTGAAAAACATCTTTGGCAAACATGGGTAATAAAGCTACAGCCCCGCCAAAAAAGACAGAAAACAGATCTAGACTCATGGCCCAAACCATCATCTTCGTTTTAAAAACAAACTGAATCCCTTCTTTTAAACTATGGAATATATTCTGCGTAGGCACATAGGTAGCTGGGTGCTTTTTAAAGGTAAATATACAGATCAATGATATCGTTACAAGGGCGACAATGACGCTATAGGCTACTGTAATTCCCCATAACCAATTTACTAAACCGCCAACCAGGGGCCCGATAATAGTTGCCAACTGCCAGCTACTGCTGTTCCATGTACTGGAATTTGGATACAACTCCTTAGGTACAATGTTGGCCATTAATGAAAACGTTGCCGGACCAAAAAAGCCCCTTGCCAGGCCAATGCAGAAAACCAAACCGTACATGATCAGTACAATAAGGTTTTCCTCTAGGTGAAGGTATTTACTGGTAATAATCAACATTAAAACCGAAGCCAGCCAAACACCCGAAAATATTTTGATTAACAATCCACGTTTTTCGCTTTTATCGGCGATATAACCACCATATAATGCGATCCCAATGGCTGGAATGGCCTCACATAATCCTACTAAACCGAGTTTTAACGGATCACGTGTTAAATCGTAGATATGATAACCGATAACAACGGCCTGCATTTGGTAAGCAAGCGTAAAAAAGAACCGCATGCCCAGAAATGATCTAAATTCTTTATAACGTAGAGCTGCGAAGGGATCTGGTTTTATAATAACTGGGTTGGGGCCTGGATCTGCCATGGAGAAAAAATTATTTGCAAAACTAAGCTTTGAAAACCGGATAAGTGAATAAATGACGAAAGAAGATTGCCTGTTTTCCCATTAAAAAGTAAAAATACCTGCAAAGTAATCTAAGTTTTAATTGCATAAAAAACCCGATGAATAATTATCCATCGGGTTATATAGCAAGGCCAGCTTAGTAGCCCGGATTTTGTTCGAGTAAATTATTTTTGTTTACTTCATCTCGGCTAAAGGGCCTAAAATAAAGCTTATTGTCCCAGCTTCTGTTCTCCTGTGCATTTTCTTCAACCGGAGTATAAGTATAATCATATACGGTTGGATCGTAATGGTAAGGAGCTGTCATGCTTTTGCCAGACTTAAACTTACCGGTTACCTTGATATAAGTGACTTTTCTACCTAAAGTTTCACTTGCAATTAACCACCTGCGTGCATCATGATAACGTTGTTCTTCATAAGCCATTTCTATGCGGCGCTCATGGCGGTAAATCTCTCTAAGTCCGGCTTGATCTGTAACGGTTACCGCAGGCATGCCTGCCCGGAAACGGATTTTATTTAACCAGTTGGTAGCATTACTGAGTTCTCCTAACTCAATGCTCGCTTCAATATAATTAAATACCGCCTCTGTATACCTGAAGAAAGGCCATGGCACATTCTGCGACATAGAAGCATCTACGATTGTTGGATCCGGATCAATAAATTTATGATAGTAATAACCTGTCCAGCTACCGTTCCAATTTTCAATTGAACTTCCACGTGTATCCAATCCTCTAAAATCAAATCTAGCACCTTTATCGTCTAATAGATCATAGATACCCGTTTGGATCTGGCTTGCGGGATCGACATCACCGGAAGCTTTATCACGTGGTTTCCAGCCAGCACCATCGTATAAAATGGTTGCATAAAAACGAGGATCTCTATTCTGATAAGGATTAGCTTTTTGTGCTGCATTTGCCCAGCTAAACTTACTGCCATCTTTCATCTCATAATCATCAACCAACAAGCCGATAGGTGTATTACCAGCCCAGTTATGGTAACCATTCGGACCATTTTGCTGTGCATGTTTAATGTTATTTTGAATAATGAAATAACGGGCAAAGATGAGTTCTGATGAGGCAGTTGCGTCTATCCCTGATGCTTTACTTGCGCCCCCCATAGCGATACTTTTATAATTTAACTGACCATCAGTAGCAGGCGCAGAAAGATTTAATTTATAACCTGTACCTAAATCCATAACGGCTTTAGCCGCAGTTTGTGCCAATCTGTAACGATCAGCCTGGTTACCGCTGGCATAACTTAAAAAATCTAATTTCTGAGCAGCAATATTGGTTACTTTAGCCGTAAGCTTGGCCCTATCATGCAAATCGCTGGCCGCATAAATCAATACCCGCGATTTCAACGCCAAAGCGGCAAGGGCTGTGGTACGGCCTTTATCCAGTGTTTTACCTGTTAACAACCTGTTGGCTTCATCGCAATCCTTAACAATAAAATTTACACACTCTTCGTAGGTATTACGTTTGATTTTAAAATCATCAGTTAATGCATAGGTTTTGGTTATGATAGGTACAGCACCGTAATAACGCAATAACTGCTGATAGAAATAGGCACGTAAGAAATATGCCTCGCCTAATAACTGATCTTTTAACGATTGGCTGCTCAGTCCGTTATCTCCTCCCACAATCCGCTCAATAGTAGTGTTACAGGCCCTGATGCGGTTGTACATTTGTTTATATCCCCAGGTATCGTCTACCCAACCGAGTGTAGATGGATTAATCGTAGCATTGTTAACTAAATCGATACCTCTGGTAGGATGGGTAAATAAGGCTTCATCTGAAACTGAAGCCAGCATTTGCTCAGAAAAACCACCATTTCCCAATCCATTGTAAATATCATTAACGAAAGCCTGTGCAAGTACAGGGTCTTTCCACACCAGTTCCGAAGATATTTTATCAGGAGGATTTACATTCATAAAATCTTTCTTACAGGAAACTGCAAAAAAGGTAATCGAAACTAATATATAGAGCTTTATATTTTTATTTACTGCTTTCATATTCTTGATTATAATTGATAAATAGCTATACATTAAAACGCGGCTTTAATACCAAAATTGATTACCCTGGCCTGTGGATAATACTGACCGCTTGAATTGGTTGACTCAGGATCCCAAACTTTGATTTTATCAAGAGTAGCCAGATTCAATCCATTGGTATATACCCTTACACTATTTAAACCAACTTTTTCAACCCAGCCAGTTGGCAGTGTATAACCTAATTCCACATTTTTAAGCCTAACGTAATTATTGCTTCGCAACCAATACGTATTGTTCAATGCATTGTTACCATCGGTATAATAAGTAGCTCCGCGGTTTGACAAACGTGGATTTACTGAACTTGGATTATCAATGCTCCAACGGTTTTTGTACGACCATTCCAGGAAATTACCGATATCGCCAGATTCTGTAATCCCTACAATCTGCATTCCGCCGGTTGCACCCTGAATTAGAACAGATAAGTCGAATCCCTTATACTGAAGATTCAAGTTAAAACCACCGGTAAAGGTTGGCGTACCATTTTTATCCAAACGTATTTTATCATCTGCATTGATTTTGCCATCGCCATTAATATCTTTAAACTTCATATCACCTGGGCGAAGATTGCTGGTTAATGCACTATAATTGATTTTATTGGCATTAATTTCAGCCTGATCTTTAAACACACCATCATAATCGTACACTAACCAGGAACTGGTTACCCTACCTGTTGATCGTTGCCACTCCGGGGCCCCAGGTGTTTCATCCCAAAAAATGATTTTGTTTTTGGCATAACCACCGTTTACGCTCACACCAAAGTTTAAATCGCCAACCCGATCGTTATAACTCAATTTAAACTCGAAACCTTTATTATTTACTTTTCCTAGGTTAACAGGAGGTAAACGATCTACAATACCTGAGCTTTCAGGTACCGAACTACTTCTGCTAATTAAGATGTTTGTTCTCTTGTTATAAAAATAATCCAACTCAAGTGATAGTCTGTTTTTTAGAAAAGATGCATCTAAACCGATGTTGGTATTATTGGCTACTTCCCATCCAAAATCCAAATTGGGTACATTACCTTCTACAAGTGTTTTAGTAACAAGATCATTAATGGTATATGTTCCAAAATTCATTAAACTCAGGTATTGATATTCTTGCAATGCATTTCCAAAATAAGCTTCAGCACCCATCTGGCCATATGATGCCCTTAACTTTAAATTATCAACGAACCTCACATTTTCTTTGAAAAACGATTCTTCTGATAAACGCCAGCCTACTGATACACCAGGGAAGAAACCAAAACGCCTGGCTGTTGGAAAAATATATGAACCATCTACCCGCCATAAAAATTCTGCCAGGTATTTTTCTTTATAGTTATAAGCAGCCCTTCCAAAATAGCTTAAACGGGCCCTGTTAAATAAGTTATTAGGATCGCCGGGATTATTTCCTAAAGACTGTTCTTTCTCATCTCCTGCTAGTAACTGTTCAATAGCTGATGAAAGAAAATACCTTCTAAAAGCAGTAAATCCATCATTTGTTACTTTTTCGCGCGTAACACCAGCCATTAAACCAATATTGTGATCACCGATTTTTTTATCATAGTTGATCATTCCGGTTAAGTTGATGGCTAATTGTCCACCAGCTGTCTCCCTAAGTCTTGGATCAGTGTATTGCGACCTTACTGTACCTGTTAATACCGGCGTTACCCCGTCTGCTTCGAAAGTTTTTTTGTCCCAATCATAAAGTGTCCAGGGCAATTGCCAGTTTTTCTGTCTGCCAGAATATTTATCTACTGCAGCAGTTCCGGTTACTTTTAATCCCTCAACTCCTGGGATTTTAATTTCAACTTTACCTGTAGTTTGAAAATAATCTCTGATATCTTTATTATAGCCAGTCAAATCAGTTGTAGAAACCACCGGGTTATAACCATATTCGATATCTCTTCCAGGTTTACCATTCGGCCATATCGCAATTTCAGTTGGTCTTCCCCTCATTAAAAACCTGAAAATATCACCTGCACCTACGGTAGGGAAATTACGGTTTTCTTCTCTGGCGGTTACCCCCAAGGTAGTAGTAATGTATTTGCTTAACTTTGATTCGAGATTAAAACGCAAATCATATTGCTTATATCCCGTGGCAGAATTTTTATAATAGCCATCCTGATCAAGATAGCCCAAAGAAACAAGGTACTTTACATTTTCACTCCCGCCATTGATCTGAACATTATGCCTTTGCTGCGGCGACCAGTTTTGAAAAGTAGTTTTAAACCAATCGGTATTAGGATATCTCAACGGATCTGATCCATCTGCAAATTTCCTGATCTCATCAGCTTTATAAGCAGCATTAATGGTTTTACCTCCGGTAGAAGTATAGGAACCGGTAGATTTAAAACTGTTCCATGCAGCGGCCCATTCATTTGGGTTAATATCAGAACCAAAAATGTTCAGCTCATTCAGAATTTCGGCATACTGTACCGAATTAGTCATTTTTGGTATCCTGGTAGGCTGCTGCAAGCCATAACTGAAATCATAAGAAAACTGAGGCTTGCCAGATTTACCCAATTTGGTTGTAATTAAAATTACCCCGTTGGCCGCTTGAGAACCATAGATAGCAGCAGATGCATCCTTCAACACCGATACGCTTTCAATATCGTTCGGATTTAAGCGTTCGATACCGCCAGCACGGTTGGGTATCCCATCAATTACGATCAATGCATTATTGTTTCCAAGTGAGTTTGTACCACGAATCCTGATGGTCGACCCATCGTAACCTGGCTCACCACTCCCTTGCAAAGCTGTTACGCCAGGCAATCGCCCTGCTAAAGAATTACTTAAATTTACCGATGAAGATTTAGCCAGTTCGGTACCTTTAACCGAAGCAACTGCACCAGATACAACAGCCTTCTTTTGTGTACCATAACCTACTACAACAACTTCCGAAAGATTTTGGTTATTTTCTGATAACTTTACATTAATATTGGTTTGTTTTTTTACCTGAACTTCCTGATCCGCGTAACCGATATAGGTAAATACCAATATGGCATCTTCAGGTACTTTGATGCTAAAATTTCCAGATCCATCGGTTACCGTTGCTGCCGTACCTCCCTTCAGTTTTACACTTACGCCCGGAACCGGGCCTTTCGCATCCGTAACTTTCCCTTTAACAATAATATCCTCGAAGGGGATTTTGTAAAAATCAAAAGGTTTCATTTCTAGCAATGATGCTTTGGCAGACATGCTGGCAAGTGGAGAAAAAACAAGACAACCACCGCAAACAAGAAACATGCTACCTCTGGCAAAAGTCCTCAATAGAGTTTTTTTCATAGTTTTCAATTTATTTTGGTTAGATATTGATTGTAATACAATTTAATATTTATGAGTGATCACAAATTCTGTATTAACATGATTTATTTGCTACCAATTCAATCAACTATATCAATCCCCCGGAAAGATTAGCAGAGGTAAATTGATCAAAAAATCACTGCAAATTTATGAATCACCTTATCTGATGTATAAACTAATAATAGCAGACAACTACGAATAAGATATCCCGGTAATACGGATTTGTAGGATAAATAGTTCATATTTGGCGAATGCAAGATAGGGATATTGGTAATTTAAAAAAGGGGGTAAAATGATAATTGTAAGGGACTAAATAGTAAAATAACAATTACAAAAGCGTCCCGAGTAGGACAAATAATACAATGCTAAACATTATTGTAAAAAGGCAAGAAATTGATTGAATTTCTGATTAACTTATTTTATCAAAGGAAATTCCTCTTTCTAACTTCTGCAGATGTACTTTTAAAGCTGCATGTTCAGGTTTGTCTAATTTCGGATCTTCCGAAAAAAGCCCGATAACCGTATTCCGTGCTTCAGACAAAATTATCTGATCTTTAGCCAGATCGGCAAGTTTCAAATCCAGCACACCACTCTGCTGCGTTCCGGTAATATCGCCAGGTCCGCGAAGCTGCAGATCAATTTCCGAAATTTCAAACCCGTTATTTGTGCGAACCATCGTTTCTAAACGGATCTTGCCCTCTTTGCTAAGTTTGTTACCGCTCATTAATATACAGAAAGATTGTTCGGCTCCACGGCCTACCCTGCCACGCAACTGGTGAAGCTGAGATAAGCCAAACCGTTCGGCATTTTCAATTACCATTACGGATGCATTAGGTACATTAACACCTACTTCAATTACAGTTGTAGCCACCATAATCTGACTTTTACCTTCAATAAACTGCTGCATCTCGAATTGTTTATCTGCATTTGGCATTTGCCCATGCACAATACTGATCTGGTAAGCAGGGCGGGGAAATTGATAACTTAACTGCTCAATTCCAGCCTCGAGATTTAAAAGATCTAATTTCTCACTTTCCTTAATCAAAGGGTAAACGATATAAACCTGTCTGCCTTTGGCTATTTCCTGCTTCATAAAACCGAACATTCTAAGCCGTTGGCTTTCAAAAAGGTGCTTTGTTTCAATAGGTTTTCTCCCTGCTGGCAATTCATCGATAATCGAAACATCAAGATCACCATACAGGGTCATTGCCAGCGTACGCGGAATCGGTGTAGCAGTCATGACCAAAATATGAGGAGGAATAATATTTTTCCGCCAAAGCTTAGCACGTTGTTCCACACCAAAACGGTGCTGTTCATCAATCACAACCAGTCCCAGGTTTTTAAACTGAACCTTATCTTCAATCAATGCGTGTGTTCCGATCAGAATATCGATCTCTCCATGCGCTAACTGCTCATGCAAAATAGTACGCTCCTTCTTTTTAGTATTTCCGGTAAGGATGGCTACACGCACCAGATTATCGGTTACAAGCTCGGTAATAGAGGCATAATGCTGACGGGCTAAAATTTCTGTAGGTGCCATCATACAAGCCTGGTAGCCATTATCATTTGCCAACAGCATGCTCATCAACGCAACCGCCGTTTTACCACTGCCTACGTCGCCCTGAACAAGCCTGTTCATCTGTACACCACGTTGTGTATCAATCCTGATTTCCTTGATTACACGTTTTTGCGCATTGGTTAATTCGAAGGGTAAAAATTCCTTATAAAAACGGTTCACCTTTTCACCAACTTTATCGAAGGTTGCACCTTTAAATTTTAACTGTCGTAAATGTTTGTTGTGTAAGAGCTGTAACTGGATGAAGAATAACTCTTCAAATTTCAATCGTCTTTCTGCCGCGTTTAAATCCTTTTGATTTTTGGGGAAATGAATATTTAACAAGGCCAATCTTTTATCCGGCAGCTGATATTTATCTATGATATACTGCGGTAAATTTTCAGGAACCTGCGGTATAATCTGATCAAGAAGCCCCGCAATTAAACGCTGTAACCCCTTTGAATCAAGATTAAACTTTTTAAGCTTTTCTGTTGAATTATAAACAGGTTGTAAAGTTAAATTGCCTCTTCCAACCTGTTTACGTTGGTATAGTTCCATTTCAGGATGTGAAATACTGAATGTTCCGTTAAAAAAATTTGGTTTTCCAAAGGCAACATACGCGGTACCAACCGAAATATGATCATCAACCCACTTCAGGCTCTGAAACCAAACCAGTTCCATCATCCCTGTTTCATCTTTAAAAACAGCTACAATACGCTTTGCCCTTTTATCTCCGATTACCTTTTTACTAATTACCCGGCCAACGATCTGTATATATTGCGAATCGGGATTGATCTGATTGATCTTGAAATATTTGGTACGATCGATATACCTGAAAGGATAGTGTGCAAGCATATCCTGATAGGTGTATAGGCCGAGATCCTTTTTTAAAATATCAGCACGGCTTGGTCCAACGCCTTTCAAAAATTCAACAGGTGTATCTAATACCGAATTAAACAAAATATTCTACTGTTTCTTGTAAACAACACTTTTTAGCAACTGCGCATTAAAAATAACGATCGATAGCAGCAAAAGCAAATAAGCAAAAAGCTGTTGCAAATCTATTTTCTCTTTAAAATAGAAAAACGCAACGGCAAAAGCAATAATAGGATTAACATAGATTAAAATACCCAGGGCAGATGATGGCATTCCTATCAGCGCATAGGCATTTAAAAACAGTGGAACAATGGTAAATACAATGGCGATCAAAAATATATGTAGCCAAAAGATAGATTCAGTTGGAAAAGGCGCGGCATTGAGGAGATACACTGGCAGCATCATTAATCCTGACAGAATTAACTGAACACCTAAAAAGTTAAATTTATCCAGCCCTTCGACTATTTTTAGCAAAATCACATATAAAGCATAAAAGGAGGCAATGATAATGGCCCATATTACATCGTGTAAGGATCCCGTTGCCAATAGTATAATACTTATAAGTGCAACGATCAGCGCCATAACCTTGGCCTTGGTTAATTGCTCTTTTAAAATAATAAATCCGCAGAGCGCTGTTAATAGCGGGCAAACCATATAGGCAAAGGCAGCCGCTTTCAAGCTCACACTATTAACAGCATAAATATAGGTAAACCAATTTCCAGTGATTAGAAATGAGGACACCACAGTAAGCAGTATTAGTTTGGTTTTATTGCGGATGCTTAATGATTTTAAGAAATTAAGATCATTTTTTAAGGCTGTTCTTCTGAATAAAAAAATAGTTGCCCAAACTAAAATGATGGAGATGAATATTCTATAATATAAAATTTCGTGTGGCGGAAACCCCTTTATATTGCGTAAAGGTATAGACATTGTTCCCCAGATGATATAAGGAACAATGCCAGATATAAAATATTTATTTTTATTTTCTGTCAAAATTAGCCTAAAACGGCAATTACAGAGATTTCTACATTAACATTTTTAGGTAATACCGAAACCTGAACCGTTTCCCGGGCAGGAAAATCAGCAGTAAAATATTGTCCGTAAACCTCATTAACCTGAGCAAAAGTACCCATATCGCTTAAAAAAATAGTAGATTTAACTACATGATCAAACGTTAAACCGGCCTCAAGCAAAACAGCTTTGAGGTTGCGCATTACCTGATGGGTCTCTTCCTCAATATTGCCAATATTTAATTCCCCATTTTCGGGATTGATGGCTACCTGACCCGATACGAATAAAAAGTTTCCAGCTTGCACAGCTTGGCTATATGGTCCAATTGGAGCTGGAGCATTGGTTGTTTTAATAATTTGTTTCATATTATTTAGGGTTATTTAGCAAGCCACTGAATAAGCTTGTAGATGATACCTGCAAGAAAAATCAAGATGGCCAAAGCATTAATAAAATGCATAATCCTGAGATTGATGTTATTTGGCCTGTTGGGATCTTTTTTCCTAAAGAAGTACATGGTACAAACTTAGCTAAAAAGCTTAATACGCGAAATAAAAAGGCATAAAAAAAGTCCCGATTTGCATCGGGACTTTCCTAAGTTTTATATTGAAATACTAGTTTCTAGCAGTTTCAACACGACGGTTCTGGATACGACCTTCTTCAGTATCGTTAGAAGCAATTGGGTTAGCTTCACCATAACCTTTAGTAGCAACCTGACTAGCGTTAACGCCAGAGTTTACTAAGTAAGTTTTTACAGAGTTAGCTCTGTCTTTAGATAATTTCAAGTTATATGCAGCAGTACCTTCGCTTGAAGCATAACCGTTTACAGTTACTTTACCACCGTTTTCACGTAACACTGAAGATAATTTATCTAAAGTAGGGTAAGACTCAGTTTTTAAAACTGAAGAGTTGAAATCGAAACCGATTCTTTCGAAACCAGTTACATTAGAAGATACTGAATCAACTGGAGCTACTTTAGGAAGAGGACAACCTGAACCATCAACAGCAGTACCAGCAGGAGTACCTGGGCATTTATCGAATTGATCAGCAACACCGTCACCGTCAGTATCTTTTTTCAAATCTTCAACAGATTTCTCAACAGCAGAAACACGGTTTTTCAATGCTTCAACTTCTTGACGTAAAGTTGGGTCTTTTAACTCATCGTACATAGTAGCTAATGGGTTAGTCCACTCTAAACTTGGTTTAGCAGAAGAACCTAAAGAGAATTCTAAACCAGCATAACCGTAAGAGAATTTATCTTTAGTTTGACCTTTTGCATAAACTCCATCTAAGTTGTCAGCATCAACAAAGTTCATGGTGTAACCTAAGTTAAAGTTAACACGCTCAGAAACTTTGAATTTAACACCAGCACCAACTGGAATATAGAAACCTTTTACGTAGTCTTTAGCTTCGTGTCTGTCATCAGCAGGACCAATAGCTTTACCTTTCCAGTCGATCACCTGACCATTACCAGTAGTAATTTTTGGAGCATAAGCCAACATACCAGCACCAGCTGTTACGAAGAAACCTACAGCATTTTCACGACGTAAGAAATCGATAGAACCTACGTTTACAACACCACGTAAATCTACAGCATATTGTAATTGAGTTTCGAAATCTCTAACAGCAGGATTAGTAATACCTTCGTTAGTACCTGAAAGTTTACCACGTGTTCCGTTTAATTCTAAACCAAATGAGTGGCCTAATTGCTTACGGATGTTTAAACCGTAACCTAAATTAGCATCCCATTTGTTAAAATCGTTAGTACCACCGATAGCAACAACTGGCATTAAAACACCACCATGTACACCGATAGACCAAGTTCTGTACTGTCCTCTACCGCCAAATACCTTGACAGCAGAAGAGGTTGCAGGAGCATCCTGAGCGACAGCAAGAGAAGCAACTCCTGTTAATGCCACTAAAGAAAGCGCAACACTTTTCTTTAAAGTAGAATAGTTCATAATCTTTTTTCTTTTTTAAGGGTTAAACAATTTAATTGATTAATTTTTCAGTTAAGGCAAAAATAATCAAAATTTTAAATTTTCAAACTTTTATACAAACTCCGTTCCAAACTTCACCAGTCACTAATCATTTTATTACATTTGGCTCTTGTCTACATAAAATACCACTTCATGAAATATCCTACTATTGATCAATCATTATTCATTTCAAATCGAAAAAAATTTTATAACAACTTAAAAAACAACTCAATAGCCATATTCAATTCAAGCGACGAGTTCCCTAGAAGCGGTGATCAGAACTTTATATTTAAGCAAAATCCTGATTTATTTTATTTATCAGGAATTGATCAGGAACAAACCATTTTATTGTTATATCCTGATTGTCCTAATCCATTGTACAGAGAAGTCCTGTTTTTAAGACAGACAAACGACTACATCAAGGTTTGGGAAGGATATAAGTATACCAAAGAACAAGCAAAAGCTTGCTCAGGCATACAATCTGTATACTGGCTGGAAGATTTTGACAATATTTTACACAGCATCGTTAACTATGCTGAACATATTTATTTAAATACGAACGAGAACGATAGGTATGCCCACGAAGTTCCTTACCGGGACATCCGTTTCATTGAGCAAATGAAATCAAAATACCCACTGCATCATTATGAACGCTCAGCGCCGATTATGAGAAATTTACGTGCAGTCAAATCGGATATTGAGATTGAGTTGATCAAAAGGGCATCGGCAATTACCCGCGATGCGTTTATCAGGGTATTAAAGTTTACAAAACCTGGTGTTAAAGAATATGAGATTGAAGCGGAGATCATACACGAATTTATACGTCAGGGTGGAACAGGCCATGCCTACCCCCCTATTATTGCTTCGGGCCATAATGCCAACATCTTACACTACAACGACAATAACCAGGTGTGTAAAGATGGAGATGTGATACTTTTCGATTTTGGCGCAGAGTATGCCAATTATAATGCAGATATGAGTAGGGCCATCCCCGTTAATGGCAGGTTTACACAAAGACAAAAGGATGTATATAATGCCGTATTACAGGTAATGAAAGAATCGATCAAACTAATTAGCGAAGGAACGTTATGGAATACTTACCACGAACAGGTTGGCGAAATCATGACAGCACAATTAATTAATCTCGGGCTCCTTTCTACAACAGACGTAAAGAACCAAAACCCGGCGTGGCCAGCCTATAAAAAATATTTTATGCATGGCAATTCACATCATTTAGGCATTGATGTACATGACTTTGCCGGAAGATACACTCCATTTACAAACGGGAACATCCTTACGGTTGAACCAGGTATCTATATTCCAGAAGAAGGCTTAGGCATCCGTTTAGAAAACAATATTCTCATCACTGCAGAGGGGAACATAGATTTAATGGCCGACATACCATTAGAAGCAGAAGAGATCGAGGAAATAATGAACAGTTAGCCGGTTTGCAATTTCAGTTCACAATTGCAGTTAACGATTAACAGCTAATCATTATAAAAGCTATCTGCAAACCTGTAAATATTGAAATCATCTTGTTTTAAGGCTGCCTGAATTTTTTCAAGCAGCCTTTTTTTATCGATGTGTTGCATTTTTTGGTGTTGTATGATTTTCCATGCTTTTTCAGCGAGCAAAAAAGATTTCCGGCTATTATCAAAAACTTCAGCATTAACAACCCACTTACACAATTCGTCAATACCTATATTTTTATCAGCAACAGTTTTTAAGATCGGGATGGTTTTTACACCTTGATGAACGATTTTCTTTAAGTTATTGGCGAAAGTATCCGCGCCTTCCCGATCAGCTTTATTAATAACAAAACAACCGGCTATTTCCATTAAACCAGATTTGATATGCTGAATTTCATCCCCTGATTCTGGCACCAATACAACAACGGTTTTATCTGCCAATCCTGCAATTTCTACTTCCGATTGTCCTACTCCAACCGTTTCCACAATGATCAGATCAAAATTAGCTGCCTTTAAAATATCAACCATTTCGATCGTTTTTGCCGAAATACCGCCTAAGGCTCCACGAGTTGCCAACGAACGGATAAAGACATCTGGATGGTTAAACTGACCAGCCATGCGGATGCGATCGCCCAGCAAGGAGCCAAAATTAAATGGAGACGTCGGATCTACTGCTAATATGGCAATGCGTTTCCCTTCAGCAACAAAATGATTGGTGATCGCATTTACCAGCGTGCTCTTACCTGCGCCCGGCGGCCCGGTAATACCTAAAACCGGAACATCAGCCCTGCCATCTAAACTTCTTAAAATCGAATCAGCCGGTTCAATATCGTTTTCAACAAGTGTGAGTGTCCTTGCTAAAACCTTATAATTACCTGCCTTTACTTCGCTTAAAATGGATAGATGCGTATTCATCAATAAAACTATCTTTGTACAAATAAACAAAAATTATCAGCTACAAAAAGCGCCCCCATAATGAAAGTTACCGGTTTTACCTTTTTAAGAAATGCTATTGCTAACGATTACCCAGCAAAAGAAGCAATACTTTCTGTACTGCCATTGTGCGATGATTTTATTGTAGCATTGGGAAACTCTACAGACGAAACTGCTGAAATGGTTAGAAACATTGATCCTAAAATCAGAACAATTGATACCATTTGGGATGAAAGTATGCGTGAAGGCGGGCGTGTTTTTGCCGATGAAACCAATAAGGCACTAGCTGAAATCAGTGCAGATACCGATTGGATGATTTATATCCAGGGCGATGAAGCTATACATGAAGATTACCTTCCATTGATCAAAAAAGAAATGGAAGAGGAATTAACCAACAGCCGTGTGGAAGCCTTACTTTTAAAATATAAACACTTCTATGCTTCCTATGATTATCTGGCTCAATCCAGACGTTGGTACAGGAGAGAAGTCAGGATCATTAAAAACCTGCCTGGAGTTCGCTCCTACCGGGATGCACAGGGCTTTAGAATTAACGACAGAAAACTTAAGGTTAAGCTAATCGATGCCTACATTTACCATTATGGCTGGGTAAAACCACCAAAAGGATTACAGGGCAAAGTGCGGAATTTCAATCAGTTTTACCAGACAGATGAGTGGATTGAAGAAAATTATCCGGTGCAGGAAACCTATGATATGCACAATGCGGATCGTTTGGTTCATTTTAAAGGCAGCCATCCAAAAGTTATGCAGACCAGAATTGCAGCCGCAAACTGGAAATTTGATAAAGATCTCACGAAAGAAACGCCGAAAATGAATTTTCGGAGAAGAATTTTGCAAAAAATTGAAGATCTCACTGGATTAAGGCTATTTGAATACCGTAACTATAAAATCGTAAAGTAGACATCAATTTAAATCTGCTTATATTTGCATGATTAATTACTTCTTAATGAAAAAGCCCAATGTCTTAGTCACCTTCGATTCCATGAAAGATGCCAACTGCGGTTATTTTTCTTTCGGAAAGGGATTGGGAGATGCCTTGATCAAAGAAAATAAAGGAAAATTTAAGCTCAAGTTTTATCTTTTTAAACACACTCAATATCTCTTTAACGGACTAGTTGATATTATTTATTTATCCAGGTTAGATCGTTTATTTTTTAAAGGAAAAAATGACTTCGACGTTGTTCATCTCTCCGATCAAACCTGCAGATTAAGGCCTAACAAGGTTAATGCAAAAAAAATAATGACGGTTCATGATATGAACAAGGTTCATTTAAAGTTTAGCAAACCGCACAGAATCAGGGTATATCTGAAAAAATTGGGTAAGCTTATTTCGCAGTGTGATAAGATTGTATGTATATCGCAGTTTGTAGCGAATGATGTTGTGCATTACTTCCCCGAAGCCAAAGCAAAGGTTAGTGTGATTTATAATGGTGCAGATAAATTGATTTCGGATGAAAAACATTGCCCGGACTTTGTGCCTCCAAAACCTTTTTTATTTACGATAGGCTTATTATCTGTTCAGAAAGGCTTTCACTTGCTCCCGGCTTTATTAAAAGAAAATGACTTTCATCTTGTTATTTCCGGCAGAGAAACCCCACACAAACAAACAATTTTAGCGGAGGCAGAAAAATATGGTTGTTTAGATAGGGTACACATCACAGGGCCAGTCTCTGATGATGACAAAACTTGGTATTATAAAAATTGTGAGGCTTTTTTGTTCCCTTCCATCGCTGAAGGCTTTGGCTTACCGATTATTGAGGCCATGCATTTTGGGAAACCTGTATTTCTATCAAAATTCACCTCACTCCCGGAGGTTGGTGGTGATGTAGCGTATTATTTTGACAATTTCGAACCTGAACACATGCAGGAGGTATTTAAAAATGGAATGATGGATTTCACCCAAAATAACCGTACTAAAGAAGCCATTGCGCAGGCTGAAAAATTTTCATGGGAAATAGCGGCCAGCCAGTACATGGAGCTATATCAGGAATGCCTTACCAACAGCACACAAAAATAAGAAGGTTTTCTTATGCAATCTTCATTCTGTTCCATTCTGCGCCATTAATATTCAATAAGTAAAATATATCGGCAGTAAAAAGAACCCATCTATCCATTCTCAAAAACCAGGAATTGTAATTTTAAACCTTACACGTTTCAAAAAACCACAACGTTTAATTGAAAAGCTTAACTTTGCTGAGTTTTTATATAGATTTTTCAGGGCAATACCTGAACCATCTTCCTTTTTACATATTCCATTTTACATAAAATGAAGACTTATTTTCGTTTATTATCATTTGCCAAACCCATAGAAAAATTTGCAATACCATATGTGATCACCACATTATTTGCTATTTTTTTTAACACCTTTCTTTTTACGTTATTAGGCCCTTTAATGCAGGCGCTGTTTTTGGGTAAGTGTGATCCGGCGACAATAGCAGAAAAGAAAAGTGACTGGGATTTATTGGGCCGATTTAACAACTACATTGATGGCATCATAGCAGATGATAAAATTCTGGCACTAAAGGTAATCTGTATAATTATTATTGGAACAGTATTTCTCGCCAACTTTTTCCGATATTTTTCTCAACGTTTTATGGAAGATTTACGTGTACATACACTACTAAATATCCGTAAAACTGTTTTTAACAACGTAATGAATCTTCATGTTGGTTTTTTCAATAATGAACGCAAAGGCGACATTATATCAAAGGTAGCATCAGATGTGCAGGTCGTTCAGTTTACAGTTACCAATACCTTACAGGTTGTTTTCAAGGAACCTTTACAATTGCTTTTTTTTATCGGCGTTTTAATTTCTATATCGGTCAAGCTCACGTTATTCTCTTTATTGGTGATTCCTGTTTCGGGTTTTATCATTAGTAAAATCGTTAAAAGATTAAAACAACAGGCTACGCAATCACATGAGTCATTTGCCAAAATGATTGGTTTTTTAGATGAGTCGTTAAGTGGTATAAAGATTATTAAAGCGTTTAATTCTACCGAAAGAACAAAGGAAAAATTTGATAATGAAAATAGATTTTACTCCTTTTTAAACAGAAAAATGGCCAGAAGGCAACAATTGGCCTCGCCGGTTTCTCAAACTTTAGGCGTTTTAGTTGTGGTATTCATCCTTTTGTACGGTGGTACATTGATATTAAGTGGAGAGGGAGATCTGAAGGCTGCAGAATTTGTAGTTTACCTGGCCACCTTTTCGCAGGTATTACAGCCTGTAAAAGCACTGGCTGATTCTTTTAGCGGTATCCACTCTGGTATTGCTGCCGGTGAGCGGGTATTAGACCTGATTGACACCGAACCTGCACTAAAGAATAAATCCGGTGCTGAAACATTGGACAATTTCAATACTGCACTTACTTTACAAGATGTTTCATTCTCTTATGGCGATAAACAGGTACTCAAAAATATTAATATTGATATAGAAAAGGGTAAAACAGTGGCATTGGTTGGTCCTTCAGGAGGAGGAAAAAGTACCCTGATGGATTTAATCCCTCGTTTTCATGATCCAAAATCAGGAAGTATCAAAATCGACGGCCATGACTACAGGGACCTTACTGTAGAAAGCATCCGCTCACAAATGGGGATCGTAAACCAGGAATCGTTTCTGTTTAACGATAGCATTTTTAATAATATCGCTTTTGCCAAACCAGATGCGACAGAAGAAGAGGTAATAGCAGCCGCGAAAATTGCCAATGCACACGATTTTATATTAAATACCGAACAGGGTTATCAAACCAACGTTGGAGATCGGGGAAATAAGTTATCAGGCGGGCAGAAACAACGGGTTTGTATCGCCAGGGCCATTTTAGCCAACCCACCAATTATGCTTTTGGATGAGGCGACATCAGCATTAGATACAGAGTCTGAAAAGTTGGTACAGGATGCACTAAATAATTTAATGAAAAACCGTACCTCAATTGTTATCGCGCACCGCTTAAGCACCATTCAGCATGCTGATCAGATTGTGGTAATTGATAAGGGAGCGGTTGTAGAAAGCGGAAGCCATACCGAACTGATGAATAAAAATGGTTTATACAGGCGTTTAATCGACATGCAGGCCTTTAACGATTAATACCGGATGAAGAAAGTATTATTTTTTATGCCCGATAACCCGCTCAAAAAAAATGCGGGCAACAGAACCCGGGCTTTAAGCATGTTAAGCTATTTCAGATCAAGAAACTTTGAAATTGATTTTGTAAGCGAATATTACACCGGACGGTGGAACGATACAGATATTAAAGCATTTGAACAATCAGGGTTGGCTAATAATACTTATGTAATCAAAAAAAAACCATCTAAAAAAAACATACTCTTTTATCTTCTTTTTTATAAGCTCCCCAATTTTTTCTATCAGAATAAAGCCTGGTTTTTTCCGCTTAATTTCCCTGAACTGGTTACGCTGAGGTTTAAGCGGGCATTTAAAAAAATCCTGAAAAACAAGGATTACGATTATATCTTCATCAATTATGCAAGCTGGGCTACATTGATTGAAAGCAATCCGCTTGCAGATAGATCGGTAAAAATAATCGATACACACGATTTTATAACCGCACAACTTCAAAGAAAGGTTAATATTGGCCAATCTTTTAAAGAAGAGATCAGAAGAATTTCATTATTTGATATGGCTTTGGCCATTTCTGTTGAAGAGCAGTACATTTTTAGCCAGTTCTGTAAAAATAAAGTGGCTTTAGCACCAATGATGCTGGATAAACCTCAAAGCGTCGACACCGTTGGAGAAAAATCATTCGATTTAATATATGTCGCCAGCGATAATATACACAACCAAAAAGCTGCCAACTGGTTTTTTAAGGAGGTGTACCCATTGTTGCCAACTGATTTACAACTATGTGTGATTGGTCAGATCAATGAACATCTTTCGATAAATGCGTCCAATATTACTTCAGTAAACTTTGCAGAAGATTTATCGATCTATTATCTTAAGGCTAAAGTGGCGATTTGCCCTATGCTAACCGGTACCGGAACTAAAATAAAAGTAGTAGAAGCGCTATCTTACGGTTTACCTGTAGTTTGTAATACCAGAGGAATAGATGGATTGATTGACAAAACCAACAATGGCTGCTTAGTGAGTGACGACCCGGTTGAGTTTAAGAATTATATCATGCAACTATTGACTGATGAATCTGCATATCAAAAACAAGCAGAAAATGCGTTGGCAACCTTTAATCTTAATTATGAAAAGGAAAGTTGCTATAGGAAACTCGACACTGTTTTTAAAATAGTTTAATATTATTTCAGTATGCAAAAGGTTGCCGTTATCGTGCCTATTTATAGAGAGCCAACCACTTTAGAGGATATTTCGTTACAGCAGTGCTTCAAAGTTCTTGCTAAGTCACATCCAATACTTTGTGTAAAACCTACATCTCTAAATCTAGATTTCATCTATCCATTCGATAAAGTAATAGGTTTTGACGATGCTTACTTTAAAGATATCTCGGGTTATAACAGGCTGATGCTATCTGGCGAATTTTATGAAGCATTTCTAGACTACGAATATATCTTAATTTATCAATTAGATGCTTTTGTTTTCAAAGACGAGTTAACCAGTTGGTGTGAAAAAAACATTGACTATGTAGGTGCACCTTGGCTAAGACATAGATACCCTGATTTTATCAAAGCGGCAAAAAATAGCTTTTTAAGCTACATTCACCGAAGATTTGACGTTAAACAAAAAAACACCTCTATCCCAACTGACATCCAGCGGGAGTATAAAGTTGGTAATGGTGGATTGTCGTTACGAAGAACACAAATATTTTATACTCTGACGAAACGCTTTCAGGAAAAAATACAAGAATATTTATTGTATACCGCTGCCAACCTCAATGAAGATGTTTTCTGGAGCATAGAGGTAAACAGAAAGAGAAAAAACTTAAAAATACCTTCTTATAAAGAAGCGGTTTATTTTGCGTTTGAGGTACCGGTTGAGAGGGGGTTCGAACTCACCAATAACAAACTGCCTTTTGGATGTCATGCCTGGAATAAAAATTTAGCTGCATGGAGATCAGTATTTAAAGACTTTGGATATTCTATTTGATCTATTGAAAATTTTGTTAGATTAATTATCAAAAAAATAGATCGCACAACTTATAAACGATCGATTATCGCAATTCATATTTAGATAGCAATTATGCAAAATTCAACACCCGAAAACAAGCTTAAGGCCATTGCACTTTATTTGCCGCAGTTTCATCCTTTTAAAGAAAATGATGAATGGTGGGGAAAAGGATTTACGGAATGGACAAATGTAACCAAGGCGAAGCCAAAGTTTAAAGGACACTACCAACCTCATTTGCCAACTGATTTGGGCTTTTATGACCTTAGGTTGTTAGACACCATGATTGAACAAGCTGCTCTGGCCAAAACTTATGGTATTTATGGCTTTTGTTTTTATCATTATTGGTTTAACGGCAAACTTTTGATGGAAACACCAATAGAGCAAATGTTAGCCTCGGGGCAGCCCGATTTCCCATTTTGTCTATGTTGGGCTAATGAGAACTGGACCAGGCGATGGGACGGGATGGAAGCTGATATTTTAATTAAGCAAGATTATGATTTAAAAGACGACTTTGAACATATTCAATACCTTTTGCCATTTTTTAAAGATAATAGATATATTAAAATAGATGGGAAGCCTGTGTATCTAATGTATCGCTCAGAACTTCACCCAAATATAAATGATGCAGTAAAAATATGGCGTGATGAAGTAAAAAAAGCTGGATTTGTAGATCTTTATCTGATTAGAGTAGAAAATTTCAAGCGTGACTTTGATCCTATATATCATGATTTTAATGCAAGTATGGAATTTGCCCCAGATTTTTCAATCCCATTACAAAAATATAGTAAAAAAGAGCGTGCTAGTCATTTCCTAAGAAAAATACTTCATAAGACTAATATTAAATCAAGTGGACTATTAACCAATAAAGTTTTTGATTATGAGGAAATCGTAGATAAGATGACTGAAAAAGCACCCAAGCCTTATAAATATTTTCGCTCAGTCTTCCCCAGCTGGGATAACTCTGCACGTCGGGCTAAAGACGCAACGGTATTCGTTAACTCAAGTCCTGAAAAATTTCAAGAATGGGTGACTAACACAGCGAAATATACCAATAAACATTTTAGCGGAGAAGAGCGCTTGATGTTTGTAAACGCTTGGAATGAATGGGCAGAGGGTTGCCATTTAGAGCCCGATCAACAATTTGGTCACCGTTATTTGCAAGCATTAAAAAATGGACTTGAGTATAACGAGATAAAACCTTAAAGGATAAAAAAGACAGGTAATTGAATTGATATTTACTTAATCTATACCATCAAGTATATTTTCTAAAATTGATACCTGTTTTTTTACTTCATAAAGAGATGCTTGGTGTTTGATCTCATCTATGTTAAATTTCTCTGGGTGGTTTTTTACTTCCATCATCGCATCGGCAAGATCTTTTGTTCTCCAAGTATCTACAACAATCCCTGTATCAGCTTTTACAAATTCATTAATGCCACCTGAATTGAACCCTACTATAGGTTTGCCTAACGCAGCAGCTTCTAGCATTACTAAAGGGAAAGAGTCCTCTCTTGAGAGTAACAGGAAGGCATTTGCAGAATTAAGGTAATTATAATATTCTTCGCTTTGTGCCCCCAAAAACCGAACTCTTCCTGGAAATTTATTTTCTACGGCCTTTTTTGCATAATAGTATATACCGGTATCTTCTTCACCTCCAATCCATATAATTTTGATATTGCCAGGAAGTTCCGGAAGTAAAGATACCAACAAATCAACACCTTTGATCAAAGTTGTTTTACCAGAAATAGCCCAAACAAAATCCTCACTATCAAAACCTAAATTTGTTTTAACTTCATTAGCAGTTTTTGTACTTATGATTTTATTTAAGTCGATAAAACCATACAAAAGCTTTACATCAGGTCGCCCCATATCACTGATTCTGGTACACACAGCCTCTGAACAGCCAATTAATGCTGCTGATGAGGTCACGATAATTTCCAATTCCTTATAACCAATAAAATCGTAAGCAAAAGGGAGTTCATGTGCATGCGTAACGACTTTAACTCCCAACTTCTTTGCAATAGGATAAACTTCTGGAATTACAATCGTGTTCACATACCAGAAATCGACCTTATTTTTCTTGGTGATATAATTTAATTGATATTCTAACGAATCAATTTTAGCCTTTTTCAAAACTGATCTCAAAAGCCTTAACGATCTTTTAGGATTTTTCCTATATGGCAAAAAATGTTGAATTTCAACTGGTAGGGTATCAACTAATACACCCTTATCTTTTGTAAATAATAATGGCAGAAATTTTTTTCGGTTTAAATTCATTAAAGAATACCAAAGCAACATTTCTGAACCTGTTCTGCCCAAGTTATGACTTATAAACAATATCTTCTTCATCTAAATCTTCTATTACTAAAGCTCCCTATTACGTAAATTGGTTGCAAATTAAAGCATAAATAATGTATTAACTTCACTTAATTGCACATACAATGTATATTTAGTTTGTTGTTATATTTGGGATTAAGCTTTTTAGTAGATTAAAAAATTCTTTAAACTTAATAACAGAGGAAAAACAACTAAACAAAAAGCAAGTCTTGAGTTTACTAAAATTACCAAACCAAAGTCTATCAATGGGAAAACCAAAAATCACGGTTTTTATGGCTGTTTATAATCAGGCAGATTTCATAGAACAATCTATAAATAGTGTATTAACCCAAAGTTTTTCTGATTTCGAATTAATTGTGGTAAATGATGGTTCAACAGATGATACCGCAGCAATTATTGAATCATTTAGTGACAGCAGAATCAAATTGGTACACAATGATGGAAATAAAGGATTAATTTATACCAGAAACCGCTTATTAACACTTGCCCAAGGTGAGTATATCGCGATATTGGATGGCGATGATGTTGCCTATCCAGACCGGTTAAAACTCCAGTATAATTTTCTTTTTGATAACCCTGAAATAGTATTATGCGGTGGACATGCCACTATAATTGATGAGCATGGTAATAAGACAGGAAAGATGCTGATGGTTCCGACAGATGATACTGTTGACCTATTTATGCTGTTTGGCAATCCGTTTGTAAATTCTACAGCTATGTTTAAAAGCAGCGTTTTTATGGAACTAAATGGCTATCAGCACTATACCATTTCAGAAGATTTTGACCTGTTTATCAGAATGGCCGAAAAGTATAGAGTAGCCAATCTTGATTACACCCTTGTTGACTATCGTGTTCACAGCCAAAATACCTCTACGGTAAATACAGATATAAGGCTGGCAAATGAAAGAAAGATCATTGGCTATATGCAAGGGCGAATTGGTTTAACTGATGACGAAAATTGGTTAAATTTACATATCGAATTATTTAATTGGACACCTGTTAAAAAGCACCTGATAGGCTATGCGTTTCTGTTTAATAAGCTTAAGTTAGCTAACAATATGTCAAAGAGATATGATCCAAAAATTTTTAACAGATTCCTGTTCAATAAATGGATCGATATTTTAACATCCGATCAAATTAATTCACTTAGCCTAAAATGGTATCTTAAAAATGAAATATTCGAGAGCTCATTTTTCAGCTTTAAAAAATTTAGAAGGGCATTTAAAAACAGCATCAAGCAGCTTTTAAGCTAAGTCTTATTGCCCAACAGTCCATCTCATTTTAGTTTTGATGATCAATGATGACAATAAATAACTAATTGAATAGGCCATGATAAATCTAATCATTAACAATACCGTATTTTCCCAAACGTTGTAATGTTGAACATCCAATTTTAATGGTTGAAAGATTAACGGTAAAAACCTTTCTATAATAATACTGTGTAGTAAATAGATTCCAAAAGTAGTTTCGCGGGGTTTAAGCCTGTCAAGCGTCTTGATATTTCCGATCTTTAACAAAACACCAAATGCCACGAATGAGTATATAATGTTGGATATCCTCAGTGTGTTATAGGCATCTTTACTTCCTAACTCAATCAAATGTACTGATTCCCAAATTCCCAGCACGAAGGTTAAAATTAATAGAAAAATCCATGTCAACCATCTGGTATCCTTGACAAACTTCACTACCAAAGTATAATATCGGTTTAAATACACCCCAAGCCATAGATAAAAAACAAAACCGAATAAGGCAGAAGTATGTGTAGTCTCAAACCAATTAAAATATAAATTAACACTATAAATGAGTGAAACGATTCCAAAGAGAATACCTAGCCAATAATTATACAGGTATTTTTTAAATACAAGCAATAGGGTAATACAGATTAAAAAATTAGGGATAAACCAATAAGGACTAAAAAATAATACCCTAAAGGTTAAATCGGATATGTAAGCTCTAAAATCTGTGAGCATTAATCCACCATCACTTCCTTTACTATAAGCTACCCACCTGTCTAACATCGTCAGGGCCAGATAAATAACAATCCAAAAAAGCCATGGACTTACTGTGTTTTTAAACCTATTTTTCAGGTATTGTCCTGCTGAATATTCCTGAAATTTATGATTTATCAAGAATCCGCCAATTAAGAAAAATGCTATTGTAGAAAATTTAAAAAACTGTATTACACCTGCTTCAAGAATAGTTGCGCCCATTGTATTGTACATTGGCGCCTGAACCAAATGACTATGTTCAAATACTATTCCCATCATCGAAATACACCTAATGGTATTAACAAAATCAAAATTCTTTTTTAAAGGCACCGTTTCCTTAGTTAATTCAGTATTCATTGATTGGTTATGTAAACGAACAAATATCCGTTAAAAAAAGAGTTCCTAATTAATTCAGAACTCTTTTAACATTTATGTATATAAAATATTACAGTTAATAATTGTAAGTTAAGATGTAGAATTTTACTCCCTCGCTTACATAGCCATCATATAATGTGTTGAGCGTTAAGATTTTCATGCTAATGATCTTTAGTAAAAATATCAGATATAGATATTTTAAATTAAGCTTAATATTAGCCGATATTTTTAAGATGAAAACTATTATGGGCAAAAAAAAGTGGCCTTTTTGAAGGCCACTTTAAATCATATTTATTAAACTAATTAAAGCTTTCTTGCAACTTCAACCTGTTCATAAGCTTCTACAATATCGCCAACTTCGATGTTGTTAAAGTTCTGGATATTTAAACCGCACTCATAACCTTTCGATACTTCTTTTACATCATCTTTAAAACGTTTCAATGAAGCCAGCTCACCGGTATAGATTACCACGCCATCGCGTACTACGCGGATTTTGCTGTTACGGGTAATTTTACCATCCAGTACCATACAACCTGCAATCGTACCCACTTTAGTGATTTTGAATGTTTCGCGGATCTCCACGTTAGCCACAATTTTCTCTTCAAATTCAGGATCTAACATACCCTCCATTGCCGATTTAATCTCATTGATCGCATCGTAAATGATAGAATATAAACGGATATCAATCTGCTCAGCTTCTGCCAGTTTACGTGCTCCAGTTGATGGACGAACCTGGAAACCAATGATAATGGCATCTGAAGCTGAGGCTAACAATACATCGGATTCTGAAATCTGACCAACACCTTTACTGATGATATTGATCTGGATCTGCTCGGTAGACAGTTTCAGTAATGAATCTGATAATGCTTCGATAGAACCATCCACATCACCTTTAACAATGATATTAAGTTCTTTAAAGTTACCGATTGCCAAACGACGGCCAATCTCATCTAAAGTAATGTGTTTCTGTGTACGTAAGCCCTGTTCACGTTGTAACTGCATCCGTTTGTTTGCGATATCACGTGCCTCGGTTTCACTTTCTAAAGCATTGAAACGATCACCCGCTGTAGGTGCTCCCTGCATACCCAAAACCTGTACGGGTTGTGATGGGCCTGCCGAATGAACTTTAGCACCACGCTCATTGGTTAGCGCTTTTACACGTCCGCTGTAGCTACCTGCCAAAATTGGATCTCCAACTTTTAAGGTACCACCCTGAACCAATACTGTAGTTACAATACCGCGTCCTTTATCTAATGCCGATTCGATTACCGTACCTGTAGCACGTTTATTCGGATTAGCTTTCAGTTCTAATAACTCAGCTTCTAACAATACCTTATCCAAAAGCAAATCAACATTTAAGCCACTTTTGCTTGAGATTTCCTGCGATTGGTATTTACCACCCCAATCTTCAACCAGGATATTCATTACCGATAATTGCTCACGTACTTTATCTGCATTGGCACCAGGCTTATCTACTTTTGTGAAAGCAAATACCAGTGGTACACCTGCTGCCTGTGCGTGGTTAATGGCCTCTTTTGTTTGAGGCATTACGGCATCATCCGCAGCAATAACAATAATGGCAATATCGGCTGCCTTGGCACCACGTGCACGCATCGCCGTAAAGGCTTCGTGACCTGGAGTATCTAAGAAAGTTACTTTTTTACCTGAAGGCGTAGTTACCATGTAGGCACCAATGTGCTGGGTAATACCGCCTGCCTCGCCAGCTACCACATTTGCTTTACGGATATAATCCAGCAAAGAGGTTTTACCGTGATCGACGTGTCCCATAATCGTTACGACCGGAGCTCTTTCAATTAAATCAGCCTCGTTATCTTCTTCCTCAATTACATTGTCCTCCTCTTCATCTGGTTTTATGAATTGAATTTCGTAACCAAACTCATCGGCAACGATGGTTAAGGTTTCAGCATCTAAACGTTGATTAATGGAAACAAACATACCCAGGCTCATACAAGTACCAATGATTTTGGTAACTGGTACATCCATCATGTTCGCTAACTCATTAGCGGTAACAAATTCTGTTACCTTTAATATTTTTGACTGTGATTCAAGCTCATTTGCTGCTTCCTCTGCATTGAATGCGACATCATCACGTTTCTGACGACGTAATTTAGCACGTTGTGCAAATTTACCAGATTTACCTGCACCGCTTAAACGGGCAAGTGTTGCTTTGATCTGATCTTGAATTTCTTTTTCAGTAGGTTCTTCTTTAGGTCCGCTCGGTGTAGCATTTCTATTTTGGAAACCTGGCCTGTTATTGTTATTTCTATTTCCCTGATAAGGCGTTCCACCCTGTCCGGCTGGCCTGTTACCTTGGTAAGGCGTACCACCACCTGGCCTGTTGCCCTGGTAAGGTTGACGCGGCTGACCTGGTGCACCACCCTGACCTGCGGGATTATGCTGTCCTTGCTGGCCCTGACCACCTTGCTGGCCTGGTTGTCCCGGCCCACCTGGGGTTTTCTTGCGTTTACGTTTACGTTTAGCCGCCTCACTATCGCTAGATGAAGCTACCGGAGCGTTTCTTCTATCCGGTGTTGTTGGTAAAACAATTTTACCAATAATGTTCGGACCTGTTAATTTAACGGTACGCGCTTTAATTACCTCAGGCTCGTTGCTTGCCGGTTTTGCCTCAGCTGGTTTTTCTTCGGCCTTAGGCTGTTCAACTGGTTTTACAGGCTCAGTTGTTTTAGCTACTGGTGTTTCTGCAGCTGGTGCTGATGCAACTGGAGTTTCTTCTTTTTTAACCTCAACCGGTTTTTCTTCCACTTTAGGCTGTTCTACCGGCTTTACAGGTTCTGGTGCTTTAGCTACCGTTGGCTCTGCAACAGGCGCTGACGCAACAGGTGTCTCCTCTTTTTTAGCCGGGCGTGTTTTCGGATTAAGATCGTTTAAGTCGATCTTTCCTACAATTTTAACCCCAGGTAATCCGGTTTCTTCAACTTTATTTTCTTTTACCGGCTCTACTGCTGCCGCAGGTGCTGGTGTTGGCGCTTCTACCTTAGGCGTTTCTACAGCCTTTGGCTTTTCTACCGGAGGGGTAAATGATTGAGCATTTTTAATTAAAATCTCCTCATTTTTCTCAAAGTCGGCATTTTTTTTCGGCGCTTCTACGGGCTTTTCAGTTTCAGGCTCGTCGCGACGTATTTTACCAATCACTATTTGTTTGGCTTCTTCTCTTACGATCTTATCTCCCTGATACTCTTTTAATAAGGCATTATACATCTCACCCGTAAGTTTAAACATAGGACTCTTCTCGGCAGAGAAGCCCTTTTTGTTTAAAAACTCAACGGCTGTACCCATGCCTATATTAAGTTCTTTAATAGCTTTAATTAAAATGATTGGTTTGTCGTCTGACATTTAGCTCCTGTTATTTTTTATAATAAAACAAAAGTAGTGTTTATTTGGCAATTACACCACTATTCAAATTCTGACTGTAAAATCTGAACCACTTCCTTAATGGTTTCTTCTTCTAAGTCGGTGCGTTTTACCAAATCTTCTACTGTAAGTGCTAAAACACTCTTAGCAGTATCGCACCCGATAGCCTTTAATTCATCAATGATCCAGCTATCAATCTCATCTGAGAATTCTTCTAAATCCACATCCTCGTCGCTTTCTTCCCCTGCTTCACGGTATACATCAATTTCATAACCGGTTAATTTACCAGCCAGTTTGATATTATGTCCGCCACGTCCGATGGCCAATGAAACCTGATCTGGTTTTAAGTAAACCGATGCATGTTTGGTTTCATCATCCAGTTTAATGGAAGTGATTTTAGCCGGACTCAGCGCGCGGGTAATGTATAATGAAATGTTATTAGTGAAGTTAATCACATCAATATTTTCGTTTTTCAACTCGCGAACGATTCCGTGGATACGTGATCCTTTCATCCCCACGCATGCTCCAACCGGATCAATACGGTCATCGTACGATTCAACCGCAACTTTGGCACGCTCTCCTGGTTCACGAACAATTTTTTTAATGGTAATTAAACCGTCGAAGATTTCCGGAACTTCCTGTTCGAACAGGCGTTGTAAAAATTCCGGTGCTGTTCTCGAAATAATAATTTTCGGATTCGCATTGATCATTTCCACCTTAGAGATTACTGCTCTTACAGAATCGCCTTTTTTGAAATAATCAGCAGGAATCTGCTCGGTTTTAGGCATTAAAAGTTCGTTACCTTCATCATCTAAAACCAATGTTTCTTTCTTCCAAACCTGATAAACCTCGCCGGTTACAATTTCACCAACACGATCTTTGTATTTTTTGAAAATTTCATCTTTCTCTAATTCCAATACTTTAGAAACGAGTGTTTGGCGTGCTGCTAAGATTGCTCTGCGACCGAAGCTTTCTAAAGTAATCTGCTCAATATAATCATCACCAACTTCTAAAGTCGGGTCAAGTTTGTGTACATCAGCAAGTTCGATCTCTAAATCATCATCCTCAGAAAATCCATCCTCCATCACTTTTCTCGTTCTCCAGATCTCTAAATCCCCATTATCAGGATTCACAATAACATCACAGTTTTCGTCTGTTCCGTATTTTTTACGCAACATGCTACGAAAAACTTCTTCCAGCACACTGATCACCGTTGGGCGATCTATATTTTTGAAATCCTTAAACTCTTGAAAAGAGTCGATCAAATTAATTGTTGTAGTACTCATTTTACTTAAATGAAATTAACACACTTGTTTCTAATATATCATTAAACGGAACATCTGTCTGAATTGCTACCGCCTTTTTCCCTTTTTCTTTAACCGATTCTTCAATCAGCAGATTGTTTTCTGTAACCGCCAGCAGTTTTCCTTCTTTTTTTAATCCTTCTTTTAGCTTAATGCTCACCGTACGGCCAACATTTTTATTGTATTGACGGATTAATTTTAAAGGCTCGCCAACACCTGGCGAAGAAACTTCTAAATTATAAGCCTGTTCTATTGCATTTTCCTCTTCTAGATGAAAACCAACATGCCTGCTTATGGCTACACAATCCTGTATGCTAATACCTTCGTCGCCATCAACATGAATGATCAGTTTATTGTTTGGCAACATTTTCACTTCAACCAAAAACAGTTCTGGCCGATCTGCAATTTTTTCCTCTACGAGGGCTGCAACTCTCTTTTCTACCTGCATATTTTAACCTGATTTCATAGAAAAAGGGGACATTGTCCCCTTCTCTTTTCTTCGATTACGATGCAAATGTAGTAATTTTTTACAAAAAATCAAACACCTGCACCAATTATTATGCTGATTATTACCGTTTAAGTGTTTGCTGCTGTGCTTTTAAGTTCTGCCTGCCCTTTCCGGTAACCAGATCTCCAACAGTGGCAAATTTTACCCCAATGTAACTTTCTACCTGATATTCCTTTCCTTTTACAAAAGGCTGATCTGGAATAAATACCAGAGAATCGCCTAATATTTTGATCCTTCCGGGAACTTCTTGCTCATCCTGAATACTATCCAGATCACCAGGCTTGATCAAGACAGAGATCATCTCAACCGTATCTGATTTATGCTGATAGGCATTTTTTACCTGCAAGAGACTCGCCTCATCTATATTTTTTATGATGATCGAAGTACTATCTCCGGAAAACTTAATCACCGGTTTCTTGTTTCTATTCGAACATGAAAACATGAATATGGAAATCCATACGATAACCGAATAGGTATAACAGTGTTTAAACATTTACAAAAATAACAATTATGAGATTTATTATTGAAATCCTGCTAACAGGACTGGCGTTTTTTATAGGCGCAAAATTGGTGCCCGGGGTAAGTATCGATGGCTTCGGAAATGCCATTATCGCTTCAGTGCTGATTGCACTTGCAAATGCAACAATCGGCTTTATCCTAAGGCTATTAACCTTTCCAATCAATTTCTTAACCTTGGGGCTGGTATCATTCATCATCACCGTATTGATGATTTTACTGGTTGATAACATGATGACTTCCTTCAATACTTCGGGCTTTATTGCGGCAGCATTTTTAGCGATTGTTGTTGCTTTGATTAAGGCAATATTTAGCGCTGTTGCCGGAGAGAAGGAATAAGTTGGGGGTTTTGAGTTAAGAGTTTGGACTAATGACTCCAAACTCCCAACTCCAAGCTCAAAACTAACGAATCACTTCTCTTGAGATTACCATTTTCTGGATCTCAGATGTACCTTCATAAATCTGGGTGATTTTAGCATCGCGCATTAAACGTTCCACATGGTATTCCTTCACAAAACCATAACCACCATGTACCTGTACGGCTTCGATGGTAACATCCATGGCTACTTTTGACGCATAAAGTTTTGCCATAGAACCTGCCTGGGTGTAAGGCAAACCCTGATCTTTTAGCCAGGCAGCCTTATAAACCAACAGCCTTGCCGCTTCTATCTGCGTAGCCATATCGGCCAGCTTAAAAGCAATAGCCTGATGTTCAGCAATCGGTTTCCCGAACGATTTACGTTCTTTGGCATATTGTGTGGCCAGCTCAAAAGCACCCTGCGCAATGCCCAAAGCCTGTGCAGCAATACCAATCCTCCCCCCTTCTAAGGTCTTCATGGCAAATTTGAACCCGAAACCATCTTCACCAATCCTGTTCTCTTTTGGCACTTTAACGTCATTAAACATCAATGAATGGGTATCGGATCCACGGATGCCCAGTTTATTTTCTTTTGGCCCAACCGTAAAACCTTCCATTCCTTTCTCTACAATAAAAGCGTTTATACCTTTATGTTTTAATTCGGGATGGGTTTGTGCAATAACCAGGTAAGTGGATGCGGTACTTCCATTGGTAATCCAGTTTTTTGTACCGTTAAGCAGATAATAATCTCCTTTATCTTCGGCTGTGGTACGTTGCGAGGTGGCATCAGACCCTGCTTCGGGCTCTGACAAACAGAAAGCGCCTATTTTTTCGCCAGCGGCCAGGGGCTTTAGATATTTTTCCTTTTGCGCTTCACTGCCGTAGGCTTCTAATCCATAACAAACCAAAGAATTATTTACCGAAACCACTACAGATGCAGAAGCATCTATTTTAGAAAGCTCTTCCATTACCAGAACGTAAGAAATGGCATCGAGTCCGCTTCCATTATATTTTTCGCTCACCATCATCCCCAGAAAACCAAGTTCTCCGAGTTTTTTTATCTGCTCGGCCGGAAATTTCTGCTGTTCATCTCTTTCAATTACACCAGGCTTTAATTCTTGCTGTGCGAAATCGCGGGCAGCCTGCTGAATCATTAATTGTTCTTCACTTAATTCAAAATGCATAACATTTATGTATAAAAGGTTGGTAAATCAAATGTAGTATTTCTGATCGAAATTACTATGGCTGCATAGTAATTATTTTTAACCTGAGCTGTTTGATATGATCTAGATTACACTCAAGTTAAGCCAATACCTTTCATTTTTTTGGAAAGCAAGAGCAATAACTTCGTTTCGATAGCCCTGCCCTCTGCTTTATCAGGTGAAAAAGAAGATAACGCTGTCGGTCAGGTTTATTAAACAAAAGCCCTACAACCATTAAGCTTCCTGAATCAGCATAACGGTAGCTCCAGATTTATTTGCTTATGCCGCGTACGCTAATGGCGGAAAAAGCATCTTTTTTGACTGTCAATCCTGAATATAGCAGAAGGGCAAGGTAAAAGATATAGCGAACAGCGTACTGATACGCCCTCAAAAATTATTTACCTGCTTTCCTAGTTAAAATGAGACATAGGCTCAAACTTCCTAAAACAAGAATAAGTAGTACCTGAGAGGAGTGAATGATAGTAGAATAGGCCAGTCCATCTTTAAAGGATATGCCATACAATATCAATGACTGCGCAACCATCCAATGAAAAACACCAATACCACCCTGAACAGGCGCTGCCATAGCAAAGCCCGAGAAAACAATTGCTGTAAATGCAGCATTAAAATGTAAACCGGTAGTACTTGGAATGGAAGAAAAAGCAAAATACATGGAAAGCAAGTAGAAAAACCAAATACCCAGGGTGTAGGTTAGGAACAAACCTTTTTGTTTCAGCTTACTGTAAGAGCCAAATCCCTGGCGGAGATTTACAAAAATACGCAGGAATTTTTTACTAAATTTTTGACGGAGAAAATAGACGGCAATAACGGTGAACAGCAGGATCAAAACGCCTATGCCAATTAACCACCAATAGTTAACCGTACTTAATTTTTTAGTCACATTGAGATATATGGTTTGATAAAGAAAGTCGGCTACGCTATCATATTGAAAAATCAGCATGGCCAAACTGGTCAGAAGCAGCATCAATATATCGAACAGCCGTTCTGTTATGACAGTTCCGATAGAAGCAAACATAGGTACTTTTGCGGCTTTATGGACAACCGAGCAGCGACCAATTTCGCCAAATCGTGGCAAAGCAAGATTGGCCAGATAACCAATCATTACGGCGTGGTACGCATGCCAAAAACTTACATTGTAATGGATAGATTGATATAACATTTGCCAGCGTAACGCCCGCAACATATGTGCAATTAAAACAGCGATGGCAGAAATAACGACCCAAAAATAATTAGCCGTTTTAATTTCCTCCCAAATCTTTTCTAAATCCTGACCCCGGAAAGCTAAACATAACACGCCTATCCCTATTAAAAACAGGATGATAAATTTTAGCGCTGTTTTGAGGTCGAATGTCACAAAGTTATTTTAGCAAATGATTATTATCGTCAGGAAAAACCAGTATCGGATTATATTTTTTAGCCTCTTCTATCGGCAATGAGCCGTATGACATGATGATGAGCACATCACCTAGTTGAGCCAAACGTGCTGTGGCGCCATTTAAGCAAATGGTCCCCGTTCCGCGCTCACCTTTAATTACATAGGTTTCGAAACGTGCGCCATTATTATTATTTACAATCTGCACCTTTTCATTAGCAATAATGTTAGCCGCATCCATCAAATCCTCATCTATCGTAATACTGCCTACATAATTCAATTCGGCTTGTGTTACCCTAACACGGTGTATTTTCGATTTTAATATTGTAATAACCATTTGGCAAAGTTAGTAATCAGTTCGGAGTTTACACTAAAGGAAGGTGTAATATGGAAAATGGATGATGGAAAACAGGCCATGGACCATATAAATCATCCATCTTACCCATTCCATTTTACATCATTTTATAATCATATTATCGATCAATCTTGTTGAGCCTACTTTTGCAGCAACCAGGACAACCAGGTTATCTTCATCTTTTGATTTGGCTGGTTCGAGTGTATTGCCATTGGCAATGGTAAAATAATCAAGTTCTACTCCATCGATATTATGGTAGAATGCTTTAGCCTTACTTTCTAATTCCCGCAAAGAGTACTCATTAAAATGATCGATCACAAACTGCAACGATCTACTTAATACTAATGAGTGTTTTCGGTCTACAGCAGATAAGTGGATATTCCGGCTGCTCATGGCTAAACCATCATCCTCACGGATAATCGGGCAGGTTATAATGATGATGGGCAGTTTAAAATAGGCCAGCATATTTCTGATCATCAATACCTGCTGGAAATCTTTTTGTCCGAACATCGCCACATCAGGCTCTACAGCATCAAACAGCTTTTTTACAATCTGCGTTACGCCCTGATAATGGCCTTTCCTAAATTCGCCTTCCAACAGAAATTCGGCTTTGCCTAAATCAATATGCCATGCCTCATCAGCACCAGTCGGGTACATTTCTTCAACATTGGGCATAAACACGGCATTACAGCCGGCATCAGCCAGCATGGCCAGATCATGTTCAATGGGGCGTGGATATTTTTCCAGATCTTTAGGATCGGTAAACTGTGTAGGATTTACAAAAATACTGCAAATAATGATATCTGCATTCTGCTGGGCCAGTTTGATCAATGAGATATGGCCATTGTGCAGGGCACCCATGGTAGGCACCAATGCTATTTTTTTAGCTGATGCCTTTAACGGCTGCAAAAAAGCCTTAAGCGCTGCTTTGGTTTTAAATATTTCCAATTTTGGACAATCTAAATTAAAGCCGTAAAGGTGTAAATTAATCTAAATGAAACCAAACAAATGCTTGCTATATTGATAAATAGTATTATTATGCTTACCTTTGCAGCTCATTATCTTTTATTTAACTTAATATTTTCTTAAAATATGGAGATGGCAAAAACGAAGCTGCTGATTGTTACACACGAGATGTCGCCTTTCCTCGAGCTTACTAAAATTTCTGAAATTACGCGCCAATTGCCACAGGCTATGCAAGAAAAAGGATTCGAAATCCGCATCTTGATGCCAAAATTCGGCAATATCAACGAAAGAAGAAATCGTTTACATGAAGTAATACGCTTATCGGGAATGAACATCATTATTGACGACAATGATAACCCTTTAATCATTAAAGTAGCCTCCATCCCAGCTGCACGCATGCAGGTTTATTTCTTAGACAATGAAGAATATTTCCAACGCAAGCAGGTATTTAGAGATGCCAGCGGAAAATTTTTCGATGATAACGATGAACGTACGATTTTCTTCTGCAAGGGTGCATTAGAAACGGTTAAAAAATTAGGCTGGGCACCAGATATTGTTCACTGCCATGGCTGGATGAGCGCTTTGGTTCCTGCTTACATTAAAACTACCTACAAAAACGACCCTACCTTTAAGAATTCCAAAGTTGTGTATTCTGTTTATGAGGATGGTTTTACAGAAAAATTGAATACCAGTTTTGCTACTAAGGCAGTAATGGCTAATATGACGGAAGATGACACCAAAGCATTTTTACCATCTGATTGCGACAGCATGCACATCGGCGCCATAACCCACTCAGATGCAGTGGTTTTAGGCGATGAAAACCTGAGCAAAGATGTGTTAAAATTTGTTAAAGATTCCAATAAGCCAACATTAGCTTTTAACTTAACCGAGAATTTTGAAAACTTCTATAGCTTTTATGAAGAAATTTCAAATGATGAATTGGTTTCAGTAGCTTAATCAGGTATTATTATTTTAAATATGAAATTTACAAAACAAGACTTATTAACCCTGTTGATAGGTCTTTTTCTTTTTGCATCATGTAAAAACCCCGATGGTGTTGGTTTAGATGTTGATCCTAATACGGCCATTACCGGAACTTTAGTGGTATCCCCTGTTACCACACAACTGGTACCAGAAACGGCCGCTAACACCTCAGGTTTAAACCGCTATCCACTAGGTTATATGACTGATCCTGTTTTTGGTAAAACAGAAGCTGGTATAGCGATGACCGTTTACCCGGTGAGTACCAGTTACGACTTCGGCACCTCACCTCAACTTGATTCAGCCGTTTTAGTCTTAAAATTTGACGAATCCAGTACATTGACCAAATTTTACGGCGATACCACCAATTCTAAATACAGTATCGATGTATTTCAATTGGCCAATAAAGTAACAACTTATAAAAGTTCGGATGTTCAGGCTATCAATAATACCTTACTTGGAAATTTTACAGGCAGATTGGCACCAAATACCAAAACAAAGGTATACGATATTGTAGCAGGCAAAGCAGATACTTTGAAAACTGTACCAGCGCAGATCAGGATACCCTTAAACAAGGCATTTATACAAAATGCTATACTTAACCAGGGTACCGCAGGAACCGCGACAGAAAGCAAGTTTATAGAATCGTTTAAAGGCTTGTATGCACAGGTTAATAAAACATCTTCTACAGGTGTTGGCGGCATTGCCTTCTTTAACTTTTCAGGAACCGATTCTTACCTGCAACTCGTTTGGAAAAAAACAAACACTTCAAACGGTGTAGATACTACAAGTGTAAATTTCCCTATCGGAAAGCTGGTTCAGAACGCTAGCGGAGGTTCTTCAATTTCAGGTGTAGCCGCCACTATTAAACATGATTACACCGGTACAGAAATACAGAAACAAATTGATGTTCCGACTCCGGCGGATCCTGCCCAACAATATAGTGTAACTTATTTACAGGGCTTAGCTGGCGTAAAAACAAAAATAAAGTTTCCTGAATTAACAAAGTTTACCAGTATTTACGGAAAAGCAATTATCAATAAGGCGGAATTGGTTGTAGAAATTGGAGAGAATGCACCGGCATATCCTTTTAATGCTGCTCAGCGGATTTCGCTATATCGCTGGGATATTGCACAGCAACCTGCAAACATACCTGATTACACAACATTTTCAAGTAGCACTTCTGGCGGTGCTGCACTTTTTGGCGGTTATTTCGATTCGCTAAAGAAACGCTACATTTTTATCATAACCAGTTATGTGCAAAGCCTGATTGATAAAAATATGGAAGATTACGGTACATTTTTGGCGCCTACATCTTACACGGATTTCCAGATAGTTCCTAGCGCTACTTCTGCTGAAAGATCAATTATTGGTGCCAGCAACGCCACTACAAACAAGATCAAGCTAAATATATATTATACAAAGATTAATTGATGATTTTAAGTTAATCATCAGAAACTCCTGCCCCTTACCGGCAGGAGTTTTTTGCTTAAATTCGAAAAATAAGCGCATAAAAAAAGCTACTTCTCATCAGGTAGCTTATTAAAATTACATTAAACTCTTAATTAAAATGGAAGATCGCCGTTTTCATCCGATGGGCCAATTGTAAATTCATCATCAATTTTAGTTTCAGTATTTTGATGTGCAGGGGTGGTTGAATTTTGCTCAAAATCACTTTTTCTGCCCAACATTGTAAAGTTTTCGGCCACAATTTCGGTTACGTATTTTTTAACCTTTTCTTTATCTTCAAAGGATCTTGTTCTTAGTTTGCCTTCTATGTAAACCAGTTTCCCTTTTTGCAGGTATTTGGAAGCTACTTCGGCCAATCCTCGCCATAACACGATATTGTGCCACTCTGTTTGCTCCACTCTTTTGCCGTCTTTGTTGTATGTTTCCGATGTAGCTAATGGAAAGCTGGCGACTGTTACACCACCGTCTAAATGCCGCACTTCAGGGTCTTTGCCTAAGTGGCCTACTAAAATAACTTTGTTAATCCCAGACATAAATATTTTTGGTTAGTTGTTTTCTTTTGCAAATACATCAGATAAGACGGTTAGTTATTCCATTTTACCCTGATAAAAGTATTCCTGAACAAAATCATGAATTACTTTTGGCTGCGGCAAATCATCTAATTTAATTAATGAAACCCAATTAAGTTGCTTTTGTTTATTAAAGTTAAATATATAATTTTTTAATGCAAAAAATTGTAAATGGATTATTTGGTGAGTTAGTATATGCTTTTTAGCGCTTATCAAACTAAATTCAGCATGATCTCCAAATACGGATTTCACCTGATCGATAAATAACGAATTGCTCCACTCGTATTTTTCAGGCGTTTCTATACTCGGGAAATCATATAAATGTTGCCATACATCTCCCGCCTGCCTTTCCCTAACCAATACCTGCTCACCTTCCAAACAAATAAAGTAATTGATATACCGATGTTTTTGTTCGGCCTTGCGGATTTTAACAGGCAGTGCATTTACCTGGCCGTGGTTAAAGGCATAACAGTCCTGACGGAGCGGACAAATGCCGCAATTAGGCGATTTTGGCTTGCACTGCATGGCGCCAAACTCCATAATAGCCTGATTATACAAGGCAGGGTCTTCTTTATAAAGCAAATTGTTGGCCAGTGCATAAAATTCTTTTTTACCGGCAGGGCTGTTTATCGGGGTAGCCAAACCGAAAAACCTGGAGAGTACCCTAAATACATTTCCATCTACTACCGCCCGGGCTTCTCCTGATGAAAATGACGAGATCGCAGCAGCAGTATATTCACCTATTCCTTTTAATTTGATAAGCTCATCATGCAGATTCGGGAAGATTCCACCGTAATCTTTTAGCACAGTCTGAGCGGTTGCATGCATATTTCTTCCCCTCGAATAATAACCAAGGCCTTGCCAAAGCTTTAAAACCCTGGCTTCGGTAGCGCCGGCAAAATCTGCAACTGTAGGAAAATTTTCCAGAAACCGATTAAAGTACGGAAGGCCCTGCTCTACCCTTGTTTGTTGCAATATAACCTCTGATAACCAGATGGTATAGGCATCATTGGTATGTCTCCAGGGCAAATCTCTTTTATTGACGCGGTACCACTGGATGAGTTCATTTTGAAATGTCATTAATGCAAATTACGGTCTATTTATCCAATTAAAAAAAAACTTGCAATAGCCTGATAAGTCTGGCGATAAAAAAATCATCTTTTATTTCCCTATCTCATTAAAAAGCAATACTTTTGCAACCCCAAAACAGCAGTAATATTAAAACATAATAATATAATAAATAATAAAATATGACTAAGGCAGATATTATTTCAGAAATATCAACAAAAACCGGAATTGAGAAGGTTGATGTACAGGAAACAGTTGAGGCATTTTTCAAGGTTATCAAAACCAGCATGATTGGCGGGGAAAATGTATACGTTAGAGGCTTCGGGAGCTTTGTTGTTAAAAAGAGAGCGCAAAAAACTGCGAGAAATATCTCAAAAAACACTGCAATAATCATCCCTGAACACTTCGTTCCTAGCTTTAAACCAGCAAAAGTATTTGTTGATAAAGTGAAAAGTAATTCAAAAAAAATTAAAGTAGAAGCCTAAGTCTTAATATATGAATAGCAACATCAGATCAAAACAAACCATTGTTATTGGAGCGATTGTATTGCTTGTTGCATTCTTATTTACAAGAGACATTAAGGGTTTAGTTAAACCAACGGAAGAAAATGGGAAAATGCCTTCAAGTGGCCAGATGGCCGGAGCAACTTCTCCTTCATCAGCATCGGTATTAAACCTTGAAACTTCATCTACTGCTGCAAAAAATGTGATCAACAAGAATTTGGCTACAGATATTACGGCTTTAGAAAACAGCTATAAAGGCGCACACGGAGCAGAAAAGATCGAACTTGCCAAACAATTAGCCCAGAAATGGGATGATGTTGAACAGATTACACCTTCTGCACTGTATTTAGAAGTTGTAGCCGAAGGCGAACCATCAACAAAATCGTGGTTAGCTGCCGGAAATCAATTTATAAAGGCTTTTGAAAGCACACAGGATAGCTTAGCGCAGCCTGCTTTATTGCAGAAAGCCAATCTGTCTTACAAAAACGCATTAGAGAAAGACTCTACAAACATTGAAGCCAAAACAGGCTTAGGTGTAACAATAGTGAACGGCTTGGGCGCGCCAATGCAAGGCATTGCAATGTTGCTGGAAGTTGTGGCTAAAGAACCTAAAAATGTAAAGGCCAATATGAATTTAGGATTGTTCTCGATAAAATCAGGTCAGTTTGACAAGGCAATTCCCCGTTTTAAAACGGTAATTGCTACAGCTCCAACCCCTGAAGCCTATTTTTATCTGGGAACAGCTTTAGAAAATTTAGGCAGAAATAAAGAAGCAGTAGATGCTTACCTATCAAGCAAAAAATTAGCGGCTAACCCAACCTTATCTTCTTTCATTGATAAGAAGGTGGCTGAACTAAAGAATAAAAATTAATTAACAGGATTAATAAAAACATTTAAAACTTAAAACTATGCCAAGCGGTAAAAAAAGAAAGAGACATAAAATGGCTACCCACAAACGTAAAAAACGTTTAAGAAAAAACAGACATAAGAAAAAATAGTTTCTTATTTTGATTAAGCCAGTTAAACCTCATAGCAAACGCTGTGAGGTTTAAACAATTTATACGTTTTTTTAAAATTGTATATGTTTTTGGCTACGTCAATGTTTTATTTACTATCCATTTGTTAATAGGCGAAAGCCTTAAATCTGTAGCTGTTGGTAAAAGAATTAATTATCAATTCGACTCCTGCCGGAGTTACCATAGCGTTGATTGAAGACAAACAACTTGTTGAGCTTCACAAAGAACAAATCAATACTAATTATGCCGTAGGCGATATTTATTTAGGCCGCATTAAAAAAATTATGCCGGGTCTGAATGCTGCTTTCGTGGATGTTGGTTATGAAAAAGATGCGTTTTTGCATTACTTTGATCTGGGCCCTCAGGTGCAATCTTTAATTAAGCTAACGAAGATCAAGCGTAATGGCTCGGTTACAGGCACATTATTAGATAATTTAAAGCTCGAAGCTGATATTAATAAGGCAGGCAAAATTTCTGATGTGCTTAGTAAAAACATGCTCCTTCCTGTACAAATTGCCAAAGAACCAATTTCTACAAAAGGTCCGCGTTTAAGTTCCGACATTTCGATTGCCGGCAGGTATGTGGTACTGGTGCCATTCTCCAATACCATATCTGTATCAAAAAAAATTAAAAGTAATACCGAGCGTAATCGATTAAAAAAGATTATTGAAAGTATTAAGCCTCAAAATTTTGGGGTCATTATCAGAACCGTTTCTGAAGGCAGGGGGGTTGCCGAAATGCAAAAAGATCTTTTGGATCTGATTGCTAAATGGGAGAACTTCATAAAAAAAATGCCATCTACCGAACCTTCAAAAAGAGTTTGGGGAGAAATGGACAGATCATCAACGTTAATCCGTGATATTCTGAACCCTGATTTTACAAATGTTTACGTCAGTACTCCAGATCTGTACGATGATATCCGGTCTTATGTTCACGATATTTCTCCAGAAATGGAAAAAATCGTTAAACTTTACAAACAGAAAGAACCGATATTTGATCACTTTGGTATAGAAAAGCAGATTAAAAATGCTTTCGGAAAAACAGTAAACCTACCAGGTGGTGCTTATTTAGTTGTTGAGCATACCGAAGCACTCCACGTAATAGACGTAAACAGTGGAAACCGTACTGCCAGTAAAGAAAATCAGGAAGAGAATGCTTTACAGGTAAATAAAGAGGCGGCCAAAGAAATTGCCCGTCAACTGCGCCTGCGCGATATGGGCGGTATTGTGGTTATCGATTTTATCGATATGCACAAACCAACAAACCGTAAAATACTATTCGATTATTTGCGTGAGCTGATGTTATTGGATAGAGCCAAACATACTATTTTGCCTCCAAGCAAATTTGGTTTGGTACAAATTACCAGACAACGTGTTCGTCCGGAAATGAATATTGTTACGGTAGAAAAATGCCCGACCTGCGATGGGACCGGGGAAATTAAAGCGAGTATCGTTTTAATGGATGATATTGAAAACAACCTTAATTATATTTTAAGAGAGCAGAATGAAAAAGGTGTAACGCTCTGTGTACATCCTTATATCGAAGCTTATATTACAAAAGGCATTTTCAACCTTCAACGCCGCTGGTTCTTTAAATACGGCCAGTGGATTAAAGTTAAAGCGCAATCATCTTATCATTTAACTGAGTTCCACTTTATCTCTGCTAAAGACGAAGAGATTAAACTGTAACTGAAAAAATTAACTGAAAGCCTGGATCGGATCCAGGCTTTTTTGCTTTATACTGGCTGGGAAGTGCTATTATGATTTTCTTTTGGTAGATTATAATTTACAATTTATACGGTCAATATATAAATCTCGACCCGGCGGTATTCAAACCTCAATGAGAAAGGTTAAATTCGTAATCTAAATTTTAATCAATTGGCAAAATCAAAAACCGCATATTTCTGTCAAAGCTGTGGCTACGAATCGGCAAAATGGCTAGGCAAATGTCCTTCCTGCAATCAATGGAATACTTTTGTAGAAGAAATTGTAGAAAAAAGTCCGGCCTCAGTTCCTGCCTGGAAAAGTGATACTACCAGTCGCAAACTCAGTAAGCCAAGTAAGGTTAATGAAATACAATCATCAACTGAGCGTAGAATATTAACCAGTGATAAAGAACTGGACCGTGTATTGGGTGGTGGCCTGGTAGAAGGATCATTGGTATTAATCGGTGGCGAACCGGGCATTGGCAAATCAACCCTGATGCTGCAACTGGCGTTAAATTTAAAAGGCAAAAAACTATTATATATCTCTGGCGAGGAAAGCGAACAACAGATAAAAATGCGGGCGGAAAGGATTCAGGAAAGTCCGTCGTCTAACTGTTACATCTTGACGGAAACATCAACGCAAAACATCTTTAAACAGATCGAAATTTTAGAACCGGAGATTTTGGTGGTCGATTCTATCCAAACGCTTCATTCTGCCCATATCGATTCTACTCCCGGCAGTGTATCGCAGGTAAGGGAGTGTACAGCAGAGCTATTGCGTTTTGCCAAAGAAACCGGCGTACCTGTTTTCCTTATTGGCCACATCACTAAAGATGGTGCTATTGCGGGACCCAAAATACTCGAACACATGGTTGATACAGTTTTGCAATTCGAAGGCGACAGGCACCATGTTTATCGAATTCTGAGGTCGATCAAAAACCGATTTGGTGCAGCTGCAGAACTGGGTATTTACGAAATGCAGGGAAGTGGTTTGAGGGAGGTTTCCAATCCATCAGAGATTTTACTCTCACAGCGTGATGAAGAGCTGAGCGGAATAGCTATTGCCGCGACATTAGAAGGCGCCAGGCCAATGTTGATTGAAACACAGGCCCTCGTAAGTTCAGCTGCCTACGGAACCCCTCAACGCTCCGCAACAGGCTTCGATACCAAAAGAATGAATATGCTCTTAGCTGTTTTGGAAAAACGCTGTGGTTTTAGGTTAAGTACACAGGATGTTTTCTTAAATATTGCTGGCGGAATCAGAGTAGAAGATCCTGCCATTGACCTGGCGGTATTGATTGCCATTATTTCTTCGCATCAGGATATTGCGGTGTCTTCCAAAAATTGTTTTGCGGCAGAAGTTGGCCTGTCAGGAGAAATTAGGGCGGTAAACAGGATTGAACAACGTATTGCCGAAGCAGACAAGCTAGGTTTCGAAACCATTTATATCTCTAAATACAATTTGAAAGGAATTTCAATAGAAAAATACAACTTGGAAATTAAGGCTGTATCTAAAATAGAAGAGGTATTCAGCCTGGTTTTTGGATAAGCATAATGATGTGGAATTTATTCAACAACATTCCTCATAAAGAAGATAATTTTCCACATCTATAACCGTGCTAACGAACAACAGGCATAAATTAAAACAAAATAACCATCTGAATATGAGTGTTTTATCAAAATATTCAAACAAAACCTCAGGTTTTGGTTTTGAGTTTGCCTTTAAAAAATAAGATAAGTAAATCATTGCGTTTGATTTACATAATATTAGGGATGATTTTCCCCGCTAACGGATGTTAGCGGGGCTTTTTTTGTTTCAATATTTAGAAAAAATTTAGATAACTTTGATTAGACCATAATAAAAATCAATTATATAATCATGAAAAAAATTATCCTATGCTTAAGTTTTTGCTTGTTTACCGTACTTTCCTTTGCTCAAACGGCATATAGCGGTCAAAAATTTGGGGAAGAAGTTAAACCCGGTGATGTAAAACCAGCTGCTAAGATGGAAGCTGCCATGGGCGACAAAAAGGCTGTCGATATGAAAATCGAAGGTAAAGTAGTTGATGTATGTAAGAAAAAAGGCTGCTGGATGACATTAGAAATGCCAAATGGCGACCCTATGCGGGTAACTTTTAAAGATTATGCTTTCTTTATGCCAATGGATATCGTAGGCAAAAAAGTGGTTTTGGATGGCTTAGCCAAGAAACAAACCATCTCAGTAGAAACCTTGCGTCATTATGCAGAAGATGCTAAAAAATCTCCTGAAGAAGTTGCCAAAATTACTGAACCAAAAAAAGAACTCGCTTTTGAAGCTAAGGGTGTGGTGATTTTAGATAAGTAATTCCCAGAATTAAACATGATAGTATTCGTCACCCTGAATTTATTTCAGGGTCTTAAAGATGCTGAAATAAATTCAGCATGACGAAACAGGAAAACGAGACAAAAAATAACCCCGATGCAGAGTATCTATCGGGGTTTGTTATTTTCTATGGTTTCAGCTTACAAAACCCAGTTCCAGCCAAATTCATCAGGCGCTAAACCGTAACGGATATCATTTAGTTTTTTAGAAATGCCGTTTGAAATATGTCTTGTAGCAGGATCGGTCAACTTATAGATCTGACCATTATAACCCATTTCGCCTACGTGCGTTACTGTTGCTGCAGTTCCGGCGGCAAAAGCTTCGGTCAAGCTTCCGTTCTCTATCCCTTCAATTACTTCCTGAACAGAAACCCTACGCTCTTCAACTTCTACTCCAGCTTCTTTAGCCAGCTTGATAATCGTATCACGGGTTACACCATCTAAAACGGTACTGCGCACAGATGGCGTAATCAATTTACCATTAATTACAAAAAGCAAGTTGGCTGTTCCGGCTTCTTCAATAAACTCATGGGTTACTGAATCTGTCCAGATCAATTGATCGTAGCCTTCTTTTTTAGCTTGCTCAAAAGGATACAATGAACGGGCATAATTTCCCGCAGTTTTGGCAAAACCAACCCCTCCTTCGTCTGCACGTGTAAATTCAGTTTCTATTTTAACTTTTAATGCACTACTGTAATATGGACCTGTTGGCGTAGTTAACAAAACAAATTTATAGGTATCTGATGCCTTAACCCCCAAGTAAGGATCCATTGCAAACATCACCGGACGGATATACAAAGCGTAATCTTCCTGATTTGGCACCCACTTCTCATCAATATTGATCAGCGCAGCCAAACCCTGCATAAAAATTTCTTCAGGAACAGCCGGCATCGACATCCTGGCTGCTGATTTGTTAAAACGCTCGAAGTTTTTATCGGCACGGAACACGCTGATTTTTCCATTTGGCTGACGATAAGCCTTTAATCCTTCGAAAATTGCCTGTCCGTAATGAAGTGCAGAAATTGCCGGGCTCATCGGAATAGGGCCGTAAGGAAGAATCTGTAAATTTTTCCATTCGCCATCCTCATAATCGGCAGTGAACATGTGATCGGTAAAAACCTTACCGAAAGGTAATTGTGAAAAATCAGTAACCGTTAATCGTGTTTGATCTGTTTTGGTGATTTTTATATCTAATGTCTCGGTCATAATTTATTAATTTTGAATAACTGATTTTTGAATGCGTGAATGATTGTGTCATGCCATTCAATCATGCTGTCATTTTATAATTCAATCATTGGTTATTTGCGCAAATTAAGAAAAAGCAGCCTTTTTTAATAGCTTTTTGCAATATTAATCTTTGTTTTTGAGTGTTTTAAGTACACTAAGCACCCAGCCTTTACCCCACTCCTCCATTTGCATATCGGTCCATAGAAACGGATAAAAGATTCGCTTCTGAAAACGCGGAGGCAGATACTTTTGCCAGTTGGTTCCGCCCGTTGCGGCAATATCAACCGGATCTTTCTCCAAATAACGTACAGCCGATTTATAATGCGATAAAGGCCATTCTACGTTAACGTACAGATCAAGTTTACGTAATTCATCAGCAAGGGCGGAAACATCTGCTCCATTAGCCTGCAAGTTATGGTATAGCGCCGAAAAATTAGTTGAAATTCGGTTTTTGGCCAATTGCAGAAACTGAGCGGCATACTTATTGATAAATTGCTTTAAAGTTAAAGTTTGCTTACCGGAAGCCAGTTCAGTGGCTCCAAATTTCCAATAAATATGTTCGAATTGTTCTTCTATTGTTGCAGTGCTTAGTTCTTCCCGTTTGGACTTGTCTACTAACCGGATAAAATCCGTAGCACAGATCTCAATCATCCGGTACTGCCCCGATTGGAACCCACTGGCAGGCAACAACGACATGCGAAATTTCAAGAACTGTTCTTTCTCCATACCATCAACCATAACCTCAAATGAGTTGGTTAAGGCATTGAAATAAGCATTGATCCGTTTTACCCGTGCAGTAAAAAATTCTGCGGTTAAATTTTCATGTTCCGCAATCTGCCTGCACTCGTGCAGGGCAAGCTTAAAATAAAGCTCGGTAATCTGGTGGTACATAATGAAAATCTCTTCGTCAGGTATCGGTGTTTTAGGACTTTGCAGGCTCAGCAAAGTATCCAGATGGATATAATCCCAATACGTTAAGAAATCGGCATATAAAAGACCATCAAGGTATGATGCCATATCCTGTCCCATTGCCGTGTATTTTTCCTGCAGTCGATGTAGTTTGTCTTTTATCTCGGGTGTAAAATCCATGGTTTAAAGTTAGCTGCACAAAGGTGATAAAGATTTTGCAACAAATAACTAAATTTTATACATTTGAAACAACGGCGATGGGGTACCGCCAAAACCGCCCAAACAGGCTGATGACTCCTACGATTTTTATTTAAAATTGAATTCAAATGCCTGTTAACAAACTAACAGAAGGATTTCTTCTGTCTATCAAACACTTTATTAAGATCGACTTCGGATTACTTCTAACGAGCACGATAAAGTGGCTGTTCATTTCTGCCATGTTAGGTGCAATTATTGGCTCAGCTTCTGCCCTGTTTTTGGCAACATTAAACTGGGCAACCGATTATCGCGAGCAACACCTGTGGATGATCGCCTTCTTGCCTATTGCAGGTATTATAATTGGTCTTTCTTATCATTACTGGGGTACGAAGGTTGTTAAGGGAAACAATCTTTTGATTGAAGAATTACAATCGCCAAAAAATGTAATTCCACTGATGATGGCGCCACTCATTTTTGCAGGTACGATTATTACCCATTTATTTGGCGGATCGGCCGGAAGAGAGGGTACAGCGGTCCAAATTGGAGGAGCCTTTGCCGACCAGTTTACAAAACTGCTTAAACTTAAAACCAGAGACAGGAAAGTGATCCTCATCTGCGGGATTAGTGCAGGTTTTGCCTCTGTTTTTGGAACACCCTTAGCAGGTGCTGTGTTCGGACTGGAGGTTTTTGTGATTGGAAGCTTAACCTACAGTTCAATTCTTCCATCATTTATCACAGCAATTATTGCCGATTATGCCTGCAAGGCCTGGGGGGTTGGGCATACACATTATTCGGTAACCACTGTACCAGAAATAGATTCGATAAACCTATTATCATCTTTAGGCGCAGGCATATTGTTTGGTCTTGCCGCTAGAAGCTTTTCTGCATTAAACCATTCGTTATCCACCCTTTTTACCAAAATTAAATACCCACCTTTGCGTCCGTTTATTGGCGGAATAATTTTAGTTGGAATTATTTACCTCATCGGGAATACACGATATATCGGCTTGGGAATTCCGGCAATTTCAGAATCTTTTATAAAACAAGAGGCCTCTTATACCTTTGCGATTAAATTATTTCTAACTGCACTTACCTTGAGTGCAGGATTTAAAGGTGGTGAGGTTACTCCACTTTTTTTTATCGGGGCCACACTGGGTAGCTTTTTAAGTTTTTTTATCCCCTTGCCGATAAGCCTGCTGGCAGGCATGGGTTTCGTGGCCGTTTTTGCTGGGGCAGCGAACACACCTTTAGCCTGTATTTTTATGGGAATAGAGTTATTTGGTGCGTCATCCGGGATTTATATTGCACTGGCCTGTGTTACGGCTTACCTGTTTTCGGGCCACACCGGGATTTATAAATCGCAGACTATCGGGGCGCCGAAGCACTTGTTGTTGAAGAGGCATCAGTTTTTAAGATAGCTTTGACAACCTTCTCAACAAGAGGCCTGTAAGGTTGTCAAAGCTTATCAAACATGATATTACCCTGAATGTCCAGAGTGAAATTGTAGATATTCTTTTTTCCCTCCAAACCAATTCAGTACTTCTTGTTTCTTTAATTTAGTAGTGGTTTCAAGTAGAATCCGACTGTAAGAGCTCCATTTCCAATCTCTGAAATCGGAAATAAGATTATGCTTTTGAGGATTAGAATGAATATAATAAACGAGCCTTGTAAAATATGATTCGTCGTTTATCTGAGCACGTTTAAATGGCGTTTGAAATAATGTACCTATTCTTTTATGCTGGATATTAAATGCCAATGCATAGGATTGAAAGAACATCCTGAACTGTTTGCTCACTATATCATGCACAGAAATATCACGAATTGAATTGGTAATCTTTAAACTTTCTTTAACCCTGATTAGCAGATGAAAATGATTTCCTAATAAACAATATGCGTATACGTCTAAGATATTGGAAAGGTATTGATCAATTTTTTTTAGGAAAAATCTATAATTAGCATCCGATTTAAAAAGTGGCTGCCTATCTATGGATCGGTTATAAATGTGATAGAATTTCCCCTCTTCAAATTTAGTATAATAATGTTCAGTCTTTGCCATAAAAATATTGCCAAAACCAATATACTAAAAATAGCTTATAAAAAGCTTTGACAACCTACAGGTAAATAGCCTATAAGGTTGTCAAAGCCTTCAATCGGCTACTGTTAATAAAGCACCCTAAACTTTATCGTTTGCTCGATCTTTTTAAGCGATTTAAACAATTGTTTATCATACTCGGTATTGATATCGGTAATGGCGTAGCCAATTTCAGAGTTAGTCATTAAAAACTGGCTCACGATGTTAATATGGTGTTTGGCAAAAACGGTATTAATTTTTGCCATGATACCCGGTACGTTTTTATGAATATGAATTAAACGGTGCGATTTATCAATTTTTGGCAACTGCAGATTAGGGAAATTACTGCTTAAATAGGTTGCACCGGTGTTCATAAAATCAGCCACCCGTTTCGGGATGAAACTAATATTACGCGGGTTGTTTTTAGGGTCATCAAAAACAACAATACCTTGTGTGGTACATAAATTGAGATCTATTTTATTTTTTGCATTCCCTAAATAGCCAATGGTTTTCAGTTTAGCAGCACTTTTCAATTGCTCTTTACTTATTTTTTCACCATCAGCTAAAACGATGATTCCTACATCTTTAACATATTTATCTTCAAAAGAGGTTTTATGCCTAATGGACAGGCCATCATTTTTAAGGATAGAAATCGTTAAGGGATCAACTTCACCAATTACGAGGCAGAGGATTCTATTTTTAGGGTATGAAATGGCACGCGGCAGATCATTTACATACAGAAACTCGTCGAAACTAGGAGTAACATGGTCTGCTTTGGAAACAATGCTTTCACGGGCAATATTTTCAGTAAAGGCAAAAAATTTATTGATGATACCGCTTTCGCGCAATTGAAAATCAGAATAACCATCACCTATACCAAATAACTCGCCTTCGAGTTTTAAGTGCTGGAGCAATTTTACTTTCCCACCCTCTTCACTTAATGGATTGGCATGATCGTAATCTATAATTTTGCCATCGCCGGTGGTTACAAAGGTATTGGCATAAATATTTTCCTTTTTAATGTGGTACTGGCTTACTACCGGGGTAATAAACTCCTTAAAACCGCCAGAAACAATCAGCACTTCATCTGCATGTTTCCTAAAAAATTCGGCATTACGCGAAAACGAGGTAGATACTTTCTTTTTTAGGTGTTTAATAAGCTGTTTTAAATGATCTTCATTCGCTTCGAGCAGTTTAACACGTTGTGCTAAACTTTCGGAAAAGGAAAGTTTCCCTTCCATGGCAAAATTGGTATAATCTTCAATTTTTTGGAAAATTGCTTCTTTATCCGGATGGTTTTTTAGTGAAATTCGGGCAAGTTCATCAAGGGCTTCTACCTGTGTAAAGGTACTATCAAAATCAATGATGTAATAGGCTTTTTGTTTGGGCATTATCTTAAATGTTGGGTAATTTCTTTTATGCTTTCGGCAACCGGCTTAAAGGTAATACCTGTTGCTGTTCTTACTTTCTGGTTACTGTAATAGCTTAAGGTTAAACTGCTTTTCGCCGCATCTCTGGTGATGGAAGGCTGTTTACCCGTAAATATCGACACAAATTTCAGCGCTCTCCAGGCTATTCCGAGCATCCAGGGCTTTGCTTCTTTTGTTGGCGCTTTCACCCCAAATCCCTGCGCAATTTCACCGAACAGCTCTTTATAATGGTAATCATCGGCAGAAATGATATACCGCTCTCCAGAAACTTCGGTATCCATTAACAGCAGCATTGCTTTGGCCACATCTTCAACATCCACAAAACCTGAAGCACCATTGGTGTAAAACGGAAAACCATCTTTTACCAATTTAAAAATTGCTCCGCTACCTTCGAATCCGGCATTTTTACCAATAATTACCGAGGGGTTAACAATAATGGCGTCTAATCCTTCAGTAATACCCCGCCAAACCTCCATTTCTCCTTCGTATTTAGATAAACCGTAAGCATGTGCTTTGGCATCATATTCCCAAAAATCTGTTTCGGTGATTTTATGCCCTTTTTTTGCATTACCTAGTGCAGCAACTGAACTGACATGCAATAGCCTGCAGTTATTTTCGGTACAAAGATTAACAATGTTCGATGTACCTTCTATATTTACATGAAAAAGCTGTTTTTTATCTTTGGGGTTGAAGGATACAAATGCAGCGCAATGGTAAACTTTGGTAATCCCGGTAAAAGCATCTTCTAAAGCAGCAGGTTCATTAATATCGGCTTCAAACCATTCAATCGAAGGAATATTTTGAATTAAAGCAGGGATTTTAGATTTATCCCGCTTGAGTGCCCGGACACCTAAACCCTTATCGGTTAACTGCTTAATTAATTCAGATCCTAAAAATCCAGTTCCTCCGGTTACCAGTATCATTTTATTTTTTTCGGGCTACATGTGGAAATACGCATTCAAAAATAGATATTTGAGCCGAGAGTTTTAAATATATGTCATTAACGGATTTCTTTTCCCCCATAAACCCCGAAAGTTTTACGCCGAAACAAGGTTTTTTAACCAGTCAGTTAGGGCTAAAAGCGGAGATCTATACTCAATCGTTTCCCGATTTTGAGGAACATACCTATGATCTGGCCATTTTTGGGGTACTTGATGGGAGAGGTGCCGTTAACAATGAAGGCTGTGCTTTGGCCCCTGACTATTTCAGAGAAAAATTTTACAGATTGAATGAAGGTGCTTTTAAGAGCCGGATTGTCGATTTAGGTAATATTAAACATGGCGCAACCATTGCCGATACTTACATCGCCATTAAAATGGTGGTTTCTGAATTGATTAAAAAAGACATTATTCCAATCATTATTGGCGGTGGGCAAGACTTAACGTATGGTCAATACCTGGGTTATGAAGATTTAGAGCAGAAAGTTGATCTGGTGATCATTGATAACCAATTTGATATTGGTGATGATGACCACGAAGGAATTGCTACCCGATCGGATTGTTACCTGAATAAAATTTTCTTACATCAGCCCAATTACCTTTTTAATTTCAGCAATATAGGTTATCAAACTTATTTTGTGAATCAGGAAAGTTTGAGCGTAATGGACAAATTATATTTTGATGTACACCGTTTGGGTGAATTTGCCCAGGATATCACCTTAACAGAACCCATCATCCGTAATGCCAACATGATCAGCTTTGATTTAGGCGCTCTCCGCTCTGCTGATGCTGTAGCTAATGCCAATACCACTCCAAATGGTTTTGATGGTGAAGAGGCCTGTCGGATTGCCCGATATGCTGGTATGAATGATAAGTTAACTTCAATAGGATTTTACGAATTTAACCCTGCTTACGACAACAACGGACAAACGGCTTTCTTACTTGCCCAAATGGTATGGTATTTTGTAGACGGCTATTACGCCCGAAAAAAGGATTTCCCGCTCACACCGAAATCGCAGTTTATCATCTATAGAACCAGTTTAAAAGACGGTTCGGGAGAGATGACTTTTGTAAAAAGTAAAAAATCAGACCGTTGGTGGATGCAGGTTCCTTATCCATCTGGCCAATCCAAAAACGAGCGTTACCATTTGGTGCCTTGCAGATATGATGATTACCAGATTGCTGTTAATGGCGAGATGCCCGATTTGTGGTGGAGAACCTATCAAAAGCTGAATTAAAAGTTGTGTAATTTCAAAGTTGAAGCTGTGTAATTTCAAAGTTGAAGCTGTGTAATTTCAAAGTTGTAATTGTATACACTTATCTTTTTTTGTACTTTTGACTAAAACAATCAACTATGCAACAATTAGTTAAAAGGCATATAAGTAAACATATAGAGCACCAAAAAAATAAATTTCCTATTATCGCCATTACTGGCCCAAGGCAATCGGGAAAAACTACATTGCTAAAGAATTTATTTAGTAATTACAGATATATTTCCCTTGAAAACCCAGATGTTAGGGCATTTGCAACCGAAGATCCTAATGGCTTTTTAAGTGAATATGATGATAAAGTGATTTTTGATGAAGTGCAAAGAGTTCCACTACTTTTTTCTTACTTACAGGGATTGGTTGACGAATCTAAAATAATGGGACAGTTTATTTTATCAGGTTCACAGAATTTTCATTTAATGCATGGCATAACACAAAGCCTTGCGGGAAGGGTAGCACTATTTAAACTTTTACCTTTTGATTTATCAGAACTTAAAGCCGACGACTTACTTCAGCCTTCATTTGCAGAGGCCTGTATTAAAGGCTTCTATCCTGCTATTTATGATCGTGATATAGAACCTAATATATATTTTACCAATTATATACAAACCTACGTAGAAAAAGATGTAACAGAACTTCTAAATATTAAAGATTTGCGTGCATTCAGAACCTTTATCGGATTATGTGCCAACCAGGCCGGCCAGCTGCTTAATCTAAGTGCACTAGCTAATGCCTGCAATATATCACAACCGACCGCAAAAAACTGGCTTTCTCTTTTAGAAAGCAGTTATATCATATATCTGCTACAACCCTATCACGAAAATTTTAATAAACGTTTAGTAAAAACACCAAAACTTTACTTTTACGATTCAGGTTTATTGTGCCATTTACTTAAAATTAAAACCAGCGAAGCCCTATTAAAAAATAGGTTAAAGGGAAACATCTTTGAGAACATGGTAATTACAGAATTCCAAAAACAAAATTATCATAACTACTTAAATAACGAATATTACTTTTGGCAAGATAGCCATGCTAATGAAATAGATCTACTTCAACCAACAGATGAGGGCTTTGGTGTATTTGAAATTAAGGCTACACAAACCGTTACTCCTGATCTTTTTAAAAATATGAATAAGTTTGAAGTTACAGCAAGTTCTAAAAAAGTGGAAAAAACGTTAATTTATGGAGGATCAGAAAACCAAAAACGCAGTCAGTATAAAATATTAAGCTGGCAATCGATAAAGTAAAGGCTTAAGCCACTATAAACAGTCTATCATAATTTTACACAGCTATTTACGTTTTAGCGATACAGATTTCTATATTTGAATAGGATTAAACTAACTTCATGAAAAAAATATTATTATCAGCAATGGCTTTATTGCCATTTGCAGCAATGGCACAGAAGCCATTTACGGTTAATGGCGACATAAAAGGCCTAAAAACCGGAGATAAGGTTTACCTTATCTATCAGACTGAAGGTAAAAGCATTACCGATTCGGCAATGGTAGCAAATGGTGCTTTTGTTTTTAAAGGAACACTGGCCAGCCCTGCCCAGGGAAGTCTTTTCTTAAACAAAAACCCTTATGTAACCCGTCCAGCACAAGGTGAAAAATTAGATGGTTTATCACTTTATATAGAGCCGGGAAATATCAAACTGGCTGCGGCAGATTCTTTAAAGAAAGCAGTAATTACAGGTTCTCCTGTTAATGATGATGCTAAGAAACTGAAAGCATTAACTAAGCCTGTAGCAGATAAACTTGCTGCAATTAATGCAGAATATGCAGGTTATACACCAGAACAGAAACAAGATAAAGCTGTTATGGAAGCTTTAAGTGCACGTTATGAAAAAGAAGCTGCGGCAATGCCTCCGTTATTATTACAATTTGCCAGCAACAACCCGAAATCATTTGTAAGTTTAAGTTCAATTAGTCAGCTGGCTTCAGATCCTGACCAGGCAGCCACAGCAGAGAAGGCTTTTGAAACTTTATCACCGGAGCTTAAGGCTACTTACACAGGCAAAAAAATTGCTCAGATATTTGAAGCAGGAAGAAAGACAGCCATAGGCGCAATGGCGATGGATTTTACGCAGAATGATCCTGAAGGCAAACCAGTTAAATTATCTGACTTTAAAGGTAAATACGTTTTAGTTGATTTTTGGGCATCTTGGTGTGGCCCATGCCGCCAGGAAAACCCCAATGTAGTAACCGCTTACAATAAATTTAAAGATAAGGGTTTTACTGTTTTAGGTATCTCATTAGATGGAGGAAATACCAAAACAACTAAAGCAGCATGGCAAAAAGCCATTGAAGCCGACAAGTTAACCTGGACACATGTATCTGATTTGAACGGCTGGGATAATGAAGTGGCTCAAATGTATGGCATCCGCTCCATTCCAGCGAACTTCTTAATTGATCCAACAGGTAAAATTATTGCCAAAGGTTTAAGAGAACAGGCTTTACAAGATAAACTTAAGGAGTTGTTAGAAAGTAAATCGAAATAAGAGATAGGCATTCAATGAGAAAGTCCCAACTAAACATTGGGACTTTCTTTTTTTACAGGAAAATATTAACCTTAATTGGATTGAGATTTATCTATATTCTCTCAACTATCCTCTTTTAAATCAAATCGAACCCGATATCTTCCCTGAAATATTTTCCGTCAAAATAAATCCTACCTGCATCAGCGGTTGCAGATTGTAAAGCCGTGAACAGATCTTTCTGTAAACTGGTAATGGCAATCACCCTGCCTCCGTTTGTTTTCACGACATCATTTTCTAATAATGTACCGGCATGAAATGCATTGGAATGGCGTAAGTTCTCGATTCCGGTAATAGCCTTACCTTTCAGGTAGTCGCCCGGATAACCACCTGCCACAATCATTACCGTGGCAGCTGTTTGCTCCGAAATCACTAAATTAACCTGGTTTAATTCTTTCTTAGCGGTAGCCAGAAACAGTTCCACCAGGTCATTTTCAATTCTGGGGATCACACTTTCGGTTTCGGGATCACCCATCCGTGCATTGTATTCGATCACAAAGGGTTCTTCTCCAACTTTAATCAGTCCAAAAAAGATAAAACCGGTATAATCAATATGATCTTTCTTTAAACCATTAACTGTTGGTTTAATAATACGTTCTTCTACTTTGGCCAAAAATTCTGGCGTGGCAAAAGGAACAGGCGAAACTGACCCCATGCCACCGGTATTTAAACCGGTATCGCCCTGGCCAATCCGCTTATAATCTTTAGCCGAAGGAAGTGTGATGTAGTTTTCACCATCCGTTAAAATAAACACCGAAAGTTCAATTCCGCTTAAAAACTCTTCGATCACAACTGTTGCCCCTGCTGCACCAAATTTACCACCAAGCATCAGTTTTAATTCTTCCTGGGCTTCGATGGTTTCCGTACAGATTAATACTCCTTTACCCGCTGCCAAACCATCTGCTTTTAAAACAACAGGCAAGGCATGGTTTTGCAGGTAGGCCAATCCATCCTCCAAGGTTTCGGGCGTGAAAGATCTTGAAGCCGCAGTAGGAATACCATGACGCTCCATAAACTGTTTCGAGAAATCTTTACTTCCTTCCAGAATAGCACCTTCTTTTTTTGGCCCAATAACCGGAATGTGGGCAATAGCCTGATCGGCAAGGAAAAAATCATGAATACCATTTACCAAAGGTTCTTCAGGGCCTACCACAACGAGTTCGATGTTTTCGGTAAGCACTACTTTTTTGATGGCATCAAAATCGTTTACATTGATGTTGATGTTGGTACCATAAGCCCCTGTACCACCGTTACCTGGAGCAATAATTAGTTTATCGCAGTGCGAAGACTGGCTCATTTTCCAAGCGAATGCGCTTTCTCTGCCGCCTGAACCTAAAAGTAAGATATTCATACCGGCAAAGATAAATAAAAATGTAAGAGGGAAAATGGAAAAAGACGGATGATGGAAAGGCAATATGTAGAATGGAAAAAGGTAAGATGGATGATGTATTCGGCGAACGGAAATTACCCATCATCCATATTACATTCTTACGTTTTAAATTACTTAGCGCTTCGCGTCATTTGCTCCAACATATCCCACATTTCGTTAGGGATGGCTTCCAAACCATTCATCTGCCCTGCCCCCTGCAACCACTCGCCGCCATCAATGGTAATGACTTCTCCATTGATGTAAGCAGAAAAATCGCTCACCAGAAATGCCGCTAAGTTGGCCAGTTCCTGATGATCGCCCACTCTTTTCAAAGGCACACGGTTTTTAAAATCGAATTTTTTAGCCAAATCGCCGGGTAACAAACGCTCCCATGCGCCTTTTGTGGGGAATGGACCTGGTGCAATGGCATTGGTACGGATACCATATTTCCCCCATTCTACCGCCAAAGATCTTGTTAATGCCAGAACACCCCCTTTTGCACAAGCGGAGGGTACAACATAGGCGGAGCCTGTAAAAGCATAAGTAGTAATAATATTTAAAACTGTTGCGGCCTGCTTCTCCCTGATCCAATGTTTACCAAAAGTAAGTGTACAATTAACCGTTCCTTTTAAAACAATATCGATAATAGAAGAAAAGGCATTAGCAGATAAGCGTTCAGTGGGAGAAATAAAATTACCAGCGGCATTGTTCAATAATACATCAACAGCGCCAAACCGTTCTAACGTTTTTGCCAGTACGTTTTCTACCTGTTCAATTTCCCGCACATCGCAAGCTACAGCCAGCACTTTACCTCCAGTTTTTTCCTCCATTTCATCGGCAGATTTTTGCAGTACATCCTGCTTGCGGCTGGTAATGACTAAATTAGCGCCTAACTTCAAAAAATAAACACCCATCGCCTTCCCAAGGCCCGTCCCTCCACCTGTAATAACGATGGTTTTTCCTTTTAAAGCATCTTCTCTGAGCATTGGTGAATTATAATTGAACATAATTAATTTGGTTAATTGGTTAACTGTTTAAATCAGTCAATTTGCTAAACTGATTAATTTATTGAAACGGGTAACGGTCTATAGCATTATTCCCAGGCTGGAAACTGCCCATTGTAACATGCAAACTACTTCCTCTGCAGGTTAGCCAAAATTGTTTGTAAGATATGGCGAGTTGCAGGCGACCACCATTGGGCCAGCATTTTTTCCAGCGTAGCAGATTGGTCGGCAGATACCGCAGCAATCAGCTCTTCGCGGATATTTACTTTACTTTGCGACCAGGTATTACTTTCTAGTTCCATGTACTTTTTAATTTTGCGCTCGGCTGCTGTTAATAAACTCTCGTTTTTAACCAATTCGTCTACCAGGCCAACCTTTAACGCTTCTTCAGGATTATATAATTTGCCAGACAGCAAACTGCGGGTCGCTTCGGCTTTACCGATCCAAAAAGCATATAACTGGAAAATACTATTGGGTACGATAATACCTACCGGCACTTCATTTAAGCCAATAATGTATTGCCCTTCTGCCATTACCCGATAATCGCAGGCTAATGCCATTACACAACCGCCGGCCGGACTATGTCCGCTAATAGCGGCCACCATTGGTTTTTTAAATGAAACCATATTGGCTGTAAAATTCAAAAACAACTGCCAGAAAGATTTAGCCTCGTCTTCGTTATAGTTATAGAGTTCAACCAGGTCCAATCCAGCAGAAAAGAAAGGCGCTGTTCCGGTTAATATCACACCGCCAATGTTATCATCGGCGGAAATATTTTTAAGCATATCGTTTAGCGCTGTAATTAACTCACGGTTTAAGGCATTTGACTTACCTCTATCTAATGTGATGGTTGCCAGGCGATCTTTAACGCTTACTTTTATTGTATTCATATTTAAATAGTATCAAGATTTACGAATCTGGTATTAAGACAAACATACCCAGCATAAACTATGCATGCATACTAATTCAAATTTATCTATTTTTCTCTATTTAACATCATAAGTATACACTTTTCTGGCCAAATGCCCTGCAGCGTCTATTCCCTCTATTACTACGCGATAGGTGCCAGGCTCATCCGCATTATAAAAATCAAATTGTGCTTTTCCCTCTTTATCTGTAACAACCTGTGGGTTCCAATAAATAGTTGTTCTTAAATCGGGCTTGTTTCCAGCGCTTGCGTTATCGTATTTTGGAGAATAAAATTCTCTTGAAACCGTAAATCCTTTAGGATTAAGTGTTAGAATTCCTGGTGCATATTTATTTACACTTCTGCCGCCGTCGCCACGTTTAGTCGTAATAATAAGTAATCCTCCACCACCTCTTGAACCATAGATGGCCGTATTACCAATACTTTTTAGCAACTCAATAGATTCAACATCCATAGGCACAATATTATCCAAAAAATCGGCCTCCATTTGCATCCCATCAACAATAATCCCCATTGGCGTATCCTGACTACGCATGAGGTATGGCACATTCCCCCTGAATATTACACCTGGTAAACGCCCCTGCAAACATTGAGACAAGGTAACACAGGTAGATAACTCGTCGGCTGTCATTACAAAATCAGCTCTACCAGCTCCGTTTAAGTTGGAAGAATTTTTAGCCGGATTTTTCTTTTCCGTAATGGTTACCTCATCAAGTTTAATGGTCCGCTCCAGCAAACCCAAACGGGTCATTTCATTAAAATAGTTATCACTTTCTTTAATGTACTTCATTAAAGTATTGTTTACATTGATGTCGACATCGGCTCCATTTTTATTTTTTGTCACAATCTGTCCGGGAACAATATCCAGATTAATGTCTACAAATTTCCGTTCTGTTTTCGTTCTTGCCTGGACCACAAACTTTGTACTATCGCCAAAACTTAAGTTGTCAAAAACAAATTTTCCTTCGGCATTGGTTACCGTATCCAAAATATACATCGTTCCTTTTGTGGCCATAAGCATTACTTTACCACCAGGTACAGGCTTATTGCCTTTCATTACCGTTCCGCTGATGGTGATAGACTGTTCAGGCTTATAAGTGATGTTCGGACCAACATTATTGATAATATTTTTCCAAAGAAATCTTCGCCAGCCCTGGGTAAGCATCAGGTTATCGAGTTCTTTTTGTGTTTGAAGATCATCTTTTAGAAAATAATGGTTGGGCTGTTCTACGTAGCCGGCCAAATCAGAGGTAAGTAACAGTGAAGTAAGGATATTCGATTCATTGTTTTCATCCGGAGCAACCTTTGTGGCATTGGTAACCGCTACCGAAAAACTACCTAAAACAGGTTTCTGATCATTAGTTGCATTAAAAGTAAAAGCTGCTTTACCTCTTTTTGAACTTGATACACCAGATGAATTAAGTGATACATCAATTAGTTCTGACTTGTTATTTATAAAGACCAAACGTTCTGCCAAAGGCTGATTGGTGCCTGAAAACAACGTAAACTGAACAACACCCAGCGGCAGATTCTTTTTCGGAATACTGGCCATCAGTACTTGTTTATCCATTTTGGCTTTGGAGCCATAATATACATTGCCGCCTTGCTGGGCAACAACTTTTAATTCAGCTCCATTATTAAGATCGGCACTGGCCATAATTTTAACCACTACTTTACCCGTATCCAGAGCATTCACTGAAAGTGCATAACCACTCTTAACCGCTACCGGAAGTTTAATCGTCTTTTCAGAACCATCTTTAAACTTAACTTTTGCCGAATATGATCTACCGTCCTGACTATTGAACACGAAATTTCCCATACCCAGGTAATCTGTAGAAAAAGTGGTCACTTCATTTCCCGTTTCATCTATAATACTGCCTGTAACATCCTCTCCACGGCCATTGGACCCTACCGCTTTGATCGCTACCTTTTGTGGCAGCTCTTCAACCAGAGTACCTCCCTCTGGCATAAACTGCACATCTACATCATTAGAGGTCGATGTAATCGGGATAGATTTGATCACTTTTTGTTTATTATCGAGCGTTATGGTTGCAATAATTTTTCCAGATTTATTTTGAAAGGGCTGGTTATTGGTAAAATTAATCACGGCATCGCCTGTTAAACTGGTTTTAACTTTCCCTTTGCTAACGGAGCGGTAATCTAACTGCACATCATAACTTACTTCATTCTGGCTATAAGCAATACCATTTTTATCTTCAAAATGAATGGTTGCAGTAACTTTATCTGCATTGTTTTCTTTGGCAAAATTGTAAACGGTTTTTGTAAAAACTTTGTTGGCCCAGCTATTTCCGATTTTAATGGTCTTATCATAAAAGAATTCGGTGCCAAAATTACGCATGTAGTTGGTGTAGGCCCTGATTCTATAATTACCCTCGGCAAGCGAATCTGTCAGCTTAAAATCGCCCCATGTAATTCCGCCCATAACAGGCAATTTAACCTGTTTTTTTAGCGAATCTTTTTCATTGATCAGCTCTACATACAGGATTTTGCTGATATCTGATGGCGCCGAAGTTTTGGTATTTACCACATAAGCCTTGAACCAGATATCATCTCCAATGGCATAATAAGGCTTATCTAAATGAAGGTGGACTTTTTCTTGGGGATATTTATTGGTATAATCTTCTAGTTTCTTTAAAAGCTGACTAAATGGATCATCATCCATTTTAAATGCGCCAAAAACAATAAGGAGAGATAAAAAACCAATGGCGAGAGTAATTTTAAGTTTCATGTGGTTAAGGTACAATTAAATACGTGTCAAGGTACAAAACCTAAGGCATACTTTTATGAAGTAAGCATGAAATTTAGTTTTACCTCTAAGTTTTTAGTTGACAACTCAAATTTGCTTTATTGATTGAATGGCAGGCCGCGAGGCAGATGAGAATCTGCACTTCATTTCTATGAAAAAATATGTTGCCCGCTAAGGGGTTTGGAAATGAGCATGCAGTGGTCTTTGGGGGGGTAGCCCCGCTTTTGTTTACAGTCCTCACTACGCTCGGGGCTATTCCGCCTAATCGAGTTTAGAGACAAAGGTTTATGCACCTAATACCTCGAAAATCACATACAGGTGTAACCAAATATTTGATCTGTTGGTGCCGCACCGACCGAAATAGGATTGGGAAATCAGCATTCAGTATTTCCTGGGGGCGGATAGTCCCGCTTTTCATTTCAAGTCCTCTCCCGATGAAATCGGGATCCGGGCTTTACATTGAAATCGGGTTTAGAAACAAGGTTTTCTGCACCCTGCAACCCCACACATGGAATACCGCATTGGCCAATTAGCCCCCCTGCCCGTTGCAGGCCGGGTTGCAGCGGTACCCTGCAGCAACGAGGCACGAGGCAGCGAAGCGTACAAGCGGAAAACGGAAGCAAAATTATTGTGTTGTACCATCCCTGCGCTCCAAAAAATGACGCTTTTTATTAATCAGAAAAACAAGTAGTTTGTGGTTTAGGAAACGGGCATGTAATGTCGTAGGCAGCCTTAATCCCATTTGACGACCGGTCCCTTTCAAGCTTTCAGCTTTGACAATAAACAGATCCCCGAAACAATATCGTTTAGAACTTATTCTTCCACATCATGCTTTCTACCGGCCTGGTGGTTTTATTATTGTACTTTGCGTTACCTTTTGCATTGTACATCGTTTCAATCTTACCTTCAACAACAAAGTAAATCAATTGGCCAATAGGCATTCCGGCATAAACTTTTACTGGTTGCGCTACCGATATTTCCAATGTCCAGGTATTACAAAAACCAACATCGCCTTTACCTGCCGTGGCATGGATATCGATACCTAAGCGCCCGGTGCTGCTTTTTCCTTCTAAAAAAGGTACATGTCCGTGTGTTTCGGTATATTCTACGGTAACCCCCAGGTATAGCGTACCCGGGTAAAGTACATAACCATCCTTAGGAATTTCGAAATGTTCAATTTCGTTATGCGCCTTCGCATCAAGCACACGGCTTTTATAGGTAGCCAGATATTTACCTAAGTGAACATCATACGAATTGGTTCCTAAACATTCGCGTTTAAAAGGCTCGATGATGATTGTTCCTTTCTCCATTTCTTCCAATATCCTGCTATCAGATAATATCATTTTTATGCGTATTTTTGGCCTAAATTATCATTTATTTAAGATAATTTTGCATGTAATCTCCAATTTAATCAATGCCAATCATTTACCACAAAAATATTGATCAGCATTCTGTTTTAGCCATCTGGAAAATTGAGGAAACAGAGGAAGACTTGTTGGCCGGACTGCAGCTTAAGCAGCATGAACATGATATTATTTCATCGTTAAACAGCGGCAAAAGGCTATTGCACTGGTTAAGCACGAGATTGCTTTTGAGAACCATGCTAAACACGACCGAGTATATCGACTGCCAGTTTGATGAACATGGCAAACCTTATCTGGTTAATTTTGATTACCATATTTCGTTAAGCCATTCTTACGATTATGCTGCCGTAATGATTAGCAAAGACCACCCTGTTGGTATTGATATTGAACTCATTAAACATAAAATAAAAAGCATTAAACATAAATTTTTAAGTGATTTAGAGCTTGCCCAAAAACAGATCGGTGATAATACGGATGGCTTGTATGTAGCCTGGTGTGCCAAAGAGGCAATTTATAAGTGGCATGGCAAAAAAGGATTGGAATTTAAGCAACATATTCATATCAAACCTTTTAAGCTAAAAAACGAAGGTTCACTAAACGCATTGGTAGAGCTGCCATCAGGTACGCGGGAACTGACCATTAATTATTTTAAAACAACAGACGGTTACATGTTAGGCTACGTAGCCGGCAATTCTTAATTTACATGGAGATGAACGAGACAGCGGACAAAGCAATTGCAACAACATTAAAACCAACCATTTTTGCAGATTGGGGCTTAACAGACTACCAGGAAGCATGGGATAAACAGGAAGATCTGCTCAATAAAACGGTAGCCATTAAAACAGAAAACCGGATTAACAACACGAATAAGCCTACACCCAATCATCTTATATTTTGCGAACATCCACATGTTTATACTTTAGGTAAAAGCGGTCACCCCGAAAATTTATTGTTGGACGAACAGGGTTTAAAAGATAAACAGGCAACCTATTATAAAATAAACCGCGGTGGCGATATTACCTATCATGGCCCAGGACAGATTGTAGGCTACCCGATCCTTGATCTTGATAATTTCTTTACCGATATCCATTTATATTTACGCACCCTGGAGGAAGCCGTTATCCTTACCTTAAAGGATTATGGGATAGAAGCCGGGCGTTATCCTGGTTTTACCGGAGTTTGGTTAGATGCCGATAATGAAAAAGCACGCAAGATATGCGCTATGGGCGTGCGTTGCAGCAGATGGGTTACTATGCATGGTTTTGCCTTCAATGTAAATGTAGATTTGGATTATTTCAAAAATATTGTTCCCTGCGGAATTGATGATAAAGCGGTTACCTCTTTAGCCAAGGAATTGGGTTATCAGTTGGATATGGAAGAAGTTAAAGGCAGACTGAAAGACCATATTGCGGAATTGTTTAAAATGAACTTGGTTTAGCAAGAAACAAAACCATGTTTAAGTCTACTTCGTAAATTAAGTTATGAAGTTTTTATTAAGTGCCATTTTATTTTCTTTCTTAACTTCGGGCTGTACTAAAAAAGCCCCCATGATCAACGAGCCAAATACAGATCAAATTACCAAACCATCAAACTCGACAGGAAATTTCACTTATTTAGCTCTGGGCGATTCTTATACCATTGGCGAATCGGTTAAGCAAGCCGAATCTTTTCCATATCAGCTTCAGGGTTTGTTAAAAGCTCAAAACATCACCGTAGCAACTCCCAAAATTATTGCGGTTACAGGCTGGACCACCAACGAGCTTCAGGCGGCCATTAAAAGTGAAAATTTAAATGGCACCTTCAGTTTTGTGACGCTTTTAATCGGCGTAAACAACCAGTACCGAGGTTACCCTTTAAGCACTTATAAAAAGGAATTCTCAGAATTGTTGCAAACGGCAATTACTTATGCAGGTGGTAATAAAGCCAGGGTTTTTGTAGTTTCCATACCCGATTGGGGCGTTACTCCTTTTGGCAAAAACTCAGGAAGAAGCACGCAAACTATAGCCAGCGAAATTGATAGCTTTAACGCGGCAAACCAGGAAATAACACTTGCAGCCGGCGTAAACTACACCAATATCACACCCGCATCGAGAAACGCAGCAACCGACCTATCATTAGTAGCAGAAGATGGATTGCATCCAAGCGGTAAAATGTATACCGAATGGGCCACTGCTTTATCAACAAAGGTAGCTGCCTTGTTGAAATAATTAAATACTCATTTATTCTATTTTTGAATAAAAAAAATTACTTTAGTTCGACAATTTAAATTAATCACCTTTAAAGACAGTAATTTATGAATGAGTATGAATCAAGCGGAGTAGCCGCAGGTATTGGAGGGGGCATTGCAATTTTATATCTTGCGATAATCGTTCTCATGATTGTGGGCATGTGGAAAGTGTTCGAAAAAGCAGGAAAACCAGGTTGGGCGGCTATTATTCCGATTTACAATTTAATAATTTTATTAGAGATTGTTGGCAAACCCATGATCTGGATTTTATGGTTAATCATTCCGTGCGTTAATATTGTGTTTGCAGTATGGCTTTATAATTTGGTTAGCAAAAGCTTTGGCAAGTCAGAAGGCTTTACGGTGGGGATGGTTATTTTCCCTTACATCTTTTGGCCAATTTTAGGTTTTGGAGATGCTAAATACCTGGGTCCATCAGCTGCAGAAGCACAAAATAATGGTTTTGGAAATAATCCTTTTAACAATCCAAACAACCCGTTTAACAGTACCACCAATCCTTTTAATAAACCAACTGATAATCAGGATCATTCAAATGATACTCCGCCACCAGTAGTATAATTTAGGATGTTTATCATTTTTATATTTTGCAGCTTAATTAACCTGGTTGATTGGCTGCAAAATCATTTAATCCCCTGCCCATTTAAGGCTTTAACCGGGGTCGATTGCCCGGGCTGCGGCTTTCAGAGGTCTTTTATTGCGCTTATTCAAGGCGATCTGTCAAAAAGCTGGTCACTTTATCCTCCAACTATTCCCTTACTGTTTTTATTTATCTCAGCTGGTCTATTGTATAGATTTCAGTTGAAGAAACGCTCTTTTATCTTTAAGGTATTGGTTCTTATTATTGGCAATTTTGTAATGATCTGCTATTTACAAAAAATGTTTTTTTAGCTAAACGCCCATGTTAGCGGTGAGGTGATTATAATCCTTTAACACGGTTTCCAGAAACTGTAATTCATTCATCCCAGCTGGAATGTTTACCAAAGTATGGGCTTTGGTTTTAGCCGCCATGGCATAAATTAGATCAGGATTCCCTGTTTGATAATAACTGGTTAACACTTCATGAATAAGCTCTATATCCCGATCATTTAAATGCAGTACTTCCTTAAACAGCGGTTCATATTCTTCGGGTAAATTAAAACTGAATGCTACATTGGCCAATTCGGTACGGGGTTTGGTTTTAATTAATGTAGTTTTGGCCAGCAAATCCCCTAATCGCTGGTGGTTTTTGGTTATGGCTACCGATACCAGTGCGACAACGCCCCAGCCAAAAGGAAAGCCAAAATCAATCATCCGGAATAACCACCTGAAAATATACTGTCCAAAAGTTGGCTGTGTACCATCAATGCTGATCACCTTGATCTTTAACACCTTTTTTCCAAAAGTTTGTCCATCCATAGTGATTTCGCACACCAGATCATAGAAAATAAAAATGGCCAGAAAAATAAAAAAAATGATCATTGCAGCAATGCCTGACATGCCCATCCGGGCTGCGCCCATAACAATCAGTGTAATTACAGCAAGAACTGCAAATCCGGCCAAGTCGATACATCTTGCAGCTATCCGTTCTCCAAGACCGGCAATTTCGTAATCAATATCAATATTCTGAGCCGTGCTAATTCTGATGCTATCCATATTCAAACATAATTTTTTTTAAGATAATAGCCGCAGGTAAATCTCTATTTTTTGTAACTAAAGTTTTATTATATTTTCAGTTTAGCTGGTTCATCTATGTATATTTGTTTTGATGAGTGAAAAAATCTGATAATAATGCGGATTTTATTTCCATAAAAATTTAGCTATTTTAACCCAAGATTTGGTAACGCCTTTAAATGAGAGAAGCATTATTTGTTAAACAGAATTCGAAGAAGTGGCAGCATTACGATTCGATGCAACAGGCAAGTCCTGATGAAGTGGCCAATCAGTTTATCGAGATTACCAACGATCTGGCCTTCTCAAAAACATTTTATCCGAACTCGAAAACTACGGCCTATCTTAACGGCTTAGCTTCCAAATTACACCAGTCTGTTTACAAAAACAAAAAGGAAAAATCGAACCGCTTTATTCATTTCTGGAAAACTGAACTTCCCTTAATATTCTTGCAACATCGAAAACAGGTACTTTATGCCCTGGCATTTTTTTTGGTTTCGTGTGCTATTGGCGCTCTATCGGCCAAATACGACGATACTTTTGTTCGTTTGATTATGGGCGACGCTTATGTAAACATGACGAATGAAAATATTGCTAAAGGTGATCCTTTTGGGGTTTATAAGCAGAGTAATGAATTGATGATGTTTATGCAAATTGGGTTTAACAATATTTTTGTTGCACTATACACCTTTGTTTCGGGCATTATATTTTCTTTTGGATCTATTGTTTCGTTATTCAGAAACGGTATCATGCTCGGGTCATTTCAATATTTCTTTTTTAGCAAAGGCCTGGGCTTTCAATCGGTTCTGGTGATATGGATTCATGGGACATTAGAAATATCGGCTATTGTTTTGGCGGGTGCAGCTGGTTTGGTTTTAGGTAATAGTCTTTTATTTCCTAAAACCTATACCCGAATGGCCTCTTTATTAAGAGGCGCAAAGGATGGATTAAAAATGGTAATAGGTCTGATACCCATTTTTATTGTGGCCGCATTTTTTGAAAGCTTTGTTACCCGACATACTGAAATGCCTTTGTGGTTAAGTGTACTGATTTTGCTATCTTCTGCAGCTTTTATCATCTGGTATATATTTATTTACCCTATTAAAATCTATCATAACAAGTAACACTCACATGCTAGGGAAAATTGAATTTAAAAAAAGAAGAGATTTCGGACAGGTAATCAACGATACCTTTACCTTCATGCGTCAAAATTTTAAGCCGCTAATCAAAATATACTTTACATTTTGTGGTTTATTTGTACTGGCCAGCATGTTAACCATGTTAATGCAACAATATAAAATGGTTAACATGATCAATACCATCGGTAACGGCAGAAATAACAATGGCTTAGGTTTCTCATCGTTGTATGGAATAGAATATTTTCTCTCTATTTTATTTTCTTTAGCCTCGTATGCCAGCATGAGTGTTGCCATACTTTCTTATGTAGCCATTTATGTAAAAAAAGGAAACCAAACGCCAACTACAGAGGAGGTATGGGGATACTTTAAACATTATTTCTTCAGGATTTTTGGTAGTTCTATCCTATTGATCATCATGTTGATTATTGCTTTTGTGTTTTGCCTCGTGCCCGGCTTTTGGCTGTTTCCTTATGTAGCGATGATGTTTCCGATAATGGTGATTGAAAACGGCTCCTTTGGCTATTCCTTTAGTAGAAGTTTCAGTATTATAAAAGATAACTTCTGGGTTACCTTTGGCACGCTAATCGTCATATGGATTATTGTTTATGCCTGTATGAGCATGATTATTCTACCTACCAGTCTCTTTAATATGATTGGAATGTTCACGCATAAAGGCCCGCACATGTCATTAACACTTACCATGATCACAACGGTTCTGCAGTCATTATGCCAGGTATTTACCATTATCCCCATCATTACCATTTCATTGGCGTATTTCAGTTTGGTTGAACAAAAAGAAAGCACCGGTTTAATGGAGAGGATTTCAAATTTTGGTGATACCGGCAAACCTATTGATAGCAGACCTGAAGAATACTAAAATGCAACGCGCACTGTTCCAATATCTTCTCGCTTCACTTTTGTTCTTTATTCCGGTAATCAGCAAAGCACAGACTGTTAAGCCCAAACCTATTGTTAAGGAAATCAGGACGGACAGTGCTCAAATTACCCCATTAAAATTTAATAAGGATTCCATCAGCAGTTATAAGGAGCAAAAAGAATTTCAATATGATGAAATTGGCCCGCAGCAACTTTCTTGGTGGGATAAATTCTGGAGGTGGTTTTGGCATTTAATCGGCTCATTAATTCAGGGCGCAACCTCTAACTTAATTTCGAGGTACATTTTTATCGGATTAGGGATAGCGCTTATTTTGTTTATCGTAATTAAAATAAGCGGGGCCGAGAACATATTCAGGAAAAAATCGAAAGCAACAGTCCTTCCATATGATGTGATTACCGAAAACATCCATGAAATCGATTATGAACAGGAGCTACAAAGATTAATTGCCGAAAGGAAATTCCGACTGGCAGTTAGGCTTCTATATTTAAGGGCGTTAAAAAAACTGAGTGATGCCGAAATCATCAATTGGCAGCCCGACAAAACCAACTACCACTATTTAATGGAAATTGATAAACCGGAACTTAGAAATGATTTTGGTAAGCTTACCCTACAGTTTGATTACATCTGGTATGGAGATTTCCCTATTGATGAGGTAAAATTTGAACCTATCAACCAATCGTTCAATCAGTTTAACAGCCAGATCAAATGAAAGGTTATAAAATATATCTGATTGTTGGTACGATCCTGATTCTCCTGTACCTGGTTGCGCAATACAACAAACCTACTCCAACAAACTGGGCACCAACTTATGCCGTAAAGGATAAAATCCCTTACGGAACTTACATTTTGTACCACCGGATAAAAGATATTTTACCGGAAGCAAAGATAATACCGTCTAAAACTGCCATTTACAATACTTTAAAGGATAAAAATTTTAACAAAACAACCTATTTAATCGTTGCCCAGCAAGCAGATATCAGCAAAACAGATTTTGATCAGCTGATTAAATACATGCAGGGCGGTAATGATGTTTTTATTGCCAGTTACGATCTGGGAAAAATAGAAAAAAACCTAAAACTACAAGCGCTTAGTGCCATGTCGGCAGAAGGCAACACGCTGAATTTCACCAACCCAAACCTTAAAACTGAGGCAAATTATGGTTTTGAAAGAGGGATTGGCAGTCAATATTATAATAAACTCGATACCAATAAGGCTACTGTACTCGGCGTAAACGGAGACGGGAAACCCAATTTTGTACGTTACAGCTATGGCAAAGGAAATCTATACCTGATTGCCGAGCCAGGTTTTTACACTAATTTTAATCTATTGGATAAATATGGTGCAGAATATGCTGCTAAAACCTTAAGCTATTTACACGGAACGCAACAGCTCATTTTTGATGAATATTTTTCTGCTCAAAAAGCCACTACTACAGATATGCTCAGGGTCTTTTTTAAACACCCTGAACTTAAATATGCTTATTATCTGACCATATTCAGCTTGATTATTTTTGTGCTGTACGATATGAAGCGCAGGCAAAGAATTATCCCGATTGCAGATCCGCTTACCAACTCTTCACTGGCTTTTGTTCACGTAGTAGGTAGCGTTTATTACCACGAACGCAACAATCTGGATATTGCCTTAAAAAAAATCAACTATTTTTTGGAATACTTAAGAACCAGGTATTATCTAAAAACCAACGAAATTGACAGCAAATTTGCCCAGGTAATGATGGAGAAAACAGGCATTAACGAAGCATTGGCCAAAACCCTTACCCAGCATTTTATACAAATCCCAACTATGGGCAACTTAAGTGATACCCAGTTGATTTATTTAAACGACAGCATAGAACAGTTTTATAAAAATACGCAAAGCAATGGAACAAGAACAGTTTAATCCACGTACCGATTTAAGTGCCTTAAATGAAGCCGTTAATCAGATCAGAAATGTACTTGGAAATATCATTATCGGCCAAAAACAGGTTATCGACTTTTTAATTGTTGGTTTACTTGCCGATGGACATATCTTAATTGAGGGCGTGCCGGGAGTAGCTAAAACGCTTAGTGCAAAATTGCTTGCAAAATCTATAGAAGCCCAATTTTCGAGGGTGCAGTTTACCCCTGATTTAATGCCTTCTGATGTGTTGGGAACCCCGATATTTAATACTAAAACAGGAGATTTTGAATTTAGAAAAGGGCCGATTTTCGGCAATATTATTTTGATTGATGAAATTAACCGTGCACCAGCCAAAACCCAGTCAGCACTTTTCGAAGTGATGGAAGAACGCCAGGTAACTATTGATGGAGAAACCTACAGGATGGACGAACCGTTTATGGTGTTGGCCACCCAAAATCCTATCGAGCAGGAAGGCACCTACCGCTTACCTGAGGCACAGCTAGACAGGTTTTTATTTAAAATTGAAGTCAAATACCCCTCTCTGGAGGAAGAAACCGCAATTTTACTGGCACAACATAGCCTGGTCAACAAAACATTGCTGAGCGAAGTAAAACCGGTATTGTCCATTCAGCGGATACTGGAAGCCAGGGGGGTTATCCGCAGCCTGTTTGTGGAACCTAAACTATTGGAATTTATTGCCAGGATTGTAAGCGAAACCCGCAATAACCCCTCGCTTTATTTAGGCGCTTCGCCAAGGGCTTCGTTAGCCATCGTACATAGTGCAAAAGCTTTTGCCGCCATCCAGGGCCGCGATTTTATTACGCCTGATGATATTATTGCTGTTGCTATCCCGGTATTGGCGCACAGGGTATTATTATCGCCTGAAAAGGAAATGGAAGGGTTAACCACAAGCGACATCATCCACCAGATTATTAAAAAGATAGAAGTACCAAGGTAAGCCAGTTTGCAGTTACCAGTTAACCGATTTAAACAATTAACCGATTAAACAACATTGAAAAAATTCTTTCAGCAATATTACAAAAACCTATTCCTGAGCAATCGTTTATTCGTGGCTTTAGGATGCTGCATTTTACTTTTTTTGCTGAAGTTCTTTTTTGCGTGGTTAGGCGATATCCCTGAAATTGCAACAGGTACTGTTATCCTATTATTTTTTGTTGATGTTTTTATTCTATACCGTAATAACAATGGTATTGAAGCCCGAAGGTTAACTTCTAAACGTTTAAGTAATGGTGATGAAAACCCAATACAGATCGAAATAAAAAATGATTACGGCTTTGGGGTGAATGCAAGGGTAATCGATGAGATACCTTTTCAGTTCCAGATCCGTGATAAAGACTTTAAGCTTCATTTAAAGCCCGCAGAAATAAAATCAATCTATTACAACCTGCGCCCAACCAAGCGTGGTGAATATGATTTTGGATTTATTAGAGTGTACATTAGCTCGCCCCTGGGCTTGATCAGCCGCCATTACAGTTTTGATGGAGCCAAAATTTTACCTGTTTTTCCATCGTTCATCAATCTCGGTCAATATGAATTAATGGCTGCTTCGCGCTATTTAACCGAATTTGGAATTAAAAAGATCAGAAAGATCGGACAAAGCAGTGAATTTGACCAGATTAAAAATTATGTTGGCGGCGACGATATCCGTACCATTAACTGGAAAGCCACGGCAAGAAAAAGCAGTTTAATGGTAAACACCTATATCGATGAAAAATCACAGCATATCTATTGTATCATCGATAAATCGCGTGTAATGCGCATGCCTTTTGAAGGGTTGAGTCTGCTTGATTATGCCATAAACGCAAGCGTTGCCCTTTCGAAAGTGGCCATGCTTAAAGAAGATAAAGCTGGCCTGATTACCATATCCGAAACAATTGGATCGATAGTGCCAGCCGACCGTAAATCTTCACAGTTGGGCAGCATTATGAACGTACTTTATAAAGAGAAAACGAGGTATTTGGAAAGTAACCTTGAGGCTTTATATACTACCGTTCGTGCTGTTGTAAAACAACGCGGTCTCTTGGTTTTCTTTACCAATTTTGAAAGTTTATCGGCCCTCCAACGCCAATTACCCTATTTAAAAAGAATCGCTAAATACCACTTACTGGTGACTGTATTTTTCGAAAATACTGAATTGAAAGGGTTAAGTACGGAACCTGCCAAAGACGTAGAAGGCATTTATCATAAAACCATTGCAGAGAAATTTATTTACGAGAAAAAACTGATGGTTAAAGAATTGAACAAACATGGTATTTTGGCTATTCTTACACCGCCACAAAAGCTTACCGTTAATGTAATTAATCAATATCTCGCACTGAAGGCACAACAGCGGGTTTAGTTGGGAGCACGGCGTAGTGAGCTTGGAGTCTCACAGTGAATCGACGCTAAACTCCGAACGCCCAGCGCAAAACGACCTATTCTTCCTCCCTAAAGTATACCAGGATCCCAGGTCTGTGTCCTCACAGACCGAAACATTACAAAAGATTTCTATAATCGGTTAAAAATCCAAAATTATCTATTCCGGATTCGTAAAATCCCCATCCTCGGTCTGTGTCCTCACAGACCGAAACATTACAACAGACTTCTATAGTCGGTTAAAAATCCAAAATTATCTATTCCGGATTCATAAAATCTCGCAGATGACCAATCGTAATCTTCAGGTTGTTCGCATAATTGCCATCTTTCCTGGAATGGATTAAGATGGATATAGTCTATTTTCTGTTCAAGTTTATGTTGTGTATCCATCAGAATGGCTAACGGATCCCGTTGCCATAAACGAAAATTTCTTTCTGCATCGGTTACTTTAAAATCTGATAGTCGCTCTGAATGGTGAAGTTTTATATCCTGGAAAATCTGATGAGAAGTAAATTTGTTAAAGCTTGCATGAGGCATTTCTTTCCCATTTAGCTCAATCATTTTCCATACCAGATGCAAATGATTTGGCATAATTACAAAAGCATAAACAACAATCTTTTTTCTATTAACTAATTCTTCTAGGGCCTTAATGATAATGCGTTTATACTTGTCGGATGAAAACACTTGATTCCAGTCTTTAACTGTATCTGTCCAAAAATATACTTCACCCAAAAGCATTTTTGAATTACGATCTTTTCTGAAGAAATTATTTTCCATTATTAAAAATAGAAATAAAATCCAACTGCTATCCGCAAGTAAATGTATCATGATTAGCCTAAGATGAAGATCTATTCTCAGTTATCTGCCAAATGATGTATGCTATTTCAGTTTGCTGGGACAAAGACTGAGGCACTATATTTTTTTTTCGGTCTGTGAGGACACAGACCAAGGGAATGGAGGTTTGCTTCGGTCTGTGAGGACACAGACCAAGGAAGTTGACTCCAGACTATCGACTCCGAACTCAAGACTACCCCTACTCTTCTTCCCTAAAATACACTTTATAAAAATTCATCGATTTATCGTCATCATAACCTTTCTCGATCATGTCTTTATTGCCGTGGATATAGATATGGAAATTCTTATCCAGTTTTAATACGCTTTTATAGGCTCTGGCCTGTTTTTTTACAGCAGATTCGGCAATTTCAAAATGATCGGCTATCGGACTTTCGAATTCTTCTTCGTAGTTTTTCTTATAGTTTTTAAAAGATTCTATCCCTTCGGCATTGCCAATTACCTCATTTCCAAATTCCTCCATATCAAAAGTTTCTTTTTCTTTAAAATACTTCATTGAACGGTTCAAGAGGTCAATTTTATCTGCTTTGCTGATTTCATAATCGTCATCAAGTTTCTGCGTGACAAAGTTTTTATAAACTCCTAAAACATTATTGGTCTGGTTATAACTATCATTCCTGATTTTCAGCTTTAAGAATTCATCTTTCCAATAAACGGCAGAGTCGTTGCTACTCTTCGATTGATCCAAAACCACAACTTTATAACCTTCTTCTCTATCCACATTAAAAATCAGGCAGCCTTTATCCAGCTTATTGATGTTAATGGCTTCCTGTTCATAACTCACATTAAAGCCATCCTGTTCCGGATAAACTTTTAAATAGGTATCTTTTGTTTCAGATTTAAAAATCCCAACCACATCCAGCTGCTCGCCTTCTATCTGCACTTTTTCAAAATAGGCAACATATAATTCACCCGATTTAATTTTTGGATGATTGGCCACATCATATAAATGTTTGGCCAGTTGCTGCGAATCTTCGTGAAAAAGCTCGTTATTCTCAAAAATTTCGTGAACGAAATGAAATACTTCATTCAATTCTAAGTTATCATTAGGATGGTAAAAGCGGTAAACTTCATTTACCTTTTCGAAAGGTTTTAAGAAATACTGCAATAGCAGGTTTCCCAACAATTCATCATCTATTTTTAACGGCGCATCTGATAATTTATAATATTCTTCAACCAGTTTATTACCCGTATGGTGGATGGAAAGTTGCTTAAGCGAAGCCTCGAAAAATGAAATCATGAGCGCAAAAATAGCAAAATCATTGGTTACCCATACTTAAAAATCCCCTCATTCCTTGTTGCTTCCCCTTTCAGGTTATTATCACCTGAAGTTAAAATTAAGGTTGATTTTGCAGCTGACATTAATTGGCGCTTATTAACCGATTTAAGAAATCGACAATCTTTTGATCTGCATAATTGGCCACACCTTCATGTTTGAAAGACAATCGGGCCTGCTTATCGAAAATAACAGTTGTAGGCAACGCACCGGTAAATAGCTGTTCGGGGATATTACTTTCTACTTTATAAACTGGCAGGGAATATTGATGATCAGCCATAAATTTGGTTGATTTGGTAAGGTCGCCGTCAGCATCGGCAAAAATGAAAATGATATCCTGATCATTTTTAAAATGACTGTGCAACTTGTTGATCGAAGGCATTTCTGCCCTGCAAGGCGGACACCAGGTTGCCCAAAAGTTAAGAAAAATAACTTTGCCCTTTAAATCGCCAAGATCAACCAGATTTCCATTTACATCTTTAAACCTGATTCCGTTGAGACCCGCAACATTTTCTTTTGGTGCCTCAACATCGGGCTTATAAAAGCCGATCTCCATTAATCCTTTAATAAAAAATGCTTTTGCATCAGGTATAAAAACCATAGCCAAAAGGATAACGATCAATAGTGCGCTGAATATATTTCTCCTGATAAATTTCATTAATTGTCCATTTTCCTTATCGCAAATCATGATGGAGCAGATTTGCAATCTACATTTCCATAATTTATAGCCGATTTACGCCCCCCTTAGTTAAACCATAGATTAAATAGAAAGTCGATACACTATAAATACAAAGTTACTTTGTATTTATCTATAATTGCTTAGGAATTGTTATTTTTGACCACTTGAAAAGGCATAGACAAAATATTCATAAATATTTATCGGTATTACTACTGATTGTATTTGCTATTGCTTTAACTCCATGGAGTGTATTTCACCATCACACCCCACTTCCCGTTGTAGAGAAAGAGGTCAACTGCAAACACATTAGTCACGTACAGGCCCATGGCGATACCTGTTTAATCTGTAATGCAAGTTTTGAAAAAAACTATGTGCAAACGCACCACATTTATAGAATTTTCTTGTCAGCCAAAATTTTTAAACGTACCTCACCAACATTAAAGAATGCCTTTACCGAAGTAAAGCGCACTTGTTTGCGCGGTCCCCCTTTCGCTTAATTTTTCCAATAGTGTATCCCACGCTAATCAAATTATTTATTCGATAAACTGAAACTAGCTTTTTTAAGCTATTGTTTTGGCTTTCATTCATTTTATCACACACAACACATGAAAAAATTACAGCTTATTGGCTTGGTAATTCTATATACATTATTTAGCAATACTGCTTTTGCTACCCTATTCAAAGATATAAAAGGTAAGGTTATTGATGCCAGTACAAAACAAACACTACCTGGTGCTACCATTTTTATTCCTGATTTAAAAGTTTCGTCCGTAACTAATAATGATGGGGAGTTTACATTGAATAACCTTCCAGCTAAAGGAAGTTATCTGGTTGAAGTACATTACGTAGGATATAAAACTGCTGCGCAATTGGTAAACTTTGCCAACGCAGCCGTATTGGAATTTGCCTTACAGCCTACTGCTATAGAAACCAAGGAGATTGTAATCACCGGAAGTTTAATTAGCAGTACAAGCAAACGGAATAGTGCTTCATCAGCTATAGTGGGCAAGGATCAGTTATTGCAGCCTTCTACTAACTTAATTGATGCATTGGCCAAAGTGCCTGGTGTATCGCAGATCACTACGGGTCCTTCTATTTCTAAACCGGTAATCAGAGGTTTAGGGTATAATAGAATTGTAACTTTGGATGACGGTATTAAACAACAGGGACAGCAATGGGGCGATGAACACGGTATCGAAATTGATCAATTTAAATCAGACCGTGTGGAGATTTTACGCGGCGCAGCATCGTTAATGTATGGCTCTGATGCACTTGGCGGGGTGATCAACCTATTAGAACCAAGTTCTGCACCCGAAGGGCAGATAAAAGGAGAATTTATCAGCAATTACGCTACCAACAACGGACTTACCGCCAACTCATTAATGTTGAATGGTAACGAAAACGGCTTTGTTTGGAGAGCCCGTGGAACCTATAAAAATGCCTATTCTTTTAAAACGCCTACAGGTTATTTCCCTAATTCGGGTTTTAACGAAACTGATTTAAGCGGAATGATTGGCTTAAACAAAAGTTGGGGTTATACTCACTTAAATGTTTCTAACTTTCACAATAATATCGGTTTTTACGATCCTCATTTAGATGACAATGGAAATTTTGTAAGAGAAGATGGTAGCCCATTTACTAATGATGATAATAAAAGCCGTACTTTAGAGTATCCACGTCAGGACATCAGACATTTTAAAATTGCACTGAACAACAATTTCATAATCGGTAATGGCAATTTAAAAGCTGATTTCGGTTTTCAGCAAAATCAGCGCCGAGAACTGGAAGACGGTCCTGATCCATCTTTATTTTTTGATCTTAAAACTTATAATGCCGATTTAAAATACTACATCAACGAAACAAACGGGTGGCAACCTGTATTTGGTGTAAGCGCTGATGCCGGTCACAGTGAAAACAAAGCAAATGATGAGTTTTTGATACCAGACTATAATACTTATGGCATTGGTGTTTTTGCTTATGCCAAGAAAAACTGGGAGAACAGTACTTTTAGTATTGGCGCGCGTTACGATTACAGAAAAAATAACGGAAAACAATTATTTGTAGATAACGAAGAACAGTTTGCCCCTTTTCAGAATAAATTTTCTAACGTGAGTGGGGCATTAGGTTTTACCCATCAATTTAATGAGGAGTTAAACTTTAAAGCCAATGCCGGTTCTGCTTTTCGTGCACCAAATCCTGCTGAACTCGCTTCAAACGGTGTGCATGAAGGAACTTTCCGCTACGAAATCGGTAATTCCAACTTAAGTCCGGAACGCAGTTACCAGGTAGATGCCGCTTTGGAATACGAAGGAAAAATTGTAAGTGCAAGTGCAAGTGTTTACAATAATTACATCCACAACTTTATTTATGCTTCAACTAACGGAGAAAGAATAGATGCAGAAGGCAGTAACTATCCGGTTTACCGTTATGGTCAGGTAAATGCGAACCTTTATGGCGCTGAAGCCAGTTTAACCATTCACCCTGTTCCGTTTATCCATTTTGAAAATACTTTTGGTTATGTTCATGCACAAAACAATAGCTTAAATAGGCCATTGGCTTTTATACCCGCCGGAACATTGAGAAATGAGCTACGTTTTGAACCCAAACTTAAAGGTACAAATGACGCATACCTTTCTGTAGGCATTAATTCGGCATTTAAACAAGCCCGCGTGGATGAAGTTTTTGAAACACCAACCAGCGGTTATACCTTATTAAATGCAGGAATAGGAGCAACTTTCAATTTAGGCAAACAGCCGGTCAAGCTCTCTGTTTCCGCAAATAACTTATTAGATCATAAGTATTACGATGCGTTGAGCAGATTGAAACCTGGTCGTTTAGATTCAGAAAACCTTAATTTAGGTGTTTACAATCCCGGCAGAAATATCACTTTCGGCTTGTATATTCCATTTACAGTGGTTAAATAAATAACAATCACTAAAGAGAAAAAGCGGAATTGATCAATGAGATCATTCCGCTTTTTTGTTAATACAGTACCGTCGTCATTTCGAGCGGAGTGCAACGAAGTCGAGAAATCTATCGAGATAGATCTCTCCGTTTCGCTACGCTTCAGTCGAGATGACGACTCTTTTATTGAAGTCTGGCTGAAGAACCTGAGATGAATTCAGGGTGACGACATATGCAAATTACTTCTTAAACGTTTGCCTTTTTGCCCTCACATACTGGTTTGGCCATTCTATATCATCACCAAGCACCTGTGCCGCATGCATTGGGAAATAGGCATCACGTAACGATTCACGTGCTATAAAAATTAAATCGGCTTTTTCTTGTTCCAAAATTTCTTCAGCCTGGCGGGCCTCAACAATCACACCAACTGCTCCGGTGTAAATGCCAATCTCATTCCTGATTTTGTCAGCAAAAGGAACCTGATAATTTGGCCCGGCAGGAATAAAGGCATCGGGTACATTTCCACCAGATGAGGTATCAATTAAATCCACTCCCCTATCTTTTAATACCGCAGCCAATTGCAAGGAGTCATTTTCGTTCCAGCCGCCTTCTGTCCAGTCGGTTGCCGAAATGCGGACGAATAACGGCAGGCTATCTGGCCATACCGATTGTACGGCTTCAACCACATCAATCACTAAACGGATACGGTTTTCGAAACTTCCGCCGTAAACATCGTTACGTTTATTGCTCAAAGGACTGAAAAACTGATGCAGCAAATAACCATGCGCAGCATGTATTTCTACTACTTTATAGCCCGCAGCTAATGCCCGTTTTGCTGCTGCCCTGAAAGCAAAAACAATATCCTGAATTTCTGAAACCGTTAGTTCGTGTGGCTCCACCTGCCCCGGTTTGAAGGGAATTGGAGATGGGCCAACCGGTTTCCAGCTATTTTCACCAGCAGCAATCTGCTCACCACCATCCCACGGTACCTCACAGCTGGCTTTCCGTCCGGCATGCGCCAATTGGATGCCTGCAACAGCACCATGATCATGAATAAAGGAAACGATCTGTTTCAATTTATCTACATGTTCATCTTTCCAGATGCCTAAATCGGAATAGGTAATTCTACCATCGGCAGTTACCGCAGAGGCTTCCTGAATAATCAATCCCGCACCACCAACGGAGCGGCTCCCTAAATGCACCAAATGCCAATCGTTGGCAAAGCCGTCAACAGCAGAATATTGGCACATCGGCGAAATCACAATTCTATTTTTTAAGGTTACATCCTTTATGGTAAAAGGAGAAAATAATTTAGACATAACTTGATTGTTTAACCGCAAAGACGCAAAGTTTTCCGCAAAGAAATTGAAGTTACTAACCTCTGTGTCCTTTGCGTATCTCTTTTTTTATTTGCGGTTTGCGTTTAAAAACCAGCTTTCTTTAATTCGGTATTGATGAACTGAATTTCTTCAGCATTTAATTTTACGTTTATGGCCTCCGCATTTTGTACAGCCTGTTTTTCGTTCCTTGCACCAACCAAAGCGATGGTAATGCCCGGGCGTTCAACTGTCCAGCGTAATACCAATTGCGATAAGGTTGCATGTTTCTCGTCAGCTAAAGGTTTTATTTTAGCCAAAAAAGCATTTGTTTTTTCGATACTTTCCGGAGAGAAAAATTTATTTCCCTGGCGGTGGTCGCCCTCTTCAAACTTATAATCGGCCGTCATTTTTCCGGTCAATAAACCACGTTCCATCGGGCTATAAGCCAAAACAGATTTATTGTTTTCGATGCAATATGGAACTATTTCCTCTTCAACACCGCGGTTTACCATGCTAAATGGAATCTGGTTGGAAATAATTTCCAATGTCTGATCTGCCTCTTTTAATTGCGCTACGTCATAATTGCATACCCCTGCATAGCGCACCTTCCCCTGCTCAATTAATCTGCCCACCGCTTCGAACGTTTCGCTGATTGGTGTCGTTATGTCTGGCCAGTGAATCTGGTAAAGATCGATGTAGTCGGTACCCAAACGTTTTAAAGATTGTTCGCACTCATAAATCACACTTTCCTTTCCGGCATATTTATAAATGTCGATTTCCTTTCCGTCGTTATTTTTACTCTTAAAGCCAAAATCGCCTTTGGCTAAATCCCAACGCATTCCAAATTTGGTTACTACCTGCAATTTATCACGTGAAATGCCTTTTATGGCTTCCCCCACAATTCCTTCACTATCCCCCTGACCGTAAATGGGTGCAGTGTCGATTGAAGTAACCCCTAAATCGTAACTGGCTTTAATGGCGTTGATTGCATCATTTCGGTCGGTGCTTCCCCACATCCAGCCACCGGCTGCCCATGCACCAAATGTGATTACTGATAGTTCTAAATCTGAATTTCCAATTTTCCTGTATTCCATAATTATTTTTTAATGATTTGATCAACCGCATAACTATTATGCGGTAAGTAAACGAGTAGTACCGATAAAAATGCCACATGAATGAGTTGCGAAGGTAGTGCTTCCCAGTTTTCAATGAGTGTGGTCCCGAAGATCAGCATCAATGAAATTGATCCTGCCAATAATAATCCTTGCCTGGTTAATAAACCCAATACCATCATCAGCCCTGCTATCAGCTCCGCAAAGGGCAAAATATAACTAAAGGGAACAACAATTGCATCGGGCAAATATGACTTCGAAAATTGCCCAGCCATCCATTGGCTAAAACCCGCAAGTTTTGGTAAGCGAACCAAACCATGTCCGAAAAAACTTAAACCAATTGCTAATCGGCTAAGCAGATATGCCCATTTTGTATCCATACTACATCGATGTATTACAAACATACAATCTGGGCATTAAGTAAGTTTTATTGCAACAATGATTAAACTGATATTTTACCTTTCAATGGCGATAAGCAAAGAGCATAACGCGTATGGCGTGGAGCAGTATGGATTAAAATGCCTGACGCCATCCGCTCAGCGCTAAATTTTTTTTCTCCAAAAATTTGGAGATCACAAATATAGATTATACTTTAGTGTATTATTTAACTAATACAGTAGATATGATCAATATTAACAATCTTAATTTTGGCTATAGTAAGCATAAGCCACTATTTAAAAATATGAGCATGCGGTTAAGCAATGGTCATATTTATGGTTTGCTGGGTAAAAATGGTGCCGGTAAATCAACGTTATTAAAAAACCTCGCTGGTTTGGTATATGCACAGGGCGGAACATTGGATGTAATGGGTTATGATCCTGCAAAAAGGCAGCCAGCGCTTCTCGAACAGATCTGTTTTATACCAGAAGAATTTTACCTGCCTTCGGTAAAAATTGGTACGTACCTAAAGGCCAACGCTCCTTTTTATAAAAACTTCGATCATCGTTATTTCAATGATCTGATCAAGGAATTTGATATTCCGGTTGAACAGAAACTGATTAACATGAGTTACGGCCAGAAGAAAAAAGTAATTATTGCATTCGGACTGGCTACACAGGCCAAACTGGTGATTATGGACGAACCAACCAATGGTTTGGATATTCCATCAAAAGCACAGTTCAGGAAGATTATGGCATCGGCCATGACGGATGAGCGCTGTATCATCATTTCAACCCATCAGGTTAGGGATTTAGATAATTTGATCGACACCGTGATCATGCTCGATGAAAATGATATCGCCCTTAAAGCTACAGTGCAGGAAATTACGGAGAAATTAACCTTCAAAAAAGTAAAAGAGGTTGACGACAGCATCTTTTACGCTGAGCCGTCGCTTTCTGGTTATAATGCCGTGATGCCAAATTACCACCAGGAAGAAAGCAAATTAGATATGGAACTACTTTTTAATGCCATCCTCGCAGAAAAAATCAAATTTAAACCTTTATTCAGTTAAGCGATGAACAATACTTTTAATATGAATCGATTTGGCTTATTGCTTAAAAGACAATGGCTGGAATTTGGAAAAATCTATTTAATGAGCCTGGTGGTATTAGCAGGCATTTTAATTGCCTTTTATTTTTTTAATACCCCGGATATCAACCGCTCATTTTATAAATGGGATGATCATGGCCATGTTCAATTGGGTTTCCGGCTACCTGTTTTTATTGCTATAGGTTTTCTGTTCTTGACCATTCAAGCCAGCGCCTATTTTAGCGCATTTGGTCAAAAGCCGAAGGCCATTATGGAGTTAATGACACCCGCCTCCGTTACCGAAAAGTTTAGCTGCGCAATTCTTTTTTCTACCATTCTCAGTCTCATTAGCTATCTACTTATTTTTTATGTAATCGATGCGATTTTTTTAAACTATTTCAATGAGTTATGGCAGCATAGCAAAGCAACAAACTATAATACAGGTAAGCTGACCGTAGTTTCATTTAGCACATTGTTTGATGATTTAACTTCGGAAAAAGAGTTCAAGTATTTATTTGCACTGCCATTTTTCTTCTCTGGCATTTTCCTGCTAGGCTCTATCTATTTTAACCGCTTTCATTACATCAAAACTGCTTTATCGGTAACAGCATTATTTTCATTCATCATTTTCTTTACCATTAAGTTTGGAAATTGGATAACAGCAGGTAAAAGCCGCATCTACACTGTAGATCATGTAGAAAAAGATTTTGTATTCGCCATCTTTTTCTGGTCGTCAGTTGCACTCAGTTTAATTATTTGGCTGATCACTTATGTTCGCCTTAAAGAAAAAGAAGTTTAATTAAAAGGTATAGATATGGAATTTAGAGATAATAAGGCAATATACCTTCAAATAGCAGAATATGTATGTGAACACATTTTGCTCGGAAAATGGAAAGCCGACGAGAAAGTCCCCTCGGTAAGGGAATTAGCTGTAGAAATGGAAGTAAACCCCAATACGGTAATGCGTACCTACGAGTTGCTACAAAATAAAAACATCATCAACAATAAAAGGGGGATAGGTTTTTTTGTAGATGAAAATGCTGCTGAGCATGTAAAAAGCTATCGCAAGCAACAGTTTATTGCAGATGAACTACCTGTATTGTTCAGGAATATTTACCTGCTTAACATTGGTTTTGACGAACTGGAAAACCAATACAAAACATTTGTAAAAGACAACTTTAACGCTTAAAAAAAATGAAAACAAGTAATAAATTATTAATCGCACTTGCAGCACTGCTGATCATTATCCCAATAATTGTTGTGGCTGTAAATGTTAAAATGAATTACCGGATAAGAAAGGGTGATAATTTTGTGGAAAATCAAGAACCTTTTGAAAGTACGAGTAAAGACCGGGTTTCCATACCAATTAAAACAACTTTCTCAACAGTAAATATTCCGGATGCAAAAAGAATATACTTAGAATTAAACTTTATAAAAAGTACACAATCAGGTGTAAAAATACCTGACGAGGTGAAAAATGACATCGTTTTTAACGTCAATAATGCCGGGATATTACAAATTAACTTTAGTGATAGGCTTAATAGGCCGGGTAACCATTATGATGGTATTGTGATATTGGTGTATAGCCCAAATATTGATAAATTAAACGTTGGTAATGCTTCAAGCATTGTTTTAACAGCTAAAACCGACAGCTTAGGTATTAACGTGAAAAATTCCGGCCAACTGATGTTCGGTTCACCAGTTACATTTAGCACAGATGGAAAAATTACCAGGGTAATCAACCAAACTGAAATTAAAAATTTGACCATCAACCTGGATAGTACGGCATTCAGTTCAGGAAATAATAATTACAAGAACTTAAATATTACCTGTAAAAACTCATCTGCAAGTATTGAGGCTGAAGAGGAAGAAGAAAATAAAAACATTGAAAACTTAAGCGTTAAAGCTTTTGGCAAGTCTGAGATTAAGATAAACAAATTTAATATCAATAAAATTTCAGGGAATCTTTCAGATGAAACCAAAGTTCAGATGCCTGTAAAATATCTAAAACAGCTGCTTAAAGATTAACTCGCAATACATAATGCTTATACATCTATTCACTGATTATGTAAAACAGGCATGATTTTTAAGCGAACTAATTGGCAAAAGTATAACTTGAGCCAATTAGTTTAGTTTTTACATCAATACCTAGCCGTGAAGAAGTTTTTCCTTTTAATTACCCTTTCTTTGTTTGTTTTTGGCCAGCTCAATGCACAGAAAACAGATACATTATCCATAACCCTGGATAATGTTAGATACCCTTACCCTGTTAAATATTTCCCTATTAATACCGAAGGACAGGATATTAAAATGGCTTATATGGATGTTGCGCCAACCGCTAAGGCCAATGGCAAAACTGCTTTCCTCTTTCATGGAAAAAACTTTGGCGGCTACTATTGGACCAACGTGATCAAGGCCCTCACCAAAATTGGTTACCGGGTAATTGTTCCCGATCAGATCGGTTTTGGCAAATCGTCAAAAGCATTTATCCATTATAGTTTCCATCAAATGGCTACCTGGAACAAAAAGCTTTTAGATACACTAGGCGTTCAAAAAGCAGTAATTTTAGGTCATAGCATGGGCGGTATGCTGGCTACCCGTTTCGCATTGATGTATCCTGAAAGAACAGAAAAACTCTTACTTGAGAATCCAATCGGATTAGAGGATTATAAAACTTTTATCCCTTATATCACCACTGCGCAACAGTACCAGACGGAACTTAAAAGCACCGCAGAGAGCATACGAAAATATTACCAGAGCTCATATTTTACTTATTGGAAACCCGAATACGAATATTTGGTAAGTATTGCCGGTGGGGTTACGAATAGTTCAGATTATCCACGCTGGGCTAAAGTTGCCGCGCTAACTTATACGATGATTTATGAGCAGCCTGTGGTATACGAATTTCAGAATTTGAAGGTGCCCACTGTTTTATTCATCGGTAAGGAAGATAAAACCATTGTTGGCAAGGCATTGCTTACGCCAGATCAACAGGCTTTACACGGGCAGTATAAATTTTTAGGGAAACAGACCGCTGCCAAAATTATCGGTGCTAAAATTATCGAATTTGATGCCTGTGGGCATATCCCCCATATCGAGATCCCTACGGAGTTTTTGGTGGCACTAACGGGTAGTTTATAGTTTTTAAAAGACCTCGCAGGTTTCCAAAACCGGTGAGGTCTTTTAATTTAATTAATCTCTTTCCCTGTAATTGTATTAATCCCCTGCATCTCAAAATCTATATCTTGACCCATCGATTTCATTTTTCCGTACAATTCTACACGCAGTTGACTGCTCAGTACAATACCGGTCCTGATATCAATAGAAACCTCTCCAGAATTGGTTCCCTGTAAATCTGTTTCCATCTTGTTCCCCATGGCTTCAAAATTACCTTTTGAAACCATTGTACCTTTTACACTCAATATCGCAATTCCCTCCCTTGCTTCTTTCAAAGTGTATTGCGTAATCGTTTCAATCGGCATACTCATTTGCATTTTGGTATCAATAGTCCAGCTATCGCCTATTTTAACAGCCCTCTCCGGGTAAATTTTAAATGACGATTCCATTGTTTGCTTCACAATTTCATTGCTAAATTGTTTACTCAGCGCATTTTTAATCTGCTTAACCTGGCTGGAATCTTTACTCATCCTCGTAGCCATTTTATCTAACATCTGATCTATCCCAGCAACAGTTTTTATCGTACCGCCTGGGCTGATCGTCATATAAAATGATGCCCCTTTTAAACCGCTAAAGGGATTCTTTTTTGTACTATCCTGATCATCCGAACTTAACGTCATGGCGTTTCCCATGGCATTCGATTTCATATACAACCTATTGTAGGTCACCTTTAGGTCTTTATCGCCATTGTGTCCCTCAGTAATATCAAAAATGTAATCTGTACCGATGGTTTGTGTGGAATTAATGCTTTTCCCGGTAATTTTTTGATTGATAATCTGATCTGAAACAAACGAAAAACCGTACTTATTCCCAGTCGGATAATTCTGCTTAAGCACATAGGTTTTTTGCGCGCATGCACCAAGTGAGGCCAGGCTGAAGAGAAAAATCATTATTGTTTTCATCTTTTATTCATCAAACTATCCGGCAGGTTGCTGGGCAAAAATGCGACTTAACTGAAAATACAATTCGGGATGTTTATCTTTTAACTGCTCAGGTTTCTCAAAGAAATATTCAGAGACTACAGCAAAAAATTCGGCCTGATTGGTGATGGCATAAGGGTTAATATCCGACTTGTTATCCTCAATTTTTTCCATTTCCTCATGCATCATTTTAATCCATGGTAAAGTATATTCATGAGCCAATAAATTTTCGGGGACACCGTCTGTCGCGCCATCAGATTTATCCAGAAGATGTACAAATTCATGTATGGCTGTATTTTCTTTGCCTGCACTTTTAGAAAAACCATGGCGCAGTGCCGAACGTGATAAAATCATCTGTCCGTTCATATAACCTGTGCCCACCATGCCCATGATGTTTCTTTCGCCACTATCAAACTGAAAATCCTTATTGAAAGTATCCGGATATAATAAAACGCTGGTCAGGTTTTTGTATTCCCAATTTTCGAAACCAAAAATGGGGATCACTGCACTTGAGGCAATCAGCAACTCATCCAATGTGGTCATCTCCAAACCAACCGGCTCGATTTTAACCGTACTGAAAAATGTGGCTACCTTTTCTTCAAACCTCAATTTATCTGTCGAATCAAGGTTATGGTAATAACTCACATAATCGTCAAGTATTTTTTTGTCTACGTCGGTTAAAGGCGTTACTGCTACTTTCTTTTTCTTCAGGATTAAATACAGGGCAATCAGAAAAATGGGAATCAGGTATATAAAAGGGAGAGAATTCATGATTAGGATTATGCTGTTACCGGACTTTCTATAATTTCAATTTGCGTCAAAACGTCTTCTCGTGTTACCGGATAAGGTTTGTCGTTAGTTATCCCCTGATAAACGGCTTCAAAGAGCGGCAGATAACTTCCTGCTTCAGAAGGAATGTTCTCCTCGGTTTTTTTTCCTTCAGCATCAATGGTTGTTAACAAACCATCTTTATTTGCAGACTCAATGCCATAACCAGGATCGGTTAATTTCATGCCAGCCAACAGCTGTTCTTCCTGAATATCGGTTCTTTGTTTAATAAAGCTGCCGTTTATGCCATGTAAAACAAATCCTGGCTGAGGGTTTACCACCAACATGCTCGAAGTAACGAAAACATGCAGACTATCAGGGTAGCTCAGCTGGATCGAAAAGTAATCATCTACCAAAGTACCCTCCCTGTTTTTGCCCAAAATCTTATGATAGCTTAAAGGCTTGCCAAACAAGCTGATGACCTGATCCAAAAGATGTGGCCCCAAATCGTATAACAGTCCGCTGGCCTCAACCGGGTTTTCTTTAAATTTCTTCGGGCCAATTACGTTGCGGTACCGATCGTAACGCAAATGAACCTCAACCAGTTTACCCAATTTACCACTTTCAATTACCTTACGTACGGATGTAAAATCGCTGTCCCAGCGCCGGTTCTGATAAAAGAAAATCTGTTTACCGACACTATCGGCGAATTTGAAAAGTTCTTTTGCCTGTGCAGTTGTCGCAGTAAAAGGTTTCTCCACCAAAATATGTTTGCGCTTATTTAAAGCTGCTTTTGCATGTTCATAATGGAGATTGTTTGGAGTATTAATTACGACCAGATCTATTTCCTCATCATTCAATAGTTCATCAACGCTATTGTAACTTTTAATAGCAGGATAATCGTTTACCGCGTTTTTATGGTTGCGCTCTACTACAGCCTTTAAATTGAATCCGCTGTGTGCCTGCAAAAAAGGAGCATGAAAAACTTTCCCCGACATGCCATAAGCTAATAAACCTGCATTAATTATTTTGTTGCTATTGGTATCCATAGGTTATAAATGTAACCAAAAATACCGTTACCATTCAAACCCAGGTGTTAAAAAGCCTAAACGTTTTACTTAGGGCTTACACGTTTTACATTATATTTGCAGTATGAAGCCGTCAGAGATTAATGCCAAGTGGAAAGTTTTACAGGAAAGGATTTCAACTGAATTTGAATCAGATTTTCCTGATTTAAAGGTCATGCTTTTCCTCATCGGCGTTCAGGAACTGGGGAAAGGCCCGAAGAAATATAGTAAGCGACAGAAAGAAGAGTTGATGCACATTGCCACCTGCCGTTTATTGAGCGAAATGGGATTTTATGAACTGGAGGGCTTAGACCAGGATGGCTGGCCGCACTGGAAATTAGTCAAAGCCATTCCGCCTTACACCATGTTGGAGCAGGAAATGTTGATGAAATCGCTCATCGTGAGCTATTTTGAGGATATTTATTCGTAGTGAGCAATTTTAATCGCTTTTCCTAACGCGATCGTCATGCTGAACTTCTGCCTGTCCGGTCGGACGGGTGATTCAGCATCTTCCTGCTAGATACCCTGAAATAAATTCAGGGTGACGAATGATAAAACAGACCCGATATAAGATTTTTTATTTTTTGGAAGGTAAGGCCATGCCCATTTTTTTAAGTTAGTCGGGCTTTTCGTTATATCTCCGATGCTGAGGAAAAATCAGATCAGATGATGCCGCTTTAGTAACGTTTAAGAACATTATTCCGGTGCAACTATTTAAGGATTGCAGGGTGGTTAGCTTCGAAGTACAAACCCGAGTTATCTAAACCCGAAAGTAGCGGGCATCCCGACCTAAAGTGGGGATAAAGCGGATGGCGGGATTACCGGAAGCGATAAACACAGGAACCTGCTTTCCAAAAAAGCGATAAATTTTCACTTTAGCAACTGATAGAGTTTTCAACTTATGGGTTGAAGAAAAACTGACAACTCTTAAACGAAAAAACCCCAGTGCGTGTGCACTGGGGTGAATATATGTTGACCTCATAGGTAGAGGGATTCGTTATATTAACCTTGTTTTTGTGCGGTAGATTTTAAGGCATCATTTGCAACAATTACAATTTCTACACGACGGTTAGCCGCACGGCCTGCATCAGTGCTATTATCTGCAATTGGCTCAGAAAAACCTTTACCGATGGTTACTAACCTTGAAGATGGAACACCTTGAGAAACGGCATAAGCTTTAACTGCAGCCGCTCTTCTTTCTGAAAGGCCCATATTATATTGTTCGGTACCACGACTATCGGTATGACCAATAATTTTGATATCTGTATCAGGATATTGGTTCAACGAAGAAGCTAAACTCTGAATGTTGGCTTTAGCTGCATCTTTTAAAGCAGTTTTATCAAAATCAAATAAAATACCACTATCAAATTTTACAATGATACCTTCACCTTCACGGATCACCTCTGCATTAGGGATAGCTTTTTGAATTTCAGCAGCCTGTCTGTCCATTCTACGGCCAATAAAAGCTCCGGCTGTACCACCTATTGCACCACCTATTAAAGCACCAACAGCTGTATTACCCGCTTTTTTACCGATTAATGCTCCAACTACACCACCGGCTGCTGCACCAATACCAGCACCTTTTTGTGTTTTAGTTAAACTATCACAACTTTGGAATGCCATCGACCCTACGGCTAATCCTATGCTTAATGTTGCTATTCTTACTTTTGAAATACTCATGATATGCTAGATTTATAATTTCTGACCAACATATTCAAACACAATGCCAAAAAGCAAGAGCGCTAGGTTTTCGCTCTATTTTTATCACAATCCCCAATAAACCGGAATTCTTTTTACAAAAAAAGAGTCCCGATCAATCAGGACTCTTTGCATAGATTGTATCAATCTTAGTACAAAAACTAAGCAGAAAAATAACTCTCCAACTCTTTTAAGGTATTTTCGTCTGTTTTAAAATCTTTGATAACCTGTCCCTTTTCTACCAGCACGATCCGGTTACAAACATCGGTAACATGGTTTAAATCGTGACTGGAGATAAAAGTCGTCATGTTACCTGCCTGTGCCTTTAACAAATTTTTTAAACGGATCTGCGTAGTTGGATCGAGATTGGCAAAAGGTTCATCCAAAATTAATATTTCGGGCTTCTGCATCAAAGCGGCAGCAATACCAACTTTAACCTGATTTCCTTTACTAAAATCACGTATGTATTTCCCACTGTTCAGAATTTCGCCATTAAAAAACTCTCCGTATTGGTTAAGGTATGCAGCAACATCGGCCGCACTTAAGTTGTGTAAACTGCCGATAAAAACAAAATACTCTTCAGGCGTTAAATAATCGATCAGGAAACCTTCATCCAAAAAAGATGCGGTATAATTTTTCCAGTTATCGTTTTGCATTACATTTTCGCCTTTTGATAAAACCTCGCCTGAAGTTGGACGGATCAGATCTAAAAGCATCCTAAAGAAAGTGGTTTTACCTGCGCCATTGTTTCCAACCAAACCAACGGTTTCTCCAGCCGCTATCTGCAGATCTTCGATGTTTACAACGGTTTTATCGCCATAAACTTTTTGTAATTTCTTAACTTCTAAAATCATAATTATTCTCTAAAGCCTTCGGCTATTTTATATCGTTGTTTTTCAAGTCGCTTTGCAATGTAGTTTACCCAAAAGCCTCTTAACAAGAGCATGGCCAAACCGAATACACCCACCACGGCCAAGCCCCAGTAAGGTTTATTTAATATGCCAAATGGCACGTACATGATAATGGGTGTAAGTGCATAAGGGAACATTAAAAGCCATTGTGTAGCACCGGTTCCCTGATAGTTAAAGCTCGCGGCTTTGGTAATATCAAGGCGTTTATAATTTAAGGTAGCCAGGTAAAGCACAACAACGGTTCCGAACCCAATGTTATAGAAATAGGCAGCCAGGTGCAGGAGCAATAATTTTGGACTTAAAAACCCATACAAACTGGCTAATACGGTAATAATGGTACAACCGATGGTAAAAAGCAAAAATTTAGCCTTGATGTAATCTTTAAAATTGATTTTGTTGGCCAATATGCCATCGAAGTGGGCACTTTGCCAGGCAAACATAAACTGTCCATAAATAATGATCGAGATACCTGTCATAAATATGGCGCCAAACATCATTTGTCCAAAGGCATCGCTATTGATCGCTTTTTCTTTGTAAAAAATAAACCCATAAAAAAGGAAGAAGAAGCCCATAATTACCGCTGAGCGTGGACGTTTATGGCGGAGAATTAATTTTAGCTCTAAAGCGGCCAATTCGCCAACTTTACCAAAACGGTTAAGAAAAGCATAATCGGTGCTGCCTTTCTTCTCTTGTTTACTGCTTAACTCCTCCACATAAAGGTTCTTACGCAGGAAACCGGAATTGACATAAAATATGGCTATCGCCGCCAGGGTAAATACAAAGGCATAATAGGGATGTGCAGCAATGGAACGGAACACAAAATCGGAACCGGCCATAATTGAAATAACCTTATAATATTCCAACGCCGCAAAAGCAGCAATTACAACCAGTCCGAAAAAGGTATAAAGGGTGTTGGTGATGGATTTCCGCTTAATATACAATACGAGGTAATTATTAAAAACCATCATTGAAATTATCGAAACGATATACATGATCGTAATAACAGCACCTAAGTCTGGAGCAATTTTAGTAAAGCAAAAAGGCAGAAAAATGAAAAAAGGCCAAAGGTTAAATGCCGAGAATAGTGCTTTAACATTTAAAAAACTGATGATTTTGCTTCTCGAAATCCTCAAATGCAGATAAGGGATGATACTTAAAGTGGGCAGTTCCTGAAACTGCAAACGCATAATAAAATCGAATGCAAAATAGTAAAGGATAATGCCATTGAAACTGGAGATTAATGTTTTGTTCGGGAAAATTTGTTGCAGAAAATGCGACATTCCAAAACCTACGCCAACGGCGATGGCAAAAAAGTAAAGCATAAAGAAACCCAAAACAATCTGGCCGGCAATGCTACTGCCCCTGTTCCGCGAACGCCAGAAAGATTTTCTTTGATGGCTTAAAAAAGTACTCAGCATATTAAGTTTAGGTGTTTAATTTTAGTCAGGTTTATCTATTAGTATACATTCTACAGAAAATGTTACACTAATATTTGTATTTGTCTTTCCAGTTCTGCCTTAGTTTTTCGCGCAATTTCTCTTCTGCAGGATTTTTACCCGGATCGTAGAGTTTCGTGCCGCTTAATTCTTCAGGAAAGTATTCCTGTGGGGAAAAATTACCTTCATATCCATGCGAATATTGGTAATCTTTTCCATATCCAATGTTCTTCATCAGCTTGGTAGGTGCATTTCGGATATGCAACGGCACAGGCAGATTACCCGTTTGTTTAACCAAAGCCTGCGCCTTATTAATGGCTTCATAAGATGCATTACTTTTTGGCGAACTGGCCAGATAAGTTACACACTGTGATAAAATAATCCGCGCCTCCGGATAACCGATTACATTTACCGCCGTGAAACAGTTATTGGCTAATAACAGTGCATTTGGATTGGCATTGCCGATATCTTCTGAAGATAAAATCAATAACCTGCGGGCAATGAATAGTGGATCTTCTCCACCTTCAATCATCCTGGCCAACCAATAAACCGCAGCATTCGGGTCGCTGCCACGTATAGATTTAATGAATGCCGAAATGATATCATAATGTTGTTCTCCCGCCTTATCGTAAAGTGCAAGGTTCTGCTGGGCATGGGCCAGTACATTTTCATTGGTCAGTATGATTTTATTGCCACCGATACCATTAATGGCAATTTCAAGTACGTTTAACAATTTCCTGGCATCACCACCTGATAAACGGATCAAAGCCTCATGTTCTTTGATCGAAATTTTCTTTTCTACAAGGACTGCATCTTTTTTAATAGCCGTTTGCAACAAGCCCGCCAATTCCTCCTCAGTAAGCGATTTTAAAATATAAACCTGGCAACGGGAAAGCAAAGCGGAAATCACCTCAAAAGATGGATTTTCTGTAGTTGCACCAATCAAAGTAACCAAACCACGTTCAACTGCCCCCAATAAACTATCTTGCTGCGATTTGCTGAAACGATGAATCTCATCAATAAACAAAATAGGCAAACCCAAAAAGCTATCTTTTAACTGTGCAGCACGGTCAATCACCTCACGGATATCTTTTACGCCGCTGTTAATGGCACTCAAATTAAAAAAAGGCCGGTCTAATGCCTGCGAAATAATATACGCCAAAGTGGTTTTTCCAACTCCGGGAGGCCCCCAGAAAATCATGGATGGCAGCTGACCACTTTCAATCGCTTTGCGCAGTACCGCTCCCTCTCCTACCAAATGCTGCTGGCCAACATATTCATCCAGGTTTTGAGGTCGCATACGTTCGGCTAAAGGAGGTAGGTTTTGCATAATGGTAAATATATAAAAATTGACTATTTTGTCGGTTGATAATTTACTAACCAAAATATCGCAGACATAAAACCTTTTAAATGGGGGCTTAGCTAAAACAACAGGACGAATATTTTAGTTCTAATTATTATGCATATCAGGAATCTAGATCACCTTGTATTAACGGTTGCCAGTTTAGAACGTACCTGCAGGTTTTACCGTCTTGCACTAGGAATGGACGTTATTGAGTTTGGCGAAAACCGAAAGGCACTGAAGTTTGGTAATCAAAAAATCAATCTTCACCAGTATGGCTCAGAATTTGAGCCAAAGGCATTTAAGCCGATGCCAGGTACAGCCGATCTGTGTTTTATTACTGATTCTCCACTCCATGAGGTCACGCGGGAACTGAAAGAAAAATGTATTGAGGTTGAAGAGGGTCCTGTAGAACGCACAGGAGCAAATGGAAAAATTATTTCAATCTATCTCCGCGATCCGGACATGAATTTGATTGAGGTGAGTAACTATTTGTAACTACCTGGTGCCGTTCGCCGGGGAAAGCCAGTAGCCATGGAGACAATGATTAACACCGAGAATTTCAACGTCATTCCCACGCAGGTGGGAGTCTTAATACCCTTTGCAATATAATACTGAATAATTCGATGTTAATCTTTTCAACCCTTCCTACACCTGCATTAAAGTTCCCAATCAAGTTGGGAATGACTTTATTATTGAATCATGTTTCAGAAAATCTAATCTTCAATTTTCGAGTGGTGTTTGGTATCTTTCATAGTGATGTATAAAACCAGGGAGATTAAAATACATCCGGTTACATACCAATAAAAATAACTTTCGTGACCTATATTTTTAAACCACAGTGCCAAATATTCTGCCGTTCCACCGAAAATGGCAACTGTTAAAGCATAAGGTAACCCCACGCCCAAAGCCCTGATTTCGGCAGGGAACAGTTCAGCTTTCACCACTGCATTAATACTCGTATAGCCGCTTACAATAATTAAAGCGCCAATCATTAATAAAAATATAATGGTGGTGTTGGTTTCGCCGGTTAAGCCCGTTAAAATGGGATAGGTACATAAGGTACCCAATACCCCAAACCCGATTAAGAGCGGCTTTCTACCGATTTTATCAGACAGCAAGCCGAATAAAGGCTGCATAATAGCAAAAACCAATAACGAAATGAATGACAATGTGGTAGAAGTTTCTTTACTCAGGTGAACCGTGTTTACCAGAAACTTTTGCATATAAGTGCTAAACGTATAAAAAGCTATAGTTCCGCCCAATGTTAAGCCCACCACGGTAAAAATCTCTTTCGGATACTTTAATAGTATGGTAATGCCACCTTTTTTATCTTCCTTATTTTTAATTTTAAAGGCTGCTGTTTCATCAATATGTCTACGCAGATACAAAGCAATGAAGGAGAGAACCGCGCCTATAAAAAAGGGAATCCGCCAGCCCCAGGCGTGTAATTCCGCAGAGGTAAGCAACCAGTTCTGCAAGATCAACTGAATTCCTAACGCCAGCAGCTGCCCACCGATTAAGGTTACATATTGAAAACTGGAATAAAATCCACGATGTTTTTTGGTGGCCATTTCGCTGAGGTAGGTTGCAGAAGTTCCATATTCGCCACCTGTACTTAAACCCTGGATCAATCTGGCAAAAACCAGCAATAATGGGGCAGCTATGCCGATCCTTTTGTAACCCGGGGTTAAACCGATAATTAAAGATCCTATAGCCATAATCAGTACTGAAACCGTCATAGCATGTTTTCGACCCAGTTTATCGGCAATGCTGCCAAACAACCAGCCTCCAATAGGGCGCATTAAAAACCCTACTGCAAAAATCCCGGCAGTGTTTAATAACTGTGCAGTTGGATTGCTGTTCGGGAAAAAGGCAGGAGAAAAGTAAAGTGCGAATGCAGAGTAAGTATACCAATCGTACCATTCAACCAGATTGCCAACCGAACCACCAAAAATAGATTTCAACCGATATTCGACATTCTTAACTTCACTTTTTTGTACTGTTTTTTCCATAGTATAGAATATTGAATAAGAGAATGATTGAATGCCTAAATTGAAACTTAAATCAACACGGATTGTTTATCAAAAATATGATAATTTTATCAGCGCTCAATTATTTTCAATCCGGCATCATTGCTCTTCCAAACCCAAATCATTAGCACAATGAAAGATAATTTTTCTACGCAATCTGCAGAATACGCCATCTACAGGCCAACCTATCCACAGGAATTATACGACTATTTGCTTACCCTGGTCAAAGAAAAGGAAACAGCATGGGATTGTGCCACTGGAAATGGCCAGGTTGCACGGGTATTGGCGCAACACTTTAACTCGGTTTATGCTACAGATATTAGCGAGAATCAGCTCAAGAATGCTTTACAATTACCCAACATTACGTACAAAGTAGAACCAGCAGAGCAAACTTCGGCTGGTGACGCCAGTTTCGATCTGATTACGGTAGCACAGGCCATCCACTGGTTTAATTTCGAAGCATTTTATGCTGAAGTAAAGAGAACACTAAAACCGGGTGGACTTTTCGCCGTAATTGGTTATGGCATAATGGTTATCGACAAAAAGGTGGATAAAGCTGTACATAAACTTTACGAAGATATCCTCGGCAAACACTGGGACAGTGAACGCCATTACATTGAAGAAGGTTACCAAACCATTCCCTTTCCTTTTGAAGAAATTATTGCACCACATTTCCGCATCAAAACCACCTGGAATTTTAAACAGTTAACCGGTTATTTAAATACCTGGTCTTCCTTACAACATTATAAAAAAGCCAATGAGCGCAACCCACTGGAATATATGGTTACCGAATTAAAGGAAGCCTGGGGCGATGATGCTGAAAAGGATGTTCATTTCCCGGTTTTATTACGGGTTGGCAGATCGGTTTAACACAGAGCAAACAGCGTAAAGGCACGGAGCAAACCGAATAAATTTTTAAGCAACTGAAGTTGCTCCGTTTACGCTATGAAAACTTAGTGATCTCTGTGGTTAATAACTTCTATTTCAACGATTCCAGAATACCCAAAACGGTCAGTCTTTTTTGTTCGCCGCTCTGCATGTCTTTTAATGTCAGTTCGCCACTGGCCATTTCGTCGCCACCAATTAAAATTACATAAGGAATGTTCTTGGCATCAGCATAAGCCATTTGTTTTTTTAGTTTCGCCGAACTTGGATATAACTCTGCTGCAATTCCGGCATTTCTAAGCTGCTGAACAATCGGGAGGGCATATTTCTCCGCTGCGGCATCGAAATTACTGATCAAAACTTTCGTTCCCACTTCTGCAGACGCCGGGAAAAGATTTAGTTCTTCCAGTACATCATAAATGCGGTCGGCACCGAAAGAAACACCTACACCGGTTAAGCCTTTCAAGCCGAACATACCGGTCAAATCATCGTAACGACCGCCGCCACCAATGCTGCCCATGGCCACTTCGTTGGTTTTAACCTCGAAAATACAGCCGGTATAGTAATTCAATCCACGAGCTAAAGTAATATCCAGTTCCAATTTAGCCGTTAAAGGTAAACCATAAGCATTCAGACTTTCTACATAGTCAAAAACCTCCTCTATTTCTGCAATACCTTTTAAACCCGTTTCAGACTGGGCTAAAACTTCTTTCAGGCTCGCTATTTTTTCCTCGTTGAAACCTTCTAACAAGATTACCGGACGGAGTTTTTCTAAATCATGTTCGGTAAAACCACGTTCCAATAATTCTTTACTTACCCCATCTAAACCGATTTTATCCAGTTTATCAATGGCTACCGTCATGTCGATAATCAGATCAGGTTTACCGATAATTTCAGCAATTCCCGATAAAATTTTCCGGTTATTAATTTTGATGCTGAAATCTTTTAAGCCTAATTTGCTCAAAGCTTCATTATAGATCAAAATAAACTCGGCTTCGTTCAGTAAACTCTCTGAGCCTACCACATCTACATCACATTGGTAAAATTCACGGTATCTCCCTTTTTGCGGACGATCGGCACGCCAAACCGGCTGTACCTGAAAACGTTTAAAAGGCAACGTAATTTCGTGCTGGTGCATCACCACGTAGCGGGCAAAAGGCACAGTTAAATCGTAGCGGAGTGCTTTTTCAGAGATTAAAGGGATCAGCTTGTTGCTATTATCTTCTTCAGCAAAATCGAACGCCTTTTTTTTTGGATCTTTAAGGTACTCCCCGCTATTCAAAATTTTAAAAATCAGCTTATCACCTTCATCGCCATACTTCCCGGTTAAGGTAGAAAGGTTTTCAAAACTTGGGGTCTGGATTTCAGCATAACCATATTTTCTGAAAACCGTTTTAATGGTATCGTAAATAAAGTTGCGTTTAACCATTTCAACCGGAGAAAAATCGCGGGTACCTTTTGCTAATGAGGGTTTAATAACTGACATAGCCGCAAAAGTACAAAAATGTAGGGTAATGTTTAAACCTCACAGGTTTTTGAAACCTGTGAGGTTTGAAATGTCATTTACTCAACACTTCTTTTACCATTTCCCTGTTGGGTTTGGATACCGGAATTTTATCACCATTATCCATCAATAGGGTTCCGCCATCTTCTTTTAACCAGCTTTTTACAAATTTAGGGTTTACCAAATGGCTCTGGTGCGCCCGCACAAAACCCTGTGGTTTGAGCAAATCTGCATACTCTTTGAGTGGTTTCGAAATCAAAACCTTGTCGCCATTAGCCAAAAAGAAAAAAGTATAGGTATTATCTGCCACGCAACGCACAATATCTTCAACCGACACGTAGCGGATTTCATGTTGTTGCGGCAGTGCTATTTTCGGAATAGCAGACTCACTTTTTTTAATCTGGCTCAGCAAAAAATTAAGTTGCTCACCATCGATTTTGTTTTTGATTCTGATTTTGGCTTTCTCTACCGCAGCTTTCAGCTCTTCTGGATCAACCGGCTTGAGCAAATAATCTAAAGCGGCAAATTTTACAGCCTGGATACCATAATGATCGTAAGCAGTTACAAAAACCACCTCAAAAGTTTTCTCTGTAAGCTGCTTCAATAAATCGAAACCTGTTGTTTTACCCATCTGGATATCCAGGAAAAGCAGATCGGGATGATGCAGGTTAACCTTTGCAAAAGCATCCCCAATGGTGGTGGCTTGTTCAACTACTTTGATCTCAGGACAATGCTTGGTCAGTAAAATCTTTAAATTTTCCAGATTGGCTGCTTCGTCGTCTACTAAAATTGTCCGCATCTTATAACCATTGATTAAATGTAATTTTAACAGTTGTTCCGTTGCCATCAGACTGGATATCGAGTATGAACGGCGTTTCTTTATAAATTGAATTCAGTAAAGATATCCGGTTTTTACTCAGCGCCAATCCCAGCCCTTCGTAATTTTTTGCAGCATCGAAACCAGTTCCATTATCGGTTATGCTCAATATCAGATCAGCTTCCACCTTGATAAAATTAATTTCAATCCGACCATTAATTCCTTTTTCTGCCACACCGTATTTAACCGCGTTTTCTACAAAAGGTTGCAAAAGCATGGCCGGAATTTCGATATTCTCTGCATCTAAATCTGGCGAGGCCCCAATATGGTACTGAAAACCAAAGCGTAACTGTTCCATTTGCAGATAATCATCTAATAACTTCTTTTCTGATGTTAGGCTGATGAGGTCTTTATGGTCTAGAACATTCCTAGTAAGACGGGCGAATTTAGTGAGATAACGATTGGCATTGTCAATTTCGTTTTTATTCATCAGGTTTTGGATGCCAGCAAGCGCGTTAAATAAAAAGTGCGGGTTTAACTGTGAGCGAACTGACTCTAACCGAAGTTTTGCGATTTCTTTATCACGATGTTTTAAGGCTAACTTTTGAGCTTCTTTCTTTTTAATAAAAACTACCGCTGCGCCAAAAATTACCCCGCATATTGCACATAACGTTAACCCATAAATAATGAGCTGTTTTTGGGAGAAAAGCTTGTCTTGAGTGTTATTTACATGAAAAGAATAACGAGTAGTACTTTTTTCAATAGATTTTGAGTTAAAACTTTGAGAAAGCTTAGGAACAATAAGCAATTCATAATCGCCTGACTTATTAAAATGTTCTGCTCCAATTAATAAATAAGGCGTCCTCCGCGTAACAAAGCCATAAAACCAATTGTTAGAATGAAATACGATTTTGCCTGTCGATTTATCTTTTAAATAAACAGTGTATACAAAATCTAAATCTGTGCTGTTAATCACAATCATTAGATTTAGCGTATTTTTATTTATATTGAAATTGGCAACAGTTTTTAAATTCTTCATTTCTACTCCACTAGTGCCTTTCATAAGGGCATTTAAAGCAATAAAGGATATATATGCAGGTTGAATTTTTTTATTATAGATAATGATAGTTGCTATTTCACTCCGATTGGTAATTTTATAAAGGTTAATGGTTAGTTTTCTATTTTGCACATTAAACTTTCCTAAATTTATCTCTACGTTAGCTCCGGTTTGATAGAAATTGGTAGCATTTTTTGCCAAAGGGGTCGCATCTGAAACGATTTGATGATTATCATTTTCAACAACATTATAGCGGTAAAAAGACAGACTATCTTTATTGATATAACCAAAAAGTTTAATTTCTTTGGTTCCTTCTAAATAAACTAAGTTACTCAGTAGTTGGTTTTGAATGGCATTGTGAAAATTTAAGGTTTTGGTAAAGGTATCAGCAGTTAAATACACACCAAAGCCTTCGCTCCCGCCTACGAGATAAGAGCTGTTATCACCGTAACTTACGAGGCCGTTATTATTAATTTTCTGAGCATTCGCCCAAAAAGCAAATATGAATAAGAAAATGGAAAGAATTATTTTTTTCATGAGTTTAATTTTTCATAAACATCTTGTAAAAAATTTACTTAAGAAACATTAAAACAGGATATGGTTTAGATAAGCTAGTAAAAGATAAGGTTGGAGCAGGATTTTTATTGGGAGAGTAATCAACTGATAATATGTAAAGCCCACACTATAGCGATTAGTTTAAAAGGAATTAACTAACGTTTGTCAGTCTGAGCGGAGTCGAAGACTTTTGCGGGGTTCAAAAGAAAAAAGATATTCGGCTACGCTACCATTGACAGACTCCCCGAAAAAAATCGTCATTTCGACTGGAGCATGCCGATTTTTCATCGGTAGCGAAATGGAGAAATCTATAGAAACAGATTTCTCGACTGCGTTGCACTCCGCTCGAAATGACGACTCGGGAGAGAGCTGTCAACCACATTGATTTTTATACAATAAATTATCCTTCAGGATGACAGCCTCTCTGTTATCCCCCTGCCTTTTTTACCTTATAGCCATCTTTATGCAAAATACCCATCACTTTATCGCGTACATCACCCTGGATCATGATTTCGCCATCTTTAACCGATCCCCCAACACCACATTTGGTCTTTAACATTTTGCCCAACACCTCTAAATCTTCTGACCGGCCTTTAAACCCCGTAATTAAAGTTACAGCCTTCCCTCCGCGGTTCTTTTTATCCAGCATGATTCTTAAATCCTGCTGATTATTCGGCGAGGTAACGGTATCATCAACCTCTTCTTCATATTCAAAATCCGGATTGGTAGAATACATGATTCCGCCAAGATCGCTTAAACTATTTTTCTTTGTTTTCATGGTTCTAATGTAATATGGAAGATGAAATACGGGTTAACTGGTTATTGCTGAAATCGGTTAACTGTATGGCTTAATTGCTAAATTATTGTATGTTACTGAAAACTAATTCTGTTGTTGGTTAGTGGTTGATAGTCTATGGTAATAGCCGGTCAATCGGGTAATCCACTCCAAACGCCAAACCCTCAACTCCAAACTTAGCTAAGGAACGATTACTCTTAATGAGAGCGGGTTTACTGAAGCTTCAATCTCAACGCCCATTTGCAAAGGCTCTCCATCTACATGTACCGCACCGGCTATTTCTCTTACAACTTTAATGTTTTTCCCTTTAATAATCTCAACCATATCTGATGTTTCGGCTTTCCTATTTAACATTACATAACCCAATAATGGTAATTTTATTATGGGGAAAGGTTTAATAATGCAAACATCCAACAACCCGTCTTTTACTGATGCATTGGGCGAGATGTACACATCATTTCCATATTGCGATGAATTGGCAATGCTGATGGCGAAGGCTTTTCGGGTATAAGCTGTTCCATCTATATCCAGCTGATAGGTTTGTGGTTTATAATTAAAAACTTCCTTAAAACCCAATTTTACATAGCCCGATAGTCCGCGTTTTTTATCTTTCGAAAAAACAGCACTCAGGTGTGCATCAAATCCCATTCCGGCCAGGTTAAAAAAACATTTTTTGTTAAACTCTGCCGTATCAATTTTGTCGATCTTAAAATCATTGATAATAGAAAGCGCATACCTCAGGTTTTTGGAAATACTCAGAAAACGGGCAAGACCATTACCTGACCCCAGCGGCAAAATTCCCAAAATTTTTTGATGCTTCAGTACTTTTGTAGCGACTTCATTGATGGTACCATCGCCACCCGCAGCAACAATTACATCAAAGTTTTTGGTGGCCGCTTCGTCTGCCAGTTCGCCCGCATGCCCCGAATACTCACTAAAAACGAAATTTGGACTAAATTTTTCCTTATTCAGGTATTTATCTATAAAATCGGGGATACGCCGTTTTCCCCTCCCACCAGAGATAGGGTTGATGATAAAGAGAATATTGATCTTTGTGTGCAAAGTGTAAGATTGAATGCACAAAATAATCTATAATTTTTGAAATAAAGAAAATATGCTAATTTTGCGGCAGTAAAAAGTGGATTGATTTGCTATCCCGATACCTCGGGACCGGATTGCAACCACTTAAAAAAATTGCTAATGCCTCCTTTCAATCATTTCAATACCTGTTTCCAAGGGGTTTGGCAATCATAAATTTGTTTAGTTATCATTAATTATTTAATAAATGTCATATTTATTTACATCAGAATCTGTTTCTGAAGGTCACCCAGATAAAATCGCCGATCAAATTTCGGATGCATTAATTGACAACTTTTTGGCTTTCGATCCGGAATCAAAAGTAGCTTGCGAAACTTTGGTAACTACGGGTCAGGTTATTTTGGCGGGTGAGGTAAAATCTAAAACATATTTAGATGTACAGCAGATTGCGCGTGATGTAATCAAAAAAATAGGTTACACCAAAAGCGAATACATGTTTGAAGCGAACTCTTGCGGTATTTTATCTGCTATACATGAGCAATCGCAGGATATCAACCAGGGTGTAGATAGAAGCAGTAAAGAAGAACAAGGCGCAGGCGATCAGGGTATGATGTTTGGTTATGCAACCAACGAAACTGAAGATTATATGCCTTTGGCATTAAACCTTTCTCATAAATTATTACAGGAACTGGCTGTTTTACGTCGAGAAAATAACGAAATCACTTATTTACGCCCTGACGCTAAAAGCCAGGTGACTTTAGAGTACGACGATAATAACAAACCTGTTCGTATCGATGCGATTGTAATTTCTACACAGCATGATGATTTTGATGAAGAAGCAAGCATGCTGGCTAAAATCAAAACTGACCTGGTTAACATTTTAATCCCGCGCATCATTAAAAACAATCCGCAATATGCGCATTTGTTTAATGATCAGATTGAATACCATATTAACCCAACCGGTAAATTTGTAATTGGTGGTCCACATGGCGATACAGGTTTAACCGGTAGAAAAATCATTGTTGATACTTACGGTGGCAAAGGTGCTCACGGTGGTGGAGCTTTCTCTGGTAAAGATCCAAGTAAAGTAGATAGAAGCGCGGCTTATGCCACCCGTCATATCGCTAAAAATTTAGTGGCTGCCGGTATCGCTGATGAGATTCTGGTTCAGGTATCTTACGCCATTGGTGTGGCTAAACCAATGGGTATTTACATTAACACTTACGGAACAGGTAAAGTGGGTAAAACGGATGGCGAGATTGCCAAAATCGTTGAGTCGATTTTCGATATGCGTCCTTATTTTATTGAGCAACGTTTAAAATTAAGAAACCCGATTTACAGTGAAACTGCAGCTTACGGACACATGGGCCGTACCCCAGAAACGGTTACCAAAACTTTTAGAACGCCAAATGGCGAAGAAAAAACGGTTTCAGTTGATTTGTTTACCTGGGAGAAATTAGATTACGTAGATCAGGTTAAAGCTGCTTTCGGCATTTAATTTTTCTAATAAATTTAAAAAAAGGCGTTTTGCAGCACTGCAGAACGCCTTTTTTTTTCCTGTTTGGTGGCCCACCGAACAGTAGAAAAACTAATGTTTTTTTTGAAAAGCAGGGTTCCGCATCCTTCGGAGCCGAAAGCCCTGCCATCCGCTTTATTCCGACTTTACGTCGGGATAAAGCGGATGGCAGGTTTATTTAAGTTGGGCAGATGGTTCTTAGGAAGAAAATCTCCCCTCAAAAGCAAATCCTTGGAGCACTGTAGTTTTCCGGCAATAGGAGCAAAAACATCACCTATCTAACCCCCCCGCCTGTACGGGCAGGTGATTGGTACGAAATCCTTTTTTGCCATTCCTCAACGAGATCTTACTAACCAAAGTTGAAGTAAAGGCAAAAAAGATTGAAGCAAAAAGCAGGGCGGGTATTAAAAAAAGCTACTGCCATTGCTTTCCAAAAACCAACACAAAAAAATTAACTTTTTCCCTTTACTTATGCTGATTTTGCGTCGGATGATAACCTGCCAAACTCAAAAAATCTGGCTGGGTGGTTCTTAGGAAGAAATGTCTTAAAGCCCACTATTTTTCATAAATGACAGCTCTTTTTCCGCGAAATGATCATCGTCTATACTATAAGATTTAATACCTGCAATTTTCATTTCATCAACCACATCTACAAAGTTTTGGAACCTGGCCGCTTTGCCGGGTTTGATGATCACGATCATATGCTTTGACGGATTATGCTGATGAGTAGCTGCAACCAAAAGCTTGTTTGCCGTAATTTCTTTCTGGAGATCTGCCACAGGACTTATTTTCATATTGGCCTTTTCGATGGTCCCCATGTACGAAATAGCTTTATTATCTCCCTCCAGTACAATGGTCATGGTTCTCGATTCGGGAAAAGGAGCAAAATTATCAGTATCAGGCTTAACCGGCTTTGCAATATCTGCTGCATTTAACTGGCCCAATGTTGTAGTAAGCATAAAAAATGTAGTTAACAGAAACATCAGGTCTACCATTGCGGTAAGATCTACTCTTGGCGTTGGTTTTTTGGTTCTTCCTTTTGCAGCCTTGCCGCTTTGAGATTCGTTTAGCGTTGCCATAATGATTTGGGTTTTTAATGATGATGACAAGCCCCGCCAAATTGCATAAAAAAAGCGGCTAAAAATTTAACCGCTTAAGAAAAGCCTTCTTGCATCCGATAACTATCTGAATGACGATCACCTTCATATCATTACTTTACCGCTTCAATTACGCCACAGCCCACGCGTGGTCCGGAGTTGCCTGTAGGCTGAGTGGTGTAATCATCTGTACCGCCATGTACAATAATTCCCCTGCCAATGATATTTTTGATATCACCATCTTTAATACTCCATCTATCAGTGGTAACCGAAAGTGTGGCGTGGCCTTTAGCATCTAACATGATATTGCCAATATCGCCACTATGGTAAGCTGCCGATCCCCATTTACCATGGGCTTCTTTAGTTGGGTTCCAGTGGCCATGTGTATTTTCACCCATATTACCGCAATCGCCATGTTCATGAAAGTGTACCGCCACATTACTATCTGCCCGTGCCGCAAAATTCATTTCAATATCCATTTTAATTTTTCCATCACTCAATTGGTAAAACTTTGCAGTTCCAATGGTTTTGGTATTGTCAGCCGTTTCAGTTAAAGTAGCCTGAGCAATTTCTTTATCGTTTTTGGCACAGCCACTTACAACTGCAATACCTGCAATTGCTAAGCTTAAAAGATAATTTTTCATATGATTAAATTTTAGTTTAAACAAGAACAGACGGGCAATCATTTAGTTTGCTTTAAAAGAATGATGGCAAAACCATTTTGCACGCCACTTGTTTAATTATTATAAAATAGTACAACTATGGAACAGCCAAATGAAATGAACACTTTAAGTCAAATTTTGGAAAAATTGAGGCTGAAAGGAAAAGATAACGAATTAAAAATGTCTGATCATGGTAAGATGCAAAGTAAATCGCTAGGAAAAATTTATAAGCCCGATGATTTAACCATTGTTAAAACTTACCGGTTTGAAGGAGATTCAGACCCTGCAGATAACTCTGTATTGTATCTGATAGAAGACAGAGAAAAAAATATTGGTTATGTGTTAGATGCTTATGGAACATACTCCGATCATGAAGGGCCGGCATTTGATGATTTTTTAAAGAAAATCCCTACCGAAAACAGGGATGAACAGGAATTGTTCTGTTGATAAGCTCAACATAGCATAGGGGGAGAAACAGCGTAATCTGATTCTCCTTTTTTTATTTTAAATGTTTAGCAGTTTATTATTCGCTAATTTTGCGCGTCATCTACGTACCCCTTGAATGAAGAGCAAAATCAATATTCCGCCCATACCTGCTATTTTACTGTCTATTATCAGTGTGCAATGTGGGGCGGCAATTGCAAAGGGCCTTTTTCCTCAAATCGGGGCTGCCGCAACCGCATCTTTACGCATTGGTTTATCAGCTCTAATTTTACTAATTATCTTCAGACCAAACCTATATAAATTAAATGCCAAACAATGGAAATACGTGATCCTGTATGGTGTTTGTTTAGGCGTAATGAATATGGTTTTTTATATGGCCATAGCAAGAATTCCGATCGGTTTAGGGGTAACTTTAGAATTTGTTGGCCCACTCGGGGTTGCCATTTTTGGTTCAAAAAAACCTATCGATTTCCTTTGGGTGATACTTGCTGCCACTGGCATCATATTAATTACCCCCTGGACGGGAACCGGACTCAATTTGACTGGTGTACTGCTGGCACTGTTGGCTGGTGTCTTTTGGGCAGGTTATATCATTTTGGGCGGTAGAATTTCCAAAATTATGAAAGGCGGCGATGCCGTTGCCATTGGAATGTTATTTGCGACTATCGTCATTTTGCCTTTCGGTGTTTATGGTGGTGGTTTAAGCACGCTGAATCCTGGATTGATAGGATTGGGAGCTGCACTTGCACTACTCTCAAGCGCCATACCCTTCACCCTAGAAATGAAAGCATTTAAGCAGCTTCCCCCTCGTACCTTTAGTATCTTGATGAGCCTGGAACCTGCTATGGCCTCATTGGCAGCACTCGTTTTTTTACAGGAATACCTGAGTTTAAAAGAGTGCTTTGCTGTAGCTTTTGTTGTAATTGCTTCCGCAGGTTCCGCATTAACCACCAAGTATGCCAAACGATAATCAGGCTAATTTTTCTGTTTTATAAATCACAATTTCATCAGTTAACCGATTGGCTTGAGCCACAAAATCTAAGAGGTAAAGCTGATTATTATGCAGGTCCAAACCCGCCTGATCTTCCCATTCCTCCTGAAAAATAAAAGTGTCTTTATCTGCCGCCTCATGCAGATCGTACTGAATGCAGGCTCGCTCTCTACGCGAATTTACTACCATATCCAGCAGCATGGTCCTTAATTCTGCCAGAGTTTCTTTTTTGCTTTTAACTATTGCTGTTAAATAAATGCTCATATACTTTAGTATTTAAAAAAATTTGAGTTAAATGTTTAAGGTAGGATTGAAGTGCAGTCCCAATATCTGCATTCTTTTCTACATCATGAAAATGGATGCCATTTATTTGCTCCATTCCGGTAAAGGCATTCATCCTGTGGAAACCAAATAAAACACCATTATCTACACTGGTTTCCTTAAAAAATTCTCCGGGTAAGGTAAATGCTTCTTCTGGTGCATTCCATGATGATGTAACCATATATTTTCGCCCGTGCAGCATGCCGCCGGTACCATAATTCCGTGTCGGATCTTCAGCCTTGCGCCCATCGCTAATATAAATCCCTTTCTTATGACCTTCGGTGAATACCACGTCAATGTATTTTTTAAATCCATGTGGCAACTGAAACCACCAGATTGGGGTATGATAAATCACAACATCTGCCCAAACATACTTCTCCACTTCTTCTTTCGGATTATAATCGTTATTGATATTGGTTGTTTTTACCTCAAATTCTTCCAGTGAAGAGAAGAAATCGAAAGTGGCATTAGCTATTGTTTCATTGAATCTGCCACCGGAATGACCAAATTTTTGTCCGCCGTTGATGATGAATATTTTTGTCATTTTGTTTTTTCCTATTTGATGATACAAAATTATCACACCGACATGCATTATTAAAATAAGTTAATTCATAGATTTGTATCAGAATTATAATACTTGCGATATGGTTAATTTAGAATGGTATAGAAGTTTTAAGGCAATTTATAAAACCGGAACCTTAACCGGTGCAGCAGAAAACCTATTCATTTCGCAGCCTGGTGTAAGTTTGCATTTAAGTTCTTTAGAAAGTTACGTTGGCTATAAACTGTTCGAGCGAACAGGGAGAAAAATGATTCCTACCGAAAAGGGGAAAGTATTGTACAATTTTATTATAGAACCTTTGACCAAACTGGAGGATGCAGAAAAACATTTTCAGAAAAGTACAGAGAAGCATACCCCAACCATTAGCGTAGGCATGTGTTTCGAAACTTTTCAGATTACGCTTGAGCAATATATTTCTACCCTGCCATTTAATGTTATTATCCGTTTTGGTGAATATCCAGAGATGTTAGATCAACTGGATAAAGGCATTTTAGACCTCATTATTACCCCACAAAAAGGCAACTCACCAAATGTAGAACACGAAGCCTTTTCTTCCGAAACCATTGTTTTAGTAGGCGGAATAGAAACCGATGCACAAGCTTTTGATGCCCTGGTTAAAAAGAAAAATCTGTCGGGAATGGAGACCTGGTTAAAACAACAAAAATGGTATGGTACCGCGGGCGATATGGAACACCTGTTACGTTTTTGGCAGCTTAACTTTGGTAAGCATGCCGATTTCCGGCCAAACTACATTGTACCTAACCTCAATTCGATTGTCCGCTGCCTATCCGGCGGAAAAGGCCTGGCTATCATCCCCGATTTTCTTTGCAAACAAGAAGTTGAAGAAAAGAAAATCAAGATCATTTGGGAAGGTACATCAAAGCTTACCAATACGTTATACTTTGGTTGCAGAAAAAACACACAATATGCATCAGAAATTCATTTAATCAAAAACCTTTTTAAAGAGGTTATGGTTAGTATATAGTTTCTATTGAAAAAATCTGTTTAAGTCTGTTTTTATTTTGAAACTTAAGTAAAATATTTATTTTAGATCACTCCGTAAAAATACAGAATGAGCCAGTCCAGTCCTTTTTTAAGTAATGATCAGCTAATAGAAGTTTTCAACTATACCCATACCGCAACGGCAATTCATGTTGGAGAAACGGCCATTATACAGATGGCAAATGATGCCATGCTCAGAATTTGGGGGAAAGATAGGAGTGTGATCGGGAAATCACTTGAAGATGCGCTTCCTGAATTGGAAGGACAGCCTTTTATTGAGATGTTCAGGAAGGTTTGGCTGGAAGGCCTTGTGATTTCGGGAGAGGATACTGCTGCCGATCTGATCATCGACGGAGAGCTAAAGACCTTTTATTTTGATTTTGAATACCGGGCCATCAAAAATGATGAAGGCAAAACCATCTGTATTTTGCATACCGCGGTTGACGTAAGCGAGCGGGTACTGAAGCGCCAGGCTGTAGAAAGGGAGCAAGCGAAGGAAGAAGCATTACAGCGGGAGCAGGTACTGAACGAGGAACTTGCGGCCACTGTGGAAGAGCTTGCGGCAACCAATGAAGAGCTGCTGGCCACAAACGAAGAATTACAGGAAACGCAGGAAACCTTACATGTTTTGAATAACGAACTTGAATTAAGAGTTCTAGAACGGTTTAACCAACTGTCGGAAAGCGAAAAACGCTTCAAAACCATGGCAGAGGGAACCGATATTTTCATCACCGTTGGCGATGAGTTTGGAAATGCGATCTATTTTAACAAACCCTGGACCGATTTGACGGGTAGATCGATGGAAGCCCTGCTTGCTTTTGGTTGGGCTGACCTGATTCACGCTGAAGATCGTGATCGGTATTTAGATATTTACCTTTCAGCCCTTCAGGATAAAAAACCGTTTACCGGTGAATTTAGGATACTCACAAAAAAAGGTGATTACCGATGGCTGCTTGCGAGTGGTCCGCCACGTTTCCATGCCGATGGATCTTTTGCGGGCTATATCAGTTCGTGTATTGATATTACCGAAAGAAAATTAATCGAATTGGAGCGCTTAAATTTGAATAAGCTCATCGAAGCCAGTTCAGAATTTATCGCGTTGATTGGTTTAGATATGTCTATCCAGTATTTAAATCCTGCAGCATTAAAAAAGTTAGGTTGGACAAACATTGCGAACCGAAACATACTGGACTTTATTTTCCCTGCAGACAGAACTGCTGCTGAAAAACTTTTACCGGGAGTTTTGCAGGGTATCAATTTCAAACAGGAAATCCGCTTCTGGAATGAAAAAACGGGAAATCCATTTTGGATTGAATGGAATGGTTTTGCCATAAAAGATCAGGAAACAGATAAAATAACTGCGATCGCTACGGTAAGTTCGGATATTACGGAACGAAAACTTTATCAGGAAGAACTTCAGGATATCAATGTTGAAATGGCAGCGGCAAATGAAGAATTAGCTGCCACCAACGAAGAACTCGCCCAAACGCATGAAGACCTGCTCCAATATACCAAAAAGTTAGCGGATAGTGAGGAAAGACTACTTCAAGCCATTGATACCGGAAAAATGGGTACGTGGAGCATTGACCCTAAAACACTTGAAATTACGGTATCGGGATTTGTTAAAGATTTACTCGGCCTGCCGCTTGATGAGCCTACTAAAATGGATGACATCATGAGCGCAATCAATCCCGATTATCATGATATATTGCATACGGCTTTGACAAACGCACTAAACAGTCATTCTTCAAGCGACAACGAATATCCAATAACCAATTTAATTACGGGCGAAGAAAAATGGGTTAGGGCAACCGGAAGGGTATTTAAGGATCAGTATGGCCATATGACAGAGTATTCCGGTCTCTTCATCGATATCACGGAGCAAAAATTAGATGAGCTCCGCAAGAATGATTTCATCGGGATGGTTAGTCATGAATTAAAAACGCCATTAACAGCCATTAACGGCTTTGTACAGGTTTTGCAGCGCAAGGCTAAAAAAGATGAAGACAACTATGAAATGATCGCGTTGGAAAAAACAAACAGCCAGATCAGAAAAATGACAACCATGATTAATGGTTTCTTAAATGTATCACGTTTGGAATCTAGCAAACTGCTAATCGAAAAAACAAACTTTAATTTAGATGACCTGCTGAGGGAAACGATTGAAGAAACTTACATTTCTCAGTCTTCTCATCAGATTATATTACACCCCACCTGCGGGGTCGACATCCATGCGGATCGTGATAAAATTGGCAATGTAATTTCTAACCTGATCAGTAACGGAATAAAATATTCTGACAATGGAACGTCTATTGAAATAAGCTGTAAATTAAGCGATACTGAGGTTGAAGTTCAGATTAAAGATGAAGGCATCGGTATAAAACCTGAAGATATCGATAGGCTTTTTGAACGTTATTACCGGGTACAGGGCAACCATACCATCTCGGGCTTCGGCATCGGACTTTACCTGAGCGCGGAAATTGTAGAAAGGCATGGTGGCAGAATATGGGCTGAGAGTGAAGAAGGTAAGGGTTCGGTTTTTCATTTTACCTTGCCATTAAGTTAATTTTTACTGCTTTTTTTAACGCAAGATCACAAACATGTTCACGGGTGCATTAAGTTTTTCTAAAAAAATGGTTTTTTCAAACCTTTCACAACTACATTTAGTTTGTCATTCTGAGTGAAAGAAGAACCTTTCTCTAAGCATAAAAGATTCTTCACTGCGTTCAGAATGACAATATAATCTATCTGCCATCAAGCACTACGCTAACCCCAAATCATTTAATAGTTCTTCATCAACTAAATTTGGCATCGTAATCTTTAAATCGGCTGTACGTGCCATTTCACGTTCGATGGCAAAACGGGCTTCTTTATTACGGGCCCAGCTCCTTCTGGCGATTCCATTGTTTACGTCATAGAAAAGCATGTTCCGCAATTTTTCAGCAGCCTGTTCGGTTCCATCCAGTACCAATCCAAAACCACCGTTTATCACTTCGCCCCAGCCTACACCGCCACCATTATGGATCGAAACCCAGGTTGCCCCTCTAAAACTATCACCAATCACATTATGAATAGCCATATCTGCCGTAAACCTGCTTCCATCATAAATATTGCTGGTTTCACGAAAAGGCGAATCTGTTCCGCTCACATCGTGATGATCTCTCCCCAGAATAACCGGTGCCGATAATTCGCCTGTTTTAATGGCCTCATTAAATCTTAACGCAATTTTTGCCCTTCCTTCAGCATCAGCATATAAAATCCGGGCTCTTGAACCTACTACTAATCTATTTGCTTTTGCGGCCGTAATCCAGTTGATATTATCCTGCAATTGCTGCTGTATCTCCTCAGGAGCAGTCTGTTTTAGCTCTTCCATCACTTCTTTCGCCAAACGGTCGGTTAAATCAAGATCCTTCTCATTTCCTGAAGCACAAACCCATCTAAATGGACCAAAACCATAATCGAAACATAGCGGTCCTAAAATATCTTCCACGTAGGATGGATACCTAAAATCTATTCCATTTGAGGCCATGACATCAGCACCGGCCCGGCTGCATTCCAACAAAAAGGCATTTCCATAATCAAAAAAATAAGTTCCCTTGGCCGTGTGGCGATTAACGCTTTCTGCTTGCCTTTTTAATGATTCCTGCACATAAACTTTGAACTTATCAGGCGTATTGGCCATCATTTCATTAGCCTCAGCAAACCTCAAACCTACCGGATAATAACCCCCGCCATATGGATTATGCAGTGAGGTTTGGTCGGAACCAATCGTTACTTCAATATTTTCCTGGTCGAAACGTTCCCAAACCTCCACCACATTACCAATGTAAGCCAATGAAACCGTTTGTTTTTTATTTTGGGCCAGTAAGACCCTTTGTACCAGTTCATCCAAATGCTCAACAAACTCATCGACCCAGCCTTGCTCATGCCTTTTAATTGCAGCCTTTGGATTTACCTCGGCACATACCGTGATGCAGCCTACGATGTTGCCTGCTTTGGTTTGTGCACCACTCATGCCCCCCAAACCCGCGGTTAAGAAGATTTTACCAGTCACCTCTTTTCCAACAAATCCTTTTTTACGAAAAGCATTCATTAAAGTAATGGCTGTACCATGCACAATACCCTGAGGGCCAATATACATATAAGAACCTGCCGTCATTTGACCGTATTGGGTCACACCTAAGGCATTAAATTTTTCAAGATCCTCGGGCGAAGAATAATTAGGAATCATCATGCCATTGGTCACTACAACACGGGGTGCCGCGGCGTTTGAAGGGAATAATCCCTGTGGATGCCCGCTGTAGATATTCAGCGTTTGCTGATCGGTCATGGTAGCAAGGTACTGCATGGTTAACAGATACTGGGCCCAGTTTTGGAATACGCTACCATTACCACCGTAAGTGATCAACTCTTCGGGATGTTGCGCTATGGCGGGATCCAGATTGTTCTGGATCATGAGCATAATTGCAGCTGCATGTGGTGTACGACAAGGATATTCAACTATCGGCCTTGCGTAAATGGCATAATCGGGCATAAAACGGTACATATAAATATGTCCGTAATTTTCCAGTTCACCTAAAAATTCCTGCGCCAGTTCCGCATGCCATACTTTTGGGAAATAACGTAAAGCATTTTTAATACTTAGTTTTTTCTCTTCAGTATTTAAAACCATTCTTCTTACCGGAGCATGGTTCAATGCCGGATTTCTTTTCTTTTTTGCTGGCAATGTTGAAGGAATACCTGCCAGTAACTGTGCTTTAAAATCCATAATCGGAGAATTAAATTTTTAATTCAAATTAGATGATGCCTTGTTGGCAATAGCTACAATTTTACCTTGCTGTACCATTTCGATGGCATTTTCCATTCTATCGTACATAATCTGATCTTCTTCAAAATGATCAATTTCAGTACGCACGAAATCATGTACCGCAGCCAATATTTTACCAGGCTTTAAAGGATGATGGTAGTCCACCGCCTGTGCAGCACAGAATAGTTCTATACCCAAAATTTTCTCTACATTCTCTATCACCTGTAGTGCTTTACGCCCACTGATCGAACCCATGCTCACATGGTCTTCCTGGCCTAAAGAAGTGGGGATGCTATCGGCACTGGCCGGGAAACAAAGACCTTTATTTTCGCTGGCCAAAGCCGCAGAAGTATATTGGACAATCATGAAACCCGAGTTTAATCCGGTTTCTTTCATCAGCAATTTTGGCACACCGGGGGTATTTCCCTCAAGTGAGAGATAGATTCGCCGATCGCTGATATTTCCGATTTCAGAAGCTGCCAGACAGGCATAATCAAGCGGTAATGCTAAAGGCTGGCCGTGAAAATTGCCTCCGCTAATCGTTAGATCATCATTAAATATTACCGGGTTATCGGTTACTGCATTCAATTCTATTTCTAAAGCTTCCTTTAAGTGCAACCAGGCCGTTCTGGAAGCACCATGCACCTGCGGAATACACCTTAAAGAATACGGATCCTGTACTTTGGCACAATCGGCATGCGATTTCATGATTTCAGAGCCCTCCAGGAGTTTACATACCTGTTCTGCCACTGCAATATTTGCCGGGTATGGCCGCAACTGGTGGAGCTGTGCATGAAAAGGTTTCGCTGATCCCTGCAGCCCTTCAGTCATCATTGACGCAATAATATCTGCTGATGCCAGCACATTTCCCAAACGTTGCACCACCATAACGGCATGTGCAGCGATAAACTGTGTGCCATTAATTAAAGCCAAACCTTCTTTAGGGCCAAGTTGTATCGGTTCTATATGATGTTGATTTAACAATTCCGCTGTTTCTATAATTTCGCCTTTATAATGAACTTTACCTAAACCAATCAAAGGCAAGAACAGGTGAGACAGGGGGGCAAGATCGCCAGAAGCACCAACCGAGCCTTGCTTAGGCACCACCGGAATGGCACCTGTTTCCAAAAACCAGATCATCCGATCTAGTGTTTCGATTTTGATACCTGAAAAGCCCTGCGCCAGGGCTTGTAGTTTTAACACCAGCATCAATTTTGATATTTTGCTATCTATCGGTTCACCAACGCCTACAGCATGACTTTTTAAAATATTCTCCTGTAGTTTTCGGGTATCTGCAGCCGATATCATGGAAGTACAAAGCAGCCCGAAGCCGGTATTGATACCATAAACGGCCTTGCCCGAAACCGCAATCCGCTCTACCACCTGGCTGCTTTTCAGCACTTTATCCCTTGTACTTTCGCTTAATGTGCCTTTCACTTTACCGCTGCTAATGGCCAAAGCCAATTCAGCAGTTAAATGGTCTGTTCCATACTCAAAAATCTGCTTTTCGCTCATATGCTGAAGGTTTTTAACAAAAATAAGCGCTATATTTGATAGCTATAAATACCAATTACATCATCATGTAATAACCATGAGTTATCAGATAGAGCTTAGGCACTTAAAATATTTTCAGGTTTTGGCCGAAGAACTGAGGTTTAGAAAGGCTGCCGACCGCCTATTTATTTCGCAACCAGGGCTGAGCCGGCAGATTAAGCAGATGGAAGAGATTTTTGATGCGCCGCTATTTAACCGTAACAAAAAAAAGGTAACCCTTACCGAAGCGGGCCTTTACCTTAAAGAAGAAGTCGATTTTTTGTTTAGCCATATCGAAAACATCAAAAAACAGATCAGCAATATCAATGAGGGTAAACAGGGCGAACTTCGCATTGGTTTTTTGGGTTCTGCCGCGCAAAAAATTGTACCCGAAGTGATTTTTAAACTGCACAAAGATTTTCCGCAAATCAGCACCAATCTGGATGAGATGCCTAATAAGCTACAGATCGAATTACTGGAAAAAGATATGCTTGATATCGGTTTTGTAAGGATACAGCAGTTTAACCCCGGTATTTCTAAACACATGATTCATCAGGATACCTTTTCGCTGGTATTGCCTAAAAGTCACCCGATGAAAAAGGCCAGTTACGAAGCGGTAAAAAAACTGGGAAACGAACCTTTTATCTTTTTCTCGAGTGATGATAGCCTTTTCTATTACGACCTGATGATGAGCATTTGCGAAGATCATGGTTTTAAACCCAAAACCTATCATAAATCGGTTAATGCGCTTACTATTTATAAATTGGTAGAAGAAGGTTTGGGCATTGCCATTGTGCCTAAAGGTCTGCAATATGGTTACCAGGAAAACGTAAAGTTTGTAGAACTTACCCATATTCCCCAGCGTACAGAACTGTATATGATCTGGAAAGACTCTAACCGGAATCCTGCACTAAAAAATGTGATTGAATTATTGTTGAAAGGAGAGCATTAACAATTGCCGCAATTTTAGAAACTTAATCACCACCCCAATTGCCAAACGATTGCTCTCGGTGGCCTGTATTGGGGGAGCGATTCAAAAAGGTAAAAAATAATAATACAACTAATATGCTTTCTGACTTCATTATACTTATACAAGTAACCTATCGGATAACTTCAAAAGAATCTTTGTTTTTTGGCAGATGAATGAAAAAAGGGAAGCCAAACTCTTCGTTACTTTCAGTTTTTAAATAAGAAATAACAGGTGATTTATCCATCCTAACTAGATTTGCAATTCTATTTTTTGCATAAAATTCTATGTGAGGTGTTTCTGGAAAATCCTGCATAACATAGCCTTCAGTTTCCAACATTTTAAAAATATTATTCAATCCAACTATATTATCTTCTTGTAGGTACATGGCTGTATCTGTCTCTTCGTATCTCTTTTTTAACAGCGAGGCAAGAGTATTTAAATCCTTATCTCTAAAAAGATTGTAAATACGAAGATAATAGTTATGTATCCGTTCGAGTGCGACCTTATTTTTAGTATCAATTATATTAGCATCCTTCCATCCCGATAATTGATAGGGTACTTCTGCCTTAAATTCGCCCATTAATTCTAACATCGGTAATTTACCGCTTTCAGCCTTTGGCATTTTATACTCATACACAGTTAAAAGCTGCTTTTGGTCCATGGTAGAAGCGTCCAGGTATTGGATTTTAATAACGGCTTCGGCTTCATGATGTATGGTTTGTGAATTTTTTAACGGCTTGAACCTTACTTTAACCTGCTGTACACCACTGCTTAGGATAAAATGGTTAATGGGATAATTTGAGTAAATGCTTCCCCCACTGTCATGAGAAAAGGCGAGCACATCATTGATCAAAATGTCAAAATTTGCAAGCGAGACATTAAAGTCGACTAAGTAATAGGGTTCTTTTATCATGTCTAACTTAGTTATTTAAACGGATCATCAATATTTTTATGATAACCAATAATTACGGCATCATCAAATGCTTTTTTTGTAATGATATCGAGTTTAAAGTTTAAATTATTTTTTACGGGATCAAGTGTCATCCGATATAGGACATCATCTTTCACCCATGAAGTAACCTGAGGGTATTCGACAACCATAGTATTAAAATCGTTTTTATACTCTTTATAATATTCTGGAAAGTTCTCGCTAATCATTGCTTTTGTTTTCTCACTTAGGGCTTCTGCCATGATATTGTTTACGACAGCATTTTTGGGTTTTCCATATTTTTTTTTGAGATACTGTATGCCACGAGCAGTCTGATCGGTAGTTAGTGTAAATGTAGCAAAAGATAACAGATTATTATAGGTGGTAATGACCGCGCCGAATGACGGGTTTATTCCTGCACCGTCAAATTTCAGATTAGCACTTTCTTTTTCATCGAACGAATATTTCATAACCTTTTCCCCTTTATCCACGATCTTTAAGCCACCATTTGAAACTTCAATATGTCCATCCTGATTTTCTACCCTCGAAGTATATCCTTTTAAATCTATATCCAATGGTCTATTAAAAGTTAATTGCGAAATATCAACTACCTTTCTTTTACAGGCAGTTGCTAATATCACGAGTAATAGTGACGAGAACAATATTTTTGTCTTCATAAGGGTTAAATATAATGTTTTTCAAATTTTAGTTCATCTGGTTTCACAATAAGAGATTCACCTTCATAGCTGAATGTTCTTTTGATAAAACCGAATTTTACAGTGGTAGCTGCTACAAACTTAGCTTTGATACCGGCAAATGATGCAATTGGACTAGCATAGATGCCGTTTTTATCAGCGCCAACTTCGATGCCACCAGTTACGCTGGTTTTGACATCTGCAGTTAGAATCCCTTCTACCCCCATATTTGCCGTACCGGCTTTAGCTAGCGCTTTAAATTCTACTGAGATTTTTATTTCACCTGTAACTTTCACATTCCCTGTCGTTTCCTTGGGATAAAGCACATTTATTTTGGTCCGCCCATTTACGTTAATGGCTCCTCCAAATATAACCTTAAAGGTAATCTGAACATTTTTTTCAAGTTTTTGCAATACCCAATTGATAACCGAACCAGCCCCCGGACAAATCGCATTCCCACCATATTCAAGAAATATTTTAAATAAATCGATGAATGTGTTAGCTTCAACAAGTGGCTTTGTATCTGCACCAATCTCAACTAATTCCCCTACTTTGCCATTAGTTTTCTGAAGATACCATTGGGCTGATAAAGCAATTACTGGTGGTTTAACCTCAAAGCTCCATTTACCTTTAGCTACAGGCGATTGAACCACATCATCAGCCAGTTGTTTAATTTTATTGAAAATGCGCAGAGTTTTTGCAATACGCTCTGCCCACTCCTTACCAAATTCTATTTTTTGTTTGCTGCCACTGGCCGAAGTCCATTCTCCTGTTAGGGATAACTCAAACTTTTGCGCCATTTCCCCATATCGCTTAGACCACTCTGCATCTATAGCTGATCCAATGGCTTTATCTTGAGCATTTTTTAACTCATAACCGTATAGTTTACTCCCATATGAATAGGCGAAAGGCTGCGTATGAGACCATTTGAATTCCAATGTCCACTTAATGTCAGAATAAACATGTATCGCTAATGTCTCTTTATTTGGAACAGAGTAATATCTACAGGTGTGAATATGGATAGAATAAATATTCTTTATGCCATCCCGTCTGGGCCAGATATAATTCAAGGGCAAAACGTTAAGTTTACTCATTGTAGATACTGCCGGCACCGTAATTTTGCCCTCACTTTCAGCATTTAAATCAACGTTGATCAACTTAATGATCTTGCTATGTTTCTTACGTTCAAAACAGGCTTTGGTATCGAAATTTATTGGCTCTATCGTAATTTTTTTTGGCTTACTGCCTGCTATTGTTTCGTAAATAATAGTTTCTGCATTGTGACCATAATATTCAAATGCAATATCTACCCGTCTGTTATTTACATATTCGTATTCATTTTTATATTTGATATTATCACGTCCCATTTTATCGTCAGTAGGTCTTACCTCTCCATGTCCAGTGGTTGTAATCCGTTTAGGGTCTAACTTTCCTTTCACAAAAAATTCCCTAACGGTTACTGCTCTGTTTTGTGATAATATGTTATTGTGATTTTGTTTTCCAATTACACAGGCAAAACCATCGAGATTGATGGTGCTATGACGATGCTCCAATAAAAATCTCAAAATGTTATTGAGCTGTTTTAAACTTTCAGGCAATAATTCTGTACTATCGAACTTAAAGTGAATAGATTCTACAATTTTTTCTCTCCTATCGGCAATGTTCTTAATTCCTTTTCCATTATCAAAAATAAGTTCAGGTTTCGCTCCCTCTTCAGTCAAATTAATCTGCTCAAACTTACATAACTCAAACCTTGCTTCATTTTTATCGGGTTGGTAAATGGTAACAGGTGTTCTGTTTTGGGGCTTTTCTATTACCTGCGATTTCACCTTGTCTTTTATCCTTAAAAACCTGGCGTGGGCTGTATCGCCCTCCCCCTGTGTATCTTCGATATATTGACCAGTTACCGGATGTACCACACGTACATAAAATTCCTCTACATCTTTCCTATCTTTCATCGATTGATACCAAGAATAGGTATTGGGTATTTTTAAGTTGATTTCGCCATCAATGATATTTACCCGGTAAATTTTACGGGTCACTTCATCATCTTTTGGCCATAGCCCCATCATGCTCCGCAATCTTCTGAAAACGCGAACCTCTACGTTGTTGTAGCCATTCAAACCTTCAGTATTTAGTCTCAGCCAGACCAGTTCTCCATAAGAAAACTGGTAAGTTTTGCGTACATCGGGTCCACCTTCATTTTGGCTCCATCGGCTGTCTACGATTCTTGCTGGTGATTCGCCCCTGACTTTCAGCCCTGATTTACCATCAAAGTTTCCACTCCAGCTTGCCTCTATATACCATAAATAAGGACCGCAAAGTTTTCTGGGAATTTTAAACCCATATTTAAAGTGGCTGGGGATTGTTTTCTGAAAATCAATAACACCTTTTTGATTAAAAATTGCCCATTTTATATCTTTCTTTTTATCCTGCTCTGTTGTTCCAGTCTCCCATTCGCCAATTTGAAACCAAATACGCTCACCAGGGGCTATCACCATTAACTGACCGGGTATAGATCCTTTCCTGGCATTATATACTTTACCTTCGCCGGTCCAAACAATTTTCTTTATTCCCTTTGCCATAATGTTATGCTTTAACACTCGCGTCTAAACCCTCAAAATTATTTGCAGATTCATCTAATGATTCTGACATGGGGTTGAGCTGCGATTGAACGTCCTTGTTTGCATTATCAAAGTTTTGTTGTGAAGCCTCTGCTTTTTGCCCGTGCTGAACAATCGAAATACAATCAGTACCACCTATCGGACAGGTAGCTTTACTATCTTCGAGCAAAATTTTCCCTCCATTGGTTAATACCGTATCTTCGTAAAAGCCCGACCATTTCGTTACCGTTGCAGTGCAAGGCTTATTGTTCATTTTTGAACATGAACCGAACATATTTTTCTCGAAAGTTGTACCAATATCTACAGTAGTTGCTATCAGTTTCTTACTACCATCTTTGTCGTTCGCATATTCTTTGGTATGTGTTAGTACCTTTAATTTATCTGGCGCCGATCCAAATTTGCACATACATTGCGCACCCTGAACTACAACATGTTTCTCTGCCATATTTTACTTATTTAGTAAACGATTCCAAAATCCTTTTCTAGGCGACTGTCCATCAATCATCACCATTTCTGTTACCGGCAAGCCTTTCACGTTACTTTCCAATTCAAAATCGTGATCGAACTCCAATCCGTCTTCAGGGATTACGGTAATCCTTATTTTTACTCTTGATTCTTCTTGAGACCTATAGCTGAAATCAGAAACTACTGATAAAATCCTTTTATTTTTAGGGTGTAAAAAATAATTCCCTACATAATCACCTGTATGCCTATGAGCGATAAATAATTCATCTTCTAAAGGTTTGATGATACCATTATGCAATAACTCTACAGCACCAAAGCTATTGGTCTGTCCGCTCAATTTTTCTTCCGTTATATAACCTTCAACATGGAAATCTTTTGCTATCGGAAATTTATACACCGACTCGGCAGTGCGGTGCTGGCCGTATTCTTTATAAAGTGGTTTAAAAAAAGTTTGGATAAGCCAATCGTTCAAAAATGCTTGTTGTATTTGATCCAGGTTGGAAAGCTGTTTTTCCATACGGGAGACATAATTCTCAACCAAACAACCATCAAAATTATCAAGCACATTTTTTTTAACCAGTTGCCATCTTTTTAAAATTTCATCATGATTATAAATGCTTTGGAAACCTCCATTATGATCAACTGCTATTACCAGGGGATAAAATACTTTCCCAAGGGCATATGCCAATTTATCGGCTATGAGGTCGGGCGGAATTTCATTAATAAAAACGTCACTTATGCGGTTGATCTGAAACAGAGGCTCCCCTGTCTTACCGGGTCTTAGCCGTGTTACCCGTACCTCATACTTTACCTCGTTAGTATTTCCCTCTCCTTCTTTAAAATTGATTAAAACCCCATAACGTACGGACAAATCAGCAGGCCATTCTAAACGAAGCGCATTTACACCTGAATAATATATTTTTTTATTTGAGATGTCCATTTTGTCACTATTATAACCTAATTTCATTTAAAGACATACTATCTAATTAGCGATATTCTTGCCCTACATCAATTTAAATCAAATCACTTACTTTCATTTCAATTGCTTAATTAACTTTTTTATCTCCTCAAAAGATGGCTTTAAAGATTTTACCTTTCCTATGTTTTTACTATGGATCTTTGTAATCAATATGGTTTCTTTATTTTGACCTGTTTCTTCAACATGATCGGTTATATTAAGTTGATTATCTTTCAAAGGATGATAGCTAATCTTTCTGGATAGAATCTGACGATCTTCTGTATTCCGATAAATATCCATTTTGATGGTACTGGAGTTGATATAACTCATTTTCTTACTGAAATGCGTTTCATCTGCTGATGTAGCTTTAACAGATACCAGCTTACCCTGGCTGTTATACTGGTATTTGTAATCCCAACTATCTTTTAAATCTGATTGGTTCCGCTGTGTTGTAATTTTCGCATGCTGAATAATTTTAGCCCATCTTGCCCGATTTTCAGATAATAAAACCGGATAGATATTATAAATAGAATAATCCTCCAGATAATCTTCTAAAAGATCGAATAAACTAACAATACTATGTTTCCCATTTATTTCCTGTTTAATCAATTCATAAAATTTCGGATACAATACATATTTATCCTTTTGATTAATAAGCATAACATGTTCGGCATCAAAAAACTTAATTTGCAGTTTATTAAGCGTTTCTGCATCACCTGATATAGATTTAGCGGTTAAACACAGGCCTTTGCTACTACCCGTTAAAAAATAAGCAGTGGCTTCGGAGATTACACCTTCAGCAATTTTATATACAAAAAGACTGTCTTTTGAATTGTTTTGCAGATATAATGTCCTACTGGTATCTCTTTCAACCTCTTCTTTAGATTTAACTTCAGTTAGTTGCGTTAATAAAACTCCATGATAGGCATTAGTCTTTCTCTGTAATTGCTGTGCATTTACAGAAAAGCCAATTAAAAAATGGAGTATAAATGCCAATATAAGCTTATTCATATTTTATTTTGCGGTTGCAGGCGTTAAACGGTTGGGTGTTAATTTCCAAAATATACTTTTCCCGGCAGTAATAGTAGCAGAAATACCATTTGTCGTTTTTACATTGGTTTCGTAATAAAAATTTCCACTTGTCCAATATTGCTGATCCTGAAAATCGGCTGACGGAACAGCATATTTAATTCTATCGGGTACTTCAACTTCCTTAAACTGTGGTTTTCCATCGGCACCCTTTACCTGCTTGCCATCCGGGCCAAGTACAGGTTTCTTAACTTTCTTCTTCAGGTGTTCGTGCGTACCCTGATCTGTACTGGCATCATGGTTACCTTTATCTTTGTATCTGGCCGAAGTACCATTCGCTGCAACAAATTCATCGTAAACAGCTTTTGGAATTTCCACAAATTTATATTCATCAAATTTATTTTGTCCCAATTTATTGTAAGGGTTTGTTTCAGAATTTCCCCAGGCAAGAAAATCGGTTCCGTCCCAAAATTCAGCTCCATCTGTAATATCTTCCATCCCGAAACAAACATCCAGTACCGCATATCTGGCCAGTTTTGATTTTTCATCATTTTTATCTGGTAGTTCTTTCTTGTTCGGTACGGAAGAGTAACCAGAAGCAAGTAATGATCTCCATGTTTTTTTGGTGGAAACAGCCCTGTTACGACTGGTAAAGGCTACACACCTGAGCTCTTTTATGTCAGCATTACCAGATTCGTGACTCACGATGTAGGCAATGTATCGGAAATCCGAATGCGAAAGTGCTTTACCATCATATTTAACCAGGTTAGCATCAACATTCAAAGATTCCCAATTTTTTGCAGCCACAGCCTGATCATATTTCTCTTTGGATGTTGTAAATATTTTCGCACTCCCTGCAATTCCGCCTAAGTATTCTCCCTCACGTGTATAATAAACATATTGTAAGTTATCTTTAGGATCTTCCTGTGGTGTATAGTTTCCAAATGTGACGTTTGCCATAATTAACTTGATTTACCCCCCTCGCCAACTACTTTTTTATTGCTGACCAGAGAAAGGTTATTGCTTTTAGCCTCAACATTTATCCGGTCAGCAATTTTTTTAAAGCTACTTCCAACTAAAAGATGATAATCTGTGCTTACGTAGATTCTCATGTTGGTACATTGTTTTTTAATCGCCATCGCTTAAAATAATTTTGATTTCTCCGCACTGTTAACCTCAACGGTTTTACCACTTTGCAAAGTCATGTTTTCTTTTTGGCTAAATAGCGTAATCTCTCCGGCCAGTTCATTAGATGTTTCCGCTTGTCTGACAAAATCTTTCGTGACAAACTCTGTGCGGATATCTGAGTTTTCACGGATTTCGCCGGTAGCACTTAGCAAGTAGTTACTTCCTGCAACAGTTGAAATATCATTGTTAACAGAAGTGCTTTGATTATTTCCAACACTTGTACTTTGATCTTGCCCCACACTTACATCCATATTCTCCTGCACATTAATCTGCATATTTTTGCAGTTCAAAGTCATGTTCTCCAAGGCAGTGATGGTGATGTTATTGCCTTTGGTATCGATATGAATGATGTTGTTATGGATATCGGTAATTTTTATTCCCTGTGTACCAGCATCATCATCGAACTCAACCAGATGACCGCTCCGGGTAATAATACTTTTAAGATGGTTTTTGATTAGAGGGCTACTGTCTACGCTGGAACTGTGGTAAACACTTCCCATTACTACCGGACGGGCAATATTTCCCTCTTCGAAAGCGATCATGACCTGATCATCTATTTCCGGGATGGCGAAATAACCACGGTTATTGCCCCTTTCTCCAATACCTGCACTTGGGGTGACTACACGCAGCCATTCCGTAACATCGTTGGTTAAACATTCCCATTTAAATTTCACCTTTATCCGGCCCTGGCCCTGCGGATCGTTATTATCGATTACATCTGCCAGCTGCATATCGGGCTGTGGTTTTTCAAAGTTTTTTACCAATAAACGTTCGGTAGTCGCTACTCTTCCCTCGAATTTATTGTGATATTTACCATTCTCGTCGATGTGGTGTTTGATACTCGTAATCAGAAATTTGCCTAAACTTTCGGTTGTAAACGCCATTTCTTTTCTTAGGCTCATCGTAATTTCGGCAATACTTCCGATGCTTAATCCTGCATTATCACCCCGGGCCGTAACTTTTAAGAGTTCGCTGGTATTGGCCTTTTCTTCGTTCTCAACAAGGTTCTTAATATCGTTGTTATTGTCGACCCTGATTAAAGCGGGCTGATTAAAAGTTTTGCTAAAAGTTAAATTAGAAGCTTTAACCGCGTGTGATAAATCCGGCGTACCGTCTACTTTACCCGTACTTTCGCTTTGCAGCATTTCGTTCTGCTTTGGATTATAGGAGAACCGTTTATTTTTGATTGGTGCGATTTCCATGGCATACTGCATTTCCTGCACATCTCTACCGTAAAACAACGATATTTCTTTCTGTATATTGGGTTTACCAAAGTTGAGCTGTTTACCATCGTAAAAAAACCACTCATGATATTCGGCCGAAAGACGGTTCAGAAAGGCAAAATCGCTTTCCCTATATTGAATAATATAATCAATAGAAGTGCTTCTGGCGGCATTGGCCACTACCTTTAAATCGTTTGCGGGCGTATCTTTAGTAGCCAGTTTTACAATCTCATTCAGATCTTTATCCAGATAAGAACCCAGATCGGGACCACGATCAATTAAAATAGTCGGGCTGTAACCGCTTACGATCAAAACACCATGGTAACCGTGGTTTTGTGATAGTTCGACTTTAGAAACCAGACCTTTAAAATTCTGCATACTTTCCGGCGAATGACCAAAGGAGGCGGTTAAGGTTTTTCCTACGAAATCACGACTGTCATCCAAAGTGATCAGCCCAGGCGCACCCATTTGATCGTGGTTAAAACGCAGCTCAAAATAATGGTGTTCATTAAAAGCCTGTGTAAGACTAAAGGAAGCAAAATGGGTAATTTCCTTATCCTCTATATTGATTTCTGCAATGAGTTTCTTTTCCATATTGATTAATCTTGATCACAAACATTACCTTAAATCAAATCCTGGTTGCCAGGTTTTAAGGCATAACCTCTCCAATAAAAATGATTCCATTTTTATGCAAGGACTGTAAGGATGATTTTTGTGTGCGGATGCCAAACCAAACATCTTACCAGAGTGGTAAGTATTTTCTACTGCAATATATTTGCGTTGGCCAGACATCATTGAGCTTTAATGTAAAAATAGCTGACGAGGATAACCCTACAAGCTGGTGATGATAATTTAGATATCGTATTTGAAGCGCTTTGAACTAAATACGCCCCGATAAAACCGGGGCGTATCAATTTAATTGATATGCATAATGGGATTAAGCCTTAGGCCAATCGTTTTCATGCTCGGCGTTGCCCAGTTTTAACTTACGCGCCGATACCACAAAACTTAAAGTCATCGGTGTATTGTCGTTCACGGCAATACCTTCGTTATATTGGATAATGTAACCATCTTCGAAAGACAGTTCCTTCATTTTTGCATCTTCTTCGCCTTTTTTGAAAATGATGTTGCCGGAAAGCGGTTTATACTGGTTGTTAACCATCGATTCGATCACTGATGTATCTTCTGTTGATTCGATTTCGATGTGGATGGTACCACCATAAACACCTGAGGATGGACGGCCTTTTGCATCAACATCTCTATTTAATGAAAAGCTGCACTGTAGTACATCAAATTCTTTTGATCCTAAGTTTAAACGGGTTTTGAATGCCATTGTAGTAAATTTTAAATGTTTTTAAATGAATGAATTTTTAAGCGCATGGGGTTTGGCGCATGGCGTCAGGGGTTTAAACCCTCCTCTCTAAACTCCTTAGCGGTTTTTTTTTAGTGTTTAGACTTCCCTACACCTTCTACCTTCCTACCCTCAACCTCAATTAGGCCTTTGGCCAGTCGTTAAGGTGTTCTGCATTTCCTAATTTTAGCTTGCGGGCAGAAATCTGGAATTTAAGCGTCATCGGGTGATCGCCCACAATGTTTATCCCTTCGGAATATTTAACAATGTAGCCATCTTCGAAATGAACTTCTTTCATTTTGGCATCTTCTTCCGTTTTCTTGATCAGAAGGGTTCCTGTGATAGGTTTGTACTGGTTGTTTACCATCGCCTCGATAATTGAGGTGTCTTCAGTTGATTCGATCTCAATGTCGATGGTACCGCCGTAAACTCCGGAAGAGGGTCTTCCTTTTGCATCTACATCACGGTTTAACGCATAGGCGCAGTGAAGTACATCGTACTCCTTGCCCGAAAAATTTAATCTAGCTTTGAAAGCCATAGTTTTAAAATTTAAAGGTTAAAAATTTGATTATGAGTAGCCTCCGCTACAATAATCTGGTAACCAAAGATCAGGCCAAACCCGCTGTATTCTGCTCGCTAATAACAAGTCGTACTATTTGCTAAAAATATTAAATGATGAATATGGCCTAAAAACGTAGTTAATCACCTTATTTTTGTGGAGAAAATGTTGAAAAATCCGAATCTATCTTTAGTGTTACAAATACATTTCTATCCAAAAGAATGATATAAAACTGTAGCAATTGTACACAAAGTGTAGCATTTTAGGGCAATTTGTTCCATATGCTCTCGATTTTGAGAGATTTAATCAGAAAAACCCAAGGCGCTTTAGATCAATTGTGATCCAAATTTTTCCATCTTGGCTAACCACTTCTGACTATAGTGATTTTCAAGGGAATGTAATTCGCCTATGGTATTGGTCAGCACAGGACTCATTCTACATTTTTCAAAAACTATTTTTTTAATGGAAAGGTAGGTTGTTTTCTTATTTGCTTTCCATTCCTTAAAAGTTGCTTCATCCAAAATGGATACAATTCTTGCCGAGCGGCCGCTAAAGTTATTATTTACATTTTGCTGCTGGGTAGCAAAAATCTGATCGGGCATAAACAAACGATCAAAAAAGCCTTTAATCTTTGCCGGAATATGATCTACATACACCGGACAAAAAAGCACGACATGATTACTTTGCCTAATCGCCGTTAAGGCTTTCTGCAAATCGGGTTCCAACTCTGCAATCTGTCTATTGTTAAATAGTTTGTTCGAGTTAAATATCAGATCGATAATGGCCAACTCCCTCACAGTTGCGCCAGCACTTTCTGCACCATGCCTATAGGCGTTAATCAGGAAATTTGTAGATGCGTTTTTTTCGATATCCCCATTCAGGATAAGTACTTGCTTCATTTTTTTTGATTAATCTGATTGGGCCGATGCATTACAAAATTATAAAGAATTTGTTAAGTGTGATGCATACCCCATAAAAAAACCCAACGCCGGGGTTGGGTTTTTATTTTCAGCTACCAAAAACTATTGCTGATTATATTCTGAACTCCAGGTGGTGCTTTCATCTTCACCTTTATGTCCGTCTAGTTTTACCACAAAACTTTTGGCCGGAAAATACGGTGTAATGTGTATATCAAGATGGATCCTGTCTTTTTGTTGCTCATCCCTTTCAAAACGCATAATCTTAAAACGCTCAATCAAGCGGTCAGCACCCTGGATGCCATCCAAAAATTTAACAATCTGGCCACGCAGATCTTGCTCGGTTTTAGAAGTCCAGTTTTCGAAAGCCCTTCTGTTCAGGAAATCGAACAATACTTTGGTGATATAATCGAATACACGTACTACTGAATAGGTTTGTAAACCAATGTTATCACCATTGAATAGTGTTTTAGCCGAGAATGCCATTACTTTGCCATACTCATTTACCATTGGTACCAAACCAACGCGTTCTAAATGAGAAATCTCACTTTTCTTTAAATCGAATTTTACGCCATCAACCTCATTTATAGCACCATGTTTTTTACCCGCTGTAACCTGCGACATTAAGGTGTAATACATTTTACCTGCTAAAGCCGCCGACCCCGGTACGGTAAGATCATCTTCCTCACCTACTTCTGCCACTTTACCGCGGCCCACCAGCCAGTTACAGGTCATGATCACGTTTGATCTAAAGGGATCCCCACCAGTGAAGTTTGCTGCAGTAAATAAATCGAGTACATCATCCGGCTGATCTAAATCGGCAAAGTCGGTTACCAGCATCGCTTTGTTGTTGTGTGCAATTTTAGCCCATCTTTCCAGTACTTTGTTAGATCCCATATAACCCGGAACAACCATCAGCGAATAGTTATTACGAAGATCCAGGCGATCGTAATTTTGTTTTAACTCGTCATCTACATATTCGATAAAACGGGGATTATCAAGGTCTTTGATCTGATCCATTGATGCATTTAACAGCACCACGTTTTTCAGTTTGTCCGATTCGGTATTTTTATAAAATAAATGTACCGATCGATAAGCCTGCTCCAGTTCCCGGGTACTTTCCAGCGCGGTAGCAATGTTTTTATTTAAGTTTTCTTCTGCAGCATTCAGTTTTTCGGTACTTTTTTCAACCATATCGGCTACAGAGTTGGATGACTCAAGCACATCTATCCAAAGCTGGATTTTCTTTTTCAGCTCTTCGCGTTCTTTCTTCTTTTCATCGCCGGTTAAAAAAATCTGTTTCCGTGCTTTTCTTTCCGGATTTAAATTCTGAAGGCCATCAACTGTTGCTTCCAACAAATCGAAACCGCCCACCCTGGCCAGTTTCTCTAAGTTATCTTTAAGTGATGTTTTTTCTATGGTTTTACCCTCTGCCGGTTTAAAACCTGCTTCGGATATATTTTGGTCTGCTTTTAATTCTTGAGGATTTGACATGTTTTCTCAGCGTTTAGATTATTTATTTTGTTCTAACTCATCAACAAAATTCTTCAAAGCACTGATAAAGGCCGATTTGGTTTCTTCATCATCCAATGTCGCTTTTAAGGTTTTGTTCGATTTTAACTGTTTAATTACATTCAGCGACATCTCCCGCTCAATGTTCACATTGGTGAGGTAGTTACTTTGATTAATGATATTTTTTACGCCGAAATCGCCCAGGTCGTTAAAGTTTAAGGTTTCGCTAACCGGAGATCCGTCCTGCTTTTCGAAAGCTACTCTTACATTTGGTTTATAATGCTCGAATACTTCCTTTACGGTTTTTAATCCTTCTACCTTTTCAGGTTTTATCGGTTCGTTATCGGTAAGTTTCTGTACGAAAAGCGTTTTGTTATGGGCAATCTCCGCGAAAGCTTCTGAAGTATCAATTTTTCGCTCGTTACCTCCAATTTCATAGTTAAACATGGTATGTTGATTTAGATTTACGATTAATTTTTTCTAATAATATAATAGTTAACGTTTTAACTCAATTTTTGTTCCAATGTTGCAGCTTCTGGCTCAATAATTTGCCACGTTAGTTTATCCTCTTCCGCATGTTTGCTTACTTTAATCTTCGATCCTTTTTTTAGCTCACCAGAAATGATGTATTTGGAAATTGGCCTGCGCAGCAGATTTCTGATCACTGCCGATAACTGCCTGGCACCATATTTTGGTGTAAAGCCATCTAAAGCAATCATTTTCTTGGCATCTTCTGCGATTTCAAACTCGATACCCATTTTGTTCAACGACTGTACCAGACTGCTCAGTTGAATTTCGAAGATGCGTACCACATTACTTTCGTTAATTGGTGCAAACGGAACAATTTCAGAAATCCGCGCTAAAAATTCAGGGCGGAAATGTCCGGCCATAACCTCCATTAATTGGTTTGAAGCCGGAATAACGCCTTTACCGATCTGTTCTGCTATCCATTCGCTGCCGATATTTGAAGTAAAAAGAATAAGCGAATTACTAAAATCACCTTCTTTTCCTAAACGATCGTGCATATGGCCTTCGTCAAGAATCTGCAAAAAGGTATCGAAAACCGAAGGGTGTGCTTTTTCAATCTCATCGAATAATAGTACAGAGTAAGGCTGCTGCCTGATCTTGTTCACCAATAAGCCACCTTCTTCGTAACCCACATAGCCCGGAGGGGCACCATAAAGCAGGGCGGCACTGTGTTCTTCTTTAAATTCTGACATATCGAACCTGATCATGGCCTTTTCATCGTTAAATAAAAACTCTGCAATTGATTTGGCCAGTTCAGTTTTACCCGTACCGGTTGGGCCTAGTAAAAAGAAAGATCCGATTGGCTGTCCTTTTTTGTTTAGTCCACTTCTCGATTCCAATATGGCATCTGAAACAGCTTTTAAAGCCTGATCTTGCCCTACCACACGTTTTTTTAGGTATTGCTCCATATTGAGCAGTTTCTCCTTTTCGCCAGCCTGCAATTTCCCCATTGGGATGCCTGTTTTATAGGCCACAATTGAAGCAATATCCTGTTTAGTGATGTGGTCGCTTTTTTCAGCTGCATATTTTTTTAACTCCTGCAGGCTGTTATTGATAAAATCTTTGTATTCATCAGCGGTTTCAAAAGCGTCGGTTTGCGTTTCATCAGTTAAACGGCCCAATAAAACCGGACTTAGTTTATTTTGGAGTAATGAATAAAGCCATTTATAATCTGCAAATTGATCGGCTTCTGATTGCTCTGTATCTGCATTCAAGGTCTCCAGCTCCGTTTCCAAACTATCAATGGCCTGATCAGAGGTATCGTTCATCATTTTCATGGCCGCCATAGTCCTGTCTAACAGATCAAAAGCTGAATCAGGCAGCCTTCTATCTTTCATATAACGTTTGGCCAGCCGTACACATTCGCCTAAAGCATCTGGCTCAATGGTTAAGGTATGGTGTTCTTCGTATTTCACAGCCAGTTTCTGCAACATTTTTATGGTGCTTTCTTCATTTGGTTCATTTACCTGAAGCACTTCAAAACGCCTGCTGAAAGCCTGCTCTGGCTCGATAATCTTACGGTACTCATCAATGGTGGTAGCACCAATCACGGTTATTTCGCCACGGGCCAGTTCTGGTTTTAATAAATTGCCAATACCAGCCCCCAAAGGACCTTTGCTATCTAACAACGTGTGAATTTCATCAATAAATAGCACCGCTTTTTCGAACTGTTTTATTTCTTTGATGATGTTTTTCAAACGATCCTCAATTTCACCTTTATAAGATGCGCCTGCAATTAACGATCCTAAATCCAATTCGAAAAGCTGAACTGGTTTTAAACGATCAGGCACGTTCTGGTTTACGATATCAATGGCAAAGCCATCTACCAGAGCAGTTTTGCCCACACCGGCATCGCCAGTTAAAATTACATTGGGTTTGGTTCTGCGGCAAAGAATTTCCATCATCTGCCGGGTTTCCTTATCACGGCCAATTATCGGGTCGGTTTTACCATCCCTAACCATTTGTAAGCGATCCAAACAATATTTATACAGCGCATTACCTGTACTTTTATTTTCTGCACCTGCGGTTGTTTTGTCTGGCGAAACGACCTTCGAAATTTCTTCATCCTTTACATACAGATCTAAAATTTCACGTTCTTTGATTGGGAATGATTTTAACTGATCGGGCTGAAAACCGATGCCGGGTTTTGCCAGTGCAGTTAATACACAAACCGGTGTAATTAAGTCAAGTCCGAGTTTAATACGCACATTGTCGGCTTCTTCGAAAATCACTGCAATTTCTGGCGCACCGCTAACGGTATCGTTCAGACTTGTGGATTTCGCCTGCTCATCTATCCTAACTTCAGCCCACTCGCTGATGTACTCGTCATCTTTTCCGATGGAAGTGATAAAAGATCTTAAACCTACATCTTTATGCATTAAACCTTTGAGCAAATGAGCTGCAGAAAATACTTCATTTCTGTATTCTTTTGCCAGCGACTGTGCAATATGCAAGGCTGTTTTTACCGATTCGCTTAAATTTGTAACTGCCATGGCCTTTAGTTGGTTGGAGGCAATACTGCCGGGTTAAAATTATTTTCGGTAATGTAGTAGTAAATCTTGCCGTTCGAAATAAACTGCTGTTCAATCTGCGTAGCTCTTTTGATCTGCTGAACCGACTGATCCAGTAACTTAATATAAGTTTCGAACTGATCCAGCGGCATTCTGGAAGTACTCTTTAAATCGCTTACTTTATATTTAGATAAAAAATCATTGTTTATAGGCAAACCTGTAACCAATTTAATGTAGTCTGTTAAGGTCATGGCTTTAATATCACCCGATGATATCTTCATACCCAATAATTGTTTAGGCATTCTTACGTAGTTTTTAACCAACTTGCTTCTGAAAGAAGATTGATCTGCCTGCAGGTTTTGTCCTAACATCATCGTAAAAACATCTATAATCTGTTTGTACTCCATATTATTCAGTACAATTGCATATTGTAAGGTAGAGGGGTTATTTTTTACTACATCGGCAGATATATTAGCAGTGGTATAGTATTTAAACGCATTGTGCGGCATACGATCAGCCACCTCCATGCCGACAGGCTGAGGCAATAAAGCTTCCACATCAGCTGACAGGTTTTTACGGGAAATCCCGGTTAAGCGGAAAGCACTGTCCAAAGAGCTGATCTGGTTGTAAATATCCATATTGGTTTCTTTTACAAAACGGCGCAAAGCAATCGTCATACTCTGGTTGGAATTTACCGATCCTTTGGTCGGGAAAACCACCCCTCCTTGTATCAAACTGTTTTTAGGGTAATCCAGGTAGTATGAAATAGAATCTTGCAGACTGGTATTGTAAGGCTGAAAGCTTTTCAAACCTTCACCTTTAACCATTGTATTTTTCCTGTATTCAGCCGCACGGATGGCTGATTCTGAAACCAGTTTACGAGATTGGATTACAAAATCGTTAAACGACTGGTTGAAATCGCTATATACCTGTAAGGCTAAAATACGGGCATCGGCAAGGGCAACCTGCTCGCTCAACTCATTAATAAGATAATTATTGGTACCGCCTGTATTTCCGGTGCTACCTACTAAAATAATTAAATTGGTTTCGTTCTTTTTTGCCTTAAATAACTTTATTCCTTCTTTTAACCCACTAAAAACCGGGCTTTCGGTAATCTCTCCATTACACCTCATGGTATTTTTTGCCTGGTTGGATAAAAAAGTCATTAATTTCCTGTAATCATCCTGAACCGGGCTGACAAAAATACCTTGTTGTCCACAGCCGGTTTCGCCCCGGTACACCACACCACCATAGCTTACCTTCGTACCTTTACCAAAATCGCCCATAATGCTTTCAAATGAACCAATGGTATTGGTCATTCCGGATAAATACTTGGTCATTGAGCTTCCACCATCTACTACAAAAACAACATTTACCTTTGTCTTATTTTTACGCAGATTCAAATAATCCTGATAGGAAAGTGATGAACCGTTGATGGTTAATAGCTTATTGTCTTTTTTATTGTAAACATCTGTTGCGATACCCACCGTTTTGCTGCCTTCGTCATTTGAAACAACAGGTACACTACGCAGGATCAGGTTTTCTCTGGGCAATAGGGGATCTATTACAAAAGCAGTTCCGTTATTAATGCCGTTTTTAATGGCCATTGCCGTAGAATCATCCTTGTCATAATCGCCAGGTTTAGCTGAAGTGATGTATAAACGATCGCCCCAGTGATGTACTGTCTCAGCAGAAACCCATCCATAAATACTTTTTAAGGCGCTATCCGCAACTAATTGATCTTCAGAACCAATCAGGTATTTTTTACCGTCTTCAGATTTTTTATAGATGTAGGCGATTTCGTGCAACCTCACTTTAGCCCTTCTGTCTTTAAGCTCGGGTGTATTGTAAACCAAAATGGAATCGGTAGTATCAAAATAAAATTTTGGTTCGGTTAAGGCATTTTTTCCGTTAACAATACCAATGGCTTTCTCAGCATAACCCGTTTTTTGGTTAGAGAATGCACGTTGCCATAAAAGCAGTTTGGATTTTGCGATCCATCCGTAACTAATGGCACTTTTTTTATCATTTATTTTCCGCCCCCTGATCATCCCCGGTTTATATTTAATCAGTTTCAGGTAACCGTTTTCTTCTTTAGAAACATAAAAAGGTTCCATAAAGCTGATTTTTTTCATGATAAGGCTTCCGCCAGGTGCCGTAGTGGTATAGTTATCTTCACGGTCGGAAAAAACAATCCAGGGCAGACTGCTTCTACCGGTATTATCGTTAATATTTATGGTTTCGGCCGGCTTCTCATAAGATTTAGGCATATATTTTACTTTTTTGCCAAAGGATGCCGGAGATTGTGCATAGGCAAACGATATTCCCAATAATAGGATAGTTAAGGCATAATATTTTTTCATATTCTTAGTGGATGAGCTTAAAATTAGGTGAAGATGTTAATCTATTTTGTTTTTGCCGGAGCTGCGTCAGTAGCTGCTGTTGCTGCAGGCTGGGCCATTCCCGAATGTTGTTTAATATTTAATAAACTGGCACAGGTAGAATTTGGCTTAATGGTTAATTGGGCCTCATCTACTGCTATCTCGCCCCCAAATGTTAAACCCATACAATACGAATAAATATCAGTCTGTTTTTTCTTACCGTTCATTTCTACATTTACAGTTACCTTTTCATTGTTGCACATGTATTTGTTAATGAGGTAGTAGTAATTAGAATTAAAGTCTGCGCCGTTGGCTATGGCCTGCAAGCGGGCCCTGATATCGTCGATGGTTTTACGTTCTCCATCACCAGGGGCAACCAGATCTTCTACTATCTCTGCATTGGGATCAGTAATCAACACAGTTAAAAAAGCAGGCTTACGGGCTTTATCAGACCGCAGACGGACTACATATTTTCCTGGGGTACGGTAAGTATACAGGGCGGTTTTTCCTTTTACATCAACGCGGCCGGTTTCGCCGAAAGCCCATTCAAAATCTTTTCCAGGACCATCACCTTCGAGCCTGATCTCTTCGTTAACCAAACCGGCTGTTGGGCCGCTAATGGTTAGAATACTGTCCACAACAGGTGTATGCACGGTATCGCGTACCGTAACCGGAAATTCCTGGCGCAGTTCACCATCAACAGTTAGACGAACGATATAAGTGTCGGGCTTGGTATAATGATAAGTACCGGTTTTTGTGGTGGCTTTTTCGCCATTACCAAATTCCCATAACCATTTGGAGGCTTTTGGGGTATTATCGGTAAAAACCAAATCTTCATTTAAATAAATTTCATCCTTAAGGATTCTCGCATCAATTTTCCTTTTTTCGAATAATGAACTCTTGAATAAGAAAATAAGGCCTGTTAAGAGCAATACAGCCAACAGGATGTAAAGGATAACATAGCCCTGCGAATTTGAATTAACTTGCTTGGTGTTTGTTTCAGACATAGGTAGCGTTTTTTATAGGTTGTTTTTGGTAATATTTATCTTGCCGATATCGTTTGCTGCAACTGACGCCTGTTGGTAATGCAATCATCTAATTGCCTTTTGTGCAGCTCGATATCTGAAATGTTTCTATTTTGTTCCTGTCTATCATAAAATAATCTATCGTATAACTGAGCGGTCTGCACAAAGATTTTATACCGCGAATCTGATGCTTTACGATCAAACGCAGCTTTGATCGAACCTAATGAAAGCTGAATATCGTTCTTCAAAAAAACGGCCTGAACATTTGGGTTATAACGGGTAATCTGTTTAAAAGTCGTATCAATGGTGGGCATGGTTTCTTTAACCATGTTTTCAAATGCTTCGTTCTCATTGATCTTAACTTCGAGTTCTTCCTTGGAAATTTCGTACCGCGATTTATCGCTATAAAAAATCCCAAAGCTCAAAAGCCCAACAGTAAAAACGAACAAAGCCATAAAAAACAAAAATTGTTCGCGCCTTTCCTTTATGCTCAATTTTATCATATCTTTTTAATTACCTGCCGTATCTACCGTTTCTGATCTTTTGTGCTGCTGATTGGTTCGCTTTCTGGCATTCGTTTATCCGTTCTTTATACCGCTGTATATCGCTCCTTGATTGAAAAAGCGAATCTTGTAAATCGGCCATGGCACCGACATTTTTGTTTAGTTTTTCATACAGATCAAAACTCGGACTTGGTTCGGTTTTTTTAGAAATCAATTCTTTTATCCTGTTATTGGCACTCTGAATATCACTGAGTAAAATACTTTGTTTGCTCATTTCATTTGCATTATAATCGCGATATTGGGCAAGCTCTTTAAAACGGACCTGAATAAGATCAAAATTTGTATTGATATCTTTTCTTAAGTAAGAAAGTTTATCGGTTTCTTTTACTTTTTTATCAAGTAAGCTGTACTCATAATCAGAAGCTGCAAAAAAGAGATAAATGCAAAGAATAGAGAATAATGTAAGCAGTACAAAGTCTAAGATAAATTTGGTGTAAGCACTCCTGATTTCGATGGCGTTAATGGGTTTCATAGCAGGTTAATGGTTTCACATAACAATAGCTTAATGATTAATCTGACATCAAATCGGCATAAAATCACACATTTTTGTTCAAATTATCACCGTACTATAACAATTTTTAATATTTGTTGTTTGGTTATAAAAACGATTTTATTTCTTTTATTTTTAACAAACTTTAAGCCAAACCGTCTATGTCTGAAAACTTTTATCACAAACCCTTCAGATTTAAGTCCATCTTTTCAGGTAATGGCCTTCAGCCAACAGACCTTGGTAAATCGATTTCAAACCACATAGAGCTGATTATTTTTACCCGCTTTGGGGAACATAGATACCGTAACGATTTTGGGTGCGAGATATGGGATCTTGATTTCGAATTAATTGTAAGTGAAAGCATCTGGGAGGAAAAATTTCGAAAATCGTTACTAAAATCAATTACCGACAATGAGTTCAGGATATATGATACTTCAGTAGAAGTACACATTACCGAAGTAGAAAATGTGTATCCATTACGTAAAATAACCGAGATCAAAAAAAAGGTTGATATCAGCGTAAGGGCACTGATAAAAACTACAGGAGAAAAATATTTTTTCAATACCGCTTTATTTCTTAGCCCATTATCAACCTAAACCAGAACGCTCAAAATATTCTACACATGAAGCCAGTTTTTTATTCATCAAAAGATGAAATCAGAAATAGAATTTTAAAAAATGCCGAAGATTTTTGGAATGTTAAAGACAGTAATGATTTTGATCCGCTTGTAAAGCTGATTATTGATGCCCTGAGCAACGAACTTTTTAACGTATCTAATGATGTAAAAAACCTGGAAAATAGGATTTTCGATAAAATTAGCCGTATTCTGGCTCCTGATCATCTAACCTCCTCTTTACCTGCACATGCCATTATCCATGCCAGACCTATTGAAGAAGAAGATTATCTTTCGCCATATACCCAGTTTGCGTTTAAGAAAAATATTCTGCAGGAAAATGATAAGGCTAAAAAAGCAGATATTTTCTTTAGTCCTTTGCATACGGTAAAAGTTAAAAATGCTGCTATAAGATATATCGCCACCGGAACTACACTTTTTAATGTAGAACAAATGAGTAAGCAGCCGGTGTTAAACACTTTGCCTGGTTTTTCTATAGAGAAAAATACCCTCTACATTGGTTTTACCGGCATAAAAAACTGGATGGACTTTAATAAACTGAATTTATTTTTTGATTGGAAAAATTATTCGGTGCCTGAAAATACTTATGATCTTTTATCATTGGGCAAATGGTTCTATAAGGATAACGAAATTACGGCTTATACGGAGAGGTTTATGGACGAGCCCTTAACCGGTAAAGCTGAAGCTCCGTTTCATCACAAACAGTTACTTAATCGGATTAAGGCCGATGTATTACAATTTTACAGCAACAGATTTATTACCCTTGGCGATCTTAATGATTTTAATATTGATGACAGCAGGGAATTACCAGCTACTTTTTCAAACATTTTCCAACCAAATGCTTTAAATCAGATTGATCCAAAAGTAAAATGGCTAAAGGTAGTTTTCCCCGCAGCCATTAATCAGGAAATGCTGAATGAACTCCATATCTACATCAATGCTTTTCCTGTGGTAAATAAAAAGTTAAGCCAGATTAAACACCGGCTTAAAACCATGAACAATATTATCCCGATTAAAACCGAAGCGATGGATCAGATGTTGGCGGTAGAAAATCTGAAAGATAATAAAGGCAAAAGTTACAACGAAATTCCTTATACCAATGAAAATGATAAGGGCGACGGTTCCTTTTCCATCAGATATGGTGGCACGGAGCGTTTTGATACCAGAAACGCAAAAGAGCTGGTCGATTATCTGTTTGAACTGCTCAGGGATGAGAAAGCTTCATTCTCTGCATATGGTCCGGATTTTTTAAGCACGGTTCTTAAAAATTTAGAACAAAATATCGCACTTATCGAACAAAAGAGCCGTTCGGCATTAAAAGATATCAAAGAATTACCGAGTTATATTGTATTAAAACCGATTGACGATGCTGATATTTTATTTTTAGATATCTGGGTTACACAGGCGGAAGAGGCCAACCACATTAATGCAGGCAGCCGGTTAGCACTATACGATAATAACAAGGTAAATGCTGAAAGTATTTTTTTGTTGAGCCAGACAAAAGGAGGCCGATCGAAGCTAAATGCCACAAACAGCGTACAGGCCTATAAATATGGGTTGACCACGGCAGACCGGATTATTACCAAAGCAGACGTCATTAATTTTTGCCGTTACGAACTGGGCAACAAAATAAAAGGTATTACACTGGCCAAAGGCATTATTATGGATAACAAGCCGAATGCAGGTTTTATTAAAACTACAGATATTGTCATCGAACCGGCAGACAACCTTCAACTTAGCGCACAAGATTGGGAAGAGATTTTGAGTCTTACCCTGGCAAAATTGAATTTAAGAAGCACGATGAATGTGCATTACCGGTTAATGTTGAAACCAGCATGGTATAGGGCAGTATAATGATCGGTGTCCCATCTCGATCAGATTGCTATCCTGTTATTATGATATCCTTCTATCGCGCTATGCCGCGGTGGCGTGGTAGTTTTTCGTTGTCGTTAGTTGGTTTAGCTGTTACTCAAGAATGCTAAGCATTTTGTGGCGCCAAAGTATCCAAAGCGCGTTGTCCATCCGGCGATGAGCCCTTTGCACAATGCCTTGCGCATCAAAAAAACAGCGGCACATCATTCTTTCGGGATTGACAGCGTCCTTAGTTAAAATCCGTGTTTTATTAAAGCTAGTGAGTAAAACGCCAAAAACTATTCTAAAAAAAGGTGTCAACACGGTAGGATGAAAATCTGGAGCTACTTAATGTAATCCTGTTTAGTAGGTCAGTGTTGACTTTTAAGGTTTTATATTTCCAAAATGCACTATCTGTTGTTCCTAAACCCGATAAAACGGAAAGCCCGGAGCGCAGCGAGGACTTGAAGAGATAGCGGGGCTGCCAACCGCCATAGGAGTAGATCTGTTCATTTCCAAAACCCCTAAATAGTGCCTTTCCGTGTCAGCTACATTTGATGTCTGTTTTTTGGAAAGCAAAACCTGAAGCTGCATTTAATGTTCGCCGAGCTTTCCGCTATAGTCCCGATGAAAAATCGGGAGCTGCCACTGCAATCCCGTTTATATAGGTAGGTCAGTGCTACTATTTGAGGTTTCATTAAGCCTAAAATCTACCATGTTTCGTTCCTAAACCCGATAGAACGGAAAGCCCGGAGCGCAGCGAAGACTTGAAGAGATAGCGGGGCTGTCAACCGCCATAGGAGTAGAACTGTTCATTTCCAAAACCCCTAAATAGTGCCTCTCCGTGTCAGCTACATTTGATGTCTGTTTTTTGGAAAGCAAAACCTGAAGCTGCATTTAATGTTCGCCGGGCTTTCCGCTATAGTCCCGATGAAAAATCGGGAGCTGCCACTTTAATCCCGTTTAGTTACGCAGGTTGGGGGTTACTATTTGGGGTTTTATGGAGCCTAGTTGCACCGCCCTTCGTTCCTAAACCCGATAAAACGGAAAGCCCGGAGCGCAGTGAAGACTTAAGGGGATAGCGGGACTGCCAAACGCCATAGGAGTAGAACTGTTCATTTCCAAAACCCCTAAATAATGCCTTTCCGTGTCAGCCACATTTGATGTCTGTTTTTTCGAAAGCAAAACCTGAAGCTGCATTTAATGTTCGCCGGGCTTTCCGCTATAGTCCCGATGAAAAATCGGGAGCTGCCACTTTAATCCCGTTTAGTTACGCAGGTTGGGGGTACTATATGGAGTTGTATGGAGCCTAGTTGCACCGCCCTTCGTTCCTAAACCCGATAAAACGGAAAGCCCGGAGCGCAGCGAGGACTTGAAGGGATAGCGGGGCTGCCAACCGCCATAGGAGTAGAATTGTTCATTTCCAAAATCCCTAAATAGTGCCGTTCCGTGTCAGCTACATTTGATGTCTGTTTTTGGAAAGCAAAACCTGAAGCTGCATTTAATGTTCGCCGGGCTTTCCGTTATAGTCCCGATGAAAAATCAGGAGCTGCCACTTTAATCCCGTTTAGTTACGCAGGTTGGGGGTACTATTTGGAGTTGTATGGAGCCTAGTTGCACCGCCCTTCGTTCCTAAACCCGATAAAACGGAAAGCCCGGAGCGCAGCGAGGACTTGAAGGGATAGCGGGGCTGCCAACCGCCATAGGAGTAGAACTGTTCATTTCCAAAACCCCTAAATAGTGCCTTTCCGTGTCAGCTACATTTGATGTCTGTTTTTTGGAAAGCAAAACCTGAAGCTGCATATATAGGATCCGATCAGCTATCAAATGAAATTTTAAAGATATACGGTATAACCAAGATAAGCACGCTCACCATCTGCACTTAATACCGTCTCCTGAAAATCGGGCGCAGTAAGGAGCTCAACATTTACCTCTGCATCTACAGGCATCAAATAGCTTATGGCCATATCCAAAATGGCTCTGTTTTTCTGCCCTGGAATAAAATTCACCAATTCCTGCGGGAAAGTTGGCCCAATATTAATATTGAACGATTCATTTTCCGGGGTAAAACTATCTCCTATAATGGTATCAATGCCCAGTGCGCCCGAGCCCAGCTGGATCTGCAGATCGTCTGCAATTTTTATGGGCTTAACATGAGCTGTAGCATTTACAATGGCGATAGGCAGATTAAACAATGCGGTAAGTACTTTAGAAACAAAATCGATATCGTTTCTTTTTTGTTGGATCTCTGGTAACAGGTGCATCCAGATAATACTCTGCTCCTTGTTGAGAAGGTTAAATTCGTCCCATCCAAATTCAAAAATCCGGCCTAAATCAGAATAAGTTGTTTTTTTATCGAGCATATTTTCATAAAGCTCGGTCATGATCCTTACATGATTGATTTCGGCGTCAAACGGGGTAAAAAATAATCGGGCCTCTTTTTCTTCTTCCCTCCGTTCCCTGATATCCTTGATCATCGATTCTTCATCCATGCCGGCACTACCGGTTGGTGGCCGGTGGAAAAGACCTTCAGGCAGCATATCATATAAGCCTTCCCTATTCGTATGTATCCGAACGCGGTCGTGCCTTCTTTTTTCAGAATAATAAACACTTGTACTTTCAATATCTTTTGAAAAAGCCCGCTTATCGGGGCCTAACGGAATAATTTCGATGCGATCGGCTGCTATAACATCACGTTCTATCAAATCGGCAGCATGGGCTACTGCTTTGTAATCTGTAAAGAGGTCATTATTAATAAAAGTTTCTTTTTTCATGTAAACTTTAAGCTTGCATTTTTGTTATAGGATTAAATTTTTGTTATCGAAAAAAATAAGAATCATATCAAATACTAAAGATACTATATTTGTAGTGCATCATCTATAAAAATTAATGGACGTTAAATCATTTTTTATTCGCTTTCTCCTGTTTCCGCTGATCTTTATGGTCTCAACGGCGGTACTCTCTATCATCAACAAGAAGAACCAATTTCTAAACAACAAAAAACTTATTGTAAGTGTTCTGATTATCGGCATTATTTTAGCGATTCCAGGTTTTTTGGGCTTCCTCAACTTTAATTTTATGCCCTGGGGCTATATTATATGCTGTATTTTTTACCTTCTGACGGGCATTGTGTTTGTTTATTTACTTACAAAATATTACCCGAAAGATTTGCTGGAACGTAAGGTATTTATTTTTTTCGCCACCTTGGTTGCGGCCATTTTATCGGTCTATTTGTATCAACTTGCCTTCAATTGGTTAAGTTCAGTAAATTTTGGCTGGTTTGGTGCGGGCAGCATTGCCTGTTTCTTTGTTCCGCTTCTTTTCTGGTGGGCCTATGTTTCCCTGCTGAGCATTCCTTCAGAAATCTACAAAATATGGAAGTATCCTGATACACCTTTAGATATCAATATGGATCATGTAGATTTCAACAGGCTTTTGGTGCTGGAGTTAGAACTTTATAAAAGAAGCACCGACCCGGAACCATTAAAAGTGAAAGTTAAAGCTGTAGAAAACATGAACTTCGGTATCTGGTTTCATAAGTTTATTGACGATTACAACCTGAAGTTTGCCAAAAGCCCTGTGGAGTTCAGAAGCGATGACCATGAGAATTATAAATGGATTTTCTTTATTAAAACTTCCTTTTTTAAACGTAATATTTTCATAGATCCTGATCTGGATATCATTGAAAACGGTATTACGGAGAAAATGACCATTTATGCAAAACGCGTATCAGAAAACATAAATAAGCCTAACGAAGTTGGAGAAAGTGCTATATTTATCTAATCTATAAAAACATTTATCATGATAAAGCCGCTGAAATATAAATCCATCAACTGGATTAATGGCATGAAACTTTCCAGTGATCATTTCACGGTAAGCGATCTCTATTTGCAGGATTTTGTCAGAGATGCCGTATCGCTACAGCTCAATAGCAGCAATTACGGATTTTTACCCCCATTTGCGGGTTATAAAAGTTCACACGACATCGAAATAATCGAAAAGGCAACCAATCATATCGAAATCAGGGTGAGGTATTGTAACGCTGTTACACCCGAGGGCTGCCACATTGATATTACACAATCCGACAACATGGACACCTTGGTTCATAACCATTATTTTGGCCAGTCAGAACCCCGTAACTATGTAATTCTGCTGGTTGTGAGTCCATTTAACCGCGTACCCACAGGTACACCAAATCCTGAAGAAAGCCCGATCCGCTATCCTGAATTGGCTAAAAGCTATTCTATCACCGTTTTGCCTGAAAGTGAAGTGAGTTCACAAACGGCAGACAGCTATTTTTTAACGATTGGACAGGTTTATTACGAGAACGGAAGATTGTCCATCAACACTAATTATATTCCGCCAAGCTCAACCATAACCAGCCATCCGGCATTGATCAGATATTATGAGTCTTTCAGTGTTTTACTAAACGATTTGCAGCTGGCTGCTTTCAAAATCATTGATAAAACGGGAGGACGCGACAATATTACACCGCTTGGCAAAAATATCCGTCTGATTTCTGAAAAGATTGTGGATTATATTGCAGGCTTATTCTACGAATACAGAAATATTGCGCACCGCGAATCGCCCGTTGTTTTGACCGGTTATTTTTCTAGTCTGGCGCATATCTTTTTTACTGCCATCAAACTGATTGATCCGCGCGAAAGGGAAGAGTTGCTCAAATATTTTTACGAATGGAAAGATGTTACGCCAGGAAATTTTGAAGAGCTTTTGGCCAAAACCATCGAATTGGTTTACGATCATAAGCAGATTAATAACAGTATGGTAATGGTAAGCGAATTTATGAACGTATTAGTCGCCCTTTGGAATAAACTAAGTGGACTAGAATACATTGGTCAGCGTAAAGAAAATATCGTAGTTGCCGAACAGCAGGTGGTACAACAGGTACAGGCCAGAAAAACCTGGACATTGCTGGATTAGAACTATTTCTCGGAGTAAATTTTATAATGGAGCTGTACCAACTAAAAATAGGTACAGCTTTTTTGTTGATTCAAAATTAAGGGTAATTTATCTGGATTTTGCATAGTTACCTGAATCCAATTTTAATGGTCCCTGTAAGACATTTTCAATTCAGAGTCGTCACCCTGAACCGAGCCTTGGCGAGCTCACCGAAGGTAATTCATTTCAGGGTCTTGCATGCTAAAAAGATGTTGACCACGCAGTAGCTACAAGGCAATTGAAAATGCTAGCGCTACTTGTAAAATAAATTCAGCATGACGAATAGAGCGAAATCAATCGCCTTTAAAACACTATTTTTAACAAGTAATTATCAAATTCAGGTTAGTATTGAAATGCCAGATCAATTTTAAGGTTGGTCATTCTGTATTTTACCATTGACAGACCTTAAAAAAGTCGTCTGCAATGACGATTCCTCGGAGAGATTTATTTCAATTAGATGCTACCGTCAATCATATTAATTGAAAGCAACTTGATCTGGTCCAGAGATTTTAACAATGTGACATGCACATTTACCCCCACTTACTTTAACAACAACAGACTTCGTTTGCTGGGTATCTACAGCAGTACCCATAATTTTCAAATCATCCCCCTGTTCTGATAAGTCGGCTTTATTTTGGTCATCAACAATAATAAACACACCTTTCGTGGTGTTGGTAGAAATACTCGAATTAGCCATTATGCGCTTCCCTGTACGTTGGTTGATTACATCGAAATCCTTTACTTCAATACCAGACCCCTTATTATCTACGAATTTTATCATTATGGAAGCAAATTCCTCAGTACAGATCTTGTCCCCGCAATCAGAAGTCGTTTTATTTTTTTTACAGGTTAGTAGCGTAATACCCACCAATAATGCGAGCGTTATTTTTTTCATTATCTATTTGTTTTTTAATCAAAATGATGCAACTTATTAAAACGCTATATGGAAAGTTACGAATGAGCCACATTGAAAAAAAACCTGGGCAGAAAGATAATTATTAGTCCATTACCTTTTGTTCTTTACTATGATGAAATATAAATAAAAAACTACAATATAATAAAATTAAAAATACACGTAATGTATAAACATTTGTATAACAAATTTGCTGATTATTAGCTACCTACCGAATCTTAATACATTTATTTTGCTTCCCTAACCAATTTATTTTTAATTATGAGAAAACGAAACTCATTGACAGGTGTAACCAGGAAGGTTACTTTTGTTGTAGCTGCAACCTTAGCGTTTGCAGGCACTTCAGGTTTAACCGGCTGTAAAAAAAATGAAAAGACAGAGCCGGAGACCACTATTGCTCAACCTCCTTCCGACAAAGCTGTTGCCTCAGTAGAATCTTATCAATCGGGTACACACAACGGCTTCTTTTGGTCGCTTTGGAAGAGTGATGGTGCAACTGGCACAGTTAACTACGCCAATGGCATCGGTGGAAATTACAGTGTTAACTGGAATGGATTTAACGGTAATTTCACTTGCGGCAAAGGTTATTCGGTTGGGTCGCCAACCTATAAGATAGGATATAACCTGGGCGCCTACTCAAATTCTGGAGGGGGTACTTTTGGCTGGTATGGATGGAGCAGAAGCCCTTATTATGAATATTATGTGAATGAAACCTGGGGTGCAGTTTCACCGCATGATGGTACTTACCTGGGTACATTTGAAACCGATGGCGCCGGTTATAATGTATGGACCCGATGGATGACAGGCAAAAACATCGACGGTGGTGATGGTTTCAGGCAGATTTACAGCTCAAGGGTTACGAAAACGTCTACCGGGCAAAACCACACCATTACTTTTGCCAACCACTATAATAAGTGGCAAAGCTTAGGGCATACACTTGGTCAGCTAAATATTCCGGCTATCATGGTTTCCGAAACATGGGGCACCAATACAAACGGCAACATTAACTGTACTATCTGGGCACAATAACATCTGTTTAACTACTCACAAAACATTACTGCCTGGCCATAAGCCGGGCAATAATATACCATAGCTGCTTTCTAATCTCTTATCCGGATTAAACTGTCTTCAATATTTAATTTTTTTAACATGAGATCCATCCTTTATTCTCTAGCTTTTTTTATTTTCATCCTTTCGGCATGCGATTCACCAAATCCTAAAAATAGAGATGGAAATAAAAAATCAATGATCGGAAAATGGCATCGGTTTTCCACAGCAAATGGCTATAGCGAATTTGATATTGATTCTCAATATGTAGTTTTTTATAACCAGAAAGTTGGCCGTTTCAGGCTTCCTTACAAAATAGAAAATGATTCTTTAAAATACCTCACAAAGGATTATCAGGCGAAGATTACAGATTATGGCGACTCTGTTATTTTAGATGGAAATGATGGCACGCAAGCCGTTCTGTACCGATTTAAAGCGCCAGACATTCCTTTTAAAACTATACCTGAAGAAAAAGATTCGTCATCTTTTGCACTATACATTGCTCATTTTGATAAAAGATTATTAGGCGCGTTTGAGAAAGCCGGAATCAAGATTTCTAACCCAACGGAAGAACAAAAACTTCAGGCCTACGAAGAATTGTTAAAAAAGAAAGCAGTAAAATAGGTGAAAATTCTCTAATCGTGTTTGGATAACCTACCTTTCCGAATTACCAAAATGATAGTTTTTATGCAATATTTTTAATTGGTGAATATGTATGCCAGTCGCCTATTTCTGTTGCGAATGATTAGCTCGACGCGCAGAAAAAAACACGTAAACCATTAATTTGAAGTTTTCACGTAAATTAAATGAATGGATTTTTGTTTTCCTGACCAATGGAACAAAACACTTATTGTATAAATTTAACCATCTACCGAAAGCCCCGTCATGTAGCCTTAGGCCTACCAATTCTACTTTCCTTACTGGATTTATTTTTTCATAAACCAATGATAGCCATCACCTGCGCCAAAATTTCAATGATCAATACAGGATTAACATTTTAAAAAAGGGCTCAAACCAATTGACATTTTTTATGAAACATATAGTTTCAATTTAGAACAAAAACAATCATTTTTGTTCTAAATTGAAATATTAACTATATTTGCGAAACAATTTATTTCAAAAAATGTCTTGTTTTGTTTCGTTCCCGTCTTTAATATAAACACGAATATTAGTCGTATTACTTAGGTATAGATTTAAATATTTATGAAAGATCGGTATAAGAATATACAGTTTATATACATCGAAATTCGCTATTGACCTGAACCATCCGGATAAGCATTTTTCGAAAACTACATTCAGCGCATACAACTCGAGATGTTACGATTATTAATACTAAAAACTTAAAAGGATGATTAAAAACAAACTTTTTAATATAATCTTGCCGCTATCTCTAACCGCTACATCTTTAACCCCTACGTTTTCACAAGTGAAGATCGCAAACTCTAACGGCACGGCTAACCAGGGAGCGATTTTGGACGTTGAAAGTACAAACCGAGGCTTTTTGACCCCCAGGATATATTTAAACAATGCATTAATGCGGCTAAACGGCGTTATCCCCGCAGAAGGCACGATCATCTTTTCTACCAATTGGAGCGGTGATGGAAATCTTGGCGGACTCTTTATATGGAAGGGCGGAAAATGGGAACCGTTTGATAATACAAAAAAAATTGTTGCAAGCCACATAACAGTAACGAAAGGATATGGACAGAATCTCGTAGTCGGGAACAACGATATAATCTGGGAATCTGCGCCAGATATCTTACAGCCGACGGGCGATTCGCCCATGTGGTCCTCATCAAACCCTACCAAAATCATCATACGACGCAAAGGCTTATATTTTGTTTCAGGCAGTTGCAGACTCGAAAATGCGGTTACCGGTGAGTTGCGATATTTTGCCATTTTAAAAAATAATCAGCAAACATCAGGTGTGGGCTACAATACATATGGTGTTACGGATAGTGGATATAGATTGACATTTAACACATCTACTACTATTTACTGCGAGGCAGGCGACGAGATTAAACTAACATGCTTTAGCGCTAACAATAAACCTCTTGTTGCTCCCGGCGGGCTTCCTACGACACGAATGAGTGTCACACAGATATCTACCAGGACGAATTAATAATGATATTTCTTAAATCTTATAATGAATATGAAAAAGAAAACTTTACTAATAATTATCTATATAGTCACCCAGAACACCTTATGGGCCCAAATGAAAATCGGAGGATCTGGTGCTCCCAATACCGGAGCAATGCTAGAACTGGAAGCGTCAAATAAAGGCTTCCTACCACCCCGTATTAACCTTACAAGTCTCACTATGGCACTTAACGGCATCACACCCGCAGACGGAATGATGATCTACTCAACAAATACCACTACAGGTACCGGTGTCGGGTTATATGTTTGGTATAATGGCCGCTGGAACAGGATGATAGAAAAAATTAAAAATTCCACTAATGCCCGTTTTACTGCACTTAATGCAACTGCAACTAACGGCATACAATGGGACCCTGTTTATATTAATCAGCCTTCCGAACTTGCGCCTATGTATTATGCAGCCGATCCGGCTCAGATATGGATAAGAACAGAGGGACTATATTTAATCTCAGCAAGTTTTCGACAAATAATCGTCAGCACATCTTCTATCACCATCGGCAGCATAACCATCAGCATCAATGGAATTGCTAGCGGCAAGGCTGAATTTTATAATAAAAACACAGACGTCATGAGCCCAACGTATACCGGGTTACACTATTTACAAGCAGGAGATTACATCAGAATAATATCTGATCCTGTAGGTACGCCACTTAACGATGGCGGTACCCAGTTAGCCATTACGCAAATACCATTAACAACTTTCTAATTGTCCGTTATGAAAAAAACAATTTTACTTACTTGCACTTTGTTAATCAATATATATATTGTTAAGGCACAAGTAAAAATAGGCGCCAACACCCCTCCAGCAGCAAGTAGCATTTTAGAGCTGGAAAGTACCAACCGTGGTTTTTTACCACCACGCATAAACTTAACCAGCCCCACTATGGCCTTAAATGGAGTTACTCCAACTGATGGCATGGTTGTATTCAACACCAACACCTCATCAGGATTAGGGGGATTATGCACCTGGCACCATAATCAGTGGAATAAAATTATTGACTCCAGAACTACAGGCACTTTGACCAGCTTTGTGATATTAAAGGGCGCCTCCCAATCTTTACCAGGACTCCAAACCACACGATTAAATTATGAATCAATTATCAAAAGTCAATCCAGCGGGTCAGACGCTCCGATGTTCACCAGCGGCAATGCCATTACCATCAGAAGATCCGGGGTATACTGTATTACTGCAAACCTTCAGATACAAGTCACAAATAGTGGTTCGGGAATAGTAGAACGGTATCTAGTTATTGAAAAAAACACCGTACAGATGGCAGCATCAAGCTCTTACAATAATCAAAACCAAGTCTTAAACGCCTCAACAACGGTTTACTGTAGCGCAGGCGATGTTATACGGGTTTGTTACACCAGTGGAGCAAGTGTGTTGGCCGTATCCAGCCCATTTAGCTGGTGCGCAGTTGCGCAGATGCCAGCTTCAGAATTTGAGTAATCAATTTGCCCTTTAGCTTGGAGCATAACCGAACCATAAACAATATGTAATTACTGCTTAAAGTATAAATCTATAGAATAACCAAAAGATTGCTCAAATGTTTACTCTTAGAACTAATTTCAAATAGCAAATCTTGTCCCTGTCATTTTACATCATCATGTTACCAGGCAAAGAAAATACCGGCAAATACAGTCGAGGTGTTTAATTACTTAAAAGCTCATCTACAAATGTATAAGCTATAATTAATAAGCATTTGTACCGTTTAATTGCTCACCAAATTGCCACTTTCCTTACGAAGAATAAATAATTTAGTGTTTCCAGAAAACAAAAAAAGCCTGCAAAAATTTCGTTTACAGGCTTTTAATTGAAATAAACTTTTTCGCGGAATGGACGGGACTCGAACCCGCGACCTCCTGCGTGACAGGCAGGCATTCTAACCAGCTGAACTACCACTCCTTTTGTTCTCTTTAAAGTTTGAACCTCTTCTCCTTTTCAGGACTGCAAATATAGGCACTATATTGAGTTTATCACCATAGTAGCCGACTTTTTAATCAATAATTGTGTAACAGACTGAGCCTCATCCCAAATATTTACTTAGACCTGCTATAAAACCACAAGCCTTAACTTTCTTTCATAACGACACATTAATACTTTCTGATCATCCTTAATATTTACCAAGAGACAGCCCTTAATTACTAAACTAAAGGATACTTCATTGAGCTACTTGTCCAATAGCTCCAGTAGTTGCGGATACAAATCATCAATCTTTTTATCAGGAGCTGCCGATCTTACCTTCTCCAAACATGATGTAAATAGCTCCATTTTCGGGAAGCCACGCGCTGTCATCAAACTAATCACATTATTTCGGGTTTCAGCATAAAGCGCTTCACTATAATTGTCCTTGCAATAGATCAAAAAAGCCCCAAAAGTCATGTACTCGTTGAATACCTGGACAGGGGTTGGATAAGCAAAGGTACCCTCGGCTTTCTCATTCACCCACGTTACCCGGTTTTTAAATACGCTATCTATTACAGTTTTATTGGCCTCTGATGGTGTACCAACATAATTATGGTCTATTTCTGAAAACATCACCCTTGTGTTGAAAAGTTCGTTTTGAATAGCCGAAAGTTTAGGATCATGATCAAGCATGGGAAGTACCATCACGATCTGCCTAAAACCTTTGTCTTTAAATTCAGTGGTATAATTAAGGCCGTTGATAAGGGGCGAGCACAGGATCAGATAGCTGTTGATGTGGGTTTTAAAGTTCTTTTCGAGCCATTTCCACTGTTTGTCCAGGTTTACACCGGATTTATAATCTGCAATTATTTTTTTATAATATGGCTTTTTCCGACTATAGAAATCCAGGAACTGCGATTTTTTAGCGAACGCTTCGATATCTTTTCTATAGGTATCCAACGGATTGGTATTGATCACCATATTAGCCACCCCCCTCGCCGGAAAAATATAATTAGGATTACGCTTTAATGTAGTTCCCGATAAATCATAAGACATTGCATTTCCGGAGATGAAAATATAATGATAGAGCGAAACATTCAGTAGAGAATCAAAGGTTTTTATGATGGGTTCGTTTGCATACGGCTTAAAATGTTTAAGTACATCCTGATAATAGCTACCACTTTGATTCACCATATCATCATTGCTAAGTCCGGTTTTGGTAATAGCCAGCATAATATGCAGCAGCTCTTTAAGGGGAGGGATCTCTATGCGGGATTTACCGTTGTTTGCTCTTTGGAAGGCTTTGTCAAAGCTTGCTTTTTCCTGCGCATTGGCGCATAATAAACCTGTTGTAAGTAACAACAGTAGAATGGTAATTTTTTTCACTAGGTTTTACGGCGTAGTTTAGATTGTTGTCGTTGTGATGCAAAAATAAAAAAATCAACCTTTAAATATCACAGCGATGTGATTTGAATTTGGATTATCTTCACAAATCGTAAAAACAAAAAAGCCTCAACTTTCGCAAGTTAAGGCTTTTGTTGCGGAATGGACGGGACTCGAACCCGCGACCTCCTGCGTGACAGGCAGGCATTCTAACCAGCTGAACTACCACTCCTTTTGTTCTTCTTTAAAGTTCGAACCTCTTCTCTCTTTCGAGGTTGCAAATATAGAGACTATATCTTAATTCGCAAACTTTTTTTTAAAAAATATTTAACCCCTTAACCCACAGCACCTTCCTGCATCTTCTCTGCATTTTCAGCAAACTGAAGTGCATCAATAATTTCCTGAATGTCGCCATCCATAATAGCTGGCAGGTTATACATCGTTAAGCCAATACGGTGTTCAGTAACACGGCCCTGAGGGTAGTTATAAGTTCTGATCTTGGCCGAACGGTCGCCGGTTGAAACCATTGTTTTACGTTTAGCAGCAATATCACCATTCTTTTTCTGCAATTCGATGTCATAAAGTTTACTCCGCAACATTTCCATCGCAATAATACGGTTACCCAATTGTGAACGCTCACGCTGGCACACCACTACAATACCCGAAGGCTTATGCGTTAACTGTACCTTGGTCTCTACCTTATTTACATTCTGCCCACCGGCACCGCCCGAACGTGAGGTCTGCAGTTCGATATCGGCAGGGTTAATATAAAGATCAATTTCCTCCGCTTCTGGTAAAACTGCTACAGACGCAGCTGAAGTATGTACACGGCCCTGAGTTTCGGTATCGGGCACACGCTGTACGCGGTGTACACCACTTTCGTATTTTAACTGGCCATAAACATCCTCACCGCTCACTTTTAAGATGACCTCTTTGTAACCACCCGCTGTGCCTTCCGTTACATCAACCACTTCAACACTCCAGCCTTTGGTTTCAAAATAGCGGGTGTACATGCGGTATAAATCGCCGGCAAACAAAGCTGCTTCGTCTCCACCAGTACCTCCACGGATCTCAAAAACCGCGTTTTTAGAATCTTCCGGATCCTTTGGAATTAACATCAAGCGGATATTGCTTTCCATTTCTTCCTGTTGTTTCAAGAGCAGATCAAGTTCCTCTTTTGCCATTTCGCGCATTTCAGGATCCTTTTCAGTAGCTAAAATCTCCTTGTTGGCATCAATATTACTCATCACATTTTTGTAGATTTTGTACTCGTCTACAATTTTGCCCAGGTCTTTATATTCTTTATTTAAAGCCGCAAACCGTTTCATATCCTGGATTACATCCGGATTGCTCAACGATTCTTCCACATCTTCCCAACGCAGCTTTATAGCTTCTAATTTATCTAACATATTTATTCTTGTTGAAATTCCCGATGGTTGGCATAGGCCCAAAAATTCAGGAAATGCAAAAATAAGGAAAAAAGATGAATTAGTTTGTTTAGGGAGGAGGGTTAATTGGTTAACGGTCAAAATCGGTTAATTGTAAAGGCATTAAGCAAAGTAATACGTAAAAAGGAAAGTTTTTATCATTAAGTTTTCGGAAATGAGCAGTTCTGATGCCATGGCGGCCAGCAGCCCCGCTATCCCTTCAAGTCCTCGCTGCGCTCCGGGCTTTACGTTTTATCGGGTTTAGGAACGAAACATGGTAGATTTAGCCTTAATGAAACCTCAAATAGTAGCACTGACCTGCCTATATAAACGGGATTGCAGTGGCAGCTCCCGATTTTTCATCGGGACTATAACGGAAAGCCCGGCGAACATTAAAAAATTTACAGACATTGCTTTCCTAAAACAGATATCAGTTTTTATTTTAAAATAGATTTAAACTTAAAAGCATTATTATGAGCTTCTGGAAATGAGCGGTTCCGATCCCATGGCGGCCAGCAGCCCCGCTATCCCTTCAAGTCCTCGCTGCGCTCCGGGCTTTACGTTTTATCGGGTTTAGGAACGAAACATGGTAGATTTTAGGCTTAATGAAACCTCAAATAGTAGCACTGACCTACCTATATAAACGGGATTGCAGTGGCAGCTCCCGATTTTTCATCGGGACTATAACGGAAAGCCCGGCGAACATTAAAAAATTTACAGACATTGCTTTCCTAAAACAGATATCAGTTTTTATTTCAAAAATAGATTTAAACTTAAAAGCATTATTTAGAGGTTTTGGAAATGAGCAGTTCCGCTACTATGGCGGCCAGCAGTCCCGCTATCACTTCAAGTCCTCGCTGCGCTCCGGGCTTTACGTTCTATCGGGTTTAGGAACAAAGGATGGTATAATTCCCACTTAATATCAACTCAAATAGTAGTAAATGGCTTAAGGGCGAAAGTATTATTTTAGAGGTTTTGGAAATGAGCAGTTCCGCTACTATGGCGGCCAACAGTCCCGCTATCCCTTCAAGTCCTCGCTACGCTCCGGGCTTTACGTTCTATCGGGTTTAGGAACAAAGGATGGTATAATTCCCACTTAATATCAACTCAAATAGTAGTAAATGGCTTAAGGGCGAAAGTATTATTTTAGAGGTTTTGGAAATGAGCAGTAAAAGTCCGAAGAACACTAAAAACTACAGGCATAGCGTTTCTCAAAAATAAAAAAACTATGGTTTTGGCTTATAGTATTCCAGCTTTAAATCTATCCCATCAAACACCCCGTAAGAGTTATAATTAAGCCACTCACCGATATTGACATACCGGCTACCGTTACCTAAATCAATATCGAGTGGCAAGTGTCTGTGCCCGAAAATAAAATAATCGAAATGAGCTTTCTGTAATTGTTCCTTCGCATAAATGGCCAGCCATTCTCTATCTTCTCCTAAAAAAACTTCCTTTTCCGTTTGTGCTGCCCTGCTACCCTGGCTCCATGCACTTGCAATACCAATACCGAGGTTTGGATGCAAGCGGGCAAATAACCACTGGCAAAGTTTACTTCTAAAAATCTTCCTCAAAAATTTATATTTATGATCTCCCGGGCCCAAGCCATCGCCATGATGCAGGTAAAATTTCTTTTCACCGCGTTCAATCACCAGTTCATCGCTGATGATTTCCATGCCGATTTCCCGGGTGAAATAACTGCGCACCCACATATCATGGTTACCTTTAAAAAAATAGATTTTTATTCCAGCATCTGCCATGGCAGCCAATTTGCCCTGCAAACGGATAAATCCCTTGGGAATCACTTTAGCATATTCGAACCAGAAATCGAAAATATCGCCCATTAAAAACAATTCACTACAATTTGGCTCAATAAAATTCAACCAACCTACAATCCGCGCTTCGCGGACACGGCTTTCAGCATAACTGGGCGTACCGAGATGGAAATCAGAAGCGAAGTAAATATTTTTTGCCATGGATATTCAAAGGTAAGGGAAAAAGACCAAAGCGGAAAGACAAAAGCCTAAAGCACTAAAAGCGAAGTAATCAAAAAATCTATGTAATCAACCCGAAAGAAAAAAGACATATATTAGTAAATAAATCTATTCAAAGATGAAAAAACAAATTCTATTAAGCTTATTTGCACTAAGCCTTTTTGCTTGTAACCAGGGCAAAAAACCAGCAGAAAAAATAACATTGATGAAATATCCTGAAACCCAAAAAGACAGCACAAAAGATAATTATTTCGGAACCACTATTGCCGACCCTTACAGGTGGTTAGAGAACGACACCTCGGCAGAAACAAAAGCTTGGGTAACAGCAGAAAACAAAGTCACTCAAAACTATCTTGAGCAAATTCCCTACCGTGCCGACATTAAAAAGCGCTTAACAGAATTATGGAACTACCCCAAAGAAAGTGCCCCCTTTAAAGTAGGCGAATATTATTTTTTCACCAAAAATGATGGCCTTCAGAATCAGAGTATCTGGTTTATTAAAAAAGGGCTGGACGGCAAAGAAGAGGTTTTTCTCGACCCCAATACACTTACCAAAGATGGTACAGCGGCGGTTTCACTGCTCGGTTTCTCTCACGATAAAAAATATCTGGCCTATTCGGTTGCGCAGGCCGGATCAGACTGGAGCAATATTTATGTAATGGATATTGCCAGCAAAACCAAATTAAGCGATGAGCTAAAGTGGACCAAGTTCTCTGGAGCGGCCTGGAAAGGTAATGGATTTTACTACAGTAAATTTGATGAGCCGGCCAAAGGAACCGATCTTTCTGCGGCCAATAAATTCCAAAAGGTGTATTTCCACAAATTGGGCGATCAGCAGCAGAAAGATCAATTGATTTTTGAAGACAAAACTAATCCGAATTTATATTTGGGCGCTACAATTACAGAAGATGAACGCTTTTTGGTGATTTATGCCAGTGCGGGTACTTCGGGCAATGCGCTGTACTACCAGGATTTAAAAGCACCGGATAGCAAAATCGACTTATTGATTAAAGGTTTTGAAAACAACCACAGCGTGATCGATAATGTTAGCGATAAATTGTTGGTGAATACCGATCTGGGTGCCGAAAACAAACAGGTGGTTTTGGTCGATCCAAAAAAGCCAGATCCGAAAAACTGGCAGAAAATCATCCCTGAATCGAAACTGGCTTTGGAGGGTATCGGAACCGGTGGAGGATTTCTTTGGGCTACCTATTTAAAAGATGCCAGCACCAGTATTATACAGTTTGATTTAACCGGCAAGAAAATTGGTGAAGTTAAACTACCGGCAATTGGAACCGTTGGAGGCTTTGGAGGCTACAAAGAGGATAAGGAATTTTTTTACACCTTTTCTAATTTTACTACTCCAGGCACCATTTACCGTTACAATGTAGAGAAGGCTGAATCGATTTTGTATAAAAAATCAGAATTGAAATTCGATACAGACGATTATGAAACCAAACAGGTATTTTATCCCTCAAAAGATGGCACAAAGGTTCCCATGTTTATCGTACACAAAAAAGGCCTCAAACTGGATGGCAACAATCCGGTCTATCTTTATGCATATGGTGGTTTCCAGGTGAGTTTAACGCCGGGATTCAGTCTCTCCAGGATGTTATTTCTGGAACGCGGGGGCATCTACGTTCAACCAAGCTTACGCGGAGGAAGCGAATATGGCGAAGCCTGGCACAAAGGTGGTATGTTAGCCAAAAAACAAAACGTTTTTGACGATTTTATTGCTGCTGCCGAGTACCTGGTAAAAGAAAAATATACCAATCCTGCGAAGATTGCGATTTCGGGAGGCTCAAATGGCGGTTTACTGGTTGGGGCCTGTATGACCCAACGGCCCGATCTATTTAAAGTAGCATTACCTGCTGTAGGCGTGTTAGATATGCTCCGCTACCACAAATTTACGGTTGGCTGGGGATGGGCAGTTGAATACGGCACCAGTGATAAAAAAGAAGACTTCGATTACCTGATCAAATATTCGCCGTTGCATAATATAAAAAGTGGCGTGAATTATCCGGCAACATTGATCACTACAGCCGATCATGATGACCGCGTAGTACCGGCACATTCATTTAAGTTTGCGGCTACTTTACAGGAAAAATATAAAGGCGAAAACCCGGTTTTAATCCGGATAGAAACTAATGCAGGTCATGGAGCAGGCAAACCCACCACAAAACTGATTGAAGAAGCAACCGATGTATGGAGCTTTGTATTTCAGAATTTGGGAATGAGGTGGTAGCGCCTTTTTTTGTCATTCTGAAGACAGTGAAGAATCTTTCTTATAGGGAGGATTTCATAGCAAACTTTAAAGAAACGTTCATCTGGACCGGAACGAAGTGGAGCGCCCACCTGCCCATACGGGCGGGGAGAGATCTATCTCGAGGCAGATTTCTCGACTGCGCTGCACTCCGCTCGAAATGACGATAACTATTGCAATTCGTTAATTCCCACTAAACCTATAGACCAATTATAATTTGCTTTATGACATGAAAAACCTTAAACTTTTGTTTTAGATAAGCGCTAAACATATAATATACTGAATATAATGGGATTGCAAAATTATCTAGAATATTTCTAAATAGCAGGATTGATAAGACTTTATTTTGTAACTTTGCATCAAATTTTTTTTAATGATCACTACTGATATAGCCATAATAGGCGCTGGTCCGGTTGGTTTATTTGCCATTTTTGAAGCCGGTTTGTTAAAAATGCGTTGCCATTTAATTGATTACCTTCCTCAGGTAGGTGGTCAGCTGTCTGAAATTTACCCTAAAAAACCGATTTACGATATCCCTGGTTATCCTTCTGTACTGGCTCAGGAACTTATCGACAATTTAATGGAGCAGGCTAAACCTTTCCATCCAACGTTTACTTTAGGCGAGCGTATTGAAGGTTTAGAAAAGCGTGGTGAAGCTGATTTTGTCTTAACCACCAATATGGGTACTGTTATCGAGGCTAAAGTTGTGGTTATTGCCGGTGGTTTAGGCTGTTTTGAGCCACGTAAACCCGCTGTAGAAAACTTAGAAAACTTTGAAAATGGTAAAGGTGTAAACTACATGATCCTTGATCCGGAGAAATACCGCGACCAGAAAATGGTGATTGCGGGCGGTGGAGATTCTGCTTTAGACTGGACCATTTATCTGGCTGAGGTTTGTTCTGAACTTACTTTGGTACACAGAAGCGAAAGTTTCCGTGGTGCTCCTGATTCAGTTGCAAAAGTAATGGCATTGGCAGAAAGCGGAAAAATCAACTTGATTTTAAACAGCAATCTTCAGGCCGTACACGGAACTGACAAGTTGGAGCAGGTTGAAATTGTTCAGAACCGCACCATGGAAAAAACAGTTGTGGAAGCCGATCACTTAATCCCTTTGTTTGGTTTGAGTCCTAAATTAGGCCCGATTGAGGATTGGAATTTAAACATCAGCAAAAGTGCAATTGAAGTAAATGTTGATGATTACTCGACCAATATCCCTGGTATTTACGCCATTGGCGATATCAACACTTATACCAATAAGTTAAAATTGATTCTTTGTGGTTTCCACGAAGCGGCATTGATGAGCCATAGTGCCTATTCTTACATGAACCCTGGTGTGAAATATACCATGAAATACACTACGGTAAACGGAGTTTCAGAATTTTAAGCTTTCTGTTATATTTGCGATAAGAAAGAGAGCAAAATGGAAAACAACATTAATATATATATGCAGGAGCCGGATGGCTCAGTAACAGAACACGTTGCACCGACAGACATGGGCTTAAGCCTGATGGAGTTTTTAAAAGCATCAGAATATGATATTCTTGCTACTTGTGGCGGAATGGCTTTATGTGCCACCTGCTGTGTGGATGTGCTGGAAGGCGAAGAAAAACTTAATGAAATGACAGACGATGAGTATGCCATGCTGGATACTTTGCCTGATCTGCTACCCAACTCGCGTTTGGCCTGCCAATTGCAGTTAAACAATAACATGGACGGGCTAAAAGTAAAGTTACACGGCGTAAGTTAGGTTGTAAAACATTTTATATAAAGAGGCGATGCGTAAAGTGTCGCCTTTTTTTAGGACTAGTCAGCAGGGATTTGTAATCTCGACAGCATGAGATCTGGATTTGCAGCCAATACCAGGAGACTTGCATTTTAATGTAGTTGAACAATAGTGGCGATAAAATCGTCTTTCTCAGCTACCCCTGGTTACGAACGAGGACAATAAGAATGAAAGCTGCTAACAGATTTGGGCGTTCCCTAAGCGGCGCAAAGGTCGGGCTTTTCAGGGCTCCGCTTTGCTCCGGTACCGATGAAGGACCGGTACTGAACCCTTACAATCCCTAACGCGGATCCCTCGCGATCTGGAGCAGCGCCCCCTTGTAGCTAAACCTGATAAAGCGGAAAGCCCGGAGCGCAGCGAGGACTTGCAGCGATAGCAGGGCTACCATCCGCCACGACAACAGAACCCATCATTTCCAAAAAACAATTAGGCAATCCATTTAAATTTGTAATACCGACTAACTTATTGAATATTTACCTTCTGCTTCTCTACATTCCAGCCGTACACCTCAACTGCCAAATTGCTTTGTTTTCCGGTATACTCTACAACTACTGTTTTACTTTCGCCGGGTAAAATGCTTACATAGTTATCATCATAAAATGCTGGTAATATACGGTCTCCGGTATTGCCATCTATTAAAGCAATACGGTTAAAAAACGCGACAGGATTTCCCGGTGCATTACTTAAGGTAACCGCTACTTTTCCATTTTTCTGATTGATGGCCACAATATTTAACGGTGTTTTTTTGATGTTCTTTAAACCGGAATATTCGCCATCTTTTCCGGGCAGCCAATAAAGGTTTTCACTTAAAATATTTTGCTTCTGATCCAAGATCCTTAACGAAACAAACACCCCTTCTTTTTTATCCAGTTTGGTTAAAAACTCATTCATAGGAAAAAGTCTTCTTACTGAAGATGGACCAACGGAATTAAAGACCTGAGAATAAAAATAATCTTTGCCATCCATATCATAAGCTTTTGCCTGCACCATCAGGTTATTTTTGGCAGTAAACCCATTATTTACAATCGTAACCATGCTATCCAAAGGATTCATCATTATGTGCAAAGGCTCACTTCCTTTCCTTAAGCCATATAAACACGCATTCGGATCAAGGTAATAATCATACATCTGCCCGCGCATGGCCGTCCAGGGGTTTTGCGTTTTCCAGATAATGGAACCCGTGTACCATTCCCACATTTTGTTTGAGAAGCCTTCCATCAAAGCCCTGTATTGATCATAATTGGCCAATTGAGCTTTCATCGCAAAATCTTCGGCACTTTTTGGCTTACCATACGGATTCAGGTATTGCTCATATGAGATATATTTGTGATAATCCCATACCGAATCCGGCTTGGCTTTGTATTGCGGTGCAATCAGGTTTTCTTTTGGGATAAAACGCAGCAGCGAAGCATAGTCTCCCACCCCTACCGAACCTACTTCAGAGTTGTAAGGAAAAGTTCGCGTTCCCCAGAAAGTTTTAATATCCTGAATACCGTAGGGCCCGTCGCCATTTCCGCCAATGGAATTGTACGACATTTCATCGCTGTTAGAAAAATCGAAAAACTTTCTGGTACCATCCAAGCGGGGGAGGATCTCATTTTTTAAAGGTTCCAAAATATCTTCTGGTGGGGTAATTTCATTCCCTCCACACCAAAAAGCAAGCGAAGCATGATTTCGGATCATCTTGATCTGATCTTCCATAGCAACTAAGGTGAGATGATGATCATCAGGATAATTTCTACGCGTCCATTGGTCTTCCTTTTTCATCGGATCTACCCAGCGGCCGTTACAATCGCCACTGAACCAGAAATCCTGAAAAACCAATAACCCATATTTATCGCAGGCATTGTAAAATTCAGGTCTTTCGAGAATTGCTCCACCCCAGATCCTGATGAGGTTGAGGTTCATATCTTTATGATAACGTACTTCTGCATCATAACGGGCATCGCTAAAACGGAGCATTGCATCACTGATGATCCAGTTACCTCCTTTAATAAAAATTTTCTGTCCGTTTACAAAAGCGCCCATACTCCTGGTATGTTCATTCCAGATGTTGTCAATCTGGCGGACACCCACTTTAAGCTGTTCTTGATCCAATACCTGATTGGCTGTTACAAATTCAATTTTTACATCATATAAATGCTGTGTTCCGTATCCGCTTGGCCACCACAATTTTGGATTTTCGATTTGTAAATCAGGAAGTTTAACCGTAGTAATTTTATTGGCTGCAACAGTTGCTGGCTGTTTAACCAATTTTCCAGCGATCTGATATTGTAAGATCCCTGAAACAGGCTGATTGGTGGGGTTTTCAACTTCAACCGAAACTTTAACCATAGCAGGATCCTGTTTGCCTTCCGGTAAACGTTTGCCCGGCACCAAAGTGATTACCTGTGGATTTTGAATATTAATGCTTTTGGTTTTCTCGATGGTTACCTTATCCCAGATACCTGTATTACGATCGCGGGTGGGTTGGATCCAGTCCCAACCTGCAGTATACTGGGTGGTTAAACCTTTGGCTATCGTTCCGTCGCCACCCTGGCCACCATTTGGGTTTCCCGGAAAATCTGGCGGATAAACAATTACAGCAAGCCTGTTTTTTCCATTGGGAGATAACAATTTTGTAATGTTATACTGCGCCCTGAGGTGCATGCCCACCTGCGTTTTCGGATTAACCTTTGTCCCGTTCAGATAAATTTCTGCTTTATAATTGATGCCCCTAAACTGTAGCCAAACCTGTTCTTTACCCACTGCCTGCTCCTGAAAATCTTTTACAAACCAATAGGTATAATAATCGCTGCCTGTTTTGTACACATCAGGAATCTTTTCGTTATTCATCCCGTAAAATGGATCAGGAATTTTTTTGTTGCTCAACAAAGTGGTCAAAACTGTTCCTGGAACTGTAGCAGGCAACCAACCGTTAATCGAAAAACCTGTTTTTGAGATTTCTAAACCAGAAGCATTTGCATCTTTAATATTGGTGCATACCCAACCCGAATTAAGCTCGTAACGTTGCTGCGCATTCACAATTAAGGCTATACAGCATAGGAGAAGTAGAAATATTTTCTTCATTTTTTGTTAAATAGAATTGATAAGGTTTTTCTGAATTGAATATATACTTACGATTTCCCGCAATAGATTATCGCACTAAAAGTAAAACGTTTTATAAATATTTTAACGTAAAAGGATCAAAAAAGTGTAGAATTTAAGTAAAAGCCCTGGATTTTAACCCGTTTTGGAAGAAAAAGGCTTTCAATTGCAGGCTGACCGCAATTAATAAACGACTGATCTGAAATTGAAAGGTAATATTTTACCATATCAGAACATTTAAACCTGGCAACCTTAAAACTAATTTAATAAAAGATCCTGACCAGGTTCAGGATCACGATTACTTTACCCAATCTCCAAAACAATCACCCGATCCGGTTCATCTGTGTTTTGGACCGTATTTATAGTTAGTTTCGACTTTTTAAAAATAAAATTTACTCCGCTTTTATCTTTTAGCAAATATGCTTTTTTAATTTTCTTTACCGGAACGTTTTCCAGATCAAGCTTAGCGGTTTTGCCATCTAAAATGTGAATATAAATTTTATTGTCAGTTTGCGTAATACTGCCCCAGCTTTGTGGTTTTATAAAACCTGCCTTTGTACCATAAATGCTTTCTCCATAAATTTTAAGCCAGGCACCCAAACCCGCCAAACGATCCCGGAACTCCGGCTGAATGCTGCCACTCGGCATCGGACCAATATTCAGTAAAAGATTGGAGCCTAAACTTGCTGCTTTAACCAACATATGAACCAGTTCTTTATCCGATTTATAATAGGTGTCGCTCAGATTATAGCCCCATGAATTTGAAATGGTTTCGCAGGTTTCGAGCGGTAGTTTATCTGATGCTTGCTGAAAACTTAAGCCAGATTTATTTTCGCCGGGAAGATCACGTTCGAACATCTGGAAATCTTCGCCTGCAAATGGCGTTAGGTGGTGGTTATTCCCAATCATGCATTGCGGCTGCAACTTGTGGATCAAACCATATATTTCATTGTATTTCCAATCAATCCTGGAGGTTCTGTCTTTCGATCCTTCCGGTTCGGTCTGATCCCAATGCCCATCGAACCAGATCCCCCCTATTTCGCCGTAATTGGTCAACAGTTCGGTTAACTGGTTTTTCATAAACTGTAAATAGCTGGCGTAATTGCCTTTTCCGGTACGGCCAGAGTTTTGTCCTGTACGACCAGTTTCATGTGGATAATCATCCCTACGCCAATCTAACAGGGAATAGTATAAATACAGTTGTATCCCCTGTTTATGGCATTCATCAGCCATCATTTTTACAATATCTTTTTTATAAGGGGTATTCATGATATTGAAATCAGAATATTTGGTATCCCACATGCTAAATCCATCATGGTGCCTGGTGATTAGCGTGATATATTTCATCCCGGAATTTTTTGCCATGCTTACCCACGCTGCGGCATTAAACTCAACAGGGTTGAAAAAATCTTTAAGGTTGGTATAGTTATGAACGGTCAGCTTTCTCTCGTTCATTACCCATTCGCCGCTTCCGGGTATACTAAAAGGCCCCCAGTGGATAAACAAGCCAAACCGGGCATCATTAAACCAGGCCCTCTGTTTTAAATTAGCGGCCGTTGGGGTATAATCCTGTGCTTTTAAGTGTAAGGCAATTATCAGTACAAGGCTCAGTATGGTGAATTTTTTCATGGTGACAGGAAGTAAGTTTAGTCTATTGATGCAGTGGCTTTAGTTGGTTTCCCAATCACCTTATAATTTCCGTCGCCTTTTAAAATGGCCAGCATCTGCGCCTGGTTGGCAAAAAGATTTTTAGCAGCAGCCAGTTCTTTATCGTATTGAAAGCTTTGCTCAATCCTTCCTTTTTCATAAAAATAGCGGCTCACGATCTGTGTTTCCAAAACCCTTTTAATTTCTGCTTTATGGCTAACCAAGTCGCTTTTTTTAGAAGAAGTCAGTTTATATTTAAGGTTTTCGAGGTCAGTTTTTACTTCTGCAGATTTATTTTCCTTTTCTGCCTCTTCACGCAGATCGGAAAGTAACCGTTCGGTACGGCTTTGGTAGGACAGGTCTTTATCTGCAAGGCTACCGGAGAAGGTGGCGTAATCTGCATCCGACAACTGAAAGGTTTTAGCCGAAGCTAATGTTGGTTTTTCTTTCCTGTATTGATTGGCATAGTTAAAGAAAAGGCTCTTATTGATCATCGAAATGGTAATCGGACTTAACTTGGCCGCATCCACCACAATATCAGGATAAACGCCGTTGCCACTATATACATTCCGGCCAGCTTTGGTCGGGTACATCACCATGGTAGAATCAGCAAAACGCTCGGCTACTCCGTCGGCATTTTTATGTGCATAATCCAGTTTCTGGATGCACCTGCCTGAAGGCGTATAATATTTGGCAACGGTTACTTTAACCAGGCTGTTATAAGGCAGGTTAAAAGTTTGCTGAACCAGGCCTTTACCGTAACTCCGCTGACCAATTACAATGGCACGATCTAAATCCTGCAGAGCACCCGCCACGATTTCTGATGCTGAAGCCGAATTCCCGTTTACAAGCACCACCAATGGAACTGATGTAGAAACCGGAGTTGAAAGTGTTTTATAGGCAATGGTTTTCTCTGCATTTTTGCCTTTTTGGGTTACAATAAGCTGATCTTTATTCACAAAAAGGTTCACAATTTTAACGGCTTCCTGCAAAATACCTCCACCATTGTTTCTTAAATCTAACACAACTCCTTTTGGATTTTCCTTTTGGATGGCCAGCAAAGCATCCTTAACCTCCTGTCCGGAGTTTTCCAGAAATTTATCAAGTTTGATATAACCAATTCCATCGCCTACCATCCCTGAATAAGAAACATTAGGCTGTTTTATTTCTTCGCGGACGAGCTTTTTGGTCATTTCTTTACCCTCTCTAATCAGCAGCAAATCTACCGCTGTTCCTTTGGGGCCACGCAGCAACTGACTAATTTCCTGACGATTTTTCCCCTTTACCGCAATTCCGTTAATGCTCACTACCTGATCGCCCGCTTTAATCTCGCTTTTATTGGCCGGGTAACCTTCACTGATATCGTTAATAAAGAGCTTCCCATCAATAAAAACAGTACTCGCACCAATGCCACCGTACTGCGTGCTCACATATTTTAATTTATAATCTTCAATTTCAGATTCAGGAACATACTCGGTATAAGGGTCCAGACTATCTAACATCGCATCAATACCGGTTTTCATCAATTGAGGGGCATTGGTATCATCAACATAATTGATGTTGATTTCTTTATAGAGCGATGCAAAAATATCGAGGTTTTTAGATACCAGGAATAAATCTTCTTTAAACGAAAAAGATAAAACAGCCACCCCAAAACCCGCTGCCAAAAGCCCATACTTTAATTTCTTCATTCCCCTTTTTATTTTAATTTCAATGGTGCAGATCAATAAATTATCGCCTGTTTGAAAGATTATTTAGTGATTATATACCATGTAAATGTACAAAAAGCGATAAATATAAAAAACGGCTCGCAGAGCGAAATGCGTAAATTGAGCGTTACGCAATAAGCGATTTAAACACCGGCATCAACGCCGGTCGGGATATTTAATGGTGTTTCTGTAAGCGCAACTAATCAAAGCTGGAATACTATTGTAAAAGTATTACGTTGTGCAACAGGGACAAAATGCATCGAGCAGCTTAGGTATAAATTGCCAAAAGAAAATTGAAATAAAAATGAAACGTGCTACCTTAAAGCCTGTTTCCTTTAGTATCGGCAAGTGCTTTTTGGATGGTAAATTCGATATAGGTACGGTCGCGTTTTACCAAACGCATTAAATCTTCAACCAATTGATCTTCTTTGCCAGGCGTAAATTCTAAAGGCTCGTTCGCCAGATCGCGGTATTTCCTTAAAAATTTGGTTTTTACCTTAAATGCGGTTTCGGAAGTAAGTTGAAAATTAGCCATGGCATATTTTATTTGATGCAAAAGTAAAAAATATTTGTTCAGGTTGATACCTTTTTATGTGACGGAATAAAAAAAGTTAGCTATTCGCAAAAAAAATTTGCACGATAATTGTGTTAAATGCGCATTATAAAACCAGATCCCGAAACAGAAAACCGCAAGGAGCATTGCAAAGAAACCATGAGAACAACATACACACATCGCATTTTCTACGCGCTGTTTTGGTATTATCACTAAAAAAACAAATTAAACAACATGAAAAAAATCATTTTCTCTATTGTTTTCCTAACCCTGGGTTGGGCAACATCAAAAGCACAAACTTTTAACCTGGGGGTTAAGGCAGGTGTAAATTTGGCTAAGTTAAATGCAGATTTTGCAAGTGAAGAAAACCGCTTAGGTTACCAGATCGGTGCATGGGCACGTATTGGCGGCGCCAGTTTGTTTGTGCAACCCGAGGCTTACATTGGCAGCAAAGGCAATAAATTTATCAGCATTAAACAGGATAATGGTAATGAGGTATCTGCAGAAGGAAAAGTAAAATTTACCACTTTGGATATCCCTGTTTTATTGGGAACCAAATTTGGTGCTAAAAATTTAAACTTCCGCTTAATGGCCGGCCCGGTTATTTCATTTGTTTTGGATGAAAATTCATCCTTTAGTTCCGCTTATCAGCAAGCAACAGATTTTGACAATTACAAAAACCAGGCATTGGGTTTACAAGCTGGAGCAGGTGTAGATGTAGGCAACATATCGGTTGATTTACGTTATGAAGCTGGTTTATCGAACATCAGCAAAAGCGAAAAATACAGCCAAAAACCAAACCTTTTTCAATTGAGTTTAGGGTTTAAGATTTTGTAGTTTTTACAACAGAGCAAGTAAAAAAAGGCGACCAATGGTCGTCTTTTTTATTGAAATCATTCTGAAAATAAGAAAACCGTTTTTCAACTTCCAGCAACACCTTTATTAACATGTAATATTGGCATTACAGGCCGGTTTTAACCCAAAAAATATCGATTTTTATGGAAACGATTAGCTAAAAAAAATGAAACATTCCATTCTTTTACTTTTTGCTGTTCTTCTGTCGCTCGCGGTAAAAGCCCAAAATTTCAAATATGCTTTTGTAACTGATACACATGTTGGCTCATCGACAGGTGAAGAAGACCTGACAAAAACCGTTGCAGATATAAACAATTTAAACGATATAGATTTTGTGATTATTACCGGCGATATAACCGAAATGGGCACCAATAATGAACTTAAACTAGCTAAAAATATCCTATCCAAGCTAAACAAGCCCTATTATGTTATCCCTGGAAATCACGATACAGGCTGGTCAGAATCTGGAGGAGTAAATTTCATCAAAGAATTCGGTAATGATAAGTTTATGTTTGACCATAATGGTTATCGCTTTATTGCCTGCGCCTCCGGACCTTATGTGCGGATGAGTGACGGGCATATCCCAAGAGACGCAACCGTTTGGTTAGATAGCGTTCTTAAAGCCACCCCTAAAAATATGCCTATTGTTTTTGCCAACCATTACCCACTGGATAACAGTTTGGACAATTGGTACGAAGCAACAAACCGGTTAAAGAAATATAACATCCAATACGCCATATGTGGCCATGGACACAACAACCACCCTTACAATTTTGAAGGCATTGATGCCACTATGGGCCGTTCCAATTTAAGGGCAAAAGATAGTATTGGCGGATACAACATTGTAAGCATGACAAAAGATAACGTATTTTTTCAGGTCAAAAAACCGGCACAGCAAATTCTTCCGGTTTGGCGCAAAATCGCTTTAAAAACCTTTGTACCAGATCAGAGACAATACGAAAGGCCTAATTTTGCGGTTAATCGTCAATATCCGGCTACGAAAGAAATCTGGTCTTACCACTCTAATGCCAATGTGGTAAATACTCCTGCATTTGCTTCCAAAAATATCATTTTCGGAAACAGCTTAGGTTTGGTGGAAGCCTTAAATAAAAATACAGGCAAAAAAGTATGGACCTTTAAAACTAAAGGAGCCATCTACTCTTCTCCGGTAGCCGTTAATGGAACAGTTATTTTAGGTTCGGGGGATGGAAACATTTATGCGCTGAATGCCAAAACAGGAAAGGAAATCTGGCATAAAGAAACAGCGAATTCGGTATTGGGGTCGCCAGTGATTAACGGACAGCAGGTGTATATTGGCGGCAGCGACAATACTTTCAGGGCACTGGATGTTAAAACTGGAAAAGAAATATGGACTTTTAATGAAGTTGAGGGTACCATAGTTGGCAAACCACTGATTTACCAGGGTAAAATTATCTTTGGATCGTGGGGCAGACATCTTTATGCGCTCGATATCAAAACCGGAAATTTACTTTGGAAATGGAACAATGGCCAGGCTAACCGGATGTTCTCGCCGGCAATGGTAACACCTGTGGCCTATCAGGGTATTGTGTATATTGCTGCTCCAGACCGGTACTTAACCGCTATTGATGCGAAAAACGGCAGTACGCTTTGGCGCAACAAGGAAGCTACAGTCCGCGAATCAATTGGCCAATCGGCAGATAGCACTGTTATTTACGGAAAAACCATGCAGGATGAAATTGTGGGATATAAAGCGCAAGCACAGGATCCAGGAATTTTATGGCGTTATAATGCCGGATTTGGGTATGAACATGTCCCTTCTATGTTGATCGAAAAAGAAGGAAAAGTATTTTTCGGCACAAAAAACGGTGTGGTTTACGCTATAGATCCTAAACAGCAAAGCACAGTTTGGGCACATAAAATAGATAACTCAATGGTAAACACCGTGAATGTGATTGATGGTAAAAACGTCCTCGTCAGCACGATGGATGGTAAAGTGGTTTGGTTACAAACGAAATAGGATTAAAAGATTATAAAAAAGCCTCCCCAAAAATTAATTTGAAGAGGCTTTCTAAATAATTAAAAATAATCTAAAACATTACCAACCTGCCGTTTGCGTAAGTTTATAGCCTTTTTCCTGATATTGAATAATTTGCGCCTGACCCACAGGTGCCAGGTAAGCTCTATCTGTAAATGCATTTCTATTTGATGCATTGGTAACCATCCAGTAACCTACCATGGCTGCTGCATTGGTACCATCATAAGTAACTACAGTACCATCAGCTTTTTTAACCTTAACATTGCGTGCGGTTGCATTAGCGGTGGTTAAATAACTAGGTGCCTCAACCTGTACGTTTACCCACGGGCCTAAATAATAATCAGGATTTCTACTGAAATCCATGTTATTCAGCTTTTTCCAACGCTTCAAATCCAATAAACGGGTATGTTCAAATACAAACTCCATACGGCGTTCTCTACGGATTTCCCAGATCAGATCAGGAACATCAGCATCTTTCGCCGGATCAACCGGAAGCGAACCTAACATTAATGGTGCTGTTTTTAACACCCCCTTTGCAGCAGCGGCTGCATCCAACGGACGGCTCCTAATGGCATTTATTGATTTATTCAGATCAGATTGTGTAATGGCTGCGCCTGAATAATATTGGGCCAGTACAGCTTTTGCTTCTATCCAGTTTAGTACTACTTCAGCCAAACGCATTACCGGCGCATCGCTGGTATTGGTGTTACTGCCCCAGGCAGCAGGATAAGTTTTGCCTATATAGGTTAATGCCTCTCTCGAAGCAAATTTAAACCCATAAAGCAAAGTTGCTGAAGGCACCAGTGCTTTATCGTAAAATGAAGCTTCAAAACGTGGATCTCTTGTTTTTACAAGATCGGCAATGGTAAAAGAATTCGCTCCTGCAACCGAAGAGTTTTGCCATACTTTACCATCATTAAGAAGAAACGATTTAACCAACACCAAATTCGCATCAACACCAACAATCTCGGTTCCATTTTGGTAAGAACCTATGCTATGTGTAACGGCTAGTGCAGCATCATATGTTCTATAAAGCAATACTTCCGGATGTCCGGCTAAATTATCGCTTGAAAACAAGGATTTAAAATCGCGGGTGAAACTATATTTATTACTATTGATCACGTAATCGCCTGCTTCTACGGCAAATTCCAGGTATTTTTTTGCCCTGGCTGCATCTAAGCCGTGGTAATGCTCATAGGTACCTTCGAACAACATAAACCTTGAAATAAATGCCGCGGCAATATATTTATTCAGGAATTGCGCACCGTCATTATCACGCATATTAGCCATAACATACTTAAAATCATCATATACCTTATCCATTACCACACCTCTTGCGTCTCGGTCTTTGTACAGAGTTGGCAGATCGGTATCCAAAACCTCTTTATCAAAATAAGGAACATCACCAAAAACACTTACCAAACGGCTATATTCAAAACCCCTAAAAAACCGGGCAACAGCTGTCCAATGGTTATAGGCTTCAGTTGTGATTTTTGGTTTGGCCACGTCGTTTAAACGGGCTAACATGATATTTGATTTTCTAACCCAGGCGAAATCCCATGTTGGGCCTGCATAAGTACCTAACCAATCAGCTGTTTCCGATGTAGAACCCCTTGAGGTTGGCACACTGCTTTCAAAGCTGGTTTGGGCATTTTTTCCCGTTAAATCATCAGAGAAATTGTAACCCCTTACCGGTGTATAATCCACTCCGAAGCCCGAATTATATCCGTTAAAATAGTTCGTGTAATAAGCATTGGCATACATGCGGATATCGTCCTCACCTCGCCAAAATTGCCCGTCAACATAATCGGTTAAAGGTGGGCGGTCAAGGACATCTTTCTTACAAGACACAAACAGTAAGCTAGCCAGTATTGGCAATCCGTATATGTATTTAAAATATTTCATCTTCATAATTTTTAAAAATTCAACTGAACACCAAATGAGACACTTTTAAAGGCCGGGATCCCTGTTCCTGTACGGCCACCATTATAATTTGACTGATCCCAGATCGAATAACCACTAACACTTTCAGGATCTATCGGTAAATCGCCCAAATGATCCCAGGTAAAGAAATTCTCTAAGGCAGTATATACCCTTAATGAACTTATACCTACTTTTTTAGTCATCATTTGCGGAAAAGTATAACCAACGGTTAAATTTTTCAATCTGATATAAGCCATGTTTAGCAAATACCTGTCCTGAATCTGCATGTTGTTAGTGGTTCCACTTGCCGCATTATTATAAGCAGCCGGATAAAAAGCGTCAGGCGTTTGCGGCGTCCAGTAGTTGCTTGCAATGGCTTCTGGCATCGCACCATCAGCAGAGTTAAATCCAGGGATAGCTAAAAAACCGGCACCCCAGATTTTACGGCTTCCTACCCCCTGGAAAAATGCACTGATATCAACTCCTTTAAAATCGGCACCTAGTCTAAATCCGTATTCATACCTTGGGTTGGCATTGCCAATTACCTCTAAATCGCCGTGATTTGCCAGCGTACCATCACCATTGCTGATTTCTCCATCACCATTAACGTCAATAAATTTAACATCCCCAGGGCCAAAACGGAAGGTTGCTGCATTTTGTAAAAAAGGCTGATAAACGGGTTTTTCGCCATTTGGACCAGGCTTTAATTTATAGGCCTGCTTACCGGCATTTAATTTACTTTCGGCATTGGTTAGGGTTATTAAAATTGGTTTGCCGGAACCATCCAGTTCAAAATCACTGAGCTGATATAACCGATCGGTACGGTATCCCCAAATCTCGCCAATATCTTTACCGTTGTAATTGCCCGTAACCTGCGTTCCTGAACCATAAGCATTTAATATAGTTTTGGCATCAGAAATATTTCCTCTAAAATTAATACCTAAACCATTTTTAAACCTGTGGTTAAAATCTAAGGTTAACTCCCAACCCCTGGTTGACAATGAGCCATAATTACCCTGTGGCGCACCCGCTCCAAAAGTTAGCGGAATGCCTTCCTGTGGTACGATCATATTATTCGTATTTCTTTTGAAAACATCAAAAGAAACATTTACTTTATTGCTTAGCATTGTTGCATCAACACCAAAGTTGGTGGTCACAATATCTTGCCATTGAATATTGGCAGCAACAGCAGCAGGTGTACCAACATAATTCACTTTTGCACCGTTTGCTCCGATCCAGGTCGACTGTCCACTAGGCATAGTTGAAATATATAAGCCATTCGGTACAGTTTGGTCACCGATGGAGCCCCAGGATCCCCTAAATTTTAACTGATTTAAGAAAGGTTTGGTAAAAGCCATGAAACTTTCTTCGCTGGCTACCCAGCCTGCAGAGAATGATTGAAACCATCTCCATTGCAAATCGGTAGGAAACTTAGAAGAACCATCATAACGCAGGTTACCTTCAATAAGGTATTTGTTTTTAAAGGCGTAGTTTACACGGCCGAAATAGCCTAACTGCGCCTCCCATCTTTTATCGGCACCAGGAATATTAATTCCACCAGGTATAATACCCATTGCAGCTGTAGCAGGAAGAACAGTTTGTACTCCCGTACCAAATTTAAACTGTGGATTAATAATATCAGCTAAATTGGTAATCTGCCCAAATTGCGATTCAGCTGTAGAGGCAACACGGTTTAAACCTAAAATAAATTTAAAATCGTGATCTTGTTTCAGGTTTAGATTATAGGTGGTAAATGCATTAATGGTATGGCTGAAAAAGTTGGTTGCCGACCTTGCAAAATGATCTGGACTTGAGCCAGGCGTAGTGTACATATCCAATGAGAGATCATAAGCGGCCATGGCTCCCGGACTAGTACTTGATACCACCTGACCCTGATCGTTAACATAAACAGGGGCGCCATTTGCATCTAAACGTGCTTTCGGTGCAACCCATGAGTTTCTGGCGGTAAATCGGGTACCTGGTCTTTTCCAATCTTCATTCTGATTGGTGAAGGTATAATCAAAATCAACTTTCCAGTTTTTCATGATATTAACCGTGGTTCCTAAATTTACATTAGCATAGTTCAATAAGATGTTAGCCGTATTTGCGGAAGCCACTTCGCTTTGCGGACTACGGATCAGATCTCCGTTTTCATCTTTTCCAAGCGGATATAATGAACTCCATCTGTACAGGTAAAGCCATGGATCGGCTGTTGTAGAGCTAGTGGTATAAGCATACTGCTTATTTCTTCGCGAGTATAATGCACCTCCACGGATGGTAAGGTATTTGTTGATCTCACTTGAAATTTTAAAAGAGGCATTATAGCGTGTAAAACGGTCTTCTTTTGCTGGCTTTAACATGCCGCTCTGGTCAAGCAGGCCAAGCCCGATGTTGTAAGAGGTTTTTCCGGTTGTACCCCCAACTGAAAGGTTATGCTGCTGCGTAGGCGCCCATTCTTTAATCATGTAATCATACGGATCATAAGTCCTCACGCCCATTTTCTGGTTAGCCCCCTGTACATACCAATCTCTGCCGAACACGGTTGGGTCATCCGGACCGATTGTGCTGCCATATTTTTCTTTCCAGGCCACTGCTTTCTCGTAGCTTGCTCTGTCTACATAATAAAATGCACCAACAGGAGTAGTTATTCCTACGCGTTCAGCTGCATCAACGGTATATTTCAAACCATTCACATCGGCCATCTTTAGATCTTTCCAAACGTTTTGAAATGAAAAGTTGTTAGAATAGTTGATTGATGGCTTATCCGTGCCCGATCCTTGTTTGGTTGTAATTAACACGACACCAAAAGCAGCTTTAGCCCCATAAATTGAAGCCGCAGCAGCATCTTTAAGAACTGTGATGGAAGCGATATCGTTTGGGTTAACCAACTGGATACTTGGAATTTCTACATTATCCAACAAAATCAAAGGAGCACTACCGCCAGCGAAAGATGCAAGCTGCCCCCTGATTTTTATCACGGGATCAGAGCCAATTTCGCCGCTTGGAACAGTAACACTTAAGCCGGATGCTGCTCCCTGAAGCGCCCTACCTACATCAGCAATCGGCCTGCCTTCTAATGTCTTTTTAACATCAATAGTAGAAACCGCACCGGTAAGATTACCTTTGCGTTGGGTTCCATAACCTACTACTACTACCTCATCCAACCCCTGGGCATCAGTTTTTAAACTTACATTAATGATTTTAGCCGTACCAACTGTTTTTTCGGCAGTTATATAGCCAATGTAAGAGAACACGAGTATGCTGCCACTAGCGGCGTTGATGGAGTAACTTCCGTCAGCGTTTGTTTGCGCAACCGTATTACTGCCTTTAACTCTTACAGAAACGCCCGGCACGGGTCCATCTTCTGATGTAACCTTACCTGTAATGGTAATTTGTTGCGCAAAGGCATGGGCCAGCAACAAAAATATACCAAGAAAGATTGATAGTAGTTTTTTTTTCATAAACACCTAGTTAATGCTATTTGTTGTTAGTTTAATTCTCAAACACGCATAATACCGCATATTCCTGAATTTTAAGTAAATATCATAATTGTTTTTCACTTATTTGCAAATCCTTAGGCGGTTAATTTTGTAATTAGTTTGATATTATTGCAAAAAACCGCACAAAAGCGCAATGAAATGTATTTCAGCCTATTTTAATTTTTTTAAATTTTACTAAAAAAGCCGCCTGCTATACTAGCGGCGGCTTAAACTAAAACAAAAGAGACAAAATTATCTGATCAGAAAAAAGGATACGTATGGCCTCCGTGGGGCAGTGGTGATACCACTGTAACCACTGGCAAAAATGGTATACACTCGTTGATTTAAGAATGTGCTTGCGCTGGTATAATTGGCCAAAACAGTTGCTGTGGTTACAGCTGCCCCAGCTGGTCTGATTTTCCAGGTTTTTGATTGTGCTGACCTTAATTTAATCTCATTACTGATACTTAAATAATTTACGTTTCCTGCAATCAGCGAATCTTTCGTGTTATCTGAAGCACTGGTTCCGTAATATAGATCTACGGAAGGGACATTAGGCATCAGGTTAATAAAACGGTATTTACAATATGCCGTATCCGGCCTCACGAAACTTTCTTCCGTTAACACATTTTTGGTAAAGGCCGCAGTATCTGTAATGTGGGCAACATAATTTTTACCTGCCTCGATTTGAAAAGTTGTACTATACAATACCAGCGAATCTGTACCGTCATCCTTCTTTTTAGGAAGAATGATAGACAGTTTTAAGTTTCCAGGCGTTACCGCCAGAAAATCGGCAGTTGAACTGCCCCCCGTGTTGAACCCACCACCAGGAAATGGTGTACGCGCGGTAATTACGCTACTCACCCTTTTATCATTAATTTTAATGGCTATCGCCCTGTTATTATAATAATAGGAGGCATAATTTACCTTTAATAATGCCTGGTCACTGGTCAACTTTTCGGTATCACCATAATCGAGTACGTTTTTAGTACAACCCGCCAAAGCCATAGCAATGAACAGACCGGTGAATAAGTTAGAAAATATCTTCATGTTGGTATATTTTAAAATAAAACGTTATGGCTGGCTGAACCATGTTTCTTTAGTCATATAATCAGGTTCTAAACCGCCCCACTTCCTGAGTTCTTCGGTATTCCAAACATATTCGGAGTTATAACGGGGCCTAAAACGGTAGGCATATTTACCACCCAGCAAAAGATCTGCCGCAGGAATCTGATAAAATTGCCTAAAAACATTAGCATCGTAATGGTATTTCCGTAGATCAGTCCACTGCTCTAAACCGGCCCAGCCCCATTGCGCAATATATTTCTGCCCCATAATATCGGCCATGGTTAAGGTGGCTGCACTTTGTGCCACCTCAGTGGAAGTTAAATAAGTATTAATCTCCGCATCGGTAATTATCGGATCGGGTGTTTTGGAAGAACGGCCATAAGTATTGCAAAAAACCATATGACCAGCAATACCCTCTCTATATGCCGTATAGGCATCAGTGGTTTTTCCTTGTAAAAACAATGCTTCCGCCTTCGCAAACCGCAATTGTGAATAAGTCATGATTGGATACCTGGCAGCATCTGCAAAAATATATTTGCCGTTATAAATGGTAGCGCCTGCCGGGATTGAACCAAACACAATCGGAAGGCCCGATGTACTGCTCCCCTGAGTTGGTACTCCGGCAATGTACCTGCCCAAAGTAGCGGTAGCTGTACTTGCAGGCAACATTCTGCTTAAACGCGGGTCAAGCGAACTTGTTGGGTTTACCGTAGGCGTTCCCTTCACTCCGCCCGCAAGATAATTTAAGATCGTAGTAGAAATCCTTCCGTAATAAGTAGCAGTTGCTCCGGCAGTGTTGATATAGCCTAACGTAGGGCCAAAAGGATTGGTATCATCCTGGCTAGCGGCCGAGAAGTAAACCGTTGCAGATTCAGACTCGTTAGCAAAAGATAAGTTGACATACTTCACTACACTGTCGGCATACATAGTTTTAAACTCCGGTTTGTTGATCAAATGGCTATATTGCAATGCATAAATGGCATAAACGAATTTGCGCCATTTGGCCATATCTCCTTTATAAATCCCATCCCCGGTAACGCTAGCCAACTGCGTTGCATAGTTTAACGGACTTTTCATCACAGCGTATTTTAAGGACTGCTCGCAATAGAAACGGACTTTCGCGTAAACGTCTGGCTGGTCGTGATAAGGAAATTTTAACATCCCTGGTGTAAAAGCCTCATCCAAAATAATCGGCCCATACAAATCTGTGGTTTGTTGATAAGCCCAGGCTTTAATGGCGTAGCCAATTGCCGCATATTCGTATTTCTGGTTGGTCACTGCGTCATTAATCAAATTCTCCAGATTCAAGCCAAGATCTACATAAGTCATCCTCCAGATCACTCCTCCATTATCACTATTGGCTACAAAAGAATGTTTTTCGGGGTTAAGTGATGCAATATCTGTGGAGGCACCGATCATGTTCTGGGTAAACTTCCACAGCAAACGATAATCCTGCGACGTTCCGTTTGTCATTTGGAATAAAATCGGTGGAAGCAACAATTCTGCCTTACTGGTTTGCGGTACGGCAGGGTTGGTATTGATATCAAGGTATTTTTTACATCCCCCAACCGTTAATAATATTGCCGCAGCAATATACAATTTATATAATCTTTTCATATTATTCACTATAATTTAACCCTAAATCCTACGTTAAAACCAATCGGCTTACCTACGTTGCCATAATCGATACCATAACCTCCGATACCGCCCACACCTGGTGAGTTGGAATTGCTCTCCGGATCACCACCAGAATAGTTGGTGATCAGAATTGAATCGGTTACCGTAAAAAAGGCACCAAAGCTTTGGATAAATCCGATACGCTTAACCAATGACGGCGGAAAATCGTAAGCCAAAGTAACATCCCTTAAACGGAGCGTATTGATATTTTTCTCTACGAACATCTCTGGTGCAACATTTAAAGAGTAATAGTTAGAAGCATAATATGGCGTTACCGCAATGGTATTTACCGTTGGATTTGCGGTGTTCTGCAAACCATCGTTCAGTACGCCGGTAATAATCCTCGGCACTTCCCTATCCAATGTTTTAACACTGATTCCTTTAATATAAGAAGCATACTCCGTACCGTTAACCACATCGCCTCCGTGCCTGAAATCCCATAGGAAAGAGAGGTTAAAGCCTTTATAACTAAATCTGTTTACAAAACCTAAAGTGAATTTTGGATTTCTGTCGCCAATCGGATAAAACTGGGTATCAGTAACTGATGGTAAACCTGAAGATGGGTTGATCAGGATATCACCCCTATTATTACGGGCAAACCTGGTACCACTGATTGCACCTGTACTATAACCCGGATGTACTGCACTTCTAATGTCGCCCACTACCCAGGTATCAGATTCGTAAAGCTCAGGAAGTTCATTAGCCAGCGATAATACCACACCACGGTTGCGGGTAAAGTTTAAAGTGGTATTCCAATTAAAATCTTTTCCTTTAATCGGAGTACCGGTTAATTGCACTTCAACACCCCGGTTACGTACCGTACCACCATTCATCATTTCTAAAACGAACCCCGTACCATAACTTAAGCGCGGATTAATGATCTGATCTTTACTCAACAGGTTATAATAGTTAAAATCTAATCCGATGCGATTTTTCAGAAACTGCATTTCCGTACCAATTTCAAAATTTTCTGATACCTCTGGTTTTAAGTTTGGGTTACCGCCATAGTATGAGTAAGCATAACCGCCACCGGTAAATCTTTTGGCCTCATAGTTTGTGCCGGTGGAATATTCTCTCCAGGGTTCTTTACCGGTTAAGGCATAAGAAGCCCTCAACTTACCATTATCCAACCATGGCAGAGCAGTTTTTACACTAGCGAGATCACTGAAATTAAAGGCCAAACTTGCAGATGGATAGGCAAAGTATGGATTGTTCGGCATTAACCGTGAAGCACCATCAACCCTGCCCGATAAAGTTAAGTAAAGCAAGGTTTTATATCCTAAAATAGCCTGAGCAAAAGCACCCACAGTACGGTAACGGTTTACATAAGTTAATGTGCGCTGCGTGGAAGGCAGGGTGTTGTTGATACTGTAAAAATTAGGATCGTACATATTCGTTCCACGCTGAGAATCAGTAGTGGAATTATAATCGTTAAATGTAGCACCAATCACATAGGTATTGTTAAAATCGCCAAATTTATGTTTGGCTGAAGCTGTTAACGATCCGTTAAATATTTTCGCCAATTGACCGTAAGTCATTACTGTACCGCCCGTGGGAGCGGCAGCGGAACCCGAACCGCGGTAAGATTGGGCATGATATACTGACAATCCTTTCGTATTTGCAATATCAGCCCCAATGATACCATTAATACGCAACCATTTCAAAGGGGTCAGCTCTACATTGGTATTGGCAATTAAACGGTTAACTTTATCGTTATTTATGTTTTTAGTTACGTCCCAGAGTGGATTATCAAATTCTGAATAAATGCTCGCCAGGTGTAAAATCCGGTTTCCGTTGGCATCCTGATAATCCTGAACATTATAGGCCGAACTAAAACGCATCAACTGCAACAGCGAACCATTAGCACCCTTATTGGCCTTATCATTATTGGAATTGATGTAATTGAAGGTAGTAGTGAGTTTTAAAATCGGAGAAATGGTCCCTACGGCGGTTACCCTTGAGGAAATCCGGGTGTAACTGGTTGTAGGAATTGTTCCTTTTGAATCGGTATACTCATTAGACCAGCGGTAAGAGAATTTATCGGTTCCACCTTCAAACGATAAATTGTGTTTTTGCGTAAAACCCGTTTCAAAAAAATTGTGGATGTTGTCATAAAGCGGTGTATTAGGCAAAAATGCGGGACCGAAAAAGTTAGATGAGCCGCCATCATAAACCCCATTAGAAGCCCCGGTATTGTACTTGGTCTGTATTTCAGGAAATTTATTCAATTGTTCTACCCTGAAAGAATTGTTGTAATTGATGGTTCCACGCCCTGCTTTACCTTTTTTTGTGGTAATTAAAATGGCGCCGCTGGCACCAGCGCTTCCGTATAATGCAGTTGCCTCCGGGCCTTTCATGATCACGTAACTTTCAATATCGTTGGGATTGATATCCATACCCCTGTTTGAATAATCCTGATCTCTGTTTGCCGCCCCCGAAACAAGTTCTCTTGTTTGGTTTAATGTACTATTGTTGATCGGAACCCCATCTACAACAATCAGTGCATTGTTATCGCCACTTATAGAAACAAAGCCCCGCAAAACTATCTGCGCAGAAGCACCAGGATTGCCATTGGTACTGTTAATTGATAAACCCGGTACGCGACCCTGTAAACCACCAAAAAAATCGTTTCGTTGGGTCTCTGCTACTTCTGATCCTGAAACCTTTGGAGTTGAATAACCCAGCGATTTGGCATCACGATCAATCCCGTAAGCGGTAACTACCACCTCGTTCAGGTTGCTGGCATCGGAGACAAGCGTAACATTAATGGTTGTACTGGCACCTACAGCCCGCTCTACAGTTTTATATCCAATGTAAGAAAAAACCAATACATCGGTTTTAGATGCTTTTATAGAATAATTTCCCGTAGCATTGGTCTGTGAAACGGTGCTGCTCCCTTTTACGCGGATGGAAACGCCCGGAATGGGCCCGTCAGCAGCGCTGACCTTACCGGTTATAATCTGCTGTGCAAAAATCTGTGCAGACAGCATAATAATACCGATAAAACTAAAAAGTAGTTTTTTCATCATAATTAGTTAATAAGAAGTTTGGTTACTGAAGTTATTGTTTGTTATTGGCTTGCAAAAAACGCAAATTCACGCATTTTTAATTTAGTTAAGTAAATATGATGAATGTTTTTGATATAAAAAACAAATAGACAAGATTTTTCCTATAATCAAACCATATTTTATTGCATAAACACGCAAAAACGCGCAACATGTAAAAAAATCTAAAAAACTTTTATACTTTCGCTAAAACCAAAACATCTACTATGCTGAAAAAAGAACGCCATGACTTCATCATGCGACAGATTAATTTGCACAACCGTGTATTAACCTCCGATCTGGTGCAGTTGCTCAATGTCTCGGAAGACACCATCAGAAGGGATTTACAGGAACTTGTTGATGAAAACCTGCTTTATAAAGTGCATGGAGGTGCTTTATCCAAATCGTATCACAGTTCTTTTGATGATAGTACGGTATATGCACGCGATAGTAAAATCGCCATCGGCAAAAAAGCCGTTCGGCTGATCAAGGATGGAATGGTGGTTTTAACGGGCGGCGGAACAACGATTCTGGAGTTTGTAAAATTACTTCCAAAAGGATTATCAGCCACTTTTTGTACCATTAGTCCGCTGGTGGCAGTAGAACTGGCCAAATACAACAATATCGAAGTAATTTTAATCGGAGGTCTGTTTTCGAAAAATTCGCAGGTGACTTATGGTGGACAGGTCATTACACAACTATCTGAAATAAAAGCCGATTTATGTTTAATGGGTACCAGCGCTATACACCCTGAAGAAGGCTTAACAGATACCTATTGGGAGATTAACCAACTTAAAAAAGCGATGTTGGCCTGTGCAAAAAGAACTGCAGTGTTATGTATCTCCGAAAAACTTGATATTGCTTTAAGATTAAGGGTTTGTCCGATAGAAAGCATTAGTTATTTGATTACCGAGCTGGATGTAGATCACGAATCGCTTTCCCGTTATAAAGAAAAGGAATTGAATATTTTATAAATATATATATTCTTCGGGATGATTGAAAATAGAAAGTTCAATAATTACATTATACCCGCGTTTTTGAATAAGGAATCAGGACTAACTTTACAACTTATTCGGGCAAACTGATTTTACCCATGCAAACCGATGGCACACCTTGCCGGTTGCCAAAATTAACCGGCGCCCCGCAAAGCGTTTCGTTGGCCAGTACCGCAAATAAAACAGCCTCTTTCGCATCAGGATTGATATTTAAACGCTCCGTACTTAAGAATTTACAAAATGGCAGCTTAGTTTGAAGCAGCTGAACAAGCAATGGATTGTGCATTCCACCACCACTGATAAACACCTTCAGCCCGGCATCCTCTCCAACACAGTTTTTTATCGCATTGGCAATAGCTTCTGCAGAAAAGTGACATAAAGTGGCCATTACATCTTCTTTGCTTAGATTTGTTGTTAAAGATTGTTCTTGCGCCTTTATCAAATACTCCAGGTTAAATAATTCCGGCCCCGTAGTTTTAGGAAAATCCAGTGCAAGAAAATCACCCTCAAGCAAAGCCGCCAATAGTTTGGAGTTTGAACAACCACTTTGTGCAACAGCCCCATTTTTATCATAAAACTGATTAAAATATTTTTGCATGTATTGGTCCATCAGGGTATTGCCAGGGCCCACATCAGTTGAAAAAATTTCACTGGCATCAATATTCCCCGGTAAGTAGGTAAAATTAGCTATGCCTCCAATATTTAGCATCACACGGTCTTCTCCAGCCTTCGAAAACATCAGATAATCTCCATACACCGCCAGCGGAGCGCCTTCACCCCCCGTAGCAAGGTGTTTCTGCCTAAAATCAGAAAGGGTAATGATTCCTGTATTAACAGCGAGATGGTCGCCATCACCAATCTGTAGTGTGCCATTAGGATAATCAGCCAGTTGGTGCAAAGATTTTGGTGCATGGAATATAGTTTGTCCGTGGCTGGCAATAAAATCGATGTCCTCGTTTTTATACCCCCATTCCTTTAAAGCTTCATTGATTAACTGAGAGTGGATGTTTGCAATGTACTCGTTCATCAGGCAAACCAATTGTAAATCGACCTCCTTTTTGGAGAATATGGCTTTTATTTTGGCCCTGAAATCAGCCGTATAATTACCTGTTTTAAATTTTAAAACCCTGATATCAGTTTCAGCACCGCTTTTCTTGACCGAACAAAGGGCAATATCAAGCCCATCCATAGAAGTTCCACTCATCAACCCGATAATTAAACGTTCTGGCTTGCCTGCTTTAGCATATAACTTTTGGATCTGTTGGTTCATATTGATTTTTATCTTAAAAAGATCAAACGTTTGTGTAACCCCTTAATTGGATTTTATGTAAATACTTGCAATAAATGTAAATAACCTTTGTTAGAAATTGGGCATAACTTTTTATATTTACTGCTCCGTACATTAAAATCCATATAAAAAAAATGGCTAGATTAAATCTACTGGAGGAGACACGTTTCGAGAAATTACCCGTAAGCGTGTTCGAAAATCCAAAAATTGCTTCAATTAATGTGGCACATCGCATTGCCGAGCTCATTAAATCAAAACAAGCAAACAACGCACCTGCAGTACTGGGCTTAGCAACAGGTGTTACCCCAATTGCAGTTTATGCCGAACTGGTTAGGCTGCACAAGGAAGAGGGCTTAAGTTTTAAAAACGTAATTACTTTTAACCTGGATGAATATTATCCAATGGCACCGACTGCGGCGCAGAGTTATGTTACGTTTATGAACGAAAACCTTTTCAATCATATCGATATTGACAAAAAGAATGTCCACATCCCTGATGGTACGCTTGCACTGGAAGATATTCCGGCTTTTTGCTTGGAATATGAAAAGAAAATAGGCGATCTCGGTGGTCTTGACATCCAAATTTTAGGAATTGGCCGTACCGGCCACATCGGTTTTAACGAGCCGGGTTCTGCACCAAATTCTGGTACCCGCTTGGTTACTTTAGATGATTTGACACGCCGCGATGCGGCACGTGATTTTGGCGGAAAAAGTTTTGTACCAACAAAAGCCATTACCATGGGTATCGGTACAATTTTTAAAGCGAGAGAAATTATATTGATGGCCTGGAGCCGTAAAAAAGCTTCCATTATCAAAAAAGCCGTTGAAGGCGAAATTTCGGGCGAAGTTCCGGCAACTTACCTCCAGCTTTCTGATCATGTAGAGTTTATCCTCGATGCTCCTGCAGCTTCAGAACTTACCCGTTTCGATACGCCATGGCTGGTTAAAGATTGCGTCTGGACAGATACCTTAATCCGTAAAGCAGTGATCTGGTTGGCCAATACGTTAAAAAAACCGATATTAAAATTAACGGAAGACGATTATAACAATAACGGTATGGCGCAACTGGCTACCGAAAAAGGACCAGTTTACAACATCAACATCCATATCTTTAATAAGTTACAACACACCATCACCGGCTGGCCAGGCGGCAAACCAAATGCCGACGATTCTCAACGTCCGGAAAGGGCTGAGCCTGCACAGAAAAATGTTATCATTTTCTCTCCCCATCCGGATGATGATGTGATCTCCATGGGAGGTACTTTCCTTCGGTTGGTTGATCAGGGACACAACGTACACGTAGCTTACCAAACCTCTGGCAATACTGCGGTATGGGATGACGACGCCCTTCGTTTTGTGGAATTTAACGTAGATTTTACGGAGAAAATGGGCATGGACAATGCGCACTTAAAGGACCTTTATAACAACATGAGAGCCTTTATTGAGCAGAAAAAACCAAACCAGATCGATACGCCGGAGATACAGACAGTTAAAGGGCTCATCAGAAAAGGCGAAGCTATTGCCGGTGCAAGATATTGCGGGTTAGAAGATGACCACATCCACTTCCAGGCACTTCCTTTCTATGAAAGTGGTAAGGTTCAGAAAAACCCGGTAACTGATGCTGATATCGAACTCACTATAGCGCTATTACAGCAGGTAAAACCTCAACAGGTTTATGCTGCCGGCGATTTTGAAGATCCCCACGGAACGCATATTGTCTGTTTCAAAATTGTTTTGGAAGCACTAAAACGCTTGCGTAAAACCGAAGCCTGGGCGCAAGATTGCTGGTTATGGATGTACCGCGGTGCATGGCATGAGTTTGAAACACATGAAATTGAAATGGCGGTTCCAATTTCTCCGCAGGAGCTCGAACGCAAGAAATATGCAATTTTCAAACACCAGAGTCAGAAAGATAGAGCTGTTTTCCCTGGTGATGATGCAAGAGAGTTCTGGCAGCGGGCTGAAGACCGTAACCGGGATACCGCAAAAGCTTATGATGAGCTTGGACTTGCAGAATACGAAGCGATGGAAGCTTTTGTCCGCTGGAAATTTAAAGATTAACTTAAAATAATACTAAACCTGCTTTGTTAGCTCAAAGCAGGATTTTTTTTGCCCAACCTGCGAAATTTTGAAAGTCGTAAGCGCGGAAAGACTTCGCAGGCTTCTATATTCAAAAAAATGCTTTATTTCGGTATCATTAGCCATCCCTGTATACCATTATTAAAATGGAAGATGATAAATATTCTCCACTTAATGTTTATCTGTATAACGAGCCGAATTCAAGTAGCAAAAATGAAGTTTTGGAACGGTTTGGCGGATTAGCTGAATTTATAGCGAATCATCAGATTGAAGACAGATGATTTACGCGGGAAAGCATCTTAAGAAACTTATGAAGTTGCTTACACCGCTGCCTCTTATTAAACTTCGTAAGTAAGTAATTTCTCATTCTAAAAACAATAGTTTAAATTAGTTGCTCAACCAAACCCAGCTAATCATGACCGAACCTAAACAACGTTTGCTATCTCTCGATTTTTTTAGGGGATTAACCGTAGCCGCAATGATCCTGGTGAATAATCCGGGCAGTTGGGGCCATATTTATGCGCCTTTGGAGCATGCAGAATGGAACGGCTGCACACCTACTGACTTGATTTTCCCCTTTTTTTTGTGGATTGTTGGCGTTTCTATAGCTTTTGCCATGAGCAGCAGTAAGGCGGACCGCTCGACACATCAAAAAACAATTATTAAAGCCATTAAACGTGGTATTATACTTTATTTATTAGGTTTCTTTTTGGCTATCTTTGGGAAGATCATCAGTGCATTAACAACCGATAGTACCATTACTGAAGCTTTTCAAACGGTTAGATTACTGGGCGTGTTACAGCGAATAGGTATTGTTTTTATTATTAGCAGCATCATTTTCATCAAGTTTTCAAACAAAACCATATTTAAAACATTAATTGCGATCCTCGCCCTCTACTGGGCACTCATGACATTTATCCCGGTCCCTGGTGTTGGTTACCCCAATCTCGAAAAGGAAACCAATTTAGCGGCCTGGATTGATCGTGGAATTTTAACAGAAGCCCATATCTGGGCTTCATCAAAAACCTGGGATCCGGAGGGCATTTTAAGTACATTACCGGCCATAGGAACCTGTTTGTTTGGTGTCCTGGCTGGCGTTTGGATGCGCAGAAAAGATGTAGACAACGCAACAAAAGTGGCCTGGTTATTTACCATAGGGATTACAGCAGTTATTTTAGGGCTACTATGGGACTTGCAGTTCCCGATTAACAAATCATTATGGACCAGTTCTTTTGTGTTATATACGGGTGGCCTGGCATCTATCGGATTAGCGCTTTGTTACTGGATTATTGATGTACAGGGCTACAAAAAATTCACTACTCCTTTTGTTGTGTATGGTGTAAATGCGATTACGGTGTTCTTTTTGGCGGGATTAATGCCAAGAGTGTTAAACCTGATTCAAATCACCAGGGCAGACGGTACCAAAACAGGACTTCTGGCCCGTTTCTACGAAACCTGTTATACACCATTTTTCAGTCCAATAAATGCTTCACTGGTTTGGGCCATAACCTATGTACTTGGTTTTTACGTGTTGTTATATTTTATGTACAAAAAAAACATTATTATTAAGGTTTAGCAAAAAAATGCTATAATTGATTGTCCCTCTCCAACTCAATTGAAAAAGAAAACAACCATATACGACATTGCCAAAGCGCTCGACATTACAGTATCAACTGTTTCAAGGGCACTTAGTGGCTTTCCGGCAATAAGTGATACCACCAGAAAGGCTGTTGTTGAAATGGCTAAAAAATTAAACTACAGCCCAAATAAACTTGCATCAGCGTTAAAATCTGGTAAAACCCATATTATTGGTGTAATTGTGCCAAGTGTACAGGCACATTTTTTTGCTTCTATTATCCACTGCATAGAAGATGGCCTGAAAGACAGTGGTTATCGTGTGATTATTTACCAGTCTAACGAGTCAGTGGAGAATGAAATTAATGGTGTACGAACCCTATTGGAAGCGCAGGTAGATGGTATTATGGCATCAATGTCTTTAGAAACAGAAGACACCTCGCACTTTGATGAAATTATCAAGCAAAATAAGCCCCTGATATTATTCGACCGTGTAAATACAGATTTAAAGGTCCCGACCATCACACTCGATGATTTTAAGGCCGGTTATATTGCTACAAAGCACTTAATTGATCAGGGTTACCAAAGAATTGCATTTGTAACTACTGTTCACCAGATTAAAATATTTAACGATCGGCTAGAAGGTTACAAAGCAGCTTTAGCAGATCATAACCTTCCGGTAATAAATGACCATATTATTTTTGGCGGTTTATCTATCAAAGACGGCCGATTTGGTGCAGGCAAATTAATGCGTAACAGCAATAAACCCGATGCGATTATTGCCGGTGATGATTTTACAGCGCTAGGTGTAATTAAAAAGTTAAAAGAGATCAACGAAACACCACCTAAAATAGGTGTAATTGGTTTTGCGAATGAGGCATTCTCCGCTTACATTACGCCCAACCTATCCACTATTGATCAGCATGCTTCACAAATGGGACAGGAGTGCGCTAAAATGTTCCTGAAAATGATTAATCAGGAAAGCCCTTACGCCAATATGGAACATATTGTACTTGATCCGGGTGTTGTAGAGAGAGAATCGACTAATAAAAAAAGTTAAAGCCTTTTTACTCCTTTGCCAAAGGAACTTCCACACCAACAGGTCCACCAGGCTCACTTTCATTTTTTAACCGATCCAATGCCGTTACAAGATAACTGTACCGTTTACCGCTTTCAACACTGGTATCAATAAATGACAGATAATCTTCAAAGCTAATTTTAACAATGTTTTTTGGGTCTAGTATTGAAATTTTCTCTCCTTCATTAAAGCGGTAAACTACAAATCCAGAGGCTGTTTCTCCATCCCTGGCTTTTAATGGAAGCTGCCATTTTAAATGCACACCGTCTTTCAGTGCATCGGCAGTTAATGCCTGAGGTTCATTTGGCGGCACCTCATCCAGCCATGGCATTTGCGGTGGCAAAGCAGGGTATTTATAAAAATCGTTCTTTAGCGAATCGCCAACTGCTTTAGCAACCGTACTTAATGATTTGGAACTAAAAAATACACTGCCCTGAATCCGGTTGTTATCCCTTAGGTATCTGATCTGTCTGGGTATTTCACTTAGATTTTTCCAGGCGGCTTCCGCCCTCGAGTTTACCAGGTAAGCTCCCTGCCCGATATAAACATGCCTGCCAAAAGTATTATTGCTCCACCAGTCAACTAAAACACCATAGGGTGCCACTCTTCTCGTAAACGTAAAATAAATCTGAGGATTAATATAATCCACCCAACCTTCTCTAACCCATTTACGGCTATCGGCAAAAAGTTCTGCATAATTAGATAATCCACTGGTTGCGGAACCTTCGGGATCTTCATTCTTATTTTTCCAGATACCAAAAGGACTGATACCAAATTTAACCCATTTTTTATAGTGGTGGATGCTATCGTCAAGCTGTTTGATGAGCAGGTCGACATTATTTCGCCTCCAATCTCTTATATCTGAAAAATTATTGGGGTATTTGCTAAAAGTGTTACCATCATTAATGGTCTGCCCTTCCAATTTATAGGGATAAAAGTAATCATCGAAGTGAATCCCATCAACATCATAGCCTTTTACTACATCTAAAATTACCTGAACAATATATTCCCTTACTTCCGGAATGCCCGGATCAAACTGCTTTTTACCGCCATAGGTAAAAAACCAATCTGGATGTTTACGATACGCATGGTTTTCGCTTAATACGGCCGAGCTGCTCATGCTTGCCCGGTAAGGGTTAAACCAGGCATGCAGCTCCATTCCCCTAAAATGGGCTTCCTTAATGGCAAAGGCCAGCGGATCATAACCGGGTGCAGGCGCCAAACCTTGTCTGCCCATTAACCATTGGCTCCAGGGTTCTCTGGATTTCGCGTAAAATGCATCGGCTGCAGGTCTAACCTGCAGAATAATGGCATTCATCCCCTGGCTTTTATGCCTTTCTAAAATACCAATAAGCTCCTGCTTTTGCTGATCGATGCTTAAACCTGGCCTTGATGGCCAGTCTATATTGGTAACAGTAGCTACCCAAACACCTCTAAACTCCCTTTTTGGTGCAATTTTTGCTAATGGTTGTGCATTTAATATATAAGGTATTACAGTTATCGATAAAAGTGCGTATAGGAAGTTTTTAAGCATTATTTCTTGTCTTATTTTTATTCGGGTTATGTGTTTGTGTAGATTTGCATACAAATCGAACATTAGCAAGTAAACGATTTTTTTTAAAAACTCTTATAAGTTTATTAAAAATTTTAATTTACGCCCTGCTAAAATTAATTGTGTACCCCATTTACCTATGGAGAACAAAAGTATATTAATTTACAGAAGATACAGTGTTATTAAATGGAACCACAAAAGATTAATAAGGGTGATAGAAACAAAATTTACTTCCTGGTCATCGTTATTGCTGCTTTAATTGGCACTAATGCCTATTTGTTTTTCAAAGATCGAAAGCAAAATGAAAGATTTGTTACCATTAGTTCTGAGAAAGACAAACTACGGCTTGAGGTAGAAAAGATAGAAGTTGAACTGGATAAGGTTAATGCATTGAACCTTGATTTAAATGAGAAACTTGTTGAAGAGCAGAAGCTTGCCCGTACAAAAATCGAAGAGTTAAAGCAAGCTTTAGAAAAAAATCAGATTACACAGGCCGAGATTGAGAGGGCCTATGCAAAGATTAATGAACTGAAAACATTTGTAAAAAACTACAATGATCAGATTATTCAGCTACAGAAAGACAATATCCTTCTAAAAAACAGCCGCGATAGTTTACAGAATACGCTCAGAAACATGAGCAATAAAGCTTCGAATTTAGAGAACGAGAATTCCAATTTAAATGCAAAAGTTAAAACGGCAGCAGCGTTAAAGTTACAATCCGCCGAAATTATTGCATTCAGAACAAAATCCAGTGGCAAAAAAGTGGAGGTTACCAAATCATCTACTGCCGAAAAGTTAAGCGTACGCTTTAACATTGTACCAAATCAATTAGCAGAAAAAGGGCATCACAACATTTATCTTCGGGTATTTGATCCGGCAGGAAACCTGCTGGCTAATGAAGTAAACCATTTCGAGGCTGACGGGCAGGATATGCAGTTCAGCCATTCTATTTTTATTAATTACAATAATGATGACAGTACCTATGTTATCGATTGGACAAACCCTAAGCCATTTATAAAAGGCATATACACTGTAATTTTATATGCGGATGGCAATACCATGGGCAAGGCACAACTGGAGTTAAGGTAATCCCCCCCATCCTGATTAAACAGCTATCCTATTTTGTGTTTTAAGCCAAAGGAAAGTTCAGATAGAATGTAGTTCCTAAACCGCTTATTGAGGTAAACTTAACTGAACCGCCAGCATTTTCTACGGCCTGCTTAACAAAAGCTAAACCTAAACCTGTGCCGGATGTTTTTGTGGTAAAATTCGGCACAAATATTTTATCTTGCAGGGCAGGTGGTATGCCTTTTCCATTATCCTTTATTTCTATATATGCATTTTTAGCATCTGCGTATACGATAATGCTAATACAGCATAACGATTCCTCATCTATAGCTTCTATCGCATTTTTAAGCAGGTTATTAAACGTTCTGAGCAGCTGATCGTGGTCTGCCAGGATGGTAATGCCCTTTTCGCTCTTGTTCAGCACATCAATAGTAACATTTTCGGTGCTTTTAAATACTTCCCTTGCCTGCTCGATTATGGGAAGCAAAGAAAGCCGTTCCAGATTGGTATCCGGCATTTTGGCGAAATTAGAAAATTCAGAAGCAATTTTAGAAAGGCTATCGATCTGTTCTATAAATGATTTGCTAAACTTATTAAATTTCTGTTCGAAATTTGGATCTTTTTCTTTCCACGATTTTTCTAATAACTGAACACCCAATTTTAAAGGTGTTAGCGGATTTTTGATTTCGTGAGCTACCTGTTTTGCCATTTCGCGCCAGGCACTCTCCCGTTCCGATCTGGCCAGTTTTATTGCGCTCTCTTCCAAGGCAGAAATCATATGATTGTATTCCTTAATTAAAGAGCCGATTTCATCGTGCCTCCTCCACACAATAGGTTCGTTTTTTTGACCTATTTTGGTTTTACTGATACTCTCCTGAATAAAAGTTAAGGGGCTGGTAATCTGATTGGCCAAAAATACAGCTAATACCCCAATAGCAACAAATACCAGTGCATAAAGATTAATCAGGTTACTTACAAAAAGTGCAAGTTTATCACTATACTCCTCTTCGTTCGAGTAGTTAGGCAAACCAATGTAAGCGATTGTTTTATTCTGGGCATTTCTGATGGGGGCATAAGCAGCAGCATAAATTAAACTGCCCATGTTCTCTTTAAGGTTAATATATTCCGAGCGGTGTAAACCATTTAAGGAGAAGAAAGCTTTAGGTCCCATTTTTTTACCTATAATTTTATAGTTATAGAGTTTGGGATAGGTGGTCATAATGAGGTTGCCTCTCAGGTCGTACAGATTCAAATCTGCGTTATTGATATCGGCAAAATTGTTAAAATCAGCTGCTGCATTCTCATCGTTTTCAATAATGCCGTTATTAAAAACCTGCTTTTCAAAATTCTGCTGAACTTTCCTTATTTTATCCTTTAATATTGCGTCTTGCTGTCCACGGTACTCATTGTTCATATAATAGTAAGTTCCCCAGCCCACAATAATTAGTGTGGCCACCACCGCTAATACAATAGATACCTGAATCCTCGTTTTATATAAAATCTTATTGGCATTGATCATTAAAGACCTATTGATGCTGAACCAACCTACTTTATCATCATCAAGGTTTTTAATCAACCATATCAATCCGTAAAGCAATAAAGAGAAGATGATAAATATCAGAAAGAAAAAGGATAGTGCAGCCAGGCGTTCTATATACCCCACTTTCTCTTTACTAATCACAACCATTTTGCTGTTGGTAGGTTTGTAAATTAAATGACTGTAGTGAAGTTCATTATCATTACTCGTTGTAAAATCATCTTTTTTACCCTTAAAAACGCTCCCATCCAAAGGATAGGTATAATTTCCAGACTGATTAAGCAATTTATTATTGCTGTATAAAGCGATAGAATAACCCTTAAAATCTTCGTCTTTGATCAATTTCTGATCACCCAGAAGATCGGGTAACCGATTGTTATAATTATATGGCTTAGACCTGAGTTCGATAATCAATGTGCCGAGTAAGCTGCCCTTATCTACTATCGAAATGATACCAAAGTAATCCTGATAACCAAATGTATTGTTTACCTGATAAAAAAAGTTAGATCCATCAATTTTAACAGAGCCGGCTTCTACCAGATTTTTGTACTTGCTTATTGGTGGCGTATCAGCATTTCCTAATGCCACTCCCACTTTATCATAAGGATAGATCTGATAATCGTATCGGCTTAAATAGCCATCCAGATAATCTTTAATATGATTTTTGAGTACTGCATAATTACCCTTCCGGTTTTGACTAAAATAACTTGTCAGGAAACTATCTTTAACAATCTCATCGCCTAAAGCACCTAAAGCAACAATAGCATTCGGATCTTCTGATGATTGCACTTTTCTGGCTAAAGGCTCGCGCAAACTTCTCTCTTTAATGTCTTTGTACTTGGTGTACTTAATTGAAGTATTAAAAGCCAAACAGAAAAATACGATGGCAAACATGCCGATTGAAAAGCTCTTCTCTTTTAAATAAACCGCCCTTGCCACTATAAATAATACCAGCGCAAAAACAATAAAAAACGCATTAAAACCAACTACCAATTTATAGATAAAAACACCGGCAAAGCCAACCAGGAATATAATCAACCGCTCTCTATTACTTACGTTCAACTGGCTGCTTACGGTTGCCGAGATAACCGTTATCAGATACATCTGGAACCAGGCCAAACATAAAATTACAATCCCCACCCAGCTGGTTCCGCTAAGCTTAAGGATATTCACGATATCAAAATTAATTTTTGAGTTAAAGATCAAACCGAAAAAAATATCGTCGGTATCCCAAACAATTCGTCCTATCAGCACCATTAACCCAGCTTGGATAATAATTCCAATTATTTTACTCCGCTTAATCCATTCCGGAAACTTATATTGTTCCTTATGGTTATACATAAACAAGAGTAACCAGGTGAGTGCAATTACGTTTAACAGAAAATCGCCTAACGAAGGCATCAGGAAATTATCTGCGTATATCCTCGGATCAAACAGATCTAAGCTAAACCTGTGGTTAAACCAACCATAATACAGATCTGTTAACCGAAAGGTTAAAAAGAAAAACAACAGCAAAAAAGTACCCCAGGCAATATGCCCACGTCTGGCAATGAATGAACTTAAAGAGTTAAAAAACATGCAGATGCACAACATCCCTGCAACAAAAAACCATAATTGCGTACCTGAATAATGGGTTTCCGCATATCCAGTTTTTACTTTTAATCCGAACAGAAACTTATTCTCGAGGTTTTTTATGACATAAACATCCTTATCTGTAAAAGAGGCAAGGGTTAGTATTTTTGTTTTGGATAAAATAGGATCAATATCATTCTTAAAGTACTTTGTCTCTTTAAAAGGATATTGAGATTGAATGGAGATCAGGAAAACAAGACTGAAATTGCCCTGCGTACTCTTAATGACCTCGTACCAGCCGTTATAAAAAAACAGTACCGAACTGCCTTCCTTTATGGTCGTCGGATCTATTTCGGAAACCTTATAGGTACTCCAAAACTTAAGCTGGTTATTTTCAAAGGTTAATAGGTTTATTCCGTTACTCTCACGATAGGACGTAATAAAATCAAGGGCATTTTTAGGATTTAAATGAAACTGTTTAGCTTTTGCCACTTCTTGCTTATTGGCCAAAAATGCCTGAACGGCTTTTTCTTTGAGCAAGAGGTTCTGCTGGATTTCTGCTCCATCGTGTTCTAATAGTTCACTTCTGGTAGTGAATCTACTCAGCGAAATAGAAGTTGCAATAAGGCAACAGCCCAAAACAAGCAATAGAAATCTTATTTTTATACCAAAGCTCATTTTCATCTACGGATAAAGATATTAAATATTGATAAAAAACAACGCCATAAACTTGGAGTTTATGGCGTTGGCCTATATATTCTATTTGAATAAATTACGCAATAACAGCACTAGTTGTCTGTACCTCACGGCTTACTTTCTTAACCAATCCCTGCAATACATTGCCCGGACCAACCTCTGTGAATTCAGTTGCACCATCGGCAAGCATGTTACCTACCGTCTGTGTCCAACGCACAGCACCGGTTAATTGTTTAATTAAATTGGCTTTTATTTCAGCTGGATCTGTATAGGGTTTCGCATCAACATTTTGGTAAACAGGACAAATTGGCGATGCGATATTAGTGGCTTCAATAGCAGCCTGTAATTCGATTTTTGCCGGTTCCATCAAAGGGGAATGAAATGCACCACCTACGTTTAATTTTAATGCTCTTTTTGCACCTGCTTCAGTTAATCTGGCACAAGCCAGATCAATACCTTCAATACTTCCCGAAATAACCAATTGGCCCGGGCAATTGTAATTTGCTGGCACGACTACAGCATCAATTTCCGCACAGATTTTTTCAACCACATCATCAGCTAAACCTAAAATTGCTGCCATGGTTGAGGGTTGTGCCTCGCAAGCTTTTTGCATGGCATTGGCACGGGCGATAACCAATTTTAAGCCATCTTCGAAACTTAGTGCATTTGCTGCCACTAAAGCTGAAAACTCACCTAAAGAGTGACCTGCAACCATGTCAGGTTTAAAATCATCTCCCAAAACCTTTGCTAAAATAACCGAATGTAAAAAGATCGCCGGTTGGGTTACATTGGTTTGTTTAAGTTCTTCATCTGTTCCACTGAACATAATATCGCTAATGCGGAAACCGATAATTTCGTTGGCTTGTTCAAATAATGCTGCAGCTTTGGGGTTTTCGTAAAGATCTTTACCCATGCCTACAAACTGTGCTCCCTGTCCGGGAAAAATATATGCTTTCATACCCTTTAATCCCCTAAAGGGGAAATTAAATATTTTGTTAAATTATTGTTTTAGATCCCCCTTCGGGGGGATGGGGAGGTTAATCTAAACTCGCGGTAATTAACCTCAAAAACTCAGCTCTTGTTTTGTCATTACTTAAAAAAGTTCCTGTAAAGGCTGATGTGGTGGTTACCGAATTTTGCTTTTGTACACCGCGCATAGACATGCATAAGTGCCGGCATTCTATCACGACCGCAACGCCCATTGGGCTAAGGGTATTTTGGATGCAATCCCTGATTTCATTCGTTAAACGTTCCTGTACCTGCAAACGGCGGGCAAAAGCATCAACTACGCGTGGAATCTTACTTAAACCCACAATATGCCCGTTTGGAATATAAGCAATATGTGCTTTACCGAAGAATGGCAGCATGTGGTGTTCGCACATCGAATATACTTCAATATCTTTAACTACCACCATCTGGCTGTAATCCTCTTCAAACATAGCCGATTTTAATATTTCATCAGGTTTTAAATCATAACCATGTGTTAAATATTGCAATGCTTTAGCCACACGCTCAGGCGTTTTTAATAAACCTTCCCGCTCCGGGTTTTCTCCCAACTGACCAAGAATATCTTTATAGTGCGTAGCTACAGCTTCAATTTTATCTTCGTTGTAACGGTCTATTTTTACATAACCGTCTCTCGATTCGCCTTTTAATACGTCTTTACTGCTCATTAATTCAGGTTTTTAACCAAAGTATTCAACAAAATTATTTTCGGTTTCGTAGATTTTTACACAATGTAAAATCGCGCCGCTCTCTGCAATCGGACTCCAAAGCTGTTTCCAGATTTCGATGGCCAGGTTTTCGGTTGAAGCCAGTTTACCTTTCATAAAATCTACATCAAGATTTAAATTTTTATGATCAACTTTATCCACCACATAGTCATTCATTACGTCTTTAAGCCATTTCAGATCAACCAGAAAGCCAGTTTCCGGATTTACTTCGCCCTTAACGGTAACATATAACCAATAGTTATGGCCATGCCAGTTGGGGTTGGCACATTTACCATAAACTTCATTGTTTTTATCATCATCCCAGTCGGTACGCGCCAATTTGTGTGCCGCATTAAATGATGCTTTTCTCGTTATGTAAATCATTACTATAAAATAAAATGCAAATATACGGATAAAATGGATGATGGAAGAGGGATAATGAATGATGTAGAAGCGGCTTGCCCAAATTCATCTGAGATTTATCTACCTTCATTATCAGCATTTCATTTTACATTTTTTCCCCGTAAGCTACAACGATCTTGCTTCGCTCATCCCTATTCCATTTTACATTCCACCTATTTCCTTAACTTTACCTGATGAAAACTTTAGTTGTTGCGGCTACAAAAGCCGAACTTAGCTTCTTTTACCAGCATTTTAATTTACCTGACAGTGATTTTGTAGAAAGTAAAAATTTCGACCTGCTGATTACCGGAGTCGGGATGGTAGCAACAGCCTTTGCACTGGGCAAACATCTTTCATCTAAATATAATCTCGTGGTAAATTTTGGCATTGCCGGCAGCTTCGATCAGGATATCGCCTTAGGTACCGTACTAAATATAACCGAAGATACTTTTGCCGAATTGGGCGCCGAAAATGGAGATGAATTTCTGACCATCAGCGATTTAGGCTTTGGAGAGAGCCACTATACTTCAACAACACGAAGTGACATTAACCTACCCATTGCAAGAGGCATCACCATGAACTGTGTAACGGGAAGTGAAAAAAGCATTAAAAATTTGATAAAAAGGTTAAATCCAACTACCGAAAGTATGGAAGGCGCTGCTGTTTTTTATGCCTGCAAACAACTAAACATTGCTAGTTTGCAGATTAGAAGTGTTTCTAATTATGTAGAACCGAGAAATAAAGACAACTGGAAAATTGGTTTAGCCATTAAAAACTTAAACGATTGGGCCATTGCCTTTATTGGAGAAATGAACTGACTATGACCGATTTGTTTAGCGCAGTGCTTAATTTTGAATTATGAAGCTAACACTTGGATTTTCTCCCTGCCCTAACGATACCTTTATTTTCGACGCACTTATTCACCAGAAGATTGATACGGAGGGGTTGACATTTGAGGTTTCTTATGATGATGTTGAAACTTTAAATCAAAAGGCACTCAGGGGCGAATTGGATATTACCAAGTTAAGTTTCCATGCATTTGCCTACGTAGCCAACCAATACGCTTTATTAGATGCCGGCAGTGCACTGGGTTTCGGTGTTGGCCCGTTACTAATCAGCAAAAAGCATTTTGAAGGTCCGGATGACCCTCAACTCCAAACCCCCAACGCCAAACTTAAAATTGGGATACCCGGAAAATATACGACTGCGAATTTTCTGTTGGGAATTGCTTATCCACATCTACTAAACAAACAGGAGTTTGTTTTTTCGGAAATCGAATCGGCTTTACTTGATGAACAGATTGATCTGGGATTGATTATTCACGAGAACAGGTTTACCTATCAGGATAAAGGTTTAAACAAAATCGTCGATCTGGGCGATTACTGGGAAAAACTAACGGGTTGCGCCATCCCATTGGGGGGCATTGTAATTAACCGGAATTTAGATCGCGAAATCCAGTTAAAAGTAAACCGCCTGATCCGCCAGTCTGTTGAATTTGCTTTCGCGCATCCAAAATCGGGTATCAACTTTATCCGCCAGCATGCACAGGCCATGGAAGAAAGTGTGATGTATAAACACATCGAACTGTATGTAAATAAATATAGCATCAACCTTGGTGAAGAAGGCCGTAAAGCGGTTGATACCTTGTTTAAACTTGCCCAGGAGCGCGGAATCATTCCGGCTATCCAAGAGAATTTATATATTTAACCTTTTATTCAATTTATTTAATGCCTATCCATTTCGTCAATGCTGACGTGTAGCGCAGCGGAAAGCTACGCAGTAATTTATTTCAGCATCCTTTTTTAATTTATTGAATCAGATACTGAAACAAGTTCAGGAAGACGATTGGGCCTATTTAATTTAGCTTACCAACAACTTATAACCTTTTCCGTGTACATTGATAATTTCAACTGAAGGATCGGCCTTTAGGTACTTACGTAATTTACTTAAAAACACGTCCATACTTCTTCCATTAAAGTAATTGTCATCGTGCCAGATACTTAACAAGGCTTCCTCACGGGTTAAAACGGTATTCTTTTTCAAACACAATAACCTTAACAGCTCAGCTTCTTTTGTCGATAGTTTTTGTTGATGACCGTCATCTGTAATAATCTGGGTAGTATAATCGAAATGATACCGACCAATGGAAAACTGTGTTTCAGCAGCTTCATCATTGTTATCTGTTTTATTCGCTACCCGCTTAAACATCGCATTGATCCGCAGTAAAAGCTCTTCTATACGAAAAGGTTTGGTGATATAATCATCTCCGCCTAAATCATAGGCAGCAGATTTGTCTTCCAACATGGTTTTTGCCGTTGCAAAAATAATAGGTACCTGGGTATTTACCTTCCTGATATCCTTACCCAAGGTAAAACCGTCTTTTTTGGGCATCATCACATCCAGAATACATAAATCAAAGTTTTGCTTATTAAATGCTTTCAATCCATCTTCCCCATCCGTACAAAGCACTACATCAAACTTGCCTTTCAGCTGCAGATAATCCTGTAATAATAAGCCTAAATTGGGGTCGTCTTCTACCAGAAGTATTTTTTTCATTTTCTTGTTTTTATTCAATACATGGCATTTGCCAAACTGAACCTTTGATGCTGAATATACGTGACGGTTTAATTTGTGGCTCTAGATTAATTAATGCTATTACGAGCCAATTAAACCGTTCAATTTAACCATATCGATAAGCAGGCTTTTGTATCCATGTTTAAGCCTTTATAAAGGTAACGATATTTCGAACGTTGTTCCTTTATCTTTTTCGCTGCTTACCTTTACCGTTCCATTCAATTTCTTAATAATATCCTGAACATAATTTAAACCCAGGCCAAAGCCTTTAACATCATGTAAATTACCAGTTGGCACTCTATAAAACTGATCGAAAATCCTTCTGGATTGCTCTTTGGTCATGCCTATACCTTTATCTGCTATTTCGATAATTAGATTCTTGCCGGCATTACGGGTAGTAATGGTAATTTCAGGCGTACTGCTACTGTATTTATTCGCATTATCAATCAGGTTATAGATCACATTAGACAGGTGAAGCTCATCACCGTAAACAACAGCATTTTCTGCATCGGTATGTACATTTACAACTGCATTCCTTTTCTGCAGCTGCAATTCCATGCTATCCAATACAATTACAATCAAGTCGTTCACATCTACTTCTGTGTTCTCCATTTTAAGCTCTCCCTTCTCTAAGCGGGCAATACTTAAAACACGCTCAATATGGCTGCCCAATCTGACATTTTCATCATAAATGATTCCCGCTAAACGTTTTAACCGGGCTTTATCTTCTGTCACCTCAGGATCTTTTAAAGCTTCACTGGCAATCATGATGGTAGCCACTGGCGTTTTAAACTCATGTGTCATGTTATTGATGAAATCGGTTTTCATTTCTGATAGTTTTTTCTGCTTCAAAATAGCATAAAGAGTATAAGAAAAGATAAAAACAAGCACTAGTAATAAACCAACTGACGATGCAAGGGTAGCACTTAGATTAGCTATAATTGCCGAATTTTTGTTCGGAAAACTGACGAAGAGCATTCCGGGATCACGAAAAATATCATTTCCGAATAAAGGTGTCTTATAGGTGTTTTCTGGTAAAAACGCTCCTTTAGTCTGAGAGGCCATCATGAAAATAGTCGAATCTTTTCGGGCTAGCGAAATCCGGTAAGAAGGTGCCAATGTAATGTTATTAGCTAAAAGCTCTTGTTTTAGTAAACGGCCCAAAGAACTAAAATTTATGCGTTTATAAATCGGCACATTGGTTTCCTGCAGTTCTTTGGATACGTCCTCAACCACACTTGATCGGGTATAAGAGAAAGTATCCTTACCAAGCGCCGCAATTTTAAGCGCTAATTTTTTCTTTTCGATCTCATCCTCACGCTGAAATTTTTTCTGTAAATCATTCGGAATCTTTGGAACATTTGCAAAACCCGGACTACCATCCCGCGGATCAAAAACCAGATATCTCAATGTATCGGGCAAACTCTGCAGACTTTTAAATTCGAAAGTTTTTGGCGGTGCGGTAAAAGGTTTGGTACGCATACTATAGCCTTTTAAAATCAGGCTTTTAATATCAATAATCGCGTCCATCTGTAAATCCAGTTTATCGCCGTTTTTCGAACTTAGTGAAGTATACTCCCGTTCAGAAATTACATTTGGCGCCCGGTAAGATACCCGGATAATACTATCCTGTTGGTTCAGGTAACTTTCAATCTGATTTTCGCGCTCAGCTTGCCGCAGCTCTGCTTCCCGTGCATATTGTTGCCTTAAATCCTTAATATCCAATGCGCGCTGCCTCGAATCCTGTAACTGCTTTAACTTATTTTCAGCATCTTTGCGGTTCAAGTGATCGGCAACATTTCTACGTTGTAGTTTATTTACTACCGAGGTTAGCGTTTGATTTACCTGTTCATCAAAAAGCTGAGATTTTAGTTTATACGATTCCCGTATGTAATACAATTGCATTACAAATACGCCAAGCAGCGCAACCGTCATTAAAACCGTAATCAACCAAAAACTTCTTTTCTTCATAAACCAGATCGGTTTTTAAAAATAAAAAACCGGGCATAATCTTAAACAGATATCAAAAATAATGATTAGCTCAGCCAAGTATTTGTTTTTAACATATTTTAACAGCCCTGGGGACGACTTCCGGAGTTTCGCCCGATTAGACCTGGTAAACCTAGCGGAGATAAAAAAAATGCCGAGGCTAAGCCTCGGCATGGTTCAAAATTGTTTGCTTAAAAAAGAATCTTTATTTAGAAAGGCAAATCATCATCTTCACCTGGCGCATTGCTTACATCAACCGGAGCTGCATAAGCCGGCGTAGCTGCCGGAGCACTTGCTGCAACTGCATTGATACGCCAAATAACCAAGCTGTTAAAATATGATGTTTTACCCGTTTTATCTGTCCAAGGGCGACCACGTAAATTAAAGAATACCTCTACCTCATCGCCTGCTTTAAATGTATCTAATAATGCAGTTTTATCTTGTAACGCCTCAAAACGGATATATTCTGGATATGTTGGATTTTCTGCGTATTCTACTATTAAATCACGTTTTTTAAACGTTTCACTTACTTGTTGTGTGGCACCTACTTCGTGTACTTTTCCTTTAATTTCCATATCTAATACTACTTAATGTACTATAAAGATCAAATCTCTATAATTTTATTGATAACTTCGCATATATTATGATGCAAGTTTTCCACAATAAAAGCAAGGTTATTATTACCTGCAATAAGCGACTATCGCCCTACTTACAAGAAGAAGTTACAGCGTTAGGATATACCATCGAGCGGTCTTTTGCTACGGGAGTTGAACTCAATATTACCCTTACAGAGTGCATTAAGCTAAATCTGAACCTGCGCTGTGCAAGTCAGATCCTATATGCCATAAAAAGTTTCAAAGCCGTTACACCAGATGATCTATATAAAGAAATTGCAGCCATTGAGTGGGAAGAACTGATTGATTTTTCCGGTTATTTCTCGGTAACCTCAAATGTTGATAACCCCAATATTACTACACCACTTTTTGCAAACTTAAAGGTAAAGGATGCGATTGTAGACCGCATGAAAGAGAAAAAAGGCATCCGGCCGAACTCTGGGTCTGATGCCAATAAAACAGTAGTGCATTTATACTGGAAAGATGCTGATGCTGATGTTTTTATGGACACCTCCGGAGAAACCCTGGCCAAACACGGTTACCGTAAAATACCAGGGAAAGCCCCTATGCTGGAGGCATTGGCTGCGGGGGTTATTTTAGCAACAAAATGGGATAAGAAATCACCATTTATCAACCCCATGTGCGGATCAGGAACCCTGGCTATTGAAGCCGCTCTTTTGGCCACCAACCGCGCCCCTGGATTATACCGCATGAATTATGGTTTTATGCATATATTAGGTTATAATGAAGAAGTTTTTTTTGCCGAGCGGAGAATTTTAAAAGATCAGGTAATTAAAAATATTGATTTTAAGATTGTAGCTTCTGATCTGTCAGCAGATGCAGTTGAAGTATCCCGTAGAAATGCTAAAACAGCAGGTGTTGATAGTTTAATTGAATTTGAAGTATGCGATTTTGAATTGACAACAGTTCCTGAAAATAGCAATGGTGTTGTTGTTTTTAATCCCGAATATGGCGAACGCTTAGGTGTACACAGCAAGCTGGAACTGACCTATAAACGCATGGGTGATTTTATGAAAACGAAATGCAAAGGCTATTCTGGCTATATTTTCACCGGAAATCCGGATCTTGCCAAAAAAATTGGGTTAAAATCTGCTAAAAGAATTGAATTTTATAATGGTAAATTAGACTGTCGTTTATTGGAATATGAATTATACGAAGGCTCTCGCCGGACACCATTAATTGATGCATAGTCTTTTTCAGTTGAAATTAATATATTACGCTCCATTACGTACCATAACGTAGAAATTTTGAAAAATATGGAATTTGATGACATGGATCATATGCCCGAATGGGAGCATTTTAGCCGATTTGGCCGAGATGATGAGGCTGAAGAAAACCTATCAAGCATTGATGCCGAAAAGGTTAGGTTAAAAGTAAGCAGGGCAAAAAGCCTCTACAACCAGGCAAGAGCCGTGTACAAATATGCTGCCCTGTTCTGCGAAACATTGGAAGGGGAAATGGCTGAAATGACTGCAAACTTAATTATGCAAAACGCCCTGATGTTATGCCCTAAAATTGTTGGTGCAGAAGGTGCAGATATGTATATTTTAAGAATGGAAAATGCCTCTATCATCAGAACCAACTGTCGTGAACTGGAAACCCAGGTAAGAGCAGCAGATATGTTCGAAATATGTAACCCGGAATATAAAGACATCGTGTTAGGCGAAATTGAAAAATTTCGCCTGCTCTTTATCGAATGGGTTAAACATTTCGAAAAAGATGAGTTTGAAGATGACTGGGGCTTATATTAAGCCCTGACTGCTATTCTATGCTTTTTTAACCCTTTTTTATTATTTTACATCCCTATATTTATCGCAGTCCCACTGCTACCTAAACAACAAAAATCAGATTATAGATTAACCTAAAATACCTAAACATTTTAGGTTATTTTTTTGTTATCACATTTAATTCATCATCCCTTTACGTGTAATTCTTAATCGTGCTAAAATTTATACTCTTAAAATCTAGAGGAATGAAAGTTTCGTACATAAATAAAAACATTAAAAAATTATCCGTTTTATGGAAGATGTATTAGCTTTAAAAACCAAGAACGTAGCTGGGAATATTAGAAAAATTAGAGAATACAGAGATTACACTCAAGATTACCTGGCGGCAAAACTAAAAATATCTCAAAATGCCTACAGCAAAATCGAACTCGGTTATAGCAAATTAACGATCGACCGTTTATTTCAAATTGCTGCTATTTTAGAGGTTGAAGTATCACATTTATTAACTTTAAATCACAGCGATCTGATCAAGATCATTACTGATGATGAAAAAAGAACGGCAAGCTAAACCGTTGCTGTTGATATCATTTCTTGTGTCCTGCATATAATTCCGATACTTTTGGAGCAAACTTTTAACTATGCAGGCCGCTATTCAAAAAACCATCAGTTTTGTTCAAAGAACACTAGCCAATGCCGAAGCAGGACATGATTGGTTTCATATAGAACGCGTTTTTAAAACCGCACAGACTATTAATCAACAGGAAAATGGTGATGAACTTGTAGTGGCGTTCGCCGCATTGCTGCATGATATCGCCGATCCTAAATTTAATAATGGCGATGAAGAACTCGGGCCGAACATGGCTGCAGCGTTCCTGACATCGATTGATATTCCTAATGACATTATCGCACATGTTAAATTGATTATCCAGAACATGTCTTTCAAAAATAGTTTTGACGGAACAGGTTTTACTTCAAAAGAAATGCAGATTGTACAGGATGCCGATCGTTTAGATGCCATAGGAGCTATTGGTATTGCCAGAGCCTTTACCTATGGAGGATTTAAAAACAGGGTACTTTACGATCCGGCAATTCTACCAGAAGAACACCTCAACAAACAAAGTTATAAAAATACCACAGCGCCTACAATTAACCATTTTTACGAAAAACTGTTGCTGTTAAAAGATATGATGAATACAAAAGCAGGAAAAGCAATAGCAGCAGAAAGGCACAATTTTATGTTGCTTTATCTGGAACACTTCTATAAGGAATGGGAAGGGAAATGATTTTCCAGATCATACGATTATTCCAAATTCGAATAGATTAATTCGATTTGTTTGCTAATATTTTTAGTTATTAAACTATCTTTGTTAGTAAAACATTCCCTATGTCTGACCGTATCCGTGAAAAATTAAATATCCTTGCTGACGCTGCTAAATATGATGTTTCTTGTTCATCAAGCGGAGGCACAAGAAAGAATGAGAACAAAGGCCTTGGCAACAGCCACACCTCTGGCATTTGCCATACCTATACAGAAGATGGCAGGTGTGTTTCTTTATTAAAAATATTGCTCACCAACCATTGCATTTACGATTGTTTATTTTGCGTTTCGCGTAAAAGTAACGATATCAAACGTGCAGCTTTTACAGTAGATGAAGTGGTAGAACTAACCATGAATTTTTATCGGCGGAATTATATAGAGGGATTGTTTTTAAGTTCAGGGATTTTTAAAAATGCCGATTTTACCATGGAAAGGCTGCTTTTAGTGGTAAAAAAATTGCGTTTAGAGCAAAATTACAATGGCTACATCCATTTAAAAACTATTCCCGGTGCAAGCGATGAATTAATAAAAGAAGCGGGCTTATATGCCGACCGCATGAGCATCAACCTGGAAATGCCTACCGAGGCCGGATTAAAACTTTTGGCTCCTGAAAAAAACCATGCCGACGTAATTAAACCCCTTGAATTTGTGCAAAAACAGATCACCCAGTTTTCAGCGGATAAAAAGCTAATTAAGCATATCCCGAAATTTGTACCGGCGGGGCAAAGTACCCAAATGGTCATAGGTGCCACGCCCGAGAGCGATAAAGACATCATGTATACCGCTAATGCCTTCTACAAAAATTTTTCCTTAAAAAGAGTATATTATTCTGGTTATGTACCCATTAGCAATGATTCGCGGATGCCCATACTCGGCACACAGCCACCTTTGTTAAGGGAAAACCGTTTGTACCAAACCGATTGGCTCATGCGTTTTTATGGGTTTAAGGTACAGGAAATTTTAAATGATGCCAACCCAAATCTTGATATTGATATCGATCCAAAATTAAGCTGGGCAATTAGAAATATGCAACATTTTCCCGTTGATATTAACACCGCAGATTATAAAATGATTCTGCGGATACCTGGAATCGGTGTAATGTCGGCGAAGAAGATTGTACAGGCCCGTAAGTTTGGTAAACTCAGGATTGATCAGCTCAGGAAAATTGGGATAGCCTATAATAAAGCCAAACATTTTATTATCTGTGCCGATAGTCCCTACCAGTTAAAAGATTATCAAGGCACACAGATCAAGGCTTTTATTCTGGCCGAAAGCAAGAGCAAATATTTAAAAACGGATAACAATCAGATGATATTGTTTTAAAAATGCTGTCATGCTAAAGGCAGTGAAGGATTTGCTGGTTTGGGCAATCTTTTTAATCAGGCCGTTGTCTTGAAAAACTTTGTTAACTCCGGATTACGCTATTTATAAGTCAAAGTTCTTCACTATATCAGGAGGACTATTAAACTATATCACCAATGACCTACATTTTCGATGGTTCACTGCAAGGGATTTTAACAGCCGTTTTCGAATGGTTTGAGCGCAGGCCAGGTAAAGTGATGCTCAAATCAAACGAAATGTTTCAGCCGGAAGCTTTTGCAGAAAGTTTTACCGTGATTACCGATACAATAAAGGCTGACCGTGTTTGGGCCGGCCTTCAGAAAAAACTGAAGAAAGAATGGCTCCGCAAATTTTATTGCAGCTATTTATCCGAAATTCCGGAAGCTTACAATCACCTCTTTCAATTTTCAATCTACATTTTTAAACATGCTGTGGGCGCAGAAAGCAACTATGGAAACGAGCATGTAATTTCCCTTTCTAAATATGCTAAAAGCGTAGAAAGGGAAAAACACCGGATGGAAGCTTTTATCCGCTTTCAGAAAACCGGCGATGGGATATTTTATGCTGGTATTGACCCTGATTTTAATGTATTACCCTTAATATCCAATCATTTTAAAAACCGGTATGCCGATCAACAATGGGTAATTTATGATTTGAAACGGAAATATGGCCTTCACTATAATTTAACTGCTGTTGAAGAAATTACAATCAGTTTTACCAGTGGTACAAACAAACAAAATCCGGCATCAGATTTAATGGATGAAAGCGAAAGCTTATATGCAACACTCTGGAAAGATTATTTCAAAAGTGCAAATATCGTAGCCCGTAAAAACACCAAACTGCATGTGCAGCATGTACCCCGGAGATACTGGAAATATTTAACAGAAAAGGAATTAACCTAAACTTTCGGTTTGTCACGCTGATCGATATCGGATCTATTTCAGGCTCTATTTTGCACGATAGTTACTGAGCATGAAGTAACTATAAGACAATTGAAAATACCACTTCTACCCGTAAAATAAATTCAGCATGACGGTCGCGCAGCGAACACTCCTAATTAAACATAAACCAGGTTAAAAAACTTAACATACTGCCATGCTGACACGCTCACGAACCATTAACATGAAAAGATTGACAGTTTGGTGAAAATTTGTCCCTCAAAATCACTTGGCATAAAAAGTGTTAATTGTATGCTTAGTTAAAAATCAAATCAAAATAAAAAAATAATAAAAGTTATGGCGTTAAACCTTAAACCAATTGCTGGCAGTTCGAACAGAGTAATCGTTGAACCGGCTGCAGCAGAAGAAAAAACTGCATCAGGTTTGTATATCCCTGATACTGCAAAAGAAAAACCATCTAAAGGAACTGTAGTTTCTGTTTCTGAAGAAGATTCTGAAGGTAAAAAAGCGAGCGTAAAAGTTGGCGATGTTGTAATTTATGGTAAATACGGCGGTACTGAATTCCCTTACGAAGGTAAAGATTACCTCATTATGCGTGAAACCGATATTTACGCTGTTGTTGGGTAGATCAATGGAAATGTTGTAGCGTTAGAGTTACAATGTTGTATAAATCGGATGGATTGAAACATTTCAACCTTCCAACATAAAAACTTTAAAAACAAAACTTAAAATGTCAAAACAAGTAAAATATAACGTAGAAGCACGCGATGCCCTGAAAAGAGGGGTTGATATTCTTGCAAATGCAGTAAAAGTGACCTTGGGTCCAAAAGGACGTAACGTAATTATCGATAAAAAATTCGGATCACCAGCCATTACCAAAGATGGTGTTACTGTAGCGAAAGAAATCGAATTAAAAGACGCAGTGGAGAACATGGGCGCTCAGATGGTTAAAGAAGTGGCCTCAAAAACAGCCGATATTGCTGGTGATGGTACGACTACCGCTACTGTATTGGCTCAGGCAATCATCACTACAGGTATTAAAAACGTAGCTGCTGGTGCAAACCCAATGGATTTAAAACGTGGTATCGATAAAGCAGTTGCTGCAGTTGTAGAAAACTTAAAAACACAATCACAAACTGTTGGAGAAGATAATAACAAAATCAAACAGGTTGCATCTATATCTGCTAACAACGATGAAGTAATCGGTGCTTTAATTGCTGAGGCAATGGGTAAAGTAGGTAAAGATGGTGTAATCACTGTTGAAGAAGCTAAAGGTACTGAAACTGAAGTTAAAACAGTAGAAGGTATGCAATTTGACAGAGGTTACTTATCTCCATACTTTGTAACCAACGCAGATAAAATGGAAGCTGAATTAGATAGCCCTTACATTTTAATCTACGACAAAAAAATCAGCAACATGAAAGAATTGTTGCCGGTTTTAGAAAAAACTGTTCAAACAGGCAAACCGTTGGTAATCATTGCTGAAGATTTGGATGGCGAAGCTTTAGCCACATTGGTAGTTAACAAAATCCGTGGTTCACTGAAAGTTGTGGCTGTTAAAGCTCCAGGATTTGGCGACAGAAGAAAAGCCATGTTAGAAGACATCGCGATCTTAACCGGAGGTACTGTTATTTCGGAAGAAAGAGGTTACAAATTAGAAAATGCTGATTTAACTTACTTAGGTTCTGCGGAGAAAGTGGTTGTTGATAAAGACAATACAACTGTAATTAACGGTGCAGGCAATACAGATGATATTAAAGCACGTGTTAACCAGATTAAAGCGCAGATCGAAACTACTACTTCTGACTACGATAAAGAAAAATTACAGGAACGTTTAGCTAAATTGGCTGGCGGTGTTGCGGTACTTTATGTTGGTGCAGCTAGTGAGGTTGAAATGAAAGAGAAAAAAGACCGTGTTGATGATGCTTTACACGCAACCCGTGCGGCTGTTGAAGAAGGTATTGTTGCTGGTGGTGGCGTAGCTTTCATTCGCGCTGTAGCTTCTATCGCTGATTTAAAAGGTGTTAACGAAGACGAAAATACGGGTATCCAGATTATCCGTCGTGCTATCGAAGAACCATTGCGTCAAATTTGCGAAAACGCAGGTATTGAAGGTTCTATCGTGGTACAAAAAGTTAAAGAAGGTACTGCTGATTTTGGTTATAATGCACGTACCGGTGCTTACGAAAACTTAATTGGCGCCGGTGTTATCGACCCAACCAAAGTAAGCCGTGTAGCGCTAGAAAATGCAGCATCAATTGCAGCCATGTTATTAACCACAGAAGTTGTTTTAGCAGATGAGCCTGAAGAAGGTGGTGCTCCAATGCCTCCAATGGGCGGCGGCGGTATGGGTGGTATGATGTAATATCCACTTATAGCGAAACGATTTCGTGTAAAAAAACCCTCCTGGTATAATGCCCGGAGGGTTTTTTTTTGCCCCCTAGTACACTCAAAAGGAAGCCTATCGCGGTTACAACCTGCTCATCTAGTTTATTTGGTGTAAAATTTTGTATATGTAACATGAAAACTACGTAACTTATATCGAATATTTATTGATGTGTCTCAAGTCTAGTACTCATTTCTGATATTAGGCTAAAGCAAGTTAAACTGACAAAGCTTCCGGAACACAATAAAATCATTCCCTACTATTAGAGGTTTATGAAGATTTGTTGTAAAAGGGTAAGGCTTTCTTTTTTCCTGTTTTTTGGAATGTTTCTGCTTGTGTCGAATGTTTTTGCACAGGTAACCACGGGCATGGTAGATCCGGGACCATATACCCCGGGCAGCACTATTGCTGTTCCTTTTCAAATGCCTGCCACCTGCACCGCTCAGGGAAATCAATTTCAACTCTATTTATCAGATCAAAATGGAAGTTTTGCAGCAGAAACGCTTATTGGATCATACACAGGGTTTTATAGCACCTATGTAAATGGATTGCTCCCTACAGGTCTAACGCCAGGTACAGGCTATCGTGTTCGTGTCAAAACAACTTTTCCAACTTCGGTCAGTGCTGCTTCTACGCCTTTCGAGGTTAAAGCCGGAACGCCAGTTGAAGCCAAGCTCACCTCAACCTATTTAAATAATAACAATAGAGAAACTTTTGGCACTTGTATGAGTAGGCCCAATAATCCTTTTTTGATCAATAACGAATCTACAGCAAATAGTAATGTTACAGCAACAATAACCGATCAGGGTAGTGGCGGAAGCACGACCACCATGTCTTTCCCTACACCGATACAAAGTTTTACAGCCCAACAATCACATTATACCATTTATACCAAGGCAGTAATGCCTGACGGTTCGGTTGCCACCAAAGCTTACCTGTTGATCAATAACAGAACCATCACCGCCTTTGCCAACACAGGAAATACGGTGGTATGTTTGCCATTAGGAACCTTAACCTTTAATGTTGATGTTACTTCACCTTCCGGCATTCAAAACAATTTTCCAGGCAATATTTATACCATTAACTGGGGCGATCAATCTACAACTACTTACACACTTTGCGAGATTATCAATAATGGAGGCATTGTAGCCCACTCCTATATGAAATCATCCTGCGGAAGTGTTTCAACCTCCAGTGCAGGAACCATTTATAATGCTTTTGACGTATCCATTAATGTATCGAACGCCTTCTGCGGCATCGTTGGCACACCGGTTTCTTCATCGGCAAAAGTAGTGGTTAAACCGGTAAATTCTTTTACTTTCAATAGCCCCGGCTGTACCAACTCCGACATTACTTTTGTCAACACTTCTACGCTTGGCGAAAATCCGAACACGAATACCATAGGATGTGCGCCCAACGAAGTAACTTATAACTGGTATGTAGATGGTGTACCTGTAAAAGCAAATCAACCCAAGTCCTATAATCTGGTACATAAATTCACTACACATGGCGAACATACTATCCGGTTAGAATCAAATACCTCAGGCGCATGTAATGCCGATCCGGTGGAAATGAAAATCTGTATCCAGGACCCACCAAAGCCAGATTTCAGTTTACCATCAAGCACAATCTGTACCGGAACAACATTAAAGGCAACTGATCTTTCTATTTTAGATAATATCTGCAATGCAGCAAATAGCTATTCATGGTCAGTAAACCCCTCAGTTGGTTTTGCAGGAGGCACCAATGCAACAAGCAAAGAACCGCTGTTCAGCTTTACCAGTCCTGGTACCTATACCATTACCCTAAGCATCAGCACACCGGCATGCGGGATCATTACGAGCCTGCCCCAAACTGTTGTCGTAAATGAAAGCCCTAAAGCTACTCTTTCACCCGATATTACGTTATGTAACCTTTCAACTTACGATTTTAACAATACCACCGCTGGGCCAACCAAAACATTAATAAGCGGTACTACAAAAGATCTTTCCGACACTTACACCTGGACCGTTACGCCATCGGGATCTGGCACGTATAGCTTTGCTGGCGGTACAACGGCAAATTCAAAATATCCTTCCATAAAATTCGACAGTTACGATACCTATACCATAAAGGTTGTCCATAAAAACAATTGTGGTACAGCAGAAGACACCCAGGTAATCACTTTCAGCACCGCTCCTGTAGTTAATGCAGGACCCGACCAAAGTATTTGCTTTAACGACCCAAGTTTTACGTTGAGTGGCACGGTAACCGGAACCACAACCACTCAAACCTGGATTGGCGGACAGGGTACATTTATGCCCGGCCGAAATGATTTAAATGCCGTTTATACGCCCACATTGGCTGAAAAAAGAGCAGGTACAGTTACGTTAACATTAAGGGTTACTACAGCGTTGGCAGCCCCATGTAACCAGATTGATGATGAAATTATCTTAGAAATCAAACCCGACATCAGCTTAACCAGTGCAGCAACCAAAACCATCTGTACCGGTAACAGCGTAGCTTATACCCCAACTTCAGCCGTGGCGGGTGTAACCTACACCTGGACAGCAACCGGAACACCGTCTGTAACCGGATATACCACAAATGGGGCAGGAAACATTAATGATGTCCTCACCAATAATGATCCCAATACCGATGCCAGTGTAACCTATACCATTACTCCGCACTTTGATGGCTGCAACGGAACGCCATTTAACCTGGTGGTTACCGTGAAACCTAATCCAGTTGTTAATGCTACAGCGGCCAGTTCAACCATCTGTAACAAAACATCGTCAGCCATTACCCTATCAAGCAATTTTGCAGGGGTAAATTACACATTCAGCAGCACAGTAAGCGGAAGTATTACGGGTAACAGCAATAGAAATGTAGCATCAGCAGAAACGCAGATAAACGATATTTTAACCAACTCCGGCACCACCACTGGCAACGTAACCTATACCATTACGCCCGTATCTGTAAATGGCTGCCCAGGTACCCCTGTAAATATTACTATTACGGTTTTGCCAAGTGCAACATTGCCTAATGCAGGCATAGACGAAGCAATCTGCAATGTTGGCACCTATACTTTAAAAGGAAATACGCCAGCAGTTGGTACGGGCAAGTGGACAATCGTTAATGCACCAACAATGGTAACTTTTGCTGATGATACACAGGGTAATACAACAATTAATGGCTTACAGGCAGGAAATACTTATACCTTTAGATGGACAATAAGCGATACTAACTGTTCTACAGCCAGTGACGATGTTCAAATCACAGTTAACCCGCTCAGTGTTGGTGGTACTACAACAGGCGATGCCAATGTATGTGCGGGTGCAAATAGTGGGAACATCAATTTAACAGGACAGGTTGGCAATATTATCCGTTGGGAAAGATCTATTGATAATGGGCTAAGCTGGTCTACGATTACTTCAACTGCAAATCCGTATGTATACGCTAACCTTACAATTACCACACAATACCGTGCGGTGGTGCAAAGTAGTAGCTGTGCAGAAGCGTTCTCTACTGTAACCACCATCACAGTAAACCCCGGAACAGTTGTGGCCAACGCGGGTCCAGACCAAAATTTATGCACCGGAAACAGCATTAACCTTAATGGGAATAACCCGGCACCTAATAGTGGCACCTGGATCATCACATCAGCCCAAACAGGTGTTGTCATTACCGATCCAAGCCTATACAACACTTCGGTTACCGGTTTGATGCCTGGCCAAACCTATACTTTCAGGTGGACCATTACTGGTTTTGGCGCTTGCCCACCTTCTACGGACGATGTAACCATTACTTATTATCCACTAGTTACCAATAATATCAGCACATCAGCTGCGCCTATCTGCTCAGGACAAAATACTACCATCAACGGCGACGTACCAACCGGAGGAACGGGTACTTATGCCTTCCAATGGCAGAGCAGTACCGATGGTAATACATGGGCCAACATTCCTTCGGCCACTAACAAAGACTTAACTATAACAGCAACCGTATCTAGTTATTTCAGACGGGTGGTAAACAGTACCTCTTGCCCATCATTTAGTAATTCGGTACAGATTTCCGTTTTGCCAGGGTTGACCAATAATACCATTTCTGCCGATCAAAACATCTGTATTGGCACGGCTGCCGCGGCTTTAACCGGCAGTACACCAGGTGGTGGTAACGGAACATACAACTATCAATGGCAATCAAGCTTAAATGGAACCGACTGGAGCGAGGTATTGGGTGCAAATAGTGCCAGTTTTACGCCGCCAACACCTACGGTAAGTATCTATTATCGCCGATCGGTATCCAGTGGTATTTGCAACAACAGTTTAAGCAATCAGATTAAAATAACAGTAAACCCTAATGCAAAAGCAGAAATAACTTACAATACCAAAACCGGCTGTGCACCTTTTAAACTCGATGCAACCAATATTGCGGCAACCTTATATCCTGATAGAAATAGTGTTTATACCTGGTTTGCCAATAATGTTCAAATCGGCTCAGGACCAACATTTCCAGGTTACACGATCATCAATGGCAACGAAAGCGTAACCATAAAACTTGTTGTTAGCAGTAGCCTGGGTTGTAACCAGGATGAAAAAAGCGAAGTATTTAGCACCTTTCCTGGTATTACACCATCATTTACACAAAGCGCAACAGAAGGATGTGGACCACTTAGTGTTACTTTCACCAACACCACAAATCCACTTAACAGCGCCACCTATGCATGGAACTTTGGGAATGGACAATCTTCTACCCTCGCACAACCTGCAGCAATAACTTTTCTGGCTGATCCAAGTGGGAAAGATAAAACCTATAACATTACGCTAACCACAACCCTACCGTGTGGTCCGGCTGTTGTTACATCAGCAACGGTTATCGTACATGCTAAACCTGTTGCCATATTTTCGCCCGATAAAACGACAGGATGTGCTGATCTCCTGGTAAACTTTATCAATACCAGCCCGGAAAGTGCAGGCACAACCTACACCTACGATTTCGGCGATGGTACTTCATCAGGTCCGATAACTGATAGGAGAACAATAAGCCACATCTTCAAAACACTTGTAGTAAAGGATTTTGTTGTTAATATGACAGCTAAGAATAGCTGTGGCGAGACAAATTCAATCCCGGTCGTGATCAGGGTATCGCCAAATGATATTACACCGGCCCTGGTGGTAAATGGCAACGAGAAAAAAGGTTGTGCACCTTGGACTGTAAACTTTTTAAATAATACCAGCGGAGCAAGCCGCTTCGTTTATACCATTACCAACGAAGACTCCGGAGAAGCCCCTGTGGTCGTCCCAACCACCAATACAGGCGTTTTTCCATATACTTTCCTTAAACCAGGACGATACACCATTAGGTTAGATGCTGAAAATGATTGTTCGAAAAATTCAGCTACCGAGAGCGTAACCGTACTTGCCCAACCTACAGTAAGTTTCAGTGCCGATAAAACTGCCGGCTGCACCAACCTGGTTGTTAAATTTAAAAATACAAGTGTTGGAGCTATTGGTTATGCCTGGGATTTTGGCGATGGCTCCCCTATCTCAAATGAATTTGAACCACAGCATACCTACATTGGATCGGATGTGAACTACAATGTAACTTTAACTGCAATCAACGCATTGGATTGTTCTCAGGTCTTAACAAAAAGCAATTTCATCCGTATTGTTGCGCCACCAATAGCCACATTCACGGTTAGTCCCGGGAACGAATTAGCTGTACCAAATTATACTTTTGGCTTTAAAGATATTGGCTCAGGCTCGGTTAGCTGGGAGTGGTCTTTCGGAGATGGTGTGAAATCAACCTTACAAAACCCTAACCATACGTATGCCAATGAAGGCACGTATGATGTAACCCTGAAAGTAATGAACAAAGAGGGCTGTACTTCTTCTACTTTTCAAACGGTGAAAATTATTGGTGTACCGGGAAATTTAAGCATTCCCAATTCCTTTATGCCTGCAAGCACCAAAAACGAGATTAAAATCTTTAAAGCAAAAGGTCGGGGCATAAAAGAGTGGAACATGTCTGTTTTTAACAAATGGGGAGAATTACTATGGGAAACAACGAAACTGGATGACGGAGCACCTCTGGAAGGTTGGGATGGCACTTATAAGGGCCAGGAACAGCCACAAGGCGTTTATTACTGGAAGGTAGATATCAAATTTATTAATGGAAGTGATTGGAAAGGGATGACTTACGATTCATCCCCTCCCCGAAAAACCGGCGTAATATATTTAATCAGATAGATAATGGCGAGAAGGATAATCATGTTTTTGTTTTGGTTACTGCCAATGGCAGCTTTAGCTCAAGACCACATTTACTCCCAGTTTTATAATGCGCCAATGTACCTGAATCCGGCACTTACCGGCCAGTTTGAAGGCGACATCAGGTTTAATGCGCTCTACCGGAATCAATGGACAGGTTTGGCCAGCGATTATTCGTACATGACTGCTTCCGGAGATCTCAATCTGAGTAGACTAAACAGTGGTATTGGGATCATTTTTAACCGCAGCAGCGAAGGCACAGCCTATCTGCTTAAGAACAATATTGCATTAAGCTATTCCTATATCATTGGTGGAAACGATTTTGCCCTATCATTTGGATTACAGGGTGGCATTACCAACCAAAGGCTAAACTGGGATAAATTGGTATTTGGCGATCAGATTGATGTGATAGGTTATGTTCCGGGCAGTATATCGGGCGCCGAAAGGCCAAGTGTAGATAGCCGCTATTATTTCGATTCAAATGCTGGTGCCAACCTTGTAGTCGGAAAATTCATGATGGGATTAGCGGTGCATCACCTAAACCGCCCGGATGAGTCCATATCTGGTTTTCAGGCCAAGTTACCCATGCGCATTTCAGGCAATCTAAGTTATAAGTTAACCCTGGTACCGGATGAGTACGATCGCGATGGAAATTACCTCATCCCGTCCATAATTGCCTATAAACAAGGTAATGTAAAATCATTTAGTGCGGGCATGCAATATAAGTATGCCAGTATAAATGCCGGTATCTGGTATCGTAACGATGGCAATTCGAATGGGAATGATGCGATTGTGTTTTCTGTAATCTTCGATATTTTTAACCGGAGAACCAATGGTGAAAAATTCAGGTTAGGGATTAGTCATGATGCTACAACTTCTAAAATTAATTATAGCAATACCGGTGGAACATCCGAAATTGGTGTAGGTTACGAAAAATATTTTCCAAATAGTTCAAACGGTGGCCGTGCAAATGGATTAAGATGTTATGATTTTTATTAATTTGCCGGTGATAATTAAAGGCGATGAACGAAATTATAGAACAAAACCATTTCATTACACAAAGTGAAATCAATAAATTTTTGTTGGCAACGCTACTTTGTGGTATAATCGGGGCAGAACGCGAATACAGGAGTAAATCTGCCGGATTAAAAACCATGATGATGATTGGTTTAGGCGCAACCCTATTCACCATATTATCCATCAAAATAGGGCCAACCAGTCAAGACCGCATTGCCTCGAACATTGTCACCGGTATTGGTTTTCTGGGTGCTGGCGTAATTTTTAAAGAAGAAAACCGTGTGAAAGGATTAACTACCGCCTGCATCATCTGGATTGTGGCGGCCATCGGCATGGCTGTAGGTTCTGGTTATTACGAACAGGCCATTGGAGTTACCGCCGTGGTCATGCTGGCGTTAATTATCTTCCCCTTTTTAGAAGAAATAGGCGACCGACGTTTTACCAAACGGATTTACCGCATTGTTAAAAAACAACATACAAATAGTGATTTAGAAAGTTACGAAGAAGTTTTCAGAGAAAGCAAACTTAAACCCCAGCGCGGCAAACATCAGCTGGCAAACAACATTATTACCGGAAACTGGACGGCTACAGGCACACCAAAAAACCATCAGAAATTTGTAGAACGGATGTTAATGGATAAAGATATTATTGAGTTTGATTTTTAACCGAATCAAATAGTTCTACCTTTCGCGTTTGCAAGGCTAGTTTCTTCTCGTCAACCACCATCGTGTTCGACAGCCGATCGTGCCATGGATCGCAGGGATTACCAAGCCCGCTGATTGCATTAAAAGGAATCACCCGGATCATATTTCTGGTAAATGCTTTCGCAAAATCGATCTCACTACCATCTAAGTTTACGGCTTTAGTTCCTGTAATCAGTTTTCCGATTGATTTTCCATGTGAAACAGCTTCTGTTAAACACATTACAAAGCCATAACAAACCATCGCGATTAACCGGTCTACAAGATCATTAACTCCATCTAAAATTCCAGGCAGTAAAATTCCGACACAGATGCAAGCAACAAAAAAGATAATGTAAAAAGCGACCAGGTCGATGATATAATTGGTAAATCTTTTGCTTGAACTGGCACGGCAATAGCTTAGGTCGATTTCTTGAGCGTTATAATTAAATTCCATTTTTGAAGCGTTTGGATTAGATTTCTCGAAGATAAACATTTCCATTCACAGCCAAAATTAATTTATCCAAATCATAAAAACAATCTTAGCTTTGTGTAACTAACTTTTATCATGATCAAGGAGCAAATTTCGGTTTTCGATATTTTCAAAATAGGTATTGGCCCATCCAGTTCACATACTTTAGGTCCGTGGCGGGCTGCTCAGCAATTTACGGCTTCGCTCACACAGCGCAGCCTCATCAGCAATGTTGAGGGCATCAAGATATTGCTGTATGGCTCTCTGGCAAAAACAGGCAAAGGCCATGGAACCGATGTTGCCATCGTATTGGGTTTAACAGGCGCGGATCCGGTAACTTTTGATGTAGATGCGGTTACCCCGACTTTCGAAAGCATTCAAAAAGATAAAAAGTTAAATCTTGCCGATAAATTAATAATTGATTTTGATTACGATAACGATCTCCTTTTCCTCTTTGCCGAGAGTTTACCTTTTCATCCCAATGCCGTTACTTTTCAGGCATTTTTAAAAGATGGAAAAGCTTTTTCTGAAACCTATTACTCCATAGGCGGCGGTTTTGTGGTAAAAGATGGCGAAGACAATAGCAAAAAGGCCCAGGTAGACCTCCCTTTTCCTGTAGATAAAGCAAAAGATCTTCTACACTGGTGTTTATCTACCGGTTTAAAGGTGAGCGAAATCGTAATGGAGAATGAACTGGCATGGCGTACTGAAACAGACACGAAAAAAGGCATTCTACAACATTTTGCTGTGATGCGTGATTGTATTTATCGCGGATGCCATACTACAGGTTTTCTACCGGGAGGCTTAAATGTAGCGAGAAGGGCATTTCCGCTGAATAAGCGATTAGTTGGCAAAAATGAATATTCAGATTATACCGGCTGGGTAGAAGCCATCAGAAAAGGCGGAAACGGCTTTAATTATATTTTAGACTGGGTAAGCTGTTTTGCATTAGCCGTTAATGAAGAAAATGCATCTTTTGGTCGTGTGGTAACCGCACCTACCAATGGTGCGGCAGGCGTAATTCCAGCGGTATTGCAATATTTTATTACTTTTTGCAATGGTTATAGCGAAGAAAAAATCATCCAGTTTATTGCCTGTGCTTCAGAAATCGGCAGCATTTTCAAAAAAGGAGCAACAATCTCGGCCGCTATGGGTGGCTGTCAGGCCGAAATCGGCGTTTCTTCCGCCATGGCTGCAGCAGCCCTAACCGAATGTTTAGGCGGTTCGCAGCGGCAGGTTTTAATGGCAGCAGAAATTGCCATGGAACATCACCTGGGCCTAACCTGCGATCCGATTGGCGGCCTGGTACAGATTCCCTGCATCGAGAGAAATACCATGGGCGCTATTAAAGCAATTACCGCCAGCCAATTGGCACTACAAAGTAATCCTGATAAAGCAAAGGTGAGTTTAGATGCCGTAGTCAATACCATGTGGGAAACCGCCCTGGATATGAATGCAAAATACAAAGAAACATCTGATGGCGGATTGGCAACCAACATTCCAATCAGTTTACCAGAATGTTAATTCAACATTGTTGCAATAATATGACCAATGTGATCGATTTATTGCAAAATTCATGGTGCTAAATCACCAAGTATTTTTACATTCGCTCCATTATTAATTATCCATAAAAAATGATCAACTACACTAAAATCAGTGTGATTGGTTTGGCTTTGTCGTTATCTATATCGGCGACTTATGCGCAAGACAATCTCGTTAATTCTTTAAAAAACAATCAAAGCGAAAACAGTGCAGCTTCGTTTAAATTTACCGAAGTCATAAACCTGGCCAATACCCCGGTTCAGAATCAGGGATCTTCAGGTACCTGCTGGAGCTATTCTACTAACTCTTTTCTGGGATCAGAAATGATTAAAGCAGGTAAACAGCCTGTAACCTTATCTCCGCTTTTTTCAGCCCGCAATGCCTACGTAGAAAAAGGTAAAAATTACGTGCGTATGCATGGTGCGGTTTCACTGGGAGATGGTGGTGCTTTGCATGATGTAATCAATATGTACAGGAAATATGGTGCCGTTCCGCAAGAGGTATACACCGGGCTAAATTATGGCACTAAAATCAATAAAACTGCAGAACTTGGTGATATTGAAAAAGGTGTTCTGGAAGCTGTTGTAAAAAATGCAAACGGCGAGTTAACCCCAAACTGGTTGAAAGCTTATACAGGTGTAATTGATGCCTATTTGGGTGCCGTGCCTGAAAACTTTACCTACAATGGAAAAAAATATACACCAAAAACTTTCGCTCAGGAAGTGGTAGGTTTAAATCCCGATAACTATGTTGAACTTTCTTCCTTCAATGATCACCCTTTTTATAGCAAATTTACTTTACTGGTGCCTGATAACTGGTCTTTCGATCAGGTTTATAACGTGAAAGTGAATGAGTTAACAGATATTATCGATAATGCCTTAAAAGGAGGTTATACAGTGGCATGGGCTACGGATGTTAGCGAGAAAAACTTCAGCTGGAAAAATGGTGTAGCCTTTGTTCCGCAAACCCCTTTTGCTGATATGACTGCGAAACAAAAAGCGGAAATGTTTAACGGCCCGCAGCCAGAAATGGAAATTACGCAGGAAAACCGTCAGCTTGCTTTCGATAACTATCAAACAACTGATGATCATGGTATGCACATTGTTGGTTTAGCCAAAGATCAGACCGGAAAAGAATACTATATCGTTAAAAATTCATGGGGTGCAAGCAACGATTACAAAGGATATTTATACGTAACTAAAAACTATGTAAAATATAAAACAACAGCAATTTTGTTAAACAAAGCAGGTATCCCAGCTGCAATTGCCAAAAAATTAGCTTTGTAATAAAGATTAAATTATTCAAGAGCCGCAGGAGAAATTTTGCGGCTTTTTTGTTGGGGTTTAACCGCAAAGAGTGCGAAAAATAATAGACGATGGATAAGCGTTTAGAGGAAGTGTGATCTTATGCCTTCTCTTTGCATACTCTGCGGTTAAGAACCGGGATAATTAAACCAGCCCCGAATAAGTGAGCACCAGCCACCATAAACCTGTGGTAACGAACGAAAGCAATATTCCGATCCCTACTACCAAATTGGAAAGTTTTGGGTTTAGGTTATACTGATCGGCCACTACCCCTGCGGTTAACAATGTTGGCATGGCCATTTCAAAAATCGTTATTTTGGTAACAGTACCACTCATTCCTAAAACTATAGCAATCAGCATCACCACCAAAGGGGCTAAAATCAGTTTATATGATAAAGCAAAACTAATATGTTTCAATTCGCCAAACCAGCCTCCAAATTTTAGCTGTAAACCTATCGAAAATAAAGCCAGTGGGCCCACTGTAGCCGCTAGTTTTTCGAATAACGGATCTAATGAAGCCAGATTGATGAAACTTGGCAGGGTTAGCGCCAACGCACAACCAATAAGCGGCGGAAAGGTTAATACTTTTTTCAATACCAGTTTTGCGCTTAATTCTTGGTTCTGTGATGACCGGATGGCCACAATAATACCAATGGTTGAGAGCAGTGTAAAAGTAACCTGATCGCAGATAATGGCAATACCCAATTCCTTTTCTCCAAAATAGGCCACAATTAAAGGGAAACCCACAAATGAGGTATTGCTTAAAGAACTGGTTAATTTTAAACCACCCGAGCTTGCTTTACTGATTTTCCGGATACGGCTGTAAACTGTGATGAATAACCAACCGAACAGCCAGATACAAACCGGGGCCAAAGCAGGAAAAAGCAGGTCTTTGGTCCAGGTAATGTGTGGCAGGTATTTAAATGAAACCGCTGGCAGTGCAATATAAATAATCCAGGCATTAATGCCTTTGTGTGCATCCTTGGGCAACGATTTACCTTTTCTAAAAAGAATGCCGGCCAAAATGCACAAACCGATAAGAATGAAATTTGCCATCGAATAGCACAAAGATAGATTATAAAAGAAAAACGCCAATAAGAACAGTCTTATGGCGTCTTAAATACTTTAAACTAAGGGTTTCGGCTTTTTCTTTTTGTGCCAAACCTTTTTCTTTCCTTTATGCGTCGCCTTTTTTTCCTCTACATGTGTAATTTCTATTGCAGCTACACTTTCCGGTAAAGGCATACGCGGAACCGCTTTTTCAATTAACTTTTCGATGTTGTCAAACTTACGCTTATCCCTTCCGTTAACCAAGGTAATGGCCGTTCCTTTTGTTGCTGCTCTTGCCGTACGGCCAATACGGTGTACATAATCTGCAGGATCTCCGGGAACATCATAATTGATCACCAGATCGATTCCTTCTACATCAATTCCGCGGGATAATACATCTGTTCCGATTAGGATGGGCAATCTACGGTTTTTGAAGGCCAGGAGAATATCTTCACGTTCTTTTTGCCCCAAATCGGAGTGAAAAGCCTCGGCTTTAATACCCAAACCTTTAAATGCTTTGTATAGTGCCTTTACTTTTTCTTTTGTAGAGGCAAAAATGATACTGCTTTTATATTGGCCACTTTTGAAAATTTCCGTTAACAAAGTCTGCTTCTGCTGATCGTGAATGTTATAAGCCTGTTGATCGATCCCCTCAGCAGGTTTAGCAAGTGAAATGGTAATCTGTTTGGGTTCATGCAAGATTTTAGCGGCCATCGCTCTTATTTTCGGTGCCATGGTAGCTGAAAACAAAAGCGTTTGCCTTTTTTTGGGCAGGTAACTGATAATGCGGATAATATCATCATAAAAGCCCATATCCAACATTCTATCAGCTTCATCCAAAATCAAATGCTGTAAATGTTCCAGTTTTAATACCCCTGAAGATAAATGTGCCATTAACCTGCCTGGAGTGGCAATAATAATATCCACACCTTCTCGCATCGACCGTTTTTGCTGTTCATAAGCAATGCCATCTCCACCACCGTAAACTGCCAAAGAACTGATATTGGTAAAATAAGCCAGAGCTTCTACCTGTAAATCGATCTGTTGCGCAAGTTCTCGTGTCGGTGCCAGGATTAAGGTATTGTTGTGTCTATCGGTTGCTTTGCTGATTTTATCCATTACCGGTAAAAGATAGCTGGCCGTTTTTCCTGTACCGGTCTGCGCACAGGCAATCAGATCATGATTATCCAAAATTACCGGTATGGCCTGTTCTTGTATTGGAGTAGCGCTTTTATACCCCATGGCCATTAAGCCTTCGTATAAATCGGGGTTAAAATTAAAGTCGTTAAAATTCAATCTATTGTGTTTATGTATTTTAACAAAAGTACCTTAAAATACGGCTAATAGCAAACCCGCATTTAATTTCTTACTTAGGCATTTAAAAATGAGGTCAGGAAGTTCATTTGCACTCAAAAACAAAATAGCCCCAACTGATAAAACAATTGGGGCCTCGAAATTATAATAGACGAAACTTAGTCTACCAGAATAGATTTCTCTGGTATATTCGTTTCGGGGTTTTTAGGTAGGGTAACCTCTAAAATTCCATCAGCATACCTGGCTGAGATATTTTCGACCAAAATTTTTCCGTTTAGGCTAAAAGCTCTTTCGAAAGTGCCGTTGCTATATTCTCTCCTGCTATACTTTTTACTGGAATCAGCATCTTCTTTTGGTTGGTAAGAAATGGTTAATACGTCATCCTTTGTTACTACTTTTAAGTTTTCTTTAAGCAAAGCAGGTGCAAAAAGTTCGATAATAAAGTTATTTTCTGTTTCTTTTATATTGGCTGGCACCTTTCTAAAAATTTGGTTAAACATGGCACGTTTATGGTGGCCGAATGTTTCTCCAAAATGCCTGCTAAATTTTCCTGCTCCCCGGCCAAAATGGTCATGCATCCTGCCCGAATGGCATCTATGTTTGTTGTACATTTTATTTAATTTTTAATTGTTATTTACGTTGTTAATTTATCGGCCAAAGCCAATATTAATGATAAGCTACTTGTTTCGTTTTAGGGATATCCAGCAACTGTGTAATGATATTTGCATAGGGATACGATGGTGAGAAAACCGCATAATCAAATTTCAACCCCCTTAACTGAACCAAAATATCATCGATAAATTTCATCGGCTCCAGCAAGGCACTGATCAATCCTGATTTGGGTGGTTCTTCTTCATTTCTAGTCTCTTGCGCCTGAAAAATATTCAACTCCTGATTATAGGCCTTAAAGTCTGCGCCGATTTGTTCTATGGGCGCCTTAAATTCATCAGAACTAAAGAAAGTAACTTGCTCTCCCCTGCTAATCATTTCATTTGCCATGCCCAGGATCGGATTAACATCGACCTGAGATGGATCACTTAAAAAAAGTACTTTTGACATCAGCTTATCTATCTACTTTGTTAATGCTATTGTTGGGATAATGGTATCGTCCTGCTGTGTACGATGATGACTGAAACTATGGTTTTTATATTGTTCATGTCCACAATCATGGTAATGCCTGTTTTTGAAATCCAGGCGATCTCGGTATCCATACTGAACGGCCAGCACATTTAAGCTGTAAAAAGTTCCTGCGGCAACAGCTAATGCCAATAATATTCTAAATGTTCTCATTCCCGTTAATCATTTATGTTAATGTGGTTAACCGTTCCACTGCCTTGTATGACTGGCCTGTACCATTGGTTATCGATCGGTACAATCGGGCTATAATGATTCTCGAAACCTTTAAAGCGGTTATGAAAATAATGGCGACGCCTACCGGTAAAAATCCTGAACATTAAACCAATCAGCATAATGGCCAATATAAACTTGAACACAAATGGGATTAAGAAAGCAACTGCTCCGAGTAAGATTCCAAATCCTATGGTTTTTAATATTTTCATCATTTCATTATCTTTTATAATTACCTTAATCAACTCACTGTAAGCTATTTAAACAAATGGAGCTGTTATTTTTGTTATTTATATAGGAAGACGGAGCAGGTTTATTTTTACTTTAAATTATTTTGTTTTTTTTATTCTAAGAGATTTCCATAATTGTGTCATCCTGAACGCAGTGACGGATCTTTTGGTAGATCAACTCGTCGGTTGGTGAGACACCAACCGATGGAATAATAGAAAGGTCGTTATTTAGTGCAGGGCTTTAAAAAATCGTCTCTCTATTTCTTTCTATTGAAGCGCAGCGGAATGCCCGCTTTTGCCGACAGGCCTGCCCGTACAGGCGGGCAGAAATCTGTGTTGATAGATCTCACTCCGCATTGCTGCGGTCGAGATGACAAATTTTAAAAAAATCATCACTACGAGTGATAGGATAGTATACAAACAAAAAAGCCCCGAATTAATCGAGGCTTTCAAGCTATTCCTTGTTGCGGTGATGGCCCCAACCGCCACATCTTCGCTTATACTCTTCTTTAAATCTTGCACGCTCCTCTTCGTTCATTGAATCCCATTTAGCGCGCAGCTTCTGTGCACGCTCCCGGAAACCACCACGGTGCCCCCCTTTATTGAAATTTCCAAACAATATCCTGCAAAGCACAAGCAAACCAAGGGCCTGCCAATAATTAAGCCGACCTGCATGGGCAACTTCTGGCAGAATCCAGTTCCATAAACACATCACTACATAGCCCAGCGCAGCTGCAATAAGCACCGCCACAGGGAAAAAGAACATGAATTTCTTACCGAGATTAAAATTTCTATTCATCATGCCTGTAAATTTAATAGTTAATAAACTCCTGATATAAGTTTTGTAAGCGGTTACGGAGGTGTTTTACCGCATAACCTTTTCTTGATATTAATGTTTTGATATTTTCGCCGCTTTCATCAGCCAGTTCCTGAAAAGTACGTTCTTCCAGTTCGTTCTGAACAAATACATAGCGCTGATTTTCGGGCAATTCTTCCAGTGCCAGAAACAATTGATCCCAGAACAGTTTTTTCAAACTTTCTTCTTCCGGCGAATAAGCCTCGGCCAGTAGAATTTCTTTAAAATTGACTTCCCCATCTTCACCTTCGAAAGTGAAATCTTCTAATGATTCTTCCTTTTGTTTGCGGTACTTATCGGTAATCTTATTTCTGGCCACCCGATATAGCCAGCCGCTAATCTGCTCTATGGCGCCCGTTTCGGGTTGGTTGCTGAGTTGAAACCAGACATCCTGTAAAATATCTTCTGCATCCTCATCCGTATTCACCCTTCCACGGATGAAACTAAATAAGCGTTTACCATAATTGGCAACCGTTGAAATGATATTTTGAGGTTCGTTTGTCGGCACTAAATTTCGCTTGATAACCCAGTAAACGGATGAGCACCAATATTACTTTAAATTTTCTTTATTTTTTTTAAACTTAGTATTCAGGCTGGGCTACACCTGGAAAGATTTAGAAGCCCATGCGTACAATAGATTAAATTTATTGTTTTTTTGGAAATGAAAGGAGCATGTTCTTGGCAGGCTGCAGCCCTGCTGTTTGCTATAGCCCTCATGCTTCGGGGCTGCCGCTGCCATCAGGTTTATCAACAAAGTTGGTGCATCCCCGCACCTCTAAAATGAATGTTGTTTGGGCCACTTAGCCCCTACCCGTTGCATGCGGGCGGGTGAAGTGATACCCTGAAAGACGGAGGAACGGTGTCTGAATTGTATAAGCGGAACACGGGAACCAACTTATTTTCTTGTACAGGCATGGCGCGCCAAAAAAAGCTAACAATCAATTTCTATGCAGACTTAAGAAGACTTCCGCCACACGTGCCATCACTCAGATTTCGTAAGTCTCTCCTACCCTGATCTTAGCATCCAGCTAAGACAAACAAACTAAACATAAAAAACCTTCCGCCATGGTTCCTGTCCGCACGAAACACACTAAACTAAATCTTTTTCCTGTCCGCGTATCCAAATACCTTTTGAAGTAGCGTTGTGCTCCTTGAACTCAGGTTACCCCTTATTTTTAATTCTTCTTTGGCTATTTCAACAAATAAACCATCTATTGCTTTTTGTGTAACATATTCTGTCAAGTTGGTATTCACAGGTTTTACCAGAGGCAAACGGTTATACTGTGTAGTTAAATCGCTGTAATACCTGGTGGCATTAACTTTATTTAAGCTGGTGCTTACAATCGGGCTAAATTTCTGCATCAATTGTGCAGTAGTTACCCTTTTAAAATATTCGGTGGCTGCGTTTTTATTACCCAAAAGGATATTGGTTGCATCGGTTAAGGTCATCTGTTTAATGGCCGATATAAAAATAGGCTTTGCTTCGGTAGCTGCATCTTCAGCAGCGCGATTTAAACTAACAATTACATTATCGCAAAGCTTGTTCAAACCTATACCACGTAACGTCCTTTCAACCTTTTGTGCTTCGGGAGGCATCAGGATCTTGACAGCCAGATTGCCTAAAAAGCCATCTTTAACCGAAAGCCTGTCGGCACCGGCAGAAACACCGATCTGTAACGCCTCTTTAATTCCCTGTCCTATTTCAAAAGCAGACGGTGTTCCTGTAGCAGTTGTTGTAGATGCCTGTTTTTCGGTTACCTTTTTAAAGATGTCGCTTAGTTTAATCTGTGCGCTAACATTTAAGCTGACCAACACCAGCATGGTTAGCGATACGGATAAAATATTGATCTTTTTCATTTTGTGTGTTTAAGCATATCTAGCAAAACAACGGCCATATTTATACTCAAAGGTATGTCTTTGCCTAAAACCATATAAATACTCCCAAAAAATTAGCGGTAAGCAAATATTCCGAACCTTTCTTCCTAAAAAATTAGTTTCTGCCCCATCACTCAGAAATATTTTTTATACTTGGAAGATAATTCGAAAAAGCGACCATTTTTGAGGTTTATAAAAAACACAGCTGGAAATGCCCAGCACGACGATGCCAAATTAACTGCCGATTATAAAAATACGGGCAATTTGGACGCGTTGGGTACGCTTTACAATAAGTATATGCATTTGGTATTCGGAGTTTGCTTAAACTACTTCAAAGATGAAGAGCAAAGCAAGGATGCCGTGATGCAGATTTTTGAAGAATTGGTAACAAAGCTGAAAATACATGAGGTACAGAACTTCAAAAGCTGGCTCCATGTGTTGACGCGGAACCACTGTTTAATGGCTTTACGGAAATCAGCTAAGCAAAATAATGTTTCCATAGACGATACTTTTGTGGAAAATACTGATTTTGTGCATCTTGATATAGACAACACAAAAGAAACGCAGCTTACCATTATGGAAAAGTGTATGGAAACTTTGCCTGAAGAACAGCGAAAAAGCGTAGATTTATTTTATTTACAAGAAAAATGCTATAAAGAAGTAGCCGAGATTACAGGTTACGATATGCTTAAAGTGAAGAGCTACATCCAAAATGGTAAGCGGAATTTAAAGATTTGTATAGAGAAGAACAGTAGTGAATAACGATTGGTTAGATATTGATGTACTGGAAGATTACCTGGACGGTAAACTTGATGCTAAAGCTATGCATTTTGTAGAAAAACAAGCTTTGGAAGATCCTTTCGTTGCAGAAGCTTTGGAAGGATTGAAGCAGGCACCAAAACGCAAGCAAACGCTGTCCATTTTACAAAAACAACTTTACGATCGTGTATCAGAAAAGCCCGTAAAGCGCAAACTTTGGGGCATTACCACCCAAAGGTTAAGTATTGCCGCAACTGCAACTGTGGCTTTTATTGCGGTAAGCATTTTATTCTTTATGCGCGAAACCAACCGCAGAAATGCAGAACTTGATGCACATAAAAAGGAAGGCGTTTTAGTACGCTTAGATAGTACCACGAGCGTTGCTTCTGCTCAACCAAAAGCTCAAGCAGAAACCGTTACCCAAAACGCTACGCGAACAACTTTGCTTGATAAAGCCATTACAGCCGCGAAAACAAGTGGGTTAGCAAAAAATACAAAATCGAATATTGTTTCCAGGCATACAGAAACACAAATTACCGAAATAAAAGCGGCAAAAATCTTATCGGATAATAGTGGTGCAAAAGCAATGAGCCGTATAGGCCATAGTGATTCCAAACCAGGTGGAGTGACGTTAAATGAGACTGTGGTTGCAGCAGAGCCCGCAATAGCCTCAAACAAAATTGCATTTAGTGGTAATGTAGTAGATCAAAGTAATGGACTGCCTGTTCAGGGAGCTGTTGTAAAATTAGCTGGTTCTAAAAATGTAACGGCAACCGATGCAAAAGGTTATTTCTATTTACCCGCTGATAGTAATGCAAAAGATAAAGATTTATTGATTAATGCGATTGGCTTTAAAGAATTACCTGTAGCCGGTCTGCAAAACCCTAACGCCATTAAAAACGCATTAAGTGGCGATAAATCGTTAAACGAAATGGCACTGATTACCGGTTCGAACGGACGCAAAAAAGAAAATATTGCTGCCCCAAGAATTACGCTGCGTGCAGAACAAAACCTGGATGGAAAATCGGCTGGTGAGATTACGAAGCCCATTCCGGTTTCTACCATTAATTATAGCCAGTACTTGGCGCATAACAATAAGCTTTACAATCCTAAAGGACCGGAGCAATTTGTGATTTTGAGTTTCAAAGTTAAAAGCAACGGACGGCCTACCAATATTACCGTTATAAAATCGCTGAACAAAAAAGCTGATGCAGAAGCGAAGCGGTTGATTCAGCAAGGCCCGGATTGGGTATTGCCTAAAAACGGAACGGATTCAGTAGAGATCAGCGTTAGATTTTAGATAACTTAATTACTCCTTGTAATCAGCACCGTGCCCTGGGTTGTTTTAAATAATCCAAATAGAACTTATTGTTTACGATTTAGATTTGAATATAAGGTGTTCTGATCCATTGCCTTTATCTTGAAGAAAATAATACATCCTAGCCGGTATTCTGAAGGAACTTAAGAACATGACTCTGCGAAACAAATATCTTTTAACAATCAGTAAAGTGTCCGGTCGTCATTCTCGCGCATGCGGGAACCACGAAGTGCTCAGCGAAGCTAATCTTAATACAAGGTTTAAGATTCCCAATCAAGTTGGGAATGACGATTTCTTGAGGGATATTACTTAACTAAATTTTATCTGTCAATCATATTAATTTCCATATAATAAATTATCCCTCAGGAGAACATTATAGAAGTAATCATTAATTCTACAACCGCTAAAATATTATAAACTCTACCCTTCGGCTTATAGCCTTCCATCTGGTATTCTTTGCGAAAACCCTTGCGCCCTTTGCGGTTAAACGAAAAAAGACCAAGGCTTTTGGTCCTGGTCTTCTTAAATATTTAAAAGGATTTTGTTTTTATTTTAAGTAATAAATCACAGCATAAATAATGGCTGCTAACGTAGCCGAAACCGGAATGGTTAAAATCCAGGCCCAGATTAAGTTGATGGTTACCCCCCAACGTACTGCTGAAACACTTTTTACCACACCTACACCTACAATTGATCCGGTAATGGTATGTGTAGTAGAAACCGGAATACCAAAATGTTCTGTAATACCTAAAGTTACTGCTCCGGCACCTTCGGCAGCAACACCCTCCAGTGCAGTTACCTTAGTAATTTTCGACCCCATGGTCTTCACGATTTTCCAGCCACCGCTCATGGTACCTAATGAGATGGCCGAATAACAGGCAATTGGCACCCAGGCAGGCATCGCTTCAAAATCAGGAATTACTTTAGAGGCAATTAAAGCGGTAGCAATAATCCCCATTACCTTTTGTGCATCGTTACCCCCGTGAAAAAAACTTAATGCAGCAGAAGACAACAATTGCAGGCGTTTAAACCATTTTTCGGCAGTTGCCGGCTTGGCATAACGACAGATGTTGATAATGATCAGTGTTAATACCACCGAAATTACCATACCGATAATTGGCGCCAAAACAATAAAGGATACAATTTTAATTACATACTGCATATTTACGGCATCAAGCGGACTCGCACCTGTAAGTAAAGCATGTGTCATCCCGGCACCTGCAAAGCCACCAATTAGGGTATGCGATGAGCTCGAAGGAATACCATACCACCAGGTTAACAGGTTCCACATAATAGCTGCCAGTAAACCTGCAAAAATTACATGTAGTGTAATGTAGTTTTCGATAACTGTTTTAGCAACTGTGTTGGCCACTTTGTGGTCGGTAAAATAAAAGTAGGCAGCGAAATTGAATAATGCAGCCCATAAAACCGCCTGGAAAGGCGTAAGTACTTTTGTAGAAACAATGGTTGCAATCGAGTTGGCGGCATCGTGAAAGCCGTTAATATAATCGAAAGCAATAGCCAGAATTACAACAACAACCAATAAGGTAGTTACCATGTTTGTTTTTTATTAAGCGTTTTTAACCAAGATCGTTTCAAGCACATTCGCCACATCCTCACACTTATCTGTCGCTTTTTCTATCGTTTGTAAAACCTCTTTTTGTTTAATTAATTCAATCGCATTGGTTTCGTATTCAAATAAACGTGCTACCGCTAATGTAAATACATAATCAGCCTGGTTCTCGCCACTGTTGATGCGGATACAGGCATCAGCAATTACGCGGATGTTTTTAAAGCTGCGCAGTTCTTTAATGGCTTTATCAATATCGGTACACATTTCTACCAAAAGCTCGGCAATTTTAACAATAGGCTCATTAATGGCAATCATGTTATACATCTGCATGCGGTTTGCAGTACCATAAATATAATCGGCAACATCATCTACGGCAGTAGCCAATGCATGAATGTCTTCTCTATCGAATGGCGTAATAAAGTTCCTGCTCAGTTCAAGAAAAATCGAATGGGTAATATCATCACCTACATGCTCTAAGCGCTCAATTTCTTTAAAAATTGTTTTTCTGCTTTCAGCATCACCCGTACTAACCATTTCTAAAAGGGTTTCCGCAATTTTTAATGCATTGCTACCAGCTTGTTCGAAAAGCGGATGAAACTTTTTGTCTTGAGGTGTAAAGAACTTAAAAATATTGTTCATGTTAATTTTTAATATGTTGCAAAGCTACAAGCCCAATGTTAAGTTAATGTTAATTTATTAATTATATTAACTAATTGCCGCATTGTTTTTCAGATATAGCTAATTGATGTAGCTTTTAACCCGCTGAACACCAATAATTAAAAAATGCTTTGGCTAGCTGAAGTCTCATTACACGAACTTTGAACAGGTATCATCAGATCATCACCGTAAAAAGGATGTTAAACTTACCCCCCTTTTTGTAACGTAAAGGCAAAGGTAGTTCCGATACCTGGCGTACTTCTTACCGAAATAGTTTGTTGGTGCGCTTCTAAAATATGTTTTACGATAGCTAAACCTAAACCGGTACCGCCAACTTCTCTTGCCCGGTGGGTATCAATACGGTAAAAACGTTCGAACAGGCGCGACAGGTGTTTTTCTTCTATGCCTATACCATTATCGGTAACTTCAATCAAAACCTGATCGTGCAGCTCGAAAATTTTAATGGCGGTTTCGCCTCCATCAATGCCATACTTAATGCTATTGACCATTAAGTTAATCAAAACCTGCCTGATTTTCTCGCGATCGGCAGAAACAGGTGTGAGAGCAGTATACTTATCTTTAAAAAAGAGTTTAATATTTTTTGCTTTGGCGCGATCTTCAAGGTTTTCCATTACCTCTTTCGCCAGTTGTACAAAATCGAATTTTTGATAATTGATTGGCGATTCTCCCGTTTCCAACTTTGAAATAACGTCTAAATCCTTGATCAAATAACTCAGTCGTTCTACATTGTTTTCAGCTTTCTTTAGAAATAAAACAGCCTGATCGGGATCATCTACCAGGCAATCCTGCAAGGTTTCGATATAACCTTGAATGGCAAAAAGCGGCGTTTTAAACTCATGCGAAACATTCGAAAGAAATTCTCTCCTAAACTGCTCTTGCTTTTTTAACAAATCAATTTCTTTTTTCTTTGCGCCTGCCCATTCTTTTACTTCCTGTTCTACATCATTAATCGGATCGGAGCTCACATACTCACCAAGCGCATCTTTTAAATCTTTACCCAATTTAAGGTTATGGATCAGCTTGTAGATGAGTTTAATTTTAGTGTAAATGTATTTCTCCAGCAGATAATAAAAAACCAAAAAACTGCTCAGAAACGATACCCCAAACGAGATAGCCAGATAATACCAGCTATGCTGAAAATAAAAATTAACCATCCCGATGGAAAGACCAACAGCAAGAGCAGTAAATAAAACCAGCACACTTAATTTCATACGGCAATTTAAAGCTTTTATGTTAAATAGGCGTTAAGTTAAAGGTTTAACTTAACGCCTGCAGTTAAACAGAATTTATATATGCATCCTGTACCTTTTAGAAAACAGACGTTTAGTCTTCCATAGCTGCTACAGTCCCGCCATCATTTATAGTTCCCGCAGCGCTCCGGTCTATTCCACTCTGTCAGATTTAGCTGGTACAGGCCTGTTTCTAAAACCATACAAAAAAAGCTTTCCCTTTTGAGGAAAGCTTTTAAAATATGGGTAAGGATACTTATTTCTTCGTTGAATCGGTTTTAGCCGGAGTTGAAGTTGCAGGTTTAGTGCTATTTAAATTGCCACCGATCGGAGATGGTGATGGTGTTTTATTTAAACGCTCCTGAATAGCCGAGTTTCCTACTGCAGCACTACCACCGCTGGTTTTAGCAATTGTAGTAACGGCCAGGGTTAACACCACAATTAGTGTTAACAATACCCACGATCCTTTTTCTAAAACATCGCCGGTACGTTGCACACCAAACATGTTACTGGTGCCACCACCTGTAGCTAAACCGCCACCTTTAGGGTTTTGTACTAAAACAAATAAGCCTAAGGCTATGCACGCAATAATTAATAAAATGATTAAAAAGGTTACCATGGTAATATTATATTTTAAAATTTCTTTTCTATAGATTGGATAAGGTCGGCAAAGTAACGGCTTTTTTCCGGATATTTCAAACTTAATTTTTTATAAGTATCTATGGCTTTGTGATAAAGCATTTGCTCGATGTAAATTTTGGCCAAAGTCTCCGAAACAAGGTCGTAATTGTCTTCCGCACTTTTCTTGGCTTTATTTTCATTATCGATCTGTTCTGGCTTAGGTGGCTTGATGGTTGGATCTTCTTTTAAGAATTTCTCGATAATTTTGGCGCCTTTTGCATCTTTAATTTCGGCTGTAGGATATTCGGCTAAATGATCGGCTACCTCGAAAGGGGTTTGGATGTGAAAAATATGTTCAACATACTGTTGCTGAAATTCAGTGCTTTCTTGCTGTTGTTTATTTTGCGGCCGCGGTTTGTGATGATGATGAGCATCAGGGTGCGCATAAGGCTGAAAAATCTGCTCATGCTCCTTACGGGTTTTCGCTAACCACCATAAAAAAGTGTATGGCAGCTTATCATCGTTATATTGCGAAACAAAATTCCTTTCCGGCTCGTCTGGTACTACCGTTTCAATTTCCGGCGCAGTGCCAACCACATCGGTACTTAATTGCTGCTCAAAGGCAAAGAAATCTGTAGCAGCCACACTTTCAATAAAGGAATCGTTATCCGCCGGCGAATCCCTCAAATGCCTATCCACACCTTGCAGGCCATCTGGTGTTTGCAGGCTTGCCTCCAGATCTGTAGCGGACAGGCTTTCATCTGTAGATTCATTTGTTTGCGTCAAAACTTCCGGCTCCTCCTGCGTAAAGGCTATATTGGTATCAGCTTCCTCTTCCTGCTTTGCCTCCTCAACAGGAACCATATTTAGTACATGGAACAATACATGCCCCTGACTATATAATGCGGCTTTTGGAATAAATGAAGCATTGGCTTTAGCTAAAAGCAAATGGATAGGCTGTGCATACGGAAATTGCTTAACCATTTCCTGCAACATGGATGCATGCTCTGGCCTAACCTTTCCAGGTTGCGCAAGTAAATCTACCAGTAGCTTTTTGTTATCCATTATCGGGGTTTGCCGCTAAGTTAAAAAAATGTAAACGGGTTCTGAAAATTTTGTCTTTAGAATGCTGCTTTATTTACCACTGTGCAAATGCACGGTTAAAAATATCTTCCGATAATTGTTTATTGATATTTTCGATAGCACCAGGCAACAACGTTTGAATCGGTGCGCCATTAACCGGAAAATCAAAATACTTGGTAAAGCTCTCTTCAAAACTTTCTTTTTCGTGTTCTTTTATATTGTTTTTATATTTTACCGAAACGGTTATGGTTAATCTGTTAGCACCAGCAGTAGGCGTAGCACTATTTTGAAGTGCGACCGGTTTAATATCGTAACCTGTTATTCTACCTTCAAAAGATGCATCTCCCTCGCCTGTTGGAGAGATAATCAACTTTGTTTGGTTGCGTATACGGCTTTTTAACGATTCCGTAATCTGGTTACTTAATGTTGGTACCACTAAAGGCGCATTATTTTCAAATACCCGAACAACCACCGTTTTTAATCCTGTTGTAGATGCTCCGCTGAATTTATAAGAGCAGGCACTAAAAACCGAAGTGAGCAGGATTAAGGCAAATATTTTTATTTTCATCATGATCAGAAAGGCTGTCTAATTTTGAGGAACGTGCTTTATGGAGAATTTGATACAAGCGCTCATTTACAGGTTTAATTCTTTAATTTTCCTGTACAAGGTCCGTTCTGAAATGCCCAACTCCTGTGCAGCAAACTTACGCTTACCCTTATGCTTTTTTAAAGCTTTTTTAATCAGGTCTGATTCTTTATCCACCAGCGATAGAGATTCTTCTACTTCTTCAGCCTCGTGCGCAAAATAATCAGTGTTGTTATTATTGTTTACGTTATTAGTGCCTTGTGCAGGGTGCTGAATGGTAAAGGCCCGCTCTTGCCCTACAGGCAATTCTACATCACGGTACAGCTGATTGATATACTGCGGATTATCTGCCAAAACCGTAGCGGTATTTCCACCGTGCTGAATAATTTCGGCAACCAATTTTTTAAGCTCTACCATATCTTTTTTCATATCAAAAAGAACCTTATACAAAATATCTCTTTCTGTAAAATCTTCTTTCGACTGAGCATTGATCGCCATGGGCAGGTTACTGCCCGCTTCGTTCGGGATATAGTTTAAAATGGCCTGCCCGCTTACATTCCGGTCTTTTTCCAATACACAGATCTGCTCAGCAATGTTTTTTAACTGGCGAACATTACCCGGCCAGCTATAATTGGTTAAGATCTGAATAGCATCCGGCTCCAGGTGTAATGCCGGGCTACGGTATTTATCGCTAAAATCGGCCGCAAATTTTCTGAATAACAAGTAAATGTCTTCTTTACGCTCCTGCAAAGCTGGTATACGCAGTGGAACGGTATTTAACCTGTAATATAAATCCTCACGGAACTTTCCATTTTTAACGCGGTTGTATACATCCACATTAGTGGCTGCAATAATACGAACATCAGTTTTTTGCACTTTAGAAGAACCCACACGTAAGTATTCGCCACTTTCCAAAATACGCAGCAAACGGGCCTGTGTGCCTAAAGGCAGCTCGGCAACCTCGTCTAAAAAAATGGTACCACCATTGGCCACCTCAAAATATCCTTTACGGGCTTCGTGCGCACCGGTAAATGATCCTTTTTCATGACCAAAAAGTTCAGAATCGATTGTTCCTTCTGGGATAGCCCCACAGTTTACTGCTATAAAAGCACCATGCTTACGGGCACTCATTTGATGGATAATTTGCGAGAACACCTCTTTACCACTCCCACTTTCACCGGTTATTAATACCGACATATCTGTTGGTGCTACCTGGCTCGCTATATCTATGGCACGGTTAAGTAAAGGCGAATTGCCAATAATACCGAAACGCTGCTTAATATTTTGTGTATCCATTTACGCTTTCTAAAGTTACGCCACACTGTAATTGTTTCAGTGTCTTTCAATTAACATGCTGAAAAAAATCCGATAGCTATCGGATCAGCATGACGGATTTTTATGATACTATTTTACCGATTAATGTAGCGGATGTACATTTTTCGATATACACATTTGCATACTCACCTGGTTTAACGCCCTCAATGGCCGGAAAAATAGCCATCGCTCCACTATCTCCCCTTCCGCAATAATCAAGATCAGATTTTTTTGAAGTACCCTCAATCAAAACCCGAACAGTTTTTCCTACCCATTCTTGCAAACGCATTAAAGAATGTGCCTGTTGTTTGGCTAAAATTTCAGCCAAACGGCGTTTTTTCACTTCTTCCGGAATATCATCTTCCAATTTACGGGCTGCTAAAGTACCTGGCCTTTCAGAATAGGTAAAATTATAGGCAAAATCATATTGCACGTAATCCATCATGCTCAGGGTTTCCTGATGCTCTTCTTCTGTTTCTGTACAGAAACCAGCAATGATATCGGTAGAAATTGCACAACCCGGAATAATGTTGCGGATGGCATCAATACGATTGATATACCATTCGCGGGTGTAAGTCCTATTCATCAGTTCCAATATGCGGGTATTTCCCGATTGAACAGGCAAGTGGATATAATTACAGATATTATCGTATTTGGCAATAGTATATAAAACCTCATCGGTAATATCTTTTGGATGTGAAGTAGAGAAACGTACCCTTAAATCCGGACTAACCAATGCCGTTTGCTCCAAAAGCTGCGCAAAATTAACGGTTTCTGTACCATCTTCAGACGTCCAGGTGTACGAATCTACGTTTTGTCCCAAAAGTGTAACCTCCCTGTAACCGGCTTCAAATAAGGCTTTTGCTTCTTCTATAATGGAATGTGCATCACGGCTACGTTCTCGTCCACGGGTAAAAGGCACCACGCAGAAAGAACACATGTTATTACAACCACGGGTAATGGATATAAAAGCGGTTATGCCGTTGCTGTTTAACCGAACCGGACTAATATCCGCATAAGTTTCTTCTCGGGATAATAAAACATTAACGGCCTTATGCCCACTTTCTACCTGCTCAATCAGGTTAGGCAGATCGCGGTAAGCATCTGGCCCAACCACCACATCAACTAAACGTTCTTCTTCCAAAAATTTAGACTTTAAACGTTCGGCCATGCAGCCTAAAACCCCAACAATCAATTTTGGATTACGGCGTTTTTCAACACCGAACTGTGATAGCCGGTTTCTGACCCTGGTTTCTGCATTTTCGCGGATAGAGCAGGTGTTAATGAAAATTACATCTGCCTGGTGATAATCCCCCGTAGTTTCAAATCCCGTTTCAGATAAAATAGAGGCAACAATTTCACTATCCGCAAAATTCATGGCACAGCCGTAGCTTTCGATATATAGCTTACGGGCATCAGCTTTAACCGGTGTATCTAAAATTAAAGCTTCACCTTGCCTGGCTTCATCGTGTGTCTTATCCTGTACTTGTAAATCAATCATTATTAAAAAACATTTTGGGGATTGCAAAAATACATAAATAAAATTAAAAGTGACAATTTGACATATTTTGTTTAAATGTTTACAGTACGATTATGATAAATGTGAATCATAAGGTTTCCTTATCCATGGTAATGATTTGTTAAAGAGACCGGAAGCTTATTTGCAAAGCAAAGGAGCAAACGATTTTGCTTATCCTATCCTTTCGCTCCTCAAAATTGATAGCTTCTAATTATAAAACGAGTCAATTTTTTTTGGAAACGGAGGCTTCGCTGTAAATGGCGGACTGCAGTCCCGCCCCCGCTTCTGCCTCAATTGAAAAAATTGTGGCATCACGCTACGGTCGGGTTTAGCTAACCGCTGCTCTTGCTACTATGAAGGGTTTTAAAGCCACTGCCCTAACGATCCTGGCCCTTGGCGAAGCGGTACCCTGCAGGCCGGGAGGCACGACGGCCGAAGCGTACAAGCAAAGCAAAGGAGCAAACGATTTTGCTTATCCTGTCCTTGCGCTCCTCAAAATTGATAGCTTCTAATTATAAAACGAGTCAATTTTTTTTTGGAAACGGAGGCTTCGCTGTCAATGGCGGACTGCAGTCCCGCTCTTGCTACTATGAAGGGTTTTAAAGCCACTGCCTTAACGATCCTAGCCCTTGGCGAAGCGGCACCCTGCAGGCCGGGAGGCACGACGGCCGAAGCGTACAAGCAAAGCAAAGGAGCAAACGATTTTGCTTATCCTGTCCTTGCGCTCCTCAGAATTGATAGCTTCTAATTATAAAACGAGTCAAATTTTTTTTTGGGAAATGGAGGCTTCGCTGTCAATGGCGGACTGCAGTCCCGCGCCCGCTTCTGCCCCAATTGAAAAAATTGTGGCATCACGCTACGGTCGGGTTTAGCTAACAGCTGCTCTTGCTACTATGATGGGGTGTAAAGCCACTGCCCTAACGATCCTGGCCCTTGGCGAAGCGGTACCCTGCAGGCCGGGAGGCACGACGGCCGAAGCGTACAAGCAAAGCAAAGGAACAAACGATGTTGCTTATCCTGTCCTTTCGCTCCAAAAAAAACATTTTAACCTTAAAGCATCCAACCGTCCCTCCGCTTTGGTCTTTTAGCTTGACACTAAAAAACCTTTCGCGCTCCTATCTGTTACGTAGGGATAAGCCACGATAAATGATAGCGCAGCATAAAAGTAAAATTTGGGCCTGGATAGGAAGCATATTCGGCATATTGATTTTAATTGTTGCATTTGGTGCGATGTTTTTAAGCGCCCGATGGAAGCCCATATTGACCGAAAAAATTAAAGCCGGCATTTACAATGGCTCCCATCATTTGTATCGGATAGATTTTAAAAGCATTAATTTAAATGTCATTACAGGCAGCATGGCCTTGCGCGATGTTACATTAATACCCGATGAATCTGTTTTTGATAGCTTGAAGAAAAAACAATTGGCTCCCGCCCATGTTTTCGAACTTAGATTAAAAAAATTGCAGATTAGCCGTGTTGGTATACTAACCGCCTACTTTAAAAAGCGGATAAACGTAAATGAAATCCTTTTACAAAAGCCATCTATCAATATGTTTTTTAATAAGGTAACCCAAAAAGCCGACAGCATAAAAGATGAAAAATCACTTTATGAACAGCTTTCTAAAACCTTTAAATCCGTACATATAAAAAGCATTAAAATTGTTGATGCAGATTTCGATTACATCAACAAAACCGCTTCGAAAAAAACCAAAAATTCAATTAAGCACCTGGATATTAACATCAATGATTTTTTATTGGATTCTCTTTCAGGCGATGATACCACCAGGTTTTACTATACTAAAGATGTATCGTTTCAGATTGCAGGCTATAAATCGGTAACAAAAGACAAAATGTACACCATGAAAGTGGATACCGTTAAAGGCTCTACCTCATCAAAAAAGATAACAGTTAAAGGATTTAGACTCACACCATTATATAATGAACTTACTTTTGCAAGAAAATACAGGATCCAGAAAGACCGATACAATTTAAGCTTTGATAAAGTGCAGTTCAATGGAGTAGATTTTATTGGTTTAAATACCGACCAAAAATTATATGCCAAATCTTTAAAAATTGGCCCCGCCAATGTTGAAGTATTTATGAGCCGCGAATCGCCACCGCCGCCGGGGTTCGATAAGGGCAGGAACTATCCACACGTGGCATTGAAAAGATTAAACATGCCTGTACTCATTGATACGGTATGGCTAAAGAACATTAATGTTAAATATGCTGAATTCAACCCGGCAAGTAGAAAAACCGGATCTGTTGAGTTTAAAGCACTAAACGGAACCATTTTAAATGTAACCAATGATAGTTTACAATTGCGTAAAAAGAACCATGCGCTGGCAGATTTAAACACACTTTTAATGGGTACCGGAAAGCTGAATGTAAAAATAGATTTCAACCTTACCGATAATAATGGTGCTTTTGCCTACAGTGGAAATTTAGGCAAATTTGATATGAAAAACCTCAATCCGTTAGCCAAAGCACTGGGCTTGGTAGAAATAGAAAGTGGAAATATACAGCATGTTGATTTTAAGGCCAACGGAAATTTAAGATCTGCAACAGGCACGATGACCATGTTGTATACGAACCTGAAAGTAAAACTCCTATCAGACAATATTGATGGCGAGGGAACCAGGGAAAAAGGTTTTTTGTCTTTCCTGGCCAATACCATTTTGGTTAAAGATGAAAATCCACAAAAAGGAGAAGCACCAAGAACAGCCAGCATGACGAATACCAGGATCAATTCTGCCTCCTTTTTTAACCTGATGTGGAAAACCGTTTTTGTAGGCATTAAGGATATTGTAGGTGTTGGCATCGTACCTGAAAAGGATCCGGTAAAACAGCAAAAAGTAATTGCAAAAAAGGTAAGGGAACAAAAAAGGGCAGACAGAAAAGCTGCACGAAAAGCCCGCAGAGAAAAAAATTGATCTTCCGTTTTTCAAATATATGTTTATACCGTATATTGCTAATAAAACACCATCTCTCTTTTTTTAATGCCTGATACCAAAAAATACCGATATAAAGTTTTTAAATGGATTGCAGGTACTCTGCTACTTGTGTTTATCGCACTTACCGGTATCGCCTGGTTTTTAAACGTAAAGTCGCGCCCTATCTTAACGGACAGGATTAAAACACTGCTCTATAAATCAACAGATAGTTTATATACCATCAGTTTTACCAAAGTATCTACCAATATTTTTACAGGCAATGCCACCTTACAGAATGTAGAAATCACACCTGACACTAATCGTTTCAGGCAGCTTATTGCCTTAAAAAGAGCACCGAACAATCTTTATACTGTTCACTTAAAAAAACTGGTGGTAAAACGCTTCCACCCGTTAACGCTCTACCGCGAAAAAAAACTGCAGTTAGAGGAAATTATATTTGATAAACCCAAGGTAACCATGGTTAATCGGCAATTTGCCTTTAACGAGGGTCGCGCCCCCAGGCCCATTAAATCGCCTTATGATATCATTTCCAAAAATCTGAAAGAATTTAGCATCAAAACCATCCGTTTTAAAGATGTAAGCTTTACATATGTGAATAAAAATGTACCCCACTCAGTGCCTTTCGATATTGATGATCTTAACATTACGCTAACTGATTTACTGGTTGATTCTACCTCTGCTGATGACCCCAGCCGATTTTATCTGTTGAAAGATATTGTGATCAACTTAAATAATTATGTATACCGTACACCTGATAAAATGTACGACATTAAGCTTGATCAGCTGGATTTTAGGGCTACAACGGGCAAATTAAGGATAAATAGCTTTGCATTGGTTCCGTTGTATGATGAAATGAAATTCGGCAAGGTTGCAGGTTATGCCAGGGAGCGTTTTGATATTGGCATGCGTGATATTATGCTCAACGGCATAGACTTACCGCTTTACATCAGCAAACAGGAACTGTGGGCAAAAGAAATGGCCATTGCCAATGGTTCTGTATCTGTTTTTAACCAAAACGGACTCCCGACAAAACCTCAGGAAAATAAGATCGGTAAGTTTCCCCATCAGCTGTTGCAGCTTGTTAAAACACCCATTCTGGTGCAGAAAATCCAGTTGAAAGATGTGAATATCAACTATTCCGTTTTTAACAGTGAAAGTAATGAAAGAGGGCGCATTAGCTTTGAAAACACCTCTGGAATTATAAAAAATGCCACTAATCTTGATAATATTAAGGCCATAAACCCAATGATGGAGGTTAACTTAAATACCTATTTATTTGGCCAGGGGAAGCTTGATGTAAATTTTATGTTCAACCTTACCGCTAAAGATGGTGCATTTTCTTATCACGGCGTTTTACATAATTTTAATGCACGGATTTTAAACCAGATTACCAAACCCCTCGGCCTGGTGCGCATTAACCGCGGCAGTGTAGATCAATTGAGATTCAGTTTTAAAGCAAACGATTTAGGCACAAAAGGTACGGTAGCATTTTCTTATTACGACCTTTCTGTTGCCCTGATGAAAAACGATCCCGAAAAAGATCACCTGGTTACGCGTGGTTTTCTTTCTTTTTTAGCCAACGCCTTGATTATTAAATCTGAAAACCCCGGTGCAGACGGCAAACTGGTACCGGTAACCGTCAATTACAGCCGGCCTTCAAATACTTCTTTCTTCAATATGATCTGGAAAGGCCTTTTTACCGGTGTGAAATATAGTATAGGGATTACCGAAGAAAAGCAGAATAAAGTACGAGAGCATATTGCAAATTTTAAAGCCATGCGTGCCAATCATTTAAAAAGGAAACAAAAGCGGTTGGAACGTAGAATAAAACGCGAACGGGAGCAAAATGAAAAGCGATAACATGTTGTCACCTTTTCTTATCTTCGCTAAACCTTAAACTAAAAATTATGATTATTGCCCTCGTTATCATCGGATTCATTTTTCTTATCGGTATTTTCTTTTACAACTCGCTTATCGGGAAGAAAAACCAGGTAACAAATGCTTTCTCGGCTATTGATGTTATGCTTAAAAAACGATTCGACCTTATTCCAAACCTGGTTGAAGTAGTAAAACAGTATACCACTTATGAGCAGGGAACCTTAACCAAAATAGTTGACCTGAGATCAAAAGCCGGCGTACCGAATATGAGCAACGCCGAAAAAGCAGATTTAGATGCACAATTGAGCAGCAATGTAAGAAGTTTAATGGTAAACGTTGAAAATTATCCTGATTTGAAGGCCAATACCAATTTTATTAACCTGCAAACCACCTGGACGGAGAGTGAAGAACAGATTGCCGCTGCCAGAAGAACTTATAACGCTTCGGTAACCGATTATAATAATTCGATTATGATGTTTCCAGGGAGTTTATTTGCAGGGATGTTAAACTTCCATCCAATTCCTGTTTTAGAAACCGCAGCCGAAGAACGCAAAAACATTAGTGCAAAAGAACTCTTTAATAATTAATGTTGTCGAATATTGCAAATAATGTAGCCTTACAACAAGTATTGGCTACTATGGAGGTAACGCGCAAAAGAATTGCCGCAACACAAACCAAAGGTTATATTTTTATTGCAGCAGGTATTCTTATTTGTATTTTAGCCTTCATACTGGGCTTTCCGGTTCCTGGTGTAGTTGTTGGCTCAATCCCATTAATATACGGCGGTATTCTGTTATTTAAAATCAACGATTCTTTAACAGCTTACCGGAATGACTACAAAACGAATGTAATTGGTGCGGCGCTTAAATTTTTAGACGAAAGCCTATCTATAAATCCTTACCAGGGAATTGCGGCTTCGGAATTTATGTACACACAATTATTTACCCAAGAGCCTGATCGTTATAAAACAGAAGATCTCGTAACCGGGTGTGCGAATAAAACCCGGTTTTACTTTGCCGAGGTACATGCCGAATATAAAACAGTAACCCAAACCAAAAACGGAACGCGAACAGAGTGGCACGATATTTTTAAAGGAATTATATTTGCTGCTGATTTTAACAAAAACTTTAATGGAATAACCATATTACGCCCTAAAGGCTTCGCCAATGCACTAGGAGCCTGGTTTTCAAAAAATGTGTTCTCTTTTGGGGGAAATGATGTGGTAAAGCTGGAAAATCCTGATTTTGACAAAACTTTTATCACTTATGGTTCTGACCAGGTAGAAGCACGTTATATTTTAACCCCGGCATTAATGGAGCGTATCTTAAACCTGAATCATCAAACAAAATACGACATTAGTTTATCCTTCATCGAATCGAGGATGTATATTGCTTTCCCTTTGAACCGCAATTATTTTGAAGCCCCGATATTTAAATCTTTAATGAATGCTGAAGCCCTGGATAATGATGTTACAACCGTAAAATTTATGTATGATATCGTTCAGGAGCTGGATCTGAATACCAGGATTTGGGGGAAGGAATAACTTCCGAAGCTTAACTCGGGCATAAAAAGGGATACTTCGGAAGTTTATCAAAGGCCAGTCTAAATTTACGAAGTTTGCCTGCACACCGGCGTATTGAAACTTCATGAGTCTTAAGCACTAACTCAAATGTTTTTTTACAATCTCTTCAAGCGCAGCAATATCAAAAGGTTTCGACAGGTAGCTATCCGCACCGGCTTCTTCAGCGAGTGAAGAGATATCATTATTGGCCGAAAAATAAATTACCGGAATATGTTTTAAATCGGGATGGCTTTTTAAAGCTTTCGTAGCCTGTATTCCGCCCAGATCGGGTAACCAGTTATCCATGAAAATTAAATCAGGCATATATGCTGCAACCTGTTCTTCTATGTTATTGGCACTTTCAGATGTTTTTATTTCATACCCTGCATCTTCTAAAATAAATGTGCACAGATCAAGGATATCCTTATTATCATCAAAAACAAATACTTTTTTTGTAACCATCATATTAACCTCCGAAAAGCTATTAATCATTTAATTTATTTATATAATCAGCCATATTGCGGCTATCTAATATTACATGTGGCATCACATTCAGAACTGCCTGCTGCGGCATATATGGCATTACCGCCGTACTTGGGTTTTGTATAACCACCGTACCGCCAAAGTTATTCACATTTTTTAATCCCTCAACCCCATCTGAATTGGAGCCGGAAAGCAAAATACAGACTAATTTTTCTTTAAAAACTTCAGCTGCTGATTGGAAGGTAACATCAATTGATGGCCGGGAATAATTTACTTTTTCAGAATAATCTAAAGATATACTCCGATCTTCCTCTATCAGCATATGATAATCTGCAGGGGCAATAAAAACTTTACCTGGTATTAAAAATTCTTTTTCTTCTGCTTCGCCAACGGCTAATATAGTACGTGATTTTAACAAATCGGTTAAAAGAGATTCATTATTGGCCTTCCGGTGAACTACTATTACGATAGGAAAACGGATATCCGTTCTGAGGGCCGGAAAAATTTCGAGCAGAACATCTAAACTACCGGCCGAGCCACCAATAATTAAGGCCTCACAAGATGCAGAACCTATAGTTTTCGCCATATTTTCTCCATTTTAATCCTTTTATACTCTTTCGCCTTTGGCCAAAACTCCAAACTCTCTTTACTTCCAAGGGCAAGATAACCTAATTTCTCAATGCTACCGTCAAATAGGTTAAAAACCTTATGTTGTAGCTCCTTATCGAAATAGATTAATACATTTCTACATAAAATGAGCTGAAACTCGTTAAAAGAGTGATCAGATACCAGATTATGCGTAGAAAAGATCATCTTACGGTTTAAGCTTTCATCAAATTTAGCTAAAGAATAGTTTGCAGTGTAATAGGCAGAAAAATCTTTTAAGCCGCCTGATTGTAGGTAATTCTCTGAATATTGTTTTAAGTAGGTTAAAGGAAACATGCCTTTTTTTGCCTTTTCTAAAACCGAAGGATTAATATCTGTAGCGTAAATGAGTGATTTATGCAGCAAATTAAGCTCTTTCAAAACAATGGCAAGCGAATAGGCTTCTTCTCCGGTAGAACAACCTGCCACCCAGATCCTGATAAACGGATAAGTGCCCAGCACCGGCAGTACATCATTCCGTAAAGATTTATAAAAAGAAGGATCGCGGAACATTTCGGTAACATTAACCGTAATTTCTTCTAAAAAACGCTTAAAATATTGCTTGTCCGTTTTAACGGTATAACGAAATTCGGCAAAACTTACAAAATTATCCAGTCCGTAAAGGCGTATAATCCGCCGCTTTATCGATGCGTGAGAGTATTCCAGAAAATCGTAACCATGATTTTCTAAAACATCATTCAACAGGATTTCTACCTGTTCATTATCTATCACATCACTTATCACCAGCTATTTTGTAAAATTTTCTATTTGCTTTAATAACTCATCAACATTTATCGGTTTTGAAATATAACCCGATGCACCTGCACTCAGGCAACGTTCCTTATCTCCTACCATGGCCTGGGCAGTTACGGCCAATATGGGTATGCTCCGCATCTTATCCGACTTTTTCATAACAGCCATAGCCTGATAACCATCCATATCCGGCATCATCATATCCATTAAAACAATGTCAACATGATCGTGCTTTTCTAAAACAGAAAAGCCTTCCTGCGCACTTATAGCAGATAAACATTCAAAACCTTTGGCCTTTAAAACAGCTTTTAAAGCAAAAATGTTTCGGTTATCATCATCAATGATGAGAATTAATTTTTGAAGAGGCATAAAATAAAATAGTTTATGATGTATGATGATTTTCGTATAACCAAACTCTTAACAATGAGATCAACTGGTCCATATCTACCGGTTTACTGATGTAATCGGATGCACCAGCGGCAATGCACTTTTCGCGATCGCCCATCATCGCTTTTGCGGTAACGGCCAAAATAGGCAGGTTGCGGTATTTGATATCCTGCCTGATGGCTGTTGTTGTTTCGTAACCATCTAGTTCGGGCATCATCATATCCATCAAAACCACATCAATTTCGGGGTTTTCGTTCAAAAGTTTAAGGGCTTCTTTACCATCAGTGGCCGCAACCACTTTCATCTGGTGCTGCTCTAACATCTTGGTTAAGGAGAAGATGTTGCGTACATCATCATCCGCTATCAGAACCGTTTTACCAACCAGCACATCCTGCAGTTCGGAAAACTTTTGAGGTATTTTGTTTTTCTCCTTGCTTTTTTCTTCTACCAGGTGCAGGAAAAGGCCAGCTTCATCGAGAATCCGTTGGTAAGAATGCGCGGTTTTGACCACAATCGAATCAGCATATTGTTTAATCCGGTTCTCCTCTCCTTTTGACAGGTTTTTACCTGTGAAAATGATAATAGGCAAATTCTCTAAACCAGGTGTTTTCTTTACTACTTCCAGCGTTTCATAAGCATGTTTATCCGGAATGCCCATATCCAGAATCACGCAGTTTACCTCCGGCCTATGTAAGGCAGAAACACTTTCATTTACCTGGTTCACAATTTCTGTCTGAATATTGAAATTGCTTAAGAAGTAACTTAGCGCTTTAGCGTGCTGTTCATTTTCTTCTACAATAAGTACTTTTTTAGGATGACGGCTTAAAGCATGCTCAAGTTTCGAAAATATCTCTTGCATATGCTCAAAAGCAAAAGGTTTATTGATAAAATCTACTGCGCCTTTTAATAAACTTTCTTTCTTCACCTGCAAGGAAGACATGATGTGTACCGGAATAGGACGTGTAGCAGGATCGGATTTCAGCTCCTCCATTACCTGCCAGCCATCTTTAACAGGGAGTTGGATATCAAGTAAAATAGCAAGCGGTTTAAACGTTTTCGCCATTTCAATCCCTACGTCGCCGCGAACAGCAACCAACCCCTTGTAGTTTCTTTTCCTTGTAAAATCTAAAAGTGTTTTGGCAAAAGGGGTATCGTCTTCCACAATTAAAATCACTTTATCATCAGGCCCGATATCGTTACGGTCATCCTCGATTTCCTGGGGAATATTTCCAACCGTTAAATGGCTTACTTTTTTTACCGGGGTTTCGAATGCTGTTACGGGTTTCTCTGTTTGGGGTTCTATACTTTCAAAACCTTTATTTTTATCAATGGGTAGGGTAAGTGTGAAAACACTTCCTTCGCCTTCAGCACTTTTTAAATCGATATATCCGCCCAATAGTTTAGCCAGTTCTCTGCTAATGGAAAGCCCGAGACCCGTGCCACCAAACTTACGGCGCGTAGAGCCATCAGCCTGTTGAAAAGCTTCGAATATCATGCCTTGTTTTTCGGGAGCAATACCTACGCCTGTATCGGTAACTTTAAACACAAGTGCGCCCAACTTATCATTTTTATCGATATCCAGCGTTACCGAACCAACGGTAGTAAATTTAATGGCATTTGATAGCAGGTTTTTAATAATCTGCTCCAGGCGCATTTTATCAGTGTGAAAAAATTCAGGAACTCCCGCCGATTTTTCAATAACGAAGTTTAGGTTCTTATCTTTAGCTAAAGGGTTAAATAGCGAGCGCATACCGGAAACGATATCGTCAACCTTAACATTTGTCCGATCGAGTTCCATTTTGCCGGCCTCAATTTTAGAAAGATCTAAGATTTCGTCGATTAAACTTAAAAGTCCTTGTCCAGAGCTTTGAATAACCCCGGCATATTCCTGGTGTTCGGGATCCATAGCCTCATTTTCGGCCATTAATCTTGATAACAACAATATTGAGTTGAGCGGTGTCCTTAACTCGTGTGACATGTTGGCCAGGAACTCTGATTTATATCTTGTACTCAGTTCTAAGGCTTCTGCCTTTTGCTGGATCTCAATATTGCGCTCTTCAATCAGTTCATTTTTTTCCTCCAGTAAGCTGCTTCTTTCTTCAAGCTCCTGGTTACTCTGTAACAGTTCTTCCTGTTGCACACGTAATTCTTCTTCGCTGGCCTGAAGTTTCTGGGCCTGAGCTTCGAGTTCTGCATTTAAACCCTCCAGCTCGTTATGCTGCACCTGTAACTCTTCTGATTGTGCCTGCGTTTCCTCTAACAACTGCTGCAATTTAAACCTGTTCTGTGCACCCAATAAAGCTGTGCCAACATCAGATAAAATCAGCTTCAAAAAGTGTAATTGCAGCTGGCTATACCTATCAATGGTACCTAATTCTAATCCACCTATCGAAATTTCGTTTCTAATGATGGGCAGTACAATTAACTGTGCAGGCTTAATTTTCCCAGTGGCGTGCGTAATAGTCAGTTCGTTCTGCGGAACATCATTTAACAATATAGGCTTACCTGATTTAACTGCCTGGCCAATTAAGCCCTGTCCAAGCTCAAGGGTTTGAGTTAAATTTTGCCCTTGAAGTGCGTATTGCCCCTTTAAATGCAGGTATCCATCATCTTTAAATAAATAAATGGCACCGATCTGGCTATTGGTATAATTGGCCAGAAACTCAACAATATCGTCTGCCAACTGGAAAACGTCTTTTTCGCCAACCATTTTAACGTTTAGATTAGCTACACCTGTTTGCAACCACTCATTCTCCTCTAAAGCGTCAAAAGATTTTTTTAACGACAATGACATGGTATTTAACGATTCCGAAAGTTCGCCAATATCATCCTGGCTTTGGCTATCGAGCTTTACGCCATAATTGCCATTAGAAATTTGAACGGCAATTTCTTTAATGGCAGCAATGCGTTTTTCCATCTCATATTTTTTATCTTCAATTTCCTGTTGAAGTTTAACGCGTTCGTCAAAATCGATTGATACTCTGCGATAAAAAAACAAGGTGATCATGATGGCCAGAAGTGCCGCAATTAAAATCAGAATTGGGGTATAGGAAGTAAGTTTATTTAATTCATTGGTTCTTTCTTCCAGTAATCTTTTCTCTTCGGCTACCATTTTGCTTACAATCGACCTGGCATCATCCATATAAAATTTGCCCTGAAACAAAACGGTCGGATCAATAGCACCGCCCAAAGTTTTAATCTCTATAGTCGATTTAATGATACCCATTCGCTTAAGAAGGATATTTTTAAGTGCAGCTACATTATTTTGCTGAAAGCGATTGTCCCTGGTAATGAATTCAACTTTTTTCAACAATACAGCTGCCGAATCGCTGGCGCCATAATATGGTGTCAAAAACACCTTGTTTCCTGTCAATAAAAAGCCCCGCTGACCCGTTTCGGCATCTTTTAAATAGGATATCACACGCTCAGCATTTAAAATTACCTCATCACTTCGTTTAACCAATTCGGTACTTTTAATCAAATTACCAATACTGATGTAAGAAGCCAGGGAACTGATAAACAGAATAATTAGCGATAAGCCGAGGCCTAAACGCAAATTATTTTTAAGAGTTGTTTTCATTAATATGGGTTAAGGATAATTAGATTTGATTTTTGAGGATTTCTTCTTCTGTTGTAGGAATAATAAAATAGAATTCAGAACCTTCATCCGGTACACTGTTTACGCCTATTGTGCCACCATGGCGGTTTATGATTTCCGAACAGATGTATAAGCCAATCCCAAGACCGTTAAACCGGTTACTGTTTTCTTCTACCCGATAAAATTTATCGAAAATTTTGTGCTGCTGTTCTTTTGAAATGCCGATACCAAAATCTTTTACAGCCAGATAAAGTTTCCCATCTCTAATGTTTATGGTTACATTAACCTGATTGGTTCCGGGAGCATATTTAATGGCATTGGTAATAAAATTGATAACCACCTGTTCCAGCCGCATTTCATCACCAAAGATCATTTCATGCGTTTGACCCAATTTACTGATTTTAAAGTCGGGATTAGATTGCTGCAACATCTCAATCGCATTGTTTACCATATTATCAGCACAAAAAGTTTTCATATTAAACTTCATCTTTCCGCTCTCGATTTTTGAGATATCGAGCAGATCGACGATTAATTCGTTTAATTTTTCGAGTTGAATACTGGCTTTTTCGAGATGGCTCTGGGCCATGTCTTTGTCATCCCTTTTAAGGCTCCGCTGCAACAGCTGGATATAGCCCTTTACACTGGTTAAAGGTGTTTTTAACTCATGACTGGCAATGCTGATAAATTCGTCCTTTTTATTTTCGGCCTGCTTTCTGAATTCAATTTCCTTGAGCAGTTTTTCCTGCACTTCGTTAAGTTTTCTATTCTGTTCGTAGATGCGATAAAACGTTTTAATTTTAAGAAGCAAAACATGAATATCAACTGGTTTGGTGATGTAATCCAACCCCCCGCTACGGTATCCTTTGGTGATAAATTTCAACTCGGTATTTACAGCAGAAAGAAATATGATGGCGGTCTCTTTTGCTTTGCTAAAACCAGAAATGGTTTCGGCAACCTCAAAGCCATCCATATCTGGCATCTGTACATCGAGAATAATCAGAACATAGTTGTTTTTTAAAACTTTTTTCAGTGCTTCCTCCCCGGATGATGCGGTATCAACCTCAAAATTATGTGCCTGGAGTACTTTCTGTAACGAGATCAGGTTTTCTGGCCTGTCATCAACTATAAGGATCATCTTGATTAAAACAAATAAGAAGCCGGGATAATTATGTTTGGTTTAGAGATAAAACCTCTTTAACTGTAAACAAACAGCCAAGGTTTTAAAAAAGTTTTGATTTTTTATAAATTATTTGAATTGAAGGTATCGCCCTGTTTAATATCCCCCGTTTCGAAGCCTTTTTTAAACCAGTACATCCGTTGTGCAGAGGTACCATGGGTAAAGGAATCAGGTTGCACTTCGCCGGTAGCCTGTTTTTGCAATTTATCATCGCCAATAGCATTGGCTGCCGTTAATGCCTCTTCTATATCGCCCTCTTCCAATTTAAAATCTTTAAGGTTTTGGGCATTGTGCGCCCAAAGTCCCGCAAAGAAATCGGCTTGCAATTCTAATTTCACCGATAAGCGGTTATACTCCTTTTCGCTAACCTGACCGCGTGCCTGATCCAGTTTTTCCGAAATGCCCAATAAGTTCTGGACGTGATGACCAACCTCATGTGCAATTACATAAGCCTGCGCAAAGTCTCCGGCAGCACCGAAACGGTTTTTTAAATCATCATAAAATGATAAATCGATATATACTTTATGATCGGCCGGGCAATAAAATGGTCCCACATTAGCGCTGGCATTTCCACATGCAGTTTGTACCGCATCTCTAAACAGCCTGAGCTTAGGATATTCATATTGCCTGCCCATGGCCTTAAATTCTTGATCCCATACCTGCTCGGTTGATTCTAACACACCTGCAACAAACTTTGCCTGTGGATCGTTTGCCGGTACACCCTGCTTAACCTCTTTAGTACCTGTAGTAGCCGGAATCTGACCAACCAAACCTGTTAAATCTTTGCCGAAAATTAAGCCGAGCACCACAATGATGATACCCACACCCCCACCAAGTATGGTTTTTCCGCCACCGCTGCTTCTACCATCTTCTACATTATTACTGCCTTTACCAAACCATTGCATAGTCTATATTTTAAGTTTTATGGATAAACCTTAATTAGGGACAAATTGTTATACTAAAGTATAAATTATTTTTATTGATTTATTCTTTTAGGTTGTGGCAATAAAAAAAGCCGATTTCCGGTAAAGTTTGCGGTAACTGGCTTTATCTTATAACGTTATCAACCAGATCTGTTGTATCGCGGAAGGCGGCTAGGTAAACCTGGCCTTAAGCGGGATAACAGCAATTTATTTCAGAATACTTTACCTTAATAAGGGTTCTGAAATAAAATTCACATGACGACCGTTTAAAAAAAATAACGAAACAAGGTCAAAAAAGAAATCAAGGTTTAAAAGGCTTGACTTCTCTGCATATACTTAAATAATATTATGCGTTAAAAACAGCTATCGCTTTGGCTATTCTTGCCTGAGTTTCAGCTACGCCGAGTAATACCGCAATATCAAAAACGCCTGGCCCAAATTTACCGCCCACCAGCATAATCCGGAAAGGCAGCATCAATTCGCCCGGTTTAAAACCTTTTTCTTCTGCCAGGGTTTTAAAGGCAGCTTCAGCAGAAACGGCATCATTTAAAGTTAACTCAGCAGCAAAACGATTAAAGAAATCAGCCTTTTCAGCTGTCCATTTAGGTTTTACCGAATTCACATCGTATGTTGCAGGTGAGGTAAAAAAGTAACTGCTCTGTGCCACAAAATCAGGCAATAAAGTGCAACGATCTTTAATAAGATCAATCACGGTATTTAAGAAGGCATCGTCATTAACAGTAACGCCCGCTTTTTCGAGTTCGTTTTTAACGCTAAACGCTAAACGCTCTCCGCGCTCTGCTTTAATCCACTCGTGGTTATACCATTTAGCTTTTTCGAAATCGAATTTAGCCCCTGCTTTGCTAATCCTTTCTATCGAGAATTTTTCTTCCAACTCTTTTAACGAGAATAATTCCTGGTCAGTACCATCATTCCAGCCTAAAAGGGCCAACATATTGATAAAAGCTTCAGGCATAAAACCCATTTCTTTAAATCCCCTGGTTACATCGCCGGTTTTAGGATCAGTCCAGTTCATGGCATAAACCGGGAAACCTAACCGGTCGCCGTCGCGTTTGCTTAATTTTCCATGTCCATCTGGCTTTAAGATCAAAGGCAGGTGTGCCCATACCGGCATATCGGTTTCCCAGCCTAAATATCTCCAAAGTAAAATATGTACCGGCGCAGAAGGCAACCACTCTTCTCCCCTAAACGCATGAGTAATTTCCATCGCCTTATCATCAACCACAACAGCTAAGTGATAGGTTGGCATTCCGTCGGCTTTTAACAATACTTTATCATCAACCAAGGCGGTTTCAAAACTTACGTCACCACGGATTAAATCATTAAAATGTACAATTTCATCACTTGGCACTTTAATGCGGATAACATGCGGCGTTTTATCGGCCAATAACCCTTCAACCTCACTAACAGTAAGGGTTAAAGAATTACGCATCTGCATGCGTGTGGCCTGCCCATACTGGAAATTTGGAATTTCTTTACGTTTGGCCTCTAATTCTTCCGGGGTATCGAAAGCATAGTAGGCATAACCATCACTAATTAACTGTTCGGCAAATTTACGATAACTGGCTTTGCGTTCGCTTTGGCGGTACGGCCCATAAACGCCTGGGTGATCGGGGCTTTCATCTGGTGTAATGCCGCACCAGTCTAAACAGTTTACGATATATTGTTCTGCGCCTTCTACAAAGCGGTTTTGATCGGTATCTTCTACTCGAAGTACGAAAGTTCCATTATTTTTTTTGGCAAACAAATAATTGAACAGGGCAGTACGCACACCGCCTAAATGCAAACCTCCGGTTGGGCTTGGGGCAAATCTTACTCTAACTTTTTTATCCATGATTAAGCAAAGAGCAGGGAGTTATTAGCTTAGAGCCATGGTGTAATCCATGCTCAATGCGCCAGGCACTATGCTCGGTACAAAGATATATTTTTCATCCGTTTTTATCTGTTTTCATCTGCGATGAAGCGGATAAGCATTCAATATGATTAATGGAAGGTTTTGAAAAAGCATAATGGTTTGATGTTTTTTTCGTTTTGTTATTGTAATTTGGCTAGCTAAAGCATGAATCCTTATCAAAAGAAACGCCGCTGGAAGTTTTTCCTTCTCATTTTTGCCATCTTAATTGGCATTGCTTCAGTATTTTATACCGATTCTTTTGTAAAAAAGATGGAACGCGAAGAAGCAAACCAGTTTCATCTTTGGGTAAGGATTCAGGAACGGGCCATGTTTCTTTATGATAACGACGATTACCGCGATGTGGTAGAAACCGTTAGAAAAAATACGAAAACCCCTGTAATCATGATTGATTCTGCTGGAATGATTACTTCTTTTTTTGGTTTAGACAGTACTAAAACCAATTATCCTGTTGCAGATACCAAACTCACTTACGACAGCTTGTATTTTGTACGGCAGTTAAGACAGATGAAAGCCCAGCATCCACCTGATGAAATGAATATTTTTGGCAGGAAATTTAAGGCATACTACCGCGATTCTTTCATTCTCACACAGTTGAGATATTTCCCATACATTCAAATGGGTGTTATCTTCCTTTTTCTTTTAACTGCTTATGCTGCATTCAGTTCTGCACGTAAAGATGAACAAGACCATGTTTGGGTAGGTTTGGCTAAGGAAACAGCACACCAATTGGGCACACCTATATCGTCGCTTATGGCCTGGACAGAACTGATGAAAGCTAAATTTGATGCGGAAGACGATCCCCTGATTGCCGAAATGGAAAACGATATCAAGCGATTGGAAATCATTACCGACCGTTTCTCCAAAATCGGCTCAAAACCCATACTCGAAGACCATACCGTTTACATTGTAGTGAGCGATTTTATCCGTTATTTTAAAGTCCGGACATCAGATAAGGTTAAGTTTAGTATTACCGGTGATGAACAGGTAAGGGCCATGTTAAACGTTCCATTGTTTGATTGGGTGATTGAAAACCTGCTCAAAAATGCCGCAAATGCCATCGAAAACGAAGGCTTAATTTCCATCAACATTGTAGAAAATTTAGCCAAAGAGCAGGTTTTTATTGATGTGAGCGATACCGGAAAAGGTATCCCGAGATCTAAGTTCGATGCAGTTTTTCAACCGGGTTACACCACCCGTAAACGTGGCTGGGGCCTGGGTTTATCACTTACCAAACGGATTGTAGAAAATTACCATAGCGGTGAGATTTTTGTAAAGGAATCTGAACTGGGCAAAGGCACCACTTTTAGAATAATATTAAAAAGCAGTTTAAGATATGAACCCACCACAGCCTAACGAATATCCAGCTTGGGGCGAAACCTATATCAGTAAAGTTAAGGGCGATATTTTCGAAATTTTAACCGATCAAATTCAAAGTCTTCCGGCCTTGTTCAGGAGAAATGCCGATAAAGCAGATTATGCCTATGCCGAAGGTAAGTGGACATTAAAAGAAATGTTAGGCCATATTATCGATGCTGAACGTGTTTTTGCATACCGCATTACCTGTTTTGCCCGAAAAGAACAGCAACCTTTACCAGGTTTCGAGGAAGACGACTATGTACTGAATGCCCGTTTTGCCCAACGCAGCCTGGAAGATCTGCTTGAAGAGTTTATTGCACTGCGTAAAGCCAATTTATATCTTTTTAAATCTTTGAACGAAGAAGAATTAAACAGGAAGGGTATTGCTTCGGGTAGAGAAATTAATGTGAAATCTATTTTATTTATTGCTGGCGGACATATTATCCATCATATTTATATTTTAAAAGAACGTTACCATGTGGTTTAAAAACTTTACCGTTGATGAGCTAAACAACCGCCCTAAAAATCATTTAGGCGGGCTGCTCGATATCAGATTTACAGAAATTGGCGAAGATTTTATTACCGGAACCATGCCTGTTGATGAACGCACACATCAACCTGCAGGCATTTTACATGGTGGGGCCTCGGTTGTTTTAGCCGAAACGCTGGGCAGTATTGCTTCTTATATGTGTATTAACCCAGAGAAATACCTTGCGGTTGGCCTGGAAGTAAATGCCAACCATTTGCGGCCGGTGAAAAGCGGTTTGGTTAAAGGCATTTGCAAACCTTTACATATTGGTGCCAAAACCCATGTATGGGAAATAAAAATTTACGATGAGCGCGGTAAAATGAACTGCATTAGCCGGCTAACCGTGGCTATTATCAACAAGCCGCAATAAAAAAGATTGCATGCAGCCAGGCCATGCCCCTGGCATTGGCTTAATCCCCTTTGGTTAAATGCGTTACCACCAACTTTGCTATGTTTTCGATAAGTAAGGTTGGCGAGTTGCAATCACAGTTGGTAAGCCCAATCACATAAATGTCTGCACCGGGCACATAAACCCCCATGCTTTTGAACCCAAATATACTACCACCATGTGCGATTACCGGTAAACTGTCCAGCTCCTTAATGTGCCAGCCATAGCCATAATTAAATAGCTCGCCATTATTTAATTTATAGCGTGAAAATGCCTTGTTGGTTTCCTCTGCATTTAGCAGTTTATGGTGGCTTAAGGCATTTTGCCATTTGAGCAAATCGGTCAAAGTAGACATTAAAGCACCCGAAGCAAAGGGTACGCTAAAATTAATGGCTGTTTTATTTACATAAGCATTTTCTTTCTTCTGGTAGCCATAAGCCCGATTGTAGACTACCTTTTTGTCGCTGGCATAATAAGAATGATCCATGCCCAGCCGATCAAAAATATGCCGCTGAATAAAATTAGCATATTTCTCTTCCGAGACGATTTCAATCAGGTAGCCCAAAATCACATAACCCGAATTATTATATTCAAAACGCTCGCCCGGAGCAAAATCAACAGGCTCGTCCTTAAAAAAATCGACCATCATTTTCGGTGTCATCTCCTTTTGGGCAATACTGGCAAGTGATTTCATTTTGGTGAAATCTTTAATGCCGGAGGTATGGGTAAGCAGGTGGTGTATGGTTATTTCATTTCCGGCTGGATAGTCTGGAATGTATTTTGAAATGGGGTCGCTTACCTTTAATTTACCCTCTTGCTCCAAAAGCAGCACCGATACAGCCGTAAACTGTTTGGTCATCGAGCCCAATTGGAAAACATTTTCAGTACTGAGATTAACGCCCAGTTCGAGGTTGGCCTTGCCGAAAGCTTTTTGGTAGATTACCTCTCCCTTTCTGGCAACCATAAATACCCCTCCAGGGCCTTGCTGATCAGATATTACCGTGCTAATCAAACGATCAATCTGATCGCTCAGCTTTTGGGCCTTTACCGCTGCCGGTAAGAACAGGCTGCAGATTAGAATGAATAAAAAGCCCGGCAATATCTTGGTCTGTTTTGGTTTCACGCTTAAAAATTTGATTAGAACTTATCTTTCTCAATCGCTTTTTTTTCTACCACGAATGAAACAATCAAACCTAAACCGCCAAAAACGCCCAGGCAGCCAAAATAAACCGCTACAGCCTGCGAAGTTTCTGTTTCTGTCATTTCGCCGCCAAACATACTTCTTACTGCTGCAAGTGCCACAAGCAGACCGATGCCCAAGCCAACAAGCAATAAACCAAATTTTAAACTCAAATAAGGTTTGGGTGCCGATTTACCTACCCCTGGATTGATCCCACGCTCAATCATGGCCATTTTCTCCTTGTTTGATAAATAACGGATTCCAAAGATCATGGCAAACCCGCCTAAAAAAAGTGAGATGGGAACTAATATACCGCTCATAATGATAATTTTTTAATGTGTGAATATGTTATTTCTTAAATTGAACCGTGTTCTGTGTATTATGACTACATGCTTTTTAATCAGGTTACACCCAAGTTTAAAAATATTCAAACTATCAATAATCAATTTGCATATTAATGATCAAAAGAAATTACCAAGGCCTAGAGGTGCTGGCTCAAAAACATTTCTATTTTTGTAATAAATCTTCTTATTTTGATCGAGCAACTCAGAGATACACCACTTTTTAGCGCCTTAAGTAATGAATCGTGGCATGAGCTTAGCCATTACATGGCATGTGTTCAATATCCCAAAAGCACCACAATTATTCATGCAGATAAAATAGAATCCTACTTTTATGTACTTCAAAGCGGTATTGCCCGTGCTTATAGCGATGGCGAAAACCAACAGATTACCTTTTGGTTTGGAGAAAGCGGCGCTGTACTTTTTTCGTTCAACAGCTATATTAACAATAGTCCCGGTTATGAGAACATCGAACTGTTAACAAACAGTACACTGATTAGGATTAAGCTGGCCGATCTGTTTCTGCTCTATAAACAAAACCTCGAAATCGCTAACTGGGGTAGAAAAATAGCCGAAAAGGAACTTATTGCTACCGAGAGAAGATTAATAGACAGAGCCTTTAAAGGGGCGGCTGCACGTTACCATGAATTTGCAGCGCAATCTCCCCAACTGATCAAAAGGGTGGCTTTAAAACATATCGCCTCCTACCTGGGTGTAACACAGGTTACGTTAAGCAGAATAAGGGCGGCTAATCAGTAAAACGCATTTTTTAACATTTGTAAAATGTTGCCCGGTAAATGCGCCTTAAATTTGCAGAAACACATGTATCATGAACTGGATGATCTTAATTATTGCCGGCCTTTTTGAAGTTGGCTTTACCACCTGCCTTAAGTTATCGAACAATTTTTCGAATATAAAATGGAGTGCGGCTTTTTTTGTCTGTATTATTTTAAGTTTTTTATTGCTTAATAAGGCCACTCAAACTTTACCTATGGGGACAGCCTATGCCGTTTGGACAGGGATTGGTGCCGTAGGAACGGTAATTATCGGAATTTTATATTTTAATGAACCAGCAACCTTTTGGCGGATATTTTTTATCTGTACACTGATTGGATCAATTGCCGGACTAAAGTTTTTCGCTTCACATTAACCCAAGGCTAGCGAAAGACATTACAGGAACGTTGTTAATAAAAAGTTGCTCCATTTTTTCTGATTCAAAATAGGCAAACGCTGTTCATAAACCCGATGGCAGCGGCAGCCCCGAAGTATGAGGGCTATAGCAAACAGCAGGACTGCATATTTCGATGAAATACGGTCCTTTCGTTTCCAAATAAAACGGGTGATTTTGTTTATTTTTTTGGAGCGCAATGCCTGTGCAAGACAATAACAGTATTCCTGTGTTACGCTTGTACGCTTCGGGCATCGTACCTCCGCCCTGCAGGGTACCGCTGCACCCAGGGCTAATTGGCGAAGACAGTATTCATTTTTGAGGTTTCAGATGCGCAAACTTTGTTCATAAACCCGACGGCAGCGGCAGCCCCGAAGTATGAGGGCTATAGCAAACAGCGGGACTGCAACCCCCAATGAAAAACAATCCTTTGGTTTCCAAATAAAACGGGTGATTTTGTTTATTTTTTGGAGCGCAATGCCTGTGCAAGAAAATAACAGTATTCCTGTGTTACGCTTGTTCGCTTCGGGCATCGTACCTCCGCCCTGCAGGGTACCGCTGCACCCAGGGCTAATTGGCGAAGACAGTATTCATTTTTGAGGTTTCAGATGCGCAAACTTTGTTCATAAACCCGATGGCAGCGGCAGCCCCGAAGTATGAGGGCTATAGCAAACAGCGGGACTGCAACCCCCAATGAAAAACAATCCTTTGGTTTCCTAAAACTTTACTTTTCGCCTTATTCAACTAACTATGCATAATAATCTCTTTAATCATGCTTCACCTGTAACCTCGTTCTACTTTGTGTAGTCTTAAGCTAAACATGGAGCAAAACACTACAGATTTAGCGCTGATCCAAAAAGTATTGAACGGTGAAACCGATCAGTATGCTTTATTGGTGAAACGCCATCAACGGTTTGTGTTTACGCTTGCTTTAAGGTTTTTGAAAAACAGGGAAGATGCTGAAGAGATTGCACAGGATTGCTTTGTAAAGGCGTATAAAGCGTTGGGTACGTTTAAACAAACGGCTAAATTTAGCACCTGGCTATATACCATCACCTACACAACGGCCATGACTTTTTTAAGAAAAAAAAGTTTAGGTACCACTTCAATACATGATGAAGATACTGTTTTGCAACTCGAAAATCAGACCTCCGATTTCAATGCGAATAGATACGAGAAGCAAGACAGCCATGCTTTTTTAAATATGGCCATTGCCCAGCTCTTACCCGATGATGCCGCCATTATTACCCTATTTTATAAGGGCGAGCAGAGTTTGGAAGAAATTGGCCACACATTGCATATGGAGCCCAACACCATAAAAGTAAAATTGCATAGGGCCAGGCAAAGACTTAAAGAAAAATTACAATTTTTGTTAAAAGATGAAGTAAAGGAGTTACTATGAATACGATAGAACAACAGCTTTGGGATTATATTGATGGAAATCTGGATGAATCTTCAAAAAAAGCCATTGAAGAAAAAATTGAATCCACTGACGAAATTAAAACCCAGTATGAGGAACTGCTAAAACTGAATTCGGTTTTTAACGCGCTCGATCTCGATGAACCTTCCCTGTCTTTTACCAGAAATGTGATGGAAAGCATCGCCTTGGCTCCTGCCCCGGTAGCGATGAAAACCAAGGTGGATAAAAAGATTATTTACAGTATTGGCGGCTTTTTCATTATCTCACTGCTATCCTTATTTGGTTATGTGCTTTATAACTCCAGCCTGAGTATGCCTAAATTGGGATTTAATATCAATATGAACTTTAATTTGAATCAATATATCACGCCAACTGTTCTATATAGCTTTTTATTTTTCGATCTGGTGATCGGACTGGTATTTCTTGATCAGTTTTTAAGGAAAAAAGTTGCTCAGAAGTAAGATAGCTTAAATAGTTCCCACGGATCAAAATGATTTACGCAGATTCATATTCATCTACGCCTTTCGCGAAATCTGCGGGAACTCATCAGGATAAATTTAACCCAAAGTTTTTAAAATCTCCAACCCCATTGGCCATTCTCCAAACCCTGAGGCAGCATTAATATGTCCGGCATTACCGATATTGATAAATTCACTTCCCCAATTTTCAGCAAAAAACCTGGCCCTTTCTAATGTTACCCATTCATCGTTTGCACTGGTGACCATAATACTTTTAAAATTGAATTTATCTAAAGGTACATGATCAAAACCAACGGTATCGAAGGTGTAACGCGGCGCTTCTAAATCGCTGGGCGCAACCAATAATGCACCTTTTATTTTCTTTTGATATTCTTTTGCCCAGTTTGCAATTGCAGTACAGCCTAAACTATGACCAATTAAAATTACATCGGCTGGATCATAGCCAACAAGGGCCCGATCAATGGTTTCAATCCAGTCTTTACTGGCCGGTTTATCCCACTCCGTTTGATTGATCCGGATAAAGTGACTCCCGGATTTTTCGAAGTGCGTTTGCCAATGATCAGGGCCTGAATTACCCAAACCAGGAATAATAAAGTAGTAGCTCATAGGTGGCTTATGAATCCAGATAGAAATGAAATAAAAAAGGCCGCCATCGCAAGAAAGCAGCCTCCTGTGTAAATATGATAAATAAATTAAATTACTTTCACATTAACGGCATTTAAGCCTTTTTTACCGTTAGCAACTTCGTATTGAACTTTGTCGTTTTCACGGATTTCGTCGATAAGACCTGTTGAATGAACAAAAATTTCGCTATCGCCATTCGCAGGGATAATAAAGCCAAAACCTTTAGTTACATTGAAGAATTTTACTGTGCCTTCTTGCATTGTATTAAATATTAAAATTAAGCATGCAAGGTAAGTTTTAATTTTTAAAATTAAAATAAAATATTAACATTTTTTAACGTTAAGATTTTGTAAACAACAGATTACTAAGGCTTTTTATTTGCTTTCCCAATCATTGTTAAAGTAATTTGGCTATTATGTGGAATCTGCAATGTTGTTCCCGGCGCCACGTCAAAAAGGTTTCTGACATAAATATCAGCTATGCCCTGGGCCACCTTTTTTTTGGCCTCAGCATTTTCGGGAAGCACGTTATAAACCGTTTTTACATGTATGCCCCCCTGGAAATCAACAATAGCCGAAACCTGATAAGCAAAATCTTTATAAGCACGGTCTATCCGGATGATGTACTGTGGAAACATGTAATCATAAGCCTCTGTTCTATTGTTCGCACGGTCTACCGTACTGATTTTTTCAACCCTCGCAATTTTACTTTTAGGGATAAACTGCACCGGGCTTGTAGCGGCAAAAGCTCTATTGCTATTGGCATTAACTTCAGCCGAACGTTTCTCTATAAAAGCAGTGTCGGCTTTGGTCGGTTTTTGCAGCTCCTCGGCTTTCGTTTTTAGTTTATTTTTGATATAATCCTGAGCGTAAAATGTCATGTTTACATCCGAACGGACATCCGAAGCAATCACCCTTCCGTCAACCTGTATTCTCTGAAAAACCAGACTGTCTTTACTGATGTGTTTAACCTTAAAATATTCGGCTGCGAAATTATATACATTGGCATGATCATATTGCAGGTAAAAATTCTGCATTCTGTGCTTTTGCGGACTCCAGGCCGCCATGGTATCTTCTTTCACCACTTCGATAATCCAAGATGGCTTTTGCATAAAACCTTCCCGGTTAAAAGAATATCCATCTTTAAACCTACGCTTTACTTCAATATAACGGATGCCCTTTACCGGTTCAAATGTAAAATCCCTCAACGCCGGATTGCTGGTTTTAGCGCCATAATTACAGGCAGAAAGTATTAATATAGAAAAGATAAGGTATATTGTATTTTTAATCATTTCAAGAAAAATATTGGGCTAAAATAAGTTTTTTTAACCAGAGGCGAACCTGGTTGTTAGGTATAAAACTTTATCTGTTGGCTTGTTTTTTCACCAGGACAACATTGGCAACTTTACGCTGCCCTCCATGATCCCATTTTTTATTATCAGTTGGATAGTTGATCACGCCACCATCGGGCATTCCATTTATCCACAAAGTGGTAGAACCGCCACCATCAAAATTTAGCGCGCTGGCACAGCCCAGCCAACGCATTAATTTGGTTAATTCGAACAAACTCATGCCTGCCGAATTTTCATTTCTTCCATCAACGGTCAATAAAATTACCCTACCGTTTGGTTTGATGCCAAGGCAGGTACGGGGATGCCGAAAGCGATTAAACCCAGTGGTATCTAAAATCTCATCAATATTATTCCAGGTCAATAAAGGCCCGTTTAGCAAAACGTTTTTCTCGCTCAGTCTGCTTTCCCAGTCCGTTGTTCCATCCCACTTTTTGATTGAAATTTTTCCGTTATCAATCACTATCGCCGCCTCCTGATGCCTTGCTCTATTCCCATTTTTTTCCAAACGATTGGCATTGATCATTTTTCCGTTCACACGTACAAAATCTACAGACCCTCCGTTTTTTACATCAAAAAAATTACCATTTATCGCAGCAATAGCGGTATCCCGTAATCCAAAATCACTGGTGGTAAGTAGTTCTTTTTCTTCTGCTCCGATAGCAAAAACAGCCCTGCGACCAGTATTTTTGATTTCCAAAAACGAAATATTTTGATTTGCCGCAAAAAGATTTTTCCGGTCAAAGTGATGCCGGAATAAAACCACCTGCCGGGCAATTCTGTTTTTATTCCATTTAGCTTTTACAACGGTAATGGAATCGGCATTTTGGCCAAAGGCTGAGAAACCTGAGGCAAATAATGCAAGTGCAAAGAATAGTTTTTTAAGCATAACCTGGTTTTGGTATAAAGTTAAAAACTGTTGTATTGTTTAAGTTAAAGCATCAAGAATTATACAAAGTGTATTCAATCGATTTTCGGCTGTAAGAAGTTATTTAGCATGAAAGATCGCTTTTCCAAAATTCGCGTCCTATCAGAGTCCGACAGCTTCCGATAATCATCTTCTGTTGTACCTTTGGCTATGAATCATAAAAAAACCCCGCAGGTTTTAAAACCCGCGAGGTTTAGCAAACGCAAAATAATCATTGAATGCATTATTACATTCTATAATTTATTTCTTTGGATCTAAAATATCTTTAATTCTGATGCTTAAATCTTCGTAATGTGCTTTAGTAATGGCATCGCCTGCTGCAGCCCTGGCCTTTGTAGTAGCCAATAAGGTTTTCAGCTCTGCCCTAACCAGTGGCCTGATATCAGATAAGCCAACATTGATTGGCGTTAATCCATAACTTGCAGCATACTCTGCAGGGAAACCAACCGGAAGTTCGTTTTCTTTAGTCATCAGATCCTGCAGGCGATCTACATAAGCACGTTGTAGATTACGTTTAAACGCATCTGCTCTTCCCGCAATAAAAACCGACGATCGTAAGTCGGTGAATAATTCAGGCAGGGTATACGCTTTTACTGAGCCATTTTTTGTTTCGTTATCTAACAAACGAGCAATGCGAGATGCTGATAGCAGATTCCCTAAAGTATTTGTTTGAACCCCTTTAATCCGATTTAACAATACACCGTTATCAAATTTGCTCAGTTGCTCGTTGCTGATTAACCAAAGTGGTGTAGCAAATAATTGCTGATTAAAAAAAGCAACAGCTTCTTTTTGTTTTGCTTTTGGTAAATAGGCGTAAACCGGGCCTTTTTGGTCGTAAGTTTTAAAATTTTCACTTAGTCCACCAACATTTGCGGCCACATGCCCCATATAACGGTTAAACTGTCCAACAATTTCAGTATAAATCTCTTTTAAATCGCTATAATCTTTTCCTTTTTGATAGGTCCATTTTTCGACGTTTGGAAGTATACGTTTCAAATTGGCAATACCATATGTACTGGCTTTCATCGCATTGTCGCCCAAATCTTCGCTCTGCAAACGAGGGTCTAATGAAGTTCCCTGGCGGCCGTAGAAATACAAAGGATTACCTGCGTTTTTTAGGGTCCACTGGTCTAAAATTTCTTTTTCCTGTTCTGCTGTTTTGTTTCCGGGGATCCATGAATAGCCCCATTTCACCGCCCATTTATCGTATTCTCCTATCTGAGGGTGAAGTTTTGTTACACCATCGCCAGGTTGAGCGATATAATTGAAACGTGCATAATCCATAATCGACGGTGCAGTACCATGTTTATCTGTAAACGTTTTTGAACGTAAGGAATCAACCGGGTATGCATAGCTTGAGCCAAAGTTATGCGGCAAACCTAAAGTATGGCCAATTTCATGTGAAGAAACAAAACGGATCAGTTCGCCCATCTGTGCATCGGTAAATTTAGCTTTACGCACGTCCGGATTGATGGCTGCTGTTTGTACAAAATACCAGTTACGCAACAGGTTCATTACGTTATGGTACCAACCGATATGCGTTTCTAAAATTTGTCCGGTGCGTGGGTCGCTAATGTGCGGACCATAGGCATTTGCAATATCTGATGCAAAATAACGGACAACCGAATACCTGGAATCTTCTACGCTAAACTGAGGATCTTGTTGCGGCGTAGGTGCTTCTTTACCGATAATGGCATTTTTGAAACCAGCAGCTTCAAAAGCTACCTGCCAATCATTTATTCCCTGAATTAAATATGGCACCCATTTTTTTGGCGTTGCAGGATCGATATAAATGACGATTGGTTTTACCGGTTCAACCAATTCACCGCGTTTATAGGCGTTGGTATCTTTCGGCACCAAATTCCAGCGGTGAATGTAGGCTGTACGCTCTGCCTTTTGTGCATTGCTTCCATAATCAATCTGAGATTGACCAAAATAACCGACCCTGCTGTCCATTATCCTGGCTTTTACAGGCGTTTTTGGTAATAATAACATCGATGTATTAAACTCGAAGGTAACCGCGCCATTACTGTTATCCGTCGGCGATTCTGCTGCACGGTAAGTTTTGGCTGTTTTTACTTCCACATTAATAGGAAAAGTCTTTACCGTATCAATATAAGAGCGTGTTGCATCGTACATGGTAACTTTATATGCTTTACGGATCTGGTCGGTAGCACCTATGGCCATAATATCACCGTTATAAAAATCGGTAACATCAATCACAACACCCGTTGTATCTTTATTATAGGCTTTAATTTCAAAACTGGCTAAAATCTGCGCAAGATTAGAGTTTTGAACCGATTCGTACATATCGCTGTTCTGATCGGCTTTAGTTGAATAACTAGGTACGCGAATGTAAACCTGTTTACCTCTACGCTCCCATTTCCATACCTGCTCATTTAATTCCTCTCCGCCATATTGCTGGTTGCCTACTTTCACACCCGCAGGTGCTTTTGCCAAACGGGTAACCACAAGCATTTCGCGGTTAATCATCGAATCTGGTATCTCAAAATACCATTTATCATCAACTTTATGTGTTTTAAATAAACCGTTTGTTGTTCTCGCCTTTGCAGTAATTACCTCTGCAAATGGTTTAATGCCTTCTTTTTTTTGCGCCGCCGCTGGGGCTGCAGCTGGCGTTGTTGGAGTGCTTCCCTTAGTTGTCTTTGATTTTTTCTGGGCATATACCGAACCTGTTCCGGCTACCCCGAGTGTTACGATACCTGCAAGGGCAAGTACCTTAAAAATTTTATTCATGTGTATATAAAGTTAGTTTGCTTGGCAATAAGAGGTTAAAGTTAAAGTGTTGTTACACCACAAATCATTTGTAACCGGAAAATTACGCTGGTCAGATTCTTTTTTCAAGTCGAACCACTTTAAGATAGACCTGATTATTCCTAAAAATTTCGAGAATGATATTTCTTTCTGCTTTCGACTTAAACATTTCGTTAAGATCGTTTAAAGAATAGGCATCGATGCTTTTAAAGTTTACCCCGATAATTTCGTCATCGGGATACAAACCGGCCTTTTCTGCCGGACTGTTTTCGTCTATTTCTCCAATCATTACTCTTCGGTATGCCTTTTGATCAAGATACAATACCATACCCACCATATCGTGTTCAAAAGGGATTTTCCTGAATCCATTGGGTTTAAGATAAATAAAACCATCCTGATAGTTAAACTGAATGTTAAATTTCCGAAGTAGATCGGCTCCTAAATTCCCGTTCCTTTTGGACAAATCGATTTTATCGGCGATGCGCTTAAAATCAGGGAAGCCGGCAACAACATTTTTAAAAACATAGCCTCCGATATTAAATCTGTTCACACGGCCAATATATCCCTTAATCTGGCCGCTTAAGCTCATCCCTAAATTAGCTTTGATTTTTTTACCAGGTAAAGGGAATGCTGTTCCATTGAGCATTTCGAGTGATAGAGCATGGCTGGCCCCGGTATCCATTAAAAACCTCGCTTCAACTGTTTCGCCGTCAGGCACATCAACTGTGGTTAAAACATAAGGCTTCTGGTTCTCTATTTCGATAGGGATTTTTTTACCCCGGTATTTAATTTTGGCGCCGCGATCGTAAATAATCAGTCTATTTTCACTATATCGGATATCGACAATAAAGCTGTTAAAAAAGCTGAAGCCTAACAAGCCATAAATTTTCAGACCTAAATGTCCTGAAAGGTTAAACAGATCTTCTTTTAAGATCGCGGTTGGTATATAACTAATGCTGGCATTCCCAACTTTAACGTCAAGACTTTGAGAAACATAAGCATCCACACCTTCAATCCCCAGGCCAGAAACTTTAATTTTACGGAGCTTACCAAAATTCAACGAATCGATAATAGATGGATCGGTAATAATCATAGGGCCAACACCGGTATCAAGCACAAAATCATATGGCCCTTTTCCATTCACATACACCGGAATTATCATGAGGTTTTTGATACACTTAAAAGAAATAGACTGTTTTTGCTGGTTTCTTTTAAATAGGAATTCCTGGCCAAAACCAGAAAAAGCAGGAAATACAAGCACCAGGCAAATGGTCAGTTTGAGTAAACAGATTATTACACTGAGGTTATATTTGGCTAACATTAAACTAAATTTAATAAATTAGTTCATCTTTATGTCTCCTAAATTTAGCACATGTTTCCTTTAAAAAATCACAATTTTATTTTTATCGCATCTGTTCTGTCCCTTAGCTTGCTAGCGGGTTGCTCAACCCATAAAATCATTTCAAAAAAAGTAGATCGGGAATTCAAAAATTCGCCGGTCATCAAACAATATCAGGTTGGCTTTGCTCTTTATAATCCAGCAGATAAAAAAATGATTTTTCAGAAAGATGCAGACCGGTATTTCACTCCTGCTTCTAATACTAAACTGTACACTTTTTTTGCAAGCCTAAAAATGTTGCCCGATTTAATGCCCGCTTTAAAATATACCGAGCGGAATGATTCGTTAATTTTTTGGGGAACCGGAGACCCTGCTTTTCTACAGTTTGCAGTAAAAGACAAATCCGCATACAATTTTCTCCAGGCATCAAATAAAAAACTGTTTTTTTCCCCAGGACGATATTCAGGTAATTTCTTTGGCGAAGGCTGGGCCTGGGATGATTACGATTATTATTACCAGCCAGAAATTACCGAAATGCCCATTATGGATAACATGGTTACTTCTACCTATGCCTCACCTAATAAAATCAATATTGAACCAAAGGTTTTCATCTCCTGTTTCGAAATAGATTCTACCCAGAAAACAGGCAGTTTTCAGGTAAGAAGGGATTTTTTAACGAACCGCTTTCACTACCCGGCAGTTGCAGTAAAGCCCGGTTATAAGCAACAAAACCCCTATAAAACCAGCGCGCGGGCTACTGTTGAGATACTGGCTGACACTTTACACAAACCTGTTGGCATCGTAAATTTAAAGATACCACAGGATGCTAAAACCTTACCGGGCGCAAAGCGCGATTCGGTTCTAAAACATATGATGCTGCCTAGCGATAATTTTATTGCCGAACATTTGTTATTGGTTTGCGCCAACCAGATTGGTGATACATTGAGTACCGCAAAAGCCATTGATTATATTACGAAAAATTACCTTTCCTTTCTGCCTGATAAAGTAAAATGGGTTGACGGCTCCGGGCTGTCCCGACAGAATTTATTTACGCCACGAGATAATGTATACCTTCTCGATTCCATTTACAGGTTGGTAAACAATCCGGAAAAACTTTTTGATCTATTTCCTGCGGGAGGAAAAAGCGGCACTTTAAAAAATGCTTACCCTAAAACCGATAAACCTTTTGTTTTTGGTAAAACGGGTTCGCTCGGCGGTGTTCATAACCAAAGTGGATACCTACTCACCAAAAAGGGCAAAACATATATTTTCTCTTTTATGAACAACAACTTTGCAAAACCAACTGCAGAGGTACGTGGGGAAATGGTGAGAATAATGACATACATACACGATCATTTTTAAGCATATGTAATACAAAACACCTAAGCTATGAAAAAAATTTACCTGTTAATTGGCACTTCTGCACTGCTTATCGTACTCTCCTGTAAGAAAAATGATCCCCTGACACTTCCTTGTGATCCGCCCGTGCCTACCACACCATACGTAACAGATAATAGCTTTAAAATTGTCAGTTATTTCCCGAGTTACCGTGATCCCGCCAGTGTTGCAGATTCAAAATTTAAAATGATTACCCACCTCTTTTATGCCTTTCTAAACCCAAATACAGATGGAAGTTTAGTGGCATTGGAACAACCGGCCCGATTTACAGCGGTAATTCAAAAAGCGAAGGCCAATGGCGTAAAAACAGGCATTTCCATATCTGGTACAAAAAATATTTTTGTAACTATGGCTGCATCGGCAACCGCCAGAAGCCTGTTTGTAAAAAATGTACTCACTTTTGTCAAAACAAATAATCTGGACGGCATAGATATGGACTGGGAATATCCAAGTACCAGCGATGGGTCGGCAGACCATTATGTGCTCCTAATGAAGGAACTTTCAGACTCATTACATAAATACCATAAATTTTTGAGCGCAGCCATAACCCCGGGTGTATATGCAGGCAGTATTCGTGACGGATTAAAATCTGAAGTTTTCCCTGTTGTAGATTTTTTTAATATTATGGTTTATGATGGAATTGGTTGGGACAAAAATGAGCCTATTCAACATGCATCATATAATATGGCCGTTGCCAGTTTAAATTATTGGTTAAGCTCGCGGGGTATGCCAAGGGAGAAAGCGGTTTTAGGCATCCCGGCTTATGGTAAAAACGCCAATAATTCAGCAAAGGCCTATCGTGATTTTGTGACCGCTGGTGCTGATGTAAGTTTAGACAATGCTTTAATCGATGGCGTTCAGTTTTATTTTAATGGAACCATAACCACCAGAAAAAAAGCTAAACTTGCTAAAGATATTGCGAATGGAATCATGTTCTGGGAGTTCTACCATGATGAAAATGGTGATAAATCCATTATCCGTGCTGCAAATAACGAGCTTGGCAGAAACTATAATTAATATGATGCTTGACTTTAAATCGATAAAACAACCTTTTTCGAATACCATCAACATTGGAAGTACCAACTATTTATACTTTGGCGGAACGGCATATATGGGCATTCCACAAAATCAGGATTTCATAGATCTATATATCGAAGGGATAAAAAAGTTTGGGTTAAATAATGGAACCAGTCGCACCAACAATATTCAGCTGGGCATCTACAACGATGCCGAAAAAATAGCCGCGGCACGTTTTGGGGCAGAAAAAGCTTTGATTACTTCGAGTGGCTATTTAGCGGCCCAGCTTACTGTTAAAGGTTTGTCTACATTAGGCAGGGTTATGTATGCTCCGTCCGCACATCCTGCACTTTGGTTAAACGATCAGCCGACAACCCGGCAAACATTTAATGATTGGAAAAAAGAAACAATAAAGCTCATCAACGCTTCCGAAGAAAAAAACTGGGTTTTGATCAGTAATTCCATGAACAATCTTTTCCCTGAAATTTATGATTTTAACTTCCTCACCGAAATACATCCAGAAAAAAAGATTATTTTGATTGTGGATGATTCGCATGGTATAGGCATCAATAATAATGGAATGGGTGCATTGATCAACCTTCCGGTCAAATCCAATATCGAACGGATTGTTGTGGCCTCAATGGCAAAGGCATTAGGAGTAGATGCCGGATTGGTTTTGGGTTCAAATGCCCTTATTACTAAACTAAAAAGCGGCAGTATTTTTATTGGGGCATCGCCCCCCTCTGCAGCTGGTCTTTTTGCCTTTATCAAGGCCGAAAAAATATACCAACATGCATGGACAAAATTGCAGGAGAATATAAAGTTACTTACCGCCCAGTTAAACAAAAAATGGGTATTTGAACCAGAATTTCCTGCATTCTTAACACAAGATTCAAGTTTAGCTGAACGCCTGTTAAGCGAAAAAATCCTAATTTCATCCTTTCCTTACCCTAAGCCCGAATCTAGACCGATAAATAGAATTGTTTTGAGCAGCTGGCATGAAAAAGAAGATATTAAAAAGCTGGTGGCAGCCATTGATTTTTAGCCTTTCCTGATCCAATTAATTTTTCAATATTTATGACATGAAAAAACTGTTCGTATTACTGGCCTTAATACTGCTCCTTGCCAATATCGCTTCTGCGCAAACTACTACGGTTTGGATTATTAGGCATGCTGAGAAAGAAAAATCCAATCCTCAGGATACTAACCCCAGCCTCTCTGATGAAGGAAAAATCCGGGCAGGAGATTTAGCCACATATCTTAAAAAAGTAAAGTTTGATGTTGCTTTTGCCACACCCACAAAAAGAACACATCAAACATTAGATTCATTGGTAATTCCGAAAGTGGTTGACTACAAGGATATCAAATCGCTTGTGGATAGTATCAAAACCAGTTATGCAGGCAAAAATGTGATTATCGCCGGCCATTCTAATACGGTGTTGGAGATTATTGAAGCATTTGGCGGTAAAAAACCCAAAGAAGAATTAACGGACGATGATTACGATTATATTTTTGAATTATCCGTTAAAGGAGATAAAGCGCGGGTGAAAATGGATCAGTACGGCAGGCCACACCATTTGTAGTTTGTGATATCAGGTATACCACCTAGCAATTGCAGAGTTGAATTAGTGTAAGAAGGTAACATCTTACACTACATATATAATGTCCCTCAGGAGATCGTCATTCCCAACTCGATTGGGAACCACGAAGTGCTCATGAATGCCCCAGAATAAAAAACACGCATGAATAATCTTAACACGTTTGCATTAAGATTAGCTTCTCTGAACACTTCATGGTTCCCGCATGCGCGAGAATGACGATCACATTGGTGGGGTCTGTCAGCTTGTCTAAGGACTTACAATAAACCAACAATTAAACCAATAAAATCTTAAAGCTTTTCGAAGGGGATATCCATTAAGTCGTAACTTTTCCAATCAGTAAAATCATAATGCCACCATTCATTTTCCAGCACATTCATTCGGTATTTGGCCATGATGGCGATAAGAAAATCACGGTTTTTCCTCGCCTCTGGTGATACGTGTTCATATTTAGCTGCTGCAGCAGCAGAAAAGCTATCGTAAGGTGTTGGCATCAGCAGTTCTTTGCCTGTTTTCAGGTTAATTAACGTCAAATCTACCGCGCATCCCCTATTGTGTTTCGATCCCTTTGCCGGATTGGCTACAAAATTTTTATCACTTGCCTTTTTATAAAACTCCACTGTAATGGCATACGGTCGGTAGCCATCAAATATTTTTAAGCCATAACCTTTTTTATTTAATTCCCGCTGGATCTTTTTTAACGATTCTACCACAGGTTTACGTGCAAAAGCCCTCGCCTGTTTATACATTACCTGCTGCATAAAGTTATTTCTGGTGGCGTAGCGGATATCTAATTTGATATTAGGGATGGCTTTCTTAATTTCAACCAATTCGTTGTTCGGGTCTGTTTTTATGGATGCCAGGTACTGATTATAGGAGCTGACCACCACAAGCTTGTTTGTGGTGGACGGTTTATTTTGTGCGCAAACGCTAACCGAGAGGAAAAGAAATAACGTAAAGAGTTTGATTTTCATACTTTAGCATCGAGATGTTTGACTGTGGTTTTCAGGATACATCCGTTTTACATCATACATTTACATCCAACCTTTTTATTGATTCGAAACCACCAATAATTCAAGGTCCTTAAACGGCAAATTAAACATATCAGCCAGATCCTTATTGGTACAGTTACCCTGATAAATATAAAGTGCTTCGCGGATGCCAGGGTTATTCCAAACCATATTCATTAAACCTCCAAATTCACCTATATCCAATAATATTGGGGCAAAGATATTGGTAAGCGCGTAAGATGCTGTTCTTGGAACACGTGAGGCAATATTTGGCACACAATAGTGAATTACATCGTATTTTCTGAAAACCGGGTTGGCGTGGTTGGTTACCTCCGAAGTTTCGAAACAACCGCCCTGATCAATACTTACATCGATCACTACCGAATGTGGTTTCATGCGGGCAACAGTTTCTTCCATTACGATACATGGACTACGTCCGTGGGTAGCCCTGATAGCGCCTATTACGACATCACATGTTATGATAGCCTTATTCAGAACAATAGGTTGCATTACCGAAGTAAATACCCTGCTGCCCAGATTATTCTGCAAGCGGCGTAAACGGTAAATAGAACTGTCAAAAACTTTTACTTCTGCCCCTAATGCCAAAGCTGTCCTGGCGGCATATTCTCCAACCGTTCCGGCACCCAAAATCACAATTTCTGTGGGAGGAACGCCAGTAAAGCCACCTAACATTAAACCCTTACCTCCGGTTACATTGCTTAAATATTCTGCAGCAATCAAAATAGAGGTCGAACCTACAATTTCGCTCATGGCACGTACCACACTCAGTATATTACCTTCGTCGCGGAGATTCTCAAAACATAACGCATTAATTTTTTTCTGCATCAATGCTTTGAGGTAATCCTGCTTTAGCGTTCCGGTTTGTAAAGAAGAAATGAGTGTTTGCCCCTTATGCATCATTTCAATCTCTTCCAGCATGGGAGGTGCAATTTTTACCAGGATATCAGCATCAAAAACTTCTTTTTTGTTATAGGCAATTTTGGCACCCTGTTCTGCATATTCTGAATCAGAAAAATTAGCGGCAATACCTGCCCCACTTTCTAAAACAACCCGATGTCCGTTGTTTACCAACAAGGCAACAGATAATGGAGTTAGCGCAATTCTATTTTCCTGAAAAGAAATTTCTTTGGGTATTCCTATATACAGACTGTTTTTTTTATTCCTGGTTTCTAGCTTTGCCTCCTGCGTTTGTAGTAAACCCTGACGAGCTATATCGGCCATTCCTTCGCGTAATCCTGTAGCCATGTTGAATTAAAATTATGATAGTTTTAGGTCGTTCAAGGTACGCAAAATCTGTTAATTTATTGATAACGAATTGTTATACCTTCGAAAACCTGAATAACCTGCGGTTCTCATCCAGCACATTGATCTCAACCTTAACAAAATTTTCAGGCAATAATTCTTCCACCCGCTCCGGCCATTCTATTAAACAAATGCCGCCACCATAAAAATATTCTTCATATCCCAAATCGTAGGCTTCGCGGATATCTTTTATCCGGTAAAAATCAAAATGGAATACCGATCCGCTAGGGCTTTCATATTCGTTAACGATAGAATAAGTTGGGCTCGAAACCACATCGGCTACACCTAAAGTCGCGCAAAAGATTTTGATGAATGTGGTTTTGCCTGCCCCCATATCACCTTCAAAAATGAATATTTTTTGATCACCGGCAAAATCAGAAAGTTGCTGTGCAACAGCAGGTAAATCGGCTAAACTATTTACTTCGATTTCCATTTGATAAAATAAATGCAAAAGTAATACTAAAATATTTTGCTTTCGTAATGATTGATGATTTTGTTCAAATCATAATTATACCGATTATTACCTGATGAAAAAAATTCACCTCTCCCTTCCGGTAATTATTCTATTATGTTTTTTCTCTTGTAAAAAAGAAAACGTCAAATTAAGTAGCGAAAACAAGTTATTGTCATTCTCCATATTCGGCCAGTTAGCTGCTCCTATTTTCGATGAAACCATGCACACAATTACGGTAACAGTTAACCCTACAGCCAACGTGAGTGCTTTAAGTTGCAGTTTTAGCGTTTCGGCCGGTGCATTGGCAACTTTCAATAATATTAAACCTGCCGCAAATACGGCTATTGTAGATTTCTCTAATCCTGTTACGCTGAATATTTTGGCAGCTGACGGGAATACCAGTACCTGGAGCATTATTGTGAATATTGTTTGGGAAGAATACGGTCTTGGCAGATCGGTAACCGCATCGAAAAGTATTGAAAAAACATTTAAATGGTATTATGATCAAGCCGGAACCGGGACATTTTCAGCAATCAATTGCGGGCCGACTGTAGCTACAATGGCTGTTAAATGGGGTGATTCTACTTTTACCAAAACACCAGAGGATGCCCGGAATACCTATCGATCAACTGGAGGATGGTGGTATACGACTGATATTGTTAACTACCTGAATAAATACGGCATAAGCTCCTCTTATACCGCATTACCCGATAATTATCAAACGATCAGGAAATATATCGACAAAAATTACATCGTAATTTTATGTCTTGATAACTATTATCTGCGTTACAATGCAAATACTGTCCAACATGTAGACAAATATTATAAAGTCAATGCCGCAGCCTCTGGCCACTTTATTATTGTAAAAGGCTACAGACAGGTTGATAATCAGTTTTATTTCGAAGTTTATGATCCATGGTCTTACGGAGCCACTTATGCCTCAGGTAAGCAGTTAAAGGGAGAAGACCGCTACTACAGAAGCGATGACCTGGAAACGGCCACCAATATCTGGTGGGATTACGCCATTATTGTTGCTCCTAAAGGGAAAACTGTAGAAAAGTTAAATCAATTGGGCCCTAAAGCACAATTGCTGTCGGTAGCCCCCGCACAACACGGCGGGTAGTGTAGCAAAGCAAAATCCCCGATCCAGGTATAAATAGACTGGGGATTTTTATTCATTAATCAAACCTTTGTGAATAAGCAATAATGATGAATACAGATTAACTTTTAAAATAAAGCCAATGCTATAAATAACCAACAAACCATTTAATCATATCCGTTTTAGCATTAGCCAGATCTTCTTTTGACGCCGAGTGGGTTGTTTTATCAACTTTTGCCCCAGGATGACTCCTCAGGACGATTCTATTAAAAATTAACGGTCTCATGCCTCAAATCTATCTACTACCTCGGCGAGTACGTTACTACCGGAATAATCATTTCTTCCAATGAAATACCGCCATGCTGGAAAGTTTCGTTATAATAGTTTACAAACTGATTGTAGTTGTTCGGATAAACGAAATAACTATCTTCCCTTGCAAAAATATAACTGCTGCTGATGTTGATTTTCGGCAACAAGGCATCGTGAGGATTTTTAATCAAAAACACTTCTTTCGCATTAAAATTAAGGTTTCTGCCCTGCTTATACCTCAAATTAGTATTGGTACTTCTGTCGCCGATCACTTTAACCGGTTTTTTAACACGGATGGTCCCATGATCGGTGGTGATGATCACTTTAACTTTTTTCTGAGAAATTTTCTTCAATAAATCCCAAAGCGGTGAGTGTTCAAACCATGATAAAGTTAATGAGCGATAAGCGGCGTCATCATTGGCCAGTTCCCTTATCATTTGCATATCGGTACGCGCATGGCTCAGCATATCAACAAAATTGAACACAATGGCATTGAAATCATTCTGCAATAAGTTATTTGTCTGCTCTACCAGCTCTTTCCCCTGTTCAAAAGTGAGTATTTTATGATAACTGAATTTACAATCCTTTCTTAAGTTACGTTTAATGTTATCGGTCAGAAAAGCTTCTTCATGCATATTTTTTCCGCCTTCATCATCGTCATTTTGCCAAAGTTGAGGAAAACGTTTCTCCATATCTAAAGGCATCATACCGGAGAAAATTGCATTACGGGCATATTGTGTTGCCGTTGGCAAAATACTCGTATACATATCTTCTTCGTCTATCCTGAAATATTCCGATATCAACGGATTGATGATTTTCCATTGATCATATCTTAAATTATCAATCAGGATGAAAAAGACCGGAGTATTATCGTTAATAAGCGGAAAAGCTTTTTTCTTTAGTAACTCGTTCGAAAGCAAAGGCGCTTGATCTTTGTTCTTTATCCAATCCAAGTAATGTTCCTCAATAAATTTGGTAAACTGGGTATTGGCTTCCTGTTTTTGCATGGTTAAAATTTCGTGCATCTGCGGATCGTCCAGTTTTTCCAACTCAAGCTCCCAAAAAACTATTTTTTTATAGACATCAATCCATTCATCATAACTAAGCTTATCGCCCAATGTCATACCCAACCGGCGGAAATCCTGTTGATAAGCCATAGACGTTTTTTCACTCACCAGACGCTTGTTGTCGATCAGCTTTTTAATCGTCAGCAAAACCTGCTTGGGATTTACAGGTTTGATCAGATAATCATCAATTTTGCTGCCTATCGCATCTTCCATCAGGTTCTCTTCTTCACTTTTTGTAATCAGCACTACCGGAACATCAGGGTTAAGGTTCTTAATGGCAGATAAGGTTTCGATGCCGCTCATTCCCGGCATGTTCTCATCCAGAAAAACCAGGTCAAAATGAGATTTTCCAAATGCTTCCAAGGCGTCATTTCCATTGGTAAAAGTGGTTACGTGGTAACCTTTATCGTTTAATAATAATATATGAGGTTTTAACAGATCGATTTCGTCATCGGCCCATAATATTTTCGTTTCTTGCATGTTTTTGTAAAAATAGATCAGTATTGCCGTTTAATTACGGCGGCTAATTTAAACTATAAATAAAAATAGCAATTTTTGTACCGTATCTATCTATTTAACTATTTTTAACGATTGAACAAGAAGAAAATAATAAATGACCCGGTTTACGGTTTCATCAGTATCCCGTCCGAACTGGTTTACGATGTGATCTCCCATTCCTATTTCCAGCGTTTACGCTATATCAAACAGCTTGGAATGACACATCTGGTTTATCCAGGCGCTTTACACACACGTTTTCACCACGCTTTGGGCGCCATGCATTTGATGAGCCTGGCCATCAATCTTTTAAAAAGTAAAGGGCATACCATAACTGATGGAGAAGAAGAAGCCGCCATTTTGGCCATTTTATTACACGATATTGGTCATGGGCCTTTCTCGCATGCACTGGAACACTCGCTGGTAACCGGTATCAGGCATGAAGATATCTCAGACAAACTGATGCAGGACCTGAATACACATTTTGATGGACGCTTAACCCATGCCATTGAGATTTTTAACGGCACCTATCCCAAAAAATATCTTCATCAATTGATTTCAGGCCAGTTAGATCTGGACAGAATGGATTATTTAAACCGCGACAGTTTTTTTACGGGCGTGAGTGAAGGCGTAATCAGTTTCGATCGGATCATTAAAATGTTCAACGTTTATGATGACGACCTCGTGATCGAAGAAAAAGGCATTTATTCTATCGAGAAATTTTTAATTGCCCGCAGGCTAATGTATTGGCAGGTGTACCTGCATAAAACAGTAATTTCGGGTGAGATGATTCTGGTGAGGTTATTAGAACGTGCAAAAGAATTATCAGCAGCTGGCGAAAACTTATTTGCTTCACCATCCTTAAATTATTTCTTAAAAAACGATATCAATGAGGCTAATTTCTTTGCTCAGCACGAAAATCTTGAGCATTTTACCAATCTTGATGATCAGGATATTTATGCGGCTGTTAAGGTTTGGACCAAGCATGATGACAAAATTTTGTCTACTTTATGTAAAATGCTTACTTCCAGAAATCTGTATAAAGTAGAAATGGGTAATGAAAGGGCTAATACCGATCGCGTAAACTTTTTGCAGGATGCGGCCGTTAATTTACTGGAAATTAAGCCAGAAGAAGCCCGGTATTTTGTTTTCACCGATTCTATCCAAAACCGGGCTTATCATGCGGGCCTCGGAAATATCAAGATTCTAATGAAAAATAACGATATTGTTGATATTGCAAAGGCTTCTGATTTGTCCAATCTGGAGTCGTTACAAAAAACTGTAGAAAAATATATCCTCTGTTACCCAAGAGGGATTTAAGTTTTTTTAACAAAATATTTGACTTTTGGTGCCGTTTTAACTCTTATTATTGTGCAAAATATACACCATTTAACCCATGCAGGTTTTTTTGTTCATATCAATTTAACATATACCTTTGTACGATGCAATTTACTGCCACGCAGATAAGTCAGTTTCTAAACGGTTCCATTGATGGTAACCCTGATGTAGCCGTTACCGAACTTTCTAAAATAGAAGACGGGAAGGAAGGCTCTTTGTCTTTTCTTTCTAACCCGAAGTACGAAAACTTTTTGTATTCTACTCAGGCTTCAGTTGTTATCGTATCAAAAGACTTTGCACCTACCCAGCCTTATACCAGCACGCTAATCCGTGTTGAAAATCCCTATAGTGCTTTTACGATTTTATTGGATAAATACAATGAGGCTGTAAATGCGCAAAAAACACAATCAGGTATTGATAAACTGGCTTTTGTACATCCAACAGCAAAAATAGGCCATAATGTATTTATAGATGCTTTTGCCTATGTTGCCGAAAATGTAGAGATTGCCGATGGCTGCAAAATAAATGCGCAAACCTTTATCGGCGCAAATTCCAAAATTGGCGAGAACAGCAATTTTTTCCCTGGTGTAAAAATTTACCATAACTCAGTGATCGGCAAAAGAGTTACCATACATGCCAATACCGTTATCGGAAGTGATGGCTTTGGCTTTGCCCCACAAAAAGATGGCACTTACAATAAGATCCCGCAGATTGGTAATGTTATTATTGAAGACGACGTTGAAATTGGTGCAAATACCACTGTAGATCGTGCAACAATGGGATCAACCATTGTAAAGAAAGGAGCCAAAATCGATAATCTGATCCAGATTGCGCACAATGTAGAGATTGGCGAGAACACGGTTTTAGCTGCACAGTCGGGCATATCCGGAAGTACAAAAATTGGCCCCAACAGTGTTGTAGGCGGACAGGTTGGTATAGCAGGACACCTAACCTTGGCAAAAGGAACACAGATTGGTGCGCAGGCAGGTATAAATTTTAATATCACAGAAGAAAATAAACAATGGCACGGTAGTCCGGCGCAACCATTACGTAACTGGATGCGGGCCTCAGTCATTTTCAAACATCTGCCAGATGTTGAAAAAAGAATAAATAAGCTCGAAGAGGAGTTAAAAAAGCTCATCGCCGAACTGGAAAAGAATACAATACACAATGAACGTTAGACAAAGAACGATTAAACAGGAAATATCAGCATCTGGTGTTGGTTTACACACAGGTGCTAATGTTACTTTAACATTTTGCCCGGCTCCCGAAAATCACGGCTTTAAATTTCAGCGTATTGATTTAGATGGCCACCCGATTATCGAAGCTGATGCAGATAATGTTACCGATACCTCAAGAGGTACTACACTAACTCAAAATGGTGCCAGTGTAAGTACTGTAGAACATGTAATGGCATCGCTGGTGGGTATGGACCTCGATAACATACTGATTAAATTGGATGGTCCGGAAACACCAATTATGGACGGGAGTTCTATTCAGTTTATTGATTTATTGGAAGAGGTAGGAACAGTTGAGCAAAATGCAGATCGCGAGTATTTTACCATTCCACATAACATTACCTATACAGAAGAAGACAGAAAAGTAGAAATTGTGGCCATGCCGTTAGACGATTATCGTTTTACCTGCATGATTGATTATAATTCTCCTGTTTTGGGCAGCCAGCACGCAGGCATTAACACCATTGCAGAATTTAAGAAAGAAATCGCTTCTTGCCGTACTTTTTGTTTTCTTCATGAACTGGAATATCAGCTATCACACAATTTAATTAAAGGCGGAGATTTAAATAACGCCATTGTAATTGTTGATAAAGAAGTTACCAGGGATGAATTAAGTCACCTGGCTAAATTATTTAACCGTAAAGATATCGATGTTGCCCCACAAGGGATTTTGAACAACATGGAACTGCGTTACCAGAATGAGCCGGCACGTCATAAACTTTTAGATATGATCGGCGATTTAGCCCTGGTGGGCATGCATTTAAAAGGCCATATCATGGCCGCCCGCCCGGGCCATGCCGCAAACGTTGCCTTTGCGAAAAAAATTAAAGCAGCCATCAAAAAAGAGAAAAACAAAAAAGTGCAGAAGGTATACGATCCGAGTGCAAAACCATTGTTCGATGTAGTGAAGATCATGGAAATTTTGCCTCACCGTCAGCCATTTCTATTCGTTGATAAAATATTAGAGCTTTCTAAAAACCATGTGGTAGGCGTGAAAAACGTAACCATGAACGAAGAGTTTTTTAAAGGCCACTTTCCTGGTGCTCCGGTATTTCCGGGGGTACTGCAGATAGAGGCCATGGCACAGGTTGGTGGCATCCTTGTTCTTTGCACAGTGCCAGATCCGCAGAATTACCTGACCTATTTCCTAAAAATAGATAATGTACGCTTTAGGGCACAGGTACTTCCCGGCGATACTATTGTTTTCCGCTGCGATTTACTTGAACCCATCAGAAGGGGCATTGCCCAGATGAAAGGTGTAGGGATGGTTGGCGAAAAAATCGTGGTAGAAGCCGAAATGATGGCTCAAATTTCAAAAGTTAAACAAGCAGAACCCGCTCAATAATGATACAACCTTTAGCATATATACACCCTCAGGCAAAAATTGCCGAAAACGTGGTAATTGAACCTTTTGTAGTGATACATAAAGACGTTGTAATTGGCGAGGGAACCTGGATCGGATCGAATGTGACCATTATGGATGGTGCCAGGATTGGTAAAAACTGCAGAATCTTTCCTGGTGCAGTTATCTCAGGCGAGCCACAGGATTTAAAATTTGCCGGCGAAATTACCACTGCAGAAATTGGCGATAATACCACTATACGAGAATGTGTTACTGTTAACCGTGGTACAAAAGACAAATGGAAAACCACTATAGGCAGTAATTGTTTAATTCAGGCCTACTCACACATTGCGCATGATTGTGAAGTTGGAAATAACTGTATTTTTTCGAACAGTACCACCCTGGCAGGCCACATCACCATTGGAAACAATGTAGTTTTGGCTGGTTTGGTCGCTATACACCAATTTGTTAAAGTAGGTTCCTATGCATTTGTAACCGGTGGTTCATTGGTACGTAAAGATGTGCCGCCATATGTTAAAGCAGCCCGCGAGCCACTTTCATATGCCGGCATCAATTCCGTTGGTTTGCGCAGAAGGGGGTTTACCAACGAGCAGATTGATGAGATTCAGGAAATTTACCGTGTACTTTTTGTAAAACACAATAACGTAACAAAAGCTTTAGATATGATCGAAGCCGAATTTAAACCTACCGAAATCCGTGATGAGATCGTAGATTTTATCCGTAATTCTAACCGTGGAGTAATGAAGGGCTTTGGCATGGGAAGCTAATTAAGGTAGAAGGCTGAAGGTTTAAGGCGGAGGGTTAAACCCATTGCCTTAATCAAATTCAAATAAATGTTCATGAGTGATTTAAGACTGATCCGGACAGATTCAGAACATCCCGGTTTTAGGGGGTTAGTAGCTTTACTAGATCAGGACTTGGCTATTCGAGACGGTGATGATCATGCCTTTTATGCGCAATTTAATCAGGTTGACACCATTAAAGAGGTTGTTGTTGCTTACCGGCGAGAACTACCAGTTGCATGTGGCGCGATAAAATTTTTCTCCTCTACAGCAGCCGAAGTAAAAAGGATGTTTGTACATCCAGACCATAGGAAGCAGGGCATAGCTGCTAAAGTTTTAAACGAATTGGAAAACTGGGCTACTGAACTCGGTTTTTCTTCCTGCGTTTTAGAAACAGGCAAAAAACAGCCAGAAGCCATTGCACTTTATCAAAAAATGGGTTATCAACTTACGCCCAATTACGGACAGTATATTGGCGTCGATAACAGCGTTTGCATGTCAAAACCGCTCATCGCCAAACCCTAAACGCTTGGTACAAATGAATATTATTTTACAAAATGTTGGCAGAAGGTTTAACAAAGAGTGGATTTTTAGAAATTTAACCACGGAATTTACAACAGGAAACAGTTACGCCATACTTGGGCCAAATGGTTCTGGCAAATCAACCCTACTTAGTATTTTAAATGGCAACTTGTCCCCTTCTGAGGGCAAAATTACCTTTTCAGATCAAGCCGAGATCCCTGTCGAAGATATCTACAAATACATCAGCCTTGCTGCCCCCTATCTCGAACTGGTTGAAACATTTACGCTAAAAGAAATCATTGATTTTCATTTTAAGTTTAAAGATTTTGCTTCTGGCTTAGATGCAAAAAAGCTGATCAGTATTCTGGGATTAGAAAAAGCAGCAAACAAGCAGATCAAATACTTTTCGTCTGGCATGAAGCAAAGGACCAAACTGGCTTTGGCCTGCTGTACAGATACACCCGTTTTATTTTTAGATGAGCCGACAAGTAATTTAGACGTTCAGGGAATAAGTTGGTACCGCGAGCTCATCGAAAATTTTGGAAAAGAGCGACTAACCATAATAGGCTCTAATCAAATCCAGGAATACGATTTTTGCTCTAATCAAATACAAATATCTGACTATAAATAAGTTAAGTTTAATTGGGTCAATTATACTCTGGTCTGTTTTGTCATACATTTGTACTATAAATATTTTTTTCAAAAAATATTTTGTGATTTTAAAATTATACCTACCTTTGCACCACCAAAAAGAGAAAAAATTATTTAATTTATCTCTCTAATAAAAGGTCATATTTTCCGTTTTCGGAATAAAATAAATAGCCCCTTAAAGGCAAAGAGTTTTTCATAGTTTAGTTTGAGGTTTAGGTTGATTATGCCTTTGGAGTGGTTCCCAAAGGCATTTCTTTTATACGAAGATTTTTTAACCCTGGCCCAGCATTTTATCCACCCCACCACCCGCCATTATAAAGCCCATGGCACAAAAATACTTTTGGTTGTACTGCTGTTTGTTTTTTCCACCGGGAAATGCAAAAAGATGGAAACGAAAGCAGGATACTGCACCTGATTATTGACGGTTTTACTTTTCAAATCTGTATGCATTTTTTTAACTTTGATTTTTAATCCAAAACAAAAACAATATTCACGATCATAAAATGGCTAAGGCATCAGAGGTAAAAAGCGGAAATGTGCTTCGTTTTAACGGAGAGTTGGTAAGTGTAGAAGAGTATATCCACCGTACCCCGGGAAATTTAAGGGCTTTTTATCAGGCCCGCATGCGCAATGTAAAAACCGGCAAAATTGTAGAATACCGTTTCCGGACAGATGAAGAAGTGACTATCTGCCGGGTAGAAACCAGCGATTATCAATACCTTTACGAGGATGGGGATTACCTGGTGGTGATGGACAATAACACTTACGAACAATACAATATCCCAAAACTGCTTTTTGGCAGTTCGATTAAATTCTTAAAAGAAGGCATGAACGTTACCATTGCTTTTGAAAGCGATGAACCGATTGTTGCCCAACTGCCCAATAGCGTAGAATTGGAAATCACCTATTCTGAACCCGCTGTAAAAGGCGATACCTCTACCAGTGCGCAAAAATATGCCACTGTTGAAACAGGTGCTGAAATCAGGGTTCCGCTATTTATCAACCAGGGAGATAAGGTGAAAATTGACACTAAAACAGGCGAATATATGGAGCGGGTGAAGTAGTTGATTAAGGTTTAAATTTTCTTAAACCCTAAGCCTTATGCCTTAAACCTTTGTCGTTTTTTATCAAAATAATTTTACCTTTGCCGTCACGAAAAACTGAAATATAAATCCATTTAGGATAACATAATATGGCAAAAGCATCAGAAATTAAAACAGGTAACATTCTTCGTGTGAACAACGAATTGGTTACGGTTGACGAATGGAATCACCGTACGCCAGGAAAAGGCGGCGCATTTTACACCGGTAAATTCCGCAACATTAAAACAGGCAGAATTGTAGAAGCCCGTATGAATACCGATGAGGCAGTCGAAATCTGCCGTGTAGAAACCAACGATTATCAATACTTATACGAAGAAGGCGACTCTTTGATCGTAATGGACAACAATACCTACGAGCAGTTTAATGTTGAAAAATCTTTGTTCGGTTCGGCAATTAAATTCTTAAAAGAAGGCATGAGCATTATTGTATCAATGGAAAGCGACGAAGCCATTATGGCCCAGCTGCCAAACTTTGCCGAATTTGAAATTACTTACTCAGAGCCGGCAGTAAAAGGCGATACTTCTACAAACGCGCTAAAAGCAGCCACGTTAGAAAATGGTGTTGAAGTTAAAGTTCCGATGTTTGTGAACCAAGGTGATAAAATTAAAATCGATACCCGTACAGGCGAGTACGTGGAGCGTGTAAAATAATTTTAATCAGGATATATGGGGCCTCTGAAGTTGATGCTTCAGAGGCTTTTTGTTATACCGGCCCCGCGCTGTAAACTGATAGAGCAAAAAGCCCACAGCGCTGGACTGAAGCGATAGCAGGGCTGCAGACCGCCATGACCGTATTACCGTAAATTTCCAAAAACAGATCACATCTCTGCAAATAAATGATAAGCAGGTATGCCAAAACCATATAAATCCTTAAAATACCCACTTTGTTATTATGTTGAAAAACCAAATCAGGAAGCAAACGCTAAAGGATCGGTTATCATTATCAGACTCTACTTACCATGAGTTTAATAAAGCGCTGCTGGAACAGTTTAAGACGCTAGATTTTAATGGAATTAAAACGATCCATATCTTTTTGCCCATCAAAGAAAAAAAGGAACCGGATACCTTTCTGCTGATCGAATGGCTCAACCAAACCCTGCCAGATATTAAAATCGTTGTGCCTAAGGCCGATTTTGAAACGGCATTGATGACGCATCACGAATATATTGGCGAAGAAGACCTGAAAAAAAATCTTTATAATATTCTGGAACCGCAAAAAGGAAACCTCCATGAAGGCGAAATAGATCTCGTGATCATTCCCCTTTTGGCGTTTGATAAACAAGGTTACCGGGTAGGTTATGGAAAAGGTTTCTATGATCGTTTTCTAAACGGTTTAAATGCTCAGAAAATAGGTTTATCTTTGTATCCTGCAATTGAAAAAATCGATGACGTACATGAACAAGACATTAAACTCGACTTTTGCATTACACCTACAGAAATTATAAAGTTTTAAGCTTACCAGCATGCCACAGGAAATCGTGATCAAAACCGAAAAACAGTACGAAGACAATATGATTGCCGTATTTGAACTTCAGGAAAAAGAAGATTTAACGGCTGAAGACCTGAAACAGATCGAATTGATGTTAAAGGCTGGGGAGAAATACGAAGCAGAGCATTTGTAAAAGGCCTACTTTTAAACGTCTTCCAGTATTTATCTCAGGCGCTGTTTATAAGGCATTTACTGCAAAAAAGATCCTGAAACACCCGTCTGACAGGCCGGGCGGAAGTTCAGGATGGCGACACGCGCCGGATACTCCGTGTTTTCTATGCCTCCGTGGATAAATCTAAGACATATTTGATTTCACAAAGTCACTTACAAAATAAGCAATCAGCTTCGCCGTTAACTTATTTACCCTTCCATCCAGCATCCGCGTAGCCCCTTCACATATATGCAGATAAGAAAATTTACCGGCGTTGCTCAAAATGAGTTTTCGAATATCGTTAACCGCAAATCCGGATGGAGTTTCTGCACTCGAAAGTACATGCTCCATACAGTCTAGATCTATTTCCAAACCCGCAACCTCTCCTATTTCATTTATCAAATCGGCAAAATCGGTTCCGGTTAAAATGTCATCAAAAAATACAGCCTTTAGCTTAGGGTTATGCTCAATCTGGCTTAAAATAGCTTCGTTATTATAATTTTGATGGAGGCCGTACATAAAATAATGATCGAGATAATTTTCATGTAAAGCATAAGAGAATCCATTTCCACTATGTCTGCCTTCCAACCTCCGCAAATCAGCATGTGCATCAATATTTAGTACATCAATTGGGATTTTATTTGCTAAAGAAGCTCCTTTGATAATTGGATAAGCATTATTGTGCCCGCCCCCAATGACAATCGGGATTTTGCCCGCAGCTGTGATTTTTTCAATAATTGGATAAACCAGCGCATCAATTTCTGCTACCTTGTCTCGTAAACCTTTTAAGGTAGATTCGCCAGGCTCATCAATATCAAAATGGCCTAAAACCAAAATCTCCCCACCATCCAAAAACCAGTTACTCTGGATATTCAAAAAGGCCGTTAATGCCGGACGCCATACCGATGCTGCTCCAGCCATACCCGCATTTGCACGCACGCCAATATCTTCAGGAATGCCCAGCAACACAAATTTTGCACGCGTGTTTTGCAGCTCTTCCCACGAAGTCAAAATAGCCACTTTCTCGCCCAGCTTAGTTTCGCCGTCCCGGCTGATCACCAAACGATCAATATCTTGTTGAGCATAGATTTTAAAGTTATCCATTATAAAATTCGCCATTTAAAATCACCTCGTCCACCTGGCTTTCGCCAAAACTATAGGGCAGATACGCAATTGATGGCATCGGTTTAGTGATCAATAAATTTGCCTTTTTTCCAACCGCTATACTTCCATAATCCCTGCTCAATTCCATTGCTGCAGCACCATTTAATGTTGCAGCATTAATGGCCTGCTCCGGAAACATCTTCATTTTAATGCAAGCTAATGAAACTACAAAATTCATATTTCCTGAAGGTGTTGAGCCCGGATTATAATCGGTAGCTAAAGCCACTGGTAAATCAGCTTGGATGAAGCCCCTGGCATCAGCAAACGGAATTCCTAAATAAAACGAGCAAGAAGGCAGCAATGTTACAATGGTGTCGGCGTTTTTTAAGGTTTCGATGCTTTCTTCATTACTTTCCTCCAAATGATCGACCGAAATAGCCCCATTATCAACGGCAACCTCTATTGCCCCAGAAACAGAAAGTTGGTTGGCATGGATTTTCGGCTTCAATCCATATTTTGCTCCAGCTTTTAATATCTGATCGGTTTCTGAAACAGAAAAGAACCCTTTTTCGCAAAAAACATCAATGTAATCGGCTAGTTCTTCTTCTGCCAGCTGAGGCAGCATTTCATTAATAATTAAATCGATGTAACCCTGATGGTTATTTTTAAATGCTGTTGGATAAGCATGAGCAGCCAAAAAAGTGGCTTTAATCGGGATGGGGAACTGATCTTTCAACCTACGGATTACGCGTAACATCTTGATTTCACTTTCAGTCGTTAATCCGTAGCCACTTTTAATTTCTACCGCTCCTGTCCCCTGCAGAATCATCTGTTTTAACCTCAGCGCAGCAAATTGAAACAATTCATCTTCTGATGCCCTTTGTAGTTTATCTGCTGAATTTAAAATCCCACCACCCGCCGCCGCAATTTCCTCATAACTTTTACCCTGTATTTTCATGGCAAATTCTTCCTCACGCGACGCCGCAAACACAATATGTGTATGGCTATCGCACCAGGTAGGGAAAACATAACGGCCCTGCGCACTATAATATGGAAGATGTGCGGTGGGAGATGGAAGATTTCCCATCTCGCCAAAATCTTTAATCAACCCATCTTCTATTAAAAGCCAGGCATTTTCAAGAACGGGTAAATCATTTAGCTCGTTACCACGAAGCACTAACTTATCTTTAGGATGAAGCCCTACAAGGCCTTTTATATCTGTAATCAGCATTTATTGGCAGGTTAATTGTTGAAACTGGTTAAACTGGTTAATTGAAAATTAGGATCAGTTAACCCAAAAACTATTCAATTTCCAATAACACCGGGCAATGATCAGAATGTATGGCATCCGGTAAAATCCTGACGTTTTTCAGACGATTTTCCATTGGCCTGGTGGCCAGATGATAATCGATTCGCCAACCCAGGTTTTTTCCTCTTGATCCTGCACGATAACTCCACCAGGTGTAGTGATGTGGTTCTTTATTAAAATAACGGAAAGTATCAATAAAACCATTATCCAGAAATAACTGCATCCACTCCCGTTCTTCCGGTAAAAAGCCTGATGAATTGGCATTTGATTTAGGGTTGTGGATATCGATAGCGGTATGGCAGATGTTATAATCACCACTCACAATCAAATTAGGGATTTCTTTACGCAATTCTCCAATATAGCGATCGAAAAACCGCATAAATTCATATTTCTTTACCTGCCGATCGTCTCCACTTGAGCCAGATGGCATATAAAGGCTCATTAAAGAAAAATCATCAAAATCTGCCCTTAAAATACGTCCTTCTTTATCAATCCATTCTTCACCGCAGCCAAGTTCTACATGATTGGGTTTAATTTTAGATAAAATGGCTACACCGCTATAGCCTTTTTTCTCTGCCGGATACCAATAATGGTGGTAACCCAGCTGCTCAATCAATGCAATAATTTCAGGGATCTGCGAGGGTAGTGCCTTTACTTCCTGTAAGCAGACCATATCGGCATTGGTTGCCTGCAACCAGCCAAAAAAATTTTTAGTGCTCGCAGCCCTGATCCCATTCACATTATAGGAAATAATCTTCATTCAGTAAAATTTCAATTGTTGTGGGCGGTAAATTTAGAAATTAATTGAATAAATGCTTAGTAAATGAGATTTGCTTTCGTTAAATTTGTTTATGAGCATCGAAGAGTTAAAAATAGAGATCGCAAAAAAGGTATTCGAAACAGATGATGAGAACCTTTTATCAGAATTGGACATGCTTTTAAACTGCAATGAAAAGGTTGAGCTGGACCAATTACCGAAACATGTTCAGGAGGGAATAAAAAGAGGGTTAAAGAAGGCTGAAGAAGGAAAATTAACACCTCATGACGAGGTAATGAAGCGGTATGCGAAATATTTATGAGTTTAAATATATTTTGGACCGATGAAGCAAAAGAAACTTTTGATGCAATTTTTTTCTTTATTCTGGATAAATTCAGTGAGCAATCGGCAAAAAAGTTTTTAAAACAAGCAAATAAAATCCTTCAAATAATAAAAGTACAACCCGAAATTTTTGAGGCGTCAATTTTCGATCAATGCAGAAAAGGAAGGATTACGAATCATACGTCCGTGTTCTATGAAATTCAAAATGATCAGATTCGGCTTTTATTCTTTTTCGATAATTGACAAGATCCTGTAATTACATAACCATTTTATCTTTCAACGTTCCCTGAAGCAACTGTTTCTCCAGTTTTCTCGCTTCCCTTTTTTTCAAAACGCTTACTTCCATTTTTACGTCTTGCTTTGGCCGGTCGTTTTTATTGGTTGGCAAAGCGGCAATTTTATCCACCATATCCAAACCCGTCACAATTTCACCGTAAACAGTATAATTCCGGTCTAAATGTGGTGTACCCCCTATCGTTTTATATACTTGCCGCTGCCATTCCGGAATTTTGAATTTCAGCCGTTTTTCTTCTAAATTATCCAATTGCTGATCGGTAAAAACCTTTCCCTGCACCAGGTAAAACTGACTTCCACTTGATGCCTTGGCCGGATTAACATCATCTCCTTCCCTGGCAGCACCCAAAACACCTTTTTTATGGAATAAGCTATCATTAAACTCTGCCGGAATCGTATATTTAGGTCCGCCTTCACCCAAAAGAGAATCTGGCTTTGCATTTTTAGAATCCGGATCGCCACCCTGAATCATAAAATTATTAATTACCCTGTGAAACAAAACCCCATTGTAATATCCGGATCTGGCCAGTTTCAAAAAGTTATCGCGATGCAAAGGGGTTTGATTATATAGCCTTACAATGCATTCTCCAAATTCAGTTTTAATCCTTACATATTGATTTTTGGGCTTTGCAGCAAAGGCCGATAGCACAGAAAAAGTACAGAGTAACAATAATATTTTCTTCATTTAATTGGTGTTTAAGGCTAAATTAAGCTAAAAAATGAAATTCAGTAAATAATTACTGGCATTATTAAATATTTTTTGCTTTACCTTTGTATTGATGAAGTTAAAACAGAAAATAGCACTTTCTTTGGCTGTATTTTATGCAGTTAGTGTTATGGGTTTGGCTTTAAGTCTCCATTTCTGTGGAGGCAAACTGGAAAATGTTAAACTGTTCAGTAATGAAGTTTCCTGTAAGTTCTGTAAGGATATCCCTGCTGAAAAGAAAGATGATGATTGCTGCAAAAACACCCAGGTAACGGTTAAGGTTAAAGATAGTCATCAGGCAGAGGCACAGTTAAAAATGCCAAAGCTCTTTTCTATCCAGCTTTTTCTTCATCCCCCAGTTTTAGCGTCTTTAAAAGATATTACCCCGAAATTTTTTACTAAAATTTCAAATAAAGCGCCCCCACTTTCCTCGCGGGTTGCACTCCATATTTTCAATTGTATTTTTAGAAATTAGGATTTTTGTTCCCGTCATGCTGATCCGGTAGCTATCGGATTCGTTTCGGTATCTATTTGCTATGTATGTAAGCGCTGAATAATGCAGCCTACAATAGCTTCAATTTATTCTAATTTAAAAAATCATGAAAGCAGTAAAAATATTCAGCATCATTATGCTATTCTTTGCCGTTAATGTTTCGGCACAAAAAATATCTTCAGCAGATTTACAGGTAACCGGTTTAACCTGCTCTATGTGTTCAAATGCAACACAAAAATCATTGGAAACCTTAAACTTTATCAGTAGTGTAAAACCTGATTTAAACAAAAACATCTTCGTGCTAACCTTTAAGAAAGATGCAAACATCAATCTTGATCTGGTACGCAAAAAAGTTCAGGATGCTGGTTTTTCAGTTGGTGGATTAACAGCAAATTTCAATTTTAACGATGTAAAGGTAGATGATAAAGGCCAGGCCATTGTTGATGGAAATGTGTACCGTTTTGTAAACGCAAAGGGCAAAACACTTAACGGAACTGTAAAAGCCAGTATTGTCGATAAAAATTTTATTTCAGGTACTGCATTTAAAAAACAGGCCGCAACCGTTAGCTCTGATGCTTATGCCAGCGGCATGGGCATGGTTAATGGTAAAAAGACGCGCATTTACCATTTAATCCTTTCTTAAGATGAGGCGGATATTCGTATTGGCGCTGTTGATGATCGGCGCCTATACAAATGGTTTTGCACAGGAGTTATATGTATTTACAGAGCCTGCCAGTAATATGCCCACCAAATCGATTGGCATAAGAATTACGAATGAAGGTATGTTCAATAACCCCGGTTTTGTAAGCAGGACCATCCCGGAAGTAATGATTGGTTTTAATAAAAACCTGATGATGCATGCGCAAGGCTTTATGTCTGATATGGACGGCAGATACCGTTTGGAAGGGGGAAGTTTATATGCAAAATATCGGTTTTTATCGCTAGACGAAGCACAAAGCCATTTCAGGGCATCGGCATTTGGAAGAATTAGTACCAGCAGAATGCCAACTTATACCCATGATATCAACCTGGAGGGTGATAACAGTGGTATACAGGGCGGATTGATTTTTACACAGCTGCTACACAAGCTGGCGTTATCGTCAACCCTTGGTTATGCCCATGCTTTCGAAAACATCGACCGGCAGGTTGCGGGCATGCCGCAGCCAAAGAACATGTTGTCGTATAGTTTATCATCGGGTTATTTGGTTTTACCAGTAGTTTACAAAGATTATAAGCAGCCAAACTTCAATGTATATGTAGAATTGCTGGGCAAAACCGATCCCGGCAGTGGCCAGTCTTATTTAGACATCGCTCCTGCTGTACAGGTAATTTTGAACAGTACCACCCGTATCGATTTTGGCTATCGCTTTCAGGCTACTGGAAATATGGATAACCGATACACCAAAAACATGTACCTGCTTCGTGCAGAATTTAATTTCTTTAACATTTTAAAATAAAAAATAACGAAACATCATGGGTTTTCCACATTAAACTGAACATAAAACCATGATCGCTTCATTACCATTAAAAACAACATAAAAGATGAAAAAAATATTAGGATTAGTTGCCTTCATCACGATCGCAAGCACAGCATTCACCTATGCGCAAAACAAAACAGATGTAGCCTTAAACCAGGTGTTAACGGCTTATTACGACGTAAAAAATGCCTTAGCCACCGATAAAAAGGATGTGGCGATAGAAAAAGTAAAAATTTTATCAGCAAAGGTTGACGCGGTAAATCACAAAAATCTGCCAGCAGATCAGCATAAAATATTTATGGAACAAGCTGCAGTTATCAAAAGTAAATCTGCTCAGCTTGCCGGCTCTAACGACATTAAAACGCAAAGAAAAGCCTTTGAAGGGATTTCCTATGCGATGATTAAAACCTTAAAGGGTCTAAAATTTAATACACAAACCGTTTACATTCAACATTGCCCAATGGCTAAGGCAAGTTGGGTAAATGAAAAAGAAAACATCGAAAACCCCTATTATGGAAGCATGATGTTTGATTGTGGCGACGTTTCAGAAACCATAAAATCTAAATAATGAACCTGCATATCAAAAATATGGTGTGCAACCGTTGCAAGATGGTGGTTAAGGCCGAGCTGGAAAAGCTTGGCTTTAAACCGCTATTGGTTGAGCTTGGCGAAGTTACCCTCGCCGAAAACATAACAGCTGACGATAAGATTAAAATTGCAGAGCAACTCACCCGTTTTGGTTTCGAACTATTGGAAGATAAAAAGACCCAAACAGCAGAACAGATTAAAACTGCCCTCATTAATCTGGTACATTATACCAAAGAACCTTTAAAAATCAACCTATCTGCCTACCTTAGCGAGCAATTAAAACAAGAATATACCAGCTTAAGCAGCATTTTTTCTGAAATTGAAAACCAAACGATTGAAAAGTATTTTATTGCCCAAAAAATAGAAAAGGCAAAAGAAATGCTTACCTATGGCGAGCTTACTTTGAGCGAAATTGCTTATCAATTAAATTACAGCAGTGTAGCTCACCTGTCCGCTCAATTTAAAAAAGTTATCGGAATTACGCCTTCGGCTTATAAACTAGCATCAACAGATAGTAGAAAAACGCTGGATGAGGTTTAATGATATAAAATGGAGAAACGTGAGATGGTCAATGGCTGGATAGATCATGATTGAGAATTATGAGCCTATCGGACATGAACTATGATCAAAAAACCATTAACCACTTATCTGCAATTCTATTCATCAACTAGCCAATTTAAACCTTTTTAACCGATTTGTCACCAGCCAATTTCTTAACATAAATCAAGATTGATTAGCTTGATTACCAACTACATTTGTACCTAAATAAAATCACTAAATATGAAAAAAATATTTTTATTCCTGATCGCTACCTCAATTAGTGTGGCATCATTTGCGCAAACAACCTGGAAAATAGATCCAATGCATTCGTTTGTTAACTTTTCGGTTAAACACATGGGAATTTCGTTTGTTGATGGTTCATTCAAAAAATTCGACGGAACGGTTACCGCTGCTAAACCGGATTTAACGGACGCTAAAATCAGTTTTAGTGTTGATGTTAACAGCATTACTACAGGTGTGGAGATGAGGGATAACCATTTAAAAACCGATGATTTCTTTAACGCAGAAAAATTTCCTACGATGAAATTTGAAAGCACTTCTTTCAAAAAATTAAGTGGCAACAATTATGAGTTAAGTGGTAAATTAACCATCCGCGATGTAACCAAAGATGTAAAATTTGCTGTGGTTTACGGCGGCACGGCTAAAGATCAACAGGGCAATACCAAAGCAGGTTTTGGGGCCACCACAACCATTAACCGTTTAGATTATAATATCAAATATGATCCAACCGGAGCTGGTGTTGCAAAAGATGTTGCGATTAAATTAAACCTGGAGTTTGTTCAGGGTAAATAAGAACAAAATCCTCATTCCGGGCTTGTCCCGGAATCTTTCAAAAGGATCCTGAAACACCCGTCCGACCGGCCGGGCAGAAGTTCGGGATAACGGCTACCAGAACTAAAATCCATATCTGTGCTATCCCAATTCAGAAACTTTATTCAACGTTTGCCTCAAACGGATTTAATGCCAACACTTTTTATTGGCCATGGCTCCCCTATGAATGGGATTGAAAACAATGAGTTTAGCAAGAATTGGGCAGAACTGGCCAGGCATATTCCTGTACCTAAGGCTGTTTTGGTGGTATCTGCTCATTGGTATACGCATGGCACCTTTGTTACCGCGATGGATTTTCCCGGTACCATTCACGATTTTGGTGGTTTTCCGCAGGCGCTTTTCGATGTGCAATACCCTGCGCCCGGCGATCCGAAACTGGCGGAAGAAATTCCAGGCTTAATTCAGTCTACAACTGTTGGTCTCGACCATGATTGGGGTTTGGATCATGGTACCTGGACAGTGGTAAGGCATATGTACCCAAATGCTGACATCCCTGTGCTGCAATTGAGCATTGATTATACCCAATCGCCGGCCCGTCATTATGAAATTGCCAAAGAAATTTACATACTCCGTAAAAAAGGCATACTGGTTATCGGCAGCGGGAACATGGTCCATAACCTGCGTATGCTCAGTTGGGAAATGATTAACGGAGGTGGTTACGATTGGGCAATAGAAATGAACGATAAGTTTAAAAACCTAATTGCAAACGGCGACCATCAGCCCTTGATCAACTACCGCAACCTCGGCACAGATGCGATGCTGGCCATTCCTACCCCAGAACATTATTTGCCACTGATTTATACGCTCGGCATGAAAAACGAAAAAGAGGAGGTTTCTTTCTTTAACGATAAAGCTGTTGGCGGCTCGCTAACCATGACTTCGGTTTTGGTGGGGTAATTTTAGGGTTTAGGGAGAAAATGATCAGCAAACAACTTTGTTTTAGCTGGTTTAATAGAGTTTATACATTAATTGTTCTAACTCCTTAGTGGTTACAATAAATTATTATCATTTTTAGAAATTCAGGTCATTATAAGAACTGAATATAGCATAAAGATATCCCGTCTACATTCGAAATAACGATCTCTAGCACAAAAGCTAAAATTCTATAAAACTTTGTGATTATTCTATAACGCTTTTAGTCACACGAAGCGGTAAATTTGCATAAAGAATTTTATCATGACACATACCTATCAACTCACAGGAATGACCTGTAGCGGTTGCGAAAATAAAGTTAAAAGTAATTTGCTCGTTTTACCAGATGTAACTGGTGTAGAAGTTTCCAAAGAAACCAATTCTGCTACCATTAGCATGGATAAACATATTGGCTTAGATACACTCCAACAGGCTTTGGGTGGTAGCGAAAGCAAATACCAGATTTCAGCAACCCAACATAGCGAAGCGCTCGAAGAAGCAAAATCATGGGCAGCGACCTATAAACCTATTTTATTGATTTTTGGATATGTAACTGCACTATCATTAGTCGTTTCCTGGCAAAACAATGCAATCAATGTCATGGAGTTTATGCGCATTTTTATGGCTGGTTTCTTCCTAACCTTTTCTTTCTTTAAAATGCTCAATCTGAAAGCATTTGCCGAAAGTTATGCCATGTACGATATTGTTGCCAAAAAATTCAGCACATGGGGTTATATTTATGCTTTCATCGAATTAGGTTTGGGCTTATCTTTTGCTTTAAACCTATCCCCTGTTGTTGTAAACTGGGTTACGCTAATTGTAATGACAGTGAGTATAATTGGTGTGTTGGAAAGCGTTTTAAACAAAAAGAAAATTCAATGCGCTTGCCTGGGCGCTGTGTTTAACCTGCCCATGAGTACTGTAACCATTGTTGAAGATGCAATTATGATTGCGATGAGTGCAGGGATGCTGATTTTGATGTAACTAAATTTTAGTCAAAAGCTTATCAGGTGGAAAGGCTGGAATTTCTGAATTTTTGAAATCTTTAATGTTTCTGGTAACAATATAATCCAGTCCTTCTATTTTATAAGCACCGAGTATTTGCAAGGCATCTTCAACATCTTTGTATTTTGATTTCAATCCTTTTTAATAATATCCTGATCAATTGCAATAACTTGAATATATTCTAAAACATTGTAAATTACCTCTCTTAAAGGCCGTTCACTAAGGTGTTTTTTTAATAAATATGTGTTGTCGCAATTGAATGTGAAGAGATAAACAACTGAACTTCTTTACGTTATGCTTTTTCGAAAAGTTCTATAGCAAATTTGCTAAAAGGCTTTCTATCTGCGATTAGATCAACAATAATATTTGTATCAATAAAAATCCTTTTCATAGATGCTTACGTTCAAAATAGTTACGAAGCTCAGCAGCATCATCAAAATCATCTGGCAATTTCACCGCTCCCACGATATTTTTTAACTTTGATGAAACGATCGTTTCCTCATCAAGCGTTATGGTTTCTAGATATTTTTCAACCAATTCGGATAAGCTACGTCCAGTATGCTTTGCATAAGATTTTGCTTTTTCAATGGTTGATTTCTGTACAGTCAATGTTAACTTAGCCGTCATAACACGTATGATTTATTCAAATATACGGATAACGGTTTAAACGAACCATAAGCAGATTTGTTACAAATCCTTTTTACTTAAAAATTAGATTATTCCCGCTTATACCTAAATTCTGATTTTCGGCTTTTGCCGTTCAGCTCGCCTTCAATCCAGGCGAGCATTTCGTTTTTACCTAATTTTTGGTAAACTATTCTTTGCGGAAAATCATGTGCCGCATTTTCGAAAATATAAATCTTATTTTTTGTAGAAATCAATTTAAAGCAAACTTCTTTACCTTCATTCTGTTTGGCAACGGTTGAACAATAGAAAACTTCTTTTCCTTTTGTTCTGATCTGTAATGTTTCAGTAAGAACGCTATCTCCTTTTGCACTGACGCGATAACTCTTGCCTTTCAGTATTTTATCGTCACCCTGGCTCCATTGCTCCACAATTTTACTTTTGGGCATTTGCATTTCCCATGAGCCTAATATAAAAGAAAAAGTTTTTAATGGATCTTTTTGTGCGTTAACATTGCTACAAAAACCAGCAAGAAATAAAATCAGGGAGTATAAATAGATCCTTTTCATTTCCTTATGGTATTGGCAAGGTGTGCAAGGTGGTGTTTTCCATGCCAGGCGTACATGCCCAGCATATTGGCCAAACTAAGTTCTTTATTATGGGCCGGATGAATGTATTTCCTCTGATAGTCTTCTACTTTCAATGTTTTTAAAAAAGCGACCCAACGCTGGTGTAAACCTGTTAACAGCTCGATCGACATTTTAATGTCACCATCTCTGGCCTCTTCCGTTTCTGCCCAGCGTTCCTCGTAATATGGCCTGACTACCGGAACATCTTCTGTAATGGCCTGCTTAAAGCGAATATAGGCGTTAATATGGCTATCCGGAAGATGATGAACAACCTGCCGTAAGGTCCATCCTCCCGGACGGTAAGTTTGATTCAATTCTTCATCAGTTAAATGCGCTGTAGCCTTTTTAATTTGACCTGGCAACGCCTCTATTTCCGAAATCCAGATATCAATCTGCTTTTGATCAAATATATCAGGCATAATAAACTGACCGATAGGATATTTAAGCTGTTCTAAGTCCATGAAACCAAAATAAGGAGAATTATCGGGTTTCTAAACACAAGGTCACAAAGAAAATGGCACAAAATACGCGGAGCTGGAGACATATTAAACAATAAAATCTGCACCTATCTCTTCATATCTGCGGCATATAAAATCTACATCAGTTTTTTCAACCATTTCAATAAATCCATTTTTGGCGGGTAAGGTGGATAAATCATCTTAGTTACACTTACTTTCGATTGAAAAACAACCGCCCTTTCATGAGAAAAGGTTTTGAATCCGAAAATACCATGACAACTACCCTTATGCACCAACACGTCGTTTACGCAAGTTCCGCCTGCACTGGTTTCCCTGATCATCTTGTGTTGATTTTGTTTTTGATCCGAAAAGATATAAAGTGCCAGTGGTTTATTTTTGCTATTGACTAAATCAATGGCCTCTTCTAAATTTTTGAAATAGGTAAAATAGGACCAAAAATTCCTCCTGCATAACGGTAGTGTTTTCATTTACCGAGGTTAACGGTGTGGGCAGCATGGTTATTTGCTGTTTTTTTGGCTTAAATCGGTTTATAGAAATTTTAGTTAAAATGCATCCATTTCATTAAAATTTCATTCATTTAAAGCATATTGCAGCAAATTTCAATAATAAAAGATGAAAAGATTGTTTTTTGTTTTCGCATTCATAATTCCCCTGGTTATCCATGCCCAAACCTTAAAAACAGATGTATTGGTTATCGGTAGCGGCGATGCCGCATATACTGCATCTTTTCAATCCTTCAAGTCGGGCGTAAAAACCACCCTTCTTACTCAGAAAGAAAAATTGGATTTAAATAAAATAGCCCCTGGCCACAAAATTTTTTATCAGGGCTTTTTAAAGCGCGAAAACGAAAATGCAAATAGCGTAAATACCGCTAAACCAAAACCAGATAAAAAAAATCCGCTAAAAGTAACGGTTGATAGCACGTTGCTGTTAAATGTAATTAATAATGTCCCGTATACAGAAATTAAACGGTCAGGAAATGGCTGGGAAGTAAAACTGAGCAAAGATAAAAGCATTAAAGCCAGAATTCTGGTATTGGCAGATAACCCGGAGAAGTTGATTGCCGCATTAAAGATCACCTCACTAAATCCTGCGTCTTCAAGGCCTTTAAATTATACAGAAAATATTTACCGTACTACTGTAGCCAGCGTTGCTTCAGCAGGAACCCACTTTTTATCATTGTACAGCTTATTGATTCCCGATCAGGAAAACCTGCTTTACATCGCAGCCGATCAATTTGAAACCGGAACTGCAGCCGGGGCAACCGCAGCTTATGCCGCATTTTTCGATACCAAAACCAGCTTATCAAACCTAAAAAGGATACAGGGCGAATTATTAAGCTATAAACATGCGCTTATGCCTTTTGATGATATAAAAATGGCAGATTCCAATTGGCTAGCCATTCAGAAAGTTGGTATAACAGGTATTATCAAAGCTGAAATTAAGCAAAACAAGGCTTATTTTAATCCTGAAAAAGAAGTAACCTACGATGAGATTAAGCAACCAATCAAGGATTATTATTACAAAGCGCAAATCTGGTTCGACGATCATCAGCATATTCCTGTTAATTTAGAAAATACCATTTCACTGGTTTGTTATGTGGGCAATAAATCAATTGAGGCCACAAAATCCGAACTCCAGAAGAAATGGAACAAAAATTATAAGTTCGCATCCGCCTACGATCTTAAAAAAGTTTTAACAAGGCGCGAATTTTCGGTCATTATCAATGAATATTTAAAGCCCTTCGATGATGTGAACGTAGACAAAACAGGAAGAGTAATCCGATAATTTACTGGCCACGGAAACAATGTTTTGTAAAGCATATGATTAATTTTTCTTTGACTTCCTGCCTCCGTGGCAACAGATTGCTCTGATGGTGTAACATTTCCATTTCCTTCTTAATTTAACCTTGCCATTATCTAAATTGCACCAAACCTAAAATTCATGAAGAAATATTTACTTTTCCTTTTGCTTTGCACAGGAGAATATGCTTTTGCGCAACAACTGGCACCTTTAACTGTCGAAAAAATCATGCGCGACCCCAAATGGATGGGTATTTCGCCAACTAATTTCCGCTGGACTGCAGATAGCAAAACCCTTTATTTTAACTGGAACCCCGAAAATAAAGCCAAGGAAGATCTATTTAAGGTTTCAGCAATAGCTGCCAAACCTGTTAAAGCAGCAGACAAGGAAGATGAAAAACTATTGAGTTTAAACTATAGCTATAATACCGATCGTTCCCTTGGTTTAGTGGAAAAAAGCGGTGATATTTATTTACAGAACTTCAAAACGAACAAGGAAGCGCGTTTAACCAGCACGCAGGAGCGGGAAAGCAGTCCGGTTTTTTTAACCAATGGCAACATTGTTTATCAATTGGGTGATAATCTTTTTATGCTCGATTTAAAGTCAGCAGAAACCAAACAACTTACCAATTTTGTTAAAGGGAAAAAAGCCGGAAGAGCAGAAAGCAAACCGGCTACGGAACAGGATAAATGGCTAAAAGCACAACAGTCTGAACTGTTCGATATTATCAAAAAACGAAATGCCGAAGTCAAAAACGGCTTCCGCGGTGCAAGAAGCCGCTTTGGAAACGCCTCGGCAGATACTAAACCTTTAAAAGAACTTTATACTGAAGATAAATTTTTAAATGGAGTAGTTATTAGCCCGGACGGACGTTTTATCACTTATAAATTAACTACCCCGGCTCCGGATAACCACAATACCATTGTTCCGAACTATGTGACTTCTTCTGGTTACACAGAAGACATCCCCGGAAGGACAAAAGTTGGAGAAAATGAAAATGTATCGCAGGGTTTTATTAATGATACGCAACGTGATACGGTGTATGCCCTCCAAACTTCGACCATTGCCGGGATAAAAGATCTTCCCGATTACCTGAAAGATTATCCGCAAGAACTGGATACCTTAAAAAAGAAAAACGCCGATCGGCCTGTAAATCTTTTTGGTCCGTTTTGGAATGATAACGGAAGTATGGCCATTGTTGTGGCCACCTCTACCGACAATAAAGACCGCTGGATTTTAAAACTGGATGCCCTAACTGGTAGATTTTCCTTAATCGACCGTCAACGCGATGAAGCCTGGATTGGCGGCCCCGGAATTAGTGGCTTTTACCAGGGCAATACCGGCTGGATTGACAACAATCGTTTTTATTATCAAAGCGAAGCAACAGGATACTCGCACCTTTATGTAGCCAATGTAAATACCGGAGATAAAAAACAGCTTACCGCCGGCAAATGGGAAGTACAATCGGTACAATTATCAAAAGACAGGAGTACATTTTATATTAAAGCGAATAAGGAACATCCGGGTATTACCAATTTCTTTAAAATCGGCGTAAATGGCGGCGAACTTGTTCAAATTACCACCATGAAGGGCTTGAATGAAATTACTCTTTCCCCTGATGAGAAATACCTCGCCATTAATTATTCTTATATGGACAAACCCGGTGAGTTGTACCTTCAGCCCAATAAAGTTGGTGCTAAAGCCGTAAAAATTACCCAATCTACATCAGCGGAATTTAATTCTTATAAATGGCGTCAACCTGATATGGTAAGTTTTAAAAACCGTTATGGTGCCGATGTGTATGCGAGGGTTTATAAATCAGAAAATCCACACCCCAACCATCCTGCTGTGGTTTTTGTGCATGGTGCAGGTTATCTTCAAAACGTTCACTTTGGCTGGAGTACCTACTTCCGTGAGTTTATGTTCAATAATTTACTGGCCGATAATGGTTATACCGTAATTGATATCGATTATACCGGAAGTTCGGGTTACGGACGCGATCACCGTACAGGAATCTACCGCCATATGGGTGGGAAAGATTTAACCGATCAAACAGATGGGATTAAGTTTTTGGTAGAGCAATATGGTGTTAATCCGAAGCATGTAGGTTTATATGGCGGCTCGTACGGCGGTTTTATTACCTTAATGGCCATGTTTAACCAGTCGGATATTTTTGCCAGTGGCGCCGCTTTACGCTCGGTTACCGATTGGGCACATTATAACCACGGCTATACCTCAAATATCCTAAATGAACCATTTAACGACCCTATCGCCTATAAAAGAAGTTCTCCGATTTACTTCGCAGATAAATTAAAGGGTAATTTATTAATGGCGCATGGTATGGTTGATGTGAATGTGCACTTTCAGGATATTGTACGCTTAACGCAACGTTTTATCGAATTGGGCAAAGATAACTGGGAGCTCGCCGTTTATCCGGTAGAAGACCATGGCTTTATAGAGCCAAGCAGCTGGACGGATGAGTACAAAAGGATATTTAAATTGTATGAGAATACGTTGAAGAAATAGTTTCCACTCTGGTCGTCATTTCGAGCGAAGAGGAGCGTAGCCGAGAAATCTATCTCTTTAGATCTCTCCGTTCCACTGCGTTTCAGTCGAGATGACGGCCATTTATTATAAATTCCGCAGATGCTTCATACTTCAGTATGACAGAAAGAGAAAATAGAACTCCGCTATACTTCATATAAAAAATATAGTTTTCATCTATATCGTTATCAATAAATACAATTAACTATTAATAGATCGGTGTTGATTGACTCCGCTTTTAGCCTTACCTTTGTGCCAACAAAATTAAAGAGAAAATATTATGGCAATAGTAGGTAAAAAATTCCCAAGTGTTAGTATTGATGCAATGTCGGACATGGGTGATGACTTGAAAATCAATGTATTTGAAGAAGCTGTAAACAAAAATAGCAAAGTGTTATTATTCTGGTATCCAAAAGATTTTACTTTTGTTTGCCCTACAGAATTACACGCATTCCAAGCTGCTTTACCTGAGTTCGAAAAAAGAAATACAATCGTTATTGGTGCATCCTGCGATACCAACGAAGTTCACTTCGCCTGGTTAAATACACCAAAAGATAATGGTGGTATTGAAGGTGTTACTTATCCGATCTTAGCGGATACGCACAGACAATTGTCAGGTATCTTAGATATTTTAGATCAGGAAGTGAACTATGATGAAGAAGGAAACGAATCTTTCTCAGGTTCTAACGTAACTTTCAGAGCGACTTACTTAATCGATGAGACTGGTAAAGTTTTCCACGAAAGCGTTAACGATATGCCACTGGGTAGAAACGTTAAAGAATATTTACGTTTAATTGATGCTTATGCCCACGTTCAGAAACATGGCGAGGTTTGTCCTGCAAACTGGGAAGAAGGAAAAGAAGCAATGAACGCAAACAGAACCGGGGTAGCTGAATATTTAGCTGCTAACTAATTAAACAAAACGTTATGTTTTTAGAATTAACAGAAGATAACCTTCAACAATATCTGGCCGATCACTCAAAGGTGATGGTTCAGTACGCTGCATCGTGGTGCGGAAACTGCAGAATCATGAAACCTAAGTTTAAAAAACTGGCTTCGGAAAATGAAGAGGTGGCTTTCTTGATTGTTGATGCCGAAAAACTTCCAAACTCACGCAAGTTTGCTAATGTTGATAATTTACCAACCTTCGCCGCTTTTGAAGGCGGTGCTTTGGTAGATCAGGTACAAACCAACAAAGCGGAAGGCTTAATAGAACTATTTAATAAGATAAAGTAATGAAGATTCCGGTTATAAGACAATTATTTCAAAATACCACTCCCGCACAACTGGAGACCACTTTAGAAGTTTTAGAAGCTTTCTGCGAATTTAGAGGCGTTAGCGAGCATGAAGTTGATGTAGCAGGTGAAATGATCACCAATATCTGCGGTGCATTAGAAGTACACCAGATGGTAAGTGAAGGTGCCGCCGAAAAAGATGCGCTAAATGCTTTTAGCCAAAAAGTGATGGGTTCGATTGACAGATAACCGTCTTAAGCTTGAAGCTGGCTTTTTCGAAATATAAAATTCCCTCGTTGATTTTCATCAACGAGGGAATTTTTGTTTATAAACCATCTCTTGCTACTCTGCTAACGCTCTTTTCTAACGAGCGTTGAATAATTTATCGTTTACAAACGATAGAATCGTATCGTTATTTATGCGCTCGTTTGGAAACGAGCGCACACTATTTTGAATACTAAGCCAAATTCCTTCCTGCATTTACGATACCAAATACCGTTCTTACCGCAAGCTTTTCTAAAGCATGTTGATCTTTCTCGTTCTGGTCATGCTGCAGTTTCTCTAAGGCGAAATGCTGGATCAATACCAATGGCAAAATAATTTTTTCGCGTGTGGCAATCGATTTTTTATCTACCGGGTAATTGGCCATCAAAGTTGGCTGTCCGGATAGTTTTAAGAGCATCTCTTTGGTTAACTTGAATTCTTCATGTAATTGTGTCCAAAAGGCACCAAACTCTTTATCGTTCGCCAAATGAGCGGTAATCACAAAGTCTGATTTACTCATACTCATCATACAATTATCCACTATGGTTTTGAGGTAGTCAGAATCTTCATAAACCTTCACCACTTTGTCCCAGTTTCCCGCTCTTTCCTGATTTTTCATCGCCGTACCCATTCCGTAAAAACCAGGCACATTTTGTTTCAGCATACTCCAGGCAGTTACAAAACTGATGGCCCTTAAATCTTCCAGTTTCATTTCGCCTCCCCCATTTCTTTTTACCGGACGGCTACTGATATTGGCCTGAGACAATAATTTTAAAGGAGATAATTTCTCTAAATAACTTACAAATAAGGGGTGCTCGCGCAGGTCTACAAAAGCCCTGTAACCATCTTCTGCCATTTCATCCAGCAGGGCTTTATTTTCAGGATCTAAAAGTACATTATGCTTTTCTTTTAATCCTGACGATATTCCCGCATTAATTAACTGTTCAATATTAAATTCAGCACTTTCTACTGAACCGTACTGCGAACTAATGGTTTGCCCCTGGACGGTCAACTGCATATTCTTGTTTGCAATCTCCTTACCCATTGAAGCATAAAAACGATGTGTTTTACCTCCACCGCGTGCGGGCGGGCCACCACGGCCATCAAAAAAGGCCAGCTGGATGTTATGTTTTGCAGCAACAGCTGATAAGGATGTTTTGCCATTAAAGATAGACCAGTTTGCCATTAAATAACCACCATCCTTGGTACTATCAGAATATCCCAACATGATGTGCTGTTTATTGCCACGTTTAGCCAGGTGCGCTTTATAAAACGGATTGCTATATAAGGTTTCCATAATGGCCGCGGCGCCCTTTAAATCATTTACCGTTTCGAAAAGCGGCACAAAATCTATGGTGAGCGAATCTTTGCTCCAACCGTTCCACAGGAAAAGCTCGATCAGCTGAAGGATATCACTCGCCTGCTGACAATTGCTGATAATAAAACGGTGACAGGCTTTTTCGCCATTGCGTTTTTGGATACCTTTAATTTCTTTAATTACCTCAATGGTATCATTTATCAAGGCGTCAGCCTCACTGGAGTAAACAACGGTTGCTTCCTTAAAAGAAATTAACGCTAATTTCTCTGCTTCCGAAAGCTGATCATAATTGGCTGGGTATAAAGAAGAAATGGGTTTATTTTCGCGGCAATATGCATGCACCTTTCTCAGTACCCGGCTATCCTGACGGATATCCAGCGACGCAAAGTAATTGCCGTATAAGTCTATTTTGCGGATCAGATTGTTAACCAGATCAACAAACAGACCTTCGTGTTCTGCCAATAAGGTTTCTTTAATTTTATTTAGGTTATCCCTTAATTCATCAGAGATATCATGAAGTTCGCAGGATTGATCGAAAGCATTCTGATAAAGTACATCATGCAGTTTGGCAATATTTTCTTCAACACCCCTAAAAGTGATGCGCCGTTTAATTACCCTGAAATCACGGTAATAGCAGCGGAACAGGATCTGGCGCAACATTTTAGAAACGGCTAAGGTCGTATCAGCGTGGATATTTGGATTTCCATCCCGATCTCCCCCAGGCCAGAAACCCAGTTCTAAAATTTTCTTGGTTTCCAGGTTATATTCATCCAGGTTCTGGTCTATTTCTTCCTGGATATTGGCCGCAGCAAAATAAAAAGTATTTTCTAAGAACCAGGCCAGGTTTAGGGCTTCATCAACCGGTGTTGGCGATTTTTTGTTAAAAAATGGCGTTTTACCCAATTGCTGTAACAAAGAGTTCATCGAGGTAAGATCGTTATCCCTGATGGCCTTGGTTAAATCGGTAATAATAGCTAAAACACTTCCGGGATAAAATTGCGTTGGATGTGCGGTTAAAACCAAACGAAGCGAAAGTTCATCAATCAATTTTTCAATTTTTGATAACATCGGTTTGTTATCGGAATTTTTCTTCAGAATAAATGACAATGTGCTCTGCTCGTCGGTCGTATTTAACTTGGTAAAAGAAGCATCTTCCACAGCATCAAAAAGCACCACCTGGCGTTCGATGTACTGAATAAAACGGAAAAGCAGGTCAATAATATCCTTCCGATCGGTATAAGTGGTATACTTGGCGAAAAATTCCTCAATAATCTGTGCAGGTTTTTCTCCGTTGGCTATACCTTCTTCACAGCTCTTAAAAAACAACGGAAGCAATGTTCCGGTATCCTTAATTTTGTAAAAAGGCAAGGTGAGAAATAAACTGTTAAATAGCTCAAATTTTGAGATGACCTCATTATTAAAAATAGATTCTCGTTGTGTAGTTAAACGAAGTTTCGGCATAGGTTATGCAAAGTTTTGTGTACGGTAATACTACAAAAAATGCATAAGGTATTAAAATTCTAAGGCTTACAATTTGGAAAATTGTAGAATAAATTTTATTTTTAGAATCTTATTTGGCCACAATGTGGCTGACTAAGAACATTTGCAATGTTTAAGGGCATTGCATTGATTGTTAATTTTTTGGGTTAAAACAGCCGATGTAATAAAATACACCGGCTGTTTTTATTTTTTGCCATTATTTATGGCATTTCTTTACAAATTTTAGTGCACATCGGCCGGAATGTTTGCATTTTTCTTAAACTTTTGGAGGTAAAGCAATGGGATGGAAAACAACATAATCAAACCGGCGATCCAATATGCATCGTCATAGGTAAGTAACATCGTTTGTCTGGTTACAATTCCTTCCATCGCCTTCGCTGCCATAATTTTCGCATCGAACAAGGTCTGTCCTTTCGCCATAAAACCTTTTATTAAACCATTAAAACGATCAACAAATGGCTGGTTATAATCGTTCAGATTGGTTAGCAGGTTACTTCTGTGGAAACCTGAACGGATGTGGATCAACGTAGTTAAAGCCGCGATACCAAATGAACCGCCCAGCTGGCGCATCATGTTATTTAAACCTGAACCCTGACCAATTTCAGGTCCTTTTAAATCCTGGATAGCCAGTGTAGTTAAGGGTACGAACAATAAAGCCATACCGATACCCCTGATTACCAATGGCAAAAAGAAATCGCCGGTACCTGATTGAAGTGTTGATTTGCTCAGCATCCAACAAAAAATAAAGAATGCCAGCATACCAAAAGTAGCCATAAACTGTGCAGGAATACCTTTTTTAAGCATAATACCGATAAAAGGCATCATGATAATGGTACACAAACCTCCAGGAAATAACAATTCTCCGGTTTGCAGGGCCGAAAAGCCCAATAAATTCTGGCAGAAAACCGGAAAGATAAACACAGAGCCGTATAAACCAAATCCTAAAATAAAAGAGGTAAACATACCTACGGCAAAACTTCTGTGCCGCATAATCTTAAAGTTTACAATTGGATGGTCGGTACTCATTTCCCTCCAGATGAAAAGCAATAAGCCAAATACCGATGTGGCAGCCAAAGCCGTAATATAAGGCGTAGCAAACCAGTCTTCACTCTCTCCTTTCTCAAGCAATGTTTGTAAACTACCTACTGCTATAGCCAATAAGGCGATGCCCCACCAATCGACAGGTTGACCCTGTCCTTCTTTCGGAGTGGCCCGCACAAAAGAATAGGTACAATAGGCCGCGAGTATGCCGACGGGAATATTCACATAAAAAATCCACGGCCATGAACTGACATCCAAAATATATCCTCCAATGGTTGGTCCAACAGTTGGGCCAACTACCGCTCCCAAACCAAACAAAGCGGTTGCGATACCCACATCTTCACGTGGCCAGGTTTCGATAAGAATAGCTTGTGCTGTTGATATTAAACCCCCACCGGCCAATCCCTGGATAACCCTGAATAAAATAAGCTCGTTTAATGAAGTAGCGTTTCCGCATAAAAAAGAAACGAGCGTAAAAACAATAATGGAGGTAAGAAAATAATTTTTCCTGCCAAACCGGTTACCCAACCAGCCCGACATGGGCAACACGATAACGTTTGCTACCGCATAGCCGGTGGAAAGCCAGGCCACATCCTCCAGGGTGGCACCCAGGTTTCCCTGTATCTGTGGTATTGCGACGTTTACGATCGTGGTATCAATCAGCTCTAATAATGAAGCTGTAATTACCGTAAATGTAATAATCCACTTTTTTAAACCTACTTCGGCCATTTTTTTATTAGTTAATAGACACTGAAGCTTTAACGCTCATTCCTGGACGTAATTTAGCCAACAGTTCTTTTGATGGATGAATTTTGATTTTTACCGGAACACGTTGTACAACTTTAACAAAGTTACCGGTAGCATTATCTGGAGGCAATAAAGATCCTTTTGCACCAGTAATTGGTGAAAAGTTATATACTTCACCTTCAATTTTTTGATCAGGATAAGCATCTACTTCTATTTCTACTTTAGAACCTTCTTTAATTTTTTCCAATTGGGTTTCTTTAAAGTTCGCCGTTACATAAATACTTCCATCGTTTACAATAGAGAATAAAGATTGACCCGCCTGAACCAGCTGTCCTTTTTGCACATTCTTTTTAGAAACAATACCCGTTGCAGGAGCTTTGATATCGGTATATGATAACTGAAGCTTTGCAAAATCAATATCACTTTGGCGCTGGCTGATCACATTACTGCTAACTGCCAATTGCGATTGAGTGGTGCCTACCTGTTTAACTGCTGCGTTATATTGATCTACCGCTGCCTGGTAAGCTGCCTGTGCCGATTCTTTAGCTGCCTTTGCTTGGTCGAAAGCCTGTTGGGTAATCGATCCGTCTTTAATCAGGTTGGCATAACGATCGTAATCTTTTTGCGCCAGGTTTAATTTAACCTTTGCTGCAGCTACGTTTGCTTTTGCAGTACTGGTATTGGCTTCTGTTGCAGCAATTTGAGATTGCGCCACACCAACGCCTGCACTAGCTCCTTTTTGGCCCGACTGTGCCTGCTCTAATTTAACTTTATAATCGTTGTCATCAAGTTTAACTAAAACCTGTCCTTCGGTTACGTGCGTATTTTCCTCAAAATTAATATCCTTTACATAACCGCCAACCCGGGCAACAACCGGACTGATGTCACCATCAATCTGAGCATCATCCGTATCAACATGTTTGCTATAATAATTCCATTCTATAATCCCGAAGATTATACCTATTACGAGTAAAACACCTAAGATGATGGGTACTACTATGTTCTTTTTTTTCTTTTCAGTTGTCATTGCCGTATTTATTGCGTTATTTTTCCTGTTGATTTTAATAAGGTATAGTAAGCCAAACCTGCGTCTGCCTTCGCTATCTCCAAGTTTATTTTTGCCTGATATAATAAGGTTTCGGCATCGATGCGGTCGGTAACCGAAGCCACATTGTTTTTGTATTTTGATGCCAATAATTTATCGTTTTCTGTAGCCTGTGCAATCGAGGTTTCCAAAACCTGGATTTTGTTCATGGCCACCTGGTAATTCTGAAAGTTTTTGTTGATGTCTGTTTTTACCTGATCTGATAAAATATCCTTTTGAATGGTAATTTCATTCTGCTGTATTTTCGCCTGGCTTACTTTGTTTTTATTTGTCCAAAGGTTTCCGAAATTCCAGGAAACCGTTGCCCCTAAGGTAACAGGCATTAAGTACTGGTTTGCTGGCGGAATAAAATTGCCACTTGGGTTAATGTAATACAGGTTGGCACCAACACCAACAGTTGGTAAAGTATTTGCCTTAACGGTTTTGATGTTGAATTCAGCTACCTTATTCTGCACATCAAGTTGCTTTAACTCCTGGCGGTTAGCCATTGCCAAGCTAATGTATTCGTTTAACGAACCTGATGTTTTTAAGCCGGCAGTGGGATCAACAATTTTAACTTCGGTATCTTCCGGTAAACCTAAAAGAATATCCAAATTGTAGTTGATTACTTTACGATTGCTCTCGATGTCCATTTGGGTTAGCGTAACATTTGCCTGTTGCAATTGAAAACGCAACACATCATTTTTGGTTACAATACCCTGTTCGAAGAAACGTTGTGCCTGTTTAATCTGTGCGGCAATCGATTCCAGATTCTGATCAACTACCTTTCTGCTTTGTAAAACCTTATATAAAGAATAATAGGTATTGATCACCGCATAGGTGATTTCTTCTTTGTTCTTATCAGCATCTAAACGTGCAACCTCTGCCAATAACTTGGTCGATTCTTTTGCGTACTTTAATTTACCTCCGCCATAAACAAGTTCTTGCACTGCTGCTGTACCAACAAAAGCATCGGCTCTTTCAGGCAGGCGGAAAGATGATTCGCTACCCGGCAAAGCAAAAGTTGTGGTTGGTATTTCAGCGTGATTGTACATCAGGCTTGCATTTGCAGTTGGCAGAGCATTGTCTTTTACAACTTCAAGCTGAGCCACTGCCTGATCGATCTTATTTTGGGAAAGTTTTAGGTTTTTACTATTGGCTATGCCAAGTTCTATTGCCTGGCTAATATTTAATTCCTTGGTGCCTTGTGCAAACAAAGCTGCCGGAATTAATGATGCCGCAAGCATTAATTTTATTGATCTGGGTATCATTTTTTTGTAGTTAAATAAACTGTTGTTAGATCTTGTAAATGAGCGATTATCCGCTCCGTAATCATTTTTTTGTCTTTTGGGTCGTTCAGGTCAAAGTTGGAACATGATATTACCTTTTGGGGTGCAATCACAATATTGGTTATTGTACCCATAATGGTTGCGATTACCATCCGTACATCTACTTTATTAAAGGTGCCATCTTCAATGCCGCTGGTAATAATCCGGTCGATAAGCTGCATGTTGTGGCTCATGGCATCTTTAATCTTATCATACATTGCTGGTCTCTGAGTTAAAGAAAGCTCCCGGTGCATCATTTTATGAAATGCAGTATTATTTAAAATCCTGTTCACATAGCCCTCAATAACCCTGTGCAGTTTTTCTAATGCCGAAATCTTATCTTCATTAATGATTTTTAGCTGAGAAGCAAAACCAGCAATACGCTCGTTCATAATCTCCACAAAAACCCCTTCCTTTGAACCGAAATAATAATTTATCATCGCCATATTCGCTCCAGATTCTTTCGCAATCTGCCGGGTAGAAGTACCTTCATAACCCGTTTCGCAAAACAGCTTTTCGGCTGCTTCAAGAATGGCCTGTCTTTTATCTACTTTTTCTGTTTTCATTTCTTTTTAACGGCACAAAATTAATCAAACGATTGATTAACTTCCAAATGTTTCTTCACTTCTTTTACATTCTTTTGATAAAACCCTGATTTACGGAATAAATAATCATTCAGCACAATTATCAATAGGTTTGTTCTGAATACAAACCTGGCCGGAATTTGATCATTAATTAGATTTGGACATATTGATTAAAATTTAAAATAAATATTAACTTTGCCTCCAAATAACAAAAAACATGAGTGTACAAGAGAACAGCAGCAATAATTTCAACTGGTTATATTATGCTTTAGGTTTATTCTTCGGGGTTTTGACCGGAGCAATCATTACGCAAAACTATATTTTTGCTTTTTTAGGTGGTGTTTTAGGTTTGTTAACCGCAGGCTTATTTTTAAATGCTATTGTAAAAGGAAGAAAATATTAGTTTTAAACTTTTATTCACCAGGTTCTTTAAGGGTCTGATAACGCAGCGAATGAGTTTAATTACGTTTTACAATAAAGTAAATCGTGATTGCCTTCGCCACTGAAAACAAATACCTACAGATGAAAAATATCTTCATTGTTGTTTTCGCTCTTTTTTGCTTTAGTGCAAAGGCCCAGCAAGGCGCTTCTGCCGAAGTGAAATTTCCTGCTGCAGACCCAAGTCCGGCAGACATTGTTTATTTTCCACTTAATGCACCAAAGGCAAAGGCCGGAGACCCAACAAAACCGGTTATAAAGATTGTTTACTCGCGTCCACAAAAAAAAGGGCGTGATATTTTTGGCGTTTTGGAGCAGTATGGAAAGGTTTGGCGTTTTGGAGCCAACGAAAATACAGAAGTTCGTTTTTTCAAAAAAGTTAACATTGGCGGCAAAAGAATCAAACCAGGTACCTATAGCCTGTTCGCCATTCCAAACAAAGATAACTGGACAATTATTGTCAACAGCGAAACAGATAAATGGGGTGCTTTTACCTACAATCCCGCTAAAGATATTGTTCGTGTGAATGTTCCGGTAAAAACCTTGTCTAAGCCGATCGAATACTTCTCTTTAACCTTTGCAGAAATTGATCGGGGTGCTAATTTGCTTATTGGCTGGGACAGAACACAGGTAGAATTACCCATTACCTTTTAAGTTAAAAAGCAATAAAAATATAAGTCCCGACTACAGCAGCCGGGACTTTTTGTTTAAATCGTTTTTTATCTCGCCGCAATTACCAGTAGCATATAAAAGCGTAAACATAAGTTCTATCGAAGCCTGGACTTATTTTGATCGATATGCATTTATACATTGCCCATAAACGGATCGGTTTGGGTAATTTCTCCTGTTTCTATTTTGCCTGCGTACCGGTGTTTAAATATGGTATTGCCAATCTTCGTGATACTGAAATCGTACCAGTTTGCATTTTTAGCCAGGTTAAACGAAATATTTGTACCCGATTTCGGCCTGATGCTTATGGCTTTATTTCCTGATTTATTTTTATTGTCTGAAATCTGGAGGGTAACCAAACTAGCGCTTGTATTTTCAAAAGCAAAAACCAGGCTACCTGTAAGTTTCTTGTTTACCAATCCAGCTTGCTCCGGATATACCTTTACAATGATGGAAGGATTTTTTTTGTTCCCTACAAAATTCCTGTAAAAACCATTTGGGCCATGTATAGCAAGATCATAAACTTCATTATCAAAATCAGCCAGATTAATGCTATCCTGTAATACATCGCCGGCTTTTACGGCATAGGCCCATGTTTTGCCCGTAACGCCTTTAAATTTGGCGACGGTACTCATGTTAAAAGGTGCCCCAATACTTTCAATCTCGCTCCCGAATAAGGTTTTTACCGACTGAAAAGTAATTGCAACTTTATCATCAACCAAATTGACATCTACCGTTAAATGATAAGGTAATGCACAGGCAGGTTTGACGCCATTTTCCTGCTTAGGGGCATGAATTGACGTTTCAGCTGAAAAAGATTCAAATTTATTGATTTTGGCCACTTCGGTTTTATTCAATGCAGTTGGACCAACCTGAGCAGGTTTGTTTTTTGCATTACCGATACTGGCCACCACAACATCACGCTTTAAGGGTTCCGGAGATTTAATATCATCTCCATGATATGGCCTGAAAACGGAGGTTAAATCTCCACAGATATGCCTTCGCCAATCGCTAATGTTATTACTTTTTATGGTTTTGCCTGTTTTTTTGGCTAGCCACTTCTCCATAAACATGATTGATGACGTATGATCAAAAACCTGCGAATTCACAAAACCGCCTTTGCTCCATGGTGAGGCAATGATCAATGGAACACGGTAACCCAGTCCAATCGGACTTCCTTTTCTTGTTTCAAAATCAGTAGCATAATTTATACCTTCAGATGTTTTTCCACTGCCCGGATCATCAGGATTAGGCACCACGAAAGGCGGCTGGTGATCAAAATATCCGTCATTTTCATCGTAGGTTAAAACAAAAATTGTTTTTTTCCAAACTTCAGGGTTTTTGGTTAAGATGTCCAGGGCTTCGCTGACGTACCAGGTGCCATATAACGGCGAACTGGTGTGGTCAGAAAAACGTTGAGGGGCGACCAACCATGAAACAGCAGGTAATTTTCCGCTGTCTACGTCCTTTCTGAACTGATGAAAAATATCTCCTTTTGGAACATTGATGGTTTCTGACTGGCCCTGATCGTTTTTAAACGTAAAGGGTTCGAGGTCTAAATAATCTTTTTGAGAAATATTGGTGGTAAACGCTTTATCGATTAAATTCTTTTCCCTTTGCGATAATTTATCATACTTCTCCCGTACTTCTTTTGCCGTTAAAGCCGGCTTAACAGTATGATCACCATTTTTTCTAAAATAAGCGGATAATTTAACATTGTGCCTGCTAATATATTCTAAAGGATTATCACCATAATTTCCCAGCCAATCATCTATTTCACCCTCCGGGAGTTTTGAAGTCCACAGTTCGTTTTGGTAAATACGCCAGTCAATGCCATTATCTTCCAATGTTTCCTGAAAAGTTGGCCAGTCTACAAATACATTATTTTGCGATTCAGCCTGATCGTTATTAACCACCGCAATCCGGTTTGCACTTTTCTCTCCACGTACTGTTCCTGTAAAAAAGAACAGTCTGTTGGGTGTTGTTCCGGTTAATGATGAGCAAAAATGCTGATCACAAATGGTAAAGGCATCGGCCATGGCATAATAAAAAGGAATATCATTCCGGTCATAGTAAGCCAAAGTCATGGGCGTTTTAACAGGTAACCATTTATCATAACGGCCACCATTACATGCGGCTACCTGATCGTTCCAGGAATGTGGTAAGCCCCCCTGCCAGGTAATTTTTGTTTTGTTAATATCAACATGAAAGGGAGCATATGTATAACCCTGTCCATCTTTTTGCAGCCAAACTTTGTTGCCATCAGGCTGGATGTGAGGGTGTGGATCATTAAATCCGCGTACGCCTTTCATTTTACCGAACATGTGATCAAAAGACCGGTTTTCCTGCATTAGGAAAACAATGTGCTCGGCATCATAAAATGTACTGCCCGGTTCAGGATTTATAGCCATAGCTTTTAATACCGAACTTGGCAAAGTGCTGGCGATGCCGGTAGCTCCGGCAAACAAGGCCGCTTTTTTTAAAAATTCTCTACGTGAATCCATAAAGTTGACAATATAGCTTAGACACTGTGTTTGAAATGTTCAGTTGGCATTTTACAATTGACAGTTTGCAATTCAGTTAACCAATTTAACTATTAACCAGTTAACCGAATAACAAACAATGAACTATCGGATTATTTCTGAAATACCCTCACATAATCCACTTTCATGTTCGCAGGGAAAGCAGCATCATCCACCCCTTTTTTCCCGCCCCAGTTGCCTCCTACGGCAACATTTAAAATCAGATGGAAGTTCTGATCAAATGGCCAGTCTCCAGATCCCTTTTTGGTGTTTTTAAAAGTAAGATACTTCTGATCGTCGATAAAGAAGTCGATATGATCGGCAAACCACTCAATCGCATAAATGTGGTATTCCGTATAAGGATTATTAACTTTCAAAGCCTTACCAACCTGCGTATGAATAACATGGTTAAATTTCTCGGTATGTACGGTTCCATGAACACTATCAGGATCGTAGCCTACATGTTCCATAATATCAATTTCGCCACTTTTTGGCCAGCTACCATATTTCGAATCAGTAGGAAGCGCCCAAATGGCTGGCCACAAGCCCCTGCCTTTTGGTAACATCGCCCTTACTTCCACTCTACCGTATTTAAAATCGAATTTATTTTTGGTTACCAACCGGGCTGAAGTATAGTTCCTGTTTTCTTTATTCGCCTTAACTGCTATAATATTCAGGTTTCCTTTTTTAACGATCGCATTTGCGGTATCAGCATCAGTATAATATTGCAGCTCATTATTCCCCCAACCTCTACCGCCAACATCGTAGCCCCAGTTTTTAGTTAACGGCAATCCGGCATCGTCAAATTCATCTGCCCATTTTAATTTCCATCCCTGGGCAACCGGCGTTTTTTTAATTTCTTCGAAAAGCAGTTCAGGTTCGTTGGTGGTAATGTACTCTACATTGTGGGCCAATAACCACTGCATTTCAGGTACCGTATTTACGGTCCATGCATTTACAGTTAAACCCAGTTTTTGCGCATCCTCAATCCAATTATCCTTTTGGTAAACACTGTAATGATAATCAACACCTGTTAATTGATCTGCCTTCAGCTGCTCAGCACTAATTTCTCCTCTTAAATAAGCAACCTTTGCCTTTGGCAATAAAGTTAAAATGCGTTTGCAGTAATCATAGTCAAAGCTGATGTATTCAACCCAGTCGGTCATTTTTAATTGCTGAACCATTTCTACGCATTTATTGGTTACTTCTATGCCGCGTTCCTTACTGATTAATGACGGTTTTACTTCCAAAATCAGCTTGGTGCTTTTCTGTTTTTTGCCTGCTAATAAATAAGCCTCCAATGTTGGGATCTTTTCACCGTTGGTCATGGTTTTGGTCAGAAGATCTGCGTAGTTTACCTTTTCGATGGTTAAACCCTGAAATTCAGGGTCGTGGTTAATCACCAGAATGTTATCCGCCGTCATCCAAACATCGAATTCTGAACCATAACAACCGAGTTTTACAGCTTCGTTTAATGATGCGATAGAATTTTGAGGAAAATTATTTTTCTTCCATGCACCGCGGTGTGCAATTACCTGGTTTTTGTTCCAGTTAAATTTTTGACCGAAAGAAGCAGTGAAAAAGAACAACATTAGTGCAGATATAAATAATGGTTTCATATGGGCATGATTATACAAAAAGCCAAAAGTAGATTTTTATCAGAATACTCGTTTAAAATCTATGTAACCTTTGTATTAAATAAAACAAAATAACATTTTTTAATTAATGCGTGTTAACAGGGTTGTGATTTGTTACACAAACCTTTTGTTGAATAAACACACTTTTCTAAAAAAAATTTGCTTTTTTGAAGCGCAAAGCTGGTGCACCGATCAATTTTGTTCCCGTGCTCCGCTGTATCCTTTCGCTGCTCTACAGGGATGCCGCTACGCCTGTGGCTAAATACTTCTGATCTGCAATAAAAACCAAACGCCACCAATGGGAGCGCAAACCAAAAGCTGTTTCTGCTTTGTTAAAGCAAAAAAGCGGACTGAATATCGCCCTGAAAAGCGGAACGTTATTTTCCAAAATACAACATACCATTTTAACCAAGGCTAATCTAGGCAATAAACAATTTGAAATAAACGCGTTACCTTGAATAGTTTCCTTTTAATTGACTGGAACAATTTTTACATTTACAGAGATATGGTGAGCAATAATTACAATGATTTATTACGTAAGATAGACGAATTTATCCGCAAATTTTACCTGAATAAAATTTTGCGGGGCAGTATCTATGCCGCGACTGTACTGCTTGCCCTATATCTCATCATTTTTTTAAGCCTTTATTATCTCAATCCAACGGCTGAATTTAAAACCTTCGTATTTTTTGCTTATTTATTTACCGGTGTGTTGCTGGTTGGTTTTTTAATCATTAAACCGCTGCTTGCTATGCTAAAATTGGGCAAACACCTCACCTTGGATGAAGCATCGGTTATTATCGGAAATCACTTTTCCGATATTAAGGATAAATTATTGAATACCCTGCAACTTCATCATTTATCTGAAAAAAATCCTGAAAACAATCTCCTCATTATGGCCAGCATTGATCAAAAGATTATTGAACTCAGGCCAGTTCCATTTTACACCGCAGTTAGGATTAATGATAACCGGAAATATTTAAAATATCTTTTTGTTCCCCTTTCCATCATTCTGCTCATTTCCGTTATCGCCCCCGCTATTTTACGCGAGGGTACATACAGCTTCTTTAAATATAATGAATACATTGCTCCAAAAGCGCCGTTCAGCTTTACCATTTTAAATAAAAATTTAACTGCTACACAAGGTGATGATATCACCCTGAACCTAAGACTTACCGGTGATGAAATTCCTGCCGAGATTTATGCAGAGGATGGAAAAAACACCTATAAACTAGAGAAGGAAAACATCAGTAAGTTTAACTATACGATCAAAAATATCCAGAACGATAAAAAATTGATTTTTAAAGGCGGGGGCTTCAGTTCCGGTGTATTTACCATTACGGTTAAACCCCGCCCCGAATTGCTTAATGCTGTAGCTACTTTAAATTATCCTGTTTATTTGGGCAAAAAACCCGAATCGGTTGCCAATGTTGGTGATATGCTCCTACCCGAAGGCACCAAGGTAACCTGGAACTTCAAGACTGAAAAGAGCGACGAACTTCTGTTTATGCTAAATGGGGCTAAAAACCTGCTCAAAATTGATAATAACTCGACTTATTTTAATGCTACTATCAAAAACAATTCAAAATATAGTGTTATACCTAAAAATCGATATGTTACCATCAGCGATTCACTGTCACACCAAATTACGGTAATCAAAGATCAGGCTCCACAGATTACCGTGGAAGAAAAGCCGGATTCTGTTAACAACAAAGCTTTATATTTTAGCGGACATGCAACTGATGATTACGGATTTAGCCGTTTGAGCTTTAAATACCACCTTAAAGATCATAACCGTATTGTGAGCACTGTTACTAAGAACATTGCCATTAAAAGTAATGCAACAGCGAATGATTTTTTCTTTTTCTGGGACCTAAATGCTGTTAATGCCAAACCTGGTCAGGAAATAGAATATTATTTTGAAGTAGCCGATAATGATGGTGTAAATGGTGCAAAGATTACGCGATCGGAAATTAAAACCTTTAAACAGCCTACTCAAAAAGAGACTGCTGAACAGGTAAATGCAAGCAACCAGGCTTTAAAACAAAAGATGCAATCGGCCATACGCTTAGCCAATACCATCGAGAAGGAAAGTAAAAAAGTGGCCGAAAGCCTTACTGACAAAAAACAGATTTCTTTTGAAGATAAAAAACAGATAGAAGCCCTTTTAGACAAACAGAAGCAACTAGATGAAGCTGTAAAAGAGATTAAAGCACAAAACGATAAAAATATTCAGCAACAACAGGACCAAAAGCAAACGGAAGAACTTCTTGAAAAACAAAAGCAGATTAAAGATCTCTTTGATCACGTATTGGATGAAAAAACAAAACAACTTTTGCAGAAACTGCAAGATCTGATGAATGAGAAAAATAAAGACCAAACGCAGAACGAACTTTCTAAAATGCAGCTGGACAATAAAACCCTCAAAAACGAACTCGACAGGATTTTAGAACTTTACAAACAGCTGGAATTTGAGCAAAACCTTCAAAATGATATTAACCGTTTAAATGAGCTGGCAAAAGAACAAAAGGAACTTGCCCGGCAAACCAACGATAAAAAACAGGATAATGAGTCGTTAAAGCAGAAACAGGATGCCCTGAACAAGGAGATGAAAGACCTGAAAGATGACCTGAAAAAGTTGGAAGAAAAAAATAAATCCCTGGACAGACCAAATCCTTTCCAAAACCCTGAAAAAGATGTTCAGGATATACAAAAAGATCAGCAAGACAGTAAAGATGCGCTGGATAAAAAAGAGTCGAAAAATGCAAGCCAGAAACAGCAAAAGGCAGGCGAGCAGATGGAAAAATTATCCAAAAAAATGAGCGATATGCAGCAGCAGGGAGAAGAAATGGAAAATAACCTGAATGCTAAGGAATTGAGACGGCTATTGGAAAACTTATTGACTACTTCCTTCGATCAGGAAAAAGTAATGCTCGCGTTAAGGAAAATGTCTGCTACTGATCCATCTTACACCAGTAGTGTTCAGAAACAGCGCAGCATTAAAGATAACCTTAAAACCATTGCCGATAGTTTATATAGCTTAAGCAAACGCGTTCCTCAGATAGAATCGACCGTTAATGAGGAAATGAATAAAATTAATTTCAACCTTGATAAAAGTCTGGAAAATTTAGGCGATAGAAGAACAGCCGAAGCTAACCGTTTCCAACAATTTACCATGACCTCTATCAATAACCTTACTTTGATGCTGAGTGAAGCACTAAGTCAGTTGCAGAATATGCAAAAAAACGGCAAAAGCGGTAGTGGAAAGAAACAGAAGCAAGGAATGAAGCAACTTTCACAGATGCAGGAACAGCTGAATAAGAGTATGCAAAAAGCCCGTGAGCAGCTGCAAAAACAAGGAGGCAATCAAGGTACGGTTGGCAAAGGACAAATGAGTCAGGAGTTCGGTAAAATGGCTCAGCAGCAACAAATGATCCGTCAGGCCTTAGAAAAGCTTAACCGTGAAGAAAATAAAGACGGTACCGGCAAAATGGGCAACCTGAACGAGGCCATTAAAGAGATGAAGCAGACTGAAAGCGATCTGGTGAACAAACGTTTGCAACAGGAAACCTTAAACCGACAAAAAGACCTCTTAACCAAATTGTTGGAAGCAGAAAAAGCAGAACGCGATCAGGAAGAAGATTCAAAACGCGAAAGTAAAGCAGCAAAAGAGTTTCCGCCATCCTATCAAAAAATGTTCGACCAATTTAAAAAGCAGCAACAAAATGGCAGTGATATGCTTCAGAAACTTCCTCCCAGTTTAAATTATTATTATAAAAATAAGATTGCGGAATATTTAAAATCGTTAAATATAGCGCGATAGCACTAAGAGGGCGTCACCCTGAATTTATTTCAGGGTTTTCGTTAAAAAGATGCTGAAACAAGTTCAGCATGACTACTATTGGAATATTTCTTAAATTTGCAGCCATAAACATACAGTATGCCTGCAATTTCCTTTTTTACAGAATCCGTTAGCTATAATCTTCCTCAAAAATTAAAAATCAAAAAGTGGGTTAAGGCTACCATTGAAAAGGAAGGATATCAATTGCAGGAACTCAATTTCATTTTCTGTAGTGATGAATATCTATTAGGCATCAACCAGCAATATTTAAATCACGATACCTACACCGATATCATTACCTTCGATAATTCTGAAGAAGAAAAACTGATCATAAGTGATATATTCATCAGTATTGAGCGCGTAAAAGAAAACGCTAAAACTTTCAAAACTTCAGCGTTTGATGAGGTTTGCCGCATTATGATTCACGGAACCCTGCACTTACTGGGTTATAAGGACAAGGGAAAAGTAGCAAAAACCCTGATGACACAAAAAGAAGATGAATATCTAGGTTACAGAAATGCATTCGGATTGGTTTAGCTTCCTGTTCCCCGTTCCCAATCTATTCTAATTGCAGGCAAATAATTTAGTGATATCAACCAATGCTGGAGATATTTCATCATAATGATTACTGGCTACAAGGCGAAAGCATGTTTCGTTACTTGTAGCAATATTTACCATAACGTCAAATCATAATCTACTCCACTGCACCAGCGTTCGTCTAAAGGTTATGGGCGTTCGTCGAGAATTATATGCAACTGGTATAATATCGTTAACCTTCCTGCAACTTTTATTAATTGTTAAAGTCTTATACTAAACTAATAATAATATAATGGCTGCGTATGACACGTTCAGCTATTATTCAAGATAAAGTTTAGTTTTAGTTAATGATTGAAGCAGCGGTGGAGCGAGTCCGACCGCTGTTTCGTTTTATAACAATCATTTAACGGTTTAGTACAAACCTAAATACATCAAGCCATTGCCATTTTAGCTGATACACAATAGCTTTGAAACATCTATTTAGCGTTCCAAAATAATTTATACTTACCTTTGCACTAATTTTTCTTTATAAATCTGAAATACAAAAAAATTGAGCACATTAATTGCGGCAGAAGGTTTAGGGCATGGTTATCATGACGAATGGTTATTTAAGAATTTAACTCTGGGTATCAACTCCGGGCAACGCGTGGCGTTGGTTGGTATTAATGGCGCAGGTAAGAGTACGTTGTTGAAGTTACTAGCCGAAAGGTTTCCTCCTCTTGAGGGTAAAATTGTAAAAAATAAATCCGTTAAAATTGGTTTTCTGGATCAGGAACCTCAGTTTTCTGAAGGTTTCTCTATTAGCGACCATATTTTTTCACTTGAAAATAAGCAGCAACAGCTCATTAAAGAGTACGAGGAATTAATTGAAAATCCTAATCCAGACGAAAAAACACTTAATCGTTTATACGAAGAATTAAGTGAACACAATGCCTGGGAATATGAACATGAAATTAAAACCATCCTCAACCGGATGGGAATTACTCACTTACAACAAAAAATTTCGACCCTCTCCGGCGGACAAAAAAAACGTTTGGCTTTGGCCAAGCTTTTAATTGAAGATCCTGAAATTCTGGTACTCGATGAGCCTACCAACCATTTGGACATTGATACCATAGAATGGTTAGAGAAATTGTTAACTACCGGACAGAAAACAATTTTATTGGTTACCCATGACAGGTATTTTTTAGATAATGTTTGCAATACCATTGTTGAATTAGATAGAGGAAAAATTTTCAACTACAACGGAAATTATGCTTATTTTTTAGAAAAGAAAGCTGAAAGAGAAGCTTTAGACGCTACTGTTTTACATAAGAACCAGCAGTTATTAAAGAAAGAATTGGAGTGGATGAGGCGTATGCCACAGGCCCGTGCAACAAAATCTCAGGCCAGGATTGATGCTTTTTATGATTTGGAAGAAAAAACAAAGAAAAAGGTTGACAATCAGAGCGTTACCCTTAAAATTAAAATGTCTCGGCAGGGAGGTAAAATTATAGAACTGGAACACATTAATAAAAGTTTTGAGGGTAGACCGATCATTAATGATTTCAGTTACACTTTCAAAAAAGGAGACCGCATTGGTTTAGCCGGAAAGAATGGTACAGGTAAATCAACACTTTTAAATATTATTACCAGTAATTTAGAGCCAGATCAGGGCAAAGTTGATACTGGTGAAACAACCGTGTTTGGATATTATAAACAAGGTGGCTTAACTTTCGATCCTAAAGAGCGGGTAATTGACATCGTAAAATCAGATGCTGAATATATTAAGATGGCTGATGGTTCAGTTATTACTGCTTCTGCCCTATTAACACTTTTCCTTTTCCCGCCTAAAAAACAACATGGAATGGTGGAGAAGTTAAGTGGCGGTGAAAAAAAGCGTTTAAACCTAATGAAGGTGTTGATGCAAAATCCTAACTTCTTGATTTTAGATGAGCCTACAAACGACTTGGACATCGACACCCTAAATGTACTGGAAGAATTTTTAGAAAATTTTCCTGGAATTTTGATGTTGGTTTCTCACGACAGGTATCTACTCGATAAGATGAGCGATCAGCTTTTTATTATGGAAGGAGAAGGCGTAGTTAAAATTTATAATGGAAATTATTCGGAGTACCGTTTAAGTTTGGAACAACCCAAAAGCAAGCCGGAAACTAAAAAAGCTTCTGCTCCTATTTTAGAACAGCCACCTGTCAAAGCCGCAAAAAAATTAAGTTTCAAAGAACAGAAAGAATTAGCAGAAAGCGAAAAAGGCATAGAAGAAACGGAAGAAAAAATAAAGCAATTAACGAGAGAATTAAATAGTATTAATGCTTCTGATTATCTTAAAATTCAGGATATATCTTTAGAAATTGAAAACCTCCAGGCGCTATTAGATAATTATACCATGCGCTGGTTGGAACTTTCGGAGTAAGATTTTCCATACCATATAAATGTTTCACGTGAAACATTTATAGCCTTTAATGCTGATTTTTTTTCAGCATGCTAAAAATTGAGTTATCAAAATAAAATTGTTTCACGTGAAACAATTATAAAATACAAATAAAATGTTTTCAAAATATGATTTGATTGTGGTTGGTGCAGGTCATTCAGGTTGTGAAGCTGCTGCTGCTGCTGCCAATCTAGGATCATCAGTTTTATTAATAACCATGAATATGGGCACCATCGCCCAAATGAGTTGTAACCCCGCCATGGGTGGCGTTGCCAAAGGACAAATCGTTCGCGAAGTGGATGCTATGGGCGGTTACTCAGGTATAATTTCTGATAAATCGACCATACAATTTCGTATGCTCAATAAATCCAAAGGACCAGCGATGTGGAGTCCGAGAGCACAGATTGATAGAATGCGTTTTGCAGAAGAGTGGCGTTTAGCATTAGAAAGGACCCCAAATCTTGACATCTGGCAAGATAGCGTAATTGGGTTAGTAGTTAAGGATAATACTGCATACGGTGTTAAAACCTCATTAGGCATAGAGATAGAAAGTAAAGCCGTGGTATTAACCAACGGAACTTTCTTAAACGGCGTCATGCACATTGGAGAAAAGAAATTCGGTGGAGGAAGAACAGCCGAACGGGCATCTACCGGCATTACTGAACAACTTGTAGAACTAGGTATGGAAGCTGGCAGAATGAAAACTGGTACTCCGCCCCGGGTTGACGGAAGAAGCCTCAATTATTCTAAAATGGAAGAACAATGGGGAGATGAAAATCCTGGGAAGTTCTCGTATACAGATACAGAAGTTTCAACCGATCAACGTTGTTGCTGGATTACTTATACCAATGAAGAAGTACATGAAACTTTAAAAGAAGGATTTGAAAAGTCACCCATGTTTACTGGTCGCATCAAAGGCTTAGGTCCGAGATACTGCCCTTCCATTGAAGACAAAATTAACCGCTTTGCGGAGCGGGACAGACATCAGATTTTTGTTGAACCTGAAGGATGGAATACCTGCGAAATCTACGTCAATGGTTTTTCAACTTCTCTTCCAGAGGATGTACAATTTAAAGCACTAAGATTAATCCCAGGTTTCGAACAGGCAAAAATGTTCAGACCAGGTTATGCCATTGAGTACGATTTTTTTCCCCCTACCCAATTATCTTTAACACTGGAAACCAAACTAATCAACAATTTATTCTTAGCAGGGCAGATCAATGGAACCACAGGTTATGAAGAAGCTGCCTGTCAAGGTTTCATGGCTGGTATAAATGCACACCAAAAAATCACAGATAAGCATGAGTTGATCATGAAAAGATCTGAAAGTTATATCGGGGTTTTAATCGATGATCTGGTAACTAAGGGAACAGAAGAACCTTACCGCATGTTTACATCAAGGGCTGAACACCGTTTATTGCTGAGACAAGATAATGCAGATATCCGTCTCTCTCCTATCGGGCATGAGCTTGGTCTAATCTCTGATGAACGCCTGGCGAAAGTAAATCAAAAAGTTGCAGATGCCGAAGCTTTAGTAAAATTTACCAAAAGCCAGGGGATCGAAATGGCAGATGCAAATCCAATGCTTGAAAGTTTAGGCTCTAGTGCGCTAAATCAAAATGTAAAGATTCACAGTTTGGTAGGCAGGCCTCATGTTGGTTTACAGGATATTATCAAAGTGAGTAAACCATTAGCAGAAATTACTAAAGCATTAAGTAAGGAAACTATTGAACAAGCAGAAATTAAGATTAAGTACGAAAGCTATTTTGAGAAAGAAAATGAAATTGTAGCTAAAATGCTAAAAATGGAAGATAAGGAAATTAAGTCAGATTTTGATTATAACAAAATCGTATCCATCTCAAAAGAGGCGCGTGAAAAATTATTTAAAATAAAACCCCGTACTTTAGGTCAGGCTTCAAGAATTTCAGGTGTTTCACCGTCGGATATATCGGTTTTAATGGTATATATTAATAAGTAATTGATAATCAGACATTTAACATAAAAAATTTTTACTTTAAATAAAGCGATTTAAGAAAGAAAAAAACTTTTTTGATATCAGTAATCCAAAAAGTATAAAAGTCCGTCAGAACGATTAAAATATGCCAAATCTAAAAAATCATTATTTTAAGCTTAAAAATTTAACGGTTGTGGTTACGCTACTCCTATTTTTTGGTTGTGCCAGTATGCAAACGCCACAAGGCGGGCCAAAGGATACCAAGCCGCCAAAGGTTTTAAGCATGACTCCAAAAAATCAGACGAGAAATTTTACTGCTAAAAAAATCGTGATAGAGTTCGATGAATATTTTAATCTGAAAGATGAGTTTAAAGAATTTTCAATTTCTCCCGATCAGGAAAAAGTTCCGGAGTTAAGAAAAAGACAAAAACGATTGGAAATTATTCTCAAGGATTCTCTGGAAAAAAATACTACTTATACCTTAAATTTCGGAAAGTCTATAGCCGATGTGAATGAAGGAAATGTCGTTAAAAATTTATCTTATGTTTTTTCTACAGGACCAGAAATCGATTCATTATCCATTAGTGGTAAAGTAATCAATTCGCTAAGCGATGAACCTGAAAAAGAAGTTACCGTATTTATTTTACCTTTAGAAAGAGATACAATTTTCGGAAAAAAACGCCCATCAATATATACCACAACCGACAGTGCAGGCACCTATAAACTGAGCAACCTCAGAAAAGGTACTTATAAAGTTTATGCCGTTAAAGAAAGTACCGGAGGTGGCGATAAGATATACCAACAGATATCTGACGAGGTTGGATTCATAAAAGAACCAATTGTAATCGATAAAAACCTGGAGAACATCAACCTGCAGATATTTAAAGAACTGGCACCGGAATTCCGCGTATTAGACCGAAAACTGAACAATGATGGTAGTATATCAATCATCTTTAATCAGCAGCTTAAAAACCCTAAAATAATAGTTACCGATCCTCCGGCAGTAGATGCAGGGAAGTATGTTCACTTTACCAAAAATAATGATACCGCTAAAATTTGGCTGAAAGATATGAGTTTCGATTCAGTAAAGGTAGCTATTGAGGATCAGGGAAAGCTATTGCAGACCTTAAACTTTACAAGAGGTAAAAAAGATACTTATACACGTGAGATTACCATTTCTGATAACTTATCAGGCGGCAAATTAAATCCTTTCCAGCAGTTAAGCCTCACTTTTCCTTTTCCGGTAACTGCTGCAGATCCATCTAAAATTACTCTTCTGGAAGATTCAGTAAAAAGAACAAATTTCGAAGTGGTGAAAGATAGTATAGATTTTCTTAAATACTATATCAGGTATCCATGGAAAAGTAAAAGAAATTACGATCTAAAATTGGGTTCCGGCGCTTTCACAGCCATATTTAATGCCAAAAATAAAGACATAACGAAACGTTTTACGCTTGAAAATCAAGATGCTTATACTACCCTGGTATTAAATGTAACTGTACCGGATACCTCAAAAAGATATGTGGTGCAGTTCCTAAATGAAAAAAAAGAAGTTGTAAAATCTTTTCCGGTTAGCCAAAACACCAAAGTTATTTTTTCTAAGTATCCGGCAGGAAAATATATGCTCAGGGTTATTTACGATGAAAATAAAAATGGCATCTGGGACACGGGAAATGTCAGGGAAGGATACCAACCTGAAAAAGTATGGTATTTAAAGGCATTAATGGATTTAAAACCCAACTGGGAACGTGAAGATCCGTTGGTGATACCATCGCCTAAAAGTGATTAAAAATAGCCGTCACCCTTATCTGTAGCGCAGCGGTAAACAACGCATTTAATTCATTTCAGGGTCTTAACAGCAACAAAAGATGACGAAAACTATTGGCTAAACCATCCCGAATACATGATATAATTATCAGGCAATTTATTCAGTAAAGCCCTTTGCTCTTCCGTAATGGGCTTTATTTTTTTTGCAGGTGTACCCGCATATAAATAACCGGTTTCGCAAATCGTATTTTCCAGTACGACAGATCCGGCAGCTATGATACAATACTCTTCTATCACCGCATGATCCATTACAATGGCACCCATACCGATCAAAACATGATCCCGAACGGTACAACCATGTACAATAGCATTATGCCCAACAGATACCCTGTTACCAATATGTGTGGAAGCTTTTAAATAAGTAGCATGAATTACTGCACCATCCTGAATGTTTGATTCATTTCCGATCGTAATGGCATTTACATCGCCTCTGATCACGGCATTAAACCATACGGAACATTTATCTCCTATTACCACATCACCCACAATCGTGGCATTCTCTGCAATGAAATTATCTTTTCCTATTTCAGGGCATTTATCTTTTACGGGCAGTATTAAAGGCATAATATCTATTTTACGTCACCCTGAAACAATTTCAGGGTCTCTAAAGGATTATTTATATAGCTTGTCAGATGTTGAACTAAATCCGATAGCAATCGGATCAGTATAAAGATATCTTCTAAAAAACAGTATCTACCAGTTCATTAGCATGCTCCGGATAATCTGTGGTATAATGTAACCCCCTACTCTCTTTCCTCTGCATGGCCGATTTTATCACCAGATAAGCCGTCTGAATGACGTTTCTCAACTCGCAGAGTTTAACTGAAACTTTATTCTTTTTATAAAACTCCTCTGTTTCCTGATGAATTAAAAACAAGCGACGATGTGCCCTTTCCAGACGGAAATCAGAACGTACAATACCTACATAATCGCCCATGATCTTTTGTAACTCTCTCAGGTTATGCGTTACCAGTACATCCTCGTTACTTTGCGTAACCCCTTGCGAATCCCATTCAGGAATGTGATCGGGAATAATATTATTTTTAAAATTTTCTACAGCGTCCTGATAGATCCGGTGAGCAAATACCGTGGCTTCCAGTAAGGAATTGGAAGCCAATCGATTAGCGCCATGTAAACCGGTTGAAGAACACTCTCCGCAAGCATATAGATTTTTAATGGAAGAACGACCATACTCATCCACCAGGATACCGCCACACATGTAATGAGAGGCAGGTGTAACCGGTATATAATCTTTCGTCATATCAATGCCTATTGATAAACATTTAGCATATATATTAGGAAAGTGTTTTAATATATCTGCTTTCTTTCGCATGGTGATATCGAGATAAACAAAATCGTCTCCTGATTTTTTCATTTCATTGTCTACTGCGCGCGCTACAATATCACGCGGTGCCAATGATTTACGCTCATCATACTCGTGCATAAATTCTTCGCCATTCTTACGTCTTAAAACGCCCCCAAAACCCCTCACCGCTTCAGAAATCAGGAATGATGGATACTCTCCGGGATGATATAAAGCAGTTGGATGAAATTGAATAAACTCCATATTTCGTACTTTTCCCTTTGCCCGGTAAACCATGGCCATGCCATCGCCTGTGGCAATAACCGGGTTTGTGGTGGCCGAATAAACATGCCCGGCACCACCTGAAGCCATCACAGTCACATTTGCCACAATCTTTTCCACATCGTTAAGCTCTGTATTAAAGGCATATATGCCATAACAGTTAATATCTTCAGTACGTTTATCCACAAACTCACCCAGGTGGTGCTGGGTAATTAACTCCAGTGCGAAGTAATGTGTTAATATCTCTATGTTGCTATTCTTATGAATTTCAGTTAACAAAACCCGCTCAATCTCATACCCGGTAATATCTTTATAGTGCAAAACGCGATGTTCTGAGTGCCCGCCCTCTTTAGCCAAATCGTAAAAACCGGCATTGTCCTTATCGAAGTTTATACCATAATCAATGATCTCCTGAATACGCTGAGGCCCCTCTTTTACAACGATTTCCACAATTTTTTGATCACATAATCCGTCTCCGGCAATTAGAGTATCTTCAATATGTTTCTCAAAAGAATCACCTTTATCTACCACTACTGCAACACCGCCCTGAGCGTATTTTGTATTTGATTCATCTTCGTTCGATTTGGTTACAATTAAAACCTTACCAAACTTAGCTGCCTTAAGTGCAAAACTCAAACCCGCTATACCTGAACCAATTACCAGAAAATCTACTTTCTTCATTAATAAAAAACATTTACTTTATCCACGATGTTAACAACTAGTTAATAAATGTTAGCGTTGTGTCTAAATTATCCTAACAAATAAATTTGAATGTTTAAAGCTACTCTAAAAACACAATTTGCCACAATCTTTTGCGCAATTTTTAAGCAGCTTTATACAAGTAATTAACTTTTTCCCCACTTATAAACAATTAACATTCCAGTATTGATAAAAATTGAGCGAATTTTCGATAGCGCTGAAAATCAAATCTATAATATTAGATAAATGTAATCTAAATGTTAGTAAACAATTAATAACTTATCTAAACGAAAGAAATTTCTAAAATTGCCAACAATATTAACACACTAATAAACAAACAAGAATTATTTATTTAAAATAACTTATTAATTATTGAGACGTGGAAAGCTTTATCTTTGACCAACGTCAACATTCAAAAAAGGAAAATTTAAAAATGAACATAGATGTCTTAGAAGAAATCAATAAAAAAGGTTTCGCAGAAGAAGAGATTGACCCTACGCTCGATCTTTTTGTTGAGATTGAGAAACTAAAAAAAGAAAAAAATGCCATAATCCTTGCGCATTATTACCAAGAACCTGATATACAGGATATTGCTGATTATATTGGAGACAGTTTAGGCTTATCACAGGAAGCTGCAAAAACAGATGCTGATGTAATCGTGTTTGCCGGTGTGCATTTTATGGCTGAAACAGCAAAAATTTTATCTCCTAACAAAACTGTTTTATTGCCGGATGTAAAAGCAGGTTGCTCATTAGCAGATAGTTGCCCACCACATTTATTCAGGAAGTTTAAAGAGAAATATCCGGATCATCTGGTCATCACTTACGTAAACTGTACAGCTGAATTAAAGGCTTTGAGTGATATTGTTTGTACAAGTACGAATGCAGTACAGATTGTAGAGAGTTTACCTAAAGACCAAAAAATAATATTCGGACCAGATCGGAACTTAGGAGCTTACGTAGCCAAAAAAACGGGACGCGATTTGGTATTATGGAATGGCGCCTGTATGGTACATGAAATTTTTTCGCAGGAAAAAATCACAAAACTGAAAGAACGCCATCCGAATGCTAAATTTATTGCACATCCGGAATGTGAAGAAGTGGTTTTGAAAATGGCTGATTATATTGGTTCTACTACCGGACTTTTAAAATATACCATCACCAACCCTGCTACAGAATTTATTGTGGCTACCGAAAGTGGAATTATCCACCAGATGGAAAAGGCAAATCCGACAAAAACATTTATTCCGGCACCGCCGAACAACAGTTGTGCCTGCAACGATTGCCCCTACATGAAAAGAAATACTTTAGAAAAACTATATTTATGTATTAAAAACGGTCTGCCTGAGGTAACTGTTCCTGAGCATATTATAGAACAGGCGCGTAAACCCATCCAAAGGATGCTGGATATTTCGGCAGACTTGGGCTTGTAAAACCCATCTAACCTGACAGGTTTTTAAGAACGTGATAGGTTTATTGAAATTATTTATGGAAAACAACAATATCCTTAAAAATTATTCAGGCTTATTATGGCTTTTGGCGGGTATAACTGCCGGAAGTATTGTGGGCTTAATTTTTGGAAAAAGTGTTGAAAGTATTAAACCGTTAGGGGATATATTTTTAAACCTGTTGTTTACAGCGGTTATTCCACTGGTATTTTTTGCGGTTTCTTCAGCCATTGCAAATATAGACAGGACAAAAAAATTAGGAAAATTATTAACCATTATGGTTTTGGTATTTCTTTCCACCGTACTTATATCTGCAATTTTAACTTTATTTGCGACATGGATCTTCCCTATCCATCAGCAATTGGGAAATGCTACGTTATCGGCTGAACCTGAGAAAATCCAGTCGTTTGGTGAACAAATGACGCAACTTTTAACCGTTGGCGAATTTTTCGAGATCGCAAGCAGGAAAAATATGCTGGCGCTAATTATTTTTTCCGTGTTAGTAGGTTTTTCAACCTTATATGCTGAAAATCAAGGTGAAGGCTTTAAAAAATTTTTGGTCTCAGGTAATGAAGTGATGAAAAAACTCATCATTTTGATTATGAAATTAGGTCCGGTCGGTCTGGGTGCTTATTTTGCCTACCAGGTTGGGGTATTTGGTCCACAACTTTTTGGAACTTATGCCAAAGCTTTGGGTTTGTATTATGGCATCGGCGCATTTTATTTTATTGTTTTTTTTACGTTGTATGCTTTCATAGCTGGTGGATTTAAGGCGATAAAAGTATTTTGGAAAAATAACATCGTACCTTCTTTAACTTCTATCGGAACCTGTAGCAGCATTGCTACGATTCCGGCAAACTTGGAAGGGACTACAAAAATGGGCGTGCCGGCATACATTACCAATGTAACAATTCCTTTGGGATCAACTTTGCATAAAGATGGATCAAGTATTAGTTCCATTATAAAAATTGCCGTTGTTTTTGCCATTTTTGGTAAAGATTTGGTGCATGTGGATACGATTATTTTGGCGTTTGGTATTACCGTATTGGTAAGTGTTGTTGAAGGTGGGATACCAAATGGCGGTTATATAGGCGAATTATTGATGATTTCGGCTTATCAGTTGCCACCCGAAGCCTTACCACCTGCTATGATTATCGGAACTTTGGTTGATCCCATGGCTACTTTGTTAAATGCCACGGGTGATAATGTTGCAGCCATGTTAATTGCCAGGTTTACCGAAGGGAAAAACTGGATGGAGAATAAGAATCTGTCATCCTGACGAAGGAAGGATCTGCTGCTATGAAGCCATTGTTTTCAGGCAAAGATTCTTCGCTGTGCTCAGAATGACGGTTAAATTTTTAAAAATAAAATAAGGCTTTGCCTTTAAATATAACTTATGTTTGAAAATAAAGAACGCACAAATATCAATGAATTAGGTGAATTTGGGTTAATAAAACACCTGACTACCAATTTTAAAATTAGAAACAATTATTCGGTAAAAGGAGTTGGTGATGATGCAGCAGTTTTAGATGCCAAGGGAAAACAGACCTTAATTTCGACCGATTTATTATTGGAAGGAATTCACTTCGATCTGGCTTATGTGCCGTTGATGCACCTGGGTTACAAAGCTGTACAAGTAAACCTGAGTGATATTTATGCCATGAACGGAAAGGCAAGTCAGATTACCGTTTCACTGGGTTTGTCGAGCAAATTTCCGTTAGAAGCGGTGGAAGAAATTTATAAAGGCATTGAACTGGCCTGCAATAAATATAATATCGATTTAATCGGGGGTGATACCTCATCAAGTAAGCAAGGTTTAGTGATTAGTATTACCAGTATTGGTTATGCTGATGCTGATAAAGTGGTGTACAGAAATGGTGCGCAGGAGCATGATCTGTTATGCGTTTCCGGCGATTTGGGCGGCGCTTATTTAGGTCTGCAGATTTTGGAAAGGGAGAAATTGATCTATCTGGAAAATCCACAGATCCAACCAGATTTGGAAGGTAAAGATTATATCATCGAACGACAATTAAAACCGGAAGCCAGGATGGATATTGTGGCATTATTGGAAGAAATGGATATTAAACCGACATCTATGATCGATGTTTCGGATGGTTTGGCCTCAGAGATTTTGCATCTGGCAGAACAATCAGATAAAGGAATGACCATTTACGAAGAGAAAATTCCTTTAGATCCCATGACCTATGAAACCGCACGTGAATTGGGAATTGATCCAACGGTTTGTGCACTAAGTGGTGGCGAAGATTATGAGTTGTTGTTTACCATTAGCCAGGATGATTATAAAAAACTCAAACATGACGTAGATATCACGGTAATCGGTCATGTAACGGATAAAAATTCAGGTTGCAAAATGGTTTCCAAGTCAAATAATGTACACGAGCTTAAAGCCCAGGGCTGGAATGCTTTTAAGAAATAAAAATTTGGCCGTCATTCCCGCGCATGCGGGAATCTTAATACGCTTGTGTTAAGATTATCTTCGATGAGCACTCCGTGGTTCCCGTCCGATAGCCATCGGATCGGGAATGACGATAAATTGTAGATACAAATTGCAGAAAGCTACTATATATATTGATTTTCAAAAACCGGAAGGCTTCTTTGTACAAATTATAAATCCTGATTTTCATTCAGATCCAGATACTTTTTATCAATCTGCTTGGTAGCTTTCGCCCCTAATTTTTTAATCTTTTCTGAAGTATTGGCTAAATTTCCGGCACCGGCCGACAATTTATTAATGGCTTTGTCGTAAGCATCCTGTCCATTTTTAATATGTTTCCCAATATTTTCCATATCAGCTATAAAACCTACAAACTTGTCGTACATGCTGCCGCTTAAACGGGCAATTTCCATCACATTACGGTTTTGACGTTCTTGTTTCCACATGCTGGCGATGGTGCGTAGGGTAGCTAACATGGTAGATGGGCTTACAATTACCACTCTTCTATCCCATGCAAAATTGAAGAGTTCCGCATCCTTTTGTACTGCAATGCTAAAAGAAGATTCGATAGGAATAAACAATAGAACAAAATCAGGAGAATTGATTTTATATAAATCCTGATAGTTTTTTGATGAAAGTTCCTGAATATGATTCTTAATGGAGACCAGGTGCTGTTTTAAATAGCCTTCACGCTCTTCATCAGTTTCTGCTGATACCGATCGTTCATATGCTACTAAACTCACCTTGGCATCAACAACAAGATGTTTATCATCCGGAAGGTCTATTACCACATCGGGTTGATAACGGCTACCTTCAGCAGATGCATATGAAGCCTGGATTCGGTATTCCTGATCGCGCACTAAACCTGATCGCTCCAAAACCTTTTCCAAAATAATCTCTCCCCAATTTCCCTGTTTTTTACTGTCGCCTTTTAAAGCCCTGGTTAAATTATTGGCGTCTTCCTGAATAAGTTTACTTTGGATCTGTAATTCTGAAATTACACCTTTTAGTATATTTCTTTCATCTGACTCTGCTTTGTAAACCTTTTCCACCTTATCTTCGAAAGCTTTGATATTTTCTTTCAAAGGATTGAGGATAATATCCAGATTAGTCCTGTTTTGTTCAATAAATCTGGTGGACTTTTCTTCCAGAATTTTATTGGCAATTAATTCGAAATCTTTGTTCAACTTTTGTTGAGACTGCTCATAACTTAATTTTTGTTCTGCCAGTTTTTCCTTTTCAGCCAGGTAGAACGACCTCGTACTTTCCAGCTCACGGTTGGCATCAGCCAGCCGATCGCGCTCAGCTTGTAATTCATCAATTAAGCGTAGTTGTTCTTCTTTAAGCAAAGCGGTGATATGCTCTTTTTCAGCAGATAAATTGGAAACGCGTTCATCGGCTTTGGCCAAACTGATTTTTAACGTTTCATTTTCAATTTTCATCTTTTCAAAATCTTCTAAGGAAACGATGGATAGCGATGCCTGAGGTTTCTTTAGCAATAGAATAACCAGAACAATTAAAATTACAATTAGTAAAGTAATACCAACGATTTCCATAATGATAAAAATTTTAGCAAAAATGAAGATTTAAATAGATATACCAAAAAAAATTAGTCAGTTTTAACCGTAAAAAACCGTAAAAATTATTTATCATTGGATATTAGTATTTTAAAAATGAACGCTTTAACCATCCTTATCTCCTGCCCTGATCAGGTGGGTTTAGTTACCCATATTACCCGGGTACTGGCTGCACATCAATTGAATATTATTGCCATGCGCGAGTTTGTAGATGAAGCTAATAAAGCATTTTTTACCAGGATTGCCTGTACCGGAAACCTGGAATATCCAGAAAAATTAAAGGAGGAACTGTTAGAAAATTTACCAAATGCGGCAAAAGTGAATTTAATTACCAAACAGGAAAAGCAGGTTGCTGTCCTGGTTACGAAAGAGTATCATTGTTTGGCAGAAATACTGATTAAAAACCAGTTTAAAACTTTAGGTGCAAATGTTCAATGTGTTATTGGCAATTACGAAAGTCTGAGGGATTTTACCGAGAAACTAGGTATCCCTTATTTTTACGTAGATCATAACAATAAGGATAAGAGTGTATTCGAGGATGAAGTAAAAAACATCATTAATCAATTTGAGATAGATTATCTGGTATTGGCCAAGTTTATGCGTATTCTTTCCGCTGATTTTGTAAAGGATTATGCGGGTAAAATCATTAATATCCATCATTCCTTTTTACCAGCTTTTATAGGTGCCAACCCTTATCGCCAGGCTTTTGAACGTGGGGTAAAAATTATTGGAGCTACCGCACATTTTGTTACCGATAATTTAGATGAAGGGCCGATTATTACCCAGCATACCACTCATGTGGACCATAATTTTGGGGTGAAGGAAATGGTTCGTGCCGGTAAAGAAATAGAGAAAAAAGTTTTATTGGAAGCATTAGAACTGATTTTTGAAGATAGGGTTTTTGTAAGCGGGAATAAAACGGTGGTGTTTAAATGACGTAAGATGTAAAATGGATGATGGAAATGTAATTAGCTCTTTCCGCTGTCATCTACAATCCTGAAGGCATGGAAGGGTCTTTAAAGAAAACAAAAGTCTGCGTCCTTTGTGCTTTTCCTCGATATTCTCTGGTGGTAAAAAAACAGCTATAATTTATTTAACAGCAAATCCGCTACATCTTCTCCGGTTTGTGAGCCAATGGCAATACCCATACCGTTGCACCTGGTTGCACAAAATACATTTGGACGGATTTCTTCGATAAAGGGCTCTAATGTTTTACCAAAAGCCATAATGCCACTCCAACGGTAATCGATCTCGTAGGGGATTGCTGGTAAAATTACTTCTTTTAGTAAATGCTCAAGTGCCGATTGTACTGGTTCAGTTTGGCCAAAAATAGCAGTTTCTTCTGCTTTAAAATCAATGTTCCGGCCACCGCCCAATAAAATTCTGTTATGAATATTCCTGAAATAGTAATAACCTTTATCATAATGGAAAGTACCCGCTATCTTTAAATCTTTAATGGGTTTGGTAATTAAAACCTGGCCGCGGCCAGGGCTGATATCCACTTCAGGATATAGACCTTTGACAAAGGCATTGGTAGTCAGAATTAATCGTTTAGATGAAAAATTTCCATTTTTGGTAATCAGGCGGAAACCTATTGATTCTTCTTCAATCCGATCTACATTGCAATTGTTAAAAATACTGATGCCAAGTTGTTGCGCATACTGAATTAAAGCAGACATCATTTTACCGCTATCAATCTGGGCTTCATATTGATTTTCGATTAAACAACCTACACCATCGAAACCAAAGGAACTGATTTTTTTATTATTTAAACGAAAAGCATTGGATCCGACAATGTCATCCACCAGAAGGTTAAAATGTTCAATTTTGGATACACCCTGTTCGGTCGAAAGACTGTCTTCTTTTTTAAATAGTTCATATCCTCCCATGCATTGATAATCAATGGTATTATCGCTCAGTAAATGGCGTAGTTTGAGCAAACCTTTCCACCGTTTTTCGATCAGCATTGCAAGGCGATCGCTACCGATCATTTCCTCTTGCTCAATGAGTTCAGAAATGCTTCCAAAACAAGCAAAACCAGCATTTTTTGTACTTGCGCCTGTAGGTAAAAATCCCTTTTCAAGTATGACTATCTTTAGGGAAGGAGCCGTTTTTCTAAGGTGGATGGCAGCGTTTAATCCTACTATTCCACTGCCAATCACAATTGCATCATAATTACAAAAAAATGATTCTTTTTCCCAGTATGAATGTTTGGTTGGCATCGTATAAATGTACTGTTTTTTAAACTTTAAATAATATGGGAACGCTTTTTGATATAGGCTAAATGAAAAACATACAAAAGAAAATGGGAGTTTATTTAATATTAATCATCCCGGTATTATTGCTGAGCATGTTTGTACAATGGCGGTTTAGAAACAAGTTTTCCAAGTATGCCGAAATGCAATTAAGCTCTGGTTTATCGGGCAAAGAGGTAGCAGAAAGAATGCTGCATGATAATGGAATATACGATGTGAAGGTGATGAGTACCGAAGGACAATTAACAGATCATTACAATCCATCAGATAAAACCGTGAATTTAAGTACAGATGTATACTATAGCCGGAGTGTAGCGGCGGCGGCAGTAGCGGCTCATGAATGTGGCCATGCAGTGCAACAGGCAAAATCATATCACTGGTTACAATTAAGAAGCAGCATGGTTCCTGTGGTAAGCATATCATCTAATCTTTTGCAATGGGTATTATTAATTGGTGTATTGTTAATAGGTTTCACCGGAAACCCGATTGTTTTGGCAATTGGTGTAGTGGGATTAGCATTGGTAACCATATTCAGTATCGTTACGCTACCGGTCGAATTTGATGCCAGTAACCGTGCCTTGGCCTGGTTAAAAAATAATAGTGGAGTTATGCAAACACAGGAAGAAAATGCACAGGCGAAAGATGCACTTTGGTGGGCAGCCATGACTTATGTGGTTGCGGCTGTGGGTGCATTGGCCAATTTATTATATTATGCATCGATGCTTTTTGGAAGAAGCAGGGATTAGAGAATCTCCATTATGAAATACAACGCGGCCGGGAACATCATCCTGGCCGTTTCTGGTTATTACCGGATCATCAGCTGATCCGATAGCTGCCGAATTCATATCATCTTTTCCAACAAGATAGACCCTGAAATAAATTCATTGACTTATTTAAAATATCTATTTGGAAAGCAGGTTTGATGACAGGATGAAAATTTCGGTCCCCGTATATGCTTCTAATAATGAAAATATCGGCATCCAGCTACAATCGTCCGCTTGATACTGGCTAAATGGTATGTTGTACTATTTGGGATCAGATTAGAAGAGCTTACACGCCACGCTGTTAAACCTTTAAAATTGGCAGAAACACTGCAATTTAAACCTGATTGGCGTGAAAAGCCCGCAGCGAGGACTTGAAACAAAAGCAGGACTAACACTTAAAATAAAAAACTGAAATTGCTTTTCTAAAAACTGAATATTGGTTTTGCGCTTCTACTACGCTTAAGATGAAAAAATAAGGAAAGATTAATTTAATTTATAAGGAGCTATTAATTGAAACTCAGGAATATCAACATCGAATTCAGAGCCATCAATATCACGTTTCATCAGATAGGTACCTTTCATGCTGCCCATATCGGTTTTTAGGTTACAGCCTGAAACATATACGTGCATTTCTCCTGGTTGTATAATTGGTTGTAAGCCTACAACACCCTCACCTTCTACCTCTCTTTTGCTGCTGTTCGAATCGAAAATTAACCATTGGCGGCGCATCAATTGAACGGCGTAATCAGAAAGATTGGAAATTTCCACACGATAGGCAAACATATAATGTTCGTTCGCCGGATTTGAATATTCTGGCTGGTACACGGTTTCTACTGAAACCTTAACACCGTCTGTAATTGCTGTAACCATGGTAATAACGAATTTAAGAAAAAACTTTCAAAAATCAAGCCAGTACACTGGTAGCGTCATAGTTGGCGAATTTTTCTGCCACTTCTTCTAAAATGCTATAAATGTTGTTGATGTCTGATTCAGCAACTAATCGCATCCGATACGGTTTAAAATCTGGCAGACCTTTGAAATAGTTGGCATAATGCCGGCGCATTTCGAAAATACCGGTTTTAGGGCCTTTCCATTCCAGTGATTTATCTAAATGTGTACGGCAAACCTCAATTCTTTCTTCTATGGTTGGTCCGGCTAAGTGTTTTCCAGTTGTGAAGAAATGTTTTACTTCGCGAAAAATCCATGGATAACCAATTGCAGCACGACCGATCATGATTCCATCTACCTCGTATTCCATACGCCAATTAGCTGCTTTTTCAGGACTATCTACGTCACCATTGCCAAAAATTGGGATTTTTATACGGGGATTACGTTTAATTTCACGGATTAAACTCCAATCTGCCTCTCCTTTGTATAATTGTGCCCTTGTTCGGCCATGAATGGTCAATGCCTGGATACCTACATCCTGAAGTCGCTCGGCAACTTCGTAAACATTTTTAGTATTATCATCCCAGCCCAGGCGGGTTTTTACGGTAACAGGCAAATGCGAAGCTTTAACAACAGCATCAGTCATCTTTACCATTTTATCGATATCCTGAAGCAAACTAGAACCTGCACCTTTGCAAACCACATTTTTTACCGGACAGCCGTAATTAATATCAACCAGATCAGGGCCTGCAGCAGAAGCAATTGCTGAAGCTTCGCGCATGTGTTCGATATCACCACCAAAAATCTGGATGCCGATCGGTCTTTCATATTCGAAAATATCAAGTTTTTGCAAGCTTTTTGCGGCATCACGGATCAAGCCTTCCGAAGAAATAAATTCGGTATACATCATGTCTGCCCCGTTTTTCTTACATACGTAACGGAACGGCGGATCACTTACATCCTCCATTGGAGCCAGTAATAACGGGAACTCACCTAAATCTATATTTCCTATCTTTACAGACATTTTCTATCTTCAACGATTAATAAAACATACAAAGGTACAAATAATGAATTTTGTAACACCTAAACACGGGGAAATCAATCCTTTCCTGCAATTACTTTTACTTTTATTTTACGCAGTTGCCGGGGCTTTTGTTTTCGGTATCATTGGACTCGTAATCTGTATAGCCATGTACGGAATGGGTTTGGTGAGTAATTTCGACCTGCTCTTATCAGGTAATGCCAGGTATGTTTCTGGTTTTAAGGTTATACAGATCTTAAGTTCAATAGGTACATTTATTTTACCATCACTTGCCCTCGCTTTAACAGAAAGAATAAAAATAACAAGGTTTTATAACTTTAAACAACCCAAGATTTCACTGCTTTTGCTGGTGGTCGTGATTATGATTGTGAGTATGCCGTTTATGGAGTGGACAGTAATCTGGAATCAAAAAATGGCTTTACCCAACTTTTTGAAAGGAATTGAGGCGTGGATGAAGGAAAAAGAAGAACTGGCAGCAAAAATGACCATTCAACTGATCACGGTACGCAGCAATTTCGATTTTGTGGTCAATCTGGTCATGATTGCAATTTTACCTGCCATTGGTGAGGAGTTGATGTTCAGAGGTGGTGTACAGCGTTCATTGGCACGCGCCTTTGGAAATCCGCATCTGGCGATCTGGCTTTCGGCCGTCATTTTTAGTACCATCCATGTCCAATTTTATGGTTTTGTACCTCGGTTGTTACTGGGAGCTGGTTTTGGCTACCTGTATTACTTTAGTGGCAGTATCTGGTATGCTATGTTTGCGCACTTTTTGAATAATGCCTACGCGGTTTGTGCGGCTTTTTATATGCAAAAACACCATATGCCACTTGATAAAGCTGATGAACCGATCGGTTTTACTTGGTATGGCTATTTAATTAGTGCAATAATTACCATAGCTTTGTTTAAATTTTTTAAAGATAGCGCATCAAGTGAGCGAAAATTGGGTTAAAGTATACACCACCAGCAATGCCTTTGCGGCAGAAGTGTTAAAGCAGGGATTAACAGAAGCCGGCATCCCGGCGGTTACCATAAATAAACAGCTCTCGGCATATAATATTGGCGAAATAAATGTTTTGGTGAATAAGGTAGATTTCAATAAAGCCATAGAATACATCGTTGAGAACGAAATTGAATAGTGATCATGACCTTAAACCTTACACCTTTTACCTCTTACCTTAAATGAAAACCAGGGCAATAACCGCTTTCTTTTTTACCATCGTCATGCTTGGCTCTATCTTTTTGGGGAGTTATGCATTTACAATTTTCTATCTTATTCTAAGTGTTTTATCCTTATTCGAATTTTATAAGCTGATTAAAAATGCCGGCATCAGGCCGCATCGAAACATAGGCTTAATGGCAGGATCCTTAATCTTTTTAATGGCCGCAGGCCTGCATTACTTAGAATATGATGTTAAATATCTGTTGCTTTGTATCCCGCTAATTTTCTCGGTTTTTATCACCGAGTTGTATAAAAAAAACAAAATACCTTTTGCCAATATCTCCTATACATTTGTTGGCTTTGTTTATGTTACCATTCCGTTCTGTTTTTTCCATGCGCTGGGCTTTTTAAAAAACTGGAATGAATATAATTTTCATTTACCGCTGGCATTTCTGTTAATGCTCTGGGCAAATGATACCGGTGCTTATCTTTTTGGCGTAAAATACGGTAAACGAAAACTGTTCGAACGTCATTCGCCGAAGAAAAGCTGGGAAGGATTTTTCGGAGGGATGTTCACCAGCATTTTGGTTGCTTTTGGTTTGTCTTTTCTGTTTACCGAAAACCAGGCTTGGGTTTGGATGGGTATGGCTGTGTTAATTGCAAGTTTTGGCACATTGGGAGATTTAGTGGAATCGATGCTTAAACGCAGTTTAGATACCAAAGACAGTGGGGGTTTGCTGCCAGGGCATGGCGGTTTGTTAGATCGTTTTGATGGCTTATTATTGGCTGCGCCGGTAGTTTATGCGTATTTATATCTGATTTTGTATTAAAAACAAAAGAAATTTTAGCCGCAGATTGACGTAGACAAACTCAGATTTGATGGCTGTTTTTAAGCCTAGCTAATTATAGTCGCCTTAACCAGAATAAATGATTACATCTGTAGTGCGATTGTGCTTTAGCCGATACAATCGCTATTTTAGCTAATCCTCGTAAACGAAGGCTATGATTTTTTATTGATGTATCTAATTGGAAGCAACCATAACATGATATGTTCTCTCTACCTGCTGGCCTGTTTTGCTTTTTATCTGTTCTGTTTTGTTAACCATATTTTCAATTGTAAAGCCGGCACTTTCTAGTAACTTTTTTACTTTTTCAACTTCATAAAGCGTAAAACCATAAGATGTAAATGGAAGATTTTGCATAAAGCTTTTATCGGCAAAGCATAAAGCAAGGATCCCGTTAGGCTTCAAAGTGCGTTTTATTTCGTTAAGGTATCCGCTTGGATTTCTCCAGAAATAAATGGTATTGACGGTGAAAATTTTGTCGAACTGATGATCATGGAAACGCAAACTATTTCCATCTGTCAGTTTGAATTGAACATTTCCCTGTGTTAAAAACTCCTGATTGATTTTTTCAGCTTCGGCAATAATCGTCTTTGAAATATCTGCGCCGTAATACTTTAGGTTTTCTGCTTTTGATAATAGCTGAGCAATGTGCCCACCGTTTCCGTGGCCAATTTCTAAAACATTTTCATTGTTTTTGAGATCTAATGCATCAATTGCAGAAGTAGTCATGCCGATGTTGCTCGCATGCATCATCTCCCCTGTTTTAATACCATGTTCGCCTTCGGGACAGCCCAATTGGTACGCAATATTTTTTAACTCTTCTTCCGAATGCTGGTGTTCCATGATCAAATCTAAAGATTTAAACCTGATCTTTTTTATATCACTTTAGCAAAAATTTATAAGATTATTTAATTACCTGAACGGGCTTTTTGTTTTCATCAATGGCTACAAAAGTAAAGTCGCCATGTACGGCCAGTTCTCTTCCTTCGGCATACATCTGTTCGATATAAATTTCTACGTTAACTTTTAAACTGGTGTTACCCACATGGCTTACCTTGCCAATAAGCTCTACAATGGTACCTGCCGGAATCGGTTTTTTAAAATCGATCCGATCGCTGCTCACGGTAACCATAATCTGGCGGCTAAAACGGGTTGCGGTAATAAAAGCAACTTCATCCATTAAATGCATGGCAGTGCCACCAAAAAGCGTATCATAATGATTGGTTGTATTCGGAAAAACGGCTTTAAAAATACTGGTTTTTGAGTTTTCTATTCTTTCTGATAATGTCATGGCGGTAAATATAGGGTGAGTAAAAAGCTTTGACAACTTTCTGATCAGAAAGTTGTCAAAGTTGAGATGAGGATAAAAAATTAATCAGGAAAAATCTCATCCAATGCTTGTAGAAGGGCAATCTATTTCACAATGACGGCCTTCGACAAGCCACTATTGACAAAATCCAATAGTGCGTTCGTCATTCTCGCGCATGCGGGAATCTTAATGTGAGTGCTTTAAGATTCCCAATCAAGTTGGGAATGACGATTTCTTAAGGAACGTTACCTAGTAAAATTTATCTGTCAATCCTATTGATTTATACATTAAAAATCAGATTAATTCACCTGAAGGTTCGCTGAAAGTACATCTTCGGTTTTTCGCATCTCTTTTGCGGCTTCCACCATTTCGATCAATGCTTTTTTGGTTTCGTCCCATCCGCGTGTTTTTAAACCACAATCGGGATTTACCCAAAGCTGTGTTGAAGGAATAACAGCTTTCGCTTTTTTGAGTAACTGAACCATTTCTTCACGTTTAGGAACCCTGGGAGAGTGGATATCGTAAACGCCCGGTCCAATCTCATTTGGATATTTAAAATCGGCAAATGCGTCTAATAATTCCATCTGTGAGCGTGAGGTTTCGATGGTAATCACATCTGCATCCATATCGGCAATGTTTTGGATGATATCGTTAAACTCCGAATAGCACATATGGGTGTGGATCTGCGTATCGTCTTTCACACCACTAGCTGAAATTTTAAAGGCTTTCACTGCCCAGTTCAGGTAGTCTTGCCAATCAGCTTTGCGCAAAGGCAGACCTTCTCTAATGGCTGGCTCATCAATCTGAATGATTTTAATCCCTGCATTTTCCAGGTCGCATACCTCGTCGCGGATAGCCAGGGCAATCTGTGTACAGGTTTCTGATCGTGGCTGGTCATTTCTTACGAACGACCACTGTAAAATGGTTACCGGACCTGTCAACATGCCTTTCATGTATTTAGAGGTAAGCGACTGCGCATAAGCCGTCCACTTTAACGTCATGGGTTTTGGGCGCGAAACATCACCAAAGATAATTGGTGGTTTTACACAGCGTGATCCATAGCTCTGTACCCAACCATTTTTAGAGAAAGCAAAACCATCAAGCTGCTCACCAAAATATTCAACCATATCATTGCGTTCAAACTCACCGTGAACCAAAACATCCAGATCGATTTCTTCCTGCCATCTTACTGCTTTTTCAGTTTCTTTTGCAAGGAGATCATCGTATTCCTCAACAGTGAACGTTCCGTTTTTTAATTTTGCCCTCCAGCTTCTTACCTCTGTGGTTTGCGGAAACGATCCGATGGTAGTGGTGGTATAAATGGGCAGATTAAGCTCCTGTTGCTTGATTTTTCTACACGGAAATGGACTCAGACGTTGAGCATCCTGCTCTTTTAAGGCCAAAACCCTTTGTTTAACGGTAGGATTATGGATGATTTTAGAAACTTTACGGTTAGCAATGGCAATCTTATTTTCTTCGAGTTTTTGCAGGGTAGATGCAGGGCTTTCGTTGGTGATCAGTTTTTTTAAGGTAACTAGTTCTGCAATTTTTTGCTTTGCATAGGCCAGCCATTGTTTAATTTCTGCAGATAAAATTTTCTCGTTGGTTTCATTCTCCAGATCAACAGGCGAATGGATCAATGAACAAGATGGAGCAATCCAGACTTTATCTTGGCCTCTTCTTTCTATAACCTGATTGATGATTGAAAGAGATTTCGAGAAATCATTTTTCCAGATGTTTCTTCCATCTACCAAACCTAAAGAAAGAATGGTATCTTCTTTTAACGAAGCTAAAACATCACCTAATTGATCTTCTGCGCGTACCAGGTCGATATGTAAAACATTTACAGGCAATGAGGTCGTTAATGCTAGGTTGTTGCCTAGTCCTTCAAAATAAGTAGCTAAAACAATTTTTAACCTTGGAAAAGCTTTCCGGATTTCTTTATAGGCATATTCATAAGCTTTTTTATCTTTATCAGTAAGATCTAAAGTCAAAAATGGCTCATCAAACTGGACATACGCTACATCCAGCGCGTCTAAACGTGATAAAATCTCTATATAAACCGGAAGGAGGTTTTTAATCAGGTCTATTTTTTCAAAACCTGCTTCTTTTTCCTTACCCAACAAAAGATAGGAAACCGGACCGATTAGGACAGGTTTGGTATCAATTCCTAATTGCTTTGCCTCATAAAACTCATCGATAATTTTGGTAGAGAAAAGTTTAAAAGGTTGGTTTTTGTAAAACTCAGGCACAATGTAATGGTAATTGGTATCGAACCATTTGGTCATTTCCATCGCTACCACATCCAGCCCTTCTTTTTGGCACCCTCTTGCCATCGCGAAATAAAGATCAAGTTCCTCATTTCCTTTTCTCAGGATCACCTCGTTGTACCTTTTTGGGATGGCTCCAAAAATTAGGGAATGATCGAGGACATGATCATAAAAAGAAAAATCGTTTGATGGAATCACATCAATACCGGCTTCTTTTTGCTGTTTCCAATTTTCGTGGCGAATGTTTTTGCCCACCTGCAGTACATTTTTGTACCCAGTTTTATCTGCCCAATAATTTTCGCAGATTTTCTTTAATTCCCTTTGACTACCTATTCGCGGATAGCCTAGATTTTGCGTTAGCATCTCTCTTAAAGATTAAGTAAAAAAATCGTTTAAAAGCTCTTAAAGCAATATTTGTAATACTTTTTGTTTAAAATTTAAGGAAAGGTTAGGGCACAACCGGCCCACTTATCAGCAAAAAGCTTAAAGCAAGCCTATAAAATTTTGATTTTATGGTGTACAATCAGACCTGACCAATTACTTTATAACGCGAAAGCACCGTCAATTCAATATAGGCAGGTCTCCTGACTTATTCCCGATCCTATCGCCTTCCCATCCTCATAAAAGAACAGTGGCATGAATGATAAGACCGTTGTCTTTTTTAAACAAAAGACAGAATTTACAGTTGCGCGACAGCTCGTGATTTGCACACGATTCCCTATTAATCCCGGGTGTAACTCCGGGAACCTGTATCGGTTGATGAAAAATAAAGTTAAGAACTTACATCAGCACAAATGTATGGATTAGGATTTAAAGATTAAGGTATTTTCTTAAGCATTGGATTTCGACTGCTTCCAATTCATGGTATTTAATTTTTTTAGCCATGGATATATGCAGACAGTATGGTTTTTTGCGATGTTTAACATATTATACTCAGAACATATTATCACTTGTAACAAATTTACAGCAAGCGGTTTATGATGCCCATTCTCTATTATATTTGGCTACCCAAACTTAAATCCTTATTTATGATCAAAAACTACTTTAAAGGGCTTTGCATTGCTTTTTTAATGGTAAACAGCTATGCATTGCCGGCGCAGGAGGTACCCACGCCAAAATCTCATTTCGGTTTTGATGTCGGAGACGATTATCAGTTAGCCAATTACACCCAAACAGCAGACTATTTTAAAAAACTGGCTGCAAGTTCTAACCGGATTAAACTAGTGGATATCGGTAAAACCGAAGAAGGCAGAAGTCAATATATGCTGATAGTTTCTTCGCCCGAAAACTTGAATAAATTAGACCGTTATAAAGAAATTTCACAACAGCTGGCCCATGCTGAAATTACTCCCGAACAGGCGAAAACCTTGGCACAGGAGGGTAAGGCAGTAGTTTGGATAGATGGCGGCCTGCATGCAAATGAAGTGGTTGGTACCCATCAGCTGATTCAGACGATATATGAATTTGCCTCGAGAACCGATCCTGAAACTTTGCGTATCCTGGATAATGTGATCATTTTATTTACCCATGCCAATCCTGACGGACAGGAGTTGATCAGCAATTGGTACATGAGGAATAAAGACCCTAAGAAAAGAACAACATCCGGATTGCCTGTGCTTTACGAAAAATATGCCGGGCATGATAATAACCGCGATTTTTTTATGCTAAATCTCAAAGAAACACAGAATATCGGCCGTCAGCTTTTTATAGAGTGGATCCCGCAGATTATGTACAACCATCATCAGGCTGGTCCGGCGGGAACAGTCGTGGCAGGCCCACCCTATCGGGATCCTTTTAATTATGTATTCGACCCAACCATTTTAACCAGTTTGGATGCAGTAGGTGCGGCCATGCATAACAGGATGAACGTAGAAAATAAGCCCGGTTACACCCAACGTGGTGGGTCTGTTTATTCTACCTGGTACAACGGAGGATTAAGGACGACCACCTATTTTCATAACATGATTGGACTGCTGACCGAAATTATCGGCAATCCTACTCCATCCGAAATTCCATTGGTTCCATCGCGTTTGCTGCCGAGTGGGGATTCGCCAAACCCGATCACTCCGAGAAAATGGTATTTTAAGAATTCGATCGATTATTCTGTATCGTTAAACTATGCCGTTTTGAACTACGCGTCGCGTTACCATGATGAGTTACTGTACAATATTTATCAAATGGGTAGAAATTCGATTGAAAGAGGTAAAAAAAACACCTGGTCTTTCTCTCCAAAGAAAATTGAAGCCATTAACAGTGCTGCAAAAGGAGAAAAAGGTGCCGCAAATTCTGGAAGTGATGCAGATTTAGGATCCCGACGTCAGATTAGCATGAAAGCTTTTGATACCGTGATGAAAGCGCCGGTAAACCGTGATCCGCGAGGGTATATTTTATCGGCAGATCAACCCGATTTTAACACTGCCATTAAGTTTTTAAACGCATTGATCAGAACGGGTATAGTGGTGCAAAAAGCAACGGCCCCGTTTAGCGTTGCAGGGAAAAATTACCCTGCCGGAAGTTACGTCGTTAAAACCGATCAGGCTTTCCGTCCACATGTGTTGGATATGTTCGAACCACAGGATCATCCAAATGATTTTAAATATGAAGGTGGTGCACCAATTCCGCCGTATGATGCCGCCGGATGGACTTTAGCTTATTTAATGGATGTAAAATTCGACCGTATTCTGGATGATTTTTCGGGGCCTTTTGAGAAAAATCCTTATGGCAACTTATTAAAACCTGAGCATAAATTGCCAAATGGATCGGGTTATGTGTTAAGTGCTGCACAAAACGATTCTTATACGGCGGTTAACGATTTATTGAAGAACAAAGTTGAAGTTTACCGTTCGGTAGAAAACGGTGATTTCTATGTTTCCTCAGCAGGAAAATCAATATTGGAAAAAGCCAATGTCAAAATAAAAAGTGCTGCAGCACCTAAGAACAAGGTTAAAGTTTCACCGGCAAGAGTTGCCCTCTGGGATACTTATGGAGGCTCTATGGCATCCGGTTGGGTGCGGTTTTTAATGGAACAGTACCACTATAATGCCACTGTAATTTATCCGCAGGATGTAGATGCAGGGAACTTAAAATCCAAATACGATGTAATTGTTTTTGTGGGTGGAGCTATACCTTCTGTCCAGGGAGGAGGCTTTGGAAACAGATCTTTCGGACCAAGGGCAGAAGAGGTTCCACAGGAATTTAGAAACCGTTTGGGCAGGGTTAATGTCGATAAATCGATTCCTGAATTAAAGAAATTTTTAGAAGCAGGTGGCAATATTGTAACCATTGGTAGCAGTACGAACCTGGCTTATCACTTAAATCTTCCCGTAAGAAATGCGATGGTCGAAATTATAAATGGTGAAGAAAAGAGATTGCCTGCCGAAAAATATTATATTCCCGGAAGTGTATTAAATGTTCGTATAGATACTACTTTGCCAACGAATTGGGGGATGGAAAAAGAAGCGGACATATATTTCGATAACAGCCCTGTTTTTAAACTCAGTGGTGATGCCATCGCTTCGGGTAAAATCAAACCTTTGATGTGGTTTGAAAACGCCACTCCTTTGCGTAGTGGCTGGGCCTGGGGGCAGGCTTACCTGCAAGATGGGATAACAGCTTTCGAAGCCGAGGTTGGGAAAGGTAAATTGCTTGCTTTTGGTCCTGAAATTACCTTCAGGGCACAAACGCATGGTACTTTTAAGCTTATATTTAATCAGTTGTATAAATAATAACCAGTTATTGCTTAGTTTGTCACATTGAGCGTTCTGATCGGTCGTCATTCTCGCGTAGGCGAGAATCTTAATGCAACCTGCAAACCTACCAAGGCATTAAGATTCCCAATCAAGTTGGGAATGACGGTTTCTCACGGCAAATCGATTTATTAAAATCTCCTTATCAGGTATCTGGATTTTGTACAATAAATTATCCCTCAGAATTGACATTCTTTGATTAATGTAGAAGCCACTATCATTTAGGATAGTGGCTTTTTACTTTGGCTTTACTATAGCCAATTATAATCCGCTTAATTTTGTGCGATGAAAGTAGAAATCTGGTCGGATGTAATGTGTCCGTTTTGCTATATTGGGAAAAGACATTTTGAGCAGGCCATTGAAAAATTGCCTTTTAAAAATGAAATCGAAATAGACTGGAAGAGTTTTCAGCTCAACCCAGAGTATCATAATACGAATAATGAAACGGTATACGATTACCTCTCGCGAAGTAAGGGAATGCCGGTTGAGCAGGCCAAACAGATGACTAAGCAAGTGGTTGATATGGCTGCGAATGCAGGTTTAAATATAGATTTTGACACCAGTGTTCCAGCAAATACCTTTAATGCACACCGTTTAATCCATTTGGCAGCAAAGCATCATCTTCAGGATTTAGCGGAAGAAAAACTGTTTGAAGCCCATTTTGTAAATGGCAAAAACATTGGTGAGACTGATGTTTTAGCTGATCTTGCAGTTGAAATAGGTTTGGATAAGGATGAAGCTGTGGCCGTTTTAAATAGCGATGAATTTGCTGAAGCTGTTCGTTATGATATTTATGAAAGCCAGAATTTAGGTATCAGAGGCGTTCCTTATTTTGTAATGGATCGTAAATATGGTATTTCTGGTGCCCAACCTGTTCAGGCTTTTACCGATGCGCTTACCCAAAGTTTTACCGAGTGGAAAGAAACTCAACCTAAAACAACGCTAACCTCATTAAATAAAAATGATGATGCGGTTTGTAATGAGAATGGTTGTGAGATATAGAATTGTTTCCCTCAGATTGCGCCTGATCTTCGCAGATTTGGTCCGAAAATCTTTTTCGCTGCGGAAGTTAAGCAAGACGATCGACAGGAATAAATGTTCGGATTTATTTATCGATTTTGATTCTTCAAGGGCGTTAATAAATATTCCAAACCATTCATCCGGATTTCGAACATGGTAGCCATTAAATCGCCTAATTTTCCTTTCGGGAAACCTTTGTCTTTGTACCATAGCAAATAACTTTCAGGAATGTTGCAGATCAGGTAGCCTTTGTATTTTCCATAAGGCATTTGCATTTGCACTAAATCGAGCAATAAAGTGGGGTCTAACATTTATAATATAAAATCTAAATAATTTTCTTTGTTAATTACAGAGAAGTTAGCTTGAGGATAGTTTTTGGCAAAAAAACCCGGAATCTTCTTCTTTTGGTTTCCCCATTTGAAATCAGCAGCTACCATTTCTCCGTTATTAATTTCAATAAGATCTATTTCCTGTTGGTCATAAGTTCTCCAAAAGTAATAACTGGCATTTTGCTGGTTGTACTCCATTTTTTTGATGCGCTCGCTAAAACAGTAATTTTCCCATAAAATACCCTGATCATTGCGCAAAGCCAGCAGTCTGAAATCGTTTACAATCGCATTCCGGATACCATTGTCGTAAAAGTACCATTTGGATGATTTGGTAACCTCTTTCCTTAAATTATTGCTGTAGCCGCCAATTTTATAAATGATAAAAACCTTCGAAAGTAAATCAAGATAACGGTCTACCGTATTTTTGCTAATGCCCAAATTACGGGAAATTTCATCAATCGAAACTTCCGATCCAACCTGATAGGCAATTAGTTTCAATAATTCCAGTAGTTTAGCACTATTTTGGATATTCTCATACATCAAAATATCTTTTAACAGATATGATTTAACCAGCTCCGTTAAATATTGTGCTTTTTCAGTCAATGAATTCAAGTGAAACAACTCCGGATAAGAGCCGAAAATTAATCTTTCTTCCAGGTTTTGGGTGGTTTGCAAGGCATTTTCCTGTTTATCCAATTCAACCTGTGCTATGGGATGGAGGTAATAGGTTAAACTTCTTCCGGTTAAAGGTTCACCGGTCTGATTCGAAAGATCAAAGGTCGATGAGCCGCTTGCAATAATGGTGAGCTCTTTAAAAGTATCGATGAGGAACTTTAATATTTTTCCGATTTCAGGTATAACCTGGGCTTCATCAATAATGAGCAGTTTGGCCTGGCCCAAAATCCTTTTATAATTGGCTGCTGTACGGTTTGACAGCAATGCCTGTACATCCTGATCTTCTCCATTTAAGGAAAGATGGCTGACGTTAGCATCTTTGATAATGCTTTCTGTTAGCCAGGTTTTACCTACCCTCCTTGTTCCGAAAATTAAAATGACCTTATTTTTCCCGATTGTATGGAGGATAACAGGTTTTAAAGATCTAACAATTTGACTTTCCATTTAAGTCAAATATACTAAAAACATCAATTCAGTCAATGAACTGACTCAATTAACGTTAATTCAGTCAATGAACTGACTCAATTAACGTTTTTAATCAATAAGCTCCAAAGTTTCAATGGCTTCTTCAACCGTCTTTATATTATCAAAAGCAATCCTGAGTGTATTTTTTACCTCTTTCAGATTGCACATCCGCGGATGGTTTTGTGCAAAAGTTAGAATTTTAGTGAAAGTATTGGAGTCAAAATAAGCCGATCGTTTATCGCTTAAGAAATATCCACGTAAACTATTTTTTTTGAAACTGATTTTCTCAAAACCTAATTTCTTGCCCAACCATTGTAAACGCACTACACTGAGCATGGTTTTTACCTGTGGCGGTATCGGCCCGAAACGGTCGGTCAGGTGTTTTTCAAAGGTAACCAGTTCGGTTTCATTTTCGAGTTTAGAAAGCTCGGTGTATAAATTGTAACGCTCAGTAATGTTGGTAATATAAGCATCCGGAATATACAATTCAAGATCGGTATCTACCTGCGTAAAGCCCACAAACGGACGGGCAGGTTCATTTTCGAACAGCCCTTTAAATTCAGCGTCTTTAAGTTCCTGAATGGCTTCATCTAATATCTTATGGTACATTTCGAAACCGATTTCGGCGATGAAACCACTTTGCTCAGCACCCAATAAATTTCCGCTTCCACGGATATCTAAATCGCGCATGGCTACATTAAAACCGCTGCCCAGATCAGAAAACTCTTCAATAGCACTTAAACGCTTCCTGGCTTCGGAAGTTAAAGTTGATAAAGGCGGTGAAAGTAAATAACAGAAAGCTTTTTTGTTACTCCGGCCTACCCTGCCCCGCATCTGGTGCAGATCGCTTAAACCAAACATATGTGCATGATTGATGATGATGGTATTGGCATTGGGGATATCTAGACCTGCTTCTATAATCGTTGTAGCCACCAGGACATCTTTTTCTCCATTAATGAAATCAAGCATTACATCTTCCAAGGCATCTCCATCCAATTGCCCATGTGCAATACCAATCCTTGCTTTGGGAACCAGTTTTTGGATTAGCCCGCCCAGTTGCATCAGGTCATTTACCCGATTATGGATAAAAAACACCTGACCTCCACGGTCTAATTCAAATTGAACAGCCTCCTGAATGAGTTTATCATTAAAAACATGTAATTCCGTATTTACCGGCTGCCTGTTTGGCGGTGGTGTACTGATAATGGATAAATCTCTGGCCCCCATTAGAGAAAAATGAAGCGTTCTCGGAATTGGAGTCGCTGTGAGGGTTAACGTATCAACATTTACCCTTATGGCTTTAAGCCGTTCTTTTGCCGTAACACCAAATTTTTGCTCTTCATCAATAATCATGATTCCGAGATCCTTAAATTTTACATCCTTGCTGAGCAAACGGTGTGTACCGATCAGAATATCCACCTTACCTGCTGCGGCCTCGGCCAGGGTATCTTTAATCTGTTTACTGGTTTTAAAACGGTTAATGTAATCAACCGTAACCGGGAAATCTTTTAATCGGGAAGAAAAAGTTTTAAAATGTTGTAAAGCCAAAATTGTGGTAGGCACTAAGACAGCTGCCTGTTTGCCTTCTGCTACGGCTTTAAATGCCGCACGAACGGCGATTTCTGTTTTTCCGAAGCCCACATCGCCACATACTAAACGGTCCATTGGATGTGGTGATTCCATATCCTTTTTCACATCTTGAGTGGCTTTTAGCTGATCGGGGGTATCTTCGTAAATAAAAGATGCCTCCAATTCGGTCTGCAGATAACTATCTGGAGAAAATGCTGTTCCAGCCTGGGTTTTGCGCAAAGCATAAAGCTTGATCAAATCCCGGGCGATATCTTTAACTTTTTTTTTAGTGGTTTTTTTTAGCTTGTCCCATGCATCGGTACCCAGTTTATTCATCTTGGGCACACCGCTCTCCTTGCCACTGTATTTGGCAATTCGGTTTAGCGAGTTGATGTTTACATAAAGCAGGTCGTTATCGGCATAAACTAAACGGATCATCTCCTGGGTTTTGCCATTCACCTCAACCTTTTCGAGCCCGGCATATTTACCAATCCCATGATCGATGTGGGTAACATAATCGCCGGATTTTAGTTCCCTTAAATCTTTCAGGGTAATGGCCTGACTTTTCTGATAGCCTTTTTTGAGTTTGTATTTATAGTAACGGTCAAAGATCTGGTGATCAGTATAAAATGCCGTTTGGATCTGCGGATCAACAAAACCTTCGCGCAGCATGCTATTGATTGGCGTAAATTTGGCCGTCTTATCAATATCCTCTAAAATGGCATATAAACGCTCAATCTGCTTTGGCGAATCGGTAAAAATAAAGTTAACGATTCCAGCTTTTTCATTTTCTTTAAGATTATGAATCAGTAAGTTGAAATCTTTATTAAATGATGGCTGTGGTTTAGTTTCAAACTCAAAACGATGGTCTGTTTTATAGAAAAACTGTTTACCAAATTCTACCAATGGAAAATCCTGAAGATGATCGCCCAATAATTTTTCGTCGGTAAAGGCAAACTTAGGGTCAATCCACTCCGGGTTTTGGCTTTTATCAGCTGCCGGCAAAGCTTTCCAGAGTTCCACTGCCTTTTTAAAACCCGCTTTAACAATATCGAGGGTAAATTCCACATCTTTAAACCAGAGTTGTGTATCCTGATCAATATAATCGAGAATGCTGATATTGCTTTCCGTTAAAAATTTTGCCTGAACATTTGGTACAATGGTCAGCGATTTTACGTCTGCAACAGAAAGCTGACTTTCAATTTCAAAACTTCTGATACTTTCTACCTCATCGCCAAAAAATTCGATGCGATAAGGAAGATCGGATGAGAAGGAAAAGATGTCTACAATACCGCCACGGATAGAAAACTGTCCGGGTTCGTAAACAAAATCTCTCCTGTCGAAATCGTAATCAATTAGAAATTCATTGATAAAATCAATGCCCAATTTGGCACCCAAACTGATTTCTAAAGTGTTTTTTTCAAGTGCCGATCGATCAATCACCTTTTCGGCAATCGCTTCGGGATAAGAAACTACGATTTTTCCATATTCTGAATCATGATTCAGTTCGTTTAGTACCTCCGCACGGGCCAGTACATTGGCAGTATCTACCTGTGTAAAATCAAAAGATTTGCGGTAAGAGGAAGGAAATAACAAAACCTGCTTATCCAATACACTTTCCAGGTCTGATTGAAAATAAGCAGCCTCTTCCCTGTCTGGCAAAACAAATAGTATAGGTTTGTGTAACAGGAAATAAGAAGAAAGTGCAACAATAGCATCGGCCGAACCCACCAATCCCTTTAATTGTATCTTTGGGTTTTTGCTGCTGTTCAACGTTTGGGTAAACCGAGTAACCCTAGCGTCGGTTTTGTATCTGTTTATTAAATCGCGAATGTTCAAGGCACAAAAATAAGCTTATCTTTTAATATTAACCCGCAATTTGTGTAAAGGTTTTTTTAACTATTTTTGGCTTAGGTCGGCTAGGTAAATCAGATAAATTGAAAATGATCGGTTATTGTTAGATGATATCATTCATTTGGTCGAAATATATCACCCTTTCGTCGATTAAGGGCAAACTGATGTAACAAAGGTGGTGTCAGAACCTCTAAATTGTATAAAAAGTGAAACAATGAAGTACATTAAAAGCTTTCCACTCGAACTTTTTTTCTGGGTAACAGCTTTAATATTACTGGCAACAGCGAATAGCCACGAGCATCATTTCACACTTTGTCCTTTAGCCAACTTAGGCTTTGAGGATTGGTGTCCGGGCTGTGGTATAGGCAGGTCGATCAGTCATATTTTACATGGCGAGTTTAACGAAAGCTTTTCCGAACATTGGTTTGGGTTTCCGGCACTTTTGATCATCGTTTACAGGGTTTATACATTAATAAAAAATAAAAATAAGTTTAAAATTTCAACCACAAATACATAAAACCATGGATATATTTCAATCACCTCTAATGTCGTTACCAGGTATAACACCAGAGGAATACTCCTATTTACAACAAGCAACAACTGGTTTAACTGAAGAGCAATTACGTAATTTCCTGATGGTTTACAGCAGTAAAAGAAAGAATCCATCTGACATGTTGATTTTCTGTTTAATCGGGCTGTTTGCCGTTCCAGGTTTGCAGCGGTTTATTATTGGCCAAATCGGCATGGGTATTTTATACCTCTTAACTGCTGGTTTATGTTTTATCGGATCGATCATCGATGTGGTAAACCACAAAACACTTGCTTTTGAACACAACCAGAAAATGGTTTTCGAAAGTTTACAGATGATAAGAATGGGCGGTGGATTCCAACAGACCGGAAAATTTTAGGATAACTAAATCTTTATATAAAAATCCGCATCCAGTTTATTTGAATGCGGATTTTTTCCGTTAAATAGATTGGCAGAAAAAGAAAACTAGCGCAATGAAATTTCTATATTTATCAAATGAAATTAGCTGAAATTACCAATTATTTAGAAAGCATCGCACCACTTAATTATCAGGAGGATTATGATAACGCTGGCTTAATAGTGGGAGATCCGAATATGGAGGTTCGCGCGGCTTTGATAGCTTTAGATTGTGTAGAGAAAGTTGTGGATGAAGCCATTTCTACAGGATGCAATTTAATTATTACCCACCATCCGATAGTTTTTAAAGGGCTAAAAAAGCTTAACGGCAAAAATTATGTAGAACGCGTGGTTTTAAAGGCAATCAGGAACAATATTGCGCTTTATGCCATCCATACAAATTTAGATAGTATCCATACCGGCGTAAATGCAAGAATCTGCGAGCGTTTGGGTTTAACGGGCACTAAGGTACTTTCGCCAAAAGCAGGTCTGTTAAAGAAATTGGTTACTTATTGTCCACATGCACAGGCCGAGCAGTTGCGATCTGCATTATTTTATGCCGGAGCAGGCAATATTGGCAACTATAGCGAATGTAGTTTTAATGCTGATGGTTTTGGTACCTTTAAAGGAAATGAAGATTCAGACCCTTTTGTGGGTGAAAAAGGTATTCGCCACCGCGAGGCCGAAGTGCGGATCGAAATGGTTTACCCTACACAGGCCGAGCGGAAAATTCTGGTTGCTTTGTTTGAGAACCATCCCTATGAAGAGGTCGCTTACGATATTTATAAACTCGAAAATAAACATCAACTGGTAGGCTCTGGTATGGTAGGCTGGCTGGAATACGATATGGATGCTTACGATTTTCTACATTTGGTAAAAGATCGCATGCAGGCTAAAGTAGTGAGACATACAGAAGTTATCGGTAAAAGGATCAAAAAAGTTGCGGTTTGTGGGGGTGCAGGAAGCTTTTTGTTAAAAGAAGCCATTGCTGCCGGGGCAGATGCATTTATAACCGCAGATTTTAAATATCATGAGTTTTTTGATGCAGAGGAAAAATTGATCATTGCCGACATCGGACACTTTGAAACTGAACAATTTACCTCAAATTTATTGCTTGAAATTATTCAGAAAAAATTTACTAACTTTGCAATCCGTTTAACGGAGCAAAATACAAACCCCATAAATTACTTGTTTTAATGGAACAAACCGTAGAACAAAAGCTAAAGGCTTTATACGAATTACAAAATATCCACACAAAAATTGATAAGATCCGTCAGGTACGTGGCGAGTTACCAATGGAAGTTGCCGATCTTGAGGATGACGTTTTAGGATTAGAAACTAGAATTGCAAAAATCAAAGGTGAGCTTGATGATCTTGAAGATTCGATCGTAACACGCAAAAATACAATTAAGGATGCGCAGGCTGCCATCAAAAGATACGATTCTCAATTAAAAGAAGTTAAAAATAACCGTGAATACGATGCTTTAACCAAAGAAATTGAGATTCAAGGTTTAGATATTCAGGTTTCTGAAAAGAAGATTAAAGAACATGGCTTTGAAATCGCTTCTAAAACAGAAATATATGAAGCTGCTAAAGCCGAGTTAGATGGTAGAAAAAAAGATTTGGAAGCTAAAAAAGCAGAACTTGATGTAATTACTGCCGAAACTGAAAAAGAGGAGCAGGATTTACAAAAGAAAGCGGACCAGGCTGAACCTCAAATTGAAGAGCGTTTATTGGTTGCATACAAACGTTTACGCAAAAATGCCGTAAATGGTTTAGCTGTGGTAACTATCGATCGTGATTCATGTTCAGGTTGTTTTAACCAGATTCCGCCTCAACGCCAGTTAGATATCCGTCAGCGCAAAAAAATTATTGTTTGCGAACATTGCGGTCGTATTTTGGTTGATGAAGCGCTAACACACGAAGTAGCAGAAGCTTAGGCGAAATCACAAAACGATTTGAACGTCCCGATTTAATCGGGACGTTTTTTGTTTACGCCCTATTTTCCTGGACTTACTCAAAACAAGAATATGATTTTAGCGTTTAATGTATATTTGTTTAAATGTGAAGCTGTTTTAGCAGCGTAAAACCAAACCGAAATAGAATCCCTGATGAATAAAAGCTTCCGTTTTTTTATAACTTCTCTCCTGCTCTTCTCTCCTTTGTTTTCACTTGCAAATTTCGACTTTAATAATAACTGCTTAAATGCTTATAAAAGCATATTCGAGCTTAAGTTGGGCAACGCGAGGGCTTATATCTCTACAGAGAAGAAACAGCATCCCGATAATTCCATTATTCCGCTTCTGGAAAATTATGTTGACTATTTTACCGTGCTCACTTCAGAAAGCAAAGCTGATTTTGACCGTTTAAAAGGAAATAAATCTAAACGTTTGGACCAAATAGGCGATGACGATAAAAATTCGCCATACTATCTTTATGCCCTGGCCGAGATTAATTTACAATGGGCACTCATACGCGGCCGGTTTGGAGAGTATTTTAACGCGGCTATGGAAGTTAAAAGAGCAAACAGTCTTTTACAGGAAAACAATAAAAAATTCCCAAATTTTCACCTCAACTTAAAAGGTTTGGGATTGATCAATGTTGTATTGGGCAACCTTCCCGATGGCGCTTTAAAAACGGCACTTTCAACCTTTGGCATTAAGGGAAACCTGCAGAGCGGATTGAATATGTTCGAAAAATTAGCGGATAACTTACCAAAATCATCCTATGAACCTTTTTATGAAGAAGTGGTTTTTTATTATGCCTACGTTTTAACCGATGTGGCACATAGCCCGCAGGCGTATGCCAAAACCATGAAGTATACCGATCGGATAGCAGATACCAGTTTGTTGAAAAGTTATTTGCAGAGTTATGTGTGCATTAAAAACGGGCATAGCGAAGAAGCGATTTCTATTTTGGGCAGGCGGCCAGAGGGGGGCGTTTATCAGCCTTTTCCTTATCTTGATTATTTGGAAGGAATTGCGCATTTAAATAAACTAGATCTCCGTGCCGGCACCTATTTTAGCCGGTTTTTGCAGGCTACTAAGGGCGTAAATTTTGTAAAGGATGCTTACCTTCATTTGGGTTGGATCGCGCTTCTAAAAGGAGATAAAGGAGCATATACGGCGTTTGCGGCCAAGGCAGTTAACAATGGCTACACTTATATGGAAAAGGATAAGCAGGCCAAGGCAGAAGCGTCGGCAGCAGCACCAAACATAGATCTTTTAAAAGCCAGGCTGTTGTTTGATGGTGGTTATTTAAGCAGGGCCCTGCAGATAATTGACAACAAAAAGGCAACAGACTACACTAACGACAGAGACAGAACTGAACTAAACTACCGTTTAGGTAGAATTTATGATGACCTGGGGAAAGATGATCAGGCATTGACCGCCTATCAGGAAACGATTGATAAAGGGAGAAACCTGAGATATTATTTTGCTGCAAATGCGGCAGTGCAGATGGGCAAGATTTATGAAAGAAGGAAGAATATAGCGAAAGCGAAAGAGGCTTTCAATACGGCTATTGCCATGAAAAATCATGAGTTTGAAAGCAGTATTGAAAGCCAGGCTAGGGCCGGGTTAAAGCGCTTAGCCAATTAAAAACGGTATATAAAAGCATTAATGTGCATGCCTGCCCCTACTGAGGCAAATACTGCTACATCGCCAGGCTTAACATTATAGCCTTGCACTTCTCCTTTTAATACCAGGTCTAACAAAGTTGGTACCGTGGCAACGGAACTGTTTCCTAACCACGAAATCGTCATCGGAACTAAGTTTTCCGGCACGGTATCTTTGCCATAAAGTTTGAACAGGCGTTTCATGATCGCAGTATCCATTTTGCCATTGGCCTGATGTACAAATACGATGTTGATATCGTCAACACTTAAATCTGCTTTGTCTATGGCTTTTTTAATTACCTGTGGGACCTGAATTACCGCAAATTCATAGAGTTTACGTCCGTTCATTTTCAGGTAAAAGTTTCCATTGTTTTCATCTGGATTAGATCCTTTGCCCATGGTCAGTAAATTACCATAATTAACGGCATGGGTTTCTGTTTTGTGCGCCAGTATTCCTCGTTTTTCTGCGGCTTCTTCGGCTTCGAAAATTACCGCTCCAGCGCCATCCGAAAAGATCATACTGTCACGGTCGTGCGGATCAATAATACGGCTTAAAGTTTCTGCACCAATAACCATAACCCGCTTGGCATCTCCGCTTTTGATATAATAATCGGCCTGTATTGCACCTTGGACCCATCCGGGGCAACCAAAAATAATATCATAGGCAACGCAGTCTGGATTTATAATCCCCAGCTGCTGTTTCACCTTAGCGGCTAGTGAGGGTAATACATCGGTGCGGTTGCTTCCGGTAGGAATATCGCCAAAGTTGTGACAGAAGATAATGTAATCTAAAGTTTCTTTATCTATTAGGGCATCTTCAATCGCCTTAGCCGCAGCTTTTGCGCCAATGTGGTTATTTAGTTGGTCCGGACAAGCATATCTGCGCTCAACAATTTCGGTAATTTCTGAAAATTTACTAATGATTTCTGCATTTTCTCTATCAATACGATTACCATTTTCGAAAAACGTAGATTCTAAAAATCTATCGCCTGAAACGATATTACCCGGAATGTAACTACCAGTTCCTGCAATTATTGTATTGGTTACTTTGCTCATAATTATAATACCGCATACTAAAACGGTATGTAGTATAAAAATACCAATAATATTCGATAGTAGCAAATATTAAAAATCAGCGCAGCTTATTTTCAAGCCTGAATTTTAATAATCCTGCTTTTCCCCGTCACATTTAGTTTTTGTTCTATGTTGTGACGATGGGTTATCAACGGTGTTTAAAGCAATAAATAGTTTTTTGGGTAATCTGCAGAAAAGAACTGGAGGAGGCTATAAATTTTTAGACAAAACAGCAATCCTTAACTAAAATCATCAATTAAGAACACAAAAAGCTCTTTAGGCCCATGAGCACCTAAAACCAGTGTTTTTTCGATATCTGCTGTTCTGCTTGGACCTGTGATATTGCTGATCATTGATGGAAGCTGATTGCCATATTTGTTTTTTAATAACAGAAAGGCATCTTTAAGATCTAAAACCAATTGACTGGTTTTGGCGATCACGATATGGTGATGCGGGAAAATACTTAATCTCCTGCCAGCGGCACTGCTGTTGCTAACCATTACGCTTCCATTTCGGGCAACTAAGGCTTCGCACAAGGTAATTCCTACTTCAGCCTGATCAAAATCCTTGTCGGTTTGGTAAAAAGGAAACTCGTATTTGCTTAGAAACTGCTGTAGCTCGGGCTCCCAGCAATATATTTTCCGCCATTTAAACTTATCGGCCAGCTGCAACATATTCTCAAAAAAATCGATCCCGTCTTCGCAGAAGATAAAGTTGCCGGATATAGCCGTAAGCTGTTCAGCAAATAATATCTCCAGCTCATCGGTATTTTTTTTATACAATGGGCTTTCTTCTAAATTAGGATAGGGATTTTCGCGCTTTTCTAATAGTGCCTTCCTTATCTTTTTCAGTATTTGTTCTTTCGCTGTCGTATTATCTTTCATTATAAAAAAAAGCTACCCTAATGATTAAACCAGGGTAGCAAATGTAATAATAGAAATGATTTATTTAGGCCTCTACTGGCGTAATGTGTCCAGGATTTCCACTTTCACCTTGGTTTTCGAATAATCTCTTACCGAAAATTAGTTCTAAATCATCTTTAAATAAAACTTCTTTTTCGATCAGGATATCGGCTAACTGGATCAGTTTATCCTTATTTTCTTCCAATAACTGAATTGCCCTTTGGTATTGACCTTCAATTAATGCTGAAATTTCTTTATCGATCGTTAAAGCGGTATCTTCTGAATATGGTTTAGAGAAATTATACTCGTTCTGAGCAGATGAATCATAATAAGTAATATTTCCTAATTTATCATTTAAACCATAAATGGTAACCATTGCCCTGGCTTGTTTATTTACCTTCTCCAAATCGCTAAGTGCACCGGTAGAGATGGTATTAAACATTACTTTTTCAGCAGCTCTACCACCCATTGTTGCACACATTTCGTCGAGCATTTGGTGAGGACGAACAATTAACCGTTCTTCCGGCAGGTACCAGGCGGCACCTAAACTTTGTCCGCGTGGAACAATGGTAACCTTAACTAAAGGCGCAGCGTGTTCCAGCAACCAGCTTACAGTAGCATGACCAGCCTCGTGAATAGCAATGGCACGTTTTTCGCTTGGGGTGATGATTTTGTTTTTCTTTTCTAAACCACCAACAATTCTATCTACAGCATCTAAAAAATCTTGCTTATCAACCGACGACTTGTTTTTACGTGCTGCAATTAATGCCGCTTCGTTACAAACGTTTGCAATATCTGCACCTGAGAATCCTGGTGTTTGTTTGGCTAAAAATTCGGTATCAAGCTCTTCTGATTTTTTAAGTGGCGCAATGTGTACTTCAAAAATCTGTTTACGTTCTATAACGTCCGGTAAATCAACGTAAATCTGTCTGTCGAACCTTCCAGCTCTTAATAATGCTTTATCTAAAACATCAGCACGGTTGGTAGCCGCGAGGATGATCACATGTGTATTGGTGCCAAAGCCATCCATCTCAACCAAAAGTTGGTTTAAGGTGTTTTCACGTTCATCATTTCCACCCATTACGCCATTTTTGCCACGGGCACGGCCGATAGCATCAATCTCATCAATAAAGATAATACAAGGAGATTTATCTTTTGCCTGTTTAAATAAGTCGCGTACACGGGATGCACCAACTCCAACAAACATCTCTACAAAGTCAGAACCCGATAGCGAAAAGAAAGGAACCTGAGCCTCGCCCGCAACGGCTTTGGCCAATAAGGTTTTTCCTGTACCTGGCGAACCGACCAATAAAGCTCCTTTAGGTATTTTTCCGCCCAGATCGGTATATTTTTTTGGGTTTTTAAGGAAATCTACAATTTCCATTACCTCTGTTTTAGCTTCTTCTAAACCTGCAACATCATTAAACGTAATATTTACCTGGCTTTCCTTGTCGAACAGTGTTGCTTTGGATTTGCCGATACTGAAAATCTGGCCGCCACCGCCTGCTCCACCGCCCATTCTGCGCATCATAAAAATCCAGAAACCGATTAAAAGCAGTACAGGTAAAATGATGCTTAAAAACCAGCTTGCCAACGGATTGCTGCGGCTGGTTTTTTCTGCCAGTATTCTTGGTTGATTAGCGGGAAGATCTTTTTGCGAATCGGCGAGTTGTTTATCCAGCCCATCCATCGTTCCGGCATTGAAAAATACAACAGGACTAGCGGCGTTGTTTACGTTAAAAGTACTGTTGCTTTTATAGGCATCGTATGTTGGCTTTTTTAAACTGTCTTTCTTGATATAAACCTCCACGCGGACCAGATCGTCTGATTTATAAGCAACCACTCTTTGTACATCGCCTTTAAGCAACATCTGTTGTTCAAACTTTTGGTAAGTTACTTCTTTACCCCCATCGGTGGTAAATAAAAATTGTGCAGCAATAATGGCTATGATAATGGCTGCATATACCCAGAAAATATTAAATTTTGATCCTTTTTGTGGTTTTTTAGGAATGTTTGGAATTCTTCTTCCTTGTTTTTCGTTATTATTTTGATTGTCGTTCATTTGTTTTTGTCAAAATGGTTCTATTAGGTTATGCGCTTTGAAAATTTGTGCTTTCTGCATCCCCCCAAAGTTCTTCTATGCCATAAAAGTGGCGCTTTTCAGTTTTAAAGATGTGCACAACCACATCGAAATAATCAAGAATGATCCAATCTGCTGATTCGAAACCTTCCTTATGTCGAGGGTCGGCTTGAGTGGCTTTATATATTTCTTTTTCTACACTATCGGCAATAGCTTTTACCTGGGTAGCAGAGTTGGCACTTGCTATAATAAAGTAATCAGCTACTGAAGTATGAATATTTCTAAGATCTAACCGCACAATATCTTCTCCTTTTTTTTCTTGTATGCCGTAAACGGCCAATTCAGAAAGGTATGTAGAAAGGGCTACTATTTTCTTTTTTACCATTAAAATGCTTTAATTTTGGAATTACAATATTATAAATTCAACACTTGCAAAATAACACTTTTTCAACACTATTTGTTGGTCAAAATTTAATCAAATTAAAAGAAGTTGATTCTACTAATAACTTTTTGAAAAATCTGGTGTCAAAATCCGAGCCATTAGCCGAAGGGACTGTAATTATGGCAGACCATCAGTTTGCCGGAAGAGGGCAGCAAGAAAGTGTCTGGCAAACACAAGAAGGGAAAAATATCAGCACAAGTATATATTTAAAACCTTCTTTCTTGCCGCTTAACAAGCAGTTTTTTTTAAATATGGCCGTTAGTGTGGCTGTTAGCGACACTTTATCTTGTTTTGTGCCGGAAGGAATAATGGTGAAATGGCCTAATGATATTTATTACCATGATAAGAAATTGGGTGGCATATTAATTGAAAATACACTGACAGGCAGTATTCTTAAGTCATCGGTAATTGGCGTCGGCTTAAATGTGAATCAATCAGAATTCCCCGAAAGCATTAGTGGGCGTGCTACTTCCGTCATTCAAATTTTACAAAAAGAGGTGCCATTAATGGATATTATGCAGAAAATATTCATGTTTATGGAAAAATACTACTTAATTTTGAGGGCAGGAAAATACAGTATTTTACAAAATGATTACCTTACCAAGCTCTATAATCACCAGGTTACAGCGTTATATAAACACAATGGAGAGATTTTTGAAGGAGCAATTGAGGGAGTTGAAGATAACGGCAGGTTAAAAGTTAATACAAAAAATGGGTTAAAAATTTTTAACTTTAAAGAAATTGAATTTATACACACAAAATAAAACACAAATGAAAAAAATCACCCTGATACTTTCAATGGTACTTTTTACCATTGCTGGTGCATTCGCTCAGATCGAAAAACCGGTAACCTGGGCATATTCTGCAAAGAAAGTTAGTAAAACTGAAGCTATAATTTATTTAAAGGCCACCATTGATGATAAATGGCATATTTATTCTCAAAATGTAAAAGACGGAGGACCAGTAAAAACCACTTTTACTTTTGCTCCTTCAAAAGATTTTAGTCTGGTGGGCAAAACAATTGAACCCAAAGCAATTGTTAAATATGAAAGTACATTTAAAATGAATGTAAGCTACTTTGAAAAATCGGTAATATTTCAGCAAAAAATTAAGCTGAGCAAGGCAACAGCTGTAGTTAAAGGTGTGGTAGAATTTATGGTTTGCAATGATAAACAATGCCTTCCGCCGGAAGAAGTGGAATTTAGTGTCCCGGTTAAATAATTGACATCAAAATATTTACAGACAGTCCCGAATTTTTGGGACTGTTTCTTTTTAAAGTAAAATCTGCCAGGTGATGTAGTTTAAACAAAAATCGTTTCTAAATTATTCTTAATTTCACGGTTTTAAAATACACACAAATGAAAAAGGTTTTATTATTGTTATTAATGGCTGCAATGTTTTTTGCATGGCCAGCCGTTAAGAGTTACGCCCTGGTAACACAAGATACCACAGCAACAGCTCCTCCAGACGATATCGTTTTTACCGAAGTAGGTTCGGCACAAGATAGTGCTGCCAATAAACAGGCTAAAGTTGAAAAAGACACCCTTAAAAACGATACGGTTAAAATAGAAAAAGCTACGGTCGCTAGTAAAGTTGTTCCAAAACAATCGCTTTGGGTAACCTTTGGTTTAGGCCTCTTAGCCGGTATTGCTGCCTTTTTCCTTCCATGTATTTTTCCTATGGTTCCGCTTACTGTTGGTTTTTTTACCAAAAGGGCCGAAAGCAGGGCAAAAGGAATCAGGAGCGCCATTATTTATGGTTTATCAATTATCGTAATTTATGTAGGATTAGGTGTGATTATCACCTTGATCTGGGGCGCCAGTGCATTAAATGAAATATCAACCGACGGTTTTTTTAATATTTTCATCTTTCTTATATTAATTGTTTTTGGCATATCATTTTTAGGTGCTTTCGAAATTACCCTGCCAAGCTCATTTGTAAACAAACTTGACGCAAAATCGGATGCCAAAGGTTTAAGCGGAATCTTTTTTATGGCGGCAACATTAGCGGTTGTTTCCTTTTCTTGCACAGGGCCTTTAATTGGTACATCTTTAGTGGCCATTAATACAGATCTACTTACACCTGTTGTCGTGATGTTCGGTTTTTCGCTGTCCCTGGCATTAATCTTTACCATGTTTGCTATTTTCCCCAGTTTAATGACAGGGCTGCCAAAATCAGGCGGTTGGTTAAACTCGATTAAAGTTTTTTTAGGGTTTTTAGAATTGGGCTTATCTCTGAAATTCCTTTCAACAGCTGATTTGGCCTACCACTGGGGCATATTAGACCGTGAGATATTCCTGGCTATATGGATCGTACTCGCCTTAATTTTGGGTGTTTACTTATTAGGAAAGATTAAGTTCTCTCATGATAGCGACCTTCCTTATGTTTCGGTACCCAGGTTATTTATTGCAACAGCGACTTTTGTTTTTGCTATTTATCTTATTCCAGGCTTGTGGGGAGCCCCTTTAAAGGCAGTAAGTGCACTGGTTCCTCCGCTTTCTACTCAGGATTTTGTCATCGGACAAGACAATGTCGGCGGATCTAACCAGACTGCAGCAACCAGCCACACTAAACGTAAATATGCTGATTTCTTGCACATTCCGCACAATATTGATGGTTTTTTTGATTATGAGGAGGCCTTGGCTTATGCTAAGGAAGTAAAAAAACCGTTATTTCTCGATTTCACCGGACATGGTTGCGTAAATTGCCGCGAAATGGAAGCAAGGGTTTGGTCTGATCCAAGAGTGCTGAAGAAATTAAAAGAAGATTATGTTGTGGTGTCGCTTTATACAGATGATAAAACCAGTTTGCCAGAAGCAGAACAGTTTGAGTCTAAAATTTTAGGCACAAAAGTGAATACCGTTGGTAAAAAATTCAAACATTTGCAGGCGGAGAAATTTAATACCATTTCGCAACCATATTATGTACTTTTGGGTACTGATGAAAAAGAATTAGTTACACCTCCTATTGGGGTAGAATTTGACATAGATAAATATTTGCAATATCTGGATAATGGATTATCAGGATTTGCCAAGAAATAAACAAATGAATAAGATTAAGAATATTGGCGTTTTAACCTCTGGTGGAGATTCGCCAGGCATGAACGCCGCAATTAGAGCTGTAGTTAGGGGCTCTATTTATTATGATATTGAAGTAACCGGATATCTCCGTGGATATGAAGGGTTGATCAACAATGATTTTATCCGGATGGACCGTAAGTCAGTGGCCAATATTATTCAGCGAGGCGGAACTATTTTAAAAACAGCCCGTAGCGAAGCATTCAGAACAATAGAAGGCAGGCAAAAAGCTTATGAGAACCTAAAAGCCAATGGAATCGATGCCCTGGTGGTAATTGGTGGAGATGGAACATTTACCGGAGCCAATGTTTTTTCTAAAGAATTTAATTTTCCGATTGTGGGCTTACCTGGTACCATAGATAATGATTTAGTGGGTACCGACTTTACCATCGGATATGACTCTGCCATAAATACGGTTGTTGATGCGGTAGACAGGATCAGGGATACCGCAGAATCACATGACAGGTTATTTATTGTAGAGGTAATGGGCCGCGACTCTGGCTTAATTGCTTTAAGAAGCGGTATTGGCGTTGGCGCCGAAGCCATCATGATCCCCGAAGCGAACATGAACGCGGATGATATTTTGCACAAGTTAGAACATAGCCGTAAAGATAAAGCGTCGAAAATCATTATTGTTGCTGAAGGTGACGATACCGGAGGTGCATTTAAGGTTGGCGAAATTTTGCAGGAAAAATATCCTCACTATGATACTAAGGTTTCGGTTTTGGGGCATATTCAACGCGGGGGCAAGCCAACCTGTATGGATCGTGTGCTGGCCAGCCGCTTGGGCGTAGTTGCGGTAGAAGGTTTGATTCAGGGCGAAAGTGGTGTAATGGTGGGTCAGATTAACCGGGAAATCGTTTTTACTCCTTTCGACCATGCAATTAAGCATATTAATGCAGAGAAAGTAAGTTCTAAATGGCTAAAATTAATCGACATCCTTTCGTTTTAAACGGAAACGTATAAAAGAAAAGTCTTTCCCGCACCGGAAAGACTTTCTTTTTTTGCTTAGTTTTCGCAATAAGCAAATTTCTTAGTCTGCTAAAATCACCGCAGTACCATTTGCGCTTACCATGAGCATGCTTCCGCCACTACCTACGGTTTCGTAATCTAAGTCAACACCAACAATGGCATTTGCGCCAAGTGCGGCAGCGTATTGCTGCATTTCATTAACAGCGGTATCTTTCCCTTCTCTTAAAACACGTTCGTAAGAACTTGATCTGCCTCCTACTATATCTGTTATTCCTGCAAATAAATCTTTAAAGATATTTGCGCCTATAATGGTTTCTCCGGTTACCAAACCAATATATTTTATAATTTTTCTGCCCTCAACTGTAGGCGTTGTGGTTACTAACATCGTTTCAGTTTTTATCATTAGAGCAAATTTTTTAAAAAATGTTACATTTTTCCTAAATGCAGCAGTAAAAAAATATGCTTTAGCAACTGGCCTTTGCCAGCCTATTCAAGTAAAGTGGTCGTTGTCCTAAACGGCTAATCATTAGGTTAGCATGATAAATTAGTATCAGGGACATTACAGACAGTTTTTTCAGCAGTTACAGCAACAAACCCGCTACCTCTTCCCAGTTATTTACGCGTTCATATTCTGTAACCAGCAAATTATGGGGAGAGGTGTATAATAATGGCCTGCCACTAAAATTTATAAAGTTTTTAATGCGGTCATCTATGATAATATCAGCATTCACAATTTTATTTCCGCAGAACATGATGTGTTGCCAATCAATAAAAGGGAAATGCTCGGCCAGCCAATCGTATTTATCAACCAATGAATTACGGAACTCCATTGCTGCAGAAACAATATAAACATCGTATTTCTGCTGTAAGGCCTTAATTACCCGTTGGCTATCCGCAATAACGTCAAGATCGCGAAAAAAACCAGGCTCATTAATATATTCGAACCATTTTTGATTTACATCTTGTGGAACATGGTGATAGATTTCATTTCCAGCATCAATTTTCAAGTCTAAAGGCACGTTAAAATCCCGGTTATAAAGTTTAATAAATTTCCCAACGGCATCGGCGATCACCTCGTCCATATCAATCGCTATTTTTTTCATTTGTATCAGCAAATATTTAGGGGTAAATATCCTGAAAACAAAGAAATTAAACTATGTTTTTAATTTCCAGTATTTTAGTTATCTTTGCAGCCCCGCAGCATGCAGCTCCGGGAACTATGTTGAATACATAAATACAAAAGAAAATGGCAACTAAAATCAGATTGCAAAGATTTGGTAAAAAAGGAAAACCTTTTTTCCACGTTGTGGTAGCAGATTCTCGCTCTCCACGTGATGGTAAATTTATTGAGCGTTTAGGTTCTTACAACCCAAATACCAATCCTGCTACCATCGAAATTAACTTCGAAAAAACTTTGGCCTGGGTTAACAGTGGTGCACAACCAACTGATACTGCTCGTGCTATCCTTTCCTACAAAGGTGTTTTATACAAAAAACACTTAGAAGGTGGTGTTAAAAAAGGCGCTTTAACCCAAGAACAGGCAGATGAAAAATTTGCAGCTTGGTTAGATGCTAAAGCAGGTAAAATTTCTGGTAAAGCAGAAGGCTTAGCTAATTCTAAAGCAGATGCGCGTAAAGCAGCGTTAGCAGCAGAAGCTAAAAAGAAAGAAGATAGAGCAGCAGCTATCGCAGCTAAAAATGCACCAGTTGCAGAGGAAGTTGTTGAAGAAGAAGCTCCGGCTGTTGAGGCTGAAGCAACTGAAGAAGCTCCTAAAGAAGAAGGCGCAGAATAGTTTTTAATTATTTTGTCTGATAAAATAGCGTTCCGATCTCCGGAACGCTATTTTTATTGATACCCCCTGCCCCTAAAGGGGGGTATTATTAAATCCCTTTCAGGGGATTTAGGGTAAGTATGAAACACGAAGAAGCATTTTATATAGGTTATGTAACCAAAACGAGGGGTTTAAAAGGAGAAGTTCAGGTATTTTTTGAATTTGACGAATATGAAGAACTTGAATTTGATGTGGTATTTGCTGATATGAATGGCAAACTGGTTCCCTATTTTGTAGCTTCTGCAAAGCTACAGTCTAATAAAACCGGCTACTTTAACTTTGATGATGCGGATCATATCGATAAAGTACAGCCACTATTAAAAAAGAAATTGTACCTGCCCCTTTCGCAAATGCCCGAACGCGAAGAAGGAGAAATTTTTTATACCGATTTCAAAGGGTATCTAGCCATAGATGAGACTTTGGGCGAATTGGGCGAAATCCTGGAGGTTAATGAATATCCACAACAATTTGTGGCTACTGTGATGTACAAAGAAACGGAAGTCCTGTTTCCGTTAAATGAAGATTTTATAGTAGAATACGATGAGGATGAAAAGATACTCACCCTCAGTTTGCCTGAAGGTTTGCTGGATGTGTATCTGGAAAAATAAATTGCCCGGTATCATAAAATAATTAACGTGATGTACATCTAAATCTTTATATTGGCTGTATCTAATTAATTCTTTTATGTTTAAGAAACGATCTAAAGCTATTGCGCTACTTTTAATGGCGGCTTCATTTCAAGCCTGTACTACACAAAGATTATCTTTAAAAGCCAACCAACGTTTAGTTGGGATTTGGCAAAATGTGAAAGATCCAGCATCTTTCATTACCTATACCGAAGATGGCCATTTTTACAATAGTCATAAAGACGGCGATAACCAGGTGATTACGCATAGCGGTAATTATAAAGTTATTGGGGATGATGCTTATTTACTTGATATTACGTACGAATTGCCTAACCGAAAGTATGCGTTGAAAGATCGCCAGTATATCAATCATTATGTTTTTGGAAAAGATCTTAAAAGTGTAAAGCTCTCCGGAGTGGTGTATGGTAAATCGGGTTCGGATACACTTAGGTGGGAAGAGAATATGGTAAAAGTGAACACATTGTAGTTTATTATATTTAAAAATTTTAAAACCAATATGATGAAAACCCTTAAATCTCTTCTTATTTTTGTTCTTTTTTTCTTAAGCTCAAATGGTATTATCGCCCAGGAGAAAGCAACGTTGGCTGATTTTGTTGGTGCATGGGAATTTGTAACGCCACCCCGCCAGGCGGATGCTCCATCAATGCCATTTTTATCAACCCTTAAGGTATTTGATAAAATGGGCAACTGTCTCCAGTTAAAAGTAACTGAACAAGGTACAGTGGTGTGGCAAACCGCTAAATTGAAGTAGAAAATGAGAGTTTTATCAAAGAAAGTGTTAATTATTCTATCAGTGCGCCATTAAATAATACTGTTTCCAGTTTAAAATTTAAGTTTTTTGATGGGCCTGACGGTAATAGGTACCTTGGTTTAATGGGAGGTGTAAAACAAGTTGAGGGAAAAGAAACTTACCAGTGGCAGGAATTGTGGCGGAAAGTAGATAAAATTAAAAAAGGATAAATATTTGCCTTAGTTAGTGTAAATGTAGGACTAACTATTAGTTGGTTCGTTTGCCAAGAGAAATACAAAGGTATTTGATCGAAGTCTGATCTTTAAATTTGACAGTCAAAAGCCTTACCTTTGCCATATGCGTTTCGATATTATTACCGTTTTACCCGCTTTACTGGAAAGCCCTTTTGCCCATTCTATTTTGCATCGTGCACAAAAAAAGGGCATAGCCGAAATTGTTGTGCATAACCTGAGAGATTATGCCACTAACAAGCAAAAAAGTGTAGATGACTATCAATATGGCGGTGGCAGTGGCATGGTGATGAGTATTGAGCCTTTCGCCAACTGCATCGAAAAATTACAGCAGGAGCGACCCTACGATGAAGTGATTTTCATGAGTCCTGACGGCACTACCCTTAACCAGACTTTGGCCAATGAATTGTCGATCAAGGGAAATATAATCATTTTATGTGGTCACTATAAGGGAATTGACCAACGGATCAGGGACATTTACGTTACAAGGGAAATTTCCATTGGCGATTATGTGCTAAGTGGCGGAGAACTTCCTGCGGCGGTTTTGGTAGATGCGATTACCCGCTTAATTCCAGGCGTTTTGAACGACGAAACCTCAGCACTCTCCGATAGTTTTCAAGGTGAGTTATTAGATGCTCCGGTATATACCCGTCCGGCAGAGTGGAGAGGACATAAAGTTCCCGATATCTTACTCAGTGGACATGAAGCTAAAATCGCAGAATGGCGCCACGAAAAAGCTTTGGAACGTACACAAAGCAGAAGGCCTGATCTTTTGAAATAATTTTGTTTGTAACAAATAAATTACTAGATTTGGTTATTACCAAAATCTAATCTCTCATGAATAAAACGCTCCTCTTGACCGCTTGTGTCTTCACAGTTTTATGTAGCTGTAGAAAAGAAAATCCTGCTCAGGAATTTGATCAAAAAACGAACCTCACACCAATCGACGCAAATGTCAGGTATAATCCTTACGCTTTAAAGAACATGAAGAAAGCCGCGAGGCGCATGTTAGAAAGTCAGAACAAGTATGTTTTAGACTATAAAACGTCGAGAAATGGCGTAGCTGCCGGCATGAACGGAAATCCGCACCAAAGGTTGAGTTCGGCGGAAAGTAAAGAGGTGGTGGAAAACACGATGGCGGCCACGCATTACTACATCAAGTTTAAACCACTGAACGAAGCTCAATTAGCGGTATTAAAATCAGATAGTACCATTACCATCTACCCTTTTCCGCTTGATGCCGAAGTCAATCCCTATAAAGGAAACTACCGTGATCCTGCTGTTCCGACAGGGCAGCCGACCTACCAGTACGCCGCTGTTGAGGTCGACAAAGTTTTGCCTAAAATTCCTTTGGAAAAACTTGAGGAACTGTATTTACCTGATGAAAGAAAGGCAACGAATACAGTTAAGCTCCAGGACGGCAACCAGCTGTATACATTAAATGCACGCATGCTGACACAGGAGTCGATGTGTGATGGGCCATCACCAGTGGAGCCACAGCAGGTTGAGAATCTTGGCAAAAACAGCAATGGCTATAACAAATTGACGCAATTAGCTCCCCCAGAAGACTGTACTGAGGGCGGAGGTAGCACTGGCGGTGGAAGTGGCGGAGGTTCTGGCGACCCTTATCGCAACGGTGATGACTGGCGCCCGCATGGCCGAATAACAGTTTACGATGAAGTAAAAAATCAAATAATTGGCGTGGAGGGCATAAGAGTAAGGGCAAGAAGGTGGTTTACCACTTACAATGGCTTTACCGATGGGAACGGTTACTATGCTGTTGATGGTTGGTTCACACGCCCCGCGAATTACTGGCTCGACTTTGAAAGATATGAATTTTCTGTAAATGACCACGGTGGCGGCCCTCGTGAAGTTGGTGGGCCGAAGATCGAAGACGCCTGGAATGTACAATTTGAGGATTACGACAAGTTTTGTAGTACCATTTTCAGGGCTGCGTACCACTATTACTATAAAGATATACAAGGATTAAACAGACCTCCTGAAAATGGGTTCTGGAATACGCAAATGAAATTGGGTGCTTATAATGAGAATAATGCGGAGGATAATGGAAATCATGCCCTATCAGACGTCTATTTGGAATCGGCGAAGCGATACATATCTACAACCCTAACAGAAGAATAGATGACATATATGCTACAACGATACATGAACTAGCACATGCTGTGCATTGGAAAATAGATCACAGCCATTACAACAACAATGATTTGGCAACAAATATGATGGCGGAATCTTGGGCGAGAGGATCGCAATGGTTTTTGACAAAGATGGAATATCCTAATTATCCAGGAGGAAGTGTATATCTACCTAAGTATACAAATGTAGTGATTGATTTAGTAGATGCTAATGGCAGTTTTGACAACAATGGATTTTCGGACAGCAGAGATCTTGTAAGCGGATACTCAATGATACAAATACAAGACGCTTTAAATGGAGCATCGAATGGTACGGATTGGAAAAACAACTTAAAAGACAATTATGAAAACAATACAAAACAGCATTTGGATGCGCTTTTCAATGCTTGGGGCTTTTAGTATCCTAGCTTTAGGATTTTCATGTAAAAAAAAAACCGATTATGCTCAGTTTGCAGAATTTCATTATGTCAATGCAAGTAGCAAAGAAGTAAAAGTCGAATATCCTTTAAAAAATTTTACCATCTTACCGAGTGAAAGATTTACAATCAAACAATCTGATGTTGGACCAAAAACCATATCTCCCGAAGTTTATAATGACCCCTTACCATTATATTTGACTGGAGAAAAAAGAGACGAAATTTTTAACAGAATAGGAACAAAATGCTTGATTTCTACCAGAACAAGCCAACATAGCCTGATCAATATCAACAGCTACACCGTAGAGAAAATTAATGATGGTTATTACAAATTCACCTACACTTTTACGGAAGAAGACTATGACAGGGCTGTAGCTTGTCAATAAAAACTATGCTATTAAAATATAGTAACAAGCATCTTGAGCAAGGGTATAACTTTAGAGTTAAGCAGACAATGGGTTAATTCCTAACAAAAATAACATCTATAGAACTAGCATATACCACTAGATGTTTAATATTCAACTTCGAAAAATGGCAGGTGTTACCATCTGTTGACCCATCTAAAGCTTTTTATAGAAAGGGACTACTGCCTGTCAAAATATAAGCCGAATATTACGATTTGAGTTATAATCGATGAAAACAACACAGAACAAAATCTGGATGCGCTTTTTGCTGCTTGGAATTAGCTTTTATTTAACCGCTGTAAATGTGAATTGTGGTAAAAGAAGCGTGGACTACGTTCAATATGCGCAATATGAGTTCATTAATAAAACGCAGTATTCAATTAAAGTTATCGAAAGTAGATCTCCAGACATCTCCTTTAAAATAGACAAAGGCTCAACTTATAGCTTACTTAGAGAACAGGACGGCTCGGATAAAATCGTTACGGAACAGTCATATATAAGCCCTTTTTTTTCTAGCCAAGTGATTATCGAATTTGACAATACCAGATGCCTGAATATGACCTCTCAAAGTGAAAAATCAGTTTTTAATCTGGAAAATTATAGTTCGATTCGTATGAACTCAAGAAAATACAAATTTACTTACACATTCACGGAACAAGACTATGACAGGGCTGTAGCTTGTCAATAAAAACTATGCTATTAAAATATAGAAACAAACATCTTTATTTTAATAGCAAGAACTATAGGAGCGAAAAGATAGATCATAAGATGAACAAATTTACCTACACTTTCACCGATGAAGATTACAGTAGGGCGGTGGTTTGCCCGTAAGAAAGATAATTAACCAAAGAGCGGTTTTAATCGTCTATTTTCATATTGACAATTACATCTATTACCTTTGGGGTGAAGCATTTAAGCCTAATGAATGTGAATTGCGAAATAAATGTGGAAAAAAATAAATTCTGTTTTTTAAATTGAAAAATAATGCCTAATATTGCAATCCGAATTTCACGGGTTGAAATATCGCTTAAATAGCTTATAACAATGGATTTAGTAAAATTTGTAGAAGAGCAGGTATTCGCTAAAAAAGAATTTCCTTCTTTCAAATCAGGAGATACAGTGAGCGTACACTATAAAATTCGCGAAGGTAACAAAGAACGTGTTCAGATTTACCAAGGTGTTGTAATACAACGTAACAGTGCAGGTGCTAACGAAACTTTTACTGTTCGTAAAATGAGCAATGGCGTTGGTGTAGAGCGTATCTTCCCATTCAATTCTCCAAACATCGAGAAAGTTGAAGTGAATAGCTATGGTAAAGTTCGTAGAGCGAAATTGTTCTATTTACGTGCTTTAACCGGTAAAGCTGCTCGTATCAAATCTTTGAGAAAATAATATTCTTGATTATAAGATATAGCCTTCACGATTAATTTCGTGGAGGTTTTTTTGTTTATACCTTTGTGAAATGTTAAACGCTGCTTTTTTCGATCAGATTTTTTGGGGCAATACCATAAAGGCTTATTTCCTTTTCGGAGGAATACTTCTTTTTGGCCTGGTTTTCAAAAACATCGTGTCTAAGCTGTTAAGCAAGTTGCTTTTTAAGCTTTTCAGGAACTTTTCAAACCAATCACATGATGATGCTTTTGTGGCCCTGCTGGTAAAGCCCATTGAAGTTTTTATTCTGTTATCCACACTTTACCTCTCGATCAACCAATTAAAACACCCTTTAGAAGCGACTGTATTCCATTACAGCAAGTTAATTGGAAAGGTTAAAGAATCTATACCGGTTACGATTGGCGACTGTATAGACCGAATATTTTTGTTTGGGATCATCCTTTCATTTTTTTGGATTATTCTGAGGATAATTGATTTCATAACACACGTTTTGTTATTTAAGGCATCGCTTACGGAGAATAAGGCAGACGATCAATTGGTTCCTTTTTTAAAAGAATTACTTAAAACAACTGTAATTTTTATCGGCTTTTTCACCCTGTTGGGTTTTGTTTTCGAAGTTAATGTGTTAACACTGATCACAGGATTGGGCATTGGTGGTATTGCCATTGCATTGGCTGCGAAAGAGAGCTTAGAGAACTTAATAGGTTCATTTACCATCTTTTTGGATAAGCCGTTTGTGGTTGGCGATCTGGTAAAGGTTGACGGCGTAGAAGGCACTGTAGAAAAGGTTGGTTTTAGGAGTACAAGGATCAGAACTTCTGAGAAGACCATGGCTACGCTACCTAATAGAGGGATGATTGACGGGGTTTTGGAAAATCTTTCCTTGCGAAATTCACGTAAGGTATCATTTGTAATCGGACTTACCTATGAAACGAGCTCAGATTCACTAAGAAAAATCATTTCCGAAATTCAGGATTATATCAACAACCATGAAGGGACCAGTGACGATGGAAATGCTTCCTTTAAAAGCTTTGGCGATTCAAGCCTGAATGTAGAAATCAACTATTTTGTAACCGTGCTTAATTATACCGAATTCCTCAAAATCAGGCAGGAAATTAACCTGGAAATTATGGATATCGTGGTTCGGAATAAATCGGACTTTGCTTATCCGACACAGCGCTTAATTAGCGACAAGCCATCGGCTTCTGGCGTTAAGGAAGAAGTAGGTAATGATGCTACAGATTAGTTGATCCTGTTGGTTTGTATTTCCATAAACCGCTGCGTAAATTAAATAAATTATCATACAGAAAGTACAATGGATAAGAGAAAAAGTTGCTTTTAGGAAAGCAAAGCCTGCGAGAATAAATAAAGTTTATACCTGCTATCCATTACAAGTCCTTTAACGATGAAAAATCGGAATCCCGGCTCTCCGTTGCTATCAGGTTTGGGTGGATTCTTTAGTGTTTCAAAATCCCTTTGGGTTGCCCTTGGTCTTTGTTCTCACAGAACGCCGTGTTAATCAAATGATAATAACAAAAAAGCCGGTTTAGCATTAACTAAACCGGCTTTGCTAAGATATTATATGCTTAACTTAAAGTTGCCAATGTGGTGATCCCGCCTTTTACAACCTGGTTAAGTTCTACGTTAACTTTGGTGCCTACCGGAAGAAATACATCTACTCTCGAGCCAAATTTGATGAAACCAAACTGTTCGGTTTGTACCACCTGATCGCCTTCTTTGACGTACCATACAATCCTGCGGGCCAAAGCACCTGCAATTTGACGGAATAATACAGGCGTACCGTTTTTATGTTCAACAACGGTGGTCGTACGCTCATTTTCGGTAGAAGATTTTGGATTCCAGGCGGCAAGGTATTTTCCCGGATGGTATTTGAAGAATTTCACTACGCCCGAAATAGGGTTACGGTTGATGTGTACATTAACGGGCGACATGAAAATCGAAACCTGTAAACGTTTATCTTTAAAATATTCACCTTCTTCGGTTTCTTCGATGACCACAACTTTACCGTCTGCCGGACAGATCACCAGGTCATCTCCTGAAGAAAAACTGCGGCTCGGGTTGCGGAAAAACTGCAGTACAATAATGAATAATGCCGCCGAAAAGATATAGATGAACCAGCGCAACCAGGTAATGTCATGGTATTTATAATCGACTATGGCATTGATTACGAAGATAAACAAGATGCTTAAGGCAATAGTGGTGTAGCCTTCTTTATGTATGGTCATTGTTGTAGAAATTATTGGGCAAAGGTGCGAAAAATAAATTAATCCAATCTAAAAATTATGCGCCTGTTGCTCTGTAAATATCAGTTAGGTTTCTGCCAAGACCATTATAATCCAGGCCATAACCGACCACAAATTCATTAGGTATTTCGAAGCCAACATATTCTAATGCTTTAATCTCATGTTTTAAAGCACTGGGTTTGAGTAAAAGAGAAGCTACTTTAACTGAAGCCGGATTTTTTTCTTTGATCGTTTTTAAAATATGCGTTAGCGTTAAACCTGTATCAACAATATCTTCCACAATAATGATATCTCGACCTTCCAGATTGTCTGGCAAGCCAATCAGTTCTTTTACATTTCCCGAACTCGCCGTTCCCTCGTAAGAAGCTACACGCATAAAAGCAACTTCGCAAGGTACATGAATCTCTTTGATCAGATCAGCCATAAACAGGAAGCTACCGTTTAGCACACCTATAAATAAAGGGCATTTATCCTCATAATCTACATTCAATTGAATACCCAGCAAACGGATCCTTTTGTTTAAGGTATCATTTTCTAAAAAAATTTCGAACTCTTTATCCTCTACTTTTATTTTGTGCATGCTGCTTTGTTATTGTTTGAAAAGGTTTTAATGTTGGAAGGTGGTAAGGTTGTGGTTGATGATTGCTTATTGTTGGGTTGTTTTTCTAATTGACAACCGTTAACTGAAAACCTGTTACCCAACTTCAGTCTCCCAATGCTCAACTCAAAACTACTGTTCCTGGTTCTTTTCCAGTTCCTTCTGGCGTCTCCGTTCTTCTCTTCGCTCCTGCCTCAGCTGTTTTTTGGTTTTGGTAGTATCGGCTGGGGTGGTCATCTGCTTATTGGTGGTGGTATCTTTTTTAGAACTGCCACCGAAAAGACGTTCGAAGAAGCTTTTGTTTTTGTCCTGTACAATTACAACCGGTAATCCATCTCCATCATCGTCAAACGCAGAGGTATCAACCATAGCAGTGTCTGGAGCTAAATAACGACGCAACCCTTCCCGGAGGCGAACATTATAAAAGCCATATCCTGAGGTATCGCTAGGAGTTAAACCTTTTCTGGCCATAATATTACCCATAAACCTGAAATAATTGAACATGTAAGGTTTCAGGCTGCCATCAGCCATAAATTTATACATGGAGGCTTTTGGTTTAGGTACAATACTGGCGAGAAATAGTCCTTCGCCAATGGTTAAATCTGCGGGTTGTTTTCCAAAATAGTATCTTGAAGCCTCTCCTATTCCGTAAATGTTTTGTCCCAGTTCCATAATGTTGAAGTATACCTCCAACATCCGCTGTTTACTGATGAGGTGATTATGCTCGATTAGCCAAACAATCAAAATTTCTTCGGCTTTACGGGCCAAAGTTTTCTGGCGGCTTAAATACACATTTTTAACTAATTGCATGCTGATGGTACTGCCACCGCGCTTAAATTTCTTTTCCTTAAAATTTACAGCAATAGATTTGCGGATCGATTCTTCTACAAACCCATTGTGCGTAAAAAAAGAAGGATCTTCTGCCGTTAAAACCGCATTGATAAAATTCTTTGAAATGGCCGATAAAGGTGTAAAATTCGGATTCGATGGGCCAATAGTAATATCACGCATCGGTTTGCCGTATTCATAGGGGGTATAGATAAAAGTATTGTTGATTTTTTGCAGGTTGGTTTTGCCCCACTGTAAAATTTTGAAATTGACCGGTGTGAGTGTGGAGTTGAAGCGTACACTATCGGGCACCTTGGTATCCAGATAAAAATTAAGGCTGTATTTAACCTTGCCTTGTACTTTTAATCCTTCCAGCGATTCAAACAAGCCTTGTGGAAATGCATCTAAAACGGCCTGTGCGTCCTGTTCTTCGGCATTGAGCTTTAGTTCGTATATTTTATTTTTTCCTAAAGTATATTTAACAAATGGGTGGATCTCTGCATTTTTTAAATAGGCCGTAGAGGTGCTGTCCAAGGCAATATAATTCTGGCCAACTAAAATATCAGCATCCAGTTTTGCGCTTTGTACGATAATATCGTTTGATGCAATACGGGGCTGATTGATCAGCATATTTTTAACCGACCAGGAGCCGGATATCTTATAATCATCGCCACTGTATTTGGCATTTTTTAATTCGGTTTGCAAGGTATCGAAACTAAGCCTGGCGTGTAATTTATTGTTGAGGTAAGGCAATTCGAGCTTTTTTCCGTCAGCATAGGCCAAAAAGTTTAACTTTTTACTCCCCGGATCAACATAACCGTTAACATGCCAGGTAGATTCGTTATTGTTTACATCGATGGTTGATTTCAGATCTCCTCCATCAATTGTGGCAGTGGTTGCAAAGCTCAGTTTGGCCGTATCATGATCATTTAGTTTAAAAACCATATTCTTCACATCCATATCATCAGGAATTTTATATAATACCTGATTTAAAATGTTGCTGGCGATTTCGGATAAGTTTGCTTTTTGATTGGGCTGAATGCTGTCTTTTTTCTTCCGTTTTAAGATAAAATCGATATTAGTGGTCGAATCTTTTAGCACGACACTTACATAACCTTCTTTAAGTTTTATTTCCGAAAGTTTTACATTACCAAATATCAAAGGAAAAAGTTTAACACTAACACTGAGTTCATTAATGTTTGAAAGGGTATCGCGTTCCTTGGGAACGACAGAAATATTGGTCATTTTAACGGTGCTGAGCCCGGCAAAATCCGCCGATCCGATTTTAACTTCCAAATTGTAATCTTTATCTGCCTTAGCGATTGCTTTGGCTACCATTTTTTTAAGAAGCGCTTCCCTTTTGCTATAGGCTACGGCTCCAAAAGCAATACAAACGACAAAAAATACACCGAAAAACCAGGCACCGATTTTTAAATATTTTTTGGGGATCTTAATTTTTGGTATTTGCATATAGTCGTTAAAATGGTTAATTGCTTAAACGTAACAATTAAATGTTTATTTCGTGTTAAAATTACAGTTAAAAAGCCTAAATAAAAGTATTTGTGGCTATGTTTTATTAATTTTGAATTTAAATTAATACCATGCAGATTAGCCCGCAACAAGTTTTAGATGCGCTTAAAAATGTTGAAGATCCCGATCTTAAGAAAGACCTGGTGACTTTAAACATGATTAAAGATTTACAGATAACAGATAACCAGGTCAATTTTACATTAGAGCTTACCACCCCGGCATGTCCGATGAAGGAAATGCTGAAAAATGCCTGTACAAATGCCATCAGGCATTTTGTGTCGGCCACAGCAGAGGTAATGATCAATGTAACGTCGAGGGTTACTCAGCCCAGCAATTCATCATCGTTAGATAACATCAAAAACATTATTTTGGTTTCATCCGGAAAAGGAGGAGTTGGAAAATCTACCGTAGCGAGCAATCTGGCGGTTGTACTGGCTAAAGATGGTGCCAAAGTTGGCCTTATTGATGCTGATATTTACGGTCCATCGGTACCAACCATGTTTGATCTGGTTGATGCGAAACCAGGTGCTGAAGAAACAGCTGATGGAAAGACAAAAATTTTACCAATTGAAAAGTATGGCATTAAATTATTGTCTTTAGGTTTTTTTGCAGATCCCGGCCAACCCGTACCCTGGCGTGGGCCGATGGCATCGAATGCCGTAAAACAATTGTTTAACGATACCAGCTGGGGAGAACTGGATTACCTGATTGTAGATCTTCCACCGGGAACGGGCGATATTCATATTACCATTACGCAAAGTTTTCCAATTTCAGGTGCGGTTGTGGTTACTACACCGCAACAGGTTGCACTGGCTGATACACATAAGGGTTTGGCGATGTTCAGAATGCCTGGAATTAATATCCCGATTTTAGGCGTTATAGAAAACATGTCGTATTTTACGCCTGCCGAATTGCCAGACAATAAATACTATATCTTTGGAAAAGGTGGCGGTACCGAACTTGCATCACGTTTTGATGTGCCGTTTTTGGGAGAGATTCCAATTATCCAAAGTATTGCCGAAGCTGGTGACAAAGGAAAACCCGTAGCATTAAATCAAAACCCACTATTGGATGTTGTATTTGGAGATATTGCCAGCAAAATTGCCCAGCAGATATCCATTAATAATGCACAAATGGTGAATTGCTAAAAAATTACTATTTTTATAAATTAAAATATATATAATGAATTTAACAGAAGAAGTAGAACAGGCATTGGAAACTATCAGGCCGTATTTAAAGGCTGATGGAGGTGATGTTTCTGTTGAAGAGATTACAGCCGAAGGAACGGTAAAGCTTAAGCTTTTGGGCAATTGCGGTTCCTGCCCGATGAGCTTTATGACGATGAAATCTGGTATCGAACAGGCCATTATGAAAGCTGTTCCTCAGATTACCTCCGTGGTTGCTGTTAACATGGCCGAACAAGAATAAGCTTTAACACTATTTAACAAGGAAGTTTTATTAATAAAATTACTTTTGTATTAATGAGATATTGTGTTATCCTGATTTGCCTTATTTTTTCTGTAACCGCTTCTGCACAACAAAAGCCGGCCCAGGATAAACTGATCCAATTTTCCGGGATTATTACCGATATCGACAGTTCAAACGTTATACCATATGTTACCATTACCAATCTTTCTGCGAAAAGTAAAAGGGTTGGTGCCGATTACAGAGGCTACTTTACTTTTATTGTTAACCCTGGCGATACCATCCTATTTACTGCCATTGGTTACAAAAAATTCTCTACTGTAATACCACAAAGTACACCCGATAGCAAATACACCATCATGGTTAAATTGAAAGCCAATGTGATCGATTTACCTTCGGTGCGTGTTTTCCCCTGGGCAACCACTGAAGAATTTACCCGGGAGTTTTTATCGATGAAACTGGCTGATGATGATATGGCCATTGCCAAAAAGAACCTTTCGCGTTCATCAATTGATGGTTTGATCCAAACGTTGCCACGCGACGGACAGGAAATCGGTAGCCAGAATTACCGCTATAATTTTGACAGGATGATCAATAAGAACATGGTGCAAACTAATCCATTGCTTAATCCTTTCGCCTGGGGCAAGCTGATGCAGCAGATATTTGATGGCGATAAGAGCAGGACGAACTAGTCAAGAGTCCTAAGTCTGGAGTCCTTGGTCTATGCATAAGGATTATTTATACTATCTTCCGGCTGAAACAGATCGGTTTATTTAACAAGAAAGACTCTTAACAAGTTTATGGTGAGGATGTTGTGGATTATATTTAGCTTATGTGTAGCTTTTAGGGTTCTTAACTTATTGCGTTTCGTTATCATTGACAGATCCTCCAGTATTCCTCATTGCCGGCTGAAAAAGCCTTCTCACAATGACGGATTTTTACATATGTAATCATATCTAAAAAGATCCTCAAACAAGTTCAGGGATGACGAATGCAAAGAAATTAATAAGGGAAAGCAGGGACAAAAAAAGGGAAAACGCTCCCATTTTCCCTCTTTTATCTTCCATCCAAACTTATCTTTTCTTGCTCTTGTTCGGAAATTTCATTTTGTAATCTGTTTTGATATTTCCTTTCGAGATGGCATCCAGTTTACTTTTAAGCATGGTTTTGCGCAAAACACTTACTTTATCGGTAAACAGTTTCCCTTCAATATGATCGTATTCGTGCTGGATCACTCGTGCAGGCATTCCATCAACATCATCGGTATGCTCTACCCAGTTTTCGTCGAAATAGGTAATTTTGACATTGGGTTTACGCATGATGTTTTCGCGGATATCAGGGATACTTAAACAGCCTTCGTTAAAGCTCCAGGCTTCGCCTGTTTCTTCCAAAATTTCGGCATTGATAAATACTTTTTTATAGCCAGGATTTCCGTCTTCATCTTCACCGGTATCTACAATAAACAAACGGATCGGTAAGCCGATCTGTGGCGCAGCAAGGCCCACACCATTAGCATAATACATGGTGTCGAACATATCGCTGATTAATTTTTCTAATTCCGGATAATCTTTATCGATATCGCTGCAAACCTTTTTTAAAACCGGATCGCCGTAAGCTACTATTGGTAATTTCATGGTATTGTATTTTCTCAGAAGTGAATCTGAGCTCATTAATTATTATAATATGGTGTCAGTCTGAGCCTGTCGAAGACCCATCATTAATTCCTTCAACAAGTTGAGGAAGACAAACCGCAAGATTTGATCTACAAAAATAACAATTATTCCGCTATTGGGCAGAAAGTAAAGATATTCAGTTGATCAATAGCTAAAATCTCATTGTTAACTTCTATCATTTGCTTCGTTGTAACCGCATTAATTTTCTCAAAAACAGTCGCTAACGAATCTATTTTATCATGATCAATCAGGCTTTTTGCCATTGAAATGATTAAACCGATCCTGTTTTCTTCTCCCAAAGCAATTTGTCCGATAAATTTGTTTTTGGCTTTTTGAAGCTGGAAATCATTTAGTGGACGATCTCTAAGCTTTTTGATTTCCCTGAAAATTAAAGATAGTGCTTTAGCCTGTTTTTCTTTATCTGTTCCAAAATAAATAGAAAAGATACCAGTGTCACTCAAAGGTGAAAAATTGGATTCGATGGTGTAAGCAATACCGTATTTCTCCCTGATCTGCAGATTTAATACGGAACTCATTCCATTGCCACCAAAGTAATTATTCAACAGCATTAAGGGCACTTTTTGCGATTGATGTGTGGAATATGCTTGTGTACCCAAAATACAGTGTGCCTGCATAATTGGTTTGTAAATAGTAGTATTGCCTGGGGGGTGTATAGTGGATTTAACCCTCAATCTATTTGGGTTATTCTCTTCAACATCGATAAAATATCTGCTTCCTGTTTTTACGACATGATTTAAAGTATAGTTACCTAAAACAGCCACCACAATTTCGTTGGTACGGTAATTGGCCTTTCTGAAGTTGATTACATCTTCTCTGGTAAAGTGTTGAACGGATTCGGCTGTGCCTAGAATATTATTGCCTAAGGCATGGCCCGCAAAAAGCATATCTTCAAAATCGTCATTAATCGCTTCTTCTGGTTGATCAAGATAAGAAGAAATTTCATCCAGAATGACACTTTTCTCTTTATCCATTTCCTCTTCAGGAAAAGTAGAATGGAAGACAATATCATTAAAAAGATCTAAAGTTCGATCTAAATAAGGATTTAAAAAAGAGGCATGTACGCAGGTATATTCTTTAGTGGTATAAGCATTTAAATCTGCCCCAACGCTTTCCAAGCGATTCAGAATCTGGTTTGTGTTCCGTTTTTCGGTACGCTTGAAAATTAAATGCTCAATAAAATGTGCTAAACCCGCTTTGCCTTCGGGCTCGTCTCGCGATCCTGTATTAACGATGATGCATGCGTGAGATATGGCCGAGGCGGCAGGTACGTGCAATAAGCGAATGCCGTTTGGCAAAGTGTGAACATTGTATTCCATTGAGGGGCAAAGATAAGGCTAATTGCTTATAAAGACCCCGAATCTGGATGTTGCAATTGTAAAGTAGAAATCAATTTATCTTTAGTTGGCCTTTTAAACACCAAAAATATAAAATTGGCTGCCCCAAATATCAGAAAGAATGAATTACGTGTCATAAAAAAGCCAATAATATTGAAGAGTGCCCCGCCTTCCAGTAAAGCTGCGCTAATGATGAATGCGCTTTGATGCATATTGATTTTGACATCGTCAGAGGCCGTTTTATCGATTTTAGCAATTAAATTTCGGTAAAACAAGATACTTGCAGAGAGGGTGATTAATCCCATAACCGGAAATATCGGGTTAAAAGGTGCAGTAGTTTTAGGATTGGCATCAAAAAACATGATTTCGCGGTTCAGAAATATTGTTACCAATGCAAAAAGTAATACGCCCGAGCAAAGTGCCAGATGGACGGTCTGGAGTGTTTTTAGTTTGGTGTTCATTTTGGGGTTTATATAATTTATACTTAAGAAGATTCGGAAGGACGAAGCAATCTTCATGCTAACGGTCCTCGCGATAAAGATTGCTTCGTCGGCTGAAAAAGCCTCCTCGCAATGACGGATTTATGGTAATTATTTCGTTATCCCTTCCAAAGAGAACAAAAATGCCCAGCGTAATGCCACATCTTTTAAATAGTCAAAACGGCCCGATGCACCACCATGGCCAAATTCCATGTTGGTTTTAAGTAGCAGCACATGCTTGTCGGTTTTGGTCGCTCTTAATTTAGCTACCCATTTTGCCGGCTCGAAATATTGTACCTGACTATCGTGTAAGCCTGTAGTAACTAACATATTGGGGTAAGCTTTTTTCTCGATATTTTCATAAGGAGAATAGCTTTTCATATAGTCGTAAGCTGCTTTTTGTTTCGGATTGCCCCATTCATCAAATTCGTTTGTGGTAAGCGGAATGCTTTCATCCAACATGGTATTAACCACATCAACAAAAGGAACATCAGCGATCAGGCCATTCCATAAATTGGGCGCCATATTGGCTACAGCACCCATTAGTAAGCCGCCGGCACTGCCACCATGGCCATATAAATGGCCTTTTGAGGTGTATTTTTGTTCAATCAAATACTCGCCTGCTGCAATAAAATCAGTAAAGGTATTTTTCTTCTTCATCAGTTTTCCATCTTCGTACCATTGTCGGCCCATTTCCTGTCCGCCCCGGATATTGGCAATGGCAAAAACAAAGCCCCGATCCAACAGGCTTAAACGCGGTGAAGAGAAATAAACATCCGAGTTTGAACCATAAGAACCATAACCATAAAGTAACAATGGCGATTCGCCATTCTTTTCAAAGCCCTTTTTGTAAACCAGTGCAATAGGCACTTTGGTGCCGTCTTTAGCGGTTGCAAAAACACGTTCAGTAACATAATCTTTCGGATTATAGCCGCGCAAAACCTCCTGTTGTTTCATGAGTTTCTGATCTTTCTTGATGAGGTTATAATCGTAAACCGAATTGGGTGTAGTTAATGAAGTATAGTTATAACGCAAGGTAGTGCTATTGTATTCAGGGTTCGAGCCAACACCGGCATCATACACGGGTTCGTCAAATTTGATATAATAATCACTTTTGTCTTTTTTTAGTACACGCAACTCAGTTAATCCGTTTTTACGTTCTGATAAAACGGTATAATCTTTGAATTCTTCAACACTTTCCAATAAAACATCTGTACGGTGTGGGATTACTTCTTTCCAGTTTTCTTTTTCGGTTTTATCGAGCGGACATTCCATTAGACGGAAATTTTTAGCATTCCAGTTGGTTAAGATCAGAAACTTATCGTCAACCGGCATGACATCATATAGTACATCTTTTGAGCGGGCTGCAAAAACCTTAAAGGCACTTTCAGGATGGTCGGCATCAATCATTTTATATTCAGCAGTTAAAGTTCCCTGTGAAGCGATGAAGATGTATCTGCCATTTTTTGATTTGCCTACCCCGATATAGTTGGTGTTATCTTTCTCATCGTAAACCACTACATCCTTTTTGGCATCAGTGCCGAGAACGTGTTTTTTAATTTTTTCACTCAACAGTGTAACCGGGTTTTTTGAGGTATAAAAGAATGTTCTATTATCATTGGCCCAAGCCACGCCACCTTCTGTATTGGTGATGGCATCTTTTAAAATTTCTCCGGTTTCTAAATTCTTAACGTTAATAGTGTACTGTCTGCGCGAAACCTGATCGACCCCAAAAGCTAAAAGTTTATTATCGGGACTCACACTAAATCCGGTTGCGCTGTAATAAGAATGGCCTTTGGCCAGTTGATCTACATCCAGCAAAATTTCTTCGGGAGCCGATAAACTTCCTTTTTTACGGCAATATTTAAAATATTGCTGCCCATCTTCTGTACGGGAGTAATAATAGTACCCATTTTTAAAAACCGGAACGGATTCGTCTTTTTCTTTAATCCGGCCTTTCATTTCCTTAAACAGGTCGGCCTGAAACTTTTCGGTGCTTTTCATCATGGTATCCAGATAAGCATTTTCTGCTTTCAGGTAATTCACGACTTTAGTGCTGTCGGGACCTTTTTTGAAATAATCGATCATCCAATAGTAGTTATCTACTACGGTATCGCCATGTATTACTCTTTTATGTGGAATAATTTCTGCTACCGGAGCTTTGACATCAGGCCATTTTATTGCTTTCATTTCTTTCTTTTCAGGATGGTTACAGGCCGTAATTGCACTAAGCAATATCAGGCTGGGTAAGATACGTTTCATAGTGGTTTGATTTAGGATCAATTGCAATTTAATGAAATAGTTTATGAGTTCAATAGTCATTAGTTTATTAGTGGTTAACCGGTTAATCGTTTAACTATGTTAGTCGCATGGACTTCTCACCTTGGTCATCAGACTTCGGACTCATAAGTTGATCAACGTCAAACGCTTAATGCTAAACGCAAAACCCAATTATCATTTTCGCAAAAATCCATCAAGCCTATAGATAATCATCCGAATTAGAAAAATTGATGTTAAATTGCCACATCAAATTGCTTTAAAATAATAATGAAATTAGGGTACAAGAAGATAGTCGTTAAAGTTGGGTCGAATGTCATTACGAAGGCGAATGGTTTGCCTGATGAAGCGCGGATTAATCACCTCGTAAATCAGTTGGCAGCTATTAAAAAGCAGGGCATTGAAGTAATTTTAGTGTCTTCAGGTGCGGTAGCATCAGGCAGAAGTTTAATCAAAGTATCCGAAAAACAAGATGCCGTAACTACCCGACAATTATTGGCGGCCATCGGACAGGTGAAGCTGATCAATATCTATGCTAATTTCTTTGCTACGCACCATATACAGTGTGCGCAGGTTTTAGTTACCAAGGAAGATTTCCGTGACCGGGCCCATTACCTGAACATGAAAAACTGCCTGCAGATTTTGTTGCAGAACGAAGTAATACCTGTAGTGAATGAAAATGATGTAGTTTCGGTTACGGAGCTGATGTTTACCGATAACGATGAATTGGCCGGACTGATTGCCTCCATGTTAAATGCTGATGCGTTGATTATCTTATCAAATGTGAATGGCATTTATAATGGCGATCCGAAAGTAGAAGGCTCGGCTGTTATTGAGGAAATCAATGGTTCGGCTGCTAATCTGGCTTCTTTTATTCAAACGGGAAAATCGCAGTTTGGCCGGGGTGGAATGATCACCAAATCGACCATGGCACAGAAAGTGGCTAAATTGGGCATAACGGTTCATATTGCCAATGGAACCAGGGATGATGTATTGATTTCTCTCTTAAACAGCGAACTTATACATACACGCTTTGTTCCGGAGAAAAGCAAATCAGGTAAGAAAAAGTGGATTGCCCATTCAGAAACCGCGGCAACCGGTGTGGTAAAACTTAATGACGGGGCTAAAACAGTATTAACTTCTGGCAAAGCAACCAGTCTATTGCCGATTGGAATTGTTGAAATACAAACAGACTTTTTAAAAGGTGATATCATTAAAATTATCGATGAACAGCATAATCTGATTGGTTTGGGGATAGCCGAATACGGATCGGATAAGGCCAGAGAGCGCATTGGCCAGAAAAAGCAAAAAGCGCTGGTGCATTACGATTACTTTTATTCGGCTATTTAATGGGCTTACCGAAAAGAACGCGGAGTGATGCACAAAGATAAGGTAAACCAAGTTATAAACATGCAATTGACTTTGCGTCCTCTGTTAAAAACTTAATGCTCTTTGCGGTTAATAATTAGACATGAATTACAAACAATACTTCGAAAAAGCAAAGCAGGCCAGTCGTACTTTGATCAGCTTGAGCAAAGCAGTCACAGACGCTGTTTTAAACGACCTCGCGCAGGCTTTAGTGGTAAATACGGACGAAATTCTCGGCGCAAATGCAAAGGATTTAGCTAAAATGCCCACTGAAGATCCTAAATACGATAGATTAAAATTAAGCGCAGCTCGTATTGCCGATATGGCAAACGATCTCAGAAATGTTGCAGGTTTAAATAGTCCTTTGGGTAAAGTTCTTTCTGATAAAATATTGGATAACCAGCTTCATATCCAAAAAGTATGTGTGCCTTTGGGCGTGGTGGGTGTAATTTATGAAGCCCGTCCAAATGTTACCGCTGATGTATTTTCGCTTTGTTTTAAAACCGGAAATGTTGCAATACTGAAAGGCGGCAGTGATGCTGAGTTTTCTAATCTGGCCATTGAAAGGGTAATACATGAGGTATTGGATAGATATCAAATCAATCGTGATGTTTTAACCTTACTGCCTGCGGAAAGGGCAGCTACCGAGGCTTTATTACGTGCCAGGGGTTTTGTAGATGTCCTGATTCCGAGGGGAAGCCAATCATTGATTAATTATGTTCGCGAAAACAGTAAAATACCTGTTATTGAAACCGGAGCAGGAATAGTGCATACCTATTTTGACGAAACTGGCAATCTGGAGAAAGGTAAGGCGATTATTTTTAATGCTAAAACCAGAAGGGTAAGCGTTTGTAACTCATTAGACTGTTTGCTGGTAAACGAAAACAGATTAAATGATCTGCCTGCGCTTTTATCTCCTTTAGCTGATGGAAATGTAACGTTGTTTGCAGATGAAAAATGTTATAAAGTATTAAAATCTTCCTATCCGGCCCACTTATTGAACCAAGCCACACCTGAACATTTTGGAACAGAGTTTTTATCATTAAAGCTAGCTGTTAAAGTGGTAACGGATTTGGCCGAGGCATTAAACCACATTGCTGATTATAGTTCTAAGCATAGTGAAGCTATCATTTCTGAAGATGCTACAAATGTCGCTCAGTTTTTAAATGAAGTAGATGCCGCTGCGGTTTATGCCAATGCCTCAACAGGTTTTACCGATGGTGCACAGTTTGGTCTTGGAGCTGAAATCGGGATCAGTACCCAAAAACTTCATGCCCGGGGACCAATGGGATTAGAAGAATTAACCAGTTATAAGTGGGTAGTAAGGGGTGATGGGCAAGTGAGGGGATAGTGATGGAAGATGTAAGAGGGATGATGATGTTTGAAATCCATAGCAATATTGTCATTCTGAGCACAGCGAAGAATCTGCAAACTATGGAAAACTGCCAATGAATTTTTCGCTGTGCTACCATTGACAAAATCCAATAGTGTGGTCGTCATTCTCGCGCATGCGGGAACCACGAAGTGCTCAGCGAAGCTAATCTTAATGCAAGTGCTTTAAGATTCCCAATCAAGTTGGGAATGACGATTTCTTTAGGAATATCTATTAAAATTCTTATTACTCATATTGATTTTTATAATATAAATTATCCCCTTAGGATGACGGCGTAGTATTAAAGTTCAAAGGTTTCTCCCCGTTCAGGTACCTCTACATTAAAACCGTCTCCCTGCAATGCCAGGGATAAACTTTGCAGGCTTTTATCTTCACCATGAACCAGGAAAACCTTTTTGGGTTGGCCTGTTTGTTTAATTGTTTTTACTAAATCATTATGATCGCCATGGCCACTAAGTAGGTCTGTTTGGCGGATAGTGGCATAAACCATCATTTCACGGTCTTTAATTCGCACGATCGGCGCTCCGCTTAATAACTTATACCCTAGCGTTCCCTTTGCACAATAACCAATAAAAAGAATGGTGCAATAATAGTTCTGAATATTATAATATAAATGATCCTGAATCCTTCCACCTTCCAGCATGCCTGCTGAGGAAATAATGATGCAGGGATCGAAATAATTGGAAACATCTTTACTTTCCTTCATGGTTTGAACGTAAGCCAGGTGCTCAAATTCAAATTCGTCACCCATGGTTTGGTAAAAATCTTTTGCCTCCTGGTTCACCAGGTTATGGTGTTTACGATAAACTTCAGTAGCCTGAATGGCCATCGGACTATCTACAAAGATCTGAATCGGCGGTAAGAGTTTTTTGGTGAATATCTGGTTTAAGGCAAATACCAGCGATTGTGTACGGCCGATACTAAATGCCGGAATAATTAGCCTGCCTGGACTTTTGATACAAGCTTCGGTAATTTCCTGAACCAGGCGTTCTTCCAGTGTTTGATCTTTGGTATGTATTCTTCCTCCATAAGTTGCTTCACTTACTATATAATCTACCTCAGGCAAAGGCTCCGGATTAACCAACACCGGGTAGTTTTCTCTACCGATATCACCTGTAAAAGCTATTTTCTTTTCTACGCCCTCATCGTTTATCGTTAAAACGGCTGCTGCTGCACCCAGTAAATGGCCAACCGGCACAAAGGTTAAGCTAATATCGCCATTAATCTTAAACGGTTTGTTAAATGCAATGGTTACAAACCGATCAATGGTATCCATTACATGTTTATGGAGGTATAACGGCTTTGGTCCGCTAAAATTGCCACGTTTGGTACGTGGTTTTCGGCCTGCTTTTCTTAAAAAGAGTTCAACGGAATCGAATAACAATATCGAGGTAAGATCGGCAGTTGGCGGTGTACAAAGAACCTGTCCCTCAAAACCCATTCGAACCAGTGTTGGTAAGTTACCAGAGTGATCGATATGGGCATGGGTTAAAATTACCAGGTTAATATTCGCCGGATCAAAGGGAAATTGTTGATTTTCTTCCTGGTAGGTTTCTTTCTCATAATCTAATCCACAGTCGATCAGTACTTTATAATGTCCAATTTCGAGCAGGTGCATACTGCCGGTTACCTGTTGCGCTGCGCCCCAAAACGTTAACTTCATCTTCTTATCTATCGCGTAAAATCTTTAGCCGTAAAGTAGTATAAATGATGGGATTTTTAAACAATCGGACGTAATTTTTTAATTATCGAATACCTCAGCGGTCACCGAAAAAGAATACAGCGTAAATAGTAATTGTTTTATGATGAAAGTCAGATCGCTGCCTTTCCTGAATTTGCATTTATTTATAGTTGATTAACTTTTCTGAATTTAAGGCTATTTGATATCTCGCTTTTTGCCTCTTCAGAAAAATCAGCTAAATCAGCTGTAGTAATGGTTTTATCTGTAAGCATAGCAATTATAGTATCAAAAAACCACGAATTTCTAAGCCCGTCATATCTTCTGGCGATATGCTTATCGAAATCTTTTACAGCTGTAAAAATTTTATAATAATCGTCTCTGTTATCTTCAGGCTGTTGTGTTTTCCATTGGTCTAAAATTTCGGAAAAAATCTGCATTTCCTTTTTTAGTTCCCGTTGTAAAGTGACTTCAAATAATTTTCGGGCAACTTTATTGGCTGCTTTTGAAAAATCCATAGGTTACAAATTTTATTAGCATAAAGCTAGCAAAGTCTGGCGTATGGCCTGGTTATCTCAACAAAAAGATTTTTATCTTTGAAGAAAAACATCCATTATGCAAGAACCATTTGATATAGAGATAGGACCAATCAATTATTCAGTTTTCCCGGAAGGAAATGATTCATATACCATTTTTAAAGAGGGAAAAGAATACATTCAGATCCAGAAAGATACCTCATCTATCTGGTTAAAAATGGACTATAAAACTGAACTTCCGATTTTTGAGGAAGACGAAGAAGTGAATGCAATTGGACAGGCAATTGAAAATTATGTACCTGAACCTGAAGACGAGGAGGAAAACGAACTATAATCAATAGTCTTTAACTAAAACTGGCCGATTAAAAACAAAGCCCGATTAAAAATCGGGCTCAAATTAAATTGTTTTTTATTATTACCTGGTACAGTCTGCAGTCCAGAATTGACTGTCTTTAGCTACCCTGATGGTAAGGTTGCTGGCGTCAATGCTGATGCCTGTAAGTCCAGAACCTACACTCACATAGCTGTTATCGCCTTTCTTTTCGAATTTCACACCGGTAATATCCGGAATGTTGTTACCAAAATAAAAATTATAAGTTTCGCCAACTTTGCTCACGGTTACTTTTCCATCGCTGCTGGTAATTGTATTTTGGCCACTGCGGTAAGAAACAGATCCTTTGTACGTGCCCACAAAGAAATCGCGATCTGCTGGATCGGTATCTTTTTTACACGATACCATTACGGTTAATGCTATTAAAAGCATGCTGAAAATCTGAACTGTCTTTTTCATCTCTTTCACTTTTTAATTTTAAATAGGTTATAAATGTAACAGTGCTATGACAATGACTATGCCAAAGAAAAAATGTGATCTGTTGGTCAGATGTATTTTCGGAAGTGAGTGTTAATTGAATTTATGAGTCAAGTTTCTCAATTTCAGTTACTTATTTATAGTCAGTTCTTATGATTCAAGCTGTCTAAATGGATTTTATTTTAGCAGCATTCTTTTTTGTTTGGTCAAAAACTGTTCAGTTTAGAAGAACTTGTTCAACCTGGCGAAAATGAGAACAAGAATATATTATTCGTTTATTGCCGATGTGGATAAGTCTACCCAGCTAATACTTCATGACACCGGAATGGCAGTATCTATGTTGAAAATAAATTTTGCGCTGTAAATCACCGCGTAACTATAGAAAACCTGCATGGTTGAGGTAAGTATCTACACTATGTTCATGACGATAAGTCCATCGTCTGCATTGCTTTCACTGTTTTTATTCAAGATTTTATCTCTTTTAGATGTCATGTCTGACAATTTGGGTAATATCCGGGTGGTTTAAGATAGGATTGTGCTTTGTAACCTATAATTTTCTCGCTAAAATTAGATCATCAATGATTTATTGTTTAAAAGCCTAAATAAATTGGCGGCAATTGCAAGAAAAAACGTACAGTAACATAACACTTTTGGTTAAATGACATCTTTCAAGAAAAAATGGTTGGTTATAATTTGCTCCCTGATTTCTTTTCCTTCCCTTTCACAATTCTTTAGGTGGATTAGAAATAGCCATCGGTATTTATTGGAGCCAAAGAAGTTTCGTAACAAACAAGCTGAATTTAGAGACATGGTAATTACACGAAAACAATTCCTTTTCTATGTGCTTTTTCTGGTACTTATCGGCAACCGACCGGTGATGGCGCAAAAACCATACTGGCTGGACGAAACTGTTAGTGAAGTGAACAGGATGCCAATGCATGCTTCATATTTTGTTTTTAAAGATGAGAAACAAGCCCAAATTAGGGATTGGAAATCCGCGGCTAATTACAAAAGTCTAAATGGAGACTGGAAATTTTATTGGGTAGAAAAGCCTGCGGATCTTCCATCAGGCTTTGAAGCGGCTAAGTTTGATGACAGCAAATGGAAAAACTTCAAAGTACCGGGAAACTGGGAGCTGAATGGTTATGGTTTTCCGATCTATACAACAGATGGTTTCGAATTCGCCTATTTAATGAATAAAAAAGTAAGTCCACCCATAGTTCCATTGAATTTTGATCCTACGGCAGTATACCGCAGAAACATAGAAATTCCTGATAACTGGAAGGAGAAGCAGGTTATTTTGCATATTGGGGCAGCAAAATCCAATTTGTCGGTATGGGTAAACGGCCGATTCGTGGGCTATGGAGAAGACAGTAAACTACCGTCTGAATTCGACCTGAGCCCTTATCTGCATCCCGGGAAGAATTTGATTGTTTTAAAAGTCATGAGATGGTGTGATGGTAATTATATTGAAGATCAGGACATGTGGCGAATCAGCGGCATTACCAGAGATTGCTATTTGCTGGCCCGAAATAAGGTTCACCTTTATGATATAGAAGCAATTCCTGATCTTGACAGTTCCTATACAGATGGCGCTCTGAATTTAAAATTAAAGCTGAATAAAGTGCCAAAACAGAATTATAGTGCAACACTTAGCCTAAAAGAAGGGAATCATATCGTTCAACAAAACCAGGTCCGGTTCAATAATTCATCCGCTGTCAGCTATAAAATGAATATCAGGGCACCGAAATTATGGACCGCGGAGTCACCGGCCTTATATGATTTATTCATTACCTTAAAAGATGAGCAAGGCAAAGTTATGGAGGTCATTCCACAACGGATTGGTTTTCGCAAAATCGAAATCAGGAAGGGTTTATTTCTGGTTAACGGAAAGCCGGTACTGATTAAAGGAGTGAACAGGCATGAGACCGATCCGAAAACTGGCCATGTAATTTCACGGGAGGCCATGATCAAAGATATTCAGCTGATGAAGAAGTTCAATATTAATGCGGTAAGGACAAGCCATTACCCTAATGATGAAGCCTGGCTTAACCTCTGCGATGAATATGGCCTTTATGTAGTTGGAGAAGCAAATATTGAATCTCATGGCATGGGATACGACATTACTAAAACCATGGCCAATCGTCCAACCTGGGCCGCTGCACATTTACTGCGTTGCCAGCGAATGGTAGAACGTGATAAGAACCATCCTTCGATCGTGATTTGGAGCATGGGTAATGAAGCCGGTAATGGCTACAACTTTTATTCCTGTTATTTATGGATGAAAGGCCGGGATCACAGCAGACCGGTACAGTACGAACGTGCCGTGGCAGACTATAAAACATTTTCTTATGAATGGAATTCAGACATCATTTGTCCCATGTACCCCACACCAGAAGCCATGCTCGATTATGCAAAAAATAATCCTGCACCACTCCGGCCTTTCATTATGTGTGAATACGCGCATGCGATGGGCAACTCATTAGGTAATTTTACCGATTACTGGGACATCATCAGAAACCATCAAAAAGTATTTCAGGGCGGGTTCATCTGGGACTTTGTAGATCAATGTTTTCAGCGTGTCAACGCTAAAGGCGATACCGTATATACCTATGGAGGAGATTATGAGCCTAAAGAAGCCATTACGGATTGGAACTACGCGGCGAAGGGCTTGTTTTATGCCAACCGGACACCGTACCCCCATGCTCAGGAAGTGAAAAAAGTATACCAGGATATTCATTCGAAGTTGATAGCGGAGCACAAGATTGAAGTATACAATGAGAAATTCTTTACCGGTCTGGGTAACATCAGGCTGGACTGGGAGCTTTTAGAGAATGGAGTAAAGGTACAGTCAGGTCAGGTCAATGAATTAAACGTTGGCCCACAGGAAAAGAGAATCCTGGACTTGAATTATCAAAATAAATTTTCAGGAGAAGTATTTCTAAACCTGACTTACCGGTTAAAATCTGCTGAGCCACTTGTTCCGGCAGGATATATTATCGCAACAGAACAAATTCCCTTAGGAGGAAACTATAAGAACGATCTGCAGCTCAAAAGTGCAGGATCAATTCATATTAAAGAAAAAGAAAACCAAATCATTCTGAGTTCTGCCAATTCAGAAATTGTTTTTGGTAAACTACAGGGCTGGATGTTAAATTATAAGGTGAATGGTTTGGAAATGCTTGACCCAAAATATGGATTTAGACCTAATTTCTGGCGTGCGCCTAACGATAATGATTTTGGGGCCGGTTTACAGCTGAAACTCAAGAACTGGAAAAGTGCGGTTTCAAATGCCAGGTTAATTGATTTAAACACGGCACTAAAAAATGATATTGCCTACGTGTATGTGCAATATGAACTTCCGGATGTATTTGCCAGGTTGAACCTGACCTATGCCTTAAATGCGGATGGGCAACTGCTGGTGCAGCAGTCTATGACAGTAGATACCGCGCAAAAAATTGACATCCTGCCGCGTTTTGGGATGCAGTGGATAATGCCCAAAGGTTTTGAAAAAATTGAATATTATGGTCGTGGCCCTCATGAAAACTATCAGGATAGATTTTACAGTGCGCATGTCGGGCTTTATAAGCAAACCGTAGATGAGCAATTTTTCCCGTATGTTACTCCGCAGGAAACAGGAAATAAAACGGATGTCAGGTGGTTCCAGATTACAAATGCTGCCGGAAAGGGCTTGGTCATAAGCTCGGCAGACAATTTAAGTATGAGCGCGCTTCATTATTTTGACAGTGATCTGGATGATGGTGAAAAACGTCATCAACGGCATGCGACAGACCTCAGTCCACGTCCTGAAACACAGCTGAATATTGATTTCAAACAAATGGGCGTGGGTGGGATAGATAGCTGGAAGTCAAGGCCGCTCCATCAATATCAGCTTCCTTATGGAAACTATAATTTCAGTTTTATGGTAAAGCCAATCAAATAAAAAGAGGCCCATGATGAATAATATAACATCATGCGGATCTAGGTCATTTGGAAGTTTAGACTGAAATTCAAATATTTTAATTCGCTGTTTGAATAGGTGGTTGCGGTGAACATAAAATGTGTTCCAAGAGCGCGGAACCCGATGGTATGATGTGGGGAGCGTATTGCCATGTGTCTTTTATATCGGGCTGATGGAATATGTCTTGTGCAAAGGAATGACTCGAGATGAATATAAAGTATGGAAAAAATATCCTCTTCACATCAGGCGTTTTGCATAGATTTATGTTATATTTCTGCAAGTTTTAGGGAAAGTTCTTCCGTCATTTCATCAAGGGTAAACAATCTCCCCCAATTAAACTTTTTCCACACCGTTTTTGGTTTATTGGTTTTATCGCTAAACATATTGCCGCCAAAGGTTTCACTTTTTTTTCGTGTAGAGAAATTAATGCTGGTAATGTTTTGTTCTCCGGAAGATCTGCTATGTTCATCCTTTTGAAAGCCAATCAGTTCCATTTTTTGATTCTGAAACCTGAATGTATAGTCAACATTACTCACCCCATAAGAACCACAGCTTAGCCAGTATTGATAACTTAAAATCAATACTCCGTTTTTGATGCTGATGGCACCAGTTTCTTGTAATGGATCGGCAAGACAGGTGTTATCTATATCATTTTCAGTTGGAATGAAATTGGTATTCTGCGCCTGTAAGCTGTAATTGCCGGATGTTTTAAAAAGGACCAAAAGCATACGGGAATTCACATTCAGTTTATCACTGCCCATACCCTCGTTTTTGATGATGTTTTTTGGATTGGTATTCTGGATAATGATCGCTTCATCAGGTACATGATCTTTATTTAAATCACCTTTGGCCCGATAAATTATTTTCCATCCTTTTGGAACAAATGCATTTATATTAATGCCTGTTTTGGGGATTTGGGGATGATCGCTTTGGGCGAATAACTGAACAGAAATTAATAATAACAATAGGCCTGTAAAATTTCTCATATAGCATGAATTATAAATTGGCTACCAATAACACGACAAATTTTTCATATATATGGTATTTGCTAATCAATAAACTTAATCTTTATCAAGATAACAAGCAAATTAAACCGCTTTTTTGTGTAAAGAGTTATCCTGCCCAGCCATCCCTATCTAAGCTCCTGTAATTAATTGATTCGGCCAGATGTTCAAGCTCTATGTTTTCACTGTCGGCTAAATCGGCAATGGTTCGTGCAACTTTTAAAATCCGGTCGTAGGCACGGGCCGATAATCCTAACCTTTCCATTGCAGCTTTTAATAGGTTGGTTCCGGCTTCGCTGATCTGGCATACTTTGCGTACCATTTTCGGACTCATTTGAGCGTTGCAATGTAACTCTTCTCTATCCGCAAAACGTAAATTCTGAATTTCCCTTGCTTTAATTACACGTGTCCTGATGTGGTTGCTTTTTTCTGTTTCGTGTGAGGAGGCAAGTTCGGTAAAATCAACAGGGGTAACTTCTACATGCAGATCGATCCGGTCTAACAGCGGTCCGGATATTTTGCTCAGGTATTTCTGAACCACGCCAGGAGCACACACGCAATCTTTCTCGGGGTGATTGTAAAAACCACAAGGACAGGGATTCATGGAAGCCACCAACATAAAGCTGGCCGGATATTCTACTGAAAACCTTGCTCTTGAAATAGCCACTTTACGGTCTTCCAGAGGTTGGCGCATAACTTCTAAAACGGTTCGTTTAAATTCTGGCAGTTCATCTAAGAACAGAACGCCATTATGTGCCAGCGATATTTCTCCTGGCTGTGGATGTATTCCACCGCCTACCAGCGCAACATCGCTGATGGTATGGTGTGGAGAGCGATACGGACGGCTTGTCATTAACGCATCGCTCGCAGCAAGTTTTCCGGCTACAGAGTGAATTTTTGTGGTTTCTAAGGCCTCATTTAAATTTAACGGAGGCAATATCGTGGGCAGGCGCTTGGCCAGCATGGTTTTGCCCGCTCCTGGCGGACCGATTAAAATAACATTATGACCACCTGCCGCAGCAATTTCCAATGCTCTTTTAATATTCTCCTGACCTTTAACATCAGCAAAATCATGTTCGTAATTGTTGATGTTTTTTAAGAATTCTTCTCTGGTATTTACTTTAACTTGTTCCAGCACTTCGCTTTTGTTAAAAAAAGCAACCACCTGAGCCAGGTTTTCTACGCCATATGCTGTTAAATCATTTACGATGGCTGCTTCGCGAACATTTTGTTTTGGTAAGATGAATCCTTTAAAATTATCCTGTTGCGCTTGTATGGCAATGGGTAAAGCTCCTTTTATGGGCTGGATACTTCCATCTAAAGAAAGTTCGCCCATAATAAAATAATCTTCCAGTTCATCGGCTGGGATTTGCCCTGATGCAGCCAGAATGCCAATGGCAATGGGCAGATCGTAAGATGAGCCTTCTTTTTTGATATCCGCTGGTGCCAGGTTTACTACAATTTTCTGTTTAGGCATGCGAAAACCTGAAACATTGATGGCGCTGGCCACCCTTTGCAAACTCTCTTTTACAGCATTATCGGGCAGGCCCACCATATAGTATTTGGTGCCCGCGCTAATATTCACTTCGATGGTTATGGTTAGTGCATTTACGCCATAAACAGCACTCCCGTATGTTTTTACAAGCATTTAGTTTAATTAAAATAAATTCGGATGTAAACTATTCGGGATGAATATTGATTCTAATATACAATTTGTTTAAAAAAAGATCAAGTTTTAGTCCTTAAAGTTGCTTTGCTTGTACTAACGGTTACTAAGCTCCACCATCAAATCCTGCATTATTTCCAGAACTTATAAAACAAAAAATCCCGACCATTACCGATCGGGATTTGTATTATTTAATTAGATGCTGAAACAAGTTCAGCATAATGAGGTTAAAATCGGGATTTAAATTTTTAGGAGGAATAAAGCCTTGCGCCCTAAACCCTCTACCCTAAACCTTTTAGTCTATCTGCCAAATGGCATTTTAGGCATACCTTTCATCATGGCTGCTGCGGCTGCTGGGTTCGAAAACTGCTTCATCATTTTGCGCATATCCTCAAACTGTTTAATAAGTTTGGTTACTTCCTCCACCTTGCTTCCTGAACCTTTAGCAATACGTAACCGGCGGCTTTGCTGAATGCTGTCCGGGTTTTCTTTCTCAAATGGTGTCATCGAATTGATGATGGCTTCGATTGATTTGAATGCATCATCCTGGATGTCTACATTCTTCATCATTTTACCTACACCGGGTATCATGCCCATCAGATCTTTCATGTTACCCATTTTCTTGATCTGCTGAATCTGGTTGTAGAAATCGTTGAAATCGAATTTGTTCTTACGGATTTTCTTCTGCAATTCTGCAGCTTCTTTCTCATCAAACTGCATCTGTGCACGTTCAACCAGTGAAACCACATCACCCATACCCAAAATACGCGAAGCCATACGATCTGGATAGAAAACATCCAATGCTTCCATCTTCTCGCCGGTACCGATAAATTTAATAGGCTTGTTTACTACTGATTTAATGGAAAGGGCCGCACCGCCGCGGGTATCGCCATCCAATTTGGTTAATACAACACCTGTAAAATCCAAACGATCGTTAAATACTTTGGCCGTGTTTACTGCATCCTGACCAGTCATCGCATCTACTACGAATAAAATTTCGTGCGGTTGAGTTTTGGCTTTAACTTCGGATATTTCGTTCATTAACGATTCGTCGATCGCTAAACGACCGGCCGTATCGATAATGATGACGTTATTTCCATTTTGTTTACCGTGTGCAATACCTTCTAAAGCAATGCCCACAGGATCGTTTGATGCACGGTTTGCGTAAACAGACACCCCAACTGAAGTTCCTAAAACCTCTAATTGATCTACAGCTGCCGGGCGGTACATATCGCCTGCTACCAATAAAGGTTTTTTACCCTTGCCTTTTAAATGTAGGGCCAGCTTACCGGCAAAAGTGGTTTTACCCGCACCGTTTAAACCTGCAATTAAAATGATGGTAGGGTTTGCTTTTGTATTTAACTCTGTAACCTCACCACCCATCAAGGCAGCAAGTTCATCATTCATTATTTTGGTCAGCAACTGACCTGGAGAAACGGCAGTAAGCACATTTTGTCCCAAAGCTTTTTGCCTCACCTCATCAGTAAAGGCTTTTGCTGTTTTATAGTTAACATCGGCATCTAACAATGCTTTGCGGATTTCTTTCATGGTTTCTGCCACGTTGATTTCCGTAATACTGCCCTGTCCCTTTAATACCTTAAACGCTCTATCTAGCTTGTCCTGTAAATTATCAAACATCTTTTTTTAAGCTAAAAGCCTTATGCCACAAGGCAAAAAGCCACTTGTTTTTAATAAAAGGCAAATGTATCAAATTTTGCTTGTAAATCGCTGCACCTCAAAGCCAAAAATCTTTTTTTGAAAATGGCAAGTTGTTCTTGTGGGAGCTGTAGGTCGGCCATCCGTTTTGATCTATGTATGTTATCGTTATGCTTAAACAAAGCAGACTCCATCACTCCCGATTAAACTTACCTGGCTTTCGCAGGACTTATGCCGAATTTTTTACTAAAAGCACTGCTGAAATGTTGTACAGAAGAATAACCTAATTCATCAGAAATATGCTTGATATTTTTGCTGCTATCGGCCAGGAGTTCTTTTGCCCGCATCAGTTTATAATCACTTAAATAACCAAAAACAGTGTTATGAAATATCTCTTTAAAACCTTGTTTCAATTTAAACTCATTTATGCCTGCTGTTTTTGCCAGTTCAGTTAAAGAAGGTGGGTGACTTGCATTTGCCAACAAATATTCGCGGGCGTAATAAATACGGTCCTTATCATAGGTAGATTTAATAGTAGTGGTATTTCTTTTTTCAGCTGCCTCTTCAAATGCCTGGGCCTGTAGTGCCAGCAATTCGAAACATTTAGATTGAAGAAACAATAATTTTAACCCGCCCGTAAACTGACAGTTCATAATGTCGTTTATGCAACCGTGCATGGCCAGGCTGATGGGAAGGTTTTCTGCAGAAAGCTCTACAGAATGGTTATTGGTGATTTTTTCTGCAAAGTTTCTCAATAACGTGCTACTTTCACTGGTTAAATCAATAAAGCGGTTTCTTTCAAAATTTACTTCAAAAAATTTATGTGGTTTGTTGGTCGTAAATTCTGCCATCCCGTCAAAATCAGGGCTATATATAATATTATGCTGGTTTGCTTTAATGTCAAGCCGCTTATTGGTGAGATAATTTTCCATGATCCCTCCGCCGGTAAGCGAAAAATGTAATTCTACCAGTTCAGGTTCATCAAAAGCTTTAATGCGCAAACGGTTTTGCTTTACCAGCATATCGCCATACACAATATAAATGCCCGAAAAAGCAATCTGCACAATCTCTGCATCGCCAAAAGGGAAACTATACCTATCGCGGCGCTCTCTTACCAACGCCGTTTGAAGTTTGGCGTTGTCGAACATGGTTGCTACAATATAAGGTTTATTGTCGCTATCGTAAATCTTTAAGGCCATAAAATCCCTTTGATATAAACTTTAATCCTTTTGGTGTAAAAGGGTGCCTTGGTTAGACCATTACTTTTGTTCAAAGTTACTAAACAAAAGAATACGATGCCAAAATTACCATCATGGCTGGCCAATACAATGGAAAAAGTGATCAGCAATAAAATATATCAGGTGGAAGTTGCAGATACTAAAATGTTAAACAGCAACTTAAAGCGTGTTACCTTTAGAGGTAATTTTTTCGAAGCTCAATTTATCCCTGGAACAGAAGTCCTGTTAAGGGTTAATGCGAACGAGTATCGGCATTATACCTTATCTGGCTTTGATCAAATGGAAGGAACGTGTGAAATTATCTTTTTTTTAAACAAACAAGGGCCGGGAAACAGTTTGGCCGCGAATATTCAAAAAGGAGATACTTTAAAACTTATTTTAGACCGTGCAAGAATTAAATATAAGGAAGGCGCTAGTCAGCACTTCTTTTTTGGTGACGAAACCAGTCTGGGTTTATATGAATCGCTTGGTAAAAAAGTGGTAGATGATGAGGTAGAGTATTTCGGCATTCTGGAACTGCAGGAAGAGAACTTCTGTTCAGTTAAACAGCTAAATCTGTTGATCGATGTGGTACCTTCTGATATCCATGCTCCGGCTAAAAATGCCATTAACTGGATGGAAAACATGCATCCTCTGTGCTGGGAAATGTGGCAAAATGCTACTTTTTATCTAACGGGAAGGGCAAAGTCGATACAGCAATTTAAAAACTATCTAAAACAAAGGGGGGTAAGCTTTAGGCAGATTGTTACCATGCCGTACTGGGAACTGGGTAAAGTTGGCGGTGGATAAAACTACCTTGGAAAGGTAAAGCCAAAACCCAGTGCTAAAGTCTGGTTTGCCTGTATTTTGTTCGTGCCGGTATCTTTATCAAAGAGGAGTACACCGGTTAAGCTCGTGTTCATGAAGCGATTGATTTTTGCCGTTAAGGCAACATCTAAGCGGTGATCAATATTGCTCATCTTAAAATCCTGATACGGAATGAACATCTGATAACGTGCTTTAAGATTTGTATTGGTAAATATATCTTTATCAATTGCACTTACAATCTGAAAAGCCAGCTCATTACGTATTTTTTTGCCGTACTCTACACCAAAAACAGTTGCTTTTGGCGGTTTGGTGTTATCAACAGGATCAAGAAAAAGCTTTTCATCCAAAACAAAAGTTTGGCGTGCAGTACCGGTACCTATACGGGTAGAGAAATATTTAACCGGTTTATATTCAAAACCTATAGATTCTGTAATATAACCAGGGCCCATAAATTTTGAAATCAGCGTGGCGGTTTCCTGGCCATTTACCATACTGTAAGAATAACCGTTATCAAACTGAGATTCAAAACTTAGCGATCCAAAGAAGAACCAGCTCTTCGACAATTGAAACGAGGCCTTGTTATCCCAGAAAATACGGTCGTTGGTTTTCTTTTGCAGCTGATCTTTATTTTTGATTTTACCATACTGCAAAACCAGTTCACTTACATAACTATAGCTGTCTTTGTTGTATTCTGCTTTCCAGTTTAACAGTCCCCCAACCGCTACAGAGTTGGTTCCCCCGCCTTTCCAGTTGTTACTGAACTGCGCCTGGTTAATGTTGATGCCTATATTTGTTCTTGTTTTCCAGTAATTAATCTTGGCGTTTACAACCAAAGGCTTAATTTTTACTGGTTCAAAGTTTAACGGACCCTGCCTGCTTGGCAACGGACTATGCTTTAACTTGATATTCAAGTCTTTTGTGTTGATCGGAATAGTATCAATTTCCTGTGCATATATTTTTGCAGAGCAGAAACTCAGAATCAGGATTATGGCAGCTAAACAGTTCTTCATTACCTACAAAGAAAGAGAAAAATTTTAGAGATAAAAAGCATTTAACAAAATGATTACCGGAACACCCTTTAACACAAAAGTAAAGATAATCGTTTCACTTCTTCCCGATCCAGCCATACCAATTGCCATTTTTCAGGTAATTTAAATCAGTTTCGTGCTGGTATGCCTCTTTTTCAAAAACGATATTCCGATAGGCCAGATCGTGTTCTTTGTATCTGATGATGTTGATCAGATAGTTAATCAAATATAAAATATAAAAGGGGAATATCAGTAATTCCAGCTGTTGACGCAAGTGGATTTTCTCGTGATTGATAATTTCCTGATCGTTTTTAAGCCTTGCCGATTTTAACAGGATAAACGGAAAGATGGCCATGCCTGCTGCAGGTAGTTTTTTAACAATCAGGATTGGCGCACTCATAACTTATCAATCGTTATTTTGGGCAAAGCAGGCAATTGCAAGGCCTTAGGATTTAACCGGTAACTTTTGTAGGCATTCCTGATAAAAAGATTAAAAGCATAATCTGTAGCATCCAATACAAATTGATAAGTTGGACGGTATTGCTGCATAAAATCAGTCAGTTCGGCATCTTTTATGCCCAGTACCTGGCTAACCAGATTAGCGTTGAAACGATAATCGATCAGGTCTTCACGATAATCTTTTTCCAATACTTTTTGCAGGTGACGGGCATTTCTGCCCTGCCTGCTCAGCAGGTTGTAAATTGCATCGATACCTAAACCTACGCCACCATTGCCTAAATTCAGTAAATCTTTACTGCTCCCTTTCATGGTTTGGTATCGGTATTCCTGAACATTTTTTTCGTATTGCTGCTGTGGTGTCAATCTCTTTTGTTGAATGACTACATCACGTAGTCTGATGCCCAGCGATCTGAGTTGAAAATATGCCGCAGTTTGACCCTTAAAAACAATTGTATCTACGCCATAGCCAGATAAAGCCGCAACCAAGGTATCGCCAGGAAGGGCAAAAGTGCTAAATTCGCCTTTTGTATTGTTATATAAGCCATCACCCGTACGGATATTATAAATATAAACCTTAGCCAGACGCTGCTTGGTTTCTTTATCAATAACAATACCTTGCACGGGTTTATTTTGTGCATGTAGCCACGTAGAGAAGCTGAAAACAAGTACAAAGGGAATAAAAAATTTCATTCAGCTATAAAACTACAAATATCTTGCTGGCTATTTTTTTACTTAACATTATTTAACCTTCAATGTTTGGCCTATTTTAATGGCATCGGTACTCATTTCGTTAAGCATTTTTAACTGATCAACCGTTAAATTAAAGCGTTTTGCAATATTATAGAGTGTATCTCCCTTAACAACGGTATAAGTTCCGTCGGCAAGAATTGGTTTTGCCCCTGCTGGTGGCGTTTCAACTGGCGTAAACTTAGCCTTTTCCTGAGGGATATTTTTATTGATTTCTGAAAATACACGGTCTTCACGCGCAATTTTTTGCTTTTCGCTTTCTGGTTGATCGTATTGGTAAAGCTGATATTTTTCGATGGTGTTGATTAACAGATCCGGGTATCTTGGATTGGTTGCATACCCTGCAGTTTTCAATCCCTGCGCCCAGCTCTTATAATCGTTTTTGTCCAGTTGGAAAAGAAAACTATAGCGTTTACGCTTTAAAAACTCAGAATGGTCTCTGAAAGATTCGCGGGCATCTTTATATACCCTAAAACAGTCGTTTTTCTGGTCATCATCACGAAAATAGTTTTTCCCTTTCCAATCTGACGTACATTTAATGCCAAAATGGTTGTTAGCATACTTGGCCAAATCGCTGTTTCCACTACCTGATTCCAGGATCCCCTGTGCCAAAGTGATACTTGCAGGAATACCGGCCGAGTTCATTTCTTCTATGGCCACACCTTTAAATTCGTCAATATAACTTAAAGTGTTGTAACTTTTGTAATTGTTGTTGTTCGCTTTATTGGCTGCTTTTTCGATCTGTTTATTGTTTTTGGAAAATTTTCTGCTGCCGCATGAGCTAAAAAAAATAAGGATTGCCGCTAATAAGATAAGATAATTGGTTGAACGCATTGTATGGTGATGTTTAATCGGTTAATTGTTTAAAATTGCTTTAATGAGAACTGCAAACTGGATAAATTGTTAAATCGGTTAACTAGTTATGGTGAACTGAAAATTGCAAACTGGAAATTAGACTCCGGACGCTCAACTCCAAACTCAAAACTTAATCCGCTGTCCTGGTTTTAAGTTTGCCTTTTTCATGCCGTTTTTTTGCATAAGGGCCTTAACCGTTGTACCTTTCTTTTTAGCAATAATGCTTAAGTTATCTCCAGATTTAACGGTATATATTTTTGTTCTTCTTCTGTTTTTTGTACTGCGACGAACTGGAGCTGCATATACAGGTTCTTCGTACCCCTCTGGCCGCTCGTCGTATTGATAGAGCTCATATTTCTTAATTAAGCCGATTACCTGGCTGGCCCAGCTTCTGCTTCGGGCATAACCGCAGCGGCGGATGCCATAAGTCCAGCCTTTGTAATCGTATTGGTCGTATTTTTCAAAAAGATTGTTAAAAGGCTCCCGGGTTTCCATAATTTCTACAAAATGGCTGTAAGATTCATCGGCATTTAAATAATCGCGGTATGAGGAGCGTATTTCTGCATTGTTGTTAGGCCCCTTTACACCAAAATGGTTATTCAGGTGCTGGGCAATTTTACTGTTTCCAGCGGCAGATTCGTGTATGGCAACAGCTAAAATAACGCTGGCCGGAATTTTATAATCATGCATTAAACCTTGTGCATATGCCACATGTTCTGCAATATAATTGTCGGTATCTTGTGCTTTCGCAATCATTCCCGTTAAAAGGAACAGGCAAAAAGTAAGGATTTTCTTCATTTCTTTTTTGGTTAATAGACCATGGTCTAATGGTAGATAGCTTTGGCTTAGAAGGCCATGAGCCATTAACTATTTGCCATCATCAGTTCTTCCTGATTACAAATAAACCATCCCGTACAGGTAAAATCAGCTTCTCAACACGTTCATCTGCAGCTATTTTATCATTAAAACTAGTAATATTTTTGGTGTCTTTATCCTGTTTTTCCTGAAGTACTTTTCCACTCCATAGTACATTATCAACAATGATCATCCCGCCAGGGCGGACACGGTCAAAAATGAGATCATAGTATGTGCCATTGTTTTTCTTGTCTGCATCGATAAAAACAATATCAAAAACCTCATCCAAATCGTTTATCGTAGTATTGGCGTCGCCAAGGATATACCTGATCTGGTGATTAAAGGCAGATTTGGCAAAGTTCCGGCGAACCATGTCCTCCAGTTCCTCATTAATATCCAGCGTATAAATTAGGCCATCTTTGTTTAATCCCTCGGCGAGGCATAAAGTTGCATAACCTGTAAAAGTGCCGATTTCCAATATTCTTTTTGGGGAAACCATTTTGCTGAGCATGCTTAGTACCCGGCCCTGGTAGTGGCCAGAAAGCATTCTGGGCATTAAAACTTTAAGGTTGGTTTCGCGGTCTATTTGTTGAAGCAATTCACTTTCAGGTTCACAATAGGCAATCAGCAAATCCTGTAAATCGTCGTTTATTAGGCTCATTTTTTTGGTTATAAACGGTTACTTTCCATAAAATATTGTAAAATAATGGTCGCGGCAATGGTATCTACCCGGTCCTTGTCTCTTCTGTCTGTTTTTTTGAGTCCGCTCTGCATAATCGCCTGTTGTGCCATTTTAGAAGTAAAACGCTCATCAACCCAGTACCTTGGGATTTCGGGAAATGATTTTTTCAGCAGCGTAGCAAAACCTTTTACGTGTTGTGCCGAATCAGACGGAGAACCATCCATTTGTTTAGGATCGCCCAGCACGAAGGCCTCAACCTGCTCGTTAAGCATATATTTTTTAACATATTCAATCACATCTTTAGGATGCACCGTATCAAGGCCTGTTGCAATGATCTGCAAAGGATCGGTTACGGCAATACCGATGCGTTTTGTTCCGTAATCAAATGCGAGGATTCGTGCCATAAATGTTAAGCGTTTGGTGTAAAGCATTTAGCACCAATTAAAAAATAAATGCCAAAGGTAAGGTTTTTGAAATTATACGTAAACTTAGGTGGTAATGCCTTGTAACATGTTTGTATTGACTGAAAAACAGAGTTTTCTACTTTTTGGAATAGCAAAACCTGTAGTACTTAGCCATGTCGGGTCCTGTATGCTTTAGTCCGGAAGTAAAGTCGGGAGCTGCGGCTCCCATCAGTTTTAGTTGACCCGGGCCAGTGCAGTTTGGAGAAAGTTATGGCGTATAAGATTTAATGTTCCCGAAGAATTACCGATTTAGTTAAATAAACCCCACTTGCAACGGGCAGGTGATAGAACAAAAGGCCCGGAGTGAGCGAGGACTTAAACAGATCGCAGGGCTTTCAGTACCGAAACTTGCAAGCCCCTGCTTTTTAAAAATAATGTGGGCACAGCAATTAAAGGAAAAAAATCTAGTGAAATGAGTCCCACAATCCAAATTCCGGAGGTTTTTATCACATCAGAAAGTGTGTTTCAAAAGTAAGAACGTGAGGAGGAATGTGTGAATCTCATATCTATTTCTTATTTTGCACCAAATGCAGTTTAAAGAAATTATAGGACAGGAAAGAGTGAAGCAACAATTGGTGCAAACGGTTAAGGAAAACCGCGTTAGCCATGCCCAGCTATTTTTGTCGCCTGCCGGTTCTGGTGCTGTACCCCTGGCTATTGCCTATGCGCAATATATTAATTGTCTTAATAAAGGCGAAAACGATAGCTGTGGTGAATGTTCGAGCTGTAGAAAATACGAACGTTTAATTCATCCTGATCTGCATTTCTCTTATCCTTTTTTTGCTTCGGTAAGTGTAAAAACAGCGGTGGATGTGCTGGAAGAATGGCGGGGTATGTTACTGCAGGATCCTTATTTCGATATGGATATCTGGCGTTCCAAATTAGATGCGGCCAATAAGCAGGCCAATATTAACATCGCCGAATGCCACGATATTATCAAAAAACTAAGCTATAAGGCCTTCGAAGCCGAAACCAAGATTTTAATTATGTGGCTTCCCGAACACCTCGACAAGGCGGGAAATGCCCTGTTAAAATTAATTGAAGAACCGCCTGCAAATACTTTATTTATTTTAATTGCTCAAAGTCAGGACCAGATTTTAACCACTATCTTGTCCAGAACACAGATTGTGAAGATCCCAAAACTTTCTTCAGAGGAGGTGACCGGATATTTATTAAATGCCAGCGGATTAACGGAACATCAGGCTATTGATTATTCCTTTTTGGCCGATGGAAATTTAATTGAAGCGAAAGCACTTGCGGCAGATACGCAAAGCGACAGTTCAGGTACGTTTACTGCCTGGTTAAGGATGGGTTTTGGCAATAAAGTGCCCGATTTAATCGAGTTTACGGATGAGGCAGCAAAATGGGGAAGAGAAAACCAGAAGAATTTTTTGAAATATGGCGTAAATTATTTACGCGAATGCTGTTTAATTTTAAGTGGTGCCGAAGAATTGGTGAAATTACCTCCCCTAACCTTCGAAACCGCTAAAAAACTCAGTACACACGTGCTCACCCTGCCCATGGCAGAGGCCATTATCAGTGAACTGGAAAAGGCACATTACCACATTGAAAGAAACGCAAACCCAAAAATTCTGTTTTTAGATGTATCTTTACAATTGGTAAAAATTATCAAGTTTAAAACGCTCCCTGCGGGGACTCAATATATATACAATTAATATGGGATGTGGAAGTTGTTCAACAGGTGGTGGTTGCACCCCTAATGGATGCAAAAGTAATGGCTCATGTGGCACCGGTGGGTGCCAAACAATGGAAGTGCACGATTGGCTGTCTAATTTGGATATGCCTGCTAACTATAAACCTTTTCAGGTTACAGAGATCAAATTTAAGGGTTCGCGTAAAGAGTTTTTCCTCAACAGCGATAACATTTACCTCGAAATCGGAGAACTTGTTGCAGTTGAAGGGCCAACCGGTGGTTTTGATGTAGGGCATGTTTCGCTTACCGGCGAGCTGGTGCGGATCCAGATGAAACGCCGCAAAACCACAATCGATCAGGTAACCAAAAAAATATACCGTAAGGCTACCGAAGCTGATGTGGAAAAATGGAATACTGCCAAAGGAATGGAATGGGAAACCATGCACAAGGCGCGTAAACTGGCATTGGATCTGCGTTTGCAGATGAAAATCAGCGATGTGGATTACCAGGCCGACAAAACAAAAGCTACTTTCTTTTATACTGCTGATGGCCGTGTGGATTTCCGCGAGCTGATTAAAAAAATGGCCGAGAGTTTCCGTATCCGGATTGAAATGCGCCAGATAGGAATGCGCCAGGAAGCCGGCCGTTTAGGTGGAATCGGTTCTTGCGGCCGCGAATTATGCTGCTCTACCTGGTTAACCAATTTCAAAACCGTATCTACGGCTGCGGCCCGATATCAAAATTTATCATTAAATACGTTAAAACTTGCTGGGCAGTGCGGTAAACTAAAGTGCTGCCTGAACTATGAGCTGGATACTTATCTGGATGCCTTAAAAGATATTCCTGATAGAATTGAAAACCTGGATACTGATGCTGGCTACGCCCGTCACCAGAAAACAGATATTTTCAAAAAAATCATGTGGTTCAGTTATCAGGGTGATGAGAACTGGATTCCGGTTAAAGCTGCGCGCGTAAAAGAGATTATGGCGATGAACAAAGCGGGTAAAAAAGCGCCTAACTTAAAAGAAGAAGCTGTTCAGGTTGCTGCACCGGTTGTGGTAGAAAAATCTTTCGATTATGAAAATGTTGTGGGTCAGGACAGTTTAACCCGCCTTGACGAACGTTCCCGAGGTAAAAATAACCAGGGCAGGAACAATCAGAAAAATAACCGTAACAACAACCAGAATAAGAGAGAAAGAGTTGCTGCCGGAGAGAAAAGTGCAAATAGCCGACCTCAGCAGCCTCAACAAGGTGCACAGAAAGGGCAACAAAGTGGAAAACAACAGCCTAATGGCGCAAAACCCCAACAAAATTCTGCTCAAAAACCTCAACAAACGGTACCGAAACCACAGCATGTTAATGGGCCAAAACCTCAGAATAATAAACCGAAGCAGCCACAAGGGCCGAAGCCTGTAGCGAAAGCCGAAGGAAATGTTGCGGTAGATGGCACTAGGCCAGAGCAGAGCAAAAATAAAAACAGAAATAATCGTAGGAAAAACAATAACCGCCGAAACAATAATAATGGCTCCGAAAATAAACCTGTTGCTGAATAAAAGGCAAATCATTTTGCTTGCCTTTTTATGGATGGTTACACTGTTTGTAGGCTGTACAGACAGTGTTGTGGATAGCAATGTAGAAATTGCCGACCGCAGGTGGACTTACCGTAACCATATTTCTACAACATTTGATATTAAAGACAATACCAAAGCCTACAATATTTATTTTAAGTTAAGGCATACCGCCAATTACAAATACGCCAATATTTTTATTCTGGCCCATTTTAAAGATGGTAAAAAGGTGGTAACCAAACGTTATCAATACAAACTGGCTAAAAATGATGGAGAATGGTTAGGTAGCGGTTCCGGAAATGTATTTAGCTATACCCTTCCGATGTTGACCAACCATCATTTCCCGCGAAATGGCAAGTTTGAGATTGAAATTGAGCAGAATATGCGCGATAATCCGCTTTTGGAAGTAAGCGATGTTGGTTTGACAGTAAGCGAATCCTCAAAAAATTAAAATTAATGACCCTTGAAAATAACGCTCTTTAGATTAATCTTTTTAGGTCTGGTCATAATATTTTCATCATGTGTGACATCTATCAGTATTCAAAATAATTACAGGTATTTTAACAGGCTTTCCAGCTTCATTCCCCTTGAACCTTTTAGCAATACCAATTGATCATGTACCTGATTTTCTGTAAAAAAAATTTCGGCATCGGCTGGCTTTTCGAAATATAGGCCATCAAATTCATCTTTAAATGCGTAGAAATCCTTCCCGATAAATATGATCTGATCTAAACCACTTTCATTGGCTTGTTTTACGATGAGTTCGTGTTGGTCATGTGATTCAGGGCCTAATTCGAACATGTCGCCCAATATGGCCATCTTTTTAACTGCTGATATCACGGAGAGATTTTTCAAAGCCGCTGCCATACTGCTTGGGTTGGCATTATAAAAATCGCAGATTACCGTATTTTTTTCGGTTTTGGTGAGTTGTGAACGGTTATTTTTCGGCTGATAATTTGATAAGCCAGCATTGATTTCTTCAGGCGACATGTCGAAAAAATCTCCTATACATATCGCAGCCAGGATATTTTCGAAATTATAACTGCCGGTTAAATTGGTTTTTACCGATGATGAAACTTCGTGATTGGTCCAGTTCACCTCGATAAAAGGATCGCTGCTTTTTAGCTCCCCTTTAATGGTATTTCCATTTTCAGTTCCATAATAAATAAGCTTGTTTAAACCCGCTGCCATGCTCATTTCAAGCAAATGCGGATTGTCTCTATTGATAAAAGTATAACCATTGCTCTGCTTTAAATAAGCATAAAGCTCAGCTTTACCTTTTTTTACCCCTTCAAAGCCACCAAACCCTTCTAAATGCGCCATGCCCACATTGGTGATAATGCCGTGGGTGGGTTGTGCTATGGTAGAAAGTAATTCTATTTCTTTCTGGTGGTTGGCACCCATTTCGATTACCGCAATCTGCACATCCGCTGTAATCGATAGTATGGATAGTGGAACGCCAATATGGTTGTTTAGGTTACCAAAGGTGGCAAAGGTGTTATACCTTTCGGATAAAACCGCATTGATCAACTCTTTGCTCGTGGTTTTTCCATTGCTTCCTGTTAAACCGATCACCGGGATATTAAGTTGTTTGCGGTGATAACGGGCCAGGTCTTGTAGGCTGCTTAGCCCATCCTCAACCAATAAAAACCTTTCGTTTTGTGCATATTTTTCTTCATCAATTACAGCAAATGCAGCTCCTTTTTCTAAGGCCTGGGCGGCAAATTGGTTGGCATTAAAAAGATCTCCTTTCAGGGCAAAAAAGATACATCCTGGTGTAATGTTTCTGGTGTCGGTAGAAATGGTTGAGTTTTCCTGATAGTATTTGTACAATATCTCGGTTGTAATCATGCTCATTTTAAAAAAATATGACGTAAAATTAAGCTTTAGCAACAACAAAAAACAAAATTAGTACATTCGGTAAAATTATTTTAACATGAAGAGACTGTTAACGTTATCGCTGATCTCATTTAGTTCCATTTTTTTTGTGCATGCGCAGCTAAAATCGCCTGATGATTTTTTAGGCTACGGGTTAGGTTCGCACTTTACCCCTCACCATAAGGTGGCCGATTATTTTAGACAAACCGCTTCTATTTCTACTAATAACATGAAGCTGATCGAATATGGTAAAACCAATGAGGGCAGGCCATTAATGGTAGCCATTATTTCTTCACCAGAAAACATCAGCAACCTGGAACAGATCAGGGCTAATAATTTGATTTTGGCGACAGGAACCAATAATATGATTGATTTAACTAATCAGCCTGCCATACTTTGGCTAAGCTATAATGTACATGGCAATGAGGCAAACTCTACTGAAACTGCCATGAAGATGCTTTATACCTTAGTCTCGGGAAATAACAAGCCTGCTAACGAGTGGTTAAAAAATACTATTGTAGTTATTGATCCCTGTTTAAATCCTGACGGAAGAGACCGTTACGTAAACTATTTTAATAGTGTGGTAGGAAAAACGCCTAATTCCGATCCCTTGTCAAGAGAACACATAGAGCCTTGGCCAGGCGGCAGACCAAACCATTATTATTTCGACTTAAACCGCGACTGGGCCTGGCAAACCCAGATCGAAAGCCAGCAACGGTTGGCACTATATAATCAGTGGATGCCGCAGGTACATGTTGATTTTCATGAGCAGAGTTATAACGAACCCTATTATTTTGCACCAGCTGCGGAGCCCGTTCACCAGGACATTACACCCTGGCAAAAAAGTTTTCAGGTGGTTGTGGGTAAAAACAATGCCAAATACTTCGATGCCGAAGGCTGGCCATATTTTACCAAAGAGCGTTTCGATCTGCTTTACCCCTCCTATGGCGACACTTATCCCTTGTATAATGGATCAATTGGGATGACTTACGAGCAGGGGGGTATCAGGGCCGGATTATCGGTTGTAACCAATGATGGCGATACCTTAACTTTAAAAGACCGTATTGCACACCATTTTACCACCGGAATGTCTACCCTCGAAGTAACTTCCTTGAACCATCAGAAATTATTAACCGAGTATAAAAAATATTTTCAGCAGGAATTGGCCAATAGCCCCGGCATTTATAAAAGCTACATTATAAAAGCAACCAATTTATCAAGATTAAAAAAACTGGCCGAACTGTTAACCAAAAATAAGATCGAATTTGCCTTTGGTGGCGATAAAACGGGAAGAGGTTATGATTACGATACACAAAAAGAAGAAAATTTTAGCATTTCCCGGAATGACTTAGTTGTAAATATGCAACAGCCAAGGGCAGTTTTGGCTAATGTTTTATTGGAGCCACAAACCTTTGTAACCGATTCTAATACCTATGATATTACGGCCTGGGCCCTACCCTATGTGTACGGATTAAAAGGGTATGCCAGTAAAGAAAATATAAGGGGAAAATTTCCGGCGATGGAGGAACCCAGGATTAGCAATACTGAGGTGGATAAACCCCTGGCCTGGCTGTTTAGCTGGGGAACAAGCGAAGATGTTCGGGTTTTAACGGCGCTGCAAAAAGAAAATATCAAGGTGAGGCAGGCCGATCAGCCATTCTCGGTGAACGGCAAAGATTATCCTGCCGGAACACTGATTGTATTAAGGGCAGAAAATGAAAAAGCAATAAAGGGGATGAAAAATAAAATAGCCTTTATTGCTGAGACGTACAATAAATCCATTCAGGCAATAAGCAGTGGTTTCGTGGAGAAAGGGAAAGATTTCGGATCTAACGTTTATCCATTGTTGAAACAGCCTAAAATTGCGGTCGTATCGGGTATGGAAGTTTCTTCTCTGGCATTTGGCGAAGCCTGGTTTTTTCTTGAACATGACTTAAATCTTTCTCCTATGATCATTAATGCCAAAGATCTGAATAACATGGATATCAATAAGGTAAATACATTGATTTTGCCCGACGGAAATTACAGTGCTTTTATTGGCGAAGGTTTAACGGCCTGGTTAAGCAAAGGAGGTAAGCTGATTTTGATGGAAGATGCTATTGAAAGTGTACTGGATAAAAAGGGGTTCGATATTAAAAAGAAGGAAGCTCTGGTAAAAAAAGACGAAAAACCGGAGGCAAACAAACTTCTTTTTAAAGATAAGAACAGAGATGATTTCGAAACGACTATTCCTGGTGCAATATATAAGATCAATCTTGATTCCAGTCATCCGTTTTCTTACGGCCTCGGCAAAACCTATTACAGTTTAAAAACAGACCGTAAAATATATGAGCCATTTGTTCAAGGGTGGAATGTGGGTTTAGTTAACGAAAAAAGTTTAATGGCCGGTGTGGTAGGCAAAAAAGCAAAAGAAGAACTTAAAACAGGGCTTTTAATTGGCGTACAGGATTTTGGCCGGGGGCAGGTTGTTTACTTGGCTAATGACCCACTGTTTAGAAACTTTTGGGAGGGTGGAAAAACGTTGTTTTCTAATATAATATTTTGCGGGTATTAAAAACAGTAATATAAGTTCGGTTAAATTATTAATCTCACATCTGCTCCGGTGTTGAACTCAACAATTAAGCATTTAGAAGAGTATCCTTACCCACTTGAAAAAAATGCTTTGAAATGCAGAATATCAGCAGAAGCTAATAAACTGAAATGGTGAAGGCTTTGTCGGTAACCAGAAAACTATTTATCACCTGGAAGATTATTTCCTGTCGGAAAATCAGACAGCAAGAATTGTTGGCATAATTTCCTGAAAAGTCAGGTCTACTCCTTCTTGTCTGATTTTAAGCAAGATGCGATTGTTTTGAGTTAAAATTTAAGAAATTTTAAATTTTTCTGTATTTAAAAAATGTCTAAATGTATTTTTTATAATTCATTTTGTTTGTCAATATTAAGTCATTATACCTACATTTTTAGTTAAATTTTGTTAAAATCTTGCTTATCTCTGTTATATTTAGCGATTCAAATAATTAATCATTTACAAACATAAAATTTCATGAAAAAACTTTTACAAAGTTTGTTCGTACTTTTGTTTTTTGCATCTACCGCAATAGCTCAAGATAGGACAATTACTGGTACGGTAACATCTTCAGATGATAAACTGCCGATTCCTGGAGTAAGCGTAAGGGTAACGGGAACACAAATTGGAACTGTTACAGACGCTAATGGTAAATACTCAGTTAAAATCCCTTCGGGTTCAAACACCTTAGATTTTTCTTTTATCGGTTATTTAACACAAAGCAAGAGTGTCGGGTCTGCGTCGCTTATTAATGTTGTGATGATGTCGGATTCAAAACTATTAGGTGAAGTTGTTGTAACCGCACTGGGAATTTCGAGAGAAGCTAAGTCTTTGGGATACAGTGCTTCTGTAATTAAAAGCGATCAATTGACTGACGCCAGATCGACAAATGTGCTGAACTCTCTGGCTGGTAAAGCTCCTGGGGTTAGAATAAATTCTCAGTCAGGTACTTTAGGTGGTTCAACAAAAATTGTAATTAGGGGAGTAAACTCTCTTGGTGTAAACTCTCCATTATTTGTAATAGATGGGGTACCTGTTACGGACGGCACATCAGCCGGAGGTACTGCGGCAAATAATGTTGACTTTGGAAATAGAATTGGTGATTTAAGTTCCGACGATATTGAATCAATGACAATTTTAAAGGGAGCTGCAGCTACCGCTCTTTACGGTTCAAGAGCAAAAGATGGTGCTATAATTATAACTTCTAAAAGAGGTGCAAGTGGCTCAAGGACTTCTATTAGTGTAAATTCATCTGCGCGTTTCGAGAACCCCTTAGTACTACCTGAATTTCAAAACGAATATGCTCAGGGTATCTATAACACCACAACAAAAACTTATGATTACGGCTTAAAATATTCAAATGGATGGGGTCCAAAAATCGCTGATGTTCAAAATCAAAAATTTCAGGATTTCTTAGGGCGCCAGGTTACTTTACAGGCCTATCCAAACAATGTGAAAGATTTTTTTAATACCGGAGCTTCATACACTAATAACATTTCAATTGCTGGTGGTGGAGATAACTCAGATTATAGACTGAGTTTTACAAGTGTTAATGAAAAAGGTATTATTCCTGAATCCAAATTAGGTAAATATAATTTTTCTGTTAATGCGGGTAGAAAATTCAGTGATAAGTTATCATCTAGATTTGTTGCCAGTTATACAAGGATAAATGCGGATGGTCGTCCATCACAAAGTTCAAATAATACTAACGTTATTACCTCAGCGATATACGGATTACCTCGTGTGGTTGATATTAATGATGTTAGAGATAATGTAATCGATGCAAACGGGAAACAAATTTTCTTAACTACAGATAGAACTGGTAATAATCCATATTGGATTATGAACTATAATAGGACCTCTAATACAGTAGATAGATTTTTAGGATCATATACTTTTGAGTATAAGCCATTGTCATGGATGACTGTTAGCAATGTTCTTGGTGGTGATATCTACACGGAAAAAAGAGCTAGTGTAACACGTAAAGGTACAGCTGGAATAAATAACGGAGCATTCACAAATACTGATATTTTTCAGAGACAAATTAATGATGATCTCCTGGTTTCAATGGAGCAAAATAATTTAATAAAAGACTTTAAATTTAAATTAGTAGTTGGTGGTAACATTAATGAACGCTCAAGTCAAAGTACTGTTGTTAACGCTACGGATCTAACTATTGATCAATTGTACAATTATTCCAATGCCGTTAAAGCAGTTCCAACTTTAGGATATAGTAAAAGACGTTTAATGGGCTTGTACGGATCATTAAGTGCAAGTTATAAAGATTTTCTATACCTGGATGTAACAGGAAGAAACGATTGGACATCTACGTTGCCTGTTAATAATCGCTCCTATTTCTACCCATCTGTAAGTGGTAGTTTCATATTTACGGAATTATTGAAAGACCAAAATTTAGATTGGCTTTCATACGGTAAATTACGTGCGAGCTGGGCTTCTGTCGGAAGTGATTTATTACCTTATAAATTGGATTTTCAATATGATCCAGTTACGACCATCTTTTTGCAATATGTAGGTGCTCAGACCGCAATTTTTCCTATTGGTAATATTTCTACGGCATTTTCCGGACCTAGAATTCTTCCTAATGCTGCGCTTGTACCAGAGAAACAGAATTCATATGAGTTTGGTACAGAATTGAAATTTTTGAAAAACAGAATTGGTCTTGATTTCTCTTATTATAACACACGTACTAAAAATCAATTGATTGATATTGATGTTGCAATATCTACAGGTTATTTTGCAAAAACGGTAAATGTAGGTGCGATTAGAAATAGGGGAATTGAGGTTGCGTTAAACTTAGTACCGCTTAAAGCTAGAGATTTTTCTTGGGATATAACGGCAAATTTCTCAAAAAACAAACAGGTTGTTGAGGCATTGGCTCCAGGGTTAAATCAGTATAGTTTATCAAGTGGATGGAGTGGTTTACAAATCAAAGCAGAAGTAGATCAAAGTTTTGGTCTTTATGGTTTGGATTGGCAAAAAGATCCAAATGGAAATATTGTTATTGATGCTGCAAGTGGATTGAAAATACCTTCAGCAACAGCGCAGCGTTTAGGCAATATTTATCCAGATTGGATGCTGGGTTTAAACAATCAGTTTAGATATAAAAACTTTAGCTTAAGTGGATTAATTGATTTCAGACAAGGTGGTGTATTCTATTCGGGAACTGTTGCAAACTTGAGAACTAGTGGCTTGGCTATTGAAACAGGTGGAGACAGAACACCTATTGTTGATAAAGGTGTTAATCTGGTGAATGGTCAATATGTAACTAATAAAACTGCAGTTCGAAGTATGCAAGACTATTGGGGAAATGAAGCAGCGGTAGCAAATACTGTAGGTAATATTTTTGATGCTTCTTATGTTAAATTAAGAGAAGTTAGGTTTTCATACGCATTTCCTGCCAATTTGCTTAAGAAGACAGTGTTTAAATCAGCAGAAATAGGTATAGAAGGAAGAAACTTATGGTTGATTAAAAGTCACGTGCCTCACGTAGATCCAGAAATGAACTTTTTTGGAGCAGGTGTTGTTGGTGAAGGTGTAGAATTCAACAGTATCCCTTCAACGAGGTCATTCGGTTTCAATTTGAGATTTGGACTGTAATTAATTAAAAAAAGAAATATCATGAAAATGAAACATAAAATTATATTATTCTTACTCCTTGTCTCGATTGGTGGGGTTTCATGTAAAAAATATTTAAATATAAATAGTAATCCGTTAAGCTCCTTAACTGTAGAACCAAAACTACTTTTTGGTTATGCTATTACTGCTTGGGATGCCAATAAAAATAGTGGTGATGCCTGGATTCCAATAGGCCTTTTTAGTCAGACATTAGCCAGCGGCGGCGACTATGGCTGGGGAAAGGATAATGTATATAATATCAGTTCCTTTGCTCTTGGTAATACATGGAAAGTATATTATAGTACAGCAGGAAATAATCTGAAATTGGCTATTAAAAATGCCGAAAGTGCGAGTCCTGTTGATAATAATACAGCGGCGCAATGTAAAATCATATTGGCGCAGATCATGTATGAGGCAACTACCTTATATGGTGATGTGCCATACACTCAGGCCTTTGATCCAGATAAATTTCCTTATCCACAATATGATAGTCAAAAAAGTGTTTTAGAAGCAGTTATCGCTTTGTTAGATGAAGCAAATGCACAGATTAATCTGACAAATGCATTAAAACTTACAGATTATGATGTGTTTTACGCGGGTGATCTTAATAAGTGGAAAAAACTAGCTAATTCAATTAAGTTTAAAACCTTAATGGTAATGGTTGATAAGGATCCTTCAAAAGCTGCCGCTATTGGTCAGTTATTAGCTAATCCTTCTTCAATGATTTCAGCAGCAAACGAGAGTCAGCTAAGACCATATTACAGTACAACAAATAATGAAAATCCGAAATATAGATTGTTTAATCGGTATACAAATGGAGAGAACCAATGGTTTTTCGCTAATTCAAATGTATTTGATTACATGTTTCCTACCGCTACAGTGAGCGATCCTAGAATTCCAAAGTATTTTGACAAGGGAACTAATGCAAACTATAAAGCGATAGGTTCTGAGGTAACAGCTGATGAAACTGTATCCTTAATCAGCGCATACCTCTATAGAAAAGATGCGCCTTCAGTTATTTTCTCTTATCAAGAATTATTGCTTTTGAAAGCTGAGGCTTATGCGCGAGGTCTTGGAGTTTCTCAAAATCTGGCAACAGCTCAAAGTCTTTACAAAGAAGGCGTAATTCAGTCTTGTTTGTTTTATGGCGTATCAAGTACAGATGCAAACAACTTTGCAAACACTACACTTCCCAATTTAACAACTACAACTGATCCACTTAAACAGATTCATCTTCAACAGTGGGTAGATCTAATGGATAGACCAATGGAAGCTTTTGTTCAGTGGAGAAGATCTGGGCCAGAAGGCAGTGAGGTGCCGGCCTTAACTTTGCCTATTGGCGCAACTTCAGGAGCATTGATTAGAAGATATACTTTGTCATTAGATGAAGTTGCTGCTAATCCCAATATTCCTAATCCACAACCAAGATATTTCGACAAAATGTGGTTTGATTTGTAAATTGATAAATTTTAAATAGAAATAGGGCAATTCACAGATGAATTGCCCTATTTTTTTATATTAAATGCATTTTAATCTGATTTGTTTGAGTATCGATAATCAACTAGCTTGGATTTATCAATTTGTCATTGTGCTACGGCTTTTCGCGAATGAATGAACATGCTGTTATTACGTGGAGATTATTTAATAGGAAGTTTCCTAATATGATCCGGTAACATGTATATCGTAGCTTTAAGTTCTTTTCAAGTTCATTCTTTATAAATTCTATTTTTATTCCTTTCCTAGGCATAAGCTATAACTTGGGTTAACGATCTTCATATATCTAGGCTCGGGTCACCATCTGAAGTTCTTTTGCCAAAAAAATATCATTGGGTTTTTTGTGCACAAGTATTGTACCCGTAATCAACTTACCGAGGGCCTGTCTATTTCATGAAAGTACTTATAATCCCTATTTTTTCTTTACTGTATTAGCTAAGGGTACATAATCCGCTTTAAATTTCGGTGTTGATTATTTTAAGCTATTACTCTATTATATTATGATTGAGCGTAAGATTCTGTATTTCATCTGGAACTTTCTTTTGTTTAGGATATGTAGCGGACTTAATATAGTAAAGGTTGCTCGGCATGTTGATCGCAATGATAGATTCAAGAATTGATTTGCATCAATCCGAGAATACGAAAAATGCCAATATCGTTTTGGATAGTTCCGGTAGTTGTTCAAAGGTTTTTATTCTAATAAGTTTTGGGTAATGTCTGTCTAATTAGGCCAATTTCTAACTAAAACGTTAGTTTTTTTCCGTTTTTTAATCAATTTTAGAGATTCAGGATAGATTTTTAATAAAAAATGGTTTAATTGTTAAAAATTGTTAAAAAATATTTGGTGTTATTCGTAACTAACTATACATTAGCGTTTAATTAATCATTAACTAACCTATTTTCAAATTATGAAAAAACTTCTACAAAGTTTGTTCATTCTTGTGCTATGCGCATTCTCTGCATTTGCCCAAGAAAGAACAGTTACTGGTACAGTTACAGCACAAGAGGACGGGCTACCGATTCCGGGTGTATCTGTTAAAGTTAAAGAGGTATCAAACCTCGGAACACAAACTTCCGCCGACGGAAAATTCTCTTTAAGAGTGCCATCAAATGGCAAAACATTAGTCGTTTCTTATTTAGGGTATACCACTAAAGAAGTTACAATTACATCAGGAGCTTTGTCAATTGCATTGGTCTCTGACACTAAATCGTTAAATGAGGTTGTGGTTACAGCTGGAGGTCTCTCCGCTACAAAGGCACAATTAGGTACCGCATCGACAACTGTTAAAGCGGAACAATTAACTCAAGCGAAACCTACCAACGTTGCTGCTGCACTTTCCGGTAAAGTTGCAGGTTTGCAGTTAAACGTTATAGGAAGTGGTGTAAATCCTTCTTACCGTTTAGTATTAAGGGGTAACCGTTCACTATTGGGTAATAACCAAGCCTTAGTTGTTGTCGATAATGTAATTGTACCCAGTAGTATTTTAGGAAATCTCAATCCGGATGACATTGAAGATCTTCAGGTATTGAATGGTGGTGGTGCCGCGGCACTTTATGGTTCGGAAGCATCAAATGGTGCATTAATCATCACAACCAAAAAAGGTAAAAGAGGTTCAACAACCTACAAAATTGGCCAAACCACTAATGCAGAATGGGTAAGTTTTTATCCTGAACTTCAAAAGAGATTTGGCTCTGGAGCAGATTCTGATGTGCAGATTTATACTGCTCATGAAAATCAACAGTATGGTCCAGCTTTTGATGGCTTGCCTAGACCAATTGGCGACCCATTGGAAAATGGAGCAATACAAACTGTTCCTTATGCTTATAACGATTCCAAGTATAAATTTTGGGACACGGGTGTAACGAATATGACTGACTTCTCAATGTCAACAGGTGATGAAAAATCTTTAACTTTCTTATCAGCACAATATCTGGATGCAAAGGGTACAACCCCTAAAGATGCTTTTAACCGTTTTACATTACGTTTAAATGGTGATAGAGATTTTGGAAAGGGTGTAAGTATGTCATTCAATGCAAACTATGTTCAAAATAGATATAATGTTACCACAGCTACTTCAAGTATTTATGATCAGCTGATGCAGACACCAGGTAATATTGTAGTGACTGATTATAAAGACTGGCAAAATAATCCATTTGCTAATCCGGACGGTTATTATAATGCTTATTATCAGAACCCTTATTATACAATTGATAGTCAACGCCAAAATGTTAGAAACGATTATTTAACAGGTAACGTTGATTTAAAATACAAACCGTTAGATTGGTTGCGGTTCCTATATCGTGTAAACATTACCAGCCAAAATGCATCCAATAAAAATTATGTGGATAAATTTGTTAGATCGGCCTATACTAAGGGGTTAGGTTTATCATCGCTGAAAAACAACGATATTGCAGGTAGCGTTTCTGACGGTGAGTCATTCTCAAACCAATTATTAACTGAATTCCAAACAAACATTAATAAAGCATTAACAAAAGATTTAAGGTTAGACGTAACCTTAGGTGCCAGTTTGAGAAGCAATACCGCAAAAAATATCGGTGTGGCCGCTTCGGGCTTAACTTTTCAAGGCCTGTTTAACATCGCAGCGCGTACCGCAGCAAACATTACTGGCTCTGAGTCTAATTCAAAAGTTAACCAACAGGCTGTATACGGCGACATGCGGTTAAGTTTTAAAGATTATCTATACTTACATGCAACCGCACGTAACGATTGGTTCTCAACATTACCAACGGCAAACAGATCATTATTTTATCCATCAGTAGATGCTTCATTCATTGCTACCAATGCCATTGATGCATTAAAAGATAATAAGTTCTTAAACGTGTTAAAGTTTAGAGCAGGTTATACTACTGTTGGTAACGTGAACTTAGGCGCATATGCCTTGTTAACAACCTTCGGTCAAGCTAGTGGTTACCCATATAACAATAACCCAGGTTATGCTATCGGTACACAAACCATTAATCCTAATTTAAAGCCTGAGAAAACGCAAGGTGTTGAGGGAGGTATTGATGCAGAATTATGGGATAACCGTGTGAGCATTAGCAGTACTTTATATTACACCAGTACTACAGATCAAATTGTTCCGGTTAGTATTTCTTCTGCTTCGGGCTTTTCTTCTTATCTGACGAATACCGGGGAAGTAACCAACTTTGGTTCTGAGAACTCATTGAATGTAGTTGCTTTGCGTAGTACGAATTGGGAAGTTGCTGTTGGAACAAACTTCAGTTATTATGATAACAAAGTAAAATCAATCAGCGATGCCGTTTCAAGATTAAACCTATCTTCTGGTGGTAATGCACAGGTAGTTGCTGAAGCAGGTCAAACGTATCCAATGTTGAGAGGTACTGACTACAAACGCGATCCTCAGGGACGTATAATTGTTGATCCTAGAACAGGTTATCCTTCTGCTACCGAATCTGGAATTATTTTAGGAAATACCAGTCCAAAATATATCTTAGGTGTTAACCTTGCTGTGAAATATAAAACCGTAAGATTAGCAGCAGTTGCTGAGTACAGAGGCGGTTATATTGTGAACTCATCAAGTGCTGGTGATAGCTTTGATTTCTCTGGTTCAGGTGCAAGAACAGTAATTTATAATAGAGAGCGTTTTGTTTTTCCTAACTCGTCCTACCTAGATCCGCTTACCAACCAATACGTGGCCAATACAACCTTAACGGTTAGAGATGGTGGTGCTGGTTTCTGGCCTTCATCAGCTTATAACAGAGGAATTGCATCGAACTATACTTATAATGGTGCATATTGGAAAATTAGAGAAATTAGCTTATCATGGGACTTGCCAAAAAGTTGGTTAGGCAACATGAAAGTAGTTAAAGGTATTAATGTAGCTGCCCAAGGAAGAAACCTTTTCTTGTTTGTTCCAAAAGAAAACATCTATACCGATCCAGATTATATCTTAGGAAACAATGCTATTGGTATAAACACTTTAAGTCAAACGCCTCCAACACGTTTCTTCGGTGGTTCAGTTTCAGTAACATTCTAAATGAAAAAAACATGAGAAAATTATTTAAAATATTTATTCTTGGAACAATAATTTTATCAGGCTCGTCTTGTAAAAAATTCCTTGATGTTAACACTAACCCAAATAGTCCAACATCAGCAACCCCAAATCTGGTTTTGCCTCAGGCTATCGTTACTTCTGCCTCGGCAATGAACTCATACGATAATTTCGGAGCATGGACAGGCGGTTATAAAGCTAATGCAGGCGGTTACGGTGGCTGGGGTACCGTTTGGACCTACAACTTTACTACAAATGATTACGCAGGTGTATTTACAGATACTTTTGCTGGTATAAATCAGTTGAATTTTGTAATCAATAATACGACATCTGACGGCCCGTTAAAATATTATAATGCAATGGCCCGTATCATGAAAAGTTTTTTGTATGCAAAACTTGTTGATCAATATGGCGATGTACCCTATTCTGATGCAGGTAAAGGCTTAAATAATTTAAGCCCTAAGTATGATAAGTATACTGATGTTTATGCTGCTTGCTTTACGGAACTAAATAATGCAATTGCGATTATGAATACTGCTCCCGTTACAAACGTAACCACAGCAGTAACTGCCGCACAAGACCCATTATTTGGAGGAAGTGGAACAGCAAGTCTTGTAAAATGGAAACAATTTGCAAATACAATTAAATTAAAAATGGTGGTACGTGCCAAAAATGTAGCAGCACTTTCATCATTTGTAACATCAGCTATTGCTTCCTTGCCAACAGCTACCGGCGACTATGTAAGTGACGATGTAATTGTTCAACCAGGTTATTCATCTTCTACTGCTAGCCAATTTAATCCTAGATGGTCAACTTATGCCTGGGATATTAACGGTACAGCTACCGGTACCGGATTATCAAATTTACCAACGCCATGGATCGTTTCCTTCTACAACGGAACGAAATTAAGTGATAATGTTCGCGGTACTGCAATTTATGCATCTTTTGGTACCAATGTTTCGCAGACTATCAATGGCAATACTGTTACCTTCCAGGGCCCTGCTACTAATCAGCTGGGTTATGATACAGAGCCGGTTAAGCGTAGCCAGAATGGTTCTTACTGGTATTCAGGTGTAGGCCGATCTTCAAGACCAACAGGTACTACTGCAAATGCAGCAGCCGATGTTGGCGGTGTTTTAAAAGGGGCATCAATGGGTACTGTATTGATGTTGGCATCTGAATCCTACTTCTTACAGGCAGAAGCTTCGTTAGCTTCGGTAAATATTCTTCCTGCTCTAAACGCTAACGGACAAACGTTGTTTGAAAATGGCATAACCGCATCCTTTAATTATTTATATAAAAATGCTGCTAATGTTTATTTTAATACAACTCCCGCAGCTACCCTTAAAGATAATTATAAAACAGCAAATGCTACAAGTGCGTTAGTTAATTGGCCATTGGCTCTTAGCGATGCAAATAAATTAGAAGCAATTATTACACAAAAATATATTGCAGTTAATATGATCAATAGTGAGGAAGGCTTTAACGAATATAGAAGAACAGGGTATCCAACAATATCTGCTGGATCCACTTCTGCTACGGCTACTTTTGCCTCCTTAAAATCAGGTTCTCCAGCATTAGATAAATTGCCAACAAGAATCCTTTATCCTGCTGTTGAGTTTCAAGTTAACTCTGAGAATGTACCAAAAGGTGTTAGCTCTTATACGACCAAAATATGGTATGCTAAATAGTAACAATATTAAATTGCAAAGAAATGAAAATATTTAAATTATTAATAACGGGAGCAATTTTGACAACGGTGATGTCATCTTGCTTAAAAAATAAATTCGACACTATAAACCCTAGCGGAAGTCCTTCTGTTGTCGAGTTTAAAAATCCTGTTCCGCCATCATCAGAAACTCCTGAAGGTTCACTTTATACCGTTTTCCCAGTTGCCTACGAAGTTGGAGCAAGTGTTGAAGCTACTTATACCGTGCAGTTGACAGGTCCTGATCCGGCACCACAGGATGTTTCGGTGAATATTGGTGTAAAAAGTGCCGCAGTAGCTGAATTAAATGCGGATAAATCAGTGATTTCCTCTTATGTACCATATGTCGAGTTACCGGCGTCTTTGTATACAATCACTACACCAACAGTAACGATTCCTTCTGGTCAACGTACTGCCACAGTAAAAGTTACATATAAAACCGCTAATTTCGATTTTTCTAAAAAATACGCATTACCCATATCAATTACGTCTAGTAATTATGCTGGCGTAAGCAAAAATTTTGGAACCGTTTTATTAAACGTTTCTGCAAAAAATGCTTACGATGGAGTTTACACATATACTACCTCAGCAAATACTTCGTTGGTTCCTAATGCTAATAAAACTGTTTCATTAATAACAGTTAATGCAACCACTGTATCTTTGTCCCCAGGTTTATTGGGCACTTATACAAATGAAGTAACATATACTGTAGATCCATCTACAAATAAGGTAACTGTTGCTTGTCCGAGTTTAGGTGTTCAAACTCCACAAGATACCAGAAGCAACTGGAATCCGGCCACCAAAGTAATGACCGTTTTTTGGAAACAAGGGAATGGTGGCAGAACGTTTGAGGAAACCTTTACATACAAAGGAGTTAGATAGTAACTGATATAGTAAATTTAGGTTAATTTATAATTTACATTCCTTAAAATTAGAAAAGCCCAGTTGATAAACTGGGCTTTTCTTGTTAATTAAGACTATAAATTATAAAAATCAGATTTGTTTGCTTTTTTCTGTTTTCCGTGGTTTTCATTCACCTTAAATTGTTGCTAACTATGAGAAATTTTTTGATTTTAGTTAGATTTTTGGGTGTCACAGCGCTTTTTCGACTTGTATTTATGTCGATGTTTGTTCGACAAAAGAAGAATAAAAGCGGAGTGATCAGTGTTCAGGTTATTGGCAAGAGTTCTGGCGATACAAGATCATCAAAACCATAGGCAGCTCAGACTCTATTTTCCGTGTAATCTGCTTTTTAAAGAAGGGGAGCAGTGGATTAAAAGCCATCTTGGGCAAACAGAAATCGATCTTTCAGGCGCTTAGGATTCCTTCGATATCAAATATCCAGCAGATTACAGTTCCCGGAACCGAGCTACTGCCTGGAAAACTTTTCGATGAGGTCGGCTTTGCCCGGTTTAAAGATGATTTGTTTCGAAAACTTGTTTTATCCAGACTATGCTTTCCGGTCAGTAAGGTACATACCATTGATGACTTCAAAAAATTCATGGATAACATTTAATAAAACGGTTTCTGCAAAAAATACTTACGATGGTCTTTGCGTAATGCAAACAGGAAGTTTCGTACAACGTTATTCGAACCCTACAACTCCAACAACAGGAGATGCACCAAATGGAAATACTTCTACAAATCCTGATGTGACCTTAACTACTGTTGGAGCAACAAATTTGGAGATTACAAATTTAAGATGGGCTGGAGGAAGTTCTGGCGTTGCTGGTATTGACAATCTTCGTTTAACAGTAAATCCTTTGACTAACTTATTTACCATGAGTTCTTTAGGTACTCCTACACTGGCAAATGTTCCTTGGCCTGTTAACAAATATGATCCGGCAACCCGTACGTTTACTTTGAATTTTGACTGGAATCAGACCGCGGCTAAACGCATTTACGGGTTAAATATCAAATATAGTGGTGTTAGATAAAATTATATTTTAATTTATTAAAGGTGTTCGCTATATTAGTGAACACCTTTTTTTATGCTCATGAAAACCAGATATTTAATTTTGATATTTCTTGTTATATCAAGAATATCGTATTCTCAAAACATCCGTCAGCAAAAAATGGATCTTCCTGACGGGGCCAAATTAACTTATCAAACAATAAACAATGAACTTAACGGAATTTACTCCATAGAAAAAGACGGTTTAATTGTTTTGAGAGGTAATTATGTAAGCGGAAAACGTGTAGGCAACTGGTATCTCTTCAATAAAGACAAAACTCTTTTTGCCAGATATAACTATGATGCTAAGAAATTGATTTCTTTAGACACTAAAATGTTAGCTTTGGCTACTATAAATGTCAAGTCCGGAAATGATGATATCAATTCCAAAGCATCAGTAAGTTTTCCTTTACTGTCATTAGAGCAGTATTTTCCTTTAGTTACAAGGCTGGCTGAATCTATAGTTCCCTTCAACGATATTTATAAGCTTGAACAAAATCCGGTTACTATTACAGCAAAAGTTGACGATAAAGGGAATGCAGAATACTTTGTTAACTATGAAATAAAAGGAAAGAACCACGAATATAAAATTAAAGTTGATAAGGAGCCCTTTTTCATCGATTGGGTTGTTTCATCTTACGAGGGTAAGACATATCCTTCGGAATTCGTGATTAAGACCAAGTTAGTCCCTCCATCCCAAGAAGGTACGCACAGACGAATTAACTGGCTTTAATTAGTCCTGTTCATATAAACATAGGCCATCTCATAAGCAATTATGGAACGTTTTTTTTTGCTTATTGAGTTGTTAGCTTATAGGTATCAGGCCTATGGAGCGGATATTGGCACATTTGAACGCTATTTGTAGATGTAAAATAGAAAATGCCAACTATTCAGCCTTCAAGGTCATGAACGACCAATGGCGATCCCGTTTCTACTTTGGCCCTGGTTATCCTATCTAAAGAAACTTCCGAAGCTGTGATTATTATTGATATCAGTTTCTCCAAACAAAAGGCGTGCACTACGACGATTTGATTCTATTATTGTCGTAGTTATTATACACACTCTCAGCGATGCAACTTTTATCATAACAAGGCCAAACATTTTGTTTAAATTTCTTTCAAAAACTACGAATCCCATTAAGTATCGGCGTACAAATCCGAGCTGTTTCTAATCCGGTTTTAATGTATTTGTATCTTTTTCGATAAATTATAGCTTGTTTATGGCTTAATTATTAGGTGTTTATGGTTTTTATGCCCTTTTTTAGCATGTTTTGCGGTTATTTTTGTCTTTATCTCTGATATTGAGATAAAAAGTACATTATTTTTTATATTATAAAGTTTGCACGGTGTTTTTCTAAATGCTATATTGGATTGTTAAACGGAAACTAAACTTTTATTTATGAAACAACTCGCCCGGCGTTTGTTCTCATTGTTGTTCATTGCAACCGGAGCAATAACACAAGAAAGAACAAGCAGAAGCACGTATGTAACCAGCGGTGGCTTCAAAGATCCCCCCATTAATTGTTTAAGTTAAAATGTGCCATAAGAACCACTATTGACGCATTTAAAACTTTAAAGTATTCATCCTGATCATTAGCTTAAAACAAGGCAATAAAAATATGTGCAGTTTTTGTTGTTGAATTTGTATGCAGAATACAGAACCATTGCACGATTATTAACTAAACTAAACTTTTTATGAAAAAACTTCTACAAAGTTTGTTCATATTGTTGTTTGTTGCCAGCTCGGCAATGGCGCAAGACAGAACAATCACTGGTACAGTTACAGGTAAGGAAGACGGAATGCCTCTTCCTGGTGTAAGTGTTAAAATTAAAGGCGCAACAGGCGGAACCACAACTGGTGCAGATGGTAAATACGCTGTCCGTGTAACATCAGGCGCAACATCATTAGAATTTTCTTACATTGGGTTCATTACTCAATCCAGAACGATCGGTGGAGGATCAGTAATCAATGTGGCTTTGGAGAGCGATTCTAAAACATTAACAGATGTTGTTGTTACGGGCTATGGCGTAACCAAGAAAAAAGATTTTACAGGATCGGCTGCGAGCGTTAAAGGCGATGATCTGAAAGATAAACCGGTACAAAGTTTTGTGCAGGGCTTAACCGGCCAGGCTGCCGGTGTGAGTATCATTCAGCCAAATGGTTTATTAAACAATCCTCCGGTTATCCGTGTAAGGGGAGTAAGTTCAATTTCGTTGAGTTCCTTCCCTTTGGTCATCGTAGATGGTATTCCCTTTCCCACTGGTGATGCTTCAGCCAACTCTGCTACAAATAACCCCTTAGGTGATATTAACCCTGCAGATATCGAATCAATCGATATTTTAAAAGATGCGGCTTCTACTGCATTATATGGCTCCAGAGCTGCAGCGGGGGTATTGGTAATCACCACTAAAAAAGGAAAAACCGGCGATGCAAAGGTAACCTATGATGGGTGGGTGGGTGTAAACAATGCTGTTCGTTTGCCTGAAGTATTAAATGCCCAACAATACATCGATTCGAAAAATGCTGCAGTTAAAAACGCATTAGGGATCAATCCTAATGCACTTACTGCTGCTCAGAGAGATGCAAACGGAGTGAGTTTCTTTCCTAGCTATAATGCCGATGGCTCACTGGTTGATACGAAGTGGTATGATGAGGTTTATAGAACTGCTTATTCGCAAAACCACAATGTAACCATAAGCGGCGGAACCGCAAAAACAACCTATTACCTTTCGGGTGGTATTTCCGATCAGGACGGTTTCTTGAAAGCAAACTCTTTCCGAAGAAACTCTGCGCGTGCCAATGTAACGCACAAGGCCACAGAATGGTTAGAATTAAATTTAAACCTGAATTATAACAACAGTTTCAACAAATCTCCACAAAGTGGATCTGCTCCGGGTTCAGCATTTGCATCTTCAGGTTTGGGTCGTATTGCCATTGCTGCTGCACCAAACGTATCTGTATATAAACCAGACGGTAGCTATAACTTAAACGGTCAGTATATTGGTAACAACGCCAATCTTATTGCAGGTACCTGGGCCCACCCAACTGTATTGATTGAAAAAGATTTAAATACATCCGAAAATACCAGGTTTTTAACCAATCTTGGCGCAACTTTCAAAATTGTTGAAGGATTAACTTTCAGGTCAAATTACTCATGGGACAGAAGTAATACCGAAAACATTCAGTTCTGGAACCCCCAATCTGGTGATGGCTTTACTTATACGGGTTATGCCTATAATAATACTGCGCGCCGTAACAATTGGAACTGGATTAATACCTTACAGTATAACAAAACTTTTGGAGGCGACCATAATTTAAATTTAACCTTAGGATCGGATGTTCAAAAAACAAGAACCGTAAACTGGGGAGCCATCCGCCAGGGTTTAGGTGATCCAACTTTCTTCAATCAGTTCCAGGGTACTTATGTAACCAATGTTCCGGGAGGAAATGGCATTAACCAGATCTCTTTTGAAGCTTATCTGGCCAACTTGAGCTACAACTACAAAGGTAAATATTTCTTGAGCGGTAATTTTAGAAGAGATGGTAACTCAGGTTTGGCACAGGAGAATAAATGGGGTAATTTTGGTGGTGGATCAATCGGATGGTCAATCTCTCAGGAAGATTTCTTCAAAAATTCATCATTATCGAATACCATCAGCAATTTGCGTATCCGTGCAAGTTACGGAAGAGTGGGTAATGCAAACGTAGGATCATATAATGAATATACTACTTATAGCCCTGCTTTATATGGTGCTATTCCTTTTGCCTGGTTGTATGGGCAGGCTGGAAACAAGGATTTGAAATGGGAGACCAGTAACCAGACCGATATCGGTTTAAATATTGGCTTCTTGAAAGACAGACTTACCTTTGAAGCCGATTACTTTCATAAAGATATCAACAATTTGATTTTGGACGTTCCTCAGGCACCATCTAAAGGTATCCCTGGTGGAAGTATCCTGGCAAATGTGGGTTCGATGTACAATAAAGGATTTGAGTTTGCCATCTCAGGCGTGCCTGTAAAAACAAAAGACTTTACCTGGAATACCAACCTGAACTTCACTACAATTAAAAATGAGGTGACGGCCTTAGATCCTAACGTGAAACAGATTATTGGTACCACAAGTGGTTTGGAATCTGCCAGTATCACAACTGTTGGTCAGTCTATTGGAAGTATTTATGCGGTTAAAACAAATGGTGTTAACCCGGCTAACGGACGTCGGATTTTTATCAATGCTGCAGGCCGTGAAGTGCAGTATCTGCACCTTGGCGGTGCAAATGCATGGACTTATCTGGATGGTACTCCTGCTTCTTCACCCGCTGGTGATGCTCAGGTAATCGGTGGAACCTTGCCTAAATGGTATGGTGGGTTTAACAATACCTTTGCATATAAAAACTTCGACTTAAACATCATGTTTACTTACTCGGGCGGGAATTATATCTATAATGGCTCCCGTGCAGGATTATTGGATCAACGTTTCTGGAACAACTCAACAGAGGTATTAAATGCATGGACTACCCCGGGTCAGGTAACCAACATTCCGAGAGTGGTTTACGGGGATAATGTTTCCAATGGATCATCATTCCCTATTGACGCCAATGTTGAAAAAGGAGATTTCCTGCGTTTGCAGGCAGCAACGTTAGGGTATAAAATTCCAAAATCGGTATTTGGTAAAACCGGTATCAGTGGAGCAAGGGTTTATGCTGCTGTAAACAATGCTTTTATCATTACAGGCTACACAGGTGTCGATCCGGAGATATCTACTAATGGTAACTCCAACCTGGCGAGTGGTGTCGAACGTAACAGTATTCCACAGGGAAGATCGTTTACGTTCGGAATTAGTTTAGGACTATAATTTAAATACAAATCAACATGAAAATTTTTCATATCAATTCATACAAACTGAAGGTTGCTACATTAGCGGTAACAACATTACCCTTAATAGGTTTAGTATCTTCCTGTAAAAAGGAATTCTTGGTGGCAGCACCAGAGCTGACCCTTCCCGATCAGGATGCATTTGCCAATCCCACAAGAATTTTAGGACAGGTTAATGGTTTATATGTATCACTTAAATCCGGTTCATTTCTGGGCGGTAGATACGAAATTTATAACGATATCAGAGCTGAGGAATTTACAAACAGGTTAAGTAATAATGTTACCGGTTATGATGTTTACGGCGGCACAAATAACTCTACCAATACTTATATCGCCAGTTTCTGGTCGCAGGGTTATTTAACCATTAACAGGGTGAACCTCTTTTTGAGAGGTATAGAGGCCAACTCGACTGTTTTAACCCCAGCTTTAAATGCCAACTATATTGGTGAAGCTAAATTTATCAGGGCATTAAGCTATTTTTCTTTGATACAGATTTTTGCTAAACCTTACGTGCTAAATAACGGCGCCTCTCGTGGTTTACCATTGCGTTTGCAGCCAGAAACTTCATTAGCCAATAATGCATTAAAAAGTAGTACTGTCGCAGCTGTTTATGCTCAGATTATAAAAGATCTCGACGATGCGGAGGCTGGTTTGCCGGATGGACAGGGCTCCGCTCTGGCCAATACGACCAGGGCGCACAAAAACACAGCGATAGCATTAAAAACACGTGTTTACTTAGCTATGGGCAACTATGCCAAAGTAATTGAAGAAGGAAATAAGCTGGTTCCGCAAGTGGCCCCTTTTGTCAATACGGCCAGGACAGCACACGCTTTACAGGCCAACGTAGCCAATGTTTTTGCAGCACCATATACCACGTCTGAATCAATTTTCTCTCTGCCGATGGCGGATACCAATGCACCGGGAACCCAGAACCAGCTTGGATATTACTACAACGCTAACGTTGAGTATTTTCTGAATCAAACAGGTGCAGGTATTTACGCAGATGCAGCATGGCCTTCAACTGATGCCAGGAAATCCAGTTTAACGGGCAATGTAGCCCTATCTTCTACCAGTACGGTACGCAGGGTAACTAAATTCTCAGGCACTTCACCATTTATAGATTTTGTTCCAATTATTCGCTACGCGGAAGTATTGCTGAATGTTGCAGAGGCAGAAGCTTTGGTAACGGGTGGTAATCTAGTTCGTTCCAGAGCCATATTACAGGCTGTACGCAATCGGTCTGATGCATCTTATGTATTTGGAGTATTTGCTACTCCAACAGATCTGGCAAATGCAATTCTGAAAGAAAGACGTATTGAATTGCTTGCAGAAGGATTTAGGTATAATGACCTGGCCAGAAAAGCCGCCCCACTTCCTTCTTTTGGTGTAGGTACGGCTGTTCCTGTTTCGGATGATCGTTACACGTTCGCAATACCGCTTGCTGAAGTTAACACCAACTCAGAGGTTAATAACTTTTAATTAAAATAATATTGCCGGGGCTATCTTTTAAGATAGCCTCTTTTTTTGTGTCTTGTTTTTCTGAAGTTAGCCTGTTTAAAGCTGAATTTCACACCATTCGACTGCTTGCCTGCACTTATCTGACCTTTACTTTAACCGCGCTGATCAATATCGTTATCCTTGTTTTAAGGTTTTTCAAAAATATATAATTTTTTACTTTGTAAAATTTGTATTACGAAATACTAAATCTTATATTGTATTATTATTAACTAAACTAAACTTTTTATGAAAAAACTTCTACAAAGTTTGTTCATACTGCTGTTTATTGGCACCTCAGCAATAGCGCAGGATAGAACAATCACAGGAACAGTTACGGCCAGTGAAGACGGTTTACCGCTACCTGGTGTAAGTGTAAGAATTAAAGACATGTCGAATGCTGGCGTTTCTACGAATGCCGCGGGTAAATTTTCGATCAAAGTTAATGCGGGCGCAAAAACTTTGGTTTTTTCTTCTGTTGGTTATTCCACTCAGGAAGTTGCGATACGGGGTAGCATTATTAATATTTCAATGGAGTCGGATTCTAAGTCTTTATCAGAGGTGGTAGTAACCGCATTAGGCCAGAAAAGAGAAGCTAAATCTTTAGGTTATGCAACCACCACAATTGATGCTTCAAAATTAACTGCCGGCCGTTCAACCAATGTGGTAAATGCATTAGCGGGCAAGGTTGCGGGTGTTAAAATTCTATCAACAGGCGGTGCAACGGGTGCTTCAGCAAATATCAATATCAGACAGGCCACTACCTTTACCGGATCGAACCAACCGTTATGGGTATTGGATGGTATTCCGATCGATAATGGAGGAGGGGGCCAATCTGTAAATACAGGAAGTACAAATTCGAACAGGGGTATTGATTTAAACCAGGATGATATTGAATCAGTAACGATTTTGAAGGGGCCTGCTGCAGCTGTACTTTATGGTTCTAGGGCCGTTGCCGGGGCTGTAATTGTAACGACTAAAAAAGGTAGCAAAGGACAGGCCGGAAGAGTGGAGTTAAGCAGTAATTATAATTACATAGAAGTTAATCGTTTGCCAGATTACCAGAATCAATATTCTCAGGGAACAAACGGACTATACGATTCTTTTTCGCAGATGTCGTGGGGTGCTAAAATAACCGGACAAACAGTTACGAATTATCTTGGCAATCCGGAAACCCTCACCGCTTATCCGGATAATGTTAAGGATATATTCAAAGGGGGGTATAACCTGCAGAATAATGTTACTTTCTCTGGTGGTACCGAAAAAACAGCTTATTACTTCAATTATGGAAATTTTAAAGAAAGTGGCTATATTGATAACAACACCTTAGCGAAAAATAACTTTACTGTTAATGCAAGTACGCAATTGAATAAAAACTTAACCATCAGTTCTTCAATTCAATACATTCATAATAACGCTGTAGGTACGCCTACAGGTAATGCGAGATCTAATCCGCTATTTGACGGTATGACATTGCCCAGAACCTATAACCTGGCAAATTATCCTTTCGAAACCCCCGCAGGGTTAAATAACATTCCTACGAGCCGTGTTAACAATGCAGGTTATACTTATTATAATATTTTAGGTTCAGATAACCCGCTATGGTCCATTAAATACGTTTTGTATAAACAAAAGATAGATCGTGCCATTGGTAATGTTGGTTTAGATTATAAAATTGCAGACTGGTTAAGTGCGAATTATAAAATCGGTATTGATCAATATACCAACGTATCTAAAACAATCAACGAAAAATCGGCAAATAATAACCAATCGGCTAGCAGAACCGGTTCTATCATTGATAATACAACAAACCGGCGGGAGGTAAGTTCGTATTTCAATTTGGTGGCTAACCAAAGGTTTTGGAAAGATTTTGGCGCCAGATTTTTATTGGGTAACGAGATTAATTATAGAAGATTAGACCAGTTACAGGTTACGGGAAATGGTATACAGGCGGCCCATAATTACAATATTTCCAATACTTTAACCTATGTTCCTTTTCAGTCCATAACAGAACAAAGCCTGGTAGGGGTATATGCCGATATTAGCTTAGACTATAAATCTTTTGCATACCTGTCATTTACAGGACGCAGAGACGTTTCTTCAACCTTTGCACCTGATAAAAGAAGTTATTTTTATCCTAAATTAGATGCCAGTTTTATCGCAACGGAGGCTTTTCCCGAATTAAAACAAAACGACATTTTAACTTACTTGAAAATTAGGGCTAATTATGCCAAAGTAGGTAGAGAAGCACCTGTTTACAGTACAGGAACATATTATGGAACTGCAGGCCCTTCTGATGGTTTTGGACCAAATCTGATTTTCCCTTTCAATGGAGTTAATGGCCAGACTTATTCTGATGCGGCGGGTAATATCAATATTAAGCCAGAATTTACAGCTTCAAGGGAAATTGGATTGGAAGCTAAGCTTTTTAAAGACCGGTTGAGTTTTGATGTTGCGTACTACAGCACCAAAAGTACCGACATTATATTTTCTGTACCTAGTGCACCGTCTTCTGGTTTTACCAGTACGCTGTTAAATGCAGGAACCCTAAAAGCTCATGGTATCGAGTTGTTGATCAGTGGAACACCAATAAAAAGTACAAACTTTAACTGGGATCTATCCGTAAACTTTACTAAAGGAAGAAATGAAGTAGTTGAATTAGCACCTGGTGTACCTTTTATAGGTAATGGTGGTTTCACCAATCCGCAAGGTCGCATCGTTACCGGATATCAATACGGCACCCTATTTGGACAGGTATTTAAGAAACTTAATGGCAAAGATGTTGTGGATGCGAATGGTAGATTAAGTTCTGGCCAGATCAACACGGCAGAACTGCAGCCAATAGGAGATCCTAATCCGAAGTGGACCGGAGGTGTAAATACCACTTTCTCTTATAAAGGTTTATCATTGAGTTTATTTGCAGACGTACGTTATGGTGGTGATATTTATTCGAGAACAATTACCGATTTAAGAAGGTACGGTGTTGCAGCCGAAACCGGTAACAGAGATCGATTATATGTGCACAATGCCGTGTATGCAGATGGAACACCGAACAATACCTTAATAACAGCGGAGCAATATTATAGTGATTTATATTCTGCAGCCGCTCAGCAGTATGCCGTATTCGATGGTTCCTGGATCAGGTTACGTGAAGCAACGCTATCTTATCGGATTCCAGGCAAATTATTAAACAAACTAAGCTTTATAAAAGGAATCAATGTCGGGTTAACCGGAAGAAACCTGTTGATGTACGCGCCTAATTTTCCTCACCTGGATCCAGAAAACAATCTTTTGGGGGTTAGTAATGGCCAGGGTATTGAGTATAACGGTCAGCCTCAAACCAGAACCTATGGTGGATTTTTAAAATTATCATTTTAGTATTATAGGAGAGTTTAAATATGAAAATTAATATAAAGAAAATTGTTTTTGGATTGGTATTAGCCATAACAGGATTCAGCTCGTGTAAGAAATTTGTAGACATTAATGATGATCCCACACGATTAAAAGATCCGGATGCAAGTTTGGTTTTGCCAGCAGCACAAGGTAGGCTGGGCTTTACAATGGGCTCCGATATACATCGTTTTACTTCGTTGTGGGTTCAACAGTTTGCTGCACAAGGCGGTGGTTCTGCTCAGCCAACACAATATGATAAATATGCAATAGGTGAAAGCGATGTCAACAACTCATGGGCTGCTACTTTTGCAGGAACATTGGCAGATTTGCAAAAAGTGATTGAGAAGACCAAGGCAACAAGCCCAAAGTATGCCGGTGTTGCAGAACTCGTAAAGGCTTATGTTTACCAAACACATGTGGATGCTTTCGGAGATCTTCCATACTCGGAAGCTATTAGTTATGAAGCAAACCTAAAACCTAAATTTGATGGCTCTTCTACCATTTATGATAATTTATTTAGCTTAATTGATGAAGGTATTGCCGATATTAAAAAGGCATCTTTGCTGGCACCAACAACCGATGATCTATTTTACGGTGGTGATATGGATAAATGGGAGCGTTTTGGAAATGCACTGAAGTTAAGAATGTATATTCATTATTTCTCTGTAAACGGAACAGCTGCTGATGCAAGCAAGGCCAAGACAGGAATATTAGCTATTCTGGCTAACAACAAGCTGTTAAGGGCAAATACCGACAATTTCCAGATGCGCTTTTTAACTTCAGCCAATCAAACCAACCCTATTCACCAATTCGAGGGATCGAGACCAAACCAGTTTTTCCCAAGTAAAACATTGGTAGATATGATGAATGCCAAAAGTGATAGTAGAAGAAACTCATTTTTTACCCTGCAATCCGGTACATATATTGGTGCAACTAATGGTAACGGCGATGTTGTGGTAAGCACTGCCTTTTCGCGCATGAGTACCTACCTCAGAGGAAAGCTTTCAGCCGGTGTATATTCTGGTGAAGCACCCATCAGAATGTTAACTTTTGCAGAGCAAAATCAGATTTTAGCAGAATATTATGCCAGAACCAATGGAGGAAACGATTTGGTTACAGCAGATACTTACTATAAAGCAGGTATAACAGCTTCATTCGGTAGCGCAACAGAATTTTCAGATGCCACAGAGGCTTCTGCTGTAAACAGTGGTTTAGCTACTTATCTGGCTTCAACAAATGGAACTTTGCTTACAGGTAATGCCCTCCAAAAAATTATTGAAGAAAAATTTGTATCTAATTTCGGCGTTGCCATTGAACCCTGGACAGATTGGAGAAGAACTGGTTTTCCATCGTTAACTCCGGTAACTCCGGCAACCGCTATTCCGCGCATATTGCCATATTCATTTAACGAAAGAAGTTATAATCCTAACACTCCTGCCCGGCCTTCAGTATTTGTAAAATCTGTATTCTGGGATAAATAGACAACAACCATGAAAAGAATTTTAATCATATTACTTGCATCAGTTCTAGGTTTAGCCTCATGCAAAAAAGATCCGAAACAACCAGAAACACTTGATGCGCCTGCTACTATTGTTTTTGACGGTTACACAAGCACAATTAGCGGTACTTACTCCAGTTATGCTGCTGCTACACCGAGTACTAAAGGAACCGGAACGGTAAATATTGTAATTACATATAGTGGCGATGTTAAAACACTATCCTTTACAACGTTAACCGGTGCTGTGGTAAACAATTTAGGCACGGCGACTGTAAGTGGTGGTACCTATACTTTTACAAAATTGGTTAAAGATTTAAGAGGGGCCAATGATGCTCCGCTTCCAACATCTGGAACCAGTGGATCTGTAGTATTAACTGTCTCCGCCACGCTGGGCAATGGTCAGGTGGTAAAACGGTTTTTCACTATCAATATCACAGGCTAAAATAAAGGATAATAAGAAAGCCCGGCGAATTTCTTCACCGGGCTTTCTTGCTTTATACTCTGCCATTTACTTCTTATCCACGCTGTATTTCCCGGGGCCAATAAAAAGCAAACCGAAAAATACAATGCCTAATTCAATAGCATGGCTTGCACCTTGTAAACCATCTCCTTTACCAAAATGAACTAAGGCGGCAATAAGCATCGTAAAAATCAGTAAGATTAATGCCGGACGGAAAAACAATCCTACAATCAAAAGGAAACCCCCAAATGTTTCTGTAGCTGCCGCCATAAAGCCCCAAAATATTGCGATAAAATCTATGCCGATTACTTTCATACTGCCGCCTAAATCAGTCCAGCCGCCCGGACCGCCCGCAAGTTTGGGAAAACCGTGAATGATAAACATGATACCTAAACCAATACGGATCAGCAACAAACCTGTATTGCGGTATTTTCCTAAATTGTCTAAAATTGCCATCTTATAAATATTTAAATTGAACGTTATTTGTTTCCACTTTTAAATTTACCTCAGCGCCTAAAACCATACTGAGGTTATTGTTAATATGCCCTGTTGGAAAGTTAAAGCAGACCGGGAAGCCGTAATCTTTAACAATATCCCAGATCACCTCATCAGCAGTTTGCCCGAAAGAAATCTTTTCTTCTTCAATTTCAGTAAAGGCGCCAATAACCAAGCCCTTTAAGGTTTTTAGTTTGCCCGCCCTTTTCAACATACGCAACATGCGGTCTATTCCATACTCCTGTTCGCCTACATCTTCCAAAAAGAGGATTTTATCAGTAAAATCCATTTCCGAAACCGAACCCTGTACCATGGTGAGCAAACTTAAATTGCCACCAATTAATACCCCGCTTGCCTCTCCTGTCCTGTTCTTAAACCCGCTTTGATAGGAATAGGCCTGCTTTTCACCAAATAAAGTCTTTCGTAACGACAGCAAAGCCTCAGGTGTTGATTCATCAAAGGTATAAGGCATTTGTGCGTGTATACATTGGCAATTACATTGAGCGATCAAATGGGATAGCAGTACGGTAATATCGCTGAAACCCACAAACCATTTTGGATTTTTGTTGAATTCTGTAAAATCAAGGTCATCAATAATCCGGATGGTACCGTAGCCTCCACGGCCCGAAATGATTGCTTTTATAGATGGGTCATCTAAAAAACGCTGAATATCTTTAGCTCTTAAAGCATCGGTTCCTGCAAATTGGTGGTGGCTGGCGTACACACTATCGCCAATAACAACCTCTAAACCCCAACTTTCCAATAGCACTATGGCCTGATCTATAGGTTTGGGTAATTTCTTTGCCGGGCATACCAGCGCAATCTTATCTCCTTTTTTTAAATACGGGGGCTGCTTAATCATCTTCAAAACACTTATCTTTGCCAAATTAATAAAAATTGTTTTGGATAATAGTAAAATAAAAAGATATACCGTAACTGCAGCGCTTCCGTATACAAACGGACCGGTTCATATTGGGCACCTTGCGGGTGTTTATATCCCTGCAGATATTTATGCCCGTTATTTAAGATCGAATAAACGTGATGTAAAATTCATCTGCGGATCTGATGAAAATGGTGTACCCATTACTTTAAAAGCAAAAAAAGAGGGAATTACGCCTCAGGAAGTGGTAGATAAATACCACAAAATTATCGGCGATTCTTTTAAAGAGTTTGGTGTATCTTTCGATATCTATCACCGTACTTCATCACTCACCCATCACCAAACAGCTGCTGATTTCTTTGAAACCCTTTACAATAAAGGTGTTTTTACCGAAGAGGTTACTGAACAATATTACGACCCCACTGCAAAACAATTCTTGGCCGATCGGTACATCACCGGTACCTGCCCTAAATGTGGTAACGAAAACGCTTACGGCGATCAGTGCGAAAACTGCGGTTCGACACTCAATGCAACCGATCTGATCAATCCAAAATCTACCTTATCTGGCGACAAACCCATCCTAAAAGAAACTAAAAACTGGTTTTTGCCGCTGGATAAATATGAAGACCGTTTGCGGACGTACATCGAAAGTCATAAAGAGTGGCGCCCTAATGTATACGGCCAATGCCAAAGTTGGCTAAACGCAGGTTTGCAGCCAAGGGCAATGACCAGAGATTTAGATTGGGGCGTGCATGTTCCACTCCGAGATGCTGAAGGCAAAGTACTTTATGTATGGTTTGATGCCCCTATCGGATATATTTCTGCAACCAAAGAGCTGTGTAACTATGCCAAGCTTGATGTGTGGAACCCCAAAGCAGAAGAATATTACATCAGTAGTTACGAATATGATAAATGTGGATGGGAAGAATACTGGAAAAGTGACGAAACCAAGTTAGTCCACTTTATCGGCAAAGATAATATTGTTTTCCATTGTATTATTTTCCCTGCGATGTTAATGGCGCATGGTGAATATACCTTGGCTGATAATGTGCCTGCAAACGAATTCTTAAACCTGGAAGGACAAAAAATCTCCACATCTAAAAATTGGGCCGTTTGGTTAAACGAATATTTAAGAGAGTTTGAAGGAAAACAGGATGTATTGCGTTATGTATTAACAGCAACTGCCCCTGAGACGAAAGATAATGATTTTACCTGGAAAGATTTTCAAGCCAGAAACAATAACGAGCTGGTAGCAATACTCGGTAATTTTGTAAACCGTGTTGTGGTGCTTACACATAAATACTTTGATGGGGCTGTACCTACCTGTATGGAGATTACCGAAGTAGATCAGGCTGTTATTGATGAGTTAGCCGGTTACCCTGCTAAAATTTCTGCATCGATCGAAAACTATCGTTTTAGAGAAGCTTTATCAGAAGTAATGAATGTTGCCCGTTTGGGTAACAAATACCTGGCCGAAACTGAACCCTGGAAACTGATTAAAACCGACGAAGATCGCGTAAGGACAATCCTGCATATTGCACTCCAAATCGCCGCTAATATTCAGATTCTTATAGAGCCTTTTATGCCTTTCACAGCAGAAAAGTTAATGAAAATGCTTAAAAACGGTGGTCATGATTGGAATGATGCAGGTACTGTTAACCTGTTAAAGCGTGGTCATGATATTGGAGAGGCTGTACTCTTATTTGATAAAATTGAAGATGCGGAGATCGACTTCCAGATCGGGAAATTGAATCAAAGCAAAGTCAATAATGCCGCTAACAACGTTGTTGCTGTCCCGGCAAAAGAAAATATTCAGTTTGACGATTTTTCGGCAATAGACATCCGCGTAGCTACCATTGTAGCTGCAGAAAAGGTAGAGAAAACCAAAAAACTGCTCAAGTTGACCGTGAACACGGGTATAGATGAAAGAACCGTTGTTTCCGGCATCGCTGAGTATTATAAGCCCGAAGATATTGTGGGTAAACAGGTCAGTATGATTGTTAACCTGGCGCCTAGAGAGATCAAAGGAATTTTATCCCAAGGCATGATTTTGATGGCTGAAAATGCTGAAGGCAAACTTACTTTTGTGGCACCCGCAGAAAAATTCCAGGAAGGCAGTGTAATCAGGTAGTATTTAGCTACGTTAAAAAGATCAGGCCATTCGGGGTTATCCGAATGGCTTTTTATGATTTATTACAACGTAAGCTAATTTCTGATATCAGGGATTCATCCGGTTAAAATAGGCGGCTATTGTTTCATGGTTAGCTTTTGCCCTATCTGTACTGGTGCCAAAAGTTAATTCTGTTTTGCCCTCTTTTAGTTGTTCAAATATCGATTCTACAAAGTCGCCTACTGATGGGTACTCATTATGGATTCCTTTACCGCCCAGATCGGTATTTAAAGCCGGAGGGATCATTTCAATAACTTCTATACTCGAAGCCCTTAGGCTATGGCGTAGAGAAAGCGTGAAAGATCGCATAAATGCTTTAGTTCCACAATAAACAGGCACGGTTGCTAAAGGCACAAATGCCAATCCCGATGTTACATTAATAATGGTATCTAATGAGTTTAGCTGGCTAAACAATTTGCTTAAATGGAGCGGCGCTAAAATGTTAGTGGTAATCTCAGCATCTGCTTTTTCGAAAAAATCGCGGTCATCAATGCTCATCCAGTTTTGGATACCCGCATTATTAACCAATACGTTTAAATCGCCATGATGTTCAGCAATCCAGTTATACAGTTCAATCCGGTCTGCTTCAACGGCCAAATCGCATACTTTGGTGATAACTGAGGGTAGTTTTTCTTCGGCTTCCTTTAAGGCTGATGCCCTTCGTCCGCAGATAATTACGGTATTATTTTCCTGGATAAACCTTTCAGCCAATCCAAAACCGATTCCGGTTGCACCTCCTGTAATCAGGATTTTATTTTTTATTAGTTTCATGTCCTTAATCAATTTGATCAGACAAAGATGAAGTTATTGAAATGATTTATTATGGTGAGTAGTACAGTTTTTATGGATGCGGCTAAACTGCCAGATCATCTCGCTGGAGTCCCGGGATAACTATTCTTTGAGTTTTTTAAAGTTAATTCCTTAAGATAAATGCATGTTAAAATGAATTCTCTTGCGACAAAACTTTTACTATATTTGCGCAACAAACGGTCCCGTAGTTCAACGGATACCCGCCTGAACGACGTAGTCGGGCAGGGAATAGAAGTTTTCTAAACTTTAGAAATGAGTTACTTTGCCTATGTAATTAAAAGTGTACGCTTTGATTATTTTTATAAAGGACATTGCGAAGATTTAGATAAACGATTACAAGAACACAACGCTGGTAAGACGAAGTCAAATAAGGCTTACCTCCCCTTCATAATTTTTTATTATGAAGAATTCCCAACGAGGAATGAGGCAATTAAAAGAGAAAAATATTTTAAATCTGCCTCAGGAAGGCGATATTTGAAAAATAAAACGGTCCCGTAGTTCAACGGATACCCGCCTGAACGACGTAGTCGGGCAGGGAATAGAAGTTTTCTAAACTTTAGATATGAGTTACTTTGCCTATGTAATTAAAAGTGTACGCTTTGATTATTTTTATAAAGGGCATTGTGAAGATTTAGATAAACGATTACAAGAACACAACGCTGGTAAGACGAAGTCAAATAAGGCTTACCTCCCCTTCATAATTTTTTATTATGAGGAATTCCCAACGAGGAATGAGGCAATTAAAAGAGAAAAATATTTTAAATCTGCCTCAGGAAGGCGATATTTGAAAAATAAAATGGTCCCGTAGTTCAACGGATAGAATAGAAGTTTCCTAAACTTTAGATATGAGTTCGATTCTCGTCGGGACCACTGCTGTAAACCCCTTTAGATTTTCTTTAAAGGGGTTTTTTACTGATATAGCCTGTACGCTAAAGAAGACCTTAACGCTTTAAAGACGGTATCGAAGTACATAACTTATCCCTGGCTATTGAATGTCAATGACCTGTCAAACCTTTTTACACACCTCCGCTGCAACCTTTTTCTTTAACTTCGCGTCTTCAATATGTTCAATACTTATAGTACCAATTAATTTACATTTAAATAGAAACTAATGAAGATCCCTGCCTATCTATTGATCATCTTATGCATTATACTTCATATCCCCGGTTATAGCCAAAGCAACTCACCGAGCCGTACTACCGTAAAATTGAATAAAGAAATTTTCGATATACTGAAAAATAATTCCATGTTTAGCGACAAATTGGATTGGCGAAACATACAAGAGGAAAGCAAAGCCTTATCATTAAGCGATAACGATTCTACTAACCAGCAGGTGCTTTATCATTTCTATACAGAGAAGCTAAGGGCGGTTGGTGATAAGCACTCTTTTTTTATTTCCGGAAAAAGGATGAAGCAGATTGCCGAGGCACCAGTGGTAGAACGCCCACAAGGCGACTATCTGGGAGAAGGAGTGGCCTGGGTTAAAGTACCAAGGTGTTTGAGCTTTAATGAAGCGAAAGACACTCATTTTGCCGACACCATCCGCCGGATTATTCAAAAATTAGATACGGAAAACGCCATTGCAGGCTGGATTGTCGATTTGAGGCATAATACAGGTGGTAACATGTGGCCTATGCTGGCGGGACTGAATGCGCTGGTTGCTGATGGTAACGCAGGTTACTTTGTAATTGGTAGGATGGAAAAGAAGCGCCCCTGGCCAAATGAAAATGGAAAAATTTCTGGTAAGCCAGCGAACATCAGTACTTATAAAGTTAAAAATAACTCACTTAGGATCGCGGTGTTGCTAGATGCCCGAACCGGAAGTAGTGGCGAAATGGCGGTAGTTTCGCTATTGGGGCTGCCCAATGTTAAATCTTTTGGGCAAACTTCGGCCGGATATACCACCGCTAATTATACCTTTAATCTTTCCAATGGAGACCAGCTGCAATTGGCTAGAACCTACGTAGCCGACCGAACTGGAAAAGGCTATCCTGAAAACATCAAACCTGATGTTTTTATTGATGACCTTTCTAATACCAGGAATGACCGCGTAATTGCCGCTGCAAAAGCATGGTTGTTAGAGAAGTAATGCTAATCCTTACTGATTTTTAAGAAATGGTGCATGCTAAACCACGTACTCTACATGCGTGAAAATTGTGCCTGTTTATCTGTTTCAGGAGTGAATAAACTCACTCGGAGCTAATCCGAATTTCTTTTTAAAGGTATGTGAAAAATGCGAAAGACTTTCGAAGCCTAAATCCAAATATATTGCCGAAGGCTTTTGATGTTTACTTTCAATCAAAAATTTGGCAGCGTCAAGCCGCTTCGAGAGTAACCATTGGCGTGGAGGAAGGTTAAAAGTTTTTTGAAAATCACGCTTAAATCCTGCCAGGCTCCGGCCTGTTAGCTGAGCAAATTTTTCTACCGGAACATTAAACTGGAAGTTGTTGAGCATGAACTTTTCCAGATTAATTTTATAAGGTTCTGAATAATCAAATAAAAAACTTCGTAATACCGGCATTGCCAGCAGCAATAGTTTAACGCCCTCTTTTACTTTTAAAATACCCATTTCGTCAGTCATAGAGGCCCCTGAACTTCTGGCATATGGAACAATGGAATGAAAATAGCCCTGCAAAAATTCATTGGAGGGAATCAGGAGGTTTGGCGGGCCTGTATATTTCCCGCCAGATTCCAATTTTTCCTCCAATGCAATTTTGCGCATCAGGTCTTCCTGTAATGAGATTACAATGGTTTCATAGCTGCCTCCGTCACCAGGTGTTTTGGTCAGCGTACCCAGCTGATTTTTCCCGATCAGCAACATTTCTCCTGCACCCATTGATATCGTTTGGGCAGAAGTTTCCAGTGTAAATTGTCCTGAAACCTGCAATATCAGAGTATGATGATTCCAAAAGCATGCCTTCTGTTTCCTTTCGGTAGAGAGGTATGAATAAAAGATTACACCAGGAAGGATTTCTGCGGGACTTTCCATCTATCGTTCTAAGTAGGTACCACCTTTAATGGCCCCTATTGCAAAAGTAGTATTTAAAGTGTTCATTTCTTCCGGAGTGAAGCTGATTTCCATTGCTTCGATATTTTCGGCCAAACGCGATCTTTTGCTCATGCTTACCAACGGCATGATCTGATCGCCCTGCTCTTTTACCCAGGCAATGGCAAGCTGTGTTGGAGTGACCCCTTTTGTAATGGCTAAATGTTTCAGCACTTCAACTTTTTCAAGATTATGTATAAGGTTTTCATTTTGGAAACGGGAGAAATGGTTCCGGTAATCATTATCCGGCAGTGGTACAGTCATTTCGCCAGTGAGTAAACCTTCTGCTGTATTCGCGAAAGCGACTACGGCGATACCCAACTCCTTCGCTGCGGGCAGTAATTCATTTTCTATTTGCCGTTCTGCCAGTGAATATCCGATTTCTAATGCACTTATCGGGTACACCTCATTAGCTTTGCGAAGTTGGGCTGCGGTAATTTCTGATACCCCAATGTGTTTAACTTTGCCTTCTTTCACCAGATCAGCCGCAGTGCCGATAATATCTTCTACAGGCACACTATTGTCCATCCGGCTTGGTTGATAGAGATCAATGGTTTCGATGCCCAGACGGGTTAATGAGTAATTCACAAAATTTTTGATCGAATTTGGTCTGAGATCAAGCCCTATCCATTGGCCATTATGAAAGATGGCGCCAAACTTTACGCTAATAAAAGCGTCATCGCGCCTTCCCTTAATTGCTTTTCCAATCAGCATTTCATTGTGGCCGGCGCCATAAAAATCGCCGGTGTTCAGGAAATTGATACCCAGATCCAAAGCCTGATTTATCGTAGCGATACTTTCTGCTTCATCAGGCGATGGTCCTCCCCAAATTGATGACATACGCATGCAGCCGAGCCCAAGGCCCGATACTAATGGGCCATTCTGGCCTAACTGAATTTTTTTGATGTTTTTCATAACACAAATATCTGCGTTCGAAAGGAGAGTAGCTTGCCTGCGCGGCTCAATTAATTTGCTTGTGCAGCTCAATTTGGTGGTGATGACTTTCAAATTTTTAAATGCACTATTATTTATGCTTAGGTAGATATCTTCTCAATGGGCATGAAGCCGCTCATATTCAGGGACGGCTTTGTGGTATATGTTGCGTGGTAAAACATTTTTTAAACCTGTTTCCCGGATAATTTATAATAATTAAACGGCAAATTTGATTTATTTATGAAATGCATCTTTGCCGGTGTAATTAGAAATCTGTGCTCAGCCTTGAGCGATTATTGCCTGAAAGAAATATACTTTGATCGCTATTAAATATTTCCCCGACAAAATTATTTTCAGTTTCGTCGAGAAATTACGGGTGTTGGTCTATTGGTTGTCTACAATGGTATAATACAAGCTTTTTGCCTGCAACGTTTACGGCTCAACTGCGTCTTAATAACAAAACAATAGCAAAAACTTAAAATATTAAAGATATGAAAACCTTCACAAAAACCTTCTTCGCAGTAGCATTAACAGCAGTAGTATTCACTTCATCGGCAATGGCAACTTTCGCCACTGAGCCTGTTAAAGCAGAAACAAAAACTTCTTCCTTATCTACATTCAACAGGATCTGGGTAAGCGGTAATGTAAAACTGATCTTAACACAAGGTGAAAAACAAAATGTAGCAGGCGCGAACAATTACGATGCTGCAAAAACTTCAGTAACCACTGATGGAAAAACCTTGTACATTAATTCAATGGAAACCAGCCAGGTAACGCTTAACATTACGGTAAAAGATTTGGAAAGAATTGAAGCTTATGGTCAATCGGTTGTGGTCACCAGCAATAACTTCAATGTACAAAACCTTCAGCTGTTTTTGAGTCAGAGCGCTACCGCAAAGATCAAAACTACAGCAGGCAGTTTATATACCATCGTTAAGGAAGATGCGGTATTAAAATTAAATGGTACTGCTGATCAAAGTACAATGATCGCCAGTAATATGAAGAATGTAAAATTAGCTGACTTTGCCAGTCTTAAATCAGAATCATACGCTTCTGAGACTATTATGAAAGCGGAGCAAAATGCAATGGCTTTAGCAAAATAAGAAATTATTTATTCAGATGAGTAAAGCTGCCTGTTTTCGGCGGCTTTTTTTGTTTATTAACATGGGGTAATATGTAACTTCGAGAGGGTTTGATAATCTTGTTTTCAAACGAATGAGCTAAGGTTGGGTTTCGTAAAAGATCAGATTTTTATTCAAGAATAGGCAATATATGCGAAAAGATCATAAATTCCTTGCCAAAGCTATCCATGCATGGAATTTCTATTGCTGTTTTTTTTTCAGGCAAAGTCTTATAATTCCACAGGTCTTTTAATTCATTAAGAAAACCTCTACCATTAAAGTTTAGGGGCATCATACACCTAGCCAGTAGGCATTTTGAACACATTAACCGAGTTATGTAGGAGAAGGGATAGCTCGAGATGATTGGTTCAAATGCGCAAAAATATGATACTTTCTAAAAATTAAATCAAAATTTTATTGCCTATAATTTCTCTTTACGGTTTTCCGTAAGGATTGCCGTTGCTGTGCTTATACTTTTGGTCAACTAAACCATACCCAAGCACTAAAAATGTATAAATTATGACAACAGGCAATACCCGGAACTTTATCAGAATAATGGGATTATTGGGGCTATTTGCAATTTCAGCTTGTAAAGGTTCCGGAGAATCCCCATCAGAAGATCCCTTCGCAGCTACAAATTTCAACCTTTATGATCAGGATTTAGGAAAACGTATTGAAGCGTACCATAGCACCAATACTCCCGGTCGTGAAACCAAAAAAGGTACTCCTGCACTTTATATTGATTTTTCCTCCGGAATAAATAAGGCCTTTAGTGATCCTACGATCAAAAGCATGATGTCGGCCTGCTTTAACACTGTTCTCGCCCAGCAATTTGAAGTTTACAAATTAGGCTCCAACAAAATCTCACTGCTTAATGTAGCCAATACTACCGAACTGGGTCAACAGGTAAATGACCCCAAGCAATACGCTGATATTTGGGCCCCTTTGCAATCAGCGGTAGAAAAAATTGTAGCCGGTAATGGCGATGCGCTTCTGATTACCGATTTTGAGGAGTGGCAAAAAAATGTAGAGGTTACCAATACCGCCTTTCTGAAAATCCCGTTCTCCAAATGGCTTGAAAAAGGAAATGCCATTCACTTTTTTATCGCCGATTACAAAGAAGGCACGGTAAATAAACACCTCTATTTTACCATATTCAGTTATGGCCATCCGGATGCGGGAAGTTTGATTTCAAAACTCGAATCAAAACTTTCGCCATCAACCACCAGGTTTGATTTATCCAACACGGCTTATCAACTATCAACCGGATATCCGTCAGAAAAATCGGGAGGTATTTTTTATGATAAAACCGCAAAATCAGACAAAGCCGAAAATGTACTCGATTTAAAAGAGGGCTACATTAATGGCCTTAAAAACGGACATAACTTTGAATTTTATCCACTTGGATTAGATTGGAAAAGCATCGATCAACTGCACAATACTTATGCCGCACAAAACCAGTTTAACGATTTCTTCAGGAAACTTTTTATCGACCTCAGTAATGAAGATAGTTACACTTTTGGAAACTTCAAAGTGAGAGTTTCGGATGTGACAGCTGATTTCGAAAACTTTGCAAAAGCAGAAGAGGCTAAAAAACACCAGCCAAAATTAAGCAAAGGGAATAATGGTGAGGCTAAGTTTTCTGATCAGGAAAAGGATGCAATTGCACTGGCATGTTATAATGCCGATGGAAAATTAAAAGAAAAATGGATTTATAAGGCACAGTCATCTAACCCGCTTAATGAGGTTTTTACCCTCAACCAAACCCTTTTCACCAATACCCGGACATCCAACCCTAAACACGTAGAATTTAGTGTTTCTTTCGACCCTAAGTTCAGTGTAGCCAACATCCATAATCCTGATGGATTAATTAAGGTAGATATTTTATCCAACACGGCCACACCAAATTTACCAGGTGCTAAAATGATCAAATTCGAGTGGGTAAATGCTAAAAACACCCCTAATACCGCTTTGTCAGAATCTATAAAAAACACATTACAGGAACTCAAACCAATAGATAAAGTAGTGTACTCGTACTATATCAAAACTAAACAATAATCAAAAATCAATTAAAATAATTCTAAAATGGAATCAGCTTCAGCTTACATCATCTCGATCATTACCGCATTGATCTTTCTTCTTTTATCGGCCATCATTGCAAATGCCATCAAATTTGAGGGGGGGAGTAACCCCAAAGATCCGCAGGCACGTAAAACCTGGTTCTGGGTACTGGCCATCCTAAATCCTGCTGTATGTTTTTTACTGGGCTATTATGCATTTAAGCCTGATGCAAACATCATGGTCGTAAATAATTATGTAACGGCCCTGAGTATTGGTACCGCTATCGGTTTTATACTCTACATCATCATCGGTTTTGTAATGAGCAAGATATTTGCCACCGGCAAAATCGGACACTGGTTTTAATCCCTAATCAAACATCAATGGATAAATTATTTGTAATCGCCATAGGCGGTACCGGGATGCGCTGCCTGGAAGCCTTTACCCACTTGTGTGGAATCGGGATGTTCGACAATCAGGAAATCGAAATTCTGACGCTTGATACCGACCAGAATAACGGGAATAAAGGACGGGTTGAAGAACTGATCGGCCTTTACAACCGGATCAAAACAACCGGCACCAGCCTGGGCGGAACCCCAAACGCAAATACCTTTTTCTCGGCAAAACTGAATTTACACCGGTTTTTCACCAATTATGCCGGCCTGGGAAGAGAGACTTACAAAAACATCAGTAAAATCACAACAGGTTCGCCAGAACAGCAGAAGGCCAATAAATTAATTTCGGATCTGTTTTTAGACAATGGCTCGGTACAGGAATTTGCTTTAGACCATGGCTACCGGGCACAAACCCACCTCGGCTCTATGCTGATGTACCATGGCATTATAGAAGCTGCCCGCAATATCATCAAAGGTACTGCGGTACAATCGCAGGAACGTGAACTAGACACCTTTATGGGCAAACTCGAAAGTGCCGGGGCGAATGCCAGGGTGTTTATTTTTGGTTCCATTTTCGGTGGCACAGGTGCTTCATCTATCCCCGTGATCCCGAAAGCACTACAGGACTTTGTAAAAATCCGTTCTAATGGCAATGCCAGTATCGATTTCGCCAAGGCCAAATTTGGCTCAACTTTATTAACGGAGTATTTCACGTTTAGTAAACCCGATGATAAACAGAAAGCCAGTAAAGCCAATAGCGTAATTGCCGATTCATCGTTTTTTCCGCTAAACAGTCAGGCGGCATTACAGTTTTACCAAAGCGATCCTACTGTTCAAAGGTGTTACAAACTGCTTTATCATATTGGCTGGCCAATAGAAAGCAAAAAAATTGATGGCAACAACGTTTCCAATCAGACCATCACCGGTGGGAGCGAACAGAAAAACCCTTGTCACATTACCGAATTATTATGTGCCTGTGCCGCTTACGATTTCTTTACCCGTAACGGTGGTTTTAACAGCGCAAAGGCCGATTACCTCTATAAAGCGGTAGAATTTAAAGATAATTCGTTCAATTTCTCTTTCGACGACTTTATTGGAAATGAAAATAAATCAGGCGAAATATTTGTAAATAAACTGGGTGCCTTTTTCTCCCTGGCACACATTTCTTTAACCAAAAACGGTGGCGCTTTTGATGATGCAGGCATAAAAGGATTCATTAAACAATGCGAAAACCAAAAACTCAACCAGTACAGTACCATTACCGATGCGGAGTGCAAAGACATCAACGAATATTTTAAACTCTTTGCCTACACCTTTAAAGATGCGAAATTTATACCAGGCTGGCTTTATCAGGTGAGGAATTCCGTTGCACCGGGCCGGTTCCTTTTTGATAGCAAAGCTTTTCCGGATAATCCTTCCGAACTAAAAAAACTGGATGTTGGTACCATTTTCCCTGATGAAAAACACCATTGGAGCAAAGGACGATTTTTTAGCGATCGATATAATGTTTTTGTGGAGAATCTGATCAATACCAATCCAAAAGAGGAGCAAAAAGTAAATACCACCAAAGAAAAATTCCTCGCGCACATTTTTAATGCACTTACCATTTCACAAAACTTCGATATAAACTAAAGCACCATGTCTGATAAAAGAATCAAAGCACTGGCGATAAAAGTTCATCCCAAAACAGAGCCGAATGGCGTCGAATTTGCCTGGGATAAAATTCCCCAGCTGGAAGTATTTACCAAAAACATCCTGATCCCTGAAATTGCTGTTGATCAGGATGGTAATTCTGCTGTTAATATCGGAACGATTGTATCGGGTATACCTTCTGTATTTGCCCGTGCTAATTTATTCAAAAATGCGATCGATAACATCCGTGATAAAGATGCTGAAGCATCGGGTTTAATGTTATTCTATAAGTCGCTCATAAGCGAATGGAAGGGGCTGATCAGCTGTATAGCCTTAAACTATAAAGATATAGAAGTTAATAGGATTCATCTATCTTATTCAGATGGCCAGCATTTAAATACAACTGCAAACCTATACGAGCCTACCGGTGCATTTGGCAACATGCTGTTTGAGCGTAAACCTTTGTGGTGTGATCAGTCATTGGCCAATAATGCCGACAGGATACCCTTTATCGACGTCATTTCGTTTAAAGGTCATGTTATCGGCGGAACCTCTCCTGATAGTTTTGTTTTTACTTCGGTATCGTATCAGATCAGGGAGAAATTCCCTTTTATCAATTTTCAGAATGGAAAATTTATCGATCCTTTACAGTCGGAGATTAATCCGCAGGAACTCTCTACACTTTATGGATATGCCGGACACATTTTAGATAACATTGAAAGGTTCAGGTTAAATTATGCTGGTGTAGACGAGCTGATCAGGCCGGAGTATGGTAATATTTCGACCTGTATCCAGACTTGGATGAACGATATGGTTATTTATCAGCAGACAAAAGGTTATCCTAAACTCGATAAATCTACCCCGCCTGAAGTTGGTTCCCTATTCAATTATCCTTTTAGCCTTCTTTTTAACTACTCTACCGCATTATTCGGTTCGGAAGGAGTGATCTACAATGAATCGAAAGAAGGAAGTATTTTATTTGATCCGAAAGATTTACTGCTTCCGGATACGACTGAAATTGCTCAGATTGATTTTGGAAGGGATGGCATGGAAACCCGGAATTACCTGAAATCAAAACCAATATTGCTCCTGTCGGCCGAAACCAAAGGGCAGCTGAATAATTATGCCTATTTTACGCTACCCTTAACCCCCCTGGCATTAAATGTTTTTGGTGCCACACTTGATGCATTGGTGGGTATTTCGGAATCATCGAACGTAAAATCGCGGATTACCGCCATTTACGATCCGGCAGATAAAGATGGCGAACGCCTGATCGTTCAGTTAAAGTTATATACCGAAACCGGAAACGAGATTGTTAAAGAAGTCATTTATAAGATAACATCCGAATCGATCAGCGGCAAGGATATTTTGATGTGGCCTAATTTTATTTCCAAACAGTGGAACCGATACTTCCTGTATTCTGAAATACCGCATAATGATGCCAAGTTTCAGGCTACGCCATTTATCGGAAATGTAAACGACGATTTTTTCAGGATTGTATTGGATGAAAATGGTATTCCTTTATACCTGGCCAATAATGGAAAAGCGGCTGTAATCTCCGAAAAATACGGCAACATCAAAGCGCAGTTACATATTGCATCAAACAATGCGGTAGCCGACAATAAATATAAATACGAAATATACGAAAGCAATAAACCTTTTAAAGGCGTAAAATTTGCACATGCTGGAGTTGATTGTGGTTTTGGTATTATCCGTTACGATGGATCGGGCAATACGCAGGCTTTACCAGTAAATATGTTAAGTGCGCCAAGGGCATTATCCCCAGCCTTTTTGGGTGTCGATTTTGGCAGTACAAATTCGTCTATTGCTTATTTTTCCGATCAGCGGAACGAGGTTTGCGAGAACCTGAAACTCACCAATAAAAGGGTCTCATTATTGTCTACAGACAGTAAAAACAATGACGAACGTCCAGCCGTTGAAGATGAAATTTTCTTTTTCCAAAACGACGAAATCCTCACCAATTCCATCAAATCAGTATTAACTATCCACGATCCCAGAAGAGTGGTGAATGATAGCAACATCCAGGTTAACTCTTTAATGGCCCAGGCCGTAAAAGGTGGTTTCCCCTGTTTTGAGAAGAACCTGCCCATTGAAAATGCAGAAAACAACCGCTACATTTTAGGGTATAACCGGATTGGCCGGGCAGAGCTGGTGTACAATATGAAATGGTCAACCCAACAGATCGACAAGAGTTATAAGACCGCTTATCTCAGTACTTTACTCCTTCATGTGTATGCACAGTTGTTTATTGAAGGACATGAGCCGCATACCTTAAAATGGTCGTATCCTTCATCAATGGGAAAAGAATTATTAAGTGAATACAGGGGGATATGGGATTCGCTTAAAGAAATATCGCCGGTTGAAAGCCAGGTGAAATTAAAAACCTTCCCTCCTTCCGATCTTTCTGATATTGGCGATACATCGGGCAACAGCAGCTGGGGCACTCCGGTAGCGCAATCAGGTGGATGGGGTGGCCAGGCTTCGGCATCTGCGACGACAACATCGGCATGGGGTTCAACAGGTACCGGAAATAGCGCCTGGGGAGAACAAGCCAAGGCAGAAGTTGCAACAGGATGGGGCAACGAAGCTAAAAAAACACTTACGGCGGTTGATATCAAAACGGAAACCGGTCCGTTAAGGTTCGATTTCAAAAAATTAAGCAACGAAGAGTCGTTGTCAGAAGCCTGCGCTGTAGCCAACTACCTGGTACGTCCTAATGGTGGTTACTCCATTAATCCCGGAGAACTGGTGCTTTGTTTCGACATTGGTGGCAGTACAACCGACATTACGGCGCTGTGCCAGATGGAAGGCGGAAAGGCCATGATCAAACAGAACTCCATCCGTTTTGCGGCCGAACGTGTGGCACAGGCAACCAAATTTTCGCCAAATTTTAAAAACGTACTGCTCAGGATTTGTGAAAAGAAAAAAATATCGATCCAAGGGCTAAATTCCGGCACACCTAAATTTAACGAAAATACCGCACCCTATTATTTCGAACAGGTAGTCGACCGTTTGGAAGCTTCAGATTTTGAAACTTTTTATCTCTTAATCGCCGCCGAATGTAAGGAAATGATGAGTATTAACCTCTACGTTACCGGCCTGATTATGTTTTATGCAGGTCAGCTGGCCTATAAACTGCGGAATGAAATTGTCAAATCAGAAGATGCACCACCTGCCGTTAAAGCCATTCCACCGAAAATAAAAATAGCGTTTGCAGGTAAAGGCGCAAGAATATTCGACTGGTTTACCGCTGTAAATCCGGCAGCAGCAGATGATTACTATACCCAAATGTTTATCAGGGGAATGGGTGGAGAAGCGGTGGCTAAACAAACCATTAGCCCCATCACCACAAGCCCTTTAAAAATAATCGATATCAATTCGCAACGCGGAACAGATAATGCGGATGTTAAATACGAAGTATCAAAAGGCTTGGCCATCCCAACCAACATTACCAGCATTCTGGTGCCTACCAACAAACAGGCCATTGAGATATTAGGCGAAGATAATTTCTGTGTGGTTACGCCCAATGGCGAATTTAAATACCTGGAATCAACCAATTCCATTACGCCCGAAATGCTGGAACACATTGGCAATCATTTTATCTGTTTGCCACAGGAAGGCAAAGCACATTGTCCGAGGTTTATGGATTTTGCCGATCTGTTTTACAAGGTCTCATCCAGCATGTTCGGTTTAAAAATGAATGCAACAGATTTTATGGCTGGCTTTCAGGATATGAACATCGAGAACTATATCAAAGGAGAACCAGATTTTATCAAAGCACAAAAGCGGAAACACGATGATCAGAAAGATTTCGATTATGTAGCGCCGATCATCATTCTCGAAGGGATGAAATTCTTTGAAAAACATTTGCTTAAAGGTATTCAAAAATAATAATGATGGGATTTTGTGTGTTGGCAAAAATATCAAAGCGGACGGTTACTTTCTGGTATCAATCAGATAGTAACCCTTATGCCCCATTAAAAATGAGGGAATCAAACGAGGTTCCCCTATACTTTTATGTAAATGGCAATGATTTTATTTTTGGTGCTGCAGCAAGGGAGCGCTTTTACAAAAACGATCCTTACGCTTATGGCAACTATTTCGAAATTGTAAAAGATCCGGCTAAACATTTCAGTATATATGGCAATAAAAAACCGGTTAAGCAGCTATTTTATTATGGTATTGAACAATACTTATCGTATTTTCTAAACACAGTATTATACAAATCAGATTCTATCGAATCGTACAGACAGCAGTTCCCTTTGCGCTTTTTATTTGATGATGATATTGAAGACAAGGAGAAATCGCTGATTGAAAACCTGTTTCAGGAGGCTGGTTATTTTAATGTAGACCGTATCGGATATCACCATACCCTTTTTAGTATTCTGGCCCAAAATCAGGTTTTGCCAAACAATAAGGCCATTTTATTTATGAATGGCATTGATGATGTACTTTATTTAAAACTTTACAAAAATAATAAGGACGAAGTACTTGGATCGGCCAGACTGGTAGGTCAGGGTGCCGACCCCAGGGTCAAGATCCTGGCCGATATGATTGTAGAATATATCATTCTGCAAAACTCGTATCTGTCTGTTAATAAAGATGCCGAAATCGCTTTCCTGCTTCCCTTCTGTGCCGATTTGCTTCAAAACATCAGTCCGATTATTAAGGGCGAGGCCGAACTATCTGACGGAAACCGGTATTGGTTTAACGTACGGGAAAGAAATCTGAACGACAGGCTACAATATTATGCCAATGACGGGATGATTTTTACAGCAATAGACGATCTGCTGAAGACAAACAATTTGCAGGCAGATGGTGTGATGATTCTCCTTGGATCAGAAGAAATCAGCACGGCCTATTTTTCCGATAAACTGCTAAAAAAGTATCATCATGTTATGGCGTTGCAGCCTGTTGAGGTTAAAGAAACTATGATGGCTATTTTTCAGGAAATTGCCAGTGCCGGTTACAAAGTTGAAGCAAAAGTACCAACTGCGCCTCCGGTATTGGTTCGTCCCCCGCTCCCTACGCCAAAATTGCCACCACCATTACCGCCAAAGAAGGCAATCGATATTCCAAAACCCATAAACATCCCCAGGTTGCCCCAGATAAAAGCAAACCCAACTACTAAAAACAATCCGGTAAAACCACCGCCTTTACCTCCAAAAAAGAATTAAGGCATATCACACTAAAAAATTTAACAAAATGGCAATACAAATAGAAAAAAGAAGGCCGGTTTCCCTGATCGGGGAAGAACCTGGCTTAAAACACATTATAGCAGGCCTGGGCTGGGATGCCGCTGTTGTAAACGGACATTCGGTAGACCTGGACCTTTCCGTATTTATGCTGGGCGAAAACGGTAAACTACTTGCTGATGAATACTTTGTTTTTTATAACAATGATACCAGCCCTGATGGTTCTACCCACTACCCTGGCGATAGCAGGGGTGGCGAAGGCGATGGAGATGATGAGGTAATCCACATCGATTTATCCAGAATAAATCCGAAAGTGGAGTTCCTTTATTTTGCCGTAACTATTGATCAAAGTGAAGAAAGAGGACACCATTTTGGCCACGTTCAAAACTCCTATATCAATATCAGGAACCGTGCTGATCAATCGGTTTTGTGCCAGTATTTACTTAAAGAGGAATTTACAAATGAAGATTCCATCATGATTGCTTCCATTTCCAGAAACGGGGGGACGTGGAATGTTGAGGCCCTTGGCCAGGCCTTTTCGGGCGGTTTAAATACACTAATAGCATTATATCAATCATGAGCAGTTTTAATTTAAATAAGGGAGACAGGTTCTCTCTTTCGAAAGCAGCACCAGGACTAACCATTGTAAAAATAGGAATGGGCTGGAATCCTAACGAAGAACCGGGCGGTCCCGAGTTCGATCTTGATGTTTCGGCATTTTCGATCGGAGGTGATTTCAAGATCCCTTCTGATTCGTACTTTACCTTTTACGGACAGATCAGAATGGGTAATAAAATTGAGGATAAAGTAGAAAAAGGTCTCTTTAGGCCATTTACGGAAGACGGTGCCATTATCGGCGCCATTGATGATCCGGACGGGAGCAGAAGCGACGGCGACGATGATGAAGATATGTTTATTGATTTATCAAAAGTTAGCCCTAAAGTGGAGCAGATTATTATTTGCTGCACCATCTGTAAATACCCTAACGACAATAAAAAAGACAGAAGAACCCTAGACCTGAATTTTGGAAAAGTGAACGATTGCTACATCAGGATTGTGGATGAAAGCAACGGTTCGGAAATCCTGCGTTACGATCTTAAAGACCAGTATACGAATGAAGATGCCGTAGAATTTGGGCGTTTGTTCCGTGTTGGCGAAAGCTGGGAGTTTGAAGCGATGGGCAGGGCACATACGGGCAGTTTGCAAACTTTAGTTGATATGTATACTTAAAAAATAGATTTATGGCATTTGATTTGAATAAAAACGATGGTGCTAAAACAGCGCCATCCAAATTTGATCTCTCAAAGGGAGAGATCGAAAAACCCGGTGGCAGATCAAGGGGATGGTTGGTCGGCTTATTCGGAGTACTGGTTATTGGTGGTGGCATCTGGTATTATGCAACAGGCGAAGATCCTGCAGCAAAAGTATCTTCAGTTGTTGCGCCGGGAACCTCAACAAAAGAAAAAGTGAGCACGATGGATACCATTGCTGTTGCACGCGTAAAATCACAGGCAATAAAAGAAGATTCAATCAGTAAAACCAGTCTGAATACCGCTTCTGACAAGTTACCAATCAAAGCATTCAGCGCTTTGAACCATAGCATACCGGTAACCTTTGTTCAAGGTTCTGCATCTTTTGCAAACACTAATAAAACTTTAATCAAACGTATTGTCGCTTATATGGCCAAAAACCCAGAATCATCCATCCATATTGATGGTTATGCCAGCAGCGATGGCCCTGTAGCCTTAAACCTGCAGCTATCGCAGGCAAGGGCCGATGCCTTTAAAAATCATTTGAGCGCATTCAATATCGAAGCAAGCCGGATAACGGCCACCGGAAAAGGCATCGAAAACCCGGTTGCCTCCAATAAAACCGCCAGTGGAAGAAAAAAGAACAGGCGTGTTGAAATTACGTTTTTATAAATAAAGCATCTAAAAAAAATCTCGTGGCAAAAAGAAGAACCAGAAAAACAAAGCAAAGAGGTTTTAAAGAAATTTTAATCCTGTTAGGGATGCTTTTTAGCGGCATCCTCTTTATCATCAAAATCATTTTCGGGCGCATAGGTTGGGTGGAAGTTTTTGCCCCTGTGGTTATCGTATTTATGATCCTTTTCCTCCTCTCGGTATTAAAAACAGCAGTGAGAAAAGCTTAGCTCCAAAAAATAAGAACCCTGCGCTAACCACATATAATCGCGATTTAGTGCAGGGTTTAATCATTCAACTTGTGGGGCGTTCTACTTAATTAAATATACCCTGCTTTTGTAAACAGCATCGAGCTGCTACTTCGTTAAAACATGCTTCATCACCCGCCATTCCCATGGGGCAATCGCAGTGCTATCCTGCCATAAACCTTTTTTATTTTTCCTGGCGATCATTTCCAATTGAGCATACAGCGGATCGCTGGAGTACTTTTTAAAATGCCAGGCCATACCCTGTTTAATCATTTCCTGATTGATTACCTGTTTTTTATCGTTAATCACAACCGCGATCAATCTTTTATAGCGGTCGTATTTTTGGCCCTGAACCGTAACGATCCGTCCAAAGCATAAATCAGACAAGGCTTGTTTGGCTTTGGCACCAAAAGGCTGGTGCCTGCGTTTCTCGGGGCAATCTATATGCGCCAAACGGATTTTAACAGGATGGTTCTGATACAATACTTCCATGGTGTCGCCATCTAAAATGCGGATCACTTTGGCAGTAAAAACCAGATTGCTATAATTGATGCCTTTGTTTCCAGCTGGCTGGATGAAGCAGGACTGCAGCGTAAGCAGCAACAGCAGCAGGCTTACTTTTCCCAGCCGCATAACGTTTTGCCGTCTTTTTTGGCTTTTTCTATATCCACTTTTACAATTTTGTACGTACAATTACTTAAACCGCGACAATTTGAGCTATTGTGGTATTTCTTAGCGCCAGGGCTGTTGCAGATGTATACAGTGGTACTTTCTTTGCAGTTAATATTTGCGAAGAAGAAGATGAGCAAGGAGAGGGTTTTCATCATTTAATAAACTTTTATATTATCTTGGTAAATTTTTGTTTTTCTATAAATTGAAAGGATTAGTCCAATCGCCACCAACACATCTATTATATTCCAGAGGTATCGACCGAATGCGATTTTAAATATAGGCTGAAACAAAACAGCCAACGCAGTGTAAATAATAGCGACGTTAAGATGGCCTTTACTGTATGTCCGATATGCTAAAATTCCAAATCCCATCATTACTAAAAACCCAATCAGTTGATAGTAACCATAAGGCATATTTTCAAGGCAAATTAATAAGAGTAATGCTAGAAAGAGCTTTATTTTATTTTCCACTGAAAATTAATTTTAAGTATAGTTCTTTGTTAAAATCAGGCTGACTTCTCAAATTCAAGGATTTCATTTGTCAATCTGTCTTTTAACTTTAGATAATTATCAGTTAATTCAAGTATTATATACTCTATTCTATTATCCAACAAATCAATATCGATTTCATGCTTACTCCTGTATCCCCATTCTCCCTTATTGAATTGATTATTTTTGAGGTAAAGTAAGGAATTTCCCTTTACCGAGCCATTATGGAAATAATACTCAGTATTATCTACCGCTCCCTTCTGCATCCAAAAGATGCCAGATATTTTTTTATCAGATTCAATAGGTATATCAGGATTCTGGGTATTGATATTAGTTGTTATATATTGAGATTTTTGATTTGACTTTAGCTTATTTAGCTCTTCATCATACCATTTTTTTACTGCTATTTTAGCAAGATTTACCTGTTTTTGGGAAATGTCGTGGAGGAGACTTTCATTTGCTTTTATCTCTGCATCAAGTTTAGTTTTATTGATTAATAACCGGGTTTCACTTTTGAGTTTAGTTATTTTGTCTATTTCTTCCAAAAGATTATTTATCTCTGAGTTTTTATCTGAAATAATTCTCTTTTGCTCAATAAAAACCTCGTACTCCATTCTGTCTAAAATTTCATCATAAGGCCCTCTTGGTATCATGAGTTTAACCATTAAAGGAAGTATTTCGAGCGAAATAAAAAGCAAGGTTATCACCCAATGGAATACACCAAGATCATACAACGCTCCAATCCGCATTTCTGCTCCATCGAATTTTTGTATGATTCCCTTTTCATATAATTTTTCAATAGATAATCCATCTTGGCTATTCATTAATTCATCATTCAATTTTATAATATTGGAATTTAATGAATCTACTAATTTGCTATAACGAAAGGATTTATTCTCCCATTCTTTTGCTTTTGGTCCATACCTTTTTATTCCTGTTAAGCCTTTTCCATTTTTTTCAGCGACTGCCTTTGCATAAGCATCGTCTCTTAATGATGTATTTAATACTATCTGTTCTTTCGTATTTGCAATCTGATTTTTAAGTGGGGTAGTTGTTTGGTTATTCAGCCCAATTTGTTGACTAAGAATTTTCTCTTCAATTTTTTGGGTAATTTCTTTTTCAAAGAATTTCATTTCTAAAGGCGTTGATATTACAATCCCTATAAACAAGGCGAGAATAAACCTTGGGTATGCTTTTTGCAATTCATTCTTTAAAACTCCTGTTTTACGAATAGTAGATACGATATTTCTATCTATTGTAAAAATAATTATACCCCATAAAATACCACATAATATGTATTGCCAATGAATATCAAAAGATAATTCATTGGTGTTTTTCTTTGCAAAGGCATAAGCGATAAAGAAAGTTGACGATATAACCGATAGGATTGATACAAAAAATACCGCCATTCCCATTCCGACAAATTTTCCTTTTTCAATAGGACATTCTGAGAGGACTTGTTTTTTTGCGCCACTACACCAGATGAAAAAATCTCCAATAATCATAATATATGTTTTATTTGATCTAATATTTGCGATATCCTATGAATCTTGGGATTCTCCTGAATAAGCTTTTCTGATGTCTGAGAAATCTTATTAGTATCGATATTGATTGATAGATCAAGTTTAAAGCCTTGAAAGTTCAGCCTATCGACACTATAGTATTGTTGAATTTCCGGAGTAGGTACTATTAAGGACTCTATGATTGGGGTTGGAAAGACCTTAATCTCCAAATGTGACTGCGTTTGCCCGTAATACCCTGTAGCTGTAAGCTTGAATTTTTGATTTTTAGCGGGCTTAGTTTTTATCGAACCCTCTGATTGTAACTGACCTAAGTTGGGATCAATTTCAACTGTATGTGCATTTTCTACTTCCCAACTCAGTTCTACATCCAAACTATCAATAATTGCATTTTTATCGGCTCTAAAGAATAGGATTTTTGGCGGTTGTTGTATTGCAAATAGGGCAGATTTCCAGTCGCTGTAAGAAGTTCTGGCAACGGGGTTTTTGTACCCGAAATTTATCGTGTGGGCTAGTTTTTCTCTAATAAGCTGTGGTACTGCTGAGTTGAGCCAAGGTAAATATTGATCGTAAATGGCTTCGTTTGCTTTTTGAAAATAGGACGCACTTTTATTAATATTGGGCCACTGATTTTGAGGAGAAAAATACTGCTTTGCTACCCTAGGAGATAGTTCCGTTAAGAAGAATAATGGATGGAACGTGGTCATTAGATAATGAATGCCAACAGCGACAGACCATCTATCAGAATAAATATCAACTTTTATTTTATCCCCTCGTTGTATATTTGTTTGTTGCTCCCATATCTCAGGTGCAACCCAATCGTTTGCGGCCCCCCAAGTTGATGGCTCGTCATCTGGGTTTTCGGTTATAACCCCACTGTCAAAATCAATTATGGCAACTTGTCCAAATGTTAAGTTTATAAATAGCGCCTCCGGCTTTAAATCTGCGTGTATAAATCTAAAATCTTCCAATACTTTAAATGCTGAAACCAATTGATAGGCTATTTGTATTTTTTTTTCAATTGGAAAGTTTTGATATTGAAACAAATATGATGGATTTTGCAAGAAATGCTGGAACTCGGTAAAACCAAGGCTTAGAAGGTTGTCGGCCATAAATCCAGAGATCTGATTCCCATTAATGGCTCCCTTAAAACTGTATTGCGGTAGCCCAGCGAAAGCGGGATAAGCCTCTATAATGTCTTGACTTTTTTGTGCTAAGAGTATCTGGTTTTCATTGTTGACTTTTTTCTGAAGCTTTTGTGTAGTTTTGAAGCTGTGCTCTTCAGAGCCTTTTAGATTGTCTTTGAAAATCTTTACAACCAATTTTTTAGCTGCAGGAATTCCATTAATAGAAATGCAGTGATAAACTTCTCCAAATCCACCAATGGCAAACGGCTTGTCTTCGATTTCAATTGAATTTACAAGATCAAACTCTGTCCTGATACCACTTGATAATCCGCTGTTAACTATTACCTTCTTCATTTATTGGGTGCTTTTCAGCTGTTTCTCATAAATCGATTGATGATATTCTATTGTATTTTCTGAAATTATAATACCAATGGTCGTATCATCATGCATGATAGCTTTTTCTTTTAATTCACTTAGATATTGAATTAAAACATATTCAAGACCTTTGGCTTTCGCATCCTTGGGATTTCTGCCAAGAAAATTGGAAAGTTGCGAATAAAGAATTGGCATGGTTTCTTCTGCTTTAATCCATATCGTATTATTTGAGTCCTTGCCAATTGGCACAGCATCATTACTGAATATACCATCTGTGGTGGCTAAAATTATTTCGCCAGGTGGGAATTGATTTTTGTTTAAAATCAAGATAGTTGGTAGGTACTGTCTATCCGATATTGATAGATAACGATATAAGGCGGCTTTCCCGTCCTGTTCAATCGTATGTGGATTTAATAAGTTTACTGAATTCCATGGCAGATAGAAGTTTTTGCCAAATGTATTGAACCTGCCATCTACATGCCATATAGATCCATTGCCAGAATATGCAATAAGATATGTATTGTCACAATCGAGGATACAAATAAGAGTCGTACCTAATGAGGAATTTTTGTCAATCGTATTAAAATCAAACTCATCACTATTTTTGGCAAATTCCATTAAAGATACTTTGACATCTTTATATAGTATTTCAAGATTTAGCTCTTCAATTGTTCGTACTTGTTCTATTAGTTCTTTTAATTTACTAGAACAAAATTTAGCAGCAATCTCTGATTTGAAGTGAGAACCAATGCCATCAGCAATAATTACACCAGAAATACCAATTATTTTATTCTCAACTAGTAGGCAATAATCTTGATTTATGCTATTTTTGTTCGTATCAGTTGCGCATGCTATTAGCTTTCCCATATGCGTTAGTCAATTTTAATCCCAGCTGATTGGCTGATTGAACGTTCAAAGAAAGCTCTTAATGCTTCACCATCATAAACTGTTGTGTAAAAGGTAGCTGGATCGGTACTAACTTCTCTTAATACTTTCTGAGCATCGGTAGTCGTTTCTCCAACAGTTCCAAAATATGCGCAAGCTATGTTTATCTTTGGATTTGACTTTAGATTTGCTGCAACACTAATAGTTGTTTGAGGTTGGAAACACATCCCGTCAGACATCAGTAGTATTAGTACTTTATAAGGTACTCCGTCTATGGGATTACTGTTTAAGAAATTTTCGGCAAGTTTCTTCGCTTCATTCAATGCTTCAAAAATTTGTGTTCCACCACCTTTTCCAACAGTTGGATCATAGTTCTCACCCATTAGGCGATTAAAGTCGAAAGATGTTGGTGGTAATGTTACTGTAGCAGTTTCATCAAATTTTATACAGGCAAAAGAAAAATTCTGTTTTACGCGACTAACATTTAATCTGTTGAATAATTCTACCACACCAGAATTAACCTCTTTGGCTTTTGTTGAGTTCATAGGCGCTTTGTCTGTCATTGAGCCACTGCCATCTAAAACTAGAATACCCAATTGATGAAAGTACCTCGGTATTACCGGAGTTCCAATAGGAGCGTTTATTTCCATTTTAATTTAAGATAAAGTTGATAATGTTAAGTATTCAAAAGTATACAAGCTTAACCCCATAACCTTACGGGAAACCGTAACACGAAAAAACAATCTGATATAACAGTTACATTTTGCAGGAACTTCAAGATTTTACCTTTTAATCTTGCCTTAGCTTCACCTCATCTTCTGATTTTTCTTTTTTCCACCAGTTGTTATCGAGGCGTTTAACAGATATAAATGTTCGGTTTATGCCTGGTTTCATGGTTGCGGTATCAAGGTGCCGGGGCCATACGTGGATAATGGTATCGGTTCCGATCACGACCCACCAAAAAGTTTTGCCATAACGTTTTGTGGTATATACTTCGCTAATGGTTCCTTTAATTATTTTCTTGTTAAAACCAGGTTCCATTAACTGGTAAGTGATTACTTTTTGTTTTTGCGCCCTGGCGTGGCCCACGGCCAATAATGATAATAGCACTATGATCAGGTTTTTCATCGTGCTAAGGTATTGAGGCGAAAAACGGATTCCTTACGGCTAACCTTAGAGACGTAAGCACCTTTTAACCACAGAGATTCACTGAGATAAGGCACAAAGCGCACAGAGGGTATTAAATTATGTGATATAGATTTCTCCGATTCGGTCGAAATGATGATAACTATTGGGGATTATTCAAAAATGAGAGATTGCCCCGCTTGCTCCCAACACAAACTATAGCGCAATCCCTGCATTTTTTTGAGTATTGAGCGGCTAATTAATAATTTCCTAAGGTCTGATGCAATTGAGGCTTGTAATCATAAAGTTCATCAAGATTAAATAACTGCTTTTTCTCACCGGCGTCTTTTCCTTTCTCAAAAGTTTCGATGTACTTGTTCACTGTATTAAAATGAAATCTGCAGATCGGTTTGCGGTTATTGTCATCTAACAATACGCCAAAATAGGATTGCGTATCACGCGCAGCAATGCGTGCTGCAGGAATTTTCTCGCGTAAAATGGCCTTTACAATCTGGAAAGCTTCCAGTTCTTCTTCGGTTGTTACAATTTTTGAGGTATCAGCATCTCCAATAATGGAAATCACTTTATCTTCTTCCTTTTTATCTATTTTCTCATTAATGTTTAATGCCGATTTTAAACGGTCGCTGATGGATTCGTTAATGGAGATGGTCAGGGCTTTTTTGGTATATTCTTTAAAGGCAATCATCCGGTTTGCAGTTAATGGTTTGTTGAAAAACCGGTTCACCAATAATTTCACCATTTCGTCAGAGGGACTGTCTGTTTCTTTTTCAAATTCCTTTCTGATTGCTTTGATGTATTTTAAACCTTCGGCCGAATCGAGGATGGTTTCTAAGTTATACTCGTTTTTGGTAAAACTTTCGAGGATTTTAATGGCATTATCTTTCAAATCCTCAATATCGATGGTCAGAAAGGGTTTCTCATCCATAATGTTCGGTTTTTCCAGGTCGGCATAGAAGTTATAAACCGTACCGTTGGTTAATACGCCAAACCTGGCTTTAGAAACATGATAATAACGGTGCAACTGGGAGTTGTGGGCATCGGCGCTTTCTTTCCAATGTTTACATTCGAAAATCAGAATGGGCTCGTTATTTTTACGGATCACGTAATCTACTTTTTCCCCTTTTTTGGTGCCGATATCGCAAATGTGTTCGGGTATCACTTCTGTGGGGTTAAAAATATCGTAACCCAGGATTTGAATAAATGGCATTACAAATGCATTTTTCGTCGCCTCTTCGGTATTGATCTGATCTTTTAATCCGACCACCCGCTGGTGAAGTTGTTCTAACTTTAGTTTAAGATCCATTTAAGCTTGGCTTTTGGTTTTTGATCAAAAGTAGATCGGTTGAGATTGTTTTCACTACGGGAAACCGTAGCAGGGAAAGGTTAATACCGTTTATTGTTGAATTGATCAAAAATGTGACTCAATTAGTCTCTGATTTTTGATGTGATTGATAAAATGCTTATTGGAGCAATGAGTTTTTCATTCCCCTTACAATGAATAAAAAATCTAAATCTATCATGAATGAGCACTCACTAAGAAGTGTCATCATCGAAGGACCCTGAAACGAGTTCAGGGTTTGACGATATTTAGTGAGCTTTAGTTTCGTTGCGTATCAAATGGCTGTTCGACTTTGCTAAGCGGTAACCGGCCAGGGAATATGCATTCAGAACTTTTGTTCAATTAACCGCAAAACACTTACCACCCGACACAACGCTAAATAATCCCGATATCTTTACAATAAGCAATAAGCTGTTCATTTTTGGAGAAACCTAATACCTCTTTCATTAAATTAAGACGTTTTTCAATGCTGCTGAGGCCTGATGGTTTAATGTTGTGCTCCTGCAGATAATAGGGGATATTTTTTTGAGGTGTCCCCTCCACGAGTTGAGAAATAATCGCAATATCTAAATCTGTGAAGTCGTGGGAGTTATTTTCTTTTCTGGCCTGTTTTAAATCGGGTGAAAGGTATTTTTTATGGTTGTAGAGGGCATTAATGGCTAGTTTGAGGTACTGACCATCGTGGCGGGCTTTTCTGACATAGCCGTCTATATTCATTTCTTTGAATAACGTGTCGATAACTGCCGTTTTACTTTCTCCCGAAAACACCAGGATTTTTAATTCAGGCTGTAATGCTTTGGCCGCTGTAATGAGTTCGGCGCCTCCGGCAATTTTTTGCCGGTTATGATCTTCCTCAAAATAGAGGTCGGTAATCAATAGATCGTAAGGGCGCTCTGTTTTGATGGCATTTTTTATCCAGGTCAGGGCATCATCGCAATAATAAACATATTCAGGTTTTTCTGTACCTAAATCGGCCAGTGTTTTCTGTAGCGAAATATTCTGTGTTTCTTGATCTTCGGCAATGAGTATTCTTTTAAACATATTAATACAATTAGGAAACCGGAAAAGAGATTTTGATTTTAAGCCCCTTTTCAACTTTGGTATCAAAGGTAATGGTACCACCAATCGCATCAATACGGGTTCCCGTATTGGTCAGTCCGTTGTTGGGTTGTATTTCACCCCTGATACCGATCCCATTATCCGTGTAATAAATGTTTATTTTTTGCTCTGCCTGTTCAAACCTGATCACCACATCGCTTGCCTGGCTATGTTTACCCATGTTTACCATCAGTTCCTGAAGGATGTGCGCTATTTCATTCTTTGCCTGTTCGGAAACTTTTTCCCATAACGGGGCAGAATTTCCGACCAATATTACTTTGGTGCTTTCCGAAGCAAAGGATTGGAGCAGGTCGGATATTTTCTCATTGAAAGGAAATTTTTTTGATCCCGGTATTTCATAAGAAATATCACGCGACTGCTCATAAAGCGCTTCAATCTCATTAACAATAGGATGGTCTCTCAGCGTTTCCTGATTGTCGAGTTTGCTCATGATCCTGTACAATCCATTGGCAACTACATCATGCACTTTTTGTGAAGTTTTAAGTTTGTTATCGCGGATGGTATTTTGTGCCAGGAGTTCTATCCTTTGTTTTCTTTTTTTATAAAGAATGGTACCGGTAACAGATATTAAAACAATACCGAACGCCAGAATGATGATTTGATATCTTTTACCATCATTGTCCTTTTGCAGCACCAGATTATCCGCTTTGCTTTTTTCGGTTTCATAGCGGATCAGGGCGAACTGGTTTTTGGCTGTATTACGTGCAAACTGAACGCTATCGTTTAGTTTTTCGTACACACTAAAAAAAAATTTGGATTTATCTGTTTGGCTTAACTTTACAAGTTTTTGCAAAGCTTGTAATTGATCGTCAGGACTTTTTATTTTTTTTGCAACACTATACATTTTATTAGCATAGAAAAGTGCCGAATCAGATCGTTTATCGATGTAATAATCTGCGAGATGCGCATAGCTTGAATTTTGTCCCCACTTATCGCCTTTCTTTTCCCGGATATAAAGCGCTTTTAAAAAATTAGGTATAGGATTATAATTCGGATTTTGACGCCATTTTGTCAAAGACATGTTAGTTAGTACACGGGGGAAAATGGTACTATCTTGAACAAGTTCTCTACTCTTCAATATTTTTTCGAAATACTCTAACGCCTCAGGATATCTTTTTTGATCTGATAAATTAATTGCAAGATTACCAGTATGTATTATTTTAGACTTTTCTTTAGTGGCTAATTTAATGGATTTCAGGTAAAAAGTATCTGCCTCTAAATAATTATTGAGATGATGTGCCACCTTACCTAAATTATTATAATTTGATGAAAGGATTTCTCGTTCTAATGTGTCGGCAACATTTAGATATTGAATTGCAGATAATGACATTTCTTGGCTTCCGAAATAATCATTTTGATCGCCACTAATGATTGCCATATTGATTAGGCATTTAGCAATTCCTACACTATCATTTTTGTTGGAGAAATCTTCCCTTGCTTTATTGAAATAAATGAAACTGCTGTCAGGTATATTATGATCAGCGAAGTACCATGCCCTTTCATAGTCTGGATTGGTACTATTATTTTCTTTCTTGGAAATTTCTTTATTGCAGGATAATAGCAACAATAAGAGAAGAGGCGTTATCAGTTTTTTCAATGCGTTTTATTTAATCCTCTAATTTAAAAAAAAGCGGACAAATTTTGCCCGCTTTTTAAATCAATTATCTAGGAGGATTATTTCCTGTATCGCCGCCTGTGCCATCATCACCAGGATCACCATTTCCAGGGTCGGTACCTGGGTCGCCAGGGTTATTAGGGTCATTGGGGTCGGTACTACTCGCGTTTACTACTGTACCACCGTTGTGGCCGCAATTGTTATTTGTATTTGCAGGCGTTGCCAGGCCAAGTAATATGGCAATAAAAAGAGGTAAAAACATTACTCAAAAATTTAAAGTGTGAATACTGCGCAGAGTACCCGCGACACGTCCGCGGGCCTTTCTGCATTTTGGTATTCAGAAGGCCTTCTGAAAATTTTTGGGAAGTGTTTGAGTGTCTGTCGCGGGAGCCAATAACTGCTTCCCAAACCGGCTATTCACAACCGCGATTTCTACTCGTTTTATTAATCAGTTTTTTATTTTAGCTTTGATAATGAATCGCCGCCTGTGCCGATCAACGATACAAATATGGGGGCTTCAAATCACTAGTTATCAAAAGATTCCGTTCGTTCCTGTCATTCCGTTAGAATTCCGGTTAACCGTAAAAATTCCGGAAATTCCGTCCCTATTTTTACGCTAAATTTTTGAAAAATGCCTGAAGAATATAGAAAAGTTGTATTTGACGCCTATCAAAAGAAAAAGAGGGAAGGCAGTCTTTCGTCTAATTTATTGGATCCGACTCCTGGAAATATCCGCGAAGAATGTTTAATTATTTACCGAGAAAGAGAACGTAGTCCTAAAGATGACGAGATATTCAAACAATTTTTCAAGGGAGTAGATAAGGAGAAAGGCTATCTTACTGTTCTTGAAAATTCTTTAGCAGAAAAATTTAAACAAATGCCAAAAATTTTAAAAGGAGGCGTGCCGAATTATGGGCTTAGGTATGCTGAACTGCTGGCATGGTTAATAGATTTTCAACCTAGACCAAGTACATCTTATTACACAAGTTTTTATAAGGATAAGCCATCGGGTATAGAAGAAGTTATCGATACAACTAATGTTAAAATAGGTGAACCGTTTACTAAGATAGTAGGCGGAAACGATGATGGTAAGCAAAATTCTGAAAATGAAAAAATAAATAAAGAAGAAAATAAACAGGGCGACATAATTAAAGAAGTAAACGAACCAATAGCTAAACCAACTACACCCCCCATCGTAGTTATTCCTATAAAAACTGGGGATGTCAACATAAATGGAGGTATTACTGAGCCGCCGCCAACAATTCCTACTACACCAGAGTATGTTCCCCGCTTCTCTCCCCGTTACATCACCATTTCCTGTATTCTTTTGCTTTTTATGAGTAGTTCTTCTTTTGTGGTTTGGGAACGTCGGACCAAAATTAGGCTGCCAGAACCAGATGAAAAATTTATGTACTGGGATGAAGATCACTATGAGCCGGTTAAGGATGAGAAACAAAATGTTGGTGCACCGATAATTCCTTTAAATAAGGCAACACTAATACATCAACAGAAAATAACTTTACCCGATACCCTAACCAGCTATTCGATCGGGAAAGTTTGGTATAAAGGATATGGAAAGGATCATGAGTTTTTTACCGATAGCGGTGCGTATCCTAAAGATTTACAACGAGTGTTGAAACCACTTACCAGTAATATTTTAACCAAATATACTTCTAATGACAGATATATGCTTACCCGTTTAGTATGGTTTATATGTGCCGCTTTTTTTGTAGGTCTCTGTGGTTTTGCGGTGAGCACCATTAAAAAAGAATTGAAAGCAGGCAGCGAAGATCCAAAGGAAAATGCTGTTCCGAACCACATTTTTCAGAAGTTCCAGCTCTTGAAAGCCAGAGTGAGGGTACTTTAGCAGTTTAAATACAAAGGGATTGGTTTGTAATAAACTGTTTACCTTCTGTGGTGCAAGCCAGGCTTAAGTAAGATTCAAATCAAACTAAATGTTTGTTGAACTTCTTTACTTATACAGCAGGGCAACCGTTATTATATACTGAGTTGAAATAACATTGCGCAGGGTTCTTCAGGTCCATGTTTTTTACTATATTAGTGTGTGATTGTTAATACAACAAACATCCAAACAACCTATTTTTAGATTCTTATTACGCCATTTTGTGAAATACTCCTTCTACCAACATTTAATTGTCAGGTCGGCTGCCCTGCCTATTAACACCAATCTTCATTTACCATCATTAATGCAGATGTGGGAGAATCCGTTTATCAGGGAAAGTATTTTTTTAGCCAGCAGGTCGCTCTACACAGATCTCGATAAGTTGTTTGCCTATCCCGAGGCTGCAGCTTCTTTAAAAAAGGACAATCTGCTCCGTAGCTTTTACAAATACCTTGCGCGCATGAGCAATCGCGCCACCCCTTTCGGTTTATTTGCAGGTTGTGCAGCCTTGCCATGGGGAACTTCGCAAAACCTGGTGTTGGATAACTCCTTTGAACGCGGGATTACGCTGGATGCCGCCGTTAATGGCCAGCTGGCCACATGCTGCGAAAAAAACAGCAAACATGCTACTTATGCGCTCAATAATACCATCTACTTACAGGGTAAACAATATAAATTCATCATTTATCAAAGCCTGGAAGGCGAACGGATTTACGAAATCGTAGGCCTGGCGTATAATGAAGTTATCGCACTTTTGGTAGAGGGGCTTCAAAGAACCAGCAAAACACGACATGAGCTTGCCGAGATCCTGGGCGATTTTGAACCAGAGGAATCACTGGCTTTTATTGATCAGCTGATCGAATTCCAGTTCTTAACCTATACTGGCAAGCCCGGTATCGGTGTGCCTTTTCCCGATTACCTGCCAAAACCCTTGCCGCAAGCACTTCAATTACAGCTTGGAGCCATAACTACAACCCTAACCAAAATAAATGATTCCAGCATCCCGAGCGATGAAGCCATAAAAGGCTATCAGGAAGTAGAGTCCAATCTTGGAAAACTATTGGGCCATATACCAAACCATACTTTCCACTTAACCAGGATAAACAGTTTGATGGCTCCATGCCTTCAAAATAATCTACAGATTAAATTATTAAAAGGTATAAAACTCCTGAATAACCTGACTGATTTTGAGCCGCAAAAACGGCTCAAACTGTTTAAAAGCCAATTTCTGCAACGGTACCAGGGCCGTAGCATATCATTATTGGAAGCACTCGACCCTGATACCGGGATTGAGTACGGACAATGGCACAATAAGGAAACCCTGCTCACCGAAGGATTAACCACCAGTTTAAACCGGCAAACAGAACAGGGGGCATACACCGAAACCAGTTTAAAATTGTTAAAAGTTTTAACATTGGCCAATGTTGACGGCAATTATACCTTTACCCTTCCCGAAAGTTTTGTGCAGGAAAAACCTTTGGACGGACTTCCACATAACCTAATGGCCGTTTTTCAGCTTTTCGAAGAAGAAAAAGTTTATTTGGAAATGGTTCCGGGTACGGGCAGCCTGGGCGTCTTAGGGAGATTTGCAGCCGTTAACGACGAGATCAGGCATTTGGCCAATACCATGGCTGCTGATGAAATGTTGAGCAGCCCTGCTGCCATTTACGCGGAGATTATCCACCTGCCTGAAGAGCGGTCGGCCAATGTAATGTCGCACCCCCAATTTTGGTCGCACGAGCTACAATACGTAGACCAAGCGCAGGGTACACAGGTAATCAACCTCGACCAGATTGAGGTGACCTTACAACACGGCGTTTTTAAGCTCTTTCTGAAAGATGAACATCAGGAAATCATTCCTAAACTAAGCAGCGCTTATAATTACAACCGCTCCCAGCACCCTATTTATACTTTTTTATGTGATATCCAGCACCAAACCGGACCCACTGGACTAAGCTTTAACTGGGGGCGTTTGGCCAAGGATTTTGTTTTTTTTCCGCGCATTGAAACTACTTTTGGTGTCATTCTACACCGCGCTACCTGGAAATTTAACCAGCAAAACCTACAGGTTATTGCCAACAAAAAATTAAGTGAAACACAGCAGCGGTCGGTTTTTGAGCAATTCAGACAAGAGTGGAAAATCCCCGTAAAATTTTTCGTCGTAAATGGCGATAACGAGCTTTTGATTGATACGGAAAATCCCCTTTCGCTGGATGTATTTTTTAAAGAAGCCGCCAAGAATACCGATAAACTGGTTTTAAAAGAGTGCCTGCACAGTACAATTAAACCTGTATTGAAGGATGGGGATGGCCGTACCTATGCCCACCAGTTTGCGGCGCCACTTTTTGCCGTCGCTGAGGTTAAGAAAGCCAGCTACCGTTCTGCGCAGGCTAAGGTAACCAGACATTTTTTTCCCGGTAGCGAATGGTTGTACATTAAAATATTCCTGAACGAAAACACGGCACAACAGGTACTGATTGAGCTTTTTAAACTTTTGAAGCGTAAGGAGGGAATACCCCCATACCGGAAATGGTTTTTCATCAGGTATTATGAGCATGGCCACCACCTGCGTTTCAGGATTTTATTAAATGATGCTGCCGATTTTCAGCAGGCTTATTTTTTGGTTAAAAATGTACTCGACCCTTTTATACAGCACCAACAGATCAGCAATATACAGTTAGATACCTACGAGCGTGAGATTGAGCGTTATGGTGCCGAACAGATGGAACTGGCCGAAAGCCTTTTCGATATCGACAGCAGGTTCTGCACAAATGTTTTTATGCGCTTCGAAAACGACGATTATACGGAACAGGGTTGGCTGATTATTTTTTGGGTGATGAAAGATTACCTGGCACGGAAGAGTGCAAGTGCAGCAGTACAATTACAGTTTGCAGAGCAGCAACTGGATTTCTTTTTAAAAGAGATGGACAGTAAAGCGGTTAAGGTTCAGATTGACCAATTATTTAGAAAATATGGTTCCATTTTACCGATTTTGGCAAAGGATTATGAAGATCTACTTAATCAACGATGCGCGGAAATAGATGCCCTGTTGGATAACCAGCAGGTGGATTGGAACCATAGTTTTTTAGCAGGTTTGATCCATATGCTTGTAAACCGCTACTTCATAAACCAGCAACGGCTGCATGAGTGTCTTTTATATGGGATAATGGTTAAACAACTCAAATCTGGTTTAGCAAGGGCAAAGCATTAGTTATTTATATAGTGTTTTATTCAACATGTAAAAAAAGCTATCGCGATAGGTAACGCCAATCGGAACTTTTTCTGTAATGTTATCAAATAGGATCATATTGCCATCAATCGATTTGATTTTTTTTATGGCTATGATATACGATTTATGGGTTCTGATAAATTCTCCTTCGGGTAAGCCATCTGATAGCGATTTCATGCTCACCAATGATACGTGGCGCTGGGTATCAGTAAATACCGAACAATAGTTTTTTAAGCCCTCTATGTACACAATATCCTCAAAATTTATCCTTACGATTTTGCCTCGGTCCGTTTTAAGGTAAAAAGCATCCGACTGGGGCGTATTCTGCTTGTTATCCTGGTCTTTTTTTAAAGAGTGCAGCATCAGTTTATCGAGTACTTTTTGGGTGGCGTTCAAAAAACGATCGAAAGAGTATGGCTTTAAAAGGTAATCTAAAACATTGTTTTCAAAACCAGCAACAGCAAATTCACTATAAGCCGAAGTAATAATTACTTCAATGCCAGGAGGCAGCATTTTAATCAGGTCAATGCCTGAAAGCTCGGGCATATTGATGTCTAAAAAGACCAGATCAACATTGTTACTTCTTATTTCAACCAGTGCCTCTATTGGATTGGTGTATACACCAGCCAAATTGAGGAATGGAACCTTATTTACAAAATCTTTTAGAATGTTGTGTGCATAAGGTTCATCGTCTATAATGATGCAGTTAAGTTGTTTCATAGCGTTTTAGCGGAAATTTTAATTTACATTCGTACGTCTGTTCGGTTTCTGAAATGATAAGCGAATGGTTATCAGGGTATAATTCATTTAGTTTTTGTTTCACATATTCAATACCTATTTTGTTTGAATGTACCTTTTTATTATTGTTTTTATAGTTAAAAGAATAAAAAACGAGCTCGTTATCAATTACTTCAATATTTAAAACAGCCGTTTTTGCAGGGTCTTTAATCACGCCATGTTTAAAGATGTTTTCGACCAATGTAATGAGGATAAGTGAGATTACCTTTTTACCTCTGGTATTTTGCTCAAGCCTGTACTCCATAGAAAGTGATTCGTTTCTTTCATCATGGATCCTAATAAAATCGTGGATATAATTCAGTTCGCTTTCCAGTGTACTATAGCCCTCTTCGCTACCGGTTAAGGCATGCCGCATGATATTGGAGAGCATCAGTATTGATTTACCTACATCGGGCATTGCTTTATAGGTTTTAGAATGTAAAAAGCCCAAAGTATTGAATACAAAATGTGGATTGATCTGCGATTTGATGAGGTTAAGTTCGGCCTGGAGTGCATTTTTTTTCAAACGTTCCTGTTCCTGCAACATATTCATCCTTTCCAGGTTATAACGGTAAACTTCTTTATCCCGTTTTGCAGCAAGTTGTGCAAAACTAAAACCCACGGCGATAATGTAAAAATAAAGCCAGCGCATCACTAAGGCCGTAATCTGGTAATGGGTAAGGTAAGCCTCCAAGTTTTTATGATACAGAAAAACCTCTACCGAAATTTTCAATATGGCAGAAACAGCAAGTGTAAACAGGGTAATAAATGTGATGCCTAAAACCTTTGCTATCAGTGAACGCTTATGTTCTTTTATAAACATAAAGCCCAGCCATGTGGCATAAAATACAGCAATGTTAATGGCAAATGATAATACGGTAAATAGCGGACGGAGATCAAGCCCGGCAAAATAACTGATCAGTACTTCGTAAAGAATATATGCCGTCCATACGATGATATGTATGCCGATGTTTTTTCTATCCATTTAATTTCTTGTATCTGCCTAGGAATGAAATATTCACTTGTCCTTTTATAGCTACTCATTCGTCATTCAAAACCGCTCATTGGTACAAATTATTTTGAAGGCTTTATAACAAACTCCAAATTTATGTCAACAACAAACCATAAAGCTATGAAAAATCAAATTAAAGTTTCACTACCGCAAATCGAAGTTAAACAAATTCAGATTCTTAACCGCAGTACGTCTGCAAAAACAATGGTTTTAAATCAGTGCGGAAGTTACTTTCCAACAGAAACACTGGTAACAACATTAACAGGTATTTAATTATGAAAGCAACACTACTGAAAAAGCTTGGCCTGGAAAACACGGCTACCGTGTTAACCGACGAGATGAGCGACATGATTGGAGGGGGGCAATCAGAAGCTGATATCCGTTTCTCCTTAAACCTTCCTTTCGAAGGGCAACTATCGGGCTACGCCTTAATGCATGTTGCCCAGCGTAACCAGTATAATAAACGTATAAGCCAGGAAGACGTCTTACTATAAAAATCTACATCCATTTAAATAATTATTGTGAAGATTAATAGACAAAGCTATACCAGAAGATATACTTAGCCTGAACAGCAGATCTACCTATGAAAAACCGCTCGGAATGGCTCTATTGAGAATGCTTATGGAGGATAGCCATCTACTATCCTTCAAGGCATTCCGATTTTCACCTGACTTTAATCATTAATCTGAATTTTAAACTACTGAACATGAAAAAGCAGCCTAAAATCAAACTTTCTTTAGCTAAGGAAACCATTGCTAAACTGAATGAAGAACAAATGGAACTGATTTCCGGAGGACATTCGGTTTGCAGCAAGTTAGTTACGGTGATTATGGAAGAAGGACTTAGTTCTTCAACTGAACAAGGAGGAAGTTGCAATCCAACATTTATGAAATCAAAAACCTGTCCAGCAACCGGTTCATGTGCTTGTACCTGCGAATAACTTAGTGATATAAAAAATATACAAAATGAAAAAGCAGCCCAAAATCAAACTTTCCTTAGCGAAGGAAACGATTGCTAAACTGAATGAGGAACAAATGGAACTCATCGCCGGAGGGCAGGGCCCCGCAGCTAATGCACAGGTTACGGTGAAAACCGAGGTAGACCTGGCAGGAGATGTAGGTAACTGCGGTACTCAAACCGTTCAGGTTTCCAAAACATGCCCGGCAACGAGTTCATGCCTATGCGTGTGCGAATAATGAAAATATCTAACCCTACATCATCATGAAAAAACAACTGAAAACAAAACTTATCCTGAATAAAGAAACAGTAGCTAAGCTTAATGAAGAGCAAATGAAACTGGTAGCAGAAGTCAGGCTGCCGGCGCTAATACCACAGTAGTGATAGCAATTGGGTTTGATACTGATACAGGTAAATGCCGCGGCAGCACAGGTCCTTCATGTCCCATTCATTCCAAAACCTGTCCACTTACCAGTACTTGTTGCTGCGCGACTTAATAATACCGGAACTGAATAACTCAAAAAACATCTCAAAACAAGACTCTTATTAAGTAAGGAGAAACTCACAAAAATAAATGAAGAACTGCTTGGAAATGCGGGCCGGAGGACAGGACCTGGGCGCTGCTGCAACCATTGTAGTTGATGTTCCTTAAGATGTTTCGCGACGGAAGAAGACTGTGGTAAAAAAACGATAATGGTTTCAAAAACCTTTCCTCAGGTCATGCCTATCGGTTGTCCGGGGTACTAATAAACAGTAAAACAATTTAATCAATCACCATAAAATCAAATCTGTATGAAAAAACAACTCAAAACCAAACTATCCCTTAACAAGGAAACCGTGGCAAAGCTCAACGAAGAGCAGATGGAACTGATCGCTGGTGGCCAGGCTGCTGCTGACGGCTCTACCTTCGTGGTGGGCTTGAGTGCAGAAGCTGAAGCTGCCGATGGCGGAAGCTGCGGTAAAAAATCAATTATCGCCTCTAAAACCTGCCCATCAACCAGTACCTGCGATTGTCATTGCAGTTAATCAATCATTCATTATAAAACATCTTAACAATGAAAAAACAATTCAAAACCAAACTTTCCCTTAACAAAGAGACCGTTGCAAAGCTAAATGAAGAGCAAATGGAACTGATAGCTGGCGGCCAGGCTGCTGCCGAAGGATCAACTGTGGTCATCGGCTTCGAAGCTGAAGCTTCGGTAGCCGATGACGGTGGTAGCTGTGGTAAGCAATCGATCATTGCCTCAAAAACCTGTCCAGCAACCAGTACCTGTAAATGCAGCTGCTAAAAACAATTGATCAATTTATATACATAAACCTCAAAAACATGAAAAAACAATTAAAAACCAAACTTTCTCTTAACAAAGAAACGGTTGCAAAACTAAATGAAGAGCAAATGGAACTGGTAGCTGGCGGTCAGGCTGCAGCTGAGGGTTCAACAGTTGTGATCGGCTTAGGCTTTGCAGCAGAATCATCTGCTGTTGATGGCGATAGCTGTGGCAAACAATCTATTATTGCTTCTAAAACCTGTCCGGCGACCAGTACCTGCGAGTGTAGCTGTAAATAATCAATCACCAACCATAAAAAACATCATTACATGAAAAAGCAATTAAAAACCAAACTTTCTCTGAACAAAGAAACTGTTGCAAAATTGAACGAAGAACAAATGGAACTGGTAAACGGTGGTCAGGCTGCGGCCGATGGCTCTACAGTTGTAATTGATATCCCGATCCTTTCTGCTGCAGAAGCTGAAGGTGGAAGTTGCGGTCAGCAATCCATTATCGCTTCTAAAACCTGTCCGGCTACAAGTACATGTAAATGTAGCTGCTAAACCAATACACATTGCCGGTATTTACCGGCAATGTTTTAAACCGCAGCAAAACACAAGCATGCTGCTTAATACTAAAAGCCATGAAAACATATATCATATTCATACTCGTTTTTTTAAGTACAGCTGCCTTTGCCAGTCATGCGAAAGCAAAAAGCACTGTTGCAGACAGTGTAAGCTTAAAATTTACCGGTAAGGTAATCGATTCTGCTTCTAAAGAACCGCTCATTTATGCTCAAGTGGTAATTAACGACGGCCTTAAAATAATCGCACAGGTCCTTACCGATACTTTGGGCAGGTTTGAAGCGAAGATAAAACCAGGCACCTATCAGGTTAAAGTATTTTATATGGGTAATGAAAACCAGGCTTTCAACCTCGTGGCTACTGATAATCCGGCACATGCATTAAGTAAGGTTTTTAACGTAAAAATAAACACTGAACTGTTGAAAGAGGTTTCGGTCTTTGCCAGGCGAAAAGTGATTGAAAACACCGCCGAGAAGATTGTTTACCATGTAGACCGCGATCCGATGGCAAAAAATAGGTCACTTAGCGAGGTGATTAAAAAAGTTCCGTTGGTTACCGTCGATTTTAAAGGCGTTCCTTCTTTAAAAGGCAGTGAAAAAGTGCAGGTACAGGTTAACGGGCGCTCGGTTACCGATTATGCCATTCCGGTAGACCAAGCCCTTAAAATGATCCCAACGGCCAATGTAGAAAGCATAGAAGTAATTACCAATCCAGGCGCCAGCAACGATGGCGAGAGCCTGGCCGGTATCATCAACATCATCACCAAAAATACGCTTTCTTTGGGCGGAAATCTTACTGTGGGCGTAGAATCAACCATCGGTAAAAGTTATACCACCAAGCCTACCTTAAATTTTACTTATGGTGTAGGCAAGTTAAATTTTTCGCTCAACGGCAGTTATACCAATTTTAAAACGTTGGGCTTTAGCAACCAGCTTTACTCTGTGAATAATTTTTCACAAACACAACAGGGAAATTTAGGTTACGAAGGCAACCCGGTTTACTTAAACGGAGGACTGTTTTACGAAATCAGCAAGAACGAATCACTTAATGCAGGTTTTACAGCCTCTAATTCGCCCTATACTTTTAATCAGAACCTTCAAACCAATATCAATAATCAGGGGGCATTAAACGTATTTAATCGTTTTTCCAACAATTCAGTTAAAGCCAATAGCCTCTCGGCCAACCTTGATTATAAATTAAAGCTTAATAAACCTGGAAAAGAATTTAATGTAGGCGCTTTGTTCACCACAGGTAAACAAGATAACCTGAACAACAGCACCAATAACTACATATCTGGTAATGATACCCCTTTTTTAAGGGAATTAAGCATCAATAACAGCAATATCCGTACGCTTATCCTGCAATCTGATTATAAACTTCCTTTGGGTAAACATAAACTGCAGGCTGGTATCAAGATTACCAACAGGCATTTCGGTTCGCAGTATCAGAATGTGATGAGCAACCAGTTGAATGCAGCTCCGGCCCTAACCGACGAATATGCCTATGATCAGGGGATTTATGCCGCATTTGGGCAGTTCCAGTTGATGATGCCCAAAAAGTGGACCATGATAGGTGGTATGCGTTACGAAAGGACGCAGAACGATGCCAGGTTCATGTCGACTAATAGCAGCGTTAATCAGGGTTTTAACAGCTTTTTGCCTACTTATGTAATCGGCCGGAACCTTAAAAACGGAATGATCAGTCTTACTTACAGCTACAAGATCTCGAGGCCGGGTATTTCTTACCTTAACCCTTTCCAGAATTTTGTAAATGCCAATACAGTTTCGCAGGGCAATCCAGATCTACAGGCAGAACATAAAAATGGCCTAAGCCTTGCCTTTTCGCACAATGCCGGTAAAGTTTACCTTTATGTGGATGCGAGTGCCGATTTCTGGTCAGATTATATTCTACGCGTAAATCAACTTGTAAGCAATGTAAACCAGATTACCTATAAAAACATCGGCTCATACAGGCAGTTCGGCACCTCGGCAAATCTGAACCTGAGCATTACCAAAGCTTTGGGCCTCACCTTGGGCGGTACATTAAACCTCATCTCTACCAATGATGCGGCCTTTAATGCCACTTATAACGAAAAATTAAATTTTAATGCCAGTTTTATTGGTACTTACAATTTTAAAGGTGGTTACAACCTGCAGGCCGAATACTACCTGAACTCCAAAAATTATTTTTTCCAGAGCCGAACAGTACAGCCAAACACCTCATCAATAAGTCTTAACAAATCTTTTATGAAAGATCGGATAAACCTGAGTATTGGGGTGATCAATCCATTGAACAATAAGATCGAGTATGATATGCTGAACATCAATGGGGGCCTTACCAATCAGAATATCCAGAGCGTTTACGGCAGGGGATTAACCTTTGGTTTCAGCTACCAGTTTGGCAATGATAAAGTAAATAAAAAGAGCAAAACCAATATTAAAGATAACGATACTAAAGAAGGAAGCACTAACCCAATTGGATTTTAAACAACAGATTATGAAAAGGGACGCACTTAACGGACAATACCAGTTCTTACCCGACCTGATGCTCAGGTTTCCATCTTATCACAATGAGGGGCAGATCAATCAGGAACTAATCAGGGAGTTTATCAACGATGATTTCTTTATGGAGGCCCTATGGATCGCTTCTAAAGACCTGTACGAAGCAGTACTTCGTATCGATACCATTACCGACCTGAAAAAACTTGAAAAGATCGAGGTGGCCCTATCAAAATACATCAGCAGGACCAAGAACCGGGCAACACCTTTCGGGTTGTTTGCCGGATGCGCACCTGTAACCTGGGCCGCAGATACGAAGTTGGAGCTAGGAGCTATCCATAAGCACACCCGCTTGGATATGGGCGTACTCTGTACCATTTTCCGTTATGTACTTAAAAACGAACGCATCAAAAAATCGTTAAGGTTTAGCGTAAACAAAACCCTTTACGATATCGATGGGAATTACAGGATGGTTGATTACAAAACTTTCGGCTACCGGAAATATACGGTTTCATCGGTAAGCGGATCCGAATATTTAGCCGAGATTATCGCTTTCTGCCAAGTAGCAAAGCCATACCCTACTATCGCTGCATTTATTGCAGAAGCTTTTGAGGTAGAGGCCGAAGAAGCCAGCGCATTTCTGGACGAGCTGATTGATGGACAGGTTTTATGGAGCGACCTTGAACCAAGGGTAAGCGGCGCTGATTTTCTTGATCAGATTATCGAAAGTTTAGGTAATGTACTGGCCGTAGATACTGATAACGACGATGCCCTTAACTACCTTTTGGCCTTTAAAAAAATTAAGGCGATTTTGGCAGATACGGGGAGTGTTATTCAAAAAAAGGAAGAAATTTCGAACATATTGCACCAGCTGAACATCGAATTTAACAGCGAAAGCATGTTTCAAGTAGATCTTTATAAAGACGGCTCTGAACAAACACTCAGCAACCGCTATGCCGATAAACTGATAGAAGCCGTTCAGTTTTTGAACCAGCTTACACCAAAACATAATAACAAAGACCTGCAGGCATTTAAAAACCGCTTTGCAGATCGTTATGATGAGCAGGAGGTGCCATTGTTACAGGCATTAGACCCCGAATCGGGCTTAGGTTATGCAGCCAACACGCACCTGGCGGGCGAGGCACCATTGGTACACCGGATGGTGTTTTCATCGAGTACCACCAGTGAGATCAGGGAAACCCAATATACCGAATTTAGCAAATGGCTGATCGGCTATTTAACCAATAATCCTTCAAGCAAAGAAGTTAGCTTGGACCAGCAAAACCTGGGTAATCTCCATATCAATCCGAGCGATTTGCCCCCAAGTTTTTCTATTATTTTCAGGCTTAACGGTGGAGACGAGGACCAAATTTACCTGGAACACTGCGGCTGGCCAACCGGCGCTTGTATGATTGGCAGGTTTGGACATGGCGATCAAAAATTTGAGCAGATCTTAAGGGATATTAACACTGTAGAAAACGCTTATTACGAAGGTTCGGTAGTGGCCGAAGTGGCTCACCTGCCCGAAGACCGCCATGGCAACATTGCATCGAGGCCAAAATTCAGGGATTATCAAATCCCTGTACTGGCAGGAAGTGAATCGGGGGAAAGTGAGATCAGCCTTAGCGACCTGATGGTTTCGGTACGCAACGGACAGCTTTATTTAAGGAGCAAACGCCTGAACAAAGCAGTGATACCGCGCTTGAGCAATGCCCATAACTATGGCATGAACGCCTTGCCGGTATACCATTTCCTCGGCGATTTACAGGGTGCCGACCATAAATACTGGTTAGGTTTAAATCTCGAGATATTACCAAAGCTTGGCATTTTTAAGATCCCAAGGATTAAGTACAAAGAAGTGATTCTTTCATTGGCCTCCTGGTATCTGCAGGCAGAGGACATTAAAGAAATTTTGGCCGTAAACGCCCCCGATCACGATAAAAAAGTTAAGAAGTTCTTCGACAAATGGGAGCTGCCGAACACTTTCATCTTCGCCGACGAGGATAACGAACTCTTGGTACATCAGGAAAACCGGATAGAAGTGCTGGCATGGATTTCGGCCTGCAAAAAACGCAGTCAGATTGTACTAAAAGAATACCTGCCCATTAGCAACAATATATTGAAAGATGCAGATGCAAAAGCAGTTAATAACCAGTTCGTTGCCCTGTTAACCAGAAACGACGACAAAAAAAGACCAACCCCCGTGTTTAACCCAAGCCCCCAGAACGATAAAGAAGTGAAAAGGCAATATTTTCCTGGAGAAGAATGGCTTTACGCCAAAATTTACAGCGGTGTAAAAACTTCCGATCAGCTGATCGGCAACGAGTTGCTCGACCTGGCCAAACAACTTGCGAATGCCGGATTGATCGATCAGTGGTTCTTCATCAGGTACGCAGATCCAGAGCCACATTTAAGATTCAGGGTGCATGTAAGCGCTATTGAAGGCCTGGGAACGGTGATGCGACAAATCAATAAGGCTTTCGAAAAACTATCTGAAACCGGTTTGGTTTGGAAAATACAGTTCGATACCTACGAACGAGAGATTGAACGTTACAGCGCCGGTGGAATTGCCCTGAGCGAGCAGTTGTTCTGCCACGACAGCCTGGCCGTATCGAGCTTTTTATCGCGCCGGGATATGATAGAGAATTTTGAGCAGCTGCGTTGGCTGTGGGGTATCAGATCTATCGACAGCTTGTTGAACGATTTCGAGTTTTCGCTTGCCGATAAGCTCAAGGTAATGGAAATCCTCTCTGCATCTTTTCATCAGGAATTTAACTCGGATGCGCTGCTGATCAAACAGTTATCGCAGAAATACAGATTCAGCAAAGAATTGATCGCGAAACACCTCGATGCAGGTAACGATTTTTCGGGCTCCGATCTTTTGCAGTACCGCAGTTTCGAGATCATCCCTTTGGCGCAGACCATCAAAGCGAAAATAGCAGAAGGATCAATCAGTCAGGACCTGAACAGCCTATTAATCAGCTACATTCATATGAACATGAACCGCCTGTTCAAAACCAAACAGCGTGTACACGAACTGGTGGTGTACGATTTTCTTTTAATGTATTATAAATCAACCTTTCACCGTCAAAAAACTAAAATATGAGCACTTTAGAAGCAGAAAACACCATTAATACCCGTATTAAAGTGGTATTTGAGCAGATCAAGCATTTGCTCCACGATCAGGAGAACCAGGCTGATTTCATTGCCAACGGTAACCTGTTTAACGGCTATGCCGGGATCGTTTATTATTACTTCAGTCTGTTGAAAGCTTTCCCCGAAGGCGAAACCGACGCATACATTGCGCTCGAAAAGCTGATCGAATCGTACAACTCGCAGGAAAATATGGCCAGCAAATACATGACTTTCTGCAGTGGTTTATCTGGCTTTTATTTCCTGATCCAGAAACTGGTAGAGCAGGAATACCTTGATGAACTTTTCGTTGAGGAAGTACTGCCCATCAACGAACTTATTTTTGAAGATACGCAACGCTTGCTCAAAGAAGAAAATACTGATTTTCTGCATGGCGCGAGCGGACAGATGCTTTATCTTTTAAGCTGCAAAGGTGACCCTAGCCGCGAAAAGTACCTCGATATTCTTGTGGATGAGCTCCTGAAATTTGCCATAATTGACGAAAAAGGCCTGCGTTTCCCAAACAGTACCGTAAAAGAGTTCCAAAATACTGATAATACTAATTTGAGCCTTTCGCATGGCAATGCGGGCATCCTTTTGGTGCTGTTGAATATTTTCAATGGGGGCATTGCAAAGGAAAAACTGGAAAAAGTCATTAAACAGGGGCTGGATTACTTTATCCACTACTACCATCCACGTGCTGGAACTAACTTTTCAGCTTTCCCGCTCCTGGTTAACGAAGACCTGAGCAAGCAAGAGCTGCTTGATGGCGAGTTTTATGCCGAAAACTACAGTTGGTGCTATGGCGATCTTGCGGTAACCTGGCTGCTGTATCAAAGCAGTGCGGCTTTTGAAGAGGCACGCTACCGGGATCTTGCCGATGAGGTGGGCAAGGCAATGGCGCAAAGCCTGATCACGGTACCACAATCAGGTATTAAGATCAACTCACATTTCTGTCATGGTACCTCAGGCATTGCCCTCTTTTTAAACCGCCTTTACCATTTCTCGGGCCTTTCAGTTTACAATGAAGCCGCACAGGTCTGGTTGGAAAGCACTTTAGATCACTTGGAAAACGACCTTAACAAACCTGAGTTTATGAACAGAGCAAGTGCCTTTGGCCTATTGGAGGGCATAAGCGGGGCGATGTTTGTGCTGGCAGCTGCCGAACATGAAGATATTGCTGCAAACTGGACTGATATGTTTCTTTTATCTTAAATAAAAAGGTGATGAGTATTCAAAAAATTGGCTTGATGGATTTTGGTACAAGATCCAAAAAGATAGACAGCCTTTCGATCATCGAAAGTGTAATAGAAGATGCGGTACTGGCCGAGAAACTCGGTTTCCACCGCCTGTGGTATGGTGAACATTTTATCACTTCTGCCAACTCGCCATGGTTTAGCCCCGATATGCTACTGCCGCTTATTTGTGGAAATACGAATACCATACGTGTTGGCGTGGCGGGGGTACTGGTGGGCTACACCTCACCAGTTAGAACTGCTTCGAGCTATAAAATGCTCAATAATCTGTTCAATAACCGTATCGATCTGGGTTTTGCCAAAGGCACCCCAGGGGGAAATTTTTTACCTTTCTTTAGCCAGCCTAAAATTACCAGTCACGAAGAAGGTGTGCAGCACATCCAGAGCCAGATAGCGGCTATCAGCAGCCTGTTGAATAATGAGGACGAACATGTTAAAAATGGTGTTATCCTGGCTCCCTATAGAGGCTCCGTTCCTTCACTTTGGAACCTCGGCGGTTCGCCTCACAGTTATCAGGCCAGCTTGAACAACCAGCTCAACTGCTCCAGAACCCTTTTCCACAAAGGGGTAGACCTCGAACTGGGCCTTGATAACCTGAAAGCCTATCGTGAAGATTTTTATAATCAATATGGCCACCTGCCAGAGGTAAATATTGCCCTTGCAGGCTTTACCAGCCCAAATAAGAACAAACGCGAAGAGGTAATTTCACTTTCAGAAGCAGAATTCGACTTTGTAGAACCAAAAACGAGGCTGGTATGCGAGCCACAGGAGCTTTTCGACAAAATGAGTGCCTATGCCGAGCAATACGATGCTAATGAGGTGATATTTTTTGATATCGCCCGCGATCCTGACGACAGGAGGGAAAGCATGGCCTGGATGAGCGAAGTATTTGGCATGAAAAACAAACAACAGTTAGTGGCCTAATTAAAATCTACCTATGTTCAAACTCAAATACCGACCATCCATTCCCATATACCGTCAATTGGAAACAAAAGACTGCGGACCAACCTGTTTGCGTATGGTTTTACGTTACTATGGGAAAGCGTATACCTTAAATACCATCAGGCAGGCCTGCAGGGTTAACCGAGATGGCAGTACTTTTTTGGGGCTTAAGGTTGCCGCCGAAAAATTCGGGATGAACGCCATCTGTGTAAAACTGCTTTACGACGACCTGATCAACGAGGAGATCTGGCCAGCCATCATTCACTGGAAAGCCAACCATTTTGTGGTACTTAAAAAACTGACTATGGATGATGCGGTAATTATTGATCCAGCACAGGGAAAGGTAAAGATCAGCAGGGCTGAATTCCTGGAGCACTGGCATGCGGTAGAAGAGAGAGGTTACGCATTGATCTTAGAACCTGATGCCGATCTGGAACAGCTTAACCAGAAGGAGCAGGAGGTACAGACTAATATCAGTTTCTGGAAACTGCTTGGTTACCTTAAAAAGCATAGATCGCTCATTTTACAGCTATTGCTTGGTCTTGTTGCGAGTTCTATCTTAGAGCTGAGCCTGCCTTTCCTCAGCAAATTATTGATCGATAAAGGTATTAAACTCAAAGAAGTCAACCTCATCTACCTGGTGCTGCTGGGGCAGCTGGTGGTATTTGCATCCAAATCGTTCATCGAATTTGTAAGGTCGTGGATTTTGTTGTTCGTGAGTGTTAGGGTAAACCTTAATATTTTGGCCAGCTTTTTTATTAAGCTCCTCAACCTGCCACTTTCCTTTTTCGAAACCCGCAAGCAGGGGGATGTGATGCAACGTGTGAACGACCATACCCGTATAGAAAACTTTTTAACCAGCAATACGCTCACCACGGTGTTCTCCTGCTTTAACATCTGTGTACTGAGCATTATCCTTTTCCATTTCAGCAGCATTCTGTTCCTTATTTTTGCCGGGAGCAGTATTTTATATGTAGGTTGGGTATTCCTGTTCTTCAACAGGCGCAGGCAGATCGATCAAAAAAGGTTTGAGGTAAACTCATCGGTGCAGAGTAAAATTGTACAGCTTATTGAGGGCTTTCAGGACATTAAGATCAGCAATTCAGCCGATCAGAAAAGATGGGAGTGGGAATCGCTTATTGTGAAAGAATTTAAGGTGAGGGTTAAAGGGCTTACCTACAACCAGTACCAACAGGCCGGATCGCTGGTGATCACCGAAATGCGCAACATCGGGATTACTTTTGTCGCCGCTTTTATGACCCTTAAGGGAGAGATCAGCTTGGGAAGTTTGTTTGCGATACAATTTATTGTCGGACAGCTGATTGCACCTATCGAATCACTGATTTTCTTCCTGCAATCGTATCAGGACACCAAAATGAGCCTGGAGCGCCTTAACGAAATACATGAAATAGAAGACGAACAGCCCGGAACGGCACATCGTGTTGAAATAGATCATTTGATCGGCGATATTTCGGTTAAAGACCTGCAGTTTGCCTATCCTGGTTTCGAGAACAAAGCGGTTTTCAATAAACTGAGCTTGGTGATCCCAAAAGGGAAAATTACAGCCATTGTTGGCCTTAGTGGCAGCGGAAAAACCACGCTTTTGAAACTTTTGCTCAAATTATACGATCCCACTGGCGGTACAATTAGTATCGGTAACGAAAAACTCGATGACCTGGACGTAGGCCAATGGCGCGGCCTTTGTGGAACAGTCCTGCAGGACGGTTTCATTTTCTCTGACACTATTGTCAAAAATATTGCCCTTGGTTTTGATGAGGTGAACGAAGAACGCTTGCACAATGCCATAAAAATGGCCAATATTGGCGATTTTGTATATAATTTGCCAAAAGGGATCGAAACGGAAATCGGTATTGGTGCCAATGGCATCTCGCAGGGGCAGCGACAGCGCTTGTTGATTGCCCGTGCCGTTTATAAAAACCCTGAACTGTTACTGTTTGACGAAGCAACCAATGCCCTTGACTCCAACAATGAGCAGACCATTATGAACAACCTCCGCGATTTCTTCGACAACCGCACCGTGGTTATTGTGGCGCACAGGCTGAGCACCATCAAAAATGCCGATCAGATCTTTGTAATGGAATATGGCCGCATTTTGGAATCCGGAAACCACGAGAGCCTGATGAACAATAAAGGGCCTTATTTCAATTTAATCAATAACCAACTCGAAAAGATAAAATAATATGGAAATTCAAGATAAAATGAGCCCTGACATTAGGCACATCCTCAATAAAAAACCAAAAGGTATCGTACGTTTTGGCTCGGGCATTATGTTAGCAATAATCGTCGTTGCAATCCTCACTTATTTCTTTAAAGAAGATATTAAAGTATTAACCATTTTTAACTATTTCGGTTACAATAAATAATTAATTTAGAATCTTCAAAATTTAATATTATGCATAAATATATCGTTTACCTGATTATTGCATTTTTAAGTGCCTGCTCTTATGGCACATACAAAATGAACAAAGGCATACTTAATATCGCAACTAAAGCCAGTTACAACGTAACCTACAAAGTAGTGGCAAGCAGTAGTGCTACAGTAACTTTTACCGATGAAAGTGGGAACCAGAAAACTTTAGAAAATATTTCTGGTGAGTGGGAAAAAAGCATAGAAATGAAATCTGGACAAAAGGTTCAGTTTGCTGTCTATTCGAAAAATAAACAGCTGGCATCCGTTCTGGTAGATCAAAAACCTGTTTCTACTATAGAAAAAACTAATAAGACTGCACATTATAGCCTTAGTTTTGTATTGCCTTAATTCAGTTTAAATTATCAGTTTGATTAAGCAATCCAATTAACTAATAAACCCACCTTTTAATCCATATGCTTCTCCTTGATAATTTGCTTTCAAGAGTTGCACCGCCATTTTACTCCTTTGCCCGGTTTGGCAATAGCAGACCACTTTTTTGTTTTTAGGCAGAGAAGCAAGCGAATTTTTTAATTCATATAAGGAGATATTTATCCCGCCCAGATTGTTTTCTTGATGTTCATAATCTTCGCGTACGTCGATCAGTAAAACTTCATCCCGGTTAGCCAAAAGCCATTGATCTAAAGTGGTTTTGTCAATTTCCTGTATTGCCTTCGTTTCGGATTTAATTATTGCTGGTTGCTTTTCGGAAGCAATTTTAAATACGGATACCTTATTGGTCAGGGCATCAATAGTCATCAGTTTGCCTGATAACGTTTCGCCGATGCTGCAGATCAGTTTAATGGCTTCGTTGGCCATATACAAACCGATTATTCCAGGCAAAACCCCAATTACACCACTTTCTCCGCAATTCATGCTTTCGGCTGGCGGTGCCGGGTAAAGATCCCGGTAGTTTGCGCCACCCTGGTGATTGAATACGGCAACCTGTCCTTCAAAAGTCAGGATGGAGCCGAAAATCAGGGTTTTGCCTAAGTTGACACAAGTATCGTTTACGAGGTACCTCGTACTAAAATTATCAGAACAATCCATTACCAGATCATATTCCTGGCAAATTGGTATTGCATGTTCAGCAGTAAAACGCTCGTAATAAGCCGTGAAAGTTACGTGGGGATTGAGTAAAGCAAGTTTTGCACTGGCCACCTTTGCTTTTGGTTGGCCAATGTCGTTATGGTTATACAAAATCTGCCGGTGCAGGTTACTTAATTCTACTGTATCATCATCTGCAATACCTATTTTGCCCACGCCTGCTGCGGTAAGGTATTGTAGTACAGGGCAGCCCAGGCCACCGGCACCAATAATCAGCACTTTGGCCAATTTTAGTTTTTCCTGTCCCTCCAGGCCCAGTTCGGGCAAAATCATCTGGCGGTTGTAACGCCTTAATTCTGTTTTAGCTAACATGATTGATGAATTAAACTCCTGTCCCAGTCTTTCCAGATGGGTTCATAACCTTGTTTTCTGATCATGGCGGCAATTTCCTGCGCTGAACGTTCGTCGGATATTTCGAACTGTTCCAAAGATTGAGGCTCAACTTCGTAACCGCCCGGATTGGTTTTTGACCCGGCACTGATGGCCGTAATCCCCAGCTTAATAATATGGTTCCGGAAAGTTTCTGTTTCGCGGGTAGAGATAGACAGTTCCACTTCACTATTAAATAAACGGTAAGCACAGATGAGTTGTACCAGCTCCTTATCTTTCATCACCACTTTAGGTTCCAAACCACCACTAAATGGTCGCAATCTCGGAAAGGAGATACTGAATTTACTCTGCCAATACTGTTTTTCGAGGTAAGATAAATGTAGGGCCGTAAAAAATGAATCGGTTCTCCAGTCTTCCAGACCGATGAGTACGCCAAGCCCCATTTTATGGATACCGGCCTGCCCCAAACGGTCTGGAGTTTCCAGGCGGTACAAAAAGTTGGCTTTTTTGCCTTTTGGGTGGTGTTTGCGGTAATCGTCCTGATGATAGGTTTCCTGGTAAACGAGTACCGTATTTAAGCCATGTGGAATCAGTGTCTGATAGTCTTCCACATCCAAGGGTTGTACCTCCATCGCTATATGGGCAAAATGAGGACTGATCAGATCCAATACCTTTTTAAAATAATCAGTGTGTACCGTTTGGTTGGCCTCACCGGTTACCAGTAGTACATGATCGTAGCCCATACCTTTAATTACGGCCACTTCCTGCATAATTTCCATGGGGTTAAGGGTTCGGCGCCGCACTTTGTTATCGTAACTAAAGCCACAATAGGTACAGATATTGTTACACTCATTGGAAAGGTAAAGCGGAATATACATTTGGATGGTCCGGCCAAAGCGATCTAAGGTTAAACGCTGGCTGATCTGCGCCATATCTTCGAGATAGGGCAAAGCCGCCGGAGAGATCAATGCTTTAAAATCTTCCAGTGTCCGCTTATGGTTATTTAAGGCGTTTTCCACATCTGCCGCCGTTTTGTCGTAAATACTGGCTTTGGTATCGCCCCAATTGTAGGACTCAAATACTTCGTTAAAACTCATCTTCTAAAAATGCGGTTAATGGACTGCTTGCCACAGCATGATGTTGCTGGGTACCTAATTTAGATTCGAAGGCCATTCTGCCGGCTTCAACAGCCAGTTTAAATGCCGTCGCCATATCAGTCGGTTTTTTGGCAATGGCAATCGCGGTATTCACCAAAACGGCATCTGCCCCAATTTCCATCGCTTTTGCGGCATCAGAGGGTGCGCCTATGCCAGCATCCACAATTACCGGCACCCGACTCTGGCTAATAATGATCTCCAGAAAATCGATCGTTCTTAAGCCCTTATTACTACCAATGGGCGATCCCAATGGCATTACCGCTGCAGTTCCTGCATCTTCCAGCCGTTTGCATAAAACGGGATCGGCATGGATATACGGCAGTACTACAAAACCAAGTTTAACCAATTCTTCCGTCGCTTTTAACGTTTCGATCGGATCGGGCAAAAGATATTTGGGGTCTGGATGGATTTCCAGTTTGATCCAGTTGGTTTCTAAGGCTTCGCGTGCCAGTTGAGCGGCAAAAACGGCTTCTTTTGCATTACGCACACCAGAAGTATTGGGCAATAAATTAATGTGCGGGTATCTAAGGTGATGGAGGATATCATCATCTTTGCTTTTTAGATCTACACGTTTAAGAGCCACCGTAACCAGTTCGGAGCCCGAAGCAATTAGGGCGTTTTCCATCTCTTTTGCCGAACTGAATTTTCCGGTTCCGGTAAAAAGGCGTGAACTGAATGTTTGATCTGCTATGGTCAACATATCTGTAATTTTTAAATCGAATGAATACTGAATTTGCTGTTGATCTCATCAAGAACCGCAGCTGTTTGTGTTTGGTTGGTGAGTGCCGCTGAGATGGCAATTCCGTAAATTCCGGTTTCGAGTATGGCCGGAATATCTTCTGTTTCGATACCGCCAATGGCAATAACAGGTGTACTGATTCCAGCTTTCCTTACTTCATCCATTAACTTCTGGTAACCTTCCAGGCCTACAATAGGACTTAGATTTTCTTTTGTACGCGTAAACCTGAAAGGTCCCAAGCCAATATAATCTGCTCCTTCAGCTACCCTTTGTCGGATATGTTCGAAAGTATTTGCCGTACCTCCGATGATCTGATGTTTAGCGATAATTTTCCGGGCTTTGGGAATAGGCATATCCTGCAGGCCTAAATGCACGCCATAACTGTTTACGGCTTTTGCCAGGTGTGGATAATCATTGATGATCAGTTTGGCTCCATAACTTTCGCATAAAGCTTGTGCGGTTTTTGCAAAAGGCAGGATTTCGGCTTCTGCCTGGTTTTTAATGCGGAGCTGGATCCACTTTCCACCGGCCCGGAGTACCTGCTCAATGGCATCAATATGGGTGCCTGTTTTAGGGGCCTGCGAGATGTATTGGATGTGCTGAATCATAATGGTATAGTTAAATTTTGAGTATAAGCAAGGCATTTTGCCTGTGCTTTTTTAAAATTAGTCAGGGCTTGCGAAGGATCGTTCCAGATGCTGCCCAATAGCGCAACACCATCGAAATGCATGGCTTTTACCTTATCGATTTCGGTTAATCCGATGCCGCCAAGGGCGATGATTGTAGGTTTGGCAGACTGTTTTTCCAAACGGAAATCCGGCGGAATTATACTCCTGTAACCAGGCTTGGAAAGGCTATTGAACACCGGACCAAAAAAACTGTAATCGTATTGCCCGATCTGGCCCCTGTCAGCCAGGTGATGGATAGAAGTGCTTAAAATTTTGCTTTCGGGCAATTCCTCATTATTCCTTTCCTTCCTGAAACTTTCGGTATGATGGATGCGATGGATATTGTAATCCTCAGCAAGCGAATGGAAATGATGCAAAGCAATCCGTGGATGATATTCGGGTGAAATTCCTTCGATAACCTTTCGGTAAGCAACCTCATCAGGAGTTTCCTTCCTCAAATGAAATACCGGTAAACCAGCTTCGAAAAGCTGGTTAACAAGATGGCATTCTTCTTTAAAAAAGTTGGGCTTGGCGATTACGATCAGTTCCATGACGGGCTAAGAATAAATTTCACTTCCTTTTTCGGTAAACTCTTTCGATTTTTCCTGCATTCCTTTAGCCAAAGCTTCGTTTGCTTCTACACCTTGTTGTGCGGCATATTCGCGTACATCCTGCGTAATTTTCATCGAACAGAAATTCGGTCCGCACATGGAGCAGAAATGCGCAATTTTTGCCCCTTCTGCCGGCAGGGTTTCGTCATGAAATTCCTTAGCTGTATCCGGATCGAGCGAGAGATTAAACTGATCTCCCCACCTAAATTCGAACCTTGCCTTGCTTAAAGCATTATCGCGGTATTGTGCTCCGGGGTGTCCTTTGGCCAGGTCGGCCGCATGTGCGGCAATTTTATAGGTAATCACACCGTCTTTAACATCTTTTTTGTTTGGCAGGCCTAAATGTTCTTTAGGCGTAACATAACACAACATTGCTGTTCCATACCAGCCGATCATGGCTGCACCAATAGCAGATGTAATATGGTCGTAACCTGGAGCAATATCGGTAGTTAGCGGGCCCAAAGTATAAAATGGTGCTTCAGCACAATGTTCCAGCTGTTTTTCCATATTGGCTTTAATCAGGTGCATTGGTACATGACCAGGTCCTTCGATAATGGTCTGGACATCATGTTTCCAGGCAATTTTGGTCAGTTCACCAAGTGTTTCGAGTTCCGAAAACTGTGCGGCATCGTTTGCATCTGCAATACAGCCCGGCCTCAAACCATCGCCTAATGAAAAAGCCACATCATAAGCTTTCATGATCTCACAGATCTCCTCAAAATGGGTATAAAGGAAATTTTCTTTGTGGTGGGCCAGGCACCATTTAGCCATAATGGATCCTCCCCGCGAAACAATTCCGGTAATCCTCTTAGCCGTTAAAGGCACATAACGAAGTAATACACCAGCATGGATGGTAAAATAATCAACGCCTTGTTCGGCCTGCTCAATCAAGGTATCGCGGAAAATTTCCCAGGTGAGGTCTTCCGCTTTTCCATTTACTTTTTCGAGGGCCTGATAAATGGGAACGGTACCAATGGGCACTGGCGAATTGCGGATGATCCATTCGCGGGTTTCGTGGATGTTCTTTCCTGTTGAAAGGTCCATAATGGTATCTGCGCCCCAACGGCAGGCCCATACTGCTTTTTCTACTTCTTCTTCAATGGTGGAAGTAACCGCAGAATTGCCGATATTGGCATTGATTTTTACCAGAAAATTTCGACCGATAATCATCGGTTCCAGTTCAGGATGGTTGATATTGCATGGGATTACCGCACGACCTGCAGCCACTTCATCCCGTACAAATTCCGGTGTAATGTATCCTCTCGGGGTATTAGCTCCAAAACTATTGCCTTGATGCTGATGGTTCATAACCTCCCGCTGCCCGCCCAATTGCGCATTCAACAATTCGATCTGCTGATTTTCCCTGATGGCAATGTATTCCATTTCAGCTGTAATGATGCCTTTTTTGGCATAATGCATTTGTGATACATTTGCACCAGCTTTTCCCCTGTAAGGTTTTTTGATAAAATTAAAGCGTAAGGCATCTAATTTTTCATCGGCTAGCCGCTGTTGCCCGTAAACCGAAGATAATTTTGAAAGCTCTTCAACATCGAGTCTGTCTTTAATCCACTGCTCTCTTAATCGTGGAAGGCCTTTTCGTACGTCAATAACCGCATCAGGATCAGTGTAGGGGCCGCTGGTATCGTAAACCGTTACCGGTGGATTTGGCTCGGTTAAACCAAAGCCATTATGGATTTTGGTTTCTGTCAGGCTGATTTCACGCATGGCAACCTGTATATTGTGGATTTTACCTGGCACAAATATTTTACGTGAAGCCGGAAACGGGCTGCGGCTGATGACTTCCTGATCTGGTGTTTTTTCTGTTTTCATGTGAGATGGTTTTATCCGCCTTGAGTGGCTTTAATGAGTATAATCTGATCGCCGGGATTTAGCACATAGGTATTCCAAACTGATTTGGAAATGATGGTTTGGTTAACCGCTATGGCCAGGCCATTCGTTTCGGTTGAAATGACTGCAGCCAGCATTTGTTCGATGGAACAGGATTCGTTAAGCAGGTGCTTCTGATTATTTATAGTTACTTCCATATTTAAAAAATTGGAAAAACTATAGAGATTGCCCCAAAATGGAGATCGAAAAGACAGCAATGATAAGATTGCTTTCACTTTTCCCTTCGGCAGTACTAACTGCATCAGGTTCAAAGGGTATTTCTCAGCACGTAGGCACCCCTAAAGTTTTTTGTAAATATAGGCGATTAAATTTTTAATGCAAATGAAAAAGAACATATAGATGAAATCTATACATTAAACTAAACTGCATTAGGATTTTTGTCATACCGAAAATAGTGAAACGAGTGGAAGCTTTGCTAAGCAAACATTGAAATGGAAAACGAATTAAAAATCCATTTAATAAAGATCTTTCGTTGTGCTACCGTTGACTAATTCCAATAGAAGGATCGCCCTCTCGACTGTAGTACAGCGAAACGGAGAACTCTTTGAATGATGTTTTTAAAAAAATAAGATTTCTCCAATAAATTCTCCATCTGCATAGCCGTGTTCAGGTGATCTGCATAGCAGACTTTAGCTAAAGCCTCTATCTTGAGGCAGTAATTGCCTTACTCAGTTCCATAGCCTTTTGCATATTCGCAATGCCATAGCCATAAGGAATCTCTGGTTTTGTTGCGCGATCGGCAGATTGTCTAATTACCTGCATGAGCTCCACATTAGTAAGCTTTGGATAGGCTTGCCATAAGCAAGCTGCCAGACCGCACATGATTGGGCTTGCATAGGAGGTTCCACTACGGGCCTCGCTGTTCCCACTCTCATTAACTACACTTGGCCCGCCTCCCATAGCTACTACATCTGGTTTTATTCTGCCGTCTGTTGTAATCCCCGAACATGTGAAAGCGCTGATTTTTAAGTTGCTATAGATAGCGCCTAAAGTGAGTACATTCGGAGAATCGGCAGGGGTACCTACCCAGTTCCCCTCGTTACCTGCACAATTAACAATAAAAATGCCTTTGCTTGCAGCAACATTAGCTCCCCGCGTCGCAAAAGCAGTTTTTCCATCCATATCCTCAAACTTATATCTTGAAGAGGGAAGATAATAGCCTGTGGTATAATACAGGGATGAGTTTACAATATCTACCCCTACACTGTCAGCATATTCTATGGCATTAACCCAATAATCTTCTTCGATAGGATATTCGGATGCTTCATCTTCGGTGCGTAGCAGCCAGTAGTTTGCTTCCGGTGCGGTACCCACAAAGGTGCCTGGCTGATTAGCAGCCATACAGGAAGTTACCCAGATACCATGACTGTCTACACTGTAGGGATTGTCATTTTCGTAAACAAAAGACTTAGCACCTTTTATATGTACATTTTTTAAAGCAGGGTTGGTTTTGAAGTTGATAAAGCCAGCGTCAATCACGGCAATATCAATTCCCGCTCCTCTAAATCCCTTATTATGCAATACCTGACCGTTATTTATATTAATGTTGTCAAATGCACTACCATAATTCAATGGGCCATTTGGAGTGTGATTGTTGCCAGTTTGTGGAACATCATTATATTTCGGTGTGGTGTCTGCTGCTTTCCTTTTTCCTTCCCATACCAGAATCACATCTTTAACAAAAGGCAAAGCTTTGTACTTATCAATTAAAAATTCGTCAGTGCAGTTTACACTGACGGTATTTAACCACTTGCTTTTGGCAACAATGGTCCCTCCGATCTGTTGAATAGCTTTAAGGTATTCGGGGGCAATTGGTAAATCTGAGGCATCAATAGGGATATTTTGCTTACGTCTTCGTTCAATTGCTTTTGGAGAGAGAAATGTCTCGGGGTAATTGATCGATAAATTCGATTGACCTTTATCTTTTAGTACTAAACGGAATTTATAATCGTTACCGTCGGTAACCACCACCTTACATCTGGCCACACCTTTTCCATTAGCCATTGTGGCTAAAATATAGGTTTCACCTGCGGCATCAGGCCAAACTACTCCCTTTTCTGTTACCCAGGCAATTCTTGGGTTTTCTGAACTCCATACCACTGAATCAGATTCGCCGGGCTGCAGGTTTTCGATTTTGACTTCCAGTTTTGCACCGAAAAAACTATCGTTTGCGAGCTTTACCTCCCCCGGCACAATAGAGATGGTGATGGCAGGAGGCGCTATCGGAACTTCTGATTTTTTACAGGCAGAAAATAAAAAGCAGGATAATAAGAGGATCAGGTAAAAGCGATAAACATTTAATTTCATGATGTACTTAAAAATGGTAATATCTTTTTTTTAAAGAAAGAGGAGCTCACTTTTTGGTAACATCCTTTTTCACAGGTGCGGCAAAAGTAGCATAATAAACTGAAACCAACTATTTAGTTAAATCCAAAGCACAATAGTATAATTCGGGCGAATTGCAGGAACATAAAGTGAAAATCTGTGAAACCGGTTTTTATTCGGCGTAGCCGATTGGGATAAACATTATGGAGTATTAAGCGGCTGAGAAAAAATGCGGTTACTTGTTCTTTAACCATACGTAATCAATCGACCTAACGATGCCCGATGAGCCGACTAATGATCGCGACATAGGCAATGTGAATTTTAATCCATGCCATTAACGAATACCAGCGAACAATATTGTTGGTATCGCATGATGGATATTTTTGGATCAGATACAGGTTGAACACACATTCGATTTATATCATTAAAATAAAACTTAGCCTTATCTTCGTTTCAAATTATAAAAACCAGCGCAAACTATGCAAAACCTGTTAGCATTAAAAAGCGGCGAACTAAAAGGCGCTGTATCCTTAAAACTTTCTGAAAACCTGACCGAGTTCCCAAAGGAGATATTTGAACTTGCTGATACTTTGGAAGTGCTGGATTTATCTTTTAACAAATTAAATGCATTGCCGGCAGATTTCGGCCGGTTAAAAAAGCTGAGGATTTTTTTCTGTTCCGAAAATCTTTTCACCGTTTTACCGGAAGTACTGGCCGACTGCCCGTTGCTGGATATTGTAGGTTTCAAGTCGAACCGGATTGAAATCGTACCGCCCAGGTCGGTCAACCCGAATTTACGCTGGTTAATATTAACGAATAACAACATTGCTGAACTGCCCAAAGAAATAGGCCATTGCAGCAGAATGCAAAAACTGATGCTTTCAGGCAACCGTTTATCGGCACTGCCCGAAGAATTGAGCAATTGCCGGAATTTGGCTTTATTGCGGATCTCAGCCAATAAACTTCAGGAATTACCACAGTGGATTGCACAACTGCCAAAACTATCATGGATTGCCTTTTCGGGCAATAATTTTAGCAAAACACCGGTTGTTGAAACACTTCCACTGATCAATTGGCATGATTTAGAAATCAGCCATTTATTGGGCGAGGGTGCTTCGGGCATAATTTCGAAGGCCAATAGAACCATCGGTGATGAAACCCGGGAAGTGGCGGTTAAAATCTTTAAGGGCAATGTAACGAGCGACGGTTTGCCGGAAGATGAAATGACAGCTTATATAGCTGCAGGATACCATCCCGGCCTGGTTAATTTAATCGGGCAGATTGCCTTACATCCGGAAGATAAAAAAGGGTTGGTGATGGACCTGATCCCTCATTATTTTTATAATCTGGGGCTTCCGCCGAGTTTGGAAAGCTGTACCCGGGATGTTTTTTCTCCTGAACGAAAACTTTCTGAAAAACAGATTACAGGCATCGCTAAAACGATTGCCTCATTAGCCGCTCAATTACATGAAGCAGGGATGATGCACGGCGATTTATATGCGCACAATACTTTGATTGATGATGAAGGCCACACTTTGTTCGGCGATTTTGGTGCTGCCAGCTTTTACGATAAAACAGCTGAGGCTGCAGCTGTGCTTGAGCGGATAGAAGTAAGTGCTTATGGATACCTGCTGGATGATTTACTTTCTTTAAAAGATGAAGCGGTGAATGATGATGTTTACAAAGCCATCAGCGAAATTCGGGATATCTGTTTAAATCCGGTGCCTTTGGAGCGACCAGCTTTCCAGGAATTGGTTGATCAGTTGGTTAAGATTTAATTATAATAGCTTAATAGTTTGAGTCTATAGAAAAAATAGTCATCGACCGGAGCAAAGCGAAGTACCGGCTGTGCGGGCAGGCGCTAGGGTCGAAATAACCGCTTTATTAAAAGAACTAGATTAATGCTGTTGTTTTTTTGCCCAATCCAGCCTGCGCTGATCAGGTGTAGCTGTAACCTTAAAGTTTTCAAAGGTGGCATTAAAACCTTTACCATCCGGGCAGGCAGCGACCAAACCCACCATTACAGGTGTATTGTCTTTAAAATAGCAGGTGCGTAGCATGGTATATTTTTGATCATCAAATGAATAGAAAATCTCAACCGCGTCCAGTTTTCGAACGGCTTTCATCCAGATTGATGCAGGGGCTTTTTCAAGTTCTACTACACTCCAATCGCTGGTTTTATGGGTTACCACCGCACTTACGTGCTGTTTTCCATTTACAAACTCAACCCCGGCCTTAATCCATTCTTCTTCATTAATGCGGAGCATTAGTCCCATCTGATCAAAAGTGGTTATATAATTTCCTGTGATTTTTACTTTTACCTCAAATTCGCCGCCATAAGTAGCGTAATAAAAAGGGGCATCATCAACGGTAAAACCATAGTGCGATATCCGCCAGTAATCGGTTTTGGCCGGAACAAACATGCTAAAGGTGTTTTTATCCTTGATCTCCCATTTTTCAGGTTCGTTAAACCAGTTCATTTTGGCTAAACTTTGGGCATGCGCGTTTGGAATAAATAAATAAGATAATACGGCAATCAACGCTGGTAATTTAAGTTTCATTTGTGTGTTCGTATGTGTGTTGCTGCAAACATAAAACAGGAAAAAAAATTAGGAAAGGACATACATCACTATTTTAATGTGATGATAATCACGCAAATATTTGGTCAAAACAAGTATATCAGGTTTAAAAATCTTGAATAAACAGTACATTTGTTTGTATCAGAAACATGGAACTAAATTTTTTAAGAGCGCATATCCATCAGATCGTTTGTTTAACAGATGAAGAGTTTGATTATGCTGCATCTTTTTTTACCAGGCGGAAATACAAAAAACACCAGTACATTATCCAGGCAGGCGATATGGCCAGTCAGGAACATTTTGTGGTAAAGGGCATTGTTAAATCTTCTTACACCGACCATGAAGGAAAAGAATATATTTTGCAGTTGGCTATGGAAGAATGGTGGTTTTCTGATCCAAATGCTTTTAATACGGGGATGCCAGCAACCTTAAATGTAGATTGCATTGAAGACACAGAAACACTTTCCATCTCTTTTGAAAATAAGGAAAAGCTCTGCGCCTCATCTCGCAAAATGGAGTATTTTTTCAGGAAAAAATATACAACCGGCAATATGGCCTTATAAAAACGGGTATTGGCTTTATTAAGCAACAATGCCGCTGAGCGTTACAAGCAGTGGCGTAACCAATACCCATCTTTACAGAAAAGAATTCCGAAAACCCTGATTGCTTCTTATCTTGGGGTAACCAGGGAAACTTTAAGCAGGTTATCGCTTTAAAATTTTAGTTGTTTTGGTGTCTCCCTTTTTTAACGCAAAGGTTGCAGAAGAAAGTTTGGAAGACAAAGCGGTAGCCTACCGGAGATCCTGATCTTACTGCTGATATCAGATCAAACTCCACAGTTCTGGTGCAACCCAATTAAGCACATCAATTTAAAAACACTCTACTTCCCAAAACCGCGACCAGGTTTTACCTGCATCAAGTTTTACGATACCCTCCTTAGCTGATAGCTCTTGGTTATGATTAATTCCATCGGCAACTCCGCACCAAGGTTCTAAACACACAAACGGCGCATCTGGCGCCGCCCATATCCCGAAATAAGGAAACTCTTCAAAATGGAAGTGTAGGCCGTTATCGTTTTTGGTGTTCAGCAAACTAATACAATTGCTTTGCAGGTTCTTAAAAACCAGCGCATCGTTATAAAACAGCTCGTGTGTAAGCATTAGTTTATGCGCGTTAAGCTCAATATTTTCAGTTTCGTTGGCCACCAGGCCGTCTTCCAGTTTCCAGAAAGTTAATTTTTCATCGGCATTAAAGGTAAGGTAATAATCTTCGTAAACGGTATCGGGAGTATTGGGAACCGCAAATGCCGGGTGTGCGCCAATAGAGAATAAAAGCTCAGTGGTACCGGTATTTTTTACCTCGTAGGTTAAATTCAGTTTTCTGTCTATTAATTGATACCTTAGTTTCAGCTCGAAATAGAACGGATATACTTTTAGGGTGTCTGCGTTTTGCGTTAACGTAAAAATACCCTCGTCTTCACTTATTTTTTCAAAATTAAAGACATGATCCCGGGCGAAACCATGACGGGGTAATTCGTAGTACTTGCCTTGGTAAATAAAACTATTGTTTTTTAATGAGCCAACGATAGGAAATAATACCGGGCTATGTTTTGCCCAATATTTTGGGTTGGCATTCCATAAATATTCAAGCTTGGTTTCTTTACTGAATAAACCTTGAAGTTCTGCACCTTTAGCCGCCAGGCTAACTTTTATATAATCGTTTTCGAGAGTTATCATTGCAGGTTAAAATTAGAAAAATTTGTGCTTTGAAGCTATCTTTTATTAAAAAATGAATCCCACTGAGTTTGGCGTTTAGTGGTGGGCCTTTCGCGCGATCATAACTCCAAACACCCAGCTCCAAACTAACCCTTCTCTTCCCAAATGCAGGCAATATTAATAATGGTTTGTACAGCTTTTTCCATATCCTGTACGCTTACCCATTCCTGCTTGCTGTGAAAGGCATGTTCTCCGGCAAAAATATTGGGGCAGGGTAAACCCATAAAAGAAAGCCGGGAACCATCGGTTCCGCCACGGATGCTTTGTTGTTTGGGTGCTACACCAGCCCTTTCAATGGCCTCAACACCATATTGTACAATTTTAGGGTGCTGATCCAAAACCTGTTTCATGTTGCGATATTGCGCTTTAATATCGAGCTTATAGCTAGACTTTGGAAAGTTAACCATTACTTTTTTGACGGTTTCTTCCAAAAACTGCCCATGCGCAGCCAGTTTCTCATCGGTAAAATCCCTGATGATAAATTGTGCTTCTGCCTCTTCTACCTGTCCATTTATACTTACCGGGTGGATAAATCCTTCCTTTTGATGGGTAGACTCTGGAGTAAGGCTATCTTTTGGTAGCGAATCTAAAATTTGGGCGAGGATCTTAACGGCACTTTCCATTTTTCCTTTTGCAAATCCTGGATGTGTACTTACACCATAAATTTTAAGGGTCGCCCCATCCGCAGAAAAAGTTTCATCCTCAATAGATCCGAGTGTTTCCCCATCAATCGTATAACCAAAATCGGCTCCTAATTTCTTTAAATCTACTTTGTCTACACCTCTGCCTATTTCTTCATCGGGGGTAAAAAGAAGCTTTATAGTCCCGTGTTTTACCTCAGGATTTTTCATGAAAAAAGCTGCTGCTTCCATAATTTCGGCTAATCCTGCTTTATTATCTGCCCCTAATAAAGTTGTCCCGCTTGCGGTGATAATATCATTGCCAATCTGCTGTTTCAGGTCTTTGTGTTCAGAAAGTTTGATTACAATCTGGTGATCATCCGGCAGAATCAAATCTTGCCCTTGATAATGATCATGAATGATTGGTTTGACGTTTTCGCCACTGCAATCAGGTGATGTATCCATGTGCGAACAAAAGAAAATCACTGGTAACGGTTTATCTGTATTTGATGGGATTGTACCATACACGTAGCCATTATCATCCATTTCGGCATCAGAAACGCCGATTTCCAATAATTCCTGAACTAATACTTTACCCAGGTCCTTTTGTTTCGGGGTTGAAGGGCAGGTAGGAGAACCTGGATCGGATTGGGTATCAATTTTTGCATATTTGATAAACCGCTGCTCGAGCGATTTGTTAAAGTTGACGTATGTACTCATAATTCAAAGTTAAAAGTTATAGATATTCGATAAACATATTATTTTTGTAAAAAAACGATATGATTTTTAATTTGCTGAAAGCTGCTTATATAACGCTTTTACTTGTTTTTATAGGAAGTTTTTCATTCGCCCAATCCAACTATTTTAAAATGTCGTACGGTTTTGGGGGAGGAATAAACAAGTCTTATGCCGATGTAAAAGGAAGTTTAGGGCATACCATATATGGTGTATTCGATTTTCATATCACTCCATTTGTAACCTTAGGTTTAGAGGGCCAGTATGGCATCGTTCAGGGTGGCGACATAGAAACCGACCCGCACAACCGTCAGTTTGTGAATCAATATAAGGCCCTCAGTGCCAATGTAAAGCTGATGCTTGGCGAAGTGGTTGACTATGATAAAAGTGAATTTTTATACAACATAAGAGGTTTGTATGCAGGTTTGGGCGTAGGTATTATTAATAATAACATCACCGATATTGTAAGGTATAAACCAAGCTGGGCCGCTTCCAATCCCGGTTATGGTCCTTTTCCGGGTCAGGATAAGAGTTTGGAGCTGTTGATCCCTTTAAACTTCGGTTTTAATTACTACATTAATGATGGCTACGGCTATATGCGATATGTCATCAATATCAATGCGCAGTCTAACTTTACTTTTGGCGAAGGGCTTGATGGCTATAATGATCCCAGCTCAAAATTTAGAAACAACTCTCCCGATGTTTACAGTACCTTTACCATAGGGTTCAGGTATATGTTCGGTAACATTAAGTTTTATCGCAGAACACTTTAATAAACAGTTGATACATTCTTAAGGTATGAAAAAACTCTTTTTATTGTGTTTGCTATCCATGCGGCTAAAAGCTACTGCGCAAAAAACACCGTTCGAATTAAGTGGAAAAACAGCAACCACCACATACACTGAAGCCATATCTTATTATGAGAAACTGGATAAAAGCTACCCGGCAGCTAAACTGTTAACCTATGGGCATACCGATTTTGGAAAGCCATTACATTTATTGGTTTTATCACGTAATGGGGTTTTTGACCCGGTTCAGCTCAGAAAACAAAATAAAAGGATTTTATTGATCAATAATGGCATTCACCCAGGCGAGCCGGAGGGTATAGATGCATCGATGATGCTCGCCCGTGATCTGCTTAAAGCAGATAAACTGCCTAAAGATGTGGTGATATGCATCATCCCAATATACAATATAGACGGCAGTTTTAACCGTAGCGGAACATCAAGGGCTAACCAAAATGGGCCGGTTGCTTATGGTTTTAGGGGAAATAGCAAAAATCTCGATCTGAACCGCGATTTCATTAAAACCGATTCGAAAAATTCAGCAGCATTTCAACTCATTTTTAATACCTGGCAGCCTGAAATATTTGTAGATACCCATACCAGCAATGGTGCCGATTATCAGTATGTAATGACGCTTATCCCAACACAGAAAGATAAGCTAAATCCCATACTTTCTGATTATTTAGCTAAAACGTTGGTGCCCGATTTATATAGCCGTATGGAAAAACTGGGTTATCCGATGATTCCCTATGTCAACTCAATAGGCGAAACCCCTGAAACCGGGATAACAGGTTTTATCGAATCGCCTCGTTACTCAACCGGTTATACCACGCTGCACAATAGCATCGGCTTTATGCCCGAAACACATATGTTAAAATCTTATGATTTACGTGTGGATGCCACTTATAAGCTTTTACAAACCTATATCGAGGTGGTAGAACGGGATGCTGAAATTATTGGGGCGAATAAACGAAAGGCCGATGAATCAGTTGCGGTACAAAAGGAATTTCCTTTAGCGTGGAAACTGAATAAAAACGAAGTTAATAATATAGAATTTAAGGGATTTGAAGCGGGGCAAAAGCCCAGCAAGGTAAGCGGTGCTGATCGTTTATACTACGATCGTAGCAAGCCTTACACCAAAACCATCAAAGAATGGAACAAGTTTGAGCCTGCATTATCTATTCAGAAACCTGTTGCCTACATTATTCCAAAAGCCTGGGACCGGGTAGTTACCTTGCTTAAGCTCAATAATGTTAAACTAAGGGAATTAAAAACCGATCAGAAAATTGCAGTAGAAAGCTATTATATCGGCGACTTCAAAACGGGAACCAGGCCATATGAGGGACATTACCTGCATGCTGGTGTAGAAATAAGTCATGTTTCACAGCAACTCCAATATTACGCCGGCGATTACGTGATTTATGTAAACCAACCGACCAACCGCTATATTGTAGAAACCTTAGAGCCTCAGGCAACAGATTCTTATTTCAACTGGAATTTTTTTGATTCTATTCTGGATATGAAAGAGCATTATTCGGCCTATGTTTTTGAAGATACGGCTGCAGAACTACTAAAAAATAACCCTGACTTGAAAAGTAAACTGGAAGCTAAAAGGTTGGCTGATGCGGATTTTACAAAGAATGGTGCCGCACAGCTTGATTTTGTGTATAAAAATTCTGATTATTACGAAAAAACACACAACAGATACCCGGTTGCACGTTTGGTTACAGATGTAAAACTGGATTTAAAATAAGCCCAGATGGAATACTTCAATATCGCCCCGGTGGCCTCCTTAATTTTTGTCTTTACGATCATTACCAGCCTATACGCTTTCTACGATCATTCGGTTTATGGAAAATTTATGCTGCATCCCTATAGTGTTTCAAAAGGACAGAATGTATATACTTTAATTACCAGCGGACTTGTACATGCCGATTGGATGCACCTGTTTTTTAACATGTTTACCTTTTATGCTTTTGCCTTTGCACTTGAAAGTATGATGGGGAGCTGGCGCTTTGGATTACTTTACTTTTTGGGTTTGGTGCTGAGCGATCTGCCAACAGTGATCAAACATAAAGATAACTTTCACTATAATAGCCTGGGCGCTTCAGGAGCAATCAGCGCGGTGCTTTTTAGCTATATTTTGTATAATCCAATGTCTAAAATTTACATCATGTTTATCCCGATCGGGATTCCTGCCGTTGTTTTTGGGATTATCTATTTAATTTATTGTGCTTATGCTTCCCGTAATTCAAGGGATCATATCAATCATGATGCACACTTTTTTGGTGCCCTAACCGGATTGATTTTTACGATTATTTTCGTTCCAGGCATTTTGCAGAATTTTATTGCCATGTTAACAGGCAGCAGGTAGTTCCTCATTAGAAAAAATCGTCATTTCCTTAAAAACGGAATCCTAATGAAAGAAGTTATATTTTCGCTTTAAAGCACCAATCAAGCCAGGTATGACGAATAACAAAGAGATTACCCTGCTGTAGGCAGATAAGGTTTATCGAAGAAACTCATTGGTTCATCAGGGTTTTTAATAATCTCGAACACCACATAACCCCAGGGTTTCCAGAAATTTTCCAATACCTGGGCATATATCTTATGCTGCCAAACATCAAAAAGTGGTTTGGTCATGTTGCCACGTAAAGGCATCGCCTCGATATAGGTAGTGCCTTCCACAGGCATAAAAGTATATTCCGGCAAACGGTTAAATAGATAGGCCGAATAATAAAATCGGGCGCTTAACTCTTCAAATTGCTCAGCGGTTAAGGCTTTTCCTTTTATCTCATTAATGATATCCTGATGATAGCGTTTATTGGTGCCATTATCCTGTAAACAGGCAATGATCCCGAAATCTTTCATCTTTAAGGAGAAGGTTAATGTGTTAATCTCATCGCGGAAACTGAATGGTGTTTCTGCGTTTTCCAATTTGACCACGGTGATAGACCATGGTGTGAAATCTTCAAACTCCAGGCTGGTATACAGGTTTTGCATCATGAAATTCAGGTTGGCAAATTTCATCATCAGCGATTGCGACATGTTTAACCCATCGGCAGTCATTTCTTTACGTAAAGCTGAATGCATTTCGATATATACAAAGCCATACAAAAATTTGCCGATCCAGTTGAAAAGATCCAGTTCTGGCAGTGCGGAAACAGCATCGTAACCTATTGAAAATGCAGCTTCGATTTTGTCTTCCAGTGGATTTAAAAACTGTGCATTGATCTCTGTATTCACCGGAATAACCAATGTATTATACGAACGGATACTCTCATCCAGAAACTGGATCTGCTCTTCGCCGCTTAAACCTGCCTGTTCCAACAACCATTTTGGAAGCAAAGGCACCTGGATTACAAGGGAATTAAATGTTTTTCCGCTTAAAAAGCAGGTTTTATATAAAAAATCGAAATTCTGGAAAGGGTTATATAAGCCGGTATTCATCAATGCAATATTAGCCATTATATTTTTAGCGCCGAGCAATGATGTTTTATTTTAACGCAGCGATTACAACCACCTCAGCCTGTAACGGTATCGTTTATCTCAATGATCAGTTTTTATTTGGAGCGCAAGGGCGTTGTACAATAGGCAAGGGTGTTCCTGTCTTTGCTTTTACGCTTCGCCACCTCGTACCTCGTTGCTGCAGGGTAACGCTTCAGCCCCCGCCTGCAACGGGCAGGAGGGCTATTGGCTTCGGCACTATTTCATAGCGGAGATGTAAGGCGCATAACCTTTGTGCCTAAACCCGACAGTAGCGGCAGCCTCCGATCCGATCTTAAATCGGAATTAATCGGAGCTATAGCGAATGGCGGGACTGCATGCCGCCAAGAATCACAGTTCCCTCATTTTCTAAAATAAACCTTTTATGTCAGTAGTTAAGAAGCCAACCGATATGATAAATTGGTTTCTATCAATAGTGCCTTTACGAACACGGCATCTGATGTGAAATTACACCATCGTATACCTAATTAATAAATTGCGCTGTTACATCCTTTAATATAGAGAAATCTAGTAATTATTGTAATAATAACTGATATCATCAACCAGCTGGTTGTAAATAGGTTTAGTAAATTCTAAAAACAAAGCATTGGGCGGAGGCGGTAATTGCTCCCTCCGTTTGGTCATGGCCAGTTGTTGTTTAGTCAGGGCCCTATCATCACCCTTATAACTGGCCCAACTGTCTCTCCAAACATAAGTTCCGGGAAATTTCTGTTGACGAACCAGTTTTCTGGTTTTCCAATCGGTAATACTCATGTCAAGCAAACCGGATGAAGAAATGCTCTTTTCAAAAATACTCAACGTAGCTTTTACGGTACCATAAACCGGTTTTTTATCCCGCGTTTCGCCAATTACCACACTATCGCGTTCTAACTTTTCAACACGTTCTTTTACATAGGTTTGGCCCACCACAAAATCGTCGAAGTTTAAACTCAGTACCTGATCGGGAACAATTTTTTGCCCGGTAGCCTGCGCTTCACCATAAAAAATCACAAACTTATTTCTGGAGTATTTTGCAATATACTGGTCAATCTGTTGTTGGAAATAATCAGCACTTAATTTATACAAACTGCTATTTACCAGGATTGGCTGTATCACAACCCTGGTTACTGCTGCCCAATATGCATCTTCCATTTTTGCTTTGGCATCTTTGTAGTTAGGCCGGAGATTCAGCGTTTTCTCAAATTCATAATAGGCTTTTTTGGCGGCCTGGCGGCTGTTTTCCCTCAAATAGTCCAAACCGGCATTATATCTTGCGCCGGCAGCGTTATATTTAGCGTCAGCTAGTTCGGTAATATATTTTGAAGGATTGGGAACAATCGCTAAACAGGCAGGACAGTTATTGATATCGTCTGCCAACTGGTTTATTTTTTGGTAATCGTACATCACCGATTCCCACCTGAATAAATCGTTCGACATTTTGGCTTCTTCTATTTTCCGCAGATGATTCTGCAAAGCCAGATTATATGCATTTTTTAACACTTCCATGGCTTCGCTGTTTTTTGGCGAATTTTGCAACCTGCTCACCGATTTTTCAACAGAAGCATCATAGTCGCCTTTTTGTAAGGCGTTTTTCCCTGTGGTACATCCTCCAATAATTATTAAGGATAAATAAATAAAATACCGTAATCTTGAGTTGTTTTTCATGACGATGGCGTTATGTTAATAAACAAAGATAATTGGTAACAAGATAATTTACTTTATATATTTATTAGACGATTGATCATGAAAATTAGTTGCAGGCCGTTTGAATTAGCGCTAAAACATCCTTTTTCAATTTCGAAATTTACCCGTACCAGCACGCCGCTGATGTTATTGAAGATAGAATATGAAGGTGTAACCGGTTATGGTGAGGCATCTATGGTGCCTTACATGGGGGAGAGTTATGAAAGTGCAACTGCTTTTCTGAAACTTGTTGATTGGAATAAAATCCAATATCCATTCGATTTTGCAGCGATTATCGCTTATCTGGATAGTCTTGCTCACGGTCAGCCAGCTATTAAAGCGGCTATTGATATTGCGCTTAACGATATCCAGGGGAAACTGCTACATAAACCCTGTTATGAAATTTATGGTGCCGATCCTGCTAAAATGCCGGTAACTTCTTATACCATCGGGATTGATACCCCTGAAGTTATCCGTGAAAAACTGAAAGATGCTGAAGCTTTTAAAGTGATTAAGGTTAAACTGGGGCGGGATAACGATCGGGAAATTATCGAAACCATCCGCAGCATGACCCATGTGCCCCTATATGTAGATGCGAACCAGGGCTGGGCAGATAAGATTAAAGCCATTGATTTAATTTACTGGTTGCATAACCAGGGTGTGGTATTAATTGAGCAGCCTATGGATAAGAACAACCTGGATGGGAACGCCTGGTTAACCGAGCGTAGTCCGATTCCATTACTTGCTGATGAAGCCGTACAGCGTTTAGCCGATATGGATCAGTTAAAAGGGGCTTATCATGGTATCAACGTAAAACTGATGAAAAGCTGCGGAATGTATGAAGGCCATCAGATGATTTTGAAAGCCCGTTCTTTTGGGATGAAAGTGCTGATTGGTTGTATGAGCGAAACCAGTTGCGCGACTTTGGCCGCCGCTGCTTTGGCTCCGCTATGCAATTGGGCCGATTTGGACGGGCCATGGCTGACCAAAAATAACCCGTTTAAAGATCCGGCCTTTGAAAGCGGGAAGTATGTTTTAAATAACCTGCCAGGTTTAGGCTTAGCGGATACTACTTCTGATCTTTTTCTTTAAAGCTTTTTCTGATGTCTTTGGTAAGCTGATACTTAAAGTAGAATAAACAGGCCGTTACACCTACCAGAAAACCGGCTGGAAGATATTTGTGATTGTTGTAACACCAAACCAGTCCGAAAATAGAAAGGATAATGGCCAGATTATAGAAGATGTTTAAAGCAAATTTTTTACCCACAGATAGAGGAATTTAGTTTTAAGAGAATTTACGTGCAAAGTACCAATTAGCAATAATCAATTTTCAAACACCATCCTGAGCTGAAAATATTCAAAAGGTTTGTTCCTGTAAGGTTCAAGTTTGAAAATTGATCTTTATTTGTGCTATAAAACCCTTCTCCAACTAATCATTGGCGTTTGGTTATTGGTCATTGTTTTCTTGATAATTGATTATTGAATACTGGTTAGTCTAATAAACCGGCATATTCGGGTCAAAAGCCTCTTGCCAGGCTAAAATGCCACCTTTTAAGTTATAAAGATTGTCAAATCCGTATTGTTGCTCTAACTGCATTACCGCTGCGGCACTTCGTTTTCCGCTGCGGCACTGGATAATTACCGGTTTATCTTTCGCCACCTTATCAGCCTCAATTAAAATTCCGCCCAAAGGGATATTTTCCCCTTCAAGATTGGAAACCTCATATTCGAATGTTTCACGAACATCAATTAATTGAAAATCTTCTTTGTTATCGATTTTCTCTTTTAGTTCTTGTACCGATATTTCTTTCATTTTATTAAATGTATTTATGCAAATATAGGAAAATCAAATTTACGCTCCCCATCAAAAAAAAGCCATAAATTTTTGTCAGAAACTGTAACAACTAATGTTCTCAGGCGTTTAACTATAAATAGTTACAAATGGACAAACTGAACCGTTTCTTTTGGTTTTGCTCTGGCGCTCACATCCCGACACTGGAAAGATATCCTTCAGAACAAAATAAATATACCGGCATTGGCGCCACCATTTTTTTTACGGGCCTTTTTGCTGCCCTTTCCGGAGGCTACGCCATGTATTTTGTTTTTAAAGGCGACGATCTGGCAGTGGTTTTTGCCATTGTTTTCGGCTTTTTATGGGGAGCAGCCATATTTAATATGGACCGGTACATTGTATCCAGCATAAATAAAAGTGTCAGTACCAATAAACAGCTATTACAGGCTACACCGCGTATTCTGCTGGCCATTATGATCGGTATGGTCATTTCAAGACCGATAGAGCTTAAAATTTTCGATAAAGAAATTAAAGAACGCCTGAAGGTGAGTTACCTCAATGGCCAGCGTGCCAAAATCGATACGCTGAATAAGGCCTTTGAGAAAAAATATCAGGTAGAGTTTGGCAGGTTAAATCAACAGAAAGCCACGCGCGATTCTCTGGAGAAAAGCATCAAAGCGGATCGGCAAAAACTTAATTTCGAGATCTTCGGAAATAAAACCACCGAAACATCGGGGGTATTGGGTTATGGGCCATATGCCAAACGTAAGGAAGCAGAGATTGCAAAGCGCGTGGCAGAATTGGATTCGCTTAAAGCCTCCATCAACAAATCAGAAAGTTTTGTGGATAAACGCAAAGAATTTGATGGACTGTTTACTGAAAAGTTATATACCAAAAAACAGTTGGATAGTTTATCGGATATTGCTGGTTTTGCCGACCGTAACTGGGCATTGGGGCAACTTAAATTCAATGTAGATGGTACTCGTGATAATAATACGGCAATTGCAGTTACTTTTATCGGGCTGCTGTTTATCTTCTTTGAATGTTTACCTGTTTTTGTAAAACTGATGAGTGCCAGAGGCCCTTATGATTATGCCATATCGGATGGGGATGAGGTATCTATTTACCATTCTAAAAAAGATAAGGATTTCCATTTCGAGGTGGCCGATAATGTTCATGAAACGAGGGTTGATTCCGAGTCGTCAAAGAAAAAAGAAATTATTAAGGGCAAAGCCTATCGCGATCTCGAAAAATACGATTGGGACAGAGAGTAGATGGAAGAGGGATGATGGAAAATAAGGTACGGGAGAGGAAGCCTGTGATCACGATCAACCATGCAATATTAAATCCTTAAACCATAAACTATCAGCCAAAAAGCCTAAATTCACACCTCTATAAATATAATATGAAGAAAATACTCTTTTTTACCCTTGTAGGGATGACAACTTTGCAGCTTAAAGCGCAAAACATCGATAAAATCATCACCCGCGAATATACTGACCACCTGATTAAAACCTTAAGTGCCGATGAGATGCAGGGGCGTGCAACTTTTACGCCCGGAATTGATAAAGCAGCTACTTTTATCGAATCTGAGTTTAAAAAAATCGGTTTGCAGCCTTTAGCTGGTGAGAAAACTTTCCGGCAAACGTTTTATAAGTACAAGGTTACCGCCCTAGGTACAAGCGTTAAAATAGACGGACAGGAAATTGCCCCGGAAAATTTAATGGTTTCAGGTGTAACTTCAGAAAGTATCACCCTCGATAAATCGAATACTACAGTTGTTAAGTTAGATCCTGAAAAACCATTTGTGGCGCAATTAAGAACAATGATGGGAGCCGGTAAAAATCAGATTGTGTTGGTAGATAGTAAATTTGCCGATCTTTTTAACCGTTACAAAGGTTATTTCGGTAAACCTGAAATTGTTGATGAGAAAGAGGTTAAAGCAACTGCCAGTGCTGTACATGTGTTTGTTTTAGGTAAAGATGCCGCAACAGATTTTTCAGCAACATTTAAAAGTAAGGTAGATAAAATGCCTTTATTTAATGTGGCTGGGGTGATTCCTGGTAAATCAAAAGCAAAAGAAATAGTCATTTTCTCTGGTCATTACGATCACCTGGGTTTCTTAAAACCGGTAGATGGCGATAGTATAGCCAATGGTGCGGATGATGATGCCTCGGGTACAACGGCGATGATTGCCCTGGCCAAATATTACAAAGCACAGAAAAAAAACGAGCGTACCTTAATCTTTGTCGCTTTTACTGCTGAAGAAATCGGTGGTTATGGTGCAAAATATTTCTCTGCAAAACTGAATCCTGATGATGTGGTAGCCATGTTTAATATTGAGATGATTGGTAAAGATTCGAAATTTGGCAAAAATACAGCCTTTATCACGGGTTATGAAAGATCTGATTTCGGAAAGATTTTGCAGAAAAACTTAGCCGGAACTGAATTTACTTTCCACCCGGATCCCTATCCAGATCAAAACTTATTCTATAGAAGTGATAATGCAGCTTTAGCCGCCTTAGGTGTTCCCGCACACACCATTAGTACTGATAAAATTGATATCGATAAACTATATCACAGCGTGAAAGACGAATACAATTCTTTAGACGTGGATAATATCCTCTCTACCATTAAAGCGATAGCCAAGAGTGCAACCAGCATTGTAAATGGTACAGATACACCAACCAGAATTCCGAAGTTGAAACAATAAGCGAGGTTGAATCCAGATCGTCATTTCGACCGAAGTGGAGAAATCTTTTACACCAGCTAAAAGATCTCTCCATTTCGCTGCGCTTCAGTCGAGATGACGAAACAAAAATGGCCAGTGAAAAAATCACTGGCCATTACTATTTTAGCTCTTGCGCAAGCAAATTACTTACTCAAATACATCGATTTGTCTTTGTAAAGTTTGCGGAAGTAAGGATCTTCTAAATCTTTGATAAAACGGATCGCCTCACCTGTGGATTTCATTTCAGGACCTAATTCTTTTGTTACTTCAGGGAATTTCTCGTAAGAGAAAACCGGCTCTTTTATAGCATAGCCCTTAAGTTTACGCACAATGGTAAAATCTTTCAGTTTGGCTACGCCCAACATAATTTTTCCTGCAATATTGATGTATGGAACATCGTAAGCTTTTGCAATGAAAGGAACCGTACGCGATGCCCTTGGGTTTGCTTCGATTACATAAACTTTCTCATCTTTAACGGCAAACTGAATGTTTAATAAACCACGTACATCTAATGCTTTTGCAATCTTGATGGAGTATTCTTCCATGGCTTTAGTTACCTTTTCTGATAAGCTGAATGTAGGTAATACTGCAAATGAATCTCCCGAGTGGATACCTGCAGGCTCAATGTGTTCCATCATACCCACAATATGTACATCCTCACCGTCGGATATCGAATCAGATTCTGCCTCTTCTGCCCTATCTAAAAAGTGATCGATCAATACGCGGTTGCCAGGCAAATCGCCTAATAATTTTACTACTGCTTTTTCCAGGTCTTCATCATTAATTACAATGCTCATACCTTGTCCGCCCAACACATAACTCGGACGAACCAGTACCGGATAGCCTACCTCGTTTGCTACAACGATCGCTTCTTCGGCATTTTCTGCAACGCCATATTTTGGATAAGGAATCTCTAATTCTTTTAGCAGGTCAGAGAAACGGCCGCGGTCTTCAGCAATATCCATATTCTCGAAAGAAGTTCCGATAATTTTGATGCCGTTTTGGGTTAGTTTTTCAGCCATTTTCAAAGCAGTTTGACCACCTAGCTGAACAATTACACCTTCAGGTTTTTCCAAATCGATAATTTCGCGAACATGTTCCCAGAAAACCGGCTCGAAGTATAATTTATCGGCCATATTAAAGTCAGTAGAAACCGTTTCGGGGTTACAGTTAACCATAATGGCTTCGAAACCTGATTCTTTTGCCGCCAATAAACCGTGTACGCATGAGTAATCGAATTCGATACCCTGACCAATACGGTTAGGACCTGATCCCAAAACAATCACTTTTTTCCTGTCAGAAGGTTTTGATTCATTCTCTTCTTCGAAAGTAGAGTAATAGTAAGGCGTTTTGGCCGGGAACTCTGCTGCGCAGGTATCAACCATTTTATATACCCTTTTTATGCCTAAAGCTTTACGGCGCTCATAAACTTCATCTTCCGTAACATTACCTAATAACCAGGAGATCTGAACATCAGAGAAACCTTTTTGTTTAAGTGTTGCAAAGAAATCCTGAGGGATATTGTTTAGTGAGTATCTTTTTAATTCCGTTTCCAGTAATACCAATTCCTGAATCTGGTTTAAGAACCATTTGTCGATTTTGGTTACCTTACGGATAGATTCCAAAGGTACACCCATGGTCATGGCATCTTTTATTAAGAATAAACGGTTCCATGAAGCATGCTCCAAACCGTCCATAATCTCTTCTATATTGCGTACCTGTCTGCCGTCTGCCCCTAAACCTGCACGGTTGATCTCTAAACTCTGACAAGCTTTTTGTAATGCTTCGATAAAAGTACGGCCAATGGCCATTACCTCACCCACCGATTTCATCTGCAGGCCAAGCTCTTTGTTAGCACCTTTAAATTTATCGAAATTCCAACGCGGAACCTTAACAATTACATAATCTAAAGTAGGTTCGAAATATGCTGAAGTCGTTTTGGTAATCTGATTTTCGATTTCATCAAGATTATAGCCGATAGCCAGTTTGGCTGCAATTTTTGCAATCGGGTAACCGGTTGCCTTACTGGCCAGTGCTGATGAACGTGATACGCGCGGATTGATTTCGATGGCGATAATTTCATCGTCTACCGGGTTAACCGAAAACTGAACGTTACAACCGCCGGCGAAGGTACCGATGGCGCGCATCATTTTGATCGCTTGGTTACGCATATCCTGGTAACAACGGTCAGACAGGGTCATTGCCGGAGCAACTGTAATTGAATCTCCTGTGTGAATACCCATCGGATCGAAATTTTCAATCGAACAGATGATAATTACGTTATCATCGCTATCTCTTAATAACTCTAACTCGTATTCTTTCCAGCCTAAAACCGCTTTCTCTACCAGTACTTCGTGTGTTGGCGAAGCTTCCAGACCGCGTTTTAATGCTGCATCGAAATCTTCTTTTTTGTGCACAAAACCACCACCATAACCACCTAAAGTGTATGATGGACGAATTACCAGAGGAAATCCGATTTCCTGAGCCGCTTCTTTACCTTCCAGAAATGAGTTGGCAATTTTAGATTGAGCAACCCCGACACCGATATCAACCATTAACTGCCTGAAAGCTTCACGGTTTTCTGTTTTCTCGATTGCATCTACGTCAACCCCTACAACTTTAACTCCGTATTTTTCCCAAACACCACGTTCTTCAGCTTCTTTACAAAGGTTTAGTGCCGTTTGGCCACCCATTGTAGGAAGTACAGCATCAATTCTAGGTAGATCTGCAGAGTCGATATGCTCCTTTAAAATAACCTCTATTGAATCAACAGTTAACGGGCGTAGATAAACATGGTCACCAATAACCTTATCCGTCATAATCGTGGCCGGATTGGAATTGATAATGGAAACGGTAACTCCTTCTTCTTTTAAAGAAAGCGCCGCTTGAGAACCTGAGTAATCAAACTCACAGGCTTGGCCAATAATAATTGGTCCAGATCCGATAATCAGTACTGAGCGAATGGAAGTGTCTTTAGGCATGATAAAGCTTAAACAATAATTAAAATTCTAAAGTATTTGAACCCGAAGGTGAAAGAAGCAAGAGGTCTTATGCTTGCGAGAAGAAAATCCCAACTGTTCTGTCGGGATGCAAAGATACATCTTTAGATGTGATTTGAGGCGTTTTTTTAAAAATAAAAAAGAGCGCTATTTCAGTGCTCTTTTTAGATTTTCCTTTTGCAGAATGGCTTACTGTTGTAATTTAATTTCGCCTAAATCGGTAGTGGCGCTATCTTTTACGGCAACCTTTTCCAGCACTGCATCTTTATATGGTGCATTGGCTTTTATCACTACAGTATAAACCCCTTCTTTGAGGTTGGTAAAAGTAAAAACACCTTGATTAATCTGTGTACTTAGCGTGTCTTTTGTTGCTACAAGAGATACGGTAGCAGCCGCATCAATTGGTGTGATTTTTCCAATTATACCACCCGTTTTAACATTTTTAAAGGCAACAGAACCTAAAGCAAATATGATCAGTAGAGATAGTACAACACACAAATTTTTCATGGTATAACGTTTTAGTTGCTAAATGTCTTAAATACATAACAACAGTTAGGGCAAATAGTTTTAAATAGTGAACACTATTTTTTTGTTTGTACTATAAATTATACATAAATGTAAAATCAAAATGTGTATATTTGTCACAAACGTTAATTCGTGTTAAGCAATTTTGTCAATATAAGGGGCAGTTGGTCAGAATTAAGTCACGAAGTTGTGATGAGCTGATTATTGGCAACAATGTTGTAATAAGCAGAACATATACGCGTTTTGTATATACTTTAGACAATGATCTAAAGCTTCCTCCGCGGATTAGTTACCCGCCATGAGGATTTCTTCATAAATAGTTTGTTTGGTTTATTATCCGGTTAGAGGAGCCCTCCTCAACCGGATTTTTTCTTTTAAGGCTTTTTCTTTTACATTTGACCGTATCCAGAAAACGTATCGTGAATAAAAATATAAAAAAGATTGCTATTGTTGGGCCGGAAAGTACGGGAAAATCTACCATATCTCAGTTACTGGCCAAATACTATAAAGTTTCGTGGGTGCCAGAGTATGCCCGTTATTACTGCGAAAATCTGATTACCGATTATACATTGCAAGATGAAATAAATATGTATTACGGGCAGGTAGCGTTAGAGGATGCAATTTTGGTTACCGCCGAGAGTGATTTTATTATCTGTGATACCACTTTTATTACGGTAAAGATATGGAGTGATGAAGTGCTTGGCCAAACACCGCAGGTTGTATTGGAGGCACTGCCCAAAAAGCCGTACGATTTGTATCTGTTAATGGATATCGATTTGCCATGGCAGGACGATCCGTTACGGGATTTTCCGGAGAAACGCGAATATTTTATGGAGGTTTGGCATAAAGAATTGCAGGCGCTCCGGGCCAATTATAAAGTTATCGGAGGTTTAGGTGAAGAGAGAATCGCAAATGCCATTAAAGCCATCGATGTTTTTTTGGGTAAATAGAAGTGTTGCCTTTTTTTGGAAACGATTGTCAGTTGGTTTTGGCGGCCGGCAATCCCGCCATTCGCCTTACTTCACCCGCTGAAAAACCGGGATTCGTGTTCGCTGCTGTCGGGTTTATTGAACAAAGGCTTGTTTACCCTGGTGCCCAGCATGAAACGTTCCTGCGGAACGAAAAAAAATATTTTTTTTTCTACCGGGCATTCGTCCAGATGGGACAAAAGGTAGTTATAAAATTAATACCCGTCCTTTCGGGTTCGTATCACCATGTTCATCCAGTCGCGACGCCTCAAAGCTAGCCAATTTTACAATTGGCGGTTTCGTTCGGAAGGAACGTTTGGTGTTTTATCATTAAATCTATCTCTACCTGCCCAGCTGCTGTCTGCCTTGCCTGACCCAATCGGGCCGGCCGGGTGATGAACCTAAAGGAAACTTCGTCAGTCTAAAACATGGCTTCAGTATTTATACCTTTTGTAAAATAATCAATGATCTTATTAGATATGTTTTTGCCGACCACTTTAAATATAGGAAAACCTGGTTTTTGTATTCTTAGACGATTCCCCGTTCATAACCTTTTCCTCTTTCTGTTCACAATGCCAGTTAATCAGCTGAACAGCACCGTGAGATAGTTTACAGTCTCCGCTTGCACAGCGACAGTGATAGGTCAGACTACCATTTTTTAAACCGCATTCGATCTCTAAAAAACCGTTGATCGATTCAAGGCACAAATCACGGAAGGCAGAACTGTAGTAGCCAATCAGTACGGCACTTGCGCTCTCCAAAAAAAAGAAATAAATCATGTAATTAACCAAACCCGGCTAACCCGATCTTATTGATGAAATTAACCCTTGTTAAACCGGAAATGATGAGTTTGAAAACTCAATCTTATTTATTATTCTGTAGAGAGGCTTCGTTTAACTTTACGGACAGGAATTACTGCGCGCAAGGCCCGTCCGGAATCTCTTTGCTTATTTTGATTACTTTGGTAACCACCAGGGTAGAATCGAAATCGGCAGCAACGGTAGCAGTATCAGTTTTGGTAAAATAACCTTCTAACTCGACGTATACCGGCTCATAAGGCTTTTCGAAGCCTAAATTACTGTACGATAACTCTAATCTTTTTACGCTGTCTGCAACCCAAAATTCTCGTGTATCCTCGCATAGCGTAATTGATTTCATTTCAGGACCAAATGTATACAAGCCCTTTACAATTTTAAGATTGTTCTTTTCTCCCTCGGCTTTATCATTCCTGTTACAAGCTGTAGCGGCTACGCCAAGGAGCACAACGGTTACAATTGCTTGCTTAAATAACTTCATTTTATATCGTTTGATTAATTTGATCTATCTTTTTAACGCTTAAATTGGATGACAAAGCAGATGCCAAAAATGAGAAGATACCTACTGTAATAAAAACCAGTACAAAATCTTTCCATTTTAGTGCAATCGGATAAGAACTTACCAATGTTTTATTTACTTCATCGCCCATTTTAATCCAGCCATAGGTATGTTGAAAATAATAAAATATGATTCCTATAATTAGCCCTAATACACAGCCAGACATGGTAATCATCATGCCTTCAAATAAAAATATGCGTTTGATTAAATTTTTCCCTGCACCTAAACTGCTCAGAATAGCCACATCCTTTACCTTATCGATCACCAACATGGTTAATGAGCCTATGATATTAAATATAGCAATAATCAGGATAAAAGTAAGGATAATATATACTGCCCATTTTTCAGTATTTAAAATGTGGTAAAGTGACTTATTTTGTTCGGCCTGATTTCTAACTTCATATTCTTTACCAGCCTTTTCGATTATTTCGTTTTTAAAATCATCTACATCAACACCAGGTTGCAGATTGATCTCGATAGCAGACACATTTTTTTCTTCGCCAAGCAGCTCGCGGGCAAAGTTTATCGGAACAATAATCCCATTGTCGAAATCTTGCTGAACCTCAAAAACACCGCTAACCCGGATATTTTTCACCACAAAATCGTCGGCTGGATTGACCGTATTTACTGCGATATCCTTCTTTGGCGAATAAATCTCCAACTCGGTAAAAGGATCAACCGTATTAACAGCCAAATAACTTTGTAATGCCGAACCGATCACTGCGTTATCACCACTTTTATTATGCAATATAAAACGCCCCTCTTTAATGGTACTGTCTAATTTGGCATTCTTTAAATAATCTAAACTTACCCCTTTAACCATCCCAACAGCTTGCTTGTTGTTATATTTCAACAATGCATTTTCTTGCAGTACCTCGGTAAAAGCAGCAATACTTTTATTTTTTCTGAGCTGGTTAAAATAGCTTGTGTTCGGGTCAAAAGTTTTCCCTCTTGACGGTGTAATCGCAATTTGCGGGGTAATGGTATCGAACATATTCAATACCACTGTTTCTAAACCGTTAAATACCGAAAGGATAATAATCAGCGCAGCACTACCTACCATTACACCAACCATTGATATGCCCGAAATCAGGTTAATGGCATTGGTTGATTTTTTGGCAAAAAGATACCTTTTGGCAATGTAAAACGATGTATTCACAGCAGTAAAGATAATTAAAAAGTAAGATGGCAGTGATGTAAGATGGAATATGTGTGATGGGTAATACATCATCCCTCATCCATTATACATTTTACATCAAAAAAACGGGTTATGTTGCTTTTCAAAACCAACGCTGGTTGCTGGTCCATGGCCAGGATAAACTTTGGTTTCATCAGGTAAGACAAAAAGTTTATCTGAAATGTTTTGGATTAATTGCTGATGGTTGCCACCTGGCAGATCGGTACGTCCGATACTTCCATAAAAAAGCACATCGCCACCTATTAAAATATGATCAGCTGCGCTATAAAAACACAGGTGCGCAGGCGAGTGTCCTGGTGCAAAAATTATGGTAAGCCTGCTATTGCCAAAAGAAATGGTTCCTGTTTCTGGCAAAAAGCTATCTGGTAAAGGGGGTACCTGATAACGGGTAAAGCCCATTGATGGTGCGTAACCCGGAACGGCATTTAAAATCGGTAATTCGCCCTGATGGAACTGAGGCTTTAAACCGTAGGTTTCAGCAACAAATTTATTGCCGAAAACATGATCAAGATGGCAATGTGTATTCAGCAATAAAACAGGCTTTAAACCTTCCTGTTTAATGAAAGCTGCCAATTCACTTTCCTCAAAACCTTCGTACATCCCCGGATCGATAATCGCACACTCCCTGGTTTCGTCGTAGAGTACATAGGTATTTTCGCTGTAAGCATTAAAAGTAAAGGTTTTTACTGTAATCATAAGTCTTAGAAAATGCCTGTTTGCAGAAACAGGGTAACGTTAATAAATTAATTCTTCCACCTGAACGTAGAAATCAGGGTATCGATATCTTTTTTAATAAATTTAACAACAGGCTCAATAGAATCATATTGTGGACGTTCGTTAAAATATAAAGCTCCCCTAAAATAATGCTTGGCGCTGTCTGTTAAAAAAAACTGGACAGATGAAGCCGTATTTCCTTCGATGGCGTAGTAAATGCCATAAACTTTACGGTCTGGGTAATTGATCATTTTCTGATCAATTGCACTTGCTTTTATCGTATGTTTAAAGGCCAGTTTTCTTGCGTCTTCCACCATTTCATCATATTCGCTTTTACCTGAAACATCGTAGTAAGTTAAATGCAAAAAGCCATTAAACTGTTTAAAGTGCAAATTGTACCAGTTTTTTTTGGCATCCCGGCTTTGATCTTGCTCCACTGTGGCATAGGTAGGATACTTAAACGTAAAAGGAACTGCTTCGGTAAATGGAGTATAGTCTTTTTTAGGGTATACAATCCTGAAATAGGCTTTTGGCTTAGGGCTATAATCATGATTCTGACAAGCTGTTACGCATAAAAGCAGTGCAAAGAGTAAAAAAATCAGCTGTTTTAGTTTCATTCTTCAGAAAATTGCTTAATGGTTAACAGGATAAAGATAGGCCAAATTATTTATTCCAGATGGCCCAGGCCTTTTCAGCCTGCTGATGCAACATTGCGAGTCCGTTTTTAGTTTTTGCGCCGCCAGCTGCAGCCTTAACCAGAAATGCCGTTTCGAGCGGGTTATAAACCAGATCGTAAGCCAGGTGTTCCTTTCCTACCAAACGGTAATCAATATCCGGAAAGGTGTCTGTATTTGGCGACATGCCTAATGGCGTGGTATTGATTAATAATTTATGTGAAGACAACATTTCCGGCGTAATCTCAGCATACAAAATAGCATCAGGGGCCACAGTTCTTACCACCACCTGATATTGGATATCCAACTTTTCCAGAACATATTTTACGGCTTTGGCCGCGCCGCCATCGCCAAAAACAAGTGCTTTGGTGTGCTGTGGTCCTAATAACGGTTTTAGCGATTCTTCAAAACCATATGCATCGGTATTATAACCTTTTAAATAACTTTCACCTTCAAAGTTTCTGATCGAAATACAATTTATGGCACCAATTTTTTCGGCAGCTTCATCTATTTCATTTAGATAACAAAGCACACTAACTTTATGCGGGATAGTTACATTAAGTCCACAAAGTGATGAATTTTCACTTAGCAAATCGGGCAGTAATTTGATGTCGGCAATAGGAAAAAGCTCATATTGATGATCGGTAATGCCCTCATTGTGAAATTTTTCTGTGAAATATTTTTTCGAGAAAGAGTGAGAAAGTGGGTAACCGATTAAACCGTATGTTTTCATATTGATATAACAAGCAAACCTTACAGGTTTCAAAAACCTGTAAAGTTTATTTAAATGCGCCTCGCAATCGCGAATTTTGTCTTTATTTTACCTGATTCAGGAAATAGTCGAAAGTATCTCCCCGCAACCCCAAACGGATAGTTTCTAGTGGAATTACTTCTGCCGGGGCAATATTACCCAGGTTCACATTGCTGCCGATTAATTTAATAAACCAAACCTGCTGTTCTTTTTGAGGGGCTTCCCAGATAATGCTTTCTTCAGGGATCTGTGTTAAAATTTCATCAACCAAGCCTTCGCGTACTTCGCCGCTCCCACGGTAAATACCAACGTTACCACCTTCCCGTGCTTCGGCAATTACCTTCCATGAACCCGCATCAATTTCGGCCTTCATTAATTTAATCCACTTATATGGTGCAAATATTTTAGCAGCATCTTTACTGCCTACTTCAGAGATAACGGTTACCTGCTTGGCCAGTTTGCTAATGAACTCACATTTTTTATCATGCTCAATTTCGATGGATCCATCAGATACTTCCGCGTATTCCATTCCGTATTGATCTAATACGCGCTGGTAATCTGAAAATTGATTACGGATAATAAAAGCCTCAAATAATGTTCCACCGAAATAGGTAGGAATGCCCGCACTTTTATATAAAGCTAATTTCTCTTTAAGGTTTGGTGTTACATGTGATGTTGCCCAACCTAATTTTACGATATCTGTATGTATGCCGGCAACTTCAATAAAATCTTCAACCTGGCGTAGGCTCAATCCCTTATCCATAACCATTGTTAAGCCCTTTTGGCGTGGTTTAGTCGGACGTTCGGGAACGTTTAATAATGGATAATTCATATGCGTACAAAAGTGAAAAAAATTTTCAGATTTATCAGTTAAATTTTTCTCACAAGGTGGTTACCTTATATATCGGTTTATAACATTCAAAATGGCACTGTTATCCTGTAATTGCGGTAAATATTCAAATAAAATATAGTGTTTGTCAGGGTCAGTTGTTAACGCGGTTTCTAAATACCCCAATGCATCACCATAATTTCCTATGGCAAAAAGATAGGCTACCATTCTATAATACAGTTCTGCAGCTTCCGGGTTATTCTTAATCGCCTCTGCCATTGTTTCCGCAGCTTCCAATAATTTTCCCTGTTCGTAAAGCACAGTACTAAAATCCAGCCAGGCTTCAATATCCAAAGGATTAAACTCCAATACTTTTTCGTATGCCTCGATCGATTCGTCAATCTGCCCTAGTTTATAATAAGCATCAGCCATGGCAAACCAAAAATCTGCGTTTTCAGCTTCTAAATCAATCGCTTTTTTATAAAAGTGCAGCGATTCGAAATAACGTTCTTCAAAATTCAGGGTAACACCAATCCCAAACCAGGCATCAGCCATCTTAGGATCCATTTTTACCGATTTTTTATAGTAAGAACGGGCTTCGTCCATTTTTTCCAGTTTCTCGTAACATTCGCCAATGGCACAATAAGTATCGGCATTAGGCTGTTCGTACTCAAAAGTCTGTTTATAAACTTCTATAGCCTCATCATATTTATCAAGCTGCACCAGTGCATTTCCCTTGTTAAAATAGGCCGAACTAAAATCTTCTTTAATTAAGATGGCATAATCGTAAGCATCGATCGCTTTTTCGAAAAGGTTTAGCTTGTGGAAACTATTACCCAAGTTATACCAGGCCGCATACGAATACGGATCAGTATCAATATACTGCTGATAGAATTTGATACTTTCCTCCTGTTTATCTAACACATCATAACAAAAAGCAAGCTCATACAAACCATCCTGATTTTCCATGTTCTGCTCTAAACTTAGCTTAATATAGGTAATGGCACTTTCATAATCGCCCATGCTCTGGTAAACATAAGCCATCTGTAATAAAATTTCATCCGTACTCTCGGCCAGTCCCAAAGCTTTTTCATAATTTTCCAACGCCTCATCAAAACGTTCGGTGTTCTGAAAAACATTACCGCGCAGCAAATAAATATCCGGTTCGGACGGTTCTAAAAGCTCAGCCTTCTGCAAAGCAATAAAAGCCTTTTCGCTGTTGTTTGTTAAGATGTACAGATGAGCCTGTTTAATTAAAAATATTGTGGCGTAAGGATGCTGACTAATCGCAAAATCAACTACCTGCAAAGCTTTGACCGGATCATTTTTCTCAATGTAAAAATCTACAATGTATTCGAATGCCCCTGCATCGAAAAAATACTGATCCTGGTTCCGGAGCATTTCTTCGTAACGTTCTACCGAGCGTTGTGCATCTTCGTTGGATTCAAAAAAGAATTCTTCTTCCATATATTATACTATTAAAGAACCGTGCCAGTTAGCAGAAAAACACATTATAATTTTAACAATTTTAATTATCCGTTTTTAAAATAATTATTAACATCAGCAGATGTAAAAACTGTAAATAGCTGAATATAAAGCGTATTAACTGTGATTAAGATGTGTGGATAATCGATAGATTTGTTACAACATCGCGGTTCCTTTTCCCTTCTTCCACAAAAATACTATAAATTTATGGCATATACGTAATGAAGAAGTCATGAAAGGATTAGCCATTTTCGCCCTGTTTTTACTATGTTTTATAAGAAATGGCTTTGCCCAAAGCGATGAAGAAAGTGCGGTTAAGAAAACCATAAACGATCTTTTTAACGGTATGAGGAATGGAGACAGCACGCTAACCAGAAGTACTTTTGCACCATCTGCACTTATGCAAACCATTGTTAACAAAGAGGGTAAAGTGAGTATACGGTCAGAATCAGTAAACAGCTTTATTAAATTTATTGGTGCACCACACCAGGAAAAATATGATGAGCGCATTGTTTTTACAAAAATCCTGATCGATGGCCTTTTAGCTAGTGTTTGGACAGATTACCAATTTTACCTGGGCAATAAATTTAGCCATTGTGGGGTTAATTCTTTTCAGTTGGTAAAAGGAAACCAGGGCTGGCAGATTGTTTACCTTATTGATACCAGGAGAAAGGATAATTGCAACTAATGATTTCTGCAGGTAAAATTATCGTTTTTGGAAAATTTTTTTAGCATCATTTTTTTGCGCCGGGCCGCTGCATCAGATCAAATTGGTTCCCGTGTTACGCTTTACGCTTCGGTTTTCGTGCCGCCACCTGCAGGGTAACGCATTCACCCGCCCACTTGCAACGGGCTAAATGGCTAAAATTGCATACGGTTTGCATGGCAAAAACGCGGTTTAACTACATGATCGCCGTTGTCGGTATCTACAAATCTGAGTGGTTTCTATTTGGCATGAATCGAAACCTGATTAATGGCATAGATAAAAGGCTGGCAATTGTTACATTATTGATACGAGGAGAAAAGGGGAGAAATAGATTTTTGTATAATTCCTGGGGTTTACGGCATGTCAAAAAAAAAACGTCATACAACTGAAATGCAGCAGAATGCCCGACTGTATAGCCAGGCCCTGCGTTGCAATCCAGTGGTATGACGACCTGTTGGAGGAGTAATAATTATTCTTTCCCTAAATCGGCAGCACCTTTTTTAAATAATTCGGCCTGCTTGTCCAATTTTGCTTTTGCTTCTCCACTTGCAGCAGCCGCCTGTTTTGCTTTACCTTGTGCAGTTGCGGTATAAGCACCAGCAAGTTGTTTGTTTAAATAAGGCTGTAATTTTAATCTTTCAATAGCCTTGCCAATATTTGTTATACCCTGCTCGGTAACTGCAGGGTTGGTATTGGCTCTTAAATACTGAAAATACTGACCCACTACCCCAAATACTTTATCCCTATCGCCTGTAAGCATAATGTTTTCGTAAAATGCCTGGTAGTCGTCTTTTGGATCGTTGATGTATAAGGTTGCGATTGATGGTGCTATATGCGATCTCGTATCGTCATCCAACCGTGCTATGGCAGACATTGTTTCCTGAGGTGCCAGTTTGGCTAACCCATCCACACCGGCAGCAATTACCTTGTACGATCTATCCTTTAAACTTTCTAACACCAAAGCTTTATAGGCTTGGTCTCCGGTTTCGGCCAATTTTACGATTGCAGCTGACCTTGCTTCTGTATTTTTATCCGTTTTAGCGATCTGAAGTAATATTGGCAAAGCTGCTGCTTTAATCTGGGCATCTTCTAAATTAATGCCAGCAATACTTAGGGCACGTAAATCTGCCGATTTATCTTTTAAGCCTTCCAATAATACCATTTGACCGCTGCTGGCTTTGCTCTGCATAATAAATTGGATGGCCTCAATCCTATTGGCATAACTTGGCGCATTTTTGTATTGAAAATAATAGTTTTCCGCAGTTTTATTGTCATTGGTTTCGCCAACCAAGATTTTATCTACATCAAAATCGATTAAATCTGGTTTAGCACCTACCTCAAAACTAAAATTCTGCTCGCGGCTATTAATCAGAATTTCCTTCCTGATTTTTTTACCTCCGGCATAAATATCAATTTTAACCGGCAAAGTAAAAGTCTGCACGCTGGCATCCTGTGTTTGTTTAACTTTAATGGTTGCCTTGCCGTTTTCATAACCATAATCGATACTTAAAATCGGGTGGCCACCATTATAATACCACTGATTGAAATAAGGGCTCCAATCTTTTCCGGTAACATCTTCCATTGCCAAACGCAATTGATGTGTTTCGCCATTTTTAAAGGCATTGGTTGTCAGGTAACGGTTAAGCGATTTGTAGAAAGCTGCATCACCCATCTGGTTTTTTAAGGCATACAGAATAACCGATCCTTTGGCATAACTGATATTATCGAACATATCTTCCTTATCTTTGTAATAAAAGCGGGCCAAAACCGGACTCTCACCATTTTTAGTGGAACCGAGGTAAGATTGTAATTTTTCGTATCGCGACTTATCTTCCGCATCCTGACCGGCATCACGTCCATGCCAGATGATCTCGCCAAAGGTGGCGAAAGACTCATTCATGGTTAAATTAGACCAGGATTCGGCCGTTACATAATCGCCAAACCACTGGTGAAAAAGCTCATGTGCAATGGTACCTTCTTCATTTCCGTCTAACAGCTCGCGGTCTGTTTTTTGTACCTGCTCGCCATGTAAGGTAGCTGTAGTATTTTCCATCGCTCCTGAAACATAATCCCGGGCTACTACCTGTGCATATTTATTCCATGGATAATCTAAACCTAACAAATTGCTATAAAACTGGATCATATCAGGCGTTTTGCCAAAAATCTGTTTCGCGTATGGTGCATATTTTGGCTCCAGGTAATAACTTACTTCTTTACCCTTATAGTTGTCTTTGGTGATTTTAAACTCGCCAATAGCCATCATAAATAAATATGGCGAGTGTGGTAAATCCATTTTCCAGGTATCGGTTCTGGTGCCATCGGCATTGGGTTTCTGGCTCACCAGTTTCCCGTTTGACAGGGTAGTATATTTCGATTTTACCGTCATCGAAATTTCCTGGGTTGTTTTCTGATCGGGTTTATCGATGGTTGGAAACCAGGCCGATGAAGATTCTGTTTCGCCCTGTGTCCATATCTGTGTGGGTTTATTTTTATCGGTACCGTCAGGGTTGATAAAATATAAACCTTTAGCATCCGTGATGGCTGCACTTCCCTTCACTTTCAGCTCATCTGGTTTGGCCGTATAAGCGATGTATACGGTATATTTTTCGGCATTAGTATACTTTCTGTTTAAATTGATATACAACTTATTATCGTGATACGTGTATTTAAGCGGGGTATTTCCTTTTGCTCCAACCAGTGCAACCGTTTTAATGTCCATCCCCTGCGCATCAAGGGTTAGCGAATCGGTCGTGTAAAAATGAGGCTTTAAAGTTATCCAGGCTTTACCGTACAGGTAGCGCTTGGCATAATCAAATGAAACATCTAGCTTGGTATGTACGAGGTCGTTAATTTTAGTTGGGGTTACCCGGTAAACGCTCAGGTTTGATTTTTCTGTAGTTTGTTCCTGTGCGAAAAGCGGATTGGTCGCAAAAACAGCGGCCAGTAGAATTCCACAGGCAATATTTTTTTTATTCATTTTTTAAATTTTATAAGTCAGTATACTGAAGGCAAGATATTAAGAAATGTGGTAATTACCATCTACTTTTATATCTTACCTATTGGGTTGCTATTGGTTTTAAGGTATAACCTTTAACTTGCAACCCTTTGATCAGCCCCTCTGTGCCCACTAAATGACCAGCGCCAACGGCTATAAACAATGATTCTTTTTCCATCAGGGCAGGGAGTTGATCCAGCCAGCGTTGATTCCGGTTTTTGAGCATTTCGGTCATAAACTCTTTAGTTTCTTCGTCCTGTATTTTAAAGAAATCAGTTAATTTATCGATATCCTGGGCCAGGTAATTGGCGGTTAGTTCCTTTAATTTTATCTTATTCTTATCCGATTCCCTGATTGATTTAAGCAAAGCTTTTTTCTGTTTTTGCAGATCCTCATCAAATAACAGTGCGCCCTGATATTCGGCCGTTTCTAAACCATGTATGGATTTAGCGTTGTTTTTGGCATATTTCTGAAAGCTTTCGTCTAGGCCATTCGTCAGACTTCTCATTTCGGGGTTGTCAAAAAGCATAATCAGCACACTAACCATTGCTGGCTTAAATCTGTTTAGTTGCTTTAAGTTTACAGCCTGATTTCTGGCTTTAATATAATCGTCAACCTCTTTGTATTCGGCCGGGGTAAATAAATGATCAAGCGTATTGTTTTTCATCACTAAAAACGGGGCGATACGCCTCTGTAAAGTGCTATCCATTACCATCTCACCCACTACGCCATCAACCGATTTTAATTTGTCCTGTAAAACCTGCATGGTATCTGCAAATTCCTTATTTGTAAAATGATGTGTTCCAAACAAATAGGATGGTTTCTTTAATCCCTTGCCAGAAACTTCCCAAAGCAGGGTGTTGGTAGCCTTTTTAGTTTGTGCGTTAAGACTAAGTCCGAAGCCTAAAAGAGCAACAAATAATAGTTTAATGTTTTTCATTGAATAGTGGTATTGAGCAAAATTAGGATAAGATATCAAGAATTGTGATAAAGTTAAGGGTTAAACGTAACCTGCTTTCCTTTATTTTTTCGTTTTTTTGTGTAAACCGATAGCGATATGACTACAGATATTCAATCTATTTTAAACAGATTAGGCGTAAAGGCACAAAATGGAGCCTATAGTACAGGAAGTAATTGGGGCGGAGATGCAAATGAAAAAACATTGGAAAGCTATTCTCCGGTTAATGGCCAGCTGATTGCTTCGGCTAAAGTTGCCAGCAAAGCTGATTATGATACGGTTGTAATCGAAGCACAGGAGGCATTTACGGCCTGGCGTTCGGTTCCGGCGCCCAAAAGAGGAGAAGTGGTGCGCCAGTTTGGCGATGCACTTCGTGAAAATAAAGATGCCTTAGGCACCCTGGTTTCATACGAAATGGGAAAAAGTTTACAGGAAGGGCTTGGTGAAGTACAGGAAATGATCGACATCTGTGATTTTGCAGTAGGTTTATCCAGGCAGCTTTATGGTTTAACCATGCACAGCGAACGCCCGAGCCACCGCATGTATGAACAATGGCATCCATTGGGAATTGTAGGTATTATTTCTGCGTTTAATTTTCCGGTAGCCGTATGGAGCTGGAATGCTGCCCTGGCTCTGGTTTGCGGCAATGTTTGTATCTGGAAACCATCAGAAAAAACACCGTTAACCGCCATAGCCTGCCAACATATTATAGCAAAGGTTTTTAAAGATAATGATATAGCTGAAGGTGTATGCTGCCTGGTTTTAGGCGATCGTGAAATTGGTGAACTGATGACCAATGATGGAAGGATTCCTCTAATTTCTGCCACCGGATCTACGCGCATGGGCAAGGCGGTTGGGGCTGCAGTGGGCGCCAGGCTAGGAAAGAGTTTACTTGAACTTGGCGGCAATAATGCCATTATTATTTCAGCACATGCCGATTTAGACATGAGTTTAATCGGTGCAGTATTTGGCGCAGTTGGTACTGCAGGCCAGCGTTGCACGTCAACCAGAAGGTTAATTATCCACGAAAGTGTATATGATGCTTTTACCGCGAAACTGGTTAAAGCTTATGAACAATTGCGTATTGGAAATCCATTGGATCAAAATAACCATGTAGGTCCGCTGATTGATACGGATGCGGTTGCAGCTTATTTAGATTCAATCGCAAAATGTAAGGAAGAGGGTGGCCATTTTGTAGTAGAAGGTGGCGTTTTGGCTGGCGATGATTACCTTAGTGGATGTTACGTAAAGCCATGCATTGCAGAGGTTCAGAATGATTACAAGATTGTTCAGCATGAAACTTTTGCACCAATTTTATATCTGATTAAGTACAAAACATTAGAGGAGGCCATTGCCTTACAAAATGCGGTTCCACAAGGATTATCATCGGCCATTATGACCCTGAATTTGAGGGAAGCAGAGCTGTTCTTATCAGCTAAGGGATCTGACTGTGGTATAGCCAACGTGAATATCGGCACATCAGGCGCTGAAATCGGCGGTGCTTTTGGCGGCGAGAAAGAAACCGGCGGTGGGCGTGAAAGCGGTTCGGATGCCTGGAAAGCTTACATGCGCAGGCAAACCAACACCATCAATTATTCAAATACCTTGCCGCTGGCACAGGGTATTAAATTTGACCTTTAAAATCTTCCTTGTTTGTAAATAGTATGGATGAGGAAGGCGCTTCTGGCGCGATTGGTTTCTTCTTTCGGTCGGGATTTGAAATGTTTTAAATCCCGATCAGCTGGATTTCTTATCTGTATTAAAATGCAGCACTCACCGATCCTTGTTTCTAAATGAGGCCATACAAACTTGAAGTCCTGACGAGCTACAAATTTAATTTAAAGCTTTTTAATAAGCAGATAGCTTTTGCCTCAAACTGTGGGTTGGTATGAATATCATTTTCGCAATAGATATCCTAATAGCCAGGTTGCGGCAATCGCAAAATAAACTATAGCGGAAACGCTTTATTAATTTATAAAACCATAATAAAGCTGTTGTCCGATTTTTTAATAAAGATAGATTTTTAAAGGCTGCCATAAAGAATATTTTTTTTGTTAAAAAAGGTTAAATCATTTTTATTAACTAACCAATTAGTTTATTTTCGGAAAACCAAATCAAATCCTATTTATGAAACGTTTACTGCTCTCGCTGTGCCTATTTCTTTTTATTGCTACTTATTCCAGGGCACAGCTTACGCACATCATTAAAGGCCGAACGATTGATACTGCCTCCACAACACTTTTATCAGGAGCATCTATTGCTGTTTTAAATGCAAAAGATTCTACTTTGGTAAAATTTACACGGGCAGCAGAAAACGGTTCATTCGAACTTACCGGAATTAAAAACGGGAAATTTATCTTACTGGTTTCCTATCCGAAGTATGCCGATTTTGTTGATCATTTTACCCTCGATTCTACCACCCAGGTTAAAGATTATGGCAAGATTAACCTTACCGGGATGGCGAAAATACTGGCCGATGTCATTATCAAGGGAGAAAGAGCAGCCATTAAAATTAAGGGCGACACCACCGAATTTAACGCTTCCAGTTATAATATTCAACCAAACGATAAGGTAGAAGATCTGTTAAAAAAACTTCCCGGCATACAGGTAGATAAAGATGGAAAGATAACCGCACAGGGTAAAACTGTACCCAAAGTGCTGGTTGATGGTGAAGAATTTTTTGGCGATGACCCAACGCTGGTTACCAAAAATTTGAGGGCAGATATGGTGGATAAAGTACAACTTTATGAAAAATCAAGTGATCAGGCAGCCTTTACCGGGGTTGATGACGGGCAGAAAACACAGACCATTAACATTAAACTAAAAGAAGATAAAAAAAGTGGTTATTTCGGCAAAGTTGATGCAGGTTATGGAACCGGCGATTTCTACAAAGGACAGGTATTGTTCAACCGCTTTAAAGCCAAACAGAAATTTTCGGTGTATGGCACAGCTGGCAATAATGGTACAACGGGACTAAGCTGGCAGGACAACAACAAACTGGGTGCAGGAAACGATAATATGCAAATGGGTGATGATGGAAGTATATGGTTTAGCTATGGTGGCGGAGATGAACTGGAAAGTGGTAATTATTATGGAGAGGGTATACCAAGGGCAATAACCGGGGGTGCACATTATGATAATAAATGGAACAATGATAAGGAAACGATTAATACCAATTATAAACTGGGTGCTTTAGGGATTAAAACCACTAAAAATACCATCAGTCAAAATAATTTACCGGATGGGATTATCAATACCACTACAGATGAAAATTCTGACCGGAATGTATTCAGGCAAAAACTGGATGCCACTTATACCGTGAAGTTGGATACTACAAGTAATTTAAAGGTATCCGTTGATGGGATGCTTAAAAACAGCGACAATACTTCTAGTTCAAAAAGTGAGGGTTTAAGAGGCGACAACTCTAAATTAAATAGCAATGACCAGAAAAGTAGCAATGATGGTAAAGAGCAAAATTTTAACATCTCTGTACTTTATACCAAGAAGCTTAAAAAACCGGGGCGTAATTATTCGGTTAATATCAGTCAAAAGGTTAACCAGATTAACAGTGAAGGTTTTTTATATTCGGATGTAGAATATTTTGACGAGGTTGGTGTAAAAAAGGGCGGGGAAGTAACCGATCAATTTAAAACGAACACCACCCGTAATGCTGTCCTTAATACTAATTTAACCTATAATGAGCCACTAAGCAAGTCGTTAGCCTTAGTTTTGAATTACGGATTTGGCCTTAATGACAGCCGTTCTGACCGCAAATCCTTTAATCAATCGACACCAGGAAATTATAATATATTGGATAAAGAATTTAGTAACGATTTTAAAGCCACACAATATATCAATCAGGGTGGAGCAGTTTTTAATTATAAAACCACAAAAACAACCATTAATGTAGGAAGTAAGTTAAGTGCTGTAAATTTCGATCAGCTGGAGCAGCTTTCCGGCCAGCGTTATAAAAGGAGTTTTGTTAACTGGTTGCCACAGGCCAGCTACTTATATAAATTCTCTGCGCAAAAATCTTTCCGCATCGGCTATAACGGAAACACCAACCAACCCACGGTAGACCAGTTGCAGCCTGTAAAAGTAAATGATAACCCACTGTATCAACCTTTAGGCAACCCGAACCTGGCCCCATCATTTAATAGCCGATTTAATGCAAGTTATAATTCTTATAAAGTGTTAAGCCAACAATCAATATACATCAGCGGCGGTTTCGGGTTTGTGAATAAAGCCATTGTTAGCAATACGCAGACTGATAGCACTGGAAAAACAATTGCCCAGTTTGTTAATCTCTCCGGTAAAACGCCCATTAATTATAATATCTACAGTAGTATCAACAGAAAATTGAAATTTTTATTTGATTCCGATATAGGCTTAAGTTTAAACGCAAGTGGTAGTACCAGTTACAGTTATGTAAAAAGTCAGCTCAGCGATGAGGTAGAATTAAACCAGGTGGTAAGTACCAATTTTAGTCCTTCATTAAATATTAACCGATACAAAGATAAAAGTGAAATCTATTTGAGTTTCGGCCCCAGCTATAATGCACAGGTTGCTTCGTTACAAAAAGAACGGTCTAATAAAGGATGGGGCTTACAGGGTTGGGGAGGCATGAGCTTTACTTTACCGAAGAAAATCAAACTCCAGGCCGATGGCGAATATACCTATACCCCAAAATCGCAGGCATTTAACACTAGTTTTGAGCAAATCATCATTAATGCTTCGATTACAAAATCCTTCTTCAAAAAGGAAGATTTGAAATTCACCATCCGCGGAAATGACTTATTCAACCAAAACCGTGGATTTAGACGGTATGCCTATTCGAACATGATTACCCAAACCAATTACAATAATATCAGCCGGTATTTTATGTTTTCCTTAATTTGGGATTTTAATAAAATGGGTGGAGGAACTCCTCAGAAATAATGGGCAGTTGCTCGAAAGAAATTGCATTAAACAGCTTAAAAAAATTATAATGAAACTTAAATACGCTATACTCACGCTCATTTGCACCATCAATTATGCAATGGCACAAAATGCCAGGTTTGTACATCAGGGTATTATTGAATTCGAAAGGAAGGTTAATATATATGCTCTGCTTAAGGATCAGATTAAACGTTATCCTGACAATTTTTGGAGTGTACAAGCTCTGGAGCAGTATCAAAAAAATAATCCGCAGTTTAAAACGTTAAAGAGTGAATTGTTTTTTAAAAACGACCAGACATTCTTTAATCCGCTACCTGATGAAAGCACTTCGAACAGCTGGGCGGCCAATTTCGCCTCTGCTAAGCAGAATAATATTATTTTAACAAATTTAAAAACCGGCACAAGTATTAATCAAAAATCAGTTTACGAAGAGACCTACCTCGTTAAAGACTCAGTACGTAAGATAAACTGGAAAATAACAGACGAATTCAGAACCATAGCTGGTTACGATTGCCGTAGGGCAAATGCTTTAATTATGGATTCGATTTATGTGGTCGCCTTTTACACAGAAAGCATACCGGTATCGGGGGGACCAGAAACTTTTAGCGGTTTGCCGGGCATGATATTAGGTGTGGCGCTGCCGCGTGAACATATTACCTGGTTCGCCACTGCGGTTAAGGATGTAGAGATCGCTGATAACAGGTTTAAAGCCCCCGACAAAGGAAAGCCTGTTACTAAAAAACAGTTAAGTGATATTTTAAAAGGGGCGTTAAAAGATTGGGGCAACTATGCGAGTGATATATTAAAAGCAGCAGATATGTAAGCAGCCAGCTGTTTAAGGATTATACCTGTATTTTTTAAACCAAACCCCGGCGGTTATTATTATTTTTACCTGGTTAATCATCAGCAATGGGTAATGCACTTTATCAGCACATTAATAAATTTATAGATCTGAATAAAGATGAGCAGGCAGTTCTGGCGTCGTTTCTCCAATCTTTTTCGGTAAAAAAGAAAGCTTTTTTATTAGAACAAGGCCAAAAATGCAGGGCAAATTATTTTGTGGTAAAAGGCTGCCTGAGGCTATATTTTATTGACATTAAGGGTGCTGAGCAAACCACTCAATTTGCTATCGAAAACTGGTGGATCACCGATCTAACCAGCTTTCTTTTTCAGGAACAATCTGAATTCTTTATACAGGCTGCGGAACCAACCGAAGTGATCGCCATTGAAAACCATCATTATGATGAAATGTTCCTTAAATTGCCCAAACTGGAACGGTATTTCAGGTTGATCCTCCAAAAAAACCATCAGGCCTCGCAAAGGAGGATAAAGTTCCTCTATAGCCAAACAGCTGAAGAAAGATACCGCAATTTCAATCATTTATTTCCTGAATTTGTACAACGTGTGCCTCAGTATATGCTAGCCTCTTACCTGGGTTTTACCCCCGAGTTTTTAAGTAAAATCAGGGCGAAGAAATAATCGTTGTTGACCGCAAAGTTCGCAGAGCAAGAAACGCAAGGTACGCTGGGTTGGGCTTACTAACGCGAGCATTGCGGGATGGTGAAATCTGTAAGTGCTGTTACTAAATAAATTACCCATAGATTTTTCCCTGCGGTCGAAATGAGTCGCATCAATTTTTCCAATAACATTTAAATGGCGAACCAAGAAGACTTTTAGCCCTGCTTTACGCACTCTGCGAAAACCTTGGTGTACTTTGCGGTTAGAGGATTCATTTCTTAAACTACATTAAGTTTTTTAAGCCCCGGGATCAGGAACTTTACATCATAATCAAAAAATAAATAAGATGGAAAGTAGAATTGATATCCCAAAAGTAGAACCTGCAGCTTACCAGGCCATGTATGGTTTGGAGAAATATTTATCAAACAGCAAACTAGATCCAATTCTTGTGGAATTGATCAAAATGCGCGCCTCGCAAATTAACGGCTGTGCATTTTGTTTGAATATGCACGCAACAGATGCCCGTAAAATAGGCGAGACTGAACAACGTTTATATTTATTAAATGCATGGCAGGAAACTACCTTGTTTACACCACAGGAAGAAGCCGTTTTAGCTTTAACTGAAGAAGTAACCTTAATCAGCAAACATGTTTCTGATCAGACTTTTCAAAAAGCGGCAAGCTTTTTTAATGAACAGGAATTAGCGCAGATTATTATGGCCATCGTGACTATTAACGCCTGGAACAGACTGGCCATTACCGCCAAAGTGCTGGTTGGATAATCAGGTACTGACTTCAATTTACTACTAAGGCACCTTGTATATCCAAAATAATTTGGTGGTATGGTGTCTTAGTGGTTGATTAGGTGCTAAAGGGATACCCTAAATTACCCTTAATAACAATCCCTTTAAATATTCTCCTTCAGGAAAAGAAATCCGTACGGGATGATCTTCCGGTTGGCAGAATTGTTTAATAATCTGCACTTCCTTACCTGCATCAAGCGCTGCCCAGGCAATAATTTGCTTAAAGGTTTCGATATCAACGGCACCAGAACAGGAGAAAGTTGCCAATAAGCCTCCTTTTTCCAACAACAGCATACCTAAACGGTTTAAATCTTTATAAGCCCTCGCTGCGCGGTCTAAAGCCGAACGCGATGGTGCATATTTAGGTGGATCAAGTACAATTACATCAAACAACTCGCCCGATTCTTTAAAAGCCCTGAGTTGTTTATTCACATCCGACTGGATAGCTGTTACTTTATCGCCATCAAACTGGTTCAGGGCAACGTTTTGTTTTAAAGTTTCTACAGCCAATCCTGAACTGTCTACACTGGTCACACTTGCAGCCCCATTTGCTAAACTATTTAAGCTAAAACCACCACTGTAACTAAAACAGTCTAAAACTTTTTTGCCTTTTGTATAACTTGCTAAAATGTACCTGTTGTCACGCTGATCGCAATAAAAACCCGATTTTTGTCCCTCTGCAATATTGATGTGGTAAACAATCCCATTCTCCTTTACCTCCAAAAACTCGGGTGGATTTTCTCCCCAAAGTAATCCATTTTCAATAGGTAAACCCTCGTGAGTGCGAGCAGTTGCATCACTTTTATCAAATATTCCTGTTGGATCTAATTCAGTTTTTAAAATTTCTACGATTTCTGCTTTTACCTTCTCTATTCCGGAACTTAAAATCTGCAGCGAAAGGAAATTGGCATATTTGTCAACAATTAAACCCGGAAGGAAATCGGCTTCACTAAAAACCAAACGGCAGGTATTGGTCTGCTCATTTAAAATAAACTGACGTGAAGCAATGGCTTGTTTCAAACGGTTCTGATACCAGTTGCGGTCAATCATTTGCGCTTCGTCCCATTCTAACAAACGAACCGCAACACGCGAATTGCTGTTGAAATATCCATAGGCCAGAAATTCATGATCAAAAGCAAAAACTTTTACCACCTCACCATCTTCGGGTTTTCCTTTAATTTTTTCCAATGCTCCGGAAAATACCCATGGATGTCTTTGTAATGCCGCTTTTTCTTTGCCTTTTTTTAATGTAATTTCTACCATGCTGCAAAGGTAATTAAAAGAGAGGTAATGTTAAATGTAATATGGAGGACGTAAAATTTGTAGGTGTAACGTTCGGTTACTTATCACTTCGCCATATTTATCAATTCTGTATCCAAAATCCTGGTTTCAAATTCGGTTATGGGCCTTTTAGCTTCAATCATTGAAATTAATAATTCAGTAGCCACCTGCCCCATTTCAAATGCCGGCTGTTTTACTGAGGTTAGGGAAGGAGAAAACAAATCAACCAGATTGGAATTGGTAAAACCTGCAATGGCAATTTGATTTGCCACCTCGGGATTGGTTTTCTTTAACGCTATAATACAGCCTGTGGTTAAGCGGTCGCTTGAGATAAAAATTCCATCGGGCTTAAGTGGCAAAAGTTCTTTCACCGCCTGATCCAGTTCTGCACTATGCATGCCACCATGCTGACAATATTTTACCAACTCGGGTTTACATTCGATATGATATTTAGCTAAAGCGGCTTTATAACCTGCTAGCCTTTCTTTTGTTATCGAAAGGTTTTCGGAGTTCGTTAAATGGGCAATGGTTCTTTTTCCTGATAAAATAAGGTGTTCTGTGGCGTCAAAAGCACCTTTAAAATTATTGGCAATTACTTTATGCGTTTCAAAATCGGCTGGTACACGATCAAAAAAGACAATGGGTAAACCTTTGGCATATAATTGCCTTAAATAATCAATATCCTGCGTTTCAGAAGATAGTGCAATCAGCAAGCCATCAATAGAACGCGATGCCAGATGTTCTACGTTTAATTTTTCCTGCTGGTAAGATTCATGACTTTGAGAAATAATCACCTGATAATCCTTTTCGTATGCGATTGACTCGATGCCATTGATCACCTGCGAAAAAAAGTTATTGGCAATTTCGCTCACAATAATGCCGATAGCATAACTTTTACGTTCTTTTAAGCTACGGGCAATGGGATTGGCACGATAATTAACCTTTTTGGCATAGGCTAAAACCAGTTTTTTGGTTTCCTCGCTTATTTCGTAACGGTCTCTTAAAGCCCGCGAAACTGTTGAAGTTGAAAGTCCAAGTGCTTTAGCAATATCTTTAATGGTAGATGTTTCAAATCTCATATTCGTATTGCGTACAAGTTACAAAAATATTCCTTTGAGGCACCCGGATAAACACCATCAATAAACGTTGTATGACGTTTATTAATAGTGAACGACCTTTTCAAAATTAAAAAATCGTCACTGAGAGGAGGCTTTCAGCAGAAGGCCTGCCCCGACTTTCGGGAAGCAATCTTACAATGATCGTTATTAGCTTACGAATTAAGATTGTTTTGTCGTTCCTCCCCGCAATGACGATCTATGCCAGTTCACTAGCCACTAAAAAATATACTTCGTACTTAAAAAGTTCGAATCATCTCCTTTAACAATCTCGTTCAATAACTTTTTATTGTCATCGGTAAATTTGGTTGCCACCAAAGAACGGATCGAGAAAGAGCGCAATGCATCTACTACCGAAAGTGTTCCTTCAGCACTGTCTTTACGGCCGGTGAAAGGGAAAACATCCGGTCCGCGTTGGCACTGGCAGTTGATATTTACACGGCTTACCTGATTAACCAAAGGATCAATCAATGAAGAAATTACCGCGGCATTAGTACTGAAAATACTTACCTGCTGGCCATGTGGCGAATCAATTAAATACTCGATAGGTTCTTCCAGGTCATCGAATGGCACAACAGGAACAATCGGACCGAACTGCTCTTCGCGATAGAGTTTCATATTACCATTTACGGGGTAAACAATGGCCGGATACACAAAAGTTTCCAGGGTTTGTCCGCCATTTTTATTAATTACTTTAGCCCCATGTGAAACGGCATCATCAATACATTCCTTTAAATATTCAGGTTTGTTCAGTTCTGGTAATGGTGTAAGGTTTACCCCTTTTTCCCATGGCATGCCAAATTTCAATTTTTCTACTTCGGCCGATAAACGCTTTAAAAATTCCTGCGCAAGACTGCGGTGCACATAAACGATTTTAATGGCAGTACAACGTTGTCCGTTAAAAGAAAGCGAACCCAGTACCGTTTCAGAAACTGCCAGATCAAGGTCTGCATCTTTGGTGATGATGGCCGCATTTTTGGCATCTAAGCCTAAAATTGCCCTCAAACGGTTTACTTTAGGATGCAGTTTTTTCAGTTCGTTGGCCACCTTGCTCGATCCGATTAAAGTAAGCACATTAATCTTTCCAGATTTCATTAATCCCGGAACAATGGTATTGCCACGGCCGTAAATGGTATTGACAACACCCTTAGGAAAACTCGAACGGAAAGCCTCCAGTAAAGGATAATGCAATAGGGTACCATGTTTAGGTGGTTTGAATAAAAGCGTATTTCCCATAATTAAAGCCGGGATCAGCGTAGTAAACGTTTCGTTTAACGGATAATTGAATGGCCCCATGCAAAGTACTACTCCAAGTGGAGAGCGGCGCACCTGGGCCACAATGCCTTGCTCTATTTCAAAACGTGATGACTGCCTGTCGATATCTTTCAGCGCATCAATGGTGGCATAGATATATTCAACTGTACGGTCAAATTCTTTAACTGAATCGGCATACGATTTTCCAATCTCCCACATAATCAGTTTGGCAACAATTTCCTTTTGCACCATCATCTTATGCGTAAAATTTTCCACGCAGGTAATACGGTCTGCAACACTCATGGTTGGCCACTGCCCGCGCCCATTATCATAAGCGGCTACGGCTGCATCTAAAGCTTCTGTCGATTCTTTCTCGGTACAAACAGGGAAACTACCAATACGCTTTCGTTTTAAACCTTCAGGGGTTTTAATGCATACCGGAGAAAACACCTCATTAAATGGTCCGTTCCATGGTTTCATTTCTCCGTCGGAAAGAAACTCCTTTTGATTAATTTCTTCTTTGAGCCTGAATTCGTCAGGAATCTGACTCTCTTCAACGAAAATACTTTCGAGGTTTAGCGTTGTAATCAATTTGTGTATTATTAGGGTTAAATCTGAGGTTTAAATATAGATTTGCCGTCAAAAAAAGAGCCAAAGTAATCTTCCTAAATATTTTATAATGCTATGGTTTTCATTTTTGGCACCAATGTTTTCATTACTGCCCAGGCGATAATATAGGCAATCGCACAAAAGGCAAACATAATGGTATAACCAGTTTGGATATGTCCTAATTCTTTGTAATGATCGAACAGGGCACCGCCAACCTTAGAAACGATTACGCCGCCAATTCCTCCTGCCATACCGCCAATTCCAATAATTGATCCAACTGCTTTTTTGGGAAACATGTCTGATACCGTTGTAAAAATATTTGCAGACCAGGCCTGGTGTGCAGAAGCGCCGATTCCAATTAACACAACAGGAATCCAAAAGGTGTAATGCCCCAAAGGTTGCGCAAGTAATACCACCAGAGGAAACAAGGCGATCACGAACATCGCTCTCATTCTGCCTTCGTAAACATTGTATCCTTTTTTAAGGAAATACGCAGGAAACCATCCGCCGCCGATGCTACCAATCATGGTCATACTGTAAAGCACAAAAAGCGGGAAGGATATTGAAGTTCCTTCCATTCCATACTGGGCCTTTAAGTAGGAAGGAAGCCAAAACAAAAAGAACCACCACACACCATCAGTCATGAACTTTCCAAAGGTAAAAGCCCATGTTTGTTTATATCCCAGCAATTTAAACCATGAAACCTTTTTTGCCTCAGTTTCAGATTCTGATGGGACAATAACTTTTTGATCTGTATCCAATAAAATATACTCCAATTCAGCTTTAGATAAGCGCTTTTGTGCTTCAGGTTTATCATAGAAAATAAACCAGAATATGAGCCATAAAAAGCCTGCCGCTCCGATAATTAAAAATGCAGTTTCCCAACCCCAGGCTTCAGCAATGTAGGGCACTGTTGCAGGAGCCAGAATTGCACCAACGTTTGCACCTGAATTAAAGATTCCGGTTGCAAAGGAACGTTCCTTTTTCGGGAAATATTCTGCTGTTGCTTTAATTGCTGCCGGAAAATTTCCCGATTCTCCAAAACCCAAGACAGCTCTGGAGACGATGAAGCCCAGTACGGATACCGATATACTTGTTATGCCAACCCATGCAAACATGGATGAAACGGCTTCTCCTACAGGAATAGCTTTGGCATGCAGGATAGCACCCAATGACCAAACAATAATTGCAATGGCATATCCCCATTTGGTGCCTAATTTATCTATTATTCGCCCGGCAAAAAGCATTGATATCGCATAAACGAACTGAAAAGCCGCTGTGATGTTTGCGTAATCTGAATTGGTCCAGTTAAATTCCGTTTCGAGTTTGCCCGATAGCAAGCTTAAAACCTGCCTGTCTAAATAATTTACGGTAGTAGCAAAAAACAGAAGTGCGCATATGGTCCATCTGTATTGGCCTGTTTTCGTTTGGTTCATTTGGTTAGAATGTATTTTAAATTTTATTTGTTCTGCTTGATGAGTTCAAGGGCCAGCTGTGTGTTTTGGTGAAGCTCATCGTAAAGTGCTTTGCTCATTACCTCTTTACTGATTAATTTGCTGCCCATCCCGACGGCACAAACACCCGCTTTAAACCAGGTTTTCAGGTTGTCGGCATCAATTTCTACACCTCCGGTTGGCATAAATAGCTGGCCGGCAAAAAGATCTTTAATGGATGAAATAAATTCAGGTCCTAAAATATTTGCAGGGAAAATTTTGATTAGCATGGCTTTGTGTTCTTGTGCAATGCTGATTTCTGTCGGTGTCATACAACCCGGTACCCAAAGCATCCCTATTTTATTTGCAATTTCGGCAACCGCCGGATTGACGATCGGGGCCACAATAAAATCAGTTCCGGCTTCAATAAAGGCATTGGCATCAGCCGGAGTTTTAATGGTTCCTATACCTAAATACAGATCAGGCATTTCTGCATCTCGTATTTCTTTTAACTTTTTAAAGTTTGGCAATGCCGATTTGCCTCGATTGGTATATTCAAAAACACGGATGCCAGCTTTATACAACGTGCGTAATATTTCGATACTGCCCGATTCACTATCCTGATAAAAAAGGGGTAACATGCCCTGCTCTAAAATGGCATCTAAAATTTTGTGCTTGTTATTAATCATTGCGAATTATTCTTTTTTCTATGTCAGCTACAGTACTGGTTGTAGCGTCGCTTGGAATGTATAATTTATCGTATGCTGCTGCTGTAGCAAAACTTAAGGTGTCTTTGGCCGGTAACTGGTTGTAAAAGCCATAAATCAGGCCAGCCATAAAACAATCTCCACTACCCACTTTATCTAAAATTTCATCAGAAACGTATTCATCAGAAACGGTTAATTCATTGGCTGTATAAATAGCAGTATAATATCGTATGCCCTTTCCGTGGTCGAACCTGAAAGTATTGGCAACTGCTTTACATGCCGGAAACAAACTTAATATTTCTTTAGAGGTATCGGTTGCCTGCCACAGTAACGTTTCCTTTGCATAACCCTCGGTTGGGGTTAAATCTTCGTGAAGCGCGGTGCCCAACATTTTATTGGCCGCCCAAACATTCCCCATAATCAGGGTACAATATCTGGCTAGTTCAGGCAAAATATCAATCGGTTCCTTCCCATATTTCCACAGCTTGGCCCTGTAGTTCAGATCAAGCGAAATGGTAATATTTTTTGCGCTAGCTACTTTTAAGGCTTCCAAACAAACATCAGCAATATTTTGATTAATGGCAGGACATATCGCACTGAAATGGAACCAGACTACATCTTCAAAAATTTCGTCCCAGTTAATCTGTCCGACTTTTAAATCGGCATAGGCCGAATTGGCCCGGTCATAAATTACCCCTGCATTTTTAAGGTCTTTCCCTTTAGGTAAATAATACAGACCCAACCGTTCGCCATGGTAAACCATCGGCCTGGTATCGATATTGCGGGCATTAAGATAATCAATAATCTCTCGCGTTACTGCATTATCCGGCACAGCCGAAAGGTAGGCTGAAGGCACATTCCATAAAGCTAAGGCGGTGGCTACATTGAGTTCAGCCCCTCCTACGTAAAATGGCAGTTTATTTTCTTTTAACCATTGGCCATCCATATCCGGACAAATGCGTAAAAGTATTTCACCAAAGCTTAAAACTTTTTTTCCTTGTTGTGATGAAGCGAATATTTGGGTACTCATTTTTATATCTGATCGGCGTATTTCATACTGTTTCCTGCAATGGAATGAAAATGAAAGGAAAACGATTGAAATGATTTGATTCCAATAAAATCCCCTTTAAAAGCCTTATTTTGGTTAAAATTTAAAGTAATTTTTTGCGTTAAAATACGAAATATCCTGCACAATTTTGCCCACCCACTCCAGGTCGTTAGGCAATTCGCCATTCTCCATGTCTTCTCCAAACAGGTTGCAGATAATCCTTCTAAAATATTCGTGACGGGGAAATGAAAGGAAACTGCGCGAATCGGTAAGCATTCCAACCATACGACTTAAAAGCCCCATGTTCGACAGCGCATTTAACTGTTTGATCATCCCGTCTTTCTGATCTAAAAACCACCATGCTGAACCAAACTGCACTTTACCCGCTACAGAACCATCGTTAAAGTTACCGATCATCGTGGCAATTAATTCGTTATCTGCCGGGTTAAGGTTATAAATAATGGTTTTAGCCAGTTTATCCTGGTTATCAAGGCGGTTTAAGAATTTAGAAAGCATACGCGCCTGGCTAAAATCGCCGATCGAATCCCAGCCCGTGTCAGGGCCTAATTGCCTTAACATGCGGGCATTGTTGTTGCGCAAAGCGCCGAGATGGTATTGCTGTACCCAGCCCTTTTCATGATCCCATTCTGCAAAATAAACCAGCATAGCCGATTTAAATTTCAGATTTTCTTCATATGATATATTTTGCCTGCTGCGGATTTTATCAAAGATGGATGCAATTTCAGCTTCGGTATAATCTTCGGCATAAATCTGCTCTAAACCATGATCGGAAACTGAACAGCCATTTGCTGCAAAGTAATCATGACGGCTTTTTAAAGCATCAATATAATCCTGTAAGGTGCTTATGCTTTTATCCGTAACACTTTCCAGTTTATCCATGTATTCATTAAAACCATCAATGTCATCACTGTTCATGGCTTTATCCGGGCGGAAAGCAGGCAACATTTTTAGGCTTGCCCCTTCTCTGGCCAGTTGCTGATGATAGTTCAGGCTATCTAAAGGATCATCTGTAGTACAAACTGATTCTACATTCATTTTGGCCAACAAACCACGTACTGAAAATTCTGGGGTCTGCAATTTCGCAGAACATTCGTCGTAAATTTTCTGAGCAGTTTTGCCCGAAAGTAAGTCGGTAATACCGAAATACCGCTGAAGTTCCAGATGTGTCCAGTGGTACAGCGGATTGCGCAAGGTATAAGGAACGGTTTCGGCCCATTTTTCAAATTTCTCAAAGTCAGATCCTACACCGGTAATATATTTTTCATCAACACCATTAGCGCGCATGGCCCTCCACTTGTAATGATCGCCGGCAAGCCAAACCTGGCTGATATTGGCAAACTGCGTATTGTTGGCAATTTGCTCCGGAATAAGGTGGTTATGATAATCGATAATAGGTAGTGATTTTGCAAAATGATGATAAAGCTTTTCAGCAGTTTTGCTTTGCAAAAGAAAATTTTCATCTAAAAAAGGTTTCATGCTATGTAATTTGAGATAATAAATTTGACATTTTCAAAACGATTATCTATTAATATTTTATGATCACCGGTCTGTGTCTCCACAGACTGGTGATCTACTCATTTTGTGGTCTGTGGAAAAACAGAACACAGCAACGCAAGTTATAGGCGATTGTAAGGTTCGCCGCATAAAACCTTCGACCGCGATCATCCGACTTCGGACTAAAGACCGTTAGTGATCTGCACGACAAAAGACCCCGGCATCTGGGCTTCAGACGCTAGACTCCTGGTTTCAGACTACAAACTCACCCCCCGTTTCCATGGAATAAAATCATCCTGATTAAGCAATACGGCTTTAGGAATGATTTCACCACTGGCTGCTTTAATGCAATATTCCAGGATATCTTCACCCATTTGTTCAATGGTTTTTTCCCCCTCTATAACCGGACCACAGTTGATATCGATGATATCGCTCATGCGTTTGGTTAGCGCATTATTGGTTGACACCTTGATGGTGGGACAAACCGGGTTTCCCGTTGGTGTTCCCAAACCTGTGGTAAACAAAATTAAGGTTGCACCTGATGCAGCCTTTCCTGTAGTGGCCTCCACATCATTTCCTGGCGTGCAAACCAGATTCAATCCTGGTTTTTTGGCTGGTTCTGTATAATCCAACACATCTTCTACCGGCGATGTCCCCCCTTTTTTAGCAGCCCCGGTACTTTTTATAGCATCAGTGATTAAACCATCTTTAATATTTCCCGGTGATGGATTCATAAAAAATCCAGAGCCTACATTTTCTGCAGCCTGGTTATAGGCTGTCATTAATTGAATAAATTTACGGGCAGCGGTTTCATCTTTGGTACGGTCGATTAATTGTTGTTCGGCACCACAAAGCTCAGGGAACTCAGCAAGAAGTACTGTACCACCTAAAGCCACCAATAAATCGGATGTATAACCTACAGCAGGATTGGCACTGATGCCACTAAAACCATCGCTACCACCGCATTTTACACCCAACACCAATTTGCTTAACGGGGTTGGTTGGCGCTCAATTTTGTTGATTTCGGTTAAACCGATGAAGGTTTTACGGATGGCTTCTTTAACCAGTTGTTCTTCGCTCTGCGATTGTTGCTGCTCAAAAACAAACAAAGGTTTATCGAAATTTGGGTTACGCAGTTTCAGGTCTTCCATAAAATCGTGTACCTGCAAATTCTGGCAGCCTAAACTCAATACGGTTACTCCGGCCACATTAGGATGATCGGCATACGCGGCTAATAATTTACTTAACACAGCAGCATCCTGACGGGTACCACCGCAACCACCCTGGTGATTTAAAAATTTTATGCCATCAACATTTTTAAACACGCGGTTAGCAGATGGATTTGGCAGGCCAATCGAATCAGGATCAGCCTCCGCTAAAACTTCACCATTCTTATAAGCCTCAACCAGTTGGTGGGCATATGATTTGTATTTATCTGTTACTGCATAACCCAGCTCATTGTGTAAGGCCTCGCGGATGACATCCAGATTGCGGTTTTCGCAGAAAACGGTTGGTATGAACAACCAATAATTTGCAGTACCTACCCTGCCATCGCTACGAATGTAACCGTTAAAGGTTCTGCCTTCAAACTTAGTCACATCAGGTGCCTGCCATTCGTAGTGGTACGGACGGAATTCGAAAGGGTCAGACGCGTGTTTGGTATTTTCGGTGTCCATTAAACCACCTTTAAGGATGAAGTGCTGCGCTTTTCCAACCAATACACCATACATCATGATGTGATCGCCTGGATTCATGTCCTGCATAAAAAATTTATGCTTGGCTGGAATGTCATCCTGTAAAATATATTCCTGCCCATCATGAATAACGGTTTCGCCTTTTGCCAAATTTTGCAGGGCAACCAGTACATTATCGTTTGGATGGATTTTTAAAATTCTAGTAACCATTTTTATTTGTTGTTTCTAAATGCAAGTTACTTAAAGTTTCTTTTGCACCCTTGCTCTGTAATAAATCAACGTACGATTTTACGGCTGCGTTAAAGCCGGGATAATGATTAAGGTTTTTATCCCACAGACGTGTGTCTCCCAGGGTATTATCCACAACGGTATCAGGGGTTTTCCAATATTCATGTAAAATTTCAGCAAATTCATCCTGTATAGGGTAGGTTTTACCATTCGCGCTCGCCGTGTAGGTATCACCATTTTTATTCACATTCATGAAAAGAATATAAGCGGCCACACCTAAAGCAGTAAGCTGAGGCACTTCATTTTTTAAAGTATAATATCTCCTGATCAGCGGCGTATTACGCATTTGCATTTTTGAAGTAAAATTTAACGTAATGGCCTGCCATTGGTGCGCTAAAGATGGATTGCTAAACCGGTCAATTACACTTTCTGCAAAAGCAATGGCTTCATTGTAGGTGATATCCTCATTTACCACAGCAGGCGCAATTTCATCTTTCATCAATTTTAATACATTGGCTGAGAAATCTTTATTTGCCATAGCTTCTTTTACGGTGTCAAAGCCTGCTAAAATGGCCAAACCACAGCTCATGGTATGTGTACCATTTAGTAAACGAAGTTTGAGTTCTTTAAATTTTTCAATGGAAGGAACAATGAAAATGCCTTTATCTGCTTTTTCGAAAGATAATATTTCCTTCACCTTTTCGCTTGATGATTCGATTGCCCAAAGCCTGAAAGGTTCGGCCATAATCATAAGTTCATCTTCGTAACCCAATTCGGTTTCAATGGCCTTTTGCGCTTCTTCAGGAAGTTTACCCGGCACAATCCTATCAACCAGGGTTTTGCAGAAATGATTGGCTGTTTTTAGCCAGTTTTCGAAATCCCGGCCTAACTTATTCTGGATAGCGAGATCCAGCAAAATTTCTTTCAGTTTATCGGCATTATCACTGATGAGTTCTGTTGGGACAATCACCATTCCACTTTCTGTTGATCCGTTAAAGGCTTTATAGCGTTCATACAAAAAGGCTAGCAGTTTGCCTGGGTATGATTGGGGCGGGGTATCAGTGATTTTATCTTCACTTTTTACAATGCCTACTTCTGTGGTATTGGAAATTACAACCTGCATTTCCGGCTGGTGGGCAGCTTTTAAAATTTCTGCCCAATCTTGCGAAGCAGCCAAAACCCGGCTTATAGAGGCGTTGATGGAGTTCTCTTCAACACTCAAACCCTCTTCAATACCTTTTACACAAAGCGTATATAAATTATCCTGTTTCGAAAAAGCGTCAGCACCACCTTTTGCAGTTGATTTAACAACAAGGATACGACCGTTGAAAATTCCCTTCTGGTTGGCTTTATCAATAAAATAATCGGGTAAACCGCGCAGTAGAACACCGGTACCAAACTGGATTACCTTTTCTGGTAATGCTAAAATTTCAGCCGTAGGTTTCGTAACCTTTTCGCCCTTAATGTTTTTTAAATTCTCTTTGTTTAAAATCATATGCATCCGATTTCCGCCATTGCGGGTAAAGAAGTGGTTCCCGTCCACCAAAGGGTTGCTTCCTGCTTCGCAATAACGGTTTTTATCTCTTTATTTATTTCCCCATTTGATCACTCCGCCGAGTAATTTTTACTTCATTTCTACTCCTAACTGCTGTAAAGGATAGATCGTTTCGCCTTTTTGGAGGTAGTTCCTTTATTATATCACCTTTTAATGCAATAGTACCGGTCAAGGCAAATCTGAAAAGACTCATGCAACCTTTCCTGCCAACGCCGGGCAATGTCATCATCTTTTGTTTCAGGAACGGTAATGCGCTTCGTACTCTTTTAAAGTTAAAACTGCTGATCAGAACAAAGCTTCGCTTTTGTTGTGCCATGGCAGAATCTGCTGCTAATAAAACTAAGTACGCAGGAAATACTTTAATATGGGATAAAAGGCCAGAAGTATTTTTCATTATTAGCACTGTTAAACTGTACTTGGTTATTATAATAACAAGTGTACGTTGTTTGCCGCTAAAACAGAAGAGAAATCTATGCAATCGTTGCCGGAAAACATGGCAAAAAGACCATTGTGAGCTGGCCAATAACTACAGTATATCAGTTATTTATGGTTTTTATTCAGCTTCGGATCTTATTCAAGGAAAACGTTTTCTAAAATGTAGCTTTTACATTTTTTATCTCCATGATTGTCTGGTGTTACGGAGTCGGTAACCCCAAGGCTAAACAGAAGTACATTTAATAAATCTCTCTACCCAGCGTGTTTTGAAAATGAAGGCTACATCAGCGGATTTGTCAATGGTCGCGGAGTGCAACACCCTTAACCAAATAACAAGCTATAACTCTTCAGAACTTTCCGGCAGGTGATCATACTCTCCTTTCCATGCGTAGAAGCCAAATATCATCAGGCCCAAACTAATCGGGAGGAAAATAAACAGGATAATTGCCCACTGTAATATGGTATTGGTCCGTTCGATATCCGTATGGGTCAAACCTACCTTATCTATCGCCTGGATAAACAAAAAAGTCATGGTTAATGGCCCCAAAACCATCCAAAACAAGCCTAAAAATCTCTTTAACGTATTCATTTTATTTAGTCGTTAATTTTTTCGTCTCTTTTATTTGATAAATAAACCGCACCGATAACCAAGCTTAGTGCTGCTATCCCAATCGGATACCAAAGGCCGTATAGCGGTGTAGCGCCCGAAAAACTAGCAATTAATGTAGCAATAAATGGCACCAGTCCCCCAAAAACACCATTACCAATGTGATAGGGCAGGGACATGGAGGTATACCTGATTTTAGTGGGGAATAACCCGACGAGAAAAGCAGCAATTGGCCCATAAACCATGGTTACCAACAAAATCTGAAAGAAGATCAATCCAACAAATTTCCAGAATACCGGCGTTGGCAAAACTTTGTCTTTTATGATTTCCCTGCCTGAAAGAATTCCTTTTGTTGCAGAAACGGTATCGATATGTACGCTGTTGAAGGAAGCCCCATTTTTAAGGCTTACTTTAGTAGAAACCGTTCGTAAGCTATCGGCTGAGTTCTCCATTAAAACAACAGTTACCGGAGCCGGTGTAGCAGATAAAATATCAGTCCGTTCAATTTTGGTATAATCGGTATCATCCAAAAAAATCTGATAAATTGGGCGGTAAAAAAGAATACCCAAAAGCATACCGCTTAACATGATCCATTTCCGGCCTACTTTATCACTCCAGGCACCAAAAACCACAAAAAACGGCGTAGCAAAAGCAATTCCCCAGAGTAAAATGTATCGCGAATCGTTGAAATCCAGCTTACAGGTATTTTCCAAAAATGATTGTGCATAAAACTGTCCGGTGTACCAGATTACGCCTTGCCCCATAGTAGCGCCAAATAGTGCCAGGAGCACCATTTTAAAATTCACCTTGTTGTTAAAACTCTCTTTCAAGGGATTCTTCGAAATATTTCCTTCAGCCTTGAGTTTAGAAAACAAGGGCGACTCGTGCATTTTCATGCGGATGTAGATCGAAACTACAACCAGTACAATCGATAACAGGAAAGGGATTCGCCATCCCCAATTGCCAAATCTTTCAGCACCTAAGATATTTTTTGTGATGACGATAATCCCTAACGACAGGAACAAGCCCAATGTGGCGGTAGTTTGGATCCAACTGGTAAAAAAACCGCGTTTGTTTTTTGGGGCATGTTCTGCTACATAGGTAGCGGCACCACCATATTCGCCACCTAAAGCCAAACCCTGAATTAGCCTTAAAATTAAAACCAGAATTGGGGCAGCATAACCAATGCTTTGATAAGATGGGATTAAACCGATAAAAAATGTCGATCCACCCATGAGTACCAATGTGAGTAAGAATGTATATTTGCGGCCGATTAAATCGCCAAGCCTGCCAAAAACCAGTGCGCCAAACGGACGAACAATAAAACCTGCTGCGAAAATAGCCAGGGTGTTGATTAAGGCCGATGCACCTGCATCTTCTGGAAACAATTGATGGCCAATGATAACTGCAAGGCTTCCAAAAATATAAAAATCGTACCATTCGATTAATGTACCTAAAGATGATGCACCGATTACTTTAAAGATATTGTTCCCGGGTAAATTGTCGCTCATAAATAAATTAAGAATATTTGGTTTCCCAAGATAAACATTTGAAAGCCAATTGGCAACCTGTACCATCTGTCATTTAATTTGTTACATGATCAAACATTTTGGCTTTAGTTTTGTAATTTCATCCGTAACTCATTCATATTCCACCATATTATATGCTGTTAATACAAAATATCAGGTTAAGTAGGATTTTAAGAAATACATGGCACGTTGATCTGATCATGATTGCCTCCTGCACCGCAGCTTACTTCATACGCGCCTATTTAATTGCACATCACTTTTCCATTCCTTCCATTATACCAACGGTTTTGGGTACAGCTATAGCTTTTTTCATCGGCTTTAATAACAACCAGGCTTACGATAGGTGGTGGGAAGCCCGAAAAGTATGGGGAGCTCTGGTAAATGATTCTCGCTCCTTTGCAAGAGCACTGATTAATTATGTTGATGAGGATGAGGAAAGCGTAAAAAGGATGGTTCGCAGGCACATTGCATTTTTATATGCTTTAAAAGCCAATTTGAGGAATGCGGTAGATGAAATTTACACCAAATATTTACCTGAAGCAGATTTAAAGGAAATAGAAAAACATAACAATAAGCATAACGCTCTTTTAAGTATCCAATCGAGGGATTTGCAAAAACTATCAAAATCAAATGCAATTGACGGGTTCCGTTTTATCGAGATCAATGAAATGCTTACCCGGTTTTCAGATTCCATGGGCATGAGTGAGCGCATTAAAAACACCATATTTCCAACTACCTATAGTTATCTTACCAAAGTGTTTATCTGGCTTTTTGTGGTCACATTTACACTGGTTATCAGTCAGGATGCAGGGCCTGCGGCTATATTTTTGGGCTGGCTGATTGGTTTCGTATTTGTATCTACGCAAATTAACGGAATGAGCCTGGTTAACCCTTTTGAGAATAATTCGGCAGGTGTGCCGCTTAACCAGATTACCAGGACGATTGAGATCAATCTGCTGCAAATGCTTGAGGAAGACGAAATTCCCGAACCCGTTAAGCCTATAAATGACGAGTATGTGCTTTAAATTTCCGGTTTTCTGATCTCATTTCTGCTAATCGTTTAACCCAGCTTTTAATTTTTCTTCAAAAAGTGTCGATTTAGCTTTAAATTGTGGATCAGAAAAGGAAATATTGGCTGTGGCATAAATAATTTTACCATCTTTCCCAACCAGTACATTCGATGGAAAGCCGTGATTAATATTTAGTTTTCTGATCGCGTCTTTGCTTAATGATACAATTTCATATTTGTAGCCGTTGCGTTTTTGAAATTGTTTGGCACTGGCAGGACTATCGTGGGTAATGCCAATAAACCTAACAGCCATTTTGCCATATTTATCTACCAGTTGATTTAACTCGGGCATTTCAGCAATGCATGGAGGGCATTTTTCGAACCAGAAGTTAATAACCACTAGCTGGTTTTTTAAATTGATATTGGAGAACCGTTTTTTATTGATGGTTAGGCCCTTAAAAGAAGGTAAATCTTTACCCTTTAAATCCTCGAAAAAGGTTTCCTGTGTAGCCCATTTTACTGGAACATCTTGAGCCACTACAGTAAAAGAAAAAATATTTAACAGAATGAGCAGATAAATTTTCATCATCGTTAAATATAAAAAAGTCCTGCACAAATAAGGCAGGACTTTAAGATTTGTTTGGTTTAGAAAAGCCTTATTTAAAAGTTATGGAGCCATATTCAGATTTGATGGATACATTTGCAGCACCACCACTACCGATTTTGCCCGTATATCTTTTAGTTTCATCATCTTTGCTGACCAGACTTGATGTTACGTTAGAACCATATTTAAAACCGGCATAAGAAGTAGAAACATTAAAATTGCCATTATAACGATCGGCAAAGCCCAATCCAACGGCTGCATACTCACCGCCAAAAGTAAAGTTTTTACAGGCTGGAGTAATTTCATTCACATTTAAACGGTTGTAATCCATTTTGATAGTTGCATCACCATTCAACATACCTAAAGTAACGTTAGAATATTCTGCATTGACCGCAATTTTACCTGCTGACGCAATGTTTAAATCGCCATAAGCTTGTTTAATTACCGCGTTGCCTTTAACTGTATTGATGTTTACCCTGGCATATTCTGCATTCAAGAGTAAGTTGCCCCCTATCGTACCAACGGTTAAGCCTTTACCATATTCCACTTTAATATCTGCTGATCTCCTGATGGTATTGATGTTTACGGCTACGTATTCAGCAACGAGTTCTAAAGTCCCCACAGCACCAATAGTTACAGGTCCGTTATATTCGTGTTTAATTACGGCAGCGTTTAAATCCTGAATATCGCATTTTCCGTACTGAACATTGATATAGTTGTTGGTATTACTTAAGTTCCCTGCTACAAGATTGCCATATTCTACTTTTAATGAAGTTGGTCCGGCAAAATTGCCCATTTCAACATTTCCATATTGTTGTAGCACAGTTAAAGGGTTTACTGCCGGCATAAACACCGTATAATTCACCTTTACTTCCCTTCGCCAGGTGGTTACACCATTTTTTATCCCACGTCCATAACGTCCGTTTCTGTCGCCCATGCTGGTTTTAAACGAAACCACATCGCCATTTTTAGTAGCATCAATCGTTACGCCATCAATCAATTTCTGTACATCGCTATCTGAATTAGCATAGGCTTTAATATCTACATCTACACGCACCTCTTTTTTATCCCAGGTTTTAATTACAATAGATCCGAATTGGTTGTTTAAATTCACCTTATCGTTTCTATCCACACTAAAACTTTTGCTAAACGATTTGGAACGTTCCGCATCCCCGCTGGTCTGCTTATATGCAGACGTGTTAACCATCGCAATCATTGATGGCTTTTCTATCTGACCCACAATTACTTTTTCTGATGGCGTATTTACCACCACCTCTTGCGCATTGGTTTTTACGGCAGTTAAAGCCAAAAAGGCTAAAAATATTTTTATTGTTTTCATGTTGTTAAATATTAAACATCTATACACTTAAAACCTGCCGGCTGGCCATAAGCTTTCAATGTAGTGAGCGCTCTCCTCTTTAGTATCAAGTCGCGCGAATCAGGTATTAAAACTGATTCTGCTGTTACTGTAATTTCATTTTTGCCGTTTTCAGCCTAAATCTGGTTAACTTTTTTATAATCGTCAACCTGGTTAATAATCAATAATTGTTGTTTTAATAACTGTAATTGTATTTCGCGGTTTTTTACCATAGCCTTTACCACAAAAGTTTGGTTGGGTGAGGTTGGCAACTCTGCTTTTAATTTTTCGTAATCTTCATCCAGTTTTCTTAAATCAGCTGTAAATTTTTTATAAAGTTCTGGATTTGCAGAGGCGAAAATGGCCAGGCTATCCCTCTTTTCGGTAATTAAACCAGTAAAATGAATTTCCTTTTTGGCATATGAAGCGCTAACGTCGGCTATTTCTAAATCTTTGTTTTGTGACTTGCCTGCGTATAGCCAGGTTAAACCGAAAACGACCACTATAGCTGCCGCTGCACTCATCCATAAATAGAGTTTTACCGGTCTTTTCTTTTTTTTATCTAAACCCTGTTCAATTTTTGCCCAAAGTTCTGCCGATGGCTCCATGATATCGAAAGCTTTTCGGTTTTCTTTTACAAAGGTTTCTAATCTATTATTCATCTCTCATCCCTTTCGTTTCTAAAATACTTTTTAACTTTTTTTTAGCCCTCATGTACTGTGTACGGCTGGTATTTTCGCTTATTTTTAAAATGTGTGCAATCTCTTCATGGTCATAACCCTCTAAGAGGTATAAGCTCAACACTACCCTGTAACCGTCAGGCAATTGCGCAATGGCCTGCCTTATTTCTTCAGCCTGCAATTGCATTTCACTGTAATCAAAACTATCTTCATCAGGCACTTCCGATAGCTCATCTGTACTAACAAACTCCATCTTGCGTTTACGCAGGTAATTGATGGATTTGTTGATCACGATCTGCTTTAGCCAAAGCCCAAAGGTTGTTTCCTGTCTAAAATCAACAATTCTGGTAAATGCATCTAAAAATGCTTCCTGTAAAACATCTTCTGCCTCTTCTTCATAATTTAAAATGCGAAGTGCCACATTATACATAGCCTTTGCATACAGCTTGTACAGCTCAAACTGTGCTGCGCGGCTGCCCTGCATGCATTTTTTTACGAGTTCCAGATTTTTATCGATGTATACGGCTTCCAAAATTTCGAATATTCTGATGATAAGACATCAGTGATTTTAAAACGTTGCATCAAGGTAGAAAAAATTTAAGATATCTTAATTTCATATTAACACTGGGAAAACATCTGATACATAGCATAGTTAAATTGTCTCATGTAAGATATTTTCAATTCTGAGTCGTCACCCTGAATTTATTTCAGGGTCTTTCATGCTAAAAGATGCTGAAATAAATTCAGCATGACGAATACATATAAATCAGGTGCTTTTAAAGCATTATCTCAACAAATAATTTTCCATTTCAAATTTTTGGAAATGTCGGGTTCTGCGCTTTTGGCCAATCCCGTTCCGCTTTTTGGTACGCGTTCCGGTGAAGGACCGGAAGCTCTTCCCGGCAATCGGGTTTATTTTACCTTGGTCAGTGCTTGGAAAACAACCCTTTGTTAATAAACCTGAGAGGAGCGGATAGCCCGGAATGGAGAGCAACGAAATGAGGACTATAAGCGAATGGCGGGGACTATAGGACCTATGTAATGCTGCCTTTCATTTCCAAAAAACAGAAATGATTGATAAGTATTGGAAAATTAAGTGCCCTTTGCTTTTTGATATTTATGAAAAATCAGCTTCGGGATCATCATAAATTTGAAATCCCTGATCCAAACCCTTAACTTCATGTTATGGAAACCGATTTAATCATCTCAGAAATTAACGAGCTACACCAAAAAGCAAACCTGGCCTTAGAAACTAAAAATATTACCGCATATACAGCAATATTTGACGATCATTTAAATTTCACGCCCTTTGAAAAACCATCAATAAACAAACGTGATTTTACCATTGATTTAAAAAAATATTTTAGCGGGGCAAAAACCATACAAACCAGCCATTACCGGATTAAATCTGCTATTGAACATGAGATTTTTACCGAAAAAATTGCGCGTAAATCGGTTATTATAAAACCAAATCTGCTTATTTTTTCAAAAAAACAGACTATACAAACCGAAGAAATTTACCATTGGAAAAATATTAAAGGAGAATGGAAGGTAATTGCCCTTGAAATTGTGCTGGAAGAAAAATATTAAAACATAAAACGATCATTGATTTATTAAAGTCAATATAAACAACAGCTATTTTTTGTAAAACTGCCAGCGATCGGTTTCGGCATCCCGATCCAATAATAATCAGATGAGATAATTTGTTGCTAAGCATAACTATGCAAAAACTCATGAGTACTTGTAATGTGGTATCTTAAGATCAGCTTCGCTGAGCACTGCGTGGTTTCGCCGGCGCATGAATGACGACTAATCGTGATTTGAAGAAATTGCCCCATTATTTTTCTTCGTGATCTTTGTGCTTTTGCGATCAAAAATCGACAAATCGTTTATCGTAAAATTTCCTGAAATCTTCTATCCTAAACTTTAAAACAAAATCGGTATTTTTGCCGCTCAATTTAGATTATAGATATGTTAAGAACAGTAACTTGTGGTGCATTAAACCTAAATAACTTAGGCGAAAGTGTTACGCTATGTGGTTGGGTACAAAAATCAAGAGATTTAGGCGGTATGACTTTTATCGACATCCGCGATCGTTATGGCATTACCCAGTTGGTTTTTAACATGGACGATAATCGTGAGCTTTGCGAAACGGCACGTACCTTGGGTCGTGAGTTTGTAATCAAGGCGATTGGTACTGTTGTAGAAAGAAGCAACAAGAATCCAAAAATGGCAACAGGAGATGTGGAGATCAAGGTTACTGCACTGGAGATTTTAAATGCGGCAAAATTACCGCCCTTTATGATCGATGATGAAACAGATGGCGGAGATGAGTTGCGTATGAAATACCGTTATCTGGATTTGCGCCGTAACCCGGTTCGTAATAACCTGGTTTTACGTCATAAAATGGCCCAATCGGTTCGCCGCTATCTGGATGCCTTAGATTTCATTGAGGTAGAAACGCCGGTATTGATAAAATCTACACCTGAAGGGGCAAGAGATTTTGTGGTGCCTAGCCGCATGAACGAGGGTGAGTTTTATGCTTTGCCTCAATCGCCACAAACCTTTAAACAATTGTTAATGGTATCGGGTTTCGACCGTTATTTTCAAATTGTGAAGTGTTTCAGGGATGAAGATTTGAGGGCCGACCGTCAGCCGGAATTTACGCAGATTGACTGCGAAATGTCGTTCATTGAGCAGGAAGATATCTTAAATACTTTTGAAGGCCTGATCCGTACTTTGTTCAAAGAAGTGCGCAATTATGATTTACCGGAGGTACCCCGCATGCAATATGCGGATGCGATGCGTTTATATGGTTCTGATAAACCGGATACCCGTTTTGCCATGCAGTTTGTAGAACTTAACCACCTGGTAAAAGGTAAAGGCTTTCCTGTTTTCGATAATGCCGAATTAGTGGTAGGTATTAACGCAAAAGGCGCAGCAAGCTATACACGCAAGCAATTAGATGAATTAACAGATTTCATCAAACGCCCGCAAATTGGTGCTACAGGTTTAATTTATGCCCGTCATAACGACGATGGAACCCTAAAATCTTCAGTAGATAAATTTTTCAATGAGGAAGATCTTAAACAGTGGAGTGAGGCTTTCAAAACCGAAAAAGGCGATTTATTATTGATCTTAGCCGGTTCTACCGATAAAGTACGTAAACAGTTAAATGAGCTTCGCTTAGAAATGGGCAATCGTTTAGGTTTACGCGATAAAAATACCTTCTCTGCCCTTTGGGTATTGGATTTTCCACTTTTGGAATGGGATGAAGAAACCGAACGTTACCATGCCATGCACCATCCGTTCACTTCGCCAAAACCTGAAGATATTGCTTTATTGGATACCAATCCTGGAGAAGTACGCGCCAATGCATACGATTTGGTAATTAACGGAACAGAAGTAGGTGGCGGATCTATCCGTATCCACGATCGGGCGTTACAGGCTTTAATGTTCAAACATCTAGGTTTTAGTGCGGAAGAAGCACAAAAGCAATTTGGTTTCTTGATGGATGCTTTTGAATTCGGGGCACCTCCGCATGGCGGTATTGCCTTTGGTTTCGATCGTTTAACCTCAATTTTTGCTGGTTTGGATTCTATCCGCGATGTAATTGCCTTCCCTAAAAACAATTCTGGTAGAGATGTGATGATTGATAGTCCAAGTATTATCGACGAGAAACAACTGAAAGAATTGAAGATTAAGACGGAGTTGTAGACCGATCCATTATGCTCGGCTTGTTTTACAAGTAGAAGTGGTATTTTTAATTGTCTCTTGGCTACTGCATAGTCAGTATCGTTTTTAGGCAGATCCCATGGATCGAGATAGCGAACTTATAAAAAAGCCTCAGGATTTAAAAAATCTAGAGGCTTTCTTTATTAAGGCCATTTGGCATTTCGCTCACTAATGAACCAATGACTAATGAACCATTAAACTAGTACGTTTCACTATCAGGTGGAATCCCGTAGTCTATAAATTTCTTTTGTTTTTTCTCTTTCTTTTTACCGAACCAACCTTTAACAGAGTTAAAAATTGCCGATAAATGTTCAGCATCGAGCGATTTACCTAACTTACCCGATACGAAACCTACAGCCGCTTTAGTTAAAAAGCCAGCTCCTCTGAATAGCGTTTTATTCATCACCATTGGTAGAAGCAATGACATGGCTGTACCGCTGATATTTAATTTTTCATCGGCTTTAAACAGGTTGTTGGGCGTTGCATATTTCTTTATCAATGCACTAAGTGTAAATTGTTTAAAGAAATTTTTGGTGTCTGTTTTAAGCATATTTTGCTTAAGCGTATACTCAACCTTAAGCTCTAACTTTCTGGCCTGCAGGTCTTCCAGGTTACGGATGTCTTTATAACTTCTCATCTTCCTCCTTATCTGCAAGTTTATCAAAATATTTCCTGATCGCTATATTGATAATCGCTTTTTCAATGTATTTATCCTTAGTTAAATAAACAATGATAGCCAGTAGGATATAGAACAGTGAAACACAGCCGAAACCTCCTGCGTAACTGCCCAAGAGGTCGGATACGTATAGTGCCAAAGTTACTGAGCCAAATAAAAAGGCCAAGATAAAGCAAACAATAACAGTGGTACTGGTTACCAGATCAGCGAAAATTTTCGATGCTTTTTCTACAATATAAAGTCTGGTGTATTCTACCCTGGCTTCTAAAAAGCCTTTGGCATCGTCTACCAGATCTTCAATACTTTTATCTTTATTTTCTTGCATAATTCAGATTGAGATTTAGCCGGGCAAAACGCCCGGCTATGCAATATTTTATTTATTATGCGTGCTCTACGTCGTCGCTATATTCTTCTTCTACGCTTCTCAATTTGGTTTTAATCGAGTCTACTACTTTATCTTTAAGGCTAGCCAGATTATTAATCTCATCTGCAGCTTTATCTTTGATAGAATCGCCAAGATCTTTTAGTGATTGGCTTAATTTATCACGGGTTTCATCACCTTTATCTGGTGCGAATAAAATTCCTAAGGCTGCACCGGCAGCTAAACCAGCTAAAAGCGCAACTACAACTTTTGAGTTATCATTCATAATCATTTATTTTAAGGGTTTAACAATGATGTACAATATAAAACTATTACATTATTTATTGTTAAGCTATATTATAACTCACTATGCTCGTTATTTGTTTTAATTCTTTCCAATCTTTCTGATGCGAGCGTACTGGTTTCGTAAATCTTAACCAACAATATAAAATAAGATAACAGTAATGGTCCAAAAACAAGGCCAAGTATTCCGAATAAAGGGATACCAATAATTACGCCAATTACTGTTATGATGGGATGAATATTACCTACTTTTTTTGCAATCATAAACCGTAATACATTATCGATATTAATAATGACTACAAAACCAAAAATAAGCATGGCCCAGCCCGCAAAATTATTTCCATTTGCGATCTGTAAAATCGCCGCCGGCACAAAAACAACAGGAGGCCCTAAAACAGGTAAAAAAGAAATAAATGTTGTAATTACACCCCAAAACATCGGGTCTTTATAACCCAAAACATAAAAAGACAGGCTTACAAGTGAACCTTGAACAAGACAGATTAATCCTTGTCCCAATACATTTGCATAGGTAGTATTCCTCATTTCATCGCCAAAGCGAAGTGCATTCTGCTCCCTGAATGGTGCATATTTAATGAGCGAAAATTCGAATCTTTCCCGCTCGATCAGCATAAAGTAGAGTAAAAAGTACATCACTAATAAACTTAATACAATATTTACTGCACTTGATAGCAAAGAAGGAAAAAGATCGGTAGCCCAATTGCCTAAACGGTTTAATCCTTCCTGGATAAGATCCTGATTAATTTTAACGGGAATAAGATGTTGTAATTTAATCAGTAAATTCCTGAAAAAAACCTCATTGTTCTTCAGTTCCGAAATTTTACTGATTACCATGGTGCTTAATGCATAAAAAGGCATTACAATGAGTATAATGGAGATGGCAATCAGGAATATAGCGGTTACTCTTTTATTCCATCCCTTATTTTCGGCCAAATGGATATAGGCTGGCCTCATGATCGTATATAATACCAAAGTACTTAAAATAGCACTAAAGATACTTTGCAGGGAATACGCAATTAATACCCCAAGCGCAATAATAATAACCAGGTTGATGTTATTACGCTGCTTATAAGAAAATACTGACATTTTTAGGCAATAAGGTTATTCTTTAAATGCTAAAATAGCCGGTTTTGTTTTCCTGATTTAAAATTTAAGTTCTCTTGCCAGCATCAATAAATTTGATTTTATTGTAAAGTGTTTTTCTGTCGATGTTTAAAATTTTTGCGGCCTTGGTTTTGTTGAAATTAACCGCTTTTAATACTTCCAGAATAGCATTATATTCAGCTTCTTTAGCTGCATGCCTCAAATTAAGTGATTGATCATGGTTTAATGTTTGCGGCAAATGGATGGCTTTTCTTTCATTCGGTTTCTTCCGATAATCAGTTATACCAAGTTCAAATGGTAATACATGGGTTTCTATCCAATCACCATCAGTTAATAAGGCAATGCGCCTAATTACATTTTTCAGCTCGCGTACATTACCAGGCCAATGGTATGCCAATAAACATTTCTTCACTTCATCAGAAAAGCCTTTGATATTTTTATTCAATTCTATGTTTACTCTGGCCAAAAAGTGCGCTGCAAAAATTAGGATATCGTGTTCGCGATCTTTTAACGCCGGTACTTGTATCGAAAATTCATTAAAACGGTGATATAAATCTTCCCTAAATGCACCGTTATGAACCGCTTCCATTAAATTTTCATTGGTGGCTACAATAAGCCGCACATCCAGATCAATCTCTTTTGTACTTCCAATCCGCTTTATCTTCCGCTCTTGCACCGCCCTGAGCAGGGTTGCCTGGATCTCGTAAGAAAGATTACCGACCTCATCAAGAAATAATGTACCACCATTAGCTTGCTCAAAGTGACCGATTTTAGTGAAAGCTGCTCCGGTAAATGCACCTTTCTCATGTCCAAAAAATTCACTGGCGGCTAACTCTTTAGTTAAAGATCCGCAATCCATAGCAACGAAAGGCTGCTCGCGACGAGAACTGTTCAGGTGTATGGTTTTGGCAACACATTCTTTTCCTGTTCCACTTTTGCCCGTCAAAATAACGGTATAACCTGTTGGTGCAATAAGCTGGATTTGTTTGAGCAATAATGCTGAAGCATCGCTCTCCCCATTGATATACTCCGGGCAATTCAGCAGATCAGAGTTAATAGGGCTACCAGCGTCTTCCATACCTTCAGTAGATTGAAGTGCGCCCTGTGTTTCTAAGGCTTTATTGATGGTATTTAAAATTTCATCCGGGTAAAGCGGCTTCACAATATAATCATAAGCCCCTAATTTTATCAGTTCTACAGCAAGTTTAATATCCGAATAACCTGTAATAATAATGACAATGGTGTTGGGATAGTTTTCTTTAATGTAAATTAAAATCTCCTTCCCGCTTGTATCACCTAAACGATAATCACATAATACCAGATCAAACCGTTTCTTTTCAAGTGCTTGCAAAACCTTTTTGCCACTTGCTACATTTGAAACTTCAAATCCTTTTTTGATTAAAAAATTGGAGAGCAATAAGCCGATGCTAATTTCATCGTCAACAATGAGTATCTTCTTTTTCATGAGCAGCGTTGTTATCATCAAAACCCATATGCATAGATAACATATTGAGTTAATAATTAAATAACATAATTACTCAAAAAAAATCACTTTGGAAAGGCTGTGCAACATTTTTGTTATGTTATATGTCAAATTAATATTACGACATTACTACTTTCCCGAAAAATTTGGTCTTCTTTTTTCAATAAATGCGCTTACACCTTCTTTAAAATCGGCCGTTTCAAAACATTTGCCAAACGCTTCAATTTCGGTAGCATAACCATCGTTATTATTTACAGCTGCGATAACAGCCTTGATTGCAGCCGAGACAGCCAATGGCGCACGTTGCTTGATTACATTCAATAGTTCTTCCGCTTTGGTAATTAAATCAGGCTGTGGAACAACATAATTTACAAGACCTATGTTTTCTGCCGCTGAAGCCGTAATCATATTTGCAGTTGTAATCATTTCTATTGCTTTGCCTTTTCCAACCAGTTGGGTGAGACGCTGCGTACCTCCATAACCGGGAATCAAGCCTAACGTTACTTCGGGCAAACCCAACTTCGCATGATCTGAAGCGATGCGCATATGGCAGGCCATGGCCAACTCTAGTCCGCCACCTAAAGCAAAACCATTGATAGCGGCAATAAATGGCTTTGAAGAATTCTCAATCGCATTAAAAACCCGATCGTGACCGAGTTTGGCTAAATCCTCTCCCTGCTTACCACTATAATCAGAAAATTCTTTAATGTCAGCCCCTGCAACAAAAGCCTTTTCACCTGCGCCGGTCAAAATAACACCCCTTACCTCATCGGTTTTATCTGCATAAGCAATTACATCTGCCAGTTCTGCCAAAGTATCCTTGTTTAAAGCATTTAGCGCCTTTTCGCGATTGATGGTGACGTATAAAATGTTTTCCTTTAGTTCTGAGATTAAATTTTGATATGCCATAGCTTAAAAATTTCTATTTTCTGTTACCCAATTCTGAATATATTCTACAATACTTGCCATTGTTGTACCCGGTGGAAATAGCTCCCCCACGCCCATGGCTGCCAGTTTTAAACGGTCCGCTTCTGGGATAATCCCACCGCCGGTTAATAACACATCATCTAACTGTTTTTCTTTCATGAAATGAATAATCTTTGGAAAAACCGTCAGATGTGCCCCCGACAGGATAGAAATTCCGATGGCATCAACATCCTCCTGGAGCGCCGTGTTCACTACCATTTCTGGTGTTTGACGCAGGCCGGTATAAATTACTTCCATACCAGCATCCCGCAGGGAAGTTGCAATTACTTTAGCCCCCCTGTCATGGCCATCTAATCCAACTTTAGCTACTAAAACGCGGATAGGCCGATTTAATACTTTGCTCATCATTCATATTAAGTTGATGTAAATGTATTGATTTTGACGCTCAAATTAATCATTAACTAAAACAAGTAGAATTGCGCTAATCTTTTTACATTTGCATTCCTAATTTACAGGTTTTTATGAGCGAAGAGAAGTCATTGAACTTTATTGAAGAAATTGTTGAGAACGACTTAAATAGTGGTAAGTATGAAACTTTGGTTACGCGTTTTCCGCCTGAACCTAATGGTTATCTACACATCGGCCACGCGAAAGCAATATGCTTAAATTTCGGACTAACACAAAAATATGGCGGTTATACCAATCTGCGTTTTGATGATACCAATCCGGTTACCGAAAAAACAGAGTATGTAAACAGTCAGCAAGAAGATATCAGGTGGTTGGGTTTTAACTGGAAAAATGAATTATATGCTTCAGATTATTTTGATGAGCTGTATGGCTTTGCCGTTAAGCTGATTGAGAAAGGCCTGGCATATGTTGATGAGAGTTCTGCAGATGAAATCGCAGCCTTAAAAGGTACACCAACCGAACCCGGACAGGATAGCCCGTATCGCAACCGCAGCATCGAAGAAAATTTAGGCATTTTCACCAAAATGAAAAATGGAGAATTTCCTGATGGTGCCTATATTCTGAGGGCTAAAATCGATATGGCCAGTCCGAACATGTTAATGCGCGATCCGATTATCTATCGTATCAAACATGCTGAACATCACCGTACAGGCAATAAATGGTGTATTTATCCCATGTACGACTTTGCTCATGGACAAAGCGATAGTATTGAGCATATTACCCACTCCATTTGTACACTGGAGTATGTTTCGCACCGCGAACTGTATGATTGGTTTATCGAAAAATTAGAAATTTTTCCTTCAAAACAATATGAATTTGCCCGTTTAAATCTCACCAGTACGGTAATGAGTAAGCGTAAGCTTCTTCAACTCGTTAACGAAAACCTGGTAAACGGATGGGACGATCCGCGTATGCCTACTATTAGCGGTTTGCGTAGGAGAGGTTTTACCCCAAAAAGTATCCGCGAGTTTTGCGAACGTATCGGTATTGCCAAACGCGAAAACTTAATTGAGCTTAGTTTATTGGAATTTTGCATCCGCGAAGATTTAAATAAAACGGCTAACCGGGTAATGGCAGTTTTAGACCCGATTAAACTGGTGATCACGAATTATGAAAAAGGTACAGAAGAGTTAATCGGCGAGAATAATCCTGAAGCTGAAGATGGCGGGGGTACACGGATAATCCCTTTTAGCAAGGAGCTTTGGATAGAACGTGAAGATTTTATGGAAGTGCCGGCAAAGAAATGGTTCCGTCTGGCTCCTGGTGCAATGGTACGCTTAAAATTTGCCTACATTGTTAAATGCGAAGATTTTGTGAAGGATGAAAACGGAACCGTTACTGAAATTCATTGTACCTACATTCCGGAATCGAAGAGCGGAAGCGATACGAGCGGGATCAATGTTAAAGGAACCATCCACTGGGTAAGCGCTCCGCATGCTAAAACGGCCGAAATCCGCTTATACGATCGTTTATTTACATCTGAAACACCGGATGCAGAAGAAGGTGATTTTAAAGACTATTTAAATCCCGAAAGTTTAATTGTATTACCTACTGCCTACATTGAGCCAGCATTGGCAGATGCCAATTTAGAAAGCCGCTATCAGTTTATCCGCAAAGGTTATTTCTGTTTAGATAAAGATTCTACAGCCGATAAATTGGTTTTCAACAGAACAGTTACATTAAAAGACACCTTCAAGAAAGTCTAAAAATCAATATAATTTTAAAGCCATAGATCCCGATTAATTTTGGATACTATGGCTTTAAAATTAGAATATTGAAATGATGGTTGGTCTGGTCTTATCGAATATTGATCTTCATTGCCTTTAGGCCTAATCCACCATTTATATCTGTTCCCTCTATCCAAACTGTATAGCTTCCTTTTTGATCTGAAGAGAAAAAACTTACCTCGGCTACTCCATCTTTATCTGTTATTATATTCGGGTTCCAGTAAATTGTAGACCGGTAATCCGGACGTGCATTATCTTTGTTAGTATTTGTATATTTTGGCTGATAGAAAACCCGCTTGTCACCATAATTAATGGGCCTTAGCAGATACATATTAGCAGCCTTTTTTAAAAATGGACCTAAGCCGACTTTGGTTGTGATTTCAATAAAAGCATAGTTGGTATTGTCCATCGGATGTTTAAACTGAGATCTGTAACTCCAGCTTAAACCATTCTCCATGGTTTCGATACCGATAATATCTTCTGCCGAATAATAATCCAGATAACTTTTCACATATTCATAATAGGCATTCGTTCCGCTACCCCCTCCCATATAAAAGCGATCTATATCCATTCCATCGATGACAAACCTGGCCAGATCGAAATTTATGAAAAAGTCTCTTTTACCGCTTCGCCGTTCAAACCCCGGGCGAAAGCCTTTTATCTTTTCCATCAAAACATCATAAAGTGTTTTTTTAGCCATCGGCTCCAGATCGATATCCGTTAGGACTTGGGAATAATTCCCTGGCCCATTCAGATTCTTTGATCCTTTTACTGTGCTTTTACCAAATATTTTAACCTCACGTAATACAATGCCACTTTTGATCAGTGCTTCTTCAGTCTGACGTCTCACTGCCAAAAATTTTTGAATGGTTGAATCTGGCAAATCAACCTCGTTTTGTTCTGTATTTCCTTTAACAGGCTCTGCTAAAGGCCGCTTAAATTCATTTAATTCAATGCCTAGTGTACCTTTTTTTCCATTAACATTTAGGGCTTGAATGACTACAGAAGCACTATCTAAAATCGGTAAATCTTTAAAAAGAAATTCACCACTTTTATTAGTAACTGTATCCATCATCATAAAACCTTTATTTTGACCTAAAATGGTGACTTTTGCGCCCACAGCAGGCTTATTAAAGATATTAGTCACCGTTCCACTTATAGTATAATCATTTTCAGGTTTAAATTCAGGAATTTTATTCATTGGCCAGTCATAACTTACCCAGCCTTGGGTAAGCATAAGTGCATCCAGATCTTCAGCCGCGTTTCTATTTACTGAAGCAAAATATTGTCCGGGTTTTTCAATCTCCCCTTTTAAATCACTGGTGAGCAAGAGATCGCTCAGGATATTGGAATCATGCGTTATGTCTTTTAAAATCTGATGATCATCAGTTACCGATAGCGAAAAAGAACCTTCTACCGGGTTACCTCCACCATCCGTTACCTTGATTTTTAGAGGAATACTATCTCTTTTACCGAAACTTGCCCCATCTATCGCAGATGAGATCATCAATTGATCTTTAAATTTTAAAAAGAAACATCGTTCATTCAATACCTGATTCAGTTCATTAACAAGCAAAATCTGACTTACTCCTGTTGGAAAAAGATTTTTAGATACTTTTATGGCCTTCTCCTCTTTATCAGCCTTGATATGTGCAATAAAACAAAGATTTCCTCTGGATTGTCCGATTATAGTTAAATATGGATTTGCCTGAGTTGAAAATACCTTCAACATCATTGAATCTGCATTGCTATTTACATCTAGACTTAAAGCGGTTCCCAGGGCTAAGGATTTAGGCAATTTTTGATTAAAGAACTTATCACCCACTTTAATTTTAGCAGAATATTGCTCATCCGGAAGCGGCATCATTTTAAAATAACCCATTCCATTCATATTTGATTTAAAATCAGCAACTTTTTGCTGTTTTGAATCCAGTATTTCACCTTCTACCTTGATACCTTTACCTAAACTGTTAATTGCCTTGAAAGCCATCTTCTGAGTTATTTGCTGTAACCAGCTTCCACCTTCAGGTAAAAACTGAATATCAATATCTGAATTGGTCAGGTTTAACTTTGATGGATTTACTTTGCGGCTAGCTGCTGAAATTTTACTTTTACCTAAATCGTTATTTTGTATCTGGGGATCAACTATTGTGATTTCACGTTTAAAAATATAAGCACTTCCAAAGTTCTGCATCCATCGGGTATATGCCCTAAAAGTGTAACGGCCGGGAGGAAATCGTTTTTCAGCTAAAACAAATGAACCCCAGGTAAGTCCAAAACTACAGGGCAGGGCTAGAGTGGCTACAGGATTCCCTGCTGAACTGATGAGGTCAAAATAAATTAGTCCGCTTATTGGTGAATAGGCATTTGTTGTAGCATCTACAAGATAAGCCTTAAACCATAAAGTGTCTTGCAGAGCAAACAGTTGTTTGTCTAGTTGAACGTAGACTTTTTCTCTTGGGATATTTTTTCTGATTGTATCATAGTTTTTAATGATTTGCTGGTCAATTAACTGACGAGCAGAGACAGAAAAAGGTTTGGCAGATAGTATGAGACCTAATAAAAACAGCCATCTGCAGATGAAGCGGAGCATAACATATTAATTAGATAACCAAAGTTAAAATTATTCTCCTAAAAGATTGCAGCAATTCAAAACCGGTTATTAATATCGCGTCAGCGTGATCGTGTAGGCTAATCTGCTTTAATACTTTGTATAAACATTATACAATACTAAAATATCAACCGGAGTTAAAGTTTTTGTGATATCTGTTTGTATAAAATGAATTTTAAAAGCTTCAATGGCAGCGGGTAAGTTGGTGGTATTATAACCAATGTATTTGAGGGCTTTTTCTGTATCAAAGTCGGCAGGTGGGTTTTTTAAAACCTCATCGTACCAAAATCCAAAACCTTTATCTGCCAGTCGCTTCCAGGGAAAATTTCTGGGGTCGTTTTTACGACCTGGTGCAATATCTGCATGACCAATAAAATTCGCTGTTGGGATGTTATATGTTTTTTTTAAAGTTGCCAGCAACTTTAATAAGCTGTTGATCTGCGCATCAGGCCATGGATCAGTTAAGCCATTATTATCCAGTTCAATGCCAATAGATGAAGAATTAAGGTCAGTGTCTTTGCCCCATTTGCTCACACCAGCATGGTTTGCACGCAAATAGTCGTTAACCATATGTACAACTTTACCATCTCGGCCAATTACATAGTGTGCGCTGGTACCGGCTTTGGTTGAAAAAAATGTCTTTATAGTTTGAGCCAGACTATCTTGAGCAGTATGGTGAATGACCACAAAGTTTGGTTTCCGTATGCCAAAATTTACAGAACCAATCCATTCCTGATTGGCGGCGCTCAACGAATCGTAAAGCTGGCCAACCGGAGGCGTAGCGTTTATTATTTTTGAAAAATCTTTAGCCTTTTCCTTATAAATTTTTTCTGTTGCAGCGTATTTGCTGCTTCCACATGCAGATAAAATAAGTACCAGAGAAAGTGCAGAAATAGAAAATGATTTTGATAATTTGAAAAACAACATAGCGTAAACAGTTAGCTGATCGAAGGTACAAAGTTATGTTAAACTTCGGCCAATGCATCAAACTTTATACAAAGCTTTCAAAATTTACTAATTTAGCAGCCATATACTTTAATATGAAGAATTTATACAAATCAGCCCTGTTTTTATCGGCAGTCGCTATTTCAGTAGGCGCTTTATCGTCTTGCACTGGTAACAATAAATCTAAAGATGAAAAGACTGTGGTGGTACGACAAGATAGCCTGATCAATTACGTTGCGCAGCGGCTACCCATTTACGAGCGGGTAAAGTTAACTACCAATATTAACGGGCTTAGTGTTAACGATCGTAAAATTTTGCCCTTGTTAATTCAGGCGGCAGAAATTATGGATCAACTTTACTGGAAACAGGCCTATCCGCAAAGAGATAGTCTGCTGGCTACTATTAAAGACGAAAAAACACGCGATTTTGTTAATATCAATTATGGTCCCTGGGACAGATTAAATAATGATAAACCATTTGTTGAAGGTGTTGGCCCGAAACCGGAAGGATCATTCTTTTATCCATACGGCATTACAAAGGAAGCCATTGAAAAGTCAGACCTTAAGGATAAATTTGGCGCCTATTCCGTTGTTCAAAAAGACAGCACCGGAAAATTATCAACGGTACCCTATCACGTACTATTTGCTGCAGAATTACAAAAAGCGAGTTCATTGTTGAAACAGGCGGCTCTGATTGCGGAGGATGCCGGTTTAAAAAAATATCTGAACTTAAGAGCAGATGCTTTGGTAACCGATAATTTTACAGCGAGTGATTATGCCTGGCTGGATATGAAAACCAATGGCCTGGATATCATTATCGGCCCTATTGAAAATTATGAAGACAAACTTTTTAATGCCCGTACCAGTTACGAAGCTTATGTTTTGATCAAAGACAAAGAGTGGAGCAAACGTTTGGCGAAATATGTAAAAATGCTTCCTGACTTACAAAAAAATCTACCTGTTGCGGCAAAATACAAAACAGAAACCCCGGGAACCGACTCTGAACTAAATGCTTATGACGTCGTTTATTATGCCGGAGATTGTAATGCCGGATCGAAAACGATCGCTGTTAATCTTCCAAACGACGAAAAGATTCAACAGGAAAAGGGCACGCGCCGGTCGCAGCTTAAAAACGCTATGCAGGCGAAATTTGATAAGATCCTGGTACCAATATCAAAAGAATTAATTGAAGCCGACCAACAGCAGTACATTAAGTTTGATGCCTTTTTTGCCAACGTAATGTTTCATGAAGTAGCACATGGTTTAGGCATCAAAAAAACCATCACCGGAAAAGGCTTTGTTCGTGCAGCATTAAAAGAGCAATACAGCTGGCTGGAAGAAGGCAAAGCGGATATCTTAGGTTTATATATGGTAACCGGCCTGCTTAAAAAGGGTGAATTGCAAGGTGATATAAAAGATTATTACACCACATTTATGGCTGGTATTTTACGCTCAGTCCGCTTTGGTGTTTCTGAAGCACATGGAAAGGCAAACATGCAATGCTTTAATTATTTTCAGGAAAAAGGCGCTTTTGAGCGTACATCCAAAGGTACTTACAAGGTAAACTTCGAAAAATTTGCATCTGCCATGAACGATTTGAGTGCATTCATTCTTACCCTTCAAGGTAATGGCGATAAAGCTGCGGTAGAGAAAGCACAAAAAGAGAAAGCGATTATCCATCCAGAATTGCAGAAAGACCTTGATCGTTTAACCAAAAAGAATATACCGGTTGACGTGGTTTTCGAACAAGGTGTTGATGTACTTGGAGTAAAATAAAAGATTTCCTTCTGAAGAATTTACAGGCCATAGATAAGCACGTGTAAACTTGTGTGTCTGTGGCCTATTTTATTCATTGGCAATTGGCATTTTGGTTAATTGTTTAATGAGTTAACCGAAATTGGACGTTATTACTTCCTCATATTGCGAAACTTCTTTCTGCTGATCGTCATCCTGAACTGGTTTCAGGATCTATCTAGAAAGCGCATTTTCCTGTGGGGATATCTGTTTCCCTCTTCCTAAGGATTCTGAAACAAGTTCAGAATGACGCAATGAAATAAGATTTGGATTTACGAGTCGCTATAACATTAATTGAAGTAATGTGTGAACGTTGATGTAAACGGGCTTTTAATAACTTTTTCATCTCCAAACCTCAGTCATGGATCATCGACTAAGAACGCTGAACTTTGGCTTCCATACTTTTCCATATTCCCTGTAACCTTTTCAAAAAACGGTCGTCTTACTGATAACAAAATCATGGAAACCTTTCGTTTCCAAACTAAACTTTAAAAAATAGCAATAACTGAAAAATGCCTTTTACAGGTGTTATGGATTTCTTTTGCCCTGTTTTTTAAGAAAATTTAAACCTGACTAATGAAAAATATATATCAAACAGCGTTTCTGATAACTCTTTTTTTAAACTGTATGCAGGCCTTCGCCCAAACTACACCTAAAGCCAATATCAATGGTGTAATTGTAGACGAGCAGGATAAACCAGTTGATGGTGTAACAGTTGTTCTGTTTAAGGCTGCAGATTCGAGTATGGTTAAAACAGCTTTTACTGATCCGAATGGTAGGTTCGGATTTGTTGTGGCGAATAAAGGAAGCTACTTTTACAAAGCCAGTAGCATGGGATATAAAACGCTTAAAAGTAAAATAATTACCTTAACTGAAAACCACCAGAGCATTGATTTCGGTATGGCTAAGCTGGTTGCGACTGCACAGCGTCTAAAAGAAGTAAATATAGCCGTTACCAAACCGCTGATTGAAAGGAAGATGGACAAAATTGTCATGAATGTCTCCAATAGTTCCATCATGACGGGTTCTACCGCGCTTGAAGTTTTACAAAAAGCACCAGGCGTGACAGTAGATCAAAACGATAAGATTTCGATGATGGGCAAACAGGGAGTATTGATTCAACTGGACGGTAAGCAGACCTATATGAGTAGTGCCGATGTAGCCAACCTGCTGCGGAATATGCAGAGTTCAGACATTGAAAGCATTGAGTTGATTACCAATCCATCATCCAAATACGATGCTTCAGGTAACTCAGGAATCATTAATATCAAAACCAAAAAAAATAAAAGCGGCGGAACCAACGGTAGCATAAACGGATCTTTAGGTTATGGTAAAAACCTAAGGGGAAATGCAGGTTTAAACCTGAACCACCGTACAAAGAAACTTAATCTTTTTGGTAACTATAACTATGGCAAGTTTGAGCGCGATAACCTGATTGCTATTGATCGGATTTCTAATGGTACACCCAATACTTACTTTATGCAGGTAGGCGAGAGCAATAGAAAACAATATAACAATAACCTTAAGGCAGGATTGGATTATTTTATCGACAAGAAAAACACCATTGGCATATTGGTTAACGGTTATTTTAACCACGGTACCGAGGCTTCAGCCAATAATACCTTAATCGGCCCATCTTTTCAAAAGGTAGATTCGAGTCTGATTACCAATTCGTTGCAAACAAACGCATACAATAACGTGTCTTATAATTTAAATTATAAGTCTGTTTTAGATACCGCGGGTTCAGAAATCTCTGCAGATGTTGATTATTCCAGATATAAAGGTAATGATGGTTCCAACTATGAAAACGACTATCGTTTTCAAAATGGCAACAGCATCCGCCCGATCATCTATACCCGGAACAATACCCCTTCCATTATTGATATTAAGGCATTTAAAATCGATTATAATGTTTCGTTAACCAAAACGGTTAAACTTGAGGCCGGGCTTAAAAGCAGCTGGGTGAAGACGGATAATGATCTTCAGGCAGAAGCGTTTGTAAGTAATGCCTGGCAAAACGATGTAAAGAGAAGCAATCAGTTTATATATGATGAAAATGTAAATGCGGCTTATACTAATATCAACAAGCAGTTTAAAAATACCAGTGTGCAAATTGGTCTAAGGATGGAGCAAACCAATTCGAAAGGAAATTTGGTTACCAAAAACACTGTTGTAGAACGAAATTACTGGGATTTCTTTCCAACATTATTTGTTCAGCAAAAGCTTTCGAAAAACAATCAATTGGGGTTTTCTTACAGCAGAAGGATAGACCGACCGAGTTACGACGCTTTAAATCCATTTATTTATTATTTGGATGAATTTACCTATAGTAAAGGAAATCCATTTTTAAACCCGCAGTATACACACAACTTTGAGCTCAGTTATACCCTGTTGCAAAAATATATGCTCTCGATAGGCTATAGCAGGATTAATGATGTCATTGCCGAGGTCATTCTGCCTGATGCGGCAAATCAATCGTTATATCAAACCAATGCAAACATCGCTACTAATATTAGCTATAATGCCAATTTAAATGTACCGCTTCAGCTGACGAAATGGTGGCAGACCAATAATAACCTGAATGTTTTTTACCTTAGTTTTGAAGCGCCGGATCTGGCCGGGAGTGCTTTAAAAACCGGAAAAACATCTTTCCAGTTTAAATCTCAGCAAACCTTTACCATTATGGATGGTTTTACAGCAGAAATAAATGGCAGCTACGAATCACCGCTGGATTATGGAACGTTAAGTTTAAAAGCCCGTTATTATATTGATGCAGGTTTAAGCAAATCAATGTTTAACAAAAAAGCAAGTTTGAAGCTAGCCTTATCCGATGTATTTAATATGTCTGAAAATAATTTATCAAGCGCCTATCCGGGCTTAACCTATTCGTTACATCAAAAAAATGAAACCCGAATCGGACGGATTAGTTTTACCTACCGTTTTGGTAAAAATGAGATTAAACCTGCCCGTCGCCGTTCAACAGGCACCGAAGCTGAGCAGGGTAGGATGAAGAATTAAGGGGGATTTTATCGTCATTTCGCTGCTTCAGTCCAGACGATCCGACGTTATCTTATTTTTGATCTGTTATATGGAGCTTGTTGAAAAACTTTATACCTAAGGCGGCCGAACATTCGGTATGTTACCATGGACGTACTCCCGAAAAAAATCGTCATTGCGAGGAGGAACGACGACGCAATCTTTCATGCTAATAAAGCTTGCTTCGCCGGCTGAAAAAGCCTTCTCGCAATGACGGTTGGAGAAGATTTAAAACTTGTATTCCATGATATAATCATCCATAAAATAGCCTTCACCAATATCAAGTTTTACCGATTCTTTAATGGTAAAACCTCCTTTCAGGTAAAAATCTTTGGCTTTATTATGTTTGTTCACATTCAATTGCAAAGCACTTCCCCCAGCATTTTTTACCTGGTTAAAAACCTCATTAATTAAAATTTTTCCAATGCCTTTACCATGTGCAGATGGCAAAACATAAAGCTTGTGCAGCTTATAAATGCGTTCCTCATGATCAATGATGGAATATCCTGCAAAACCAAACTGATTTTCACCCTCTTCTGCAATCAGGAAAATATGCCCATCCATCAATTGCTTCAGCAGCTCTCCTTGGCTATACATTTTATCCAACATATAATCAATCTGTGCCTGGCCGATGATATCAAGGTAGGTCGATGGCCAGGTTGCCGCAGCAATATCCCTGATGATTTCTAAATCTTCTTCTTTAGCTTTTCTAAGGGTGATCATATGGGTTCGCTAATAAAAATTGGTTGTCCTGAGAAGGTAAATTCCACAAAGCCATCTTTAACCACGGTAAAAATTTCTTCCTCATTCTGCGCGAGGTTGGTTACTTCGAGATACCGGTTACCATGAATCAGAAATTCACTTCCCGCAGGTTTCCAAACCGAAAATCCCGTTTTTATGGGATAGTGCTTTGCTCTTTCTGTAAATACCACCAGATTAATTTTGTCTTCAAAACCTGCAAATTTCTCCAGATCGAATTTCCTCGTAATTACATTTACCGCAGGATATTTCTCTTCATACAGATAATTAATGGCTACCATTAAAGCATCAACAGGTCCCTGAATAACTTTTGTGTCTTCCTGCGCTTCCTGCCCACTTCCGTTTACCAGCACATCTACCTTTAAACCTAAAGAAAAGATTTTATCATAATTTTCTCCGTTTACCAAAAGTGTAGGACTCCATTCAAGCAGTTGTCCTAAAAGTTCTTCGTTAAAATCGCCAAGCTCATCGATGTACAAAGCCGGTTCCTGTTTTTCTTTTACAATATGGTGTGAAGACATAATGCGAATATAGAAATTTCGCTTTAAGTAAGGTATAAGAAGAATCAGCCATGCGTAAAATGATTACGATTGTATGGATATTAATCAGCCCTGAAGGCGCCTGCTTATCTATAGAAGGGTACTTTCTTTAACCAATGTATAAAAATCCTGATAGGCTTCCAAAAAATCGTCAGCAAAATTAATGGCGCCGGAAACGGCTATCCCATAAACGCCCGTTTGCATTAAAGCTTCCACATCGTATGTTTTAATACCACCCACCGCCAATATCGGAATGTTGATGGCCTGACCTTTCAGTTCTTTTACCACATGCTGATAACCTTCAATACCTAAATGTTCATAACTGTTGGGTTTGGTTTCAGTTGCTGCAAATGGACCATAGCCTATATAATCAGCTCCTTCCCGGGCAAGGCGGGTTAAATTTTGTACTGTAATTGCAGATCCACCAAGGGTAATATCCGGGCCAACCAGTTTGCGCAGGGCAATAAAATCGGCGTTCATATCTTCTATATGAAAACCCTGAATATCAGCCTTTCCATTTAAATGAACATGATCGGTAACGATTAACGTGGTACCCCAGTCGTCGCAGATTTCAGCAATCGTATTAATATCCAGCAAGAGTGCTTCGTCATTTTTGCTCAGGCAACGGTACTGGATCCATTTTGCACCGGCCTCGCAGGCCAATTGTGCCTGTTCGATGTGATTTAATTGCGGGATATCATGTGTGATGTACTGAAATTTCTCGATGTATTTCATACCAGGGCTTAATAAACGTTGACAACTTAACGGACAACTGGTAAATTAGGTTGTCAACGCTGAATAAAAGACTAAAACTTTACATTCAAACTTAACAAAAAGTTGGTACCTGCCTGTGGATAAAAAAAGTTTTCGGTGATTCTGCTTCCTCCCGATTGATAGCCATAAGTATAACCGTTACTTTCGTATTGTTTATCCAAAATATTGTTGACCAGTAAACCAATGTTAACGTTTTTAACGCCCGCAAATTTAAAATCATAACCTAAACGTGCATTGTTTACCCAGTAACCGTTTATCGTCCTATCATTGTTCTCGGTATTATCCAGGTATTGCTTGCTTACATATTTGCTTTGTAATGCCACGGCAAAACCACTTAAGGGCTTATAAACCAGCTCACCAAAAAGCACTGCATTTGGAGAATAGGAGATATCAGTTAATTCATAGTTTTTAACTACCTGTCCACCGTTATCATAATCGTCATAATACTCGGTAAAGTTTTTGATTTTATTGCGGCTAATTGCGGCATTGACATTTAATACAAACTGAGAACTGATGGTGTAAGCACCATCTACCTCAACGCCTAAGCGGTAACTCCGATCTACGTTCTGACGGAAATTTCCCCCTACATCATTTATTTTTCCGGTAACCACCAATTGGTTTTTGTAAAACATGCCATAGGCATTGGCACCTATATTAAATTGTTGGTTTTTAAAACGGTAGCCCAGTTCTATATCATGTAAACGCTCTGGTTTAGGGGTAACGCCCACGGCGGCATCTGTAAAGTCATCACGGTTAGGCTCTTTGTTGGCCACACTGAACGAAGCATAAATGTTGCTCTGCGGATTAATAAAATAGGTAGCTCCAAATTTCGGATTAAAGAAATTCAGGGTTTGGTTAATGGCCAGCGTATTTAGCTTATTTTCTGTTCCGGCAATATCATAATAGACACGGCGGTATTGCAGATCGGCAAATAAACTCAAATCTTCAACAGGAATATAATTTACCTTGCCATAAACATTAAAATCGGTCTTAAAACCATCGTTATCGTAATAATGTCGGTCAATATCGCCGTTTGAAGCGTATTGTGCCCAAATTACCTGGCCAAAATGTGCGCCTTTGTATTCATTGTAAGCTCCACCCAACGTAAAATTTAAATTCTTTTCCGGCACATAATTAAAAGCGTAGGTAACACCGTAAAAATCATTATCCAGCCAGCGGCGGCGAATCAGATCTGTAGTTGTAACCGGTGTCCCCCCCGGAATAACAACCGGATTTAAACCATAATTTTTCAATTTATCCTGCACCCTGTATTCTTCATAATAACCTTCGCCGTGGGTATAGTGTAAGGCACCGTTAAAAGAAAACTGATCAGAAAACTGTTTGGCATAGATTAACTGGTAATGGTTCTGCGTATAATTATCCGTTTGGTTGTTATAAAGAAAACTATTATACCTCCTGCCCGAGTTAAGCAGGTTTGCCGCATCTTCTGTACTTAGTCCGTTTCTGTCAATATAAGCCTGCATTCCAGTTAAATCATTTTCTAAACGCGATTGCGGGATTCCATTCCATGACTGGTAGGTTTTTTCATTTCCGGAAAAAACATTTACACGCAATAAATCCTTATCCCCATGGTAAGCGCCAGATAAAAAGTATGATTTTAACAAAGAAGATCCACGGTCTACATAACCGTCAGAACTGATTCTTGATAAACGGCCATCAAAGCTAAAACGGTTGTTAATCAAACCTGTACCTACTTTTACAGTGTTTTTCCAGGTGTTGAAACTGCCATAAGTATTGTTCAGTTCGGCATAGGGTTCTGTTTCGCTTGCAGTCGTTTGGATGTTTAAACTCGCGCCAAATGCTCCAGCGCCATTGGTTGAGGTCCCTACACCACGCTGAATCTGCACATTATCAACAGACGAGGCAAAATCGGGCATGTTTACATAAAATGTTCCCTGGCTCTCGCTATCATTAATGGGGATGCCATTAACCGTAACGTTAATCCGGCTGTTGTCGCTTCCGCGGATTCTGATCCCTGTATAGCCTACACCGGCACCAGCATCAGAAGTAACCACTACACCTGGTGTATTTTGTAAAATAAAAGGCAAATCCTGCCCAAAATTATTCTGCTGGATTTCTTCCTTGCCAATATTCTTATAGGTAGTTGCTGATTTATCTGTAGCGCGGGTTGCGCGTACAATTACCTCATCAGCCAGGAAATTTTGTGGTGCCAGGCTAAAATCAGCTGTAGTATTCTGAGTAAGTTCGACAGCTTTTTCGATTGTTTTATAACCCACATAACTGACAACAATGGTATACTTTCCGTTCAATAGGTTTGTAATGCTGTAATTTCCGGCAGCATCGCTTACCACCGCTGTTTTTTGGTTCCGCAATTTAACTGTAGCGCCTGGCAGAGGCTGCTGGTTCTGATCTGTTACTTTACCTGTAACCGAAATTTGTGCCGATAAAAAGAAAGGCAACATTGCAAAAAGTGCTGCAAAAAATAAATTTTTCAATTTTATTGTTTTTAGTTAAACCCATCGGAAAAGGGGCCTCCCCGATTTCAGTTAAACTTCCATAACTCCAATCCCTACGCCGGCATTACCCGGATCAGGTGCATTTGAGGTTGATGGTTGGAAGGTTTTAAGGCTGATGGATTTTACCCTCTACCTTTTTACCTTCGACCTTTTGCCTCAAAATGGGTATGATCTCAGCCTGTTTTTGTGTTATTTAAACAAGGCACCCCTAATGATGAGACAAATGTAGAAAATATTTGACAGTTCGAATGGTTTTTGGAGATTTATAAAGTAATTGGCTAAAAATTGGAAGCTTTATAGCATTTTTAATAAAATTTTCTGACGATTAGGCTTAGAAAATGATCGGTTCTGTTTGCATGGCATTTTCAGTTTCCGCTTTTCCGCTGCCAATTTGATCCCGATGTTAACCTGCAGACATTAAGGGCTATCGGATCAGGGCTATGTTAATTGGAGTTTGTGTTACTGTTAATTGGCGCTTCCAGCTATCCTGGCTGTAGAGTTAAACGTAGCGTCTAAACGGATTTACGGATAGGATTGAGTTTTCAAACTCAATATTTCCAATTAAACAGAAGTGAATTTTATCGATAAGTTGGGGTCAGCCGGGTTTGGTTAATTATATAGTCTAAAATTATTATCTCTGTTTTTTTGAAGCGCAATTGCAGTGCTGATTGGTTATTGTAGTCCTGCTTTCCGTTATAAGTCCGCGCTCATGCTTCGCTTGCGGGCTTCCACTTCATCCAATGGCTATCGGATCAGGGCTATTTTGGCTGGAGTCTGTGTTACTATTAATCGGCTTTTCCTTCCTGTCCGTTGAGTTAAGCGCAGCGTCTCTACGGACTGATGAAAATTGAATAGTAGAAAAACAAGAAAGGCCCGCAATTTTCATTGCGGGCCTTTCGGATATTTTTATTTTAATTTTACCAGAAAGTAGAGTAAAGTGCAACTAAAATTCCGAATACAATCAGTGATCCAACGGCAAAAGAAGGATGAACTTTGAACATGCTCGAATCTACTTCTAAACCATTTGATTTATCGCCTTTGCTGTTTTCGAACATACTAATGGCAAACATCACGATTATACAGACTACAAACACAATGCCCATTCTATCCAGGAAAGGTATCTCGTAAACTCCATCTGCATTGGCTACCGAGAATCCAAAATTGTGAAGGAAAGACAAATCCATCATTCCTGGCAGGAATTTTAGCAATACCGATAAACCAAAACCACCTATTGTAGCAAATAAAGCGGCATTGGAAGTGGTTTTTTTCCAGAAGAAGCCTAAAATAAACATGGCAAAAATACCAGGACTTACAAAACCGGTATACTCCTGAATAAATTCGAAGCCACCTTTTTTATCGATACCTAAAAATGGCGAAATGGCGATTGCGATAGCCATTGCAACAATTACAACTACACGTCCGGTACCTACCAGTTTTTTCTCATTAGCTTCTACATTAATGTGTTTCTTGAAAATATCCAGGGTAAAGATGGTAGAGATACTATTGATTTTACCGGCTAACGAGGCTACGATTGCTGCGGTTAAAGCGGCAAAAGATAAACCCTTTAGTCCTGTAGGCAGGATATTCAATAAAGTAGGGTACGCTCTATCCGGACGAAGTTCTCCGCCAGGCATCATTGAATTCACATCAATACCCGTTTTTTCTGTATATAACATATATACTGCAATACCTGGCAATACCACGATTAATGGCATCAAAAGCTTTAAAAAGGCAGCGAATAAAATACCTGCTCTTGCCGTTTTCAGATCAGCGCCTAAAGCACGTTGCGTGATGTACTGGTTACATCCCCAATAATTTAAGTTTACAATCCACATTCCGCCTAGCAATACCGTCATGCCCGGTAAGGAAGCATAATTGGCACTGTCTTTCTTAAATATCATGTGGAAATGATCTGGCGCTTTTTCCCTTAAGAACGATAAACCATCCAGTACACCGTGGCCACCAAAATGATCACTTACTAAATTAAGTGCCAGATAAGTAGTGGCTAAACCGCCGAAAATTAAAAATGCTACCTGGATTACATCCGTGTAACCAATTACTTTCATGCCACCTAATGCTATAATTACAGAAAAAATGGCCAGGCCGATCATACAATACCAGAAACCAATACCAGAAATACTGCTTACAGCCAGTGCACCCAGGTATAAGATAGAGGTTAAGTTTACCACCACGTACAATAACAACCAAAACACAGCCATAATCATGGCTACGGTGCCATTGTAACGCTGACTTAAAAATTGCGGCATGGTGTAGATCTTATTTTTAAGATATACGGGAATAAAAAATGTAGCTACAATTACTAACGTTGCAGCTGCCATCCATTCGTAAGTGGAGATGGCCAATCCCATTTTAAATCCGTCGCCGCTCATGGCTACAAATTGCTCGGCACTAATGTTAGAGGCAATTAAAGATGTACCAATGGCCCACCAGGTAAGTGAACCTTCCGCAAGGAAATAATCCTTGCTGCTCATCTGCTTCTGCTTTTTACGATGGTAAATCCAAAAGCCATAAATTGCCACAATGGCAAAGTAGGCTAAAAAAATAATGTAATCTGTGACTTTCATTTAAGTTATTTGGTTTAGAAATCTAAATGTAGCAAAATCATAAATTAATCTGCATTTTTTTTGAATTAAAAAATGTTAAAATGACGTTTATTAATTTTGAACTTCCTCAAATTAAAGATTATTCGGCTAAGATGGGTTATTTGATTGTCATTCGCAATAGAATGTACACCAATAAGGGAGAAGAGAAATTTAAGTTTGCTTAGTTTAGGTACTATCGCGGTCTGTGCCTGCACAGACCGCGGATAATATATTTATGGAGATAATTTAAATATACCGGTTAATCAGGTTCTCCAGATATTCCTGCTTTCCGCTGCGCACTTCTGGTTCGCCATTTTCTGCAGCGTAATTTCTTAAGTCTTCCAGGCTTAATTTACCCTGTTCAAATTCGGCACCCTTTCCGCTATCAAATGAAGCATAGCGGTCGGCCCTTACTTTTTTATAATCAGATTTTTGAAGAATGGCATCCGCAGTAACTAATGCCCTGGCAAAGATATCCATACCACCTACGTGTGCATAGAATAAATCTTTCTGATCAGTAGAATTACGGCGAATTTTCGCATCGAAGTTTACACCCCCACCTTGTAAGCCGCCACCTTCTAAAATGATTAACATGGCTTCGGTTAGCTCGTTAATATCGTTCGGGAACTGATCCGTATCCCAGCCATTCTGGTAATCGCCACGGTTTGCGTCGATAGATCCTAACAGGCCATTATCTGCCGCAACCTGTAATTCATGCTGGAAAGTATGACCAGCCAGTGTGGCGTGGTTTACTTCTAAATTTAACTTAAAGTCTGCCAAGAGATCGTATTGTTGTAAAAAGCCTTTTACTGTTGCTGCATCGTAATCGTATTGGTGTTTGGAAGGTTCACATGGTTTTGGTTCAATAAAGAAGGTTCCTTTAAAACCCTGTTTGCGGGCATAATCTTTAGCCGTATGTAAGAATTTTGCCAAATGCTCCTGCTCACGTTTCATATTGGTGTTCAGTAAGCTCATATAACCTTCTCTGCCACCCCAAAAAACATAATTCGCACCGCCAAGTGCTATGGTCGCATCCAGGGCAGCTTTAACCTGGGCAGCGCCATGCGCCAGTACATGAAAATCCGGATTGGTAGATGCACCGTTCATATAGCGCTTGTGGCTGAATAAATTGGCTGTTCCCCATAATAGTTTTACGCCGCTATCGGCCTGTTTTTGTTTGGCATACTCAACAAGTGTCTGTAATCTGCGTTCGTTTTCGGCAACATCGTCGCTATAATCTACCACATCCACATCATGGAAACAATAATATGGAATTTGCATTTTGGTAATAAATTCAAAGGCTGCATCCATTTTATCTTTTGCCCGCTCTACTGCATCTTTCTTTTCATCCCATGGAAAAACGTGTGTTGCGCCTCCAAATGGATCGGCACCATTGCCATTAAATGAATGCCAGTAAGCACAGGCAAACCTGAAATGCTCACTCATGGTTTTGCCTGCTACCACTTTGTTGGCGTCATACCATCTAAATGCTAATGGATTATCACTTTCCAGACCTTCAAATTTGATCTGCTCAATGCCTTTGAAAAACTCCGTTGCTCCGGTTACTACTTTTGTCATGTTTTTGTTTTTTTGTTTTTTGGTTGATGACCTTTGGTTTATTAGTCCATAGTCTTTTAGTTGATGGCTTATCGCTAACTTATTTAGCCGTTAAACCATGAGCCAACTTTATTTTGCTAATTCTTTCTCTAATATTTCTTTCCAATCCTGATAGATTGGTTCATACTCGGCTGAATGTTTGGGTATTAAGGTTTTGATTACTTTGTGGTTACTAAAAGCTTCTTCTGCATTTTTAAAAATGCCGGCGCCTATACCCGCACCAAGAGCGGCCCCGGCACTGCCATCGTTTTCGTAAAGTTCTATCGGAATACCCGTAACATCTACAAAAGTTTGTGCAAATACATCGCTTAAAAACAGGTTTGCCTTTCCGGCGCGAATCACTTTAGGCTGCATGCCATTTTCGCGCATAATGTCCAATCCATAACGGAAAGAAAAGGCAATCCCTTCCTGTACTGCCCTGAAGATATCTGACTGATGGTGAAGGTTTAAATCAATGCCCAATAATGCTGCGCCTGTGTATTGGTTATTTAACATCCGCTCTGCACCATTTCCGAAAGGAAGTACTTTTAAACCATTACTTCCGATCGGTGCTTCTGAGGCCTGGATATTCAGCTCTGCATAGGTAGATTGCGGTGCAAAGTTATGTTTTGCCCAACGGTACATGCTGCCGGTACCATTAATACAAAGTAAAACCCCGGTGTGTTTTTTTTCTTCAGAGTAGGTTACGTGTGCAAAGGTGTTCACTCTCGATTGTTTATCGTAAGTAAGCCCCTCACTTACCCCATAAATTACCCCAGAGGTTCCGGCTGTAGCAGCAACTTCCCCTGGATTTAATACGTTTAAGGAGAGTGCATTGTTGGGCTGGTCGCCAGATTTATAGGCAACTGGAATGCCGGTTGGCAGGTTCAGGGCATGGGCAATATCGGCTTTTAAATAACCATGTTCTGAAAACAGAGGTTGCAGGGTTGGGATCAGGTTGCCAGAAATGCCATAATAATCCATTACATCTTTAGAAATTTCGTGGTTTTCAAAATCCCAGAAAATACCTTCAGATAGGGCCGAAATACTTGTAGTGATTTCTCCGGTCAATTTCATCGCAATAAAATCGCCAGGGAGCATGATTTTATGTATTCGGTTATATACCTCTGGCTCGTTTGCTTTTATCCAGGCCAGTTTTGACGCCGTAAAGTTGCCAGGAGAATTTAATAAATGTTTCAAAGATTTTTCGTGACCGATTGCCTCGAAAGCGCCATTGCCCAATTCAACTGCCCTGCTATCGCACCAGATGATACTATCGCGGAGCACCTGCTGGTTTTGGTCTACAACAACCAGTCCGTGCATTTGATACGCAATGCCAATGGCTTTAATTTTTTTTGGATCAAAAAGCCCCGTTGAATTTAATTTAAGAATGGCTTGTTGAACATTATGCCACCAATCATCAGGTGATTGTTCTGCCCAGCCTGATTGTAAAGATTTGATGGCTGTTTCTTCTTCAGGATATTGAGCTGTGGCGATGTTTTTTTGCGTCGCGGCATCAACAACAGCAACTTTGATAGATGAGGTGCCTAAGTCAATCCCTAATAAATACATGCTTTCATATGATTTTAATATTTGGTTATGCAAACGGTTGCATAAAGATAGTGGTAAAAATGTAAAACGCAAATTTTTTTAAAAAGCTATCGAATTTATGCAAACGGTTTAATTGTGTCGATTTACGTTCAAACTGATGCGGAATATTTAATTATTTATATTTTTACAAGGTACAAACGATTATTTATGGAACAGATTACATGGGGCGATTTCGAAAAAGTTGAATTAAGGGTAGGTACTATTCTGGAAGCCTTTGAATTTCCGGAAGCCCGGAGACCTGCTTACAAATTAAAGGTAGACTTTGGCGAATTTGGCATTAAAATGAGCAGCGCGCAGATTACGAAACATTATACATTGGAAGACTTACCAGGAAAACAGATTGTTGGTGTGATTAACTTCCCTAAAAAACAGATCGGAAAATTTATGTCTGAATTTTTAGTAACCGGTTTTGCTGATGAAAACGGCGATATCGTGTTAACCACAGTGGAAAGCAAAGTGCCCAACGGCAGTAAACTTATCTAACATCCCGAGGCTTCCGAAGTTTTGCCGGCCCTCTTCTCCAGGGAAATTCGGAAGTCTGCATGTTATTTGCTCACTATTGGCACAGGCTTTTGTTAAATAGCCCTGATCCGATAGCCATCGGATGAAGTGGAAAGACCGCTAGCGAGGCACGAGTGCGAACTTGAAACGGAAAGCAGGACTAAAGCAACCAAGAGGCAGTAACATTGCGCTCCAAAACCTAACCAAATTTTTTAGCTTAGACTTCAGCAATTTACCAGGTCCATGGCCACCAAAATTTGGGAAGGTTTTTTTGGCCATTATTACCCTATATTTGCTGCATGAGTTTTTACAACTTCGAAAATACCGATCCAGAGGAAGAAGACATTCATTACATGAAATTAGCTTTGGAAGAGGCAAAAAAAGCTTTGGCTGAAGATGAGATTCCGATAGGTGCCATTGTGGTAAGTAAAAACAGGATTATTGGCCGTGGTTATAATCTAACCGAACGCTTTAACGATGTAACTGCACATGCCGAAATGCAGGCTTTCACTTCTGCTGCGCAAACCATTGGAGCAAAATATTTAAGAGATTGTACTTTATATGTAACTATTGAGCCCTGTGTGATGTGTGCCGGTGCAAGTTATTGGACACAGATTGGCCGCATTGTATATGGTGCCAGAGAAGAAAAAAGAGGTTTTATCTCCAAAAATACGCAACTGCTGCACCCTAAAACTGTGCTAAAAGGAGGTGTAATGGCCGAAGAATGCGGCACGCTGATGAAGGATTTCTTTGCGAAGAAAAGATAGCTTGCCAGTTTTATAACTGGTTAACGGTAAATAGTTAATGGTGAGCGGTTCATCTAATAAACCGAATATATAAATTAAGCTATTCACTGTGAGCCATCAACTATTAACCATTTTTTTGTGTTATGTAATGACTATTATTTTGTTGATTATTAAAACGTAGTGGGGCCTGCATTCTAATGTGATTAAATGGCGATACAATCGCCTTTATCATACATTCCTATTGCGAATCTGGACGATGGTAATTTTTCTCAAAACCTTGTCATATTAAAGCCTTCAACATGACAACATTAACCCAGAAAATGATTTGATGATAATAACATGAACAAATCTTAATGTTGTAATGTTATATTTGCTACGGAAACATTTTTAAATCTTTAAACATAAACATTATGGCTTTTGAATTACCTGCGTTACATTACGCAACCGATGCATTAGAACCGCATATTGATAAAACTACCATGGAAATTCACCATGATAAACACCACCAGGCTTACGTTACCAACTTGAACAAAGCGTTAGAAGGTAAGCCGGAGGCGAATTCAAACATCGAGGAAATTGTAAAAAACATTTCAAAATTCCCTGCTGCTGTTAGAAACAACGGCGGTGGACACTATAATCACTCATTATTCTGGAATATTTTAGGTCCGAACAAAGGTGGTGAGCCAACTGGCGATTTAGCTAAAGCAATTAATGAAACTTTTGGTTCGTTTGCTGAGCTTAAAACTAAATTACAGGAAGCTGGCGCTACCCGTTTTGGTTCTGGCTGGGCCTGGTTATCTGTTGGTGCAGATAAAAAACTTCAGGTTTCCTCTACACCAAACCAGGATAATCCTTTAATGGATGTTGCTGAAGTAAAAGGAACACCAATTTTGGGTATTGATGTTTGGGAACACGCATATTATTTAAAATATCAGAACAAACGCCCTGATTATTTAGCAGCAATCTGGAATGTAATTAACTGGGATGCAGTTGCTGAACTTTATAAAAAAGCTTTGTAAGCTCACATTCTATAAAAATTTAATAGAAAGTCCCGGTGCAGATCGGGACTTTCTTGTTTTAAGATAATTAAGTAACTTCGCATATAAAATATTCAGAATGAAAAGGCTTGTAATTTTATTTTTAGTTATTGTTGGTGTGAATGTAATGGTGCGTGCACAACAAAATAAAATACCTACCCCAGCGGAAATTGCACAAAAGAATGTAGATGACCTGGAGAAACGATTAAAACTGAATGGTACGCAAAAAAGCGTAATCTATAGCTATACCTATAACCAGGCAAAAGAACAAGCCGAATTAATTAAAAGGCAACAGGCCGGTAACTCGCGCGAGGAGGATGTAGATAAATTTTATAAACTTCAGAACGAAACTTCAAAAAATATCCGCAATGTTTTAAGGCCAGAGCAACAAACCGAATATGATAAAATTGTGGAGGAGCGTTTAAGTGGCAAAGGATTAAAAGCTAAAAACAAGAAAAAGAAAAAAGGCGAAGAGGAAGAAGTGGAAAGTGATATTAAAGGGCTGTTATCCGCACCTCCGGTAGAAAAACAAAATCAGTAGTATTTTTTATTAATCATTCTGATCTTTTTAGAATATAAAAATCCTGAAGCTCAAAGTTATAAACTGGCGGAGCATGTGGATAAGGATAGGGAATTAAGTTAGAATGCTACGAAATCAATCAATCACAGAATCAATCCTGTAAAGAGTCGTCATCTCGACTGAAGCGTAGCGAAATGCCTGCCCGTACAGGCGGGGAGAGATCTATCTAGGCAGATTTCTCGGCTACGTTGCACTCCGCTCGAAATGACGATCGCGGATTAAGTTCGAAATTAAATCCCCACAATATCCTTTTTCTTTTTTTGCTTCATGCCTTTTGGAATGATCTCTAAAATCTCCTCTTTTAAGGCATTCAGCATTCGTTTTTTAATGAAGTTCTTATGGGTAACCAGGCTGATTTCACGTACTGGTTCAGGTGATTTGAAATGACGTATTCTAGTAGTCTGCTTTGCATTTAATTCTGCTACGGCGAGTTCGGGCAATAGTGTTGCGCCTCCATTTAAATCAACCATGCGTACCAGGGTTTCTACGCTGCCTGTATTATATTCAAGTCCCTGTAACCTGTTGTTTTTGGTAGAACGGCAAATATTTAGTACCTGATTTCGCATACAATGACCTTCATTTAAAAGCCAGATATTTTCATCGTGCAGATCTTCGGCATCCAGCGCTTTCTTTTTGTACAGCTTGCTGTTTTTACTGATGTAACTGACAAAGTTTTCGTAATACAGTGGCGTTTCATTAATGTTCGGATCGGTAAGTGGCGTAGCTAAAATACCGCAATCCAGCACACCGGTTTTTAGGTGATGAATAATGTCTTCTGTGGTATATTCCCAGATTAAAAGTTTTAGTTCAGGGTATTTCTCCAGCATAGCCGAGATAACCTCTGGTAATAAATATGGTGCAATAGTAGGAATCACCCCAATTTTCAGTTCGCCCAGTACATCTTGCTGCTGACTGCTGATCAGCTCTTTGATTTTTCCACTTTCCTGTAAGATAATTCTGGCCTGTGCAATAATCTGCGTACCAATTTCTGTCGGACTTACAGGTTGTTTGCTCCTGTCGAAAATTTTAACGCTGATTAATTCTTCCAGTTTTTGTACCTGCATACTTAAGGTAGGCTGGGTTACAAAACACTTTTCGGCAGCAGTTACGAAACTTCTATAGGTATCTACTGCGACGATATATTCGAGCTGAACTAGAGTCATATAGGTAAAATTGATTAATAGCATCAAATATATCAATTTTACCTATAATATAAATGCTTTGGCCTTGTAATATAATTAAATCTGAATGGTTTGAACCATGAAATTTCCGTTAAAATGATTCATTTAAACAAAAGGTTGAACAGCTATTTTAATCTGAGTAATTTAACTTAGGGTGATTATACGATCACCAGCTTAGCAGATTAATTAGTATTTTAGTTTTATGAACAGAACCATTTTACGCTTATTCTTTTTTGTAGTTTTTCTTCCGCTAGCCATTACGGTGGATGCACAGAATAAACTTCCGGAGTGGACACTCGGCCCATTTGTACGACCAGAAAATGTAAATCCCATTATTTCGCCAAAAACAGAGAGCATTTTCACGGATCCTATTATCAGGAAAAAAATAGCCTGGGAGGCCGGCGATGTCTTTAATCCTGCTGCCGCTGTTCATCAAAATAAGATTTATGTGTTATATCGCAGTGAAGACCGTTCTGGTACTGGCATAGGTATGCGGACATCCAGGTTGGGAATTGCGGAAAGCAGTGATGGCATTCGTATGAAACGTAGTCCTGAGCCGGTTTTCTACCCGGATGAAGATGAGCAGAAAGCAAATGAATGGCCGGGTGGTTGCGAAGACCCACGCATTGCGGTTACTGCAGAGGGCCTATATGTCATGTTCTATACGCAATGGAACCGAAATATATTCCGCCTTGCGGTAGCTACTTCCAAAGATTTGAAACACTGGACCAAACATGGCCCTGCCTTTAGTAAAGCCTATAATGGTAAATTTAAGGATCTCAAATGTAAATCTGGTTCAATTGTTACTAAATTAGAAAACGGAAAGCAGATCATTGCCAAAATAAACGGTAAATACATGATGTACTGGGGCGAACGTTTTATGAACATTGCCACTTCAACAGATCTGATTAACTGGGAGCCTGCATTAAACGGGAAGAATGAACTGGATATGATTGTGAAGCCCAGGAAACACTATTTTGATAGCGATTTAACAGAATGCGGTCCGCCGGCAATTGTTACAGATAAAGGTATTTTAGTTTTATATAACGGTAAAAACAGGGGTGATGCTGAAAGAGATACCAATTATGTTGCCCATACTTATTCTGCCGGACAGGTTCTTTTTGATCTCAAACATCCCTCTAAAGTGATCGCGCGGTTGGATAAACCTTTTTTCGTGCCTACAGCTCCTTTCGAGAAAAGCGGACAATACCCTTCGGGAACCGTTTTTATCGAAGGGTTGGTTTATTTTAAGAAGAAATGGTTTTTATATTATGGCTGTGCAGATAGCCGTGTAGCTGTGGCCATTTATGATCCCGCTTCCAAAAAATAAGGCACTAAATGCAAGGGTGCAGTATACTACAGGCCCTTGTAAAAATTTAGTTAATACCTGCTTTCAAAATCCTGATAAGCCAGGGCGATCCCTTCTTTAAGCTCAATTTTATGTTTCCAGCCCAAACGATGAAGTTTACTTACATCCATCAACTTACGTGGTGTGCCATCAGGTTTAGTGGTATCGAATACCAGTTCTCCTTTAAAGCCCAAAACAGCTGCGATTAATAAAGCCAGGTCTTTGATGGTTAGATCATATCCGGTTCCAATATTAATCAGGTTTGGCTCATTGTAATTTTGCATCAAAAAATAACAGGCATCTGCTAAATCGTCGGCAAATAAAAATTCGCGCATGGGTGAGCCAGAACCCCAAACCACAACTTCTTTTTCGTTGTTTACTTTTGCCTCATGCACCTTACGGATCAAAGCAGGTAAAACATGCGAATTTTGAGGATGGTAATTATCATTATAGCCATATAAATTGGTTGGCATTACGGAGATAAAATTACAGCCGTATTGATCGCGATAGGCATCGCACATTTTAATCCCTGCAATTTTGGCAATGGCATAAGGCTCGTTAGTGTGCTCTAAAGTGCCTGTTAAAAGGTAATCTTCTTTTAAGGGCTGCGGAGCCATTTTAGGGTAAATGCAGCTCGAGCCTAAAAACATGAGTTTTTTAACGCCATTTACATACGCTTGGTGGATTACGTTATTTTGTATCGCTAAATTTTCATAGAGAAAATCGGCTCTATAAAGGTTGTTAGCTACAATACCACCAACCTTTGCTGCCGCAAGGAAAACATAATCCGGTTTTTCTTTCGCAAAAAAATCAGTAACCAACTGTTGGTTGCGCAGATCGAGCTCTGCTGAAGTTCTGGTAATAATATTTTCGTGACCTTCTTTTTGCAGTTTACGGTAAATGGCTGAACCTACCATACCACGATGGCCTGCAACATATATTTTCGCTTTTTTTTCCACGGTAATTTTTATAGGTTACAAAAATACGATTCCTAAATAAGATTGCCATTAATCTTTGAGGCAAAAGAAACGCCGGTTATTGATTTAATTGTATTTTTGCAGAAAAAAAACTTTTGGGTAAAGATAAACTTAGGCGTTTTGCTGAAATAGAAACATTTGCGAACGTATATCAATTAGAACAAGGGAAAGCTTTAAAGGGGAATTGGGCTTCTGCACATTTTAAAAATACAAATCCCATTGTGCTGGAACTGGCATGTGGAAAAGGTGAATATTCGGTAAATCTGGCCAGGCTTTTCCCCGAGAAAAATTTTATTGGGGTGGATTATAAAGGTAACCGCATTTGGCGCGGAGCCAAAACGGCTATTGAAGATGGGATTGATAATGTTGCTTTTTTAAGGATCCAGATCGAAAACATATTGGACTACTTTAATGAAGGAGAGATTGACGAAATCTGGATTACCTTTCCTGACCCGCAGCCACAAGATAGCCGTGAGAAAAAACGTTTGACATTTCCGGCATTTCTGAACAGGTACAAATTGGTTTTAAAACCCGGAGGTAAAGTTAATCTGAAAACAGATAACGATCAGTTGTATGCTTACACTTGCGAAAAAGTTGCAGAATTGAATTTACCTATACATAAAAATACCGATCATTTGTATACTTCAGATTTGGTTGATGAGGTATTGTCGATCAAAACTTATTACGAGAAAAAATACCTGCTACACGATAAAAATATTAATTATATTCAATTTTCTTTTGAATAATGAACACCAACTTTTACGAACAGGTTTATGAGATTGCCCGGTTAATTCCGAAAGGGAGGGTTACTTCTTATGGCGCTATCGCAAAATGTTTAGGTGCAGCAAAATCATCCAGAATGGTGGGGCATGCCATGCTTTATGCCGGAACAGCCCATCCCCGGGTGCCTGCACACCGGGTAGTAAATAGTAGTGGCCTGCTTACCGGAAAATTTCATTTTAAGCCACCGGAGCTAATGGAAGAGCTGTTGAAAGAAGAAGGTGTTGAAGTGAAGAACGACAGGGTGCTGAACTTTAAAAAGGTATTTTGGAATCCTATGGAAGAAATTACAATATAACCGGTAAACCTCGTTTATAATCAGTAAGGGCAAAAATAATTAAAATCAATAAGCCAAAGCAGGCAAAGAAAATTTCGTCTGTTAAATTCCCTTTAAAAAGTGTAAATGCTAAAATAATGAGAATAGCACTAACGAAAAACTCGATAATACCGTGAAGTTTGAGCGGGATGATTTTAAAAATACCTCCACTAAAATTAGTCATTATCGTTAATAAGAAATGAACGATACCCAATACATAAGTCAGTGTTGAAGCTGTTTTAGAAAGACCAAAGATATCGGGAGAAGCCAATAAGAGCATTATTAACAGGTAATCTAAAACCGCATGGAATTTTGGAGATATTATTTTCATAATCAAATGTTTATAGCCTTAACAAATAACAGTTAAAAAAGATTTTATAATATGGGAAAGCTTGTAGAAGAATTTAATAACTATCGTGAAAAAATGAACGATAGGATTATGGAAACGGCAAATACGAATATCAAACGTTTTTTTGCGCTCGATACTACCTCTTATGCTGATGGGGCTTTGGATGTTAAGACGAAAGAAATGTTGGGCCTGGTGGCCTCTATGGTTTTGCGTTGTGATGATTGCATCAAATACCACCTTGGCAAATGTTTCGATGCTGGTGTAAACCATGATGAAATGAACGAAATTTTCATGATCGCCAATCTTGTTGGTGGTAGCATCGTTATTCCGCATTACCGGAGAGCTGTTGAGTATTGGGATGAACTAAGTTCGGAGTAGGGAGTTTGGAGTTGAGAGTCCTTGAACCAGTCCCACATTGGATTTGGGAGTCAGGAGCATCAGTTAAACTGGTTAGAAAATTTAGTTTAATGTTTTTATATTTAGTTATGGGAACAATTAAGGATTTGCTGGCATATCAGAAGGGATTTAAGCTATCAATGGAGATATTTCAGATTTCTAAGAGATTTCCATCAGAAGAAAAATACAGCTTAACAGATCAAATCAGGAGATGTTCAAGAAGTGTTTGTGCAAATTTAGCAGAGGCTTACAGAAAAAGAAAATACCCAAATCATTTCGTAAGCAAACTCTCCGATGCAGATACCGAAAATGGTGAAACTCAAACGTGGTTAGAATTTGCTTTAGCCTGTAATTACATCTCTACTGACGAATTTAGTATGTTAAATAACCAGGCAGAAGAGGTAGCAAAATTGTTGGTGTATATGATGAATAACCCGGAAAAGTTTCTAATCAAACTCTCTTAATGCCTTGCCTTCGCAACTCGAGCTCCCAACTTTAACCTTACTTCTATGCCAACTCCAAACTCCCAACCCCAAACTCGAAACTTAATAACCCGCTGTTCCTGGGCTGGTTCCGATCCGATTTACATTAAATACCACGATGAAGAATGGGGAAAACCTGTTTATGATGATCAAATCTTGTTTGAATTTTTAATCCTCGAGGGTGCGCAAGCTGGTTTAAGCTGGATTACCATTCTGAGAAGACGGGAAAACTATCGTAAGGCCTTTGCTGATTTTGATGTGAAAAAGGTTGCTGCTTTTACAGAGAAAGATGTAGAACGATTGATGAATGATGAAGGCATTATCCGTAACCGCCTAAAAGTGAATGGTGCCATTACAAATGCTAAATTGTTTATGGAAATCCAGGAAGAATTTGGGCACTTTTCTAAATACATATGGGGTTTTATTCCAGAAGGCAAGCCCATTATCAACCAGGTTGAGACAATGAGCGATGTTCCGGCAAGAACAGAACTGTCCGACCAAATCAGTAAAAACATGAAAAAACGTGGCTTCAAGTTTTTTGGTACTACCATCTGCTATGCATTTATGCAGGCGACAGGTATGGTGAATGATCATTTAATAAACTGCTGCGCAAGGTAATCTATGAAAAAATGATCTTGCAATTTTAAAATCTATTGTAATCCTGGCACTATTTCTTCGTCGAATTATATTCTTTTACCCATTCAATAACATCTCTGCTGTTAAAATCTGTTCCGGCTTCAACTTTGGCTTTTAAAGCGGGCTGATCCCCAATCTTTTGTAACAGGATATTTTTAACTTCCGTCTTTTTAGCCTCTTCAGTTATCGCTCTCATCGGCACTTCCTGTAAAGGCCCTGCACCCGGTTTCTCAATAAAATAGCGAACAACAGGCGCTCCTGCCGGTCTTTCGGGAAATGAGTTTCGTCCGCCGCCGATACTAATGCCACCCCCCATGCCCATACCGCCAAAACCACCGGTTCCTGTTCCAATACCAATTGACGGCCTGAATTTTACCTTTTTCTCTTTCGCCTGCGGCACGAGTGTCCCTCCACCAAAAGAGTAAAGATTAACTGTCCCCATTTCGATTACCTTTACAAAACGATATTCGAAATTACGGCCATTGGCAAACCCTTTGCTCACGAAGCTATCCCCGTTCCAGAAGAAATTTTTAACATCCTTTGCTGGTAAAATCACATCGGCTTCATCATTGGCACTGATAAAAACAGAAAAATAATCCGTGCCTTTTATCGTTCCACGGATAACATCATCATTGTTTTTAACGATAAAATCCTGTGCAAAGAGCTTAGTTAAAGTAAATGAGAAAAGAAAGATAGAAAACAAGAATTTCATATAATCGACTGGCTTTCCACAAATAACGGAACTAAATTTCAAATCTTACTAATTCAGATTAATTTTGATGTTGCCCGTTTCTACATTTGGATGTTCCCTTTGAAAGCTGTTAAATGATTCTTTCATTTTGTTTAAGGCATAGGCTTTAGTGCCACCGATGTTTTTACCCATTGCATAAAATTTATTAATGATGTAAATCTTAAATAGATATTCTTTTATTTCTGGAAAGGCCTGCGTATCCGTCATGACTTTGGCTAAATTTTCCCGGTCAACAAAATTAACCAGACCAGCATAAGAAGCGATATAGTTGGCAACTTTGTTTAGACTGTCCTGTTTTGTTTCAAAGGCATCTTTCGCTGAATTAATATCCTCAATGGCTTTCAATTGTTTAGTAATTTCCCTTGCTAAAATCTCTTTGTTAAGTGCAATCAGCCCTTTAGGTACAAAGAAAGCAGAATCTAATTTATAGGGATCAACAAAAAAAGAAATACGGTGTCTTTTGAATCAGGATTTATAAAGTATATCGATCTACAATCCCTGTAGCTGAATGTTCAGTCTTTCTTCTGTTAAAATTGATCTTTGATCCATCCGGCCAGCGGTAAGAATTTTCCAGTTTGGCCATTCTCATACCCAGATAACTTTTATTCGCTAAATTTTTAAATGCACCGGTACCAATTGGTCGGTCTATCGATGCACCATAGCCGTCATCATTACCTTTCATGTTTTCAAAAGTAATATAGTTAACCAAAGTATCAGATGGAAGCTGAGCTTTAACCCATCCTGTAATCAAGCAAAAGATTAATGTACAAAATATTTTCATAGCGCGTTTTATTTAATGATGATGAAAGTTAAAGAATTCAATAAATTAATTTATTTTTTTTGTTGATAAAGCATTTTAGCGATATGATTAACTTTCTTTACTTTTATCATCCGGTTAGTACATTTAAATGGGCTATCGGTGTAATCATTTAATCAGTGAAATCATAATATGAAAAAACTCTTTCTCCTCGATGGTATGGCGCTAATGTACAGGGCGCACTTTGCGCTCAGTAAAAATCCGCGTTTTACCTCAACAGGCATTAATACATCCGCTGTAATGGGCTTTACCAATACCTTATTGGATGTTTTGAAGAAAGAAAAACCTACACACATTGCAGTGGTTTTTGATACGGATGCACCTACTGAAAGACATACTTCTTTTGAAAGTTATAAAGCGCACCGCCAGGCCATGCCTGAAGATCTGGCTGCAGCAATGCCTTATGTGATTAAGCTGATTACCGGTTTTAATATTCCGGTAATTACTTCTGATGGTTACGAAGCCGACGATATTATAGGTACGCTGGCTAAAAAAGCAGAACAAAAGGGTTATCAGGTTTATTGTATGACGCCTGACAAAGACTTTGCACAACTGGTTTCTGAAAATATTTTTATTTATAAACCGGCCCGTATGGGCAACGATATGGAAATATTGGGTGTAAAGGAAGTATTGGCTAAATGGGAGGTCGAAAACGTATTACAGGTAATTGATATTTTAGGGTTATGGGGCGATGCCGTAGATAATATTCCAGGTATTCCCGGGATTGGAGAGAAAACCGCAAAAGCCCTGATCAAGCAATACGGTTCTATGGAGAATATCATTGCAAACTCCCATGAGCTAAAAGGAAAGCAACGCGAAAACGTCGAAAATTTTGCAGAACAGGGATTAATCTCGAAAAAACTGGCTACTATCCTATTAGACGTTCCGGTTGAACTGGACGAAGCCAGTTTGGAACTTTGCGATCCTAGCCGCGATTTGTTGGAGCCATTATTTACCGAGTTGGAATTCAGGACTTTAGGGCGCAGGGTGTTCGGTGATGAATTCTCGGTAACCACAGCTCGCTTCCAGGAAGGTACTCAAACCGATTTGTTTGGCAACCATTCAGGAGAAGCCATCCAGTATACCAATACATTGGAAGAAGAACCGGCAGAAAAATTACCCGCTAAAACCATTGAAAATACAGAACACAATTATCAATTGGTTGATTCTGCCGAACAACGTGCCGACCTGATTAAATTATTGCTGGCTGAAAAACGGATCTCTTTTGACACCGAAACGACTGGCACCGATGCTAACATGGCCGATCTGGTAGGTTTATCATTCTCCATTAAGCCTGGAACAGGTTATTATATTCCCGTTCCTGCGGACAGAGCAGAGGCGCAGATAATTGTTGATGAGTTTAGAACGGTACTGGAAAATGAAGCTATTGAGAAAATCGGTCAGAATACCAAATACGATATCCTGGTATTAAAATGGTATGGTGTAGAAGTAAAAGGAAAGCTTTTCGATACCATGCTGGCGCATTACCTAATTGATCCTGATACCCGCCATGGAATGGACGTGCTATCGGAAAACTATCTTGGTTACTCACCTATCTCCATTACCAAACTAATTGGGGCAAAAGGTAAAAACCAGCTTACCATGCGTGATGTTCCTGTGGTAGATGTGGTAGATTATGCGGCTGAAGATGCCGATGTAACTTTGCAGTTGGCACATCTCTTTGAACCCAAATTAAAAGAATTAAATGCAGCCAAACTTGCCGAAGAAATTGAAAATCCTTTGGTTTATGTATTGGCAGATATAGAGAAGGAAGGCGTTCGGATTGATATTGAAACCTTACAGGCTTATTCCAAAGAGCTGGAGACTGAAATTATCAAATTCGAACAAAATGTATATGACAAAGCCGGAATTAAATTTAACCTGGCATCACCAAAACAATTGGGAGAGGTTTTATTTGATAAACTTCAGCTGGATCCGAAAGCCAAAAAAACAAAAACCGGTCAGTACCAAACCGGAGAAGATATTTTAATGGCACTGGCCGGTAAAAGTGATATTGTACAGGATATTTTAGATTTCCGTCAATTACAGAAACTTAAATCAACCTATGTGGATGCATTACCATTGATGGTTAACCCTAAAACAGGAAGAGTGCATACCTCTTATAATCAGGCTGTTGCTGCAACAGGAAGATTGAGTTCCAATAATCCTAATTTACAGAATATACCAATCCGTACCGAGCGGGGAAGAGAAGTACGTAAAGCTTTCATTGCAAGAGATGAAAACCACATATTATTATCTGCTGATTATTCACAGATAGAATTGCGCATTATTGCGGAGATAAGCAAAGAAGAGAACATGCTTGACGCTTTCAGCAAAGGGATTGATATCCATACCGCAACTGCAGCAAAAGTATATGGCGTAGGTATTGAGGAAGTGGATGGAACACAACGCAGAAATGCCAAAGCGGTAAACTTTGGGATCATCTACGGTCAATCTGCCTTTGGTTTATCGCAGAACCTGGGTATTCCGCGTAAAGAAGCAGCAGAAATTATTGAACAGTATTTTGCACAATATCCTGGTATTAAACGTTATATGAGCGACACCATGAATTTTGCACGGGAGAATGGATACGTAGAAACCATAATGGGGAGAAGACGTTATTTAAGAGACATTAATTCGGCTAACCAAACCGTAAGGGGTTTTGCTGAACGAAATGCCATCAACGCACCTATACAGGGTTCTGCGGCCGATATGATCAAGATCGCCATGATCAATATCCATAAAGAGATGAAAGCACAGAATTTGAAATCAACCATGACTATGCAGGTGCATGACGAGTTGGTTTTTGATGTGCTAAAATCAGAAAAAGAAGTAATGAAAGCAATTATACAGGATAAAATGGCTAATGCCATCAAGTTAACCGTGCCAATTGTAGTAGAAATTGGCGAGGGAGAAAACTGGCTGGCTGCACATTAAAATTGATAATCAAATGGGCGTAGCCTATCTTAAATCAAAATGTTCGTTATCTTCATTAAAACTTCATATCGATTCAGGAATTTTATATCAACAAAATGAACGAGTAAAACAAAAATCAGAAATTATGAAACCTCGGAGTGAAACGAAGAAGCTTCATAACAATTAAAAAAAATCTAAAAATTATGAAAAAGTTATTGAGTTTAATCGCAATTGCAGCATTTGGTTTAACAACAGCATTTGCTCAAACACCAGCAACAGCCACTCCGGCTAAAGCTAAAACCGTTGTAAAAAAAGAAGTTAAAACAACAACAGCACCTGTTAAAGCAGGCGCAAAACAAGAGGCTAAAAAAGTAGAAACTAAAACGACTACTACCGCTGCTAAACTAAAAGCAGATGGTACGCCAGATATGCGTTTTAAAGAAAATAAAGCAAAAGCAGTAACTAAAGTTGCCGGCCCAACTAAAAAAGACGGTACAGCTGATATGCGTTATAAAGCAAACAAAGCTGCCGCTAAGAAGAATTAGGTTCAGGTTTATAATTTGAAAGGGTCTCCAATGAAGATTGGAGGCCCTTTTTTGTTTTGATGGCACCAGAGAAACGTACTTCAATAAAAAAGCTCGCCCTTGCTTCGTCGGCTGAAAAAGCCTTCTCGCAAGGACGAATTGGTGAAACTATAAACTTATCGTTTCACCAATCGCTGGCAATAATAAAGTTTTCTTTTCGCGCGCAAATTTATCCAGGGCAGTCTGGGTATCAATTTCGATCACCGGGAAAGTATTATAATGCACGCCGATTACCTTGTCGCAGTCGAAATATTTTGTTGCAATCAAGGCATCATCAACATCCATCGTATAATTTCCTCCAATGGGTAAGATGGCATAATCCAGGTTGTAAATATCGGCTAAAACTTTCATCTCGATGGTTAAACCGGTGTCACCTGCAAAATAAATTTGTTTGCCATCTACCTCAAGCACAAAACCGGCAGGATTTCCGCCATAACTTCCATCAGGCAGGCCAGATGAATGTGTGGCAGGTACCATACGTACAGTTCCCCAATCGAAAGTGAATTTACCGAAATTCATTCCGTGTACTTTCTCCACGCCATGTTTCGAAACCCAATCAATAATTTCCGGCATCGCAACAATAGTAGCCTGAGTTTGTTTAGCCAACTCAACCAGGTCTGCTACGTGGTCGGCATGGCCATGGCTCACCAGAATGTAATCAGCTTCAATCGCTTTAATATCGATGTTTTTCGCCAATGGATTGTGCGATATAAAAGGGTCGAATAAAAGTTTTTTACCAGTTGTTTCCAACAGGAAACAGGATTGGCCGTAATAAGTATATTTCATGATTTTAGTATCAGGTAGGTTGACTTAAGTATCAAGATTAATTTTGATGATATATTATTGGCCGAACATGCCGCCCAGGCCGCCCAGCATATCTTGTGCCGATGCCTGCATTTCAGCTGCACTAACCTGCTCGGCACTTGCCATTGCTTTATTGATAGCCGTTAGCAACAGTTCTTCCAATTCTTCTTTATCAGCGCCTTTTAAAAATTCTTCATCAATAGCAACCCCGGTAATGGTTTTGTTTGCCGTTGCAGTAATTTTGATGGCTCCATTTTCAACTTCGCCGTATACCGATATCGTATCCAGGCGTTTTTTAATTTCTTCGGCTTTTTGTTGCGCCGCAAATAATTTATCGAACATAATCGTTTTTTTTATAATAAAACTAAATTCGGCCTAAAATCGTATTGGCCTCATCAAGGAAGCGCTCAATCTTTTTAGTGCCTATAAAGCTTTTAAGGTTTAAAGTGATTGTTTTGTTTTTGGCAGGCACAAAAATCTCTGCCCTAACTTCGGTACCCGAATAAATAAAGTTGGTGGTTTTACGGATCACCTGAAAGCGGATCAGGTCATCAAAAGAATATTCCTTTTTAAAACGGCCGGCAAAGGTTGAGCGGATAATCTTACTTTGGTTTTTATCAAAGCGGATATTGGAGCTTGCTGCGAAAAGAAGCGCCAAGCCGATCAAAGCCGGAAAATAAGTGATCAGTATTTTTTGAAAGGATCCTTCTGTTGATAAAAAGTCGGGACTAAACAATATGGTAACTGTAGCACCGATGAAAATCAATCCAACAATAAAACTTCCTATCTTATTATCGCGCAACAGGTAAACATCGCCCTCCTCTTTGAAAAATCTAAAATCGTAAATGGTCTGTTTAGGGATTATGGGTGCGTTAGCGAACACCAGTTCATCGATTTTTGGCAATACTTCCTGCTGAAAAGCGATCAGGTTAGCCTCAGTAGCTTTGCTATATCCTGCCGAAACCGATAAGCCTCTGCCATGCCGGTTACTGTTTCTAAACAATTTATAATTAAAGCCACTTCCTGATATTTCATATGGTTCTACTGAAGCAATATCATCAAAAGGAATTGACCCAATTGGTAAAAATGCAATCCTTTTATATAAAACCCTGCTGCTCCCATAAAAAAGTACTTTTGTTTCTGCAACAAAGATCAGCATTAAAGGGATCAGTAACAAGATGCCATAATATCCGTTGGTAAAACCCGTGGAATAACGTTCCATTGATTTCGATAAAAAGAAAATGAATGCTGCAAAAAATACAAAAAAAATAATGCCGATAATCCTTAAATTTCCTTTAGGATAGATGGTTAATGTATCTGGTCCGATTATCCATTTTGTTTTCGCCATAAATTTAATCTTCATCCGAGCCAGGCAAACTGCCGTTGCCATGATATGCACCTTTACGTATAATTGGCATATTCAAATGCCTGTAAAGATCATCTAAATGCATCAAACTGCCATTTGTTAAGTTGCCTAAAAATATAACGATAATATTTTTGCTTAAGTCTCTTACGTAAATATGGCGGAAACCATGCCACCAACCCGTATGGTATACTACCTTGTCCATATTCTCGCCATCAAACATTCGCCAGCCATAACCATAGTTAAAATGGCCATTTACTGGCTTATTGCGGCCTAAATAGGCAGAATCGAGACTCTTTTTAGTCAATAATCTACCATTTTTTAAATATTTATCAAATAATACCAAATCATGTATTGTACTATAAATGCCCTTATCTCCAACCGGCCCATCCAAAAAGTTCTGTGCTACAGAATAGCGCCAGGTACGGTCGTGGCCAACTACATCAACCGGGATTTTTTCATATTCCGTTGTGCTATATACGTGTGTATGCTTTAATCCGGCTGGTTTAAACACATGTTCCATCATATATTGAGAATAACGCTGTCCGGTAACCTTCTCAATAATGGCACCTAATACCATAAAATTCGAGTTATTGTAATGAAATCGGTTATCGGGTTTGGTATACGGATTAGGCTTACGCTCGGCAATAACGTTCATTACTTCCTGGTTGGTCACGCCTTTTTTCATGTTGCGTTTTTCTTTACGCCAGATATCATCAATAAAATAAACGTAGTTCATCATACCGCTTCGATGCGAAAGCAATAGCTTTACCGTAATGCCATCATAAGGGAAATTGGGGAAAAACTTTTTTACATTATCATTTAACGAGAGTTTTCCCGCTTCTACCAGCTGCATAATTGCTGTGCCAGTAAATGTTTTGGTAATGGAAGCCAGTTCGAACTCCGAATTGATCTTTAAACTATCTCGGTGGAGGTAATCGGCCCAGCCGATCGCTTTTTCATAAAGAATTTTTCCATCTTTTGCTACCAGCATATTTCCGTTAAATCCGTATTTTTTATGCAGGTTATCTACAAAATCAGCAATCCATTTGTCGCCTTTTTGCGGATTAAAAACCAATAAGAGGCTATCCGCCTTGTCGTCTTCTTTGGTACGGACTTTTTTATCGGCTTCCTTTTTCTCTTCAGATTTTTTGCCTGAGCAGGCAGTTAGTAAAGTTGCGGAGAGGGCTAATGCTGAACATATATATCGAAAATTCATTTATACTGGGGATAGTGTATTTAAAACCCGAAAATTAAAGAATTTTAGACGGTTAAAACGAAAGAGTTTTACACATTTTCGCAATTTTGACCATACCAGCATTCAAATAAATGGCCTTTGCTTCCATAAACAGGATCGCTGTCTGGGTTTTTCACCCTGGCAATGGTTTCATCTGCTTCCGGACGCTCTTCGGCCTTGCCATATTTAATGTCGTAATCTGAGCCATTCGGATAGGCGCCAACAACAGTAAAGTCATCGGTTGAGTTCAGTTTTTTATGGGCTACACCTGCAGGAATAATTACTACATCGCCCTTATCCAATTCTATGCAAACACCATGTTCGCCACCAAATTGTACATCGGCTTTACCACAAAATACCCCCATTACTTCGTGAGTATTGCTATGATAATGGTGATAATCGAAAATGCCATCAATCCAGGCGTTGGTATAACCGTTTTGGGCAAAAACCTTTTTAATCACCTCTTCCGTATCGTTGGGGTGCAACCTGAACGTACCTTTATATATCATCAATGGCAAATTGGGATTGTTCGGGAAATTACCGTTCTCTTCTATTTTATGCGCAACCAGATTAGCCTCTTGTATCAATTTTTCTTTGTCCATGATTTGGGTGTTTTAATGATTAACAAAAGAATTGGCAAAGGGTTTAAAGATATCAGGTTTTTATCCCGCAGATTTAAAGACAGCGGCAGAGCTATTTTCTTTTCTTTAAAGTGAATTTATAATTGATAATTACAGACAGTATAATATGTTTAGTTAATATCTCAATCCATATGGAGAAAAGTGAATGGACTTTCATAACTTTTTAGGTCACAGATTACTAAGAAAATTGTCGAGTTAACTAGTTTTATCAGTGTTCTTTGCGGAATCAGCAGGAAACATCTTTACGTACAGATAAAGGATAAATTACTTTTGGCTTGCAGCCCATGCATCCATTTTAGTTTCAAAAACAGATAAAGGTAATGATCCATCTTTTAAAACCGCCGTATGAAAGGCTGCCAACTTAAACTTCGGACCTAATTCTTTTTCATATTTAGCCCTCAATTCTCTTATTTTCATTGCACCGGTTTTGTAGCCTAAAGCTTGTGCAGGGATACCCATATACCGTTCAATTTCTGCAGTGGCACCTTCGGTGCTGATGGCCTCATGATCTGTCATGTATTTGATAGCTTCCTCCCTGCTCATGTTTTTGGTATGTATGGCTACGTCTACTACCAAACGGATGGCCCTATGCATTTCATCACCCAATGCGCCCATATGCTGATAAGGATCCTGATAAAGCCCTAATTCTTTTCCCAGCGATTCGCAATAAAGTGCCCAACCTTCTACATAGGCATTATGCCCCCCAAAACGGCGAAAATTTGGTAACGACTTATTCTCTTGCGTTAACGAAATCTGGTAGTGGTGGCCTGGAATGGCTTCATGAAGAAACAGCGATTCCATACCCGAAGTGGTGTTAAATGTTTCCGCGTCTAAAATAGGTACATAAAATATCCCCGGACGTGATCCGTCTGCCGAACCCTGATTATATTCAGCACTGGCTGATGCAGCCCTGAATGCTTCTGTTTGTCGGATTTCGAAAGGGGTTTTAGGTTCAACCTCAAACATCTTTTTCAAATTCGGTTTCATTCGTTGGTGGATATTTTCAAAAGCAGCCAGCACTTCTTGCGCTGTTTTAAATGGCATGAACTTTTTATCCGTTTTCATGTATTCGAAAAAAGCTTTTAAATCGCCTTTAAAACCTACCAGATTTTTGATGCTGTCCATCTGCCCTTTTATCCGGGCAACCTCTTTTAAGCCGGTCTGATAGATCTCTTCGGGCGTCTTATTAGTGGTAGTTTGTTGCTTTACCAGGTAAGTGTACCAGGCCAATCCGCCAGGCATAGCAGCATAACCTGAAGTCGTGCGACTTTTTGGCAGGTATTCCCTTTGCAGGTAATCACCTAGTTTCTGATAAGTAGGAATGATGACATTAATGATCGAACTGCGATAGGCGGCGGTCAATTTTTCTCTATCTGATGCAGAAAAACTTTTAGGCATTAACTTAACCGGGCCGTAGAACAAGCTTTCTTCAGGTTTGGCCACCACCATACTTCGCATCTGAGGGATCATTTTTATCACCAGTGCTTTTGGCAATACAATCCCTGCGGCGGCACCCTTTTTAAAATTTCCGATGGCCGTATCGGCCCACACCGAAAATGCATCAACCCGTTTTAACCAATCTTCGTAATTTTTTACTGTTTTAAAAGGTTGTGCCCCTGTACCCGAACCCAATTGCCCCATCGTTAAGGGTAATGCAAACATCTGGTTAAATGGGAGATATTCGGAATGGTATTTTAATCCTTCCAGGTTAATTTCCAGTTGATCTTTCAGGTAGTCGTAAGATAATTTATCATTTGCGTCAAGGCCTTCCCGGTCATATTTACCCAAGCTATCCAGATAACGCTGATTGTAACTTTTAAACGCTTTTAAATACGCTTGCGACCCATCGTTTGCCAGCAGATCGTTATAACGCTCGTCTCCAATATAGGTGGCACTTAAAGGGCTTATTTTTAATCCATCCTGATAATATTGCTCACAAAGTGCCGCGAAGGCTTTGTTTGCTGCGCCATTATCAGGACTATTTTGTTGCTTACAGGAAAGCATTGCAGCAATGCAGGCAGCAAAAAGATATATCTTTTTCATTTAGTTTGGATTTTTGGTCTTTGTTCAAAAATAGGAAATTAAGCCACTATTTACTAAAGTCTTAAATGCAAAAAAGCCACCCTTTTCAGGATGGCTTTTAATATATAGTCAGTGTGAACTGAAAATCGATTATGCTAATAACCTGATCGGCTCTTCTAATAAACCTTTTAAGGTTTGTAAGAAAGCTGCTCCGGTTGCACCATCAACCACACGGTGATCGCAACCTAAAGTCAATTTCATTACATTACCAGGAACAACGGCGCCATTTTTAACCACAGGTACCTGTTGGATCGCACCTACTGATAAAATTGCACCATCAGGAGAGTTGATAATGGATGTAAACTCATCAATACCGAACATACCTAAGTTTGAAACAGTAAAGGTAGAGCCTTCCCAATCTGCTGGCTGTAATTTCTTGGCTTTTGCTTTAGCACCATATTCTTTTACTTCAGCGGAAATGTGGGATAAAGATTTGCCATCAGCGAAACGCACAACCGGTACCAATAAACCATCTTCAACTGCCATGGCTACACCAATGTTGGTATGTTCGTTAAATCTGATTTTATCGCCACCCCATGATGAGTTAACAGCAGGATGCTGTTTTAAGGCAACAGCAACTGCTTTGATTACGATGTCATTGAAAGAAACTTTAACCGGAGCAACGGCATTGATTGCAGTACGTGCAGTCATGGCGTTGTCCATATCAATACTGATGGTTAAGTAGAAATGTGGTGCAGTGAATAAACTTTCGCCTAAACGTTTTGCAATCACCTTGCGCATCTGCGATATTGGTTTTTCGGTATATTTTTCCTCGCCAACATAAGTCGGGATTACCGGTGCTGCCTTCTCAGCAGATGGAGCTGCACTTGTTTCTGCTTTTGCAGGAGCCGCTGAAGGCTTAAAGTTTTCGATATCTTTTTTAATGATACGGCCGCCTTCTGCGCTACCCGAAACCTGCGATAAATCAATGCCTTTATCTTTAGCTATTTTTTTAGCTAAAGGAGAAGCTTTTACACGGCTATCTGAAGTATTTTCTGCAACAGGAGCAGACGCACTGGCATCAGCACTTGCAGCTTGTTTTTCTTCTTTTGGAGCTTCGCTTTCAGCTTTAGGAGCAGGAGCTGAGCCACCGGCCAAAATTCCGCTTACGTCAGTCCCTTCAGGACCAACAATAGCGATAATTCCGTTTACTTTGGCTGCCTGGCCTTTTTCTACACCAATATGCAATAAAGTTCCGGTTGCATACCCCATTACTTCCATAGTAGCCTTATCGGTTTCTACATCAGCAAGTACATCGTCATCCTTAACTTTATCACCAACTTTTTTATGCCATTCGGCAATTACGCCTTCGGTCATGGTATCGCTCAATAAAGGCATGCGGATAACGGTAACGCCTTTAGCCGCCAGTTCTTCTTCACTTAAGCCTCCGCCTTGAGCAGGGGCAGCTTCTTCTTTTTTATCTTCTGCTTTCGGAGCATCGTCTTTGCTTTCAGTTTTCGGACTTGCCGACTCCTGATTTCCTGACTTTTCTGCTTCTAAAGCCGCTTTATAATCTTCGCCTTCTTTACCGATAACGGCCATGATGGCATCAACGGGAACAGCCTGGCCTTCTTCTACACCAACGTATAAAAGGGTACCATCCCAATAAGATTCCATATCCATTGTTGCCTTGTCAGTTTCTACTTCTGCCAAAACATCGCCGCTTTTCACTTTATCGCCCACTTTTTTATGCCACTTCGCCAAAACCCCTTCGGTCATGGTGTCGCTCATTTTGGGCATTTTAATTACATCAGCCATTATATCTAATTAATTGAAATCTTATTAATATTAATCCATTACGTAAGGATAGTCCTCCTGCATATATACATCTTTGTATAATTCAGATGCATCAGGCCAAGGAGATTCTTCAGCAAATTTTACTGCCTGATCTACAATTCCTTTTACTTTAGCTTCTACTTCTTCAATCCAGGCCTGATCTGCATATTTTTCTTTCAAAATAGTTTCTCTGGCTAATTCAACAGGATCTTTAGCTTTATAATCTTCTAATTCTTCTTTAGTACGGTATTTTGCAGGATCTGACATGGAGTGACCACGGTAGCGGTAAGTTCTCATTTCTAAGAAAGTAGGTCCTTCTCCTTTACGCGCACGTTGGATGGCTTCGTCCATAGCATTGTGTACCGCAACCGGATCCATACCGTCAACTGGTGCACATGGCATATCGAAACCTAAACCTATTTTATAAATATCGGTCATGTTAGTGGTACGTTGTACTGAGGTACCCATGGCATAACCATTGTTTTCGCAAACAAAAATAACAGGCAATTTCCAAAGCATAGCCATGTTAAAGGTTTCGTTTAATGCACCCTGGCGCACAGCACCATCGCCCATGTAGCAAATGTTTACATTATCAGTTCCTTTATATTTTTCTGCAAAAGCAACGCCGGCACCCAATGGAATCTGACCGCCAACAATCGCATGGCCACCGTAGAAGTTATGTTCTTTACTGAACATGTGCATTGAACCACCTTTACCTTTAGAGCAACCTGTAGCTTTACCGTACATTTCTGCCATAATACTATCAGCACTAACTCCTAAAGCTAAGGCATGAGCATGATCACGGTAAGTTGTAATCATGGAATCACCTTTTTGCATCGCAGATATTGCACCTGCAACTACAGCTTCTTGTCCAATGTATAAATGACAAAAGCCACGTATTTTTTGTTGTCCGTATAACTGGCCAGTTTTTTCTTCGAATTTGCGCATCAGCAACATCGACTCGAACCACTTTAACCAGGTATCTTTATTTATTTCTACTGCACTCATTTTAGGGTATTTGTTTTTTTGCGACAGCAAATCTAATTTTTTTATTGCAATTTTTGACACTTTTTAATGTAAAAACGTCATACTATTAGGGTTATAATCAGATTTAACAGTTGTTTTACAATTAAATGTAAAGTCCTGTCATTAATATTGATTTAATATCGATTTTTTATAATTAAATCAAATCCCTTTATCATAATATGGAATCAATTTATTCTGAAATTTAATTCTGTATATATGCTTATATCCATAATTTAAAAATAAGGGATTTTTATGATTAACAGAAGAATTTAAGATCAGGCATTTTAGAAAAAGCAGGCATTTTTCTCCGAAAATTTTAATCGGAACCGGTGGATAAAAAACAAAAATGTTGATAACTTTCACTTTTTCTAAGATTACATTTGGATAACATTTGTATAATTAATACTTTTGGCAACCAACAATAAGCCCATGTGGTGTACGTTAATGTGTAAGTGAATACCCAAACATAACTGTATAACATGATTAAAAAATTTTTGTTTTCTACTCTAATTGCTATCTGCACGCTCTCAGCCGCATTTGCGCAGACAAAAACAAAAGAATCTGGTAAAGAATTAAATGATCCCGATAACCTTGCATCGCAATATTTTTCGCAGGTAATGGGTGTAGCGGTAGATGCAACTTCAAATTTAAAACTGTACAAGTTTATTTACGAATGGATCGGGACGCCATATAGTTACGGTGGAAACACCAAAAGAGGTATCGATTGTTCGGCTTTTACCAAAGCCATTTACGATAAAGTTTTCAACACTACCATCAGAAGAAATTCACGCGATATTTTTAGCATGGTAGATCCATTATCAAAAGAAGATTTAAAGGAAGGCGATTTGGTTTTCTTCAAAATAAAAAGCAGAAGCATTTCGCATGTAGGTATTTACCTGGGCGATAACAGGTTTGCACATGCATCAAGTTCTCGTGGAGTGGTCATCAGCAACCTTAACGAGCCTTATTACAGCCGTTACTTTTATAAAGGTGGCCGTGTTTTAGAGTCGTTTAAGAAAGAATTTACAGTAGAATAGTTCAGTTGGCAATAAACAGTTAACGGTTGCCTAAATAAAGAATACAATCCTCCTAAAGAAATTTCGGAGGATTTTTTGTTTAATCATTGTTTTAACAACATTCAGTTCCTTTATGTATCATCATCCTGATCCCATAGCTATCGGATTTATTTCTGGATCTTTCTTGCGATAAAAGTGATCAACCAAATGCCCTCTACAAAACACCTCATGAAGCTCATCAATACCATTTTAATCTTACCCTTCGTTGTTATAATCCTGATCAGTTGCACGAGCAATAATGCCCAGGTTACAGCGCCTATAGCCAGGCAGGATACAATAATCAGGAAAATTAAGGATACGATTTCCATTACCGCGGTAGGCGATATTATGCTCGGCTCTGCTTTTCCTACCAAAGCCAACCTCCCTCCTGACGATGCTGTAAACAGTTTCGAGGCCGTTGATGACTTCTTAAATGGAGATATTGTTTTTGGAAATTTAGAGGGCTGTTTTCTGAACTCAGGCCATTCGAACAAATGTAATGGCATTAATCCGAATAACTGTTATGCTTTTAGAATGCCGGAGCGATACGCGGGCATATATAAAGATGCAGGATTTAACGTGCTGAGCATTGCCAATAACCATGTTGGCGATTTTGATGCAAGGGGAAGAAAAAATACCGCAAGGATTTTAGATTCGCTACAGATTCATTACGCCGGGCAGGTGAACAAACCTTTTGAAGTTTTTGAAAAAGATAGCATAAAGTATGCATTCTGTGCTTTTGCACCGAATGAAAATACTGTATCAATTAATAAGATTGATAGTGCGAAGGCCCTGGTTTCCCGTTTAAAGCAAATGGCCGATATTGTGGTTGTTTCTTTTCATGGGGGAGGTGAAGGTGCAAGATTTGAGCACGTTCCGCGTAAGAACGAGATTTTTTATAACGAGAACAGAGGAAATGTGTATGCCTTTGCACATGCGGTTATTGATGCCGGCGCTGATGTGGTGTTGGGGCATGGTCCACACGTAACCCGGGCGGTTGAAGTTTATAAAAATAAATTCATTGCTTACAGTTTAGGTAATTTTTGTACCTATGGGATGTTCAGTTTAAAAGGCAATAACGGTATTGCACCCTTGCTTCAGCTAAAAATAGATGCAAAAGGCGATTTTCTATATGCCGATGTTGTATCGATTCAACAGGATAAAATTAACCGTTTAACTCTCGACGATAACCATAGGGCCTTTAAGCGCATGAAAGAACTGACGGATCTTGATTTTATTGGTCACCAGTTAAGATTTGCCGATAATAGGATCACTTTAAAAGATTAATCTTCTGCGACATCAAATTCAAATTATTTCAGAATATTTGTCGTATGAAAACAGGATTAATACTTCATTATATAATAGGTATTGCTGCGGCAATTTTAGTGTTGGCAGCAGCTTACTACATCAACCAAAATCCTAAAAACTTATTATCTGCAGGGATTATTATCCTGGCGGGTTGTTTAGTTGCCTTTAGCCAGTATCAGATCATCAGACAAAAGAAAAAACAGTAACATTACTGCGTTGGATGCTAACAGCTAAATTAAATTCTGGTGTGCCAATATTCAGGATGAAAGCTTGATCTAGCTTTCATCCTTAGTATTTTTTACCAGGCCAATGCCGGATACAAAGAAAATTAATCCGATTATTCCATAAACCATCAATCCCCTGTTGTTTTGACTGTGGTTAACAAAGCCATATCCGGCATAAATTAGGCCGATAATTCCTAAAATGGTTAATATTGTTCCAAAGGTTCGTTTTACATTCATGATCTGTTTTTAACATCAAACACGGAATTCAAACTTTTTGTTTGATGAATTTTACGGAGTAGTTTCTATTTTTGTTAAATCGTAATATTTAAATTACAATAATGTCTTGATAATCCGAAAGACTAACTTTAGTTATCATCCACCTAAAAACAGGTGGATTAAATTTTAATTTTATGCCTAAAACGTTTTATTAAAACCAGATATATCACTTTTATCATTTTGTGAATAGAGAACAGCAGGGGAAACACAATTACTTAATTTAAGGAATCAACTCAACCTAAATATTAACCCCAATGAAATAGATTGTGATCTTACTAACCACTTTCAGAGATCCCTTCTAACATTAAAACAATCTAAACAGATGAAAAACAAACGGATTATCCTGTTGGGCATGCTGATTTTTGCAGCTTTGCTCGCTTGTTCCAAAAAAGGACTGGAAGAATCTCAACCTGCAATGACAAAAAATGCCATGGCAAATGTAAACAACACCCTGCTTGCCGATCCTCCGCTTACCTGGCAGGAACATTGGTTTGATCATGTGCAGGTATTGCAACGGTTTTACCATGATACGAGCATTGTAGTTTACCACGATAATGATGTAAGCAGTACGGTTACCTGGCCCAATACGTATTTAGCTCAGGTTTGGAATTACACCAAAAGTAAATATGGATCGTTTGGTACAGACTCCCGCTTATGGGCCATTTTTCATACCGGAAAATATAGCGGTGGGCATCCCAGCACTTACATGGATGCCAGCCACGATTACCGAAATGTAATCGATGTGGGATCCTTGAGCACAAGTGCCTGGCTCAGCGGGACAGGGAACGATCTGGATCTTACCACACATGAAGTGGGGCATATTGTAGAAGGTGCTTCGCGCAATGTACTGAATTCGCCTGCCTTTGGTATCTGGCACGATAGTAAATGGATGGAAATTTACATTTACGATGTTTACATTGGTCTTAACCGTTCGGCTGATGTGCAACGTTGGTATAATCTGGTTGCCAATGGATCGGAAAGCTATCCACGTGCGCAAACGTATTGGTTTAGAGACTGGTTTTTCCCTATCTACTCGCAACAGGGCGATGCTTCTTCTCTAAATAGGTATTTCAGCCTGCTGGCACAGCATTTTCCTAAACAAACTGTAAATAACGGACAAACCAATATACAGCGCTTTTCGAGATCAATGAATTATGGCGAGTTTATCCACTTTTGGAGCGGCGCAACAGGGATGGATTTAAAGCCGCTTGCCTTAAGCGCTTTTGGTAACCTGGATGAGCAAGGCAATGATTGGGTGGCACAGCTGAATGCGGCAAAAACCGCCTTTCCCGGTGTAACCTACCTGAAAGATATCAGCAGCCAGGCAGTTGTGAGTGTGAGTAACGAAAATGCTGGCGGTGCTGCTGCAGCTGAAGGTTCTGCTAAACTTTCTGATAGTTATTATAATACCAAGTTCTTTTTGGGAGCATACCCTAACACTTTTTGGGCACAACTCACTTTTCCTGGCAGTCAGGTAGTAAAAGGATATACTATTACTGCAGGGAACGATGCCCCGGATCGTGATCCGAAAAGCTGGAAACTTATGGGATCTAACGATGGTACGAATTATACTCAACTCGATATCCGTAGTAACGAAACTTTTGGCTTAAGAAGGCAAACAAAAAAAATGTTGATTTCAAACAATACTGCATACAAATATTATAAGCTCTTTATTACTGCCAATAATGGGAGCGTAGATTTGCAATTCAGTGAGTGGAGGTTGTTGCAATAATATCAGCTGCAAAACAAAACTGGTCCCGGAATTTAAGAGTTGATCAATTCCGGGATCATAATTTGCAAACGTATATGTTAAAATTATACTTTTAAATTTACCAAACACCTAACCGGTCTGCAGGCGCAATATACATTTTTGCGGTTGCAGGAATGTTAAACGCTTTATAAAATGCCTCCATGTTATACACCGGTCCGTTCACGCGGAACATTTCCGGGCTATGTGGATCTGTTTTTAGCCTTACACGCATGCTTTCATCCCGGGTTTTAATTCGCCATACTTGGGCAAAACTTAAAAAGAAGCGTTGATCAGGTGTAAAACCATCAATCTTTTGATCACCTTTTCCTTGTGGTGTGAGTTTAAAGGCATCATATGCAATATTCAATCCTCCTATATCGGCCAGGTTTTCGCCCAAAGTTAATGAGCCGTTTACATGCTGATTGTCTAATAGCGAGAAGTTATTGTAAAATTTTTCTACTTTACCGGCCTTCACTTTAAATTGATCAGCATCGGCTTTGGTCCACCATTCTTTTAAATTGCCCATTGCGTCATATTGGCGGCCCTGATCGTCGAAACCGTGTGTCATCTCATGACCAATCACTGCACCAATTGCACCATAGTTAATAGCATCATCTGCGCTAAAATCAAAGAAAGGAAATTGTAAAATTCCGGCCGGGAAAACAATTTCGTTGAAAGATGGATTGTAATAGGCATTAACAGTAGGTGGCGTCATGCCCCACTCTGTTTTATCTACATCTTTCCCCAGCTTATCCATCATTTCTTTGTAGGCGTGTTTACTTGCCGACCGGAGGTTTGCATAATAGGTGTTTTTAGAAATCTCCACATCATCATATTTTTTCCATTTATCAGGATAACCAATTTTTTTGATAAAGGAATTTAGTTTTTCCAAAGCTTTCTTTTTGGTTTCTGGCGTCATCCAATCTACCTTCTGGATTCTTTCTGCATATACTTTCTGTAGGTTGTTTACTAAGGTTAACATCCGTTCTTTAGCCTCTGGTTTGAAATATTTTTCGGCATATAACTGGCCTAAAAGCTCGCCTAAATTATGATCGGTGGCATTTACAATGGCTTTCCATCTTTCTGTAGGCGCTTGTTGACCATAGAGGGTTTTAGCGAAAAAATCAAATTTAGCATCTCTGAATTTTTTGGTAAAAGCATTGGCCGATTCGTTCAGGGCATCAAATTTTAATTTTTCTTTCCAGATTTCTGTAGGTTGATTTTTTAATAGGACCGATAAGGTTTGGTAATATTTTGGCTGCCTGATGATAACGGTATCCGTACTTGCGCCCAGTTTGGTTAGAATAGATTTCCAATCCATGTTTGGGGTTAATTTTTGAAAATCAGCCACGGTCATTTTGTGATAGTTTTTCTCTGGATCGCGTAGTTGAACGGGTGTTGAATGAGATTGCGCAATAGCGGTTTCCAGTTTTAAAATATCGGCAGCATATTTAGCTGCGTTTGCAGCATCGCCAGAAAGGCTAAAGATTTTTGTAATGTATTTGATATATTCGGCTCTGATTTTTTTTGCTTTTTCATCCTGCTCGAGATAATAACTGCAATCCGGCAAGGTAATGCCAGCCTGCCTAAATGACAACGCGTTTTTAGTGCTTAATTTATCATCTGGTTCAACGCCGAAGCCCAGTAAATCACCTTCACCATTCTTATAGCCTTCTGCAATAAAATTGATTAAATCTTGATCGTCTTTAATCTTATCTATTTTATTTAAAAGCGGCTTTATGGGTTCGATACCCAGCTTTTCGATGGTTAGGGTATCCATCCCACTGGTATAAAAATCACCCACTTTCTGTTCGGCACTTCCTTTCACTGCCTTAGCTTTTGAAGCATCTTCGAGAATGTTTCTCAGATTCTTCAGGTTATCATTATATAAAGTATAAAAAGAACCCCAACCGGTTTCGGTTTTAGGAATTTCGGTGTTTTTCATCCATTTGCCGTTAGCATAAAGGAAAAAATTATCACCAGGTTTTACTGTGGTATCCATGCCGGCCTTATCAAAAAAAACGGTACGTATATTTACCATATCGGTTTCCTGATGGTTTTTATTCTGGCAGGCTGCAAATAGCAAAATGCCTGCCGCGGGAAGAAATAATTTAATCTTCATCTGTATAAATTTGTTTTTAAGTGATCAGATATTCACCCCGTTGTGCGGTTTGAAAAATCATGACGGTCTCTATTGATATAAGTTCGTTAGAAAAACTTAAAGCTACAAAATGCCTGGTGTAGTTTGTATGAATTTTTATACCTTCATAAAAAAATCTAATTATGCAATACACCGTTTATATTTTAGTGGCCATAGGAGTTATTATACTGCTAAGCTCTTTTGTTACCGTTAAACAGGGCACAATTGCTGTCGTTACCGTTTTTGGTAAATACCAGAGGCTTTTAAGACCAGGTTTAAATTTTAAAATTCCTTTAATAGAGCAGATTTATTCCCGGATATCGATCCAAAACCGCTCGGTAGAACTTTCTTTTCAGGCCGTTACACAAGACCAGGCCAATGTTTACTTCAAGGCCATGCTGCTTTATTCTGTAATAAATCAGGATGAAGAAACCATCAAGAATGTAGCATTTAAATTTGTTGATGCCACTAACCTGATGCAAGCATTAATCAGAACGATTGAAGGTTCCATCAGGGCATATGTAGCTACTCAAAAACAGGCTAATGTATTGGCCCAGCGAAATGAGATTGTGCTTCATGTCAAAGAACAGATTGATCAGGTGTTGGATGGATGGGGTTACCATCTTCAGGATCTTCAGTTGAACGATATTACTTTTGATGAAGAAATTATGCGCTCCATGAGTCGAGTGGTGGCATCAAATAACTTAAAGGCAGCAGCTGAAAACGAAGGCCAGGCGTTATTGATTACCAAAACCAAAGCTGCAGAGGCGGATGGTAATGCAATCAAAATTGCAGCCACAGCTGAACGTGAGGCTGCACAACTTCGCGGACAGGGAATAGCGTTGTTTAGGGAAGAGGTTGCAAAAGGTATGACCAATGCCGCGCATGAAATGCAACAGGCAAATTTGGATACTTCGGTCATTTTGTTTACCATGTGGACAGAGGCTATTAAACAATTTGCAGAATACGGCGAAGGTAATATCATTTTCTTAGATGGCAGTACCGAGGGAATGAACAAAACCATGAAAGAGATGATGGCAATGCAGCTGAATCAGAGTCCTCCGAAGAAGGCCTAGAAGTATTTTTATCCTGAAAGACTGTTGCAAAGCGTAGCAGTCTTTTTTTATATTAATTGTTCGTTTTGGCTAAATGAAGAATTGATTAGCCTAAATTGTTTCCATAAAATTAATTGAATTTTGAGTGATAATAACATGCGATTTATGTTAATCGGCAGGTAATTATTGTACACTATTTAAAAATTAAATTAATCAGGATGAAAGTTTTTGTCACAGGTGCAACCGGATTTGTCGGTTCGGCCGTAGTAAAAGAATTAATTAGCGCAGGTTATGAGGTGTTAGGTTTGGCAAGGAATGAGGTAGCTGAAAAAGCACTTGTACTTGCCGGAGCCGAAGTACATAGAGGGGATTTGGAAGACTTACAGCGTTTACAGGAGGGCGCCAGATTAGCTGATGGTATTATCCACACGGGCTTTATTCATGATTTTTCCCGATTTGCAGCGGTTTGTGAAATTGACAGACTTGCCATAGAAGCCATTGGGAACTCGATTGCAGGAACCAATAAACCCTTTATTGTAACTTCCGGAACGCTTATGGTTAATCCTGGTATATTGGCCACGGAAGATATGCTGCCCGATTATAATGGTGTAAATCCCAGACTTGCTTCTGAAAAGGCTGTTGATCTACTTGCTGCTCAGGATATTCGTGTATCGGTAGTTCGTTTGTCGCCATCTGTACATGGTGAAGGCGATTATCATGGCTTCGTACCCATGCTGATTAGTATCGCCCGAAAAACGGGTTTTTCAGGTTACATCGGCGATGGAGAAAACCGGTGGACAGGTATCCATCGGCTTGATGCTGCAAAACTTTACAGGTTGGCTTTGGAACAAGCTACGCCAGGAGCACGTTTTCATGGGGTAGCTGAAGAATCGATTCCCCTTAAAGCAATAGCAGAGGCCATTGGCGAAAAGCTCGGTTTACCTGTTGTTTCTATAGCTAAAAGCGAGGCAACAGCACATTTTGATTGGTTTGAACATTTCGTAGCAGTAGATGGGCCGGCTTCGGGGCGTCTAACCAGAGCACTTTTAAATTGGAAACCTCAATATTCCAGTTTGCTTGAAGATTTGGAAGAGGGCATTTATTTTAAGTAAATTGTATCGTGGAACTTTCAAACCGTTACCGTTTTAAAACAATATCAGCCTACCATAAACTTGCCGGATTGCCTCAACCAGGCCATCCGTTAGTTAGTGTCGTTAATATGGCAGACGTTAATATGCCATTCGATGGCGGATTAAAAACTATAATTTTTGATTTTTACTCCATCTCACTCAAACGGGTTCCTGATGCGAAAATTAAATACGGGCAGCAAATCAGTGATTTTGACAACGGTGTGTTATTTTTTATGGCTCCCGGACAGGTTTTTACAGTCGAAATTGATAAGGATAAAACGCATCGCCCAACGGGCTGGATGATACTTTTCCATGCCGACTTACTTTGGCACACTCATTTAGCTAAAGCAATCAAGGATTATGACTTCTTTAATTACTCGCTGTTTGAGGCATTACATGTTTCTGAAAATGAAGAAGCTGTACTTAATTCGATCGCCAAATTGGTGGAAAATGAAACCAATAACAATATCGATCATTTTACTCAAAATGTTGTAATAGCGCAAATAGAACTTCTTCTTAACTATGCACAACGTTATTACGGCCGTCAGTTTATTACGCGTAAAACAATCAATAACCAGCTGCTCGATCGACTGGAGCATGTTGTTAAAAATTATTTTCTACATGATCATCCTGGTAACAGGGGCTTACCAACTGTAACTTATATTGCCGAAATGCTCAACGTTTCGCCAGGATATCTATCCGGATTGTTGAAAACGCTTATCGGACAAAACACGCAACAATATTTGCATCAAAAAGTAATTGATTTGGCAAAGGAAAAGCTTTCTACAACTGATCTTTCGGTTAGTGAAATTGCTTATGCCCTTGGCTTCGAACATTTACAATCCTTTACGAAGCTGTTCAAATTGAAAACAACCCTTACACCTTCAGCATTCAGACAATCGTTTAACTGAAAGTGATAAAAAAAAGCGAGCTATCTGAATAAAGATAGCTCGCTCTGTATAAAATTTCTTTTATTAAAGTTTCGACGGTGTTATACCCAGATTCATCACATAATTTCCTGATTGCTGCATAAAATCTCCCATTACCTTTAGCGATTCATCCTCAATAAAATCGAAGGCATCCTGCTTGGTAACTTTAGCTCCTTTTTTAAGGGCTGGCAGTCCTCTTAAGGCCCTTAATTCATTTTGTCTGGCAAGGGTTTTTGCCTCCTGTGCATCACGCTCTGCTTTCAGTTTGGCCTCATTTAAAGTTACAGAAACTTCGTTATCACGTTTTTTAAGGTCTGCAACATCTTGTTTCAGGTATTTAAAATCCAGTGAGTTTGCAACACGTTGCTCGCTATTTTTAATCAATTGTGCCTTAACAGCACTCAAATTGGCCACTGCTTTAAAGTTAGAACTTTGAATCACATCCCATGGCAAAGCAGATGGTTCGGTATCTTCTCCAATTTTGTCCATTGGGTAAATAGAAGGGAAAACAACATCAGGAGTTACGCCTTTGTGCTGTGTACTGCTACCGGCAACACGGTAAAATTTAGCCATGGTTAAATTGATCTGGCCTAAATTAATATCAGCAGGGTTGGCGCTGCTAGGAGAAGTTCCAATGGTTTTATCTTTAGAAATTAATCCAGCTACTCTTTGCAGCATGCTTGGATTTACCAGTTTATTTAAATCGATTGAAGATTGTACGGTGCCTTTGCCATAAGTTTGGCTACCCATAATAATTCCGCGTCCGTAATCTTGTATAGCGCCTGCAAAAATTTCTGATGCCGATGCACTTAAGCGGTCTACCATCACACCAAACGGACCATCCCAGGCCACACCACTATTTTCATCTTCATCTACCTCAATCTTACCGCGTAAATCTTTTACCTGCACAACAGGACCCCTATCGATAAATAATCCTGTTAATGATATGGCTTCAACTAATGAACCCCCGCCGTTTCCACGTAAATCCATTACAATGGCATTGACCTTATCGTAGGTTTTTAACGAGTCGATTAATTTTTTAACATCTCGGGTGGTACTTTTGTAGTTTTTGTCGCCTGCATTTGCAGCTTTAAAATCTGCATAAAATGCTGGTAAGGTAATAATCCCGATTTTATATTCTTTACCGTTACTGTTAATGGTTTTAACTTTCTTTTTGGCAGATGTTTCTTCCAAAACAATTCGGTCACGAACCAATTCTATAATTACTGGTTTCGATGACATTTCTTTGCCTACAGGAATGACTTTTAAACGCACTTTGGTCCCTTTAGGGCCTTTTATTTTGGCAACAGTGTTATCTAATCTCCATCCCACAACATCCACAAACTCTCCATCGCCCTGAGCTACTGCAATAATACGGTCGCCGGCACTCAGCTGTTTGCCCTTGAACGCAGGTCCGCCGGCAATAATTTCAGAAATTTTAACTACTTCATTTTCTAATTGTAAACGGGCTCCAATACCTTCGAAAGAACGGGACATATCTTCGTTAAATGCTGCGGCATTGCTTGGATTAAAGTAATTGGTATGCGGATCGATGGATTCAGTAAAAGCATCCATCAAAATTTGGAAAACATCTTGATTATTGGTTTTTGATGTTTGCGATTGTAAGTTCTTATAGCGTTTAGTCAGCGTTTCTACATTCTTTGCTTCGGCGGTACCGGCTAAATTCAGGTTAATCAGTTCGTATTTAACCCGTTTTTTCCAGTTATCATTTAAAGCTGTCGAAGAGGTTGCCCATGGCTGTTTCTCTCTGTCGTAAACATAAGTGTCGTTTTGGTTAAAATCAAACTTGGTTTTAATCTGCGCCAGTGAGTAGTTGAAATATTCATTAAGTCTTTTAGCATAAACATTATAAATGAAAAATGGTCCACTCAGGTCGCCATTTTTGAAATCATCATCTAAAGTATATCTGTATTTCTCAAATTCCTTGATATCCGAAGCGAGGAAGTAATTTCTACCCGGATCTAGAGATTTGATATACCGGTCTAAAACGATCGAGGAAATAGAATCGTTGATCTTAGCTTTTTTGTAATTATAACTCTCGATCAAATTTACAACTTCCCTGATAACAAGTTGCTGCTGCTCATCTGGTTTCACATTGGTAACCCCCTCAACCATCGGCTGAGTTTTAGGGGCAGCATGACAAGCAAGTACTGCCGCAGTAAAAATTACAAAAAATATCCTCTTTAACATTTCTTTAAATGATTTAAAATCCATTTTCAATTCTATATAGCCAATATGATACCATTTTAGCAAAAAAACAAAAAAGAGACAGCATTATTACCGTCTCTTGTTAAAATTTTATCAAATCTAACTAAAAGCACTTTATTTAACAATTGCTTATGTAGAACGTTGAGTATTATTTTTTGTTTTATCTATACCCAACTTTGTTTAGTTACAACCTCTGGCAGGTTATATTGTAAATAAATAAAGAGAATTTATAGAAGAATATGCTGCTTAATTAGCTTGGGTTTACCTTTTTGCCGGTTTTATTGGCGATCATCTCCCTGGCATCTTTAATCTGGGTTTTATATTGATTGGTTTTGATGGAGTTGGCTAACCATTCGGCCGATTTAAGATCTCTCAGCGCGAGTGTAAAATCCTTCTTTTTAATTTTGACCTGAACAATACCGAGAATTGATTCGATATAAGCATTGTTGCTTTTTAATTGTTTTGCCAGGATACCTTGCTGGGTATAGAACCACATGGATTGTGTATATTTGGTATTGGCCAGATAAACCTTGCCCAATAGGTTATAGGTATTCATTATTCCCGCCCTGTTCCCGGTTTTAGAGTAATTTTTTAATGCTACGTTTAAAAGAATCTGTTCAGCATCTGCGAAACGGCCAAGTTGATAGTGCATATTGCTCATCTTGATAACGGCCAGGCCATACCTATTGAAATTTTTTACGGAATTATATTCAAAAGCTGCCTTGCCAAATAAGGTGAGGGCCTCATTGTAATCGCCTTTTCGCTCAAAATCTTCTGCTTCCTGAAAAAAAGAATTTCCATCTTCCAGTTCAAACTTAGATACAGCAATACTGATCGCACTACCATTAGGTTCCTGGATCTCAGATTTATCCAGATTTTGAGCTTGTAGTTGTAATGATACAAAAAGGCCAATTAAAGCCAATACAATTTTGGTCATGCAACAAAAATAATACTTTAAATCTAATTTCAGCTAAATACCTGTAAATTAACATCAAAAGATGCCCAAACCATGTAAGGGTGCGAGTCGCAATGATAAATTTCACCGGTTGCAGAAATACCTACCATACCGGCAAAGCCGTCAAAAGCTTTAAGTTCTGCAAAAGATTTATCTGATGCATCTTTTAAAGAAAAACCATCGGTAACGCGGGTTACAATCTTCGCAGCCAAAGCGCCACTTACAATATCCTCACCTACTCCGGTACAGGAAATACCCGCATATTGGTTGGCATAGTTCCCGGCAACAGTTGCCGAATCGCTCACCCGGCAAGGAATTTCAAATCCTTTGCCACCAGTAGATGTTGCTGCTGCTAAGTTGCCGTTTGCATCAAGTGCTACGCAGCCTACCGTTCCTTTATTGTTCTTTTGGTTTAACTTAGCTTCGTATTCTGATTGGCGCTGTAGGGTAATGGGATTAAAATGCCCAAATCCCTTTGTTCTGGCAAATTGCCGGGCACCATCACCACTAAGTACGCGGTCATCATATGCAAGTAGTTCCTGTGCAATATGTATAGGATTTTTTACGTCTTCCACATTAATTACACCGCTAAATTTCTCAGTTTTGCCATCCATCAGGGCCGCACTCAACCTTACTTTTCCATCACTTTGGATCTGCGAACCTATACCTGCATTAAACAATTCGTTATCTTCCAGAAGTGCAACAGTATAAACAACGGTTTCTAAAGCGGTATGCGTTTTCAGATACTCGTGCCCAAGGGTAACAATTGAAGCCAGGGCATCTTGTTTAGCTTTTTTTGTTTCCTGGTTGGTAGACGATTCGCTGAAGAAACCGCCGTGTATGATGAGTTTCATTTTTTGAGTATTGTAGTATTAAGTAGCAAGTATCAAGTATCAAGATTGAGCAAGTCCTAACTGAAAATTGTGCACTGTTAACTGAATTACGCTACAGGTACAACCTTTGGATGATGGATTACTAAGCTATGGTCTGTTAGATCGTAAACGTCACCATCGCACATTACATGTACCACCATGTTTTTAATGGAAACAGGCTGCCCCATTTCTACATCGGTTAAATTGGTATCGGCCATGGTGCGGCCATCTACTAAAATGACCATTCCGGAGCCTATGGCTTCCATTTTATGGCCATCAGAAATGAATAGCCCAGTGTCTTCACCAAGTCCGATCCCCAAAATACCGGGATTACTGGCTGCAGCATATAACAATCGGCCAATCCTGCCGCGCTGAACAAAATGAGTATCTACAATAACATCGTCAATAAAGCCTAATCCTCCGGTAATTTTAACCTCTCCCTTAAGCAAGGCATCTTTACTGCTGCCCTGATAAATCATATTTTTGGAGCTTGCCGCAGCTCCGGCTGAAGTACCTGCAATGACCACAGGTTCGTTCCTATATTTTTCTAACAGGATCTGATGGGTTTTAGTGCCGCCGAAGATGGAAGAAAGACGGAGCTGATCGCCACCGGTAAAGATAATTACTTCTGCAGCTTTGATACGCTCGTAATTTTCATCAGAATTGGCTTCTTCGCGATTGGTAATATTAAGCACACCAACATTATGTACATCTAATTGTGCGTAAGCTTTAATATATTCTTCACCAACTTTTTCGGGCATTAATGAGGCTGTGGTGATGATTTCGAAACGGGATTGGGTATCTTTTAATGATTCTGTAGTAATCCGTTTTAAAATTCCACGCTCGAAAAAATTCATATTTTCAGGCAGTCCAAATTGCGTTTCTGCAAAGCTACCTGTATTTATTGCGCCACCAATGATGATGAGTTTACCTTTCGGAACCATTCTTTGTGTATTATAGTGTATCAAAAAACCCAAATATATAGGCTTAAGATAAAAAACACGACTTTTTTTGTCAAGAATTTCAATTTATTAACAAAAAGTTAAAACATCATAATCTAAAATTAACCGGATTGTACTTGAAAATAAAACAAATACAGCTTAAAATTGATTTAGCTAAATGGAACGTCTATTTTCAAAATAAATGCATAATTTACAGTCGTCAATTTCAATCTTAATATGGAGTATAAAGAGTTATTCCTAAATTCTCCTCTTTACAAAAAAACGAACAAAACATTACATGAAGATATTAAATATACAAGTATTAAGGGGGCCAAACATATGGTCTATTAACCGGAAAAAATTGATCCAGATGCGACTGGACCTGGAAGATCTGGAGCAAAAACCAACCAATGTGATAGAAGGATTTAGCGAAAGGATGGAGAAACTGTTGCCAAGCATGTTTACCCATCGTTGCTCAAAAGGTGTTGAAGGTGGCTTTTTTACACGTGTAAAAGAGGGAACCTGGATGGGACACGTAATTGAACATATTGCGCTCGAAATTCAGACGCTTGCTGGTATGGAAACCGGATTTGGCAGAACACGTATGACCAAAACCGAAGGCATTTATAATGTGGTTTTTAGTTACTTGGAAGAGAAGGTGGGTGTTTATGCTGCCGAAGCATCGGTGAGAATTGCCGAGGCTTTGATCAGCAATGAAGAGTACGATTTAGAACACGATATCCGCAGGATGAAGGAAATACGTGAATTGGAAGCCTTAGGCCCTAGTACAGGTTCGATTGTTGAGGAAGCAGTAAAAAGAAGCATTCCATGGATAAGATTGAACAAAAGTTCGTTGGTACAGTTGGGGTATGGGAAAAATCAGGTACGTTTCAGGGCCACCATGACCGAAAAAACCAGCAGTATTGCAGTAGATATTGCCAGTAATAAGGAAGAAACGAAACGTTTACTTACAGAAGCTGCTATTCCGGTAGCATCGGGAGTAACCATTTCAAATCCTGACGATCTGGAAGCTGCTGTTAAAAAGGTGGGATTCCCGCTGGTTTTTAAACCACTTGATGGCAACCATGGTAAAGGTGCAACCATTAATGTGAAAACAATGGAGGGTGCTGTGGCAGCTTTTGAATATGCCAAAACATATTCCAGAAGAGTTATTATTGAAAAATACATTACCGGATTTGATTTTCGGGTGCTGGTTATTGATCATAAAGTGGTTGCTGCGGCGCAACGCGATCCGGCACATGTAAAAGGAAATGGTATTCATACCATTCAGGAATTAATTGACAAGGAAAACGAAGATCCGCGCCGTGGTTATGGCCATGAAAATGTGCTAACCGAAATAGCTGTTGATCGTGATACGTTGGATTTGTTAGCCAAAAAAGAATATACCTTAGAAACCGTTCCGGAAAAGGGAGAGGTGGTTTATTTAAAATCGACCGCTAATTTAAGTACGGGTGGTACATCCATTGATGTTACCGATATTGTTCACCCACAGAATATTTTTATCTGCGAGAGGATTTCGAGGGTAATCGGATTGGATATCTGCGGTATCGACATTATGGCGCAGAACCTTACCCAGCCTTTGACCGAAAATGGCGGTGTGGTATTGGAAGTTAATGCTGCTCCGGGTTTCAGAATGCATTTAGCGCCGAGCGAAGGTTTGCCACGTAACGTTGCGGCACCGGTAATTGATATGTTATATCCACAGGGTAAATTATCACAGATACCGATTATTGCCGTAACCGGAACCAATGGAAAAACAACCACCACACGCTTAATTGCGCACATTATCCGCAGCAATGGCAAACGTGTAGGTTTTACCACCAGTGATGGTGTGTATGTGCATAATACCATGTTAATGAAAGGCGATACCACCGGACCGGTAAGTGCCGAATTCATTTTAAAAGACCCGACAGTAGAGTTTGCTGTGCTGGAAACTGCCCGTGGCGGAATTTTAAGGGCAGGTTTAGGATTTAATGCCTGCGATATCGGAGTGGTTACCAACATTCAGGAAGATCACCTGGGGCTTTCCGATATTCACAATCTTGACGATTTAACCCGGGTTAAAGCCGTTGTAATTGGTGCGGTACGCCGGAAAGGCTGGGCCGTATTAAATGCCGATAATGGTTATTGTGTCCGCATTGCTAAAGATGCCCGTTGCAATGTTGCTTATTTTAGCATGGATGAAAATAATCCAGTAATAAAAGAACATTGCAAAAAAGGTGGTATTGCGGCCATTTATGAAAATGGGTACATTACCATTAAAACTGGTGATTGGAAATTAAGGGTAGATAAAGCCACTCACATTCCGTTGACTTTCGGCGGATCTGTAAATTTCATGATCCAGAATGTGCTTGCTGCAACACTGGCAACTTATTTATGGGGCTATAAACCTGAAGATATCCGTTTATCATTAGAAACCTTTATTCCTTCTGCGGCGCATACACCAGGTAGAATGAATGTTTTCAGGTTCAAAGATTTTAAAGTACTGGTTGATTTTGCGCATAATCCTGATGGATTTAATGGAGTGAAAGGTTTCTTGCAAGGTGTTGAGGCAACAGAACAGGTTGGAATTATTTCCGCAACAGGAGATAGAAGAGATGAGGATATTTTGGAAACTGCCCGTATTTCTGCACAGATGTTTGATAAGATTTATATCTGCCAGGAAAAATATCTTCGTGGCAGACAACAGCAGGAACTGGTTGATCTGCTGATCAAAGGGATAAAGGAAGTTGACCCTAATAAGGAGATTATTGTAAATAATAAAAGTACAGCCTGTCTGCAGACTGCCATTGAAACCGCTAAAAAGGGTTCTTACCTCACCATTTTAAGCAATACTATTGATAATACGATTCAACGTGTTACTGAACATTTGGATAAGGAATTGGAATCGTAGTTTATAGACCGATTTATTTCGTCAGATATCGTCATTCCCAACCCGATCCGATTGCTATCGGATGGGAATCGTAATACAATGAGCTTAAAGATTCCCGGTTGAGCCGGAAAGAAGGCTTCAAAAAAAAACTCCTTCGAAGATATCGAAGGAGTTTTTCCTTTTTATATTAATTCATTTAAGCCTGGGCATCACGTAATCTTTTAATTTCATCATGCGAAACTCTTAAAGCTGCTTTTTGTTCTGAAATTAATTCTCTGATATTCGAAGGGATATCTTCTGCCTCTAGAGCCATTTTATATGCATTTTGTGCGGCATCTTCACCAAATTCACAATTGTTTAAAACCGTTTTGCGGTCGTGGCCCGTAAATAGCGCTTTAACATCCATCCAGGCTCTGTAGATTTTACCGGAATTGGTGGTTCCTGTTTCAATGTCCTCGCCCAAAGCCGATACTTCTGTTGCCAAAGCCATTTTATATTTTTGACTTTCGCTGATCATATTTAAAAATAACGTTTTCAAATCAGCATCTTCATCTTTTAATTCCTGACGGGCTTTTTCGTAACCTTCAATACGATCATTATTAATTTGAATCAAATCGTTTAATACCTCTGCTGTTTCTGTTGTTGTTTTCATGTTTTTTATTTTTATAGTTTCGATGTATAAAAGCAACATGAGCAATCAAAAAAAGTTTGTCATTTTTTTCAATTGCCTACAACAGTGAGTTATATTGGCTAACAGATGAGAGATAGCAGGTTGTTATTATTTTTTGGAAAAATATTGTGTCAGCTTTTCTTTAACAAAACGCCTCATCCTTGTTACCATATTGCCTTTCCGTTTAATCAGAAAGCGTTTAATGGCCTGATAGGCAATGGGATCTTCGGCTATTACTGTTGGGAATTCAATAATTGGTTTAGGGTTGATCACGACATTATAAATGTCGTTGATTCCTGAATGTACGCCTGTACCATCATGGCCAATGTTGTTCACGAGTGATTGCGATGGATTAAGTGTAATCCCGCCTTTTAAAAAAATGGAAGCATACCATCTTATGGCCCAGCTGTTGTTTTTCCCTTTTTTAAAGTCCTGCATCTGTTTCCAGAAATTCATTTTATGATCAATGGAAAACGCAGCTCTTTTCTTTTTATCAAACTGTTTGATAAGAACATCAATATCTGGTTCGAAATTTTTCCATGCCCTTCCCCATGTGGCCCAACCCCAACTTGTGGCTGCCCTATAGAAAAACGATTGAGGAAGATCATTTGCTTTTAAGGGATACATATAAGCGCCAATATGCATCACTTTTTCTTCTTCGCTGTAGCGGTTTAAGGCTTCGTTAAAATAGTGCAAAGTATGTGGAGAAGTAATCAGGTCATCTTCAAAAACAATTACCTGACCGTATTCTTCTATAAGCTGTGTAACACCTGCAATTACAGAATTGGCTAAGCCTGCATTATGCTTTCTCTCCATAACTTTAACAGATTTAAAGCCTTTTGTTTTATTGATGATTTTCCTTACAGCAGCCACATTTTCTTCATCGCGAACGGTTTTTGCACCATCAGAAAAGATGTACAAATAGCTTTCAGCAGCCAGTTCGTTCTGTTGCAGGAATTTTAGCGTACGCTCGGTGTGCTGCGGACGGTTGTATACGAAAAGGGCGATTGGAGCAAGGTTTTGCATTTTTGTTTTATTTCTATTACCAGTTACACTTAAAATGTTCATCATCTCGACCGAAAGGAAGTGGAGAGATCATCTATCGAGATAGATGTAGGCTCTTTGTTCTCGCCTTCGTTTCAATTCGCTATCATTGACAGCTTCCAACAGTATGGTCGTCATTGCGAGGAGGAACGACGAAGCAATCTTTCCTGCTAGCGTTCTTGTTGTAAAGATTGCTTCGCCGGCTTAAAAAAAGCCTTCTCGCAATGACGATCCACAAAGAGGCTTATATATTTAAACTACCCTGTCAATCATATGGATTCGATTTCATAAAATAAATTAACCATGAAGATGAGGGTGACTTATTAATACGTTTTATCCCTAAAATATCTGCAGATCCTGATCTGATTTTTGGGTTAACACGGTATAGGCGTTGGCAAACTGTTCCTGCTTTTTCCTCCCTAATAAACTGCCTAAGGTTTTCTTTATGCGGTATTCCAGTTCTATTTTTAAATTTTTAGTAAATGTTTTAGGTGCTTTTCTATTAACAAACTCATTAAATTTTACGGTTTCGGTAGCAGTCATCGATACCTTATCTGCCAGGATTTCCAGCCCTTCGCTTTGCAGTAAAAACCTGAGCGAAGTTGGAGTGTACATGTTGATGTGGCCATAATCCAGGAAGTGTTTCATGCGTTTGTCTACATCAAAACGGTAATCTTTCGGTACTTCCACTACAATATATTTAGCTACTCGTTTTAACTCCCTGATGAGTAGCCGTTCATGCTCTACATGTTCTAAAACGTGCGCAAGGATAATCAGATCAAATGTATTATCCTGGTATGGGATTTTATAGCCATCAAAAGTTTGGGCTTCTTTCAAGCTGGAGAGGTTACGGCCTTTTATCAGGTCGACCGCACTTTGTGCAATGTCTAAAGCGTAAAGTTCTGGTGCGAAATGCCATTCATTTAAAAAATGTAAAATACTGCCGTCGCCTGCGCCAACCTCAAGCACTTTTTTTGGCTGTAAGCCTTTGCACACATCAACAATGTTCCGGGCCTTATATTTGGCTCCGAGCATCCGCCATGCCACATCGCTGTTGGCATAAAAATTATCGTAGGCTGATTTTACTTCTTCCGTTAACATTTGTGTCGTTTACTGCAAATATAACTCTTGAGAGTAATAAAATTTCAATAAACTGACAGGGCCAGATAGCATTATTAATAATACGACATAGTTTGTATTATTAAATCTACTTTTGTGAAAATATAATATGTATTATTTAAAATATATTTCATACATTCGAAATATAGATATCAGTTGATCAGATTTTCCGAATTAAAAACCATGTAAACAAAAACATCACTCATTTTAAAAACTAAAACGATTTAAATTAAGCTTCATTTATGAAAACCAAACAAACCATCAAGGGCTTGCTTATGATTGCGGCCATCTCAATTTATTCCTTGGGCTGTAAAAAGAACGGGGAAAGTATTACCCAGCCAGAAGTAAACAAAAAGGACGCTGTTTTTACTTATATCAAAAGCCTGGGCTTTCCTGAATCATCAATTAAAGATTTAGGAAAGGAGTATCTTGTAGAGGAGGATATTACCTTTTCGAAGGATATGGAGATTCCTACGGCTACAGGGCCAAAAACGGAGCAATATTATACTGGTAATTTAGTAAGTTCCACGAACAGAACAAACATCAGGATTTATGTTGATGCATCTATGGCATCTTTAAGCGCAGAGGTAAATTCGGCCGTTAACCAATGGAATAATGTGCCAGGGGCTAATATTCACTTCAACCTTGTTACCAGTGGCAGTTATGACATTCTGATCAGAGATGAAAATTTAGGATATGGTTATTGTGGTGTTGCCCGTTTCCCAGTTAATGGAAATGCCGGCGGACTAATTAGAATAAACAAGGCCTATATAGCAGGGAATAGTTTTGATCAGAGACAACGCACAATTGCTCATGAGATAGGCCATTGTGTTGGATTCAGGCATACAAACTGGGCTTCAAGTGGCGAGCCACAAAACGGGACAGATGATATTGGAACACCTGCAAGCGCAATAGATGTTCCAAATGTTGGCGGTACTGATCCATTGTCTATCATGAATGGAGGCCAATGCGGAAGTGGTGCCGCATACTTTTCCGATAAAGATAAACAAGCCATTGCATCTTTATATCCGGTAATCACATCTGGCCCATCCGGAACATTATCAACAATGGTAGGAATAGATATTGGTGTAGATGATGGTGTTTATTTCTGGGGGTTATCTGGTTTAGTTACAAAAGGTAATTCTACATCGATAAATGGCCCTACACAGCAGTATTTTCTGCCTTCTGGTAAAAACTTCAGTGATGTTATTGATATGGCTATTTCTAATGCTGGCCGTGGTTACGTTTGGTATAAAGACGGTACCATGTCTGTAGGCCAGGGTATTGGTAACTTTGGAGATTATATTCTCCCTAAAAGTTATGTCCTTCCTGCAGGCAAAACACCGCTGGATATTGTTGGAATTGCTATTCTAAAATCAAATGATCATTGTTTTGCTTTTTACAGTGATGGTACGTTTTCAGAAGGAAACTCTACAAACCTCGGGGCTTATGCAGGGCTTCAAAGTTATGCCGTCCCTCCGGGAAAAACTTACAACGATATTGTTGACATAGGAATTGCCGCCAGTTCAGGCTGGTTTTATGCATGGTACGCTGATAATAAAATGTCTGTAGGAACATCTACAGATTTAAATTATTGGATTCCTTTAAAATCTATGAATTAATTGTCGTTGAAGATATTCTTTCAGTTACATTTCCCCTTGAAAATATTTCCGGGGGAAATGTTTCGATATAAATGGCTGTAATTAAACAATAAAGCCATCTAAATTTCCTTTAGGAGCCAGGCTAAAACCAGGCAAGTTTATAGTTGACGGATAGGATCCTACAAAAATAATATTGCCCAAACGATCGTTTGCAATAACTCATCTGTATTTTCTAGATGAGCCTCCGATGTTTTTGCACAAATTAATTTTCCATCAGGCGTATATTTGGCCATAAAAACATCATAATTACCATTCGAGACCAGACTAACCGGTGTAAATACCCGATAGATCAATGGTTATCATACTCCTGAAATTCCGGGCAATGTAGGCGTGATCATCTTTATCTACAGCAGCCCCGTTTTCCTTGCTTTCGCCAAAACCGCCTATATCTTTAACCCAATCCGGAATGGGCTGTTGTTGTGCATAACCTTTTAAAGAAAATAAAAAATGCAGAAAATATAATAACCTGTAAACAAAGAGATTTATTGTGCATTATAAGCGCATAAAACGGTTGTTTGGATCTAAGGGATCAATAAAAAAACAGCACAAATCTACGACAAATTGAAATGGCAGTTGGATGCTAATCCAGCATTTTTTTGCTGATTTTTAGTAGTTTAAAATCGGTAAGATGTTAGGTCTGATGACTAATATTGACACATTTTACTTAGTTTTGAAATCACTAGATTCAAACTAAGTAATTAAATTTTATGATTAAAGCGATAAAGAAGGTCCTGTTAAAATATTTACCCGTTAATTATTTCGCATACAGCAAATCATATTCACAAGATGGTGAAGATATGATACTCAAGGCGATTTACGAACAGAAAAAAGGATATAAGGGCTTCTTTGTTGATGTTGGGGCACATCATCCGGTAAGATATTCCAATACCAACTACTTTTATAAACGGGGCTGGAAAGGAATCAACATCGAACCAACTCCATCTGCAATTGGTGCTTTTAATACATTTAGAAAAAGAGATATTAATTTAAACATTGGTATAGGACCTGAAAAAACCAAACTAAAATTCTATTGTTTTAACGAACCTGCGTTGAATAGCTTTTCTGAAGAAGTTTCGAAAAGAATCGATGCTGAATCCGGTAAATATAAAATTATAAAAGAACTGGATATTGATGTACTGCCTTTAAGTCATGTTTTGGATCAACATCTGCCTGCTAATACCACTATCGATTTTTTGAGTATTGATGTGGAGGGCCTGGATTACCAGGTTTTACGCTCCAACAACTGGGATAAATACAAACCCAGTGTGATTTTGGTTGAAGAAAATGTTAATGTTGATGACCTCAGCCATTCACCGATATACAAATTTTTAAAGGATAAGGGGTACAGCTTTTTTGCGAAAACTTTACGGACCTGCGTTTACCGGTTATAATTATCGGTTAAATATTTTTTGAAATGCAGTAACAAGGAAGAGTGACTTTAACATCATGTAACCCTGTTGCCGTGTCTTTTTGAATAGCAGAATGAAAAAAGTGGAACAGAAATAAGCAATTACAGTGGCTATGGCCGTACCGATCATTCCCATTTTTGGTATCAGGATTAAGTTTAATATAATATTAACCGCTGCCCCAAAACCCGTGCGGATAAAAGTAAGTCGGCTAAATCCTTCCGCAATCAGATACTGGCCACTGGCTACACCCAGAAAAACGAAAATACTTCCCCATACATGCAAGGCCAATGCCGGTGCTGCAAATGCAAATTCTGGATTGAACAACAGGTAAATATATGGTGCGGCAAAGGTTACAAACAGGGCAAATGCAAGACTCAACCAGGCCATTAGATCGTATAAATTCTGAAGCCTTTTTTGATACCGTTCCGGATCATCTCTTCTCGCATTTAAAATAGCAGGAAAAAGTGAGGTTACAATAGCTACCGGCATAAAATTTAAAGCTTCACTAAGACTTACCGCTGTAGCGTAGGCTCCAGCCTCCGCAGTTCCATTCTGCCCCATAATTTCTTTTAGCATCAGTTGGTCTATTTTCATATAAACCGAAACCATGATCCCTGAAATAATTAATGGCCACGAAAAATGGAGTAATCTGATGGCTAATTTTTTATTAAAATTCCAGTTAAAAATATTCCTGCCTTTACGCTGATAAACATAAAAATAACCCACCGATAACAAAACGGTATCGAAAAGAAAGGAATAAACAAAATAAATCAATTTTGCCGAAAACATAATCAATGTCATTTTAATGAGTGCAGAGATAAGATTTCCCACAATCTGTACCTGCATAATATATTTCGACTGCACTTCGGATTGAAAATAAGAATCGATTACAGTTAAGGACTGGAAAAAACCCGTAAAAGATAATATCAGTATAATATGGTATGGAATATCAGAAAGCGGGCGGATAGTCCAGGCCAGAAAAATAGCAGGGATACAGATTAATCCGGCAGTAGCCTTCAATAAAAAAGCAGTTCCTAATATGGTATCTCTATTGCCTGGGAACTGATGAAGCTCTTTCACGATAAACTGATCGAGGCCAAGGCCCGCAATAGATGCAAATAGATAGGTATAAGCAATCGCACTTGTTAAAATACCATTATTAAAGGCTAATAAATAGTTCGCCACCATAATGCTAACAGCCATTTTAATAGCCAAACTGCCAACTCTTCCAAGCATTAACAATCCTGTATTTTTTAAATACTTGTTAAATGCGGCTTCATCAAAACCTTTTATGGCGGGTAATTTCATCAACGCAAAGATGTAAAAAAATGCGCGTTAAGTAAGATACTGCAAATTCAAAATATTTTATTGCCGCTTGAGCGCTTAACCTCCACTTTTTTTGGGGGCGCTTTTATCTCGGTAGTTTTGGTGTCAGGCGTAGGAATAAAAACCTACCCACTTCTTTTTCTCGCTATCATAACATGCAAAAAAGGATAACAGGCATTGGAGGGTAAAAAGCATATTTTATGGTCATAGATATCAGGATTAACCAGGTATTAATTCAGGGCTGGAAGCTTTTTCCTATTCTTTCTAACTGTTTTAGGTGATGCTTTAAATGTATCTCTATAAACCTAAGCCATTGTTTAGCATTTAAATAGCCTAATCTTGGGTGTTTCGTTTTGCTATTGGCTTTTGCATGTGCAAGTAATGCATAATTATCGTCCAAAGCTTTTTCAAATTCCAGGATCAAGTCGAGGGCTTCTGTTTTACTGATCTTTTTTACACGTCCTTCCAGCCGTTTCGGCACTTTATATTTTTGTACCGGAGGTAATGCACCCAGTAATAATATCAGTTTTACCATAAAATGAGTCGGTTTGCTTTCGCCCTTGCCGTTTGCGGCATGTTCAAAGGCTATTAATGAAAGTAGACTCGAATCAAAAATATGTGAATACACTTCACTATAACTCCAGCCAGAAATTGGCGGAGTAGTCTGGAAAATATCTTCAGGATAACGTGATAATTTCGATTTATAGGCATTCACAACCTGATGTATAGATGCCTTAACTTTTGTAGCCGTCATGTAATAAAGATAAGTTGAATTACCGCTTCTCCAAATATTTTAAAAATTCGTTTTTGTGGTAAGGAAATTCAAATGTCTCAGTCATTATAAAATAATTGTGCGGATTTATAACTGTTTGATAAAGGTTGTTGATTTTAAATATCTTACATCGAATTTTAATGCTTTATAGGTAACTTCTATGGATCTGCCATTGTTTTGAGCGAAACTGAGGTAGCAAAAGCCATTGCCGATCCTGAAAAGATGGCTTTTTCATTTTTATTAAGATTTGATTGGTGAGTGTTTCAGATTAATGCCAAAACCGGCAAAACAGGTGGTTACACTAAAAAAGTTTCAACAGTTCTTCTAAATGAAAGATCTCCTTTTTTACATCTTCAGGTTTTTCTTTCTGCAATGGATTAAAAAAGATGGCGTCTATACCAAAATTTAAGGCACCATAAATATCAGCTTCGAGGCTATCACCAATCATGATACTTTCTTGTTTTAGCGCCTTTGCCTTATCCAATGCATATTCAAAAATGATGGGACTGGGTTTGTTTGCGCCCACGTCTTCCGAGATAATTACATTTTTAAAATAGGGGTTAAGATTGGAAAGGTTCATTTTGGTTAAGGTGGTTTCCTTGAAACCATTGGAAATAATATGCAGTGTGTATTTTTGCTGTAGATAACCTAAAACATTTTCAGCACCTTCAAATAAATTGGTTTTGGTAGGCGAAATATTAACATAATCATCTTCAAACTGATGGGGCACTGCGTCAGGATGAATACCCAGTTGAATAAAAGTTTTGCTAAACCGCTCTGATCTTAAAAAATCTTTGGTGATTTTACCCAAATGATAATCGGCCCATAACTGATGGTTGTTTTCCGTGTAAGTGGTGATAAAATCGGCACAGGATTTAAGGCCAAGTGTATCTAACTGATAAGTGTGATAAAGTTCATTTAATGTTTCTTCAGCATTGCGGTCAAAATCCCAAATGGTATGGTCGAGGTCGAAGAAGATGTGTTTTTTCATTCGTGATATTTTCACAAAGGTAACTTAATGATCTTTGATTTATAAATAACCTGAGTTTGATTAAATGATTACCGTTTTCCGCTTGTACGCTTCGCTTCCTCGTACCTCGTTGCTGCAGGGTATCGCTGCAACCACGGCTAGGTGGCTACACCTGTATTTTATTTTCGGGGTACCGGATGCAGAGCCCTTGTTCCTAAACCTGATTGAAGCGGGCACGAAGTGAAACGGAGTAAAGCGTAAAGCAGGGCTACCCGCCGCCAGGGACCGCTGCATACTCATTTCCTAATTCTATTTGGGTTGGTTAGACACCGGCAGACTGCAAAATATTCTTATTGAAAGGAGCGCAGAGCCAGTATAAGACACTAAATGTCTTCCTGTTTTCCGCTTGTACGCTTCGCTTCCTCGTACCTCGTTGCTGCAGGGTATCGCTGCAACCAGGGCTAGGTGGCTACACCTGTATTTTATTTTTTGGGTGCCAGACGCAGAGTCCTTGTTCCTAAACCTGATTGAAGCGGGCACGAAGTGAAACGGAGTAAAGCGTAAAGCAGGGCTACCCGCCGCCAGGGACTGCTGCATGCTCATTTCCTAATTCTATTTGGGTTGATTAGACACCAGCAGATTGTAAAAATAGTCTTATTAAAGGAGCGCAGAGCCAGAATAAGACACTAAATGTCTTTCTGTTTTCCGCTTGTACGCTTCGCTTCCTCGCACCTCGTTGCTGCAGGGTATCGCTGCAACCAGTGCCTGTATTTCATTTTCGGGTTACCGCATGCTCGTTTCCTAAAACCTATTTGGTAGATCCGATACCAACCGATAGGATAATCATCCAGGTTCGGTTAGATAATGGGCAACTTTTGAATCAATTTCTTCGATAAGCTCCATATCCATGTATTGGTAATCATCCGGGATATCCATAGTAATGATTTCTTTTTCGCGAACTTCGTCAGGAAAACGTTCAGTAATTCTTTGTTTGTGTTTTTTCTCCATCACAAAAATCAGATCGGCCCAGGCTATCAGTTTTGCACTGATTTTAATCCTTGCTGATGGTTCGGTTCCGGCTGATCGTACCTGATGCTCGGGGTGATTTTTATACATGGTTTCGGCAGTTGCGCTACGCCATTTATTTCTACTGCATACAAAGAGAATATTCATTTTAATTGAGCATTATAAGACTCCGGACTTCAGACCGAGGACTAACCTAAACCTTCTCTCCATAAGCTAAATCCCCGGCATCGCCAAGGCCCGGTACAATGTAAGATTTACTGGTCATTTCCTGGTCTATTGCCCCGAGCCAAAGTTTTGCTTTAGGCAGGTTGGCACGTACATGCGCAACACCTTCGGCACTGGCTATTGCCGCAACGATATGAAGCTCGGCAATTTTGTAGCGGTTGATCAGCTCTTTACAGCACATCACCATGCTTTGTCCGGTAGCCAGCATCGGATCGGCCATAATCAAAACTTTTCCTTCTAAATCCGGGGTAGAAACGTAATCCATTTGGATCACAAAGTTGCCGCCATTATGCTCTTTGCGATAAGCGGAAATAAAACAGCATTCGGCTTTATCGAAGATGTTAAGCAGGCCTTGTTGGAGTGGAAGCCCTGCCCTGAGTATGGTAGCCAGAACGGGTTGTTCGCTTAAAACTTCGCAGGAAGATACGCCTAATGGGGTTACGGTTTCGCGGGCAACATATTTTAATGATTTGCTGATCTCGTAGGCAAAAAATTCGCCTAGCCGCTCCATGTTTTTGCGGAAACGCATAGAATCTTTTTGGATATGTTCATCCCGGAGTTCGGCTATGAAGGTATTAGCAATAGATTTTGTCTTGCTGATATCAAAAATCATGATTTTATTTTTGGAATATGATGGATTTGCAACAATTATGGGTTCAATCATTAAATTTAGCAATTCTAAGCTGAATAAGGTAAGTTAAAATCAATTCCCTGCATAACGCAATATTTCTTCGAAGAGTAATTTTAATTTCTTGTATTTCGGATGGCCTGACAAACTTTTCAGGCTCCAGCTGCTATAAAAAGCCCCGTTTACTACCTTAACCGCATCAATGTAGTGGTATATTTCTTTTATGGCCTCTTCTCGGGTTAAAAACTGGAGGCTATGGTCAGTTAAGCAATAAGAATTGATCATTAAAGGTGTAACTTTCTCGAGCTGGAGATCATACCAGTTGAACGGAGTACACGTACCCGCCCTAAATCCTGGTACATGGTTATAACCCATCGAATAATCTGAAGTAATTCCTGAATTAAGCATATTTAAATAACATACCGGGAATTTTAATGCATCCAGCTGTTGGCTGGTTAACGTGATGAGATCTGGATGTATTTTTTTGAGTTTCACCAAACCTTCTTTAATTTCAGTCATATTTTGTTTGTTACTGGCGCAGGGACTTAACAAACCGACCGATTGATTGCTCAAGGTTTTAGACATGTTATCTAATTTGAAAAAATCAATCGGGACATCAGGAAAATCGACAAAATAAAGAGGATTACTTTTTTTTGAAACAAAGATTTTTTTTACTTCTTCGAGTACTTGTTCATTATTGATGCCAATTCCCGTTAACCTGTCAAATTTCGAATTCAGATAATTATTCTCTTTTTTAAATAAAGTGCTGAAAATGAATTTGGTCTTATTTAAGAAACCCTCAGGCAAATGGGTTAACATGCTAAAATGGACGGTAGGCTGGTGATGAAATTTCTTTTCCTGAAATTTAAAGTTGGGATGTTTCTTTTTGATGAGACTTTTAATCATTAATGCCCACTCATCTATAATCGGCTTATCCAGTATCCGCCATTTATGCTGATAACTTTTTGATGCCTTAAAGGCGTCCTCAGTATTTTGCTGATGCAGGTATTCTTCGTACCGGCTGATCATAAAAAAGGAAGCTGCAAAAACATCAAATGGTAAGGCAGACCGACTGACCGGAAAAGGTACCTGGTATTCGCCAAACGATACGGTTTTGGGTTTAACATCTTCTACTTTATTGGAGAAAAGCAATGGTGTGCTTTTAAAGAAAATTTCGTCGCCCAGAGGCGCATCACCGTAACTGATTTTAATGTGTTCGCTTTGCAGAAAGTATTGACTGTTGCCTGTAAATTCTATTTCTGCTTTAAGGATATCTTTAAAAATAAAATTGAAGATATATTTAATCCGGGGCGTTAATATGTTGGAGAAGATGATTAGCTGCATAACTTATTTTTAACAACACGGTATTTAAAAAAAGAGTACAAGAATATATCTTAGCCAAATATTAACCTAAAAATATTGACCATTAAAATTAACGGTAATTTAACACCGGGCCATTACCTAATACAAAAATGGCAGTTAAAAGTTTGCCGTGAATTTCTTTTCGGGATAAAGGATTTTGGTGCTTTTACGGTTGTTGCCCTTCACCACATGAACTATACTCATCTGGTCATCGAACATATCGTATAAAATGCTGTCATTAACTTCAACAGATTTTAAGGTTGCCACTTTTTCAACTTCGAGGTAAATATTGGTGGCTTCGTGATCGATCTCAAAACCGATGTAGTTCAGGGCAACGGTTTTGCCATTGGCTTTTAGCTGTAAATGAGCAAGCAGGTACTTTTTTACCAGTTCATCCATAGCGTTCTTTAAATTTGGATTGCCCAGATCGATTTTTTGTTTGTATAATCTGGCCAGAATTGCCTCGAAATCGTCTGAAAAGATTTTACAGCTTACTTCTAATGTTTTATCTTTTGCATTAAAGTTAACTTCAGTAGTGCTTACATGTAAGGGATGTTTTGTTTCCGCCTTAACCGAAAAAAAAGCACAGCACAAAAACAGCAGGATATATTTTAGTTTACGCATCGGGTTTTTGTTAAGAAAGAACAAAGTTATACTTAAAGCCAATCAGATTATGGGTGTAAATAGCCAAAACGGTAACAAATTTACTATTTATGCTTTTATTTGAAGGATATTTGGGGTTTTATAATTAAAAAATATAATTTTAACTGTTGTAAACTATTTTAGTTCCAATAGTTAGCTTATTAGTCAATGCCCTTACAAGATTTTATCTTTTATTTTAAATTGGGTTGGGCGCACATTATCAGTGCGGATGCTTTAGATCACCAGCTATTTGTTTTAGCCCTGGTGGCTATTTATAGCTATGTTAACTTAAAGCAGGTACTAATATTGGTTACGGCCTTTACCATCGGCCACTCATTTACCTTGCTTTTAAGCGTGTTGGATATCATCAGATTTGATAGCAAATGGGTAGAATTCCTGATTCCCTGTACCATCGTCATTACGGCAATCAGCAATTTGTTCAGGAAAAATTTTTCTTTAAAATCAATCAAGATCAATTACTTTTTGGCATTGGGTTTTGGGCTTATCCATGGAATGGGCTTTGCAAATTCCATCAGGATTATGTTGGCGAGAGATCAGCAGATTGGTTGGGGGCTGTTCGGCTTTAACATAGGCTTAGAGGCCGGACAGGTTTTTATGGTCATTATTATTCTTTTAATCACCTTTTTAATTTTCAATTATACCCGCATAAAACGTATAAGTTGGGTTTTATTTATATCAGCAGCCGTATTTAGTCTGGCTTTAAAAATGGCTTTAGAACGAATTCCTTTTTAATGAAATGTACAATGAATAAACTATTTACTTTAACTGGCCTGCTCTTCTTTTCCGGAAGTTTGGCTATCGCTCAAAATATTCAGAATAACCCTGGCAGTAACCATGGGAATAAGTTTGAGCAGCTGGGTACTATTTTACCTACCCCGAACGAACAGCGTACGGCCAGTGGGGCGCCTGGCGTAAAATATTGGCAGCAGCGTGCCGATTATAATATCAAATGTGAGCTGGATGAAAAAAATCTGTTGTTAACAGGCGCTGAAACCATCACCTACACCAACAATTCTCCTGATCCTTTAACCTATATCTGGCTGCAGCTTGACGAAAATGAGCATAGTGCAGATAGAAATGCAAACTACCAGGATGCGACAAAAATGCCCGCAATAGGCACCACTAAAACTTTAGATCAGTTAAGTGCAACCGGCAACAATGGTTATGGCATCAATATTACCAAATTAACCGATGCAGCCGGCAAAAGCCTGCCTTATACGGTTAACAAAACCATGATGAGGATTGATTTGCCGATAGCGTTAAAAACCGGACAGAAATTCATCTTCAACATCAATTGGAACTATAAAATATCCGACCGGATGAGTGTTGGGGGCCGTGGTGGTTATGAGTTTTTTCCAGGGGATGGGAACTACCTGTTTACCATGACCCAGTGGTACCCACGTTTATGTGTATACAGCGATTTTCAAGGGTGGCAGAACCATCAGTTTACGGGTAGAGGTGAGTTTGCCTTAACTTTTGGCGATTTTAAAGTACAAATGACAGTTCCGGCAGACCACCTGGTGGGTTCAACCGGAGAGTGTATTAATTATAGTGCTGTTTTAAGCCCAACACAGTTAAGCCGTTATAATGCTGCAAAAACGGCTGCGGCACCTGTAGAAATTCAAACCTTGGCCGAAGCTAAACTGGCAGAAACCAAAAAATCTACAGCTAAAAAAACCTGGGTTTTTAATGCAAACAATGTCCGCGATTTTGCCTGGACTTCTTCCCGTAAATTTATCTGGGATGCCATGCCTCAAAAAATTCAGGCCAATAACAATACCGTAATGTGTATGAGTTTTTATGGAAAAGAAGCTTACAACTTATACAGTAAATTTTCTACACGTGCAGTGGCACATACCATTAAAACCTATTCAGATTTCACCATCCCGTATCCTTATCCCGTTGCGCAGAGTATCGAGGCAGCAAACGGAATGGAATATCCGATGATCTGTTTTAATTATGGCCGTACTGATGCAGATGGTACCTATAGCGAAAGCACAAAAAATGGCATGTTAGGGGTAATTATTCATGAAGTTGGGCATAATTTTTTCCCAATGATTGTAAATAGCGACGAGCGCCAGTGGACCTGGATGGATGAAGGACTAAATTCTTTTGTAGAGTATTTAACCGAAGAACTTTGGGATAATAAATTTCCAAGTAAAAAAGGACCGGCCTATACCATTGTTGATTACATGAAACTGCCTAAAGATGAGCTGGAGCCAATTATGACCAATTCTGAAAATATCGCACGTTTTGGTCCAAATGCCTATTCAAAACCGGCTACGGGATTAAACATTCTCCGCGAAACGATTATGGGCAGAGAACTTTTTGATTATGCGTTTAAGGAATATTCTAGACGTTGGGCCTTTAAACATCCTCAACCTGCTGATCTTTTCCGTACCATGGAAGATGCCAGTGGTGAAGATTTAGATTGGTTTTGGAGAGGATGGTTTTATGGAACCGATCCATGTGATATCTCTTTAGATAGCGTGAAATTTGCAAAAGCTGATTTTCCTAAAGAAGTTCCTGCTGCCAGATCCAGAATGGTTAAAATTGATAAACCTGCCGTAAATGCTTTTGAGGATATTTCTAAAATCAGAAACCGAGAAGACAAAAAAATCAGCTTCTATGTAGATAAAAATACTGCGGCTCAGGATTTTTATTATAAATACGATAGAGGCCTGGTTACTGTTGATACCACTGTAGCAACGAAAATGGATATGTCACCACCTATAGAAGCGGTTGCAGAGGCCGATCAAAGTAAATATGCCAACCAGTTTTTATACGAACTGAGCTTTAGCAATAAAGGTGGTTTGGTGATGCCGATCATTGTAGAATTTACTTATAAAGATGGAACAAAAGAAATAGACCGTATCCCTGCGCAGATCTGGAGACACAATGAACTTAAAACTTCTAAATTCTATGTGAAAAACAAAGAGGTTGCTTCAATTTTAGTCGACCCTCTGCGTGAAACTGCTGATATTGATACCTCAAATAATAGCTGGGGAGGTAAAGCAAAAGAAAGCAAATTCAAAGTTTACAAAATGAAAGCTGGCGGCGCCGTAAGAGGGCAGTCGGTTGGTAAAAACCCAATGCAGGCGGCTGCCGGGAAATAATTATATGATTTCAACAATCGTCATTTCCAACTTGATCCGATAGCTAGCTATCGGATCGGAATCCCAAAGCTTTCGCATGACGAGATTTATCAAGATCCCCGTTGGACTTTTTTCAGCGGGGATTTTTTATTGAATCTGAGGCAAAATGTTCAACAGAAAATTTCTCAGGTTGGTTACCGTTATATCATTTGAAGATGGGTAAGTTTCGCTTTTTGGTGTAATGATGTACTTATACTTTGGTTCCAGGTCTTTTATACAGCTGATAAAGCCTTTTGATACTGATGGCGCATTCGATAGTTTAATTTCAATGCATGCTATTGGCGTAATACCCTGAACAAGGATTAGATCACATTCCGCTCCGGTTTGAGTCCTGTAAAAGAAAAGCTCAATCTGTTTGGCTTTCGTTTGATAAATCTGTTCAATTACATATCCTTCCCAGGACGCGCCTACCGCCGGGTGACCAAAAAGATCGTTATATCCTGGAATATTTAATAAACGATGGAGAATTCCCGTATCCCGTATATATGTTTTAGGCGATTTAATTAGCCGTTTTTTGGCATTAACAAACCATGGCTGTAATCGCCTGATCAAAAAACCTCCCGCTAAAAAATCCAAATACCGGTTTACAGTAGGTGCGCTAACGCCTAACGATCTCGCAAAAGATTCGCCATTAAATAAGTTTCCATTCGAATGTGCGAGCATACTCCAGAAATTTCTGAGGAGCATAGTGGCTAAATCTACACCAAACATTTTTGCTAAATCTCTTTCTACATAACTTACGATAAAATCATCAATCCACTCTTTACTAAGCAAGTCGTTTTCTGATAACAGGGATTCCGGGAATCCGCCACGAAACCAGTGCTGTTCGAAACCTATGTTATCCGGTAGTTCAGTTAGTCCGATGGGACATAATTCATGATAAGAAATTCTGCCGGCAAGTGTTTCAGAAACACCTTTAACCAGTTCTGGTGAAGCAGAGCCCAACAAGATAAATCTTCCCGGTGTTCTTTTAGCATCAATCAGTGGGCGTAATAAAGCAAATAATGAAGGTAATAACTGTACTTCGTCAATAATTACAGTATGATCTTGGAGGCTTTCCAGAAAGGTGTAAGCATCCTGTAATTTAGCAACATCTCTGGGGTTTTCCATATCAAGGTATATGTAATCATGGCTTAAATCTTTTGCCAAGGTCGTTTTTCCGACCTGTCGTGGCCCGAGAATAGCAATAGCAGGAGATTTTTTAAGTCTATTTCTTAATTGGGCTGCAAGATTTCTGATGATTAACATACACAAATATATGTATAAACCTAGTAAATCGAAAATCAAACTTTTGATTTACTAGGTTTGTATATGTTTAAATGCTTTAAAGCAATATTCTATTCTTACCAAATTAGCTTTATCATTAGAGATTGTAAATTGATCAATTTATAACTTTCCTGACTTTCGCCTGTTTTACTCTTTAGCTGCTAATCGTATATTTGATATACTCATGAAATTTAAAATCACTTCAGAATATAAACCTACCGGAGATCAGCCTCATGCGATAAAGCAGCTGGTTGATGGTGTAAACGCTAACGAACATTATCAAACCTTACTGGGCGTAACCGGGTCAGGAAAAACGTTCACTATAGCCAATGTAATTGAACAGACCCAAAAGCCCACTTTGATTTTAAGTCACAATAAAACCCTGGCCGCACAGCTTTACGGAGAGTTTAAGAATTTCTTTCCGGAAAATTCGGTAAATTATTTTGTCTCCTATTATGATTACTATCAGCCGGAAGCTTTTATCGCATCGAGCAATACCTATATCGAAAAAGACCTGAGCATTAATGAGGAAATCGAGAAATTGCGTTTACGTACTACCTCAGCTTTAATGAGTGGCAGGCGGGATGTTATTGTAGTATCATCCATATCCTGCATTTATGGTATGGGTAATCCAGAAGATTTTTCCCGCATGGTTTTTCGCTTTGGTGTAGGGCTGCGGATTTCGAGAAATGCATTTTTGCATAGTTTGGTAGAGATTTTATATTCCAGAACCACTACAGACTTTAAACGGGGAACATTTAGGGTTAAAGGTGATACTGTTGATGTATTTCCAGCATATCTTGATCATGCTTACCGGATTTCTTTTTTCGGTGATGATATTGAGGAACTTTCAGCCATTGATCCTGTTTCGGGCAAAACACTCGAAAAACTAGAAGATATGGCCATTTATCCAGCCAACCTTTTTGTAACGCCAAAAGACCGATTTAATCAATCCATTTGGGGTATACAGGAAGAGTTGGAAATCCGTAAAAATCAGTTAATTGCCGATAGGCATTTGCTGGAAGCAAAGCGACTGGAGGAACGGACCAATTTCGATATTGAAATGATGAAAGAATTGGGCTATTGCTCTGGTATTGAAAATTATTCACGTTTCTTTGATGGGAGACAGCCTGGAATGCGGCCTTTCTGTTTGCTGGATTATTTTCCCGATGATTATTTAATGGTGATTGATGAAAGCCACGTAACCGTTCCGCAGATCAGGGCCATGTATGGAGGAGATCGATCAAGGAAATTATCTTTGGTTGAGTATGGATTTCGTTTACCGGCCGCATTAGATAACCGGCCTTTAAACTTTAACGAATTTGAAGCCCTTGCGCCACAAACCATTTACGTGAGTGCTACTCCTGCCGAATATGAACTGGAGAAATCAGAAGGGGTGGTCGTAGAACAGGTAATCAGGCCAACCGGATTATTGGATCCTGTTATAGAGATCAGGCCTGCCATTAATCAGGTTGATGACCTTTTAGATGAAATAGATATTACGATAAAAGACGGCGGAAGGGTATTGGTAACGACTTTAACCAAGCGTATGGCTGAAGAGTTGACCAAATATCTTGATCGCTTAAACATCAAAACCAGGTATATCCACTCCGAAATTAAAACTTTAGAAAGGGTAGAAATTCTGCGAGGTTTACGCCTGGGCGAATTTGATGTTTTGGTGGGAATTAACCTTTTACGGGAAGGTTTGGATTTGCCAGAAGTTACACTGGTAGCGATTTTAGATGCGGATAAAGAAGGTTTTCTAAGATCAGAAAAATCGCTTATTCAAACCATCGGCCGTGCAGCCCGTAATGATCGTGGCCGGGTAATTATGTATGCGGATGGTATTACCGAAAGTATGGAAAAAACCATTTCGGAAACGAACAGGCGTAGAGATATACAGATTGCCTATAATCTTGAAAATGGAATTGTACCCAAAACTGTCGGCAAATCGAGAGAAGCAATTTTAGAACAGACCTCAGTACTCGATTTCTCGCAAAAAGCAAGCGATAATAAAGCAAAAGCCTATGTAGAAAATGCCGAAATCAGTATTGCAGCCGATCCAATTGTACAGTATATGGGTAAGGCCGAGCTGCAAAGGGCAATTGATAATACCCGTAAGGATATGCAGAAAGCCGCAAAAGACATGGACTTTTTACAGGCTGCAAAGCTGCGTGATGAAATGTTTGCGCTGGAGAAAATGTTTAACGAAAAATTCGGCAAATAAAGATTTGATAGCACGATTTTTATATGATTTTAGCTAGAATTATTTTTAATAAGGGGGATCTAAAAATTATCAAATGAAACCGCTAAAACTACTGGCACTGATGGTATTTGGCGCCTTGGGACTAAAAAGCCATGCTCAAAATGCTCAGGCAATTTCCCTTCCACTTGGAGGCAATGCCTACAGTTCTTTACATCAAGATGCCGAAAGAACATTATCCAACAGGGGAATTACAAACTGGTCTGACCCAAAGGAATATTTTACAGCTTACCTCCGGGTTTCAAAGCCCGGTACGTTGGTTATTTCGTTTGGCGATAAACCTGTTGCAGAAGGGTTGTCAACCTTGGAATTTTCCATTAACAACCAACCCAAAAAGATTAGTTTCGATGAGGGCAGGCCCTTTGACAGTAAAATTGGCGATTGGAACATACAGGATACAGGTTACGTGGCGATAACCATTAAAGGAATAAGCAAAAGCGCGGGCAAATTCCCTTCCATTCAAAACCTTAATATCGGTGGTACAGCTATTGAAGGCAAGACCGCTTACGTTAAAAACAACGAAGGCAATTTTTTTCATTGGGGCAGACGCGGACCATCGGTTCACCTAAATTATCAACAGCCTGAAAATGTAAATGCTGCGTGGTATTACAACGAAGTAACTGTGCCAAAGGGTGAAGATATCCTGGGATCTTATTTTATGGCGAATGGCTTTGGCGAAGGTTACTTCGGTATGCAGGTAAATAGTCCGACAGAGCGACATATCTTGTTTTCAGTATGGAGTCCTTTCAATACTGACGACCCTAAAAGTATCCCGGAATCGCACAAGATAAAAATGCTCAGGAAAGGCGAAGGTGTGCACACAGGAGAATTTGGTAATGAAGGAGCAGGAGGTCAGAGTTACCTGAACTATATGTGGAAAGCAGGAAACACCTATAAGTTCTTACTGCATGGGCTACCCGGAAAAGATAGCTCAACTACTTATACCGCTTATTTCTTTGCCCCTGAAACCAATACATGGCAATTGATAGCCAGTTTTACAAGGCCGCAAACTAAAACCTATTTAAAACGCTTTCATTCCTTTTTAGAAAACTTTTCACCGGAGCAAGGAGACCTGTCGCGAAAAGTGTTATTCGATAACCAATGGATTTGTGACGATAAGGGTATTTGGACCGAATTAAAATCTGCACGTTTCACCACTGATGATACCGGAGCAAAGGGATACCGGATGGACTATCAGGGAGGAGTAGATAACGGCGCCTTCTATTTAAAGAACGGCGGCTTTTTTAATGATTATACCCCGCGGGGAAAAATCTTTATCAGAAATACTGCAGGTAAAAAGCCTGAAATAGATTTCAGTAAACTACCATAACACTCAAAATAATTATGGAAATTTGAGTCTTTAATTATTTACAGTACACATGGACGGGCAAAATAGAAAAGACATTTATCCGGGCTTAGCAGTCGGAATCATACTGAAAAAAGATCAACGATCTGGAAATATCACCTATGGTGTAGTAAAAAATCTGCTTACTTCATCTGCATTTCATTCCAGAGGGATAAAAGTGAGGCTCGAAGATGGTCAGGTTGGCCGCGTAGCTGAAATTGTTGAAGATTAAGAATCGTAAATAATTAAAACCTTTATAGTCTGATTTGCGTACTGTATTTGTAATTGGATTGCAATTAAAGGCTTAGGAAGTAACAAAATAAATGTTACGACGTCTATATTTGTAACAACAGTAATTTAAAGCATGGCATTAGTAAAATTCATTTTTATTACAATATTGGTACTTTGGCTGATCAGAATGTTGATCAGGTTAATTTTACCTATGCTGTTTAATAACCTGGCCAGCAAAATGCAGAGTCAGGCTACGGGGCAGCAACAACAGCGGCGATCGAAACCTGAAGGTTCTATTTCGATAGATTACATGCCACCAAAACCCGATCAAAGTAAAACAGATAAACTCGGCGACTTTGTCGATTACGAAGAAGTGAAATAAAATTCAGCCCTGAACTTGTTTCGGGGTTTTTTGTAACCTTTAAGAATTTTACACTAACATTAGCGTTCAGCCTGAAATTTAATTGCCTTATTTCTTTCCTCGATGAGTTTCAGCATATAATTTTTAAGAAAGAGCTTTTCCGCTAGCCAACCCAACAGGCCAAAAGGTGCGCAAAACTCAAAAACATCAATCATCTCTGTTTGATAACCTATTCTTTTAAATTGGTGCTGGTGGTTAAGTTTTTTGAAAGGTCCTTTAATCATCTCATCTATAAAGAAAGTAGGATATTCCAACGTAGCAATCCTATTGGTCATTTCAAATGAAATACCAAAATGCCTGGCCCTCCAGGTGACAGATTCACCTAAATTGATCAGACCACTGTTTTTTCCGGCTATTGCTTTTTCTCCGGACGATTTCATCGATTGTAAATGAAGATCGATACTTCTGGATAAGTCAAAACAGCGTCCGATTGGAGCATTAATCATTGTTTTTAAGATAATTACAGGCATACCCCCCGGTTTTAATTACAATTACTTTGGTGTTGCCTGCTTAGCGCGGTCATTGCACCGCCAATCTTTCCATATCGAAATTCAAATCCACTGTTTAATAGTAACGTTGGTTTAACCCACCTGCTTTTTAAAATCAGTTCCGTTTCCGTTCCAATAATTTTAGCGCCAATGGCCAATAGCCAGGCTGGGGCAGGCAATCCAAAACTGCGACCAAAGGCCTTTCTGATACTGTGCATAAAAACATGGTTTTTAATTGCATCTGGTGCTGTGCAGTTTACAGTTCCTTCCATTTCCGGATGATTTAGCAACCATTCGATACTTCTGGCGGCGTCCTTTTCGTGGATCCAGCTCATGTATTGTTGCCCGTTGCCCTGTTTACCACCCATGCCCAGTTTCACCAGATTAAGTAAGCGTGGAAATGCTCCATCTTTCAGACCTAAAACAATGCCCATTCTAAGGGCTATTTTTCGGGTATTGGGTGTGTTGGTTTCAAAAAAGCAAGTTTCCCAGGCTTTGCATACCTCAACAGAGAAACCCTTACCAATTTCGCCTGTCAGTTCATCCTGTGGGTGGTCTTCTGCGTGGCGATAAATGGTGGCAGAAGTGATGTTGATCCAGCATTTTGGTGGATTTTTCGTTTTTTCAATCACTTTTCCTAATAGTTGAGTGGGGATCAATCTGGAGTCAAAAATTTCCTTTTTGTTTTTTTCAGTATACCTGCAGTTTACATTTTTGCCGCAAAGGTTAACTAAGAGGTCGGCCCCTTGCAGGCTGGACGTCCACTCACCCATGTTTTTGCCATCCCATACCACCGTTTCAATATGGTTTCTTCTGGTTTGTGGCTTTCTGGCCAGAATGATCACTTCATCGGCCATACTGCTAAAATATTTGGCCAGTATACCGCCCAAATAACCATTTCCGCCAGCCAGTACAATTTTTCCATATTTCATGATCATTATAAAATTAAGATTAAAGCCAAAACAATTAAGCGATACAATGCCCAGGTTATGCTCATCACCCAGCCCAGCTTTAATACCTTACTCCTGCGGATATGTTCCAAAAACATCAGTCCCGCAACCATTAAAAAGCATAATAAAAAAAATAATGGCTCAAAGTCGATGTATCTTGCCAGCACTATCACAGGCAAGAGTAAAAGCGAACCTGCAAAGGAAATGGTCATCATGTTCCCTAAATAATCCCAGAGTTTTTCTTTTTTATAAAAACGAATGATCGTACCCTGAAAAAATAATTGGCCGCCACAGATTAAATATTCACGGTATTTGCCGCCTGGTGGTACAAAACCGGTAAGCAGATGCGCATAACCGGTTAATATATAGGCCGTAACAATCCAGGTGAAAGTTAGGAAGGCGATGCGGTAATGGCGTTTAAAAGTGGGTTGTAAACTATTTTCCTTTATAGCAACAGGAATAATCACTTTGCGGTTGTAAGAAATAAATGCATAAAGTTTCTGCATCAGATAAATAAAAGGACTAAACAAAAACAAAGGCTTAAAAAAGGGCATGGCGTGTGCAATAATTTTGAACAAACTCTTGATGCCGTAAGTAACTTCGCCGGTTTCGGTATTCACCAGGGCAATTTCATTGGCCGCCCTTTGATGGTTTACCAGTGGGCAAAGGTTTGATGGCATTTCCTGGTAAGCCTCCCTGCCATTTTCAGACAACATTCCTGTTTTAACAAAAGCTTTGGTATAAGCATAACACATCGGACACTCATTGTCAAATAAAATCACATGGTTTTTAAGCGTTTTCATTTTATTTATTTTTTAATATTTTCAGTAAAAATTGAAAGTTTTTGTTAAAAAATAAAGCCGAACAATTGGTTAGGCCTTTTGGTTGAGGTTTAAGGTGTATCGTTTAGGGTTTAAGGTGTATGTTTTAGGGGGGCAAGGCTTATCGTTTAACTTACCAAGTATACCTCTCTTGCTACTTGCTACTTTCATCTTGCTACTCCATCCTACATCCCCTTCTAATCTATTTAAACACCTTCAGTATCGAGCCCCAAAACCAGTTTTCTTCAGCTTTAAGCATCGTTTCTAAAGTTTTGTCAACGTTTACCGCAAGTTTGTTGATATCGTTTACTGATTTTTTAAACGTTTTATATTCCGGATCTTTTTCGTCGCCCACCACATTTGATAGCTCATTTAAAACTTTTAAGACGGGTTCTAGTTCTCTTTTTTTGCGTTCTTTAGCTACCTGCCGTGCAATATTCCAAACATCCTTATCGGCGAAAAAGTATTCCTTACGTTCGCCCGCTTTATGCTGTTTTTCAATCAGGCCCCACCCAATTAAATCGCGGAGAGTCATATTGGCATTTCCCCTCGAGATGCTAAGCGCATCCATAATTTCTTCTGTGGTAAGTGCTTCAGGAGAAATTAACAATAATGCATGTACCTGGGCCATCGTGCGGTTAATTCCCCATTCTGAGCCTAGTTTGCCCCAAGCTTCTATAAATTTTAATTTCGCTGCTGCCAATTCCATAAACAAATATAAATATTATTTTTAAACTTTCAAAAATTATTGAAACTTTATTTATTTTGTAAGTTTGCCTTCGCGTTGAATTTCATCTAATACCATCTGCCAGTCGGTCTCATTGTGATTTACCCTTTTCAATAAATCGGCCTGTTTTCTATCGAAATACACAGATCGTTTTAAAACGGGTAAAGCCAGATCAGGTTTAAACATTGTACCTGGAGCAAATCCAGGCTCATTGTTTTTGGCCCGGTCGCGGTCGAATTTAACGGTTGTGTTTACATATTCTTCATGTTGCTTTTCGCCATTAATATATGGAATCAACCATTCTACTGATTTTTTGATTGAGGATCCTTTTGGCGACTGATAAGTGTAAAAGTCAGGCCCCTTTGCCCTGTCAATCATAATGGCCAACTTCAACATCGGTTCCAGGTCGTAAATGTGGTAATGCATGGCATCACGCGCTCTAAAATCTAGGCTTGTCCCGTCAGGATTTAAATTGATATTAATGTGGCTTTTTAAATTGTCAATGGTCCATTTAATAAAGTACTGATTATTTAAGGTATAGCCGATTTCGCCAACTTCTTTTAAACGGTGTGCGTTCCAGTTGTTAATGGCAGTAGCTCTTCCCGCTTTCATTCGCTTGCTGTTTATTTCTGCCCATGCAGTTTCAGTTAACCATTGTTCAACCTGTTTTCTATCTGCGCTTGACAGGTCATTTTTGGTCAGGTCGTAAGCTTCAATCGCTTTATCCAAATTGGTATCATCAATAGGATCGCCATTTGGCTTATTGATTTTGGCCCATGAGACAAGAAATTCTGCACATTTGTTTAAATATTTTCGGTCATCAGTAATGCGGTATTGTAAGGCTAGTATAAACATTTTGTTCATATCTGCCAGTGCCAGTCTGGTTTTCTCTTTTTGAGGATTTCCTTTTAATAATCCTTCTGTTCGGATGGTATCAATTGGGTTGGGTGTCTCGTTTAGATCGTTTAACGCCGACTTTTCAAAGCCCTGGTATAGTTTTTTGGTTTGCCCATCATTTTTGATCTGCGTTTTTAGCCTATTTATTTCATCGTTATTTAAACTGATTACCTGGGCAAACGAAGAAAAAGATAAGATAGCAAGCGCTATCGTAACAACAAACTTTCTCATAATAAATAGGTTAAATTTTTATTCTTTATCACAAAACTAATTTTTTATTCAGCATGCATTTCATTTATTGCTTTTTTATACCGCTCAATTTTTTATTTTTGACGTTCGTTTAAACTTAAACAAACCTTAATGAATAACTGGTTTAATAAAAATGGCATTCACTTGGCCATTATTGCATTTTTTGTAGTCATTACTTTTGCCTACTTCAGTCCTGTTTTGGTAGGTAAAGCGCCAGCGCAGAGCGATGTGATCCAATCGCAAGCGATGCAAAAAGAAATTATGGACTTTAAAGAAAAAGATGGGAAGGCACCACTCTGGACCAACCAGATGTTTGGTGGTATGCCCGCTTATCAAATTTGGGTGCCATATGCCTATAACGGGGCTACTTACGGAATCGCGCTAATCACAAAAGCCTTACCTAACCCAACTGGTACAGTTCTGCTGCTACTTTTGGGTGCTTATTTTTTATTTATCGTATTAAGGGTTAATCCATGGCTGGCTGCGGCAGGTGCAATAGCCTTTACATTTACCATGTACAACTTTGTTTTAATTGCCAGCGGGCATAGCAGTAAGGCATTGGCTATCGGTTTCTTCGCGCCGATAATAGCCAGTATCCTGCTAACCCTAAGGGGAAAATATTGGTATGGAGCGAGTTTAACGGCATTATTTTTAGCTCTTGAGATCAGGACCAACCACGTTCAGATGACCTACTATCTGATGCTGGCTATTTTTATATTCGTAATTGTAGAATTTTACCAGGCATTTAAGAACAAAACCTTACCTGTCCTGTTTAAATCGTTCGGTTTTCTTGCTTTTTCGGTCGCTATTGCGATCATGATCAATGCGAGTTTGTTATGGTCTACGGCAGAATATGCAAAAGAAACAAACCGTGGCAAATCAAATTTAACTGATACGGAAACACCTTCAGAAAAAGGTTCGGGCATGTCAAAAGAGTATGCCTATCAATGGAGCCAGGGTGTTGGCGAAAGCTTTACCTTTTTAATTCCGGATTTATATGGAGGAGCATCTGGTATAGATAAATTGGTTAACCCTGAAGGTAATATGTATAAGGCTGTAGCCGAAGTTACGGGTGGCGATCCCGCACAAACCGCACAAGCTATCCAACAATTGGGCGGGCAATTAAACATGCAACAATACTGGGGGGAGAAACCATTTACACAAGGTGGTTACTATTTTGGTGCAATTATCTGCTTTTTATTTGTTTTTGGGTTATTTATTGTTCGTAGCCGTTTAAAATGGTGGATATTGGCTACAACAGTTTTATTTATACTCCTGTCTTTTGGCCGTCATTTCCCGCTGGTAAGCGATTTGTTTTTTGATTATTTCCCTCTTTACAATAAGTTTAGAGCAGTAGAATCAATTTTGGCTGTAGTTGGCTTGATGGTTCCAATGTTGGCTATTTTAGCCATCAAGGAAATTCAGGACGGGAATATTGAGCAAAAGATATTGATCAAAAAATTAACCTGGTCTGCTGCTATCACCGGTGGTTTTGCGCTAATTGTAGCCATTGCGCCTACGCTGTTTTTCAGTTTTAAAGCATCAAACCATATGCAGATTGTGCAGGCTTTAACGCAGACTTTACAAAATAATGCCAGCATTGCACAAAAAATCGCCAATGGATTGGTAGAAGATCGAATTGCGATAGGTCGTGCGGATGCTTTGCGTTCATTCTTTTTTGTAGTGATAGGTTTCGGAATCGTTTGGGCGTTTATTACCAGAAAATTAAACACGCAACTGGCTTTAGGATTGTTGGCGCTGGCTGTTCTGGTTGATATGTGGCAGGTAGACCGGAGGTATTTGAATAACCAAAACTTTGAATACAAAAAAACGGCTTCTGATTTCTTTAAGCCAAGAGACGTTGATAATTTTATTATGGCTGATAAAGACCCGAATTTTAGGGTGTATGATGCATCTATAAATACTTTTAGCGATGCAAGTACCTCTAACTTTCACAAAACAGTTGGTGGTTATCACGCCGCTAAACTGAAACGTTTTGATGAGCTTATTCAACATCAGTTTTCTAAAAGTGTTAACCAGGACGTTCTTGACATGTTAAATACCAAGTACATCATTACACAAGATCAGCAAAACGGATCATATAAAATGCAGCGTAACCCAACGGCTGCGGGTAATGCCTGGTTTGTGCAAAGTGTACAGTTTGCTAAAAATGCTGACGAAGAAATGAAGGCAATCAGCAGTTTTGATGCCAAAAAGGAGGCTATCGTTGACGAAAGCTATAAAAACCTGATTGATACCAAACGTTTGGGGACTGGTCAGGAAGGTTTTATCAAATTAACCAACTACAATCCTGATCATTTAACTTACGAATACTCCACGGCAAAAGATGCAATTGCAGTGTTTTCGGAGATTTATTACGATAAGGGCTGGAAAATGTATGTTGATGGAGTGGAGAAGCCATATTTCAGGGCCGATTACGTTTTACGTGCAGCACAATTAGAGGCAGGTAACCATAAGCTCGAGTTTATTTTCCATCCAACATCTTATTATACCGGAGAGAAAATCTCTTTGGCGGGATCGATCTTGTTATTGGCCGGCTTAGGTTTTGGTTTTTATTCAGAAGAAAAGAAGAGAAAGAAAACGGTTATAGCTTAGTTATTTCTTTAAAATGGATATACCCCGTAGGATTTGATCTTACGGGGTTTTTTGTTGCCCATTTTTTGTTTTGGTAATCCAACCATGTTTTCATTTTGGAGCGCAAGACCTGTGAAAGACATCACTTTTATTTCTGTTTTACACTTATAAGCTTCGCTGCCTCACACCTCTTCACTCCGGGGTAGCAGCTTATCGGGCTACAACAGCACTTCATCTTGAGTGTTGCAGGTGCATAAACCTTTGTTTCTAAACCCGATAAAGCGGAATAGCCCGGAGCGTAGCGAGGACGATAAGCGATAGCGGGACTGTAATTGCCAAGAACGATAAACCGCTCATTTTCTAAATTTAACCTGCAATCAGCCTGATCTTGGCTTACTAAACACTTAATTCCAGCAGCCAGAATTAGATTATTTACTGGTTAAATGGAAAAACCGAAAGCGGCTGACCAATTAACTGCCCTTACTCACTTTAACAATCCTTGTGCAATAGAATAATAATTTAACAGTGCCGTAACATTTGTTTGATATACAGTGTCTTACCTTTGTAATGAAAATCAGGTAATATGTTAGAGTCATTCTTTGCCGTATGCTTATTAATTGTTGTAATTTATTTCTTTAGCCCTTTTGAGGTAAAACTCGATGAGGAAGAAGAGTGGTAACACGTTTAATTTAACTCTAAACTGCTTAAACCGGGCGGTATTAATATCCTTTCCCCTGAACTTTCCTTTTTATGGATAAAAGAAATCTCGATGTAGTCGTAATCTCTGATGTACACCTGGGTACTTATGGCTGCCATGCTAAAGAACTTTTAAAGTATCTTAAAAGCATCAAACCCAGAACACTAATTTTAAATGGCGATATTATCGATATCTGGCAGTTTAGCAAAAGTTACTGGCCTGAATCGCATATGAAAGTGATCCGTAAACTGATGAAATTCGTTTCTGAGGGGGTGCAGGTTCACTACCTTACCGGAAATCACGACGAGATGCTGCGCAAATTCGACGGTATGGAAATGGGGACATTTCATTTACAGAATAAGTTGATTTTAGAACTGGATGGAAAAAAAGCATGGTTTTTCCATGGTGATGTTTTTGATGTGACCATGCAGCATTCTAAATGGCTGGCTAAATTGGGCGCGGTTGGTTATGATACGCTGATCCTGATCAATAGTTTTGTAAACTTGGTGTTAAGTGCTTTTGGAAAGGAAAAAATGAGCTTTTCAAAAAAAATCAAAGCCAAGTTTAAAGATGCCGTTAAGTTTATCAACAGTTTTGAACAAACTGCTGCAGAACTGGCTATTGAAAAGGGTTATGAGTATGTAGTATGTGGCCATATTCACCAGGCCGAGCAACGCGAAATTGCAACTGCGGCCGGAAAAGTAACGTACCTGAACAGCGGTGACTGGGTAGAAAGTTTAACGGCCTTGGAATACCAGGATAAAACCTGGACGGTGTTTAAGTATGAACATCAGCATTTTACAAAAGATCAGTTGGATGAAGGAATGCTTTCGGATGCAGAAGATTTAAAAAGCAAACTGGACATCAATATTCTTTTGCAGAATATAAAATATGAAATTGCCCAATAATTTTAGATATTCGGCCATAAATGAAGATACTTTACGCAATACAGGGAACGGGTAACGGTCATATCAGCAGAGCAAGGGAGATTATTCCTTTACTTCAGAAATATGGCGAACTGGATATTTTGGTAAGCGGTACGCAGGCCGATGTAAAATTGAGTCAGCCCGTAAAGTACCAGTTACATGGTTTCAGTTTCATTTTTGGCAAAAAAGGTGGCGTAGACCATTATAAAACATGGTTGAATATGAACCTTTTCCGCTTCAGGAAAGATATGAAGCAACTGCCCCTTAAAGACTACAATTTAATCGTAAACGATTTTGAACCTGTGAGTGCATGGGCCTGTAAATTGCAGGGCATAGAATGTGTATCATTAAGCCATCAGGCTGCATTTAAATCAAAAAAAGTACCCCGTCCCAGAACTTTAGATTGGGGCAAGCTTATCCTGAGCCGTTATGCACCTACCAAATATCACATTGGTTTCCATTTCGACCGTTACGATAGCTTTATCCATACACCGGTAATCAGGGCAGAAATCCGGAACCTGAAAAATGAAAATTTAGGGCATTATACGGTCTATCTTCCCGCCGTTGACGATAAACGCCTGGTAAAGCTTTTTACACAACTCCCTGAAGTTACCTGGCAGGTTTTTTCGAAACACAGCAAAGTTGCTTATCAGGAGCGAAACGTTTTTGTAGAGCCCGTTAATAACGAGAAATTTAATAAAAGCCTCGCTACCTGCGAAGGTTTATTTACAGGTGGTGGTTTTGAAGGCCCGGCAGAGGCACTTTATTTAAAGAAAAAACTGTTGGTTGCTCCCATGCGTTTCCAGTTTGAGCAACAGTGTAATGCTTATGCTTTAAAACAGTTTGGCCTGCCCGTAATTTGGGGAAGTACCCGTAACTGGTTGCCGATTGTGAAAAAATGGGTAGAAAATCCTCAAACACATGAGTTTGATTTTCCGGACGAAACCGCTCAGATTATTGATGATATGGTGAGGAAGTACGCGAGGGTTTAGTTGATAGTCCTAAGTCTGGAGTTCTGAGTCTGTAGTCCAAAGTCGACAGTCCTGTTATGCGGGTTCCGTCATCCTGCGCGTAGTTGAAGGATTTGGGGATAAAGCGGATGGCAGGACTACCGGAGCCGAAACGAACGAGAACCTGCTTTTCAAAAAACAAAAGAATCTTTTTTATCATTTTTGCTTTTTACCTATCAATCAGCCTTCGACTCCGCTCAGACTGACAATTCTATAATTATCTGACGATAAATTCTCCCTTTAATGCTTTCCTCTTTAAGCTTTGGTCTTTTACCTTTCCGCTTTAGCTTATCTGCTTTCATCTTTCTGTCCTACTATAAAATTATTTTCTTTACTTTGTCTACTCTTTAAAAAGCATGATTAATCAGTTTAGAAAACTAAATCCAGTTAACCTCGTATTTTTGCTGGCGTACACGTTCTTTTTACGTATTGCCATTTTTCAGGAAACGCATGATCAGCTGAACTTTGATTTTCTGGAACCCTTTGCCCGATTGCTGATTAACATTGATTTAGATCATACCTTTACTCCATATACCAATATTTTTATTGCAGCACTTTTGGTTTATGTACAGGCTTTAATTTTCAACCGGGTGGTAAACAACCACAATTTATTGACGAAACCCAGTTTCCTGCCAGGACTGATGTTTATTACCGGAACAAGTTTGTTTATGCCTTTTATGATCCTGAGTCCGGCATTGTTATGCAACTTTTTATTAATATGGATCATTGATAAGTTTTTAAAACTGGGCAAAAGTGCGAATTCCATTACCACTATTTTTGATATCGGGATGATTATTGGGGTTGGAACGTTAATCTATTTTCCCTTTATGGCCATGTTGATCATGATCTTTTTAGCACTGTTGCTTTTTAGATCATTTAACTGGCGCGAGTGGGTGGCAGGTTTAATCGGCTTTATTACAGTGTTCTTTTTTTTGGCGGTATTTTATTACTGGAATGACAATTTAAGCTCATTTTATCAGATTTGGAGGCCACTGGCCAATAAGTTCCCTTCTGTGTTTAAAATCAATTATAATGATTATCTGGTACTCATTCCGGTAACGGTAATCATGATATTGGCCTCGCTACAACTCCGGGAAAATTTCTTCAGGAGTTTTATCAGTACAAGAAAAAGTTTTCAGCTGTTGTTTTTCATGTTTATAATTGCTGCCGCCAGCTTTTATCTTAAGCCAGATTTCAGGACCTGGCATTTTTTGCTATGTGTGCCTCCTGGATCGGTGTTGTTGGCCTACTATTTTAGCAATGCCAAAAAACGTTGGTTTTATGAAACATTGTTTGTTTTATTTGTGCTTTCTATACAGTATTTCCTTTTTGTTTAACCTTTTTTAACAAATAACTAGAACGAAACTTAACAAAGATTAATAGCTTTGTGGATGATTAGCGTTAAAGCTTATTAGTTTTAATTAAGATGGATAAAAAATGGGCTCATTGGAATTTCTAAGAACATATTATCTGCGGCGGGAGATTTTAAATGCGTAGTTTAAGCATCGATATTGGAAATTCTGCGGTTAAAATTGGTGTTTTTGAAAATAAAGAAATTGTTCACCATCAGCGTTTCAATAAGATTGGAATATTGGATCTGGCTCAATTGATCGAGAAGTTTTCGCCAGCTAAATCTATCATTAGTAGTGTTAACCAGGAAATCGGGCCATTAGAAGTATTTTTAAAAAAGCATACCGAATATATCCGTTTTTCAACCTTATTAACAAATGGCGTACAAAACAGATATAAAACGCCAGCTACTTTGGGTTTAGATAGATGGGCTGCTATATTGGGCGCAAATGGTTTATATTCAACAAATGCAAGTTTAGTGGTTGATGCAGGAACCTGTATTACTTACGACGTTTTGAGTAGCTCCAGGGAATATTTTGGAGGAAGTATAAGTCCGGGTATTAAAATGCGTTTTAAGTCGGTGCACGAATTTACAGGTCGTTTACCGTTGGTAGACTGGGACGAAAGTGAGGATATACCGGAAGGGGCCGACACTTTATCGGCTATTAAAAACGGTGTTTTACAAGGTATAATAAATGAAATTGAAGGCTTTATTGCCCTAAATAATAAAAAAGAAAGTGCTCTGAAGGTAATTATAACAGGAGGAGATGCTAATTTTTTGTATAAACAATTACAAAACAGCATCTTTGCGCCTCAAATTATAAAAGATCCTTACTTAGTATTAAAAGGATTAAATGAAGCTATTGCAGATTAAAATGTACAAAAGAATAAATTATATTGCAGCCATACTCGTTCTAGTTTGTGGTTTAAATGCTCAGGCACAGGTTACCACTTCATCACCATATTCAAGATATGGACTTGGGAATATAAAAGGATCGTTATTGCCCCAGTTTAGGGCAATGGGCGGAATTTCCACTGCGGTAAGCAAAGTTACCGGCTTTAATAACATCAATATGCAGAATCCGGCATCATATGCGGGTATTTCGTTAACTACTATTGATATTGGTATGAGTGCAAGTGTGACTAACCTTACGCGGAACAACTTAAGCGAATCAAGTTTTAACTCTACTTTCAGTCATCTGGCTTTTGCATCTCCTGTTACCAGAAGATCGGCATTGAGCTTTGGCATTTTGCCATATTCCGATCTGGGTTATAATTACAGAAATACGGTGAAAGTTGATACCACCACCTTAAATCAGCTCTATGAGGGAGAAGGTGGTTTATCAAAAGCTTATTTGGGTTATGGTTATCGTTTTGGCGACCATTTAAGGATTGGTGGTAATCTCGAATATATTTTTGGAAACCTTCAAACTACCCGCGCTACAGAATTTAATAGTGTAGGTTCTTATAATGCAAAATTGCAGACCAAAAACAGTGTTGCCGGATTAAGTTATTCTTACGGTATCCAGTACGATTTTACATTAGGGAAGAAAACGATTGTTACCCTGGGTTACTCCGGAAGTACTTCAGGAAAAGTGAATTCAACATTAACTTCTTATGCTACACTCTACACCAGGGATCAGGATGGGAATGAAAGTACTGCAGCAGATACCCTGAATACAGTGAACAATGGAAAATCTAATCTTACTTTACCCCTAACACATAATTTTGGGATCGCTATCCAACAGAATGATAAATGGTTGATTGGTGCTGATTTTAGAATGGGTAAATGGTCTAAAACCAGTATCAACGATGTAAATCAGGGTTTGCAGGATAGCTGGGGAGCATCTTTAGGTGGCCAGTGGACGCCAGATGCATTTTCTTATAACAGTTATATGAAACGGATCGATTACCGTATTGGTTTTAATTACGATAAAACTTATATTAAAATCGGTAATCAGGATATTAAACAAATGGGTGCATCTTTAGGTTTTGGCTTCCCATTGCCTACCGCTAATGGTGGTACCGCATTTTATAAAATTAATTTTACAACAGAATTTGGACAAAGGGGAACAATAAACAATAACCTTGTTAAAGAGCAGTATATTAATTTCCACTTAGGTTTTACTTTGAACGATACCTGGTTCCGTAAGTACCGCGTAGATTAATGAAATTGAAAGCATTTTTATATGGTCTGTTTTTGGGATTGCCTTTTTTTCTGGCTTCCTGTGGAGACGACGATCTAAAAAAAGCTGATGCAGTTTCGATCAATAAGACCATCCTTTCCCGCGACCGAACTTTAGGTGTGGATATTATTTACAGCGATTCTGCAAGGGTCAAAGCCAAAGGTTTTGCCCCTATACTAGATAAGGTTACGCCCGCTAATGGTAGCACTTATCAGGAAATGATCAAAGGGGTTAACATTGATTTTTATAATCCTAATGGTACCATTGATGGAAACTTGGTATGCGATTATGCCATTAGGAAGGATAATGAACTCAAAACCGAATTCCGGAAGAATGTAGTGGTGAAGAACAGTAAAGGCGATACGTTTTCTTCTCAGGAACTGATCTGGGATGAATCGAAGAAAATATTTTATTCGAATCAGATGGTTGATATTTTATCTGTAAATGGTGACTTCACTAGGGCGAAGGATTTTAAAGCCCCCCAAGATTTCAGTACCTACGAAATGGGTCAGGGTAGTGGGGAAATTAATTCTAGGGGTAATCTATAATTACCCCTAGAATTAATTTTCGTTTATAATTAAACTGGGGTTGGTAGTGCCCATGGAGCTGAACCGCAGCTATCACAGCACCAGCGTCCGCCATTTGAAACCGCTCGCTGGGCATCAGCAGATGAAACACCAGAGATTACAGTTCCGCTGGTTCCGTGTACCATTGAGCTGTAAGGAGCGCCATTTGATCCCCCCCAATTCATTCCGCCTAAATTCGTTCCTCCTGATGGAGTATTAGGTAAAAATACTTGACATGTACCAGCACCCATTACTTTTTTTAGTTGCTCACGTGTTAGCACTTCGCCTTTATTAAAGGCATTTGATTTTAAGGTTAATTTTCTCATCTTAAAAGCTTTAAGTTTAAATATATAGTTTCCAAATTAGTCATATAAGTCGATATAAACAAATTTTTTATAGCCATATTATCTAATGTTAAATAGTTTAGCTCGGGATTATTCAAGGAATTAATCTAACAGTAAAAAAATAGTAAATATCCCTTTAAGTATATTATCTAAAGTTGATCAGAATTCATTAAAAATATGATGCCCACCCAAAGCTTCTTCTTTATCCCCTTAATAATTAGGTGCTTGATAAATAAAATTTTGTGTTTTCTTTTTTAAGGCAAATTTGTATCTTGCGCCCTCTTAAAAAAGAACTAAATAAATTATAAATACAATATGGGATTAATGACATTTTTGCGCAACCGTGCAGGCTATATTCTGGTCTTTGCAATCGGTTTTGCAATTGTTGCATTTTTAGTAGGTGATGCAATTAACGTGGGTAAGCCTTTTTGGTCTGCAAATCAAAAGGTTGTAGGAACTATAGATGGTAACGACATCAACATCGATGAGTTCGGGCCAAGGGTTGATCAGGGTGTAAACCAGATGAAACAACAATATGGTGGCAGTGCCAATGCACAGATGACGGCTATGGCTGTTGACCAGGCGTGGAATGCAGAATTAGCAAAAGTTTTGTTAACCAAAGAGTATGATCGTTTAGGTTTAACCATATCAGAAGACGAAATGTTAGATTTGTTACAAGGTCAAAACCCGAGCCCGTTGATCAAGCAATATTTTTCTAATCCGCAAACCGGACAGTTAGACCGTGCTACCCTGATGAACTTTTTGAAATCAAAAGATCCTCAGGCTTTGCAACAATCTAATATGTTACAGGAGGAGATTAAAAACCAGGCATTACAAACCAAATACTCCAACTTAATCCGTAACTCGGTTTATGTAACTTCATTAGAAGCTACAGATGAATATAACAACCGTAACAAACTGGCTAATTTCAAATATGTGAGTTTAGATTATGCTTCTGTTCCAGATAAATCGGTTAAATTAACAGATGCTGATTTTTCGGAATATTATGATCAGAACAAAGCGCGTTTCAACAATCCGCAGGAAACCCGTACTTTTGAGTATGTAACTTTCAGTATCAGCCCGAACAAAGCAGATTCATTGGCCATCAAAGCTCAGGTAGATAAAATTGCTGCTGATTTCCAGGTAGCTAAAAACGATTCACTTTTCGCAGCGATCAATTCAGACGTAAAAGTTCCTTTCACTTATATCACAAAAGGTAAATTGGATCCGGCTGTTGACTCGGCAGTTTTTGCTTTACCTGCAGGTAGTTTCTACGGGCCCAAATTAAGCGGTAACTCGTATAAAATTGTAAAAGTGGTGGCTACCCGTATGTCTCCTGATTCGGTAAAAGCAAGCCATATCTTAATCGATCCGGCTAAAGTTGGCGGAGAAGAAAAAGCACTTAAATTAGCTGATTCATTAAAAGGATTAATTTTAAAAGGTGGCAATTTTGCCGAACTGGCTAAAAACTACAGTGTAGATGGTTCGAAAGATAAAGGTGGCGAGTTGGGTACCTTTGCGCGTGGTGCAATGGTTCCTGAATTTGAAAATGCTGCTTTCGACGGTAAAGCCGGAGATATTAAAGTAGTAAAATCTCAATTTGGCGTTCATGTAATCAAAATCGAAAAACAGATCGGTTCATCTAAAGTAGCTAAATTAGCCTATGTAGAAAAAGCATTGGCAGCGAGTAGCAAAACAAAGGCAGCTGCCTACAAAGCGGCGAGCAGTTTCTTAACGGATGTAAAAGGTAAAGATTTCGGTAAATTTGCAGTCCAAAAAGGTTTAAAAGTAGGCGTAGCTGATAAAGTTACCGCAACACAAGGATTTGCTGCAGGTTTAGATAATCCGCGTAAACTGATCCAGGATGCTTACGCAGCAGATAAAGGTGATGTTTTACCCGAAATCTATACTATGAGCAATGCTTATGTGGTAGCACGTTTAACCAACATTAGTCCGAAAGGCATTTTACCGTTAGCCGATGTGAAGAAAGAAATCGAACCAATGGTACTTAACGCGGTTAAAGCAAAACAATTAAAGGAAAAATTAGCCAATGCAGGTAAAGGAAGTATTGATCAGGTTGCGGCTAAAGTTGCCCGTCCGGTTAATCCGGTTCAGAATGTGGTATTTGCTAATCCTGTAATTCCAGGTGTAGCACAGGAAAATGCCCTGGTAGGTAGTGTATTCGGTTCACAGCCAGGTAAATTGTCTGCTCCTGTTCAGGGCGAGCGGGGTGTATATGTATTCACTGTTGATGGATTTACAAACCCTGCGCCAATTGCAAATATGTTTAAACAAAAAGAAAGCATGTTGTTAAGTTTGGGTCAGCGTTCTTTAGGCGCAGCTTTTCAGGCTTTACAGGACAATGCCAAGATAAAAGACAATCGTGTGAAATTCTATTAATCAGAAAATACGTAATTTTGTAACCGTTCCGATGATCAATCGGGACGGTTTTTTTTATTTAAGGTCATGGAAATTCAGGAAAACATCATCAATAAAGTAGCCAATAGTGGTTTAATTACCCTAAACCTTGAAGATTTTTATCATAAAGGCGAAAGGGTTGTTTATGATATTGCAGATAATCTCTTTCACGGTTTAATGCTAAGGGAAAAAGATTTCCGGGCGTTTATAAAGGATCACGATTGGGCACAATATCAGGATAAGAATGTAGCCATTACCTGCTCTGCAGATGCCATTGTGCCCACCTGGGCCTACATGCTATTAGCGAATAAGTTAAAGCCCTATGCAAACGAAGTTGTATTTGGCGATTTAAATACATTAGAAGCTGTATTATTTACCAAAGCATTGGCTAAAATCAATCCTCAGGATTATGCAAACGAACGTGTGGTGGTAAAAGGATGCGGCGATATCGAGGTGCCGGTTGCGGCATATGTAGAAGTTACTAATCTGCTAACTCCCGTAGTAAAAAGTATTATGTTTGGTGAGCCATGCTCTACTGTACCTGTTTATAAAAGAAAAGATTAAATGTTAAGCTCCTAGCCTTAAGCGATCGTCATGCTGAATTTATTTCAGCATCTTCTATTCAAAATAGGCCCTGAAATGAATTCAGGGTGACGACTCTAAGCTTAAGTATCAGAAGTGTGCTTCAAACGGGATATTATTAATCGATCTCTTGTTCGTAAGCATGAATATAAGAAAGATTAAATTTTGGTTGGCTTTTTGTATATCTTCATAGAGGGAAAATTTAACCATATGATTAAAAAAAGGTTTTTCCCTCGTAACACACACAAATGAGTACAAAAGCAATGAAAAAATTATTGATAACGGTTACAGCTGGTCTGTGTAGTTTCCTATCAGTGGCTCAGCAGCTCCCTTTGAAAAAAGAGCCTGTATTTCAGGAAGGTGAAGTATTACAATATAAATTGAGGTATGGGTTTATTACCGCGGCAGAAGCTACGATTAAAGTAACCAATTCTGATTTAAAGTTTGATAATAAACCGACTTATAAACTTACGGTTGATGCTCAGACTTCGGGGACGTTTGATATTTTTTATAAAATAAGGGATCATTACGATTCCTACATTGATAGAACTGATCTTTTACCTTATTTCTATCAGGAGAATATCCGTGAAGCCAGTTATAAACGACAGGATAAGGCTCGTTTTAATCAGGATGGAAAGAAAGTTGTTTCGAATAGAGGTACCTTTACCACACCTACCAACCAGACCTTTGATCTGGTTTCGGCTTATTATTTCGCCCGGAGCCTGGATATGAGCAAAATCAAAGTTGGGGATAAATTTAAGCTGAATTATTTCCTGGGCGATGAAATTTCAGCGCTTGAGGTAGAGTATATCGGTAAGGAAACAGTGAAGAGTAAATTAGGCAATATCCGCTGTTTGAAATTTAGCCCGTCTATTAAACCTGGACGTATCTTTAAAAAAGATAGCCGGTTATACCTTTGGGTAACTGATGATGGGAACCGGGTACCCGTGAAGGCACAGGTTGAAATATTGGTAGGCGCAGTTACAATGGAATTAAAGTCGGCCGATGGGCTGAAATATGCTTTAGCAAAAGAATAATGATGATAGAAGTTGAACAGGTGCTGGTGCACGAAGATGTATTAAAGGAAAATTTTGTTTGCAATTTAAGCAAATGCAAGGGGATCTGCTGTGTAGAAGGCGATTCAGGTGCACCGTTGGATCATGACGAAAAAGCTGTTTTGGAAGAGATTTATCCAAAAATAAAACACCTGTTAAACGAGAAGGGCATTAAAGCGATTGAGGAACAAGGCGTTTGCGTAGTGGATGAAGATGGCGATTTGACCACGCCTTGTGTTGATAAAAATAAAGAATGCGCTTATGTGCTGTTCGAGGGTGGCATTACCAAATGTGCGATAGAAAAAGCTTATGAGCAAGGTATTGTAGATTGGCAGAAGCCGATTTCCTGCCACTTATACCCTATCCGTATCACCAAATATCCGGAATTTGAAGTGCTGAATTACGACCGCTGGCATATCTGCCATGATGCCTGTACCTTTGGCCGCGAACTTAAGGTTCCGGTATACAGTTTTTTAAAAGGACCGCTGATCCGAAAATATGGAGAAGAGTGGTATAAGGAATTGGAAAGTTCGGTGGCGGCGATGTAGTTTTACGGCTATGCAGTCATTTGCTACATCTATAATTTGGATATGCTGATCTATTGCATGAGTGAGATCATCTATCTATTAAGCTCTTTAGGTTAAAAAGACGGATCAATTAATGTCAGTCAATTTTGTCTAGTTTAGTGCTTATGTTAGAATTAAGTTGTTTTTTGGCTAAATCTAACCTATTTTAGCCGACTGAAATTCATTTGATAACTGTGAAAAAAATCTTAATCACTGGTGGTGCGGGCTTTATTGGCTCTCACGTTGTTCGCCGTTTTGTTAATAATTATCCTCAATATGAGATTGTCAATTTAGATAAACTGACCTATGCAGGTAATCTGGCTAACTTAACTGATATCGAAAATAAGCCAAATTACAGATTTGTAAAAGAAGATATTACCGATGCTACGGTAATGTTTGAGCTGTTTAAAGCAGAAAATTTCGACGCGGTGATTCACCTTGCCGCAGAAAGCCATGTAGATCGTTCTATTTCAGATCCAACCGCTTTTGTAATGACCAATGTAATTGGTACGGTAAACTTATTAAATGCCGCCCGCGAATCCTGGAAAGGTGATTATGACAAAAAACGTTTTTATCATGTAAGTACCGATGAGGTTTATGGCGCTTTAGGTGAAGAAGGCATGTTCACCGAAACTACTGCTTACGATCCGCATAGCCCATATTCAGCATCAAAAGCAAGCTCTGATCATTTTGTGCGTGCTTATCACGATACTTATGGTATGGATTGCGTCATTTCCAATTGCTCAAATAACTATGGTTCGCATCATTTCCCCGAGAAGCTGATTCCCTTAGCCATTAACAATATTAAAAACAACAAACCTGTACCCGTTTATGGTAAAGGCGAAAATGTACGCGACTGGTTATGGGTTGAAGACCACGCCAGAGCAATTGACGTGATTTTCCATAATGCTAAAACAGGTGATACCTATAATATAGGTGGCCATAACGAATGGAAAAATATCGATCTGATCAATCTGCTTTGTACCATCATGGATCAGAAACTGGGTCGGGAAGCAGGTGAATCAGCCAAATTGATTACTTATGTAACCGACCGTGCCGGCCACGACTTACGTTATGCCATTGATTCTACCAAATTGCAAAAGGAATTGGATTGGGTACCAAGTTTGCAATTTGAAGAAGGTTTAGCGAAAACGGTTGATTGGTACTTGCAAAATGAAGACTGGTTAAATAATGTTACTTCAGGTAACTATCAATCTTATTACGAGCAACAGTACAGCAATAAATAATGGAGATTACAGAAACAGGGATAAAAGACTGCCTGATTTTAAAACCCAGGGTTTTTGATGACGCAAGGGGTTATTTTTTCGAAAGCTTCAACCAGCAGACTTTCGAAGATAAAACCGGCCTTTCCGGAGCCTTCGTACAGGATAACCAATCCTACTCCTCCTATGGCGTAATCCGTGGTTTACACGCGCAAACCGGCGCTTTCGCACAGGCGAAACTGGTGCGGGTAACCAAGGGAGAAGTGTTGGATGTAGCAGTTGATGTGCGTCCCGGTTCTCCAACTTACGGGCAGCATGTGGCGGTACGTTTAAGCGCCGAAAATAAATTGCAATTGTATATCCCACGTGGATTTGTACACGGTTTTTCGGTATTAAGCGAAACGGTAGAGTTCCTTTACAAATGCGATAATTTTTATAACAAAGCATCGGAGACAGGGGTGATCTATAATGACACTGACCTGAATATCGACTGGCTCATTCCAGTCGGAATGGAATCAATTTCGGAAAAAGACATGCTTTTAAAACCCTTCGCAGAATTGCAACATATATGAGTAAAATATTAGTAATCGGTGCTGGCGGACAATTAGGCCAGTGTTTAAAAACAGTTGCAGAACGAAGAGGGATTACAGAAATTGTTTTTCCGGCAGAGCAGGATGCCAACATTTTAAATGCAGCAGGTTTAAATGATCTTTTAGCCAAAGAAAAACCCGCATATGTAATTAATTGCGCAGCCTATACGGCTGTTGATAAAGCCGAAGATGAGACAGATCTTTCAAAAGCCATTAATGAAACCGGAGCTGCTTATCTGGCTTCCGCTTGTTTAGCCAATGGTGTTACGCTTTTGCATGTATCAACGGATTTCGTTTTTGAAGGAAATGTGGTGAAATTGCTTAAAGAAGAAGATGAAGCCAAACCAATCAATGTTTATGGGTTAACTAAGTTAGGAGGTGAAAAAGCAGTTACTTCAGTATTACCCGCTCATTTCATTATCCGCACCAGCTGGTTGTATTCAGAATATGCCAACAACTTTGTAAAAACGATGTTAAAGCTTGGTGCCGAACGAGATGAGCTGAATATCATAGCCGATCAGGTAGGCACCCCTACTTACGCTATAGATTTAGCTAACGCTATTTTTGATATCATTGCCTCTTCATCCACAGCTTATGGCGTATATCATTACAGTAACGAAGGCGTAACCTCATGGTTCGATTTTGCCAAAGCCATTTTTGATATTAGTGAGACAAGAGTGAAGGTAAATCCTATTCCGGGTTCTGCCTATCCCACTAAAGCTACGAGGCCGGCATTTTCGGTAATGGATAAATCGAAGATAAAAAGTACGTTTAATATCAAAATCCCTTACTGGAGAGACAGTTTGGTAGCGTGTATAAAACAAATTAAAATATAATAATAGGCATCATTATTTCATTTAGGTCTGTAATGACCAATGAACCAATGACCAATGAACGAATGACAAAAATATGAAAGGTATAATCTTAGCCGGTGGCAGCGGTACCCGTTTGCATCCTTTAACCCTTGCCTGTAGCAAACAAATGATGCCAGTGTATGATAAACCGATGATCTATTATCCGCTATCTACCCTGATGTTGGCTGGGATAAAGGAAATTTTGATCATCTCTACCCCGCACGATCTTCCTAATTTTGAGAAATTATTGGGTGACGGCGCGTCGCTGGGCTGTAAATTCAGTTATGCCGTACAGGCGGAACCGAACGGACTTGCTCAGGCCTTTGTCATTGGTGCCGATTTCATCGGAAAAGATAAAGTAGCCTTAGTATTGGGCGATAATATTTTTTACGGAGATGGGATGTCCAGATTATTACAGGAAAGTGCCAATCCAGAGGGGGGAGTCGTATTCGCCTACCAGGTGGCTGATCCGGAGCGTTATGGTGTAGTTGAGTTTGATGAAAACAAAAAAGCCATTTCCATCGAAGAAAAGCCACTAAACCCAAAATCAGATTATGCTGTACCCGGTTTATACTTTTACGACAATGAAGTAGTCGAAATTGCCAAGAATATTAAACCTTCACCCCGAGGTGAATATGAAATTACCGATGTAAATCGTGTGTATCTGGAACGTGGTAAATTAAAAGTAGGTGTATTAAGCCGTGGTACGGCCTGGTTAGATACCGGAACCTTTGCTTCTTTGATGCAAGCTGGTGAATTTGTGCGTATCATAGAAGAGCGTCAGGGCCTAAAAATAGGTTGTATCGAAGAAATTGCCTATCGCATGGGTTTTATCGATGCGGAAGAGCTTAAAGCTATTGCTACTCCATTGGTTAAAAGTGGTTATGGCAGTTACCTATTGAAACAGATTAAGTAAAAAATTTTATTTCAATTAATATCTTAAACTGATAAATCACTATTCAATGCTCCTGTCTTGAATGGTGATTTTTTTTAGTGCATTATGCCCTTCGGTTAATTTTAATTCTCCTCTACGTATCGTCATTTCGAGCGGAGTGCAACGTAGTCGAGAAATCTTTGTCGAGGTAGATCTCTCCCCGCCTGTACGGACAGGCACTTCGCTGTGCTTCGGTCGAGATGACGAGTTTTCGTGTGGAATCTGTCAATGGTAGCCAGCGAAGGATCCATAAATACACATGCAATCTTAACATATAAGAATTTAAGTTCATTTAAGCATTACGCTCCATCCAACGCCGTGTTCTTCGTGCCTTCTCTTTGTGTTAGCTGTGGTTAAAAGAATTAAGCTTTATTGATTTATCTTATATTTGCCCAATTACCGAAAGAAAAATGATTACAAAAAAGCAAATTGGGATTATAGGTTTAGGTTACGTTGGGCTTCCCTTGGCTATCGAATTTGCAAAAAAATATAAAGTAGTTGGTTTCGATACGAATGAAAATCGTGTCGAAGAACTAAAACGAATAGAAGACCGCACTCATGAAGCAAATTTAGATGACCTTAAATTGGTCTGTTCTTCAAAGGATCGGGGAAATGGATTAACTTTGAGTGCTAAGCTGTCTGATCTGGCAATATGTACAATATATATTGTAACTGTTCCTACGCCCATTGATCATCTTAAGCGGCCAGATCTGGAACCTTTACTGGCAGCCAGTAAAATGTTAGGCACGGTGTTGAAACCAGGTGATATGGTGATTTACGAATCTACTGTTTACCCTGGCTGCACCGAGGAGGATTGTGTACCCGTTTTGGAGGAGCATTCTGGCTTGAAATACAATGTAGATTTTTTCTGTGGCTATTCACCGGAGCGGATCAATCCGGGAGATAAAATCAATACGCTGACCAAAATTAAAAAAGTCACCTCAGGTTCTACACCTGCCATTGCGGCCGAGATCGATCAACTTTACGCTTCCATTATTACGGCTGGCACGCATCTGGCACCAAGTATTAAAGTGGCTGAAGCCTCCAAAGCGATAGAAAATGCACAACGGGATGTCAACATTTCCTTCGTCAATGAACTCGCCTTAATTTTTGATCGAATGGAAATCGATACGGCTGATGTATTGGCAGCTGCAGCTACCAAATGGAATTTCTTAAATTACAGACCCGGCTTAGTGGGCGGTCATTGCATTGGAGTTGATCCTTATTATTTGGCCCATAAATCAGAAGCTTTGGGGTACAAACCTGAAGTAATTCTGTCTGGCAGAAGAGTAAATGATAATATGGGCATGTTTGTGGCCAATAAGGTGATTAAGATGATGGTGGCCAGAGATAAAGTAATTAATGGTTCCAGAGCCCTTATATTGGGCATCGCCTTTAAAGAAAACTGCCCTGATACCCGGAATACAAGGGTAATCGATATCTATAAAGAACTTAAATCTTTCAGTATGCAGGTAGATGTGTATGATCCTTGGGCCAACCCAACTGACGTGAAGGCTGAATATCATATCCAGATGCTGGAAAATAACAATTTCAAACATTATGACGTAGTTATTTTAGCCGTAGCTCATCATCAGTTTCTGGAAATTGATTACCAACGATTCAGGGAACAGGGTACTATTATTTTCGATACAAAGTCATTTATCAACAGGCATCTGGCTGATGCAAGGTTATAATATCGCTATTTAATATTATAATTTGCTTACCCATCCTTTACCCTTTGTTTACCCTTTCCAGGCACCACGTTAACCCCATAGTTACCCCTGGCTTACCTATTCTTTACCTGTTTATTACCTAAAAGGTAAAGGAACAGTAAAGAGAGGTCGAATAAAAATTAGTGAATACGGTAACAATGGGCCAGGAAGGTATGAGGTTCATCGGTAGGATGATGGTGAGAATCAAAATAATTTGGAAACTTTGGCAATTATAGATTAAATCATAATTAGTAAGTCTTGCTCTTATATAGTTACGAGTTGTTTTTTCGACACTATTTCTACTTTTTGTCTGTTTTACTCTACTGCTTATTGATAATTCAAATGAATTAGGCTAGATTTACCTCATCTAAATAGACTTTTTTGCAGAGTAATTCGTTTAATGGGTGTCGTCGAATGAATTGTAGTGATTTGTAAACTTTTGATCAAGCAACTGATTTAATATTACCTTATAATAATGTTTAACTTTTTTAATAAAAAAAATAAAATTACTGATATTTCCTGGCTTGGGGTAGACATACATTCGCATATTTTGCCGGGTATTGATGATGGTTCTCAAGATCTGGCTACTTCTTTGCGTTTTGTTAAATCATTACAAGAACTGGGTTTTGATCAACTAATTGCTACACCCCACATCTACCAAGAGTTGTATCCAAACACAAGCGAAACGATCTTTAGGGCAAAAAATTTACTACAAAAAGAAATGGATAAAGCCAATATTTCTTTGAAATTGAGCGCTGGTGCAGAATATATGGTGGATCAGGATTTTAAGATGGATGGGGCATTATGCACCTTAGATCATAAACATTTGTTAATAGAAATGTCTTATTTAAATGAAAGCCCAGGAATTAGTCAAACCATTTTTGATTTAGAAATTAAAGGATATAAGCCGATTCTAGCCCATCCTGAACGCTATACTTTTTACTTTAAGGATAGAAGCCGACTAATAAGGTTTAAAGAAAAAGGCTGTCTCTTACAATTAAATTTATTGTCCATATTGGGCTATTATGGCAAAGAGGTTAAGCAATTGGCCGAAATTTTGATAAAAGAAAAGATGTATGATTTAGCTGCAACGGACTTACACCATGATAAACATCTGAACACGTTAATGGAAGCGGTTCACTCAGGTAGGATTTATGACCTAATTGGCAGTTATGAATTTAAAAATCAGCAAATATTTTCTTCTGTTTTGCTTAACTAATTTCCAACTGAAGATATCTTATAATGAGGATTATAAGTTACTAATTCTAAATTAACAGAGGATTATCCTTTGTTAGGATTTTCTTGTTTTACAATTAAATGATTAAGTTTGCCACCGGTTTGAAATGATTATAACGTTTTGAACGGATATATACCTATGAGTAATAAGAATAATGTAATAAAAGGGCTGAAATATTTAATATTCTCTTTAGTGGTAGCCCTTAATGTATCCTGTGTGAGCAATAAGAAGATAGCATATTTTCAGGATATCCAATCTATTAAACAAGCTAAATTAGACAGTGCGGCCGTTTTTACTGAACCAGTAATTCAGTCTGATGACATTTTAAGTATAAATATTTTTACGCTTAATCCGCAAAGTGGAGCGATAGTGAATCAAGCGGCCAATAATACTGTTTTAGGTGGAGGTGCCAACACAGCAGTTGCAGCTCAGCAGGTTTCAGGTTTTTTAGTTGATAGAAATGGTGATGTAGAGCTTTCTCTAATAGGAAAAGTTAAGGTAGCTGGTTTAACAACTTATCAAGCACGTGAATTAATTAGAGAAAAAGCTGCTGCTGTTTACAAAGAACCGAATGTTCAATTAAGATTTGCGAATTTCAAGGTGAGTGTTCTTGGTGAGGTTAATTCACCTTCTACATATACTTTACCAAATGAAAAAGTAAGCATATTGGATGCACTCAGTTTGGCCGGGGATCTAACGATTTATGGCAAACGAGATAATGTATTAATCGTCCGCGATAATAATGGAAAAAAAGAGTTTGTTAGACTGGATCTAAATTCCAGTAGAATATTTAATAGCCCATTCTATTACTTAAAGCAAAATGACGTTGTATATGTAGAACCTAATAAAAGAAAGGTATCTGCCTCAAATTCTGCTCAAATTCAAACTATTGGCGTAATCGCCTCTGTTGTTTCAGTAATTGTGCTAGCCATTTCTAATTTTAAATAGATCCTGTATAAATTGTAATGAATAATCTAACCGAAAGCAATGTGGTTTCCCGTGTAGAAGAAGACGATAGCATCAATATTAAAGAGATAATAAACAAATTACTAAATAAGTGGCCTTGGTTTGTTATCAGTATTTTTGTGTGTTTATTTATCGCCTTTATTTATGGCAAATATACAGCTCCAACCTATCAGATTAGAGCTAAGCTTATCGTTAACGACGATGAAAAGGGGGGTAATCTAGGTAAACAAGCTAGTTCTTTAATGGATTTAGGAGGGCTTATGGGATCAAAAAATTCTGTTGATAATGAAGCCGAAATTTTAAAAACTCGTTTTTTAATGGAACAGGTTGTTAGGGATATGCAATTAAACGTTGTTTATTCAAAAAAAACTGAGTTTTTTATTCGTGAACTTTATAGATCTCCTATTAGCCTAGTTTTCATTAAAAGTGTTGATACAATTAATGCTACGAATTTTAAGGTAATAAAACTTGCTGCGAATAAACTAAAAATTAACAGCCATGACTTTGAAAAAACAGTCGCATTTGGTGAAAAATTTAATGTTCCAGGAGTAGGGATAATCCAACTAGTAGAAAATTCCGGTGCTAAAATGGATGAAAGTGAATACTTTATAAAAGTTAGCTCTATTGATGCTCGGGTTGCATCACTTATGAAACAGCTTAGTGTTACAGTAAGTAACAAACAAGTCAGCATTATCGACCTCGGTTTATCTTATCCTGTGCCGGCGAAGGGAGAGGATATTTTGAATACACTCATTAATAGATATACCCAATCTAATCTAAGTGATAAAAATGCGGTAGCTGATAGTACTTACCGTTTTATCAAGGAACGTCTTAATGTTATTGCCTCAGAATTAGGTGATGTTGAAAATAATGTGGAAAGCTTTAAACAAAGGAACCAGTTGGCAGACATGAGTGAACAGGGTAAACTTCTCGTGCAGAATACTGGCGAATTTAGTTCTGATCTAGCAAAAGCTGAGACTCAGGTAAGCGTGCTTAATGATCTTGAGAAATATCTGACTGATGACAGTAACGTAAAGCGGGTTTTTCCGTCAGCACTAATACCAACTGATATGGTTTTCTCTAATTTAATGAGCCAATATAATGCGCTGTTAATTGAAAGAGAGAAACAGCTTTTAAGTGTAACTGAAGAAAGTCCATTCATTCAAAATATCGATACTCAAATAAAGGGATTGAAAAGTGATATACTTTCAAATGTTCAAAGTAGTAAAAATTCAGCAATACTGACTAGAAATAGGCTTAAAAGTCAATTGTTAAAGGCAGAGGGTAAAATTTCGGGAGTTCCCGAAATTGAAAAAAATTATCTTAAACTAGCTAGAAATCAACAAATCAAACAAGAGTTATATATCTTCCTAATGCAGAAGGCGGAAGAAACAAATATTTCAAAAACAGCTAATATTTCAATCGCAAAAACCATTGATCCGCCAAAATCAGAACTACTTCCAATTGCCCCTAAAAAAAATGTAGTTTATACCATTGGATTAATTATTGGCATTCTACTTCCTATAATATTAGTTTTTAGTCAAGCATTATTAAATACTACTGTTACAACTAAGGATGAAATTGGTGGATTTACGCAAGTACCAGTAATTGGCGAAATAAGTCATAACGAAAGTGATGACAATTTAATTGTAGCAAATCAGGGAAGATCGGCCATATCAGAGCAATTTAGGGCATTAAGGACCAATCTTTCATTCTATTTAAAGAATAATAATGAAAAGGTTATTCTGCTTACATCTAGTATGAGTGGAGAGGGTAAATCATTTACGGCAATAAATCTTGGTAATATTCTTGCGCTAGCAGGTAAAAAGGTATTGTTAATGGAGTTTGATCTTAGAAAACCTGGTCTTTCTGCAAAATTGGGCATTGATAACTCGGTTGGCTTTAGTAATTATACAATTAGCCCTGAAATCAAAGTTACTGACATTGTAAAGCCATTAGCGATAAATAAGAATATGTTCATCGTATCCTCTGGTCCATTACCGCCAAACCCTGCTGAAACATTATTAAGTGAACATACACCTGGGCTGATCGAAGAATTAAAAACTCAATTTGATTATATTATCATGGATGCCCCACCTATCGGAATTATAACTGATGCACAATTGCTATCAATATACGCCGATGTAACACTTTACCTAGTACGTCAAAAGGTTACGCAAAAGGATCAACTTAACATAGTTGAAGAATTGTTTACAAGCGGTAAAATGAAAAACTTAGGTATAGTTGTGAATGATATCGATACCAAACTTTATGGCTATGGCTATGGCTATGGTACCTATGGAGAAACTAAAAAGCCTAATTCATTAACAAAGCTTAAAAATATATTTAAAAATTCGTAGAAAAAATGAAAGTTGCACTAATTACGGGTATAACAGGACAAGATGGAACATATCTAGCGGAACTTTTGCTAGATAAAGGTTATATGGTTCATGGAATTAAAAGAAGAAGTTCTTTGTTTAATACAGATCGTATTGATCATCTTTACCAAGATCCGCATGATGATAATGTTAGGTTTAAACTACATTATGGAGATTTGACCGATTCAACGAATTTAATCAGACTTGTTCAAGAAATCCAGCCAGATGAAATTTATAATTTGGGTGCAATGAGTCATGTAAAAGTGTCTTTTGATTCACCTGAATATGTTGCTAATGTAGATGGAATCGGAACCTTACGGATATTGGAGGCCGTGAGGATTTTAGGCTTAGAAAAAAAAACTAAAGTTTATCAGGCATCTACCTCTGAATTATATGGCGGTATGCCAGAAAACAAAAATGATAAGGGATTTTATGATGAAAATTCACCTTTTTATCCACGTTCCCCATATGGTGTAGCCAAAATTTATGGATTTTGGATTACTAAGAACTATCGCGAAGCTTATAATATGTTTGCTTGTAATGGAATATTATTTAATCATGAAAGTCCATTAAGGGGTGAGACTTTTGTAACTCGTAAAATCACACGTGCGGTTGCTAAAATAGCTCAAGGTCTACAGAAAAAATTATTTTTAGGTAATCTGGATGCAGAACGTGACTGGGGCCATGCTAAGGACTATGTTGAGGCCATGTGGAGAATATTACAGCAAGATGTTGCAGAAGATTATGTAATTGCTACTGGAATAACTACGAGAGTTCGTGAATTTGTGCTTTTGGCCTTTGCTGAAGTTGGGATAACAATTGATTTTATTGGAGAAGGCATTGAAGAAAAAGGTATTGTTTCTGCATGTTCAAATCCTGCATTTCAAGTTGAGCTTGGAACAGAGGTTGTAGGGGTTGATCCGGCATATTTCCGCCCTACGGAGGTGGATTTATTGATTGGAGACCCTACCAAATCCAAAACTAAATTAGGATGGGAACCTAAATATGATTTGGCTGCTTTAGTAAAAGAAATGGTGGCGGCTGACGTGGATCATTTCAGGAAAGAATCACTATTGAAATCTCATGGTTATACCATTAAAAATCAATACGAATAATGTCTAAATTGTATTTTCAAGATAAAAATGCAAAGGTCTATATTGCAGGACATCGAGGAATGGTTGGCTCGGCAATATTTAGAAAGTTACAGAAAGAAGGTTTTACAAATCTTGTTTTCCGTACTTCAGCAGAACTTGATTTAAGAGACCAACGCGCTGTAAAGAATTTTTTTGAAGATGAGCGGCCTGACTATGTTTTTTTAGCTGCTGCTAAAGTAGGCGGCATTGTTGCTAATAATACTTATCGAGGAGATTTTATTTATGAAAATCTCATGATTCAGAGTAACATTATCGAGTCATCAAGAAGTGTTGATGTGAAAAAATTGATGTTTTTAGGCTCATCATGTATCTATCCAAAAATGGCTCCTCAGCCTCTCAAAGAAGAGTATTTGTTAACAGGTGAATTGGAGCCCACCAATGAACCTTATGCGATTGCGAAGATCGCAGGAATTAAGATGTGTGATGCCTATCGCCAGCAATACGGCTGTAACTACATATCTGTGATGCCCACGAATCTTTATGGCTTGAACGATAATTATCATCCGCAGAATTCACATGTGTTACCAGCCTTAATCAGAAGGTTTGATGAAGCTAAAACTAACAATCTATCATCTGTTAGCATATGGGGTAGTGGCTCTCCAAAAAGAGAGTTTTTGTATGCTGATGATCTTGCAGATGCATGTATTCATTTAATGAGGAATTATAATGATGCTGGTTTAGTAAATATAGGCTGTGGTGAAGATTTAAGTATTAAAGAGTTGGCTTCTGTCATTAAGGATATCGTAGGCTTTAATGGCGAAATTAATTTTGATACCAGTAAACCAGATGGTACACCAAGAAAGCTAATGGATGTTTCTAAATTAACTAATCTTGGATGGACTTATGCAACCACTTTAGAAGAAGGGCTAAGATTGGCCTATGAAGATTTTAAAAACAAAAACAATTAACTAAAATGAAAATTGGGATATTAGGAGCTGGTATTTCCGGCCTGAGTATTGGAAGGATGTTATCTAAGCAACATGATGTTGAATTACTTGAAAGGCATTCAATACATGGCGGAATTGCGAGAACGAAAACTGTCGAAGGTGTTGCATATCATCCTGTAGGTGGACATTGCTTTAACTCTAAATATTCTGATGTAATGGACTTTGTTTTTAATGAAGTTTTGCCCAAAGACAGCTGGCATCAGGTTCAGCGTAATGCCGTAATAAAATTAAAGGGAGAAGAGGTTTCTTATCCTATAGAATACGCAATACAACAGATTCATAACTTTGCGCCAGAGCTAGCAATTGATATTACTAAAGATTTTTTGAGCGCAGAGGACGATAATGTGTATGAAAATTTGGAAGATTGGTTTAGAAAAAAATTCGGTAATACATTAGCGGAAACGTACTTTATCCCTTATAACTCCAAAATTTGGAATAGGCCTCCGAGTGAAATGAGCCCTGCTTGGGTAGATGGGAAATTGCCTATCCCTAATAAGGAATCATTTTTTAAGGGTTTAATTAGTAATGAGAGTGACAAAATGCCACATGCAAGTTTTTACTACCCAGATACTAATAATCAAAATACTTTTATAGACAAGTTAGCAGAGGGTCTAACAATTTTAACAGATTTTACGGTACATACAATAGAAAAGAAAGCAAATAAATGGCTTGTAAACGGGGAGAAAGAATACGATTTAGTGATAAGTACACTCCCTTTAAACATATTACCACATTTAATAAAGGGTACTCCTCATGAAGTTTTAAATGCAGCAGATAAATTACGTTATAATAAAGTAACTACTATGTTCTGGGAAACTGAAGAGACAAATAGAACCTGGACTTATATACCTGAATCGTATAATTTTTTTCATAGATATATTCATATTGGAAGTTTCTTCAAGCCAAAGAAAAATTACTCAATGTCAGAGGTTGTGGGAGAGAAGACCAGGGAAGAGATGATAGATAATGGTAAAAAAGATAGTTTTTTGAAAAGACCTATTGATTATAATGTTTCAGAACATGCCTATGTTGTTTTTGATGAAAATTATGATTCAGCGACAACTACTGTTAAAAAATATCTTCAAGATATTGGCCTTCATACCCTTGGTAGATTTGGTGAATGGCAGTATTACAATATGGATGTTTGCATTAAAAGCAGTTTAGACCTGGCACAAAAAATAAATTTGGCCTAAATGATAAAATGAGTTTAAAAAAGAACGTAATAAGTAATTTTATACTTACTTCATCAACAATATTATTTCCTCTAATTACGTTTCCATATGTAACAAGGGTTCTTTCAAGTAATGGTTTAGGCAGTATATTCTTTATTGATGCATTTTCGCAATATTTCATAATTTTGTCTTCTTTAGGTATACCCTTTTATGGGGTTAGAGAAATTGCAAAACATAAACATGATGTAAAAAGAAATTCTGATCTAGTTGTAGAGCTTGTAATATTACAATTTTTCTTGGCGCTTACTTGTTGCTGTATTTTTTTTGCCCTACATTTTTTTATTCCAAAATTGGGCTCTCAAATTAGTTTAATACAGATTGCATGTTTATCAATCTTGTCAAATTCATTTTTGATCGAGTGGTACTATCAAGGAATAGAAAATTTCAGTTATATAACCAAAAGATCATTAATAATCAAAAGCCTTAGCGTAATAGCAATATTGGTACTGGTTAAACAGCAAGACGATTATATTCTCTATTTTTTAATTCTTTCATTGCTAGTATTTTCAAATTCATTTCTTAATTTTTACAATTTTTATAAACATTTCTATAAAGGATGGCCTGAGAAATTAAATTTGTCAATTCATCTTAAACCACTATTAGTGCTATTCAGTATAAATGTTTCTATAAGCGTATATACTGTTTTAGATACAGTTATTTTAGGTTTTTTTACAACACCAGTGGCGGTTAGTTTTTATAATGTACCCTTAAAATTAGTAAAGATGTTTTGGTTACTGATCGCTGGTATAGGAACAGTATTAATTCCAAGGATGTCAGTGTTACATGCAAATAAAAACAATGAAGCGATCAAGGATTTAATGGCGAAGTCAATTAATGTAATATTCTTAATCGCTTTACCTTTTTCTTTTTTTTGTGTTGTTTTCCCTACAGAAATTTTAACTATAATTTCAGGAAAAAAATATTTGCCAGCTATCAATGTATTACGAATTCTATCCTTAATTCCTCTAATCATCGGGTTATGCAATGTTTTTGGAACACAATATCTATTACCTATTGGGCAAGAGAGAAAAATACTACACGCCACTATTTTAGGACTTGTTGTAAGTCTTACGGCTAACTTCATATTAATTCCGATTTACAGTTTTACAGGGGCAGCAATTTCTTGTTTATTAGCAGAACTAACCGTTTGCATATACATCTATATCTGGGCAAGAAAGAATATAGCTATAACTTTTGACTATAAACTATTGTCTCTAATTGTTTTATCTTTACTACCAAGTTTTTTATTGACTCTTGGCCTCAAGAACTACTTATCATCTCTATCAATGATGACTTTATCAATTTTTGTATATATAATTAGTTTTATATTATTCCAGTTACTATTGTTTAGAAATAAGTTTGTTGAGGAAATAGTATCTAATATTTTGAAGTTTAAAAAGTAAATTATTTATGCAAATTAGTTTAGTATCAACAGTGTTTAATGAAAGCAGTCGTTTAGAAAAAACTATAGCTGACCTGGAAAGTCAGACTGTAAAACCTTCCGAAATTATCATTACCGATGCTGGATCTTCTGATGGAACTTACGAAAAACTTTTAGAATGGAGAGATACCTCAAACATTCCTATTATTGTATTACAGAAACATCGCTGTAATGTAGCAGAGGGCCGTAATCTTGCCATTAGAACAGCAAAGCATGATATCATTGCAAGTACTGATTTTGGCTGCCGCTTTACTAATAAATGGCTTGAATCAATTACTAATCCTCTTATAAATCCTGAAGTAATGGTTGTAGGTGGAAGCTTCAGTGTTATTGAGGCCGATCAAAATTCACTAGCAGCTAAAGCTGCATATATTAATAATAATGGTTATAATATTAATGTTAAAGCTGCCAATTTTATACCTTCATCTAGATCAATAGCTTACAGACGAGAAGTATTTGATAAAATAGGGGGATATTGCGAATGGTTAACTTTAGCAGGAGATGATTTTATATTTGGATTGGAGGTGAAAGCTTCAGGGTACAAAATTTTAATGGTTGATGAAGCTAATGTTTTTTGGGGACGTCACGTTTTGCCTATAGGCTTTTTGAAAGAAGCTGGAAGATATGGCTTGGGAGAAGGAGAGGCTAAATCAAACGTATCAATGTTATTTAAGCATTTAATATCTCTAACCTTTCAATTTCTTTTTATTGTTCTTTTAATTTTTAATATAACATTTTATATCCTTGAAAAGGATGTAAATATTAGTGCTATTGTTATCAACTTGATGCTTGCAATAGGATTTAAATCATATATTTCAACTTTTTTGAATTGGCTCCGATTTAGATCTGAAAAATATAATTTTAAAGTTTTAATATTTGCTTTTTATCAACAGCAAATGATTAAATATTACTACATAAAAAGTTATTTAAAAGGTTACTTTAACACTTCAGAGAGAGTGGTTGATAATTCAATCGAACTTAAAAAGAGACTTAATGGAAACATCAAGCTATAGTTGAGTATTTAACATGGAAAGCAAAGTAATTCTATCAATTGTTTTAATACTTGAAGAGAAAACTTCGTTAATTTTTGACCATTTGGTTGAAAGTATACTTATGTCTGAGGGAAAAATCGAGTTAATTGTGGTAGGCGCTAAAGCTTCTGTAGCTAAAACATTTTCCACGATTGACAAAGTGAAATATATTCATATTGACGATGAGGAAACTGATTTTGGGTTTAGTTTAAAACAGTCAATAGAGGTGTCTACAGGTATATATATATATGTTCTGCCATCTAGTCTACAATTCTATGAAAGAGAGTCTATCAAAGATCTTTTGGACTATCTTGTAACTACGGAATTAGACTTACTTTATTGCAGACAAAAAATTAGGCTTCCAGACGGGGCTCTTGTTGACAAATTTTCATCATATAATATAAATAAGCCTTTAGAAGGCAACCCTACCTTATTCGGTGAAATAATTGTGAAGAGAAATTTTATATTAAAAGAAAATTTTGCAATTGGATTTGATAAAAATTATTTATTTGATTACGACTTGCTAGTGCGCTTATCTAAATATGAAACTAATATAAAGTTTTATGATAGAACTATAACCGTTACTGATGATAATTTTAAGAAAAGTATTGTTTTTTTAAAAAAAAGGCTGAATGTCTTGCGGGTGCATAAAAAAATCACACCTTTAGTAACTTTTGCATATTTAAAAATGGTTATACTTATTTCTTTAAGTAATTCACCATTATTAGGCCTTTATACTATTTTTAAAGCGTTAATATTTGATTATTTCCCAAACTATTGGGTTAATAAAATTCCTTTCTATTCGTTAAGGCATTATTATTATCGAAAAGTGATAAAAATCAAGTTAGGGAAGCAATCAAGCATTCATTTAAATTGTTTTATTTATGGCAGAAATATTGAGATCGGTAATGGATGCGTTATTAATCGAGAATGTTTTTTGGACGGTCGAGGAAAATTAAAGATTGGCAACTTTACATCTATCTCTCCTCATGTACACATTATTACAGGTGATCACGATATAAATTCTAGAAATTTTGCTTTTAGATCTAAGGATATTAGCATTGGTAATTTCGTATGGATTGGATCACGGGCGACAATTTTACCTGGAGTAGTTATAGGGGAAGGCGCTATTGTTTGCGCTGGTGCTCTTGTAACAAAAGATGTTGCACCATATACAATGGTTGGTGGTGTACCTGCTAAATTTATAAAGGATAGATCAAAAGAGCTGGATTATAACCCAACATGGTTACCATGGTTTGATTAATTAATTTACTTCAAAAAGATGATTATAGTAGTTGAGCCACAGATGCAGGGTGAGAAACATGTAATAGTAAATGCCGGTATTTTGGAAATATTGCAAATCACATTTCCTGGCGATACAATGCATTTATACGCGGATGAATTGCATTCTAAAAGACTACTTGAAAAGCCGTATTTGAGCAAACAAAATTTGGTCTTAAGTAGTTATAAGTATAAACCCAAAGAAGATAAAAAGACTAACATTGCTCTGAAGCTTTTCAGACAGGCAAGATTATCCTGTAAAATGTTCAGACAAGCAAAAAAACATCAAGCGAAACTCATTGTCTTTACTTCATGTTTCCCATTTACTGCATTGTTTGTGAATTTTTTAGCGGGTCTATATAAACAAAAAATTATCATTTGCCATCATGGTGATTTGGGCGTGCTACTTTTGGATAAAAATAAGCTTGTTACAAAGATATTCCGCTATTTTATTAAAAAAATGATGGTTAATAGAAATTTAAAGTTTAACAATTCTTTAATTTATGGGAAAAGTATAAAGGATAAATTAATAGCTACAATCCCATCCATTTGTGACAATTCTTTTATTGTAATTGATCACCCTTATGAATATTATGGTAATAACCTTTTTAATAAAGCTAAGGGAGAAATTCTAACTTTGTCAAATATTGGTACGGCAACTTTAATTAAGAATTCAGAATCTCTTTTTGATTTGGCTCAAATACTTAGAACTAATATTTCCAATAATGAATTAAAGCTAACTCAAATTGGAAGTGTAGCAACCGAACTTCAACCATTTATAAATGAATTTGTAGATGTGTTAAAAAGAGATGGAAGCTTTATTCCTAATTCAGTTTTTGAAGAATCTTTAGCTAAATCAGACTATTTTATATACTTTTTTAAAACAGGAGGATACTATGAACTTTGCCCAAGTGGTACTTTTTTTGATGCGATAAAATACCTTAAACCAATAATTGCAATAAAAAATAGCTATTTAGAGTACTATTTTGATAAGTTAGGTAATATTGGATATCTGTGTGAAAGTATAGATGATATGGCTGAACTAATAAGGTCAATAATTAAAGGGGGAAAAAAACAAGAATATTTTGAGCAGTTAGAAAAGTTAAAAAATGCACAAACTCAATTGTTGAACGAAAATATATCGAAAGATTTTGAAAGGCAACTGTGCTTTGTTAGCAATCATATTTTAGACTCGAACTAAATCATTATATATGCCAAGACTTACCGATAATGTCATAATGAAATATTTCCAGCCAGTGCTTTTATTTGCTGGCACATGGATATTTGTCATTTTCCTGCTGTCTTTAAGGCTAAGTAATTTGCTTGAATCATCAGTAAACGATGCAATAACTTTTTTCTTAATGGTCTTTGCCTGTTTTACTGCAGGGTATTTAGTTGGATTTCTCCCAAAGAAAAAAATAAAGATAGGTGTATCTGTTGTAGATCTAAGCTTAAAACTAAAAAATCGATATTTTTTATTTATCAAGATCTGGGTATTTTTAACCATTATAGAAATTATCGTTTCAGGAGGGGTACCTCTAGTCTGGCTACTTTTAAAAAATGGCAAAACATACTTTGATTTTGGTATACAATCTGTTCATGGATTGTTAAATGCATTAGGAATGATGCTTTGTGTTTTGTCATTCTATTTATTCAAAAAATATAAAGACAAAAAGTATTTATATTACATGCTTTTTTTAATTTTTTGGTATGTAATCGTGATAAGTCGCCAAGTTATAATAGTTATGTTAATGGAGATAACTTTTATCTTTTTCATTATGGCAAAAAATAAACTCTCATTAATCAAGACCGTTGCTATTTATGGATTTATAGTTATTTTTCTATTTGGAATAGTTGGAGACATGAGAAGTGGGGCAGATGCATTTTATGAGTTAGCACAACCAAGTGATAATTGGCCTAATTGGCTGCCTTCAGGCTTTCTATGGGTTTACGTTTATCTTACTACACCAATTAATAACTTAATCTTCAACTTTCAGTTTGAAGTTCGAGAATTAAGTTACCTATTTCCCAATACACTATCACTGCTATTACCTAGTTTTATTAGAGATATTGTTTTCGGCCAACAAGATACTGTATCTGGTAATCTTGTTACACCCGCTTTTAATGTTAGCAGTGCATTTATGTCTTCATATATGGATATGGGTAAATATGGATTAGGTATATTTGCTTTTGTGATAGGGTTAATAAGTAATTTAACCTGGTGGGCTACTGGTTCCAAAAGATTTTTTTTCCGCGCCATTACGTTTCAATGTATAATACTTTCAATTTTTTACAATCACTTTTTCTATTTACCTGTAGCATTCCAATATGTTTGGTTTATTTTGTTTTTTATGAATTATAAAAAAATATAATGCAGCAGTTTCAAACTCTTAGAAAAATCAGATCGCAGGATAATACATCAGAAATTAAATTCTCGATTGCAACACGCGTCAAAAATGAGTTCAAGTGGATTAAGCTTTTTTTTGATTCACTAAAGGCACAGACATACTATCGATATTTAGATGTCGTTTTTTTGGATAGTGGCAGTACAGATGGTACGTTGGAGTTCTTAGAAAAAGAAAATTGTAATTTATATAGCATAGCTAGTTCAGAATTTTCCTTTGGAGAGACGTGTAATCTAATGATGGAGCTAACCAAAGGAGATCATGTTTTGTTTTTTTCAGGCCATGTCGAATTGGAAAGTCAATACTTAGTCGAGGAGGTTCAAAAATTTATTGATAAAATCGGAACCCTTTCTGGATATTTTAGGCAAATACCTAATGAACAGGTTGGATGTTCTATATATGATAAAGTGTTTTTGAAATACAACTTTCCAGCGAGCAACAGTACCGAGCCAGAAATGAAAGTAGATAATCATCGATTTTCTAACGCAGCTTCGATTGTTTCCAGATCACATTGGGAGACAATTAAATTTAAACCTGTTATAGCAAGTGAGGATGCTTTCTGGGCTGATGAGACTGTGGAAAAGTTTGGAAGAATCTATTATTTTCATATGTTTAATGTTAAGCATAGTCATAATGAAACATTTGATGAGGTAAAGAAGAGAGTAGGTATAAATGTTTTAGCTAGATACCCTAGTGGGGTTGGTTTTCTGCAAAGAAAATTTATTTTTACCAAAGTATTTTCAGCATTATTTATTAACACTTTTGAGCTTGTTAATTCTTATAAATTTGCTGTAGCTCATTCATCAGCATATAAAATTTAATTTAATGAACGTGCATAAAATAGCGTTGTTAATCCCTACACTGAACGCAGGAGAATTATGGTATCAAGTATTAGATTCAATTAATCTTCAAACAACAAAGATTGACCGGAAAATAATTCTTGACTCAGGGTCTATTGATAATACTAAGTTGGAGGCTAAATCCTCCGGCTTTGAAATTATTAATATAAAGAAGACAGATTTTGATCATGGATATGCGCGGCAATTGTTAGCTAATGCTGCCCAAGATTGCGATATATTGATTTACCTTACTCAGGATTGCATTTTAAAAGGAAAAGATTCTTTTGATCGGCTTGTCGCTGCATTTGATGATTCGACCGTTGGACTTTCTTATGGAAGGCAGTTGCCGCATAAGGGTGCTAAAACACTAGAAACCCATGCACGGTTATTTAATTATAATGCGGTATCTAGGGTTAAGCAATTAAGTGATAAAGATGAATTAGGAATTAAAACGGCATCTTGTTCAAACTCTTATGCCGCATATAGGAGAGTTGCATTGGAAGAGGTTGGTGGGTTTCCCAGCCATACTATTTTTGCTGAAGATGTTATTGTTGGTGGACAAATCCTAATTAAAGGGTGGAAGATTGCTTATGTGGCAGATGCAGAAGTTTATCATTCGCACAATTATACAACGAAGGAGGAATTTAAAAGATATTTTGATATTGGTGTATTTCACTCAACAAATGAGTGGCTACTAAAGGAATTTGGGTCCGCAGGGGGGGAAGGATTTAAATACTTAAAATCTGAACTAAAGTATGTGTTTAAGCATAACCCTTTGATTTTTCCTAAAATGATCATGTCTATTGGTGCAAAATTTTTAGGATATAAATTAGGAATGATCCATGATAAAATATCATTAAAACATAAAAAGAATTTTTCGATGCATAGCAGATATTGGGACAAATTAGAAAATAAATAAATGAATCATATAATATTCGGTGGATCTGGTTTTATAGGGACCCACCTAAAAAGGTACATAACAGAGACTTTAAGACTTCCGGACCAGGTAAATAGCTACGACATCCGTAAAAAGGTTAGTGATGGATTTACCGAGCTTGATATCCGTAAGCCGATTTTCTTAGATTTAGATAATGTTAGCAATAGTATTGTTTATAATCTAGCTGCAGTACATACGACCCCTGGACATCCTGATCATGAGTATTTCGAAGCGAATATCTTTGGTGCCCAAAACATCTGTGATTTTGCCAGGAAAAATAATATTCAAACAATTGTTTTTACAAGCTCAATTGCTCCCTATGGTGCGTCTGAGGAATTTAAAACGGAAGAAACTTTGCCGATGCCCAATACACCTTATGGCATATCCAAATTAACGGCAGAATATATTCATAAGTTATGGCAGGCTGAAGATCCTGAAAACAGAAAACTTATTGTAGTTAGACCTGGCGTGGTTTTTGGAAAACAGGAAGGCGGTAACTTTACCAGATTATATAATTCGCTAAAAAAAGGATTTTTCTTTTATCCAGGCAGAAAGGACACTATAAAGGCAAGTGTGTATGTAAAGGATGTAGCCAGGATACTGTATGAAACTGGTCAAAAGGAAAAACCGGGGCATGTTACTTATAATTTAACTTATTTTCCTGCACCTACTATAGAGGAGATCTGCACTACTATGGCTGAAGCCACCCATACTAAAGCGCCTAAAATTTTGGTTCCGGGTTGGGCCTTAAAATCTGCAGCTGGTTCAGCGTATTTTGGTGCCAGAGTATTGGGTAAAAATATTAGTGGCATCCACCCTGACCGTGTAAAGAAGTTAATGATTTCTACTAACATCTCAGGTGAAAAACTTAGTTTATCACCTTATAAATTACAATTCTCATTAAAAGAGGCACTAGAAGACTGGTATCAGGATTGTGGGAAAATAGGGCTTTACTAATTACTTAAATTACATGAACAAAGATACATATGTATTAATTATGGCCGGAGGTGTAGGTTCACGCTTTTGGCCGAAAAGCAGAAATCATTGTCCGAAACAGTTTATCGATATATTAGGAATTGGTAAATCTTTGTTACAGCTCACTTATGAACGCTTTTTGAATATCTGTAGCAATGAAAATATCTTCGTACTAACTAATCAAAATTATTTTGATTTGGTTTCTGCGCAATTGCCTGCGGTTTTAAAAAAGAATATTCTTTTGGAGCCTAGCCGTAACAACACGGCGCCCTGTATTGCTTATGCGACCTATAAAATTGCACAATTAAATCCAGATGCTAATATTGTGGTTGCCCCATCTGATCATTTAATTTTAAAAGAAGACGTTTTCTTGGATAAAATACAGGTGGCTTTAGGTTTTAGTACAGCAAATGAGGCTTTGTTAACTTTAGGGATTAGCCCGACCCGACCTGATACCGGATATGGGTATATTAAGTATCAGGATTCAAGTATTGAGTACCAGGATGGATTTGAAGAAGTGAAAAAGGTAAATGCTTTTATGGAGAAACCTGTATTAGCGAAGGCTGAGGAGTATTTAGCAAGTGGTAATTATGTTTGGAACGCAGGCATATTCATTTGGTCGGCAGCGTCGCTCAAAAGAGCTTTTGAAAAGTATGCACCAGAGATTGCTGCTTTATTTCGAAGCGGTTTGTCTTGTTATAATACCGATCAGGAAAGTGAATTTATTAATACAAAATATCCAACCAGTCCGAATATATCTATTGATTATGCCATTTTAGAAAAGGCAGATAATGTGTACACCATTCCTGCTGATATTGGCTGGTCTGATTTGGGGACGTGGGCATCGTTACATGCTGTTGGCGAAAAGGATGCGGCTAATAATATGGTTAATTTAGATAAAATTAATCTAAAAGATACCTCAAATTGTATTATCCATCTGCCTAAAGATAAGGTTGCTGTGATCAGGGGACTGGATAATTATATCGTTGTAGATGATCTCGAAGTTCTCTTAATCTATCCTAAATCAGAAGAACAGGAAATTAAACAGGTGGCTAAAGAGATAGTTGAGGAACATGGAAGCAAATATGCTTAAGTACTGCTAAGTTGAGAAAGTTTGCATTTATGTAAACTTTTTTTGTTTCTACTCAATTGGTTCGTTATTCGACTATTTATTGGAATATAAATACTCGATTTATTAAATGAAGATATTAGGGATATATTGCATCATTGTTATTGGTTTTTGTATTGATAGCGATTATTTAACTTTGAACTCAATATTTGGGCATCAATTTTGCTCATAATGATTCATTTAAAACAAAAAGGATATATAAATGTTTATGTCCGCTATTTAGGCCTATGCAAACACGTTACTTATTTATTCTGAAATATATTTTGCCAATCACTGACCTCATTATGGTCAATATTGTGTACTTTTTTGCCTACGAATTTACGGCATACATGGGCAAGGCGGTAAGTTCTGAATTGCAATGGCATTATGTAGTGGTGTGCAATTTAATCTGGATTGTGAGCACCACCAGTTTCGGCCTTTATAGTGAGTATGGCTCAAGAAGAATAGAGCGGATTTACCGTGGAACCTGGAAAAGTGTGGTTTTACATGCAGTATTGTTTTCCATTTATCTATTCTTCTCTAAACAGAATGATTTCTCCAGATCGTTCCTGGTGATTTTTTATGGCATGTTAGCCATTTTATTTTTAGTAAATCGCTTTATAGGTACTTCCTTTCAATTTCTGTTATTTAACCATTTGAGGGGGGTTAAATCGGTAGCGATAATGGGTAATAATGCAACCGGCTTACAACTAGCCAGTTATTTCGAAAAGCAACGTTATATTGAATTTCATGGCTTTATTAATGATGTGCCTGAAGATTACCTGGATCGGAACGGCCAGATTTCAGATATGGTCGGTCGTCAATTTAAAATGGCTGTTGATAAGGGGATTAAAGATATTTATGTCACCATTGCACCAGAGCGTATGGCTGATATGGCTATACTCACAGAAGAAGCGGAACGTCAATGTGTACGACTTAAGTTTATTCCGGATATTAGCGGAGCCCTACTGTCTCCTTACACGGTAAGTTATTTAGGGAACGAATTCCCCGTAATTTCGTTACGTTCTGAGCCTTTGGAGAAAATACACAACCGATTTAAGAAAAGAGTAATTGACGTGTTATTCAGTGGTTTTGTGATTTTGTTTGTGTTAAGCTGGTTGTATCCTATCATCGCATTATTGATCAAAATGCAGAGTAAAGGCCCTGTATTATTCAAACAACTGCGGAGTGGTAGGGATGATGAACCTTTCTGGTGTTTTAAATTCAGGAGTATGCGCATGAATGCAGATAGTGATAAAAGACAGGCGAGCAAAAATGATGACCGTATTACACCTATTGGAAAATTCCTTCGAAAATCGAGTTTGGACGAGCTTCCGCAGTTTTTCAATGTATTTATGGGACATATGAGCGTAGTTGGTCCGAGGCCGCATATGCTGAGTCATACCGAACAATACAAAGGCATTGTAGATCAGTTTATGGTGCGACACTTTTTAAAACCAGGCATTACGGGTTGGGCGCAGGTAAACGGCTATCGTGGAGAAACTAAGGAAGATTACAAAATGGTGAAGCGGGTGGAGCACGATATCTGGTATCTGGAAAACTGGAGTGCCATGCTGGACGTCAAGATTATTTTTATGACCGTAATTAATATGGTTAAGGGTGAAGAGAATGCCTTTTAATGAATAAAAATCTGAAGCCCGAAAGGGCTTTTCTTTTTGAACTTTAAAACGGGATCGTTTAATTCATAATTATTAACGTTCTTTGCCTTTTGAATTAAAATATAGCAGATGAAGAAAATCTTATTCCTTTTATTTTTAGTCGTATCTATTCATGAGCTGAGCGCTCAGGCTGTCTATCAACCCTACTCTTATCAATTCTATCAGAAATTAAGTGGCGAGGTCTATAACCCCAATACCAGAATCCACAGTTCTTTAAAACCTTTTTTTATTGATGATAGCTTGCTGCGCGACAAAAGTACTTTACTCTTAAGTATGGGAGCAGATTCGACTAGACAATCATGGGTATCTCGAAAGTTATTCCAGGAACATTTACTAGACATAAGGAAAGAAGATTATACCGTATATGCTGATTTTTTACCGGACTTTCAGATCGGTCGTGATGCTTCAGGTAAAAAGACTACTTATTTAAATACGCGCGGCTATCAGGTTGGTGGTACAATTGGAAAGAAATTTTCTTTTTATACCAGTGGTTTTGAAAATCAGGGCCGTTTTGCATCTTACTATGATGATTATATCAATAAAAACAAAGTAGTACCGGGGCAATCTTATGATAGAAGTTTTGGTAAACTCACTAAGGATTGGTCGTATGTAACGGCTACAATATCTTATACACCGATTAAATATTTAAACATTACGGCGGGTTATGATAAAACCTTTATCGGTGACGGATATCGATCATTACTATTATCCGATTTTTCTTCTCCAACACCCTTTCTGAAACTTACAGGAAATTTAGGGAATGTGCAGTACATGGCTATGTGGACATCTATGCAGGATCCTGGGGCAACTAAATTATCTTACGATGCAGGTAACCGTAAAAAAGGCGGTGTTTTCCACTATTTGGATTGGAATGTAAATAATAGATTATCAATAGGTTTTTTTGATTCCATCGTTTGGGCCCAAACCGATGAAGCTGGAAACCGACGGGGATTTGACTGGGGATATGCTAATCCAATCATCTTTTTAAGACCAGTTGAAGCATCAAGTGGCTCTCCTGATAATGCTTTAATCGGTTTTACAAGTAAATATAAATTTATGAAAGAACTGGTTGCCTATGGACAGTTCTCCTTAGATGAGTTTGAAGCTAAAAATTTCTTCTCGAGTTCAGGTAGTTCCAGGAATAAATATGGCTGGCAGTTAGGGGTAAGAGGAGCAGATGTTTTTAAAGTTGATGGTCTAAATTATTTGTTAGAATACAACACTGCGAAACCCTATACCTTTTCGTCAAGAACACGTATCGGCAATTACGCCAATTATAACGAGCCTTTAGCACACCCCATGGGTGCAAACTTTCGAGAAGTGGTAGGCTTGTTAAACTACTCTTACAAACGTTTCGATTTTAGTGGAGAATTGATGTACGCCAAATACGGCCTGGACATTGCCGGACAAAATTATGGCAAGAATATTTTCGAGCCTTATACGGATGCGGTACAACCTACCGGAAATTACACCACTCAGGGTATCCGTACTGATCTTTTTTATGCAGAAGGCAGGGTGGCTTACGTCATTAATCCGAAATATAACTTACGTTTTGAACTAGGTGGTATATTAAGACGTGAAAGCAACAGCCTGGGTAAAAACAATACCGGTTTAATCACTTTCGGTTTGCGTAGTTCGTTCAGGAATTTATATTCTGATTTTTAAAAAAGGCCTCCTAAAAAATTAAAGCCTCAGCTATGATTATAGCTGAGGCTTTTTAGTCCTTTTATCTGTCATTCTGACGATAGGAAGGATCTTTTTTTTTTGAAGATTCTTCGCTGTGCTACCATTTAACGTTATCAAAAATCAGCGTCATCTCGACCGGAGCAACGCGTAGTGGAGAGATCTTTGTACCAGGTTAAAAGATCTCTCCACTGTGCGGTCGAAATGACGATTTATCTTAATGAATGCATCAGAATAACAACAATTACGACAGGCCTCTACCCGGCCATACTATTAGTTGTACTTTTCACTGCAACCTTTCTTACAGCTTCAATAATTGCATTTTTATCATAACCGCATTCTGCCCATAACTCTGCCTGTTCGCCATGTTCGATGAACTGATCTGGTATACCCAGGCGGATTACATTGGACTTGTACCCATGATCAGCCATAAACTCCAATACTGCAGATCCTACTCCTCCCGGCAGGGAACCGTCCTCAACCGTAATCACATGTTTATATTTAGCAAAAACTTCATGTAATAAAGTTTCATCTAACGGTTTTACAAAACGTAAGTCGTAATGCGCCGGGTAGAAACCTTCGCTATTTAATTCTATACAGGCTTCAACCGCAAAATTCCCCACATGGCCAATGGTTAGCAAGGCTACATCCTCGCCATCACAGATTTTACGCCCTTTACCAATTTCCAATGCTTTAAAAGGCCGCTTCCAATCGGGCATTACTCCATTACCACGCGGATAACGGATAACAAATGGACCCATATTTTCCTGCTGTCCGGTAAACATTAAGTTTCGAAGTTCTTCTTCGTTCATGGGCGAAGAAACGATTAAATTTGGGATACAGCGCATATAAGCAATATCATATGCGCCATGGTGGGTAGCCCCATCAGCTCCGGCAAGTCCTGCCCTATCTAAACAAAATACCACATTGAGTTTCTGGATGGCAACATCGTGGATCACCTGATCGTAAGCCCTTTGCATAAAGCTGGAATAGATATTACAAAATGGAACCAATCCCTGTGTGGCCAGGCCGGCAGAGAACGTTACCGCATGTTGTTCTGCAATACCCACATCAAATGCCCGTTTTGGCATCGCTTTCATCATAATGTTTAATGATGATCCGGAAGGCATTGCTGGTGTAATACCGACTATTTTATCGTTGGCCTCTGCCAGTTCAACCATGGTATGCCCGAAAACATCCTGGTATTTTGGTGGTTGAGGTTTATCCGGAATACTTTTTTTGATTTCGCCCGTAATCTTATCAAAAAGACCAGGTGCATGCCATTTGGTTTGGTCTTTTTCTGCCAAAGCAAAACCTTTACCCTTAACGGTAACACAGTGTAAGAGTTTCGGGCCCGGAATGGCAGAAAGATCTTTGATTACCTGCGCCAGGCGTTTTACATCGTGTCCATCAACCGGGCCGAAATACCTGAAATTTAAAGCTTCAAATAAATTACTTTGTTTAAGTAAAGTACCTTTAATGCTCTTCTCTATTTTCTTCACGTACTTATGTGCATTGGGGCCGAGTTTAGATAGCCCGGTGAGCACATGAGAGATATCATCGCGGAAACGGTTGTACGATTTCGAAATGGTGATGCTGGTTAAATATTCTTTCAGTGCACCCACATTAGGGTCGATAGACATGCAGTTATCATTCAGAATCACCAATACATTGCTATTTTCAATGCCGGCATGGTTTAAGCCTTCAAAAGCCAAACCAGCTGTCATGGCACCATCGCCGATTACGGCAACATGCTGCCTGTTGGTTTCACCTTTTAATTGCGAAGCCACAGCCATACCTAAAGCCGCCGAAATAGATGTAGATGAATGGCCCACACCAAAGGTATCATATTCACTTTCTGAAATCTTTGGGAAACCGCTGATGCCACCATATACACGATTGGTGTGAAATAAATCCCGCCGACCGGTTAATATTTTATGTCCATATGCCTGATGCCCTACATCCCAAACCAACTTATCGTAGGGTGTATTTAAGGCATAGTGTAAGGCTACTGTGAGTTCAACAACACCTAAGCTGGCACCAAAATGGCCGCCATTTACGCTTACTACATCAATAATATATTGTCGTAATTCCTGGCTTATTTGTTCTAAGTCAGATTCGCTATATTGCTTTAGGTCAGCAGGATAGTTGATTTTAGATAATAGGGGGCCAGCTTTTACTTGCATTCGAAATTTGTGGTAAAAAACAAGATACAAAGTAAGGGAAATTTGTTTTAATATAGAAGAGAAAAATAGTGCATTATTGTAGCGGGATGAGTGGCGGTCGTTTAGCGGTGAGCCGTAAGGGTTTAGCGGTTGATGTACTAAATTTTTTGATTATGTTTGTTGCTACACATGCAGGCAGAGAATTTTGAAATAAAACTTCCCGTATTTGAAGGTCCTTTCGACCTATTGCTGTTTTTTATTGAGCGGGATGAACTGAATATACAGGATGTGGAGATCTCGAAAATTACCAACGACTTTTTGGCCTATATCCACCAGCTCCTGGCTTTAAATGTAGAAGTTGCCAGTGAATTTATCCTGGTTGCGGCCACCCTGATGCGGATTAAATCTAAAATGTTGTTGCCAAGGATTGAGCTGGATGAAACCAGCAACGAAATCAGCTCGGAGCAGGACCTTATTGCCAGGCTGATTGCCTATAAACAGTTTAAATCTGCCGCCGAAGAAATGAAGGTTTATGAAGAGGAGCGATTGAAGCAAAACCATCGAGGTAATATTGCATTTGACCTCACACTTGCTGCGGAATCTTCTACCCATCAGGATGAACTTTTATCTCTGGACTTGTATAAACTTTTAACTGTTTATCATCGCACGATGCAGAAATATGAACTGCGCAGTGAAGAAGTTAAACATACGGTTGTACAATATCCCTACACCATTGAACAGCAAAAACACTTTATTGCCAATTTGCTCGATATCAATAAACAGATCGATTTTGCCCTGGTGCTTAAAAATTCTGAAAATAAAGTTCATTTCGTTTATAATTTTCTGGCCATTTTAGAAATGTTGCAGCAACAAATCGTAGAGATAACCATTGGGAGCGGCTTTAACAACTTTAATGTGAAAGCATTGTCTTAAACAGGCCCGAATTAAATTTGAAATCCTTACTTTTGCAAAAAAATACAAACCTAAAATAGACAATGACACGCGACAACCAAATTTTTGAACTTATCGATAAAGAGTTAAACCGCCAAGAACATGGTTTAGAGCTTATTGCATCAGAAAACTTTGTAAGCAAACAAGTGATGGAAGCTGCCGGATCGGTATTGACCAACAAATACGCCGAAGGCTTACCGGGAAAACGTTACTATGGAGGTTGCCAGGTGGTTGATGTGGTAGAGCAGATTGCGATCGATAGGGCTAAGGAATTATTTGGAGCAGCGTGGGTAAATGTGCAGCCGCACTCTGGCGCACAGGCCAATGCGGCGGTAATGCTCGCTATTCTGCAACCAGGCGATAAAATATTAGGATTTGACCTTTCTCATGGTGGACACTTAACCCATGGTTCTCCTGTTAACTTTTCAGGTAAATTATATCAGCCTTTATTCTATGGCGTAGAGAAAGAAACCGGACGGATTGATTATAAAAAATTAGAGGAAGTTGCTTTAGCAGAAAAACCAAAATTGATTATCTGTGGTGCATCTGCCTATTCACGTGAGTGGGATTATGCTTTTATCCGTTCGGTAGCTGATAAAATTGGTGCTTTGGTTTTAGCTGATATTTCTCACCCGGCAGGTTTAATCGCGAAAGGATTATTGGCCAATCCGCTTCCACATTGCCATATTGTAACCACTACTACCCACAAAACTTTACGCGGACCACGTGGCGGTATGATTATGATGGGACATGATTTTGAAAATCCGTGGGGATTGAAAACCCCGAAGGGCGAAATCCGTATGATGAGCAACTTATTAGATATGGCTGTTTTTCCTGGTACGCAAGGTGGTCCTTTGGAACACATTATCGCAGCTAAAGCAATTGCTTTTGGCGAAGCGTTAAGTGAGGAGTATGGAACATACATTAAACAGGTAGCGGCTAATGCACAGGCCATGGCTAAAGCATTTGTAGCAAAAGGATATGGTATTATTTCTGGCGGTACCGATAACCACCTGATGTTAATCGACCTGCGTAATAAAAACATCACCGGTAAAGTAGCCGAAAATGCTTTGGAAAAAGCTGAAATCACAGTAAACAAAAACATGGTTCCTTTTGATGATAAATCACCATTTGTAACTTCTGGTATCCGGGTAGGTACAGCAGCTGTTACCACCCGCGGTTTAAAAGAAGCCGAAATGGAACAGATTGTTGAGTTAATTGATAGGGTTTTAACCAATCCGGAAGATGAAACGAACCTGAATGCAGTGAAAAACGAAGTGATTAATTTGGTAAGTGCATTCCCGCTTTATAAATAGAATTTAACTAATTCGATTTAGTAATCAACATATTAAAAGCAGTTACATAAATTGGTAACTGCTTTTTCATTTAACAAAGTTCTTTGTTCCCTAATACAGCAAAACAAACGTTTGTTTTATATATTTATCCCAAATTAATTAGATATAAATTATGTGTGGAATAGTGGGCTACATAGGCTATAGAGAAGCCTGGCCAATTGTACTTAAAGGACTTAAAAGATTAGAATACCGTGGTTATGATAGTGCTGGTATCGCAGTAATGAATGAAAGCGGGAAGCATATTTATAAAAAAGCGGGAAAGGTAGCCGTTTTAGAAGAGTTTGCTCAAGATCAGGATAAGTCTGGTACGATTGCCATGGGCCACACCCGTTGGGCTACACATGGAGTTCCTTCTGACCGTAACTCCCACCCACATACCTCCAATAATGGTAAACTTTCCATTATCCATAACGGAATCATCGAAAATTATGCCACGCTAAAAGAAGAGTTGATTAGCCGTGGGCATGAATTTAAAAGTGATACCGATACAGAGGTCTTGATTCATCTGGTTGAAGAAATCCAAAAAATTGAAAATATAGATCTTTTGGAAGCCGTTCGTTTGGCTTTGAAGGAAGTAATCGGTGCCTATGCCATCGTGATTATGGATCAGGATCATCCCGATCGGTTAATTGCGGCCAGAAAGGGCAGTCCGATGGTAATTGGCGTGGGGCAGGGAGAGTACTTTATTGCTTCAGATGCTACTCCGATTATAGAATATACCAAAAATGTAATCTATCTCAACGATAATGAAATTGCACTGATTACCAAAGATGATCTTTTGGTTAAAAGATTGGATAATGTTGTGCAAACGCCATTAATCCAGGAGCTGCAGTTAAAGTTAGAAATGCTGGAGAAAGGTGGTTTCGATCACTTTATGCTCAAAGAAATTTACGAACAACCGCGTTCGATTAAAGATTGTATGCGTGGCCGGATTTATCCTGAAGAGGGTAAGGTGCAGCTTGGTGGGATCAAAGAATTTGCAGAGAAATTAAAAAATATCGATCGTATCATCATTGTGGCCTGCGGCACATCGTGGCATGCCGGTTTGGTTGGCGAATACCTGATTGAAGAATATGCCCGCATTCCTGTTGAAGTTGAATATGCGTCAGAATTCAGGTATAGAAATCCGATTATTACCGAAAAAGATGTGGTGATTGCCATTTCACAGTCGGGAGAAACAGCTGATACCATGGCGGCTATCGAGATGGCTAAAGAACGTGGTGCAACTATTTTCGGAATCTGTAACGTTGCGGGTGCTTCTATTCCTCGTTTAACGCATGCGGGTGTTTATACCCACGCCGGTCCGGAAATCGGGGTAGCTTCTACAAAGGCATTTACCGCACAGGTAACCGTTTTAACTTTGATGGCCTTTTACATGGCGCAACAAAAAGGAACCATCACCACTTCGAAATTAATAGAGCTTTTAACCGAACTGGATCATATACCTGAGAAAATAGAGATTGCTTTGGAATCAAACGATCTGATTAAAGAAGTTTCTGAAAAAATTAAAGCTTCTACCAACTGTTTGTTTTTAGGTAGAGGAAGCGGTTTCCCTGTAGCCCTGGAAGGTGCATTAAAACTGAAGGAAATTTCCTACATCCATGCAGAAGGTTATCCGGCTGCGGAAATGAAACATGGTCCTATTGCCCTAATTGATGAAGAAATGCCAGTAGTGTTTATTGCTACCCAAAATTCATCCTATGAAAAAGTAATCAGTAACATACAGGAGGTAAAAGCAAGAAAAGGAAAGGTAATTGCCATTGTGACCCAGGGCGATACCGAGGTGAAAAAAATGGCCGATTATTGTATCGAAATTCCTGATGCCAATGAAGCTTTCTTACCACTCCTGGCAACTATACCCCTTCAGTTGTTATCGTATCATATTGCGGTAATGCGTGGCTGTAACGTAGACCAACCGAGAAATCTGGCCAAATCAGTTACCGTAGAATAATTTACAACAAAATAAACAGAGAAAGCAGTTGCACGAATGTGTAGCTGCTTTTTTGATGATCGGGAGTATTTAATTACTGCCTTTGTTCACTAAGCCCGATTGAACGGATGCCGTTTTTAGCTACAAGTTTTTCGTATCGACACATTAAAACGGCAGGAGGAAAAGCGGGGCAGGTAGCCGCCACTTGCACTAATGTTCACTTTCTAAAAAAATAAGACCGACTGTAAAAACCAAAAAGTAAAGGGCCGATATTCTTCAGAAGAAATCGACCCTTACCATCTAAATTAACGCTCTCGGATATATAAACGCAGCTTCATGCGGTTTGGTTTTGAGAAAAGATAAAAAAGTTTATTATTTCTCGTAACTACCTAAGGTTGAGGGATAAAATCTTTTGTTTTCCAGTATATCTTTATTTAGATAAGCATTAAAATAAAGATCGGCACTTAAATCGGTACCTTTCTTTCTGGCCAGACTATTCGCTGTAAGTTCAAAATTTTTATTTTCCTGATTGATAAAGGATGGGTCAATGTTCAAAATGTTACCATTAATATTATAAGCATTATTGGTAGATCGGATCAGATTATGTGATAAATTGAGCTGCAGCGCTGCAGAAGTTTTCTTTTGGATATCCAGTTCATTGGTTAAAGTCCCCCAAATGATATTGTTGGTTAAATTGATTTGAAGTTTATTATAAGCATTTGCTGATAGATAATCTGAAAAGCTTAGCGCGGCAGTTTTACGCGGAAAGTTTAGGTTGTAACCGGCAAAGGTGTTTTGTTTAAGGTCATAATTCCCTCCGCCAACAGTATGTATAAGGTAATTGCCACAATTATACATCAGATTATTAAAGGCAAACAGCTCTGAGTGATAACCCATATAGGCTGCTACCTGCATATTTTTGATGATGCTATTGCTCAAAATTAATTTGGGGCTGTTGTTAACCGATAAAGAATCGGAGGTGATGCCAACTGATGCATTTTTAATGATTGCGTTTTTAATCATTCCGTATCCGGTTCGTTTTAAGAAGATTCCTTTCCATTGCCCCGGCTCTTCAGTGTATAGCTTTTCCAATCTGTCGCTACAAAACAATACCGGGTCGGTAACCGTTCCATTAGCTACCAAATTTCCTTCTATGTTTAAGCTGGCGTCTTTATGAAAATAGACTCTGGCGCCGGGTTGGATGATTAGCGATGATCCATTTTTTACCGTTAAAGCGCCATCGATAACATAGGGAAGTGATTTTGTCCAGGTGGTACTGGAAGCAATAGTTTGGTCGTTAATAAATACTGCATTCTGTCCATAAGCTATAAGATTGACAACCTGTCTATTCCCATTGGTATTTAATATAATAGAGTCCTGTACTAAAAATGGCAGATTCTCCATATTGGGGTTAATGGTAACCTTAACAAAAATATTAATAGAATCCTTTCCGTTTATAACCAGGTCGTTTTGGTTAAAGATATTTGCTCCGTTAATATTAATGTTGAAGGCAGAACCGCCCCTTCCGGACAGTGTAATCTCTGAAACTTTTACCGCGTCCTTATTATTATTTACAATGGTCAGCCGTTTAGTTACAGAACCAATTGATGTGAAAATGGTATCGAAACGCAATTCCGTATCGGCAATGGTCAGTTTTGCTGCTGCATCTGTGGTAATGTGTTCACCCTTCCGGCAAGCCGAAGCGATGAATAGGATGAGTAGCACTAAACCAGTATTGAAACGCATAAATCAAACTTAGAAAAATGTCAGGGTACTTGCAACTATGCCCGGATATAACCAGGTTATTCCGCGAAGGCCAGTGCGGCGATACTTACTTTTGCCGCCCCGCTGTTTAGCAGTTCATTTGCGCAGGCCTCCAAAGTTGCGCCGGTGGTAATTACATCATCAACCAGCAAAAGATGTTTGCCGATGATATCTTCAGGAGTAGATACCTGGAAAACATCCTTCATGTTTTCATAACGGTTATACCTGCTCTTTTTAGTTTGGCTTTCGGTGGAGGTACTCCGGATCAGGTGCTTTTCGCTGATATCAATCCCCATCTGTGCTGCAATTCCTTCTGCAATAAAAGTACTTTGATTATATCCTCTGGTTTTATATTTTCTGCGATGTAACGGGACCGGTATAACCAGATCAATATCTTGGTAATGATTAACGGTTTTTAACCGTTCTCCCAGCATATTGCCCAGCAGTACGCCAACATCGGTTCTGCCATTGTATTTCAGGTTGTGGACCAGGTTCTGAACCTTTGCCCCTTTTCTAAAATACAACATGGCCATTGCAGCATGTAGTGGTACCCTGCCCCATAATTGTTTGGCTACTCTGTTTTCTGTATGTTGGTGGTAATCGGTAAAAGGCAGGTCATACCGGCATTTCGTGCAGATCAAATGCTCGCTTCGGTATAGCTTTACACCACAGGCATTGCAGAGGTTTGGAAATAGCAAACCAATTAAATCACTGCACCATTGTTTAACCTGTAGCATATAACTAATTTATGCAATTTTTATGAAGATATGATGTATCGTAGGAATACTTTGCACATATGTTTTATTTATCTTTTTTCAACAAAGCAAGTTCAGTGCTGCTATATAGGTATGTTCCCGCTATCCGCTCCAAATCCTCAGCTCGTTCCTCGCTTCCGGGTTTTCCGCTGCTATCGGGTTTAGGTGGCGGTAGTCTTCCGGAGTTTCAAAGGATTTAGCGTAGAGGAACTTCGGAAGTTTAGCGGGTTTATCCAGCCTGTCGGTCATCCTGAGCGTAGTCGAAGGATCTTTTCGACAGATCAGCAAGCGGACGTCATCAGATACTGTAGCTGTTTAGGGCAGTCCAAAACACTAAAAACGCATAATTGTTTTGTTTCGACTTAAAATTTTTCCCGCTGAAAACCATCTACTTACGCAAAGCCAATAAATATTCCCTGGATATCCTTTGCCGTTGCAGATATTTTTTCTACTTTTGCATCCCGCTTCGGAGGAAGGGGTTTTGGTGAAAGGATGGCAGGATTTATTTTAAAATAAATATTGCGGAAGCGGAAAAGATTGCTACCTTTGCAGCCCTGTCCGGAAGGAGGGAAAGCTGAGTAACATCGGCATATTGAAATAAAGAAATAGCGGAAAAAGAAAACGAAAAAATAAAAATTATTTTATTTGGAAGTTTAAAAAAGATGCTTACCTTTGCACTCCCAACGGAAACGAAGGGGAAAAAAGACCGGAACGGCGGATGCCGGGAAGAGAGAAAAAAAGATTGAAATGAGCTTGAAAACAAGGGAAGGAAAACGACCCCAACCAAAAAGCGAATCACAATATATAAAGACGGGCCGAGAGGCAACAACAGTCGATAAGTTCTTAAAAGAGATGTCAATGTAGCGTAGCGGGGTTAATGGAGTACTGATCAAAGTACATGATTATTCTGCTTTATTTTAGAGGTGGTGTCTAACAGACAACATAAAAAAAGAAGACCATTTTTAACATGGTTAAAAACTGGTCAGAATTGAACAACACATTTTACAATGGAGAGTTTGATCCTGGCTCAGGATGAACGCTAGCGGCAGGCCTAATACATGCAAGTCGAACGATATTTTCCAGCTTGCTGGGAGAGAAAGTGGCGCACGGGTGCGTAACGCGTATGCAACCTACCTTCATCAGGGGGATAGCCCGGAGAAATCCGGATTAATACCGCATAAAATCACAGGATGGCATTATCCAATGATCAAACATTTATGGGATGGAGATGGGCATGCGTGTCATTAGCTAGTTGGCGGGGTAACGGCCCACCAAGGCGACGATGACTAGGGGATCTGAGAGGATGGCCCCCCACACTGGTACTGAGACACGGACCAGACTCCTACGGGAGGCAGCAGTAAGGAATATTGGTCAATGGAGGCAACTCTGAACCAGCCATGCCGCGTGCAGGAAGACTGCCCTATGGGTTGTAAACTGCTTTTATCCGGGAATAAACCTATTTACGAGTAAATAGCTGAATGTACCGGAAGAATAAGGATCGGCTAACTCCGTGCCAGCAGCCGCGGTAATACGGAGGATCCAAGCGTTATCCGGATTTATTGGGTTTAAAGGGTGCGTAGGCGGCCTGTTAAGTCAGGGGTGAAAGACGGTAGCTCAACTATCGCAGTGCCCTTGATACTGATGGGCTTGAATGGACTAGAGGTAGGCGGAATGAGACAAGTAGCGGTGAAATGCATAGATATGTCTCAGAACACCGATTGCGAAGGCAGCTTACTATGGTCTTATTGACGCTGAGGCACGAAAGCGTGGGGATCAAACAGGATTAGATACCCTGGTAGTCCACGCCCTAAACGATGAACACTCGCTGTTGGCGATACACGGTCAGCGGCTAAGCGAAAGCGTTAAGTGTTCCACCTGGGGAGTACGCCCGCAAGGGTGAAACTCAAAGGAATTGACGGGGGCCCGCACAAGCGGAGGAGCATGTGGTTTAATTCGATGATACGCGAGGAACCTTACCCGGGCTTGAAAGTTAGTGAATGATCCAGAGATGGATCAGTGAGCAATCACACGAAACTAGGTGCTGCATGGCTGTCGTCAGCTCGTGCCGTGAGGTGTTGGGTTAAGTCCCGCAACGAGCGCAACCCCTATGTTTAGTTGCCAGCATGTAATGGTGGGGACTCTAAACAGACTGCCTGTGCAAACAGAGAGGAAGGAGGGGACGACGTCAAGTCATCATGGCCCTTACGTCCGGGGCTACACACGTGCTACAATGGACGGTACAGAGGGCAGCTAGCTGGCAACAGTATGCGAATCTCATAAAGCCGTTCACAGTTCGGATTGGGGTCTGCAACTCGACCCCATGAAGTTGGATTCGCTAGTAATCGCGTATCAGCAATGACGCGGTGAATACGTTCCCGGGCCTTGTACACACCGCCCGTCAAGCCATGGAAGCTGGGGGTACCTAAAGTATGTAACCGCAAGGAGCGTCCTAGGGTAAAACCGGTAACTGGGGCTAAGTCGTAACAAGGTAGCCGTACCGGAAGGTGCGGCTGGAATACCTCCTTTCTGGAGTAGCACCGCCTACCCGCCACGCAACATGATATTTCGAATAAGGTAGAGGGTAAAGAGGTAAAAGGCTTAAGGTCTTGATACTGAATACCTGGTACTTTATACAAAAAAAGACAAGAGAAAAAAGAAACACCCAGAAGACAACGGTGGGCATACTATAGAGGTATAGCGCAACGGAGACGAAAAGGGTAAGCCAAAAAAGGGAAGCAGTAGCGGTAAGATACTATGTACTGCGACTAATTAAAGCCTGCCTTGAAAATACAGTCCCGTAGCTCAGCCTGGTTAGAGCACTACACTGATAATGTAGGGGTCTCCAGTTCAAATCTGGACGGGACTACCATTGAAGTTGGGAGTTGGGAGAAAAGAGCCTGGAGTGATGGATACTCCAAACTGAAAACTCCGAACTCAAAACTGATACTCTGGGGGATTAGCTCAGCTGGCTAGAGCGCCTGCCTTGCACGCAGGAGGTCAACGGTTCGACTCCGTTATTCTCCACTATAAGCATAAAGCTTAAGGACCAAAGCAGAAAGCTTTCAAAAAACAGGATAATACAGATTTTACCTGGATCGGTAATCTACATTGACATAAAGATTAAGAAAAAGAAGAAACGCCACGGGGCACATATCAAAAAAGGTATGAAACGGTTCGAGACCGCAGTTTTTTACTAACGAAGCTGAAACGAAGCTTAGGTTGGGGAGAATGAAACCCTCCGCCTTTATACCTTCGGCCTTCAGCCTCAGTAAAGTTCTTTGACATATTGGAAGAAGTTAAAAAAGAAGAGCAAACAACAATAGGCGACTGTTGTGTTTGTGCTCTCCCGACTTTACGTCGGGAATGAGACATCATAACAAGAGCAAAAAAAAGCATACCGTGCGGCGCAAAAGGCGCACGAGTAGAAGAAAGTAAGAAAGAGTACACGGGGGATGCCTTGGCTCTCAGAGGCGATGAAGGACGTGATAAGCTGCGATAAGCTCCGGGGATCTGCAAATAGGAACTAGATCCGGAGATTTCCGAATGGGGCAACCCGGCATGTTGAAGACATGTCACATATAATGAGCAAACCTGCCGAACTGAAACATCTAAGTAAGCAGAGGAAGAGAAAATAACAATGATTTCCTGAGTAGTGGCGAGCGAAAGGGAAAGAGCCCAAACCTACCTTGTTACGGCAAAGTGGGGGTTGTAGGACTGCAACGTGGCATTAGCAAACAGAAGTGGAACGGGATGGGAAGCCCGGCGATACATGGTGATAGCCCAGTACACGTATAGAATGCTAGCCTAGCAGTATCCTGAGTACCGCGAGGTCGGAGACGCCTTGTGGGAATCAGCCGGCACCATCCGGTAAGGCTAAATACTCCTGAGAGACCGATAGTGAACCAGTACCGTGAGGGAAAGGTGAAAAGAACCCCGAACAGGGGAGTGAAATAGAACCTGAAACCGTGTACTTACAAGCGGTCGGAGCGTCCAGGTGGCGTGACGGCGTGCCTTTTGCATAATGAGCCTACGAGTTACTCTTCTCTGGCAAGGTTAAGTGCTTCAGGCACGGATCCGAAGCGAAAGCGAGTCTGAACAGGGCGTATAGTCAGAGGAGGTAGACGCGAAACCTTGTGATCTACCCATGGACAGGTTGAAGGTGCGGTAACACGTACTGGAGGACCGAACCGATAAACGTTGAAAAGTTTCCGGATGATCTGTGGGTAGGGGTGAAAGGCTAATCAAACTGGGAAATAGCTCGTACTCCCCGAAATGTTTTTAGGAACAGCGTCGGTGTTTAGTTATATAGAGGTAGAGCTACTGATTGGGTGCGGGGGAGTCAAATCCTACCAAATCCAGACAAACTCCGAATGCTATATAATATAACCGGCAGTGAGGCGCGGGGTGCTAAGGTCACGCGCCGAGAGGGAAAGAACCCAGACCATCAGCTAAGGTCCCCAAGTTACAGTTAAGTTGAACTAACGAGGTCCGATTGCACAGACAGCTAGGATGTTGGCTTGGAAGCAGCCATTCATTTAAAGAGTGCGTAACAGCTCACTAGTCGAGCGATCGGGCATGGATAATAAACGGGCATTAAACTGTACACCGAAGCTATGGGATTGAAATATATCGGTAGGGGAGCATTCCAATTGCGGTGAAGGTATCTGGTAATGGGTGCTGGAGCGATTGGAAAAGCAAATGTAGGCATAAGTAACGATAAGGCGGGCGAGAAACCCGCCCACCGAAAGGATAAGGTTTCCTGATCAACGCTAATCGGATCAGGGTCAGTCGGGACCTAAGGAGAACCCGAAGGGGAAATTCGATGGACAACTGGTTAATATTCCAGTACTTTTTATAACTGCGATGTGGGGACGGAGTAGTGACACTGCCGCGATCTGACGGAATAGATCGTTAAAGGCTGTAGGTATATCAAACACAGGCAAATCCGTGATTGATGCTGAGAGCTGATAGTACCGGGAACCTTCGGGGGACTGGATAGTGCAGGTAATCAGACTTCCAAGAAAAACCGCTAAGCTTCAGGTTATAAAAACCCGTACCGCAAACCGACACAGGTATCCGGGAAGAGGATTCTAAGGTGCTCGAGTGAATCATGGCTAAGGAACTCGGCAAAATGGCCCTGTAACTTCGGGAGAAGGGGCGCTGGCAGCAATGTCAGCCGCAGTGAAAAGGCCCAGGCGACTGTTTAACAAAAACACATGGCTTTGCAAAATCGAAAGATGAGGTATAAGGCCTGACACCTGCCCGGTGCTGGAAGGTTAAGAGGGGATGTCATCGCAAGAGAAGCATTGAATCGAAGCCCCAGTAAACGGCGGCCGTAACTATAACGGTCCTAAGGTAGCGAAATTCCTTGTCGGGTAAGTTCCGACCTGCACGAATGGTGTAACGATCTGGGCGCTGTCTCAGCCATGAGCTCGGTGAAATTGTGGTCCCGGTGAAGACGCCGGGTACCCGCAACGGGACGGAAAGACCCCATGCACCTTCACTACAATTTAACATTGACATTGGGTACAGGATGTGTAGGATAGGTGGGAGGCTATGAAGCGGTGTCGCCAGGCATCGTGGAGCCAACGTTGAAATACCACCCTTTCTGTATTCGGTGTCTAATCCCATCATTTGGGAGACATTGTTTGATGGGTAGTTTGACTGGGGTGGTCGCCTCCAAAAAGGTAACGGAGGCTTTCAAAGGTAAGCTCAGTACGCTTGGTAACCGTACGCGGAGTGCAATAGCATAAGCTTGCTTGACTGTGAGACATACAGGTCGATCAGGGTCGAAAGACGGATATAGTGATCCGGTGGTTCTGCATGGAAGGGCCATCGCTCAAAGGATAAAAGGTACGCTGGGGATAACAGGCTGATCTCCCCCAAGAGCTCATATCGACGGGGAGGTTTGGCACCTCGATGTCGGCTCGTCACATCCTGGGGCTGGAGAAGGTCCCAAGGGTTCGGCTGTTCGCCGATTAAAGTGGCACGCGAGCTGGGTTCAGAACGTCGCGAGACAGTTCGGTCCCTATCTGTTGTGGGCGTAGGAATTTTGAGTGGGGCTGACCTTAGTACGAGAGGACCGGGTTGGACCAGCCTCTAGTGAATCTGTTGTTCCGCCAGGGGCATTGCAGAGTAGCTACGCTGGGAATAGATAAGCGCTGAAAGCATCTAAGTGCGAAACTAGCCACGAGATGAGAATTCCATATAGGACCGTAGCAGACTACTACGTTGATAGGCTACAGATGTAAAGCTGGCGACAGCACAGTCGAGTAGTACTAATCATCCGAAGCTTTCAAAGCAAGACAGACTGTTGTTTGTTCTTCCAACTAACTTCTTTCAATAATATGTCATTTAAGCGCAAAGCTAAAAGAGCAAAGACCAAAGCGGATTATAGACAGCTTTAGTCCTTAGGCTTTCACCTTTCGACTTAAATAAAAATATTCAGGTGCCTATATCGGTGGTGTCCACCTCTTCCCATTCCGAACAGAGAAGTTAAGCCCACCAGAGCCGATGGTACTGCGGTAACACGTGGGAGAGTAGGTCGGTGCCAGATCTTAAAGAGAAGCCCTTCAGCAGCAATGTTGGAGGGCTTTCTTCGTTTATAGCGCTTTTTCCCTCTGGCAGAGAAAGCTTTGAGCCCGCACATAATGCTGATCTCTGCAGATTGGTTCCATCCTCCCTTTTCCATCTTACCTCTCATCACGATAGCCCTGATGGGAGCGGCATCCCTTTTGGGCAAAGAAAAGATTGTTCAACAGATAAGGTTTCCCAAAAGGATACAGCGTACAGCAGGACAGGACCCGGACTAAATGCACAGGAAACTGCGCTCCGGGAAAAGCAGATGCTCTTTTAACCATAGGAAGTAAAAACTCAAAGTATTGCCCCGCAGATGGCGCAGATCAGTTCCATCCTCCCTTTTCCACCGTCCATCTTACCTCGCTTCACAATAGCCCTGATGGGAGCGGCATCCCTTTTGGGCAAAGAAAAAATTGTTCAACAGATAAAATTTCCCAAAAGGATACAGCGTACAGCAGGACCGGAGCCGAGCTAAACGCACAGCAACCTGCGCTCCGGGAAAAGCAGATCCTCTTTTAACCATACGAAGTAAAAACTCAAAGTATTGCCCCGCAGATGGTACAGATCAGTTCCACCCTCCCTTTTCCATCGTCCATCTTACCTCGCTTCACGATAGCCCTGATGGGAGCGGCATCCCTTTTGGGCAAAGAAAAAATTGTTCAACAGATAAAATTTCCCAAAAGGATACAGCGTACAGCAGGACCGGAGCCGGCCCAAATGCACAGAAACCTGCGCTCTTAAATAACAAGAAAAATGTATTAACAATGTTGTAACAGATGGCTTAAGCGTTCGCTTCTTCTTTAACTGCCAATTGCCCACAAGCGGCATCAATATCTTTACCGCGGCTACGGCGGATATTGGTATTGATCCCCTGGCTTTTTAAATAATTAGAAAAGGCATCAATCTTATCTCCTTCTGCATTAGTGAAATCGGCGAAAGAAATAGGGTTATATTCAATCAGGTTTACTTTACAGGGGATATGTTTACAAAATTTAGCCAAATCCATGGCATCAGAAATTTCATCATTAAAATGATTAAAAACGATGTATTCGTAAGTCACCGGATTTTTGGTTTTGGCAAAATAGTATTTTAAGGCCTCTGCCAATGCCTTTAACGAATTGGCCTCGTTAATCGGCATAATTTCATTACGCTTCTTGTCATCAGCAGCGTGTAAAGATAGTGCCAAGTTAAATTTCGCCCCGTCATCGCCCAGTTTTTTAATCATTTTGGCAATACCGGCAGTAGAAACGGTAATACGCTTGTAGCTCATATTCAGGCCATCGGGCGCAGTAATTCGTTCGATAGACTTTAATACATTGGCATAATTTAGAAGCGGTTCCCCCATTCCCATATACACGATATTGGTGAGGGGATTGTTATAATTCTGCTTTGCCTGTTTATCAATCAATACTACCTGATCATAAATTTCATCAGCATTTAAATTACGCTTGCGGTCCATATAACCAGTGGCGCAAAACTTACAGGTTAAACTACAGCCCACCTGTGAACTTACACAGGCAGTCATACGATCTTCTAACGGTATTAGTACCCCTTCAACAATATTACCATCTGCTAACCTGAAAGTATTTTTAATGGTATGGTCGTTACTAAACTGAGAGTTGTTAACCTGCACCGCATTTATGGCAAAATTTTCGTCCAATACTTTACGGAGATCTTTAGAAAGATTACTCATTTGCTCGAAACTTGTAACCGATTTCTCCCAAAGCCACTGGTAAATCTGCCTGGCTCTGAAAGCAGGCTGTTGCATTGCAGTAAGGTGTTGTTGCAATTGTGGCAGATCTAATGCACGGATATCGATTTTTTTAACTGTTACCATTTGTTGCAAAGGTACTTAAAAAAGGTAGAAGGTTAAAGGCGTAAGGTATACGCTAGATAAATCAGGTCAAATTTTACAATTTTTTAGCTATCTTCCTCTGCCTCTTGTGCCTGGCTTACTTGCAGTTTTACCTTTTGCTGGTCTCGAGTTTCTGTTGCCGCTGTTACCTTTGCCAGTAGGTTTTGTGCCTGGATGACCAGCTGTTTTTTTGCCAGTAGATTTTCGCGCAGAGGGTTTAGGTTTAAACGCTTTTTTGGGCTGTTCTTCTCTCAGTTCCGGGATTTCCTCCCAGGTATTTGTTTTTTTCCTGGCAGTGCTTTTTGTTTTAGCTTCTGAAGACGAATTTTCTACACTTTTCGTAATGGCCTGCATCTCTTCATCGGTAAGTTCCCTAAATTCTCCCGTTGGAATACCTTTAAGGCTGATATTCATGATGCGTATACGCTCCAGTTTATTTACTTCGTAACCAAAATGCTCACACATCCTTCTAATTTGCCTATTCAAACCCTGGATTAGGATAATATTGAAAACAAAGGTACTGATCTGCCTTACCTTACATTTACGGGTGTTCACCCCTAAAATCGGAACACCGTTACTCATTTCGAAAATAAAATCTTCAGTAATCGGTTTGTTTACCGTTACTACGTATTCTTTTTCGTGTTTATTCCCAGCCCTTAAAATTTTGTTAACGATATCGCCATTGTTTGTAAGGAAGATCAGGCCAGATGAATCTTTGTCCAACCGGCCAATCGGAAATATTCTTTCACTGTAATTAACATAATCAACAATATTATCACGTACACTGCCTTCTGTGGTACTGGTAATCCCAACAGGCTTGTTAAAGGCGAGAAGGATGAAATTACTTTCTTCTTTTGGTTCGATATGATGGCCGTTTACCATTACTTTATCACCGGCGAAAACCTGATCGCCAATTTTAGCCCTTTTTCCGTTGATGAAAACTGTTCCCTTTTCAATATAGCGGTCCGCTTCTCGGCGTGAACACAATCCACTTTCACTAATAAATTTATTTAAACGGGTTGCAGTATTATTGTTCATACTGCAATTTTACGGAAATAAATTATGTTATTCATTCTCTATTCCATACCGGCAATAAAAGAATGAACGAGGCTTTCTAAGCGAACAGATTATCAAACGTAACAAGTTTCAATAACCTGTTCTGAATGATCAGATTTAAAAATTTGGATCATCGGCACTCGGGCCATAACTACCCGGGATCGGGATATTAAGTAATCTTAAATAAACGCCTAATTGCGCCCTGTGGTGAATGATTTGGCTAATGGTGTGGCGGATCGTTTCATATTTAGAATAATCGGCCAAAACCTGTTTCCCCATCCTTAAAACCCAACGGTCATTTAAATCTGTTTCTGTTGCTTTCTCCAATTCAGTTTTTCCCTGCTCATAATTTTTTTCCAGGATTTTAAGCAAGTCATCTATATTTTCTGCCAGAGGCTCAGTATAAGGTGCAGTTTCAAAATCCAGCCCCTTAGTTGTTAAGGCTAGTGAAATCCAACTTGGTAAATCGGCAATATGAACAACAAGAGATTTCATTTTCATACTTTTTTCATGGGGTGCCCAATCAAATTTTTCTACTGGTACAATAGCCAGGAATTTTTTCGTGATGTTAAGTTCATCCTCTAATTCTTTCAATAATAAATTAATAATTTCCATATTTTTCCGGTTTGTTTTTTCTGCCGTGTGCAATTCCATAAGTAATAAATCAGCGATGCTCATGATTTTTGATGTTTGTTTACACAAAGAAAATGATGCCCACTGACAGCCCTATGGCAGCGTAGAAAAAATATTTTTAGTAATTTACGGGTAGCAGATGCATGTAATCGCTCAATGGCATATGCGGTGTTTTTCTGAACGGAATGCCCAGGTTTTTAAGACAGATGATCCTCGTAAGGTTAAAATCGCGGTATTCATTCCGATAGTGGCACCAGGCGATTAAATGCCAGCTAAACGCGTAGAAAATCAGTCCGATCGGCTCAACTTCCCGTTTGCTTACTTCTTCCTTATTGTTCTTATAATTCAGTTCAACCAGGTGTTTTTCAGCAATCGCGTGCTGAATAACCGAGAGGTATTCGAAATTAAAATTTAATCTTTCCGGAATCTGTAGTTTAATATGTTGATTGAGGGTTTCGAGTTTTTCCTTCTGGCTGGTTTTTAATACCGCCTTTACTTTTGTCAAAGCCGTAGCATAATGTGTTCGGATAGAATGATCTGCAAATCCATTTACTAAACTCTCCACCAGTAGCAAGGCATTTGCTTCGTCCATGTTAAAAGAAACAGGAGGCAGAAAATAACCCTGTACCAGATAATATCCTTTATGCTGCTCAAAACTTACCGGTATTCCCTGTTCGCCTAATGCTTTAATATCACGATAAACGGTGCGTATACTTATCTCAAACCTTTCCGCAATTTTTTCCGCAGTAATATATTTTCTGGATTGAAGCAGGGTTAACATTCCGAAAAGGCGGTCGATACGGTTCATGGTTTGTTTTTTGAGGCGACTAAAATTAAAGTTTTTTAATCAATTTTTCTTGTGGTACGTTATTTGTAAAAGATAAATGCATATCAATTCTTAAGGTTAAACCGTTATCATAATGGATAACCTATACAATCTAAATCAATGGCGGCTGTTATTCAGAAAAGATTCTTCCGGGCAATCAAAAGCAAAGTGATCATAGGTTTTTTGTTCGCCTGTTTTGCGCTGCTTTTGGCATGGGGTATCAGTAAGTTTGCCTTTACGCGCATGCTGGATACCGTTGAAGAAATCTCTGCCCCTAACGATCGCCTCAGGATCGTAAACGATCTCTCACATAAGATAGCGAGATTAGATCAATTGCAGCGTGATGAAGCTTTTAATAAGCAAGGTTCCTACAGTTTTCTTAAAGAATCGCGTAGGTTAAGGTCAAGTTTAGATACCTTGCGTAAATTGTACCGTGGTGATTCTGCACAGTTGGCAAGGATAAAATCCATTAAAAGTTTACTGTCAGAACGTGATAAACAATTTGTAAACTACCTTAAGGTGAGGGAGAAATTGGTGAATACCAAATCTTTTTCTGAAGAGGTTCGTAAATTGAATGAATTGGTGGCTACACGGAGCAGGCAAGCAGATAGTGCGGTATTAACCACCGAAACGACCACATCAACCACTACAGTTGCACCTGAAGAGGAACAAAAATCAAGGGGATTCTTGAGTAAACTTTTTGGCAAGAAAAAAGCTGATGTTTATAAAATTATCAACGAAGAATTTAAAGTTAAGCGTGATACCTTAAATGCAAAGGCTGAGGATAGTATTATGAAAAGCATGACGGGCTCGTTAAAGAATATCGAGCAGGAACAACGTCAGAAAAGCCAGAAATTTTTAAAACGGGAAGCTGATTTATCGAGTGCAAGCAATGCTTTAACGGCCAAAATACTACAGATTTTAAGAGAAGTTGAAGGACAAGCTGTAGCCCAGGTAGATTTAAACGGCATCCAGGCAAAAGAAGTGGTTAATGATGGGATTACCCAGATCACAACCATAATCATTATCTTCTTTCTGTTAACGGTTATTTTGCTGTATTTGATTATGGCAGATATTACAAAGAGCAACAGATATAGAAGAGAATTGGAACTGGCTAAAGATGAGGCCGAATACCATGGTAAAGCAAAACAGCGGTTCCTGTCAAACATGAGCCATGAGATCAGAACACCTTTACAGTCTATTTTAGGTTATGCCGAACTGATTACCCAGCAGGATGTTCCCAATAAAAAAGATGTGGATGCCATTTATCAATCCTCTATCCACCTCCTTCAGATTGTAAACGAAGTATTGGATTACAACCGGATCACTTCAGGAGAATTTAGCTTCAATAACCAGGTATTTAATATCAGAAAAGCTTTGGACGAGGTGGTTTCCGTAATGCGTCCATTGGCAGAGCAGAAGTTACTCCAGTTAAATACAGCATTTGACCTTGCCGGTCTGGAATTTGTAAAAGGCGATGTTTTTAGGCTAAAACAGATTTTATTTAATTTATTGGGGAATGCGGTAAAATTTACGCTGAAAGGTGAAATTAAGCTTGTAGTATCTTACAAAAAGCAAGGAGAGGATCTGCACTTTCATTTCACGGTAGCGGATACGGGAATTGGTTTTGAAGAAAAAGATATGCCGAAGATCTTTAATGAATTTGAGCAGATAGAATCTCCGGAGAAATATGTGATTAATCCTACCGGTACAGGTTTGGGCCTCCCTATTGTTAAATCTTTAATTGAAGCGCAGGGAGGAAGAATTTATGTAAAAAGTAAACCTGGCATGGGCACCACATTTAATATTTACATCAAATATGAAAATACGACTGAACGTGTAAACGATGCGCTAGACTTCACGCATTATGCCCTGGTAAACCCGGGCACCGTTTGGGTAATTGATGATGATAAACTTATTCTGGATTTATGCGGAATGATTTTTCAAAAAAATAAAATTCCTTACAGGAGCTTTACCCAGGTGGCCGATATTCTTCATACCGAACCCGATCCTGATTTAAAGTATGTTTTGATTGATATGCGTATGCCCGAAATGACAGGTTTCGAACTTTGCCACTTATTAAAAAAGAAGCTGCCTCAGGATACTAAATTCTATGCCATCACCGCACAGGTTTTGCCGGAAGAGCGCGAAATGGTTTTGAGTGAGGGTTTTGATGGATTAATTATGAAGCCGTTTAGGGAGATTGATATCCTATCTATTTTTGATAAAATAGAAATATTGACAAACCAGCCTGAATTTGATTTTTCTTCGATCGAAAAAATGACTTTTGGCGATCAGGAGCTATTTGAAAAAATCCTTACCCGTTTTAAACAGGATTCCATTGATGATGCAGCCGAACTTAAAAAACATCTGGATGAAAACAATCAGGACGAGAGTAGGTTATTGGTTCACCGGCTGGCAGGGCGCACTGGGCAGATGGGTTCAAAGACGTTGGCCAATGCCTTTAGAAACCTGGAAGTAGAGATAGCCGAAAAGGGATTAACAGAATATATTAAATCTGAGGTGCTGTTACAGCTTAGTGCATTGGATAGCTTAGTTGCCTTTATAGAAAAACCGGCTATGCCAATGTCGAATAATTATTCTATCCCGTAGCGTTCCATTTTGGCATACAACGTTTTGCGGTCGATATTTAAGATCTTTGCAGCTTTTGATTTGTTATACCTCACTTTGATGAGCGTTTCCGTAATCAACGATTTTTCGTTCTGTTCATTAACAGCTTTTAAATCAGAAGAATTGCCAGGGGCCGATTGCTGGTGGACAGAAATCATCATTTCATCAGGTAAAGCGTTAATCTGAGCAACGTCACCCTGTGTCAATAACACCATTCGTTTTATCACATTGCTAAGCTCGCGGAGGTTTCCTGGCCAATCGTAACTCAACAATAATGCTTTTGCTTCGGGGGAAACACTTTTAACATTACGGCCCAAATCCCGGTTAGATAAAGTTATAAAGTGGTTAATAAACAACTCTAAATCTCCACCTCTTTCCCGTAACGGAGGAAGCTGGATTTTAAATTCATTTAAACGATGATATAAATCTTCTCTGAATTCCCCCTGTTGTATGCTATTGGCCAAATCATCATTGGTAGCGGTGATGATACGGACATTAACAGGAATCTGTTTGGTGCTGCCCAAAGGCTGGATCACCCTTTCCTGTAAAGCCCTTAGCAACTTGATCTGTACCTCATAACTCAGGTTGCCCACTTCATCTAAAAACAAAGTTCCACCATTGGCAGCCTCAAATTGGCCTTTTTTATCATTTAATGCCCCGGTAAATGCACCTTTAACATGCCCGAATAATTCGCTGGCAGCTAAATCTTTAGATAACGCACCGCAATCTATAGCAACGAAAGGTTGACCGGCACGTTTACTCTGCTGGTGAAGGGTTCTGGCGGCGAATTCTTTCCCTGTCCCGCTTTCGCCCTGTATAATTACCGACATGTCGGTAGGTGCTACTAAATTGATATGCTCATACAGTTTATCGGCAATTGCACTTTTGCCCTTTATAAAATCGCTGTTTACCCCTTTCGGTTCAATGCTTTTTAAGTCCTTCTTGGTTAAAGAATTTTTAATCACCATTAACAGCTCATCTGGATTAACAGGTTTGGTAATGTAATCAAAGGCACCCAATTGAATAGATTTGACTGCTGTACGAACATCGTTAAAACTGGTCATGATGATTAATGGAATAGAAAGTCCCAAATCACGAAGGTGGGTAAGCACCTCAAATCCGGTTCCGTCCGGCAGGCGGTAATCGATTAAAAGTAAATCGAACGTATTGGTTTCAACTTGCTTAAGTGATTGCTTTACTTGGGTTACAAGGGTAACCTCATGACCGTTTTTGGTTAAAAAACCATCAAGTATTTGAGCAAAGGTAGTATCGTCTTCTAAAATCAGGATTCTCGCCATACAACAAAAATAAGAAAAGCCAGACATAATCTGGCTTTCTTATTATAGGTAGATGTAATTATTTGGGTTATTGTACGGGTTTGCCGTCTTTATCAATTTTAACAGAACCAGTTTCTGCTTCTTTTTTTACGTTGATTAAATAGTACTCTTTAGTACCCTCTTTCACCGACCAGGCTTCAGTAGCGGTCCATCCTTTATAAGCATCAGATTTTAATGCGGTGGTTACCGGCTCAGGCAATTCTTCCAGTTTAACCGGAGTTTTTACTGCACTATCCTGAACTGCAACAATTGCAGCGTTTTTGATTGTATTTACTTCACTTGCTTGTACTGCTGTGAATCCTGCGAATGCTAAAGTAGCGGCTAAAATGATCTTTTTCATGATATTGTGTTTTAAATATGTTTTGTAACCTCAGTTACGTTAAATACTTGTTAATTGTAGAGCGCTAACTTTTTTTATTTATTGAACGGGTTTGCCGTCTTTGTCGATTTTAACAGAACCAGTTTCTGCTTCTTTTTTCACATTGATTAAATAATACTCTTTGGTACCTTCTTTCACCGACCAGGCTTCAGTAGCGGTCCATCCTTTATAAGCATCAGATTTTAATGCGGTGGTTACCGGCTCAGGCAATTCTTCCAGTTTAACCGGAGTTTTTACTGCACTATCCTGAACTGCAACAATTGCAGCGTTTTTGATTGTATTTACTTCACTTGCTTGTACTGCTGTGAATCCTGCGAATGCTAAAGTAGCGGCTAAAATGATCTTTTTCATGATATTGTGTTTTAAATATGTTTTGTAACCTCAGTTACGTTAAATACTTGTTAATTGTAGAGCGCTAATTTTTTTATTTATTGAACGGGTTTACCGTCTTTGTCGATTTTAACAGAACCAGTTTCTGCTTCTTTTTTCACATTGATTAAATAATACTCTTTGGTACCTTCTTTCACCGACCAGGCTTCAGTAGCGGTCCATCCCTTGTAAGCATCAGATTTTAATGCGGTGGTTACCGGCTCAGGCAATTCTTCCAGTTTAACAGGAGTTTTTACTGCGCTATCTTGAACTGCAACAATTGCAGTAGTTTTAAAATCTTTTAATTCACTTGCTTTTACTGTTGAGAATCCTGCTAATGCCAGTACTGTAGCTGCTAAAACGAACTTTTTCATAGTATATATTTTAAAATTTAATTTGTGTAACAATACTTGCTAATGTTTCATAATGATGCCAAATGGAATATTTTAATTAAGTAATTGATAATCAGTTAATTGTTTGTGTGCCAAATTTTTTAAGTTGTGGAGTTTATCTACAGTTTGTGGTGAAGAACTACAGGTTATGGCCTTTATGGCCGATGAATCCAGCTGACTGTTCCATTCCGGCTTGATAGTATTTTGATGGGTTTAACAAATATTCAGGATTAGCTGTCAACGTGGAAATATCTGACAGCACAGAAAAATAATTTTCAATTTTTAAAAATGAAGAATTTTTTCTATCATTGCAGCCCGATTAAAGCCTCCTTAGCTCAGCTGGTAGAGCAACTGACTTGTAATCAGTAGGTCATTGGTTCGATTCCGATAGGAGGCTCTTTTCTTTCCTAATTCCGCTATTCTTAGAATAACAGTTCAAATTAACTTCATTACCATATTAAAGCAGGGCGGAAAATATTTTATTTGCCCCGATTATTACATTATTTTGCGGTATGTTAAAATATTTTTCAGCTGATTGGGTCTTTCCTGTTTCTTCCCCGCCAATTAAAAACGGAGTGGTAGCAATAAATCCTGATGGCGACATAAAAGAGGTGCTTGCCGAAGAAGATTACGCAAGTCTCGATTTGGACCTTACGAAGTATAAAGGGGCAATCGTTCCAGGCTTTATTAATACCCATTGTCATTTAGAGCTATCGCATATGTTGAATCGAATCCCTGAACAAACGGGCTTGGTAGAATTTGTACAGCATGTTATTAAGAGGAGACAGGGCAATGCCGACCTGATCGATTTAGCCATGCAAAAAGCCGATCAACAGATGTTTGACAATGGAATTGTCGCTGTCGGCGATATTTCCAACCAGATTTCTTCTAAAAAGGTAAAAGAAACAAGCAAGATTTATTATCATACTTTTATAGAGGCCTTAGGTTTTAACCCTGAGCGTGCAGTTGTGATAATGGATCATTTAAGGGAAGTTAAGCATGATTTTAACCCATTGCCTTCAACTATAGTTCCGCACGCACCTTACACCGTTTCACCTCAACTATTTGAATTAATCAGGCAGGAGGCTGAAAAAGAAAATGCTTTTATCAGTGTACACAATCAGGAAACCGATGATGAAAATGCTTTTTTTGAAAGTAAAACAGGTGGATTTTTAAAGCTTTATGAATTTTTGGGAATGGATCTCTCCTTTTTTGACCCAACAAATAAAACTTCATTAAAAACCTGGCTGCCTTATATTAAAAAACAAAAAACCTTACTCGTACATAATACGGTTACGAATAGGGCAGATATTGAATTTGCTAAACGAAGCAATCCCGATTTATATTGGTGCCTTTGTCCGCAAGCCAACTTATATATCGAAAATGCTTTGCCTGATGTTGACCTGTTAATGGATGAAGGATTAAAAATCACTTTGGGAACAGATAGTTTGGCCAGCAACAACCATCTTAATATCCTGTCAGAAATGCTGACGTTGCAGAAATACAAACAGGTTCCTTTTGAAAAGCTGTTAAACTGGGCAACTATAAACGGAGCAGAATTTTTGGAACTTGATCAGCAAATGGGAACAATAGAAGCTGGCAAAAAGCCGGGATTGAATTTAATCCAACTGTCGGCTGATTTTACAATTGAGAGTGTCCGGGTTGAGCGATTGATTTAAGAATTATTCATTTTCTAATAACCTTAAAAAATTGTTTTTTAAAGTATAAACTTATTTCGCCCGTATTTTGAGGTTACTTGATCCTTGTACATTAAAAAACAAAAATTTTTAATGTACAAAATCTCTATTTCAATCTTTTTAATACGATTAACAGAGATGGTGATTCTTGAAAAAAGAATTTTAGGCAAAGGCCACTATTTTCTTAATTTAGAATGATATAGAATTCTTTCAGCATAAATTAATACTCAGTAATTCGCCCATCATTATAATTTACCTATGAACCCAATCTGTAAACTATTCAATATCAAATATCCTATTATTCAGGCCGGAATGGTTTGGTGTAGCGGCTGGAAACTGGCTTCAGCGGTTTCGAATGCCGGTGGCCTGGGCATTATTGGGGCAGGTTCGATGTATCCTGAAGTTTTAAGATCGCATATCCAAAAATGTAAATTAGCTACTCATCAGCCGTTTGGTGTTAATATTCCATTGCTTTATCCTAATATTCAGGAAATTATAAATGTAGTGATCGAGGAGCAGGTAAAAATTGTATTTTCTTCCGCTGGTAATCCTGCAACATGGACCAGTTTTTTGAAAGAAAAAGGTATAACCGTTGTCCATGTCATTGCGAATACCAAATTTGCCATAAAAGCTCAGGATGCTGGTGTCGATGCCATTGTTGCCGAAGGTTTTGAGGCGGGAGGACATAATGGAAGAGAAGAAACCACGACCATGTGTTTAATCCCGATGATTAAAGAGCAGGTTAAAATTCCGGTCATCGCTGCTGGTGGCATTGGAAGTGGGAAAGCCATGCTGGCTGCATTTGCATTAGGTGCTGATGCCGTTCAGATCGGTTCGGCTTTTGCAGTAGCCGAAGAATCGTCTGCTCACAAATCATTTAAATATAAAATTATTGCTGCTACTGAAGGAGATACTAAATTAGCGATGAAAAAGCTGGTTCCGGTAAGGTTATTGAAGAATAAATTTGCCGAAGCTGTCGCCAATGCTGAAGCAGAAGGCGCAAGCCGGAACGAACTGGCGGAACTTTTGGGTCATGCCAGGGCAAAACTGGGAATGTTTGAAGGTGATATAGAAAATGGCGAACTCGAAATCGGCCAGGTTTCGGCAATGTTAAAAGACATCAAACCTGCGAGGCTTATCCTGGAAGAAATATGGCAGGAATTTAAAATAAATACGGTAAAGCTTGCACAGCAGCAAAATGAATGGGACAGTTAGATTAACATGTTTTGCAATGTGAGGCTTGTCTTAAAACAGGATGGAGCCAAAGTAATTTGTTATCCCAGATTAACGGTACTGGACTTTTTCGAGCAAAGAAACCGTGTGTGAGAGGTTTTGAATGATTTTATCTTTAAGTTCGATCGTTTTGTTCTTTTCAGTGAGCAGGCTTTTTAATCTTTTAATTTCTTCTGCTGATGCCTGTGTTTCTTTTTTGCTAAACTCGGAAAATGCCTTGCCTTTCTCGTAATAACTAAAAAAATTGTACCCAAGCACCTCACTCACATTGGCAAGTAAAGAAACATCTAACGTAGGACTGTTAATGATTTCCTGAGCCCTGATCTTGCTAATAGACATTTTTTTTGCAAATATGGAAATAGGAATCTCTTTGGTCTTCATTTCCTTCCAGATCATCAATCCTATATGTACACTCATTATTGTCTCCCTTTTAAAATTCAAATTACCTAAATGTTAACCTATTCTGGAAAAAATAGTGTTAATGATAACCAGTCTAATTATAATTTTAGGTAATGGTTATTTCTCCCACTTTTTAATTCCTAAGGCTGAAACCCGACTATATAGAAACAATTGGTTTCGTATTTTATGCTCCAGGTTGGTAGTTTTAAAAGATATGGTCAATTTAAAAAATGATTCCGCCTGATAATTATCGTTAATCAGGTAGATGCGGTTGTTAGCAGTTGCTAAAGAATTATGATAATTCATTTACCTTTACAGCTATATTTCAACTTTACAACAAAAAATGAAACACCTCAATATAAAAGTAACAGGTAAAGTGCAGGGCGTTGGTTTTAGAGAAACCACTAAAATGATTGCCAACCAGATGATGGTAAATGGTTTTGTAAGGAACGAAAAAGACGGATCTGTTTATATCGAAGCAGAAGGCGAAGACATTTTTCTGGAAGAATTTGTAAACTGGTGCCATGAAGGGCCTGACCGATCGCGTGTAGAAAATGTGGAGGTAAGCAATGGCGAAGTAAAAAACTATCGTAATTTTGAAATCTTTAAAAAGTAAAAAGTATTTTGTATCAAGTTCGCTATCGGTGTATAATCTTGATACCTGATACTTTTATTTAGATACTAAATGTCTGTATATAAAAAGTTTCTTGGGCAAACCATGGTTTACGGTATCAGTACCGTTTTTTCCAGACTGTTTAATTTTATCCTCACACCTATCTATACCGGTGTTTATCAAAAAGGTGTTTATGGTATTTTTACCAATATGTACGCCAATGCATCGTTAATCAATGCAGTTTTGGCCTTTGGTATGGAAAGTACCTACTTTAGGTATTTAAATAAATTTGAAGATAAAAAGCAGCAGGTATATAACAATTCATTTCTTTGCATTGCTTTTATTTCATCACTTTTTTTAATTACAGGCTTAGTTTTTTCCGCTTCAATTGCTGGTTACCTGGCAACAAAAGCAACCGAAATTGCCGATTATAAACAGTATGTAAGTTTTTTTTTATGGATACTTTTTATTGATGCCATTTGCGTAATCCCTTTTGCGAAATTACGGGCAGATGGTAGGCCATTTAAATACAGTGTTGCCAAATTTTTAAATATTGGCTGCTTTGTTGGTTTCAACCTTATATTCATTTACCTTATTCCAACCATTATAAAACACAATTGGGCAGGTGCAGAATGGTTTGCTTCATGGTATAGGCATCAATGGATCGGTTATGTTTTTGTAGCTAACCTTATTGCCTCTGTTGCAACCCTGATTTATTTGCTGCCCGAATTTATGAAATTGCAATTACGTTTTGACAGTAAGCTTTTCAGAAATATGTTTTCTTACAGCTGGCCAATTTTAGTAGCAAATCTGTCATTCATCGTAAATGAGAATTTGGATAAAATAGTGCTTCAAAAACTATTGCCACCTGAAATAGCCGATGGAGAGGTTGGGATTTATGGGGCAGTGTGTAAAATAGCAATATTCTTAAGTATTTTTATCACAGCGTTCAGACTGGGGGCCGAACCGTTTTTCTTTAGCCATGCAAAAGAGAAAAATGCAAGGGATACCTATGCTACGATTTTGAAATATTTCGTAATTGCCCTATCCGTTCTTTTTATTGCCATTATTGCCAATATCGAACTGCTGAAATTTTTCATCCGAAAACAAGAGTATTGGGTAGGTTTACCGGCAGTACCGTATTTGTTATTGGGTTACGTTTGCCTGGGTATTTATATGAATCTCTCTATCTGGTACCGACTATCTGATCAAACTCGTTTTGGGCTCTATATTTCTGTCGCCGGAGCGGTAATTACCATCGTGCTCAATATTATTTTAATTCCACGTTTTAGTTATATGGGGTCTGCATGGGTAAGTATGCTGGCTTATTTTGTAATGATGGTCTTATCTTATATTCTCGGGCAGAAATATTATCCAATCCCTTATAACCTTAAAAAGATTTTATCTTATTTAATTGTTTCAACGATAATTGTATTCTGCTCATTTTTTGTATTTAACAGAAACATTTATATTGGTAATGTAATGCTGATTGCTTTTGTAGCAGGTATTGCTTACTTTGAGAAAAATGAATTAATGAAGATGTTAAAGAAATAATTGGCAGATGGTCATTTCATATCTGGCATCTCCAATCTCATATCTAGTAAAATGGAAATAAAAATCATCAATACATCAGCACATCCGCTACCGAAATATGAAACTGCACATGCAGCAGGAATGGATTTAAGGGCAGCTATCAAAGAGGACACAATACTTAAGCCCTTACAGCGTCTGTTAGTGCCAACAGGTTTGTTTATCGAGTTACCGGTTGGTTACGAAGCACAGATCAGACCAAGAAGTGGGCTGGCCTATAAACATGGCATCAGTATTGTAAATTCACCTGGTACAATAGATGCCGATTACCGGGGCGAAATAAAAGTTTTATTGGTAAATTTATCAGATACGGATTTTAAAATTGTTAACGGCGAAAGGATTGCCCAGATGATAGTGGCCAAACACGAAACCGTGAACTGGCAGCCGGTTACAGAACTGGGCGAAACGGCTCGCGGAGAAGGCGGTTACGGACATACGGGGAGATAGTTTGGAGTTTGGAGTTTGGAGTTTGGAGTTCGGAGTTTGGAGTTCGGAGTTAATTTTTGGGTGATATGAAGTATAAATTGCATGTTCTTATTGGGGCTACTTTGGCCGGGTTCCAGGCTTTTGGGCAGGGGACCGTTACGCCTGCTACCAATCGCGATAGCAATATGGTAAAGCAGTTGTTCTTTGCGGGTCTTCGGGAGAAAATGTCTGAAAATTATCTTCTAGCCGCTACCAATTTCAATAAAATTGTGGGGTTAGATCCTAATAACCATGCTGCTTATTTCGAACTGGCCAATGCAGACCTGCGTTTAGATAAGCTTTTGGAAGCTGAAAAGCACATCAAACAGGCCATTAAAATAAACGCTGGCAATTTATGGTACTGGCGTTTACTTGGAGAAGTTTATAAACGCAGCAATAATATGCCTGAACTGATCAGGGTGTTTAACCAGTTGATCCATCTTGATCCTGATAACGATGCCTATTATTTTGATAAGGCCAATGCCCAGTTTTTAGCTAATCAGCTGGATGCTGCCAAAAAGACTTACGAGGAAATTGAATTTAAATTTGGCGATTCAAGGGATTTGGCAAATGCCAGAAAGCGGCTGCAATCTAATGGCAATGCTACTGAAAGTGATATTGTGAAGTTGTTGGAAGGTAATCAGGCCGATGTAAAGAACTATTTATACGCTGCAGGTTTACTTTTACAAAAGGGGAACGATCCGGAAGCATTAAAGGTATTGATCAAAGCACAGCAACTGGAGCCGGATAATTTTGAAGTAAACCTGGCTCTGGCCGATATCTACCATAGACAGAAAAATGATGAAGCAGCCTTCTTATCCTTAAAACTGGCTTTCCAAAGCAATGAAATGCCACTTACAGAAAAGGTAAAGATTATTGCCGCACTTTTCCCTAGGCTAAACCAGCCTGTTGTTGCTAAAAATGTAACTGAATTGAGTAAGCTGGTTGCAGAGAAAAACCCGGCTGAAGCAAAAGCATTGGCACTTTATGGCGACGTACTTTATCAGCAAAACAATTTAAAAGAAGCATTGGTCCAATATCAGGCTGCTTTGAAACTTAACGAACAGGTTTATGTGGTATGGGAACAGGTGATTAATATCCAAACATTGCTTGGGCACTATGATGAAGCCATAAAAGTGGGCGATGAGGCATTAAGTATTTATCCCAACCAAGCCAGTTTATATTATTATATGGCTTATGCCCAATTTAAAACCGGTAAATATGAGGCTGCCCAAAACAATTTGAAAACCTCTGCACAGTTAGATGTAGAAAACAAAAGCCTGCAAGCGCAAATTTATGCCCTTCAGGGTGATGTGTACATCAATCAAAATAATTTCGGGCAGGCTAAAACCGCCTTCGATAAAGCCATTGCAATAGAGCCTGATAATTATCTCATCATGAATAATTATGCCTATTATTTGGCATTAAGAAATGACGACTTAACAAAGGCGGCTGAATATGCCGAAAAAGCGGCACATGCTATGCCGAATAATCCCTCAATTGTGGATACTTATGCCTTCATTTTGTTTAAACAGCAAAAATACGATCTGGCAAAAACATGGATCGAAAAGGCTTTACAAAACAATAGCAGTAAAAATGGTGTTTACCTGGAGCGATATGGAGATATACTTTTCCTGAAAGGTGAAAAGGATGCTGCGTTAATCCAATGGCAAAAAGCAAAAGAGGCCGGAAACGGATCGGAAGTATTAATGAAAAAGATAAATGAAAAGAAATATTTTAAATAGTGTATTCCTGTTGGGAGCGGTGATTTTTGTTTCGGCATGTAAACCTAAAAAAGAAATTGTGGTAGCTCCTCCTACCAAAACCGAAACTAAAACAGATAATTCTAAAGCAGAGGCCTTAGCGCTGTTAAATAGCAAACAACTTAAATTTAATACCCTTTCGCTTAAAGCAAAAGCAACTCTGGATATTGCCGGGGATGCAAATGATGTAACCATGAACTTTAAAATGAAAGACAAGGAAACCATTTGGGTAAGCATCACGGCATTAGGTGGAATGGCAGAGGTGGCACGGGCTTTAATTACGCCTGATAGCATCAAGATCATGAACCGGATGAAAAACGAGTACCTCAAGAAACCATTTAGTTATATTTACAATTTTACCAACAAACAGGTTAATTTTAATACGCTGCAATCCATTTTAACTGGTAATGCCATGGGTGAGTTTTTAACTGCTGAATCGGATGTTAAACAGGAAAATGGTGTTTGGGTGGTTTCTGGAAGTAAATCAGGGTTAGATTACAGACTACTTTTTAACACACTTTTTAAAGTGGCTGAAACCAATTTAAATGATGCTAACAATGGTCAGGCTTTAAAAGTTACTTATACTGATTATCAAAAATTAAACGAATTTTTATTTCCTGGTGCGCTAAAGATCAAAACGCTATCCAAAGCGAAAACCATCAGTATCGATCTTCAATACGTAAAAATTGATGGCAATGTTCCGGTTGATTTTCCGTTTAATGTACCAAAGAGATTTACAGTTGTGAAATAATAATAATTGCAGGTGGATATTGGTAATGATCCGGCAAACTTGGCATGTGATGAAGATTAAGTGAAGATGGTTCTGTAATAGGTGATTATGACTTTAGTATCTCAATTTTAATACTTTTTCCTATAAAATTTTTATACTTTTGGCTTAATGAAGCTACAAAAACTCCTACTTATCCTTTTTTTAAGTGTGTTAACTTTTTCGGCGGTTGCACAAACTGAAAGCCAGCTCAGAAGGAAAAAAGAAGCTATACAACGCGAAATCGAACAGCTTCAAAAGAATTTGAATAAAACTGCTAATGGTAAAAAGCTTACCATACAGCAGATTAACACCATAAATGCCCAGATTAGGTTGCGCCAGGATAAAATTGGTACCATTAACTCTGAAATAAAAAATCTGGATAACCAAATCTCTCAGAACACAAATACCGTACATACTTTGCAGGGTCAGTTAGGTGATCTTAAAAAAGAATATGCAGGCATGATCCGTTTTGCGCAGCGAAATAGGAATTCGTACGATAAAATGATGTTCATTTTTGCAGCGAAGGATTTTAACCAGGCATACAAACGGATAAAATATTTACAGCAATTCAGTCAATACCGTAAAAAACAGGCTGGATATATTGAAAGTACAAAGCAAGATCTGAACGGAAAGATTAAGGTGTTGGATAAAACACTTCGAGAAAAAAGTGATCTTTTGAAAGAACAGGAAAGAGAGCGTGAACGTTTAAGTAAAGATAAAAGTAAACAATCCGTTCAGTTAAATAAGCTGAGCAAAGACGAAAAGCAGTTTAGACAGGATATTAACAGCCGCAAAAAACAGCAGGCGCAGATAGACAGGGCCATCAGCGCTGCAATTCAGCGGGCCATTGAAGAAGCGCGAAGAAAGGCGGCTGAAGAGGCAAGAAGAAAAGCGGCAGAAGAAGCAAGAATTGCGGCAGCTAAAGCCAAGGCAGAAAATAAACCTGTACCGGCAACTCCGACTACGCCAACTGCTAAAGCCAAATCGACAGGGGAATTGTTAACGGCAACCCCGGAAACGGCTAGGCTATCGGCAGGCTTTGAAAATAACAGGGGAAGATTACCTTGGCCTGTAGCAACAGGAACAATAACAGAAAGGTTTGGTCTGCACAAGTTAGATCAGGCAAGTTATACCAACGATGGGGTGGACATTACAACAACAGACGGGGCAGCAGTTAGGGCCGTATTTGCAGGTAAAGTTGCCGCCGTTCAGGTAGTAATGGGTAGAACAGTTGTGCTGATCAACCATGGTGAATATTTTACAGTATACCAGAACCTAAAATCGGTAAGTGTGAGTGTCGGTAATTCTGTTGATACTAAACAAACTATTGGGGTTGTTGCCAATACCGGTGATGATGCTGTTCTGAAGTTTCAGATCAGAAGGGGGCAGGCGGCTTTAAATCCGGAAGCCTGGATCAGTAAATAAAAGAATAGTTTTTAAAATGTCTATATTTGTATAAATTATATTAGTGATGTATCAAGGCACGTTATTAGAGTTTTTAAACATGGGTGGATCGGAGATCGTACTCATTTTAGTGGTAGTTCTATTGTTGTTTGGCGGTAAAAAATTACCCGAACTGGCAAGAGGACTAGGGAAAGGGATCAGGGAGTTTAAAGATGCTTCTGACGGTGTAAAACGTGAAATCCATAGAAATATCAATGCGATGGATCTCGATAAAGAAGAAGCAGAAGAAACAGCGGTAAACCATAGTCAGCGCCATCATCCAACAGAAGAAGCATCCGTTGATGAAAAGGTAACGCCAGATACAACGCATACTGAAGCAACTAAACCTGCTGACGAAAAAATTATAACCGACAAAGAAAAAGTTTAAACAAAAAGTTATGTTAAATACAACAATAGCAGCAATGCTTGGAACACCAGAAATTATCATTATTGCGGTAGTGGTATTGTTATTATTTGGTGGTAAAAAAATTCCTGAACTGATGAGGGGTTTAGGTAAAGGTGTTAAAGAATTTAAAGATGGTAAAGATGGTGTTGATGGAGAGCAGGTGGATCCATCTAACCGTGATAAAACTGTTTAATTGCAATAATTTTTGGTTTTGAAGAAATACAGCTCTCTGAAAGAGATTCAAACACTCATTTCGCAAAAGCAACTAACTTTACCCGATTTATTGGCTTATTATTTTAAGCAAATTGAAAATAATGAACACCTCAATGCATTTAATGAGGTGTTTTTTTTATCGGCTGAAGTTCAAGCGAAAGCAGTACAGCAAAAAATAGAAAATGGCACTGCAGGTAAACTTGCGGGGATGGTAATTGGTATTAAAGATAATATCTGTTATGAAGGTCACATCGTTACGGCATCATCAAAAATGCTCGAAGGCTTTGTATCTCCATATTCTTCTACAGTTGTGCAACGTTTATTACAGGAAGATGCCATTATTATAGGGCGTTTAAACTGTGATGAATTCGCTATGGGCGGTTCTAACGAAACCTCATATTTCGGGGCTGTCAAAAATGCTGCAAATCCAGAGCTTGTTCCGGGTGGATCTTCAGGCGGCTCGGCAGTGGCCGTTCAGGCCGATATGTGTTTGTCTGCCCTGGGTACCGATACGGGTGGATCAGTAAGGCAACCAGCTGCATTTTGCGGACAGATAGGGCTTAAGCCTACTTACGGTCGTATTTCAAGATATGGGGTAATTGCTTATGCTTCATCTTTCGATCAGGTTGGCCCCATTACTTCTTCAGTAGAAGATGCAGCTTTACTTTTACAGGTTTTAGCCGGTGCAGACGAGTACGATTCTACCGCGTCCCCTTTTATAGTGCCTGATTATCCTGTTCAGTTGAATGAACATAAAAAACATAAGATAGCGGTATTGAAAGAAACTATTGAAAGCGAGGCGCTTGACCCTGAAATCAAATCTGCTATTTTGAAATCAATTGAGCAGCTCAAGGCCGATGGGCATACTGTGGAGTATGTTTCTTTTGATCTGTTGGATTATCTGGTTCCGGCTTATTACATCTTAACAACGGCCGAAGCTTCTTCAAATCTTTCCCGTTATGATGGCGTTCATTACGGACACCGTAACATGGAAGCGAAATCCTTAAATGAACTTTATAAATTATCCCGCGCCGAGGGCTTCGGTGAAGAAGTTAAACGTCGTATCCTTTTAGGTACTTTTGTTTTAAGTGCAGGATATTATGATGCTTATTATCAGAAAGCACAGCAGGTTCGCCGGTTGATCAGAGAAAAAATGGATGTTTTGTTTCAGGATTACGATCTGATTCTTTCTCCTGTGGCACCAACAGCAGCTTTCAAAATCGGTGATCATCTGCAGGATGCTTTGGTGATGTACATGGCCGATATTTTTACCGTACTACCTTCTTTAAGTGGAAATCCGGCAATTGCTTTACCAATAGGCAATAATACAGCAGGTTTACCGTTAAGTATACAATTTACAGCCAGACATTTTGAGGAAGATAAGCTTTTGGCTTTTTCTCAGGCATTTTTATCATAGTTTTATTGTCATTTAAATACGAGTAATTTAATGCAAAAGCATTACAGTTAAGTATGGCGTGACATTTTATTAACTGTTTCCAGGCATCGTCTGGAAGGTTTGCAGGTTTCGCTTAATTCCTATATGAGGAAAGAAGCGTGAATTTGTAAAAAGGATTGTAGGAACACAAGCCATGGTTAATAAAAATTTGAACCAATAGCCCATGATTAAAAAAATACTTTTTGCTTCAATTTGCGCTTGTTTAGGATATGTTTCTTCCTCTTCTGCGCAGCAAACGCTCAAACTGGACAGCCTACCAAAGATTCGTAACAACATTTTTATCAATACCGATACCGTAGCCGTACCGGTTGTTTCGGAAAACCCATTGAGTATGGGGCAGAACTTTATTTACAAACTCAGGCTCGATTCTATCGCTAAAACGGTACCCCTTCCTTACAACGAATACGTTCAGCAGTATATTGATATTTATGCCAAGCGTAAAGATATGTTTGGTAAAATGATCGGCTTATCGAGCTATTACTTTCCGATTTTTGATAAAGCCTTAAAGGATTATAATATTCCGCAGGAAATAAAGTACCTCACTATTGTAGAATCGCAGATGAATCCGCATGCAATTTCGAGAGTGGGCGCAACAGGCATCTGGCAGTTTATGTTCGGCACGGGCAAAGCCTATGGCCTGAAGATGGATAATTTTGTAGATGAACGCAAAGATCCGATACAGGCGAGTTATGCTGCGGCAGCCTATTTTAGAGATGCTTTTGAAGAGCTTGGCGACTGGCTGTTGGCCATTGCTGCCTATAATTGCGGAAAAGGAAATGTGAACCGCGCCATTGATAAGGCGGGATCGAGAGATTTTTGGGTAATCAGGCAGTTTTTGCCAAAGGAAACCAGAAATTATGTGCCGGCTTTTATTGCTGCGGTTTATGTGATGAACTATTCCCATAAACATCAGATTACGGCACAGGCTTCCAATATGTTCCTGAAAACCGATACGGTGCAGACTAACCGTTTTGTATCCTTGGCTACCCTCGCCAAAGTGCTTAATATAGAAGAGTCGGCTATGATGGCTTTAAATCCCTCATACAAGAAAAAAATCGTTAACGGCACAGATGATGAACCTAAGCGTATTGTAATGCCTAAGTTAAGGGATATTGATTATGCAGGGATTTACGACGTGCTGAACAACCACGAATTAGATGTTGATATGAAAGTGGTGGCAGCCAGTACTGATGATGTTCGGAGTGTAAGAAAGCAAAAGAATAAAAGTATAGCTACATCAGCTGTAGTTTACCATAAAGTTACTTCTGGACAAAGTTTAACATCAATTGCTGATAAATTTGGTGTGGAAGTACAAGATTTGAGGGTTTGGAACGGCTTAAAAAGCAAAACCCTGGTGCCCGGACAAAGATTGAAGATTTATGCCAAAAACCGTAAACCATTAAAAGCGCCATCATCGTTTTTAAGTTACAAAGTAAAAACAGGCGATACCTTGTCAGAAATTGCAGAAAAATTTGACGGGGCAACCGTTCAAAGTATCAGAAAAGATAATAATTTGTTAAAAGCAGGCTTGCAAGTTGGGATGATCCTGAAAATTAGTAAAGGGTAATTTAAAATATTGAACCTGAGGCATCAGCTAAACTGTTTTTCAAGTTAACACCTGTTAGCTTCATATCTCATTTAACTTTTTTTGAACGGCTTTTTATTTTAAGCCTCATAAAAAGAATTGTACCTTTGCGCCGTCACTAATAAGTTACTTAATGAGTAATACGAATAGAAAGCAAGATGCGTTGGATTACCATTCGCAAGGCCGTCCGGGCAAGATACAAGTAGTACCTACTAAACCAACAACATCGCAAAGGGATTTAACCCTCGCATACTCTCCAGGAGTTGCAGAACCTTGTTTAAAGATAGCAAACAATACAGAGGATGTTTATAAATATACCGCTAAAGGTAATTTAGTTGCAGTAATCAGTAATGGTACAGCCGTTTTGGGGCTGGGCAATATCGGCCCTGAAGCAGGTAAGCCGGTAATGGAAGGCAAAGGCCTTTTGTTTAAAATATTCTCCGATATTGATGTATTTGATCTGGAGCTGGATACCGAAAATGTAGATGATTTTGTAAAAATCGTTAAAGCTTTGGAGCCAACTTTCGGCGGAATCAATCTGGAAGATATTAAGGCTCCAGAGTGTTTTGAGATCGAGCGTCGTTTAAAACAGGAGATGAATATCCCGGTAATGCACGATGATCAACATGGAACGGCCATTATTTCTGGTGCAGCCTTATTGAATGCCTGCGAAATCCAAAAGAAGAAGATAGATAAAATCAAGGTTGTGGTAAGTGGCGCGGGTGCCGCTGCGGTGTCCTGCTCTAAAATGTACCTGAGCTTAGGCGTTAAAAAAGAGAACCTGGTGATGTTCGATATCAATGGCTTAATTGATATCCACCGTACCGATCTGGATGATATCCGCATGAGCTTCGCTACCACCAGAAAGGATATCGCGAATATTGGCGAAGCCATGAAAGGGGCCGATGTATTTATCGGACTTTCGGCAGCGAACGTCATTTCCCCTGACATGTTAATGGGTATGGCCAAAAACCCAATTGTTTTCGCCATGGCGAATCCAAACCCTGAGATTGCCTATGAACTGGCCATTAAAACCCGTAAAGATCTGATTATGGCTACAGGCCGTTCTGATTATCCGAATCAGGTGAATAATGTATTGGGTTTTCCTTATATTTTCCGTGGAGCGCTTGATGTACGGGCAACCAGTATTAATGAAGCCATGAAAATTGCTGCGGTTAAGGCGATTGCCGAATTGGCCAAAAAATCAGTTCCTGAAGCAGTTAACTTAGCCTACAATGCACGCAACCTAAAGTTCGGGCGCGATTATATCATTCCAAAACCTGTTGATTTCAGGTTAATTACCGAAGTATCAACTGCTGTGGCAAAAGCTGCCATAGAAAGTGGTGTAGCCAGAAAAAATATTACCGATTGGGATGCGTATAATGAAGAACTACGGAAACGTTTAGGTTTGGATGATGCCATTATGAGAGCGGTAACAACCAAAGCGAAAATGGATCCTAAACGGGTGGTATTTGCAGAGGCTGATAATTATAAAATTTTAAAAGCTGCTCAGATTGTAAAAGATGAGAATATTGCCATTCCTATCCTATTGGGTAATCGAGAGAAAATACAGGCCATTATTGATGAACATGCTTTAGAGCTTGGGGGAGTTGAGATCATCGATCAGATGCAGAATCCGGAAAAGACCAAGCAATATGCCGAAGCACTTTTCAAAAAACGCCAGCGTAAAGGTGTTTCTTCTATGCGCGATGCGACAAAGTTATTGCGAGACCGTAACTATTACGGTGCTTCGATGGTTGAATTTGGTGAGGCTGATGCTATGATTTCGGGTTTGACCAAAAATTACGGCGCTACCATTAAACCTGCCTTGCAGGTAATCGGTGTTGAACCAGGTGTTAAACGTGTTGCGGGCATGTACATGATGATGACCAAAAAAGGTCCTGTTTTTTTTGGCGATACCACTGTAAACGTAGATCCGACCGCAGAAGAATTAGTAGATATTACTTTATTGATTGATAAATCTGTTAAACAGTTCAATATTAAACCACGCATTGCCTTATTATCATATTCAAACTTTGGTTCTAATGATGGGGTAACGCCAAATAAAGTAAGGGAAACCGTAAGTCTTCTTCATAAAAATCATCCCGAAATTGTGGTGGATGGAGAAATGCAGGGGAACTTTGCCATCAACAACGAATTATTGCAAGATAATTTTCCGTTTAGCACTTTGGCCGATGCCCCGGCAAACACTCTAGTGTTCCCAAATCTGGAGTCGGGAAACATTGCATACAAATTGTTACAAGAACTCGGCGGAGCCGAAGCAGTTGGTCCGATCCTGTTAGGACTGAATAAACCTGTTCATATTGTTCAATTAGGTAGTTCCGTACGCGAAATCGTTAATATGGTTACTATAGCTGTTGTAGATGTGCAAGCAAAAGAGGAAATTGCAACATCGAAACGAAAAGGTATATTTGGGAAAACAACTAAAAAGTAATATTGCATGTACGCCTATATTGATGGAAGATTGACCTTTAAAAACCCCGCTTATGTTGTGGTTGAAGCCGGAGGTATAGGCTATCATATCAACATTTCATTAAATACTTACAGCGCTTTGGGCGATGTGGAAAGGTGCAAATTATATACCTGGCTGCATGTAAAAGAAGATGCCCACACCTTATACGGCTTCGCTGATGAAGGCGAACGCCGTTTATTTTTACATTTAATTTCGGTATCGGGTATTGGTCCAAACACCGGCAGGATGATTTTGTCATCCATCACACCCGTAGAGATTCAAACTGCAATTATTAAAGCGGATTTACCACTAATACAACGCATTAAAGGTTTAGGCGCTAAAACCGCACAACGTCTGGTTTTAGAACTTCAGGATAAATTGAAAAAAGAAGGGGCAGATTCATTAATTTCTATGCCTCAACACAATACTGTTAAAGATGAAGCGTTATCAGCTTTGGTAATGCTCGGATTTGCCAAACAAACCGCCGAAAAAACTATTGATCAGATATTAAAAGTGACAGAGGGAAGCCTTTCGGTAGAGCAACTAATTAAACAAGCTTTGAAAACTTTATAGCCTTAACGCCTTTGAAGAGAATATCTACATTTCTGTTTCTCATTCCTCTTTTTCTAATTGCTTTTCAAACTACTTACGCCCAGGTTGTTCCAAGCAAAGCGGATACTATTAAGCCGAAAAATAATTTTAGCCTACGGGAAAAAGAACAACTGGGACTTAATCCGGCAGTTAATCCATTTTTTCCATCTCCAAGTAATTTAAAACGTGTTGTAGAATACGATGCGAAAAATAAACGTTATATAATTAAGGAACTAATCGGTGAAAATTTTGTTCTAAATACGCAATATTTAACTATTGATGAGTACCAGCGCCTGGTAAACAGTGAAATAAAAAGGGGGAATTGGCGCAGCATTTCCAATGCCGAAGTGAGTGATTACAGAAGTACCGGTATTATTCCGAAAATTCAGGTAAATAGTAAAGCTTTTGAGAAACTTTTCGGTGGCACAACCATTGATATCCAACCACGTGGAGAGGCCGAACTTACTTTTTTGGGCAGGATAAATAAAAATGAAAATCCTCTTTTTAACGAAAGACAAAGGGTACAAACCAATTTCGATTTTAACCAAAGGATACAGATGGACCTGGTTGGAAATATTGGTAACAAACTAAAAATTAAAAGTAATTACAATACCGAAGCACAGTTTGATTTTGAAAATCAGATCAAATTGGATTATACTGGCGGCGTAGATGATATTATTCAAAAAATAGAAGCGGGTAACGTAAGCTTGCCTTTAAATACGTCATTAATTACCGGTACACAGGCCCTTTTTGGTATAAAAACGCAACTTAAATTCGGGCGTTTGAATGTAACCAGTGTTTATACACAACAAAAATCACAATCAAGAGAGATTAAAATTACCAATGGCGCACAGCAAAATACAACTACAGTAAGTATCGACAGCTACGAGGCGAATAAACACTATTTCCTGTCGCAATATTTCAGGAATAACTATAACAGAAACCTGGCCAATGCGCCCATTATTACTTCCCCGATTCAGATTACCAAAATTGAAGTATGGATTACCAATAAAGCAGGGAATACAAACGACTCCAGGGATGTACTGGGTTTAATGGATTTGGGTGAAAATGTCCCGTTTAACAATATTTTAATTAATGGGGGAACTTCTGGCTTGCCGGCAGGAACCACCGCCACGGGTTTTCCACAACAATCAAACAACCTGATTTCGCAGTTAGATGCTTACCAGGGCGGGGCCATCAGGCAAACAAATTCGAATGCCGTCCTTTCTTTCTTCCAAACAACGCCAGCCAACAGCAGCAATACCGATAACTTTGCCAAATTGGTTTATGCCAGGAAGTTGACAGACCGTGAATTTACCTTTCAGCCGCAGTTAGGTTATTTATCGTTAAACAACCCGCTTAATGCCGATGAGGTTTTGGCTGTTGCCTACCGCTACACCTATAACGGTGTGGAGTATCAGGTAGGTGAGTTTTCTACCGATGTGCCTTTTGATGCGGCCAACCCTAAGGTGCTTTATGCTAAATTGCTTAAGAACGAAACGACCAAGATCCAGTTGCCAATCTGGGACCTGATGATGAAAAATATTTACTCTATCGGCGGGTACCAGATCAGCAGTCAGAATTTTAAACTGGATATTTATCGCATCGATAATGAAACGGGGGTAGATAATCCGGTAATGACCGAGGGTCAGAATACCGCTAACAAACAGTGGATTGCCTTAACTGAATTCGATCGTCTGAACCAGCAGAACGAGCGGAAACCTGATGGGGTTTTCGATTTTGTGGCGGCAAATAATGCTTTCGGATCTTATTCTACGGCAAGCAATGCCAACCAGGCCAGTATGTTCGGTGTGGGCAGCAATGGGCAAACCTCGTTGGTTACCAATACCAATTCGGGATATATCACTATCGATCCGGCAAATGGAAGGATTATTTTCCCCGTGATCGAACCTTTTGGTAAAGACCTGGCTGCAAAGTTTTTACCCAGCGAACAGGCATTGATCAACAAATATACATTTACCGCATTATATGATTCAACGCAAACCATTGCCAGGCAACTATTTCAAAACCAGAACAGGTATACCATTAAGGTAAGCTACCAGTCTGATATTTCTTCTGAATTCAGCTTAAATGCCATCAATGTTCCGGAAGGATCAGTAAAGGTGTTTGCAGGTACGATGCCACTTACGGAGGGGGTAGATTTTACAGTTGACTATCAAGGCGGTCGTGTGAGCATCATCAACCAGGCACTTTTGGTATCCGGCCAACCGATCAGGATTACCACAGAAAACAGTGAAACCTTTGGTTTGCAGCAAAGGTCGCTCTTCGGAACCCGTTTAGATTATCGTGTAAACAATAAGCTAAACCTTGGGGGTACGATCATGAACCTGACCGAAAAACCTTTAACCCAAAAGGTAAATATTGGAGAAGAACCCATTTCGAATACCATTTGGGGAGCAGATATTAACTATAGCTCACCATCACGCTTTTTAACAAAACTGGTGGATAAGCTTCCGTTCATTTCAACCAAAGCACCATCAAGTGTAACATTTTATGGTGAATTTGCGCAACTCATTCCTGGTCATCCAAGAGCACTGAATTTTGCAGGCAGTAAAAACGGGGTAAGTTATTTAGATGATTTTGAAGCATCAAGATCGGTAATCGATTTAAAGAGTGCTATTGCCTGGCAGCTATCCGGTACACCACAGCTTTTCCCGGAGTTTAATAAATCCAACGATTTATCATATGGTTATAACCGGGCAAGGATCGCTTTTTACAATATTGATCCAACTTTTTATAATTCAGCAGCTTCTACTACTCCTGCCAATATCAGGGGCAACCGGAACGAACTTTCCAATCACTATGTAAGAGAGGTAATTGAGCAGGAAGTTTTTCCATTTAAGGAAACGGCAACCGGGCAGGCTTTAAATATTACCACTTTAGATGTGGCCTATTATCCAACTGTTAGAGGGCCATATAATTTCCGTACAACTGACTTTAGGCCAGATGGAAGTTTGCTTCAACCCAGAAACAGTTGGGGCGGTTTTCAGCGTAAGATCGAAACCAATGATTTTGAAGCCTTAAATGTTGGCTTTATTGAGTTTTGGGTGATGGATCCGTTTATTTATAAACCGAATTCTGCAGGTGGTGATATTTATTTCAACCTGGGCAATATATCAGAAGATATTCTTAAAGATGGGAGAAAATCATTGGAAAATGGTTTGCCTGCTACAAACGATCCGAGCAAATATGATGAAACCGTTTGGGGGCGTGTGCCGAAACTGCAACCCGTTGTGCAGGCTTTCGATAACAATCCCGGTTCGCGTAGGGCTCAGGATGTAGGTTTGGACGGATTATCAGATGCTGATGAAAAAGTAAAATTTGCTGCGGCAATTACTCAGATCAAATCACAATTGAATGCAACAGCTTCGGCAGCACTCGATGCCGATCCATCGTCTGATAACTATACTTATTTCAGGGGGCCGGCGCTGGATCAGATTAATGCAGGTATTCTTAAACGTTACGAAAAATATAACGGAACCGAAGGAAACTCTAAAACTTCTCAGCAGTCGCAAGAAGAGTTAGGGCTTGAAAACTCCGCTTCTACTTCGTTGCCTGATGGGGAAGACATCAACCGGGATAATAACATGACGCAAAGTGACGAGTATTTTCAGTACAAAGTTTCGATGCGTCCGGGTGATTTAAATGTGGGCCAGAATTTTATTACAGATAAGGTGACCTCACAGGTAAAACTGGCCAATGGAAATACACAGGCTGTTTCATGGTATCAATTCAGAATTCCAATCAGCCAGTACCAGGATCGGGTAGGTGGTATTCAGGATTTTAAATCTATCCGTTTCTTTAGAATGTTTATGACCAATTTTGCGGATACTGCCGTAATGCGTTTTGCGAAGTTGCAGTTAATCCGCGGAGAGTGGAGAGAGTATAATGCTTCCAACCAGGCTTCACAAGTAATAGTAGATCCATCTTTACCTGCACTCACTCCTGATAATTCTACTATTGAAGTTTCGACGGTAAACATCGAAGAAAATGGAAAGCGGTCACCAATTCCATATGTAACACCGCCAGGTATTCTTCGGGAGCGCGACTATAGCAATTATCGTGGCGATACACGTTTAAATGAGCAATCGTTATCGGTTACTGTAAAGTCGTTAAGAGATGGTTACGGTAGAGCGGCGTTTAAAACAGCCTATAGCGATTTCCGGTCTTACAAACATTTAGAAATGTTTATTCATGCGGAAGCAGTTAATAACCAAGTTTTAAATGACAATGATGTTGCGGCATTCTTGCGGATCGGTACCGATAATCAAGACAATTATTATGAATATGTAATTCCGTTAAAGGTTACCAATCCAGGTACCAGAGATGCCGATGCCATTTGGCCTGAAGCCAATAGAATGGATATTAACTTAACGCTTTTCCAGAATGCAAAATTAGCCCGGAACGTTGCCAAACAAGCTAACGGCCAGCCATGGCCTACAAATGTGCCATTTACCTACACTGACGGAACCAGAACAATTATCGTTAAGGGGCAACCTGATATGAGCAAGGTTAGGATATACATGGTGGGGGTTAAAAATCCGCTCCGTGCTGCCAATGATGAGCGAAATGACGATGGCCTGGATAAAAGTGCACTGGTTTGGTTTAATGAATTAAGATTAACTGAATTTGATGAAAGAGGCGGCTGGGCAGCGACAGGAAGATTGAACTTAAAGTTGGCCGATTTTGCAGATGTAAATATTTCAGGAAGTAAATCTACAATTGGTTTTGGGACTATTGATTCGAAAGTGAGCGAGCGGAACCGTGCAGACAATGTATTGCTTGATGTTTCTTCGGCGGTAGAACTGGGCAAGTTCCTGCCTCAGAAATCGGGTGTGAAAATTCCGATGTTTGTGAATTACTCTAAACAGGTTTCTACCCCGCAGTTCAATCCAAGAACACCAGATATCGAACTCAAAAATGCTTTATCGCAATCTACCAAAGAACAAAAAGATTCGATTTTAAATTTCGCACAGGATTATACTGTTAGAAGGGGCATTAACTTTACCAATGTTAGGAAAGAACGGACCAACACCAGTAAACCTGCCCAACTTTGGGATATTGAAAATTTTGCGGCAAGTTATGCATATACCCAATACAATCACCGCGATTTTATTAATCAAAACAGCATTCAGAATACCTACAGGGCTTCGCTACAATACAGTTATGCTAGAGAAGCCAAAACAATAGCACCTTTTGAAAAGATTATCAAATCGAACATGCTGGCTTTATTAAAGGATTTCAATTTCAGCATTTTTCCCAGTGCTATTAATTTCCGGATAGATGTTGACCGTTTATATTCAGAAAATACCTTGCGGAACAATGATCCGAATAATACCATTGGGCTTTACCAGAACGGCTACGGAACTACATTCAACAAAAACTTTACCATGAGCCGGGTTTATGGCATTGCATGGAACCTTACGCGTTCGTTACAGTTGGATTTTAATGCCACAAATTATTCGATTATCGACGAACCGGATGGAAGAATTGATGGTATAAAACGTGATACCGTTTGGCAGAACCTAAAACGCTTAGGGCGCACAACCGATTATAACCACAATTTAAACGTAACCTATAATTTACCGATTGATAAAATACCGGGATTAAACTGGGTGACCGTAAAAACCCGTTATGGTACCAACTTTAACTGGCAGACAGAGCCGCTTTCTACCTTGCGCGATCCGAATATAAATTTGGGTAACACGATACAGAACAGCAGAACTGTTCAGGTGAATCCAACGTTAAACCTGACTACGCTGTATAACAAATTTGGCTTCATCAGGAGTGCCGGTAATGAAGATGGGAACAAAGCAAAGAACTTCTTTATTAATATTTTAACCAGTTTAAAAAATGTGAATGCCAGTTTTGTGCAAACAAAAGGTATTTTTCTGCCAGGTTATATGCCAACAACACAGTTTTTTGGCCTTGATAGGGCTACCGGCGCACCAGGTTTGGGTTTCGTTTTTGGTAGTCAGCGTGATATCCGTGAGATGGCGCTGGGCAATGGCTGGTTAACAAACGATACCTTACAGAACCAGTTATATGTAAATACACTCCGTGAAGACTTTCAGTTTACCGGGTTGGTAGAACCCGTTAAAGATTTACGGATTACCTTGAAAGCCAACAAAATACAAACCAGAAATTTCAGCACTAATTTTAGGTATGTGGCCAGCGTATCATCGTTTGAAAATCTGAGCGCAATTACCACTGGCGATTATAGTGTATCATACATCGCTTTGGGTACGGCATTTAAAGAAAGCAATTCTGCAATTATCTCTGGGCTATTTAATCAGTTCATGGCCAATAGAATGATTATTTCCAGAAGGCTGGGAGCCGAAAACCCAAATTCGGCTGGTATCAGCGGAGGCTATGCAGATGGGTACAGTAAGGAGAGCCAGGATGTAATTATCTCTGCTTTTATGGCCGCTTATTCGGGCAAGGATGCAGGTAAAACAAAAATGAATGCTTTCCCTAAGATACCGCTTCCAAACTGGAGCCTTACCTATGGCGGTTTAACCCGTATTCCTTTTATTGCTGATAAATTTTCATCAGTCGATATCCGTCATGGCTATCGTTCTACCTACAATATCAATGGCTTTAATACCTTATTGCGTTATCAGGAAACGAACGGTGCGGTTAGCAGCAGAGATGTAAATAATAATTTTTTACCCGAATATCAGTTTGCTCAGGTAACCATTTCTGAATATTTTTCTCCGTTGGTTGGGGTTGATACCAGGTTTAAAAATAACCTCACTGCTTCTTTCGAATTAAACCGGTCGCGTTTGTTGGGGCTTAGCCTATCAAATAGCCAGTTGGCGCAATTATCAGATAACAATATGGTGTTGGGCCTTGGCTACCGCACCAATAAATTCCGGTTTCCGTTCGGGTGGTTTAAAAGCCTCAAAATGGATAACAATATGGATTTTAAATTGGATGTGGCCATTCGTGACAGTAAAACAGTGATCTATCGAGCTGATGTAGCCGAAGCAGAAGTATCTTCAGGTTCGAAGATTATTACCTTAAGGCCAAGTGTAGATTATGTGTTAAATCAGAAATTCAATATCAAGTTATTTTACGATTCTAATATCACAAAACCTTATACCTCGCAAACCTTTAATACGTCTTTCAGTAATTTCGGTTTTAGCTTGAGGTTTACGTTAAATTAATAAATTAGGCTGCTTAGGCTGAAGGTAAAGCCTTGTTCTTTTGCGCCAGGAATATTTTGCTAAATGCGTATGCGGTGAAGAACATCGGGCCATAACTAAACAGCAAATGATCAAAACTTGCAAAATGCATAACCCCGCTGATGAGCAAATAAAACAAAAAAACAACAATTGAATGTGCTATTGGCCTGTCATTGACAAATCTTTTATATCCTGACTTTTCAATCAGGTAATGGTTTATCGTCATAACTGCAGCAACTATTGCTACAAAGATGAATAGATGTATATAAGTAAGGTTAAAATTAAAAGTATAATTGGCAGGTTTGATAAGAGTAATTAGCCCGATATAGCAAAGTCCAATTACCATGGTTACAGGAACGGAAACAATCAGAGTCGCGAGACATACTTTTAAGGTATAAATTTGTGTCGGTTTCATATGGAGTGTTAATTTGTTAGGTAAATATAAAAAAAATCATAAATCTGTCCGTTACATCGGCTAATGAAAACATACCCTAAAAGCAAGATTAAATCTTTTATGATAAGTTAATTTCTCAGCCATTGCGAATGGATAAACTAAATTGTATTTTTGAAGCATAAACCGTAATAAACATTTAGCCAACGGAATTTAACCGATAACTTATTTTCAAAACATATAAATAATGAATTTTCCATCAGAATTAAAGTACACTAAAGACCACGAATGGGTTAGAGTTGAAGGTAACGAAGCTTTTATTGGCGTAACTGATTTTGCACAACGCGAATTGGGCGACATCGTTTATGTTGATATTAACACTGTAGGCAGCGAGGTTGCAAAAGAAGAAGTTTTTGGTACTGTAGAAGCCGTTAAAACCGTATCTGATTTATACATGCCAGTTACCGGAACAGTGCTGGAAGTTAATGCAGAATTAAACGATAACCCTGAATTAGTGAATTCTGATCCTTATGGAGCAGGCTGGATGGTTAAAGTATCTTTAGCGGATGCAGCTGAATTAGATGGTTTATTAACAGCAGAAGCTTATCAGGAACTGGTAGGAGCCTAATATTGATATTTTGTACAAGACACTAAAACAGCAGAAATGGGCCCTTCTTTGGACGGTTGTTGTTTTAGTGTTTTGTAATATGCAAATTTCCGATTCTGTTGGGAAAAGTGGCTTTTTCTTTGAAGGCTTTGATAAAATGACCCATATGGGCTTTTTCTTTGTCTTATCCGTTCTGCTGTTTTTTGGCAAGATTAATTATCAACATCACTACGCGATCCAAAAATTAACCATTTTTAAAATTTTACTTATCAATGCCATCATTGGTGGCGGAATAGAGTTATTGCAATGGAAAGTTTTTACCTACCGTTCGGCAGAATGGTGGGATTTTGGCTGTGATATGTTGGGCGCATCTATGGCGGTTTTTAGTTATATATTGCTCCATAAATTTAATTTCAATGAGAAGGAAAGTTAGTATTGTCTGTGTAATTTTAGCAATATTTGTAAGTAGCTGCAGTATTTTTAAAAAAAACTGCAATTGCCCTAAAGTATATTACCAAAACTATCCTTCATCGCAGAAATAATCTTCTTACCGATCGGTCTTTCTTTCCGATCCCGATATTTTCCTTAGGCTGTATTTAAAATGTTACCTTGCTTTTAACATGCCTTAACAAACCTTTCGACTTTTCTACAGTCTGATAGCTTAGTTTTATATCATAATATCTTATTTTTTAATGAAAAGAAACGTTCAGAGGGCAATATTTTTGGCGCTCCTATTTTGTACTTACATCGTTCAGGCTCAAAATACGGGTTCGATAAGTGGAAAAGTAATTAATGCAAAAGATAAAAAGCCAGTTGATTTTGCAACAATTGCGGTTAAAAGTTTAAAAGATTCGAGTGTGGTGGCATCTGGTCAAACCAATCCTGACGGAAGTTTTACCTTTAAAGCCATAGCACCAGGCAAGTACAGGATTTATGCTGCCTTTTTAGGTTTAAAAACAGCAACTAAAGATATAGAAGTAACTAAAGCAGCAGTAAATGCCGGAGAAATAGCCATGAGCGATGATGGCGTTGATTTGAATACCGTTAATGTAACTGCTACTATCCCGATTGTGGTAAAGAAAGATACCCTAGAGTTTGATGCAAAATCGATCAAAGTGCGTGAAAATGCCGTGGTAGAGGATCTTCTGAAAAAGGTACCGGGCGTTGAGGTAGCAAAGGATGGCAGTGTTAAAGCTCAGGGCGAAACCATTACCAAAGTAAAGGTTGATGGTAAAGAATTTTTTGGCAATGATCCGTTACTGGCAACCAAAAATCTTCCGGCTGATATGGTAGATAAAATTCAGGTTATTGACGAATTATCTGAACAGGCGCAGTTTACCGGTATTGACGATGGAACAAGAAACAAGATTCTGAATATCACCACCAAAAATGGTATGAAACACGGTTATTTCGGGAACAGTACCGTAGGCTATGGTTCCAACGACCGTTATGATGCAAGCCTGAATGTTAACAAATTTGACGATGACAGACAGATCAGTTTTATCGGTCAGTTTAACAATGTTAACAAGCAGAATTTTGGACAGGGTGGTGGCATAGGCAATGGCTTTGGAGGCTTCGGTGGTGGCCGTGGTGGCTTTGGTGGCGGCGGAGGAAGTAATGCTGGCGGAAGTGGGGGCATCACCAACACCAATGCGGCAGGATTAAACTTTGCCGATACCTATAAAGATGGTACCCAGTTTCAGGGCAGTTATTTCTTTAATAAAGCAAATTCAGAAATTATCCAGAACTCCAATACCCAAAACCTCGCAGGAGGTACGAATAACATTGATGAAGCGATAAATAATACTTCCGACAGGATTAACCATCGCTTCAATTTCATGGTAGATACTAAAATCAATCCATCTTTATCTGTTAAAATACAGCCGAATTTAGCTTATACGGAAACAGATGGAAACAATGTGAATAGATATACGAGAACGCTTGATGATGGCTCAACCGTTGGTACGCAACGCAACACTACAACTGCTGCTACCCCTACCGTGAGTAATAATTTATTAATCCGCAAAAGTTTTAAGCGGAGAGGTCGCACGCTCTCGTTAAATGTAAATACGAATATAAACGATAACGACGGGACGAACCTTAACTATAGAAACGACAAAATTACGGAAGGAGCAATAACAAGAGATACCATTACCAATCAATTGAATAATACAAACAGCCATTCCATAAACAATACCACAAGGCTTGTTTACACCGAGCCGATAAATAAAACCCTAAGCGTTGAGGTAAACTATCAGAATGGTTATTTGAACAGCGATTCACAAAGGGATGTGTTTAATTACAACCCGTTAACACTACAATTCGACCTTATAGATAATAAATTTTCAAACATCTATAACAACCGTACTTTAACCAATGCGGCTGGTGTAAGTTTAACAACAACAGAGAAAAAATACAACTGGAATATCGGCGTAGCTGCACAACAGACCAATAGGGTAAATACCAATTTAACTACCGGTTTCAGGCGGACGCAGAATTTTATCAATATTACGCCGTCTGCACAGTTCAGGTATAATTTTAGTAACCGCAAGCGCTTATTCATCAATTACCGTGGATCAACCAATCAACCAACTATTGATCAGATCCAGCCGATTCTTGATAATACGAACTCCCAGACCCTTTATATCGGTAATCCGGAATTAAAGCCATCATTTAATAACCAACTAAGGATCAACTTTAACAATTTTAATATCGAAAATGGCCGGTTTTTCTTCGCTGGTTTAAACCTTACCCAAACATTTAACTCCATTGGAAATACAGTTGTGCCTTTATCAGGAGGTGTTCAACAGATAAGCTACATTAATGTTAATGGTGTTTATGCAGGTAATGCCAATGCCACCTGGTCTTTACCATTGATGGCAGAACGTAAGCTAACGCTGAATATTTCTGGTAACGGATCTTATAACAGAAATGTGAATTTTATCGCAGAACAAGGGAGCACTAACCTGGTAAAAAATGTGACCAATAGTTACACCATTTCAAATGGCTATAAATTAGTTACCAATGTTGATAAATTCGATTTAACAGGGGGTATAACCGGAAGTTATACCAACTCTAATTTTTCTGCCAGGCCATCATCCAATACTCAGTATTATACCATCAATCCTAGTTTTGATATCAGTTATGTATTGCCTGCCAATATCAGGTTGGCAATCGATATCGATTATTTCAGGAACTTTGGTGGTGGCGATCTGTTTAATCAGGAATATACCATTCTTAATCCTTATATCAGCCGTCAGTTTTTCAAGAACAGGGGGACATTTAAATTTTCAGTAAACGACGCGTTGAACCAGAATACCGGCGTGAGCAGAACCGCAACCGGCACTTCAATTGTAGATTTAACTTCTAATGTATTAAGACGTTATTATATGTTTTCCTTCACCTACTCATTAACCCGTATAGGTGGTAGAAACATGAGCGGCGATATGCAGATGCCGGGTCAACGTGGTAATGGGGGTGGTGGAGGCCGCATGAGGATGTAAGCTTAACTTTAAGCAACCATTGTGCTGTAAATGCAAATATTTAATATTCAATCCGTTTTAAACGGAAATAAAAGTTCGGATCTCAATCGGGACTTTTATTTTTTAAAAAGATCTTCATATTAAATGTACAATTGACAATTATGTATTTCAAATGTTACTTAAGCAAAATAAACCTTTATAAAGGTGGGTTGTCTTTTATGCTGTATACCAAACTAACTGAATGAAACAGATTTTTACGCTTCTTCTTGTCTTTTCCTCTTTTTTTGCTTGTGCTCAGAAAACCGGCTCAGTCAGCGGACGGGTTATCCAGTCAAAAGATAAAAAACCAATTGATTATGCTTCTCTGGCTGTTAAAAACCTGACAGATTCCAGCATGGTAGGTGCGGTAAACACTGCAGAAGATGGAAAATTCGTCATTAAAAACCTAAAGCCAGGCAACTACAGGCTGTATGCTGCATTTTTGGGTTTAAAAAATGCGACCAGAGATTTTACCATTACTGTGGATAAACTAGATATCACCATGGCCGACATTGTTTTAGAGGGCGGGGCGATTGATCTTGAGACGGTTGACATTAAAGCAGAAATTCCGCCGATTGTGGTGAAAAAGGATACCCTTGAGTTTAATGCAAGTTCATTTAAAGTGGTAGAGAATGCTGTAGTGGAAGATTTATTGAAAAAATTGCCGGGTGTAGAAGTAGATAAAGCTGGAACGGTAAAAGCCCAGGGAGAAACCATTACCAAAGTTAGGGTGGATGGTAAAGAATTTTTTGGGAACGATCCTTTACTGGCTACTAAAAACCTGCCTGCGGATATGATCGATAAAATCCAGATTATTGATGAACTTTCCGATCAGGCACAGTTTACCGGGATTGATGATGGCTCAAGAACCAAAATTATTAATATCACCACCAGGAAAGAAAAGAAAAATGGCTATTTCGGAAACAGCACAGGCGGTTATGGTTCTAACGACCGTTATGAGGTAAGCGCAAATATCAACCATTTTGATCAGGATAAACGGTTGAGTGTAGTGGCCCAGTTTAATAATGTGAACAGACAAAATTTTGGCGGTGGCCTGGGAGGCGGAGGTGGCAATGGCGGACGCAGTGGTATTACTGATACCAAAGCTGGTGGAGTTAATTTCTCGGACGTGTATGCCGATCAAACCGAAATTAATTTCAGCTATTTTGTTAATCAATCAGATAATCTGATTCTCAGGAACAGTGTAACCCAAAATCTGCTGGGCGACGTAACCACGGTTTTTAATAACGACCAAATCAACAATTCAGACCGTTTAAATCATCGTTTAAACTTTATGATCGATACCAAGCTTGATTCCCTGACCTCGCTTAAAGTACAGCCTAATTTAAGCTATACCGATAATCAGAGTTTAAACAGCAGCACTTATACCAGAGATTATAAAACATATATGATTAATGGTACTCAATCGCTCAGAAACCATAATACCGCGCCCGCCATTGGTAACAATATTTTGTTGCGTAAGAAGTTTATGCGCCGCGGAAGAACATTGTCGCTTAATTTTAATACGAACATTAACAATAACGACGCCGGTAATTATAATAACAATCCCGAAACGCGTAAAGAAAACGGAGTTGAAAGCCAAAAAATTACCGATCAGTTTAATGATCAGGAAAGTGAATCGCTTAATCAGAATACACGGTTGGTGTATACTGAACCACTAAGTAAAACTTTGAGCCTGGAATTTAATTATCAGAACGGCTATAACCACAATACTTCCGATCGTTTCACCTATAATTTTAATCCGCTCACGCTGAAATATGATTTATTGGATCAGACTTTTAGCAATTCATACGAAAATACTATCTTAACCAATGCAGCTGGTTTCAGCCTGAATAAAATGGCCAAAAAATACAATTGGAATGTGGGTATGGCTGTTCAAAACACCGATAGGACCAATAACAACATCAGCGGCGGATATGTGCTAAAACAAAATGTGTTTAATTATACGCCGTCAGCTATGTTCAGGTATAATTTTAGTAACAGCAAACGTTTGGTATTTAACTATAGGGGAAGTACCAATCAGCCAACCATTCAGCAGTTGCAGCCCATCCGGAACAATACCAATACCCAAAGTATTCCGGTTGGTAACCCTGATCTGAAACCTGAATTTAATAATACCCTCCGCTTGGCTTATAATACTTTTACCGTAGGAAAAAACAGGTCGTTATTTGTGAATTTAAATCTTACCCAAACCACTAACCGCATTGCCAACAGCACCAGTTTAATTCAAACCGGTCCTGATCAGGGAAAGCTTGCTGTTACACCGGTAAACGTTAGTGGTGTATATTCAGGATCCGTTTCCTCTTCTTTAAGTTTACCGATTATGGCCGAGAATAAATTGAATTTCCATATCAATGTGAGTGGCAATTACGATCGGGATGTAAATTTTACCAATTCACTCAAAAATATCACCAACAGCTGGTCGATTAATAATGGTTACCGTTTGGTTTCCAATTTAGATAAACTTGATTTAACTGCGGGTGTAAACGGGTCAGTTAACCGTGCAACTTATTCTGTGCAGCCCAATTCTAATACCCGTTTTTATACTTTTAGTCCCAATATCAGCGTGAGCTATTTATTCCCTGGCGATATCCGCTGGTCCGTTGATGCCGATTATAATCAGAATACAGGTAGGGGAGAGGGGTTTGATACCCATTTTACGCTGGTAAACTCTTACATCAGTAAGCAGTTTTTTAAAAACCGTGGCACTTTTAAAGCAGCTGTAAATGATTTGCTAAATGAAAACCAAGGTGTAAGCCGTACAGCCAATAACAACACGATACGTGATGAAAGCTACAACGTATTGCGGCGTTATTTCATGTTTTCGTTTACCTACTCCTTAAACCGTATGGGAGGCAAAAACATGATTAGAGCAGGCGGGGATAGTGGCAGAGGCCGGGGTGGCAACGGTGGCAGTGGCTTTGGCGGAGGCAGACAAAGGAATTAAATCATTTTTCGGTAAAGCTATATCATTTATCTTCCATACCGGTTATCTTATTTGGAATAAATCTAAAGAAAGGTTAACTTGCGCCAAATTTAGCACATGAAGCTGTCGCACCTAAAAGTCGGAGAAAAGGGAACAATTGTAGCCTTTACAGATTTAGATATGTCTGTAAAGTTAATGGAAATGGGCTGCTTACCGGGGGAGGTAGTAGAGGTAGAACGTTTTGCTCCGCTCGGCGATCCTATGGCGATCCGTGTGGCTGGTTATCAGCTTTGTTTGCGTAAAAGTGAAGCTGATGTTGTTATTATTCAATAAAAAAACTGGGTTTGGATATTAAAGTCGCATTAGTTGGTAATCCCAATACAGGTAAATCTACTTTATTTAATCGTTTAACAGGATTAAATCAAAAAATTGGAAACTTTCCAGGTATCACTGTTGATAAGAAAACAGGTTTTACAAAACTTGCAAATGGCAAAGAAGCCGAGATCATCGATTTACCCGGAACATATAGCTTGTATCCGAAAAGTGCTGATGAAAGCATCGTTTTTCAGGTGCTTGCCGATAAAAAAAATAACAGCCATCCTGATGTGATTGTACTCATCGCTGATGCTTCGAATTTAAAGCGCAACATGCTTTTGTATTCGCAAGTGGCAGACTTAGGAATCCCGATCGTTTTAGCGCTCAATATGATTGATCTTTCCGCTAAGCAGGGGATTGAGATCAACCTGGACAAGCTGTCTGAAAAACTGGGTATCCAGGTGGTTTCCATTTCGGCGAGGAACAACATCGGAATTGATAAGCTAAAACAGGCTATTGCCCATACCAATAAAATTGCCACGCAGTATCGGGATGTAGATGTGAACTTTCTGGCTCCGGAAGCAATTAATGCCATAAAAACCAAGCTTGAATCCGACAACGATTATTATGCACTACAGGTGCTGCATCAGCATGAACACTTAACCTTCTTTACCGAAAAAGAACAGGAAGAAATTGAAAATATCGAGCAGGCTCACCATTTTGAATCTTCTAAAATTCAAGCGGCAGAAACCATTGCCCGATATAAACATCTCAGCACCATTTTAGCTGACGTGGTTATCGACAAAAGCACTGAAAAGAAATTTTCATTCAGTGATAAATTAGATGCCGTTTTAACCCATAAAGTTTGGGGATTTGCCATTTTCCTGCTGATTCTTTTTGTCATTTTCAATGCGATATTTGCCTGGTCGTCCTATCCAATGGAATGGATAGAAACCGGTTTTGGTTTTATCACCAGCATTGGACATGAGTATTTGCCCGCAGGTATGCTTACCGATTTATTGTTGGATGGCGTAATTGCAGGTTTGGGCGGTATTTTTGTTTTCATCCCGCAGATTGCTATTCTTTTCGCATTTATATCTATTCTGGAAGATACGGGCTATATGGCCCGGGTTACCTTTATGATGGATAAAATTATGAGCAAGGTTGGCCTTAACGGTAAATCGGTAGTACCGATGATCGGTGGTTTAGCCTGTGCCGTACCATCTATTATGGCTGCCCGGAACATCGAAAATTGGAAAGACAGAATGATTACCATCATGGTTACGCCATTGGTAAGCTGTTCGGCAAGGCTCCCGGTATATATTTTAATCATTTCCTTAATCATCCCTTCCCAAACTGTCCTTGGCGTTTTTAACCTGCAGGGTTTAGCGCTAATGGTAATGTATCTGGTGGGTATTATTGCTGCGGTACTTGTAGCTTGGGTAATGAAATTTATCATTAAAACCAGGGAAAGATCTTATTTTATTATGGAGTTGCCGGTTTATCGCATGCCAAGGTGGAAAAATGTATTCTACACCATGTACGAAAAATCGAAAACCTTTGTGTTCGAAGCGGGTAAAGTAATTATCGCCATTTCCATCATCCTTTGGGTAATGGCTTCTTTCGGACCGGGCAACCGCTTTGAAAGCATTGAAAAAAAATACGAATCCGCTCTGGCAGATACGACAAAAAATACCGATCATATTAACACCCTTATAGCTACCGAGAAACTTGAAAACTCATATGTGGGTATTCTCGGGCATTGGATTGAACCAGCCATCAGCCCTTTAGGTTATGATTGGAAAATTGGCATTGGTTTAATTACCTCATTTGCGGCCCGTGAAGCCTTTGTTGGTACAATGGCCACCATTTACAGCGTTGATGGTGGTGATGAAGATACCTCAACGATAAGAGAACGTATGTCGGCCTCGGTTAATAACCGAACTGGTTTGCCCGTTTATACTTTTGCCACTGGTATTTCGCTGATGCTTTTTTATGCTTTCGCTATGCAGTGCATGAGTACAGTTGCGATCGTTTACCGTGAAACCAAAGGCTGGAAATGGCCGATAATCCAGTTGGCTTACATGACAGCTATGGCTTATGTTGCTGCGTTGCTTGCTTATCAGTTGCTGAAATAAATAAATAAGTATGTCATTTTGAACGGAGTGCAACGAAGTCGGGAACCACGCAGTGCTCAGCGGAGCCAAATCTAAAAGATAAATTCTCTCCCGGAATCTTTACATCTACGCGGTTATGTCGCCCTGTGCGTAGTCGAGGGAATCAATAGGCGACATTACAGTTTATTGCATAGACCTTTGTTTCTAAACCCGGTAGTAGTGGCAGTTCCCGATTTTTCATCGGGACTATAGCGGATAACGGGACTGCTGTTCCCGAAATCCTATTGAGCATTAATTTCAAGTAAAAAAGATCACTTTACTATGTAAGACATGTACGCTCATCCAAGCTCGGTTATGACTGCCAAGATCCTGGTTTCTCACCCTAATCATTTCGATTATCCCAGCTCGATCTGCCGCTTGATACTTTCTTCCAGTGATATCAAAGTCTCGGTACGCTGTATGCCGTTTACTGCCTGTATTTCTTCGTTTAACACATGGCGGAGGTGATTGGTGTCTCTGCAGATAATTTTGGCGAACATACTGTAGGCCCCGGTAGTATAATGTAATTCTACCACCTCTTTAATTTTGCTCAACTGCGCAACTGCATCTTTATACTGGATTCCTTTTTCAAGGTAAATACCTAAAAACGCACAAATATCATATCCCGCCTTTTGTGGATCAATGATGAGGTGAGAGCCTTTTATAATGCCCATTTCCTGCAGTTTCTTCATCCTAACGTGTATCGTTCCGCCAGAAACAATTAAATCCTTCGCGATTTCTGTGTATGGTTTAGTGGCATCCTGCATCAATTGCTTTAATATATCGATATCAAGGTTGTCAATTTCTAAATTGGAATTGTCTTTTTTAAGCATATTTTTGAATTATGATAAGCGAATTTAATAAAATTTATCAATATTATAAAAATAAAATTAATTGTTTAAAATATTTGCAAGGTATTGGTTGTTCCTTTACATTTGTATCAAGCAATTAACAAAAAGGAAACGTTCTTTCAAAATTGTTGAACATACTGTAGGGTGGTGAAACAGGCAGACACACCTCCTTGTCTCGGTGGCGGAGAATAATGGGAATATACCGGTTTCGGTACTAACCACTCCTTGAAGGTTCGATTCCTTCCCCTACAGCGGCTTTAGTCTTAAGTCACGAGTCAATGGTCTTCAGTAGACTTACGACTGCAGACTTTGGACTGAAGACTAAAATGTTGGGTGGTGAAATTGGCAGACACGCCTCCTTGTCTCGGTGGTGGGGAATAATGGGACAAACGCAGTTTATTGGGTTGACCACAAATTAATTTTTTGAACTGTAGCTAACTACCCCTTGAAGGTTCGACTCCTTCCCCAACAGCATTTTTTATGAATAATAAGTTAGTTAATCGAGCAATCCTGGATAGGTTGCTCTTTTTTATTTTAGGACTATTTTTTATATGATATATTATTATATTACCCATCAAATTTATTCGTCTAAAGCCTGTGATAAAGAAACGCATTTCAATTAAAGATATCGCTAAACAATTAGATATCTCCATCACCACAGTATCTTTTGTAATTAATGGAAAGGCAAGAGAAAAGAATATCAGTGAATCGCTTACCAAAAAGGTTTTAGATCTTGTGGCTGAACTAAATTACCAACCCAATGCCCTTGCCAAAAGTTTAAGAACAGGAAAAACGAAAATCATAGGTTTTTTGGTTGATGATATTTCTGAGCCTTTTTTTGCTGGAATAGCACGCCGCATTGATGAAATTGCTTCGAGCCTTGGTTATAAAATCCTGTTCAGCAGCACCAGAAACGATACCGAAAAAGCAATAGAATTGCTGCATATCTTTAAAGACAGGCATGTTGATGGCTATATCATGGCCTTGCCGGAAGGATTGGAAGAAGAGGTTAAAAAATTGATTCAAACAGAAGCTCCCGTAGTATTATTTGATCGGTACGTACAGGATGTTAAAACAGATTATGTTATCATCGATAATCAGAACAGCGCATATAAGGCCACTGAACACCTCATCAAAAATAATTATAAAAATATAGGCTTCGTAACTATTGATACCGCTCAGCAACAGATGGTTGACCGCCTTACTGGTTATGAAAAGGCTATCGAAAAATATAAACTGCCGGCAATTGTAAAGAAAATAAAATATGTGAGCTCTGCCGAATCAATTGAGGAAATGATCAAGTTTTTCAAAACGGAGCAGCAGCTTGATGCCGTGGTGTTTGCAGCTAACTATATTTGTTTGGATGGACTGAGAACTTTTAGAAAATCGGGTATTCAAATCCACAAAGACATAGCCGTTGTCTCCTTTGATGATTTTGAAATTCTTGAATTTTGCGAGCCTCCGGTTACGGCTATAGCTCAGCCTCTGGAGGCCATTGCAGAAAACGTGATGAAAATTTTATTGAGCAAACTTAAAAAGGGTGGTAAGTCTATCGGAAATATGCAGGTTTCATTACCTACCATATTAAACGTTAGAGGTTCAAGCGCAAAAAAATAAGAACATTAAAATGGGAATAGCAGAAGTCTATTCCCTGATTTTTTATATTATACAGATTAAACTGTCATGACATCTTTTTCTTTAGCCTCGGCATGTTTGTCAACCTTGATGATATAAGCGTCAGTTAATTTTTGCACTTCGCCCTCACCTGTTTTAATTTCGTCATCAGAAACGCCTTCTCCTTTTAATTTTTGAATTTTGGTATTGGCATCTTTACGGATATTTCGAACGGTAATTCGCCCTCTTTCCGCTTCTTCCTTTACTTTTTTTACTAATTCTCTTCGGCGTTCTTCAGTTAAAGGTGGCACAACCAGGCGGATAACAATACCATCATTTTGTGGGTTGATACCTATATTTGCTACCTGTATAGCTTTTTCAATTGCCGTTAAAAGTGATTTCTCCCAAGGTTGGATAACGATTGTTCTGGCATCGGGGGTATTGATACTGGCTACTTGTGATAATGCTGTAGCTGTGCCATAATAATCTACGAAAATACCATCCAACATTCCAGCTGATGCTTTACCAGCCCTGATTTTAGTCAATTCAGATTCACAATGATCGATGGCTCTTTCCATTGCAGATTGCGCATCCATTAATTGTAATTGTATGAGGTCGTTCATAATTGTGTGTATTTCTACAAAAATAATAAATTTTATTCCTTATTTAACCAGGGTTCCGATAGGTTCACCACTTGCGATTTTCATGAAATTGCCGTGTTTATTCATGTCAAACACAATAATTGGCAATTGGTTTTCTTCACATAGGGTAAAGGCTGTCATATCCATTACATTAAGCCCTTTATCGTAAACTTCTCTAAAAGAAATTTCCTCATATTTAGTGGCCAATGGATCTTTTTCAGGATCTGCCGTATAAATTCCATCAACACGCGTTCCTTTCAGCACCACGTCAGCTTTGATTTCAATAGCGCGTAAAGCTGCAGCAGAATCGGTTGTGAAATATGGGTTTCCGGTTCCTGCACCAAAAATAACCACACGGCCTTTCTCTAAATGTCGAACAGCTCTTCTGCGGATAAATGGCTCACAGATTTGTTCCATTTTGATGGCAGTTAGTAAACGTGTTTTAATGCCAACTTTCTCTAAAGCATCTTGCAGGGCCATAGAATTGATTACAGTAGCTAACATGCCCATATAATCAGCCTGTGCCCTGTCCATCCCACTTTTTTCGGCACTCAGGCCTCTAAAAATATTTCCTCCTCCAATTACGATTGCGATTTCTAAGCCTTTATCGTGTACAGTCTTAATATCTTCAGCGTATTGTTTAACGCGTTCATTATCAATCCCATACTGTTTGTCGCCCATTAGTGATTCTCCACTAAGCTTAAGTAGGATGCGTTTATATTTCATGGCCCCAAAAATATTAACAATTTTTTAATACCTGGCTATGGTTTTTAATAATTGATGTAAATATTTAAATAGATATACTGATTTTATGAGAAAGGAACAATACGTTTAAATGTTGCCCCCAATTTCAATTGATTGTTAAGCGCTTCCCTTGCTCCGGGAAGATTAATTTTAGGTTTTTCAGGTTCCCGGAAAGCAGCTGTTGTTTTATTTTTTCTGCCTGATGCTCTGGAGGTTTGATATGAGTTACAATAAAAGAAACTTTTTTAAGTGCCTGTTTATTGGTTAAAGATTCCAGTCGGGACAGTTCGCTAAAGAAAAGTTTAGGTGTTAGGTGTCCGAATAATTGTTTGTCGGGCTGTTCATTCGGAAAAGATACCTCCATAAATATAGCTTTTAACTTCCCCGAATTGATAAGCGGTGTTATTGTTTGCCACAACTTAAAGAGTTTGTCTGAATGCTCAATTTCATCGGCACCTGTATCTCCCAGATAAAGTACATCACTATCGTCATGGCTGATGAGGAAAGCAGTGCTTTTATAGGGATTGCCATGACTCAATTCAAAAGCTTTTACCTTCATTTCTGTGCCCTCAAGCGGATAGGAGTTTCCCTCGGGCAATGGAAAATAAGTATATTTTTTTAACTGTGGTTTTTCGCCTTCATTGGCAAAATTAGCCCAGGCATCCCAGGTAAAATATCTGTCCCGTAATATATTGAGCACGGAAGGCAAACCATAGACGTTTTTTGCGGTATCAGCTGGCGAATTGATTATTAAACCAGCTACATGGTCTAAATGCGCATGCGAAATCAAATACCCTTTAATCTGTTTACGTTGAACTGTTTCACTTATGCCCTTTAGCGATTGATGGTCGATTGCTTTTTGGATGCCGGCATTGATGGTGCCAGCGTCAAGGCACACGTAGTTATCACTTCCCTTTGGAGCAATCATATAAGATGATAAATTGCTTTCATCATCGCCACCTTTTACGCCGAGCGGAATGATATTAAAGGCTTCTTTTGTTTCCTGTGCCCGAAGATTAATGACGTATACCGTTAATAAGATGAATGCCGTAAGAATTCTTCTAAACATGTTGGATAAATTATATCGTTTCACCTTTAAAAATAACCTCTTTTAAGTTGAAATGATCATCAATGATCAATAAGTTTGCCTGTTGCCCAATTGCTATGCTTGCGGTTAGGTTTTCGACGCCAATTAATTTGGCCGGATATTGTGTTCCCATTTTTATTGCATCATTTAAGCTGATACCACAATACAATACACAATTTTTAACGGCCTCCAACATCGTCAGTGAGGAACCTGATAGTGTACCATCAGGCATCACAAATTTATTCCCTTTTTTAAGATGTTGATATGGCCCTATGGAACAGGCTGTAACAGCATCCGTAATAAGAAACAAACGTTCTTTTAATATTTTGTGTGAAAATTTAACAACTTCAAAATCTACGTGCTGCCCGTCGACGATGATACTGGCCATTGCCTTATCATGATTAAAAACAGCAGTAGGTATGCCTGGTTCACGGTGATGGATCGGACTCATGGCGTTAAAAAGATGTGTAGTGGTCTGAATACCTTTGTTATAGGCCGCAGTAGCTTCATCGAATGTTGCGTTACTATGGCCAAGTGAAATAATTACGCCATTATCTAGCAGGAATTGAATTACTTCATCATCCTGCAGCTCGGGTGCAATGGTGATCATTTTGATTACACCATCTCCAAAATCAATTAATTTCTTAATCTCATCAAGCGATGCCTTCCGTACGAACGCAGGCACATGTGCGCCTAAGCGTTTTGGATTCAAAAATGGCCCTTCCAGATGTAGTCCCAGGCAATTTTTTGCAGTTGACCGATGTGCTTTGGCTGCTTTGATACACTCATCAAAAACTTCCTGAGAATTTGTTGCCATACAGGCCAGAAAACCTGTGGTCCCTTTTTTAAGCAGGTCATCTTCAATGATGGTTAATGATTCTGCTGTCGGATCTGCAGAGAATAACCTATCGCCTGCACCATAAATCTGTAAATCAATAAAACCAGGCAAAACCAGCGAAGATTCGTTTTCTTGATTACTACTTTCGTTAATGCCTGAAATGATCGCTCCATCGATTGCGATGTCTTGATTTTTTACCAAGCTATTGTCTTTAAAATAAGAGGCGTTAGAGATTACTTTCGGCATATCAAAATGTTTGAATAGAGTAAGCTTATACGGTCAAAGTTAAATATTGTAACGAAATAATGAGGCTTTTAATTCCTGATGGTAACCTTGAACACAATTATTAGCCGGTTGATATGCGCCATTTGAAATTACAATGCATAAAAAAAGCCCCAATTTCTTGAGGCTTCTAAATATGTTTTTATAAATGCTTATGCACCTAATTGTACACGTTTGAAAGCAGATACGGTTAAACCTTTAGCAGTATTATCTAAAAATTTACGCACATCCATTGAGCTATCTTTAACAAATTCCTGGTTTAATAAAGTGCTGTCTTTGTAGAATTTATTCAATTTACCGGCAGCAATTTTTTCCACCATTTCTTCTGGTTTGCCTTCCTGACGGATAACATCTTTAGCAATCTCGATTTCGCGTTCGATAGTAGCCGGATCAACACCGTCTTTATCAACAGCAACCGGGTTCATTGCAGCAATTTGCATGGCAACATCTTTACCCGCTTCAGTAATATCAGCACCATTAGCACCTTCAAATACTACTAAAACACCCATTTTACCGTTAGAGTGGATATAGGAAACGATTTTTTCGCCAGAGATATTTGCATATTCCTGAATCACAATTTTCTCTCCGATTTTGCCGGTTAATTCAGTGATGGTTTCAGCAACTGTGCGTCCGTCTTCCAAGGTAATCGCTGATAATTCTTCAGTAGTAGCAGGATTGTTGGCCACTGCTGCAGCTAAAACAGCCTGAGCTAAATTACGGAAATCTTCAACTTTAGAAACTGGTTCAGTTTCGCAAGCCAAAGCAACTAATTTTCCATTAGTGCCATCTGCTGAAACAGCGATTGATACCAAGCCTTCAGAAGTAGCGTTACCAGAACGGGCAGCAGATACTTTTTGACCTTTTTTACGTAATAAATCAACAGCAGCTTCGAAATCGCCATTAGCTTCTAATAGTGCTTTTTTGCAATCCATCATACCAGCACCAGTTTGTTGGCGTAGTTTATTTACATCTGCGGCAGTAATTTGTACTGTAGACATTTTATTTCCTTTTTTAAATTTTACAATCTTGTTATAACAATTACAGGTTACAAGTTACAAGCGCCAAGTTAAACTCATGTTAAGCCAACTTAAAACCTGAAACCAGTAACCTGCAATTAAAAAATATTACTATTCTTCTGTTTTAGTTTCTTCTGATGCTGACGCTTCAACTTCTGCCTCGGCAGCTTTTTTACGTCTAGGCTCTTTTGATTCAGGAGCATCAGCTGCTGCTTTAGCGGCTACTGCTTCTTTTTCCGCCTCATCATCTTTTTCGCGTTTACGCTCTTCCAAACCTTCCTCAATCGCTTTGATAATTACATCAGTAATTAAAGAGATAGATTTTGTAGCATCATCATTCGCAGGAATTGGGAAATCGATGTTAGAAGGATCAGAGTTAGTATCAACCATCGCAAAAGTAGGAATGTTTAATTTTAACGCTTCAGTTACCGCGATATGCTCTTTCTTAACGTCGATTAAGAATAAAGCTGCAGGTAAACGGTTTAAATCAGCAATACCACCTAAAAGTGACTCTAATTTAATACGCTCACGTTGAATCATTAAACGCTCTTTTTTAGATAAGATCGAATAAGTACCGTCTTTAGTCATTTTATCGATGTTAGACATCTTTTTGATTGACTTGCGAACAGTAGCAAAGTTAGTTAACATACCACCTAACCAACGCTCGGTTACGAAAGGCATGTTTACTTTTTTAGCTTGTTCAGCTACGATTCCTTTTGCTTGTTTTTTGGTTGAAACAAATAATACTTTACGACCTGATTTTACGATTTGTTTAATCGCAGCCGCAGCTTCTTCAGTTTTAGTTAAAGTTTTATTTAAATCTATAATGTGAATACCATTACGCTCCATGAAAATGTAAGGAGCCATTTTTGGATTCCATTTACGGGTAAGGTGACCAAAGTGTACACCTGCATCCAATAAGTCTTGATAAGTTGTTCTTGCCATTGTTGTTGCCTCCTGTGATTAACGTTTACTGAATTGGAATTTCTTACGGGCTTTAGCACGTCCTGGTTTTTTACGCTCAACCATACGCATATCACGCGTCATCAGGCCTTTAGCACGTAATGCAGGTTTTTTCTCCGCATCTAGTTCAACAATCGCTTTAGCAATAGCTAAACGAACAGCTTCTGCTTGTCCTTTTACTCCGCCACCTTGTACGTTTACAGTGATATCGTAACGGCCAGCAAGTTCAGCAACTTCTAAACTTTGGTTTACGATATATTGTAAAGGTAAAGTAGGGAAATATTCTTTATGATCTTTACCGTTAACGGTAATTGCGCCAGCACCATCTTTTAAGTAGATACGTGCAACAGCTGTTTTTCTTCTTCCTGAAGTGTTAGTAACTGACATTTCTTAAAGTTTAATGGTTTTTGGAGATTGAGCTGCATGAGGGTGGTTTGCACCAGCATACACAAAAAGATTGGTGTATAATTTTTTACCCAATTTAGTTTTCGGTAACATACCACGTACCGCTTTCTCGATTACACGTTGAGGGTGTTTCGCCATTAACTCCTTAGGAGAAATAAAACGTTGACCACCTGGATAACCAGTGTAAGAAACATATTGCTTTTCGCCGAATTTGTTTCCTGTCAATTTAACCTTGTCTGCATTGATAACAATTACATTATCACCGCAGTCTACGTGTGGGGTGTACTCAGGCTTGTTTTTACCACGGATGATCATAGCGATCTTCGATGACAAGCGCCCCAAAATCTCGCCTTCCGCATCAACAACAATCCACTGTTTGTTTACAGTTTTAGCATTGGCCGAGACAGTTTTGTAACTTAACGTATTCACTTGCTTGTATTTAATTTATTAAACAATTTATTATTCCCATTAAATTTGGGACTGCAAAGATAGATAGAATACTTTTATTATCAAATAGTTGTGGTGAAATTTTTGGCATAAAATATTTTCATTGCGCTGAGCGTAGCGATGAGGCAATCTGATTATTGCTTTTTTGTAAAGTAAAACCTGCAATTCTTCCAGGGGCTTCAATCCAGTTTTTATACCGTTTAAATGCAGTTATGATGTTGAGGTAGCAAGCAATAGGTTCATCGGCTGTATATTTTTCATGCATAAGATGGACAGACCTTCCTAAAAAAGGTCGTCATTGCAAGGAGGAATCCGCAAGCTTGGGTAAAGCAATCTATCATGCTCGTTTTCTTTGCTCTAAAGATTGCTTCCACAAGAAACGGGGCGGGCTATTGGCAGAAAAAGCCTTCTTGCAATGATTGTCCCTGGGGAGATTTTTCACATTAAATTCTACTGTCATTTATATCGATTTTATAAATAAATTACCTCTTGGAATCACATTGTGAGTAAAGCTGTTGAGAATTTAAAAGGATATCGCTTAATTCCGTTAGAAAACTGGTTAGAACAATTATTAAAGGTTATGTGTAAAGTGAATAGATGTCATGTTATCGCTTACAGATCATCCGGCATATATCCAATTCTTTTTCTTGGCTCGATTTTCTTATCAATGAGTTTATCCAGATAGGTAAAAACCAGTTCGATGTTTTTATCCTGATTGCTTACTTTTTGCTTAATTTCTTCGATTTCAAGTTTAAGTTCACCGCTGTCAATAATAAATTGCCGTATTCGGGAGAAAATCCTGACAATCTGGATATTTACCTGGATAGCCTGCTTGCTATTTTAATACGCTTGACAGCATCAGTATGCCATGTTCGGTAAAAACAAAAGGAAGTTTTCTTCTACCGCCCCAACTTGAAGTCGCAATTTGCGACTTCAAGTTTAACCACTCTTCATCAGTCAGTTGAAACATGAAATCTTCTGGGAACCGATCAGGATTTCTACCAACCTGCTCATTGACACGTTTAGTCTCTACGCCATACAACTCCGCCAGATCACTATCCAGCATCACTTTTAGGCCTCTTAACCCGTAAATTTTATTAAGTACTATATTATCAGGGATGATAGGAAGCATCTGTTTCGCTGTCATATCATTTAGGATCTAAGTTAAAGATAAAAAAATGTTTTGTAAGTCGAAATCAGATCTATAAATCTTCAGTATTCGATATTGTTTTACTGTAACCCTTGTATTCCTTAATCCAGTTCCATAAGGCAAAGCCTGCAATAATGGTAAAAATGAAATATTCGACTCCCATAAATTTAATTCCTTTTAGGAAATAGAGATAAGTAGCTACAATATCAATAATCAACCAGATTATCCAGCATTCTACTCTTTTCTGAATCATTAAAAAAGTGGTGATTATGCTCATTACAAAAATAAATGAATCAATAAAAGGATAGGCACTCGGTAAATTAAATAATAGGGGCAGCCAGTTGTGGAGCCGAGCGGCCAGAGTACCGATCAATAATGTACCAATAATGCCAATAGATAATAAATACAGAAATTGCCTTAACGGCATAAAACTGATTTTAAGCTCTTTATTTTTATCTTCCTCTCCCGACTTTGGGTTTGTCCATCGCCACCAGCCTATGATGTTGGTTACAAAAAAGAAAGCCATTAAAAACATATCTGGGTAGAGCTGATTTTGATAATATAAAAAAGCTGATAAAAATACATTTACGATACCCATGGGCCAGCTCCAAATACTGGCTTTTGCAGAAAGTATTACTGAAATAATCCCTGTAATTACAGCAAAGAATTCCAAATAACTCATTTTATAGCCAAGAGCTATGAAAAATATACTTTGAGCATCGAAAAAATCCATGTGTATTTATTGGTAACGTATAAATGCTAATGTAAATAATTTATTTTCATCTATTGGTTTTCTAACGGCAAACAATCCAAAAATATAGCTGTTATTAAAATGTCAAATGGCCAAGCGCCACATTCAGTAACCAGCAAATTTCTTTTATGCAATATCTCGACCAGATTTTCGGTTATCCTATTCCTTTGTTTTTTAAGAACCTCATTATTGGTTTGATAGCGATATCTCTTGGTATTTTTGTTAGGTTCATCATTCACAAAACTTTTATCCTGCTTTCCCGGTGGTGGGATTTTATCATTATAAAATCGACAGTTAAGCACTTGCGGAGGCCTATTGCTTTTTTAATACCTTTATTGTTCCTCAACTTCTCTTTAACGCTGATGGAAATGTCTCCAACATATCGACTTCCAATAAGCAAAGCATTGGAAATAGCCTTAACGATTGTTTTTGCGTTTATTTTAGTGCGTGTGATTAACGTTTTGGAAGATTATTTCTACCTGAAATATGATTTAAATAAAGAAAACAATCTTAAAGAGCGTAAAATCAGAACACAATTGCAATTTGTTCGAAAATTTATTGTTTCGCTCATTATTTTAATTACTGTTGCCATTATTTTATTGAGTTTCGAAAGTATGCGTAAAATCGGAGCGGGGCTGCTTACCGGTGTCGGCATAGGAGGGATTATCATCGGTTTTGCTGCGCAGAAATCACTTGGCAATTTACTGGCGGGTTTTCAGATTGCCTTTACACAGCCGATCAGAATTGACGACGTGCTGATAGCGGAAGGCGAGTGGGGTAAGGTAGAGGAAATTACGCTAACGTATGTAGTTGTTAATATTTGGGACCAAAGACGCTTGATTTTGCCGATTACCTATTTTATTGAAAAGCCTTTCCAAAACTGGACACGTGTTTCTGCTGATCTGCTTGGGACAGTTTTTTTATATCTTGATTATACTATTCCTATTGAACCTATGCGACAGGAATTAACCAGATTGTTGAATGCAAACCCCTTATGGGATAAAAGGGTAAATGTGGTACAGGTTACAGACAGTACTAAAGATGGGAACATTGAGGTGCGTTTTCTGATGAGCGCCTCCAATTCATCAAGAGCTTTTGATTTGAGGTGTTACGTGAGAGAAGCTATGATTGCATTTATTCAGAATAACTATCCTGATAGTTTACCGAAAAAAAGATTTGAACTCAGAGACAGGTTTGAGGGTTCGTAGTAGCCACAATCTAATAAAGCTAAGCCGCTATCCAATTTGTAAGGTAAGATTAAGGACTTTGGAAATGTTATCTTTTCTTTAAATCTTTCTTGAAAACAAGAATTAGGACATTGTTTATCATAGCAGGCATTAAAAAATGAAATACAATCTAAAAACTACTTAAAAACAGGTAGTTCTGTTTACCTGAAATATAGTATTTTAATGATAGCTACTGGTTTTGGCATTTTATTCGCATATGTGCTAAGAAAATGATAAAAAATCTATGAAAAAAATTTCAACATTATTATCTCTTGCTCTCGTTTTTTCGCTATTATTTTCTTGTAAAAAAGATTCGGAAACTACTCCTTCAAAAAGTGGTAAAACTGCAAAATTTACCATCACTGCAAACGGCGTGAATGCAACTGATGACTACGTTTCGTTCGTGATTGTAGGGGGTGATACTAAAGGTACTAAAACCATCTGGAAGGTAAATGGTGTGACCAGGAACAATGAAGCTGCTATTTCTTTAGGGAAAGACGATTTTACCGGAAGTACCAAAACTTATGTAATTGAGACGATATTACCAGTTGATGTAATTACGGCTAGCGCGCAGTGCATTAACTTTAATGCCAGCTATCAGATCAGCTATAAAGCGGAGATAGATGGTAAAGTGGTTACCAATGATGATGGTGTTACCGTCGACGTTAATAAAGATTATACCCATCAATTTGATTATTAATTCGCGCTCTGGTAATTTCCTAAATGAAAGCGGCACAAGTTTACCTGTGCCGCTCATTAACCATATTATTTAAACATCCCTTTAAGCTTTGCCAATTTTTCCTGTAAATCGCCATCTGCATCTTTTGGTTCATTACGCGGCTTGAAGTTTTGTTTGTTATTGTTATTCGGTTTAAAATTCTGCCTGGGTTTCTGCTCTTTCAACTCCCGGTTGCGGACTTCAGACTTCGGACCCACCTCAGTTTTCATCGATAAGGAAATCCTTTTCCGGGTCACGTCAACTTCCATTACCGTAACCTCTACCTTTTGATGCACTTTCACCACGTCATTTGGATTAGCTACAAAACGGTTAGCCAGCTGACTGGTGTGGACTAAACCATCCTGATGTACGCCAATGTCAACAAAGGCTCCAAAATTGGTAATATTGGTTACAATTCCCGGTAGTTTCATACCCACTCTTAAATCAGAAATTTCATTCACACCATCGGTAAAGTTGAAAGCCTCAAACTGTTCCCGTGGATCGCGGCCGGGCTTCGCCAGTTCTTTTAAAATATCATTCAATGTTGGCAAGCCGATTTCCTCTGTTACATATTGCTGTAGTTTTATCTGTTTTTGCAATTGTGTGTCTTTCATTAGCGCAGAAACGGTAGTACCCAGGTCTTTAGCCATTTGATCCACTACGGCATAACGTTCAGGATGTACACCGCTGGTATCCAAAACGTTTTCGGCATTGCGGATACGTAAGAAACCTGCTGCCTGCTCGTATGCTTTATCGCCCAAACGAGGTACTTTTTTTAAGCTTTCGCGGTTTTTAAAAGCACCATGTGTGTTCCTATAATCGACAATGTTTTTCGCTAAAGTTGGTCCTAAACCAGAAACGTAAGCCAGGATCTGTTTTGAAGCCGTATTTAATTCCACCCCTACCGAATTTACTGCACTGATTACGGTATCGTCTAAACTTGCCTGTAATTTATTCTGATCAACATCGTGCTGATATTGGCCAACACCGATAGATTTTGGATCAATTTTAACCAATTCGGCCAATGGATCCATTAAACGGCGACCAATTGAAACAGCTCCACGCACAGTAATATCATGCATGGGAAATTCTTCTCTGGCCACTTCTGATGCGGAATAAATTGACGCACCACTTTCGTTAACCATTACAATCGTAATGTGTGGTAAATTTAATGCGCGCACAAAAGCTTCAGTTTCCCTACCGGCAGTACCGTTACCAATAGCTATGGCTTCAATTTCGTACTTCTCGCAAAGCTGTTGGATCGTAAATTCAGCATTTTTAATATTACCCTGTCCGGTATGCGGATAAATGGCAGTATTTTCTAACAGCTGACCCTGCTTATCTAAACAAACCACCTTACAGCCTGTACGGAATCCCGGATCGATGGCCAGTACATTTTTTTGCCCCATTGGAGCCGCTAGTAACAATTGACGTGCATTTTCGGCAAAAACCCGGATGGCTTCTTCATCTGCTTTTTGTTTGGTAAAAACACGGAGTTCGGTTTCCATTGCTGGCTCCAATAAGCGCTTGTAGCTGTCTTCTAAAGCCTGCTGAACCTGTTTAGAAGCCGCATTATTATCTAAAATAAACTGATTTTCCAGTATAGCAATGGCCTCATCTGCAGGTGGAAGTGCATCTAATCTTAAAATCAGTTCCTTTTCGCCACGGCGCATGGCCAGTACACGGTGAGATGCAGCTGTTTTGACCGGCTCGCTCCATTCAAAATAATCCTTATATTTAATCCCTTCTTCTTCTTTTCCTTTGATCACTTCCGATTTAAAGACGGCTTTTTCCTGGAAATAGGTTCTCATTTTGTTACGGGCCTCTGCATTTTCAGAAATCAGTTCGGCAATGATATCCCTTGCCCCGGCCAAAGCTTCGTCAGGCGAGTTTACACCTTTTTCGGCATCGATAAATTTATCAGCCTCATCCGCAAGGTCGAAACTGTGCTGCTCAAATATCTGCAGCGCCAAAGGTTCCAAGCCTTTTTCTTTTGCAACCGATGCACGTGTTTTACGCTTGGGTTTAAATGGAAGGTAAATGTCTTCTAAAAGCGAAATGCTTTCTGCTTCACTGATCTTTTTTTCCAGTTCGGGCGTTAATTTACCGAGTTCGTTCATCGATTTTAAAATCGCTTCACGGCGTTTATCTAAATCGCGTAATTGCAAAACCCGATCGCGGATGGCGGCTACCTCAACCTCATCTAAACTACCGGTTGCCTCTTTACGGTAACGGGAAATAAACGGAACGGTTGCGCCTTCATCCAACAGGGTTACGGTTGCGGTTACTTGTTTCTCTGCAACTTTTAGTTCTGCTGCAATTATTTTATGGTGGGTTAACATATCCTAAAGGGTAAAATAAAGGAAGCAAAGCTAATCAGGATTTGTGGGATTTAATGATTTTTAACATGAAGTTTTCCACCGAAATTTGTGAGTAAGTTTTTGAAAAAAAAGAGCCAATGATCAGCGTTCAATCATTTTTCAGGTTTTACCAAGCACATGTTAAACTAAGTTATTTTCTACAAACTGACCACATGTATCATATAAAAAACAGAAATATTATAGCTTCATTTTTTTTGATTTTCTACGGTTTTTAGTATCTGTACATTGCAACATTTTAGGGTACCACTCCATAGTATGGGAATAAAAAATCCCCCAAATTACTTTGGAGGATTGATATCTAAAAAGCATCTTCGCTATGCTCAGATCCGATAACTATCGGATGACATTTTATTTTTTAACGTACATTACTTCTTTTACCGCTTTAACTACACGCTCCGCATTAGGTAAGCTTGCTGCGATTAAAGTTGGTGAGTATGGAAGTGGAACATCTGCACAGGTAATACGTAAAACTGGTGCATCTAAATAGTCGAATGCATGTTTTTGTACCATGAAGGCAATTTCGCCAGAAAGCGAAGCCAATGGCCAGGCCTCTTCTACCACAACCAAACGGTTTGTTTTCTTAACTGATTCGATAATAGTCGCATAATCGATAGGGCGTACAGTACGTAAATCTATCACTTCAACGTTAATTCCCTCTTTGGCTAACTCTTCCACCGCAGGATTTACCACGCGGGTTAACATTTTGCCAAAAGTTACAATGGTTACATCTGTACCTTCTTTGGTTACTTTAGCTTTACCAAGTTCGATATAATACTCTTCTGCCGGAACATCGCCTTTATCACCATACATTACTTCCGATTCCATGAAAATTACCGGATCGGGATCAAGGATTGATTGCTTTAATAAACCTTTTGCATCGTAAGGTGTAGCCGGAACTACCACTTTTAAGCCGGGAGTGTTAGCGTACCAGTTCTCGAAGTTTTGAGAGTGTTGTGCACCTAACTGTCCTGCGTTACCTGTTGGGCCACGGAAAACCATCGGGCATGAAAACTGACCACCGCTCATTGATAAGATTTTAGCCGCTCCGTTGATAATCTGATCGATCGCAACTAAAGAGAAGTTAAATGTCATGAACTCTACAATCGGAATAAGTCCAGCTGTAGCTGCACCAGTTGCAATACCGGCGAAACCTAATTCGGCAATTGGGGTATCGATAATTCGTTTTGCACCAAATTCATCAAGCATACCCTGACTTACTTTGTACGCACCGTTATATTCTGCTACTTCTTCACCTAATAAAAAAACGCGGTCATCTTTACGCATTTCTTCGCTCATGGCTTCGCGAAGTGCTTCTCTAAATTGGATTTCTCTCATTGTAAATTTTAATAACGGTGGCAAATATAATTATTAATCGCTTTGAAACCAAAGGCTAAAATGCCTATGTTTTGTAATAATTATAAGTGATTTGCCTGATTATTTAACGTTTTTTTAAGCGTAATTTTTTGTTAATTCCTTGTAAGGAGAAATATTATTGGGCAATTGAGTTTTTGTTAAGCGTTTTATGTTAATGCCTGTGCTTTTTCCGAAATATAGCCACCCCATCCACCTGCTTTGATTTCGCGTGGAGCTACGAAGTCAAGAACCATTCGGTGCTTCGTTAAATCTATTTAGATCTCTCTGCCAGCACAGGCGGGCATCCCGTTTCGTTTCAGTCGAGTTGGATGATCTGCTTGTTTAGATTTAGTGATTCGGGTTCAACAATCCATAAATTTCACTATCCAGAAACTGGCCCCTAAAATAATAATCCTCTTTGAAATGTGCTTCTTTTACAAAGCCGTGTTTGATCAGTATCTGTCTGGAAGCATTGTTTTCTACATTAATGTTGGCACTGATGGTATGCAGGTTAACCTCATTAAAACCAAAATCAATTGACCGTTTTAGGGCTTCTGAAATAATTCCCTGCCGCCAATAATCAGGATGTAGCATATAACCTATCTCTGCGCGGTGATTGGCAAAATCAGTACGCCAGTATCCGATTGAACCAATCATTTGCTTAGGCTTATCCTTTAAGGCAATTACCCAGGCGAGGCTATCTCCATTTTCATAGCTATTTCTAATTCGGGAAATAAAGTCTTTGACTTCAAAAATATCGTTCGGTCTTTCCCTGTCGATATATTTCATTACAGTTTCGTTGGTCCGCATGGCAAAGAGTGCTTCGGCATCGGCAAGATCATGTTCGCGCAGGATCAAACGCTCGGTTTCGAGTACGGGGAAATTTGTAAAATTTAAGGTTAGCATTTTTAAATTTAAGAGATTAACTGCAAAGCATGCAATGTTTTCGCAATGTATGGAAAGTTTTGTTTCACCGGAGGAAACACAGCGATTTACGCAGAGGGTGATTAAGCTAAGTTTTAATGAAGCTCGGCTTCTGCTGTGCTTTTTCCTCAGTTTGCCCGCTGGTTATTTTTATTGCAGATTTAGCGCCCTTTAAGGTTAGTTCGCTTTTTTGCGGTCACTACTATTTTCCAAATAAAGTTTTATAAATAGAATATTTGTAATTCTCCTCCACTTTGCTGGCCATAAAATAGGGTGCTTCGAAAAGTTCAGTCAGTTTTCTTCTCAATTCGGCAAGAAATTCCGGTTTAATTTCTTCTAAATAGGCTCCTGAAAGGTTTTGCCTGCCTGATTTAAACCAGACACCATCTGCACTCATGGTTTTTACTACGTATAGATTTGGTTCTACAAAACTTTTGCCCGAAAACTGTTCATAGGCATAGGTGTATAATAGGGTCTGGATCAACGCTTTATTGATGTGTTTACCATCAGAATTGAACAACTCAGGAATATCTTTGAACGTGAGCTTATCGCTACCGGTTTTATAATCAATAATTTTGGTTACGCCATCCTTTACATCAACACGATCGATAAAACCAAAAATTTTGATACTGGCTTCTTTTCCCCTTAGCGGGAAACTGATCTCGGCCTCTACCTTTTGTTCGAGACTGATAATGGTGAAAGGGGTTTGCGCTTCATCCTGATTTAAAATGATATTTACATAGGCCTCTACAATGGATAAGATAACTTTTTGCATGCCCTTATATTCCATGATCATATCAGGATTTTTGAACATCACCGCGTTAAAGGCTTTTTGTATCAGTTTAGGAACCTGTTTGCGTTTTTCTTTAATACGCGCTATAGTAATTTCATCAGATCTTAAATCTTCGTAAAAATATTCCATCACTTTATGCAAAATCGAACCGATCTCATTAGCTTCTACCACTGCACTGATTTCTTTCGGTTCTTTAATGCCTGCAATGTAATTGAAGAAGAAATCTATCGGATTGGAAATGTACTGGGTGAGTGCTGAAGGGGAAAGCACCTTTTTCTTATCAAGGTATTTTTGGAGTGTTGCCTGAATGAAGGCATTATTTGTTTTCTCGATCTTTACTTCTTTAAAGGGTTCCGTTTTTACTTCAAGATTTAGTTCATTATAAGTGAATTCGAAACCACTTTCATACTCCAGTTGCTTTAGTATTCTGCTGGCTTCGCCCGAGGTAGATTCGTCTGTCAGGCTGTTATAGACAAAATTGATATTCTTGGCCCGCTGTAATAGACGGTATACCATATAAGCAGAAATGGCATCGAGATTTTCAAGAACCGGCAATCCATAAACACGACGTATTGAATCTGGAATAAAGCTGTTACCGATAGATGATTTCGGGATAATGCCTTCATTAAAACCTAAAATTACCACTTTGTCGAAATTCAGGTTCCGGGTTTCCAGCAATCCCATTACCTGGATTCCATTCAAAGGGTCGCCTGAAAGTGGTACCGCAATGGCCTGCATTGATTTTTGAACAAGATAAATGACAAACGGAATTTCTTCTTTACCGATGTGGTTGCTAAAAGTATCGTGCAAACGGTTCAACTCCTGAATGGTTTTTACAAACAGTTCCGCATCGATTTTTTTGAGCGTTTTTGCATTTGATAATCGGGTGAGTACATAATCCAGTACATCCAACAGATTGGTAACCACATGTTGTGGATCGTCGGTTTTTTTATAAAAAGCCTCAAATAGGCCGCTCTGACGTAACAGCCGTTGATGATCAATCTCTACCTGATTTTCTTCCAGCAGTGCGGTTAAAATTTTATCACGCATTTTTTGGGTAAGACCAGTTAGGGGATGGGTTAAAAAAGCTTCTACATTTTTGTAACTTACTTTATCGCGCTGTAAAATCTCCAGCTGACTCGCCAACCACAAATCAATCAAACCAAAAATACTGGAGGTTGACAAAGCAAAACCCATTGTTACATTAAGGTCAATCTCTTTGCCGTTCAGGTTGGTTGGTATTGTTTGAAGAGTGGGAATTAATAAACTTTCATCTGCTAAAACCACCACTGTTTTTCCAACAGTTTCGGCTGCAGTATAATCTTCTGCTAAAATATTGTTCAGGATTTTAGCCTGTGCAGATTGCCCCTGAACCTTAAAAACTTTTACCTGGTGCGGGGCCGATTTCATTAAACTTTCCTGGTCGGCAAATTCATTCTTCAAACCGAGTTGACTGATGTTTTTACGGAGGAACAAGCCTGCTTCCTGCGAAATATCGTCTAAATAATATGGATCGGCATCGAAGTAAAACAAAGCTTTACCAGCTTCCTGTAGCTGGGTAAATATTTTGGCTTCGGCACTGCTCAAAGCATTAAATCCAACAAAAATGATCTTTCCCTTATCAAAATTCGAAATGAATCCCTGATGACGGGTGATATCATCAGCCAGATACCGATAAACGGAACCATTGGTTAAATAGCCTTGCGCTTTAAGTGTTGCGTGGTATTTATGGTAAAGTTTCGGCATCCTGCGCCACATCTTGATAAAAAGTTCCTGCTGTTTTTTATGTTTTCCTTCAGAGTAAGAAGTCCAGAATTGGGCAAGAAACTCATATTGCTCTGCACTTAAATAATCGAAATCTTTATTGATGACCGATATATCTTCCAGATCTCGGTATAATTTTTCTGCATCAACCAAATCGGCATCAATCTGATTAAAATCGCTTAAGATGATTTTTGCTAAAGGAAAAAACTTATGGCTCGAAATGGTTTCTAATTTTTCTTCAGCAAGCAGTTGATTATAAATGCGGTGCAAAGTAAAAAACTGCAGGTAAAAATCGGCTATTTTATAACTGGTAGAACTGGCAAAGAACTCTTGTATGGTAAAAAATGCAGGACTGAAAAATGGTTTACCAATGATATCTGCAAAGTGTTTCTGTAAATAGGCCGATGGCCGTTTATTATTGAAAACGATGGCGCAGTTTTCCAACTGGTTATCAAACCGGGCAACTAAATCTTCGGCAACTTCCTGTAAAAATGGTTTCATCTGCATATTAAACTAATTTCAATTTGCCTTTAACTGCATAGAAGAGATAGGTTTTGATATTTTGGTAACCCATCTCTGAAAGTAAAATTCTGTAATTATTGACCTGTTCAATGTGTTTGTCGCTCTCCTCGATGGTAAATTTATAGTCAAGTATTATCACTTCATCGGCATTAATCAAAACCCGATCAGGACGGTGCAGTTTTCCACTGGCATCGATAATGTTTTTTTCTACAATGCTTTCGCTGGCCTTACCTAAAATCTCTTTTAATTCGGGGTGTTCCAGTACTTCAAGTGCGGATGAAATTAATTTCTGCTTTTCTTCCTCCTGGATAATGCCTTGCAAAACCAGGTTGGAGGTGTAATCATCAACTTCTTTTTGTGTACTGGCGCTGGCCAGGATATCGTGCAGTAAAGAGCCTTTTCTACCTGATTTTTCAATATTCACTAAATGTTTCAAGTGTTTGTCTTCTGAAGGGATGTAAAGTTCGGATAAGCGCGTTGTAGTTGGATAACTATCGAGGTTGATAAAATTCGAATCTTCCATCTTATTTTCAATTGTTACAGGTTCTACAATTTCGTACACGCCGTTTTCATCAAACTGCTCATCAAAAGTGAAATTGATTGCATCGCCCATGTTGGATAATTTCAATTCCTTTTTGGCCATGGTAGCTATGTAAAGATAATCTTTGGATCGTGTAGTGGCTACATAGAGCATATTTAATGCATCCATGTTATTGTAAAGCAACTCTTCGTAATAGGCTTTTGCAATTGCTGAATCGGCCAGTGCTTCATTGTATTTTAATGGAATGCCTTTTAGCTCACTATAAACCGTTTCTTCTGAAGACACCCAGAAAGTGCCATTAGGTTTACCCTTAATTTCCCAATTACAGAAAGGCACAAAAACAGCCCTGAAAGCTAAACCTTTCGATTTGTGAATGGTAATAATCTGTATGGCATCGGCACCTTCCGGCGATGGTAATGATTTTTTAATACCATCTTCTTCCCACCAGGTTAAAAATGAAAGGATACCTTTTTCGCCCAGTTTGGCGGCAGAGGCTGTCAAATCTCTAAAAGCAAGCAGGTAGGGTAAGTTGGTGATGAGACTTTTTAATCCGTAACTTTCAATCAATATTTCTACCAGCTCGGGTAGGGGAAGCTGTAACCAACTTTGCCAGTTTTCGCACAAAGTAACCGGTAAAACGGCAGTAAGCGTGCTTAAAGGTTTATTGGTCAGGTTGAGGTAATAACTGGCATCTATGTCCTTGTTGTGCAGCGCATGGTAGAGGGCTATACAGTTGGCCTTGTATAATGCTGTTTGTGCTTCTAAACCGATCAATACTTTTAATGTGTTAATGATGAGCTGTATGGCCGAGTTATTCGAAATCAATAGCGCATCGCCAGATAAAACGGGTAAGTTATGCTCCATTAATTTTTTAACCGTCAGTAAAGCTTCACTGTTCGATCGAACCAAAATGGCAATATCTTTTAGTGCATATTGCTGTTCGTTTCTGAGATAGTTTATTTCATTAACAATATCATCTAATGCAATATCCCTAAAAACAGTTTCGGTAAAACGAGCTTCATCCGGTGCATGATCTTTGCCGAATTTTTTGATTTTTATGGTTCCGCCTTTTAGGGTATTGGTTGCAAAGTTTTGTGTAGAGCTACCATAAATATCGGTAATAATCTGCTGGTAATTTTGTTCTAGCCACCATCTGGAAATGCTTTCGGGTTTGGTGGCCAGGTTTTCATTCAATTCGTTCTGCAAGGTTAAGGGAATAGCCTTGTAAAGGAAATTATTGAAAGTGATGATGTTTTCGGCACTACGATAATTCTCGGCTAAACTTTCTTCCAATACATTTTCTGCACCAACATCTAATTTGGCATATTTATGCAGGATGTTCCAATCGCCATTACGCCAGCGGTAAATAGATTGCTTGGTGTCGCCAACAATCAGGTGGTCAATCAGATCCTGGCTCGGTGTGGCCATTGCATTAGTCAATAGAGACTTAAAGCTGCCCCACTGACTGGTAGAAGTATCCTGAAATTCATCGAACAAAAAATTGCGGTAACGGTTGCCTACTTTTTCCCAGATAAAAGAAGGGTTGTCTCCGGCATCTTCGGTAATTCCTGAAATCAGCTTTTGTGCATCACTGATCAGCAGGTTATCGTTTTCCGCCCTGTATTCTTTCAAAAGCATAGCGATTTCCTGCATCAACCTCAAATAATAAAGGTTTTTATTGAAGGCAATAGCCAGACTGTAGTTGGGTAAATGTGTTAAATAGTGCGTTTTTAACTTTTTTAGTATCGGATTTACCGTATCAAAAGCTTCAGGGAAATTTGCATTTTTCTGAAACCATTCATCGGGTTGATCAATCAGATTGAAAAGAGGTTCGATCTTTGAAAAATCACCCCTGGCAACGAGAATAATTTTAGCCAGCGGACTTCTGGATTTCCCTTTCAGGTGTTCGGTTTCTACCCCGGTTACATTCAGAGCTTCGTTTGCTTCTGTTGCCAGCGAAACCAGTTCTTCCTCAAAGCTTTTGATTTCTGCCTTAGTAAGGCTGATGTATTTTTTAAATAATTCGTCGATGTTTTCCAAACCAAGAGCGTTTACCGCATCTTCAAAAATCTGAAAACGTTCAGAAAATATTTCGCCGATCAGGTTATAAAGTTCGAATTTATAGTTCCAGCTTTTATTGTCGCTAATGCGTTCAATGGCCAGATCGATAATCCATTGTAACAGCTGCTTGTTGTGATCTAAGGCCTCATCCAGTTTGTTTACCAGATCATCTTTCACCTTATCATAATTCATCTCTAAATTATAATCGGCGTTTAGGCCTAGCTCAAAAGCAAAACCCCTGATTACTTTCTGGACAAAACCATCAATGGTGCTTACAGAAAAACGGCTGTAGTCATGCAGAATTTTACGGTATATTTTATCTGCTTTGATCTGTAACTCCTGTGAGCTTAATATCGGATAGGCGTTAAGAATTAGTTTCCGATAGTCGTCGATTTTTTTTGACAGATCACCTTTTGCCAGTCCAAGTAATACTTCCAGTATTCTGGTTTTCATTTCCTCTGTTGCCTTATTGGTAAAGGTTACGGCCAAAATTTCGCGGTATTTGTTATCGCCGCTAAAAAGCAGTGTGAGGTAATGTGCGGTTAAACTAAACGTCTTACCTGAACCTGCTGAGGCTTGAAGAATTTTGAGGGGCTGGGGCATAATGTGATATTTCTCGGAAATTTAAACTTACAACAATTTAAAATTTTTCCGAAATCATGATATCAACAATACACCTGTTTACGGTTTTTTCTTCTTTTTGGCTAATGTTTTATGGCTGATCCTTGCAGGCCGTTCGGCCATTTCAATAGGAAGCCCAAGTAAATCGCGGATCACTACCGAAGCACATACGCCGCCAAATGCTGCTGGCAGATAGGAAACTGTACCATAAGCCGAGCGTTTGAAGTTGCTTCCATCGGTCATGATCATAGAATTTTTATCCATTTCTTCTGTGGAGAAAACAGCTTTTATTTTTGCCGCATTGGCAAGTTTATTCAGCCGCTTACGCACATAACTGGCAAAAACACATTGATAAGTCTCAGGCAGCAAGGTAATTCTTAAACGTGTGGGATCCATCTTACCACCTGCGCCCATTGAACTTACAATGGGGATGTTTTTTTCCAATGCCGTTCCTAATAATGTAATTTTAGGCATTACACTATCAATACAATCCATAATATAATCGAAACCGGCTTCTAAAATTTCCCTGCATTTCTCTGGCGTAAGAAAGGTGTTCACTACATGCAGTTTTAATTCGGGATTGATAGACAATAAACGTTCCTGCATAATTGCAGCCTTGCTGACACCATGATTGGTGGCCAAAGCAGGTAGCTGCCTGTTCCGGTTGGTGGGGTCAACTACATCACCATCAACAATGGTCATTTCACCAATTCCTGAACGGCAGATAAATTCGGCGGCAAAAGAACCCACTCCGCCTAAGCCGACTACGAGAACATGTTTGGATTGGAGTTTATCTATTCCATCATTACCTACAAGCAGGGCAGAGCGCGAAAGCCAGCTAACATCAGACATATCAATTTTTATATTTAACCACAGCTGAAAAGGATGGACACAGATTTCACCTTGTCTTATAATGCGATGGTTCGTTTTTTATATTTAACTAAAAAGTAAAAATTTTCTGTGTCTTCCTGGCTAATTGTTCAGTTTAATCCAGTCGGTAAAAATACGAGCTTTGAGTTCATCTACACTACAATTTTTTAAAATGGCTGCTGCTCCGTAAATTTCCTCAATTGAAATATCAGCGTCGTCTGTTTCCAGGAAAAAACTATTGGTATTTTTAATCAGTTTTGCTGCGCCAGAGTTTTCCTTCAACACCGTCAAACCAAAGGAGAGTAAAAATCCCTTATCCAATAGCTGTTTGCCAAGTTCTTCGTTTTTATTAAAGCCGTGAATGATCATGGGTACTTTAACTTTCAACTGGTCTTTAAGCGCAATTAATTCCGCGAAACATTTAACACAATGTAAAATCAAAGGTTTTTTGACTTTTTCTGCCAATTCAATCTGCTTTTCCAGAATTTTAATCTGATTCTCCAGGTTTTCGCCCCTTAAGCGATCTAAACCACATTCTCCAATCTGTTTTACATTGGTTTGATTGGCTACAACACTTAGATATTTCATCTGCTGGTCGAGATGGTCAATTTTGGCAAACCATGGATGTAACCCAACCGAAATGGGTTTCGTTTTCGGCATCGCTAAAAAGATATCCTGGGTTAACGACAGGCTTTGAATGCTGATCACACCAGTTTGAGTAGCCACTTTATGGGTATGTATATCTAAGAAATCCATTTGGATACAAAGATAGTTAAATGTAAAATGGGCAATGTAAATGTGACAATGGAAAAACTCAAACAGGTTTAAACCTTTCGATAAAAACAAGTTATGTTAATGACCAATGAATGTTTCTGCTCTGTAAAGAATTTGCGAATAATCTACAATAATACTAGACTTTACTACATTTGAATATTATTTAAAAAAAATGAAAAAATTAGTCATTTTATTAACTGCTGTATTGATTTCTACTGCGGCTTTTAGTCAGGTAAAAAAAGAAGGCGTTCATATTTATAACCCACAGGCAGATGCTAAATCGGATATTGCCGTTGCAGTTGCAAAAGCAGCTAAAGAAAATAAACATGTGTTGTTACAGGTTGGCGGTAACTGGTGCAGCTGGTGTATCGCCTTTCATCATCTGGTGGATAGCACAGCGACGTTAAAAAAATACATCGATGATAACTTTGAGACGGTGTTGGTTAATTATAGTCCTGAAAATAAAAACGAAAATGTTCTGGCTGGTTTAGGCTATCCTCAACGTTTTGGTTTTCCGGTATTCTTAATTCTTGACGGAAAAGGTAAAGTATTACACATCGAAAATTCGTCTTATTTAGAAACGGAGGAAGTTGGTGCTAACGGTAAAAAGAAAGTAGGACATGATGTAAAGAAAATTACCTCATTTTTAAAGGGCTGGACAAAGGCAGCTGTTGATCCTGAAACTTATAAAGTCAAAGCCAAGTTAGAGTTAAGGTCTTAGGATTAGGGTGTATGGTAATTAGCTTAAAAGAATGAAAAGCCGTTCTAATGTAAGATTGGAACGGCTTTCTTATTAATCGTCTAGCTCATCTTCATCCACCTCGTCATCAAGGTTTAATTCATAAGATGCTCTTGAAGCTTCATCGGCTTGCTCCAGCAGATCTTTATCGTGTTCAATGCTGGTATCATCACCACTAATTTCACTGATATTTTCTACATCATCCTCTCTGCGTAAAGCATCGTTAGGATCGTTTGAGTAATTGTCGTCTTCCGGATCTATCATAACTTTAAGGTTTTATATTACATAATCATTTTGATGGTGAAATTGTTTTAGGAAAAGCTTAAAGGCCAAAGGCTAAAGCTGAAAGACCCGGGAACTATTCAATGTAAAACTGCCCTCTGTGATAAATATCTATTTTTGTTTTATGGGTTAACAATTAAAGTCCATCACCAAATTTATAAAACGGAGCCACACTCACGGGTAACTTACCTGTTGGTACTATGCGGTTATTAATTACAGCAGCAGCTGAAATCTGCATAAAATCTTCTTTTTGATAGGCGACAACCAGACCTTTGCTATTTTCTAATCCGGATAAGCCCGTTAGGTTATATGGGTTGGCAAATAAGGCAAAAACAGCATTCTTAGTCGACAGTTCTTTAATAAAATTCTTTACACCGGCATTCAGCGGTATATTATTGGCTGGCCTTGATCTGCTATCATGAATGCCCACAATTACCTGATCAAAAGCACTGATTTCACGGGCTATATTTGAAATTTGGGCGGCACTGGCATCTTTATCCAATACGTAATAAACAGAGTTGTAATAACCTTTTGATATCTCTTTCTGAAAAGTAGTTACGGAAGGTACGCCAATACTGATAATTGCGGTTCTTCTGATCGGGATCAGCCGTTTAATATAATCTTTACCTTTGAGCAGCGTTACCGATGCATTTGCCAGTTCCTGTACCAAGGCATTGCTTGCATTGCGGTTAACCCCTGCAATAATGCCTTTGGTTACAATGGTATCGCGTTTTGCCAGCCCGGCCCAATACTTTGCCGTTAATATTTTTCGTACGCTTTGGTCAATTTCAGCCATACTTACACGATTATGCCTTACTGCTTTACGTACCAGTTTAATGGCCCTATCGCTGTTTTCTGAAAGTTCTATGATATCATTGCCTGCAATGATCCCCATCAGATCAGCCTCGCCATTTTTAAAGTATTTCACTACACCTTTCATATCCATGGCATCCGAAATAATCAACCCTTTAAAGCCTAATTTCTGTTTTAAAATACCAGTAACAATAGGCTTAGAGAGGGTAGAAGGTAAATTCGGGGTGTTATCCAAAGAAGGAATGTTCATGTGTGCAATCATTACGCCAGACGCTCCCTGTTTAATCAGTTCTTTAAATGGATACATTTCTAAAGTGTCCAAGCGTGTGGCAGAAAATGTAAGCTGTGGCAAATCGTAATGTGAATCTACATCAGTGTCGCCATGGCCAGGAAAGTGTTTCAGTGTTGTTAATAAGCCACCATCCTGCATGCCTTTCATATAAGATGCAACTTTGTTCGTCACATTATATTTGTTTTCGCCGAAAGAACGATAGTTAATTACCGGGTTTTTTGGATTATTGTTAATATCCGCATCCGGGGCGAGGTTCATCTGCATTCCCATCCGTTTATAATCTTTAGCCACTTCCAAACCCATTTTATATAAAAGTTCTCTGTTCTGGATAGCACCCAAAGTCATTTGGTAAGGATAAGAAATGGTACTGTCTAAACGCATGCCAAGGCCCCATTCCCCATCATTTGCCACGATCAGTGGTACTCTGCTCAGTTTCTGATAGGCATTGGTGGCAAGAGCTTGTCTTACTGGACCTCCCTGGAAAAAGATCACCCCACCCAGTTGTTCGCGTTTAATTACCTGGCCAACCGAATCGGTATATTTTTGACCTAAATTGGTATGGGCACGCACAAAGAACATCTGTGCAATACGCTCCCTGCGGTTGAGTTTGTTAAAAACCGAATCGACCCATTTGGGTTGGTTGGCTAACATTTCTAAATAGGATTTTTGTTGTGCGCTGCCAGAAAACGCAGTTCCACAAAGGGCAATGAGTATAAAAAGATTTTTTTTCACTTATTTTGTTGTATCAGGTTAGCTAAATTAATAAACCAAAGCCGTATTAAACAAAAATCCGTCCAACTAATCAATTTAATACAGTAAGTTTAAAAAAAGTTATGCTGCAGATTAAGATCTGTACATCCCTTTGCCTTCAATAAAGTCGATTACTTTATCGGGCAAAAAAAACTGTACACTTTTTTTCTCTTTAATGGCTTTGCGGATAAATGTTGACGAAATTTCCATTAAAGGGGTTTTTGTAAAAGTAATGGAGGGGTGATTTTCCCATTCATTCACATTCGCTCCCGGACGGGGATAGACATAAATATGATAGTTTTTTAACAGTACCTCATAGTTTTTCCATTTTTTTAAAGATACCAGGTTATCAGCACCCATAATCAGTACAAATTCCTTTTCCGGATATTTTTCGTGGAGATAGGTTAGGGTATCTATGGTATATGAAGGCTGCGGTAATGCAAATTCAATATCACTAACACGGATATGCTCTGCATTTTCAGTAGCTAACCTGGCCATTTCCAACCGATCATACATGTTAGTCAGACCGCTTTTATCCTTTAATGGGTTGTGTGGAGAAACCACCAGCCATACCTCATCCAATTCGGTATGGTTAGCCATATAATTGGCAATAATTAAATGCCCTGTATGGATAGGGTTGTAAGAACCGAAGAAAAGACCGGTTTTCATGTTTATAGGTTTTCAGTATTTATAAAATCTTCATTGCGATGCTGATTCAGTGATCCTAAGCAATCTAATCAGTGATAAGATAGCTTCAACCTTGTTCTCTTTTTTCGCCGCTATGGTTCGCAATGATGGATTTATCAGATGATTAGTTTACCAATACATTTTAGTCTCATAAAAGCTAAAGTTTTGGTCCTTTGTTAAAATAGTTAGATTTTCCGAGATGCCTTGAGCAATTAGAATTCGATCAAAAGGGTCACGATGATGGAAATCTAATTCATTCAGTTTAATAAGATGGTTGAATGATATTGGTAATATTTCTATTTGATTTTGATCTAGAAAGTCTAAAATTTTATCGAAGTCTGCATTTAAAAAAAGCTTGTTTAATTTACATTTTATCGCAATTTCCCAAATGCTTGCCATACTGATAAAACATTCATTTTTTAGGTTTTTGATTTCATCAATTATCTTCTTTGGCAAAGACGAATCTCCATTTATGAACCATATAAATGTATGCGTATCTAACAGAAGCTGCATCACATATAATCTTTAAAGTCTTCTAATGGCTCGTCGAAATCGGCAGACATTTTAAAAAAATCTTTAGCATAACCAAATTGCCTTTCTTTTAGTTTTTTACTTGCTTTCGATTTTTTCTTTAGAGATAAGACAAAATCAGACACTTGCTTCTTCAGATATGAAGGCAATGAAGATATTTGGCTATATAATTGAATATCAGTCATCAATCAAATATAAAGATTTCTGCCCGCTTAAGAAACTACTTTTTTAAAAAATCCCCCACCAATTGCTCTGCTTCGGCGCAAGCAGTGGCCAAATCGTAATTTTTTAAGATCACATCAAATTTATCCGCATATAGCAATTCTTTTTCGGCTTTGATAAAACGTTCCTGTAATTTTTCAGGACTGTCGGTTCCGCGGCCGCTCAAACGCTCTTTTAGCACCGCTAATGATGGCGGCTGAACAAAAATAGCTAAGGCGTCGTTTTCGTACTTTCTTTTTAATCGGATGCCACCTTCAACATCAATATCGAAAATCACATGTTTGCCTTCATTCCAGATGCGTTCTATTTCTGAGCGTAAAGTACCATAAAAGGTGCCGTTATAAACTTCTTCAAACTCTACAAATTCCTGGCGGGCAACTTTGTGTAAAAACTCTTCTTTCGTAATAAAATAGTAATCGTTTTCATGTGTTTCGTCACCCCTTAATTCGCGGGTAGTTGCAGAAATAGAAAAGCTCAGTTCAGGAAATTTCTTTAATAAATGGTGTACTATGGTGGTTTTACCTGCTCCTGATGGTGCTGAAAATATGATTAATTTGCCTTGCATGCCTTAATATTATTGTAGGGTTGAAAGTTAAAGGTTGAAAGGTTGCTTATAAACATTGCAACTTAACAACGTTCAAACATTACAACACATTTAGTAATTGTTCTTTTATCTTTTCTAGTTCTTCCTTCATTCCTACCACAAATTGCTGCATTTGAGCATCGTTCGCTTTAGCGCCCATGGTATTAATTTCTCTACCTATTTCCTGCGAAATGAAACCCATCTTTTTGCCGTTTGCTTCTTTACTTGCCAAAGTTTGTAAGAAATAATAGCAATGGCTTTTTAAACGTGTTTTTTCTTCCGTAATATCAATTTTATCGATGTAGTAGATCAATTCCTGTTCAAAACGGTTTTGATCAATATTTACCTTACCCACCGCATCTTCTAAAAACTGGTTAAATTTATCGCGTATGGCCGAAATCCTTTTAGGTTCAAGTTCTTCCACCGATTTAAAGTACGAAAGGATGTTTTTAATGCGCAGTTCCAAATCCGACTTTAAAACAGCACCTTCATCTTCCCTGAACTGGTTAAAGTTGGCCAGGGCTTCAGTAAAGATCTGGTATAGATGGTTCCATTCATCTTCGCTAACACTTTCTTCTTTGTAAGTAATTACATCAGGAAAGGTTAGGGCGGTTTGTAGCAGATTGCTACTGTCTGCACTCAATTCATTATTAACAGCAACAAGCTGCTGGTAGTAGTGGCTTAGTAAAGCGGTATTAATGGTAGCACCGGTAACTTCACCATTGGTGCGTTCTATCGTGATGCTTAAGCTTACCTTTCCCCGTTCGATATCTTTGCTGCAGATGTTGCGCAGGATCAACTCTTTATCAGAAAAAGCTTTAGGATATTTTAAATTTAGCTCCAGGAACTTACTGTTGAGCGATTTGATTTCGACACTATACTTTGCATTTGCATAATCGGCTGTTGCTAAGCCGTATCCTGTCATGGATTTTATCATGCGCAAAGATAGGGTTTTAAGCTGAAAGGCGAAATAATAGTAATGGTCAAGTTGCAGCCCTGCTTTTCATTACAAGTCCTCGCTGCTGTGGGCTTTTCATTTTATCCGATGGGTATCGGATCAGGTTTAGGTATACAGTACGGCTATTTTCGGCAGGGCTGTGGCCTATATGGTGCAGAACCTCTATCCTTAAATCTGACGGGAGTGAACATCATCCACAAAAACTCATGTGCTGATGATAAAAGGCGATGATGAGCAGGAGCAAAAAAAATACCCTCGCGAAATAGTAGATAAAACCGACCGTAGTTTTTTCATAGGATTAACGTTTATTTAACAGTTTACATCCTGAACAAATCTTATTTTTACAAAATTATAGATAGAAAAATTTTCAAACGAAAAAGCTTGTGATTTTCTGGTTAAGACATAAATTAACAGGGGAAAGATACAACAAAGCCTACCTGCTATTGAAATAGAATCTGATCTACACTATGCTAATCATTAACTTGCCAATTTAATATAATGAAGCATTTGAAAATTATTCTTTTACTCGTCATTTTAACACATGGCGTAAAACTGAATGCCCAGAATTTTGTGCTGAAAGGTGTGGTGATTGAAAAAGGTTCTAATGTGCGGATCGCCCTGGCTAATGTGATTAACCTGCGCAGTAAAATGGGTACAACGAGTAACGATATTGGCATGTTTCAGTTAAATGCCAGAATAGGCGACACGCTTTTCATTCAGAAAAAAAACCTCAACGATCAAAAAATTGTTGTTAAAACAGATGATGACCTGGTTGTTTTTTTGGTTAGGGGAAGCACCATGCTAGCAGAAGTGACAGTTAAAGGGCAGACCAGGAAACAAGAGATGGAAGATATAAAGCGGGATTTAAAACACAATGGTTCTTTTTTTGCTGGTAAACCGCCATTAATTTTATTAAATCCTCTTGGTGGTAGTCCATTAACATTTTTTTATGAACTTTTTGGAAAAACACCAGCAAGAGCGCGTAAATTTAACCGTTATTATAAAAAGGAATTAAGTTTGATCGAAGTAGATAAGTTTTTTAATAAAAGTTTAGTTTCGGATAATACGACATTAACCGGTAAAGACCTCGACAAATTTCTTCTTGATTACTACCCAACGCGTAACATGACCCTTAATTGGAGCAATTATGACGCGGTTAAATACATTAAAGAGTCGGCTAAAAAATATACCGATACTTTAAAGCACACAAATTAGCATAGCATGAGAAACTTTAAATTCGCCTTTACACTCTTTGTTTTTACCGTAATAAGCTTTTTGGCAAAGGCACAAGACTTTATTGTGAAAGGTGTGGTTATTGAGAAAGGTTCAAATGTCAGAATTGCATTATCAGAAATTACGAATCTGCGTACAGGAATAGGGGTTGGCAGTAACGATATTGGCATGTTCCAGTTAAAAGCCAGAATTGGCGATACACTTCTGGTAACCAAGAGAGACCTGATTGATCAGCGTGTAGCGGTGGGCAGTGAAAAGGATCTGGTCATTTATCTCGTTAGGGGAAGTACCACTTTAGCTGATGTAACCATTCGGGGAAATACTAAACAGCAAGATCTTAATGAAATTAAGAGAGAGTTTAAAAATAAAGGCGTTTACAATGGCGGTAAAACGACTCTGTTATCAGCTATATTTAGTCCTTTAAACGCACTTTATAACCTCTTTGGTACTGATCCTAAAAACGCAAGGAGATTTAGCCGGTATGCCGATAATGAGATTAAACAATCGCAGATTGATGTATACTTTAATCAGAGCATGATAAAAAATAATACCGAATTAAGAGGCGATACTTTAGAAAGATATATGCTCAATTGTCGGCCTGAATTTGATAAAGCACAGTACTGGAACAGTTACGATTATATCAAATATATTAAAGAATCTTCTAAGAAATTTATTGATACGCTGGGGAAAGGAAAGTAGTTTTAGTCCCAGTCGGGAGTCAATAAGCGAGTTTGGAGTTGGGAGTTTGGAGTTTGGAGTTGGAGTCAGTTAAGTAGTTGGGAGTTACCCAGTGACCGGTAAACCTTAGATACTTAATACTTCACAAGCTTTCTCTGCGGCGAGTTTTTCTGCATTTTTCTTATTATAATCTCTGCCCGTACCCACTTTTTCGCCTTCTACTACCGCACTGATAGTGAATAATTTAGTGCTTTCGCCTTCACCGTTTTCAGCCAGTTCGAACAGTACATCTTTACCATGGCGCTGGCACCATTCAATTAATTTACTTTTAAAATTGGTTTCAGTGAGTTCGAGGGTATGGATATCGATATGTGGTTTTACAATTCTGCGCAATAAAAACTCTTTGGTAAAATTATATCCCTTATCCATGTAAATGGCGCCAACGATAGCTTCGAAAGCATCACCCAGCATAGAATTGTGTTTGGTTTGGATGCTAACGGAACGCTGATCAAACTGGATAAGCTTATCAAAACCAATTTTTCTAGCCAATTGATTTAAATTGGCCCGATTCACAATTTTTGAACGCATTTCGGTTAAAAAACCTTCTTCTTTGTAGGGATAATGTTTAAAGAGCAGTTCTGCTATTACCGAACCCAGAACTGCATCGCCCAAAAATTCCAGACGCTCATTGCTGCTCCTACTTCCATTTTTTAGAATTTTTGCCGCAGAACGGTGTCTGAACGCCATTCTATAAAGCGTAACATTACCTGGAACAAAGCCTAAAATATTTTTCAGCTTTTTAACAAACTCCTTATCAGGAGAAAGATAGAGTTTATATAATTTTAATATCGGCATTAAATAAATAACACAATTAACGGCTAATTAGCATATTTAACTAAGTTATCTATTTTTAATTAGCATACAAAATTATATACCAATGCTGTTCTAATTAATCTTCGTATTTCTTGAAAATAACAGAAGCATTATGGCCACCAAAACCGAATGTATTACTTAAAGCAGCTCTAACAGTACGTTTTTGAGCTTTGTTAAAAGTAAAATTCAATTTAGGATCAAATGCAGGATCGTCTGTAAAGTGATTGATTGTTGGAGGAACGATATCGTTTTTAACAGCAAGAATTGCTGCAATAGCTTCAACAGCTCCAGCGGCACCCAAAAGGTGGCCGGTCATTGATTTGGTTGAACTAATGTTTAAACGATAAGCATCTTCACCAAATAATGTACCAATTGCTTTGGTTTCACTAATATCACCAAGTGGTGTAGAAGTACCATGTACATTGATATAATCTATATCAGCCGTTGTTAAACCAGCATCTTTTAATGCATTGGTCATTACCATTCTGGCGCCTAAACCTTCAGGGTGTGGTGCTGTGATGTGATTGGCATCAGCACTCATTCCACCGCCAACAAGTTCTGCATAAATTTTTGCACCTCTTGCCTTAGCGTGTTCAAGTTCTTCTAAAATAATGGTTCCCGCACCTTCACCGGCTACGAAGCCGTCCCGGTCTTTATCAAAAGGGCGTGATGCTGTTGCCGGATCTTCATTACGTGTTGACAGGGCATGCATGGCATTAAAACCACCCATACCTGCCTCATTGATGATTGCTTCAGAACCACCGCTGATAATTACATCAGCCATACCCAAGCGGATATAGTTAAAGGCATCAATCATGGCGTTTGTTGAAGAAGCGCAAGCCGAAACAGTTGCAAAATTTGGCCCACGCAGGCCGTATTTAATCGAAATATGGCCTGGAGCAATATCTACGATCATTTTAGGAATAAAGAATGGATTGTATCTTGGCGTACCATCTCCCTTGGCAAAATTCGAAATTTCATCCAGGAAAGTTTTCAACCCACCTATGCCCGCACCCCAGATTACACCTATCCGGTTGGTATCTAATTTTTCAAAATCAAAATTACCATCCTTTACAGCCTCATCTGTTGCTACAAGAGCATATTGTACAAACGGATCTAGCTTGCGGGCTTCTTTTTTCTCCAAAAAGTCTTCAGGATTAAAATTTTTAACCTCGCATGCGAATTTGGTTTTGAATTTTTCAGTGTCAAAACCTTTAATAGGAGCAGCGCCACTCACCCCGTTAGTCAACCCTTCCCAAAAATCGGGAACATTATTGCCTATAGGAGTGAGCGCACCCAACCCTGTTACTACTACTCTTTTTAATTCCATTTATACTGAAAAAGCGTAATTCTATTTAACGTTTTTTTCCAAATAAGCAATTGCTTGGCCAACTGTACCGATGGTTTCAGCCTGATCATCAGGAATAGCTACATTGAATTCTTTTTCAAATTCCATAATCAATTCTACGGTATCTAAAGAATCTGCACCTAAATCGTTGGTGAATGAAGCCTCTGGCGTAACTTCGCTTTCGTCAACACCTAGTTTTTCTACGATAATAGCCTTAACTCTTGAAGCAATATCAGACATAATTTTATAATTTAATGGTTAAATAATTCTGTGCAAAGAAAAATAAATTCTTACAATTTTCAAATGTTTTTATTTCGATACGTAATTTTGGTACCTCAATAACACAGCGAATATAGAATTAGTTTTTTAATTTCGTTCTGTAAATAATTTATTTCGCTTTGAATAAGACTTACCTAAAACTTACCTTAGACCTTGATTTTACACTGATTGCGATTACAGCACCCCTAAAAGACTATGTGCTTTGCCACAAAATTAATACCCGGCTAAATACACAATTTGAAAAAATCGAGGATCACGAAATATTTTTCAATATCGATGAACCCGCCTGGTCCTTCTCTAAGTATTACTTTTTTGTAGAGCAAGGTGAAGTAGAATACTATTTAATCTGCAATAAAAGTAGCGATGGCTTTCTCATTCCGGAGATGAGCAAAGTAGATTTTTTTATTATCATAAAAGAATTTATCGATAAGGAAGATTTGGATTATTTAATTAACGGATTGAATAAACTGCCTGATATACAAGTGGCTGCAAAGATTGATCCGACAAAATTAAAGAGCCGCGAAAATTTGGTAATATAAAAATTATATACATGGTGTATTAAATACACTATATTTGGCAGTTACAAACAAGGAACAAAAAAACAAAATATATAAAATTTAATGCAGTTTGATTATTTTAGATAATAATTATGCTTTCTTTAAACTGCATTCCTAAAATCAATTAATAAATGAAACCTTTTCATTCGAGAACTAAAATAGTTGCCACGCTTGGGCCTGCATCAGCAAAACCAGATGTATTATATAGTATGTTTAACGCAGGTTTGGATGTTTGCCGTTTAAATTTTTCACACGGATCACAGGCAGATCATCAAGCGGTTTTGGATACCATCCGCGATTTAAACAAAAAATACGACTATAACGTAGGTATTCTTGCCGATTTACAGGGCCCTAAAATCCGTATTGGTTTAGTAAAGGAAGGTGGCATCAACCTGATCAACGGAACTACTACCGTAATTACAACGAATGAATGTATCGGGAACGAAGAACGTATTTATATTACTTACCAAAACTTCCCTCAGGATGTTCAGGCCGGCGAAATTATACTTTTGGATGATGGAAAGCTTCAGATGAAAGTGATTTCTACCAATTTAAAGGATGAAGTAGTTTGCGAGGTTGTTCATGGTGGAATTTTAACCTCGAGAAAAGGTGTTAACCTGCCAAATACAAAAGTGTCTATTCCTTCTTTAACTCCGGAAGACCGCGAAAACCTAGAGTTTGTTTTAGAAAACGATGTAGAGTGGATCGGTTTATCTTTCGTACGTAAGGCAGAAGATATTATCGAACTTAAAAAGATTATTGCGGAGCGTGGTAAAACTGCCCGTGTAATTGCTAAAATCGAAAAACCGGAGGCTATCGCCAATATTGACGAAATTATTGCTGCAACTGATGGTATTATGGTTGCCCGTGGCGATTTAGGTGTGGAATGCCCGATGGAAGAAGTTCCATTGTTACAGAAAATGATTGTTGCAAAATGCAGAGCAGCTTCTAAACCGGTAATTGTAGCTACCCAAATGTTAGAAAGTATGATCACCACACCCCGCCCAACACGTGCGGAGGTGAATGATGTGGCCAACTCTGTTTTAGACGGTGCTGATGCGGTAATGTTAAGTGGTGAAACCTCGGTTGGAGAGTTCCCGCTGATCGTAATCGAAACGATGCAGAAAATTATCCAGAACATCGAAGAAAACAACTATCCTTTCCATCCTGATAAGTTTTTAAAACCGAAATCTCCGTCTTTTTTAAGTGATGCGATTTGCGACTCTGCTTGTTTCCTGGCGAAACAAACCAATGCAGTTGGTATTGTATCCATGACTTTAAGCGGTTATACTGCTTTCGAAATTTCAAGTCACCGTCCGGAAGCCCTAACCTTTATTTTTACCAGTAACAGGGCATTGTTAAACGCGGTAAGTTTACTTTGGGGGGTAAGAGGTTTCTATTACGATAATTGGGAAAGTACCGATAATACCATTATTGAGGTAAACGAATTCTTAAAAAGTAAAAAATTGGTTAAACAAGGTGATATCATCATCAATACTGCAGCTATTCCAATCGAAGCGAAAGGTAAAACCAATATGTTAAAAATTACAGTTATAGATTAATTTCTGATCTCATATGTAAAAATGCTCCCGATTTTAACCGGGAGCATTTTTTTTACCAATAAAAAATATATTTTTGCAATCCAATACGGAGAGGTGTCTGAGTGGTCGAAAGAGCAAGCCTGGAAAGTTTGTATACTGGCAACGGTATCGAGGGTTCGAATCCCTCTCTCTCCGCAACAGGTAAAAGGATAGTAAAAAGTTGATTTTGAAAGAAGTTTTAAATAGTGGCCTAATCGTGGCGCTTTTTAAATTAAAAATAAAATTGCTTTAATGTACATTCAATTTGAAGAGAATGTCAAATCGTTCCACAATCTTGCGCATCCAATGCGAAAAATCGTGTTCATCAATTTCCATTTGGGGCTAAATTTTGTTACAGCCAAAGTTCGGACGCTGTGAAAAATTGATCTGCCAGGGATCAGAATTAAAAACTATACGGTTTCATCTAATTGGCCAGCCAACGCTAAGTACATCAATCACCCCAGATAGTCACTTAAAATCCTGCAAAGAGTACGGTCATTTCTCCGGACTCATCAATAGGTTGCATACATCTAGCATTATGGATTATTCATTTTGTTGGGATTTTTTGCTCAATAATAGATGAGAAATGATATGATTTTTATGATATTTTTATCTTAAATATCTCATTGGGAACCGTTAGGCATCAGATTGTAAGTGTTTGTATCGTGCTTATTCGTTAATTTTTTTAGGGAAGTTATATTTAAGTTTTAACCTCGGCAACGATGACAATAGAAAATTTTATACCTACAGATACCCTACGTCCTTTTATTCGGGCATTTAGAATTATTGAAAGCCAGGAAGAAATGACAAATATCGTTTTACCTGATACTTCCATAGCTGTTGCCCTTCGTTACAGGGGGCAAACAAGTTATATGTATAAGAATAAGCAGGAAAATTTACCTGATTCAACTATTACAGGCTTGAGAAAGTCGGCTCGAGTTATTCATTATTTGAATGAATCTGCGACCTTTATTATTTTATTTACGGAAACCGGCGCAAAAGCATTTTTTGACCATCCTATTGATGAACTTTTTGGAGAAAGTGTTTCCCTTGACAATTTCTTTGAAAAACAAAAGATAGCAATTATAGTAGAACAGTTAGCTAAAGCGAAAAACAATATCCAAAGAATTATAACAGTTGAAAACTTTTTACTATCAAATCTTTTAAGATATAAGAATGATATTTTAATATCAACAGCAATAGAGAAAATATATTCTTCAAATGGCGCTATAAAAATAAAAAAATTGGCTGACGATCTATATCTCAGCCAAGACGCTTTTGAAAAAAGGTTTAGAAAAGCTGTTGGCTCTTCTCCTAAGCAATTTTCTTCTATTATTCAACTGAAAATCATTACCACGAAACCATTAACTGATTCTTTAGTCCGGGTAGCGCTTAACAATGGTTTTTATGACCAGTCACATTTCAACAAATCTTTTAAATTATTTACCGGAGTTACACCATTAGAATTCTATAAATCACCGGATACTTTTTGCTAAATCAATGATTTTTTACAAGAATTAGATTTTTATGATCCCTAAACTTGTCTTAAAAATATGATGATACCAAGCAAAAAAAACTGTTGGTTGCCTGTTTTTCTTTTTTGCAATCTTCCAGACAGGTAATGCGCAAGTTAAAAACAATGATATGGGAAAGAATAAAGAATTGATCATAAATATGTATGAGATGATTTTAAATCAAAAGAAAATAGAACAGATAGAGGAATTTGTGGATAAAAGTTATGTAAAGGAATTTAATAATTCCAACAAATTACTCTTTGAAGCATTTCCGGATATAAAATTTAAAATAAAAGAAATATTTGAGGATTCAGGTAAATTAATTACGATATATGATTGGACAGGGACACACCGACATGATTATCAAAATATAGAGGCGACAAATAAAAAAGTCATAATAGGCGGTATAAGCATATATGAACTGAAAAATGGCAAAATAATCGGTAACACGGCTAAACCAGATAAATTAGAGTTTTTCTTACAATTAGGAGCTATTTCAAAAGATTTTCTTGAAAAAAAGCTTAGCAATCGTAATGAAGTTTATTTTATTGATGAATTTTTAGTTCCCCAAATATCCTTCGTTTCGTTCAAAGAGAGACTTGATTATAATAGAGATCTAATCAAAAAACTAGATGGATTTGTGAGGGATGATGTTATCATACAAAAAGATGGTGCAGATAACCTCTCAGTAATGACAATAGCGATATGGAAAGATGAAGAAAGTTTACAGAGAGCCAAAGAAACGGTTCAATCAGAATATGAAAGCAGTAAATTTGACTTAAAAGAGTTCAATGAAAAACTCGCTATAAAAATGCAGCGAAAGATATATTTTCCACTAAGATAGTGAGCATAAAGAGTTACTTATTTATTGAATCACTTAAATCAACTTACAAAACGCAAGATAAATTGTAGGCATTGCATGAAGATTTTGTTTGTTGGGCATCTACATAGTCGTTTAGAGAATCATATTATTAATCTTAGGAGTATTCATCTGTATGAGTCGGCTTAGTGCTGGAATAATGATGTTGAATTCCGATTTCGAAGAGAATATTCTTTGATACGGTTTAGTACCGCAAATCAATTAAAACCCTGCCGAAATTCCAGCGGCGATAAATTGGTCTTCTTTTTGAAAAGCGTGCTAAAGGATTGCGCATGCTCAAAACCCAGGGCATAGGCGATCTCGCTAACTGAAAGATTAGTAGTGGAAAGCTTTTCTTTGGCTTTTGCAATCAGTTTTTCATGAATGTGCTGCTGTGTGTTCTGTCCGGTATGAATCCGAAGCAGGTCGCTCAGGTAGTTCGGCGACAGGTTCATCTGTGTTGCAATATGGTGTACCGTGAGTAAACTGTTTACCTCGCTGTTAAAGTAGTCATCTACCAATTGTTCAAACCTGGTTAAAAGAGTTAGATTATTATTTTTGCGGGTTAAAAACTGCCGCTCGTAAAAACGGTTGGAATATTTTAACAGGCTCTCAATCTGCGTAAGAATAATTTCTTGAGTATGCTTATCAATATGCTGGCACTCCTTATCAATTTTATGGAGAATCGTGATCAGGTCATCTTCTTCCTCTGCCGACAAGTGTAAGGCCTCGTTAACTGCGTAATCGAAAAATCCATATTGATGAATGCTGTTCGCTAAAGGATGCTGTAACAGAAAGTCCGGATGGAAGATCAGCAGATAACCAGACCCACATTCCATATTTTGCAGGTCCAGTTGTTGCACCTGGTTGGGTGCGGTAAAACTCAATACGCCTTTATCATAATCATAATGCTGCTGCCCATACCTGATTTTACCCTTAGCTTCGCGTTTAAGCGCTACGCAATAAAAGCGGTTAACAAAACCTTTCCAGATTTCATCTTCCAAAAAAACACTTTCTGCCAGGTTGATCACGCTCACCAGAGGGTGGCGGGGTTCCGGTAAAGACAGTAAACGATGAAATTCTGATATGGAGTTAATGGCATTCATAAACAAAATTAATCAATTAAGCCCATACTAAACTCATCGTAGGGTGCACCGGTATCTGTACCCAATGGAACGATACTTTCCAGTTGTGAAAGATCCGCCGCTGTCAACTCAATTTTAGTTGCTGCTATGTTTTGTTCCAAATACTTTCTGCGTTTCGTTCCCGGAATCGGTAAAATCCCTTTGCTCATGATCCAGGCTAAAGCCAGCTGTGAAGAAGTGACGTTTTTTGCCTTCGCCATGTCTTCAATCGCTTTAACTAACTCCATGTTCTTATTAAACATTTCGCCCTGGAAACGTGGAATCGCTCTGCGAAAATCGTTTTCCGGCAAGTCTTCAATGCTTTTGATCTGCCCGGATAAAAAACCACGGCCCAGTGGCGAATAAGCTACGAAGCCGATACTCAGTTCACTTAATGTGGTTAATACCCCTCGTTCTTCCACAGTTCGTTCAAATAAAGAATACTCGCTTTGTACGGCGGTAACCGGATGCACGGCGTGCGCCCGTCTAACCGTTTCAGACGATACCTCCGACAGGCCAATATAACCTATTTTACCGGCTGCAACCAGCTCGGCCATGGCTTCAACTGTTTCCTCAATCGGTGTATTTTTATCCAGGCGGTGCAGGTAATACAGGTCGATGTAATCGGTATTCAGGTTCCTTAATGAACGCTCCAAAGATTTCTTTACATAATTTTTTTTACCGTTAATGGCCCAGGTTACTTTATTATTGTCGTCGATTTCCCAACCAAATTTGGTGGCCAAAATATACTGGTCGCGTTTACCGCTGATGGCTTTAGCGATAAGCTGTTCGTTTTTCAGCGGTCCGTACAGATCGGCAGTATCTAAAAAATTGCCACCCAACTCCAGCGAACGGTGAATCGTTGCGATGGCTTCCTGTTCATCTGCAGGGCCGTACATGTGTCCTTCTTCAAAACCCGTCATGCCCATACACCCTAGTCCGATTATTGGTACCACCAAACCCTGGCTGCCCAATGCCATTTGTTTTATTTCCATAATTCAAAGATCAGCAAGCCAAATCGTACAGATGTATGCAAATCCCTGAAGTTTGTAAGCAAATCAAGGAAAGAATTTTTTCATGGTATAAATTTGTTTGGTTGTAAGGATAACGTTTGCGCTTTTCGCCGGGATGAAAGCCTGTTAATTTTGTATCACGATTAATACCAATCATTTGCTAAAACAGTCTTATTTTTATCGCAAGATTAACTAACATGATGAATAAATATTGGCTTACCGTAGTGGCTTGTACTTTGGCCATTACAGCAGATGCTCAACAGAAAGCTTTAACCGTTAAAGATTACGAGAGAGCGGAAAGTTTTATGGGCTACAATACCGCAAAGTACATCGATCATGCCAACGTGCAACCAAACTGGCTGGAGGGCGATAAATTTTGGTACAGCACTAAAAGCAATGATACAGAACAAACTTTTCTGGTAGATCCGGTAAAGAATACAAAAACTTTAACTACCGATTATAAAGGCGGTGCAGCACCATCACGCCGTGGGGCCAGCCGGAATGAAGTTCTTTCTCCCGATGGGAAAAAAGTCATTTTAATTCAGGATTATAACCTTTTTGTTAAAGAGTTAGCCAGCGGAAAATTAACCCGGTTAACTACTGATGGCATTAAAGATTATGGTTATGCAACCGATAATGCAGGTTGGAAACATAGCGATGCGCCAATTTTGCGCTGGTCGCCTGATTCGAAAAAAATAGCTACCTTTCAGCAGGATCAAAGAAATTCAAAAGATATGTACCTGGTAACTACTAATGTTGGCGCACCGGTATTAAAAGCCTGGAAATATCCTTTACCAGGTGATAAACAGATCGCGACGATCAGAAGGGTGATCATCGATGTAGAAAATCCAAAGGTAATTTCACTTCATATTCCTGCTGATCCGCATCGCGCAACTTTGAGCGATGATATTTCAAGCAGCGGTACTTTTGATGATATTGATTGGAAAAGTGATGGTACGGAAGTGGCATTTGTGTCTACTTCCCGCGATCATAAAAATGAAAAGTTCCGTATAGCCAATGCCACAACAGGTGCCGTTCGCGAAGTTTTCGAAGAAACCGTAAAAACACAGTACGAATCTGGTCAGGGCGCCATTAACTGGCGTTATCTTCCTGCATCAAAAGAAATCATCTGGTATTCGGAAAGGGATAACTGGGGACATCTGTATTTGTATGACTCGACCAACGGAAAATTGAAAAACCAGATTACAAAAGGTGATTTTGTGGTTACCCGTTTAATTAAGGTTGACGAAAAGACACGTACACTTTATTTCTTTGCCAATGGCAGGGAAAAAGGTAATCCTTATTTTAGTTACCTGTATAAAATTGGTTTCGATGGGAAGAATTTAACTCTTTTAACCCCAGAAGTTGGCAATCACCAGGTTGTATTTTCGCCATCTTTCGAATATTTTGTAGATAGTTACTCGCAGCCTGATGTTCCTGCCGTTACCGTTTTAAGAAGTATCAAAGGTAAACTGATCAATACGTTAGAAAAAACAGATGTATCCAGGTTAACTGCTACAGGCTGGAAAGCACCCACAGCGGTTTCGGTAAAAGCCAAAGATGGTAAAACTGATATTTATGGCCTGGTTTTTACGCCAACAAAAATGGATGCCAATCAAAAATATCCGGTTATCGATTATATTTATCCAGGTCCGCAGGGCGGTAGTGTAGGCAGTTGGGCCTTCATTGCCTCGCGTGGCGATCACCAGGCTTTGGCCGAGCTGGGCTTTATTGTGGTGGTGATTGAAGGGACCAGTAATCCTGACCGCTCTAAAAGTTTTCATGATATGAGTTATGGCAATATGGCCGAGAATACCTTGCCCGATCAGATTGCAGCCATCAGACAGCTTTCCGCAAAGTATCCTATCGATACCAACAGGGTAGGCATCTGGGGACATTCGGGCGGAGGTTTTGCCACTGCTGCTGCGATGTTCCGTTATCCTGATTTTTTCAAGGTAGGCATTTCCGAATCAGGTAATCATGATAATAGAAACTATGAGGACGACTGGGGCGAGCGCTATAATGGTTTGGTAGAAAATTCGGATTATGAAGCACAGGCCAACCAGAACTATGCTAAAAATTTAAAAGGAAAACTAATGTTGGTGCATGGTATGATGGACGATAATGTACCACCTTACAATACACTTCTGGTTGTAGAGGCATTGGAAAAAGCCAATAAATCTTTCGACCTGGTTATTTTTCCAAACAGTGCACATGGTTATGGTGCCTACTCGCCATATATGATGCGGCGCCGCTGGGATTATTTTGTTCAACATCTTCTGGGCGCAGAACCGCCCAAAGATTACCAGATGAAAGGCTCATTGATAAGATAATTTTTTAGCGGCTGTGTTGTTTTTAGTAAGAACACAGCCGCTGATTTCAAGTGATTATATAGATCCGCCTTCGATCAATATAGATTCATCAATAATGGTTTGTGCAAAAGAGCTTCCGGCAATACATCTCATCATTCTGCCAAAGGCCAGTTTGCCCAGTTTAAAGCCACTGGTTTCGGCATAGGTAATTTCAGGATAAAAAAGTGAAGGGATCATTCCATCACTGATGCTGATTACTCCAAGGTCGGCCGGCGCTTTCAGGCCCATCCGCTGGATGGCTTTCATTGCCCCCACCAAAATCTCATCACTCATACAAAAAACAGCAAAACGTTTTTTCCCAAATCCGGGGATCATTGATAGGGCAGTTTGCTCTGCTTCTTCCGAATTGTTGGCATGTACAGCCTTAAATTCTACGTAACCTGAAACAATTTCGATGAATTTTTGCAGCCTTACCTGCGTAATCGACATATTTTTATCACCAAAAATAGCCAGGACATTTGTAATTCCCTTTTTTAATATTTCATTCGCCGCAATGGTTGCCGCATGTGCATCTCCAACGCAGATTTTGTTACAGGATTCGTATTTTGGTACCTTGTCAAAAAAAACAACCGGAATCCCCTGTAAATCCAATTTAAGGAAAGGTTCTATTTCTTTTGTTCCGGAAGTTATGGCAATAAATATTCCCGAAACCCTTTTGTGTCTGCAGCTTTTTAAGATTTCCTGTTCAATCACCGGATCGTTAGCCGAACGGTAGATAATTACGGTATAACCATCAATGCGTGCATCTTCTTCAATTGCACTGATAAATGAATGGTAAAAAAAGTTTGATAAACTTGGTACAACCACGGCAAACTCCTTGCTGCTATGTGTACGAAGGTTAACTGCATAGGGATTAGGATCGTACTCCAGCAATGTGGCTAACTCATTTATCTTCTTTTTGGTTTCCTCTGAAATGTCTGGATGGTTTTTCAGTGCCCTGGAAACTGTCGATATACTTACGTTTAACCTTTCTGCAATTTTTTTTAAAGTTGCGTTCTGTTTCATGGTTTAATATTTGGTTACCCAAATATAAGTTTTCCACAACAAACATTTTCGCAAATGTTTCCGCAAACGTTTGCGGTCATAATTATTTAGTTTGTATGGTTTTAAATCTTTTATAAACCTATCTTCATATCATTAAACAGATGAAGCATGTAGAACTAAATTTTCAGCATTGCCAATTCGCAATTACATTAACCAAATATTAAACTAAAGCACAACCTGTAGGTAGCCTGTTCATTTGGGAACTGCCATGTTGTTATCGAAAAATATGAGATCCCTGAAACCATTTGTCATTTTAAGTCTTCTTTGCTATTTCAGTGCGGGCTATACGCAGCCTGTTTCTAATAATAATGTATACAGCGAAACGAACAAGCCGGCCTGGTGGAAGGAAGCTGTAGTGTATCAGATTTATCCACGGAGTTTTAAAGATAGCGACGGAGATGGTGTGGGTGATTTACGTGGGATTATTTCAAAACTGGATTATTTAAAAAGTCTCGGGATTGATGTGGTATGGCTTAACCCGATATTTGCTTCGCCAAATGATGATAATGGCTATGATATTAGTGATTACCGTAGTATCATGAAAGAATTTGGCACTATGCAGGATTTTGATGAATTGCTTAGTGGCCTTCATGAAAGAAAGATCAAGCTGGTGCTTGATATGGTGCTAAACCACAGTAGTGATGAACATGAATGGTTTAAACGGGCCAGGTCTTCGCGCAATAGTCCTTACCATAATTATTATCACTGGTGGCCGGCAGAAAAAGGAAAACCCACACCCCGTTACAGCTTTTTTGATGTAAATAACGATGCCTGGAAATACGAGCCTTTAACCAAATCTTATTATCTCCATTACTTTTCGCAAAAACAGCCCGATTTAAATTGGGAAAATGAAAAACTCCGCCGAGAAGTATATGGTATCATGAAGTTTTGGCTTGATAAAGGGATTGATGGTTTAAGGATGGACGCATTCCAATATGTTTCGAAAGATACCACCTGGAAAAAATATCCCGAAGGCTACGAAAAAAACATCATTAAATATTATGGAATGGGACCACACCTCCATCAATATTTAAAGGAAATGAACCGTACCGTTTTAAGTAAGTACAATGTTATGACGGTTGCGGAAGGTGCGGGAAGTACCTTAGCCGATGCACATTCGCTGGTTGATGCAGACCGGCAGGAGTTAAATATGGCTTACCATTTTGAGATCATGGATATCGGGAACGATCCCAAAGGTTATAAACTGCCGGATCTGAAAAGGACATTTACCAAATGGGACCATTCGTTTGCGAACGAAGGCTGGCTCGCCATATTTCTGGGTAACCATGATGTTCCCCGCATGGTGAGTAAATATGGTAATGACAGCAAAGCATTTAAGACGGCATCTTCTAAACTATTAACCACACTGATTATGACCATGCGTGGTACGCCCTATTATTTTAATGGAGATGAATTGGGTATGACCAACATCAGGTTTGACAAGATTGAAGATTATCGCGATATCGCAACCATAAACGCTTACAAAAATGCAAAGGCCAAAAACGAGGATCTGCCGGCTTTTATGGATAAACAGAAATTCATTTCGAGGGATAATACACGCACCCCATTTCAGTGGGATACAACATTAAATGCAGGTTTTACCACCGGAACACCATGGATTAAAGTAAACCAAAATTATAAAGAAGTAAATGTAGCTGATGAGGAAAAAAATCCGGCAAGTGAGCTTGCTTATTTTAAAAAGATAGTGGCCTTGCGTAAAGCATTCCCGGTATTGGTTTATGGCAGTTACCAGGTTTTCGATCTTAAAAATCCCAGTATCTACTGTTATACACGCAGCCTGGGTAAGGAAAAAGTTTTGGTTGTGTTAAATTTTTCTAAACTCGAAGTCACCTATCAGCTGGATAAAGTTATCAATACGCTTTCTGCAAAACAACTCATCAACAACTACAGCGGAACAGTGGGCATTGCAAACAATAAATTAAATCTGAAGCCTTGGCAGGCTATTGTTTATCAACTTAAAAGGGCCTGATATGATAATTGCACAAGCAGAAAAACACAAGGGTATCTCATCGGCAGTGAAACTGAATTTCAGTTCAATCATAGCCATGAACCTGGGTTTTTTCGGTATACAGTATAGTTTTGGTCTGCAACAAACCAACATGACTCCAATTTATTCCTATCTGGGGGCAAATGCAGATCAGATTCCACTGCTAAACCTCGCAGGACCAATGACCGGACTGATTATTCAGCCGATAGTAGGTGCCATGAGCGATAAAACGACAAGTAAATTTGGACGGCGAAGACCATATTTTTTAATTGGGGCCATTATATGCAGTATTTGTTTGTTTGCCATGCCCTACAGTAGTTCGATATGGATGGCTGCCGGAATTTTATGGATACTGGATGCGGGCAACAACATTACCATGGAGCCCTACCGTGCCTTTGTTAGTGATAAGCTCCCGTCAGAGCAGCACGCACTCGGTTTTTTAACACAAAGTTTTTTTACCGGCCTGGGTATTACGCTTGCTAATCTTACTCCGGGTATTTTAATTGCTGCAGGTTTAATAGGCATACATTCTCGCAGTGGCAACAACATTCCGTATACCACTTACGCGGCATTTTTTATCGGTGGGCTGGTATCCATCGGCTCTATCATGTACAGCTGTTTTACCACAAAGGAAACTCCGTTAAGCCCTGAAGAAATTAAAAAAGTTAAAGCAATGCCCGGGGGTGTTATCAATATTTTTAAAGATATTATTGAGGCCTTTAAGGTAATGCCTACAACAATGAAAAAACTTGGCCTGGTTTACCTTTTTAACTGGTATGGCATGTTTGTGTACTGGCAGTTTGTAACCCTTTGTTTGGCAAAAACCATTTACAATACCAGTAATGCAGCAGCTGATGGTTTTGCTTCGGCCCAGCTTTTAACCGGGACCGTAAATGGCGGCTATAATGTGGTTACCTTCATTGTTGCTTTTCCACTTGCTTATTTCGCCAGGAAAATAACAGCGAAGAAAGTTCACCTCACCAGTTTATTAACAGGAGGTGTTTGTTTGGCTTGTTTGCCGCTAATCCACACTAAAGCTTTGTTGTTGATACCCATTATTGGTTTGGGCATTGCCTGGGCGAGCATGATGGGTACACCTTATGCCATGCTTGCCGGTAGTATACCGAAAGCAAAAACCGGCATTTTTATGGGTATTCTCAACATGTTTATTGTGCTGCCCATGCTTTTAGAAACCATCACTTTTAAATATGTATACCGGTATTTTTTAGGCCATAAGCCCGAAAATGCTATACTGTTTGCCGGTGGATTGATTATAGCAGCAGGCATAATGGTTTCACTGATCAGCAAGCGTGATATAGGAGGTAATACCAATGGTTAATCAAAACGGATATGAGCAGGCACTAAAACTGATGGCCCGGGCATCAACACCTTCCGGTTTTGTGGCTGCAGTAGAGGAACATGACAATTATAAACGGGTTTGGACGAGGGATGGAGTAATTACAAGCATAGCGGCTTTGTTAAGCGGTAACAAAGCACTTATAAGTACTGCCAAATCAACTATCGAAACCATTTTTAACCACCAGCACGAAAGCGGTTTTATGCCTTCCAACGTTTCGCCCAGCGATGGATCGGTAAGTTTTGGAGGCACATCAGGCCGGGCCGATAACCCATCTTGGGCAGTGATTGGTTTATCGGCCTATACTATTTTAACAGGCGACAATTCGCTCTGGGAAAAATATGTACATCAAATCGGGCGATGCTTTAGTGCAATGGATGCCTGGGAATTTAATGGTAAACATTTAATTTATGTTCCGCAGAGTGGAGATTGGGCAGATGAATATATTCAGCATGGATATGTTCTTTTCGATCAGCTTTTGCGGTTTTGGGCATTAAGACTGGCATCAACCTTAACAGGGAATGAGAGTTGGAGCGAAAAAGCGCTGAACATCAACAATGCGATACAATTAAATTATTGGAAAAGCGAATCGCAAAAGCAGCTTTATTCGCCTCATCTTATCCATCAGTTAGAGGCAGTTTCTCCGCATTTTTGGTTAATGGGCTTTAATCCGGCCAGGGTTTATCATTATTTTGATCTGCAGGCCAATACCTTTTGTCTACTGCTCGGTATAGGCAACAGAGAACAAACCAGCAATACCATAGCCTACCTAAAAACGCTGTACAACGATAACCAGGATTTGATTCCTTCTTTTTATCCAACAATTGAATATAGTGACGCAGATATGCAGGAACTGAAACATAACTATGCCTACTCGTTCCGCAACAAACCCGGTTATTTTCATAACGGCGGCCTATGGCCAGTTTGGAACGGCTGGCTTGCTGCTTCATTAAATCATCACCAGGAGTATGAAATGGCGCTTAAAATTACTGCTGATATCCATCGTGCCAACAGCAGCGGCGATTTATTTAATGAGTGCCTTAACGGTATCAATCAATCGCCCTGTGGCATCCCTAATTGTACATGGAGTGCTGCGGGAGCTGTAATTGCCGAGCAAGCGATTAAAAATAATGCATTTACTAAACTCTTTACATTTAAATTCTAAGACCTGTGAAAAATATAGCAAAAGTTTTAGTAGTAGGAGAGCTCCTTGCTGACATCATATCAGAGGGCAATATAGAATCTCTTGCATCGCCATCACGTTTTCTGGTCAGCCAGGGCGGAAGCTCAGCCAACTTATGTGCCAATTTAAAATGGTTAGGTGTTGATGCTGAACTTATTGCTACGGTAGGTAACGATAATCTGGGTACTTATCTCATTCGTGAATTAAAATCTGTTGGGATAGCTGATACCTATATAAGCCGTACTTCTGACGAAAAAACCAGCATTGTATTGGTGGGTAAAAACTCTGGAACACCCGATTTTATCGCTTACCGAAGCGCCGATATGATCATTAAAAGGATGGATGAAAACATCATTGCGGCCTGCGGTATCCTGCATACTACTGCTTTCGCATTGAGCAAAGAACCGGCACGGAGCAATATTCTACATGCTTTCGAAAAGGCCCATCAACTAGGTAAATATTTATCGGTTGACTGGAATTATGCGCCATCCATATGGAATGGGGATGATGGACAAGATATATTCAGAATGCTAAGCAGGCTAAATATACTACTAAAAATAAGTACGGATGATCTGGAACGTTTTACCGGTCTGCAACTGGATATGGAACAGGCCATGCAATGGTTAAATCATTTCAAAGCAAAAGTGATATGCCTTACCTGCGGTAAAGATGGTGTTTGGTTTAAGGCACAAAACCATCAATGGCAGTATAAACCGGCGCTCCAGGTTGAATCGGTAATTGGCGTAACCGGTGCCGGAGATGCCTTTTGGGCGGGTTTCCTTACTTATTTTATACAGGGTAAATCCATTGAGGAAAGTATGGATAATGCATTATTAATTGCCAGGAAAAAAATAGAAAAACCCCATCCACTTTATAAATAATCAACTAAACCCAAATTTAAAACAGAAATGATGAAATATATACCACCCTGATCTTAAAAGTTTACCCATTAAATGCTCCTATTTTCTAACCAATTAATTAAATCCATTATGAACATTACTTTACCAGGCAATTGGTCTGTTTTATCCCTAAAACAGAAATTGTATTCATTAAAGAAACTGCTAGGCCTAAGCCTCCTGATGCTCTTGTTTAGCACAGCTGCCTTTGCCCAGATTACTGTAAAAGGTATAATATATGATAGCGATAAAACGCCCCTGGCAGGCGCAACTATACAGGTAACCGGTACCAATTCCAGAACCCAGAGCGATGTGGAGGGAAAATATCAGATCACCGCTCCATCCGGAACATCCAGGTTAACAGTAAGTTTTGTGGGCTATGAATCACAAACAGTAAACATCAATAATCAAACCTTGCTCAACATCACCTTAAGTTCGCTGAATAATTTAGAGGCTGTTGTGGTTGTTGGCTATGCATCCGTAAGAAAAAATGACCTGACGGGAGCGGCAACAACGGTATCAGCCAAAGATTTTAACAAAGGGCCGTTAAATGCTCCCGATCAGCTGATACAGGGTAAGGTTGCTGGCGTACAGATGATCAATAACAGCGGTCAGCCAGGTGGTGCATCTACTGTTCGCATCAGGGGTAACTCTGCCATTACCGGAACCGGACAGCCCCTTTATGTGGTGGATGGAGTAGCGCTTGATGGACGATCGGCAAGGCCATCTGCCAGCGCCGGTATCGGAACAGCCCCTGATGGAAACCCTTTAAACTTTATCAATCCGGCAGATATCGAATCGATGGAGATTTTGAAAGATGCATCAGCTACGGCAATTTATGGCTCGCGTGCTGCTTACGGTGTGGTGTTGATTACCACAAAAAGAGGAAAATCTGGAGAAACTAAAATTGATGTCAGTGCCTCGGCAGGGATCAGCAATATTGCCAGAAAAGTTGATGTATTAACGGGTGATGAGTATCGTGCGGCATTATCGAAATATAACCTTAATACCGGTAATTTTGGTGCCAGTGTTGACGCATTGGACGCCATTACCCGTACTGCTTATAACCAAAATTATTCGGTTGGCATCAGCGGTGGCACCAATGGCAATACTTTCCGTGCCTCGTTGGGTTATCAGGATCAGCAGGGGATTATCAAAACGACGGATTTTAAAAAATATAGTGCCGGGTTCAACGGCAATTTTAAATTCCTGGAGAGCAAAAAGCTGGGTTTGGATGTGAATATGATCAGTAATCAGTATCTCGAAAGTGTAGCGCCGATAACTACCGATGCCGGTTTTACAGGGAGTTTGATTTCGCAGGCACTATCATGGAACCCTACTCAATCTTTTTACAATCCCGATGGCAGTTTATTTATAGATTACGGTTCTACCACCATCAATCCTTTGGCTGCTTTAGCCGCAAATAGCGATAAATCGAAAGTTTCTACCATTTTAGGAAGTGTTTCGCCTTATTACAAAATTACACCCTGGCTGGAGTATCGCATGCTGGCCAGTGTAAATTATAGCACAGGTATCAGAAGGGCTTCTACCAGGAGTACTTTAAACCTGCAGGGTATACAGCCATCAGGAACTTTCCTTGGCGGTTATGCGAGTTATTCCAACAATGAGTTGATTACGCAACAATTTACTAACACCTTAAATTTTAATAAGGAAATTGTTAGAAAGCTGAATCTGAACGCCATTTTGGGTTACGAATATTCTAACTTCATCAATAAAGGCGCAACCAATACGGCGACGGGTTTTGGTGATATAGCCGCCGATTATACTGATGCTTTTCAGACCACAGCCCCGGCTAACCGTACATTTTCTACCTTCAACAATCCTACAACACAATTACAGTCGTATTTTGCAAGGGCTATTTTCAATTATGATAACAGGTATATTTTAACGGCTACATTTAGGGCCGATGGTTCTACCAAATTCGGTAAATCAAACCGTTATGGTTATTTTCCTTCTTTTGCCGCCGCCTGGGATATCAGAAAAGAAAGCTTTATGTCTGATGTTCGATGGCTTGATCTTTTAAAATTGCGCGTTGGTTATGGTAAAACCGGTAACCAGGATTTTCCTTCAGGTTCTGCGCAGCTCCGTTACGATTTTGGAAATGCAAATGGTTCGCCAATTTTAACGCCGATCAATAATGAAAATGCCGATTTAAAATGGCAGTCAGACAAACAGGCCAATGTGGGGATCGATTTTGGCTTGTTTAAAAACAGGTTAACCGGATCAATCGATTATTTCAATAAAACAACAAAAGATCTATTGTTCCCGCAGATTGCATTTTCTCCGGCAGTTGGGGGCAATGTTCCAACATGGGTAAATTTACCGGGCCAGATCATCAATAAAGGGCTGGAGCTGACCTTAAATGGTACCATTATCGATCAGGATAACCTAACCTGGTCTTTAGGAGGTAATGCTACTTTTATCAACAATAAAGTGCAGAATATTAATGGCATTATCAAAACAGGCTCTTTAAACGGGCAGGGGTTGAGCGGTGTAACCACCGAGGTGATCCAAAACGGTCTGCCGCTTTTTGCCATGGTTACCCGCCAATATAATGGTTTAGATGCGAATGGATTTTCGAAATATACCGATGATGGTTTTACCGCTTATTACGTAGGTAATCCCAATCCAAAAGTAATTTTGGGTTTAAGTACAAATTTAAGGTATAAAAAGTTCTCGCTAACAGCAAACTTTAACGGTGCGTTTGGACAGGATATTTATAACAACACCGCAAACTCGGTGCTGGCCATATCCAATCTGGGTGCCCAGCGCAATATCTCTGCCGCTTTGATTAATTCACCCATACAAGAGTCGCTTGCCAATCCGATCGCTGCCTCATCAAGATATATCGAAAAAGGTGATTACCTAAAATTGGCCAATGCCACACTTAACTATAACATTGGCAATATTGGTAAATCGATAAAGTCGCTTAATGTTTATGTGAATGGCCAAAACCTATTTGTAATTACAAAATATACCGGTTTTGATCCGGAGGTAAATGTAAACAAAAGTGTAAGTGGGGTTCCTTCAGCAGGTATCGATTATACGGCTTATCCAACGGCAAGAACCTTCAATTTTGGTGTTAATTTTTCTCTTTAATCTTTTAACTATAATCACATGAAAAATAAATATATTTTCACTTTCGCTATAGTTGCCTTAAGTTTTTCTGGTTGTACCAAGCTGGATGAAAACCTGAATGGCCAGGTTGGTAGTGGCGCAGTATCATCCAATAATGTTGCAGGGGTATTGGGCGCCACTTATGCCGCCATGATTGGCCCTTACCAGGCACCATGGAATTGGTCTGCGCTGCAGGAGGTAACCTCAGATGAAATTATAGTGCCTACGCGTGCAGGCGATTGGGACGATAATGGTGCCTGGCGGGCACTGCATTTGCATAAATGGGCGCCCGATCATACCCGGATTTCGGATGTGTTCAGGGATTTAAACAGCATTTCTTATGTAGCTACCAGTGTTTTAAATGCCAGTCCGAATGCTGTTCAGGCCGCACAGGCACGTTTCTTACGTGCATTTGCCCAGTTTTCAATTTTGGATGGCTGGGGGCAGGTTCCGTACCGTGATCCGGGAGAAGGTGTAACCAAACCATCGCGTGTTCGGAATGCTGCAGACGAAATTGCCTATTTAATCAGCGAATTAAATGCTATTATCCCCGATCTGCCGGTTGGTCCTGCAAATGTGGCCAATAAAAATGCCGCCAGAACATTGTTAATGAAAATTTACCTCAACAAAGGTGCTTTTTTAAACCGTAGCACGCCAACTTTTGATGCTGCTGATATGGCTAAGGTAATTTCACTCGCTGATGAAATAGCAGCAGGCGGTTATGTACTCACCCCAAACTATTTCGATAATTTTGCGCCAACAAACGATGTGCTTTCAACCGAAAATATTTTTACCGCACAAAATTTAGGGGGTGTAAGTGGGAGCGATTTAGATGGGCAATGGAAGTGTACCACACACTATAACCAGGACCCAAGTGGTTACAATGGTTTTTCAACCTTATCAAACTTCTACAATAAATTTGAAGCTGCCGATAAAAGAAGAGGAGGATCCTATGCCGGACAAACCAATGTTGCTGGCATAAGGGTTGGCTTTTTGGTTGGCCAGCAGGTAAACCAAAACGGAGTAGCCTTAAAAGACAGAAAAGGTAATCCTTTAGCTTTCACACCAGAAGTATCAATTATTGAGCGTGATCCGAACCACCTGGAGGTCGCAGGCATTAGGGTAATTAAATACCCGATAGACTATGCGAATGCAGGTTCAAGAAAACCCGATAATGATTGGGTTTACTTCCGTTACGCTGATGTATTATTGATGAAAGCTGAAGCACAGTTAAGGACGTCGCAAACAGCAGCTGCTTTAACCATTGTAAATTCGATCAGGACGGTAAGGGGTGCTTCAATTTTACCAAGCCTGAACTTGGATATCCTGCTGGATGAACGCGGCCGTGAACTATATTGGGAAAGTTTTAGAAGGCAAGACTTAATCCGTTTTGGAAAATTCCTCACTGCATGGCAGGAAAAACCTGCAAGCGAAGCGAAATATCTGCTTTTCCCTATTCCGGATAATCAATTGGGTAATCCTAATCTGATACAAAATCCTGGGTATTAAAATTTAATATTCTTTAATAGAGGCTGCAACCATTAGCATATTATCCTGTCTGTTTTTGGTTCAGCCTCTGTTTCTTTCTAAGTTTTACAAAGAAACATGTGATTAACTATTTTTCCATCAACTTTAACAGTACACCGTTTGTCCAGCCAAATCCATCCTGTAGTGGATATTCTCCGCCACCACCTTTACTGTTAGGTTGTATCACATTGTATTTCTCCATCAATTTCCCGGTTTCTTTAAATACTGAAATATTAAGGTTTATCCACCTGGTACTAATCGTATCGGCCAGTTGATGGTATCCATAATTGCGCAATCCCGCAATGCTGATATATTGCAGTGGTGCCCATGCATTTGGTGCATCCCATTGCTCTTTTGTAGTGGTTAATGTGGTAATTAAACCACCTCTTTTAAGAAAGTTTCTTTCCAGTTTATCTTTCACCGCTTTGGCCTGTACTGGTGTCGCCAATTTAAAATACAGCGGAAATGCGGCTGCTAACGTAAGCTGATTAGAAAATGATCGGTTTTTCCAATTATAATCGGTAAAAAAGCCTTGTTTTTTGTTCCAGAAATATTTCAGGATCGCGGTTTTACGCATCCTGGCTTTTTGGGTAAATAAATCAGCTTTTGTTTTGTTGCCTGCTTCGCTATTTGCTTTGGCAATGGCCGTTTCGAGATTATATAACAAAGTATTTAAATCAACGGGAAGCAGATCTGTAGTGATAATCTGGTTATAACTTTTACCATCGGCAAACCACCTGCTGCTAAAATCCCAACCCGATTCTGCAGCTGCACGTACATTTCTTAAAAAAGTGGACGGAGCCTGTTTGGTTAATTTGGCGGCTTCAAAATCTTCCAGGTACGATTCTTCCCTGGGCTGATCGCTAGTATCATAGTATCGGTTTAAAATAGTACCGTCAGGAAGCTTCACCACATGGTTTATAGCTTTGCCATTACCCAATTGGCTGGCACCTTTCATCCAGAATTGATATTCTTTTTCAAGCACATCCTTATAATCTGCAAGTTTAACATCTTTATTATGCTGGACAAGCAATTGAACCATAGCCGCAAAAAATGGTGGCTGCGAACGTGTTAGATAGTACGTGCGGTTTCCATTGGGGATAAAGCCATATTTATTGATGAGATAAGCGAAATTATCAACCATATCTTTTATGGTTTTTGTTCTGCCGGCTTTTTGCAGTCCAAGCATGGTAAAGTACGAATCCCAATAATAAATTTCCCTGAACCGGCCACCGGGAACAATATAGGGTTTCGGCAATGGCAATAATGATGTTTGGTAGGTAGAAGCCGTATCAGGATTTCTTTTTAAAACAGTCCATAAGGTGTCGAGGTGTTTTTCTATACCTGCGCCTATGTCAGATTGGTAAGCCGCATGATGGTTTTCGGGCATATGAAAATACTCATTTACGAAGGCTTTCAAATCAAAATTTTGTTTGTTTTTTAAAGCGTTATATGCCTTCATGATTGTTGATGGACTCTTCTTGGGGATGGCATCTGTAAAAGACTTACTGTCTGGGTAGATTCTTGCCATCTGAACTTGCTCAAATAAATCCGGATAGGTTTGCCTCGGACTTAATTCGTTTTGCGCAAATAACCGGCTGGAAATAAATAATAGGCAGGTAAGCAGCATTATCTTAATGCCGGACAGGTTTTGTCTCATCATCATATCGCTATTTAAATAAATATAACTAATTATCCTCTTGCTACCTTAACAATAGCGAAAAAGAAATCAACAGTTTTATTGGCAAACAAAGGTTCACTTATCTTCGTTTTGATTATTAAATAAAATAACTTCATATGGGGAAAACCAGAAATCAGCATAATATAATTATTACCGGCGCAACCGGAATGGTTGGAGAAGGTGTATTGATGCAATGCTTAAACAGTTCTGAAATTGATCATATCCTGGTAATCAACCGTAAGCCTTGCGGTTATATACATCCCAAATTAAAGGAGATTATTCATACTGATTTTTTTGATTTTTCAGGCATTGAGAATCTGTTAACAGGTTATCATGCCTGTTTCTTTTGTTTAGGAATTAGTTCAATAGGCGTTGATCAGGATACCTATTATAAAATGACTTATACGCTTACCATGCATATAGCGCAAACATTGAGCAACAATAATATGACTTTTTGTTATGTTTCTGGTGGTGGAACGAATGAGCATGGTCGTTTGAAATGGGCGCAGGTTAAGGGCAAAACAGAAAGAGATTTGGCAGAATTACCTTTCGAACAGGTTTTTAACTTCCGCCCCGGCTTTATTAAGCCCTTACCAGGACAAAAATACGCACATCAATTCTATAAATACATCAACTGGTTATTTCCAATTGGTAGGGCGATATACCCCAATGGTTTTTGTACCATGGCCGAGCTTGGGCAGGCGATGATCAATACTTTGAACCATCATGATGAAAGACGGACTCTGGAAGGTAAAGACATCATTGCTTTAGCTAAAGAATAAGCATTCTAAAAATCTAATGGCTCATGGTTATTATGGAATAAGTTGGTCGGCAGCTAATTAGTTGTTGCTTTTATCTTAACAAGAAAGAAATTGCATAAATGAACAGGATATCGTAATAAAAGTTTCAGTTAGCTAAAATGCTGGATTAATAATTTGGAAAGGTACTGCAGCAGTTTATCGGGAGGCTCCGGCCGGGCTGTTCGCTATATCTCCGATGAAACCTGTGAAACAAGCAAGCACACTATAACAAAAACAAAAAATAGTGCTTAAATCGGACGATGCCGCTTCCATCCCGTTTATCTACAAAGGCTTGTGCTGATGAACTACATTTCTCTGCAATTTGCTATAAAACGGAAATAGCAGCAATTCTTCGTCTACCTAAGCCCCACTTTATTGTGTTTTAAAATTTATAAGAAAACCTGATTTGATAGATTAAGTATTGTTTGTATTGCATGCTATCTTTTTAGAGATATATCAGGTTTTAAACATTTGATATAAAAAATCATGTTGTTTTTTTAGTAGTATTGAATAACTAAATAAACATGTTATGAATTCGATGCTAGGGGCGATAACCCTTTTTGCTGGTGATTATGCGCCAGAGGGATTTGCGATATGCGACGGCTCGTTGCTATCTGTAAGTAAAAATATCAAGTTGTTTTCTATCCTCAAAACAAAGTATGGTGGCGATGGTATGTCAAATTTTGCATTGCCTAAACTCCCGTCGGTAGAAGGTGCCATCTACATTATTTCCACCGATGGGTATTATCCTTCGCATCCTATGGATTAAGGGCGAATATGAAAAAGCAACAAAAAAGGTGAAGATCAGCTGGGATCCTCACCTTTTTTTTATTTCTTATTGTCGTACTTCCTCTGGTTATCTTTGTTTGAAGTCTGATCGGACCGTTGTCCGCCCCCATTTGTAATACCCTGGATTTTTTTATCCGTTTTAACATCGTGGTTAGCGCGGTCGGCTATTGAACTGCCCTGAACCGTTGGATTGTTTTTTGGTGTTCCTGTATTTTTCATAACGCTATAATTTTGGTAAAACCATGTTGCAGAGCGCTATAATGATAACCAACGGAAAGTTAGATATGTTTTGATTTTTTCAAAGTTCTTAGTTAACGGGTTCGCGATAACCCATTGGTAATAGGGGTTATTTCTTCGGCTGAAAAGCCTTCTCGCATTCACGATTTGGCGATAAACCATTAAACTATTATTCATTAATACCATGGTCCTGTGAACTATCGAACCATTTAGTACAGCAAAAATATAGTCGGCTTTTTATGTAAATCTATCTCCTCTTTGCGCCAGTTGTAAACACTTTGTGTTTTAATAAATTCATCTGCTGCGGTAAGGTTACTGGCTACACAAAGCTGCGTGTTGGGTTTGCAGCTTTTCAACACTTCTTCAAAAAGCTGGTTATTGCGAAAAGGTGTTTCAATAAATATCTGTGTTTGTTTATAACGGCTGGCCGATAAATCCAGGTCTTTAATTCGCTTTGTGCGTTGTTCTTTATCAATAGGTAAATAGCCCCAGAAAACGAAACTTTGTCCATTAAAACCAGAGGCCATTAAAGCCAGTAAAATGGAGCTTGGCCCAACCAACGGCACTACCTTTATACCGCGCTTATGAGCTTCGGCAACTATATCCGCCCCAGGATCGGCAATACCAGGGCAGCCAGCTTCGCTCATTAAACCAACGTCTTTTCCGGCGTTAAGCTCCCCAAAAAACTGCCCCAAATCTGTTCGGTTATGTTTACCATAATCGTGAACAATTAAATCTTTCTGTGGTGTTTTTAAACCTGCCTCTTTTAAAAAACGACGTGCAGTTTTACTGTTTTCTACAATGTAGTTGTCAATCTGGTTAATGGTGTGAACCAGATAAGGGGTAAATGTTTTATGTGCTACCTCTTCGGCCAATGGTACGGGAATAAGGTATAGGGTGCCTTTTTGCATGCTACAAAAATACGCACAATAAATAGAATTTAAGTTCTAAAGCTTGTACAGCCGGCAATATAATCTCTTTTGTAAGCAAAGGTGTAGCAAATTTTATTTTTAACTGACTTCTTTTCTGCACAATTAAACTTCGTGTAAAACGTTAAATATTAGTTAAATATGCCTTATATGGCAATATTTGAACGAAAATATAAAAACTATGCTAGCATATTAAACCTTCAGCATTTTTGGTTCTCTAATTGATACACACACATTAGGTTATTAAAATAAAACACACAAATGAAAACACTGAAATCTACGGCACTTGTGCTGGGGCTATTTTCGCTCCTTGCCGGAACCACAACCCTTGTCAGGGCACAAGACTACCAAAATGATTACCAGTCTGATGGTTACAGTACCGGCAACATCTCTTTACAGACTTTTTACGATGAGCTTTCGCCATATGGCACCTGGATACAAGATCCGCAATACGGCTACGTTTGGCGCCCGGATGTAGATCAAAGTGAATTCCGTCCGTATTATACCAATGGACGTTGGGCCATGACTGAGTATGGTAATACCTGGGTTTCCAATTACGATTGGGGCTGGGCACCTTTCCACTACGGCCGTTGGGTAATTAACAGTTACCGGCAATGGATCTGGTTACCTGATACCAATTGGGGGCCAGCCTGGGTTGATTGGAGAAGTGGTGATGGCTATTACGGATGGGCTCCTATGGCACCCAGCATCAGTATTCATTTGAGCTTTGGCCGCCGTTATGTGGTGCCAGAATTCTGCTGGAACTTTATCCCGCAGCGAAATATTTATATCAATTCTTTTCCTAGATATGATTATGGCCGCAATAATGTGTATATCCGTAATACCACCATTATCAATAATACTTATGTATATAACAGAAGAACCTATTATGGCGGGCCAAGGGTTGAAGATATCAGGAGGGCAACTAACAGGGATGTAACGGTATATCGTTATGCCGAAAGCTCAAGACCTGGTGCAAGCCGGATTGGTGGTAGAGAGGTTTCGATCTACAGACCAAGACCTGAACGTAATGCAGCTGTAGACAACCGCAATGCTGCGCCAAGGAGATTTGAACAAGGTAATGCTGGGATCAGCAGAGGCGGGAGAAACGAAGGATATACTAACCGCGAGCAAAGAGGCGGTAACCCAGGCAATAACGACAACCGTTTTGGATCAAGAGATAACCGTAATGTAGGCCGGGATAATAACAATCAGCCAGATAACAGGGGCGGGGCTTACAATAGAGATGTGAACGGACGTATTAGCCGTGGTGGTGCCAATGGAATTGATAATGCGAACAGACCAGATAATGCAGTTCGTGGTCAGGATCAGCAGCGTTGGGATCAGGCAAGACAGCAACGTAATCAAGACCGCATGGGTGTAGATCAACAACGTAACCAACGTGATATGCAACCACAGCGTGGACAGGATGATCGACGTATGCAAATGGAACAACAAAGAGCGCAACGTAACGAGCAGATGCAACAGCAGCGGGTACAACAAGCCCAGCAGCAACAACAGGAAAGAATACAGCGTAATGAGCAAATGCAACAGCAACGTGCGCAGCAAGCTCTGCAGCAACAACAAGAAAGAGCGCAGCGGGATGCACAAGTTCAGCAACAACGTAATGAGCAGATGCAACAGCAACGTGCGCAACAAGCTCAGCAACAACAGCAGGAAAGAGCTCAGCGAGATGCACAAATGCAGCAGCAGCGTAACCAGCAAATGCAACAGCGACAAGAACAGAGAAGGATGGAGGCTCCGCAGCAACGAGGTGGTGGCGGTGAAAGAGGTGGTGAAGGTGGAAGACCATCAAGAGGTGGTAGAGGATAAAATGGAAAGTCCCGATTTTCATCGGGACTTTTTTATGCGGTAATTTTAATAAAGTTAACGTCATTTCGAGCGAAGTGCAACGAAGTCGAGAAATCTATTAAGATAGATCTCTCCCCGCCTGTACGGGCAGGCATTCCACTGCGTTCCAGTCGAGATGACGATCTTCGTTTTATTACTGCCCCGCTACTGCGTGAAGACTACTTAAATCACTTCCTTTAAAAGTACTTTCAGCATTAGGGTGCAGGTTTTCGGGATCCAGCAAAAAAGTGGTTATCCCCAGTTCCAGGCCAAATTTGATTTCCGATTCGGCATCATCGCCGATAATTAAAATATCATCTTTGTTAAGTTGATGTTGATCGATCAGCATTTCAAAAGTTTCTTTTTTATTGGTGGTCGAAACATCTACCACATGTACTTCTTCAAAATCATCGGCTATGCCCAACATTTTTACCTTCGATTGCTGTTGTTTTGGGAAACCTGCTGTTACAATAAATTTTCTGCCGGTTAAGCTTTTAATATAGTGGTAATCATCACTCGGTTTTAGCGCTTGGGTTACAGATCTGTTTTGGAGGTAGGAAATCACATCCGGCATCACTTTTTCATTAAAACGATATTTTTGAGCTACTTTTAGAAAAGGCGTCCTCAACATGTCCTTTTTCGCTAATTGAAAATCTTCCCGGCTAATTCCTAAATCCAACTTTTCTAGGAAGCGGTATAATTCGCCCATCAACTGTTCTTCGTTCTGCCTGGTAAAATAAATGGTATTGTCTAAGTCTATAAAAAATATTCGCTTCATTATGGATTGGTTTTTGTAAGATAAAAAAAATAAAAACACCTGTGGGTTAATTATGTTTAATAAGTAAATCACTAAGACCATGAAAAAAGAAACAAAAATCATAGTAGGCGTATTAGCCGGAGCAGCATTAGGTGCAACCATCGCATTAGCATTATCATCAGATTCAACCAGCGATCTGAAAAATAAAGTATCAGATTTTTTTGCTGATCTTTTAGATGCTTCAAAAGATAAATTAGCAGGTTTGGCAGATAAAGCCACAAGTGTTGCCGATAAGGTTAAAGATAAAGTAGCAGAAATAAATGTATAAAGAATTTAAAGTGCCGGAAATATCCGGCATTTTTAGCTATAAGTCCTCTAACCAATATTTTGATGAACATTGCTTTTCATGGTGCTGCCCGTACGGTTACGGGAAGTAAGCACCTTATTACCTTAAAAAACGGCACCCAGATTTTATTAGATTGTGGTTTGTTCCAGGGGATGGGCCATGTTACCGATAAATTAAACGATTATTTTGGTTTTGATCCCAAAAAAATTACCTACCTCATTTTATCACACGCTCATATAGATCATTGCGGCTTATTGCCAAAACTGGTTGCTGAAGGATTTGAAGGAAAGATTTTTTGTACCGCAGCCACAATGGACCTCGCCCGCATTTTGATGATGGATTCTGCTAAAATCCAGATGCAGGATGCTGAATATGCTAACCGTAATCTTCACGAAGGCGAAGAAATGGAGGAAGCGCTTTACACGGAGGAAGACGTTACCAAAACGGTTGGCCAGATGAAAATTGTGGAATATGAGGAGGATTTTGAGATTGAAGAAGGGATTCGCCTGAAATTTACCGATGCAGGCCATATTTTAGGGAGTGCTGCAGTACATCTTACCATTACTGAAGAGCGAAAAGCTACCCGTATTACCTTTTCTGGCGATGTAGGCCGTTATAGCGACTTGCTTTTGAAGAGTCCACAGCAATTTGATCAGGCTGACTATATCTTAATGGAATCAACCTATGGCGATTCGCTACATAAAGATCTTGATCCGATCGAAAACACGCTTTTAGAGATTATCAACAATACCTGTAACATCAAAAAAGGAAAAGTAATTATTCCGGCTTTTGCCGTTGGCCGTACGCAGGAACTCCTTTATGCTTTAAATGGCTTAGAGCTGAAAGGTAAATTGCCTGATGTTCCCTATTATGTAGATAGTCCTTTATCATCCAAAGCAACCGAAATTCTCAGGAACCACCCTGAAGTATACAATAATGGGGTTAAAGAAATGCTAAAGGTAGATCATGATATCTTTGGTTTTAAAGGTTTGCGTTTTATCGAAAGTGTAGAAGAGTCTAAAGGCTTAAATGCTGATCCAAGGCCTTGTGTAATTATTTCTGCATCAGGTATGGCAGAGGCAGGCCGGGTAAGGCATCACATCAGAAACAATATCAGTAACCAGAAAAACACCATTTTAATGGTAGGGTATTGTGAACCGAACTCGCTCGGCGGAAAATTGATTGCCGGACAGAAAGTAGTTGAAATTTTCCGCGGGGAATACGAAGTTAAAGCCGAAGTACAATCCATAAAATCGATGAGTGCACACGGTGATTATGAAGATTTATTACACTTTTTATCAGGCCAGGATCCAGCTAAGGTAAAACAGTTGTTTCTGGTTCATGGCGAGTACGAAGTACAGCAAAATTTCGCTACGAAATTGAAAGACCGGGGTTTCAAACATGTAGCCATACCAGAATACCATCAGGTGTATGAGTTAGCATAAAATTGTTATGAAAGTTATTGGTCTGGATTTATCATCCGGACCTTTTATATGTTTCTGGATTGCGAATCCCCCGGCGCTTAAACGGGATTACAAATCCCGACGAACTTTTACTTCAACATAAAATTCACCCTTGCCCTTTTTCATCTCCCGTATTCCCTTTTCCATCATTGATTATACATCTCCCATTTTCTCTATCTTTGCGCTATGGATGTTTTTGGTAAAGCGCTAACAGATATTTACAGAACGGGCGAGGCAGATATCCTCTGGTTACACAATTCTTACGGAGAACCAGAAGAAATGCCGCTTGAATTTTTCTTTCGTGATGATGAAGATATGCCGGTTTTAGAGCTTCAGGCTTTGCATATGTGTACTGGCAAGGTATTGGATATCGGTGCAGGTGTGGGCAGTCATGCATTGCTGCTACAAGCCTTCAATATCGATGTTACAGCTATTGATATTTCGGAGGCCGCGGTGAATATTATGAAAGATCGTGGAGTAAAAAAAGCATTCGTACAGGATATTTTTAATTATCAGGAGAAATTTGATACCATCATCATGCTTATGAACGGTATCGGTTTGACAGGAACTTTGCCCGGTTTTAGGAACTTTCTGATTAAATTAAAAGACCTGATCAACCCCGACGGGCAGGTTATTTTCGATTCATCTGATATTGCTTATCTATATGAAGATCTGCCTAAACCACAAAATCAATATTATGGTGAGGTATCTTACCAATATGAATATAAAGGAGAAAAAGGCAATTGGTTCAACTGGATTTATATAGATGAAGAAACCATTAAACAGATTTCGAAAGAAACAGGATGGGATACTGAATTGATTTTTGATGATGGTGAAGATCAGTATCTGGTGAAACTTACATTAAAGGCCTAACTTTTTTGTATTTCCATGGTCTTTGCTGTACTCATATGAATTTATGCCTATCGCAGTCTGTGGGGGACACAGACCGCGGGGGGCATAAAATTTAGTGGAGGTCGTTATAATTAATAATTTTTACAGCCGGGTTTTTAGCCAAAATTTCTTCCATCCATTTCCGGTGCGATGCACCAACACCTACCACTACCCTTTTTGCTTTTTTTGCTTTTGCCTGATCGATGATGTTTTTACACATCCCTTCGTTTCTCAGGTTCCATTGTGCAATCATTGCTTTTACCGTTTCAGTTGGGAAACCCGCATAGCCATAAAAGTGAGGCCCGCCATAAAAGTTCCAGGCTTCATCCAAAATGCCATATTTTACCGTATTCATACCTGCGTAAGGGTCCGTATTGAATACTTTTGCTTCATCTTTACTGTAAGACCAGTATTTTTCTATGGCTTTAACGGTAGCGGCCTCCTGCGAGCTACTATCTGATTTCGCTTTGTCCATTAAAATTTTATACAAAGAATCTGTTTTAGCCCAGGCCTCACCCCAGGGTTTATCGTAAGTTTGGCAATCCATACTGTAGATCTGATCTTGTTTTAGCTGGTAAACAAGAGGAAAATAAATTTTGCTGTATTCGCTTCCCGGTCTGTAAAAACCTATCTTTTTCAATGAATCTGTACCGCCAAACATCTTATTATAGGTGGCTAATTCTTCTTTGCCAAAATTCTGTTTCATATAATTCTCCAGCACAAAGATTTGATAATCAGTATTGCCTCTATCCCAATTTTTAGCATAGTTGACTGCTAAATTCATACGCGTTTTATGATAGTATGCGAAAGAAGAGAGTGCTTTTTGCTGTTTTTTAATCAGCGCTGGAATATTTTTAGGCGTTTCCGGATTTAGTTTTTCGATGTAATCGTGTCCTTTTTTAAAAGCTTCTACTGCCCAGTTATTTTTTTCCAGTTTAGCATAATCTTCTTTTGGCAGGTATTCGCCAAAAACCATATCGGGCTTAAAGTTTTTAAGCTTATCAATGATAGACTGAAAATTTATGGTCGATTTAGAATTGTCGTGGGCGGAGCCTACTATAACAATTTCGATTTGATTCTGGGCATTCAGTTTAACTGTAAATGCCACAAGCAGTAGTAATGCAAGGATAAATTTTTGCAAGGTTCTCATAACTTTGTTTCGTTTTTGTTTGATTCAAAGATGAGTTTGCAGGTCCTAATGCTAAATTTAGTTATCCCAAACGTTTGTAATATTATCCCAATCGGCAAAAAGGAGATGAGTAAACTGAGGATACAGAATAAAGTGTTTGCATAGCGGTTTATGGTTTTCGTCCTAAAAAACGTAGTTATTCCATCAATTTTTGATTAAAACCAACAATTAGTTTAAACAGATCTTGGTATTTGGTAAGCGGTAAGTTTTCCGGTCTGTCATATATATCATGATAGGCAGAGGGACCGCCTTGAGTGTAAATGAAGAATGTAGGAACACCTTTTTCCGTAAAAAAATAATGATCGCTATTGGCTGCTTTGCCTCTCGAATTAATTTTGGAAATGTAATGATGTTCATTGTTAATTTCATTAAGCTGCGCGAAAGCTTTGGGGTAAACAGATGCATTCACGACGGTGATTCCGGCTTCGCCTGTTCCAACAAGGTCGAGGTTGAGGAGGAATTTGATTTTATTTAGGGGAACCAATGGATTTTCTACAAAATATGCTGATCCTAATAACCCTGCTTCTTCAGCTGCAAAACAGATAAAACCAATAGAATAGGGTTGGGGATTGGCGGCGTAATATTTGGCTAAACTTAACAGGGTAGCCACCCCGGCTGCATTATCATTTGCACCTGGGAAATAGGTATCAGCACCCATACCACCTAAGTGATCGTAATGTGCGGTAATCATTAACAATGAATCAGGATATTTAGTTCCTTTAACCCAACCACAAATATTGGCTGCCTGAAAATTGGGAATAAACTTGTTTTCAATATCAGCGCTGATTTCTTTTGGAATGGCAGTAAAGTTTTTTTTATTGAGTTGTATGGTGGTTAACTCTCCAACTTCGGTTGCTACAGACCAGGTAAGTTTATCTTTTAGTGAAATAATGAATGAAGGCGTAGCCTGATAATTAAGGCTATCGATTTGTTTTAACCTGGCTTTTTGTTTAATGCCCGGACTTTCATTATTTATAATAAAATCTTTACCTGGAATGAGTTTTTTGCCGTTAATGGCTACCATCATTTTGCCGGGAAAGGTGTTCACGGGAAAATTAAAGGTCTGTTTATATGCTGTACCCATTGGCAATAAGCCAATTTTTTGATAGGCATCTTCAATATAGTCGGCCGCTTTTTTCATCCCATCTTTGGTATAGCCCCTGCCCCAGAAAGTTTTTGAGGTAAGCGTATTGATGATCCCTCTGGTATAAGTAGAATCTTGTGCAAAGCTGTTAAAGGCGCAAAACAGGAAGATGAAGAAACCAAATTTTTTCATGACGGAATTTACTAAAATAAAGTAATTGTTGATCCGGATTTATCATCCAGGCAGGCAAAAATTCTTTAGGGGGATTAAAAACTGCTGGGCATGAATGAATCTTTTTTACTTCACCAGATAAGGCTGTAAAGCAGTTTTAATTTTTTCTTTGTTCTGCTCTGCCGTCCATTTTTCTTTGATAGACTGGTCGCCTAAGCTAAAAAGTGTTTCGTAAAGCAATTTGCCATTGGCCATGGTCTGTAATTTAAAGGTGTTTTGAGATCCGGTGATATCGCCCCAAACGCTACGAACATCTGCCCAGTAAGATTTTTGGCTGGCCCACCATTTTTGTGCAAAGGCGAAAATTTCAGGTTCTATTCTGGAAAATTCCTCGTAACCTTTTTCAATAGCTAACAGCTTATCGCCACTGGCCGTGCGTATAATCTTTTTATTGTCCTGCTCAAACATCCAGCCGTTTTTGGTAAGGGTAATTCTGCTGCCACGGTTTAATACATTATAATCTTTACGTACGGTCGATTCTCTTCTGGGTAACGGAGAATCGGTTTCACTTTGCCAGGCGTCATGCCCGCCCACATGGCTCCAGGTTCCATAACCCTGGTACCGCGGACTGTCATCAACCTGATACACTTTTTGTGTCCATCTGCCTTTCACATCGGCTGGCGTCAAACTGCCTTTTTTCCACGTATTACCTTCTTTATAAAGTATGATATCGGTATCTTCATATGTCCAGTCCTGGCGCCAATGTTTAATTATTGTGGTATCATTGATAGCCAACATGTGCTGTATTACAATTCTCTTAGGTTCGTCAACAATAATTTCGGCCCATTCATTACCATGGTTTTCGTAAGGTTTGCTGAATTGGTAATTGGGATCTGGCGAGCTAACTTCAGCATAGTTAAAACTCACTTGATAAAAACCTGCTAATGATTTTATTGCTTTTCTGTCCTTTTCCAGTTTTTCTTCCGGAGAATCTGTTTCAGTCTGTGCATGAGTATTAGCTGGCATTAAACCGATTAATACTAAGATTAGGTTTAATAGTTTCATTTTTATAGTGAGTTAGATTAGGGTTAATTTTCCGGAGCTGCGTTATTTTTCTTCTTTTTCTTTTTGCCCCACCAAATGATAAATCCGGTTATAGGTAAACTTGCAGCTATCAAACTCGCAAAAAATGCCATTATTTTCCCGGGAAGCCCTAAAATAGCACCAACATGGATATCATAATTCATCCCGATAACTGCCTCACCCGCATTTTTATCACTTTGATTTTTACGGGCGAGCAATTTTCCGGTATACTGATCAAACACCAGAACATCGAAATTCCAATAAGTTTCTTCGCCTTTATAACCCGTTGCATAAATGCTTGCTGAACCTCCCTCGGCTGGCGACATCCCAATGCGTTCTGCATTTTTGAACACCTTTTGCGCGGTTTCGAAAGCCACATCAAAAGGAATGGCTTTAATGGTTTGGGTCGAATCTGATTTGGCTATTATTGCTTTTGGTGGGCTGGTACTTCCTGATGCCACCACATATACGGTGGCCTGAAACCATTTGAAAGCCCACACCAGACCGGTTAGGGCCAGCATCAGGCAAATAATCATTACATAAAAACCAAGTACATTGTGCATATCATAGTTGATGCGTTTAAATTTGGCTTTCCATTTAATTTTGAAACTTTTATCGAAGTTTGATTTTTTAAGGTTTTTAGGCCACCACATCACGATACCCGAGATCAAAAGAAAAACAAAAATAAGGGTACTCCAACCGATAATCTGTTGTCCGATGGGATGGTTGATCAGAAAACTCCAGTGCAACATTTTAATGATGCTGAAGAATTCGTATTTATAATCGGAAACCCACGTAACCTTGCCCGTGTAGGGGTTGATCCATACGATATCGTAATAATCTATCGCGTCGAAATACCAGAATGCTTTAGGATTACCAGGCTTATAAGTGCCAAACTCCCAGGCGCGGTCGGGCTGGGTATAGCTCGACATGAAAGTTATCTTCTTTTTTTCGCCCAAGGCTTTTTCGGCTATAACCTTTAACGTACTTAAAGGAATTGTTTTTTTATTGGCCGGTACCTCAACAAAAAGCTCTTTTCTATGGATCAACTCGGTAATCTCTTTCTGAAAGGCAAAAATACAGCCGGTAATGCCCAAATGAAAAACCACGAGGCCTGATATGATGCCCAACCACAAGTGCAGCCAATCACTGATTCTTCTGATCCGCGATTTCTTAGTTTTTTTCTGTAAAGGTTTTGCTGGCGACATTAAGCTTGATTTAATATAAGAACAATTGACGTTTTTGCCGCCAATTGTTCGAGAAATTTGAGTTGATCTGGTAGTTACTTCACTTCGGTAGTGTAGGTTACCAAATGCCAGGTTTTTTCGTAATCCTGTCCGTTGAGTTTGCCGGGTATTTTATCTTCAGTAAAGGCTTCAAGAAAGTAATTCCCTCTCGCAGCAGGTTTAAAGATAAATTTACCCTGCACATCGGTTTTGGTGGGTTGGCCTTTTTTATCTGGACCAACAACGGTTAATTTTTGGTTCGCAAAAGGTTTGTTATGATAAATCACCTCATGAATGGCCGTTTCTCCGGCTTTTAAACCGTGTTTAACTGGCCTGATGGTTAAAACAGCCCCAGCCGGAAAAGTGGTGTTAACTTTTGAGGTACCAACAGCAACATCGGCAAAAGCGTAGTATTCTATTTTTGCCTTTTCATAAACGGAAGCGACTTCATGTACAATAGAAATCTTATAAGTACCATCCTGGTCTGGTGTAAAACTGGCTTTGTAAAAAAGTACATCCGGCGAAGCCGTTAAAACTTTAGTAGTGCCATTAGGCGCCGTTAGAACCAATTTAAAGTCTTTCAAATTGCTGAACCATTTTGCTGCGGTATCCGGCTCGTTGCTTTCGTATTCTCCAAAAAATACTTTTACATCCTGTGGCTGTCCTTTTTTGCCCATCGAAGCAGTTTCTATCCATAAGGCGTGTGCCAATACATTCGAGATGCTAAAGGCAAGGAACAAGGCCAATAATGAGATTTTAGTTTTCATGTTTTCGGTTTTTAATCAGCAGCAACTGATCTGATCCAGTTGCTGCTGACGGGGTTTAATTAAAATTTGTAAGCTACACTTACTCGGTAGTTTCTCGGCGCTTCCGCTTGCCATGAATAAACAGGCTGATTATAGTCAGGCGCATTCCAGTAATTGGTATAGTAAGCGCCGCTATATAAATACTTGTCTAAAATGTTAAATGCATTGGCTGTTATTTTTAGCTTTTTGTTTCCCCAAAATAGGCCACCATCAAGTTTGAAATAATCGGGGAGGTTTTCGTTTGAATTTTCTCCGCTATAAGTGCCTATCGCTCTTCCGGCTAAATAAGTAAAGCCGCCAGAAATGCCTGCGCCTTTAAGTGCGCCATTTTGTAAGGTATAGGTTAACCAGGCATTGCTGGTGTGTTTAGAAAAACCTGGTACCACCTGGCCGACAAAAACGCCTGTGACGCCATCGGCCACTTTGGTAACTTTACCGTCGGTGTATGCATAGTTTGCAATTAGATTTAAACCTTTTGCCAATTCGCCACGGATATCAAACTCTATACCTTGTGCCCTTTTTTCGCCGATTACAATGCTGTAAGTTTCTCCGGCTTTGTTATAAGGATCGGAAGTGATTTCATTTTTTTTGGTGATTCTGTATACCGATAAGGTGGTATTCCAGCTGCCATTAAACCAGTCTTTTTTGATGCCGAATTCCTTATTATCACCAGTTATCGGTTTTGCGGTAGAACCATCACGGAAAAAACCTGTTTGAGGCGTAAAAGCTTCGTCGTAAACTGCGTAAACAGAGGTGTTTTTATCAACGGAAACGCTTAAACCAACCCGTGGGGTGACTTGTTTGGCCTTATCGGGAGCACCACCCCATGCCGATTGACTCACATAGGTGTAACGGCCGGCAAGGGTTAATCGAACGATGTTATTAAAGAAACCCAGTTCATCCTGAACATATCCACTCAGGTATTTCTGATCCATTAAACCACCCGCGGCAAGTGCCCTTTCCGATAAAGGCGTAATGCGATCAAATTGAGGATAGCCGTTCGATGGGAAACCATAGTCGGGATGGTATAAATTAAAAGGGGAACTGGCCAGATCCAAATTATGCGACTGGCCCCAATCGGCTATATAATTTTTCTTGCCGCCATCAAAACCTGCTAAAATACGGTGTACAATACCTCCGGTTTTAACCGTTCCGTTTACAAATAACTGTCCTAATTTCATCGAACTTTCAGCGTCCCAAATGCCCACATTCCGGATCACGGTACCATTGGTATTTACAGCCGATGGCCATGAGCTGGTGCCGGTTTGCAGGTATTTGTAATATGCGGACTGTGCAGTCAATCGCCAGTTCTGTCCCAATTGCTGAGTGAGGTTTAACGTGATGCTATGGTCATTAATTCTGGTTGGTGGCACACCTGGTTGAGTTAAGGTAAACGAACGCGGTAAAGTAGCATATCCGGCAGTGTTAAAAATGTAATACGAGCCTACTTCGGTCATTTTAGCATTTTGTAAAGTGTATTCTGCTGTTAGTTTAGTGCTAGGTGTAATCTGATAGCTTAAAACAGGCGCAAAACTATAACGGTCGTTTTTTTCGTAAGGTCTGAATGAACCTTTGTTCTGGGCAGCAGCATTCAATCTAAATAAAAATTTACCGTCGGCAGTTAACTTGCGATCGAAATCTATAGCCGTACGATACATATCGAAACTGCCGGCAGTAAAGGAAACTTCACCCTGATTTAAGCCAGTGGGTTTTTTGGTTACTACATTGTACATTCCGCTCGGATCGCCGTTGCCCAGCATAAAGCCGGCCGGACCTTTCACAAATTCGATATGATCAACAAAGCTCATATCTTCGGTAAGCGGACCCCAATAGGAAGAAACTACATTAAAGCCATTACGCATGGCCTGAATCTGCGAGCCACGCATCAAAATATTGGTATACAGATCGCCCCAGTGCTCTAAACGAACCGCGCCACTCACATTTCTGATCAGACCATCACTCATGCTGATAATCTGTTGGTCTTTAATGATTTGATTGCTTACAATTTGAATGTTTTGAGGTGCTTCCAACAATGGCTCGTTCAACCGAAGTGTTGCAGATGGTAAACTTACTTTATATTTTTTATTGATGCCGGCAACGATTACTTCTTCCAGTACCTGGTCGTTCTCTTTCAATGTGAAATCGACCTGGAGGGTTTGACCGGCGGTAATGGTGACGTTTTTTTCTGATGGATCGATACCCACAGCCGATGCTTTGATGGTATAGGTGCCGGCCTTAACCCTATTGATTGTATATGAACCATCTTCATCAGATGTAGCACCTAACCCTTTCCCTTTTAGTCCGATGGAGATAAAAGCTGCAGGTTTTCCGTTAGAAGTAGATACCTTACCTTTTATGGTTCCAAATTGTTGTGCAAAAGAAAAAATACTTAAAATAGAGAGAAGGAACGTTAAGCCAATGGTTTTGATTTTATTCATCTTAAACAGTTATCTTAAATAATTATCGGATTTTATTAGAATTTGTAGGTAACACTTCCGGTAAAGGTTCTTAAATCCTGTGGATTCATGGTACTATAACCTGTCCAATATTTCTGATCGGTCAAGTTGTCAACTTTTGCTCCGATCCTGAACCTTGGATGATCATAAAATACGGAAGCATTAAAAACTTCGTAGGCAGGTAAGATAAATACGCCCTGGCTTACGCTGTTTACAATTTTGTTATCGCTGGCATAATTACCACCCGCACCTAAACCAAAGCCCCTAAACGGACCTGCAGCAAACTTGTAACTGATCCATAAGTTTGCAGAATAAGGCGCAGCTGAATAGGCATCACGTCTTCCTTCAACATCCGGAGATGCATTTTCCAAGCGGTTATCGTTATAAGCAAAACCCGCAATAATGTTTAAACCATTTAAAGGATTGGCTACAATTTCAGCTTCAATACCCTTGCTGATTTTGTTTCCATCCTGAATCTGTGCATTTGGATTAGCGGGATCGCCATTGTAGCCCCTTACAATATCTTTCACTTTGATATAATAATAAGATACCGATCCGGTTAACTTACCATTAAACAGATTACTTTTAACACCGCCTTCTATCTGATTGGCTTGCTCGGGCTTAAATGCGTCGCCTTTATAATCTATACCGTTAAGATTGTTAAATCCATTTTGATAATTGGCAAACAATGATAACTGATCTTTAACAGGTTGAAATACCAAACCAAATTTTGGTGAGAAAACGGTTTGTTTATAAGCTCCTTTTGGGGCCGAACCTGAGCGGTCAGAATTACCTTTATTATCAAAACGGTCTACCCGAATGGCAGCTGAAGCAATTAACCTGTCGGTTAGGTTAATTACATCAGAGGCATAGGCACTATAAGTATTCGATTTAAAATTAATGGGATATTTGGAATAGGTATTTGCTGCATAAACGGCTGCCAAATTGAACTCTGTGAAATTATTATAATTGCTGCCCGTGCCGTTTTTATTGGTTAAATCGAAACTATCGATTCCATAAAACAATTGATCGGAATTTTGACGTAAATAATCCAAACCTAAAACCAGCCTGTTCTTCATTGATCCCAGGTTGAAAGTGCCGTTAAAATTTTGTTGAATTTCGTAGTTGTAAAGTTTACTGTTATCAGTTGATTGATCTGCCCTTGAAATGAAGTCGGCACCTGGTGTAGCAGCTGGGTTGCCTAATGGCGGATAGTTGTTTGGAACTAAGAACAGGTAAGTGCCGCGGCCATTAGAAAAACTATAGCTGGATGAAAAACTGGTGTGTGATGACCAGTTTTCGTTAAATTTATAATTGGCCAGGCCGAAGAAAGTTGTACTGTTGTATTTTTGCTTCATCACATCACCTGTAAACGATTTATCGTAAGGTATACCAGCCTGATCAGCCCGATCAAAACCGAGGTCTTTTACCGGAAAATAGAAGAAAACAAATGGTTTTAAGGTGTTACTACCATTTGCGATTTCAGCATCGAATGTAAAATCCAACTTATCGTTTACCCTGTAGGCCAAGCTTGGTGCCACAAAGAAACCCCTGTCAAATACGTTTTGCTGAAAAGAGCCTTTATAGTTATAAGATGCGTTGATACGGGCATAAATATGGTTGGTTTTATCAACAGGAAAATTAAAATCGGTACTTAACCTGTTTAAATCGTAGCTACCTGTCGAATAGGTAACCTCTCCGCCCAAACCTTCGAAAGGCTTTTTAGTGATGCGGTTAATTAAACCTCCATAAGAGGTTAAGGTGCTGCCAAATAAAGTGGCTGATGGACCTTTAATAACTTCAACACTTTCTATGTTGGCTGCATCGTTACGGCTGGTTACATTACCAGCAATTCCATTTCTCAGTTTCGATTGTACGATAAAGCCCCTTGATGCGTAATATGCGCCACCATCACCGCCACGTCCGGTTGATTCCCACATTTTTTGAATACCAACTGCGTTACGGGTAGCATCATCAACAGAAAAGATCAATTGATCATTAAATGTTTCTTTGGTAATGGTGGTATAAACCTGAGGGTTTTCCAGATTGCTGATCGGCATTTTAGCTACGTAATCGCTTTTTTGGACGTTATATTTATTGGCTTTGCCTTTATTGATATTCACCTCATGGAGTTGGTTCGAATTCTGGCTGATCACAAAATCAACTGTTTTGTTTTCTCCCGCAGTGATGGTAACCGATTTTTCGATGCTCTGGATGCCAACGCCTGATACGCGTAAAATATACGAACCCGGTTTAACTCTTGGTATTTCGAAGATACCTTGATCATTGGTCATGTTTCCAAGGCCTTTCCCTTTCAAGCCTACCGAAATATATGCGGCTGTTTTTCCATCAGATGTAGTAACCGTACCCCTAATTGTTGCAGATTGTTGAGCAAAGCAAAGTATATTGATAAAAGTAAATAGTAAAGTAAAACTGTATAATTTGATCTTGAACATTTTGATGTTTATTTGGATTAAATCTAAACAGTCGCAAAATAACATCACAAAATCATATAATCCAAATTATTTTGAATTATTCTAAATTGGGCAAATCTGCAGGTATTTAGGCAGCTTTCCCATCCTGGAAAATACTGATTTACTAAAACATTAGTTTATCGTTTTAGCGTGTACGATTGAGACATTTTTTCTATATCGCCTATCAAAATTTGATTGCTAATTAATTAGCCAGAGGTATTCCGAAAAAGGATTAAAATAAGACTTATTTTCTTAAAAATAGCCATTAGCATCACGTAGAGGCACTTTTTTAATTGTAAAAGTGTGATGTTCTAAAAGTAAAGGTTAATTAATGTTAAATTTTTAAGTTAAAATATGGGTTTATTTAGCTAAAAAGTTGTTAACCACCAGGTAAAAATGTTGATACTTTTAAAATATTATTAAACTAAACTAACTAGACATCAATGGAAAAAACTTCTACAAAACATTGCTATGTAAAAATTTTAAAAGCAACATTGTTTTTTCTACTTATCCCCTGGCTGGCTTTCGCCCAGAAAACCATCAAGGGAACAGTTGTAGATCAGGACAAAAAACCAATTCCCGGGGTTTCAATCATTGAAAAGGGTACCAAGAACGGTACTGCCACCAATGCTGAGGGAAAGTTTACCTTAACAGTACAAAAAGATAATGCCATTATCATGGCGAGGATAGTGGGTTATCGTTCGCTTGAAAAACCGGTATCCGCAAGCGGTACGGTAAATTTTTCTTTGGAAGAGGATAATAATACACTCAACGAGGTGGTTACTATTGGTTACCAAAAAATTACCAGAAAAAAAACCACTGCGGCAATTTCAAGTATTTCTGGTAAAGAACTCGCTAACTTACCCGCGGCAAGTTTTGATCAGTTATTACAGGGCCGTTTATCCGGAGTGAACGTTCAGAACTTTACTGGCCAGCCAGGTGTGGCACCTACGGTATCGGTAAGGGGTAACTCGACAGGTAGCACGAGTTATGATCAGTTTAACGTAGTGAGATCACCGCTTTATGTGGTGGATGGTGTTCCTCAATCTTCTGATGATTATGTACCGCCAGGTACAGGTACAGGTACCAACTATATGGCTGGTCTAAATCCGAATGACATTGAATCTATTGACGTATTAAAAGATGCCTCTGCAGCGGCTATTTATGGTTCGAGAGCAGCCAATGGTGTAATTTTAATTACAACCAAAAAAGGTACCGGTGGCGATACGAGAGTAACCTTTAATTCTTATTATGGCATGGTACAACGCCCTAACTTAAGGCAGGCAACCATGGGTACTACGGAACGCAGGCAAAAAATGGAAGTGCTTCAAAGACAGCTTAGTTACGATCAGCGTGTACAATTGCCTTATATCCTTACTGATAGCTTAAATCCGGCATTCAATGGCCATACCGATTGGCAGGATTTATTTTATCAGACAGGTAAAATAAATGATAATAACCTGAGTATAAGCGGTGGAACCGATAACGGAACAACTTATCGTTTTAGTGGAGGTTACTATGATGAAGATGGTATTATAAAAGGAACAGGTTTTAAACGGTATACCACACGCCTAAACCTTACTTCCAGAGCGATGAATAAAAAATTAATGATCAACCCTATATTTTATTATTCAAGTGCCAGCAGAGGTAGGGGAAATGAAGATCCAAATGATCCATCTAAGCCTACCAAAGTCGGTTCAGGGAATTTGCCTTCCTCGTTCTTTAATATATCTCCTGAAAAACTGGATTATTTCGTAAGTAAAGACGGTGAAAACCTGAACCGAAATGTGTCAAATCAATTTGGGGCCAATCTAAACTTAACATATGAGTTTAATAAACATTTTACTTTAAATTCACAATCTTCTTACACGAATGACAATACCCGTAGGGATGTAAGTATGAGTAGTTTGTTGAATAACGGTTTTGGCAACAGTTCTTCCAGTTTCTCATCCAGTGCAATTGGGTTAAGAACATCGAATTATCTGGCTTATAATGGTGCCATTAAAAAACATTCTTTTAGTGCTGTAGCGGGTCAGGATATAGAGTATAACTTGTTTCAATCTACCCAGGCATCAGGTTATGGTGGGGCATCAGATTATGTTCAGACAGTTACCGGTTTTAAACAGCAAAATATTTCTGCTTATTCAAGCTACATCGCACATGGATTAGTAGCTTACTATGGCCGTTTTAATTATGATTATGATGGCAAGTACCTTCTATCCGGAACGATCAGAACTGACGGTTCATCTGGTTTTGGAGAAAATAATAAATATGGCGTGTTCCCTTCCGTTTCAGCAGGATGGCTTCTTTCAGAAGAAAACTTTATGAAAAACTTATCCAGTAACCCTTTTACACTCATCAAAATCAGAGGAAGTTATGGTGCTACAGGGAATGAGGATAAAAGAAATGCCTATGTGCAATACAACAAATATTTAGTTAATAATGGTGGGTTTTTAGGAAACGGGATGGCTAATGGTGTATTCTATGGCGTTAACGGGGCTACTTCTTACAACGGAGTTACTGCTATTACGCCTAATTTCATAAACGGTGTAGCACAAAGGGATTTAAGCTGGGAGAAATCTACACAATGGAATATCGGTACCGATTTGGAAATCGATAACGGTAAATATGCCCTTTCTTTCGATGTATATAATAAAGAAGTAAAACAAAAGCTTTTCAATGTTGATTTGCCGGTTACTTCAGGTTATGACAATGCTTATACCAATGCATTTTCAGTACGCAATGCAGGTATGGAGTTAACCTTAACGGCTAATCCTATCCGTAAAGAGTTTAAATGGAATAGCTCTTTTAACATCTCTTACAACAAAAATCAGATCATGACTTTGCCAAATGGTGGTCGTGACATTATTTTGAGTGGAGACCGATTTGATAAAACCCACGTGCTTTCTGTAGGAAGTCCGATCAATGCGTTCTATTTATACCGTACAAAAGGTGTGTTTTCTACTTCAGCAGATATTCCGCAGAATCCTTACACCGGAGAGCGGTACAGAAACAGTAACGGTACATTTAGTCCTGGTGATTTTTATCTGGCCGATCTGGATGGAGATTATTTTGTGGATATCTTTAATGATGGTATCAATCCGGATAAAGGTCCAATTGGCGATCCTAACCCACGTTTTACCGGTGGCTGGACCAATAACTTTTCTTACAAAAATTTCTCTTTGGGGATTTTTGTAACATTCACTTTCAAACGTGACGTCTTAAACTTATTTGATTCGGATCGTTTTGCAAACTCTCAGGATGCCAATGCAGTATATAATTTTGCCAGTTTTTCTACACCGGATTTGGATCGTTTAAACATCTGGAAAAATCCTGGTGACCAGGCAGAGTATGCGAAATTTGATTTGGGTACTTATCGTTATTATTATACCGGTGCACAAACCTTCTTTCTTGAAAAAGGTGGTTATGCAAGGATCAAAAGTATCAATTTAGGTTATGACTTTAGTCCTAGAATCGTAAGAAAACTGGGTTTAAGTCAGGTGAGATTATACGCGATTGCTGATAACGTATATATGTTCCAGCAATCAAAAAAATTACCTGATGCTGAAGCCGTAAACGGATATGGGGAGTATAATGGAAATGGATATCCTATTCCAAGAAAATATACTTTAGGTGTACAAGTTCAATTTTAATATCGTCAAATAAATGAAAAATATAATCACAAAAATCGGTGTACTTATCGCAGTGGCTACGGCGGTTACCCTAAGTTCCTGTAAAAAATTATTATATGAGGAACCTAAGGATGCACCTTACGAGCAAACCTTCTGGCAATCATCTAAGGATGTAAGAAGTGCTCTCGCCGGTAATTATGCCATGATGCGTAGTGCGATTACCAGTAAAAACAATCGTTACTTTATGTATGGTGATGCTATCGCCAAAAACTATTTTACGATCCAGTATTCCGGAGATGGTTTAGAAGGAATTCAGGATGGAGATTTTACCTTTCAATACAACCTTAATACGCTTGCAAATTATAGCCTGTATTATAAAAGTATTGCCATGTCCAATCTGATTTTGAAGAAAGTGAATGCCATGAACGATACGCAATTGTCTGCTGAAGACGATCCTGCACAATTCCGGAATTCAGCAATTGGTCAGGCCTATTTCCTTCGTGCATTAAGTTACTTTATGATGGTAAGGGTATGGGGTGATGTACCATTGGTTACAGAAGCTTATGACGATCCGATCAATGCACCACAATTGCCAAGAAGTCCGAAATCGGAGGTGATGAAGTTAATTGAAAGCGATTGTAAAAAAGCCATTAATCTATTAAGCTGGAATTACACCAGTTCCGGCGACGCAAAGGTTACTGCAAATAAAGGCTCGGCATATGCCCTCTTAGCCCATTTATATCTTTGGAGAGCAACCATGTCTGATGTTTCTGTAGATGCACCTAATTTGACTGATGTGAACAGTGCTGATACCACCATCAACACTTTGATTAGCAAAGGGGGGTATGCTTTAGCAGATACAGCTAATTATAAAAACACTTTTATTGGCCGTTCTTCGGAAGGAATCTTTGAAATAAACATTAGCGAGAATACGTTGGAAGGTTCTAATTTTTCTATAGGCTCATATTTTTTAAATGAAAATTATATTAGAGGTTATGGAAACAACCCACGTTTTTATACAACCCCTGTATATCTTAATGACCATTTCGAAACCACTACCGATATCCGTTACAAAAAGGGATTTGACCTCACTAATCCGAATAGACCAATGTGTGTAAAATACAGTAATGTAAGTTACAGAAATCCTGGCCAAAAATTAGACCCTTATCTCAGTAACAACATTATCATTTTCAGACTGAGTGACATGAAACTACTTCAGGCAGAAATTGCACTTTACAAAAAGGATGCAGCGACAGCTATTGGTATTATCAATGATTTTAGAAAAAGAAATGACCCAAATCCGGTATTAATTCCGGCTGGAAGTTCTGTAAGTCAGGTAATGGATGAATATGCTTATGAGCGTGGTAAAGAAATGTACCTCGAGGGTCATTTGTTTTATGATTTGCTCAGGACCAGAAGGTACGGACTCATTGTAGATTGGCTTACCGAAAGCAGGTTCAGAAGGGAAGGTTTTTATTGGCCGGTAGACCCAGCATTGTTTAGAAACAATCCGTTATTGAAACAAACACCGTTTTGGTTGGGTAAAGTATAAGTTGTTTTTATTAGAGATTAAAAAATATGAAAAATAATATATTAGCATATCTTTCATTGATATTACTGGCACTAACAGCCTGTAAAAAAAATGATTATAAAAGGGATGGTGGCCCAAGTAATCCCAACGTAAACTTGAGTACTTACGATTACCTAAAGTCTAACCGCAATTTCGATTCTTTAGTAAAAGTGATAGATAGGGCAGGTTTAAAGGATGTGGTAAATGGCAATGTAACCCTTTTTGCAACTACAAATTATGGCATAGCTGAGTATGTAAAAGCTAAAAAATATCAGAAATCGATCCAGCTTGGAACAGAAAACTTTGACTTCGGTATCAAAGATATTCCGGCACAGGAATTAAATGATTCATTGAAGACCTATTTATTTGCGGGCAAGATCAACAGGGACCAGATGACGGTTGGTGGTAAGCTTTATAATAGTTTATTGGGTTCCATTCCAAATGTTCAATATTTAATCAAGTTGAGACGTTCTTATGAATATACACAGTATCTTAATTATGTAGACTATGTAACTTATACGAAAGTGATCGGAACCCGTGATGACCAGGAGGCGGATCAAAGTACCATTCCAGATTCACAAAAAGACAAGGCTGTGGACTGCCAGACATCAGGAATTGTTACTACCAACGGTATTGTTCATGTATTAAATGGATACCACAGGCTATTTTTTAATGCGCAATCTTTGGGCAATTAATTTAATCGCGATTAATTATGAAAATGAAATATATTTTAGGCTTATTACTCTTGTTGGGCGTAGTAGCATGTAAAAAAATACAAAATGGCTTTCTAAGTGATGCCATCCGATATAAAGACAACAATATCTATGCGAAGAGAGGCTTGCCTCTTTTTCAATCGGATAGAATTAATGCAGATGGTTCGACACCACCTTTTACCTATAAATTGCTCAATTTAAGAAAAGAAGATGGTTCTCCTGCACCTGCAGAATTCTCTAAAGAATATGAAATTACTGTTTTTAAAACGGGGGCTAATTTTGATCCTGAAACAGATGTTACCCTTGAGCTGCTAAATAAGAAAAGGGAGGTGGTAAAAAGGAAGCCGATGGAATTTAATGAGTTGAGTGGCCAATTAACGTTTAATAGGGCTTCTGGATTTTTACCATTGGGAAGATATGTATTCGACGTAGAAATGAGCAACGGAACAGGAACTAAGTTATTTCCTAAGCTGGCAACGATCAATGTGGTAGAGCCAACAATAGATGATCTATTCGAGATTACTGATAACGTAGCTAACGCATTTAACGATGCTGATGGCTCCGTAACGCCGATGAGAAGACCTACCATCACCTGTACGAAAATTTCATCTTTAGGCGCGAGGGCGATTTTGAAAATGGTGGATAAAAACGGAAAAGTATTTAATCCGAAAGCCGGAGAGATTATACAACGAGGAGACCGTCCGGTTTTTGAAAACTATGCTAAGTTTAATCCTGTGATCAAAACTGATACAGCGATGATCTGTGATTTTGAGATTGCTCCATTCCCGTTAACCAAATATGTAACGTCAACTACAGATTGGGGATATTTAATGTATTATCGTATTCCCAGCCAATTTGCAACTATCGATGGCTTTCCATCATCTCCTGGTTTTTCTGTAAACCCAAGATGGTCTTGGAGACTCAAAATGGAGGGTACTTATGTTGTGGAGGTTAAATTCCCTGATGTAACTAAAAAATAGAGAATCATTCCTCCCATCTTAACGGGAACATACTTCCTTACTTTAATACAAATCAAAAACGGCAGTTTTCATATCGAAAATTGCCGTTTTTCATAAGAGCTGAATGCTATTTCTGTTATTTGATCATCATAACCTGTAAACTCAATGGTCGTTCCGTATCATTTGCAGGTGTTACCAAACCACCACAAATAACATCATAATGATAACCTGCCGTAAAGCTGGTGCTCTGCGAAGTAGCTTTGACTGTGCCTGATGAAGTGTCCTTTGCGTCCAATGTATACGTTCCGGCATCTACCGCAATGAAGCCACTTGTATTTTTATAGGCTTTATTGGTAACCAACGAAGTAGTTGCACTGGTTTTGGCCAGGTCTAGCGCAGGGGCATCAGGCGATAAGTTGATAAAACGGATGTAGGCTTTATCTGTTGATGGGATAGCTAGATCATCACTGATGGTATAAACATCTAATGCACCAGGTTTATTAATCAAATAAGTGGAGTAATAGGTACTTGCATTCAAATTAATGTTTTTGGTTAATAAGCTCTCTGCACTGCTGGCTGTTGTAAATTTTAAACTGTAAGTGCCGGCAGCAGATGAAAGATAACTAATAGCGCCTCCAAATGGCAAAGCTACCGAATTGACCATATTACCATTAAAATAAGCATTGTAAGTGGCCAAAGATGGAGATGCATTAATTACCCTTAAATACGATATGGTAGGATCTACAGTTTCGGTTTTTTTACATGAAGTTAGCGCTGTAACAGCAATCAACACAAATAAAAAGATCGGTTTGAAATGAAATGGTTTAAAATTAGTCATATAGTTAAAATTTGATTTAATAGTTAAGGAGTACCCATAAAACGATAACCAGGCGGTATTCGCTACAGGCATGTAAATATTGGGTTTAAACACTATTTGAAGATGTTAAATGATGTTAAGCAGATGTTAAAGTTTAGTATCTTTTGTTAAAAGCGCTGAAAATTGAGTATTGAACCGATAAACTAAAATGTAAAATCTGCATGTTTTTCAGAGGATTAAGCACTAACGTAAGTCAGATTAATCCAATAAAATAGAAAGCTTAACATAAAAAAAATACAATATTATTGCGTAACTCGATTTTTATTTAAACCTTTGCACCTCAATAGAGTTAAAGCCGTTTTAATACGCAAGAAATGATTAAACAAATTTTACATAAACTTTCAGTTTCCACCGCACAAACAGTGTCGGGAAGAGGTTTGTTTATTAATCATTTTCAATCCGTGTTTTTTTATCCCACAAGCCGGCAAAATTTCACTCCACGTATTTAGTACTCAACTAAACATAACGAGGAATTGATCCTCTCTAAAAACCCAATTAACAAGAATACTTATAATTTTTCGTTAGAAAACGAATGGATATTAACGAATTTATAGTGCAGGTCGCACTTCCTGAACATCGTGTATTTGCAGAAGAAATTGTAACCGAGATGGCCGAATCTGCGAAAGCACGTGGTACAGGTATCGCAAAGCGTTCGCCAGAATACATCTCTAATAAGATGCAAGAGGGCAAATCGGTTATTGCTTTCCACAAAGATGGCTCATGGGCAGGATTTTGCTATATCGAAACCTGGAGTCACGGACAATTTGTAGCCAACAGTGGCTTGGTCGTAAGTCCGAAATACCGTAAGGCCGGATTGGCTAAAGCCATTAAAAATGAAATTTTCGGTCTATCAAGAAGGTTGTATCCCAAAGCAAAAATATTTGGTTTAACAACGGGTTTGGCCGTAATGAAAATAAATTCAGACTTGGGCTATGAACCAGTAACCTACAGCGAACTTACCCAGGACGAAGAATTTTGGAAAGGCTGCCAGAGCTGCGTAAACTTCGAAATTTTAAAAATGAAGGAGCGTAAAAACTGCATGTGTACCGCCATGCTTTACGATCCTGCCGAAAAGAAACACGAAGTAGCCAAGCAGTTTGCCGAAGAACTGCAGAAAAAACCCAAATTATATGAGCGCTTTATGCGCATCAAACAACGTTTGGTTGTTAAACAAAAGCCCAAAACTGGCTTAAAAGCCCTTTTATTTTTATTTACCCTTTTATTTAAATAGCATGAAAAAAGTTGTTTTAGCATTTAGCGGAGGATTAGATACCTCATTTTGTTGTATTTATCTGGCGAAAGACCGTGGATTGGAAGTTCACTCGGTGATTGTAAATACCGGTGGTTTTTCTGATGAGGAGTTGCAGGAAATTGAGAAAAGGGCTTACGCTTTAGGGGTAAAATCGCACGCAGTGGTGGATGAAACAGAAGGCTATTATGACGACTGTATTAAATACCTGATTTTCGGCAATGTGTTAAAAAATGCAACATACCCGCTTTCTGTGAGTGCAGAACGTGTAAGTCAGGCTACTGCAATTGCTAATTATGTAAAGAAAATTGGTGCTGATTATGTGGCACATGGCAGTACAGGAGCAGGTAACGATCAGGTTCGTTTCGATATGATTTTTAATATCCTGATTCCTGGTGTCGAAATTATTACGCCAATCCGTGATCTGAAGTTGTCACGCGAAGCGGAAATTGAATATTTAGCCGGTCATGGTGTTGAATATAGTGCCGAAAAAGCGAGATATTCAATCAATAAAGGTTTATGGGGTACTTCGGTAGGGGGTAAAGAAACGTTAACCTCTAACGAAACCTTACCAGAAAGTGCATGGCCAACCCAGGTTTCAGAAACCGGATCGCGTAAAATTGAACTTACTTTCGAAAAAGGTGAACTGGTAGCGCTTGATGGCGAAAAATTGCCCCCGGTAAAAGCCATCCAAAAATTACAGGCCATTGCCCAACCTTTCGGTATTGGTCGCGATATCCATGTGGGCGATACCATTATCGGTATTAAAGGCCGAGTGGGTTTCGAGGCTGCGGGCCCGGTAATTATTATCAAAGCCCACCACACGTTAGAAAAACATACTTTAACTAAATGGCAGTTAAGCTGGAAAGAACAACTGTCTTCTTTTTATGGTAACTGGTTGCATGAAGGTCAGTTCCATGATCCGATTATGCGGAATATTGAGGCATTTTTGGCCGATACACAGAAATTTGTGAGCGGAAAGGTTTTTGTTGAGTTATTGCCCTACCGCTTTCAGATTATAGGTATTGAATCTGACCACGATTTGATGAGCAACAAATTTGGCAGCTACGGCGAAATGAACAACGCCTGGAGCGGTGAAGATGTAAAAGGTTTCTCTAAAATATTCGGTAACCAGGTAATGATCTGGCATAAAGTAAATAATGAGGCATAGCCTCGAGGGTTAAGGTTTAGGGTAAAAAGGCGTAAGGTTAATACGCCCGTTCCCTACACCTTAATCCCTATACCCTAAACCTTAAAAACAATGATTAAAGCAGGAATAATTGGTGGGGCAGGTTATACCGGAGGCGAAATGCTCCGTATTCTGGTTAACCATCCAAACGTTGAAATTGCTTTTGTAAACAGCACAAGTAATGCTGGGAATTTAATTTCTGATGTGCATACCGATTTAATCGGTGATACAGATTTAAGATTTGTAAGCGACATTTCACAAGATATTGATGTGCTTTTCCTGTGCGTTGGTCATGGCGATGCGAATAAGTTTTTAGCTGCCAATCCAATCAGCGAAAGTATTAAAATCATCGATTTATCTCAGGATTTCAGGTTGAAAGAAAAAGCTAAATTCGAAAACCGCGAATTTGTTTATGGATTACCAGAACTGAACCGTGATAAAATTAAATCAGCAGGCAACATAGCTAACCCGGGTTGTTTTGCAACCTGTATTCAATTGGGTTTATTGCCATTGGCTGCTAAAGGGTTAATTCAGAAAGAAGTGCACATTAATGCCACTACCGGTTCTACAGGTGCAGGTCAGAGCTTAGCCACAACTTCTCATTTTAGTTGGAGAAACAATAACCTCTCTATTTATAAAGCATTTGAACACCAGCATTTGAATGAGATTAGTGAAAGTTTATTGCAGTTACAACCTTCGCTGGCCGATGCTTTAAATTTCATTCCGCAGCGAGGTGCCTTTACCCGGGGTATTTTAGCGGCCATGTATATGGAAAGTGATTTAACTTTAGAAGAAGCCCAAACTATTTACGAAGATTATTATAGCGATCACCCTTTTACCCATGTAAGCCGGCGAAATGTTGATTTAAAACAGGTGGTAAATACCAATAAAGCGCTGGTGCACGTAGAAAAACATGGCAATAAATTATTTATCATCAGCATTATTGATAACCTGTTAAAAGGTGCCAGCGGACAAGCGGTTCAGAATATGAACTTAATGTTTGGACTGAAGGAAGATGCCGGCTTGAAGCTTAAAGCTGCTAATTTCTAGGCGGAAGGCTGGAGGTTTGAAGGCTGGAAGGCCTGGGTGCAGGGATACAAAATATTTATGAGTTATGAGAGATTATCAAAAATTAGATGTTTGGAAAAAGGCTCACTTATTTACTTTGCAGGTTTATAAGGAAATCCTACCTATCATGCCTGTTGAAGAAAAATTTGCTTTAACCCAACAAATTCGGCGGGCCGCCTATTCAATACCTCTAAATATTGTAGAAGGAAGTGGTAAAAACACAGATAAGGATTTTGTCCATTATCTTGATAACGCACTTGGCTCTACCAAAGAAATAGAATATGCTTTTATTCTCCTTCGCGACTTAGCTTACGTCAGTTTGGAAGTTTACGAAGCCGTAAATAAAAGCGTTAATGAAATTAAGGCGATGTTAATCGCATTTATTAAATTTTTGAGAAACGGTGGAAAAGGTTAGAGAACATCAACCTTCTACCTTCCCGCCCTCAACCTTCAAACCTTATTAAAAATATGCAACTATTCGACGTTTACCCACTTAATGATATAGAAATTACCAAAGCAGCCGGCAGCAATGTTTGGGATGCTAACGGACAGCAATATTTAGATTTATACGGCGGACACGCTGTAATTTCAATTGGGCATACCCATCCGCATTATGTAAACCGTTTAACCGATCAGTTAAACAAAGTAGGTTTTTATTCCAATTCGGTTAAAATTCCTCTGCAGGTACAACTGGCCGAGAAACTGGGCGAAGTATCGGGCAAAAAGGATTTTCAATTATTTTTATGTAATTCAGGAGCAGAAGCAAACGAAAATGCACTTAAACTCGCTTCATTTTACAACGGCAGAAAAAAGGTAATCGCTTTTAATGGTGCTTTTCATGGCCGCACCTCTTTAGCCGTTGCAGTAACCGATAACCCTAAAATTGTAGCGCCGGTTAACCAGACCGAAAATGTAATTTTTTTGCCGCATAATAATGAGGTGGCTTTAGAAGCAACTTTTAAAGCGCAGGGTAACGAAATTTGTGCGGTAATTATTGAAGGTATACAAGGTGTTGGTGGAATTAAAGAAGCATCGAAAAGTTTCCTGCAAAAAATCCGTTCGCTATGCGATGAGTACAATGCGGTTTATATTGCTGATTCCGTACAATGTGGTTATGGCAGAACAGGTTTATTTTATTCGCACGATTGGGCGGGTGTAGAAGCCGATGTGTATACCATGGCAAAAGGAATGGGCAACGGGTTTCCGGTGGCCGGAATTGCTATTGCACCTAAATTTAAACCTTGGCACGGCGAATTGGGTACAACCTTTGGCGGTAACCACTTGGCCTGTGCGGCGGCTTTAGCTGTGCTTGAAGTTATGAAGCAGGATAACCTGATGAAAAACGCCGAAGAAATCGGAACCTATTTAATTGCCGAATTAAAGAAATTTGAGCAGGTAAAAGAGGTTCGTGGCCGTGGTTTAATGATTGGTATCGAATTACCAGAAGAACTGGCTCATGTTAAAAAAGAGCTTTTGTTTAAGCACTTTATCTTTACCGGCGAGGCAAAACCTAACGTAATCCGTTTGCTTCCGGCGTTAAATTTAACCAAAGCGCATGCAGATGAGTTTTTGGATGCGTTTAAAAAATTAGTAAAATAGCTATTGTGTATCAGTTCATTCGTCATACTGAATTTATTTCAGCATCTCTTGTTGAAGAGGCCCTGAAACAAGTTTAGGGTGACGGATCGGGATAATTAATTTAGATTAAAAATGAAACTTTTCACTTCCGTACATGACGTTCCGAGCATCAAACAATTTGTTAATGATGCATTGGCATTGAAGGCCAATCCTTATTCATATCAGCATTTAGGTAAGAACAAAACCCTGGGTTTGGTTTTTATGAACCCCAGCTTACGCACCCGTTTAAGCACGCAGAAAGCAGCCTTAAATTTAGGGATGAATGTAATGGTCATGAACCTGGATAAAGAGGGCTGGGCTTTGGAAACTCAGGATGGTGTAGTGATGAATGGTTCTACTGTGGAACACATCCGCGAAGCTGCTGCAGTGATGGGCCAGTATTGTGATATTTTGGGACTGCGGTCTTTCCCGAAATTGAATAACCGTGAGGAAGATTACAGTGAAGATTTTTTTAACAAATTTGTAAAATATTGTGCAGTGCCGGTGGTGAGTTTGGAGAGTGCAACCCGCCACCCTTTGCAGAGTTTTGCCGATATCATTACCATTCATGAAACCTGGAACAAACAACCAGATGGTCGCAAACCTAAAGTAGTTTTAGCTTGGGCGCCACATGTTAAGGCCTTACCGCAGGCTGTGCCAAATTCATTTGCCGAGTGGATGTGCAAAGCTCAGGTAGAAGGTATGATCGATTTCACGATTGCCCAGCCAGAAGGCTATGAACTGTCAGAAGATTTTACACCAGGCGCTAAAATTGAATATCATTTAGAAGAAGCCCTGGCTGGTGCCGATTATGTGTACGTGAAAAACTGGAGCAGCTATAAAGAATACGGTAAGGTGTTAACCTACCCTGACGGATGGATGATGAATAACGAAAAGCTTAAATTTACCAACAACGCAAAAGTTATGCATTGTTTACCTGTTCGACGCGATCTGGAATTATCTTCTGAGATTTTAGATGGTCCAAATTCATTGGTGATTCACGAAGCAGGAAACCGTTTATGGGCAGCACAGGCAGTAATTAAAGCCATGCTGGAGGAATTGTAAAGCAGAAAAGAAAGACTAAAGCTAAAAGACCAAAGCTTTCAGCATTTTGCTTTAAGCTTTAAGCTCAATAAAATGAAACAACTCACAATCATAAAAATAGGTGGAAATGTAATTGATCATTCAGAAAACCTGCACCGGTTTTTACTGGATTTTACGGCATTGCCCGGAGATAAAATTTTAGTACACGGCGGTGGAAAAATTGCAACCGAACTAGGCGAATCGCTGGGTATCGAAGCCAAAATGGTTGACGGCAGGCGGATTACCGATATCGAAACTTTGCGGATTGTAACCATGGTTTACGCCGGACTAATCAATAAAAATATGGTTGCACAGTTGCAGGCGAAAGGTAGCAATGCCATCGGTTTAACGGGTGCAGACGGAAATATTATTAAAGCGAAAAAACGCCCGGTTAAAGATATCGATTATGGTTTTGTTGGCGATTTAGATGAAAATTCAGTTGCTTCGGTTACATTAGACAGTTTGTTAAAAGCAGGACTGGTTCCCGTTTTATGCGCAATTACCCATGATGGAGAAACCCAGTTGTTAAACACTAATGCCGATACAATTGCATCTTCAGTTGCGGTAGCCATGTCGGCATTATACGAAACACGATTGGTATATTGCTTTGAGAAAAAAGGTGTATTAAAGGATGTAAATGATGATGGTTCTGTGGTGAGGGAAATTAAAGCAGTTGATTTTGAGAATTTAAAGGCTGATGGAACGGTAGCAGGTGGAATGATCCCTAAGCTGCATAATGCTTTCGAAGCGATTAAAAAAGGCGTTTCGGCGGTGTATATTGGAAAAGCAGATGAACTGGCTGAATTGGCTAGCGGGGCTTTTGGTACCAAAATGCTGAAATAAGGCGGAAGGCAGTAAGGTTGAAGGTAGAGGGTGAGACGTTGCATGGAAATTAACCGATAATATACTGTTATTGCCCTATAAACCTGATAGTAGCGAACACGGAGCGCAGCGAAGTAAAGCGGATAGCAGGAACTGCCTTTAAATGGCCTTACTGAAATTGCTTTCCGGAAAACGAAAAAGCTGTATTAACAATCTGAAACAAACTATAATCAACATGAATAAAAAAATAGCCATCATTGGTAGTGGAAATATCGGTTTATCTTTAGCTAAAGGATTGGTTAAAGCCAATTTTGCCCAGGCTGCCGACATTACCCTTACCCGAAGAAATACCGATCATTTAAAGTCTTTTGCCGAAGCTGGTTTTAAAGTTAGCAATAACAATAAACAGGCGGTGATTGATGCTGATGTGGTAATTCTGGCCGTTCTGCCCCAGCAATTAGATACGGTTTTAGATGAAATTCAAACTTCCGTTGTTCAGGCTAAACACCTGGTGATTTCGGTAATATCGGGGGTGAGCTGTGCTGCTGTTAGGGAAAAACTAGGGGAGGGTGTTGAAGTAGTACGTGTAATGCCAAATACGGCAATTGCCATTGGTCAATCGATGACCTGCATGGCGAGCGATAATGCTTCAACAGAAAATATCGCTGATGTGACCAAAATGTTCGAAACTGTTGGATCTGTAGTAAAAATTAATGAAGATCTGATGACCTCCGCAACAGCACTTTGTGCTTGCGGTATTGCTTTTTTCTTGAGGGCAATCAGGGCTGCCTCGCAAGGTGGTGTAGAAATTGGTTTCCATGCTGATGAGGCTTTAAAGATGGCTGTTCAAACGGCTAAAGGCGCGGCAGATTTACTTTTATTACATGGAACACACCCGGAATCAGAAATAGATAAGGTAACTTCGCCAAAAGGTTGTACCATTGCCGGCTTAAATGAAATGGAGCATAATGGTTTTAGTTCATCATTGATAAAAGGCATTAAACTTTCGGCTTTAAAAGCAGGAAATTTGTACACAAAAGAAGGTTAAAGGTGTGAGGTAGAAGGTGTAGGGTTTTAACGCTATCCTAATGCTTCACGCTAAGTACTTGATACTATGTTGCTAGAAAATATACAAAAGGAAAGTCTGGATTTATTGCGGCAATTGATCCGTATCCAGTCTTTTAGTAAAGAAGAAGACCGGACAGCTAATTTAATTGCGCAGTTTCTGGAAGAGAGAGGGATCAAAACCCAGCGTAAGATGAATAATGTTTGGGCTTATAACAAGCATTTTGATGCTAATAAGCCAACTTTATTGTTAAACTCACATCACGATACGGTTAAACCGAACTCGGGTTATACCCGCGATCCATACGATGCCGCAATTGAAGGAGATAAGCTTTTTGGCCTGGGGAGTAATGATGCTGGTGGCTGTCTGGTTTCGTTAATCGGCACATTTTTGTACTACTACGATCAGGAAAATTTAAAATATAATATCTGTTTGGCCGCTACCGCAGAGGAAGAAATTTCAGGTAATAATGGTCTGGAGCTGGTATTGCCTGATTTAGGCGAGCTTGAGTTTGGTATTGTAGGCGAACCTACTGAAATGAACCTGGCCATTGCTGAACGTGGCTTGCTGGTATTGGATTGTGTATCGCACGGTAAAGCAGGGCATGCGGCCCGCGAAGAAGGGGAGAATGCCATTTATAAGGCATTGAAAGATATAGAATGGTTCAGGAACTACCAGTTCCCTAAGGTATCGGAAGTTTTTGGTCCGTTAAAAATGACGGTAACCATTATCAATGCAGGTTCGCAGCATAATGTAGTGCCCGCTAATTGTACTTTTACGGTTGATGTACGGGTAACGGATGCTTATACCAATGAAGAGGTATTGGAAATTATTCGCGCAAACGTAGATTGTGATGTCACTCCGAGGTCTATCCGTTTAAAACCTTCATCAATAGATAAAAACCATCCGGTTGTTCAGGCCGGTGTTGCGCTGGGCAGAACAACTTATGGTTCTCCAACTACCTCCGATCAGGCTTTGCTGGATATTCCTTCAGTAAAAGTTGGTCCAGGTTTTTCTGGTCGCTCGCACATGGCCGATGAATTTTTGTATGTACGGGAGGTTGCAGAAGGAGTAGAAGGGTATGTGAATATGTTGAAACCAGTGGTTCAAGGTTGAGGGTTTTAAGGTTGAAGGCAAGCTTTGGGTGCCTAACTTGAATGTTTGAATGCCTGGTATGCTTTGTGAAAACTCAGTGAACGCTTTAGTAGAAAATAGAATAGCTTAGCGTGCTTGCGAAAAGTCTGGCGCTCTTTGCGGTTAAATAAATTAAAATGAAGATTTGGCAAAAAAATATTGATGTAGATAAATTTGTGGAGCGCTTTACGGTTGGGCAAGATCGTGAACTGGATTTACAAATGGCAAAATTTGACGTATTGGGGTCTTTGGCTCACACGCAAATGTTGGAATCCATTAAACTGCTAACCACTGATGAGCTGAAAACCGTTCAGCAGGAGCTTAAAAATATTTACGCTGAAATCGAAGCGGGAAACTTTACCATCGAAGATACCGTTGAAGATGTTCATTCGCAGGTAGAATGGTTGCTTACACAACGAATAGGCGAAGCGGGTAAAAAAATCCACAGTGGCCGTTCACGTAACGATCAGGTTTTGGTCGATTTAAAGCTTTTTTTCCGTGCCTGCATTGAAGATATGGTTAATCAGGCTTCCATCTTCTTTAACCAATTGATCGAACTGAGTAATACCCATAAAGATAAATTATTGCCAGGGTATACGCACCTGCAAATTGCCATGCCATCATCTTTTGGTTTGTGGTTTGGTGCTTATGCCGAAAGTCTTGCTGATGATATGGAACTGATGCTGGCCGCCTGGAAAATTACCAATAAAAATCCATTAGGTTCGGCAGCGGGCTATGGTTCATCATTCCCCTTGAACAGAACTTTAACCACTAAACTATTGGGTTTCGAAAGCCTAAACTATAATGTGGTTTATGCACAGATGGGCCGTGGTAAAACCGAAAGGATTTTGGCCCAGGCCATGAGTGCTGTAGCAGCAACGCTTGCCAAAATGGCGATGGATGTTTGCCTTTTTATCAACCAGAATTTCGGGTTCATTAGTTTTCCGCCTGAGCTCACCACAGGTTCGAGCATTATGCCACATAAAAAGAATCCTGATGTTTTTGAGCTGATCCGTTCCCGTTGCAATAAAATTCAGGCTTTGCCGAATGAAATTGCGATGATGATTACCAACCTGCCATCCGGCTATCACCGCGATTTGCAGTTGTTAAAGGAAAATCTTTTCCCGGCCATTACTTCGCTTAACGAATGTTTGGAAATCGCCACATTTATGTTCCGGAACATCACTATAAAGGATGATATCTTACGGGATAAAAAATACGATTACCTCTTTAGCGTTGAAGTAGTAAATGAGCTTGCGCTACAGGGCGTACCGTTTAGAGAAGCTTACAAAATAGTTGGCGAACAGATTGAAAGTGGTACTTTTGCACCATCGAGCCAAATACACCATACCCACGAAGGCAGCATAGGCAACCTTTGCAACGAGCAAATTACGGATACCATGAACGCTGTTTTAGCACAATTTGGTTTCGAGAAGGTGAATAAAGCAATAGCAGATTTAATAGCATAATATGAAAGTTTCAGTAATAGCCAATTCCTTAATTGGTTCAGAAATTATAAAAATTGGTAACGAAGTTAACGAAATGAAGCGCAAAGGCGCATCAATTGCTAACCTGACCATTGGCGATTTCGATTCAAATATTTACCCTATACCGACCGAGTTAAAAGCCGGCATTGTGGAGGCTTACAACGCCAATCAAACCAATTATCCTCCTGCTGATGGTGTTTTGCCGTTACGCGAAACGGTTTCGGAATTGTTGAAAGATAGGTTTGGTTTAGACTATAATACCAACAGTATTCTGGTTTCAGGTGGTTCACGTCCTTTAATTTATGCTACTTTTCTGGCCCTGATTGATCCGGGTGATACGGTAGTGTTTCCGGCTCCATCGTGGAATAATAACCACTATTGCCATCTAACATCAGCAAATGCCATTGCAGTTGAAACCGATGCAGCGCATCATTTTATGCCAACAGCCGCACAGTTAAAACCACATTTAAAAGGCGCTACTTTATTAGCATTATGCTCACCTTTAAATCCCACAGGTACGATGTTCGATGCTGATGCTTTGGCTGAGATTTGTGATGCCGTTTTGGAGGAAAATGCAACCAGAGGAGCAGATGAAAAACCATTGTACCTGATGTATGATCAGATTTATTCACTTTTAACTTTTGGTAAAGTGCATGTAAATCCGGTTTCATTACGTCCGGCAATGCGTGAGTTTACCATTTTTGTGGATGGCAGTTCTAAATGCCTGGCTGCAACAGGTGTACGTGTAGGCTGGGGATTTGGTCCGGAGGATATTGTAAACCGGATGAAAGCGCTTGTTGGCCACATGGGTGCCTGGGCACCAAAAGCAGAACAGGTGGCCATGTCAAACTATTTTAACAATAAGCCTCAGGTTGATACATTCTTGACCAGCTTCAAAGCGCAGATCCAGGATAGCTTAAACGCACTTTACAATGGTTTTAATGATCTAAAGGCCGAAGGATTTAATGTAGATGCGGTTGAACCGATGGGCGCCATTTACCTTACGATTAAAATTGACTACATCGGTAAAACGACCGAAGATGGTCAGCTTTTAAAAGATAGTGCTGATGTGAATTTCTATTTAATTAAGGAAGCCGGCGCTGCATTGGTGCCATTCTCAGCTTTCGGAAACGAACACAGTATGCCTTGGTTCAGGGCATCGGTAGGCGCTTGTACTTTACAGGATATTAAAGACATGTTACCGAGAATTAAAACAGCTTTAAGTAAGTTGAAATAGATACTTATTTATAAATTATAAAACCCCTCTTCAATTTGGAGAGGGGTTTTGTTTTGATCGTCATTTCGAGCGCAGTGCAACGCAGTCGGGAAATCTATTGTAGATCTCTCCATTTCGCTGCGCTTCAGTCGAGATGACGACTCCTCTAATTGGATGCTTTCAAGACTCCAAACTAATCCTCCCTGCTTCCATCATCAGCCATTCTCACCATTCTGGGCTCGAATTTAGCCACTACATCAACCAGATCGGTTTGTGCGGCCATTACTTTATGGATGTCTTTATAAGCCATTGGCGCTTCATCTAAACCTGCACCAATTAAGGTCACGTTGTGGTCTTTCAAAATTGCCTTCATATCTGATTTGGTGATGGATTGAATCGCTTTCGTCCTGCTCATTTGTCTGCCGGCACCATGCGATGCTGAATTGATTGCACTGGTTTCTCCCTTTCCTCTCACCAAAAATCCTGGCGCAGTCATGCTGCCGGGGATAATCCCCATTACACCCTTGCCGGCTGGCGTAGCCCCTTTACGGTGAACAATTACTTCCTCTCCATCGATCAGTTCTTTCCAGGCAAAATTGTGGTGGTTCTCTACCTTGGCTAAAACCTTTGCTCCAATGGCCTTGGTCAATCTTTTATGGATTACCTCATGACAGGCAGAGGCATAATCACCAGCCAAGTTCATGGCAATCCAATATTCTTGTCCTTCGGCGGTATTTAAATCCAAATAAGCCAGATTTGCAGCCTCTCTCGGAAGTTTACAAATATCTTTGGCCAGTTTGGTATAATGACCGGCAATGGTAGCACCTAAACCACGTGAACCGGAGTGGGTTAACAAAGCCACATAACGGCCCCTATCTATATTTAAAACCTCATCGCGTTCGGCAAAATCAATAATCCCCCATTCTACAAAATGGTTACCCCCACCTGATGTACCCAATTGTGCCCAGGCTTTCCCATGTAAATTCTTAAGGAAAGTAGTTGAATTAAAAGCCTCACTATCCAATACTTCGTGTTCGGCTCTTTCCAAACCCCTAAACTCTCTGCCTGCTCCGAATTTGGTAAAAGCAATCAGTTCCCGCTTGTACATGGCATCTTTACCAAAATAATGTTTCTCTGGGATATCGAAAATGCTCAACGCCATCCGGCAACCAATATCAACGCCTACACCGTATGGGATAATGGCATTTTTGGTAGCCAATACACCGCCTATAGGCAGGCCATAACCCTGGTGTGCATCAGGCATTAAAGCGCCCGCTATGGCTACCGGCAGTTTCATGGCAATATCCATTTGGTTTCTCGCACCTTCTTCAATATAATCAGGGCCAAATACCGCATAGGGTTTCGCCTCATTTACGAGCGCGATGGTTTCGTCTTTTGGAGTATTTGCTTCTTCAATCATGGCTGTTGCCAATGTATTTAAAACCGGATCATCCAAAAAACTTTCCGGGTAATCTTTTACTTTTTTAAATAGGGCCAGCAATTCTTTTTCTTCGGTATCTGCAAAGTTTTCCTTCAAAATATCCAAAGCCATGCCCAGTATTTTTCCTTCGGTATAACCTGTTTCAATCAGGTCTTTTCCTGTTATATTGTTTTTCATTTTTTTTTATTTTTTAATAGCATAGAGTTCTGTTCTCATCTCAACAAGTAAAGATTCTATCAGGCTTGCATCTGGTTTATCCATAAGCTTACTTTTAACCGTTTCCTGTTCAATTTTTTCCATCAGAACTTCTGCTTTTTTTAATACATTATCGTAATCGAGTTCCCCTCTCTTAATCATGAGCAACTCGTCACGGTTTTGCCTTTTTACATTTAACTCTCCATCGCGAACAATTTCAAGTGCCACTTGTAACAGTCTGATGGTATGCATCATGTTTTTCGCATCATAATCCTTACCATGGTTTTTATTTAAATTATACCGATCCTCATTTCGTTTTTCTACCCATTCGCAATATTCATTATATTCCTTGCAATAAGGCGAATAGCTATCTTTATTGAAGAATAAATAGGCAATCTCATGTTCTCCTGCAGGAATTGAGGAGACAGAAACATCATTTGCCGCTTCTTTGTTCGCAATGCCTTTATAATGCAATTTCTTCTCCGCATCATGAAACAAGGCATAAAGTTCTTTAACATTGGGAATTTTTGACAATCCACAATCCGCTTGCGAAATGCTGTTTTTTGTAAACCAGGTTTTCGCTCTTACGGATGAGTAGTTTACTGTGATAAAGCAAAAATCCAATACTGTTTTCCGGGTTTTAGGCATTGGATTTAATATTTTTTTATTTAATCCTTTTGCCTTTCTGATCTGGGTTAAAGCATATCCGCCAAATGTATCTTTACATAATTTAGATAAGAACATCGTAATATTTAATTTCTTCATTACCGGATGCTTATACAAAATGCAGTCTTCAGGTGTTGCTAAAATCTCCAGGATATTCGGGTTATTCTTTATTAGTAGTTCTACAAAACGACCAATTTCATAATAAACCTCATCATTGCTCTCGTTGCTGATTTGCGGGATATACCTCAGGCCAAAGAACATATCTTTTGGCATATAATATATCCCTTTAATATCAGTATCCGACTGCGGCGTATCCAATCCGTAAGCTTTACTGCCACTTAAACACTCGAATAAAAGCAGGTTTTGATCTTTCAAATCTTTAATTGTCATAATAGCTTATCGTATGTCTGAAAAAGCGGTCAAGCATTTCGGTTTCAAAACTTTCGTTTTGGATATCTTTAGTCTTTTCAGCACAGTTTTTAAATTCATCATCTATATACCTAAGTAAATCAGGTTCTATTTTGATGATAAAAGCCTCAGCAGAATTAGATTTTAATGCAATCAGATCTTTAACCAAAAGTTGAAGATGTTCTGGCATTAGGGTTAAGAGTGGTCCGATTGTCATAGGTGCAATTGCATTTTTCTCTAAACACCACTTTGCAGAAAGCAAAGGGCGGAGTACGTAAAAAAGCTTTTTAATCTTGATTTCGTTGCCATTGATTATCGTTTCCAATGCGCTATGTGCTATTCCTAAATAGTGGTTGATATTTGTTTTTTTATTAAAATACGACTGGCATAATGTCCATAATTCATTTCTGAAATGATCTTGTTCTCTATACACAATGGGCGATTGTAGCCACTCGAAAGGTGTAGTATTCGATTTTCGGATTAGTTTCAGCACCTTTTTTAAATCCCAACCGTAAATATCAAGTTCATCGTTGATCGGAAAACCCAACTGATCATCTTTGTCCGAAACGGAAAGATAGTGGTTAATCGGGCGTACATAAATAAACCGAACGTCAAAATCGCTGTCTGGTGATGGAAATTCCCATCCGCGGCTTCCTGATTCGCAGGCGAATAACATCTTGATCTCATTTGACCGTTCTATTTCAGCAAGTTTGTTTATGATGGTGGTTTTCATTCATTTTTAATTAATCCCCGGCAGGCAACATTCACCTGGCCGAGGGGCTTCTAAATTTAATTTATTTTACGAAGATTTGCTTCAATTGATCCACAATTTGTCCACTGCCCGATAAGCTGATGTTATTGATTTTCTCTGCGATTTTCTCCACATACTCCATCTCTTTCAATTTATATAACATGTTATTGTCTTCCATCAATTTGGCAGTATTCAATAAACTTCTGGTCGAGGCCGTTTCCTCTCTCCTGGTAATGATATTGGCTTGTGCCCTTTTTTCGGCAATTAAAACCTGATTCATGATCTCTTTCACATCACCTGGCAAAATAATATCTTTAACCCCGCAGGTGATTAATATTACACCCAAATCGGCTGCTTTAGCCAAGGTTAAATCCACTACTTGTGTGGCAATTCTCTCTTTACTTTCCATCAGTTCATCAAAAGTCATTAAGCCAATTGATTCTCTTAAGGCCAATTGCATCGTAATGTACAATTGCTTATCAAAATCTTTATTTTCCAATAGAGCTTTGATGATATCATCAACTTTATATTGAATGCTGAAGTTTACCCTCAATTGTGCTTTGTCCTTAGTCAAGATTTCTTGTCCGGTAATCTCCATATTCAATTGCCTCATATCGGTTTTTAAAACTTGAATCGTTGTGGCATTTTTCCAGTAAAAATAATTTCCTGCTTCCATTACCCTTTCAAATTTGCCGTCTGTAAATAGCAAGGCTTTTTCAAATGATTCCACTTTATAAGCCCTGATATAATTTAACAATGGAGCTTTTTCCAATAAATTTTTATCCACCGTCTCATCAATGTTGGTATTACTCAAATCAACTTTGACAAAGTGATATGTAGACAAACCCTTCCAAACGGCATGTTTGCCTGCAGTTAAAACACTTTTGAAATTTCCGTTCCGGTAAACCAGGGCCAATTCATTATCGGCTACATCTACTACATGTACCAGGCTGGTAAAAGCAGTGTTTGTGAGCAGCACTTCCAATTCAGCAAGGGTAAAAAAATACTCTTTCCCCATATCGTACAAAGTAATCTCTTCTCCAAAACCTAACCAGTAAGTTCCTGCGGTTAATACTTTTTTTAATTTTCCTTTTTTAAACACCAATCCAACATCATTGGTGTTAATGGTTACTCTTTTCATGTTTTTTGATGTTAAGATTTATAATGATTTCATTTTTTTGTTTACAAAGCCTTGTAAAAGCACATTCACCTGGTATTTGCGGAAATAAATCGAATGCTGATGTGTTTAAGAATGAAATTATTTTTTCAGTTATACGGAATCCGGAGATTTGGCCTAACGTTTAAAATAACTTGATTTTTAAATCAGTTCATTTATCGCTTTATTTTCAAAGCAAAAAGCAAATTTGCTTGTCAGGAACAGAAATGAACCCTTAAGCAGAATGTGGTTTTGCAAGGCAGTTTTTTTGAGCATTTTGAAAAGTTACTCTTCTTTTTTGTTTTGGATTTTGAGTCCTAAACGCTTACCAATTAGCTATTCCAAGTGATGGTTGGAAGCAGGATTCGAACCTGCATGTTTGGTTGTTACTCTAACCTCTGAGTTATTCCGGATTGTTCCGGAAGTGGGATTCGAACCCACGACACACAACGTGTTTAGACAAACTATCACAACCCTGATCAGTATATTCCATGCAATTGCACGAATACTTTGGAGCTGTACAGAAACCCGCAACCGGGATCAGTTTTGATGTAGTATTGCCATCCCGGTTGTTAACCGGAATTTCTTTATGTACTGATTTACCTAAACTGCTTAAATGCTGCCGTTAACCCTGTTCCGCAGATTCGGAACAGGGGCTTCGTATCAAGTACTATTCGTAAATTGAGTAGTACCCATGAGAGCGCGTATTATTAAAACAGTTTATTTGTGCTGTAAATCAGTTTTTTATTATTGATATTTTCAAAGAACTTCATTATCGACTGGCGACATTACAAAGATGCCAGCAACACTGCGCGGAGGAATTGCGCAGTTGACAAGATTTTGTTTTAATTTATTTAACTATTTGATATTTAGTTTGATAAAATTTAAATTTCACCAGAATTTGTATCTTTTTAAACTTACTGCGCAATTACATTGCGTAGTTGAGAAGAGATAGTTATCTTTAGCATAGACTAAAACGCCGGATTTTTAACTTTGACCCTAAAAACCATAAAATGGCCATCAATAAATTAGCCCTTATCCGTTACAAAACCATCGACGATTGTTTGAGAAACCGATTCCGCAAATGGACGCTCGATGACCTGATTGAAAAGGTTGCCGAAACGCTTTACGAGCTGGAAGGAATAACCAGCGGGGTGAGCAAACGCACCATCCAGGCCGACATTCAGCTGATGCGAAGCGATAAATTGGGTTACAATGCCCCTATAGTGGTAAAAGACAAGCGGTTTTATGCTTATGAAGATCCGGGTTTTAGTATTACAAAGGCCCCCATTAACCATGCTGATGTAGATAAAATGAAAGAAATTGTGGGGGTTTTGAAGCAATTTAATGCTTTTAATTATTTCGACGAAATGAGCGATATGATTGCCCGTCTGGAAAATAACCTTTATAAATCGACCAAACAGAGTGGCAACAATATCCAGTTAGAAAGCAATAAGCTGGTAAAGGGGCTGGAATGTATTCCGCCGCTTTATCAGGCGGTTTTAAACAAACGATCGTTGTTGATTGAATATAAATCGTTCAAAGCGCAACAGGCCCAGCAAGGCATTTATTACCCATACCTTTTAAAAGAATACCGCAACCGCTGGTTTTTAATCTGTAAGGCTAAAAAAAGGCCTGGGATTTTAAATCTGGCTTTAGACCGTATTGTAGAATTTCAGGAATTGCCGAATGAAACTTTTGTTGCCTATGAAGGAGTAGATTTCGACCGCTATTATGATGATTTGATTGGGGTAACCAAGAGCGAAAGAGACAGACCGCAAAAAGTTATTCTGGAATTTACGAACGACCATGCCCCGTATGTCATCACCAAACCTTTGCATACTTCGCAGATCGTGTTGAATAAAAATGCCATTACGACTACGATCAGGATTGATGTGGTGCTGAATTATGAACTGGAGCGCGAAATATTGGGTTTTGGTGAATGCGTTAAAGTGCGGTCCCCAAGGTTGCTGATTGCTAAAATTAAGCGCCGTTTAGAACAGACCTACAAACAATATGAACTAACAGGGGAAAAACAAGAGCCAGGGTCTTGAGGATTGTGATTGAGTTAAACGTTTTAGTATCTGGTTTCTTATTTGTACTTTAAGGGCTTACTAACCAATATGAGCAGAACTAAATATATCTTATCTATCCTGATGGCTTGTTCTTCGGGCGTATTTGCGCAGCAAGCTACCCCGCAATGGCGGCCCAGTTATCATTTTACTGCCCCAACCAATTGGCTTAATGATCCTAATGGATTAATTTTTCTAAATGGCGAATACCATTTGTACTACCAGTACAATCCGTTCGAAAATAAATGGGGACATATGAGTTGGGGACATGCAAAAAGTAAAGATCTGGTTAACTGGGAACACCTGCCCGTTGCCATCCCTGAGAAGATCACCAAAGATACCACTACCATGATTTTTTCAGGTTCGGCAGTTCTGGATAAACAAAATGTGAGTGGTTTGGGCAAGGGTAAAGCACCGATTCTGGCTTTTTATACGGCTGATTTACCTAAACAACGTAACGAATCGCAGTACATGGCCTATAGTAACGATGGTGGTTTAACTTTTACCAATTATGCGAAAAATCCGATTATCGATTTAAATAAAAAAGATTTCCGCGATCCGAATGTATGGTGGCATGAAGCTTCTAAACAATGGATCATGACGGTAGCAATGGTTGATGAGCATCAGGTAAGGTTTTACGGTTCCAAAAACCTGAAAGACTGGAACATACTGAGCGATTTTGGTAAGCAGGGCAACCAGGGCAGTGGTTGGGAATGCCCCTTCATCATTCCGCTGGCCGTTGATGGAGATCAGAACAACATCAAATGGGTACTCATGATTTCACTCTTTGGACCAAAAGGTCCCACTATGCAGTATTTTGTAGGTGATTTTGACGGCAAAACTTTTAAAAATGAGAATAATGGCGAGCTAACTTTGCTGGTAGATGATGGCGATTCATTTTATGCGGCCATTCCATGGAATAATGCACCAAACCATAAACGCATCCTTTTGGGCTGGTTGCAACCGGGTGGTAAGGAAACCTTTCCATGGAAAGGGCAGATGTCTATTCCAAGAGACTTAGCCTTAAAAACTACGCCCGATGGAGTAAGACTGTTTCAGCAGCCGAGTGCTGTTATTGCAGGCAATCTTAAAAAACTGGCCCAAAACCGGCTAGTATCCAAACAGAATCTGGCTATTAACGGCGAATTGAAACTGGGTGAAATTACCAATGCAAACTGGATTGAAGCAGAGTTTGATCTGCATGAGGTTAAAAATGCGGGCTTTAAGCTGGCTCAATTAAAGGATGGGCAGGGAAAAGTGATTAAAGAGATTGAAGTGGGTTATGAGGCGGATAGAAATGAATTGTATGTAGATTGCTCGCGTTCTGAAAGAGGCATTAAAAACGATAAGAACATCATTCAAACCGCTAAAATAAATCCTGTTGGGACTAAAGTGAACATTCAGATCCTGATTGATCAATCATCGCTTGAAGTTTTTGGTAATGGTGGTGAAAAGGTGATTTCGACTATGATTTTTCCTGATGAAAAGGCAACCGGAATTACGGTGTTTTCAAAAGACGGAAAAAGTACTTTAAGCCGTTTAAAGATCTGGAATTTGAGTAGGGAATAACAACATAATAGTTTGTCACGTTGAGCCTGTCGAAACGCCTCAAGCAGTTTTAAGGTAGGGCCTTCGACAGGTTATCATTGACGGGCTGCGTAGAAGGATCGTCATTTCGACTGAAGCCAGCCGGTTTTTCATCGGTGGCGGAACGGAGAAATCTATAAAGATAGATTTCTCGACTTCGTTTTACTTCGCTCGAAATGACGGCCTATATATTGACTCCCAACGAGGACTAGCTCTTAAACTCGCTCGTCTTATGGAAATCAATATCAGGATAATCCTGTTTGGTTAGATTGATCATATATTCACTATCAGCCAGGTAAACAGGGTTCGCCTCTTTATCAAAGCCGATGTGTTGTTGCTTGCGTTTTACAAATTCGTCCAGTTTCTTTTTATCTGCTGAAGTTACCCAGCTCGAACGGGTATAACTTAGCGTGCGGAAACGGCATTTTGCGCCATATTCATGTTCTAAACGGAAATTGATCACCTCAAACTGAAGCTCGCCTACCGCACCAATTACTTTCCGGTTGCCGGGCTGCATCACAAATAACTGCGCCACCCCTTCGTCTGTTAACTGCTCAATACCTTTTTCCAATTGCTTGGTACGCATCGGATCCATGTTTTCTACCTCTTTAAAAATAGACGGAGAAAAACTCGGGATTCCTTTGAATTGCAGTTTTTCACCTTCGGTTAAAGTATCGCCAATCTTAAAATTACCACTATCGTACAAACCAACCACATCACCTGGCCAGGCTTCTTCCACAATGCTTTTTTCGTTGGCCATAAAATCCATCGGATTAGAGAATTTTAGTTTTTTATCCTGACGGGTGTGGTAATAAAATTTATTGCGTTCAAATTTGCCGGAGCAAATCCTCAAAAAGGCAATCCGGTCACGATGTTTAGGATCTAAGTTAGCGTGAATTTTAAATACAAAACCACTGAAGTTTTTTTCTTCTACCAATACGTCACGCTCTTCAGCCTCCCGGTGTTTCGGACTAGGCGCGATATCGATAAAAGTATCGAGCAACTCTTTAATTCCGAAATTATTGATCGCACTTCCAAAAAAAACAGGCGCTACCAAACCATCGGTATATAAATCTTTATCAATCTTGCCATAAATACCGTCAACCAGCTCAACATCATCTTTTAAAGTATTGATCTCGCTTTCTTTCAGGTAATCCAGCAGCGAGTGATCATTCAGGTCATTAACGGCAATAACCGAATCTGTTACCTTGGTTTTATCAGAATTGAATAAATTTAGATGTTTATTATATATGCTATAAACGCCTTTAAAAGTATGTCCCTGTCCAATCGGCCATGAAAGCGGACAAAGGCTGATGTTTAGTTTTTCTTCAATTTCATCCAATAAATCGTAAGCTTCCTTACCTTCCCGGTCCATTTTGTTGATGAAGATAATTACAGGCGTATTCCGCATTCGGCATACAGACATGAGCTTCTCGGTCTGTTCCTCCACTCCCTTTACACAGTCGACCACCAAAATCACACTATCAACAGCAGATAGCGTACGGTAAGTATCTTCAGCAAAGTCTTTGTGACCAGGTGTATCCAGGATGTTGATACGTTTACCACTGTATTCGAAACCCATTACCGAGGTAGCAACAGAGATCCCACGCTGCTTTTCAATCTCCATAAAATCTGAAGTATTGCTTTGGTTGGCCTTGTTTCTTTTTACCGCACCAGCCGTATTGATGGCACCGCCAAAGAGCAAAAACTTTTCTGTAAGTGTGGTTTTTCCTGCATCGGGGTGGCTAATAATGGCAAAGGTTTTACGTTTTTCTATTTCAGGGTTAAGCATAATAAAATTTTGGATATAAAAGATAATGAAACCTTGTTAAAGGAATTTAACAGCGATAAGATTTGAATATTGTTGTTTCATCAGGCTGCAAAGATAAGAAAAAGCTTTATCATTAATTGTTAGGTTGTTGTACTGTTTTGTGTTTGATAGCTTTATGTATGGGCAAAAATTTGAAAAGCACTTACAGTGGTACTGCCGTTATTACAGTCCTGCCATCCACTATAGCTCCGATTGAAGAAATCGGAGGCTGCCGTTTCCTGTCAGGTTTATGCAGATTCTGTAGTAATTCTATTAAGGTTTTTGAATTCGCCAATTAAGAAACAATGGATTAATTAAAGATCTAGACTAAAAATATCAGCCTAAAATTAAAATTTCTCATTAATCATTCTTTAGTTTTGTGCTAAAATGTTTAGCTTTATTTATCCTCCCTGTTTAGCAAACTAAAATTTTATTGCAGATGCCTACATTAGAAGAAACTTCTATGCCCGCTGAGATCGCGGCTAAATTTGTGAATTATACCTCTAAACACGTTTTTTTAACAGGAAAAGCGGGAACAGGTAAAACGACCTTTTTACGGAAACTGATTCAGCTTACGCATAAAAAGGCGATTATTTGCGCACCAACAGGCATAGCGGCCATTAATGCTGCCGGTGTTACCATACATTCCCTTTTTCAGCTGCCTTTTGGTGCTTTTTTCCCTGATGCGGCTGGAAATATCATCAACCAGCAGATTAGCTTTAACTTTAATACGCCTCGTACGCTGGCCAAGCATTTAAACATGCAGGGCAATAAAAGGCGCCTGATTCAGGAGTTGGAACTATTGGTGATTGATGAGGTAAGTATGCTGCGGGCAGATATGCTGGATGCCATTGATTTCGCACTACGCTACATCAGGAGGAGTAAAAATGTACCTTTCGGAGGTGTACAGCTTTTATTTATTGGCGATTTGCATCAGTTGCCGCCCGTGGTTAAAAACGACGAATGGCGGGTAATGGCCGGATTTTATAAAAGCATTTATTTTTTTGATGCACTTGCACTACAGAATAATCCACCGGTTTACATCGAGCTGGATAAAATTTACCGCCAGGATGATGCTGTTTTTATTGACCTGTTGAATAACCTGCGGAACAACCAGATTACGCCAGCGGATACGGCACTATTGCAACAGCATTTTATCCGGGATTTTAAACCTGCGGCTGATGAAAATTACATCACTTTAACTACACATAACCATAAGGCCGATAGCATTAACCGTGAAAGATTAATGCAGCTTAAAACCAAATCGTACTTTTTTGAGGCTAAGGTAAGCGGCGAATTTAACGAATACGCTTATCCCAACGAAAAAAGTCTGGAGTTAAAGGTTGGTGCGCAGATTATGTTTATTAAAAACGATATGACTGCCGAAAAACGTTATTATAATGGTAAAATAGGTGTGGTGCACCATATTGAAAAAGGTGTGGTGGAAATTGAACTGCCTGAAGATAAAACGGTGATCCAGATTTCGCCTTATACCTGGGAGAACGTAAAATATAAACTGAACGAAGCCACAAATGAAATTGAAGAGAATGTAGCCGGTTCTTTTGTGCAATATCCAATTAAACTGGCCTGGGCCATTACGGTACATAAAAGTCAGGGTTTAACCTTCGACAAAGCCATTATCGATATTGGAGATGCTTTCGCTCCCGGACAGGCTTATGTCGCACTTTCGCGTTTGCGCTCGCTTAATGGTTTGGTATTAACCTCACATCTGCGCGAAAGTGGTTTGCAGCAAGACCAGAACATCCATTACTTTTCTAAAACCAAGCAGCCTGCTGAAGCGCTCAACCAGCAGATCAGTGCCGAAAGTTATGATTTTATCAAGACCTATCTGCTATCGGCTTTTGATCTCAATATGGTGCGCTATTATTTTAAGGAACACATGCAAACTTTTGATAAAAGTGAGGCTAAATCAACCAAGCAACGCTATGATGACTGGACAATGGATCTGTATAAGGATTTCCAGAAAATTACAGCAACCGCCGATTCTTTTATCAATCAGCTTAAAAATTTGTTTGCCCAACAAACCGAACATACTTTGTTCAATGTATCCAAGCGGGTACAGGCTGCGGTCAAATATTTCAGCCCGTTGATTAAAGAGGTATCGGATAAATTTTTAGCACAAATTGAAACGATAAAGGAAGAAAAGCAGGTTAAAACTTACCTGACCGAACTGCTTGAACTGGAGATCTTGATTTATGAACAGTTAAAGAAAATCCACAAAAGTAAGGCGTTGCTCGAAGCCATTATTGATGGCAAAGAGTTTAGCAAGGCCGATACCGATGCACTTTTAAACACTGTTGAGAGGGAAGCACAATTGAAAAAGGCAATCACCCTCAAAGGTATGGCACTAAAGGTAAGAACTGCAACAGAAAAGAAAAAGAAAGAGCCAAAGCCTGATACCAAACTGATCAGTTTTGAATGGTATAACGCCGGCAAAACATTAGATGAAATTGCAAAGGAGCGGGGGCTGTCTATCGGCACCATTGAAGGCCATTTGGCTTATTATATTTCTACGCAGCAACTGGATGTTACAAAGCTGGTTAAACCCAATAAAATCAGGAATATTACAGACGCTGTAGAAAGCCAGAAAACAAAATCGATGTCGACCATCAGGGAGTTTTTAGGTAAAGATTATTCTTTCGGCGAGATCAAAATGGTGCTGGCGTCGTTGTTTCCATCAGAGGAGTAGTTTTGTTTAGATGATTAGGTCTAAGATCTGATGTTAAAGACAGTGCCGTCATTTCGAGCGGAGTACAACGAAGTCGAGAAATCTATCTTGAGATAGATCTCTCCCCGCCTGTACGGGCAGGCATTCCACTGCGTTCCAGTCGAGATGATTGTTATGATAAAAACAAGTTTTAAGCAGCTATATTATAATTATTTTTATAGCTGGTTTGATTTTTTATAACTGCAGCAATTCTTAATGCTATTTTGTTTTTAATGGCATTAATTATGCTCATACTATGCTTCCCTTCATCCTTTTTTCTATTATAGTACGCTTTGAATTTCTGATTGTGCTGAATTAAGGATAATGCACACATGTGCAATAGCCTTTTAAGCTCTTTATTGGCCATCCGGTGAACCTTTGGCTTGCCTTTGATGCTTATGCCGCTGGTCTGTTCAAATGGTGCAACTCCTGCGTAACAGGCCAGTTCCTTACCGCTCGGCCGGCCTGCAAAATTTCCCGTACAGCCGATTAGGTATACCGCTGTAACATGGCCTATTCCAGAGATACTCATCAATAGTTTATAGCTCTGCTTGAAATCCCGGTTTCCCGTGATAATTTTTTTGATCTGTTCTTCAACATCCCTGATTGATCTGGCAATACCTTCAATTGCACTTTTAAGTGCTTTCTCAATCAGTTTCTGATGCTCTTTTCCATTGACATTGCCAAGTTCTTTTACCGATACACTGATACCAGCCTTCTGCCTGAGCAATTTGGTCCTCGCTGATACCAGGTCTTTTAGCAGCATCAGTTCGGGATCAAGCCCAGCCGTAGCCTTTAGTTCATCCGCTTCCTTGAATGCATAGTTGCATAAACGTATACTGTCTATCTTATCATTCTTCCCCCTGGCTATCCCGAAACTCCATTTAATGTGGGGCTGCATTGCCAATATGGATGGGCAGGTTTATCCTGCTGCAGAAACTCCATATCAAACGGTGATAAATCCCGGTATTTTCCATAACGACCAAGGAGCCCGAATTAAATGTGGTTTTCTGCGATTTCAACCACTTCTCGAACAGCTTTATGCCGGGAGCTGTATTATCAAACCGTGCGGTTGTTATCTCCTGTTTCACATGGTTCAAAACAGCCATCATTGCAACATCAAAGTGCGGTTTGGAAACATCGATACCGATAAAAAATTTTGTAGTGGCAATCATCCTGTTATTTTTTATGTTTGTAAAGATTACCTAAATTTTACCCCATCGATCCTAGTCCTTAATAATGGGGAATACCCTAATTGTTATCTGGTCACTAAGGGAAAAAACGGTAGCGGATTGCATCATCTCATAGGCATAAAAACCTTGACGAACTTTTAATGTGCCGCTACCGTTTTAGGTAATCTGAATTATATTTTTTTTCCAAAGTAGAAATTTCTTCTCCTTAATAAAATATTCAAAACAAATCTAAAGGACGACCATTATTAAATCTCTCTCAAACAATCTAAAAGCGTATTGTTAATGTTTATTAAAATAATTGCTGTTTTTTAATGTAAACTACGTCTGCTCTGTGGTTAAAAATTGTGAGTAAAATCTGTTTTTTCATTATAAAACTTTAAGCCTTTTCTGGTTAAAATTTAAAAATATTTATCTTAGCATTCGTGGAAAAGGTTAAAGTTTTAGCGCAATACATGCCAGAACCAGCGGCACCGCTAATTGCCAAATGGATTGATTATTTTCAATGCGAGTTTAAAATCGCTAAAACACGTTCTACCAAACTAGGTGATTATCGCCATCCTTTCCGCGGTAAAGGCCATCGCATTTCAGTTAATTTTAACCTCAATCATTATGCTTTCCTGGTAACCACAGTACACGAATTTGCCCATTTATTAACCTGGAATGATTTTAGGAATAAGGTAAAGCCACACGGAACCGAATGGAAAAAAAACTTTCAAAGGATGATGGTTCCTTTTTTTGATATGAATATTTTTCCTCAGGATATCCATCAGGCGATAGATAACTATATGTCTAACCCAGCCGCTTCAAGCTGTTCTGACTTACATTTATCGCGGGCCTTAAAAAAATACGATAGCAATACAACCGAAACCTTGCACGTAGAGCAACTGCCAATCAATGCCACCTTTAAAATCAAAGACGGACGGCGTTTTACCAAAGGCGAACGGATCAGAAAACGTTATCGTTGTGTTTGTTTAGATGATAAACGGGTTTACCTGTTTAATCCGCTTGCTGAAGTGTTTTTGTTGGAATAATTTATCAACTAGCCTCCTGCCGAAATCCAGCGGCCGCCCGTAAGGGTGTCTCGGTATCTTCAACTAACTGTTAAGATCCTAAGAAATTAAGGGTACATCATTACACAAACTTAAACTCATCCCCGTCAAATAACCCTTTATCGCTCAATTTCAAATGTGGAATAACCAAAAGTGCCATAAAAGAAAGTGTCATAAAAGGAGCAAGAAGAGTTGAACCCAAATCTTTTGCAAACTGATCGATAGCGGTATAGCATTTAGCAACCTCGTAACCATTATGGTTACTCATTAAGCCGCCAACCGGCAGCGGCAACACTTCTTCTTTTCCATGGCCTAAAGCTACCACACCACCGGTTTCTTTAATGACCAGGTTTACAGCAGTACAGATACTGCTATCATCAACCCCAACGGCAATAATGTTATGACTATCATGCGCCACACTAGAGGCAATTGCCCCCTTTTTTAAACCAAAGTTTTTAACAAAGGAAACGGCAATGGGCGCATCATGATAGCGGTTAACCACCACCATTTTGAGGATGTCATTGGCTACATCACTAACAATATTACCATTTTCGACCTTTGGTTTTGCCTGTATTTTATTGGTAATCAACTGGCCATCTAGGGCTTCAATCACTGGAATTTCTTGCTGATCTGCGTACTTAAAAATGAAGTCTTCTTCTTTTTTAGTGCTGCAATCAAAATGATTAATCGATTCTTTGCCGGGTACATGGTTGATCCAATTGCCTGCCATTTTACCATTTTCTGCTGTTAGAAGACCATTTATATAGGTTTGTTTTACCTTAAAATTAACAAGATCTTCCATTACAATAAAATCGGCATCATCATTTACCTGTAAAGTACCTACGTCCAGTTTGTAATGCAAAATCGGGTTGATGCAAGCTGCGCGAAGTACCTTAAAAACATCGACTCCTTTAGCTACGGCTCTGGCACAAATTCCGTTGATGTGGCTTTCGACTAAACTATCTGGGTGTTTATCATCACTGCAGAACATCATCATTTCGGGCCAGTCGTGAAGTAAATGAACTAATGCCTCAAAATTTTTGGCGGCACTGCCTTCACGGATCAATATCTTCATGCCACGCTGCAGTTTATCCTGTGCTTCTTCAGCAGTAAAACATTCGTGATCGGTAGAAATACCTGCATCAATATATTTTTGGACCGCATCGCCGCGTAAGCCTGGTGCGTGCCCGTCAACAGGTTTACCAAGCTGGTGTGCAGCAGCAATCTTTTTTATAACTTCTTTATCTTGATACAGCACGCCCGGAAAATTCATCATTTCACTGAGGTATTTAATCTCCGGGCGTTCCAAAAGCGCTTTAACATCGGTGTGGTTTAACTCGGCACCTGCAGTTTCAAAGGTAGTAGCCGGTACGCAGCTTGGTGCACCGAAATTGAATTTAAACGGTACGGTATTACCGTTTTCAATCATAAATTCAACACCTTCCATGCCGCAAACATTGGCAATTTCATGCGGATCACTGATGGTAGCCACGGTACCATGTACCACAGCCAAACGGGCAAATTCGCTCGGAATGAGCATGCTGCTTTCGATGTGAACATGGCTGTCGATAAAACCCGGAGTAATGAAGGTACTGCCTGGGCGTTCTTCCGAAATTCTGGTAATCGATTTAATTTTTCCGGCCTCAACCGTTATTTCGCCAAAGAAAATATTTCGCTTTGTGATATTGACAATGTTTCCTTCGACTTTGAATGTGCTCATTTGTTTTTAATGTTTAATCATCATCACCCGAATCCGAAAACTATTGGATTCATTTCAGGGTCTTAGTCAGAGATACCGAAATAAATTCAGCATGACAATAGGACTTAGTATTTTAATAATTTATCAATAGTTGTTGCCAGCCTGGCTTTAGCTAAAAAATCATCTTCCAGTACTTTGCTCATCGGAATAGCGGTATCTAAACTTGCACAACGCATTACAGGAGCATCCAGATAATGAAAAAGATGCTCTCCAATCCAAGCCGAAATCTCAGCGCCGAAACCGTTGGTCAGCGTATCTTCGTGCAAGATTAATACCCTGCCAGTTGCTTTTACCGCTTCACGAACCGATTCCTGATCCCAGGGCTGTAAGGTTCTCAAATCAATTAATGTGAAATCACTTTCGGGGTTATTTTTAAAGTAATCCAGCGCCCAATGGACGCCCAAACCATACGTGATGATGGTAAACTTACTCCCTGTTTTCAATGTAACTGCTTTACCAATTTCCGTGGTATAATAACCCTCCGGAACGGGCGCCGTTAAACTTCGGTATAAATATTTATGTTCGAAATACATCACCGGATTCGGATCTTCAATTGCGGCCAATAGCAATCCTTTTGCATCTTCCGGAAATGCGGGGTAAACTATTTTCAAACCCGGTGTTTTGGTAAACCAGGCTTCGTTGCTCTGAGAATGGAAAGGTCCGGCTCCCGTCCCAGCGCCAGTAGGCATGCGTATCACCACATCTGCTTTTTCCCCCCAGCGATAATGCGTTTTGGCCAAATTGTTTACAATCTGGTTAAAGCCAACGCTTACAAAATCGGCAAACTGCATTTCTACGACGGCTTTATAACCATTTATAGACAGACCCAAACCCGCACCAACAATGGCCGATTCGCAAATAGGCGTATTGCGAACCCTGGCTTTACCATATCTAGCTGTAAAGCCATCTGTAATTTTAAAAGCCCCGCCATAATCTGCAATATCTTGTCCCATTAAAATCAGATTAGGGTATTTTTGCATCGCGAGATCGAGTGCATCGCTAATTGCATCCAGATATCGTTTTTCAGTAGCAGACTGTTGAGGTTCGATAACTTCCTGCTTATAAGGGAAGTACATGTCTGCTTCTTCCTGTTTGACGTCTGCATTTGGTTCGGGTTCGTCAAAAGCTTCTTCAATTTCTAATTCAATACCCGACTTAATTTCAGCTTTAATAGCCTTTGCAGCATCTGCATTTAAAATACCTTGCTCTGTCAAATATCGTTCGTAATTATTTAAAGGATCTTTCTTCTCCCATTGATCAAAAAGTTCTTGCGGAACATATTTGGTGCCTGATGCTTCTTCGTGGCCACGCATCCTGAAAGTCATGCATTCAACTAAAACAGGTCTGGGATCTTTTCTGATTTCCATGGCCAGCTGATTGATGGTATCGTAAACTTCAAGAATGTTGTTGCCATCAATTTGCCGTCCTTCGATGCCGTAACCAATCGCTTTATCAACCAAATTTTTGCATCTGTATTGCTCTGCTGTTGGGGTTGACAGTCCATAACCGTTATTCTCGATTAGAAAGATTACCGGAAGGCCCCAGACTGCCGCCACATTTACGGCTTCATGAAAATCGCCTTCACTGGTGGCACCTTCACCCGTATAAACCAGGGTAGCACGCTGTTTATTGGCCAATAAATCAGCCAGGGCAATGCCGTCGGCAAGCGCCATTTGCGGACCCAGATGGGAAATCATCCCGATAATTTTATAATCTTGTGTGCCAAAATGAAAGGAGCGGTCTCGGCCTTTGGTAAAGCCGGTCAACTTGCCCTGCCATTGGGCCATTAATTTCTTTAGCGGAATATCACGCGAGGTAAAAACGCCTAAATTGCGGTGCATGGGTAATATATATTCCTCAGGCTGCATAGCCACTGTACTGCCAACAGCAATGGCTTCCTGTCCAATACCTGAAAACCATTTGCCTATACGTCCCTGCCGTAGTAATTTAAGCATTTTATCTTCCACCATCCGGGGATAAAGCAGCTTTTTATATAAATTCAGTAAGAATTCGTCGTCTTTATCTCTTCGGTTAAAATGCATATTTGGTTGTTTGACTAATGGTTTCTGATTAAGATTCCCGTTCCTTTCTCATTTCCTCAAACTGTTTGGCAAATGATTTATCGGCAACTTTTGGCATTTCACGGTATTTGCCCCAACTCTTTTTGAAAAAAGTTTTGAGCATAAAGTTTTTAAACTTTCCGCCGAAGAAATCCATCCATTTGCGTTTTTGCATCATCTTGCTGAACATACTCCAGCCTATTTCTTCCTGTTTGCCGTTTTCATGACCAGCTGCAGCATCTCTTCGGTTGAGCAACAACATTTTATGGATATCGATTTTTACCGGACAAACTTCCGAGCATTTTCCGCAGAGACTGGAAGCATAGCTCAAATGCTTAAACTCTTCCATGCCCTTTAAATGTGGCGTAATTACCGAGCCAATCGGGCCACTGTAGGTGGTATTATAGGTATGTCCGCCAATATTTTTATATACCGGGCAGGCATTTAAACAGGCACCACAACGAATGCAGTACAAACCTTGTCGCTGATCCTTTTGCGCCAATAAATTGGTGCGTCCATTATCCAGCAGGATAACGTACATTTCTTCAGGTCCATCCGTTTCATTTGGCTGGCGGGGACCACTCAGGATACTGTTGTAAACTGTTAGGTTTTGTCCGGTACCGTGCGAAGCCAGTAAAGGCCAGAAGAGGTCCAGGTCTGCCATAGACGGAATTACCTTTTCGATACCAACAATGGCAATATGTATTTTAGGGAAAGTGGTACTTAACCTGGCATTACCTTCATTTTCGGTGATGGCAATACTTCCGGTATCGGCAATCAGAAAATTACCGCCACTAATTCCAATATCAGCATTTAAGTATTTATCTCTGAGGAGCTCCCTTGCTTTTTGCACCAGCTGCGGTGGCGTGGCATCAAGCGGGGTACCAAATTTATCGTGAAATAGCTGTGCAATATCGGTTGCACTTAAGTGCATGGCCGGAGTTACAATGTGATAGGGAGCCTGGCCCAATAACTGCACGATGTATTCGCCCAGATCACTTTCCAGCGATTCAATATTATTCTGCTCCAGGAAATCGTTCAGGTGAATTTCTTCAGTGGTCATCGATTTAGATTTGATGACCGTTTTTCCATTGTTTCTTTTAATGATATTGAGGATTTCCTGCTGGGCCTCTGCTGCATCGTTTGCCCAGATTACTTTACCGCCACGACGCTGGAAATTTGACTCAAATTCGGGTAAGAATTTGTCGAGGTTTTCCATTACCCGCCATTTGATCACATGTGCTTTTTTCTTAGAGGCCTCGAGGTTTTCGAATTTCGATAAGCCGCGTTCGACTGCTGCATTGTATTTACCAATATTATAATTTATGGTTTTACGATGCGGTAAATCGAAAGCTTTCTCATCAGACTTCTCTAAAAATTCCTCGGCAGTTTTCATCAATGGCAATTTATTATAGGGTAACGAAGATTAACCACTTTTAGTTTTGCTTCATCTAAAACCAAAGATAGGAATTTATGCAGGCACCAAAAGTAATGTGTATAAAAAAGCCCCAACATATCGTTGAGGCTGAATATTTTGTTTATTATTTCTTTGGATTCCCTTTGCCATCCATGTCTACTGCCGGACGTTTAGGCCTGTTTGCCAGTTCCCATGCGGTAAAGTAGGTTAATTTTGCTCTTTTTGCCAATAGTGGAAAGTTTATTTTACTTACCTCGTCACCAGGTTTGTGGTAATCCTGTTGTAACATTCCATCGTAATAAAAGATAATCGGAATCCCTAATTTGGCAAAGTTATAGTGGTCTGAGCGGTAGTAAATCTGCTCAGGATCTTTCGGATCATCATATTTATAATCCAGTTTCATTTTGGTATAAGTGGCATTTACCTGCTCACTCAAATTAGCCAGATCGCTGCTTAACATTCTCGAACCTACTGAATAGATGTAGTTTGCTGAATCTGGTTTTCCCAGATACTCTTCACCTATACGACCGATCATATCGGTATTTAAATCGGCAATGGTGTTGGCAACCGGAAAAACAGGATGCTCAGAATACCATTCAGAACCCCAAAGGCCTTTTTCTTCTCCAACCACAGTCATAAATAATATACTACGTTTAGGACCTTTACCTGCTTTTTTGGCATCGGTAAAGGCTTTTGCCATTAATAAAACACCCGTAGTACCTGATCCATCATCATCGGCGCCATTATTTACTTTATCTTTCGCATTAGGATCAGTTTCTAAACCGATATGATCATAGTGACCGGTCAAGATCAATACTTCTTTCTTAAGTACGGGATCAGAACCTTCTAAGTAACCCAAAACGTTTTCGCACCTAACCGATGCTTCGTTTTTGGCGGCACTTGCTGAAAAAGGAATATTTACTACCTGAGAAGCAGGCGTAAGGCTTTCAATAATTTTCTTTTGTAAATCAGCTGCAGTGGTGTTGACAGATTTTAACAAATCGTTCGCAAGGGCCACAGAAATGGAAATGCGTGGTATTTCATTTTGTTTTTGAGCCTCGATAGCGGCATTTGTTTTGACCATTACACGGCCGTTATTTTGAGCCTGTTTCGTATTTTCGGTAATTCTATCTACACCTGGATCGATCAGGATAATGGCTTTAACATTGTTCTCCGCAAAGTATTTTGCCCTGCTTTCTAACATGGCACGGTAAGCAGCCCTGTCCACACGGGTGCCTGGTTTAATGGTCGGATCGCCGCCGTTAAACATCATTACCACTTTGCCTTTAATATCAATTCCGGCAAAATCGTTATAGCTGTCTTTTTTGATCCCGTAACCAACAAATACAATCTGATCAGTAGAAAAAGTAAAGCCGTTATCGCTGATTAAGCTTGGCGAAATAACATAATCTTTCTGATATTCTTTTGGTTGGCCGTTAACGGTTACATGACTTTCTTTCAAAGTAACATTTACCAGGTTAATTTTCTGGAAATAACTGCCATTAACCGGACCTTTTAAGCCAATTGATTTAAAATAATCGCGGATATAATCTGCAGCCATCCAGGCACCTTTGGTGCCTGTTTCGCGGCCTTCATATTCATCAGATGCTAAAATTGAAAGGTGCTTATAGGCATTATCAGGATTAATGGCCTTACTAAATTTAATAGCGTCTTTATTGGCGGGTAATGGTTTAATCTGGCTAAAACAACTTGCCGTAACAAGTGTAGCCAAACCAAGGGTTAAAAACTTTTTATTCATAATGATAATAGTTAGTTGAGTTCTGTTTAGCAAGAAATTTTTTCCACCCGATTCTGGTGGCGGCCACCTTCAAATGCCGTGGTTAAAAAGGTTTCGGTAATTTGTTTGGCTTCATCTGCGGATACAAAACGGGCCGGGATACACAGTACGTTAGCGTTATTATGAAGGCGTACTAATGAAGCCACTTCGTTTTTCCAGCAGAGGCCTGCTCTTATACCCTGATGTTTGTTGGCTGTTATGGCCACACCATTGGCCGAGCCGCAAAGTAAAATGCCGTAGGTAAATTCTCCGTTTTCAACAGCACTGGCAACAGGATGTGCAAAATCAGGATAATCGACCAAATCTGCAGAGTAAGGACCAAAATCTTTTACTTCGTAATCCTGCAAAAAATCTCTTAATATTTCTTTGTATTCGAATCCGGCATGATCCGCGCCAATAGCAATTTTTATTTTTGTATCAGACATTTTCAAATGTATAGAGAATTGTGAATCCAGTTCGTAATGTTTTTGTTAGTTTGCATAAAATGCAGCTTCGGCTTTTTTCTTCTTCCTTTCGATGTAAGCCGAAACAAAAATACTCAGTTCATACAATAAGAATAATGGAGTAGCTACAATCAACATCGTCATGATATCTGGTGTAGGTGTTACAATGGCAGCGATAATTAAAATAATTACGGCGGCATACCTTCTGCTCGCACGCATCAGTTTCGGGGTCATTAAACCAAGTTTGGATAAAATGAAAATGATAACCGGAAGTTCAAAGATAATCCCTGTACCCAAGGTAAGGGTTGCCACGGATGACAGGTAGGAATCAACCGTAAAAGTATTTTTAATTTCAGCGCTAACGGTATAACCGGTTAAAAAATTAACCGATAAAGGGCAAACTACAAAATAGCCGAAAAAGATACCAATAACGAACAATAAAGAGGCGAAAAATACAAAACCACTCGCCGATTTCCGCTCATTATCGTGTAGGGCAGGTTTAACAAAACGCCAGATTTCCCATAATAAGTAAGGGAAGCCCACCACGATACCACACATTACGCAAACATTTAACTGAAGGTTAAACTGGCCAGCCATTTCGGTATTGATAATTTCACCATTAATCTTGGTAATACACATATCCTTACCTAATGACGGAAAATGTTCTACCAGTTTACACATCATCCGATAGGTCCAAAAATCAGGTTTCTTGGGGCCAAAAATTATTTTATCCAGAATTTCTTCATTGAAGTAAAAAGCGATACCCGTAAAAACGGCGATGGCAATTACGGCTCTGATTAAATGTTTACGGAGAACATCCAGATGATCGAAAAAAGACATTTCTGCCTCTAAATTGGTGCTCTTTTGACCGATAGCTTTTGTAAGTAAAGTTTTTTTAATGTCGCTCATGTTGAAAACAAAAATACCATTCTATTTGAATAGAATGGTATTTACGTGTTAAATATAGAAATAGTTTATGTTATTATGAGAAATGCTTTAACATATTGTGTAAATCAATATGTTAATTATTGATAGTGCCTACTTAATGAGCAAATTCTTATGATTTGCTCAACTTCCTGACCTGATAGATAATTCTGAGTTCTGAATCTACTCTACTTGAACACATCCCCGAAAATAAAATTCACTGAAATAAATTTAATTCTCCGACAAAGAAAAATCCCATTTTGTTTTATCAAAATGGGATTTAAATTTTTATAATCGTTTATATTACTCCGAAAACTCGAAGGTTTCCATAAACTTTGTAGTGAAATTTCCTGCCCTGAAATTAGGATCTTTCATCAACTGTAAATGAAAAGGAATGGTGGTTTTTATGCCTTCAATTACAAATTCGCTTAGCGCACGTTCCATGGTGCAAATGGCTTCTTCGCGGGTTTGAGCCACACAGATTAATTTTGCGATCATTGAATCGTAGTTGGAAGGAATTGAATACCCGGCGTAAACATGTGTATCTACACGAACACCATGCCCCCCCGGAGAGTGGAAATTGGTAATCCTGCCCGGTGAAGGACGGAAATTGTTTGCCGGATCTTCGGCATTGATACGGCACTCAATTGCATGCATTTCAGGAGTATAGTTTTTACCTGAAATCGGAATACCGGCTGCAACTTTTATCTGTTCTTTAATTAAATCGAAGTTGATGACCTCTTCGGTAACCGGATGCTCTACCTGGATACGGGTATTCATCTCCATGAAATAGAAATTACGGTGTTTATCAACCAGGAACTCAATAGTACCTGCGCCTTCATAATTTACAGCCATGGCACCTTTAATGGCAGCCTCACCCATTCTTAAACGCAGTTCTTCGGTCATAAATGGCGAAGGCGATTCTTCAACCAATTTTTGGTGACGGCGTTGAATTGAACAATCACGTTCTGATAAATGACAGGCTTTGCCAAACTGATCGCCAATCACCTGAATTTCAATGTGACGTGGATCTTCGATATATTTTTCTAAATATAAACCATCATTGCCGAATGCTGCGCCAGATTCCTGACGGGCGCTATCCCAGGCATTTTCGAAGTCTTCATCTTTCCAAACCACACGCATACCGCGACCACCACCACCGGCAGTTGCTTTAAGGATAACCGGATAGCCCATCTCGTTGGCAATTGCAATACCCTCTTTAACGCTGGTAAGCAAACCTTCCGAACCTGGAATAGTTGGAACACCGGCATTTTTCATGGTTGCTTTAGCCGAGGCTTTGTCACCCATGTCATTAATCTGCTCTGGCGTAGCACCAATAAATTTGATGTTATACTCGCGGCAGATGCTAGAAAATTTGGCGTTTTCAGATAAGAAACCATAACCTGGGTGTATCGCATCCGCATTGGTTAATTCTGCCGCAGAAATAATATTTGGAATATTTAAATAAGAATCTTTACTAGGTGGCGGGCCAATACAAACAGCCTCATCAGCAAAACGTACGTGCAAACTCTCGCGATCTGCGGTGGAATAAACAGCAACCGTTTTGATGCCCATTTCCTTACAGGTACGGATAATACGCAAAGCGATTTCACCCCTGTTGGCAATAAGTATTTTTTTAAACATAATTTTACCTTTTCTGATTACACCGATTTTAATGATTATACAGATTTATCCGGTAAATAATCACCACCCTAATCAGCTGTAATCGGTGTTATCTAGTTAATCTGTGTAATTAATAACTAAATAGGTTCTACTAAAAATAACGGTTGGTCGTATTCTACTGGCGATGCATTATCAACTAATATTTTAACGATTCTGCCTGAAACTTCACTTTCAATCTCGTTGAAAAGCTTCATTGCCTCTATAATACAAACTACTTTACCTGCGCTGATTTCATCCCCAACATTAACAAACATCGGTTTTTCAGGGCTGGCTGAACGGTAAAAAGTACCGATCATTGGCGATTTGATCGTAATATATTTTGATGTGTCTTCTGCAACAGGTACAGCTGGTGTTGCTGCAGCAGGAGCAGTAGGAGCTGTGGCAACAGGAGCTGCAGCCTGTACAAGCGGAGCCTGTGGTACGGTAGCATGCACAACTGTCGGTGCTTGGTTTGTTTTGATCGTGATTTTGAAGTTTTCTTGCTCAATAGCAACTTCATTTACTCCAGAACGAGAAACAAATTTAATCAGTTCCTGTATTTGTTTGATATCCATTTTTTAGGCTTTTATGTAAAAAATAGTGTTTATTGAATTAACTAAGTTATACTTTTTTTTGTTTTATTTTCTTTGCAACCGTTTAAGGTTGATGGTTTAATAATTGATAGTTAATAGTGGTGATGATTTATCAAGCAACTCATTAACGCTCAACTCCAGGCGCTCAATCCAATTACTCAGTGTCGTAAGCCCACTTAAGATACACCGAGCCCCAGGTAAAGCCGCCACCAAATGCAGCTAAAACGATGTTATCGCCTTTTTTCAACTTGCTTTCCCATTCCCATAAACACAAAGGGATGGTTCCATTGGTGGTATTTCCGTAACGTTCGATGTTGATCATCACCTTATCAGTGGTAACCCCCATGCGGTTAGCAGTGGCATCAATAATGCGTTTGTTGGCCTGGTGAGGTACCAGCCATGCTACATCATCAGCAGTTAAGCTGTTGCGCTCCATAATTTCGGCAGCAACATCGGCCATATTCGTTACAGCGAATTTAAATACTGTAGGTCCTTCCTGGTGGGCAAAATGTTCTTTGGCATCAATGGTCTCGTGAGAAGCTGGTTTAACAGAACCACCCGCCCTCATGCCCAGAAAATCTCTTCCGGAACCATCTGTTCTTAAAATAGAATCCTGGATACCCAAGCCTTCTTCATTTGGCTCCAGTAAGGCGCAGCCACACCCATCTCCAAAAATGATGCAGGTGGTACGGTCTTCATAATTGATGATTGACGACATTTTATCGCCACCAACTACCAGAACTTTTTTATGTCTTCCTGATTCGATAAATGATGCGCCGGTAGAAAGACCGAATAAAAAACCAGAACAAGCAGCCTGTAAATCGTAACCCCAGGCATTGGTAGCACCAACTTTATCCGCTAAAACGTTTGCTGTTGCAGGGAAAGTAAAATCCGGAGTAGTGGTGCAAAAGATAATCAGTTCAATTTCTTTTGCATCAATTCCTCTCTTTTTAAGCAGGCCGTTTACCGCATGAACAGCCATATCGGAAGTACCTAAACCTTCGCCTTTTAAAATTCTACGTTCTTTAATTCCCGTTCTGCTGGTAATCCATTCATCCGAAGTGTCAACAATGGTTTCTAACTCTGCGTTTGTAAGCACATAGTCGGGGACATAACCATTTACTGCTGTGATAGCAGCGTGAATTTTACTCATTTTAAAAATTTTAATCAATTATTTAAATGCCATTCTAATTTTTTCTACCAATCCGGTAGTAATCATTTCTCTGGATTGTAGAACCATATTTTTAACAGCCAGCGGACTGGAAATTCCATGTCCGATAACAACAGGAGCATTAACACCTAGAACTGGGCTTCCGCCATATTGTTCATAATTAAAACGATCGAAAAATTCATCTTTTAATCCCTTTTTGATGGTAAGCACGTAAAACGATTCGGCTAATTTTAGCATCACATTTCCGGTAAAACCGTCACAAACAATTACATCGGCTTTATCGTTAAATAAATCCCGGCCTTCCACATTTCCGACGAAGTTGAAAAGGCTGGTTTCTTTCATTAACGGAAAAGTAGCCATGCTTAGCATATTTCCTTTCTCATCTTCTTCACCAATATTCATCAGGGCAACTTTAGGATCCTTGATCTGCAAAAGATTTTCTGCATACAAACTGCCCAAAACGCCAAATTGTAATAAAATATCAGGTTTACAGTCGGCATTTGCGCCTACATCTAATAACAGGCCTGTGCCACCTTTAATTTTCGGAAGAATTGTACATAAACAAGGGCGGATAATGCCCGGAATGGTTTTAACGCTAAAGACTGCGCCAACCAGCATGGCTCCAGAGTTACCGGCACTTGCAAAAGAATCGATTTTACCTTCTTTTAAAAGGTTAAAACCAACAGCTATGCTCGAATTTGGTTTCTGAACGATTGCTTTGGTGGGATGTTCGCCCATACCAATTACTTCATCAGTATGAACGTATTCAAAATGATCCGGATTAAAACCTTCTTCTGCAAGAATGGGTTTAATCTGTTCGGTATCGCCAATAAGAACTAAATGCTCTCCGGCGTTAAGCGATTGATGAGCAGCTATTGCTCCCAAAACAATTGCTTTGGGAGCATAGTCTCCGCCCATTATGTCGAGGCCTATTTTCATAGAAAAAATCTGTTTGTGTTAAGTCAGGTGTAATCCTGAATTTTCAGTTGACTAAGGTATGACTAAAGCCGCTGAAAACACAAACAATTTTTTAAGAAAATTACCCTATCTGAGTATTTTCAATAACCAGTTTGCCGTTGTAGTATAAGTTACCATCAACGTTGTAAGCACGGTGAGGTACGTGGATAGCACCTGTTGCCGAGCATGTTGCCAAAGAAGGAGTTACAGCTTTATAGTGTGTTCTTCTTTTATTTTTTCTCTGTTTCGAGATTTTCCGTTTTGGATGTGCCATTGGTGTATAATCTAATTATTTTTTTAACTTATTAAGGGCTTCCCAACGTGGGTCGCTTGTTTGTTCATTTTCTTCAGCCTGGTTTTCGATCGATAACTGATTTAAACGGTCAATCATCTCCTGATCACAATTTTTGCCTGCCTGTTCGCAGTTTTTGATATAAGGTACCGCAACATTAATCATTTCGTATAAAGGACCGGATATATCAATCTCGGTTTCTTTACGGCTTAGCGAAATAATTTCTTCATCATCACTTTCCAGTTCATCTTCAGCAAACTTTACAATCTGCCTTTCATAAAGATTTATCGGCAATGGGAATTCAGATAAACATTTATCGCAATCTAAATTAACTGTACCGATAACTTTGAATTTTAGCAGTAACATGGTCTCTTGTTTCTCAAGTTCCAGGTCTACGCTTAAATTCCCACTCTTAATTAACGAATACTCAAATGCGTTAAAAAAGCGATCATCAAGCTCATAATCAAACTGATGAGTTCCCAATTTTAAGCCGGTAAACGGTAATGAAAATTGTTTTAATGGGTTCAAAGTACTGTAAAATTTTAGCCTGCAAATGTAGGGATAAAATATTAGATTAAAAATGTTTTTTTAAAAATTGTTGATGTTAACTCTTGATTTTTAGGCCTTATAGGATTTCCAGTTAGTCCGTTAGTCGGAATTTGTATCCTGATTTAACAATTACTGATTTGCCAGCACCATTTCCTTATTGTTTCTGCTCCACTCACTCCAGGAGCCAACATAAAGTTTCGGGATGGGTAAACCAGCATAATCCATAGCTAAAAGGGTATGGCAAGCGGTAATGCCTGAGCCACAATGTACAATTACATTTTCAGGCTTCACATGTGCCAAGGCTTCTTCGTATTTTTCTTTTAATATTTCAGGAGTCAGGAAAACTCCAGATGCGTCTAGATTCTCGGTATAAGGAATGTTGATGGCACCGGGAATATGTCCGGCGATTAAATCTATTGGCTCGGTAAGGCCGGCAAAACGATTGGCATCGCGTACATCAATCACCATATAATCGTCGGTTTTGGCTACTTTTTCCACTTCATCAAGGTCTGACAGCGGTAAACCCCATGTTTTTACTAAGTAAGGCGCAACAGATTTTGGAATTTCTACTTTATCAGTGGTTGGGAAACCTGCTTTAACAGCCGCCTGAAAGCCTCCATCAATTACCTGTACTTTTTCATGGCCTATAGCCTTTAACATCCACCATAACCTTGCTGCTGCGTTACCGCCGTTTTTATCGTCATAAACGATAACATGGCTATATTCGGTAATCCCGAGCCTTTGTAATACAGCAGAAAACTGCTCAGGAGTTGGTAGGGGATGGCGTCCGCCAATGGCGAAATCGCCTATATTGGCTAAATCTTCGTTTACATCGGCAAAAAATGCTCCTGCTAAGTGTTGTTCATCATACCTGGCTTTTGATCCTGCACTGGCATCGATAATGACGATTTCATCATCCTGGTTTAGCCAGGTTAGTTCTTCGGGTTTTATGATGGGTGATAGTGATTTCATTTTATTTTTTTATTGATGATACGTTCCAAATTAAGGATAATATTCCATTGCTTGCAAACTATAAATAAGTGCAGGGAAACTGGGCAGTAATGATTATTGGGAGAATATGACCGCTTGCTCTTACGCGTTTCATTTTTTTAGTGTACAGCACAATTTAACCTAAAATAAACCTGATAGCAGTGAAATCCTTTTTTTTGCAGTACTTCGACAAGCTTAATAAGGCAATCACCAAAAAGATTGGAACGCCCGCCTGCAGTACGGGCAGGGCTTTCAGAACCGATGAAACACAAGGCCTTGCTTTGCAAAAAAAAAGGAGCACCTATGCCATTCTTTGGTCTTTAAGCTTTACTCTTTCTGCTCTTTAAGAACCCTCAACCTTTATACCTTCAGCCTTCAAACCTTTAAGACGCATCATCTTTTATATCAAACTGCGTTTCAACTACTTTTCCACCTGAACGCAATTGATTGCCCAGCATTTCCTCCTGCTCGCGACGATTTTTAACGATGTGGATGGCCGAAAACAAAGCTTCGGTAAACGAAGTCGAATCAGCTAAATTTTTACCTGCAATATCATAACCTGTTCCATGATCGGGAGAAGTACGCACAAAGTTTAAACCAGCGGTATAATTTACGCCGTTGTGGAAAGCCAGTGTTTTAAAAGGAATTAAACCTTGATCGTGATACATGGCTAAAACGGCATCAAATTGTTTGTAGCTGCCGTTACCGAAAAAGCCATCAGCAGGGTATGGACCAAAACAAATAATGCCTTTATCGTAAGCTTCCTGAATGGCTGGCGAAATAATTTCAGCTTCTTCTGTACCCAACAAGCCATTATCGCTGGCGTGTGGGTTTAATCCCAGAACAGCAATTTTTGGTTTTTCGATCCAGAAGTCTTTCTTTAAACTTTCGTTAATCAGTTTTAATTTATTTATAATTTTATCTTTTGTAATGGCCGCCGGAACATCTTTTACCGGCATATGGCCTGTTACCACACCAACACGCAAATTTTCGCTGATCAGAAACATCAGCACATCTTTACTTCTGCTTTTTTCCTGTAAATACTCGGTATGGCCCGGAAAGGAAAAAGTTTCTGACTGGATATTATGTTTGTTAATGGGGGCGGTTACCAAAGCATCAATATCGCCGTTCACAAGGTCGGCCGTTGCACGTTCTAATGATAAAAGCGCGTATTTTCCACCTGTCGCCGTAACCTGGCCCAATTCGATTTTTACATCTTCTTCCCAGCAATTGATCATGTTAGCCTTTTTAGGCATCGCCTGGCTGGCCTGGCTAACTACATTAAAACTGAAATCGCCCAGATTATTCGCTTTTCTATGAAAAGATGAAATCTTGGTATGTCCGTAAACAACTGGAGTACAATAATTTAAAATGGCCGGGTTGGATAATGTTTTAATGATTACCTCTAAACCTATGCCGTTTACGTCGCCTATACTGATGCCAATTTTAAGTTTATTGCTCATAATTACCGGAAAATTTTAGCGCAAATTACTGATTTTCGCTTAAACCCTTTAAAAAAAATGAAACCGCAATGCGCGCAGATTGATCTGCAAAGAAATAATAAGCCTATCTTTGCTCACAAATTTAATTTTAAAATCCCCTTCAGGGGCACGGGGTATGAGTTTAGTAAAAGCAAAAAAACATTTAGGGCAACATTTTTTAACCGATAAAGGCATTGCCAACCGCATTGTTGAGGCTTTGGTGAATACCGATCAGTATGATCAGGTTTTAGAAGTAGGCCCAGGGATGGGAATCTTGTCTGATTTTTTGCTGCAACGTCAGGATTTAACAACTTATCTGATTGATATCGATACCGAATCTTTCCATTTTCTGAACGAAAAGTATCCGCAATTAGGCGATCGTTTAATTAATGGCGATTTTTTAAAACTCGATTTTGATGCTATTTTTCCATTTCAGTTTGCCATCATCGGTAACTTTCCTTACAACATCTCATCGCAGATTTTATTTAAGATTTTAGATAACCGCCATAAAGTAGTAGAAATGGTGGGCATGTTTCAAAAAGAGGTGGCACAGCGATGCGCGGCACCGGCCGGCAGCAAAGAATATGGTATTTTAAGTGTGTTTCTGCAGGCTTATTATAAAATTGAATACCTGTTTACGGTTAAACCAGGTACTTTTAACCCACCGCCAAAAGTGCACTCGGCAGTGATCCGTTTAACCAGAAATGAGGTGGAAACTTTAGACTGCGATGAAAAATTATTCTGGCGGGTAGTTAAGGCCGGTTTTAACCAGCGCAGAAAAACCTTACGCAATGCTGTTTCTGCAGTGATGCCAAAAGATAAAATGGACAACCATATCTACTTTGAGAAACGCGCCGAGCAGTTAACCGTTGCTGATTTTGTAGCCTTAACGCAACACGTAACCAAGTTGATGGCGGTTTAATCAGCAACAATTTGTGAAGCTTACTTTTTTGAAAAGCATGCTCCGGTGCATTTCGGTTCCGGTAGCCCCGTTTTCCGTTTTACTCCTCCCCGGTGAAACCATTGGAAAACAATAAATCCATATTTAAACCGGGAGTCGTGCTCACTCCAACCGCGTTTATCTAACCTCCGGTACTGCAACAAAGCAGGGTGATGTTCTTGTTGCCCTGTTAACCGCAATTAAGAGATTCTTCACTGCGTTCTGAATGACAGGGTGAAAGAGAAAAGCTAAAATCTGTGTCGTCCCAAAACCGGTGTAATCACCCGCTTGCGCTTTCTTGCAAAATCATGATTATTTTCAACTGATTTCTCCTTTCCTTTGCGCTGTACTTTTAAGAAATCTTATGATAAATTATCGCGAAATTTTCGAACAGGGCATGGATTATCAAACCTACCGGGCATTGGTTGATCAACTTCTGCTGGAGGGAAAAGCCACTGGTGATGTAGCTTACGATCTGCACTATACTAAAATGAATGTGCAGCGCATGAACCGCGTAGATAAAACAATTAGCTTAAATGATGAACTGGTATCCGTAATCGGTCACCTTGAAAAAAATTATAAGTTTTTAGTGATTACCGAGGGCTGGTGTGGCGATGCTGCTCAGATTGTTCCGATGTTCAATAAAATCGCAACGGCTTCGTTAGGTAAAATTGATCTGAAATTTGTACTTAGAGACAAAAATCTCCCGTTAATTGATGCGCATTTAACCAATGGGGGTAGAGCAATTCCAATTTTAATTGTTTTGAATGAATCAGCAGACCAGGTTTTAGCAACCTGGGGACCGAGACCACAAATTTTACAGGAACTTTTAAAAGAGTGGAGAAAAGAAAGCACCGAGATGCCGATTTTGGCGGAAAAACTTCACGGCTGGTATGCCAAAGATAAAACCCAAACTACGCAGGCAGGATTAATTGCGGTTTTAAAAGGATTGGAGAGTTAATTTTTGTGGAATAGTCGTCATCTCGACTGAAACGCAGTGAAATGCCTGCCCGTACAGGCGGGGAGAGATCTGCCTAGATAGATTTCTCAACTACGTTTCTCTCCGCTCGAAATGACGATGTTGCGAGGCGCGTTCGCGAGAAAAATAATCCTTTTAATCAACCGAAACCGTCAAGCCCTCTTGCTGTAATATTTTACGATATACTTCCATTTCGGTAAAAGAGCCTTCTAAAACAGGGCATTTACCTTCGTTATGCACTTTCCATGCAATTTTTTCGGCCTGCGATTCGTTATAATCCAGATACTTCATCATGCAATAAATCACATGATCGAAAGTATTGATATCATCATTCCACAAAATAAGGCGATGTACGGTTTTTAAGGAAGTTAAAATCTCTTCGAGCGTAAAGGTCTCTTCTTTGGTTTCTGTAGACATGGTGCAAAAATAACTATTTTTATGTAAGATGTAATATGTTAAATGGAAGATGGTTGTGATTATTTTAGACTATAGACGTAGAGTTTTTGGACTTTGCATTACATTTTCCATCTTACCTCATACATCTTACGTCTCTTTTAATACATTTGTTAATCAACTAATATAAACACGAGCATGCACCAATCTAAAATTGCAGGAATAGGTTACTACGTTCCGAAAAATGTGTATACCAATGATGATCTGAGCCGTTTTATGGATACAAACGATGCGTGGATCCAGGAGCGTACAGGGATTAAAGAACGTCGTTTTGCCGATCGTAATGAGGAAACAACTACTACCATGGGTATTGAAGCGGCCAAAATTGCCATCGAAAGAGCCGGGATTACCGCCAAAGATGTCGATTTTATCGTTTTCGCTACGTTAAGTCCTGATTATTATTTTCCGGGATGTGGCGTATTGTTGCAGCGGGAAATGGGTATGGGCGAAATCGGTGCTTTGGATATCCGGAATCAATGTTCAGGCTTTGTATACGCGCTTTCAGTAGCGGATCAGTTTGTGAAAACCGGCATGTATAAAAATGTGCTGGTGGTAGGAAGCGAGAAACATTCTTTCGCCATGGATTTCGAAACCCGTAGCCGTAATGTATCGGTAATTTTTGGCGATGGTGCAGGTGCTGTTGTATTACAGCCTACAGATGAAACCGGAAAAGGAATTTTGAGTACGCATTTACACAGTGATGGTGCGGATGCTGAAATCCTGGCCATGTACTATCCCGGGTCTCATGCCAATAAATGGCTGAAGGATAAACCAGCCTATCCGGAACAGGAATTGGGCGGATTGTTTATGACCCAGGAAATTTTGGAAAGCGGGGCTGCTTTACCTTATATGGACGGGCCTTCGGTTTTCAAAAAAGCGGTAGTGAAATTTCCAGAAGTCATAAAAGAGGCTTTAGCGGCCAATCATTTAACTGAAAAAGACATCGATCTGTTGGTGCCGCACCAGGCCAACCTGCGTATCAGTCAGTATGTGCAGCAATTGTTGGGATTAAATGACGATCAGGTGTTTAACAATATTCAAAAATACGGCAATACCACGGCTGCTTCTGTTCCCATTGCCTTATGCGAAGCCTGGGAGGCAGGTAAAATCAAAGGTGGCGATCTGGTTTGCCTCGCCGCATTTGGATCTGGCTTTACCTGGGCCAGTGCGCTGATTAGGTGGTAGGGTTTAGGATTTAGGAAAATGGCAAGCACATTAGGGTAAAATAATAAGGATAATAGTTATGATACATACGATATCCGAGGAGTGTTTTATTGCTAAGATAACAAGTCTCTTTTTGTTAAGGTAATCCGTTCCACAATAAAAAAAGCAGCGTGAAAAAGCCGTTTTTGTTTACGCCCGAAGAAGAGAATTACAAAAACGACTAAAATACCTATCTTACGCATACAATAGATTTAAGCAAAAATAGTATAACATGCGTGCAGTTTTACAAAGAGTTACACAGGCCAGTTGCACGGTTGAAGGTAATATAACAGGTGCCATTCAAAATGGCTTTCTGGTATTGTTGGGTATTGAAGATGCAGATACTGTAGAAGATTTAGAATGGTTGGCGCAGAAAATTATCGGTATGCGTGTTTTTAGTGATGAAAGCGGACTGATGAACAAGGCGCTTGCCGATGTTGGAGGTGATATCCTACTGATCAGTCAGTTTACCTTATTTGCTTCTACCAAAAAAGGAAACCGTCCGGGCTTTACAAGGGCAGCCCGACCGGATGTAGCAATTCCGCTTTATGAGAAAATGATCGATAAACTTTCGGTGTTATTGGGGAAAAAAGTGAAAACAGGGATTTTCGGTGCCGATATGAAAATAGCTTTATTAAATGATGGTCCGGTTACGATTATAATTGACACTAAAAATAAAGAATGATTGAAATTTAATAGTCCTTGTGTAACTAATCCAGCAACAAACCGTCAGATCATGATTAAATCCAGCTATTAAAATTTGAACTCAAGTTGACATGAAGGATCAAAATCCTAAACAACCGGCGGAATACATTATTCTTGTATCTTTTCTGATTTTGAAGGTAGTTTTATCTTTTATGCTGGTTAATTCGGTTTATGAATTACATCGCGATGAATTCCTGCATTTAGATCAGGCAAACCATCTTGACGCAGGCTTTACCTCTGTTCCTCCACTAACTTCATTGTTTTCGTGGCTGATTAAAGCTTTTGGCAATAGCTATTTCATGGTAAAGCTTATTCCTGCATTGTTTGGTGCCTGCACCATATTGTTTTGCTGGAAAATTGTTGATTTTTTAAAAGGAAACCTATTGGCCAAATGCCTGGTTGCTGTAGCTTGCATCTGTTCTGCTCTGCTCAGGTTAAATACGCTGTACCAACCAAATTCTTTTGATGTTTTAGCCTGGACAGCGATATTTCATTATCTGTTAAAATATTTCGATAAAAACGAAGCCAGATATCTTTATGCTTTTGCTGTTTTTGTAGCGCTGGGTTTCTTAAATAAGTATAATATTTTATTTTTGATCATTGGTTTGTTACCTGCCATCATCATTACACCAAACCGGAAAATATTTACGGATAAAAGCCTTTATGTGGCTATTTTATTGGCGCTTTTCTTGATTTCACCTAATGTGATCTGGCAGATTAGCCATCACTTTCCGGTTCTCATCCATATGAAGGCCCTGCAGTCTACCCAATTGGTGTATGTAAACCGTATCGATTTTTTTATCGGGCAGTTCCTCTTTTTTATCAGTTCCATTTTTATCCTCTTGGCCGGGATCGGGAGTTTAATTTTTTATAAAGAATTCCGGAAATACAACTGGATTATTTTTACTTATATCATAACCCTCCTCGTATTTAGCTATTTTAAAGCAAAAGATTATTATGCCCTGGGCTTATATCCCGTGTTACTGGCTTTTGGTGCTGTTTATTTAAGTCGGGTTTTAGCTAAAAAATATGTATTAACCGGATTGTTGTTTGTTTTTAACATAGGTTCGTTTATTTATCTGCTGCCACTTTTGATGCCGGTTTACAGTCCTTCGCAAATTATCGCCCGTCATAAAAGGTTCGAACGGGTAGGCGCATTACGCTGGGAAGATGGAAAGAACCATGAGTTGCCTCAGGATTATGCAGATATGCAGGGCTGGAAAGAACTGGCTGCACTTGTTGATACCGCTTATGGAAAGGTTAAAGATAAATCTTCCGTATTGATACGTGCCGATAATTATGGACAGGCAGGCGCAATTAATTATTATTCGAAGTATACAAATATCAATGCGTTATCGTACAATGCCGATTACCTGTATTGGTTTAAAATGGATAAGCCTGTAAAAGATTTAATTTTAATTGAATGGTCTGGTGATGAAGATCCGCAAAGGAAGAGAGAGCAACCATTATTTGATAAAATTACTAAAATTGGCGAATTGAAAAATCCTTATGCCAGAGAAAAAGGTGCGGCAGTTTTTTTACTGGAAGGCGCAAAAAAAGAAGTTACCGGTATCATAAAATCAGAAATAGAAGCAGAAAAAAATGACCATTAACGAAGCACAGGAAACAGTAGATAGCTGGATAAAAACCACAGGGATCCGTTATTTTAATGAACTAACCAACACCGCCATTTTGATGGAAGAAGTTGGGGAGGTGGCCCGGATTATGGCCCGTAAATATGGCGAGCAGTCGTTTAAAAAAAGCGACGAAGAGGTAAACCTGGCCGATGAAATGGCCGATGTAATGTTTGTGCTGATCTGCCTGGCCAATCAAACCGGTATTAACCTCACCGATGCTCTGGAAAAGAACCTGGCGAAAAAAAGCATCCGTGATGCCCACAGGCATAAGAATAACGAGAAGCTTAGATAAGTCAGGAGTCCGAAGTCTAAGCAATAAATTCCATTAGGCTACGGTAGGCAACAAAACGGTTTTTATACCTTTCGTTTAATTCGGCCTGTAAAGCTGGAGCAAAGGTTTCCTGGTATTTATTGTATTGATCTAATGTTTCTACAACATATTGTGAACAGTAAGTTACCCCTTCATTAGGTGAATCGACAACTTTTAATAAACGGTTAGACACAAACATACCTGTAGCCATAACCTGTGGAATATGAACATCCTGCATCCACTGTAACCATTCTTCGGCTGCTGCATCTTCGAGGATGAGCGTAACATTATATAAAAACATACAACAAAGGTAGATAAATATATAGATGTTAAAAATTGATGAATATAGTTTTCATCTTAATTTAATCGGAGCTTATTTAAGAAACATAAAAGCACTGGCTCATGGAGAACAGGTTTTTGGTTATGCGCTTCAGACAGGGCGCATGGTAAAAGAAATTTGATTATTGATATTTTTGCACTGATTCTTTCAACTATATATCAATTCTCTACATATGTTTAGGGCAAGTTGAATTAGTTAATTTGCTGGCAGTTTGCATTTACTTAACCGATTTGACTATTAACTATCAACCATTAATCAGTTTGTAATTCAGTTAACCGATTAACCAAAGTTTAGTTTCCAATTCTCAATTTGCAGTTGCCACTGAACTAATGACTAATGAACCATTGAATCCTTTAAACTCCGTCTCCCCGTAAACTTCTAAATCTTTTTCTCGCGTCAGCACTGAACATACTGCCGGGATAATCCGTAATCAGTTTTTGGAAGTATATTTTGGCCTGTGCAACATCATTCAGTTTCTTTTCGTACAGGTCGCCTAGGGTGAATAGCGCATCATCTGTCCAGATCCCGTCTTTAAATTCTTCTGTTACCTTTTTTAAGATATCGGCCGCTTTTTGAAAATCGTTTGCTTTAATAAAAATCCGCGCTTTACTCATCATAATGGCATCAGTTAAGCTATTTTGAGGGTAAGCAATGGCAATGCTATCCATTTTTTTTATGGCTTTTTCGGGCAGGTTTCTAAATAAAAGCATTTCTGCATCAGCATACATTTTTAAGGCATTGCTATCGGCTGGTGTCTGGATGTTATCGCTGATCAATAAACTTAAGTTCAATGCATCATTCGCTATCAATTGTGAGGTAGCCGCTTTTAAAACCAAACATTGGCTATTGCTGTACTCGAAATTTCCCTGATAAAAAGAAAGTTTAGCGCTCCTGAAGCGGGCCTCATTTCCTACAGGCTGTCCTTCAAACCGTTTGCTCACCTGCTCGTATACTAAAAAAGCTTCCCAGGGCTGGTTGGTTAAAATGTAAATGTCGCCTAAATCAAGTTTTAGCTGCCCTAAGTCCTGATCGTTAATGCCAGGCATTTTTATGGCTTCTTCCAGCTCTTTTTCGGCACTGCCGGGTTGATTTAAATAGTAAGCCTGTAAGTTGGCCAGTTTTTTTATGGCAAACAGCGTATTCCTGTTCTTCCCGTTTTCATCCAATAGTGTCTGATAGTCTTTCGCAAGCAGATCCAGGTCTGCAACGGTATATTTCCCATTGGTGCGAAGGTTGTACCTGGTATTCAGCATTTCTATTTTGGAAGGAAGATAATAGGGGTTGTCTTTTCCTTTAGTGAGCAGATAATCGTAAGCCTTAATCGCTGTTTCGTAAGCACCATTATCAACAAAGGTATAAATGGCATTAAATAAAGTCCCCCCGTCAGCTTTGGTGCGTTTATCATAAGCGATAAGCTGGCGTAGTGCCATATCAAATTCCTGTTGTTGAATATAATTCCAGGTGAGTAACTGGATGTAAACTTCGGCATCAGGTGCTTTTTGTATTTTTTTTAAAATGCCCGCCTGGAAGGTTTGATAATCGTTTTTATCTTCGAAAACCGAAGAAATTACGGTTTCTGCCTGTGGTAAAAGCTGCGGCATGGTTGCAAGTGCATCCAGATATTCCTGCATCAGCATAGGTTTATCTTTTTTAAAACGATAGATGTTTAATAATTCAAAAACAAACATCTGATCGTCTCCAAATAGTTTTCTGCCCTGTTTAAAGGTCTGTACGGCATAGTCGTAGTTTTCGAACCGGTAAAAGCTATTGGCCAGATTTCTGATCTTAAATTCCTCTTTTGGTAGTTTAGCAATTACATCATTAAAGATTTTATTGGCCGCCTGCATATCGCCTTTCTCCTGATAAAGCTTGCCCAAAGCGATTGGATAGATATCGTTCTGTGGATTTTTTTTGATTTCCTTTTTAACTACTTTTTCCGCCACATCATAGCGTTTCAATTTTAGCAGTGCATTAAAGTAAATATCAAAATACACTTCGTTATTCGGGGCGGAATAAAGTTTTTCCAGTAACACCACTGCCTTGTCGTATGCTCCATCCTGATAATACTGGATAGCCAAACTACTTTCATCAGATGCAATCTGCTGATTAGGGCGAAAGGTCTGTGCACTGGCTCCAAACGACAGCAACAAAAATATGATGAAAAACAAGCGGTTCATAAATCCTAAATTAGCTGTTTTAAATGTAACTTTTTAATACATCGTTAACCAAACCAATAATGGATATTAAACGTATTTTAAATGTTACCTGTATTTTATTTTGTAGATATTTTATAAATACTAAATTGAACCGATACTTATTATTGATCACATGAGTAACATTGTTGGTGTAAATCGCTGTTAAATTGTTGTGATACTTATTTTTGTCTTCCCGTAAAGGATTTATTTATGCTTAAAAGGATTTCCCTATTGTTGATGGTCGCATTGATCTGGGCTTGCAAAGGCACAGAAGATGATACTATTCCCGTAGACGATTTTTTTAAAACGCAGGATAAAGCCTACTATCGTATTTCTCCGGATGGGAAAAGTCTTTCCTATTTAAAGCTTCATGATCAAAAACTGGATCTTTTTGCTGAAGATATTGCCACCGGAAATAGTGTTCAGTTAACCCATTTAAACGGAAAGAATATCAGTTTTCATTTCTGGACCAGTAATAATGAACTGATTTATTATACCGAAGACGGATCTAAGGAACGCAGGTCAGATATTTTCGTGATCAATAAAGATGGGAGTAAGCAGGTGCAATTGAGTGCCAATGAGAAAAACAGATTGAGGGTAATAGAAGATCAGCTGATTGATGATAAATATATAATTGTAGCTTCCAATAAACGTGATTCGACGGTTTTTGATGTATATCGCTTGAATGTACGGAACGGGAAAATGGAGATTGCGGCCAAAAATCCAGGCAATATCACCAGATGGATGACTGATAGTAAAGGTGTACTTAAAATTGCCGTTGCCAGTGATGGGGTGAACGAAACCTTATTGTACCGCGAAAATGAAAATGAATCTTTTGTGCCTGTAATTACCAATAATTTTGAAACTACTTTTCAGCCCATTGCATTTTCTGAAGATCAGCCTAATGTACTTTATGCCATTTCCAGCATTAACCGCGATAAGAACGCACTAGTAGCGCTTGATTTAAAAAAAGGGAAAGAAAAAGAGGTGCTTTTTGCAAATGATACCTTAAATGTGGTAGATGCAACATACTCCCGTTTCCGGAAAAAAATGCTTTTTGCAACCTGCGAAACCTGGAAAAGAGAAAAATTTTACCTTGATGATAGCACAAAAATAGCTTATTCGAAGATAGATGCACTTTTGCCTGGTACCGAATGGGTAATTATGGACAAGGATAAAACGGATAAGGTATTTGTAATACGGACTTTTACCGATAAAAATCCGGGTTCTTATTATCTGTATACTGCCGCAGATCAGAAGCTTAAAAAGCTTACTGATGTAAGTCCTTCTATTAAGCCGGGGGATATGTGTGCCATGAAGCCCATCAGCTTCAAAAGCCGGGATAGTTTAACCATTAATGGTTATTTAACTTTACCTAAAAATAAAAAGGCGGTTAACTTACCAGTGGTGGTGGTGCCGCATAACGGACCGAAATCAAGAAATAGCTGGGGTTATAATGCGGAAGTACAGTTTTTGGCCAACCGTGGCTATGCCGTTTTGCAGGTAAATTACCGGGGTTCTACCGGTTACGGGAAATCATTTTATGCTGCAGGTTTTAAACAGTGGAGCGATAAAATACAGGATGATGTTAACGATGGGGTAAAATGGCTGATCAAGGAGAAAATTGCCAATCCGAAAAAAATTGCCATTTATGGTAATGGTTTTGGGGGCTATATTGCTTTAAATTGTTTGTATAAAAATCCCGAACTTTATAAATGTGGTGGATCAAATTCTGGTGTAATTAACCTGTTTAGTTACCTGAAAACTTTCCCTCCGTTTTTAAAGGCCAAATTGCAGATGTATTACGAAATTATAGGCAATCCGGTAACCGATACCGATTATATGCGCTTTGCTTCACCTGTGTTTCATGCAGACCGCTTTAAATCACCTGTTTTTATTGCCCAAAATCCCAAAGACCCTAGTGTTAACGTAGCAGAAGGCGTGCAGTTTATCAAAGAACTTAAAAAAAGGAATGTTCAGGTTACTTATATCGAAAAAGAGGAGGGACCAGACCCTTTGGTACGTCAACAGAGCAGGACAGCTTTGTACAAAGCCTTGGAAGAGTTTTTAAATGAAAACCTTGGTAAAAAATAGGTATGGCCTTAGATAAACAAAGCAGCTACCGTAAAAACTTTACCTTAGGTGTAACTTTCATTACACTCATCTCCATTCTTTTTATCCTATCACTTTTCCTTGCCTTTAATTATAGCAAAAAAACGATAGAGAATGATTTTGTCTCAGAGAAAGTAAATGTACTGGAACAGAGTATTAAGCCGTACAATGACTTTTTTCAGAACAAAATGCCCGAGATTTCTTATTATAACGGCTATTTGGATTCTTCTACTGCAGCAAAGTTTGTAGATACCGTGATGTTAAAATATCCTTTCATCTCCAAAGTTACTTTTTACGATACAGAAGTGAAGAATGTTCCTGTGAAAGATGGGATCAATGCAAATCATCTGGGCATTGGGCCAAAATCGATTTTTCAGTTTGGGAAAGGGGTAAAGCCTGATTCGGTAAAGCTGTACTCAGAAAATAATACAAAATCTTTTACCGTGGGAAGTGATTTTAATGCCATTGCCATAAAACTGGCTACTTTTGTTGAAGATCTCGATACCGCATCGGTACCCACACAAGAAGAGTTGTTTACCAACTTTTCTATCGTTAATTCCAATGAAAACAAAATCACTTATTTAAATATTCCCCGCCGCGAAGATTTAAGGATATATAAAGATATGATCAGGCGGAAGTTAAATCCGGCACCGGTATATCAACAGGATATAATGGTTTTTAAGCTTGATGCACATCAAATCAAAATCATCAATACCAGGCCATTATTATATCAAATAATCAGGATTGAACCCTTAACTTATGATCCGATAGATACTTCAGATGAAAATATCAATACCGAGATTGCCCTGCCAGGGCCATTTTCTGATTTTAAATTATACCTCATTTCATCAAAATCTTACATCAAGAAAGAAATTTTTATTTATTTCATGCCTATTGCCCTGGTATTATTACTGGTTTACGGTGTGCTTTTACTGGTTGCATTTCTGATTTACCGTAACCTGAATATCAACAGTAAAATGTTTAAGCTGCAGTACGATTTCGTGAATAACCTCACACATGAGTTTAAAACACCCGTTAGCGTAATTAAGATTGCAGGAAACAATATTAAAAGTGCTGCCGCATTAAGCCAGAAGGAGCAGCAGCTCTATGGCAAGATACTGGATGAAGAGGCCGACAAACTGAATGGTTTAATGAACAAATTACTGGCTTTTACACAAATCGAAAATAAGGCCATTAAACTCAACCGTGAAGAGGTTAATATTGTCGATTTTATCGAAAGTACAATTGAGTCGCATACCTTAAAACATCCCGATTTTAAGATTACTTATGAAGTAGCCGGATTTAAAACCTTTATTACCGATCCGGTACTGATGGGAAGTTTGTTCGATAACCTGGCAGAGAATGCTTACAAATATTCAAAACCAGAACATAAAAAACTGCACATTAGTGCAAAACTGATAAAGGGGGTACTGGTTTTTCGCTTTGCCGATAAAGGAATAGGTATCGCTGCGTCTGAATTAAACAATATATTTAAGAAGTTTTTCAGGATCCAGAATGAATATAACCAAATGGGCAGTGTAGGCTTAGGTTTGGCATTCTGCAAAGAACTGGTTAACTTTATGGAAGGAGAAATCTCTGTAAAAAGTAAAGTAGGAAGTGGTACGGAGTTTAAAATCGTGCTGCCCTATAATAGTTAAATTTAATAGTTGAAATATCAAACGTTGAAAGGTTGGAATGTTAAACTTAACCTTAAACTTTTCAACCTCACAACCGCATTAAAACACACATAAATGTCTAAAGAAGTAAAAATATTAATTGTAGAAGATGATGAGAATCTTCGTTTTCTGGTAGCCCACCGATTAAAGGCTGAAGGTTATACCGTGATGGAAGCCAATGATGGTGAAGCTGGTGAAAGAATGATTTTAGCTGATCAGCCTGATATTGTTTTATTGGATTGGATGATGCCAGGTAAGCAGGGTGCAGAGGTTTGTGAGCATGTGCGTAAACAGGGTTTCGAAAACCTGGTGATTATGATGACCGCAAAGGCTCAGGATGTAGATAAAATTGATGCCTATAATTTTGGTGCATCTGATTATATCACTAAACCATTTAATATGGATGTATTGGTGGCGATGTTGGAGAGCAAGGTGAAATTTATCGTGAATAAAGATTCGGCCGAGATCCATCGTTTTGGTAATATGGAACACCATCCAAACATTCACACGTTATTCAGAGATGGAAAGAAAATCGAATTAACGATATTGGAAAACCGTATTCTCCTTTATTTTCTGCGCAACCCGGGCAAAGTAATCAATCGTGATGAATTGATGTTAGTAGTATGGGGCTACAATTCTGATGTCAATACCAGAACGCTTGATATGCATATTGTACGCTTGCGTAAAAAGATAGAACTGAACCCTGATAATCCACAGTTGTTGCAAACCGTTAGGGGGGTAGGTTACCGCTTTAATGCCGGATAAGAAAATGATTGAGTTTTGAATGAGAGAATGTTCAGGCGTATCGCCCTATTCTCTCATTCCATCACGCTCTCATTCAACATTAGCTATGCTCTCTTTAAGGTGAATATCGTAATCTCCGGTAAAATACCAACCCTGCCCGGATAACCTAAAAAGCCGTAACCTACATTAACATAAAGTTGCTGTTTTTGTTCCTGATACAAACCAGCCCATTCTTTATAAATGTATTGCACCGGGCTCCATTGCATCTCTTTTAAACGTATGCCAAACTGCATGCCATGCGTGTGGCCGCTGAACATGGCATCTATTTGTGGGTATTTTTGTAAAACCTCTCCACGCCAATGCGAAGGATCGTGGCTTAATAACAATTTTACAGGTAAATCATCCGTATGTTGAACGGCGAGTTCCATTTTTCCATATTTAGGAAAACGACCCATTCCCCAGTTTTCAATGCCTAAAATCCCGATTTCTTCACCATCTACCTTTAATCTCCGGTTTTCATTCATTAGAAGATTGTAGCCCATTATTTTGTGCACATCAACCATATCTTTCAGGTTTTTTACTTTGGCCGGAGACGATTCCTTACCGAAATAATAATCACCGTAATCGTGATTCCCTAATGAGGAATAGACACCTAGTGGTGCTTTTACTTTCGAAAATATATCCTGATAATCCTTTACTTCGTTGGTAAGGTTATTTACCAAATCACCTGTGAAAAAAATAAAATCAGGTTTCTCTTTCAATAACATTTCTACCCCACCTTTCACGGCTGTTTTATTATAAAAGCTACCAGAATGGATGTCAGAAATCTGTCCCATCGTAATACCATCAAAAGCTTTGGGTAGGTTAGGGAGGATTAAATTGACGCGCCTCACCTGGTAGTCGTATGCGCCTGAAATTATTCCCCAGCTTAGTGAAGTTAAAGGAACAGCTGCTGCTACCAATCCTGCTTTAACTAAGAATTCTGAACGTGATATTGGCTCTGCCCCGCTAATTGGCTGGTCTTTTATTCTTGATTTTTTTCTGAAAAGTTTAATGAATAATCTTCGTAAATCATCCAGAATCAGAAATGGCAGCATCGCCATTTTACACGCTACGGTTAAAAAGAAAGCCACTAAAATGATGGCTCTAAGCGTAAGGAAAAGATTAAGGTAAATTCCTGCAAAAACGCCAATAATTAGCAGAATGCTATAACTCCAGTATAAAATACCGAAGATTTTTTTTGTTTTTGGTTTCCATTTAAAAACGGAAACAATGGCTTTAAAGAAATAAATATCGAAGGCTGTAATAAGTATGCAGGCCGCAATGATGAAAGGTAATCTTCCCATTAGGTAATTCGGGTTTTTAAATAAAAAGCTTTGGCAAATCCTCCTTCAAGCGAAGAATTTGTCAAAGCTAATCAAATTAGATAAATTCAATATTATCTGAAGTCGTCTTCATCCTCTTCTTCGTCAAATTCGGCATTGAATAAACTGCCAAACATATCGGAGAAGCCGAAGCCGCCATTCAAAAAGTTTTTGCTCAATTGCGAATATTCAGCTAAACCGTGTAATACGAATTCCATTAAAAGTAAAGTTTGGTTCTCACTTAACTTGGGATGAAACTTTTTCACCAGATCATATAAACCTGGTACCAGCATCAGCGCCTTTTTATATTGCATATTGGTTAAAACATCCGTAATATCAACATGATTGCCGTCGGTAAACCATTCAGTTACTTCGGTATACGGATTGGCCGTTTTTGCTTTCTTTGCTTTTTCAGGATCGGGGAAATAACGTACGAATAAGGTTTTAACGGCTTTGCCAATCAACGTTGTCGCTACATGCGCCGGGCCTTCAAGTTCGCCTTCATAAACCAATTCTATTTTACCGGTTATGGCCGGGATAACTCCTGCAAAATCAGATAAACGTACAAAAGTGTTTTTCTCGCCAGAGATCAGCATTCTTCTTTCGGCTGTGCTGATCAGATTTTCATAAGCAGAGATGGTTAACCTGGCCGATACACCCGATTTTTGGTCAATGTATTCACTCTTACGGGCTTCAAAAGCAATTTGCTCTATTAAATCTTTCACCAATCCCTCGGCCTCTATATTGGCTCGTTGATCAGCAGTTAATCTGGCCTCCTGGAAAGTGATTTTACGCGAAATTTCTACCGTTTTTGGGTAGTGGGTCAAAATCTGGCTCTCAATCCTATCTTTTAGTGGTGTAACGATGCTTCCGCGGTTGGTATAATCTTCCGGATTTGCTGTAAATACAAACTGGATATCCAGTGGTAAACGCAGTTTGAAACCACGGATCTGAATATCTTTTTCCTGCAGCATGTTAAATAGCGCCACCTGGATACGGGCCTGTAGATCGGGCAGCTCATTAATTACAAATATACTGCGGTGTGCACGTGGAATCAGACCAAAGTGGATTACGCGCTCATCATTGTAGGTCAATTTCAGCGTAGCAGCTTTGATAGGGTCAACATCGCCAATTAAATCAGCAACGGTAACATCAGGTGTGGCCAATTTTTCGGTATATCTTTCACTTCGGTGCAACCAGGCAATTTCAGTATCATCGCCCTTTGTGGCAATTTCATTTTTGGCATACCAGGAAATTGGATTTAACGGATCATCAAAAATTTCACTCCCGGCTACATATGGTACGTACTCTTCCAATAAATTTACCATTAAACGGGCAATACGCGTTTTTGCCTGTCCGCGTAAACCTAAAAGTAAAATATTATGACGAGATAAAATGGCTGTTTGCAGCTCTGGGATTACCGTTTCATCATAGCCGATAATGCCTTCAAACTCTGTTTTTTTATCGCGTAAAACTTTAATCAGATTTTCCCTGAGTTCTTCTTTTACCGATCTCGACTTATATCCTGTGGTTTTAAGCTGGCCTAATGTTGTGTTTTGCATCTTTTAAATTGGTTTAAGGCATAGGGTTTAAGCGATAAGGTTTGCAAAGTGTACAAGCCTCTTCTATAAATCTATACCTCTTTTTAGTGTTTTATGGTTGATTGGGGTAGGCATTGGCGATAGTTTTTACTTTAAGCCTAATATCTTCTACCTCCATCCTTACTTAACTGTTTTTCTTCTGTTTTTAATATAATCTTCGAAAATGTATTCGCCTAAGCCGTTTAAAGAGCTATAAAAAGCCCTGCCACCATTAATTTCTGTAAACTGCCGGACAAACTGCTGCAGGTAAGGATCTTTTGCAATCATAAATGTCGTAATCGGAATCTTCAGCCGCTTACATTGGGCCGCCATGTTTAAGGTTTTATTGATAACTTTCCTATCCAGTCCCATGCTGTTTTTGTAATATCTGCCATTTTCCTTTAAACAGGTTGGTTTCCCGTCTGTTATCATGAAAATCTGTTTATTATGGGTTTTTCTTCGGCGAAGTAAATCTGCAGCTAATTCTAATCCGGCATAAGTATTGGTGTGGTATGGTCCAACCTGTAAATAAGGCAGGTCTTTAACACTGATGGGCCAGGCATCATTTCCAAAAACCACAATATCTAAGGTATCTTTTGGGTATTTTGTTTTAATCAGCTCGGCCAGGGCCATGGCCACTTTTTTTGCTGGTGTAATCCGGTCTTCACCATATAGAATCATGGAGTGCGAAATATCGATCATCAACACCGTAGAAGTTAAGGTTTTAAAATCCTTTTCCTCTACTTCCAGGTCGCGATCGGTTAAAGTAAAATCGCCAATGCCATGGTTAATCTGTGCATTTTGTATCGAAGCAGTCATATCGATCTGATCCAAGCTATCACCGAAATTATATTCCCGCCTGTCGGCATTTTTTTCTTCGCCGATTCCAGATTGGTTACTGTTATGATTACCACGACCAGATTTTTTGAGTTTGCCAAAAATTTCGTCCAAGGCCGATTTGCGGATGGTCTGTTCTGTTTTGGCTGTAATTTTAAATGCTCCGGATTGATTGTCTTCCGTTAGGTAGCCTTTATCTTTCAGGTCGTCGATAAAATTACCAATACCGTAATCGTTATTGGTTAACTTATATTGTTTGTCGAGTTCGTTCAGCCAGCTTAAAGCCTCTGCTGCATCCCCAGCTGTATAATTCAGCAGTTCGCTAAATAATTTCAGCAACTCATCAAACCCACCCTTTGGCGTATCGCCCGGCTTATAATCAGAAAAACGAAAACCTCTCATGTGCTTGTATTAACGATTTATCGAAGATAAAAGTTTCGCTTAGCATTAATTTAAGCGCGGTGTCATATTTGGCGGCAACAAGAAAGGTAATAGCTGAAAGACCAAAGTATGGTAAATTGGAAACTACAAACTGAAAATTGCCAACTGTTCACTCACAACTGGAAGCAAAATGTTTATTAAAGCGACATGTGGTAGATTTTTTTGTTGTACTCCGGGTTTGCACCTGGTTGCGAGGCTACAAAAGCACCCACCTTACAGGCATTGTCTAAAGTGCTTTCCATGGTATAACCCTGCAGGTAACAGGCAATAAAGGTGGCTAAAAAGGCATCGCCGGCACCAACCGTATCCACTACCTGGACTTTATAACCTGTATGTTTAAATAATTTGCCATCATTTAATACGCAGGCACCCTTATCGCCAAGTGTAAGGCAGATGATTTCGATATTGAACTGAACAGAAAGCTGTTTTAACAGTTGTTCTTCAGTATTACCCGTTAACCCAAAGGATTCTTTTACCCAGACTAGTTCGTCTTCGTTTATTTTTAAGATATCTGCTTTTGCCAAAAGCTCACCGATCAACTCTTTTGAATAAAAGGGCGTGCGGAGGTTGATGTCGAATATTTTAATCTTGGCATTTTCCAAAAGCCTGAGGATGGTTGCTTTAGATTTTTCTTCCCTGCAGGTTAAACTGCAATATACCAATGCATCTGCCTGTTTTACGGCTGTAATATTCTGCTCTGTAATTTTGATATCATCCCATGCCACGGGTTGTTTTATGGTATATGTAGCCTGATGGTTTTCATCTAGTTGCACCACAACCGTACTGGTGGGTAACTCATCATCAATCTGAATTAAATCCGTCCCAAAATGATTGGCTGCTAAAAAATTGACCAGTTCTTTGCCGTTTTCATCTTTGCCTATGGCGCTAATAAAGCGGCTTTCTATACCTTGTTTGTGTAAATTAAGGGCAACATTCATGCTGGAGCCGCCGGCTTTTTTGCCTTCCGGAAAAACGTCCCAGAGTATTTCGCCAATTGTGATTACTTTATTTTGCATAGCAGATTTATAGAGTTGTAAATAAAGAATTTTTAGCCATTGAACAAAATAATTTGTTTCATATCTTTAATTTTTAACTTAACCCAGATCATCATGAAAAAAATACTTCTAATTGCATTGTTTTTTATTTCTTTCAGTGCTTTAGCTCAACATGCAAAAGATAAGCAAGCTATACTTAATCTACTTGAAAAGCAGCGTACCGATTGGAACAATGGTGATGTTGAAGCTTTTATGCAGGGTTATGAAAAATCGGATAGTTTACTTTTTGTAGGTAAAAGCGGACCCACTTACGGCTGGCAAAAAACATTGGATAATTATAAAAGAGGTTATCCTGATAAGGCCGCTATGGGCTTTTTGGTATTTGGTATAAAAAAAGTCGATTTTTTAAAACCCGATCTGGCTTTTGTATTGGGCAGCTGGAATGTTAAACGGGAAAAGGATGAACTTAAAGGGTATTTCACCTTATTGATTAAAAAAATTAAGGGAGAATGGAAAGTGGTTGTAGATCATAGCAGCTAATTACGGAAAAGGTGGGATGTAAAATGGCTAAGAGTGAACAAACTTGCCGGTAATGAAGCGCTCCCAGAGTACTCATTTCGGGCCGGGTGACACGAAGTCAAGAAATCTGTTTTAGATGGATAACCTGTATCTTCCTTATTTGTAATGGGGATTCGGGAGATTAGCATTTTAAATGCTAAAGGAAGTAGTTTTCATGGCAATACAATCGCCATTCTCGTGCATCCCCGGTTACAAATTGGCACTACTCTCTATTCTCCCAGTTTAAAATCCTTGTAATAGTAATCTTTATCTGCGTCTGTTAACTGGCGGATTATCCTGCAGGGGTTTCCTGCAGCAAATACATTGTCTGGAATATCTCTGGTTACAATGCTCCCTGATCCGATTACTACGTTTGATCCTATTGTAACGCCCGGATTAATGACTACGTTCCCACCGATCCAGACACTATTACCAATGGTGATTTCTTGTGCCCATTCGTATTCCTGATCACGCAGATGAGCATGAATTGGATGCCCAGCAGTATAAATGGCTACATTTGGCGCAATAAAAACGTTATTGCCAATGCTTACTTTTGCACAATCTAAAATAACAAGGTTGAAATTGGCATAAAAATGATCACCGATTTCAATATTGTAACCATAATCGCATCTGAATGGCGGTTCTACATAAAACATCTTTTCTGTTTTGCCGAAAAGTCTTTTCAGTAATTCCTTGCGTTGTTTAATCAATTTCGGAGCCAGGTGATTAAACTCATAGACTATTTCGCGGGCTTTTAATCTTTCTCTAGCCAGTTCTGCATCACCCGCCTGGTAAGCTTTACCCGCCAGCATTTTTTGTTTTTCGGTAAGTGTGTTGGTATTCATTAATCATCTGATTTTAATATGCACTTATTGTTATCCGCAATAATAATAAAAAACGGGGCTATCGTTTACCGATGCCCCGTTGAATTTAATTTTTTCCAATCGCTATGGTCTGCCTTTGGCTAAAGCCCTTTCAGCTATTTTAACTGCTCTTTTCTCTCTCCAATGGGCATATTTTTCTTTGAAAGTCATTTTAATCAAACTGTCAATGGCGCCATGGGTAAATAAACTCCAAACGCTCGCTATTTTACGTGTAACCGATTGATCCCAAGCTCTTAAACTTAAAGAGAACGAACCATCCACGTATTTCATCCAGTGCCACATACCGGTTGGCATAAACAAAGTATCGCCATGTTCTAAGAAAACTTCATAACCTTCTACACCATTCAGTGCCGGAAATTTTTTGAAATCAGGATTTGCCACGTCATAATCTTCCAAAGCATAAGTTGCATTTGGAAGGCAATACAATCTATCTTTCCATTTATAATCGAATAGGATAATGTGTTTTCTGCCACCAAAGTGGGTATGGAAAATATGCGGTAAATCGATGTCGTAATGTAAAAAGGTTACGGAGTTAGATCCGCCAAAAAACATCGCAGGCATACTTTCGATAAAACCGCCCATTAAATCTTTGGGGATTTTTACATCATTGATTAAACTCGGCACTTTTTTAAACAGATTAAAAAAGAATATGCGCAGTTCGGTTGGCTCCCGTTTGATCAGGTCGAGATAATCGCCGAATTTCATGTGTGCGGTAGCGGCATTAATTGGCTTAGACGGATCTGCCTTAGAGTTATCATAAAGCGGAACTTCCAGCTCTCCGCCAATTTCCTTTAAATATTCAGTAGTCCATTTTTCTCTGGCAGGCCAGTCTTTAGTTAGGCCCCTGATGACTAACGGACGTTTAGTTTTCAGATAATTTTTCTTAAAATCTTCGGGAGTGATGCTCTCAACGATATCAACAGGTTTTAAAATGAAACTCATGAGCTTAAAAATCGGTTATTTGTGCCGAACAACAAATGTGTAAATTTTATTTTATAAAATTGTTGTAAACAGGTAAATGTGACTAAAATCACGTAATCTAAAATTAGTGAATACTTAACAATTTAATAATTAAGCTCCAACTTTATTTTTGACAATTTCGGCATACGCGGCATCCCACAGGTCTATTCTTTTTTGTAGCGCCCTTTTTGCAGTCTCTTCTGCTTCTATCCAAAAGGCTTCGTCTTTTTCACAAAGCTTCTCCGTCATACTGAGTGCTAAATGGCTATGGTGATCGCCATCTACTTCTATATGGCGCTCTAAGTAATATTTGAAGATCGAAACCTGATCAGGTTGGGTGCTGTTCAGGTCATTTACCATGCTAAAAAACATGTTTGGAATTAAATCCTCCCGACCAAAGGTAAAGCTCGCTGCCTGTAGGTAAGTTTTTCCACTGTTAATGGTTTCGAAAGTAGCAAGAACAAAATCTCTAGCACTTGCTGGTACCCTTGCAATTTCGAAAGCATCATTAAAGTTTTGTCCATTTCTTAGTTCCGCTAAAAAGCTATGGATAGATTTTGTATTTGCGTTACATTGTTCCATGGCATCGAGATAGAGCTCGAAGTGACTTTTTATGTCTCCATTAGCATCCACATCCGATTCTTCCCCAGCTACAATCTCATTGATCAATTGTCGGGTAACAGGGTCTCCTACCGGAAACCAAGGTAAGCTTGTGCAGGTTAAATTTATCTGCAATGCTTTTAGCAGCGACATAAAATCCCAAACCGCAAAAATATGATATTCCATAAAAGTGCGTAGATCTTCCACTTCACTAATTGCCGAATAAACCTTATGGTTAATAATCTCTTGTCTGAGTGGCGCTATTTCTTTTTGGATTTTTATAATATTGGAATGCATATTTGAGTTCTGTGTTTGGAGTATTGAGTTTGGAGCCGGAACCTCATCATCCTACTTAATCGTTAGCTTTATTCTTTTCGTTATTTCGGTAAATTTTTTTCCAACGCTTTATTAGCCCTTTTAATGGCGAGTTTTTCTTTCCACTGCATGTATTTTTCGCGATAGTTTGCTTTCATAAAGTCGTCAAATTTACGCTGTAAAGTTAAGTTATACAAGCTTTTTGCTTTCACGCCCCAGCTTTTATCCCATGCCCTTAAGCTAATCGAGAAAGACCCATCCAGGTATTTCATCCAGTGCCAGTAACCGGTAGGCATAAACAAGGTATCGCCGTGCTCCAAAAAGGCTTCGATACCCTCAACACCCTTTAATGCCGGAAATTTATCAAAATCGGGGTTTTCCACATCATAATCTTCCAAGGCATAAGTGGCATATGGAATTTGATACAAACGTTCTTTCCATTTATAATCAAATAAGATTACATGTTTTCGTCCATTAAAGTGAGTGTGGAAAATGTGTGCCAAATCAATATCATAGTGTAAAAAGGTTACTGAACCTTTACCGCCAAAGAACATATTAGGATAACTATCTAAAAAACCACCCATTAAATCTTTGGGCGCAACGTAATCTTCCAGAAGCTTCGGCGCAAACTTTATCGGATCGAACAAAAAGATCCGCAGGTCAGTTGGCGTTTCCTTAATCAAGTCTATGTAATCACCAAATTTCATTTGGGCAGCAGATGCATTTATAGGCTTGGATGGATCAGCTTTAGAGCTGTCGTAAAGTGGAACAGTTTTATCACCTACAACTTCTTTCATGTATTCCATCGTCCATTTTTGATAAGCTGGCCATTTCTTAGCCATATTTTTTATAACTAATGGTTTGCGTGGTTTAAGATAGTTCAGCTCGAAATCTGATTTAGATATATCTTCAACTATATCTATGGGAGATAAATTGAATTTCATGTTAAGAAACTATTAATAGCGCAAAATTATATAGTTAAAAATATTACACATTATAATAGCTAAAACTTGAAAAAAGACTGACAATTCATCAAAAAAAGTCAGAAGGTATAAATGTATTTAATAAACCAAACTTGATAATTATTTATTAAAATACTTTCCCTTAAATATCCCGTCCCTGACCAATTCATCATACTGATCCTAAAGCTATCGGATTTGTTTTATAAGTAGAAATAATATTTTCAATGACCTTGCAGCTACTTCGTGGTCGGCCAGCAGGAAAGCCCCAAAAATGAATTAGCCTCAGTGCGCTCGCTTTGGGCCCGGTTCACTTCGTAGTTTTCCGCTTCGATGCAGGTCAGGGTTGTAGATGTCAGCTAATTCGGTAACAGAATCAAAATGAATAAATTAATAACTAAATCATGCTGTATCCGGCGATTTGGAATAACCTGTTTAAAAAATAAAAACGTTCTGCCTTTCGCCAGAACGTTCTTACCAATAATAAGGATGTCTTAAATGTTAATTAGGCATTAAAACAGTATCAACCACGTGGATTACACCATTTTTTTGGTAAACGTCTGCAATGGTAACCGTACTCATTCCACCTTTTTCATCTTTTAGCACCAATTTTTTGCCTTTCATCCAGGCCCAAAGTTTGCCTCCTTCAACAGTTGTTAATTCTGCTTTGCCGCCGCCAGCTTTTATTGCCTTTGCAATTGCTTGGCTGTCCATCTTGCCTGCAACAACATGGTAAGTTAAAATTTTGGTAAGGGTTGCTTTGTTTTCTGGTTTAACCAAATTGTCAACAGTTCCTGCAGGCAGTTTGTCGAAAGCCTCATTTGTTGGCGCAAAAACGGTAAAAGGACCAGCACCTTTTAAAGTTTCTACTAAACCTGCAGCTTTTACGGCCGCTACCAGTGTAGTGTGGTCTTTTGAATTTACTGCATTATCAACAATATCTTTAGTTGGATACATTGCCGTGCCACCAACCATTGGATTTTTCTGAGCGTAAACTTGAGTGGTAAATGCCATGGTCATCACGGCAAAAACTGATAGGATTAAATTTTTCATCATTGCTAATTTTTAAGTTTCTGTTATTTGATTCCATTTACGACGGCTTACAGATACTTGGTTTTTATAAATGAAAAATTATTTTTTAAGTTATTGATTATCAGTTTATTAATTTATTTTTTTGTTGAAAAAGATGCTTTCGCTAATTACGCTTGCCGCCAACCGCTTCCTAATTCACTTTCGCAGTTCTCACTTTTTTAGAGAAAATCTTTGGGAAAAAACGTTTCAATAATACTGCCCTGGTTTCTTTTCCGCCGATATAAACTTCCTCTTTTTTGTCGTTAACGGCCTGCACGATTTGTTTGGCACATTCGGCAGGTGTCATGGCATTTTCGTGAGCTTCGCCCATCATATTAAGTGGATTACCATCACCGGTAAGCGCATTGTAGGTGACATTCGTTTTGATAAAGCCCGGGCAGATGATCGTGATGTCGATATTTTTGTCGTAAACTTCAGATCGGAGGGAATCTAAATAACCATGCAACGCATGTTTTGAAGCGGCATATGCAGAGCGGAATTTCGTGCCAAATTTTCCGACCAGGCTACTAATTGCAACGATCTGGCCGCCGCCGGCAGCGATCATTGATGGTAAAACCGCTTTACTGAGTGTAACGGTGCCCCAAAAATTGGTGTCCATAATTTGTTGTTCAGTTTTCAGGTTGGTTGCTAAGGCCAGGCTCCGCTGGCTTACACCTCCACTGTTAATCAATAAGTCGATCTTGCCAAAAATACGGATGGCATCAGCAGCTTTGTTTTCGAGTAAAGCAGTTTCGCTTAAATCGAATGGTAACACATGGACATTAAAGGAATTTTGGCAGTTTCCTTTAACGCGGAACAATTCATCGCGGTTTCTTCCTGAAATAATCAGTTTGTTACCTGCTTTAAAATATTCATATGCCAGGGCTTCACCAATACCTGATGATGCGCCCGTTATCCAGATAATTTTTGACATAAATATGTAATTGGTTATTTAATCATTCTCAACAATAAACAGTTCAGAGGCAATATGATCGGCAAATAATTTCCCATTCTGGCTTAAATAAATGTTATCCCCTTCGATCAGCAGCCAGTTTTTATCCTCAAAATTTTTAAGGTTATGTTTTGTTTCTTCCAGAAAATCAACTCCAAAATCGTAATTTATTTTTTGTAAATCAGTCCCCCACATGGTTCTGAGCGAAGTCATAATGTATTCGTTAAATCTGTCGTTTAAGCTCAGCTCCTCAACAACTTCAGGGAGTTTGTTTTGTCCTAAAGTTTCCAGATACAAAGCGTTGTTTGCCGGGTTCATGTACCGGTTTTGGCCATTAAAACCATGAGCAGATGGACCGATGCCAATATAATCAACACCTTTCCAGTAATTGGTGTTATGCACGGCATAATGGCCCGGCTTGGCAAAATTCGAAATTTCGTAGTGTTCGAATCCGGCATCTGCCAGTTTTTTCATTAACATTATAAACTGTGCCGCACTTTGGTTATCATTCGGGGGACTTTGTTTTTTGTTTTTGATGGCATGGGCCAAAGCTGTCCGGGGTTCTACCGTTAGGGCATAGGCAGAAATATGGGGTACCTCAAGCTCGGTTGCTTTTTGGATATTGTTTAGCCATTTATGGTCTGTAAGTAAAGGGTAGCCATAAATCAAATCGAGTGTTAAGTTCTCAAAACCTGCATCCTGACTTCTTTTGATACAATCTTCAGCATCTTTGGCCTGGTGTGCCCGGTTCATCCAGATCAGATCTTCATCATAAAAAGATTGGATTCCTACACTAAAGCGGTTAACGGGCAACTTTTTCAGCTCCTTTAATTTCTGGGCTGTTAAATCATCGGGATTGGTTTCAATGGTAATCTCTGCACCGGCATTTACCGAAAACGTATGGTGAATCACATCAAAAATCTTTTGCAGTGCAGCTTCCGGCAGGATAGATGGTGTACCTCCACCTAAATAAATACTCCCAACCTGTCCGTTAGTCCGGTCTTTTTTCATTTTTATTTCCTTACAAATGGCTTCTACCATTTCATCAGCATATTTTAAAGAAGTACTGAAATGAAAATCGCAATAGTGACAGGCTTTTTTACAAAAGGGGATATGGATATAGATACCAGACATTGCATGCAAAGATAGTGAAGTTAATTTTTCTTTATTGTCATAAAGATGAAGCAATGATTCTGCAGGCACAAGGGGCTTAAACAAAGTTATTCATCATTCCTTATTTTCTTTAGGTAAAACTTGATTATTCGACTACTTTTGCAACCGGAAGTTTTGATTTACAGCATGTCGAAATTTATTTTCTTTTTGTTTGCGTTTGTATGGTCTGCTAATTTTTTAGCAGCACAGGAAATTCCTGTTCAAACAGATAGCGTAGCCGTGAAGCAATACCAATATCGGAAATACCGGCCCGACTCGGCAACTTTGGCCAGGCAGCGGTTTTCTACCGATTCCTTAATTCGTCATACCTGGGTACTTCCTGATCATTTAATTAATAAAAACGCACTTTTAGATACTATTGAAAAGGAATATCTTTCTCCAAAACTGGATTTATGGGCATGGCAAAATAAGTACCGGCATTTAAAGAAAAAAGCAAATCCTTATCAGTTGGGCACTAAAATTCCAAAGGGAAACGTAGGTTTACTAGGCTTTATTTTTGGTATGCTGATCATCTTCGCCATTTTAAAAAATGCTTTTTCCAAGCAGTTATCGGCAATTGTTCAGGCATTTTTTAGTAACAGGATCCTGAATAATATCAATAAAGAAGATAACCTGTTTAGTTCATGGCCTTTTTTGTTGCTTTTTGTGCAGTTCGGTTTCGTTTTTGGGATGTTCTTTTTTCTGGTAGCACAGTGGAATGATATGTATCAAGCTAAAGACGGGTTTAAGTTTTTCTTTAGCATATCTATTACCATTATTATTTTTTATGCGCTAAAATTAGTGATATTGCGCTTTTTAGGTTACCTGTTTAATGTGCAGAAACCGGTAGGCGAATATATTTCAATTTTATACCTCAGCTACTTCAACGCGTCGTTACTGTTTATTCCTTTAGTGGTTGCCTTTGCACTATCACCACTTAAATATGGCTCAGTTTATATCGTATTGGCTTTCTTATTGTTAGGCGTTATTTTTGCCTTTCAGCTGCTACGGGCAGGGGTGACCATACTTTCTAACAATAAGTTTTCTAAAATGCATTTATTTTTGTACTTTTGCGCCCTCGAAATATGTCCCGTCCTTATACTAATTAAAACGATAGGACTGTAGCAGGAAAAAGGAAAAATGCAAGAAAAGAACGACTCTAGAATCCGCAAAGTAAAAAGTATTTTGGTTACTTTACCAAAACCTGAAACAGAAAAATCTCCTTACTACGATTTGGCTAAAAAACACAACTTAAAAGTTGATTTCAGGTCTTTTATCCACGTTGAAGGTGTACCCGCAAGAGATTTCAGAAAGGATAAGATTAATCTGGCAGATTTTACGGCTGTGATTTTTACCAGCCGAAATGCAGCAGATCATTTTTTTAGAATCTGCGAAGAAATGCGTTATGAGGTGCCCGCAGAATTGAAATATTTCTGTTTATCCGAAACGATCGCTTTATATCTGCAGAAGTATATTCAGTATCGTAAGCGCAAGATCTTTTTTGGTAAACAAACTGCAGCCGATTTAGCCGAAGTGTTAAAAAAACATGCAAACGAGAAGTTTTTATATCCTTGTTCTGATATGGCAACCGAAGATACGATGAAGTTTTTGGAAAAAAGTGGATATAATTTCACTCCAGCAGTTTTATTTAGAACAGTAGTGAGCGACTTGTCTGATTTGGCTGAAGTATTTTATGACGTTATTGCATTTTTTAGTCCTTCAAGCATCCAGTCTTTATTTAAAAATTTCCCCGATTTTAAACAGAATAATACCCGTATTGCTGCTTTTGGAACCAATACCAGCAAGGCCTGTACAGACATGGATCTGATCGTAGATATTGCTGCTCCTACCCCAGGTGTCCCGTCGATGACGATGGCCATTGAAAATTATATCAAAATATCTAATAAATAACACAACGAATAATTTATTATAAGTCAATACAATAAATGCGTAACTTTACTGTTTACTAAGTAGTTACGCATGTTGTTGAAAAACTTGTAAGGCTGTTGGAAAATTGTTAACCTAACTTTAATTGCCTTTAAGTGATGATTTAATGTAAAATATTTGCTTTTATAGATAATTTCTGTGATTTTTGATAAAATTGCTCCTAATCGTGCTTTGCACAACCTTAAAAATATGAAGAAAATCTACCTTCTAGCTATTGTAGGTATAACTGTAATGCTAGCAAGCTGTGGCCACGGTGGCCAGGGTGAGCTGGTTGGTGCTTATAACCGAAAATTTAAAAATGATAGAATCCCACTAGGAATGGTTTATATTCCGCCAGGGCATACACCATTGGGAGGATCGGACGAAGATATTACATTTTCTCAGAACGGACCTAGCAGAATGACTACCATTAGTGCATTCTTTATGGATCAGACTGAGATTTCTAATGCGGAATACCGTCAGTTTACGAATTGGGTGCGCGATTCGATTGCGATTTTGATGATGGGCAACCCGCAACAATTTATGATTACTCCAAGAGGAAATGCCGCAACAGCTCTTGGCGGAGAGAAATACATCGACTGGAAAAAGGTTGGTCCAAATGGTGTTAATATCTGGCGCAATAAAGGCAGGGGGGCAGCGGCGGCTCAAGTGAGCCAACTAGACGGTATGTATTATTCTGGCCTGGATGCCCTTCCGGGGAAGAAGGAATTAGATGTCCGTAAATTCGAATATTCATATGCTGAATTAAATATGGAGAAGGCCGCTATCGGGCATAAAGACCCAAACAGCAAACGCCAGGACTATATCGATCGTTATACCGTTGCTATCTATCCTGATACCATGGTTTGGAAAACAGATTATTCTTATTCACAAAACGATCCGATGGTGCGTGGTTATTATAACCACCCGTCCTACGATGATTATCCTGTAGTTGGGGTAAGCTGGGAGCAGGCAAAAGCTTTCGCTCACTGGAGAACCAGGTTGTACGATGGTGTTGCGACATCAAGGAAACTACCTTCAGGATCTAGATCAGACTACAGGTTGCCAGCAGAAACAGAATTTGAATATGCCGCAAGGGGCGGTAATACCAAAACAAAATATCCGTGGGGCGGTCCTTATATTAGAAATACTAAAGGATGTTTACAAGCCAATTTTAAACCTGGCCGTGGGGATTATTCTAGCGATGGCGGTATTTATACAGTTGGTGTCAGATCATATTTTCCTAATGATTATGGCTTGTACAACATGGCCGGAAACGTATCGGAATGGACTATTACGGCTTATAATAAAGGTGCTGGTCCGCTGTTACACGACCTAAACCCTAACTTTACTTATGATGCTGGTGCAAATGACAGCAAATACAAAAAACGTAAAGTGGTAAAAGGTGGTTCTTGGAAAGATACAGGCTATTTCCTGCAAAATGCAGTATCAACATATGAATATCAGGATACGCAAAGGTCATATATTGGCTTCAGATGCGTTTCATCTTACCCTGGTACCGATTTAAGACGTTAAACCAATCAAACTAAAAAACTAAAGAAAAACATCAAATTTATGGCATCAAAGAAACAACCAGGCTGGTTACACGTAGCGATTTCATGGGGAGCAAGTATTGTAATTATCGGAGCATTATTTAAAATTACACACCTTGGTGGATCATGGGCAAATTTAATTATAGGCGTTGGTTTAGGGGTAGAGGCTTTATTGTTCTTCTTAACAGGTTTCTTTCCACCGGAACCGGAACCCGCATGGGAAAGAGTTTATCCTGAATTACAAGCAGATTTTAAAGGAGAATTACCAACAGCTTCGGCCAGGCCTGTGGCCGCAGTGGCTTCATCTAATACGGCAGCTTTAGATAAAATGTTATCAGATGCTAAAATTGGACCGGAGTTGATCGAAAGTTTAGGTACAGGTCTACGTACGTTCGGTGATAAGGTAGCGGCAATTTCGAGTGTTGCAGATGCATCTACTGCAACAAATGAATTAACTGGTAAAATTAAAACCGCATCAGCCGGTTTTGATAATCTGAGCGCATCTTTTGAAAAGGCAACTGCTAATTTAAAAGCAATGGGCGAAAGTAATGTGGATTCTCAGGCTTACCATGATCAGGTTAACAATTTGGCTAAGAACTTATCGGCTTTAAACGCAGTTTATGAATTGGAATTACAAGATTCAAGTGCACATCTAAAATCGATGAACAAATTCTATTCAAACTTATCTTTAACCATGCAGAACTTTAACGAATCGATGGAAGATTCCAAGCAGTTTAAAGAAGAGGTGAATAAGCTGGCTAAAAACCTATCATCGCTTAATGCAATTTATGGCAATATGCTATCGGCTATGAACGGCCCACGTGTATAATTTGTTTAGTTTTTAATTTTTAAAGAAAAGCTACATTAAACATGGCAGGCGGAAAAGAAACAACAAGGCAGCGGATGATCAATATCATGTATTTGGTATTGTTGGCCATGCTTGCCTTAAACGTATCAGATACCATTTTAGATGCATTCAAAAATATCAACGATAGTTTGGATACTTCTAAAAACAATGTAAATACAAGTATTAACCAGTTGTTTTCTGCCTTCGAAAATTCGAAGTTGAAAGAAGAGCCGGCACGTGCTCAGCCTATTTATGATAAGGCTAAACAAGCTCAGAAAGCGGCTGATGAACTGAATAACTATATTGAAAGCATTAAAAAAGAACTTACTCAGGCAGGAGACGGAATTGATCCTGAAACAGAAGACCTGGTAAATAGGTCCAATCAGGATATTGCACAGAATATCATGATTAACCAAAAGAAAGCGGATGAGTTAAAGAAGAGAATCAATGCGACGAGAGAAAAATTGATCTCTTTGTTAGATCCTGCAGATCGGACAAATGTTTCTTTCTCTCTTGAAGCTAAAGACCCGGCAAGAAAAAGAAAGGGCAACTGGCAGGAAACTTACTTTGGTGAGGGAACGCCATTGACAGCTGCCATGACCATTTTGACCAAACTGCAAGCAGACACTAAAAATGCTGAAGCAGAGGTTGTGAAGAAACTGTTCGGAAATATGGATAAGGCGCAAGTTAATCTGGATCAGTTTGCGGCAGTTGCAGTAGCACCTACTTCTTATGTAATTCAAGGTCAACCTTATACTGCTGAAGTATTTTTAACGGCCAGCGATTCGAGATCAACTCCAGATATCACTGTTAATGGAAATAAATTATCCGTTAAAGATGGCAAAGGAACTTATTCAGGTGGTACCGGTAGTGTTGGTCAGTTTACCTGGGTAGGTACGATCCGTGTTCGCCAAACTGATGGCCAGATAAAGGAATACAAAACGCAGCCACAAACTTATCAGGTAGCGAAACCGTCGGCATCTGTTTCTTCAACCAAACTGAATGTTATTTATGCTGGTATTGCCAATCCCTTTACCGTTTCGGCAGCCGGGTTTCCATTAGAAAGTGTGCGTGCTTCAATTTCAGGAGGTTCGATGTCTGGTAGTAATGGAAATTACAATGTCAATGTTCCGGGCAGCATGGTAGGTCAGGAAGTATCCATCAATGTATCAGCCAACAATGCGGGTAAAACCGTTAGCTTGGGCTCACAAAAGTTCAGGGTGAAAGCCATTCCGGCGCCGGTGGCAAAGGTTGGCGGACGCGCAGGTGGTGATATTGCTTCGGTTCAGTTAAAGAGCGAAACCGAGATTGAGGCAGATCTTGATGATTTTCCTTTCGATGTTAAATTCAAAATACAACGTTATAAATTAACCGTTATTAAACCACGTTCTGATGCTGTTACTGTTGCCGGTAGTGGCGGAAGTTTTGCTGGTGCAGTTAAAGGCGCTATAAACTCAATTACTCCTGGAACAAGGGTGTTTTTTGAAGATATTGTTTCTGTAGGTCCTGACGGGCGGCAAAGAATTTTACCTTCGTTGGCATTTAGTGTAAAATAAAAAGAAGATGAAAAGGATTTTAAGTATTGCTATTTCAGTTTTGTTAACCACATTTGCTTTTGCACAAAAAAAGCCAACCAGGTTAGCTCCCAAAAAAGCTGCGCCTGTTGCTGCTGCTCCTGCAGTTGATACGGTTAAAGCCCCTGTTAAAACAGCTAAAAAGAAACTAAAGGTTCCCCCTAAAGATGGTTTCTATGCCCGTAAAGACATTGACAGTACTGAAATGGTTCCTTTGGCTGATGTAAGAGAGGAGGATGTTTTTTATGCAAAACGGATATGGAGAGAGATTGATTTACGTGATACGGTTAATTCGGTCTTAAAATCACCTAAATCGAGATTGATTGATGTTTTGATTGCGGCAATTAAAAAGGAGGAGCTAACAGCATATTCTCCGATTGATAGTGCCTTAAACGAAGATGATGCTTTTAATAATCCAATGTCTGCAGACTCAGCAGCTAAGTCTGCATTAGGAACGGCAGAAGTTTCGAATAATAAAACCGGAACCGTTACTACGGTCGTTAATGATTTTAACCCGGAACTGTTCTTGAAATTCAGAATAAAAGAAGACTGGATTTTTGATACCAAACGTTCTATTTTCGAACCTCGGATTGTAGGTATTGCACCATTAAAATACAATGAAGTTTCAAAACAATGGCAGCCTGTATTTTGGGTATACTATCCTGAAGCCAGAGAAATTTTGACAAAGAAACGTTTGATCAATACCAATAATGATGCATCGTCATTAAGTTTTGATGATTTCTTTATCCGCCGCTTGTTTAGCAGTTATATTGTAAAAGAATCGAATCCCGGTGATAACAAGATCAGGGATATTATTGCAGACCCTAAACAGCGGTTGTACGAATCAGAAAGGATAAAAAAATCTGTTCTCGATTACGAACAAGGTCTTTGGGAATACTAATCTCATAAAAAAGGCTCCGATAACAATCGGAGCCTTTTTTGTTTAGGTAGGTTCGTTACTTCCTACTCCATCCGATGGCTTTCAGATGGGAATCGAAATACAATAAGTTTCAAGACCGGCTTCTGATGCCTTAAAAGGGCTTTCAGATTCGGTAAAATACCATACGCCCAACAGAAGTTTGGTTATGGCAACCAAGATGTTGTTATTCATGTAAATAGGGATGTTTTTAGGAGCGTATTAACAGCCCTAAAGTAGGAAAAAAGGATTTGAGTAGATGCGATCAAGATTAACAAAGTGTTAATATTTTTACCGGTGCATCTATTTTAATAACGGATTTACGCTTCTTTAAAATGTGCAAGCAGGGCAATTATCTGTTTTCTATTGAGTACTTCTGCAAGTTCTTTTTCTGTAGCATCTTTAATTTTTTTAACCGATTTAAAATGGGTCAACAGTTTGTCCGCAGTCGTTTTGCCGATACCTTCAATCTGTTCAAGCTCGGTTTTAAGTGTACCCTGATCGCGTTTTTTACGGTGAAAGGTAATTCCGAAGCGGTGCGCCTCATCCCGCAATTGCTGTATTACTTTTAAGGTTTCTGATTTCTTGTCTAAATATAGCGGGAAGGAATCACCGGGATAGAACAATTCTTCTAATCGCTTAGCAATACCGATAACCGTTACCTTGTTCTCTATACCCAATAACTTTAAGCTCTTCACAGCTGATGAAAGCTGCCCTTTACCGCCATCAATAATGATGAGCTGAGGCAAGGTTTGGTTTTCGTCCAACATTCTTCTGTACCGACGGAAAACAGCTTCTTCCATGGTTGCAAAATCGTTGGGGCCTTCAACCGTTTTCACATTAAAATGACGGTAGTCTTTTTTGGATGGTTTGGCATCTTTAAACACTACAATCGCCGAAACCGGATATTTCCCCTGAAAATTAGAGTTATCAAAACATTCGATGTGTTTTGGAAGCTGCGTTAAACGCAGATCTTTTTGCATGGTGGTCAAAATCCGATCGGTGCGTAAATCAGGATTTAACTTTTCGTATTGGTTAAGCTTTTCTTTTTTAAAGAATAGTACATTCTTTTGCGAGAGCTCCAGAAGTTTCTTCTTTTCACCCAGTTTCGGGACGGTGAATTTTAGACTTTCGTCTTCGAGTGAAAGCTCAAACGGAACAATGATTTCTTTTGAGGTGCTGTTGAATTTGGTTCTAAATTCCAACATCGCTAAGGTTAAAATCTCATCATCACTTTCATCCAACTGCTTTTTAACCTCAATGGTCTGTGTTTGGATAATGGTTCCGTTCATTACCTTTAAGTAGTTCACAAAAGCATAACGTTCGTCTGAAGCGATGCTCACCACATCAACATTCGTAATGGCACTGTTTACCACCGTCGATTTGCTCTGGTACTTTTCCAGGATTTCTAATCGCCTTGCGTATTGATGCGCGAGTTCGAAGTTCAGGTTTTCTGATGCCGATTTAATGACGCCTTTAACATCGCGGATGACATTTCCGATTTTACCGTTCAGGATTTCCTTGATCTCGCCAATATTTTTATCGTAATCGGCTTCGGTCTGGTAGTTTTGGCAGGGGCCTTTACAATTACCGATCTGATATTCGAGGCAAACTTTAAATTTGCCTTCATCTATATTTTTTTCGGTCAGGGGTAAGTTACAGGTGCGTAAAGGGTAGGTTTCTTTGATCAGATCCAAAATGGTATGCATCATACCGATAGAGCCATAAGGGCCAAAATAGGTAGAGCCGTCTTTTATCACTTTACGTGTCCAGTAAATGCGCGGAAAATTTTCATTTTTTACGATAATCCATGGATAGGTTTTATCATCCTTTAAATTGATGTTGAATTTGGGCTGATGCTTTTTGATCAGGCTGTTTTCCAATAGCCAGGCATCAATCTCCGTATCTACAATGGTAAAGGTAATTTTCCGGATCTTGGATACCAATACCCTCGTTTTGCCATTAAACTGGTTTCTATCGCTGTTAAAATAAGAACCTACACGGTTACGCAGGTCTTTTGCCTTACCAATGTACATGAGCTTTCCATCGGCATCCCAATACTGGTACACGCCGGGTTTATGTGGGATTGCGGTTAATGCTGTTTTATGGTCGAAACTGCTCATGATTACAAAAATAGGATTCGGGAGGGGAAATTTCGATGGAATGCCCCGATTTAATGTATTTATAATTTGGGCGTGCCCCAATCCCGAAGGTTCGGGAAAAGGTTCAGGCTATCCGTTGCATCCTTTTACTGCGTTTCTGCTACGCTCAATATTGCAGCAAAAGGATTTCCGCTGCTATCCTTCACGCAGAAGTTGATGGTTAAAATCCCAGCTTCTCGTCCAGTTCGCTCGTACCTTCTTCCTGTTGCTGGTATTGGTTACAATCGAAAGTAATCGAAACGCCAGATTTTGGTGCCTCAAAATCAGCATGACTAATTTTTAGCGCCGGATTGGCATATACCCTTTTAATAAAGCCTGCAAAAATAGGGAGTGCTGTATTTGCCCCCTCACCTTGATTGGTACTGATAAAGTGGAAAGCCCTGTCTTCACAACCTGTCCAGATACCGGTTACCAACTGTGGAGTAATGGCCATAAACCAACCGTCTGAGTTATTTTGGGTAGTACCGGTTTTCGCTCCGATTGGTGCATTCACTTTATATTTATAGTTTAATCTCGATCCTGTTCCATTGGTTACCACGCCTTTAAGCATCCGTGTCATTACGTACGCCACTTCCTCGCTCATAATCGGTTTTGGTATTTCCTTTTGAGAAAATAATACTACCCCATTTTTGTCCTCAATTCTCAGTAGATAAATGGGTTTGGTATAAATTCCTTTATTGGCAAAAGCACCATATGCACCCACCATGTTATAAACAGAAGAATCGAAGGTACCCAAACAAATGGATGGAAATGCCGGAACATTAGGAATGCCCATTTTTGTAGCCAAGGTAGATACGGCCACCGGACCAACCTGTTTCATTAAGTACGCCGTAACATAATTTTGTGAGTAGGCCAGTGCTTTTTGTAAGGTAATGCTGCCGGGTAGCGGTTTCCCCGAGTTTCTTGGTGTCCATGGCTCACCATAACCTTCAATCGTTACCGGAACGTTGGGTACCGTATAACAAGGCGAATAACCATTTTCGATGGCTACTGCGTAGGTAAATGGTTTCGCTGTTGAACCTACCTGGCGGGTTCCCATTTTAACCTGGTCGTATTTAAAGTGCTCGTAATTAATTCCACCAACCCATGCTTTAACGTGTCCGTTGGTTGGGTCCATGGTCATCATCGCATTTCTGAGTAACATTTTGTAATAACGTACCGAATCTATCGGTTTCATTACCGTATCGATATTGCCTTTCCAGGTAAAAATGGTCATCTCTGTTTTGGTGTTGAAATCATTTTTAATTTCTTCATCCGATTTACCTTCCAGTTTTAATGCTTTATAACGGTCAGACCGTTTGATTCCCTGTTCAATCTGCAAAGTTTTATCCTTAAATGGATTTCTGCCTTTCCAACTGGCAATAAACTGTGCCTGTAGCACTTTCATATATTCTTTTTGTGCTTCCTCAGCATATAGCTGCATATCATAGTTCAAGGTGGTATAAATTTTTAAACCATCACGGTCTAAATCATATGGTGTGCCATCGGGTTTGGTAATGGATTGCTCCTGGAAAATGTTTTTGATATCATTTTTCAATACCGAACGGAAGTATGGTGCAATACCATCGTTAACAGTTGCGGCATTGAAATGCAGGTTTAAAGGTTTTTCTTTTTGTTCGTCAAATTCTGATTGGCTTAAGAGGTCAGCCTTTACCATTAAGGCCATAACCGTATTTCTGCGTTCCCTGGAGCGCTCAGGATGGCGGGTGGGTGAATACATGGTAATACCTTTTTGCATACCTACCAGAGTTGCAGCCTGCGTTAAATTCAACTTATCCGGGGTGGTATTGAAATAAACCCTTGCTGCAGATTTAATCCCATAAGCCTGATTACCAAAATCTACTGTATTTAAATACATCGTAATAATTTCTTCCTTGGTATAGTTGCGCTCCAGTTTAACAGCAACAATCCACTCTTTAAACTTGGTTAATACCAGCGAGAAAAAATTGAGGTTCGATTCGCGTGGAAAAAGATTTTTAGCCAGCTGTTGGGTAATGGTACTGGCGCCTTGTTTTTTACCGATCAAGTTATAACCGATTATGGAAAATGTGCGTTTAAAATCTATGCCTGAATGTTCTTTAAACCGGGTATCTTCTGTTGCAATTAATCCATTGATTACATTCTCAGAAATATCTTTATAAGTAACATTCGATCTGTTTTGAACAAAGTAGGTACCTAACGGACGGCCATCTTCGGCAATAATTTCTGATGCCTGATTACTTTTTGGATGCTCAATATCCCTGAAAGAGGGTAGAGCACCAAATAGCCCCAATCCAATCATCGAAATGAAAATGGCAAAGAGGGCAATTCCACCAATCAATAATTTCCAAATGAGTAAACTGTATCTTTTTGTATCCTGTGGAGAAAGGGATTTGTTCATTTTGTGTTATTATTTTCCAAAACACCGGGATAGGCGATTTTGGATGCAAATTTATTAATTTTTTATAGAATCAAATTTAAGGTTTGGTGTTAGCCCTTTCGCTTTAAGCCTTAGCCGTTTACCTTCGCTTATTTGTAATTGTCTCTTAAAAACTCGAGATATTCGTTTATCCTTGCCCTGTCTGTCAGTTTTTCAAAGTTTTCTTTGCTGATGATAAAGCCTTTATACAGGTTGGCAGGAACTTTCATAATGTTCTTTAACTGACCAACAATGCTCGATTCGTAAAGTTTTGCATCCTCAAAATCGATAAAGCTGGTAATGTAAATCAACTGGTCGTTATCCAACTCGACCAATTTATGTTCCAGATCATTATCAGGGTAATTTCCTCGGTTAAACTGACCGATCCCAAAACGTGATGAACTCAAGGTTAAAGTGGCATCGGCTACATCTATCACGTAATAATACTCTTCTGATTTTGCCGTACTGAAAATACTAACGGGTTTGGTTGGATCAACTGGTTTAACCTCAACTGGTTTTACTACCGGAGTTGGTTCAGCGTTTTTTGCTACAGAATTTTCAACTGGTAGCGGTTTTGTTGGGATGGCAACCGTTGCGGCCTGGCTTATAAAACGAGGCGCGTTGGCATCAAAATCAACCAGGGCTACCGGGCGCTGCTTAAATTCGTTGAGGTTAGCCTCAATGTACTTTAAGTGATCACGTACCAAAGGCGTAATAATTTTATCATTGGGATAGCGCTCGGTAATCAGGTTAAATTCGGTAAGCAGCGGATCAACCTTTGCTGTACGTCCAACAGCGATGGCTTTTAAGTAAGCATATTGTGGTGCCAGATCACTTTCGGGAAAAGCCGTGATATTATCGTCAGCCTGTTTCACCACATTGGCATAATCTTTTTTTAAGTAAGCATCAAAAGTTAGATTGTAATTGTTGATGGCAATATTTTCCATCTGTGTTTGCTTGGCAGAGTACGATGGATCTAAAATATTTTTCGCAAAATTAGATTCCGGGAATCTGGTCAGTACCAATTGCTTATACTGGTCAGATTTTACTTCATCAATGCCTTTATAATTCAGGTATAAACTATAGTAAATAGCAACCAGATGATTATTATCCGGATATCTTTTGATCAGTTCTAAATATATTTTATTTGCCTCCGGCTTATCATTCAATTCTTGCTGATAAAAGCTCGCGATTTCGAAATAAGCATCAATAATTTTCTGATCAGATGCGGCCAATAGTGCTGGCGTGGTTGGTAAAGCATCCAAAAACTGTTTTTCAACGGAAGTCTGGTCTGTGGCCGTTGGGTCGGTTTGTCCATTGGCAGGTATAATTTCTGTAGCTACTTTTCCACCGGCTAAAACCTGGTTGGTTTCCTGTGCAGATGAGCGTATGCTCTGGCGCCAGTTGTCTTCCAACTGTCTGGTTCCCCATCGTTTTTTAAAATCGCCGAAGCCATTGCTGATTGCTGCATTATTATTAAAATAAAAGGTGTTGCCGGCGATATTGTTTGTCGTATTTAAACTTCTGTTCGGAAAATCCGGATCATTTAAAAATTGGTTGTTCAGTACACCACCGGTACTAACCACTTCAACCTTTGGTGTTAAATAAGCTTTAACTTTAGCTTCACGCTGGGCAGCCGGAAGTTTGGCAATGGCCTGGGCAGTGTCTTCTTTGGCAATAATGGTATACCTGTCGGTTAAATATTGCAGGTTATCTGCCTTTTTAAGAATATTATCGTAATCAGGAAAGTTTTTGGGCAAAATCATCACGGTACTGTCATAGTACAGTTTTGCTTTGATATAGTTGTTAAACTCCTTAAAGTTTAAATCGGCAATTCTTAAATAAGATAGGGCTTTTTGCGTTTGGTTTCTGGTGCTTTTTAAAACCGACTTATGGTAGTTCTCTTCTGCCTTTACAAAGTTTCCTTCGGCAGAGAAGAGTTCCCCAACCTGGTAATAAATCTGATCAGTATAATCGGTGTTTTTATCATCTTTCAATAAAGCCAAAAGTTGCTGTTCCTTATTAAGTTTTTCTCCATTTAATAAGGCCCTCAGTTTAATCCGGTTTAAATTGGCATGAAAATACATCTCAAAAGGTGCATTGCTTTTCTCAACTTTGGTGAAATTGGTATAAGCATCCTGGATATTTTTTTCTTTTTCCTGTAACTGAGCCAATATAAAACGCCAACGGATACGTAACTGTTTTTCTTCAGGTAAAGCAATGGCCGATTCTAAAAACAGGATGGCTTCTTTATAGCGTTTTTGATAAATACGCATCTGAGCAGTTGTGGCCAATGGTTCGGCCAGGTCTTTTTTTAATTGATCGGCAGCGCGCAGCATGGTATCAATAATTTTATCGGCCAGTACCATATTGTTGAGTTCCATTTGGCTACGTGCTTTCCAGTTCATGGCCATAATAAAGGTATTCAGGTCGCTGTTATAGGTTTTAGCCGTATAATCAAAGTATTCTGATGCGATAAAATAATTGCCTTTAAGGTAATTCGCCTTGCCCAAAAGCATGTAGGCATCGTCAATGTAGTTACTGAAACTTTTATCGTTGATAATGGTTTGTCCTTTGGTAATTACATCATCAAGCTGTTTATTGGCGGCCCCAGGTGTGAGTACTAAATTTATCTGTGGCTCAGGATCAAGATAAACAGGTAGGATCTTTTCGTAATTGTCGGCATAATTTTGCAGCAAACTCTCATTGTATTCGCTTAGTAAAACATTGGCGTTATAGATGTAATTGTATTTTGCGGTTAAGTTCTGAAACCTACGATCTACCGCAGTATCTTTATTTGCAACACAGCCGTAAATAAAAATACTGATGAGGATGAGGAAGGGATTTAAGTTTTTGTTAGCGTAATTTTTCAAGTATGATAAATCTCTTAAGTAATGTATAATAAACAATATATATAGAAAAATATTTTATTTGGCAACAAATTTTAATTATTCAAAGTTAATTTAATTATTGCATTAAAAAATGGAAAATCCGCAAGAAGAAGATACAAAGAAAAAGGTGAATGCAGCAGCAAAGTATTCTGCCATTGGTTTCCAGATGATCGCTACCATAGGCCTGCTTACTTTTATAGGTTACAAAATTGATGAACACCGAAAAAGCAAAACCAATTTAATTACTGCAGCCTTTGCGCTGGCCGGTGTTGGAATTGCACTTTACCAGGCTATTAAGCAGGTTACTAAAGGATAGTTTGGAGTTAAGATTCGGAGTTGTGAGTCTATTTATCTGCCGGGTTAACCAATTTAATCATTCTGTACTAGCGAGTTGATTTTAAAAACCTTATCTTTGCACAAGTTTTTATCTGCTAAGAAATTATACCTTGACTCTAGCCAAATTTACCAGTATCTATTTCATTTTCGTGGGCCTGTTAATTGGTGTTATAGCCGTTTTGCCTATGGTATTTCCTGATCAACAGCTTTTGGTGAACAACTTTTGGGTAATGTTTGGCTTTTTGGCTGGTATCACCTATATCGCTTACATATTGGTTGATATTGGTATAAAACGTGATCCTGAAGTAGGTGTTATGGCTATTATGGGATCGATAGCGGTGAAGATGATTTTTTGTATGGCTTTTGTGTTGATTTACAGTATAAAAGCAAAGGGAATTGGGCCTGTATTTCTGCTTAATTTTTTTTCTTTATATTTATTGTTTACGGTCTTTGAAGTTTACTGTTTGTTACGTAACTTGCGCCACCAAAATTTAAAGTAAAAAACTGCCAATAAATGGATTGTAACCGAGTTTTTGTGTCTAAAGTTAAAAGGCTAACTATTGTTTTTACGCTTTTAATCGCGTTTTTATCTATCAAAATTGATACTTTCGCTCAAGTTGATAGCGCTGTTGTACCTGTTGATAGTGCTGTTGCCGAGTCTGCTCAAGCGGTTTCTGGCGAGCACGGACCTGAAGCCGGTCATGGTAAAGAAAAATTCGAGCCTACCAAAGTAATTATGGAACACATTGCCGATTCGCACATGTGGCATCTTTGGGGACATACGTCATTGCCTCTTCCGGTAATTTTATATACACCTAACGGTTTAGAGGTTTTCTCATCAGGTAATTTTCATCACGGCGAGCACGACTATAACGGTAAATACAATAACTATCGTTTAGAAGAGGATCATATCAAAGTGGTTGGTGCTGACGGTAAAGTGGATGAAGAAGCAAGTAAGTCTGTTTTAGATTTTTCGATCACTAAAAACGTTGCTGCAATGTTTGTAGCCATTCTAGTTATCCTGATTGTATTTATTTCAGTAGCTGGAGCTTATAAAAAACGTGCCGGTAAAGCACCGAGAGGTTTACAGTCTTTAATTGAGCCGGTTGTTCTCTTCGTAAGAGATGATATTGCCAAGCCCAACATTGGTCATAAATATGCGAAGTTTATGCCTTATTTGTTGACCACATTTTTCTTTATCTTATTTAACAACTTGTTCGGTTTAATTCCAATTTTTCCAGGTGGTGCCAACGTTACCGGTAATATTGCCCTAACTTTTGTAATGGCCTTAGGTACCTTGATTATCGTTAACATCAATGGTAACAAATACTATTGGAAACATATTTTCAGACCAGATGTTCCTTTTTGGTTATATCCGATCATGATTCCTGTGGAGTTAATCGGTATTATTTCTAAGCCTTTCGCTTTGATGGTGCGTTTGTTTGCAAACATCACCGCTGGACACATTATCGTGTTAAGTTTAATTTCCTTAATCTTTATTTTCGAAACATTGGCTATTGCCCCGGTTTCAGTTGCATTCGTATTGTTTATGGATGTATTGGAATTACTGGTGGCATTTTTACAAGCCTTTATTTTTACCTTATTAACTGCCTTGTTTATTGGCATGGCAGTAGAAGAACATCATTAACAGAAAACTATTTTTTACAAATTAATATAAATTAAATTAGTTATGGTAGGTTCAATCGCGGCAATCGGTGCCGGTTTAGCAGTAATCGGTGCAGGTATCGGTATCGGTCAAGTAGGTGGTAAAGCAATGGAAGGTATTGCTCGTCAACCAGAAGCTGCATCAAAAATTCAGACTGCAATGATTATCGCTGCTGCCCTTATTGAGGGTGCTGCTTTATTCGGTGTGGTAGTTGCATTATTAGGCTTAAACGGTTAATAAGCACTGAAAAAATTAGGCTGGGTATTTAACGATTGGTTATTTACCCTGCCTTATTAAAAGATTGTTTTTAAAAATTAGATAAAAATGGAATTAGTAACCCCAAGCATAGGATTGGTTTTTTGGACATCATTAGCATTCATCTGCTTATTGATCTTACTTAGAAAATTTGCATGGAAACCTATTTTAGGTGCAATTCACGAGCGTGAGCAAAGCATTGATGAGGCTTTAAACAAAGCAGAATTGGCCAAACAGGAAATGGCCCGTTTAACCAGCCAGAACCAGGATTTGATGCAACAGGCCCGTGCTGAGCGCGACGAAATTTTAAAGGAAGCTAAAACCTTAAAAGATAGTATCTTAAATGAGGCTAAGAAACAAGCCCAGGTTGAAGGTGCTAAATTAATCGAGAAAGCTAAAATCGAGATTGAAAACCAAAAGAAAGCAGCTTTAGCCGAAGTTAAAGATCAGGTTTCTACTTTATCATTAGAAATTGCTGAACGTGTATTGCGTACCCAGTTAGATGATAAAACCAAACAGGAAGCTTTAGTAGCTAACTTGTTAAAAGACGTTGAATTAAACTAAGCGTATTGCGTAAAGCGCTAAGCGTGCCAAACGCCGAACGCTGAGCGCCAATCCTAAATATATGTCAGAAATTAAAGTTGCAAGCAGATACGCCAAATCACTGATAGATCTTGCCATTGAGAATAATGCACTGCAAGATGCTTATACCGATATGGTCTTATTTGAAAAAGTGGTTGATGAAACCCCTGAGCTGGAAGCGATATTAAATAACCCGATTGTACCTTTAGATAAAAAGACCGGAATTTTAAACGGTATTTTTGCCGATAAAGTGGGGAAATTAACCATCACTTTCTTCAAAACCGTTGTTAATAAAGGCCGTTCAGCTATTTTATTTGCTACTGCAAAACAATTTGTGCAACAATACAATCAGATTAAAGGTATCGTTACTGCTGATGTTATATCCGCTACGGCTTTAAGCGCTGAAGCCAGGGAACAGATTGTTGCCATTGTGAAAAAAGAATTGGGTGCCAATCAGGTGATTGTTAACGAAAAAGTTAACGGGAAATTAATTGGCGGTTTCATATTAAAAGTTGGCGATAAGCAATTTGATGCCAGTATTGCCAGCGGGTTAAGTAAACTTAAAAAAGAATTTGCGCAGTAAGCGCTAGGCGATAAGCGTATAGCGTTAAAACGCCAAACGCAAACCGCCAAACACAGAGAATATTGCGATAAGCGGATGGCGAATTAATGCCAGGCGCCATGCGCTAAGCACTAAACATTTATAAAAAGATATAAAGTAAAATTATGGTAGAGGTAAGACCAGACGAAGTATCGGCAATTATCAGACAGCAATTGGCGGGCTTCAAATCAGAAACCGAACTGGAAGAAGTTGGTACCGTGTTGCAAGTAGGCGACGGTATTGCCCGCGTTTACGGTTTAACTAAAGTTCAATCAGGAGAGTTGGTTGAATTTGCAAACGGACTTCAGGGTATCGTATTAAACCTTGAAGAAGATAACGTTGGTGTGGTACTTTTAGGTGCTTCTGACGAGATTAAAGAAGGTGATACCATTAAACGTACCAAAAAAATTGCCTCTATTAAAGTTGGTGAAGGTATGCTTGGCCGTGTAGTGAACACTTTAGGTGAGCCTTTAGATGGTAAAGGTCCGATCTTGGGTGAAACTTACGAAATGCCTTTAGAGCGTAAAGCACCAGGCGTAATTTACCGTCAACCGGTAAACGAGCCTTTGCAAACTGGTATTAAAGCAATCGATGCAATGATTCCAATCGGTCGTGGTCAACGTGAGTTGGTGATCGGCGACCGTCAGATTGGTAAAACTGCTGTTTGTATTGATACCATTATCAACCAGAAAGAATTTTATGAAGCAGGCCAGCCTGTATTCTGTATCTATGTAGCTATCGGTCAGAAAAACTCTACAGTAGCTAACATTGTACGTACACTAGAGGAAAACGGTGCTTTACCGTATACTGTTGTTGTGGCTGCTTCTGCTGCAGATCCTGCTCCAATGCAGTTCTATGCTCCGTTTGCGGGTGCTGCAATTGGTGAGTTTTTCCGTGATACAGGTAAACCGGCGTTAATTGTTTATGATGATTTATCTAAACAAGCTGTGGCTTACCGTGAGGTATCTTTATTACTTCGTCGTCCACCGGGCCGTGAGGCTTATCCTGGTGACGTTTTCTACTTACACAGTCGTTTGTTGGAAAGAGCTGCGAAAATCAACGCTAACGACGATATCGCTAAAAATATGAACGATTTACCTGAGTCGATTAAACATATCGTTAAAGGTGGTGGTTCGTTAACGGCACTTCCGATTATCGAAACACAAGCGGGAGACGTTTCTGCCTATATTCCTACCAACGTAATTTCGATTACTGACGGTCAGATTTTCTTAGAGTCGAATTTATTCAACTCTGGTATCCGTCCGGCAATCAACGTAGGTATTTCAGTATCACGTGTGGGTGGTAACGCACAGATCAAATCGATGAAAAAGGTAGCAGGTACTTTAAAGTTAGATCAGGCCCAGTACCGTGAGTTAGAGGCTTTCTCTAAATTTGGTTCTGATTTGGACGCTGCAACTAAATCGGTATTGGATAAAGGTGCACGTAACGTAGAAATGTTAAAACAGGCGCAGTTCTCTCCATTCACTGTGGAGAAACAGGTTGCCATTGTTTACGCTGGTACTAAAAACTTAATGCGTAGTGTTCCGGTTAACAAGGTAAAAGAATTTGAAACGGAATTCTTAACTCAATTGGAATTACGTCACCCTGAAACTTTAGCAGCATTAAAAGCTGGTAAATTTGATGACAGCATTACGGGTGTTTTAGATACCGTAGCAAAAGAGATTTCAAGTAAATATTAATAAGATTTGAGACATGAGATTTGAGATTTGAGATGGGGACTTAATGTTTCACATCTTACATCTCACATCTCACATCTAAATAGAGAATGGCTAATTTAAAAGAAGTAAGAAACCGGATTGCATCGGTACAATCAACACAGCAGATCACCAAAGCTATGAAAATGGTTTCGGCGGCTAAGTTGAAACGTGCTACTAATGCAATTATCGCTTTACGTCCTTATGCAACTAAACTGAAAGAGATTTTAGGTAATCTGTCGGCAAGTTTAGAGGGGTCTTCATCACCTTTTATTCAGGAGCGCGAGCCCAATAAGGTTCTAATTGTGACGGTATCATCCAACCGTGGTTTGGCCGGTGCTTTTAACATGAACGTAATTAAAGCGGCCAATAATTTAATTGCTGAGAAATATAGCGAACAGTTGAAAAAAGGTAATGTGAGCATTATTTCTATTGGTAAGAAAACTCAGGATTTTTATGAGAAACGTAAATACAACGTTATCGGTAACAATAATGAAATCTTTTCGGCCTTAACTTTCGAAAACGTAACTAAAATTACGGATGCAATTATGGCTGGTTTTGTTAAAGGCGAATTCGATAAAGTTGAAGTGGTGTATAACCGTTTCAGAAATGCAGCCGTACAGTTTATTACAACTGAACAGTTATTGCCTTTACCAAAAGCAGAGCCGGTAGCTGAAACAAAAGCGGATAAAAGGACCACTAACATTGATTATATTCTGGAACCTTCGCAAGAGGAAATCGTTGAGCAGCTAATCCCTAAATCAATTAAGATCCAGTTATACAAAGCCGTGTTGGATTCGCACGCATCTGAGCATGGTGCACGTATGACCTCAATGGATAAAGCAACTGAAAACGCTGGTGAGTTATTAAAAGCTTTAAAACTTTCATATAACCAGGCACGTCAGGCAGCAATTACAACCGAGTTAACCGAGATTGTAAGTGGTGCAGCAGCGCTTGAAGGATAATTATTAAATCGGCATTTGGAGCTATAATCCTGAATTTAATATCAAAATATAACAGCCTATTTCTTAACTGAAATAGGTTTTTTTGTATATGTAAGCATTATAATCCAAAATAATTATGTTATTTATGGATTGTAATCCAAAATAATTATGTTTTATATGGATTATAATCCAGAATAATTATACTTTTGTACAGGCTTATTTTATTATGATTGTTCGTAAACAGTTGAATTATGCTTTTAAAAGGCTTTTTAAGGGGAAAGCCTTTATCATCTTTGGACCACGCCAAACGGGCAAAACTACTTTTGTAGAGCAGTTATTGGCTAAGGTTGATAAAAAGACCTTATACCTAAATGGTGATGATGCTGATGTACGTGAAACTTTAGCTAAGCCTAATGCGGCACAAATAGCTAAAATACTGTTAGGCTACGAAGTACTTTTTATAGATGAGGCGCAACGGATCAACAATATAGGCTTACTTATTAAAATTATTGTAGATCGCTTTAAACCGGTTCAGGTTATTGCTACGGGTTCAACAGCGTTTGAGTTATCAGGTAAAATAAACGAGCCCCTAACCGGTAGAAAATACGAAATGATGCTTTTGCCGTTTTCATACACAGAGCTGGTAAATGAAACTGATTTTATTACCGAAGAGCGGTCGTTGGAACAGCGGTTAATTTATGGCTCCTATCCAGAAATCATTAACGATCCGCAGAACGCAGAAGAACATTTAAAACTACTTGCAGATAGTTATCTATATAACGACCTCTTTACTTTGGAGGATGTTAAAAAGCCATTGCTTTTCGAAAAAATTGTAAAGGCCCTGGCGTTGCAGGTTGGGAGCGAAGTTAACATTTCTGAGTTGGCACAATTGGTAAAGGCTGATCAGAAAACGGTTGATAAATACATCAGTCTGCTCGAAAAATCATTTGTTATTTTTACCCTGCCAGCCTTTGCGGGTAATGTGCGCAATGAAATTAAAAAAAATAAGAAAATCTATTTTTATGATACTGGTATTATAAATGCCATCACAAGGAATTTTAATCCCCTTGCCAATCGAAATGATGTGGGCGCACTTTTCGAAAATTATATGATTGCTGAACGGATGAAGTTTTTGCACCAGAACCAGATGGAAGCGGAATGCTTTTTCTGGCGTACTACGCAACAACAGGAAATTGATTATATTGAAAAAACTAAGGAGAAATTTTTGGCTGTTGAATTTAAATGGAGCGAAAGAGGGAAAAATAAAATTCCGCTTACTTTTACAAATGCTTACCCCGATGTAGAAACATTAGTAATATCAAAAGCTGATAGGGGAACTTTTTTGAACGGTTAAACATATCTTTGTTGTATAATATTAATACATGAAAAAATACATCCTCATCAGCCTATCACTCATTCCGTTTTTTGCCGCAGCCCAAAATCCTGCCCGCGATTATACCAATGCAGTACTTTGGCAACAAACTTCGGGTGAATACAGAGCCTTATGTTTTCAGGCCTATAATTTTGCCCGCTTATCGTTAAAAGAAGCTTTGTGGGCCGATACCAGTAAAAAACCAAACTGTGTAATTGTTGATATTGATGAAACGGTTTTAGATAATGCTGCTTTCCAGGGGCACGAAATTAAAAAGGGGGTGAGTTATGTACCTGCAGACTGGACTGAATGGACCAATCTGGCTCAGGCCGATACCGTTCCAGGTGCATTGGCTTTTCTGAAATTTGCCGCCTCAAAAAATATCGAAACTTTTTATGTGAGTAACCGCGATGAAAAGGATTATACAGCTACATTAAAAAATCTGCAGCATTTTGGCTTTCCTTATGCAGATGACGCACATTTAATAGTTTCGAAAGGAACATCAAATAAAGAACCACGTCGCCAAAAAATTAGCTCAACGCACCATATTCTATTGTTATGTGGCGATAATTTAAGCGATTTCAGCAACATTTTTTACCGCGAAAATAAAAATACCTTCGAACAGGTAAACGCCAGCCAGAACCTATTTGGAACAAAATATATTGTGTTGCCAAATCCGATGTACGGAGATTGGGAAAAGCCTTTATATCAGGGTGAAAAACTTAGTGATAAAGATAAAGCGAAACAAAGGTTAGAGCGATTAAAAAGTTTCTAAGTTTTATAAATATTCAGCAATAAGTATTACTTTTGCTGCATCATAAAAATAAGCATTATGGAGAACAACGAATTAAAGCACAATACAGAAAGTATGAAAACGGCTAACCAGCCAGGAATTTATAAATTGATGATTTTTGGTGTACTGGTTTGCATAGTGGGTACTTACGCACGTTTCGCTTACGATTCGTGGCAGGTTTCATTAGCATCCTGGATTGTTCTGTTCATCGGTGCAATTATTGCCATTAAAGGTGTATTCAAAATATTAGACGCATAAGCGTTCTACTATCAAAATATAAAGCCGGTCATGAATATACTTGATCGGCTTTTTTGTTTTTGAACAAAAACGTGCAAGGTTTAGTAAATTGGCATTTTCTTTTTTTGAAAGGCAGGTTCCTGTGGGCATCGGTTGCGAAAGCCCTGCCATCCGCTTTACTTCACTGCGTTCGTGCCCGCTCCTGTCAGGTTTAGATTACCTGGGCAGCCCTTTCTATCTTAAACCCCTGCCCGTGCAGGCGGGCGACAGCCGCGGCAGCCCCTGGTTTTTCATCAGGGCTAAAGCAAATGGCGGGACTGCTATAGCCCAGGGGCTTCTGTATTTGCTTTCCGAACAATAAGATAGTTTTGGGGCATCAATAGTTGTTGTTGAAAATCCAATTTTCTTTTTTGAAAAGCAGGTTCCTGTGGGCATCGGTTGCGAAAGCCCTGCCATCCGCTTTACTTCACTGCGTTCGTGCCCGCTTCTGTCAGGTTTAGATTACCTGGGCAGCCCTTTCTATCTTAAACCCCTGCCCGTGCAGGCGGGCGACAGCCGCGGCAGCCCCTGGTTTTTCATCAGGGCTAAAGCGAATGGCAGGACTGCTATAACCCAGGGGCTTCTGTATTTGCTTTCCAAAAAATAAGATGGTTTCGGGGTATCAAAGGTTGTTGTTGAAAATCCAATTTTTTTTTTGAAAAGCAGGTTCCTGTGGGCATCGGTTGCGAAAGCCCTGCCATCCGCTTTACTTCACTGCGTTCGTGCCCGCTCCTGTCAGGTTTAGATTACCTGGGCAGCCCTTTCTATGTTAAACCCCTGCCCGTGCAGGCGGGCGACAGCCGCGGCAGCCCCTGGTTTTTCATCAGGGCTAAAGCAAATGGCGGGACTGCTATAGCCCAGGGGCTTCTGTATTTGCTTTCCGAAAAAATAAAATAAATTTTGAACACCCACATTTGTCAGGTCTACATTACTGGAGTTAACCTTTGTTATCCTTAACGAAAAGCCATCTAAACTCTTTTATAACGATGCTAAACATCGCATTGGGTTACCTAAACCTAATTTTGGTATTAAAGGAAAAACACAGCGTTAAAAGCTAACCAGAACGCTGCACTTCTAATGGCCATTTGAAGCAAATATTTAAAGTGATTATTTATTTAGAACCACACAATCATGAAAAGGAATATTATTGCTATAGCCATAGTTTTAACCATTTTTGGCTGCCAAAATGAAAATAAAAAATATGCAAGTGCCGATACTGTAGCACTGGAGCCCTTGAGTAGGGAATCTGCAGATAGTACTGCCGCTGAGAAAATTATCAAAACTGCCGATATGCGGTTTAGGGTTAAAGATGTGCAACATACCAAAGAGCAGCTAAGCAAAACCATTAAAGCAGAAGGCGGAACTGTTGCAGAATTCTCTATCGAAAGTACCATTCAGGAAACCGATAAGATTAAACAATCTACAGATTCATTAAAAGAAATTACTTCTTATCACACCCAGGGTTATCTGGTGGCTAAAATACCGTCAGATAAGCTGGATGACTTTACCAATATAGTCTCAAAACTGGCTGTTTTTGTAGATAATCAGTCGATGAAGATGGACGATCAGAGCATGGCTTATTTGGCCAACAAACTAAAGGCTCAGAATAGACTTGATGCGATTGAAAAAATCAATCAGGTAGCTTCGAAGAAAAGTGCCAACATAGAATCATCACTTTACATCAAAGATGATTATGTAGATAAAAGAATCGCGAATATGCAGATGGATAACCGTGTAAAGTTCAGTACCATTACCCTTAATTTTTATCAGGATAATACGGTAAAAACGATGATCGTTGCCAATGACAATCTGTATGATTACCGCCCGGCATTTATCAACAGGCTGTGGCTGGGTATAGTAAATGGCTGGACAATTTTTAAAGAGATTATTATTGCGATATCCAACCTCTGGATGTTAATATTGGCTGTCATTCTGGTGTTTTTAGTGATAAAACATGGTATCAGAAAGAATAAAATGACCAGGGAACTGGCCACAAAAAATCTTTAAAATAATCAGGTATAAATTTCTTCATGGTTCGTGTATGCACGGGCCATGTCGTTGTTTTTTCTACCCGGAAAGATTGCTTCACTCTTTCACCATGTGCAAGGCTTCCGTTTTGCAATGGCAGTTTGAGGCACTGTAAACTAACCTTTTAGCCTGGTATTTGCTTTTTTTATTCCGGTCACTTTTGTTTTATTATCGCTTACAAAAGATTCCCAGCCCGAATAGGTTTTAGATTTACCACCTGCGGTAATCTTCTGAAAGGAATGACAAACTGCCACGGCCAATCCATCTGTAGCATCTAAAAATTCGGGTGTTTCTTTAAAGTTGAGTAAACGTTGCAACATCGCCGCTACCTGTTCTTTGGTGGCGTTTCCGCTACCGGTAATGGATTGTTTAATCTTCCTTGGAGAATACTCTGTTACAGGTACATTTCTGGAAAGTGCGGCTGCAATGGCAATGCCCTGTGCACGGCCAAGTTTTAACAGTACCTGGATGTTTTTACCATAAAATGGAGCTTCTATGGCCAATACATCAGGTTTATATTGCTCCATCAATACCACCGTTTTTTCAAATATGCGTTGAAGTTTAAGAAAAGGGTCGTCTAAATGAGTCATTTTAACCACGCCTAAACTAATCAGTTCCGTTTTATTACCCTTCTCCAGAATTACGCCATAACCCATCACCGCAGTGCCCGGATCGATGCCCATAATTACCCGTTCCTTTTTTTCGTTCAACATTACGGCAATATTAAGCATATTTGCAAATAAAAAATAGAATCTTGACAGGCAGGCAAAAAAAAATATTATCACTTTTTATCAAAGTTGCAATTGTAATATTTGCCTTTTGGTTTATTTATCATAAACTGGTTGCCAATAAAAATCTTCATGATTTCAGTACCCTGTTAAAGGGGATTCCTCAGTTGGAAATTATCATTGTAATCGGTGTGGTAGTCTTACTGATGTTTGTAAACTGGTTTTTAGAGGCAGGCAAATGGAAATACCTGATGAGCCACATTGAGCCTATTGGCTTTTACAGGGCCATAGAATCTGTTTTTTGTGGTTTAACATTGGCTATTTTTACACCCAACAGGTTAGGTGAGTATGGAGGCCGCGTGTTTTTCCTCTCCCCGCGAAGAAGAATTGTAGGGATAGTGGCCATGAGTGTGGGCAGTATCGGTCAATTGGTATTAACCAATATTTTTGGGGCTGTTGCAGCTTGCTTTTTCGTGTACCGCTTTATCCCTATTGATCGGGTACTGTTTATTGCCCTGGTTTTTTTTGCAGTTATTTTTTGTCTTTTTTTTCTGATCTTTTATTTTAACATCCGCTGGTTAAACGGGATTTTATTATCCTTCAGATTCACCAGGAAATACAAGAAATTTTATAGCATTTTAGCCCGGTACAGAAAAAGGGAGTTATTCAAAATTATTACTTACTGTTTTGCCCGTTACCTGGTATTTAGCTCTCAGTATTTTATCTTATTTATATGGCTGGTGCCGGGACTGCATTATGGAGATATTATAATGATGACCTGCCTGCTGTTTTTGGTACAGTCGGCATTGCCTTCACTTGATCTTTTTGATGTGGGTATCAGAAGTGTTACTGCGGTTGAGCTATTTAAACATGTAACCGATCAGCATGTAGCGGTTATTGCATGTACTGCCAGTATTTGGCTCATTAATATTATAATTCCTGCTATCTTAGGCACTTATTTCGTTTTTAAACTCAATTTTTTTGGAAATTTTAAATCTAACTAGTTTCTTTTCTGCGGCGCTCACCTTAATTTACGGGTTGTTGGTGCTTAATTTTATAAGAGGATGGCATAAGCTGATCTATTTTATACCACAAAAATCCGATCCTCAAACCAAAGTTTCTATTATTGTGGCCGCAAGGGATGAGGAAGCAAACATCAATAAAACGATTGATGATCTGATTGCTCAGCAATATCCTAAAGCTTTAACGGAGATTATTATTATTGATGACCATTCTACGGATAGCACAGCAGAAATCGTGTTAAGTTATGCCAATCGTAATGTAAAACTGATTAAGTTAAACGAAGACCGGGCGTTAAATTCGTACAAGAAGAAAGCCATACAAACGGCTATCGGTACCTGCACTGGCGATCTGATTATTACCACAGATGCTGATTGCAGGATGGGTCCAAACTGGTTGGTTACGATTGTTAATCTGTATGAAGAAAAAAACTATAAAATGATTTCTTCGCCCGTTGCTTATTTTCAGGAGAAGAGTTTCTTTGAGCGGTTGCAATCTTTAGAATTTCTTTATTTGATTGGTTTGGGAGCTTCTACTATCGGGAATAAACAGCCATCAACCTGTAACGGTGCAAATCTGGCCTACGAGAAAACAACCTTTTATGAAGTTGGCGGCTTTCAGGGGATTGATGATCTGGCATCAGGCGATGATGAGTTACTATTGCATAAAATTGCGGCCAAATACCCGGATCAAATCGGTTTTCTCAAAAACAGGGAAGCGATTGTGTATACACATGCAAAAGAGACACTGGGTGCATTTATCCAGCAACGCAAACGCTGGGCTTCGAAAAGTACCCGTTATAAAAACAAGGCTATTATTGTATTGGGCGTGCTGATTTGGATCTTTAACCTTTCTATTCTCGCAAATTTTATCACAGGACTTTTTATTCCGGGCTTTTTAGCCATTACATTTTATCAATTGTTGTTTAAAATGGTTTTAGAAACACTATTTTTATGGGATGTAACGGGGTTTGCCAAAAGGCGCAACTTACTCATTTTAATACCTGTTTTAAATGTGCTTCATGTGATTTACATGGTGTACATCGGCATTGCCGGAAACAGCGGAAAATACAACTGGAAAGGCAGAATGGTTAGATAATGGATAATAGCCCGTCAAAAAAAGTATGGTTAAAGTTTAAACGGAATAAGCTGGCCTTCGGCGGTTTGATCTTTATCTTACTGTTGATGCTGATGGGAATTTTGGGCTATTTAATTATGCCCGATGATTCTCCAAACGCAAATGTACAAACGCTCCAGTTAAACAAAAAGAAACCAGGTAGCAGCTTTACATTCTTAATCATCAGCCGAAATCCCAAGGTAGAAGAGGTTAACCTTTTGGAGCGAATGCTCTATGGACAAACCCCTATGTTTAAAAGCATTCCGATCACCTCATACAAGATAAAAGGCAATGCGGTTTTTGTGCAGGAGTACATAGGAGAGGATGAAAAAGCTAAAGAAAGCATTTATGCCTTAAAAGACTTATGCCCTCGTTGTGTTTTGCCTTCGAAAACAGCATCAACACAAGCGCTCTTCGAAAAAAATAACATCTATACACGCACCTATATTCTGGGAACAGATATTTATGGCCGCGATTTAATGAGCCGCCTGATTTTGGGCATCCGTGTTTCGTTGTCTGTAGGTTTGATGGCGGTGCTTATTTCACTTTTTATCGGGGTGAGTTTAGGGGCCATTGCCGGGTATTTCGGTGGCAGGATAGATGCTACCATTAGCTGGTTTATGAATGTGGTTTGGTCGCTACCTTCATTATTGCTCGTTATTGCGATTTCATTTGCCCTGGGGAAAGGGTTCTGGCAGATCTTTATTGCTGTAGGTTTATCAACCTGGGTAGATGTGGCCAGACTGGTGCGTGGGCAGGTGATGGCTTTAAAAGAAGTAGAATTTGTAGAAGCAGCAAGGGCCCTGGGTTTTAGTACAACCAGAACCATTATCAGGCATATATTGCCGAACATTGCGGGGCCTATACTGGTTGTGGCCTCATCTAATTTTGCATCGGCCATATTGCTGGAAACCGGATTAAGCTTTTTGGGCTTTGGTGCACAACCGCCCATGCCAAGCTGGGGAAGCATGATTAAAGAGCATTATGGCTACATTATTATGGATGCAGCGTATCTGGCTGTTTTGCCCGGGTTAGCCATTATGTTTACAGTTTATGCCTTCAACGTACTTGCAATAGGTTTACGAGATGCCTTTGATGTTAAAGGACAAAATGTAACGGTTTAATCATCATCTTGAAATACAGGCTGTATCATATTTGTAATCACCTTGAATCTGTAAGGTTGGCCCTATTGAAATGACCTCTCAGGTATTCCAAAATAGGCTCTTTAACCAGTTCAAGGATGACTATTTGTTTATGATACAGCCATTTAATTTAAGAAGTTTATTAAAGTCGGTCTATTTCGCTTTTTTCTTATCCAATGAAAATCTTCTGGCTATACTGAAACCCCAGCGGTATTGTCCCTTAAGCCAGGAAGTATTGGTGTCGGTAATAAACTGCGATTCCTGAATGGCGGTGGCATTAGTGAAATTAAGATGAAAAATATGCCCACCGGTTTCAAATTCAAGTCCGGCACCAAGCGTTTTGTAATATTTTGTATCCAATGTGCTTTCGAGATAAGCTTCCTTATTTTTATCCCTGAATGGAATGGTATAATCTGCCACAAAAGCCATGCGTTTGGTAATTTTGATACGGCCGCCAACAGATAAGGCAAACATATCGTTCTGATCGCCAAAAACGGTAAAATTACGGTGTATATAGGATGGCATCACCAGCAATGAAAAGTTTGAGTTAAACTTACGGGCAATCACCGCCTGCAATACATAGTTTAACCGGTCTTTGAATCCGCCAAATGCATTTGCAGCTGTAGGATCGGTTGAAGCTTTCGCTGCTGAAAGGGTAGTACTACCGAATAAAGTTACCGCGACTGGTATTCCATCGTCAGTATTTTGCTCCAGCAAACGGTATTTCAGGTTTCCTTCGTAAAGCTGTGTTACTACACCAGCTCCTTTTGCCCTTGCCAAGCCTACGGATAGCCTATCGCTGATTCCGTATTCAAAACCGATTCGGATATCTGTTGATTGGTCGAGCCCAAAAAAGTTTTTGGTACCACCTGCACTGCCTGCAATATCGCCAAAACGGTGATCTACCCTAAAATCCAGCTCATTTTTATAAATGGTTTCATTGGTTTGTATGTTGATGAGTTTGGGTGCTTTAAAAGTAGCCTTAACCTTACTTTTTTCGGTAGGCAGCTGCAATGCGTTCTCCAGCGAATCCTGTGCAGAAACCAGTGTAGGCAGCAGGATAAGTAACAGATATAAAAGAGATTTTAGATGAAATTTCATAATTTTATTTTTTGGATGGATAAATGGCGGTTACTTTCACCTGAATGGTTTCTGCAATCTGCTTAAAAACGATCGTTGGGACTTTGATATCATGGTCGGCCAGTTTTACGTTGAATGTAGACGTAGCTTTCACTTCATCGGCGGTAACAACGAGTGATCCTTTTGTGGTATATGCTTTCGTTACGCCATGGATCTGCAGATTGCCCTTAACCGTAACCGGGTATGTACCGGGTTTTGAAAAATCGATCTGCTCTATAATTTTTCCTTTAAAATCAGAAGTAGGAAACTTATCACTTTCTATATAATTTTCATTAAAATGTTCCTGCATCAGTTTTTTCTTAAACTGAAAAGAGGTATTGTTGATTTTGAAGATGATATCGTTGGTTTGGGTATTAAGAGCCGAAGCGCCTGTTTTGCTCTGGGCATCAATATCTTCTAAAGGTGTTGAAGAAAAAAAAGAGGAATTCACGCTTTTACTGACCAAAATCTGCGCCTTTATGCCTGTGCATAACAATAGCGCTGTTAGGGTTAAGAATAATCTTTGCATCTGTAATGTGTTTATGTTTAAATAAAACCGGCGTTATCTTGATAGGTTATTCTGGCATGCCCTTATCAAACCATGCCTGTAACAGTTCTCTTTCGCTTGTGGTTAAGGATCCTCCTTTGGGCATCGTTTTCGTAACCAATACACTATTGGCTACACGGGTATCACTTTTAATGGAGGCTATGCCATTAAATAGCCAAACTGATTTGATTGCCCCGTTCGGACCGTGGCAGCTGTTACATTTGGTTTGGAAAAGTGCGCCGGCAAAATTACTATAGGTTACATTGGCTGTGGTTACAGCAATTGGACCCGATGGGTTTGTTGGTTTCAATTCTTCTGCCTGTCTTTTAGAACAGGCAAAAAGTAGCGCCGTAATTGTGGCTGATAAAAAGATTGCTTTTGTTTTTTTCATAGCTATGTAATTAAGGTTAAAATTGCTGATGGATTCATTTTCTCTATATCCCCATGTTTGATTGTGGTGCAATCGAAATATTAACCGTTACGTAGCCTTAGCTGGAATGGTTGCCCTTTGATGAAAAAATAAAAGCCGTTCCGATTTTACATCAGAACGGCTTTCGGGGGAAATTATTTAATTAAAAGCTTATCTCCAGGCCTTATATTGGTTAATTAAACCATTGGTAGAGCTATCATGGCTGGAAATTTTTTCGCTGCCCGCCAGTTCGGGAAGAATCTTTTTAGCCAATTGTTTACCCAGTTCTACGCCCCATTGATCGAAACTGAAAATGTTCCAGATAATTCCCTGAACAAATATTTTATGTTCGTAAATGGCTATTAAGCTGCCTAAGGTGTATGGGGTTACTTTTTTCAATAATATAGAGTTGGTTGGGCGATTACCTTCAAAAACTTTAAATGGTGCAATTTTTTCAATTTCTGTATCAGATTTGCCTTCTTTCTTTAATTCGGCTGTTACTTCTTCTTCAGTTTTACCGTTCATTAAAGCTTCAGTTTGTGCAAAGAAATTTGATAATAAAATAGGATGATGATCACCCAATGGATTTAAACTTTGTGCCGGCGCAATAAAATCAGCAGGAATAATCCTGGTACCCTGATGGATTAACTGATAAAAGGCATGTTGGCCATTTGTGCCCGGTTCGCCCCAGATAATCGGTCCGGTTTCATAATCAACTTCATTACCATTTCTATCCACATGTTTACCATTACTTTCCATATCGCCCTGCTGGAAATAAGCGGCAAAACGGTGCATGTATTGGTCGTAAGGTAAAATAACCTGCGTTTCTGCATTATAAAAATTAATGTACCATACACCTAGTAAACCTAATATCACAGGAAGATTGCTTTCAAATTCCGCAGTTCTGAAGTGGTTATCAACTGCATGGGCACCAGCCAGTAGCTGTCTGAAATTTTCGAAACCTATACTTAACGAAATGGACAAACCGATAGCACTCCATAAAGAGTAACGACCGCCAACCCAATCCCAAAACTCGAACATGTTTTCCGTATCGATACCAAAAGCAGAAACGTCTTTAGCATTGGTAGATAATGCGGCAAAGTGTTTGGCAATATCACTTTCTTTTCCGCCTTTTTCTAAAAACCAGCTACGGGCAGAGTGTGCATTCGTCATGGTTTCTTGGGTAGTAAACGTTTTGGATGCGACTAGAAATAAAGTGGTTTCAGGATTTAGGTTGGCCAAAGTTTCAGCAATATGAGTACCATCAATATTTGAAACAAAGTGAATATTTAAATGATTTTTATAGTGTTTTAAAGCTTCGGTAACCATTACCGGGCCTAAATCTGATCCGCCGATACCAATATTTACCACATCGGTAATGGCTTTATCGGTATAACCTTTCCATTCACCGCTGATGATGCTGTTGCTAAACTTCTCCATTTTGGCCAGTACAGCATTTACCTCAGGCATCACATCTTTACCATCCACTAAAATTGGGGCATTGCTTAAATTACGTAATGCTATATGAAGCACGGAACGGTCTTCGGTTTCATTAATTTTATCACCATTGTACATTGATGTAATGGCTTCATCCAATTTACACTCCCGAGCCAACTGAATCAGGAGTGCTAATGTTTCATCGCTGATGCGGTTCTTGCTATAATCCAACAGGATATCTTCGAAAAAAACAGAAAACTTATTGAAACGGTCTGCATCTTCAGCAAAAAGATCTTTAATGCTTTTTTGATTAATATCTATAAAATGGTCGGCCAAATATTTGTAGGCCTCTGTTTCGGTGAAATTTATTTTAGGTAACATAATCTTTGTTTTTTTGTAAAAGTAATAAAGCAAAAATTTAAAATGGTCTTTTTAATGTGCTAAATCGATAAGAAATTTCAATATAAATAATATTGCCATGCTGTTTGTTCATCGATCTAATGGATGACAATCGATGTGGGATGTTATTGAGGAATTCGATAGCGATTAATCTTACTTTCGTCAGACTAGCGAAACATAATGATTAATAAACTTAATTGTATAGAGAATTTCAGATACTTATGTCTACGTACTTTAAAATAAGTACCTTTGAAAAAAAATAAAAAATATGCTTAGATCGCTCTCGCTATTGGCCGCCTGCTGCCTGTTTCTTTCTTGTTTCTTTTTCTCTTCATGCGAAAAGGAAGGGGTAACTAAAATAGATACGCTAAGAATTATTGATACCCTTGATGTTGATCGTCCAATAAATTTAAAAGCAACAAAAGGTATTTATGGTTCGCGCATTACAGTATCATGGACACCGATGCCTTTGGCTCAGAAATATCAATTATTCAAGTTTGATGTTACAACCCAGAAATATACTTTACTGAAAGAGTTAGCCGATACCACCTTCGATGATACAGCAATCAGTAAATCCTTGACCAAGAATTTTTACAAGGTAAGAACCTATAACAGTGCAAAATCTTTTAGTAGATTTAGTGATGCAGATTTCGGTTATACTTCAGCGTCCAACTATTATAAAGCACTTACTTTTGGTTCTGAAGGATATGGGGCTTCACAATTTAAGTTTAATATGCACATTGAGGTTGATAAAACCGGAAATATTTATGTAAGTGATGAAGAACTGAATAGGGTATTAAAATTTAGTGCTACCGGCAGTTTCATAGAGCAGTTTTATAGTGGATCGGCAGCCAGAGCCATAGCATTTTTTAATAATGGAAATTATGTTGCTACCCGAACACAGAGTAGTAGTTATGTTCAGATATTTAACTCAAACAAACAATTAATTAGAGAATGGGGTACTTACGGAACAGGAGATAGTAATTTTGGTAATATAGAATGTTTAACACTTGATGATGAACAAAATATTTGGATTGTTGACGGAGTGAATCATCGGATTAAAAAATATGATCAAAATGGAAATTTATTGCTGAAATTTGGTAAGCAGGGAAAAGCAGAAGGGGACTTTGATGCCCCATTTGGTATCTGCTATTTCAAAAACAAAATTTATGTTTCAGATACAAGGAATAATCGTATTGAAGTTTTTGACAAGAACGGTAAATTCTTAAAAGTTTTTGCCGTAAAGGGTTACCTTTTTGGCCTACGTGCTTTTGGCGATAATATTTATATTGCCAATTCTGGCGAAAGTGTTATAATCAAAACCGATGAGAATGGAGATATTCAAGAAAAAATAGGTTCCGGTTCATTTTTGAATTTAGTAGATGTAACTGTTGCGCCAAACGGAGATGTTTTGGCCTGCGATGTTTATGGCAGAAGGATAATCGTATTTAAAAAGGGTTAGATTTTTAAATTTATTTGAAAGCCATTCTATATCAGGATGGCTTTTGTCATTTTATACTATTCGATCTTTCTATAAATTTGTTTAGCTTAGAACACCTGAACTAAACTACCCATTTATGAAAAAAACATACCTGATCGGTTTTTTTATTCTCTCGTTAAATGCTTTTGCTCAAAAATCAGATTTACGGCCATTAGTCTCCCAAAAAGCAGACGCCATAGCGCAAAAAGTAATTACCTGGAGACGTGATTTTCATCAACATCCTGAACTTGGGAATAATGAAGTGAGAACGGCTGGTATCATTGCAAAACATTTAGAATCATTGGGTATACAGGTAAAAACAGGCGTGGCTAAAACAGGGGTAGTTGGTCTATTAAAAGGGGGTAAGCCCGGACCTGTTGTGGCGCTGCGGGCTGATATGGATGGCTTGCCTGTTACCGAGCGGGTTGATGTTCCATTTGCCTCGAAAGTAAAAACACAATATAATGGTCAGGAGGTTGGGGTAATGCATGCCTGCGGACACGATAGTCATGTTGCGATTTTAATGGGCGTAGCAGAAGTGTTGGCCGCTATGCAAAAAGATATACCGGGCACGGTTAAATTTATTTTTCAACCTGCGGAAGAAGGTGTACCTGAGGGAGATGAAGGCGGAGCAGCGCTTATGATTAAAGAAGGGGTGCTCGAAAACCCTAAAGTCGATGTTATTTTCGGCCTTCATATCAATTCGCAAACCGAAGTTGGTGATGTAACCTATCGTCCTGGCGGTACCATGGCCGCTGTAAACGATATGAAGATTACGGTTACGGGTAGGCAGGCGCATGGCGCTTATCCCTGGAGCAGTATCGATCCTGTGGTGGTTTCAGCACAGATTATCAATAACCTGCAAACCATTGTTAGCCGCAATTTAAATGTAACCGAAAACCCGGGGGTAGTTACCATTGGTGCCATTAATGGAGGTGTTAGGTCGAATATCATACCTGAAAAAGTGGAAATGCTGGGGACCGTTCGCAATTTCAGCAAAGAAGATGAGGCCATGTTTATCGAACGGATCAAAACCATTGCTACTAAAACAGCCGAGGCAGGCGGCGCAACAGCAGTAGTGAAAATACCATATAGTAACCATTATCCCGTTACCTTTAATAATATCGCACTCACCGAAAAAATGCTGCCCAGTATGCAGCTAACGGCAGGGAAAGCACATGTAAAGTTAAAGCCGCCGGTTACTGGCGCCGAAGATTTTTCTTTCTTTCAGGAAAAGGTACCAGGCTTGTTCGTGTTTTTAGGTGGTATGCCAAAAGGTAAAGATCCTTTAAAGGCGCCATCCCATCATACTCCCGATTTTTACCTTGATGAAAGTGGTTTCGCATTAGGAGTTAAATTACTTTCCAACCTCACGCTGGATTATATGACTATGAAGAAATAGAATTTGGTTCATTCCTGAACATATCTGATTGATTACAGAAAATAAGTTTAGTCAATTGGCTGTCGACGGATAGTTTTAATTTAAATCGCTTTCTGCCATGTGCTATGCTCAAAGCGATTTCCTATCTTTGTTTCCATGACAAAAGAACAGATTCAGGATTTAAGAGACAGAGTAGCGTCTCTGAGGAGGTATCTTTGACGTTGATGAGCTACTTTACGCCATCCGCGAAGAAGAAAAATTAACCATGGCGCCCGATTTCTGGGACGATCCGAAAAAAGCAGAAAAAATTCTGGCAGAAATAAGCTCAAAGAAGAAATGGACTGACGGCTTTAACCAAACCCATAATGCGGTTGAGGATGCAGCCGTGATGTTTGATTTTTTTCAGTCCGGAGATGCTTCGGAAGCTGAAATGAAAGAACAGTTCGAAATCGGTAAACAAGCTGTAGAAGATCTTGAGCTTAAAAATATGCTCCGCAGTAAAGAAGATCAGCTTTCGGCCGTCATGCAGATTACTGCCGGAGCCGGTGGTACCGAAAGTTGCGACTGGGCTTACATGCTGATGCGCATGTACCTGATGTGGGGCGAGAAAAACGGCTATAAAATTACCGAACAGGATAGTCAGGAAGGGGAGATTGCAGGTATTAAATCGGTAACCCTCCAGTTTGACGGCGATTTTTCTTACGGCTACCTCAAAGGCGAAAACGGTGTTCATCGCTTAGTGAGGATATCTCCTTTTGATTCGAATGCCAGGCGACATACTTCTTTTGCTTCCGTATATGTTTATCCTTTGGTTGACGATACCATTCAAATTGATATCAACCCCGCCGATATTGAATTTGAAACCTTCAGGGCAGGCGGTGCTGGTGGACAAAATGTAAATAAGGTTGAAACTGCAGTACGTTTGTACCACAAACCATCTGGCATTATCATCAAAAACCAGGAATCGCGCTCGCAATTACAGAATAAAGAAAATGCCATCCGTTTGCTGAAGTCGCAATTGTTCGAAATAGAAGAACGTAAGCGTAATGAAGCCATTGCCGCAGTAGAAGGATCGAAGAAAAAGATAGAGTGGGGTTCTCAGATCAGAAGTTATGTTTTGGACGACCGACGGGTAAAAGACCATCGAACCAATTACCAGACCTCTAATCCCGATGCGGTTTTAAATGGCGATATCAACGACTTTTTAAAGGCATATTTAATGGAATTTTAATTCATAAAAATGACAAAGTACTTTATCTTAATCACCACATTACTCATGGCTGTAAACTCAGGTGCACAGGAAGTAATCCCATTGTACAAGGGTGATATTCCAGGTGCAAAACCTACGCCGGCAACTTATGTTGAACATACCGAAGTGCGCAATAATGGCACGCTGAACGTGACTAAAGTATCAGTTCCAACGATGACGGTTTTCATCGCGCCAAAGGAAATGGCCACCGGAACAGCAGTAATTATTTGTCCCGGTGGCGGTTACAGTGGTTTAGCTTTCAGCCATGAGGGAACTGATGTTGCCAAACGCTTTAATGCCATTGGTGTAACTGCTTTCGTGTTGAAATACCGTTTGCCGAGCGATGAAATTATGGTTGATAAAACCTATGGCCCGTTGCAGGATGCACAGCAAGCCATTTATCTGGTTCGAAAAAATGCAAAGCAATATGGGATTAAGGCTAATAAGATTGGGATTATGGGCTTCTCTGCTGGCGGGCATTTCGCTTCAACTCTGGTGGCGCATTATAACGATCGTAAAATTCCTGACCCGGAAAATATAAGCCTGAGGCCGAATTTTGCTGCATTAATTTATCCCGTCATCAGTTTCGAAGAATCAGTACATACCGGTACCATGAAAAATTTATTGGGACCAAATCCTGCCGATAGTTTGAAACATTATTTTTCAGCCAATGAAAATGTGAACAAAAAAACACCTCCGGTTTTCCTTGTACATGCCAAAGACGATAAAACTGTTCCTTACGAGAACAGCATATTAATGAATGAAGCACTAAAGCAACATCATATTGATACCGATATTTACCTGTACGAAAAAGGTGGACATGGATTTGGCCTGATTAACAAAACTTCTGATGTGGATTGGTTTAACTTGTTGGCTAACTGGTTAAAAAAGGAGAAATTTTAATATCTTTGCAGGATATTTTAACCTCTTAACTACAAATTTTAATGCAAAAAATAATTAAATATGCGATGGTAGCCTTGGTTGCGATCATTGCAATGGCAAGCTGTAAAAAAGAAATTAACTGGAATGCCAGGCCCAATCCTAATGGCAATGGCTGCCAGCTGATGAATTCAAAGACCGACTTTGGTACATTGGGTGAGGTTGAAATCAGCTACAAATATGATGCATCTGGTAGACTAATCAGCGCAACAAGTGATGGGGAAACCATGACTTATACTTATTCTGCTAATAAAATTACAGGTACGCTGGAAAATGGCGAAAAAACAGAACTTACCTTGGCAAATGGTAGGGCTGTTTCCAGTTATATGTCTGATTTTTTTCCGGGGGTAAGTGCAACAAGAACCTATACCTATAATACTGATGGTTATCTAACGGTTGTTAAAAGCTATTTAGGGAATGTTTTGAATTCAACTGCCGAACTAAGCTACACAGGTGGTAATTTGACACAAGAGAAAGTGACCTATGCCGAAGATGGGAGTGTAGAGACCATTACTTACGAATACTCTGCAGAGGTGGCAGTAAACGCATACCAGATGGCCGATCCGCTTTCTGCCATTGTAGATTATGTACCTGGTAGCTATTTTGGAAAAATATCTAAAAACGTACTCAAAAAAACTGTTACAACTTCTAATAAGCTGTCTAGTGTTGATACACAGGAATTCAATTATGTTTTTGATAATAAAGGGAATGCAACATCTATTGTGATCAAAAGCTATATCAATAACGGTGGAAGCGCAAATGATACATCTTTAACCACAATAAGTTTAGTTTATAACTGTAAATAGGGTTTAATAAATATGGGAAAAGTCTGATCAAGATTTGTGGTCGGGCTTTTTGTGGAATGTGATTCTGACATAAACAGGGTTAATTCTTCAATAATCCTTTATAATCATTTATTGTTTTATCAATTACATCCAGTAAGCCATTGCGATAAGCATCATCTGTTAATTCCCAGAACATGATACCATTTAATTTTTGATCAATTACATATTTGGTTTTTAATGAAATGGATTTAGGATCATCAAAGGTTACCAGATATCGCGTTTTCTTGTTATAATAATATGGTGCTTTGGCTGTCTCGTCCCAATAATAGGTATAGCCATTTTCGGTTGAAAACTGTTTGCTGAAATCCTTAAAAGAAACACCTCTTAAAAATTTTGTTGGCTGATATAATCCATGGTCCGAATCTGTAGTGTTTTCAAAAATACGGGCATAAAATGCTGCACCTAATGCAATTTTCTGTGCAGGCACTCCTAAAGCAATTAAAGCTTTTACCGCATAATCTGCTGATAAAGTTTGCGAAGGAGTGGAATACAAAGGTGAATGGTGTCCGCTTTGTGTTGCATACCCGCTTACCAGATCGTAACTCATAACATTTACGCGGTTTACCAAAGGCATTACCTTATCCCATTCAAAGCAGGAATCAATGCAGTTTTTTGTGCCGCCTGCCGCAAAGCTGATCTCTGCTTTTTTACCGAGTTTGTTTCTTAGTTCCTTTATCAACAATGTAAAGTTATGCTTGTCATTAGGTGTATACCGGTGTCCGGGATAACCCAAAACGGCAGGATATTCCCAATCGATATCTATGCCGTCAGCCTTAAAAAAATCCAGAAGCGATTTGGTTGTTTCAGCAAATGTTTTTCGCCCGTCACTTCTGCTAAATATCTCCGAACAAGTAGCACAACCACCCCAGCCACCCAAAGCGATCATCACCTTTAAATCAGGCTTACGTTTTTTCAACTCCACCATCTTAAAAATCAAAGCCGAATCTTTGGCTAAAGCGATGTTTAAACTGTCACCTTTTAAATGTCCAAAACTGTAAATCAGATGACTTATCTTCTCAATCGGAAAACTATCAATAACGGATCCGCCCTGACCAGTGTAATAGGCAATAACATTTGGTTTAACTATTTTTTGAGCCTTCAGACTTCCAGCGAAAAGCATAAAAAGCATTAAAAGGCAAATTCCAGGCAGACTACTGATAATTTTGAACACGGGTTGGGAGATTTTATTGGCTATCTTCTGCTAAAATGCTTTGGAGTTCATTTAATTCAGCTACTTTCTCGGTCGCGCCGGCATTTTCATAAGCCGAAATCAGGTTTCTGATTACCCGGCGGATAATATCGGTATTACTGCATGGTTTATAATATTCGGGCAAAGCTTCTAAGTTAAGCTGTCGTAAAAACTGGTCTACATCGTGTTTGCCAAAAATGTTACCCCTGTTAAAAGCATTAATATAAAAAAGCACACCATACTCGGTACCTTCCTGCTTGCTGTCATCAATATAACCTAAAATAAAGTGCTGCGGCAAATTGATCCCATAAACCGGCAGATCCAACTTTTGGGCAAGGGTAGAATAAATAATGGCCAAAGAAATCTGGTTCCCTTTTTTGCTTTCTAAAACCTGATTAAGATAGGAGTTTTGCGGGTCGTGGTGGTTTTTGGTATTGCCACCAAAGCCATACTGCTGATATAAAACATGGTTGATCAGTTTTACTTTCTCAACAGAACTCATTTCGTATTGCAGACCCAGCCAGATCTCCCTTTTGATCTCCTCAATTTGGTTAATTACCTTTTGTTCGTCTAAATCTGGGTATTGGTAACGGTTGATAATCAAAGCGCCCTGCAATAAATCGAAAGCACCACTTAAATACCAGAGGTTTAAATCTTCTTTAACGGTTTTAAACTGGATTTGATGGACAATGTTTTCAATACGTTCCTGCATCAGTCCGTCGAAAGATTGTTCCCAGGCATTTTCTAAATAATGGATGACCTCACCACCATATTCAAGCAGTTTTTTCTCCACATGCTGGTACACTTCCTCGTCCGGATCGTCCAACAATTTAACTAAAGCGCTTATCTCTGCTATATTTTCCATAAAACATACATACGTTTGCGGCGTTTAATTACTTTTGCAATATTATGTTATTTCAATTTATTACAGATTATCTTAAACACCGTTTAACAGCCAAGAGCCGGCACGGAACGCATTCGCCATTTGTGTATAAGCTCGCCGATGAGGTAATTTACGATTTTAGTGACAAATCCGAATATAAAAATATAGAGAATCAACGAAAAAAACTTTTTAATGACGATTCCATCATTACCGTTACCGACCTTGGGGCGGGTTCCCACCTCAATAAAAACCGAACAAAGAAAGTAAGTCAGATTGCCAAAAATGCATTAAAAAGCCCAAAGTTAGCCAAGCTTATTTATCGGCTGGCCAAGAACACCAAAGCTAAAAGTGTGATTGAATTGGGGACTTGTTTGGGCATTACAACTGCTTATCTGGCAAAAACAGACGCCCAAACCCAGGTAATTACAATAGAGGGGTGTCCACAAACGGCGGAGGTGGCCAGAAAAAACTTCCGGGACCTGAATTTAGAAAATATCCAACTTCATGTGGGGAATTTTGATTTAATTTTGCCCGATATTATTGCCCAACAGCCTAGCCTCGATTTTGTTTACATCGACGGAAACCACCGTAAAGATGCTACTTTGAATTATTTTAAATGGTGCCTGCCAAAAGTAACCGAAAATTCCTTGCTCATTTTTGACGATATTTACTGGAGCAAAGGTATGAAAGAGGCCTGGACCGAAATTAAAAACCATCCTGATGTTACCGTGACCATCGATTTGTTTTGGATTGGTTTGGTGTATTTCAAAAAGGGACAGGCTAAAGAACATTTTAAATTAAAATTCAAGCAATGAAACTGGATGTGAAGTTAACAGGCATACAGAAAAAATCGGCCTTGTATATTCTTGTCTTAAGTTTTATCGCTGGGCTTGCAGGTTATCTGGGTTCTCTGCTGTTTAAAGTAAGTGTACTGACACATATGATGTTGGGTTGGGATATTTTTTGTCTGATGTTGATTTCTTTACACTGGTATCTGTTTTTTAAAACTTCAGTAGCAGAAACGCATCTCAAGGCGCGGATGCAGGATGAAACACGCGGGGAAATTTTTGCCATTGTGCTTATTTCCACTTTCGCCGGACTCCTGGCAGTTATTTTATTGCTTATTAATAAAGATGTAGAACCTGTTGATATTATAGCTGCAATATCTGGGATGTTTCTGTCTTGGTTCCTGGTGCATACTACCTTCTGTATGCGCTATGCTCATCTTTATTACGGTGATAGCGAAAGTCAGAAAGGTTCCGGGCTTGATTTCCCGGGAGACGAGGAACCTGATTTTATCGATTTTGCTTATTTTTCCTTTGTATTGGGCATGACTTTCCAGGTTTCGGATGTGGAAATCTCTTCCCGTGAAATCAGAAGACTTTCTTTATTACACAGTTTAATTGCTTTCATTTTTAATACCGTAATTGTAGCATTAACGATTAATGCATTGGCGGGGCTAAGCAAATAGCAATTCACCATCTTAACCAGAGCATTGCCAGGTGGAGCAATCTTTTATGCCTGTCATCCTGAACGCAGTGAAGGACCTTAAAATACATCATTATTAACAGGAGAGGGTGCCGTTAAAAGATTTATTCCGGCCAATAACAGAAGTTTTTTGGAAATGAAGGGTTCGGTTCCTTTGGCGGGCTTCCGTCCCGCTCCCGCTTCTGCGCCGATGAAAAATCGGTCGCATCCCGCTTCGATCGGGTTTAGTTACAGCGGTCAAGCTTTTTTGGCTACCTATCGGGAACAGGCCGTTCAGTCATAAACCTGACAGCAGCGAACACGAAGTGCAACGAAGTAAAGCGGATGGCGGGGCTACAGCAGCCAAGAACCGGAAGCCGTTCGTTTTCAAATAAAAAACACATTGAAAGTAGGAAATGAACAGATCAATTCTTTTGGTGGTCTTCAGTTCCGCGCCCGTTTCTGCGTTCGATGAAAAATCGTCCGCCTGCAACGGCAGGGGTGTTAAGCTCCTGTGACTACATACCGGGAGCAGGCTCGCTTTAAAATGGAAATCTTCTATCGGTTTTTGTCCGGACGATGGTTATGACTTTTAGGTTTATGGCCCATTTTACCTGTTCATTTTTATAAACTACGAAAATTTCGTCACTCCAAAAGGCCAGAATATCACTCGAAAATGCCCGTTCGTCAAAATAGGTTGACGAAGTCATTTCTTCTATTCAAATTTAGCTATCACCAGGGGAGATGAATAAGATGCTGCTAAAGAAGATCGAAGAGATGACCTTACACCTGATTGATCAGTAAAACAATTAAAAGTACAAAAGAATGAAATAAATCAAACCAAACGAAGGAAATGAAAAAGTTTATATTACTAGCCATGCTGATTGTTTTTCTTCAGTATGTGCATGCACAAGTGAATGTCTTTCCTGATACCGGAAAAGTTGGAATAGGAACGGCAACACCCCGTTCACACCTGGAAATAAAAGAATGGATACCTTCCATGAATATTGCTTCCGATAAATACACGGAGATTATGGTTGATAATGAAGTGATTGGCAGCATAAACTTTTATAAACACTATTCCATCGCTCATGCGGCAGCCATCAAACTATTACATGCCGGAGGCCCTACGCAATATGGACAGGCTCATCTGGCATTTTACACCAGTAACGAGTGGAATCCATTTAATGCTATCCCCAGTGAACGAATGCGGATTGCTTCAACTGGCGAGGTAATGATCGGTACAACACTTTCTCATGGATACAAATTTTCGGTAAATGGCAACATCAGGGCGAAAGAGATTAGAGTGGAAACCAGCGATTGGCCGGATTATGTATTCGAGGAAACTTATCCTTTAGAAAGTTTGCAGCAAGTAGAGCAATACATTAAGGATAACAAACGCCTGCCTGGGTTTCCGGCAGCAAAAGACATTGAGCAGCAGGGGTTGGCGCTGGGGGATATGCTTAATCGGCAGCAAAAGAAAATTGAAGAGCTGACTTTGTACCTGATCGAAAAGGATAAAGTTATGCAAAGCCTGTTGAAAAGAATAGAAGAACTGGAAAAGAAGGAAACCAAATCAAACTTAAAATAAACATATATGAAATTATCGCAATCGATTATTCTGATTTTATTTTCTTATGGTATTAATGTCCAGGCACAGAATACCTTTCCGACTAATGGCAATGTGGGGATCGGAACCACCACACCCGACCAGAAACTCACCGTTAAAGGTGGGGTTGGTTTTGATTTTAATGCTTCAGACAAAAAACTCTATTCACCCATGGATGGAACCTTAGAATGGATGACCCATAATGGAGCGGGTGAACATGGCTTTGCCGTTAGCCACCAAGGAAACAAAGTAATCTATTTAAATACCAGTGGAAACAGCTATGTCAACGGTGGGAATGTAGGAATAGGCACGGATGCACCATGTGCAAGACTACATATTGTTGATCCTCCCCGGGATTCAGATGATGGGTCTTTAATCATTGGAAATACAAATTCAACGAATCTTCGCATAGGTGTTAATACAGGATTTAGCTGGATCCAATCTCGTTCTAATAGACCGCTAAGAATAAATGGTGCTGGAAATAACGTGATAATGAACCTTGCAGATGGCAATGTAGGCATTGGTACCGAAAATCCTGATCAAAAATTAACAGTAAAGGGTGGGATTGGTTTTGATTTCAATGCCTCTGATAAAAAGCTCTATTCCCCTATGGATGGAACCTTAGAGTGGATGACCCATAATGGAGCGGGTGAACATGGTTTTGCCGTAAGCCATCAGGGTTATAAGGTAGTTTACCTGAATACCAATGGAAACAGCTATATCAACGGGGGTAATGTGGGAATTGGCACTACAACACCTAAAGAATTATTATCCGTTAATGGCAACATCAGGGCTAAAGAGATTAGAGTGGAAACCAGCGATTGGCCGGATTATGTTTTTAAAGCGGGTTATCAGTTTCCCGATTTGGATGAAACTGAAAATTACATCAATGCCCATAAACACCTGCCCGGTGTGCCAGCAGCAGCAATTGTTGAAAAGGATGGTATTTTGCTGGGTGAAATGAACAAAATCCTGTTGAAAAAAATTGAGGAACTGACTTTACATCTGATTGATCAGCACAAATCCATTAAACAACAGCAGGACCAACTCCAAATTCAAAATCGTACCATCGGCGATTTAAAACAGGAAATGGATCAACTGAAATCTACAAAAAAATAGTATTAAACGGAAGAAAAATAAATCCAACTAAAATCTGAATGCTCGCAAAAATCAAACAACTAATCCCTAGCCGACGCGAAGGTAGAATATCGTGCTAAAGATTCTGTTAAGATGAGCAGGGATAAAAGCATCATTTATTTATTTGGCGACGCGATGGTTGTTTATAATGGTATAAACTTAATGGTTCAAAAATTACCTATAACAGAACAAATAATACCATTTCGGCTAATGGTGCTACCGCTTCTTCAAATAAAATTGCTAGGCTGATTAAAGCTGATCGTATTGACCTGGATCTGAAAACTTCGGAAGCCAGATTGTTTGGTGAAAATTTTTAATCTTTTATTAGATTTTCATTTTCCGTGCTTTCGGTGTTTCCGTGGCAATAAACTATCTGTGTGGATCAGTAGCTAAAAAATCCTTCGACTCCGCTCAAGATGAATACTAGGCTAAGGCCACTATGCCATCAACCCTTTTCCATCTTACCTCATCCATCCCCTAAAACGCTTCCGCTAAGCTGATGTAAAACCCTGCCTGGCGTTTTTCATTGGGTAACTTTTCGCCAATACCATAATCAAGCCGTACACTTAAACCTTTTGCCGGATCGAAAAAGTAACGACCACCAAAACCATAATTAGGTTTTAGTCCATCAGTATTAAACTGACCATTGCTAAATACTTTGCCTGTGCCTGCGAAAGCTACAATACCAAAACGGTCCATAAAACGGTAGCGGATTTCAGCTTGTGCTGCCATTAAATTTTCATCCCGGTAGCGGCCGCTGTAATAGCCCCGCATCATTTGGTCATTACCCAATTGCTGCAACAAATAAAATGGTGTGCTGTTGCTTTGTATGGTATAATAAATGCCCTGTACACCCAACACTACCTTTGGAGCTATACTGAAGAAACCGCGGAGATCAAGCTTAATCTGTGAGCCATTAAAATTTTCCCCGCCAAAAAAATCCGGCGCATATTGATAAGTGGCCCTTCCGAAAAAACCTTTGGTTGGATAGTTGTTGCTATTGCGGGTATCATAACTTTGCGATGCACCAATCCAGGCTACAGCACCACCATCTCTATCTAGAATTTGTGAGTTAGTGGAATAAATACCGCCCGGTTGCCTGTCTATAAAATGATGGTTCTCAAAACCTAATGAGATACCCGTATAAGCCTTTGGCAAAGTATTCATTTCGGCATCAAAAAGTGTTTTGAAAATCCTTTGATCTAATTTGTTTTCATCTGATTTTGCGGTATAGTTGCCAATACCATAAAAGTTAAAGGGCTGGTTTTTGAAACGGACATCCCCAATAAAATGGTATTTATTCCCTTTAGTCCACATATCGCCCTTTAGCATAAAATTAGCTGTCTTTTTGGTAGAGTAGGTGGTATTCAGTGCAAAATTGGAACTGCGGTTCAGCGTGTCTTTACGGTCTATATAAAAAGAATAAATAGCGCCAACACCAAATTCGAACCCGGTTTCCTGACTATATCCAAAAGCAGGCAAAGGTAAAAAGCTGGCTTTACGTGTGGTATCCTTTTCGTTCGAGAGCATTTTCCTGATCAGTTTCATTTGCGCAAAAGAACTTCCTGAAACGAACGCCAGTAAAATGCCCAGATAATATTTTTTCATTGGCGCAAATTACTCATTTTATTCTCTTGATCGGCTGCTTTTGTCCCTGAATTCAGAAAACCCATACCCAGGCTATTAAAAAAAAGAGCGGGTTTTCACTTCCGCTCCTTTTACTTCTCGGTTTTATCGTATTTACAGGTTTACTTTAATGAAATAAAGCCTGTTCCGGTCTACCGATTTTGTAGCAGGTAAAATCTTCTGTGCAAATCCACTGGCGCCATTATCTACTACGCCAAAATCATCATCATTGGAAATTACCAGGAGGTTTCCTGGCAATAACGCCAGCCCTTCTGCTTTATCGTGAGGATAGGAGCCTGGTAAATCTTTAATCAGGTCTAATACCTGCGATTTGCTTACCGGTACAATACCGGCATCGCTGAGCCCTTTGGCATTTAACAATTCCTCAACGGTTTTGCCTCCATAAAGTTTTCCGTTTTCGCCATTTGCCACATCTGAAATATCTGTGGCTTTGCTGATGTCAATTTTGAATACTTTTTTAAACGGTGTAGCGGTATTACCGGGATCTATACCGTAATTACCGTCGCGCTCAAGGGTTAAAAAAGTGGTACTGTTTACGGCTACAATTTCGCTTACGCCGGTTAAGGAAGCACTTTCCATGAGGTAGGCAAATTGTTTGGTATCTCCGGTAGCAATATCAAAAGTTAGGATTCTGATCACCGTTGAGCCGGAGACCGCAGATTTTGACGGATTATACATTGGCGATTGCATGATGCCTACGAGGGTTTTGCCATCGGGCGTTATGCTTAAGCCTTCCATGCCACGGTTGGCTCGTCTTTTAGCAAAAACGGTTGGGATTTTACGGCCGCCGGTGCCACTTCCGAAGGGATTGATTCTTTCAAGGGTTTTTCCGTTGGCATCAAAGTGTACCAGGTGAGGGCCATATTCATCACTTACCCAATAAGAACCGTCTGCCGCTCTAACTAATCCTTCCGAATCAATTCCATCAGCACTCGGACTAATGGCATTGCCATTTAAATCAAAAGGTGTTTCTCCGGTAGCACCCATACCAGTGGGATTGGGTATTCCATTTAACTTGTTTCCTGATGCATTTTTCAGTTCTATGGTTTGTTCGAGATATAGTTTACCATCCTTGAGTCTGAACTTGCCAATCTGTGGAGCAAAATCTGGTTTGCCGATAATGATGGAGTTTGATGCCTGCCCACCTACGTTGGCACCCCGATCGGTAAGCATATAAAATACAGTTGGCTCTGTCGGATCAGCAGCTAAGGCCGAACCAAATCCCCCGTTATATACATTTACGCCGCTGGCGGTAGTAAAAAGTATAGCCGGCGAATTGACTTCGGCCATGTTAGGATAATTAACTGTAGCGGAAATTTCTTCTCCTTTGTTTTTTTTACAGGAAATGGCCGCAACTGCATATAATGCGGTTATAAAAAGTAATTTTTTATTCATTTGATTGGATTGGATGCGCGAAATTAGATGGAGCATGTTAATCCAGTATTAAATAAGGGTAAAAAAAACGCATAGGCGTAGGAGCTAAATGGAAAGATATATTTTAAGTGTATTATCCCTGCTGTCCGTAGAATTCCAAATGACTTTACGGATTCAGAAATGAGAGCGGGTCTCTGGCCCGTTTCAGATAAATAACTTGATGTTGAGTTTGGAAACTGGATCCGGTTACATTACCTTTCTAATGATAGATCCTTCGATTCTGTTCAGGATGACGATCGCCGGGAATTGATGCAATGCCCGCCGCCGCCTAAACCGGATTGTTGGGGAAAGCCCGCAGGTGAGGCAGGAGCCGCGGACTTGTATCAAAAAGCCGGGCTGACTTTGATAAAGGTTGCTGCAACTGCTTTCCGAAAAAATATAATAATAAACTCTTCGGATGATAGATCCTTCGACTCCGCTCAGGATGACGACCTGGGGGGATTGTTGCATTTGTATACTGCTAGCGACTTTTGATAAACGAATTCTTCTATTCTGTTCAGGATGACGATCGCCGGGAATTGATGCAATGCCCGCCGCCACCTAAACCGGATTGTAGGGGAAAGCCCGCAGGTGAGGCACGAGCCGCGGACTTGTACCAAAAAGCCGGGCTGACTTTAAAAATAGCTACTGTCATTGCTTTCCAAAAAAGATGTGATCGCTTATCTGCCGTGAAAGATCCTGAAACAAGTTCAGGATGACGCTCGAGTTGGGGAACTGTTGCATTTATATGCCGCAGTTGCTTTTTCAATAAAATGCTGAAACACCCGTCCGACCGGCCGGGCGGAGGTTCAGGATGACGAATCGTGAGGGCATGATATGCTAATCTATAGCGGCTAATTGGCACCATGCGCTAAGCGCCAAACGCCATACTCCAGAAGCTATACGCTTTTAAGTTTTCAGCTTTCGGCCTAAATACCTATTTTTGCGGCAAACAATACAAAACGAAATGAGCAATACAAGAGGACCGATATCTCAGTTTATGGAGCGTAATTACCTCCATTTTAATGCTGCTGCAATGATGGATGCGGCTAAAGGATACGAAACGCATTTAGATGAAGGTGGTAAAATGATGATCACACTTGCTGGTGCAATGAGTACTGCAGAATTGGGAATTTCACTTGCAGAGATGATCCGCCAGGATAAAGTGGCTATTATTTCTTGTACAGGTGCAAACCTTGAAGAAGATATTATGAATCTGGTGGCACATTCTCATTATAAACGCGTTCCGAACTATCGCGATTTAAGTCCGCAGGATGAATGGGATCTTTTAGAGAACCATTACAACCGTGTTACCGATACCTGTATTCCGGAAGAAGAAGCTTTCCGCCGTTTACAAAAACACATCCACAAAATCTGGAAAGATGCAGATGATGCGGGTGAAAGATATTTCCCACATGAGTTTATGTATAAAATGCTGCTGAGTGGTGTTTTGGAACAATATTATGAAATCGATCCTAAAAACTCGTGGATGTTGGCTGCGGCAGAGAAAAATTTGCCAATTGTGGTACCGGGATGGGAAGACTCAACCATGGGTAACATTTTTGCTTCTTATGTAATCAAAAACGAATTTAAAGCAACCACAATGAAAAGCGGGATTGAGTATATGGGCTGGCTTGCCGACTGGTATGTTAAAAACTCTGAGGGTAAGGGAATTGGTTTCTTTCAGATTGGTGGCGGTATTGCCGGCGATTTCCCAATCTGTGTAGTGCCAATGCTTTATCAGGATATGGAAATGGAAAATATTCCCTTCTGGAGTTATTTCTGCCAGATTTCTGATTCAACCACTTCTTATGGTTCTTATTCCGGAGCTGTACCAAACGAAAAGATTACCTGGGGTAAACTGGATATCCATACGCCAAAATTTATCGTAGAAAGTGATGCTACAATTGTAGCACCGTTAATGTTTGCCTGGATATTAAAACAATAATCAGAAAAATAAATAGACCAAATTGGTTTCTAGTATGCCCATTGGAGATAACATCTTAAAAATGGGCATTTTTATTGCCAGAATGGCTTGAAATGGCATTTGTTTAGAATGATTATAAATTGTATTTCAAGTCACTATTATGTCATGGGATTTATTAATAAGTTATACTTTTGTTCAAGTTTTGGTGGGGCTACCCCTAGTTCAGCATCAATTTCACAACAAAAAGTAAATTAAATAAGTATAAAGTGTTCATTATGAGAGATATCTCGATGATTTTAAAAAGCGTTTGGAAGTCGTTATTCGTATTTTCAGCAATTTCCGTAATAGCGGTTTCTACCGTAAATGCGCAGGATGCTAAAGAAGGAAGAACGCTTTTCAAAGCTAAATGTTCTTCGTGCCACGCATTAGATGCTAAATTAGTTGGTCCGGCCTTAAAGGGTGTCAGTGATCGTCACTCGGAAGAGTTCCTTTTAAAATGGATTCCAAATTCGCAAGGCCTGGTAGCTTCCGGTAATCCTGAAGCTGTTAAACTTTTTAACGAGAATGGAAAAGTACCAATGACCTCTTTTCCTGAGTTAGATGAGACCAAAGTAAAAGATATCTTAGCTTACATTAAAGAAGGCGAGCCTAAGCCGGCAGGTGATCCAAGTGTCGCTTCTTCTACTTTAGCTAAAGATCAGGGCACTTCAGGTTTATCAATCGCAGGTATTGTGGCCATTGTTGTATTGGCCATTGTTATTTTGGTAATCTTAGGCCGTGCTTCTAAATTACTGGAGCGTTTGATCCTACAGAAACAAGGTATCGAGATTGAAGAGGATGTGCCATTAAAAGTTGGGGTGCGCAAGATGTTCAAAAACAAGAAATTTGTCATGTTCTTTATCTTGTGTTTAATCATCTGTTTAGGTTCATTCGGTTGGATGGGCATGTGGAACACCGGTGTTCATACTGGTTACCAACCGGTTCAGCCTATTAAATTCTCTCACGAACTGCATGCGGGGATTAATCAGATTGATTGTCAGTATTGCCACTCTGGCGCATTTAAATCTAAAAATGCATCTATCCCATCATTAAATGTTTGTATGAACTGCCATAAAGCGGTACAGGCCAGAGATAAATATGATGGTGAAGTTTCTCCTGAGATCAAGAAAATCTATAATGCTTTAGGTTACGATCCGGAGACACAGAAATATGATGAAAGTAAAGCCAAACCAATGGAATGGGTACGTGTACACAATCTTCCTGATTTTGCTTACTTCAACCACTCTCAGCACGTAGTTGTTGCAGAAGATGCCATCCGCAAAGCAAAAGGATTACAGCCAACAGAACCTGTATGTTTCGCTTGTCATGGTCCGGTTAATACGATGGAAGAAATTTACCAATATTCTCCGTTAACCATGAAATGGTGTATTAACTGCCATAAGGAAACAGATATTTCTGGTCAGAAAAACAATGCTTTCTACGCTAAGGTGATTGAGGCACACGAAAAGATTAAAAAAGGCGAGAAAATTACACCAGCGTTATTGGGTGGTTTAGAGTGTGGTAAATGCCACTATTAATAGATAGAGTTTAGTAAGAACGTTCGAATAAACAGTAATATAGCTTAAATGGAAAGCAACAAAAAATACTGGAAAGGCTTAGAGGAGTACAACAATACCCCCGATTTTGTTAAGAATAATAAAAACGAATTCGCCGAGCCACTTCCAATAGAAGATGTTTTAAATGAAGCAGGGTTAAGTACCGTTACCCCACGCCGCGACTTTTTAAAGGCGTTAGGTTTTGGTTTAGGTGCTGTAACGTTAGCAGCCTGTCAAACTGCACCTGTTCATAAATCTATTCCTTACCTGGTAAAACCTGAGGAGGTTACTCCGGGTATTCCTAACTATTATACTTCGAGCTTTAATGGCCAGAGTATTTTAGTTAAAACCAGAGAGGGCCGCCCGATTAAAATTGAACCAAATCCAAATGCGGGTCAATTTTTCCGTGGTACCGATGCGAGAGCGCAGGCTTCGGTTTTAGATTTGTATGATGTATCTAAACTAAAAGCACCGGCTTTAGTAAAAGATGGAAAAGTTGAAGAAACTACCTGGGCAAAAATCGATAGCTATGTTAAAGGTGAGTTGGCAAAAGCACAGGCAGGTGGCAAGAAAATCCGTTTGGTGTCATCAACTGTAAACAGCCCGTCAACCAATGCCGTTATTGCAGCTTTTATTGCAAAATACCCTGCAACCAGATTGGTACAGTACGATGCGGTTTCTTATACCGGTATAATCCAGGCGAACCAAAACAGCTTCGGTAAAGCAGTTTTACCAAAATATAACTTTGATAAAGCCGATTTAATTGTCAGTTTCGGTGCCGATTTCTTGGGTACCTGGATCAGCGGAGAAGAGTTTACGGCTCAATATACCGCTAACCGTAACTACAAATCGCTAGAAAATAAAAAAATGAGCCGCCACATTCAGTTCGAAAGTGGAATGAGCTTAACAGGTACCAATGCAGATACCCGTGTTCCGGTTAAATTATCGGAAGAAGGACCTGCTTTAATTGCTTTATATAATGCAATTACCGGTAATGCTTTACCAGGGGGAACATTGGGCAACAATGCTACTGCTGATAAAGTAATTAAATTGGTAGCTAAAGAATTGGTACAGGCTAAAGGTAAAGGCCTTGTCGTTTGTGGTTCGAATGATGTTTCTACGCAAATTTTAGTAAATGCCATTAATGCCGCTATCGGAAGTTATGGTACGACTATCGATTTAGATAATCCTTGTTATTTATATGCAGGTAACGATGCCGAATTTAGTGGCTTAGTTGCTGAAATGAACCGTGGTGAAGTTGGTGCTGTTTTATTCTTGAACACTAATCCGGTTTATGATGCTCCGAATACAAAAGCATTTACTGATGCATTAGCGAAGGTGCCTGCTAAAATTTCATTTGCTGATCGTGCAGATGAAACCGCTACGGCTTGTGATGCGATTGCCATTAACCATAACTATTTGGAATCATGGGGTGATGCAAACGCTTATGAAGGTTATTATTCTATCGTTCAGCCAACAATCAATCCTGTTTTTAACAGCCGCCAGGCTGAAGAAAGTTTATTAACATGGGCTGATGCGCCGGTTAAAGACTACTATCAGTTTGTACGTAGCAACTGGGAAGCCAAAATGTTACCAGCTGTTGGTTTAAAATGGGAAGAGGTTTTAGAAAAGGGGGTAGTAACGGCAACTGCTAAAACTGCTGGTGCTTATTCATTCACACAATCTTTAGCTCAGGTTGCTACTTCAATCGCAAATAGCAGCAAAGCTTTTAGAGGTGGCGATCAGATTGAATTACAGGTTTACGAAAACGTACCAATGCGCGATGGTAAAAATGCCAATAATGCATTCTTGCAAGAGTTGCCAGATCCGGTATCAAAAGTAACCTGGGATAACTTTGTTGCCCTTGCGCCTAAAACTGCAGAGAAATTAAAAGTTAAAGAGTTTGATGTGGTTTCGGTTAAAGGAAGCAACGGATATTCAGTAGATCTTCCGGTTTTAATCCAGCCAGGACAAGCACAGGGAACTGCATCTATTGCATTAGGTTATGGCCGTACCAAAGCGGGTAAAGCAGGGAACGATGTAGGTAAAAATGCTTTCCCTTTTGTTTCTTTTGTAAACGGAACCATGCAATATGCTACAAATGTAACCATTACCCCAACAGGTGGTTATTATGAGTTGGCTCAAACACAAACTCACCACTCTTTCGAGGGCCGTGCAGTGATTAAAGAAGCTACTTTTAAGGAGTACTTAAAAAATCCTGGAGCTGGTAACGAAAAAGGTGAACATAAAAATTATGATCTTTGGGATCAATACGAAAAACCAGGTAACAACTGGGTAATGGCAATCGATTTGAATGCCTGTACAGGTTGTGGTTCTTGTATTGTTGCCTGTAACGTCGAAAACAACATTCCTGTTGTAGGCCGTGATGAGGTTCGCCGTCGCCGTGAAATGCACTGGATCCGTATCGACCGTTATTACAGCTACGAAACCAAAGATGGTGATGTAACTAAAGAGAAAGAAATTGCTAAGTTGGAAGACTTAGATCATGTTTCAGTGGTTCACCAACCGATGTTGTGCCAACACTGTGATCATGCACCTTGCGAAACGGTTTGTCCGGTATTGGCAACTGTTCACTCAAGTGACGGCCTAAACCACATGGCTTATAACCGTTGTGTAGGTACACGTTACTGTGCTAACAACTGTCCGTACAAAGTACGTCGTTTCAACTGGTTTAACTACTGGAACGATTCTCGTTTCGATAACTATTTAAATAACGAGTTTACCCAATTGGTTTTAAATCCTGATGTAACTACACGTTCGAGAGGGGTTATGGAAAAATGCTCAATGTGTATTCAACGTATACAAGGTGGCAAATTACAAGCTAAACTGGAGAAACGTCCATTAAAAGATGGCGATATTAAAATGGCTTGTCAGGAAGCTTGTTCAGCAAATGCGATTGTATTTGGTGATGCAAACGATCCAAATTCAGAGGTTTCAAAAGCATTACGTTCTGAGCGTATCTACTACGTATTGGAAGAGATCAATGTGAAACCGGGTATCGGCTACATGACAAAAATTAGAAATACAGATACAACAGTACAAGCGTAAGCTTTAGTATAAAGAAAATACAAATTATGTCAGGACATAACGAATCAATACTTAGAGAACCATTAATTACCGGCGATAATATCACGTATGCAAAAATTACGGATGATATTTTAATGCCGGTAGAAAATAAGCCTAACAAGGCTTGGTGGATTGGTTTCATCGTTTCAGCATTGGGTGCTTTACTTTGGGTGGTAGCTGTTAGTTACACTTTCTGGAATGGTATCGGTGCATGGGGCTTAAATAAAACAGTTGGTTGGGCTTGGGATATCACCGGTTTCGTATGGTGGGTAGGTATCGGTCACGCCGGAACACTAATTTCAGCAGTACTTTTACTCTTCCGTCAGAACTGGCGTAACTCCATCAACCGGTCGGCAGAGGCGATGACCATTTTCGCCGTTATCTGTGCCGCAACGTATGTGGTATCTCACATGGGCCGTCCTTGGTTAGCTTATTGGGTTTTACCTTTACCAAATCAGTTTGGATCACTTTGGGTAAACTTTAACTCACCACTGGTATGGGATATGTTTGCGATCTCCACTTATTTCTCTGTATCATTATTATTCTGGTACACGGGTTTATTACCAGATATTGCAACCATCCGCGACCGTGCGGTAGGTACACGCAGAAAAATTTATTCTATCTTTTCTTTTGGATGGAGCGGAAGTGTTAAAACCTGGCAGCGTTTCGAAGCGGTGTCGTTGATCTTAGCGGGTATATCTACACCACTCGTACTTTCGGTACACACCATTGTATCCATGGACTTTGCCACATCGGTAATTCCAGGCTGGCATACTACCATCTTCCCGCCATACTTCGTGGCTGGTGCGATCTTTTCAGGGTTTGCGATGGTATTAACCTTATTATTGGTTGCACGTAAGGTATTGGGCTTAGAGAACTACATCACCATGTTCCACATTGAGTCGATGAATAAAATCATCATCTTAACCGGATCAATCGTAGGCGTTGCTTATTTAACTGAGTTTTTTATCGCATGGTATTCAGGTTCAGAGTACGAGCAGTATGCATTTATCAATAGGTCTACTGGTCCTTACTGGTGGTCTTACTGGATGATGATGACCTGTAACGTAATTTCGCCACAATTGTTATGGTTCAAAAAAATCCGTTTGAGCATTAAAGCCACCTGGATTTTATCAATCGTAGTAAACGTGGGTATGTGGTTTGAGCGTTTTGTAATTATCGTTACTTCATTACACCGCGATTATATTCCATCAAGCTGGGCCATGTTTTATCCAACCTGGGTTGACATCAGTGTATTCGTAGGTTCGATCGGCTTATTCTTCACCTTATTTTTATTGTTCTTAAGGGTATTGCCATCAATTGCTATTGCAGAGGTTAAATTATTATTGAAAACTGCAAGTGAGCAAGCCAAAATGAAACAGATTAAAGAAGGGCATGAGAATAAAGAATATGTAGCTGAATACATAGAGTCTTTAGAAAAATTTGATAGTGTTAAACAAGAAGATTACGCAAAAATATAACAATGAGTGATATCAAATATATTTTAGGCAGCTTTGGCGATCCTGACGAAATGATGCATGGCATCGAAAAGCTTCAGGAAAATAACATCAGCATTTATGATGTATATACACCGATGCCTATACACGGAATAGAAGCCAAATTAGGAATTAAGAGATCCAGAATCGATATCGCAGCATTTTGCTTTGGTATTACCGGTACTTGCTGTGCATTCGCTTTGATTTATTTCTGCGCAGTAATCGATTGGAGAGTAAACATAGGTGGTAAACCCTCATTCGCATTGCCGGATTTTATTCCGATAATGTTCGAGCTTACCGTATTATTCTGTGCTTTCGGTATGGTGTTAACTTATTATGCATCTACTCACTTATTTCCAGGAAGGGCCCCAAGGGTGATGGATTTACGTGCTACTGATGATCGCTTTGTAATTGCAGTTGATGCAAAAGACAATGCAGAACATACTGTAATTGATGGATTATTAAAAGATGCAGGTGCTTTAGAAATAAAGTATAATGAAAGGAAGTACATTAGCTATGAATAAGAATAAATTTGTTTACACAGCGTTTTTAGCTATCGCTTTTGCAGCTACCTTTTCTGCTTGTAAAGATAAACGCAGTACTGGCTTAGAATATGCCAGAAACATGTATGATCCGATTGCTTATAATCCGGATCAGCCAAACAAAAATTTTAAAGATGGTAAAACTGCTCAGTTACCACCTGCACATACAAAACCAGTTGGTTTTACCGAATATGACGAGTATCCTAATACTAAAGAAGGATATGAAGCAGCAGGAGTGAGTATGGTAAATCCTTTACCGGTTGATACGGTTAATCTGGCTCAGGGTAAACACTTATTTACCGTTTTCTGTAGCCCTTGTCACGGAGATAAAGGAGATGGACAAGGCCATCTGGTTAAAATTGAGAAATTTAGTGGTGTACCTGCTTATCAAACCGGTGCATCATCCAGAGGTGGTAACATGGTCGACCTTACCGCAGGTAAAATCTATCATACCATTACATACGGTGTAAATAACATGGGCTCGCATGCTTCGCAAATCTCACCAACAGATCGTTGGAAAGTGGTGATGTATGTTCAACAATTACAAAAAGGACAATAGTAAAGCAAATATAAATGGGAACTCACAATATTAATTTTAGTGAACAGTTTGAGTTTACAGGTAAAGTAAAAACGTTAAGCATTGTTGGTATCGTTATCGGTATTGCAGCTGTATTGTTCGGTTTTTTGGCTGGCGATAAAGTAATGCACGAACGTACTTTTGCTAACCTGTTGCTTATGGCATATTACTTTGCATGCGTTTGTATGTCTGGTACATTTTTCCTGGCTGTTCAATATGTAGCGCAGGCAGGATGGTCTGCATCAATTTTACGTGTACCACAGGCTATGGCAAAAACCTTGCCTATAGCAGCTGTAATACTAGTAGTGGTTATTTCAGCAGGATTATTCTCACACAACCTATATCACCACTGGCATGCTGAAGGATTAACAGATCAAAACAGCCCTAATTATGATGCCATTATTGCTGGTAAATCGGTATTTTTAAATGTACCTTTCTTCTTGGGTCGTCAAGTGGTATTCTTAGGTGTTTACAGTATATTTTCAATCATGTTTGTTAAATTTTCGTACAACGAAGATTTGGCAGGTGGTTTAAACTCATATAGAAAAAGCTTTAAAAATGCCTGTATCTTCCTGGTAATTTATGGTTTTACCACGCCAGTATTTGCTTTTGATACGATCATGTCGTTAGAGGCACACTGGTTCTCTACCATGTTTGGCTGGTATAACTTCGCCGCAATGTGGGTAAGCAGCTTAGCTACAATTGCTGTTATCCTGATTTTATTAAGAAGAGCAGGTTATATGCAATGGGTTAACAATAGCCACTTGCACAATTTAGGCCAGTTTATCTTCGGTTTCTCTATCTTCTGGACTTATGTATGGTTTGCGCAATTCTTATTGATCTACTATGCCAATATGCCTGAAGAGACTGTATATTTCTACAAACGTTTTGAATATTATAAGTTCTGGTTTTTCTTAAACCTGGCCATGAATTTCTTAGCGCCGGTATTATTATTAATGGACAGGGATAACAAAAGAACCGATGCCAAATTATTATTCGTTTCTATCGTGGTATTATTAGGTCATTGGGTAGATTATTACCAAATGATTATGCCAGGTGCGGTTGAAGATGGTCATAATGGTTTTGGAATTGTGGAAATCGGTATTGCATTAGGTTTCGTGGGATTGTTTACCTTTACGGTTTTATCATCATTGAGCAAAAAGCCTTTAATTGCAAAGAATCACCCATTATTACAAGAAAGTTTGCATCATCAACTATAGTGGTGATAAGATAGAGCAAATATTTAATTATTATTATAATTAGCAGTACAGCGTACTACTTTTAAGAAAATGAGTTTAAGAAAGTTTATAACGAATAAAACGACCGCAGCTTTAGCAGTATTGATTACTGTTTTTGCAAACACTAGCGTATTTGCGCAAGATGCAGCAGCAGGTGCTGCCGCGGCACCGAAGGTTGATATGGGCGAGGTTTATAAATCGGTAATATTTTATATTCTGGTTTTCCTTGCGGTATGCTTATTCATTGCCATTATTGGTAAAGCAATAAAAGTATATGAGTTAAGCCGCGAAGCCCAAGGTAAACCTGTTGGTATCAACTGGAACAGGGTACATGCAAGTTTGTTTGCATTGTTTCTGGTGATCGGTTTATATGGAGTATATTGGGAATATACAGTACATGGATCAATGTTACTTCCTGATGCAGCATCTGAGCATGGAAAGAAAATTGACAGAATGTTTAACTTAACGTTAATCATTACCACTATTGTATTTGTAGTGACTCACATCCTATTATTCGGATTTTCTTACATCTATAAATATTCTGCAAAAAGAAAGGCTTACTACTATCCGCACAATAATACCATCGAAAAAATCTGGACTATTGTTCCGGCTTTAGTGTTAACGGTTTTGGTTTTAATGGGTTTCTTAACCTGGAGATCTATCTTCTTCAAAGTTGAAGACCCAAATAATAAGCCATTACAAATTGAAGTTACTTCGGAGCAATTTAAATGGTCTATCCGTTATCCTGGAGCTGATGGAATAGTAGGTAACAAAAATTATAAGTTAACTACAGCGACCAATACATTGGGTATTGATTTTAAAGATGTCAATTCCCGTGATGATGAAATGGCAGATGAGATGGTGCTTCCTGTGGGCAAACCAGTTAAACTTATCTTGACCAGTAAAGATGTAATTCACAGTTTTTATATGCCACACTTTAGGGTGCAGTTAAATACCGTACCAGGTATGAGAACTATATTTGAATTTACACCTACAAAAACAACTGCAGAAATGCAGCAGGAAACTAACGATCCTAACTTTAATTATCTTTTCTTATGTGCTAAAATCTGTGGATCAGGTCATTATAACATGCAAAAAGTTGTTCGGGTAGTATCGGAGGCTGAATACAAAACCTGGATTGCAGAACAGAAAACATACTTAAACGACGATTTAAGAAAACAATTTAATTTGCCAGTGGCACCTGCACCTGTAAAATCAGAAGCAGACTCAGCAGCTAAAGATTCAGCAGCTGTAAAAACTAACCAAATGGCTTTAAATAAATAATATTAAGCAGGAGCGAACGAATTATGTCAACAATAGCATTACACGACGAACACAATCACGATCACGCTGATCATGGGCATCATAAGGAGACTTTGATTTCAAAGTACATCTTTAGTATGGATCATAAAATGATTGCCAAGCAATTTTTGATTACCGGTATTATTATGGCGGTAATTGCAATGGGCTTGTCTATCTTATTCCGTATTCAATTGGCATGGCCAGATCAGAACTTCCCTTTCTTAGAAACATTTTTAGGTAAATGGGCTGAAGGAGGTCGTATCAAGCCTGACTTTTACCTGGCGTTAGTAACCATTCATGGTACCATTATGGTATTCTTTGTACTAACCGCGGGATTAAGTGGTACCTTTAGTAATTTATTAATTCCACTTCAGGTAGGTGCAAGAGATATGGCGTCGCCATTCTTAAACATGCTTTCATACTGGTTCTTCTTTATGGCTTGTGTGATCATGATGTCATCATTCTTTATCCAAACAGGACCAGCATCAGGTGGTTGGACGGTTTATCCTCCATTATCTGTAGTGGCTAAGGCTATGCCGGGTTCAGGTTTAGGGATGACGTTGTGGTTAATCAGTATGGTACTTTTCGTAGCTTCCTCTTTAATGGGTGGTATCAACTACGTGAGTACAATTTTGAATATGCGTACCAAAGGGATGGATCTTTGGAAAATGCCATTAACCATTTGGGCTTTCTTTTTAACTGCAATTTTAGGTATCTTATCTTTCCCGGTTCTTGTAGCTGGTGTTGTGTTAATGGTATTTGACCGTAGTTTTGGTACCAGTTTCTATTTGTCAGATATTGTGATGGGTACTGATATTTTACCAAATGAAGGTGGTTCGCCGATCTTATGGCAACACTTGTTCTGGTTCTTAGGTCACCCTGAGGTTTACATCGTAATCATGCCGGCATTGGGTATCTCATCTGAGGTTATTTCTGTAAACTCACGTAAACCAATCTTTGGTTACCATGCCATGGTTTACTCTCTGATCGGTATTACCGTATTATCGTTTATCGTTTGGGGTCACCATATGTTTGTAACGGGTATGAACCCATTATTGGGTGGTGTATTTATGATTACCACATTAATTATTGCGGTACCATCTGCAGTAAAAACATTTAACTATTTGGCCACATTATGGAGAGGTAATATCCGTTTCACTCCGGCGATGTTATTTGCTATCGGTTTGGTTTCATTCTTTATCTCTGGTGGTTTAACCGGTATCTTCTTAGGAAATGCTTCTTTAGATATTAACTTACACGATACATATTTTGTTGTTGCCCACTTCCACCTGGTAATGGGATCTGCAGCAATTTTTGGTATGCTTGCGGGTGTGTATCACTGGTTCCCTAGAATGTTCGGTAGAATGATGAATGCCAAATTAGGATACTTACACTTCTGGTTAACGTTCATTGCAGCTTACCTGGTATTCTTCCCGCTTCACTTCTTAGGTTTAGATGGTGTACCTCGTCGTTACTATGCATTTACCGAATTTGAATTTATGAAGAAGTGGTTAACCGTTAACGTATTTGTAACCTGGGCAGCTATTATGGCAGCTCTGGCTCAGGTAGCGTTTTTGTTTAACTTCTTTTATTCCATCTTTAAAGGAAAAGTAGCTCCTCAGAATCCATGGGAATCGAATACTTTAGAATGGACCGCTCCTGTTGAACACCTACACGGTAACTGGCCAGGTGAAATCCCAACAGTTTACAGATGGCCATACGATTATAGCAAGCCAGGACATGATGCAGATTTTATTCCTCAAACTGTTCCTTTCTCGCAAACGATGAACTCTAATTTACCTCACGATTTTGAGGGAAATGAGGAAGCAGAAAAAATTCAACAAGAATGGGAATTAGCTAATCCTGTTACAGAAAACAAAGGCTAGTTTTAAGCTTAGCATAAAATTTTAAAGGGGTATCTGATTAAGTTTCTGCTTATCCGGATACCCTTTTCATCTTAATAGATATATGGTCAGCAGATCAGAACAGCGTTTCATTAGCATTAATCTTATAACCATCATAGTTACGCTATTGGTTGTACTTGCCGGAGGTATTGTTCGCAGTACCGGATCTGGCATGGGATGCCCGGATTGGCCAAAATGTTTCGATCGTTACATTCCGCCAACTCATGTATCTCAACTTCCTGCCGATTATAAGGAGAAGTATGTGGCTGGAAGGTTAAAGAAGAACGAAAAGTTTGCCAGATATCTGGAAAGTATGGGTAAAGCAGCCCTTGCTGACAGCATCAGACATGATAAAAGCATTACTATACCAGAGGAATTCAATCCGGGCAAAACCTGGACTGAATACCTGAACCGTTTGGCTGGCGTAGCTGCTGGAATCTTCTTATTGCTTACGGCCATTTATTCTTTTACCTATCGTAAAACAGCTAAACGTATTATTGTATTAAGCATACTCAATATTTTCGTGGTAGGTTATCAAGCCTGGTTGGGATCTATAGTAGTTTCGACTAATCTGGCACAGTGGGTGGTAACGGTACATATGCTTTTAGCACTGGTTATCCTGGCCATTTCTATCTACACATACAATTACGCAAAACAGCTCAATAAAGCGCCTTCGGTAATTATGTATAAAATATTATGGCTGAAAGGGTTTTTATTCTTTACACTTGCGGTGAGCATTGTTCAGATTATTTTGGGCACCGATGTAAGAGAAGCCATAGATGTAGTTGCAAAATCTTTGGGCTACGGTGAAAAAGCAACGTGGATTTCGAGGGTGGGAGGTATCTTTTCTTATCACCGCGATTTGGCCATATTGGTAGTTATTACCAACGGCGTGGTCTATAAAATGGTTATTGATCGTTTTAGTGGTAAAGCTGCTCCATTGTTGACTGCTAAGTTTATTTTAGTTACGCTCTTTGTTCAGTTATTAAGTGGTTTAGCTTTGGCATACATCGCTTTCCCGCCAGCAGCGCAGGCATTGCATATTTTGTTTTCTACGCTGTTGTTTAGTTTACAGTTTTACCTGTACTTGTTGGTTTACAGAACAAGTACCTATAAACAATAATATTTAAGAAAATTGAAACAATATCTTTCAGATTTTTCTAAACTTATCAAATTCAGGCTATCGTTTACGGTGGTGCTTTCGGCGTCGATCTCCTTTTTGATCGGGCAGAAAATGCAGGTAGGCAGAGGCCATATCCCGAGTATTGATTGGGGCAACTGGTTGATATTAATTGCTGGTGGTTTTTTAGTAACTGCTGCCGCAAACTGCTTTAATGAGATTATTGAAAAAGATCTGGATAAATTAATGTCCAGAACCAAAGACCGCCCGATGCCGGCAGGTAGAATGACTACAGGGCAGGGATTGATTTTGGGTGTTTTCATGGCATTTTCAGGGACCTGGCTGTTGGGGCATTTAAATCTGGAAACGGGTTTGTTATCGGTATTTTCAATTTTGTTATATGCCTTCGCCTACACACCATTAAAGAGAAAATCGCCAATTGCCGTTTTTGTAGGTGCAATACCCGGGGCTTTGCCACCGCTTATTGGTTATCTGGCCGCTTTTGGGAGCTTAAAAGCCGAAATGTTTCATGAAATTGATTATTACATTGCTGTTATTTTATTCCTAATTCAGTTTGTATGGCAGTTTCCTCACTTCTGGGCAATTGCATGGGTTTTGGATGACGATTATAAAAAGGCAGGTTTTAGGTTATTGCCCACTAAGAAAAGAGATAGAATATCGGCACTTTTAACTTTTTTAAGTACGCTGATTTTAATTCCGGTAAGTTTATTGCCAACCATTTATGGTTTTGGCGGTTATTACATTGCAGGTTTATCTTTAATAGCCGGACTTATTTTTAGCTGGCTGGCTTTTAAACTTTTAATGAGCAGAGAACTGGCTGATGCTAAAAAAGTGATGTTCTGTTCGTTTTTTTACATCCCCGCGGTACAGCTGGGTTTATTATTAAATTTTATAGCAAAATAATTTATGGTGCTAACAATGGAAAAGATGCAGGATACGTTTGACCCAAAACCACGAAAATTTATCGTTTGGTTATTTGTCGTATCATCAACAATTATGTTTGGTGGTTTTACCAGTTATTATCTGGTGTTTGCCGCCTCAAAAGGAAAAGGACATGGTTTAGTATTACCTGATGCCTTTATTTACTCCAGTTTGGTTATCGTGGCCAGTAGCATCACTCTGGTGTTAGCTTCCAGGGCTTTAAAGAAGCTTAATTTTAGCTTACAGCGCAACATGCTTTGGGTTACGGTGATATTAGCTGTTGCTTTTGGCATCATGCAGTTTAATGCCTGGGGAAGTATGGTGCGAACCGGAGCTACTTTGGTAGGAAACAATGCCGCAATATCATTTATCTACGTAGTATCTGGTATGCACCTTTTGCACATTATTGCCGGTGTTGGGCTAATTATAAGTGCTTTGGCCGGTAGCTATAAAAGCCTGCCTGTTGCCAAAGTTCAGTATAGAATGGAAATCGCTTCTATTTTTTGGCATTTTATAGATATATTATGGATATATCTGTATGTTTTTTTACTTTTGAACCGTTAAATTTGTTAACAAACTATTATACTATTTCCAAATGAATGCAGTATCACAATTAGATCAAGTTAAAACCGGGCCATGGAATGGTGGCCGTTCTCCGTGGTCGGTAGAATATGGTAAAATCATGATGTGGTTTTTCCTTTTATCAGATGCTTTTACTTTTTCATCTTTATTGATCTACTATGGCGCTCAGCGTTTTTCTAAATTAACATGGCCAGATCCGGATTTGGTTTTCCAATCTATTCCTGGTATTAAAGATACAGGTGCACCATTAGTATTTGTGGGTATCATGACCTTTATCCTGATCTTAAGTTCTGTAACTATGGTTATGGCAGTTGAGGCTGGACATCGTCGTGCAAAAAAAGAGGTAATCGGTTGGCTTGTAGCTACTATTATCTTTGGTTTTATGTTCTTAGGCTGTCAGGCTTTAGAATGGACACACCTGCATCATGAAGGTTTCTGGTGGGGAACTATTCCTTCGGCTGAAGAATTGAAACACTTGTTTGACGGACCTGTTTCTTTAGTTGCCGCACAGCAGTTTGCAAACCTGTTCTTTACCATCACTGGTTTTCACGGTTTCCACGTATTTAGTGGTGTTATGATTAATGTGATAATTTTGATCATGACGATCAATGGAACTTTCGAAAAAAGAGGCCATTATTTAATGGTTGAAAAAGTGGGTTTATACTGGCACTTTGTAGACTTAGTATGGGTGTTTGTATTTACATTCTTCTATTTGGTTTAATTTTCAATTTATAAAAATATTTAACATGTCACAACATTCGCATTTAGAAGAAGGACACGAGCATGGCGAACATGCCGGAATGGATAAAGCAAAAATCTGGAAAGTAGCAGGTATTTTAACTTTAATCACCGCAATCGAATTTATCATCGCATTATGGGCTATCCCTGGTGGACATATTCCACAACATGTAGGTAACTATATCTATATCGCATTAACTTTGGTAAAGGCATTTTATATTGTAGCCTATTTCATGCACTTAAAGTTTGAGAAATTAGGTCTACAGTTAGCCCTAACAGTATCGTTCATTTTCATTATTTACTTTATTGTCTTAATGCTGATAGAAGGTGGGTTTTTAAACATCCACATGATGAACCATTAATGAAAAGAAGCCCGATAAAAAAGGTATTAATCCTGGTAAGCATTTTAGCTATACCGGGATTTTTGTTTTTTTACTTATTGCCACATTTTGCAAAAAACCGGTATAAGAGTTTACCCATCTTTGGAAAAAAGACAGTGGCTACTACCTTCCACAGTGTAAAGGGAAAGAAAATTCCAGATACCATTTATCATGTTGTTCCTGATTTTAAACTGATCAACCAGCACAACGATACCGTCAACTGGAAATCATTTGAGAATAAGATTGTAGTACTAAACTTATTCTACGCCGGAGCCAGAAACCAACAGGCAAATCAATACATCAGGCAACTTTCCGATAGCTATGAAAAGAAACCTCTGGTTAAATTTGTAAGCCTGTCTGTTGATCCGGCCGATGTAAATAAGCTCAAAAACATTGCTGCTGATTTTAAGGCCAGAGAAGGTAAATGGGATGTTTTGGCGGGAGATACTGCGCAAACTTATCCATTAATCAGGCAAGGTTTATTACTTGATGTCGTATCTAATGAAGCTAAAGGGAAAAGCAGCTTTATATTTAGTAATAAAATAGTGCTTATAGATCACTTACATCGGATAAGGGGTATTTACGACGCCGATAATGCTGAGGCAAATGCCAGGTTAGAGGATGAAATAAAAGTGCTTATTGCCGAGTATTTGAGAAATGTTAAAGATGGTCGATAAGTTAATTTAGAGTTGAAAGTTCGGAGTTCACCGTCTACACGTTGAGTTCAGATTTATATATGCGTTAATAAAATAAAGAGATTAAAAAACTCATGGAAAATAGCCCGATTGAGAAAAAATATAGCAAGTGGATCATTATCCTCTCTGTTTTTATACCGGTAGCAGTAGCTTTTTTATTTGTGGTAAAGCTAAAAGATCTGGGGATTGATGCGCCTGCCCTGCCTTTTTTACCGCCAATATACGCCACTATCAACGGGATTACTGCCGTATTCTTGGTTATTGCGGTTTGGGCAATAAAAAATGGAAAGATACAATTGCACCAAAATTTGATGAAAACAGCCATAGGTTGCTCTTTATTGTTTTTGGTGATGTACATCGCCTATCATATGACCACACCTTCAACTAAATTTGGAGGAGATGGAGCGATAAAATATGCTTACTTTTTTATTTTGTTAACCCATATCTTATTGTCAATTGCCATTATCCCTTTGGTTTTGGTTACTTATGTGAGGGCGCTGGCCGAGCGTTTCGATCGTCACAGAAAAATTGCACGAATTACATTTCCTTTATGGCTTTATGTTGCCATAACCGGTGTGGTGGTTTATTTGATGATCTCGCCATATTATCAATACTAATTAAATAAGAGACCTTTTAAAAATAAATGAAGCCTTAACTTAAAATTAAGGCTTTTATTTTTTAATACATTTTTTAGTGCACAAAATTTACTAATCTGTATATTTGATAATAAAGTTGTATTGTAGTTAAACTAAATAGTTTTAGTTTTCCATATCTTTTAATCTATCATAAGCCCTTTCAAAATAATTACAGGGTGGTTAACAAACTATTTTATGGCGGTAAGTAATGTGGATAAAGAGCGTACCCTGATTGATAAAATCGTGGAGGGAGATGAACAAGCATTTTCTGTTTTGTTCTTCAAATACCTTCCTGTGCTCCACATTTTTGCCTCAAAATTTACAAAATCTGATGATGCCGCCGAAGAAATTATTCAGGACGCATTTTTAAGGGTCTGGCTAAATCGTGATAAACTGGCAGAAGTAGAGAATGTAAAAGCCTATCTATATAAATATGTTGCTAACGAAAGTTTAAGCTATCTGCGTAAAAAGTTAAAAGAGGAACGGGTTGTTGATGCATTTATGGCCAAACAGCGTGATAGTCATAATAATACTATAGAAACTATTAATTTAAATGAAGTGACAAGAATTATTGCTGTTGCTATAGATAAATTGCCTGAACAAAGAAAAAATATATACCAACTGAGCAGGCGTGATGGTAAAACTATACCAGAAATTGCAGAAATCCTCAATATTTCACCCAATACAGTGAAAAATGCCCTTGTAATTGCTTTAAAATCCATCCGTACCCACCTCGATCAGCATGGGATAGTATTCTTTTTTCCAATTGTTTCTGTTTTTTTGAAAATAAAATAAAAAAAAATGGTATTCCGATAGTCCTAATTTTCTTTTGTTGCTTCTTAGTATCAGAATCTTTATGGAAGAACGTATACATTATCTATTAAAGCAGTTTACCGCTAAAAACTTAAATCAATCTGAACAGGAGGAGCTTTTGTTTTTGGTAGAAAACAGCACGTCGTCACTTTCTGATGAAATCGTGAAAATGATTATCTCAGAAGAAGAACACGCAGTTAATGTTAATGAGGAAAAATGGAATCCGGTTCTTCATAAAATTCTAACGGTAGACAAACCAACGCGGTCGCCGAGGCGGATTTTAATGAATAGCTTAAAATGGGCTGCCGCTGCCGTGGTATTTGCCGTGTTTTCTTTAACGGCCTACCATGCGCTGCAGAAGAAGAAAGAACATGTTTTTGCTACCGATATAGCCCCCGGGAAAAATAAAGCTGTTCTTACCTTGTCTGATGGGAGGAAAATCTCGCTTTCCGACGCCATGAAAGGCGATGTAGCAAAAGAAGCCGGTTTCTCGATCACCAAAACTGACGACGGCCAGTTGGTGTACCATATTGCTGAATCTGAAAATGTAAACGATGATCGGTTAAATACCATTTCAACCCCAAACGGTGGAGAATGGCAAATTAAGTTGCCAGATGGTTCTACTGTTTGGTTAAATGCGGCCTCTTCCATTCAATATGCATTAAACATTGGTACAGCAAAACAGCGTGTGGTTAAAGTAGATGGGGAAGCTTATTTTGAAGTAGCTAAAGATCCTGTACACCCCTTTATTGTAGAAACCGATAAACAGGTTGTTGAAGTGTTGGGTACTCACTTTAATATTAATAGCTATAAGGATGAGAAGGTAACCAGAACTACGCTATTGGAAGGTAGTGTGCGGGTTTCTCACAAAAATAACAATGAAAGCGAAGTGCTTAAGCCTGGAGAACAATCGCTGGTAACCAATTCGGGCATAGATGTAAAAGAAGTAGATGTGGATGAAGCCATTGCCTGGAAAAAGGGTTATTTCATGTTCAACAACGAAAAACAGGAAAGCATTTTACGCAAGGTGGCCCGATGGTATAATGTAGAAATAGAATATGCCGATCCTGAAGTCAAAGATGTGATGTACTATGGTACGGTAAGCCGCTTCGAAAAAATATCAAAAGTGCTTAGAAAATTTGAGCAGACCGGCCAGGTTCGCTTTGACATCAAGGACAATAAAGTGATTGTGTATAAAGAATAACGAGTAAAAAGATGAAGAAGTAACTAACCTTTATCTATAAAATAAGAAGCAACTAATTAATCAACCATAACCTAACAACCATGAATAAACTTCGACAAAACTCCTGACGATCCAAAAGTTGAACGCATAAAAAAGGAGTGCTTGTAACACCCCTTTTCATATCTGTTTAGCTATTCCGTAAACCGGAATCGATTAAAAATCAATTATTTCTTGGATAACCCGCGAAACGCAATTATGCGTCCAAACTTCATTGCGCTTCGCACAAAAAAACAGACTATTAAATGTACAAAATTTATATTGAAATTTTATGTACGCATCGACGCTACATACCTAAATTGCTACTCATGATGAAGTTAATTACGGTTGTTCTGCTGGCCTCGTTAATGCAGGTAAGTGCAGCTTCATTCGGACAATTGGTTACATTGAAAGAAAAAAATGTAACATTAGAAAGAGTTTTTAAAGAGATAAGGAGACAATCGGGTTATGATGTTCTTTTATCTACCAACAAAATTAAAACTTCAACCACGTTAAATGTTGATTTTAATAACTCAACCATTGAAGAGGTGATGGGCAAAATTGTTGCAGGTGGAGACCTTAATTATGCTATTGAAGATAAAACGATCCTGATTACATTAAAAGAAAAATCGGTATTCGATAAGATGCTGAGCTATTTTGCTAATGTAAAGGTAACCGGTAAAGTGAGAGATAAAAATGGGGCAGTATTACCAGGAGTAAGTGTAAGAGAAAAAGGAGTTGCCAACGCGGTGTCCACGAGCGGTAATGGAGATTTCACGATCTCAGTTAAAGAAGGTGCTACCTTGGTTTTTAGCTATATTGGATATAAAACAATTGAGGTTGAGGTAGGAACGAAAACAACTATTAATGTTACTTTAGAGGAAGATGCAGCTCAACTTAAAGAAGTAAACGTTGTATCAACAGGTTATCAGGATCTGAATAAAAAGCTTTTCACTGGAGCAGCAACTTCTTTAAAAGCATCAGATGTAAAACGAGATGGTATTACCGATGTAAGCCGGATGCTTGAAGGAAGGGTAGCCGGCGTTTCGGTACAAAACGTTTCAGGAACATTTGGAGCCGCACCTAAAATCCGTGTACGTGGTGCTACCTCGATTTCGGGCGACAACAAACCTTTATGGGTGGTAGATGGTATCATCTTAGAGGATGTGGTAAACATTTCTAACGAACAATTATCAACTGGAGATCCGTCAACTTTAGTTGGATCATCAGTAGCAGGATTAAACCCTGATGATATCGAAAGTTTCAATATTTTAAAGGATGCAGCGGCAACGGCACAGTATGGAGCGAGGGCAATGAACGGTGTTGTTATTATTACCACCAAAAAAGGTAGAAATACAGATGGTAAACCAGTTTTCTCCTATACCGGGAACTTTTCAAGTTACATGAAACCTTCTTACAATAACTTTGATATCCTTAATTCGGCTGACCAGATGAATGTTTATCTGGAAATGCAGAATAAAGGTTGGTTAAATCACTCCAGCTCTTCACGCAGTGCCAATGGTGGGGTTTTTACCAAAATGTACAATCAAATGTATATTTATGATTCTGCAACCGGTACTTACGCTTTAAGAAATGATGCGCAGAGTCAGAAGCAATTTTTGCAGCGTTATGCTGATACGAATACGGATTGGTTTGATATTTTGTTTAAACAATCTTTCATGCAGGAACACTCATTAAGTGTGTCTAGTGGAACGCAAAAATCTAAATTTTATGCGTCAACAAGTTATCTTCAGGACAATGGTTGGACTGTTGGAGATAATGTAAAGCGTTTTACAGGAAATGTCAGGGGTAATTTCGAAATCAGCGATAAATTAAGTTTAGAGTTGATTACCCAGGGTTCTATCCGTGATCAAAAAGCACCAGGTACGTTAGGTAGAAACGGAAACCCGGTGTATGGTACATACGACCGTGATTTTGATATCAATCCATTTAGTTATGCACTCAATACAAGCCGTACCCTAACCGCTTATGATGCAAATGGTAACCGAGAGTTTTTTACCCAAAACTATGCACCTTTCAATATCTTAAACGAGCTGGAAAACAATACGCTGGAATTAAATTTAATAGATTTTAAAGTACAGGGTGGTTTAAAATATAAAATTACAAAAGACTTAAAATATGCTTTTGACGGTGCTTATCGTTATGCAAAAACAAGTCAGGAACATAAAATTACCGAAAACTCTAATATGGCCCAGGCTTACCGTGCTGGTATAAGCCTAAATGATGCCACCATCAGGGGAAATAACAAATTTTTATACCGCAATCCGGATGATCCCAATGCACTGCCCGTTTCTGTTCTACCTTACGGCGGTTTCTATAAAACAAATGACGATAATATTGTAAATTACTATGTACGTAATAGTTTAGAATATGATAAGACGTTTAATGAAGATCATTTGGTAAACTTTTTCGCCACGCAGGAAATGCGCTATATCGACCGTCAGAACAAAATATTTGATGGCTACGGTTATCAGTATGATAAAGGTGGAGTTCCATTTATTGATCCTAACATTGTAAAATCGAATGTAGAAAGTGGTTTTAACTACTACAGCATGGGCTATCGCTATGAACGTTATTTAAACTATTCATTGAGAGCAGCCTACTCATACAAAGGTAAATATAGTATCAATGCTACAGGCCGTTACGATGGTTCTAACTTATTGGGAGAATCGCCAACTGCAAGATGGTTACCAACCTGGAACGTTTCGGGAGCCTGGAACATCGATACCGAAAAATTCATGCAGGGTGAAAGGGTCAAGAAAATTATAAACCGTGCTACGCTGCGCGCTACTTATGGTTTAGTGGCAAGCATGGGTTCGGCAACTAATTCAAGTCTGGTTTTACAAAGCATGGGTACACGCCGACCTTATCTTGGAGAAAAAGAAACTAAACTTTACATATCAGGTTTAGAAAATTCTGAGCTTACTTTCGAGAAACTGAATGAGTTGAACGTAGGTTTAGATTTGGGTTTGTTTGATGAAAAGTTAACCTTAACCGTTGATGCTTACAAAAGAAAGAGTTTTGATTTGATCGGAGCTTTCAGAAATGGTGGTATAGGCGGTGAAGCTGTTAAATTTGCCAATTATGCCGATATGAAATCTGATGGTATAGAGGCTTCTTTGGGGGCAAAGGTTTTGAAAGCCAGAGATTTTAACTGGTCAACACAGCTTATTTTCGGATTCAACAAAAATAAGATTACCAATCTTAAAAATCAGCCAACTATTTTTGGTTTAATTGGTGCAGATGGTGGTCCTTTAGAGGGTTATGCGCAACGTGGTTTATTCTCTCTTGATTTTCAGGGTTTAGATCCAAAAAACGGTTCACCTAGGTTTATTAATGACGAGGGCGAGGTTAGCGGCGATGTTTATTTACAGAGCGATGTGGTTAAATACCTTAAATATGAGGGGCCTGTAGATCCAAAATATACCGGAGGTTTTTCTAATACCTTTAAATACAAGGACTTTACATTATCTGCACTCATCACTTTTGCTGCCGGTAACAAAGTTCGCTTATCCCCATCTTTCAAAACCAGCTATAGTGATCTTGATGCTATGCCAAAAGCATTCTTAAGCCGTTGGGAAATGCAGGGTGATGAACTGAAAACCAACGTTCCATCTATATTAGATGTTTTAGAAGCACAGGCTTTTGGTAGCAACTATGCTTACAATAACTATAATTATTCAACGGAGCGTGTTGCAGATGGTGGTTTTGTGCGGATGAAACAGATTATTTTAAGTTATAACATACCAGCTAAGTATACAAAGAAACTTGGCTTAACAAATTCATCGATCAGTGCCGTTGGAAACAACTTATTCCTGATCTATTCTGACAAAAAATTAAATGGTCAGGATCCTGAGTTTTTTGGGTCTGGAGGTGTGGCATTGCCAATTCCACGTCAATTTACTTTATCATTAAAAGTTGGATTCTAAATTTTATATCATGAAAAAATTATATATATCAATCTTTGCATTGGCGCTCATCTCCACTTCAGGATGTAAAAAGTTTTTGGAGAAAGCACCTGATCAGAGAACACAATTAAATACTGTAGAAAAAGTTGCAGAACTGCTCACCAGTGCCTATCCAGAAGCAAATTATATTCCTTTTACTGAAACTTCTTCTGATAATGTAGAAGATAAAGGACCGGGGATCGGCAACGAATCACGTACCATTACACAGCCCTATTATTGGTTGGATAATGATGATAACGATACTGATACTCCAACGTATTACTGGAATTCGGCTTATGAGGCCATAGCAGCGGCAAACGCAGCACTTGAAGCGATAAATACCCATAACTTTGGTAATGCTGCTCTGCCGTACAAAGGAGAGGCCTTGCTGGCCAGAGCGTATGCACATTTTATGCTGGTGAATCTTTTTTCTAAAGTTTATGATCCTGCTACCAGTAACGATTCGCCAGGAATTCCGTATATGACTGATCCTGAAAAGGTTGTGGTTGGTCAATATAGCAGAGGTACTGTTGCCTCTGTATATGCTAGCATTGAGAAAGATCTGTTAGAAGGACTGCCTCTTATTAAAAACTCATCTTATAGAATACAAAAATACCATTTTAATGTGGCAGCAGCTAACGCATTTGCCGCTAGGTTTTATCTTTTGAAAAAGAATTATGAGAAAGTAATTGAATATGCAAGTGCAGTTTCGCCTGGAAATTCATTTGCTACTATTTTAAGGCCTTGGAATACCAGATACAATACCTATACATTGGATGAAATGTATGTATATTTTACGCAGGCATCTGAACCTTCAACTTTGCTTTTGATAGAAACTGCATCATCATGGGCAAGAACACGTACCCCACGTTATGGTTATGGCCAGGTGATCAATAATGAAGTTTTCACGCCTAATGTAACAGGAGCACGCTGGTGTTATAAATCAGCATATTATGGTCAGCCACATTACAGTATGCTAAAGTGGAATGAGTACTTTGTGAAAACCAGTCCTAATGCCACTATTGGTTTTCCCTATACAATTGTACCTGTGTTAACGGCTGATGAGACCTTGTTAAACAGGGCTGAAGCTTATGCTGCTTTAGGACAAAATGCCCTGGCACTTGCTGATTTAAATACGTATTGCAGTACACGTATATTAAACTATAACCCCTCTACACATGCTGTTACTTTAGCTAAAATTGCTGCATATTATGGTATAACAGATCCTAAGGCCGGGCTAATTACTACTGTTTTAGATTTTAAAAAGAAAGAATTTACGCAGGAAGGTTTGAGATGGTTTGATATCCTGAGATATAAATTACCTGTAGAGCACAAAATCTTTGCTGTAAACGGCTCATTTCAGACGATTACACTCGCTGCAGACGATCCCCGTAAATTATTTCAGCTTCCTTCACAAGTTACGCTTTCTGGTGTAGCACAAAATCCAAGATAATTAAGATGATTGTTATGAAAAAAATATTCAATAAGGGGATTGTAGCAATGTGCGCGCTTACAATTCTGGCATCTTGCAAAAGAGAAGGTACATTAAATGCCAATCTAGATGCCATCGATCAGAACATTATTACAAATAAGAATTCTACAGACATTTGGTTGGATCAGAATTTTCTGAATCCATATAATATCGAAACCAAATATAGATTTGACCGTTTTGAGCTTCCATCGGGGAAAAATATTACACCACCGCTGGTAGACCAGGTGGTTCCAGCCATGGAAATGGTACGCGATGTATGGATTAAACCTTACGAAGCAGCTGGTGGGGCAGATTTTATAAAGCGTATTGCACCAAGGCAGTTTGTACTGGCTGGTAGCGCCGAGTATAACAGCAACGGTTCGATTACCTTGGGTACGGCAGAGGGCGGACGTAAAATTGTGCTTTATGTGATCAATTCTTTTGATAAAACCAATATCTCATCCGTGAAGCAAATGATTCAGGTGATACAGCATGAATATACGCATATTCTAAACCAGACCGTCGATTTTACAACTGAGTACCAAACCGTATCACGTGGCGGTTATGAAGCCAACTGGACGCAAAGGCCATTATCTGAAGCCTATTCATTAGGATTTATTACGCAGTATGCAAGGGTATCTCCTGTTGAGGATTTTGCAGAGCAGTCATCAAATATGTTGATGATGGGCAGGGTGCAATACAATAGTATTGTTGCCACCGTACCAGCTGATGCCCAAGTGAAATTAAAGAAAAAAGAACAATATGTTGTTGATTACTTTAAAACCGCATTCAATATTGATTTTTACAAATTACAAAAAGAAGTACAGTTGGCATTGTTTAAAGTTTCTGCACCTGTTTTTTCAAGAATGATTGGTTTAGGTGTGGGTTATACAACACTGTATTCTAACCCATCAACAGATTCAAACCAATCAGCAGAATTTTTGGGGTTATGGAATGCCGCGAAAACGTCAATGACAGCGGGGGGATTTGTTTTGAAAGATTTTGCAATGACATTTAAAGCGAATAACTTGATGACGTTAAGATATACATTTACCAACGCTGCCGGCACTACCACATACTTTGCAGATGCAGATTATAATATGGCCTTAAATACTACAACTGGTGTTACTACATTTACGCTATTGACTACTCAACCAACTGGCACGACTTATTCTAACATGGGTGTAATTAATGCGAGGATGGCTGGTGTAAATAGTTATTTTTCTACAGGGTCGTTCAGGGCAAACTGGATCAATCAGATTATTCCTGGAGAAATTGGCTTTCTGGGTTCATTAGGTGCATTCTATAAAACCACAAATGCCAACTCATACTTTTATGGAACAATGGGCAACTAATTTAAAAGAAACCAACATGAAAAAAATATTATTATATTCATTATTGTCTTTAACCTTATTTGCTGCTTGTAAAAAAGAAGAGGTTTTGGTTGATGGACAAAGACCGGAAGAGCGGATTACGGAAGCAGTAACCAAATATACCAATGCGTTAACAGGAAGTACAACTGGCTGGAAAGCATTTTTATATCCTGATGGCGGTGGCGGTTATTCTTTTTATCTTAACTTCAGTAAAGATAACAAAGTAAGCATGTACGCAGATTTAGATTATGATCCAGCTGAAGAGTCTATGGAATCTACCTATAAAGTTAAAGCGCTTCAAAATCCTACACTGGCATTCGATACTTATAGTTACCTGCATGTATTAGCTGATCCTAACCCTTCTACCTTTGGCGGTACTGCCGGTTGGGGTGTATATTCAGATTTTGAGTTTACTTTCGATAAAATTTCTGGCGATTCCATCATGCTGACGGGTAAATTGCTAAAAAGTAAATTGATTTTAGTAAAAGCCACACAGGCTGAACAAAAATCATATAATGAAAAAGGATTATTGAATTCTATTGTGAGACAGGTAAATTATCTGGATGCCAATCCAAATTTATATATCCAGCTTGATGATTCTGGAACCAGGATTCAAACTTCCTTTGATTACATTAATAAGGTTTTTAGTTTGGTTTGGGAAGAAAACGGAGAGGTACAAACAACTTCTACAGGTTTTGCTTTCACCCTTACCGGGATTGTGCTAAAAGAACCATTGGTTTACAAAGGTAAAAGCATCAGTGAATTCACCTGGGATGCAGCCAAGCAGGTTTATTTTACAACAGTTAATGGAACGCGTATTGAAATCAAAACTTCGGTAACCCCGATCTTACCGTTACATACCATCCTTGGTATTCAATACAGCACCATAGTTGTACCAAATGGAACTACTTATCCAGGTTGGTCAACTGATTTTCAAACCAGAAGAGCCTCAGCTGCAGCGTCAATGCTGGCAGGACCATATAGATTAAGATTGGATAAGATGGCTTTCAAATTTAACGCTATCCAAAAAACCATGGTAGTTACTGTTGATATTTACCAAAATACATCCAGGTTTGTTGCTGATTTTCCATACACGTATACTAAAACAACAGCTGGAGTTTTTAAGTTTACTGCCGGAACACCTACAGGCAATGCTGCTTTGATTATTGGAGATATGGTACCATTAACTACCCAGCGGTTAAATTCAAATAATTTTACCATTGATTATTTTACGCACCCTACTACCGGAGCTTTGCTTGGTCAGTTTAAGAGTGTAGAAAATCCTGGATTTACCTTTACAGGGGCATTGCAATAAAAACAAAAATCGTCCTAACTTAAACCTCACCCTAAAAAGTGAGGTTTTTTTTATGACATAATTTTTAAACCCCTCTATACGTTTATGCTTATATTTGTAAACCATGAAGAAAAAAGCAATTTTTATCCTGTTTGTATTGGTATTTACCTTTGCCATATGCCCCAATGTTAATGCACAATGTTCCATGTGTACCATTAATGCCGAACAGGGTGTAAAAAATGGCAATACACAAACTGCCGGTTTAAACACAGGTGTATTGTATCTTTTGTCTCTTCCTTATTTAATGGCTGTTATTGTTGGCGTGGTGTGGTACAAAAAATACCGTAAAAAGAATATTCAGCTCAACATGAAGAAAGAACCTTTTAATCTAAATTAAAAGTATGTCTGACCAAACGACCTCAAAACTCTATGCCATTGTACATTGTAAATGCCCGCATTGCCGCAGGGGAGATATTTTTACAGGCAGCATGTACGGCTGGAACATTCAGCACACCAAAGAAATCTGCGGACATTGCGCACAGCGGATAGAAATTGAACCGGGTTACTTTTATGCAGCCATGTATGTAAGTTATGCCATGAATGTGATTGAAATGCTTTTGACAAGTTTTCTGACCTATTTAATTTTTGGTCCGCTTACCGATGAAACTTTCTGGCCTTACCTGATTGTGATTTTTACAGGCTGTTTTGTACTGTATCCCTTTAATTACCGTTATTCAAGGATAATATTGCTTCATGTTCTATCGCCAAATATCAAATACAAACCGTATTATGATAAGAAGCAATTGGTTTAGCGGTGAGCGATAAGCGTTTGGCGATGTTTAAACAACGTAAAGGTATGGGCCATTAAACCAATGGCTAGTGAACTAATGACCAATGAACCCTAAATGATGCTAAAAAAAGAAACTCTCCAGTTTATAAAAAACGTAGCGGAAAATAACAACCGCGAATGGTTTGCTGCTAATAAAGAGGTTTACGAAACAGCAAAAGCTGATGTTTTGGCATTGGTAACCATACTCATCCCAGAGCTGGCTAAGGTAGATCCATTGCTTTCAGCAGAGGCAGATCCTAAAAAAAGTCTGTTGCGCATTTATCGCGATGTGCGTTTCAGTAAAAATAAAGATCCTTATAAAAATAATTTCGGTATCTGGTTTTCGGCAAAAAGTAAAGGAGGCAACGAGCCGGGTTATTATCTGCATATCCAACCTGGGAAAAGTTTTCTCGCCGGCGGATACTGGATGCCTGAAGCACCGCATTTAAAATTGATCAGACAGGAGATTGATTATAATATAGATGATTTTAAAGAAATTGTTAACGGAAAAGATTTTAAGAAAAACTTTAAACTGGGCTTTGATAATGCCCTTAAAAATGCGCCGAAAGGCTATGATCCTGCAGACCCAAACATCGAATTTTTAAAGCTGAAAAGCTTCGAAGCCACTCAAAAAATCGATGACGAAGAATTTTTAAAACCAAACCTCGTTAATAAGTTGATAAGTTCTTTTAAAACTGTACAACCTTTAGTTGCATTTTTACGGAATGCGATAGAGCAGTAGACAGTACAGTTGTCAGTTTCCAATAAATAAACCAATTATCAAAATTAATTTACAAGCCTCAATCTTGATACTTGCTACTAGATACTTGCCACTAAATACTTATTACTAGATACTTGCTACTACATACCAACCCTTGAAATTTTAAACATGAAAAACACCTTTCTTGCCTTTGCTATTCTCCTCTTTTTTTCTTCATTAACTTCCTGCGTGGTATTATCTCCTAAAAAGTATAAAGCCTTATTGGGAAGTAAAGACTCACTTTATACCGCGTTTAATGAAAGTTTAATCAAAATCGAAAATCTTGAAAAAGAGGTTTCACAATTGAAAAAGGATACTACGTTAATGGCTGAAGAGCTTCGCGACCTGCAGGATAGTTACAATACCATTGATGCCAACTACAAAAAACTTAAAAACAATTCTTCATCTGAAATTACCAAGTTATCAGGAGATCTGGCTGCCCGCGAGAAACGTTTAAAAGAAGTGGAAGAGGTGCTGCGCAAACGCGATGAAGCCACCAACTCACTCAAAGAAAAACTTCAACAGGCCCTGTTAGGATTTACCAAAAGCGGTTTAACCGTCGAAATCAAAAATGGTAAGGTTTATGTTTCGCTAACCGATAAACTCTTATTCCCGTCGGGAAGTATCATTATTGATGAAAAAGGTAAGCAGGCTTTAACACAGTTGGCCAATGTATTAAAACAACAGCCGGAAATTAATATAGCAGTTGAGGGCCATACCGATAACCAGAAAATAAATAACCTGGGACAAATTAAAGATAACTGGGATTTAAGTGTATTGAGAGCTACTTCTGTGGTACGTTATCTGACAGAAAACGAAAAAGTGGAAAGTGTAAGGATGACGGCTACAGGTAAAGGAGAATTTCAGCCGTTAGGCTCTAACGCAAATGCAGATGGAAGAAGCAAAAACAGAAGGATAGAAATTGTACTTTCGCCTAAACTGGATGAGCTTTATAACTTAATAAAATAGCCATACGCTAACAATGCGGATGCTTCTACGATTTGTGAAGGCTGCAAGCCGGATATAAAAGGCTATTTAGCATGAGGAAATAAGGGGTTAACAGTTTCTGGCAGCTTTAGTCCCGCCATTCGCTTTACTCCGTTGCACTTCGTGTTCGCTGCTGTCGGGTTTAAGAACCAGGGTTTGTGCCCCTTGGAGGAACCTCAAACCGGAATACTTCAGTAGCCACTTAGCCCCCCTGCCCGTTGCAGGCGGGGGTTGAAGCTTTACCCTGCAGCAACGAGGTGCGAGGCAGCGAAGCGTAAAAGCGTAAAACGGGAGGGAAACCTGTTGTTTTGCACAGGCTTTGCGCTCTAAAAAATAATTGTTTTAAGGTAAGGAAATGATGGAGCTTTGGTGCTCGGCACTTTCAGTCCCGCCATTCGCTTACTCCTTTACGCTTCGTGTTCGGCTGCTGTCAGGTCTAGAAACCGGGGGCTCTCCACGCTAAGTGCTCAAAAATAGGATGAAGCCTCGTGTTTTGCAGAGGCTTTGCGCTTCATAAAAAATAGACGTACCTGATTTAATACAATCTCTGTTATAGATTTTGGTGCCGGCGGTAAGATTTTAAAATCTTAAAGGTATGCTCAAATTCCTGGCTGCTGAGGTTAGAATAATCGGGCATAGAGAGTTTATGGGCCGTTAAAAAGTTGAGCAGTTCTTTAATTACGTTTGATACTTCCTCTGATTCTTCGGTATGTTTCAGGATATCGATCTTACTTAATAATAAGGTTATTTCAAACACCTTAAAATTATTCTTTTTAGTAATATCCAAACCTATATTGGTTTCTATAAGTGCTTGTTCATAATGATGGGTGGCATTGTAAAAGTTTGCTTTAAAAACATTAAAGCTGGCTAATATAAAATTGGTATAGTAGGTATAGTCGCTGCTGATAATTTTATTTACGAACTGTATAATGCGCTGCGCTTTTTTAAAATAGTTGAGTTTAATATAGGTTTGCCCTAGGTGAAGCAATAAAAATGGAGAAAATACCGAATGTCTGACATAAAAAATATTCGGATACTTATGCAGTATAGCCATAATAAAACGGTGGCATTCTGCATAACTTTTTTGAGAAAATAAGGCGATTACTACCAATCGGTAAGAAAGTATTTCGGCAGAAGTAATTTCTTCATTTTTCTTTGGTATACTCTGATCGATCTCCTTGCAAAGTTTTATGATTTTATCTTCGAGGCTTTTACTTTCATTGGGTTTGTTATTCAGGCTGTTATAGAAATAAAGGATTAAATCATAGGGGTTGATCGGGAACAGTTCGTTTAATCTTTTATAATGCCTTTTAAGCAGCTGCATGGTGTTGGCTAATGCCACTTTATCTACATCAATAAGATTTACATTGCATTCTATTACATGCAGCATAATCTGGATATCTTCATTCAGTACGTTCTCCGAAATGGTTCGGATAGCTTCTCTGTACAGGTTGCTCATGGTTCTTCCTGTAGCCATAATATCGATAAAATCTATACCAATACTCAACTTATTAAAGTTGCCATTGGGTTTGCTAAGCTCGTACTTCGATACATAACAGATGAAATCGAATGCACCGTTTTTTTCGCGGTTGGAAAATGGCAGTTTAAAAATATTTTTTAAAGCAGCAATTTCGTTGCGGTTGATACAAAATCTGATAGACCAGTTCAAGATATGGTCTCTTTGGGGGCTTTGATCAGGGAAACTTTTTAAGATGTGTTCGAAAAATTGTTTATCAGGCTTGTAGTCAAATTTATCAGTAATTTGTATGAATAGAAAATAGGTGTAAATGTCGTTGTTTAAAAAGCGGACGATCTCTGTAGGAATGCTTGTGCTTAACCTTTTTTCTTCAATGATAATGCCCGCATTCAAAAGTTCTTCGTACGCATCGGGATAACAATTGATGTAGCTGAGGATTTTTTCTTTAGAAACCCTTAACTTCCTGTTGCCTTCTGAAATGCACTCACTTATTTTTTTAAGCAGAAATATCTTTTCGGTACTTTTTTTTGCCAGGAATACGCGTTTTTCTAAAAAATAATTAATCAATTCATAACATAATAAAGGATTATCTAGCTCAAGTTGGTGGTTTTCATCTTTGAGCTTGAAATAAACCTGTAGCCAGAAAGGCGTTTTAAATTGGGTCAAAAGGGGCTGGCTTACATCTGCCCGATTGATAATTTTATTTTCTAAATGGCTTAAAGTGTAGAGTATCTCATCAACATTTAATGGAGGTACGTTACTTAAGGTTTCCTCATCATAAAATAAGCCCGTATACCAGGTTTTAGTTAAAGATGCAGAACCATAAATGGCCGGCTGAAGATTAATCCAGGTATCTGTTCGCAGGCCAAATATGAGTTTAACAAAACTGTTTTCTTCTATGCTGTATAAAAAGTCGATAAATATTTTAAAATAATGGCTTTTGGCTAAATGTTCATCAATGCCATCAACAATGATAATAAAACGGCCCTCCCGCTTTTCAGGATTTTTTTTAAAGAAACTGATTAACTCACTAAGGCTTCCGAATTTGAATTCTCTTAAAAACCAGTCTTTTAAAGTATCGCTGCTTTGGATAATGGTATTAAGACTGGTAGAGTTGATCAATAAAATAATATCGTTTCTGTAAAGGGCATTCTCTGAAAGGAAAAAATACTCTACCATATGGGCTAGCAGTATCGATTTTCCCTGTCCAGGCTGTGCACTTACCGTTGTAAACTGGTAGTTGTTTTTTAAGAAATAATCAAAGTCTGGATAAAAAAAACTTCTGTTGGCGGTGGTATTAAACGGAACACCAGAATTGTTTTTTTTGGCAATTAATGATACTTCTGTAATGGCATGTGCCTTTAGCTTTAAATCCTGCCAGATGCTTTGAGCGGAGCTTGTTTGATTTTCCTTGTCCTTACAAAATGAATCCCAATCGTTATAACCTATATATTGCGAAAGGCTATTTAAGGTAAATAGAGAAAATTTATGTAAGGTGTTTGCAAAGCCAAAAAAACGTTTGATCGTTGTTTCGCTTACATAGTTTTTAGTTTCCTGATAGACGTATTCAGAAATAATCTTGCAATGAGCCGGGTCGATATTTCTCAAACCAGATTTTATGAGGACAAATTTCCGGAGTTCGATAAGGAGATCGTTAGCATTCATGAATTAACAGATGGGATGACTTACGCTAATGTCATCATAATTTAACAATTGAGGAAATCTATTCACCCAGAAAGCCTGGTATGAATAAAATGAATGAATGGGGCGGAATAAAAATGAATAGGAATGGATAAGATAGGTAGCTATTTCAAATTTAGATTTGTCATGATTATATAATGCGCCTGAAAGAACACTAACCATGCAGTAGCATTAGTACATAGTATGTCTACTAAAATAACGCCTGATATGATGAAAACCCTTACTTTATCATCCCGCAAATGGATCATCCGCAATTCCGGTATTGCAGTTATCATCCTATTAACGCTCTTCTACTCTAAATCGTATGCGCAAACTAAAATTTTTGCAAACACGGTATCTGCACAAAGCAGGGTGGATAATGCAACCAATGCAACTTTAGATAATAACAATTTTGCTACTGTTAATTCTTATGGTGGAATTGCTGTTGGAGTAGGGGCCTATAACGGAGAACTGGAATTAAAATATCCGGCTGCTGTTGCTGCAGGAATAACATCTTATATCAGGATAGATTTTGATGCAGATGTGCTGAACAGGTTGTTAGGTGGCAGTTTAGGTACTTTACTGGCTAATGTTGGCGGAACGGTGGTTCTTGGAAACCATTCATTCCAGGTAGGGGCCAGAAATGGTGCTTCCGCAGTTCCCCCAACCGGCGGTAACAGCGTCGACGGGTTTTCTTCAGATAATCTGCGGTTGGTAAAAGATGCAAATGGTTTCTTTTATATTGCGATAACGCCTACACAGGCTTATGACAGGGTATTTGTTAGAGATGTAACCAACGCACTGCTGGTTTCGGTGGCCAATAATACAAAGGTTTATTACGCTTTTTATACTTCAGGCACTGATCCTTGTGCACAGGCATTTGCTACAGGATTCGAAGGAACGGGAATTACACTTGATGCTTTACAGCTGGGCAGTTCTGGCGTAATCAACAGCGAAAGGGCAATTGATTCGGATCCAAATAATTTTTCTCAGCTGAGTTTAGGGGTACTTGGCGTGGGGTCATCCATTAGCCAGAATTTCTATTTTGCAACACCGTCAAATCCTGGCGATGATATTAATCTGAGGATCAGCGCTTCACCTGCATTGCTAACGGCAGGACTTTTACAGAATATTTCTATAACGGCCTATAATGGCGGTACACAGGTATACACGGGTTCGGCAGCAAGTTTATTAAACCTGGACTTGTTAGGCTTACTCAACAGCGGGCAGCCGGTATCGATACCTTTTTCTCCAGGTGCCAATGTAGTATACGATCGGGTGAAGGTTACACTGGGTTCAGTAGTTGCCCTAAACCTTACACAAACCATTAATTTATATGGTGTAATCCGCTCTGCCGGCCGGCCAACCCCGGCAAGTACGGCAATTGCTACCTGTTACAATAGCACGGTGCCATTAAATGCTACTACGCCGAATACTAACGAATTGAGATGGTATGAAGCGGTAGAAGGCGGCGCCGCATTACAAACAGTTGCTTTTAATGGTACTTTTACTACGCCGGCATTAACAGCTAACAAAACTTATTATGTGGCTGCAAGAAGGGTAGGGTGTACGGCCGAATCGGCAAGAATCCCCGTTGTAATTACCGTAAATCCACAAATTATTTTTAACGGCACGACATTAACAAATGCCACACCGGGTTTTGCCTATTCTAAACAATTGGATGTAGCTACAGGCGGAACCGCAGGGTATACCTATGCTTTGGCTGCAGGTAGTACATTACCGGCAGGTTTAAGTTTATCATCCGCAGGTGCTATTACCGGAACGCCAACGGTGGCCAATACCTACACTTTTTCTGTAGTTGCAACTGATGCTAAAGGCTGCAAAGCAACTGCAACTTATAATTTAACGGTTACAGCTGCATTGGTTCTTACGCCAGCTGCATTACCTGATGGTTTAACAGGAACTGTTTATCCGACCCAGACCATTCCTGCTGCAACCGGTGGAACAGGACCATACACTTATACTACAACAGGTGTTCCTCCGGGCTTAACTTTTAACCCAGCAACAAGGGAAATTACCGGAACTCCCACCCAGCCTGGAATCTATTCAGTACCAGTTACCGTTGTTGATGCAAACGGCAATACCCTAATTGCTAATTATACCATAAAAGTAACCAATCCTTTATTACTACCGGCAGCAACTTTAGCTGATGGTACTACCGGAACAGTTTATACTACCCAGATTATACCAAGCGCAACGGGGGGAACTACACCTTATACTTATACGGCAACAGGTCTTCCTCCAGGCTTAACTTTTAATCCATCAACCAGAGCCATTACCGGTACGCCAACAACAGTTGGTTCTTATACTATACCCGTTACGGTAACTGATGCTGATGGGAAAACGATAATTACCAATTATACCATTAACATTAACAATCCTTTATTACTGCCTGCTGCAACCTTGCCAGATGGAACCGAAGGAGCAGTTTATGCTACGCAAATTTTACCTGCTGCCACCGGTGGTGTTGGCCCTTATACGTATGTCGGTACCAATCTTCCTGCTGGATTATCGTTTAACGCAACCACAAGAGAAATTACCGGTACACCAACACAGGCGGGTAATTATGTAATTGCTGTTACCGTTACCGATAGCCAGGGTAAAACAGCAAATAACAATTATCCTGTTAAAGTAAATGGTACCTTAACTTTACCAACACAAACTTTACCTAACGGGGTTGTGGGTACGTCCTACTTACCACAAACTTTACCGGCTGTAACAGGTGGAACGTCTCCTTATACCTATGCAGCGACAAATCTTCCTCCGGGATTATCATTTAATCCAACTACAAGAGAAATTAGCGGAACACCAACACAGGGTGGTACCTATAATATTTCATTAACTGCTACAGATGCTAACAATAATAAGGCTACGACTAGTTACACTTTAACCGTAACCGTAAATGCGCCGGTTGTGGCCTCAGCTACAGTATGTACCGGAAGCGTGGCTACTTTAACAGTCAGTAATCTGCAGGCAGGTGTAACTTATAACTGGTATGCATCAACAGGAAGCACGCCATTGGTAACTGGCAATAATGGTACTTATGTAACACCGGCAGTAAATTCGGCTACTGTATTCTATGTAGAAGCTGTTTCCGGAACAGCAACCAGTTCTAGAACATCGGTTACAGTTTCCGTTAACCCACCGGCAACTTTAGCAACCGTAACTACAAATAACCAGGTTATCAATTCCGGACAAACTACCACGTTAACTGCTACTGCTGATGCCGGAAATACCATCGCCTGGTTTGATGCCCCATCAGCAGGTACACAGGTTGGAGCGGGAACTTCGTTCACCACGCCAGCCTTAACAGCAACAAAAACTTATTATATAGAAACCACAAGCAGTAACGGCTGTAAAAGTGCAAGTCGTGTTCCGGTTACAGTTACGGTGATTAACGGTGGTGGGGCAACTGCCTGTAATGCCGCAAATAGTCAAAATACGGGTATTAATGGAATCTGTTTATTATGTGCTGTAAGTGGCGCAGGCAATTCTACTGATGCCGATGCAAATAACTTCACCCGGATTTCGCTTGCTGTGGGGGTTACAGCAACCGGCTATCAACAATTGATTTTCCCATCTACAGGTGTAGCTACAGATAGTATCCGTTTAGACCTGGCTTTACCAACAGGTTTAGCTGATGCTGGCCTTTTAAATAATGTAACCCTTACGGTATTAAACGGGACCACAGTTGTAAAAACCGTTCAATTAAACAGTGCATTATTAAGTCTTCAACTTTTGTCAGGCAACCGTTTTGCAGCAACTGTTTTAGCAGGTGGCACTTACGATAGGGTTCAGGTAAGCTTTGGTGCACTAGCTTCTGCTTTAAACAGCCTCGACATTTATGGCGCGACAGTAGTTTATCCCAATCCGACATTTATAGCCGGTGCGCAGTCTATCTGTGCAGGAAGCACGGCCACATTGAGTGCAACTGCAAATGGCGGCACTACTTTAGCTTGGTTCGATGCGCCAACAGGTGGAAACCAGGTGGGGACAGGTGCAAACTTCACTACTCCTGTGTTAACTGCTACAACTACTTATTATGTTCAGGTCAGTAAAGGAAATTGTTCAAATGCCACAAGGGTACCGGTGGTTATTACCGTTAACCCGGCAATTGTATTTGCAGGTACTATTTTAACCAATGCAACAATTGCTTCGCCTTACACTAAGCAACTTCCGGTAGCTACCGGTGGAACACCAGGCTATACTTATGCCTTAGCAACCGGTAGTTCTTTGCCTGCGGGCTTAACTTTATCAACAAGTGGTCTGTTAAGCGGAACACCAACTGCAACAGGCAACCCAACATTCGATGTTATAGTAACCGATACAAAAGGTTGTAATACAACAGCAACATTTACTTTAACTGTAACACCAGCTTTGGCATTGGCTCCGGGAGCATTGCCTGATGGAATAACGGGTACAGCTTATACCACTAATGGAATTCCAGCTGCAACCGGTGGAACAGGTCCTTACACCTATTCCGCTACAGGTGTTCCTCCAGGATTGACTTTTAACCCTGCTACGAGAGAAATTACAGGTACGCCAACTCAGATCGGAACCTTCGTCATTCCGGTTACGGTAACTGATGCCAATGGCAATACGATTACTGCCAGCTACACACTCAAAGTGACCGACCCATTGGTTTTACCTGCGGCAACTTTAGCCAATGGAACTACCGGTACCATTTATCCTACTCAAACTATTCCGTCTGCAACTGGTGGAACAGGTCCTTATACTTATGCGGCAACCGGTCTTCCTCCGGGATTGACTTTTAACCCTGCTACAAGAGAAATTACGGGTACGCCTACACAGTCCGGAACTTTCACGGTACCGGTAACGGTGACCGATGCTGATGGAAAAACAGTGACCAATAATTATGCAATCGTAGTAGTTGATCCTCTATTGTTACCAGCAGCAACTTTGCCAGATGGGACAGAAGGAACAGTTTATGCTACGCAAACCTTACCAGCTGCAACGGGTGGTGTTGGGCCCTACACTTATGCAGGAAGCAATCTGCCGGCAGGATTAACTTTTGATCCGACAACCAGAGCAATTTCAGGAACGCCTACGCAAGCAGGAAATTATTCAATCGGTGTTACCGCTACAGATAGTGAAGGCAGAACAGCCAGTAATAATTATGCACTTAAAGTAATCGGTGTATTATCATTACCAGGAGCGACTTTACCAAACGGCGTTGTAGGGACTCCTTATCCAGCGCAAACTTTGCCAGCAGTAACAGGTGGAACAGCACCATATACTTATTTAGCCTCAAATCTTCCTCCTGGATTAAGCTTTAATACGGCAACAAGAGAAATTACAGGAACGCCAACTTTAGGTGGAAATTTTACCATTTCTTTAACTGCAACAGATGCGAACGGAAACAAAGCAACAACTGCTTACAGCTTAACCGTAACGGTTGATGCTCCTATAGTTGCTGCAGCAACAGTTTGTGCCGGAAGTTCAGCCACTTTGAGCGTTAGCAATTTACAGTCTGGTGTAACTTATAACTGGTATGCTTCTACCGGAAGTACACCATTGGTGACCAATAACGCAGGTGTGTTCGTAACTCCTGCAGTAAATGCTCAAACGGTATTTTACGTTGAGGCAGTATCCGGAACTGCGGTAAGTCCGAGAACTGCAGTTAATGTTTCGGTTAACCCACCGGCAACTGCGGCTACGGTAACCACTAACAACCAGGTAATTAATGCGGGGCAGTCTACCACATTATTGGCTACGGCCGATGCTGGAAATACCATTCAATGGTATGATGCTGCCACAGGAGGAACACAGGTAGGTGCCGGGACTTCATTTACAACGCCGGCCCTATCTGCCACCACTACATATTATGTAGAAACTACAAATACCAACGGTTGTAAAAGTGCGAACCGTGTACCGGTAACCGTTACAGTATTAAATAATGGCGGCGGTACTGCATGTAATGCAGCCAATGCGCAAAACTCTGGAATTAACGGAATCTGTTTACTCTGTGGTATAACTGGTGCGGGAAACTCTACCGATGCAGATCCTAACAACTTTACCAGGATATCGCTAGCGGCAGGAGTAGGTGGATCGGGATACCAGCAATTAATTTTCCCTACGATTGGAACAGCTACAGATAGTATTCGTTTAGATTTAGCATTGCCTACTGGTTTGGCAGACGTAGGTTTGTTAAACAACATAACTGTTACCGTATTAAATGGTACTACGGTCGTAAAAACGGCACAATTAAATGGTGGATTATTAAATCTCCGACTTTTATCGGGTAATCGTTTTGCCGCAACTGTACTGGCGGGCGGTACATACGATAGGGTACAGGTTAGTTTTGGTGCGTTAGCTACCGTTTTAACCAGCTTAGACGTTTATGGGGCAACTGTAATTTATCCTGGTCCAACAGTAACTGCAGGTAATCAAACTATTTGTGCAGGAAGCACGGCAACATTAACTGCAACGGCAAACGGCGGTACAGCATTGGCCTGGTACGATGCAGCAACAGGTGGTACACAATTGGCCACTGGCGAAACATTTACCACGCCAGCCTTATCAGCTACTACAACTTATTATATTCAGGTAAGCAAAGCCGGTTGCCCTAATACAACCCGGATTCCGGTAACGGTAACGGTAACACCAGCATTACCAACACCGGTATTGGCAGCCATTGCAAATGTTTGTGAGGGATCATCAGCAACTTTATCTGTTGCTAACCCAGATGCTGCGGTAACCTATAAATGGTATGATGCTGCGACAGGAGGAAACCTTGTTTTTACAGGCGAAGTATTTTCAACACCATCATTAACAGCAGCAACCACTTATTATGTAGAGGCTGCTCAGGGGAACTGCATAAGCGCTACACGTGCCGCCGCAGCTGTATCCGTAAATCCCCGTCCTGCTTTACCTGTTGTAACTGCAAGTTCATCAACAGTAAGCGCCGGACAAACTGCAATTTTAACAGCCAGTTCGGCAGATCCTGGCGATACTTTCAATTGGTATACTTCGAATACCTCAACTACGCCTGTTTATGTGGGAGCTACTTATGTTACACCACCATTGTTGGCTACTACAACTTATTATGTAGAATCTGTTTCTACGAATGGTTGTACATCAGCAAGCCGTGTTCAGATTACCATTACTGTTGATGGAAACGGATCTGCAAACCCTGTACCATGCGAGGCAGCAACAACACAAGTTGGTGGCGTTACAGGTATAGCCTTATTATCAGGTGTGTTTAATCCAACACTGGCTATTGATAATGATACACAAACTGCTTCTTCATTGGTTATGCCGGTGGGAGCACTTGGTGCCTCTGTTTATCAAAGAGTTGGCTTTGGTTCACTATCTAAAGTTGGAGATACGGTACGCGTTTTAGTATCATCACCAGGAAAACTATTGTCACTTTCGTTGTTAGGAAACGCTTCAATTACTTCTTATGTTGGCGCCAACAGTAATGGTGATTCGAGATTATTAAATGATAACTTGCTCAATGTTCAATTGTTAAGTGGTAATACCCAGGCCTTAGTCACCTTTGTTCCAACCAATGTTTTTGATGGGGTAGAAGTTAGGCTAAATTCAGGTGTATTAGGTGCCTTAACATCAATCAACTTAAATTACGCGCAGCGAATTTTGGTTGCGCCTACTGTAGCATCAGCTAATGTTACCGCTTGTGTTGGTCAAACTGCACAGCTTGAAGTAAGCAACCCATCGGCAAGTTTAACTTACAGATGGTACGATGCCACAGGTAGCTATTTAACCGGTAAAGATGGTATCATATTTACTACACCGGTGTTAACAGGCGATACTAAATTCTATGTTGCCGCAGTTTCTGCAACTGGGTGTGTGAGTTACAAAACAGTCGTTAATGTAACTACAAGTCCGGCACCGGTAGCACCAGATCTACTCTCAGCATCTGTTAATACTTGTCCGAATACATCAGTTACGCTCCAGGTTAAAAATCCAATTGCAGGTACAACCTATAACTGGTACGATACTGCCACCTCAACAACCGTCTTATTTACTGGCGACAATTTTACCACGCCATCAATTACGGCAGATAGAAGTTACTTTGTTGCGGCGGTAAACAGCTGCGGTAGCCCATCAACAAGAACTGAGGCCAAAATCATATTGGGAACGATCGATGTTCCGGTAATTACGCCGCCATCAATTACCATTAGTGAAGGTTCTGTTGCCGTATTGAAGGCAACTTCGAGTACAGCAGGCGCAACCATTAACTGGTACACTACTGCAAATGGTGTGGTTCCGGTATTTACCGGCGAAACTTATGTAACGCCACAATTAAGTGCAACCACAACTTATTATGTAGAAGCAACTATTCCGGGCGGCTGTACTGCAACCAGCAGGGCAACCGTAACGGTTACGGTAATTCCTAACGGTAACCCGGTAACTACTCCTTGCGGGGCGGCTACAGCAACAGTTACAACCGGTGTAACCGGTGTAGCCTTATCGGCAGGAGTTTTCAATCCAACTTTTGCGGTTGATAACGACATCAATACCGGATCTAGCCTAGTTATTCCGGTGGGCTTATTAGGTGCTTCTGTTTATCACCAGATTGGTTTTACAGGCTTATCAAATATTGGCGATACACTAAGAGTGAAAATTACCACTCCTGGCACATCACTTTCAGCAGGTGTGTTATCTAACCTAACCGTAACTACCTTCCAAGGCACTACCAGCAATAACGATGCGGTTTCTATAGCTAATCCGTTAATCAACATACAATTATTGTCAGGCGGAACGTCGGCCATATTAACTTTTGTACCAACCAGCAGATTTGACGGTGTGGAATTGAGGTTAAACTCAGGACTTCTTGGCGCATTAACCTCTGTTAACTTAGATTATGCCCAAAGGGTAATCACTACGCCAACCGTTACCACAAGCAGTGTAAGTGTTTGTCAAGGTTCTTCTGCAACCTTAAGTGTGCAAAACCCACAGGCAGGTGTAGTGTACAAATGGTATTTGGGTGCAACTTACCAGGCAGGTAAAGACGGAGCAACTTTCACAACAGACCCTGCTTTAGCTGCCGGAACCTATACTTATTCAGTAACGGCTACGGCAAATGGTTGTGAGACTCCTGCAGCCAAAGTAACTGTAACCATTTTAACACCACCAGTACCACCGGTTCTTTCAACCAATAACCCTGCTACAACTTGTATTGGCTCACCTGCTACTTTAAGCGTTCAGTCCGTTGCGGGTGTAACTTATAACTGGTACGATGCTGCGGTAGCCGGAAATATGCTGGTAACCAACAACAGTAGTTTTACTACTTCTACGTCGCTTGCAGCAGGAACATATGATTATTATGTTGAAGCGGTAAGTGGAACAGGTTGTTCAAACTCAACGCGTACAAAAGTTTCCATTACGGTTAATCCATTGGCATTACCTACCGATGTAACCGTGACCGGAACTACATCAATATGCGCTTCTGGTACAGCAGTGCTTACAGCAGCCAGTACCACCGTAACCAGTCCGGTATTTACCTGGTACACGGATGCGGCCTTAACGCAGGTCGCTTTTGTAGGCGCAGTATTTACTACACCAGCCATAACAGCAACAACCAAATACTATGTTACAGTAAGTGGAACAAATAAATGTGCTAATACAGCAGGTAATGCAAAAGAGGTTACGATAACGGTAAATCCTGTAGCTACCCCGGCAGATATTAACCTGGCTGGAACAAGTACCGTTTGTGGTGGTGCTTCAGTTACCATAAATGCAACAAGTACCACGGTAACCAATCCGGTATTTACCTGGTATAGTGATGCTGCTTTGACGACGGTAGCATTTACCGGAGCGAGTTTTGTTACGCCAACGCTTAGTGCAACAACCACTTATTATGTAACGGTTAAAGGTGATAACAAATGTGAAAACACAGCAGCAACTGCAAAATCTATTACGATAACCGTTAATCCTGCTGCTACAGATGCTGACATTACCGCAAGCGGAAATACCTCAATCTGTAAAGGATCAACTGCGGCATTATCAGCCTCAACAACTACAGTAATTAATCCGGTGTTTACCTGGTACAGTGATGCTGCTTTAACGGCAGTAGCTTACGTAGGTCCAAACTTTACCACACCGGTATTAAATGCAAGCACTACCTATTATATAACTGTTAAGGGTGATAACAAATGTGAAAATTCACCAGCCAACGCTAAGGTAATTACCGTAACCGTTAAGGATTTTGCCACCGCTGCAGACATTGCAGTGAGTAATGCCCAGATCTGTTCAGGTTCTACTGTAATGTTAATGGCTTCGAGTACTACGGTAACGCAACCAGTATTTACCTGGTACAGTGATGCTTCGTTAACCAGCGTGGTATTTACTGGTCCAACCTTCACTGTAACCGGCTTAACCGCTACTACAACTTATTACGTAAGTGTTAAAGGGACCAATAAATGTGAAAATGCTGCAGCAGACGCCAAAGCGGTAACCGTTACCGTTAATCCATTGGCTAGCACTACGGATATTATACTGAACGGAAGCACAACAGCTTGCGCAGGTTCGTCGGCAGTATTAAGTGCAACTTCGGCAACTGTAACCAATCCGGTATTTACCTGGTATAGTGATGCTGCCTTAACCAATGTAAGTTTCATTGGTGCAACATTTACTACACCGCCATTAAATACTACCACTACCTATTATGTAACCGTAAAAGGTGACAATAAATGTGAGAATGCACCTGGTACTGCAAGGGTAATCACCATTACTGTTAGTCCGGTGGCTACCGCTGCTGATATTACGGCTTCTGATGCAACCATCTGTTCAGGATCTGGTACTACCCTGGTAGCAAGCACAACAACCGTAACCAATCCAATATTTACCTGGTATAACGACGCAGCTTTAACTTCGGTAGCTTATGTGGGTGCCTCTTTTGTAACACCAACATTAACTGCAAACACTAAATATTATGTTACGGTTAAAGGCGATAACAAATGTGAAAATTCAGGTATTACGGCTAAAGTAGTTATAGTTAATGTGAACCAGGCTGCAACAGTTGCTGATATTTCTTTGTCTACACCAGGTTCGGTATGTGGATCGGGTACAGCAGTAATCAACGCCAGTTCAACAACCGTAACCAACCCGGTATTTACCTGGTACAACGATGCTTCGTTAACGAGTGTGGCCTTTACCGGACCAATATTTACCACACCGGTATTAACCACTACCACCACTTATTATGTTACTGTTAAAGGAACCGATAAATGTGAAAACAATGCCGCAAACGCAGCAGTTGTTACCATTAAGGTTAGCCCAATAGCAACTGCAACAGACATTGTGGTAAATGGCTCAACTAACATTTGCGGAGGATCTGTAGCGGTATTAACTGCTAGCAGCGCAACCGTAACCAATCCGGTATTTACCTGGTACACCAACGCAACCTTAACTGACGTAGCTTATGTTGGTGCGGTATTTACTACATCAACATTGACCGCTAGTACCACTTATTATGTGACGGTTAAAGGCGATAATAAGTGCGAAAACAGCGCAGTAACAGCTAAATCTGTAAATGTTGTCGTTAACCCGGTAGCTTCGGCAACGGATGTTACCGCGAGCGATGCAACCATCTGCGCAGGCTCATCAGCAAGTCTGACAGCCAGCACAACAACGGTAACCAATCCGGTATTTACCTGGTACAGCGATGCGGCTTTAACAACACCTGTATTTACCGGAGCCACTTTCAATACGCCAGCATTAACGGCAACTACTAAATATTACCTAACTGTAAAAGGTGATAACAGATGTGAAAGTTCTGTTGCAAATGCAAAAGTGGTTACGGTTATGGTAAATGCGGGTGCAACAGCTGCTGACATTACGCTATCAACACCGACAGTGGTATGTGGATCAGGAACAGCAGTAATTAACGCCGGTTCAACTACCGTAACCAATCCGGTATTTACCTGGTACAACGATGCTTCGTTAACCAGTGTGGCCTTTACCGGACCAATATTTACCACACCGGTATTAACCGCTACCACCACTTATTATGTAACCGTTAAAGGAACAAATAAATGTGAAAACACAGCTGCCAATGCCGTAGCGGTAACCATTAAAGTTAATCAGGTTGCCACTGCAACAGATATTACCCTAAACGGTTCTACATCAGTTTGTGCCAATACAGTAGCAACATTAACTGCTACAAGCACAACAGTTACTAATCCGGTATTTACCTGGTATAGCGACGCTACCTTAAATACAGTGGTATTTACCGGGGCGGTATTTACTACACCGGTATTAACAGCAAATGCAACCTATTATGTTACAGTTAAAGGTGATAACAAATGTGAAAATACCGCTGCAACAGCAAGGGTAGTTGCGATAAATGTAAATGCGTTGCCAAACAATCCGGTAGTATCAGCGCCAAACGGAGGTATATGTGCAGGTGACGGAGCCACACTTACTGTAACCAATGCTCAGGCAGGTGTTACTTACGAGTGGTACAACGCAGCGGTTGGTGGTAATTTGCTGTTCACTGGTACAACATTCGCTGCAACAGCTTTATCAGCAACCACAGATTACTATGTTTTGGCCATTGGAACAGGAGGTTGTAACAACAATGGTGGCCGCGTTAAAGTAACGGTCCCGGTCAACACAAAACCAACAATACCAACGGTAGCTTCAACATCAGTTAGCGTTTGTACAGGAAGTTCAGCAATATTAACGGTTGCGAATCCTCAGGCAGGTGTTACATACAATTGGTATACCGCATCAGCAGGGGGAACGCCAGTTGGAACAGGTATAAACTTTACAACGCCGGTGGTTAACGCAAATACTACTTACTATGTTGAAGGTGCAAACGGAACTTGTGTATCATCATCCAGAACACCTGTGAATGTAATTGCATTACCAGTACCAGTTGCTCCGGCATCGGTAACAACAGCAAATGGAACACTTTGCGCAGGTAACTCAACCATATTAACTGTAAATAATCCTGTAGCCGGATTAGTATACAGATGGTATGCTGCAAGCTCAGGCGGAACAATGTTGGCAGAAGGCATCACCTTTACCACGCCGAACTTAAATGCGACCGCAATCTATTATGTAGAAGCGATTGCGGCAGGTGGCTGTGCAAGTGCAACAAGAACAGCTGTTACGGTAACTGTACTGCCGGTATTAGAAAAACCTGCAGTAGTTGTACAAACTACTACATCAAACAGTGTAACCTTTGCATGGGCTGCGGTGGCAGGCGCTACGGCATACGAGGTTTCTTTGAACAATGGTTTAACCTGGGTTAACCCAACAAGCGGGTCAACCGGAACAACTTACCTGGTTACAGGCCTGAAACCAGATCAAAGTGTAAGCATCCTGGTGAGAGCTAAAGGTCAGACCGAATGCCAGACCAGTTTAAATGGTTCAGCAACCGGTAAAGCAGCTAATCCTTTTGGAGATCAGGTTTATATACCAAATGCATTTACACCAAATAATGACGGTAAAAACGATGTATTCTTAATCTACGGTAATACCATATCAAGTGCAAAAATGAGCATTTACACACAATGGGGTCAGTTAATATTCCAGTCAGATAACGTTGCAAACGGATGGGATGGAACTTTCAAAGGGGTAAATCAACCGAATGGCGTTTATGTGTACATGTTTGATATCACCTTTACTAATGGAACAACATCCATGAGAAAAGGTACAGTAACGCTGATCAGATAAGAAGAGGATTAATAATAAACAGATAAAATCAAAGACCATGAAAATACTATCGGCTTTAAAAATATATGTTGCAGTGCTGGTATCGCTACTGTTTACAGCTAAGTCCTTTGCACAAACTGATCCCCATTTTTCACAATATTATGCAAATCCCTTATACCTCAACCCGGCCTTAACCGGGGTAATAGATGGTGATTACCGTGCAACTGTAAATTTTAAACAACAATGGAGCGCATTAAATAGCTCTTTTTTAACCGGTGGCGCATCATTTGATATGGCTCCGAAAAAGAACTTCGCATTTGGCGCAACTGTTTTAAACCAAAGGGCCGGAGAATTGGATTTTAACTACTTATCTGCTTTGGTATCAGGTTCGTACCGTTTAAGGTTTGGTGCCGAGGGTTTACAGATGGTGAGCTTTGGCTTACAGGCCGGTATCATTAACCGTAGTTTCGATTTCTCTCAGGCCAGGTTTGGTAATCAGTTTAATCCAATTTCGGGTTATGATGGTGGCATGATGAGCGGCGAAACACTTTCATCTCAATCATCTTTGGTTCCTGATGTAAACGCAGGTATTATGTTCTTTGATGGTGATCCGAACAAGAATGTGAATGTTTTCTTGGGTGCCAGTGCAGCGCATTTAACCAGGCCTATGGATCGTTTCTCCGGTACAAATTCACGCATTCCTGTTCGTTTTACTGCGCATGGCGGTGCACGGATCAGGGCTTCAGAATTATTGGATATCGTACCCAATGCCATGTTCATGTATCAGGGTAATACAGACGAAGTTTTGCTAGGCGCTTATGCCCAGCTTAACGTTAATCCATCAGCTAATATTCTGTTTGGGGGCAACTATCGTAATAAAGATGCTGCAATTGCTTTTGTCGGTTTACAGTTAAAGAATATGGTTTTCGGATTAAGCTATGATGTAAATACTTCTTCTTTTAATCGTGCATCAAACAGTAACGGTGGGTTGGAGCTTTCCATATCACTGATCGGCCGTAACGGTATCATTGGTCCGAACTTCTTTTGCCCACGTTTATAATTAATCAAATGAAGCCATGATGATTTTCAGATCATGATGGCTTCATCACCATTTGAAAAAAGGTTTAAAAAGATGAAAAAAATATTACTCTTTTTGTTAGTGGCATTTGGCAGTTTTGCAAACGCACAGTATGTGGTAAACTATAAAAAGGTTGCAGATACTTATTTCGAAAATAAGGATTACTATGCTGCATCAACTTTTTATAAAAAGGCCTTAAAAATTACCGGCGATAGTACACAGGCTATTTTACCATACGGTAAAGAAAGAAAATCAGCCGGTGATGATAAAGCGATAGAAGATTATGAAGGATCGATTTATAACCTCGCAGAATCTAGCAGGCTTTACCGGGAATTTTATGAGGCTGAAAAATATTATGCTATAGCCATAACCTTTACCAATACACGTTTCAGAAAGGCCTTATTTTATTATGCTGAAAGTTTAAGGGCAAATAAAAAGTTTAACCAGGCAATTGATGCTTTTCAACAATTCATTCAGAAAAACCCTGGCGATGTTTTAGCTAAAGATGCCAAAAAGGAAATTGAGTCGTGTAAATTTGCGCTCGAAGAAATGCGTTTTCCTCGTATGGTGCAGGTTAAAAAAGTACCAGCTGATGTAAATGGTTTAGGATCTAATTATGCGCCTGTCAGCATCAATAACGAGTTCTATTTCACATCATCCCGCCCGGTTGCTGTAGGGAGTAAAAGAGATATGGTTAAAACAGCTGCCGGAGAGATTCAGGTATCAACTAAATCAAACCCGTTTATCAATAATATTTATAGTGCTAAAAGCGATTTAAACTCAGCTGATGTTGCCATAAGAAAAGTTGATTTCAATTTTCCTAGAAACATGGAAATTGCCGCGGCTACTTTTACGCCCGACGGAAATACGATGTACTTTACTGCTTGGAAGGATAAAGAAAAATATGCTATTTACTCTTCCAAAAAAACGGGAGATAAATGGACAGATCCACAACCTGTAGGCTTACAGGTGAACAGCAAAGACTTTAATTCGTCGCAACCTTTTGTTACCAGCGATGGTAAGTTCCTGCTTTTCTCATCCGATAGAAGTGGTGGCTATGGCAAATTCGATCTTTGGTATTGTGCTTTACGGGAAGATGGTTCGTTAGGTCAGGCTGTAAATTTTGGCCCTTCCATTAATACCGAAGATGATGAGCGCGCACCTTATTATAATTCCCTAACTAAAAAGCTATTGTTCAGTACCGACGGGCGTATCGGTTTCGGTGGTCTTGATTTTTTTGAGTCAGAAGGCGATCTTGTAAATTGGTCTAGCCCTAAAAATATGGGATATCCCTTCAATTCATCAAAGGATGATCTTTATTTTACCGCAACTGATGATAAAGGAACAACAGGTTACATCAGTTCTGATCGCGAATCATCTTGCTGTTTAGAAGTATTTGAAATTAAAAAAGAATACTTTTCTATCACAGGTGTTTTAACAGATTGTAAAACTAAATTGCCTTTGGCAGGTGCCTATGTAACTTTAACCAATGCAGAGGGATCGCAGAAAATAACTACAGGAAGCGATGGTATTTACAGGTTTACGGTTGATTCGAAAAGACCAGTTAAATTGCTTTTTACAAAGGATGATTATTTCTCCATTACAAAAAACCATCCTTACGAAGAACTTGCAAAAGCAGATACCCTGATTGATAAAGATTATTGCTTAAGCCCTTTTAAATTGGGTATACCAATAACTTTGGAAAATGTTTATTATGAATTTAACAGTGCTGAACTTACCGAAGCTTCTGAAAAAGTGTTAGACTTTCTCATCCCAATTATGGAAGATAATCCTGAAATGGAAATCGAACTTGGTTCTCATACCGATAATATCGGAAAGGATGAATATAACCTGGATTTATCAAATAGAAGGGCAAAATCCTGTACAGATTATTTGGAAAGTAAAGGAATTGCTGCGGCTAGAATGACTTCTAAAGGATACGGAGAATCAATGCCGATTGCACCGAATGAAATTATCGTAAGGCGCAAGAAAAAGGATAATCCTGAAGGAAGAGCAAAAAACAGGAGAACAGAATTTAAAGTAACCAAAAAATAAGATATATGATCATCCCGATGAGCCATCTTCCCAAAAAGAAGATGGCTTTTTTTTGGGTATTAAGGGGGAAACTTTTTTGTATTCATTTATTCCTGCAGATGTTGTATGTTGAGATTAATCATAAACTGATAAGCAACAATTGTGAACTGAAAACTGATAATTGAATTAATCTTTGTAATTTTCGCCTTATCACTTAAACGCAATGAAGATCAATATCCAGCCAACCGTAATTTTCAGAACACCTAAATTTTCTTATCAATCCGAACTGGCAGATTGTTGGGAGGAATTAAAGGAGGCTATTTCCATATCTTCTGCAGCTTTTTATGAAACGATAAAAGAAGTAAAGGCAAACGAAGTCCAAAATCTTCCGCCAAAGATCTATTATACCATTTGGAAATATTTCAATCGTGCGAAATTCCGGTCGACTCCTTATGGTACTTTCGCTGGTTTTACCTTGCTAAATGATGCCATTAAACCGGCCGAAAGCGGCATAGTGATTGAAGAGGCGCAAAAAGTACGCGAACTGATTGATTGGCCTTACAAGAATAATATTCCATTGCCATTGGCAGATCTGTTGCTAAAGAACTGTTTGCTGTTTAGCAACAGCAGCTATTACTTAACGCCCAATAGTATCCGGTATATAGCTTGTGCAGATGGTGTTTTCGAACTGGCTGAATTAGATCAAAACGACTTTGTACAACAAATATTAGCTGCCTGCTTAAAGCCGGTCCGGGTTAACGATCTGGTAAAACAATTAAACTTAGATGCTACAGAAAGCCAGAATCTTTTTGCTTTGCTGCAGGATATGCACGATTTGCAGCTTGTTTTTACCAACTACGATCCTAACATTATAGGAGATGATTATTTTGAACGTTTAGGCTTAAGCACTACGGCCGATTTGCCAAAATATCTTATTGCGCAACGTAAAGCCGTGTCTGGATGTATAAATGAACGTTTGCTTCAGGCTGTTCCAGGTTTGATCAATATGCTCCAAAACATCATGCCTGTAAAAGGTCGTGATGCCCTTGGTCAGTTTCAGGTTAGGTTTAGGAAGAAATTCGAAGATCAGGAAGTACCATTATTATTGGCACTGGATCCTGAGATTGGCGTAGGCTACGACGAGTTGGAGCAATCCGGTCAACACAGCGACTTTATCACACGATTTATTAATAAGCCGTCTCAAAAAGCCGAAATAGAAAATATTAAAACCGCATTAAAAAGCCATCTTACCGAACCGCAATTTGAAAAAGGCAAAGCTATTTATCTGAACAAACTCGCCTTGGCGCAGAATCAGAAAAGGGCATCCTTACCCAATTCATTTAGTATGGTCATGTCAGTTCACGACGACCTGGTTTTTGTAGAGCAGATTGGAGGCGTAACCTCCAATGCGTTAAGCGGAAGATTTACCATGGCCGATGATGGTGTAACCAATTATGCAAAGGCCATTGCCACCGCAGAACAAGAGGCAAATCCCGACGTTTTGTTTTTTGATGTGGCCTATATGGTAGAAGCTAACGTAGATAATGTAAACCGGCGGAAATTAATCTACGGGCATCAATTGTCAATTTTAAATTTCGATACCTCAGCGGCGCCACTTGCATTAAATGATATACAGATTTCGGTTAAGGGTACCGAAATTGTCCTTCGCTCCAGGCAGTTAAATAAACGGTTGGTGCCAAGAATGGCCTCTGCCTATAATTACATCCGTTCAGATCTTTCTGTATTTAGGCTGTTGTGCGATCTGCAGCATCAGGGCTTGCAAACCAATCTTTCCTTTCCGCTCGATGCCATTATCCCTGATCTCGATTATTATCCAAGGTTGCAATATCAAAATATAGTTTTAAGCAGCAACAAATGGAAAATTAAAAAAGAAGCGCTGTTAACAGCTGATCAAGGATTGATATCCATCACAGCATGCAGATCATACCTGAATAATTTAGGTGTTAGCGAGTATTTCAAGGCCGGTATGTCCGATCAGACTTTATGTTTTGCCCTGCAAAACGATGATGATATTAATGCTTTTCTGCAATATGCGCAAAAACATGGCGATACATATGTTGAAGAAATGGTAATGCCCCGAAATAACATCGTAGTTGATGAAGCGGCTAAGCCCTATTTAGCGCAATTTGTTTTAAGCATAGGCCATAGCGAACAAATTTATCGTGGCTTGGCTCAATCGCCTGAAAATAATGGTATTACGCGTTATTTTCTGCCAGGTAAAGAATGGCTATATTTCGAAATTTATTGCCACCAGCAACGGAGTGATCAGATTTTGACAGCCGTAATAACGCCTTTCCTGAACAATTATACAGATCAGGTAAAATCATGGTTTTTTATCCGATACAATGAAAATGGAAACCACATCAGGTTTAGGGTACAGCTCAACAATCCAAAGGATGGACAGCTGTTAGTATCAAAATTGATGGATGATCTGGAACTATTCTTAAATTCAGGTTTGGTATCCGATGTACAGATCAAAACCTACAAGCGTGAATTGGAACGTTATGGCAGTAATATGATCGAAGAGGTAGAACAGCACTTTTCTATAGATAGTGAATTTGTATTATCACTTTTGGAAACACAAACCGATGATTTTAATAAATATAGATGGTGCAGCATTTTATTTTCCAGGATTGCCGAATCTAACATTTTGGATAAGTTAGCCATTAATAAGATCGTGAGATTGATGTCTGATAACTTTAATGAGGAGCATAGGTTAGATGCAACCGATTTTAAGCAACTAAATATACATTATCAGGAATTTCGGAAAACAGAATGGACAGTTTTAACTGCAGAGCAAGAGCAGAAGTTTAGCCTGTTCTCTGGTTCGTTCATCAAAACTCTTGAACAATGTGCTCCAGAAAATGCATTAAAGCTATTGACTGATTTAATGCATATGCACGTAAACCGGCTTTTTAGTAAAGATCAGCGAACACATGAAATGGTGATGTACTATTTTCTGCTAAAAGATATCCAGCGCCAGAATGCGACTAAAATTTAACGGTTTAGCCTGGCCAATGGATTAACTACTGTTACCTCTATTTCAGTAATATAGCGGTTAAGCGGATCTTGATAATAATTGAATATATAATCATCACCGTAAAAGCTATTCAGGCGTTTACAAATATTGTCAATCCCTACATGGTGGCTTTCTGTTTGTTTACCTTTATTGTCGTTAACCATATTGATGGTGCTGATGTTCAGCTTGTCGTTTTCGTAAGCAATCTTAATAATCGCTGGCTGGGTAGAGTGCGAAACATTTCCATGCTTAAATATATTTTCAACCAGCGTTAGCAAAATGAGCGGTGGAAATTTTAATCCGAACAGATCGCCTGTTACTTTAAGGTCCAGATTAATGGTATTAGCTGTACGAAGTTTATGCAGGTTGATCAGGTGTTCAATCTGCTCAATTTCTTCACTTAGTGACACCATTTCTGATGCTTCAGGGCGCTTTAATGCATAACGCATCATCTCTGCCAGGTTCATGATTGCATCAGCAGCCATCGGCGCCTTTTTGCGGGCATCATTATAGATAAAGTTTAAGGTATTAAATAGAAAGTGCGGATTGATCTGACTGCGCAGATAGTTATTTTGCGACTGAACAAGATCATTTTCTAAAGCCTGTTTCTCTATTTGGGTAACCAAATTCTGCCGCTCCAGTGCTTCCACTTTTTTCTGATCCTGAAATGATTTAACTACGTATATGTAGCCGGTAGAGTAACCGATATATAATATGGATCGATAGATGCACGGTAATATGAACTCCCTGTTTAAGGACCTGGATGGATTTGCTTCAATTAACCTAAGTTGCTCGAACAGGATGATCAGGAGAAATGTAGAAACTACGTATGCAAAAATCATTAAGATAATAAGTGCGGTGATCTTTAAGATTTTTATGGGGATAGATCCGCTTTTGATTATTTTTTTAAGAAAAAAACCATATACATAAAACGTAAGAATATTAACTATATAAACCAGCAGGTACGCTCCTGGTTCTCTAAATCTGTTGGTGGCCAAACCAAGAATAAATACCTCATAAATGATATAAAGACTCCATACCAACAGGTGAAACTTATACTTTTCGTAGAATTTTTTTAAATGCAAAAAGCTCATTTTTTTCTTTTTAATCTATTAAAATGGGGTTTTTATCTCCCAAAAGCAGGGGTTTGTGTAAAAAATTGGCCGTGTCTAACTTTGAGGTGCATCTTTACAGAACTTAATCACAACGATAATAACAAAAAATTAAATACTATATATTATGAAAGCTCAACACACAAATCCTTCTGCGAAACTTGCTAAAAAAACTGTTTTCGTCTATAAAAATGTTAAAGCTCAAAACAACTTTACTACTAACCCAACAGGAGATCAAAGTCACACGGTAATGACAAGTTTTATTGTAGCACTTTAATCTTATCCTCACTTTTTTAACGAAATATTATCATATTTAAGCATTATTAACATGAAAGCTCAACATACAAACCCATCTGCAAAACTTGCTAAAAAAACTGTTTTTGTTTATAAAAACATTAAAGCCCAAAACAATTTCTCCACTAACCCAACAGGAGATCAGAGTCATACGGTAATGACAAGTCTAATTTTTGGATTGTAATTTCCGAACACGATTACTTCGTATAACGAGAAGTCGGGGCGATGCTGTCAACTAGTGATTCCGGTTCGATTTTAATAAACTGCTCTGTACATAGGCAAAGAAAGCTTCTTTATAACCTTCTCCAATTTGTATCATCTCGTTATTGACGAGGCGGATTATATTTCCATCTACTTTTTTGATTGCTGCCTTGGCAACAATATTTGATTTATTGACACGGATAAATGCGTGGTTTTCCAAAGCCTTTTCAATTTCCTTAAGTGTCAGGTATGTTGTATGGATCTCAGATTTCGTAATAATCTGTATATAATTTTGCAGGGCCTTGATGTAAAGTATTTCATCGATAGCAATGTTGGAAAAAGCATATTTGTGGTCGCCTTTGATATAAAGTGCAGCAACCTGTTCAGCTTCTTTTGCTGTAGCCTTGCTATTATTGGTTGATTCCTTTTTTAAAATCCTATCAATACCCAATGCAAATTTTGCAAAAGAAATAGGTTTTAATAAGTACTGATCTGACTGTACGTCAAATGCTTGCAGGGCATAATCAGGATGCGCAGTTGTAAAAATCAAATACTTTGCTTTTTCCCTGATGTTTTTAGCCAGTTCTAATCCATTTATTCCTGGCATATCAATGTCCATAAACAATAAATCAATCTCGTCTTCGATACTTATTTCGGTAAGTGCCTGGACAGGGCTGGTAAAAGTTTTAAAAACGCTTAAACCAGGCATTTCTGCAATGTGGTCAGTCAATACTTCAATCGCATGTTGCTCGTCGTCTATAACAACGCATTTTAGATTCATGAGTAAAATTTGTTGGTTTACATGATTTGTATGCAAGTTAAATAAAAATGAGTTGAATTAACAATTGCACCTCAAAAAAACTTATCTACTGGTTTTGCCTATAACAAACCCAGGTTTCGTGTAATATTCTGGGTGGTTCATGTAAAAAAATTATATGCACCCCTTCTTTTTATAATCTTTATACTGTTTGCCAAAAACAAATAATTAGTAGTTGAAAATTACTAATTGTAAAACATCTGCCTGCCCAATCTTGTGTAGCCTGTAGATAATAATATTAAAAACAGGCCATACAACACTGGGTTAGATAGCGAGAACTTAAAAAAGAAATACCGAAAAGCAAAAGAAATATTCCCCTACATCCACCAGTTATCCACATGAAAAACAACGAATACGAATATTTACTTAACAAAATCTACTACAAGGGCATTCTGGAAAATCAAGGAATCAACTCAGATATTTATCAGAGAATGCAAAATGAATATAGCAATCTTAACGGACAGCAGCCTGTTGAGGGGCAATTAGATGGTGAATATGCATTTAGGAAATCTTTTTTGGTTGTACGTAATTATGTTCAACAGGCTATAAAAGATGGCATGAAAAGTTTTCAGTTTACCATGGAGGCAAATGATATCAATAAATTAACCTATATGGTTGATATGTTGAACAGGAACTTTTTTGACAAACAGAGCTTAGATCAGATTATAGCAACTGCAAATTCGGTATTTAACCAATATCATTTAAAAAATTAACTACCTATAATAGATAACAATATGGAATTGAAAGACGAAATCGGGCAATTTGCCGTAAGAATTAAAAAAATGCTTCCACAAGTTCAATCTGAAGATTTAACAAGGAATGCGTTGGTTATGCCTTTTATCCAAATCTTAGGATTTGATCCTTCTGAGGTTCAATCTGACGCTGTTTTAGACTTCGGGGTTAAAAAAAGTAAAAAAGTCGATTACACTATCATGAAAGATGGCGAGCCGACAATTCTTGTTGAATGTAAACATCACAATGATAATCTGGATATCCACGATTCGCGCTTATCTAAATATTTTCGCAAAACAAAAGCTAAATATGGTTTATTAACCAATGGTTTGGTATATCGTTTTTATACAGAGAAGATGGTGAGATCAAAGAAAAATCAAGAGCCGTTGTTCGAATTTAAAATAACTGATACCAAAGCGGCAATTATTGCAAAAATGATCGAAGATCATAAGGATTATTTCAATGTAGATCAAAAAGCCAACTAAAGCTTTTAAAGTTAATATAAGCGTTACCGAAAACGCTGTAAAAGTCTTGCTTGTCAGGACTTTTTTTTTACCCTTATGTAAAAGAAAAAAGGCCCTATCATAAATTACATTTATGATAGGGCCTTTTTAAATTATAACTGGCTTTTTTGGCTAAATTAATTCTACGCTTCTGCTTACAAAGGCAGTTAACTCTGCCCCGGTTAACATACCTTGTGCTAAAAGTGCTAAATCTACCGCTTGTTTAGCCAGGTTTTGCTGTTCTTCGCCTTCGGCATTTAAAATTTTGCCTACCAATTTATGGTTCCCGTTAATGGCAACTTTATAATTGTCTGGCATTTGGCCATAAAAATTCATTCCACCACCCATTGCAGCCATGTCTTTCATCCGGCGCATAAATTCATCCATGGTAATCGTAACCGGAAGCTCATCTGGGTGTAAAGCTACAACTTCTACGTGCATGCCCGGTTTGGTAATGGCTTTTTCGAAAATAGCCGTTACTTCTTTTACCTGATCTTCATTTAAAACATGCTCATTCTGCTCATCTTTCTCAATTAATTTATCTACAACGCTAGAGTCGACACGTTTAATTGATGTTTTCTCTAATTTTTGTTCCAACTGATTAATAAAGTGATTGTCGATTGGCGAATCTAATACCAGAACATCATAATCTTTTTTATTGGCTGATTGTATAAACGCATCTTGTTTTGCAGCATCATTCGTATATAAATATACTACAGTGCCATTTTTATCCGTTTGTAATGCGCTTACTTTTTCTTTATATTCAGGAAGGGTATAAAGCTCATTTTTAGTGTTGCCAACTAAAGCGAAATCTTTGGCTTTATCGTAAAACTTCTCCTCGCTGATCATACCATATTTAACAAAAAGACCAATGTCTTTCCATTTATCTTCGTAAGCTTTACGGTCTTTGGCAAATAGCTCAGCTAGTTTATCCGCAACCTTTTTAGTAATGTAGTTATTGATCTTTTTAACATTGCTATCGGCCTGCAGGAAACTGCGCGATACATTTAGTGGAATATCCGGAGAATCAATTACGCCATGCAATAGCATTAAAAATTCAGGAACAATATCTTTAACCTCGTCGGTAATAAATACCTGGCGGGAGTACAATTTAATTTTGTTACGCTGCATTTCAAAATCGTTTTTCAACTTAGGGAAATACAGTACACCTGTCAAATTAAATGGATAATCAACATTTAGGTGGATCCAGAATAATGGTTCTTCACTAAAAGGGTATAACTCACGGTAAAAGCTTAAATAATCCTCGTCTGACAAATCTGCAGGAGCTTTTGTCCAGATCGGGTTGGTGGTGTTGATGATGTTATCAACTTCCACATCCTTATACTTCTTTTTGCCTTCTTCATCTACGCCATCTTCTACCGATTCGGTTTTAGTACCAAATTTAATGGGAACAGGTAGAAATTTAGCATATTTATTAAGGATTTCCTGTAGTTTACTTTCTTCTAAAAACTCTTCAGAATCTTTGTTTACATGGAGGATAATATCAGTACCGCGGGTAGTTTTGTTACCGGCTGTAATTTCAAATTCTGTACTTCCATCGCAAACCCAACGGGCAGGCTCAGCGCCATCCTGGTAAGATAAAGTTTGAATTTCAACCAAATCAGCAACCATAAAGGCCGAATAGAAGCCTAGTCCAAATTTACCGATGATTTCGTTGGCATCTTTTGCATCTTTAAATTTCTCTACAAACTCACTTGCGCCAGAAAAAGCAACCTGGTTGATGTACTTCTTAATCTCTTCAGCTGTCATTCCCAAACCATTGTCGCTAATGGTAATGGTTTTTGCATCCTTATCAACCGCAACTTGTACCAGTGGTGCGCCAACTTCCCCGTTAAACTGCCCTAATGAAGCTAGTCTTTTGATTTTCTGAACGGCATCTACTGCGTTAGAAACCAGTTCACGAAGAAAAATTTCGTTATCAGAGTATAAAAACTTCTTAATTATCGGGAAAATATTCTCAGTATGTATAGAAATATTTCCTTTTTCCTGTATGCTCATATGTAAATAAATTGTTTAATCTACATCCTGCATATCAAGGGTTGTTCCAAAAGAAATTGTTTGCCAAAATGACAGATGCAGCTAAGCTGGAAGATGTAGTGTGGGGAAGCGTGATTTCCAACCTGATTGGGAATTCTTAATATAATAGGCTTAAAAACCCTGTCTGTTGCTATTATTTATAATATTCTTCTATCGCTCTATGCTGATTACGTGACCGGTGTATCACGGACAGCATAGTGACCGCTATTCTTCTTCACCATAGGCCAATTCAATATCAATAAATTGGATTATCAGAGAACATACCTTGCCTTCTACATCAAAACCATAATAAACAGGGTATACACCATCGCCAAAACCACTTTGAAAAAATGGAATGTGATAATCGGTTCCCGGTATGTTCCAGTTTATCCAATCGCCATCTTCACGTTGGTAATCGGAGTTTTGGGCATAATTATCAGCAAAAAGTTTAGCGAAATAATCATCATATAAGTTTTTGCCCGGATTCTCTTTGTGAAATGTTTCTTGGAATGCACAAAAATGTTTTAAAGTTTCTCTATCCAGTACGCAAGCTAAGCCTGCATCTACATTAAAACCGAAAAATTCTCCTTCATTAAAATTAACAAGATCTTCCGTTCCAATTAATGCCTCTTCAAAACGTACGGCATCATAAGCTGAAAACTGTACTTTAACGGCAGCATAACGTGCACAATCTTCATTTTCAGGCACAATTACAGCAGCAGTTACCGGGAATTCGCCTGTAGGAACTTTAATCAGATAAGGTTCGGCATCTCTTTGAATGTATACCAATGGATCTCTAACCAGAATTTCTCCTGTGGGGATGGAAACACTTCCCAGTTCGAGGTGATCGATCTTTTTGCCGGCAACAACTGTTTCTTCAAAATAATCGTTCAGGTAATTGGGGCAGGTGAGCAGTGCGCGCTTCTCGTTCCAGGTTTTTAACCATTCGTTGCTTGGTATCATTGATAAGACAGATTCGTTTGAGAGATGAGTTTTTCAAAAACAAAGAAGCCAAGAAAATTTGAGGTTTCTTGGCTAAATATTTTAATATGTGATTAAATTTAATTTAAAAGAAAGCTTGGTTTATCCTCTTCCAGTGAAAGGATTTTAGTAATCTTTTTAAGCAACACATCCATTTGGAACGGTTTTGATAAGAAATCATCCTGACCATAATTTAAGGTTGTAAAATCTTTTTGATCGTACAAGCCGGAAATAAGCAGAATAGGAATTTTGGAAGTGCTTTCAATAGATTTTAACTGCTCACATAATACACGACCATCTATATGTCCGAGAGAAATGTCAAGTAAAATTAAATCAGGATTAAACTTTTCAATTCTGTTGAAAATTTCCTCACCGTCATTTAGTGCCGAAACTTTAAAACCTCCAATTTCTAGGATCAATTGTATGGTTTCTAAAACCTCAATATCATCATCTACTACCAGTATTCTCTTCATATGTGTGTGCAATTATATGCTGTTAAAAGTATAACAAAATTTTTTGTGTATATGTTTACAATCTTAAGCATATTTTAACAATTTATTAAGGCAAAGTATATTTTGACTTAACTGGCCTGCTGTACAATACCTTCTTTATGTAAAATGAAATTAAAAAGATCATCTATTGGCTTTTGTAAAATTTTACCCGGCTCAATACCATTTTCTACCAATACCGAAATCAGCACATCCTGATAATAGTAGGCAATGGAGCCTACAAAATGGCAGGGTACGCTTTTGTGTTTAGGGTAATCTTTAATATTGGTATCAACAAATTCCTGAAAGCCATTTTTTAGTATTTCCTGGATAAAAGGATGGTCTCTATGGTTGGCCATAAAGCGGCTAAAGCTTGCCAGGTAGATGTTGGGGAAAGGTTTCTGATAAACATTGGTAATAATTTCCTCTTTTTCTGCAGGGTAGGATTTCTTAAATTCTGCTGCTAACGATGATGGCATTTTACCATACAGATAGCTTAAAAGCACTTTTTTTCCAAAGAAAGTTCCAGAACCTTCATCACCTAAAACATAGCCCAGGCCATGGTGGCCATCATGGATTTTTTTTCCGTCGAAGTAACAGATATTAGATCCTGTACCTAAAATACAGTTTAAACCTTCACTGTTTCCACAGGTAGCATATACAGAACCTAAAAGATCATGATCTACGGAAATAAAAGCATTACCGAAAACAGCTGATAAACCATTTGAAACAACTTCATGTTTGTCTGGAGAAGAACAGCCAGCCCCAAAAAAGTAGATCTCTTTTACCTCATTGGCATACTGTAATAAGGGTTCGTTTTTAGAAATCAGCTTGGTGATTTCTTGTTCACTTAAGAAATAAGGATTTATTCCAGGGGTACTAAATTTAATGGTTTCGCCATTATGATAACCCATCCAATCGGTTTTTGATGAGCCACTATCTGCAACAAGTATCATGGCACTAAATATAAAAATTAATTACAGCATTTTATATTTGAAATAATTTCGTTACCTCCTTTAACGCTTATTGGTGGTGTTTTAACATGGTGCACATATTTGAGCAGTACTTTTCACTAATTGTTTAGGCAGTTTGACAATTAATCAGCAAATTATATGATTTTAATTTAAAAAGTGGCTTTTCCGGCAATAAGAAATGATTTAGCTATATGCTTTATGTACCTGATAATTTACGGGCCAGTGGTTAGTTAACCAAATCAATACTCCCGCTAATTGTTTTTAAAGTGTTTTCAGCTATTTTGGCCTGATATTGCATTTCGATGAAACGGTTTTGTGCATCAATGGCATTACGCTGTGCCTCTCTCAGTTCTAACGGAGCTATACTGCCCAAACGGTATTTTGCCAAAGTGATATCTAAATTCTGCTTTGCAATATCTACATTCCGCTGTTCTAATTTAATCAGATCCAAATAGGTACTATAATTTTCGTAGGCAGTAAGTAGCTGCGCATTCACATCCAACTTGGTTTTGTTCAGATTAAGGATCGAATTATCGATTTCTATTTTGGCATTGCGCTCTTGCTGGCGCTGTAAAAAGCCATTAAATAAATTTATGCTCGCGGTAACGCCATAGGTAAATCCATTGGCCGCAAATTTTTGGTTAAAGCCTGTTGGGCTGGTACTGTTTGCCCTGCTGTAACCCGAGTTCAGGCTAACTGCGGGATAACGTGCCCCACGGATGGATTTTAAATTTAAGGAAGCAATGCGTTGATTGATAAACGCATTCTGTACATCAGGGTTCTGCTTTTCGGCCATTTCGGCCATCTTGCTGAATAAGATGCCTTTATCCACATCAATGCTGTCTGCAACAGAAAAAGTGGTTCCGATATCCCGCACCATTAATTGGTTTAAACGAACTTTAGCTATCTGTAGCGCATTTTTGATTTGCAGGTAATTTGAGGTATCCGTATTGTAATCAACCTGTGCAGTTAATACATCCAGTTTAGAGCCACGCCCAAGCTGTAATTTTGTTTTGGCAATATTGGTACGCAAGACCGAAACATCCATGGCGCTATCAGCCGCCCTAACCAATTGTTGTTGTCTTACCATATCGTAATAAGCTGTAATGACATCTGATACAGTGGTTAAAATGGTTAAACGGGAATTTAATTCGCCTTGTTTTTGCAGTTCTTTTAAACGATCGTAATTGGCAAACATGCGGAAACCATCAAAAACGGTCCAGTTTAATTCTGCGCCATAACTGTTATTGGTACTTTTTGCTCCGGTAATTACCCGGTCTGGACCTGTTACAGGACTTTGCCGGGTATTTTGGATACTTCCGCCATTGGTATAATTTCCGGTTAGGTTAGGTAACATGCCCGCATTGCCAATGTTGGCATTGTTTTTAGCGATATCGATCTGGTTTTTACTGATTTTGATGTCGTAATTATGCTCTAAAGCAATGGCAATGGCTTCTTTCAGGCTTAACTTTTCTTGTGCAAAACCCGAAAGCGATAAGCTTATCAGCAGGATAAATATTTTTAATTTCTTGCTCATCTTATTCTTCTGTATGTAAAGCTTCCTGTTCAAAACGACGGGCTTCTTTTAATTCTTGATTTGGTTGGTAAGGTTTGGCCCAATAGGAGTAAATAGCCGGTATTACAAATAAAGTTAGTACCAGAGAGAACAAGGTTCCGCCTACAATTACGGTTCCCATACTCATTCTGCTTTTTGCCGCAGCACCTAGTGCAAGCGCAATAGGCAGCGCGCCAATGGCAATGGCCAAACTGGTCATTAAAATTGGGCGTAAACGCGAAACTGCAGCTTCCCTGATGGCCTCTGGAATGGGAATGCCTTTTTCTTTAAGCTGGTTGGCAAACTCCACAATTAAGATTCCGTTTTTGGTTACCAGGCCAATCAGCATAATGGTGCCAATCTGGCTAAAGATATTCCAGCTTTGCCCACATAACCAGAGAGACAAAAATGCACCTGCAACGGCCATTGGTACGGTTAAAATAATAATAACCGGATCTTTAAAGCTCTCAAACTGCGCTGAAAGAATTAAATATACCAGGAGTAGCGCCAGACCGAACGCGAAAAAGGTATTGGAAGAACTTTCCTTAAAATCGCGCGATTCTCCACTTAAATCTGTAGAAAAAGTTTCGTCCAATACTTTTTTTGAAATGGCATCCATTGCATCAATACCTTCGCCAATACTTTTGCCCGGTGCTAAACCAGCCGAAACGGTAGCGGCAATAAAGCGGTTGTTGCGGTATAATTGTGGCGGACTGCTTTCTTCTTTAGCGGTTACCAGGTTATCAAGCTGTACCAATTCTCCTTTATCGTTACGGACATAAACGGAGCTTAAATCTAACGGATCTTTTCTGTCTCCGCGGTCGAATTGACCAATTACCTGATACTGTTTTCCATTCATAAAAAAGTACGAGAACCTTTGTCCGCTCAACCCTAAATTCAGGGTTTGGGCAATAGCAGAAATAGAAACACCCAGGTTTTTGGCTTTATCCCTGTCGATGGTAAGATTAATTTCAGGTTTATTGAATTTCAGGTTCACATCTGAAACGGTAAATGTTGGATCTTTGGCCACAGCATCCATAAACAATGGAATTTTCTCGCGTAGCTTTTCAAAATTTTGTGCCTGGATGATGTAACTGATCGGCAAGCCGCCGCGGCGCCCCACTGAAATGGTAGGTTGCTGGTTCACAATGGTTTTACCTTCAGTATATTTTTTAGTTATCCGGGTAAGTATATCTGCAATCTCCTTTTGCGAACGCTCACGGGTTTCCGGATTGGTCAGGCCCATCCGTACAAAACCAGAGTTTACTGCACCAGATCCACCAAAACTTGGCGAAGTGATGGTAATGTTCACATTTTTTTCCGGAACAGAATCAATCACCAATTGATTAAGCTTCATGATAAACTTATCCGTATAGGCAAATGAAGCACCCTCAGGTGTAGATACATTAATGTTAATTGCACTTCTGTCATCATATGGAGCAGTTTCTTTCGGTAATATCTTCCAGAAAAGAAAAATAAGCCCCATACAAACCAGGATAATCGGCGCCGAAAGCCATCTTTTAGCTAAAAATTTATTCAGGTTCGATCCGTAGGCATCATTCAATTTTACAAAATAGGGTTCGGTCCAGTTGTAAAATCGGGATGGTTTATGGCCGCCCTTTTTCATCAGATAGGCATTTAACATTGGCGTCAGGGTAAGTGATACAAAGGCAGATACCAATACTGCAGCACCTATTACTACACCGAACTCTCTAAATAAGCGACCAACGAAGCCTTGTAAAAAAATTACAGGTAAGAATACGGCTGCAAGGGTAATGGAGATCGAAATTACCGCGAAAAAGATTTCGTTAGACCCTTTAATGGCTGCCTCAAAGGGCGACATCCCTTCTTCGACCTTTTTAAAGATATTTTCGGTAACCACAATACCATCATCCACAACCAAACCCGTAGCCAGTACAATGGCCAATAAACTTAATACGTTTATGGAGAAGCCAAAGGCATACATGATAAAGAAGGTGAAAATCAGGGATACAGGGATGTCGATCAAAGGCCTGAAGGCGATGGCCCAATCTCTAAAAAAGAGGTAGATGATTAAAATTACCAATACTAGCGATAAGCCAATAGTTTCGGCCACTTCGGTTACCGAACGTTTGATAAAAAGGGTATTATCTAATGCCACTTTTAATTTGATATCCTGCGGGATATCGGCTTTTAACTTATCAAAACGTTTGTAAAATTCTTTGCTGATATCCAGGTAATTAGCGCCCGGCTGCGGAATAATGGCAATGGCCACCATCGGTTTACCCGACTCGCGCAGAATGGTTTCTTCATTTTCCGGCCCTAAAACTGCAAAACCTACATCTTTGAGTTTAACTACCTGGTTACTGTCGGCTTTTAAGATTAAGTTGTTAAACTGACTTTCGTTGGTAAGTTTTCCTAAGGTTTTAACTGTTAGTTCCGTAGTAGCCCCGGTGATTTTTCCGGATGGGAGTTCTACGTTTTCGTTATCTAAGGCCGTAACGATATCCTGCGAGGTTAAGCCGTAAGCACTGAGTTTATTCGGATCCATCCAGATGCGCATGGCATATTTCCTTTGCCCCTGGATTTGCACACTACTTACCCCCGGAATGGTTTGGATCCGATCGGCAATGACGTTTTCGGCAAAATCACTTAATTCAAGTGTATTGCGTTTATCGCTTTGTATCGTCATCGATAAAATCGGATCAGAGTTGGCGTCAGCTTTACTTACCACAGGTAAACCGTCTATATCTTTCGGTAAAGTTCTGGCTGCCTGCGATACTTTATCACGTACATCATTTGCGGCCTCTTCAATGTTTTTGTCAAGGTTAAACTCTATGGTAATATTACTTGCCCCCTGGTTACTAGATGAGGAGATATTTCTGATCCCATCAATAGAATTGATCGATTTTTCTAAAGGTTCGGTAATTTGTGATTCGATAATATCAGCATTGGCTCCAGGATAAGAGGTTCTTACCGAAACTACGGTCGGATCAATGGACGGGTACTCTCGGACACCCAGAAAAGTATAACCTATAATCCCAAAAAGAACAATTAACAGGTTCATCACAATGGCCAGCACCGGCCGTTTTATACTCGTAGTGGAGATACTCATAATTATTCTTTAACCAAATGAACTTTAACCGGTGCATCTTTCTTTAAAGCCATTGATCCGGTGGTTAGTACCGTGTCGCCCGCTTTTAATCCTGATGTAATCACAATGTTTTCATCAGTACGCGTACCCGCCTCTACTTTAACTTCCTGTGCTTTGCCATTTTTTTGGATATAAACAATTTTACCTTTTAAAACCGGGATAACAGCCTCGTTAGGGATCAGGATTGCATTTTGAAGGGTATTTAAAGCCAGTTTAATCTTCGCAAAAGAGCCTGGTAGCAAAGCATTATCAGCATTTGGGGCTAAAGCCCTGATTTCTAAAGTTCTCGTAGCAGCATTAATCCCGGGTTCTATTGCATAAACTTTTCCTTTGTTTTCTTTTGGAGAGCCATCGGTTGTAAATACGATTTCTGAATTCACTTTAATCTGTCCTGCATATTTCTCCGGAACAGAAAAAGTAACTTTAACGGGATTTGTACTCACCAGGTTGGCAATTACCATAGTGGGGGTTAAATAAGTACCGGTAGAAATATTGCGTAAGCCTATACGCCCTGTAAAAGGTGCGCGGATTGTGGTTTTGGCCAGTTGTGCCCTGACTAATTGTGACTGTGCCTGCAACGATTTTAAATCGGCCAGGGCAGTGTCATATTCTTCCTGACTGATTGCTCCTTTTGCCAGCAATTGTTTTGCCCTGTTCTCATTTGTGCCGGAAAGTTTTTGTTTGGTAAGCGCATCCTGTAACTGCGCCTGTATATCTCTGTCGTTTACTTTTACCAGTACACTTCCTTTTGAAACCGTGGTGCCTTCCTGAAAATAAATTCCGGTAACCAAACCTGATACTTCACTTTTAAGGACTACCGATTCGTTTGCATCAATAGCGCCGGTTATTTCCAGGTCATTATCAAAAGATACCGGCTTTACTATAATCCCATCCACTACCAATGGAGCTGAAGTGCCGCCTTTACCATTGCCTTTGCCAGCTCCGGCAGATGTACCACCTTTCCCCTCCAGTTTTTTATTTGCATTAATTCTGTAATATACCAGATAAGCCAAGCCTATAGCTAAAACAGCATAGATAATATACCTTTTCTTCATGTTATGATTTGTGTAGTGCGTATTCCAACATTAAAATGAGATTAATGTTTAGAATTAGAGCGTAAAAATATTCAAATAGTTTAGTCCTAATTTTGTTGTATTAAGGATGTTACAGCTTTCAGTTTCCAGCCAAATTAATCACGAACATCTTATATTAGTCCATTATTTCTGGATTTGGACACAAAGAAGAAAATTAATTAATTTTTGAAGATAACGAGATCATCATCTGTGAGCCAATCGGAGCGAAACAACTATTTTACACCACATTTAGCTAATTTATATCAAAAGCCCATCAATAAATCTAAATTTGCAGCAAAACAAGTGAATATGTTTAATAAAAAATCAATTTTAAGTTTAGTTTTACTACTAACGTGTATTATGGCAGCGAAGGCGCAGGTAAAAATAGGCTTTGAGGTATCTTTTAAAGAACCGCAAGCGCATTATGCAGAAGTACAGATGAATATTTCTGGACTGACGAAAGATTATGTAGATGTAAAAATGCCTGTTTGGACCCCAGGTTCTTATTTGGTTCGCGAGTTTGAAAAAAGTGTGGAAGAATTTAAGGCTACCGCAGGGGGTAAAGTGGTAAAGGTTGAAAAAGTAAGAAAAAACATCTGGAGGATTTTCTCGGCAAAGGCCCCCAATATTCAGATTAATTACCGTGTTTATGCATTTGAAATTTCAGTGCGTACGCCTTTTATCGACGAATCTCATGCTTTCTTATCACCAACGGGGATTTTTATGCATCCCGATGGCATGATCAAATCGCCAAGTACGGTAAAGATTATTCCATTTAATACCTGGAGTAAGGTTTCTACCGGTTTAACTCCCGTTGCCGGCGAGCAGTTTACGTATAAGGCTACCGATTTTGATATTCTTTACGATAGCCCTATTGAAGTGGGCAATCAGGATACCTTTGAATTTACCGCTGCAGGTGTTCGCCATGAAGTGGCTATGTATGGCGGCGGTAATTACGATAAAGAAAAGCTAAAAGTAGATATGGCCAAAATTGTGGAAAAGGAAACAGCAGTTTATGGCGAAAATCCTAATAAATATTACCTCTTTATTGTTCATAATTTCTTAAGAGGCGGCGGTGGTTTGGAGCATTTAAACTCTACCACTTTAGGCGCTACAAGAAATGCTTACAATACGGCCGAAGGTTATAAAGGCTTTTTAAGTTTGGTTGCACATGAGTATCACCATCTGTGGAATGTGAAACGTTTGCGCCCCATTGCTTTGGGCCCATTCGATTATGATAACGAAAATTACACCACCAACCTCTGGGTGGCCGAAGGTTTTACCTCTTATTATGAAAATAAATATTTGCACCGTGCCGGTTTTACTGATGTAAACGAATTTCTGAAAGATTTAGCAGGTGGGGTAGGTACGGTTTTAAATACCCCGGGTGCCAAATACCAGTCGGCAGCTTCATCTAGCTACGACGCCTGGATTATCGGCTACCGCCCGAATGAGAACTCAAAAAATAATTCAATCTCTTATTATAATAAAGGAGAAGTGATTGGTATGCTAATGGATCTCGAAATTATTAACGCTACCAAAGGTGCTAAAAGCCTGGATGATGTAATGAAAGCCATGTACCTGCAGTGTAAAACTTTAAAACGCGGTTATACCGATGCCGAGTTTAAAACCATGGTGGAGAAAATATCCGGAATCAGTTTTACCAATTTCTGGGCAAAATATGTAAACGGAGTTGATGATGTAGAATATGTAAAATACTTAGGTTATGCCGGTGTAGATGTTTCGACAGAAAATGCAAATCCAGGTAAACCGTTTACTGGTGCTACCGGACAGTTAACCAATGATGGTCTGGTAATTACTTCAACAACAAGAAATTCTGCGGCCTGGATTAGCGGATTAAATGTAAACGATGTGGTACTTACTTTAGATGATACCACTTTAGGTGAAGCGTTATCAACTGTTAAGTTAAAAAGCCCTGTTTTAGCTTTAGATGCAGTTCCTTTGGTAGCCAAAAAGAATATCGGCGATGTGCTGAAACTGAAGGTTAGACGTGATGGATTGGAGAAAGAAATTTCTTTAACCCTGAAAGAAAATCCAAATGTACGCCTAAATGTAGCTGTTAACGAAAATGCCACACCAGTTCAAAAAGCAGTACTGAAAAAATGGACGGGTGGTTAGTCTTTAATCATAAGTCCTTGGTTTTAAGTTCTAAGTCTTGAGTCAACTGGTACACATAAAAAATCCCGTAAGAAATTCATCCTACGGGATTTTTTATGTTAATGCTTGCTGTATCAACGCCTGTCGCCATGCGCTAAATGCTTTGCTAGAAAGTATATCTAAATCCTAAACCAAATCTTCCAGCATTAAAATCGCTATCGTTATCGCCAATGTAAAGTCTTGGTCTCCAATCTAAAGCTAACGCCAATGGTGCACCAGAGAATTTGTAATCCAAACCAACCATTGGAACAAGATAAAAATTAGAACCACCATCATACAATTGAACGGATGGACCACCACCTAAATACCAGTCTAAACCTTTTGCACCGCGGATAGCTGAGTTGTATTGGATGAAACCTTGAATAATAGTAGAGTTTCCACCAAACAATACATCTCCCTGAAGGGCTGCTTTAGGGCTGAAATGGTGTCTGATTGAAGGACCAACCAACGTAGCGCCATCTCCAAAGTCAATGCCTAAACCTAATCCGGTTTTGTAGTTTTGGGCTTTAACGGTTGTTGTACTAAGGGCAAACAATGCAATGCATCCTAAAATTGTAAATAACTTTTTCATAATTTAAATGTTTTTGTAAATAATTATCAGCCTAACAACTTTAGTGCCGTTTCTGTTTTTTGAGTAAAAATTTTCATAGGATAAAAAACAATGCTTGCATAGTAATTTTGTAATTGCTAAGTTTATTAAAATATTTTTACCGGAAACTAAATACAGTGTTTTATTTATGATGAGGTATTATTTTCCTTAAAAAAGCATAATAGATGATAATCTTTGTGCTTGATTTTTTTAACTTAACCAAATAATATACAATTCTTATGGCGGCAGAAATTAAACGGGTTTTTGATCTTTTAAAATACAGCCTCGAAAATCCTAAGCAGGAATTCATCAGCGGAAAAATTAACGGAAAATGGATAAATTATAGTACAGTAGATTTTTGTAACGCTGTAGATAACCTAAGCCGCGGATTAATTAAACAAGGTATTGGTAAAGGCGGAAGAGTAGCAGTGATGTCGCATAACCGGCCTGAATGGAATATTGCCGATTTTGCTGCCAACCAGATCGGGGCTTATCAGATTCCCTTATACCCAACCTTAGCCGAGCACGATATTCAATTTATTTTAAAAGATGCAGAAGTAACCATCATTTTTGTAGCCGACGAAGAGTTGTATAAAAAAGTTAAACCATGCGCCGATGCCATAAATCCGGCTATAAAGATTTATAGTTTTAACGAAATTACTGTAACCGAAAGCTGGAATGCCCTAATCGAATTGGGTAAAGCAAGCACTGATATCGATCTGGAAGAATATCGGTCGAAAGTAGCACCTGAAGATATTTTAACCTTAATTTATACCTCGGGAACAACAGGCACGCCTAAAGGAGTAATGTTAACGCACCATAATTTAGTCGCAAATTTTGTGAACTCAGCCGTAGTGATGCCCGAAGGTGTTAAAAAAAGTTTAAGTTTTTTGCCTTTATCGCACATTTTCGAGCGAATGATCATTTATCTGTACCTGTTTAATTATACGGGAATTTATTATGCCGAAAGTATGGAAACTATTGTAGCCGATATTCAGCATGTAAAACCTAATGCATTTTCTACAGTGCCAAGGCTGCTGGAAAAAGTGTACGATAAGATCATGGAGAAAGGAAAAGCACTAACCGGAATTAAAAAAGGAATTTTCTTCTGGTCGGTAGCTTTAGCCGAAAAATATACCATTAATGCAGGTGCCTGGTACAACTTTAAACTGGGGATTGCCCGTAAACTGGTTTTCAAAAAATGGAAGGAGGCTTTGGGAGGAGAAATTGTGGTGATCGTATCTGGCGGAGCAGCGCTAAATCCACGATTGGCAAGAATTTTCTGGGCTGCTGGTATGCCTGTTTTTGAAGGCTACGGACTAACTGAAACCTCACCGGTAATTACCGTTAATCATTTTGGTGGCACCATGTTCGGTACCGTTGGCGAAGTAATTAAAGGTGTGGAAGTTAAAATTGCGCCTGATGGTGAAGTATTAACACGCGGACACCAGGTGATGAAAGGTTATTATAACCGGCCGGATCTTACACAGGAAGCAGTAGATCAGGAAGGGTGGTTTCATACCGGAGATATCGGTGAACTGGTTGACGGCCGTTTTCTAAGAATCACCGACCGTAAAAAAGAAATGTTTAAAACAGCGGGCGGTAAATATGTTGCCCCACAAATTTTGGAGAATAAATATAAAGAATCTATTTTTATCGAACAGATTATGGTGTTAGGCGAAAATAGAAAATTCCCTTCCGCCCTGATTGTACCAAATTTCGAAACCCTGAAAACCTGGGCGGGCAGAAAGGGTATTATTTTTAACTCAAACGAAGAGATCATTAAAAACGAGCAGGTACTCAATAAGTATAACGAGGTTATCGAAGCTGCTAATGTGGGTTTTGGTAAATGGGAGCAGGTAAAAAGATTTGCACTTTTGCCTAAAGAGTGGAGCATAGATGGTGGTGAACTTACCCCAAAATTAAGTCTGAAAAGAAAAGTGATTACAGAAAAAAACATTGAAGTAATCGAAAAAATATATAAAGATGCGGAAAACTATAAAGCCCCTTAATAATTTTAAAAAATCGTTAATATACTTATGTGTTGTGCTGTTATTGGTTGGTTGTGTAACCGGGCAATTGGGTAAAAACAACAGTGGCGAATATAAAAAGGGTATGGTGGTTTCGGCCCATCCGGAAGCATCGCAGGTAGGTATCGATATTTTAAAAAAAGGTGGAAATGCGGTTGATGCTGCCGTGGCGGTTCAGTTTGCGTTGGCCGTGGTTTATCCCAATGCAGGAAATATCGGTGGCGGCGGTTTTATGGTATACCGTGGTGCAAATGGCGAGATAAATGCCTTGGATTTTAGAGAAAAAGCAGCTGCGGCAGCCAGTAGAGATATGTACCTGGATACTGCTGGTCATCCGGTTGTTGATAAAAGCCTTTATGGCCATTTAGCTGTGGGTGTACCCGGATCAGTAGATGGTATGGTAGAGGCACATCAAAAATATGGAAAGCTTTCCTGGGCGCAGGTATTACAGCCTGCGATAGACCTGGCAAACCTTGGTTTTAAAATTACCAAACGGCAGGCTGGCGAACTGAATGCTTTGCACCGGAAGTTTATGGCATTTAATCCTAACGGGACGGCTTTCGTCAATTTAGAAAGTACCTGGAAGGAAAATGATGTGTTGGTGCAAAAGGAATTGGCCAATACCTTAAAGCTTATTCAGGAGAAAGGCAGGTCGGGTTTTTACGAAGGAGCCGTGGCCGATTCGATTGTGGCTGAAATGCAACGTGGAAAAGGACTTATTACAAAAGCAGATTTAAAAAGTTATCACGCCATTTGGCGTAAACCTATAACCGGGAGTTACAGGGGGTACAAAATTATTACCATGCCACCTCCTTCAAGCGGAGGTATTGCCCTCATCCAGTTGCTTCAATCTGTTGAACCTTATCCCTTAAAAAAATGGGGCCATAATACCGATTCAACTGTGCAGGTAATTGTCGAAGCCGAGAGGAGGGTCTATGCCGATCGCGCAACACACCTGGGCGATCCTGATTTTTATAACGTTCCTCAACAACAATTACTAAACGCTGCCTATAATAAAAACCGGATGGCAAACTTTAACTGGGCAGCTGCAACCCCAAGCAGTGCTGTTTCGGCTGGCGAAATAAAAGCAGCAGAACATGAAGAAACCACACACTTCTCTATCGTAGATCGCGATGGAAATGCGGTTTCCATCACCACCACTTTAAATGGTTCTTACGGATCTTTAGTGGCCGTAAAAGGAGCAGGTTTTTTATTAAACAATGAAATGGACGACTTTTCTGTTAAACCCGGAGCACCCAATATGTATGGCTTGGTTGGTGGAGAAGCCAATGCCATAGCACCTAATAAAAGAATGTTAAGCTCCATGACGCCAAGCATTGTAGAAAAAGATGGAAAATTATTTATGGTGGTAGGTACACCTGGTGGATCAACCATCATTACCTCTGTATTCCAAACCATCATAAATGTAATCGACTTCGATATGTCTATGCAATCGGCTGTTGCTGCTAAAAAGTTTCACCACCAATGGTTGCCAGATGAAGTGTATGTTGAAAAAGATGCCATCGATAGCTTATCAACAGAAAGGTTAAGGGCAAAAGGTTATAAAATCTTACAAAGAGGTCCAATAGGTAGGGTTGATGCTGTTTTAAAAACAAAATGGGGCAATTATCAGGGGGGAGCCGACCCCAGAGGGGATGATAAAGCCGTTGGCTGGTAGCTATTTTTGGATTACAGGAACATGATTGGCCTGAATTGCCTTTTATCTGCTACCCTTAAATATGTTACATAGATACCCTGCGGCAATTGCGTAGCGGTTTAGTTATATTGCGTCGGCAATTCAAAATGCCCATATCGCCATGCGTAAACTATTTTCTCTGTCTTTCCTTCTAACAATTGCATTACAATTGCAGGCTCAAACCAATGAGGCCAGCCTGGTAAGTCCACTGATTAATCAATATCAATCAGATGGGATGATGCTGAGCCGTAAATATACGCTAAAGCGATCGGAAGAATACTTTAAGCGAATGGAACGCTTTTATGCTGAATGGCAGAAACAATTAAAATCATTGCCTTTTAACAAGCTAACTGTAAACGAAAGGGTAGATTATATTTTGCTAAAACGTGATATCCGCGCTGATTCGGCCAGCTTGTAGCAAAGTTATTCCGAATTTAAAAGCAACATTTTTACTTTGCCTTTTGCCAAAACATTATTGGATTTTGAAGCAAAACGAAGAATTGGTACACAACAGGACGGTAAAGTTACCCAGCAACAGTTCGAACAATTAAAAGCGGCCATTCAGAAAACCGCAAAAGCAGTAGAAAATAAAGATTTAACAGTTACAGCAGTACAGGCCTCCTGGGCGCAGCAAACGGTTAATCAATACCAGTCTGTATTTATGGAAGCCTATAAATTTTATGATGGTTACGACCCTCAGTTTACCAAATCCACAAAAGCAGTTTATCCAGACGTAATTGATGCGATGAAGGCTTATGCTGATGTGTTGGGTAACATAGCTAAACCTTCCAATATTAAAGACGATGGAAGTGGCATTATTGGTAATCCGATAGGAAGAACAGCCTTGCTGAGCAATTTAAACGATGAGATGATTGCTTATACGCCTGAACAGATTGAGGCAATTGCCATGCGGGAATTTGCCTGGTGCGATGCTGAAATGCTTAAAGCCTCGCAGGAAATGGGATTTGGTAGCGATTGGAAAAAAGCACTGGAAAAGGTTAAAGCCGATTATCCTGAATTGGGGAAACAGCCTGAACTGGTTTATCAACTGGCTAATGAAGCCATAGATTTTGTAGAGAAAAATAAACTCATTGCTATTCCTCCCCTGGCCAAAGAAGGCTGGCGCATGCGTATGTTAAGTCCAAGCGAACAATTGTATGCACCGTTTTTTTTGGGTGGTGAATCGGTACTGATTGCTTATCCAACGGAAGATATGAGTGAAGAGGCTAAAATGATGACCCTTCGTGGCAACAACAGGCATTTTTCCAGAGCTGTAGTTTTTCACGAGCTTATTCCCGGACACAACCTTCAATATTTTATGCAAAGCCGTTACAAACCATATCGCAGGGTGTTTGGTACGCCTTTCTGGACAGAAGGCTGGTCGCTGTACTGGGAGATGTTACTGTGGGACCAGAATTTTGCAAAATCTCCTGAAGATAAAATTGGAATGCTTTTTTGGCGCATGCACCGTTGTGCGCGTATCATTTTTTCGATGAATTATCACTTAGGTAAATGGACACCTCAACAGTGTATCGATTTTTTGGTAGATCGTGTAGGGTTTGAGCCTGCTAATGCAGCGGCAGAAGTACGCAGATCGTTTACCGGTGGGTACGGGCCATTGTACCAAATTGGGTACATGTTAGGTGGATTACAGTTTAGGGCATTGCACAAAGAACTGGTACAAAGTGGTAAAATGACCAATATTGAGTTTCATAAAAGCATCCTGCATGAAAATAATATGCCTGTAGAAATGGTAAGGGCCTTATTAACCCGGCAGCAATTACCCGAAAATTTTAGCACCCGCTGGAAATTTGCCGGTGACATTAAATAGGTAGTGTTAAGGTAATATGCTGAGCATGAGTAGATAAGAATCTATAAATAGAAACGTTTGGATGTGCTGTTGAAAAGTTGATAAGTATTTTTACGTGCGTGTATTTTTTTGGTATGGCTATTGTAAAGGTTGAGAAACGCTATTCAACGTTAAACAGAAAATTATGAAACTACAATTATCTAAAGCCCTACCAGTTGCACTTGCTGGTTTATTAATCGGGTCGGTTGCTTCAGCTCAGGAAAGTCCGGCAACTTCAACTACAACATTAAGGACATGGTCTATTGGTGTAAACGCTGGTGTACTAACTCCACTATCACCTTTGGGCGGAAAAAATGATTTCAGTAACAACAAATCAAGTTTAGGTTATGGTCTTTACATCAAAAAACAGTTTACACCTTATTTCTCTCTTCGTTTAGACGGAGTTCGTGGTAAATTAAAAGGCGATAATACCGAGCCTTATGAAAGCGGTGCGGTAAACAACTCTCCTGTAAGATCATTCGATACTGACTTATCTTATTCAGGAAGTTTAAATGCCGTAGTAAACATGTTCAATATCGACATGTTTAAAAAAGAAAATACTTTGCAGCTTTACGCATCGGCCGGAGCGGGTATTGCAGCTTACAAACCAACCATTACCACTGCAGCAGGGACTTCAGCATTTGGTGGTGGCGATAACATCCACGAATTGATTATTCCGGTAGGTTTAGGGGCGAAATTTAAAATTTCTGACGCGGTTAATTTTGATTTAGGTTGGACAATCAATTTTGTTGATGGTGATAACCTGGACGGTTACTACAGAAATGGAAATGATAAATATAACTACGCTTACGCTGGTTTAGAGTTTGCTTTGGGTAGCGGAAAACAATTGGCTTTCCACAATCCGGTAGCCTTAACTTATGATGAGGCTTTAAAAGCAAAACAAACCGCAGAAGGTCTGAGATCTGAATTAAATGCCCAAAAAGCTGATAATGCAAAATTACGTTCAGAATTGAATGATGTGTTAAAGGATACAGATGGTGATGGTGTTGCAGATAAATTGGATAAATGCCCTGATACTCCAGCAGGTACAGTTGTTGATGGTGCCGGTTGTCCGTTAAAAACACCAGAAAAGGTTGTAGAAAAGGTAATCGTAACAGAAGAAGATCGTAAAGTGGTTAACGAGGCGATTAAAAATTTAGAGTTCGATTTAGGTAAAGCCACGATCCGTTCTAAATCTTATGCTTCCTTAAATAGAGTAGCAGCATTATTGATCCAGAAAAACTTTAGCTTAAAATTAGCTGGCCATACAGATAACACTGGTTCAAAAGAATTAAACCTGCGTTTATCAAAAGAAAGAGCAGAATCCGTTAAAGCTTATCTGGTTTCTCAAGGTGCAAATGCATCACGTATTGAGGCTACAGGTTACGGTATGGGTCAACCAATTGCTTCTAATAAAACAGCAGCAGGCCGTCAGCAAAACCGTCGCGTAGAGTTTACACTTTACTAAGCTGTTTAAACAGAATTTGAAAAGTCCCGATGAAAATCGGGACTTTTTTGTTTTAAAAGGTTTTGTGTACGGTGGCTAGCTAATTTGGTTAATAGCTATAAATGCGAATTGTCATCCTGGACCTAGTGAAGGATTTTTCTCAAGCTAACTTAGTATAATAGGATTCTGAACGAAATGAAGAATCCCTAAACAAAGTCGTCACCCTGATCCGATAGTTATCGGATTTATTTCAGGGTCTTTCTAAGAAAAAGGATGCTGAAACACCCGGCCGACTGGCCGGGCGGAAGTTCAGCATGACGATCACGTTGGAAAAAGGTTAAATGGATCAAAAAGTATAAATGTTAATCGACCTTAGATCATTGAACTCAACTTATTTCAGCGATACAATCACCTTTTTAATTTCGCTTAAATCATTCATCTCAAAATTTGGCGATTGTGGGTAAAAGCGTTGGTAAATAATTTTATTATCCTTACTATCATACACGCTGATTATTTTATCATTATCGCGTTGCGTGTAAACCATATATTTAACAGGAACAGTTTTGTTCAGGATTAAACTATCCAGTACTTCGTACGATACGAATTTAATTTTGTAGTTGTAAGGTTCGGGTATAATACCTGAGGGCGGTAAAAGTGTTAATCTCGAAGAAAAAACTTGCTTGATATATTCAGGTATATAAAGGGTTTCCTTCGCCAGTTCTGGTAATCGCACTTTGTTATAAAATTCGTAATCTATATTGCAATTCTCATTGGCTAGCAATCCGTCATTTATCTGTTTTAAATAACCTGTTAAAAAGCCCGGTGACCAATTGAAGAAACCAGCTTTATTATAAAAATAAGATAAAATATTGTTTTTTATACTTCTTTTGGTGCCATACTGCTGATCTTGCGTTTCAACCAGGAAATTGGTATTCGGATCAGCAAAAAGCGCTACTGCCGCTAATAAACTTTCATCTTTTACCTTAGGTTTCTTAGACTGAGTAAGCAACTTCAATGCATAAATAATATTTGTATTGCTAGTGCTGTCTGACTTCTCGGTATAAGCATCAAAATAAAAAATAGAATAATTGGCAAGCGTATCATAACGTGCCAGCTCTTCTGGCCTTATAATTTTATAAGGTGTAATCGTCCAGTTTTTTTTGATGGCTTGATCAAATTTTTCCAGCTCGGCATAATCAGTATACTGTAGGGTAAACAGGGTAATGGTTTTTTCGAAAACCTTTACTTTTTGGCTGTTTAAAAGGGATTTTCCGAAATAGGCAACCTGGCCTTGGCCGATGGCTGCCCATAAAATAAAAAAAACAAACAATAGTATCTGTTTTCTTTTAAACATATTCCGCGTTTTCATTTTGTGTATGGCTATGATAAGAAAAATTTGACAAATATTTTGAATTTTTCTATTGCATTAACAAAATACATTCATTAGCTTTGTTATGCAAGCATAATAAATTAGTAAATATGAAACAGCAACAAACCATAGATTACCATGTTAAGTTTGCCTGGCAAAATATGTTTAATAAGTATAATCAAATGGCATCCGGTTTTGGGATTACCCAGGCCATTGGTTACATGCTTATTAATATAGATGATGTTGAGGGAACTGCGGTTTCAAATTTAGCTGGCTTGCTCGGAGTTAAGGCTACCAGTTTATCGCGTATGTTAAATAACATGGAAGAGGCTAACCTTATTTTCAGGGAAACATCAGTAGGTGATAAACGTTCGGTAAAGGTTTTTCTGACTGATTTTGGTAAAGAGAAAAAACAGTTGGCGAAGGGAGTTGTCCGAAAATTTAATGAATATCTTGACGAACATTTCTCAAAAAAAGAAAAAGAGACTTTTATTAACCTGCTGATCAAATTAAATGATATTACAGTAGCCTATACTGTAGATTAATAAATATAGTAATCAAACCTGTCTGGTAAATTCATAACATGTTTCTATCAGACTAATGAAAAGCAAATAGTAATGAAACGAAGCATTAATAAAGTTGCTGTTTTAGGTTCGGGTATTATGGGATCGCGTATCGCATGCCATTTCGCCAATATAGGGGTTGAGGTATTGTTATTGGATATCGCCCCAAAAGAACTCAGCCCCGATGAACAGTCGAAAGGATTAGCGTTAGATAACCCGGCTGTAAAAAACCGGATTGTAAATACAGCTTTGCAGACGGCTGTAAAAACAAATCCATCGCCAATCTACACTAAAAAAGCGTTAAATAAGATCAAGACCGGGAACTTCGACGATGATATGCCGAAAATTGCAGGTTATGATTGGGTGATCGAAGTTGTTGTTGAAAATCTCGATATCAAGAAAAAAGTTTTTGAGCAGGTAGAGCAATTCCGCAAACCAGGCACTTTAATTACATCAAATACTTCTGGTATTCCTATCCATTTAATGGCTGAGGGAAGAAGCGAAGATTTTAAGTCGCATTTCTGTGGCACACACTTTTTCAATCCACCACGTTATTTAAAATTACTGGAAATTATCCCTACGCCACATACACAGCCAGAAATAGTTGATTTTCTGATGCAGTATGGTGATAAGTTTTTAGGGAAAACAACCGTTTTATGTAAAGATACCCCCGCATTCATTGCCAACAGGGTAGGTGTTTACTCGATTATGGCACTCCTGCATCTGGTCGAAAAACTTGATTTAACGGTAGAAGAAGTTGATAAATTTACAGGGCCGGCATTGGGCAGACCAAAATCAGCTACTTTCCGTACGTCTGACGTGGTAGGTCTGGATACCATGATCAAGGTGGCTAAAGGTCTCTATGATAACTGTCCTGATGATAAAGCACACGATTTGTTTGAACTTCCGGCATACGTGCAAAAAATGGAAGAGAATAAGTGGCTTGGTGATAAAACCAAACAGGGTTTCTATAAAAAAACCAAAACTGCTGATGGCAAAACTGAAATTCTTGCACTTGATTTAAAAACCCTGGAATATAAGCCTCAGCAAAAGGTAAAGTCAACAACTTTGGAAATGACCAAGCCGGTAGAAAACCTTCGTGAGCGCATGAAGATTTTTGCCAAAGGAAAAGATAAGGCAGGCGAATTGTTCCGTCATTCTTCTTTTGGTTTATTTGAATATGTATCAGACAGGATTCCAGAAATTTCTGATGAACTGTACCGTATTGATGACGCGATGCGGGCAGGTTTTGGCTGGGAACTCGGTCCCTTCGAGTTGTGGGATGCTGTTGGCGTAAAGGAAGGTATCGGGGGAATGGAGCAATATGGCCATAAAGCTGCAGCCTGGGTACAGGAAATGCTGGATGCCGGATATACTTCGTTCTATAAGGTGGAAAATGGTATTAAAAAATATTACGATATCCCTTCCAAAAGTTATAAAGCTTTACCTGGAACCGATGAGTTTATCATCCTGGATAACCTTCGCGAAAATAAAACCGTTTGGAAAAACTCAGGTGTCTCTATTATTGATCTGGGCGATGGCATTCTGAATGTAGAATTCCATACTAAAATGAATACCATAGGAGGTGACGTGATTTCGGGAATCAATAAGGCCATTGATATGGCAGAAAAGGATTACCGTGGTTTAGTTATCGGCAATGATGGGGCGAATTTCTCAGCTGGTGCCAACGTAGGGATGATTTTTATGATGGCAGTAGAGCAGGAGTGGGACGAACTGAACATGGCGATCAGAATGTTTCAGAATACGTCCATGCGGATCCGTTATTCTTCCATTCCGGTTGTAGTAGCCCCGCATAATTTAACTTTAGGTGGTGGTTGCGAATTCAGTTTACATGCCGATCATGTTCAACTTTCTGCTGAAACCTATATGGGCCTGGTTGAATTTGGGGTCGGGGTAATTCCTGGAGGCGGTGGTACCAAAGAGTTTGCTTTGCGTGCTTCTGATGAGTTTAAAGATGATCAGATTGTACAGAATGCACTGAAAGATCGTTTCCTGACCATTGGAATGGCCAAAGTTTCAACCTCAGGTTACGAAGCTTATGAATTGGGCTATCTGCAAAAAGATAAATTCTCGATCTCCATGAACCGCAACCGTCTACTGGCCGATGCAAAGGCGAAAGCGATTGAGCTAGCCGAGGCCGGTTACACCAAACCGGTACAAAGGAATGATATTAAAGTATTAGGAAAGCAAGGATTGGGGATTGTTTATGCAGGTGCCAATAGTATGTATGCCGGGCATTTCATTTCTGAACATGATAAAAAAATCTCTGAAAAACTGGGCTATGTGATGTGCGGTGGCGATTTATCTGCACCAACAGAAGTAACCGAACAATACTTATTGGATCTGGAAAGAGAAGCGTTTTTATCCCTTGCAGGTGAGCGGAAGTCGTTAGAGCGGATTCAGAGCATTATTACAAAAGGTAAACCGCTGAGGAATTAAAAGTGAGTTTTGCGGATCGTCACCCTGAATTTATTTCAGGGTCTTTTCAAGATAGATGCTGAAACACCCGTCCGACTGGCCGGGCGGAAGTTCAGCATGACGATTATCGAAAAAAATTGCTCATAGTAAATAAAAAAAATAATCATGCAAGAATTAAGTCTTGATACTAATTACTAGATACTTTAACAATGGAAGCATATATTATAGCCGGATATCGTACAGCAGTGGGTAAAGCACCACGTGGCGTATTCCGTTTTACAAGAGCTGATGATTTAGCCGCAGAAGTAATCAGGGCTTTGGTAGGATCAGTTCCCAATTTAGATAACGAACAGATTGATGATGTAATGGTGGGTAATGCTACACCAGAGGCAGAGCAAGGGCTAAACATTGGTCGTATGATTTCGCTAATGGGGCTGGATACCGATAAAGTACCTGGTGTTACCGTAAACCGCTACTGTGCATCAGGTTTAGATACGATTGCAACCGCAGTTGCCAAAATTAAAGCGGGTATGGCCGATTGTATTATAGCAGGTGGTGTAGAGGTAATGAGTGGAATGCCTTTTGGCGGCTGGAAACTGGTTCCGAATGCAGAGGTAGCAAAAAAAAATCCAGATTGGTACTGGGGCATGGGCTTAACTGCCGAGGCTGTAGCTAAAGAATATAATGTCAGCCGTGAAGATCAGGATGCCTTTTCATTAAAATCTCATGAGAAAGCTATTCATGCCATAAAAAATGGTCATTTAAAGGATGGGATCCTGCCCATTACAGTAAACGAGAACTATCTTGATGACAACCTGAAGAAGAAAACCCGTTCTTACGTGGTTGATACCGATGAGGGGCCACGGGCAGATACCACGCTGGAAAAGTTGGCGAAACTGAAACCCGTATTTGATGCAGTGGGTAGTGTAACGGCGGGTAATTCATCGCAAACATCAGACGGAGCGGCTTTTGTATTGGTCGTGTCTGAAAAGAAAATGAAAGAATTAAATGCCGAACCGATTGCCAGGTTGGTCAGTTACGGCATTGCAGGTGTTCCGCCACGTATTATGGGCATTGGCCCGATTGAGGCGATCCCAAAAGCATTGAAACAAGCCGGCTTGAAAAAGGAAGATATCGACTTGATCGAACTGAATGAAGCCTTTGCATCGCAGTCGTTGGCGGTAATCAGAACATTGGATTTAAACCCCGATGTAATTAATGTAAACGGAGGGGCAATTGCTTTAGGGCATCCACTGGGTTGTACCGGAGCAAAACTGACCGTACAAATCATGAACGAGCTGAAAAGACAAAACAAAAAGTACGGAATGGTAACCATGTGCGTAGGAACCGGGCAAGGTGCCGCAGGGATTTTTGAATTATTGTAGGAAATAGTATCAAGATATGAGTATCAAGTATCGAGATTGAATAATAGGGTTTAACCAAATTATAAAATCGTCCCAAACATATTTGTATTTATAACTTAATACCAAAGCATCATGCATAATTTTAAAACACTAAAAGTATGGCGAAAATCAATTGACCTGGCAGTTGAAGTTTACAAAGCGACATCATTTTTGCCAAATGACGAAAATTTGGGTTGATCTCGCAAATGAAGAGATGTTCAGTTTCAATTCCTTCAAATATTGCAGAAGGCTCTGGCAGGGGTAGTGGAGCTCAATTCAAATATTTTTTGACGATAAGCCATGGCTCAGCCTTTGAATTGCAAACACAGCTCATTATTTCGAACAGGCTGGAATTGCTGGATGATGAATTATCAGCTAATCTGATAAAGAAAACAACTGAAATTCAAAAAATGGTTTATGCTTTGGATAAAAGTCTCAAGGTTTAGGTGGAAAATTGATTGATGAAATAATAAAATAAATATTAAAGCGATGTTAGGTGTTGAGCTTTGTCTTGATGTCTGGTAATCGCTACCTTTTTCAAAAACTTAGCGGTATCTAGATCTTAAGCTTTGACTAGATACTTGCTACTAGATACTAAAGCAATGGAAACAACTGAAAAAAAGACAATTAAAGGTGGTGAATTCTTAATCAAGGATACCACTTATCAGGAGGTATTTATCCCTGAAGAGTTTGACGAAGAGCAGCAGATGATTGCACAAACCTGTCGCGATTTTCTGGCAGCTGAGGTTTACCCCAATTTAGATAAAATTGATAAGCAGGAAGATCCTGAGCTGATGCCGGCACTGTTAACCAAAGCTGGCGAGCTGGGTATTCTTGGTGTTTCCGTACCGGAAGAATATGGTGGTTTTGGCAAAAATTTCAATACTTCCATGTTGGTTGCTGATGTGGTAGGTGCAGGCCATTCTTTTGCCGTTGCGCTTTCTGCTCATACCGGAATTGGTACATTACCTATTTTATATTATGGTAACGAAGAACAAAAAGCCAAGTATATTCCTAAACTTGGTTCGGGTGAATGGAAGGCCGCTTATTGTTTAACTGAGCCAAACTCAGGTTCGGATGCCAACTCCGGTAAAACCAAGGCGAAATTGAGTGATGATGGTAAACATTATATCATCAATGGTCAGAAAATGTGGATCACCAACGGTGGTTTTGCGGATGTTTTTATCGTTTTTGCCAAAATTGATGATGATAAGAACTTAACTGCTTTTATTGTGGAGAAAGGTTTCGGTGGCATTACCATGAACCCGGAAGAACACAAAATGGGTATCAAGGGTTCGTCAACCCGTCAGGTTTTCTTTAACGATTGCCCTGTACCTGTTGAGAACATGTTAAGTGAACGCGAAAACGGCTTTAAAATAGCGGTAAATATCTTAAATATTGGCCGTATCAAATTATCTGCGGCAGCTATCGGAGCATCGAAAGCCACTTTAAATACAGCTATCAACTATTCAAACGAGCGGATCCAGTTTGGCCGCCCGATTTCGAAATACGGTGCCATCCGTTTTAAAATTGCAGAAATCGCGGCTAAGCTTTATGCGGTTGATGCGGCAAACTACCGTGCAGGACAAAATATTGATGATACTTATGATCAATTGGTTGCAGGCGGAATGGAGTCTGGCAAAGCCAGGTTAAAGTCTGTTGAACAATTTGCCGTAGAGTGTGCCATTTTAAAAGTATGGGGTTCTGAAGCTTTAGATTATACAGTAGATGAAGGTGTACAGATTTATGGAGGTATGGGCTTTAGTGCTGATGCACCTATGGACAGGGCTTACCGCGATGCCCGTATTAACCGTATTTTTGAAGGTACAAACGAAATTAACCGATTGTTAACGGTTGATATGATGTTGAAACGCGCCATGAAAGGTGAACTCGATTTAATGACGCCTGCTACTGCCGTTGCCGCCGAGCTGATGAGCATACCTGACTTTGGTGAAGAGGACACAGCCTTATTTTCTGCAGAGAAAAAAGTGCTTTCCAACCTTAAAAAAGCAACATTAATGGTCGCTGGTGCTGCGGTTCAAAAATTAATGATGACGCTAAGCAAAGAACAGGAAATTTTAATGAACATTGCCGATATGGCCAGTTATGTTTATGTGCTTGAATCAGCTTTATTAAGGACAGAAAAACTGGTACATACCCGCGGTGAAGAGGCCTGTGCAGGTCAGCTGGATTTATTGCGGATTTATTTGGTAGAGGCTGTCGATGGTATAGCAAAAGCAGGTAAAGAAGCACTATGGGCTTTTGCAGAAGGTGATGAACTGCGTATGATGCAGGTAGGTTTACGCCGGTTTACAAAAGTAGAGCCGTTTAATGTTAAAGACGCCCGTCAAAGAGTTGCACAACAGCTTATTGAAGCAAATAAATATATTTTTTAAGGTTTAGGGTGTAGGGCTTAAGGTTTAGGGTTTGGGTGCATTAACCTCAAGCGCTAAACCTTTTTTTATTCTACATAAGGCTATAATATAATATGCTGTCATGCTGAGGTACGAAGTGACAGGACATCAGTAGAATGGTCGTCATCTCGACTGTAGCACAGCGAAATGGAGAGATCTATCGAGGCAGATTTTGCTTCGCAGAGCCTTCGGGTTCTCGACTTCGTTGCAATCCGCTCGAAATGATTGTAACTTGAGAGATTTTTTTACTAGTAAATTGATTACAGTCGTTTATATTGATTTTTACGTGGCAAATTTAAACTTAGCATGACAGGAGTTGAAAAAATAATAAGTCCTTAGCTTTATGATATTAAATCATATTTTCGCATATGAGTAAATTTAGATTCCTTACCCTGCTCTTTTTAAGTGTAGCTTTTGTTTCATCTTGTAAGAAAGACGAAGATCCCGAAAAACAGATCGCAGAGTTTATCAGAAAAAATAATATCGATGCCGTGAGAGACGATTCTGGTTTATATTATCAGATCATTAAACCGGGTTCGGGTTCCTTCACTTATCCGGGCAATACCAAAATTACCATTAAATATGAGGGCAGATTGTTAAACGGCAATGTGTTTGATAATGGAGGTGGCAAAGAACAAACCTTTAATCTTGCAGAACTGATTCAAGGCTGGCGTATAGGTATTCCTAAAATTCAGAAAGGTGGCGAAATCAGATTAATTGTTCCACCAGGATTAGGCTATGGCAGTAGTTCGGTAGGCCCCATTCCGGGAAATTCTGTGTTGGATTTTAACATTCAACTATCAAACGTACAATAAGTTTAAAGACTAAAGCAAAATCTGCTAATATGTCTGGGTCTTTGCTATTACATTAAATGCCTTAAAATTGTTAAAATAGGTTAAAAATTGTTGCAACCACATTAAAAGCTTATTTTTGCGGATAATGGTTAAATTTAAATATTTTGTGATCATGGTCTGCCTCGCAGGTTGCTTAGCGGCCTGTAAGAAAAATGTCCCTGTTGATGATGCTTACGATCCTACGCCGCAATTTAAAGCAGATACGACGGCTATTGCTGCTTTTGTGAAGACTAATAATATCCCGGCGATAAAAGACGCCAGCGGTATTTTTTATCAGATTATTGCTCCAGGATCAGGAAGCGTAAGTTATTTAACTTCTACAGTGATCTCTGCAGATTATGAAGGAAGACTATTAAATGGTACTATTTTCGATAGTACTAAGGGAACTCCCGCCACGTTTAAACTTGGAAATGTGATTTTAGGATGGCAATTTGGGATTCAAAAAATACAAAAGGGAGGAAAAATCCGGTTAATTATCCCCTCTTATTATGCCTATGGAACTCGCTCGCCATCATCTTCCGTTCCTGCTAATTCCGTACTTGATTTTACGATAACACTTACAGACGTACAACAATAAATGAACAAATTTACTAAACTTGGCCTATTTACACTCTTATTTGCTACTGTAGTTTTCAGCGCTTGCAAAAAGGAATATGAGTCTATTGAAAGTATAGATGATGCAGCTATCCAGGCCTACTTAAAAAAAAATAATCTTAATTTCGATAAAGATCCGACCAAAGGTTATTATTTTAAAATCAATACACAAGGTACGGGCAGTAAGGTTGCGAATCAGGACTCGGTTTATTATACTTATACCTTTAAAACATTATCTGGGCAAGTTTTACAGCAAACGTCTGATTTAATGATCCTAGGTACTTATTTAGGATATACAGATCAATTCAGGATTAATAGCCAGACTGTAAATTATGTTTTTGCTCCGGTAAGAGAGGTGTTAACCAAATTAAACAGGGGTGGTAGTGCTACTTTGATTATGCCATCGCATTTAGCTTTTGGTAAAAACGGTATTAGTGCTTTGAATATCGGTTCAAATGAAAATATTATAGTTGATTTAGTGATGTACAGCGAATCGAAGCGGCATGAAATTGACGAATTGGAGATTAATAAATTTATTTCAAAAAATAATCTTACACTAATTAAAGACCCTTCAAGAGCGCGCTACAGCATTATTACACCCGGGACAGGAACGGATGCGATTAGCCTGACCTCAACGATAGTTGCAAATTACACAGTAAGATATTTAGATGGAACAGTGTTGCAAACTAGTACAGACGGAAGTTTTAGTAGTGTTTTGTCTGACTTATATAAAGGTTGGCAGTTAATATTGCCAGGAAAAGTAACTGCGGGTGGAAAACTTCGTCTTATTATCCCTTCTGATTTAGCTAATGGGAAGCCTTTAGATTTTGATATAGAAATTGTTAAGGTTACGAATTAGATAACGCCTCTTTAAAAACTTTTAAACTCTTTCCCTTGCAAATTATGCTCAACTATTGGTTGGGCATATTTTTTGGCTTTAGCTTTCATAACTTATTTTTTAGTTGTATGTTTGATGTGTAAGGGAAAACATACAATCTAATTATGAAAAATAAATTTAATTTACGCTACTTAATACTACCTATGCTGGCTAGTATCTCAATTGCTTCCTGTAAAAAGGATGCTACTGTCGGAAATCAAAAAGAAGAACTTTTAACAAACGCGGTTAGCATTGAAAACGGATATTTAAAATTCAGAGATCAAAAAGCCTTTGATTCTTTGGTTAATATCTTGGTAAAGCCTGAAAATTCTAATACCAAACCAAAAGAATTGGTAAATTTTAAGTCTTACAAGGATATATTTATGGAAATAGAAAAGGAATATCAAAATGTCAATAATTCTAAGGCATTTGATGATTTTAAGACTAAATATTCTGATTTGGTAGAAATCAAATCGGATAGTTCTTTAACATATAGATTCGGTACTCCACTTTCAGCGCTATTTACCAATATAAACGGAGAGGTGAAGATTGGAGGCGTTACAACAGTATATACAAAAGATCAACGTATGGTTTCTTATGCCGGTAAACATAAAAGCGAATCGCAGATTAATAGTATTTATAAGACCGATGCAAACCAAGGCATATTCGTGGGGAGTGTGTCAACAAAGATGGCTGTAGTTAATACTGAAGCAACTTTTGGATCTGTTGTAACCAGTGCTATTAAATCTGAATTATACTATAACGAGGATGGTAAGAGAAGGCTTTTTGTTGACCTATGGAAAGATAGTGCACCCAGAACCGATATTGAGGTTTGGGATCCTGCTGCATTAGAATACCGTATCAGATATTATTTCAGTTCGCGTCAAGAATTAAAAAAAACTTTTGGTGGTTGGAGAACAAATGAAACAGATTATTATTTTAGTAATTTAAACTACAATTATAGTTTTGCTATTTTTCCAAATCCAAATTATACAATATTTAATTATAGTTTAGGTAGCTACAGTATTGGTAATGCGACTGGTCCAATTATCATCGATATAGGTACTCAAGAAGGAAAACCAGGAAGTATTTGGGGTACAGGTCGTTTTTTTTCCGGTGGTGTCCCAAACGCCCCTTCGTTCAATGTTAATTAATCACTCAACGCCTCTTTAAAAACTTTTAAAACCCTTTCCCTTGCAAAACTATGCTCAACTATCGGTTGGGCATAGTTTTTGGTGCCAAATTCCGGTACCCACTTTTTAATATATTCCAGTTTAGGGTCAAATCTCTTGGTTTGCAGTTCGGGATTGAATACCCTGAAATAAGGTGCGGCGTCATTCCCTGATCCTGCAGCCCATTGCCAGCCGCCAACATTACTCGCCATTTCATAGTCCAATAATTTTTCGGCGAAGTAGGCCTCTCCCCATCGCCAGTCAATCAGTAAATGTTTGCTTAAAAAACTGCCCACAATCATTCGTACGCGATTGTGCATCCAGCCGGTTTGGTTCAGCTGGCGCATGCCTGCATCAACAATCGGATAGCCGGTATTGCCCTCACGCCAGGCCTTAAATTCATCTTCATTGTTGCGCCATTTAATTTTATCATATTGTTTTTTAAACGAATCGAAAGCAGCGTATGGGAAATGCCAAATTATAGTCATGTAAAATTCCCGCCAGGCCAGTTCCGAAAGCCAGACATTCGATTTTGCTTCCAGGGCATCTTTAACGGCTTTCCGGATGCTTAACGTTCCAAAACGCAAATGCAGACCAACGTGTGTGGTACCATCAAGCGCAGGGAAATCGCGTTCTTTTGCATAATCATCAAGCTTGTTTTTATAATTTATTTTCGGAAAATCCAGCTTGCTCTTTTCAAAGCCCATTTCTTTTAAACCCGGACTAGGCAGATGCCTGGTTTGCAGTAGGTTTTTAAAATACTTTTTGGTTGGATAAGCTTTTATATAAAAATCGTTCAGTTTGGCATGCCACTGTTTATAAAAAGGGGTAAAAACGGTATAAGGTGTTTTGTCTGCTTTTAAGATTTCATCTTTTTCAAAAATAACCTGGTCTTTATAGGTTTTAAACACAATTTCTTCGCTGGTTAAAAACTCGGCCATGTTATCATCACGTTCGCGGGCATAGGGTTCATAATCGTGATTGGCGTATACCTCCTTAACATGGTATTCCTTTAAAATTTCAGGCCATACTTTCTCAGGTGCGCCGTATTTTACCAGTAAGTCTGATCCTTGCTGCCGAAGTTGTTTTTTTAGCGCTTCGACAGTTTGATAAATGAAGGTTACGCGTGCATCATCTTTTGGTAGCTTTTCCAGTATATTCTGATCAAAAATAAAAAGTGGTAAAACCGGATAGTCGCCATTTAGGGCGTGGTATAATGCGGCATTATCCGTTAAACGTAAATCGCGGCGGAACCAGAAAATGGATATTGGAGTCATTCAGGGAAATTATAAATTACTTATATTACGTCATGCTGAACTTCCGCCCGGCCAGTCGGACGGGAATTTCAGTATCCTTTTGCACCAGTATATTGGTAAGATTCTGAAATAAATCCGATAACTATCGGATCAGGATGTCGACATTTGATCAGTTAACCTATTTATACAAATTTTTTAAAGCATCATCCAAATGGGTGAATTTAAATTTAAATCCTGCATCCAGGATTTTTTGTGCCGAGGTATTATTGCTCATCAAAACGGCCTCTACGCGTTCTCCCAATAATAATTCCAATGCTTTTTTAGGAACTTTCATCGGCCAGAAGGGGCGGCGAAGCTGTTTGGCAATCGCTTTGGTTAAGGCGGTATTGGTTACCGGGAAAGGTGCGCAGGCATTGTAGCAGCCTTCCATTTTCAGGTTTTCGATGGCTTCCATATACATTTCAACCATGTCGTCGATGTGTATCCACGGTGTCCATTGTTTTCCTGTTCCTAAGCCTGCTCCGACAAATAATTTAACGGGTTTATCCAGCTGAGGCAAGGCGCCCCCATCATTGCTCAACACAATTCCTGTACGAAGTTTTACAATTCGGAGGCTCAGCTTTTTCCCTTCATCTACGGCATCTTCCCAAAGCTTACAACAATCTGCCAGAAAACCATATCCTTTCTGACTTTCTTCCGTTAAAATCTCATCACCGCAATCGCCATAAAAACCAACTGCCGAAGCAGAAATAAACGATTTTGGTTGAAGGCTCGGATTAGATTTTATGGTTTTGAAAAGTAATTCTGTTGATTTTACACGGCTGTCGATAATCTGTTTTTTGCGTTCATCCGTCCATTTTTTATCGGCAACCGGCTCTCCCGCTAAATGGATAATGGCCTCTACACCATTCAAACAGTCGGCCTCAATAGTTCCCTTATAAACATCCCATACAAAATTGTTTGCGTCGTTATCTTTCTTTCTCGAAAGTGTATTCACCGCATAACCCTTGTTCAGCAAGTGCTTTTTCAGTTCAGTACCCACAAGTCCTGTAGCGCCGGTAATCAGAATCTTTTTTGCCATCTTTTTTAAACACCAAAGAAGCAAAAGGGTTTGTCGGAGGGATATTAAAATGCATTAATCTGGTTCTAATTCTTTTGTTTCCTATTTGTAAAGAATTACTTAGCGGTTGGATGAAGAAGAAAAATAAGATAAATTTGTAAAGCGTTCTTATACCCTTTTCGATAAAAGATGTCCAAAAAAATTTTAGTCTGGTTTAGAAATGATCTTCGCTTGCATGATAACGAAATGTTGGTGGAAGCGATTGCTAAATCTGATTCGATTTTACCTGTATACATTCTTGATCGCCGTTCTTTTGGCGACACTAAATATGGTACTTTAAAAACAGGTAATATCAGAGCGCAGTTTCTTCTAGAAAGTGTTTTAGGCTTACGAAATGCTTTAAAACAGATTGGCGGTAATTTGCTGATTGCTGAAGGGAAGCCCGAAGATATTATTCCTCAACTGGTGCAGGAATATGAGATTACGGAAGTTTACCATCACCGGGAAGTTGCGCGTGAGGAAACGCATATTTCAACACTTGTAGAAAATGCACTTTGGAAATTACGCGTCAACCTGAAACATTTTATTGGTCATACTTTATACAATAAGGAAGATCTGCCATTTCCCATTAAGGATATTCCTGATGCTTTTAATCAGTTTAAAAAGAAAATTGAACGCGATTCGATGATCAAGCCCTGCTTTGCAGCACCAGATCGGATCAATGTAGCTGAAGTGATTGATTGGGGCATGCTACCCGCTTTGGAAGACCTTAATCTTTTGCCTCAGCAAAAAGACCAGCGTGCAGATTTCGAGTTTGCTGGCGGAGAAGCAGAAGGTTTGGTTCATCTTCAAAAGGTCATTATGGCCATGCAACAAGCTGCAACAACCAAGAATTTAATTCTCGCTTCTAAACTTTCTGCCTGGTTGGCCATAGGCAGTTTATCTCCGCGCAAAGTGTACTGGGAAATTAAAAAGATGGAAAGTGTGCCTAATACCAAGGCCATGTTTAATCATATCTTGTTAGGCCTGTTGTGGAGAGATTATTTCCGTTTTATGTTTAAAAAATACGGCAATACATTTTTTAATCCGGATGGATTTGGCAGCCAGGGCCTGGTTGATGTAGCCAACGAGCAGGATAATTTTAATAAATGGCGCAATGCGCAAACTGGTTTTGCTGTGGTAGATGCGGTGATGACGGAGTTGAACCAAACCGGTTTTATTTCGAATATTGCCCGTCAAACGGCAGCCCTTTATTTAATCAATAATTTAGAGGTAAGCTGGGTTTTGGGAGCCGCCTATTTTGAAGAAAAACTGATTGATTACAATCCTGCCAGTAATTGGGGCAATTGGGCCAATGTAGCCGGTGTAGGTAATGATCAAAAATCAAAAAGTGTTTTCGATCTTGATAAAAATATCAAAAATCTTGACCCAAAAGGCAATTACGCCATAACTTGGGCATCATAGTTGTGACGTAGAATGATAAAACGGCTACGTATGGAACACGCACGTTTGGGTAATTGAATTTTAGCAGATTTTGCCCGTTTTTTGTATATCAGGCCAGCTCATTTACAAACTTGCAAAGTTAAAGTCCGTTCATTTAATTTAATAGAGATTTTTGCCATTTATATAAGGTAAAATTCTAATTTTGTAATGCTTATAGTAAACAGTTAATAATGGATAAATTATCTTATCTTAATGGCGCAAACGCCGAATATATAGAGTCTTTATATCAATCCTACCAACAAGATCCGGCATCTGTTGAGTTTGGTTGGCAGAAATTTTTCGAAGGTTTTGATTTTGGAAGAGGATCTGAAGCGCCTGCAGCAACAGCAGAAACGCCTGAGCACTTTTTAAAAGAGGTTAATGTTTTAAATCTGATTGATGGCTATCGTAGCCGCGGTCATTTATTTACCCACACCAACCCTGTTCGTGAAAGACGGAAACATTTACCGACATTGGAACTGGCCAATTTTGGATTATCGGATGCCGACCTGGAGACTGTTTTTAACTCTGGTGTGGAGATTGGTATTGGAGCAGCGAAACTGAAAGATATTGTAGCCTTTTTAAAACAAACATACGCAGGTTCTATCGGGGCCGAATTTAAATTTTTACGCACACCAGAAGTGTTGAACTGGATTCAGCAAAAAATGGAAAGTGTGCGTAACACCCCAAACTTCTCTATCGACGAGAAAAAACGTATTCTCCGGAAATTAAATGAAGCGGTAAGTTTCGAGAATTTCCTAGGTACAAAATTCCTGGGTCAGAAACGTTTTTCGTTAGAAGGAGCAGAAGCTTTGATCCCTGCTTTGGATTCGGTAATTGAAAAAGGGGCTGAACTGGGAATAGAAGAATTTGTAATTGGTATGGCACACCGCGGCCGTTTGAACGTGTTGGCCAACATCATGCAAAAAACATACAAAGATATTTTTGCGGAGTTTGAAGGTAAAAGCTACAGCCCTGATACTCCATATGGGGGCGATGTAAAGTACCATTTAGGTTATTCTACCGATGTTGCTACCGTTTCGGGTAAAAGCGTCCACTTGAGTTTATGTCCTAATCCATCCCACTTAGAAACCGTTGATGGTGTGGTAGAAGGCATGAGCCGCTCTAAAATCGATTTCAAATATGGTGGAGACAATAGCCGTTTAGCGCCGATTTTGATTCATGGTGATGCATCAGTTGCCGGACAGGGTATTGTTTATGAAGTTATCCAGATGGCTGGTTTGGAAGGTTATAAAACAGGGGGAACTATTCACCTTGTAATTAATAACCAGATTGGTTTTACCACCAATTATAAAGATGCCCGTACCAGTACTTACTGTACCGATATTGCTAAAGTAACTTTATCGCCTGTTTTCCACGTCAATGGTGACGATCCTGAAGCTTTGGTTTATGCGATTAACCTGGCAATGGAATACCGTCAGAAATATAAAAATGATGTTTTTATTGACATTCTTTGCTACCGTCGTTTCGGACACAATGAGTCTGATGAGCCTAAATTCACGCAGCCATTATTGTACAAAACGATTGAAAAACACCCTAACCCAAGAGAAATTTATATTGATCAATTAACCAAAGAGGGTAAACTGGAAGCTGGTTTAGCAAAAGAAATGGAAAAAGATTTCCGTGGTATTTTGCAGGAACGTTTGAATGAAGCTAAAGAATACGTGGCCAGCAACAGCGAAGTTAAATTTGGTGGTGCATGGGCCGATCTGCGGATGGCAACACCTAAAGATTTCGAGGCTTCGCCGGTTACAGCAGTTAAAAAAAGTACTTTATTGGAAATTGGTAAACGCATTACCACTTTACCCTCAAATAAAAAGTTCTTCAAAAAAATCGAAAAACTATTTGCCGAGCGCACCAAAATGGTGAATGAAACGCTTGTTTTCGATTGGGCAATGGGCGAGCAACTGGCTTATGGTACTTTGTTATCAGAAGGTAAACGTGTTCGTTTAAGTGGTCAGGATGTGGAGCGTGGTACGTTCTCTCACCGTCACGCCGTATTAACACTTGAAGATAGTGAAGAAGAATATGTACCATTGGCCAATATTTCAGATCAACAGGCCTCATTTGATATTTACAATTCACACTTATCAGAGTACGGCGTTTTAGGTTTTGAATATGGATATGCCATGGCCAATCCAAATGCATTAACCATTTGGGAAGCACAGTTTGGCGATTTCTTTAATGGCGCTCAAATTGTTGTAGATCAATATATTGCCAGTGCTGAAACCAAATGGCAACGCGAAAACGGTTTGGTGATGTTATTGCCTCACGGTTACGAAGGACAAGGGCCTGAGCATTCATCAGCGCGGATTGAGCGTTTTATGGAGCTTTGTGCAGATTATAACATGCAGGTAACCAACTGTACTACTCCTGCAAACTTCTTCCACGTTTTACGTCGCCAGTTTAAACGCGATTTCCGTAAACCATTGGTGGTATTTACGCCAAAAAGTTTACTCCGTCACCCGGCTTGTGTTTCCAGGTTAGAAGAATTTACCGAAGGCGGCTTTAAAGAGGTTATTGATGATGTAAATGCTAAAGTTGCAGAGGTAACACGTATTGTTTTCTGTAGCGGTAAAATTTACTACGAGTTGCTGGAGAAACAACAGGCTGATAAAATTAAACATGTAGCCCTTGTTCGTGTAGAGCAATTGTATCCAACACCGGTTGATCAGATGGAAGCCATTCAGAAAAAATACATAAATGCAAAAGAAATTTTCTGGGTGCAGGAAGAGCCAGAAAATATGGGTGCATGGCCATATTTATTCCGTAAATTATATAAGACTGCTTTAAAAGGTATCGACGTAATTTCGAGAAGGGAAAGCAGCAGTACCGCTACGGGTTTTGCAAAACAACATGCCAACCAACAAACCTATATTTTAGCCAAGGCTCTTGAACTTCCTGTTAAACAGGAAGAAGTAAAGGAAGCGACCAAAAAAGCCAATAAAAAAATGGCTGAAGCAGATTAAATGTAGAAGGTTCCGAGGGGTTAAAATAGCGGATTAAATAATTCACGATTTTAAACTTTCAATCTTAAAACATAATAACAACAAAAATTACAATTTTAAAAATATGAGTTTAGAGATAAAAGTTCCACCTGTTGGTGAATCGATCACCGAAGTTGTTTTATCAAGATGGATAAAAAACGATGGCGATGTTGTTGAAATGGATGAAGTGATAGCCGAATTAGAATCGGATAAAGCAACATTCGAATTAACCGCAGAACAAGCTGGAACTTTAAAAACCATAGCCGCCGAAGGCGATACTTTAGCTATCGGTGCAGTAGTTTGTAAAATTGAAGATGGGGGTGCAGCTGTTAGTCCGAAGCCAGAAGGCGATGGTTCAAAAGCTGATGCCCAAGCTCCGGCCCCTGTTGCCGAAGCACCAAAGACTCAAGACTCAGGACTTGCGACTAAAGACTCTTACGCTTCAGGTACTCCGTCACCTGCTGCGGGTAAAATCCTTGCCGAAAAAGGCATTGATGCTGCTGCAGTAAAAGGTACCGGTGTTGATGGCCGTATTACCAAAGATGATGCAGTGAAAGCGGAGGCAGGTAAAAAAGCGGAGGCACCAAAAGCCAGTGCTCCTGTGACAGCTGCTGCTCCTGCAGGTAGCCGTGGCGAACGCCGTGAGAAAATGTCGCCATTGCGTAGAACTGTGGCGAAACGTTTGGTTGCTGTTAAAAATGAAACTGCCATGTTAACTACTTTCAACGAGGTTAACATGAAACCAATTATGGATTTACGCGGAAAATATAAAGACCAGTTTAAAGAGAAATTTGGCGTTGGTTTAGGCTTTATGAGCTTTTTTACCAAAGCCGTTACCGAAGCTTTAAAAGATTTTCCTGCTGTTAATGGCCGTATTGAAGGCGACGAATTGATTTACAATGATTTTGCCGATATTTCTATCGCTGTTTCTGCACCAAAAGGTTTAGTGGTTCCGGTAATCCGTAACGCAGAAAGCATGACTTTAGCCCAGATTGAAAAATCGGTTTTAGAACTGGCTTTAAAAGCACGTGACAGCAAATTAACCATTGAAGAAATGACTGGTGGAACATTTACCATCACCAATGGTGGTGTATTTGGTTCCATGATGTCGACCCCAATTATTAATGCACCACAATCGGCTATTTTAGGTATGCACAACATTGTTGAGCGCCCGGTAGCAGAAAAAGGTGAGGTGGTGATCCGCCCGATGATGTATGTTGCGTTGTCTTATGATCACAGAATTATCGACGGACGTGAGTCAGTTGGTTTCCTGGTTCGGGTGAAACAATTGTTAGAAGATCCGGCTAGATTGTTATTAGGCGTTTAAACCTAAAAACCGGTTAATCGGGACTTATTACATTTATAAAGAAGTCAAGTTTTATGGCCAACGTGCTGTAAAAACTTGACTTCTTTTTTATAACAAAAAATGAAATTAACGTTTAACTCAAAATTTCTATTTATTTTTTTAGCGATATTCCTTATAGAAATGTTGATCGCTAAATATCTTAATGATGCATTTATTCGGCCTTTTGGCGGTGATGTTTTGGTAGTTATGTTAATTTATTCGTTCTTCAGAATATTTTTAGTTACCGATAACAAAAGACTCGCTTTAGGTGTGTTAATTTTCTCTTTTGTAATCGAGTTTTTACAGGCTGTTCATTACGTAAACTGGTTGGGTCTGCAGGACAATACGTTTTGGACTGTTGTTTTAGGGACTTATTTTTCTGTTTACGACCTGCTTGCTTACTTTGTTGGTTATTTGATTTGTTTGTGTTTTAAGGATTGAGCGGAGTTTCTATTCCAGCATAGTTTACTTACAAGCTACGTTAGGGTGAATAACCTAAGATTTAGATAAAACTTTAATCGGTTTCAAATCCAATTGTTTAAATTCCACCTCGCTGCCTTCTGCCTGTAAAGCGATTTGTCCACTAGCTGCGGTACAATTGGTGCCATGGTTTACCAAAGTGCCGTTTACCCACACCATTATTTCATTTCCTAAACACTGAATAATCATGGTGTTCCACTCGCCAACAGGTTTTTCACTGTCATCTGTTAAGTTTTTTATACGACGTAATTTATCGCCATTTATGCCCCAGTTTTCTTTTGGCCCACGTCTGCTTACCATATCCGGTACAGTGATATCTTCTTCAATACACCAAAAATCGCCTGCATCTTGATGTTGCAACTGGATTTCCATCGATTTTGGGAACATTCCGTACAGCACGCGCGGAGTTGAAGCATGTACCAAAACACCACAATTACCTGGCTTGCCAGCGAAGCGATATTGTACGGTTAATTGATAATTTTTGTAAATTTTATCGGTTATTAGATGTCCGCCAGGTGTACCTAAACTGACCAGCATGCCATTGCGTACCATAAATGGATTAACGGTGTCGGGTTTGCTGTCCATTGCAGGTACATCTACATGCCAGCCATCTAAATTTTTGCCATTAAAGAGGCTTTTCTGGGCAAATACCGATGTACCAAGTGTGATGAGTAATAGTAGGGTGTAATGAAATTTCATGATATTTGGTTTATTCAAATATATTTTAAAAATTTGAAAATGATGGTAATAATTGTCAACCTGAATGAAATGAAGATCTTAAATAACGAGCGTTGGTTTTTTTATTGTCTTAATTGAGATTTTTTCACGGCGTTCGGCACGACATCAAATTCTAATTTCAATAATTCCTCATAAGCATTTCCCTCCATTCCCAGTAATTTTGCGAATACTGGTTCGGTTTTATATCCCTGTTTCTTCAAAATGATAACTTCTTGTCTGAATGCTTCACCTTTTTTTTAAAGTAACTGATATTCGATTAACATATGGCGGTAAGCATTCTGCATGGTTGTGGGGACTGGTTGTCCGAATATTTCGAATTCGAAACCGTCTATAACGAAATTAGCATTTATGGATTGAAAGGTCGGATTTTCTGTGATCTTAAAGTCTTTTTTGTTCTGAAAGTGATTGATTAATAATTCGGTAAAAGCGGCTTTATCTTTCATATAGCAGATGATATCAAGATCGCTGTTTTCGATGTCGATATTAATGGGTATGGTGCCGACTAAAATAGGTTGATATAGTCCTAGTTTTTCTAAAACTTTATTCTCGGTCAAAACCTGATAGGCTTTTTTTTGCTTCTCATTTCCAGACTTGAGATAGGCGATATTGAGGAAGTTGATCATTGGCAGTGGATTGTTTTTGCTAAAATTAATAGGCCTGAATTAAGAAATCTTCGGCCGCTTAATGCCGTCGAGTGAAGCGCAGCGTCCGCTGCGGATTGTTGAACTGAACTTTTATTTCAACGATGAGTGAGCAGAAGATTGTTTCCGATGCTGTGATCCGTAGAGCTCTTCGGAACGCTACGGGTGGATAGAAGTGGCAGTCAATAGGGAAGATTCTTCATCTTGTTCAGAATGACAATAAAAAGAGGCTAGCTCCATGAACGGATCTTCATGAAAAAGCCTGTCTCAATTTTGAAACAGGCTTCAATTTATTAAATTCTTGTCTGCTGGAATATTAATCTTCCACAATTTCACTGTTTAAACTAACATCATCCTTTACATCTTCTTTAAAGTAGTTTTTTTGGAAGATCAGGATTAGGATCACCCCAACCGAAATTGCAGCGTCTGCAAGGTTAAAAACAGGCCTAAAGAAAACAAATTCTTCTCCTCCCCAAATCGGAAGCCAGTTAGGGAAATGACCTTCGGCGATTGGGAAATAGAACATATCAACTACACGGCCGTGAAACCAGGTTTCGTAACCATAAATCTTTCCATAAAAAACCGAATCGATAATGTTGCCTAATGCACCGGAAAAAATCAAAGCGACGTTTAGAATTAAACCGCGGTGATATTTTTGCTTAATGAGGTAATGTAGGCCATAACCGATTCCTGCAACAGCAGCAATACGGAAAAGCGATAAAGCTAATTTGCCAAATTCACCACCAAACTCCATTCCAAAGGCCATTCCGTTATTTTCAGTAAAATGGATAATAAACCATTTACCAATAATATGGAACTCCTGCCCAAGGTACATGTGCGTTTTAACCCAGGTTTTAACCAGCTGGTCGGCCAGTAAAACTAAAAAGATAACAATTAAAGGTTTTGTATAGCCTTTCATTAACTCTGTTTTAATTTAGCTTCCATGCTTAAAGTAGCATGAGGAACAGCACGTAAACGCTCTTTTTGGATTAATTTACCCGTTTCGCGGCAAATACCATAAGTTTTATTCTCGATACGCACCAATGCGTTCTCCAGATTATCGATAAATTTTTTCTGACGCGCAGCCAATTGATTGATCTGCTCTTTCTCCATCGTTGCCGAACCATCTTCCAATGTTTTGTAAGCACCTGAAGTATCTTCGGTTCCATTGGCGTTGGGATTACTTAAAGATGCCGTTAAAGCATTAAGTTCCTCTTTCGCCATGCGTAATTTATCTTGAATTAATTCTTTAAACTCCTGTAATTCACTGTCTGAGTAGCGTGTTTTGTTACTGTTTTCCATGTTCTTTTCTAATTTTTTTATATATGGATTTATATTTTAGTTACTGAAATGTTTAACTCAACATCGTCAATCACGATTTTGTTTGCATTATTTACAGCATCTGTTAATTCAAATTCATCGGCCAATATTTCGGCACAAATGTAATCCTTGTTTTTAGCAACTGCGCTGGTTACCAAGTTATCGTTTTGTAATGAAACTTTAATCCTATCGGTCACCTCAAAATTCAGTTCTTTCCGTAAATTCTGGATACGGTTAACCAATTCGCGCGAAATACCTTCCTGTTTCAGCTCTTCCGAAATGGTTACATCTAAAGCAACAGTTAAGCTGCCAATGTTGGTTACCTGCCACCCCGGAATATCTTCAGCAAAAACTTCTACATCATCATTCAGATCAATAGCATGCTGAATGTTGTTACTGCCAAAAACGTTGATGTAACCATCAACCTCCAGACGCTGGATATCGTCTTGTGTCATGTTCTCTAAAGCTTCTTTTACGATGCTCATATCTTTCCCAACTTTTTTACCCAGAGATTTAAAGTTTGGTTTCAGCTTTTTCTTTACAATGCCATGCGTATCAGTGATGAATTCAATGTGTTTCACATTGGTTTCGGAAAGAATATAATCGGCAACTTTAGCAATTTTTTGTTCGAAATCACCATTTAAAGATGGAATTAAGATTTTCTCTAAAGGCTGCCGCACATTGATGCCCGATTTTTTACGCAACGATAAAACCATCGAAGAGATATCCTGAGCATAAACCATTCTTTCGTTCAACGCATTGTCTGTTAAACTTGGATCAGCTTCTTTCCATAACGTTAAGTGAACCGATTCTGCTGCGTATGCATCCGTTACCGTTAAGTTTCTGTACAACCAATCCGCAAAGAAAGGCGCAACCGGACTCATCAGCTGTGCAAGGGTTTCTAAACAGGTATAAAGTGTTTCGTAGGCAGCACGTTTATCATCAGTCATTTCGCCTTTCCAGAAACGGCGGCGGCTTAACCTGATGTACCAGTTACTCAAATGTTCATCAACAAAAGTCTGGATGGCACGGGTAGCTTTAGTTGGCTCGTAAGTATTATAGCTTTCATCAACTTCGCTGATTAAATTCTGCAAGAGTGACAAAATCCAACGGTCTAATTCCGTTCTGTCTTCAACTTTGCTCAGGTTGTTTTTGTCAATCTCGAATTTATCGATATTGGCATATAAAGCAAAGAACGCGTAGATATTGTAAAGGGTTCCAAAGAATTTACGGCGTACTTCGTCCAGGCCCTCTAAACTAAATTTAAGGTTATCCCAAGGTGATGCATTGCTGATCATATACCAGCGCGTAGCATCGGCGCTGTAAGTTTCGATGGTGCTGAAAGGGTCAACGGCGTTGCCCAAACGTTTAGACATTTTGTTGCCGTTTTTATCTAATACCAGTCCGTTCGAAACTACATTTTTGAAAGCAACACCAGGATTGCCTACTTTTGCGTTTACCGCTTTAATTTCATCACTGGCTTCGCTCAACATTACCGCAATGGCATGTAAAGTAAAGAACCAACCCCTGGTTTGGTCAACACCTTCTGCGATAAAATCAGCAGCATAAGCGTTTTCAAACTCTTCCTTATTCTCGAACGGAAAGTGCCATTGTGCATAAGGCATGGCACCACTATCAAACCAAACGTCGATGAGGTCAGTTTCGCGGATCATTTTTTCACCTTTTGATGAAGTTAAGATTACATCATCCACATATGGGCGGTGCATATCTTTCAGTTCGAAACCTGCCGGCATAAATCCGGCTTCTACAGATTTTGCAATCTCCGCATTTAGATCAGCGATAGAGCCTATACATTTTTCTTCCGTTCCATCAGCCGTACGCCAGATGGGTAAAGGTGTTCCCCAATAACGTGAACGCGATAAATTCCAGTCAACCAGGTTTTCCAACCAGTTACCAAAACGGCCAATCCCTGTTGATTCCGGTTTCCAGTTAATTCCTTTATTTAATTCCACCATTTTATCTTTAACCGCGGTGGTTTTAATAAACCAGCTGTCTAACGGATAGTATAAAACAGGTTTATCTGTTCTCCAGCAGTGTGGATAGGTGTGGACGTATTTTTCTACCTTAAAAGCTTTGTTTTCTTCTTTTAACTGGATGGCGATTTCTACGTCGACAGATTTTTCTGGCGCCTCACCGTCTTTATAATATTCGTTTTTGACGTATTTGCCGCCGTAATTTCCGCCTAACGATGCAATAAATTTACCCTGCAGATCTACCAGAGGAACGGCATTGCCTTTTTCATCCAAAACAAGCATCGGCGGTACTTCAGGTGTCGCCAGTTTAGCTACCCGGGCATCATCAGCACCAAAAGTTGGTGCGGTATGTACGATACCTGTACCATCTTCGGTGGTTACGAAGTCTCCGGCAATTACCCGGAAGGCATTTTCCGGATTTTGATAAGGCAGTGCATAAGGCAATAATTGCTCGTATCTGATGCCTACTAAATCTGTACCCACAAATTCTGCTAAAACCGTGTAAGGGATTTTTTTATCTTCAGCTTTGTAGCTTGCAAAAGCTTCGTCGCTCTCGGCTAAGAAATATTTCCCTGAAAATTGCTTGCCCACCAAAGCCTTAGCCAGTATCACCTGGATCGGCTCAAAAGTATATTGATTAAAAGTTTTAACCAGTACATAGTCAATCTTCGGCCCTACGGTTAATGCGGTATTACTTGGCAATGTCCATGGGGTGGTTGTCCAGGCTAAAAAGTGAACCGTACCAAAACCTTTTAATGCTTCCGGCAAAGTAGACTCAATAGTTTTAAACTGTGCCACAATCGTGGTGTCGCTTACATCTTTATAAGTGCCTGGCTGGTTCAGCTCGTGTGAGCTTAAACCTGTACCCGCAGCAGGTGAATAAGGTTGAACGGTATAACCTTTATATAAAAATCCTTTGTCATAAAGCTGTTTTAAAATCCACCAAAGGGTTTCGATGTATTCATTTTCGTAAGTAATGTATGGATTTTCAAGGTCAACCCAGTAACCCATTTTTTCGGTCAGGTCGTTCCATACGTCGGTATAGCGCATAACCTCGGTACGGCAGGCTTCGTTATATTCATCTACACTGATTTTTTTACCGATATCCTCTTTTGTAATGCCCAGTTTTTTCTCTACCGCAAGTTCAATCGGGAGACCGTGTGTATCCCAACCACCTTTGCGTTTAACCTGGTAGCCTTTTAAAGTTTTATAGCGGCAAAAAATATCCTTAATTGCACGCGCCATTACATGGTGGATCCCCGGCATACCATTGGCAGACGGTGGTCCTTCGTAAAAAGTAAACGGATTAGATTTAGGACGCGAAGAAATGCTTTTTTCAAAGATATTCTCCTTTTTCCAAAAATCTAAAATTTCCTGCCCTATTTTGGCAAGTTCCAGTTGTTTAAATTCGCTATACATCAATCAAGTACCTCAAAAAATTAAAGGTTGCAAAGTTAACAGAATTGGCCGAATTTTGGTAGTTTTGATGTAAATACTTTTAACGTGAAATTATTTAATATAGGGCTTGCATTAATGATCGTAGCTGTAATTGTTTTGCCAATTATAGTGGTAATAAGCCCTTCTGACCGCGATTTTGTGCTATATGCTTTTTATTTCTGTGGCTTGCTCGAACTTATCGGACTTATTTTTGTTTTAATCCATATGATCACACTAAAAAGAAAGACCCTATGATTAAGCTATTGAAATTGCAGAAGGCCGTTTTTGTAATTGCTGCAGGGCTGCTTTCTTTTATTACTTATAAAATTCTGGACGCCTATGAAGTAAAGGGAAGCGTCTATTTCCAAATGCTGGCGGGCGTACTTATCATGGTTGGTGCACTCTGGATGCTCTATCCAATTTTATTTGCCAAAAGAGACAAAGATGGCAATGCCGAAATTATTACCGATCCGACTGTTGAGGTTCCGGTTGATGAGGAGGAGAAAAAGCCTGCAACAGAATAAAGTGATAGACCTATAAGGTTTCCAAAACCTTATAGGTCTAGAATAGATTTTTCATTTTGATGAAATTCCACAAACTCTTCTATTCCTCCGAACCAATCGAAAACTGCATTTCTTTCGAGTTTGGAGCTTTTGTTGATGTTGATTATTGAATTGTAAGAAGAATAATTCCATTCCGATGGTAATTTGCAAAAACCATGATGAACAGGGTTATGGTGAATATAATTTATTAGTTTGCAAAAATAAGATTCATCATTAATTTCTTTTCTGCGAGTGAAATCTAAAAATAAAGCTCCTCTTCTATTGCATTGTTTATTAAATGCCTTCGCATAGCTGTTTAAAAAATTACTGAGTTGCTGCATAATGAATTTATGGAAATCAAATTCATCATTATCATTTTTCGCCAACAGCCTAATCACCTTATCATTTCTAATTTGAATCAATAAATGAAAATGATTAGGCATTAAACAATAGCTAAATGTTTTAGCGATAGGGGATATATATTTATCATATCTGCTCAAGAAAAAAATAAAGTTATCATGTTTTCTAAACAGATTCTCTTTTCCTACAGCATGGTTATAAATATGGTAAAAATTGTCGGGATGAAATTTATCGAAATATTTCATGGCAATTTTTTTTATAAATATAACAATCCTATAAGGTTTTAAAAACCTTATAGGATTTAGAAAAAGGTCTAATGATCAAACTCACCTGCGTTTTTCGCAGATTCTTCATCTGATACCACTTTTCTTACTTTCTTTTTATCTAACCATAATACCAGTGCCGGCAATAAAGTTAAATTGAAAATTAAGGCCACCAATAAGGTTATAGATAAGAGTAAGCCTAATACTACTGTTCCGCCAAAGGTTGAAGCGGTAAATATTCCGAAACCGAAAAATAAAATTAAAGCGATATGTGTCATACTTACGCCTGTTTCGGTAATGGTATCGCTAATTACTTTGGGTACGCTAAAATTCGTCAGGTTTAATTCCTGCTGGTAGCGTGTTAAAAAATAAATGGTCTGATCGGATGCTAAACCAAAGGCGATGGTGAAAATCAATATGGTAGAAGGTTTTAAGGAAATTCCAAAATAGCCCATAATTCCGGCTGTGATAATAAGCGGAACAATGTTGGGCAACAGCGAAATGAACATAATGCCCAAACTCTTAAACTGTGCCAGCCTTAAGAGAGAGATCAATATAATAGCAAGGGCAATGCTTTCTACCAGGTGCCTTAACATATAGTCGGTTCCTTTAGAAAAGATAATGCTTGAGCCGGTGAGCTCAACATCAAATTTAGATGGAGGTAATATGCTGTCAATACGTGGTTTTAATTCGGCCATAATGGCGTCTAAACGTTTCGAACCTACATCAGCCATTTGAAAACTGATCCTCGTGCTCTGATTTCCTTTACTAACAAAGTTGTTTAAGAGGTTTGCGTTTCCTTTACCGCCATTTGCGATGTAGGCCAGAATAAAATTCTTCTCCAGGTTGTCTGGCAAACGGAAAAAGGTAGAGTCGTTATTGTAAAATGCCTGAGTAGCATATTTCAAGCCCATATTTACCGAGATAGACCGTGAAAATTCCGGGTAAGATGAGATCATTTTTTCCAATTTCTCCATTCTTTTCAGGTTGGTTAAATTGAAAACGCCATTTTTTTTCCTGGTATCGACACTTACTTCCAAAGGTAAAATGCCCTCAAAATTTTTCTCAAAGAACTTTAAGTCAGTTAAAATTTCGGAGTTTTTGGGCAGGTCATCAACTACGTAGCCATTCACATTTATTTTCATTACACCAACAAAGGCAATGATAGAAATGATAATTGTTCCGATATAGATTAATCCGCTTTTTTGCTGAACGAGTACATCTGTTTTGACCAATAGCTGATGTAAAAAGCCTTCTTCAACGTGGTTTTGTGCTTTAAGTTTAGGCACTGGCAGGTAGCTGAAGATAATCGGAATCAAACATAGGCACATCAACCAGGTAACCATTACATTAATAGAAGCCACACTGCCAAACTGCATCAAAAGTTCACTTCCGGTGAAGTATAACACCCCAAATCCGATAGCTGCGGTAATGTTCGCAATTAAGGTAGTAATGGCAATCCGTTCTATGGTGATGCTTAACGCTTTTTGTTTATCGCCATGCTTTCTGAGTTCATTCTGATATTTGTTCAACAGTAAGATACTATTGGGAATACCAATAATTACAATCAGAGGCGGAATCAATCCGGTTAAAATGGTTAGTTCAAAACCAAATAAAACCAGTGTGCCAATACTCCAGATTACACCCATTATAACCACTAAAATAGGGAAAAATACCGCGTAGAATTTCCTGAAGAAGATCAATAAAATTAGGGCCGATACCAGAATGGATAAACCTAAGAATAGTACAAATTCGTTACTGACCAGCTTACTTACCGCGGTACGGATATAAGGCAGTCCCGATATATGAACCTTAATTTTTGTGGCCGTTTGAAAAGCTTTTGCCTTTGTCTCAATCTCTTTTAAAATGGGGTTACGTTCGGCAGTATTTAAGATTTTAGTATCAAAGGTGATGGCCATCAAAGTTGCATTTTGACGGTTATAAACCAGACCTTCGAAAAAAGGATTGCTATAAATGGCATTTTTGATCGAATCCATCTCTGCATCGGTTTTAACCAGGCCGCCTGGTAATGGTTTTAACACAAATTTTTGGTTAACAGTATCTTTTTCCAGTTGAAAAATCCTTCCTGAAGATAAAACCTGCTTGATGCCTTTTAATTTTTGTATATCATTAGAAAGCTGGACCCATTGGTTGTATATTTCTTTTTTGAAAATATCAGGCGATTGTATCCCCACCACCATCACACTGCCATCTTCTCCAAAGGTTTTTTTAAAGGTGTTGTATTTAATGAAAGCGCTATCGGTAACAGGTAGGATTTTACTCCCCGTGTAAGAGAGTTTTACATTTTTGGCCTGGTAAGCCATGAAAATTGTTCCTAATACAAAAAATACAATGATTGCAATACGATTCTGAAGAATAAATCTCGATAGCTTAACCCACATGTGCAGCTTAGTTTTAATAATATTAAAGGCAAAACTAATCTTATTTGTAAAACGTGATTACTTTTCGCACAATTAAATTTGCACAAATAACATACTTTTGAAAAAATTGTTTTAACCGGATGTTGCACAAAGTTAGGGGCATTGTTTTAAAGACTACAAACTACAGCGAAAGCAGTGTGGTGGTGCAGGTACTTACCGATAAATTTGGCATGCAGTCTTACCTGATCAATGGGGTTAAAAAACCAAAAGCGAAGATTAAGATGAACATGCTGCAGTCGCTCCACTTGTTGGATATGGTGGTTTATCATAAAGTAAATACCAATATACAAAGGGTGTCGGAAGTCCGGCAAACGCCGGTTTTTAAAAGTATTCCATATGATATCCTTAAAACCAGTATCGTTATATTTTTAAATGAGGTGCTGTATAAAAGCATCAGGCAGCAATCGGCTGATGAAAGTTTATTCGATTACATTTTTAATTCGATTGCCTGGTTTGATGAAGTGGAAGAGATAAACCCAAATTTTCATTTGTCGTTTTTATTAAAGCTTACGAGGTTTTTAGGTTTTTCTCCTAACGGAAAAAGAAGAAACGATCAGATCTACTTTGATCTGCAGGAAGGAGAATTTACTTCACGGTTGCCGGTTCACTCCAATTATCTTCAATTAGATGATGCGACAGGTTTTATTTCATTGTTTGATTCACCACTCGAAAAGATTTCTGAAATAAAATTAAGCAATAGCCAGCGACGCTTTTTGTTAGATAAGATATTGGTTTTCTATACCTTACATACTGCCTCTTTTGGGGTGGTGCAATCGCATAAGATCCTCGAAACTTTATTAAGTTGAAAAAAAAGAAAAAAAGATTTGCAGAACAGTTTTATAGCGCTATATTTGCATTCCCAAACGGAGAGTGGGGCATTAAATTTGACAAAATATAAAGGGAAATTAGCTCAGCTGGTTCAGAGCACCTCGTTTACACCGAGGGGGTCGGGGGTTCGAACCCCTCATTTCCCACCAAGCCTTTCAGGAAACTGGAAGGCTTTTTTATCAGATTTGACATATACAAAGGGAAATTAGCTCAGCTGGTTCAGAGCATCCCGACGTTATCAGTCGGGAGGGTCGGATCGAAAAAGATGAGATAATTTTGAAACATTACCAAAAAGGGAAATTAGCTCAGCTGGTTCAGAGCACCTCGTTTACACCGAGGGGGTCGGGGGTTCGAACCCCTCATTTCCCACTAAGCCTTCCAGGAAACTGGAAGGCTTTTTTTATGTTCAAATTTTAGGATTTGAGTTGTAATAATTCTACAGAAAAGTTGACTCAGGTGGTTAATGAGGCTCCCTTTTATATAGAGGTATCGTCTCGATTGCTTTAATAATATTAAGATGATTCTATTTAGTGAATTCTTATATTTATTATATGTTTTACACCTATATCTTATATTCAAAAACTCGAAATAAATATTATGTTGGCTCTACAAATGATCTAACGAATAGGTTGAAAAAACACAACACAAATCATTCAGGTTTTACCGGTCATACCGGAGATTGGTGTGTTGTTTGGAGTGGTTTTCGAAACTAGGAAAGAGGCAATATTAAAAGAGAAACAAATTAAAAGTTGGAAGAGCAGGCTAATGATTGAAAAATTGATTGCCTCAGCAAGATATATTAACTTATCCTAGGGATTGTTCATCTCAGCTGATTCAGAGCACCTCGTTTAAACCTAAGTGGTCGTCCCGATTTGAACATCGGGATCATTTCCCACTAAGCCTTCCAGGAAACTGGAAGGCTTTTTTTATGTTCAAATTTTTGGTACAGATACTCATCGAGGAAGTGAACTCAGCTGGTTCAGAGCCCTCATTTACACCGAGGATGGCGTCCCGATTTGAATATCGGGATCAATTTCCCACCATTTAAAGCCTTTCAATTTATTGAGAGGCTTTTTTTATGCTTCATGCTGAACGCAGTGAAGAATCTTTTAGCTAAAGTAAAAGTTATCTTGGCTCGAAGTATGTCTAATGGGATTGGATCAATAAAAATATTTTAAACCACGTTGAGATTTCTATCGTAAAGATTCTTCGCTGCATTACCATTGATAGAATCTATCGGATCAAGTTGGGAATGACGATTCCTTAAGGGATGTTATCTAATAAAATTTATGCCACTCGTATTGATTTTTGTAAAATAAATTATACGTCAGGATAACAACAAACTATTTAGGCTCCCATAATTCAATCTTATTGCCTTCTTCATCCATAATATGGATAAATTTTCCATAGTCGTAAGTAGCGATTTCATCAAGTATCATTACACCATTTTCTTTAAGTTTTTCCAATAGCGCTTCAAGATTTTGAACCCGGTAATTAATCATAAATTCCTTTTTCGAAGGTGAAAAATATTCATCTCCTTTTTTAAACGGACTCCATTGAAGTGATTCCACCTCATCAGGATCATTGATATTCCGGGAATCAAAACTCACAGCACCCCACGCATTGATTTCGACACCTAAATTTTTAGCATACCAATCTTTTGTTTCCTTCGGATTATCCGAAAAAAAGAAAATGCCGCCAATTCCTGTCACCTTTGGTGTGGTATCAGTTGTTGAAGCCGGGTTTGTTGTGTCTTCCATATTATTTTTGATTGAGATTTTGCCAGTTAAATTCTTTTCTAACCCTAAGATAGTAGAAAATCAACTTTATTATTTACCATATTCAATAATATATCCGAAATTGCTCACAAAAAACAAATTTAAATGCTCCGTAAAATCGTCAGGTTTATTTTCTTTGGAAACTACTTTGTGGGGATTTTAGCAGTAGCCCTTACGCTTGAGGCTACTCTTCAGCTCAGACTTCCGTTTAATTCCCTCAATTATTACCTCTTGTTATTTCTGGCCCCCACCATTTATTATACCTACGCCTACAATAGAGTGTCTACTGCACCCTCTGCTACCAACCCCCGCAATCAATGGTATTATCAACACAAGACATTTATTAACTGGAGTCAGACTGTGCTTTTTATCAGTTGCATGCTGTTGGCCATTAACCTGCTGTATCAGAACTTTAAACATATGCTGTCGCTCCCGCTTAGTTATTGGATAGCTATGGTCGTTATGACTACTGCGGGTGCTTTATACTATGGTTTGCTCCCTAAATCCTTCATTAGCTTTAATCTACGCAATACGGGCTGGTTAAAAGCTTTCGTTATTGGTTTTGTTTGGGCCTGCTGTGTCAATGTGCTGCCCTTAATTATGCTTAAAATCGAAACTGGGGTGGGTTATCATGATTCGGTACTATGGACCTGGTTATTTGTTAAAAACTGGATGTTCTGCACGGTAAATGCCATTATTTTCGATATTAAAGATTACCCTACCGATGCGAATAAACACCTGCGCACTTTTGTAGTGCGTTATGGCTTACGAAGAACCATTTTTAATATTCTCATTCCCCTTTTAATTATCGGTTTAATTTCGCTGGGCATATTTGCCACTTATAAAGGCTTCGGAATACCACAGGTTCTATTCAATGTTCTGCCCTTTGTTTTGACAATTTATGTTGCTTATTCCATGCACAAAAGGAAAAATATCCTGTATTATCTGATGGTAATTGATGGACTGATTTTATTTAAGGCAATATGTGGAATAATAGGAATGCAGTTTGTTCAGTGAGCTGAAAGGTTAAAGCTGAAAGACCAAAGCGTATTTACACTCGAAAAATTTATCTTGATACTTGATTCTCAATACTTGATACTACTACAAGAATGAACAACAACTACGATAAAATAGCTAATCATTACGATACCTTAAGCCGTTTGGTGTTTTTTAAATCGCAGGTTAATGCTCAGGTCAATCAACTTCCATATATTCCAAAAGATAGTTCAATTTTAATTGCAGGTGGTGGAACAGGATGGATTTTAGAGGAAATTTCCAGGATACATCCAGACCGGCTGAAGATTGTTTATGTAGAGATCTCCGCTAAAATGCTGGCGCTTTCTCAAAAGCGGGATTATAAAAACAATCAGGTTGAATTTTTGAATATGGGTATTGAGGATTTTAACACCGATGTATTGTTTGATGTCGTTTTAACGCCATTCCTTTTCGATAATTTTGCTGAAGAAAGGGCTGCAAAAGTATTTCAGCAATTGAATGGCTGTTTAAAGAGAGACGGCCTTTGGTTTATAGTTGATTTTTCGCTCAATAAAGTCAATGGAAACTGGTGGAAATGGCTGCTGCTTAAATCGATGTATTGCTTTTTTAAATTACTGGGGATTGTAGAGGCCAATCAGCTAGTGAACATGAATCCTTATTTTTTACATACAGGTTATCAGATTGTGGAACAACGTTTTTATTACCGGAGTTTTATAAAAGCAGTTATTTATAGAAAATAAAATGACATTCATTTAATGCATCTATGTTGCATTTAAATTTTGGATTTGGATCTTTGTTCTAAAAAGTAATCGTATATGGATTTTGATGTAATTATAATTGGCGGCAGCTATGCAGGTTTGTCTGCGGCATTAACACTGGGCCGTTCAACCCGCAATGTTCTGGTAATTGATGCTGGTCAGCCTTGCAACCGACAGACGCCACATTCACATAATTTTTTAACACACGATGGCGAACGGCCTGCCGATATTGCCAGAGTTGCAAAAGAAGAGGTGTTGAAATATCCAACGGTCAGGTTTTTGAAAGGTAAAGCCATTTCAGCTGAGCGCATAAAAGGAGGATTTAGTATTGAAATAGAAAGTAAGGAAAGTTTTACGGCCCGGAAAATATTACTGGCCACCGGTTTAAAAGATGTGTTGCCTGACATTAAAGGATTGGCAGCATGCTGGGCCATTTCTGCAATACACTGCCCTTACTGCCATGGTTACGAGGTGAAGAATGAAAAAATAGGCCTGTTAATGAATGGTGAGCATGCTTTCGATATGGCCAGAAACCTTTACCTCTGGAATAAGGATTTAACTATTTTAACCAATGGAAAATCACAATTAAATGCAGAACAGACCGAAAAACTGAAATCTAAATCGATTAGGATTTTAGAAGAGGAGATTATTGAACTGGAACACGAAAATGGTCAGCTCAAAAATGTTGTTTTTAAAAACGGCGAAAGATTAAATTTAAAGGCAATATATGTTAAACCTGAAATAGAGCAACACCTAAATTTTAACGAGCAGTTGGGCTTTGAACTAACGGAGCTAAAAACAATAAAAGTAAATGAACAGCAGCAAAGTACTGCCGAAGGCGTTTATGCTGCAGGAGATTGTACAACCATATTCAGGTCGTTGCCTATCATTACAGCTGCCGGAACAATGGCCGCAGTGATGATTAATAAAGAATTGATTTCTGAAGATTTTTGATCAATCATCAGAGATTAAAGTAGTATCGCACCAATAATTGTGAAGATAAACATCGCTGCAATGACAATTCTATCAGCAGTGATCCATTGATCTCTGGTAAGTGGTGTGGCAACTTTTTTTATGGTTTCAGCTTTATGCCTGGAAAGCCTGAAAATCGATGTGTCTAATTTAATAATCATGGGATGGTGTTTTAAATAGATTCGATTTTTTAAGGACAAATCCCAAGCCAATATTTAAGAAAAATGTTAAATTGTGGATAATTAATATTTTTTTTATAATGAATTGATATTTATACGGTTGTAAATACCGTATAGTATTAAAAAAGGCAATCAGGTTGTTGGATATTCCACACAGCCCGATTGCCCAATATGTATAGTAAATGATTATTACAGGTTTTTTACCTGTTTTTCCACATCATTCAATTTACTGTTCTTTTTGCCGTACCCGAAGTAAATGGCTAAGCCGATAATCAACCAGATTGCAAGCCTTAACCAGGTCTCCCAGGGTAAAAATACCATCATGGCAATGCAGGTTAAAATGCCCAGAATTGGAATTAATGGCACCAAAGGAACCTTAAATGGGCGTTTGGCATCAGGGTTTGTTTTTCTTAAAATCAGGATGCCCACACAAACCATTAAAAAAGCCAATAGTGTACCGATACTGGTCATTTCACCAACTACATTCATGGGGACAAATGCAGCAAAAAGGCCAATAAATAAACAAAGCATAATGTTTGATTTGTATGGTGTTTTAAATTTTGCATGCACATCAGAAAACATTTTTGGCAACAATCCATCTTTACTGATGGAATAAAACATCCGGGATTGTGCCATTAAATCGATCAGGATTACGGATGTATAACCGATCAGAATGGCCAGAATAATAGCCTGACTTAACCAGGCGTAAGGTGTTTTTTCGATGGCTATGGCTACCGGCGCACCACTATTGGCAAATTCTTTATAGTTGGCCAGGCCGGTCATTACATGGCCGAATAATCCAAACAAAACTGTGCAAACCACTAATGAGCCAATGATACCGATGGGCAAATCCCTTGACGGGTTTTTGGTTTCCTGTGCAGAGGCAGCAACGGCATCGAAACCGATGAATACAAAAAATACCAAACCTGCACCACGTAAAACGCCGCTCCATCCAAACTGACCGAATGTTCCGGTATTTTCAGGGATATACGGATGATAATTTGCCGGATCGATATATTGCCAGCCTAAAGCGATAAAAACCAAAACCACGCCCACTTTCAGAAATACAATAATGCCATTTACAATGGCTGATCCCTTGGTACCGCGGATCAGTATGGCCGTCATTAAAACCACTACCAGTGCTGCAGGAATGTTAATGACGCCACGAACAGCAGAACCATCAGCCAGTTTAGCGGTTTCAAAGGGGGATAGGGTTAATTGCGGGGGAAGATAAATATGAAGGCTGGCTAAAAATTTGGTTAAATACTGCGACCAGCTGATGGCTACGGTAGCACAGCCCACCGAGTATTCCAATACCAAATCCCAGCCGATAATCCAGGCGAAAAGCTCGCCCATGGTGGCGTACGAATAGGTATAGGCGCTACCTGCCACCGGAATCATAGAGGCAAATTCCGCATAGCAAAGTGCTGCGAAACCACAGCCTAAAGCTGCAATTACAAAAGATAGGGTAACTGCCGGCCCTGAATGATTGGCGGCTGCCAAACCGGTAATCGAAAATAAACCTGCACCAAGCGTTAAGCCTACACCAATTAAGATGAGGTTGATGGGGCCTAAGGTTCTTTTAAGCGTTCCTTCGCCGCTTTCGTTTGCCTCAGCAACAATGCTGGCAATAGATTTTTTCATGAAAATAAGTTAAGAAGCTGCAAAATTATTAAAATATATTAAATCTATAGTATTTATATGCTTAATTCCTGTAAACCTAAAATCAGATAGGTACCTGCTAACCTTAGAGAATAAAAAGCAGTTTTTGAAAATGTACGTGCTGTTTTTCATAGGTACTGTAGTCCCGCCATCGCTTGTAGTCCTCGTTACGCTTTGCTTCACTGTGGGCTACCCGCTCTGTCGGGTTTATTTACAGGGGGGCTGTTCCAAAAACATAAATAGTAATACAAAACCTCTCCACCTAAACCTGATAGAACCCAATAGCTCCCGATTTAAGTAAATGTTTGTATTTAAGATCTATCTAATCGGGACTATAGGTGATAGCAGGGCTGCAAAAACCAAAGTATTACAGGCCCCTGCTTTTCTAAAAAACAGTAAAAATTTTCAGCTTTAAAGGAATTATTTCCAAAGCACAAAATTTTATTTAAAATTATGTCATTGATAATCAATTATTTGTGTATTTAATTTAAATTATTGTAGTACTATGTATTGCATGGTAGTGTATAAAACATATATCTTTGTTATATGATGGCAGAAAATACGCAAACACAAATGCGGAAGGGAATTCTGGAATACTGTGTTCTATCAATCATCTCTCGGGGCGAAATTTATGCTTCGGATATCATTGCCGAGTTAAGGTCGGCAAAGCTGTTGGTGGTTGAGGGTACATTATATCCATTATTAACCAGGCTTAAAAACAACGGTTTGTTAAGCTATAACTGGGTAGAATCTACCTCAGGCCCTCCGCGTAAATATTATACCTTAACCGAAGATGGTCGGGGCATTTTATCTCAATTAGACCAAACCTGGCAGGAACTGGCCTATGCAGTAGGGGTTTCGCAAAAAGGAGCCAATTCATAATCATTAGTCACAAAGAAATGGAAAAGACCATCATCATTAATATAGGGAACACGATTATTCACATTGAAGAAAGTGCCTACGAACTCTTAAAAGCCTACTTGAACGAGGTGAAACAATATTTTGCCAACCATGCCGACGATCTGGAAATTGTAACGGATATCGAAAACCGGATTGCGGAACTGTTAACCGAGCAATTGGAAGAGCAGAAAAAACAGGTGGTAGATCCGGCCAACGTCAATTCGGTAATTGCACAAATGGGCAGGGTACAGGATTTCGATCACACAGCCGAAGGTGAAGCAGAACCAGTAACCGACAACCACTATCAGTATCAATACACCGAGAAAAAATTGTACCGCGATATGGACGATCGCGTGGTAGCCGGTGTTTGTTCGGGTATTGCACACTTTGTAAATGCTGATCCGAAATGGATCAGGTTAGCTACGTTACTGATCAGTTTGGCTGGTGGATTTGGCTTATTGGTTTATGCCTTACTTTGGATCATCATGCCAAAAGCCAAATCGCGTATAGAAAAAATGGAGATGAAAGGCGAACCTGCCAACCTTCAGGGATTTCAGAAAAACCTGGATGAAGAACTACAGGCTGTTAAAGAGCGCTTAAGTGAAGTAAATAAACATGCACAGCCTTTATTTGCACGTTTTGGGATTTTTATCGGCGAGTTTTTTGAATGGCTTGGCCGTTTTATATCAGGTACCGGAAAAATCATTTTTAAGATAATCGCTGGTCTTATCGTCTTAGCTGGCATACTTTTTTTACTGGCGTTAATTATTGGTACAGCGGCATTTCAGGGATTTTGGGATGCAAGTATCTATGAATATTTCCCGTTCTCCATTGTGAATGAAAGCAACAGAGGGATGATTTTATTGGGAGCATTTATTGTATGTTTCGTTCCGGTTTTGGCTTTGGTATTATTCTCTATCCGGGTAGCGTTTAATAAACAGGCCATTAATAAAACACTGTCTTTTGGCTTATTGATTATCTGGTTGGCAGGTGTGGCGGTTACGGGTTATCAGGCGGCTAAAATTTCGACCGAGTTTAAGCAGCATGCAGAGTTAACGCAAACCACCGACCTGAAATCTTTTCCTACTTACACTTTGAACATCGATAAAAGCAAATACTTTAGTAAAGAAGATAGCGTAGCTTACCACATTGATGCAAACAACCGCCATCAGATTGTGGTTGATGACCTGGAAGATGGTCCATTTGTTTCGCCGAACCGGATCCGAATTAACATTGATAAAAGCGAAAATGGTGTTACCCGTTTAACACAGAAGTACGAATCGCAGGGCAAAACCTTTCAAAGTGCCTTACAAAATGCCCAGAACATCAGCTACAATTACGTAATGAAAGAGTCAGAGTTGATTTTTAGTCCGCGGTTTCAATTGAAAAAAGGGAGCATCTGGAGAAACCAGGAAGTAAGGTTAAATCTTGAAATCCCGGTAGGCACGAAACTGATTTTAAAGCAGGATATTTACCGCTACATTAATAACTACTGGACCTGGGAGTGTAATGACATTGAAAATGACCACGATGACTACAGTGTTTGGGTGATGACTGAAGATGGATTGAAATGTGTTGCCAAACTAAAAGAAGAAGCTATCAGAAAGGAAGAACTTCGAAAAGAACTATCTGAATTGGAACGGTTACAAAAGAACAAAACTGATGATGTAATTTATCAGGATTCTGTTTCAAACAGGATCAGGGAGGTTAAAGGAGAGTTGGGGATTGCGCCATAATAATATTTCGTCATTTCGAGCGGAGTGCAGCGCAGCCGAGAAATCTATTTAAACAGATCTCTCCCCGCCTGTACGGGCAGGCGTTCCGTTTCACTTCAGTCGGGATGACGTAAAATTTAAAAAGAAGAAAACCATGAAAACATTATTTACGCTAATGGCATGCCTGATGGTGTGTGGGGCTTCTTTTGCCCAAAAATTAAATAAACTTTCCGGAAAAATTGTAGATGAAAAGACTGTCCCGGTGCCTTTTGCGATGGTTCGGGTGCTGAATTATCCCGATACCGGTCTTGTCAAAAGTGTATCGACCAACATCGATGGTGAGTTTAGCATCGATCAGTTAAAAAATGGTGATTATATCCTCTCCATCTCGATAGTGGGTTTTAAAAGCAAAAAAACAGATCGTTTTTCGCTTAACGGAGATTTGAATCTGCCGGTAATCAGCATCGAAAGTTTAAGCAAGCAATTGAAAGAAGTGAGCGTTCAGGGCAAGAAACCATTTATTGAACACCAGATTGATAAAACGGTACTGAATGTAGAAAACAGTATTACAGCTGCAGGCAGTACTGCGTTAGAGGTTTTGGAAAAAGCGCCTGGTGTACAGATTGATCGTCAGAATGATCAGATTAAACTGAACAATAAAAATGGGGTAACAGTGATGATCGACGGCAAATCCAATTTCCTTTCAGGCGCCGATATTACCACGTTGTTGGGCAATATGAGCAGCGATCAGATTGCAACCATTGAACTGATTACCAACCCTTCTGCTAAATATGATGCAGCTGGCAATGCCGGGATCATCAATATCAGGCTTAAACGCAATAAAGCTTTTGGTACAAATGGTACCCTGGCCGTAAACACCGGCCAGGGCATTATGCCTGATTCGCCGGGTGATTTATTTCGCGCGGGTGTAAATTTAAACTTAAATCACCGCCAGGGTAAATGGAATATTTTTGGAAATGGCGCAATCGTACGCAAAGCCCAGTTTAACAATACGTTTCTAACCCGTACCACTTTATCGGATGGTTTGGCCAGTTCATTAACACAAAATTTCGACCGGAAAAACAAAGGTGTTGGTTTCCAGGGGAAACTGGGCGCAGATTATTATGCTTCGGAAAAAACGGTTTTTGGGGTAATGTTGGATGCCAATACGGTAACCACCAAACTCAGCAATTTGAGCAATACAAACATCAATGCGGTACAAAATGGTAGTTCGAGCCTGAATTATATTTTACAGGATGCAAATTCACATTCGCCGGTGGGCAATCTAACGGCTAATTTTAACATCAAACACGACTTCGATAAAAAAGGAAAGAGCCTTACTTTTGATATGGATTACTCGCGTTTCAGCAATAAAAAAGATGAAAACTTCCTGGCCAGTTATTTAAACGGTAGCGGCAACCAAACTAACGAAACCACCCTGAGGAACAATACCGATGCAGAAATTAATATTTATGCAGCAAAAACAGATTTTACCTTGCCGATTTCGAAAACGATGAAACTGGAAACAGGTCTGAAAAGTAGCTATGTAGTTACCCATAACAACTTTATCTCCGAACAGTTGATTGGAGGAGTATGGCAGAACGACCTGGGTAAATCAAATAATTTTGTGTACAAAGAAAACATCAATGCCATTTACGGAAGTTTCTCTAAAGAATGGAAAGTATTTCAGGTTCAGTTAGGTTTAAGGGGTGAACATACGCACTCTAACGGAACTTCGGTTACCGATCAAAAACAGGTAAACCGCAATTATTTTTCCTTGTTTCCAACGGTATTTATCAACCAGAAGATCAGTGAAAACCATAACATCCGTTATTCATATGGTAGAAGGGTTGATCGTCCGAATTACCAGCAGTTAAATCCCTTTGTATTTTATATGGATCCTTTGGCGGTTGATCAGGGAAATCCTTACCTCAAACCTCAGTTTACGGCTAATTACCAGGTCAGTTACAGTTATAAAGAGCTTTCTTTCTCGTTAAACTATTCTGATACCCGCGATATGATTACGCAGATCAGTAAACAGGATGATGCCACAAGGATTATCAGTGTGATCCGTGAAAACCTGGGCCGCTCGCGGTATTATTCGGCCGATTTGTATATCCCGGTTAAAGTAACCAAATGGTGGAATATGCAGAACAACATCAGTGTATATTATAACAAATTTAACGATGGCAATATAGAAGGTGCTGCTTATAGTGCCGGTAAAGCGGCTGTGAACCTTTTTACTTCAGATACCTTTACGCTTCCACAGAACTTCAGTATTGAAGTAAGTGCCTGGTTAAATTCTCCACGGGTAAACGGAGTAGAGCAGACAACCATTTATCAGGGGGCGTTAAATGCCGGAATCCAGAAATCTTTGATGAATAAAAAGCTTAAACTGCGTTTAAACATGGATGATATTTTACTCACCAACCATTGGGAAGGAAAATTGGTTTATCAGAATGTCAACATGAGTGTTGTAAACCATTATACCAGCAGGAGAGCAAATTTCAGCATCAGTTATAATTTTGGGAACCAGAATGTAAAATCTGCCCGATCAAGAAATACCGCTACTGATGATATTAAGAACAGAGCAGGGGGATAGATGAGTTTTGAGTTTAGAGTTTGGCGTGGTGAATTTTTAGTCCGAAGTCCAGAGTCCTCAGTCCGAAGTTCATAGTCTGACGTTTGGGGTGGTAATCCCCAGTTAACCAATTTAAACAATTAACCAGTTAACCTAATAACAATGAAAAATATTTTTTACAGTATCGCAATTTTAGTTGCCGCTTTAAGTTCCGGATGCCATGGTGGCGGAGGTTATTTATCCATCAATACCAACGATACAGACCACTCGTTTAAATTCGAGGCGAAGTATGCAGACAACAAAACGGCAAAGCTGGAGAAATACCTGGACAGTGCTTTAAATAATGAACTACCGCTGGATCAGCATATCGATCTGTTGGTGAATTTAAATGGCACGAATAAATTTAATCTTAAAGCCAAAAAGGGTTGGCTCGAAATCAACTTCGATAAAAGGAATAGTACGGCTGCAGGTTATATGAAAGTGAAAAAACTGACGGAAGGGATTAAAAAGAAGTTAACGGAGTAGTCGTGTTTTAACCGCAAAGATCACAGAGAGAAAGCGCAGAGGACGCAAAGTTGGGAGGCCTTCGACTACACTCATCCTGACAATTTACAAAGAAAAATCTTTTAACATCCATGCAATCTACCAGAAATCAAAATTGTCATTCTGAACGCAGTGAAGAATCTTTTTCTTAAGATAAATCTAGAAGACTGGTTTATTAAGTCACAAAAAAACGCCCAAACATTTCTGTCTGAGCGCTAGTTGTTGTTTATTATTTTTAATGCCTTACATCGGCCGGAGCATTGGTGGTCGAATCTGCTACAGAATCGGTGCTGGTACTATCCACCACCTTATTGGTATCGGTGTATTTATACATGCTGTCGGCATTTTCCTGATCGGCCTTTTTACCACTACATGCTGATAACGCTAAACCAAATGCAGCCACTAAGATTATTATTTTCGTTTTCATATCTGATGTTATTGGTGTATTTATATAATAATCCTTTTCCATTAGAATTGTTTTGGAAATTGTTGAATTAGTCCGGTTTCGGATAACCGGGGTAGGAAGTTTGGGCGCATTTTTTTAACCATAAAGTTGGGTTGATCTCCTATTAAGTACTGACCGTTCGTCATTTCGACCGTAGTGGAGAAATCTTTTAACCGGGTTTTATATGCAACTTTAAAAGATTTCTCGACTTCGCTGCGCTCCGCTCGAAATGACGAATAATCGGATGGAGAAATTTCTAGGCATATCATTGCGAACTGAAGGGTAGGGCTGTTGCTGTAGCGTGAAGCAATCTTTTAGGTGAGTATCACATGAGCGAAATTTAAGTCATGCTAAGACTATCCTAGAATGGTCTTAGCATTCTTATAGATTTCTGCGCTGCTCTTTTTTAGCGTCCACTTCAATAAAAGTGGATTGATAATGAGTTCAAATAAGATAGTGAAAATAGCCTCCATGCTTTTAAATTATCATCAATTCAATATTAACTTATATCCGTTAATTTAATAACCTTATCGCTTTCGAATAAGAAGACCGACCTACCTGAAAGGTTTAGTGTGTCGCCAGCTTTAAGCCCATTGGGAAGGTCGGTAGCTAATACAGCATGATAATCAATTTCTATTTCTATTTCCTGTGCAGCATGTTTGATTGATTTAATACGCTGTTCCCTTGTTTTAAAATATGTTTTTGCCTGTTCGGCCTGCTCTTTAAAAGCAGCTATACCCGTCAACGACATATTGGTTTCATTATTCTGAACATTTTCAAAAACTACGTTTTCATCAAAATTAGCAACCATATTGTCTACATCAAAGTTGTTATAGGCTTCAATATATTTTCTAACGATTTCTTCTTCTAAAGGCATAGTATCGGTCGGTATCAAGCTATATAATGTTTACTTCGTACTAAATTGGACGTTGAATTAAAGATATAAGTATTTGGTGAGCCGCGCAAGTGATAGGAGATTTGTATCGATATTTAACGTTCGGCGAAAATGGAAGTGGCACCTTGGGCTGGATACAGCACTTGATTATGCAAATTTCGTCATTGCGAACGGAAGGGCAGGGTTGCTGTGATGGCGTGAAGCAATCTTGTTAGCAGAATAGTGAAGGTGATCGTCACCCTGGATTCATTTCAGGGTCTATCCAGTAATTATATATCTGTATACAAATTAAATTCTTCTTTTAGTATATTTTTTTAGCAGCTTAATTACAAATTTTTGCTATATTTATGTCGCGAACACAGTTGGAGCAATTCAACGAATAATTTCTTTAACAATATCCCAGGCATACCGGTGAAAGTCCGGGAACTCTTCGGCTTGTCCGACTGTGTTCGCGGTGACCTGGGCTTTAATTTAATTTTTCAAAAAATGCGAACACAGAAAAATCAAATTGCCTTAGCTAAACTGGAGTTTAGTTATCGCACACTGAAAAAGCCGGTAAATGTAAACCTGGCCCAAAATTCAATTCAATTTTTAAAACAGCTCCGCGGCAAACCATCATCTGGTAAAGAATGCGATTGGTATGTGCTGTTTGTAAACCAAAACCACGAGGTTTTTTGCTGGCACAAACTCAAGCAACAGGCCAAACCAATTAACTGCATACAGCAACTGGCGGGCTTGGCTGTTGCCTGTAATGCTTATGGTGTACTGGTGGTAAACTATTGCGATGTGAAAAGCATTAAGGTTAACCCCCTCGACGAACTTTTTGTAAGCACCTGTTTTAATACCTGCGCAAAGCTGAACATCGAAATTATTGATTATGTAATCTGTAATGCACAAACGCATTATAGTTTTAGAGATGGGTATAGGGATTAAAATATTATTGGGCTGTTGAAAGACAGCCCAGTAGCTAGTTTTTGTGGATAAGCATTTTTAAAGCACAAGTCTGGCCGTTGCATGGAGTAAGGCATTAAGACTTGCGCTTGTGTAGATAGGATTAGCAATACTAGTTCATTCAATCTAATTAAATTACTATTTGGACTCAGTTGTTTGGCTATCAAGCTTTAAATAATCTAATTCTTTGTAATCTCTGATATCTAGTTTGCAATAACGGCATCTCAATTCGGCGACTTTGAATCCAACAATTATCTCTTTATTTTCGAAAGAGTTAAATTCCTTTATAAATTTTGAGTAGATTACAGCAGTATTGCTACAGGCAGGACATTTTATTGGAGATTTTCCTGGTGATGTTAATATTTCATCAGTTATTTTATCTGCCATTTCTTTAAAACCACTTGTAAGTTGTAGCAGCTTCCATCTTTCTCTATGTGCCACGTATTTTAGCTTCAGTTTTTGACCCAAATCTTCACTATATTTTGATGAGAGTTCAGATAACTTGATTTGATAGCCATCAAAATACTTGCCGCGAGATATATTTAGCTCATAACAATAATTTGAAATCAATTGATAATAATCTCTCTTCAAAAGTTTTATGAGTTTATCTATCTCCAGTAAATTTAGGTCATTATGGGCAATTATATCACGTGCATTTGCAATTGTAAATAAAAGGTTTTTGTTGTTAAGCGTCGTTTCTGAAATGGCTTGTGCTCGTAGCAGAGAGTTTTTAAAGGTAATTACATCTGAATTTGTATTTTTATTTAGCTCTGTGTGCCCATCAGTATTACTGATCAATTTACCCTTATAAAGTGCTTGAATTGAATTATTAAAAGTTGGATCAACTAAGACATATATAGGGTTCACATTGTATAAAATACCTTTTAGAACTCTTTCTATTCCTAAAGCGAGATTAAATACGGCTTGTATTGCCTGTGGCTTTTCAATTGAATCAGAAATTAATCTAGAACTTTCTCTAATAAAGAATCCTGCATCTCTTAAGTAGATATTCATAGTTGTTCAATCGTTTTATTGTAGATTTTTTAAGCTTCAGAAAGTAATCTATAAAATGTTTTAAGGCTTTTTAGTAAAAAATTTATTCCATTAATCGAAACCAATCCTTCACAGTTAATTCTAACCTGACAACCTCATCATCGGCCAGAGCACAACAATGTGCAATAGGTCCTCTTAGTTGGTTTAAATTATTGGTAATTCGTTGAAAAGCTCTTTGGCCACGTTTGAATAAGTTTTCAAAAGCTAGCCAATTTTTTGTAACAATTTGAGTTAATTCGCCGAAAGTAGTGTAATCAATCTTTTCTTCAGATCGAATTGTGAAACCTGAATCTTCTTCCCTATGTATATTTTTTTCGACATTTTTTTTTATTTCTTCATCAACTTTTTCATTCCACCAATTATCTCCATATTTTTCAAACATTAATTGGACAACTAAGTTTCGAATTGAACGTTCTAAACAGTAAAAAACTTCATAATGCTCCGCCATTGATTTTGCTTCTTCTCTGAATCTTGAATCAAATTGTAGATAGTATTCTCTTTTTTTAGCTTGCTCGGGAGCCTTTCTTCCGAGCTCTATTTGTAACTCCTTTTCAACTTTATCGAGCTGATTCTCAGTTAGCGAATTTGCAAGTGCAAATAATTTGATTTTGGAAACAATATCAAGCTTAGTCATTTAATAAATTATCTTTCAAGGATTTGAAAATCGCATTATAGATAGCAGGGTCATCTGTTTTTGGTAAGACAAGATTGATTGTGTAATTCAATCCTAGATTTATATCGGAGCCCCTAGGTTTTCTTTTAAATTCAGAAGAGTGTTCAGAATGGGCATCTACTGGCGTTTCTTTTGTAGGTATATTCGAAATTTCAAAATCTGCCAGGTCCTTTGCATTAAAAAAAGTTGAAACGATTTTGTCAACTTTAACAGAATCATGAGCCTCTCCGGTAGCCTCCATAACAAGCCCTTTGAAGCTTTTTTTATCTAGTTCGTGGCAATATTCATTTCTGATATAAAGTTCAGAATAGCCTATTCTTAAAGCTGCTGCGAGGCTTTGGCCGGATGTTGCTGGATTTCTAAATTGTTTATAAATAAGCGTTGGCGAACCATCACTATTTAAAAGTCCACATTTTTTTGCCCAAGAAATAAAGGTTAAATAATTTCCCCCCTTAAATCCTAATTTTGTGCCTAAAAAATCGCCACTAAATGATTCGGGTGTAGCTGCTTCTTTGATTTTTTCTAAAATTTTAGCAATAGCTCCTGCTGCTGCCATGTATGGTATTTCTGCTGCCATAAAATCAAATGATAATAATAAAGTTTTAAAAAATTGCCTTATAACCTATCATTATATTTAGAAAAACTGGATTATTATATTGAGGTTATTAGTTATTACTAATTTAAGGAGTTAATTATAACTTTTAGTTACGGTAATCCGTAAATACTCATTTTTAGTGAGGAGTATTTTTTCCTAAAGTCCAAATAACAAATCGGTATCTGGTTTTCTATAACCATTTACTATGCATGCATTATAAATCTCTTATCTTTGCAGCTTTTATCAATTATCCGCATTCATTAACACATTCATGGGCAAAAACAGCATCGGCTCTACCATTACCTATTTCTTTTTAGGCGAATACTTTTCTGATGCCCTGCGCACCACCATTACCGTGGTATTGCCCATTATTTTATTCTTTTACCTGGGCAACCCCGAAGCGGCAAAGGGAATAGGGGTTGGGGCTTTGTTAATCAGTTTAACCGACTTACCCGATAACCGGTTGAATAAACTGAAAACGGCACTGTGGAGTATTCTCGTTTTTTTCGCTACTACGCTCGTGGTTTCATCCGTTTTAGATGATGTTTACCTTACCACCATTGTGGTAGTGGTTGCTGCTTTTAGCTTTTCGATGCTTGCCGTATACGGACAGAAACTTTCGCTTATTGGCACCATGGTGCTGATTGTGTGTGCCTTTGTGATGGGGCTTCACCCGGCAAATCCACTACATTTTAGCAGTTATATGTTGGTGGGCGGGGTTTGGTATTATATGATCAGTTTGATCCAAACCCTGCTGCGGCCTTACCGCTCGCTTCACCATGCCATTTTCGAATGCCTGATGAGCAGCGCAGTATTTTTAAATGCCAAAGCCAAAAATTATGATGTGGATGTTCCGCTCGATCTGCAACAGAAAGAAGCGATAAAGCTGCACATTAAGGTGAACCAAAAACATGAGCTGATCCGCAATCTGTTGCTCACCGATAAGTACGCCATGGATCCCGATAATCCCAAAGGCCGGTTGTTACTGGAGCGGGCCAGGTTACTGATTGATTTATATGAGCAGCTGAATGCGGTGCATTATGATTATGCTTTGGTACGGAAGACTTTAGCTACTGGTTCGAGTCTGCAACTGATTGCCAGCCTGATTAGATTATTGGCCAGAAAGCTGGAGCAGCTGGGCAGGCACGTGCGCTTGGCAAAGGCTTATAAAGGCGAGGTAGCCACCAACATCGAGTATCAGCAGCAACGTTTGATGCTACTGGAAGAGATGGAACGTTTAAACGAAACGCAGCGAAAAATTGTGCTGAAGGTGCTTTCGAACATGAACGATATTGTGCGGATTATTGAAATGATACGGGGCAATGAGCGCGTGCCGGAAAAGGAGCAGCAAGAGTTAAGCGGTACCATCGCTTACCCGCTATTTATTACCGGCGATCGTTTTTCCGTTAAGGAACACCTGACTTTAAAGTCGCCTATCTTCAGGTTTTCGCTGCGGCTGGCCATTTGTTTCCTGTTTGGTTTTTTGCTCATTGCGCAGCTGGAACCCAGCAAATACAGTTACTGGCTTTTTCTTACGCTGGTGATCGTCGCCAGGCCAAAATTCTCCATCACCTGGAAACGGAATTTACAGCGTTTAAAGGGCAGTATGGGAGGGGTAATTATTGGTTTGGTACTGGTTTACCTGATTAAAAGCCCGGCGGTGCTGTTGTCTTTCTCGGTTGTTTTCTTATTGGGTTTTTATGCCTTTAACCGCTTAAATTATACCATTAGTGTGCTGTTTATTACCCCTGCGGTAATTTTAACACTCGGCAGTTACCAGGGGCATTTCGATCATATTGTGCACGATCGGATTATCTTCACCGTATTAGGCTGCGTAATTGCTATTTTTGCCACCTATTTGTTTCCCGTTTGGGACAGCCGGCAGCTAAAGGCAAAAATGGAGGATGCCGCTAAAGCCAGTTTTAATTATCTGCAGGTGGCCATTCAAAACCGGACCGAAAGAGATGAAAATCAATCGCGCATGGCGCGGAAAAATGCCAATTTAAGTTTATCGGCCTTAAGCGAAGCCATTGATTCTGCCAGTCAGGAACCCATGCGGAAACACATCGATTTTAACGGGCTTTACGATGTACAGGCTATTATTTACCAGATTAATGCCATTATCACCTCCATATATCTTTCTGTTAACCATACCGCAGGACAGGCCGATCCCTTACTGGTTAAACAAATTGTAAATAACCTGAATAATGAAGTGACACTTGATGCAGTAACGGGCATTGATGCCATGGATGTAAATGATGATGATCATTCTACCGGGCAGAAACTGGCGCACATCGCCGCTTTATCGTTTGAATTTAAAAGGTTTAGTGCTGGTTTTTGAGGGGTAAACCTGAGTTCGATTAATAATGTGGCTTTTGGGGCTATTCTTTAAGTATTTTAGTATTGTTTTCGTCACCCTGAATTTATTTCAGGGTCTTAATAGCATGAAAGATGCTGAAATAAATTATCTTCGGTGAGCTCGCTTAAGTCTCGGTTTACTGCGTAGCTTTCCGCTGCGCTACAGGTCAGCATGACGATCGCGTGAGGTAAAGCGGCTTTAAACAGTCGCTATGATTCAAATATTAATTGAACTTAGGTGGATAAATTAATTTTTTGTCAGTCTGAGCGAAGTTGAGTACCCTATCGGTTTTAAATAGATTGCTTCAGCTCGTTTTTTGGAAATGAAGGGGCAGTAGGTTTTGGCGGATTATAGTCCTGCTTTCCATTCCAAGTCCTCACCCGATGAAGAATCGGGATTCCGGGCTTTCCATTGCAATCAGGTTTATTCACAAAGTTTAGTGCTGGTTTTAAAGGGTAACATATAATTTTTAGTCAGTCTTGAGCGGAGTGGAAGACCGTATGAATTGTTAACTTTCAAAATGTAATTATACGCAAAAGGTCCTTCGGCTACGCTCAGGAGGACAGCGTCCCATAGAAAGATCGTCATCTCGACTGGAGTGTAACGGAATGCCTGCCCGTACAGGCGGGGAGAGATCTTTGAATCTGGTTATTAAAATCTGGTTTAAAAGATTTCTCGACTGCACTGCGTTTCGCTCGAAATGACGATGCTACGGGACAGATTTAGCCGCTACCTCCCGTGTTCTGTGCTTCCATATCAATCACATCGTAAACCAGCGGTAATAAATTTGTTTGATTTAGTTAACGGCACTACTATATTGCTATATTGTGCCCGTTTTAAACATTTTTATATGAAAAAATCATCTTTTGTTCTACTTATTCTCTATCTTTTAACCACAGCTACTTTTGCCCAAAAGAAACCCAATTTCTGGGATGATGTACAGGTGATTAAGAAATACGATCAAATGTATAAACCACCTGTACACCCGGTATTATTTGTAGGGAGTTCATCTATCCGCAAGTGGGACGATTGTACCCAGATTTTTGCAAAATACAATGCTTTAAATAGGGGAATTGGCGGTGCGGTAATTAATGATATCACTTATTATTTAAATGATGTCGTTTTTCCTTACCAACCTAAACAGATTGTAATTTATGTTGGCGAAAATGATCTGCCAAATGAAACGGTAACACCTGATACGGTACTCAACCGTACCATTAACCTGTACAAAGCCATCAGGGCTAAACTGCCAACCGTACCTATTGTGTACATTTCGATTAAACCAAGCCCGAGCCGGGATAAGTTTAAGGAAAAAGCAGTGGCGTCTAACGCACTGATAAAAAAGTTCCTTTCCGGAGAGGCCAATACCACCTTCGTTAATGTTTATTCTTTAATGTTAACGAAAGATGGAAAATTAAGACCAGAACTTTTTGTAGAAGATATGCTGCATATGAATGCCAAAGGGTATGCGATCTGGAGGAAAGCGGTTGAACCGCATTTGTTGAAGTAGATTTTATTCCTGGAGTCTGGTGTCAGCGGTCCGAAGACCGAAGTTGAATATCAAACAAAAATCCGTCATTTCGAGCGGAGTACAACGATGTGCCCCGCCCTTGCAGGCAGGCCTGCCTGCAAGGGCGGGGAGAAATCTACGGTAAGGATATTAACCTGAGTTGGATTATTAATATTGCCTCTCGTTAGCCTATATCTCCTTTTTTGATTTAGACTCCGTCACCCTGAATTCATTTCAGGGTCTTTCCTGCTTAAAAGATGCTGAAACACCCGTCCGACCGGCCGGGCGGAAGTTCAGCATGACGAATCGGTCAGGGATGGGGCGTTTATAAGGAAGTATTTTAATTAATTATTGAGTTCAGGTTATTAAGATTAATTTATTTGCTATAGGCGATCAATTGTATTGGAGTAGCGTAAACGATACAATCGTTTAGCTATTGATGCACGCGTTAGAAACGCGCGCAAGCCTCATTAAAATTCCAAGGCCATATTTATTTCTTGCAGATAAGAAGTTAGCTAGCCCCGATTGAACGGAAAGCCCGGAGCGTAGCGAGGACTTGCAGGGAAAGCGGGACCGAACCTATGCCATTAACCACAGGTGGTGCGCTTCAAAATAAGATAAAGACCAAAGCTGAAAGACCAAAGCCAAAAGCTCAGCTGTTCAACAATGTTTTGGGGTGATAAAATATTGTTTCGCCTAAAACGATGCAATCGTTTAGCTATTGATGCACACGTTAGAAACGCGCGCAAGCCTCATTAAAATTCCAAGGCCATATTTATTTCTTGCAGATAAGAAGTTAGCTAGCCCCGATTGAACGGAAAGCCCGGAGCGTAGCGAGGACTTGCAGGGAAAGCGGGACCGAACCTATGCCATTAACCACAGGTGGTGCGCTTCAAAATAAGATAAAGACCAAAGCTGAAAGACCAAAGCCAAAAGCTCAGCTGTTCAACAATGTTTTGGGGTGATAAAATATTGTTTCGCCTAAAACGATGCAATCGTTTAGCTATTGATGCACACGTTAGAAACGCGCGCAAGCCTCATTAAAATTCCAAAGCCATATTTATTTCTTGCAGATAAGAAGTTAGCTAGCCCCGATTGAACGGAAAGCCCGGAGCGTAGCGAGGACTTGCAGGGAAAGCGGGACTGAACCTATGCCATTAACCACAGGTGGTGCGCTTCAAAATAAGATAAAGACCAAAGCTGAAAGCCCAAAGCCAAAAGCTCAGCTATTCAACAATGTTTTGGGGTGATAAAATATTGTTTCGCCTAAAACGATGCAATCGTTAAGCTATTGATGCACGCGTTAGAAACGCGCGCAAGCCTGTTGATATAAAGACCAAAGCTGAAAGACCAAAGCCAAAAGCTCAGCTATTCAACAATGTTTTGGGGTGATAAAAATATTGTTTTGCCTAAAACGATGCAATCGTTTAGCTATTGATGCGCGCGTTAGAAACGCGCGCAAGCCCTTGATAAAAAATCGGTACACGTTAAACGATGCAGTCTTTAGGCTATTGATGCATGCGTCAGAAACCCGCGCAAGCGGTTGAAATTAAGAAAGGGCTAACCGGAATTAAAATTATATATTTATTATTGCGTTTTAACCCTTCACTAAACCAAATGAAGAGACTTTTACCGGCTATATTATTCTTCTTAACTGCTTATTCTACCCATTCACAGGTTTTATTAGGTATTCCACAGGTTGTAAACTACAGTAATGAGCAATATAATGGCGGTATACAGAACTGGGATGTAGAACAGGATAAAAACGGTATCGTCTATTTTGGCAACAATGAGGGCTTACTTACTTTTAACGGCCGTTACTGGAACCTGTACCGGTTACCTAATTTTACTTCGGTACGCTCCGTAGGGATAGATGCCAAAAACCGCATTTATGTTGGCGGCCAAGATGAGTTTGGTTATTTCTACCCTAATGCCCAGGGAATTTTAAAATATACCTCGCTGTTGCACCTGCTGCCCGAAAACATGCGGAAACTGGCCGATATATGGGGCGTTTCTATTGTTAAAGACGAGGTATTTTTTAGGTCGATACATGCTATTCTGCATTATAAAGATGGGGTAATTAAAAGTTATAAAACCAATACCAACTGGATGTTTATGGGGACTGCAAAAGGCAAGGTTTTTTCGCAGTCGTCTGATTCGGGCCTGATGATTTACGACCATGGCATGTGGAAACCATTTTGCAAGGATAGTATTTTAAACCGCTCAGGCATTACCGCTGTATTGCCTTATGGTGGCGATACTTTATTGGTTTCGATGTTAAAAAAAGGATTGTTTTTGATGATTAACCATCAACTAAAACCTTTAAGTAGCAGTTTAAATCAGGTTTTTTTAAACGAGCGGATTTATTTGGCCACGCAGATCAATTCAGGTTTATATGGGGTAGCCACCACTTCCGGCGGGGTGTATATTATGAATAAAAAGGGCGATCTGGTACAGAAATATAACTACAAAGAAGGTTTGCAGAACAATAACGTAAGGGGTATACTGCTGGATAAGGATAAGAACATGTGGCTGGCCCTTGATGACGGGATTGCTTATGTGGCCATCAACAGCGCCGTGAAAAGTATTTCTCCTGATCGCAATAAGCAGATTACCAGTTATGCTTTCCGCAAATATGGAAAATCCATTTATATTGGTACCTCTAACGGTTTGTACCAAGCCAAAATTAATACGGCCATGCCCGATTTAAGCTATTCTCCTGCCAATTTCGAAGAGGTAAAGAACAGTAAAGGGCAGGTTTGGGGATTGGACGAAATTAATAACCAGCTGTTAATGGCCCACGAGGATGGAACCTTGTTGGTGAAAGATAACACCGGCACGCCGCTCTATAGCCTGATTGGGACCTGGATGTACCAAACCATGGATGGCGTTTATCCGAACAAAGAGGTCATAGCAGGTACCTATGCCGGACTACAGGAACTCACTTACGATGGAAGCCGCTTTATAAATGGTGGTAAAATTGCCGGTATTAACGAAACCCTGCGTTTTATTGTAGCTGATAATAATAATCCCGATCAGATCTGGGCTTCGCATCCTTATCATGGTGTCTATAAAATAGAACTCCAGCCGGATCATAAAAGTATTTTGCACACTACATTGTTCTCCGATCGGGATGGTTTACCAACCAAGCTTTATAATTATGTTTTTCATATTAAAAACAGGGTGGTTATTGCCACCACAAGCGGAATTTTTGAATATAATGCCGGAAGTAAAAAGTTCAACCGTTTTAAGTTGTTCGGCTCTGCTCTCAATGGTATTCCTATTCAATATCTGAAAGAAGATAACGATGGTAATATCTGGTTCGTAACCAATAAAAAAGTAGGCGTTATTGATTTCCATAGGCCCAGTGGGAAAAATCCATTCAGTATTTTGTACCTGCCCGAGCTGAATGGTAAAGTGGTTGGCGGTTTCGAATCGATCTATGCCCCCGATAGTCAGAATATATTTATCGGGGCCAACAAAGGAGCGTATCACATCAATTACCAAAAGTACATTCAGAATATCACCCGGCCAAATGTGGTGTTGGGTAACGTAAAATTAATGGGTAATAAAGATAGTGTGGTTTTTGGGGGCTATTTTGTAAACAAGGGAAATATTGTACCTAAGCAGGAGCTGAGTGATATACCTGAATATGTAAACAGCCTGAATTCGATCCATTTCGAATATGCCTCTACACTTTTTGAGCATGATAAAAACATCAAATTCAGTTATCAGCTTGCCGGCTTTGATAACGAATGGTCTGCATGGGGCATTAAAAGCGAAAAAGATTATACCAATTTACCTGCCGGGAAATATACGTTTAATGTTAAGGCGAGCACTGGTATCAGTAACGAATCGGAGGTGGTAAGTTATACTTTTGTAGTGCTACCGGCCTGGTACAATACCATTTGGATGCGGATTTTTTATCTTATTTTAATTGTAATGGCACTAAGGTTAATTATCAGGTGGCAAAAAAAGAAACATGTTAAGGAGCAAGAACGCATGAGTTACCTGCACCAGCTGGAGCTTGACCGAAATGAAAAAGAAATTGTACGGCTGCAGAACGAAAAACTCGAGGCCGATGTAAATTATAAGAACAAAGAACTTTCTACCATGACCATGCACCTGGTGCAGCGTGGTAAAGTATTGGCCAAAATAAAGGAAGTCATATCTGCGGTAATTAAAAACAATGATCTTAACGAAAGTTCGCCAAGTTTCAGGCACCTGATCAGGCTGATTAAGGATGTAGAGAAAAAAGACCAGGAGCTGGATCATATGAGTGTGCACTTCAATCATGTAAATACCGAATTTTTTAGTCGCCTTAAAGATCTTTATCCAGACCTGAGCCAGAATGATCTGAAGTTCTGCGCCTACTTGTCTATGAACCTTTCTTCAAAAGAAATGGCCCAGCTGATGAACGTAACAATTAAAGCGATCGAAGTAGGTCGTTACCGCCTTCGAAAAAAACTACAGCTCAAGCCGGAAACTAATTTGTATGAGTTTTTAATTGAAATAGCACGGCAAAAAATGCCTTAAACGCATGTTTTTGTTACCAAAGCTGTTATTTTTTGTTAAAATATTTAAATAACTGTATTACAGTTGTTTGTGGTTGACTTGTAGGGGTTATGTAGGCCTGTTTTCTCTATTGTAATGTCAGTTTTATAGCTGTTGTATGGTTGGTGTAGTAGTGGAAAATGCTGCTATTGCTGTTTACGTGTATAGTTTTGATTAATGAACAGCAACCAGTAAGACTGTATCATGAACTAACCAAATTAATCAACTTAAAACTAATTTTATGAGAAGAAGATTTACGTTCGTATTCTTCGTTTACTGTATCCTGGCATTCCCGTTGACCTTATTGGCACAAGACATTCCCGTTACAGGAAAGGTAACAGAACAAAATGGTAGTCCGTTGCCGGGCGTAACCGTTCGGCTGGAGGGCACTACTAAAGCGGCGTCTACTGATGCCAATGGTGTTTTCAACATCCAGGCTCCCGTAGGTGGCAAATTAAACATTAGTTTAATCGGTATGACCACACAAACGGTAACTGTTCCTGCTGATGGCCGTATTAATGTCTCGCTATCTGCCAATTCCAAAGATTTAACCGAGGTGGTAGTTGTAGGGTATGGAACACAGAAAAAAGCCCTTGTAACCGGGTCTATATCCAGCGTAAAGGCTAAAGATCTGGAATCGATGCCAATTAACAGAGTAGAACAGGCCTTACAGGGAAGAACATCTGGTTTAACTATTGCCAGTGGTAACGGACAGCCCGGATCTGCTTCAACAGTACGGGTAAGGGGATTTACCTCTTTTGCATCTTCAGGCAATAACGATCCGCTTTGGGTAGTGGATGGGGTAATTGTAGATAATGGCGGTATCGGTTATTTAAATCAATCAGATATCGAATCTATCGAGGTTTTAAAAGATGCAGCTTCGCAGGCCATTTATGGTGCCAGAGCGGCAAATGGTGTAATTATCGTGTCTACCAAAAAAGGTAAAGAAGGAAGATTATCTATCAATTACAATGGATTTTACGGTACACAAGCGCCTGCTAAAAAGTTAAAATTGTTAAACGCAACAGAATATGCTACGATCAGGAATGAAGCCTATGCAAACAGTTACAATGCGGCAACCGACGGTACTTTTACACTTCCTTATGCAAATCCATCTGCTTATGGAGAGGGTACTGATTGGCAATCAGTTGTTTTTAATAACGATGCCCGCAGGCAGACCCATGAGTTCAGCGTTTCAGGCGGAACGAATAAATCTACCTTTTACACTTCCTTTGGTTATATCGATCAGGAAGGTATTGTAGCCACACCTATTTCCAATTTTAACCGTGCAAACATCCGTCTTAACTCCACATATAAGCCTGCCAAGTGGATCAGTTTTGGCGAGAATTTAGGCTATAGCCATTCGGTTAATAAATCGTTGGGTAATACCAACAGCGAGTTTGGTGGGCCTTTAAGTTCAGCCATTCATTTGGATCCGATCACCCCGGTTATTCAAACCGACCCAACCGTTATCAGCAAATCTCCTTATACCATAGCCAATATTATAAGAGATCCGGCAACAGGATTTCCTTATGGTATTTCGGGTCCGGTTGGTCAGGAAATGAGTAATCCTTTAGCATATACGCAAACCAGACTGGGTAACTATGGCTGGGATCATAACATTGTTGGTAATGCTTTCCTGGAAATTGAGCCTATCGAAAATTTAAAATTCAGGTCATCCCTAGGAACTAAAATTGCTTTCTATGGTTCAGAATCTTATACCCCTTTATTCTGGTTGAGTCCCGCAAATACGAATTCGAAGACTAACTTCTATCGCGAGATGAACATGACCCTAAATTATAACTGGGAAAATACGCTTAGCTATTCTAAGAGTTTTGGTAAACATCATGCCTATGCTATTTTGGGTCAGGGTTATTATATGGACAACAATAACCGCGGTTTAAATGTAAGGTTTAACAATATCATTGCGCAGGATTTTTATCAGGCCAATTTAAACTATAAACCGGCAACCGCCGATATTCAGGGTGATGGTAGTGATGCCACCTTGCATGTCGTTAACTCGCTGTTTACCCGGGTAACTTACGACTATGATGAAAAATATCTGTTTACAGGTATTATCCGTCGTGATGGTTCTTCACGCTTTGGTACAAACAACCGTTTTGGTTATTTCCCTTCGGCGTCAGTAGGTTGGGTGCCTTCAAAAGAGGCTTTCTGGAAAGAAAACAAGGTGGTTAACTTCTTAAAATTACGGGGTAGTTATGGTATTACCGGAAATGATGCCATTGGCGATTTCAGTTATGTATCATTAGTGAATAGCGGACGTAACTATACATTTGGTACTACGGATGTAAGCACCATTGGATGGAGTCCGGCTGCGTTATCAAACCCGAACCTGAAATGGGAAGAAACCCACCAAACCGATATTGGTTTGGATGCGACCTTGTTTAATGATTTTAGCCTGAGCGCTTCTTATTTCAAAAAGAAAACTATTGGTGTGTTGCAAACCCCTTCTATTCCGCTTTATCTAGGTGCAGCAGGTGGTGCCGCAGAAAATGTTGGCGATATGCAGAATACCGGTATAGAATTCGAATTGGGTTACCGAAAAAAAATCGGAGAACTTAATTTAGGGATCAATGCCAATATCTCGACCCTGAAAAATAAGGTAACCAAACTGTTGCCGGGAAGAGAATTTATTGAAGATAATGCACAAAGCTTTCAGGGCATGGGCAACTTTACCCGTACCGGACTTGGACGTGCATTTAATGAGTTTTATGGTTATGAAGTGCTTGGTATTTTCCAATCGCAGGCAGAAGTTAATGCTTACAGAGGTCCGGGAGGTACTATATTACAACCTTCTGCAAAACCAGGAGACATTAAGTTCGCCAATTTAGATGGAAATGAAACCATAAATGGTAGCGATCGTACCTATTTAGGCAGTCCGCTTCCAAAATATACCTATGGTGTTACCATTAACCTGGCTTACAAAAACTTTGATTTTGTGGCATTCGGAAATGGTGTTGGCGGAAATATGATTTTCCAGGGATTAAGACGTTTGGATGTAACTTATGGAAACTGGCAACAATCAATTCTTGACAGGTGGACACCAACCAATACCTCAACCGATATTCCGCGTGTTGCAGATAAGGATCTTAATGGAAACTATACCAAATTCTCCAGAAATTATTTAGAAAAAGGTGACTACTTCCGTTTAAAAACCCTTCAGGTAGGTTATAATCTTCCAGAAAATGTGACCAAAAAAATTGGTGCACAAAAAGTTAGGGTTTATCTCATGAGTGAAAACCTGTGGACCATTACCAAGTATACCGGTTACGATCCCGAAATAGGTGGAACTGTATTGGGGGTAGATCGTGGAGTTTATCCGCAAGCCCGTTCGTTCATGGTAGGTTTAAATGTTGGATTCTAAAAAAAATTAAAAATGAAAAAGAATATTTTAGCTATTGTAGCCCTTTTAACCGCTTCTCAGCTTATCGTTTCTTGTCAAAAACAGCTGGAGGTAAATCCACGCGAACGCATATTGGAGACAAATTATTATCAAAATCAGCAACAGGCATTTACGGGTTTGGTAGCGGTTTATGATCAGTTAGGTAATCAATCCAGCGGTTACCTCACCAAGCTTAATTTATTCTGCTCCGCATCAGATGATCATTATGCCGGTGCCGATTCTCCTTCGGATTTAGGAGATATGCAGGCCATGAACAATTATACGGTGAATTCGCTATCAGGGGCGCCGAGTTATTTATGGAGCAAAGGCTTTACCGGTGTTTACCGTGCCAATGTGTTATTGAAAAAAATAGAAGGCATTAGCATGGATGCTTCAACCAAGGCCAGGTATATTGCCGAAGCCAAAGCATTGCGGGCGATATTTTATTTCGATCTGGTACGCATTTTCAAAAATATACCGCTAATCCTGGCGCCAATAGAGCCTTCTGCCATGTTCGATGTAACACAGGTTGCTCCGGCAGATGTATACAAACAGATCGAACAGGATTTAAAAGAGTCGTTATCGGCTCTTCCGGTAACGGTCCCTACTGCAGATGCAGGACGCTTAAATCAAGGTGCAGCACATGCGGTTTTAGGCAAGGTTTATTTATGGCAGGAAAAATGGGCCCTGGCCGCTGCAGAGTTTGCAGAGGTAAATGGTTCAGCGCCTGGTGCAAGCACCTATGGCTATAAACTATTGCCAAAATTTGCCGATTTGTGGAATTGGAAAAATAAATTCAATTCAGAGTCTATTTTAGAACTCAGTTACAATACCACCTCTAACATGGGTTGGGGTAATGTTGGGAGCCGTGAAGGTAATGTGATGGGCATTCTGGTAGGACCGCGTAACTACGTACCGGTAATTGCTTCGCAAGCACCAGACTATGTTTCGGGTTGGAGTGTGATGCCAATAACCAAGGAACTGTTTGATTTAATTCACTACGATCCGCGTAACAAACCTACGGTGGCCAATTTGGATAGTTTGGAAAAAGCAGGTATTGTAACCTACAAACATGCAAATGATAATACCGGATATTTTGTTGAAAAATATGCTGGTCGTGTTTCTACCAAAGCAGCTGTTGGCCAGCTGGAATTAAATTTTGGTCAGAATATGTATGAAATCCGTTTAGCTGATACCTATTTAATGGAAGCTGAAGCCTTGTTGAAAAGTGGTGCAGCGGTTGGCGCAGGTACCAGGGCTTATATTTTCTTTAATGCCGTAAGGGCCCGGGTAGGTTTAAATCCTGTTGATGTAACCATGGATAATATCATGAAAGAAAGACGCCTGGAACTGGTGGCCGAAGGACAAAGATGGTTTGATTTGGTTAGATGGGGACTTGCGCCAACTAAACTGGCCTTTAAAGGATTTCAGGCGAATAAAAATGAAACCTTGCCGATCCCTCAAGCGGAGTTAAACAATACCAAAATTGTACAAAGCAAAGAGTGGGGTGGCACTAAATAAATAAAGTCTACATATCCTTAAAGTTTAATTGTTACAGGGAGAAAGTGAAACCTTTCTTCCTGTTTTTTATCAGATTATTTTTCTTATATGCTATTTACCAGGTCCGTTGGACTCTTAATGGGTTGTGCTTTTACTTTTTCGGTTATGGCGCAAAGCCAGCCGCAGGTGTGGTTAACCAAAGCCGACCGTACAGCCTTATTTACCCGCCAGGCTACAGGTTTAAAGTTGTCTACAGCCAAAAACAAACAACCTGTAATTGTAATCAACGAAAAAGAAACTTTTCAAAGTATAGATGGTTTTGGCTATGCTTTAACCGGGGGCAGTGCACAGCATATCATTAAAATGAGTGCACCGGCCAGGGCGGATTTGCTTAACGAACTTTTTGCAGCCAATGGTAATCATATCGGTGTAAGTTACATCAGGCTGAGCATCGGAGCGTCTGATTTAAACGAGAAAGTATTTTCATACAATGATCTTCCGGAAGGTGAAACCGATCTGGAACAGGCTAAGTTTAATTTAGGCCCGGATAAGGCAGATGTTATTCCGGTAATGAAAGAGATCCTGGCCATTAATCCTAAAATTAAAATTATGGGTTCGCCATGGTCTCCCCCCTTATGGATGAAAACTACATACGACGCACGGGGCGGGATGCTCAAACCCGAATACTACGCTGCTTATGCCCAATATTTTGTGCGTTACGTGCAGGAAATGAAGAAGGAGGGGATCCCTATCGATGCCATCACGGTGCAAAACGAACCTTTGCATCCCGGTAATAACCCCAGTTTATTTATGGCAGCACCCGATCAGGCGCTATTTGTAAAGCAGTTTTTAGGCCCCGCTTTTGCAAAAGCCAACATTAAAACCAAAATTATTATTTACGATCACAATGCCGATCGGCCCGATTATCCGATCAGTATTTTAGATGATCCGGAAGCTAAAAAATATATCGATGGGTCTGCCTTTCACCTTTACGGAGGTAAAATAGAAGCGCTCACCGATGTGCACAATGCCCATCCCGATAAAAATATTTATTTCTCTGAGCAAATGGTAGTAGAAGAGCCAGATGCCACGGCGATTAACATTATAGATCCGGTAGCGCGCTTAATTATCGGCGCCACGCGTAACTGGGCCAGAAATGTGTTAGAGTGGAATTTGGCAGCTGATCCGGAAAATAAACCTTATACCGATAGGGGAGGTTGTTCCATGTGCCAGGGGGCAGTTACCATCAACGGCGATCATTATAGCCGCAACCTGGCCTACTTTTCCATTGCCCATGCCTCAAAATTTGTAAGGCCGGGTGCTGTACGGGTTGCTTCTAACGAGCCTGACGGTTTGGCCAATGTTGCATTTAAAACACCCGATGGAAAATACGTACTTATTGTGGCGAATACAGGCAAAACATCTGCAGCATTTAATATCAGCCTAAAGGGCAAAATCTATGCCGCGGCGCTCGATAAGGGTGCAGTAGCTACTTATATCTGGTAATTTTTAATCAATCAACTATGTTTTTGAAAAAATCACTTTTATCTGTTTTTCTGTTCAGTAGCATTTCGTTTACCGGTTTTGGTCAGGGTTTTTTAAAAGCATCAGGCACAAAAATTATTGATGGGGAAGGCCAGAACGTAGTGCTGCGCGGCATTGGCCTGGGTGGCTGGATGTTGCAGGAGGGCTATATGCTTAAAATAAACAAAGAGGCACAACAATACCGCATCCGCGAAAGGATTGCCGACCTGATGGGGCCGAAGCAAACGCAGGAATTTTATGATGCCTGGCTAACTAACCATATGCGTAAAATTGATGTCGATTCGATGAAACGTTGGGGTTTTAATTCCATCCGCTTGCCCATGCATTATAATCTTTATACCCTGCCGGTTGACCAGGAGCCTGTAGCGGGTAAAAATACCTGGCTCGAAAAAGGTTTTGCCTTAACCGATAGTTTGCTCAACTGGTGTAAAGCCAATAAAATGTACCTTATTTTAGATTTACATGCCGCACCCGGCGGGCAGGGTAACGATGTAAACATTGCCGACCGCGATCCTTCGAAGCCCTATCTTTGGAATAGTGAGGCCAACCAGGAGAAAACCATAGCCTTATGGCGTAAACTGGCCGAACGTTATAAAAATGAACCCTACATTGGCGCTTATGATATTATAAATGAACCCAACTATGGTTTCACCAATCCCGAAGAAGATAAAAACGGTACTAAAGAAAAAGTAAACGCTCCCTTAAGAAAATTGATGGTGGATATCACCAAAGCTATCCGTGAAGTAGATCAGCAACACCTTATTATTATTGAAGGTAATGGCTGGGGCAACAATTACAATGGCATTTTCCCGCTGTGGGATAAAAACATGGCCCTAAGCTTTCATAAATACTGGAATTATAACGATCAGGCTTCGATAGCGCACATCATTAAAGCCCGCGATGAGCAAAATGTACCCGTTTGGCTGGGCGAAACAGGCGAGAACTCTAATGTTTGGTTTACCGATGCCATCCGGCTTTTAGAAAAAAACAATATTGGCTGGTCGTGGTGGCCTTTAAAGAAAATGGGTGTCAATAACCCCATGCAAATTAAATCAAATCCCAATTACGATGCACTGGTTAAATACCTGAACCAGGGTGGCGATAAACCTAAAGATAGCAACGTGTATAGCGGTTTGATGGAGCTGGCCATTTATTCGAGGTTAGAAAACACCATCATTCACCGTGATGTAATCGATGCGATGATCCGCCAGCCCTTTAGTCATGAAACCAAACCTTTTAAAGCTAATCTCATCCAGAACAGAAGCATTATTTACGCGGTTGACTATGATTTGGGAAAAAACGGATTTGCCTATTTCGATCATGATACGGCCGATTACCATACGGTAACCAATAAACGAACGGCCGGAAACCGCGGCATGATTTACCGCAACGATGGTGTAGATATTGCGAAAGATTCGCTTCAATACGAAAAATATTATGTAAACCATATCGAAAAAGGAGAGTGGTTGCAATACACCGTTAAGGTGGCACAAAAAGGTAACTATACTTTAAAGATTAATGCCGCAGCCGATCAGGCTAACGGGCGGATCACCATTTTAATTAATGGTAAAACCGTTGCCAGCGAAGCGGCAGTCCCAAATACTGGGAATATGAAAAAGTTTGCTCCTTTCGAAATCAAAAATGTGCCTTTAAATGCCGGATGGCAAAAAATCAGGGTAGTGACTGCCAATGGTGGTTATAATTTTAGTTATATTCAGTTTATAAAATAAAAGGCAAAAATCTATTTTGGAAGGTATAAAGCGGATACTGGTTATTTTAGGAGCGATAGCGATCATTATCATTATCCTATCCAGATGCATGAATGCGGCCGACGCTTTACCAAAAGACATCAGGGGTGAAGCTTATACCGGTGCAGCCACCTGTGTAAAGTGCCATCAGGAAATTAAGCAGTCTTTTGCCCATAACGCTCATGGTTTAACCTCCAAACCTGTACACGACCAGGAACTGTTAAAGGTCTTTGCCAGGGATTCCAATGTCTTTAACTTCGATATGCACCAAAAGGTAGTTATTGAGAAAAGAACTGCTGGTGTTTTTCAGGTTGCTTATGTAGATGGAAAAGAAGTACGCGCCGAAAAGTTTGATATGGTATTTGGCTCCGGCGAAAAGGCTTACACCTATGCCTACTGGAAAGGTAAAAAGCTATACGAATTGCCGCTTTCCTATTTCTCCGAAATCCGCAACTGGGCCATCAGTCCGGGATTTACCAAACAAACCTTTTATTACGACCGGCCTATCGGTAGCCGTTGTTTAGAATGCCATGCCTCATACGTAGATAAAAAAGTAACCCAAACTTCAGGCATTACCACGGATGAAGAAATGGAGCGCGGTGCTTTGCTCTACGGCATCGATTGTGAGCGTTGCCACGGACCAGGCAGGCAACATGCAGTTTTTCACCTCGAAAATCCGGCAGAGAAAACCGCTAAATTCATTACCATTTTTAAAACACTAAGCCGTAAACAAAAAATGGATGCCTGTGGAGTTTGCCACTCCGGAAATGCCTTGGTTGCTCAAAAATCGGTTTTTGGTTTTACTCCAGGCGATAACTTAGATGACTACTACACTCAGGATTTTGTGGGTTTTGGCGGTGGCAACCCAGATGTGCATGGTAACCAGACCAACATGTTAATGGGAAGCAATTGTTATCGGAAAAGTAAAAACATGACCTGCCAATCGTGCCACAATACACATGAAAATATTAAGGGCAATTTAGCGGTTTATTCGCAACGCTGTATCAGCTGTCACCAAAGTACAAAGCACAGTGAACTTACTTTGGCCAAAGGATCGATCAGCACAAATTGTATCGATTGCCATATGCCCAAAGAGTCTTCTAAATTAATTACCTTTCAACAGGCGGGTAAAGATGATTTGAGTCCTTACCTTTTACGTTCACACCATATCGCTATTTATCCTGATATTAGTAAGTAAGATCAAACTTGCATTAAGAAATCCTGCACTATCCAATAATAGGAGTTTGATTTCGTACATTTGGTTTCTACCTTAAAAATTAGATCAGTAGCCGATATGCCCATAAAATACTACTTAGCTTTATTCTCTTTCCTTTTCCTCTCAAGCTCTGTTTTCGCCCAAAAGAAGTTTACCCTTAGCGGTACCATTCGTGATGCAGGTACAGGCGAAACCTTAATTGGTGCTACGGTAAGGATTTCCGGGGCTTCTGCCGCAGCCACCTTAACCAACAATTATGGATATTTTGCGCTCACACAGACTGAAGGCACCTACACTGTGGCAGTAAGTTATACCGGTTATACTTCCATTGTTAAAACCATCAATTTAACAAAAGATACCAAGTTGAACGAGGAATTACGAAGTGCAAACGATCTGGCCGATGTAACTGTTAGTGCCAATAACCGTAAAAATGAAAATGTTAAAAGTGCGCAGATGGGGCTGGAAAGAATTGATATGAAAATGCTTAATTCCATTCCGGTATTGTTAGGCGAAAAGGATATCTTAAAAACGATCCAACTCTTGCCAGGCGTAAAATCGGGTGGTGAAGGAAACACCGGTTTTTATGTTCGTGGTGGTGCCGCCGATCAGAACCTGATCATTTTAGATGAGGCTGTGGTTTACAATTCCTCACACTTGCTGGGCTTTTTCTCTACTTTCAATGCCGATGCGATTAAAGATGTAAGTTTATACAAAGGCGGCATGCCCGCGCAATATGGCGGCCGTTTGTCATCCGTTTTAGATGTTAAAATGGATGACGGAAACAACAAAGAGTTTAAATTTCAGGGCGGTATCGGTTTAATAGCTTCGCGTTTAAAAGCAGAAGGGCCGATTGTGAAAGATCGTGGCTCGTTTATGGTGAGTTTCCGTAGAACCTACATTGATCTGTTTTTAAGGGCTTCGCCAGATTCGTCTGTAAATGGAAGTACCTTAAATTTTTATGATATCAATGCCAAGGCGAATTATAAAATCAATGATAAAAATACCATTTACATTTCTGGCTACTTTGGTAAGGATAATATTGGGGTGAAGGATCTGTTTGAGAATAACTGGGGCAATGTAACCACTACCATCCGCTTAAATCACATTTTTAACGATCGTTTATTCTCTAATACTTCATTAATCTACAACAATTACAATTATACCGTTCGTTTGTTGAATGATGCGACTAATTTTAAGGCCACTTCGCTGGTTCGGGATTTTAATTTTAAAGAAGATTTTCAGTATTTCAGCAACAAACATATCCTGAGGTTCGGATTAAATGCCACCCAGCATCGCATATCACCTATTGATATTGATAGCGATGTTGCCTCACAGGTAAATTCCCTTACGCAAGAGCGTCGTTATGGGATAGAATCTGCTGCCTATATTTCTGATGAATGGAATGTAAATGAACACCTCAATTTTTTGTACGGTGTAAGATTGGCTGCTTTCTCGCTAATGGGGCCGGGGAACTTTAGCACCTACAATGCAGCTGGCGAAATCATTTCGACAGAATATGTGGCTAAGGGTAAATTCTACAAAAACTATTTCAACCTGGAACCCCGTTTTTCGGTAAGTTACCTGCTTAATGAACAAAACTCAATAAAAGCGTCTTACAACCGAAATACGCAGAATGTTCATATTTTAACCAATGCCACATCCAGCTCGCCAACCGATCAGTACGTATTAAGCAGTAATAATATCAGGCCCGAAATTGCAGATCAGGTGGCATTAGGTTATTTTAAAAATATCAAAGAGAATACCTACGAGCTATCAGCCGAAATTTATTACAAATGGCTGCAAAACCAGATCGATTATAAGAATGCAGCCCAGTTGCTGGCCAATTCGAACGTAGAATCAGAACTGATTTACGGTATAGGTCGCGCTTATGGAATGGAACTGTTTTTTAAAAAGAAATTTGGAAAGCTTAACGGCTGGGTGGGTTATACCTTATCGCGTACCGAGCGTAAATTTACAGAACTGAATAATGGTAAGTATTTTCCGGCCAGGCAAGACCGCACACATGATATTTCATTGGTTGGCATATATAACATGACCACAAGGTGGACATTTTCATCAAGCTTTATATACAGTACGGGTAATGCGGTTACCTATCCGGCAGGTAAATACACTGTTGGTGGGCAACCGGCTTATTATTACACCCAGCGCAACGCAGGCCGCATGCCTTACAACATGCGCTTAGATCTCAGTGCAACATTAGCAGGCAAGAAAAAGGGCAAATATCAATCGAGCTGGAATTTTGGTATTTATAATGTGCTGGGCCGTAAAAACCCTTACGCTATAGAATTTATTACCGATCCGGAAAATCCGAATAAAACTGCTGCACAGCAAACTTCGCTTTTTGGGCTTATCCCTTCTGTTACCTGGGATTTTAAATTTTAATACCATGAAAAAAATAACGATATATTTTGCCTTATTTACACTTTGCCTTTCTTCATGCAAGAAAATTATTTCCATTGATACGGAAAATGCCGATCCGCAGGTGGTTATTGAAGGTATTATTAATAACCAGTTGATCGACCAGGAAATCAAAATCAGCAAAACGATAGGTTATACCGAGGAAAATATTTTTCCTAAAATTTCTGGTGCTACGGTTATCGTAACCGATAGCAAGGGGAATACCTATATATTTAAAGAGGGAACGATGCCAGGGACTTACATTAACCGAATGAAAGGTGAGCCTGGTGTTACTTATCATTTAAATGCAACAATTGAAGGGCAAAACTATACCGCGAGTTCTAAAATGCCGAATGTGGTAAAAATGGATTCAATCGGGATCATCAAAAATAATTTTTTTGGTCGAGAGCGTAAAACAGCAGCAGCTTTTTTAAAAGATCCTGTTAATGAGGTCAATTTTTACCATTTTAACCTATATGTAAACGATGTGTTATCGCGACGCTATTATGCTACAAACGACAGGTTGACCAATGGTAAGGATTTACGGATCCAACTCTTTTTTAAACCCAATAACGATCATGATAGTGACGAGCTGAATACCAATGATAAGGTTAGGATTGAAATGGAATGTATTGACAGCAATATTTTCGACTATTGGTATGCATTAAGCCAACAGTCAGACCGCGGACCCAACCAGGGTACCACACCAGCCAATCCCACATCAAACATTACCAATAATGCCCTGGGTTACTTCAGTGCAAATACCTATCAGGTACTTACCACTACTGTAAAATAAGCATAATCAAAACCCCTGGTACGGGTTTGCTGTTAAATACATATGAAAGTATTTGTAAGCGGCAACATTGCTCCGGTTGGTTTAAAGCAACTTGAAGAAAATAATATTACGGTAACCCAATGGCAAGAAAACAGGCAGATTACGGCTGAAGAACTGATTGAAGCCTGTAAAGATCAGGATGCATTGGTCAGTGTAGGTCCTAATAAACTGGATGCCGTATTTTTAAAGGCGTGTAAGCATTTAAAAGTGATTGCGCTACATTCAGTAGGCTTCGATCAGGTTGATTTGGATACCGCTAAAAAACTAAATATCCCTATTGGTAATACACCGGGCGTTTTAAGCGGAGCAACTGCCGATACTGCTTTTTTACTCATGCTTGCCGTATCACGAAAGGCTTTTTTTTCACATAAAAAGATTATTCAGGGCGACTGGAAAAACTATGAGCCTGCTCCAGAACTGGGGATTGAAGTAAATGGCAAAACCCTCGGTATTTTTGGGCTGGGTAAAATTGGTTTGGAAATGGCCAGGAAATGTGCTGCTGCCTATCAAATGAAGGTGATTTACCATAACCGCTCGCGTAATGAAGAAGCTGAAAAAGAAATCGGCGCAAAATATGTATCCTTCGATACTCTTTTGGCACAAAGTGATGTACTCTCTATCCATACCGCGCTAACGCCAGAAACCAAGGATAAATTTACACTTGATGTATTTAAGCAGATGAAACCCAATGCTATTTTCATCAATACGGCCAGGGGCGGTATTCATAATGAAAAGGATTTAATCCAGGCTTTGGAAGAGAAAATGATATGGGGAGCAGGTTTGGATGTAACCAACCCTGAACCAATGGATAAAAACAATCCTTTGTTAGCCATGGAAAACGTTGCCGTTTTACCACATATTGGCTCAGCTACCGAAGAAACGAGAGCAGCCATGGCTAAAATTATTGTGCAGAATATTGTTGCGGGATTAAAAGGGGAACCACTGCCTTTTGAGGTGAAATAGAATGATGTGAAATAGAATGATGTGAGATGGAAAATGTAAGAGGTAAAATGGATAATGTGAGCTGGATGAGGAAAAGAATTCAATTCCACATCATCCATCTTACATTATCCATCTTACATCATCCATCTTACATTCTCCATCTTACTTAACCATATACTTAAACACTGATCTGCCTAAATTGCCGTTGGCATCAATACCTTCAATAATTACTTTGTACTGTCCTTTTCCATCAGCATTGTAATATTCAAAAGAAGCATTCCCGGTTGCATCGGTAACCACTTTAGGGTTCCAGTAAATGGTCGTTCTTAAATCGTTCCGATTCATGCTCGCCGGAACATCATATTTAGGGGAGTAAAACTGTTTTTCTTTGTTATAACCCTGAGGCGAGAAGGTAAGCTCGTAGTATTTAGGAAGCATATCCATCAATTGCGCTTTCGATATCCTGGTTCCTTTAGGTGCTTTTTTCTGGTTAAATACAATCACACCGTTTATATTGTTGGCACGGTTTACCAGGCCTAAGTCATCTCTTAAAAATACTTCAACCGACTCAAGCAGGTTAACATCTATGGTATTAATCTGGTTTACATCCACATTCATACCGTTAATGAATATACCCATCGGGATTTTTTTCCCTTGATTGTAATCGCGGGTTACGTAAAAATTATTGTCGGCGAAGGTAACTCCTGCCAGCATACCTTGTAAACAGTTAATTAATAAACCACAGCCTTTAAACCGGTCGCCGCTCACCTCATGGTCGGCCATTTGACTTAATCCGCTCAATGCAGGATAATCCTTATGGCTTACTTTTGGAACCACAGTGCCTTTAATGTTAACATCTTTCAAGGTATGTAAATAAGCATATTGTTTTTTGCTGTTATCTAAATAACTGCTTAAAGTGCTATCAATATTTAAAACCTCTTCGGCCGCACTAAAGTTTCTGGTTAGTGTAGGTACTGGTGCACCATTTAAGCTCAGGGTCATGTTTTTATAGTTTGGATTATACTTGGCAGTAATGGTTACCTTTGATGAATCGTTAAATACCAGGTTTGAGAATTTAAAGTTTCCTACCGGGTCTGTTGTTCCTTCCTGGTTAAAACGTTTATCGGGAATGCTTAACAGCAGGGCCCCCTTTCTAACCGGAATGCCATTGTTCTGGCGCAAAATGCCAGAAATTTCAATGCCTTGTTCCGGTAAGAAGTCAATTTTAGGCAATTTGTTGGCGATGATATCGGTATATTTAAAGCTACGGTAACCCTGGGTAAGTAGCAATACATCTAAATCTGCATTTTTCCTGGCATCGGGTGCATTAAAATAATAATTGGCTTTTTCAATGTAACCTTTAACATCGCTGCTTAATAGCAGGCCTGTTAATATTGTACTGGTGGCATCTTCATTAGATGGAACTTTGGTTTCATCAACAACAGCTACAGAAAAACTACCTTCTACAGGTGCACCATCTTTTTTCGCTGCCACATTTATCTTAACCTTTTTCTTGATTCCGTAAGTAGTTGCAGCACTGGTTAGTGTTACTGCCATGGTGTTTTTGTGCTGTACAAAAACCAACCTTTCACTCAATGGTTTGCCAAATTCGTTAAATAGGGTAAACTGAGCAATCCCATTTGGAAATTTAGATTTAAGCACAGTAGTATTATATTCTGTGTTTGATAATGCTGTTTGCGCTCCATAACAGATAACGCCTTTGCTCTGTGCTATTAAATAAAGCTTTTTACCTTGATTCTGTTCAAAAAAGGCATCATTAGCTAATATTTTTATGGCAATATTGTCAGGATTACTATTGTCTATTTTTAGAGCAACACCATTTGCTGCAACTGCTGGCAAATTATAATTTTGGGTAGTTCCATCAGCATAGGTAACAGCTGCTTTGTAAGTTTTTCCGGCTTCTGCCAATAAGTTAAAACTGCCCATCCCTAAATGCTGGGCTGCAAAGGAAGCAACCGTTTTTCCATCGCTATCGGTTACTGTGCCTTTTGAGTTAATACCCAAACCATCACTTTTAATGGCTTTAAAGGCTACTTTATTATTTAGGCCAGCAATTAAACTTCCACCTTCAGGAAAAAACTGAAAATCTTTGCCTACAATTGCATTTTTAAGCGGAAAGCTGCTACTTGCCACATCTTTATCAGTGGTATTAATACTGATAATCAATTCGCCTTTTTGTAATTGGTATTCGGCTTTTTGTGCGTTGCTCATCGCGATGGTTAAATAGCCATTGGCATCTGTTGTACCCCTGCCCTTGGCAATTACCGTAAAACTCGTCACGACCTGCCAGCTTACATTTTTATTGGCATAGGGTTTATTGCCGGCATCTTTAAATTGTATACGCGCATCAATTTTTTCCAGCTTATCTGTAGAGGTATTTTTGTAAGTAATGTGGGTTTTTAACTCTTTATCGATGGCTTCACCCACGTAAAAAGTTTTGTTAAAATAAGCCGGGTCATCACTGTTGAGCATCCATAAAGTATAAGCCCTAATGTGGTAATTGCCCTGTTTATAGTTGATCTGATCTAAGGGGAAGCTCCCATAAGCAAAACCACCGGTAATAGGTAATTTTAGGGTTTGGATCAGCGAATCTTTCTGATTGATTACATCTACATAAATGATTTTACTGATGCCCGATAAAAAATTTTGGTTTTCAGTAACATAAGCTTTGAACCAAACGGTATCGGCTACGGCATAGTAAGGTTTGTCAAAATGGAGGTAAATCTTTTCAGCAGGGTAATCGCTCAATACCTTATTGGTTTTGGCAATGATGCTATTGATGCTAATAGTATCGGTTTGGGCAGAAGAAGAAAAACTCAGTGCTGATAAGAATGATAATATGATAAAAGATAATGTAAAAATCTTCATGGATTGGATATTATAGACCGTAAATATATCCAATTATAAATAGCTGTCCTAAATTGTACAGAGGTTTAACATTTTTTTACAAAAGTTTATTATTGCTTGTTATAGTTTCTGCAAGGGTGGTATAAGCGAGCTAAAGCCATTTATTTTGTGATGACCATGAAAAATGTTTACGCTTGTTTCTTAATTGGCGTTGAATGGTTTAGCGTTTTTAATGCGGGCTATATGCAATAGAGTCGCGGCGCTATTAAAGCACGCGTCAGAAACGCGCACAAGCTTTATACGGTAGGATTATTGAGGTAAATTCGTGAAGAATGCTTCACTCCGATCCACCGGCAGTGCTTTTGTCCGCAATGATCGGTTTGTTTTGAGCTAAAAAAACTATAAACAAACAAGCCGCTGTTTTAGCGGCCCGTTTTAAACTATAATGGTGTTTGCCCGTTAGTTAAACTCGATCACGAATTCTTCTTTTGGTGTCCGTACCTTTTTAAGGTTTACCAACCAATCGCCAGCTTCGTCCCGGTATCCTAAAGGTAACAGGGTAACACTTTTTAAGCCTTTTTTATCTAAACCTAAAAGTTCATCTAAGGCAGGTCCGTTGAAACCTTCCATCGGAGTGGCATCTACTTTTAACAAAGCTGCTTCTGCAATGGCAATACCGAAAGCAATATAAGCCTGACGGGCTGCATGGTTGAAGTTTTCTTCCGCAGTTCTGGATAAAAGCATGCCTTTAAGTTGCCCTTTGTAAGCATCTGTCGTATCTAATGGTAAACCACGCTCTGTATTCATTCTGTCGAAAACGGTATCTATGCCTTCTTCTGTATAATTTTCGTTTGCAGCAAAAATCAATAAGTGAGAAGAATCGATCACTTGCGATTGGTTAAAAGCAATCGGCGCAATTTTCTCTTTTAATTCCTGGTTGGTTACCACAATTACTTTAAAAGGCTGTAAACCTGATGAGGTAGGTGCTAAATGTGCTGCATCAATAATTTTATCAACCTTTTCCTGTTCAACAGGCTGACCATTCATTTTCTTAACGGCATAACGCCATTTTAGGGCATCTATTAAGCTCATATTTTTGAAGATTTTTATTAAATTTTATAAAGCAAATATGGAAATAAGGAATAAACCTATTGTTGATGTATGGTAAGAAAAAAGATTTAGCATGGTTCAGTCAGACTAAATCATAGCAATTCAAGATAGTTTCTGCGCATACGTCGTCCTGAACTGGTTTCAGGATCTTTCAGCCGGGGAGTTTATTTTTTTATGGACATCATAATATTTCATTATTGAGGGGGTATGGGGAAGAAATAGAGTTGGGAAATGAACGGTTTGTTGTTCCTGGCGGCCTACAGTCCTGCTTTCGCTTATAGTCCTCGGGCTATTCCGCTCCATCAGGTTTAGGAACAAGGGTTTCTGCACCTGTGTCCTCGGTCTGTATCTTCACAGAACGAAAAAGGAATAATCTAAGACGGTCTGTGGAGACACAGACCACGGAAGCTTTATTCTATCGGTTGGTGTCTCACCGACCGAAATTGAATTGGGAAATGAACGGTTTGTTGTTTCTGGCGGCTTACCGTCCTGCTTTCGCTTATAGTCCTCGCTACGCTCCGGGCTATTCCGCTCAATCAGGTTTGGGAACCAGGGTTGCTGCACCTGTGTCCTCGGTCTGTATCTTCACAGAACGAAAAAGGAATAATCTAGGACGGTCTGTGGAGACACAGACCACGGGAAGTTTATGGAACAAATCTCAAATCACTCCGAACCGGAAAATGGTCAGATAATTTGGCCTGGGTGATTTTATAATTTAAAACTTCAAGTTCTTTGGAAGTAGCAATATAATCGATCTGAAAATTGGGAAATTTACCATTATAGGTTTTACCGAAGCCATTTCCTTTTTTGATAAAACTATTGTTTAAACCTGCAGTGATTTGAGTCACCACGTATGATGCTGGTGTATCGTTAAAATCGCCCGCAATAAGGTAAGGTGTTTTGCAGGTGGCCATTTCTTTTTTCATAATGTCTACCTGACCGCTACGTTTCAAAAAGGCACTTTTCAGCATTCTTAAAATCCGTTTAGAGGGCTGCAGTTCGGTATTCATTTCCTTAACCTTATCCAGGTATTCGTAATCCTGTTTTTCGAAAGAAATAGATTGAAAATGTACATTATAAACCCTGAGGGTTTTTCCTTTAATATTTAAATCAGTGTAAATACTCATATTACCCGGATAACCTTCAACAAAAGGGATTTTGCCGGAATTTTTAATGGGAAATTTTGAAAATATGGCTAAACCTGTGGCCTCGTAATCGTTTTTATTGGTGGGTACAAAATAGTAATATTTGGTGTTTAACAGTGCTTTTAAGCTATCAACCGTATCAAATGCACCTTTATAGCGGGTAAAAAACTCCTGAAAGCAGATAATATCTGGGTTTTGATCTTTCACTACCTGAAGCATCTTTTCTTTTACCGATTCGGTATTGTCTTCACCATATAGTTTAAAACTATGTACGTTATAGGTCATCATTCTGATGCTATTATCTGCTTTTTCAGCACCTCCTTCATCGCCACCAATGGCAAAGGTGGCTTTTAATGTCTTACCGCCAAGTGCGATAACCAGAATGGTAACGATTGCAAAAATCCATTTTTTGCTTAAAAGCCACCAAACCAGGAAGATCATATTCGCAAACAGGACAAATGGGTAGGCGAGACCAAAAAAAGCAATAATGGCATGTTTTCTTGGATCCATATTCCCGGCTAGCAAGCCCAAAAGCAAAGAAATTGCCAATAGAAAGGCAATAGGTAAGAGAAGTTTGTCTATGAAATTATATTTCTTCGTTTTTGTAGCCATTAATCTTTACTTGCCTTAAATAGTTTTTCTTTTTCTATGGCTGTTAGTTTATCGTATCCTGAAGTTGATATTTTATCTAAAATAGCATCTATTTCCTGTTGAGAAACACCGCCTTTAAATTCAGGTTTTTTAACAGGTTTTTCATTCCGCACGATCTTTAGTTTCGGCTTACGCTCAAACAGTTTACTCCAATCTTTTCCGTTTTGCAAACTTTTAATGAAAGTAAAACCTAAAAGTGCGCCACCAATATGCGCTAAACTTCCACCGGCATTTATGGAACCGATGGCAATAAAATCGAGAATAAAATAAATAATGGCAATCCACTTAATTTTAACCTCGCCAAAGAAAAGCAGCATGATACTGTAGTTGGGTACCAATGTTGCAGCGGCAAAAATGATCGCCATTACGGCGGCGGATGCTCCAATAATGGTTACGCCAGCTAATCCATTAGCATAAACAGGGAATATATTTAAAGCAGCAACGGCAAATAAACCACCAAACAAACCACCTGCAAGGTATACAAAATGAAACTGCCTGGTTTTTAAAAAATTCATAAATATATTGCCGAACCAAAATAATCCGAGCATGTTAAACAAGACGTGGAGAATCCCGTCATGAAAAAACATATAAGTGAATAAGGTATAAAAACGTTCGGGCAATTTCGAAACACTGGCGGGTAAGCCCACATATTCTCTGATCCATAAATTGGTATCGACAGGAATACGGCCTAAAAAAACAACTACACCAATAATGGCAGTAACTAAAAAAAGGATAATGTTGATCCCAATATAAAAAAACAATGGGTTGCCCGATTGAAAAACCTTGTATTTTAAATCTTTGAAAGTATTATTCATAGAGTGTATAAAATGTATCGTTTTTATCTTTCCATATTTTAACCAGTATAAAGCCGATTAAGGCCCCCCCAAGGTGGGCATAATGGGCAATGGAATCGCCTTCAAACTGGGCAACACCCAAAGATAACTCTACTAAAATATAAATGGGTATAATATATTTAGCTTTTACCGGAACCGGGATAAACATAATCAGTAATTCGGCATTTGGATAAAGCATACCAAAGGCAACCAGTAAACCAAAAATAGCACCCGAAGCTCCTACCATACCGCCAAAATAGATACTCCGAAGCGTAACCGCTTGCGCCATTGAAAGTTGTTTGGTATTAAACTCACCCTGAAATAATGCGGGAAGGTTTATCTTTCCATTATTGGTGGCGCTACCTATAATCTGGTGTACCTCGTAAGCCTGTACCGCCCACTGTAATGCCAGTGCACCCAATCCCGTAATAAAATAAAATATGATAAATTTTTTGCCGCCCCATCTCGATTCAAGGATGCTTCCAAAAGAGTACAAGGCAAACATATTAAAGAAAATGTGCGCTAAACCGCCATGCATAAACATATAAGTTATCGGTTGCCATATCTCAAACTTCGGAGAATCAAAATAATATACCGCTAAGCGATCATCCAGGTTGAGCGTGGTGAGCAGGTAGCTGGCTACAAAAAATAAAACGTTAATAATTAGTAGATTTTTAACTACCGGTGGAATATATATATTATTCATCTAATTCTTAAAAAGGGTTAACTGGTTAATGGTTTAAATCGGTTAACTGTTTTGTATTTCTTCCTTAGCTTCAAGTTTTACTATACACTTCAATCTTCTGACCTCCCCTGACACCCGACTTTTTCTCTTTAGTCTCTCAGCTTTGGTCTTTAGTCTATTTCTCAAACTTCTTATCCAGTTCTGCCAGGGTAATGGTTTGGATAATCGGTTTGCCACTCACGCTAAAGTTAGGTGTTTTACAGGCAAAAAGTTCATCAATCAAGGTATTCATTTCCTCCTGTCCAAGGCTAGTTCCTGCCTTTATCGCACTGTTTTTTGCCAGGCTTCTTGCCAGGCTATCGCGTTTGCTCAATTTAAGTTCCTGTTGTGAGTTTTTAAAGCCCTCAATCAATTGCTCAAATAATTGCGTTTCGTTAATATTGCTGCTGCCCAGATCAACGGGAACACCTTCTACTACCAACGTATTTTTTCCAAATTCCCGTACATCGAAGCCCAAACTTTTTATATCGTCCAATAAACTTTTGGCCAGTTCAAAATCCTGGGCATTAAGTGTTATGGTTTGCGGAAATAAACTCTGCTGCGATGCGCCTTTACGGTCGTCAAGATGTACGAGAAAACGTTCATAAAGGATTCGCTCGTGCGCCATTTGCTGGTCGATAACCATCAGGCCCGACTTGATCTGCGAAACAATATAACGGTTATGCAATTGCATATACTGCTTTTGCTTGGTTTCTAAAACAGTCTCATCAGCATAAATAGAAGTTTGCTCTACAACAGGTTGTTCAGTTATATCGTAAAGCGAACCCCAGTTTTTGGCACTCGGTTTTGCATCATAATTTCTTGGCGATGAGGCGTAACCGGAGGTAGAACTGCTGTCATTCGCAAAAGGATTAAAATCAGGATTAAAATTAATGCTTGGTGGTATAATATCTTCAACTGCTTTATGCGTAATCATATTGCTAAAACCAGTTTCCTGATCAAAATCTAAAGTTGGGGAAATATTATACCGTCCGATGGAACGTTTTACTGCCGATTTCATGATCGCATAAATCGACTTTTCGTCCAGGTATTTAATTTCCGTTTTAGTAGGATGTACGTTTACATCAATTTTCGCCGGGTCGATCTCAATAAATAATACGTATAACGGATAACTGTCATCAGGTAATAACTCTTCAAAAGCAGAGCTTACCGCATGGTTTAAATAAGGATCTTTTATGAAACGGTTATTTACAAAAAAGAACTGTTCACCTCTGGTTTTTTTTGCAAAAGCAGGCTTACCGATGTATCCTTTCAAGTTAATAATAGTGGTTTCTTCCTCAACCGGTACCAGACGTTCGTTATAGTTGTTGCCAAAAATATGAACAATACGCTGTTTTAAATTGCCTTTTGGCAGGTTGAAAATTTCAACTCCATCATGGTGCAGACTAAAAAACACACCTGGATGTGCCAATGCTACGCGTTGAAATTCGTCTATGATATGACGCATTTCTACCGGGTTGCTTTTAAGGAAGTTTCTTCTGGCGGGTGTATTAAAAAACAGGTTTTTAATTGAAATCTGCGTTCCGGGGGAAGTAGCTACAGGCTCCTGATTGATGACCTGTGCACCTTCAATAGAAATGCAGGTGCCTATTTCATCTTCATGCCTGCGGGTTTTCATTTCTACCTGTGCAATGGCCGCAATAGAAGCCATGGCCTCTCCACGGAAACCCATGGTTCGGATGGCGAATAAATCTTCGGCTTTTTTTACTTTCGATGTAGCATGGCGTTCGAAACACATTCTGGCATCGGTAACACTCATTCCACAGCCATTATCAATAATCTGAATCAATGCTTTGCCGGCATCTTTTATCACCAGTTGAATTTTATCTGCGCCAGCATCTATCGAATTTTCAAGCAATTCTTTTACCGCAGAAGCAGGGCGTTGAACAACTTCTCCGGCAGCAATCTGATTGGCAACAGCATCGGGCAATAAGTGAATAATATCCGTCATGTATTAAGGCAAAGTGAATTCGCTAAATTATGCAAAATAAGCTTAAAGAACCCGATTTGTTTAAAACTCAACACGTAAATGACTGTCGTTAAATAGAATTGATTGCTGCAATCAATTGTCATCCTGAGCAGAATCGCAGGATCTTTAATTGTAAAACTACTTTCTTTTAAAATCTCTGGTTCATGCTGAAAACGAACCTGCGGATCACATAGACTATCGATTAAGAGGAAGAATTAATATAGTCAGGTTGTTTTATATAAAATAGTCTTCATGAATGTAAGCCATCAGTTGAACAATAATAAAGAATGGGTCTTTATGGATATTCTTAATGGAAGAAACCATGTTATTATTGATTGGTCTGTGGTGACACAGACCAGGGCGTATAACTTCCGTGAGTTCTGTGTTTCCGTGGCAAAAAAAAACATATTTATTGGTTTGCATTACTGGCAAAGAAAACTAATTGTTGCCGGTTTTAGCGTTGATGCCAGAAACAGGGGACAAATCCTTTCTGTAAAATTGAATTTACAAATTCAAATGCTTTCAATTCTCTATCTTTATCGGTATGAAATACATGTTATACAGCCTTTTTCTGGCCCTGCTATTTACTTCCTGTACCAAAAAAGAAGCTGTTGATGTTATTATCTACAATGCCAAAGTATATACGGTTAACAGTAATTTTGATACGGTTGAGGCCTTCGCGGTGAAGAATGGGAAAATCCTCGCACTGGGTAAAAGCGATGAGATAAAAAGTAATTATACAGCTAAAGAAGAAATCAATGCGGCAGGCAAAGCCATTTATCCCGGTTTTATCGATGCCCATGCTCATTTTTATGGTTATGGGCAAAGTTTACAAACAGCCGATTTACGGGAAACAAAGTCGTGGGATGAAGTGCTGACGCGTTTAACGGCGTTTGCTAAAACGCATCCTGATGGCTGGTTAATTGGCAATGGTTGGGACCAAAACGATTGGCAGAATAAAGCATTCCCTACAAATGAAAAATTAACGGCACTTTTTCCAGGTCGACCGGTGTTTTTAAACCGGATCGATGGACACGCGGCCATTGCAAACCAGAAAGCATTGGAAGATGCCGGTATTAAAAGTATGCAGAAGTTGGTAGGTGGCGATATGCTTACCCAAAACGGAAAGCTAACCGGTGTGTTAATTGATAATGCGGTAGCCTTAGTAGAACGTAAAATCCCTTCACCCGATGCTAAATTAGCCGAAAAGATATTGATGGATGCACAGCAAAACTGTTTTGCTGCTGGTTTAACTACCATTGATGATTGTGGATTAAGTTACCTTACGGTGGAATTTATCGAAAAACTGCAACAAGAGAACAAACTGAAAATGAGGCTTTATGTCATGCTTTCAGATGAGCCTGATAATTATACCTATCTTTTCAACCGTGGACCCATTAAAACCGATCGGTTAAATGTTCGGGCTTTTAAGGTGTATGCCGATGGCGCTTTGGGTTCGCGTGGGGCTTGTCTGTTACATCCTTACAGTGATATGCCCGGTAAAACCGGTTTTTTGCTGAGCGATCAGAAGCATTTTGAAGAAGTAGCTGCAAAAATTGCTGCCAATCATTTCCAAATGTGTACCCATGCTATCGGAGATTCTGCAAATCGGGTAATCCTTAATATCTACAATAAAATATTAAAAGATAAAAATGATCAACGCTGGCGAATTGAACATGCTCAGGTAGTAAACTCAAAAGATTTTGACCTCTTCGGCAAAGCCAGTATCATCCCCTCCGTTCAGCCTACACATGCCACTTCAGATATGTATTGGGCCAAACAGCGTTTGGGCGCTGAAAGGTTAAAAAATGCATATGCTTACAAACAATTGCTAAAACAAAATGGTTGGATTCCCTTGGGTACCGATTTCCCTGTAGAAAACATTAATCCGTTATTAACGTTTTATGCAGCAACAGTGAGGGCAGATGCAAAAGGTTTTCCGAAAGGAGGTTTCCAGGTAGAAAATGCCCTAACACCTGAAGAGGCTTTGCGCGGAATGACGATATGGGCAGCAAAAGCCAATTTTGAAGAAAATGAAAAAGGTAGCCTGGAGAAAGGTAAATTAGCCGATTTTGTTATGCTCGATCAGGATATTTTGAAGCCAACCTCAAAAAACATATTAAAAACCAAAGTTTTAAAAACCTATCTGAACGGAGAAAAAGTATATGAAGCGAAATAGATTGTATATCCTGGCCGTAGCATTCTGCTGCAATATTTTATGTTTAACCGCATGCGCACAGGATCATACCGCAAATGAGAAAAAACTGGCTATTGCCAATGCAATTGCCAACACAACCGTGTTGTTAAACAATCAGGAAGGAATTATTCCTCTGAAAGCACTAGAAAAGAAAAATATTGCTTCGGTTAGCCTTGGCTTTGCCTATAGTGCTGTTTTCGATAGTTTGGCCAATAAATATGATAAAATCACCTCATTTTCGGCCAGTTCTTATAAGGATAGCCTGAATTTAGACGACTTGGAAGATGATCTTAAATATTTCAATACGATTTTGATTGCCATTGATGATCAGCAGGTAACTAAAGCCAGATATATTAACTTCATTAACAGCATCAGCAAGAATAAGCAGGTGATTGTTTCCTTTTTTGGTAACGGGCCTGGCTTAAAATCATTCGATCTGTTAAAATCACCAATTATATGGACCAGTCAGAACAATGTTGATGCTGCGGCCATCGTACCACAATATATTTTTGGAGGCATTGCCGCTTCAAATAAGTTAACCACTGCTTATTCTGCCCGTTATACAATCGGTTCTGGTTTTACAACAACAGCTACGCGCTTAAAGTATACTGTACCTGAAGATGCAGGTTTAAATTCGAACAATTTAAAGGAGATTGATGCTATTGCCGCCGAAGCTATAGCACAGAAAGCAACTCCAGGATTAGTGGTTTTGGTAGCGAAAGACGGTAAAGTGATCTTTAATAAGGCTTATGGTACCCATACTTACGATACCAATGTGCCAGATAAGGTAACCGATATTTTTGATCTCGCATCAGTAACCAAGGTAACGGCAACTACACCGGCGGTCATGCGTTTATTTGAAGAAGGAAAACTGAAACTGGATACCAATATTGGTGCTTACATTCCAAAAGCACGTACTACGCCCATGAACAATATCCAGGTGCGTGAAGTGATGTTGCACCAGGCAGGTTTTATTCCTTACATTCCTTTTCACGATTACGTTAAAACAGGCGATTATAGCAGAGATTCATCTGCAGCCTATCCAACCAAAGTAGCTGATAACTACTATATCAAAAAAGGCTTCTTTAAAGATTTTATGTGGCCGAAAATGCTTAATTCGCCAATCAAAACACGTGGCAAATATGTATACAGCGATATCAGCATGTATGTGATGAAAGATATTGTAGAGCATATTAGTGAAGAGCCTTTAAATCAATATACTTACGAAAATTTTTACAAGCCGCTAGGGATGCAAACGGCAGGTTTTTTACCGCGCAACCGTTTTAAACCAGAGCAGATTGTTCCAACTGAAGATGATAAATATTTCAGGAAAACTTTATTGGTAGGTTATGTGCACGATCAGGGGGCAGCTTTAGCAGGAGGTGTTTCAGGTCACGCTGGTTTATTTGCAAGCGCAAACGACCTGGCCATTATTTACCAGATGCTATTAAACCGGGGTAGCTACGGTGGAGAAACCTATTTCAAAAACACAACTGTAGATATGTTCACGTCAAAACAATCAAATGTGAGTCGCAGAGGTTTGGGTTTCGATCGCTGGGATCCTGACAGTACCAAACATTATCCTTCTGATTTAGCTTCGCCACAAACTTATGGTCATACCGGTTATACCGGAACCTGTGTTTGGGTAGATCCATCGCGGGGTTTGGTATATGTGTTTTTATCCAACCGTGTGAATCCAACGGTTACCGATAAACTTTCCAATTTAAAAATCAGGGGTAGAATTCAGGATGTAATCAATAAAGCCATTGATGAATCGAGGAAATAAAGCCCTGTTATCAATAGCAGAGTTGTCAGCTTTAGTTCGTTGCCGGTTTGACAACTCTTTTAAATAATTAAATAAATAGCTATTGCAGATAATCAACATCCTGAAATCATATACGCTGTTGTATTTGCTCAAAGTCTACCGGTGTTGTTATGCAGCTGATACTTGAAAGCTGAAAAAGTTTTCATCCAGTTTTACCTTTTTACAAGCGTAAACAATCAGAAAATTTACTGCTTGTGTACATCTTTGAACAGGATCATATTCAGTAACTTCTGTTCCTTTTCATTGTCGAATCCACATGAACTATTAAATTCTTTTGGGTTTTTATAGGTGCCGAATAACATATCCCACCAAACAATATCTCCGTAATTGTGACTGTGTTTCTCATATTCGTGATGGATCCGGTGCATCTCTGGTCGCTGGAAAATATAACCGATCCACTGTGGCGTTTTCACATTAGTATGGTAAAAAAACTCGCCAAGGGCGGTACATAGGGTATAAATAGCGCCCGCTTCCGGATTTAAGCCCAGTAAGGTATAAACTAAAAGACTTCCAATAATCGAATTTACAGTCATCTCCAACGGGTGTTTATAAAAGGAAGTGATCACTTCTAGCCGTTGTGGGCTATGGTGAATCTGATGAAAACCCAGCCATAGAAAGTCTATTGTATGTCTCCAACGGTGCCACCAATAAAAAATAAACGTAGCAATGAAATAGGCTGTCACTCCACCAAGCCAATCAGGCATATGGTTTGAAAGTTGGAATAGTGAAATAGAAGATAGCCATTTCTCCCAGGTAAAGCCAGCCAAAAGAACAATGCTCAATTGGATGAAATTGACGCTTAAAACCCTAACGGCCCAGGTTGAGACTTTTGGTAACTTCCAGCCCGGTTTAATTCTTTCAATCAGAAAGCAGCATCCAAATACGATAAAGATTGTAAATAACATAGATTTTAGATTTATTGATTCAAATCTATGAATGCATAAATTGCTGACTTTTGATAAAAGTCAAAAAAACAAAATTACTTCCTGATCCTGCTTAATGTTTCTTGCGAGATACCCAGATAAGAGGCAATATGACCTAAAGAAACACGCTGGAAAAGTTGTGGATTTCGCTTGAGTAGTTTTTCATAACGTTCTTTTGCACTCAACATCCGCAATTCGTTGGCTTGTATTTCGTTACGGATGTAGTAATATTCTGTTAGTTTCCGGCCAATAAAATTGAACTCTAAAAATTGGAGATATATTTCATCCAGTTTTTCTTTTTTTACTGCTATTAAGGTTGTATCCTCTATTGTTTCAATATATTCGAAGCTTGGCTGCCCGGTAAAGAAACCATAAACAGAGATCAACAATTCATTTTCGAATAAAAACCAGGTATTGGTCTGTTTGCCCTCATTATCAAGATAATATACTCTTGCTGCACCTGAAATAATAAAATAAATGGTATTACTGCTTTCTCCAGCGCTTAACAAAGTAGTCTTTTTTTTGAATTGGGCAATATGGCTGTTTCTGACGATAGCCATTTTGAGTTCTTCACTCAGCGGGTAAATGGCGTTAAAAACAGAAAATAAGTTTTGATAGTTTTCTGAAAAATTCTCTTGTAGCATATTTCTTTTAAGCAAACACAGTCAATAAATGTAAGCTTTATAAGCCAATCTGTAAACATAGACGATTTTTACAGATTAAAGACTGGCCAATCTAATCGGCATTTTACTATAAAGTTCACCACTCTTTTTACGAATGTTTGAAACCATAAAAAAAAGCACCGGGTTTTAACCGGCGCTTTTTATACAATTGGTGAAAATGCTAAACTAAGAATCGCCAACTTCAAACTATTTCTTCAATCCAATTTCCCTCAAACGTTCGTCCAGATATTCACCAGCGGTCATATCGCTATAGGCTTTAGGGTGTTCGGCATCAATGGTTGATGGTAAACTGGTTAAATCCATATCGCTGCGCGGATGTAGAAAGAAAGGAACAGAGTAACGTGAAGTTTTCATTAATTCACGAGGTGGGTTCACTACTCTGTGTGTTGTTGATTTTAATTTGTTATTGGTTAAGCGTTGCAGCATGTCGCCAACGTTCACTACAATATCAGTATGATGTGCCTTAATCGGCAGCCATTCGTTGCTGCGGGTTAATACTTCAAGGCCATCGGCACTGGCACCAATTAACAAAGTGATCAGGTTGATGTCTTCATGTGCGCCTGCACGTACGGCGTCGTCAGGAATGGTTTCCGGATTTTCGATTGGAAAGTAATGGATGCCTCTCAAAATAGAATTTCCATTATGAACGTGTTTATCGAAATAATTGATCGGCAATTCTAAATAAGTGGCAATGGCACGCAATAAATGCGTTCCGTTTTCTTCCAGCTTTTTATAAATTTCTCCGGTTACTTTGTTAAATTCAGGTAACTCTTCTAAAATTTCATTGTCAGGATATTCGTTTTTAACAGGATCACCATCAGTAACTTCCTGGCCAATCTGCCAGAACTCTTTTAAATCAGGTGTCTTTGCGCCTTTAGCCGTTTCCTTACCTGCACTGGTGTAGCCACGTTGTCCTGCTAATTCCGGTTTTTCGTATTTCCTTTTGATTTCAAGAGGCAATGAAAAGGCAGCTTTGATATTTTCGTAGAGTTTATCAATCAGTTCCTGGCTTAAACCATGGTTGGTAATGGTAACAAAACCAGAATCGTTAAAAGCCCTGCCCAATTCATCAGAAAACTTTTTCCGGTCTTCTTCAGCGCCATTAATGTAAGAACCTAAATCTAAACAGGGAATATAAGGTGTAGACATAATTTTATAGTTATAATGTTATACGAATTTAAAAAAGAATTGTTAATAAGTGCGTTTAATTAACAAAATGTCGTCTTAAAATTTTGTAAGCTAACGTTTTAAGTTGTTAACATTAACACTGGAATCGGTAATTTGTTGCGATTGTCATACAAAACCCATTATTGTGTTAACATAAACCACATCCTTTTATTTTGCGTATAATTAAGTATAAATGAGGACACACATGAGAAAAATAATTTTGATCCTATTTGCCGTGTTGGCATTAAATCAGGCAAATGCACAGGGGAAGAAGACGGAAAAGGCAACATTTGGAATGGGTTGTTTTTGGTGTACCGAGGCCATATTTCAAAGATTAAAAGGTGTAATATCAGTAAAATCGGGTTATGAAGGTGGTACATTGAGCAATCCAACTTACGAAGAAGTGTGTACCGGGGCTACCGGGCATGCCGAGGTTTTGGAGATTACCTACAACCCAACGGTGATTTCTTACGATGAGTTATTGGAAGTTTTTTGGAAAAGCCACGATCCAACCACCCTTAACCGTCAGGGCGCAGATAGCGGTACACAATATCGTTCTGTGATTTTTTATCATTCAGCAGCGCAAAAGGCATTGGCAGAAAAGTACAAGGCAGAACTGAATAAAACCAATGCATATGGTAAAAAAGTGGTAACCGCTATAGAGGCTGCTAAACCTTTTTATGTAGCAGAGAACTATCACCAGAATTATTTTAATAAGAATGGGAGTGAGCCGTATTGCAGATTAGTAATCCTTCCAAAAATACAGAAACTGGAAAAAGTATTTAAAGCGAAGCTTAAAAACTAATTCGAAAATACAGTGTTATTCGTTGAATTCCTGTCACGTTGAGACTGTTGAAGTTCGGGATAATTAATCGAAATGCTCGCCTTATTTCAGACAAATCCTTCGACAGGCTACCATTGACAGAATCCACTAGTTCGGTCGTCATTCTCGCGCATGCGGGAACCACGAAGTGCTCAGCGAAGCTAATCTTAATGAACGTTTTTAGATTCCCAATCAAGTTGGGAATGACGATCTCTTGATGAATATTAGCTAATTAAATTTTATCTGTCAATTATATTGATTTTTATATCATAAATTATCCCTCGGGATGACAAAGCAATATAGGAAGTTTAGCCATGGTAAAAAGAATTGTGCTTAATATTGATACGCCGAAAATTGCTGATGCGGCAAGTTTTTATCGGGATATCCTTGGCCTCGACCTCATGATGGATCATGGCTGGATTGCAACTTATGGTGTCACAGATCAAAAAATGAATGTACAAATCAGTTTTGCCTCTGAAGGCGGATCGGGTACGCCAACACCAGATTTATCTGTAGAAGTTGAAAATGTTGATGCGGTATTGGAAAAGGTGAAAGCGGCAGGGTTTCCTGTAGAATATGGCCCGGTTGATGAGCCATGGGGCGTAAGGCGGTTTTATACCAGAGACCCATTTGGCAAATTAATCAATATCCTGAGCCATGTTACGGGCTGAATGATCCATCAAACTCAATAAATGGGTATCCGCTGATTAAAGATTTTATCCTGGTATTTGTGGGAATTGAATTTTATCTTCATTTAAAGTTAAAATCACAATTATTTCGATCAAATGATCGGTGTGTATAGCAATTTAATAATTAACTTTTTATGGCCAGCTAAGGTCATTTTTGGTTTTTAATTGATCAAAGTAATTTTTGGATTAAAATTTGATCAGAAGTTATGGAAGACAGAAAAATATTTCTAATTTCCTTGGCGATTTTTTAAAGATTTAATGCCTTAAAATTCGTGGTATGTTTAAAATCATTCTAAATTTGTAACTCCTTTAAGCTAAGATGACAAAAAAGAAAAAGACAGTTGGCAAAACTGACGCTGATGTAATTTTGATAGGGGCTGGCATCATGAGTGCAACCCTTGGTGTTTTATTAAAACAATTGGAACCGAATTTAAGCATAGAAATTTACGAACGTTTAGATATTGCGGCAGCAGAAAGTTCTGATGCATGGAATAATGCTGGTACAGGACATTCGGCTTTTTGTGAATTAAATTACACGCCTGAAAAGAAAGATGGCTCTATCGAAATAAAAAAAGCGGTTCAAATTGCAGAACATTTTGAGGTTTCCAAGCAATTTTGGTCATATCTGGTGAGCAAGGGCTTGGTTTCTGATCCTGGCAATTTTATCCGCAATATTCCCCATATGAGTTTTGTTTGGGGTAAAAAGAATGTAGAATACCTTAAAAAACGTTATGATGCCTTAACGCAATGCGATCTGTTTAGCGACATGCAATACACAGAAGATGCTGAGCTTGTTAAAAGCTGGGCGCCATTGATTATGGATGGCCGTAAAAAAGGCGAAAAAATAGCGGCTACAAAAATGGATCTGGGTACTGATGTCAACTTTGGTACCTTAACCCGCGATATGTTTAACCACCTGAAGGAAGAAAGCAATGTTAATCTTTTTTTCAATCACGAAATCCGCGACCTTAAGAAGAATAAAGATGGCAACTGGATTGTGAAGGTTAAAGATTTAGAAAGCGGAGACAAACGCAAGCGTATAGCCAAATTTGTATTTATCGGTGCTGGTGGCGGATCATTACCATTGTTAGAAAAATCTGATATCCCGGAAGGAAAAGGGTTTGGCGGTTTTCCGGTTAGCGGACAATGGTTAAAATGTACCAACGAAGAAATTATTAAAAAACACCACGCCAAAGTTTACGGTAAAGCTGCGGTTGGCGCACCGCCGATGTCGGTACCACACCTGGATACACGAATGATCAATGGCAAGCAGGCTTTGTTATTTGGACCTTACGCAGGTTTTTCGACTAAATTTCTAAAAAACGGATCGTTTTTAGACTTGCCAAAATCGATAAAATTTAACAATATCCGGCCAATGATTTCGGCGGGCTTACATAACCTCGATTTAACAAAATATTTAATCGAGCAGGTTCGGCAGTCGCCGGAAGATAGATTGGAGGCGTTAAAAGAATATTTACCAACTGCCGAATTGAAGGATTGGGAATTGGAATATGCTGGACAACGCGTTCAGGTGATTAAAAAGGATGAGAAAAAAGGTGGGATTTTAGAGTTTGGTACAGAGGTGGTTAGTGCTGCCGATGGCTCTATTGCAGCCTTGCTGGGCGCATCACCCGGAGCTTCAACAGCTGTTTCAATCATGCTCGACTTGTTGAACCGTTGTTTTGCTGATGATTTGGCTACCGATGAGTGGCAGGCAAAAATCAAAAAGATGATTCCTACTTATGGAAAATTACTTGCTGAGGATCCTGAATTATGCAAAGAAACCAGAGCAAGAACATCGCAGGTGTTGAAAATAGAAAACACGGTAGTAGCTTAGATTATAATCATTATAAATTTCAGAAGGTCTCGGCATAAATCGGGACCTTTTTTGCGTATTGACGTTATTAAGTTCTATCCGTAGGGTTAAGGGCAGCCTTTCTACGGATGGCGAATGATATCAACTCTTTCACCAAATGATCAACAACGAGTCAGCGACTCTTTCTTTGCTAAATCATCCATAATTCCTTTCAGATTATTACTGACAGGTTTGCCCAATATTAATCGTTTTACGAAACGTTCCTACGGAACGGCACAAATAATGAAATATTATTTGTGCTACCCTGTAATCGTCCCTTTGGGACGTTACATAGAATTATTCCTATACTGTCCGTAGAGTTAAGCGTAGCGTCTCTGCGGATTTACAAATGGAATTGAGTGTACAAACTCAATAATAAGCGCAGCTGAAATCCGCTTTTCGTCATTCATCCATAGTCCTTCAAAACACTCCGGATAGATCAGGGGTATTTACGTACGTCACGTCGGGACGTGTTGTAGGTAACCTATAAGAGAAGAGGCTTTTTCGTTCCATAGGAACGTTTCTTTCGCATAACTTATAGAAATATACCTACTGCAACCGATAACAGATCGAATGTTGATTTGCTAAAAGAAACAACCATAAAAAAAGGGCATCCAATTTCTTGAATACCCTTTGTCTGAAATTTGTTATCGTTAAGCTGCAATTACTTCTGCAACTTCTTCTGCCGAAATATCACTATGCGATGCTTCCAGTACACAATCTCCATTTTTAATCAATAAAATCTGGGGCGATTGATGTGCTACCTGAAATACTTCCGCAATCTGGTTAGATATATCACGATAGCTGATTAAATCTAAAAAGTAAAGTTTTGTTTCTGATGGAATAACATCCCAATCGAATTCGAAATTCTTTTTAGCCATTAAACTAATTGAGCAACGTGTGCTGTGTTTAAAAATAAGACTAAAACCGCTTGCATTCTTGATCTCGTCAAGCTGTTCCATTGAAGTTAAGTTAACCCAATTCATGATATTGATGATATGATTTACAGAATAACAATTGCAGTTAAATAAAGTTCTGCAAATAACCTGAAAATGAAAATAAGGAATGAGTTCGGTTAGTTTCTTCTGCGCTTTCCTTCAGGATAAGATCCATAAGCCGGACAAAGTTTAGAAGAACAAGATTCTAAAATGGTAATGGTGCAAAACACCGCCAATAATAAAATGGCTACTTTTTTCATCTTTTTAAGTTTGTTTCAATGGTAATGAACCAGTTACGATGGTTTCATTTGATCTGATAATTTTAAACGACTAAGGTACAAATAATTATTAAAACGCAAGTTTAAATTTGCGCAGAAAAATCAGCCATTTTAATCGCTGTGATCGCGGCCTCATCGCCTTTATTACCATGTTTGCCACCTGCACGGTCTTGGGCTTGCTCCAGGTTATTGGTGGTTAAAACCCCGAAGATAACCGGTTTACTATATTTAATGCCAACATTGGTTATCCCTTGTGCTACAGCATCGCAAATAAAATCGAAATGTTTCGTGTCTCCCTGGATCACGCAACCCAGGCAGATTACGGCATCTATATCATTTCTTTTGCTTAATAAAATTTCAGCACCACCTGTTAATTCGAAGCTCCCTGGTACGGGTAAAGAAATGATATTTTCTTCGGCAACGCCATTTGCTAACAGGGTTTTTAATGCACCATTGTATAATGCGCCTGTAATTTCGGCATTCCACTCGGCTACAATAATCCCGAATTTATAGTTTGCGCCACTAGGAACAGTAGTGTGAGAGAAATCAGATAGATTTTTTAATTGTGTTGACATAGGACAAAGATAATGTTATGCATTGAATGTTAAAAACGTTAATGTTTGCGGCTTGCAACTTTTAATACACTTATAGTCAGATTAGGATAATCAGATAAAATTTTAGGCGCTTATGGAATCTTTACCTTTTGTTCATCCATATTAAAACGCAATACATCATATGAATACATCATTACGTGTCTCCACTTTATTTCTTTTTACTTTTTTGTTTTCCTTTAACGTTTCTGCGCAGCATAAATATACGCTGGCAGATTTCTACAGGGTAGATTCAATTGCCAACCAGGCTAAACCAAAAGACGCGCTTGCTTTGGTTGAAAAAATATATGAGCAGGCCAGCCAAACGCGCAATATGCCTTTGCTCATTAAATCGGTTATTTATCGGATGGTGTTTCAAAGTTATCTGGAAGAAAACGCTTTTGATAAAATTTTGATCGGTTTGCGTAAAGACATAGGTAATGCTAAACAACCTGAAAAAAGCATTTTGCAATCCCTTTTAGCCGAAACCTATTGGAACTACCTGCAACAGAACCGTTGGCAGATTAATCAGCGTACGCCGGTACAGGGTGATATTGGAGACGACATCAAAACCTGGAACATTAAAAAACTAAATGATGAAACATTAAAATATTACCTTTTATCTTTAAAAGACAGTCAGCTTTTAAAGCAGACAAAAGTAGACACCCTGGATGCAGTATTGGCTGGTGATAAAAAATACAGAAGTTTTAGGCCTACATTATACGATTTGCTGGCCCACCGTGCCCTTGATGTGTTAAGTAACACGCAGCTGGGCCTTACCCAATATGATGATGAATGGATCGGCATGAGTAATGCTGATTGGTTTGGAAGCAGACAGGCATTTTTAAAGATAGACATACCTATCGACAGTACTTCTTTTAAAACGCAGGTTTTACAGCTGTTTAAGAACCTGATCAGATTTCATCAGAACAGTAATAATTCTTCTGCACTCGCAGATGTGGATTTAAAACGGCTAAAATTTGTTAAACGACATTTTATGCGTGATAGTCAGGAATTGTATTACGAAGCTTTAAGCCGGTTAGCCGAAGAAAGTACCCAAAGTGAAGTTTTTGCTGATATTTTATACGAGCAGGCCAGTATGCATAAAAATGCAGAGTTACCCGTTGATACTAATAAGCAGAACCTGATTATGGCGGTTGCCCTGGCCGAAAAAGCGATAAATGCCTTCCCAAAAAGCATTGGGGCAGAGAATGCCAGAAATTTAATTGAAGGTATCAAAAGCAGTATTTTATCAGTCAAGGTGAAAGAATTTGTACAGCCCGATTTGCCCAGCCAATTATATTTATCATATAAAAACACCGATAGTGTACAGTTGAGGTTGTACCATTCGCCCAAATTTAAAAATGAATATGAACAATTTAAGAACAGGGCCGATTTTTTAGCTTTTCTGACAAAGCATAAAACAATCAGACAGTGGATGATCGCTGTCCCTAAAACTAACGATTATCAAAGCCACAGTTTAGTTGATAAAATGGAGGCATTGCCTTTTGGTAGTTATACTTTAATTGCCCAAACCATTAACCGCGAGCAGAACGATACCATTTACAGTAACATCAATTTTAAGGTTACGGGAATGGCAGTGATCAACAGGCGCAATGTCGAAAAACACGAATATTTCGTTACTCAATTAACTAATGGAGCTCCTTTAAAAAATGTAAAGATCGAGCAACGAAGATATGATTACGATACCCGAAAGCTTATTGATGATGATTTAATCACAACTAATGAAAAAGGTTATGCCAGTACGTTCGAAACGGACAGAAACCTGTCTCAGGCAATAGTTACGCTTGGAAAAGATGAATTGAAATTGAATATCAATAATTATAATAGCTACCGGGAAGATGAAGTTAACGAACGGGTTATTCTTTTTACAGACAGGCCGATTTATCGCCCAGGGCAAACTGTTTATTACAAGGGATTGTGTTTGAAAATCCTGAATGGAAAAAATAACATCGAAGTCAATAAAGCCATTGATGTTTCTTTTAATAATGCCAATGGAAAAGAGATTACCACAACAAGGTTGATGAGTAACGATTACGGCACGTTTCAAGGCACTTTTACCATCCCGATGGGCATATTAAATGGTGAGATGGAAATCGAAACCGATTATGGTCGCGTTGCCGTACAGGTTGAAGAATATAAGCGCCCAACTTTTGAAGTGGTTTTTGACAAACCCAATAAACATTATAAACTGAATGATAGCATCAAAGTAGCCGGTAAGGCCAGTTCTTTTTCGGGCTATTCAGTAAGCAACGCCAGGGTAAATTATAAAGTTTTCAGGAACCTGATGTATGATTACAGGCTCAGCTATGAGCAACGGATGGCCACTGATGGCTCCAGGATAAATGCCGAAAGAAAACAGATAGCTATTGGTAAAACAGATACTAAAGCAGGTGGAAAATTCGAAATTACTTTCTTTGCTCATGCTACCGATATCAATGCAAATTATGTCTACGAAATTGTGGCAGATGTTACAGATTTGAATGGAGAAACCCGTTCGAAGACGATCAACCTAACTGTTGGAAGGAAGGATATTATGCTTAACATCAGCACAGAACAAGTTGTGTATTTGAGCAATAAAATAGATAGCCTCTCCTTTTCGGTTACCAATTTAAATCGTGAAATTATTAAGGCTGATATTAAAGCAGAATGGAGCTTATTACAGGCACCATCCAGGTTGATGAACAAAAGCCCGTTTTATGCCGAAAACTATACCATGAACAAGGAAGAATTTATCAAGAACTTTCCTCATGACGACTATAACAATGAACTCGAAGTAGCCAAGTGGCCGGTAAAATCTGTTGAATTTAAACAGAACCTGAGTCCCAAAACTGGACGTGGAAATTTGAGTTTTAGCAAGAAAGACCTGAAGCCAGGTTATTATAAAATCAGTCTCACAGCTGTAAACGAACAAAATGATACGGTTAAACTAGATAAATATCTTATCGTTTATCATGATACACCAGCAGTAATTCAATCAAACGCCGAATGGGTTACACCGGAAGTTACGCTGATCAAACCAAATGAAAGCGCTATATTCCGTTTGGCAGGGCTGGCAGAGAATAGTAAGGCTTATTACGAGGTTTATTATCGCGATAGCATAGCCGAAAAAGTATGGATCAATTTATCTCCAAAACAGACCATTGTTAAAATACAACCAAACGTTAATGATGAAGATGGTTTTGCAGTGCAGTTTACCATGGTGCATCAGGGTACCATTTACAACTCCATATATCAGGTTAAAATTGCAGATCCGGAGAAAGAACTGAACATCCGTTTTTTAACCTTTCGGGATAAATTACAGCCTGGAGAGAAAGAAAGCTGGAAACTGCAGATCAGTAGTAATAACGGTCAGAAACAAATGGCCGAAATGGTGGCCACGCTTTACGACGCAAGTTTGGATGATCTTAAGCAAATGGATTGGAACACGAATCTGCAACACAGTTTTAACTATGGTTATTATAACTGGAATTTTAATGTAAATGATGTCGCTAGTCCAGGCTACCTATGGTTTTTAAAACGGGATAAAAATTATAGCGTGATGACGCGGGGTTACGAAAACCTCAATCTATTCGGTTATAACTATTACGGCGGATACAATTCTGGTTACCATAGCTATCTCAGTAATTTACAGAGGGCTAAACGGAAAGGATTATCACCAGAGGCGGTTAAAAAGCTCGCCAGCTTAGAAAATGGTAAATTAATTTATGGGGTGGTGTTCGACAGTCAGGGTGAAATACTACCGGGCGTACAGGTTAGCGTAGGTAAGAAAGTAACTACAACAAATGTTTTTGGTATTTATACCATTGATGCCAAAGCTGGGGAAACACTTAATTTTTCTTGTCTCGGATTTAAACGCCATGCCATAAAAATAGGCAATAAAAAACGCGTTGATGTAACATTGAAAGAGGATGGGACGGCTTTAAATGAAGTAATGGTTGTAGGCTATGGGGCGCAGAAAAAGCAGAGTTCAACAGCAGCATTAACGCGGGTTAGGGGCGTTGCCTTGCAAGGGAGGGTGGCAGGATTAAGTGTTGACCCTCCTACTGTTGAAAGATTAAAGGGGGCGAATTCAGGAGAAGCACTAAATGATAAACTTGGTGAGCCAACGTTACGCCAGGAAGTAGAGGCGCTCAAATATCAAAAAACAAATATTACAGCCCGTACCAATTTCAACGAACTTGCATTTTTTTATCCGCAGTTGTTAACCGATGCCAAAGGCGAAATCAAGATCGAATTTACCATACCGCAAAGTTTAACCCGCTATAAAATGATGGGTTTTGCACATACCAGAGATTTAAAAACGGCAATGATTACGAACGAACTGGTAACACAAAAACAATTGGCCATTGCCATAAATGCGCCGAGATTTTTTAGGGAAGGCGATACCATTTTGTTAACGGCTAAACTGAATAATTTAGCTGGTAAAAAACTTGCAGGCAATGCCAGTCTGGCACTTACAGATGCCCTGACCGGAAAAGGCCTACAGCTTTTTGAGACAAATGATAAAGCGGAGAAAACTTTCGAAATAGATAATGAGGGCAATACCGTTTTAAAATGGACATTGATCATCCCTTCGGGGATTAATGCCATAACCTATAAAGTTTTAGCTCAAAGTGGCAGGTTCAGCGATGGTGAAGAAAACACCGTTCCGGTTTTGGCGAATGCGATGTTGGTAACCGAAAGTATGCCTATAAACGTACGTGGAAATACCAGCAAAACTTTCGATTTTGAGAAACTGGAGAAATCCGGCTCCTCCAAAACTATACGCAACCAGAGTTTAACTTTCGAGTTTACCTCCAATCCGGTTTGGTATGCAGTGCAGGCCTTACCTTACCTCATGGAGTATCCATATGAGTGTGCCGAGCAAACTTTTAGCCGCTTTTATGCCAATAGTTTTGCAACGGGAATCATCCATTCGTCACCAAAAATTAAAACGGTTTTTGAGCAATGGAAAAATACCAATAACGGCGCAGCATTGTTATCCAACCTGGAGAAAAACCAGGAATTGAAATCGGTTTTATTGGAAGAAACACCTTGGGTACGCAATGCCGGTAACGAAACCGAACGTAAAAAACGTTTGGCTACACTTTTCGACTTAAACAGAATGACTTATGAGTTAAAAACCAATTTCGAAAAGCTGGAAAAAATGCAGTTTAACAATGGAGCTTTTCCATGGTTTAATGGAATGCAGGAAGATCAATACATTACCCAGCATATTGTTTTGGGTATGGGCCAGTTAAAAAAACTAAAACTGATCGACGAGAAAGCATATCCAAATTTCAATGCCATGCTCAACAAGGCCATTATCTATTTAGATAAAAAATTTATCAACGATTATAAAAAAGAACTGAAAGACAAACGTTTTGCTTACTTGCCACTACACTATCTATTTGCGAGAAGTTATACTGAACATAAAAATACAACAGCTGATTTCGCAAAAGCTAAAGATTTTTACCTCAAAAAACTAGTTGCCGAATGGAAAACCTTTGATCCGTACCAGCTGGCACAGGCAGCTTTGGTTTTAAACAGAAATGGCAATCAGGTAGAGGCTAAAAAAATAATCACCCTGTTAAATCAGACCGCACAGCAAAATGACGAACTGGGTATGTACTGGGCGACGAATAAAGCGGGTTGGTGGTGGTACCAAAGTCCGATTGAAACACAGGCCTTATTGATTGAAGCTTTTGATGAGGTGGCCAATGATCGCAAAGCGGTAGAGGAAATGAAAATCTGGCTGCTCAAAAACAAACAAACCAACGATTGGAAAACCACAAAAGCTACTACAGCGGCCTGTTATGCGTTATTAATGCGAGGCGCCGATTTACTGGCCGGACGTAATGAACCGGAAATTACCATTGGTGGCCAGAAATTAGCAGCGCTTCAACCAGCTAATGCTACAAAAGAGGCTGGAACCGGTTATCAAAAAGTGACCATTGTAGGTCAGGATGTAAAACCCGAAATGGGCAGGGTAGAGGTTAAAAACAGCAACCAAACCATTGCCTGGGGTACGTTGTACTGGCAATATTTTGAGCAACTGGATAAAATCACGTCGGCAAATTCCGGAGTAAAAATCAAAAAACAATTATTCCTACAGAAAGCCAGCAATAAGGGAGATGTACTCACAGCACTAACCTCAGCCAATACTTTGGTTCCAGGCGATTTGTTAAAGGTTCGCATCGAAATTTATTGTGATAGGAATATGGAATATATCCATTTAAAAGATATGCGTTCATCAGGTTTCGAACCTGTAAATGTAATTTCCAGCTATAAATATCAGGATGGTTTGGGTTATTATGAAAGTACAAAAGATGCTTCAACCAATTTCTTTATCAGTTATATGCCAAAGGGAACCTATGTATTCGAATACCCGTTAAGGGTTACCCATGCAGGGAATTTTTCGAATGGGATTACCACTTTGCAAAGCATGTATGCGCCAGAGTTTACTACTCATTCGGCCGGGATCAGGGTAAATGTAAAGCCTTAACATTTTGACCATCACCCTGATCCGATAGATATCGGATTTATTTTAGGGCTAACTTACGAAGTACAAGCCTCAAAGGTCTTTAACCCGCGAGGTCTACATCTAAATACTAATGAATCCGTGTGGTTTAGATGGTCAATATTTTTTGGAAAGCAGGGTTTGATGTACTTTGGTTACGAAAGTCCCGCTATCCGCTTCAAAGCCTTGGCTCGTACCTCACCTTCGGGTTTTACGCTGCAGGCAGGGGTTTATTTAAATAAGGATTCTGCCTTTCGTATCATGGCCTAGATTGTATCAGGTAAGTTGTATTCCGCCATAAGTGGCCCCGATGGGAATAACTTTATCACCTATCCAGATTTGGCTGCGGTCAAATTTGGATATTTTATTTTTGGCGACAATGAACGTCCGGTGGCAACGGATAAAATCTGTCTTTGGCAGCAGATCGGCCAGATCGTTAATGGTAATGCGAGAGCTTAGCAATTTGCTTTTAAGCTGGATCTGCGTATAATTACCTGACGCTTCAATGTATAAAATTTCATCCAGCGCTACTTTTATCTGCTCATAACCATCTTTTATAAAAATGTGGCTGGGTTTTTCCACCTGTTTTCCGCTTCGTAGGTTAAATAGTTCGAGTGCTTTATTGCAGGCCTTTAAAAAACGCGAAAGCGAAAAGGGTTTTAGCAGGTAATCAATCGCATCAAGTTCGAAACTTTGTACCGCATGTTCAGTATAAGCTGTCGTGAAAATTACCATTGGCGGCTTGCTCAGACTCTTTAAAAAATCGATTCCGCTGATATCGGGCATTTTAATGTCGAGAAAAATCAGGTCAACTTTGTTGTGCTGGAGATAAGTGATGGCTGCAAAAGCATCTGTAAAGGTTTCCCGTAAAGTAATAAACGGAACTTTTGAGGCATGCGATTTTATAATATCAAGCGCAATGGGTTCATCATCTATAGCAATGGCAGTCATTTTTTATCTGTCTTTTTGGATGTCAGGCTGAGCGTAGTCGAAGCCTATTACTTCTTCTTCGCTTTATACTAATGCATGGTATCATCCTAAGCGGAGTTGAAGGATAAATATAGTAAAATCATGATTAACTTAAATATTTGCTTGAATTAGATTTACGCGCTTCGACTCCGCTCAGCGTGACAACACTATTGGTATCATATTTATTTAGTCATATCATCCTGAGCGGAGTCAAAGGATTAATCCAACTGCAAAGTTAAATGAACAAAAAACTCATTGGCACTTTCGCGGATAATTAGTTCATGTTTTCCATAATAGAGCAATGATAAACGTTGTTTAACATTCTCGAGTCCGATGCCGCTTTTTAGCTTTTCAGGATCGTTGTCAGCTTTAATGTATATGCTGTTGCTTACATCAAAATACAAGGTGCTTTCTTTAGTTTGCAGGGTGATTTTGATGTACGAGGGTTGTTGCAAGCTAATCCCATGTTTAAAGGCATTTTCGATAAACGGGATTAATAGCATGGGGGTAATCTGCAGGTTATTTAACTGTTCTTCTATATGCGTATCAATCCTGATATCAGCGGAACGTGAGGTACGGAGTTTTTGCAGATCGATATAATTGTTGAGATATTCTACTTCACGGGTGAGCGAAATTTTATCCAGTGTATTTTCATGGAGCATAAAACGCATCATATCACCCAGTTTTTGTATACCCTCGCCGGTTCGTTCTGCATTTTCCTGCAAAGCAGTCCCGAATAGTGTATTTAAGGCATTGAATAAAAAGTGTGGGTTAATCTGTGATTTTAAGAAATTCAGGCTGGCGTCAGATTTGCCTAATTCTGTTTTAAGCATTTGTATTTCGCTCAGTTTTTCAAATTTATGTTTATAAACATACCAGGCAGATGGCGTGGTGATACAGATTAAACAGATTAGATTTAACGTTAAAGTAATGGGAACAACCGCGCCATTACGCATAAAAGGAATAAGAACCAGCAAAAGCAAAAGTGAAACGATAATGGTTATACCTACATTGCCCCAGAAGTACCGTCCAAAACCTTTGAAATTTTTTCGAAGATTTGGGATAATATAATAAATAGAAAGAAAGGCAAATAAAATATTTACCGGCGGTACCAGTAGCCAGATAATCAATAATTCATAATCAATTCTTAACGAAAGCACGGCAGCAAACACCAGGAGCGAAATCAACCAGATTTTAGTCGAGGTAAAAATTTCCGGAACGATGTTGTTACTGTACTGCTTTAAAAAAGAAATCCGGTTTAGCAGTACTAATCCACGTTCATTAAAATAAGAATAGGCATTGATGAGCAGATAAAGAAAAAAGATATAACTGAACGCTTCTCCAAAGAATACACCGTAAGCCTGGTCGATATTTTCATATTCCATTAATCTGTATGGTTGGGTATAGGTATTGGCTACCATCCAGCCAATGATAGAGAAAGCAGTTACCGCAACAGTAATGATCACATTCATGATTATATTTTGCTTCCTTGCCAATTGGGGCATTGAAACAAAATTGAACAGCAGAAAACTAAAGTAAAGCATGGTAATTTTAAATACCTTCGGAAGGAAAAAATTTGTAAGGACGTTATAATCGACATCGTTATCGGCATAATGGTATGAGTTGCCTGGTCCGTAATTGATCTTGGTGCAAATGCTGATCAAAGCCAGGATGTATAATGTGGTAGAGATCCAAAACTCCAGCTGGTTGATATTTTTAGATCTGATAGCAGATGAATGATCTGAAAGAATTTCCATTTTGTTCTAAATTAATGGCACAATTTTACAAAGAGAATTTATACCGATCATTAAAATGTGATGGATGGCACTAAAAATGTGACGAATGATCAGGATGTATAGGATTGCAGGATTTTCAGATCAACAGGCCCATCCATTTTACATTTTGATTTGGTTACTGCAAATTGATCATCGGCTGTTATCCCACGCCATCCTCTTTTTTGCTATCTTTGAAACGGATAGTTAAGATTGATTTCTCCATTATCCATTATCCATTTTTCCATCTTACATTATTACAATCAATATGACCGTTTACGGAATTCCAAATTGCAATACAGTTAAAAAGGCGCTTGATTGGCTAAAAGCGCATCAGGTTGACTTTGAATTTCATGATTTTAAGAAAAAGGGCATTACCACTGAAAAATTAAACGAGTGGTGTAACACTTTCGGCTGGGAAACGGTATTAAACCGCAAAGGATTAACCTGGAAGAAATTAACTAAAGAAGAGCAAGTCAAAATTGATAACCAGGATTCGGCAATAGCTTATTTAAAAGAAAATACCAGTGCAATAAAACGTCCGGTTATTGAGCAAAACAGCAAGGCTGTATTAATCGGGTTTGACGATGAAAATTATTTAAAAACACTAGCCTGATTCAGTTGTTCTAATGTTAAAGATTGTTAAATGCAGTTTTTAATTGTTGAACTAAGTTACTTTTGAGTATGTACAAACTGATCATTTTTCTATTGCTGGCATCGCCTCTGGGTATTTTCGCACAAACGGTAACTACTGGTACAGTTTTCGATTTTTCGAAAAAAAACCTTTCTCTTCCTGGTGTTAGTATCAGAAACCTGAACAGTAAAAAATCAACCAGTACAAATAAAGATGGAAAGTATACTATAAGCGCTAGTATTGGCGATCTTTTAGAGTTTTCTGCCATAGGCTATCATACCGATACGCTATACCTGACCAACCTTTTGAACAGAACCATATATTTACCGGCTAAAACGAATAGCTTAAAAGATGTGGATATTACTGCGGTAAGGATGAATAGTCAGATTACGGATGCTAAAGATCCGCTGGCTGAGAAATATACGCTATTAAGTACAGGCGGAAACCTGAACCGTAAACGCATGACCGATAAAGTAGGTGGTTTAAGCCTAAATCTTGGTTATGGTAAATATAAGAGACAACAGCGCAAAGAAGCAGATTTGGAAGAAAGGGAAATGTATCAGGAAGAAATAGATGAAAATTTCACTCCGAGGGCCATTACTGAACTGACTAAACTGGAAGGAGAGGAGCTTAAAAACTTCATGATTATTTATAGGCCTTCCATCGAAGCCGTAAAGGGCGAAAGACCATTCCGTTACGCTTTTTACATCTCACGTGCTTTTGCAGCTTGGAACAAATTAACTCCTCAGCAAAGAAAATTGCAGGATCTGCCCAAATTAAAGGCTAATTAATAAAGACTCGTCGCCCTGAATTCATTTCAGGGTCTATTTACTGAAAAGATGCCTGAATAAATTCAGCTGACAGTTAGTGAAAGGAAATTAATGATAAGTATGAATAAATATTGATCAAATTAAAGCCTAAAAAGCTTTTTTGACTACCCTGTTAACCATTATTAGTAACATTATAACCACATATAAATCTATATGTGGTTATTTTTTATATTTACCGCAGTATTTACAACCTTATTATCATGAAATTGAATAAACTGATTAATTTTGGTTTGATTTGTTGCGTTTTTGCTCTTTCAGCCTCAGCCCAGCAAGCTACAACCGTTGCGCCAGCTACTAATTACAATCCTGCTGAAGCCTTTGGACCACTATTTTACACCCAAAATGGGAACGAGTTCCGTTCTGCGAATGGTGCGCCAGGCCCGAAATACTGGCAAAACCGTGTTGATTATAACATTACCGCCAATCTGGATGAAATAAAAAACATGGTCAGCGGAACAGTTACCATTACTTATAAAAACAATAGTCCCGATAAATTACCTTATTTATGGTTACAACTGGATCAAAATACCTTTAAAGAAACCTCACGCGGTTACGCCATTACCCCATCACGTAGCCGTTATGGCGCACAGGGTGAAAAGTTTGATGGTGGATATAAGATCCAGAACATTAGTGTAGCGCAAAAAGCAGGTGCAGTAAAGTTCACTTCAATTGTTGAAGATACCCGTATGCAGATCCGTTTAGATCAGCCTTTGGCCCCAAATGGCGATCTGGTAACCATCAAAATGGATTATTCGTATATTGTCCCTAAAGAAGGATCGGACAGGACCGGACATTTAGCCACTAAAAACGGTGAAATTTTTGCTATTGCACAGTGGTTTCCACGCATGTGTGTTTATGATGATGTAATCGGTTGGAATACCTTACCTTACTGGGGCGGCGGTGAGTTTTATTGCGAATATGGCGATATCAATTTTGCCATTACTGCGCCTGCAAGTCATATTGTAATGGGTTCAGGCGAGTTATTAAACCCTGCTGAAGTTTTTACACCAGAGCAGTTAAAACGATGGAACGCGGCTAAACTGAGCGATGCCACCGTACATATCCGTAGTGAAGCAGAGGTAACCGATCCGAAATCGCGCCCGGCTAAAGATAAATTAACCTGGAAGTTTAAAATTATTAATGCGCGCGATGCGGCCTGGGCTTCATCAAAAGCATTTGTATTAGATGCCGCAAGGTATAAACTGCCAAGCGGTAAAACAGGTTTAGCGGTTTCTGCTCAACCCGTAGAAAGCAATGGTATTGATTCTTACGGACGTGGTGTAGAATATGTAAAATCTACCATCGAGCATTATTCCTCCAAATGGTTCGAATATCCTTATCCAATGGCTGTTAATGTTGCCACCAACATTGGTGGTATGGAATATCCTGGTATTGTGTTCTGTGGTTGGAAAGCTAAAAAAGCAAGCGCATGGGGTGTAATCGATCATGAATTTGGGCATACTTGGTTCCCGATGATTGTGGGATCCAACGAGCGTAAATATGGCTGGATGGACGAGGGTTTTAACACCTTCATCAACGGCATTTCTAAGAAAAACTTTAATAATGGCGAGTATGCAACGCCTCCCGTTGATTTCCATAAGATCGGTAGAAGTGTAATCGGTAATCCGATTTACGAAAATATTATGCAAATGCCTGATGGTATGGCGGAAAGAAACATCGGCGTTAACTTATACAGTAAACCAGGATGGGGCCTGGATATCCTGAGAAACCAGATATTAGGCGAAGACCGTTTCGATTATGCTTTCCGCCAGTACATTAAAAACTGGGCATTTAAACATCCAACACCCTTTGACTTTTTCCGTTCAATGGAAAATGGTGCAGGAGAAGATTTAGCCTGGTTCTGGAGAAGCTGGTGGTTAAATAGCTGGAAAATGGATCAGGGCATTGCGGGTGTTGAGGCCGTTAAGCAAGACGGTAAATTGGTAAGCTATAATATCAGGGTGGTGAACCTGGAAAAAATGCCGATGCCGATCATTCTTCAGATCAAAACCAAAAGCGGAAAAACGGAGACCGTAAAAGTTCCGGTTGATGTGTGGATGAAAAATACCAGTTGGTTAGTTCGTTTCCCAACCACTGAAGAAATTGAATCCGTTACTTTGGATCCGGATAAAGTATTGCCAGACTCAAATCCGGATAACGATACCTGGACGGCTGCGGGCAACTAAGCTCACATCAATTCATTCCAGACCTCCTGATTTTAAAGATCAGGAGGTTTTTTATTGCAAAGTACCGACGTTTTAATTTCCGATATCAGTTAGTTTAGCAATAAAATTATACAACATGAGCACTTCTCTAATAGAAATAAGTAATCCCGAAGGAATTTATGATCCCCGCCCGCATGGCTATTCGCATGTTGCGGCAGTTCCGGCCTGGAGCCAGCTGGTATTTGTTGCAGGCCAGGGGGGGAAGCAATACCGATGGCATTTTAAGTTCCGATTTCAGAAACCAGGTAACCATCGTATTTGAAAACATTGCCATTGCTTTAGCCAGCAAAGGGTTAAAAATGGAGAATATTGCCAAGTTAACCACTTTGGTGGTCGATTACGATGAGGAGAAGCACCAGATATTGATCGAAGAATCGAATAAAATCTGGCCTGATCAAAAATTCCCGGTAAATACGCTTATCCCAGTGCAGAAATTGGCCTTAAATGGCATGTTGATCGAAATTGATGCTACAGCTATAGGTTAATTGATAAGCCTGGTTAACATTATTGTTAAACCGATATTGTTTTGGAGGGTTCTGTTCGGTTTATATACAAAGATGAATACCTCCGGCTCCGTTTTTGAAACGGACCTGCCATCCTAAACCTGACAGCAGCGAACACGAAGTGCAACGGAGTAAAGCGGATGGCGGGACTGTATTGCCCGATACCCACTGCACGTTGGTTTCCAAAAAAAGCAAAATCTGATTAATTTGGATTTGCTAAATTGTTATGAGATTTACCAGATGTTTTAATCTCAAAAATAACATTAATAACCATCGAAATTTTAAGAATGGAAAAAGGAGAGCGCAAAAACGTTTATCAGGTTTACAATAAAATAGGGGGTTGGTTTGCCGAAAATCGTTATGCCGATTTGGTGGAAAAAGCTTACTTAAATGATATCCTCGAACACCTTCCGGCAGATGCAAAGGTTTTGGACCTTGGTTGCGGTACTGGAAAACCTATATTGGAATATTTTATTAACCATGGTATAGATGTTTTAGGCGTTGATGCCAGTGAGCAGATGATCGGGCTGGCAAAAATCAATTTTCCATCTACCAGGTTTTTGCTGGAAGATATGCGTGATCTTGATCTCGATGAAAAATTTGATGCGATTATTGCCTGGCATAGTTTTTTTCATCTTCCTGCTGATGACCAACCGAATATGTTTACCATTTTTAAGCATCATTTAAAAGCCAGCGGTATTTTACTGTTTACATCTGGAACAGAGCGGGGAGAAATATGGGGAAAGAACGGGGGCGAAAATCTTTTTCATGCTTCTCTGGCTACTGCTGAATATCAAATGCTGCTTCATGAAAATCAATTTGAAGTGCTCAGGCATAAAATAAATGATCCCGATTGCGGCGGTGCAAATGTTTGGATGGCGCAGTACAAACCCTGATAATTTTGCCTTAACTTTGCTCCATGGCCGAACAGCAAAAAAATAATCCCTTACACGGTATCACTTTAGAAAAAATAGTAACTGATCTCCAATCATATTATGGCTGGGAAAAATTGGGATTATTGATCAGGATCGATTGTTTTAATAATAACCAGTCGGTCAAATCGAGCTTGAAATTTTTAAGAAGAATGCCCTGGGCCCGAAAAAAGGTAGAAGATTTATACCTCGATACTTTTAATAAATGATGGAATGAGTGAGTTTAGCATCAAATGAAAAATATTTTCTATTGGTTCCTATGGATGTTTGGCTGACTAGTTATTTCGTTATAAATATTACTACGATATATTCTAATTAGAGAGATAATTAATTATTCCTTAAAAAGTAAATGGGCATGGGAAAAGACTATGGCATTAAAGTCGGGCACTCATATTGAGCTTAAAACGCTCGCTGTTGCCCAAAAGAAGCTAAAGCTGAGTATAAAATACTGGTGGATGGAATAATAGTTTCTGAATATATTTTGAGGAAAAAAAACACAATTATACTTTTTCATTCGATTTGCCGTAGTCAGCTAAATTTTAACCAATTGTTTCTGCCTTCAGTTATTTTTTAGTTTAGTTATACAGCCATTGATTGTTCATAAAATCTTCATGTTGATTTTCGAGATTTAATCAACAAAATAACAAGGTTTATTCATTATTAAATCCACTTGAAAATGAAAGCAATTAAAGTTTTAAGCATCGCTTTATTAGCCATGTTTACCTTCGCAACCGTTAATGCAAAAACTGTAGCGCCTGCAAAACCAACCACAGAAAAATCACAGACTAAAAAAAGTCATCAGAAACATCATCATCATAAACACACACACAAAGTAGCCAAAGCTTAATAAAGGAAAGTCTTTCAGGTAAAACTGGAAGACTTTTTGTTTGTTGACGCAGACTTCCTAAGTTATCTTTACCCCCGAGCTTCCTCTAAACTTTAAAAGAAAAACATATTTTTTGTCACATTTTCCATCTTTTGGTGTCTTATCGTTGGAAACCTTAAAAAAGGTTAATCAAACAAACCAATAAAAAAGACAATTTTAAGTATGAAAACCTATTTATTGATATTGCTGTGCATATTATCTACGAAAGTCTTCGCACAGCAGTCGGGTAATGTAAATGGAAAAATTATTGACAGAAAAACAGATCAGCCCATTGAATATGCGGGGATTATTTTATCAAATAAAACCGACTCGACCAAAAAAGTAGGTGTGGTAACTAATCAAGCCGGAGAGTTTTCTTTTAATGCGGTGCCGAATGGTGATTATAAAATCAGGATTTCGGCGGTGGGCTATAACCCCATCATCAAAAATATCAATGTGGGCGGCAAGGCTGTTAATATTGGCATTTTAAAACTGGAAGAAGATGCCATAGCCCTGAAAGATGTTGCGGTAAGCGGCCGGTATGCAACTGCAGCAGTTAAAAAGGATACGGTAGAGTTTAACGCCGATGCCTATAAAACCAGGCCAAACGCTGCTGTGGAAGATTTATTGAAAAAACTGCCGGGTGTAACCGTTGATAAAGATGGGAGTATATTGGTGCAGGGGCAAAAAGTTACGCGCTTAACTGTTGACGGTAAAGATTTTTTTGGAACCGACCCTAAAACGGCAACTAAAAACCTGCCTGCTGACGCCATTGCAAAAGTACAGTTAATTGATAGCAAAACGCAGGAAGCAAAAGCTACTGGCATTGACGACGGTCAGCGGGAAAAAGTATTGAACCTCACCATTAAAGAAGACAAGAAAAAGGGCTGGTTCGGAAATGCCAACCTTGCAGGCGGTACTACCGATAAGTACGGAAGTTACCTGAGTGCCAATCATTTTAATAAAAATCTTCAGTTTGCGGTTTTGGGCATGAGCAACAATACCAATGATGCCAGTTTCGGTTATGATGACCTGAGCAGTTTCAGCGGTGGAAACATTGGAAATATTTTTGCCCCACCTGGCGGAGGAAGTTTTTCTATCAACAGCAATAACGGCAAAACCACTATTGGCGGGAGTGGTGTTTTCGACAACAGTGCTATTGGCCTGTATACCACTCACAGTGGTGGTCTTAACTATAGCAATTCATGGGGTAAAAATAATAAACTGGCTATCAGTGGCAGTTATTTTACTTATTTTTCTGCTGGTTTGGGTAATAAATTATCTAATATTCAGGATTTAAGTTCGGGCGATATTTTGCGCACCGTGGATAATACCGACCGGAACAGCGATAACCAGGCGCATCGTTTCAATTTTAAGGCAGAATATCATCCTGATTCGTTAACTGACATTGTACTGCGGCCAAATGTAATCTTAAACAGCACTACCAATATCAGCAATCGGTTTTTCAATGCTAATTTTGATGTCGCAGGAAAATCGAATGATGGAAACCAGTATTTCAATCAGCATAACTTTACCCCTTCTTTATTTGGCGAGTTCTCCATACTCAGAAGGCTGCCAAACAAAAAAGGTTCGGTTTCGCTTCGTTTAAATGGTGCACAGAATACCTATAATTCCGATTGGGTTAATCAATCCTTCCTCAATCAATTGATCAGCGGCAATACCGTAGTTACCCATACCAATCAACAGGCCAATCAGGAGAATGTGTCGAAAACCTATACCGTAAACGGTAATTATGCACGGCCATTGGGACAGAAGTGGAGTGCCAATGTAGCTTACGGTTTTACACGGAACATTGTGGATGCGAAGCAGATCACTTTTGACTATAACCCGACCAATGATCGTTATGAAACCGTTGTTCCGCTGTTGACCAATACTTTCGATAACCAAAACAGCCTGCAGACCGCCGGCTTAGGTTTTATTTATACCGGAAAAGACTGGACCTATAATTTTGGGTTGAATGCGCAGCAAAGTTTATTGAATGCAAATGTGTTTAATAACATTGGTGCCAACATAGGCAAGATTGAAAAATCTTATTACAATTTATTGCCGCGCTTAACGGTTAACTTTAAAAATAAAGCCAATCAAACCATTGCCATCAATTATCGGGCGAGCGTTAACTTACCTTCGGTAACCGATCTGCAGCCCGTACAGAACAACACCAATCCATTATACCAAAGAATTGGAAACCCTGATCTCGAGGCCAGGAAAAATCATCGCCTTTCAGTCAATTTTAATACGTTTAGTCCTGATAACAACCACTATTGGAATGGTTATTTTCTTTACAACTTATCATTTGATGACACCGGAAATGATATCACCTATAATAACGGCATCCAGACGGTTAAGCCCATTAATGTAAATGGCAACTACTATTTACGTGCAGGTACATATTTTGGGATGCCATCAAAAATGAAGGGTTTGAGGATGAACTATGGCGCAAATTTCTTTACCGAACACAGAACAAACTTTATTAGTGGAGCTAAAAACCTGACGAACAGGTTTGAAATCGGGCCGAATGTCAACTGGAGCTACGATATCGATGATAAATTTAATGCCGGTATCTATGCTTACGTAGGTTATACCAAAGTAAACAATACGGCAGAATCGGCCATCAATAATAAATATTTCAGTTTGGAAAATACCCTCAACCTTAGTTACGAATTTATAAAAGATTTAAGGGTAGAGGCTGATGTAAACCATATTGGTTCGGCTGGCCGTGCTGATGGATTTAACAACAATTACTTTCTGCTAAATGCAGGTATCAATAAATATTTGATGAAAAGAAGGGTAACCCTGAGCTTAAAAGGCTTTGATATTTTGAACCAGAATACCAGCATCGATCGGATTGTAAACAGCAGCCGGATAGAGGATGTGCGGTATAATAACATTACCAGGTACTTTTATTTATCATTAAATTACAAGTTGACCAAAGTAGGTGCAAATAATGAAAGAAGCAATCCACGCAGCACCGTTAATTAAATCGCTAGGAATTAATAGATGTGAGGGTATAAATGTTCTCGTGGAGCGAATGGAATATCAACAAAATTTAGACTTTACTTTGTGTAATTGCTTGCCCTGATGAAGTTGAAGTGGATTCCGATCAATTCTGATGGCAATTGGCAGGAAAATTATAACTCCATAATCCTGAACTGAAAACCAGCCATTACTAACCGAAAATTTTTTATGCTAACCCCTTGATTTTTAAAAAGAATTGTTCTACTTTTGCAGTCCGTTTTATGGGCGATCTGCAAGGATGCCGGGGGAGCGGTAAATTTTTTAAATAAAAAACATAAAAAAGCACAATGCCAACCATTCAACAATTAGTTAGAAAAGGTAGAGTAGCACTGGAGTTCAAGAGTAAGTCTCCGGCGTTGGACAGCTGTCCACAGCGAAGAGGTGTATGTACACGTGTGTACACCACTACCCCTAAAAAACCAAACTCAGCAATGCGTAAAGTAGCCCGTGTTCGTTTAACGAACGGTAAAGAGGTGAATGCTTACATCCCTGGAGAAGGTCACAACTTACAGGAGCACTCCATCGTATTGATCCGTGGTGGTCGTGTTAAAGATTTACCAGGTGTACGTTACCACATCATCCGTGGTGCGTTAGATACATCGGGCGTTGCTGGTCGTAACCAACGTCGTTCTAAATATGGTACTAAACGTCCTAAACCAGGTCAGGCAGCTGCTGCACCTGCAAAAGGAAAGAAAAAATAATCGGGAGGAAATAAGAAATGAGAAAGTCAAAACCAAAAAAGAGAATTATTCTTCCTGATCCAAAATTTAATGATGTTCAGGTAACCCGTTTTGTAAACAACATGATGTACGATGGAAAAAAATCTATCGCTTACTCAATTTTTTACGATGCTGTTGAAATTGCTGAGAAAAAAGCAGGTGAAAACGGTTTAGAGGTATTCAAACGTGCATTAACTAACATTATGCCAGCTGTAGAGGTTAAATCTCGTCGTGTTGGTGGTGCTAACTTCCAGGTTCCAACGGAGGTTAGACCAGAGCGTAAAACAGCTTTAGGTATGAAATGGTTAATTTTATATGCTCGTCGTCGTGGTGAAAAAACGATGAAAGAGAAATTAGCTGGTGAAATCGTAGCTGCTGCTAAAGGTGAAGGTGCTGCTGTTAAAAAGAAAGAAGATACGCACAAAATGGCTGAGGCCAACAAAGCGTTCTCTCACTTCAGATTCTAATTTAGGATTAACAGACAAGTAAGATTACACAGATTTAATTAGAAGATTATACTGATTAGATAATTTGCACCGATTTGTTTCAACATAATCGGTGCAATCATTTAAGATCAGATAAATCAAAAACATAACATGGCAAGAGATTTAAAATTTACAAGAAATATTGGAATTGCAGCTCACATTGATGCTGGTAAAACGACCACTACTGAGCGTATCCTTTATTATGCTGGTGTTAGTCACAAAATTGGTGAAGTGCACGAAGGTGCTGCAACAATGGACTGGATGGCACAAGAGCAAGAGCGTGGTATCACTATTACCTCTGCTGCTACAACAGTAAACTGGAACTACCGTGGTAGTAAATACCACATCAACATTATCGATACACCCGGACACGTAGATTTTACCGTAGAGGTAAACCGTTCATTACGTGTATTAGATGGTTTGGTATTCTTGTTTTCAGCAGTTGATGGTGTTGAGCCACAATCAGAAACTAACTGGCGCTTAGCTAATAACTACAATGTTGCCCGTATCGGATTCGTTAACAAAATGGACCGTTCTGGTGCTGACTTCCTGAAAGTTGTTAAACAAGTGAAAGATATGTTAGGTAGTAATGCAGTTCCATTACAGTTACCTATCGGTTCTGAAGATAACTTTAAAGGTGTGGTTGATTTGATCAACAACCGTGGTATCGTTTGGAATGAGCACGATAAAGGAATGACCTTTACTGAAGTGCCAATCCCTGATGATATGTTAGATGAGGTTGCAGAGTGGAGAGAAAAATTGTTAGAATCAGTTGCTGATTATGATGAGACTTTGATGGAGAAATTCTTCGAAGATCCAAACTCAATCACTGAGCGTGAAATTTTAGACGCTTTACGTGCAGCCGTATTGGATGCTAAAATTGTTCCTATGGTTTGTGGTTCATCTTTCAAAAATAAAGGTGTACAAACCATGTTGGATTATGTAATGGAATTATTGCCTTCGCCTTTAGATTCTGAAGGTGTTGTAGGTACTAACCCGAATACAGATCAGGAAGTTTTATTAAAACCATCTGAACAAGAGCCTTTTGCAGCATTAGCATTTAAAATTGCAACTGACCCTTTCGTAGGTCGTTTATGCTTTATCCGTGTTTATTCAGGTAACTTAGAGGCGGGTTCATATGTGTACAATACACGTTCAAATAACAAAGAGCGTATTTCACGTATCTTCCAGATGCACGCTAACAAGCAAAATCCAATTCCTAACGTAGGTGCTGGTGATATTGCTGCGGTAGTAGGTTTTAAAGATATCAAAACTGGTGATACTCTTTGCGATGAGAAAAATCCAATTGTTCTGGAATCAATGGTATTCCCTGATCCGGTTATCGGTTTAGCTATCGAGCCGAAAACTCAGGCTGACGTTGATAAATTAGGTTTAGCGTTAGGTAAATTAGCAGAGGAAGATCCTACTTTCAGGGTACAAACTGATCAGGAAACTGGCCAAACGGTTATCTCTGGTATGGGTGAGCTTCACTTAGATATCTTAATTGACCGTTTAAAACGCGAATTTAAAGTAGAAGTTAACCAAGGTGCACCACAAGTAGCTTACAAAGAGGCGATCTTCGGTACCTCAGAACACCGCGAAGTTTATAAAAAACAATCAGGTGGTCGTGGTAAATTTGCCGATATCAAAGTGGTGATTTCTCCAATTGATGCTGATTTTGAAAAAGGTGGCTTGCAGTTCGTAAACGAAATTGTAGGTGGTGCTATTCCTCGTGAGTTCATCCCTTCAGTAGAAAAAGGATTTGCATCTGCAATGGCAAATGGTGTTTTAGCTGGTTATCCGCTTCCTGATATGAAAGTACGTTTGATTGATGGTTCATTCCACGCAGTCGATTCAGATGCTTTATCATTCGAGCTTGCTGCCCGTATGGCGTACCGTGAGGCTTTACCTAAATGTAAACCTGCTTTGATGGAGCCTATTATGAAAATCGAAATCTTGACCCCTGAAGAAAATATGGGTGATGTTATCGGTGATATGAACCGTCGTCGTGGTCAGTTGCAAGGTATGGATACCCGTAACGGATCTCAGGTAATTAAAGCATTGGTGCCACTTTCAGAAATGTTTGGTTATGTAACTCAGTTACGTACCATCACTTCAGGCCGTGCAACTTCTACAATGGAATTTGACCACTATGAGCCAGCGCCTAAAAACGTTCAGGACGAAGTAGTAGCTAAATCTAAAGGAAGAATTAAAACTGAAGACTAATTCGTCACAAGTGTTTAGTATAGGGTATCAAGATTGGATAATCCGTCTTGATACTTAATACTGCTATCTCGATACTAAAAAAGATAAATCCGGTTTCTGTTGTTAATAGCTCTAACAGGAAGCCATAATTAAAAATAAGATGAGCCAAAGAATCAGAATTAAGTTAAAATCTTACGATTACAACCTGGTAGATAAATCTGCTGAGAAAATCGTAAAAACTGTTAAACCTACGGGTGCCGTGGTAAGTGGTCCGATTCCACTTCCTACTGAGAAAAAAATCTTTACTGTTTTACGTTCTCCACACGTAAACAAAAAAGCCAGAGAGCAATTCCAATTGTGTGCTTACAAACGTTTATTGGATATTTATAGCTCTAACTCTAAAACAGTTGATGCTTTAATGAAACTTGAATTACCTAGCGGTGTTGAAGTTGAGATCAAAGTTTAATTGATTTTAAAAGAATAAAAAAGGTCCCGATGCAAATCGGGGCCTTTTTTTGTATAGCCTAAATGCTAAAACAAAACCTGGGGTGTCTGGGTTGTACTGATATGATAAGTAAAGACAAAGAACAAGAAGGATTACCAGTTGAAGGACAGGATTTTGCTGATCCTAAGGAAGAAGGGAAGGATGATCCTTCCTCACATGGCGAAGTAGCCAATCAAAATGGCAGTGATTTTTCTGAACTGGAAGAAAGCAGGATGGAAAACCCGCCAGAACATCGTGATGAAAATGGTTCGACGAAAGATGATTTGGATAGTAGCACAGCAATAGATCAAAGCAAAGGGGTGAATTAGCCACAATTAATCAAAGGCCATAAAATGGAGCAAAGGCCGGGAAGTATATAATTGTTTCAACATTAAACCTTTCTATCGTATCCATTGTTCTGATAAAAGAGTGTTTATAAAATAAATCGCTATGGAAAATAATGAAAATAAAAATATTGATCCTAACGAGGAGACTAACCACAACGAAGAGGATATAGAGTGGGATAACGGAGAAGCTACTTACGGGCATAAAAGAGCTGATTTTAAGCGTAAAGATGAACCGATGACATCTCACAAAAGCGGAGAGAATGATGTTAATCAGGACGTAAATGGAAGTCTTAATAATTCGAATTTAAGTCAGGGTGAAGATATAGGAAACAGAAACAAGAACGACGACAAAGGTTTGCATGGCAAAGATTTGTAACTTAATTATAAAGGGATTATCCTAATAGACAATCCCTTTATAGGTTTACGCCTTTCCCGGTAGATGGAAGTAATTTAGAATTCAACAACTGAAATGTGTGGATTAACTAGCTAAAGCCCTTAATAGTTCTTCTCTAATTTTTAGCTTGTCGCGAATCCTAAGGCATAGCTAATTTCAATAACTTATCATCAAATCGCAAAAGATATGGTTTTAATGAATTGACATATGTCAATTTTTTTTAGATGTAAATAGTATCTGGTTGTGATTCAAAAACATAGGATTACCATGTCAATAACTTATTTTTAAGGGTTAAATGTTTGATCAATATAACCTGAATCTTACTGATAAATTCAATCCTGTTTTAGTAATCTCAATGTATTAAATGCCGGTATTTAATGCGTGGTTTTCATCAGCCTCATTAATATCGGTTTTTGGTTTAAAATCTTCAGACGAACTGCCGGTATGACTTTCAGCACTCTTCAACGTTGGGTTTTTATCAGCGCTATTGTAGGCATCATCACTAAGTGAATCTTTACCTTGTGTACCAGAGTTATCTCCACCATCTCTTGCTGAAGGATTTCCTTCAATCAATTCACTGGGTTCTTTGCCGTAACTCGTTACTATATTTGTATCATTGGCCTGCTCTAAAGCTTTTTGCACGTCTGATTTTTCAGCTTGCTCGTCACCTGACCCTACATATCCCTCCAGATGCTCTTTTTTGTTATATACACTCGTTTTCATGTCCGTATCATTTTATCAATAAACAGGGCAGAAGCTAAATGGTTTGATTCATGATCACCAGCAAACGTAGTTAACAAAAAAGGCAGATATTTCTATCTGCCTCTGTTTTAGTTTCGATAAGGGAAATTCCGCGATATTTTTCGCATCATCCGTTCCACCATATCATCGGTAGAACTCATAATGTTATCATCCATTGTTTTAAAGAAACGCCATAATAATTCACCGTCTGATCCGTTATTGATGGTTAAGAACATGGTGCCTGTTCCGGATTTTCCTCCAAAACCTCCGAATAAAACAGCTGAGGCAATGGCGCCAGCTTCTGATTTCGTTTGCTCTGTTTCAAAACGGCCACCAATCACCGCATCAACACCCAGTATTTTAGCTAATTCATCTTTAGTGGTCTCGTCTAACTTATTCAGAACGCCGGCTTTTTTTAACAGGATATTTGTTTTGTCAACATCCTGAAAAGTTACCGTATAGTCTGAAGCTTTTCTTAGCAAAAAGGTATACATACTTGCCTGGATAGACCTGGCCATTGATTCTTCCTGACTTTTGTTCGCTTCAGCGCTAAAGTTTTTGGGTTGTTTCCTGTAAGAGATTTTTACCGCAAAGGGTAAAATAGCTACAGTTTTGTGTGTTTTGATTGCGTCCTTTAATTTCGGACTTTCGAAAATTTGTTTTGAGCCTTCAAATTGTGCTTTGGTCAAAACCGTAAAACAGCATAAGATAGCTAGCGTTAATAAGATTTTTTTCATTGTTGTTTGTTTGTTTGTTTGGCCGCAAATATAGATATATCTTTTAATTGATGTAATACAAATTTTACTTAAAGCTTTATGCTTAACCATTTTCACGTTTTGTTTAACTTGCACCAAATTTTAAATGCCAGCGCGATAAATGGAGTGGAAATACTTACTTTCGAATAAAAGATACGGACAAGAGCAATATGGTGCCAGTACAGATCGGGCACGTTCAGATTTTCAGCGTGATTATGACCGGTTGATCTTTTCGTCTCCATTTAGAAGGCTGCAGAATAAAACGCAGGTTTTTCCTTTGCCTGGAAGTGTTTTTGTACACAATCGCTTAACACATAGTTTAGAAGTGGCGAGTGTGGCCCGTTCCATGGCAAATATATTTCTTAAAGGTATAGAAGAATATCAACCAGAACTTATTAAAGACGTTCCCTTAATAAACGAAGTAGGTAATATTGTGGCTGCCGCTGCATTGGCGCATGATTTGGGCAACCCGGCATTTGGACATTCGGGAGAAGCGGCCATTTCGCGCTATTTTACCGATGGCGATGGTAAGGTTTACCAGAAAGAGATGAGTGAATCGCAATGGCACGATTTAATTAATTTCGAAGGAAATGCCAATGCCATCCGGATTCTTACGCATCCATTAAAAGGAAAGGGAAATGATGCTTATGCGCTTACCTACTCTACCCTGGCCTCTATAGCCAAATATCCATGTGCTTCTATTGCAGGCAAACAAAAAGGTTTGCTGCACCGTAAAAAATATGGTTTCTTCCAATCAGAAGAGGAAAGTTTCAAAAAAATTGCTACCGAACTTCGCCTGGCACAGGAAGACAGCGAGTACCTCATCTATAAACGCCATCCTTTGGTTTATCTGGTAGAGGCTGCCGATGATATCTGCTACAGCATCATCGACCTGGAAGATGCGCACCGCCTCAAGATTCTTTCTTACGAAGAAGTAAAGGGTTACCTCATGCCTTTTGCCAATTCAACAACTATAGAAGAACGGTTAAAAAACGATTATGAAGATGATGATGCCAAGATAGGCCTACTCCGTGCTAAGGCCATTAACACTTTAACAAACCAATGTGCAGCCATTTTCTTCAGGGAACAGAAAAAACTATTGAAAGGTGATCTTAACCATAGCTTAACCGATCTACTGCCCGAACCCTATATTTCGGCTTGGAAAGCAGTAGAAAAAATCTCCGTGGAGCGTATATATAATTTCTCTTCAGTAATACAGAAAGAGGTGGCGGGTTATAAAATTATGGCCGGTTTACTAGAAGAGTTTGTTCCGGCACTTATTCATAATAATACACACTATTATAAAAAACTGGTTAAGCTCATTCCAAAACAATATCATACCGATTTGACCGATATTTATTCTATTATACAGAGTGTGCTAGACTTTGTTTCCGGAATGACAGACCTCTATGCTGTAGATCTATACCGGAATATCAAAGGGATATCTTTTCCTTCAGAAACCTAGTTGGTTTAAAACCGGTAAGTATTTTATCCCAATTTCCGGAATTAATAAAGCATTGATGGCCTTTGGAATCGCTGTTCGTGTAAAATTACGGGCCTGTAATTTATATATGGATTTGGTTTACAGTATTTTGTGCATCAGTAATAAGTTTTCGTGTAAAATTCAGTTCTCAGCTTATACTAATTATTAGATTTGATCGTTTGGCTACCTTTTATTTGTAGTCAAATCAATGTATCTCATCCCTTTTCATGAAAAAAAAATTACTGTTTACATTATTAAGCATAGGCTTTGCATTGGCTGTCAGCGCACAAACTCCACAACAATTCAATTATCAAGGTGCTGCCAGAAATACCAATGGTACACCACTCGCAAATAAAAATATCGCCCTGCGCATCAGCATACTGGATGCATCTGCTACAGGTACTATGCAATATTCGGAAGTAAGAAATGTGGTTACCAATGGATTGGGCCTCTATGCAGTAGCCATTGGATCAGCAGGGGCAAGTGCTGTAAGCGGTACCATAGCAGGGGTGACCTGGGCGAATGGATTAAAATTTGTTAAAGTTGAAATCGATCCAGAGAACGGGGCCAATTTTACCCTTGCCGGAACAGCACAACTGTTAAGCGTTCCTTATGCGTTGTATGCCGCAAACGGGCCGGTAGGACCGAAAGGTGATCCGGGAGCAACAGGCCCGCAAGGCCCTGCTGGTGCAGTTGGTCCGCAAGGCATACAGGGTATTGCCGGTGCAACAGGCCCACAGGGCGTCAAAGGTGATACCGGTGCTGCTGGTTTACAGGGCATACCTGGTTTAAAGGGCGATAAAGGAGACAAAGGTGATACTGGGCCGGTAGGTCCTTCAACCGGAGCTGCCGGAGGCGATTTAACCGGTAATTATCCAAACCCAACCCTCCAAAACATTCAGGGCAAAACTTTAAATGCAGCTGCACCAGCCAATAACCAGGTTCTTTTATTTGATGGTGCCGTATGGAAACCAGTAACATTGGACGTTAACCAACTATCTGGTGCCAAGGCTTTAACCTCAACTGATTTAAGCATTAGTGCCAGTGGTACCACAGCGTTACTTAAGGATGTAGTAATCGATATCAATGTAGGTGCAGTAAGCACTGTTAAACTTGCGGATGGTGCGGCAACTACTTCGAAAATAGCTGATAGCGCCATTACCATGCCCAAACTCGCAGATGGCGCAGTAACTTCAGTAAAAATTGGGAATAAGGAAATTAAGAATATTAATATAGATGATGCTGCCGTGAACACGCTTCAGCTTGTGGATGGTTCAGTAACTACGCCAAAGCTGGCTGATGAATCTGTAACTGTAACTAAATTAACTACCAATGGTGTTAGTGATGCAAACAAGGTATACATTACAAATGCCGCAACTGGAAAGCCGGAACTGATGAGCAGGGCATTATTTGCTAATGCAAATGCTTGGGCGCTGAAGGGCAATGCCGGAAATATAGATCAGAACAACAATTTTTTGGGTAACACTGATGATGTTGCCATCAACTTTTTGGTTAATGGTTTAAAATCCGGGCGTTTGGGCAATTCAGGAGAAAGTAACATTTCTTTTGGTTACAAAACACTTACCGCAAACGTATCAGGTTTTTACAATAGTGCATTCGGAAAAGAAGCATTATCGGTAAATATTTCGGGTTATGAAAGTAGTGCATTTGGCTATCAGGTGTTACAACGTAATTTCAGCGGCATTAATAATAGTGGTTTCGGCTCACAGTCTTTATCGGCCAATACGGTTGGCTCTAATAATACAGCATTGGGTACCCACACATTAATGATAAATGGTACTGGTGTTGCCAATACAGCAGTAGGAAGTTTAGCACTTGAAGTTAGCAATGGCGACAACAATACCGCAATAGGTTATAGTGCAGGATCAAAAAACAATGGCACAGGTAATATTTTTATCGGGAGTAATGCAGCCGGAAACACTATAAACGCAAATAATACACTGGTAGTAGCCAATTCTAATACCGCCTATCCCTTAATAGCAGGTAGTTTTGCTACAAATGGTGGTTCGCTAACACTTAACGGAATATCAGCGGCAACAGCTACTGCCTATGCACCGGCAAATTCCAGTACTTTAAATGTTAATGGTTCGGTTTCTGCCAGTATTCTAACTTTTACTGCCGCTGGTACGTTAGCCCTGAATGAAAGCCATTATACCGTCAGGATAAAAAATGCAGGTGCAGCAGTAAACCTTAATCTTCCGGCTGCCAGTTCCTGTAAAGGACGGATATATGTAATTATTAAAGCTCCATCATCAGGAGATGTAACCTTGAATAACCCGGTGTTATTAAACGACGATTCGAGCTTAACCACTATTACCGGAAATAAAACTTTTACCATTCAAAGTGATGGCGCAACATGGATCTCTTTAAACTAAAAGGTGATGAGAAAAATATACTATGCATTCATGTATCTGTTTGTGCTTTTTTGGGGAAATCAGCTGAGGGCACAGAACTTACCCTATATATTCAATACTGCCAGTGCTTACGGCAAAATCAATAATCAGCTTTATGATTTCAGCATTGGTGAAATGGCCGTGATACAAACTTTTCAGACAGTAAATGTCACGTTAAGTCAAGGTTTTTTGCAGCCTTTTCTGATCATACAAACCACGGCAGAGGTTGAGGTAATAAATAATATCCTTAGCCCGAATGGTGATGGTAGAAATGATTTTTTTGTAGTTAAGGGTTTAGAAATGTATCCGAACAATAAACTTACCATTTTTGACCGGGGAGGAAGGATGATTTATGCTACAGCGAACTACCAAAATAATTGGGATGGCTATTTCAACGGAAAACCATTAGCGGAAGATACCTATTATTACATGCTTGATTTAGGTAAAGATGGATCTATTAAAGGTTTTATATCAATCTTATATAAAAAATAACAGGGAGAAAAATGAAATATTATGTCGTAGCGCTGTTGTTTTTATTGATTAGACCAACATTTGCCCAACTTAATCCTATGGGGAGCATTTACTACCAGAACCAGTTTTTAGCTAACCCGGCTATGGCCGGCCTTGAAACAGGCTTAAACCTCAATGCCGCACTGAAGATGCAATGGGCAGGGGTAGAGGGCGCTCCCAAAATTCAATCCCTTACCGGCGATTATGGTTTGGCTGACAATAAGGTAGGTTTAGGTGTGCTTTTTTATAACGAAACAGCGGGCGCCATTAATCGTACCCGGGCTACGCTAACCTATGCTTACCACCTGCCTTTAAATGGAGGAACAAATTTTCTCGATTTTGGCGTATCTGCCGGTATGATGAATGAATCGGTGAATTTTAATAAAGTTAAAGGCGATTTAGATGATGATGTGCTGAATAGTTTTAATGATCGCAAACTCTACCTGGATGGCGATTTTGGGGCTGCTTATCGTACTGAAAATTTAACCCTGCAGGCTACGGTACCAAATCTTAAACGGTTTTTTAAACGAGATATAATGAGGAATGTTGTAGACCGTTCTACCTATTTTATTGCTGCAGGTTACAAATTTACCACTGATCAATTAATTAATAGCTTAGAACCAAAATTGGTATATCGTGGCGTGCAAAATTATAATGGTATTTTTGATGCAGGCGTTAATGTACAGTTATTAGATAATAAATTAATATTTAATAGCATTTACCATAGCACCAATAGCTTTACAGCTGGTTTTGGTACTCTTTACAAAAACCAATTTTCGCTTTTGTTCCAGTACACCACCAATACCTCAAAAATGCTGAGTTATAGCAATGGAGAGTTTGAGTTGGGTTTGAAGTACAGCATTAAAAATTAAAGGCCTATTATACAAGTGTTTGTTAGATTTTCAGGCACTGTCTTTATTTATTAAACCCGATAGAACGGAAAGCCCGGAGCGAAGTAATGAGTGAGGACTTGGAGGAATAGCGGGACAGAAGGCCGCCATAAAAACAGAACCCATCATTTTCAAAAATATTGAAAAGTTGTTATTTCGATTTGAATTTTTAGTAGTGCCAGGTGTAATCATCTGGCACTAGTTAGGATTTCTGCTATATAACCAAAAGAAAGATATCTTCTGCGTTGGTTAGTGGCCAGACCTTATTATCTTCCCCTGCCTTCATCCCACTTATTACGCTCGTCCTGCAGCTCGCGTGCAAGTTTCATTTCTTTATCTTTTGCCTTTACCTTATGCGCCTGAAATTCATCGGCCACTTCCTGGTAAAGTTCAGTCCTGTATTTGGCCTCATGCCTCAACTTTCCGGATTGAAAAATAACAAAAGCCAGGCCAATGCCCAGCACAATAATAATGGTCCAAACCATAGTATTATAAGTGCCCTTGTTAAATGAAATTCCTAAAAACTTAATTTCGTTAACCGAGGCTGTAGCGTTGGCCAGTGAGTTTTCTTTTCCGGTAACCTCGCCTTTTAAACTTGAAATATGATCGGCTTGTGTCTTAATTTCCTGCCTGGCCTCCTGTAGTTGCCTACGCTCCTTTTTTAGCGTATCGTTAACACTTTTCCATAAAGCAGATAAACGGTTTGGGTTAATCAGCTTCGCGCCATACAAACTCTTGGATTTTTTTAACATGAACTGATACTGGCCGTTTAGCGATGGGTCGGTATTTTTTGTGGTGTCAGGAGTGCTTTGCGCAAATGCAAGGTTTAAAAAAAGCATAGCGCCTAAAAACAATAAGGTGTGTTTAATTTTCTGCATAGTTTAAATATAGGTATTAGCATGTAAAACTACATTTTATCCATTTTGCGATTAAAAAAAATGTTTAAAATTTGGCAAATCGATAAAATTATTTTCGTTTAACATTCTAAATAACAATTTTATCTAAGTTTTATTATAAAATTATTTACGATAGGTTACATTTGTTTCATGCAAATAGGAATTATTGGTATGGGCGATATGGGCAAATTGTATGCTTTATCGTTTGTAAACGCAGGTTACAAGGTATGTGGCGCAGATATGCCCTTACGTTTTACGGATTTAAAAAATGAACTCGAACCTAAAGGAGTTGAAGTTTTAATTGATGGACATGAGGTGTCGCGTAAAGCTGATTTTATTATTTATTGCGTTGAAGCCGAAAGAATTGATGAAGTGGTGGCTACCTTTGCGCGTTCAACCAAATATGGTGCAATTGTTTCGGGCCAAACATCGGTCAAACATCCTGAAATTGCTGCTTTTGAAAAGCACCTTCCGCCAGACACCCAGATTGTAACCTGCCATTCTCTGCACGGCCCGGCTTTCAGTCCTGAGGGGCAAACGCTTGTAGTGGTTCGTCACCGGGCTACCGATGAAGTTTATGCCCGGGCATTGGAAGTTTATCAATCTTTAAAATCGAACATTATCGAAATGGACGATTACCGCGAACACGATCGCATTGTGGCCGATACCCAGGCAGTAACGCATATGGGTTTTGAAAGTATGGGGTCTGCCTGGAAAAATGCCGGTTTCTTCCCCTGGGATAATCCGGCCTACGCCGGTGGCATCGATAATGTGAAGATTTTAACCACCCTGAGGATTTTTAGCTATAAATCTCACATTTATGCAGGTTTGGCCATTTTAAACCCTTATGCACAAAAACAGGTAAAATATTATGCACAGGCAGAGTCTGAGCTGTTTAAGCTGATGATCTGTGAAAATGAATCGGAGTTTAGGGAGAAAATTTATGCAGCCCGCGATTTCGTTTTTCAGGAGAGCCGTTCACTTTTATTGCTGGATGATAACATCATGAAAGAGTTCAGCCTATCTGATTCCGATCATAAACAGAAACCCAATTCGCATCTCAGTTTATTGAGTATGGTTTATGCCTGGTATAAAATGGGGGTAAATCCTTACGATAACCTGATCTGCCAAACCCCACCTTTTAAACTGCGGCTGGGCATTGCCGAATACCTTTTCAAAAATGAAACCATGCTGGAAGAATCGATCAATACGGCATTATACGATAAATCAATCCGGGGCGATGATTTGGAATTCCATACGGCGGTACATGAATGGGCATCCATTATCGGTTACGGCGATTTGAAGGGTTACAAGGAACATTTTGAAGCAGCAAAATCATTTTTTGCGAACCGGCTGAATGACGGTAGGGATTTGAGTGCAGAGATGATCAAACGATTAGGGAAATAATGTAAGATGGCTCATGGTTGATATTAAACTTCCACTTTAACCTCTTCCATTATCCATTTTCCATCCCTCATTTTACCTATTCCATATAACATATAGACTTTATTTTATTCCCTAAATCTTTCGTTTCGCTAAAGCAAGTACCCTATATTTGCCCGTATGTCGGTACTGCTGTTTACCATTATCGTTTTATTTGGCGCTTTTTTAGCTGGATTGTTAGGCTCGCTAACCGGTTTAGGCGGTGGGGTAATCATTATCCCGTTACTTACATTAGCTTTAGGGGTTGATATCCATTATGCCATTGGTGCATCTATTGTTTCGGTTATCGCTACCTCTTCGGGCTCGGCTGCCGCTTATGTAAAAGAAGGCATCACCAATATCCGGATCGGAATGTTTTTAGAAATCGCCACTACTATAGGGGCCATTTGCGGGGCAATTGTAGCCGTTTATCTCAATGCAAACTATATTGCTATTCTGTTTGGCTGTATTTTAATTTTTTCCGCAATCATGACTTTAAAGAAAAAGGTAGACCACACTACTCTGGACAATACTGATAAATGGGCCAGGTTTTTTAAACTCAACGGGTCTTACCCTGATAAAGGTATTGATCATCCCTATACTGTAAAACATGTGCCTGGTGGTTTTTTAATGATGCTTTTTGCCGGAACCTTATCAGGATTATTGGGCATCGGAAGTGGAGCGTTAAAGGTAATTGCAATGGATAATATTATGCGTTTGCCTTTTAAGGTATCAACCACAACCAGTAATTTTATGATGGGGGTTACGGCGGCAGCCAGTGCAGTAGTTTATCTGCACCGTGGCCAGATCGATCCCGGTATCGCCATGCCGGTATGTATCGGAGTTTTAACAGGTGCCTCTTTAGGATCTAAAGTTTTATTGAAGGCCAAAACAGATAAACTTAAAATTGTATTTGCAATTGTAGTCACCTTTCTGGCATTGCAGATGATATATAAAGGAATAAAGGGATTATAATGCGTAGAACAGGAAAAGAAAATCTTGACGATAAAGATATCCAGGTGATTCTGGGTACACTTTTGCGTACAGGCGTAATCATTTCGATGGCTATTGTATTAATCGGTGGCGTCATTTTCCTCGTTCATAACAAAGGAGCCGTTACCGATTATAGCGTTTTTAAGCCGGAAGTCAGCAAGTTTTCTTCCATTGTGGCTATATTTAAAGGAGTAACTGGTTTTCAGGGCGATGCTATTGTACAATTTGGCATACTCATGCTTATTTTTACACCGATTGCGCGCATCGTTTTCGCCATCTTTAGCTTTTTGATTGAGCGTGATTATCTTTATGTACTGATAGGATTTATTATTTTAGCCATTATAACCATTAGCCTAAACGGCGGAATAGCACATTGATTTTTCAAATAGCGATGTTTTAATTATTCAGCCTGAAATGGGCTCAATTAAAAACGACATTGATAAAGCCATTATATTTGATGGTTTATTTGTGGATGACGTGCCTGTTTATAACAGCACATCAGGGTGTATACACTATTCTTGCCAAACGATTCGGGAAATCAGTTAAGGTTAGATTTCATACCGGTTTTTTGTACTGTAAAATAAGGATAAAGTGCTTTAAGTCAAATCTATAACTACTGCTTTAACCGCGTTGACAGCCGATCTGCATCCATTTTTCAGTTAAATCACATCATATCAGCAATTTATTTGAAAAAATAATTAGCTAACTATTTGAAAATTAATAATTCTTGTCTATCTTTGCCGTCCCTTTCGGGGGATGTACAACCACCTTGAACGAAGCCCTACTGCTTCGATGGGTGTTAAAAAGAAAAGATAAAATGTCAGGAATTATTGGAAAAAAAGTAGGAATGACCAGTATTTTCGATGCAGAGGGAAGAAACATTCCTTGTACTGTAATCGAAGCTGGGCCTTGTGTAGTTACACAGGTAAAGACCGAAGAAAAAGACGGGTATTCAGCTGTTCAGCTAGGATATGATGAGAAAAAAGAGAAAAACACTTCTCAACCGTTAAAAGGCCATTTCGCGAAAGCAAACACAACTCCGAAACGCAAGCTGGTAGAATTCAACTCATTTACAACTGCACTTAACTTAGGTGATGTTGTAACTGTAGATGCATTTGCAGAAGGCGATTTTGTTGATGTTGTAGGTACCTCAAAAGGTAAAGGTTTTCAAGGTGTTGTAAAACGCCACGGATTTGCCGGTGTTGGTATGCAGACTCACGGTCAGCATAACCGTTTGCGTGCCCCAGGTTCATTGGGAGCATCATCATTCCCTTCACGTGTATTCAAAGGAATGCGCATGGCAGGAAGAACAGGTGGAGACAGGGTAAAAATTCAAAACTTACAGGTTTTGAAAGTTTATGCTGAGCAAAACTTATTAGTAGTTAGTGGTTCCATTCCAGGAGCTAAAGGTTCTTACGTAATCTTAGACAAATAATCAGATGGAAGTTAAAGTATTAAACATTTCAGGTAAAGAAACAGGTGCCAAGGTGCAACTTCCTGAATCGGTATTTGGTATCGAGCCTAACGACCACGCGATTTATTTAGATGTAAAACAGTATTTGGCTAACCAACGTCAAGGTACACACAAGTCTAAACAACGTAATGAAATTGCTGGTTCAACCCGTAAACTATACAAACAAAAAGGTACAGGTGGTGCCCGTGCCGGTAGCATTAAATCTCCGTTATTTAACGGTGGTGGTCGTGTTTTCGGTCCTCAGCCACGTGATTACAGTTTTAAATTGAACAAGAAATTAAAATCATTGGCACGTAAATCGGCTTTAGCTTACAAAGCAAAAGACAATAACGTAGTGATTTTAGAAGATTTCAACTTCGATACGATTAAAACTAAAAACTACACAAGTTTATTGGCTGCTTTAAAAGTAGATGATCAAAAAACTTTGTTGGTTTTACCTGCACAAAATAATAATATCTATTTATCAAGCAGAAACGTTCAGAAAACTAAAGTAATCTCTGCAGCAGATTTAAACACTTATGACGTGTTGAACGCTGGTGTACTTGTGTTAACTGCTGATTCTGTTAAAACTTTGGAGGAGGCGTTTGCCAAGTAATATGGAAATTTTAAAAAAACCAATATTAACCGAAAAAGCTTCAGCTTTATCTGAGAAATCTAACCGTTTCACGTTCAGTGTTAACCACAAGGCTAACAAAATCCAAATCAAAGCTGCTATTGAGAAATTGTACGGTGTAACCATCGTTGCAGTTAATACGATGGTTGTTGATGGAAAAGCTAAATCTCGTTACACTAAAGCAGGTTTTGTATCAGGCCGTAGCCCGAAATACAAAAAAGCAATCGTAACGTTAAAAGACGGCGAAACAATAGATTATTACGCAACCCTTTAATTTAATTATTCATTATAACTATGGGCTTAAGAAAATTTAAACCAGTTACTCCAGGTACCCGCTTCAGAGTTGGTGCTAGTTTTACGGAGATTACAGCAACCAAGCCCGAAAAATCATTGGTTGTATCATCAAAAAAGTCTGGTGGACGTAACAATACAGGTAAGATGACTATGCGCTATATCGGTGGTGGTCACAAAAAATCTTATCGTTTAATCGACTTCAAACGCGATAAATTCGATATTCCTGCAACAGTAGCTACTGTTGAATACGATCCAAACCGTACTGCCCGCATTGCATTATTACATTATGCAGATGGCGAGAAGCGTTATATCATTGCTCCTGAAGGATTGCAAGTTGGTTCGGTATTATTATCGGGCGATAAAGCATCACCAGAAGTAGGTAACACTTTAAAATTATCGAACATTCCATTAGGTTCTATTATCCACAATGTGGAGATTCACCCTGGAAAAGGAGCACAATTAGCTCGTAGTGCAGGTGCTTATGCACAATTAGCTGCCCGCGATGGTAAATATGCTACTTTAAAAATGCCTTCAGGCGAAACCCGTTTAATCCTGACGAGTTGTCTTGCTACTATCGGTGCGGTATCTAACTCAGATCATGCAAATGAAGTATTAGGTAAAGCTGGTCGTAAACGTTGGTTGGGCCGTCGTCCGAGAACCAGACCGGTAGCGATGAACCCAGTAGATCACCCAATGGGTGGTGGTGAAGGTAGATCATCAGGTGGTCACCCACGTTCAAGAAAAGGCGTTTTAGCTAAAGGCTACAAAACCAGAGAACTTAAAAAATATTCTAATCGTTACATCATAGAGAGAAGGAAGAAATAATGGCTCGTTCGATAAAAAAAGGACCTTATATTGACCATAACGTAGAGAAAAAAGTAAACTCTATGAATGATTCAGGCAAAAAGTCTGTAATCAAAACTTGGTCTCGCAGATCAATGATATCACCAGATTTCGTGAATCATACATTTGCTGTACACAACGGAAATAAATTTATCCCTGTGTACGTTACAGAAAACATGGTTGGTCACAAGTTGGGAGAATTTGCTCCAACCAGAACATTCAGAGGACACGCTGAAAAGAAAAAATAATTAGACAATGGAAGCAGTAGCAAAATTAAACAATTGTCCAACCTCACCGCGTAAGATGCGTTTGGTTGTAGATCTTATCAGAGGTGAACGTGTAGAAAAAGCATTAAGCATTTTAAAGTTTACCAATAAAGAAGCAGCAATAAAAGTTGAGAAATTATTATTATCTGCTATCAAAAACTGGGAAACTAAAAATGAAGGTGCCCGCCCTGAAGAAAATCAACTTTTTGTTAAAACAGTTATGGTTGATGGTGGCCGTCAGTTGAAACGCTTACGTCCAGCTCCTCAAGGCCGTGGATATAGAATTCGTAAACGTTCTAACCACGTAACGCTGATTGTAGATAGTAAAAACACAGAAACAACTCAAAACTAATTAGGAAATGGGACAAAAAGCAAATCCAATAGGTGCCAGATTAGGAATTATCAAAGGATGGGATTCTAACTGGTTCGGTGGCAACAACTACTCCGATAAATTAGTTGAAGATGAGAAAATAAGAAAATACCTTTCTGCCCGTATTGCAAAAGGTGGTGTAGCAAAAGTGGTTATCGAGCGTACGTTAAAACGTATCACCGTTACCATACATACTGCTCGCCCGGGTATTGTAATCGGTAAAGCAGGTGCTGAGGTTGATAAAATCAAAGAAGAGTTAAAGAAACTGACTAAAAAGGAAATTCAAATTAACATCTTCGAAATTAAACGCCCGGAACTTGATGCACAATTAGTTGCAGAAGGTGTTGCAAAACAATTAGAAGCAAGGATCTCATTCCGTAGAGCAATGAAATCTTCTATCGCATCAACCATGCGTATGGGTGCTGAAGGTATCAAAATCATGACTTCTGGTCGTTTAGGTGGTGCTGAGATGGCACGTACCGAGCAGTACAAAGAAGGAAGAGTGCCTTTGCATACATTCCGTGCTGATATCGACTACGCATTAGCCGAAGCCTTAACTACTTATGGTAAAATAGGTGTTAAAGTTTGGATCTGTAAAGGTGAGGTTTATGGAAAACGTGATTTGTCTCCAAACATTGGTGCAACAAACAACGGTCCTAAAGGCGCATCAGATAAACCAGCTTTCGGTGGAAGAGATAACCGTGGTGGTGGAAGAGACAACCGTGGCGGTGGTAACGACAGACGTGGTGGAAACCAAGGCGGTGGTCGTGGTCCAGGCCAAGGTGGTGCAAACAGAGGTGGTGGCGCAGGCGCTAACAGAGGTCCTCGTAAATAATTGATTTATTAACATCGTTTAACGATTAGAACAAAATAAAATGTTACAGCCAAAAAGAACGAAGTTCAGGAAGATGCAAAAAGGCAGAATGAAGGGTTTAGCTTCCCGTGGAGCTGAATTAGCATTCGGATCTTTCGGTATCAAATCTCTAGAGGCAACTTGGATCACAAGTCGCCAGATCGAGGCTGCCCGTATTGCCGTAACCCGTTTCATGAAACGTGAAGGCCAAGTATGGATCAGGATCTTCCCGGACAAACCGGTAACTAAAAAACCTGCTGAGGTGCGTATGGGTAAAGGTAAAGGTGCTCCTGAATATTGGGTAGCAGTTGTAAGACCTGGACGTGTAATTTTCGAAGCTGAAGGTGTGCCTTTGGAAGTTGCTAAAGAAGCATTGCGTTTAGCTGCTCAGAAATTACCGATCCAAACCAAATTCGTAGTACGTAGAGATTACGTAGAAGCATAGTAAAGTGTTGAGATGAATGTTGTAAAATACTTGTTTATTATAACCGCTACACTCAACGTAAAAGAAAAAGAAAAATGAAAAATTCAGAAATCACAGGGCTTTCAAAAGAAGAATTAGTAGCTAAGATTGCGGAAGAAAAAGAGAACTTATCAAAGTTAAAGTTCGCTCACACTATTTCAGCTATAGAAAATCCTTCACGTATTGCAAAAGTAAGGAAAGATATAGCCCGTTTAAACACTCAGTTGACTAAAGTGAAAAACACGGAGTCAGCTACTGAAACTAAATAATTTGAGAGTCGACATGGAAAGACAATTAAGAAAAACAAGAACCGGGTTAGTGGTAAGCAACAAGATGGATAAATCTGTTGTAGTGAGCGTGGAACGTAAAGTAAAACACCCGATTTATGGTAAGTTCGTAAAGAAAACTACCAAATTTATGGCTCACGATGAGAAAAATGAATGCGGTATCGGTGATACGGTATTGATTATGGAAACTCGTCCTTTGAGTAAAAACAAGAACTGGAGATTGGTACAAATTTTAGAAAGAGCTAAATAAGATGGTACAACAGGAATCGAGATTAAACGTTGCTGATAATAGCGGCGCAAAAGAAGTATTGGTAATTCGTGTGCTAGGTGGAACCGGCAAACGTTATGCTTCAATTGGTGATAAAGTAGTTGTTACCGTAAAAAGCGCGTTACCTTCAGGTAACATCAAAAAAGGTACAGTTTCTAAAGCAGTTGTTGTAAGAACTAAAAAAGAAATCCGTCGTAAAGATGGTTCTTATATCCGTTTTGACGATAATGCTGCTGTATTATTGAACGCACAGGATGAGCCAAGAGGTACACGTATCTTTGGCCCGGTTGCGAGAGAACTACGTGAAAAACAATTCATGAAAATCGTATCATTAGCACCGGAGGTATTATAAAATGGGAAACAAAGTAAATACACCAAAACTTAAAATCCGTACAGGAGATTTAGTTAAAGTAATTGCTGGCGATTCAAAAGGTCAACAAGGAAAAGTACTTTCAGTACAAAAAGATAAAAACAGAGCCATTGTAGAAGGCATTAATTTAGTATCTAAACACACTAAACCAAATGCTGCTAATCCAAACGGTGGTATTATTAAAAAAGAAGCTGCTCTTCACATTTCTAACCTGATGTTGGTTGATCCAAAATCTGGTAAAGCTACCCGCGTAGGTCGTAAACCTAACGCAGATGGTAAATTGGTTAGAGTTGCTAAAATTTCAGGAGAGGAGATTAAATAATGGCTACACCTAGATTAAAAAGCAAATACAAAGAAGAAGTTGTAAATGCACTAAAAGAGAAATTTCAGTACAAAACTGTAATGCAGGTTCCTAAGTTGGAAAAAATCTGTATCAATCAGGGTGTTGGTCGTTTTTCTGTTACAGATAAAAAAATTATGGACACCACTATCGTTGAGTTGACCACCATTACTGGTCAGCAAGCGGTTCCGGCGAGTTCAAAGAAAGATATCTCTAACTTTAAATTGCGTAAAGGTATGCCAGTTGGTGTGCGCGTTACGCTTCGCGATAACAACATGTACGAGTTCTTAGATCGTTTGATCTCTGTAGCTTTGCCTCGTATCCGTGATTTCAAAGGTATTAATGATAAAGGATTTGATGGAAAAGGTAACTATACTTTAGGTGTTACTGAGCAAATCATCTTTCCAGAGATTAACATCGATAAAATCAATAAAATTTTAGGGATGGATATAACTTTCGTAACTTCGGCAAAATCTGACGTTGAAGCGCTTGAGTTATTGAAACAATTCGGATTACCATTTAAAAATCAAAAAACAGCAGAATAATGGCAAAAGAAGGTGTAAAAGCACGCGAAGTTAAGCGCCAAAAATTGGTAGCTAGATACGCTGAAAAACGTGCAGCATTAAAAGCTGCAGGAGATTTCGAGGGTTTAGATAAATTACCTAAAAACTCATCTCCGGTACGTTTACACAACCGTTGTAAATTAACTGGTCGTCCTCGTGGATATATGCGTACCTTTGGTATTTCAAGGGTAACATTCCGCGAAATGGCACTAGACGGTAAAATACCAGGTGTAAAAAAAGCATCTTGGTAATACAAGCTTAAAGCTGAAAGCTCAAAGTCTAAAGCGATATATGTTGCTTTAGTCTTTGTGCTTTGGTCTTTTTGCTTTTAAAAGAATTTTAACCGATAGCAGGTCCCACAGCTGGGTAGCAGAAGGAAACCACTATCAAAAACAATAAATAATGAATACAGATCCAATAGCAGATTATTTAACAAGAGTAAGGAATGCCATTAAGGCCAACCACAGAGTTGTAGAAATTCCTGCATCAAACCTTAAAAAGGAAATTACAAAAGTACTTTTTGATAAAGGTTACATCGCGAACTATAAGTTTGAAGATACTACCGTTCAAGGCACGATTAAAATAGCTTTGAAATACAATCCGATTACTAAAGTTCCTGCTATTCGTACATTAGTGCGAGTAAGTAAACCAGGTTTGAGACAGTATGCAGGCGTTGAAAATATGCCAAGAGTATTAAACGGTTTAGGTATCGCAATCTTATCTACTTCTAAAGGCATAATGACCGATAAAGAAGCAGCCAAATTAAATATTGGTGGTGAGGTATTGTGTCACGTTTATTAATATTTAGGAGAACTACACAATGTCAAGAATAGGAAAAGCCCCAATTACAATCCCTTCAGGCGTAACCATTACCGTATCTAACGATAACGTGGTAACTGTAAAAGGCCCTAAAGGAGAATTATCACAAGCAGTTGATAAAGATATCACTGTAAGTCAGGAAGATGGAATTTTAACAGTTCAACGTCCATCAGATCAAAAGAAACACAAAGCATTACACGGTTTATACCGCTCATTGCTTAACAACATGGTTGTTGGTGTTACAGAAGGTTACACATTAACTCAAGAGTTGGTAGGTGTTGGTTACCGTGCTACAAACCAGGGTAATACATTAGACTTGGTTTTGGGTTACTCTCACCACTATGTATTCCAGTTGCCAGCAGAGATTAAAGTAACTACGCAATCAGAAAAAGGTCAGACGCCTAAAATTATTTTAGAAAGTATTGACAAACAATTGATTGGCCAGGTAGCAGCGAAAATCCGTTCGTTACGTGCACCAGAACCATATAAAGGTAAAGGTATCAAATTTGTAGGTGAAGTGTTAAGAAGAAAAGCAGGTAAATCAGCATCTAAAAAATAGTAATCATGGCAGGTAAAAAATTATCAAGAAGAGATCGTATTAAAAAAGGGATCAGAAAAAGACTTACCGGTTCGGAAGAACGTCCAAGGTTATCTGTATATAGAAGCAATAAAGGGATTTATGCTCAGGTAATTAACGATGTAACCGGTAGAACAATAGCATCAGCATCATCATTATCGAAAGATTTTACTGGTACTGGAAGCAAGAGCGATCAGTCAGTTGCAGTAGGTAAATTAGTTGCCGAAAAAGCAATTGCTGCAGGTGTTAAAGAAGTTGTTTTCGATAGAAATGGCTATTTATACCACGGTCGTGTGAAATCGTTGGCAGAGGGTGCCCGCGAAGCTGGTTTAGTATTTTAATCTGAAGAAAAAGTAAGATGTCAACTATTAATATAAAAAGAGTAAAAACCACCGATATCGAATTAAAGGATCGTTTGGTTAGTATACAACGTGTTGCCAAAGTAACCAAAGGTGGCCGTACTTTCAGCTTCTCTGCAATTGTTGTTGTAGGTGATGAAAACGGTGTTGTTGGTTTCGGTTTAGGTAAAGCGAAAGAGGTAACTGAAGCAATTGCTAAAGGTGTGGATGATGCTAAAAAGAACTTGGTAAAAGTTCCGATTTTAAATGGTACTGTACCTCATGAGCAAATCGGTAAATTCTCAGGTGGTTTTGTTTTAATCAAACCAGCTGCAGTAGGTACCGGAGTAATTGCCGGTGGTGCGATGCGTGCTGTATTAGAGAGTGCCGGTGTACATAATGTATTGGCAAAATCTAAAGGATCATCTAACCCACACAACGTGGTAAAAGCAACTGTTGATGCATTAACTAAAATGCGTGATGCTTATACAGTAGCTCAAACCCGTGGTATAGATTTAAACAAAGTATTTAACGGATAATATTATGGCTAAGATCAAAATAACACAAGTAAAAAGCGTTATCGACAGAAGCGAGCGCCAAAAAAGAACCGTTCAGGCTTTGGGTTTATCTAAAATGAACCAGAGCGTTGAAGTAGAAGCTACTCCACAGATTATCGGTATGGTTCGTAAAGTGAACCATTTGGTAGCAATCGAAGCAATCTAGTAAAAGTTCTAAAGGTAGTATAGGTGTAAGCCGGTACTACCTTTATATATGTTTAATCGTTGTACCTGTTTAGTGAAAGCGAAGGGCAACACAAATTCAAAAAGATGAATTTAAGTAATTTAAAACCTGCAGTAGGTTCTACAAAAAACAGTAAAAGAATTGGTCGTGGTACAGGTTCTGGTCGTGGCGGTACTTCAACCCGTGGTCACAAAGGTGCGGGTTCCCGTTCAGGTCACAAAACCAAAATCGGTTTCGAAGGTGGTCAAATGCCTTTACAACGTCGTGTGCCTAAAGTTGGTTTCAAACCAATTAACCGCACAGAGTATGTAGGTGTAAACTTAGACGTTTTACAAGCATTAGCTGAAAAACATAGCTTAACAACTATCGATTTTGCTGCTTTACAAGCACATGGTTTAGCTTCTAAAAACGACTTGGTTAAAATTTTAGGTCGTGGCGAAGTTAAAGCAAAGCTAGAAATTACAGCACATGCGTTCTCTGCAACCGCACAAAAAGCTATTGAAGCTGCAGGTGGTTCTATTGTAAAATTGTAATTATTAAATGAAGAAGCTATTTACTACTTTAAGTAATATCTGGAAAATTCAGGAATTAAAAGAGCGTATATTGTTTACGCTCTTAATTCTTTTGGTATACCGTTTCGTATCTCACGTGGTTTTACCAGGTGTAGATCCAACTGCTTTAGGCAATAACGAAAAATCAGGAATCTTAGGCCTACTAGATATGTTTGCCGGCGGTTCTTTCTCTCGTGTGTCTATTTTAGCATTGGGGGTAATGCCTTACATTTCTGCATCGATTGTGGTGCAGCTATTGGGTATTGCTGTTCCTTCTTTCCAAAAAATGCAGAAAGAGGGCGAAAGTGGTAGAAAGAAAATGAACCAGATTACCCGTTACCTAACGGTAGCGATCACAATCGTTCAGTCTGTTGGTTACGTTAAAACGCAAGTTCCTGCAGAAGCAATTTTATTGCCAAATACTTTATTTTTAGTGTTATCTACGTTTGTATTAACAGCAGGTACATTATTTGTAATGTGGTTGGGTGAAAAAATTACGGATAAAGGTATTGGTAACGGTACTTCACTAATCATTATGGTTGGTATTATTGCGCGTTTACCAGTGGCAATTTCTCAGGAGTTTAGTGCACGTGTGGGTTCTGCTAGTGAAGGTGGAGGCCCTGTTGCATTGGTTTTAGAGATCGTTGCTTTATTTGCAGTGGTGATGTTTACCATTTTAATTGTTCAAGGTGTACGTAAAGTGCCTGTACAATACGCTAAGAAAATTGTTGGTAACCGCCAGTTTGGTGGTGTTCGTCAGTATATTCCTTTAAAGGTTAATGCTGCCGGGGTTATGCCCATCATTTTTGCTCAGGCGTTAATGTTTATTCCAGGTGCTTTAATGCAGTTTGTTCCTTCATTACAAGGTTCTTGGTTAATCCAGTTCAGCAATACCACGTCGTTGGCTTATAGCTTAACGTTCGCATTTTTAATTATTGCATTTACTTTCTTCTATACAGCGATTACAGTTAATCCAACTCAAATGAGCGATGATATGAAGAAAAATGGTGGTTTTATTCCGGGTATTAAGCCTGGTTTCGCAACATCAACTTTTATTGATGATGTCATTTCAAAAATCACTTTCCCAGGTGCTGTATTTTTAGCGATCATTGCTATTCTTCCTTCTATTGCGGTTAAGTTTGGCATTAAGCAAGAGTTTGCACACTTCTTTGGTGGTACTTCTTTATTGATTTTAGTTGGTGTTGTATTGGATACACTGCAGCAAATTGAAAGTTATTTATTGATGCGCCATTATGATGGTTTGATGAAAACGGGTAGAGTTACTGGCAGAACAGGTGTTCCTGCTGCAAGTAGCAACGCAGCGCTGTAGTGTAAGGATGTCTAAAATTTATTACAAGTCTCTTGAGGAGATCGAGTTAATAAGAGAAAGTTCCATGCTTGTTTCTAAAACTTTGGCCGAAGTGGCCAAGGTTATAAAAGCAGGCATGACCACTATTCAGTTAGATCAGTTAGCCTATGAGTTTATTAGTGATCACGGAGCGATTCCTGCATTTTTAAATTACAATGGTTTCCCTTATTCATTGTGTATTTCACCAAATGAACAAGTTGTTCATGGTTTTCCAAGCAAATATATAATTCAAGAGGGTGATCTGATTTCGGTTGATTGTGGAGTAATCAAGAACAATTATTTTGGAGATTCAGCTTATACTTTCTCCATAGGAGAGATTGATGCTGAAAAACAAAAGTTGCTTACGGTTACTCAACGTTGTCTGGAATTGGGTATCGAAAAAGCTGTTGTTGGGATGCGTACCGGTGATATTGGTTATGCAGTTCAGCAGTGTGCAGAAGCTAACGGATTTGGTGTGGTAAGAGAGCTTGTGGGACATGGCGTTGGTGTAAAACTTCACGAGAAACCAGAGGTTCCGAATTATGGGAAACGTGGTGCAGGACCAAAACTGGAAGAAGGGATGGTTATTGCAATAGAACCCATGATTAATGCAGGCGTAGCCGGTGTTAAATTCCATAACGATGGATGGACGGTAACCAGTAAAGACAATAAACCATCGGCACATTTTGAACACACAGTAGCCATTAAAAAGGGTCAGGCAGACGTTTTATCGACGTTTTCTATAATAGAAGAAGTTTTGCAACAAAAAAATAAATAATTAAAAATTTTTGTTTAATTTTGCAACCCTGTTTAGAAGCAGCTAATTAAGTAACAATCAATAAAATATGGCTAAACAAGCCTCAATTGAACAAGACGGAGTAATAAGGGAAGCATTATCTAATGCGATGTTCCGGGTAGAACTCGAGAACGGTCATGAGATAATTGCCCATATTTCAGGAAAGATGAGGATGCACTACATCAAAATTCTTCCTGGAGATAAGGTTAAATTGGAAATGTCTCCTTATGATTTAACAAAAGGACGCATTACTTATAGATACAAATAAAATGAAAGTTAGATCATCAATTAAAAAACGTAGCGCTGATTGCAAGATTATTCGCCGTAAAGGAAAACTTTACGTAATCAACAAGAAAAATCCTAAATACAAGCAACGTCAAGGGTAATTAGAAAATAGTGTAATTTACCGTACAACGGTGGCCCGCCGTTCGGAATTACTGCAAAACAATAATAAATATGGCAAGGATTTCAGGTATTGATTTACCAAGAAACAAAAGAGGAGAGATCGGTTTAACCTATATCTATGGTATCGGTAGAACAACTGCTCAACGTATTTTAACTACGGCAGGTATCGATTTAAACAAAAAAGTACAGGACTGGTCTGATGATGAGTTATCGGCAATCCGTACAATGATCAACGATGAGATTAAAGTAGAAGGTGCTTTACGCTCAGAGGTTCAATTAAACATCAAACGTTTAATGGATATTGGTTGTTACCGTGGTTTACGTCACAGAAAAGGTTTACCTTCTCGTGGTCAGCGTACTAAAAACAACTCACGTACTCGTAAGGGTAAGAGAAAAACAGTTGCTAACAAGAAAAAAGCTACTAAATAATAGATAGATGTGAGATGTGAGATATGAGATGTGGAGACATATCTTTTAATCTGCTCAAATCTGGAACAAAAGAGAAAAAGTAGGATACTGAGTATCGGGATATAGAAGTTTTTAAATCTCAAGTCTCATATCTAAAATCTAAAAGATAAAATGGCTAAAAGTAAAAAAGTAACAAAAAAACGTATCGTTGTAATTGAGCCTGTTGGTCAGGCACATATCAATGCTACCTTTAACAACATCATCGTTACCTTAACAAACAACAACGGACAGACTATCTCATGGTCTTCTGCTGGTAAAATGGGCTTTAAAGGTTCTAAAAAGAACACGCCTTATGCAGCTGGTCAAGCAGCTTCAGATTGCGGTAAAGTAGCATTTGATTTAGGTTTACGTAAAGTTGAAGTATTTGTAAAAGGTCCGGGTTCAGGTCGTGAATCTGCAATCAGAACTTTACAGGTAGCAGGTTTAGAAGTAACATCTATCAAAGATATTACGCCACTTCCTCACAACGGATGTCGTCCTCCTAAAAAGAGAAGAGTTTAATTAATTTTAAAGCTAAGAATCTCCAGCTAAAGGTTGGATGATACTTTAAAAACAAAAAGAAAATGGCAAGATATACAGGCCCAAAATCAAAAATCGCACGTAAATTCAGAGAACCAATTTTCGGTCCTGATAAAGTGTTAGACAGAAAAAATTATCCTCCCGGCCAACATGGCGTTTCAAAAAGAAGAGGAAAACAATCTGAATATGCGATCCAGTTAATGGAGAAACAAAAAGTAAAATACACTTATGGTGTATTGGAAAAACAATTCAGTAACTTGTTTAAAAAAGCATCTTCACGTGCGGGTATCACCGGTGATAACTTACTTCAGTTATTAGAAGCACGTTTAGATAACACAGTTTACCGTTTAGGTATTTCAACAACCCGTTCTGGTGCACGCCAGTTAGTTAGCCATAAACACGTAACCGTGAATGGTGAAGTTGTAAATATCCCTTCATATCAGTTAAAAGCTGGTGATGTGGTTGCTGTTCGTGAAAAATCTAAATCTTTAGAATCAATTAGTAACTCAGTTGCAGGCAGAACAATCAACAAGTTCGCATGGTTAGAGTGGAACGCCAGTGAATTAACTGGTAAATTCTTAACCTACCCTCAACGTGATGAGATTCCTGAAAACATCAAGGAAAACTTAATCATCGAGTTGTACTCAAAGTAATAAATGAGCTAGTTAATTACCTCAAAAGGGTAATTAACTTTTTTCATGTTACTATATATTCAATAACGAATTTAAAAAAATATAAATGGCAATTTTAGCATTTCAGAAACCAGACAAAGTGATCATGCAGAAATCAACTGATTTCGATGGCACATTTGAATTTCGTCCTTTAGAGCCCGGTTTCGGTGTAACAATTGGTAATGCCTTAAGAAGAATTTTACTTTCTTCATTAGAAGGTTATGCTATTACTACTATTCGTTTTTCAGGCGTTTCTCACGAATTTTCTACCATCAAAGGTGTTGTAGAAGATTTAACTGACATTATCTTAAACTTAAAACAGGTTCGTTTTAAGAAAACAGGTGATTCAGGTGATTCTGAAAAAGTTTTCATCATCGTTAATGGTCAAGATCAGTTTAAAGCTGGTGATATCACTAAATTCTCTAACAACTTTACAGTTTTAAACCCTGAGCATGTGATTTGCAATATGGATAAATCTGTTACTTTGGAAGTGGAATTAACCATCAATAAAGGACGTGGTTATGTACCTGCTGAAGAAAATAAAGTTGCTGATGCTGTTGTAGGTGTAATCGCAATCGATTCGATTTATACTCCAATGAAAAATGTAAAATACACGATCGAAAACTTTCGTGTTGAACAAAAAACGGATTATGAAAAATTGGTTTTAGATATCTCTACCGACGGTTCAATCCATCCTGAAGAAGCATTAAAAGAAGCGGCTAAGATCCTTATCCAACACTTTATGTTATTCTCAGATGAGAATTTGGTATTAGAATCTCAGGCAAAAGAAGAAACCAAAGAGGTTGACGAGGAAATTTTACACATGCGTAAAATCCTTAAAACTGAATTGGTAGATATGGATCTTTCCGTTAGGGCACTAAACTGCTTAAAAGCGGCTGATATCCGTACTTTGGCTGATTTAGTTTCTTATGACGTTGCTGATATGTTAAAATTCAGAAACTTCGGTAAGAAATCTTTAACAGAGATCCAGGAATTGGTAAAATCAAAAGGTTTATCATTTGGTATGAACCTGTCTAAATTTAAATTAGACGAAGAATAAGATTAGTCCAGAGTCTTTAGTTCGGAGTCGTAAGTCTTCCTTTCTACAGCCTCAACTAAAATAAATAATTTTTCACAGTGTATAATTCCCTCTGAGACAGAGACGGTATACACTTAATCAAAAAACAATGAGACACGGTAAAAAAGTAAACCACTTAGGTAGAACCGACAGCCACAGAAAAGCGATGTTAGCTAACATGGCTACATCACTAATTAAAGCAAAAAGAATTACTACAACTTTAGCTAAAGCTAAAGCTCTACGTACTTATGTTGAGCCATTAATCACTAAAGCGAAAAATGACACCACTCACTCACGTCGTACAGTTTTCTCTTATCTACAGGATAAAGAAGTAATCACGATTTTGTTCCGCGAAGTAGCTGAGAAAGTGGCAAACCGTCCAGGTGGTTATACTCGTATCATTAAATTAAACAATCGTCAGGGTGATAACGCTGAGATGGCTTTAATTGAATTGGTAGACTACAATACAGTTTACGGTAAAGATGTAGAAGTTAAAGAAGAAAAGAAAACAACCCGTCGTGGTAGAAGTAAATCGGCTGCACCTAAAGCGGCTGAAGCAAAAGCTGAAACTACTGAAGAAGTTGCTCCTGCTGAAGAAGCTCCTGCTACTGAGGAACCAAAAGGAGAATAATTTTATTCAACTTAAGCATAGGAAAGTCCTGTTCGAAAGAGCAGGACTTTTTTGTTTTTATGCTATTGATCGTCACTGCAAGGTACGAGGCAATCTTAAAGTGATCGTTGTAAGGATTGCTTCGTCGTTCCCACTCGCGATGACGGGTAAATTTGATCAAACGTTTGTCTCATTTTTTCATTACATGGGTTTATTTCAAGCAGCTATGTTTAAATTAGCTTCAAACAAATTAAAAATGAAATTTAGGTTTTTTCTATTCTTCTGCCTTTTGTGGCAGTCAGCTCTCCTTGCACAAACACTAAAATATACCAATGGCAACAACTCATGGAATGCTGATTCGCTTGGTAACCATAGGGCAGTGTTACAATTTTCGGGTACGGGCAAACTTGCACACGCCAAAATTGACTGGCGCAGAAGAGATGAACATCCTGAAACGAAAGGACTCATGATCCAGGATGCCAATGGTAAAAATGTTGCCATTTTTGGTGCCGATAAATTAACCCGCGAAAGCGTCGATATTTATTTTGAACCTCATGGTGCCGGAAAATATTATATCTATTACCTGGCTTATAAAAACGAAGGTAGAAGCAATTACCCTAAAGGTGTTTATTTAAAACCAAAACCGGTAGATCAGAAATGGTTAAACCAGGCTAAACGTATTCCCGTAAATACTTCGGTAGTAGAAATCCAGTCTGTTGATGCCTTTAATAGCTTCTATCCAATGGAAGTGATTGCTACAGCGAAAGAAACAGCAGCAGTCAAAGCCAGATACACTACAGATGCTTTTGTGGTGTTTCCTGAAGACAGGATGTTTCCAATTAAAATGCAAAGCGATTTACCTTACCGCTGGATTCAGAAAGGAGCTGCCCGTATTTTTACAGGTACCGCAAGCAAGGGGGAAAATTATGCTTTTCAGCTGGGCGTATTTGCCTTGAAGAACTTGAACAACTTAACCGTAGATTTTGGCGATTTAAAGACAGCTGCTGGAAAAGTTATCCCTTCGAAATTTATTAACTGTTTAAATACCAAAGGAACGAGCTATGATAATAAACCGCTGGTTGAAGTGGTGAATGTCGCTTCGGGTAACGTTCAGCCCATGTGGATTAACATTGATATTCCTAAAACTACAGCTTCAGGTGTATACGCCGGTAATTTTGTGGTTAAAGCCAATGGTAAGTCGAAAGTAATTGCCGCTAAAATTACGGTTGGCAACCAGGTTTTAGCCGATAATGGTGTTGGGACACCCGATAAACAAACCCGTTTGACCTGGTTAAACTCCACCTTAGCACAACCGAATACGGTGGTTGCACCTTACACTCCCTTAACGCTACAAGGGAATGTAATCTCGCTTTTAGGCCGTAAATTTGAAATCAATCCGGATGGTTTCCCGAAACAAATCCAGACCTTCTTTAATGAAGAGATGACAGCTTATACCGATAAACCTAACAATATCTTAGCTGAGCCCATTCACTTTCACTTTTTTAATACCCCCAAAACACAGGAGAAATTTATTCCTGCCAACTTCCAGATTATCAGCAAAGAGGCAGGTACCGTAAAATGGGTGGCGACAAATACTTCCGAAAATCTAAAAATGGATTTGGAAGGTACGCTTGAATTTGATGGTTATGTGCATTATGTGGTTAAGGTTACCGCTTTAAAAGATGTAGATTTCAGCAATGTGGATCTTCATATCCCGTTTGATAAAGGTTCGACTAAATATCTAATGGGATTGGGAGAAAAAGGCGGAGTTAGACCAGATATCGTTAAATGGAAGTGGGATGTTACTAATAAAAATCAGGATGCCGTTTGGATCGGTAATGTAAATGCGGGACTGTATTACAATTTAAGAGATGAGCGCTATATTCGACCGTTAAACACCAATTTTTACCTGCAGAAGCCTTTGTTATTGCCTAAATCGTGGGGCAACGAAGATAAAGGGGGAATCCAGATTAATGTAAAAGGGAGTTCGATGCTGGCAGATAACTTTACAGGTGCAAGAAGCATGAAAAAAGGCGATGTATTGTACTATAACTTTAATTTGTTAATTACGCCATTCCACTTACTTAATCCCGATTTTCAGTGGGATAACCGCTTTTACCATAAATATGGCAATTTAGATTCCATTAAAGCTACTGGGGCAAGTGTGGTAAACATTCATCACGCTACGCCGATTAATCCGTGGATCAACTATCCGTTTATCGAATGGAAAAAGATGAAAAGTTATATCGACGAGGCACACAGCAAAGGTTTGAAAGTTAAAATCTACAATACCGTTCGTGAACTTTCTAATCACGCTTACGAATTACCTGCTTTAAGAAGTCTCGGTACAGAAGTATATTCGCCCGGAAAGGGTGGTGGCTTTAGCTGGTTGCAGGAGCATTTAAATTCTAACTACATTGCGGCCTGGTTTGTGCCCGAAATTAAGGATGCAGCTGTAATTAACAGCGGAATGAACCGCTGGCACAATTACTATGTAGAAGGGATGAACTGGCTGGTAAATAACGTAGGTATTGATGGCGTTTATCTGGATGATGTGGCTTTTGATCGGGTAACCATGAAAAGGATTAAACGCGTACTAACGCAAAACAACCATCCGGGCATTATCGATTTGCACTCGGCCAACCAGTATAACAAAAGTGATGGCTTTAACAACAGCGCCATTTTATACATGGAGCATTTTCCTTATCTGAACCGTTTATGGTTTGGCGAATATTTCGATTATCAAAAAAACAGCCCCGATTTCTTTTTAACTGAGGTGAGTGGTATTCCATTTGGTTTAATGGGCGAAATGCTGCAAGATGACGGAAACCCCTGGCGCGGGATGATTTACGGCATGACAAGCCGTTTAGGTTGGTCGGAAAAGAGCGATCCAAGGCCGCTGTGGAAAGCCTGGGACAATTTCGGAATTAAAGGTTCGGAAATGATTGGCTACTGGAGCGAAAACTGTCCGGTTAAAACCGATAACCCGAAAGTTTTAGCCACAGTTTATAAAAAGCAGGGCAAAACCATGGTGGCCTTAGCCAGCTGGGCTGAAAGTGATACAGAGGTTAATTTAAGTATTGATTGGGCTAAATTGGGACTTGATGCCGGCAAAGTTAAAATAAACGCTCCGGCAATTGATAACTTCCAGATGGCGGGCAATTATGTTGATGGAAAATCGGTTCCCGTTGAAAAAGGAAAAGGTTTGATTCTGATTATGGAGTAATATTTTCCGGTATCCAACAAGCTGTTTCAGTAGCTATATTGCAAAAAATAAAATACAAGCCCCCTCATAAGTCAACTATGAGGCGGCTTGTTAGTTAATTAATGTAATCTTCTATATATTTCTGCCAGTCTACGTTGAACGGGATAACAACGTATTTTCCTTGTGGACTAACCAGAAATTTTGATGGCCAGGATGAAACGTTGTATTTTTTTTCAATTTGATTATCGGACATCACCACAGGAAAGCTGTAGTTTAAGCTTTCCATGTATTTCTTAACCACATGCTCCTGATCTTCACTTGCAATGGTAATGATATTTAATCTTTTCATCTTTCCATCTTTTGTATCAAGATAAAGTTTTTGTAAATCAGGATGCTCTTTTCTACAAGGTGAACACCAGGTTCCCCAAAAATCAATCAATGTCCATTGATTTTTGTTATTTCCTAGAACATATTGATTCCCATCTACCTGTTTAAGCGAAAACAGTGGTGCTGATGCAAATTTCTTATTGAATTCACTTAGCCAGTAATCATCAAAGTTGGCTTGACCTTTATACAGTTCTTTTGCTTTTTGTTTGAATGATGGATCATTCATAGACATCACCATAATCGTTTTGAATTTTTCCTCATCACTTCCAAGTGCAGCTAAATAATCTTCCTCAAAAGAATATTTCTCATTTCCGAATAGAAAAATCATGTCATAAAAGTAGGCATTCGAAAATGTCTTGTCTAAAATGTCGGGACTGTAACTAAATGCAAGTTTGAGCCGTTCCAGTTTTTGATTCTTAGTTAGTTTTAGGTTCTGTGAGGTGATGAAATTACAATAGGCGAACATATACCTGTACCAGGCACGCTTCTCTTTAGCAGGCCTTGTAACGGTTGTGGGGTCTTCAGTTATTTGATGATTTTGAAGATTGTTATAAATCAATTCGATAATCCTGTCTGCATCGGGACGGAGTTTATTGTTGTTATACAGTAACTTAGCGATTAACAATCCATATCTTGCTTTTCTTTGCGTATAAAAATCTGTTGTAGAATTTAAATATCTGATATATTCGGTACCAATGGCTTTTAGTTTTGTGCTATTGGTTAAATTATCCTGAGCTTCCACCCATTGCAAAATTGGATAGGCATTTGCCTTTAGTTCTGCATTTGGATCATTCTTGATCTGGGCTAAAATTTTATAAGCGCTTTGCTTCATTTCTTTAAATTTCCTCCGGGCAGAGTCTATTGTAACATGCTGAGATTTAAGTGTCGCCAGAAATTCGCTGCTGGCAAATAATTTCGTCTCAGAGAAGATTAGAAAACGCTGTGCAAAACTGTTATGTAATAATTCGTCGGTAGAGTTAGGTTCAAGAGTAGCCAGGTTCCTTAAAAAAAACAGGGCTGAATCCGGATCATTTTCATTGGTTCTTTGAAAGCCATTAAAATTGTTTACATACCTACTGACGGTGTACTGGCTGAAGCCAACACTGGCCAAGCTAAGAAAAAGTATGAGTAGCGTTAATTTTTTCATTTGTTAATTTTCGTTGTTAAATTTTCACATTTTCCATTCCATACTGTTTGAGTACATCGGCAGGAACACCAGCCCATTGGTTTGGCGCATTACCTACATAACCAATGTCTTTTACGCCCATTTCTGTGGTGTAAAAACCTGATGCGGTTAAATTCCTCATCCTGTTGAAAAAAGCTACGCCAGCCTGCATTTCTGGCCTGGCTTTTTTAGGGTAAGCAATTTCATCAACAATAGAAATCTGCTGATCTGCAGAAGCTTTAACAAAAGGTTTTTGAAATTTATTAAAGCTATACACATCCAACCATTTCAGTCCGCCACGCATAGGTGTTTTATGTTCGGGAATGTCTTTTACGATAAATTCGATGAACTCTGGTACTTTGGCATCAGAAGCACTGCCCGAAACTTCGTCCTTCGGGATAATGATGTCGGCCAAAACGGTAATTGTAGCCATTTCATGTTTGGTGAAAAAAGTTTCAGATTTCAGATTTTTATCACGGTCCAGTTCCCATTGTTCCCTGCCTGCTTCTTTTGCACCTTCTTCTGGTGCAACCTCGGTTTTTGTTTCAGGTTGCTTACAGGCCTCAAGCAGCACGGTTGTGCTTATGGCGGTTAAACCTAGTGCTTTTAGTGAATCACGTCTGTTCATGTTGTAATTCTTTAAATGTTTTGTTTTTTCTTTTGAGCTAAAATATATTCTGCGGTACGCATGGATAGGGCCAAAATAGTCCAGGTAGCGTTTTTATCGCCCTGTTGTACAAATGGACCCGCATCTACCACGAACAGATTTTTACAATCATGTGCCTGACAGTATCTGTTCAATGCCGATTTTTTAGGGTCATCACCCATGCGGATGGTACCTACCTCGTGGATGATTTTTCCTGGATTGAGTAAACCGTAATTGGTATCTGCACCTTGAATTTCGGAGGTTACCACTGCGCCCATTTCCTTCATAATCGAAAGAAAGGTTTCCTGCATGTGTTTTGCCTGTAGAATTTCATCTTTATCCCATTTGTAGTTAAACCTTAAAACCGGAATGCCATATTTATCTACCGTATTGGGGTCTATTTCGCAGTAGTTGCTTTCTCTCGCAATAGCGGTACCACGACCGGCCATTCCGACACCAGTGCCATAAAACCTCCGATAATCATCTTTTAATGATTTTCCGTAACCTCCGGCCTCTTTCATTTTGCCGTCTCTGCCGGGTACCATGCCGTTCATTTGAGCCACGCCGCTACCAAAACCATAAGCAGGCATGCCCATTCCGCCCCAATATTCGATGTGATAACCGCGCGGGAAGTTGAGTTTGCGATTATCTAACCACCAGGGCGAATAAATGTGCACACTGCCTACGCCATCTTCGTTATAACGTTTCCGATCCATCAATTGCGGTAAAAAGCCCGAAACACTTGCTCCTGTAGAGTCGTGCAGATATTTACCTACTACACCGCTGCTATTGGCCAGGCCATTTGGGTGCAAAGTTGATTTTGAATTTAATAAAATACGCGCTGATTCGCAGGCACTTGCACCTAAAATAACCAGTCTGCCGTTTACCTGATATTCCTGCAAATCTTTTCGGTTTACATAAGAAACACCTTTAGCCGTACCATCCTTGTCTGTGATCACTTCCCGTACCATTGCATCGGTAATTACGGTCAGGTTTCCGGTTTTTACTGCAGGATTTACCAGACATGATGATGATGAAAAATCGCCATAAACTTTGCAGCTTCTGCCGCATTGACCACAATAAAAACAAGGTGCACGGTCATTGTTGTTCGGTAAAGCTTCCGTTAATACAGACCCACGACCGGTAATTACCTTTACTCCGGCTTTTTCAGCTCCTTTTTTGATAAAAAGCTCATTTAACCTCGGTTTTGGCGGTTTCATAAAAATGCCATCAGGTTCATTTTCTAAACCTTCAGCAGTTCCATAAATACCGATCATGCGGTCAACTTTATCGTAAAATGGTTTTACGTCCGCGTAAGTTATTGGCCAGGCATCGGTTAAACCATCTTTAGGCTTAAAATCATCCGGACCCATCCGTAAAGAAATCCTGCCCCAGTGGTTGGTACGGCCACCGAGCATGCGCGAACGGAACCATTCAAACTCACTTTTATTTTTCTGTGTATAAGGCTCGCCTTCGAGCTCCCAGCCACCATAAGATGCATCAAAATCACCGAATGGACGAACGGTGCCTGCACCACGGCGTGGTGACTCCCATGGCCATTTTAATTGATGTGAATCTAATCGCGGATCAAAATTTTGACCAGCCTCGAGCATTAAAACCTTTTGACCGGCATGTGCTAGCACATAGGCTGCCATTCCGCCACCTGCACCCGAGCCAACAATAATGGCATCGTATACAGTAGGCGATTTTTTTATCTGAAAGTCACTCATGTATTGTGGTTAGCTATTTGAATACCCTAATCTAAAATTTAATTTTTTGAAAAAAAAGTGTTCCACTATTTTGGAATCAATATAGATAATAATGTGATGGCGGGTTTCTAAATCGTATTATGTCATTTACCTATTTAAATCGATATCAACAATTTTTATGGTGGAAGATGGCAATCCATATTACATTTTATCTCTTACATCTTTTTATATGGTCGCTCTATTGTTACATTATTCATTGGGTGTTCAGCTCCGGATAAACTTGATTATCTTTGTATTTCAAATCAATAGCAGTGTCAGAATATATCAAGCAATTTATCATCGCTTTAAAAGCCAGTTTAGAAGAAGAAAATTTTGTGAAAATTTCTCTGGGGAATTATAAAGGGGCAGAAGAAGCCTTAAAACAATTGTTGATCCGTAAGGTGACGATTAAGCGTGAAGATAAACTGGCCGTTACTTACCGCTACAAAACACGCGATGTGGTAAAAAACTATGCTATCAGTGAGGCCATCGATTTAATTGAGGATTATCTGGGCACCGGATTTAAAATAGCTACGCTATTTACGACCGAAAACGACCTGATATTGGAGGAGCTTAAAAATGGTAAGGTGGTATTGCGTAAAGGTAAAGCAACCAGTGTAGCCGCGCCATCTCCCAATCATGACAAAGAAAAAATCAGGTTGATCAAACCTGATTCAAAATCTTACTTAACCGAATTGAAGATAACTGATGCAGAAGGTAAGGTTTTCAAAAATGCACAGGACAAATTCAGGCAGATCAATCACTATATTGAAATTTTAAGTGCTTTAATGAAAGAACTGCCAGAAGGTACGATTAAAAAAGTCGCTGATATGGGTTCTGGTAAAGGTTATCTGACTTTTGCACTTTACGATTACCTGCATTCGGTTTTAAAATTGGAAAGCGAGGTGATAGGAGTAGAGTACCGGCAGGATATGGTTGACTTATGTAAGCAGGTTGCGGTAAAATCTGCTTTCAACAAATTGAATTTTGTACAAGGTACCATTGAAGATTTTAAGGCAACGGATGTAAATCTTTTAATTGCATTACATGCCTGCGATACCGCGACAGATGATGCCATTTATAAAGGAATTATGGCCAATGCTGAACTGATTGTGGTTGCGCCATGTTGCCATAAACAGATCCGCAGGGAAATTGAACAAAACAAAGTAAAGAATGATGTTTCGTTTTTGACCAAATACGGAATCTTTTTGGAACGTCAGGCGGAGATGGTTACCGACGGCATCCGGGCTTTGATTTTAGAATATTTTGGCTATAAAACCAAGGTATTTGAATTTATTTCTGATGCGCATACACCGAAAAATGTACTTGTGGTCGGAGTGAAGAAAAGTCCGAAGTCTTTAGTCGGAAGTCCGAAGACTGAAGGGCAGAAAGCGATTTTAGAGAAAATTAAAACCAGCAAGGAATACTTTGGCATTGGTTATCATCATTTGGAAAGATTGCTGGAGCTTTAAGAATATTCGTCATGCTGATCCGGTAGCTATCGGATTTGTTTCAGAATCCTTCACTAAGACCCTGGAACGAGTTTAGGGTGACGATTGTCCTGTTAAATTGAATACTAATGGTAAATCCAGAGTAATACTGGTTTTTTCCTGTTCTTTAACCAAGTATCTACTTTTCTCATCGTGACATCTGATAAAACGGGGCAGCCAGCACTTTGTCCGAACAAGGTTTGGGGGTAGATTTCTTGGCTGGGTACTGGGCTATAAGAATGTAAAACTACAATGCGTTTAAAGGCGTTGCTATTGGTTTTTTCTAAACCGTACATTTTATAATGAACATGGATACCCCAATTGCTATATGCGCGCCCTTTAACTTTATATTTACCCAAAGAGGTGCAATAACTGCCTTCCTTATTGCTGAAGACTGGTTTTATTGGCGTACTACCTTCACCAACGCCATGAGCACATAATCCTTGGATGATCATTTTGTTTTGCTTAAAATCATAAAGGAAAAATCTGTTTTTGCCGGAATGAATACTCATATCAACCATTATGGCAATAGAAGTATCCATATTGTTTTTCTTACAGAAGACTAATGCTTCGCTAATTCTATCTTCACTTATCTTGTGATCTACGCTAGGTTTAAACCCAAAAATTGTGAATAAAGCTAGGAGAACGATTAATTTTTGCATGTAGAATTAGTGGTATAAAGAATAATGCAATATCTTGTTCGGTTCGACACCGATCAGTAGCAGTTAATTATAAATGCAATAAAATCAATGCTACTAAAGCCGGAATAGATTGCACATAAAGGATTTTTTTACTTGCTGTTGCTGCGCCATAAATACCCGCAATAATTACGCAACTTAAGAAGAATATGGCTACGTACATTTTCCACTGATGATCAGTTATGCATAATGACCAGATTAGACCCGCCGCTAAAAATCCATTGTATAATCCCTGGTTTGCTGCCAATATTTTTGTTGGTACAAATAAATCTTTTGGGATGGTTTTAAATACCTTGGGTGCTTTGGTTGTCCAGGCGAACATTTCGAGCCAAAGAATATAGATATGGATAAAGGCTACTAAGCCGATTATAATTTGCGCTGCTATTTGCATATAATAGGAATTACACCGATTTGAATGATTGCATCTCTAAAGATATAAAAAATACGGATGCGTTTTTAGTGTCTGCTGTAACTAAACCCGATAGAAGCGAACACGTAGTGTAACGAAGTAAAGCGGATAGCGGGGCTGCTGCTCCCGAAAAGATCCGAACTTTAATTTTCAAATGATTTTAAACAATTATACTAATCATCACTTTTATACTTTCCATTTTATTCTGGTGTAGCTTCAAGCTCTCAGCTTTGGCCTTTTTTATATTTTAATCTTCCCCCTTTATCCGTCTTTCATCCCATATCTTCCATATTTCTGTCATGCTGTCAGTATCAAAGCAGATTGTTTTTTACATTTTATCAGTCTTTTGCCCATATTATCTGCCAAAACCCAATTGGCACAGGCATTGTTTAATAGGTGTAGAAATTATAATACTTTAAAGAGAAAAAATAAAAAATACAATGGGAAAAATTATTGGAATAGACTTAGGAACAACAAACTCTTGCGTGAGCGTAATGGAGGGCAATGAGCCTGTAGTTATCGCGAACAGTGAGGGTAAACGTACTACACCGTCTATTGTTGCTTTTGCAGAAAACGGTGAGCGTAAAGTTGGCGAGCCTGCTAAACGTCAGGCTATAACCAACCCAACAAAAACGATATATTCAATTAAACGCTTTATGGGTAGCAGCTACGACGAAAGTGCGAAAGAGGCTGGACGCGTACCCTATAAAGTAGTAAAAGGAGATAACAATACTCCCCGTGTTGAAATCGACGACAGAAAATACACTCCACAAGAGATTTCTGCGATGATTTTGCAGAAAATGAAAAAAACTGCTGAAGATTTCTTAGGACAAGAAGTTACCGAAGCGGTAATTACCGTACCCGCATATTTTAATGATGCACAACGTCAGGCTACAAAAGAAGCTGGTGAGATTGCAGGTTTATCTGTAAAACGTATCATTAACGAGCCAACTGCAGCTGCTTTAGCTTATGGTTTGGATAAAGCACACAAAGACATGAAAATTGTGGTGTTTGACTGTGGTGGTGGTACTCATGACGTTTCTGTATTGGAATTGGGTGATGGCGTTTTCGAGGTAAAATCAACTGATGGTGATACTCACTTAGGTGGTGATGACTTTGACCACATCATTATCGACTGGTTAACTCAGGAGTTTAAAGCAGAAAACAACATGGACCTTTCTAAAGATCCAATGGCGTTACAACGTTTAAAAGAAGCTGCTGAGAAAGCTAAAATTGAGTTATCAAGCACCACTTCTACTGAAATTAACTTACCATACATTACTGCTGATGCTAGTGGCCCTAAACACTTGGTACGCACATTATCTCGTGCCAAATTTGAGCAATTGGCTGATAGCTTAATTAAACGTACTATTGATCCTTGTAAATCTGCTTTGAAAAACGCTGGTTTAAGTACAGGTGATATTGACGAAATTATCCTGGTAGGTGGTTCTACACGTATTCCTGCTATTCAGGAAGCCGTTAAAGCTTTCTTCGGTAAAGAGCCAAGCAAAGGCGTTAACCCTGATGAGGTGGTAGCGATCGGTGCCGCTATTCAAGGTGGTGTATTAACCGGTGATGTGAAAGACGTATTGTTATTAGACGTTACTCCTTTATCATTAGGTATTGAAACGATGGGTGGTGTAATGACTAAATTAATTGAGTCTAACACAACAATCCCAACTAAAAAATCGGAAACTTTCTCCACTGCAGCTGATAACCAGCCTTCAGTAGAAATCCACATATTACAGGGTGAGCGTCCGATGGCAGCTCAAAACCGTACTATTGGCCGTTTCATTTTAGATGGTATTCCACCAGCACCTCGTGGTGTACCTCAGGTAGAAGTATCATTTGATATTGATGCCAACGGTATCTTACACGTAAGTGCTAAAGATAAAGCTACCGGTAAAGAGCAAAAAATCCGTATCGAAGCATCTTCAGGTTTAACTGATGCGGAGATCAAAAAAATGAAAGAAGAAGCGGAAGCTAATGCTGCAGACGATGCTAAGCAAAAAGAAGAAGCTGATAAAATTAACGGCGCTGATGCTTTAATTTTCTCAACCGAGAAACAATTAAAAGAGTTTGGTGATAAATTATCTGCCGATAAAAAAGCTCCGATTGAAGCTGGTTTAGAGAAATTAAAAGCAGCACACTCATCACGTAATTTTGCAGATATTGATGCAGCTTCGGCTGAATTGCAAGCTGCATGGAACGTGGCATCAGAAGAAGTGTACAAAGCCGGTGAGCAGCCTCAGGGTGGTGAACAACCACAAGCTGATGGTCAACCTCAAGGTGGCGATAACGTTACGGATGTTGATTTTGAAGAAGTAAAAGAAGACGATAAGAAATAGTCTTAAAGTCGGAAAGTCTGAGGTCCGTAAAGTCCGAAGATCTAAATATAGAAAGCGTTCCTGATTAAGTTCAGGGACGCTTTTTTGGTTTAAATAGGGGCTGTTTGGCTTCCATGTTCTCAAATGCCTTCTAAACCTGAGTTTCTTTAGATTAAAAATCCAGTTTTAAATGACCCCTGTAAGATATTTTTAATTCAGAGTCGTCCCCATGAATTCATTTCAGGGTCTTTCATGCTAAAAAGATGCTGAAATAAATCCGATAGCTATCGGGTCAGCATGACGAACAGAGCGAAATCAACGGGGCTGTCGCTGCTGTCGGATTTATGAAGAATGGTTGGTGCTTTTTGGGCAATTTGAAATATTGATAGCTTTCGCGGAGGTCAATATTTTTGCAATCTTGACTGAATGAGTTGTGGATTTTTAATCAACTTATCATTATCGAGAAAAGAACTAATCGAAATTAAGGTAAAAGAAATGCTGCTATCTGCTTCTTGAAGAGCACTTGTTGCTATGTTATTTTATTACAATGCCTCAGGCTTTTAAAACCTGAGGCATCTATTTTAATTATATACCTATGCTTTTATAACATCTGAATCAAATTAATTCCATAGTTTTTCAGGGTATGTTCCGTTCTTCACCAATTGGTCAATACTATCCTGAACATAAGGTTTATCTTCTTTATAAGTTACGCCGAACCATTTGTTTGAAGTGGGTATTACTTTAAAGGTTGCCGTATTGCTTTTCACCAGGTTTTCGCCGATTAACGGGATAAAAAACTCTGCTTTAGGTTTATCTTTATTGGCTTCCACAAATTCTTTGAATAGATCTTCAGTAATTTTAAAAACAGCAGGTGTGAAGCCCCAGAAATTCATCGAAACTGGTGTTTCATATGCCAAAGGAAATTCTTCACCATTTTCTTCATAAAAAATCTTGCCGTCTTTAGGATACACCTTCGTACGTTCTATAATTTCTTCGAGGTTGCCAGCCGCATCTACTTTACAAACCCCGCGGGAAACTGCACCAAATTCTGATAACGTTTTTCCGATCTGGTAACCGATGATGGAATAGTTGCTGTCCGTAACTTCTGTAGTTAAGAAATCGACCATTTTTTTAAAGGCATCGAAGCCATAATAATCATCTGCATTGATTACGCAAAATGGTTCCTGAACTACTTTTCTGCCTGATAGGATTGCGTGCGCAGTACCCCATGGCTTTTCTCTGTAAATTTCTTCTTCTATACCAAACTGTTTTAAATCGAAGTTTTGGAAAACATAATCTGTTTCTATTCTTCCGGCAAGTTTTGGTTCAAAAATAGCTCTAAAGTTATCTACAAACTCTTCTTTAATGATAAATACAACTTTACCGAAACCGGCATTTATTGCATCATATATTGAATAATCGATAATCGTTTCGCCATTCGGGCCAAAACCATCAATCTGTTTCATACTTCCATAGCGGCTGGCCATACCTGCCGCCAATATTAATAAGGTGGGTTTCATTTATTGTTTATTATATTATTGTGCATGGAGACCTTGATGACGAAATAACTATTACATTATCTTAGTTTCAACTTGCGAAATTAGTTAATTGAGCGCTTTGTTATATTAATAAATATGTTTTTAAAGTCCAAAAAATCCGGTGCCGGTTTTGGAACGTGTTTTTTTACCCGTAAGCATGCCAAATATCCCGCGGACAATTTCTTTACCAATTTGGCGGGTGATGGTTGCACCCATTACCTGTTCAACAAGGCTTTTTTCTCCAGGTTTTGGTTTGCTTTCTTTTTCGGCTTGTTTTTTGGCTTCAGCTTCTTGTTTTTCTTGTTCGGCTGCTGCAGTTTGTTCGTTAATGCGTTTAGTTAAAATGTCGTATGCACTTTCAGGGTCGACAGGATCTTTATATTTGGCATACATCGGGCTGGTACGTACCAGCTGCTCGAAATCTGCAGCTGTGAGTGGTCCCATTACGGATCTTGGTGGGGTAAGCATGGTTGCAGAAACTTCAGTTGGGATACCTTTCTCATTTAATACGGTAACCAATGCCTGCCCTGTACCTAATGAAGTTAATACTTGATCGATCTGATAAAATTCTGATCTTGGATAGGTATTAACCGTCTTTTTTAGTGCATCCACATCATTTGGTGTAAAAGCCCTCAGCGCATGCTGCAAGCGGTTACCCAATTGGCCCAAAACACTTTCCGGAACATCGGTAGGTGCCTGCGTACAAAAGAAGACACCAATACCTTTAGAACGGATTAACCTGATAATGGTTTCTATCTGTTCTAAGAATGCTTTAGAAGAGTTTTTGAATAATAAATGAGCTTCATCAAAAAAGAATACTAGTTTTGGTTTGTCCAAATCGCCAACCTCGGGCATCGTATTAAATAACTCAGCTAACAAGCTTAATAAAAATGTGGAGTATAATACAGGTTGGTTCTGGACATCAGCAATGTTCAATAAACTGATGGCTCCTTTGCCGTCAATCCGTTCAAAAAGATCTTCAGTATCGAACGATTTTTCACCAAACATGCCACCCAAGCCCTGTTGTTCTATCGCTACTATTTTTCTCAGCATGGTACCCGATGTTGCAGTAGAAATGCTGCCATAACTGCTTTTGATTTCTGCTGCGCCTGCACCTTCTGAAAGATACGATACCAGTTTTTTTAAATCATTTAAATCGATTATCGGGAGTTTATGATCATCAGCGTATTTGAAGATAACGGCTAAAACACCTGCTTGTGTATCGTTTAAATCTAAAATTTTTGATAAAAGGGTAGGTCCAAACTCCAGTACGGTTGCACGCATCTGGGCACCCGTTTTGCCCGAAAGGGAGTAAATCTCGACCGGGAAACCTGTTGGTGAAAAAGTTTTGTTGAGCTGTTGTGCTCTTTCTTCTATTTTCGGATTAACAGAACCTGGTTGGTTCAAACCAGATAAATCGCCTTTAACATCCAACATAAAAACCGGAACACCAGCATCTGACAGCTGCTCTGCCAATAACTGTAGGGTTCGTGTTTTACCTGTTCCGGTTGCCCCGGCGATCAGACCGTGTCTATTCATCATTTTTAATGATAAATTAACTTCGGCTTCGCTATAAATCTGTCCATCTAAAATTCCCGCGCCTAAATAAATGTACGAGCCCGAAGGAGCATAAGATGATTTTATTTTTTCGATGAATTTTGAAGAAAGATCGCTCATTTTTTAAAATTAGATTGCCAATTTAAGAAACTTATCTTGGAAAGGCTATGTTTTTATTCAGCACTTTGATCCAAAATTCGGCATCAATGGTTGTTTACTGTTGATGGTTAAGCTGCCTGTAATAATTTAATTCGTTCTGAAGTACTGTTATTTCCTGTTGCATATTTTGCAATTGATTGAGCAGGTGCGAAACGGCATGTATACCCTCTAAATTAATCTGGAGATCGTTTGCTAAACGAAGGTACTGCTCCAGTTTAGCCAATTCATCAACAGGCAAAAAGACAGACTGCTTTTTAACGGTCGTCTGGATCAATCCAAAATCTTCCAGAGAATGGATAAAGTTGATTTCTACATGGTGATAAGCGCAGATGTCTTCTACAGGTATTAGATAAGTTTCCATAATGGTTAGAATTTGGAAAGTTTTTCGAATAGTTCTTTTTGTTCCGCATTTAAATTAGTGGGTATTTTTACCTGCCATTTAATATACAGATCGCCAAACTGGTTATCTTTTTTGTAAACAGGAAACCCTTTGCCTTTCAATCTTAATGTGGTATCAGGCTGTGTGCCTTCTGGCACTTTAAGCTTAACTTTGCCATTTAAAGTTTCTACAATTTTTTCGCCGCCTAAAATCGCTGTGTAGAGATCTATTTCTTCCTGAATGTAAATATCGTTCCCTTTCCTTTTGAATTTGGGATGATCGCTAATATTGAATTTGATATACAGATCGCCTGGAGGACCATTATTAACACCCGGGGCGCCATAACCCGGAAGTTTGATTTTTTGTCCGTTTTCAACTCCTGCCGGAATGGTAATGCGTACCTGTTTGCCGTTAACCGTTAAGGTTTGTTTATGTGTAGTATAAGCATCAAGCAGGTTCAATTGTAACTCGGCACTATAATCCTGGCCTTTAAATGGTGAATTTCTACTGCTTCTTCCTCCTCCGCCACCAAACATAGAAGAAAAGAAATCAGAAAAGTCTTCACCGCCAAAACCGCCAGAATAGCTGCTTCCGCCATAAGATTGCCCTTGCGATTGGTATTGCCTTTGCTGTTGCTGCTGGGCATCTAGCTGATCAGCGTGCTGCCAGTCTTTTCCGTATTTATCGTATTTCTTTCTTTTTTCGGGATCGCTTAAAACTTCGTTAGCCTCATTAATTTGCTGAAACTTTTTATTTGCCTCTTCATTATTGGGATTGAGATCCGGATGGTGTTTGCGGGCTAATTTTCTATAAGCTTTTTTAATATCCTCTGTTGTTGCATCTTTTTTTAAATCGAGGATTTTATAATAGTCTATGTAGTCCATAATGGCTTAACAAATTAATAGCGGGAATGTTCAATTTTATTGTATAAATGTAAGGTTTTAGTGTGGAAATGTGCAAAGGAGAAAGGGACATGGAGCATAGGAAAGAAAATGAGCATTAATGAATGTGCTGTCAGCTGTTACCAGTAACAGATGGCGGCTGGAATATTGAATTTAAGAATGCAATCAGTGTAAACAAGTGAAAAGCCTTATAAACAAAAAATGCCCCTAAAAAGGGCATTTTCATTGATCAAGGTGAAGAAAGATTATTTTTTATTCTTGACGTATTTTTCCAGCCATTGGTCTTGCTCCCAAAGCATATGCAACAAGTTTTCTTTGCCCCGGTAACTATGAGCCTCGTAGGGTAAAAATACAAAACGGGTAGTGCCACCGGCCCCTTTTATGGCATTGAACAAACGTTCGCTGTTAATCGGGAAAGTACCTGGATTATCGTCAGAATCGCCATGAATTAATAACAATGGAGTTTTAATTTTATCAGCATAGCTAAATGGACTCATTTCGTAATATAACTGAGGTGCCTGCCAATAGGTACGTTCTTCGTTCTGGAAACCGAATGGTGTAAGCGTACGGTTGTATGCTCCGCTACGGGCAATACCTGCGGCAAAAAGATTAGTATGGGCCAATAGGTTTGCAGTCATGAATGCACCATAACTGTGGCCACCAACAGCCATACGTTTTTTATCACCAACACCTAAATCAGCCAGCTTATTAATTGCTGCTTCAGCATTTAGCTGTAATTGATCTACAAAGGTATCGTTAGGTTTTTTACCATCTTTGGCCACAATTGGCATTTCGGCATTATCTAAAACGGCATATCCGCGGGTTACCCAAAAAATAGGAGAGGCCCAGCTAATGGTTGTGAATTTATCTTTCGATCCGCGGATCTGTGCAGCATCAGCCGCAGAATTAAATTCGCGTGGATAGGCCCAAATTAAAGTTGGCAGCGGACCATCTTTATCTTTGTTATATCCCTTTGGTAAATACAAATCGCCGGTTAAATCAACTCCATCAGCACGTTTATAAGAAATTTTTTGTTTGGTAATGCCTTCTAAAGAGGGGTATGGGTTAGTGAAATTGGTAATAGGCTGGTCGGCAACACGAAGCAACAGGTTTTTAATAAAATAATTAGGTGCTAACTTTTGACTTTCTTTACGGGTAACTAAAATCAGTTTGTCAGGATTAATTACGTCACTTACATATTCGAACGTTCCTTCGGCACTGCGCCAGATAATCTCGTTCTTTTTAGTGCTTAAATCAAATTTAGCCAGGAAGGGTAAATCTCCTTTTTCTGATGAACCCACAACATTGTTCATGAGCAGTTTCGTGCCATTATCAACCGTTTTAATTACCTGTCTGCCGTATTTGTTTTTGATTGTAACCGGAGAACCAGGGTTGCCGTATGCATCGGTTTGGTTACGGCTGTACAGTTCTTCTACCGCTCCTGTTGTAGGGTTATAGCGGCTTACTTTAGTGGTTTGTTTGCTGCGTAGGCCTTCCATAATAAGTGCCAGGTTGGCATCACCCCACTGTACACCCCGGTAACGGGTCTGTGTTTTAAATAACTCTTTCTCTGTTCGGGTAAAAGGTGCACTTAACGCATACACTGCATCATGATAAGGAACATTTTTTTTAATCAAACCACTATCCAGTGGCTTGCTCCATACCAATGTAGCCGGCTCATCATCCCTCCAGTCGAAACCACGGGGTACATCTTGTGTATTATCATAACCAGATGGCGTACCCTCTGACGATGGTAGTTCGGCAATAACCTTGATGGTTTTACCCGACAAATCGTTAATAGTTACTGTAGATGGAAAGCCATAAGCCGAAACGAGATAGGAAAAAGGTTTATGGATGGTTTCAACCATCATATAATTTTTATCGGGTGATAAACTGGTTAAGCCATAAATAGCCGGCTTACCGATGGGCGTTTCTACTCCGGCCGTGTTTTTAACCAATTGTGAGGTGGCAAAAAATTCAAACAACTGTTCATCAAACGGTGATTTGATCAGATCCTGGAAAGTAGCGCTGGGTGCAGCTTTTCCTAAATTTTGCTGGATGGTTGGTCCTTTAGGCATTAATGGTTTTGTGGGGGCAGCACTGGCAGGTTTGGTTACCGTACGGTAAATAACGGTTTGATCATTTAACCAGGTAAGACCACTTCCTAAAACTACATTTAAAAAAGCCTTATTGATTTTAGTCGCTTTTTTTGTAGCCAGATCAATGATGTAAAGATCAACTCCCTTCTGTGTGGTATGCGTAAAAGCAATCTTATTTTCAGATGGACTCCAGCTGACGTTGCCGGCATATAATGGATTTGGCAAGCCGGTTACCTGAAAATTTTGATTGGATTTGATATTTTTTAAACTGAAATTGTTGATATAGGTTTGTCTGCTTGGTGAGTAATTGTTGGGGTTTAATCTTAAACCTGCAATTCTGTACTCAGGCATAGCCAGTTCTGCTACCGAAGGATAGGAATTACGCTCGCTAAACAGGATCCATTCCGCTTTGCCATCTATGCTTACACCAGGAGTTGGTTTAGCCAATAATAAGTCGGCAATTTCTTTTGGGGGAGTTTGGTAGCTTACTGCATCTTGAGCCGCAGAATGAAGCGAAATACAAGTGCCTGCTATCCATAAATAAAGGCTTAGTTTTTTAATCATTTCCGGTTTTTTATTCGAAATAAGGGATGATTCAAATATGGTAAAATTTAACTTATTGCTGCGTAACTTCTTAGTGAGGCAGTTATTGCCGTTAATCTGAATACCATACCGACGCTTTTGTGAAGGTAATTATCTGGAACTTTACCCGGCTCAGCTTAACAAACCACTTGCGGTGAGGTAACCGCAAAGTTTTATATATAAAGAATTTGCGTTTCTGTACTATAAACCTTGAATTCCGGTTTCCTGGCTTTTCGGATTTATGGATACAAACTACTGATCCTCGCAACTGATTTGGTAACCATTTCTTTTAATACCTCCACATTAATATCGTGCCATTTTTTTATGTATATGCAGGCTTTGGCGGTTTTGTATTTGCCAAATTTAGCCAGTAATGCTTCACGATCTTTAAAATCTGATGATAAGTACAAAGCTATGGCATTTTTCCGTGGTGAGAAGCCAATCAGGGGTGCATCACCTGTTCTGCCGCTTTCGTATTGATAATGATAGCGGCCAAAACCAACAATGGCCGTTCCCCACATTTTGGCTTCAAAGCCTGTTGTTTCAGCGATTATACTCGAAAGATTAAAACAATCTTGCTGTTTTGTTTCATCTGTTACCGTATTCAGAAAATCCGTAACACTTAAATCGTTTTCCTTGGTTTTATTCTGCGCCATTTTTTTAATGATGGATATAAGATTTAAAGCAGGCCTTGATTAACAATTCTGACTTTGCACTTTGTAATATTTTTAAGCGTTAGCCTCAAGCCTTTTATAAATTCATAATTTGTAAACACCAATTTATAAAACAGCATGAAAACAGTTCATAATAAAATTAAACAATTTTGTCGGTTAAATACTTTGATCGTTAGCTTTTTACTTCTGTTTATGAGTAGCAAGGCACAGCAAAAACTAAATGTGGCTATAGCCGGCTTAAACCATGATCATGTTTATCTGATTATGAACAGTTACCAAAAGGCAGAAGTTAACGTTATTGGTATTGCGGAAAGTAACCCTGTACTGGTTAACCGGTTTAAGACCCGCTATAAAATACCTGATAGTATATTTTACAATAACCTTCCCGATCTGTTGAAGAAAAAGAAACCTGATGTGGTGCTGGCCTATAATGCCATCAGTGATCATTTAGCCGTTGTAGAAGCAGCTGCGCCGCTTGGCATATCGGTTATGGTAGAAAAACCTTTGGCAATATCGGTTAAGGAGGCGGCACGAATGGCAGAACTGGCCGGAAAGTATAAAGTACAGGTATTAACCAATTACGAAACTACCTGGTATCCGAGCAATCAAGAGGTTTACAAAAATGTAAAAGAAAACCATATCATAGGCGGGATCACAAAAATGATTGTACACGATGGACACCAGGGACCGAAAGAAATTGGGGTAAGCAAGGAATTTTTGAGCTGGTTAACCGACCCTGATCAAAATGGAGCAGGAGCACTGGTCGATTTTGGCTGTTATGGTGCTAATCTAATGACCTGGTTAATGGATGGCAAAGCCCCAATTTCGGTTACGGCAATCACCCATCAAATTAAAAAAGGGCTGTACCCGAATGTAGATGACGACGCAACTATTTTATTGGAGTACTCAAATGCTACAGGGATTATTGAAGCTTCATGGAACTGGCCTTTTAGTATAAAAGATTTGGAAGTGTTTGGTGAAAAGGGGTATATGCAAGCCATTAACGAGAAAAATATCAGGGCGAGGCGAAATGATAAAGATGGTTATGAAATTTATCAGCCAAAAATGTTAGCACCAACTTATGCTAACCACTTGAACTATCTATCTGCCATTTTGAAAGGAGAAATCAACCCTAAAAACGACCTTTCGTCTTTGGAGAATAATTTAATGGTAGTGAGCATTTTGGAGGCCGCGAAAATTTCGGCTAAAACAGGCAAAAAAGTGATGTTGAATGGGCTGGCCTCAAAAACAAAATAGCCACCTTTTATGATGGCTATCGTTAAGAGGAATTGTATCTTCCTTATGGTGTGCCTGCCCTCCGCGGATCTCCCGCTCACAGGACTTTTTTTATCTTTCTTTTATGCTTAACAATTTAGGCAATAGTTGGTTTTAACCGTGTAAATATTTTTAAACAATGTGTGGAAAATGTTAATTTCTCTAATATAATTAATCCTTAGCTGGATATTCTTGCAACAATGAGGGGCTATTTTTGTACAAAACATTTTTACTCCTCTACTGTTTGAGATGTGACTGCTGATTTATTATTATATCGTTTACTGTCAAATTATCAAAAATTATATCATGGTCGAATTGAATAAAGAGCTTTTTTGTAATCTAGGCGACAGTTCTGTTGACGGATATTTTATTTTTAACTATACATCGCAAAATTTTTCATATCTAAACAAATCACTAAGTAATATCTGGGAACTCCACTCTGATGAAGTTATTGCTGATCCAAAGTTGCTTCTAAAACGGGTGCATCCCGAAGATCTGACACATGTGATGAACTGTTATAAAGAGTGCCTTGAAGAGGATACCGAAAACAAATATGAATTTCGTTTACTGTTTCTCGATAGGGAGAAGTATGTCCGGGTGATCGTATTTTCGGTTACTAAGGGTGCAGTTAAGCTTTTGGTCGGTACAGTGGAAGACATCACGGTAATGCGACATAATAAAATACACATCGAACAGATAAACGCCCGAAAAAATATAACCCTGGAAGTATTGGCGCACGATTTAAAAGAACCACTGGGCATGATGAAATTAATTGCTTCATCTATGAAAGAAGGTATTGCACAAACAGGTGATGAACGGATGATCAATTCGCTGGCATTTATTCAGGATATGTGTGAGCGTAACCTACTTTTGGTACGGAGCATGGTTAACAAGGAATTTTTAAAATCATCCGTGGTCGAAATCCGTAAAGAGCGTGCCGATCTGGTTTGGGAACTTAAAGATGTAGTTCGTTTTTATAAACGATCGAAGCTGGGCAAAATGAAGCATATTAAATTTACCAGCTCTGCTGAACAGATTTATCTACGTCTTGATACTATGAAGTTTATACAGGTTATCAATAACCTCATCTCGAACTCCATAAAATTTACTGCTGATTACGGTAATATTACGATACATGCAGAAGAACATGAAAGTACTGTTCTGATTACCGTTGCCGATGATGGAATAGGGATTCCTGAAGAGTTGCATGCTGGACTTTTTAATCATTTGCCCGAAACGTTAAGGCCAGGTCTTAAGGGCGAAGAATCAGGAGGATTTGGTATGGGCATAATCAAGGCTATTGTAGATTTACATCAGGGAAAAATATGGTTTGAGAGCAAAACCGGTGTTGGAACAACCTTCTATATCGAGCTGCCTAAGTAGCCGTTTTTAATTTTAAAACGGCGTAAGTTATATTTGAATTATGATTAACATTATTCTTGCGGATGATCACCATATTATCCGGACCTCACTTAAAGCGCTTATAGAAAAACACGAAGGCATCAATGTTGTTGCAGAAGTTCCAGACGGTTTGGCGGTTTTGGAGCTTTTGGAAAAAGGAATAAAAGCTGATATAATTTTATCAGATATTGTAATGCCAAGGCTGGATGGGATTGCCTTGGCCAGTACGATTAAAGCACGTAAATACACCGCCAAAGTGGTTGTTTTATCTATTTTGGATGATGAAAAGTATGCGTCAAATGCTTTTGTATCAGGAGCTTTTGCCTATCTTTCAAAAGATATTGAAGAGGATGAACTGTTGTTTTGCCTAAAGCATGTAATGAAGGGAAAACGGTACCTTTCTTCTAATTTATGCATCTCCATTTTAGAGCGGTTTAATATGCAGTTGAATATACTCTCGCGAAAAATGAATACGGAAATCAACTTTACGGAGCGCGAAATTAATGTATTAAAACTCATTGCAGACGGATTAACGAACCAGGAAATAGCTGATAAATTATACCTGAGCAGGCGAACTGTAGAGAGCCAAAGAGAAGCTCTAATCAGCAAAACAGGTACAAAAAATTCCGCATCTTTAGTCCGTTTTGCCATGCGAAATGGTTATGTAGATTAGTATTTTTGACCGTTTTTTGCCCCTTTTCCAGGTGTTTTAAATAAACCGTAAAAAATCGGGTATTTCTACAAATAACATAAGGAGTTGCTGTTTGTTGAATATTAACATCAGCCTTAAAACGAATTATGGATACTTTAAATTTCAATTGCGACATTTACCAATACAGGCAACCACTTTTCGACCGCGCATTAGCGTACACACACGATGAAGATGATGCCGCTGATTTAGTTCAGGATACCTTTATGAAAGCTTTTAGGTTTTCGGCCAAATTTGAAATGGGAAGCAATGTGAGGGCATGGCTTTTTACTATCCTGAAAAATACCTTTCTCAATCATTATTATAAAGTGAAGCGTAAAAATGAAATGATTCAGCAGGAAGAAGATTTGACTTCTGTTCAACTGGTTCCAAGCGCTTCTTCAAATGGCGGAGCCACCAAGTTTATTATGGAGGATATACAGAGATCGCTAAATGCCTTACCTGAGGATTGTCGGTTTTGCTTTTGCCGCTACTTTGAAGGTTATAAATATCATGAAATTGCTGCCGAGCTAGACATTCCGCTAGGTACGGTAAAAACTAAAATACACGTGGCGAGAGGCTTGCTGAAAAAGATGCTTAAAAACTATAAGTCGGGTCTTGCTGCCTGATCATCTTTTCGGTAAATTCAGGTATAAATACGCTGCATGAAACAGTTCACTTGAACTAGATTTGTTGCCTATGAGCAACGCGCCAGTTAAAAAAATTCTTATTGTTGACGATGACGAAAACATTCATGATATTATAAAGTTAATTTTTGAGGAAGAACGTTATCATATAAAAGGCATTTTGGATGCTGATGATTTTCAGTTAGAAGAGGCCATTACTGATTTTCTGCCAGATATCATTCTACTGGATATACTTATCGGCAAACATGATGGTCGGGATATTTGCAACAGATTAAAGTTTGATCCTAAAACAGCATCAGTTCCGGTAATATTGCTCTCAGCTGTGAATATGGAAAATTTAAACTGTTCACCTGATGATACCATTGAAAAGCCTTTTGATATTGCGGACCTCCGACAAAAAATTAAGATATTGTTGGAAACAAAAACGGTCTAAATAAAAAAGGGGATAGACTAGCAGCCTATCCCCATATCTAAACTCAAACATGCGCTCAAACATGAATGAATATTCAAAATTAAACATTTCAGTTTAGTATTGGGATTAAAAAAGTAGATTTTCTATCGTATTTCATCTACTTACCTCATGTTCTGTTTTATTTCTATTTTTAATTCCTTAATTTGCTCTTTCACCTGTCTGTTTTCCAGGTAAAAATAAATAGCACAGGCTAAAAATATCTTGCCCAATACAAAAACGGCGATAAATACCCATTTCCAGGCTTTATTTACGCGCATTTGATTAGATTCTGATTCTACCTCTATATATTTTTCCTGTTTGTTCTCTTGCCGCGGTTTATCATAGCTATACTCTGAATTGAAAGCGGTTTGTACAACTTGGTTTTGGCGCTGTATTTCATTGATTTCATGCTCAATTTTAGCTAAAGTGCCGGCAGGTGGCTCAATACCCATACTTTGTGCCAGTAGCTCCATATCATACTCAAGCTTTTCCAGAGCATCTTTAAATGCCGGATATTCTTTTTTAAGTGATAAGACTTTCTGTACCTCCTCTTCGGTGGCGATTCCCATCACATAGGTTTCCATTAAACCGCTCTCAATAATTTTATTAATTTCCACTTGTCCTCCTCATTTTATCGATTGATAATTTTAACTGATTGCGGATTTCGCTTTCATCACATCCAATTGTTGCCGCCAGGTAATGAATTGATTTTCCATGATAATATACTGCACAGAATATCCTTTTTTGTAAATCATCTAACAAATCCAGCTTACCTTTATGTACTGATTGGTTAAAATTTGACTGATGATCTTTAGCTGTGTACAAAGTTAATTTACTTTGCGCATATTGACGAAGTTCCAGCCAGATATTTAACCTGCTTTTTTCTGGTAAAACGACAACATCCTTTACGAATGAAGTAAGAATAGCGATCAGATGATCTTCGGATTCTTGAGGATCTTGTACAATACCATTGATATAGCCAAGCAGCATGGGAGCATACTGGTTGTAGAGCCGGCGGATATCTTTTGGCTCCGCAGAAAGATTGTTTAAGACTGCTTTGAACATGGTTATTTGAACAGTTACGCTAAATAAGATGCAAGATAACGCCAAATTTTAAATTATCTTTAATTAACGTATGAAATTATTGCTTACAATGGTTTTAAGATTAAAAATATAACGATCCTCTATTTTTGGGTTTTAATGCTGAGATTTATAAAATGAAAATAGCTACTTATAATGTGAATGGTGTAAATGGCCGTTTGCCTGTACTTTTACGTTGGTTGGAAGAAACCCAGCCAGATGTGGTATGCCTGCAGGAACTAAAAGCTCCTCAGGAAAAATTTCCTGAAAAGGCGATTAAAGATGCAGGTTACAATGCTATCTGGCACGGACAGAAAAGCTGGAACGGGGTAGCCATACTTGCCAGAAATATAGAAATAAAAGAATTGAGGCGCGGTTTAGATGGAGATCCTGAAGATCTGCATAGCAGGTATATAGAGGCTTTGGTAAATGGTGTAGTTATTGGCTGTTTATACTTGCCAAATGGCAACCCTGCACCAGGCCCCAAGTTTGATTACAAGTTGCAATGGTTTGCACGTTTTATTGCACACGCAGCAGCTTTGTTGGAGAAAAATCTACCTGTAGTTTTGGCAGGAGATTACAATGTAATTCCTACTGAACTGGATGCTTATAAGCCTGAACGTTGGGTTGAAGACGCGTTGTTCCGTCCGGAAACCCGACAGGCATTTCAAAATTTAATGGCACAAGGCTGGACAGATGCGATCAGGAAATTATATCCAACAGAAACAATATATACCTTTTGGGATTACTTCCGTAATGCTTATGGCAGAAATGCGGGATTAAGAATTGATCATTTTTTATTGAGTCCTCAGGTGAGCGATCGCTTAAAATCAGCAGGAGTGGATAAAAACGTTAGGGGATGGGAAAAAACAAGCGACCACGGACCTGTTTGGATAGAACTGAATGATCTGTAACTAAAATTAAAATTGTCTTAAATCGGTAACATCTAAAGTTGTTCCAATCAATTTTAGCAATTCGCCATCCTGTTGGGAAAGTATTCCATCGGCTTTGATCCACCGGATTTTTCCATCCGGACGGCGGATTCGGTACAATACATCATAACTGTTTTTTTCTTTGGTTACAGTAAGCTCGATTTCATCCTGAACATGGTCGAGATCTTCTGGCAGGATTAGTCCCAAAACTGTTTCATAGGTTAAAACACCATCTGGCGGATAACCAAAATTCTGTTTAAAAGATCGGGTTGAACGAAGTATGCCGGTTGCTATGCTCAGCTCCCAAAAACCAAGGCGAAGATGGTCGAATACGACATCCCAGTGATCATCACAAATAACGGATAGATCAACATTTTTTTTGTTTGTGTTCATAATAAGAAGGATAAACTATGAAGGTAAATTACACAAACTATGTGAAGATATGTTGAGTATTAATAAAAATTAATGTATGGGAACGGTGGGGGTACCCAGGTTGATCTCTAAATCAAAAAAAACATCTGGCTGTATTGTCAGTGCAAGCGATTTAAAATTCACACTTGGGTGTTAATGCTGCTGCATTGAAATAGATAACCTGCCAGATCAACTACAGCAACGATGTTGGTTCATCTGGCAGGCTTAGTAAAAGTTATGCTTAGGTTAGAAAAATTCAGAGGTTTTTGTGATAAAGCATTTTTCGTCTCATTTATTAATGTTAGTGCTGATCTGAGACTTTTGACTTTTCGATCAGTTCTTTTTGATTCATTAAATCTTTGTAATAAAAATAACCACCAAATCCTAAAATAAGGATGATATTGCTTACTTTAAAGCTATGATCAAGCCAGTAATCCAAGGGTGGTGCGTTACCAATAAAACTCTGTTTGATGCTTGGCCAGGAGTTAAGGATAAAGATAACCACAATCATAAGCAAAACCCTTGATAAGGTGCTGATCATGATCTTCCGGTGATTTAATTTTTTCATTATTTAAATGATCTGAAATCCTGACCGTTGCTAATGTTTAGCAAACTTTCATAAATCAGGCTGATAACATTGTCAACATCCTCTTTATGCACCATCTCTACTGTAGTATGCATATAACGTAACGGCAGCGAAATTAATGCCGATGGTACGCCGCCATTTGAGTAAGCAAAAGCATCGGTATCGGTTCCGGTAGAACGTGATGAGGCCTGACGTTGGAAGGGGATCTGGTTTTTCTCGGCCGTTTGAATCAATAGTTTGTTTAAATTGGTTTGAACAGCTGGTGCATAAGAAACAACAGGTCCTTTACCTGCTGATAGATCGCCCTGAACGTTTTTATTGATCATTGGCGTCGTAGTGTCGTGCGTTACATCGGTAATAATGGCCACATTCGGTTTAATACGCTGGGCAATCATCTCGGCACCACGTAAACCGATTTCTTCCTGTACCGAGTTTACAATGTACAAACCGAAAGGAAGCTTTTTCTTGTTTTCTTTTAATAAACGGGCCACTTCGGCAATCATAAAACCACCCACACGGTTATCTAAAGCGCGACCAACATAATAGCGGTCGTTCAACACCATAAATTCATCTTCGTAAGTAATTACACAGCCTACATGGATGCCTAATTGTTCTACTTCTTCTTTTGAGGTACAACCGCAATCCAAAAAGATATTTTTTAACTCCGGAGCCTGTTCTTTCTCTCCATGGCGGGTATGGATAGCCGGCCAGCCGAATACTGCTTTAACCAGGCCCTTTTCTGTATGGATGTTTACCCGTTTTGAAGGTGCAATCTGATGGTCAGAACCTCCATTGCGGATGACATAAATTAAGCCGTCGCTGGTGATGTAGTTTACATACCAGGAAATTTCATCTGCATGAGCTTCTATCACTACTTTAAAATCAGCTTTAGGGTTAATCACACCTACTGCAGTACCGTAGTTGTCAACAAAATGTTCGTCTATATAGGGTTTTAAATAATCTAACCAAAGCTTTTGTCCTTCCCATTCATAACCGGTAGGAGCAGGGTTATTGATGTATTCTTCAAGAAACTGCAGCGATTTTTCGGTAACCACAGCAACATGTTTTTTCTTTTCTTCGTCTTTTTTCTTAGCCATAATATTCGTTCTATAATATTCGTCATCCTGAACTTGCTTCAGGATCTGTTAATAAGATGCTGAAATAAATCCGATAGCCATCGGATCAGCATGACGATTGATGATTTAAAGTTCTTTTTCCATGATCACAAAATCGTAACCATCTTTAAAAAAGGTTTGATCCGTTTCGTGGAAGCCAAATTTAAAATAAAATTCCTTAGCATTTACACGTGCATTGCACCATAGTTTTGTCGCTTTTTGAATTTTACAAAAATCAAGGATATAAGCCATTAATTGTGAACCCAAACCTGCTTTTTGAGCACTGGGTAAAATGGCCAGTTTACGGAATTGATACACGGCTCCTTCATAAAATAGAGAAACTACTCCTGTTAATTTATGGTCAAGGTATAATCCAAAGTGGATGCCGTCAAAATCATCGGCAAGCTTTACGCTGTCAAAAGGTAATTCCGGATACATGGCCTCATGTCTGATCCGCCAGGTTAGCGAAGGAAATATCTGCTCAATTTGAACCATAATTATAACAAAAAGCTAAAGCCTATTCGGCCGTCAACGCCATAATAGGTTTGATATTTATTGATGCGCATATTTGGACCCAATGAAAGCTCAAAATTTGTTTTCTTGCCAATGCTGCGTTGAAACCCCCACTGCGGGGTGATTCCGATCTCCCAATTTGCCACATTATATTGATTGAGATTGCCACCTTTAATTAAGGGAGAAAAGTAACTGCTTACGTCTAGCCCAAAATAATTAGAAGCGTTATTAATGGTTTTTTTTCCTTTTTTTATCCTGTTTTCAAAATGATAATATTTTCTGATTCCTGCGTAAAGGTTTGGTGCCAGATCAAAGTAGGTTTTGGTTTTATCTCCAGCCATGTAATTATAATTGTATTCTATTAGAAAAGTACCAGCCAATCCTGCACCTCCATAAACTGTGATGAGTTTTCCTATTTTTTGTTCCCGTTCATAATGTAGCGAGAGAAGACTCAACCTTATTTTATTAAGCGACTTCACTTCAGTTGGCTGTTCTACTTTTGTACTGTCTTGAGCTTTTGCTTTACCAAAAATGGCCAGAGAGATTAATAATATTGAAAGTGTTTTGATTACGTTTTTAGATTTCATAAACCTTATAAGGGGTTGTTTAAATTGTGATTTTTTTTCCCGTAAAACTGATAAATTAAGATGTTAAGTACAATAATACCTGTCATTCCATAACAAAATAATGTCCAGCCGCCCCGATCCCAAAGCCACAAGCCTAACGCCGAGCCACAGCTGGCGCCAATAAAACTAACAGACATAAAAATGGTATTCAGCCGGTTTCTGGCTTCTGGTATTAAGGTGTAAATACGGGTTTGATTGGTTACATGTATTGCTTGCTGTCCGATGTCGATCAGAACAATACCGATTACAAAAAGGTACAAATGGCTGTTTGTAAAATAAAACAAGGCGATACTGATGAGCTGTAATATAAAACCAATCATTAAGTTCTTACGTGGATTGTTGCCATCGCTTAATTTTCCAACCAGTGGTGCAGCCAATGCACCCGCTGCTCCGGCAATTCCAAATAGGCCAATCTGCAACGTTTGGAAATTAAAGGGTGGATTAGCCAGAAATAATACCATGGTTGTCCAGAAAGCACTGATAATGGCAAAAGCCAGAAAATTAATGATCGAAGTTTCCCTTAAAGCAGGTTGTGTTTTAATATAACCAAACATCGAACGCATGAGTTCTTTATAGGAGCCTTTAAAATGAGGATAACTTTGAGGAAAGCGTTTGGCCATTAAAAAAATAAGCAGGCCACAAATTCCTGCGGCCATATAATACACCGCCCGCCAACCCAGCCAAAAGCCAATACTGCCACTTACTGCACGTGAAGCTAAAATTCCAACCAGCAAACCGCTCATAATCACGCCAATATTGGCTCCCCGATTTTCATCGGTACTTAAATTAGCCGCCAAGGGTAATATTAATTGAGGTACAATGGAACAGGCTCCAATTAAGATAGAAGCGACTTCCAGTATAAAAAAGCTTTGCGATACCGCAGCAACCAGTAAGGCCAAAATGGCAAGTCCGGTAATCACCAGGATCTGCTTTTTGCGTTCAAACATATCGCCCAGTGGCACTAAAAGAAAAAGGCCTAAAGCATAACCAATCTGGGTTAAATAGGTAATCTTTCCGGCAACTGGTTCGGTAAGATCAAAATCCTTGGCAATCAAGATGACCAAAGGCTGGCAGTAATAAATATTCGCAACAATAAGGCCTGTGCAAAAAGCCATCAGGAGGATATCTGCTCGTTTTAACATGTAAATAATGTAAGATGTGAATAAGTAAAATGGATGATGGGTTAAATAGGTAAGGGGTGTAATGTAAAATGGGTGATGTTGAGTTACTCCATTTACCATCTTACCTGATCCATCTTTCCATACCTACAAAGGTATATTTCCATGCTTCTTTCTCGGGTTGTTTACCACCTTATTTTCCAACATTTTGAACGATTTGATCAACTTCATACGGGTTTGAGCTGGCTCAATCACCTCATCAACAAAACCACGTTCGGCAGCGCGGTAAGGGTTGGCAAAAATATCTGAGTATAATTTCTCTTTTTCCAGCCATTTTTCTTCGGGGTTGTCTGCTGCGGTAATTTCCCGTTTAAAAATAATTTCTGCGGCACCTTTGGCACCCATCACAGCAATTTCGGCACTTGGCCAGGCATAATTCATATCTGCACCAATGTGCTTGCTGTTCATCACATCATAGGCACCGCCATAAGCTTTTCTGGTAATTACGGTAATGCGTGGTACAGTAGCCTCACTAAAGGCATATAACAACTTGGCACCATTGGTAATGATGCCGTTCCACTCTTGATCTGTGCCTGGTAAAAAACCAGGGACATCTTCAAACACCAGCAATGGAATGTTAAAGCAATCGCAAAAGCGGACAAAACGTGCGGCTTTAGCTGAAGAATTACTATCTAAAACGCCTGCCAGGTAAGCTGGCTGATTGGCTACGATACCGATGCTTCTGCCTGCAAGACGGGCAAAACCCACCACAATATTTTCTGCGTAAGCGGCATGTATTTCTAAAAAGCTATCGGTATCGGCTACGCTGGCAATCACTTCACGGATATCGTAAGGCTGCGAAGCGTTTTCTGGCATGATAGCGTTGAGTTGTGGTCGGCTTTCATCAGCCGCTTCGTAAGGTAAATGATCGGCTATTTCCTCACAATTTTGTGGCATATAGCTCAATAATTTTTTCACATGGTTAATGGCCTCAATTTCATTGGCACAGGCAAAATGTGTTACACCCGATTTGGTAGCATGTGTACCGGCACCTCCCAGCTCCTCAGAAGTTACTTCTTCGTGTGTTACTGTTTTAACTACGTTCGGACCGGTTACAAACATATAAGAAGTATTTTCTACCATTAAAATAAAATCAGTAATGGCGGGCGAATAAACGGCTCCTCCGGCGCATGGCCCCATTATAGCTGATAACTGCGGAATTACACCCGAAGCCTGTACATTTTTATAAAAGATATCGGCATAACCGCCCAATGAAACAACACCTTCCTGGATACGTGCACCGCCACTATCGTTTAGGCCGATAAGCGGAGCCCCATTTTTCATGGCCATATCCATCAGTTTGCAGATTTTCTCTGCATGGGTTTCAGAAAGTGAACCGCCAAATACAGTAAAATCCTGAGAGAATACATAAGTTAATCTACAATTAATTGTTCCATAACCTGTTACCACGCCATCGCCCAGATATTTTTCGCGTTCCATGCCAAAGTCTGTACTTCGGTGGGTAACCATCATGCCGATTTCTTCGAAGCTTCCTTCATCCATTAAAAAATGAATGCGCTCCCGAGCGGTAAGTTTACCTTTTTTATGCTGATTATCGATCCGGTCCTGTCCGCCACCCAGGTTTGCCTGGTTTATTTTATCTTTAAGTAATGCTATTTTTTTGTCCATTGCTGAGGCTATGAGATTTTAAAATTAAAAATTACAAGCGGTAATGCAAGGGGGTGGGGTGTTATTTTATCTCGGTCCGACATATGAGTTTGAGTAAGGCAGATGGGGGCTCGAAACCTGTGAAATACTGTCCGTTCATTTCCTTCAAATAAAAACCTTAATATTTAGAAAACGGATGGTTCTTCACTTTTGGCCATTTCCGTCCCGCTTTTTGGTACGCGTTCCGGTGAAGGACTGGAAGCTCTTCCCGGCAATCGGGTTTATTTAACCCGGGTCAGTGCTTGGAAAACAAACCTTTGTTAATAAACCCGAAAGGAGCGGATAGCCCGGAATGGAGAGTAACGAAATGAGGACTATAAGCGAATGGCGGGACTACAGCACCTATGAAATGCTAACTTTCATTTCCAAAAAACGAAATGATTAATAATTATCAGGAAATGTGGGGTTCTGCACCTTTGGCCATTTCCGTCCCGCTTTTTGGTACGCGTTCCGGTGAAGGACTGGAAGCTCTTCCCGGCAATCGGGTTTATTTAACCCGGGTCAGTGCTTGGAAAACAAACCTTTGTTAATAAACCTGACAGGAGCGGATAGCCCGGAATGGAGAGTAACGAAATGAGGACTATAAGCGAATGGCGGGGCTACAGTACCTATGAAATACTAACTTTCATTTCCAGAAAACAAAAATGATTAATAATTATTAGAAATGCGGGGTTCTGCACTTTTGGCAAATCCCGTCCCGCTTTTGCTACGAGTTCCGGTGAAGGACCGGAAGCTCTTCCCGGCAATCGGGTTTATTTTACCTAAGCCTGTGCTAGCAACCCAGATCTGTCATCACCCAATTAAAATCTTGCAAACAAACCCTTGTTAATAAACCTGACAGGAGCGGATAGCCCGGAATGGAGAGCAACGAAATGAGGACTATAAGCGAATGGCGGGACTACAGCACCTATGAAATGCTAGCTTTCATTTCCAGAAAACAGAAATGATTAATAATTATCAGGAAATGCGGGGTTCTGCACTTTTGGCCATTTCCGTCCCGCTTTTGGTACGCGTTCCGGTGAAGGACCGGAAGCTCTTCCCGACAATCGGGTTTACTTTACCTAAGCCTGTGCTAGCAACCCAGGTCTGTCATCACCCAATTAAAATTCTTACGAACAAACCTTTGTTAATAAACGCGACAGGAGCGGTATCCTCTTTGGTTTCGATTGATTTTGAATTTACAGCGAATTTTGCAAAAAAGATTAAGCGCCCGCCTGCAATACCGGCATGGATGGGCAGGACTGAACTAACCAATAATAACAGAACCTGCCGTTTCCAAAATTTATAAAGCACCCTGTTTTTGCCTGAAGAATACCTGTGTTTTACCTAAATTACATTTTTTTTACAGCTCAATGCATTGAAAAACCAATAATCCGTTTACTTTTGTAAGGATAGGAATTAAAACAGCATTAGAATTTTAAATGTTTTTAAGGAAATACAAGTATTTAATCGTTGCTACCTTTATGGTCATCTTCATGGCGAAGATGGGCATTTCTGGTGCACCCGTGTTTTATACCAGTATCGACAAGGAAATCATGAATGCTGTCATCATGCAAATCGAGTTAGAGCATGAAGGCGGTAAAGATACCGCCAAAGACACTGCAAAATTTACTGATTTCAAACTCATTGAGCTGAACTATCCCATTCTTTCTTATGAGTTCTCTTCCAGCCATTTCTTTTTGAAGAGCAGTTTTATAGAACACTTCAAAAGATATGTAGATCCATATCACCCTACTGTTCCGACACCTCCGCCCAACGTTATCTAGTCGTTATTTATTTGGGGTAAAAATTACCTGCTCAATTGTATCAAGCGTTATTGCTATGTTCATTTTATGCAGTACGTAGATGCTTGGTGTCCAAATTTTTAATCCCCTACGATTTTATTCGTTAAAATTTACTAGATCATGATATCGTTATGCAAAAATTTAACCCGGCCGTTTCAGGTACGGATGTAAAGAAATATTTTCTTAAAAAAAATCTCAGTAAAGATTTACCTTCGAGCATCGTGGTGTTCCTGGTGGCCTTACCACTATGTTTAGGTATTGCCCTGGCTTCTGGCGCACCACTATTCGCCGGTTTAATTACGGGAATTATAGGTGGAATTGTGGTTGCCTCTTTCAGCGGCTCACAATTAAGTGTTAGTGGTCCGGCCGCAGGTTTAACGGTTATTGTGTTAGGTGCAATAACCTCTTTGGGAAGCTACCCTACGTTTTTACTTGCTGTTGTACTGGCAGGGGTATTCCAGTTGATTTTAGGTCTGGTTAAAGCCGGAACCATTGGCAATTACTTTCCTTCGAGTGTAATTGAAGGAATGCTTGCGGCGATCGGACTGATATTAATCTTAAAACAATTACCGCATGCGTTAGGCGTTGATACCGATTTTACCGGTGATGAGGGTTTCTTTCAGCAGGATCATGAAAATACTTTTTCTGCAATTACTGCAGCAATAAGCCATTTTAGTCTGGCTGCGGTGGTGATTAGTTTATTATCGATAGCTATCCTGATTTTGTGGCCAAAGTTTCCAAAATTGGCGGTTGTACCCGCACCACTGGTGGTGGTTACTCTAGGTATTTTGGGAACTCTTGTTTTTGCCGGAACCGATTATCCGTTTCGGGCTGATCAGATGGTGAAAATCCCGGTAGTGAATGGCTTTGGTGAATTTTTAGGATTATTTACAATGCCTGATTTTTCTCAGCTAGCCAATAAAAACGTGTACATAGTTGCCATCACCATTGCGGTTGTAGCGAGCTTAGAAACTTTGCTCAGTATCGAAGCGGTGGATAAAATCGATCCGATTAAGCGTGTAACACCAACAAACAGGGAGCTGATTGCACAAGGGATAGGAAATATGGCCAGCGGCATGGTTGGCGGCTTACCTATGACATCTGTAATTGTGCGGAGTTCGGCCAATGTAAACGCTGGTGCCAGAACAAAAATGTCGGCCATTTTTCATGGCATTTGGTTGTTACTGTCGCTCTTGTTTATTCCCGGACTCATTAACATGATTCCCTTATCATGTTTAGCTGCGATTCTTTTGGTAACCGGATACAGGCTAACGCGGATCAGTCTTTTTAAACATATGTACCACAAAGGATGGGACCAGTTTGTGCCATTTGTGGTTACCGTATTGGCGGTATTGTTTACCGATCTGTTAAAAGGTGTAGCCATTGGGATGTTGGTCTCGATTTTTTATTTATTGCGGACCAATATGCGTAACCCTTTCTTTTACAGGATTACAAACGAAGGTGACAAAAAGAATATCAGAATTAAACTGGCAGAAGAAGTTTCTTTTTTAAATAAAGCAGCGATACAGGTAGTTTTAACGAATATCCCAAAAGAAACAAATGTAATTATTGATGGTTCGAATGCCAGGTATATTGATCCTGATGTATTGGAAACCATTTACAATTATAAACATAACGCCTATACAAAAGGTATTATCGTAACCTTGGAGAACATCCAAAAACATTATACAGTACCAAAATTAAATATTAAAGTAGAAGAAGAAATTAATAAATTATAGTTATGTGCGCAAAAACAATAGAAACTAAAGATATTACTTACGAGACCTTGTTACAAGGCAATAAAGATTGGGTTAAAGATACGATTGACAGTGATCCTGAATTTTTCGATAAATTGTCGGCAGGTCAAAGCCCACCCGTGTTATGGATCGGTTGTTCTGATAGCCGTGTGCCTGCAAACCAGATTACCAATACTAAACCGGGTGATATTTTTGTACACCGGAATATTGCCAATGTAGTTGTGCATACAGACATGAATTTACTTTCTGTACTCGATTATTCTATTAATGTATTAAAAGTTAAACACGTTATTGTTTGCGGCCATTACGGTTGTGGTGGTGTAAAAGCTGCACTGGGCAACAAACAGGTTGGAATTATTGATAACTGGTTGAGGAATATCCGCGATGTATATCGTACCCATGAACGCGAAATGGCAACAATCAAGGATCCTGATCAGCGCTTTGACCGTTTAGTGGAATTAAATGCTATCGAAGGAGCTGCAAATGTAGTTAACACATCAATTGTACAGAGTGCCTGGGCCAATGGACAGGAACTGGCAGTACATGCGTGGGTTTATAGTTTAAAAACTGGGATTATTAAAGACCTGAAAGTAACCTGTACCTGTGTTGATGATGTTGCTCCTGCATTCCAGGTAGAATAAATGCACTATTATTAGCCATTTTTTTAGTTGTTAGTAAAAGCCTGGATTTTCTTCCGGGCTTTTTTGCTTTTGGCATGTTTCCCATTTCAGCCCCCATTGCTTTGGCATACTATAATTTTAGATTGCTGATTTAAAAGATTTGGCTAAAAAATGTTCTCCATGTTGTGGTACGGATTTAAATTCTTAACGATATTAAGATCCGGAAATCTATATCAGTGTTTGGTAATAGTGTATATCAGTACCCCTAATAATATTGTACCGCACGTAAAAGTGATTAAGCCAACAATATAAGCACCCAAGGCTTTAAGATAATTGATATATTTATTCTTTTCGAAAAACTGGCCTACGGCCCATGAAAAGTAAATGATAAACAGCATGGTTGAATATTGCATAAGGTGATGGTGGGTGAGTCCTTCAATTGCTGCAAAAATTGCGAATATAAGCATACCCATTCCCTGAAGAAAGCACAAAAGAATCAGTAATTCGAAAAAATTATAGGCATATTTTCTGAAAAAAAGTTTCAGCCATAAAGCCAAAAATACGCCTAAGATGATATTGGCATAACCATAGTGGCTCCGAACCCATTCATTAATCGGATTTATAACTGCAGTTTTGGTTTGATCAAAATTAAAGTAACCTTCTTCAATATGGAAAAAATGATTAATCAGCGTGTAAATCAGTGAGGTTACGACTAAAAATACAACTGGTTTTACCAGTCTGCTTCTATCATTAGATATAAAATTATGAATGGTTCGCCCCGGTCTGACCAATAACTCTTTAATGGTATAAAATATTCCCTTTTCTAAATGCAGAACGTGTTCTATTTCATGCTGGATATAATGCCAGTCAATTCTTTTAAGTTTGGCCGGTTCGCCACATCTGGTACAGTAATTTTCAGGTATATCCTGGTTGCAGCTGATGCAGGTTGCTGTCATCATCATTTAATTTTGATTACGTAACTTAATTTCCTTATTAATGTCAATAAGGCTTTTAATAGCCGGTAAGAATGTGATGGGTATAGCAGTGAGAATGGCTATAAATGGAATAGCTGATTTCGTTTTAAATATGAACAGGTATATTACACAAGCCATTAAAAATAGCCAAATAGTTGCACCTGCAACAATGATAGCTTTTAGTTTTGCTTTTTTTCTGGTTAATTCAGAGAAATCTTGCTTAAATAGTTTTTCTGCGGCCATACTGATTTGTTCTATAGAACAAAATTCAGAAATGTAATCTGATTGGACATTACACTTTAGTGTAATTTTACTAATTTAGTAGTCAATGAAAGCTGATCAGCATAGCGGGTTACTTACCAAAAACAAAATAGACAACATCACTTCTCAAGATATACTCCGGTTGGATAATTATCTGGAGGCGATCAGTGCTTTTGAAAAATTAACCTATCAGAGCGTGTATGTGATCGATTATGCTGAAATGAAATTCGAGTATGTATCCAGTAATCCACTTTTTCTATGTGGCCATACAGTAGCTGAAGTGATGGCTTTAGGTTACGGCTTTTACCTGAATAACGTGCCCGAGAAAGATCTGCATTTGCTGGACCTGATTAACGAAACCGGATTTAATTTTTTTGAAAAACTTCCCCTTAACGAGAAAAAGTTGTACAGTATTACTTATGATTTTCATTTGCTGAACAAAGGTGGGAAAACGAGCTTGATTAACCATAAGCTTACTCCGCTTTTCCTTAATGCAGAAGGGAAGATGTGGAAAGCCATTTGCGTGGTATCCATATCATCGAATAAAACGGCCGGCAATGCCACTATTCATAAACAGGGTTCCGATCAGATCTGGGCGCTTGATGTAGACAAACAGGTTTGGAACAAGCAACTGAAACCGAAGCTTAATGATCGCGAAATCGAAGTTTTACGTTTGTATGCGCAAGGTTTAACCATTAACCAAATCGCCGAAAAAATATTTGTATCTCCAGATACCATAAAGTACTATAGGCGAAAAATATTTGAAAATTTTGGCGTTGGCAATATCGTAGAAGCACTTTCTTATGCGGTAAACAATAAGGTAATTTAGTTGCCCGAAAAGATAATGCCATCAAGGCGGCTGTTCCTGTAAAAAACAAAACCCCCGGACTTTTCCGGAGGTTCTGATATCATTTTTTCCAATGTATTAATCTTCTGCCAAAAATGGGTAACGGTAATCAGTTGGAGGATTAAAAGTTTCTTTGATGGTACGTGGAGAAACCCAACGCAATAAATTAATCATTGCCCCGGCTTTATCATTGGTGCCTGATCCTCTTGCGCCACCAAATGGTTGTTGCCCAACTACAGCACCTGTACATTTGTCGTTAATGTAAAAATTACCAGCAGAGTTGCGCAAAGCATAACTGGCCTTTTCTATAGCATACCTATCCTGTGATAAAATAGCGCCCGTTAAGGCGTAAGGTGAAGTGGTGTCGATTATTTCCAAAATCTGGTCAAATTCCTGGTCTTCGTATACATAAACAGATAATACCGGACCAAAAAGTTCTTCACACATGGTGGTATATTTCGGATCGTCAACCACTAAAACGGTAGGTTCTATGAAATAACCTTTGCTCTTATCATAGTTGCCACCGGCAATAACTTCCACACCTTTGTCTTTTTTTGCCTGATCGATATATTTAGCCAATTTATCGAAAGAACGCTCATCAATAACGGCATTGATAAAGTTACCGAAATCTTCGGTTCCACCCATTTTAAATGAGGCTAAATCTCTTAGCATCAATTCTTTAATTTCAGGCCACAGGCTTTTTGGGATATAAGTACGGCTGGCTGCTGAACATTTTTGTCCCTGGTATTCGAAAGCACCCCTAACAATTGCCGTAACCGAAGCCGCAACATCTGCACTTGGGTGAACCAGGATAAAATCTTTACCGCCAGTTTCTCCAACAATGCGTGGATATGATTTGTATTTATGGATGTTTGTTCCGATCGTTTTCCAGATTTCCTGAAAAACTTTTGTTGAGCCTGTAAAGTGAATCCCCGCAAAATCAGCATGGTTAAAAACTACATCGCCAACTTCAGGTCCATCTGCAAAAATAAGATTGATTACCCCGTCAGGTAAACCTGCTTCGCGGAAAACCTGCATAATTACATTGGCCGCATAAACTTGCGTATCTGCTGGTTTCCATACCACAACATTACCCATCATGGCTACACAAGCTGGTAAATTACCTGCAATTGCCGTAAAGTTGAAAGGTGTTAAGGCAAATATAAATCCTTCTAAAGGGCGTTGTTCTGTTCTGTTCCACATGCCATTTGGCGATACCGGCGGCTGTTGACCATAAATATCCTGCATATAACTTACGTTAAAACGCAGGAAATCTACCAGTTCGCAGGCTGCATCAATTTCAGCCTGGTAAGCATTTTTACTTTGCCCAAGCATGGTTGCCGCATTAATTTGATACCGGTATTTTGTAGCAAACAAATCAGCAGCTTTCATAAAAATAGCCGCCCTGTGTTCCCAGGCTAAAGCTTCCCAACCTGTCTTGGCAGCCAGAGCAGCGTCTATGGCTTCTTTTACATGGCCTTTATCACCATAACTAAAGGTAGCCAATACATGTTGATGATCGTGTGGAGCTACAACTTTCTTTTTATTTTTAGTATGTACCTCTTTTCCGCCAATAAACATCGGAATATCCAATTGTTTAGCACGCGCCTCGGCAATAGCCTCTTTTAAAAGTGAACGCTCTTTTGTGCCTGGCGCATAGCTGTTAATGGGCTCGTTAACCGGGGTAGGTACGTTAAAAAATCCTTTAAGCATATTTTATTTTTTATGATTTGGGCAAAGATAATGCTTTTTAGGGTAGGCCATTCCATTATTCTGTAAAGAAAACAGCATAAACTTGCTATTGTATAAAGGAATGGTAATACAAGTTAATTATAGGTTTATTGTGGTTAAAATTTAACTGTTTTAGTGGGATTGGTTTGTGGCGTCCGGTTATTACCAACTCACAGTGATTCTGCCCGTTCTTAACCAACTGTTGACTGCCTTAATGTAATAATGGTCACCTGTAATCTGGATTTATTGTTCGCAAAAGTTTTCAAGATCCCAGCCTGTGTGAGGATGACGATGGGGCGGGTGATCAGGAGGAAAAAAAGAATTTATTAATACACCAAAGCCAAATATCTTCCGTGATGGCTTACACAAGCTGGTTGGGTGCGTTTATAATCATCCGGATGATCTGGTAATTCGTAAATGGCTACTTTAATGGCTTTCAGTTTATCATAAACAGGAGTCGCTATGGTATGTATAAATGCTGTTTGCACATTACTTTTGGTAAAATAGGTGTAGCTGCTGATATTTACTTCACCATAAGTATCTGCATAGACCGTACAGCTTAAACTTTTAGGCGCAAAATTCCTTATACCCGTTTCACGGTTGTGAATTTTATAGGCCGATTCTTTCATGCTCCATAACAGCCATACCATTTCATCAGGATGATTTGCAGATGTAATCAATAACTGTTCTTCATCAGTAAAAATTTTATTGAGGTAATTTTTACGTCGCCAGTTGCTTTGGATTTTTGCCAGATCCAGGTCAACAATGTCGTTACCCAGCATGCGCTTCCAGTTTTTGAGCTATAATTTCGGCCGTAGCTTTTACGGTAAGCATTTTAGCCATTGAATCGTTGTCTATTTCGATGTTGAATTTCTCTTCAACATCCAGCACGATATCAACCAAATTGGCTGAGTTTATTTTTAAATCTTTTATAAAATCGGTGTTTTCGTCGATATGAGCCAATGCCGCTGCATCTTCACTGTAGGGTTCGATAATTGTTTTCAGTGCTTCGATAATCTTTTCTTTATTCATGGGAATACTTTTTAAAAATAATACAGGCGTTAATGTCGCCAAAACCAAAACTGGCTTTTGCTAAAATATTAATGGGTTGATGAATTACAGTTTGTGGAATGCATTTCGCATCAATTAAAGCTGTAATCTCCGGGCTTAAGTCTTCGCAATTGATACTGGGAAATATGAAACCCTCCGAAAGTTCAAGCCCTGAGGCTACACATTCTATGCTCCCGGATGCTGCGATACAATGACCAATCATGCCTTTTAAAGAATTGATGTATGGAAAATCATCATCGGGTAACTGTAAGGCTAATTTCCAGTTTTCTATTTCCAGTGCATCTTTGGTCGTGGCGGTAAGGTGGCCGTTAATCACATCAATTTCATGTGCTTCAATCCCCGAATTTTTTAATGCCGCCTGGATACATCGTTGTACTGCTATAGGGTTTGGTGCAGTCATAGAGCCTAAACCCCGTTGACCGCCCGAGTTGACATGGCCTCCGCACACTTCTGCGTAAATTTTAGCTTTCCTGGCCAATGCACTTTCAAGCGATTCCAATACTAAAGCACCTGCGCCACTTCCGGGTACGAAACCACTTGCGGTGGCACTCATTGGGCGGCTACCCTTTTCCGGTGCGTGATTATGTTTAAATGTGCAAACTTTCATCGCATCAAAACCACCCCAGATGTAAGGACCACTATCGCTTGTACTTCCTGTCAACATTCTGGTTGCCTGGCCTGTTTTAATCCTTTCGTATGCCAGCAGTATACTTTCTGCTCCGGTTGCGCAAGCAGATGAATTGGTGCTGATCTGGTTGCCTAAGCCTAGTTTCCCGCTGATAAAAGCGCTTACGCCACTGGCCATGGTTTGGATTACAACTGAACTGCCCAGTTTTTTAATTTCGAGTGCATCTATTTTGTTAATGGCCCATCTAAATTTGTCTATTCCAGACGTGCCGGTTCCGAAAATGGTACCACTATCCCAGTCGGGTTCATTATTATTTTCTATCATTAAACCTGCATCCTGCCAGGCATCCAAACCGGCAATAACGCCATAAATAATTCCTGTGCTGTTTAAGTTTCGTAATTCAAGCGGTGTAAAATATTGGCTGATCCGTTCTTCGCTAAGCAGCGGCTTACCAGCTATCTGGCAAGAGAAGTTTAAAGCTTCCAGATCGGGCTGGTGGCTGATACCTGAAATTCCCTTTTTTATGGCATCAGAAAATTCATTAATGGTAATACCATTTGGGGCGCATACGCCCAAACCCGTAATTACTACTCTGTTACCCATTTTCTTTAAAAATTAACATCCCAGAAATATTGCCTTTGCAAACCAACTCTCCGGCTGCATTTTCCATTTTTACCTTGCAGTTGAGTTTATTAAATCTGAAATACACTTTTTCACTCGTAACTGTTACCTGCTCTCCCGGTGCAACTGGTTTTAAAAAATCGATCGCATTTGAAGTCATGGCCATGGATATATTTTGATCAGTTTCAATGTCTTTAAGCAGGTAAATTCCCAGGCAAACCAATCCAATCTGCGCCATAGTCTCTGTAAGGATTACTGCCGGAGTAATGGGATGATTTTTAAAATGTCCCTCATAAAAGGGTAATTCTTTAGCATAAGTATAAGTACCTTTTGCTCCATTTTCATCAACATGCAACAACTCATCAACAAAAAGAAAAGATTTACCATAAGGCAATTGATCTAATATGTCTTTTGTGGTCATTCGCAGCTGATTAAGAGAATAAATATTACCATTGTAGCAGTATTCGTTGTGCTGAAAACCCTGGTCCAAAGCTTAACATCAGTCCTTTTTCTCCAGGCATTGGTTTTTTATCCATTATCCGCTCCAAAACATAAAGAACCGTTGCACTGCTCATGTTTCCATAAAGCCTTAGCACTTCCTTTGTATCGTTTATATTTTTACCGAGCTGCCCAAATAACTCTTCAACAGTTTGGATAATTTTTTTTCCTCCCGGATGGAAGATCAAATGATCAATGTCATTGATTTCAAATCCGTTTTTCTTTAAAAATGGATGGACGATATCCGGGAAATGACTGGCAATGGTTTCCGGAACGGCCACATCCAGTACCATTTGCAGTCCGGTATTGGTGAGTTTAAAGCCCATCATTTCCTCTGCGTCATAGAAGTGGTACATTTCTTCGGCTAAAATCTGTGGTCCAATATCTTCCTTAGCTGAGCTTAATAACACGCACGCAGCACCATCGCCAAATATGGCGGCACTCACAATGTTGGCCATCGAAAAATCGTTTAACTGAAAAGTTGCCGTTGGCGATTCTACCGCAATAACTGCTGCGCGCTTGCCTGGATTGGCTTTCAGAAAATTCTTGGCGTAAATGATACCTGATACACCAGCCGCACAACCCATTTCGGTTACGGGTAAACGAACAATATCCTGACGGAGTTTGAGCAGATTGATCAGATAGGCATCCAGGGAGGGAATCATGATGCCGGTGCAACTTACGGTAATGATGTAATCTAAATCCTGCGCCTGCCAACCGGCCTTTTCGAGTGCGGTTTCCAAACATTTGGCACCTAGTTTTATGCCCTCGCGCACATAAATATCATTTCGTTTCTCAAAGCTTAAATCGCTGAACACATCTTCGGGCGACATGATTGAGTATCTTTTATCTACCGCGGCACCTTCAAAAATCTTTTTCACCTTTCTGATAAAGCGATCGTCCTGGTCTTTTAGCCAAACATCTAAAAATGGCAAAATGTCCTCGGTTGACCGCCAATATTCTGGCAAGGCTTTACTTACTGTTTTTATGGTTACGCTCATGTTGTTTTAATTATCCACTGGTAGCGGAAAGCCCATTTCCATTTTATGGAACTCGATTTTAAGTTTAATTGTTTTGTATACTTAAGCAAATCTGCCCTTTTAAATCCACGTAAAATAGATATTAATCCATCTTCTCTCGACATATCGTTTAACCGGAAAACATAACAAAGCGCCTTAAACAGATAGTAGGCTATTGCACTTCGCTGCAGGTCGTTTATCACAATGCCCATTGTTGCCGATCTTTTAAAATTGTTTAACAGGGCTATAATTTCTTCATCTTTAAAATGATGGAGCGTTAAGGTGCAAAGCATAATGTCGCAAGGTTCAGTTTTACTTAAATCATCAAAGATGTCGCTGCAGGCGTAGGTGATGTTAGGGTAGTTGGTTGATAAACTTTGCGCATGGCTGATGGTAAATTTATTGGCATCTATACCCTTTAAAATAAAATGTAAACCTTTCTTTTTTGCGTAATCGGCCAAAGTGCGTAACATGTCTCCATTTCCACAGCCAATATCGGTAATACGGATTACCTGATCGGATGGTTTGCTGGCGATTAACATTTTAACTCCGGCCAGGGTAACTTGATTGCCGCCAAGAAGCTGGTTAATGCTCGCTATTTTGTCAAGTGCATCGCGTAATATTTCACCTTCCATGGCGAAATTGTCCATAATTTCTGGTGCTGTGCTTCTAAATCTGGTATCTACTGACATTTATGATGAAACTTTAATGGGCTTGCCATGTGTTTTTTTGATTATTGCAGGAAGTAGAAAAGGCATTTTAATCAATATATTTATCGCTAAACTTTCCAATTTAGAGTTCTTCAGGAGAGAGGCTAACATTCTTCCCATCTTTAAGCGGCTTTTAAATTCGCTGTTCCAGTGTGTGGTATAATTTTCTTCCAATGCCTCACGCGAACTGATTTTGCCTTCGATCCTTTGATGCAAAAGCGCTGAAACAATTTTGGCTGCGTGAATGGCCATGGCCATTCCGTTACCGCAAAGCGGATGGATTAAGCCCGCAGTATCGCCAATCATTAAAATGTGGTTATAAACAGGTTCTTTGCGCTCAAAAGAAACCTGACTAATGGTTAACGGGGCGTCGAATAAACAGTTTGCATTTTCGAAAATATCTTTTAAATACTTGTTTTTGTATAGCACGTTTTCCTGAAAAGCAATCAGGTTTTTATATTTTTTGAACCGCTCATAATCCGCGAGGTAGCAAATGTTCACACGATCGTCTTCAACTTTCGAAACACCACAATAACCGCCTTTAAAATTGTGCAGGCTAACCAGATGATCAGGAAAATCGGCTTGGTAATGTGCTTTAACGGCCAGATAAGGCGATTGCTTATCCATAAAACTCCGGTTTAACTTCACATCAATGGCTGATCGTTTGCCATATGCACCAATTACGTAAGCGGCAATAAATGTATGATTTGTAGTGATTACTTTAAATTGGTTATTGCTAAAATTTATTTGAACAACGCGATCATGAACGACATTAACGTTTCTCCTGATCAGTTCGGTATATAAATAATGATCGAATGTATATCTGCTCAAGCCAAAACCGCCCAGTGGCAATTTGGTCTGTATACTCTGACCAATATTTGAAGTAAAAAGCAGATCGCTGATAGAGGTTGGCCCAAGGCTTCCAACATCCAGACCTAACCATTTAAAATAGGGATTTACTTCGTTCGAAATATATTCCCCACACACCTTGTGATGAGGATAGGTATCTTTCTCGATCAATGTAACCTTTAAACCCATCTTATTCAGGTGGAGTGCCGCCGTTAAGCCTGCCAATCCACCACCTATAATCAAAATTTCGTTTTCGGCCTGCATAAAATAAGATGGAACACCAATATAACATTTAAAATTCGGGTTTGTTCCATTTGTGTGTTTTTAACGAAGAGGAAGTGGAGCGGAACCTGCTTGCGCTCGTTGCCAAACGAGTGCAGAAATAGCTTTACGATTACATCGTAGAATGATTTTTGCTTAACCACAGAGGTTATGGAGAGAAATAAAGCACACACAAAGCCGGGTTTATAATATTGTGGGCGACCAAATGTTGTCATCTGAGGGTTTTTGTTTGTCTCAGCAATAGTTTACGATTACATCGTTTAAAACGATGGGTTGTTCAACGCTCGTTAAAAACGAGCGTGAGCTTAAAGTGGAGCGGAAACAATGAGTGCACCGAGTTTGGTGTGCAATGTGCCAATGCGATCTCGTATATTATCAACTGATCATTTAATATGCTTTAAGATATTGCTACCTGACAGTTTCATATTTTGCCCCTGCTTGCGCTCGTTTCCAAACGAGTGCAGAAATAGCTTTACGATTACATCGTAGAATGATTTTTGGTTAACCACAGACGTTATTGAGAGAAACAAAGCACACACAAAGCTGGGTTTATAATGTTGTGTGCGATCAAATGTTGTCATCTGAGGTTTTTTTGTTTGTCTTAGAAATAGTTTACGATTACATCGTTTAAAACGATGGGTTATTCAACGCTCCTTAAAAACGAGCGTTAGCTTAAAGTAAAGCGGAAACAATGAGCGCACCGAGTTTGGTGTGCAATGTGCCAATGCGATCTCGTATATCATCAACTGATCATTTAATATGCTTTAAGATATTGCCGCCTGACAGTTTCATTTTTTGCTTTCCTGCTTGCGCTCGTTTCCAAACGAGTGCAGAAATAGCTTTACGATTACATCGTAGAATGATTTTTGCTTAACCACAGAGGTTATTGAGAGAAACACGAAGTACACACAAAGCTGGGTTTATAATATTGTGTGCGATCAAATGTTGTCATCTGAGGGTTTTTGTTTGTCTTAGAAATAGTTTACGATTACATCGTTTAAAACGATGGGTTATTCAACGCTCGTTAAAAACGAGCGTTAGCTTAAAGTGGAGCGGAAACAATGAGCGCACCGAGTTTGGTGTGCAATGTGCCAGTGCGATCTCGTATATTATCAACTGATCATTGAATATGCTTTAAGATATTGCTGTCTGACAGTTTCATTTTTTGCTTTTCTTTTTACGCTTGTTTCCGGACAGCTTTAGACATAATTTACGATTGCATCGTTAAGCAGCTTATGGTTTCTCAGATAAGGTTTAGCATTCGTGACCATCCTAATAAGGTTTAATTTAAGGATGTTACCTTATTAATCACATCTGGGTATGCTTTCAGGGGGTAAACATCTGGTAGGATTTAATGCCATCAGTATGTTATTTTAATCATAAAGGTTTTTCGCAAGGGCAATATCGGGCAAACATTTTTAAACGGTAAAGGTTCAGTTAAAGGGCGTTGCCTAAAGCAATGCCTTTCTTTTTTAAATAATCAGTAATTTTGAAAACACGACACTATGTTAGTTAATTATCTACGTCTTTTATTGCTCCCTTTCTCATTGGTTTATGCCATGGCCATTACACTTCGGAAAAAGCTTTACGATTGGGGAATGATGCGCAGCGTATCGTTCGATCTACCCATCATTTGCGTGGGTAACCTTGCTGTTGGTGGGTCAGGAAAAACGCCTACTACCGAATACTTGGTCAGGTTACTCGCAAAATATAAAGTAGCTATTTTAAGCCGGGGTTATGGACGTAAAACCAAAGGTTTTATCCTGGCCGACGATCAGGCTGATGCCGAAACGATTGGTGATGAACCTTTACAGTATTACCAGAAATTTAAGCAAGTTACTGTGGCGGTATGCGAGGACCGTGTAGCAGGGGTAAAGCGGTTGCAAAATAACCATGATATCATCATTTTGGATGATGCTTTCCAGCACCGCGCCATTAAGGCCGGATTGAATATTTTGCTTTTCGAATTCAGGAAACTCGGTACTTTACAGTTTTTGCTGCCTGCGGGTAATTTAAGGGATGTTTTCTCCTCGCGCAAAAGGGCCGATGTGCTTTTGGTAACCAAATCGCCCGTGCCTTTACTTCATGTAGCGCAACAGGCATCGGTAAACGAATTGCAACCAACCGTAGATCAGGCCGTATTACATTCTTACTTAAAATATGGCGATCTGATCCATTTATACCACAACGAAAGTAAAAGGCTTGAGGCAATTAAAGATTTCGAAATTTTTCTTCTCACCGGAATTGCAAACCCCGATCCATTAATTGAAGAACTTGAAAAATATGCTGAAAACATCAAGCACGAAAAATTTCCTGATCATTATGCATTTAAAACTGATGATCTTAAGAAATTTAAATCAGCTTTTATGGCCAGCGATAAAAAAGATAAAATCATTATCACAACAGAAAAGGATAGCAAACGTTTAAGAGCTACCGGATTTAAAGATTTACTGGTAGATTTACCCATATATTATTTACCTGTTGAGGTTGAATTATTTGAAGAAGATAAGAGTACCTTTGACGAACTCATTTTAAATTATGTTAAGAGCAATAGAAGAAACCGTTGAATACATAAAACGTAAAACAGAGAACTTTAAGCCAGAAATAGGTATTATTTTAGGTACCGGTTTGGGTGGCCTGGTAAAAGAAATTGAAATAGAACATCAACTGATGTATTCTAATATCCCTAATTTCCCTATTTCTACATTGGAGTTCCATAGCGGTAAACTCATTTTTGGGACATTAAACGGGAAAAAAATTATAGCTATGCAAGGGCGTTTGCATTATTACGAAGGTTATAGCATGCAACAGATTACTTTTCCCGTACGTGTAATGAAAGGTTTGGGTATCGAAAACCTGATCGTATCTAATGCTGCGGGTTCCTTAAACCCTGAATTTAAAAAGGGCGATCTGATGATTATCGACGATCATATCAATTTGCAGCCAGATAACCCATTACGTGGTTTAATAGAAAGCGAATTGGGTCCCCGTTTCCCGGATATGAGCCAGCCCTATAAACGTGATATTATAGCCAAAGCATTGCAAATAGCCAAGAGCGTAGATATTAAATGCCATAAAGGAGTATATGTTGCGGTTTCCGGTCCAAATTTAGAAACCAAGGCCGAGTACAGATACCTGCGTTTAATTGGTGCTGATGCAGTGGGTATGAGTACTGTGCCAGAAGTTATTGTGGCCAACCATGCTGGTTTGCCTGTTTTTGCCATTTCCGTATTAACTGACGAAGGTTTTCCGGAAGATCTGCAGCCTTTTGATTTAGATGAAATTTTAGCCGCGGCAGCCAATGCCGAGCCTAAGATGACTGAGATTTTAACCCGCTTAATTTCTGAATTATAAGATGCATAAAGCTGTTAAAATCTGTTTTTTTCTCCTGCTGCTTTTAGGCATGAACAAGGCTTTTGCGCAAGATTTGAAAACTAGTGTTGGTACCAATAAAGAACTCGATTCAGTGAGAAAAAAGCTGGATGGGGGTAAAGATTCTGTTGTTTTTACCGCGAAATACATCCGTTATACGAAGCTGTCCTTAACCAAAGATAGCATTGTGCTATTGCCGCTTGATACCTCAACCGTTAATATTCAAAATTATAGTCCGCTTTTACAGCCTACCCACCCAACCATAAACAATGGTAATATGGGGCTTTCGGCCAGACCTTTACTTTACGAACCCAGTAAGCGCATTGGTTTTGATGTGGGCTTTCATTCACTCGACTATTACGCTTTAACACCTGATGATATCATTTATTATCAGGCCAGAACGCCTTTTACCAGCCTGTATTTCGTGAGTGCAGGCCAAAAAGAACAGCTTTTTAGGGCTATTCATACGCAGAATATTAAAAAAAACTGGAACGTTGGGGTTAATTTTAACCGCGGCGATTCTAAAGGTTTTTATTCGAGGCAGCGTGGCGATAATCTGAATGTTGCCATATTTTCATGGTATCAATCGCCCAATAAGCGTTATAATATGTGGGCATCGGCAATTTTTAACACCATGCGGGCCTACGAGAATGGTTCTACAGTAGCTACAGGATTATTTGATCCTGATTATTCTAAAATTTCAAGAGAAGCAGAGCCTATAAATTTATCAGACGCCAGGAATTTGTACAGAAAAAATACCATTTTCCTGAAACAAACCTATTATGTAGGGAGAATAGATACCTCTGTAAATGTTAATAACGCGGTTTTACCTACCAATAAGGTTTCGTATACGTTTGAGTATAATAACGATAGTTATGATTTTTATAAAAACGGAACGGATGCAAATAATGTGCTGCCTCCCGGAATGGCAAGTACAACATATACCGATGATTCTACCCATGTAAAACATATCAAAAATGAATTTATCTATAGTTTCTTTTTAAGACCCAAAAATACTTCGGTTATTAAAAATGAATTAAAGGTTGATGCGGGGGTAAGGCACGATTATTATACACATGAATACCTGGGTTTAAAGCAAGATGGCACCAGTTATGAACAAAGCAGGTTTGGCTATCAAAACATTACCATTTTAGGCGCGGCAGGTTATCGGTTTTCTAATAATATAGATTTCAATTTAAATGTACAGCAAATTTTACAGGGCGAAAATGCCGGTGATTATTTGTACGAAGCAAAAAGTAAAATTCTTTTAGGTAAAACCATAGGCAGGATTGAACTGGGTGCCTACGCGCAGAACCAAACACCGGCAGCTATTTTTAATTATTACCATGGTAACCATTATCAGTGGACAAACAACGATTTTAAGAACACTAAAATTGCCAATTTATCTTTTAATTACATTAATGATAAATATGGTTTTACTGCGGGAGCCAAATATTACTTAACCAGCAATTATCTTTATTTTGCTGCAGATCTCACCAATAATACAACTGCTATCTTACCAAAACAGGCAACAACCGATATTAGCTTAATCAGGTTGGATGTATCTAAGAAAACCAGGTTTGGTAAATTTGTGATGGAAAATTACGTTGCATACCAGAAAACAGATAAAAATGCAGTATTAAGAACTCCGGATTTATATACTTACAACAGTATTTATTTTGATAATACTTTCTTTAAAGTATTAAAAGCTAATATAGGATTTGACGTAAGGTACAATTCTGAATACGCAAATTACTTATATTCACCAGCTACGGCACAGTTTTATATTAATGAGCGCAATCCAACAAAGCTGCAATCAAGGCCAATAGTTGATGCTTTTTTTAAAGCGAATTTGAAAAGAGCGAATATTTTTGTGAAGTATGATTTCATAAACCAAGGACTCTTCCAGCCAGGTTACTATACGGTAAACCGATATCCTATGCAAGACGCCTTACTGAAATTTGGCGTAAGCTGGAATTTCTACGATTAATAACATAATCAGTTATATAAAAAAACCTTCCCGGTTTTACACCGGGAAGGTTTTTGTTTTTCATAGGTATTGTATAAACTAGAATGAATAACCTACTGTAAAGCCTAACACACGGTTGGTTAATTTTGCATCAGAATTACCACGGCTATCTTTAGGGATTAAGTTCGAAAGTCCTAAACCGTAGTTAGCACCCACTAAAAAACCAGAGTTTGTACGGTAGGCTAAACCGAAGTTGGCACCAAACTCTGTACCGCTAAAATCTTTATCATTCGATGAACCAAATTTTAGATCGTTTTCGTCTGACCTATTGGCTACTGTAGATGTATTGGTGTTATTGTTTAAGGTAGTAACAGACGATTCTTGTTTAGTTTTACCTGAAATATTAAAACCAATGTATGGGCCAGCAGAAATCTGAACAGCACCGGCATTACCTGTAGGAATTCTAAATACTGCATTTACAGGAACTTCAATTGCCATCAGGTTAATTTTATTGGTAACTGCAGTAGTAATGGTATTGGCACCTACCGTAGCAGAACTGTTGGATTCAGATTTAGTACCTTTATTCTGCAGTGATACACCTGGTTGAATAAAGAAATTGTTTCCTACACCGAAATCAGCAAACGCTGTTACATTAAACCCAACATTGTCCTTTGCATTGTCGTTGAAAGATGTACTGCCGTCAGTACCGCTTGAGTGAAATCTTGCCAGGTTTACTCCGGCTTTTATTCCAAATCGCGCGTCACTACCTGTCATGGTGTTTTGAGCGAAAGCACCTGTTGCTAATAAAACGATTGAAGCACTTAATAATAACTTTTTCATGATATTTTTCTTTATAAAAATCTTGTTTAAATTTCAGGTATTACCCTGTTTGTTAATTGACAGTGCCAATCCAAAAGCTGTGCCAAAGTATCAAGTGTGTTACATTTTGAAGGCTAAACTATTGGTTATCAGTATAATTTTTATAAATATTTGGTAAGGTGATTATCTGATTGGGCATTGGTAGAAGAAGCTGTTTACTGTATACATAACAGGAATAGCGCAGAGATTGAACAATTTTAAACCCAATGGGAATAATGCCAGAATTTGAATTTAAGTTTTTTGAGGTTTCTTTTTGGCTGCTGGAAAAAGTACATTATTAAGGATTAAACGATATCCAGGTGAATTCGGATGCAGATTCAAATCAGTTGGTGGATCACCTACAGCGTGCTGATAATCTTCCGGATCGTGTCCGCCATAAAAGGTAAACTGCCCTTTCCCAATTTCACCGTGGAGATACCTGACTTCGGCTGCTCCCTTATTTTCGCCCAAAACGGTCACACTTGTTTTAACCAAACTTTTTTTAAAGGCTGTGGTTTGCCCCATAAAACCTTTAATCACCTTATCATGGTCTTGGGTAAGCATCGTTGGCACCAAATCCCACTTGGCCGAAAAATCGAATAAGGTAAAGTAATCGTTAGCCTGATTGAGTGTACGTGTTTGCGTAACGTCGATATCTGAAAATTCATAATTCATGGGATTGTTATCGAGTCTGAAATGCTGAAAAGCGAGTGCTTTGTTAAAATCAAGCTTCGACTGTGCATTGGGGTCGGCGGGATCCCCGTCAAACATCTGCGCGCAAATATCTACACCTTCGGCAGCCAGGGCAATGTCGAAACTATCGGTGCCAGAGCACATGGCAAACAAAAAACCACCTCCGGCACAGTATTCCTTAATGTGCTTGGCGACAGCCAGTTTCATTTCAGATACTTTTTTATAGCTCATTCGTTTCGCCAATGCTTCCTGGTTTTTAACATCTTCCTGGTACCAGGTGGCATACCTGAAATTAGCCCAAAAACGGCCATACTGTCCGGTAAAATCTTCATGGTGCAGGTGCAGCCAATCGTATTTGTTTAATTTATCCTGGAGGATATCATCATCGTAAATGACATCATATGGAATTTCTGCGTAGGTTAAAACAAGCGTAACCGCATCATCCCATGGCAATTTGCTTTTTGGAGAATAAACGGCAATTTTGGGTGTCTTCTCCAGTTTAACCATTTCCATATTCACAGCAGGATCGCTGATTTCGTTTAAAAGACTGGTCACCTTTCCGTCGGCCATTACTTCATAAGATACACCGCGGATTTTAAGTTCATCTTCAACTATTTTATTGTATTTAATTAAAAAGCTGCCGCCGCGATAATTTAAAAGCCAGTCAACCTCCAATTGTTTGCTGATGGTCCAATAGGCAATACCATATGCTTTAAGATGGTTTTTTTGATCTTCATCCATATAAATTAATAGCGAAGAAGCCCTAAGCCCAAGAGAGCAAAGCAGACAGATGAGCAGGATATAATATTTCTTTATCAAATTGGTATGCTTAAAACACTAAAATACCGTATTTAAACTGGATAGAAAAATTTAATGATGTTATAAGTTATACAATTTTGCTATTTTTGCCCTCTACTTAAAAAAAGATAAAAAATTTTTTAAGCAAATAAAATTTAAAATTAGTACCGACATTGATATGAGTAAAGCAATAATAAAAACAGAAAAAGGTAATATGACCGTAGAATTCTACGAGAATGATGCGCCGAAAGCCGTTGCAAACTTTAAAAAATTAGCTAAAGAAGGCTTTTATGATGGTGTAACTTTTCACCGTGTAATTCCTAACTTTATGGTTCAGGGCGGATGTCCAAATTCAAAGGATCCGGCTAAAGCACATTTAGCCGGTACTGGTGGTCCAGGTTATAAAATTGATTGCGAATTAGACGGTGAAAACCAATATCACGATCGTGGTGTGCTATCTATGGCCCATGCTGGCCGTAATACCGGTGGTTCACAGTTTTTTATCTGTCATAGCAGAGCAAATACCGCTCATTTAGATCGCAACCATACTTGCTTTGGTAAAGTTATCGAGAATGTAGATCTTGTTGATGATATTCGTCAGGGTGACAAGATTGTAAATATTGAAGTTTTAGAAGATTAGTACGCAATGCGTTTGGCCATAAGCGTTTAAGGCGCTAATCGCTCAGATTTAGTTTTAAAACATTAGAAATACATTATGCGTTTGGCGGTAGGCGATTTATTACATTAACCCCAACCGCTAATCGCTAAACACACATCATATGAACTTAAGAGGAATAGTTGCCGTATCTGGCAGACCGGGTTTATTTAAACTGGTAGGACAAAATAAGGTGGGTTACATTTTGGAAAGCTTAGATGCACAAAAAACTAAAATTGTAGCTAACATCACCAACACAAAATTAGCTTCGTTAGAAGATATTACGGTATATGGTGAAGATGAAGAAATTAAACTGGCTGATATTTTTGCCAAAATTGCGGCTAAAGGAAGTACTCCGGATCCTAAAGGCGATTTACGTCCTTTCTTTTTAGAAGTTGCTCCAGGTCACGATCAGGAAAAAGTTTATGCTTCAGATATGAAAAAAATCATTAACTGGTATAACTTGCTTAAAGATCTTCCTTTGTTTACGGAAGAAGCACCTGAAACACCGGCAACAACTGCAGAAGCTAAATTAGCTGAAGAGAAAACGGCTGATAAAAAAGTAAAAGCTACAGGCGCTAAGGCCGCAGCCAGTGCAAAAGCAACCACTAAAACTTCCGCTCCGGCTAAAAAGGCTAATATGACCAGTAAAAAAGGCGTTTAAGCTTTAATAATGGAAATATAAAAAAACACCGGGCAGCTTGTCTGGTGTTTTTTTTTGCGCTTAACCAAAATACCAGATCAATCCGCCGATAATCAATGAAATGATAATGCTGATCCATAAGTATTTGTTGGTGCCACCCTGGCGGCTCTTGTACCTGTATTCCCGTTTATATTTATCTAGTAACATCGTGTCTTTTTATTTAATGATGATTATTATTTTCTTTTTCCATATCTAAATGCCTTACGACTAACCTCGTCCATTTTCCGACAATCATCTTCCGTTTTCCATACCACCTCAAAATAGCCCATCTTACGTCAAACATTTTCCAGCACTAAGCATGATGATAAGGTTCCCCCTTCAAGATACTAAATCCGCGGTAAAGCTGCTCCACGAAAAACAGCCTGATCATCTGGTGCGAAAAAGTCATATCTGATAACGAAATTAAGCCATTTGCCCGTTTGTAAATACTTTCGTCAAATCCGTAAGGCCCCCCGATAATAAATATTAAATGTTGAACACTGCCGATCATCTGTTTGTTTAAATAATTGGAAAACTCAACCGAGGAGTACTTTTTTCCTTTCTCGTCCAGCAAAATCACCATATCGCCGTTATAAATCTGCTTATGTAGGAGTTCTGCCTCTTTTGCTTTTTGTTGCGCTTCACTCAGGTTCTTAACATTTTTTACATCAGGTATGGCTAAAAAATTAAAATTAATATAGTGCTTAAGGCGGTTGATGTATTTATCAATTCCCTCAATTAAATATTTATCTTCGGTTTTGCCAATGGCGATCAGGGTAATCTTCATTTAATATTTTGCCTATCTTTAGGATTTCGAAATCCAAACTTAGAGAAAATTGTAACAAAAAAGACAATCTATCGATCTGATAGCTTCGGAAATATATAGTATAAAACCATGCAGAAACAACAAGAAGCCATAATAGCCGGTTACCTGAAGAAAATAAATGAGGTTATTGCCGATATAGATGGGGCAAAAAAACAAATCGATCAGCTTTCTCTCCTTCGCATAGGCTTGTTTCTGTCCGAGATTTTATTTTTTGTGTTGCTGCTGCGTTCGGCAGATGACAGCTTGAGGACATTAATCCAATTTTTTTTAATACTGCCGGTAATTGCCTTCGGGATCGTGGTGCGCAGACAAAGCCGGCTGGATCGTAAAATCGACTATAAAAAGCAACTGTTATGGGTTTACCAGAACGAATGGAATATTTTACATGGTATCGCTAATGGATACGATCATGGTAAAGCTTTCGAATCTGAACAACATCCTTATACTTCCGATCTGGATATTTTTGGCGCCTCCTCACTATTTGCACTCACCAACCGTTGCAGTACCAAAACAGGCAATATGCTGCTGGCTAAGAATTTTGCAGAAAAATCGAGCAGGGATAGGATTTTGCTCCGGCAGGAAGCCATAAAAGAAATAACGCACAAGATAGCAGAAACCTATAGTTTTAGGGCGAACCTTCATGGCTACGATCCTGATAAGATAGAACAGATCAAAATGCAGTTAAAGAGCCAACTGGGTGAACAGTTGAGCTTTGTTCAAGGATCTTTTATGCGGTTTTATGTAAAACTGGTACCCTATATTGGTGTTGCCGTAATGCTGGCTGCACTTTTGGTGAATAGTGGTTTCTGGAAAATATTGGCGCTTTTAGTGGTGGTCCATATCGGGTGGAACGTATTGCTGGGCCAAAAAATCAACAAAGTATTTTATAGCTTCGGTGGAAGTTCGAACCTGCTAAACGGCTATGCAAGCGCTATCTTATGGGCAGAGAATCAAAATTGGAAAAGCAGCTATACAAAAAGTTTACTTGATTCAAAAAATCTTGTAAGTAAGGAAATTAAAGCGCTAACGAAGATTATCGAGAATTTTGATGCCAGGCTAAATATCATTGTAGGAGGCGTACTCAATGCCCTTTTGCTTTGGGATTTAAAATGTTGTATCAATTTAGACATTTGGTACAAATCATCGTCAAAAGATGTAATTGTTGCGCTTGATCATCTGGGCGATTTTGAAGAACTGATATCGTTGGCCACTACAGCTTATAACCAGCCGGATTGGGTATTCCCGGTCATTACCGATCAATTTGAATTCGCCGCTATCCATATCGGGCATCCGCTTATTCATGAGCAGGTAAGGGTAAATAACGATTTCCGAGTGGAGGTAAAACCAACTGTTGATATTGTAACAGGCTCTAACATGGCAGGTAAAAGTACTTTTCTGCGCACTTTGGGGATTAATATGGTATTGGCTTATGCAGGTGCGCCTGTTTGTGCACGGAATATGCAATTATCGGTTTTTTCGATCAATACCTATATGCGGATTAAAGATTCGCTAAATGAAAGTACTTCTACTTTTAAGGCAGAACTCAACCGCTTGAAGATGATTCTGGATCATGTAGTGAAGGATAAAGATACTTTTGTATTGATTGATGAAATGCTTCGGGGTACCAACAGCCGCGATAAATATTTAGGATCAAAAGTTTTTATCCAAAAGCTGATTGCAGAAAAAACACCTGCTCTTTTTGCAACCCACGACCTGCAACTAGCTGATCTGATTACCGGTCATCCTGAAGCAGTCCGCAATTTTCATTTCGATATTCAGATTACAGGGGGTGAAATGAGATTTGATTATCTGGTAAAAAATGGTCCGTGCAAAACTTTTAATGCTGCCATATTACTTCAGGAAATCGGCTTAAAGCTGGATTATTAAGTGGCGCCAGATGGTAACATCCGTCACTTCAACACATAGCAAAGAAATATTTGTACCCATCAGGTGGTCTACAGTTGTTCGGAATATTAATATCACTTTCAATTGATGAATTCCTGATTACTGACGGCCTACATTTATCATTAACGAGGATTCATCCGTTAAAGAATGAAGAAAGCGATGCTGGATGAATTTAAAATAGGCTGATAGATAATCGTATCATTATTGCGTTTTTTATAAATGGCCAATCTTTAAATTAAATTCATGGTTTAATGATTTGTTAATATTAAACTCGCAATTTGGCAAGTAATAGATAATAATGGTTAAAGCAAGCGATTTCGGTTCTGATTTTTTGTGGGGGGTAGCTACTGCTGCGGCGCAGATAGAAGGAACAGCAACCCAGTACGGTAAAGGCCCTTCTATCTGGGATACCTTTACCGCAAAAAACGGCAAAATAAAGAAGAACCATAAATTAGATCCTGCCTGCGATTTTTATCATCGTTATACCGAAGATGTAGCGCTCGTTAAACACTTGGGGTTTAAGATTTTTAGGTTTTCTATTGCCTGGTCGAGGATTTTACCCGGTGGAAGGGGAGAAGTAAATCAGGAAGGTATCCGTTTTTACCATAATCTTATTGACGAATGTTTGATGCAGGGAATTATACCTTATGTTACACTTTATCATTGGGATTTACCACAGGCCCTGGAAGATGAGGGCGGTTGGACGAGTTTTAGTATTAATGCTGCCTTTAATGCCTTTGTAAGTATCTGTGCATTGGAATATGGTGATAAAGTAAAAAACTGGATTGTACTGAATGAGCCTTTCGGTTATACTTCCTTGGGTTATATGCTTGGGGTACATGCACCGGGAAAAACAGGGTTAAGCAATTTTTTTCCGGCAGTTTTGCATACGGCTTTAGCACAGGCCGATGGCGGTAAAATTTTACGTGCGGAGGTGGCCAATGCTTACATCGGGACTACCTATTCCTGCTCTGAAATACTTCCTTATACCGGAAGCGATAATGATATACTGGCTGCAAAGCGGATAGATTGTTTAATGAACCGTTTGTTTGTAGAGCCTACGTTGGGCATGGGCTTTCCTACAGCAGATTGGGATGTGCTGGAAAAATTCCAGATCGAATATGGTACCTGGCGATTGCAGGAAAGGATGAAATTCGACTTTGATTTTATTGGTCTTCAAAACTATTTTCCGTTAACGGTAAAATACAATGCTTTTATTCCGGTAATCCAGGCCTGGGAAGTTAAAGCCAAAAGCAGAAAAAAACCGCATACAGCCATGGGTTGGGAAATAAATGCCGACAGCTTTTACAATATTGTAAAACAGTTTGCAGCCTATCCAGCCATCAAAAATATTATCATCACCGAAAACGGTGCAGCCTATCACGATAAATTGATCGGTAAAAGTGTAGCTGATCCCGAACGGATCGAATATTTTAAACTTTACCTTGAAGCACTGCTCAAACTCAAAAATGATGGGGTTAAGGTTACAGGTTACATGGCTTGGACATTAATGGATAATTTTGAATGGGCAGAGGGCTTTACAGCGCGGTTCGGGTTGATTTATAACGACTTTAAAACCCAGGAACGTATCATTAAAGATTCGGGTTACTGGTGGAAAGAATTTCTGGAAAATTAGTTGATAGTCAGCGGTTTTTCATTAATTATAAACAAATTGTTATATTTGGATATGGATGATAAAACCTTGGTTTATAGTACTTATTACAATCCAATGGAGGCAAATATCATTAAAGCCAAATTGGAAGATAGTGGATTTGCCTGTTTCCTGGCCGATGAAAATGTGTCTACCATTCAGCCACTTTATAACCAGGCCATAGGCGGGGTTAAACTTATTGTTTTTGAACGGGATGTGGAAGCCATTAATGCTCTATTGGCGGAAGACAATAGTTTGGATTTTGAATCATCAGATGAAATTGTTGATGAAGAGAAATCAGCTGAAGGTAAAACAGTTTGTGAGAAATGTGAATCTACCAATGTAGGCTATGGCATGGCAACCGATAAAAAATACAGTTTCTGGGCTACCGTATTGGCTTTTTTAACATTTACTATGCCAATTAAAGCCAATAAATGTTATCATTGTTATGATTGCGGTAATGAGTTTGAGTAGATTTAACCCTATCAAGTAATCCTTTATAACGAGGGAGTTTTTAATATTCCTCAGTCACCGTCATGCTGAATTCATTTTACAAGTAGCGCCAGCGTATTCATTTGCCTTGTAGCTACGGCATGGTCAGCATCTTTTCCGCAATATATACCCTGAAATCATTCCGATATTTACCAGACCAGGGTAATGTCTCTGATATACTTCATACTCCGGGGTAAGGGGTTTTTGCAAAAAAAATCCCATTCTGAATAAACAAAACGGGATTATAAGGACGCTGTATAGATTAAAAACCGAAACCTAACGCAATACCAGTGCGAAGACCGAAGCCCTCAATCCCGCCTTTGATATCTGGTTCGTTATTACCTTGAGTGGCTTTATATTTTCCACTGTTGTAACTCGGGCCAAAGAAAATATCAAGTACAAAGCCACTTCCATAAACCCACTGGCGACCCATCAAAGCTCCTCCGCCAAATGAACTGTATTTTCCTTTGTCTGATCCATCGGTAACGGAATAATTCTGGTATCTTAAGAATGGAGCAGCATATAAACCACTTATTGCCCTCTGTTTTAAGTAGAAACGTGCTTCTGGGGTAACCGCAACACCCGTAAATTTAACATCATCCAGTTTCAGGCCAGTATAAGCCAAACCGAGCTGTAACGAAACTCCGTCATTGAGCTTGCGCTCATAAAAAACTGATCCGGTTTTGATGAGGGCACTTAGCGGATTAATTTTAATGGTGTTTTCTGCATCCTGTGCTTTTGCACATAGAAAAGTCGTGGCCATAGCGGCACATAAAAAGAGCTTTTTCATTAATTTGATTAGTTTGTTTGAGCTGTAAAAATAGATTTAATATTCTTGTTTACAAACAAAAAATCCCGTTTTGCCTTAACAAAACGGGATTGATGTTTTTATATCCAGACTCCGGGATCCCGACTCTGGACTTTCTGACTAGTTAAAGCGCGGCTTTTGCAGCAGCTTCAGCCCTGATGATGTTTAATGCGCCACCAGCTTTAAACCAGTCTATTTGTTGCGCATTGTAACTGTGGTTAACAGCAAACTGCTCTGTAGTGCCATCTTCATGGTGTAATACCAGTGTTAATGGCTGATCGGGAGCAAATTCCGTTAAGCCTAAAATATCGATCGTATCACCTTCCAGAATTTTATCGTAATCATCTTTATCGGCAAAAGTTAAGGCCAGCATACCTTGTTTTTTAAGGTTTGTTTCATGGATACGGGCAAAAGATTTTACCAGTACCGCGCGAACACCCAGGTGGCGTGGCTCCATGGCCGCATGTTCACGTGATGAGCCTTCACCATAGTTTTCGTCGCCCACTACAATTGAACCTAAACCAGCAGCCTTATAATCGCGTTGGGTAGCCGGTACCGGGCCATACTCTCCAGTTAATTGGTTTTTAACAGTATCAGTTTTATCATTGAAATAGTTTACCGCACCAATTAACATGTTGTTGGAAATGTTATCCAGGTGACCACGGAATTTTAACCACGGGCCAGCCATCGAAATATGGTCGGTTGTACATTTACCTTTGGCTTTAATTAATAGTTTCAGGCCTTTAAGGTCGGTGCCTTCCCAAGGGGCAAACGGATCTAATAACTGTAAACGGTGGGAAGTTGGCGAAACCAGAACCTGTACCTGTGAGCCATCAGCTGCCGGGGCCTGGAAACCTGCATCTTCTACCGCGAAACCTTTGGTTGGCAATTCGTAACCGGTAGGTGGGTCTAATTTAACTTGTTCCCCTTTATCATTGGTCAGGGTGTCCGTTAATGGGTTAAATCCTAAATTACCCGAAATGGCAATGGCAGCCACCATCTCTGGCGAAGCTACAAACGCATAGGTATTCGGGTTACCATCGGCACGTTTAGCAAAGTTTCTATTAAAGGAATGTACAATGGTATTTTTTTCTGCTTTCTCTGCACCCGTACGGTCCCACATACCGATACATGGTCCGCAGGCATTTGTAAATATCGTTGCATTTAAATCTTCGAAAGTTTTTAAATAACCATCGCGGTCTGCAGTGTAACGCACCTGCTCAGAACCCGGGTTAATACCGAAATCCGCTTTGGTTGTTAAACCTTTTGCAATGGCCTGGTTGGCGATAGAAGCTGCTCTCGATAAATCTTCGTACGAAGAGTTGGTGCAAGAACCAATTAATCCCCATTCTACTTTTAACGGCCATCCATTTTTCCCTGCTTCCGTTTTCATCTGCGAAACAGGGGTAGCTAAATCTGGTGTAAAAGGACCATTTAAGTAGGGTTCTAAAGTATCTAGATCGATCTCGATCACCTGATCGAAATAATTTTCAGGATCGGCATAAACTTCCGGGTCGCCGGTTAAATAAGCAGCAATTTTATTCGCTTCATCTGCCACTTCGTTTCTGTTCGTAGCGCGTAGATAACGCTCCATGCTCTCATCGTAACCGAAAGTAGAAGTAGTTGCGCCAATTTCAGCGCCCATGTTACAAATGGTACCTTTACCGGTACAGCTCATTGAAGTAGCACCATCGCCAAAATATTCTACAATAGCTCCTGTACCGCCTTTTACGGTTAAAATACCAGCTACTTTTAAAATCACATCTTTTGCAGCCGTCCAGCCGTTTAATTTACCAGTTAATTTTACACCAATTAACTTAGGGAATTTTAGTTCCCATGGTAAACCAGCCATTACATCGCAGGCATCCGCACCACCAACACCAATAGCCACCATACCTAAACCACCAGCATTTACGGTGTGCGAGTCGGTACCAATCATCATTCCGCCTGGGAAAGCGTAATTTTCCAGCACAACCTGATGGATAATGCCGGCACCTGGTTTCCAGAAACCGATACCATATTTGTTGGATACAGATGATAAGAAATCAAAAACCTCAGCACTTTCTGTTTTGGCGTGAGGTAAATCTATGGCGGCACCTTCTTTTGCCGTAATCAAGTGATCGCAATGTACTGTCGAAGGCACTGCCACCTGTGGACGCCCAGCTTGCATAAACTGTAATAAAGCCATCTGTGCAGTGGCATCTTGCATGGCTACGCGGTCTGGTGCAAAGTCTACGTAATCAGATCCACGCTTAAATGCTTTTTTAGGATCTCCATCCCAAAGGTGTGCATACAATATTTTTTCAGATAATGTTAAAGGTCTGCTAACAACTTTACGCGCAGCTTCTACGCGGTTACCGAAGTTTGCGTACACCTTTTTAATCATGTCTATATCAAAAGCCATATTTTAATTTTTATAAATTATTAACAATAAGGTACTATCTAAAGTAAACAATTTTAAACAGAATTATTTTTGAGATTTGTCATAATATCTTATTTAAAACCATTCTATGCAATTCTTTATGCAAAGAAAAAGGCTACCAGATTTCTGATAGCCCTAACAAATAATATGCTTTTTTGTTTCTTATTGTTTTGTAGAAATAGGAGTAAACTTAGTTAAGTTGATGCCATCAACTGCTACTTTGTACTCTTCTATGCTTGGAATACGACCTAAGATAGCTGAAAGCACCACAACCGGCGTAGAGGCCAGTAAAGATTCTCCTTTCTTGCCGTCTCTGTCTTCAACCACACGACCCTGAAATAAACGCGTAGAAGTGGCCATTACAGTATCACCTTTAGCGGCTTTCTCCTGGTTACCCATACATAAGTTACAGCCAGGGCGTTCTAAATACATGATATTTTCATATTCAGTACGCGCCAAGCTTTTAGGTAATGCATCACTAAACTCAAATCCAGAGTATTTCTGTAAATATTCCCAGTCGCCTTCTGCTTTCAGTTCATCAATAATATTGTAAGTAGGAGCGGCCACTACCAATGGGGCTTTAAATTCTACCTTACCGGTTTGGTTCTCTACGTTTTTCAATAATTGAGAAACGATTTTTAAATCGTCTTTATGGACCATGCATGAACCTACGAAACCCAGATCTACTTTTTTATCGCCACCGTAATAAGTTAAATTCCTGATGGTATCATGTGTGTACCGTTTAGAAACATCAGCATTATTTACATCCGGGTCGGCAATCATAGGTTCGTTGATTAAATCCAGGTCGATTACTACCTCCGCATAATATTTGGCATTTATATCCGGCATTAAAGCAGGTTTGATACCGGTTTTAATTTCCTCAATGCGTTTGTTTGCTTTGTTGATCAAGCCCTGAAGTACCTGGTTATGGTTGTCCATACCCTTGTCGATCATGATCTGGATACGGTTTTTGGCAATTTCGAGTGATTGGATTAGAGTATCGTCCTGCGAAATACAGATTGATGCTTTTGCCTTCATCTCGGCAGTCCAGTCGGTAAAGGTAAAAGCCTGGTCGGCCAGTAAAGTACCGATATGCACCTCGATAATCCGGCCCTGGAATACGTTTTCGCCATCAAACTGTTGCAGCATCTGCAATTGCGTAGCATGTACCACATCACGGAAATCCATGTGTTCTTTCATGGTACCTTTGAAAGTTACTTTTACGGATTCCGGAATCGGCATAGAGGCTTCGCCGGTGGCCAATGCTAAAGCTACTGTACCAGAATCGGCACCGAATGCCACCCCTTTTGACATACGGGTATGCGAATCGCCACCAATGATGATTGCCCACTCGTCAATCGTGATATCATTTAATACCTTATGGATAACATCAGTCATTGCATGATATTCGCCTTTAGGGTCACGGGCCGTAATCACCCCGAAATCATTCATGAATTTCATCAGTTTAGGGATGTTGGCCTGCGCTTTTTTATCCCAAACAGATGCGGTATGGCAGCCTGACTGATAAGCTCCGTCGACAATCGGCGAAATTACCGTAGCCGCCATCGCTTCTAATTCCTGAGCCGTCATTAAACCGGTAGTATCTTGCGAACCAACAATATTTACTTCTACACGCACATCAGAACCTGCATGTAAAACTTTTCCCGGTGCCAAACCTACGGCGTTTCTGTTAAATATTTTTTCTACTGCTGTTAAGCCCTGACCTTCAACAGATACCTCTTTAGCCGGAGCAAATACAACCGGAGCCTCGATGCCTAAAGTTTTAGCGGCAAAAGTTTGGATTTTTTTACCGAAAACGATCGCGTAAGAGCCGCCTGCTTTGATAAATTCCATTTTTTGAGGCGTTAAAGCTTTTGAAATATCAATCAGTTCCTGGTCTCCGTTATATAATTTTTTGGTTCTGGTGTTAATGGTAAGTACCGTTCCGGTAGCTACTGAATATACTTCTTCTAAAACCGGTTCATCATTTTCATTGCGTACCACATTTCCATTCTCATCGGTTTTCTTTACCCAGTTTTTAAGGTCGATACCAATACCACCTGTTACATCAACTGTAGTTAGGAAAATGGGCGAGATGCCATTGGTGCCACCAACGATTGGTGCAATGTTTACAAATGGCACATAAGGACTTGATCGTTTACCGGTCCAAAGTGCCACGTTGTTTACGCCTGACATGCGGGAAGAACCTACACCCATGGTACCTTTTTCGGCCACCAGCATCACACTTTTATCAGGATGTTGTGCCTGAAGGTCTTTAATAGCCTGTTGCGCCTCTGGTGTAATCATGCATTTACCATGTAGTTCCCGATCAGAACGTGAGTGTGCCTGGTTACCCGGAGATAATAAATCGGTAGAAATATCGCCGATACCTGCAATAAAAGTTACTACTTTAATTTCTTCCGCAACAGGAGGCAATCCGGTAAAGAATTCAGCTTTGGCATAACTTTCTAATATTTCTTTGGCAATGGCATTACCATTTTGGTAAGCCTCTTTTAAACGATCGGTATCGGCATCATACAAAAATACCTGTGTTTTGAGCACATCAGCAGCTTTTTTTGCTTTATCACCATTATCCGCCAAAGCAATATCCAATAAAACTTTAATGGAAGGACCACCTTTCATGTGCGAGAGCAGTTCGAAAGCAAAATCAGGTGTGATTTCTGCAACAACAGTCTCACCTGCTATAATTTCTTTTAAGAACTCGGCTTTAATACCTGCTGCGGCGGTGGTACCCGGCAAGGTATTGTATATGAAAAAATGAACAGCGTCTGCCCGGTTAAAATTATTTACATTTTTGATCTGGTCGATAATTTCGCTCAGTAGTTCGGCGCTATCAATAGGTTTGGGATGAAGACTTTGCGTTTTACGTTCTTCAATCTCCTTAATATAATCGTTATAAATACTCATCTTAGCTATTTAATTCTTTTTGTCGCGAGTTTTGTATATTGAATACACCTCGTCCAAAAGAATTTTGTTAATGTGATTAATTTGTGGTTGCGGGCCAAAAAAGTGAATTTTTCGGATAGAACAAAAATAACAAAAAGCAAGCTTTTTATGGAATTTGAGCGGTCTATTACGTAATTTGGAATTGTTCTAAACTAAGAAAATTTCTGCCAATGGCACCTCGTGAAAGCATAAATCACCTAGAGATCAACTGGATTCATCTTCTGTAAATGACAGTGGTTTGATGAAATGATCAATCCAAACAGATATTACTGTCAACGTTATAGTAAAAGCCTAAATTTTTAGCTTTTACATTTCCAAGGATATCGATGCTCACTCTAAATGCTTCGGTTTTTACGGGACACTTATGGAACCTTGACAGATATAATTCAAATCCTTTTTTGGTTTTCTGATAAGAGCCACCAATATCTCTGCTGTAATCTGCTTCTAAATTGGTGATTTTGGCGAGCAACAGGGCCTCTTCTAAACCATCTATTTTTCCGATGAACCTGATTAATTGTGCCTTATTGGTGACCAATTTCATACTGTCGTTTTCAAGATAAACGATATAAAAATAACCTCGGAATAAGTCGAAATAAAAACCGGATTTCGGTTGATCAAATTTATTGTTCATCAGATGGGAAATATTTCCATGCCCTATTATAATTTCCGTTTCAGGGTGGATTTTACTTTCAAAATCCTGGCGGATGCATGCCCAATATTGATACTTTTTATCCGGACGTATCTTCCTGAACAGATCTTCCGCCAAGTTTAACCCGGCAGGGATTTTTTCAAAGCCTTGCTCGATATCCGGATTACAGGATGTGAACAGGGCGAGAATCAGTGTATAATATTTTAATTTTAGCCAGCGGTTTTGCATATTGGTTTTTAGTTGAAGATGAAGTAAAACCAATCATTCCATAGCCGTTCAATTCCGTACAGTTTTGTCCGTTTTTGAACAGTAGATCGCCGGTGATCTCATTAAAAGCCTGTTTTTGCTTACCAGGTTAGGCCTATATTATTCTGGCATAACAATCGCTAAAGCGTAGCGAAAGTGAAACCCTTTTCGGTAAAATAGGCTAAAACCCTGGGTAATGCATAGGCTAAACGATCAAATGCTTTTAAGCTGTCATGAAAAACAACAATAGAACCGTTTTCGGTATGTTTGATCACATTTTGATAGCATTTTTCGGGCGAAAGATTGATGTCAAAATCGCCGCTGAGCACATCCCACATTACTATTTTGAGTTTGGAGTGTTGAGTTTGGAGTGGTGAGATGTTAAGCGCATTAAACTCCGAACTCCAAGCCCCAAGCTCTAAACTACGAATCTGGCTTTTCTTAATCCTCCCGTAAGGTGGACGAAAGAGATTAGACTGGGTAAGTTCCTGGCATTTTAGCGTGTTTTTGAGATAGGTTTCATCATCGGTTTTCCATCCTTTTAAATGATTAAAAGTGTGGTTACCGATGGCATGCCCGTCGGTTTTTACACGTTCAAAAACTTCGGGATGTTTAACAATATTATCGCCGATGCAAAAAAATGTAGCTTTAGCATTAAATACTTTCAAAGTTTTTAATACAAAATCTGTAACATTGGGTATAGGTCCATCGTCAAAGGTCAGATAAATGACTTTTTCGGTACGCGATTTATTCCATAATAATGATGGATAATACCATTTTAGCAGAAGCGGTGATTTGATCAGGTACATGTACGCCAAAGTTAGTAAATGCCTGAACAGATTGAAATGATTAAAGTTGTTTATATAGAATTGAAACAAATGATGAAGATGTTTACCCATAAAAAGTTAATTACCGGATCTGCGTTGCTAGTGGCATTAAGTTTTAGTCAGCAAATTAGGGCTCAGGAAGTGATCAGCATCGAAAAAGCGGTCGAAAATACGTTAAAAAATAATTTAAACATCAAACAAGCCGCATTTAATGCCGCCATCAGCGAAGAAAATGTGCGCCAGTCTAAAAATGCTTTATTGCCTGCTGTAAATGGATCTGTTAACCAATCTATGCAATGGGGAAGGAGCCAGGTAACATCAGGGTTGTTTTTAAATACTCAGAATTATAGCTTAAGTCCAAATGTTTCTGCCAATATGCAGTTATTTGGAGGCGGTGCGCTAATAAATCAAATCAGGCAGAATAAGTTATTGTTGGCTGTAGATCAAACCAATGTAGAAAAGGTTAAAAACGATCTGATATTGCAGGTGGTAACGGCTTACCTGCAGGTTTTAAATAACCAGGATCAGGTTAAGGCTACACAGCAACAATTGGAAGTGGCCAATGCTACTTTAAAAAGAGAGCAGGCGCTTTTAGACGTTGGTAATAAAACGCTGGCTGATATTTCACAGGCCAAATCGCAGGCGGCAACTGCTGAACTTAATTTAACTAATGCGCAGAACCAACTGACGATATCTTATTTAACTTTAGGGCAGTTAATGGAAATTCAGCCGCCCATGACCTTTAAAGTACAGCCGCCATTGGTTGACGAAATGAACAATATTCAGAATACTTATGTGCCAAGTGATATTTACAACCAGGCCTTAAATAGCTTTCCGGACATTAAATTGGCAAACTTAAATACAAAAGCAGCAGAAAAAGCCATTGATGTGGCTAAAGGCAGTTATTACCCGAAGGTGAGCTTTGGAGGAGGTTTAGGCTCGTTCTATCAATACCAGTTTGCTTTACCTGGAAATACTCCATTTTTCAATCAGTTATCAGATAACTTCGGTAAATCTATCAATATGGGTATTTCTATTCCTATCTTTAATGGTTTTACCACCCGCTCAACGGTTAGAAAGGCTAAGATTGTATTTCAGCAACGGAAAACCGATGAGCAGATTGCTAAAAATAATCTGATCAAAGTAATCAATCAGGCGGTTGCCGATTTGAATGCTGCACAAAGCAGGTATTCATCTACTCAAAATGCTTTTCAGGCCCAGAAGGATGCTTTTTATGTGATCGAGCAGCGTTATGCCGTTGGCTTAGTAAATTCATTAGATTATAGTACAGCGCAAACCAATAGAAATAAAGCCGAAATAGATTTTATTCTGGCCAAGTACGATTTACTGTTCCGTGCTAAGGTAATTGATTATTATCTAGGCAAACAGATTGTTTTTTAAGGCTAAAGCTAAAAGCAGAAAGACCAAAGGTTAAAGCTAAAAACTAAAGCTGAAAGGATAGCCAGCATCATAACCTTTCAACCCTCAAACATTACAACATTATCGAAACAAACGAAATACAATATAAATTATGAAACTGAAGCATATTATTATTACCGTAGTTGCTATCGTAGTCCTTCTGGTGGTGTTAAAACTGGCAGGAGTGATCGGTGGGAATAAAACCGAAAAAGTAACTACAGAGAAAGCATCAGATAAAACTGTTGTGGAAACAGTTACAGCAAGTGGAAAAATCCAGCCAGAAACCGAGGTTAAATTAAGCTCGGAAGTATCTGGTGAGGTGGTAGAATTAAAAGTAAAAGAAGGTGACATTGTTAAAGCGGGCCAATTGCTTTGTAAAGTACGTCCGGATGTATTACAATCGGGTTACGAAAGAACCGTGGCCACATTTAACGCGCAGAAAGCCAGCGTAGCTGCAGCGCAACAACAACTTGCTCAAAACCAGGCTAATTTTGTAAATGCAGAAGCCACATACAAACGTAATGTGGAACTTTTTAATAAAAAGGTAATTTCAGCTTCAGAATTCGATGCTGCCAAAGCGGCATTTTTAACCGCCAAAGCCAATTTAGCCAGTGCCAAAGAAAATGTAACAGGCGCCAAATTTACTTTAGAGCAAACCGGTGCAAATGTTAAGGAAGCGGGGGCAAACTTAGCTAAAACCACTATTTACGCACCGGTTGATGGGGTAGTTTCCAAATTGTCAATTGAGCTAGGCGACCGTATTTTGGGAACTTCGCAAATGGCAGGTACTGAAATTATGCGTATTTCGAACTTATCCTCAATGGAGGTGAATGTTGATGTAAACGAGAATGACATTACCCGTGTTAAAATCGGCGATAAAGCTTCTATCGAAGTGGATGCCTTTTCTGACAAAAAATTCAGGGGCGTGGTTACCGAAATTGCGAGTTCATCAACCGCTGTTGGAACTACTGCATCAACATCTGTTGACCAGGTAACCAACTTTTCAGTAAAAATCCGGATTACCGAAGAAATGGAAGGTAAACAACAATCCATTTTTCGCCCGGGCATGTCGGCAACCGTTGATATAGAAAGCGAATCGTTAACCGGATTGGCCATCCCGATCCAGGCGGTGTTTACCGATAATGCGAAATCTGGTGGAAGCAACAGTAACCAGGGCAGCGAGGAAAATACCGATAAACAGAAGTCAAAACTAACTGATAAAAAGGTAAAGCAATATGTTTATACTTATGATGCCAAAAGCAAAAAAGTTAAAAAAACAGAGGTAACTACCGGTATCCAGAACGATCAGTATATCATCGTAAAATCGGGTATTAAAGCTGGTGAGGAAATTGTAACCGGCCCGTATTCGGCCATTCAAAACAAATTGAAAGACGGTATGGTCGTAGAAAAAACAGCTAAAGACCAATTGTTTAGCAAAGACGGTAAAAAGTAGCCATTTGAGGTGTAAGGTTAAAGGTTTGAGGCGTAGGCTTTTGCCTGTCTGCCTCACACTTTTGTCGTAAATATCTGTAAGAAATAGTAACTTGCCGTCTTTAAGGTGTATTCCTAAGGTTAGGGTGTAAGGTTTAGGGTTTAAAGTATCAGTTTTAAACCTTAATTCTTACACCTTTTGCCTTACACCTTTTACCTTAAACCTTTTCTATAATCATGGTGCCTAAAATAGCAATGATAGGGGGCGGGAGCTGGGCTACTGCCATTGTTAAAATGCTTGCAGATAATTTGTCTGAGAAAGAGATTTTTTGGTGGATGCGTAATGAAACAGCCATTGAGCACATCAAAAAATTTAAGCATAATCCGCATTACCTCAGTTCTGTGGAGCTAAAGCTGAATCAGGACCATATCTCGTCCGATATCCGTTCGATTATAGAATCAGCTGATTTTGTCATTTTAAATGTACCGGCAGCATTTTTAAAAGAGACTCTCTCCACTATAACCCCTGAAGATTTAAAAGGAAAAAAAATAGTATCCGCCATTAAGGGCATTGTGCCGGAAGATAACCTGATTATCGGCGAATTTCTGCACGAGAAATATAATATCCCCTATCATGATATTCTGGTGGTAAGCGGTCCCTGCCACGCCGAAGAGGTAGCCTTTGAAAAACTATCTTACCTTACCATAGCTTGTACCGATGTAGAAAAAGCAGCTGCATTTGCCTCTCTTTTAAGTACACGCTATATCAAAACCAATGTTTCTGACGATATTTTCGGTACCGAATACGCTGCGGTTTTAAAAAATATTTACGCGGTAGCAAGTGGTATTTGCCATGGCTTAGGTTATGGCGATAACTTTCAGGCTGTGCTGATTAGTAATGCCATAAGTGAAATGAAGCGCTTTGTAGATGTGGTTCACCCAATAGACCGCGACATTAAGGAATCAGCTTATCTGGGTGATTTGCTGGTTACGGCTTATTCGCAGTTTAGCCGCAACCGTACCTTTGGTAATATGGTAGGCAAAGGTTATACCGTAAAATCGGCACAGTTAGAAATGAACATGGTTGCCGAAGGTTATTATGCAGCGAAATGCATGCACATCAAAAATCAGGAGTATCATGTAGATATGCCCATTTGTAAGGCTGTTCATAACATTATTTACGAGAAACGGTCTCCCCAGATTGAAATGAAGTTATTAGCCGAAAAGCTGAGTTAACCCAGCTAAGCGTTGTATATCACATTAGATCGGGAATTTCAGTCATAAAACAATTTTTAAGCAGTCGTCACCTTTTTTCTATGAATTTTAGACGGCGATGCTAATGCCAGGCCGGGAATACGATAATGATCTTTAATCGTTGCTACCATTCCTGCGCTTCTAAAAAGAATAAAAGTGATTTGTAAATCAGGGTTTGCAGCGTTTGGGTCAGTGCAGTCCTTCTTTCCGCTATTATCTTTTTGTGAGGATTTGGTGGGAATACGTTGGTTTGTGCAGCAAAAAGGATAGCCGCTTCAATAAGGTTTATTGAGAGGGGGCGGTTAAAGAAACCAAGAACCTAAGCAACGCTTTGTAATATTGTTAGCCATCTTGCACTTTTTTCTCTTGCACTAACTGCATTTCTAGCCCTGGGCGCAGCGGCATCCCTGTAGCGCAGCGAAAGGATATAGCGGAGCACGGGAACCGACTTTAATCGTTGCTACAGTCCTTGCGCTCCGAAAAAGAATAAACATGTTTTGAAAGCAGGTTTCTTTGCTTTTGGGTTAGTGCAGTCCTTCTTTCCGCTATTATCTTTTTGCGAAGGTTTAGTGGTAAAACATTCAGGTTTGTGTAGCAAAAAGGATAGCCGCTTCAATAAGGTTTATCGAACAGGGGCAGTTCAAGAAACTAAGTAACGCTTTGTAATATTGTTAGCCATCTTGCACTTTTTTCTCTTGCACTAACTGCGTTTCTAGCCCTGGGCGTAGCGGCATCCCCGAAGCGCAGCGGAGGGATATAGCGAAGCACGGGAAAAGGCTTTAATCGTTGTCACTGCACTTGCGCTCCAAAAGAAGCATAATTTTCTGTTTTGTAAAGCAGGTTTCTATGCCTGTCGGTTAGTGTATTCCTTCTTTCCGCTATTATCTTTTTGCGAAAGTTTAGTGGGAACATTTGGGTTTGTGCAGCAAAAAGGATAGCCGCTTCAATAAGGTTTATGGAACAGGAGACAGTTCAAGAAACCAAGAACCTAAGTAAGGCTTTGTAATATTGTTAGCCATCTTGCACTTTTTTCTCTTGCACTAACTGCGTTTCTAGCCCTGGGCGTAGCGGCATCCCCGAAGCGCAGCGGAGGGATATAGCGAAGCACGGGAAAAGGCTTTAATCGTTGTCACTGCACTTGCGCTCCAAAAGAAGCATAATTTTCTGTTTTGTAAAGCAGCTTTCTATGCCTGTCGGTTAGTATAGTCCTTCTTTCCGCTATTATCTTTTTGCGAAGGTTTAGTGGGAACATTTGGGTTTGTGCAGCAAAAAGGTTAGCCGCTTCAATAAGGTTTATCGAACAGGGGGCAGTTCAAGAAACCAAGAACCTAAGTAAGGCTTTGTAATATTGTTAGCCATCTTGCACTTTTTTCTCTTGCACTAACTGCGTTTCTAGCCTTGGGCGTAGCGGCATCCCCGAAGCGCAGCGAAGGGATATAGCGGAGCACGGGAACAGGCTTTAACCGTTGTTATTGTCCTTGCGCTCCAAAAAAAAACATGTTTTTTGCTCCTCCATGATATGCCCATCTTTATCGGATTCTACTTTATCTGCCTAGAAAATAATATTTAAAACTTTATTTCTATTCATGTAACAGAAATAAAACAAATGTTACCATCAACTGTTATCAGTTAAATAAAAAATATAGCTGTCATGAAAAAGAAATTAGTAATGGGTTTATTAGCAATGGCCTTAACTGGCGGTGTAACCCTTAGCGTAAATGCACAAGAGAAAAAAACTGAAGTGGGTAAAGCATTAGACAAAACCGGAAAAGCCATCGGTAAAGGTGCTAAATCAGTAGGTAATAAAACAGCTGAGGTTGCCGTAAAAGGTAGTTCAAAAGTGGCTGATAAAACCTGGAAAGGTAAAATGGCACCAGATGGTTCTGATGTTTATATCAATGGAAAAAACGAAAAATATTATGTAAACGCTAAAGGTGCCAAAATTTGGTTAAAACCAAGCCAGATTAGAAACAGACCAGCGTCTAAAAATTAAGTTCTAACGAAAAATCCCGGGCTAAGATCGGGATTTTTTGCGTAAAGAGCTTTTTGTTGCTCAACAACTATGAAATTTTCAACCTGAAAATAGTATCCAGATAAGAATTGTTTCCTGTTTGAAATTCTTTCGGCGCTTCTATCTTATCAATTAATAATTTATCTACTATATTGTTGGTTACTTTTAAGTTGAGTTCGTAGAGCATATTATCGCCGAGCTTTAAGTAAAAAGTTTGATCAGGGCTTTTGGCTAAATAGGGTATTTCGTTCGAAATAAGCTGGTAGTAATCCAATTTCAGATTCGCAGTATAAGTAAATGGCTGACGTATTTCAAAACTGATCGGTTTGACCACATTGTTGGCATCTCTGGCAAAAAGCTGTATCCGGGTTTTGTCAAAGTAACCCGTTGTTTTTGGGTTGAGTAAATCAACATCTGCCTTGTTTTTGATCACCAGGCTCAAAGGTGGAGGACTTACTGGCGAACAGGCACACAATCCGCCGCCACCAACATTTTCTTTTTTGCATCCTAAATTAATAATGAATAGGAGGGAGAGAACAATTAAAATTTTTTTCATGGTTTTCCGGTTTTTGACTTAAACGGAAAAAACTGTTTTTTCGCTACAAAATACGGTAAATATTAAAAAAAAAGTCCCGAAAGTTAGCTTTCGGGACTTTTTTCGATTATTTTTTATTACACGATCGTTCCGTATAAATCGAAATCTTCTGCTCGGTCAACTTTTACCTGTACAAAGCTTCCATTGGCTGCGTAACCTGTTGCCGCATCTATTAACACTTCATTATCAACCTCTGGTGAGTCAAATTCGGTCCTGCCTACAAAGAAATCTCCTTCTTTTTTATCCACCAGTACTTTAAACGTTTTGCCCACTTTCTCCTGGTTAATATCAAATGAAATGCCTTGCTGTATTTCCATGATCTCATCAACCCTTTGTTGTTTTACTTCTTCAGGCACATCATCGATCAAAGTATGGGCATGTGTTTTTTCTTCATGTGAGTAAGTAAAGCAGCCCAAACGATCAAATCTGGTTTCGGCAACCCATGCCGCCATTTCTTCAAAGTCGCGTTCTGTTTCACCTGGATAACCGCATATTAATGTGGTCCGCATGGCAATATTTGGCACTTTATCCCTAATCTGGTTAACCAGATCGATGGTTTTTTGCTTGGTTGTGCCACGGCGCATCGATTTTAACATGTTATCGGTAATGTGCTGTAACGGCATATCCAGATACTTACAGATATTATCGCGCTCATTCATGGCATCTAAAATCTCCATCGGGAAACCAGATGGATAGGCGTATTGTAAGCGGATCCACTCAATACCGGGTACGTCCGACAAACGGCGCATCAACTCATCCAACTTACGCACGCCATAAAGATCTAAGCCATAATAAGTAAGATCCTGTGCAATTAAAATCAGTTCTTTGGTGCCGTTTTTGGCCAGTATTTTGGCTTCATTAACCAATTCTTCCATGGGTTTGCTCATGTGTTTGCCACGCATCAACGGGATGGCACAGAACGAGCATGGACGGTTACAGCCTTCTGCAATTTTGAAGTAAGCAAAATGTGATGGGGTGGTGAGCAAACGTTCGCCAATCAGCTCATGTTTGTAATTAGCACCCAGCTCATGCAAAATATTTTGTAAATCGTTGGTGCCAAAAAAGGCATCAACGTTGGTAATTTCCGATTCCAGCTCAGGTTTGTAACGTTCAGATAGGCAACCTGTAACCACTACCTTACCAATTTTACCGGCTTCTTTCAGCTCACTGAACTGCAGAATGGTATCAATGGATTCTTGTTTGGCATTATCAATAAAACCGCAGGTATTAATTACCACAATATCATCTTTACCCATTTTGTCTGATTCGTGAGTAACATTGAGGTTGTTGCCGCGCAACTGGCCCATCAATACTTCCGAATCGTATATGTTTTTGGAACAGCCTAAGGTAATCACATTGATTTTAGGTTGTTTGATGGTTGTTTTTTTTATTGTTTTGGTATTCATGTTATGTGTGATAGCACCGATATAAAATGATTACACCGATTAGCTGAGCACCGATGATATATTTAAACGGACAGTCGTTTTACTTCGCATTTTGTGTTGCCAAAGTTAATCAATAATCCTGTTTTAATTTTGCTGGCTTTTAAGTATGATATAAGTTGACTTTGAAATAACTTTGGTTGGTATCCCGTCACGGATTTCAATTCTACAATCACTCTATCTTCAACAAAAAGATCGCATCTGAATTTCCCAATAATAATATGCTCAAATATTACATTAAATTCCTTTTCTGCAATGAAGTTTAAACTTGCTTGCCGGAGTTTAATTTTTAATGCATTCGCATAAATTTTCTCTAAAAAGCCTGGGCTAAGTGATTATGAACTTCATAACAGCAGCCTATAATCTTTTGTGTTAGCGTATCTTTTTCATATTCGATCATACCTAAATCTATATAAAAATCTGTGAAATCCACTAATCGGTGTAATCCCCTAAATCAGTGGAATCATACACGAAGTGCTACTTAAACAAACTATTCACAAAATCCTTTTTATCAAAGAGTTGCAAGTCGTTTATTTTCTCACCTACGCCAATATATTTAACCGGAATTTTAAACTGATCAGAAATGCCAATTACCACACCGCCTTTCGCCGTCCCATCTAATTTGGTAACGGCTAATGCATTTACGTCGGTAGCTTCGGTAAACTGTTTGCATTGCTCAAAGGCATTTTGCCCGGTAGAGGCGTCCAATACCAATAAAATTTCGTGCGGTGCACCCGGTACTACCTTTTGCATCACCTGTTTAATTTTGCCAAGTTCGTTCATCAAACCGATTTTGTTGTGTAAACGTCCGGCCGTATCGATAATCACTACATCTTCGCCATTTGCCACGGCCGATTGCAGGGTATCAAAAGCAACCGAAGCGGGATCAGAACCCATAGCCTGTGCCACCACCCTTACCCCAACACGTTCGCCCCAAAGTTTAATCTGGTCAACGGCTGCAGCTCTAAAAGTATCGGCTGCACCCAAAACAACCTTTAACCCGGATTCTTTTAGTTTGTGGGCCAGTTTACCAATGGTAGTGGTTTTACCCACGCCATTTACGCCCACTACCATGATTACATAAGGTTTATGATCGCCATATTCGAACTGACGGAAATCATTGCTGTTGTTTTCGGACAACAGTAATTGAATTTCATCACGCAGGATAAAGTTTAATTCAGAAGTATTAAGGTATTTATCTTTGGCCACACGCTCTTCAATGCGTTTGATGATTTTTAAGGTGGTGCTTACACCCACATCAGAGGTAACCAAAACCTCTTCCAGATTATCGAGTACTTCATCATCAACAGAAGATTTTCCTGCTACGGCTTTGGTAATTTTGTTAAAGAAACCGTCTTTGGTTTTCTCTAAACCTTTATCCAGCGCTTCCTGGGCTTCAGGTGCAGTTTCTTTCTTTTTGAAAAAATCGAATAAACCCATATCTAAAATTTGATATAACAAAAAAAGCCCTTCCGGTTAAAGCGGAACGGCCTGTAATATTTTATGTTAAAAAATATTAACCTTATTTAGATGCGATAGCATCTTTTACGTGGTCGTTATGTACGATAAGTTCTTTGAATGAGTAAGCACCTGTTTTTGGTGATTTTACCATTGTAATCACTTTCGAATATTCTTTACCTGTACCTGTTTTAAGGGTTGCAACTACTTTCTTTGCCATGTTCTTATAATTTTATTAGATTTGAGATATCAGACATTAGATATGAGACTTGCAAATGCTTTAGTCTCTAAACTTTGGTCTTTTATCTTAACCTATTTAATCTCTTTATGTACGGTTACTTTTCTCAATACTGGATTGAATTTTTTCAATTCTAATCTTTCAGTCGTATTTTTACGGTTTTTGGTAGAAATATATCTAGACATACCTGGCATGCCACTTTCTTTATGTTCAGTACATTCTAAAATAACCTGAACTCTGTTACCTTTTTTTGCCATTTTAATATAAATTGAAAACTGTTAATCTCAACAGTTAATGTTTTTTACAAAAATCCTTTTTTTACGAAACGGTTAATTGCTTCGCTGATGCCCACTTTATTGATGGTTTTAATCGCTGAAGTAGAAACTTTCAACGTAATCCAACGGTTTTCTTCAGGGATATAAAATTTCTGAAGTTGTAGGTTTGGGTAAAATTTGCGTTTGGTTTTAACGTTCGAGTGAGAAACGTTGTTACCTACCATTGCTTTTTTTCCTGTTAAATCACAAACTCTTGACATGACTTGTAAATATAGTTGTTAATATCGTCCGCTTAATTTTTTTAAGAGTGTGCAAATATCTGAATAATAATTGTAAACAGCAATAGCCTAGCTAATTATTTTTTACAATTAATATTAAAAGGCGGTAAGGGTCAATGCCATGTTTCTTATCGGGAATATTTGAATCATCAAATCTCAGAGATAAATAATTTTCTGAACATATGGTCTCTATTTTGATACGATAACACTATTTCTCATTGGTATTATTTAGTTAAATTAGCTGCCACTAATCCTAAATATAAAAACGAGCGATGCAAATTACATCTTTTAAGCAATACGAAGAAGATTATAAGAAAAGCGTAGAAAACCCTGAGCAGTTTTGGGGCGAAGTGGCGCAAAACTTTCAATGGCGCAAACCCTGGTTTAAGGTATTATCCTGGAACTTTAACGAACCCAGCATCAAGTGGTTTGAAGGGGCAAAGCTTAACATCACTGAGAATTGTTTAGACCGGCACCTTGCTACCAATGGCGATAAGCCTGCCATTGTTTGGGAACCGAACAGCCCGGAAGAAGAAAGCGTTACCTATACTTATAAAATGTTACATGAGCGGGTATGCCGTTTTGCCAATGTGTTAAAACGCAATGGAGCCAAAAAAGGCGACCGCATCTGCATTTATATGCCCATGGTACCCGAACTTGCGATAGCGGTTTTAGCCTGCGCGCGCATCGGTGCGGTACACTCGGTTATTTTTGGTGGATTTTCCGCTAAATCCATTGCCGACAGGATTAACGATTCGCAGTGCAAAGTAGTGATAACGGCTGATGGTGCTTACCGTGGCAACAAACAGATTCCTTTAAAAGATGTAATTGATGATGCATTGATCGGTTGCCCAACCGTAGAAAAATGTATCGTGTTAACTCATGTGCGCACGCCTGTTTCGATGTTGAAGGGGCGTGACGTATGGTGGGAAGATGAAGTTAAACACGTAAACGATATTTGCGAAGCAGAAGAAATGGATGCCGAAGATATGCTGTTCATTTTGTATACCTCGGGTTCTACGGGCAAACCTAAAGGTGTGGTGCATACCTGTGGTGGTTACATGGTTTATGCCGGTTATACCTTTGCCAATGTGTTTAATTACCAACCTGGAGAAGTTTATTTCTGCACGGCCGATATCGGCTGGATTACCGGGCATTCCTATATCGTTTACGGTCCGCTTTCGCAGGGGGCAACTTCTGTGCTTTTCGAGGGCATCCCCACTTACCCGACGCCATCGCGTTTTTGGGATATTGTAGAAAAATACAAAGTAAATACCTTATATACTGCTCCTACGGCCATCCGTTCTTTAATGAGTTATGGTGACGATCCCCTCAATGGGAAGGATTTAAGCTCCATCCGTGTTCTAGGCTCGGTAGGAGAGCCGATTAATGAGGAGGCCTGGCATTGGTTTGATGAGACAATAGGACATGGCAAAGCACCTATCGTGGATACCTGGTGGCAAACCGAAACCGGTGGGATCATGATTTCGCCTATTGCTACCGTCACGCCAACTAAACCTAGTTTTGCTACGCTGCCCTTGCCCGGCATCCAACCCATTTTGGTAGATGAAAACGGCAATGAAATTGAAGGAAACGGTGTAATGGGAAACCTTTGTATCAAATTCCCGTGGCCGGGGATGTTGCGTACCACTTATGGCGACCATGAACGTTGTAAACAGACTTATTTCTCTACTTATGAGAATTTATATTTTACCGGCGACGGCTGTTTACGAGATAAGGATGGTTATTACCGGATTACCGGCCGTGTAGATGATGTATTAAACGTTTCGGGGCATCGGATTGGTACCGCTGAGGTAGAAAACGCCATTAATATGCACGCTGGTGTGGTAGAAAGTGCTGTAGTGGGCTATCCGCACGATGTAAAGGGACAAGGCATTTATGCTTTCGTCATTTATCCTGATATGCACGGCGAAACAGAATTATCTAAAAAAGATATTTTACAAACAGTTACCAGGGTGATTGGTGCCATAGCCAAACCGGATAAAATATTATTTGTGTCTGGTTTGCCGAAAACACGTTCGGGCAAAATTATGCGCAGGATTCTACGCAAGATTGCCGAAGGTGATACCAGCAATTTAGGCGATACTTCTACCTTGCTTGATCCGGGTGTGGTAGAGGAAATTATTGAAGCGGCGAAGAAACTCTAGTAAATATATTTTAAAAATGAAGCTTCCCTGATGTAAAGCAGGGAGGCTTCATTGCTTATAAACATTAGCGTTAATAACCTGGGTTTTGTTTTAAAGCTTTATTTGCATTTATTTCACGGTCTGGAATCGGGAAAACCAATTTAGGATCATCATAAGTAAAAGTACCGATAGATCGTTTGGTGCGTTTATAATCGTGAAGCCTGAAGCCTTCATAATCCAATTCCTTTTCACGTTCGTTTAAAATAATATTCAGGGTAGGAACCACATTTCCCAAACCGGCCCTGGTTCTTAACGTATTGATATCATCAGCTGGGGTAGCGCCAATACTCGTACCTAATCTAAAGTTGCATTCTGCACGGATCAGGTATTGTTCGGTAATTCTGCAAACGGGTATATTATCATAAAAGCTATACCATTTTTTGGTAAAAAAACCTGTTCTGGCACCTGTACCTTCATAAATCATTTCAGTTTGTCTTTTATCGCCCGGTTCGAATGAATTATAAAAGTTGCTATTCACCAGGGCATCAGCGCGGCCAACATTTCCACCTGTAGCATTTTGATAACTGGCATAAAAAGTAGCCAGTCCATCGTTAGAGGTACCCGCATTGCTTTGTTCATTTTGCTTGATTTCAAAAATACCTTCACTTGAGTTTTTGGTTCTGAATGGCGCTTCAAGGGAATTGGTAATCAGGCGATATGGACTATTGGTAATAATATCATTTGCAATGTCTCTTGATAAAGCATATTTTCCTTCCTGCAGATAAACCCTGGCCAAAAAAGCTTTGGCTGCATATTGATCATCAACTGAAGCCAATTTGGTTATCGCCGATTTCAGGTCGTTTTCTACTGCAACATAAACCTCGGCGACGGTGTTTCTTGCCACCGAGTTGGTTACATTATCTATAGTTTTTACCGCTTTGGTCATAATCGGAACGCCAAGGTTGGTATTGGATCCACTGACATCATAAGGTAAACCGAACAATCTTACCAACTCAAAGTGCATAATGCCCCTAATAAACAAAGCTTTGCCTTCTATTACGCTTTTTGTATTGGCATCGTTAACTACATTTAATGCAGAAAGCACAATGTTCGCGGTATTAATGGCACTGTAAGCGGTTGTCCAGGTTCTCCTTACATCAGCATTATCGGCTACAATGGTCTTGCTTGAAATATTGCGATAGGTAGTGAAAGTGCCACGCCAGGTAAGGTAATTGTCACTGGCATAAAGATCAGGTATAAACACAAGGTTGTTGCCGTAAAGATCTCCGGTAGCCATAAAAGTATAAGCGCCTATTAATGCATTTTGAACATCTGCAGTGGTATTGAGTGCCACATTGGCGTCGATATTCTGTTTGGGATCTATTTCTAATTGCTTTTTGCAGCCGGATAAGCTTAACAAAAGGAAAAATCCAGCTAATATATTTTTATAATTTTTCATATACACAATGTTTTATAAGCCAATATTTACGCCAAATGTGATGGTTCTTGCCTGCGGGGGAGTGTAAAAATCATGGCCCAGCTGGATGTTGTCAGACTGGAGATTGCCGCCACTAGGGGTATTTACTTCAGGATCGTAACCTTTATATCCGGTTATGGTAAACAGGTTAAGGGCCGATGCAAACAATTTTACATTCTGTAATTTATATTTATTGGCAAATGTTTTAGGGATGTTATAACTAAAAACTACGCTTTTTATCCTGAGATAAGAGCCATCCTGTATCCATCTGGACGATGGGCTTGTTCCGTTTCCTTCGCCAAATCTCGGTTGCGGAATAGTCGTAATCGTGTTTGTTGGGGTCCAGTAATTTAACTGATCAATGGTCTGGTTGTCGAAATAATCGCCATTGGCCGATTGAAAAACACCTGCCATATTATAAATATCATTGCCAGAAACAAACTGTGCCTGAACATCCAGGTCGAAGTTTTTGAAAGAAAAATGGTTCCCAAAACCACCAAAGAATTTAGGATTGGGGTCTCCCAGCTTTTGGTTTTGTGCAAGGGAATAGTCATTAGTGGTTGTTGTTCTCGATGCATCAATGTAATAAAGTGCATCACCATTTGCCGGATCGACACCTGCATAAGCTTTACCATAAAAGTAACCTAAAGCTTCTCCAACAGCCACCCTCCCTAAAAATCTTCCACCGGGATAAATCGGTTGATCATCCACTAAACGCAAAACTTTGTTTCTGTTTAAAGAGATATTGAAAGAAGTAGACCATTTAAAGTCTCCGATAAAATTTCGGGTATTGATCGAAAACTCAAATCCGCGGTTCTGCATATCACCAATATTCTGCGTAATGGATGAAAAACCATTTGTTGCTGCTATTGGTGCATTCAATAATAAATCGGTTGTTTTCTTTTTATAATATTCTACAGTACCGGAAATACGGTCTGAAAACAGACCGAAATCTAAACCGATATTATAATTGGTGGTATTTTCCCAGCTTAAATTTGGATCTCCCAATTGGCTGGGGCGTGTACCGCCAACTCCGGCATAATTGACGCCACGGTAAAGATTGCGGGAGGCAAAATCGCCAATTTCGGCATTACCCGTTAAACCATAACTGCCCCTTAATTTTAATAAACTTAGCCAGGTGCTTGTTTGTAAAAAATCTTCCTGGTTAATAATCCAGCCTGCTGAAACGGCAGGGAAAGTTCCATATCTGTTGTTTACCCCAAATCTTGATGAACCATCCGTTCTTATTGATGCGCTAAACAGATACCGATCTTCGTATTTATAATTTACCCTGGCCAGGTAGGAAACAAAAGTATGCCTCGTTTCTGCAGATTCTCCTGCAGAAATGACCGCGGCACTTGCGATCTTGGTAAAACTGTCTGATGGTAAAGTGGTTCCCGTTACCGATGAATACCTGAATTTCGTATCCTGAAAGGCAAAACCAGCCAGTACATTTAGGTTATGTTTTTCGTTAAAAGTTTTCGTGTAGTTAAGGGTATTGTTGGTGTTGAAGTTGATAGATTTGGCCATGTAATCAGTTGAAGAACCACCTGTACTACCACCATCCTGTGTTTTCGATCCTAGAAATTGCTCCTCTTCCAGGTTATTGAAATCAAAACCATATTCACTTCTGAAAACAAGATCTGGCATAATTTTCAAACTTGCATAAGCATTTGCAAAGGTTCTGTACGTGGTTGATAGATTTTTGCCATTATCATAATCAATTAAGCTATTGTAGTAAACGGTAGAGCCATTTAATTGGCCTGACGCATCACGTACGGGCTGTATAGGCGGTAAAGCGTTCAATTGTAAAGGATTGGAAAAGGCATTATCCGTTGGGATCCGATAATTATCCACCTTTGAAATATTGATAGCCCCGCCAACGTCCAAAATCTTCGAAACGGTGTGGTCTACACTTAAACGCCCACCGGTACGTACGTAACGGTTGCTCACGATAATGCCGTTATTGTTGTTGAAGTTTCCTGATAACATGAACCGGGTTTTTGCATCACCGCCATTAATGTTCAGGCTATACTGTTGTGTATGCCCTCGTCTAAATGCTTCGTTAACCCAATTGGTGTTGTTATTGCTTGTCCAATCATCAGTACCAGTATAATCTTTCCACATTTCTGCGGCATTGGTATAGTCGCCATCATCATAATTGTTGTATTTAAAAGAAGCATCCAGCAATTGGCGATACTGTTCAGCATTTAAAAACTGCCCCTTTTTTGTAGGGTCGCTAAAGCCGGCATAATAGCCAAAATCAATGTTGGTTCTGCCCTGTTTACCCTTTTTGGTGGTAATCAATACCACCCCGTTTGATCCTCTTGCTCCATAAATAGCCGCAGAAGCGGCATCCTTTAATACTTCCATCGATTCGATGTCATCCGGACTTATGGCCGCAAGCGGGTTGTCGGCTTCGGTGTAGGTGCCCAATGCCTCACTCACAATAGGAACCCCATCAATTACAAACAAAGGTTGGTTACTTGCCGAAATGGAAGAAATGCCTCTTACCCTAATCTGAAGTGCCTGGCCCAGCTTACCACTTCCTGAGTTGATAAATACACCAGGTGCTTTACCCTGCAAAGCCCCTTCAATTGTGGGTACCGGCCTGTCTTTAAAATCGGCTGCGGTAACCTTTGCGATTGATCCCGTCACATCCCGTTTATTCTGCGTGCCGTATCCCACCACAACCACGTCAGATAAGGTGTTGTTCTCTTCGTCAAGGTTTACATTAAGGGTTGGTCCGGTAATCGGAACTTCTTTGGCTTTGTAGCCGATAAAACTAAAAACAAGTGTTTTAGCATCGTCTGGAACCGTCAATCTAAAGGCCCCGGTGGCATCGCTCTGCGTGCCGTTGGCTGGCGAGCCTTTTACAAATACGCTAACACCGGGAATTGGTCCCGAGGCCGACGTAACCTTCCCGGTAATCACTTTGCCCTGCGCGAAAGCAAATGAAATTAAACCAAGAGATAAAATCATACTAAAGAGTAGTTTTTTCATCAAATTGTTCGTTTAGTTAGTAATGTTTAGTGATGGATAGAAATAATACCCTTAATATAGTTAAAAACATACGTAAAACCTGAAGGAGTACCACAAAATAAGCTGATTATTAATGTAATGCGCTAAAAAGCGAAACAAAGCAGGGGTGAAACTGTTAATTTATATATCTGAATAGAATATTCACCATAAAAAAAATACGAGAATGGATAAGCTAGAATTAAAAGGAAAGTGGAATGAAATAAAAGGAAAAGTTAAACAAGCCTATGCTGATTTAACAGATGATGATTTAAAACATGAAGAGGGACAGGATGATGAGTTATTGGGCAAACTGCAACAAAAAACTGGAAAAGGGAGAGATGAATTGGTAAAGTGGATCAACTCTTTATAATATTCATTCAATAGCAAAACAGGCGGTCAAAAAAAAATGGTCGCCTGCGTGCTTTAATATATTTTTTATGTCTGATATTGCTTTCCGCTTCGCGGAAAACCCCATACTGGCACCCAAAAATCTGCCGCCTAGCAGGGAAGGCCTGGAGATTGCCTGTTTGCTAAACCCCGGTGTGTTTACTTTTGAGGAGAAAATGTGGCTATTGATTCGCGTAGCAGAAAGACCTAAACAAATAGCAGGTATTATCTCTTTCCCTATTTTAACGAAAGATGGCATAGAAATTCTGGCCGTTGATGAAAGTGATCCCTTTTTAAACGCAACCGACCCCAGGGTAATTAACTATAAAGGTGCCGATTATTTAACCACCCTGTCGCACTTGAGATTGGTTTGCAGTGATGATGGTATTCATTTTTACGAACCGGAAGGTTACCCTATTTTACAGGGCGAAGGCAAAGATGAAACCTTTGGCATTGAAGATTGCCGCGTAGCTTTAATTGGCCATACCTATTATTTAACCTATACGGCTGTTTCTGCACATGGCGTGGGGGTAGGGCTGCGAACGACAACAGACTGGAAAAACTTTGAACACCATGGCATGATCATCCCTCCACACAATAAAGACTGTGCCCTGTTTGAAGCATGTATTAACGGTAAGTTTTACGCCTTGCACCGCCCCAGCAGCGTAGCCCTGGGCGGTAATTATATCTGGTTGGCAGAATCGCCCGATGGTATCCATTGGGGCAGGCACCAGTGTATCATCAAAACCAGGGCCAACCTTTGGGATAGTGTTCGTGTAGGTGCCGGTGCTGCGCCCATTAAAACCGAAGCCGGGTGGCTGGAAATTTATCATGGTGCCAATGAAAAACACCAGTATGCTTTAGGCGCTTTTTTGATGGATTTACAGGATCCATCTCAAGTACTGGCCAGAACGGAAGCGCCCATTATGATCCCGCAAGAAGATTATGAATTACATGGTTTCTTTGGCGAAGTGGTATTTACCAACGGGCATGTTGTAAATGGGGATGAATTGACCATTTATTATGGCGCGGCCGATGAGTTCGTGTGCGGGGCGAAGTTTTCGGTAAAGGAAATTTTAAGTGCATTAACCTATTTTTAGCGGTTAATGTACTGTTCTAGCTAAAATCTATCAAATTAGCTAGCTCTTTGGATGGCTTAACCACAGCTCACAATTTTTTGATCGTGTTTATAATTGTTCAACTTAATACTGGCTGAAGGCAACGGTTATCGGTTCAAAACGATACCTTACTCCATGGTAGGTTATACCATGGAGCAAACAAAAGTTCTTCAGGCTCAGGAATTGGGGTTATTCACTGGTTTGAAGGTTAACTCCAGCCAGAACCAATGCGAAAAGTGTTTAAATTATAAAAATGATCTGGTAAAGATTTATAGTTGATGGTAGCGATTTATAAGCTCACAGGAAAATCTTTCAATCCCAACTCTTGACAAACAGTTGCTGATCACTCAGAACCTTATTATTGAGGCCTGATGATATAAAGTTCATCCCAGTTGCCGGAATAAAGGGCAAAGCCCTGTTCTGACCGATAAAAAGCTGGTTCGTAAATCCTGGCCACCCCGCCCGGTTCCCGCAAAGTATACAAACGGGTTTTAAATTTGTCGAATCCTTCCTGTTCTACCACCAATTGATCTACCTTGAAAGGAAAATTATTTCCTGCAATAACCGTCGAAAAAAATCCTTTTCCACGCCAATTCGTAGCGGAAGACGGAGGCGTTCCTCCTCCGATTGCATGTTTATATTCCATCTTTTCTTCAGGGTAGAAATGTATCAGCCTCACGTCTTCAGGTATAACCGGATCTGGTGTTCCCGTATGAAAAACATCTGAACGATAACGATAGCCTGAATCCTCGTCAGCAACCTCTGTATAACCCGGCATCTTTTCCCAAAGCATATACCAGTGCTGCTGCTCATAAAATGCCAGCCATCGGAAATCTTTTCCATGATCTCTGAAAGCATGGAAGAAATAATAATGACCACTTTTTTTAACGGCCCTGATTTTCTGATCAATCTTATCCTTTGGCCAGCTGAAGTCGGCGTTTAAACTAACAAAGTGATGCCGGGTCGTATCTCCATCCAGCGGCCAGGTGGTGTAATAGGCTTTTTGTTCGTTACTGAAAACCATAAATCGCGCTATAAATTTTGGCCAGTAACCTTCATACTTGATATAAATGGAATCTACCAATCGTCCTTGCTGATCCAGTTTATAATAGCGATAATCATTTTTAGTTTCTTCGTCTACTTTAGGATCGGCATCGATAATCAATTGTTGATTTACGGTCTGAAATACACGGATAGGCTCAGGTGATGATGCACTGCGGGCCGCTACGGTACAAATTCTTTCGATTTTAAACAGCTTTGATTGGTATTGTTCATTAATGGCCTGAAAATTCAGGTATGCCTGGTCCAATGGGACTTTATTGCGTTCCGGCACACCAGCATTTTTCCATTTGATCAGGTAGAATACGGCCACCACAATCATCAGTCCTATCGCTATCCACATCCAGTTTTTCATGATTTTGATTAACAAGTTTTGCCCAGAAAACCGCAAATTCCGACATCTGACGCTGCAAATTATCATTTTTTTTTGTTTCAACGAATAATAAAATACCATCTTAGTAATCATTTTTATCGTCAAAATTTGAACTCAGAATCATTTTTTTATCAACTGCGTCTTCGGTCAACAAGTTACTGTTTGCAGTGTTTGAACATTATAACCTAAAATTTATATTTCAGGAAGATTTTATTTGCTAAGAAAAAAGTATAGTTGAGGATTTCGTGATTCCTGTCTCCTGCGGCAGCTGATCTGCGGGGAGCGGCTTAGTATTTCAGACAGGCTGATGATTAATCAAAATTTCACATTTTATTTCGGGGTGTAGGTAGGGTAAATGGAACCCTGTGTGATTTTCTATGGCGATATACTGCTCGTTGATTGCTCATTTACTAACCGGCATGTTGCAACAGCCATAGCCTTTCCAGCTGGGGCTAAACTAAAAAAGCGATCCCCGTTGCTGGGAATCGCTTAAGCATTTAGCTTTCAGGCTTTGGGTTTTACCTTCAACCCGCTACCTTACTACCTTCAATCTTCCTAGTATCCAAAAATCTGCTCTAAAGTTAATTTGGTTACCGGGCCAAATTTAGCTAAATCATCCATGTTGATTTTCTTTTCGGATGCCACAACGCAATAGTTGTAAGGTTTGCCCGAAAGGTTACTCTGGTGAAACGATTTGATATCGGCAAAAGTAAGCGGTTTAAGGTTGGCATACTCATCAATGCGTGAATCGTGATCGAAACCTAATTTTTTATCGGCCAGGTAGGCATAAATGATATCATCTTTAGTGATGCGGCTGGTTTCAATGCCGTTTAAAGAGTTGGCTTTTGATAGTGCGAATGATTTATCAGACTCAGGTAAGGTGGTTAACAAATCGTTCATACCAGCCACGGCCTCGTTCATTTTATCGGCCTGGGTACCTACGTAGGCTACAATGGTATTCTCTTTATCTTTACTGTTTGGGGATGAATATACCGCAAAGGTAGAGTAAGCCAGTGCTTTAGATTCGCGGATGGTTTGGAATACAACCGAACCCATGCCGCCGCCAAAATAATTGTTGAACAAGGCTATTTTAGCTGCATTGGCTGGATCGTACAAGCCACTATTGCGTACCCAACGGATTTCGGCCTGTACCATATCGTAATCGGCAAAATAAACTTTGTTCGAATCGGTTTTGGTATAGGTGAATTTCTTGATCGGAGCGGCATCGGTAAATTCTTTTGCCAATGGATGGGCCTTTACAATATCAGCAGAAAATGCTGCCAAAGTTTTAGGACCGTAATAGGTAATGGTATGTTTGTAATTGGTAAGGTTATGCAAAATGTAAATCAGATCTGCTGATTTCATGTTTTTGATTTCATCGTTGGTTAACCCGTAATTGAAAGGGTTATCGGCACCGTACTGTGCATAACTCATTAAACCACCCAGGATGGAAGATTTATTCAGTTTGGCATTTTCTCTCGATTTTAACAAGCGGCCTTTTAAATCTTCCAGGGCTTTTTCATTTGGTTTGCAATGGGCCAGCACATCCTCCAGTAAAGCTACCGCTTTATCGAAATTTTCTTGTAAGCCGCTAAGGGAAACGGTAGTTACATCGGTACCTACATTGATGTTATAGCTGCAGGCCAGGTTGTAAAAGGCCTTGCTGATCTCTTCAGCGGAATATTTATCGGTACTTAAAAACGATAGGTATTGTGCGGCATAAGGCAACAGTTTATAGTTGTAAGAACCCATATCAAAACGGTAGCCCATGCGGAAAATACCATTTTCGGTATTTTGGATGGCAATCACATCAGCAATGTTTGCTTTGCCAAAAGCAAGATCTTTGGTATAATCTAAGAACTTAGGTGCAATGGGTTTTACCGGTGCATCGATGATATTTTTGGTAAATGGTGAAACTTCGTTGGTGTTTGTTTTTACCGCGGTAATAGCCGGTTTTTCAACCTTAATGATGCTTTTATCTTCGCCTTTATGTTTTAAAACAACTACATAGTTATTGATGAAAAATTTATTGGCAAAATCTACAATCTCCTTTTTGGTTACTTTGCCCATGTCATCAGTTGAGGCCAGCATTTTATCCCACTCGGTACCACGGTTTAAAATAAAGGCATTCATGGTAGCATTGGCACGTACGTCGTTATTATCGAAACCTTGCAATTCGGCCAGTTTAATGTTGGCTACTGTAGCCTTGATCAGACTTTCGTCAAACTCGCCTTTTTTAAGCAGTTCTACCTGCTCTAACAACAATTTTTGTGCGTCTTCTAAACTTTGTCCGGCTTTTGGCGATCCCGATAAAATGAAGATACCGTAATCTTTCATGGAGTTGTAACCCGCACCAGCACGCAACATTTTTTGTTGTTTGTTGATGTTGATATCCAATAAACCGGCTTTACCGTTTGATAAAATGCTTCCGATCAGATCCAGCAACAAACTTTGACGGGTATTTTGGGCAAAACCCCTGTAAGCAATGTACAGGTTTTCGGCACTGGGACCATAAATATCTACCTTTTGCACCTGTGTTAAAGGCTTCTCGGGCGCAGGATTGTAAAGTGCAAGTGGTTTAGGAACCATGTAGGCAAAGTCTTTATCGATTTTCTTGATCAGTTGATCGTAATTAATATCACCGCTCATGATTAAGGCCATATTGTTAGGCACATAATATTTGTTGTAATATTTTCTGATTTCAACCAAAGATGGGTTTTTTAAATGCTCAATGGTACCAATGGTGGTTTGCTGCCCGTAGTTATGGGTTGGAAATAGGGCATACAGCATTTTCTCGTACATTTTACGCCCATCATTATCCATACCAATGTTTTTTTCTTCATAAACGGCTTCTAGCTCGGTATGGAAGATGCGGAAAACCGGTGCACGGAAACGTTCTGCCTGTACGGCCAAAAATTTATCAATGGCGTTTGATGGAAGGTCTTCTTCGTACACGGTTTCTTCTACCGAAGTATGTGCATTGGTAGAGTTGCTGCCGATCGATTTCATCATTTTATCGTATTCATTTGCGATAGAATAATTGGACGCTTCACCCGAAGTTTTATCGATTTCCTTATAAATCTCTTTACGTTTGGCCGGATCGGTGGTTTTGGTGTAGGTTTCGTAGAGTGCTTCAATCTTATCCAAAAGTGGTTTCTCTTTGGCATAATTGAGTGTACCGAACTTATCAGTTCCTTTAAACAACAGGTGCTCCAGGTAGTGCGCCAAGCCGGTATTGGTTCGCGGATCGGTATTACTGCCTGCCCTTACCGCCATTTTGTAGGTAATATTGGGCTCTTTGTTGTTTTGGGATAAGATAACGGTTAAACCGTTTTTTAAGGTATAAAAACGTGTTTTGGTCGGATCGTTGGTTACATATTTATAAGTGTAGCCACCCGAAGTGCCTGTTTTCCATTGGTAGGTGGTTTGCGCTATGGCTGCAGCACCCGTAATGAGAAAACAAGCCAAAGTAAATAATTTAAATTTCATCGAATTGTTTTTGGTTTATGACAATGAATACGCACCTGTAGGTTAAGACCGATGTTGAATACAGTATTCATTTTTAATAAGTTATTTGTCCAAATATAGATGCTTTCTTGCTTGGAAAGAAATTATTTTGATTTCAGAACTAAAAAGACAGTAATAAATGATTTTGGTATATAAATGCTGGTTTATTGTGCCTTGAAAATTATAATCTGTATTTTTACCGGCATGACAAAACAGGGCACTAAACCAACTATTTTGGTGGTAAATGACGACGGGATTACCGCTACAGGGATAAAAAACCTGATGGAAGTAATGCAGGAGCTGGGCAATGTGGTGGTAGTGGCACCAGATAGTCCGCAGAGCGGGATGGGGCATGCCATTACCATAGGCAAACCGATCCGTTTTGATAAGGTTGACCTTTATAAAGGGGTAGAGATGTACAAATGCAGCGGCACCCCGGTAGATTGCGTTAAAATTGCCGTTAACAAGATTTTTAAAGGTAAAAAACCCGATTTATGCGTTTCGGGCATTAACCACGGCTTAAATAATTCCATCAATGTGCTTTACTCGGGCACGATGTCTGCTGCGGTAGAGGGGGCGATAGAAAAAATTCCTTCTATCGGTTTTTCACTCGATGATTTTGCTGCCGATGCTGATTTTAGCCATACCAAAAAATACATTAAAAATATTTGTGAGCAGGTTTTGGCTAACGGTTTGCCGGCAGGTATCCTTTTAAATGTGAATTTTCCGAAGGGTGAAAACCTAAAAGGGGTTAAGGTTTGCCGACAGGCCAATGCCAAATGGATGGAAGAATTTGATGAGCGGACAGACCCATACAAGCGTCCATATTATTGGCTAACCGGCGTTTTTGAAAATTTCGATAAAGGAGAAGATACTGATGTTTGGGCATTGGAACATGGTTATGTTTCGATTGTGCCGGTGCAGTTTGATTTAACGGCGCACCATGCCATACAGGCCTTAAACAGTTGGGACTTTATAGGTGGCAGCAACCCAAACGCTAAAGGCAGCCAGGTAAGCGCACCCGATGGTATTAATTTAGGCTAGCTGCAATAAATGGAGCGTTTAAGGAAATTAAATAATTCGGTATGGGTTGGTTTGGGCATTGGTTTGCTGGTACCGGCAATATGCTGTGCTATTGCCTGGTATATTATCCACCAGGTGGCTTCGCTGGCAAAAGCCGATCTGTTATATATCGGCGGTATTGCGGTAAATGCTTATACCATGCAAACATTTTTTAAGTACAATAAAGAAAATATTGGCAGGGGCATACTGGCCGCAACATTTTTATGCGCTTTTGTGTTTTTTGCCTATAAAGTATTTTAATGAAAGGTAAGATGGATAATGTAATATGGATAACGGGGGATATTTAACTTCCAATTTCCATCATCCATTATCCATCTTCCATCATACATTACAAATTATGAACTACTACCTCGTAGCGGGCGAAGCCTCAGGCGATTTACATGGCGCCAATTTAATGAAAGCCCTTAAAGCTGAGGATGGCGCAGCGGTGTTCAGGTATTTCGGGGGCAATAAAATGGAAGCCGAAGGCGGGGAGTTGGTTAAACACTATGCTGATATGGCATTTATGGGTTTTACCGAGGTAATTTTAAATTTACGCACCATTTTTAAAAACCTTAAGGCTTGTAAAGACGATATCGTAAAATGGAAACCGGATGTGTTGATCTTGATCGATTTTCCGGGTTTTAACCTAAAAATAGCCGAATTTGCCAAGGCCAATGGCATAAAAGTATGTTACTACATTTCGCCCAAGGTTTGGGCATGGAACCAGAAACGGGTACTGAAAATTAAAAAGGTTGTTGATCATATGTTCTGCATCCTGCCCTTTGAAGTAGGTTTTTATAAAGAATGGGGTATGGAGGTAGATTATGTGGGCAATCCGTTATTAGATGAAATTGCACAGTTTCTACCAGATTCCGGATTCCGGTCAAACCATCAGCTGGGTAATGAAAAAATTATTGCCCTGTTGCCGGGCAGCCGCAAGCAGGAGATAGAGCGTTTGTTACCGGTAATGCTGAGCATTACAGATAATTATCCTGGTTATAGATTTGCCGTTGCTGCTGCCCCAAACTTCACCGAAGCCTATTACCATCAGTTTATTGGGACTAGAAAAGTAAAATTGCTTTTTAACAATACTTATAATTTATTGCACCATGCCCATGCTGCAATTGTAGCCTCGGGTACGGCTACGCTTGAGACGGCGCTATTTAAGGTTCCGCAGGTGGTGGTTTACAAAGGAGGAGCTATATCTATTGCCATTGCGCGGATCTTAGTGAAAATTAAGTTTATTTCGCTGGTTAACCTTATTGTAAACAAAAAAATAGTCACCGAATTGATCCAGGAAGATTGCAATACACAAAAGGTAAACGAAGAACTTCGGATGGTTCTGGAGGGAGCAGGACGGGATTTAATGCTAAAACATTATGATGAACTGCTTTTACTGATGGGAAAACCTGGTGCTTCGGCAAAAACAGCCCGTTTGATTGTCGGTTATTTAAAATAGGCAATGCTGAATGAACTTGGTACGGAACGTCCGGAAAAAACTGGCCGGGGGCAGGAATGGGCTGCATGGCCTGGAATTTATGCAATAATTCATTCTTCAAATTGACGATTTAAGTAAATGGTCTTATAAAGGTTCTTCATAACAGATTATTGATTGAATTTAGGTTATTAATAAACGTTTCTAAGACGATTAATGCAAAAAATGTTAAATTGCACTTTTATAAATGGCAAAAATTTAAAAGCTACATTTTTTATTTAGCTTTGAATTGATTAACTTACAGAAATCCAGACCAAATGAAATCGCTTTCTATCAAAGATATAGCCGTAAAAGCAAATGTATCCATTACTACAGTTTCGTTCATTATTAATGGTAAAGCAAAAGAGAAGTCGATCAGCGAAGCAGTAATAGAAAAGGTAAAGAAAATTATTGAAGAAAGTGGTTATAAGCCTAACCAGATTGCCAGAAGTTTGAGAACGGGTAATTCTAATATCATTGGCTTAATAATCGAGGATATTTCCAATTCCTTCTTTTCAAGGATTGCCAGGTTAATTGAGGATAAAGCCTATAAAAGAGGTTATAAAATTATTTATTCCAGTACAGAAAATAATATAGACAAGGCAAAAGAGCTGATCAACCTGTTCAAGTCACGCAAAGTTGATGCCTATATCATCTCTCCTATAAAAGGGATAGAAGAAGATGTTCAGATGCTGCTTGATGATGGCAACCCGGTGATTTTTTTCGATAGAAATTTACCGGATGTTAAAACCAGTTATGTGGGCGCCGATCATTTTAATGCCTCCTATCAATCCATACAGCATTTTATTGATCAGGGCAAAAAGAACATCGCTTTGGTTACCACCGATATCAATGTAGCGCAGATTACAGAACGCTATGACGGTTATAAAAAAGCACTCGAAGATAACGGGATTGTATATGACGACAGCCTGGTATTAAAGATTCATTTTAACCAGGAAGAAAATGAAACCATTGCACAGATTAAATCATTGTTTGAAAACAATAAGGTGGATGCTGTATTGTTTGTAACCAATTATCTGGCCATTAGTGGTTTGAAAGCACTTAAACAGATTGATAAAAAAATAGGCGATGATTTTGCCATTATTGCCTACGATGACCACGAAGCATTTGAATTGCATACTCCCCGCATTTCAGCTATTCAACAACCTTTGGAAGAAATAGCCGAAGCCATTATTAAACTGATTTTAAACCGCCTTTCTTCAAAAGCGAAATTGCCTGCTGAAGAGCTCATTATCCCCACCCGCCTGGTACTTAGAGACTAAGAAAAAACTTCTTTCGCTCAGGTGTAATATTTTTTTTACATACTAAAACGTTTTATTTTAATTAATAATCCCTATTATTGGTGTGCTAAATCGATTTAGGCTAACCAATTCAATTTTTCATGAAAAACAAAGCAGCTCCCTACAAAATTTTAACAGATTTTACCAAAGCCACAAAATAGAATTGCTTGTTTCCAATCGTTTATGTCGTCAACAGATACAATCCCTTAATCAGATAATACCCTAAAATGTTCGGCAATTGATCGCGTCCGGTCGTTTTAATCTCAGATAAATATTACCAGGAAAAAAATAACTAATCTTTTATAATAATTTAACAAAACCGTTGATGAAAATTAATTTACTTAAAATTACGGGACTGTCGGCTGCAATCGTATTGCTGAATAGTCCTGCGTTTTCAATGAATTCGGAGTGGAAAGGCACACGGGGGTTCTTGAATGGCCACGTGCGCAAAGAGGGGGTTCAGGCGCAAAAAAATGTTACCGGAACGGTAGTTGACGACAGTGGTTTGCCGGTTCCAGGTGCAGGTATAAAAAATCAGACTACCGGTAAAGCTACAGTAACCGATGGTAACGGAAAATTTTCTATTGAAGCCAGTGAAGGGCAAGTGCTCCGTATTTCCTATATTGGTTACGATACGCAGGATATCACGGTTGGCCAATCGTCAGTAATTAATGTAAAACTAGCAGTCGCAAAAAATACAAACTTAAAAGAAGTAACGGTTGTTGCGGTTGGTTATGGTACACAGGGAATTAAAGAAACGACCTCTGCAGTAGGCCATGCCGGTATTGAAGATTTCAGACAAAGTGGTTCCAGAAATCCTTTAGACCTTATACAAGGTAAAATTGCGGGTTTAAACTTGACCAGGCCAGGCGGTAGTAACCCCAATAGTGGTGTGTCTGTGCAATTAAGGGGATCGGTAACTGTAACCGGAAGCCGGAGTCCACTATTTGTAATTGATGGTATACCTGGCGGTAACCCCGATTTATTACAGCAAGACGATATTGCTTCGATTGATGTATTAAAAGATGGTTCGGGTGCAGCTATATATGGTACCAGTGCCAATGCAGGTGTAATTTTGATTACCACCAAAAAAGGAAAGGCAGGACCGGGCGTGTTCGAATATTCCAGTTATTTAAGAAAAGAGTATATTCAAAAACGTCCTGATTATTTGACTGCGGATGAGTATCGCCAAAAAATAGCCTCAGGTCAAATCAAACAACAGGATTTTGGCAGTTCAACCGATTTTTATAACGATCTGATCAATCATGATAACCTTTCTCAAAACCATAACCTTTCTTTTAGTGGCGGAACGGAAAAAACAAACTACAGGGCCAGTTTAAACTACCGTAACCTGGAAGGTATTGCTAAACAGAATGGCAGAGAAGAATATACCTTAAGGTTAAATGTAAACCAAAGGGGACTGGATGACCGTTTGAACATTCAGATGAACCTGGTTACCAATTTTAACAAGGCCAACCTGTTGGGCGGTGGCGGCTGGGAAAGTGAATCGGCTAAAAATCCTACACTTTCTAACTTCAATCCTGATGGTTCTTATCGTTTCGACCTAACCAGCACAAACGAATATGCGAGGTTATTTCAGGAAACAAGTTACAGAAAACAACAGACCACATCCGGTGATGTAAAAGCCGATCTGGATATTTTTAAAGGCTTAAAGGCCTCTATTTTTGGTTCGGTAGTGAGGAATTCGTATCTGGACGGCCAGTACCGTTTAAAGGCCAGTGAAAACTCAGTAGAAAATACGGATTTCCCTGGTGGTGGTTATGCTTACAGAGGTAATTTCCTTTCGCAGGCTTATGCGGTTGAACCTACCTTAAATTATACCAATACATTTGCACAGAAGCATAATATTACGGCATTAGCAGGTTATAGCTACCGTTATTATATGGAAGAAAGAGCAGACATGTCTAACCGTGGCTTCATCAACGATCTTTTTCATGAGGATAATATCTCTCAGGGAGCTGCATTAGGGGTTGGTAAGGCAACCATGTCGAGTGGCAAAAACGACAATACTTTGATCGCATTCTTTGGTAGGGTTAACTATGCTTTTGATAACAAATACCTGGTTCAGTTTATTCTAAGGAGAGAGGGCTCATCAAGGTTTGGGGCAAATAACAAATGGGGTAACTTTCCTGCGGTTTCTGCCGGATGGAACATTACCGAAGAAGGTTTTATGAAAAACATTTCTTTTGTTAACTACCTGAAATTAAGAGCTGGTTACGGGGTTACCGGTAATGCACCTACCTCAAACAATGTATCCCGCGTTACACTTGGCGGCGGTGGTAAATACCTGTACCCGGACGGTAACTACTATGAAACCTATGGTCCTGACCGTAATCCCAATCCGAATTTGAGATGGGAACGTAAGCAAGAGGCTAACATTGGTTTAGACTTTACTTTGCTTAACAGCCGATTAACCGGTTCGATTGATGTATTTAAGAGAACTACCAAAGATCTTTTGGATAGCTATACCACGCCTCAGCCACCATATGTACGTGATAATCTGCAAACCAACGTTGGCCAGATCTCCTCTAAAGGTATTGAGTTGGGTTTAAGTTACCTGGTGATTAAAAATAACGACTTTAGCTGGAACATGGATGCTACGGCCAGTACTTTGAGCAACAGGTTAGACAGCTACTCGAACGATGTATTTAAAGTTAAATTCATCACCCGGGGAGGCATTGGCGGCGCAGGAGATTTAGGTGATGCTTTTACGCTGTTTGAAGGTGGCAAAATTGGTGAGTTTTTCGGTAAAAGGTTTGCCGGTTTTACGCCGGAAGGTAAATGGTTGTTTTATAACAGAAATGGCGAAAAGGTTTTAAATGGTCAGATCAATACGTCACGTAATGATTTGAATCAATCTGATTTAGCCGTTATCGGTAATGCGGTTCCTAAATACTATGCTTCGTGGACAAACAGTTTTACCTACAAAAATTTCGACCTCCGCATATTCTTAAGGGGTAAATTCGGATTTGATGTATTAAATACAACTGCTTTAACCTATGCCAACAGAACCTGGTCTGGTAACTTATTAAGAAGTACTTTCGATAAATATAACGACATTAATGATACCTATATGTTTTCCGATTACTACCTGGAAAGTGGAAGTTTTGTGAAACTGGATGAGGTTACCTTAGGCTACAATTTTAAATTCAAGAATAAATATATCCGTAATCTGCGCCTTTACGCAACAGGCCAAAATCTTGGAACCATTACCGGCTATACCGGAAACGACCCTGACTTTGTACAAGACAATGGTATAGGTAATGAAATTGACGGTAAAAGTTTAGGGATTGATACCAGAGGTCCGTACCCAAGTACCAGATCATTTGTAATCGGTTTAAATGTTGGATTCTAAAAAATTGAAAATGAAAAATAAATCAATCATATATGGTGTGCTTGCAGGTGTATTAAGCATTACAAGCGCTTGTACAAAGCTTGACGAAAACGCATACGATCAGTTGTTAACTGATAATTTTTATAATAACAAAACAGAGGTGTTATCGGCTGTATTAAGGCCTTATACACATGCTAATGCCTGGGTTACACCATCTGGTCAGGATGGCTGGTGGCGCCTGGCCGAATTATCAGGAGATCAACTGGCCTGGCCTACCAAAGGTCGCCACGGTGAAGACGGTGGTAAATGGAAAAGGTTACACTACCACACCTGGACTGTAGATGAAGGTGGACTTAACCAGGCCTGGGTATTAATGAACTGGGGTATGGGATTATGTAATGATCCTATCGAGAATATCGAAAAGAGAGATATTGGTCAGATGGGAATTACACAGGCAGAGAAAGATGCCTATATTGCAGAATTGAAGCTTCTAAGGGCATTCCATTATCTTAAATTAATGGATCTGTTTGGTAACATTCCTGTAGTAACCAAAGTTGGAACTCCGGAAAGGCCGGAAACCATGCCAAGAAAAGAGGTGTTTAACTTTATTGAATCGGAAATCAAAAACAATATTGATAAAGCACCAAAACTATCGCGGGCAATGGTGGGCAGGATCAGCCAGGCTGCGGGCTACGCCATGTTGGTAGAACTTTATTTGAATGCAGAAGTATGGACAGGAACCCCACGTTGGGACGATTGTATTGCTGCCGCAAATAAAATAATATCAGGGGAAGCAGGTGCACAAAATGGTGTGATGGCACTTGATCCTAACATTACCGACCAGTTTAAAACAACAAACGATTTATCTAAAGAGGCTATTTTCTCTATTGCTTATAATTATTCAATAGCCAATTTCCAGCCATCATGGCCTTCAGAATTCTATCACTTTAAACAACAGCAGATTTACGGCGGCGGAAGAAATGGTAACGATGGAATTGTTGTGGTTCCAGGTGTTTTTACCACCTATGAAGATGCTGACCTGAGAAAAAGAGAATGGCTTTTGGAAGGACCAATGTTTCAGTTTGTTGACCCAACTAAACCAGTTTTGGCATCTGAGGAGTACAATGGTTCGCAATTGGTGTTTGTTGATAATATCAGAAAAAACAAAACAGGTTCTACAGTGAGTAATATGAGCGAAGGTGAAGAAAATTCTGGTGTACGTTTTAACAAGTACAAATTAGGTAACCAGTTTCCAGGACCAGGTGGAGTGCCTGCAGTTGATGTAAATTATAACAATGGCGACTGGAATATTTATCGTTTAACCATGATATACTTTGCCAAAGCAGAAGCCATTATGCGTAAAAATGGGGGTGTAGCAACTGCAGAAGCCGTTCAGTTAATAAACGATTGTAAAAAACGGGCATTTACCGAGGCAAATTTTGCTACGCGTGCTTATACCACAACAAGTTTAACTTTAGATGAGCTCCTGGCTGAACGGGGAAGAGAATTTATTTTTGAAGGCATGAGAAGAGACGATCTGATTCGCTTTGGAAAATTTGCAACAGCCAGCTGGTGGGATCATACACCATCAACTGCTACTAAAACACTTTATCCAATTCCTTTAAGGCAGTTAACGCTAAATACCAACCTGAAACAGAATCCAGGTTATCAATAAAAACTAAAAGGTGTCCAGTAAATGGACACTTTTTTTTTGTCCCAATTTATAAGAAAAAATTGTAACCTACATGTTACGGATTTAGAAAGCAAAAACTGCATATTTTTTTACTAATATTGGCTTGGTAAAACGTTTTACTTTGAATCAGACTACTAAACAAAAATCATCCATTAAAATAGCCATCGTTTAACGGTTTTTCTTCATTTGAGAATCTTGGAATTGATGAATAGAGTATAATAAAACGATTTATGTTTATACAAGACCAGATATTAGTTATGAGAAAATTTTCCTTTAGTTAAACCTTGTCATTTTTTCCAATTATAGAAATCAAAAAATAAAGGCGCTAGCTTATCCATTGATGATGCGTAACGCTTGTTTTAATCTGCCTGACCAAATATTTCTGAGAAAACCAACACAAATGAAACTTAAATTAATCGTATCCGTTTTATGTTGCCTTTTGACCAAAGGTTTATTTGCACAGCAGAAAAATTGGGTCAGCTATGTAAACACCCTGCAGGGTACCAATTCTAAACACGAACTTACGCGGGGAAACACCTACCCTACAACGGCACTGCCATTTGGCATGCATACCTGGACTCCGCAAACCGGGAAAAACGGCGATGGGTGGAAATACCAATACTTTAAAGATAAAATCAGAGGTTTTCAGCAGGCGCACCAATGCAGTTCATGGACAAGAGATTATGCCGTATTTTCATTAATGCCCATGATTGATGAACTGGTGGTAAACGAAGATCAGCGGGAAGCTAAATTTAGTCACAAGGATGAGATTGCCAAACCCAACTATTACAAAGTAACATTTGAGAACGAAATCACCACCGAGATTTCACCATCAGAGCGCGGTGCACACCTCAGGTTCAGTTACCCAAAAGGCAAAAGAAGCTTTTTAGTTTTAGACGGATACACCAGACTCAGCGGTGTTCGGATTTATCCAAAAGAAAATAAGATAACCGGTTGGGTTAATAATGGTGAAGGCTTTAAAAAAGGTTGGAAAAGTTATTTCGTGGTTCAATTTGATCAACCGGTTAAAGCGTATGGTACCTGGGAAAACAAACGGAATACCCTTTCAAAAGATTCCATTTCAGCAGAGGGCTTAGGTAAGGGGGCCTTTGTACAGTTTGAACCAGGGGCAAAGGTTCAGGTGAAAACAGCGTCTTCTTACATTAGCTTAAAACAGGCCGAACTCAATTTAAAAAGAGAATTGGGCAGTGATAAGACTTTGGAAGATACTAAAGCCAATGCAGCTGCAGTCTGGAATAAATCGTTAGGGAAGATAGAAGTTGAAGGGGGATCTAAAGCAGATATGGAAACTTTTTATTCCTGCTTTTTCAGGGCAAGTTTATTCTCCAGGAAATTTTACGAAATTAACGAGGCCGGCACACCTTATTATTTTAGTCCGTATGATGGTAAAGTGCATAATGGCTACATGTTCACCGATACGGGCTTTTGGGATACCTTTCGTGCGCAGTTTCCGTTAAATACATTGGTACATCCAGAAATGCATGGCCGTTATATGCAAGCTATGCTCGATGCCTATGAACAATGCGGTTGGTTACCTTCATGGTCTTTCCCCAGTGAAGCCGGAAGTATGATTGGTAACCATGCCATTTCGCTGTTGGCAGATGCCTGGGCAAAAGGGATCAGAACATTTGATCCCAAAAAGGCTTTGGATGCCTATTACCATGAAGCGATGAACAAAGGTCCATGGGGACCGGCAAATGGCAGAGACGGTGTAACCGAATATAACCAATTGGGTTATGTTCCTTATCCTAAATACAGAGAAGCTACTGCAAAAACATTGGAATATGCTTACGACGATTATTGTGCTTATGCCTTAGCTAAAATGATTGGCGATAAACATTATATGGAAGTTTTTGAGAAACCCATGTTCAATTATAAAAATGTGTACGATCCGTCTACACGTTTTATGCGGGGAAAAAATGCGGAGGGCAAATGGTCGCCAAATTTCGATCCGACTGAATGGGGAGGCCCATTTACCGAAGGTAATGCCTGGCATTGGCAATGGTCTGTTTTTCAGGATACCAAAGGTTTAATTAACTTAATGGGCGGGAACAACCATTTTGTTTCGAAGCTGGATTCGGTTTTTAGCGAACCCAATAAAGTTAATGTAGGTTCTTACGGAGGGATGATCCATGAAATGACCGAAATGGTAATGGCCAACATGGGGCAATATGCACATGGCAATCAACCGATACAACATATGGTTTATCTATATAATTATGCCAACCAGCCCTGGAAAGCTCAGTTGCGCGCCCGTGAAGTGATGCGTAAACTGTACGATGCTACAGAAAACGGTTATCCGGGAGATGAAGATCAGGGACAAACCTCTTCATGGTATGTATTGAGCGCTTTAGGGTTTTATAGTGTAACCCCGGGATCCGGAGAATATGTTTTAGGGAGCCCGGTATTTAAAAAAGCAACGATTAACCTCGAAAATGGCAAAAAATTTATCATCGAAGCGCCGGCAAATGATGTAAATCATGTTTATATCAAGTCAGCAAGCTTAAATGGTGAAAATTATACCAAAAATTACTTAAATCATAGTGATTTATTAAAAGGCGGTGTATTAAAATTGGAGATGAATGTTAAACCTTCGTTAGATAGGGGAATATCAGAGGAGGATAAGCCGTTTTCGATTAGTAAATAGACAATGAATGACTACTTTTGCCGAATTAGTCAAATGAATAAAGGAAAGAGAATAGAAATATATAAAGAATGGAAAAGCCTGTTGCATTAGGTGTAGATATTGGCGGCTCGCACATTACAGCCGCGTTGGTAGATTTGGAAACCAGAACCTTAATGGAAAACTCTATCAAGCGTTGCCCTGTGAATTCACAGGAGGATAAGGAAGTGATTTTATCGGCCTGGTGCGATATTATTAATAAAGCTTTTCAGGATATAAAAAATGGCAGCAGGAATGTGGGCATAGCCATGCCCGGACCCTTTAATTATAAAGATGGAATTTCGTTGATTAAAGATCAGGATAAGTTTAAATCGCTGTATCAGGTTAATGTGAAAGAAGAACTTGCAAAACGATTGGGCATTGACATAGAAAATATCCATTTTATAAACGATGCAGCCGGCTTTTTACAAGGGGAGGTTTTTGCCGGGGCTGCCAAAGGAAATGTGAACGTGTTGGGGTTAACCCTGGGAACAGGGCTTGGATCTTCACTTTGTTTAAATGATAAGGCCTACGATGCAGATTTATGGAACTCTCCTTTTTTGGATGGAATTGCTGAAGATTACCTATCTACACGCTGGTTCGTAAAACGTTTTAAGCAATTGAGCGGTGAGGACGTGGAAGGTGTTAAGGAATTGGTGGGGATGGTAGAAAGCAATCACTTTGCGACGATGGTTTTTATGGAATTCGGCTATAACCTGGCCCAGTTTTTAATCCCTGTGATTAGGAGGTACAAAATAAATACCGTAATTGTTGGGGGGAATATTGCACAATCTTTTAGTGCATTTGCCCCTGAATTGACTGCAACACTTAAAGGCAATGAAATAAATGCCGAAATCAAAATTTCGGAACTGAAAGAACATGCGGCTTTGATTGGTGCTGCAAGCTGCTGCGATTTAAGCTTAACCTAATATCTATTTATCATAAACTACAGGATTAACATATTTACATGCTAAGCCTGTAGTTTAGTCAATTTTTCTTTATTCCTGTTTTAAAGGAAACCGTATCTAAAAAAAGATACTGTTTATTACCGTAATCTTCCCGTTAGCTCATCGGAATAACCTTCCCAAATAATTTTTCCAAAAAAAAGTAAATTATTTTTAATTTATTAATAATATGCTTATTATTGTTTAATAAAACGTTTTAGTCTTGAGTTATTTAAACATTTCGCAAAAGGGACTAAGAAAAACAAAGTGTTGATCATTAAGATTGGTGCTTTTTTTTATGTATAAACACTAAAACGTTTTAGTTTAGTCAAAAATTAACTATTCATTCATTAAAAATAAGGAGAGACCTAAATGAGATAAATTTTACATTCTGACACATCACATTCTACCGCTTAACCAACCAAACCAAACCATAACTCATCATGATTAAAAAAACTACTAAACCAGCTTACGGCTATAGGCACGACTAGTTTTATTCGTAATTGGAAGAGGCTAATGCTTAAAGCGACCTGAAATCGAATGGCCAAAATTTACCGTTTGTAGGTTAATACCCCCTAATTTATAGGGGATATGGTGCCGAAGTTAAAGAGATTGCTTAATAGCTGATCATCTGCCTTTCTTGAAAACGAATAAATCCCTGATCATTCATTGATCAATCGAGTAAATCTTGCATATTTTAATAACCAACAAACTATAATCAAACTATTATGAATCTTTTAAAAATGACCAGGAAAGCTGTTGGGCTCTGCTTTGCGTTAGCTTTAATTCTTGGATGCGGGAAAGAAGAATACCCGGCAGTGGATCTTTTTACCTGGAAAGCAAAGGTAGATGTAACTGCAAAGGCCGTACTTTCTGTTAATTTCGAAAATTCGGGCGGTGCTTCAGGTGCTGAAGGATCTTTAAAAGTGGTTGATAATGATATCAACTCGAAATTTTTGATCAATCCTTATCAATCGGGCCTTTACTTACAGTTAACTTTCCCTTCGGTTCAGCAGGTGGCATCTTACACATTGACTTCGGGTAACGATGCGCCAGACAGGGATCCGAAAAACTGGAAATTAAGCGGCTCTACAGATGGAAGTGCCTGGGTAGATCTTGATACCAGGACCGGCGAGACATTTTCGGGCCGTAACACCACCAAAACATACAACTTTAAAAACAAAGTGCTGTATAAATTTTACAGGCTTAGTATTACCGCAAATAACGGTGGTTCTTTGTTCCAGTTGTCTGAGTGGCGTGTAATTGAAGTACCTGAAGAGCAACAGTAATTTGTGTTTACCATAATAAACATACCAAATTTATTCTGCCGGGACTAACCGGTAGTCAACAAAATTTCTTTCAAACTAATCAATAGACCAAATAACAGTAATCTGTTCACAACAAACTAATTTTATGATGAAGAAAAATACAGATTTAACCAGGGGTAGGCTCAGGCTTAAACCTTGTGCTTTTAAAGCTATTGCTTTTGCAATGGCCTTAAGCAGTGGTTTTTATACAAAAGCCAGTGCATCGGCCATTAATATAAACAGTTCAGCTACTGTGAATCAAACCAGGGCTGATATTGTAATCCGTGGTATTATTAAAGACGAAACCGGTGCGCCATTGCCAGGTGCCGGTGTAAAAGTTAAAGGAAGTTCTACCAGTGCTGCTGCAGATGTAAACGGAGCATTTACCATTACTGTTCCCGATCAGAATGCGGTTTTGATCATTACTTATGTCGGTTATGATTCAAAAGAGATCACCGTTGGTACACAAAGCGTACTGGATATCCGTTTAAAGGAAACCGTTGGCGCCAACTTACAGGAGGTGGCCATTGTAGGTTTCGGTACACAGAAAAAAGAAAGTTTGGTTGGTGCACAATCATCAGTTAAAGCTGACGAATTAAAACAACCGGTTTCGAGTATGAGCCAGTTATTGGCAGGCCGTATCCCTGGTGTAGTTAACGTATCCCGTAACGGTGAGCCAGGTGCAACCGGATCGGATATTTTTATCCGTGGTATATCTTCACTAAACTCTGGAGATAGAGGACCACTTATTATCATTGATGGTGTACCAAACCGTAACCTGAACGATATCAGTGTATATGATGTAGAGAATTTCACGGTACTGAAAGATGCCGCTGCAACAGCAGTATATGGTATCCGTGGTGCAAATGGTGTAATCCTGATCAACACTAAACAAGGTAAAATTGGTACCCCAAGAATTAACGTTGAATACTATGAAGGCGTGAGCCGTTTCACTAAAAGGCCACAACTGATTGATGGTGTAGATTACATGAACTTAGCCAATGAGGCCAAATATTCCGATTATTTACGCGGTGGGGCAGCAGGGGCATTTACACCAGCATATTCTATAGATGCCATTCAAAAAACAGCTGCAGGTACCGATCCGATCCTTTATCCGAACGTAAACTGGTTTGATGCCATTTATAATGATTTTGGCCATAACAGATCGGGAACAGCTAACCTGTCTGGTGGTGTAAGTAATGCTAAATATTACGTTTCATTAGGTTATTATGGTGAGGATGGTTTGTTTAAAACAGACGAAGCGGTAAATTCTGCTGTTAAACAAAGCTTTAGTCGCTACAATGTGAGCACAAACTTGAACTGGGATGTTACGGGTACCACAAAACTGGATTTGGGTATTAAAGGCATTCTATCGCAGAGCAATTTTCCGAGTAATCTCGGCGCCCAGGAGATCTTTAATCAGGCTTTTTTGATCAATCCAACTTCTTTCCCGGTACTTTATCCAAATGGTAGTTTACCTGGTATTAGTCCGCAGGCCGATCAACGTAATCCTTATGGCGATGTGACCAGAAATGGATACAGAACAGGATATAGCAACCAATTATATTCTAACCTACGTTTAACACAGGATTTAAAAGAATTAACCCCGGGTTTGTCAGTGACCTCTATGTTCTCATTTGACGTGAATAACAATAATGCGATAGCGAGAACCAAGAGAGAAACCATTTACAGGATCAATCCTAACGATCCGTACATCGTGGCAAACAATCCTGCATCAGGTTACAAGTACGGATTGGTTCTTCAGGGACAGGATTTCCTGAATTATGGCATCAGTAACGGCGGTGATAAGAAAATGTATTTTGAGGCCGCCATCAACTACAACCGCACTTTTGGAAAACATGCCGTTTCAGGTTTATTACTTTACAACCAGAATGATAACAGTACGCCATTTGCCGGAAACCTAACGTTATCTCTTCCTTATCGTTTACAAGGGGTTGCCAGTCGGGCCACTTATGCTTACGACAATAAATATTTCTTTGAGTTTAATATGGGCTATAATGGTTCTGAAAACTTTGCACCTGATAAACGTTATGGTTTCTTCCCTGCATTGGGTATTGGATGGTTGTTATCGAGCGAGAAGTTTTTCGAGTCCTTAAAAAATACCTTCCAGATGGTTAAATTCCGCTATTCTGATGGTATTGTGGGTAGTGGGGCCAGTGGCTCGGGCTATGCTAATGCAGAAGGCGACCGTTTTTATTATTTAACAAAAGTAGGTGGTGCAAGTGGTTATACTTTTGGTCAGACCGGAAATATTGGATATAATGGTTTGGGCGTAACTGCCTATGGAGTAGATGTAACCTGGGCCGAAACACGTAAACAGGATTTAGGCTTCGAGTTAAAAACATTCAATAACAACCTATCGTTAATTGTCGATTTCTTTAAGGAAAGAAGAACAGACCAATTTATCCAAAGAGGAACTGTTCCAAACTACATCGGTTTAGCCAATACGCCAATCGGTAACCTGGGTATTGTAGAAAACAAAGGAATTGATGGTACCATACAGTACGATGCGCAGTTTGGTAAAGATTGGTCACTTAATTTAAGGGCAAATTTTACCTTCAATAAAGACAAGGTAATTGAAAATGATCAGGCACCAAAACCGTACCCATGGATGGAGCAACGCGGATACAATGTTTTGGCATCAACCCGTATAGGTTACATTGCAGAAAAATTATTTGATAGTCAGGCAGAAATCAACGCCAGTCCTACCCAGTTTGGAACGCTGATGCCGGGAGATATCAAGTATAAAGATTTAAACGGTGATGGTAAAATCGATTCGTTTGACCAAACGATCATTGGTAGGGGAGATGTGCCAAGTAGCACGTATGGTTTTGGTTTCTCGTTAACCTATAAAAACTTCGACTTCGGTTTATTTTTCCAGGGGCAGGATAACGCAGACATTCTGTTAAACATTCCATCCTTTGCCAATTCCGGAGGTTTGGGTAATATGTTGGCAGTAGCTGCCGATCGTTGGACGACAACTAATCCACGCCAGGATGCCGTTTATCCACGGTTATCTTATGGTGGTACCAATAACAATAACTATCAGTCCAGTACCTGGTGGAAACGTGATGTGAGTTTCTTAAGGTTAAAAAATGCCGATTTGGGTTATACCCTAAAAAATGGAATAAAATCTTTAGGCGTTAAACGTTTAAGGGTATACGCTACAGGTTACAATGTGTTTACCATCAGCAAATTCAAATTATGGGATCCAGAGTTATTAACCAACAACGGTACAAGGTATCCATTAACCTCTAACTATTCTTTGGGTTTAACCGCTAATTTTTAAAATAAAAAGAATGAAAAAGATATTGATATATACAGCTGGTGTATTACTGGTAATTGGTAATTATGGCTGTAAGAAATTTTTAAATCAGGTACCTGACGACAGGCTAACTTTCGATCAGATGTACGAGAAAAAAGCCACTGTTGATCAGGCACTGGCTAACGTTTACTCTACATTACCAGATCAAAATCAAGACCGTTCGGCTTCAGGATCAGGAAATATCGGGCCATGGACGGCTGCTTCTGACGAGGCTGATTATACCTTGCCGAACTTTACAGAAAACGTAAATTCGGGTGCCTGGGATGCCACGAGTGGTCAGGTAAATTACCACTGGCAAAGTTATTACCGTGGTATACAGGCTGCCAGTTCCTTTATGGCAAATGTAAGCAGGTGTACCGATTGTAATATCGGTGGTATTGATATTGTAAACCGTTACTACAACGAGGCAAGGGCTTTGCGGGCGATTTATTACTATCACCTGGTAAGACAGTACGGGCCGGTTGTATTATTGGGTAATGACCCAATTGCGTCAGATGCACCGCTGCAAGCCATCAGTAAACCCCGTAACTCGATGGATGAGTGCATTGATTACATCGTGAGCGAACTGGAAGCCACCAGTTCTCGTTTGCCTGCAACCCCACAGGCCAATGAAGATTATGGTCACATCACGGCTTCAGTGGCAGATGCTTATAAAATCAAAGCATTGTTAACTGCCGCCCGTCCGTTATTTAACGGGAATACCGATTATGCAAACCTCAAAAATCAGGATGGTAAACAATTGATCAATCAAACGTATAGTGTTGCAAAATGGACCAGGTTGGCTACAGCAGCGAAAGCTTTTTTAAACAACCCTAACTATTCTAACTACGCGCTGTATTCAGTACCTTCAACACCGGCTGGTTTGCCAAATACGGCTTTTAACCGGGCCTTTATTGCTATGAGAGATGTATTTTTAAATGGCTGGAATGCTGAGATCATTTTTGGTAGAGGTGGTGATGTTACTTTTTATCAGTATTCTCTAGCACCAAATCACAACGGTGCTTCAGGTGGCGACAAAGGTGGTTCATTTTTATCTCCATCGCAACAACTGGTAGATGCATTTTTTACCGCAAACGGTTTACCTATCGAAAATGATCCGGCTTATACCGCTAACGGAACATCAATTTATCAGGCGCCAGATCCAAATGATCAGAATGCACCGAGAGCAATCAGCAATATGTATGTGAACCGCGAACCACGTTTTTATGCTGATATTACTTACAGTGGACGTAAATGGATCAATCCTTCATCTAATATCATTACCAGTTTTGAATTTAATGGTAATGCGGGTAAAGCTGCCATTGCCAATAACGATTATACCAAAACAGGCTATACCTCCAGAAAACATTTAACGGTAGCTGGTTGGACAAATGGTAGAGCAATTTTCACCGTAATCAGATTGGCAGAAATTTATTTGGATTACATCGAGGCTTTGCAAGAATCAAATCCATCTGATCCTGATATTTTGATTTACCTAAACAGGATCCGTACCAGAGCAGGTATCCCGGTTTATGGAAGTGGAGGTTTACCTATCCCAACAGATATGAAAGATGCCATCCGCAGAGAGCGACGTGTTGAGTTGGCTTTCGAATTGGACCGCTATTTCTACACAAGGGAATGGAAAATTGCAGAAACAACCGATAAACAAATCAGAGGTTTGAACATCACTCAAAATGCACCTGGATTTTTTACACCTGTAGTTACCGAAAATAGGGTTTTCCAAAAGAAACATTACTTATGGCCTATACCAGCAGGCGAAATCCAAAAAGTACCTCTACTTGTACAAAATACAGGTTGGTAAAATAGATATAGCACCGGGCATTTTGTTCGGTGCTTTTTTAATCTCTTTATATCCATGCAATGAAAAATATTTTTCCATTAATAGCAATTACCGCTGTTTTACTACTGGCCTGCAACAGCAAAAAGACACCTGTAGAAACGGCGAAGCCAGCGCCACCACTGGTAGAGGCGATTGACCCGCCCGATGCGCCGCCCAAAACCTGGAAAGAACATTGGTTCGAACACGTTCAATTATTAAACCGTGTGAGTTATGATACCAGCGTGGTGGTTTATTATGATGGCGATGTAAAGCCCACTGTGACCTGGCCGAAAACCTATATGGCCGATGCCTGGAATTACACCAAAAAGGTTTATGGTAAGTTTGGCGATGATAGCCGCTTGTTCGTTATTTATCATGCAGGTAAATATGGAGGCGGTCACCCGGGGACCTATCTTGATGCCGGCCATGATTACCGGAATGTTACGGATTGTGGATCCAATGATTTAAATGCATGGATTACAGGTATAGACAACGATATCGATTTATCTACACATGAAATCGGTCATATCGTAGAAGGCGCATCGAAAGGGGTAAAGGAATCTCCCGCCTTTGATATCTGGCACGATAGTAAATGGATGGAAATTTATCAGTACGATGTGTATTTGGGCTTAAACAGGCCAGCTGATGCACAACGCTGGATGAACAAAATGATGACCACAACCGACAGTTACCCAAGAGCCGGTACGCAATGGTTCAAAAACTGGTTTTTACCGATTTACGAAAATTATGGTAAAGCAAAGGTGTTGAATGGCTTTTTTACCCTCCTATCGCAACATTTCCCGAAACAAAATATCACGGTACAAGGCAAAAGTTACCAGCAATACACGCGAAAAATGAATTTTGGCGAATTTATTCACTTTTGGAGCGGTGCGGCCAAAGCAAATTTGGCAACATTGGCCTTAACAGCCTTTGGACCAAAAGACGAAAAAGGGGCAGACTGGGCACCAATGTTGACCAAAGCCAAAACCGATTTCCCGAATATTACCTATTAAATTTATAACCAGAATAGATTTAGCATAAGAGGCTGAATCTTTCTTTTTTATCACAATAAAACAAATGATCAAAAAATTTTTAATCTTCGCATTAGTATCCTGCTCAGCGGTTGTTACTTTTGCCCAAAACAGAGAAAGAGGCTATAAAATTGTCATCAACGATAAGGACAGCGTCATTAATGCCGCTTTAGATGCCAGGCTAAAAGCCGCTTTTATCAATGTTTATCCTGGCTTTGCCCAGGCCGATGGCTACAGGACTAAACGAAACGTAATATTGGATTTTGTAACCGATGAAACGCCGACGATTAAAGCTAAGGCCGGTGAGATTAAAGTGAACAGCGAGTGGATTAAAAACAAATCGCAAGGGAAGATCGAGAAAGAACTTTTTACTGCGCTTTCTAAAAATTGGGTATCATACAGTAAAGAAAAACACAAAGGCTATACGCTAACTTTTATCAGTAAAGATCCTAACCTCGATCCGACGGTTAGAAAAAATTTAATTTCTACCTATTTCGAGATTTATCCCACACTGGTCAAAACATTTAACCAAAAATCTACACATGATGTACTTTTTGTGGTTGATACTGCTTATAAAGCCGTAGCAGAAGCCAGTGGTAACAGGATTCTGTTCAGCGCTGGTTATATGAAAGCGCATCCAACCGATATTGATGTGGTAACCCACGAAACCATGCATATTGTGCAGGGGTATGGCTACAGTGCTGGTCCGGTTTGGTTAACAGAAGGCATTGCCGATTATGTACGCTATAAATTTGGTGTAGATAATGTAGGCTCTAAATGGAGCCTTCCCGCTTACAACGAAAAACAAAATTATACCAACAGTTATCGGATTACCGCACGCTTTTTCGCCTGGTTAGAGCAAAATGTTAAACCGGGATTGATTGCTGCACTAGATCAGCAGTTAAGGGTTCATCAATACACAGAACAATCGTGGACAACTTTAACCGGAAAAAGTGTAGATCAGCTTTGGAACGACTACGGTAAAGCGCCACAAAAAGTAACACTTAGCTATAGCAGTAAAAAATAATCAGAAGGTATTCAAGTTTATGGATCATATGCCGGTAAAAACCCGACTGTTCTTCAAAGGGGTGATCATAAATAAATATATATCATAAAGGCTTTCTGCGAAATTAAAGTAAAGAGAAGTATGCTAAAAGATTCAACCTGGCTGGATCTTCAGGCTCCGATTCTGTTGCATTTGCTCCAGAGGCGACTGCTGTTTTGTAAAAATATCCATCACTAAAGTAAAATTTTTGATCATTTACTAAAACGTTTTACATAAAATATTTAATTTGCAGAACTAAACGCTAACCAAAACACCTATATTCACAATACATGAAAAAAACATCAATTCTTTCGGTTGCCGTTATGCTGGTATCTGCGCTATCAGTACAGTTAAAAGCGCAGGAAATTACTAAGAAGAACGGCTATACCTTATCCTTCGAAAGCAATTTCAAAGAGCTGGATCCCCAATTGAAAAAACGTTTAATCAAAACATTTTTCGAAGTTTATCCAAAGCTGGCCAAAGAATATAACCCTTCTACCATCAAAGAAGTAAAGTTTTTTGTAGATACGGCGTACAAAGGGGTTGCAGCTACCGCTGATGGTAAAGTAACTTTCAGTTCGATGTGGATGATCAAACATCCTGAAGATATTGATGTGGTTACCCACGAGGTGATGCACATTGTGCAGGATTATGGCCGAAGTGTTGGCCCGGGCTGGTTAACCGAAGGTATTGCAGATTATGCCCGTTATAAATTTGGCGTAGATAATGCCGGTGCCAAATGGTCGCTGCCGGCGCTAAAACCCGAACACAGTTATAAAAACAGTTACCGCATTACCGCTGCATTTTTTGCATGGATCGAAAAAAGTGTAAAACCAGGTACGATTAAAGCCGTTGATGCTTCTTTAAGAGATCATACCTATACCAGGGAGATCTGGACCAAATTAACAGGTAAAGATTTAGATGCACTTTGGGCAGATTACGCTAAAAATTCTGAAGTTTAAAAAATAATTACTAGCATATAATAAAACACAAAAACCACAAATGAAACGATTATTTATCGCCTTACTGAGTGTTGCGGCATCAACCAGTTTCGCACAAACAATAGGCAAAATTACAGATCCGGTAGATTGGATTAACCCTTTAATGGGAACGGCATCTAAGCCATCGCTATCTAATGGAAATACTTACCCGGCGATCGGTTTGCCCTGGGGAATGAACATGTGGACACCCCAAACCGGTAAAAACGGCGATGGATGGGCCTATGTTTATGATGCCGACAAAATCCGTGGTTTTAAACAAACACACCAGCCTTCTCCATGGATGAACGACTACGGCGCTTTTTCGCTCATGCCGGTTACCGGAAAATTAAAATTCATTGAAGATGAACGCGCCAGCTGGTTCAGCCATAAAGCTGAGGTGGCTAAACCATATTATTATAGTGTTTATCTGGCAGATGCAGATGTGACTACCGAAATTACCCCTACAGAACGGGCTGCCCAGTTTAGGTTTACTTTCCCTAAAACCGATAGCGCTTACGTAGTAGTAGATGCGCAGAATAAAGGCTCATACATTAAAATTATACCTGCAGAAAGAAAAATTATCGGTTATACAACCAAATATGCCCGTGGGCCGCTGCCTAAAAATTTTAAAAATTATTTTGTCATCTATTTCAATAAAGATTTCAAACTGGCCAAAACCTGGGATGATAAAAAACTTAACGATAAAGATTTAGAATTAACGGTAGATCATGCCGGTGCCGTTATCGGTTTCGCCACTCAAAAAGGGGAGCAGGTCATTGCAAAAGTGGCTTCCTCATTTATCAGCTTTGAGCAGGCTGATTTAAACCTGAAAAGAGAATTGGCTAATGATGGTTTCGATGCTACAAAAGCAAAAGGCAGGGCAACCTGGAATAAAACCTTAAGCAAAATTGCAGTTGAAGGTGGTACAATTGACCAAACCCGTACATTTTATTCTGCCATGTACCGCACCCTGTTCTTCCCGAATAAATTATATGAAATTGATGCGCAAAACCAGATCGTACACTGGAGTCCCTACAACGGGCAGATTTTACCCGGTTATATGTTCGCTGGTACAGGTTTCTGGGATACGTTCAGGGCATTATACCCGTTCCTGAACCTGGTTTATCCATCTATTAATAAAGAGATGCAGCAAGGCCTGATCAACGATTATAAAGAAGGCGGCTGGTTGCCAGAGTGGAGCAGTCCGGGGTATGCCAATATTATGGTGGGTAACAATTCAGCTTCTGTAGTTTCTGACGCTTACATTAAGGGCATGCGCGGCTATGACATTGAAACGTTATGGCAGGCCGTAAAACATGGAGCCAACAATGAAGGTCCGATGGAAGCCGTTGGCCGTGATGGCGTTAAATATTATAACGAACTGGGATATGTACCTTTCGATGTAAAAAAGAATGAAAATGCTGCTAAAACGCTGGAATATGCATACGATGATTTTACCATTTACCAATTAGGAAGAGCTTTGGGTAAGCCTGCATCCGAGATTGATATCTATAAGAAAAGAGCCATGAACTACAAAAATCTTTTCGATCCGGCTTCGGGTTTGATGCGTGGTAAAAACCAGGATGGTACTTTCCAAAGCCCATTTAGTCCGTTTAAATGGGGCGGTGCATTTACTGAAGGTAACAGCTGGCACTATACCTGGTCGGTTTTCCAGGATATTGATGGTTTAGCCAAATTAATGGGCGGTCATAATAAATTTGTAACCAAGTTAGATTCGGTTTTTTCTATGCCTCCGGTATTTGATGAAAGCGCTTACGGTGGGGTCATTCACGAAATCCGCGAAATGCAGATTGCAAACATGGGCCAATATGCGCATGGTAACCAGCCCATCCAGCACATGATTTACCTCTATAACTACGGTGGTGCGCCTTACAAGACCCAATATTGGGTGCGCGAAACCATGAACAGAATGTATAAAGCTACACCAGATGGATATTGCGGTGATGAAGATAACGGGCAAACCTCTGCCTGGTACGTTTTCTCCGCAATGGGCTTCTATCCGGTAACACCAGCGGTTGACCAGTATGTTTTAGGTGCTCCTTTATTTAAAAAGGTGACCATTACTTTAGACAATGGTAAAACGGTGGTGATCAACGCGCCAGCCAATAGCGATAATAATCGTTATGTTCAGTCGCTGCAGATGAATGGTAAACCATATTCCAAAAACTGGATCAGCCACAGTGGCATGCAGAAAGGTGCGGTGTTAAACTTTAACATGACGGCTACACCTAACAAAACCAGAGGATCCAATCCAGCTGATTTCCCTTATTCGTTATCAACAGAAAAATAGAGAAACATAACGACTGTATCATAAAACAGAACTGTCATCTCGTGCCTGTAGAAGCACAGATTTAGTTTACGTGTTGTGATACAGTCTCAATTTTCGAAGTAATAATTGGCCGCAATATGGCTAAAACTAACAAACCAAAATATATGAACATCTCTAAGACGGGTTTTACAGCCATGTTCTGGCTTTGCGGAACCCTGCTGGCATTTGGCCAGCGTATTGATCTCAAAGATCTTTCAGCCTTTAAAAATCCATCCAATTCATGGTCGCTGGCACAAAACGTAATTGCCGACCTAAACGCCGAAAATGTGTTAAAAACAACTAAAGGTGAAGGTATATTGGTTAACCAATCAACCGCCAAAAAAGCTGGCTCCGATTTGTATACCGTTAATGAGTATGGCGATGTAGCCCTGGAATTAGATTATTTAACCGCAAAAGGAACAAATTCAGGAATCTATCTTCAGGGTAACTATGAAATCCAGATTGACGATGCCTGGGGAATTAGAAACCCAAGCTCTTCAAACAATGGCGGTATTTACCAACGCTGGGATGATAGCAAGCCCGAAGCCGAAAAAGGATTTGGTGGAGTTGCACCCCGTCAGAATGCAAGCAAGGCTCCAGGTTTATGGCAGCACATCAAAATCATTTTCCAGGCACCAAAGTTTGATGCTACAGGCAAAAAAACACAAAATGCCAAAATCATCAGTGCAGAACTGAATGGCGTGCTGATTCATGAAAATGTAGAATTATTTGGCGCAACAAGAGGCGCAGCAGGAGCAGAAAAAGCAAAAGGTCCTTTACGCTTGCAAGGCGATCACGGTTCTGTAGCCTTTAGAAATATCCAGATCACCGAGCTATCGGAAATTCCAAAACCAAACCAAAACGGTGGCGCAGATCCGATATATATTGAGGCATCAAGCAACAATATGATCAGAAGTTTTGTAGACATTGCGCCAAGAGTACGTTCTGTTCATGCTATTTCGGTAGGTGGGCCGGAAAAGGTTGCTTACAGCTACGATTTGGATAATGGTACGCTTTTGCAGGGATGGCACGGTGATTTTATCGATGCTACGCCAATGTGGGATGGCCGCGGAAACGGAACCTCACGCGCTTTGGGTAGTGTTACCCGTTTTACCAAACAGCCTGTTCTGGCTATTTCAAAACTGCCAAACGACCAAGCCAGGTGGGTTACCGATACGGCTGGTACAGGTTTCAGAACAAAGGGGTATGTAATGGATAAACAAGACCGTCCGGAATTTAAATACATCATTAATGGCACAAATGTAACCGATGCGGTTAAAGTGATGGACAACGGACAAGGTTTAAGCAGGGAGATTACGGTTGATAAACCCTCAAAAGATCTGTATTTCCTTTTAGCTGCTGCTTCAAACATTGAAGAAGCTGGGAAAGGCTTGTATTTAATTGACGATAAAGCATATTACATACAGCTTGGCGAAGGCACCGCAAAGCCGGTGATTAGAAATGTTGATGGCAAATGGGAAATCATTGCAGCCATTGGAAGTAAGTTGAATTATACCATTTTGTTTTAGTCGTGATCATCATGAGAAATACATTTAAAAAATTAGCAATACTGGCGTTAAGTTTTAGCTTTTCGACAGTTTTTGCACAAGAAACACCGAAAGAAGAAGATTTTTTCAAGATAAATAAAGTACGTGTACCCGAAGGCCCGATCTTGGAAGTTGGAGGTCTGGTAACCCTCCCAAATGGCGATTTGGGCGTTTCAACCCGTAGGGGAGAAGTGTATATCGTAGAAAATCCTACCAGCGCAAAACCTTACTGGCGCAGATTTGCCTATGGTTTGCATGAAATTTTGGGTATTGCCTATAAAAACGGAGCCATCTATGTAGCACAGCGTGGCGAACTAACCAAATTGGTAGATAAAGACCAGGATGGCAAAGCCGATATTTACGAAACCGTTTATGCCTGGCCTTTAAGCGGCCACTACCATGAGTATAGTTTTGGTCCGAAAATTATGCCTGATGGAAGCTTTATGGTTACTGCAAATGTGGCCTTTGGTGATGAAGAGTGGTGGCGTGCCGAAAGCCGTGTACCGATGCGTGGTTGGGCCATGAACATTACCGAAGATGGTAAAATGATTCCTTATGCTGCAGGTTTCCGCTCTCCAGCCGGTATTGGAAGTATTGATGGTCAGTTTTATTATACTGAAAACCAGGGCGACTGGGTAGGATCAGGTGGTTTGTGGAAAGTAAACAAAGGTGATTTTATGGGGCATCCAGCCAGTTTAAGGTGGACCAACCTGCCAAACTCTCCGGTTAAACTGCAGTCTGATTTCTTTTACTCGCAAATAGATGAGCGTAGAACTAAAAATGAACAGGGAAGATATATCAAACCAGAAAACAGGGTAAACGAATCGTTTAAAACCTTGTTCGAAATGAAAAAAGTATTTCCTGAACTACGTTTGCCATCGGTTTGGTTGCCCTATGGTATCCTGGGTATTTCCTCTGCAGAACCTGTTAAAATCCCTGCCAACACATTCGGACCATTTGCCGGTCAGATTCTGGTTGGCGATCAGGGAATGAGTATCATTTCTAGGATTTTTATGGAAACCGTAAAGGGTGAAGAGCAAGGCGCTGCCTTTTTGTTCCGCAAAGGTTTCCGTTCAGGTGTATTAAGATTGGAATGGGGTACTGATGGTTCACTATTTGTTGGCGAAACGAACCGTGGTTGGGGATCAGCAGGTGATGCCAATGAAGGTTTAGAAAGATTGGTCTACAATAACAAAACACCTTTTGAAATGAAAGCCGTAAGGGCAATGCCCGATGGTTTCGAAGTGGAATTTACCATGCCTGTTGATCGTAAGTCGGCAGAAGATCTGGCTTCTTACAGTGCAGAAAGTTTTATTTACAAATACCATCCGGTATATGGCTCGCCTCCAGTAAACACCGAAAAACTAAAAATCGCTGGAGTTAAAGTTTCAGCAGATGGTTTAAAAGCCAGGATTATTGTACAGAACCTCCGTCAATATTATATCCACACTTTAACTTTAGATGGTATTCGTTCGCAGGATGGTTTCTATTCATTGATTCATCCTGTAGCTTATTACACTTTGAATCAGATTCCTGATGGGAATAAACTATCAGCCAATGAGGTGAGTACTAAAAACTCCGCAGCACCTATCAATACTCCTGCAAAGAAAACAGCTGTGCCAAAGGCAACGAAAGGAAAAGCGCCTGAAGCTAAAGGAACTTCAACTCCAGCTAAGCCTGTGGCTACTGCCAAAGCACCTACCTTTAAAGAAGTTGAAGGTTTGCTCACTAAAAACACCTGCCTGGCCTGTCATAATCAAACTAAGAGACAGATTGGCCCGCCATTCGTGGAAATTGCAAAACGTAAATATTCGCCAGAGAAAATATTTCAGTTGATCCACAATCCACAACCGCAAAATTGGCCGGGTTATTCAACAGAAATGCCGCCAATGCCGCAGGTAACCAAAGCAGAAGCTTTAAAAATTGCAGCCTGGATAAATTCTTTAAATAAATAAGTTGATTGTTAGGAAACGGTTGGTAGAAATGCCAGCCGTTTTTTTATGGTAAAAATTAAGGAAATTTTTCGACTTAAATGAGAAGATCTCTCAACTACGCTACGATTGACAGAATCTGCTAGCCCAGTCGTCATTCTCGCGCGCATGCGGGAATCTTAATACGAGCGCTTTAAGGTTCCCATTCAAGTTGGGAATGACGATAAGGAATACTATCTAATAAAATTTCTGTCACTCGTATTGATTTTTATTAAATAAATTATCCCTTAGGATAACAGCGTGTTAGTATGCGTAAAAAAGAAATGGGGATTCCACTATTGCAGAATCCCCATCATCTAAATTAACGCTCTCATATACATAAACGCTGTAAAAACAATTTATTGTATCAGGTGCAATTTTTTTCCATTTTTGGATGTTTATCATTTAAACCTATTTTTACTTTTTATGGCTACTACAGATAAAAATCAACAAGATGCGGAGAAATTGGCAGCTGCCCGGGCAGCGGTAAAATTTGTTAAGGATGGCGATGTAGTTGGCTTGGGTACGGGCTCTACCACAACATTTGCCATTATTGAATTGGGTAAACGGGTAAAAGACGGACTTCAAATAAAAGCAGCTGCAAGTTCCATCCGAACAGAAGAACTCGCAAAATCGCTGGGCATTGAAATTCTAGATCTTGGGCGCTTGAGCGAGATTGATATCAGTATTGATGGGGCAGACGAATTTACCGCATCACTCGATCTGATTAAAGGCGGTGGCGGTGCGTTATTTAGAGAGAAGATAATTGCTTCATTGAGTAAAAATGCCCTCATCATTACCGACGCGTCAAAAAAAGTTAAAAAACTGGGCGCTTTTACTGTTCCCGTTGAGGTAATTCCTTTGGCTTATCAATATGTATTCGATCAAATAAATAAACTAGGTGGAAGCGGTGTATTGAGAACCAAAGATGAACAGGCATTTATTACCGACAATGGAAACCTGATTATTGACGCTGATTTTGGTCTGATTGATGATCCTGCAAAATTAGCTAATAACTTAAATCAGATTAACGGAATATTGGCCCACGGTTTATTCATTAACCTCACTTCAAAAGTAATCATGAGCGACGGAACGGACATCATCATTTTTGAATAACCTCAGTTCAGCTGTTCAAAAAAATCGTCATTGCGAGGAGGAACGACGAAGCAATCTTTCACGCTAATGATTCCCTTGCAATAAAGATTGCTTCGTCGGCTGAAAAAGCCTTCTCGCAATGACGATCCCTAGCGAAGGTTTTTTTATTAAATGCTACTGTCATTTATTGATTTTATACAATAAATTATCCCTAATTGTGTTACTAACAAGCGAAATGACAAATCAATCTTTAAGAATTACAAATTGAGAGAATTTGTTTCCATTCCGTGTTCTCTGTGTTTCCGTGGCAAACTGACAACTTCACCGATAAATTCCTCTCCCCTTAAATTTCCGGAAATTTTTTACCGATAATTTTATTTCACTCACCGATAAAACATCGCAACTAAGAGAAAAGCCATTCTCCAGCAATGTTATTCATGATACATTTGAATCATAAAACAAAACGGTCATGGAAAATTTAATCAAAAAAAATCACGCGGATAAACAGGTCGGTCTAGGCATTTTAATCATCGCCATCGGTTCGGTGTTCTTGTTGAGAAACTCGGGAATAGATATCCCACATTGGATATGGAGATGGCACACCATTATGTTAGGTATCGGTTTGTGGATGGGTTACCGTAAGGACTTCCAGGGAAGCGGTTGGTTGGCGTTGACTATTATCGGAGGCTTATTTACTTTTAAAGCAATAAACATTTTTGATTTTAATCTGTTTAGGATTAGCATGCCAATGGTATTGATCGGTTTAGGCTTGTATATCATCTTAAAACCTAAAAAAGTTCAAAACTTTAATCAATATTTCGAGAAGAAACCAGTTGATTTTACTGATAAGGAAAGCTAAAATCCTTAACTCCATCATATATCTTAAAAAGGGACGTTTTTTAACAATGTCCCTTTTTTGTTTTGTTAAGCGCTTGGCATTCTACATATTCATAAAAAGAAACGGGGATTCCACCCTCAGGCAGTATCCCCGTCATCTAAATTAACGCTCTCATATACATAAACGCTGTAAATGGAATATATTGTGTTCAGCTTTATTTTCTTGTTTTTTTTTCGATATCGGCCAGATCTGTAAAAAGTAATCAGGAAGCCTGGCATTAAAATGTTAAAATTAGTTAAAACTAAAGCACTGATTAATTAAGCGCCTTTTCAGAACCAAATATTGTTAACTTTGGATATTGTAAACAACCAAGCACAATACTTTAATTTTCATGGTTTTAGATCCCGAAAAGGATAAACCATGACATCTCATTATCATTAAAACAAAATATACGGATGAAAAAGGGCATTTTATTCATAGTCGCTTTATTACTGACCACCTCCGCATTTTCTCAGAATGTGATCCAGCTTTTCAATGGCGCAAACGACTTTTTTAAACTGTTACAGGAAGAAAAATTTAAAGATGCCCACGCGTTCTTTGACGATACTTTAAAAACGAAACTGACAGAGGAAAATTTAAAGAAACTTTGGGGCGATATTGGAACAAAGTACGGAAAGGCAGAATCGTTAGATGCCATTCAAAGTAAAGCTCAGGGCGATTTTTTTGCTGTAACGGTTGAGGGTAAATTTGCCAACGGTGATCAGAACTTTATTTTGGGTTTTAATAAACAACAGCAAATTGTCGGAATATTCCTGGCTCCTTCCAGAAAAACATCCTCTTATTTAAAACCGACCTATGTAGATACCAGCTTATATCAGGAAAAGTCAGTATATATTGGTCCGGCTGGAAAACAATTGGCCGCCATTATTACTACCCCTAAAAATGCCAAAAATTTTCCTGTTGTGGTTTTTGTACATGGTTCCGGACCTGCTGATATGGATGAAACGGTTGGTGCAAATAAACCTTTTAAAGATCTGGCTGGTGGTTTGGCCTCTAAAGGAATTGCTTCCGTTCGATATGTAAAACGAACTTTGGTCTATCCTAACGAGTTTAACAAGGCTTTTACCGTAAAAGAAGAGGTGCTCGATGACGCAACAGCGGCTATTGCACTTGCTAAAACAGTAGTGGGGGTTAATCCAAAAGCTGTTTATGTATTCGGACATAGTTTAGGTGGAATGTTGGCTCCAAAAATGGCAACTTTGACACCTGATTTGGCAGGGATTATTTTGGCCGCAGCACCAGCAAGAAAATTAACCGATATTATTGTTGATCAGAATAAGTATATGTTCGATCTGGCCAATGATACAACGGCTGCCTTTAAAAAACAACTGGCTGACGCTGCTGTGGAAATTGATAAAAGCAGAATTTCGCAGTTGGGAACCACCATAAAACCTGATTCTATCATTTTAGGCCTGCCGGCAAAATACTGGACAGATTTAAATAGCTACAACCAGGTTGCGGTAGCTAAAAGCCTTTCAAAACCTAAAATATACATCTTGCAAGGTGGTAATGATTTTCAGGTAGGCAAAGTAGATTTTGATTTATGGAATGATGCTTTAAGTAAAAAGAAAAATGTGGTGCTTAAATTTTATCCTGATTTGAATCACCTGTTGAGTTCCCAAACCGAAAAGGGGACGATGGCGCAATACCAGGCGGCAGTAAGCGTATCCGAAACTTTGGTCAACGATCTTACATCATGGATTAAGGCCAAATAACATCAGCCACTTATTGTAAAGAACAAAGCTCCGATGAAAATCAGGAGCTTTTTTTGTATATTAATTTCTTCTCATTCCTTCTTTGTTTATAATTTACAAACAATTCAAAAAATAAGCAGTTTAAATTAGAGTAACTCATCTAAAATAATTTGTTTATGGAAAAGTGGAAAATCACTTTAAAAGGAATATGGGGCATTTTAAAAGCATCGTTTACAGGATTTAACAATCATAAGGTAACAAAGCTTAGTGGCTCATTAGCCTATTATACCGTGTTTTCTATGGCACCACTGCTCGTGGTCATTATTTCTTTGTGTGGCATATTTTTAGGAAGAGAAATAGCAGAAGGACAGGTTTATGCCCAACTTGAAGGATTTTTAGGCAGGGAATCGGCCATCTCTTTACAACAACTGATTAAAAATGCTTATCTGGATGGAAAAAGCACCATTGCTTTAATTATCGGTATCATTACTTTATTAATCGGTGCCACTACCGTTTTTGGTGATATTCAGGATTCTATCAATACCATCTGGGGATTAAAACCCAAGCCTAAGAGAGGTTGGGTGAAAATGTTACAGAATCGTTTTCTCTCTTTTTCGGTAATTATTAGCCTGGGTTTTGTGCTATTGGTTTCGCTCGCCGTGACTTCGGTGCTAGATGCTTTTAGTAGTCGTTTACAGGCCAGATTTGCAGAAGTATCGGTTATTGTATTTTACGTTGTCAACCAGATTGTAACCCTCGCCGTTATTTCATTAATATTTGGTGTAATATTTAAGGTATTGCCTGATGCCATTATCAAATGGCGTGATGTAATTGCCGGTGCAATCGTTACTGCTGTATTGTTTATGATCGGTAAATTCGCCATCTCCATTTATATTGGGCAAAGCAATGTGGGGGGTACCTATGGTGCAACAGGCTCGTTGGTAGTGGTGCTGTTATGGACTTATTATTCTTCCATCATTTTATATTTTGGTGCTGAGTTTACCAAGGCTTATGCCGTTGCTTTCGGTTCGGAGATTTACCCTTCACATTATGCGGTAACCACTAAAGAAATTGAAGTAGAAACTGATGGGAAATCTATTCAGGATAATCACCCTGAAATTAAAGAAGAAGTGAAAAAAGCATAAGCTATTCTCCCCAGGCAGTAATTATCAATCTTCTTTGTCCGCCATGATTGCGATGTTCGCAAAGGTAAATGCCTTGCCAGGTACCAAGCGCTAACCTGCCATTTCTGATCGGGATAGTTAAGGAGCTACCTAAAAGTGCAGCTTTTAAATGTGCAGGCATATCGTCCGATCCTTCATAATCATGCTCATAATCGGGATCGTTTTCTTTAACCGTTTTATTAAAGAACATCTCAAAATCCATACGTACGGTTGGATCGGCATTTTCGTTGATCGTGAGGGAAGCGGAAGTATGTTGTATAAAAACCTGACAAATTCCGGTATTAATCTCACTAATTTGGGGCAGGGCATCTTCAACCTCACTGGTAATAATGTGGAATCCTCTTCTACGTTCTCTTAAGGCTAAGGTTTGTTGGTATATTTTCATTTGAATTAATGCTCAATGATTTTGATGAAATCTTTTTCGCTAGGCAAAACGGTTAAATATTTACTTGCAAAAATTTGTTCATTGTTTTCAGGAAGTGTATATCTTACCACAGACTCACTTTTATCTTGGCAAAGGATAATGCCAATGGTTTTGTTTTCATCCTCAAGTTTTACTTCTCTGTCAAAATAGTTTACATACATTTGCATCTGCCCAATATCCTGGTGTTTGAGTTCTCCGATTTTTAAATCAATAAGTACAAAACACTTTAAAATTCGATTATAGAAAACCAGGTCAATTTTAAAATGCTTTTCTTCAAAAGTTATTCTTTTTTGACGGGCTACAAAGGTGAAGCCATTACCTAATTCTAATAAGAAATGTTCAAGTTTATCAATTAATTTTTGTTCTAACTCACTTTCTGAATAAGCGTTTTGTTCTGGTAAACCGAGGAATTCCAATATATACGGATCTTTTATTAGGTCTTTACTTTTTTCGATGATCTGTCCCTTTTGCCCAAGTGATAGTACTTCTTCTTTATTTTTACTTAATGCTAAGCGTGTATATAGTGCTGAATCGTATTGACGTTGCAACTCACGTAAACTCCAATTATTTTTGATTGCCTCTACTTCATAGAAATTACGTTCGTTTACATCGGTTATTCTCATTAACTTAAGGTAGTGAGACCATGTAAGTTTGAATTGCGCAGACACTTGCTGCGTAATTGAGTTGGGAAGTTGATGAGATTGCGTCTCTGAATTTTCATTATTTTCGAATTCGTCAGACACTGTCTGACGAATTGAATAAGTAAGGTAAAAATACCTCATTTGTTTTAAATTTGTTTCGGAAAAACCCTTGCCGAACGCTGCAATTAGCTTTTCTGAAAGCTCACTCAAAATTTGCTTGCCATATTCTGCTTTTTCTTTGCCATTCTGTTCCTCCTCCACAATCATCTTACCGATTTCAAAATAGGTGATAGCCATTGTATTATTAATGGTTTGTACTACCTGTAGCCTAGCCTGAATTAGTAATTCAATAACCCTATTGTAGAGATTTTGATTATTTAGTTCCATTTTAAAATTTTAAAACCTGCTGTTTTGATAGAATTTTAAACTTTCTATTTCAAAAACTCCACATTCCAGATTTTCTCCGCCTTTCTACCAATTAACCAAAAAGAGGCTGCTAATACCGAAAAGAATAAAGCTTTATGCCAGCTATCCCAGAAATATTCGAAATATCGTGTGTATAGATTGATGAACAGAAAAGTAATCCCAAATTCGCGGGCAATATCATCGTGATACTTTAAACCAAAGAGCGTACTGGCTACACAAATAGCGGCAGAAATTAAAGCCCAGTAAAACAAACTCAATTGCCTTACCTCGTACCATTCTTCGAGATTGGCAAAATTACCAAATACCGATAATGCCCAAAGTGAAACAAACAAATAAACCATGCCTGCGATATAGGTAACCTGAAAGAAATTTTGTGTTTTGGGGAAGGCCTTCATCATAAAAGATGCTGCAGTTAATAAAGCACCAAAAATCACAAAACGCAATGGATAGTTCATGCCCAGGAAATAGTAATTCCAACGGCTTAGATACCCTGTTTCGGTACCAAACCAGGCACCTAAGGAGATTAAAGCAAAAATCCAGATTAAACGCGAATTGAAGATATAACCCAGCGCCCCATAGATGAAAACAGATATCAAAATCAAGATAGAGAAGTTGCCAGAACCATTGTCTACGGCCTTTCCGAAATAAGCAATGGCATTTGCCGTGAGTAAAATGGCAGAAAACACGATGGCTTCATTGCTAAATCTGAGATGCGACAGTTTCTGTTTTCGTTTAAAACCCAAAAGGTAAAGCCATGCCGCCAATCCGCCGGAAACAATAGCAATTACAATATTTGGCGTATTGTAAACCCGTTTTAAATAGTTCAGGATAGAATTATCGATCAGGAGCGATCCAAGTGCAATAAAACCACATGCCAGGGCTACCCAAAAAGCATATTGCGCCAGGCGTAACCAATCGAAGTTCTTGGCGTCATAACTTTTACGGAGTTTATCTCCTGTTTCATCATTAATTAAGCCATCGTTTTGCCATTGCTCAATCATGTCATCCAGAAATTCGCTCTTTTCTCTGTCAACTTTCATAGGTCGGTTATATACGAAGATAGCTTTTTTGGTCGGAAGTCAAAATATCAATCGTTTCGTAATGAAATTAAGCAAGCTGCTTTAAGCCCTGACTTTGGATGCCGACTTTTAAATCACTTCTTTAATCTTTTTATTGTTCCCTACAATCCAGATGACATCACCGTTATCAAACACAAAATCCGAAGAAGGATTTAAGATGCGTTCGGCGCCTCTTTCTATACCTACAATTAAAGCCTGCGCTTTTTCGCGGATACCTGCATTTCTGATACTCATGCCATAAACAGGCGATTCAGTATGAACCACAACTTTTTGCAGCGACATTTCTTTATCCGGGAAATTATTTTCTTCGGTTATCTCCGGAGCATTAACCTCTAAAAGTGCCTTAACCGCTGCAAGTTGGTCATCCGCACCGATCAATAACAATTTATCGTGTGGATAAAGTCTTTCATCTCTGCCTGGTGTTGGGATATTATTTCTCCCTCGTTCGATTAAGGCGATATTAACCCCATATTTTTCCCTGATCATCAGTTCGTTCAGCGTTTTTCCAACTACCTCCGATTCGGGCGATACCTTAAGTTCGGTAAGATGGGTATCCCAAGGTAAAATATCTGGTTTTTGATTTTCCCTGGCATTTAAATTCCGGATAAAACGGCGTTCCAGTTTATCATAAAACGACTGCAGTTTTCTGGAAAAGATAACCATTCCGAGTACAATTAAAACCAAAGCAATCATGGCCGCAACCCAGGTGTCAAAAAACTCATACATCAAAAATCCGACGAAGAATATGCCGAGCGCAATCCTGAAAAATTCGATGGCAATTAGCGGGCCGCGCGTATATTTTTTATTTAACCACAGGTGCGAGTAGGCGGTTTTCTGAATCCTGCGGATAGAAAGCGCCCAAAGAAAGGGAGACATCAAAATAAACGAAAGTCCCACACTGATTAAAATGGAAGGCAGGCCATTGGTGATGTTCTTGACCATAAAAGGCTGTAAAAACCTTGAGGTAAGAAAAATAATGGCGATAATAATTACGGAGTGGATAATGGTATTGAAAATGTAGGAACGTAACAGGATTTTCCAATCGCTTAGTGTCGTAATTCCGGCAGTACTGGAACTGTATCTCTGAATCCCATCTAACCATTTTTGTGGTAAAACCCGGTTTAGAAAATTATAAAAACTTTCTGATGACTTGATTAAATAGGGAGTGGTAAAAGTGGTAATGGCCGAGGCTGCTACGGCAATCGGATAAAGAAATTCACTGGTAACCTTAAGCGTTAAACCCAGGGTGGCAATAATGAATGAAAATTCGCCGATCTGTGCCAGACTCATTCCCGCCTGTACAGAGGTTTTTAAAGGCTGGCCGGATAATAAAGCACCTAAGGAGCTGCTGATTAATTTACCAACTATTGTAGCGAGGGTAACAATAAGAATCGGAAAGGCATAATCAACCAAAACTTTAGGATCAATTAACATACCCACCGAAACAAAGAAAACCGCGGCAAACAAATCTTTAACAGATTTTGTCAGGTGTTCTATCTTTTCAGCCTGGGTAGTTTCGGCCAGTATTGATCCCATGATAAACGCGCCAAGTGCCGGAGAAAAACCAACTTTTACAGCAAGCAATACCATAACCAGGCACAAGGCTAAAGATACCACCAGCATGGTTTCATCATTCATTAATTTTCGAGTGGCTTTTAAGAAGGTTGGAATTAGGAAAATGCCCGCTAAAAACCATAACACGAGAAAAAATGCAAGCTTTAATATAGAAATGAGCATTTCTGAACCGGCAAATTGCTGACTCACCGCTAATGTAGAAAGGAGTACCAGCAATAAAATGGCAACTAAATCTTCCACAATCAGTACACCGAAAACCAGTCCTGCGAATTTCTTATGTTTTACGCCAAGTTCCTCAAAGGCCCGGATGATAATCGTTGTGGAAGATACCGATAAGATACCGCCTAAAAAGATGCTGTCCATTGTATTCCAGCCCATAAGTGAGCCGGCTGCATAGCCAATTAAAAGCATAAACAGCACTTCAACAATCGCCGTTATGGATGAGGAGCCACCAACTTTGACTAACTTTTTAAAGCTAAACTCTAAACCTAAACTGAATAAAAGAAATATAACCCCTATTTCGGCCCATATGGTTACACTTTTCTGGTCGGTTACTGTTGGCAGCAAACTAAAGTGCGGACCAACCAATAAGCCAGCCAAGATATAACCCAACACCAGCGGCTGTTTAATTTTTTTAAATAATAATGTTGTTATACCTGCAGCAGCAAGTATCAATCCTAAATCGGCAATTAAATCTGGTAAATGAATCATTTTATTTTAAAATGTTAAAAACTAAAAATTTTAAATTCGGCTGAAGCAACGGCCAATGGTGACGATCGCTGGCAGCCATATGATTGATTTGATTTACCAAAAAACGTGTTTTGGGTAGAGCATCTTAAACAAACACCAATAATTATATTTCAATCTTTTGATTACAACTTTGTTATTAACGTTTTTGTTCTTAAGAAGAAGAAATAGCAAAAGAGTGATCAGTACAAAGGCGCTATAATGTATTTTTACAGGGGAGATATTGATAAAATCTTTTTCCAGGGTTTCGTGATCCTGACTGAAACCAAAATGGTGTTTGATGACTTTTTTATATGTAACGAAAGTTATTTTTGAGTATTTTGATTGTACCTCATTTCTTTTTTTTTGCGATGCGATGCCAGCAAAATTTATAGAGAGAAATAGAAATAAAATGATGTAAAAAAGCCTCATTGCTGCTAATATAGCGAAAATAAGGCTTTTTTGAAAGGGAAATTAGGTAAAACTGACTTTTGAATTGGATTACTAAAATTGAATTTTGTAAAATCACATGTTTTCAGGTTATCGTCCTTTCGAGCGGAGTGCAACGAAGTCGAGAAATCTATTTAAATAAGATCTCTCCATTCCACTTCGTTTCAGTCGAGATGACGACCTTAGGATAAGCTGAAAACTATCTACCCGCCAAAGTAAGCTAAAGTGGCTTCCTTATCTTTTTGTAACTGTAGGGTTAAAGCTTCCAAACCTGTAAATTTTACATCATGACGTAAGAATTTCAGGAAATTCATCTTGATATCCTGTCCATAAATTTCCTGGTTGAAATCGAAAATATTAACCTCAATATTTCTGGTCATCCCGTTAATGGTTGGCCGCTGCCCGATATAGGCCATACCTTTATAGGGCTGAGGGTTTAGGGCTGAGGGTTTAGGGGTAGGTACTTCAGACTCCAGACCCCGGACTTCGGACTCCATTTCAACAGTAACCGCATAAATACCATCGCCTGGAATTAATTTATAGGTTTCCTCAACAAAAATATTTGCAGTCGGAAAACCAATTGTTCTGCCTATTTTATCACCTTTAATTACCCTGCCAAAAATCGAGAAGGGGTAGCCGAGGTAATCGTTTGCCAGTCCAACATCGCCGGCCAAAAGTGCCTGGCGGATCTTGGTCGAACTCACCGCCACATCGTGGATGTCCTGTTCCATAATTTCTTCAACCGTAAAGCCGAAATGTGCGCCGGCAGCTTTTAAAACATCTAAATTGCCAGAGCGGTCTTTCCCAAAACGGTGATCGTAACCGATAATAATGTGTTTGGTGCCAATGTTATCAACCAGAATATTTTTAATGTAATCTTCTGGTAGCTGATTGGAGAAATCGCGGGTAAAAGGCGTAATAATCAGATGATCTACACCTAAACCTTTTAAAATTTCGGCTTTTTCATTAATGGTATTAATCATTTTCAGATCCTGGTTTTCAGGATCAATAATCATTCTTGGGTGCGGGAAAAATGTTAAAATTACACTTTCCCCATTATCGGCCTTTGCCTTTTGTACCAGTTGTCTGATGATTTTCTGATGTCCGAAATGAACACCATCAAAAGTACCGATGGTAACAATGGCATTAGCTAATTTTTTAAATTCCGAAAGGTTATTGTATATCTTCAATGGGATTAGGATTAATGTAACGCATGGCGTTTTACTACGCCGCCTTTTAAATCGGCAATCTGCTGTTGGATCACAAACGCATCCGAATCAATCTGCCGGATAGCGGTTTGCAATTTGCTCATTTCCAGTTTGGTAACTACAGTAAAAATGATATCGATATCTTTTTTTTCTCCATACCCACCTTCGCCTTTATAAATCGTAACACCACGTTTCATATCGTTGATAATGAAATCTTTAATGGCCTCCTGGTGGTCTGAGATAACGGTGACACCGGTGTACTGTTCTAAGCCGTTTACGATAAAGTCAATAGTGCTGGATGCTGATAAATAGGTTAGAATGGCGTATAGCGCCGTTTCAATGTTTAGGAAATAAGCAGCGAATGCAAAAATGATGATATTTAAAATCAGGATGATATTTCCTACGGTTAAAATGCTGTTTTTGCTGATGTAAAGTGCTAAAACCTCCGTACCATCAATTACACAGCCCCCACGCATAGCCAATCCGATTCCCCCGCCTAAAAACAAACCGCCAAAAAATGCAATCAGCAATTTATCGTGCGTAATCGGCTGGAAAGGAAGGATAATCAAAGCCAGTGACAGTGTAGCAATGGCAATAGCCGTTTTCAGTGCAAAGCCTTTACCAATTTGCCTGTAACCTAAAATAACAAACGGAATGTTGATAAAGACGATCAGGTATGATAAATTCCAGCCCGTTAAGGTGCTTACCAAAAGGGATATACCAGTAACACCACCATCTATAAAATGACTGGGCATTAAAAAGCTTTTTAAGCCAAAACATGCCGAAGTTACACCTGCAATAATCAAAAGGATTTCTTTTATAAACCTGGTGTTCCTGTTTTTGATATGGTTCATACTCCTGCTTCAGTTTTAACTTCTTCTTTCTTACTGCGAATATAATTAACAAGTTCTAATACCTCAAACGCATCTTTTAGCATAAAGTTTCCGCTTCGGGTACGGGTGAGTTTGGAAAGGTAAGCACCGTTATTTAAAGTTTTACCGAAATCGGATATTAATGAGCGGATGTATGTGCCTTTGCTGCAAACAATCCTGAAATCGATTTCCGGCAATTCAATCCTTGTGATTTCAAATTCAGGTACACTTACAAAACGTTTCCTTAATTCCACTTCTTCGCCCAATCTGGCTTTTACATATAAACGTTCACCATTAACCTTTACAGCAGAATGCGCAGGCGGATATTGTTCTATATCGCCAATAAAAGGCTTGCAGGCCGCATAAATTTCTTCTTCGCTAATGTTGCCGATACCGAATGTTTCATCAACTTCGGTTTCCATATCAAACGATGGGGTAGTGGCCCCTAATATCATGGTACCGGTATATTCTTTCTCTTCAGCCTGAAAAGTATCTATTTGTTTAGTCAGTTTGCCTGTACAGATAACCAACAGACCGGTAGCAAGGGGATCTAAAGTGCCGGCATGGCCAACCTTAAGTTTTAACGGTTTTAAAGAATTACGGATTTTGCCTACCACATCAAATGAAGTCCATTTGTACGGTTTGTTAATTAAAAGCAATTCGCCTTCGGCAAAATTGAAATCTTTAAATTTAGGATTTTCGGTGCTCACAAATCTTTTTTGCGCAAAGATACGGATTCAGTGTCGCTTTTACCACAGGTAAAAAGGATGTGCACCGATAATCATCACCGGTGTTTGCCTTGTAAATCTTTAGTCAAGGTTTTGCTTATTATATAATCTGTAGGTTATGCCCACTTAATAACAGGATAATAATAATCAGTCCTGCAGCAATCCTATACCACCCGAAAACTTTAAAACCGTGTTTGTTCAGGTATCCGATAAAACTTTTTATCGCCAGCAGGGCCACAATAAATGCCACTACGTTTCCAATAATCAGCATATTCGTCTGGTCGTGGGTAATGGTGTGGCCTTCTTTATAAAAATCGTAAAGTTTTTTGGCGGTTGCTGCAAACATCGTAGGCACGGCCAGGAAAAATGAGAATTCTGCAGCTACTTTTCTGCTCAATTTCTGACTCATACCACCCACAATAGTTGCTCCGGAACGCGATACGCCTGGTAACATGGCAATACACTGAAAAAAACCAATTTTAAGTGCCGTTAAATAAGTTACCTCTTCCTCCTTATTAACTGTCGGTTGATTAAACCATTTGTCTACAAATAATAAAATGACACCGCCAACTAATAAAGAGATACCAACCGCCATTGGGCTTTCTAATAATTCGTCGATCTTTTTGCTTAATAGCAGGCCAAATACCGCTGCCGGAATAAAGGCCACAAGCAATTTAATGTAGAAGTTTATTGATTTGAAGAATCTTTTAAAATAGAGGACAAGCACCGAAAGTATGGCACCGAGTTGGATGACAATGGTAAAAAGTTTTACAAATGGTTCTGATGCAATGCCCATGAGCGATGATGCAATGATCATGTGGCCGGTGCTCGATACAGGTAGAAATTCAGTCAGTCCTTCAACAATAGCAAGGACAATGGCTTCAAAAGCGTTCATATTTTAGAAAAGAAAGAAAACGTTTAATTAGTTAATTAAACGCTTTAGATATAATACTTTACCACCCGATTATTTTTTTAAAATGGCATAAATACCAAAAGCAAAACCTGCCAATACCACCAATGGCGCCAGTAAAGTTCTTCTGAAATCGTAAATATTACCAGTAGTACCCATCATCAGGATAAAACCAATAGCTACAATTGCAATGCTGATCAACAATAACTGATAGTTTTTTTTGGTGAAAACCAATTCGCTTTTAACGTCCTTTACAACAGGACCTGTTTTTTTTTCTGCCATTATCTATAAAGATGATAAGATTTTAAACGTAAATATCTGCTTACTGCAAACCATGTACTAATACCTGTTATAAAAATACCCACCATTAAAAGGCCTATAAACACAAAGCCAAATTCCTGGTAATTATTCAAAATAATAATTTCAGGCACCTCCTTACGCGCATAAATTAAAGTGGCCAATAAAATAATAATGGCTATAAATGCAGCAATTAAGCCATGCAAAGCAGCATACAGTAGGAAAGGACGTCGGATAAAATTTTTCGTTGCACCAACCAGCTGCATACTTTTAATTAAAAAGCGCTGTGAGTAGATTGCTAGCCTTATGGTGTTGTTAATCAACGCGATAGAGATAATTAATAATAGTGCGGCGAAGGCTAAAATAATTAAACCAATGGTATTGATATTTTTGTTTACCATATCAATTAAAGAACTTTGATAAACCACTTCTTTCACTACAGGATTTTTAGAAATACTGGTTTTCAAAGCATCGATGCTTTTATTGTTTGCATATTCCGCTTTTAAATACACATCGAAAGTTGAAGTTAGTGGATTGTATCCTAAGAAATTAACAAAATCCTCACCTAAATCCTGGGTCAGGTTTCTCGCTGCAAGTTCTTTATTTACATATTGGGTCTGTTTTACAGCCGGGTTGGCATTAAGCTCTTTTTGGAAAGCCAAAACGTCGGCTTCTTTTGCGCCTTCATCAACAATAATGTTTAAAACAATGTTTTCTTTAACGTAGTTAGAGAGATTTTTGGCGTGTACAAGTACTAAACCAAGCAACCCCAGCATTAATAAAACCAAAGCAATACTAATGATAGTAGAGATGTAAACGGTTTTGGTTTTCTTAGATGCATCACTTACTTCGAATTCTTCCATGTATTTCATTTTTGTTTCTGCGAAAATATAAATTATACCTGATAAACACCAATTAATGATTGCTAAATGAACTAACGTTTGCGATCAGCTTTTAGTTTGAAGATTAAATTTTCGCTCAAATCTGATTCTTTTTATAAAGGCGGTACGAAATTTGCTAAAATGGCGTTAATTATGGATATCCTAAAACTAAATTTAACTATGAACAGACAAATTACCATCCTGAGCTTATTCTTACTTATCGCCTCTACCATTGTTTCCTGCAAAAAAGACAGTACATCTTTAAAAGCTCAGATGTTAGGGAGATGGACGTTAAACAAAATTGTAACTTCTGGCTATACTGCTGAAGAAACATTGAAAGATCCAAAAAAAATGAATGGAACAGTTAATTATGGTACATCCAGTGATTATGTCGATTTCAAACCTAATAACGATGACCAGGTAGAGTTGAGTTTATCAGGTAACAGAACGATCGGCACTTATGTGATCATCTATTCTGATCAGTTTACCATGGACATTAATGACGGGTTGAATTATTGTAAGATAAACAGTATTACGGCAAACAAATTAGAGTTTACTGCCAAAATTGATAAAACAAACGTAACTAAAGTATATTCTTTATCGAGATAGGATCTTAATCCCCCGATTATTTGCTGCGCCATTGGTTTTAGATCAATGGCGCTTTTTTGTTGGCGTGGTTTGTGGCCAACCGACGAGATGACAATTATTTCACCTGGAATTGTTTGAATAGGGAATATTTAGATCGGAGTTTAGCGGTGGCGTCCGGTTGTTAACAGCTGACAATGAATTGAAAATCAGATTTATTTTGATAGCAAGCCAGATGGTGATAGCTAACTTCAAGGATAAGATTTATTTTATCTTAATTGTATTTTCTGCTGTTGCCTGCTGACATAAAACACAGGATAAATACGCCAGTTATCTTAAATGCTGCTGATAGTAAGATGGTACGTTTAATTAAACACTAAAAACATTGGTTTTAGTATTAACTTATTCATATTCTGCATTTTTTTTGGTAAAATATTATCCTGAATCTCCTTTTTTAAGCCCCTTAATTTCCGTATTTTCGCCGCTTTAAAAATTTAAAACTTGCAATGGATTACCAATTTAAAGAAATAGAACAAAAGTGGCAGAAATTTTGGGCAGATCATCAAACGTTTAAAGCCGAAAGCAATTCTGAGAAACCAAAATATTATGTGCTAGATATGTTTCCTTATCCTTCAGGAGCAGGCTTACACGTTGGTCACCCGCTGGGTTACATTGCATCAGATATTTTTTCAAGATATAAACGCCTTAAAGGCTTTAATGTATTGCACCCGATGGGTTACGATTCGTTCGGGTTACCTGCCGAGCAATACGCCATACAAACCGGGCAGCATCCGGCCATTACAACCGAAGCGAATATTGCAACCTACCGCAGGCAGTTAGACCAGATTGGTTTTTCTTTCGATTGGAGCAGGGAAGTACGTACCAGCGAGCCATCATATTACAAGTGGACCCAATGGATTTTTATGCAATTGTTCAACTCCTGGTACAACATTGAAAACGATAGGGCTGAAGATATTAGCACGCTGATCGAAAAATTCAATGCATCAGGTACTGCTGATGTAAAGGCGGTTTGCGATGAGGATACCAGGGTATTTTTGCCAAGCGATTGGGCAACCTTTACCGAAGAGGAAAAACAGATCGAATTGCTTAAATACCGTTTAACCTATCTTCGTGAAAGTACCGTAAACTGGTGCCCTGCATTAGGAACGGTTTTGGCCAATGATGAAGTGAAAGATGGTTTTTCGGAGCGAGGTGGTTTCCCGGTTGAGCAAAAGAAAATGATGCAGTGGAGCATGCGTATTACCGCTTATTCAGACAGACTTTTGCAAGGTTTAGATACCATCGACTGGCCAGAGCCGATTAAAGAAATGCAGCGTAACTGGATCGGGAAAAGTGTTGGGGCATCCGTAAAGTTTGCAGTTGATAATTCGCAGTTGGCAGTTGAAGAAACTGAAAATTCAGAACCGAAAACTGAAAAATATATTGAGGTTTTCACCACCCGTGTGGATACCATTTTTGGGGTATCGTACCTGGTTTTGGCTCCGGAACATGAATGGGTTGCCGAACTGACCACTCCTGAACAAAAACAAGTTGTTGAAGATTATATCGCGTTGACGAAAAAGAAATCGGAATTAGACCGTATGGCCGATACCAAAACGGTATCGGGTGCTTTTACAGGTACTTATGTGATTAATCCGGTAAGTGGCGAGCGCGTGCAGTTGTGGATTGCTGATTATGTATTGGCAGGCTATGGAACTGGTGCGGTGATGGGAGTGCCGAGTGGCGATCAACGCGACTGGTTATTTGCTAAACACTTTAATCTGCCGATTGTGCAGATTTTAGATGCGCAAAAAGATATTGATGTGCAGGCAGATCCAACAAAAGAAGGTAAGTACATCAATTCTGGTTTTATTAACGGATTGGAATACAAAGAGGCGGTTGCCTTTTTAAATAACTGGTTAGAAGAGCGTGGCGCAGGCAAGGCAAAGGTAAACTTCCGCCAGCGTGACGCGATTTTTGGTCGCCAGCGTTATTGGGGTGAGCCGATTCCGGTTTACTTTAAAGATGGATTGCCTTATTTGGTTAAGGAAGAGGAACTGCCATTGTTGCTTCCTGAAATTGATAAATATTTACCGACAGAAACCGGAGAACCGCCTTTGGCGAGAGCTGAAAACTGGTTGCCAAAAGATGGCGGACATTACGAGCTGAGTACCATGCCGGGTTGGGCTGGAAGCAGCTGGTACTGGTACCGTTATATGGATGCCCATAATGATACTGAATTTGCTTCGAAAGAAGCGGTTGAATACTGGAAGGCTGTGGATTTGTACATCGGTGGTTCTGAACATGCAACCGGCCACTTATTGTACAGCCGTTTCTGGAATAAATTTTTGAAAGATTTGGGTTACACTAAAGAAGAAGAGCCTTTCAAAAAACTGATTAACCAGGGAATGATACAGGGTAGGAGTAATTTTGTTTACCGCATTCACGATGAGAGTGGAAAACCTACCAATACCTATGTTTCGGCTGGATTAAGAAAAGAATACAAAACTTCGGCCTTACATGTTGATGTAAACATTGTTGAAAACGATACTTTAGACCTAACAAAATTCAAAGCCTGGAGGGAGGAATATGCCAATGCAGAATTCATTCTGGAAGGTGGAAAATACATCTGCGGCGTTGAAGTAGAAAAAATGTCGAAATCAAAATTCAACGTGGTCAATCCCGATGATTTGATTGAGCGTTATGGTGCTGATACTTTGCGCATGTATGAAATGTTCTTGGGTCCGTTAGAGCAAAGCAAACCCTGGAACACCAATGGTATTGAAGGTGTATTCAAATTCTTGCGTAAATTCTGGAGGTTATTCCACAACGAGGCATGGGAATTCACTGTATCAGATGCTGAACCTACGAAAGCAGAATTAAAATCGTTGCACAAAATCATTAAAAAGGTGCAGGACGATATAGAGCGTTTCTCATTCAATACTTCTGTATCCAGTTTCATGATTGCGGTAAACGAATTAACAGATCTGAGATGTAAAAACCGTCAGATTTTACGCGATATGGTGATTATTCTTTCCCCTTATGCGCCACATATCTGCGAAGAACTTTGGGTGTTGTTAGGAAATGAAGCAGGAACTTTGTCGTACGCCACTTTCCCAACATTCAATCCGGAGTATTTAGTAGAAGATGAGTTTGCCTATCCGGTTTCCATCAATGGTAAAATGAAAATGAACCTGAATTTGAGCTTAACTTTAGCACAACCAGAAGTAGAAAGCATTTTATTGGCCGATGAGCAATTCCAGAAATTTTTAGATGGAAAGCCGACCAAAAAAATCATTTTCGTTAAAGGAAAGATTATTAATGTAGTGGTTTAAGGGTAGAAAGCGGAAGGTAATAGGGCGGAAGGTTTTCCATTGCAATTGTCCTTAGAGAGGTGCAAGCCGGATGGTTAATAGGGCCGAAGGTTTTCCGTGCAATCGACTAAACTAGAAATATAAAAACCCGGGTTACGTTTTCGTAATCCGGGTTTATTTTTATAAGCCTAACGCTGTCCAGGCTATGGGTTTTAAGCCTTATGCCCTCCACCTTCTAACCTTCAGCCTCACTAATCCCTTTTCCTTCTGTTTCCGCCAAATCGCCTGTTATTGCTAGCATTACGCGGTTTGCCACTCATATTGCCATCGCCGCCTTTTTTAGCGCCGCCACCACCTTTAGATTGGGCCTGTGGTTTACGTTTAACCTGGTTTTTGGCCAGCATATTTTCCCAGCTTAGCGGATAAGGATGATCATCAACAATAGGCAAAGTAATTTTAATCAGTTTCTGGATATCCAGTAAATACTCATTTTCTTCGGCATCACAGAACGAAATGGCAAAGCCGTTCGCGCCTGCACGTCCCGTACGACCAATCCTGTGCACATAAGATTCAGGAATGTTGGGTAATTCATAGTTAAAAACGTGCGACAGCTGTTCGATATCAATCCCACGGGCAGCAATATCAGTAGCCACCAGTACCCTGATATTTTTATCTTTGAAATCATTTAACGCACGTTGCCTGGCATTTTGCGATTTGTTACCGTGAATGGCAGCAGCTTTAATGCCGGCGTGACCCAGATCTTTCGCAATCCGGTCGGCACCATGTTTGGTCCGGGTAAAAACCAGTGCCGTTTCAATGGATTTATCCTGCAAAAGGTGAATTAAAAGTTTCTTTTTATCGGGTTTATCCACAAAATAAATGGATTGGTTAATGGTTTCGGCTGTTGATGAAACCGGAGTAACCTCTACCTTAGTCGGGTTTGACAAAATGGTGTTGGCCAGTTTCTGAATTTCATCGGGCATGGTTGCAGAGAAAAATAAAGTCTGACGTTTAACAGGCAATTTAGCCACTACTCTTTTCACATCGTGAATAAAGCCCATATCCAACATCCGATCGGCCTCATCTAAAACGAACAGTTCAATTGTATTCAGGTTAATAAAACCCTGGTTCATTAAATCAAGTAAACGGCCAGGGGTGGCCACTAAAATGTCAACTCCTTTTTTCAATGCCTCTACCTGCGAATGTTGGTTTACACCGCCAAAAATGACCAGATGGCGAAGATTTAAATTCTTGCCATAAGCTTTAAAGCTTTCCTCAATCTGGATGGCCAGTTCGCGCGTTGGTGTTAATACCAGTGCCTTGATATTTTTAGTTGCCTTGGTATTGATGTGTTTCTCGTGCAGTAATTGCAGCATAGGGATGGCAAAGGCAGCCGTTTTTCCGGTACCGGTTTGTGCGCAGCCTAATAAATCCTTGCCTTTTAATATGGTTGGGATGGATTGCTCCTGTATGGGTGTTGGTTGTGAATAACCTTCGGTCTCAAGGGCCTTTAAAATGGGCTCAATGAGGTTTAATTCTTTGAATAACATGTATGTTTTTATGTAATATTTATCGAAGAAGCTAGAACAATCAATTATTGAAGGACTAACTTGCGGAGAGAATATGCCATTCAGAATGGCAAGCCCTTATTCCTGCTTCGGCGGCAAAGATACAATAAAATGTGGAAAAGTAAACCCTGCTTATTTGTGCGGTCGTGCACAGTACAGGATGCAGGTGCAATGAAAGCCGATTAAAATAATTGGTATTTTAATTCAACGTATCTGTAAATTATTTATTTTTTGTATATTTATTTTATTCTAAATGTATTTTTTATGTTTACATTTTTGTATACATAACATATGATTTAAATATTATAATTTCTAACCAACTATCTAACCAATTATTACACTATGAAAAAAACAGTACACCGCCATTGTGAGCATTCGATTCTGATTTATTTGCCACAGGTTTAAAAAGGGCAAAAAAGCCTATCAATCCAGTTATTTACTAAAAAAATGCGGCAACTAAAGCTGTTGTATGCTGCGCATTGCCATTTTTTTTAGCTCAAAATCCTAAATCATAATAACCTATGAAACAAAATCTATCTTTTTTCAGGAGAAGTTATGTGCTCCTGTGCCTGATTATGCTGTTTGTATTTAAGGCAGATGCCCAAACCAAAGTAACCGGAAAAGTTACGGGCAGTGATGATCAACAACCCATCGTTGGGGCAACGATAAAAATCAAAAATGGACCTGGCGGCACCACAACCGACGCTAATGGTACATTTTCTATTGCTGCAAAACCAACCGACGTGCTCGTAGTTTCCTTTATCGGGTACAGATCAAATGAAGTTGCCGTAGGCGGCCAGACCAATCTTTCCATCGTTTTAACGGCCGAAAACAATAAATTATCAGAAGTAGTGGTAACGGGTTACTCAAGTCAGCGGAAAAAGGATCTGACGGGTGCTGTTGCAGTGGTGAGTATGGGGCTGTTGAAAGCCCAGCCCGCCGCTAGTGCAGTAGAAGCATTGCAGGGCAAGGCTACGGGGGTGCAGATCATCAACGATGGAGCGCCTGGTTCTACCCCACAAATCCGTATCAGGGGTATCAGTACGATCAATAACAATGAACCACTTTATGTAATTGATGGTGTTCCTTTTGAAGGCAAGCTATCCTGGCTTAACCAAAACGACATTGAAAGCATGCAGGTGTTAAAAGATGCTTCTTCAGCTTCTATTTACGGATCGCGGGCCAATAATGGGGTTGTAATTATTACCACAAAAAAAGGAGTAACAGGATTGCCAAAAATTACGCTCGATTCTTATTATGGTACACAGGCGCCACGAAAAGGAAGCTTCCCGGAAATGATGAACCCACAGCAATATGCCCAGTATGTATTTGATGGCTATACAAATGCGGGAAAAACAATTGCAGCTGGCAAAAACTATGGTTCGGGGCCAACTCCTGTACTGCCTGATTATCTGGTGGCAGGTTCTAAATTAGGTCAGGATGTTACCGCTGCAGATGCCGATCCTTCCAAATATAACTACAGCCGCGATCCCAATTTGTTTTATCAGATTACAAGGGCAAATAAGGAAGGAACCAACTGGTTTGATGAGATCACAGAGTCGGCACCGGTACAGAATTATCAGATCAGTGCAACAGGTGGTGGCGAAAATGCAACCTACGCTTTTTCAAGCGGGTACCTCGATCAGAAAGGAACCATAAAATATACCGGATTTAAAAGGTATAATTTAAGATCGAATACCAGTATATCGGCTTTTAACAAGCGTGTCCGTTTTGGCGAAAATGCACAGTATAGTTATTCTGAAGGTTATGGTTTTGGTGTTAATCCCAATACGCCGGGCAGTTATCAGGATCAGGGCAGCGCATTGGGCTGGGCTTATCGAATACCAACCATTATCCCGGTTTATGATATTGCCGGAAATTTTGCAGGCAGCAGGGGCAGCCAACTGGGAAACGCCGAGAATCCGCTCGCTTTTCTTTACCGTGCAAAAGATAATAAAAACAAAAATAATTTCTTCTTCGGGAATGTTTTTGCTGAAGGCGATATTATCCCCGGCCTGGTGCTCAGAACCAATTTTGGTTTGCGTTATGAAAACTTTAACGGCCTGTCTATGCGTTATCCAAACCTCGAATTTTCTGAGGGCAACAACTCCAATAACCTGAACGAGTACCAGGGATACAATACCGAGTGGACCTGGACCAACACTTTAAATTACAGTAAGGTTTTTAAAGAATTACACCGTGTAAATATTCTGGTGGGTACGGAAGCTATCAGGTCAAAATCACGGCAGTTAAATGCAGGCAGAAATGACTTCTTTATTTTAGGCAATCAGGATTATTATTACCTGAGTACCGGCTCTTCCAATATCAGCAATACCAGTTTTGGTTCCATAGGCTCACTGTTTTCTGTATTTGGAAAAGCAGATTATTCTTATCGCGATCGTTATCTGGCCAGTATTACCTTCAGACGTGACGGTTCTTCAAACTTTGGTCCGAACAATAAATATGGTAATTATCCTGCAGGAAGTGTAGCCTGGAGATTATCGGAAGAAGAATTTATGAAGAGCATAAAATGGCTGAGTGATTTGAAACTCCGTGTAGGTTACGGCCAGACGGGAAATCAGCGGATCCCACCTTATCAGTACATTAACCGTTTCCAAAGTTCCATTATCAATTCTGCTTATGCCGTTGGTGGCGCAAACGGATTAACTACGGGCGTATGGCAAAATGCTTATCAAAACGCCGATGTAAAATGGGAATCGCTAAAAGCGCTGAACATCGGACTTGATTTTAGTTTATGGGGAGGTGCAATAGATGGATCGGTTGATTGGTACGACAAAAAAACATCCGATATGCTTTATAACCTTCCCTTACCTTCCAGCGTGGTTGGTTTAGGTAGCTCACCGTTTGTGAATATCGGTGACATGAGCAATAAAGGAATCGAGTTTAATGTGGCTTATCATTATGGTATTAAAGATGACAGTCCGCTTAAATTTGATGTTGGTGTAAATTTCTCTAAAAATAAAAATGAGATTGTCAGGCTGGCCCCTGGTATTTTTAACCAGATTTATGGTAATTACAGGAGTTTACAAACCAGTGTGCTGCAGGAAGGTGCACCATTTGGTTCTTTTTTTGGGTACAAAACTGCCGGAATTTACCAGAGTGCTGCCGATATTCAGGCCAATCCATCATATGCTGGCGCCAGGGTTGGTGGCTTACGCTATCAGGATATTAACGGCGATGGCGTAATCGATCCAAAAGACCGGACCATTATCGGAGATCCCAATCCGGATTTTACCGTTGGTGTAAACTTAAATGCCTCCTATAAAAACTTTGATATTGCCGCATTCATCTATGGTGTTCAGGGCAATGATATTTTCCAGGCCACACGTTATTTTACCGATTTCCCTTCTTTCGATGGGGCAAAAAGTACCAGGCTGTTAAACGCATGGAGTCCTTCAAATCCAACCAGTTTAATACCTTCTGCCTATGCAGGCGCATCAGATCTGGAATTTGCCTCATCAAGCTATTATATTCAGGATGGAAGTTTTTTAAGGTTAAAGAATATACAGCTTGGTTATTCAATTCCTACTGCTAAGGCATTCGGTGCCAATTCGCCCATCAGCAAATTGCGGGTATATGTTAGCGCAACCAATTTATTTACAATCACGAAGTATACTGGTATGGACCCGGAGGTGAGTCAGATTACAGATACTTTTTCTGCACCGGGAGTAGATCAGGGTGTTTATCCTTCTCCACGTCAGTTTTTAATTGGTATTAATGTTGGATTTTAACTATAAATAAAGATGAAACATATAAAATATATTCTGCTCTCCTTTCTGATTTTTTCTACCTTCTCGTGTAAGAAAGAATTTTTGAACCTGCAACCGCAGGGCGAACTTACAGAAGCACAACTAACCACTCAAGATGGGGTGGAGGGTTTACTGGTAGGTGCCTATAGCCTGCTAAATGGCAACGTAAACGGTACCTATGGTAATTACGGCGCTGCACCCAGCCAATGGCTTTTTGGAGAAGTAGCTTCAGATAACGCCCATAAAGGCAGTAGCGTTGGCGATCAGCCCCCTATGAATGCCATTGAGCAACATTCTCCAACCAGTACAAACGATAATTTATCGAATCTTTGGGACAGGTGTTTTGAAGGCATTCAGCGTTGTAATAATACCCTTAAAATATTGGCCAATTTACAGGCAGGCAATGGTTCTGCCAAATTTAGCGATGCCCGTGCTAAGGAAATACAAGGTGAAGCCCGTTTGTTGCGTGCACATTATTATTTCTTCCTGGTTAGGGTATTTAAAATGGTGCCGTATGTAACCGAGGCCAGCAGTGGTACCTTTGTACCTAACGATAAAGATATTTATCCTAATATCATAGCTGATCTTCAATACGCAGTAGATAATTTGACTACAACCAAACCCAAAAACCAAAAAGGGAGGGTTGATAAATATGCAGCCCAGGCTTATCTTGGTAAAGTTTACCTGTATCAGAAAAAATATACAGAAGCTTACGATCTGCTGAATGCGGTGATTTTGGCCAAAGCAGACTTAACCACTATGCCTTACTCAGATAATTTTGATATTACCAAAGAAGACGGTCCGGAAACCATCATGTCTGTTCAGCACTCTGTGGGTACTGATGGTACCGGTGGAGATAACGGAAATGTTGGCGATATCCTGAATTTTCCTTATGGCAACACCCCGATCAACTGCTGTGGGTTTTTCCAGCCAACAATCGATTTGGCGAATTCTTTTAAGGTTGATATAGCTGGATTGCCTTTATTGGATGGCAGTTACCGTAACAACCCCTATAAATCAGATTTTGGTTTAACCGAATCAGCAAAAGATAATTACGTGGTAGATAAAACCTTACCTTTTGATCCACGTATAGAATCGACCATTGGCAGACGTGGTATTCCTTATCGCGATTGGGGAATCATGGCAGGCGACACCTGGATTCGTGATGCTTCAAATGGCGGTCCTTTCGTTGCCGTTAAAAATACCATAGAGGCTTCGCAGATTGCCAGTGGCACCGCGCCGGGTACCACCAACGTAACCGGATTAAATGTAAACCTGATCCGTTTGGGTGATGTGTACCTCATGGCTGCAGAATGTGCGGTAGAAAAAGGCGACCTGCCGAGGGCTTTAGTACTTGTAAATGCTGTGAGGGCCAGGGCTGCAAAAATTACCCCGCAACAGATAAACGGTGCGCCTGCTGCTGCCTACAAAGTAAGTCCGTACACCTCGTTCCCTAATATTACCTACGCCAGAAATGCCGTTCGGTTTGAGCGCAGGCTAGAGCTGGCGATGGAGGGACATCGGTTTTTCGATCTGGTACGTTGGGGCATAGCGAAACAAACGCTCGAAAGTTATTTCTCTTTTGAAGGCGGGTACTTCGATTATCTGAAAGGCATAACCTTTGAAAGCAGGGATGAATATTTTCCATTACCTCAGGATCAGATTGACAGAAGTAAGGGCACATTAAAACAAAATACCGGATATTAGGTGAATTTATAAATAGAAGCTGTATCATAATTTGTAATTCTACATCCAATTGTCACGTTGAGCCTGTCGAAACGCCTTTAAAGCATTTAGAACAAGGTTCTTCGACAAGCTCAGGATAACAATTCCACTTATGATACAGCCTCTTACATTTTTAAGTTATAGCAGACTATAGAAGATCTTATGTAAGCTTGTAACAATTTTTTTTATCCTAACTAAGGATTATTTCACTCATTTATTTTTCAGCCGCTGGCAATAGGAAAAAGCATCACGCTTAGATAAAACTTTTTAAGTGACTAGAATACAGCTACTGCGGCTGGTAAAATAAACCTGACCGACAGCGTTATCCCGATTCTAAAGGGTTTAATTCATACGTTTATTTTATCGGGATTAAGCAAAGGGCGGGCCTATAGTAACCTAAGCAGTAGAGCAATTGCTTTCCATAAAAGAAATAGATATTACAACAGTATGCTATTAATAAAAGTTATAGGGTTTTATCTTTTCTTATCTTAGAACTATTTCTCCTCTTTAAATCTGCTGAAAAACAACAGCGCTATTAAACATAGTCCAAAACCTACCACACCATTTAACCTTAACCCATAATCATTGCCAGGGTCTTTACCATAAATGGTGAGCATAGCAAAAATGGCAATCCCTAATGTTTGACCAAGTTTTACAAAAAGATATTTCACCGCGAAGAACATACCTTCGTGGTTTTCGCCAGTTTTTAAAGTGTCTCTTTGGGCGATATCGGCCAGAATCGCAGTAGGTAAAATGCCCAGTGCTGCCAATGGAAAAGAGGCCGATAATACCAGCATATATATCTGCGTATATGGCCCTAATGGTAATTTACCCAAAAAGAAAATGGTAACGAAAATTAAACACAATATACCAAAGGCAAGCAACACAAAAGGTTTTTTGCCAATTTTAGCAGATCCGAAATTAACAATCGGGTAAAACAGGAGGGAAGCCAAAACCATGGCACCCATAAATTTGCCTCCTTCTGATTCCGGTAAGCCCAATAAAACCGTACAAAAGAATAATAAGCCGCTTGATATAATGCTCAGTGCGGTATAGAAGGCAAAATCAGAGATAAGGTAGTATTTAAAATTACTGTTTTTAAAAGTACTTTTAATTGCCGGCCATAATGGTACATGCGTAGGTTTTGCTACAGAAAATTCTTTTTCATTGATAAAAAACACCGGCAATAACATGACCAATCCGGAGAGCACGCACAACCCCCATATGGCCGCTTGAATGGCTTCGCTGCGGTTGGCTACCTGAAAATTAGCTTCAACCAGATCGGCAAAATTGTTTGTACAGGCCGACAAAATAATGCCAATAACAAAACCCACCTGCTGGTAACTGGATAATTTTACTTTTTGTCTAGGGGTGTTGGTTACCTCGGCCAGTAAGGCATTATAGGGAATAATATAGGTGGTAACCGATATAAAAAACAAGCAGAGCGTGAGGGTGAGCCACCAGGCATTATGCAGGCTTTCTGTTTTTTGGATGGGATAAAAAACCAGTCCGCAGAAAAGCATGGCCGGCACAATAGCCCACTTCATAAAAGGCATTCTGCGGCCGTTTTTATTGGTGCTGGCATCGCTTCTTGAGGCGATGAAAGGATCGTAAATGGCATCAACCAGCCTGCCAGAGGCCGCAATTATCGACAGGATATTAAATGCACCCAACAGAACAAGCTGTGGTACCAAAGGCGGTAAACCCGCGTTGCTTGGGGGCAGGTAAAAATAGGGCAGCATGACGATGATGATGTTGGTCATCGTACTCCAGCCAATCATACCCGCTGCGTAGGCAATTTCTTGTTTTAACGAGAGTGTTTTGTTCATTAATTATTTTAAGCTCCTTTATGTTTTTTGTAAAGCAAAGTTCTGTGTAACCGGGTAGATCATTCCTGCTTCATGTTCATTCCAATCAGGTTTATTTTACTGAGGTCTGCCTTTGGCAAGTTCCGAAGATCTGGCGCCATTCCCGCGCAGGCGGGAATCTTAAAGCTTATCGCATTACGATCATTCATAAGTTTTCATTTCATTCAGTGGCATTCATAAACACTGCGTGATTCCCATCCGATAGCAATCGGATCAAGTTGGGAATGACGATCTGCGTACAATTAATTATTGTTAAACCACCTGCTTATAAAATAAATCGCCAGAAAGCCGGCAAAAATATATAAACCATTAAGTGCTGCATTTTCATCGTCAGCGTAAATACTGAAGGCAACAAAAGTATAAGCAGCAATAAATATAATAGGCAATATAGGATATAAAGGCACAGTATAGATCGTTTTTTTATCAAGATGCGCTGTTCTTTTTCGAAGGATGAAAATGGTGGCTGCTGAACTGGCCATACTGATGCTTTCTAAGAAAATGGTATAGTTTAAAATTTTATCGAAGGTTTTGGCATAGAAAATAATCACTACCGCAATTAAGGTGAAAGCCGTTAGACTCATGGTAATTACTTCTGTTTTTTTGTTCATCCTGCTAAAAATTTTTGGCAGCGCACCTTCTTCTCCCATGGCAAACATTGCCCTTGGGTTGCTCAACAGATTTACATTTATATAGCCCATTACGGAAAAAAAAATAATTACCGAAAGTGCATTAAATCCGGCCTGACCAAATATTTTCGAGGCCAATATTGCGGCGATACTTTCTGCCGATTTCAATTCTTCGAAACCGATTACCCTCACATATACATAATTGATAATAAGATAAAGGGCTACAATAATGGTTAAACCGATAATAATGGAACGTGGAATTACCTTTTTGGCTTCTTTAACTTCGCCACCAAAGTTGATGGTTTGCGCATAACCTGCGTAAGAAAAAGAAACGGCAATTAAACATAGGCCTAAAGCTTTTCCATAATCATACCAGGTTGGTAAAGCCCCGCTTGCCGTTTTAAAAACAGGCGTGATACTTTCTGTTTGTCCGCCAAAAAATACCGCGCAGATCAAAGTTAAAATCATTCCGATTTTAATTACCGTTAGTATATTTTGCGTTTTAGCGCTCGCTTTTAAGCCCAACAGATTAATCAGATAAAATACCAAAATGGTGGTAATAGCTATCGCTACCCTTGATGTTTCGTTTTGTATGGCTGGTGGTAAAATAATCTTGCTCAGGTACTCAGCCCCAATGATAGATATCGCGGCCACCGATGCCGCACTCGAAATAATTACGATGCAATTGATGGCAAAGGCAATGGAAGGATGATAAGCCACCGAGAAAATTTTATAATAGCCACCAGTTACCGGAAAACGCGAACCGATTTCGGCATAAGTTAATGCTCCGCAGAAAGCCACAAAACCACCAATAAACCAGGCCAGGTAAAATAATTCGGGAATCTGAGCTTTTGCCGCTACGTTTACGGGTGTACGGAAAACGCCCATTCCAATAACCAAACTCACCACAATCATGGATAAATCAAAGAGCGAAAGCTGTTTTTTCGGTTGCATTGATAAGAATATTAAATAAAGTGATGAAGATATGGAAATTATATAAAGATGTAAGGCGGAAGAGGTAAGATGGAAGTGAAATTATTTCTTTTGATCATCGGTTCATTGGGGCATCGGTCTTTTGGTTCATGGTTGATAGCCAATGGAGAAATTGATAATTGACGGCATAAAAACGTAAGTGATGAAACTTCTCGCCATGACCATCATAGTTCCAACTATCAAACTTTGAACTATCAACCTGCTACCAGGCCATTACCCATTTTACCTATTCCATCCTCCATGTTTGTATGTTGAAACTTTCTTTTGTTTGCCTCACAGAATAAATCTATTATTGTATGATAATTCTGGGGAACGTACTTGAAAATGTTTATTTCGATGACCAGGGTTATTTCTATACATTCTTCATCACTTTGCAAATCAAAAAAATGCAGGGTTTTTCATTGAAGAACAATGAACACATTATGGCAGAAGTAATTTATAACGACGACAGTATCCGCTCATTGGATTGGAAAGAACACATCAGGTTACGCCCGGGGATGTATATCGGGAAACTTGGTGATGGCTCTGCCCAAGATGATGGTATTTATGTTTTGTTGAAGGAAATTGTAGATAACTCTATCGATGAGTTTGTAATGGGAACCGGAAAAACCATCGAAATTACACTATCAGAACAAAAGGTGAACGTTCGCGATTACGGCCGTGGTATTCCACTGGGCAAGGTAATTGATTGTGTAAGTAAAATTAATACCGGCGGTAAATATGATAGCAATGCCTTCCAAAAATCGGTAGGTTTAAACGGGGTAGGTACAAAGGCCGTTAATGCACTTTCCACCAGTTTTACCGTTCAATCGTACCGTGATGGAAAAACCAAAAAAGTGGAGTTTTCTAAAGGTGAGATTGTAAATGAAAATCCGGTAATTGATACTACACAACGCAATGGTACGGCCATTACTTTCTACCCCGACGAAAGTATTTTCAGAAATTATCATTATATCCCCGATTTTGTAGAGAGCATGGTTTGGAACTATGTTTTCTTAAATACAGGTTTAACAATAAATTTCAATAATCAGAAATACTTTTCGGAAAGGGGCTTGTACGACCTGCTTTCTAAATTTAATAAACCTGATGAAATCAGATACCCGATTATTCACATGGTTGGGCCCGATATCGAAATTGCGATGACCCATGGTCAGCAATATGGCGAAGATTACCATTCATTTGTAAACGGGCAGCATACCACACAAGGCGGAACCCACCAGGCAGCCTTCAGGGCAGCAGTGGTGAAAACAGTTCGGGAGTTTTTCAAAAAAGAGTTTGATGCTGCTGATGTGCGTTCATCCATCATTGCAGCCATTTCCATACGTGTACAGGAACCCGTTTTTGAATCGCAGACCAAAACCAAACTGGGATCGCAGAATATGGGGCCGGAAGGGCCATCTGTAGCTACATTCATTAATGATTTTGTTAAAAAGGAACTGGATGATTATCTGCATAAAAATCCTGATGTTGCCGATGCCTTGTTGAAAAGGATTATGCAATCCGAGCGGGAGCGTAAAGATATTGCCGGCATTAAAAAACTGGCTAACGATAGAGCTAAAAAGGCATCCTTACACAATAAAAAACTGCGCGATTGTAAGGTTCACTTCAACAGCACACACGAAAAACGTTATGAAACTACGTTGTTCATTACTGAAGGAGATTCGGCGTCAGGTTCCATTACCAAATCGCGCGATGTAGATACCCAGGCAGTATTTAGTTTGAAAGGAAAACCGCTTAACTGTTACGAGCTGACTAAAAAAGTAGTGTACGAGAATGAAGAGTTTAACCTGCTACAGCATGCTTTAAATATTGAAGATGGTTTAGATGGCTTGCATTACAACAATATCGTGATTGCTACAGATGCTGATGTGGACGGTATGCACATCCGTTTGCTGATGATGACTTTTTTCCTGCAGTTTTTCCCAGATCTGGTAAAAGCAGGCCATGTATATATTTTGCAGACACCGCTTTTCAGGGTTCGGAATAAAAAGGAAACTATTTATTGCTATAGCGATGAAGAACGTAAAAATGCGATTGAAAAACTGGGCAATAAACCAGAAATAACCCGATTTAAAGGGCTGGGTGAAATTTCTCCGGACGAATTTGGTTTGTTTATTGGTAAAGACATCAGACTGGATCCCGTTATTTTAAAAGATCAGACCATTAAAAGCCTGTTAGAATATTATATGGGAAAAAATACGCCAGACAGGCAGCAGCATATTATCCGCAACCTAAGGATAGAGAAGGATGAGGTAACTGAAGAAAAGGTGATTACAGAAGAGGTAGCTTAGCTTTATCCATGGTTTGTCTTCACGAAACTGTTTGCCATGTGTTTTTAATCGAGAGTGGCAATAAAGACCTTTTTTGGAACCTGAAAAGTTCAGGATGACGGCCGTGATCTCAAATGGTAATTACTCTTTTGGCGCATTCACTGTATCCTCCGGATGCTGCGGTGGCAGTACATCTACCTTTTTCTCTACAATGGTAATTTTGGTGAATACCGCGTATTTACTGGGAGCAATGCCGTTATCATATTTTTCGGCATAAGCCTGGGTAAATTCAGCGCCAAAGTAAAGTATAATTGAGGTGTAATAAATCCACAATAAAATCACAATGATGGAGCTGGCCGCTCCAAAAGCAGAACCCGGATTGCCTTTTTCGATATAAATTCCAATGAGGTACTTACCTAAACTGAACAGGATAGCTGTAAACAAAGCACCGATGATTGCCGATTTCCATCGGATGATCACATCTGGTAAGACTTTAAAAATAACAGTAAAAACGGCGGTTACGGCGGCAAGCGTAATGACGTTGTTCAAAATATAAATCAGCAAGGTCATGGTGTCGTTGGCTACCGGGATAACTTCCTTTATTTCACTTTGTGAAATCAGGTTGGCTAATTTTGAACCTAAACCCACCACTATACTATTGATGACCAGCGATACCAGCAATAAAAAACCCATTGAAACGATTAAAGAAAAGGATAATAACCTATTGGAAAGCATTTTCAGCCAACCTTTTTTGGGTACAGCCTTTACCTTCCAGATCATGTTAATACTATCCTGTATTTCAATAAAAATGGCCGTAGACCCGATGATCAGCGTAGCTATACCAATAATTAAACCAATGGTAGATTGACCTGATTTATTAGCATGCTCTACAAAACCCTGAATTTGTGTAGCTGCATCTTTGCCCACCATTTCGGTCACCTGACCGTAAAACTGGCCCCTTGTCTTTTGGTTTCTTTCGTCTCCAAAAAATAAGGTGGCTGCTGAGAGGAGAATGATAATAAGCGGGGTAAGTGAAAAAATAGTATAGTAAGCCAATGAAGCACTCAGTTTAGTTACCCGATCTTCTACAAACCCTTTTCCGGCAGCAACAAAAAGATGATAAAGCGCAATAAAGAAATTTTTGATCTTGCTAATTACTTTCATCTGAAAATTAAAACGGATATCCTATGCCTATATTAAAAATTAAATTCTGCCTGCGCCAGTCTTTATTGCCAAAGGCAATGTCGTCAAATACCCATCTTTGTCCTTCAGGCAGATATGGTTTTCGCACTGGAAAGGCAACATCTAAACGAACTACGAAAATGGTTGCATCTACACGTAAACCAGCGCCAGTACCCACAGCTAATTCGTTAAAGGTGTTTTTCAACTTAAAACCGGATCCTAATCTTGCCGTTTCCGGTTTGCCCGGTTCTCCAAGATCTTCTTTCCGGAGCCAGATATTTCCAGCATCCACAAACAATGCGCCATAAAGCACACTTACAAGCTTAAACCGGAGTTCAGAATTAAGCATCAATTTAATATCACCACCTTGATCGGCAAAGATAGCATCATCCGGAACTTTGTAAGTGCCCGGACCTAAGGTCCGGGCCGGAAAGGCCCTGATATCGTTGCTGCCACCTGCAAAAAATTGCCTTACGAATGGTAAGGATGAACTATTGCCGTAAGCGTAACCATAACCCAGGTTCAGGCGGTTTGCCCAGATCAGGTTACGGTTAACTTTATAGTAATCCCTAAAGTCGGCCTCTGCCCTGATAAACTGCGTAAGTGGGGTATTAAATAAAGTTCTTTGGCCCATCTCATTTTTAGGCGTAAATAAGCCCCAAACATTACCACCGGTTTCTAAACCGCCAAAGAAATAAACATTGTTGCGGCGATTGGTTTCCATCTGGTTGGTGTAGGTAAAATTATAATTACTACCAATAATAAATTGATTTTCGAGTGTACTTCTTAGTAACGGATTTGCCTCAAATAAACTATCCCGCCTGTTCGAGTCAGGAAAACCGGTAGAAATATAACTTATCGAAATAGGATTTAAGTTATGCTCTTTATACTGATTTTCTCTGAAATTGTAACCGTATTCACCTTTTATCGCGTGTAGGGTATATTCAGAGCCCCGGTTTAGCATCTGATAAGAAAGCGATGTAATGGTTTTCGGGATAAAAGCATTCGTGCTGTTAGGTTTGTAAAATGGTACAATCAGCCTTGGGAAAGTTAGTTTTCCTTCAGCTGTAAAGGATAAGGAATTCCGGCCCAGCGAAGTACCTCTAACCTGTGTTTCGAAACCACCGCTAACGCTTACATCTAATTGCTCAGCACCTCTGAATAAGTTTCGCGTGGTTTGGGTAACTTTTACCTCCGAACCCACAAAATTGTTTGATTTGCTGGTACCGGTAACCGAGAAACTCAATGAGTTCTTCTTCAATGGGGTAAGGTAAATATTCAGGTCCAACTGATTATTTTTGAAGCTATCAACCGGTAAAAACTCTGCCCTTACATCCCTGAAAGCACCAATATTGACCATTCTGTTTAACGATTGGTTATGATCTTTACGGTTGTAAGGTTCACCTTTCTGGAAGAAAACAAGACGATCAAATAATCTCGGTTTAAAAGTATTGCGGTCATCATAAATGCTGAAATCGTGATATTCAAGCGGTTTTAACTTTCTTAAGAGGGTATCTCTACGTAAGGTATAGCTTGGATATATGTTGATATCCCTGATACTATATGGTTTTAATGCGGCATCAGGCGCAATGTCTTTAACTTTGATATTTACATTTACCAGGTTTTTACCGATGGTACTATCTACCTGCATAATCAGGTAATCGGGACTGAAATAAAAATAACCCTGCTCTTTTAGGTCATTATCGATCCTGATACGCTCGTTTTTATAATTGTCGAGGTCGTAATAATCGCCTACCTTTATTAAGGTTTTATTTTTATTCTGATTGATAATTTTAGTTAAAACGCCAGTATCAGGTGGAAAAGTAACTTTATTAATTTTATATCGGTTACCGGTTTCTGCAGTGTAAACCGCTTTGCCTTTTTTATCTTTCACTACGGTATCGCCGGTAACTGTAGCTTGTAAATAACCCTCACTTATCAGATAGCTGGTTAGTACATCATTATTATATTTCAGTTTTACCTCGCTCACTAATACGGGCGGTTCACCTTGTCTTCGTAACCAGTTTCTAAACCCTTTCGGCTTTTTAGGTTCGCCTGCCAGGTTATAAATGCCCAGTTTATATCTTATACCCAAAATAGATTTGTTGGGGCGGGGTCTTGTTTTACTTTCTAAATCTTTTTTTACCTGTTTTTCATCATCAATTTTACCTGACGAATCCGGATTAATTTTTACTTCAGCACCCGTATATAAATGTTGTCCAGGCTTTAATGATTTGGTAGAGCTACATGCAGCCCAAACTAAGCAGGCCAGTACAAATAAAATTGGTCTAATTAGTTGTCTCATTTTTAGGTTTTTGTTCAATGTTTCTTCTGTTGCGTTTTTTCTGGAAAATCTCTCTGAATTTATTGTAATCTACTACCAGGGTGAAACCCAAACCGGTTTCGATAATCTGTCCCTGTACGATTACATCGTTTTGGTTGCGTCGGTAAGCCCTTAACCTATATCTTCCGTCGGCTGATAAGGCATATTCAACATTTACATTTCCGCCAATATCTGTCGATTTTTCGCCTGGTGCCTGCGGTCCCTCCAATGCGAAAGAACTTCCCACGGTTACCGTAAGCCTATCATTTAATAATTTTTTTGATAAACCAACTTCAAGGTCTGTTTTTTGCTGAAGTGAGCCGGTAGAATAATCTTCTGATGAATTTACGCCAAAATTCAATTCCACACCTTGAATTAAATCGGAAGCAAGGTTATTTAACTGTTCTGTCAACAATTTACTCACACTTGATCTGGCCAGGGTAGAAACACCACCTCCACCGCCTGCCAAACTTTGGAAAGGATTATTGGCGATGAACCTGTTCAATGCCAATAGCGCGAAAACCTGTTTGTTTAATTCACTTTCATCGCGGTTTACATTGATTAATTTGGTGTAAACCGTACCATTTAATGCCCCTCGCTCGTTTTCAGGTAAATCAAGTTTGAAAGAAATGATCGGTTTCAATAACTCACCTTTCATCATCAAATAAACCTGAAAAGGCAATTTGGTTTTGGCCTGGACATTATCTGGCTCATTGATCAGATCGATAGGTGCCGCATTCACTTCATATAATGCCGTTAAGTTTACGTTGGCAGAAGTTGGCTCACCCGTCCAGACAATGGTACTTCCTTTAACCAGTTTGAATGCTTTTTTGCCTAGCGGACCAACTGATAAATTGTATGAACCATCAATAATTTCATAACGGCCTGTTAAGCTTATTTTGCCGCTGGGATCCATCGTTGCATTCAGGTCTGCTTCACCTTTGATATTCAGTGCATCACCATTTGATGGATCAACCACCACATTCAATTCGGCTTCAGGATCAATGGTGATGGCTGCAACCAGGTTAATCCCTTTCATGGCTGATTTACTCACGCTATCTACTTTTAAAGCCTTTTGGCCGTTAAATGGTGGGGCATCAGCATCAATAAATTGTACAATTCCTTCCTGATCAATAACTGAAGGGTCGCTTGTTGGCAGGGCAAAGAAAAATTTTGTGCCTTTGTTCACCCTCACGTTCATGTTCACATCAGGCTGGTTCAAATCGCCGCGTACTTTAATATCGCTGGTTAAAAATACTGTTCCATAAATGAGGTCATTATCGGCTGCGGTCGAATTGATTGCCCTGAAATTGTTCATTTTGATATCTAAACCAAAACGATAATCTTTGAAATTACTGGTATAAACTTTTCCATCGATGGTTGCCTTTTGATTCAGGGAATCAATCAGTGTGAAGTTATTAAAACTGATCCCTTCATTTGTAAATGAAATTTTCTCGTTAGGCAAACGGAAGTACGAATTTACATACGCAACTCTGATCCCCGCATTGTTGAAAGTTAAATCGCCCAATATTTTTGGAGCAGTTAATTCGCCTTTAACACTTAGTGCCCCGGTTAGTGTACCCGTTCCGTTTTTAAGCTGACCCGCAGATAAACTCTCAATATTTTTCATTTCGATCTTATCGATGTTCACGGTAAGGTCTAATGCGCTTTTCGGTGCGGTATAATAGAAGCCATTTACCCTTAGCTCATGTACACCGGTTAAGGCCACATTTACCTCGAAAGCGTTTTCGGTATTGTTGTTTACCGCTAAACGTAAGGTACCCAGTTGGTCTTTCTGATAACGCAGCTGATCAATGGTGAGGTTTGCTTCAAATTTTGGCGTACTGGCCAAATCTTTAACATTTGCAGTTCCGTTTAAACGACCGCCAACCAAAGTCGTGTCGGTTTCGGCAAATTTGGTTAAGGTTTCCAGTTGGAAATCTTTAAATGCGACAGCTAAAGGCGCATTGGGTTGGGTAGGGTTGCTATTGATGGAAAGTGACTGTCCATTATTGCTGATTTGAAACTGATTTACCAATATGCCCGATGCACCAAACTGGATATAATTATCTTGTGAAACCACCCATTTTTGATAATCGAGCAATAGTTTCTGCGGATCTAAAGCGAATTTAAAATCTTTGTTGATCGATTGGAAATTACCACCAATAACGTATTTGTCTTTTTTCTGCCTATCGCGTAAGAAAATGTTAACACCTAAATTATTATTGGCAGCATCGCCACTTACCTCGGTATTAAAAAGTGCCACAGAGGGACTTTGAAGGCTTTTAACGGTTAAGCTATAGTCTAATTTATTGTTATCATTATTGATGTTTAAAACCGTCGTATCTACTTTAAAATCGCCATAAACTACCTGTGGGAAATTACCCTTAATCTGCAGACTGTCTTTTTGAGTATCAATCAATCCGTAAAACTGAGAGGGTTTAAATACCGTCAACTCAGGCACAAAATTCTTTAACAGTTTAGAATCATAAACCTGAACAAAAAACCTTAAACGCTGATCCGGAATTTTGGTTACGGTGCCAAAAGCATAGTATTTATTAATTTCGTTGATGATGGCACTGCCTACTTTGGTGAGTTGATATTTTCCATCAATCTTTGCCGAAAGTATTTCGGATTTTAGTGTAAGCTCGTTTTCGCTAGCGGTTGATTTTGCCCGGATCGAAATCGTGTCGACATTGATTCTTTGTTGATCTTTTACCAGTTGTAAACCGGTAACATCAACCGATCCGTTCAAGTAATCCGCGTCAGCGGTGGCCAGGTCAACTCTAACTACACCTGCAGCGCTTAAAACCGTTGGACTAAAGTTTAGTGCCTGAAGGTTCACCTGTTTTAAATTCAGATCAGCTTTTACCGATGGATATTTCCCTGCAAGATTTACTTTAGCATCCAGATTAAAATTGGCATTGCTATCTGGCATGCTGCTTTTGATGTTGATGCGCTGGTTGCTGTAATTTCCTGCCAGGGTTAAATTGCGGTAAGTGTATTTATTGTAATAAGCATTTAATACTTTAGCATTAAACTTTGCATTGATTTTTTTAGGATCGAGGCCTGTTCCCGCCACATTGGCCCTAACCGAAACACGGCCTAGTTTAGGCTGCATTTTTAGTAGGCGGCCAACGTTGAAATTATTTAAACTAACATCTGCCTTGTAACTTTCTTTGCCTTTAGGGCCATTCATACCTGCAACTACCACAGCACCACCCATATCGGTATTAATGTTCAGGTTGGTGTTAAAATCAGTCATGGAGCCCTTAAAATTACCTTTTGCATCGATCACGTTAGGCAGTTCAATGGAAGGAGGCAACGATTTTTTAGGTACGGCCACTAAAATATCACTTTTGGTAACATGAAGTTTTTTGATGTTTAAATCAAGAAAGGTTTTGTTAATGTCGGGTAAACCTTTTGCTTTTCCACTGATATCAATCTGCGTATTTTTTAAACCGCTGATCTGTAGTTTTGGAATATTCAGTTCGTTCAGATATCCATTAACATCAGCATTGATCTTTATTTTTTCATTGCGATAATTTACGGGTACAGCATTACTAAAATATCCGGCGTCCTTTAAACCAATGGTGGTGTTCTTAAGGGCTATATTCAATTTTACGCGTTCCGGATGTTTGGTCAGATCCTCCATTGAGGTAAAATTTAATTCCGTAGCATTTTCAATGCTGGTATTTGGTGTTTTCAGTATAAAATTGCTCAGCTTGATCTGTTTGTCATTGTACACCGCATCACCGCGTAATTCATCGAGGATAAAGCCACTCTTTTCCTTTAATGACCCATTTTTAACATTGGCTTTTATTCCTGCTGCACTATAGCTTACATCGCTGGCACCTAAATTTAACTGATTTATTTTTAGGTGGTTAAAGTCCATACCTTGAGGCGCGGGTTTTGCGCCCAGGTTATCAAACTGTACATCGTTATCGCCTAAACTAATATTTTTAATTAACAGGCCCAAAGGTGACTTTTCAGGAACGACGGTATCTTTAACTTTCTTTAAATCGTTGCTTGGGGCTGGTTTAAAAGCAAAGAGGATATTCGATTTGTTTAAATGCGCATCATCTACCGAATATTTACTATTGGTTAAATCTACTTTCAGGTTTACCAGGCCCAGATCATTTACATCGGCAACTGCTTTCGTTGTCGAAACCTGGTCGTCGTAGTTTACCTTTACATTATTGAAAACGAAATTCTGTACCTCAATTAATGGCAGTTTACCCTGTGTTTTTTCCGTGCTATCTACGCTGTTGGTAATGTGCTGTACCAATTTAACCAATGGTTTTTGTTGTAAATAACGCAATGAAGTATTCGCCAGGCTCAACTCTTTAATAACATAGTGCTGGTTGGCCAGGTCGAAATCTTTGATTTTGGTTTTGAATGCGCCTAGATATAATTTCACATCATTACCCGCAACATCATCGCGGTAGTTAATGCCAATATCTTCGAAAGAAACTTTATCAACAGAAAATTTTAGGGTAGAAGTGCTATCTTTTTTTACCTGCTCCTCTGGTTTTTTCTGGTCGCTGGCAAAAGCGTCAACCAGAAAAGAAAAATTGAAAGTTGTATCCGGAGTGATGCGCTTTACATTCGCACGTACGTTTTTAAGTTCTATGTTATTGATCTCAACCGTATTTTTTAACAATTTAAATAAACTGATATCAACTGCAAGTTTCTCCGTATATAACAAGGTATCACCCTTAAGGTCCTGAATGTAAAATTTGTTCAAAACCACGTCTTTAGGCAAAGCAATTTTTATGCTCTCTAAACTCACTTCGGTTTTGGTTTTGTTTTTAAGATAGTTGATCGCTTTCCCTTTAACAAAATTCTGAACAGCTGGAATATTTAGCGAAAGGGCCACACCAACCACCAGAAAAATGATGGAAGCAATTACCCACAATAAAATTTTAAGACTTTTGCGTACGTATTTATTCAAAGCTAAGTGTGTTTGGTATTTAGATAAATGCCTAAAGCATGCCATTAAAATTAATTTTAAGGCAGCTTTACTAAATAATACAAAAAATAACCTAAATTGTTCGCCCGCTGTAAAAATTTAACATTTGCGGTCTCATAATCAGGTTAAAATGAATTCAATACATCTTAATATAACTTTTGAACAGTATGCCGGTATTTCAGAGTTAACATTGGCCGATAGAAGCCTTTGCGAACTTGCACAACAGGCTTTGGGTACCTCTTATTCGCCATATTCTAAATTTAGGGTGGGCACAGCCATTCGCTTGGCCTCTGGCGAAACCATTTTGGGCAGCAACCAGGAGAATTTAGCCTATCCTTCAGGACTTTGCGCGGAGCGTGTTGCCCTTTTTAATATTGGTTCTACTTATCCGGATGCGGTGATTGAAAGTATGGCAATTACGGCGCAGACCGATAATTTTGAGATTTTGAAGCCAGTAACTTCTTGCGGAGGTTGCTTACAGGTAATGGTAGAATTTGAACGTAAACAAAACAAACCTATTGAGGTGATTTTTTATTGTTTAAATGGAGAAGTTTTAAAAGTACCGAGTGTAAAGAGTTTGATACCGTTTGCTTTTGTTGAGGATAGGTTGGAAAGGTAAGCGGTTTTCGGTGCTAAATTAAAAGTTTGCAGCGCACATAATCTGCTGTACTCTTCCGGGGTATACCGGAAGCTTTTTTACAGTTATTTCCCGCTGATTTAAGCCGATAAGTGCAGGACTGGTTTGCAGTTTGCCGTTGCAATTGTTTTTAAATCTGCCAAAGTCTGTATGATCAGCGGGAAACCTTTAATCTATCGGTCGGTGTCTAACCAACCACTAATATCAACTATTCTCTATATTTGGTTTTTTAACCATAATGAAATATCTCTACATCTTCTTTTTCTCTATTTTTATTTCTTTTAAACTGCATGCGCAGCGCGTACTTAACCATAATGCCGTTTATAAAATCACTTATTTCCGGTCGGCTGATGGGAAACCAAAAGAAGATCGAAATCCTATAGTGGTTATTGCTTCTGCAAAGCAGAACTTAATCAGTAACGCATCTATTTTAGATCATAAGGCTAAATATCCTTATGAACAAGGTATTGTAACGAAACCTGAACAGATTTTATTTCAGGTGGCTGATTTAAGTGCCGATCATCAGATCGCTACTGATGATAGCACTGCCATTGCTAAGCAGGTTCTTGAGTTTGGCGCGGAGACAAAAGTAATTTTAGGATACATCTGCAAAAGGGCAACAATGGTGGTAAATTCTAACCGTATAGATCTATGGTATACCACCGATGCGGGGATAAAAGCTGCACCAACGAGTTTAGGCCAAAACCTGGGATTGGTTTTAGAGCAGGTGCGTAATGGAAACAGTTACGTAACGGCTACAAAAATTGAAGAAGTTAAGAAAGCCATGCCAATTGACCCGGGAAAAATATCGTCTAAACTAACCGATGGATTAACTTATAAAGATCTGCTTTGGAAAAGCCGGTTTATTACTTTAAATGTTTTCAATAACGAAACAATCAATTTTATTGATAAGCCACAATCGAACGATTCTGTTTTTCGCTTTGCCGGTGGAACAGTAATCGCCAGAAAAGTTAAATTTCCTAAAATGGCTAATCCGAATGTATTTGTCGATTTAACAGAGCAATCAAAGGGTGATGCTTATGACAGAACGGGTTCGGTATTTATTATTCCGACCGATAAAACGATCAGTTTGATGGATGCGCTTAAAAATTCGGTTAAGGCATTACCTGTTTACGATAATGGAAACGGGAAGAAATACCAGGGCGTAGTAGCTACGGCAGATTATAACCCGGTAATCGAACTGATGCGCTTTTTTACGCCTTTTGGCGTGGGTAAATACAATACCTTAAAATTAAAGGATAAAAACTGGGCGGATAAAGTTTATTACCGTCAGGATGTTTCGGAGTTATTTCCAGTGGTGAACGGAAAAGAAGCCTGGGTAGCTGTTTTTATTGGTAACTATGATAAAGGTGGACATCAGGTTTCTTTAAATATTACCCTGCACAATGGTGGCAGACCGAAAGAAGCAAAAGAAGTGATTTTACCTTTATTCAATTCGACCAATGTATTGGAGATGGCCGGACAGGAATATGCAACGATGTTTAGCAGCGAAAAAGGTTTGGAAGTTTCTTTTACGCTTACCAAAGATTTAAAGGATGCAAAATTGCGTTACATTACCACCGGGCATGGCGGCTGGGGTAATGGCGATGAGTTTGTACCGAGGAAAAATACGATCTGGTTAGATGGAAAAGAAGTTTTTGCTTTCACGCCGTGGCGACAGGATTGCGGATCGTACCGTTTATCCAACCCAGCTTCAGGCAATTTTGAAAGTGGACTTTCTTCGTCGGATTTAAGCCGCTCTAACTGGTGTCCGGGTACGGTTACCAATCCAAACTGGATTAGTCTGGGCGATTTAAAAGCGGGTACGCATACCATAAGAGTAACTATCCCTATGGGGAAACCTGAGGGCGGAAGTTCCAGTGCCTGGAACGTTTCGGGGGTGCTTTTGGGTGAAGAATAACACATTTTTTAGGGATCAGTATACCTACGCGATCGTCCTTTCGAGCGAAGTGCAACGCAGCCGAGAAATCTATTTTTAGAAAACATGCCATTTTAGCTGATGGTTTGTATGATTGCGTTATTTTTTTGCATTTTACTTTCGAAGAATGATCAGACTGGTTTTCTGCGCTATGCCACCCTAAATAGCAGCACAAAACTATCCATCTAAACCGGATTGAAGGGGAGATCCTTTTTTGTAGGCTGAGCGTGGCCTGCGGACAAAAAAGATCGTATCGGAAAGCCGGACTGATATTAAATGCAACTATGGAACCCTGCTTTTCAAATCAATACAAGTAAGTTAAAATTTCGGCAGGTGAAACACCAGCCGATAGATGAATAGCGGCTGTCCTGTAATTTTTCTTGCATTTTACTTTCGAAGAATGATCAGACTGGTTTTCTGCGCTATGCCACCCTAAATAGCAGCACAAAACTATCCACCTAAACCGTATTGAAGGGGAGATCCTTTTTTTAGGCTGAGCGTGGCCTGCGGACAAAAAAGATCGTATCGGAAAGCCGGACTGACATTTAATGTAACTACGGAACCCTGCTTTCCAAATCAACACAAGTACGTTAAATTTTCGGCAGTTGAGACACCAGCCTATAGGATAAATCACTACTTTTATTTAGTTCTATATGTAATTTGTGATCTGCGCTATGCTACCCTAAATAGCAGCACAAAACTATCCACCTAAACCGGATTGAAGGGGAGATCCTTTTTTGTAGGCTGAGCGTGGCCTGCGGACAAAAAAGATCGTATCGGAAAGCCGGACTGATATTAAATGCAACTACGGAACCCTGCTTTCCAAATCAACACAAGTACGTTAAAATTTCGGCAGTTGAGACACCAGCCGATAGATGAAGCGGGATTGACGCTTGGTGCAACTTAGGGAACCCTGCTTTCCAAATCAACACAAGTAAGTTAAAATTTCGGCAGGTGAAACACCAGCCGCGATAGGACGGGTGTTCTTTGCAAAATGTGAATAACCTCTCTTCACGCTGTGCCATCATTTTTATTATATTTACGGCTGCCAATTTCTGTAAATAAATGAGTGAAGAATTAGATCAAAACGTAAACGAAGAGCACAAACATACCATAACCCCAATCAACGGTTTATACGAAAACTGGTTTCTCGATTATGCGTCTTATGTAATTCTTGATAGGGCGGTTCCGCATATTAACGATGGTTTAAAGCCTGTTCAGCGCCGCATAATGCACTCTCTGAAAGAGATGGACGATGGCCGTTTTAATAAAGCAGCTAACGTAATCGGTAATACCATGAAGTATCATCCACATGGTGATGCCTCCATCGGCGATGCGATGGTGCAGATTGGGCAAAAGGATTTACTGATTGATATGCAGGGTAACTGGGGTGATCCGGTTACTGGCGATAGTGCTGCAGCACCACGTTATATTGAGGCACGTTTGTCGAAATTTGCCAATGAAGTGGTATTCAATCCTGATACAACCGAATGGCAGTTAAGTTACGATGGGCGTAATAATGAACCGATTACTTTACCGGTTAAATTTCCATTATTGCTTGCACAAGGCGCAGAAGGTATTGCAGTAGGTTTGGCCACCAAAGTAATGCCGCACAATTTTATCGAATTGTTGGATGCATCGATGGAAGCATTACGCGGTGTGCGCCCGAATATACTGCCCGATTTCTTTACGGGCGGTATGGCCGATTTTTCGAACTATAACGAAGGTCAGCGTGGCGGCAAAATCCGGGTGCGTGCCAAAATAACCGAAAAGGATAAAAAAACGCTGGTGATCAGCGAAGTTCCGTTCAGTACCACTACAGGATCCGTAATTGATAGTATTTTATCGGCGAATGATAAAGGTAAGATCAAGATCAAAAAGATTGAAGATAATACGGCAGCCAATGTAGAAATTGTAGTACACCTGGCACCGGGTATTTCGCCTGATGTAACTATTGATGCCCTTTATGCCTTTACGGCCTGCGAGGTATCGATCTCGCCAAATACCTGTATTATCCAGGGCGATAAGCCACACTTCTTAAGTGTGAACGATATCCTGATCGAAAATACAAAACACACCAAGAGTTTACTTAAAAAAGAACTCGAAATCCGTCTGCATGAATTACAGGAGAAAATCTTCTTTAGTTCGTTACTTAAAATATTTATTCAGGAGGGCATGTATAAGAATCCTGAATATGAAAACTCAGCCAATTTTGAAACCGTGGTCGAGGTATTACATATTTTATTCGAACCGTTTAAACCCTCACTTTACCGCGAAATATTACCCGAGGATTTTAAGAAACTGATTGATAAGCCGATGAGTAGCATCACCCGTTTTGATGTGAAAAAGGCCGATGAGCAGATGAAAAACCTGGAAGATGAAATAAAAGTGGTTAAAAATCACCTGAAACATCTTACCGATTATGCTATTGCCTGGTATCAGAAGCTGAAAGATAAATACGGAAAAGGTAGGGAACGTAAAACCGAAATCCGTTTGTTCGATCGGGTGGAAGCGTCAAAAGTTGCCTTGGCCAACGTAAAATTATATGTAAACCGGGCCGATGGTTTTGTGGGTTCGGGCTTGCGTAAGGATGAATTTGTAGCCGATTGTTCGGATATTGACGAAATAATCGTTTTCCGTGAGGATGGAAAATGCATCATTACCAAAGTAGCCGACAAAACCTTTGTGGGTAAAGGCATTATCCATGTGCAGGTGTTTAAGAAAAACGATGAGCGTACCATTTATAACATGGTTTATAAGGATGGAGCAAGTGGTACTTCCTATATTAAAAGGTTTGCTGTAGTAGGCGTAACGCGCGATAAGGAATATGATTTAACCAAGGGATCGAAGGGATCGAAGGTTTTATATTTTACGGCTAATCCTAATGGAGAAGCTGAAGTGATTAATGTAGCGCTAAAGCCGCACTCCAAATTGCGTAAGCTGCAGTTTGATCTTGACTTCGCCGAAGTGGCCATTAAAGGACGTGGTTCGCAGGGTAATATCGTATCCAAATATCCGGTTAAGAAAATCGTGCTGAAAAGTAAAGGCGTTTCTACCTTATCGGGACTGAAAATCTGGTATGATGATTTATTAAAGCGCCTGAATGTTGACGGCCGTGGAAAATACCTGGGTGAATTTGATGGCGATGACCGTATTTTACAGGTACATAAAGATGGATATTACGAATTGAGTTCTTTTGAGCTGAGCAATCACTTTGATGATGGGTTAATCCTGATCCAGAAGTTTGACCCCGAACAGATCTTCGCGGCTGTTCATTTTGAAGGCAAAGCACAGAACTATTTCATCAAACGTTTTGTATTCGAACTTCAGGCCAATGGCAAGAAAACTATTTTTATCAGTGAAGAGCAGAAGTCGAAGTTATTGTATCTCACTTCAAATCCTGCAGCAAAAATCATTGTTGATGTGTTAAAAGGGAAAACTCAAATCCCTGAAACATTAGATTTAACCCTGGCAGAACTGATTGATGTGAAAGGATTGAAAGCGAACGGGAACAGGTTATCTCCGCATGATGTTCAGAAAGTAATTTTAGAGGAGCCTGAAATAGTTGTCGAAGAACTGGCAGAAACAACTATAGAGGAAAATGGCGTTGAGGAATCAGTACCTGAAGTTAGTAACAGAGAAACAATAACAGATAACGGAACTGAAAAGATAGTTGCCGATGAACCGGTTGTAGCACAACCAAAACCGAAGTTTGAACGTTCAGAAGTGCAAGCAATTAAGGCTGCAGAACCAGAGGCAAAGGAAAAACCTGTTACAGTAGAAAAGCCTAAATCAGAACCTGAAGTAGTTAAAAAGGATGAAGTTAAAGCTGAGGATAAGTCCAGGGCGAACGAAAAACCCGTAAAAAAGGTAGATTTCGAAATCACCAACCCGGATGATATCGATATTGATGATAAAGGGCAGTTAGGATTATTCTAAATAGATTGGAGAGTTGTCAGCTTTAATGGCCTACGGTCAGAAAGTTGACAACTCTTCTCATTTCAATGGAAACATTTCATTTTTAAACCTATATTTGCCTCACTCAAAGGGGTGCTTTTTGGTATGGCAATTTCTGCTGCCTCCAACTTGCTGAGATTATACCCATTTTAAGGTCAAAGGTAGAAAGGTAAAAGGTTGAAGGTATCCCCTCCACCTTCTAACCGTCCAGCCTCCACCTTAAATGAACCTGATGCGGATAATACCGACGTAGGAAAGAGGTTAGCATTTACCTTGCTGTTTTGCCCTGAAAGCAGTTTTCAATGATTTTAACAACTATTGTAAATGAGTTTTCAAGACTGGTTTAAGCTTTTTCAGGATCAGATTTTACACACTTCATTAATCGAATGGCTGGCTGTGGGTTTTGGTGTAGCTGAAGTTTTATTGGCAAAGAGGAATAACATCTGGCTTTATCCAACCGGAATAATTTCTGTTTTGTTGTGGATGTTTTTATTGCTGGGCGTAAAATTATATGCTGAAGTGCTTCTAAATGTCTATTATCTGACCATGAGCATTTACGGTTGGTTTATCTGGAAAAAAAGAAAGCTGGAGGGCGAGAACCAGGTATCGTGGTCGGGCAATAAGGAATTAACGATTGCTATTTCGATTTCGATAGTCGGCTTTGGGCTGCTTTACCTGGTATTGAGGCATTATACAGACTCGGATGTGCCATTGTTCGATGCCATTGTATCTTCAACAGCCTGGGCAGGCATGTGGTTATTGGCTAAACGCAAAATTGAAAATTGGATATTCCTGAATATATCCAATATAGTGGCCGTCCCATTGTTCTTTCATAAAAAACTTCCACTTATGGCCTGCTTAACAACATTCTTGTTCATCGTAGCCATATTTGGTTTTTTTGAATGGAAAAAGATCGTTGATAAAAATAAGTTCAATATAGCCTGATTATCTTCAATTGCACCCATAAATCATGAGTAAATTGTTAACCCTTGCATGGAAGGAAAAAGTTAAAGCTTATGCCGCAATTTCTGAAGAAATGGGCAGGTTACACCCCGAAATCTTGGAACTGGCCTATCAGGAAAATTGGTTTAAGCTTTTTGTACCCGAAGTTTATGGCGGACCAGGGAAAAAACTTCCGGAGATTTTAAGGCTGGAAGAAGAATTAGCGGAAGCCGATGGAAGTTTAGGCTGGACCGTTACACTTTGTGCTGGCGCAGGCTGGTTTGCAGGATTTCTAAATCCAGCATTGGCTGAAGAGATTTTCGCCGAGCGTGAAGTTTGTTTTGCAGGGAGTGGTGCTGTTGGCGGAGTGGCCATTAAAACAAAGCAGGGTTATCTGATCAATGGGAAATGGAGTTATGCAAGCGGTGCGCTGCATGCTACGATATTTACCGCTAATTGTGCCCTTAAAAACGAAACCGGTGATGATATCCTGGATGAAAATGGATTGCAAGTGGTTAAGTCATTTATCCTAAAAAAAGAGGAAGTGAATATTTTACCGGGTTGGTCTTACTTTGGCTTAATAGCTACCGGAAGCCATGCTTTTGAAGTTCGTAATTTAAACGTCAAGGAAAATCGGACCTTTAAAATTAATCAGCAAATTGAAGTGTCAGATTGTGGTTTTGATTATCCCTTTTTACAGCTCGCAGAAACTACATTAACCGTGAATAGTTTGGGAATGACCAATCACTTTATTAAACTGGTAGAACAATCTTTTTATGCCCGTTCCGGATTGGGCAGATATAGCGAAGCACAGATTTTGTTTTTTAACCATGAGCTTAACCGCTGCAAAGATGAATTGTTAAACCTACGTACGCAATTTTACTGTGCTTTTGATGAATCATGGAATCAGTTAGTCCATAGTGGTCAAATTGCAGACGACAATTTAAAGGAGGTGAGTTCAAATAGCCGTAAATTGGCCCATGCCTGTTGGAAACTGGCAGCCACCTTGTTTCCATACTGTGGTTTGGATGCTGCTAAAAAAGAATCAGAAATCAACAGGGTTTGGAGGGATATTTATACCGCCAGCCAGCATGCCTTACTTACTTTCGATAGTTAATTATGCTGAAAACGCTGATTTAATTTTATCTTTAAAATCTGCCATAAACTTGTTCAGTTTAGGTTGTATTACAAAAGCACAATATGGCTTTGATTGGTTGTGTCCGAAATAGTTTTGATGATAATCTTCTGCTTCGTAAAATTCAGCTACCGGAGCAACTTCTGTAGCAATAGGCCTATCGAAAATATGTTCTTCTGTTAAATCAGCAATCATTTTTTCTGTCTGCTTTCTCTGGTCTTCATTTTCATAAAAGACTACCGACCGGTATTGAGTTCCAACATCATTACCTTGTCTGTTTAAGGTTGTTGGATTATGGGTTCTAAAGAATATTAATAAAAGTTCAGCAAACTTTATAATATTTTCATCAAATGTGATTTGAACCACCTCTGCATGCCCGGTATCACCATTACATATTTCCATATAGGTGGGATGCTTTAAATCTCCGCCCATGTAGCCCGATGTAACCTGGCTTACACCATTTAAAGTTTGAAAAACGGCTTCGGTACACCAAAAACAGCCTCCGCCAAATGTTGCTATTTGCATAATCTTCTTGATATAAAATCTATTCCAAATTTCAGATTTTTTCAAAAAAAAGACATTTCTTTGATATTACAATGGAGTTGGAGGCTGATTATTCTTGCAGGTTTTGATTAACGCTGTTTTATATTGTAGTGCGAATAGCGATCGTTAGGAAATAAAAAAAGCCTGTAATTTTTATTACAGGCTTGAAATTTATTGATATTGAATATATATCGGCTTTGGAGTGAGCTTTAAAAGCTCTTCCGGAGTCATCAACCGCTTTGGCTCTTTTTTCAGATCATTTTTGTAAAACAGCTTAAAACCTGTAAACTGTACCGGTTCGCTTTGTATAAAGTGGCGATAGGTGCCTTTTTTTAATTCTGGTTCGCCCCATCCGTCCATGTGCATCACTACCTGCACTTCCGGACGTAGTTTAATATTGGCTGAATTAGTTACCATTTTCTTTGTAAAACGGTGTAACACAAATACTTTCGGAGGCAGATTGTGATTTTTAACGATATCTGCAAGGTATTGTGTTACATAATTTACATCTGCAGCATCATAGGTGCCAATTTTCTTACCAGGCAACGAACCATCTTTCATTGAAAATTCAGGATCGATTCCTAAATGTACATAAGGCAGTTCAAGATATTTTTCAATACGGGGCAATTCTGCTTTTATGGTACTTAAAGCAACCTGAAGATCTAAAAAGACAATAGTATTAGGCCGCATTTTAGCGATTTTCAAAACAGAATCGATTTGTTTATCACCCATTCTGTTGATATACTTTCCATCTTTTCCGGGTGTTCCACTGGCTACTGCGGCAATATAGTGTAATCCTGGTTGTACAGGCGTAGAAGGATCAGCTTTTTCCCAATGTTTAACTTCAGCATTCAGGCGTTGCCACATTTCTTTAGGTGCATATTCGCCAAGTGCACCCATCTTTTTCGAGTGCAGGTTCCCATAGTAAACAACGATGCGTTTAAAAGGTAAAATAGCGCCTGCCAAAGGATATGGTTGTTTTTTAACCGGCCATTTCCCTGTAGTATCTCCATTAGCCAGTTTTTTTACCAATGAATCGTAAAGTTTTGGATCAACCGGTTTCATGACATTTGCGGTTGAGTCGGTTTTTTTTTTGGTGGTATCAGTTGAAAAGATTTTACCAATGCTGCTTCCGCCCTTACTGTCTGAATTGCAGTTGGCAAATAAGCTGATTGCGGCAAAACCAAGTATGATGGTGCCTGCTAATTGAGGGAATTTCATAGATATAAGATAATTAAATTTTAGTCTTTTTCCGGACCGATGAAAGTAGCGCGGAAATATGGTAGTTTAAAATAAAGTAATCAACATTTACACATTACAGAATTTACCAAAAACACCCAGTGGCAATTTAATGCCTGAAGTGGCCTGTAAATAAAGTTCTCCCGTTTCGAGATTTTTAACCGCGGGAAAAGAAGTACGGATTAAATTTTCAACAATCACCGAAGAAAATCCAAGTGAGTAGGTGTTTAGGATGAGGAAATGTTCTTTTTCATCCAGTAATTGCACTACATCCTGCATCATTTCCTGAATATGGTCTTCCAGTTTCCATTTCTCTCCGTTAGGGCCGTGGCCATAAGCAGGTGGGTCCAGGATAATACCGTTGTATTTTTTGCCTCTTTTTAATTCTTTTTTTACATATTTTAGCGCATCTTCAACCATCCAACGGGTATCTTTCAATCCCGAAAGTTCCTGGTTTTCATTTGCCCAGGTAACCACCTGTTTAATCGAATCTACATGGGTAGTTTCTGCGCCTGCCGCGTTTGCAATTAGCGATGCCGCCCCGGTATAGGCAAAAAGATTTAAAACTTTTGGCTGTGGTGTTTTAAACTTTTTAATTGATGAAGAGATAAAATCCCAGTTCACTGCCTGCTCAGGAAATACACCCACATGTTTAAATGAAGTTAAACCTAAACGGAGTTTAATGGCTACCTCATTATTTTTATATTCAACATGCCAGCGGTCTGGAATAGACTGATTTTTTTTAACCCATTCGCCTGAAGTTGCAGAACGGCCTTTAAAAGTAATGTTGGCTGCTTTTTTCCAATCCTGTTCCGATAATGTTTTTTTCCACACGGCCTGCGGTTCAGGACGGATCAGGATGACGTTTCCAAAACGTTCTAATTTTTCAAAATCCCCGCAATCTATCAGTTCATAATCTTTCCAATGGGTAGGGGCAAGTAATTGTATCATTTATTTAAATAACTTTAAATTTGGATAACCTTTAATATATTGATCATCAGTTATCAAGATTAAATCATTTGTTAGGGTTTGCGAAATAATTAATCTATCAAACGGGTCTTTATGTATTAAAGGTAATGTTGAGTATGTGATAAAGTCACTTTTAGAAGGCTGGAGTATTTTCACTCCATGCTTCTCAAGCAGCTGATAGATAGAATTTATATCATCTTTTAATTTCAGCTTCCCAATATTAAGCTTAATTGTAATTTCCCAAATGCTTACTACACTAATATATTTTTCTGAATCGGTATTGTTAATGATATCAATTACCTTTTCTGAGATAGAATAATCTCCGTTAATAAAAAATAAAAAAATATGGGTGTCTAATAAAAAACGCATTACATATAATCCTTTAGTTCATCTAATGGTTCATTAAAATCATCAGAGATATAAAGAATTGTCCCTTTCGCAGCGCCATACAAACTTTTTGGTTCTTCAACAATATCTGTTTTTTCATCTGCTGATTTAGGGAAGCTTTTTGAATGTTTGGCTTTTAAAAAATCAATAAAATCTTCAACCTCATTTACCATGCTTTCTGGTAAGGTTTCCAATTTGTGAATGATATTTTTGGTAGCCGTAGTCATATACAAATATACGATTTTTCTTAAAACTTATCTTTTGCAGCTTTCATGAAGCGGCTGGCAAATACGAAGTCATTCAGTTCCTGGATATCAGTGTGGGCAATTTCCTTGTTGCTACCTTCCCAAAATTTCTTTCCTTCATGGAGAAATAGAATGTAATCGCCAATACCCATTACGGAGTTCATATCATGCGTTACCACAATGGTAGTGGTTTTATATTCTTCGGTAATTTCCTTGATCAGTTCATCAATTACGATGGAAGTTTTCGGATCTAAACCGGAATTAGGCTCATCACAGAAAAGGTATTTTGGGTTCATAGAAATGGCACGTGCAATACCTACGCGTTTTTTCATACCACCGGATAATTCTGCCGGAAATAATTTGTTTTTACCGGCAAGGTTTACCCGTTCCAAACAAAAATCAACCCTTTCAAGTTTTTCTTTTCGGCTTTGATCCGTAAACATGTTTAAAGGAAACATAATGTTTTCTTCAACCGTCATACTGTCAAACAGCGCAGAGCCTTGAAATAACATGCCGATTTCTTTACGTACCTCAATACGCTGCTCATAGGTCATCGGGGTAAAATCGCGGCCATCATACAATACCGAGCCAGAATCCGGTTGGTGTAAACCTACCATACATTTAAGCAGGGTTGTTTTTCCAGAACCCGAACCACCAATAATTAAGTTGGTAACGCCTTCTTCAAACTTCCCGGAAATGCCCTGTAATACGTCGTTTCCAGAGAATGACTTATAAATATCTTTAATTTCGATCATTACAATAACAATTGGGTCACGATATAATCGCAAGCTAAAATAGAAATACAGCTAATTACAACGGCCCTTGTACTGGCCTGAGAAACTTCCAGTGCACCACCGCGAACGTAAAATCCTTCATATGCCGGGACAGATGTGATAATAAAACCGAACACAAATGCTTTTACCAAAGCAACAGTAATGGTGTAAGGGTTAAAATCGGTGGTAATACCCTGGATATATTCTGCCGGTGTTACCGCTCCAGAAACCGAACCACCGATATAGCCACCGGTAATGCTTAAGAACATCGATATAATAACCAACATCGGTACCATGGTGATGCCCGAAATAATTTTAGGAAGGATTAAATATCCGGGTGCATTAATACCCATAATTTCCAAGGCATCAATCTGCTCGGTAACCCGCATCGAGCCGATTTCAGATGAAATGGCCGAGCCGATTTTTCCTGCCAGTACAATTGCACTAATAGTTGGACTTAATTCTAAAATACTCGAATCGCGGTTTACAGAGCCAATAATGGTTTTTGGGATAAAATCACTAACCAGCTGGAAAGCAATTTGTAAAGTCATTACTGCACCGATAAAAGTAGAAATAATCGCAATTAGACCTAAAGAACCCACACCAACGTAATCCATTTGTTTGGCGATTTCTTTCAGGTAAATTTTCAGTTTTTCCGGCCTTCTGAATACAGACTTGAGTAGCAGGATGTATCTGCCGAAATTGGTAAAATTCATTCCGTATGTATTTGCTTAATTTAAATGATCATTCTATACTACTACAAAGAAACGATAAAAAAGTTGGAGCGCTTTGCTAATTACAAAAATATTCGTGGTTTTGAATATAATTATGGTTTTTTGTCAACAAAAATTAAACCATAAATAATGAAAGCGGTAATAACAGGTGCAACTAAGGGAATTGGTAAAGCCATTGCAACTAAATTTGCCCGGAGCGGGTACGATTTAATTTTGGCAGCAAGAGGCTTAGAAGAACTCAATAGCCTTCGGGAAGAGCTAACACCTTATGGGAATGCTGTTTTTATATATGCAGCAGATTTTTCGGTTAAAGAAGATGTGTATGCTTTTTTAAATTCGGCAGCTGTAAATGCTGATGGTGTTGATGTTTTAATCAATAATGTAGGGGTCTTTTTGCCAGGAAGTATGCTTGATGAGGACGACGAAACCTTTGAAAAACAACAGCATTTAAATGTAAATGCCAGCTATTACCTCAGTAAATTTTTTGGAAAAAAAATGCGCTCAGCTAAGCGGGGCCACATATTCAACATCTGTTCAGTGGCCAGTAAAGTACCCGTAAAAAATGGAGGGAGCTATAGTGTAACAAAAGCAGCGATGTTGAGTCTTAATCATGTATTGCGGCAAGAGTTAGCACCTCATCATGTTAAAGTGACAGCGTTTTTGCCAGGTGCAACCAAAACTTCATCATGGGAAGGCACAACAATCCCTGATGAAAAATTTGTACAGCCTGAAGATATTGCAGAAACTTTATTTACCATTTTGAACTTAAGTAAAGGGGTAAATGTAGATGAAGTTTTAATTACTCCGCTTGATTTTTAAACACAAAATGAACAACGTTATGGAAAAGAAGCTTTTTAGAAACGAACACGATAAGATGATTGCCGGGGTAGCTTCGGGACTTGCTGATTATATGCAGGTGGAGGTTACCATAATTAGGCTATTGTTTGCATTATCGGCCATATTTATGGCTGGAGGTGGCTTAATTGCCTATATTATCATGTGGATTATTGTTCCGGTGAACAATGATCCGGCAGCAAGATTTTCTAAATTTAACGATTACTTTGGCAATAAAAATCCAAATACACAGCCATTCGGAACCGCTGATCCTTTTGCCGGCCCCTCCAGTCAGGCAAACCAGAATTGGACACAGCCGGTAGACGGCACGCCGAAAACACCTTTCGAAACACAGCCGGATTTTAGTAAATTCAATAAATCTAATGATACTGGCCGCACCATTGGCGGGTTGTTATTGCTGGTAATCGGATGTTTTTTCCTGATGCGAGAAATGGATTTCATTCCTGATTGGTTTAGTATCCGTAACTTATTCAGGTACATGTGGCCATTTATATTTATTGCTCTGGGTATCAGTATCATAGCCAAATCAAAAAGAAAAAATGACTGGGCGGCTTTTCAGCAGCAACAGGAAGCTGAACAACAAAAAACAGCCAATTTTTCTGATACGATCGTAGAAAATGAACCAACAACATCCGTAAATAAAGACGATCATTCAACATCCACTCACCCTCAAGTATAAATAAAATGAAATTAGATAGATTAATGTGGGGTATTATCCTGCTTTTTATTGGCGGTGTACTTCTACTGGAAAACTTTGGCGCAATCACTTTTTATTGGCGCAACGTGTGGAGCTTCTGGCCGGTATTCTTAATTATTGCAGGTTTAAATATCCTGTTTAATAGAAACAATTCGCAAACCGGTAGCATCATTTCTGTTGGTGTTTTAGTGGTGGCCCTTTCGTTTCTTTTTTACAGAGGACAGCAGGTACCTGAACACGGCAATTGGTGGGGACGTCACTTTAAAAAAGATATCGATGCGAATATTGATCATAATAATGACGACAATGATGATGATAATGACGATAACGACACTTCTTATAACCACATGAGCTTATCTGAGCCATTTGTAGCGGCAGATAATGCGAAAAAAACAATATTAAATATTTCTGGAGGAGGTATCTCATTTAATCTTGATGGTGAAACATCCGAACTGATCAATGCTGACGTTAAGAAAAAACATGGTAATTTTTCTTTGAAGAAATTACTGACCGATAGTGCTACCGTTCTTACCTTCCAAATGGATGATAAAAAGAATAAATGGAATTTTGGTGATGGTAGTAATGATGTCAACTTTAAATTAAATAAAGAAGCTAACTGGGATATATTGATGAAACTTGGGGCCGGCGAAGCCAACTTTGATTTTGCCGATTATAAGGTACGTACTTTCCGCTTTGATGGTGGAGCAGCAGCTTTGGATATTAAATTTGGAGATTTATTGCCAATAACGGATGTAATTGTAAAGTCTGGCGTGGCCGATGTGAAAATTAATGTACCCACCAGCTCTGGCTGCCGGATTAAAACCAAAACAGGCCTATCAGCTAAGGATTTCGATGGTTTTGAAAAGTTAAGCGATGGTGTTTACGAAACTTCAAACTATAAAACCTCAACCAAAAAAATCTTTATCAATTTAGATGGCGGATTAAGTAACTTTGAAGTGAGCAGATACTAGAAAGGTTAAGGGTTGGAAGGTAGAAGGCGTGAGGCTAAGACTTCGTCAACGAAATCTTTATTAAATGCTGATCTTACAATCCTAAAATCTCATAATCCTGATCCCATTTGATGAATCCTGATCAATATACTGTTGTAATTAATGGAAAGCCTCAGGGGCCGTATAGTTTAAACGAACTGAAAGATTTAAATATCAGTGCGAATACTTTTATACGTAAACCCGGGATGGACGATTTCAAAGAAGCTCACGCCATCCCCGAAATGCGTGAGCTTTTAGGTTTTACTTATCAAAAAACTGCACCTCAATATTTTGCCGCTTTCGATCAAAGATTATTGGCTTCGGTAATTGATCATTTTATGATTTTCGGTTTCTATACCGTTATTATTTTAACCAGTTATATTTATATAGAAGACAAAGACCAGCGGATTATGGCTTTTTTAGTTCCTTTTCCGTTGATATTTTTAGTTAAATTGCTTTATGGCAGCATCGCTGAAGCAACTAAAAACCAGGCAACCATTGGTAAAAAACTGCTCAATATTAAAGTAACCGACTTAGAAGGCAGCAGGGTCTCTTTTGGTATTTCCCTGGCCAGAAATCTTTCAAAAATCATGTCCGTAGTTCCTGTTTTCTTTGGTTACCTATATAGTTTCCTAAATAAAAAACACCAGTGCTGGCATGATATTGTCGCCAATACTTTGGTAATTAAAGATCGGTTAATCTGATCAGAAAAGCAGGGTTAATGCATTTGTTATGGTCAGTCGGGCTGTACGCTATATCTCCGATGAAACCTGTGAAACAAGCAAGCACGCTATAACAAAACAAAAAATAGTGCTTAATCGGAGGATGCCGCTGCCAACCCTTTTACAAACCTGGGGCGGTGCAAGCATGTCAACCCCAATGCATTTATCAAGTGATACCACTGTTCAGTTTCCAAAAAATTAAATTTTGCCCTGAAGCACCGGGTCGATTTTAATTACAACATTCCAACATTAAAACATTCCAACAATCCTTATCTTTGCAAACAAATGGAAAATATATTGGCAAAACATGATCTGGCTGGCGGATATTGCAACAGTTTAACTGCTTATTCCAGGTATTTAACCCGGGAAGTAAACATTGGTGATATAGCTTTGGGCGGACATAATCCTATTCGTATCCAGTCTATGACTACTACTGATACCATGGACACCCTCGGAACGGTAGAGCAAACCATCCGCATGGTAGAATCGGGCTGCGAATATGTCCGTATTACCGCACCAAGCATCAAGGAAGCCGAAAATCTGGCGAATATTAAAAAAGAGTTGCGTTTCCGCGGTTATCAGGTACCCTTAATTGCCGATATCCATTTTACGCCAAATGCTGCTGAAATGGCTGCCCGTATTGTAGAAAAGGTACGTGTTAACCCCGGCAACTATGCAGATAAAAAGAAATTTGAGAATATAGAATATACCCAGGATGCCTACAATGCAGAACTAAGCCGGATTTACAAAAAGTTTATCCCTTTGGTAAAAATCTGTAAGGAGTACGGTACGGCCATGCGCATCGGTACTAATCATGGTTCGCTTTCTGATCGTATCATGAGCCATTATGGTGATACCCCACGTGGTATGGTCGAATCGGCAATGGAGTTTATCCGCATGTGCGAAGACCAGAATTATTATAACCTGGTGATTTCGATGAAGGCCAGTAACACCCAGGTGATGGTTCAAGCTTATCGCTTGTTGGTAGAAACCATGGCTAAAGAAGGAATGAATTATCCTTTGCATTTAGGTGTTACTGAAGCTGGTGATGGTGAAGATGGTCGCATTAAATCAGCAGTTGGTATTGGAACTTTATTAGAAGACGGTTTGGGTGATACTATCCGCGTTTCTTTAACCGAAGATCCTGAATTTGAGGCACCGGTAGCTAAAGCTTTGGCAGACCGATATGCTTTAAGAAGTCCGAAGTCAGAAGTCCGGAGTCCGGAGTCAATTCCGCTACGCTCTACGCTCAACGCTCCGCGCCCAACTTACAGTCCTTACGAATATAACCGCCGTATAACCGTTCCTGTGCAACATATTGGTGGGCATCACCATCCGGTAGTAGTGATTGATGTTTCGAAAGAAAATTTAAAAGACCCTTACTTCCTGAGTTCGGTTGGCTATAACTATAGCGCAGGTTTAGACAAATACAATTTAGCTGATCAGGCCTGTGATTTAGCCTTTTTAGGAGATAATTTGCCATCTTTTTCTTTTCCCGGCAATTTAAAACAGGTTTATAATTATGCCACCTGGCTAAAGTTAAAAGACAAAAATAATTGTCATCCTTTATTCTCTTTAGAAGAATTTATCAAAACTGATTACAAGGATGATCTTTTGAACTTTGTTGAGATTGATGCGGGAATATTCCAGCATTCCGACATGCCAACATTTGAACCTAATGTTGTCCTGATATTGAAAACTTCTGCCGTCCACGGAATGGCGGAACAGCGGATGTTTTTTGTGGCGCTGCAAGAGAAAGATATCCGGGTTCCGGTGATCATCAGGCGAACTTACCAGGATATAGATGCCGATCATTTAATGCTTTATGCAGCTACCGATCTGGGTGCCTTGCTTACCGATGGCTTTGGCGACGGTGTATGGATTGATGCAGAAGGACAAAACCTTTCATTAATCAATTCGACTAGTTTTGGTATTTTACAGGCCACCCGTACACGGATCAGTAAAACAGAATACATCTCTTGCCCGAGCTGTGGGCGAACGCTTTTCGATCTGCAGGAAACCACTCAGTTAATCCGTTCCCGTACCGACCATTTAAAGGGAATAAAAATAGGGATCATGGGCTGTATTGTTAATGGCCCGGGCGAGATGGCAGATGCTGATTATGGGTATGTTGGTACAGGTCCGGATAAAATTACCTTGTACCGGGGTAAAGAGGTGGTGAAGAAGAATGTAACCACAGCATATGCTTTGGACGAACTGATCGATATCATCAAAGGCGACGGAAACTGGGTAGAAAAGAATTAATAATTATGGCTTAATCGGAATGGCAAAGTCAAAGTAAGCCGTGGTCTGTGTCCTCACTGGCCACTATGCTGTCATGCTGAGCACAGCGAAGAATCCTAATTCTGAAATCACCTGATTATAAACTGTGCAATGATCGGTATCAGCATAGTTACGCCATCGTCAATAATCTTTAATGCGGGATTCTCATTTCATTAAATAGTATAGGATCAGAACAATAAAGACTCGAACATCATTTAATTTTCTAACCAATAAATCCTAAATTGCCTTGATGAAAATCCCGGAGTTTCAATATCTTTTTAACGAACTTAGAAACTGGCTGGCTGCTAAAGGCCTTGCAGGTAATGAACTCATTTATGCTTATTTTTTTATTGGGCTTATTGCAGTTATCTTTTTCTTGTTTGTTACCATTTTTGTAACCCGGCAGGTGTTTATTGGCGTGGTAAAAAGTGCCAAAACCAAATCCGACTGGCAAAAGGCACTATTCGAATTCCGTGTTTTCAGGGCTTTTGCCCTGATTTTTGGCGCTTACATTATTTATAATGTTGTTCCTTATCTTTTTATCTACTTTAAAAACTGGCATTTTTATGCGTTGATTCTGGCTAAAATCTACATGGTTTTGGCTGTGATGTTTGCGGTAAATGCATTTTTGAATGCCGTGGTTTCCATCATGGAATCATCAAAGAAATATGCCGATAAACCCATCAGAAGTTATAAACAGGTAGCCAAAATTGTATTTTATATTGTCGGTTTTGTACTTATTCTCTCGATTATTCTGGGTGAATCGCCAATATATGTTTTTGGTGGTTTTGGTGCCGTTACTGCTGTTTTTATTTTAGTTTTCAGAGATCCTATTTTAGGTTTTGTGGCATCGGTACAAATGAGTGCCATCGACTTGGTGAGGGTGGGCGACTGGATTACAGTAGAAAAATATGGTGCCGATGGCGAAGTAACCGAAATCAATTTAACTACCATAAAAGTGCGCAACTGGGACAAAACGGTAACTATTGTGCCCAGTTATGCCATTGTAAGCGAATCTTTTAAGAACTGGCGGGCGATGGAAGAGAGTGAGGGCAGGAGGATTAAACGCCACATCAACATTAAAATCTCCAGTATCAAATTCTGTGATGAGGAACTGATCGGCAGGTTACAGAACATCGACTTTCTGAAAGATTACCTCCGGGAGACTCAGGCTTTTATTGAGCGTTATAATGCCGAAAATACAGTAAACCCCAACAACCTGGTAAATGGCCGCCACATGACCAACATCGGGACTTTTAGGGTGTATGCAGAAAAATATCTGGAAAGTAATCCTCATATAAATAAAGAACTCACCTTTATGGTACGCCAATTACAGGCTACAGAACACGGGTTGCCTATCGAGATTTACGTATTTTCGAAAGAGAAAGGTTTAAAACGTTTTGAAGAAGTGGCTGCCGATATTTTTGACCACTTGTTGGCAGCGGTACCCTATTTCGATCTGGAGATTTTCCAGAGTCCTAGCGGTAGTGATATGCGGAATTTTGTGAGGAGGGGGGATGATTAACATTTGATGTTATTCTGAGGAATAATTTATTTTATAAAAACCAATATGAGTGACAGAAGTATTTTGTAACGAACTGTGGGCTGGTAGGCTTTGTCATTGCAATGACGATTTTGCTATTGGATGCTGTCAATGATAGCGCAGCGTAGCATTTGCGAAAGTGTGCCTGGGCATAAAATTTAACAGCACTCTTCTCTACAAACCTGAGTTCGATTATTCGCTAAATATAAATACTTAATTTTTAGGTGTTTATATTAATGAGGTCGTCGTGCTGATCCGATAGCTATCGGATTTATTTCAGCATCTTACCTGTCAAACCGCATTGCTATAAGACCCTGGAACACCCGTCCGACCGGCCGGGCAGAAGTTCAGGGTGACAACCGTTCATGTAAGGTGCCAAATAACCCAAATTAAGGCGCATTATTAATCGAATTCAGGTTACAAATGCTTTGTTCCTCAGAACGACAAGAGCCTACTCTCCTAAGAAAGTCAAAACCCTTTCGCAAACTTTAAACAATAGTGGAGGTAAAGTTTCGCTGGTGTAAGGTTGGGTAGCCCCATAAACATGGTTTGCCCCTTCAATTTTAATCAACCTGCTATTTGGATTGGCCTCAGCCAGAGTTTGCGCGGTTTCGAAAGGGACATTAACATCATCATCGCCATGAATAATTAACCATGGGATATTGATGCGCTTTGCTGCATCTATAATATTTAATGTTGCTGCATTTTCTTCTAAATCTTCCAGCAAAGTAATATTTAAGGGCAGCTGTTCTTTAGTGCGGGCATTGGTTACAAAGATTTTCCCGGTTTTTTTCCATTCTGTTTCCTGTTCCTTTTTCCATAGGCTATTAAAATCAGCAATGGCACTCCAGGTAACCAGTTTGTCAATCCTTAAATCATTAGCTGCTTCTATGATGGATAATCCACCGCCACGGCTATGGCCGATCAGATTTACTTTAGTATTTGCACCATAAGCTTTCTCAATAAAATCCAACACTGCATTTACATCAAAAAGTTCTTTGGATACGGTGTTGCTCGCAAAAGCTTCCATATCGGTAACATCTTTTGGGTCATCAACCGGTACACCACTATGCGATAAATTAAACTTAACGTAACGGTAACCATTGCTGGCAAAATACCGGGCTATTAAATTATGTGCACCCCAATCTTTAAAACCTTTAAAGCCATGTACAAAGAGTACAATTGGGGTATTAGGATTTTTTTCTTCAAAAGTGATGTCGCCAATTATTAATTTTCCGTCAGCACCGCTAAGGCTAAAATTGCTTTGTGTAATCATAATTTAAAGGATTGGTATAAAATATAAACCTACGAAATCTAATTTTGTTGTATTTAGGATAGTAAGAAACTGATTACAACCTGTAGTAAAATAGCCCTGATGGAAATGAAAATCCCTTTTGGAACCGTTAAATTTTTATTGAAGAAGTTTGTCCAAAAGGATTGTAGTGTACAGCAGGACGGAACCTTTCCCATTAGCACTGGCGTCGCGCTTCAAAAAAATAACACATATTGTTTTTAATCATAGACTATTTTTTAAAGTAATAATACCATGCCCAGCAAATAAATAACAATTGAAGTGGTAACCTCATCCACGCCATCAATGGAGTAATTAATATTTGCCCCAGCATAAACGGTGCTTTCCGGATCATGTACATGTGTGCAGGCGTAAAGGCAACCAACATCAGTATAATAAGTAGCGCGGCAAACTTTCTGGTTTTATAAATCAATAATAAGAGCCCTAAAGTAATTTCTAGTATTCCTGAAAAATAAATTAAAAAGTCAGGCTCAGGCAACCATTTTGGCATAATTACGTAATATAGTGAAGTGGATAAAAAGTGATTGCATCCGGCCAGAACGTAGAAAAGGGCATAAACCCAAAGAAAAAAAAGATAAATTGGTCTGTTCATCATCGGTCGATATAGTGTTTCAATCTTTAGGGTTGCTATTTAAAACCGTTCTAAATTGATGTAAATTACAGGTTAATGACAGTCACATGCTTTCACCATGTTACTTTTGTATCCCGATAATAGTTAATAACGGAAGCACTTGGAATATTTAAAAGTAATAGCTTTTACGCATCACCACATCGACCTGAAATCTTTAGGGAAATTAGTTATTTGTGACCAGAGTTTAGATAGCAGGTTGAAGAATGTTCAAGCAGAGCTTCCCGTTAGCGAAATTTTTTATGTCGGAACCTGCAACCGTGTAGAATTTGTTTTCCTGACCAAGGAGAAAACTGACAAGGAGTTTGTAACCAGATTTCTTACTGTTTTAGACATGGGGCTGCCTCCGGAATTTATGGAGCGTTTTCTGGATAATGTTACGGTATATGAAAATGAAGAAGCTTTTAATCACTTACTCAGAACATCATGCTCTTTAGAGAGTTTGGTGGTTGGTGAAAAGGAAATCCTCGCCCAAATCCGTAAGGCCTACGAAAACTGTCGCGATGCCGGATTTACCGGCGATTACATGCGTATGATTATGGATCGCGTAGTTAAAACGGCAAAAGAAGTTTATACACATACCAATATCTCCAAAAATCCGGTTTCGGTAGTTTCATTGGCTTACCGCAAGCTAAAAGAGTTAAACATGTGTGGTAACTCCCGTGTCTTGATTATTGGTGCCGGCGAAACGAATCAGAACATTGCAAAATATCTTAATAAACATAAATATTCCAATTTCTCCATTTTTAACCGTACGTTCTCCAAGGCCGAATCTTTGGCAGAGGAGCTAGGTGGTAAAGCTTATCCGTTGGCAGCTCTGGAAGATTTTAATGAAGGATTTGATGTAATCATAACCTGTACGGGTTCTACTGAAGCAATTATCACTGAAGCGTTATATGCCAAACTGCTAAATGGCGATCAGGGCAAAAAGGTAATTGTAGATTTGGCCATTCCGAATGACGTTGTGCCTGCAGTGATCCATAATAATCCTGTACATTATATTGAGGTAGAATCGTTGAAAGAAGTGGCACGCAAAAATATCCAGGAACGTTATAATGAACTGGTGCATGCTGAAGAAATTATCAGTAATAACATTACCGAGTTTTTCTCTGTTTTAAAACAACGCCGTATCGAACTGGCGATGCAGGAAGTGCCAAGAAAGATTAAAGAAATCAAAAACACAGCCATTAACGGCGTTTTTGCTGATGAAATCAGTCAGATGGATGAAGCCTCCCGTGAAGTTTTAGAACGTGTAATGAATTACATGGAAAAAAAATACATCAGTGTGCCCATGGTCATGGCCAAAGAAATTTTGGTTAACCAGCCTTAATTTAACCACATCTTTTTTCTGTCACCCCGAATGAATGAGGAATCTTTCCTCTCCAGTTAAATCCTGGCAAATGCCATATCACTTTGTCTAAATAAATTGATCTAAGTAAGATGGAAACATCTTATACCACAGAGAAAGTTCACTGATCTCCAAAAAAAAATCGTCATCTCCTGAAGCATGGCGAAATGCCTACCTGTACAGGAGGGGAGAGATCTGTTTAGACAGATAATATCCGCGTATGATTTCCATCACTTTCCGAGTAATACATGTGGTGGTGCTGATGCGGTAATGTCATAGAAATCCTTTAAATTCTCCTTTCTGTAACCTCACTGTCTCATTTTTAAACAATTCATGGTATAAACCACTATTTAAATTAAATTTGTAGCTCATTTAATCTTAATAGTGAAGAAATTAACCATTGGAACACGCGGTAGCGACCTGGCTTTATGGCAAGCAAATCATATCAAAGATGAATTGGCGGCCATCGGAATTGATGCAGAAATCAAAATCATTAAAACTCAGGGGGATAAAATCCTGAACTTAAGATTAGACAAACTGGAAGGCAAAGGCTTTTTTACCAAAGAACTGGAGGAAGAACTTTTAGGTGGAACAATTGATCTTGCTGTACATTGCCTTAAAGACTTACCTACTACGCATCCCGCAGGATTAACCATTGCTGCTTTACCACCACGAGAAGAAGCAAGTGAATATCTATTGATTTTAAAAGATTGCGTAGATGTTACGCAGAAACTGTCGTTAAAAAAGGGTGCAATGGTGGGTACATCCTCTAACCGTCGCAAAGCTCAATTGTTGGGCTTACGTCCTGATTTAGAGATTGAAGATTTACGCGGAAATGTACCTACACGGATCCAAAAGCTCCGTGATGAAGATTATGATGCCATTTTAATTGCCAAAGCGGGTGTTAAGCGTTTAAACCTTGATGTGACCGATTTACATGTAGAGGAACTGGAAACCACTGAGTTTATCCCTGCACCTGCCCAGGGTGCTTTGGCCATTCAAATCAGGGAAAATGATACCGAACTTTTCGATGCTTTGCAAAAATTGCACGATCCGGAGACAGCCGAAACCGTAACGGTAGAACGTAAGGTATTAAACCTTTTTGAAGGTGGTTGCCATATGCCTTTAGGTTGTTATTGCAAAAAGGAAAACGGAAAATTCGAAATCTGGACTTCAAAAGCCGAAACCTCCGACCATTTCCCTGAGCGTTTGTTTTTGCGTGCAGAGAGTACTGAGGGTCTGGCTGAAAAAATTGTTGCCAAGTTTAATCAGGACAGAAAGAAACCGGCAAAGGTTTTTATTTCGCGCGAAATAGGTGAGCATAGTTATTTCCGCAGGGCATTAGAAAATAATAATATTGAAATAGAAGGACGCTCCTTAATCCGTACCTTCCCGATTGTAACGGTTTTAGATCAGTTTATTTTGAAGCACGTAGACTGGGTTTTCTTCAGTAGCCGCAACAGTGTGGAGTATTTTTTCAACTTAAAACCAGTATTGCCAAAGAAAACAAAATTTGGTGTTGTGGGAAGAGGTTCGGAAGATGCCCTGCGTAAATTTGGACATATTGCTGATTTTGTTGGGGAGAGTGGTGATATTACAGAGGTTGCAGAAGATTTTGCAAAATTGGTTGGCGGTCAGCAGATATTGTTTCCGAGAGCACAGGATTCTTTACAGTCTATTCAAAAATCACTACCTGCCGATGCTAAAATAATCGATCTACCCATTTATGAAACCGTAATCGAAGAAGATATAGATCAAAGTTATGCCGATGTACTCATTTTTACCAGTCCATCAAATGTTGATGCCTATTTCGCAGATAATCTATTGGAACCAGGTCAGCAGGTAATTGCCATCGGAAACTCTACTGGTAAGAAATTTGATGAAATGGGTGTGAAATATGCTTTACCATATTCTCCTGATGAGATTGGATTGGCTGAAGCAGTGTTCGGGATAGAGATGAGGTAGAGGTTAGAAAGGTTTAGGGTTTAGGGTGGAAGATTTAAGGCGTAGGGTTAATGGTTTAAAATAATTAAGTCTTGATGCCCGAAATTTTGATCTTGCTGCTCAATGTCAAATCCAAAAATTTAAATAATCACCCCATAAGGAAAAATTAAAAGATGTTCAGGTTTTGATACTCGATACTAAAATCCCGATGCTTCAAATCTTGATACTAAATACTTGATATAAAAAAATGTTAAATCGTCCGCGAAGATTACGGAAAAACCCGTTAGTGAGAGAGATGGTAGCCGAAACACGGTTATCAAAAGATATGTTTGTCTACCCTTATTTTGTGGTGCCGGGCAGCAATGTGACCCATGCCATTGATGCCATGCCTGGTGTAAACCATTATTCGGTTGATACTTTGGTTAAAGATGTGGAAGCCGGAATGAAAAAGGGGCTCAACAAAATCATGCTTTTTGGTGTTGGTGATGAGAAATCAGCAGATGCCAAATCGGCTTACCATGATCATTCCTTAGTGCCGGTAGCGGTACGCGAATTAAAAAAGCAGTTCGCCGACGATTTATATGTGATTACTGATGTGTGCGTATGTTCTTATACCACACACGGTCACTGCGGTATTTTAGAAAATGATTACGTTCAAAACGATAAAACAGTTGAAGTAATCGCAAAAATGGCACTAACCCATGCCGAAGCTGGTGCGGATATGTTTGCACCATCTGACATGATGGACGGTCGGATTGAAGCCATGCGCAACCTTTTAGATGAGAACGGTTTTGCAAATGCAGCGATTATGAGCCATGCTACAAAATTTGCTTCAGCGTATTACGGGCCTTTTAGAGAAGCCGCCGATTGTGCACCGAGTAAGGGCGATAGAAAAGCTTATCAAATGGATTTCAGGAACCCTTTAGAGGCTTTACGGGAAGCAGCGTTAGACGAGCAGGAGGGAGCTGATGTTTTAATGGTAAAACCGGGCCTGGCCTATCTCGACATCATTCAACGTTTAAAACAAGATACCAATTTACCAATTGCAGTTTATAACGTATCTGGTGAATATTCGATGGTAAAAGCAGCGGCTGAACGTGGTTGGATTGATGAACAAAAAGTGGTAATGGAAACCATGCATGCCTTTGCCAGAGCCGGTGCAAGTATCATTACTACTTATCATATTAAAGATATTTTAAATAACAACTGGATTTAGATAAGCTGAAAGCTTAAAGCGTAAAGACCAAAGTGGCTATATAGCGCTTAATCCTTCGCTTTAAGCTTTAGTCTTTCAGCTTTAAGCTTTAAAAAAATGTTAGATTCATTAAAGAAAATGTTTGCAGGCAATGAAGCCGATATTCCGGTAAATACAGGCAGTAAACCTGATATTTCAAGGGCAAAATCTACTGAATTGTATGAAAAATCAAAAACGTATTTCCCCGGTGGCGTAAACTCCCCTGTAAGGGCTTTTAAATCTGTTTACGGAACGCCGCTTTTTATTGAAAAAGGCGATGGTTGTTATATCTGGGATGCCGATGGTAATCAGTTTATCGATTTTTGCGGTAGCTGGGGGCCATTAATTTTGGGGCATAATAATCTCAGGATCCGTGAGAAAGTTGCAGAAGTTATGCAGAATGGCATGAGCTTCGGCGCACCAACAGCTCTGGAAAACGAACTGGCAGAACTGATTATCAAAAACAACCGTTTTGTGGAAAAAATCCGTTTTACCAGTTCCGGTACCGAAGCCGTAATGTCGGCCATCCGTTTAGCGAGAGGTTTTACCGGTCGGGATAAAATTTTAAAATTCGAAGGTTGTTACCACGGGCATAGCGATTCACTTTTGGTTAAAGCAGGTTCGGGGCTGGTTACATTTGGCGAAACCTCTTCTGCAGGTGTGCCTAAGTCTTTTGCCGAAGAAACCATTGTGGTTCCATTGAATGATAAAGCGGCGATTGAGCAGGCATTTACCCAATTTAAAGATCAGATTGCAGCGGTAATTATAGAAGGTATTCCTGCCAACAACGGTTTAATTATGCAGGATGAAGAATACATCCATTTCTTACGTAAAATCTGTACCGATAATGGTTCGCTTTTAATTTTTGATGAAGTAATTACCGGATTCAGAGTTGGTTTTGAAGGTGCTGCCGCACACTACGGCATTACACCAGACATTGTTACTTACGGAAAAATTATTGGCGGCGGATTACCTGTTGGTATGTATGGTGCCCGTGCTGAAATCATGGCGCACATTTCTCCTGATGGTGGCGTTTACCAGGCCGGAACTTTATCAGGTAATCCGGTAGCTATGGCAGCCGGAATTGCTACTTTAACCGAGCTGAGCAAATCTGGTTTTTATAAAGAATTAAATAATAAAGCACAAGAATTTGTTGCGAGCATCCAGCGTTTTGCAACCGCACGTAATTATAAGTTTAAAGTGTTTACCATTGGCTCTATCTTTTGGTTTGCCTTTACCGATAAGGATAAAATCCAATCGGCTGATGATATTGATGCCGGCAGCATGGAGAAATTTAAAGTGATGCACCGTGAGTTATTGAATAGAGGAATTTATTTAGGCCCATCGGGATATGAAGTTGGTTTCGTATCTTCAGCACACACCAAGATCGAGCTGGAAAAAGCGAAACGTGCTATTTTTGAGGCATTGGATTTGGTGTTTAAGAAGTAAGAAGTGTTAAATGCTGCTATGGTTCGTAGAGATACGGCCATGGGAAAATCATCTATGTAATCAATCCGAAGGGAATGAAGAAATCTATAATCATATTTTACGCATTGTTGCTATATGCACTGGTTCAGCTCATTTCGTGGGGTACCCTGGTGGTGCGTTTGCAACCGAGCCGCATGACAATGATCATGGGTGAGGGTTCGGTATTTTTATTTTTGCTTTGTTTCGGTGGCTATTTTCTGCATCAATCGTTAAAACGGGAAGATAAATTACGCGAACAACAGCAGAACTTTTTAATGTCGATTACACATGAGTTAAAGTCTCCTTTAGCGGCTATAAAACTTTCCATCCAAACCATTGTTAAAAGAGATTTGGATAAAGCCCGTCAGATTTCATTGTTAAACAATTCCCTAAAAGATATTGAGCGCTTGGATGATCTCGTCGAAAATATGTTACTGGCCACAAAGATCGAAAACCGTTCCTATACCTTCCCAAAGGAGGAATTTAATTTTTCAGAACTGGTTTATAAAATTACTGATAGGCTTCAGGTCCATTCCTGTGGCAATGAACAGTTGATCAATGCCCATATTCAGCCAAATTTGCAGCTTATGGGTGACAAATTTGCCTTATCGTCAGTAGTAACTAATCTAATAGAGAATGCAGTTAAATATTCAAGTCCGTGTGATGAAATAAATGTGCATTTAAACAAAGTAGACGGCCATATTCAGCTTAGCGTAATTGATAAGGGACCAGGTATATCGGATGCCGAAAAAATGTTGATATTTGATAAGTTTTACCGTGTTGGTAACGAGAATGTCAGAAAAGCGAAAGGAACAGGTTTAGGCTTGTTTATTGTGAAAGAGGTTTTACAATACCATGATGCAGATATTACAGTAAAAGACAATTTGCCTCAGGGAAGTATTTTTGAAGTAACATTTAGTTAATCTCAATTATGTCACAAAAATTAAGAATTCTATTGGTAGAAGACGAGGATCACTTGTTAGATGCTATCAAATTAAACCTCGAACTGGAGGGTTATAAAGTTCACGCCGTTAAAGATGGCAAAACCGCTCTTAAAGTTTTTAAAGAAGAACGCTTTAATCTGATCGTTTTAGATGTAATGTTGCCTGAAATGGATGGTTTTCAGGTTTGCGAAACCATTCGTTTAGAAAATGCAGAAGTTCCGATTATGTTTTTAACCGCTAAAAACACTTCTGAAGACCGTGTTTTAGGTTTGAAAAAAGGCGCTGATGATTATTTGGTTAAACCGTTCAACTTAGAAGAATTGATTCTCCGTGTTGGTATTTTGGTTAAACGCAGTTTAAAATCTGACGATCTAAAAGAATTGAATTCTTACAAAATAGGGGATAAAACCATTTATTTTAACTCTTTTGAATTAAAACATGATGATGGTACCATTACACCCTTAACCAAAAAAGAAACCATGTTGTTGAAATTGCTGATTGAACGTAAAAACGATGCGGTTTCGAGAGAGCAGATTTTAGAAACGGTTTGGAATTACGACGTTTATCCTTCAACCAGGACTATCGACAACTTTATTTTAACGTTCCGTAAATATTTCGAGCCAGATCAGAAAAATCCGGTTTATTTTCATTCCATCCGTGGTGTAGGCTACAAATTTACCGATAGTCATTAATGTACAATAATAAAGGCAGATATGCTTTAATGGCGGTTTTTCTGCTTGCCGGATTGGTTTGTGTTTTTTACAATCAATATCAGCTTGCCGCGCTTTCGGCATTGTTAATGGCCTTTGTAATCTGGAGCCATTTTCGGCACGGTTCGGTTTTGATGGCTTCGAAACATTTCAAAAATAACGATTTTGGAAAAGCCAAAGCCTTGCTGGCAGAGGTAACACAACCAGAACGTTTAGCCAAAAGCCGCAGGGGTTATTACGAATTTATGCAGGGTAATATGGCCCTGAAAGAGGAAAATTATGATAAGGCTGAATATCACTTTCAGCTGGCCAGCCGTTTTCCGGTAGGAGGTAAGAATCAAAAATCGTATGTGTTGATCCATCTGGCTAATCTCGCCCTGCGTAAAAAAGATAGAGAAAGAGCAGAAGCTTATACCAGAAAAGCTAAAGAACTTGCCGAAACCCAGCGCTCGAGAGATATTATTGTTAAAATTGAAAACGAAATAAGTAAGTTATAATACTCATATTGTCATTTTGAACAACGAAGCACCGCTTTAGGAATAAAAAGGTACTTCGTTTTTTTTTTATTTATACCTTTGCAAAATTAAAATTTTAGATTTTTCGTCCCTTAGCAAATCGTCATGCTGATCCGGTAGCTATCGGATCAACATGACGATAAGTACGACACCAAATACAAATCATGAAGAATAATTTATTTTTAGACGCAGCATTTTCAAAACAAACCGAACGCCCGCCAGTATGGATGATGCGTCAGGCAGGTCGTTTTATGCCACAATATTGGGAAATTAAAAACAAATACTCTTTTTTAGAGATGTGTAAAACCCCCGAAATTGCAGCAGATGTAACGATGTTGCCTGTTGATTTATTGGATATTGATGCTGCAATTTTGTTCTCTGATATTTTGGTAACCGGAGAGGCAATGGGTGGCGATTTAAGTTTTACTCAAGGTATTGGTCCTAAATTCGCAAATCCTGTGCGTACAGCTCAGGATATTGAAAACCTGAATGTTGATTGTTTAGACAAACTACAATATGTAGCCGATGCGATTAAAGTGATTCAGCAGCGTTTAGCTGGAAGTATTCCTTTAATTGGCTTTGCCGGCGCACCATTTACCGTAATGAGTTATTTAATTGAGGGAGGTTCTTCTAAAGATTTTAAATTAACCAAACTCTTTATCCATAACCAACCAGCATTGGCACATAAACTTCTGGCTAAAATTGCGAAAGTAACCGCCGATTATCTGAACCTACAGATTGCTGCTGGTGTTAACGCGGTTCAGATTTTCGATAGCTGGGCGCTTGCCTTATCGTGGAACGATTACCAGGAGTTTTCACACCGTTATATCCAGGAAATTATTGCCAATTTAAATAGAAAAGATATTCCGGTAATTTCTTTCTGTAAAGGAAGCTCCGTTTTTGCTCCAATTATGGCCGAAGCTAAACCTGATGTAATTTCGGTTGACTGGAATGCTGATTTATTGAATATTAAAAATGCTTTGCCAGCTGGTATTGCGGTACAGGGAAATTTGGATCCACATATTTTATATGCAGATAAAGCAGTAATTAAAGCACAGATCCATAAACTATTTGAGCGTATGCGCGGTACCGAAGGTTTTATCTTCAATTTAGGACATGGTATTATGCCTGATATTCCTTTCGATCATGTAAAGTATGCTATTGAGGTAGTAAAGGAGTTTAGGTACTAACATAATATTTATCGATACGTCACCCTGATCCGATAGCTATCGGATTTATTTCAGGGTCTTTCGAAAAAGAAGATGCTGAAACACCCGTCCGACTGGCCGGGCGGAAGTTCAGCATGACGTAATTCAGAAAAGCTAAATGATAGAAACCCTACTGCCATATTACCATTACTTCCTTGCTGTTCATATTGTATTTGTGATCAGCTGGATGGCTGGTCTGTTTTATATTTTAAGTCTTTTTATCTATCATACAGAAGCAAACGATAAACCTGAACCGGAAAAAAGTATCCTCCAAAAGCAATTTGTTAAGATGGAAGCTACTTTATGGAAAATCATTGCCACCCCAGCCATGATTATTTCCGTGTTGGCAGGTGTATCCATGCTGACTTTAAATTCAGGCTTACTTCAGGCCGATTGGATGTGGGTGAAGCTCGGCTTTGTAATTGGCTTGCTCATTTATCATTTTATCTGCCAGAATATCGTTAAACAGCTTAAAAATAATCAATACAAGCTCACCAGTTTTCAATTAAGGTTGTGGCGCGAACTGGCCACCATTTTTATGATTGCCATTGTATTTGTGGTGATCCTTAAAAGTGCCATTAACTGGATTTATGGTTTAATTGGTATTATGGGCGTTGCAATGGCAATTATGATTGCCGTTAAGCTGTACAAGAACTATCGCAAAAAGCGCGGCGAATAGTGTTTCAACCACAAAGCTACTAAAGACGTAAAGAATACTGTTTATAATCAGTGGTAAAAAACTAAGTGTTCAGGTGCCGTGGTAGTCAACCCATATTAACTTTGTTTCCTTTGCGTAAACTTAGCGTACCTTGCGGTTAAATAAACCAAAAACTATTCTAAATTTGAGCGATAAAACCCAAGCTCATGTTTACAAAAACAGGTCTGAAGAAGGCCTTAGTCTTAATAACTTTTCTGCTCAGTTCTTATTTTGCTTCGGCTCAGTTTAATCAATCGGCCTTTGAAAACAGGATCCGCCCCGACAGTAGCTTAACCAATGAGGTTCACTTTAACTTCTATAATTTAAATTACGTTCGTAATTACGAGTACACCAACGATTTTCATGATGGTTATACGTTGTACGGTACACAGTTACAGCCTCAACTGGTATATTACGCACATCCAAATCTGGCTATTACAGCAGGTGCCTTTATCAGGAAAGATTTTGGGCGGAACGGAATTTCTGATGCCAAACCATTATTCAGTGTAAAATACCATAAACGTAACCTCACGTTAATTTTTGGTAGTTTAGAAGGGAATATTCAACACAAATACATCGAGCCCTTATACGATTTTGAGCGGATTTTAACTACACCGATCGAATATGGAACACAGTTATTGGTTGAGCGTAAGAAATTTACTTTAGATGCCTGGATTGCCTGGCAGAAAATGATCTATAAAGCTGATCCTGCTAAAGAAGAAATTATAGGTGGATTATCTACTGAAAGTTTTTTGATCAGAAATGACGACTGGAAATTGAGCATTCCCGCACAATTTTTGGCCTTCCATCAAGGTGGTCAGATTGATGTGCTGAAAGAAATCCCGATTACCACTATGTTTAATGGTGCAACCGGTATAAAATTGCATAAAGATATTAATACCAATATTAAACAGGTATATACAGATAACTACATTGCTGTTTACAAAGATTTCTCTCCTGATAAAAGAAGGGCTTATCAAGGTGGCTTTGGTTTATGGTTAAACGCAGGTGTAGAAAGTAAATGGGGAAGTTTGGTAGCCTCTTACTGGAAAGGCAATAACTTTATTTCAATTAAAGGGATGCCATTATACGAGTCTGTTTCAGATAATTTATATAGTCCAGGCTTAAAGCAAAGTTCCAGAAACATTGTATCGTTGCGTTATGCCTACCAAAAAGAATTGATTCCGCATTTATACTTGGATGTGCGTTTCGAACCACATATCGATTTAGATCATACCGATAAGCAACTTCAGTTTAACCATTCATTTTTCATAACCTATAAACAGGATTTTAAATTGTTTACGGCGAAAAAGGGTGGAAGGTAGCGGGTGTAAGGTAGAAGGTGTAAGGTAGGAGGTAAGAGGTGTGAGGTTTAGGGTTTAACGTTTAAGGTGGGAATTCATCCGTTTCGAATCCCCGGGTTTGGGTTGGTTATTTTAAGCATTACCTTTGGTTTATAAACCCGATAGCAGCGGAAAACACGAAGGTGAGGAACGAGCCGGGGTTTTGAAGCAAATAGCGGGACTAACACTTCAAAATTGCTTCTGTCTTTGCTTTCCAAATCAGAAAGCTATATCTTTCCTGAAAGCTTTATTTATTTATCTGTCTGATAATCAAATTTATAATTAATTTTTTAACATTATTTAACTTTTTTTCTCTCTCCATGCAACCATTGTTTGTGATCTGCCATCTTCTATATACAAACACACAATGAAATTGACGCGAAGCTATACAATAAACGATTTGATGGAAGGCTGCAAAGCTGGCGACCGGAAGATGCAGGAGTTGCTTTATAAGCAAACAGCATCGAAGATGTTGGCCGTTTGTATGCGCTACGCCAAAGATAGGATGGAAGCTGAAGATGTACTGCAGATGGGCTACATTAAAGTTTTTCAGAAAATTAAGGAATATAGGGGAGAGGGTTCTTTTGAAGGCTGGATTAGGCGCGTAATGGTGAACACGGCTATCGAGAGTTACCGAAAAAATTTACGCAGCTTAAATGTTGTGGAAATAGATGAAGCTTATGAGCAACCATCAACCGGGTTTGATTTTAGCCGTTTAGGTATGCAAGACCTGATGAAAGTGATACAAAAACTGGCTGATGGTTACCGGATGGTTTTTAACATGTATGTAATTGAAGGTTACTCACATAAAGAAATTGGCGAGACATTAGGCATCTCGGAAGGGGCGAGCAAATCGCAACTATCGAGAGCAAGAGCAATATTAAAAGAAGAAATTATAAAAATGGAGGGATTTGGTTATGCAACCTATACGGGATAAGGATTTTGATCAGTTATTTAAAGATACTTTTGCTGATGCAGAAGTGACACCTTCGAGAGATTTGTGGAGTAATATAGAAAGCGAAATCGCACCGAAGAAAAAAAGAGTCATGCCCATATATTGGTTATCGGCAGCGGCAGTTTTATTGATCGCTACAATTGGGATTTTGCTTTATCAACAACAAAATACAACAGGTGAGGGTAAAAAATTAGCAAGTAATACCATTGAAAACACTAAACCAGAGGTAAAGGAATCAATTGCTAAAGATACAGCAGGTACCATCGTTGGTCATGTTGAGCCAGTTTTACCAGTTAAACCTAAAGCCGTTAATGCTGTTGCCAAAACAGATGTTAAAAAGAAAATAAAACCTACGGTATCAAAGGAAGAGAAAAGCATTGTTACTGCACCTGAAATGTTGAAACAGGAAACCATTATAGCTAAAGTTGAGGAGCCTAAAAAAGATATCAAAACGAAAATCGAAGAGGCGATTCTACAGCCGAAAGAGGAGACAGTAACCGCGTCTGTTGCAACTCCGGTTAAAACAGACGAGCCAGTTAACGATAATGAACAAAGTAATAAAGGCATCCGTAATGTGGGCGATGTGGTAAACCTCATTGTTAACAAAATGGATAAAAGAAAAGATAAACTGATCCAGTTCCGTACGGATGATGACGATTCTTCCCTGTCATCAATCAATATCGGGCCTTTTAAATTTGGTAAACGGAAAAAATAATAGTTTTCAGTTAACCAACCGTTAGCAGTTTTCAGTTAATGATATCAAACGTTTAAACATTAAAACCTTACAACATTTAACAATATAACACACACAGATATGAAACGTCTAATTTGTACAACACTTTTGGTAAGCGGACTTGCCGGTGTTATGGCTTCTGGTGCTTTTGCACAACAAGATTCTATCAAAAGGAATAGAAAAGATTTGGATTATGGAATTGTAAAGATAACAAGGGACGGCAAAGACAGCGTAAATAAACAACCCAAAAACGGCCGTTTTGTAGGTGGTATTACCTTTACCCGGGTAGATTTGGGTTTCTCCAGGTTAATTGATAACGGCAGTTTCAATTTATCTCCAAATAACGATTTTTTAGATTATAAAGGTGGCAAAACCAGTACGTTCTCTTTTGATGTGTTACAGTTCGGATACCGTTTTAATTCAAACTTTAAGGTATATGTAGCGGGAGGTTTCGACTGGACTTTGATCCGTTTGAGGAAAGACATTACCATTGCTAAAAACTCAAATGACTTTGTTTATACGGAATCGCAGGTACATTTCTCTAAAAACCGTTTCTCAAGCAGCTATGTCCACATTCCATTGAACTTTGAATTCCGAACAGCAGAAAACAAAAACGGCAAAAGGTTCTACCTGGTATTAGGTCCGGAGGTTAGCTTTTTATTAAACGGAAAAATTAAACAGATTAGCGAAGAACGCGGTAAAGAAAAACAATATGATAACTACCACTTTCAATCGGTTCGTTACGGGGGTACCATCAGGTTTGGTTACGGCGGTTTAGGTTTGTTTACCAAATACTATTTCAACGACATGTTTACCACGCCTCAACAAGCCGGCTTAAAGAATATGAGCTTCGGGGTTACTTTTGGGTTAAACTAAGGCATATTATATAAACGTATTCATTCTAGCGTTTAGGAGAGATGTCCGAAGGACAGAGCAGTAATACACAAATATAACAGATCCTGTTTCGGTTAGGCGAGACAGGATTTTTTGTTATAAAATTTTTAGAAACATTTCAGGAGTGAGAACACTTAATTTACTCTTTTTATAATCTTTAATATTTCTGATAATTATGGTACTGATTAAGCCATCCCTTTCGGCAGCAAAGTTTTGCAGCCCATCTTCAAAATCAGAAAATTCTGAATCGATGCAGGCCATAATAACCTTCTTGTCAATAATTAAAATATCCAAAAAAGTAAATAAAATCTTGAAGTCGGCCAAAATATCCTCTTGTTGAAAATGTTTTTTCAGCAAATAGTAGGTATTTGCTATGATCAAGCCTGTAACGAAACCATTAACTTCTCATCCCTGATTTTCTCTAATTCTTTTTTATAATCATAATCATCGGGCAAGTCTACTTTCTGGCGTAGCATTAAGGATTTTATTACTGGAGAAAGTTCGATATCCTTACTTAACACTTCTTCTTCTGGAGCTACAGATCCTAACAAATTTTCTATTACCGCTGATAAGCTCCTACCTTGATTTTGGGCATATGTCTTTGCCCGTTTTATAACAGCTTCATCTACTGTTAACGTTAGCTTAGCATTCACCATCTTATATTTATCGAATTAAAGTTAAGTAATAATGTTATACGTGCAAAATATCTAAAGAACACACGTGTGTTTTGCTTTTGGCTTTAGTCTTTCTGCTTTAACCTTCAGCCTTAAAACCCTCCACCTTTTTCTTATCTTTACCCGGTGAGCAATACCCTAATCAGCGTTAAAAATTTAACCAAGCAATATCAGGCAGAACAGGCCGGTGGCATTAAAAATATAAGTTTCGACATCAACCGGGGTGATGTGGTTGCCATTATCGGCGAAAGCGGAAGTGGAAAGTCTACCTTATTAAAATCTATTTATGGTTTGTTAAAAACCGATGAAGGCGAAATCTATTTCGAAGATAAACGCGTTAAAGGACCAGATGAGCAGTTGATTCCCGGCCATAAGCAGATGAAAATGGTTACTCAGGATTTTTCGCTGAATATCTATGCGAAAGTGTACGATAATATTGCCTCTCAATTATCCAATACCGACCTGAAAACCAAAGCCGAAAAAACTTTGGCCATGATGGAACATTTACGGATTTCACCGCTGCAGCATAAGAAAATCATTGAGCTGAGCGGGGGCGAGCAGCAGCGTGTAGCGATTGCTAAAGCCATGGTTGCCGACACACAGGTTTTACTTTTAGACGAGCCGTTCAGCCAGGTAGATGCCTTATTAAAAAACCAGTTGCGTGCCGATATCAAACGTATAGCAGCCGAAACAGGGGTGACGGTGATATTGGTATCGCACGACCCTGCCGATGGTTTGTTTTTAGCTGATCAGTTGTTGATTCTGCGGAATGGCGAACTTTTGCAAACGGGAAAACCAGCTGAAATTTACCAGCATCCGAGCCACACTTATACCGCACAGATTTTAGGTAATGCAGTGGTTTTACCAAAAGCTGATGCGGAAAAAATAGGTTTGAAAACACAAAAAGATCATGTAGTATTTTATCCCGAATGGGCAGAAATCACTAGTAATTGGAGCAGCAGGCGTTTCGAGGTAAAAGATGTGTACTATAAAGGTTTTTATGAGGAGCTGTTGTTGGAAAGAAATGGTGTTAATATACGCGCCTTACAGCTAAACAGGGGAGTGCATCAGAAAAACGACCACGTTCAGGTGAACATTAATCATTTTTTGGAGTTTTAATTTTAGTTATAATTTATGTTTAAATAGGAAAAAGTTATAAGTATAATTAAAACTTTATAGTATATTTGTTGTAATTATAATCATAGTTATAATATGAATATACCAGTTGACGTTTTAAACCGCGATAAATACATATCCCGAATACAGCCATTTATCCGTAAAAATCTGATTAAGGTATTAACCGGGCAACGTAGGGTTGGAAAGAGTTATCTGGTTTTTCAGATTATAAACACTATTATTGAACAGGATCAGGATGCAAATATTATTTATATTAATAAAGAAGATTTACAGTTCGATTTTATGCACAATGCAACTGATCTGAATGATTATATCTTATCAAGAGTAAAACCTGATGTGCATAATTATATTTTTATAGACGAAATACAGGATATAATTGATTTTGAAAAGGCATTAAGATCACTTTTACTCGACCAAAATAACGATATCTACATTACAGGTAGCAATGCTAAAATGCTTTCAGGAGAATTAGCCACATACTTAAGTGGGAGATATGTTGAATTTACCATTTACAGTTTGTCGTATTCCGAATTTTTATTGTTTCATAAACTGAAGAACAATGATAAAAGTATGGAACACTATTTTAAGTATGGTGGGCTGCCTTATTTGATTAACTTAACGCTGAATGAGCAGGCTTTCGAATATCTTAATAGTATTTATACCACTATTTTGTTTAGGGATGTTGTTTCGAGATATCATCTGAGAAATAGTAATTTCCTGGAAAAACTTGTTCTTTTCCTGGCAGACAATATTGGAAGTTTGTTTTCTGCAAAAAAAATCAGCGATTTTCTTAAATCTCAACAAATTAACATAGCCCCAAATCAAATACAAACATATACCCGGTATTTGGTAAATGCATATATTATTCATGAGGTAGACCGATATGATATTATTGGGAAAAGGATTTTTGAAACAGGTAGTAAATTTTATTTTGAAAATACAGGCATTAGAAATGCCATTATTGGATACAGGCCACAGGACCTGGGTAAATTACTTGAAAATGTAGTGTGTAATCATCTCTTGCATTTGGGCTACAAAATAAAGGTTGGTACAACGAATACAAAGGAAATCGATTTTATTGGCGAACGCAAAGGCGAATTTATTTATGTCCAGGTAGCTTTAAAATTAGAGGACGAAGCAACCATTAAGCGCGAATTTGAAAACCTGCTTCAGATTGAGGATAATTATCCAAAATATGTAATCACCAATAGTCAGTTTAATGGGAATACATATCAAGGAATACAACATGTTTATATCCGTGATTTTTTAATGTGGGAAAATTAAAGCAAAAAAAACGACTATGTTTAATTGAACAATAGTCGTTTCAAGTGTTTTAAAGATCTTTGAAAATTTAATTCCCTGCGTAATCAGAAGGAATGATTACAACTTTTACTAAAGTATTATAGTTGGGTGGCACTGTAGCCGTTAAATTATTGGTATCCTGAACGTCGAACCTTAAACCTCCGTTATAGACTTTGTAGCTAAAAGCATTGTAATTAAATGTATAAGGTAGTTGAATGTCACCATTTGGATCATTAGGATGTTCAAAGTAGACAAGTACACCTTCATCATCTAGCGTTACGCCATCGATGGCAGATAGTGATTTAGTTACAGAATAACTCCCATTGGAATTGCGTTGCCATTCGTTAGCATTAATGGTAAAATTATACGTTTTAGCCCTTAACTCTTGATAAATAGTTTCTTTTTTGCATGAAGCCAGACCTAGTGTGGCAATGCAAAGCATTAGGATGGTAAGTTTTTTCATGTTGATTAGTTTTTATTTGTGTGTGATATGGCTATTACAAATCTGCTGCCAAAAAATCCAACAGCCTATTTATGGATTAATTATTGTACAGTGAACCATAGATACCAATTATAAATTTTCATTTATTCACCTCATATGAAGATCTTTTTTCGACTCTTACCCTGGTTAATCCTTTTGATCGCAGCTTACTTTTTTATCTCCAAAAAGTTCAGTATCAATACCACTGTAGAAAGCAAACATCAGCTTCTGGTGGAGAAAATTGAGGCCATAGGTAAACTGGAGCTGGTAAGGTACCAGATCAGCGACGTTTTGGAGCATAAAAACAAAACTGATTTTTTACCTGAAGCCAGTGTTTTGTTAATTATAAAGGCCGAAGCGGTGGGCTGTATCGACCTGACTAAAATTACCAAAGAAGATATTAGTATTGATGCGGACACTGCTGTAGTAAATTTACCACAGCCCGAAATCTGTTATGTTAAAATTGACCATAAAAACTCACGTGTTTACGATACCAAAATGGCTTTTTTCCGCGAGGCCAGTCTGGTAGATGAAGCATACAAAGCCGCCGAAAGACAAATCACCGCTGAAGTTAAAAAATCGAGCATCTTAGCACAAACAAAAACAAATGCTACCACCGTGCTTAAGCCCATTATTGAGGGGTTGGGCTACAAGAATGTGAGGTTTACCTTTGAGTAGGGCTTAGGAGGTATAGGTCATGGGATTTAAGTTCGATCGTCACCCCGAATTTATTTCAGGGTCTTTCCGGGAAGGATAACATCAAGGTAAAACTTCGGAGGTTTGAACGATAGATGCTGAAATAAATTCAGCATGACGACATCACCAAAGCTTAGTCTAAAAAATCTTCCCGGTGCGGGTTAAAAACATCAATCAATAATCCACTTTCTAAACAAACCACCCCATGAAAAACGTTTGATGGAGCAAAAAAAACATCTCCTTCATTTAAGATTCTTTTATCATTACCCATGCTCACCTGGAAACTTCCTTTGGCTACATAACTCATCTGTAAGTGGGGATGATTATGAATGGTACCAATGGCATCTTTTTCAAATGCTACTTTAACCAACATCAGGTTGTCATCGTAAGCCATGATTTTGCGTTTTACGCCTGCCCCCAAATCTTCCCAATCGATATCGTTGTCAGAAATTAAGGTTTTATTGTTTAAATCCCGGAAGTTCATTTTCTATAGGTATATATTAAAAGAATTGCCGTCATTCCCGTAAGGTGGGAATCTTAATGCAAGCATTTTAAGATTCCCACCTGGTAGCTATCTGATTGAACTGGGAATGACGGGCTTCCTGGCAAAACTTTGCGCACTTTGCGGTTATCTTACACCCTTTAAACCAGATATTCAAATAAAGTCTGATCCTGGTTTAGCTCGATGATTTCGAATTTGAAATCTTTCATGCGCTGCAGTAAGCTCGCATAATCATTTTTATTCGAAAGTTCAATACCCACCAGCGCCGGACCATTTTCCCTATTGGTTTTTTTAATAAACTCAAAACGGGTAATATCATCTTGCGGCCCTAAAACCTCATTCACGAATAATTTTAAGGCACCTGGTCTTTGTGGGAAACGAACAATAAAATAGTGTTTTAAACCCTCGAAAAGTAAAGACTTCTCTTTGATCTCCTGCATGCGTTCTATATCGTTGTTTCCCCCACTAACAATACAAACTACCGTTTTGCCCGCAATCTGGTCTTTAAGCTGATCTAATGCGGCCACAGACAGTGCGCCGGCAGGTTCTACTACGATGGCATCCTCATTATATAGTTTAAGAATAGTGGTACATATTTTCCCTTCAGGGATTAAATGCATCTGATCGAGCAGTTCCTTACAATATTCGTAAGTAATGTGGCCGATCCTTTTTACAGCGGCACCATCTACAAAACGATCTATTTCGGCCAGGGTGTAGGGGCCGCCATGTTCCATCGCGGCAACCATAGATGGTGCTCCTAGCGGTTCAACGCCAACCAGTTTTACATCAGGTTTAATGGTTCTCATATAGGCGCTTACACCGGAGGCCAGGCCGCCACCGCCAACAGGCATCACTACCATATCTAAATCTGGTAGGTCTTCATAAATTTCAACACCAACTGTCGCTTGTCCTTCAATTACTTTTTCATCATCGAAAGGCGGAATAAAAGTAGCCGATTTGTCGGAACTGTAGGCCAGCGCTTCTTTCAAACAATCGTCAAAAGTATCGCCAACCAAAACCACTTCCACATTTTCGCCACCGAACATGTAGGTTTGCTTTACCTTTTGTTTAGGGGTAATCTCGGGCATAAATATTACACCTTTAATGCCCAGTTTTTTACAAGAGTAGGCCACACCCTGTGCGTGGTTTCCGGCACTTGCACAAACTACTCCGTTTACCAACAATTCTTGGGAGAGCGAACTGATTTTATTATAAGCACCACGCAGTTTGTAAGAGCGTACAATCTGCAAATCTTCTCTTTTTAAATAAATATTGGCATTGTAGTGAGAAGAAAGTCCGGCATTAAACTCAAGCGGAGTACGTTTTACCACGCATTTGAGCCTTTCTGATGCAGATTTAAAATCTAATGTATGTGGTGTTGTCGTATTCATTTTTTATAGTAACTAGGAATCCAGTATCTGGTATCAAGACAGATATCTTCTTGTGTTTTATTTGTAAAGCAGGGTTTGGTATTCCATCGGTTATTACAGCCCTGCTATTCGTTTCAATCTTTTTAATACAGCTGTACTGCTGAGATGCGAAAAACCTGTTTTCCATCGGTTACAGATGCTTCGTGCCTCAACATGACATCATATTTAAGTTGGCGGCAGTTAAAAAGTATTTCCACTGCTATCAGGTTTAGGGAAGCCGAGTCGGTGTGTCAGACTAAAACGCACGGCTTAAAGCCCAACTCTAAACCTTTAGGCCGTTCGCTTGTCGCCTTAAACTTCAGTCTATGACCTTTCGGCTTCTAGGCCAGATGCAGCGCCACCAACTGGTTCAAATCAGTATCGTTAATGCCCTGTTTGCTATCCGCTAAAACCAAAAACTGTTTGTAAACAATATCAAGATGTTCTTTTTCCAATTGATGGCCTAAACGTTCTAAATGGTGTTTCAAGGCATGGCGGCCACTTCTTGCTGTTAAAACAATGGTTGCATCAGGGAAACCAACATCTTCCGGTTTAATAATCTCATAGTTTTCACGGTTTTTCAAGAAACCATCCTGGTGAATACCTGAACTGTGCGAAAATGCATTTCCACCAACAATTGCTTTGTTAGGTTGTACCGGCATGTTCATTTGGTTTCTCACCATGTGGCTCATTTCATAGAAACGCGTGGCATCAATCTGGGTATTTAAACCTAAAACTTTATGCGTTTTCAAAATCATCACCACCTCTTCCATTGAGGTATTGCCTGCACGTTCGCCAATGCCATTAATGGTACATTCTACCTGGCGGGCACCGTTTTGTAAGCCAGCGATAGAATTTGCCGTAGCAAGTCCTAAATCGTTGTGGCAGTGAACCGAAATAATGGCATTATCAATGTTTTTTACATTTTCTTTTAAGAAAAGGATTTTCGAACCATATTGGTCTGGCAGGCAATAACCATTGGTGTCGGGAATGTTTACCACGGTGGCACCTGCCGCAATTACGGCTTCAACCATTTTAGCCAAAAATTCGATATCGGCACGGCCGGCATCTTCTGCGTAAAACTCCACATCCTCTACATATTTTTTCGCATACTTTACGGCTTCCACTGCACGTTCCAGTATTTCTTCGCGGGTGCTGTTAAATTTATGTTTAATGTGGAAATCGGAAGAACCGATGCCCGTGTGGATACGTGGCCTTTTGGCATAGCGTAAGGCATCTGCGGCAACATCAATATCATTTTTATTGGCACGTGTTAAGGCACAGATAATCGGGTTGGTTACTGCTTTCGACAATTCAATTACGCTGTTAAAATCTCCAGGGCTGGATACCGGGAAACCTGCTTCAATCACATCAACCCCTAAAAGTTCGAGTGATTTTGCGATTTCTATTTTTTGGTTTGTATCCAACTGGCAGCCTGGAACCTGCTCACCATCACGTAAGGTGGTGTCGAAAATATAAACTTTGTTAGGGTCGTGAATCATAATTTTAGATTTAGGAGTTGATTAATTTTTGTGATAAGAATTTCAATACTAACTTTCCCATTTCGGCGGTACCCAAAACTTTAAAACGGTTAGTGCTTTGGTCGGCAATGTCGTGCGTTCTGAAGCCTTCTTTCAATACCTGGTCGATGGTATCAACCAATAATCTGGCTTCTTCTTTTAGTCCGAATCCGATTTCCAGCATTAGTGCAGCAGATAGGATAGAAGCTAAAGGATTTGCTAAATCTTTGCCGGCAATGTCGTGTGCAGAACCGTGAATCGGCTCAAAGAAACCAGTGCTTTCGCCAACAGAAGCTGAAGCCAGCATTCCCATCGAACCGGCAATCTGTGATGCCTCATCGGTTAAAATATCACCAAATAAGTTGGCGGTTAACACCACGTCGAACTTTTTCGGGTTTTTGATCAGCTGCATGGCTGCGTTATCGATAAACATGTGCTCGGTTTCCACATCAGGGTATTGTTTGGCAATTTCCTGAACGGTTTCGCGCCATAGGCGTGAGCTTTCCAGCACGTTGGCTTTATCTACCGAACATAAACGTTTGTTACGTTGTTGTGCAGCCTGATAAGCTTTGTGAGCAATACGCTCAACCTCATAACGATGGTAAATCATTAAGTCGGATGCCGTATTTCTGTCGTCAGAACGGGTTTTCTCCCCAAAGTAAACATCACCTGTTAATTCACGAAAGAACAGAATATCGGTTCCCCTTAAAATTTCGGGTTTAATGCTGGATGCCTGGAGAAGTTCATCAAATAGTAATATCGGGCGGAGATTGGCAAATAGTCCCAGTTCTTTACGGATTTTTAATAATCCTTGTTCTGGTCTAACTTTTAAACTTGGATCGTTGTCGTATTTGGCATGCCCAATTGCGCCAAAAAGGATCGCATCGCTTTGTCTTGCTTTTTCCAAAGTTTCGTCTGGCAGGGGTTCGCCGGTAACTTCAATCGCCGCATGGCCCATTAAAGCTTCTTCGAAGTTAAATTCATGCCCAAAAATTTCGGCAATTTTTTCTAATGCTGCTTTTCCCCAAGTCGTGACCTCGGGGCCGATACCATCTCCAGGTATTACTAAAATGTTCTTCTTCATTGTTGACTTCTCTTTTGCCTTTGCAGTTTGCTTATCGGTGGCCTCGGAGGCACGCAAACCACAGAAATTTCGTCTCCGTGTTCGCCGTGTTTCCGTGGCTAAGCTTGCATCAGCTTAATATTTCTGTATTTAAACTTTCGACGACTTTTACCTCGCCTTTTTCTAACAATATTCTTTTTTCTATGCAGTTTGGCAGCTGCGATTCAAAATGACCAACATAAATTAAGGTCATTCCATTGCTGCACAATTCATCTACTAACTGGTTAAAATGTTTGCTTTGCTGTTGGTCTAATCCCTGGCAGGGTTCATCCAGAATCAACAATTCCGGATTTTTTATAATCGTCCGCGCTAACAGTACCAGTCGCTGTTTACCGAGCGGAAGCGCAGTTAATAATTCATTTTTATTTTCAGTCAGGCCAAAGTATGCTATCAGTTCATCTACCTGCGTGCTTTTAGTATAAGGCAACTGCTGGAATAAACCTACCGTATCATAAAAACCGGAGGCAATACTTTGCCAAACGGTAGCAGTAGGATCGAAATACCAATGAAACTCTGGCGAGATTAAACCGATATGCTGTTTAATGTCCCATATACTTTCGCCGCTTCCACGTCTGTTGCCGAATAAATAAAGTTCGTTGGCGTAAGACTGTGGATGATCACCGTTGATCAGACTTAGTAAAGTCGACTTCCCTGACCCGTTATGGCCTTGGAGAAGCCACTTTTCTCCTGCTTTGATTTCCCAGTTGATATTTTTCAATACCTGTTTTTCGCCATAGCTGATGTTTACATTCACCATTTTTACAATATCCTGAACACTGTAAACGGGCGATTCTTTTAAAAATTCCGGAATTTCTCTTAAGCAGATTTCGCTGGTAGCACTTTCCAGCGTATCTACTTTAAGCAATTGTCCGTCTCTTATTTCAGCGAATGACTGAATAGAATTTGGTAATTCAGCATCATTGCTGATCAAGATCAATTGAACGCCTTCTTTAGCTACCTGATCTAATAAAATGTTCAGGTTTTTTCTTGAGGCAGTATCCAAACCTGTATAAGGTTGATCGATAATTAACAGCTGCGGTTTTAACCAAAGTGCTTTAACCAATTGTAGTTTTTTGTGTTCGCCGCTGGATAATTCGATTAACTGTGAACTGGCAAACATTGAAAAACCCAAAGCTTCTAAAATCGGTTCAACCTCATCTAAATGAAGACCTTTCTCTTTACCATAATTCACCAGTTCTGCATGAACGGTTAAGGTATCATTCGCCTGTAAGCTGGTATATCGCTGTTGATAATAAAAATTGGCTACACCTTCTAAATTTTTGAACTGGTACCAGCTTTCTACATAAAGTACTTCCTGAGGAAGTTGATGCTGCTGGTCAAAATTAATTTCTATACTTCCCTGAAACGGAACCAGGCCGGCGATGGCTTTGGCCAAAGCTGTTTTTCCGGTTCCGCTTTCACCTCCGATTACATAGCTTTCACCGCTATTCATTTCCCAATACAAATCCTTTAGCACCGCTTTGCTGCGGTAACTTAAATTTAAATCCTGTATGTAAACGAATGGTTTATGCATTACCTGGCTTGTTCAAATTCTTCAATTAATTGTTTTTGGTTTAAGATGAAATCGATATCATCATAGCCGTTTATCAAGCATGATTTTTTGTAAGGATTGATCTCGAAAGATTCTTTGGCTCCCGTTTCTATAATCGTTACCGTTTGATTTTCCAGATCAACCTCTAAGGCCGATTTTGGATTGCTGTCTACCGCTTTGAAAATCTGCGCCAGAAACGCCTCACTTACCTGGATAGGTAACAAACCGTTGTTCAGGGCATTGCCTTTAAAAATATCGGCAAAGAAACTGCTGATTACGGCATCAAAGCCGGCATCCTGGATAGCCCAGGCGGCATGTTCGCGACTACTGCCACAACCAAAGTTTTTTCCTGCAACTAAAATCTGACCGCTATAGGTAGGATTGTTCATTACAAATTCTGGTTTCGGCGTATTGTCGCCATTATAACGCCAGTCGCGGAACAAGTTTTCGCCGAAACCTTCGCGGGTAGTTGCTTTTAGAAACCTTGCAGGGATAATCTGGTCGGTATCAATGTTTTCTATGTTTAAAGGCACTACTGCCGATGTTAATTTTGTAAATTTTTTCATGTCAATGAGTATCAAGTAAGGAGTAACAGGTAGCAAGACTTGTATTCCACTTTTTATCTTTTATCTTAGGCCTTTTGCTTAATAGCAGTAATTTTATACTTCATGTTTTTACCTTCCGCCTTAAGCCTTACTACCTTCTACCTTGGTATAGTGTTCAACTGTTGGGAAAGGATCATAGAAGTGATGCAATAACTTTTTCCAATCCTCGTAGCCTGCTGATCCTCTGAAACCTTTGGTATGTGCCTCCAGTGTTTTCCAGTTTACCAGCAGGATATATTTATTTTCTACCTCTATGCATTTCTGAAGCTGATGCGAAAGGTAACCTTCCATCGAGGAAATGATTTTTTGCGCCTCACTGAAAGCCCTTTCAAAATCAGCCGAAAACCCGGCTTTTACATTTAGTATGGCAACTTCTAAAATCATATATTTATTTTCTAAAGATTCGGCTAGCCATTTTGCCTGTACCTTAAACCTTCTGCTTTTTAACCCGCTACCTTTTCCAACATTTCCCTTACGTCGGTAATTTTTCCTGTTACGGCTGCAGCTGCGGCTGTAAGTGGACTGGCTAATAAAGTACGTGCATTTTGTCCTTGTCTACCTTCAAAGTTTCTGTTTGATGTAGATACACAATATTTACCTGCCGGGATTTTATCTTCGTTCATACCTAAGCAGGCACTGCATCCCGGTTCGCGCAATTGGAAGCCAGCGGCTTCGAAAATCTTATCCAAACCCTCGTTTTTAGCCTGTTGCTCTACCTGTTTAGATCCTGGTACAATCCAAACGGTAACGTTGTCTGCTTTGCGTTTATCCTTTACAAAATCGGCCACTTCTCTTAAATCTTCTATACGCGAGTTGGTACAGCTACCAATGAAAACATAATCAATTGGTTTACCGATCAGCGATGAATCATCATCAAAGCCCATGTAATCCAAAGCTTTTTTGTATGAAACTTTTTCAGTTTCTGGTTGTGCTGTGGTTGCCGGAATATGTTCCTGGATACCCATTCCCATACCCGGGTTGGTGCCGTAGGTAATCATTGGGGCAATATCTGCAGCATTGAAAGTTAACACGCTGTCAAATTTTGCATCAGCATCACTATATAAAGTTTTCCAGTAAGCTAAAGCTTTGTCCCACTCTTCGCCGGCCGGAGCAAATTCCCTTCCTTTAATATAATCGAATGTGGTTTGATCTGGTGCGATTAATCCACCACGTGCACCCATTTCGATACTCATGTTGCAGATGGTCATACGGGCTTCCATGCTTAACGATTCGATTGCCGAACCTGCATATTCGATGAAATAACCGGTACCACCGGCAGCAGAAATCTGTGCGATAATGTATAAAATAATGTCTTTTGCACCGACACCTTTTCCAAGTTCGCCATTTACCTCAATTTTCATGGTTTTCGGTTTCGATTGCAACAAACACTGCGTAGCAAAAACCTGCTCTACCTGCGAGGTACCGATACCGAATGCAATGGCACCAAAAGCGCCATGGGTAGAGGTGTGACTATCGCCGCAAACCATAGTTTTACCAGGTAAAGTAATACCCAGTTCAGGGCCGATAACATGTACAATACCCTGAAAAGGATGGCCTAAGCCATACAGTTCTATTCCAAATTCTGCACAGTTTTTGGTGAGCATATCAACCTGATAACGGGAAAGCTCTTCTTTGATTGGCAGTAATTGATTTAACGTAGGCACGTTATGATCGGCAGTGGCTACCGTCTGTTTCGGACGGAAAACAGGTAAACCTCTTTTGCGCAGTCCATCAAATGCCTGCGGAGAGGTTACCTCATGTATTAAGTGTGTATCAATGTATAAAATATCGGGAAACCCTTCTTCACTTTTTACAACGTGAGCATCCCAAATTTTTTCTACTAATGTTTTTGACATCTTCTGTTATTATTTAATATTTGTCAGTCTGAGCTTGTCGAAGACTTTTGGTTATGGAAACAAAAAGAATTCCTTCGACAGGCTCAGGATGACATCCTTTTTGTTTCTATGCAGTTTTAATCGCTTTCATAGCGGTCATGGCTTTACGCAAAGTAGCACCAATCTGCTCCACCTGATGAGAACGGATCGCTTCGTTCACCTCGATTAGTTGTCTGTTATCAACGGCACCGTCTTTACCTTCATTAAAGTTTTTACCAACTAAATCAGTATCTACTTTTTTCATGAAATCACCTAAAAGCGGTTTGCAGGCTTGGTCAAATAGATAACATCCGTATTCAGCCGTATCAGAAATTACCCGGTTCATTTCGAACAATTTCTTACGGGCAATGGTGTTGGCAATAAGTGGTGTTTCGTGTAACGATTCGTAATAGGCCGATTCTGGTTTGATACCTGCCTGTACCATGGTTTCGAAAGCCAGTTCAACACCGGCACGTACAAAAGCTACCATTAAAGTATAGTTATCAAAATATTCCTGTTCACCAATTTTAACATCACCAGCCGGAGTTTTTTCGAAAGCAGTTTCACCAGTTTCGGCTCTCCATTTTAATAGGTTTTGATCGCCATTAGCCCAATCTTCCATCATGGTACGGCTAAACTCGCCACTCATGATATCATCCTGGTGTTTCTGGAACAATGGGCGCATGATATCTTTCAATTCTTCTGAAATTTCGAAGGCTTTGATTTTAGCTACATTGCTTAATCTGTCCATCATAGCGGTAATACCGCCTTGTTTTAAGGCTTCGGTAATGACCTCAACACCATATTGAACCAATTTAGAAGCATAACCTGCATCAATTCCTTTTTCTACCATTTTATCGAATGACAGGATGGAACCTGTTTGTAGTAAACCGCAAAGGATGGTTTGCTCGCCCATTAAATCTGATTTTACTTCAGCTACAAAAGACGATCTTAAAACACCAGCCCTATGACCGCCGGTACCAACACAGTATGCTTTAGCCTGAGCTAAACCTTTACCCTGAGGATCATTTTCAGGGTGAACAGCAATTAAAGTAGGAACGCCGAAACCACGAACATATTCTGCTCTAACCTCACTGCCCGGGCATTTAGGTGCAACCATAATCACCGTAAGATCTTTACGGATCTGCATACCTTCTTCAACAATATTGAAACCGTGAGAATATAGTAAAGTAGCCCCTTCTTTCATTAAAGGCATAATTGCATTCACAACTGCTGTGTGTTGCTTATCTGGAGTAAGGTTGATCACAACATCCGCATTTGGAATTAATTCTTCGTAAGTGCCAACTGTGAAATTATTTTCAGTTGCATTTTTCCACGAATCGCGTTTGCCTTCAATTGCTTCCTTACGTAAAGTGTAGCTTACATCTAAACCACTATCTCTTAAATTTAAACCCTGGTTTAAGCCTTGAGCGCCGCAACCTACAATTACCAGTTTTTTGCCTTTTAACGCGCTAACGCCATCTAAAAATTCAGCACTGTCCATGAAGTCGCAAACACCTAATTGGTTTAGTTTTTCTCTAAGAGGTAATGTGTTAAAATAATTTGCCATTGTTTTTATTGGTTAATTTCTATTTAATTATCGTTTATATATTCTTTTTTTCTTCAGCTTGATTACACAGATGGTTTGATTACATCGATTTTATTTTCGTCTTCCATCCTACATTTTCCATTTTACAACTGTTTTTTCAATGCAGAAGCATAGCCAAAATGTACATTGTCATGTCCAATAGTGGTAATTAGTATCTCTTCAATACTGTTGAGCTGCACGCCATAAGTTGACGTTAAAAAAGGTGTAATATTTGTAAATGTTCCTTTTGTATAATCGGCTTTAATGTTTTCAATACTCGTTAAAGCCATAGCTTTCAATTCTGCAACTTCCGCTTCCGTTACCGCATAACTTGGTTTCGTATCTTTTTTGTAAAACTCATTAAACTTTACAGCGCTTGCATCAGGCCAGATACCGGTACGAAAATAACACAGTGTTTGGGTGCTTACTACAATGTGTCCAAAGTTCCAGATGATATTATTGTTGTAACCATCCGGAATTTTATTCAATTGTTCAATAGTTAAGCTATCAACCAACCTGATAAATGCCGTTCTTGAGTTGATGATAAATTCAAATATCTGATCCATTCTGCTGTTATTTTTCTGCTTCGGTTAAAGTTTGGTTAAAGGTTATTTTGTTGTAAAACGGATCGTTTACGGTTACTGCCCAGGTTCCGTAAAATGTTTTTTCCAATCCGGGGCGGTTGTATTTATATTGTTTATCAATAATGCTTTTATGAAATTCTTTCAACCCGGTACAATCTATAAATACGCTTGTACCCGGAGAACAGTCGCCATGATGTTCAGTCAGGTGCAGTTCGATACCATTGAGCGAAATCTGCATATAAACCGGGGTATTTTCTTCGAAAGTGTGTTCCCAATCTACTTTAAAGCCAAGCCAGTTCACATAAAACTCGATGGCTTTATTGTAATCGAACATTCTTAGCACTGGTATGGCTTTATGACATTTCATATTTTTGTTTTTTCGTCATTGTAAGGCTGAATTGCTGTGAGCCGAAGCAATCTATTCGAACTGGTCGATAAAGATTGCTTCGTCGTTCCTCCTCGCAATGACGGATTTGTTGTTGGTTACATGGTGAAAATCTTTTCTCCTTTATCCAGAAATTCATTTTCTACCAGTTCTTCACCTGGTTCAAAGGCTTCAAATTCTTTTAACTTCTCGTGGAAACCTGCGCTGTCTTTAATAATGGCCACCCTTGCTGAGCGAACAAATTCAATCAGCTCGTAAGGTTCTAAGGCTTTTACCAGCGCATCAGTTTCTTCGCGGTGACCTGTTACGGCGAAAACAGTATAATCTTTTCGGATGACTACTGCGCTGGCGCCATATTGCCTTAATAAACGCTCTACGGTTACCTTTTCAGCAATTTCATCGGTAGAAACTTTATAAAGTGCCAGTTCCTGCCAGATAATCTCATCGTTAGTATTAAAATAAACTTTTAATACTTCGATCTGCTTCTCAATCTGGCGGGCCAGTTTCCGTACTACTTCATAACTTTCCTGTATCACAATATTGAAACGGTGGATACCATCAATTTCGGAAGGGGAGGTGTTAAGGCTTTCGATGTTTATTTTCCTTTTCGAGAAAATAATCGCAATCCTGTTTAATAAACCGATCCGGTTTTCGGCATAAACCGTAATGGTATACTCCTGCTTCCCGTCAAAATCGGCTTTTGTTGTTTTATATTCTAATGTATTTTCAGTACTCATAATGATTTCTTTTTTTACCTTAAGCCTTTGGCCTTCAACCTTCTGCCTTATTTTAGCCTGATTTCGCTTACACTCATTCCTTGCGGAACCATTGGGAAAACGTTGTTTTCTCTACCTACCATTACTTCAAGCAGGTAAGAACCTTCGTGGTTGATCATGGTTTCCAATGCTTGTCTTAAATTTTCACGTTCGTCAACTTTAGCGGCCTCGATGTAATAAGACTTGGCCAATGCCACAAAATCAGGGCTGGTGATGTTAACAAAAGAATAACGTTTATCATGAAATAACTGCTGCCATTGGCGAACCATTCCCAGGAAACGGTTATTCAGGATCAGGATTTTTACTGCAGCACCGAATTGCATAATCGTACCTAACTCCTGAGGAGTCATCTGGAAACCACCATCACCAATAATGGCAATAACCGTTTTATCCGGAGCGCCATATTTGGCACCAATGGCAGCCGGTAAACCAAAACCCATCGTGCCTAATCCACCAGAAGTGATATTACTGCGGGTATTGTTGAATTTAGCATAACGACAAGCTACCATCTGGTGCTGACCTACATCGGTAACGATTACGGCATCGCCACCACAGATTTCATTGATGTTGCGTAATACTTCGCCCATGGTCATCTCATCGCCGGCAGGATAAAGCTCTGGAGTGATAACCTGGTCTATTTCCTCCTGGTTGTATTGTCTGAACTTAGCTAACCAGTCTTCGTGTTTATTTTCGTTAACCAGATTGGTTAACAGGGGTAAAGTTTCTTTGCAATCGCCCCAAACACCAACTTCTGTCTTCACATTTTTATCGATTTCTGCAGGGTCGATGTCCAAATGTACAATTTTAGCTTGTTTAGCATATTTATCTAAACGACCGGTCACGCGGTCATCAAAGCGCATACCAACGGCGATAATTACATCAGCTTCGTTGGTTAATACATTTGGGCCGTAATTACCGTGCATACCCAACATCCCTACGTTTAAGGGGTGAGCAGTCGGAATAGCACCTTCGCCCATAATGGTCCAGGCAGATGGGATTCCAGCTTTTTCAATAAAGGCTTTGAACTCTTTTTCAGCTTTGCCTAAAATAACGCCCTGACCAAATAATACAAAAGGTTTTTTAGCGGCATTAATCAGCTCAGCGGCCTGCTCGATATATTCAACCCTAACTTTTGGTTTTGGGCGATAACTGCGAATATGGTTGCATTTCACATATTCAGGGAATTCTTCAAGTTGTAATTGTGCATTTTTGGTGATGTCGATTAAAACCGGGCCTGGCCTGCCACTTTTAGCAATGTAAAAGGCTTTGGCCAAAACCTCCTGAATTTCTTTGGCATCGGTAACCTGATAATTCCATTTGGTAACAGGCGTAGTGATGTTGATGACATCGGTTTCCTGGAAAGCATCTGTTCCCAGTAAGTGTGCAAATACCTGACCGGTAATACATACTAAAGGTGTGCTATCAATTTGTGCATCAGCCAAACCCGTAACCAGGTTGGTTGCGCCAGGTCCGCTGGTGGCGAAACAAACGCCAACTTTACCACTTGCTCTGGCAAAACCCTGTGCAGCATGGATACCGCCTTGTTCGTGGCGAACCAATATATGTTCTAATTTATCGGCGTAATCATAGAGAGCATCATAAATAGGCATGATTGCTCCTCCCGGATAACCAAAAATAGTGGTAACACCTTCTTCAATTAATCCATTCAACAATACCTGGGAGCCGGTACCTTTAAACAAGGTTTTTGAGGCTTCTGCTTTCGTCCCGGTTTGTTGCATTATTTCTTGTGCAGTTTCCATAGTTATGTTTTTGCAGTTCTTATTCTTTAATTTTAAACCCTATTCTTTCTCTGTCTTTCCACTTGATCTGAGCAATTTTCTCATCAATTAGGTTTTCCATGGCATCATAAAGTTCATTGAGCTGAACATCATGTTCACCAATCCGTTCTTTAATTTCCGTTAATTGTTCGTTAATGTTGCTCTGTTTCAGCAATATTTTACGCACATCAACAAAAGCCCTCATAATGGCAATATTCATATTAATTGCCCTATCGCTCTTTAATACCCCACTTAGCATGGCTACACCTTGCTCTGTAAAAGCATATGGCAAAGCTGAGTTTGGTCTTTTGGTTGGGTATGTCATCACAAATTGTGATGACATACCCAGATTCGAGTTTTCAATTTGAGTCATGATGCCCTCAAACTCATGTCTGGTGAGCTGAAACATAAAGTCTTCGGGAAAACGTTTGATGTTGCGCTTTACCGCTTGGTTTAATACCCTTGTTTCAACTTCATAAAGTGCTGCCAGATCGAAATCCAGCATCATCCTTTCTCCCCGGATTTCATAAATCCTGTTTTGAATACTTTTAATTATTTGCATAATCTGTATGTTTAGTAATCAATTAATCCAGGGATTATTTTTTGATTTTAATATTCGTCAGTTACACAGCCGCTTGCTGCGTCTGAAACTGTTTTCGCATATTTATATAGTACACCTTTGTTAACTTTCAATGCTGGTTGAACATAGTTTTTTCTACGCTCGGCAATTACTTCTTCACTGACCTGCAGACTAATGATATTGTTTACGGCATCGATCAAAATCCGGTCTTCGTCTTCAACCAGGCCGATTAAACCGCCTTTGTAAGATTCGGGTGTGATGTGACCAACCACGAAACCATGTGTACCACCAGAAAAACGGCCATCTGTAATGAGGGCTACAGATTTACCTAAACCCGCACCGATAATGGCAGAAGTTGGTTTCAACATTTCTGGCATACCTGGAGCACCAACCGGACCAGCATTTTTTATTACGATTACATCGCCCGGTTTTACACGACCGCTCGAAATGCCGGCAATTAAATCGTGCTCGCCATCAAAAACACGCGCCGGACCTTCAAATTTTTCGCCTTCTTTACCGCTGATTTTTGCTACTGACCCTTTTTCAGCCAGGTTCCCGTATAGAATCTGTAAGTGACCTGTTGCTTTGAAGGGCTCGCTTAATTTTTGAACGATTTTCTGGTCGTAGTCCATAATCGATTTCACATCAGCAAGATTTTCAGCCACGGTTTTACCGGTTACGGTTAAACAATCGCCGTGGATCAGGCCTTCATTCAACAAATATTTCATTACCGCAGGTGTACCGCCATATTGATACAAATCCTGCATCAAATATTTTCCACTTGGTTTAAAATCGGCCAGTACTGGTGTTACATCGCTCATGCGTTGAAAGTCGTCTTGCGTAATTTCTATTCCAATTGCTTTACCTATGGCAATGAAATGCAGTACGGCATTGGTACTTCCACCTAATATGATGATTAAACGGATGGCATTCTCGAATGCTTTTCTGGTCATGATATCTGATGGTTTGATATCTTTTTCCAGTAAAACCCTAATATACTTACCTGCATCCAAACATTCTTGCTTTTTCTCCGGACTGATGGCTGGGTTAGAAGAAGAATAAGGCAAACTCATGCCTAAAGCTTCAATTGCTGATGCCATGGTATTGGCTGTATACATCCCGCCACATGCGCCTGCACCCGGGCAGGTATGTTTGATGATGCCCTGATAATCTTCGTCAGAAAGATTACCGCAGATTTTTTGTCCCAATGCCTCGAATGCCGAAACAATATTCAATTCTTCACCTTTATAATGGCCCGGGGCAATTGTACCGCCATAAACCATAATAGAAGGACGATCTAAACGTGCCATGGCCATAATGGCACCCGGCATATTTTTATCGCATCCCGGAATGGCAATTACACCGTCGTAGTATTGCCCGCCGCAAATGGTTTCGATACTATCGGCAATAACATCTCGGCTAACCAATGAGTAACGCATACCATCAGTACCGTTGCTCATTCCGTCACTTACCCCAATGGTGTTAAAAACCAAGCCCACTAAATCATTTTTCCAGACCCCTGCCTTGACCTCTTTTGCGAGGTCGTTTAAGTGCATGTTGCAGGTGTTACCATCATAGCCCATACTTGCAATGCCAACCTGTGCTTTAGCCATATCAGCATCGGTTAAACCGATTCCGTAAAGCATAGCCTGAGCAGCAGGTTGTGTTGGATCTTGTGTAAATGTTTTACTGTACTTGTTTAATTCGCTCATTGTTTAAAATGTATAATTCTGGTTCTGTTAGTTGTATTCTGCTGGGGCAAAAAAAAAACCGCCTCTTTTAGGAGGCGGTTTCGATATGGGTATATTTTATATTATACACAACGATTTCCACCTCTTTTTTTAGAAATGACAATAATTAGGTTGCTAATAATGTTTGTATTGATATTCATGTCGATGACTGAACTACAAACATACTAACTTCTTTAAAATTGAAAGAACTAGTTTATTGTATTTCTTTATTTTTGAATTCGGACTCCTGGCTTACCGACCTCTAACTATATAATCACTTCATAATTTACTTTTTCGAGTACCAGGTTTTTATAGGCACGTTGTATGGTATAACCAATAGATTCTCTCCACAATGGGCGATATACGATATCATCGATAGAAGCAATGCCTGCTATCTCGGTAGCTGTTCCACATAAAAAAGCGCTGTCTGCATTTTTAAGGTCTTCTATGGTTAGTTTTTTCTCGATACATTCTATATCCAAAACAGTGCAAAGTTCTTTTACTGTTGCCCTTGTAATACCCGGTAAAATATTTCCTAAAGATGGTGTATATAATTTGCCATCTTTTTCGAGAAAAATATTTGCTCCAGATGCTTCAGCAACAAAACCATGCATGTCTAAAAGTAAAGCTTCGTCGTAACCTTTGATGTTTGCTGCTGTAGTAGCTAAAATAGAATTGACATAGTTTCCACTCAATTTTGCTTCCATCGGAACCGATTTTGGATTTGGTCTTTCGTAATCAGAAACGGTTAATTTCAGCAATTTGTTGCCCGAATATGCATCCCATTCCCAGGCGCATATCAAAATCGAAACGCCAACTGGTTCGTTCAGTTTCATGTTTGGGTGGCAAAATACCAAAGGGCGGATATAAGCATCTTTCAGCTTGTTCAGCTGAAGCAGTTTATAGGTTGCGGCAATTAACTCCTGTTTATCCCACGGAAACGGAATGTTCGCCAGCTGGCAAGAACGTTCTAAGCGGTCGAAATGGGCTACAGCCTTGAAAATGCGGTTACCATTGTGCGTTTTATAAGCTCTAATACCCTCGAAGGCAGCATAGCCGTAATGTAGCGATTGTCCGTAAAGGTCAGTGCTGCTGTTCACAGCTTTTTCAAAAGCCCCGTCAAGGTAAATAATCGTATTAGCATTATAGTATTTCATCTGTTTATTTATTGTCTTTCCTCAGTCAGATGGCGCTTGCCATGATCAAATAACCATTCGATTTATGTTGGATTTATTTAATCATTGACAGTTCATAATACTGTGTTTTGTTATTTAAAAAAAGCGTCCCGTTTGTATCAGGACGCTTTAGATATTATTTAGTTTATTAAAATCTATTTAAACTGCGTCCGCTTATTTCCTAAAATGTTTAGGAGTAGGAGGTTAAGTAAAATGACAGGAAACAGCACCACACTGACAACAGTTGCTGCCAGGGCTTTTGGGTTAAAGGTGTGATTTTCAATCTTCATTTTTATCTCATCGTTTATAAAACCAATTTAGTTTTTGGTTCATTAATATGCAAGAGAAATCAGAAAAAAGTTAAATCGAAATATAATTTTTAATTTGTTGTTTAAATCAAAATATAGTTCTTTATTAATGCGCGATTTGTGATTTAACACCGATAGATGTAGACTGAATATCAAAACGGTATATGGTATGTTTATTATGCTTGCATTATAAATTATTGAATATTCTGCGTAAAATGGGTAAAAGTGCGCAGAAAATTGAAAATTTTGAAGGTATTTGGTAATGAAATTACAATGAAAAATTGCAGTTATCATTTTAGGAAGACAACTGATTATTATAGGTATCTAATACTTATTGAGAATTCTTGCATCATTTATAACAGGATCTACCCTGATCTCATCGTTATTGTATCTATTTCAGGATCTATTTAATAAGAATGTGGTAGCAAGGCCAAGGCTAGACCGGGCTGTATGGCATAAGAACAGTTGGGGCACCGTATCGATTTTTATATTATACATTATCCCTCAGGATGATGATCACGGCAGTTAAACGGGTTGAGGGTTAGTCAGTACAAATATTTCGAAAAATAAAATAACAAAAAAGCCTCCCGATTTTAAAATCAGAAGGCTTTCCAAATGAGTTGGTTATTTTGTTTAAGCGATACCTTCAGCTAAAACCACTACTTTATTGTGGATAGCCTCAACCACACCGCCTTTGATAAAAAAGCGTTGCTCATCGGCTTTATTTGCTTTAATAATCACTTCTCCATCTTCTAAAGTAGAGATGATCGCGGCATGGTCTGTTAAAATCTGAAAAGAGCCTAAAGTACCAGGAACCGTAACTGCTGTTACTTCACCTTCGAAAACTTTTTTATCTGGAGTTAATATTTCTAAATTCATTTTGAATAGATTTAAGATTTGAGATATAAGATTAGAGACCAAGTCTCTCTCATATCTCATATCTAGTTTCTCACGTCTCTCTTAGTTCGCCTCAGCTAATAATTTTTTACCTTTTTCGATTGCATCTTCAATGCTACCAACCAAGTTAAATGCAGCTTCAGGATACTCATCAACTTCACCATCCATAATCATGTTAAATCCTTTGATGGTATCTTTAATGTCAACCAATACGCCTTTTAAGCCTGTAAATTGCTCAGCTACGTGGAAAGGTTGAGATAAGAAACGTTGTACACGACGTGCTCTTGATACCACTAATTTATCTTCTTCAGATAATTCGTCCATACCTAAGATCGCGATGATATCCTGTAATTCTTTATAACGTTGTAAAGTTTCTTTAACACGTTGTGCAGTGTTATAGTGTTCATCACCCAAAACAGCAGGAGAAAGGATACGTGAAGTAGAATCCAATGGGTCTACTGCCGGGTAAATACCTAACTCGGCAATTTTACGTGAAAGTACTGTAGTGGCATCTAAGTGGGCAAACGTTGTTGCCGGAGCCGGGTCAGTTAAATCATCCGCAGGTACATATACCGCTTGTACTGAAGTAATTGAACCGCGTTTGGTTGAAGTAATACGCTCCTGCATCAAACCCATCTCAGTTGCCAGGGTTGGTTGGTAACCTACCGCTGATGGCATACGACCTAAAAGTGCTGATACCTCAGAACCTGCCTGGGTGAAACGGAAGATGTTATCAACGAAGAAAAGGATATCTTTTCCAGCGCCTTCGCCATCACCATCACGGAAATATTCGGCAACGGTTAATCCTGATAAGGCTACACGAGCACGTGCACCAGGAGGCTCGTTCATTTGTCCGAAAACCAATGTTGCTTTAGATTCTTTTAATTTTTCGGTATCAACTGAATTCAAATCCCATCCACCTTTTTCCATTGAGTGTAAGAAATCGTCACCATAGTTGATTACACCCGACTCGATAAACTCACGAAGTAAATCGTTACCTTCACGGGTACGCTCACCAACACCTGCGAACACTGACAAACCAGCATAAGCTTTAGCGATGTTGTTAACCAACTCCATAATCAATACTGTTTTACCTACGCCAGCACCACCAAACAAACCGATTTTACCGCCTTTAGCATAAGGCTCTAATAAATCGATTACTTTAATACCTGTAAAAAGCACCTCAGTTTCAGTAGATAAGTCTTCGAACTTAGGAGGAGTTGCGTGGATAGGACGACCGTCTGTTTTATCAACCGTGTTGATACCGTCAATCGCTTCTCCAACTACATTAAATAAACGACCTTTAATCTGGTCGCCAACTGGCATTTTAATCGCAGCGCCAGTATCAACTACTTGCATACCACGCACCAGACCATCGGTAGAGTCCATTGAAATTGCACGTACACGGTCTTCACCTAAGTGCTGTTGAACTTCTAAAACAATTTTTTGTCCATTTTCTTTCGTTATCTCTAACGCATCAAAAATTTTAGGTAGATGGGCATCATCAGCAAAGCTAACGTCAACCACAGGGCCGATAATTTGTGCTATTTTTCCTAAGTTAGGCATATCTGTTGTGAGTAAATTTATTACAGTCAATGAATTAAAGCTGTTTATAAGGACTCCAATTCGGTTGGCAAAGTTAAGTTATTCTTGCTGAATTTTAAATATATATTACAAAATTTTTCAACACACGAAATCTGACCAAATTTTGGCGAAAAATCCGCTCAAAAAGCTATCATTTTCGAATTGTTAAATCGCAATCAAGGTTAAAAAGTATAACCCAGTCCAATTCCTACAGTCAATATGGTTTCATTACCTGTTATCAGGAGTGCACCAGTTCTGTACATCAATCCTCCTGTCGGTTTTTGGTGTCTAAAGCCAGCCCTTATCATCACCGGAGTATTTACGGCTCTACCGTCAAAATTATAATCATATCCGTTAATCGTAAGCAATTGCCCTGAAAAACCATTTAAGGGTTTTAATATGGTCAGACCAATGCCTGTTTCGAAGAAATTTTTTGATGTGTTGCTTTTGCTTAGTAGCAGGTTTACCTCCAGTGGAAAAATCAATACATCATCAAGGGTTGAAAAACCAAGTCTGGGAACTATCTTAACTTGTTTACTTAATTGAAATATCCTGTCATAATTGATCGAATATACACCTCCATTTCCAAGAAGTTCGGCGTAAATACTGTTTTTTTTGATATAGGGTTTGATTAATGTTGAATCCTGGGCAATGGCTTTAAAGCCAAGCATAAATAAGAGAACGGTTAAAAGGGGTTTCATCTTTATCTTTGGTTTTTTAATTGATTGGTGATAAAATTTGTCACAAACCTATTACAATTAGTTTTGATTGACAAAAATAAATTGATATGAAGATGAAAAGAATACTGGTTACGGGTAGCAATGGTCTTTTGGGACAGAAAATTACAGAAAAAGTACTGGGCGAGGGGCGGGTAAGCCTGATTGCGACAGCTAAAGGTGAGAACCGTTATCCTGTTAAAGAGGGGTATAGTTATGCCGAAATGGATATCTTACATCCTGAGCAGGTAAAAGCAGTTATCGAAAAATATCGTCCTGATGCGGTTATCCATACCGCTGCAATGACAAATGTGGATATCTGCGAGGAAAGCAAGGTGCTTTGTCATCGGTTAAATGTTGAGGCTGTTGCAACTTTATTATCTGTTTGTGAGGAAAAAAATATTCAATTGGTTCATTTGAGTACTGATTTCGTTTTCGACGGAGCGGACGGGCCTTATAAAGAGGAAGACGCCGTAAATCCGGTTAGTTATTACGGCCAATCGAAAGTGATGGCTGAAGACCTCATCAAAAAATCAAAAGTAAATTATGCTATTTTAAGAACCATCCTGGTGTATGGCATTAGCCATGATATGAGCCGCAGCAATATTGTGCTGTGGGCGAAGGGCGCCTTAGAAAAAGCATCGCCCATCAATGTAGTGAATGATCAATGGCGCATGCCGACCCTCGCCGAAGATTTGGCCGAGGCCTGCCTGCTGGCTGTTGAGCGAGAGGCCAGGGGAATTTACCATATATCGGGTAAAGATTACATGAGTATTGCCGATTTAGTGAGAAAAGTTGCCGATTATTGGAAACTGAATCATTCGTTTATTAATGAAATCAGTTCAGCAAGTTTAAACCAAACAGCTAAACGTCCCATAAAAACGGGGTTTGTGCTGGACAAGGCTATTAAAGATTTAGGATACAATCCGCATTCTTTTGAGGAAGGATTGGTAATTTTGGAGCAACAGATGAAGGGTTAGTCCTGAGTCGGCAGTTTTAAGTCCGGAGTCTTAACATCATTAACCAATAAATATTTTACATATTAAATAAAAAATCCAATGGCATTACAAGTTGGCGATACCGCCCCAGATTTTAAATTATACAGTTCTGATTTAACAGAAGTTTCGCTTTCTGGTTTTAAAGGCAAAAAAGTGATTATTCACTTTTTTCCGATGGCTTTTACCGGAACCTGTACAGAACAATTATGCACCATGCGGGATAATTTCAGTTATTACGAAGGAATAGATGCGCAGGTAATCGGTATTTCTGTAGATTCTCCTTTCTCTTTAAGCAAATTTAAAGAAGAGCAAAATTATCAGTTCCCGTTATTGTCTGATTTTAACAAGGAAGTATCGGCAGCATATGGTGCTTTTTATGATGAATTTGTGTTCGGATTAAAAGGTGTTTCTAAAAGAGCAGCTTTTGTAATCGATGAAGAAGGAAAAATTGCTTATGCCGAAGTTTTGGAAAACGCAAAGGATTTGCCTGATTTCAAAGCGATTAATGATGCGTTAAAATTATAAGGCAATATCTGTAAAGAAATATTTTAAGATTTTTTTAAATTTAGTTGGAAATTAAAATCTCAAATTATACCTTTGCAGTCCGTTAACGATACGGAAATGCATTCGTAGCTCAATTGGATAGAGCATCTCACTACGGATGAGAAGGTTTGGGGTTCGAATCCCTACGAGTGCACAGAGAAGGGGAAGATTGAAAAATCTTCCCCTTTTTTATTAATGAATGCGATATATAACTGTCTTATTTTGACGGTTTGTGGTATTTTTAATTAGTTTTTAGATTGTTGCCTACGATCTTTACTTTTTTATATCACATTGAAGAAAAGTAGATACAACTAACACCTTTCGTCTTTTTACCGTTACTATTCCTAATCTTCATCATTTTTAAAGTCTAAAACCCTATTATACCGGAATCAACTGTATTTTCCTGATTTTTGTTTACCGTAAATAAGTTCTATTTTTACTCATCAATGGACCAGGATTATGCCACATATGCTGACGATGAATTACTTTCGCTGTTAATAGTCCGGGATAGTAAGGCCTTTTCAGAAATTTATAGCCGATACTGGCCGTTACTATACAGGCATGCCTTTCGTATGCTCAAAGAAGAGAACGAAAGTGAGGATGTAGTTCAGGAGGTGTTTACAAAATTATGGCAGAAAGCACCTCAGCTGCCTGCTGATACTTCAATTGGTGCCTATCTTTATGTATCCACCAGAAATGCAATCCTGAATTTTTTTAGTAAAAATCAGGTGCACCACGCCTACCTGACAGATCTTGGGCAATTTTTAGATCAGGCACAGGAAATTACCGATCACCTGATCAGGGAACGGATCTTAGCCAGACTTATTGAAGAGGAAATTGAAAAACTTCCACCCAGAATGCGCGAGGTTTTCGAATTAAAACGGAAACAAAATCTTTCATACAAAGAAATTGCAGGCATTATGGACATCTCTGAACTCACGGTTAAAACGCAGATGACCAAAGCGATTTCAACACTGCGAACTAAATTTGGTCATCATTTACCTTCTTTTTTTTTCTCATTATAGTGCTTTTTCCAAAATATTGATAAAAAAGTAACTTTTTTTTTTAATGTTGGATACAACATTGCTCTGAGCTGCCTGTCATTACTATTATACTACCTATGAAAAACATGAACAAACAAACTATAAGTGGATTTATCAGAGATTATCTGCATCATAAACTTAATGAAAAACAAAAAGCACAGCTGGAAACCTGGTATTTGTTAAAAGCTGAAGAAAATAAATCGGTGGAGATGCCGATAGCATACGAAAAGTTGGAAGCGAAAATCTGGAATAAAATTATTGCTGATGTATCACAAACAACACAGGAATTGCCCAAAGTTCAGAAACTAAAACAATCGTATAGAAGGATAATTTCAATAGGAATTGCCGCAAGCTTAATATTGATAGCGGGTATCGGTTACCTGGTACTTAAAAATAACGCCAACACTCCAGACCGGTTTGTCATTGCCAAAAAGTATGACCTGCCTGCAGGTACTGATAAGGCTACATTAACTTTATCTGATGGTAAGGTAATCGATTTAAATAAAGATGCCGTTGGAAAAATTGCTGCCGAAGCTGGCATTGAAATTACCAGATCTGTTGATGGAACCTTGGTTTATAAAGCTTTAAATACTGGTAAAAGTGCTGGGTTTAATACCATTACCACACCCATTGGGGGGCAATACGCGGTTATTTTGCCTGATGGATCAAAAGTTTGGCTAAATGCAGGCTCATCTTTAAAATATCCGACAGCTTTTGCTGAAAATGGAAGAGAGGTGGCCTTAACAGGTGAGGGGTATTTCGAAGTGGCGCATAGGGAAGGGCCTAAAGGAAGAGTACCATTCTCCGTCACCGTAGTTAAAAACCAAACACCATCAGAAAGAGTAGAAGTGTTAGGCACACATTTCAACATCAATGCCTATGCTGATGAACCTTTTATTAATACTACCTTATTAATCGGGAGTGTAAAGGTTGCCTTGAACAATAACAAAGCTGCATTACTTAAACCTGGGCAAACGGCCAGGTTGAGTAATGAAAACATAAAGGTGCAACAGGCAGATACCGAAATGGCAGTTGCCTGGAAAAATGGAGAATTTGTGTTTAGAGAAGATTTACGAAGTGCAATGAGAAAGGTAGCAAGATGGTATGACGTAGAAATCATATATGATGAAACTGCACCGGAGGATTTAATGCTCGGTGGTTGGATGTCGAGAGGCACCAATATTTCAGAAGTACTCAATCATATTCAGTTAACAGGAAAAGTACACTTTAAATTGGAAGGAAGGAGGGTAATCGTTTCAAAATAAATTAAAAGCGATTCCAAAAAAAAACCAGAAGTGCTTGGCGGCACCCCTGGATAATTGGCAGTCGACTACAAATAATCAACTAATTACGCATAAGGTCTTGATTTCGAAGCTCAGGCCAAATGCAATAAACCAAACAAACAAATGTATAAAAATTTTACTTCACTCGGGTTGCCCAACAGGCAGCTCCGCAAACTGCTACTTGTTATGCGATTGACGGCTGTGATTTTCTTGGCGGCTTTAATGCAATTAAGTGCATCAACCAAGGCACAAAAAGTTTCCATTGTTGAAAAAAATGCGCCGTTGGAACGCGTGCTGAAAGAAATTCGCCGGCAAAGTGGATATAATATCATCTATGATCTCAACCTGATCCTGGATGCCAAACCGGTGTCTATCCAGGTGAATCAGGTGAATGTTTTAGAAGCCGTTCAAAAGTCGTTAAACAACCAGCCACTTACTTTTTCTGTAGACGGTAAAACCATTGTAATTAAGGAAAGAGGTATTGCTGATAAACTGGTTGATCTGGTGAAAGATATCGATGTTAAGGTAAGCATTAGAGATTCGTTAGGACGCCCGCTTCCCGGAGCTAATGTCTACAACAAAACCATTAACAAAATGTACGTGACCGATAAAGAGGGTGATATCCTGATCAGGGATGTGCCTGCCAATGGTTATGTATTGCAAATCTCCTATATCGGCTATAAAGGGGAAGAGATTTTTGTAGATCGGAAAACCGTTACTTATTACGTAAAACTGATGGCAGCTGCATCAGCGTTGGATGAGATTAATGTGGTATCGAACGGATATCAAAAAATCAGTAAAGAACGGGCAGCTGGAGCCTATAGTACCATTTCAGGAAAAGAACTGGAAGGAACGCCTGCCGTTAACCTCATGGAACGTTTAGAAGGTAAAATTCCGGGAGTAAAATTTGATATTAAAAGTAATGTTATTCAGATCCGTGGCGTAAATAGTTATGCAGGTGGTTCCGGAACTCCACTGATTGTGCTGGATGGCTTTCCTTTGATGGATGCTAGCGACCGTGCACAACTAACAAAGGCCAATGGTGTTAGTTATGGGAATTCAATTATTAGCAATATTAATATTGCTGATATTGAGCAGATCACGTTTTTAAAAGATGCTTCAGCTACTTCCATATGGGGTTCGCGGGCGGCCAATGGCGTAATCGTAATTGATACCAAGAAAGGTCGTAATGGTACATCACAGGTTAACCTCAGTTACGTTTTTGGAATTTCCAAAAATCCATCTATTGCCAATCAGCGCTGGATGAGTGCTGCGCAGTATATAGATTTGGAGCAGGAAATGGTAGATAAAGGTTTTTTGGTAGATCCGGCTTCGGCAACACCGGGAAATGCCATTTATACACCAAATAATAGTGAGGCTACCGAGTGGATGTTTCGTGTAAAACGTGGAACGGCAACCGTTGCAGAGCGCGACGCTGCGTTGGCACAAATTGCCATGCGTGATGCCGCCGGTCAGATCGAAAAAAACCTGTTGCAAAATGCAGTTAACCATCAATATAACCTTTCTTACTCAGGTGGTAGTGAAAACAGTAATTTTTATATTTCTGGAAACTACACGAAAGATGTGCCCATTTTTAAAAGTAATTTTGCTGAAAATGCTTTCATTAATGCCAATACCAGTACCGCTTTATTTAATAAGCGGATTACGCTAAGAGCATTAATCAATTATCAGTATGCTAAATCACAATCTAACAGTGCCGCGGTTGATGCCCTTTCGGTTAGCACAACAGCACTCAGGCCATACGATTTACTGATGGATGATAATGGCAATAGTATTGGCAGAACGGTTATTTTTCGCCAGTCATTAGCCAATACCATGATGGCACAAGGTTACCTGCCGTTCAGTTACAGTGCAATAGACGAACTCAATTACTCCAACTCAATCGCCAAAAACAATGTGATTAGATTGAATGGCGGAATCAATGGTAAAATTACCAAGTGGTTAAATGCAGATGTTTCCATTTCCAATCAGCGCCAGTTTGGTTCAAATAATACCTTGAATGAATTAAACAGTTATGCAGGCAGGCTTTTAGTAAATACGGGTACAGTCGTTACCAACGGTAAACTGGTTTACAATGTGCCTTATGGCGGACGCTACTTTACTATTGGTAATAATTCATCTGAAACCGCGTTAAGGGGGCAGTTGAATGCTGACGTAACTTTTGCCAAAGATCATCATGTAACAGCAATCGCAGGAACAGAATTGAGGGAAACCCGGTCGGGCAATACATCTGAAACCCGGTATGGCTATAACGAAGATACCGGAGCGGTAGGTATTGCAAATCCAACCGTTTCTTATATGACTATGTATGGTTATACCCAAACTTTGGGCGCAAATCTAAGTGGCTTGGCCGCAACCAGAAAACGTTTTCTTTCTTATTACAGCAATGCTTCCTATAGCTATAAAGACAAGTATTTTCTTACCGGTAGTGTCCGTTTCGACGATTACACCATGATGGGGGTAGACCGTAGTAAAAGAGCTAAACCATTCTGGTCATTAGGTTTAAGATGGAATGCCAATCAGGAAGAATTTATTAAAAGTGTAGACTGGCTGAACACACTAGCCCTGAGGGCAACTATTGGAACTGCCGGGGTAGTGCCACAGGGCGGTTCAAATATTCCTATTCTGACACTTACCGGTAGCGATTCCCGTACTGGTCAACCCATTGCCAGTATTGAAACACCGGCCAATTCTGATTTAGGATGGGAAACTACCAAACATAGCAATCTTGGTTTAGATTTTGGTGTTTTGAAGGGGCGTTTAAATGCAAGCTTTGATGTATATGCCAAGCGTACCACCGGGCTTTTGGCCAATTTTAGTTACAATCCTACATATGGCTGGTCGTCACTAAATTTTAACAGCGGAACATTAAAAGGGCACGGTTACGAATTCTCCATTAATGGTGAGCCACTAAGGGCTGGAAGATTCAGCTGGAAATCGTTGTTTAACTTCAGCTATACAACCAATATGGTAACAGAAGCCAGGTACGAAAATAATTCCAGCACCCTGGCTGGGTCAGGATCAACCGTAAATGGCGCTACTTTAGGAACACTATATGTATACCGATGGGCCGGTTTGGATAATAAGGGACAATCTCAGATTTACGACCGCAATAACAACATCATCAACAATACCACGAATTTAACCAGTGCTTTTACAAAAGAAGATCTGGTTAAAGCGGGTGTTCTCTATGCGCCATATTCAACAGGATTTTTCAACACCTTTAAATATGGCCAGTTTGAAGCCGGAGTTCAGATTACAGGTTATTTTGGGCATGTATTTATGAAAAATGCGGTAACCAATTACCCAACTTTCCAGGGTAGTTACAGCGGGATTTTAGGCAGGCAGGAAGAATTGGCAGACCGCTGGAGAAATCCGGGGGATGAAGCGAAAACTGATGTTCCGGGGTTAAGCAACGTAAATTTTAACAGTATTAACCGATATCGCTTTTCTGATGCCTTAGTAAGGAAAGCAGATAATATCCGTTTGCAGCAAATTTCACTGGCTTATCAGTTACCGAAACGTTTTCTACCAAGAAATACTTTCAAATCAATCTCGCTTTCTGCTAATGTCAGAAATCTGGGTATTATCTGGAGAGCCAATAAAGAAGGGATCGATCCTGAATTTGTCAGCAATGGCAATTTTGGTACCGTAACCCCTACACCTAGTTACATTTTTGGAATCAATGCAACGCTTTAATCACATGAACGCAAAATATATCATCATCCTGTTTGTATTGGCAATTGCCTTCGCAGGCTGCAGAAAGTATGTAGAAATTGATCAGATTTCTGTACGTACTTTAAAATATACCTCCGATTACCGGTATGCCATGAATAATAACACTGTTTTAGAAGGTAGTTTTTCCTACCCGATTTTATCGGGTGACGATACGGAAATTACGGATGTTACCCGGCAGAACAACCTGGGGGATATCCTGGGTAACGTATATAGCTGGGCTGCGCTTTATGCCTCCGATACCCAAAGTGACAGTGATTGGGACAGACAATATAAAACCATCTATACCTGTAACGAGGTGATCAATGGGGTGTTAAGCTCACAAAATGGAACACAACAGGAGAAGCAGAAAATTTATGCCGAAGCCCTGGTACACCGTGCTTATACTTATCTGATTTTGGTTAATACATATGCTAAGCAATACACCAGCGCTACTGCCACAACAGATTTGGGCGTGCCTTTGCTTACTACGCCAAATTTATATACCAAACTTAACCGTACACCGGTAGCAGAAGTATATAATAAAATCGTGCAAGACCTGAAGGCGTCCATCAGTCGCTTGCCAGATCTTCCTGAATTTAACGTAAGACCTGCAAAGGTATCGGCCTATGCCTTACTGTCTAAAACTTACCTCAATCTTCGTGATTTTAATAATGCCTCATTATATGCTGATAGTACTTTGCGTTTACAAAATACATTGATCGATCTGAAAAATTATGAAAGTACACCAGGTACCCTTCCAGTAAGGTTAAATAATCCTGAAATTATATTTTCTAAAATTGCAGGCGTATCCTATCAGGCCATTTCGTTAAGTAATGATCTGCTATCTGCCATGGGCACTACAGATTTGCGCTATAAGTTATTTACCGATACCAGAAGCCGCTTTGGTTCACAATTTAGCACCAGTTTTACCGGCCGTGCTTCCACTAAGTATTTCTACAATGAATTTGTGATCAGTAATGGCCCATCGGTACCTGAGATCATGCTCATCAAAGCGGAATGTTTAGCGAGAGCAGGTCAGACCGCCGATGCCATGACCATTGTAAATAACCTAAGGGTCAAACGTTTCAATAACGCCAATTATGCACCTTTAACAGCTTCATCTGCTGCCGATGCCTTACGCATTGTAGTGGAAGAAAAAAGAAAGGAATTGTTTGGCACAGGTTTACGCTGGTTTGATCAGAAGAGATTAATGCTTGATGACGCCTTTAGGCAAACCAAAACCCGCAATTATAAGGGAATAGATTACACGCTTACACCTAATTCAAATCGCTATATCTATCCGATAGGTGATAAGTATATTCTATTAAACCCCGAATTGCAACAGAATCCCAGATAACCTACGGACACTTATGAAAAAGAATTTATTACTGAGTGGTCTGCTACTGCTTTGCCCTTTTTTTGGGCAGCAGTTGGCAGCCCAGACCTTAACCTGGAAACCAGGATTGTTAAGGCAAAATCAACCAGCCACCTTTTATTACCAGGCAAAAGGTGGGGACCTTGAATTTAGCGATGAGCCCCAAGTAACATTGGCCTATTTTAATGGCAAACGCTGGAATACTTTGCCGCTTAAACTGAAAAAGGATAAAGACCAATGGCAAGCCAGTTATGCGCTGCCAGCAAATGCTGTTTTCCTTGCTTTAAAGTTTTATCAGGGGCCAGTCGAGACACCGGAAGCTAGTGATAATAATCAAGGTAAAGGGTATTTTGCCAGGGTTGTAGGTAACAACGGTAAAGAACAGCGTGGCAGTTATCTGGCGGAAGCTGCATTACGGGCCGGGTTAACCGGCGATTGGAGTTTAAATAGTTTTGTTTCGCCTGAAAAAAATACCCAAATCACTGATTATCTGCTGAAAGAAGAAGAGAAAATCTCTGGTAAATCAATTGGGACAGGACCGGCGCTATTCACCTATCTTAATTTAAAACGTTCAATAATGCCTGCTGATGACTTTAATGCCTTTGCCGATGCAGCAATACAGTCAGCCATCAAAAAAGCAAAATATAGTGAAGCATTGTTAACAGAAGCTCATAATTATTATATCCGTGAAAAACGGGATCAGCAGGCAAAGGAAATAGAAAAACTGATTTTCCAATACCAGCCAAAAAGCGGAGCGGCGAAATTATTGAGTTTCCGTGCCGCAACCAAAGGAGCTTCAACAAAGACTTATCAATTGGCATCAGAAGATTTTCTTGAAAAATATCCTTATGCAGAATGGAAGAAAACCCCGGATGACAAAGGTTTCCTGTATTATGAGATTTACAGGGGCCTTGGCACTATTTATTTTGATAGCAACCAAATAGGTAAATTCTTATCCCTGTTTAAGGATATTGATTTTAGAACGGCCAACGAAATTTATCGCTGGAATATTACGCGGAATCAAATGTCTATGTCAGGTAAAGCAGATTATAAATTACTTTATGAGTTGAGCAAGAAGATTATTCCTTATCTGTTAGAACGCCAGCGCGATCAGTCTTATCTGACAGACTTCGGTAGAGATGCGGTAAAAGCACAGGAAAACGCCGATAAGCAAATGAACGATCGTTTATTTACCCATATCGCGTTAGCCATTAACCAAAAAGATTTTGTAGCAGCAAAGAACTTTTTCCAGTACCTATCTAAAGATGGAATTTATAGCAATGCCGAAATGAATGCCATGCACCTTCGTGTATTAAGCGAACTGAAAGATAATAAGGGGATTAAACCTCTGCTGGAAAACAGTGTGGCAGCCAACGCAGTTACCCCAGAAATGTTTAGCAAGTTAAAGGAGCTATATAAAAGCGAACGCCAAGGCCAGGATCAAGGCTATGAGGAATACTTATCGTCGCTGATGCCAAATGATAAAAAGGCAGAAATGAGGACGCACGTATTAGCAAATATGGTAAACTTTCCCTTAAAACCTTTTAGCCTGGAAGATGCCAACGGCAATCTCGTTAATTCCAATGATTGGGGAACTAAAATTGTGGTGATTGATTTTTGGGCCACCTGGTGCAGACCTTGTATCGAGGCTTTTCCAGGTATGCAGCTGCTCGTAGATCAATATGCAAATGATCCACAAATTGGAGTTTACATGATCGGTACCATGCAAACCGGCGATTACAAAGCTAAATCTGTGAATTATGTAAAAAGTCAAGGCTTTCGTTTCCATCTTTTGCATGATGCTGTTAGTGCATCAGGAGCGCAAGACCAAGTATTCAAGAGTCTTTTACCATTGTTTAAACAGTCTTCTATTCCACGTAAAATCGTCGTAAAAAATGGTGTAGTACGCTATACTTCAGAAGGATATTCCGGTAGCCCGAGTCAGCTACGCGATGAATTATCAACCGCGATTGAAATATTAAGAGCAGAAAAATAATGATAAGAAAAACGATAATTGTGGCCTTTCTCTCCTTTTGGATAGGGCTTTCGGTCCAGGCACAGATGAATCCGAAGATTAAGCTACAGGATGCCTTAAAACTGATCCAGGATAACTATGTGGACCCGGTTAATGATGAACCCGTGGTAGATGCTGCCATCAAAGGAATGCTAAGCAGCCTTGATCCACATTCGAGCTACATCAGCCGCGAAGAGGTAGAGGCCATGAACGAATCCATGTCGGGAAGTTTTGCCGGAATTGGAATTGGATTTGCAATGCTTTCAGACAGTACTTTTGTCATCAGTGTAAATCCGGACGGGCCTGCCGCCCGGGTAGGCTTAAAGGTAGGCGACCAGATTGTAAGCGTAGATGGGCAGACGATTCCTGGTAAAAACCTGAAGAACCAGGAGGTGATGCGATTGCTGAGGGGAGAAAAAGGAAAAGCCGTTAACCTGGCCGTTAGGCGTAAAGGGCAGCCGGAACTTTTAAGATTCACGGTAATGCGGGAGCAGCTAGCCGAGTTATCCATTACGGCCAGTTACATGGTAACCAAACAGATCGGCTATATTGCCTTGTCTGTCTTTAGTCAATCTACCCGCCGCGAAATGGATGCCGCTTTGAAAAACTTAAAAGCTCAAGGCATGACGAAGTTGATCCTGGATTTACAGATGAACGGGGGAGGAATAGTAGATATGGCCATCGGCGTAGCGGATGAATTTCTTCCACCTGAAAAAACTGTTTTTTATTCAGTTACCAATACAGGTGTAAAGGATTATTTTCTCACCGGTGGTTACGGGCAGTTTATGGACGGTGAGTTGGTGGTGCTGGTTGATGAATCTACTGCCTCTTCCAGTGAAATCCTGACCGGTGCTCTACAGGACTGGGATCGGGCTGTTATTGTTGGCCGAAGAACTTTTGGTAAGGGCCTGATGCAAAAAGGATTTCCATTAAGTGATGGTTCAGTGATCAGGCTAACAGCTGCACGTTACTATACCCCTTCAGGACGCTCCATCCAGAAACCTTACTCCAAGGGCAAAGCCGATTACTTTGAAGATTTTAACCGGAGAATGGCCTCGGGTGAATTGAAAGAAGCTGGACATTACCATTTTCCCGATTCACTGAAATACACCACACTTAACCGTAAAAGAACGGTTTATGGTGGTGGCGGTATTATGCCCGATCAGTTTGTTCCGATAGACTCCGCATTATATAGTACCTGGCTGAATCAAATCATGAACAGTGGTTTAGTTAATAAAGTAGCATTTGAACAGGTGCAACAGAACCGTAAACAGCTCACAGCTTCCTATCCGGATTTCGAAAGTTTTGATAAGGGCTTTAAAGGGGAAGAAACCATGATTGACGGGATTTTTGATGCTGCGGTAAAACTGCGTATCAAAATGCCAGCAAAAACAGATCAAGTGGCACGTAAAACCATCCGTATAGAACTAAAAGCTGCCATAGCCGATATGTTATATGTAGGTAAAGGTTATGCACTGCGTGTTCGTAACGAAGCCAGTACTGCATTTGACACCGCCTTATCCATCCTCAATTCTAAAGCTACATACAATAAATTATTAGACGGGAATACCAATCGTAAATCATCTCCAAATCAAAAGAAAAAAAACTAACATGAAAACATTAATAATTGGTGCGGTAGCTGCACTTTGTTCCTTGAGTGCAACGGCACAAAAAGGATATACCATTAAAGGCCAGATCGGTAAACTGGGCAAGCCTGCAAAAGCTTTTTTATTGACAACCAAAGAAGGTACACAGGTTTTGGATTCAGTACCTCTCGTAAACGGAAGTTTTACTTTCAGAGGCCATGTAGACGGACCCACGGAAGCTACACTACGTTTGAAACATGATGATGCGGTGGAGATTCCGGGCAAACGTATAAAAATCGATGGTTTAAGCCTGATCCTTGATAATGAAGATATTACCATCACAGGTAAAGATTCTTTAAAAACAGCTGTATTAAAAGGGTCAGCTCAAACTGAAGAGAGTCGCCGCGTAGATGATATGCTTCGCCCGCTTTATCATAAAATGCAGGCCTTTAATAAGGAATACGAGGATTTGCCGGAAGCCAAAAAACAGGATAAAACTGTGATCATGGATCTGGAAAAACGGGCACGGAAAACAGAAAAGGAGATTATGGATGCGAAGATCAGTTATGTAAAAAAGAACCCTGACAGCTTCATGTCGTTAATGGCTTTGAACTCTACGCTGGCGCCAGGTTTTGATGCGGTAGAGATGGAGAAGATATACCTGACCATCAATCCGAAATTGAGAGATTCTTATTTCGGTAAAACGGTTGGCCAACGGATCGCTACTTTCAAAAAAACGCAGGAAGGTGTAGAGGCACAGGATTTTACCCAACCAGATGTTGATGGTAAAATGGTGAAGCTCTCTGATTACCGCGGAAAATATGTTTTGGTTGATTTCTGGGCTTCATGGTGTGCACCATGCCGTAGGGAGAATCCAAACTTAGTTAAGGTTTACGAGCAGTACAAATCAAAAGGATTTGAAATTTTAGGTGTTTCGCTTGATAAAGCAGCTGATAAAGCCAAATGGATAAAAGCAATAGCAGATGATAAACTAGCCTGGAAACAGGTAGGAGATCTAAAGGGATGGGAAAACGAGGCCGCAGCTAAATACGAGGTTAAAGCAATCCCGATGAACTTTTTAATCGATCCGAATGGAAAAATTATCGCTAAATATTTGAGAGGTGAGGTTTTGGAAAATAAACTCAAAGAGATATTTGAAGCAGGTGCCAAGTAATTAAATCTTACAAGTAATTAAATCTTATAAGTTAATGATGATTAATGCAGGTTGATGGATGTCGCCTGCATTTTTTGTATCGTTTGTTTTGGGCATATCAATTAACTATAGCATTAAAATCATGGCATAGCAGGATGCTTAACAACCAATCAAACTCAGGTTAACAAATCAAATCCATAAAGAAAGTATAGCAGCGATCAATGCTGTGGACATAATTAGGCTTCCCAATTTTAAAAATGTCCAGGCACTTACTTCCTGCCCTTCACGTCTTAAAGCAACCAGCCAAAGTATTGTAGCCAGCGAACCAGTTATGGAAAGGTTGGGGCCAAGATCTACACCAATTAACACTGCGCTTTTGACCATGTCGGGGGTATGCGCACTTTGCAACACACTTCCTGCAATTAATCCGGCAGGCAAATTATTCATTAAATTGCAGGCTACTGCCGTTACAATACCGCTAAGCCAAACCGCTGCAGTTTCAGACCGTGCTATTGCATCATTTAATAATGCACTTAATTCCTGCGTCACTCCGGTTTTATTTAAAGCTTCTACTATGATAAATAATCCTGCCACTAAGGGAAGCACTGCCCATGATATTCCTTTAATTACATTAACAGGGTTTTTTCTTGCGCGGGTCAATACGATGGCACTGGTAACGATACCAGTAATCAATGTGGGCAAGCCTAGTTCAATATTCAAGGCCGAGGCAGCCAATAAAACTGCTGCAGTTCCACAGATTCCAATCAAAGCCGTTTTACCACCCTGGCCCAATTCAGGCAAATCAATTTCCGTTCTGATTTTTTGTTTAAAACACCCGCGCTGTGAGAACCGGAGCATAAAATAAGTAACGCTAATGGCAAAGATAGAGGGGATAAGATACAAGCTGAGCCAATGCATTAATGATGGCATATGTGTACCATAAATAACCAGATTTGCCGGGTTTGAAATGGGCAAAACGAAGGAAGCTGCATTGGCTATGAATGCGCAGATCAATAAATAAGGAAGTGGTTTTTCCACTTTGGCCGCTTTAACAGCCGCCGCCACAGCTGGCGTTAATACAACAGCTGTAGCATCATTGGAAAGAAATGTGGTAACCACCACACCTACCAGATAAATCAGTAAAAACAATCTTCCGGAAGATCCCTTAGCCTGTGAAGTTGCATGGGCAGCCAGCCAGTCGAACAGTTTCTCCTCCCGCGCGGTTTCGGCCAGCAACATCATGCCGGTTAAAAATAAATAAACATCTAAACCTTTCGATACACCAGAAAAGGCATCGGAAAGGGTAATTAGCTGGAATAATAATAATAGGGCAGCCCCACTGATAGCGTACACTGCTTCGGTAATTTTAAAAGGCCTGATGATCACACCCGCTATTGCGAAGAAGGAAATAATCCAGATGAGTATATTATTCATATTTTATAGCGAAGATATGGGTTTTCCTTCATGCTCAAAGCTTAGGCGGTTCGCTGTTATGCTATTTCAGCCGGTTGCCCGGCGAATCTCTGCACCACAGCCGTCTTATTATTTTGAAGCAATATTTATGGTATAGTCTAAGTGTGCTGAGGCCTGTTACATCGGTCGTTTTGAGGGTTAAATTACTCAGCAATCATGTAGCAGGGGTTAGCAGGCATCCTTGATTGTTTTTGAAAATATGACCCATAAGAGTATAGAACCGATGGCAAATGCACCAAGGATCATGAAGGCACAACTATATCCTATTCCTTGCGCTATCCAGCCCCCAATTGCGGGGCTAAGTGAAGCTCCAAGTCCCTGAACCGTCATCACTGCACCTTGTCCAATATTTACCCTTCCTGTGCCATTTAGGATATGTGCAACCAAGCCGGGAACGGCAACACTTTGCAGGCCTGCTCCAACTCCATCTAAAATTTGTACAGGGTAGATGCCCACATGACTATGCATATAGGCGGCAAATAAACCACGTATAGGCAGCGATAAGAAAGAAATAAATAATACTAACCAATAGCCACTTTTATCTGCCATCTTCATCGCTAAAAGCGAGGTGCCGATCATAACCAGTTGCGCAATAATAATAGTCATGGCTACAAACATCGAAGCATTACCATGACCATTAGCGGCGGCAGCGAGGCCATAAAGCGGCAACATCGCGCCGTTACCTAAATGAAAAAAGGCTAATGCACCTGCCAATACCAATAGAGATTTACATTGAAATAATACTTTAAACCCACTGGCTTCATCATTTTTGTCGCCCTCTTTCATTCCCCTGGCCACATTATCGTCAATGGATTTAGCAGGAATCAATAATACTGAAATGATAGACAATAGGCCAAAAAAGGCAGCTAGAATGAATATCGCGGTAATGCCAAATTTATACCCCAGGTAACCGGAAAGTGCAGACCCCACCACATTGCCTGCGTGGTTAAATGCCTGGTTATAGCCGTTTTGTTTGTTAAATCCTTTTTGCTTCACTATACCCAGCGTAATGCCGATGATCGCCGGACCAATAGCCGACCCGGCAATAGCTGTCGCCACCTGCGAAATGCTCACCAGCCAGAACTCCTGGGTAAATAAGATTATTCCTGATGCCAGTATGGTGAACACAGCCGATATAATCACGTAAAACCGCTTTCTTTTAGTGGCATCGATTAATGCCCCCGCTGGAATAGTCATAATCATTCCTGCTACTCCACCGATGGTCATTACCGAACCGATCAGCCCGCTTTTCCAGCCATGCGCCAAAAGAAATATGCCTAAAAATGGTCCAACCCCTGCCTGGAGGTCGGCCATGAAAAAATTTAGAGATTGTAATGGCCAGATAATCCGCTTATCTGTTACGCCTATAGCCGCTTGTTTGCTCATACGATTTGCTTAACAACACTTTCATCATTATGTTTAATCCCTTACCAGGGATGTTTTGTGTTATTTATTTGAAAATCAAAGATTTATGATGGTTGTGGCCGAAATTAATTTTTCTTCATAGGGATAAAGGAAGTTAAATATATTTCGTATCCATCCTAAAGGCTATGTGGTAGTTGGCAAATCTATTATGGCTTCGAAGAAAAAATTACCGCTTTCGATGCGGAATTTTCCCTTGTGCAAATGTGTGATCTCTTTAACCAACCAAAGACCAATACCCGCGCCATTTGAATCTATGGTTTCCCTATGGAAGGCATTCTGCAGATTTTCAGTTGGGAAACTCTCTTCATTAATCGCATTTTTAAAACTAATGGTAATATCATCCTTCACGGTAGATTGCTGCACAGCACAACTAATTATAGAGTCTGGAACCGCATATTTAATCGCATTTTCCAGGAGGTTCATCAATAATATATTCAGTTTATCGTCATCAGCAGCGACTAAAAATGTTTCGGCTTCCTGATCAAAATGAATAGCTGAGCCTAATCCTTTTTGCTGCAGGAAAGGTTGGAACCTATTAAACAATCGGAGTATCACCAATGAAAGGTCTATTTGTTGCCGATGTAAGGTAATGCCGCTACTTTTTAACTGGCTTACCAAAAGGAACTCCTGTACCACCTGTTGCAGCCTGTTGATTTCGGCAAGCTGACTTTCCATGAGGCCTGATAGTTCTGCAGCTAATCCAGGTTTTGATAGATGGACTTCTATTTCGGCACGCATAATGGCCAGTGGTGTTTTTAATTCATGCGAGGCAGAAGCAAAAAAGTTTTGCTGTTGCTGTAGCGATTCGTCGATCCTAACCAACATCGTATTTATGGTTTCTGTTAATTCCTGTAGTTCGTCATTCGTTTTTTTCACCGGAATAACATCCCGGAGTTTTTGCGCATTGATGAGTTTGGCCGCATTTATTATGCGCTGCACAGGCTGTAACAGGTAAAAAGATAAAATATAGGCAATAAGGCCTGCAAGTAAAACACTCAACAGGCTGCAGGCAAAGAGTAGTAAAAGGAGGTATTTTAAATTACTATCTAATTGATCAGCACTTCGTACGAGCATCAATTCGGCAGGATTATCTTCATTATTACTCACCACGTAGGCTACCCGCATGCCTAAGGTATCGGTTACGCCTGTTTTTGCAGGCGTGCGGATATTTTTAATGATCCCGGGAGATTGGAACACGATGATGGGTTTTCCTGCAGAATGGTATAATACCCTGATGGAAGTATTGTGATCAGGCAAAGGAATAATGGCTGGTAATACTTCTGTCTTATCCAAAAGGGTTTTGGCCCTTGCTAACAGATAAGTATCATCATCAGATATCATCAGCATCCTGATTTTCCGGTAACAATAGAGATTAAAGGAGAAACTTAACAAGATAAAAATCAGGCTGAATGCAGCCGTAATTTTAAGTTTGATACCGAACTGTCGCTTTCCGACTCTCATTTAACCTTGTTTTACATCACCTTTCAACAGGTAACCCCGACCTACAACTGTATGGATCAATTCTTCGTCGTAACCTCTGTCCATCTTTTTCCGAAGCTGGTATAGATGTACTTCGATTACGTTGCTACCGGGATCGAAGTTGATATCCCAGACTTTTTCGAGGATCTGTGATTTTGTAACCACCTTGTTCTGGTTAGCGAGTAGAAATTCCAGGAGGGCAAATTCGCGGTTACTCAGTACAACTTGTTTGCCGGCGCGGCTAACTTCTCTGGTGAGCAGGTCTACCTTAAGGTCAGACACCTGTAATCTGAGCGAACCCTGCGCAAATGACCGGCGTTGTACAGAACGTATCCTGGCCAATAATTCATCAAGCTCAAAAGGCTTTTTGAGGTAATCAATAGCGCCATGGTCAAGCCCGTTTATGACGTGTTCTGTATCATTCAGCGCACTGATGATGATTACCTGGGTTTGATTGTTAAAGTTGCGCAGGTTTTTTAAAACTTCCAGGCCATTAAGCGAGGGTAACATCATATCCAACAATATAAGGTCATAATCGCCAACCATAGCAGTTTCCAAACCTTTATTGCCATCAGCAACCACATCGCAGATATGGCCGGCCTGTGTAAGGCCATCGGCAATAAATCCCGCTAACTTTAACTCGTCTTCTATTAATAATATTTTCATCTTACCAGGAATGTTTTGTTATCGATCGTAATACTGAGCACAATGTATACTTTGTCGTGATTGATGTTGATGAAACCCTGGTCATCCTGACGCCTGACCGCTACGAGATAAAATGTATCGCTTTTTTTGATGAGAGGAGCAATATCATCTACCAACCCAGGCTTAAAGTGAAATAAAAGATCATTTTTTTTAAGCGCAACAACGCCCCCATAGTGATCTGTAATTAAAACAGGTTCTTTCAACTTGAATTTTTCTGTCTGATGATTAGGTACATCAGGAGGTGGGGGTAAATCATCAAGGATCTGGCTAATGCCCGTTCTATTGTTTTTGATGGCTGTTAATTGGTATCCAACTACTTCATCGCTAGGGTTTAAACCATAAGTTACCGTAACCAAACCGCCTAAAGTACCGATTTTGGTTACCCGAGCTGCTGTATGTGGCCGAAAATCAACAGTGATTAATCCAGCCTTTTCCGTTTTCAATTCCAGGGCATTGATATCCAAATGAGGATTGTTTTTATATCTGATAACGGTTCCGGTAATTACCCTTTGTTGATGCGGCCGTTCAATCTTTGGCTCATGATGATGTAAGGGCGGTTTTGGCAATAATGGTACGGGAGGTTTTATTAACAACCAGATAATGACTAAGAGCAAAAGAATAATTACGACCAGCAGGGGCCGGTTATTTTTTATCTTTATTGGCTTATCTGGTAAGTCGTTATCTTGCTCCATTTTCATACAATCTGCAAAATATGCATATTTTATCAGTTAACAGTAAAGCAGCCGATTAGTTCACACGTGTCAACAATTAAATTTAAGATAAAGGCTGTATCATAAAATATTATTCAATCTGAATTTGTTAAGTTGAGCCTGTGTAAATGCCATGTAAGACATCTAAAACAGGCTCTTCAACAAGCTCAGGAAGTCGATCTGCATTTATAATACAGCCACATCTGACAACTATCTTAGCAAATAAGTCTGTCCATTGATCTCGATGGTCTCTGGATGAATGATGGCTGGTGCGCCAGCTTCCAATGCTACACCCGATGGTGGTGTGTCTTTAATGCCAGTGACTGTTACTTTATCTCCCGCTTTTAGTAAAGACTGTAATTGTTCAATAGCATGTGGTGGTAGATTTATTTCTACCTTGTTATCGAGGCTGAGTCCGCGGATTGCGCCGCCCTGATCGCGCTTAAAATCACTGATTTTTCCGGTAAATGTTGCGGATGGGGCACTAACCGGCGTAACAGGTACACTTGGCGGTGTGTCTGCTATTTGTGTTCCATCAACAGATAAACTCGCCATTTGGAATACGTTTATACCCTCCGGACCATTATCTGTAAAGCCTTTAACCGTTACCGATTTGCCCTTAGCTGCGATACTCATTAATTGTTTGCCTAATTGTTCCGGAAATCTCACCGTGATCACCTGGTTGCCATTTTGCAAGGTGAAACGGTTATAAATATACCTATCGTTCGTTTGGTAAGCAATTACCTTTCCGCTTAATGAGGTTAACGCTTTTAAACCTGGACCTTTTTCTATACCACGTCTGTGTAAACCAGGATTGGGAGGCATTTGTTCCGGTACTCCGGCTGGTAGGGCAGGAAGATTATCAGTTGGACGTAACTGCGCGAAGGTAACAATACTCATCAGCGCAAAACAAGCTGTTGTTGCTGTTTTTTTAATTTTGCTTTTCATATGCTTTCTTTTTTATTTTCAATCATTTTATGATTCAAAACTATGCTTGCCGTCTGAAGCGGGTATGAAAAGCAGATTAAATTTAGTTCATCTGAATGTTTTATTCTTCACTCTTTAAAAGAGTGGTCATTTCTAATACGAATCAAACCTCCCTTTTTACGAATACGGCAAAATTTTGGGCAAATATCCCGATGTGCAATGGGCGGGTATGAACCCTACCGGAGATTATATTGAACTTACGATGTTTGGTCTGGGATCTGAAAATTTAACACCTTTTGTTAAAAATTACGAACTGCATAATTTTATGCTTAAAGCGGCAGAAATGCCTGAAGCATTTCTGGTAAAAGCTTAATTTTCATTATATGGTAAACAAATCATCAGCAAGTAGTCCGTATGATAAATCAATCTACTGTTACTGTCCTGTGTACAGACATCAAACAGTGCTATAAAACCGATGCCTGCCGAGATGCTGAAAACATAGAAATGGTTGCAGACCGATTAAGGAAATCGCAAACTGACCAGGGTATAGATAAGTTAAACTATGGTTGTAAATAGCAAACTCAACGGTAGCAAAGACTTGTACATCACTTTCGAATATTCTTTGATAGTATACTTAGCCCGCAGCACCCAGCGGGATACTGAATGAAAATGTACTGCCTTTTCCAAATTCGCTCTCTACCCATATTTTTCCTTGATGGCGGGTAACAATTTCTGCGCACAGATATAACCCTATCCCAAAGCCCGCTATAGTGCTGTCATTTTCTACCCTGTAATACCGGTCAAATAGTTTTTGTTGATGCTCTGGCTTAATGCCTATGCCTTGATCAATGACGCTTATTATAATCTGATCACGATCAACGGTATATTGTATATCAACCTTGCTACCCAGGTCAGAATATTTAATGGCGTTACCAATCAGATTTTGAAGCACCTGATTTAATTTGCTGCGGTCTGCATATACCGTCACCTCACCATCTAAATGCAGGTTTACCTCATAACCTGTAGTTAATGTTGTGGTTTCTTCGCAAACTTCTTTCAACAAATCGGTAATTTCGAATAGTTGTTTATCAATAGCTATCTTTCCTGATTCCAGGCGCGAAACATTTAAAAAGCCATCAATCATACGGGTCATCCGCTTCACCTGGTTTAGCGATTTTTCGATCGTAGCGAGCATCCTGTCTTCACTATTCAGGTGGGCATGGTAATGTAATAGCTGGAGGTAGCCATTTATGGAGGTAAGTGGTGTTTTGAGTTCATGACTCGCCATGCCGATAAAATCATTCTTACGCTGCTCATCTTCTTTTTGCTCTGTAATATCCAGCACTGAACCTATAAACCGTAAAGGTTTATCGTTGGTATCAAAATAAACCTGTCCTTTCGCCCTTATCCACCTAAGTCGTTTATCTTCAAAGCCAATGGTTCTATATTCCACGTCATAAATACCATTGCTAGCCTGCTTATCAAAAACGTGAGCTAAAACTGCGTTAATTCTTTCTAAATCATCCGGATGGAGGTTCCGTAAAAAATCCCGCTCAAATTCAATTTCATTCGAATGGCTGATCCCGAACAACAGTCTGCACCGGTCGTCCCATTGCAGGTGGCCGGTAACCATGTTCATATCGAAAGTGCCTAACTGTGCAGCCTCTTTTGATAACCTGATCTGCTCATATGCTTTTTGAAGTTTTTCTTTTGAAGTTACATGCTCAGTAATATCGGTTGCCGTTTGCATCAGCCCGATTACCTTTCCATCTACTTTTAAAGGGGTATAAGTCAGGTCGTAATAACCTAGCGTAGGTTCGCCATTTTTAATCAGTGATATGCCAACACCTGCTACATGATGGTTGAGCCCCGTACGGTAAGCGTAAAATAATTCATCTACCACCGGTTGTCCAGCCAGTTCTGGAATAGCCTCGAACCAGGGTTTACCCAAAATAGAGGAATCCTTTCCGATCAGATTAAGCATGGCATTATTAATTACATCAAAAACCATGTTTTCTCCCTTGGTAATTAACATTGGAACAGGAGAGGAGCGAACCATATTTTTAAACCATTCACGGCTTGCTTCCAGTTGTGTCCAGGTTTCTGCCGGAGTTTGCGGCATCCCTTCCGCTTCAATTTTTGGAACATCATCTTTGGCAATATGTGCAGGCTCAGTTTCCATCTGTATGCTTTCACCGGTCACTTGTATATATTCTATGTTTTGGCGGTTGAAGGCCGATTTCGTGCCTGGCGGTATTTCACCTGCAGATTTCTGGTTTACCAATATTTTATCGTCATTTACAGTCCGATTCTGCTCCATGGCAAGCCCAGGTTTTGCAATTAACCAAACGGCAATTTTTAGTTGGGTACCAGGAGCTTCTTCAAACTTGCTGGCAAAATAATTATAGTTCGAAAATGGCGTTATATGGCTTTCCAGACCTGGAATCTGTATCGGTATAGAGATGTGATGGGAAGCATTTTTCAACGCCAGAAAAAAAGCTGGTATGGTTAAAGGCAGTTCATGGCCCAGGATGTCAGGAAGACTCAGCCCTGAAATTTCTTTAAGGCTTCGATGCAATACATCTAAAAATGGGGCATTTGCATCCTCCAATTTCAGTGAATCGGAGTCAATGATGCAGATCGGTATCGGCACTGATAGTATAAAATTGGTAGAGTTGATTATAGTTAACATTGATGATATCCCGTATACAAATGTAATGATTTCGATAATTTACAAGAATTATAGCATTTTTGAAAACTTATGTTGATTGTTAAATCCATTGAACAACATCACATTCCATAATAAACATTTCTAGGGTTAGGCAGCTAATAATTGTACTGTTGCAAATTTCCGTAAAAAAAAAACTGCTAATTACAGGGTTCATTTTGTTCATCTATGCGTTTAAGTATTGATGTTAAGATTATATTATACGCCACATAAGCTACAAAAATGAAGAAACCCAGCTGTATGGTGGAGTTGTTTTCGGTAGTCACTTTCAATGCTTCAGTATCCATGTTAAGCCCTGACAACTGGCTCTTTAAGATACCATTAAGACCAATATAGGTCATGCCTATACCAATTACCATTACATCAGCCATATCCCACTTACCCAGATCGAAGGCCAGAAAACGAATGAATTTTGAATTCCCTAATAATTCACTGCAGGATACCTGCAGGCCCCGGGCAATAAGACGTAACAGGGGTAATATCACCACAAAGAGCAAAAGCAGTACGCCTACCAACACCGCATCTGGTTTAGGCTGCTCTACTAATGTGCCAATAATGCCCAGTATACTCTGGCTTTGAAAAAAGAGTACCTGATTTGTAAAAACCAGTTTTTCACCCAGCAAGGCAAATTCAAGCGTATGAATTCTGGCATCAACCTCAATAATGGGCGATGATACACCTACTGCAAGTAAAATAAAGGCAAAAAGCAGTGAGATGATAAAAAGTGCGACCTCAATATTTACGCGTTTCCGTAACAACAGCCAGATCAGTAGTGCAACAACAACGCAGGCCATCATGCCTATCGCAAACTGATAACTTAAATCTTTAATCCGTTGAAGTTTCGAACTTACAACTTTGTCAAAAGCAGTTGCATCAGCTACCTTATATTTCTGATAAATGCTATGTTCCACAGACGAAATGGTCTCATCGCTTCGGTCGTATGTCTGCGCTTCCAGTTCATCTAGTTTTCCTGCTGCAACAGATTTTAACTTTTTAAGGCTTTTAGGGCTGGTTACTTTGGTAACAATGGTACGGGAAAAAGATGGCACCAGTGCATGGATTTCTTTTACATCAACAAATGTATTGAAAGCAAGTTTTTTGAGTTTCGCTCCAAGCCCTTTCTGAGGCTTTGTAACTTCTGCCACCGCCTTGTTAACCATACCATGCAACTGTTTTTCAACCTCTTCTTGCATATCTGCTTTTTGGCTTTTGGTCAGGTTAAAGCCTTTTACCTTTCGATCAACCACTGCTGATATTTTATCTCCCCAACGGTCTACCGAAAATATTCCAAAGGTAATGTTATTCGAAAGACTGTAATCTTCCTTAATGCGTTTCTGCTCATAGGCAAGTTCCCGGAAACGGTATCCACAATAGGCAGCAGCTACCAGAAGCAGCGAAAGCGCGGCAATCAGGATAAAGGATGCCGATCTGGATTGACCTGGCGTAACCTGCTTATTCGTACCGATATTATCTTTTTGCAATTCGCTCATTCATTTTCAGATTTAATGCACATCGTGCGGAGTAATAGATTTAAGAATTGTCGAAAGGATCAATCCGTAAAGTACAAAACAGATAAAAACAATATAGCCCGGTTGCAGGGCGGTGTTATTGGTTGTCAGGATAGTAAGCGAATCATTATTGATATTCAGAGCCCTCAACTGATTTTCAAGCAGTCCGTTAAGGCCAATGTATGCCATTAAAATAGCGATCACAATGACATCGGCCATGCTCCATTTGCCCGACTGGAAGGCAAAATACCTGATAATCCCATTTTCTGCCCACTTTTTGCCGCCCAGCAGGTGTATGCCTGTTGACGTTAGCTTAACCACGGGGAACAAAATACTGAAAGCCAGGATAAGCACCCCAACCAGCACAGAATCTATGGCTGACTGGCTAATGAGTACCCGTACAACATCCATAATACTCTTGCTCTGGAAAAAGAGTACCTGATCGTTAAAAACAATATGCTCTCCAAGCAGAACAAAATCCAAAGAGCGGATCCTGGCGTCAACCTCAATCATGGATGCCGTAAGGCCCACAGCCAAGAGGATAAAGGCGAAAAGTAACGATAGAATGAAAAGCGTGGTGTGTAAATCTGTGCGTTTGCGTAACAGCCACCAAAAGGCAAGTACCACTATAACACAGCTTAACATGCCAAAGCAGTAATAATAGGTTTGCTGCCGGATACTGCCTAATGAACTGCTCAGTTTTTGGTTTAACTGTTGATTCGAAGATACCCCATATGTCTTGTAAATTTTGGTAAGGATCGCATTATTGGCCACAAATGCGGTATCCTGACTTTCCTCTTTGGCTATTTCATTAAACTCGCCCAAAGCCATGCGGCCGAGTTGCTTTTTGTTTTTCGGATTATCGATTTCAGCAATTATTTTTCTGGCAAAAGCAGGTACCTGTGCGCGGATGCTATCTGAATTAACAAAATTTTTGATGGCAAACTTCTGGATCTTGCCACTGATGGTTTTTTTGGGTTTATTCACCAATGCTTCAGCCTTGTCAATAAGGGCTAAAAGTACCTGCTCAACCTCGCCCTGCAGTACTTTTCTCTGCTTACGGGTTATTTTGAGTCCCGAAACCTGATGGTGAACAATAGCGGCTACCTTATCTTTCCACTGTTGTACAGAAAACAGCCCGTAAGTGATGTTGTTTACCCTTGAATAATCATGTTTAATCTGTTCCTGTTTCTCTGATAGTTCATGGAGCCTGAAACCAAAAAAGCCTTCGGCCACAAGCAGTATGCCCAATGCAAGGATCAGTAAAATCCGGTGGATAATTTTTCCTGATGCAGGTTTGTTGATTATTTTTTCCAATCTTTATGTGATAATGGTGATTATATCTCCCCGAAAGGAACTAAACTATTGGCAGATAAACATTAATGTTTTGAAAATGTTTTATACGCTCTTTAAGGTCATCGGAAAAATATTTTAGCTTAAGGATTTGGAGTGAATATCCAAACATAATAGGTTAAAATATGGTCAATTGCTAATTCAGAAAACAAGTTATATAATTATTCAAAGCTTGTTGACGCGATTTATACTATCTTTAGCGCCATAAATAAAAAAATGGATAATCATAGCTTCTCTAACGAACAGTTTTTATCCGGCGGTGGAGAAATGGGCGCGTTAATCCGCTCGATGGACTGGTCTGATAATCCATTAGGTCCGGTAGAAACCTGGCCACAGAGTCTTCGGACATCTGTTAGCTTGTGTCTTTCCTCCACTTTTCCCATTCTTATCGCCTGGGGACCGGAAACGATACAGATTTATAACGATGCCTACCGCCCAATATGTGGATCAATGCATCCCCAATCAATGGGTATGAACTTTCGCATCTGTTGGGAATCTGCACTGGAAGTTGTTGGCGATAAATTTACGCGCGGACAACAGGGAGAGGGAACTTACATTACCGATCAGCAGATGTTTTTGTTTCGGTATGGTTACCTCGAAGAAGCATTCATGACGTTTTCTTTTGCGCCTATACGTGATGAATCTGGTGAAGTGGGCGGGATATTCCACCCCATTACCGAAACTACCGATAAAATGCTCAATGGCCGCAGAACGCAGGTGTTGCGCGATCTGGCATCTGTTTTGGCAAGGGCAAAATCCATTGAAGATATTGGTTGCCTGATTGCTGAAAAGCAGCCGGATTTTGTTGCCGACTTACCTTTTATCTTATTTTACAGTGTAGCAGATAACGGAACATCTGCCAGTTTAATCAGCTCCGCAGGCATAGCACTCGCACCAACATTGGCTATTGCCGAAATATCATTTGAAGACAGCCATCAGGCATGGCCATTATTCAAAGCCGCTAATGCGCCTTTGGTGATAGACGATCTGGCAGTCAGGTTTGGTGATTTTTCTTGTCAGCCATATCCCGAAACCCCCACTACGGCGGTGATTTTACCGGTGTTTATTTCGGGCAAAGAAAAACCTTTTGGTTACATTGTAGCCGGGGTTAGTGCGAGAAGGGCCATTGATGAAGAATATCTGGGTTTTTATTCGCTTCTGGCCAATACCTTCAGCAGTGCTGTTTCCAATGTATATGCCTATGAGCAAGAGCAGAAACGGGCCGAAGCCCTTGCTGCGATAGATAGGTCGAAGACAGCTTTTTTTAGTAATGTCAGTCATGAGTTTCGTACCCCGCTTACGTTAATCCTCGGCCAACTGGAAGATCTTCAGGCCAAAGCCATCATGGCCGATCCTGAAATTGGCGAGATTGTACTATCTACACATCGTAATTCCATGCGTCTGCTCAAACTGGTTAACAACCTGCTCGATTTTAGCAGGGTAGAAGCCGGAAGGGTAAAAGCTGCTTTTCAACCCGTTGATATTGTAGGCGTAACTACCGACCTCGCCAGTAGTTTTAGATCTATTATCGAAAAAGCAGGTATGGAACTTGTTGTTAAAGCTGATTATCCGGCTCTTGAAGTTTTTCTCGACATTCAGATGTGGGAAAAGATTGTGCTCAACCTGCTTTCCAATGCTTTCAAATACACCCTTGAGGGAAAAATTACCGTTGAATTAATTAAGGAAGATACTCGTGTTATTTTAAATGTTTCGGATACAGGGGTAGGCATACCAGAGGCCGAACTTCCGCATATGTTTGAACGCTTCCATCGGGTCGAAAATGCGATTGGCAGAACTCATGAAGGAAGCGGCATCGGACTTTCATTGGTGAGTGAGCTTGTTGGGTTACATGGCGGAAATATAACCGTTGAAAGTGTTTTTGGAACAGGATCAACTTTCGCTGTATGCATACCTTTAGGATGTTCACATTTACCTGCAGAACAGGTGCATCAAAAAGACTTTCAGGTGTTGATGAGCGGTTTACGGGAATCCTTTCTTCAGGAAGCTTCGGGCTTATTAGGTGAAGAATATAGCGGAATAGTAAAGGAGAACAAACTCACCGAAGCTAACGACGGACATCAACCCGATGCCAAGGTACTGATTGTTGATGATAATAACGATATGCGCGCTTATCTGAAACGCCTGCTCGAACCCGAGTTTACTGTTTATACTGCTGTGAATGGTGAAGATGCTTTGCAAAAACTTAGCACTTTTACGCCCGAACTCATCCTTAGTGATATTATGATGCCCGTTATGGATGGAAAAGGCCTGCTTAAAAAAATCAGGGAAAGAGAAGAAAAACATTGGATCCCAGTTATTTTTCTTTCCGCAAGGGCAGGTGAAGAAGCCAGGATTGATGGCTTGGAAGCTGGGGCAGATGATTATCTGGTTAAGCCTTTTTCGGCACAGGAACTGCTTAGTAAAGTACGTGCACAGATTAAAATCAACAGGGTTAGGCTGTACAATGAGCGGCGCATGCGCGATTTTGTGGCCGTGGCTACCCACGAATTAAAAACACCGTTGACCGCACTTTTCGGTTATGTGCAGCTGATAGGGAAGAAATCTTCTACCATCAATGAGCCTTTAATCACCAATGCAGCTGAAAGGGCAGGCTACCAGATCACCAGAATGGCAAGGCTGGTAGACGATTTCCTTGACGTGAGTAAACTGGATGAAGGAATGCTGCACCTGAACTGGGGATCTTTTGATATGGAGGAACTCGTTAAGGAAATTGTAGCCGAAGTACAATCCACATCTCCCGCACATACCCTCCATTTCAGTGGTGTGCATATGCTTCAGGTGAAAGGTGATCGCGAAAAAATTGGACAGGTAATCACCAACCTGTTGGTAAATGCGGTTAAATATGCACCCGAAGCGCCAAAGATTGAAATTATCGTGAAGGAAACGGAAGAGCAAGTAGTAATTTCTGTACGTGACTATGGGGTGGGGATAAAAAAGGAAGACCAGGCGCATGTGTTTAAGCGGTTTTACCGTACCGAATCGGCTAACAAAGGCTTTAGGGGATTCGGTGTTGGCTTATATCTTTGCTCAGAAATTATTAACCGCCATGGCGGCACTATCAGCGTAGAGAGCGAACCTATGCTAGGCTCAACCTTTTGTTTTTCTTTGCCTTTAACACATTAAAGTGAATGCTCACGAGTGTTGACCTAAAAAAAATGAAGCGGCCACTGGCTTTGCCGGTAGCCGCATGAATTAACCGGTTTACAGTTATTTTAGGTAGATGTTAGGCTATAACAGTGATAGTTTTCGGATTGTTTTGGAAAAAAGCTATTTTAGCACAAAATTTTAAGCTAGTTAGGTTAAAAAGAAGTCATATAGTTCGTTTGTTTTTATCCCCATAAAGATGATCTCATCAGTCGTCCATACTTTGAAAATTTCACTGGATTTTTCTTGTAAAGAAATAAAACAAATTATCACTTAAGCGGTTATATGATGGATTTTATTCATTAAATTGAAATTAGAAGTGATTAAATCACTGTTAAAAATATAAGTCAGATACTCACAATTTTATACAGATCAATTGGAAACATCTAACAATAGAAAATTTGAACTTTCAGGAAATGCAGGGGCATCTAATTTCCAACTGATGACCATGGCATTAAATGCTTCAATTTCTGGCATTATCATTACCGATAATACCCAGCAAGACAATCCAATCATTTATTGTAATAAAGCATTCGAAAAAATTACGGGATATTCCAGAAAAGAGATTATTGGGCATAATTGCAGGTTTTTGCAGGCGCAAGACCGACACCAAAAAGAACGGGCAATTTTGAGCAAGTGTATCGCCGAAGGGGTAGAGTGCAGGGTAGAAATCAGGAATTATAAAAAAAATGGCGATCTGTTCTGGAATGAGCTTTATATGTCGCCAGTTAAAAATGCTGAAGGTGAGGTCACCCATTTTATAGGGGTTCAGAACGATGTAACCGCAAGGAAGAACGCGGAACACGATCTGCGCCAGCAGAAGCTGATGATGGAAAAGCGGATTGAGGAACGTACAAATGAACTTCGGGAGAGCGAAGCCTTCCTATCCAGTATTATAGAAACAGTACGCGAGGGGCTTTTGGTGCTTGATCCTAATTTTAATGTGCTTAGTGCAAACAATCACTTTTTAAGGACATTTAAGGTAAGTAAGGAAGAGACAGTTGGTCGCCAGTTGTATGATTTAGGTAACCACCAATGGGATATTCCGAAATTACGTGATCTGCTTGTTGAAATTCTGCCAACCAATAATCCTGTTGTTGATTTTGAAGTGGAACACGATTTTCCACATATTGGAAAAAAATTAATGCTTCTGAATGCCTATCGTGTTGAATTTGAGGGACAATATAAAGACCAGATTCTGCTTGCTATTGAAGATATCACAGAAAGGCGTGAGGTGGAAATAAGAAAAGATGACTTTTTATCTATCGCCAGTCATGAACTCCGTACCCCACTTACCACGATAAAAGGTTATGTACAGTTGTTAGAGCGCGCCATGCCTCAAAATGCCAGTGAGAAATTTCTATCTACTTTCGGCAAAGTATCGGTGTATGTAGAACGTTTAAACTCATTGATTAGTGAATTGCTTGATGTTTCGCGGATCCAGAGTGGTAATATGGAATTGCACATGGCTCAGTTCGATTTTGATAACATGATTACAGAAGCTATTGAAGGCATGCGCACAACAGTTCCCGGTCATCAGATTATATTAAGTGGCCAAACTGGTGCAAAAGTGGTTGCAGATGAGTCGCATATTGCCCAGGTGGTCAGCAACTTGTTATCAAATGCCATTAAATATGCCCCTGATTCAGAAAAAATTGAAGTCAATATTGCCAATGTGAGCGATTATGTGAAGGTATCGGTTAAGGATTTTGGATTGGGAATGAGCGCCGAAGACAGGAAAAAAGTTTTTGAACGTTTTTACCGGGGTGTAGAAATCCAGAAGAAGTTTCCAGGGATGGGTATAGGACTTTATATTTGTGACCAGATTATTAAAAGACATAATGGAACCCTTTGGGTAGAAAGTGAAATAGGCAAAGGTTCTATCTTCAGTTTTACTTTACCTAAAACAGGAAAGGAAACGAATGGATAAAAAGAAAATCATGATCTGCGATGATGATGAAGGGATTATTGATGTATTGGAAATGATTTTGGATGAGGTAGGGCATACGGTGATTTCGGTAAATGACAGTTTAAAAGTACAGGCGGCGATCGATAAAGAGCAGCCGGATTTATTGATCCTTGATTTGTGGATGCCAAGGCTATCGGGCCAGGAGGTATTGAAGCACTTAAGAAAAAATTCGGAACATCATCAACTGAAAGTAATTGTAATTTCGGCCAGCAGAGACGGTGAACAGGTAGCTACTGATGCAGGAGCCAATCAATTTATAGCAAAACCTTTCGATTTAAACAATATTTTAGATTCAGTTAACGCATTGCTCAATTAAAGGAGGTTAATGCTTATTTTTACCTCTTTTTGAGATGGTATCGTAAATGCAAGTTATCCTCTTGAAGGACATTTACGGTATAGAGATAACGATGATTGACAGGTAGATTTCATATCAGGAATATTCCTGGAGCGATCGTCATTCCCAACTTGATTGGGAATCTTAATACAAACTACTTAAGATTTCCACCTGCGCGAGAATGACGCCTGGCATTGGTAGATTTCTTTAACAGTAGCTTCCGAAGTTAGGAGCCAATAATCTAAGGCCTCTCTCAAATGTTTTAGAGCAATTCGATACTTTGATGTAATTAATCACTATGATTTTATCATTTTCTTAAGCTCAATTGCATTAAACGCGGCATAACCTTCCTGGTCATTATCGAAGTAGAGGTAAACATCTTTATTTTCATTCAGCCAGGTATTACACCTTTCAGCCCATGTTGTTAAGGCAGATTGGCCGTATAAACCCTGATATTTTTCTCCCGGTCCGTGCAACCTGATATATACAAAATTAGCAGTGGATATAATGGGCGATTGATGCCCTCCTAAATCATAAATGCAGAAAGCACAATGGTATTTTTTTAACAGGGAAAATACGGTTTCATGGTACCAGCTTGGATTTCTGAATTCAAAAGTATAACGGTATCCTGATGGGAGCATTTCCAAAAATCCTTCCAGCCGCACGGCGTTTATTCCCCATTTTGGAGGCAGTTGAAAAAGTATGGGGCCCAATTTCTCTCCCAGCCCGAGACTGGCATTTAAAAACTCAACAATCTCATTTTTGGATACATTCAGTTTTTTTAAATGGGTAAAATACCGGTTAGCCTTAACAGCATAAGTAAAATGGGCCGGCGCTTGTTCCCCCCAGGTTTCAAAATTTTGTAGCCTTGGCTGGCGGTAAAAAGAATTGTTCAGTTCAACGGTGTCAAAGTGTGCGGTAAAATATTGCAATTGATCTTTCTTTTTAAGATCTGAAGGGTAGAAAGTACCCTCCCAATGACGGTATTTCCATCCCGATGTACCAATAAAAGTTTTACCTGATTTCATTTAATTGCGATTACAATTCAGAATACTTTCCCTGTATAGCCTAGAGCTATTCTATCTCGCCCTGAGCAAGTCCGTCTAAAAACCAACCCGATCGATATTCAAATCTTGCAAATTCGGTTTTCGATTGATTAGTCACCTTACCGGTAAAGTCATGTGCAATATCACCTTCACTTTCCAGAATCTGTTTGGCGAGCAGCGCGTATTCATTTAGATCCAGCCCATCTTTAATGATATACATTAATTCTCCATTTTCGCTCCACAATGATTCTATCAAGCCCTCATCAAACTTTTTCTTTAAAGTATTTAAATCCTCTTTCGGGCTGTTCATAGGTATTTCGTTCATATTAATATTTTAATGTGTTAATAAAAGTAAATTGTGGTTTGCTCAGATCGGCTTATTTGTCATTGGCCGATGTTATTTCACGCAATGGAACAGACTCCAGACCTTTTTGCGGTGGTCCGGTAAGTACTTGTCCGCTAACAGAAAAGCGTCCTCCGTGGCAGGGGCAATCCCAGGTTTTTTCAGCAGAATTCCAGTTCACAATACAGCCTGCATGCGTACATACAGGATTAAGTGCTGTTACTTTTCCGGAATCATCTTTATATAATGCTAATTTTTCTCCATCAAATTCCACTATTTTACCCTCATTTTTGGCTAGTTCATCAGTAGATTTTATAATTTCTGTACCCAATCGGTCTGCTACAAAATGGTAGGCAACATCTGCATTTTCCTTTACAAATTCAGTAAATCCGGCTATGGGTTTTAACCTTGATGGACGGAACAGCTTTTCATAAGGGTTTTCTTTTTCCAATATCAGATCGCTGATCAGAACAGCCGAGAGGCTGCCCAGGATCATACCATTTCCGTTAAAACCGGTTGCAACATAAATCCCTTTATCGCCACCTGGTAATTGCCCCACGTAAGGTAGACCATCTACAGGTACATAATATTGAGACGACCATTTGTAACTGATCTCTCCGATGTCGAAATATTTCCTCGCATAATCTTCAAGATCTTCAAAAGCCTTTAACGGATCTCCATGGCCGGTTTTATGATCGGCGCCTCCAATAATCAGGTATTTTTGTCCGTCGAGTTCATGGCTCCTAAAGTAGTGATAAGGTTCTTGCATATCGTATGCCAGGCAGTTAGGGTACTCACCGCTGTTCAGTTTTACAGCAAAAACATAACTACGGTAGGGGGCATTGCGTAACGAAAGGATATTTATTCCGGGAGGAATATGCGTTGCATAAACGATATTTTTTGCCTTTAGTGTAAATTTATCACTCTTTGCATAGTGGATGTTTTCATGCAGCTCGGTGCTATGGATAAATGTTTGTTCAATAATTTTTCCACCGAGTTTCTCAAATTCCTTTGCAAGTCCGAGAATATATTTTAACGGGTGAAACTGGGCCTGATTTTTGAAACATAACACACGCTTAAATGGGATCGGAACACCATTTTGATCAGCTTCGCTTACTGTTACGCCTGCCGCTTGCGAAGATTCCAGAATAGATTGCAGTTCTGTAGTTTCTTTTTCGTTCTCCGAGAAAAGATAGGCCATTTTAAACTCGAAATCTGCAGCAATTTTCAATTGGTCTATATTTGTCCTGATCATTTCGATCATCTCCTTTGTACCATCTGCCATAAGGCTGGAGATTTCTTTGCTGAAGTTGCTGTCTATTTCAGGATAAGTAGTATCCAAAAAAGTGTTTAAGTGCGCTGTAGTACCACCCGTCGTGCCAAAACCGAGATTTCTGGCTTCTGTCAGTATACATCGCTTTCCCTGTTTTTGTAATAGTAATGCGGTAGTTATACCTGTAATCCCACCTCCTATAATCAGTGCATCATATGTTTCTTCATGATCAGAATGATTAGTTGCCACACCGTCTATTGAAGTAGCTTGCCAGATACTGGAGTTGGCCCCATCTCTTATCATTGTTTTTATTCCGTTGTTTTTCATTTTAAAAGCAGTTGGTAAATTAAAAACCTGTTATCAAACGCAAAGGTTTGTAGAATTTTGTTTTAACCGCCTACATGTTATCCGGATGTTTGTTTCAACAAATTTGATGTTGGCTTTTTAGCAGAATTTCATCCTATTTGATAAATAACGAAACTAAGCGGAGAAACAGATGGTTTTTATAGAAAAAGACTATGGGAAATTTAAAGAATGATTTAGTTCCGCAACAACTTGTCGGAAGCCAGATGGATGTGGTGGAAGAACGTAAATTAAGCAGTCTTATCCATGCTCAGGAATTTTTCGCAGCAGCTGAAAAAAGATTACTGGCTGTGAATGAATGGGGTCAAATTTCCGGATTATCAGACTTTCAGATTTTTACGGCTGATGGGCAAGAAGCTTTCCGGTCAGTGCAAAAGGGGGACTTTATTAGAATTGATATCCCTGGTCCCGGTCCATCATCGGGTGATGGTTTTGATTGGGTAAAGGTTGAAGAAATTGAAAGAGCGCATGACGGGGATCAGGATATGATCAGTATGTGTGTACGTCCTTGTTCTACGCCTTTAAATCAGGATAAAGAGGTTGCTCATTTCTTAAAAGATCATGCCACTTCTACCTTTATTATCCGCAGAAATCAGACTACGGTATGGGCAGAGGAGCATGGAAGGAATGAAGAGGCAAATATTAGTGAAGGCAATTTGCTGGATAGGGCAAGAAACCTGATTGTTGGCTTCAGTGCAAAGCTTGGCTTATCCTATCCGCAATGGAAGCTGTTGGTAAAAGGCCTGCTTGATGGCAAACCTTAATACTGTAACATGGCTAACCCTTCTTCATTGCCTTGCATGGCTGCAAGTTCTGCGGCACGCTGTCCGCGGACATCTGTAATTGAGGTATCTGCTCCATTTTCAAGTAAGAGTTTCAGCAGATCATTTCTGCCGAACATGGCTGCAAACATTAAGGCAGTTCCACCGTTTCCGTGCTGAAGATCCAGTTTTGCACCCTTGGCAATCAGAAGTTCTGCAATTGGGAGGTAACCTTTAAAGCAAACTCCCATCAGTGCCGTGTTGCCCCCAAAATCTGCCGCGTTTATGTCTGCCCCAGCTGCTAAAAGTATTTCAGCGCATGATAAACGGTTGTTATAACAGGCAATAATTAGCGGGGTGTAACCTTTTTCATCCCTGAAATCCACATTTGCGCCCCTGCTGATCAGTTCTTTTAATACTTCTGTCTCGCCCTGTCTCGCTGCGGGGATCATCAATAGGTCTAAATTTTCCATGTAAATATAACTGTGGTTGTAGAGGAAAGGTTTTGACTTTGTTATTCTGGTTTTTACGCTGTCTTTCTGAATGCAATGGAGAATCTCTCCTGTTTGGGTTGTAATTCTACCAATTATTTCAATCGGTATTTTAGTTATCCCTTAGCGACTTTTTTGAGCATTTTTTCAGCAAAAAAAAGACCCTGAAATAAATTTAGGGCGACGACTGGGAAAATGACACCGTATGAAAAACAAAAGGCTCCGAAGAGCCTTTTAAATTGTTATTCTGCTACTGCTTCCTCATTAACTGCGTTAACCGCTAGTTCTGTTAAAGCTACATCTGTTGCCTTCTCATTTTCAAGGGTTTGCGTAAGCAGTTCGGCTACATCATTGTGGCCCATATTCTCTGCAAATACCCTTAAGGTTCCATAGGTTGCAATTTCATAGTGCTCAACTTTTTGGGCAGCAAGAATAAGTCCGGCATCACGGATCATGGTACCCTTATCGGTATCAGCAATAATGCCATCGGCTTCTTCTAATAATCCGGCCATGGCATCACATTTTTTTGCAGTTGCTTTTTCACCTAAAAGGCTAAATACTTCTTCAAGCGTGCTGATATGCTGTTCCGTTTCTTCGGTATGTTTTTCAAAAGCTGCGGCCAGTTCCGGGCTTGTAGCCGCTTTCTTCATTTTTGGAAGCGCTTTTGCAAGGTGTTTCTCTGCCCAATAAATATCTTTTAACTCATCAATAAAAAACTCGTGGAATTCAGAATTCTCCATTTTTCCGGTTTTACCTGTAGGTTTTGCGCTTTTCTTATCGGTTTTTTTTGTAGTTGCCATAATTATATTTTTTATAGGTTTTTTATTTATAGAACAGGATGAAATTTACGATAGTTTTGAATTTTTGATTGTTTTTATAATTTGGCCGAAACTGGTACCGGTTAGTCGGGTTATTTGCCTGTTTCCATATATGGTGCATCAACAGGTTTAGATTCAGGCGAACCTTTCTGCCTTAAGAAAATGGTGAATATTACAATAGCAGCAACAGAGAGAAATTCGCTCTGCCAATTTTGAAAGGTCTCAAACCAGAAGGTGGTCTGCCCTAGATAAGCACCCATCGTATCGATTGGTTTCCCTTTTAGTACCTGTTCGATGTTGTGATCTTGCCAGCTGCCATAAAAGTGCAGATACCAGCTGAGCAAAAAAAGTAAGATAAAAGCAATGGATAGGGAGTTGGAATATAATTTTAACATCCATCCGCCCTGGCGCACGGCCCATGGTGCATCTTCGGAAGGAACAGGTTCGCGGTCCACTTCTTCTTCCTGGTCAATTTTTTTCGATTCTGCAGAACCGATCTGGCGTAGTTTTATCGTTAACAAAACATAGAGCATCATCTGTAAAAACTCGCTTTCAAAATTCTCAAAGGTTGCAGAGATAAAATGGCCCGACTGCAGGTAAGAGCCGAAGCCTAAACTGTATGCACCATGCTCATTCAGTTCCTTATTGTGTTCATTCCAGCCGGTAATGGCCTGGGCCAAAAGCGTAAACACAAAAAGGCTGATGAATACAACAGACAGACTATTTTTATATAGCCAGGTTTTTTTAGGGAATACTTTTTTAGCTTTCATTGTACTGTTATCTAATTTTCTATTGCTTTTAGATAATCTATAAGCAGGCTTGCACAAGCCTCCACTGTTGCTGAAACGATTTCCTCCCGTTCTCCGGTAAAATTAAATCTTTCCGAAAAGGCCAGCTCACCTTTACGTGTAGCATAAATAAATACGGTGCCTACTGGTTTTTCTTTGGTTTCGCTTCCTCCCGGAGCGGTAAGCCCGGTGATACCGATATGAATATCAGCCGGGATCAACCTTGAAAGGCCCAGACTAATGGCCTTGGTTACCTCCATTGATTCGGGTGTATAGGTTTTAATCAGCGTGTGACTTACCTGTAAAAGATCTTCCTTTAACTGCGCGTCATAACAGGCGATGCCACCTTTAAGAAATTCTCCTGCATGATCGATCATGGAAAATTCTGCCGAAAGTCGGCCGGCGGTTGCACTTTCTGCAAAGGCAATGGTTAAATTTTTACTGATAAGCATTTTGCCCACGGCATCCATTTTATCACGTCTCATTGGCTAAATCTGGCTAGTATCGCTTTAAAATCCGGTTAAAGGTATATAGGTTAAATAACAAGCTGTTTTAACGAATAGTTTTGAGGTGATGGTTACGTTAGGTATCCGCTTTTTTACGGTATGCGTATTAAAACACGGATAAATTACGGAAACTATATAGCGAAATACCGGGTTATAATAGATGATGGTCAACAAAGAAACATCCATAAACAAAACATACCATGAAAAAACAAGACAGCGGCACTAAACCAAAACTAAGTGCTAAAGCCACGGTAGAGGCTTCTCCGGCCTTAAAAGAACTCTTTAAAGATGGAATCTGTGATCTCTACTGGGCCGAAAATCATTTGGTTAAAAATTTGCCTAAAATGATGGCTAGCGCAACAGCACCCGCGCTAAAAAGTGCAATCGAATCTCATCTTACTGAAACTAAAGGACATGTAGCCAGACTTGAACAGGTATTTGAGCTGCTCGGCGAAAAACCCATAGCAAAAAAATGTGATGCGATGGAAGGATTGAGTAAAGAGGGGGAAAGTATCATTGAGGAAACAGAAGCCGGAACTGCAACACGTGATGTAGGCATCATACTAGCCAGCCAAAAGGTGGAACATTACGAAATTGCCTCTTATGGCGGGCTTTTCCAATTGGCTACAACATTGGGCTTAACAGAAGTTGCAGATTTATTGGAACAAACACTTGCTGAGGAAAAACTTGCCGATACCAAGCTTACCGATATTGCTGTAAATGAGATTAACTATCAGGCTGCCGAGGAGGCTTAAGAAAGGAAAATAAGATGGCAAAAAAAACAACAGTAAAAGATACCAGTCCGATAAAACAGGGCAACGATAAAACGACCAAACTGGAGGCCTTTGTTGCAGATGATAAAGGTGAAAAACTTACCACCAATCATGGCGTTAAAATAAACGACGATCAGAATTCGCTTAAAGCCGGCGATCGTGGCGCGACATTGTTGGAAGATTTCATATTAAGAGAAAAAATTACCCATTTCGATCATGAGCGCATCCCTGAGCGCGTGGTACACGCCAGAGGGTCTGGAGCACATGGCGTTTTTAAGGTTTATGAGGATATGTCTGACCTTACCAGGGCAGCTTTTCTTTGCGATCCAGGCATCGAAACGCCTGTCTTTGTTCGGTTTTCAACGGTAGCAGGATCAAGAGGCTCTACCGATCTTGCCCGCGATGTTCGTGGTTTTGCAGTAAAATTTTATACACAGGAAGGTAATTTTGACCTGGTAGGTAACAATATGCCTGTATTTTTTATTCAGGATGCGGTTAAATTTCCTGATTTAGTTCATGCTGTGAAGCCAGAGCCAGATAATGAAATTCCCCAGGCAGCATCCGCACATGATACTTTCTGGGATTTTATTTCCTTTATGCCTGAGTCTGCTCATATGATTATGTGGTTGATGAGCGACAGGGCCATCCCGAGAAGTTACCGTATGATGGAAGGATTTGGGGTCCATACTTTCCGTTTTGTTAATGCATCCGGAGTGGCCAGTTTTGTAAAATTCCACTGGAAACCACTGCTGGGTGTACATTCCGTGGCCTGGGATGAGGCACAAAATATTTCCGGAAAAGATCCCGATTTTCACAGAAGGGATCTCTGGGATGCCATAGAAGCTGGCGCTTTTCCGGAGTGGGAACTCGGCGTGCAGATTGTGGCCGAAGAAGATGAATTTAAGTTTGGCTTCGATTTATTGGACCCGACCAAAATCATCCCCGAAGAGCTGGTTCCGGTGCAGCGCATTGGAAAAATGACATTAAACCGCAATCCGGATAACTTTTTCGCCGAAACTGAACAGGTTGCTTTTCACGTTGGTCATGTGGTTCCCGGAATAGATTTCACTAACGACCCACTGTTGCAGGGAAGGTTGTTCTCTTACACCGATACGCAGTTGATCAGACTGGGCGGACCAAATTTTCATGAAATTCCGATTAACAGGCCTGTGGTGCCTATCCACAATAACCAGCGCGACGGTTATATGCGCCAGACCATAAACCGGGGCAAAACCAGTTACGGGCCAAATGGAATAGCAGCAAATGATCCACAACAGGCCAAAGCAGCTGAGGGCGGTTTTGTGAGTTACAACGAACGTATTGATGCCAAGAAAATCCGCGCAAGAAGCAGAAGCTTTTTCGATCACTTTTCGCAGGCGAGGTTATTCTTCAATAGTCAGTCTGAAGCCGAGAAAAACCACCTGATTGATGCCCTTAGTTTTGAGCTGGGTAAGGTAAAAATGGTTGCTATACGCGAACGTATGCTGGGCTTGCTTAACCACGTGGATAAAGGCCTCGCAGCAGCCGTGGCTTATGCGCTTGGACTTCATGTTCCAACCATTCCGCTAGCAGAACTAAACGGAAGTATACCAGCAGATGCTGATCCGGCTGATTACACTCCGGAACAGAAAGAAGGTGAACTGGCAAAGTCAGAAGCATTGAGTATGGCTGGAACGCCGAAGGATTCAATCGCCACCAGAAAAATTGCCATTCTTGCAGCGGATGGGGTAGATGGTAAATCGTTGAGTAAGGTAAAGGATGCCCTTGTTGAACAGGGTGCCATTGTACATATTATCGCACCAAAACTGGGTACTATTCTTGCGCAGGAAGATCAGCAGATTGATGTAGATGAAAGTTTCTTAACGGCTGCTTCTGTACTTTATGACGCCGTTTATCTTCCTGGAGGAACCAATAGTTCTGCAACATTGGAAGCAGAGGCTAATGCCGTACATTTTCTGAATGAGGCTTTTAAACACTGCAAGGCAATAGCTGCCGATGCTACGGCCATACAGGTATTGGAGGCAACTTACTTTTATAAGAAACTTCCGGATGAATATTCAGAGGAAACCGTCTTGCGGGAAGGGATATTGGTTTCGGATGATCGTTCGTCATTGGCAGACCTGTTTACCAGGATGATTGCACAGCACAGGTTTTGGGATAGAGAGGTGCCGAGGAAAATTCCGGCTTAAGCCAAATTAATTTAATAAAATATCTTTAATATCATTTCAACCAGGTTATTATTAGCCTGGTTGTTTTTTTTAAAATAAACCAAACTGCCAAAGCTTTCAACAGGTTCTATAATGGAGGAGGCATTGACAAGGAGAAATATCATTTACAGACTATAGGCAAATTCTTCTGCCCGCTTATAGCAATCATAAATAAACTTAAAAAATTATGGAAAACAAAAAAACAGATTCCGGGACACAGAATGAGGAGAAAGTAGGCGTTATTCCGGTTTCTCAGTTAGAGGGAAGTGATGCTGATACAGCTCAGCAAGATGATGATGCAGCAGAGAAACTGGCCGGCCAAGCCACAAAATCTGATTCGGACGCAGATGAGCAAACCACTGAAAGCCATACGGACTAAACGGACGATTATTTACACTGGGTTTCACTAACCTAAAAATACCTATTATGGAAAATACAAAACATTTTGCCCTGATTACGGGGGCAAGTAGCGGCATTGGTTATGAACTTGCCAAGCTTTTTGCAAAAGATCATTTTAATCTAATCATTGTTGGAAGAGAAGAGGCCAGCCTGCAGCGTGCTGCAGTAGTGCTTGAAGAACAAGGGGTTGAAGTAATAACCATTACTGCCGATCTTTTTGACCCCAATGCAGCTTTTAATTTATATGAACAAATAAAAGCTAAAAATATACAGGTAGATGTATTGGTTAATGATGCCGGGCAAGGCGTTTACGGTAAGTTTATTGATACGGACCTTAATCAGGAACTTGATATTATCCAGCTTAATATCTCCTCTCTGGTAACCTTAACCAAGTTGTATGTACGCGAAATGGTGGCGCGTGGAAGTGGAAAAATCTTAAATGTTGCCTCAATTGCAGGAAAAGTTCCCGGGCCCTATCAGGCAGTTTACCATGGAACGAAAGCATTTGTGCACTCTTTTAATGAGGCTATCCGCGCAGAAATTAAAGACACACCGGTTACCATCACTTCTTTGTTGCCTGGACCTACAGATACTGACTTTTTTAGGAAAGCGGATATGCTGGATTCGAAAGCGGTACAGGAAGGAGAACTTGCAGATCCTGCAGAAGTAGCTAAAGATGGTTATGAGGCCATGATTGCCGGTAAGGATATGGTAATATCCGGGTTTAAGAATAAATTACAGGTAGCCGTGGGAAATATAACGCCTGACAGTATGCTTGCAGAACAGACGGGTAAGCAACAGGAACCAGTGGATAAATCATAATATTTTTCCCTTATTAATATTAGGTATCGTCGTGCTCAGCTTGATCATCAAGCTGAGCACTTTTTGGTTCCCGTTTTCACAGGATGACGACTTTTCAAAATATTACTGCCAAAAATCTCCAGAATCATTTCTAATATAGCTTCTTATTCCCGCCTTTATGGGAAGGCCTGTCCGCACACGCAGGCATTACGGTCGAAATGATTCTTTCATAGGTAATCACCACCAACATCAATGGTTATTGCTTTTTAGTTAGCCGCTTTTAAGGCTGCCCATTTCCTCCGGCAGCGCCATATATCTGCCCGGTAGAAAAACTAGCGTCATTCGCAGCGAGCTGAACATAAATTGATGCCAGTTCTGCCGGTTGGCCGGGTCTGCCCAGCGCAGTATCTTTACCAAATTCTTTAAGTTTCTCTGGCGTTGAACCGCCTCCCATTTGTAATGGTGTCCATATCGGGCCAGGCGCAACGCCATTTACCCTGATGCCTTTAGGTCCCAGTTGTTTGGCCAGAGATTTCACAAAATTTGTTGTAGCTGCTTTTGTTTGTGCATAATCATATAGATCTGGTGATGGATCGGTTGCCTGCACCGAGGTGGTTCCAATGATAGATGAGCCTGGTTTTAGATGCGGCAAAGCTGCTTTAATTATCCAGAACGGGGCATATATGTTGGTTTTTATGGTCCAGTCGAACTGCTCACTGGTTAAATCAGCAAGTGAAGGCGTGCTTTGCTGTCTTGCTGCATTGCTAATCAATATATCAAGCCCACCCAGCTGACTTACAGCAGTATCAACCAGCTTTTTACAAAAGTTCTCATCCCTGATATCACCAGGGATGGCAACGGCTTTACGGCCGGCCTTTTTAATCAGCTCAACAACTTCTTTAGCATCTGGCTCCTCTTGCGGCAGATAATTGATCGCCACATCTGCGCCCTCTCTCGCATAGGCAATGGCGGCAGCTCTCCCCATACCAGAATCGCCACCCGTAATCAGCGCCTTTCTGCCCATCAGTCTTCCTGACCCCTTATAACTGGTTTCGCCATGATCGGGCCTGGGTTCCATTTTGCTGGCTAAGGCCGGCCAAGGCTGATTTTGATGGTTAAATGGTGGTCTCGGATATTTTGTCGTAGGGTCTTCAAGCGCGGCAAGTGGCGAATAATAGCTTTCGCCTACTGTTGCTGCAGTTAATGTTGGTGCAATGGCCATACTGGCCAATCCAATACCGAGGCCTCCGATTGCCTCACGTCGTGTAAATTTTTTTTTCCCGTCCATGATGATGTTTTTAATAGGTATAGATATAACCAGATAAAATTTTAGAAGGTTTGGCTTTTTTGAACATTATTAAACAAGCCTGCCACGGCTAAAACTTTTGAGGTATTTTTCTTGTTTTTTGCTAAAGTGCTTCAATGGAAATAGATATACGAAAGAGAAAAATAGGATTAAATTTTAAGGAGAACGGGACTGCCGAAATTCGGCTTTGGGCTCCCCTGGCAGCACAGGTTTCTATTTTAATAGAGAAGCGCGAATTGACTTTAGCCCTGTTTGACGAAGGCTATGGTTATTGGTATTTGCAAACCGATCAGATCAGCAATCAGGATCAATATTGTTTTAAAATTACCACTTTAACTGGCGGCGAAATCCTGAAACGCGCAGATCCGGCTTCTTTGTTTCAGGAAGATGGACCAAACGGGCCATCAACTGCATTTGATTTAAATGCTTTTAGCTGGACAGATGCCGATTGGAAGGGAGTATCTTTAAAAGATTTTATAATTTATGAGCTCCACACCGGAACCTTTACGCCAGGTGGAAATTTTGCAGCCATAGAGGCTAAACTTGATTATCTGGTTGAACTCGGTATTACAGCCATAGAAATTATGCCAGTTGCACAATTTTCGGGCAATAGAAACTGGGGCTACGATGGTGTATTTCCATTTGCTGTGCAAAATACTTATGGTGGGCCCTCATCCTTGCAGCACTTGGTTAATGCCTGCCATGCTAAAGGCTTGGCCGTCATTTTAGATGTTGTTTATAACCACGTAGGGCCAGAAGGGAATTATTTCTCCGATTTTGGTGAATATTTTACTGATAAATACCATACGCCATGGGGTAAGGCCATTAATTTTGATGATGCAGGCTGCGATGCGGTTCGTCATTTCTTTATCGAAAATGCCTTGATGTGGTTCAGGGATTTCCATATTGATGCCCTTAGGCTGGATGCCGTACACGCCATTAAAGATCTGAGCCCGGTGCATATTTTATCGGAGATTAAAACCTGTACTGACAAACTTTCTCTAACGACCGGAAGGATTTACGAATTGATTGTTGAGCTTGATTTAAATGACGAGCGCTATATCCGGGATCAAAGCGAATATGGTTATGGCATGGATGCCCAATGGGTGGACGAATTTCACCATGCCCTTCGCGTTTGTACGGGGCAAGCCAAAGAAGGCTATTATTCAGATTTCAACGGGGTAGCAGATCTGGCTAAATCCTATCGTGATGCGTATGTATACACCGGGCAGTATTCAGCACACCGGCAGAGGAAATTCGGAATGCCTGTACAGCAAGTTTCAGGTGCCAAATTTATTGTTTTTTCACAAAACCACGATCAGGTGGGTAACCGTATGCTGGGCGAAAGAAGCAGTAGCCTGGTCAGTTTCGAAATGTTAAAGGTAATGGCAGGTGCAGTTTTTTGCAGTCCGTTTTTACCCTTGATATTTATGGGCGAAGAATGGGCAGAAACCAATCCTTTCCAGTTTTTTGTAAGCCATAGCGATGAAGAACTGATTGAAGCGGTAAGAAAAGGAAGAAAGGCAGAGTTTGCCGACTTCCATACCCATGGTGAAACACCTGATCCACAGGCGGTGGCGACTTTTGAACGATCCAAGATCGATTGGAAAAAAACAGCGGAGCCAAGTCACAAGGTTATGCTGAGTTATTATAAAACATTAATTGTATTACGAAAACAATTTCCCGCGCTTGCCAACCTGGATCGGAACAATGTACATGCAGAAGCCTTTCCTGATAAAAATTGTCTCGTAGTAAAACGCTGGAAAGACAGCGAAGAAATTTTGGCGCTGTTCAATTTTTCTAAACAGATACAAACTTTATCCATCGATCCCGCATTTCAACAGGCCCCTGTACTGTTAGATTCCGCTTTAACGCAGTGGAATGGCCCAAGCCAGGAATCAAACCCTGTAACGGCTGAAGGACAGATCAATTTATTTTCCGAATCCATTCTTATTCTTTACAAAACACATGTATAAACCAACTTCTACCTATCGGATCCAGTTTCATAAAAACTTTAACCTCCAATCTCTTGATCAAATCATTCCCTATCTCATAGAACTGGGCATTGGTACCTTATATGCTTCGCCAATTTTTGAGGCTATGCCGGGAAGTACACATGGGTACGACGTGGTGAATCCCCTGAAGATAAATCCTGAGATCGGTACCGAGGCAGAATTGATCAGGATTTCAAAAAAGTTAAAAGCTGCAGGCATCAGCTGGCTTCAGGATATTGTGCCTAACCATATGGCCTTCCATCCGGATAATGCCTGGTTAATGGATGTGTTGCAAAAAGGAAAAGCTTCTGATTTTGCAAACTTTTTTGATATTGATCTGCAAAAAGGAGATGGCCGTTTAATGGTTCCTTTTTTAGGCGAAGACCTTGAAGAAGCGATTGCAACGCAGAAATTAACGTTACGCCAGGTTAAAGGCAAATATTACCTTAATTACGGCGAATCAAACTGGCCGGTTAGTTCCGATACGGCTAAGCACCTGTCAACACAAGACCTCGGGAAGATAAATAGTGATGCCAAAGCTTTAACTAAAATTGTCGAAAACCAGCATTACCGCCTGTGCAACTGGCAGGAAACCGACTATAACATTAACTATCGAAGGTTCTTTACCGTTAATGCCCTGATCTGCCTGAACATGCAGCATCAGCAAACCTTCGATCTTTATCACCGTTATATTTTTGAATTAATAGATAAAGGCATTTTCCAGGGCTTGAGGATTGATCATGTTGATGGACTTTACAATCCTGAAGAATATATACAACGGCTTAGGAAAGCGGTAGGTAAAGATATTTACATTGTAGTCGAAAAAATTCTCGAACATGGGGAAATGTTACCGCGAACATGGAAAATACAGGGAACAACTGGTTACGATTTTCTGGCAACGGTAAACAATCTTTTAACGAATACAGCGGCAGAAAAGCCTTTTAACAAGCTTTATCAGGAAGTAACAGGCAAAAAGCTCGATCCGGCTAAGCTGATTTACGAGAAAAAAAGTAATATCTTGTTCAAGCATATGCAAGGCGAGCTGGATAATTTATTTGAAAGCTTTTTAGCTCTTGAATTGGCTGATTTTTCAGCCATTAACCAAGCCGATCTTAAAAGAGCATTCGCCGAAATGCTGATCGCCATGCCTGTATACCGATATTATAACTATCGTTTTCCCCTGGCGGAGGCAGAAGCAATTCATGTTCAAAATCTGATTAAACCACTTCTCCACCATGAAAAACTGGCTAAAGCAGGAGAATTCCTGCATAAAATATTTTTAGAAATCCCGCAAAAGAAAAACATAGCTGACAACCAAAAATTGAGTCATTTTTTTCAGCGCTGTATGCAGTTTACGGGACCGTTAATGGCCAAGGGTGTAGAAGACACCGCCATGTTTACCTATAACCGGTTTATAGGTCATGCAGAAGTAGGTGATGCACCAGATGCTTTTGGTATGACAGTGGATGCGTTTCATGATGAAATGTACAAACGGCAGCAGGAGTGGCCGTTGAGTATTAATGGAAGTTCTACTCACGATACTAAAAAAGGTGAAGATGTGAGGGCAAGATTAAATGTGCTTACCGATCTACCGGAGGAATGGACGCTGTTGGTGCAGCAACTCAAAAAAACTTTTGCTGTTTTACAGGAAAAAGATACATCTTTCCAGTTATTACATGATAATGATATTTATTTAGTTCTGCAAACTATGATTGGTGCTTTGCCCTTTCATGAAGATGATGATCTTGAAATCGAAAACCGTTTGGCCGAATTTATTGTAAAAGCATTAAGGGAATCGAAAAAGCGGTCAGACTGGGCAAATCCGGATGAAAATTATGAAGATAAACTCACGGAATTTTCGCAGCTGATATTAACTGAACAGCAGGATAGTAATACTTTAATCAGAAATTTTTTAAAACGAATCGCTGATTTTGCAGTCATTAATAGCTTAGTGCAGCTTACCTTGAAATTTACCTGTCCGGGTGTCCCTGATATTTACCAGGGAACGGAATTGTGGGATTTAAGTCTGGTTGACCCCGATAACCGAAGGCCCGTAGATTATGACGAAAGGGTCGCTGTGCTGGCAGCGTTTGATCATCCGATAGATTTTAAAAGCCTTTTAAAGGAAAGATTTTCAGGAAAGATAAAAATGTGGCTAACCCAAACTTTGCTAGGGATCAGAAAAGCGGAGGCAGCTGTTTTTGAACTTGGGGCTTACCTGCCTTTGCAGGTTAAGGGTAATTACAGCAAGCATATCTGTGCTTTTGCCAGGCAATATAAAGCGGAATGGATAATTACTGTGGTTCCTTTAGGTTTTGCCAAATGCTGTAAAAATCAAGCTGTTGAGGCTGATAATTTTGATTGGGAAGATACTGAAATATTATTGCCAAATGAGGCGCCACTTTGTTGGCAAAACCTGCTAACGGGTAAAAAAGAGTTTAAAGATCCATTACATACAGGCATCCGGATCAGCCAGTTATTTAACCATATCCAGTTGGCGGTAATTAAGTTAATTCCTGAAAAAAATCCACGTGCTGCCGGTATACTCATGCACATCAGTGCTTTGCCATCACGTTTTGGTATTGGCGATTTAGGCCGCGGTGCATATCAGTTTGTAGATTTTCTCGCTGCATCACGCCAACGCTACTGGCAGGTTTTACCGCTTAACCCCACCAAAAAAGAAACTGGCTATTCGCCCTATTCCAGCAGTTCTTCGATGGCCGGAAATACGATGCTTATCAGTCCTGAAAGCCTGGTTGAACAAGCGCTTTTAAACGAAAGCGATCTGGATGACTATGCGTTGCCAGAAACCGGAAAAATCGATTTTGATCAAACAGAAAAGAAGAAACAGCAGGTATTGCGTCAGGCTTATCAACTGTTTAGAACCAAAGCCGATGAAAATCTGGTAAATGAATTTAACCTGTTTTGTAAAACCGAAGAAAGCTGGTTAGCTGATTTTTCTGTTTATACCTGCATAAAGGAATATTTTAAGGGTAAAGAATGGTTTAACTGGTCAGAAAAATATAAATTAAAAGATCCCCAAACCATTACTGATTTTGAAAAAAACAATCAGGCGGAAATAGAAGAAATAAAATGGAAGCAGTTTATTTTCTATCGCCAATGGTACCGTTTAAAAGAATACGCCAATGCGAAAGGCATAAGCCTGATCGGCGATCTTCCATTTTACCTGGATTATGATTCAGTTGAAGTATGGGCGCAGCGCGAAAACTTTTTATTGGATAAAAGCGGAAACATGACCGTGGTGGCGGGCGTTCCTCCCGATTATTTTAACGAAAAGGGACAGCTTTGGGGTATGCCGATATACAATTGGGAAAAGATGAAAACCGACGATTTTACTTGGTGGGAAAACCGGTTAAGGAAAAACCAACAGCTGTTTGACCTTCTTCGATTAGATCATTTTATAGCCTTTTCTACTTATTGGCAGGTTGCGGCCGGTAGTAAAGACGCTGTTGATGGGGTATGGAAAACAGGAGTTGGTGCCTCATTTTTTAAAACAATAGAAAGGAAATTAGGTGAACTTGCCTTTATTGCGGAAGACCTGGGTGAAATTTCGCCCGCAGTGGAGCAGTTAAGAAAGCAATTCCGATTGCCAGGGATGAAAGTACTGCAATTCGCATTTGGTGAAGATTTGGCAGGATCGCTACATATCCCACATCAGTTTGAGTCAGCAAATTATATCGCTTACACCGGAACGCATGATAATAATACCACTTTAGGCTGGTTTAAAAATGAAGCGGATTCAAGTGTTAAAGAGCGGCTTTCCAGATATGTAGGCACAGCTGTTAATGAAAAGAATGTGAATGTGACGTTGATCAGGCTCTGTTATGCTTCAGTTGCCAAATTGGCCATGGTCCCTATGCAGGATATTCTGCAGTTAGATGAAAAAGCCCGTATGAACGTACCAGGCGAGGCAACCGGAAACTGGACATGGAGAGCAGATGGAAATTTTATAAACGAGAAAATAATAAACTGGCTGAAAGCAGAGGCTGAACTTTACGGGCGTTAGATAGCTCGTGAAATTAGATGCACATCCAGTTAAGTGGTCCAGGGTAAGCGCAAAACTGTAATAAATAGGAAATTTCTGATGAATTGATGAAAATATAAGAAGAATCTTTTGGGAGGATGACTTCGTATTTAAACAAAATTCTGTTAAATATAAAAATGGCACAAGATTCTTCTTAGAATAAGATAAATGTCATTAAAACCGCTCTTTTTTAAATATATTATCAATTTTAAATGGCATCTAAATTAATAATTATATATTTGCAGCCTTGAAAGTAAGCAATGTCTAATCCTCTTAATCAGAGATTTAAATGTTACTTATAAACAAGCCATAGGAATAAGGCTTTTTTAATTTTTTGAAGACAACCTAAACAACCTGAATGCTTAATTTAGTTCTCTTTGGCCCTCCAGGGGCGGGTAAAGGCACCCAATCTGAAAAGCTGATTGCGAAATATCAGTTGGTACACGTTTCAACAGGCGATCTTTTTAGAGCACACGTTAAAGGAGAAACCGAACTGGGAAAAAAAGTGAGTCAACTGTTGGCCGACGGGGAATTGGTTCCTGATGCCATTACAATTGCCATGCTTGAGGAAGAAGTAGATAAAAATCCTGATGCTAAAGGATTTGTGTTTGATGGATTTCCGCGTACTGTTCCACAGGCAAAGGAGCTTGATCTGTTTTTAGAGCGTAAAGGCAGTAAAATTGCCGGCGTTATTGCTTTAGATGTGGATCAGGAAGAACTTACCAAACGTATTGCTGAACGCCATAAAATTAGTGGCCGTCCGGATGACGATGCCGAAAAACTGAAAAAAAGGATTGCAGAATATTTTGATAAAACCATTCACGTATTGCCTTATTACGAAGCACAGGGAAAGTTGAATAAAGTAAACGGGATTGGTAAAATAGAAACCATTTACAACGATCTTTGCGCAGTGATTGATCAGTACAAGGTTTAATCGATTATTGAATATTAGGTACCCCATATCAGGTATCATAAAAACGCATCAGGTTATTTTAATACCTGATATCATTTCAAAAACATACAGGGAGTTATAATGTTAAAAACGTTATAACTCTTTAATTTTAAAGGAATAGTTGTTTTAACTTTCCATTATTAAACATTACAATAGTAAAATATGTCACAGGGTTCAAATTTCGTAGATTATGTAAAAATTTGTTGTCGTTCTGGAAAAGGCGGCGCTGGTTCGGCACATTTACATCGTGATATTTTAACGTCAATGGGTGGGCCCGACGGTGGTGATGGCGGTCGCGGCGGCCATATTATTGTTAAAGGCAGTATCCATATCTGGACATTATTACACCTTAAATACCGTAAACATATTATTGCCGAAGATGGAGGTGCGGGTGGTAGTTCGCATAAATCCGGTAAACAAGGGAAGGATGAGATCTTAGAAGTTCCTTTGGGTACCATTGCCAAAGATGCAGAAACCGGAGAGGTCCTTTTCGAAATTACCAAAGACGGCGAAACCAAGATTTTAACAGCAGGCGGACGTGGTGGTTTGGGTAATGCGCATTTTAAAAATGCTGTTCAGCAAACACCTCGCTTTGCGCAACCGGGCGAGCAGGGTCAGGAGGTTTGGAACATTTTGGAATTAAAAGTTTTAGCAGATGTTGGCCTGGTTGGTTTCCCAAATGCAGGGAAATCTACTTTGCTTTCTGTCGTTTCTGCGGCTAAACCGGAAATTGCCGATTATCCGTTTACCACTATTGTTCCCAACCTGGGTATTGTAAGTTACAGAGGCGGAAAATCTTTTGTTATGGCCGATATTCCGGGCATTATCGAAGGTGCATCAAAGGGCAAAGGCTTAGGTTATCGTTTCTTGCGTCATATTGAGCGTAATTCGGTGTTACTGTTCATGGTTCCGGCCGATACCAGCCGCTCCATCAAAGAAGAATACGCCATCCTTAAAAGCGAGTTAGCATCCTACAATCCGGAATTAATGCAAAAACCGCACGTTTTAGCCATTACCAAATCAGATATGTTGGATGAAGAACTGATGGAAGAAATGAAGCAGGATCTACCTGATATTCCTTCCATTTTTATATCGTCAGTAGCTGAAAAAAACATTTTAGAGCTAAAAGATATGCTTTGGAAAGCCATTGAAGGATAAGTACGGGTTGAATGGTGTACTCGTTTTAATCAACTTCATTACCGGTTTTGATTGAGGAGAAAGCACTTGTACAGCCTCATTCGAACGAAGTAAACCGACTGTCGGGAAAAATCTTCCCATCCTTCATCGGGACTTGTAATCGAAAAGATCGGAGGCTGCCGCTGCTGTCGGGTTTATCAATAAGGGGGAGTATCTGACGAATAGTTTCCAGCTGTAAACAAAGCTTTGAATTAATTCCGAAGGCGGTTAGGTCCTCAAATGGTCTGCAACTAGACCAATCCATTCTTTAAATAACCTTTCCCATGCGCCTAATGCACTGACATTGGGGATGATGAAATCACCAGGTTCAAATGCTGTACTGCCCGAAAAATTGGTGGGATAATATTCCAGTTTTTGTTTGGTGAGTCGACCAAAAATCAATTTTGCCCGTGGTATATGCCAGGCACTGGTAATGACCAATATTTTAGCTTTTGGGTTCGTTTTGTTGATGAGGGCGAGGCTATATCTGGCATTCTCAATGGTATTCCTGCTCTGGTTTTCGATTAGAATTGCCGAATCCGGAATACCAATGATTTTCAGGTAATTAACCGCCAAGTCTGCTTCTTTTATCTGGTCGTCTATTAAATTTGCACTTCCGCTACTAATCAATATTTGTTTGATCCGGCCTTTTTTATACAAGGAAAGGGCCTGGAACAATCTGTCACTTGCGCCATTAAAAGTAATTTCATTATTTCGTTTATTTAAACCCGAAAAACCTCCAAGTACTATTCCAATATCATATTTTTCTGGCTTAGGATAACCGGCTTCATAACTGTTTATTGTTGTTCCAACTATAAAACCATTACCAAATAGAAAGAGCGTAAGTAAGGCGCTCATTGCAAATCTTTTCCTTTTTTTAACTTCTTTTGATGCAATTGAAAAAATTAAAAGCACAAAAATCCACACTATCGGTTTAATGAGGAAAAGCAAAATTTTAGACAGGATAAAGACCATGTATAGTTATTATCCGGTAAAACTAAGAAATTTTTGAAGGTAAAGGTTTTGGTATGCACTAATTAATCCATACCAAAAACCAGTTTCTTTTTTGTTTTAGCCTTGTCCTTCCTGAACCTGTCCATTTTCATGTGCATTTTCCAGAATCTCTTTCACATCCGATTTACGCCTTTTAGTAATAGTGTGTTTAAAGTGGGGTACTTCATGTTGAACAATATCTTCTTCAATAGCTTCCACGCCAAAAACTTTTTCCTTTAGTAAATTATATTTGTCTTGAAAACCATAACGAAGGTTTTTGGCACCTCCAGCAATTTTTCTACGTGTGCCTGTACCACTGTCAGGAGCAAATAAAATACTGATTACTGCTCCAGCTGCTAAACCAGCTACTAAGGCCAGGGCTATTTTTGCACTGTTATCTGATTCGTGCTTCAAATATTTTCCGATTAACTTTCTGTATTTCATAAGGTAGTGTTTTTTAAAAGGAACAATTGGTATGTTATAATGTTTGTTTTTTTTGATTTGGAAAGTAAACGCTTTGCCTGTGCCTGAAGAGTTTAAGTTTTAGCAGGGTAAAAAAAACAGACTTTTTACATATGTTTAAAGTTAAAGCGCAATATTTGGATAACTAAAACGGATTGTAATGGTAAAAGCAATAATAAATAAAGAACACTATGCCTGTTCAGTTACAAATGGTTCTCATGAAATTGTAGTAGACGAACCCATAGAATTAGGAGGAACACACAAAGGTTTTGCCCCCAAAGGATTGTTAATGGCTTCTTTAGCCTCTTGCGTAGCCATTACCTTAAGGATGTATGCCGATAGAAAAGAATGGCCGATTGACAAAATTGAAGTAGAAGTAAACGTTGATACTGAAAACGGCGAAACGATATTTCTGGAAGAAATTACCTGCACCGGCGTGCTTACTGAAGAACAGAAAGTGAGGTTGGAGGAAATCGCGGAGAAATGTCCGGTGAGTAAAATATTGGCTGCCGGCCACGAAATCCGATCGAGGGTACTTTAAGTGATGGTGAAAAACTCTTTTACACAATCCTAAAAAGCTTTAATATCTTTGTCATCCACAGTGTTTGCTGCTTTAAAAAACAATTTATGCCTACTGAAATAAAATGCCCCAATTGTGCCCATGTTTTTCCGATGGAAGAAGCTATGGCCGAAGATTACAAAAAAGAGTTACGTGAGAAGGCGGCTGCTTATGCCAGGCAGAAAGATGAAGAATATCAGCGTAAACTGCAGGTTTTTGAGTCAGAAAAACAGCAGCAGCTAAAAGCTTTTGAGGCTAAACTAGCTGAAGAAAAAAACAAGCTTAAGGATAATCTGGAAGAAAATCTGCGGAAAAGTATTTCGGCCGATTTTGAAAACAAGCTGCAGATATTGGAAGGTAATGCGAAAGAAAATGCTGAAAAACTAAAGTTGGCACGCGAAAAGGAACTGGATTTTTTACGCCGTGAGGAAAGCCTTAGGGTGAAAGAAGAAGAGATGGAACTCGCTTTCCAGCGTAAAATGCTGGAACAGCGCAATGAGCTGGTAGAACAGATCCGTAAACAAGAGGCAGAAAAAAATAGCATTAAAGATACCGAACATCAGCTACGCTTAAAGGAACTGGAAAAGCAGCTCGACGATCAGAAAAAACTGGCCGAAGAGATGAAACGCAAAGCCGAGCAGGGGAGTATGCAATTGCAGGGAGAAGTACAGGAATTGATCCTCGAAGAACTGCTCCGTACCAATTACCCTTTTGATTTAATTGAAGAAGTAGGTAAGGGGGTACGTGGGGCAGACTGTGTGCAGGTGGTGCGTAATCAGTTCGGACAGGAATGCGGCAAAATAATTTACGAAAGCAAACGTACTAAAGATTTTGGTGGCGACTGGATTGAAAAACTGAAGAAAGATATGCGGAGCATGGGCATTGATGTAGCGGTAATTGTAAGTCAATGTTACCCAAAAGGGATGGATTGTTTCGGGCAGCGTGATGGGGTTTGGATCTGCTCTTTCGAAGAAGTAAATGCCGTAGCCTATGTATTGCGTGAGGGTATTTTGCGTTTGGCCGGAGCAGTAAAATCGCAGGAAAACCGTGGCGAAAAAATGCACATGTTATACGATTATTTAATGGGTGCAGAGTTTTCTGAACAATGGAAAGCCATTAGAGAAGGGTTTATGAGCATGAAACTATCTATACAGCGCGAGCGCGATGCGATGGAACGTTTATGGAAAGCGCGTGAAAAACAATTGGAGAAAGTACTGTTAAACGCTACCCACATCCGTGGTTCGATAGAGGGAATCGCTGGTAGCGATAGTGTACAGCTGAGTTTAACCGATGAAGATGATACGTTGCTTTTGGAGTAATACGACCAACACCGAAGGTTTTAGCAAGGATTCGTATCGCCACGAACAATGGCATCGGAATAAAAAATTAAATCTCACATACCCGCTCCGGTTCGTGTGGCCACGGACCGGAATATAGTAGACAGTTTATCATTTGATCCAAAACCTTCAAGTTTTAATGTGATATAAATAGCAATAATAAATAAACCATAACATGAATAAAAAAACTAACCAATTCTTTACCCGCTCTAAAATTCTTACTTTAATCTGCACGCTCCTATTTTTTGGGAGTGTTTTCGGGAACGTTCCCGGAGAAAATCTGAAATCTCCGGATGGCGCCTTGGTAGCCACTTTTGCTTTGGCTGAAGGGGGGATACCTACTTATAGCTTGACATACAAAGGAAAAGATGTGATCAAAACCAGTAAGTTGGGTTTAGAACTTAAAGAGGGTAAATCCTTAATGAACGGTTTCTCCATCACCGATACCAAAACCAGCACCTTTAATGAAACCTGGAAACCGGTTTGGGGCGAGGTAAAAGAAATTGTCAATCATTACAATGAATTGGCGGTAACCCTAACGCAAAAAGAAACAAACCGCTATATCATTGTCCGCATGCGTTTGTTTAATGATGGCTTGGGTTTTAGATATGAATTTCCTGAACAGAAAAATCTGGATTATTTTGTAATCAAAGAGGAGAAAACGCAGTTTGCCCTGGCCGGCGATCATAAGGCTTTTTGGCTTCCCGGAGATTACGATACACAGGAGTATAGCACGGTAACTTCAAATTTATCGGAGGTTCGTGGTAAAATGAAAGCTGCGGTAACGCCAAATGCCTCTCAGACTACTTTTTCGCCAACCGGCTTGCAAACACCTTTGATGATGAAAAGCAAAGATGGCTTATACATCAACATTCACGAAGCAGCACTAGTCAATTATTCTTTGATGTCGCTAAACCTGGATGATCAGCATATGATTTTAGAATCGTGGTTAACGCCAGATGCAGTTGGCGATAAAGGTTATATGCAGGCACCCTGTATATCTCCATGGCGGACCATTATCGTGAGTGATAAAGCTGGAGATATCTTAACCTCAAAACTTACCTACAACCTTAACGAACCTACAAAATTCAAAGATGTATCGTGGATAAAACCAACCAAATATGTTGGCGTTTGGTGGGAAATGATTACGGGAAAAAGTACCTGGGCCTACAATGATTTAACCAGTGTGCAATTGGGCGTAACGGATTATTCGAAAACCAAACCCAATGGAAAACATGCTGCGAATACCGCCCATGTAAAAGAATACATCGATTTTGCAGCCAAAAATGGTTTAGATGCTGTTTTGGTGGAGGGCTGGAACGAAGGTTGGGAAGATTGGTTTGGTAAAACAAAAGATGATGTATTTGATTTTGTTACCCCTTATCCCGATTTTGATGTAAAAGAGCTGCACCGTTATGCGGCAAGTAAAGGCATAAAAATGATTATGCACCACGAAACTTCTTCATCTGTTCGTAATTATGAACGTCATTTAGATACGGCCTATAAATTTATGAAAGCCAACGGTTACGATGCGGTTAAAAGTGGTTATGTAGGTAACATCATCCCAAGGGGAGAACACCATTACGGCCAGTGGCTGAACAATCATTACCTGTACGCCATTCAAAAAGCTGCCGAATATAAAATTATGGTGAATGCACATGAAGCTGTCCGCCCGACAGGTTTAGCACGTACCTATCCAAATTTGATCGGAAACGAATCGGCCAGGGGAACCGAATACGAAGCATTTGGTGGTAACAATGCCGATCATACCACCATTTTGCCATTTACCCGTTTAATCGGCGGACCTATGGATTATACTCCTGGTATTTTCGAAACCAAAGTGAGCGTTTATAATCCTGAAAATACTTCTTTTGTACACAGCACTTTGGCGCGTCAGCTGGCACTTTATGTAACGATGTACAGTCCTTTGCAAATGGCAGCCGATTTACCAGAAACCTATAACAAGTATATGGATGCTTTCCAGTTTATTAAAGATGTAGCGGTAGATTGGGACGATACCAAAGTGTTGGAAGCAGAACCCGGCGATTACATTACTTTTGCACGTAAGGCAAAAGGTAAAAATAATTGGTTTGTGGGCCGTACCAATGATGAAGAAGCCCGCACTTCCAGAATCAACTTCAGCTTTTTAGAACCAGGTAAAAAATACACTGCAACGATTTATGCTGACGCAAAGGATGCCCATTATGAAACTAACCCAAAAGCCTATACCATCCGTAAAATGGAAGTGACCAATAAAACAAAATTGACCCAGTATTGCGCCCCTGGTGGTGGATATGCGATCAGTATTATAGCGAAATAAAATGTAAGTGTGGTGTCAGTTGGCAACAACTGGCACCGTTTTGTTGTATCCTTTTTAGCTTTGGTTAACTATTAATAGTGTTAGTTTTAGCCAAGCGGCAACAGCTTATTTATCAGTGAGGTGGCAACAGCTGACCGCAGGCTTAATCCACTTTTTTATTATACCTTATTTATAATATCTTAGCAAAACCATTAAATCAAATCAGCTACTATGCCCAAAATCAAAAACCATATCGAACTTCAATTTTTAAGCGAACCCTCTGATGTTAATTACGGGGGTAAGGTACATGGCGGGATGATGATGAAGTGGATTGATCAGGCTGCTTTTGCCTGCGCCCTGCAATGGAGCCAAACCTATTGTGTAACGGTATATGTGGGGGGAATCAGGTTTTTTCATCCTGTTCATATCGGGCATTTAGTAAAAATGGAAGCACGCATTATTTACACAGGCAAAACCAGTATGCATATCGCCGTTGATGCCTTTTCCAAACCGGTAGAGCAGACTGATTTTGTTAAAAATACACACTGTATTATTGTTTTTGTTGCGGTAGATGACAATGGCCAACCAAAGCCAATCCCCGCTTTTAAACCTAAAACAGAAAAAGAAGTTGCCATGCATGGCTACGCCATTAAATTAATGGAACTACGTAAAAGCATTGATAAGGAAATGGAACCGTATATTGTTTAGGGTTGAGCGGTTAGCGTTTAACGTTCACCACAGAGAAAACAGAGTAAAGGCACCGGGTGCACGGAGTTATTTTTGCGACCATATCAACATTTTATTCTCTGTGATAAATAGCTGATAACTTGGGTTTGATCAATAAGCTCTTCAGAAGATTTTTATAGATATTTTTATTTTCTAATCGTCACCCTGATCCGATAGCTATCGGATCAGGGTCAATTTTACAGTAAAAGATGCTGACCACGAAGTAGCTACAAGGCAATCGAAAACATCATATTTACTTGTAAAATAAATCCGATAGCTATCGGATCAGCATGACGATCTGGTCTATATAAATAATTGCATCAAAAATCTAAATAGTTACCTAAACTTAAGCTATTAAGCTCTTCGAAAAGCGTTGCGAACTTTGCGGTTAAAAATAGAGGCTATTCTGCGATTGGTAAACTAAAACAAAACTTACTGCCCTCTCCAATGGCACTTACTACCCATATTTTTCCGTTTTCAGCTTCAATAAAATCTTTGGAAATGGCAAGGCCCAATCCGGATCCCGACTTATTCTGACCATCGGTTGGCACCTGGAAATACCTGTCGAACAATCTTTTTTGATATTTTTCATCAATGCCTTTTCCAAAATCGCGGACAGCGAATTCAATAAAATTGTCTTTTTGTAAAATATCGATGATTACTTTCGATTTTTCGGAGCTATAGCGCAGTGCATTCGATAAAAAGTTAACCATTACCCAAGCCGTTTTCTGGATATCGGCATTCACATTAGGCAGGTTCTCACCGCAATTGAGCACCAGTTGAATCGATTTATGTTCCGCCTGTAATTTCACCGCATCAATGGCATAATTCGCAATTTCTTCGGGTTTGGTTAGGGCAAAATTGAGTTTTAAATTACCGGTTTCTACCTGCGAGAGATCCAGCAGTTCACTGGTAATTTTTAGGAGCCTGTCGCTATCCTCTTTGATGTGGTGAAGTAACTCTTGCTGCTCTTCGTTCAGCATGCCTACACGCTCATCATTAAGTAATTTCAGGCTCATTTTGATAGATGAAAGCGGTGTTTTTAATTCATGAGACACGGTGGCAATAAAATTAGTTTTGGCTTCATCAAGCTCCTTAAACTGCGTAATATTTTTTAAGGTATAAACGCTTCCTGCCGATTTAGACGAAGCAATCAAGGTATTTTCTTCCTGCTCATCGTAGTTCGGGATGATGATTTCGCGATTTTCCAGCAGAAAATAGGATTCTTTGTCATCAGCATAAATTTTTAAGGTATTGTCATTGGTTTCAGGTTTGATAATCCGTTTGAGCAACTCATTTTTTTGCATCAGTTCGGCTACGTTTTGACCGACTACTTTCTCTTCATCCAGATTCATCAGTTTTGCAGCAAGATGATTCAGAAATAGTACTTCGCCTTTCTCATTTAATCCGATAATGGCATCCTGCATTTGTGCAATGATGGCTTCAATACGCGATTTTTCAGATTTAATTTTGGATAAGTTGCTGTTTTCCCATTCATTTAATTTAACCACCATTTTGTTAAAGGAATTTGCCAGTTCTGTAAACTCATCTTCGTTTTCGAAATGCAAACGCTGTTTATAATTTTTACGACTGATCTGTTTAATCGCTGCGCTAAATTCGGCCAGGGGGTTGGCCACAAAACCCGGAAAGTTGACAATGAAAGTAAAGAGGATGATAAAACTTAGTGTGGCCGCTATCATGATGTAAAGGTTTGCCCGCGACGAGGCTTCGTTTGCCAGTTCATTTTTATCATAAATGGCTTTCATGTTAACCTGTTCTATATTTTGCAGTGCAACACGCAAATTTTTGATATCACTTTCCTTAACCGTTAAAGATTTTGAACCTTTTAGTGCATTGAACGCTATTTCTAATTTCCTGAAAGCCGCTTTTTCACCAGGTTCGGTAATGTTCAAACCCTCGTTTTTTAGGTTTTCGGTAAAAATAGTCAGCTGTGTGGGGCTTAATGGAAAAGCATGCTGGTCGATCACATTGCGCATAGCGGCAACATATTTCAAAGATTTGTAATTGTCTTTCAGAATTACCTTCGATTTGTCGGAAAGCTCATTTAAGAAAAAGAGTGCAATTAATCCGAAAGATAAAACGATGATAAAGAGAAAGCCGAATCCGAGTCGGAGTTTGGTTTTTATTTTCATGATGACTTGGTTAACCGCAAAGAGGGAAAGTTTTTCGCGAAGAACGCAAATTAATTGCTCTCTTTTCGTGGTAAAAGTTGCTTATAATTAAATCTGTTTACCGATGAACTAAATTACATAACAAAGGTTAGATAAATAGCATCTGTTTAGCTTGTCATCAATAGTAATGCCAGTGCGTTTTGCTTGTATATAAGTTGTTGATTAGTAGTTTTTTGTGTTGTTTTTGTGGTGTTGTTCAGCAAAAAAACCTTTTCATTTCGGGAGGGTTTTTACCATTATGAACAATTGTTGCCGAATGTTTACCGCACTGTTCTATGTGTCTAAACCCCTGCCCGTTGCAGGCGGGTGATCGTAGCGAACACGGAGTGCAACGGAGTAAAGCGAAGAGCGGGGACATACGTTGCTATGGAATACTGGTTTTGCTTTTTAAAAACAGATTCTAGCATTTTTTAGGAAAGCAGGTTCAGAAGCATTTGGGTTAATGTAATCCCGCTGTACGCTATACTGCGTGCCGCTTCCATCGGGTTTAGGTGGCACTGCCGGTAAGTGGATTCGTGGTTGCAGGGCGAATAAATGACAATTTCTTTAAAATTTTCATGGGGTTTACCGGAGTGCAACGGAGTAAAGCGAAGAGCAGGAACAAACATGGCTATGGAACACAGGTTTTGCTTTTTAAAAACAGAATTTAGCATTTTTTTTTGGAAAGCAGGTTCAGAAGCATTTGGGTTAATGTAATCCCGCTGTACGCTATACTGCGTGCCGCTTCCATCCGGTTTAGGTGGCACGGCCGGTAAGGAGATTTGTGGTTGCAGGGCGAATAAATGACAATTTGTTTAAAATTTTCATGGGGTTTACCCCACTGTTCCGTGTGCCTAAACCCCTGCCCGTTGCAGGCGGGTGATCGTAGCGAACACGGAGTGCAACGGAGTAAAGCGAAGAGCGGGGACATACATTGCTATGGAATACTGGTTTTGCTTTTTAAAACAGAATTTAGCATTTTTTTGGAAAGCAGGTTCAGAAGCATTTGGGTTAATGCAATCCCGCTGTACGCTATACTGCGTGCCGCTTCCATCGGGTTTAGGTGGCACGGCCGGTGAGGGGATTTGTGGTTGCAGTGCGAATAAATGACAATTTCTTTAAAATTTTCATGGGGTTTACCGCACTGTCCTGTGTGCCTAAACCCCTGCCCGTTGCAGGCGGGTGATCGTAGCGAGCACGAAGTGCAACGGAGTAAAGCGAAGAGCAGGGACATATGTTGCTATGGAATACTGGTTTTAGCATTTTTTTGGAAAGCAGGTTCAGAAGCATTTGGGTTAATGCAATCCCGCTGTACGCTATACTGCGTGCCGCTTCCATCGGGTTTAGGTGGCACGGCCGGTAAGTGGATTTGTGGTTGCAGGGCGAATAAATGACAATTTCTTTAAAATTTTCATGGGGTTTACCGCACTGTCCTGTGTGCCTAAACCCCTGCCCGTTGCAGGCGGGTGATTGTAGGGAACACGGAGTGCAAAGGAGTAAAGCGAAGAGCGGGGACATATGTTGCTATGGAATACTGGTTTTAGCATTTTTTTGGAAAGCAGGTTCAGAAGCATTTGGGTTAATGCAATCCCGCTGTACGCTATACTGCGTGCCGCTTCCATCGGGTTTAGGTGGCACGGCCGGTAAGTGGATTTGTGGTTGCAGGGCGAATAAATGACAATTTCTTTAAAATTTTCATGGGGTTTACCGCACTGTCCTGTGTGCCTAAACCCCTGCCCGTTGCAGGCGGGTGATTGTAGGGAACACGGAGTGCAAAGGAGTAAAGCGAAGAGCGGGGACATATGTTGCTATGGAATACTGGTTTTAGCATTTTTTTGGAAAGCAGGTTCAGAAGCATTTGGGTTAATGCAATCCCGCTGTACGCTATACTGCGTGCCGCTTCCATCGGGTTTAGGTGGCACGGCCGGTAAGTGGATTTGTGGTTGCAGGGCGAATAAATGACAATTTCTTTAAAATTTTCATGGGGTTTACCGCACTGTCCTGTGTGCCTAAACCCCTGCCCGTTGCAGGCGGGTGATTGTAGGGAACACGGAGTGCAAAGGAGTAAAGCGAAGAGCGGGGACATATGTTGCTATGGAATACTGGTTTTGCTTTTTAAAAACAGAATTTAGCATTTTTTTTTGGAAAGCAGGTTCAGAAGCATTTGGGTTAATGTAATCCCGCTGTACGCTATACTGCGTGCCGCTTCCATCGGGTTTAGGTGGCACGGCCGGTAAGTGGATTTGTGGTTGCAGGGCGAATAAATGACAATTTCTTTAAAATTTTCATGGGGTTTACCGCACTGTTCTATGTGCCTAAACCCCTGCCCGTTGCAGGCGGGTGATCAATGTCGTTAAGTTAAGGAAAAACATTGCAAAGAAAGGATTTAACCAGTATCTTTATGTCAGCCCTTATAAAGGAAGGCGAACTTTTTCCAGTTTATAGAAGGGCTTTTTTTACACACTATTAATCACATTGAAAATGAAGATTTTAGAGTCTCCTCTAAAACTGTTTCTAGTGATTTTACAAGGAAGCGTAAGTTTTCCTTTAAGGACCTTGTTGTCAATATCCTGGGCTTTAGCCGTGCCTCCGTCCGAACCGAACTTGACAGGTTCTTCAAATCCCTTTCCGGTACAGGTTCAGAAATCACCACCTTTTCTAAAAGTGCGTTTACTCAGGCTCGGCAAAAATTAAGGCCAGAGAGTTTCATCTGTTTAAACCAATCTCTTTTAGATTATTTTAAAAACAATAGCCCTTCTCAAAGAAACTGGAAGGGCAAGAGGGTTGTCGCTATTGATGGAAGTTTTCTTGTACTGCCAAACGAAAAATGCTTAATAGAGAAATTTGGTAACTTTTCGAATCAAAACAAAACTATTTCTGCAGGTGCCAGGATATCAATTGCTTATGATGTCTGCAATAATATTATCCTGGACGCGCTGATTGTCCATACACAGCACGATGATGAGAAAGAGATGGCCAAAAATCACTTGAAGAATTTAAATAGTGAAACTGATATTCTTGTTTTTGACCGGGGATATCCCAGTCTTTGGCTAATTTCTTACCTAAAGAAAGAGGGGTTTGATTTTTGTTTCAGGTTGAGTACAGCATGGAAAACTGCCCATGAAACTCTAAATTCAAGCATAGAAAAAGATATTGACTTTGAGCTAAAAAAGCGTCCCTCGCAAGAATACGGGAAATTGAGGAGCTACAACCTCCAGACCAAAGTTGAGGGGCTAAGGCTGCTATCGGTAGATTTACCTGATGGTGAACAGGAAGTTCTACTTACCAGTTTGTGTAACAGAGATGTATACCCAGTCCAAGCAATCAAAGAACTATACCACATGAGATGGGGAGTGGAAGAATGTTACAAGCGCATTAAACAGGTAGCACAAATGGAATATTTTTCAGGGAGAACGGTACATGCTATTCAACAGGATTTTTATGCAAGGATAATTTTATTAAATATTTCAGCAATGATAGGAGTGCAGATCGAAAAAGCCGGACAAAAAGATAAAGGACACAAGCATGCCGTACAAATCAATAAAACTCAGGTAGTAACCAAAGTTAAAGACTTTTTGATTGACATATTTTACAGAAACGACATAGTCTGTTCGGTCCAGAAAATCCTAAAGTTATTAAAGAATTGCACGGATATAGTTAGATCCAATAGAAGCTTCAAAAGAATTAAGGTCTATAAAGAAAAGAGAAAACCTTTGATGTACAGAGGGATATAGCTTAACTTAACGACATTGGGCGGGTGATCGCAGCGAGCACGGAGTGTAACGGAGTAAAGCGGAGAGCAGGAACAAATATTCCTATTAAACACAGGTTTTGCTTTCCAAATCAAAAAACTTTGAAATTATTTTTTAGGAAGCAGTTTAGTGAGGTTTAGGGTACTTTAGTCCTTCTGGGACTGTCGCTGATCTTCAGAAATAACGATATTTTATTAAAACTTAATAAACTTCTCTATCTGCTCATTGGTAAACTTAATGGTATCCGGCTGGATGAGGTTACCCGATTCATCTAATTCTGTTTTAATGTTCGGAATATGCAGACGTAGAGGTAAAATATTCAGATGAATATAATGGCAAACGCCTGTAAAATGATCTACACCACGGATATTGCCATATTTACCGGAAGAAATACCAACTAAAGCTGCTTTTTTATCGTAAAAACTATCAGGAAAAGTACAGGCATCGATGAGTACTTTGAGTACACCCGGATAGCTGCCATTGTACTCTGGCATGATAAATAAAAACTTTTCGGTGCTGTTGATCATGTCCTGGATTTCCTGAAAAGCTGCTGATCGTTTGCCATACATATCGGTATTCAAAACATCTGCAGGCAGGTGCTCCAGACTGAATAGATTGGCTTCGGTTTCTTTTTCTTTTAATTGCTTTTGGTAATATTTAGCAACTTTTAGCGTATTGCTATTGGGCCTGTTGGTTGCAGCTATAATCGTAATCATGGATAATTGTTAATAAGATGTGTAAAACCCAAATACGCTTCTTGCTAAAATTGACATATAGTTTGTATCTTAGCTGATTGTGAAAAAGGCCGTAAACAAGGCAAAAATAGAACTTTTTGCCGATTTTACATGCATAAATAACACAGCCCAAATAAACGTTGAGTAAATTTCGGATACATAGATGAGCAAAATTATTGCATTAGCAAATCAAAAAGGTGGTGTTGGTAAAACAACTTCATCTATAAACCTGGCTGCTAGTTTGGCCGTATTAGAATACAAAACTTTACTGGTAGATGCTGATCCTCAGGCCAATTCGACTTCAGGTATCGGTTTCGATCCACGGAATATTAAAGATAGTGTTTATGAGTGCATCATTAATGATATTGATCCGCTACAGGCCATCCAAAAAACGGATACCCCAAATTTAGATTTATTGCCTGCCCACATCGATCTGGTGGGTGCAGAAATTGAGATGATCAACCTCAACAACCGCGAGTATAAAATGAAAGCGGTTTTGGAGAAGGTTAAAGACCAGTATGATTTTATTATCATCGATTGTTCGCCATCCTTAGGTTTAATTACCATTAATGCTTTAACTGCTGCCGATTCGGTTATTATTCCGGTGCAGTGCGAGTATTTCGCACTGGAAGGTTTAGGCAAATTGTTAAATACCATCAAGATTGTTCAGAACCGTTTAAATCCTGATCTGGAGATTGAAGGTATTTTATTAACCATGTACGATGTTCGTTTGCGCTTATCGAACCAGGTGGTAGAAGAGGTAAAAACGCATTTTAACGAATTGGTTTTCGATACCATTATTCAGCGAAATACCCGTTTAAGTGAGGCACCAAGTTATGGTGTTTCGGTGATTATGCACGATGCGAATTGCAAAGGTGCCATCAACTACCTGAACCTGGCCCGGGAAATTGTAAAGAAAAACGGCCTTTTAAAGGAAGAAGAAAACATTGGAACAGCAACTTTATAAATTATAGATGACATCTTTTCAGCGAAAAACAGGTTTAGGAAGAGGGTTAAGTGCGCTTTTAGATGATAGCGAATCTGCCCATCCGCCTAAACATCAGGTAAATGCGGTGAGTGAAACCGAGCAGATTGGCAATATCAGTCACGTAAGTTTAACTGAAGTTGAGACCAATCCATATCAGCCCCGTACCGAATTTGATCAGGTAGCTTTAAATGAGCTTGCCGATTCGATAAAGATACAAGGTTTAATACAGCCCATTACCGTTAGAAAACTGGCGGCAAATAAATATCAGCTTATTTCTGGTGAGCGGAGGTTCAGGGCCTCCAAACTGGCCGGTTTAACCCAGGTTCCTGCTTATATCCGCAGTGCCAACGACCAACAGATGTTGGAGATGGCCCTGATCGAAAATATTCAGCGCGAAAATTTAAATGCCATCGAAGTAGCATTGAGTTTCCAACGGATGATTGATGAGGTAGGGTTAAAACAAGAACAGTTGGGCGAGCGCGTAGGTAAAAATCGTACCACAGTAACCAATTACCTGCGTTTGTTAAAGCTTCCACCCGCTATTCAGGCTTCCATCCGCGATCAGAGAATTAGTATGGGGCACGCAAGGGCCTTAATCAATGTTGATGGTGTTGATAAACAATTGTTTATTCACCAGGAAATCTTAGAAAAAGGTTTATCCGTACGTAAAGTGGAAGAGCTTGTACGTAATTTACAGCATATACCTTTAAAAGCCAGCGAAAAGCCAAAAGAAAAAGCTGTTTCCTTTCAATATCAAAAATTACAGGATGATCTGGCTTCCAAGTTTGCTACCCGTGTAAAGTTAAAAGTAAGTCAGAACGGTAAGGGAGCAATAGAAATTCCGTTTATGAGCGATGAAGATTTAAACCGGATTCTGGAGTTATTAGACTGGTAATGCAAAAGACTAAGCTTTTTATACTGGTTGCTGCATTTACATTTTTTCTTGTAAACCTGGCTGGTGCGCAGGTTAAGGATACTTTATCAAAACCTACAGACACCGCAAAAATTATAGTATCGAAACGGTTAGATACTGCGGCTAAAAAAAACATGACCAGAAAGGACTCGGTGAAAGCCAAGTATGTTAACCCAGGTAAGGTTGCCGGTAGAAAAGCTGTTTTCAGATCGATGATTATACCCGGCTGGGGGCAGTTGTATAATATTCAATTGCTTAACGATGGTTATGGCACAAGAGCAGGAAAAAGCCAGTTTTTTCAAAAGATCTATACCGGTGGCAAAATTACAGCTATTTACGGAGGTGCCACCGCGCTTACACTATCGCTAATGGATAGCAGGAAGAATTACAAACGTTTTTTAAATGAGGCCCAATACCGCCAGGATCATCCAGGTAGTAAGTCTGATTTAAAACAATATAGTGATCAGGGTATTCTGGACGGGAAAAGTTTATATAAGCGGAATTCGCAGATTGTGTACTTTTCATATGGGTTGCTGTATGCTGCCAATATTATCGATGCCTATGTTGCAGCGCGTTTGCATTTTTTTAATATTGATGATAATCTTTCTTTTAGGGTCATGCCATCGGTGATGAGTGCCGATTCCATGTATGGTTTCAATTTAACGCCGGTACTTAAATTATCATTGACTTTTTAATACTGCACATCATGAACTTAATAAATAAACATTTAGAATGGTGATGAATGGCCTGATAAACATTTAAGGTTGCTTTTGAAGATAAGAATAAAACAAACATATAGAGATGAAAATTGCGCTTTTAGGATATGGTAAAATGGGACAGATTATCGAAAAATTTGCAGTGGAACGTGGCCACGAAATTGTTTTGAAGATAACGATCGATAATCAAGAGGATTTAACCAGGCAGAATTTAAAATCAGCTGATGTGGCTATCGACTTTAGTACGCCTGATTCGGTTTTAAAAAATATTGATGCCTGTTTTGATGCCAATGTTCCTGTGGTTGTAGGAACAACTGGCTGGTATGGCAAATTGCAGGAAGTAAAAGATGATTGCGATAAAAGTAACAATACTTTGCTTTATGGGTCTAACTTTAGTATTGGCGTAAATTTGTTTTTTAAGCTTAATCAAACTTTGGCCAGGCTGATGAATAACTATCCCGCTTACGATGTTCAGGTAGAAGAAATTCACCATACACAAAAACTGGATGCACCAAGTGGTACCGCCATCACCCTTGCAGAAGGGATTGTAGACAACCTGGACAGAAAGCAGGAGTGGTTAAACGAGGTGGTGGGAACCGATGTTGAACTCTTCCCTAAAGCGGATCAATTGCTGATCGAATCGCATCGGATTGAAAACATACCGGGTACGCATACGGTGATTTACAGCAGTGAGGTAGACGAGATAGAAATTAAACATACGGCCCATAACAGAGCAGGCTTTGCTTTAGGTGCGGTAGTAGCGGCAGAATGGGTTAAAGATAAAAAAGGATTTTTCAGTATTACTGATATTTTTGAATAAGCCAAAGTTTTCAGTTGGCAGTTGGAAATTTTTAGTTGGCAGTTAGCCAATTCAGAGATAAAGCTGTGAAACCACAGTAAAGGATTACAGATAACCGGTAGCCGATTTCATAAATCGCTAAACCAAAAATAAGATATATGAATTATAAATTCTGGCAACGAAAAAAAGATGCCCCAAAGAAGAAAAAAACGAAAACCCGCGAATGGGTTGATGCAATTGTTTTTGCAGTAGTGGCTGCTACCATCATCCGCGTGTTTTTTATTGAGGCTTATACCATTCCATCGGGTTCGATGGAAAGATCATTACTGATCGGCGACTTCCTTTTTGTAAGTAAAGTTAATTACGGGGCACGTATTCCGATGACGCCGGTTGCTTTTCCTTTTGCTCACCATACCATGCCTTTAACCACTTCTACCAAAGCTTATTGGGATGGCGTGCAGTGGAAATATCACCGTTTACCAGGTTTGTCTAAAATTAAAAGAAACGATGTGGTGGTTTTCAACTTTCCCGAAGGAGATACCGTTGCCGTAGAAAACCAGGCAGAAAGTTATTATGCTTTAGTACGGAGCATGGGAAGGGAACAGGTGAGGAGTACCTACACCATTGTAGACCGTCCGGTAGATAAACGCGAGAACTTTATCAAAAGATGTATAGGTATTCCGGGCGATGTCATTTCAATGAGCAATGGTATTGCCAAAGTAAATGGCAAGGATGAGCCTTTAAAAAGTACAGGCATGATGCCTTATCGCATTGAGTTTAAAACCATGGACTTTAATTATGCAGCACTTGATGAGTTTAATTTAAACCTGGGCAGCGTACCGGCGGTGGCTGCTAATACCTACATCGTAGATGCTACCCCGGAAATTGCAGAAAAGCTAAAAACTTTTGATTTTGTAAAAACAGTAACCTTAAGTCCGGACCCTGCAGGCGCTGTTCCGGGAGGTGTTTTTCCAAACGACCCGAACAGGGTTTGGAACCGTGATAACTTTGGACCGATTAAAATACCTTCAAAAGGTTGGACCGTTAAAATCGATAGCAATACCATGCCGCTGTATTACAGGGCAATCAGAACTTACGAAGGAAATAAAGTGGAACAAAAGGCCGGTGTTTGGTATATTAATGATCAAATAGCTACTACCTATACCTTTAAAATGGACTATTATTGGATGATGGGCGATAACCGTCATAATTCGGCAGATTCGCGTTATTGGGGTTTTGTGCCTGAAGATCATATTGTAGGCAAAGCTTTATTTGTTTGGATGAGCTGGGACAGCACCGCCTCTTTTTTACATAAAATAAGATGGAGCAGGTTATTTATGGGAATTCATTAATAAAATATAATTCTTTAAAAAAGGCGGATAATCGAAGATTATTCGCCTTTTTTATTAATAATGCATTTATAATTAACTTTTAAAAAAAATTAAAAAGTATAGTAATGTTTTAAAAATATTTTTTAAGTTTGGATTGTAATCAAATATTATGTCTGTAATTGTGAAGAAAAATCAGCGTCTCAGGGCTGGTATTATTAAACATTTGTATTATAAAAAATCGTTATCACTTACAGACCTGAGTAAGCTGACCCAGAAGAGTTTGCCTGTGGTTACCGCTGTGGTCAACGGTTTAATTACTGAAGGTTATATAATAGAAGAAGGCTTTGCGCCATCAACAGGTGGAAGAAGGGCAGCGATGTTTCTCATCAATCCAAATCTGAAAAAATATATTGTGGCCATTGCCATGGATCAGCTAACCTCCCGATTAACCATTTACGATCTTTCTAGAAAAATGATTACACCCATTCAGACTTTAGAGTTTGATCTGTCATCGAAAGAGTGTAATATCGGAGACCTGGTTAATTTTGTTAATAGCAGTATCGATCAATCGAAAATCAACAGAGCCGATATTTTAGGTGTCGGGATTGGTATGCCGGGTTTTGTGAATGCCGATGAAGGCGTTAACCATTCTTTTCTTAAGGTTGAAAATGGAACAACGTTAAGGCATTATCTATCTTCCGAAATCAATTTACCCGTACATATAGATAACGATTCCAGTTTAATTGCGCTTGCTGAACTTAATTTTGGTGAGGCCATTGATTTAAAAGATGTAATGGTGGTTAATATTGGTTGGGGAACGGGTTTGGGCATTATTGTAAATGGTAAATTATACCGGGGGAGTAGTGGCAGTGCTGGTGAATTTAGTCATATCCCGCTTTCAAACAGCGACAATTTGTGTTCTTGTGGCAGAAGGGGCTGTTTAGAGGTAGATACTTCTTTACTGGTAATGGTGAAGCGGGCAGAAGAAGCCATAGCGGCTGGTGCTGAATCGAGCATGAAAAAATATTTTGAAGACAAAAGTAAACATCCTGCTGATCATTTCCTGCAAGCCGTAAGTGAACAAGATCCTGTGGCCATATCGGTTTTGGCCAAAGCAATTTTTCAACTAGGTAAAGGAGTAGCTACTTTAATTCACCTTTTAAACCCTGAGTGTATTGTTTTGAGCGGAAGAGGTGCCAAGGCAGGTAAAATGCTTTTGCCTCCTATTCAGCAGGCTATCCATGAGTTCTGTATCCCCCGGATAGCCGGGCAGACCGAAATAAAGCTCTCTGCCCTGACGGATGAAGCCGAATTATTGGCTGCCGGGAGTTTGACCGTAGAGTATAATCAGTTTGATTGAAATTAGATAGCTAACAAATAGAAGATAAATATTTAACCAAAACCAATACGATATGGCAAGATAAAAGGCTCAGTAAAAAGTCAGAAATTTTTAAACTAATCTTAAACTAAACACAAAAAAATATGAAAAAAATGTACTTAAAGTGTTTGAGTATATTGTTGTTATGTTTGATAACAATAAGTGCTTTTGCACAAAAAACCGTTACCGGTACGGTAAAGGACTCCTCAGGACCCCTTCCTGGTGTAAGTGTTTCTGTTAAAGGAACATCCAAAGTAACTCAGACAGATGGGAATGGTAAATTTTCATTACCCGTAAATCCGGGTGAGGTATTGGTTTTTACTGCCATAGGTTATGCCAGGCAAGAAGTCAGTACTACTAACCAAACATCACTTAATGTGGTCCTTAAAGAAAGCAGTAATCAACTGGATGAAGTTAATGTAGTAACAACTGCACTGGGCATCAAACGGCAGGAAAAATCGCTGGGTTATGCGGTAAGTACGGTAACCGCTAAACAGCTCACAGAAGCTGGAAACACCAACTTTGCATCTGCATTGTATGGTAAAGCTGCGGGGGTAAAAATTACAACAGCCCCAGGCGGTGCAAGTAGCGCGGTAAATGTTCAGATCAGGGGTATTAACTCCATTAACTACAATCAGCAACCCTTATATGTTGTGGATGGTGTGATGATCAGAAATGATGGTCAAAATGGTGCGGCAGGAGCAAACAATAATAATTATTGGGATGATCAACGTGTTCGTGGTAACGGTATTCTGGATATCAACCCGGCGGATATTGAAAGCTTAACGGTATTAAAAGGAGCAAGTGCATCGGCATTATATGGTTCTGATGCAGCCAGTGGTGTTGTAGTCATTACAACCAAAAAAGGATCTAAAAACAGGGGTTTGGGTATTGATTTTAACTACCAGGGCTCAATTGATCAGGTGGCGTTCCTGCCGAATTTCCAGAATACATATGGTCCGGGTTACGATAGAGAAACCAACGTGGCAAACGGTGCAACTGAAGAAGGCTGGATTGCTGATGCAGCTTCTCCAAGTGGTTTCAGACCGTACTTCAGGGCTTATGCCAACTTCGGTCCTAAAATGGAAGGCCAACAGGTAAGATGGTGGGATGGTTCAATTCGTTCATACTCTCCCCAACCAAATAATTACAGAGATGTTTATCAAAATGGTTATACTTCAAACGCAAACGTGGCCATTTCAAACCAGACAGAAAGTGTGAACTATCGTTTTTCGGCTTCACGTTTAGACTATAAAGGTACCCAGCCGGGAAATACCGGGTCGAAAAATACCTTTAACTTAAACTCTACCATCAAACTTGCACCAAAACTATCTGCAGATGTAATTGTCAGTTATGTTAATACCCTAACAAAAAACAGACCATATCAATTAGGTCAGGTATTGGGCTCATTTGGTGGTTTTTTTAGTCGTGCTGAAGATATGGGCCTGATGAAAGAAAAATTTCAAACCAGCAATGGTTATAAATATGCCACTTTTGACCAGACTGCCCGTCCTGAGCCATTCATTTTCAATATCAGAGCCACTAATTTGCTCGATTTTTACTGGCAGCAATTGAAAAACCAATACGATGAGAACGAAAACAGGTTATTGTCAAGCTTTACATTAAATTATGACGTTGCTAAAAACTTAAAGTTAAGAGGACGTATCGGTAATGACTATACCAGTGCTAAGGCGGAAAACCGTCAGTTTACCGAAATTCCTACTGCATTAAATGGTAATACGAGTACAGGATCTTACACAACGTCACAAGGCCAATATTCAGTACTTTATGGCGATGCTTTATTAACCTATTCCAATAAGATTGGTAATGATTTTGGCTTGTCTGTTAGCGGCGGTTATCAAGGTCGAAAAGAAACTTATAAAGACTTAAAATCGAACACCAGAGATGGATTGGTAACGGAGAATTTCTTTGCATTATCAAACTCTTTTGGTGTTGCTGAAACCTCTGAATCTCGTAAAGAACAGCTCAAGTACGCATATTTAGGAATAATGAACCTAAGTTATAAGGATTTCTTATTTGCTGAAGGTACGGCCAGACAGGAATATGTTTCAACTCTTCCTCCTGGAAACAATCAATACTCTTATTATTCAGTAAACAGTGGTTTTGTATTTAGTGACCTTTGGAAATTACCAAAATTCTGGAGTTACGGTAAATTAAGAGCCTCTTATGGGGTGGTGGGTAATGCACCTCCAATTTATGAAGCAAATGTTTCTTATACCCAAACATCACAACAAACGATCAATGGTTCTGTACCTACCTTAGTGCCTGCGAGAGCTTATGGTAATTTAGGTTTGATGCCGGAAAAGAAACATGAAGCAGAGTTTGGTTTAGAAACGAGGTTTTTAAATGGAAGATTAGGGCTCGATGTGAGTTATTATGACAACAAAATTAAAAACCAGATTTTACCATTGGAAGTAAGTTCTACCAATGGAGCACAAAGCCAGATTGTAAATGTTGGCGAAATTGGCAATAGAGGTTTTGAACTTGCTTTAAATGCCACGCCAGTTTCAGGAAAATTCAGATGGGATACCCGTTTAAATTTCTCTACAAACAAATCTAAAGTAAACTCATTAAAAGATGCCAATTCCGAAATTAATTTCTATTCATCGGATCAATCTACTGCTAAAATCGTAGCTCGGGCTGGTGAAGAGTTAGGTAACATTTATATCCGTCCGAGAAAAACTGATGCCAATGGTAATTATTTAATTAACGACGATGGTTATTATGTAATGGATAATTCTGTTTATGTTAAAGCAGGTAATATTATGCCAAAAGCTGTAGGTGGTTTTTCAAACACGTTTAGCTATGGCAACTTAGCACTGGATTTCACTATAGACTATCGTTTCGGGGGTAAAATGATTGCACCTAACTTGAAGTATATGCGCGGTGCCGGTATGTTAGAAAATTCAATGCAATACAGAGATGCGGCTAATGGCGGATTAAGCTATACTGTTAACGGAAAAACTTATAATGATGGCGTTATCTTAGCAGGTGTAAATCAAACCACTGGGTTACCAAATAACAAAATCCTCTCTGCGGCGGATTACTACCTTACCACCTATAACTGGGGTGAAGGTTCATTAACCGAAGCAGAAATTTTTGATAATGATTATATCAAAATGAGAGAGGTTGTATTGAGCTATAAAATTCCAGCCTCATTCACTAAAAAACTGAAAATTTCTAATTTAAGATTTTCATTGATCGGACGTAATCTGTTTTACATTCACAGAACTTTGAAAGATCTGGATCCTGAAGCTCCACTTGGAAACAAATGGTGGTCACAAGGGGTAGATGTGGGCTCAACAGCTGCATCCAGGAACTTTGGATTTTCATTAAATGCAAATTTTTAGTCAAAACATATCAGACATTATGAAAAAATTAATCATAAAAGCAAGTTTTCTTTTATTGTCGCTAACAACTCTGCTTGGCTGCAAAAAAGATATTGATAAAAAGTTTAATAATCCGGAGAAGGTTTTAGACCCTAATTTACCAGGATTGTTCACTGCTATGTTAAATAACGACCGTGTAGCAGCCAAGTATTGGAATGTTCGTACCTTTCTAAGTCAGATGCCGGGAGTTTATGCACAAACGATGTATGTATCAAATGGCAATACGGTTTACCAACAAAGCGACAGCTATTCTCAGCAGTATTGGGATGATTTTTACAGTACTGGTGGTAATGGTAGCGGCCCGTTAACCATTTACAGGGTGATGGAAGGAAAATTTAATTCACTTTCAGCAGCAGATCAGGCTAGCCAGAAAATCATCATGCAGGCAGCAAAAGTTGTATTGTTGGAACAGGCAGCTAAAATGGTAGATTTATGGGGCGACATTCCATATTCTGCTGCCGGTAGCTTACCTACCAATAGCACCATCAGCAACCCAAAATATGATGAACAAAAAGCTTTGTATACCTCTTTTATTGCTGATTTGGATGCTGCAGCTACATTTTTCAAGTCAGCAACAACTACTGCAGCTTTCGCGAAATCAGACATTCTTCTTAAAGGTGACGTTTCAAAATGGACAAGATACGCCAACTCATTACGCTTGAGATTACTAATGCGCATTTCAAAAACGGATGAAGCAACAGCTAAAGCTGCAGTTTTACAGATGTTAGGTAATCAATCAGCATATCCGTTAATTGATGGTGGAAATGTTGGAACCTATAACCCAGGCAATAGTGACGTGTTACTACAACCTTTAACCAATAGTACCAGTGATCTGCATGATGCCTTTTTTGAAGGAAGCTGGTATGCTACTGATTACATGTTGAATTCTGTTTTACTGCCAGCAAATGATCCCCGTATCCCTGTATTGTACGATAAATTTGGTCGTACTGTTAATGGTAAGTTTGTTCAGAATGCCACTTACCGAGCGATGCCGATCACATTTACTACCGCACAACAAGAAGCTAACTTCGCCGACTATTCTGTGCTTGATTCTGCTACATTTGTTTACAATCAAAAACTTCCTGGGATTTTGATGACAGCTTCAGAGGTCAATTTGCTTAAAGCTGAAGCTTATGAAAGATGGGGGAGCACTACTGATGCTAAAACTGCTTATGAAACTGCTTTGAGACAATCAGTAGCTTTTTATTATTATCTTAATAATCTAAATCAAGGGGCCTATGTTAAGTTAGATGCTCCTGCAACTGCTACAGTCGATACTTGGGTGAATACTTCATCAGCGGCATATACCGGAGCTTCTACTGATAAATTGACAAAAATTTATACACAAAAATGGGCACATTTTGGTGTTCTTCAATCTATTGAAGCGTGGTCTGAGTACAGAAGGACTGGTTTCCCTTTACTAACTTTTCCAACAAACGGAAAGCAGGTCGGCTTCGAAACACCACCAACCAGATTGGTTTATCCGGCAAAAGAGAAAACTTTAAATAGTGCAAACTATCAAGCTGTACAAGCTAAAGATACCCGAAAAACTAAAATATTCTGGATGCCGTAATCCATTTAAATTAAATCCTGGCAGTTTCTGCCGGGATTTTTAATAATATTACAATATGAAAATACCCAGCCTTTTAATTGCCTTTATCTGCTGCATTAATGTTGCTTTTGCGCAAAGAAATGATATCCTCAAAGAGTCAACAAAATACGAATGGCCTGAAGATCCTCTGGTAAAAGAAAAATTAGAACACTGGCAAGACCAAAAATTCGGAATGATCATTCACTGGGGTATATATGCCGTTCCCGGAATTATCGAATCCTGGTCCATCTGCTCGGAAGACTGGATTGAGAGAGACAGTACAATTAAGTATGACGATTACAAGAAATGGTATTGGGGATTAAATGAAAAATTTAATCCAACGCAGTTTAACCCGGAGCAATGGGCAAAGGCAGGTAAGGATGCCGGAATGAAATACCTGGTTTTTACCACCAAACATCACGATGGTTTTGCGATGTTTGATACCAAAGAAAGTGATTATAGCATTGCAAAAGGTCCATTTGCCAATAATCCTAAAAAAGATGTGGCCAAATATGTATTCGAGGCTTTTCGGAAGCAGGATTTCATGATCGGTGCTTATTTCTCAAAACCCGACTGGCATTCGCAATACTATTGGTGGGATAAATATGCTACGGCAAATAGAAACAACAATTACGATATCAGGAAGAATCCATGGCGCTGGAACAAGTTTAAAAACTTTACCCAGAACCAGATTGGTGAGTTGATGAATAATTATGGAAGTATTGATATTTTGTGGCTTGACGGGGGATGGGTTCGTCCTCGGGCTAGCGTAAATGAAGAAGTGCTTTCCTGGGGAGCACCTATTCCGGAGTGGAGCCAGGATATTGATATGCCGAAAATTGCAGCTGATGCCAGAAAAGTACAACCCGGTTTGATTGTGGTAGACCGTACCGTACATGGTCAGTTCGAAAACTATCAAACGCCAGAACAGAAAATCCCGGAAACACAATTGGATTATCCCTGGGAGAGCTGTATGACCCTGGGTGGAGCATGGGGTTTTGTACCGAATGATCAGTATAAATCAGCAAGAGAAGTGGTTCATAAACTGGTAGAGATTGTAGCGAAAGGCGGAAGTTTGTTACTGGGGATTGGTCCAAAAGCAAGTGGAACGCTGCCTGACGATGTAATTAAAAGATTAGAAGAAATTGGGCAGTGGACTACAAAAAATGGTGCCGCAATTTATGGTACAAGGATCACCAAAAATTATCATGACGGGCAAAACTGGTTTACCCAAAGTAAAGATGGTAAAACCATTTATGGGATCAGCCTGCTTAACGGTAATGCAGCTCAGGGAATTTCCTGGCAGGGTAGTATCCCTAAAAAAGGAACATCTATTACCCTGTTAAGTAATAAGCAAAAAGTGAAATGGAAGTTGATAGATGGCAAAGTACATCTTGATCTTCCAAAAACGGATGAGAAAATGGCATTGGCTTTCTCTTTTACGCCCGACATTAATCAGTAAGGCCAAAGCTGAGAACATACCTGCATCTTTTTAGCAGTTTTTTTACCGGGAAAAAAGACCTCTTTGCTCTATAAACAATCAAAACTAAGTGTCAATTAAGGGGTAAAAGACCTGATTCCGAGAATGACTCCCGAAGAAAAATTTTGGCAGTTGTTCATTGATTCCATTCTTGTCCGTAGAGTTAAGCGTGTCGTCTCTACGGATATTGAAAAAGATTGAGTTTTTAACTCAATAGTTACGGTAGTTACCGCATTTTTATATGTTTTAATCCGCGGCGCAGATCTGAATGCTGTTTACTCCGGTGCTTACTTCAGGTACTCTGTGGTAAAAATGGTAGTTTACCACGCCCAACTTTGAGCGCTTTGCGCCTTTTCTTTGCGGTTAGGCAAAATCAATTATTTCAACCCGTCCAGACCAAGTTTTACGGCCAACTCATTCAGGTCCTGTACTACTACATCAATGATCGGAATACCGCTGATTTTCCTTTCCTGCTCAAATTCAGATTCAGGCTCACCGGGAATAATTACTTTTTGATCAGGGTCAATTGTCTTGGCGCTTTTAAAGCGTTCTATCCAATGATCTAAATGATTTTTAAAGTCTGTAGCCGGCCTGAAGCCATCTACGCGCATAGCGCCTAAAAAGTGGCCAAGTCCTTCGCCTACCGGGTGAGCAGAGGGTTCTAAAAATGCTACAAAGGGAGGTACCCATGGCCCGTAATTGGCGCCAGATAATACTGCTGATAAAATGTCGACTGTGGCACTCAGACCATAACCTTTATGGCTGCCGTGGTCTTTATCACTACCCAATGGTAACAGCGAACCGCCGTTTTTTAATTCATTAGGGTCAGTAGAGTTTTCTCCGTTTTTATCCTGCACCCAACCATCAGGAATACTTTTGTTAGCCCGCTGTGCAATTTCCAGTTTTCCGTTGGCCGCCGCTGCTGTAGCCATATCTACAATTACCGGTGGGTATTTTCCGGCCGGGAAAGCGTAACACATGGGGTTGGTACCCAATAAACGTTCGTTGGCATAAGTAGGCGCTACCAGAGGGCTTGCATTGGTCATGCTGATACCGATCATATCTTTTTCTACGGCCATTAGCGCATGGTAACCTGCTATCCCAAAATGATTGGAATTTTTAACTGATACCCAGCCGCTGCCATATTTTTCCGCTTTTTCGATAGCAACCTTCATAGCGAAGGGGGCTACAACCAAACCCAATCCTGAATCGCCATCAACTGTTGCTGTAGTAGGGGTTTCATGAACAATTTTAATGTTTGGAGTAGCATTGATTCTTTTCTTTTCCCAAAGGCGTACATAGCCACTTAAACGGGCAACGCCATGCGAGTCGATTCCGCGTAAATCTGATCGGATCAGAACATCTGTTGCTAAACCGGCGTGTTCATCAGAACAACCTATTTTTTTAAAAACGCTATAAGTGAAAGCGCGGAGCTTGGTTTCGGTAAAGGTGATAAAGTTCATTTAACGTATTTAGTATCGAGTATCAAGATTGACGGCGGACTTCGGACTCCCGTCTCCGGACTAATATTTATGGCAATAAAACCGTAAAGTCACCACCAAGTGGTTCAAAATTTTCTATGCACGATGAAAGAAAATCTTCTCCATAATTTACATACATAGGTGCTATATTTAAGATTCTTTCCTGCAAGGTGCCATTTGGAAATAGTCTTTTCTTTACGTTCTCAATCTGCTGCAATGCTGTTTCGTGTTTTCTTTTTTCTGCCCTGAATAGTTTCTTCTCCAGGTTTGCCAACAAACGGTTGGCTCTTTGCTTTGCGGTATCGGCAGAAACAGAAAGCGTTTTATCTATTTTATAGGCATTTAATTTAATCTGGTCAAAAATGCTGTTAATTGCCCGGGTTTCATCAGCTAAGCTGAGCTCTGCAGATGTATTCCGTTTTACCCAGATGTTTTTCAGTTCTTCTGCCGGAAGGAAAATATCTTCTAAAGAAAAACCTAATCTGTACAGATTTTCCGCGCTGCGTTTGTCTATTACTAAAGCTGAGTTACGTAGCAGTAACACCGGAAAATCTACCTTATAGTAATCGAAATTTGCTTTCAGCTGCATCCAGTAGGCTACTTCAGCACCACCGCCAATATAGGCAATGTTGGGCAAAACTACTTCCTGGTACATAGGACGCATCACCACATTTGGGCTAAACCGCTCGGGGTGAGATTCAATTTCGGCTTTTAATTCGGCTTCTGTAAAACTGATATCCGTATGATTGACAACATATCTGTCATTTTCAAAAATCAAACGTTCGCGCAGGTTATCAAGCAGGTAAAAGAAATTAATATCACGGCCATTCACTTGTGTTTTATAGCCCAGTTCTTCGAGGTTTTTAGAGCTGTTTTCAATATTTTTTGCACTGTTATGCTGAATAATGTCTTCGGTAACAATACCTGAAAATTGCTTTTTTAAACGTGCATCATCGGCGTTAATGATGACCAAACCATATTTCTCAAAGAGGTTATTCACCAGAAACCGGGTGGCATCGGCTAAATTATCATGTTGTAAATAGGCCTGTTCTACTAATTTGGCAATCCGTTTCCCGTTTTTCGAAATACCAAGGTATCCTTTGTAAGCTGTTACGGCTGCGGCAACGGTTTTGGTACTTAATCTTCCGGTAGCTCCATTAGTTTGTTGTATCCAACTGATATTTTTTTCATCAACACTTACATGGTTGATCTCGTCGAAATCATGATCCTCAGTGGCCATCCAATAAACCGGAACAAAGTTTTTTTCGGGATGAGCCATTTTTAATTCAATGGCTAAATTAATGGTCGTTACGATTTTATAAATAAAATAAAGCGGACCGGTAAATAAATTTAACTGGTGACCGGTAGTTACCGTAAAAGTATTGTCAAGGGCTAAAAGCTCTATGTTTTTGATAACGGATTTATTGGGCTGTAAATTCCGATATTGATCTTGCAGAACCCCTGCCAGGATGGTGCGGTCTCCGAGGAAATTTCTATGTTTAATTGCATTGGCTAAACCCGCCATATCCGGACGGTAACTGTAAAAAGTTTTAAGCTGTTCTTCGTCGTTAATATAATCTAAAACCAGTTTTGAAAAGGATCCGGTTTCCTGATAGGAAATATATTTTGCCTGCATGATGTGCGAAAGTAATGCAATTTAAGGATAATCGTAAAGTCAAGCCACTATTTTACAATTGTTAAATAATTTTTGTCATGGAAGCGCAGCAATCAGGATGACCATCGTCCTGATTCAGTTTCCGAAAAATAAAGAAATTTTAATGATGCATTTTTCCGTTGATTCGTCATTTCAACTGTAATGAAGAAACCGAAGGCTCCGCGAAGCTGAATCTTTTAAACGATGTGGAAACATCTCTCCACACCCGCACGGGCGGGCATTTCGCCGCACTTCGGTTGAGGTGACGATTTTTATTAGAGATTGCTTTCAATCGCGCCAACCTTTTCACGGTACAGGTCAATCGGACTATCTAAAAGTACGGCAATCACGGTTAATTCAGGATCCAGTTTCTCTTTAGGTACCGGAATGTAAACAATACCGGGTATTTTGCTCCAGTACAGTTTGTTATAAATTTCGTGCGGAAGCATAGTACCTTCACCTACAATCCTGATTCTGCTGATGTTGTTTTTTAAGCCTTTAATGGCAATAGGGCCAGTTGGTGTGCCTTCTACAAATAAATAAAGCGTTTGTTTATCGGCAGAAAGAGTAGTATTGCCCTGGTAATGGCCACCAGGGATACCTTTTCCGGTTTTGTAGAGGGCCTCGGCATTTTTAATTACCCAATTACCAACCTTTTGATCCGCATTTTTAATGCCAGGGTTAAAGTTTAGGCCATCGGCAGGTAAACTGGTGTTTTGAAATACATTTATACCATCGTTTAGGTTAACGGCCAGTTTAGTCAGGTTGATTAAACCGCGTTGTTGGGGCGCTGCGTACAGGTCTGGCAGCGAAAGCGTTTCTTGTATATCCTCGACGAGCTGGATAGGTCCATTTAAGGACACTTTTATCACGGTTACATCGCTATCAAAATCAGCTTCTTTTAAATTAAGTAAGTAAGCAGTTTGATTTAATTTGGTTGAATATACCTGCGTTTTGCTGCCAACCACTTCAATTTTGTTGATTTTAGATTTGATTCCTGATAATAAAATGCCATTTTTTGTTTTATAATCCAGATACACGTACAAGACATCTTTGTTTTTAGATAAAGTCGTTTTTCCGTTAATATGTCTGCCTGGTATTCCTGCCTGTGTACCGTAGATAGCTTCAGCATGTTTTTGAGTCCAGCGACCTAGGCCTTTTAAAATTTTAATCTGCTCGGGTGCGATGGTTCCGTCTGCTTTGGGGCCGATATCAAGCAATAAATTACCACCCATACTGATGCAATCAACAAGTGTGCGGATAATCATATTTGGCGATTTGTAGTGGTTGTCATAAGGCTGGTATCCCCACGAATCGTTCATTGTATAACATAATTCCCACTCTGGTGATGCGGGCTTTAATACCGGTACACCCTGTTCAGGGGTATCGTAATCGCCATGGCCATTTAAACGGGAATTGATGATAACGTTTGGATTTACCTTACGCAAATTTTCCAATATATTTTTGGCCTGCCACTCTTCGCCACTATGTTCCCAATCGCCATCAAACCAAACTAAATCCGGGTTGTATTGTTTGGAAAGTTCATTGAGCTGTCCCTGAAAGTAATTTTGGAATTTTTTAAAACGGGCAGTATTCTGTTTATAATCGTAACGCTTGCGGTCGCGCGTAAAACCATCATAATCAATATAGCTCCAATCAGGGAGCGAAAAATATAAACCTGTTTTCAGCCCAGATTTTTTAAGGTTGGTTACAAATGGCGTTATTAAATCTTTTTTAGCTGCACTATGCTTTACCGTTGTGGTTGCATTAGGCATTTTACTGTCCCAAAGGGCCACACCATCATGGTGCTTGGTGGTAATTACTGCATATTTTGCGCCGCTTTCCTTAATCAGGTTTATCCATTCCTGCGGATCATATTTTTTAGCTGTAAATCCATCAAGCTGTTTCATATAATGATCATGGTTGATATAATTATTGTAAAAAGCCCAGGATTCGGATATACCATTTACGGAGTAGATACCCCAATGAATAAAGATGCCAAGTTTGGCATCAGCAAACCACTGCATTTTTTGATTTGAAGCTGTTTGTTGGGCAGATAAATCGAGGCCTGTAGCTAAAAGGAAAAAAGTAATGGCCAGCTTAAAATAACGCATCATATTCAGTTAAACAGATAAGATGTTAAATATATCTATTTTTTACAGTCTATTGAATCCGATGAATATAAATTGTAGCTAATTGGGGGTGCAATGTTGTTAAGCAGTTTGCTAGAGTTGACGTCTACTCTGCTGGGTGGTATTGACAGGATACAAAAAAGCCGCTCTGAATAATCAGAACGGCTATAATGTATTTGGTTTAGTAATTTACCATTTTTTACGGCGCTCATCGCTTCCGCCTTCTCTGCGTCCGCTACCACCTTTATCTTCACGGCTACGACCAGAAAAATCTCTGAAACCGCCACCGCTGTTTCCGCCTTCGCGTCTTCCTCCACCTGATCTTCTGTCGCCACCACGGTAACCACCGCCACCGCCGCCTCTGCGTTCACCGCCGAAACCGCCGCCACGTCTTTCACCGCCACCGCGTCTTTCGCCACCGCCATCACCACTTCTTTCGATACGTACCTGGCGACCGTTAAATTCAACTGACTTAAAGCCTTCAAAAACTTTGTCTGCCACCGCATCTTCTACTTCAAAGAAAGAGAAAACACCTTTTAAATCAATCTTACCAACACTCTTGCCACCAATTTTTCCGTTATTGCAGATAAAAGATAACATATCACCGCGGGTAAACTCATCTACAGAACCTAAGTTGATGAACAAACGGGTGTAGCCTTCGCTACCACGGCCACGGCGTTCGCCACGCTCGCCTCTTTCTCCACGATCTTCACCCACAGCAGCATTTAAATCAGGTGCTTTGGCATAATAATCTAAGAAACGGTTAAATTCCAGCGAAGCAAAACGTTTAATCACATCCTCTTTAGATAAATCTTTAAATTCATCCATAATACGTGGGATGTATTGATCAATCTGTTCGTTGTTAACCTCAACATTATGAACTTTGTGTACCAAAGAGAACAATTGTTTTTCGCAAACATCGAAACCGGTAGGTAATTCGGCTTTGGTAAATTGTTTACCGATAATGCGCTCTAACTGGCGGATTTTGCCCAGTTCTTTAGAATTGATGATGCAGATGGAGATACCGGTTTTACCTGCACGGCCGGTACGGCCCGAACGGTGGGTATAACTCTCAATCTCATCAGGTAAAGAATAGTTGATTACGTGCGTTACGTTGTTTACGTCAATACCCCGTGCAGCAACATCGGTTGCAATTAACAATTGCATGTTACGCTCGCGGAAACGCTGCATTACCTTATCACGTTGTTGTTGCGATAAATCACCGTGTAATGCGTCTGCATTGTAACCATCTTTGATTAAATGTTCGGCAATATCCTGGGTATCTAATTTCGTTTTGCAGAAAACAACACCAAAAATATCAGGGTTAAAATCTACAATGCGTTTCAAGGCAGCGTATTTATCACGGGCACGAACAATATAATATTCGTGTTCGATATTAACGTTACCGGTATTTTTTGTGCCCATGGTTAATTCTACAGGGTTATCCATATAGTTTTTAGCTATACGGCGAACTTCCGACGGCATCGTAGCCGAAAATAACCAGGTTTTTTTGTCATCAGGAGTGGTTGATAAAATGTCGTTGATGTCGTCCTGGAAACCCATGTTCAACATCTCGTCGGCTTCATCAAGCACCACATATTTAACATTTGAAAAATCAATGGCTTTACGGCCAATGATATCCAACATACGGCCGGGCGTGGCCACTACGATCTGAATTCCCTGACGGATTTCGCGTAGTTGTTGCATAATGTTCGCGCCACCGTAAACGGCAACAACGTGGGCATTAGCAATGTTTTTAGAAAAGTTTTTAAGGTCGTTAGCGATCTGTAAACATAACTCACGCGTAGGGCATAAAATTAATGCCTGTGGTTTGTTAACTTTAAAATCGATTAGTTCTAACAGCGGCAAACCAAATGCGGCTGTTTTTCCTGTTCCTGTTTGGGCCAAACCAACAAAATCATTAGTGCCTTCTAACAGTACAGGAATACTTTGCTCCTGAATCGGCGTTGGATTTTCGAATCCAAGGTCCTTTACGGCATTAACGACGTCATCACTTATCCCCAATAATTGAAATGGGTTTGTCATTCGTCTATTTATTTTTTAATTGAGCCGCAAAGGTACGGTTAATATTTTGTATTTCCCAGACAATCAAGTAAATAGTTTTTGAGCTAAATATTTGAAAATAAGGAGGAAGTAGAAGGTGAAAAACGGAAGAAGAAAATGGATGATCTTATACCGTATAAATTGCCTCCTAAAAATCTTTAAAATAAATGATAACGTTAAACCTGATGATCTTGATCGCATTAATTTCAAAGGGGATCAGGAACCGGTTAATTTTAAGTTTAGTCTATCCGGCTCTCAAAATTTTTTCCATCGCTTTGCCTTTGGCCAGTTCATCAACCAGTTTATCCAGATAGCGTACTTGCCTGGTCAATGGATATTCAATTTCCTCAACCCGGTAACCACAGATCACACCTGTAATCAAATGTGCATTCGGATGTATATCGGCTTGCTCAAAAAAGTCTTTAAAGGTTGTTTTCTGTAGAATAAATTTCTGGAGTTGTTCTTCATCATAACCTGTCAACCAGCTGATCACCTGGTGCAGCTCTTCAACAGTTCTTCCTTTTTTCTCAACTTTTGCAACGTAATGGGGATAAACAGATGAAAAAGTCATTTTGGCTATTTTTTCATTATGTTCAGGTGTTACACGCATGGTATTCTTTTAAATTTTTTCCTTTTAATGGTATTTTTTAAGGAGGCAAGATAAATGCTAAAATTTATGGATGAATTTATCTATTCTCCTTTTGTTCTCTTGTTGCAGTAAAGACGGATACAGGTTCATGAGGACATTTATAAACATGATGATGCCGGCAGATTTAAATTTAAGATTATAGAATGACACCAGCGCAAAACAGGTTACAAAAATAAACGCGATTAAATGATCTATTTCAGATGTTGTCATCTCAGCACGTAATTTAATTAAATCAGTCTTTTCAATCTTGCCTGTGAGTTTAAGTTTTTGATTGAAAAATTTGAAAAAAGTGTTTTTCACGATCCATTTAAAAACAGGCAACCCAATGATTTTATTCAGTTTTTCACTTTTAATAAAATTAAGGTGATTTAGGTGTTTATGATAAAAATCAGTTTTTCTGATGAAAGCGTTGATCAACATGCCCACAATCCATGAGATAAATGCAATCGAAATGCTGAAGGATAAATATTTATAAATCATTTTTAAAATCAGACACTTAAACAAGCTCTGAAAGCCCTTGCTGCATAATAAGATTCTGCGCCGTTATGGTAAGTGAAAACTTTTCCATAGCGGTAGTCGCAAAACAACGCGCCGCCCAGCTTTCTAATATCATCCGGTGTTTTAATCCAGCTGGAGCTTTTACTGTCAAACCGGTCAAATTTTTGCAAATATTGATATTGTGTTTCGGTCAGAAGTTCAATGCCCCATTCACTTGCCAGATTCACCGCACTATCTTTTGGCTTGTGTTCTTTTCTCGACGCCAGTGCTTGGGCGTCATAACACAAACTTCTACGTCCTTTTGGGCTTTCGGCAGCACAATCGAAAAAAAGATACGTGCCGGTTTTTTCATCAAAGTCAACTACATCCGGTTCACCACCGGTTTCTTCCATTTTATTCAGCGCCCAAAGTTTCTGCGGGTCGGCTTCTAATTTATTCAGTACATGTTGCCATTCCAAGCCCTCATGCCGGTGCATGTTTTTTTCAAAGCGGGTCTTCAGTATATCTAGCAGCTCCTGGACTTGATTTGTAGATAACATTTGATTCGTTATAAAATTAATTAAATTACCTCAATCTTTCAGCCGAACGGATCAGCCTTTCGTCTTTATTGATGCCAAAAATACCCAGTACAATAAAGAGGATAGCTGCAGCTGGCAAGTACGCCCCAATACCAAAGCTGGCGCCTTTTACGCCGCCAGGAAGTTCTTTTGCATAGATACTGCACCAAAAAGCAAAACCAACAATTAATATAATCGAAACAATGGCAAAGCGTTTTTGGAAACTTCTTTTTTTGTAATTAAATATATTGAGAAAGCAGATTAAGGCTAGGGCGATATTTGGAATAAACAATGGATATATTGGTTTAATGCTTATTGCTATAAACTCACCGGCGTCCCAACTCGAAACATATCCTTTTGTGTATAACAATGGGAATGAAACACCACTTAATTTCTTCACTACCAAAGGGAAGAAAAGCATTAAGCTGAGCGCTATAGTAGCGAGCGAGAGCCATATGGTTTGTATTCTTTGATGCATAAATGTTACCTTAATCTTTCAGCCGAACGGATCAGCCTTTCGTCTTTATTGATGCCAAAAATACCCAGTACAATAAAGAGGATAGCTGCAGCAGGCAAGTACGCCCCAATACCAAAGCTGGCGCCTTTTACGCCGCCAGGAAGTTCTTTTGCATAGATACTGCACCAAAAAGCAAAACCAACAATTAATATAATCGAAACAATGGCAAAGCGTTTTTGGAAACTTCTTTTTTTGTAATTAAATATATTGATGAAACAGATAATGGCAACAGCGATATGGGTAATCAATAAAGGTAAAAATACTTCAACATTCAGTACCTTTCCAGTTTTACCTTCAAGAAAATGATGTAGGCCGTTGGTAAAAATCTTTGCTTCCGAACCATCAACTGTTTTTGTTGCAATAGGTAAAAACAACATTAAAACCAAGGTTAAAGCGGCTAAAAAAAACCAGATAGATTGTATTCTTTGTATCATGGACGTAAAAATATAGAAACAAAGCTAATTTTTTTAAGAAAAGAAAAAAAGATTAAAGGTGCAGGATAGGTGTATAAATCGAAAAGGAGGCATCAATTGCGATTAACTTAAAAGATTCAGACCAAATGCCAGGCTCCAAACTCTTACTTCGGCCCTTTGCCCTTTGCCCGTTAAACCGTACTTTTGCATCGTTTTGATTAAAAAAAGGTATTTCATCCAATTGGCATACGATGGCAGCTTGTACCATGGCTGGCAGACTCAACCTAACGCAATCACCGTGCAGGAATTGTTGGATAAGGCACTGTCTGTTTTTTTTCGGCAGCCTATCGAAACATTGGGCTGCGGAAGAACCGATGCAGGAGTGCATGCCAAAGATTTTTATGCCCATTTTGATGTTGAGGATGTAGAGGAAATTAAAGTGCTAAATTCCATTACCGGCATCAACGCCATGTTGCCCTATCAAATTGCTGTAAAACAAATGATACCGGTACATCCCGATGCACATGCCCGCTTTGATGCCACAGCACGTACTTACAAATATCATATCCATTTCGAAAAAGATCCTTTTAAACTTAACCGGTCGTGGCTGGTTAAAGATCGACTTGATGTTGTGGCCATGAATGAGGCCGCAGCTGTTTTGTTAAATTATACCGATTTCTCCTGTTTCAGCAAATCCAATACCCAAACTTTTACCAATAATTGCAACATCACTAAAGCGGTGTTTGAACAACAGGAAGGTAGCCTGGTTTTTACCATCCAGGCTGATCGTTTTTTGCGGAACATGGTTAGGGCCATTATGGGTACTTTGGTGTCGGTTGGTAAAAAAGAAATAAATTTAGCTGCTTTTAAAGCAATAATAGAAAGTAAAAACCGCAGTAATGCCGGGCAATCGGTACCTGCATGTGGTTTGTATTTAGTGAAGATAGACTATCCGTATTTGGGATAGTTGGCAGTTAAGTGTTTGAGGTTAATGTTTGCCATATGTATATATGAAAAATTAAATTATTAATTAAACCTTTTGAAGATACATTTTCAACCCCTAACCCCTAAACCCTAAACCCTAACCCCTAAACCCTAAACCTTAAAAATGGCAGTTACAGGCGAAGTATATAACACCGGATTACTGAAACGTATTTTTCAATATGTAAAGCCTTACCGTGCCGTTTTTGTGTGGTCGGTTATTTTAACCATTTTGCTGGCGGCCATTTCGCCAGTACGTCCGTTTTTGATCAAATACACACTCGATCATTATATTTTAAACGGAAATTATGCCGGCCTGGTCAACATGACCATGCTCATGGTTTTTATGCTCGTTTTGCAGAGTTTAATTCAGTATAACCACACGCTGTTAACCAATACATTGGGCCAGTCGGTTATCCGCGATCTGCGGATCAATGTTTTTAACCATATCACTAAATTGAGGCTTAAGTTTTTTGATAAAACACCAATAGGACAATTAATTACCAGAACGGTTTCAGATCTGGAAACCATTGCAGATATCTTTTCAGAAGGTTTAATTTCCATGATTGGCGACAGTTTGCAGGTGGTGGTTATTGTGGGCGTAATGTTATATACCGACTGGCAGTTAAGTTTAGTAGTGCTTTTACCTATTCCGCTACTGATTATGGCTACACGGAAATTTCAGAAAGCTATTAAGGTGGCATTTCAGGAAATCAGGAACGAGGTTTCAAACCTGAATACCTTTTTGCAGGAACACATTACCGGCGTTTCTATTGTGCAGTATTTTGCCAGGGAGAAACAGGAATACAGAAAATTTTATGCCATTAACAAACGTTATCGCGATGCCAATATCCGCAGTAACTGGTATTATTCGATATTCTTTCCTGTAGTCGAGCTGATTTCGGCCATGTCTTTAGGTTTGTTGGTATGGTACGGTGCCAAAAGCATTCTTGCTAAACCATTAGATGTTACACCTGGTACCATTACACAGTTTATAATGTACCTTGGTATGGTTTTTACGCCCATCCGCCAACTGGCAGATAAATTTAATACCCTGCAGATGGGGATGGTGGGCGCTGAACGTGTTTTTAAAGTTTTAGATACGGACGAAACTACACCCGACAACGGTAAACAAAAGCCTGCCAAACTGGAAGGGAATATCAGGTTTGAAAAGGTCTGGTTTGCATACAATGATGACAGCTATGTATTGAAAGATCTCAGCTTTGAAGTAAAGGCTGGTGAAACCGTTGCTTTGGTTGGCGCAACCGGTGCCGGTAAATCTTCTACCATTAATATCCTGAACCGTTTTTATGAAGTAAAAAAAGGAGATATCACCGTTGACGGCATACCTATTGAAGATTTCGAACTCAATTACCTGAGAAGCCACATCGCGACAGTACTTCAGGATGTTTTTTTGTTTTCAGATACTATTTTAAATAACATTACACTTAATAATCCTGAAATTACGATAGAAGAAGTGATTAATGCTTCAAAAAAAGTGGGGGCACATGATTTTATCGAGCGGTTGCCTGGTGGTTATCAGTATAATGTAATGGAAAGAGGGGCTACACTTTCTGCTGGTCAGGCGCAGCTGATTTCCTTTATCCGTGCATTGGTACATAACCCGGCAATTCTGGTTTTAGATGAGGCCACCTCATCGGTTGATACTGAAACGGAATTATTGATCCAGAAAGCCATTGATAATTTAATGGAGGGCCGTACGTCAATCGTAATTGCCCACCGCCTGTCAACCATCCAAAAAGCCGATCAGATTATCGTGCTCGACAAGGGAGAGATCAAAGAAAAAGGCACACATCAGCAGTTGTTAAAACTAAACGGTTATTATAAAAAGCTCTACGACCTCCAGTTCTCTTCTAAGGGGATTGCTAAAGTCTGATATGTATTTCTGTTTTCGAAACTTAGGTAAACGCTTTTAAAAATTTCTTCTTTAATTCTCGTATGAGAAGATTTACATAATTCCTTAAAAATGACTATGTTTGGTTTCGCAACCCAAAAATTCATTTGAAAATCGAGAGAAACAGTGAGCATAAATATGCCCTTTTTGACTTATTAAAGCAAGGAGATGAGGTTGCCTTTGGAAAAATTTATACCCTGTACTGGGCTGAACTCTATAATGCAGCCTACAAACGCCTGCCAGAAAGAGAAAAATGCCAGGATATCATTCAGAATGTTTTTACTGACCTGTGGAACAGAAAAACTGAACTCGATTTAGAAAATCCGGTAGCTTATCTACATACCGCAGTCCGTTTCCAGGTTTTAAAACATATTTCCAGAAGTCCGAAAAGCAGTTTTTTCGGGAAATCTTTCGAAAATGAGTTAATTTCTCCATTACAGGCCGATGGCATGTTACTGGAAAGAGAAGTAGCTGAAATATTGGAGTTGTTTATTAAAGCGCTGCCCGAAAAACGGCGTAATATATTTATTATGCATTATTTCGAAGGTTTGTCTACGGCCAAAATTGCTTTTGAACTCAATATCTCGCAAAAAACTGTTCAGAATCAGTTAACCACCGCAACACAAGCCCTGCGTTTAAGGCTTACACATCTCTTTTTGGTAGTTTCAGTTGTTATCACTTCATTTTCCTGATAAGTTTAGGGTCATTTCTTAACTTCTTCAAAATATTTTAAAATTCTTTTGGGATATTTTTCATTTTCTGGTACATCTATATAAAACCAGAAAAAATGAACGCCTTCAAACATCAAAAAGAACTGCAAAAAATCATCCGGCGTTATGTGTCGGGTACGGCTACGGCAGATGAGATTCTTTTTGTAGAAAAATACTATCAATATTTAGACAAAAACGCTGATATTCTTGATCAGCTCCATGCTGATGAAATAGCCAAGATGGCTGAAGTTAATTTCTCAGCGATTCATGCTAAAATTAATGCAGATCAAAAAGGGAAAACTTTTGGTCTATATCAATACAGCGCAGCAGCGGCGATATTGCTGATAGTTTTCGGAATCACTTATACTGTTCTTCATCTAGCCAAACCATCGCCCAAGCCTCACTTGGTCACTCAAAAAAACCTGGATGTTCTGCCGGGTACCGATAAAGCTATTTTAACCCTCGCTGATGGTTCAAAAATTGTTTTGGATGAACATACTGCAGCCAATATCAGCGATAAAGATGGCTTGAAGATCTCCAGAACAAAGGATGGGCAATTGGTATATACCGTTTCAGATCAAAGCAATCTGAAACTGGAATCATCAGTTTCCTATAACACCATTCAAACACCTAAGGGTGGGCAATACCAGGTGATTTTACCAGATGGTACCAAAGTTTGGTTAAATGCTGCATCCTCTTTAAAGTATCCGGAAGTATTTAACGGTAACGAACGTAGTGTAGAACTTACCGGAGAGGCTTATTTCGAAGTAGCTAAAAATAAGGCACAACCTTTCCATGTCAGAAATCACCATCAGGATGTAGAAGTGTTGGGCACACATTTCAATGTCAATAGTTATTTAGACAACAATACCATTAAAACCACGCTGCTCGAAGGCCGTGTTCGGATCAGTAATGGTCGGTCTGTAAAGATTTTAAAACCTGGTGAGCAGGCCGTTGCTGAAGTTTCGGGTAAAGGTATCATCAGGTTAGCAGCAGATGTAGACACAGAAGATGAGACCGCATGGAAAAATGGCCTTTTCCAGTTTAATAACGCCGACCTGAAAAGCATTCTGAAGCAATTGGAGAGGTGGTACGATGTTCATATCGATTATCGTACTGTACCCAATAAAAAATACAATGGTATGGTTCCACGTAAGGCTAAACTCTCTGAAGTATTAAAAATGCTTGAAAAGACCGGAAACATCAGGTTCGGGATAGCCGAAGGAAAGAAGTTAACCGTACTGCCTGAAAAATAATCGCCTATGGCAAAAGAGATTTATCAATTAACCCACAAATAAACTAATCAATTTAAAAATTTAAACCAAACTGAATGTATGAACTTCTACACAAAAGGTAATCATCCCGATGTCTTAAAGGCGATGGGGTGCGTTACAAACTATTTTAACCTAACGGTTATGAGAACCATGAAACTTTTTGTTGTTTTAATAACAGTTTTGTGCTTACAGGTGAGTGCATCGGCATTTTCCCAGAACATTAGCATAAACCAAAAAAACGTGCCTCTGGTGCGTGTTTTAAAAGAAATTAAGAAACAAAGTGGTTATTTTTTCCTGTATGACCTGGATTTGATCGAAAAGCTGGCCAGACCCGTAACCGTTGATGTGAAAAATGCCGAAATTAAAGATGTGCTTGCACAGGTATTAAGATCGCAGCCTTTCAGTTGGGAAATTAAAGAAAATACCATTTTAATTATGCCCCTTGCCAAAAGCAATAATGCCAGGGCTATTGATGTAAGCGGAAAAATTGTTGATGAGAATGGAAACCCGATGCCGGGTGCTTCGGTTCGGGTAAAAGGTCAGACTGCAACTGCTGTTAGTGATAGCAATGGGAATTTCATCATCAGAAATGTAGATGAAAATGCGGTTCTGGTAATTTCATATATTGGTTATACGGATAGAGAGGTATCGGCAAAAGCACAGATGGGCATATTGAAATTAACCCCATCAGCAGGCAATTTAAGTGATGTGGTGGTTACAGGTTATACCAACTACACTAAAACGCAATCTGCTGCAGCGAGTTCACTGGTTACTGCTGATAAAATTAATACAGTTCCGGGATTAACAGTTGATCAAATTTTGCAAGGCCGTGTTCCGGGCATGAGTGTAATTTCCACCACGGGACAGCCGGGTCAAAGTGCATCAGTTGTTATTCGCGGTATTGGCAGCGTAAATGGTTCGTCTACGCCATTATTTGTTTTGGATGGTGTACCGATCGAAGCCGGCTATTTTCAAACCATAAACCCTGAAGATATCGAATCGGCAACTGTATTGAAAGATGCATCGGCTAAAGCATTATACGGTTCAAGAGGGTCGAACGGCGTGATTGTGTTAACAACCAAAAAAGGTAAGGCAGGTAAAATTGCGGTTAATTATACATCACAATACGGTTTTTCTAATTTAAGCAGGCCAAATTTCGAGATGATGAACACTGCTCAGCGTTTACAGTTTGAAGAAGAAATTGGCGCAACTTTTGGCCGTAATCTTGGTCCGGGCTGGACATACTCCCCCAAAAACCCGACCTATGCAGCAGGAACTGCAGCATCACGTGCCCGTGCTGATTTTATCATCGATAGTTTAAAACAGATTAATACGGATTGGAGAGATATTTTCTTTCAACGCGGTAAGTTTCAGGAACAGCAAGTAAGCATTAGTGGTGGAAATGATAAACTTCGTTTTTACAATTCATTAAACTATTACAGCCAGGAAGGCGTAGCAAAACGTACCGGACTGGACCGCTATTCATTAAGAAGTAATTTAGATTTTAATGATGGTAAATTTAGTGGAAGTACCAATGTATTCATTGGCTATTCGCAATCAAGTTTTACCGAAGGTGAGGGCGGAACAGGAGCAGGTACAGCCATGGCTTCGGTTTATTATGCTTTGCCATATGAAAAACCATACGCATCTGACGGTACTTTGGTACATCCCGGGAACAGATCCCAATATTTCATCCTGGATCAGCGTGAAGGGAGTCAGGCCTTAGAACGTTTGCTCAATTCATCAGATAAAACAGAACAATTAAAATCAATCATCAGCACGGCTTTTGCTTACCAGATTTTACCGGAATTAAAAATAACAACCAGAGCAGGTATTGATTACCGTCAGTCAACTGACCAACAATTTATTAACCCGGATTCTTATTATGGATCAAGAAGTGTTGCCAACACATTAGGGGGCAAAGGGCGTTTAACTGATGCGAGCAGAAGAAATTTTAATATCATTTCCACTACTGGCTTAACTTACGCGAAGAAATTCAACGAAGTTCATGATTTTGAAGCTTCTGCTTTCTATGAGTACGTTTATAATAATTACAATTCATTTGGTTTTAGTGCTTACGGTATTGATGGCCGCCTACCAGAAACACCGGCAGGTGCAACAAATGGCAGTGCAACATTTTTGCCTAGTACCACTGGTGGGAAAACTAAAAATGCCCTGGCATCGATCATGGGCGTGGCCAGATACACGTATGATGATAAATATACTTTAACAGGAAGTTACCGTTATGACGGATCAACCCGTGTAGCACCAGCCAATAAGTGGCACGGTTTCTATTCATTTGGTGCAAACTGGAATGTTAAAGGAGAAGAGTTCTTAAAAAATACCGAATTAATTAACGATTTACGTTTAAGAGGAAGTTACGGTATTACGGCAAGTCCGTTTGGTGGCGATTTCCTTTATTTACCTACTTACGCCGTGAATACATCTTATGGTGGTGCCTCAGCATTAAGAGCAACTACACCGGGCAATGATGCCTTTGACTGGGAATATGTGAAAGAATTTAATACTGGTTTTGATTTAGCGGTCTTCAGAAACAGGTTACGTATTACAGTTGATTATTACAACCGGAAAACCACCAATATGTTCATCAATCAGCCACTTTCGGCAACATCTGGTTTCAGTGAGTTAAACCTCAGTGCCGGTGTGATGAGAAACAGGGGTGTGGAGTTTGACGTCAGCGGGGATGTGGTTAAAAACCAGGATTTTATCTGGACGGTTGGCGTAAATGCTGGTTATAATAAAAATAAAATTTTGCATGTTACCGATCTGGTAGACTCATATCCTGATGGCGACACACGAATTTTAAAAGTTGGCTTGCCTTATGGCACTTATTATGCCCCGGACTGGGCAGGCGTAAATCCGCAAACAGGTGAGCCGCAATATTATAATCTGGATGGATCGATCACAACAGCTTATAATGTAAATACACAAAGCAACACCAATTCCGGAAGTTTATATCCAACGTTTACGGGAGGTTTTAATACTTCATTAAGTTATAAAGGCATTACTGCATCGGCATTGTTTTCTTTCGTATCTAATGTAATGCGTTGGAACAACGAGGATTTTTATAATGAAAACCAGCGATATGCAACGAGTAACCAAACCGTTAGGATGCTCGAAAACAGGTGGCAGGTTCCTGGAGATACAGGAAATGACGCGATTTTGCAAAGGTTCGATCTTCCAAGAAATTTTACTTCAAAAGATATTCAGGATGCTTCATTTTTAAGATTGAGAAATGTAAATATTGGTTATTCTTTACCAAAAAGTTTGTTGGAAAAAACCAAAATCATTAAAGGTGTTAAAATCTTCGTTCAAGGCCAGAACTTATTTACCTGGACAAAATGGAGAGGTTTAGATCCGGAAAACAATGCTGTTTATGGTCGTTTCCAATACCCTAACACCAGAACCTATACAGCAGGCTTAAACGTTAACTTTTAATAATTACAACAATGGTTAATAAAATATATCAAAAATACGTACTTATATTTTCGTTGTTAGTTTTAACATCGTCGTGTACAAAATTAGATTTGGTTCCAACAGACACCATATCTCCTGATAAGGCTTACCGAAATATCAGCGATATTAATTTAGGCGTTCTGGGTGTTTATGCCCTTTTGGATGGCGGTACCATAGGTGTGGTTTCCACCGTTTCGGATGAAGCTACGTTTCCCACAGAAAATACAGTTGGAAATAGCGATGCTTTCCGATGGCTTTACAATGCGGGCAGTGGATCTGTTACCAGTCAATATTATACATTTTATGTGGCGATTGACCGGATAAACAGAACCCTGGCAGGTTTAGATGCGTTAACACTAACAGGGGCCGACGCTACAACTGGTGCCCGCTATCGGGGTGAATTGCTGGCCTTACGCGCCTATTTTCACTTTGAGCTGCTTCGTAATTATGCCTCATCTTATCAAACAGGTGCTTTAGGTGTACCTTACATGAAAGTTTCTGCCATTGTTTATCCTGCAAGAGACAATTTTGAAGTGGTTATTGCCAATGCAAAAGCAGATTTAATCGCTGCCAAGCCTTTGATTCCAACAACATTTACAGATAAAACCCGTATTACCAAAGCTGCTGTTTCAGCCATACAGGCCAGATTAGCGTTGTACGAAAAAAACTGGAGTGAGGCAATAACTTATGCGAGCGAAGCCATTGCGGCTTTTCCACTTGCTACAAAAGCGCAGTTTCCGGGCATTTGGACAGATGCGAACGATAGTGAAGTCATTTGGAAAGCAAAACGTGTTGGCACTACAGGTTCGCGTTTGGGCGAATTCTATTTCCGTCAAACAGGGGAAATTGTTTTATATGCTCCGGCATTTAAGTTGATCAATACCTTTGATAAGGTGAACGACTTACGTTATCAGGCATACATTAAATTTGATGCAACAAGAACAGGAACCAAATCACAATATCTCGTTAGTAAATATATTGGAGGTACTTCAACAGCACCTGGCTTAACAGATATTAAATTATTTCGTACCGGAGAAATGTATTTAATTAAAGCAGAAGCTGAAGCAGAATCTACAGGTGACGCCGCTGGAGATTTAAACACTTTACGAAGTGCCCGCATTAATGGATATGTTTCCGCTGCTTTCGCTGACAAGCCAACGTTAATTGCTGCTATTTTAGAAGAGCGATATAAAGAACTCGCTTTCGAGGGTCACCGCTTTTTCGATTTAAAACGAAGAAGTTTACCTGTAGTCAGGTTGGCCGCTGATGCTGCAAATGCATCTGGTGCAATCACCCTGCCAGTTACTCAGGCACAATATGCATTCCCGATTCCTGCAGCGGAAATTTCAGTAAACAAACAAACCGTTCAAAATCCTAACTACTAAGTAAAATTGTCCAGAGGCATGTTCGCATTCCTCTGGATTAATATATTTACCATGAAATCATCCTTTTTAATCATTTTAGTGGCTTACTGCTTTTCGGTTATGGGATGCAGTAAAGTAACCGAAACGCCAATACCCCCACCAACGGGTGGTAACAATACGCCTGTGGTTAAACCCAGGCCGGCGTCAATCAGTATTATTGGCGATAGTGCCAATGTGGTCAAACCAACTAATGGCGGTATGGTTTTAATGGGAGGCGGTGCTGATGTGGAAGCTGCCTTCAGGTGGATGATCGCCAGAAGCGGAGGTGGAGATGTCGTGATTCTGCGTGCAAGCGGGACGGATGCCTACAATGCTTTTGTAAATGGCCTGGGTACCGTTAATTCTGTCGAAACCCTCTTGATCAACTCCAGGGAATTGGCCAATGATGATGGAGTTGCCTATATTATCCGCAATGCGGAAATGGTTTTTATTGCCGGTGGAGACCAGTCTGATTATATGAAATACTGGAAAGGCACCAAAACCGAACAGGCCTTAAATTATCTGTTAAACGATAAAAAGGCGCCGGTTGGCGGCACCAGCGCAGGTTGTGCCATTTTGGGTGGTTTTTACTATAGTGGCGAAACCGGTGGCTTAACTTCTGCGCAGGCATTGGCAAATCCATACAATACAAACGTTACTTTGTATAATAATGATTTTCTGAAAGCGCCTTATCTGCAAAATGTAATTACCGACCAGCATTATCTCACCCGAGATCGCGAAGGAAGATCCGTGGTATTTTTAGGGAGAATCAGTAAAGACTTTTCGGTTCAGGCTAAATGTATCGCTGCAGATGAGCGTACCGCCGTTTGTATTGATAAAGATGGAAAAGCACAGGTATTTGGTGACTATTCGGCTACTAGGGCTTATAGTTATGCTTATTTTATTATTCCTGATGCAACCAAAGCACCAGAGCAGTTCGAGGCAAACCAAAAAGTAAACTGGAACAATAACGGAAAAGCAGTTGCCGTTTACGAAATTGCCGCATCGGTTAATGGTGGTGGAAACTTTAATGTTGCTACCTTTAAAGCAAACGAAGCCAGCGGTGGAAAATGGTACTCATGGTGGATAGATAACGGAGTTTTAAATAAAAAAGATCAATAGAAGAAATGAAAGCACTGAAATTATTTACGGTATTATTATGCGCTTTATGGGCATTGAATGTGGATGCACAACAGAAAAAATATGTAATGGTGATCCACGGTGGTGCAGGTACCATTCTGAAGAAAAATATGACGCCAGAGAAAGAAGCCGCTTATGTAGCTGCTTTAACAAAGGCATTGCAGGCCGGTTATGCCCAAATTAAAGCCGGAAAAACGAGTCTCGACGCAGTGGAGGCAACGATCCATGTTTTAGAAAACGATCCTCATTTTAATGCAGGTAAGGGCGCTGTTTTTACCCACGATGGCAGAAATGAACTGGACGCTGCCGTTATGGACGGTAAAACGCTGATGGCAGGTGCTGTTGCAGGTGTTACAACTGTTAAAAATCCCATTTCAGCAGCAAGAGCGGTAATGGAAAAATCAGAACATGTGATGATGGTGGGTGCCGGAGCTGATCAGTTTGCTAAAGATGCAGGTTTAGAAATCGTTGACCCTAAATATTTCTGGACCAAGGAACGTTGGGACGGTTTGCAGGAAGCCATTAAAGAAGATTCTACAAAAGCAGTTTTGGATCATGGCAGTAAAAAATCGGGTTTGCTTGGCATCAAAAACCATGATTATAAATTCGGTACCGTGGGCTGTGTGGCTTTGGATAAAGCGGGCAACCTGGCCGCAGGGACATCCACAGGCGGTATGACCAATAAAAAATATGGCAGGGTAGGCGATTCGCCGATTATTGGCGCAGGCACTTATTGTAACAACGAAACTGCCGGCATTTCGTGTACTGGCTGGGGCGAATTTTATATCCGCAATGTGGTAGCCAAAACCATTTCCGATTTAATGGAATACAAAGGTATTTCGGTAGCAGAAGCGTCGAAAATTGTACTGGATAAAGTGGGTAAAATGGGGGGCGACGGTGGTTTGATCGCATTAGATAAAAAAGGAAATGTGGCGATGCCATTTAACACCGAAGGCATGTACAGAGGCACCATCACTGCGGATGGGAAAATCGAAGTAAACATTTACAAATAATGAAAAAACTATTTTTGATGGTATGGCTGGCCAGTCTTTCACTAATGGCGGTTGCGCAGGGAAAGCCTAAAGGTAAGCTGTTTATTATTGGTGGCGGCGAGCGCTCGGATGCGCTGATGAGAGAAATGCTGAATACCGCTTCACTAAAAGCGAACGATTATATTATTGTGCTGCCAATGGCGAGCGAGGTACCTGATGTAGGCTTCGGGACCCTTTCTACACAGCTAAAGAAGCTTGACAACCGGGCTATCAGGAATTTTAATTTCAGCAGACATGATGTTAATGATAAAAAGTGGATCGATTCGCTGGCTGGTGCAAAACTGATTTATATTTTAGGCGGTGACCAGAACCGTTTTATGAAATCGGTGCTAAACACCCCGGTTTACGCTGCTATTCATAAGGCCTATCAAAATGGAGCCACTATTGCCGGAACAAGTGCTGGTGCTGCGGTAATGAGTAAGTATATGATTACCGGCAAACAACTTTTAGATACTGTTTACAAAGAAACATTTAACAAATTATGGGATAAAAATATCGAATTTGATGAAGGAATGGGTTTGTTGCAAAATACCATCATTGATCAGCATTTTTTAAAACGTAACCGTTATAACCGATTGATTTCTGCTTTGGCAGCACACCCCCGTCTGGTTTGCATAGGTATTGATGAAAGTACAGCGATCATTGTTCATGGTCATACAGCAACTATTGCAGGTGAAAGTCAGGTTGTTCGTTTGGCTAATCCAAAAGCGCTTAAGAAAACCGGTAAAGGTTTGCTAAAATTTAAACAGGCCGATTTTGGGATCTTCACAGCAGGTGACGTGATCAACATTAAACCCTAAAACAGCTATAAAAATGGCCGATAATCCATCGGCCATTTTGCATTAAACCAATTATTTTTCAGCTAAGAGCAGCTCCATCATTTTTTCTGCGGCCACCCGGCCTTTCATTTTAAGTGTTGGTCTTGGCGTATCATCACCTACCTCATAGGTTAGCGCTTCAGCATTAAGATTTCTTCCCATCCAGCTTTTGGATACATTTCCGCCATTTGGTGAAGGTTTGATATTTGGCTTAAAACCAGGGATAGACTCACTGAAGGCATTTAGCCATTTGAGGGTAAAACCGGGCCGGTTGGTTTGCTGCAAAGGTTGGTCTTCATTGGTGTAAAATACATCATGATAAGTTGAATGGAAATCGATCCCGAAGTATACCTTTGCCTGCTGCCGATCAACTTTTTTTAAAATATAATTTCTGACACTTCTCGTTTCAGGCTGGATAAAATTTTCCCAATCTCTGTTCAAATCAACCCCGGCAACATTATGACGCCAGTTTCCCTCATCAACCCCATCCGGATTGATCATCGGAATAAGTACAACCTCATAAGCTTTGCGAAAGTTACTGGCCAAGGCAGATGAACCACTTACGGTTCTGATGAATTCCTGCATGGCCATGTAACCGGTAACTTCCGGAGGATGTTGCCGGCTGAGGATGACAATAAGTTTTTTTCCGTTTCCTTCAGTGATGTTTAAAGCGTTAATGGGTTTCCCTAATATGCTTTTGCCAATCTGCATACGCTTAATAAAGGGCAGTTTAATCAGGCTGTCTTCCCACTGGTATTCGTCATGACTAGTCATCAGCTCCTGCGCCGCGATTAGTAAAGAATCGGCACCTGCCTCCAAACCAAAGCTGGCAAGATTTCCATCTTTGCTTACTTCGATAGGCTGCACATCTTTCCAGGCGCCGTTCTTTAATTGGAGCTTCGGATCATAACGATGTTTGGTGCCGACATAGGTTAATTGCAGGGTATAGCGACGTTTATGAGCCGACCATATTTTAAAGGCATACCACGGACTTGGATTAACGGGTGTATTTTCGGGTTCGATCAGGAGTTTAAAAGTACTGTCGTTTAGCTGTGTCACCTGGTTCAGTCTTGCGCCGGCAAAAGTATTACTAAAGGCAACAGTACCCTGGTTAAAATGAAAAACCTTTCTTTGCTGAAACCGGATCGAAGCCTTGGGAACCGATTCTGGTAAAGCTGTTCCGGTAGCCAGAATTGATCTGGATTTACAGGATAACAATATATTCAGCCAAACAAGCTGAAGGATGAAAAGTTTGGTTAATTTACTCATTACACATCATTTATAAAGGGCTACCCATCGGGGCAGCCCCTATCTGGAGGTTAATTATGGGTTCTGATCTTCAGGGCCTATCGCTTTATTCACATCAATCTCGTCTTGTGGAATTTTATATTCCCATAAATTACTTTGAGAAGGCTTAGGCTTTGATAAGGTAAAGGCAATGTCGGTGTAGGTTACTGTGCTGCTTACACGGGGATTATCCATCCCGCTCCGGTTGAGTTCACTATCGGTACGTTTCAGATCGTAAAAGCGGAAACCTTCACCCCACAATTCAACCCTTCTTTGGATCATGATTTCTTCAATCAGATCATTGCCTGTTTTCGTTGATAAAACATAAGATGGATTTCTGTTCACAGCCAAAGGATAAAGTGCAGTGGCTGCGGCTGCATCCTGCCCACTTCTGGCCAGGGCCTCCGCTTCAATCAGATACATTTCGGCCACACGCATAAAGGGAATGTCTCCTGCCCGGCTGTTCACATCCTGTACCTTAAATTTACGGTGCATATATTTAATTACTTTTACGCTCGAAGCCGGGGCATTGGTAGCGGCATCAATGGCGCCCGGAAAATTGCTTTTTTCTGCTGTGGTTCCGTCCCACCATAATTTTTTGCGGATATCCGTGCTGGCAATTTTAGCATATAAAACGGAATTGATCATTTTTGGTTCCAGCCTGTTCCATGAGGAGTTGAAATTGGCCGAAACATAAGAATAAAAAGATCCGTACGTAGGTACCTGATCTACGAGCTGGTTTGCCCCCCACATCCATTCTATATTGCCAATCTGCGTGAATCCACCCAGGTAATCAGCATTACTCATTAAGCTAAATCCCGTACGGGCTTCCTTAGCCATCCTGGCTGCGGTAGCCCAGTCTTGCATCGTAAGCGCAACACGTGCTTTAAATCCTTTGGCCACATTGATGTTAACATGGGTTTTGGCTGGTCTGGCCACCGCGGTAGAAAGTAAGGAGATGGCCTGATCCAGATCGGCATTAATCTGTTTATAAACATCTTCTACGGTGGAACGTGGCTGATCAACTCCACTGTTGTTAACGATTAGTGGAATGCCGGGCTGGGTATTCTGTTTCCCTGCCTCGTAGCGTTTGCCATAAAGCTGAACCAGGTTAAAGTGACACCAGGCCCGTACTGCCAGACATTCGCCTTTAACAGCTGCTTTTTCATTTGCAGGACCATCAATTTTATCAATGTTTTCGATAATCATGTTGGCATTACTGTTAATGCGGTAGTACAGAATATAGGGAAAGGCCGCTAAACTGGTTGCAGCACTACGGTGATCTACCCACCGTAAAGCCGGTTTGAAATAACTGTAAGTATTGCCAGACCATACAAAATCTTCTCCCATGGCGTCCATATTCAGCATCATGGCCCCATGAGCGTCCTGCGATTGATTCGAGATTTGCAGGTACATCAGTCTATACATCCCGTTAACGGCCAGTTTGGCATTGGCTAAAGATTCGAAGGCAGTAGTTTGTGCCACCTGATCAGTAGGGAAGGTTTCTAAAAAGTCTTTTTTGCAGGAGGTAAGCAATGCCGTAATCAGCATGAATACCGATGTGAGTTTAAAAATTTTCATGTCAATGATATTATAGCGTTACGTTTAAACCTAAAGAAATTATCCGTGTAGGGGCATAGGTATAGCCTGTATTTCCGTTGAAAGCCTGAGAAGGATCAAAACCTTTGCGGTATGATTTCATAAAAAGGTTTTCTCCGGTAACAAAAACTCTGGCATTATTGATGGCTATTTTTTTTGCAAACGCTTTAGGCAGGTTATAGCTAAAGTTAGCAGCCCGCAAATACAGGTAAGATGCATCAACCAACCATTTATCACTATCGTACATGGTTGCGCCGATGGCCCGCCTTGGAACGTTGGTAATGTCGCCCGGGTTCTGCCAGCGGTTCAGGGCGTCAACGTGCAGGGCGCGTCCGTAAGTTCCGTTGTACATCAGCGATTGGTAATCATTGTCGAACGAAACACCGCCCACCTGGTAGATAAACCTGAAATCCAGCGAGAAATTTTTATAGGTAAAAGTATTGTTGATACTGCCATAAAAATCCGGAATGGCAGAACCGGCATAATGGTACTGCGCACCGCTTCCGCTGGTGGTTACTACGGTTCCGTCGGCTAAAGTTTTCGTTGAGGTGGCAGCCGGCCCGGCAACATATAGTTCTGATCCCGTATCCGGATCAACACCATAATAATCTCTTAGCCAGTAATCGTAACGGGATTGACCCACCATATATTTTTTGGTTCCGTCGATAAATTCATCGAATGGCAGTTTAGAGATTTTATTATTGATGGTAGTCCAGTTGATGCCGATATTCCATCTGAAATTTTTGGTTTTCACCGGTATACCATCTAACTGGATTTCTATTCCTCGATTGTACAAACTGCCAAAATTCTGATTTTGAGTCGTTAAGCCCGATGATAAAGCCAATGGGACATTAAATAACAGATTATCCGTATAACGGTTAAAATATTCAACGCTTCCTGAAATCCGGTTTTTTAATACACCAAATTCAAGGGCAACATCCATATTGTCGTTAGATTCCCATTGAATTTTTTCATTTCCCAATGCCAGTGATTGTTTTATGCCTGCCTCATTTCCGTTTTTATATCCGGTATCATAAAAGGTTTGATAAAGATAATAACTGCCCAGGTCGTCAGAACCTACCTGGCCATAAGATCCGCGGATTTTCAGGTTGTCTACCCAATCCACTTTAAAAAACTTTTCCTTATTGATTTGCCAGCCGGCGCCCACAGACCAGAAATTGCCCCAGCGGTAATCAGGTGCAAATTTAGAGGAACCATCCGTACGATACGAAGCAGACAAAAAGTAGCGTCCGTCAAAGTCATACTGCATCCGGCCGAAATAAGATTCAATGCGGTAGTTATCCTGATAAGAGGTTAGGGAAAGTATGTTAGCGAAATTTCTCAACTCGGTTGAACCACTTACAATTTGCCCTGCTGCACTGCCGAAACTGTAATCATAACGACGTTGATAAGATTCGTGACCAGCCAGTACATCGATATTATGTCTGCCCATGGTTTTGTTATAATTTAACAACTGGTTAATGTTAATGGTACGGGTAGTAGAATTGGTCCGGTTGCTCCGCCCGTTTGAGCTAAGCCCGTCGCCAATCTTCGGACTATCAAAAACATTGAATTTATAATTGTTTAAATCCAGACTGATGTTCGTCGTGAATTTAAAGTTTTTGAGAAAAGAAATTTCTGCATAAGTTCTGCCGCTTAAAAAGTTGCGTTCGGTGAAATTATCATTGTATTCCGTTTCTGCTATCACGTTTCTACCTGGGGCTATAGGTCGGGTATAGCCTTCATCATAAACTTTATTGCCCGATGCATCCATGACGTAACTTCCATCAGGATTGTGTTTATGTACCGCGTAGATAGGGCCAAAGATCAGGTCGGTGTAAAATGGATTTTCCCAGATTCCGCTGTCTTCATTACCTACTTTTGTTTTCTGAACAGATCCTGAAACATTCATTCCGGTTTTGATCCATTTTTTAATCTGAGAGTTCACATTTACCCGGCCACTGTAACGATTGAAGTCAGTTAAAACAGAATAACCTTCATCCTTTAAATAATTGAAAGAAGCAAAAAAATCACTTTTGTTACTTCCACCTCTGTAGTTCAGATTATATTCACTTCTCAAACCCGTGCGGCGTAGCGCATCGCGCCAGTCCAGGTCTTCAGGATAAAGCAGGCTGGCTGAAGGATTAATTTTTCCGTCAGTGAGTACAATCTGGTTGTCTGGAACATTAAATGGGTTTGAAACCAAGGCTCCCGAAATATTATTGGATGCCTGTGTGTTGGCCGCATCTAAAGTTGCTCCGCCGGTTACCAGGCTGTTTCTCATAGATTCCCATAAAAGCGGATAATACTGAAAGGCATCTACTTTTTCGTAATCGCTCAGCCCGCGTGAATTTAATCCCTGGGTAGTTTTTAAGGTCAGCGTAGCCGGACTGTCTTTTCCTCTCTTTGTGGTGATCAGGATGACACCGTTTGCCGCCCTCGAACCATATAAGGCAGAGGCTGAAGCATCTTTTAACACGGAAATGCTTTCCACATCATCAGGATTGAGGTTGTTCAAGGCACCTTCATAAGGTGCGCCATCTACCACATATAAAGGATCAGAGCCTCCGTTAATGGTGCCAAATCCTCTGATTCTTACGGCCGGCCCGGCACCAGGTTGCCCGCTTCCTGTAGTGGTTTGCAAACCTGGAGCAGCACCTACCAATGCGACACCCAGATTTGATATCGGCCTAGATTCAATTTCTTTTGCACTAATGGTGGAAACCGAATTGGTCAGCGCACTCTTACGGACGGTTCCGTAGGCTTGAACAACCACTTCTTCCAGCTGCTTGTTTTCTACGGCGAGCTTAACATTGAGTGTATTTGAGGAGCCCACGATGACTTCTTTTGTAGTATAACCCAGGTATGAAAACACGAGCGTATTTTCCCCTTCAGGAAGGTTAATGGTATACTTACCATCCATATTGGTGATGACGCCTCCGTTTTTTCCTTTTACTTTTACTGATACGCCAGGCAAGGTCTGGTTATCATCCTGTCCGGTAACGATACCGGTGATAATCCGGTCCACCCTCATGCCAGGAACCGGGGTTTTGATATTGACGATAATGGTTTGTTCTTCGATTGCATAACTTAGTGGCTGGTGATCAAAAATGATAGCCAGAAGTTTGTCCAGATCCAGGTTCTTAGCCTGAACAGATACCGGTATGGATTGAGATAAAGCCTCGTTGCTATAGATAAAATAGTAGCCTGTTTGTTTCCGAACCTCTTTAAAAATCGTTTTAAGGCTGGCATCTTTTACCGATAAGCTTACTTTCTGTGCCATGGTTTTGGCGCTGAGTTGCATGGATAGGCAAAAGACGATGATTGTTGTAAATTTCATGATCAAAAAAGCTTTAAATGCATAACCTCTTCTCTTTTGTTGTTTGGTGGTTTTGGACATACCAGTGTCCGTTTCAGATTGTAGACAATCTTTCATAAGTTTGTTTGGTTTTAGGTTTATAGATCTGTTGATAATTATTATAGCCCAAAAACTGCTGCCTGCAGCTTTAGTGAAATCTTCCCGGCGGCCACCGGGAGGATTTTTTCGCTATGGGTATTTCCGATTTATCTATCTCATGGTTTCTTACTGATTTGTTTTACTTCTATTGTTTGATTATGGATGTTGAATTCGATATTCCCGGCGGCCCGTAAAAGTTTGAGTAACTTCGACACATTATTGCTGCGGCTTAATGCTCCGTTAAATTTAATGCCCGGTATTTGCCCGATATACTTCACATCTACATCATACCACCTTTCAATCTGGCGCATTACCTCAGGGACACTGGCATTCTCGAAAATAAATAACCCGTTTTTCCAGTCTACCACATTGTCTATATCCACATAAATGATGTTTGTATGCTCATTTTTCGGATTAAAAACAGCCTGTTGCCCGGGTAAAAGTGTTATTGAATGCGTTTGCCGGCTGAGTTTTACCGAACCTTCTAACAGCGTAACTGCCGAATTTTCTTCGTTTGGATATACATTCACATTGAAATGGGTACCTAAAACCTCTACCTTTGCTGCACCGCTTTCTACAATGAAAGGTTTACTCCGGTTTTTCGATACCTCGAAATAAGTTTCACCGGTTACCTTTACCCTACGCTCACTTCCGTTAAATGCCGTGGGAAAAGTAATAGACGATTCTGCATTAAGCCATACCATTGTTTGATCAGGTAGCATCAGTTTAAAATGGCCACCTCTTGGTGTGCTCAGGGTGTTGATATAAATTTTTTCTGAAGCCGAAGTTTGTTCTGTTGTATAGGCTAATGTTCCCTGGTCACTTTTGCTGATATTTGCTGCACCCTGTTTAGTCAGTATGCCATTTTGCATATCATCCAGTATAATTTCTGAACCGTCGGCAAGTTTTAAAGTGGCTTTGTTCTTCCCGGGGGCAAGGTCCTTTTTCTGAACGCTTACCAAATGGGGTGTAATTTCAGGTTGACGATATCGTTGATACCCAAGATAAATCATCATCACCAGTGATGCTGCAATGGTCAGTTTTTTACCGATATTGATAATTAAACCGAACTTCGGTTTTTCCTGCCCGTTTTCTACGATCTGCTGATACATGTGGTCCCAATCTACATGGTTGGCTGTAATATCCGGTAGTGTTTCTTTTTCCGATTTTTTCATGAAATCATCAAAAATGTGCCTGTTTTCTGTTTGGCTGAGGTATTCGAACAATTCTTTGAAATCAGCTTCAGAAATGCTCTTGTTTACATATTGTGTAAGCAGTTCGTTAATTCTTTGGTTAATATTTTCGGGCATGATGTTTTGGCAAGTTTGGTTAAATAGATAGACTACTGGCAGGAACCAAAGGACCGCGAAAAAAAATATTTTTTTTCGCGGTCCTTTTAACCGTAGAAAAAGTCTATATCTAAAACCAAAAAAAATGTCTTTAAGAATACGGATTTATATTGTTGTACTGCTGCTGAACAGCTTAGGTTACCAGGCATCGGGCATTGCCAAAACATTTTCACTGCAAGATAGTCTGCGGAGGTATCAGCCAGGTAAAAGTTATACCTTTCAGGTTGAATCAGCTATTGGCGAGCATGCAGTGGCTATCGAATACATTGCAGGCGATGCCGGCTCGAAACTGATCCTGACTTCTCCACATGGTGGCGACCTCAAACCGGAATTTATGCATACACGCACTAAGGATTTTGTGGTATCGGAAAACGATTTGGATTATGGCGATACCGAAAGTTTCTCGGCAATGGCTGATTCGAAAACACTGGAACTCACGTTGGCCCTGGCAGAAGAGATCAGAAAAGTTACCGGATTACGTCCGCATGTGGTGCTTAACCACCTGCACAGGTGTAAGCTGGATGCCAACAGGGCCATGTCATTAGCTGCACAGGATGACAAAAATGCAATAGCCGCCTGGAAGGCTTTTCATCAATATATAGATGATGCGAAGATTCAGGTGGCCAAAAATGGTTCGGGATTGGTTCTTGATATTCATGGAAATGCGCACCGGCCACAGCGTACAGAAGTAGGGCTATTATTAAGCGGTAAAGACTTTGGAAGTGGCGACCTCGAAAAATTGGCTGATCAATCGAGTTTAAGGGCATTGGTGAGATCGGGAAAGGCCAGCATGAAGGAACTGGCTACCGGAGATACTGCACTTGGCACGCTGTTAAATCAAAGCGGATTTACAGCAACGCCGTCAAAGGCCTATCCCAATCCTATTGATGCAAATGATTTTCCCGATAGGCGGTATTTTAACGGTGGTTATAATACGGCGAGGCACGGATCCAGGTTTTCGGGCAATATCTCGGCTATTCAGCTTGAGTTTAACCAGGAGGTTAGGATGAATGATAAAAGCAGGAACAATTATGCAAAATCCATAGCAAGAGCTGTTACTGCCTTTATGAACAGGTATTTTAAATAGCGTTTACATCATGAAATAAAACAACAGGCCAGAAATACTGATGCTGATATTATTTTCGGAAAGATAATGGCGCAGGTATTTTAGCACATCTACGATCACATTTTTTACCCTGCTTTTGGATAAACCAACCTGTGCAGCGATTTCTTCATGGCTCATACCATCTATCCGGCTAAGGTTAAAAATCTGTTGCTTTTGTTCCGATAGGTTGGCCAGCCCTTTTTTGATCAGGAGTTCACTATCCCTTAAATCGGTAAGATCGGCAATATCATTCTGTTCCAACTGCATGTTTGCCCATACCTGGGCCAGGGCTTTCTGATTTTTTGCGGCCTGGTTCAGATAAGTATAGGTTTTATTGCGTACAATAGTGTATATATAGTTGCGCGGATGCTCAATGTTGGGCAATATATCACGCTTTTGCCAGATGGTGCAGAAAGTATCCTGCACAATTTCTTCAGCATCAGCCCTTGAGTGCACAAACCTGACCACAAAACTATATACTTTGTTCTTATACAGCTCAAAAACATGCTTAAAGGCATAGGCATCGCCCTCGGCAATCTTTTGCAGTAATATCTTTTCAGCAGATAGGTTGTATAAAGACATGAATGTTTGGAGGTTTGGTTTGTTAGGTCGCTAAATATATGAATTACTGTAGAATAAATCCAGTTTTGTAACCCGATTTATCAAAGGAGTTTGATTATTGTCAAATCTGCCGGGCTTTCCAAACGCATCGTGAAGGGGCATGTTACATGTAATTTTAAACCAGTATAAGAACAGAAAGAAAAATTACCCTATCTTTCATTTTTCCTAAGCATAAATGAAAAAGATATTTTCCAATTTAACAGTTCAGGTTTTAATCGCCATAACGGTGGGTATTATTGTTGGCGCTTATTTTCCTGGCTTCGCACCAACAGCCAAAATGATCAGTGAGGGTTTTATTAACCTCATCAGCATGTTAATTGCCCCGATTATATTTTTTACCATTGTGTTGGGTATTGCACATATGGGCGATATGAAAAAAGTAGGCCGTGTTGGTGGTAAGGCACTGTTATATTTCGAAATTGTAAGTACCGTTGCCATAGCCATTGGTTTGCTGGTGGCGAATATCTTAAAACCAGGTGTCGGGATGGTAAACAAAGCCGGCGATGCCACAAAAATTGCAGGTTACGCCCAACAGGCCAGAGAGATGAACTGGGGTGAGTTTTTCCTTCACATTATCCCGCATAACGTTATAGCGGCTTTTGCAGAGGGAAATATCCTGCAGATTCTGCTTTTTGCCATTCTTTTTGGTTACGGGCTGAATAAACTGGGCAGCGATGGAACCAGTGTTTTAAACGCCTTTGACAGAATCTCGAAAGTGCTTTTTAAAATCATGAAACTGATTATGCGGTTAGCACCTATAGGCGCTTTTGGCGGGATGGCCTTTAGCATCGGTACCCATGGCCTGGAAAGTATATTTGGCATGGCCAAACTGATGGGTTCAGTATATTTAACCTGTATCCTTTTTATTTTTATCGTGCTAAATGGGATTTGCAGGTATTACAAATTCAGTCTATGGGCTTACCTCAAATACATCCGTCAGGAAATCCTGATTGTATTGGGTACCTCATCTTCCGAATCGGCTTTGCCCAGTATGATGCAGAAAATGGAAAGCATAGGTTGCGATAAATCAGTGGTGGGTTTGGTAATTCCGACCGGCTATTCTTTTAACCTTGACGGTACCGCAATTTATCTGGCCATGGCGGTGATATTTCTCTGCCAGGTTTTCCAGGTCGATTTATCCCTGGGGCAGCAGATCACCGTTTTAGGTGTACTTATGGTTACTTCGAAGGGCGCTGCAGGTGTAACCGGAAGTGGTTTTATCGTATTGGTATCAACCCTTACCGCTTTAAAAATCATGCCGATTGAACATATATCCATTTTAATTGGTGTAGACCGTTTTATGAGCGAGGCCAGGGCCATTACCAACGTAATCGGAAACGGCGTGGCTACTATTGTGATAGCCAAAAGTGAAAACCAGTTCGACCAGGAGAAATATTTAAAAGCCATACAACCTGCCACGATCGAAAAAGGAGAGGAGGCTTAGCAGGAGTTTGCAGTTGTCAGTTTGGATTTTCTTTAACCAAAGGAATTCTCCTCCCAACTAAAAACGCCCAACTCCAAACTATTTAACCTATCTTTGTAGCAGAAACAGGCAACACAGCTTGTTTAATTAACCTATAGTACATTGGCCCAGCAAGAACAAAATAACCGCAAAGAAAAAAGCGAGTTGCATCCACGCAATAAACACCGTTCACGTTACAATTTCAAACAACTTATTGCCGCTTCAAAAGAACTAAGACGTTTTGTTTTTAAAAACGAACATAACGACGATTCAATCGATTTTGCTGATCAAAATGCTGTAAAAGCATTAAATAGGGCATTGTTGAAATATTTTTACGATATCCAACAATGGGATATTCCACAGGATTTTCTTTGTCCGCCTATTCCGGGCAGGGCAGATTACATCCATTATGTTGCCGATCTGTTGGGATCAAGCAATAAAGGTAAAAATCCAAAAGGGCCTAAAATCAATGTACTCGACATTGGTGTAGGTGCTAACTGCATTTACCCGATCATCGGTCATCAGGAATACGGATGGAGTTTTGTGGGTTCGGAGATTGATCCACTTTCGGTCGAATCGGCGAGACGCATTATCGAAGCCAACAAACCATTGCAGGGTGCGATAGAAATCCGCCAGCAATCCTCTAAAATGGGTATTTTCAGGGGAATTGTAGGCAGAACAGAACGTTTTGATGCAGTGGTCTGTAATCCGCCTTTCCATTCTTCCTTAAAAGAAGCTGAACAGGGTACCCGTCAAAAATGGCGCAACCTGGGGGGAAATGAAAAAGAAGTAAAACATGTACTAAACTTTGGTGGAAACAAGGCCGAGCTTTGGTGCCCCGGAGGCGAACGTGCTTTTGTGGAGCAGATGATTATCCAGAGTGCGCAGATTAAAAACCAGGTTTTATGGTTTAGTTCACTCGTTTCGAAAAGCGCAAACCTGAAAAGTATTTATAACGCTTTAGTTAAAGCAAATGCTTTTGAAGTACGTACTGTTATCATGAGCCAGGGCCAGAAAATAAGCCGCTTCGTGGCCTGGACTTTCCAGGATGAAAGAGCGCAGGACGAATGGGTAAAAGGATGGAAAGCTTAAGTTTGGAGTTTTCAGCTTCAGGCACATAATCAAGTCAAATGATCTAATATTGCCGGGTGGATATAAATCCATTCGGCATTTTTGTTTGCAGTTGCGCCCATTGATAGCTTACTGAAAACTGCCAGTCATTTCCTTTCATAAACAATCAAAATCACCAGATCGTTGCCTGCATCCGGTGCAATGCCGTGCGAGCTGCCCGGACGGGTTAGAATGGCATCGCCAGGTTTCACCGCAAAGGTTTTCCCGTTCATTTGCATGGTTCCTTTTCCGCTGATTACGTAATAAATTTCATCCTCTTTTTGCAGGTGATAACCGATTGATGAGCCCGGTTTCAAAATCCTTTTCCTAAAAGCTGTTTTCAGCTTTTTGGCATTAGCAAAAAAGTTAAAGCCAATGGTTTTACCTCCGCCATTGTGGGTTCCTGGTTCTTCCTTAGCTACTTCAGCATCATTTTGCAGAATGTATTTACTGGTATCGGCAGTTTGTGCTTTTGCCGCGATTGAAATAAAAAATATGAAAAATAGTACGGTTAGTGCTCTGCTGCTCATTTGGCTCGTTTTATATTAATATTGGCTTTAAGCTTTGGTCTTTCTGCTTTAGCCCTAAAGGTAAATTTAAGCGTTTTGTCTTGATATTGCCAGAACATCTAAGCTTTGTTACTAACCCGCCTTCTAAAAGTGCCGGACTGCTCATTTCATAAACCTAAGTGTTAGTAAAATGATCTCGATTATTTTATAATATAAGAATTTCATTTTTAGATATTTATAATATGTGATCGTCATGCTGAATTTATTTTACAAGTAGAAATAGTGTTTTCAATTGCCTTGTAGCTACTTCGTGGTCAGCATTTTTTATATACAAATAGACCCTGAAATAAATCCGATAGCTATCGGATCAGGGTGACGGCCGGGATAAAAAAATGTTCAAAACATCTTCAGGGCAGATTATTAATGGAATTAACGTTAGGGTTTTAATTTGGAAACCGACGTGCTGTGTTTCTTGGCGGCCTTTAGTCCTGCCATTCGCTTTATCACGATGAAAAATCGGGATGTCCGCTGCTGTCAGGTTTATTGCCGAAGGGGTTGCCTTTGGTTGTGGCGCCCAGTATTTTTCCTTTAATTTAACCTCAATTCAATCGCTAGATTGGCTACGGTAGATTTTTTCTATGGCAGCAAAATAAGAAGTGATTTTGCTTTGCGCTTTAGCTTTTGTCTTTTCCCTTTTAGCTTAAAACCATTTCCTTACATTTTCCTGAAAAAACGGACCAAATAATATGGTTTTAGATTTGAATTCCAGTTCAATAATATTAGCTTTGCACAAAAAAATATTGATACATGAGCGTTTTAGTAAATAAAGATTCTAAGGTTATCGTTCAGGGTTTTACCGGAAACGAAGGAACTTACCACGCTGAGCAGATGCTGGCCTATGGTACAAACGTAGTTGGTGGTGTAACACCTGGCAAAGGTGGGCAATTACATTTAGAAAAGCCTGTTTTTAATACTGTTAAAGACGCCGTTGATCAAACAGGTGCAAATGTATCGATCATTTTTGTACCACCGGCTTTTGCTGCTGATGCCATTATGGAAGCTGCCGAGGGTGGTATTAAAGTTATTGTTTGTATTACCGAAGGTATCCCTACAAAGGATATGATTCAGGTTAAAGAATATATTGCAGATCGTGATGTGACACTTATCGGTCCTAACTGCCCTGGTGTAATTACTGCTGATGAGGCCAAAATCGGTATTATGCCAGGTTTTATCTTCAAAAAAGGTCATGTAGGTGTGGTTTCTAAATCAGGAACTTTAACTTACGAGGCGGTAGATCAGGTGGTTAAAGCCGGTTTGGGTATTACCACTGCCATTGGTATTGGTGGTGATCCGATTATCGGAACACCAACCGTTGAAGCCGTTAAATTATTAATGAACGATCCTGAAACACACGGTATCATCATGATTGGTGAAATTGGTGGTGGTATGGAAGCCGAAGCTGCCCGTTGGATCAAAGAACATGGCACTAAACCTGTTGTTGGCTTTATCGCTGGTCAAACTGCGCCTCCGGGACGTAGAATGGGCCACGCGGGTGCAATTGTTGGCGGTGCTGATGATACTGCAGCTGCAAAAATGAAAATCATGCGGGAGTGTGGTATCCGGGTAGTAGAAAGTCCTGCTGAAATCGGTGTTGCAATAGCGGAAGAATTAGCAAAGTAAGATTTTAAATTTACATCAAAAGGAAAGCGTTTCGATTAGTTTCGAAGCGCTTTTTTATTTGGTTAGATTGCCCGAAAACAAAGTAGCCACAGGGTTAAACTGAAAATTAGTCGCCACGGAACAGCGCGCTACGCAAATAGAAGAATGTCAAAATATCATTAAATTAGTTCAAAACTATCGTTTATGGCTTATGAAATAAAACAAAATCATTTTCCATTTAAAAATGAAACTGATTTAATTATTAATGCTGCAATTGAAGTCCATAGAGATTTGGGCTTTGGTTTTCTGGAAATTGTTTACAAGGATGCCATTTGTGTTGAGTTGGAAAGCCGGGGCTATCATTATGAACGTGAAAAGCAATACCCTGTTTATTATAAAGAAATTTTGCTGCCACATAATTTCTACGCTGATTTCATTGTTTTTGATTCTGTTAAGAAGTCAAATCTAAAAGTGGAATTGCTAATGAAGATTTGGCCCAAACTATTAATTATTTAAAGTGCTCCGGCTGTACTGTTGGTTTGATTTTAAATTTCGGTAAACCAACTTTGGAGATCCGACGAGTTGTTTTATGAAAAATGCCTCCGTGTTAGCTGTGTTTCCGTGGCAAAAAGTGAATGTACTCTTTTTAGGTTTTTGAAAGCAATCATATAACAGAAAACTCCAGGATACATTTATCATTCCTTTGTAAACACTAATACAAACCCTTAAACCATCAAACCAAAACAACATCTATACCGTATATTGAAGTATGAAAACGATGTTAAATAAACTATTTTTGCTTTCAGCTGTTATTTTAATTACCGGGCTTTCTGCCTGTGCGCAAAAGCAGGATAAGAAAGAGACAAAACAGGCAACAGACGCAACACAAATTATACCCAAGAAAAAGATGAACTGGAATCCATTAACTCCCGAAGAAGAAAGGGTAATTGTACATAAAGGTACCGAGTATCCGGGCACAGGTAAATATGAGCATACTACAGATAAGGGAACTTACACTTGTAAACGTTGTAATGCGCCACTTTACCGCTCAGAAAGTAAGTTCGATGCGCATTGTGGCTGGCCTGCTTTTGATGATGAAATTAAAGGCGCTGTTAAGCGTATTCCGGATGCCGATGGCTCGCGTACAGAAATTGTTTGCGCCAACTGTGGCGCGCATCTTGGTCACGTGTTTTTGGGTGAAGGATTTACCAATAAAGACACCCGTCATTGCGTAAATTCGATCTCGATGAACTTTGTACCAGATCAAAAATAAGGTAGATGTAGAAGGGTTAGGTAGGGGCGTAAGGCGATAAGCTTTACGCCTTTTTTAATGCACAAAAATGAGCTGTTTTTCCACAAATTATTGATTATAAACTAAATGCTTATATTTGCAGGCTCGATAAATAAAATTTAGCCTATGAGATATCTGCTGTTATTAAGTTTTTGTTTCCTGTTTTTACAAGGTAAAGCACAAAATTCTGGATCTTCAAATGAACCGGATAGTATCAAAAAAACAGTTCTCGCGACTTATTATCACAGAAAATTCGAAGGTCGCCGCACCACCAGCGGCGCTAAGTACCGCGCCAAAAAGCTAACAGCCGCCCACCGCACCTTGCCCATGGGAACGATGGTTACCGTAACCAATCCTGATAACGGAAAATCAGTAATCGTTAAGGTAAACGATCGTGGCCCTTTTTCCAAAAGATTGGCTATTGATCTGTCTGAACGTGCTGCAAAACAGATCGGTATCTACCGCAAAGGCATCGCAAAGGTAAGTCTGAGTTATACCATTGAATAATACGCTTTTTAGCATCATTAAAACCTCAAAATACTCCTAAAATTTAAGTTATTAACACTTATTTTGGTTTGCTAAAGCCTTGAAAACAAACGATTAGCTTTTTTTTCGCTTGAAAATGATATTGAGCTGATCGTTTTTTCCCCTTTATTGGGCGGGGTGTTAACAACTTTGGTTCACAAAAAATGGCCACCGTATATATATTTGTTATAACAAAGTTCTTTAACTTCTTGCGTTTGGAAACAAATATAAAAGCTTAATTTTTAGTTAATTGTAAGTAGATCTCTCAGATTATCATTCTAAATTTTCGCAACTAAAAATTCAGTTGTTTACCAGGCAATAGGGTTAGCACTTTCACAGCAGCGTTTTGAGCAAGACATTACAATCATCATATATAAATTGGTGGATGCATGTCTTTGTCGGCTCTGTAAAAAAATAAAGATTTTAAAAACCTCAGCATATGGAACAGGAATTATTACTACAAGAAAACAAAGACAGGTTTGTGCTTTTGCCGATTAAGTATCCGAAAGTTTGGGAGATGTATAAAAGAACGGAGGCCAGTTTCTGGACAGCCGAAGAAATCGACCTTTCTGATGACCTTAAGCATTGGGAAAACCTTAACGACGGTGAAAGACATTTCATATCTCATATTTTAGCCTTTTTTGCGGCCAGTGATGGTATTGTAAACGAAAATCTTGCAGTAAACTTCATGAGTGAAGTTCAGATTCCGGAAGCGCGCTGCTTTTACGGTTTCCAGATCATGATGGAAAATATCCATTCAGAAACTTATGCCTTATTAATCGATACCTACATTAAAGATCCGGAAGAAAAAGATCGCTTGTTCCATGCTATTGATACTGTTCCGGCCGTAAAAAGAAAGGCTGAGTGGGCTTTGCGCTGGATTGATAACGGAACTTTTGCAGAACGTTTAGTGGCTTTTGCTGCAGTTGAAGGTATTTTCTTCAGCGGTAGCTTCTGTTCAATTTTCTGGTTAAAGAAACGCGGTTTAATGCCGGGCTTAACTTTCAGTAACGAGTTGATATCAAGAGATGAGGGTTCTCACTGCGAATTTGCCTGCTTGTTATACAGTATGTTGAGCAATAAATTGAGTGAAGAACAGGTGCATGGCATTATCAGCGATGCAGTTGAAATTGAAAAAGAGTTTATCACCGATGCATTGCCGGTTGCCCTGATTGGTATGAATGCAAAATTAATGAGCCAGTATATCGAGTTTGTGGCCGATAGGTGGTTACAGGAATTAGGTTATAAAAAAATATACAACGCAACCAATCCTTTCGACTTTATGGAGATGATCTCGTTGCAGGGTAAAACCAATTTCTTTGAAAAACGTGTTGGCGACTATCAGAAAAGTGGTGTATTAACCGCTGCCGATAACAAAGCCCAGGCGTTTTCTTTAGATGAAGACTTCTAAGGTAGAAGGTTAGAAGGTTGAGGGTGGAAGGTTTAATCTTGATATTAGATACTTAAATCTTGCTACTTGATACCGATTACTTAATACTACTAAAATAAATAACAAAAAATATAAAGGCGGATATCAAGTCCTGATACTTAATAACCGCTACTAAATATTAACTAATAATCTCATAAAATATGTTCGTACTAAAAAGAGATGGCCGGAAAGAACCGGTGCAATTTGACAAAATCACAGCGCGTATTCAAAAACTTTGCTATGGTTTAAATTCAGATCTTGTTGATCCGATTGACGTTGCCAAAAAGGTAATCGAAGGTTTATACGATGGGGTAACCACTTCGGAGTTGGACAACCTTGCTGCAGAAACTGCTGCCTCGTTAACCACAAAACACCCTGATTATGCTCTGTTGGCCTCGCGCATCGCGGTTTCCAATTTACATAAAAACACTACTAAGTCATTCTCGGGTACGATGAAAATGTTGTACGAATATTTCGACCCGAAAGCGCAGAAAGAGGCTCCTCTTATCGCTGATGATATTTATGAGATCATTGAAAAAAACAAGGATATTTTAGATAGTTCGATTATTTATGACCGCGATTTCGGCTTCGATTATTTCGGTTTTAAAACTTTAGAAAAATCGTACCTGTTAAAAGTTAACGGTCAGATTGTAGAACGTCCTCAGCATTTGTTTATGCGTGTTTCGGTTGGTATCCACAAAGAAGATATCGAAAGCGCCATTAAAACCTATAACTTAATGAGCGAGCGTTGGTTTACACATGCTACACCAACTTTGTTCAATGCAGCTACACCTAAACCTCAAATGTCGTCGTGTTTCCTGTTAACCATGCAGGATGACAGCATCGAAGGTATTTACGATACATTAAAGCAAACCGCTAAAATTTCGCAAAGTGCAGGTGGTATTGGTTTAAGCATTCATAATATCCGTGCTACGGGTTCATACATCGGGGGTACAAACGGTACAAGTAACGGTATTATCCCGATGTTACGCGTATTTAATGACACCGCCCGTTATGTAGATCAGGGTGGAGGTAAACGTAAAGGCGCTTTTGCGATTTATCTGGAGCCTTGGCATGCAGATGTTTTTGAGTTTTTAGATTTACGTAAAAACCACGGTAAAGAAGAAATGCGTGCGCGCGATTTATTCTATGCCCTATGGATCAACGATTTATTTATGCAACGTGTTAAAGATAACGGCGAATGGACGTTATTCTGCCCGCACGAAGCACCAGGTTTGGCAGATTGTTTCGGTGCGGCATTCGAAGAATTGTATACTAAATACGAAGCAGAAGGCCGTGGCCGTAAAACCATTAAAGCACAGGAACTTTGGTTTGCCATCTTAGATTCGCAGATCGAAACCGGTACACCTTATATGTTGTTTAAAGATGCAGCCAACAGCAAATCTAATCAGCAGAACTTAGGTACCATTAAAAGTTCTAACCTGTGTACCGAAATTATCGAGTACACTTCTAAAGATGAGGTTGCGGTTTGTAATTTAGCTTCGCTGGCATTACCTCGTTTTGTGATCAACGGTGCTTTCGATCACCAAAAATTATATGATGTAACTTATCAGGCTACTTTAAACCTGAATAAAATCATCGATCATAACTATTATCCTGTTCAGGAAGCCGAAAACTCTAACAGGCGTCATCGTCCGGTTGGTTTAGGGGTGCAAGGCTTAGCTGATGCCTTTATCCTGTTGCGTTTACCTTTCGAAAGCGATGAGGCTAAACGTTTGAACAAAGATATCTTCGAAACCATTTATTTCGCTTCGATGTCGGCTTCGCATGATCTGGCAGTGAAATACGGTCCTTACCAAACGTTTAAAGGCTCACCATTGTCTGAAGGTAAATTCCAGTTCGATTTGTGGAATGTAACACCAGACAGCGGCCGTTGGGATTGGGATACCTTGCGCGAAAAAGTAGTTAAAGATGGTGTGTACAACTCCTTATTGGTGGCTCCGATGCCAACTGCATCTACTTCGCAGATTTTGGGTAACAATGAGTGTTTCGAACCTTATACTTCTAACATTTATACCCGTAGGGTATTGAGTGGAGAGTTTGTGGTGGTAAACAAACATTTATTGAAAGATTTAGTAGCATTGGGTTTATGGAACAACGATATGAAAAACAAAATCATATTGGCAAACGGTTCAATCCAGGCTATTCCTGAAATTCCTGATTATATTAAAGAACTGTACAAAACCGTTTGGGAGATCAAGATGCGTAACATCATCGATATGGCTGCCGACCGTGGCGCTTATATCTGCCAGTCGCAATCATTAAATCTGTTTGTAAATGCGCCAAATACATCAAAATTAACTTCAATGCACTTTTACGCATGGGAGAAAGGTTTAAAAACCGGTATGTATTACCTGCGTACACAAGCAGCTTCTCAGGCAGTTAAATTTACAGTAGAGAATCAGGGCGGTAAAGCCATTGAGGCCGTTATCCCTGCCGAAATTCCACAAGATCAGGTAGCTGAGGAAATCATCACCGGTCCGGTTTGTACCATGGAAGAAGGTTGCATCAGCTGTTCTGGCTAGTCTCGCACAGTCGTCATGCTGAATAAGCCTGGAATGACGAATCTAATCATATCGTAAGGTTTTGGGCAAACGCTCAAAACCTTATTTTTTGTTTATATTTTTGTATTACGATAGGTTTTACCTCAAACCTGACACCTTATGCCTTCAACCTTGAAACATAGCAAACACGAAATCATTCCCTGCGAAAGATGCGGAAACGCTATTGAATGCAAGGCAAATTCCTATACCAAATGCCAGTGTAGCGTGGTGCAGCTCAGCATTAATGAAGTGCAATACATTTCCGAACTGTATGATGGCTGTCTTTGTGCGAAATGTCTGTTTGAGTTACAGCAAGACTACAGAGCTGAAATGAGGGTTTAATTTTTCTTCCATGGTCTGTGGTCCACAACCACCTTGTTAATGAATATCTTATTCATTCCGCTGTTCAGCTTCATGCAAATTGTCCCCAGATCAGGTCAGTTCCATAGGCCCGAAAAAGGACAGCTTTTTGCTTTTAATTGTTAAAACTACAATTAAAATTCCTGCAGCTGTTGCCTGTAAATAAAAAGGTCGTTTTTGGCTGTTTATAAGCGATTGGTTGAGCAGATCGTAAAAATGTCATCTGCATTGGTATTCCTCAAATCATTCAACTTAACCTTTCTTTAAGGCCTTAAATTCAATGCAAAAATAGTTCAAAATAGTTGTTCAATCTGGTACAAAGCACATCATTTGGTATCAATAGCATGCTTAATAAATGGTTTATCAGGCTTAAAAAACATTAAAAACATATAAATTATGGATGTTAAGGTATTCAACTTCCATTCGGCGCACATCTTTTGGTTGAAAGACTTTTAAAATTACCCATCGTATTCAGGAGGCTTTTAAGTAAAGTAACAGATATAATAAGCATCAAGGTTTGAATTATTTTGATGCTTTGCTATCTTTGTGGGGTGAATAAAGTTGTCCTTCTGCTACTTTTCCCGGTACTCATTTTTAACACCTCTGTACGAGAAGTTATAAAGGCGCCTCAGCTTGTTTTTCACTTTTTACAGCATCAGCAGCTCAACGCAGAAATCAGTTTTATAGATTTTCTTGAAATGCATTACTTCGGCCAGGACCCAAATGATAATGATGACGAGGAAGATATGAAACTCCCATTCAAAAAAATTGATGGTCATCACATTATTTCCGTAGGTGTTCCCGCAGAAAAATTTATATTACTAAAAGCGTTGTGCTTAAATATTTATACCAGAAAAATTTTCAATTACACCAATTGCTACAGTAATCCTGCTTTCGGAAGTCTATTTCGCCCACCCATTTCCATAGCCTAAATTTCTTTTCTAAAATTTTTCAGAACCGTTTCCGATGGCTTCTGGATTTGTCTGTTATTTTAATTTAAGTTATGATGTTAAATAAAATTATCGGTTTTTCCATCCGGAATAAACTGATCATTGCTTTGTTTGTATGCTCACTGATCGGGTGGGGGGCTTACGAGGTTACCAAGTTACCTATAGATGCACTTCCCGATATTACCGACAATCAGGTGCAGGTCATTACCGTTTCTCCATCTTTGGGCGCACCAGATATTGAGCGCCTCATTACATTTCCTATTGAGCAAGCCTGTAGCAGTATTTCAGGACTTAAACAGATCAGGAGCTTTTCACGTTTCGGACTTTCTTTGGTTACCATCGTTTTCAGTGAGGAAACCGATGTTTATTGGGCAAGGCAGCAAATTGCCGAACGTTTACAGCAGGTACAGCAGGAAATTCCGCAAGGTATAGGTTCTCCTGCAATGGCTCCTGTTTCAACCGGTTTGGGCGAAATATATCAATATGTAGTTCGGCCTAAAAAAGGCTATGAAGGCAAATTCAACGAACAGGAATTACGGACTATTCAGGATTGGATAGTAAGAAGGCAGCTTTTAGGTACGCCAGGTGTGGCAGAGGTATCTAGTTTTGGCGGCAGGCTGAAGCAATATGAAGTTGCGGTGAGGCAAGACCAACTTAAAGCCTATGGACTTACCATTGCTGATATATTCGATGCCCTCGAAAAAAACAATGAAAATACCGGTGGTGCATATATTGAAAAAGGACCAACTGTTTTATATATCAGAAGTGAAGGATTAACGACCAATCTGGCCGATATTGAAAAGATTGTGGTAAAAACACTTGATAATGGAATGCCTGTTTTAATGGGGCAGGTTGCAAAGGTTCAGTATGGCTCAGCAATACGTTATGGTGCCATGACCTATAATGCCCAGGGTGAAGTTGCAGGTGCTGTGGTGATGATGTTAAAGGGTGAAAATTCTTCTGTTGTAGTAAAACGGGTAAAGGATAAAATTGCGAAAATCCAAACTATGGTTCCTGATGGTGTGGTGATCGAGCCTTTTCTGGATCGAACAAAAATGGTTGATAATGCCATTAGTACGGTAGAAACCAACCTGATGGAAGGTGCACTGATTGTGATTTTTGTACTGGTGTTTTTCTTGGGGAATCTTCGTGCAGGTTTGATCGTATCCTCTGTGATCCCGCTATCCATGCTTTTTGCCATCATACTGATGAATAAGTTTGGCGTTGGCGGAAACCTGATGTCGCTTGGCGCGATAGATTTTGGTTTAATTGTAGATGGCTCTGTAATTGTGGTTGAGGCCATTCTTCACCGGTTCTCGCATAGCAAGCACTTCAGGGCTATTGGTAAGATAGACCAAAACCAGATGGACAATGAAGTGGAAAAATCAACCGGATCGATGATTAAATCGGCGGTATTCAGCCAGATTATTATTCTTATTGTTTATCTACCCATTCTATCGTTAGAAGGTATCGAAGGTAAAATGTTTAAACCCATGGCCTGGACCATTGCTTTTGCTATTCTCGGCGCATTTCTCTTGTCTATCACTTATGTGCCGATGATGTCGGCTTTATGCCTGAATAAAACCATAAGCCATAAGAAAAATCTAACAGATAAGTTGATGGCCTGGATAGAAAGAAAGTATCAGCCGATATTGAGTAAAGTACTTCGTTTTCCAAAAACTATTCTGCTGGTTACACTTTCCTTGTTCGCCATCTCCATCTTTATAATGGGCACACTTGGTGGTGAATTTATTCCACAGCTGGAAGAAGGAGATTTTGCTGTTGAAACCCGTTTGCTTACGGGTAGTAACCTGAACAATACAATCGAAACTACACAAAAAGCATCGAAAATTCTATTGGATCAGTTCCCTGAGGTGCAAAAAATAGTAACCAAAATAGGGAGTGCCGAAGTGCCGACAGATCCCATGCCTTTTGAAGCAGGAGATATGATGGTGATTTTAAAGCCTAAAAAAGAATGGACTTCTGCCAGATCATTTCCGGAGTTAAGCGCTAAAATGACCAAGGCAGTTGAAGTAATCCCTGGCATTACCGTAGGTTTTCAGTTTCCGGTACAAATGCGGTTTAACGAACTGATGACCGGTGCAAGGCAGGATGTGGTTTGTAAAATATTCGGGGAAGATCTGGATTCGCTGGCTGTTTACGCCAAACGTTTAGGGGCCATAATCGGTACTGTTAACGGGGCCATTAATGTTTACGAGGAGCAAGTTACCGGAATGCCTCAGGTGGTCATCAAATACAACCGCGATGGAATGGCTAAATATGGTATAAACGTAGGTGATGTAAACCGGGTGGTTAATACTGCTTTCGCGGGCCAGGTGGCCGGACAGGTTTACGAAGGAGAAAAACGTTTTGATATGGTGGTACGCCTTGATGAATCAGCCAGGAAGAACATTAAAGATGTGGAAAATCTGATGGTTTTAACCAAATCAGGTAATCAGGTGCCTTTGAGTATGGTTGCTAATATCGAAGAAGTGGAAGGGGTTAATCAGATTCAAAGAGAAGATACCAAACGCAGGATCATTGTTGGATTTAATGTTAAGGATAGGGATGTGCAGTCGATTGTAGAGGAATTACAGCAGAAAGCAGGTACTAAGCTCCACTTACCTAGGGGTTATACCATTTCTTATGGCGGCTCTTTCGAAAACATGACCGCAGCAAAATCACGCTTGGCGATTGTAGTGCCGATCGCATTGTTGCTAATTTTCTTACTCCTTTATTTTGCTTTCAGTTCTGTTAAACAGGGGCTTTTGATTTATACCGCTATTCCGCTTTCCGCAACCGGCGGCATATTTGCCTTATGGATCAGGGATCTGCCTTTCAGTATTTCTGCCGGTGTAGGTTTTATTGCCCTTTTTGGTGTAGCCGTATTGAATGGGATTTTACTGGTTTCAGAATTTAACCGGTTAAAAAAAGAAGGCTGGACAGATGTGAAACGAATTGTCATCCATGCAACAAAGTCAAAACTTCGTGCCGTTTTAATGACTGCGCTGGTCCCATCGCTTGGTTTTATCCCGATGGCCATTAGTACGGGAGCAGGTGGTGCGGTTCAAAAGCCACTGGCTACAGTGGTTATTGGCGGTTTATTAATCTCTACCTTATTAACATTATTTGTTTTGCCCATGTTATATATATTGTTTGAAAAAGGCTTTTCGTATTTCAAACCCCAAAATAAACTTGCCATAACTGCACTGATAATACTTTTAGGAACTTTCAATGCGAATGCTCAAAAGAATATCAGTTTAAAAGCAGCACTGGATACTGCTGTTAAAAACAACATATCACTGCAGATTGCCAAAAGCAACGTTCAGTATTATCAGCAAATCGCTAAAAGTAGTTTTGATGCGCCAAAAACAGGAATCAGTTTCGATTATGGTAAATTCAATAGTTTGGCGAATGACAATAAATTTTCTGTCATGCAAACATTTGATTTTCCAACGGTGTATGCCAGGCAATCTGCTGCTCACAAAACAAATTTGCGTATCAGCGAGATCGAAGTAGATGCCCGTCAGCTCGATTTGAAAACCGAAGTGAAATCAGCATACTACAACCTGTTATTGTTAAGTGAAAAACAGAAATTGTTACTTTGGGCCGATAGTGTTTATGGTGCATTTCTTGAGAAATCCACTCAGCGTTTTAAATCAGGTGATGTTGATTTACTTGAACTTCGTACCGTAGAAAATCAAAAACAACAAATTAACAATCAGCTTGAGTTGCTTAAAACAGATGATGTATTGATGCAAAACAGGTTTAAATTTTTATTAAATACTAATGAAAACCTGCTGCCAAAGGCTGATAGTCTGCTTTACTCCACTGCGCTTTTATTTAGGGAGGAACAGATCAACCATCCTTTGCTGAAATTAGGAGAGGAACAATTGGTTTTGGCCAGACAACAAAAAGCACTCGAAAAAAGCAAATTGATGCCTTCATTAAGTTTTGGTTACAATAATTCGAGTATTATTGGTTGGCAAACCAACAGTATTGGGGCAGAACAGTATTTCGATAAAAGTAAAAGGTTTTCTTCAGTTAGTGTTGGTATCGGGATTCCAATTTTTTTTGGTGCGCAAAATTCCCGTATTAAAGCCAATGGCATCCTCATCCAACAGCGTGAAAAAGAATTGGCCTTAACAAAAAAAACTTTGGATAATAATTTAATAAACGCAGTTGAACGTTATACCCGGCTTGAAAAACTGATCAACTCTTACCATAAAATCGCGTTAAGGAACGCTGATGATATTTTCAGAACGGCTTCTGATAAACTCAATGCTGGTGAGATCGCCTATCTGGATTGGGTGATTTTGGTTAACCAGTTTATTCAGGTGAAAGCAGAATATTATGATAAAGTACAACAATTTAACGAAGCCGCATTTGAAATTGAACGTATTACAGCAACAGATAAATAAGATAAAATGAAAACTCAAATATTAGCCGCATTGGTTTGCATGTCACTTTTACTGGCCTGCAGCAATGGAGATCAAAAAGAAACTGTTCAGTCTGAAAAACCTGCAGCAGTACATACAGACCAGGTGCAACTTACCGATGCACAGGCAAAAAATGCTGGAATTCTAACCGGTAAAGTAATACAAAAAACTATGCATAGCACCATTAATGTTAACGGAGTTGTGGATGTGCCGCCAGAAAATACCTATTCTGTTAGTGTGCCTATGGGTGGCTATATTAAAAAAATGATTATTATGCCTGGAATGTTCGTTAAAAAGGGAGCTGTTTTAGCTATGGTTGAGGATCAACAGTACATTCAACTCCAACAAGATTATCTAACTTCTCAAAACAGACTGAAGTTTTTAGCAGTAGATTATGCCAGGCAAAAGGGATTAAATCAAACAAAGGCAACCAGCGATAAAATCTTTCAGCAAACCGAGAGCGATTATAACAACCAAAAAGTTTTGGCAAAAGCACTTGCCCAAAAATTGAGGTTAATTGGCATCAATCCCGAAACCTTAAATGAAAATTCGATAAGCCGTAATATCAAAATTTATTCTCCCATTAGCGGCTATGTTACCAAAGTTAATGTAAACACGGGCAAATTTGTTAATGCAACCGATATTTTATTTGAATTAATTGGGCCCGGAGAACTACACGCGAACCTCACTGTACTTGAAAAAGATGCAGCCAGTTTAAAAACAGGACAGGAGGTTATCTGTAACACGACGACAAACCCCGAAAAGAAATATATCGCTAAAATACATCTGATTACGCCAAATATTGAAGACGACCGGACTACCACCGTGCATTGCGATATCCAAAATTCAGATCATAAATTATTACCAGGCTCATTTCTAAACGCAGCCATTGCTATCGGCAACGAAACTGTTGATGCTTTACCAGAAGATGCTGTAGTTAAATGGGAAAATAAATATTACATTTTTGAGGAAGTTGGCCATCAACTGTACAAAATGGTTCCTGTAGAAATTGGAACAACCATGGATGGATTTATAGAAATTAAAACCAATAAAAAGCCTGGGATTGTGGTAACAAAAAATGCCTATGCCATTTTGATGAAAATGAAAAACGGAGGAGAGGAAGGCGAATAACCTGGGGCTGAATATTGAATATTTGAATATGTTACACAATGCCTCAAAGAGAAATAAATAGGAAAATTTGCAGCGTATTTTCGTTTTTTAAGCTTGAATTTAAAAACAAAGTACCTGGTTGATATACAAATGAATTAAACTGATATAAAATAACATTTACAATTTTATGCCGTTCTACTTTTAAACAAAATAGTAACTTTGCATCCGATTTAGAATGATAGCATTTTGAATGGCTGAATGATATTGTAATGCGTTCGTTCACTCATTCTCTCAACCAATAATTTTAAAAAATGAAGAAGGTAAAAGTTGGCCTGGTGCAGATGAGCTGTACTAAAGATAAGCAGGAGAATTTAGATAAGGCCATTATGAAGGTAAGGGAAGCCGCTGCTAAAGGTGCACAGATTGTGTGTTTGCAGGAACTTTTTACATCCTTATACTTCTGCGATGTGGAAGATTACGATAACTTCAACCTGGCAGAAGCAATCCCAGGCCCATCAACTGATGCTTTGCAGATCGTTGCAAAAGAATTAGGGGTGGTGATTATTGCTTCGCTGTTTGAAAAACGCGCAGAAGGTTTATACCACAATACTACTGCTGTTTTAGATGCTGATGGATCATATTTAGGTAAGTATCGTAAAATGCACATTCCTGATGATCCGGCTTACTACGAGAAATTTTACTTTACTCCAGGCGATTTAGGTTATAAGGTTTTCCAAACCAAATTTGCGAAGATCGGTATTTTAATCTGCTGGGATCAGTGGTATCCGGAGGCATCACGTATTACGGCATTAATGGGGGCCGATATCATGTTTTATCCAACAGCAATTGGTTGGGCAACCGATCAGGATGAAGAAACCAACCAGGATCAGTACAATGCCTGGCAAACCATTCAACGCTCGCACGCTGTGGCCAATGGCGTTCCCGTAGTAAGTGTAAACAGAGTTGGTTTTGAACAGGATGGTGCCATGAAATTCTGGGGTGGAAGTTTTGCTACCAATGCGCAGGGCCGTTTACTTTATTTAGCTTCGCATGATCAGGAAGAAACTGAAGTAGTGGAACTAGACCTGGATCAGAGCGATTTTATGCGCAAACACTGGCCGTTTTTAAGAGACAGAAGAATTGATTCGTATCAACCGATTACTAAAAGATATATTGATGGGGATTAAGCGGAAAGGTTAAAGACCAAAGCTTAAAGCGAACAACTATGGAGGATTCTTTATTTTAATAAACCTCCAAAATCGTCATTTCGAGCGGAGTGAAACGGAGGCGAGAAATCTAATCTTCAGTTTTTGTCAATAGATCTCTCCATTGCGCTGCGCTTCAGTCGAGATGACGAACATCCAAATCCATGGTTCGTGTCCTCACGAACCATTCATTTTATAAATTAAAATTAGATGTCAAACTTTCCGCCAAGAAAAGATTTAAATATCAATCATTTCGATTATTCTCCAAAAAAGCAAGGATATGCTTTCCCAGCCGAGTGGGCTAAACATGAGGCTACCTGGTTAAGTTGGCCGCACAAAGAGGCCAGTTGGCCGGGCAAGATCGAAACTATTTATGCTCCTTATTGCCAGTTTATTAAAGTGGTGGCCGGGGGCGAGAAAGTACGGATCAACGTAAAAGACGAAGAAATGAAAGCTTTTGCCGTTGCCGAACTTCAAAAAGTAGATGCCGATTTAACGCAGATCGAATTTTATTTCAATGAAACCAACGATGCCTGGTGCCGCGATCATGGGCCTGCATTTGTGGTTAAAGGTAACGAAAAAGCAGTGGTAGATTGGGGTTATAATGCCTGGGGCGGTAAATATCCACCTTTTGACCTGGATGACGTGGTGCCAACTAAAATTGCAAAACATTTTAATTTACCCTTATTCAATCCAGATATTGTAATGGAAGGTGGTTCCGTAGAATTTAATGGCGCAGGAACGGTTTTAACCACTACAGCCTGTCTGTTGAATGAGAATCGTAATCCACATTTAACAAAGGAGCAGATAGAACAATATTTGCTCGAATATTATGGTCAGGATCAGGTGTTATGGCTGGGCGATGGCATTGTAGGCGACGATACTGATGGCCACATTGACGATATTACCCGTTTTGTAAACGAAGATACCGTTTTAACCGTGGTAGAAAGTAATCCTTTGGATGAAAACTATGTGTTGCTACAGGAAAATTTATCGGCACTAAAAGAAATGAAGTTAAAAGATGGCAGGCCGTTAAATATTGTTGAATTGCCTATGCCTTCACCCGTAATTTATGATGACACCCGTTTACCGGCCTCTTATGCCAATTTTTACATTGCCAATTCGGCAGTAATTGTTCCCGTTTTTGGTGATGTGAACGACCAGAAAGCTTTGGATATTATTCAGGGCTGTTTTCCTGACCGCAAGGTAGTAGGAATCAACTCTGTTGATATTATCTGGGGTTTGGGTAGTTTTCATTGCCTGAGCCAACAAGAACCGGCGGTTTAAGTTTTGAGTTTGCAGTTTCAGGTTTTCAGTCTTTAGCAATTCAGCAGTTAACAATTTATATCCAATCCGATTGTCATCCTAAGCCTGTCGAAGGACTTTCGGTAAGCTCAACTTGAGAACATCAGGAAGGAATATTTTTATTAACTTTATGCTTCTGAATATTGCTAATGATTAGGATACATAATTATTTTGTCTACATTTTGGATTGTGCGGATAAAAGTTATTATGTAGGTGTTACAATGATTTGGAAACCAGACTTATTCAGCATAATGATGGAGGAAATGGTCTAGCTTATACTTTTACAAGAAGACCGGTAATCTTAGAGTATTACCAGAGATTTGATCGGATTGAAGATGCTATAGATTTTGAAAAGCAGGTGAAAGGGTGGAGTAGAAAAAAAAGGAAGCATTATTTAAAGAAGATTGGGATGAAATTGTGAGCTTGTCAAACTATAAAATAAATAACAGGTGAGTCTTTGACAGGCTCAGACTGACAAACAATAATACTAAATGAAATTACTAGAAGGAAAAACAGCGTTAATTACCGGCGCATCAAAAGGAATCGGGCGTAAAATTGCGGAGAAATTTGCAGAGCAGGGTGCTAATGTAGCATTCACCTATTTATCATCAGTAGAAAAGGGTCAGGCTTTAGAGCAGGAATTGCAAGGTTTTGGTACCAAAGTTAAAGGTTATCGTTCTGATGCTTCTAAATTTGATGAAGCTGAGCAATTGATCAATGATATTGTTGCAGAATTTGGAGCGATAGATATTGTGGTAAATAATGCCGGTATTACAAAAGATGGTTTATTAATGCGCATGAGCGAAGATAACTGGGATGATGTAATCAATGTGAATTTAAAATCGATCTTTAATGTAACCAAGGCAGCTTCTAAAGTAATGATGAAAGCCCGTAAAGGTGTTTTCATTAACATGAGTTCGGTAGTTGGTGTTCAGGGGAATGCAGGTCAGGCTAATTACGCCGCTTCTAAAGCAGGTATTATCGGTTTTACCAAATCAGTTGCGAAAGAGCTGGGATCGAGAAATATTCGTGCAAACGTGGTTGCACCAGGTTTTATCCGTACTGAAATGACCGAAGTTTTAGATCCTAAAGTGGTTGAAGGCTGGGAAAAAGATATTCCGTTAAAACGTGCAGGCGAAACAGAAGATATCGCCAACGTTTGTGTGTTCCTGGCTTCAGATATGAGCGCTTACGTAACCGGACAAACTTTGTCGGTTTGCGGTGGAATGCTTTAGTTAGGTAGAAGGTTGAAGGCTTAAGGTGGAGGGGTTTCCTTCCAAAGCTATGAGATATTAAAGAAGTCAAGTTTTCGAAACTTGACTTCTTTTGTTACTTCACAATATATTTCCCGTTTACTTCACTTATATCAGCCGGGTTTTTGTTTTTCTCAAAAGCTAAATAACCTGGTTGTAACGATTTCCAAAAAATGGCCTGATCCGGAAATTGCTTTGAGTACTTCTTTAAATTTTTATCGGTCATTTTGAACGGATAAATATTTACCGGAATCCTTTCCTGACCTGCATTCCGGGCTTCAACGCCTAAAATATACACTTCTTTAATTTTTTCATCCGTTAACGGAATACAACCAACCGTAACGCAATCGCCATGGATGTAAATATCACTTCCTGGTTTTCGATCTTTCCCTGTACGGGCATCATCTACTGTATTTGGATAATTTATACCCATTGATAAGTGAAATTTGCTCATCGGGTTGAAAACATTGATGTAGTAAAATCCCTCAGGTGTTTGTCCGTCACCTTCAATTACTTTTGGTCCTAAAGCACCTGAATGCGCGCAGAAATCGTAAGTAAGGAACAATTTATAACTGTTATCCGTATTTGCCTTCAGCCAAACTTCCAGTTTACCTTCACTTTTATAGGCATTGATTATCATTGAAAATTGATCGCCAAAACCATCGGCCAGGATAAATTTTCTTAATGTTTCCCATTTTTCGCCGTATGCCTTTTCTACTCTTTCAAATTTGATTTGATTAACTTTGAAATTATTTTGAGCGTTGACCATGAGGCTGAGGGATAGCAAAAATGTTAACCAGATTAATTTCATTAAGATTGATTTGGTTAAAACTAATGAATTTATTCTTTTTTAACCGCAAAGATCGCTGAGATTTTCACATTACCATGGCGCAAGGAACGCTAAGTTTGGATGATCACAATTTGTGCGTTGTGCTTGCACTACTTTGCGTAAATTCTTTGCTTACTTCGCGGTTAAATCTTGAAAATACCGTCAAAATTATCATCTTTATGAATTATGACTAGTTTTTTTTCAGGTACTGCTATTTTATCTTTTCTGGGTTGCCTGGCCTTAGGCGTACTGTATGCCTGGTTGCTTTACCGTGGTAACAAAAATCTGGATAAAAAACTCCAATATGCCTTAGCAGCATTGCGGACCATAGTAGTGACCACGATTGCCTGGTTCATATTTGCACCACTCATTAAAACTTTAAACTATACTTTAGATAAACCTGTAATTATTATCGGACAGGATAATTCCCTATCGGTTGGCCAGGTTAAATCGGCCGGATTTGACCAAAAACGATATGAACAAAACCTTAAAAAGCTACGGGATCACCTGGCAGATAAATATGAAGTAAAAGTGCTTCGCTTCGCAGATCAGGTTGCGGATGGCTTCGACTTTAAAAACCAGGGAAAATTAACAGATGCTTCTGCACTTTTTCAGAAAATCAGAGATGAGTATACCAACCGTAATGTTGGGGCAGTTGTTTTAGCGACTGATGGAATTTTTAACCATGGTGGCAACCCGTTATACAGCGTTAATCAGATCAATGCCCCAATTTATACCATTGCCTTGGGTGATAGTATTCCTAAACGCGATGTATTGATCTCGAATGTTAATTACAATAACATCGTATACCTGGATGATAATTTTACCGTTGAGGTTCAGGTACAGGCTTTTCAAAGCAACGGCGAAAGTACTTCATTAACCGTTAGCGAAAATGGTACGAGGATAGTGCAACAGAACATTTTGATTGATGGAGCTTCATTTGTTAAAACTCTCCCGGTAAAGATTCATGCCGGCAAAATTGGTGTGCAGAAGTACACGGTTCAATTAGGCACTTTAAAAAATGAAATCACCACGCGGAATAACATTCAGACTTTTTATGTGGAAGTTATTGACGGCAGGCAGAAGGTACTGCTCGCTGCTGCTGCACCTCATCCTGATTTGAGTGTTTTAAAGGAGGCTATTTCGCTCAATAAACACTATGAAGCTAAACTGGCTCTTGCAGATGATTTAAATGCGACAGATCCGTCTAAATTCGATTTAATTGTATTGTATCAGTTGCCCGATGCGCAGAATATGGCTTCAGTCTTTTTAAAAAAATTAACCGGATTAAAGAAACCGATCTGGTACATTGTGGGGGCACAAAGTGATATAAATGGTTTTAATCAGATTCAAAATCAAGTCAATCTGAGCTCAGCTAATGGTTCTGTTCAAGAGGTATATGCCGATTTCGCCAATGGTTTTACCAGTTTCAACCTGACGGATGAGGATAAAAGGCAGTTTTCCTCTTTCGACCCGTTGCTCAGCCCATTTGGAAGGCTGACGGTAAACGCAGGTGCCATACCGGTTTTTAATCAGCGTATAGGCAAAGTGAGCACCCAGCAGCCATTGTTATTTTTTGCTAATGAAAACGGATTAAAAACTGGTTATTTAATGGGAGAGGGCTTATGGCGGTGGAAACTTGCGGAGGCAGAAAATGAGGCGCCCCAACCTGTTTTAAATGATCTGATTTCGAAAACCGTTCAATACCTTTCGATTAAAGATGATAAACGCAGGTTTAAAGTGTTTACCGCTAAAGCAGCTTATGATGAAAATGAAAGCATCCAGTTTAATGCAACCCTTTATAACGACAGTTACCAGGCAGTAAATGAGCCTGAGGTAAATCTGCAGGTTAAAAATGAAGCTGGAAAAGTGTTTAATTATACCTTCTCTAAAACAGAAATGGGTTATCAGTTAGATGCCGGGACCATGCCTGCTGGTAATTATTCTTATGTAGCCAATACCGAGTTAGGAGGAAAGAAGTTTACTGCTTCAGGAAGTTTTTATGTAAATGCGCTGATTGCTGAATACCAACAAACAACAGCCAACCACCAGCTTTTAAATACGATGTCCAAACAAAGCAATGGTAAACTATTTATGCCTGAAGACCTGCTCAAAATAGCCGATGAGATTGCCAAAAACGACAACATTAAAACCATCAGTTACGAAGACCGTAAATATGATGAGCTGATTAACATGAAATGGCTCTTTGGCTTGATATTGATCTTATTAGGTACAGAATGGTTTCTAAGAAAAAGGAATGGAGAATTGTAAGTTCGGAGTTGGGGGTTATGAGTTTCGAGGCTTAGAACGCCAAACTATATATGTTATCCATGGAAAGGTGGTAATACCCGGCACCATTAAACATAAAGTACTTGTGACACCACGGAAAGCAAAAGGAATAGGGAGCTTAAGTTTGGAGACTCAGCACTCCGAACTAAAAACTCCAAACTGAGTTAGTGCCATTCATCCCGGTAAACAAACTTCGGCATGTGCCATTCGAAACGGATTGAAAGCAATCTCAAAGTTAAGCCAACTATGGCAGCCAAAATAGTTGCAAGCATTTCGGAACCATGAAAATGTTCCACACCGATATAAACCGCACCGGTAACAATGGCGGCACTGGCATAAATCTCTTTGCGGAAAAGAAAGGGTACGTCATTACAAAGTACATCGCGGAGTACACCGCCTGCGCAACCGGTGATCATCCCGCTAAAAAGTACAATTAAATAAGGTAGGTGTATCTGCTGCGCTACCTGACAACCAATAATGGTAAAAACAACCAAACCTAAAGCATCAAGGTAAAGGAAAAGCTTTTTGAGTCTGGTCATCATTGAGGCAATAAATGCAGCAAACAAGGCAGCTGCCGCAGTAATCACCAGATATTCTGGATGTTCAACCCAGCTCATGGGGTAATGGCCAAACAACACATTCCTCACCGTGCCGCCGCCTAAAGCCGTAACCCAGGCAATAATACAAACACCAACCCAATCCATATCGCGTCTGCCTGCAGAAAGTGCTGCGGTCATGGCTTCAGCCGTTATAGCAATAATATAGAGGACTTGGAGCATGGCTTGAGTTGAAACGTTACCTGTTATAAAGTTGAAACGTTAGCTGTTTAGGAAGTTTTTTATGACTTGATTGCTGAATTGTTTACTGCAAATGGGGAATTGCAAACTTAAAACTGCCGACTGAAAACTAATCTTTCTTCTCTTCCTGTATAATCACGAAAACATCTTCATTGTCTTTCTTCATGAAGTATTTTTCGCGGGCGAATTTTTCAGCTGTATTTAAATTGGTATTCAGCTCGTTTAAATCTTTTTTAACCTGGGCAGTTTCTTTCTCGAAATATTCTTTTTCTTCCTGCAGTTTGTTGGCCTGACTGCGGTATTCATATTGCGACATCATATCGTTTTTGTCGAAAAATAACATCCACATCGCAAAAGCGACTGTTGCAAGGAAATATTTATTGCGGAAAAGATCTATTAAACGTTTCATAGTTCGAGATATGAGTATTGAGATATTCGCATAAAGCCAAACAAATATAGGATTAAAATAAAAACATCCGAAGATTTAAAATCTCCGGATGTTTCACAAATTAGTTTTTCAACTTCTTAACACCTCTTTGCCTTACGGCCTCTTTTCTAAAGAAGAGGAAGAAAGTCCCTTTTAGGGAATTTATTGGTTATTTCTTAGCATATTTGAATTTCGAACCGATGAAACGGGCATTTTCGCCTAATTCTTCTTCAATACGTAATAACTGATTGTATTTTGCAATCCTGTCTGAACGTGAAGCCGAACCGGTTTTAATCTGTCCGCAGTTTAATGCAACAGCTAAATCAGCAATGGTAACATCTTCAGTTTCGCCAGAACGGTGACTCATTACTGAGGTGTAACCACTGTTTTGTGCTAAAGTTACCGCATTGATGGTTTCGGTTAATGAACCGATTTGATTTACTTTTACCAGGATAGAGTTCGCAGTATCTTCATCAATACCACGTTGTAACCGGGTTACGTTAGTTACAAATAAATCGTCGCCAACCAATTGAACGCGGTCGCCAACTTTATCAGTTAAAGTTTTCCAACCAGCCCAATCGTTTTCATCCATACCATCTTCAATAGAGATAATTGGATATTTAGCAGAAAGATCAGCTAAATATTGTGCCTGCTCTTCGCTTGAACGGATTGCGCCTTTATCGCCTTCAAATTTAGTATAATCGTATTTACCGTCTTTATAGAACTCAGATGATGCACAATCCAAAGCTAAACAGATTTGCGAACCTGGTTGGTAACCAGCAGTTTCAATGGCTTTTAATACAGTTTCAATGGCATCTTCAGTACCATCAAAAGTTGGCGCAAAACCGCCTTCATCACCTACGGCAGTAGATAAGCCTCTGTCGTGAAGAATTTTTTTCAAACTATGGAAAACTTCAGTTCCCCAACGTAAAGCCTCAGAGAAAGAAGGCGCACCTACCGGCATAATCATAAACTCCTGGAACGCGATAGGCGCATCAGAGTGAGAACCGCCATTGATGATGTTCATCATCGGGATAGGTAGTGTATTTGCATTAACACCGCCGATGTAACGGTATAACGGCTGACCGATTTCGTCAGCAGCAGCTTTTGCAACCGCTAAAGAAACACCCAAAATAGCATTAGCGCCTAAGTTACCTTTGTTTTCGGTACCATCAAGGTCTAACATAATTTTGTCAATCGCGTTTTGTTCAAAAACATCAATACCTCTTAGTGCATCAGCAATTTTGGTATTTACATTTTCTACTGCTTTCAAAACGCCTTTTCCTAAATATGTAGATTTATCTCCATCACGTAATTCAACAGCTTCATATTGCCCGGTAGATGCACCACTTGGTACTGCAGCACGGCCAAATGCACCTGCTTCTGTCGCAACTTCTACTTCTACTGTTGGATTTCCTCTTGAATCGAGGATTTGTCTCGCATGGACATTAACAATTATGCTCATTTTTATCTTAATTTTTGTTGATTTCTTAACCTGCTTAGTGTATAAAGTACAATTACTAAGCGCAACATCAAAGTTAGTATAATTTTTAAATAAATAAAGCGTTTTGAGGCGCAATGTTACGATAGTTGATTGAGTTGATAGATGGTTAATTTTAAGTTTATATTAACGGCGAAACCGATGTAGGTTGCAGCTTAATAGGTATTAAGTACTGATGTTGGTTTGAAAAGCAATTGCAGTATTACTTCGGTTGGGGCTGGCCCCGCTTTTCATTACAAGTCCTCTCCCGATGAAAAATCGGGATTGCGGGCTTTTCATTTCAATCGGGTTTAAATGACTTAGGTTCGGTAAATTATAGGAAGCAATGCCCGTGCTGAAGATGCCGTCATCCCGATTGCTATAACTGCAAGATCAGGAAGCATTAGAATGGTGATATTTATCGGTCGGTGTCTCACCGACCGAAATAGAACTTCTTTATTTTTTAGCCTCCGCCAAAAGTTCCGAATTTAGACGAACATATTCATCAACCTTTGCTGCTTTTGCAACCTCAATTCCTTGTTGTGCAGTAGCTGCAGCCGCTGCTTTGTCGCCCATTTTTAATTGAATGCGACCTTTCCAAAGTTTAAACCAGGGCGCTTTTGGATCCGATTTTTCTGCTTCCGTCATCCATTCCAAAGCCTGTTTTAAATCTTTTCCATGCTGAAAATAATATTGTGCCGCGGCAAAATAGGGTTTCTTGTCACCTTTCATTGCTTCGGAAATATTGGCCATTACTTTTTCATCAATGGAAGTGGTAATATTAACGGCATATGCACTATTTTCCCACATCATGTTTAAAATAGCCGAAGTTTCATTAACCGATGAGAACTGCATGGTTAAAGTTTCTACTTTATCTTTCAAAGCAATCGTTTTTACCTTTACCCGGAGTACGTCGTCACTTTCCTTATAATCGTATGCACCCCATTGGTCGGCAGTTTTATTGAAAATAATGGTCCACTCATTTTTACCAGGGATACTGAACAAGCTATATTCACCTGCTGGTAAATCTTTGCCTTCAATTTTAACGTCGTCGGTAAATTTAATCCTCGTAGCAGCATTTGCACCGTTACGCCAAACTACACCCATCGGTTCTATACCACCAAAAATTTTGCGGCTTTTTACATTCGGACGTGAATACGTTAAGGTTATTTTGCCCAATCCAAAATCCTGAACCAGTGTTTGGCCACTACTGGCTTGTGGAAATCTGGCTTCCTGCGCATTTCCAAAATCTGCTACACCCAAAATTGCCACAAACAGCACTATTGATTTGATTGATAATTTCATTACTTTGTTGTTTTTGTTTCGTGCGAATTTACGCAATAAGCGCCGGGTTTAACAAAAGTTTTAATGAGCATTTAGATCAGTTGATTTTTCCTGAAACCAAAAATCAGCTCATCAAAATATTCGCCGTTTTTAAAAATAGTTCCCTTTAATTCGGCTTCGAAGACAAAACCTGATTTCTGTAAAACTCTTTGTGAGGCCAGATTGGTGTGTGATGTCCTGGCGAAAATCCTTTCGATATCAAAGGTTTCAAATCCATATCGAAGCATTTCCTTAACCACAGGTGCAACTATGCCTTTACCCCAATGTTCTTCCCCAATCCAATATCCCATTTCTGCACTTTTGCAATAAATATCTGCCAGTTGATGCACACCTATTGATCCAATTACTTCATTATTCAACACAATGGCTTTGATCTGTAAGGGAGCGTGACCCGTGGCCAGTTGGATAAATGCTTCTCCATCTTTTTTTTCGTATGGAAATGGAAATTTATTGGTTAGGTTTTTAGAGATGTTGTAGTTATTGGCATGTTTAACAAGATCATTCACATCAGTTGATTGAAAGGGGCGTAAAATAAGTTGCATGGCATAAGGTTTTGCTGTGATTTCCGCAATCTATAAACTTTTACCAAAACATCAATCAAATCCGCTGATTCTAGTTATCCGGGATTTTATAGCATATTTAATTTGAGATCATTAATTCTTTAAAAATGCTTTTTGTTTAATGTTGCTAGTTATGTTTCTGGCTAGTGCTGTCGCTTCAATAAAAATATCATGAATCTCAATTTTATCCATGGTTTATGTCCGTACAGACTATTTATGAATATAATATTTTTGAAAAAAAACTAAGTAGGTTTAAGAGACCACGACCCGATTGTTTTTAAATATTCGCAAACAAAAAGTTTAACCTGGCCAGCTCTATTTTAATCTGGTTCATGCCAATTAAACCACCCGACATGCCGCTTGATTGCTGAAAAACATTTACGGTAAGCTCATTTTCTTCGCCTGGCATCATGGTTACGCTGAATTTGTAGTAGGTTGTAAATGCACCCAATAATAGTCTTTTTATGCGGCTGCCTTTTTCTAAAATTAAATTCCCGAATTGTTGATCTATTACCTTGTAGCCTTGTAATTCAAAAAGCCCGGTAATTTTTTTAGTCATTTCCTCTATAGAGATATCTTTATACAGGTTCGAAATCAATCCATCAACCGTTTGCAGGTTTTTTACAAAAAAAGTCATAATAGTAAACAGGGTTATTTTAGTTCATCTAATACCTTAAACAACTTTTTGTTGATACTGTTCCCGCTATAGTTATTAATGTTGATCACGACCACATATTTATTGCCTGCCACATCGGTGTGGTAACCTGCAAATGCCGAAACATCATTGATGGTTCCGCTTTTAATCTTCATGCCATTGTATTCAGGTAGGGCTTTGTAATAATCAGAAAACCAATTTTCTTTTTGGACCTGGAAAAGTATGTTTGCCATTGCCGAAGTCGTAACCCTATCGCCGGGAGAAAGTCCGCTGCCATCAATGATATTAAGAGCATTTTTATCGATGCCCTTACCGGCCCAGAAATTAATCTCGGTTTCTGCACCTTTGCTTGTTGTAGCTTCCTTACCCATTTTTATGGCAATGGTTTTTAAAAGTGATTCTCCATATAAATTAATGCTTTTCTTTAAAAACCAATAGGTAATCTCGCTTAAATTTGGCGAAGTGACGGTACTTATTTTCTGTGTAACGGGAGGAATAACCTGGTTGTTTAAAGCCATCAATCTGGTAGTCGTAGCTGGCTGGTCGGCGAAAATTCCCAGCCTTTTCAATGTATCCTGCAAACGGTAAGCGCAATCAAAGGCAGGATCAGGCAAAGCAACCGAAATGCCCGTCTTGGCAATCCCCATACCCCAACTCCCGCGGAGGTAAGCTGTATTGCTATAAGGTGGGAGAAAGGCATAACTTCTGTCGCCAGTACCGGATGCCCCGGTTTTTAATTCATTTACAATTTGAACATAAGGGGTTGCCGGAACCGTTTTTACGATTTTTACCTTGTCAGCTGTGCTGCTGCCAGCCCGAAGGTGGATATCGAACTGATTTTCACGCCAGGCTAAGCCCGAAGTACCTGCGCCATAATAATTACCAATGTCCTGCCATATCCATCCTTCAGGCGTGGTTTGCGTACCAAAAATACGGTCATCACCAATTATAGCGCCATCAATTTTCTTTATTCCAGCTACTTTTATGGCATCAACCCACTGCTTTAAAATGGTGTTTTCTTTGTTTTGATAACGCCATGAACCCAAAGTGGGGTCCCCGCTGCCCATGATCATGAGGTTGCCCTTCAATACTCCATCGGTGGTAACCGTACCAGTGTAAGCCAAAGTAGTTTGGTATTGGAAATCTTTTCCTAATATACTAAAGGCAGTGGCAGCGGTAATGGTTTTCAGGGTTGAAGCAGTAGCCAAACCAATCTGCTCGTTTTTGGCATATAATGTTTTGCCCGTATTGGCATCCAAAATGCAAAGCGAAACGAGGGCATGCTTAGCTTGCTCATCGTTTAATAAATTGTTAAAAGCTTTTTCGATATTTTGAATCCTGTTTTGGGCATTTGCTAAAGTTGCTATGCAGCACAATAGGGATAATATTTTTAAAAATTTCATTCTGTAATGAGGGTTATTTACAACAGAAAACTGGTGTAATTGGCTTTGTTGATAACGCGTGTTTCGTTGGTGGGGTATGCATCTAAAAAGGTTGATGGAAACCTGACTTTTTTATTTCCGTTCCATTTAATTTCTATCGCATTTATTTTTCCATTAATCTCTTCTATTAAATCAATTTTCTGCTGTTGAAAACTGCGCCAAAAATAATACCTGGCAAGCTTTCTTTTATTATGATTGGCCTTAATATGTTCTGATATGATGTAATTCTCAAAAAGCTGACCAGCATCTTGCCTTAAGCCGATCGGATTAAAGTTTTCGATCAGGGCATTCCGGATTCCGGTATCGTAAAAGTAGATTTTTTTGCTCTTTTTGATTTCGTTCCGTAAGCTGCTGCTGTAAGCACTTAACCTAAATACCACAAAACATTGCTCCAGTAAATCAACGTAGCGCTCAGCAGTTGCTTTATCAGCTTCTATCATCTGTCCGAGTTCGGTATAAGAAACTTCATTGCCAATCTGAAGAGCCAGTGCCTGTACCAGTTTTTCGAGCTGTAAGGGTTTTCTGATGCCTGTAAGTGATAAAATATCTTTAAAAAGATAACTATTCGCCAGGTTTAATAACAGTTCCTTTTCTTCCCCAGGATAATTGATTGCATCAGGATAAGTTCCGTAAAGCAGTCTTTTTTCCAAAGCTTGCTCTTCAATCAGCACATTGGTATCATCAACGAGTTCGGCAACCGAAAAAGGATAGAGATGGTATTCGAATTTCCTGCCGGTTAACGGCTCTTTAATACCTGCAGCCAGATCTAACGATGAAGAGCCTGTAACCAAAAGCTGTACATCGGTGAAGTGGTCAACAATCAGTTTAAGTGTTAAGCCAATATTGGTAACGCGCTGTGCTTCACCGATAAAAATGATTTTATTGGATCCGACGATCGATTTCAGCCTTTGGATGCTGATATCGGTTAAGGTAGTACGTATGTTCGCCTCATCACAATTTAGAAAAACAAAGGGTAATCCGGTTTTTTGTACCAATTGTTTCAACAAGGTGGTTTTACCCACTTGCCTTGCACCCGTAACAATAATGGCTTTTTGTTTAAAAAACTTCGATTCGATATGTTTTTGCAGATTTCTGACAATCATTTCAATACATCTTCTTTTATTTCAAATGTAATGAAATTTCGTTCTAATCACTAAATTATATGTAAAAAAGAGATTGTAATCACCAAATTATATATTTCTTTGGGATAGATTAGCCGTTAAATAGTTTATGACGTTTAATTTCTTTTCCTTGCCTTAACTTAACCGCATGGTAAAAGCTGGGTACATCATTTGTCCATTTTTTAAGGGTGAGTACAATGGCAATTATTTCTAATCTGGTAGCCAGGCCGAGCCAAAAACAAATTTCAAAAAGTACGACTGATTCGCAATATACCATAACGGCGACCAGGGTGGCGAATATGGTCAGTGTCCAGATTTTAGCACCGATCGAATGCGTGGCTATTTCCTTTTTAAATTTGATATAACTTAGCACATAAGTAGAGACTTCAAAAGCCCCCAGTATGACCAGTTTTATGAGGTTGGTTTTAAAAAAACCAGGACATTGGATGTAAGTGGCGACTGCAACCGAAATAAAAAACACCTGATCGATGCCTGAATCCAAGCGCCTTAACTTTTCTGAAGAGATATGGAGCTTACGGGCGATGATCCCATCAAAAACATCGGTTAACAAACCAACAGATAATAAAGTAATGGCTAAAAAAGAATAATGGCTAACGTGGAAAATGCTTAATAGAATAATTCCAAAACCGATAAACAACCTGGAATAAATTAAAGCGATTGGAATATGTTTCATGATGGAGCGTGCATAAAAAAGCCCCCAGATAAGATCGGGGGGCTTTGGTGAATTAATTAAACCAATTCTTTCTGAACCAGGTATTCGGCAATCTGAACGGCATTGGTTGCTGCGCCTTTGCGTAAGTTATCGGCAACAATCCAAAGGTTTAATGCTTTCGGTGCCGATTCATCTCTACGGATACGGCCTACGAAAACTTCATCTTTTTCATGTGCATCTTTTGGCATCGGGTATTTGAGGTTGGCAACATCATCAACGACAATTACGCCTGGTGCTTTTTCTAAAATACTACGCACTTCTGCTAAATCGAAATCATTTTCAAACTCGATATTAACTGATTCTGAATGACCGCCCATAACCGGAATGCGAACGGTGGTAGCGGTAACTTTAATGTTATTATCGCTCATGATTTTGTTCGTTTCCTTCACCATTTTCATTTCTTCTTTGGTATATCCGTTATCGGTGAAAACATCAATATGCGGAAGCACGTTCAGGTCGATTTCGTATGGATAAGCTTTAGGGCCATCAATGCCTTTGCGCTCGTTCATTAACTGTTCAACGGCTTTAACCCCTGTTCCAGTAACCGATTGGTAAGTAGAAACAATTACACGTTTGATTTTGTATTTATCGTGCAACGGTTTTAAAACGACCACCATCTGAATGGTTGAGCAGTTCGGGTTAGCAATGATTTTGTTGTCGATAGAAAGTTCATGCGCGTTCACTTCTGGTACAATTAATTTAATTGCAGGGTCCATTCTCCAGGCAGAAGAGTTATCGATAACGGTTGTTCCGGCTTCCTTAAAACGAGGTGCGTGCTCTAAAGAAGTATTTCCACCTGCTGAAAACAATGCGATATCTGGTTTCATGCTGATTGCAGTATCCATGCTAACAATTGGGAACTTCTTACCCTTAAAAGTAATTTCCTTACCAACACTCTTTTCTGATGCTACGGGAATCAACTCTGTTAAAGGGAAATTTCTTTCCTCCAATACTTTTAACATGACAGTGCCCACCAATCCGGTGGCACCCACTACTGCTACTTTCATTTTAATTTTGTTATATTAGTTATACTATTTTGATATAAGTTCAAATATGCTAAAAATTAAGCTGATATCCCTATTGTCGCCAATTAAATTTGCTTTTTGTATTTAAAATTTTTGGTTTTCGATAGAAAATATGGTTAAAGAATAAGGTATGGGTGGAGACTTCCGAAGTTTCTTAATTACGTGACACAGGATAACATTGGAAGTCAATGTGGATGTTTTATCTTGGAAAGGAGGTTTCAGCGTGTATCGGTTACGACAGTCCTGCTATCACTATAATCTTTTTAAACAACAACTGTTATGCCGAAGTATGAAGTGTCTGTTTCATCGGGTACAGCTAGCAAATTTATGGGGCCTGCACTTAAAAAAGTATTGCCGTTCTATCAGGTTTAGATAAACAGAGACAGTTCTCCTGATAATGGATGAGGTTTGGGTTATTGAAAAAAGGAGAGGATTTAATTTGTGAAGATAGGATCTCTTCATTTCGCTTCGCTTCATCCGATAGGGGATCGGATTTAGAGGCAAGCCTGTTTTAAACCCCGCAGATTTTTAAAACCTGCAGGGCATAGTAAGTTTAAATCAAATTAGCTTTGATATAATCGCAGCTGGTTTTAATCGAGCCAATTGGATCTGGTTTGTAATTGTTTTCGTGCTCTACAAAAAAATGTTGCATTCCTGAAAGTTTCGCCTGGGCAAAAATGGTTTTAAAATCAATCGACCCTTTACCCACTTCGGTGTTTAATTCAGGTTTGGTTTTATCCATATCTTTAACATGCCACATCGGGAAACGGCCCGGATATTTTTTAAACAGAGCCAATGGATCGTTACCTGAACGGACAACCCAGTATAAGTCCATTTCAAAGTTGACCAGGTTTTTATCGGTTTCGCTTAAATAAACATCATAACCGGTGGTGTCGCCCAGTTTCTTAAATTCGAAATCGTGGTTGTGGTAGGCAAACTTTAAGCCCGATGCCTTTGCTATTTCGGCTACTTTGTTAAAATCATCGGCTGTTTTTTTAAAACCATCCACACCTTTACTCATATCAACATGGGCACCGGCAATGGTAAAATATTTACCGCCAATAGTTACTGAAGATTCAATATCAGCTTTTAATTTGTCAGTTTTTCCGGTTTTAGAAAACTCATCCATCCCGTAATGTCCGCTTGGCGCTTTTAAACCGTTTGCATTTAATAACGCCTTAAATTCCTTTGGTGTTAAACCCCAGAATTTTCCGTTAGAAAAGCCATAGGTTTCCACTTCCTTGTAACCGGCTTGTGCTACTTTTTCAATAATGCCTCTTACATCTTTGGGTAATTCATCGCGTAAGGTATACAGCTGTAAACCAACATTTTTACTGGCTTTATCAAAGGCAAAAGATGGAATTAACAATGCCGCTCCGGCCGCTAATCCTGCCTGCTTTAGGAATGTCCTTCTTGAATTCATCGCTTAAATTAAATAATTTCTTTTTTAATATAAGCACAGCTTGCCGCAACAGATTCCATCGGGTTTGGTTTGTAGTTGGTTTCGTGCTCTACAAAGAAATGTTTCATGCCCGAAAGTTTCGCCTGGGCAAAAATAGGTTTGAAATTTATAGACCCAGTGCCTACCTCTGCATTTAAGGCAGGATTGGCTTTATCCATATCTTTAACATGCCACATGGTAAAACGGCCCGGATTTTCTTTAAACAGCTTTAAAGGATCGTTTCCTGAACGTACCACCCAATACAGATCAAGTTCGAAATCAACAAGTTTTTTATCTGTTCCTTTTAACAAAATTTCGTAACCGGTGGTATTGCCAACTTTATCAAATTCGAAATTATGGTTATGGTAAGCTAAACGGATACCGGCTGCCTTGCACATTTTTCCGGCTTCGTTTATTCTGGCTGCAATTTTTTTATAATCTTCAGCGTTTTTTCTGAGGCCCGCATCTAACCAGGGAATGGTTACATATTCGCTTTTCAATACCTTTGCTGCTGCAATTGCTGCTTTCAATTCGGTAGTATTGCCATCGTTTAAATAAGTACCTAAACCATAATGGCCACTTGGTGCTTTTAAACCGTTAGCATCCAACAATGCTTTAAATTCTTGAGGTGTTAAACCCCAAAACTGATCCTTGATGGAAAAACCATAGGTTTCTACTTCCTTAAAACCTGCTTTGGCAATTTTAGCAATCGTTCCTTTTACATCTTTAGGCAATTCATCCCTTAAAGAATATAATTGGAGGCCAACAACTCTTTTATTGTCGGCTGCGAAAACAGATGACGGAACGAGCAGCGCTGCTGCTGCAGCCACACTACTGTTGATTAGAAAATTTCTTCTTGATATCATAACGTAGATTAAATATCGCAGATAGCTACTGCCTTCTTTAAAGAGGCTATTTGATCTGCTTGTTTAGGTATAAATTCTTGTGCAACGTAACCTTTAAAGCCGGTTTCGGCAATGGCTTTCATAATGGCAGGGTAATATAACTCCTGTGTATCGTCTATTTCATTACGGCCTGGTACGCCAGCGGTGTGATAATGGGCAATGTATTGGTGATACTGCCTGATGTTACTGATCACATCACCTTCATCAATCTGCATATGGTAAATATCATATAACAATTTGAAATTTTGAGATCCCAGACGTTTGCAAAGTTCGGCACCCCATGATGTTCTGTCGCACTGGTAATCTTTATGGTTTACTTTGCTGTTTAACAATTCCATTACCAATACCACATTATGCTTTTCGGCTAATGGCATCAACTGTTTTAATCCTTTAACGCAATTGTTCCAACCGGTTTCATCATCTTTACCACGACGGTTCCCACTAAAGCAGATTAGATTTTTATAACCGGCTTCGGCCACAAGTGGAATCATTTTGGTATAATTTTGAATTAACTTTTCGTGAAATTTTTCGTCATTAAAACCGTCTACCAGATTAATTTCGGCACCATTGCACATGGTTGATTCTAAGCCATGTTTTTTTAGGGTAGGCCAATCGCTCGGGCCAACCAGATCAATTCCTTTGATCCCTATTTTTTTTGCTTCGAGGCAGAGTGCTTCTACATCAAAGCTGCTAAAACACCAGCGGCATACCGCATGGTTGATATTTCCTTTTAGCCTTAACGGCTGATCTGATTCTGGTTTATCCATTGCTAGTGCTGATAGGCCAGAAGAAACACCAACAGCCGCAGTTCCGGCAACAATGTTTTTTAATGCGTTTCTTCTATTGATGTTCGGGGTCATATTAAACAGTTTTAACTTCTAATTCTGATTTTGTTTTATCGTTGAATAATAAAGCAAACAATAAGAAAACTGCAGCTGCAATACCTGCTGGTATAATCCAAACCATTTTCCAGTCAGTTACATCTCCTGTTTTATACATGTCTGTAATTAAGCCCGCTACTTTAAACCCAATCAACATACCAACACCATAGGTGGCCAGAGTGATAATACCCTGAGCTGCACTTTTAAATTTTTCTCCTGCTTTTGAGTTGGTATAAATCTGACCAGAAACAAAAAAGAAATCGTAGCAAACACCATGAAGCGCAATACCTATAATCAACATAAAACTTAAACTGCCGGCATTACCATAAGCAAAAAGAATGTAGCGTACTGCCCAGGCCAACATACCAACTATAATGGTTTTCTTAAAGCCGTATTTTGAAAAGAACACAGGAATAGCCAGTAAAAATAACGCTTCTGAAACCTGACCAATGGCCATTTTACCTGTAGGGTTGGAAACTTTTATATCGGCCAGGAAAAGACCTGCATTTTGATAATAAAAGGCTAATGGGATACAGATCAGGATGGAAGAAATAAAGAAGACAGCAAAATTTTTATCTTTTAACAATTTCAATGCATCCAATCCTAAAATGTCGCCTAATTTGATTTTCTCGTCTTTGGCAACCTTTGGAGGAGTTGCAGGTAACGTAAAACTAAATAATCCCAATATCAAAGAAGCGATCCCAGCCATTAGAAAGGTACTTTTTAACAATCCGGCCTGAATTCCTTCTGGAGAATCCCAGTGGAAGGCAAAACTGATCAATAAGCCAGCGATGATCCAGCCGATTGTACCAAATACCCTGATGTTAGCAAATTCTTTTTCAGCATCCTTCATTTGGTTAAAAGAAACAGAGTTTACCAGCGCAAGGGTTGGCATGAACAAAATCATATAGGCTAAAACGTAAGGGTAGAAAACACTTACATCTGGCGCACTATACATCTGGTACATTAAAATAGCACCAATAATGTGTAGAACACCTAAAATTCTTTCAGCGTTAAAATATCTGTCGGCGATGAGGCCTATTATAAATGGAGCAATAATAGCGCCCCAAGATTGAGTTGAAAATACAGAACCAATTTCAGAGTTGGTTGCCTTCAGGTTATTGTTTAAGAATGCTCCTAAAGTTACAAACCATGCGCCCCAGATAAAAAATTCGAGGAACATCATGGCAGAAAGTTTAAAGCGAGTAGTGCTATTCATTTGGCTAGTGATTATGTAAAATGGTTAAGGTAAGAGGGATGATGAAAACGTATCCCCGTAACTCATCTTACAATTTTATAATATTTTAACTGGATTTGATAAGAGGGATTTTGTAATTCACATTATACATTTCCCTCTTACCATTAATGTTCTAGAAAGTAAGTGTTTGGATGACGGTGTAATTCACATTAGCCATTTTCCATCTTACATTTTCCGTATTTAAAGTTCTTTAATAGAGATGTTTTTGTACCAAACTTCGTCTCCATGATCCTGTAAGGCAATTTTACCGGTTTTAAAGGTTCCCCAGTTTTCCCATGTCGCAAATTTGCTGCCTGCAACAATCTTTTTCCAGTTGTCATCCCAAAGGGTTGTTTTTACTACTTCAACACCATTCAAAATTAGGGTTAATTTACCCTTTTTGCTGATGATTTCAGCTTTGTTCCACTCGCCAACCGGTTTAACCGGTTCTGATGAACTTTTTACCAGATCATACAGATCGCCTGCACGGTGTTTTGTGATTTTTCCGTCAGGATGGCCATCGTTATCGATCACCTGCATTTCTAAACCGGTAGAATAAGTAGCATGGTATTTAGGTTCTTCATGAACATAAAAAATAAGGCCGCTATTTGCTTTCGGAGCCACTTTCCAGTCATATTTTAAGTGGAAATCACCATACTCTTTATCGGTAACTAAATCGCCACCACCATCTTTACCTTTTTTTGCTAAATCCAGGTGTAATGCGCCATCCTGAACCTGCCAGGCGCTACCAACAGTAGTTTTATTGTAAGTATGCCAACCGGTTGTGGTTTTACCATCAAAAAGTGGCTTAAAGCCTTTTTGTGCTTTTGATATTTGCGTAACTGCTAGCAGGATGCAGGCAGAAAGTAAGATTTTTTTCATTTTTTTGAATTTAAACCTGATAAGTTTTAGGTCAGGTTTGTAAGTGTTTTTATTTAAAGTGTTAAATTGTTCCAGCCTTTACGGTATTCGCGTTTTACAAACTGGTTGGCTTCATCAAAGTTGGTAACTTTCATATTATCGTTGTCCCAAAGCATTTTCATATACCGTCCTGGGTAAGTAGTTTTACCATTTACCGTTTTTTGTACATCGAAACTTCTGATGGCTAGATTGGCCATCAATAAAGCTTCTGTTAACGGACCTGCAATTTCGAAAGGGGAACTCACTTCTTTTTTGCCATAACCGGCAATTGCAGCTTCAACCCATTGTTTATAATGTCCGTTTGCTCCATCTGGTACGCGGGCATATTTTGGCGTAACTTTAATGTCCTTGTTTTTGCTTAAAGGCAATAATTTAGGATTTGCACTATAGGTTTCGGCCATCATTTTACCTTTTGTTCCGATAAATAAAGTACCGTTACCACCATCACCAAAAGTTTCATTTGCTTCCAGTTCCTCCGGACGTTCTGGCTGGATACCGCCATCCATCCAATGTAAAGTAACATCACCTTTGGTTTTATCCGTTTTAGGGAATTTTAAGGTAACATGGCTTGATGGCGGACAACTTTCAGGAAAGTAACCTCGTTTAAATTCATCAACGTAAACAGAACCTACACTTGCCTGAACTTCTTTGGCATATTTTAAATTTAATACACTGAAAGGAGCTTCAATTAAGTGGCAACCCATATCGCCTAAAGCACCGGTCCCGTAATCCCACCAGCCACGCCAGTTAAATGGAACCAATTTATCCACATAATCCTTTTCAGGAGCCGTTCCCAACCATAAATTCCAATCTAATTCTTTAGGGATTTCTGCTTTTTTGCTTGGCCAGGGAATGCCCTGAGGCCATACCGGACGGTTGGTCCAGGCATATACCGTATGCACATCGCCGATTAAACCGGCTTCGTACCACTCCTTCATTTGGCGCGGACCATCGTTTGATGCACCTTGATTACCCATTTGCGTAACCACTTTATATTTTTTTGCCGCTGCGGTTAGTATCCGCGCTTCATAAATATCGTGTGTTAGAGGCTTTTGAACGTAAACATGTTTGCCCAACTGCATGGCGGCCAAAGCCTGGATAGCATGGTTATGGTCAGGAGTAGAAACAGAGACAGCATCGAAGTTTTTATGTTCTTTATCTAACATTTCGCGCCAATCTTTATAATATTTTGCTTTAGGAAAAGCTTTTACGCTATTGGCTGCACGACGATCGTCTACATCACACAGAAAAGCGATATCTGCTTTTCCGCTTTTGTAAAACATATCCAAATCGCTTTGGCCTTTTCCGCCAACCCCAATGCCGGCAACCAATAGGCGATCGCTCGGTGCTAAATAGCCTGTTCCGCCCAAAACATGGCGCGGAACAATCATAAAGGCAGCGGCAGCGATTGCTGAAGTTTTAATAAAATCACGGCGGTTACTCGTGTTTTTATTTTCTTGCTCTGTTTTCATATGTAGTAAATCGATTTGCTAACTGGATTCGATTATTTTTTCTTTAATGATAAAATATACTTTACCATTAATTTTGCATCGTCTTTTTTAAGTGTAGCATGCGCAGTCATTGGCATATTACCCCAAACACCTGTTCCACCTTTAATAATCTTGTCGGCCAACATATTGATGTTTTTTTCGGTAGCCGGATATTTTTTTGCAATGTCTACGTATGCAGGACCAATAATTTTGTTGGTTTTATTGTGGCAACCTAAACAATCTGACTTATTGATCAGTTTTTCTCCTGGATTTGACTGAAAAGCAGAATGGTTTGTTGTGGTTGCCGTAGCAAGCACAGCTTTCTCTTTCGCTAAATCAGCTTTAGAAAACGACGCCATAAAAATGACTACAGCGCCTAGCATTAAAAATGTTTTTTTCATGTTGTGTGTGTTGTTTTTAATTGCATTCAAGCTTGCATAAGCGTTAACGTTCTATTATTGTTGCTTATGCAGGTTTTCATGTTGTGTGTGTTTTGTGTGTTGTTATTCTTGTAATCCTAATATTTGTTTATTGAAAGTGCTATCACTGCCCGATGCGGCAAAATCGTCAAATGCTTTATCCGTTACATTAATGATATGCTTTTTGATAAATTCTGCGCCTTCTCGGGCACCATCCTGCTGGTTTTTAATGCAGCATTCCCATTCCATAACGGCCCAACCTTTAAAATCATATTGGGCTAATTTACTAAAAATCGTTTTAAAATCAACTTGTCCATCACCAGGTGACCGGTAGCGCCCGGCACGGTTTGCCCAACTCTGGTATCCGCCAAAAGTGCCTTGCTTGCCTGTAGGGTTAAATTCTGCATCTTTTACGTGGAAGGCTTTAATGCGTTCGTGATAGAAATCGATGTACTGAATGTAATCCAATTGTTGCAACACAAAGTGAGATGGATCATACAATAAGCATGCCCGAGGATGATTATTCACTGCCTCAAGGAACATTTCGTAAGTTTCGCCGTCAAATAAATCTTCTCCAGGATGTATTTCGTAGCAAACATCTACACCACACTGATCAAATTCGTTTAAGATTGGCGTCCATCGTTTTGCCAGTTCTGCAAAACCTTCTTCAACCAATCCGGCGGGACGTTGGGGCCAGGGGTGGAAATATTGCCACAATAAAGAGCCACTGAAAGTTGCATGTGCATTTAAACCCAGGTTTTGCGATGCTTTAGCCGCATATTTCATCTGTTGTACCGCCCATTCCGTTCTGGCTTTTGGGTTTTTGTGTACGTCTTTTGGCGCGAAAGCATCAAACAGATCATCGTAAGCAGGATGAACGGCAACCAATTGGCCTTGCAGATGTGTAGATAGTTCGGTAATTTCCAAACCGTAAGTTGCAATCTTACCTTTTAATTCATCAGCATAGGTCTTACTTTCTGCTGCTTGTTTGAGGTCAATAAAGCGGGAGTCAAGAGTTGGCATCTGAATGCCTTTGAACCCTAAATCTGCCGCCCATTTGCAAATGCTATCAAGTGAATTAAATGGAGCTTCGTCGCTGATAAACTGTGCTAAAAATACAGCTGGTCCTTTTATTGTTGTCATGCCCGGGTATTAAATTTTATAGTCGAACCATTTTTGATCTGATTGGCCTGAAGCCACTACATTTTCAATAAATGCCATTCCTCTGATTCCATCTGAGGTGCCAGGGAAATCGAGCATTTCGGCCGTAGGTTGCTCGTTATTTAATTTTGCATTTACGGTAAGTGCAAAGTTTTTGTAGATATTGGCAAAAGCCTCTAAGTAACCTTCAGGGTGACCGCCTGGTGTGCGGGTATTGTGTTTTGCAAAACTACCCATATAGCCGTTGCCTGTCCTGTAGATCTGGGCTGGTGCATCTAACCACTTTACAATCATGGTGTTTGGTTCCATCTGGTGCCATTCTAAACCACCTTTTTCGCCATAAACCCTGATTTTTAGTGCATTTTCTTCTCCTGCAGCGATTTGTGAAGCCACCAATACCCCGTTAGCGCCATTATCAAATTTTAAAAGAACGTTCCCATCATCATCAATGGCCCTTCCAGGTACTACAATATTTAAATCGGCACAGATTTTAGTGATTTTTAGCCCCGAAATATATTCAGCAAGGTGTGCTGCATGTGTACCTATGTCGCCCATGCAACCGCTTTTACCGGTTTTAGAAGGGTCGGTACGCCAGGCGGCCTGCGCATTGCCTTCGCGTTCAGAAAGTGTGCTTAACCAGCCTTGGGGGTATTCTACCACAATTTTACGGATAGCACCCAGTTTGCCATCGCTTACCATTTGCTTGGCCTGCTTAACCATTGGGTAGCCTGAGTAAGTATGCGTTAAGCAAAGCGTTAATCCGGTTTCTTCTACTTTAGCGTGAAGCTGTTTTGCTTCTTCCAAAGTTAAGGTCATCGGTTTTTCGATTACAACGTTAAACCCTTTGTCCAACGCCATCATTGCTGGGGCAAAATGCGCAAAGTTTGGGGTAACGATGGTGACGAAATCAATCTTTTCGTCTGCTGGCAACTCACTTTCTTTGGTCAGCATTTCTTCGTAATTGTTGTATATCCTGTTATCGGGAAGAAAAAGCATTTTTCCAGATTCGTATCCAACTTCAGGATTTACACTTAAAGCTCCGGCAGATAATTCGATCAGGCCATCCATGTTAGCGGCCAAACGATGTACGGCACCGATAAAGGCGTCTTTTCCACCGCCTATCATGCCCATTCTTAATTTTCTTTTCATGTTATAAAAGGTGTGGGGTATAAGGAGTAAGGTTTAGGGTGAACTTCCTATACCTTAATGCTTAGACCTTTTTCCTGTTTTTAGCTATTGTTTTTTAATAAGGTTTGAGGCGTAGGAATCAGGGATTAGACTTTACGCCTTTTGCCTTAAACCTTACACCTCATGTCTTAAACCTTCTAGATATTCTTTTTCTTTAATTCTTTTACGGCATAATCTGCAGCACGGGCAGTTAGCGCCATAAATGTTAATGAAGGGTTTTGGCAAGCAATTGATGGCATGCATGATCCATCGGTTACGAAAACATTGTTTACTTCATGCATCTGGTTCCATTTGTTCAGCACAGAAGTTTTAGGATCGTTACCCATTCTGGCGGTACCCATTTCGTGGATTGCCATACCCGGATAACAGCCATTATCGTATGTTTTGATATTTTTCATGCCTGCTTTTTCTAACATTTCAGCAGCATCGTTCATCATATCCACACGCATTTTTTTCTCGTTTTCTTTGTATTCGCAATCAATGGCCAATACAGGCTGTCCCCACTTGTCTTTTTTGGTTTTATCAATGTACACCTTGTTCTCATAATAAGGTAACATTTCTCCGAAACCGCCCAATCCCATGGTCCATTTTCCCGGAGTGGTCATTTTCTGTTTCAGATCTGCACCGAATGATAACTCAGCTACATCATTTTGCCAATTGCTTCTGCTTGCGCCACCCTGATAACCGAAACCACGTAAATAATCACGTTTATCGTTACCGATATTTTGATACCTTGGCACATAAATTCCATTTGCACGGCGGCCATAGGTATATTTATCATCAAAGCCTTCAGCCTCTCCGGAGGCACCGCAACGGAAATGATGATCCATTAAATTATGCCCTAACTGACCGCTGCCATTGCCTAGTCCGTTTGGATGTGCTTCTGATGTCGAATTTAATAAAATGAATGTAGAGCCTAATGTAGAACCGTTTACAAAAACAATTTTAGCATAAAATTCCATCGTTTTGTTGGTCTGTGCATCAATAACCATTACGCCTTTTGCTTTTTTGGTGTCTTTATCATAAATAATATGATTTACGATAGAATATGGTCTTAACGTTAAACGTTTGGTTGCCATTGCTGCAGGAAGGGTAGAAGACTGTGTACTGAAATAAGCACCAAACGGACAACCACGGCTACATAGGTTTCTGTATTGACAGTTGCCGCGGCCTTTATGCGGAACGGTAAGATTGGCCACACGGCCGATCATGATGATACGTTCTCTTTTATAATGTTCTTCAACACGGGCTTTTACCGATTTCTCTACAATGTTTAAATCCATTGGAGGTAAAAATTCGCCGTCCGGGCAAGTCGGCCAATTCTCTTTAGAGCCGCTGATACCCGCAAAACGCTCGGCATAATCATACCAGGGCGAAAGTTCTGCATAACGGATCGGCCAATCGCTTCCATGACCATCTTTTGCATTATCTTCAAAGTTATGGTCGCTTAAACGGTAACTCTGACGGCCCCACATTAATGATTTACCACCTACATGGAAACCACGGTACCAATCGAAACGTTTATCTTCGGTATAGGGGCATTCCAAATCGTTTACCCACCATTTTTCGTTTGCTTCCTGATACGGATAATCTCTTTTTTGTACCGGGTGAGTACGCTTTTGCTCTTCGGTGAGTCTTCCTGCATGTTTAAAATCCCAAGGATTTTTCATGGCATTTTCATACCCGGTAATGTGCTCAATGTTCATACCCCTTTCGAGCATGAGTACACGTAAGCCCTTTTCGGTAAGTTCTTTTGCAGCCCAGCCGCCACTAATACCCGATCCTATCACAATAGCATCGTAAGTATTTTCTGCTTTTAAATTTGTATTTAAATTCATGATGTTTTGTAGTTGTTGTTAGAAATTAGGTTGCCCAGGATCTTTGACCAGGTTTTAAAGGTGCATTGCCATCATAACGGCCCGGAATAAGAACATATTCCCTTGCTTTGGTGCAACCAATTTCTGAAGAATAGTAACCGAGTAAGGTCAAATCTCTTGCTGTGACAAAAAAGTAAGCTAAATCCTTATTTTCTTCTGATTTGCCATCTTTTTGAGCAAGTGCAATAGCCCTCAAATCGATCATTAGTTTTTTGCGGTCGGCTGGTGTTAACGTTAGATAACTTTTCCCGAAATCTTTCATTGATTTTGCCTGAAGATCTTTAAAGCCTTGTGCAAAAGAAGTTTGCATTGTGGCAGGATAACAATCTTTCATCATCATCGGGATAAATTTTCCTAAACCTGCTGCTTTGGCACCTGCAGATGACTTGGTGGTCGGGACAATGATATCCGCAAATTCGGCAAAAATCTTTTCATCTTCCAATGAATAGCTAACAAAGTTTTTTTCATTTTCGGGAAGCGTAAAACTTTCGAATAACACGCCCATTGTACTTGCCGAGATTGCTCCACCCAGCAAAAATGCAACGTTTTTGAGTGCTTCTCTTCTGTGCATCGTATTTATGATTTTATATTTTGGTTATTGATGTGTTGAATTAGTAATATTAGAAAAAATATAGCATAAAGAATGAATTTTTTGAATTAAATTATCAGCATGCAATATGATTGTTACTGGGTGGAATTGTTCTAAATAGAATCTTTTTTGTGGCTTAATAATATTTAAAACCCTGTTTTGATATTCATTTTACTTGGTGTAAAAAATACATTTAGTACAGGTGAATGCGTTTTTTATCAATAAATCCAAGAATGAAGATTTTTCAGGTAAATATCAGGCCAAATAGATTTCAACCAGGCTATTTATAGTTCACAATTAATCAAAGTTTATCAGCGTTCAGTTTGGTCGTTTTGGTTAGCAATTTACAGTTATCGGTTTAACAATCTGGTTAATAATTAACGAGTCATACCATTAGGAATTTAACGCCTTCTTAAAATATTTTATTGCCTTTTATCTCATTTTTTTACCTTTGCTCAATCTCAAAAAAAATATGCAGGAAAAAATTGTTGTTTTAGGCTCAAACGGGCAAATCGGGACGGAATTGGTAACCACGTTACGTAAGATATATGGTGATGATCATGTTGTTGCATGCGATATACGCAGGCCGGATTATGATATCAAAAACTCTGCACCGTTTGAATTTGTGAATGTACTTGATAAAGAAATGATCAATGGAATTTTTCATAAGTACAGACCAACACAAGTTTATCTCCTGGCAGCATTATTATCGGCTACGGGTGAGCAGAACCCAAAACTGGCCTGGGATTTAAATATGAACGGTTTATTGAACGTACTGGACTTAGCTTTGGAATATAAAACGGCGAAAGTGTACTGGCCGAGTTCTATCGCTGTATTTGGACCGAATTCACCAAAAGATCGTACTTCACAATATTGTGTAATGGATCCAAATACCGTTTACGGAATCAGTAAACTGGCGGGTGAGCGCTGGTGCGAATATTATAACCAGAAATACGGATTGGATGTGCGTAGTATCCGTTATCCGGGCTTGATCAGCTGGAAAGCTGCCCCAGGAGGTGGAACAACAGATTACGCAATCCATATTTTTCATGATGCGTTAAAAAAGGGCAGTTACCAGAGTTTCTTAAATGCAGAAACAGAACTGCCGATGATGTATATGGATGATGCGATCCGCGGAACAATCGAGCTGATGGATGCCCCGGCAGACCAGATTTCGGTGCGTAGCAGCTATAATTTTGCAGGGGTAAGTTTTACACCTGAAGTTTTGGCGGCAGAGATCAGAAAACATATTCCGGATTTTACCCTAACTTACAGCAATAACGATCCCCGTCAACAAATTGCAAACAGCTGGCCACGCTCAATTGATGATAGTTATGCGGCAAACGATTGGGGATGGAAACCAGCATTCGATTTATCGAAACTGACAACTGATATGTTAAATAATTTAAAAAAATAAGATATAGGTAGAAGGTTGGAAGGTTGAAGGCGTAAGGCCAGACCTCTCACCTCTCATATCTCAATACTAAAATAATGGGAAGAGCATTCGAATTTAGAAAAGAGAGAAAATTTAAGCGCTGGGCCAAAATGGCGGTTCAGTTTACACGTATTGGTAAAGATATTGTGATGGCGGTTAAGGAGTCAGGACCTCATCCTGAAACCAACTCCCGCTTGCGTACAGCAATACAAAATGCAAAGGCTGTGAACATGCCAAAAGATCGGGTAGAGGCTGCAATTAAACGTGCTTCTGATAAATCGATGGCCAATTACGAGGAAATTGTATACGAAGGTTATGCACCCCATGGCGTTGCCGTTTTAATTGAAACAGCTACAGATAATACTAACCGTACGGTTGCAAACGTGCGTAGTTATTTTAATAAAACGAATGGTACCTTGGGGAAAACCGGATCGTTAGACTTTGTTTTTAACCGCAAATCTATTTTCCGTTTTGTACCTGCTGAAGGTCTGGACCTGGAAGAACTAGAGTTCGAATTGATTGATGCTGGTTTGGAAGAACTTTACGTAGAGGCTGATGAAGAAGGAAATGATATTGTGGTAGCACAGGGTGCTTTCGAAAACTTTGGTTCCTTGCAAAAAGCCTTAGAAGAGAAAGGCATTGAGTTAAAAAGTTCAAAACTGGAACGTATTGCTTTATCTCACCATGAGGTTACAGAAGAGCAGGCTGCCGATGTATTAAAATTGATTGACAAGCTGGAGGAAGATGATGATGTGCAGGCAGTTTACCATAATATGGCAGAGTAAATGCAACTGATATTAACTGTAAAGGTCTCGATTTAAACCGGGACATTTTTCAATTTGATAAAGTCGTCGTCTCGACTGAAGCGCAGCCGAATGCCCGCCTGTGCATACAGGCCTGCCCGTACGAGAGATTTATTTGGAAGGATTTGAGTGAATGCTCCCTTTTTAGAAATGAAAAAATCTTTTCTCATCTTAGTGTCCCGCTAAGAACACTCAATTGATATGTTCCAAATTTATATCGGTAAACTAAGCGCTTAGCGAGGTGCAAAGATTGCATAACCTTGAAGATTTTTGGATTTTTGCTTTTTGGAGAGCAAAACCTGTACTTATCGGGTTGCGGCAGTCCCGCCATCACTTCAAGTCCTCGGCCTCGTCCCTCAGCCTCCGGTCTTTCCATTTTGTCGGGTCTAGGTTACTTAGCTTAACCCGGGTAAGTTAAACCTGACAGAAGCGGGCAGGAGCTCTAATTTTTCAATCGGGGCGAGTAAAGCAGATGGCAGGGATTTCGAAACCGATAGCCTACCGAACCCTGCTTTCCAATTCTTTTACCTGAAAATTGATTACATCTTTTAAATTTAGTCGTGCTGAACTTCCGGCCGGTTGGGCGGGCGTTTCAGCAGCTATTTAGGAAGACCCTCAAATAAATTATCTTCGGTGAATTCGCACAAGTACCGGTTTACTTCGTAACTTTCGTAAACTCAGTTCAGCGTGAGGATCAAAAGGATACCTGCGAGTTTTGGTTAACCGGCTATTTCCTGTGCGAAAATAACCAGGGCAATAATTCTGGTTCAGCGAATGCACTATCCCAGCTATTGTGGTTTGCGTTAGGATAAAGTGTAAATTTCACCTCTGCACCAACATGTTTCAGCCGTTCGGCAATGGCCATGGATAATACCGGATCTACAATATCATCTTTAGCGCCATGAAAAATCCAAAGCGGTATTTTTCGGTACTTTTTGATGTTGTTGGTATTGTCGCCGCCACAGATCGCAATAGCTGCTGCAAATTTACGCCTTTCTCTCCTTAATAGCTCATAGGTACCCATAGCGCCCATTGATAAGCCCCCAACATAAACCTGATGTCTGTTTACATATGGTTTTTTAAGGAAATCTTTAATCATTCCCTGTAGAGCATGCATGATTCTGGTGGGTTTACCGCCTTCTACAAAACTGAACTTTCTTTCGCCTTTTGCATTTTTCTCAATATTAACATTTGCCCAATAATCGCTTTTCGGACATTGCGGAAAAACCACAATAGCAGGGAAATTTTTCCGGATATCGTTTTTTAAAAACAATTTACCACCATGTACCAGTTGACTAGCATTGTCATTGCCCCTTTCTCCACTTCCGTGCAAAAAGAAAACGATCGGATATTTTTGGTCGGGATTAAAATTCTCTGGAAATAAAATCCTGTAGTAAATAGAATCCTTTCCTTTAATAAAGCTTCCCCTGTCGTATTTTTTTAAGTCTTGAGCGTTTAAAAAGATTACGGGAAAAAGAATGCAGATAGTAAGAATAATCTTTTTCATCTGTTAATATGTTTTTAATAATAGTGCAGCCGTTATTTGTGATTGTACTATATATTCTGGTCAATTACAACGGTTTTATTGAACAAAAATAGAAAACCCTGGCTACTTTACAATAGCACAGGGTTGATAACCAAACCTAATGGTCTTTATTTCAACGTAAAAGATGCTTCCTTTACATCGTGTGAATTTGTACCGATAAACACCTTGAAATCGCCCGGTTCTGCAATGAATTTCAAATCCGAATTGTAAAATTTAAGTTCGTTTTCTGTAATCTTGAAAGTAACCGTTTTACGCTCCCCGGCCTTTAAATTAATCTTTTGGAACCCTTTTAACTCTTTAACCGGGCGGGTAATACTTCCAACGAGATCCTGGATATATAATTGAACAACTTCCTTACCCTCGTACTTACCGGTATTGCTTAAGGTAACGGATGCGGTGATCGATTTTCCTTTGCTTAAGGTATTTGCACTTAGTTTAACGTCACTATAGTTAAATGATGTGTAGCTCAAGCCAAAACCAAACGGATATAATGGATCATTGCTCACGTCTAAATAATTGGAACGGAATTTTTCGAACCATTTACCTTCAGCCAAGGGTCGTCCGGTATTTTTATGTGCATAATATAGTGGCACCTGACCCACATTTTGAGGGAAAGTTACGCTCAGTTTACCGGAAGGATTAACATCGCCGAAAAGTACATCGGAAATTGCATTTCCGGCCTCACTGCCTGGGAACCAAACATTTAAAATAGCCGGAATATTTTGCAGTTCCCAATTCAATGCCAATGGACGGCCAGTAAACAGCACCAATACCACCGGTTTACCTGTTTTAGCCAAAGCTTTTAAGAGATTTTTCTGTGTTTCAGGAATCTGGATATCGGTTACACTACTGCTTTCGCCGGTAAATTCAGAGCCTTCGCCAACGGCCGCTACAATAACGTCTGATTTTTTGGCCACGTCCAATGCTTCCTTAATCATTTCTGCTTCTGTTCTAGGATCACGTTTATAGGTTGGGTTGTGGACATTAACATAACGGTGTTCCATAGCAGAATCGGCCAAAAAATTAGCACCGCGTGCAGTTAAGACCTTAGCCTTATCACCCAAAGCATTTTTTAAACCCTGAAGAACCGTTACCGATTGATCAAAAAGAGCTGCAACACTCCAGGTACCGTACATGTTGGCGGTATTATCAGCCAAAGGGCCAATCAAGCCAATGGTACCTGATTTTTTTAATGGAAGCACATTATCATTGTTTTTGAGCAGCACAAAACTTTCTGTTGCAACTTCTCGTGCCACCTGGCGGTTAGCCGGACTAAAAACTTCTTTAGCTGCTCTTTCCGTATTACAAAATTTATAAGGATCTGTGAATAAACCCAATTTGTATTTGGCCTGAAGCACTAAGCGGCAAGCCCTGTCTATTTGTGCGATATTAACTTTTTTCTCTTCCAATGATTTTTTTAAAGTGCCTAAAAAGCCTTCGCCCACCATGTCCATATCAATGCCGGCATTTAAAGCCAGGGCAGAAACAGTTTGTAAATCGCCCATGCCATGTGCAATCATTTCAGGGATGCCGGTATAATCAGTCACTACAAAACCTTTAAATCCCCATTGTTTCCTTAAAACATCTGTCATTAGCCATTTACTTCCTGTAGCGGGAATGCCATCCACTTCGTTAAAGGAAGCCATGATGCTGGCTGCACCCGCATCAACGGCAGCTTTATAAGGCGGGAAATACTCATTGTACATCCGTACTTTGCTCATATCTGTGGTGTTATAGTCTCTGCCAGCTTCAGCTGCACCATAAAGTGCATAATGTTTAACACAGGCTAAGATCTCGTTATTGGCCTGGAGTTTACCCTGATAACCTTTTACCATTGCTGCGGCAATTTGTGAGCCTAGGTAAGCATCTTCTCCGCTTCCTTCTGAGATGCGGCCCCAGCGTGGATCTCTGGAAATATCAACCATAGGGGAGAAGGTCCAGTTGATACCACTTGCACTGGCTTCTATAGCAGCTATACGGGCCGATTTTTGTACGACCGCCATATCCCAGATACAGCTTACGCCCAAGGGAATTGGGAAAACAGTATTGTATCCATGGATCACGTCCATTCCGAAAAGCAACGGAATTTTCATACGACTGTTTTCGACCGCTATTTTTTGTACCGCTTTAATTTTGTCTACACCTTTAATGTTGAATAAACCACCAACTTGTCCGGCTTTGATTTTTTTAGATATGTCGCTGCTGTTGGCCTGTCCGGTGGTAATATCACCTGAACTTGGCAAATTCAGCTGTCCAATTTTTTCATCGACCGTCATTTTGGCCATCAGGTTGCTGATGAAAGTATGCATCTTTGCTTCTTCTGCCGAAACAGTTTTTTTGCTTTGTGCCGATCCGTTCAGCACAAAAAGTGTTAAAAAAACAACCAGGATATTCGCTCTCTTCATTATATATGTGTTTTATTGTTTATTTATCAAGTTCTTGCTGACGCTCGTTTCCAACGAGTGTCTGAGTAGCTCAACGATTTTATCGTTTTACCTTTAATCGTTAAAAACGATTTGTTATTTCCACACTCGTAAAAACGAGCGTGAGCTCCTATCTTTACTTGCTGACGCTCGTTTCCAACGGGTGTCTGAATAGCTCAACGATTTTATCGTTTTACTTTTAATCGTTAAAAACGATTTGTTATTTCCACACTCGTAAAAAACGAGCGTGCGCTTCCTATCTTTACTTGCTGACGCTCGTTTCCAACGGGTGTCTGAATAGCTCAACGATTTTATCGTTTTACTTTCAATCGTTAAAAACGATTTGTTATTTCCACACTCGTTAAAAACGAGCGTGAGCTTCATATTCTTTACTCGCTGGCGCTCGTTTTCCGACGAGTGCTTAAATAGCTCAACGATTTTATCGTTTTACTTTAAATCGTTAAAACGATTTGTTATTTCCACACTCGTTAAAAACGAGCGTGAGCTTACTATCTTTACTCGCTGGCGCTCGTCTCCAGCAAGTGCTTAAATCGCTTTACGACTCTGTCGTAGTTGGAATCAGCTGTTAACAACTATCTGTCATTTCCTAATCTGTAGAAAAGACATGAATTGGTAATTAATCAACTTTTTTCACTTTGGTTTTTGCCGAAACGCCATTCTCATTGATGGCTTCCATGGCAAAATAGTATGCTTTCTGACTGTCCATTGCCTTAAACCAATATTCATTAAAATCGTGTATCATGATACAGTTGTACAGTTTATCTGGTGCTGTGCCATAATAGAGATTATAGGCAAAGGCATTATCAACAGGTTCCCATTTGATATAAGCACTACGTTTATCTTTTTCTGTCCTTAAAACGATCAGATTTTTTACCTGAGCGGGTTTTTCACCGTTTCCATTTCCGAAAACGCGTAAGCCACTAATCGCAAATTTCCCGGTAGGCATGTGGATGTTGACCATTTTGATAAACCTGGTTTTAACCGGTTTTGGTAATTCGATATAATCATGTGGTACATCTGTTTTGTTTTGGCTTTTATCAACCAAAGTCGTCCATTTTTTGCCGTCAACTGATGAAAGGAGTTTATACTGATGATAAATTCCGACCTGTTTTCCTAAAAATTCAGCATCCTGATCGGCATAGTTAATTTGTATGGCGTTAACGGTTGCGAGACTGCCTAAATCAGTCTGTATCCACTCGCCGTTATTTGCTGTTTTGGCACTCCAATAGGTTTTAATATTTTCGTCAACCGCATGATTAGCATTAAAGCCACCCAGGGTAGAAGATACGGTTACCGGTTTTTTATAGTTGATGAGCATCCAGCCCGGACCGGCAGGCCCGCCTTCTTTTCTTTCGGAAGGTAAATAGAGCGGATAATCTCCAAATGCGGTATTGGTCCACATCACATCGTCCTGATCAAAACCGGTTGGCCAGATGCCCATGCGGCGTTCCCAGGTGTTTTTTACGCAGATAATGCTGGTAGAAATGTGCCAGTAATTTTTATTGTTATCCTGAAAAGTTGCCCCATGGCCTGCTCCGCGCGAAAATCCGCCGCCTTTATAACTTAAAGGATCGGATTGTGGAATTGTTGGTGTATCATAAAACAGCGGTTTTGTACCAACCACTACACCATCTGAATAACCACTAAATTCCGTTCCGGGTGCACCGTATTGGAAGTAATATTTGCCATTATGTTTGGTCATCCAGGCACCTTCGGCAAAGGGATCGAGAAAGGTATTGTCCATATATTCGCCAAAACGTTGCCAGCCATAGCGCCAGCTTTCGAGTAAATACATTGGTGTACGGGTACCTTTGGGTTGAAAAGTTTTGCGGTCGAGCTCTACACCATACATCGGGTAATTATTGCTGCTGCCGTTGTACATATAAAATTTACCATCATCATCGGTAAAAAAGGCTGGATCCCAGCCGCCTATCTCCAGTGAATCGACCAATGGAAACCATTTATTCCCTTTGGGATCGGTGCTTCCCCATAAGGTGAAGTTTTTGGTATAAGTGCTGCCAAAAACCACCATGGTGTCACCAACAATGCCAACGCCAGGCGCGCAGAGTTCGTCTTTGGTTTTGTTCCACGGACGTAAGAACTTCCTTTCATGGAATTTCCAGTTCAGCATATCGGCACTGTGCCAATAACCCCATTGGTTAGTGCTAAACAGGTAAAAATCGCCTTTGTAGTTTACAATAACCGGATCGGCCGTAGCACGGTGTTTGCCCCATTCTGTAAAAGACTCGAAAGGCGTATAACCATAATCGACATTGATGGGATTACAATAGGTTTTTTGCTGTGCATGCAGGATATAAGTATTGCAGAGCAGCGTTGATATTACAAATATTTTGAATAAATGTTTAGCCATTATCCTTGGGTAATTAATTAAAAATATTTATTCTGGCACAACTTGAGCAGCCTATAGACATACCGCTAACCGTTAAACCGGTAACATGCGATTTATGCTCCCAGTACACCCACATATCATGCGCGCCTCCTGTTGAGGTTAACGTAACCGTATAAACATCTCCGTTCTCTGGTATCTGGCCGATAACAGTTCCGCCAGGAGAGTTTGGCGGAATAAAGAAAGAATAAACACCACCGCTGGTATTATTTTCTAACTTGACATATACACCATCTGTAGTGGAGTTTGTTGCGGTTACATTTACCGTGGCGAATTTTGATTTTATGGTTTTATGTTTAGCTCCAACTCCATTAGTGAAGCCCGAATTAAGGATTACACATCCTATCATTGCTGTTAATATTAAAATTACTTTTTTCATGGTTCTGTAGATTTAATTTAAAATATATGGTGGCTAAACATTTATATACAACTTCATTATATTAAGGTTGAAACTGGAAATCCAGCTTCTTCAGACCATTCTGTACGTCTTTATTTCCCATGAATAATTTCCAGAGTAAGCCTGAGCGGTAATTTTCGATCATGACTACCATTGGTCCCTGATCAATGCCCAGATACCGTTGAGGGTACCAGTTATCAGTCTCCGAAAAAGCATCGTAGAAACCGTACTTTCCCCAAACCTTGTTTCCAAGGTCCTCATAAAGGTGCCTGATTACTTTCATCGATTCTTTTGGGGTATAGGGGATAGAGGAGATGGCTGCGGTAGGTGAAATTACGCCAAAATCTTCCTGAATACTGTGAGCGGCATACCCTTTTACCGAGTAACTGGCCGTTAAACCCCAGCTATTTTCGCCATAACCTTTAAATTTTTTTGGATTGGCTACGCAATAATCGTGTATGGCCAATGTTTGATTAACATTGTTTTGCCAATAATCGGCGTAGCGGTCTTTTAATCCTTTGGGATTTAAACCTAAATAGGAATAGTGTGCCCAGAATAACGGACCCACAGAATTTTTCGCGCCCTGATAATCTAACGGAATATGATGCCCGTATAGATCGAAATTTGCCTTGATTGCGCCATTTCTCGCCCAGCCTTCGTGATAAACTTCGGCTGGTATAGTATGGGTAGGAGATGAGGCTGCCATGACGTACATAATTAAACATTCATTATAGCCTTTAACAGGAAAATTCATTTCCCACTGGTATTCCGGAGACCAATGCCAGTACAATACATTCTGGCCACCATTGCGGTACCAGTTAAAATCGATGCCTTTCCAAAGTTCGTCAGCTTTTTTCGCTAAAGCTTTTTCGGCAGCTGTGCCATTTTTATAATATTCTTTAATGCAGATTAGCCCCTGTGCAACAAATGAAGTTTCTACCAGATCGCCGCCGTTATCTTTGCGGCCAAACGGACGCACTTTACCGGTTTCGCCATAAATCCAGTGAGGCCAGGCACCATGAAAACGATCGGCTCCGGATAGAAAATCCAGTATTTTATTTAACCGTTCTAAGCCCTCTTTTTTAGACACATAATTCCTGTCAATCCCGCTTAAAATAGCCATTAAACCAAAACCGGTAGCACCAGTTGCAACGGTGCTCTTATCGTTTTCGGGATATACGTTATCTACATGATATCGTTCGCGGCCGGCACCAGATGTTGGTTCTGCACCATCCCAAAAATACTGGAAAGTCTGTTTTTGAACGAGATCAAGCAATTGCTCGTCGCTCAGGTTTTTTTGGATACTGAGATCCGGACTGTAGGTCTGAGTTTTGGCTTTAGAGCATGCACCTAAAACCAACAACGAAACCAGGGTAACGGATAATAATGAAAGTCTTGTAGGGTAAGTTTTTAGCATTTTGTAAGTGTCAAAAAAGGGTTGCCGATTTAGCTGGCAACCCTTTGAATTATATTTTAGTAACCAGGATTTTGCTTAAGCAAACCTCCACTTAAATCAATTTCGGTTTGTGGAATTGGCCAAACTTCATTTTTATTGGCTTTCCATCCTTTAGGACCAAATACAGTCAATCCTCTTCCTTGTCTGATTACATCGAAATAACGATCGTTTTCCATTGCAAGCTCAACCTGTCTTTCTTTCCAGATCGCCGTTCTTAGTGCAGTTTGGTCTGTCGTAGTCACATCAGGTAAAATTGCCGGATTTGAGCCTCTGGCACGTTTACGTACCCTGTTTAATGAGGTGAGTGCCTGCGCAGGATTTCCCAGTTCGTTCGCAGCTTCCGCGTTCATGAGCAGTATATCTGCAAATCTTAATACCCTTATATTTTGTTGGGCACCTTCATTATAGCCTGAAACTCTCGTGTTAAACGGAACATAAGATTTTTGATTATAACGCGGATTAGGTACAGAAGTTGGTACGAGGTCGCCCTGTGGAGTAGTTTCTCCTCTGAAAAGAATGGTCGCATCTTTTCTCGGGTCTCCGGTTTCATAAGCGGCTTCCAATTCTGCAGATGGTGTATTGAAACCCCATCCCATTACGCCTGCTACCCCCTGTACCTGACTGTATTGAGAATTAGATGCATCAGCATTGCCCTGAATTAGAGAAGCTTGTACTTCAAATAAAGATTCAATGCTGTTTTCATTAGCTTCTCTAAACCCTTTTTCATAATCAGGAAACAGATCATATCCCATTGTCATTACCTGATTGGTTAGGGACAGTACATCAGCCCATTTTTTCTGATACATGGCAACTTTTGCCTTCATGCCCAGGGCAGCGCCTTTTGTTGCTCTGCCTAAATCGGTTGCCGGATAAGATTGTGGTAATACAGCGGCTGCTTCTGTCAGGTCTTTTTCAATCTGTGCATATACGGCGGCCTTATCAGACTGGGGAAGGTTGTATTCTGAATTATCCTTAGGAACGTTTAATCTTAACGGAATATTTCCGTAGGCCCTCACTAATCTGAAGTAGGAATATGCACGTACAAATTTTGCTTCGGCAAGATATCTGGCCTTTAGCGTAGCGTCCATATTAATGTTGGGTACATTATCCAATACCTGGTTACAAAGATTGATGTTTTGATATTGACCTGTCCAGAAGCCCAGCAAAGATCCTTGGGTAGAAGTTACCGTAAACTGATCAAAAAGATTGAAGAAGGTTGCATCTGTAGGGGTACTGCCTTTATCCGCTTCATCTGATCCCGTACTTTCAATAGCAATGGCATTAAATGCCACGTTATCCCAGCTGCGTAAATTGGCATAAATGGCATTTACACCTTTTAAAGCATCATCACCTGTTTTCCAGAAGGTAACAGATGGTTGCTGCCCTTGTGGCGGAACATTAAGGAAGTCTTTTTTACATGATGCGGTAAAAAGCATTGTACCTAAGGCTGTAGCCACAAGGCAAGACTGTATATTTATATTTTTTTTCATTTTGATGTCGATTAGAAAGTTACGTTAACTCCGAAATTATAAGTTGCGAACAAAGGATAAACGTTCGTATCTATACCTGCATTGGTTGGCGTTCCACCTACCTCAGGGCTGAAGCCTTTATAGCCAAATATGTTAACAGCATTTTGAGCATTTAAGAATACCCTGAGTCTTTGCATTTTCATTTTTGTACTGATTGCTGCAGGAAGTGTGTATCCTAACTGAATATTTCTTAATCTGATATAATCACCTTTTTCTACATAAAAGGAGTTGGGTGCATTGTTTAGGCCTCCAGCTAAATTTGCCGAAGCATAGGTATTAGATGTACCCGGACCATTCCAACGGTTATCGAAAAAATCTTTGGTGTAGTTTTCATTACCAAAACGGTTGCTAAGATTAGCGTTAAATACATCCACATCGGCAACACCCTGGATATCTAAGGTTAAATCGAAATTCTTGTAGGCGAAATTTGTATTTAATCCGTAGGTAAATTTAGGATTTGGATTTCCCAAAACAACTCTGTCTTTTAAATCAATTACACCATCATTATTAACATCGGCGTATCTAAAATCACCTTTTTTGAAACCTGGCCAGGCAGCAGCCTCAGCATCTGTTTGAAAAACGCCTATAACCTGATAGCCGAAAAACTCTCCAATAGGACGGTTATTAACCGTTCTTGTAGATAGATATCCACTGGTTAAACCTGCACCACCTTTGTAAATTGGATTTGCCCCGGATGTTACATTCATTACCTTATTATTGTTGATACCAACGTTTCCACTGATTGAGTAAGTAAAACCACCGGCTGTTTTATCTGCCCATGTGGCCAAAAACTCAAAACCACGGTTACGGATATCTGCCTGGTTAGCAATCAATGAACTGTTTACAGTACCTAAGCTTCCTAATACAGGGATATCGAAAATAGCCTGTTCGGTTTTTCTGTTGTAATAATCAGCTTCAATGGTTAACCTGTTGTTTAAAAAGCCCATTTCTAAACCTACATCTGTACCAGCACTTCTTTCCCAGAATAGTGTAGGAGGTACTAAAGATCTGATACTTGCGCCAGTATAGGGTATGCCACCAAAAATGGCAATCAAGGCTGCCGATTGATCTACCGTTTGAGTAGAAGGGTTGAAAGGAACACCGGCATTACCCACTTTACCCCAGCTTCCTCTTAATTTTAAATTGCTGAAGATTTTTTGATCTTTCATAAAATCTTCATTGCTGATTACCCAGCCTGCACCGATTGAAGGGAAGTTGCCCCAAACATTATCAGAACCAAAAAACTGTGAAGCACCATCTCTTCTAACAGACGCATTGATTAAATATCTGTTTTTGTAACCGTAATTTACCCTGGCGAAATAAGATGCAAAGGTCGATAACTCACCTCTGTCTACTATGCCTCTGCTAGCTGCGTCACCTAATGCCAGATACAAATCTCCTTCTGAAGTGTAGGGTACGTTTAATGCTTCGGCATTAATGGCATAAAGTTTATTGCGCTGAGCAGTTTGTCCCAATAAAACCGTTAAGCTATGATCCGCCCATTTTTTATCATATGTTAACGTATTTTCAATAATCCAGTTTCTGTTTTCAACGCGGTCTATATCCAGTTTACTGTTGGTATTTTGCTGGGTATTACTGGCTTTGTAAACCGGTACGTATCCCCTAACTTCTTCCTGTCCGAAATCACCACCAAAACTTGTTTTAAAGGTAAAGTTCTTCAGGAATTTTAATTCCGCATAGATATTACCGGTAACTTTATACTTTGTTGTGTTTTGATTGAAAAAATCAAGTGTAGCCTGAGGGTTCATGTTACTTCCATTACCCAGGTTAAATGCATTTGGATCACCATAGCTTCCATCAGCATTAAACACCGGAACCACTGGTGATGCCGCATATAATGCCCTAAAAATACCTGAAGGTGCATCTTTAGATTTACTTGACGAAGCAGTTACATTATACCCCACTTTTAAGGGTTCAAAAATTTGAAAATCGTTTGATAACCTCGCGGTATATCTTTTGTAATTATTATTTTTTACGATACCATCCTGATCTAAATAACCAAGAGATAGGTTATAAGTAGATTTTTCTGTTCCGCCACTTATTGATAGCTGGTGGTTGGTTACCAAAGCATCCCTTAATATAACATCATACCAGTTTGTGCCCTCGCCTAAATCGGTATTTGCAAATAAAGGAGCTACAGGTGGATTTAATAAGCTGTATGCTTCGTTTACGGCAGTAGCATATTCAGATGCATTTGCCATTTCAACCTGGTTGGTTACTTTTTGAAACCCTACCGTTCCATTGTAGTTAATCACGGCATCGCCTCTTTTTCCTTTATTAGTCGTAACTAAAACAACCCCATTTGCAGCTCTGATACCATAAATAGATTGCGAAGAAGCATCTTTTAAGATACTGATACTTGCGATATCTGCCGGGTTTAGGAAGTTAATGTCATCATACCAAACACCATCTACTACGTATAACGGGCCAGTTTTACCATAAATGGTTCCGGTTCCCCTGATGGTGATGGTAGGCGATGCACCTGGAGTTCCTACGTTTGTGATAGAAACACCGGCAACTTTTCCTTGCAACGCACTTACCGGATTTACAGACGGTTGTTTAGAAATATCCTCGCCTTTTACGTTTGCCACTGACCCTGTTACGTCAATTTTACGTTGTGTACCATAACCTACTACTACAACCTGCTCTAATTGTTGTGTAGATGATGCCAATGATACGTTAATGGTCGTTTGATTATTTACAGCCTGCTCAAATGCTGTGTAGCCTACAAAGTTAAATACCAATGTGGCATTTGCCGGCACACTAATGGAGTAGTTGCCGTTTACATCTGTTTGGGTGCCACTTTGTGTGCCTTTGATTAAAATAGATACGCCTGGTAATGGGGTCTTGTCACCGCCATCGATTACCTTACCTTTTACCGTAATGTTTTGCGCTAATGCTACGTTAATTGTTAGCAAACAAAATGCAGCGAGAACAGAAATTCTTGTAAAGATTCTTTTCATGCTTTATTATAAATTTAGTTTAATTGTTAGGTTAAATGTGAGGTTGTTTTTGTAGATGTGCAAGTGATTTTACCTCTACATTAATACATCATCAAAATCAATAAAGCGTCGCAGATAGATAAACTGAATGCGATTTTAGGTCAAAAACACAGTTTTTTTGAATTTTAACAGAATGTTAACATCGAGCTAGGTGTAAAAAGTACACCAAGTGTTTTGTGGGGTTTTAAAAAGCGTTATGAGAGGTAATGATGTAGTGCCGGATGGGTTCAAAAAATTAAAAAAGTAATAAAAATGGTTTTTTACATCGATATCACTGTAATGCTGATGTGTGATGTTTTAGATAAATTACCCTGGCAGAAAATTAATCCGAGGACTATAGCTCCATTAAAAATTCGGTTAAATTTTTATCATGCGGCACTTCAAGTTTTTTACGTAGTCGGTATCGGCGGATCTCGACTCCCCTTAAACTGATATTTAATAACGATGACATTTCCTTGCTGCTCATGTTCATCCGTAAATAGGCGCAAAGTTTTAAGTCATTCGGAACCAGATCCGGATGCTGCGCTTTTAACTTTTTAAAGAAGCTTTCATGCGCTTCGTTAAAGCTGTTTTCAAACAGGTGCCAGTCCCGTTCATCATTCATTCCGTCGTTTATTACTTTCTGTATTTTTCGGGTCTGCTCATCCGATAGTTTTTTGCCATTTTCGTCTTTTAGTTTACTAATATCATCGGCCAGTTTTTGAAGTAACTCGTTCTTGTATACTAATGTCATTGCGGAGTTGGCCAGCTCCCTGTTTTTAGAAGCCAGTTCGGCCTGAAGCTTTTCAGTTTGCAATTTGATAATCTGCTTTTCACTGATTTCGGCTTCCTGTCTTAATTTTTCCTCTTGCTCTGCTTTTAAGCGATCGGTAATTTTTTGACTATCGCGCCGCAGTTTCCTTTCGTATATTTTTTTACCTAAGATTAAAAATGCTACAAATAAAATGGTATATAATAAAATCGCCCAATTGTTCAGGTACCACGGACGTAAAACGGTAAATGTGTAGGCTGTTTCAGTACTGATTGTATGGTCATCAACTTTTGCCCTCACTTTAAAAGTATAAGTGCCTGCGCTTAAATTGGTGAAATCTTTTTGGGTAGCTAAAGTCCAGTCAGACCAGGTGTGTGAGTAACCTTCCAGATAAAACTGATACTTCACTTTAGCTTGCCGGTAATAAGGCAATGCATAAGAGATGCGGATATTATTTCTGCTGTTCTGGATTTCTGTTTCTTCATCGCTATTTCCACCCTCACTGATTAGGGAAAACTTATCCGTAATATCTTCTACGCGTCTGATTAATACAGATGGCAGTTTTTTCTTTTCCCGATTGAGCTGTTCGGTGGGATTATAGATTACAAATCCATCGTCAACACTGATGAGGTAAATGGAGTTACTGATGCGACTGATGTTTTCATAGTATTGAACCATCCGGCCATCTAAAATGCTAAACTGATTCGAATCGATTTCTACCTTTCCCGGTTCGCTAAAGTTGACCAGGGCAGTTTTGCCATGATTAATAAACCAGTATTTTTTACTGCCTGCAGGAATAATTTTATTAGAAGTTTCGAAAGAGCCCAGGCTTTTATTGAGTGCCTCGTATTTGGTGAATTTATTGCTCAGTTCATCGTAGGTATAAAAACCTGCGTCTGATGAGAAAACAAGTTTATTCTCGAGATTGAAAATGTTAATGTTATAATTACCTGGTAAGCCATTCTTTTCATCAAAATATTTAGTGCTCATTACATTTGTGTAATCAGCGCTAAGGCTTAGTTTAAACAAGCCTTTGTAGGCATGTCCAACCCAGATATCGCCCCTGTTATCTTGCTCAACATATCTTGAAGGTGCTGTAAAACCAGCTATCTTGGTGGAAAATTTTAATCCGGCACCGGGTGACTTGGTAAATAAAGATAAGCCTGTATAAGTCCCCTGAATCAGATAATTTGGGTTGGAATTTAGTTTTTTGATGGTCCAACCACCTGCCAGTCTTGATATCCATTCGATTTTATCGCCCAAAACTTTAAAGGTACCGCTGTTATGACCACAAATGAGCTCATTATCGATGATGGTCAGTTCCCACACCTGACCTTGCGAATTGGGAATTAAACGGAAATTGAAAGGCAGAAGGTTATCCGGCGACCATTCGCTGTAAAATAACCCTTGGTTGGTACCCAGATAGATTTTATTATTGAAAATAATGCTGGAGTAAACCGTTCCAAACTGACCTGTTTTATCGAAATAAAAATATAAGGGTGAATTCAGTTCTATCCGGTCGATTCCGTTGTCCAGCCCCGTCCAGAGATTTTGTTCATTATCCGCGTATAAGCTTAAAACCGTATTATTCTGCAAGCCGCTCGATTTATTGATCCGCTGTACAATTTTTCCATTTTCATCTATTATGATCAAGCCGTTGAGGATGGTGCCATATGCGAAATACCTGCCCAGCAAACTTACGCCATTGTTGAGCTGGTAGGTTTTTAGGTAATTATTGGCGGGTGTGCTTAAAGGTGTAAAATCTTTACCATCGTAAGTAAATAATCCCTGTTTGCTGGTCCCGATAATCAGGCCAGTGGTTTTATAAGGAAGAATAGATAATATACCTTCTTTACCCAATTTTTCACTTTTAGGGATAAAAACCAATTTGTTGCCAATCAGTTCAAATAAGCCTTTCTCTAGTATTTCAATAAAATACCTGTGGTTTACTTTATGAAGAAACAGGAATGAAGAAGGTGATTTTATCACCTCTATTTTATTGTTTTTATAAATGAAGATTTTGGAGAAGGACTGAAAGATTACCCTGTTTTGATCTACATAGATTTTCCATACCTCATCATCTATTTTAGTACCCTTCGGCAAAAGATTGGTAAGTGAATGATAGCTTAATCTATTTTTGTTAATTGCCCAATAACCAAATTCGCCGAAGCTACCTGTGTAAATTTTTCCATTTTCGCCGGTGGCTACCGCCCTTACAATTTGCCTGTTCGGCATCTGGTATTTTTGCCAGTAGCGCCCATCAAAAGTTAATAATCCTTCAGCGTTTCCGAAGTACATTATGCCATTTTGATCTTTGGCTATGCTCCAGTTCTGATTACCTGATAAATAAACAGCTTTTGGGTAATTTTCGATGTATGGAACGCCGATACTTTTGATTTCTGATGCAGCGCTGGTTACAGCAACGCAGGATAATACGAGTAGAAGCCTGAGGTAGTTTAGCATAAAGTGTTATTGGGTAAACCCATTATGCCCACAAAGTAATGAAAAATTGTTAAGACAAGCGAGTTTTTAACGGTTGGATCGGGTTGATGGTTTTTAGATGATGGTTTATCGCCAAATTGTTTAAGGCATTGGTTAAGTTAGCTCAGGGTTTGCTTACCACTGGAGGTTAATGGTTTTTTAGATCATGGTTGATAGCCAATGGCTTAGCACAGTTGTTCATAAAACACCGCAGTGAACATTTTGATCAGGTTGACATTATACAATATGGCTGTCTCACTGTTAACTATGAGTTATCTAGCCAAATAATGAATGTTTTAAAACAACGTTTACACTAAATAGGTATCAGACTGCTCAAGCATTGAACAAAATAAATTAAACTTTTTTTAAAGAGTGGTCTTCAATTTTGATATCATTTTACAAAGCTGTTCGTATTCCATGTCTAACCTTTTAAATTCTGGTTCAGAGATATAATTTCTTGATGAAGCCATAAAAAGACAGCTCACTACTTCTAATCCAGATCGGACGGAGTAAGTCAGAAATCTTTTGAACTCAGCTTTCGACTGGCCCATACAGCCTTCGGCAATGTTAAGGTTTACTGAATCGGCTGCTTTTTTAATCTGATTAGAGAGACTGAATAGTTCTATCTTTGGAAAGTTCTTAGCAATAATGTCTATTTCATTACTCAGATTTAACGAAATTTGCCAAACCTTTAGTTCTTCAAATTTGAAAGCCATAATATTAAATTTGCATGAATATAATCATCTCCTTCAATATTATGGATTAAATTACTTGAATTTTAGCTAGTTTACCATTTGCTATCAACTATCAATTAATAGTAATTAATGGTTATAGGCTATCAGCTATCAAACCATTTGCCATGAACTGATAGGTAATAGCTGGCTATCCTTTCACTGCCACAGGTTGCGGTACCTTCACATAATATCCCGTACCATCGTAAGGGCGTTTGCGCGGATTGGTTGTACATGCTACCGAGCAGCAGCCCTGAAGCTGTTCTCCACAGGCATCGCATTGGGTAATGTGCTCATTACACTCAGGATTGGCGCAATTGATCATTTTTGGTGTAGTAACGCCACAATTGTAACAAACTGACACTACTGTTGGGTTAACCTGGTTCACATCCACAGCTATGCGGTTGTCAAATACATAACATTTGCCTTCAAAATCTTTTCCGCCGGCTTCCTTACCATATTTAATGATACCACCGTGCAATTGATAAACATCATTAAAGCCATGGTGCAATAATAGGGCAGAGGCTTTCTCGCATTTAATCCCACCTGTGCAATAAGTTAGTATTTTTTTGTCTTTATATTGGGCAAGCTGGTTAATCTGATCGGGGAAATCACGGAAATTCTCAATGTCGAGCGTTACGGCATTTTTAAATTTACCCAGATTATGTTCGTAATTAGAGCGTACATCCAGGATTACTACATCTTCATCATCCTTCATTTTCATGAAATCGACAGGTTCTAAATGTTTACCCGTTTGCTTGTTAGGATCAATAATGCTGGTATCCCTTAAACCAGAATGCACAATTTCCGATTTGTAACGACAATGCATTTTCAGGAACGAAAGTTCCTCTACATCATCAATCTTAAACTCTGTTTTGGCGAACCTCTCATCAGCATGTATAGCAGTCATATACGCTGCACAAGCTTCAGGAGTACCCGATACGGTACCGTTTAAACCTTCATCGGCCACGATAATACGGCCTACAAGACCTAGAGATTTACAAAATTTAAGATGATCAGCAGCAAATTGTTCTGCCTCTGCTATGTAGCTATAGCAATAGTAAAGTAATGTCTGATATTTTTTCATAACGCTGTTGATACCGTTGCAAACGGCGTTTAAAGCGGTGCAAAAGTAGGAAAATTATGTAAGATGTAAAAATGGAAAATGTGAGATGGATAATGTCTGAGTCGCCATCATTCATTTTACATCAAACGTTTTCCATTCTAGAAGCCGTATGCAATCCTAAATCCTTGCGTCAACTTACGTTGCAAACGGCGTTTAAAGCGGTGCAAAAGTAGGAAAATTATGTAAGATGTAAAAATGGAAAATGTGAGATGGATAATGTCTGAGTCGCCATCATTCATTTTACATCAAACGTTTTCCATTCTAGAAGCCGTATGCAATCCTAAATCCTTGCGTCAACTTACGTCCGCCATCATAGGCAAAACCATAACTGGCACGTAATACCAAACGCTGGATCCCGAAATAGAATTCTTTGTAGTTCCTTTTTTCGGGAGATGATAAATAACCGCCTCCAATAAATTCTTCGAGTTTTGCCTTCCGCAACAATGGAATTTTATTCATGAAGAAGCCCGCAAAATTATGTTCTAAATGAGCTTCGAAGTATTGTTGATTCGTGCTGAACTGATAAAAGTCCAGATATTGAAACTTCCTTAAATTCGGAGGGAAAATGGTGGAAATATTACCTGCGAAATGTTTAAAATCAGGATAATACATATTTTTGTTGTTCAGGAACTTACCCACTCCGGCTAAAAATGAGGTATAGCCCCATAATCCCATTCCGATCCTATCCTCCGATACCTCCAGCTTTACGAAGTCGTAATCAATATCACTGTTTAACACACCGTTGAAGCCTTTTTTATATAATAATGTAATTTTTGGAAATTTTGATTCGGTATAAAACTTACCATCCGGGCGGGTAATGTATTGCTGCCCGAAAGTATAGGTTAAACTCGCCGTTGCACTGAAAGAATTATAGGTTGGGAAAAGCGGTGTGTCTTCTGTTGGGTTGAAAGGGTTGTTCGAAGTGAATTCGCGGTCTTTCGCATCTATAAATTTAAATGTAGTGTTATTGGTGAGACTTTTATTCCTGCTGTAATCTAAAGCCATACTTCCCTGCAGGCCTGAGGTCAGTTCACGGGTCGTATTAATATTTATAAAACTCTTCTCGTAAAACTTGGCAAAGTTTTTCTCGTAAAATAACGAGTTGATGGTATTGCCCAGCTGTGTCATAGATCCCAGGTTGTTCAGGTCGAATATCCCGTTTCCGAATGAGGCACCTACACTGGCTCGCTTAAGCGGGTCATAATAATAACTACCGCTTAAACTTCCGGTAAGCTTTTGATTGGCAAAACCATACCTTAATTCAGGTCGGATAGAGTAAGATCTTCTATTTTCAAAATCCTTGCGGTAGGTAACACCATATTTTATAGCAAAGCCTTCTACTGTATTGTAAAAGATAGCTTTTAATACCGGGTCGAAACTCCAATATTCTTTGTCGTACCGATCATTGATGCTTACTCCCCTAAGCAAAAGCTTACCTATCCCGAATTTATTGTTCTCTCTTTCCAGCGAATCGAGGTATTTTTTAGACTCTTTTAACTTCGCTATACTGTCTTTTTTGATATAGTTGATTCTTTCATCTTCGGTTAGCGGGATAGGTCTGTTATTTTTCCAGTAAATGGAATCTTTTTTATTCACCATTTCGGTAACTTTTAAGATTTCTCCCTTGAAGAAGTTTTTTGGAAATTTAGGATCAAGGTTATAATTGCTGTAAATGCCGACATAATAACCGGCTATTTTAAACCCCAGCACATTGCCGCCAAATTTAAAATTAATGGCAGTAGGCATGTAAGCTTCATTGACCTTGGTAAACTGCTGGCTGATGTGCAGGGTATCAATAAAGTTGATGCCTGCGTTTTTAGTGAGGTAAACATCAGTGTTGTAAATCCTCCAGCTATTGTCAATAATATAGATGATACCCCTAAAAACCGGATCGTTTTCGCGACGGGGGATCACCTCTATTTTATGTATAGTCTCTCCATTTTCCGTGCTTTCGCCCAATAATTTATATTTATAATAAAAGAGGGCATTATCTGCAATTGGTGAAATATATCCCCTTGCACTCAATTTGTTTTCGAGCAGATAATTGTCGTAAAAATTGATAATCAGATCAGATGCCTTATTAAAACTGAATGTATTGTTTCTGCCGGCAACCTTTGATGAAATCATTTCTTCATGCACCTCATTGGGCCGTCTGAAATTAAATTTACTTTGCGATTCTGAAAGGTAAATAATACCTCTGCGATTGGTGTCCAGTTCTAAAATTTTCTGTATATCCTGCCCAAAGAACTTTTTTGGTGCCCCTTTTAACCGTTGCACACCTTTAATGTAAACGTCACAGCTAAAGGCTTTCACTTCATTCAGATGCATTTTTCGCTCCTGAATGGCTTTGCGGATAATGGCATAAGCGGGATCTTCTGCAGTGGCCGTTATATTCACATTTTCTAAAGTATAACTTTCTGATGTTAAGGTAACGTTGAGCGATTGATCGGCCGACAGATTGATCATATGATCCTGCTGTTTATAACCTACAGCTCTAAAGCTTAAAGTATGTCGACCGTTATTTAACTTCAAAGTATATTTTCCATCAATATTTGCCGATGTTCCTTTAGTGGTGTTTTTTAAATAAATTGACGCAAAAGGAATGGGCTGTCCGCCGCTATCTTTAACGATTCCTGAAACAGTATGTTGCTGAGCTAACATCATGTTGGTAAAGCCACAAAAAAACAGGAGCGTAAAAATTCTTATCATATGTCAGGTTAGTAGGCTATAAATATCGAATAACTTTAACACTATACACATAGGTATATGTTAAAGTTTGTTAAGATCGAAAAAAAATATCTGGATACTGGATAAATGCTTTTTGAAAATACATCAATTGGATGTGGTTTTGCTCAGACACGCGTTCATCTGTAAAATGTAGGTATAAAATTGCCTGTTTAGGTCGGAAAAGACTTTTTTTTATAACTTTGGACTTAAATTCAACCATATAAAAGGCCATGTACAAAACATTACAACCAGTTCTTCAAAAAGAACTTGAAGAAATCGAAAACGCTGGATTATTTAAACGTGAAAGGATTATTGTTACGCCTCAGGGTGCCGACATTAAGATAAGTAGCGGTGCTGAGGTGATCAATTTCTGCGCAAATAATTATTTAGGGCTTTCTTCTCATCCAAAAGTGATAGAAGCAGCTAAAAAAGCAATCGATGATCATGGCTATGGAATGTCTTCCGTACGTTTTATCTGCGGTACACAAGATGTACATAAGGAACTTGAAGCTAAGATTTCTAAATTTTTAGGCACAGAGGATACTATTTTGTACGCAGCGGCTTTTGATGCAAATGGCGGAGTTTTTGAGCCATTGTTCAATGCTGAAGACGCTATTATTTCTGATGAGTTAAATCATGCATCAATTATAGATGGAGTAAGGTTGTGTAAAGCACAACGTTTCCGTTATAAAAATGCCGATATGGAAGATTTGGAGAAACAACTAATTGCGGCCAAAGATTGCAGACATCGGATTATCGTTACCGATGGGGCTTTTTCTATGGACGGATCTGTAGCTCCTTTGGATAAAATTGCAGATTTAGCTGATAAATATGAGGCATTGATCATGATTGATGAATCGCACTGTACTGGTTTTATTGGTAAGAACGGCCGCGGAACACATGAGCATTTTAATGTCATGGACCGTATCGATATCATTACGGGTACTTTGGGTAAAGCTTTAGGCGGTGCCTCTGGTGGTTTTACCTCGGGTAAAAAAGAAATTATCGATATGTTGCGCCAACGTTCCCGTCCTTATCTGTTTTCTAATACACTAGCACCGGCAATTACAGGCGCATCTATTGCCGTATTGGATATGTTGAGCGAAACCACATCATTAAGAGACAAATTAGAAAGAAACACCAAATATTTCCGTGAAAAAATGACAGAAGCTGGTTTCGATATTAAACTAGGTTTCCATCCTATTGTTCCGGTAATGTTGTATGATGCAAAAATTGCCCAGCAGTTTGCTGCTAAAATGTTGGAAGAAGGAATTTATGTAATCGGGTTCTTTTATCCGGTTGTACCTCAAGGCAAAGCCAGAATCCGTGTACAGTTATCGGCCGCGCATGAACAACACCACCTCGATAAGGCTATCGCTGCCTTTACCAAAGTGGGTAAAGAGTTAGGGGTAATTTAAAACCTGTAGATCTATTTAAACAACAAAAGCCGCCCTAAGCGGCTTTTGTTGTTTATGGGTTCATTTTCTTTTATAATGGTATTGTAAACAGATTATTTGAACCCATATGTCATGAAATTATTGGATAATTTGCCGTATATTTGAAGCCATGTTACAGGACAAAATAACACAGTATACCGAGAAGATTAATGCTTTCGTAACGGAGAAGGCAGACGAGTTAGAGCAGTTCCGCATTAAATATCTGGGAAGCAAAGGTGTCATAAAAGAGATTTTCGACGAATTCAAATCTGTTTCTGTGGAAGAAAAAAGATCGTTGGGCAAGGTTTTGAATGAGTTTAAACAGTTGGCCGAGTCAAAATACCTTACATTAAAAGAAGCAACAGAAAGCACCGGTACTAAAAGTGAAAGTTCGAAACTGGATTTAACTTTGCCTGGCGAAGGTTTCGAGATTGGTTCACGTCATCCATTGGCCCTGGTACGTAGAGAAATTGTGGAGATTTTTGCCAAACTGGGTTTTACGGTAGCAGAAGGACCTGAAATTGAAGATGACTGGCATAACTTCTCGGCCTTAAACTTTCCTGAAGAGCATCCGGCAAGAGATATGCAAGATACTTTCTTTATTAAAAAAGGAGGCGAGAAAGGTGATATTGCTTTACGTACCCATACCTCTTCTGTACAAGTGCGCATGATGGAGCAAGGTCAGCCACCTTTCAGGGCAATTATGCCAGGTCGTGTTTACCGTAACGAAGCCATTTCTGCCCGTGCACATTGCTTTTTTCATCAGATAGAAGGTTTGTATGTGGACGAAAATGTTTCATTTGCAGATTTAAAGCAGACTTTGTTTTATTTCGTACAGGAATTATATGGTGAGGGTACAAAAGTGCGTTTCCGTCCGTCATATTTCCCGTTTACCGAACCATCTGCAGAAATGGATATTTCCTGTACCATTTGTAAAGGTGCCGGCTGCCAGCTTTGTAAACATAGCGGTTGGGTAGAAATTTTGGGCTGTGGTATGGTAGATCCGAATGTTTTGGAAAACTGTGGCATCGATTCAAAAAAATACAGTGGTTTCGCCTTCGGAATGGGGATAGAGCGTATCGCCAATCTAAAATATGAAATTAAAGACCTCCGTTTATTTTCTGAGAATGATGTACGTTTCTTAAAGCAATTTAAATCTGCTTTGATTTAATGATGAAATATTTATATAGCATATTGTTTCTAATCCTGATGGTTACGGGTTGTGGTAAAGACGAGGGTTTTATTCCTGATGTGCCTGTAAATTATAACGTTACGATAACAGAGTTTAGCCTCAAGGCCGTAAACAATGTCTTAATTGTTTCAAACCATGGAGTAGGTGGATTACTGATTGTAAAAACACCACTTGGGGGATACGTTGCCTTCGATCGATGTAGCACGGTAAACCCGGAAAAGATTTGCAAAGTAGCACCAGATGATAGCGGTGTAACGGCTACCGACCCTTGTTCGGGCGCTAAATTTTCACTGCTTGATGGAAGTCCGCAAAAGGCACCTGCCGTAAGAAGCTTAAAAACATACAATATTAGTTTGCAAGGCAATACACTATTACACGTAAGCAATTAGAATGGAAGCTGAAAAAATAAAAGAAACAGTAAAAAAGGCTGCCAAAGAACTATTTAGAAAATACGGTTACCATAAAACCAGTGTAAACGAAATTGCGAAAAAGGCCCGTATTGCCAAAGCAACGATTTACAAATATTTTGAGAGTAAAGAGCAGGTTCTCGATAGTATCTTAATGGATTATCTGGATCAGAATCTTTATGAGATATTAAACAACAAAGTCAGTTACGCTTCAGAAGAAGAACACTTAAAAGCATTGGTCATGAAAACCAGTCGCCTGTCATTTACTGCATGTAATGAGTTTATCGGCTGGGATTTTGTACGTGAAAATGCTAACTCACAAGAGTTTTTGAAACATTTATCAGATCAGCTTGAAGCTTTATTGTTGGCCGCTTACCTGCAACTGGATAACTTTAAAAATAATCCGGCGAGACGAGAAGGTTTGGCATTTTTGCTCAAAGCCAGTAAGAGTATTGTGTTTTCATTCGCATTTACTTCAGTTAGTGATTCTGATGTGCGTAAGAATTTTGTGAGTTTTCAGAAAGAAATATTGCCATTTTTGGTAAAAGCAGCGCTATAAAAAGGATTTGATAATTGTAGTCTTTATTTCGACCGCAGCATAGCGGATTGGAGAGATTTATCGAGTTAAAATTGAATGTTGTAGCGGGATACTACAACTAGAATTAATTAGGTAAGATGATCTTCATGCCGATCCGGTAGCTATCTGATTTATTTCGGCATCTTTCCGGCAATAGTCCCTGAAATGAATTACTTTCGGTGAGCTCGCTCAAGGCTCGGTTTACTACGCAGCTTTCCGCTGCGCTACAGGTCAGCGTGATGAACCGCGATAACAGTACCGGGGAATGTTTTAAAAGATTGTATTAATTTTAAAAAGAGATTAATTAGTTTAATTTATTGATTGGCATAGTCTTTCAATTTAAACTTCTGAACCGTTCTTTTTACCTTTCCATCCACATTTTTTTGAGTAATCACCGTTACAATATCGGCAATGCTCGAATCTTCAATTACCGATGAGTCTTCGTACGGTACGTTTTTGGCATCGAATTTATAATTGATGGTTTTATCAAAACAGCAACCATCTTTTTGATGAGTAGCAATTTGCTTTGTTTTTTTGTCAATGTCAAACATGCCCAGGTTCTCGCTGGCCAGTTTGGTCAGTTCCCCGCTCTTTAAAAAATTATGTTCTTTTGATGATAAATAAATGTCATACGAGGGACTGGAATAGGCGCCATTATTGCCATTGCTAATGGCAATATCTTCCAGTCCGTCGAAATTAAAATCGCCAAAAATTAAAGGTGTCTGGTATTTGCCAAGTTCCAGCCATCCGAGTTTGGCATTTTGAGTTTCGTTTAAACTAAAAACCAGGTTTTCGGAGTGGAAAGTGTCTATTTCCCGATCTGTAAGCTGATCGTAAATAATAACAGTGGCTTTTCCGCTACAGGCATTTTCTTCACATTTATCAACAAAGATTTTGGCTTTGTATTGTGCAGAGCTATTGTTTGCCAGGAACTTAAATTGTGCTTGCGCATTACTGAAAAGAAGCAAAATGCCGAAAAGATGAACAAACTTTTCATTGACTATTTTTGGGTAAAATTACGCCAATATCATCTGCCAAAAAGTTAAAAAAGGTTAACGTTTTCTTTTCCTCGTTTTGATATAGGTTTGTACCGCAGCTTTGGTGGTAAGCCAATCTCTTCCCTCTTTATAAGCATCTATTTTGCCTTGCCTGGCCAATAGGCTCACGTACTCCTGGCCATAAGGAACATCAGGTTCTGAAACGATATTGGATATCGGTTCATAAACGCCGTAATCGTTTCCGGGCAATGCATTGATGTAAATATTTAGTGAACGTTCTAAAGCCTGCAGCATCAATAAACAAAGTTTATGATAATTACCCTTATTGGCTTGATTAAGTGCTTCATAATATTTCTTTCTGTCGTTTTTGAGGATGATAGCAGGGGGGAAGCCCTTGCGCATGAGGAGTAAATTCATGGCAAGCCTCACGGTACGCCCATTCCCGTCAAAAAAAGGATGGATCCAAACGAGTTTATGATGGAAAATACTTGATAATAAAATATCGTTTAAGCCCAATGGATTATCATTGACAAAGGTGATCAATTGATCTAATAAATCAGAAACTTTATTGGCATTAGGTGGTGTAAAGTTTGCGCCTACAATGCGTACCCCCCCATTTCTTAAACGGCCTGCATAATCATCTTCAATGCTTCTGAGCACCAGGCCATGAAGAGATAAAATGTCAATGCTCCTCAGGATATAATCTTTATTGACTAAGGTATAGAGGTAATCAATGGCTTTCTCATGGTTATAGGCTTCGAAATGTTCACGTAGCGATTTGCCTTTAACCGTTATGCCTTCCTGTAAAACCATTTGGGTTTCTTTCAGGCTTAAGGTATTTCCCTCTATACTGTTTGAGTTATATGTCCACTCAAGCGTGAGATCTTCTCTGATCCGGTTTAGCGCACTATTGGGCAATGGCCTTGAAGTCTCTAACCTGGCCTTTTTTTCAGATAACCTTTCTATCTGAGGCAGTAGCTCTTCTAAATTGCTTAAATCAAAATCCCACATACCCAAAGATATTAATTATCGGATGATTATAAAAATAAATCTATCCGATATTAAAATTTATTCCAAAAAAAAATGATAACGGGTTGTTATCATTTTAAATTACTTTGAACTATCTTATTCCCATTTAAATACTTTTACCGCAACAGCGTAAATACCAATTCCCCAGAGCAATAAAATCATGATCTGAAACTTTACATCCCACAATCCTAAACCTTCAAAAGCTACCTTACGCATGGCATCATTTAAATAGGTAAGGGGTAAGGCCCTGCTAATCGGCTGTAGCCAGCCTGGAAAAGCTTCGATAGAAAAGAATGTGCCCGATAATAAAAACTGTGGTAAAGTTACGATATTCGATATTGGAGGTACCATACTTTCGCTTTTGGCAATGCCAGAAATAATAAAACCAAAGCCCATAAATACAATAATGCCGAGTGTGGCCAGTATAAGCATGTTCACGACCGTAATTGCACCATTTACAAGTGTGAAGCCAAAAAAGAAATGGCCAATCAAAATGATAAATAAGGCACCGATTAAAGCAAAACCGATACGGGCAATCCCTTCGCCAATTACAATGCTCGAGCGCCTTACCGGAGTAGCAAAAAAACGTTTGATCACTAAAGTTTGGCGCAGACTTAAGAAAACAAATGCTGTTCCGAAAACGCCGGTACTTAATAGCGAAAAGCCCAGTTGGCCCGGCAGGATAAAATCAATCGTTTTATACCTGCGGCCTGTAATGGTGCTTTCCTTAACTTCCGCAACGGTTGGTTTTAAAGTTTTATCGTAGAAAATGTTATTTAAAACTGATTTTAAAATTCCGCCTTTATCTCTCGATGCCGAAGTATAAACCACATTAACCGAATAGGCAGCACTATTTACTTTCCGGTGTACATCAATCATGGCATCAACATTGCCCTTTTCCAGTAATTTAGCAAATTCGGTTTTGGATTTATCTTTTACCAAACGGATCATCCCCGTTTTTTCCAGCATGCCCATAACCGGGTTGTTTACGTCCGAACCTGGTGTTACCCCAACATCGATACGGGTTCCGCCACCACCCAGAAAGCCAAAAACAAGGATAAATATCAGGGGAAAGGCAAGGGTGAAAACCACTGCCGAAGGACTCCTCATAATAGACCTGAAACTTGCTTTGGCAAGGGCAAGGGTTGCTGTAAAATTATTGTATTTTTTCATTTACTATTTATGGTTAATAGTTGCACTGTTTTATGTTTTTAAACCCGATTAAAGTGGAAATCCTTTTTGTTGCTAGAGTTATTGTTTTGATATAACTTTTACAAAAAGATTGAAACGAAAAGCGGGACTAACGTTGATCCGGACACTGTCTTGGCTTTTCAAAAGAGTCCGAATTCTATTCACGCCATTCCTGACCTGTAAGATTAATGAATACATCTTCCAGATTGGCCTTTTTAACTTCTTTTTTACGCTCAAAACCGCTGTTTACCAAATTATCTATTAAGTTATCGGGCGTGTCCAGCGCAATGATCTGTCCACGTTCCACAAAGGCAACACGGTCGCAAAGCTGTTCGGCTTCATCCATGTAGTGTGTGGTAATCACAACTGTTGTACCCGCATTCCGGATTTCGGTAATCAGGTCCCAGAGATTCCTGCGTGCTTGTGGATCCAGCCCGGTTGTAGGCTCGTCCAAAAAAATAATCTTTGGTTGGTTGATGAGCGTTGTAGCTATAGAGAAGCGCTGTTTTTGTCCGCCTGAAAGTGCTTTATACTTGGCTTTGGCCTTATCCTGAAGGTTTACTTTCTCCAACATCTCCATCGGTTTGATATTGGCACCATATAAACCTGCAAAAAGTTCGATCAGTTCGATCAGGTTTAAATTTGGATAATAACCGGCAGCCTGTAGCTGCACGCCAATAATCTGTTTAATGTTTTGGGGGTGCTGATCAACAGAAAAACCGTCAACAATAATTTCGCCTGATGTTTTAGCGCGCAATGTTTCGATAATCTCGAGAGTAGTGGTTTTCCCAGCGCCATTAGGGCCGAGCAGACCAAAAATTTCATTTTCAAATACCTCAAAGCTAAGCCCTTGAACGGCCACGAAATCATCATATTTTTTTACCAGATCTTTAATGCTGATAATGGCTTTTTTTGTTTCCATGTTGCGAATGTAAGGAGCTTTAAATGAATAGGGAATGAATTTTTGAATACATTGACGAAAATGTCGGTAAAATGATGTTTGGCGTAGGTAAAACCATCATTTAATATTTTTTCTGATTAAAATGATCACGTCCCGGTCTATCGAATCTATTTTATAACTGTTTTTTGCTTGATTAAATGTCTGATCAAAAACAATTTTGTCTTTTGAAAGAACGAATGTCCCCTTGGTATAGATACTGTCGCTTGGAATAACATAAGATTCCCTGTAAGTACGTTCATATTCCATTCTGTGTTTCCAGGGATTTTGATACTCCAGTACCTTTTCTCCGGTATAATTGCCGTTTGGTTTAAGCCAAACAAAATAGGTGGTTTTTAGATCGTAAGATCCGGCACTCCAGCTGCTATCCGGTTTCTTGGTCGAATTAAATTTGTAGATTAACCCATGTTGGAGCTTTTCAACAAAATTTTTATTGTTGGTTATCGTGTTATGAAGCCTGAAGTTTGCATTAGTGCCATATAATGTATCCAGGTTTTTATTTGCGGCAAATTTCCAGTTTGTATAAATATAATCTTCCGGTTTTATTACTTCATTTACCTTTTTGAGGTATATCGTATCTATAGTAATCTGTGCACCTTTTCTTTGTCCGCCGCCAAAACGGTTATCGCCTTCTATATTGTAGCTTAAATAACCTTCTTTTTTAACTTTTTCAGAAAAATGAAGCGGCGGGGCTTCCATCATAAAGATTTCGGGAAAGAAAAATTTATGATAACGGATTTCTTTAAGATAAAATTTACCATTAGCATCGGTAAGGGTTTCGCCTACCTGACAGCCTGCAATGGGTTTGCTATCATAATCTAATATCGTGCCTGATATGGCCGGTCTTGACAACCTGGAGATGCAGGAGCTAAACAGGCTGATCGAAACAGCAATTAATATCAGGAAGCAATTTTTAAACATATTCTAATTTAAATAAAAAAACACTGCCAATAAAAATGAGCAGTGTTTTAATGCTTTAATAGAAAAACTAAATTTTTACCAGGTTAATTCACCTTTCATTACTTCAACAAAATCATCGAATAAGTAACGCGAATCGTGTGGACCTGGTGAAGATTCTGGGTGATATTGAACCGAGAATGCCTTTTTACCTTTAACACGAATACCTTCTATAGATTTATCATTTAAGTTAACATGTGTAATTTCTACTTTATCAGAGTTTCTAACCTCATCAGGAATTACACCAAAACCATGGTTCTGTGAGGTAACCTCGCAGTGGTCTTTGATGATGTTTTTAACCGGGTGGTTTAATCCACGGTGACCGTTAAACATTTTCATGGTGCCGATACCGTTAGCTTCAGCCAACAATTGGTGACCTAAGCATATACCAAATAATGGTTTGTCAACCGCTAAAATTTCTTTGATTGTTTCGACAGCATAAGGCATCACTGAAGGATCGCCAGGGCCGTTTGAAATAAAGTAGCCGTCAGGGCTAAATTTTTCCATTTCGGCAAATGTAGTTTTAGCTGGGAAAACCTGAACGTAGATATCGCGGTTTTCAAAGCTGCGCAAAATGTTTTTCTTGATACCCAGATCAAGGGCTGCCACTTTTAAACTTGCTTCAGGGTTGCCGTAAAAATACGGTTCGCTGGTGCTTACTTTAGAAGACAGCTCTAAACCTTCCATTGATGGTACCTCGGCCAGTTTTTGCTTTAGTTCTTCAAGATTGGTAATTTCAGAAGAGATAATTGCATTCATAGCGCCTTTATCTCTGATATGGCGTACAAGAGCACGTGTATCAATATCTGCAATGGCAACCAGGTTGTCATTTTGGAAATAATCTTGAATAGATTCTGTGGCTTCTTTACGGCTGTAAACGATATTGTAATTTTTGCACACTAAACCAGCAATTTTGATCGAGCCTGATTCGATTTCGTCTTTGTGGATACCATAATTACCAATATGTGCATTGGTGGTAACCATTATCTGTCCAAAATAACTTGGATCTGTGAAAATTTCCTGGTAACCTGTCATCCCGGTATTAAAACAAATTTCGCCAGTGGTAGTTCCAATTTTTCCGGCCGCTTTGCCGTAAAAAACCGTGCCGTCGGCCAGTAATAAAATCGCAGGTAACTTGGTGTAGTTAGTCATGGTAATTACAATATGGATTTTGATTTAAAAAAGAGTTGAAAAAAGAATGGCTGTCGGCCGTAAAGCCGTGTTTGCAGGGTGCAAAAAAAGATGAACATATCCCTTCCATTTCGGGGTACAAAGATAGATTTTTAGATTGGGAATGTAAAGAGAAAAATGAAATAAGGTTGAAGGTGTAGGGTAAGGATGTATTACGGCCTCGTACCTTAAACCTTTTAACTTATGCCTTTTAAAGAAAAAACAATACTTTTGGCAACACAAAACAAATCCTATGTCGGTACATAAAGAAATCAAACGCGTTACCACGCATATTTTACAGGAAATGAAAGAACGTGGTGAGAAAATATCGATGCTAACGGCTTACGATTATTCGATGGCAACCATTTTGGATGATGCAGGTTTAGATGTTTTATTGGTTGGCGATTCCGCTTCTAATGTAATGGCTGGTCATGAAACAACTTTGCCCATCACGTTAGATCAGATGATCTATCATGCTGCATCCGTAATCAGAGCGGTTAAACGTGCGTTTGTTGTAGTCGATTTGCCTTTCGGCTCCTATCAGGGAAATTCGAAAGAAGCTTTGAATTCAGCGATCAGGATTATGAAAGAATCAGGTGCTCATGGTGTTAAACTGGAAGGCGGAGAAGAAATTATCGAATCTGTTCAGCGAATTATTACAGCAGGAATTCCGGTAATGGGCCATTTGGGTTTAACCCCTCAATCCATTTATAAATTTGGAACTTATACTGTTCGGGCGAAGGAAGAAGAAGAAGCAAATAAGTTAAAAACTGACGTTTTGGCTTTACAGGCCGCTGGATGTTTTGCCATTGTATTGGAAAAAATCCCTGCTGCACTAGGTAAAGAGGTTAGTGAAAGTTTAAATATTCCAACCATTGGTATCGGTGCCGGCCCACACTGCGACGGACAGGTTTTGGTGGTAAATGATATGATTGGTTTAACCAAAGGATTTAAACCCCGCTTTTTGCGCCAGTATATCAATCTTTACGACGAAATTTTAGGTGCGGCACAATCTTACATCCGCGATGTAAAGGGAAATGATTTTCCGAACGAAAAAGAACAGTACTAAGTTTAGAGTTGGGCGTTTTGTGTTTGGAGTGGTTTCAAATGCAGATAAATTATCCCACTTTAAACAATTAAAAAGCTAACCGATCAAACAATCAACTTTTGCATTAGACGTTTGCTTTATCAAATGAACTAATGACGGATGAACCAATGAACTAACAGATGCCAATTACCGATAACGACATCCTTTTTGAAGATAATCATTTAATCGCTATTAATAAAAGAGCGGGCGATATTGTGCAGGTTGATGAAACCGGCGATGAGCCATTGGACGAGCAGGTAAAAAAGTATATCGCCAAAAAGTACAACAAACCCAATGGTGCTTTTTTAGGTGTGGTACATCGTTTGGATAGACCCGTAAGTGGTGTAATTCTGTTTGCTAAAACCAGTAAGGCTTTAGAACGTATGAATGCCGTTTTCAAAAATAGGGAGGTTAAAAAAACTTATTGGGCAGTGGTAAAGAACAAACCGGAGAAGGAATCGGCTACTTTGGTACATTGGCTAGTTAAAAATCCGCAGAAAAATGTAGTTTCTTATTATAATACTGAAGTTAACGGCAGTCAGCGGGCAGAACTTTCTTATAAAGTAAAGGCCAAAGTAGGCGATTATTATCTTTTGGAAGTTGATCCTTTAACTGGTCGTTCGCACCAGATTAGGGTTCAGCTTTCCTCTATGGGTTGCCCGATTATGGGCGATAATAAATATGGTTATCCACGCGGAAGCAGAAAGGGAAGTATCTGTCTGCATGCACGTAGGTTACAGTTTATACACCCCGTAAAAAAAGAACCCGTAAACATATTCGCCAGATTACCTGTTGATGGGTTTTGGGAAAGATTTGAGGATTTATAGCCTAATCTTCAGGAAAGGTAAATTCATCACTTCCCGGGATATTTGTGTGATAATTTTTGAAGTTACCGTCATTTCGAGCGAAGTGCAACAAAGTTGAGTAATCTATGATATTAGACAACAGATTTCTCCCCGCCTGTACGGGCGCGCACTGCGGTCGAAATGACGAATGTTGGGCTGAGATGACCAGTTATCATTTACAATCAATTTTTTCAAAAGTCATCGATCCATCGAACTTCAGCTTGCTCAGGTCTTTAAACTTGCTTTCTCCATTTACTTCCTGTACATCACCAAATCCTTCTGCGAGCTGATTGCCTTTTTTTAGAAAGGCCACTTCTCTTACTGATGTTTTGCCTTCAGATTGAAAGGTGTAATTTGCAATGATGGTATCGCCCTTTACAATACCGGCTATTGTACCGGCATTTTTATCTTTTTCGAATAAATTATAGCCTAGCGTACCGGTTAGTTTATTGTCCACTTTTTTTAAGGAAAGCGTAGCGGTATCGCGGTTTTTAATGTATTGGTAACACTGAACCGAATCAGTTGTAACCGCTGCATTGGCTACAATGGTCGAATCGATTTTGGCCTGCGTTTTCTTAGCCGTTCCGCCCTGGCAAGATGCCATAAATACAGCGGCGGCTCCTAGTATGGGGATAATGTTTTTCATGACAATATGTTTTCTACTTATCAGATTGGTTTAATATCAAGCAAAGCCCCTGCCAAAATATTACGCTGATTCGATCTTAAAATTAAAATTCAGACTATGATACAGCTGGGTTATTATCAGCAACTCTTATATTGAAAAAGATAAGGAAATACTGGTTCCTTTTTGTTCTTCTGACTTGATATCAACATCTATTTTATGGAACCGGGCAATACTTTGTACAATGGCGAGTCCCAAACCAAAGCCATTTTCTTCTGAATTTCCCCTTTTAAAACGATCAAAAGCATTTTCTACCAGTTCTTCGCTCATACCTGTTCCGGTATCGCTGATGGTGAGGATGTATTTTTCGCTTTCGGCTTTATCGGTTATGGTAATCGTTCCGTGATCGACGTTGTATTTAATCGCATTATTGATGATATTGATCAAAAGTGTGTGTATTAGCGCTTTATTTCCCGTAAAATGAAAGTCTTCTGAGAGCTGGGCGCTGTAACTGATATTTTTATCGGCTATCCGATCTTCCAGATCCTCGTATATATCATCAATTTCTTGTTTAAGGCTAATTTCTTCGGTTTTTAGGTACTGATTGTTTTCAACTTTTGAAATGAGTAGCAAGCTATTGATAATGAGCTTTAAGCGGTTCAGTGTTTTTAATGAGGCATATATTTTATTTTCATGCTCTTCCGGAATATCTGGTGTGCTGAGCATATTTTCAAACCGTGTACTCAAAATCGAAATTGGGGTGAGCAACTCGTGCGAAACGTTAGCAATAAACTGCTTTTCTAAAGCGAAAAGTGTATTTATTTTGCGCATTAACGAATTTATGCTATTATCAAGGATTTTAAAATCGCTGGTGCTGGTGGGAATGTTCTGGTAATTATAATGACTGGGATCGTCAACGAGGTTGATCTTTTTATCAATAATGCGATAAAATGGTTTAAGTAAAAAGTTAGAAAAAGTGTAATCGGCTATCAACGTAATCAACAATGCCGCAACAAGTACAATCAACATATAAAAACGGATTGAATTTTTAATTGACTGAAGTGCTGTCATGGTTTCTCCAATCTCCAGGTTGTACCAGTTTTTATGATAAGAGAATTTATAGTTTAAAATGCGGTATACTTCAATATCACCCTCAATTTCTCTTTTTTCGGTATATACCTTTGCAGTAGAATCCTTTTGATTGTCAGGAAGGACAGTTAATACAATAAATTCTTCCTTTAAAATATTATAATCGGTAAATGATTGCTCTTTATTTAAAAGGCTATCAACCTCATTATCATTCAAATGTTTGATAATTTTGTTCTTCTTTTTAATTAAACGGTTATCAAGCTGGTTGTAGGCCAGTCGATCTAATGAAAAAAGAATAATAGCACCCAATAGCAGTATAATGGCAACTTTGGTTACTGCATTATATAAAGAAAACTTAACCTGTAACTTCATGCTAATGGATGATGTTTTATGTAAGATGGATGAAGGTTTATCTGCGGTTGGATATTGCCCTTATTGCTAACCAGCAGGCGCCTATCCCTAATTTACCTGAGGGCTCACAGTTAAATGGCATCTGATTTTAACTATAAATGCTGGTATACTTATACATTATTTGGCTATAGTTTATCAATAATTAAATTATATATAAGCCCTTTTTATTTTAAGACCTCTTACACCTGACTTCCCGGATCTCAGCAATTAATTCTATAACCTATACTTCTTACCGTTTCAAACCAATCTATTGGTGTAACCCCGGCGAGTTTTTTCCGAAGATTTTTAACATGTACATCTACAAAATTGGAGTCAGAGTTAACTTCTAAAATATCACCCCAAACATGTTCCGTTAAACTCATTCTGGATACCACCCGGTTTTTGTTCAATACCAAATAGTTAAATATTTCGAACTCTTTTTTGGTCAGGTTTAATCTTTCATCGCCATAAGAAACCGTTCTGTTCTGGATATTAAGCAGGAAATTATGAATGTTTACCTCGTTTTTATCTAATTTATGTTTTCTACGCGTGATAGCATGCATACGCGCTAAAAGTTCGTTTAGTGAAAACGGCTTTGGCAAATAATCATCTGCACCCTCATCCAGACCTTTGATCCGGTCATCAACTGCACTACGTGCCGTTAAAATGATTACGGCATCATCGCGGTCTTTCATGGCTTTCAGTTGCTTCAAAATTTCAAAACCATCACCATCGGGCAAGCCCAGGTCTAATAAAATGAAATCATAGTTATTTACAAAAATTTTCTCTTCAGCAGAAGATTTTTTCCAGGCATGCTCTACAATAAATCCTTCTTTACTGAGGAATTCATCCATTTCAAGCGCCAGGCTTTTTTCATCTTCAACAATTAATACATTCATTTCAGCTAACAGTTAGTAGTTTTATCTTTCAGCATTTTAAGCTGTGCCTTATGCTATTTACCCTGCAACTAAGTTAATATTTTTTAGGATGGTCTTACAAGCTTCTTTAATTTCTTCTTTTGTAATAATCAGGGGAGGGGCTATCCGCATAGAATTGCTGCAATGTAAAAACCAGTCTGACAGTACGCCGTCCAAAATACAGGCATCGATAATCTTTTTATTGATTTCAAAATTTTCAAATTCAACAGCAAGCATTAAACCTTCACCCCTGATTTCTTTAATGGCAGGATGTTTTAAAAGCTGTTTAAATAACCGGCCTTTTTCTTCTACTTCCTCAACAATATGATCATCTACCAAGGTACGCAAAGTGGCTAATCCGGCAGCACAGCAAACCGGATGACCTCCAAAGGTCGTCATATGGCCCAGGATCGGTGTATGTGATAAGACTGACATGATCTCTAACGAACTGATAAAAGCGCCGATTGGCATGCCACCGCCAATACCTTTTGCCAATAGCAGTACATCCGGCACCACATGATAATGCTCAAAGGCAAACATTTTGCCGCTGCGGCCAAAACCTGATTGTATTTCGTCGAAAATCAATAAGGTACCCATTTCTGTGCATTTGGCCCGTAAAGCGCTCATGTAGTTTAAATCGGCAACCCTTACTCCGGCTTCACCTTGTATAGGCTCAATAAAAACAGCGGCAATATCTGAAGTGATCTTTTCCAGATCAGCAAGGTTGTTATGTTCGATAAAACTTACATGAGGTAGGAAAGGACCATAACCAGCTGAATAAAAATCGCTTTCCATTAAACTTTCGGCACCCTGGGTACTACCATGATAAGCATTTTTACAAGCTATAAAACCTTTGCGGCCGGTATAACGTTTGGCGAGTTTCATAGCGCCTTCCACAGCCTCGGTTCCGGAGTTTAAAAAATAGGTACAACTTAAGGTTGGGGGTAAAATATCGGCTAAGGCCTTGGCAAAATTCACTTGCGGGCTTTGCACATACTCGCCATAAACCATCAGGTGCATATAGGTTTCTGCCTGATCTTGAATGGCTTTTACCACTGCAGGATGGCAATGGCCAATATTACTTACTCCGATACCGGCAATAAGATCAATGTGTTTTTTATTCTCCGCATCGTAGATGTAGATTCCTTTTGCCCTTACAAATTCGAGCATCAGTGGCTCCGGAGAGGTTTGTGCATTGTGTTGTAAAAACAACTGACGTTGGGTAAGCATGGCACAAAAGTAAGTAAATGAAGGGTGCTTTTAACAAAAAAGACCTACATTGTTGTAAGTCTTTTTTTTATGGTTTTTGGCCACCCCTGTATTTGTTGAGCAATTCGCGTTTAAAACCTTCTTGCGCCCGGTAGAATTTGCCTACAACTTTAATGGGCAAAGAAGATTTGAGCTTGCTATAGTATTTTTTATTGAGATTAAGCTCTCTTTGTTTAAAATCAAACTCACTGGTAATTAAGTTCTGTACCTGCGCATCTGTTAGGTTATCAATTTCATCAACTTTTCTGAAAGAAATCATTTTCTGCATGCGTTCTTTATGCAGGTTATTCAGTTCTGCCTGCATATTGTTATAAATCGGCCAAAATATCTTGGCCTCTTCTGGCGATAAATCCAGTTTTTGAGTGAAAAATGCTATTTTAAGCGATTCTATTTCTTCTCCCCTTGGTCTTTGTGCCAGTAAGGTAGTGGGTAACAAAAACATTAAAGCAACAAAAAGTAAATTCTTCATTTCTGTATTAATTGTTTAGTTCCTGAGCTAAATCCCCTGAGGAGAAATTGTTCAAGATATAGTTTTCCATTTCTGTATCTGACGCAGAAGTATTTTTAATATTAGATGATGTGGTGTTTTGTGTTTCTAAATGATCAATGATGGTACTTTCGTCAATATCATATAACAGCTGCTCATTTGCCGTTGCCTCTGCAGATTGTACCTGTTTAGAGGTAGTAGTTGTGCCATTCTGGTAAAAGTAAATACCAAACGAGGCCATTAATAAAAAACAGGCGGCACTTGCATATTTAACAATGTTCCGTTTCCATAAAGGGACAATCCTTGCCTCTTTTTTAGGTTGTGATGTTGCAATCCTGTCGGTAATCTTACTTTGTAAAGTATCAAAATAGTTTTCAGGCACTGAAAAAGTGTTTTCTGCCTTAGGCATTTCAGACAGTGCGATTCTGGTTGCTATCCGTTCCGTTAAATTTTCAAAATAATGCTGCGGAACTTCAAAATCATTGTTAATTGTTTTCTGCTTTAATCCGTTTAAGAATATAGCAGAAAAAATGCCCTCTTCACCATTTTCGAAATATCCATCAGGAACAGAGAAAGGTTGATGTTTCTCCATTGCCGCAAGTGCAGGAGCTTCATTCATCCAATCTTTATTTTCTATATTTTCGTTCATCACAGATATATGATACAATTAATGCGAAAAGGTTTAATAGTCTATTTCATCATTTGTAATAAAAGCTTCAACTTTTTTTGCAGCGATGTGAAATGACGCTTTGAGTGCTCCTACAGAGGTGCCTAATACTTCTGAAATTTCTTCATATTTCATATCATCAAAATATTTCATGTTGAAGATAATCCGTTGTTTTTCAGGTAGGGTGAGAATGGCTTTTTGCAGTTTAAGCTGGAGCTTGTCGCCGTTAAAATATGATGACGCTACCAGATTATCAGCCAGTTCGGATGATACCTCATCCAAAGGGGTATTGTTCCGCTGCTTTTGTTTATTTAAGAACGTGATCGATTCGTTGGTGGCAATGCGGTAAATCCAGGTATAAAGCTGGGAGTCATTTCTAAATTTATCAAGATTTTTCCACACTTTAACAAACACTTCCTGCAAAAGATCATCGCAATCATCATGGTTTAAAACCAGCCTGCGAATGTGCCAATATATTTTTTGCTGGTATTTTTTTAGTAACAGGTTAAAGGCTTCATTACGCGTTTGCTCAACGGCAAACATGGCAAGAATTTCTGAATCTTCAACTTGTTTCATGATATATAGATTTGAGATGTGAGAATGGCGATATGAGATTTGATGTATATTTCAAACCTCATATCTGATTTCTCAAATCTATTTTTTTCTGCCAATTACTTTCTGAGCTGCTTCAACAATGTTTACAGCATCTAAACCATATTTAGACATCAATTGATCTGGTGTTCCGCTTTCGCCAAAAGTATCATTAGTGGCTACAAACTCTTGCGGAGTTGGCAATTCGGTAGTTAGCAAACGCGCTACGCTTTCGCCCAATCCGCCAAATTTATTGTGCTCTTCACAAGTAACCACACATCCCGTTTTCTTAACTGATTTTAAGATGGCTTCATCATCCAAAGGTTTAATAGTATGGATATTGATAATTTCGGCATCGATACCCAATTCAGCTAATTTTTCACCAGCCTCGATCGCTTTCCAAACCATATGGCCGGTAGCAATAATGGTCACATCTGTTCCTTCATTAACCATCCAGGCTTTACCGATCTCGAATTTTTGATCCGGATCTGTAAATACCGGGATTACCGGACGGCCGAAACGTAAATAAACCGGACCTTCGTACTCGGCAATAGCCAAAGTTGCTGCTTTGGTCTGGTTATAATCGCAAGGATTGATTACGACCATGCCGGGCAACATTTTCATTAAGCCAATATCTTCCAGAATTTGGTGTGTTGCTCCATCTTCCCCTAAAGTTAATCCGGCGTGAGATGCGCAGATCTTAACGTTTTTGTTAGAATAAGCTACCGATTGACGGATCTGATCATAAACACGGCCAGTAGAGAAGTTGGCAAAAGTACCTGTAAAAGGAATTTTACCGCCAATAGTCATCCCTGCTGCAATACCGATCATGTTTGCTTCTGCAATACCAACCTGTGTAAAACGCTCAGGAAAATCTTTGATAAAAGCATCCATTTTAAGCGATCCAACTAAATCGGCACACAAGGCAACCACATTTTCGTTCTTCTTTCCAGCTTCATGTAAGCCAGCTCCAAAACCCGAACGTGTATCTTTTTTTTCTGTATATGTATATTTTTTCATTTTGTTTCAGATATGAGATTTGAGATTTTAGATGTGAGATCAGGCGAACAATCGTCTCAAATCTCATATCTATTGTCTCAAATCTAATTTAATAGTCCCCTAAAGTTTCTGGTAATTGCGCTAAAGCGGCAGCTAATTGCTCATCATTTGGCGCTGTACCGTGCCATTTGTGAGAACCCATCATATAATCTACACCAGCGCCCATTTGCGTACTCATTAGATTTAAGATCGGTTTACCTTTTCCGGTTAGGGTTTTAGCATAGTGTAAACCTTCAACGATCGATTGCATATCATTACCATCTGTATTGATTACATGCCATCCGAAAGCTTCAAATTTATCCTGCAAACTGTCTAAAGAAAGTACTTTCTTGGTAGGACCATCAATCTGTTGACCATTATAATCGACACTGCAGATTAAGCGGTCTAACTCATGAAAAGGGGCGAACATGGCTGCTTCCCAGTTTTGACCTTCTTGTAGCTCGCCATCACCATGCAGGGTAAAAACGTATGAATGATCACCATTTAACCTTTTAGTTAAAGCAGCACCAATAGCTACCGACATGCCCTGGCCCAATGAGCCGGAAGCCACACGGATTCCCGGTAAATGTTCGTGGGTTGTAGGATGACCCTGCAATCTCGAATCCAGTTTACGGAAAGTGGCCAGTTCACTTTTATCAAAATAACCGGCATGTGCCAGTGTACTGTACCAAACCGGAGAAATATGACCGTTAGATAGGAAAAATAAATCTTCGCCAATACCGTCCATACTAAAATCTTTATTGTGATTTAACACTTCAAAATACAGGGCGGTAAAAAAATCGGCGCAACCCAATGAACCACCAGGGTGGCCAGATTGACATCCGTGAACCATTCTTACGATATCTCTTCTGATTTGAGACGCAATATCTTCTAGCTCTTTAATTGTATGTTTCATTAAAATAAGAGGTTGTTGTTACATAACAAAGGTAATATTTTACCTGCTATATCATAACTAGTTATTGATTAAATTGAGTACTTGTTGGGTAGCGTTTTTGGTGTCGACTTTTTTAATGATATGGATAATTTTTCCATCGCCATCTATCACGAAAGTAGCGCGAACGGTACCCATGTATTTCTTGCCATACATGTTCTTTTCTGCCCAAACTCCATAGTCATTTACGATTTTCTGATCAGTATCTGCCAATAGGGTAAATGGCAGGTTATGTTTGGTTGCAAACTTTTGATGCGATTTTTCATCATCAACGCTTACGCCTAAAACAACAATGCCTTTGGCCTGTAAACCTTGATAATTGTCTCTAAAATCGCAGGCTTCAGCGGTACAACCCGGGGTATCATCTTTAGGATAAAAGTAAAGTACAACGGTTTTACCTTTATAATCGCTTAATGAAACGTCGTTTCCATTTTGATCTTTTGAGGTAATTGCAGGTGCCTGATCACCTTCTTTTAATTCTGCCATATGTAAAATGATTGAATATTTATGTTAATGGATCTGTTAATTAATGCTGCAATGTAAACAGTTTAAATTAGTATCCTGTTCGATGGGATTTAAAAGATGACATTTTAAAACATTTTTACCACTTATTTGGAAAAATTTATCGTGTATCGTCTTGTATTTTCTTTCATATCTGTAACCACCAGTTCAAACGAATGCTTGCCTGATGAAGTTCGCTCATCAAAGCTATGCCAAAGGGTTGCCGTTTTGGCATCAAATTCCATTAATATCCATTTTCCATCAATGTAGCCATTAAAACTTTTTATTCCGGATAGATTATCGCTGATCTTTAACATTATTTTAGATAAACCTGCCATATTTTTTCCAGCCGAAATATTTACAGGAACTATTCTAGGTGCAATAGTGTCGGTAGCAATGTAAAAACTGCCAAAATTTTTGGGTGTAGCTTTAATATAACCGTTCTCAAAAAAGCCACCCTGTGATGAGCCGTTAGCATTTACAATCAGGGCCTTACTCCTGAGGTTTTCTGGAAGTTGATCGGCCTTGATCGAGAGTCCGAATCCGATATGTAATGGCGTATATCTGTTGTGAATCTGATGCACAGCCGACCAGGCATTACCTGCTGGTTTGGGCAACTTTTTATAAGTAAAGTTTAAATCGCTGTACAATGTCCCGATGGGGAGAACCACTTTAATCTCATCGGTGTTTAATTCATTTACTTTGTTGTAAGGATAAATTATGCCGGTAGGAACAATAGGGGCAGTAACAGCTGCTAAACCTGCATTTACCGTAAAAGGGAGAACAGAAGAGTTTCCTTTCGAATCGGTAATGATGTAGCGAAGCTGGTGTGAAGCACCATCATTGAAATTAATTTTGCCACTGTTTACCAAGCCACTATAAATTTTTAAGGGATTTCCAGGTTCAACAAAACTTTTCTGAATACTTCTTTTTGTATTTAAGTAGGTAGGATAGTCGATATGCGAATTAATGGCTTTACTGTCTTCGAAGGCAAAACGTTCAAGAGCAGAAGTATAAATTTTCTTGCCGTCCAGCTCCAATTGAATAGAATACACACCATTGGTGCCTGATAATCCATTATGCCTGTCAGTTACCACGATACCGAAACCAACTTCGCCTGTTAAACTGATGGGGGCAGTGGTTTTATAACTGCCGTTTGCACCGCTAATGCCAATAGCCTGTTTTGGTGTATTTTCGTTAAAGGTTTTGCCGTTTAAACGATATACGTACAGTCCATGGATAACAGGAGGGATATTATCAGGAATGATGATCCCGAAGAACTGCGGATTGATGGTTTCTTCAGTTTTCGTATCTCTGATTTCGAAATGTAAATGTGGGCCCCCAGAGCTGCCACGGTTGCCAGACCAGGCAATGATTTCGCCTTTATGTACCGGAATTAATGTGGCATCAGGAAATTCATCTAGCTCAAACGACTTTTTTTCATATTCAAGATTTTTAACAATCGTGGCAATTTTCGGAGCGAAACGTTGTAAGTGGCCGTAAACTGTAGTAAAACCGTTTGCATGGTTGATGTAGAGTGCCTGCCCAAAACCACTGTTCTGTACCCTCAACCTCGAAATATATCCATCTGCAACTGCATAAACAGGATAACCTTCACGCTGATTGGTCCTGAAATCGATGCCGGAATGAAAGTGATTACCCCTGATTTCTCCAAAAGAACCTGCCAGTGCAGGAGGGGTAATATCTAAAGGCTGTCGGAAATCGGTAATCGGATATTTATTGGTACTGAAAATCTGCTGTGCCCGAACAAAGGACGACGCAGTTAAAAGGCAGATAGTAATGGAAATTTTAATGTATCGGATTGGGTTGCTAATCATTCGTTACTTAACATCAAAATTCAAAAGTTGTTTTCCTTCCAACCAGGCTTCCAGCTTGTCTCCTCTGTTTATTTTTCCAACGCCCTGAGGTGTGCCGGTAAAAATTAAATCGCCTTTTTTTAAGGTAATGTATTGAGAAACAAAGCTGATTATCTTCTCGAACGAGAATAACAAATCTTTAGTATGCCCAATCTGACGGCTTTCACCATTTATCTTTAATTCAAAATTTAAATCATAAAGATCTTTGTAATCGCTTTTAGGCAAAAAAATACTGATTGGTGCTGAATTGTCGAATGCCTTAGCCAGCTCCCAGGGCAATCCTTTTTCTTTGTGTTTTGCCTGGATATCACGTGCGGTAAAATCGATGCCCAAGCCCACTTCATCATAATAGTTAGTCGCAAATTTCTCAGCAATGTGTTTTCCTTCCTTACAGATTTTGAGCACTACCTCAAGTTCGTAATGTACATCATCAGAAAAATCAGGAAGATAAAAAGGTTTATTGTCTTTTAATACGGCTGTATCAGGCTTCAGGAAAATTACCGGACTACTGGGAACCGGGTTGTTCAATTCTTTTGCGTGTTCTGCATAATTTCTGCCAATGGCGATGATTTTCATTCTTAATTATAATATATGAGAAAATAAACGGGGATTAATCCGCATCAATCAAAAATAGAAAAGAAAATGGTGTTATAAAACTGAGATCCGTTTTACCTGGCTTTCTGAACCGGCAATAACCCTTAAAAAGTAAATGCCTGGATTTATTCTGTTAGGAACGATGAAGTTTTTATTATGTTCACCTGCATTTAAACGTTCATTTAAAAGCGTTGCCACCTCATTTCCCAACAAATCGATGATTTTAATCGTAGTCTGAGTACCATCTTTTCCGATAGATAAGATGATATTTAACTGATCTTCTACCGGATTAGGATATATTTTTAAGATGCTTAACAGTTTATCTTTCGGTACAACTGTTGCGTTTTTAGGTACTGTAGAAGAAGTGTTGAACATTCCTGAACTACCAACAGTCATAAAAAGTGGTTTGTAAGGCGTAATATTAGCTTTAATTTCAGGGATTCGGCTGGTTTTTTTTGTTCTGCTTTTTAAGCTGATATGAATGCTGTCTGTTTGTTGCGACCAAGAATTTAAGCTGCATAACAAAATAATGCACCATGTGCATACTAGTTTTGTGAGCAACGTTATCTTAGTGTAGAGTTTCATCAAATTGGTATAGCAAATGTATTAATTTAAAACAAAGAAATTAAACATTTTGTTTAAAACCCATAATTTAACACAATTTAACAATAAATTTTAATTTTCATAGTGTTAAAAATACACAATAATTTGGTTGTTAAATTGTTATACTTAGTTTACTTTTGCCGCACTAAATAATCAACGAAGTGTCAAATCATAAAAATGTCAACGCATTAACCGCGGGCGGTGTTCTAATTAGTTTAGGAATTGTATTTGGAGACATTGGTACATCACCCCTTTATACTTTAAATGCAATTTTCACCACAATTTTAGGAGGGAAGCAAGATATCAATCCAATAAATGTTTTGGGCGTTTTATCCTGCATCATTTGGACATTAACTTTACAAACTACTGTTAAGTATGTTATCATTACCCTTAGGGCCGATAACAAGGGCGAGGGCGGTATTTTCTCTTTATTTTCACTGGTACGCAAAAAAGCTAAGTGGTTGGTGGTGCCGGCGGTTGTAGGTGGCTGTGCGTTGCTTGCCGATGGCGTTATAACCCCCAGTATTACGGTAACATCAGCCATTGAGGGGCTTACCAACAAATTTGAGGTACCCGTTATTCCCATTGTAATAAGCATTTTAACCATTCTGTTCATTATCCAGCAGTTTGGAACCAACCTTGTCGGGAAATTATTTGGCCCGGTCATGTTTGTTTGGTTCGCTGTTTTGGGTATTTTGGGTGTGTCTTTTATAGTTAAGGATTTAAGCATTCTAAAGGCGTTCAATCCTTATTATGCCATTCATTTATTGGTGACCAATAAGTTGGCATTTTTAATTCTCGGCGGTGTATTTCTATGTACAACAGGGGCCGAGGCTTTATATTCTGATTTGGGCCACTGCGGCAGAAATAACATTAGAATCAGCTGGATTTTTGTGAAACTCACGCTTATCCTAAATTATTTGGGGCAGGGCGTTTGGATTTTGCAAAACAGCGGGAATTATATTCCCGGGGCAAAAATGAATCCATTTTTCCAGATCGTTCCCGGCCAGTTTCAGATCCCAATGGTTATACTGGCTACAATGGCGGCGGTGATTGCCAGTCAGGCTTTAATTAGTGGCTCCTTTACCTTAATTGCTGAGGCAGTACGATTAAACCTCTGGCCAAAAATTAAGATTATTTATCCATCAGTTTCCAAAGGCCAGTTATATGTGCCATCTATCAACTGGATGTTGTGGATTGGTTGCTGTAGCATTGTGCTGTGGTTTCAAAAAGCAGAGAGAATGGATGCGGCCTATGGTTTATCAATCACCATAGCGATGTTGATGACGACCATTTTGGTGAGTTTTTATTTAAGAAGCAGGCGTTTTCCAAAATATTTAATCGCTTTATTCTTCTTTACCTATCTTATTATTGAGGGTACATTTTTGATTAGTAATTTAACCAAGTTCTTACACGGTGGCTGGGTAACCGTATTAATTGGTTCGTTATTGTTTACGGTAATGTGGAGTTGGTTTGTAGCCCGTAAAATCAAAAACCGTTTTGTTAAATATGTAGAAATTGAAGATTACTACCAGATTTTAACCGAATTGAGCAGTGATGAATCAGTTCCGAAATACTCCTCGCAGTTGGTTTATTTAACGAGTGCCAATTTTAAAACGGAAATCGAATCGAAAATTATTTATTCCATTATTCAAAAAGAGCCAAAACGTGCCGACGTGTATTGGTTAGTGCATGTTGACGTGATGGATGAGCCGTATACCATGGATTATAAAGTTGAATTTCTGATTCCGGGAAAGTTGATCAGGATTGATTTTAGGCTAGGGTTCAGAATTGAGCAACGGGTAAATTTATTGTACCGTAAAGTGGTTGAAGAGTTGGTGAAAAATGGCGAGATTGATATTACCAGTCAGTATACCTCGTTAAACAAGCATAAAATTGCCGGCGATTTCAGGTTTGTACTTTTGGAAAAACATTTATCGAAATTTACCAAATTGAGTTTTTACGAGAGACAGATTATGGACTACTATTTTATCCTTAAAAAATTAAGTTTATCCGAAGAGCGAAGTTTTGGTTTGGATAGCAGTTATGTGGATGTAGAGAAAGTGCCATTAATTTTCGTTACACCAGATGATATTGAGTTAAATAGATTGCCGGTTTAATTGATGAGGAAAGCGATCATGATAATGGGAATCGGCTTGTTTTTAGCTGGCCCCATAGCAAAGATATATCATCTCGACCACGCCAATAGTTATATGGTGGCATCTGGATTAGGACTGGTCATGATTACTGCACTGGCCTTGATCAGGAAGAAATAGACAAAATCCTCTTTCTGTCAAAGAAGGGGGATTTTTGTTTTATAGGCAGGTGGGACATCCCGCGACAACGTAAAGGTGCTGAGATAAATGCTGCAAGGTGAGCAGGTTCGCCAAGTCAATAATAATTACTGCTTAGTTCTTAAGTATTTGCCCATGGTATTCGTATAATTGTCATCAAAGCCTAAAGCAGAGACTTTTATATACTTTATCTTGGTTGGCTCCTCATCCAGATAACCTGCAGGATCGAAGTTCAGAATTTTTAACCCCCTTTTTTTAACCTTGACAATAGTTCCTATTTTGAAAAAGAAGTTATCATAACTTTCATTTTCTACGGAACAATTTAATTTTAATTCTTTTACCGAGTTGAAAATGGTTTCCCAGCTTTCCAAATCAATTTGGTAGGGAAGGGTTATCAATTTTTTTGACCCTCTCGTTCCATAACGGAATCGAAAAACTGATCAAAGTGGTTATGTCTTATCTTAACAATTGAAGATATTGGAAAGATTTTGTATCCATTAAATAGAAAATCGTCATTCTCTTTAAGAAGAACAAAGTCAAAAGAAAAATCTAAAATATAACCGTGAAAAAGCTCATAGGATTTGTTGCCGACATTCCTTTTGATTTTAACATAGTTTTTCTCAGATTGATGTTTCTGTATTTTTTCAAAAATTGTCATCCCGTCTTTACTATTTTCTATCCGCTAAATTAATCCATTTTCCCTATTGGTTGGTGTCCGCACCAACCAAAACCATCAATCTCTAAAATGTTTGAGTAATTTTAAATTGATCAATCCCTGTTTCATAAAAGCTTGCGCTACTCCATTCATAATCTTCAGGATGGGTACATAAGTTCCATTTCTCTTTAATCGGATTATCATGTATATAATCTAATTTTTGCATTAAAATGCTCTTTGTGCTTAATGGAATGGCTAGTGGATCTCTTTTCCAGAACTGAAAAATCCTGTCGTTCTTTTGAGAACGGTATTGATTTATAAGTGTCGGATTATTGATTAAAAGATACTTTCTAAATTGATGTGCAGTGAATTTAGTAACGCTGGCTGCTGAGATTCCTTTCCGTTTAATTTGAGCATGTTCCAAATTAAATTGATATGATTAGGCATAATGACGTAACCGTATACTTCTATAAGTTTTTGATCGACTAAAAATTTAAGCGAATTAATGATGATCATCTTTAAGTGATCATCACTTAATAAATGAGCAAAATTACAGATGGTACCGGTATAAAAATATGGATAATGACAATCCATTTGTCCATGTCTTTTGTGGAAAATATACATTGTTTATTCGTATTTGAATTGCAGTGACAACTTTAATACCATATACAGATGTAATAATTCTCATCAAATTTTTTCGGTCGGTGAGACACCGACCGATAGGATAATGATTAATACTACTGTTCTTGTGCAAGTTTGCTATGTTTATACCCATAGGCAAAATAAACCACCAGCCCAACTACCAGCCAGATACCAAAACCGATCCAGTTGGAGATGCCAAGCTCACACATCATATACAAGCAGCTAATCAAGCCCAAAACCGGAATTAATGATAAGTTTTTGGTGATACAGTAGTAAGTAATAATCACGCAGATGATCAGAAAAATCCACATCGGTATTTTGTGTTTGAACAAGGCCCAGCCACTTTCATATTTTTTCTCCAAAGGAACTTTCGAGGCCGAAATAAACTGTTCGTAACGATCGGCCGGCAAAGCACTTAAGTAAGATTCTGCATCTACTTTCTCGGCCAATACAATTTGCGGTGCTGCATTTTTAACAATTTCTTCTTTAACAATTTTCAGTTCATCTCCACTTAAAGAAGTAACAAAAGTTACGGTTTGGATGGTTTTAGGTGAATTGAAAAAGAATGCTTTGGTTTCTTTTTGGTATTTTGTAAATGCAAAAGTTAAGGCACCGATTAAAATAACCGGAACAATAAATTTACTGTTTACATAGGGTATTTTGAATTTTCCACGTTGAACATCAGGTCTGTTCTGTAACACTAACACTCCTGCGCAAACCAATACGAAAGCGAAAAGTGTACCGATAGAACAGAGATCGGTAACGATGGTGAGGTTCATAAACAACGATGGTACGGCCACTACAAAACCCACCACTATGGTGGCAAATGAAGGTGTTTTGTATTTCGGGTGGATTTTAGAAAAAGATTTTGGCAGCAATCCATCCCGGCTCATGCTCATCCAGATCCTGGGTTGACCCATCTGAAATACCAACAGTACACTGGCCATTGCAAATACTGCACTTACGGCAATAATGCCGCTCATTAACTTTAAATCAATCTGATCAAAAACAAACGCTAGCGGATCGCCAACAGCTAAGGTATCTGATTTGACAATACCGGTTAAAACCAGTGCTATTGCCACATAAAGAAGAGTACAGATAATTATGGCCCACATCATTCCGCGGGGCAAATCGCGTTGAGGATTTTTACATTCTTCAGCCGTTGTAGAAATGGCATCAAAACCGATATAGGCAAAAAATACTGCCGAAACGCCCTTTAAAACACCTGAAACTCCATTAGGCGCAAATGGATCCCAATTTTTCGTATCAACATAAAAGATGCCTACCGCCAGCACCAAAAGAATTACCGCAAGCTTAACCACCACCATGGCGTTACTGGCATTGCGGCTCTCTTTCATGCCGCGGTAAATTAACCAGGTAATTAAAATGATGATACCCAGGGCAGGGATATCTGCAACGAGGTGAAAACTACCGATTTTTGGAGCAGTAAGCCATGCGTTATTGGCCAGGGCTGTTGCCGAATCTAAGTCTGCCAGGTTTTTGCCTGCAGCTAACAGCGCTTCAGCATGTTGATGTCCGTTATAAGCGCTTAAATAGTCCATGGTCATCCAATCGGGTACATGGATGCCATCTATGCCGAGCGGAGGTATTTTGATCGTGGAGAGTAATCCGGTAAAGTAATCTGACCAGGATATGGCTACGGTGATATTACCAATTGAATACTCCATAATGAGCGACCAGCCGATAATCCACGCCACTAATTCGCCAAAGGCCACATAAGAATAAGTGTAAGCACTGCCCGAGACAGGAACCATTGAGGCAAACTCTGCGTAAGCAAAGGCCGCAAAACTACAGGCTACCGCTGTAAAAATAAATAAAAAAATAACCGCCGGACCACCATCCGCACTTGCCTTGCCAATCGTACTAAAAATGCCTGCTCCAATAATTGCTGCAATTCCAAAAGCTGTTAAATCACGTACACCCAGCGTTTTATGTAATGTATTTTCGTGATCGCCATAGCCTTTTGCTGCATCGTTTAATATCTTGGAAATAGATTTCTTTCTGAATAGCTTTTCGAACATCTTGTGTTTGCTTGTTTGTTCAAACTTATAAAAAGTTTGGCTAAAAACGTTTAAAGGGTGATATAATTTTCTATTCACCTTGCATTTAAAAGTTAAATGCGGGGTAAAAAATGGAAATTTATTAGATTAAAGTAAAAATCTCGAATTATTTGGCTTGAATAATCCTTTGTTTGATTCGCATAACTTTAAGATAAACCAAAGTCCTAATTTTGTCGACATAATCGATCAGATAAAGTAAGACTACTTAGGTAGATGTTTGATTGGAATATTTTTAATGATTAGCGTACCAATATGCGTTCGAAAACAGCACCCATAAGATACATAAAAGAAAGTCACCGGGGTTTGGCTACTGTACTGGCCTTTGCCTTGATTCCCATTTCTGGTTTTGCCACCGATATTTATATACCGTCATTACCAACAATGGCGGGCGAAATGCAGGTAAGCAGTATCCAGGTTCAGCTTACCTTAAGTATTTTTTTAATTAGTTATGGCGTTGCTCAACTTTTTATCGGAAGCGTGCTTGATAGCTTTGGGAGGTATAAGATCTGCCTGTATGCATTGTTGATTTTTGCAGCGGCAAGTATAGTGATCGCCACAACACATAATATTTACCTTATTTATTTAATGCGCATTATCCACGGACTTACGGTAGGGGCAATTGTGGTGGCGAAAAGAGCATATTTTGTTGATGTTTTTGAAGGTGATCAGTTAAAACACTATCTCAGTTTGTTTTCTATTATCTGGTCTACCGGGCCCATTGTAGCACCATTTATTGGCGGCTATCTGCAAACGGCATTTGGTTGGGAATCTAATTTCTACTTTTTAGCAGGTTTTGCGCTTGTTTTTGCGGTGCTGGAGTTTTTATTCAGCGGTGAAACTTTAAAACATTTTACCGATTTTCAACTGAAAAAGATCACAGGCATTTATTTAGAAATGATTAAAACAACAAGTTTTACCTTGGGCATTGTAATGTTGGGGTTGGCTTATTGTATGGTGATGGTTTACAATATGACCGGTCCGTTTGTTATTGAGCACCACTTTAAGTATTCGCCGGTTATTGCCGGTTATAGTTCATTGTTTTTAGGTTTTGCATGGATGGTGGGCGGCTTTATTGGTAAGGCTACCATTAACAGACCCTTCTTCAAAAGATTAATGATCAACTCGCTGTTGCAGGTCGTTTTTGTAGTAGTGATGATGGTAAGCTTAAATTTTGTTTCCAACCTTTGGTCGTTAATTTTCTTCGCATTTTTGATCCATGTAGGAGCGGGCTTTACTTTTAATAATTATTTTACCTTCTGTCTCAGCAAATTCCCGAAAAATGCCGGAATAGCAGGCGGACTAACAGGAGGGATTACCTATGTAATTGTCTCTTTTTTAAGCTATGGAGTAGTTAACCTGATCCCAGCTAAAGATGAACGTAACCTTAGTTACAGCTATCTGGTCATGATCCTGCTGTCGGTTTTAGTGATGTTTGTGATTATCCGGATCAGAAAAAAAAATGAGGCTTAATTTACTGGAGCTCCGGTTCTCTGCGTCAATATGAAGCTGGTTTTTGGAGAGCAAAGTCTGTAATGAGTAGGTAAGTTTCAGCCCTGCCGTACACTACAATCCTTTTGAGAAGTTTTGATGGAAAATCAAATATCCTTTTCCAAAAGGGATTTCCATTTCCTTCAGGTCTATTCAGCGGGTTACGGCGGATAAGACATTCATTTTGATTCCCGAAAAGATGTGACTAATTGCGGCGCTACATTCTTCTGTGCCTTCAGCATTTCCGTGGCAAAAGACTAAACTTAAGTCTTAGCTGGACGCTAAGATGAGCTAAGGACAAGATAAGGTATTAATGGTTGCTTATTCTTTTTATCTGTGGTTCATAAAAACAAAAAATCCGTGGTTAAAATACCACGGATGCTGTTATTCGCCATAGGAGACGAGCTTTTCGGCATTCCACCTTTAACTTTTACCGTTCCTTACCCAAGCTTCTCCAGTTCCGATTTTACGAAACCCGCCAGTTCTTCTACATATTCGGCACTGAAATCAAATTTAATTCCTGCGGTTTCGTATATCTCGTTTATGGGTTTGGTATAGCCCAGTGCAAGTGCCGCCAAATACTGTTCTAGTGCTTTTTCCGGATTTTCCTTATAATTTTTCCAAACTGCAATAGCACCTAGCTGGGCAATGGCGTATTCGATATAATAAAATGGAACTTCGAATAAGTGCAGCTGTTTTTGCCATACATTTCCAAATTGTTGCTCTAAATCTGTCCAATCGGCAAAACCTGCACCGAAGCGACTGTAAATCTGTTTGAATGTTTCTTCACGGTCGGCTGCTGTATGGTTAGGGTTGGTGTAAATCCAATGTTGAAACTGATCAATTACAGCAACCCACGGCAATGTTTTCAAAACGTCAGCCAGCTGTTCTTTTTTTGCACGCTTTAAATCTTCTTCATTGTCAAAATAAACATCCCACTTATCCATTGAAATTAATTCCATACTCATCGAAGCCAGTTCGGCTACTTCAGATGGGCAATGCTTAAAATCGTTAAGTTCTAAATTAGCGGTTAAAAAAGTATGGATGGCATGTCCACCTTCGTGAACCATGGTTGTTAAATCACGTAGAGAATTGGCCGAATTCATGAAGATGAATGGCGCCCCTGTTTCAGCCAGCGGGTAATTATAACCGCCCGGCGCTTTACCTTTTCTGCTTTCTACATCAAAAAGATTGTTTGCTTTCATAGTAGCCAGTTTCGAACCCAATTTTTCATCAATGGCATTAAAACAGGCAATACTTTTATCAATCAGCTCTTCGCCGTTGCTAAACGGTTTTAAGGCTGGTTTACCACTTACGCTTACTTCCAGGTCCCAGGGCTTTAGCGTTTCTAAAGCCAACGCTTCGCGGCGTTTCTCAGCCTGTTCCTTTAAAATAGGAACAATTTCCTTTTCAATCGCATTGGCAAAATCATAACAGTCCTGTGGGGTATAGTCGAAACGTCCCAAAGCTTGAAACATATAATCGCGATAGTTTTCAAAACCCGCGTTTAAGGCAACCTGATTGCGGAGGCTGATCAGTTCATCAAATAAAATATTTAAATCATCTTTATCAACCAAACGGCGTTGTTGGATCGTTTTCCAAGCCTGTTCGCGCACTTCGCGGTTTAAATCTTTAATAAAAATCGAAGCTTGCTCCAAAGTATATTCCTGGCCGTTTAGCTCCACGCTCATGGCGCCGGTAATACTTTGGTACCTCTGTTGTTTTACCTGAAGCTCAGTAAAAAGTTCGATGTTTTCGTCGCGGTAAAGTTCTAAGGCTTTTTTAATAGCGCGACTGTATACGAAATATTTCTCCTTGTCTAAATGATCCATAAACGGACTTTCGACAAACTTTTTGTTCAATTCATTTGCTAATGGAGAAATTTTTGGCTCAATTTCCGTCGCAAAATATTGAAAGTTTTTAACCAATTCTTCATTTGCGGTATCACAGCTCATTCTGATGTATCTCCAGGCAAAGTCTTCTTCCAAAGCAGCCTCCAGCTCCGAACGGTCTTTTAACCATTGTTCCAATTCAGCTGCGCTGTTTATTTCGCGGTTTTGCAGTTCGGTAAAAAGGGGTACTAAATTTTCCCAGGTAATATTTAGTTCTTGGGGGATATATGTTCTAGGTTTCTTAGTGATCATAGTCATTAATTTTATTTGTGTCTCAAATAGGCATCTATTAAAAAGCATATCGCAAATACTACCGATGCATAACCATTTAAGGTTTGAAATGCCCTGTTAACCTTGCTAATGTCGTTTGGTTTTACCAGTAAATGCTGATAAACCAGCATTGAACAGAAAAACACGATCCCTACGTAATAAACCCAGCTAAAGGAGGTAAAAAACACGGGCAAAATTACACAGGTTGCGGAAAGTATATGCAATAGCACAGAAACATTCAAAGCATTTTTAATGCCAAGAGCCGATGGAATGGAGTGTAATTTTTCTTCGCGATCAAATTCTTCGTCCTGCAGGGCGTATATAATATCAAATCCACTTACCCAGAATAATACGGTGAGAGCGTAAAGTACAGGCACCAGCGCAAAATGTCCGGTTACGGCAATGTAAGCACCGATAGGAGCCAGGGCAAGGCCCAGGCCTAAAACCAGGTGGCACAATGCGGTGAAACGTTTGGTATAGCTATAAAATAAAACCACAAATAAAGCCACGGGAGATAGATAGAAACAAAGCGGGTTAATAAAATACGTGGTAACGGCAAATAGCAGGCAGTTGATGATTACAAAAGTAAGTGCCTCATGAGCCGAAACTTTTCCTGCAGGAATATCGCGCATTTTGGTTCTGGGGTTTTTTGCATCAATATTCCGGTCGAGGTAGCGGTTAAAAGCCATGGCAGAGTTTCTGGCAAAAACCATGCAGAGCAAAACTAAAATAAGTTTATACCATGAAAATGGATTTTCTGTTGTAGTTACGCCCAAAAAGAAACCAATCATGGCAAATGGAAGCGCAAAAACAGAGTGAGCGAATAATACGAGTGAAAAGTATTTTTTCATTTTTTAAAGATGATTACACCGATGATTTGATTACACAGATTTTAGAGTTTAAACTGAAAATTGTGAACTGCAGACTGGCAAGTGTTAAAATTTTTTATAGTCTGTTGGAACGACGAAATCTTTATTCACCTCATAAATGAAATTTAAAACTTCATCTTTTCCGGTTCCTTTTTCGGCAGAAGTGATAAAGGTTGCCGGAATCTCCTCGAAAAATTCGCCCAGCTTTTTCTTAAACGCCGCTACATTTTTTTGGGTCGTGTTCATTCCCTGTTTATCTGCTTTGGTAAAAATCAACGAAAACGGGATCTGTTTTTCGCCTAACCAATAACAAAATTCAATATCGATTCCCTGGGGTTCTAACCGGCTGTCTATCAAAACAAAAACACACTGCAAACTTTCTCTCTTGGTAATATAGGCACGGATAAATTTCTCCCATTTCTCTCTGCTGGTTTTAGAAACCTTTGCATAACCATAACCCGGTAAATCCACAATATACCAGGCTTCGTTAATTAAAAAATGGTTAATCAGCTGTGTTTTCCCCGGACGTTGAGAAGTTTTGGCCAATCCATGTTGATTAACGAGCATATTGATCAGTGAGGATTTTCCCACATTAGAGCGGCCAATAAATGCATATTCAGGCATAAGCGGGGCCGGTAATGCTGAAATCTGTGTGTTGCTGCAAACAAATGTTGCCGTTTTGATAATCATGGCACAAAGGTATGAATTAGTTTTGAGTTGGGAGTTGGGCGTTCGGAGTTGAAAATCTGCCGTCGTCAGCAATTCGTAAAGTTTACAGGAATCGCTAAACTGCAAACTCTAAACTCCCAACTGCAAACTCTTTTATCTATCTTTGCTCCATATCATGAATCAGAATATTACCCCATACCAAGTAGAAGATGCAACTAAAAAAGAGCAGGTTGCAACCATGTTTAACAACATTTCTGGTACTTACGATTTTTTAAACCATTTTCTCTCTTTAGGGATTGATGTATTATGGCGCAAAAAAGCCATTAAAGAACTGGTTTCTATCCAGCCAAGAACTTTACTGGATGTAGCTACAGGAACTGGCGATTTTGCTTTTGAGGCCATTAAAAAACTCCACCCTGAAAAGGTAATTGGTGTTGATATTTCTGAAGGCATGCTGGAAGTGGCGAGGAAAAAAATTAATGAACGTACTTTAAATGAAGTGTTTACCGTGCAGGTAGGTGATTCTGAGGGGCTGCATTTCGAAGATAATACTTTTGATGCCATCACCTGCGCCTATGGGGTGCGTAACTTCGAAAATCTCGAAAAGGGATTAGCCGATATGTACCGGGTATTAAAACCCAATGGAAAAATGGTCATTTTGGAATTTTCAAAACCAAAGGTTTTCCCGGTAAAACAATTGTATAGTTTTTACTTTAAACAGGTAACACCTTTTTTTGGAAAGCTCTTCTCGAAAGATCATAGAGCTTATAGCTATCTGCCAGAATCGGTAGCGGCTTTTCCAGATGGGGAAGATTTTACCAATCTGATGGAAAAAGTTGGGTTTAAAAGTACCAAACAAAGAATTTTAACGTTTGGAATAAGTTCGATATATGTAGGAACCAAATGATCAGAAAATTAAGCCTCATCCTTTCACTTTTTATGGTTTCTACAACCACCTTTGCACAAAACTGGGGTGGCGGGATCGATGATGAAGACTGGAGTTTTGGTTTTAATTTTCAGTATATCTCTGCAGAATACAAAATCCTTAAAAAGCCAAACTGGCGATCGCCTTTTTATGAAGTTTCCAATTCTTTGGATCCATCATATGATCCGAATTCGGGTATTCCGGTTACTTCCACTTTAAATGCTATTTCCAGCCCGCCATCTCAGGGTTTTGGATTGGGCTTTGTGATGAATAGGATGATTTCTGATAACTTCGACATCAGGGCAACCCCCTCGCTTATTTTTAGCGATAGGGTAGTTACCTATGAGTATGAGCCTATGGCTCCGATTGATGTTGGTAACGGGCAAACCAAAAACTTCCAAACGGTGGTAGAAAGAAAAGTACAGGCCACCATGTTCGAGTTTCCATTAGGGATAAAGGTAAAATCGAACCGAATAAATAATTTCAGGGTATACTGGTTAGGTGGTGCCAAATATTCGATAGATATCGCTTCTAAAAAGAAAACCTTCGATGAAGGAGAAACAGCTGTAAACAAGTTTTTAAAAAACAAAAGGAATTACCTGTCTTATGAAACAGGTATTGGTTTCGATATTTACTTTGAGTATTTTAAGATGTCGCCCGAAATAAAACTTTCTTATTCGGCCAATGATTTGCTGCAGCACGATAATACCGTTTATGCCAATCCAATAGATAAGTTGAAATTACGTCAATTAACATTCAGTTTGATTTTTCAATAGTCCTGCAATCCAAAAAAACTTACCTTTGTTGGTACAGGTAAATCAAAGATGGTTCTTAAAAGCTTTACCGGGACTTAAAATTCATAAAAATGTCTAAAATCGCATTAATTACAGGTGCAACTTCTGGTATTGGCGAAGCTTGTGCGCATACATTTGCTCAGCAAGGTTACAACCTGGTGTTATTGGCCCGAAGAGGAGATCGTTTGGCTAAAATTGCTCATCATTTAGCAGATAAATATGCCGTTAACATTCAACAGGTTTTAGCAGATGTTCGGCATAACGAAAGTCTTACCGCTGCTTTGGAAGCTTTGCCGGCCGCCTGGAAAAAGGTTGATGTGCTGATTAACAATGCAGGCCTGAGTCAGGGTTTAGATCCCATTGATAAAGGCGATACCAACGATTGGGACACTATGATTGATACCAATGTGAAAGGGTTGCTTTATGTAACCAAAATTGTTTCCAACTGGATGATCCCTAATCAATCAGGACATATTATCAATATTGGTTCTATTGCGGGGAAAGAAGTTTATCCAAATGGAAATGTATATTGTGCCAGTAAACATGCTGTAGATGCTTTGAGTAAAGGTATGCGTATCGATTTACTGCCCTATGGCATAAAGGTTACCGAAATTAATCCAGGCATGGTAGAAACCGAATTTTCAGTAGTGCGCTTTAAAGGTGATGAAGACCGGGCGAAAAAGGTGTATGAAAACCTGGAGCCGCTAATTGCCGATGATATTGCAGATGCCATTTGGTATGTGGTGAGCCGGCCAAAACACGTTAACATAAATGATATGCTGATTATGCCAACCGCGCAGGCTACCGCAACGATCGTAAACAGGGTTTAAAGTTTTCAGTTGGCAATTTGAAATTTTCAGTTAAACAATTAATAATTCAACAATTAACAATTCAACAATTAACAATCTCAACAGTTAACCGATTTAAACAGTTAACCCATTAATCACTATTAAGAATGATATCAGATACGCTAAATCAGGAAATGAAAACAGCCATGTTGGCTAAAGATCAAGTAACGTTAAGGGGTTTAAGAGCGATAAAAGCGGCCTGGCTTTTGGCCGTAACGGAAAAAGGGCCATCTACAGAACTAAAGGAAGAAGATGAATTGAGGATTCTTCAAAAACTGATTAAACAACGCCGTGAATCTGCAGATATTTACAAGCAGCAGAACCGCGAAGACCTCGCACAGGTAGAAGAGGAAGAAATTGAGGTGATCAGCCGATTTTTGCCAAAACAGTTGAGCAGGGAGGAGATTGCTGCAATTATCGATGATATCATCAAACAATCTGGTATTACCTCGGTTAAAGATATGGGGAAAGTAATGGGGCAGGCGAACAAAGCGCTGGTTGGTAAAGCTGATGGTAAATTAATTGCAGAGATAGTTAAAGAAAAACTGGCTTAATTGAGGTAGAGGGCATAAAGACTTAAGCAAGAAGGTTAACAATCGCTGACCGCTTACCGCTTTGCGCTTTGCAAAAGGGGTTTTTATACCGTTTTCGATTTTATTTCAGAAAAATGCCTTATAAATGCATAAATTTAATTTTACTCTACTAACTTAGTGCAACAATACCATCTAAAATAGATATGACTTACCCGATAATAGAAGAAGACGGATTTAAATACATTGAAGCTGGAACAGGCGAAACACTGGTATTGCTACATGGCCTAATGGGCGAGCTGAGCAATTGGGAACAGGTTATAGAGCAGTTTAAAGATCGCTACAGGGTAATTATTCCAATTTTACCAATTTACGATCTGCCTATTTTAACGTTGGGCGTAAAAGCATTGTCGAGATATCTTCACCGCTTTTTAAAATATAAAAATTTAAGCCAGGTAGTGCTCATAGGTAATTCGCTTGGCGGCCACGTAGGCTTGGTATTTACAGTTGCTCATCAGGAATTTGTTAAGGCACTGGTGCTTACAGGGAGTTCTGGCTTATATGAAAATGCCTTTGGAGGTTCTTTCCCTCGCAGAGAGAGTTACGATTATATTAAGGAAAAAGTAGAATTTACTTTCTACGATCCGGCAACGGCAACCAAAGAACTGGTTGATGATGTTTTTAAAACAGTTAACGATAGATCAAGAGTTATTCGGATTTTAACCATGGCAAAATCGGCAATACGCCATAACATGGCCAAAGACCTTTCAAAAATTACCATACCTGTTTCACTGATATGGGGCAAAAACGATAAGGTTACACCGCCGGAAGTGGCAGAAGAATTCCACGAATTGTTACCCAACTCCGAATTAAACTGGGTTGATAAATGTGGGCATGCGCCTATGATGGAACACCCGGAAATATTTAATGCGTTTTTAGAGAAGTTTTTAGATAGAATATTGTTAAAGTAAATGTTTGCTGCAGAAATCATATCAGATGCAATTCCATCATTAAGAACCGATGACACGGTACAGAAGGCTTTAGATCGTATGAACGATTTTAAACTAAAGCATTTACCGGTAGTTAACGAGGTAACTTTATTGGGTTTGGTAGCTGAAGATGATTTATTGAATATTCCTGATCATGATACACTTTTAAGCAATAGTGCCATAAACATACTTCATGTATTTGTTTTTGGTAATGCCCATGCTTATGATGTCCTCAGGTTGTTCAACCAGTTGAATTTAACAGCCGTTCCAGTTTTGGATCAGCATAAAAACTATGCCGGTGTTATCCCTATCGGTAGTATGGTAAATGCCATGGCCGAACAGTATGCGGTAAACGAAGCCGGAGGGATTATCGTTTTGGAAATCAGTAACCGGGATAATTCTTTGGCACATATTGCACAGATTGTTGAAGCCGATAATACGCAGGTACTTTCTTCTTATGTAAATTCTTTCGAAGATTCTACCCGGTTAGAGGTAACGCTCAAAGTAAATAAAACAGAAATTACTTCATTGGTAGCCGCTTTCGAAAGATATGATTACCTGGTTAAAGAGGTATACAATAACACCCAGATTGATGATGGATCGCAGGAGCGTTACGATTCATTCATGAACTATTTAAATGTATAAACCTACTTTATGAGGATTGCAATTTACGGCAGGGATTTTAATGATACGGTTTTGCCCTATGTACAGGAGGTTTTTAATCATTTAGCCGAACATCATATTCAGCCTGTTTTATATGCTAAATTTAAAACATCGCTACACGGCAAGATAAAACTGCCTGCCAATACCATTGTTTTTCATAACCATACTGAACTAAAGGAACGTGCAGACGTATTGTTAAGCTTAGGCGGAGATGGTACTTTGCTCGATACATTATCGTTGATCCGCAATTCGGGCATACCTGTAATCGGGATCAACTTTGGCCGCCTGGGCTTTCTGGCCAGTATCAATAAAAACGAAATCGGGTCGGCACTACATGCGCTGATCAATAAAGAATATACCTTAGATTCAAGGTCGCTTTTAAGGTTAGAATCAGATAATGGTTTATTTGGTGAAGAGAACTTTGCCTTAAACGATATTACCATCCACCGCCGTGATAACTCCGCTATGATGATTATCCATGCCTCCATGAATAATGAATTTATCAACTCTTATTGGGCTGATGGATTAATCATTGCTACCCCAACAGGCTCTACAGCATACTCATTAAGTTGCGGTGGACCAATTATTTATCCGGATTCCAAAAACTTTGTCATTACACCTATTGCGCCACACAACTTAAATGTTCGGCCGGTAGTTGTGCCCGATAGCAATAAGCTCTCTTTTGAGGTAGAAGCCAGAGAATCAAAGTTTTTGGTTTCATGCGACAGCCGTACCGTTACCGTAGAGCGTTCTGTAAAAATTAGCATAAAAAAGGCAGATTTTTGCTTAAATCTTATTCGGCTTAATAATGAAACTTACTTAAACACGTTAAGAAATAAATTATTGTGGGGTATCGACACCCGTAACTATTAAGTATGGCCCCAAGCAAACAGCTATTCATTATATCCTTTCTCATTTTTAGTGTGCAGCTAATTTATGCACAGCGTACAGTGGTGGGCGACCCCTCCTGGGAAGTTGGAATAATGGCTGGTGGCGCGGGTTACCTGGGCGATCTTAATCAAAACAACCCCTTGCAGATCAGTGGTTTTTCCGGAGGTGCTTATGTAAAGCGGAATTTTAACCAATATGTCGGCATCCGTTTAAATTATACTTATGGGCAGATCAGGGCAGATGATGCCGATTCTGATAATGAACAGTTTCGACAAAGAAATCTGCGTTTTAAAACGGCATTAAATGAGTTTAGCGGGCTGATAGATTTTAATTTCTTCAATTTTAATCTCGGTGGCGGTACACGTCAATTTACACCATATCTTTTTACAGGCCTAGGTTTCCTTGTATTTAAGCCGACCGTGGATGTTTACGGTGAAAAATACCGGTTAGACCGGTTAGCTACCGAAGGCCAGGAAAATGGCTATACAAATGCGGTATTAACTATTCCTTACGGCTTGGGGTTACGGTATAATTACAAAGATACCTGGAGCGTTTTTACAGAACTGGGGTATAGAACACCCTTTACCGATTATATTGACGATGTAAGCGGCCGCTATCCAACCAATCCTGCTTTCGTTAGAAGTGGAGAAAACTGGGTTAATTTATCTGATCCTTCTGCTAACCGGATCGGAGTGCCGGGAACCCAAAGAGGCGATTTCAGAAAAAGGGATACTTATCTATTTGTTAGTATTGGCATATCTTTTACCTTTGTATCCTCAAAATGCTATTCCTTTTAAGCTGATTTTGATATAATTAATGGGATTTAAAGAACAAATAGACTATAGCCGCCTGCCAAAGCACATTGCCGTAATCATGGATGGTAATGGAAGATGGGCTAAAGGCCAGGGCAAAGTGCGGGTTTTTGGACATGAACAGGGTGTACTTTCTGTAAAGGATATTGTAGAGGGCTGTGTGGAAGTGGGTATTGAATACCTTACCTTGTATGCTTTTTCTACCGAAAACTGGAACAGGCCCAAAGAAGAGGTGGATGCTTTAATGCAGATTCTGATTTCAACTATTAATAAGGAAACTGAAACGCTTAATAAAAATAATGTTAAGCTGAACGCCATTGGCAATATTGCCTCTTTGCCCCAGGAGTGTATTGATGATTTAAGAGAAGCGATGGAGAAAACAGCTCATAACAAAAAGTGTACTTTAACACTGGCATTAAGTTATAGTGCGAAATGGGAGATTTTGGAAGCCGCCAAAAATATTGCGTCAGCCGTAAAAGATAATGTCATTTCTTTGGATGATATCAATGAAGACCTGTTTTCGTCTAAACTTACAACCGTAAATATGCCCGATCCTGAACTGATGATCAGGACCAGTGGCGAACACCGGATTAGCAATTATCTGCTTTGGCAGATGGCTTATACCGAGTTTTATTTTACTGATGTTTTATGGCCGGATTTCAGACGTGAAAATCTTTTCGAGGCGATTGTAGACTATCAGAAACGCGAACGCCGATTTGGTAAAATTAGTGAACAGTTAAACTAATTTTTCTTTTAACACTTTTTAACAAGCGTTTAAACTAACTTAGCACCACTTTTATACGATAAATGAAACCATAATAAGGGAACAACGTAAAACATTCTGCTTGATAAAACAGCGTTACCTTTTGGTCATTACTGAACAAATAATTTTAATGAAAAGAATATTTCAGGTTTTAATCCTACTCATTTTAGCCGTTCCGGCCTTCGCTCAAATACGTCCACAAGGTCAGGCTCAGGTAACTCCTTCTTTAAAGGTTGGTGGCTTAGATCTCGATTATTTTAGTCCAAAAGAGTATATTATCGGAGGTACAACGGTAACAGGAACCCAATATTTGGATAAAGAAGTGTTAATCACCTTATCTAAGTTAACCAAAGGCGATAAAATTGTTCTACCCGGCGAGGCAACTTCTGATGCAATTAAAACATTATGGGCACAGGGCCTGTTTGATGACGTTAAACTTAACATTGAAAAATTTGTACAGGATTCTGTTTATTTTGAAATTGAAGTAGTAGAGCGTCCGCGCTTAAGTTCTATTGATTTAAAAGGTGTGCGCAAATCGGAAAAAACTGCCATTCAGGAAAAACTGAATGATAAAACAGGTAAAATCGTCAATGATAACCTGTACAATACCACATCTGCCATTGTTAAAAAATATTTATTGGATAAAGGCTTTTTCTTCACCAAGATCGATTACAAAACGCGCAAAGATCCGAATGCAGAAAACAGTGTGGTTTTGGAAGCCTATATCGACAAGGGCCACCGTGTTAAAGTACAGCACATCGATTTTACCGGAAACAAGGATTTCAAATCATCAAAACTGAGAAAATTCCTGAAAAACCCTAAACAATTTGCATGGTGGCGTTTTTGGGGCTCTGGAAAATTCTCAAAAGAGAAATATGAAGAGAACAAGATCAAAATGGTTGCTAAAATGCACGAAAAGGGTTATCGTGATGCGGAATTGTTAAAAGATACCATCTACCAATATAACGCTAAGAAAGTTAATATCAGAATGGACCTTTACGAGGGTAAAAAGTATTATTTTGGTAATATCACCTGGGCAGGTAATGCCATTTATCCGGATAGTATTTTAAATAAAGTATTGACCATTGAAAAAGGTGACGTTTTTAGCGAAGAAAGATTAAACAAAAAATTAAATGGTGGTGGTGAAAACGGTGGCGATATCAACAGCATGTATACCGATAATGGATATTTAACTTTCAATATCGATCCGGTACAGACCAGAATCTATGGAGATACGGTTGATGTGGAATTACGGATGTACGAAGGACCACAATACACCAACAACCGCATTACTTTAAAAGGTAACACGATTACCAATGACAAGGTTGTTTTACGTGAAATCCGTACTAAACCGGGGCAGAAGTTTAACAAAAGTGATTTAATCCGTACCATTCGTGAGATTGGTCAATTAGGTAACTTCGATGAATCTAAAACCGTACCTACACCTCGCCCTAACCCGGCTGATGGAACTGTGGATATTGAATATGCCGTAGAAGAAAAACCTTCAGATCAAATCGAACTCTCTGGTGGTTTTGGTGGTGGCCGTATCATCGGTACATTAGGTTTAACTTTTAATAACTTCTCGTTACGTAACTTATTTAATTTAAAAGCTTATAAACCATTGCCAAAAGGTGATGGACAGAAATTAAGCTTACGTGGCCAAACCAACGGTAAATATTATCAGTCATACAGCTTCTCCTTCTCGCAACCCTGGTTTGGTGGCGAGAAACCGGTGAGCTTTGGGGTGAGTGCCTTTACTTCATTACAATCTAATGGTATCAGCAGCAGCGATCCGCTATTTCAAAAAATTCGTTTAAATGGAGTAACCGTAAGTTTGGGCAGAAGGTTAAACTGGCCTGATAACTACTTCCAGTTGTCTCACGCGGTAAGTTTACAACAGTATATTCTAAATAATTATTCTGGATACCTGTTTAATACAGGTACTTCTTACAACCTGAGTTTATCACAAGAGATCAGCCGCGATTCAAGAGATTCGCCAATCTTCCCTAAATCGGGATCATTTTTACGTTTCACCGTTCAGGCTACACCGCCATTTTCATTGTTAAATAAAACAAACTATGCTACAGCATCTGATCGGGAGAAATACCGTTTTACCGAATACCATAAATGGAAATTCGATTCGCAGTGGTACCAACGGGTAGCCGGTAACCTGGTAGTTAAAGCACAGGCACAATTTGGTTTCCTTGGGCAGTACAATAAAGCGGTTGGCCAATCTGCGTTCGAACGTTTCAAACTGGGGGGTGATGGTATGCAGGGATTCGATTTCTTACAGGGCTCTGAGCTGATTGCCATGCGTGGTTATGCAAATAATGCCGTTATACCGAATGGTTCTGATCCAAGAATTGCACAACAGTCTGGTAGCCCTATTTATACGAAGTATGTAATAGAGGCCCGCTATCCGGTAATTGCGAGCCAGCAGGCAACAGCATTCGTTTTAGCCTTTGCAGAGGCCGGTAATACCTGGAACAGATTTGGTGATTTTAATCCTTTTAACGTGAGAAGATCAGTGGGGGTTGGTGCACGTATTTTCTTGCCAATATTTGGTTTGTTGGGTATCGATTACGGACATGCGTTTGATAGAATTCCTGGTGTTCAGGATGGCGGTAAACAAAACTTTACTTTCAGTATCGCACAACAATTAGGTGGATTTTAATTGATAAAGAATAAAAAATTAACTAATTATGCAATAAATCATTGCAATAGGAGTTTAAAGAAAGCTTAGGTTATAAATAATTATCATTAACACACACAAATGAAACCATCAGGATTTTGCCTACTTGGCAATAAAGAAGATAAAATCATGATAGCTTCATCACCTTTAAAAAAACATTAACATGATGAAAAAGTATCTGTTTATCGCATTCCTGCTTTGTACCTCTTTTGGTGCATTTGCACAGAAGTTTGCTTACGTAGACACCGAGTATATTTTAAAGCATTTGCCGGAATATAAATCGGCACTTAATCAGTTGAATGTCGCGTCTAAACAATGGCAGCAGCAGGTCGATCAGAATTTTTCTGAAATTGACCGGATGTATAAGGCTTACCAGGCCGATCAGGTTTTATTAACCGATGATATGCGAAAACGACGTGAAAACGAGATTATAGAAAAAGAAAAACAAGCTAAAGAATTTCAACGATCTAAATTTGGACCAGATGGCGATCTTTTTCAAAGCAGGGTGAAACTAATTAAGCCTATCCAGGATAAAGTAGCAGAGGCCATTAAACAGATTGCAAAAGCTAAATATTTAGACTTTATTTTCGACAAGAGCAGCGAAGCCACAATGATGATTTATGCCAGTAGCAGTTACGATGTAAGTAATGATGTAATTGTTAAATTAGGTTATAAACCAGGGACAGTAAATAATTAGTATATTCGCCCCTGATTTTTGAAGAAAAACAAACAGAAAAAAATAAAAAAAGTAAAATAAAAGATGAGAAAGTTAATTAACGTATTCTTTGTAGCAGCGGGGTTATTGTTTACAGCGAATATGGCAAGTGCACAACAAAAATTAGGTCACATTAATTCTGAGGAGGTTTTTGCAAATTTACCTGAGGCTAAAACAGCTCAAACTACTTTAGAAACTTTAGGTAAACAAAAACAAGCTGATATTGATGCCATGATCAAAGAATATCAGACTAAAATGTCGGCTGCAGAAGCTAAGCAAAAAACTTTAAGTGAAGCGAACAAAGAAACAGTAGGTAAAGAATTACAAGCTGCGGGTCAGGAATTGCAGGATTTAGAAAAACGCATTACTGATGCACGTACTAAAGCATCACAAGATATAGGTACCAAACAGGGTGAATTATTTCAGCCTATCCAGGCCAAGGTTGCAAATGCAATTTCTGCTATCGCTAAAGAAAAAGGCTTGGCGTACGTATTCGATATCGCAAACGGTCAGGGTGGTAACAATTTAGTATTCTGGGATGGTGGTGATGATATTACCGCTGCAGTTAAAACTAAATTGGGTATTTCAGCTACTGCTGCAAAACCAGCTGCACCTAAGAAATAGTCCTGAGTTCGGAGTCGTAAGTCTCCCAATCAGTTCAAAATATAAGGCGGAATTAAGTTTAACTTAGTTCCGCTTTTTTGTTTGTCCAATTTCGTCATGCTGATCCCATAACTATAGGATTTAGTTCAGCATCTTTGATGGCTAACTTCAGCACGGCAGATCCTGAAATATCCTTCCGGCCGGGCGGAAGTTCAGGAAGACGATTGCTTTAACATTTCAATTTGATAATTAACATTCCAATTTTCCATTAACTTTACAACGTTTCAACATTTAACTTTCAACACAATGCGGGCATCGCCAATAGGTATTTTCGATTCAGGTTACGGAGGTTTAACGGTATTCCGCTCCATTGCCGATCAATTACCCGATTACAATTATATTTATTTAGGCGATAATGCCCGTTCGCCTTATGGCGATCATTCTTTTGATACCATTTACAAATATACTTTAGAATGTGTAGAATGGCTTTTTGCCAAAGGCTGCCGTTTGGTGATTCTGGCATGCAATACCGCTTCAGCCAAAGCACTTAGAACGATTCAACAGCGTGATTTACCTGCTAAGTATCCAGACAGGCGGGTACTCGGCGTAATCAGACCTACGGCCGAAGTAATAGATCAGTATACCAGTACCAAACAAGTGGGAGTAATGGGTACCAGAGGGACGGTTAATTCTAAATCATATCTGTTGGAAATCAATAAATTTTTTCCTGATATACAAGTGTACCAGCAAAGCTGTCCGATGTGGGTACCGCTCATCGAAAATAATGAGCATTTAGAACCAGGAGCAGATTTCTTTATTAAAGAATACTGTGGTCAGCTGTTGCAACAATCGGCCGATATAGATTGCGTGTTGCTGGCCTGCACACACTATCCGTTATTGATGCCTAAACTAAAGGCCGTATTTCCCGATTATATCAACGTTTTGGCACAAGGTGATATCGTAGCCAACAGTTTGGCCGATTATTTAGGAAGGCACCCTGAGATCGAAAAAAAACTGTCCAAAGAGGGTAAAAGGGCTTTCTATACCAGCGGAGATCCGGCCGCATTTGACGAGCATGCTTCTATCTTTTTCGGCGAAGCGTTGAAATCGGGTAAAATGTAAATAGTTTACTGGTCGTTCGTTTATTGGTCGTTGGTTTACTGGTCATTGGTCATTAGTTCATTGGTCATTAGCCATTAGTTTATCGGTCATTGATCATTGATTACTGGTAATTGGTTTACTGGTAATTGGTCATTGGTTTATTGGTTATTTGTTCTCGGTATTACCAAACGCCAAAGAGCCAACTCAGATGATGATTAATCTGCTCACTGTTTAAAGTGGTTCAACGAGCGCCAACTGAGAAATGCAAACTCGCAAAGTAAACTCCCAACTAACTATCGCGGTAGCTGCTCAACCCTAATCAATACCGTTGGCGAGGACAAAGCCTCTAGGAAGGCGATAACAGCGTCTTTTTCGGCCCTGCTCAGCTTTAAACCTTTCAACAACTTATCGTTTTTAGGCAGAAGCGGATCGTTTACCTGTTCTGGTTTTACCCTTTGCACGGGCATGCCCACATTATACATGTTCATTACACCATCCATATCAGGGAATAGGCCATTGTGAAACCAGGGCGCGGTTTTCATTACATTTCTTAAACCAGGTGTTTTAAATTTGCCCACATCCTCTGGTTTCTTCGTTACATTATACAGGCCTAAATCCTCGTATTTACGGCCATAATAAGTCAAACCATCATTATGGAATTCGTTATCGGTAAAAAACGGACCATTATGGCAGTTAATACAGCGGGCTTTGGTGCGGAACAGGTGTAAGCCCACCAGTTGCTGATCAGTTAACGCTTTTTTATCTTTCCCTAAAAAACGGTCGAAAGGCGTTCTGCGGCTTACAATGCTGCGTTGAAAAGTGGCCAGGCTTTCGAAAATACGTTTATTGGTAATTTCTTTAGAACCAAATGCAGATTTAAAATAAGGTTGATAACCCTTTATCTTACTTAGTTTTTTGGACAGGGCTTTCATATCCTGATGCATCTCGTTATGTGCTGCCACCGGGCTTCCGGCCTGTTCTTCTAAACTGCCTGCACGGCCATCCCAAAACAGGCGTTTGTAAAACCAAACATTCTCTAAAGACGGGGCATTGCGGATATTGGCCAAATGATCATGACCAATGGATACCTGTCGACCATCTGTCCAGTGTAAATCCGGTGCATGGCAGCTCGAGCAAGAAATCTGGTTAGAACCCGATAAACGTGGATCGAAAAACAGGATTTTACCCAGCTCCACCACATGTTTTACCGAATCGTTTTTTAAATCGACGGGTGAAGGTAGAAGTTCACCCAGTTCCTGAAAAACCGCAGTTGCATCTAAAGTTGGCTTTGGCCACTGGCTGGTCGGTTTTGAATAAACTTTCCGCAGACTATCAATGCTCAATTCATCGTCATCGTTAAAATTAGCCGATTGAAAAGAAAACAAGATCAGCCCGCTTATGATTAAGGCAAGAATGGTAAAGATTTTACTCATGTTTAAAAATAAAGGTTTAAGCTGATGTTAGAAGAAAAGCGGTCTTTGCCGGGGGCGGTAACGATTGTTCTGTTTAAGCTTTTTTGGTCGAGCTTTTGTATATAAACAGTATTTATTTTGATGCTCGACAGCATCATTTTAAATAGTGAAAATCCGTATTCTGCTGTTATTCCACCTCCTGCAGCAGATGAAGTATTGAACAAAAAGTCGTGATAAATAACGTACCTGGTAAAATAAGCTTCATTAGCAGGTTCTACCGTAAATTCATCATTCAGTGAAAATTGATAGCTTGCAGAAAATCCAATGCCGATATAACGGTTGTTTTCTTTAATCCATCTTTTACTTGAGCCAGCCATCAGCGTTACGCGGTTAAAATAAACATCATTTGCCCTGATGCCATCAATCCTTTCTTCGTCAAAATAATTGGATTTTATAAAATGGTTAAAGGTGCTTTTAGCAGATTGCGTAGTTAGAAATACTTTTGCCCCTAGGCTACTGGATAAATACTTGTAGTTGTTGGCACCAAAATCAAGGTTATAATCAGCACCATCAACTGATTGATATTGTACCTGCGCGCCAATGGTGCCGTATGAGAGTTTTTTATTCCAAAGCAGCTTAACGTCAGTTTTTTTGAGCTTATATTTCGAATAATCGGTAAAGCCAGATCCATTTGCAAAAAAATAACGCTGACTTTCTTCAATATAATTTCCGAAAAGGTGAAAGTTACCCAGATTTCCGGCATTAATATCTAAATATAAATCTAAACCATTGCGTTGTTGGTCGTCGTTATATCTCCTGTCGTTTAATATTGGTTTAGTTTCTCCATAGCCATTTGTTAGATGATTATAATACATCGGAAATGTGGAGCTTTCATAGTAACGGGGATTTTTATAACCGATAGTTATCTTCTCCTGACCATAACCATGTCGATAACCGAATCCCAATCTAACAAAAGGTGATAATTTATAACCTAAAGATGCATTCAAATTGAATTGATATTCACCTATTGATCCCCTCGGATCGTTTGTTGAGAAATGATCTCCTACTTTATAATCAGTTCCAATACTCAGATTTAATTTTTCGTCTATGAAATTCTTATTGGCCATAGCCTGAAAACTGTAAACACTTCTTTCATAATGAACATAGGCCGGAGAACCAAAATAATATGGAGAAGAAATATTGTTTCTGGTTTGATGTGCAAAACGTGTACTATCCTCAAGGGTTTTCGCATAAGAGAAACTCCCAAATAATTTAATACTGCCGAGTTTAACCGTACCTTCGGTTGATAAGTGACCAGCATTAACTTTTGTGGCTCCTTGTGAAGGAATATAGGTGCCTTTATCAAAATGGTAGGCAAGGCTGATTTTGCTAAACCTTTCGGGCATCATCGTACTGAGGTAATAACTGCTCAATTTGGCAAACTTAAAAGCTTCCTGTCTCGTCGAATCTGCATAAAATTGATTGGTAGCAGATGCCTGCTGAAACGCTTGGTCAGTAACTGTATTTTGAGCCACGGCAGATGAGGGGAGCACTAACCAAAACAAATATTTTAAAATTTTTCTATTCATGGAAGGTTTAAAAAGCCGGTCTGATGAATCCGACCAGCAATTAATTTTTTATTTAAATCCTCTCGGATTAGCAACGTTGAAATAGTCGAAATCTTCAGTGCTGTTATTGGTGTCTTTCAGGATAATCCTGCCATTTATCGTTTTTTCGGTTTTCCTGATGACCGATTGTGAAGTATATGAACCAAGTGGTACAAAGGTAAAACCAGCATCGAGGGTTGCTCCAAATTTTTTCGGGATACGGTCAGTTGCTTCATTAGGTTGTACTTCTACAGCATCAATAATCCATTTAGCTGGTATCTGGTAGTATTTGCCTGCGGTTGATGATGGTGTAGCCTTGGTTGGATAATTGTATTGTGGCCAGTCTTTCGGTTTTTGAGTACCATCAACTTTCACTAATACATACCCATATCTTCCCGGGTTATCAAATATCATATCAGTACCGAAGTATGACAGTACTTCGAGATTAGGAACACTGGCATTGTCGATGTCGGAAGCTAAAGGTTTACTCAAAAATGGTGCATAATATGCTTCAAAATCAGCTTTGCTTAAATCAACGGTTAAACCAGGATCTAATACCGTAATCGCTTTTCCATCCGCTCCGGTAAACGGACTTTTATGGTTAATCGCAGTTTGGGCAACTACAATACTTTTACCTGGCTCAACAGGATGCTGTTTTCCGTTACCCGGGATCATTAAAAAAGCACGTGCATATACAAAATCATTATTGGCGTCGATATTAGCAGGCATATTTTGTGATTTACTCCAGTCCAATTGCCCGCTCGGCAACAAATTATATGATCCTGATGTGCTTTTAGTGATTAATCCGGTTGTTTCTGCAAAGTATAAACTGTCGGCATAAAGTGTTTTATCACTATTGTTGTAAAATTCGATAAATTGATCCCTGTAAAGCGCTCCATTTACACGATCTGATCCTGCAAAATAGATTTGTTTGATCACCCAGTCGCCAACACTGCCCGCAATCAGGTTCAAGTTGATGGTTTCAGAGAAACCTACTGTAATCTGCTTATTTTTTAGAGATGCATTAAAGGTGACTGCTTTTTCCGTAACTGTTCCTGTAATGGTCGAATACTCGTTCGCGCTAAAGTTAGCAGAAGCATCAATGTCGTAAAATCCAGGGGCCAACTTAGAAATCAGGATAACCCCCTTATCATTAGCGGTAAACTCCTGCACTGTTCTGGTCTCGATATTGGTAATTTTCAGTTTAGCGATATTGAGTGGTAGGGTATAGGTACTGGTTGCCAGGCTATAGTTGATTTTAATATTTAAATCAACAGGCTCAATCTCGGTTGAATTGTTTTTCTTACAGGCCGTGAAGGCAAAGGTGACTAGAAGCAGGTAAAGGTACTTTTTCATGACTATAAAAATTAAAGTTTTAAGGATATTTCTGCGCCAAACGATGGAGCAGAATTGGGATACGTGTATGTGCCGGATGAGCTGATATAATAAGGCTGATAATTGAAAACATTAAATACATTGAAGGAGAATCTCAGCCTTTTCTTGATTTCCTTTGAAATAGACAAATGGAAATTCGGAACAATTTTTGGCACATTGTCTTTACTTATTTCTGATAATGGTTTAAATAAATGCCCGTAATCAGGGTTTTTGGCGTCAAAGTTGGTGATGGTAACATACCTGCCGTTATTGGTGATATAGGCAAATGGAATACCCGAATTAGGCGATTCAATTGATTTTTGAGCAATGGAGAAGTCTGCTATAAAATTAATCATAAGGCTGATCTTCGGAATATGTGTTGCAGAACTGATACGGCCATTACTTAAGTATGAAATTCTTTTAAGTGGTTCATAAAAGCCAACTTTTGCATAATCATCGCGTGTGATGGTTTGATCGTAGGTGTTACCCAATCTCGCGCTGTTGGTTTGGTAATTAGTCCTAAAAATTCCACCACTGAGGTTAAAAGAAGTAGCGATAGCTTTAATTTTCGGTGTATTCAAAATCAGTTCAAGTCCCTGGTTGTCAGCGCTTAGGTCGTTATCAAATCTGTGGTAAACAAAATAATAATTCCTGGTTCCGGTTTCGGTAATTAGTGGTTTCTGACCGGGTTGCGGAACCACGTTGTAGGTGGGCAATGTTACAATAACGGGTGTAGCAATAGTACCGATCCCATTTCTGGACAGTTTACTAAACAAACTGATTGAAAGGTTGAAACCTTTAATGTTAACCTGTGAGCTGAGTTCGATGGTTTGACTGTGAGCTGATTCCAGGTTTTCTGAATGATGATCGTAACGGTTTACATAGACCAGGTAAGTGCTTTCTAAGGCACTGCTATTGTTGTATGAATTGACTAAAGGAATTTCATAATAAGTTGGTCCTGGAAAACGTTGCGCCAGCGCCGGCGATTTAAAGGAAAGCCCATATGCCAAACCAATCTTCACCGATTTGCTGAGCGCATAATTTAAGTTAAGCCTTGGCGAAAATGATGGCAAAGCATTTTGAACGTCATACCTCAAACCTGCTCTTACATTCAATTCCTTTTTAAATAGCGGGAGTTTAAACATGTCTTCAGCATATAAACCAACATTGTTTTGGGGTACTGCCAGGTTAAAATCGTAGTACCTTTCAGAACGAGATGGTGTTAAGGAGGTTGTGGTAATGGCCGTTCCAGACCTTGGTCTGTTAGGATCGAGTACCTGTCCCATACCCTTATTGGCACCATAATCATAACCCGCTCCAAAATTTAAAAAATGTGTAACGTTTCCAGTTTTGAAATCGCCATTCAAATCAAGTTTTGCCGAAGCATTAACAGGCCTGCCATCAATCAGGGTTTGGGCCGTATAAATTCCCCTTACGTAAGCACCTTCGAATATTCCGGTTGACGTGGCATCTGAAACAATTACATAAGGCTCGTTTTTAAATTCTTCTTTATATGTTACCTGATGGCCTTCTGAATAGCGTAAGTTAATTGAAATGTTTTTAAGAAAGTTATTATTTATACGGTATGAACTTCTGTTGCTTACACTGAAATTCCAGCTGTCGAACCTCATGAGTGCTTTTTTAATATCATCCGGGTCACTTTTTACGCCGTCCAGATTTTTGCCATAATCAAGGCTTAAGGTGTTTTTTAACCTGGCTTCCCGGCCAAAAGTGTTCGAATACATTAAATTGGTATTGATCCTTTTATAGGCTTTAAGTTTATCACGGTTATCGGCAAAAGAATTTACATAGTTTAATCCAACATTTACTGAACCTGCTTTAGGTGAAATTTTAAAACCCTGCGAATAACCGTAAGAAGTGGCATCATTTCGGAGCTGCATGCGCACATAGCCTGGTGCCTTTCCAGCCTGCCTTTCCACAATAACTGCGCCGTCACTTAAATCTCCATATCTGGCGGGGGCAACACCCGAAATGACCTCTATACTTTCAATATTATCAACCGGAATCTGCCTTAAATCGGTCCCGCCAAAAGCATAATCACCTGAATAAGCTGTTCCTCTCGAACCATTTAGTCCATATCCTTCAGATGACAACAATGAGTTGCCAGCACCAAGCATACCCGGATTGTAACTCTGCATATTCATATTGTTGCTAATGGCATTGCCATCAACAATAATGGCTACACCAAAGGCATTGCTGAGCTCAAATTGTCCTCTTTGATTGGTGGTGGGTTCAAATGTAGACCGAAGGTTAATGCTCTGCACGCGCTGTAGAGATGGGGCCACAATTTTTCTGTTCGGTATCTGGTTCAGTAAGTCGCTTAGACTTAAGGCTGGGGTTTGCTCAATAATATCTCTGGAGATCATTAACGAAGAATTCGATTGACCTTCATAATTGCGTTTTGCATTAATATCAATGGTTTCTAAGCTTAAATTTAATTCTTGTAAAACGACGTTACCCAGATTAACATCACCGTCCAAAATTTTAATTTCTTTTGTTAAGCGCTTATAGCCAATAAAAGAAAATTCGAAGGTTATAGTCGTATTGGTTAAATTGCTTAGGCTGAATTTAAAAGACCCATCCCGGGTAGTAGTTCCGTATTGATTTGTTTCTACAATTCTAATATTTGCGGTAGGGATAGGCTGGTTATTTACGTCAACCACTTTTCCGGTAACCACATTCTCAATTTGCGCCAGCGAAGTGTAACAAATAAAGAAGAATAATAAGGATGTGTATAGTTTTTTCAATTTAGACTAAATCTTAATAATGATGCAAAAGTGTTAATTTTAACTTTCTTTTGCAAGTTATTTAGAATTATTCTAATTAATCATACAGGTTTTAACTCCGGAACTGCAGTGATGGTCTGGTTTTATCATCTGTCAGATAAAACTCATCATCACAAAAGAAAACACTTTTGTTTAGGTTCTGAATGTTTAAAAAGATAACTTTGCGGCTTCAAATCCATATAATGAGTGATCAGATAAAACACGAATGCGGAATCGCTTTTATTCGCCTGTTAAAACCACTTTCTTACTACCAGCAAAAGTACGGTACAGCACTTTACGGCCTTAACAAATTATACCTTTTAATGGAAAAACAGCATAACCGGGGCCAGGATGGCGCAGGTATTGCCACCATTAAACTGGATATGAAGCCTGGCAGCAGGTACATTAGCCGATACCGGAGCATGGCCTCTAACGCGGTAGCCGATATTTTCGAATATGTACAGAACAAATTTGTTGATATCCAGGAAAACACCCCTGAGTTAATGCAGGATACAGAATGGCTCAAAAACAATGTCAGCTTTATTGGCGAAGTTTTATTGGGCCATTTGCGTTATGGTACACATGGTAAGAACAGTATCGAAAATTGTCATCCGTTTTTAAGACAGAATAACTGGATGACCCGCAACCTGGTCATTGCCGGTAACTTTAACATGACGAATGTGGATGAGTTATTGGAGCAATTGTACGAGTTAGGACAGCATCCAAAGGAAAAAGCGGATACGGTAACCGTACTGGAAAAAATTGGTCACTTTCTGGATGATGAAAATCAGGAGCTTTTTGATCAGTATAAAAAAGAAGGGCACGATAACGTAGCCATTACCCATAAAATATCTGATAACCTGGATATCGCCAATATTCTTCGCCGCTCGGCCAAAACCTGGGATGGTGGTTATTCGATCTGTGGAATGGTGGGTAACGGCGATTCGTTTATTATGCGCGATCCGGCAGGTATCCGTCCGGCCTATTATTATTATGACGATGAGATTGTGGTGGCAGCTTCTGAAAGACCAGCTTTACAAACCGCATTTAATATTCAGTTTAAAGATGTCAGGGAGATCGATCCAGGTCATGCTTTAATTATCAAGAAAAATGGTGAGGTAAGCATGGAGCAGTTCCGCGAGCCTACTGAAAGATTATCATGCTCATTTGAAAGGATTTATTTCTCAAAAGGAAGTGATGTTGAAATCTACCGCGAACGTAAGCAGCTTGGCCGGTTACTGAGTGATAAAATTCTTCAGGCGGTTAATTACGATCTGAAAAATACCGTTTTCTCTTTTATTCCGAATACTGCAGAGGTTGCTTTCTTTGGAATGGTTGATGGCGTTCAGCGTTATGTACGGAATCTACAGAAAGAAACGTTGTTGCATAAAAAAGAGCAGTTAACAGATGGGCAGTTAGATGATTTATTGTCGCTGGCACCAAGGGTTGAAAAACTGGCTGTAAAAGATGTAAAATTACGGACATTCATTACCCAGGATGCTGATCGTAGTGAAATGGTGGCACACGTTTACGATACTACCTACGGTATTATCAATAACCACCAGGATACTTTGGTTGCACTTGATGACTCGATTGTACGCGGTACGACCTTAAAGCAGAGTATCATTAAAATTGTAGACCGTTTACATCCTAAGAAAATTATCATCGTTTCTTCTGCACCTCAGATCCGTTATCCTGACTGTTATGGTATTGATATGAGCCGCATGGGGCAGTTTGTGGCTTTTGATGCAGCTATACAATTGCTTACCGAACGTGGCATGTGGCAGGTAATTGAAGATGTATATACCAAATGTAAAGCTTCGTTATTATTGCCTAAAGAGGAGATTGTAAACCATGTTAAAGATATTTACAAGCCTTTTACCCCGGAAGAAATTTCGGCCAAAATTGCACAGATTATCACTCCAAAAGGTACTGTTGCAGAAGTTGAAGTAATCTATCAAAGCTTAGAGAATCTGCACGAAGCCTGTCCGAAAAACAAGGGCGATTGGTATTTCTCCGGAAATTACCCAACGCCGGGTGGAAACAAAGTGGTTAACAAAGCTTTCGTAAACTGGAAAGAAGGAAACAATCAAAGAGCTTATTAAAAGCTGTGTTGCTGAAAAAAATTTCTAAATAAAGAATAGCTCATATCGATGATATGGGCTATTTTTGCTTTTTACCACCGAGTTTGCACAGAGAGGGAGGGCATTGAGCGTTGCTATCAATAACAGAATCCAATTCGGGCGTCATTTCGACTGAAGCCATCGGGCTTTTCGCCTGCTACAAAATGGAGAGATCTTACCCTTTAGAATTCCCGCTTCCGTTTCACTCTATTCGAAATGAATCTTCCATGAGATTTTTACAGCGAAGACACAAAGCATATTTAGAATACTTGTGAGGTTGGATTCCGTTTATCTTGGTGCATTTTCCTGCCTAAACCTGACATTCGCGGAAAGCCCGGAGCCTGGTTTTTCACCGGGCGAGGACTTGCAGCATTGGCAGGACGCACATTTAATAGCAGCACTGGCATTGCTTTTCAAAAAAAACTATAAAACTAAGGATCAAAGAAAACAAGGCAATATTTATGTTTTATGCGTAAAACTTCAGGTAGGTTTTAATGATGAGCCAGAAAGCGAAAAAGATGATCACTACACCGGCAATTTTATTCAGCTTTTTAAGCGCATCTTCTTTTATTTTGTAACGGAGCTTGCTGGAATAAAAACTTTTAGCACCATCAATACTGAGTTGGGTGGCCATGGCAATAAAAAAGCAGACCAGTTTTTCATTAAGCATGTTGTTCAGCTTAACCGAGATTATACCGCTTACAATAATCCAGAACATGAGCGTAGAAGGAGTGAGGATACACATTAAAAAACCCTTGAGGACGTATCCTCTTTTGCTCACTTTTTGTAGCGTGGTGCTGTCGTAATGTACGGCGATTTTGGATACCAGGTAATAGATACCAACTGCAAGCAGGAACACGCCGCCAACAGTGCCTATATATTTATCAAATTCTGCTTTATAATCAACAAACTGGCTACCAAAAAGTACCAGGGCAATCAGAATAATATCACTGAGTATGACGCCTATCGCTAAAGAGAAACCCGCTTTGAAGCCCCTTTCTATGCTGGTTTTGATCATTGCAAAAAATACAGGCCCTGTTAAAAACGATGAAATAATCCCTGCTCCTATACCTAGTAATATGGCTTCAAACATGCATTTTATTGTTAAGAATATGCGAATATGCAATTTTATACCTAAACATGTAACATTTATTTTTGTTGCACAGGTTGCATAAAAAATACTGGTTATTAGTTTTTTTTATTTATGTTTAGCCCCACTAAAACTAGATTTATAATATGAATTCAGAACAAACGCAAACTAAGTGGGCGCAGTTTATTCCACTGGTCACTGTATTCTTCTTTTGGGGCTTTGTGGCCGCCAGTAACGACATTCTCATCCCGGTATTTAAAAAAGCATTTGATTTATCGCAGGCCGAAAGTCAGCTGGTTTCATTGGCATTTTACATCGCTTATACGGTAGGAGCGCTAATTTATAACCTCATTTCAGTTATTATAGGGAAAGATATTGTAAATAAACTCGGGTATAAAAATTCCTTGGCACTGGGTTTAGTTATTTCAGCAGCCGGAACCTTACTTTTTTATCCGGCAGCCAATTTACACTCGTTCCCATTAATGCTTTCAGGCTTGTTTATCGTGGCTCTGGGTTTCTCTTTACAACAAACGGTTGCCAATCCGCTAGCCATTGCTTTAGGACCGATCAAAACAGGCTCACAGCGTTTAACACTTGCAGGTGGTATCAATAACTTTGGTACAACCATCGGGCCGCTTATTGTAAGTTTTGCCATTTTTGGTTCGGCGGCGAGTGCAAATACCAACATTAGTGTTGAAAGCGTTAAAATTCCTTATTTAATTTTAGGAGTGGCTTTTATAGCCGTTGCCGTTTTCTTAAAAATGTCATCATTACCTGATCGACCTGCTTTGGTGGAAGCTTCGGCAGATGATACTAAATCGATTAAGGGATCAGCATTAAACTATCCGCAACTGGTTTTGGGTATGATAGCCATTTTCGTTTATGTGGGTGTTGAGGTTTCGACAGCGAGTAACTTACCTGCCTATATGGAGAAGGATTTAGGTTTTGAAATCAAAGATATTGCACCTTATATCTCATTATACTGGGCTAGTATGATGATCGGTCGCTGGACAGGTGCTGTGGAAGCTTTTACTGATAAGGTAAGCACGCAAAAAATATTACGTTTTATTGCACCTTATCTGGCCTTTGGTATTTTCCTGGTGGTGAACGCCATTGCAAAACATGATCTGGCTCCTTTTTACGTTTATGCAGCTATTATTTTGGTGCTGATTTTAGCCGATATGGCCAGTAAAGGTAATCCAGCCAGAATGTTATTGATTTTCTCTGCTATTGGGATTACTGCTTTATTAATCGGTATGTTTACTACTGGTATGACAAGTGTATATGCCATTACCAGTGTCGGTTTGTTCTGCAGCACTTTATGGCCGTGTATCTTTACTTTAGCTGTTAGCGGTTTAGGTAAACATACCAGCCAGGGAAGTAGCTTTTTAATTATGATGATTATGGGGGGCGGTATTATCAGCTGGTTACAAGGTTTAGTATCTGAATTCACGGGCATTCAATACAGTTATATAGTAGGTATTATTTGTTTCGCTTACCTGGCATTTTATGCCTGGAGGGTAGCTTCTATATTAAGATCACAGGGAATTAATTTCGACCAGAAAATTTCTGGCGGACATTAATTTTTATTCCGGTATTTTAGCAGCCACAAAGATTGACTTCTTTGTGGCTTTTTATTTTTAACAAATGACAGATAAACCAAGTTTCGATTCGATATTTATGAACCTGGCTACCGATTTAGCTGCCCGCTCACACTGTGTGCGTGCGCAGGTTGGTGCCGTTTTAACTAAAGATACCCGCATTATCTCGATCGGTTATAATGGTCCGCCGGCCGGCACGCACAATTGCGACGAGGAGTGGCCAGAGCATGGTTGTGCCCGCGATAGCAAGGGAAGTTGCTCTTTAGCCCTCCATGCCGAAGAAAATGCCATTTTGTATGCTTCAAAAAACGGATCAAAAATAGAAGGATGCACACTATATACCACGCTGTCACCTTGTATTGCCTGTGCCCGCCTGATCTTATCATCAGGGATCAAACTGGTATATTATTCTAAATCTTATGCGGCGTACAAAGGTTTACCAAGTGATGAAGGAGTTGATTTTTTAAGAAAGTTTGGAGTAGAGGTGATTTTGATGGAGTCTTAAGGTTTAGTAGGTTAATCGGGTAAACTGCTTAAGTTGATTAATTTTAACTTCAACTTCGTCCATATACTTCCGATTCGGCAGCTATTGGATTTGTTTCATCATCCGGTGCCGAAGTTTCACTGGCAACTGTAAACTAAAAGTTCCTATCACGTTAATGGTGGATGATAGCCTGAAACCTTAGTATTCAACATCCGATAAACTTCATCTTGACAACTTGACAAGTTTTGTTTATATTTGATTATAATACTATTAGCTATGAAAACAATGTCGGTAGGAGAATTTAAAGCTCACTTTTCTGAAGTACTGGAAGATGTTAAGGCGGGTATTGGCATTGCTGTAACTTATGGAAGGAAGAAGGAAGTTATTGGCTATTTCGTTCCTGATTTGGAAGAAATTAATCAAGAGCGCAAAATAGGTATGCTTGATGGAAAAGCAGAAATAGTATTTAAAGATGATTTCAAGATTACAGAAGAAGAATTCTTAGGTTTATGATTTACCTTTTAGATACTCATGTACTAGTTTGGTCACTCATGTATTCACCTAAGCTTTCAAATACCTGTATGGGAATTTTAAAGGATAAGAAAAATACAATTTTAGTGAGTGCCATTAGTTTTTGGGAAATATCTTTGAAACATTCCATAAATAAGCTCGATATTTTGGGAATAATGCCAGAGGCTCTGCCTAAACTCGCAATAGAGGCTGGTTATGAACTTTTGCCCCTTTTACCTGATGATGTGGCTAATTACCATCATTTAAATGCAAACTGGCATAGAGATCCTTTTGATAAGATGCTAATATGGCAAGCTATTCAAAAAGATATAATTTTAATCAGTAGAGACGAAGATATGATTAAATACAGGTCAGCAGGATTAAAGGTTGTTTGGTAGTTATTGTTCATCGGTTCATTACTACTGATTTATTAGTAACTGCAAATTGAAAACTGTCTTCGGACTCCGGACTGCCGGCTTCTGACTTTTCCACTAAAAATATCCAATCTCCCCTCTCAAATCTCGTATCTAATTGGTACCTTTGCGGATGCAAGAAAAAATCATTATCGTCGATTTTGGTTCGCAATTTACACAACTCATCGCCCGCAGGGTTCGCGAACTAAATATTTACTGTGAAATATATCCATACAACAATCTTCCTGAGGTTACGCCCGATGTAAAAGGTGTTATCTTCTCTGGCAGTCCATATTCCGTTCGCCAGGAAGATGCTCCTCAGATTGATTTATCAAAATACCATTTAAAATATCCATTACTGGCGGTTTGTTATGGCGCACAATACATTGCACAACACTCAGGCGGTTCCGTTCAGCCATCTTCAACACGTGAATATGGCCGTGCTAACCTGAATTTTGTAAATCAGGAAAACAAATTATTTAAAGGGATTAATATCGGTTCGCAGGTTTGGATGAGCCATGGCGATACCATTACCAATATCCCTGAAAACTTTGAGTTGATTGCCAGTACTGATAGCGTGAGGGTTGCAGCCTATCACATTAAAGATTCTGATACTTATGCCATTCAGTTTCACCCTGAGGTTACACACAGTATTGACGGAAAAATTCTTTTAGAAAATTTCCTGGTAGATATCTGCGGATGTAGCCAGGATTGGACTTCAGCTGCTTTTGTTGAAACCACCATAGCCGATATTAAAGCTACTGTAGGTGATGACAAAGTGGTTCTGGCCCTGTCGGGGGGGGTGGATAGCAGTGTTGCCGCGGTGCTTTTGCATAAGGCCATTGGTACAAACCTGCACTGTATATTTGTAGATAATGGTTTATTGCGCAAAAACGAATATGAAAGTGTTTTAGAGCAGTATAAAGATTTTGGCTTAAATATTAAGGGCGTTGATGCGAAAGATAAATTTTTGGGTCAGTTAGCGGGCGTAGAAGATCCTGAAACAAAGCGTAAAATTATTGGCCGTGTATTTATCGAGGTTTTTGATGAGGAATCCCACCTGATCCAGGATGTAAAATGGCTGGCTCAAGGTACCATCTATCCTGATATTATCGAATCCGTATCGGTCAAAGGTCCATCTGCAACCATTAAATCGCACCATAATGTGGGTGGTTTGCCAGATTTTATGAAACTTAAAGTAGTAGAACCACTTAAAACTTTGTTTAAAGATGAAGTAAGGAGAGTAGGTACTGCATTAGGTTTAGAATCGTTTATTTTAGGGCGCCATCCTTTTCCAGGGCCGGGCTTGGGCATTCGAATCATCGGAGAAGTTACCCCTGAAAAAGTGGCGATTTTACAAGATGCAGATAAAATTTATATCGATAATTTGAAAGAAGCTGGTTTATACGATAAAGTATGGCAGGCTGGAGCGATCTTTTTACCCGTAAGATCGGTAGGGGTGATGGGCGATGAACGTACCTACGAAAATGTAATTGCTTTAAGAGCGGTAGAATCACTTGATGGCATGACCGCAGATTGGTGCCACCTGCCTTATCCGGTATTGGCTAAAATCTCAAACGAAATCATCAACAAAGTTAAGGGAATCAATAGAGTGGTTTATGATATCAGCTCTAAACCACCGGCAACTATTGAGTGGGAATAATTCCGGTTTGGAGTTGTGACTTTTTAGTTTGGAGTTTTTATTCCATACAACATAAATAATGGGCTTATGCTAGCAAGGTGGAATAAACTTTGCTAGCATATTTTGTTAAAAACGATAGATATGAATTTAAAGAAGGTTTATGGGTTGCTGATTTTGTTTATGATAGTTTTGGGCGCCTGCTCGCCTAAAATCAGAACACCTAAACCTGAAACGGGTAAACCGGTTGAAAAAGAAAAACCTGTTGACAAAAAGCCAATCAAAAAATTTTCGCAGGCAAGCGTTTCGCTGCTGGTTCCTTTTAAACTGGATCAGCTCAATTTAAAAACAGCTACAAAGGCCGAGATCGAAAAGTATGCCATGCCTATCGATTTTTATCAGGGCTTTAAATTGGGGTTGGATTCTGCTGCGGCCCTGGGTTTGAATTTTAAACTAAATGTTTTCGATACAGAGGATGACAATGCCCATATCGCGCTCTTATATAAGAATGAACGTTTTAAGCAAAGCAATTTGATTATTGGTCCTGTTTTTCCTGATGGATTAAAGTTTATTTCTAATTATGCCAAAGAAAATGATGCCATTATTGTATCTCCTTTAGCTGCATCAGAACCCACAGAATTCAATAATCCAAATCTGGTATCCATTGTAAATAATATTGGGCTACATGGGAAAAAAATAGCTACTTATATTGCTAAAAATTACAATCCTGCCAATACGATAGTGATATTCATCAACCCCAAAAAAACGGAAGATGAAGCTTTTGCAGCGCCCATAAGAAATTATCTTCGGGCCAATAGTAAATTTGTTGTTCAGGAATATGCCTCAGCCTATGCTTTTGAAACCAGGATGATCAAAGGCAAACAATATGCAGTGGTGCTGTCCTCTTCAGACCGTGCTTTTGTGCTGCCTACCATTGAAAAACTGTATAAATTAAAACATCTTAAAACGGGTGGGTATAATATCTCGCTTTTTGGTCATCCAAATTGGGTAAAACAAAATTACCCGGCAGATAAGCTGCAGGGTTTGAATACCATCATCAGTTCTTCTTATAAAATTGACTATAAAAACCCTAATGTGATTACTTTTATCAAAAAGTATCGCTATAGATATGGTTTTGAGCTTGGGGAGTTTGCTTTTAAAGGTTTTGATGTCGGCTATTATTTCGGCAGGTTGCTGGCAACCTATGGCGAAGATTACAGGAATTATATCGTAAAAGATAAATACAAAGGGCTGCATAATAATTTTTCATTTATCCGTGATGAAAAATCGGGCTATATTAATACCAGTTTAATGTTATTGAAGTATAAAAACTTCGCGTTAAGCCCAGTTGAGTAATCTATAATTTTCTTCCATTTTAATTATCGCATGAGAGCAGATCATCAGTTAAGAGCCTTTGAACAGATTTTAAATAGTTATGATGGTAGCATGCCCTTACATCGCTTTCTGCCGGCCTATTTTAAACAGCATAAGCAAATGGGCTCATCTGACAGGCGATGGGCAACACGATATATCTACAGTTTTTTTAGATTAGGTAAGGCTTTACCGTCACTACCTGCCGAAGAGCGGTTGAGTATTGCAGATTTTCTATGTCACGATACGATAAGCCTGTTAGTAGAAAAGAACCTGCCCGGTTTAAAGGAAAGCATCACGGAGTCGCTCGAAGAAAAATTAGCGCTGATCAAAGCTAAATATCCTGATTTTGATGTGGAACAGATTTATCCTTTTCATGTTGCACTTTCAGGCGGCATTGATAAAGAACCATTTTTTACCTCGTTTTTTAAACAGCCCGATCTGTTCATCCGGGTGAAAGCTGAAGATTCAGCAGCCATTATTGCCAAGCTGAAAGCTGAAAACATAACTGTTAAAGCCATTACTGATACTGCCCTGGCCTTGCCCAATGGAACCAAGCTTGAAACTATTTTAAAAGAAGGAAGTTATCAGGTTCAGGATTTATCTTCACAACATACTGGTTTGTACTTTAAGCCAAATAAATGGGATAAATGGTGGGATTGCTGTGCAGCCTCGGGCGGAAAGACTTTACTGCTGCACAGTTTTGAACCGGTAATTGAACTTTTGGTTTCCGACTTGCGGGAGAGCGTGCTCTTAAATTTGGATGAGCGTTTTCGCCTGGCAGGAATAAAAAAATACCACAAAAAAGAACTTGATCTTTTGCAGAACAACGATCAGGTTTTACACCATTATCAATTTGACGGAATTATTTTAGATGCACCTTGTACAGGTTCGGGAACATGGGGAAGAACACCTGAAATGCTTACTTTTTTTGAAGAACGCAAAATTAATCAGTTTACAGCCATACAGAAAGGAATTGCTCAGAACGTAGTGAAATACCTTAAACCTGGCAAAGCGTTGATTTATATTACCTGCTCTGCTTTTGCTGCAGAAAATGAAGCTGTTGTACAGCATTTGACCGATACCTTGCCACTGGAACTGGAAAAGATGGAATTGATAAAAGGCTACGAAAATAATGCCGATACCATGTTTGTGGCCAGGTTGATTAAACGACAGGATTAATCAGGATTGAGGGTTTTAAGATCAGGGTGCTTTTTAAGCCGCATTCAATTTATCTTTCTTCGAAAAATCGTCATTTCGAGCGAAGTGCAACGCAGCCGAGAAATTTAATTCGGCAGATCTCTCCCCGCCTGTACGGGCAGGCATTTCGCTACGCTTCAGTCGAGATGACTACAATTTAAGTATGTTCAAACCACGATTTGAAATTCTTTTTGAAGTATTTAACCGCTTCGATTAAAACGGCTATTGCTCCGATAATTAAGGTATATTCTTCAAAGCTGTTCATGATGTACGCTTTATGTTTAAATCAATATACGAAATTATTGTTACAAATTGGTGGGTGGATTGTCATTTATACCAGGTAGATCGTCATTTTATTGGGTTAAGTAAAGGAAATGACGTTTTCTTTATGATTTTAAATGATTTTTATTATGAAACGAGCGTTCTGCTTTTCATCGCTTCTCTACTCCCGCCATCGCTTATAGTCCTCGTTCCGCTACACTACACTCCGGGCTAACCGCTTTGTCGGGTTTATTGAACAAAGGCCTGTTTTTGCATCCGGATTAAACCTTTAATAGCGCTACCGCCTTGCCACCTAAACCTGACCGAAGTGAAAAACCCACAGCCTGAGGTACGAGGGCGAGGATTTGAAACGAAGGGCGGGGCTGCAAAGACACAAAAGTGTTGTACCTGCTTTCCAAAAAAAACAACAATAATATTTAAAAGTATCAATGTAGAACTAAAGTGGTTTTATAGATTTCTTCATTTCACTACCGATGAAAAATCGGGAAGTTTCAGAAATGAGGGCTTAGCCTGGGGTTCCTAAAGACCTGTATTGTTCCTGAACAATTTAATGGCAATAGCCAATAAAATTACCCCAAAGGCTTTGCGTAAAATATTCAGACCAGATTTGCCAAACAGTTTTTCAAGCCTGTTGGTATTTTTCAGTACAAAGTAAACAAACAACATATTCAGTATAATTCCCACTAAAATATTCTGGGTATGATATTCTGTTTTTAACGAAAGCAAAGTGGTCATTGTTCCTGCTCCGGCAATTAAAGGAAAAGCCAATGGCACTATAGATACTGTTTCGGGTGCTTCTTCCTTAAAAATGGTTAATCCCAATACCATTTCCATGGCGATAAAAAAGATTACGAATGAGCCTGCAATAGCAAAAGATTCAACATCCAAACCGATAACTTTTAATAGCGATTCGCCAACAAATAAAAAAAGGATCATTAAACCTGTGGCTACCAGCGATGCTTTTTCCGATTCGATATGCCCCGCTTTTCTACGTAATTCGATTACTACCGGAATGGCACCTAAAATATCGATAATCGCAAAGAGCACCATCGTTGTCGATAGGATCTGGCTTAAGTTGAACGTCATAAAATCAGATTTCATAGCAGAGCAATTTTAAGCAAAGGTAGCGGAATTTGTATCAAATCCTCAATGGCAACATCATTTATTAGAAATAGAATTGCGTACGCAAGGTAAGCACATTATCTTTTCTATCAGCAGTGTAACCCGAAAGCTGAGTGGATTCATTTCTAACAATGTCGTAATACAATACTGCTTTAAAGTGTGGGTTAAAATGATGTAAAAAGCCAAAACCAAAAGTATCAAAACGAACGTCGGCGGCCGAGAGTCCCTTATCGGCCAAAATGTCCATGCCTTTAACTTTGGCATTGGGGTCATACCAGTCGTATTTTAAAATGAGCTGGTTATCAGTACTATTCAATGTTTGTACAAAGGTAAAATAAGCACCGTTGAATGTTCTGGTATAATAGGGCAAGGCCAGCGATTTATTGTCTACAGGATACGAGCCTGGAGTAGTAGAGCTGGTTGAAGTGCCGGTTTGCAAGCCTGAGATTACTTCTGCCCTAAGTTCCGATTTCCAGCTTTTGGTTTTTGTGGCCAACTGAATATCTGCACCGTAATATCTCCGTGGCGCAACTTGGTTTACTGTTGAGGCAGAAGAATCTTTAACCATTCTCCATTGATCGTTGATCCTGTTCATTTTATAGCTAACAGGTAAACGATGGTTTAAGCCGCCTTGCAGTGTGCTGATGCCACCCGCGATGGTGAATTTATCAAATGCATAAGTTTTATGGCTTAATCTGAAGATAAAATCCTTACTGTTGTCGAACTCAGCCGGACCAGCCAGGCCTTGTCCATTGTAAATGCCAAAATCAAATACCAGATTTTTAAGTGCAGCGTCTTTCCATCTTGGATTTAGGGTGAACGTCACACCCAGATCACGTTCCGTTTTCATTAAAATCTGCGACATTCGTCCACGCTCCGGCGCTTCCCTGACAGATGAGGACAATTGCAGTTCGTTCCCGAAGGGGCGGCCTGAAAGGCCAAGCGTTACCGCTAATATTTTCCATTTGTTTTCATAATAACGGCCCCAGAAATCACGTATGGCAACTCCCTGTTCAGTCCCATCAAACTGTAGCACAAAATAGGTAGAAGGAGATCCATCTTCTGTTAACATCATGTAATCGGCCCTTAAGCGGCCCCTCCTCAATCTGAACCTGTTATTGGTAAATTCACCAAAATTCCCACCCTGGTATTCTGCCTGCGCGCCGTTTGATTGTGCAACCTGAAATTGAGGTTGCAAATATCCACTGAATGACAATGAACCGTATTTTTTGGATATGATGAGTAAATGATTTACCGTGGTAGAATCCATCACATCGTTAATTGTCCTTTGTGCATGCCCTAAAGTGGAAATAAATAGTAAAAAAGCAGTTAATGAAAAATAAATGCTTTTAATTTTGGCCGAATTGCGGTACATTTTGTCAGTTTTTTGCAAAGGTAACTTTATTAACAATTATTTAACATAAAAAAAGCCCCGACTTTATAATCGGGGCTTAATAAAACATATTGTTTTAAAACTACAATTCTGGTTTAGGAGGATCCACTGGTTTTACAATTCTTCCGCTATTTCCAAGAACCGAATTCTTTTTACCGTACAAGAAATAAATTGTCACACCCAATCCCATCCAGATGGCTAACCTGATCCAGGCTTCCAGTGGAAGTGATGACATTAAATAAACGCATACAATAATTCCCATAATCGGTACAAAAGGAACTAACGGCGTTCTGAAAGGACGTGGCCTGTCAGGATCCGTTTTGCGTAATAACATTACACCAATACATACTAAAGAGAATGCAAACAAGGTACCAATAGAAACCATATGACCTAAATCGGTAACCGGAACAAAACCTGCAAAGATGCTTACAAAAAGCATAAAGAAAATATTGGTTTTGAAAGGTGTTCTGAATTTAGAATGGATGGTACTGAAAAATTTTGGCAACAATCCATCTTTAGACATGGTATAGAACACCCTTGACTGGCCCATTAACATCACTAATATCACTGAGGTATAGCCTGCTAAAATAGCGATGATTAAGCCCATTTGCAACCAGCTGTAACCTGTTACTTTAAAAGCTGTTGCGGCAGGAGAAGCATCACCTTTGAAAACAGTATAAGGCACCAAACCTGTCATTACGTGTGCAAACAATACGTATAATATTGTACAAACCACCAATGAACCTAATATGCCGATCGGCATGCCTTTTTGAGGATTTTTAGCTTCCTGGGCGGCTGTAGAAACAGCGTCAAAACCGATAAATGCGAAAAATACCAGTGCTGCACCTGCTGCAATACCTGAAATACCAAATTCTCCTTTAACACCTGTGTTTGCAGGGATATAAGGCGTGTGGTTAGCTGGGTTAATGAATTTCCAGCCCAAGGCAATGAAAATAATTACCACAGCTACTTTTACAATTACCAAAATGTTGTTAAGGCTCGCAGATTCTTTGGTACCGCGTATTAACATTAGTGAAAGTAAGGAAACAATTACTACGGCAGGTAGGTTAATCCCTCCTCCATCTACTTCTGCAAATGATTTTGTTAGGTAGAGAGGCATTTCGAGTCCAAACTCATGCAATAGTTTATTAAAGTATCCAGACCATGAAACACCCACGGTTGCGGCGCCCAAGGCATATTCCAGAACAAGATCCCAGCCGATAACCCATGCCATAAACTCGCCCATGGTCGCATAAGAATAGGTATAAGCACTTCCGGCCACCGGGATCATTGATGCAAATTCTGCATAACATAATCCGGCAAAAGCACAGCCCACGGCTGCTAATACAAATGATAAAGTTACCGCAGGACCAGCATGGTCAGCAGCTGCAATACCAGTTAAAGAAAATAAGCCTGCACCAATAATAGCCCCAATGCCCAACGCGACAAGGCTTGTACTGCTCAGTGTCCGCTTCAGTGTGCCTTCACCGCTTTCAGCAGATTCTGCTATAAGCACATCAATAGGCTTTTTTAGATTCATAAGTTGTTTAGTCTTTTATGTTTGTTGATTTTATGATAATAAGCAGTAAACCTAAATAAAAATTACCAAAAAGAAAAAGAGATTCTGTTAAAATCCCTTTTATTAGTGTTTATCTCGATGTTTTTACAACTAATCGCCTAAAGTATCAGTCATATTTATTAAAGTATCTGTTTTTATGTTGCCCAAAGCATCGGTTTTTTGTTCAATTTTGATTTCTTTCCGAACTTCCTGTTTGTGTTCGCCTGCAATTGCTTTAACTGCGATGTAAGGAGCAATAACCAGTGAAACAATAGACATCAATTTGATTAAAATATTCATCGAAGGCCCGGAAGTATCTTTAAAAGGATCACCAACGGTATCTCCTGTTACAGATGCTTTATGCGGTTCTGATTTTTTGTAGTGCATTTCTCCATTAATCATTACACCCTGTTCGAAAGATTTTTTGGCATTATCCCATGCACCACCGGCATTACTCTGGAAAATGCCCATTAATACGCCCGTTACGGTAACGCCAGCCAATAAACCGCCTAAAACTTCAGGTCCGAACATGAAGCCCACAATTACCGGCGTAACCAAAGCAATCGCGCCCGGCATCATCATTTCACGGATGGAGGCTTTGGTCGAAATAGCCACACATTTTTCGTATTCGGGTTTGGCTTTGTATTCCATAATACCGGGTATTTCACGAAACTGGCGGCGCACTTCCTGCACCATGTCCATTGCGGCTTTGCCAACCGCCTGGATACATAAAGCAGAAAAGATAAAAGGGATCATCCCGCCTACAAATAAACCGGCCAGAACAGGTGCTTTATAAATATCAATGGCAGTAATACCGGCAATACCCACAAAGGCAGCAAATAAGGCTAATGAGGTAAGCGCAGCGGAAGCAATGGCAAAACCTTTTCCGGTGGCTGCGGTGGTATTGCCTACCGCATCTAAATTATCAGTACGTTCGCGTACTTCGGGTGGTAACTGGCTCATTTCAGCAATACCACCGGCATTATCGGCAATCGGTCCGAAAGCATCAATGGCCAACTGCATGGCTGTAGTAGCCATCATTCCTGCTGCGGCAATAGCAACACCGTATAAACCTGCAAAATGATAGGATGCCATAATTCCTCCGGCCAATACCAGAATAGGAATTACGGTAGATTTCATCCCTACAGATAAACCTGCAATAATATTGGTGGCGTGCCCGGTTGAAGATTGTTGAATAATGGAATTTACAGGTCCTTTGCCCATTGCCGTAAAATATTCGGTGACAATACTCATAATGGTACCCACTACCAAACCGACTATAATGGCATAAAATACGTTGATGCTCGAAAATTCGTATCCACGTAGATTAAGCGTTTCAGGCAACATCCATTTCACAATAAAAAATGAAGCGACTGCCGTAATCACAATAGACGACCAGTTACCCAGGTTCAATGCATTTTGTACATTCGATTTTTCATCTTTAATGGTGACGAACCAGGTGCCGATAATCGAAAATATAATGCCCAGCCCGCAGATGACCATAGGTAGAAGAATAGGAGACATTCCTCCAAAATTATCAGTTACGTTAATTTCCTGTCCCAACACCATGGTTGCCAGGATGGTGGCTACATACGAACCGAATAAATCGGCACCCATCCCGGCAACATCACCCACATTATCTCCCACGTTATCGGCAATGGTGGCAGGGTTGCGCACATCATCTTCAGGAATACCAGCCTCTACCTTACCCACTAAATCGGCACCAACATCGGCAGCTTTCGTATAGATGCCGCCGCCTACACGGGCAAATAGGGCAATGGATTCGGCACCCAAAGAAAATCCGGTTAAAACCTCTATTGCGGTTTTCATTTCAACGCTGTTAACCGAAACAACATTAAAATGCTTCAGAAACACAATAAACAAGCCACCTAAACCTAACACAGCCAGTCCGGCAACGCCCAAACCCATTACCGTTCCTCCGGTAAACGATACTTTTAAGGCTTGTTTTAAGCTTTTTCTGGCTGCCTGTGTGGTTCTCACATTAGCTTTGGTAGCCGATTTCATACCAATATAACCTGCGGTGGCAGAAAATACTGCTCCAATAATGAAAGAGATAGCGATAATCCAGCTTGAATGCATCGGGACACCTTTGATTTCGGTAATCGTTCCCGAATAAGCCAGGAGTGCTGCTGTAAAAACAGCAAAAATACTCAATACCCTCCATTCAGCTTTTAAGAACGCCATGGCTCCATCGGCTATGTGGCCCGCAAGTTCCTGCATGTTCTGGTCACCTGCATCTTGTTTGTTCACCCAGGCACTTTTAATGATCATCACGATAATGCCAACAAGGCCCAGCGCCGGAATACAGTAAATTAAATTGTTTTGTAAAAAGTTCATAGTTAATAATCGGTTTTTATATTTGGTTAGTGGTTATTTAATGGATTAACTGTTTGAATCTGTTAATTGTTTAAGCTGTTTTATCTACACTAAATACGCCGCTCTAAACTCTGCAGCTAGCCAGTTTGGTAATTTACTGCGGACTTCAGACTTCATACTCCGGACTTATACTTAGCAAGTTAATAAAATATTCTTCTTGTGATTAAATTTTCATGGCCATCTTAAATAAAATTTTGTTCAATTAAAATAATACAGGCCAAGCGCACCTATTTTCTTTTTTTTAAATAAATTAGCCACCAACTAAAACCAAACTAAAAAATGAAAATGGAAAAAGAAGAAGGATCTGCTAAAAGAAAGTTAAGCCTTTTTGATGCTACGATGCTGGTAATGGGTTCGATGATCGGGAGCGGTATCTTTATTGTAAGTGCTGATATCATGAGGAATTTAGGTTCTGGTTATTGGTTAATTGTGGTATGGATCATCACTGGTATTATGACAGTGGCAGCTGCAATTTCTTATGGTGAACTTTCCTCTATGTTTCCTAAAGCGGGCGGGCAATACACTTATCTGAAAGAAATTTTTGGTAAAATGATGGGTTTCCTGTATGGTTGGGGCCTTTTTACCGTAATCCAGACGGGTACTATCGCTGCTGTTGCAGTGGCTTTTGGTAAATTTACGGCCTACCTGATCCCGGCTTTAAACGATGCTGCTCCAATTTTTCAAAGCGGTGGTTATAAAATTACCTGGATCCAGATTTTAGCCATTGGTGTGATTTTGCTTTTAACTTATATCAATACAAAAGGCGTTGAGGGCGGTAAGATACTGCAGAATATTTTTACCGGTTCTAAAATCGTTGCCTTAATCGGCCTGATTATGTTAGGTTTTCTTTTGGTGAAAGACAGTTTTTGGGACGGAAATATGGGCTTTAGCTGGAATGCTTTCAATAATCTTAAAACAGATCCGAGTGGTAATTTCCTAAAATCTGAATGGGAATCTATTTCCGGAATGACCATAATGGGCGGAATTGCAGCAGCCATGGTGGGTTCGGTATTTTCGAGTGTGGCCTGGGAAAACGTAACTTTCGTTTCCGGAGAAATCGAAAACCCTAAAAAAAATGTAGTGCGTTCAATGGTTTTAGGTACATCGGCCGTAATGATTCTTTATTTATTGGTGAATTTTGTTTACCTCAATACTTTAAACAGAGATAGTATTGCTTTTGCGCTTAATGACCGGGTTGCGGTTGCTGCTTCAGAGCAGATTTTCGGCAGTGGCGCGGGTACCGTGATCATCGCATTGCTGGTGATGATTTCTACTTTCGGTTGCGTTAACGGAATCGTATTGGCAGGAGCAAGGGTGTTTCAAACTATGGCACAAGATGGCATGTTTTTTAAGGCAGCCCTTAAGAACAATAAAAACGGCGTTCCTGAAAGATCGCTATGGATGCAGGGCATTTGGGCAGCCGTTTTATGTTTAAGCGGTCAATACGGTAATCTTTTAGATATGATTTCCTTTGTTATCGTGCTGTTTTACATGATCACTGTTTTCGGAGTCATTTATTTAAGGATCAAACAACCTGCAATAGAAAGACCTTACAAAACCTGGTTATACCCAATTACGCCAATCATTTATTTATTAATCGGTGCAGCATTCTGCATATTGCTTTTAATTTACAAACAACAGTATACCTGGCCAGGACTTATCATTGTTTTGCTTGGCGTGCCGGTCTACTTTTTAATTAATAAAAAAGAACAAAAGGGTTAATTGTAATACTCTTGCTGATCAGATAGCTATTGGTTGTGGTAGCATGTTATGGCAATACAGATCCATAAACAAATTCACAGTGACAGAGTGCGGTGAAATTCACCACTAAACCTTACAGGTTTTTACATTAAGGGATGTTAGCCGTAAACCGGCTTTAGCTCTCCAATCTTGTTTGCGTTTGAAAATCAGCGTTCAGTGCCAATCGGTTCCGAAAGCCTCTTCCGATGAAAAACTGGGATTGTGTTCGCTGCTATCGGGTTTAGTTAACTTAAAGCTGTGCGGTATACCCTGCAACCTGAGCGACATAGCAGATTGGTGCTATAGTGTAAGGCCTGCAGGCGCATGCTTGAGTGAACGGGCAGGGATGAGGATGGGGCTCGAATAATGCTTGCTAAACAAAAAAGTACCAAAAACTTTAGTTCGTAATAATGGTTTACCCTAACCCCTAAACTGTATCATTTTATATACTCAGGTTTACAAAAACTGTATGTTTAAGTTAGGTATTGGTGAAAAAAATAAACAATCATATTAGCCTGTATGATTAGTTTAAATCCATTTTAATGCCGTCTAAACATTTATTTTTCTTTTTTAGGATTTTTCTTAGCGTTTGGTAATGAGCGCAGTCTCTGGCAATTGGCCTGATATTTGGTTTATCAACGCTGTAGCCCAGCGGTTAACTAATCAAATTTTAACCTTTAAATTTTAAAACTATGGCTTTCAAAGCTAGCTTAAATTTTTCAGGCAAAAGGTACCAGATACCCCAATATGCCTGTTCGTTAAAACGTAAGATAGATTTTCCATTTCATTGCTCTTCTATTGGCCCAAAGGAAAGGAGTATAGAACTTTAATCACTATCGGTTCAAGGATAACAAAAAATTTGATGTCCATGTCTCCAATATTTACCAATATTTCTTCAACATAAATTAGTTAAATGAAAATGATGCGCTTATCTGTTCGCCTTTATGTATTTTTTGTTTTTACTGCTGTTTTAGTTTGGTGTTTTGCAGGCTGTAGCGGAGGTGATCAAAAGCCAGATCAACAAAAAGGCCATCAGTTGGCAAAGAAAGCTAGCACTACCGATAATTTTCTTTCTTACACAGCTGCTTTAACAAAATTGCCTTTAAGCAAATTTGACAATTTGGGTATCGTTTCAACTAACAAAGCATTTGCCGATAAATTACCCATCAGCATTTACAAAGGCGAAGCGATTGGGCATGATAGTATCATCGTACATCCCTATAAAATCGGTGAAGTGGCTCACATTAAAGCAGCAATCAGATTACTGGTAGCGCAGTCCATTACAGATTCGTTAACTATAGGAGATTTTACCAGGTATTTTGGCGATATAAAAAAAGAAAAACCATTAATCGGCAATACCGAAACGCCCCTACCTGTTGAAATTACTGTTGATGCCAATACCGCCCTAAAATTAACGTTTAATAATAATAAAAAGTTAGCGCTTGCCCACGTAACCATGGTTGAGATTTTAAAATATAGATAATAGTAATGAATACGCTCGTAAAAATTAAGGAATATGATGCGCATGGTGGACCATCAAACGTTAAAATGGGAGATGATGGTCATGCACAAACCTCCACCACTACGGGTAGGTTTGTGATCAAAAGTATAGAAAAACATGTGAGTTACGGAAAATATGCCGAATGGTCAGGAATAGCATGGGGTACCGAAGTTAAAATAAACGGAGACGTTGTGATGGTAAAACATATGGGTACCTGGAAAAAGTTAACTGATGTTAACGCAGCTTGGGGCAAATATAAAAACGATCAGAAAGCCGTTAAAAATTACATTCTCAAATACCAGCGTGATCTTTACCCCAAATCACCTATCCCGACCAACTGGTTTTTTAACGATTTCGGGCATGTTTCGGTCAAATATTTTAAAGACCTGAACAATGACCGTAAAATGAATGGTAAGGAATATGTTATGGGCGATTTTATCCATACTACGCCACCTGATAAAGCGGCAACCGCTGCGGGTTTGCCTTTTCTATTATCAGAATCACATGGTTGCATCCATGTACGGCCTAAGGATATAGATACCATGATCGGGAATGGTTATTTAAAAAAAGGCAATACCATAGAAGTGCATCCTTATACCAAAAAGGTTATCGAATCATCTTTTAAAAGAAATGCAGCAGGTATGCCATTTGAGGTACATTTCTATCCAGGTATTTATAAAATTGCAGTTTATAGAACAATGTAGCTGAAAGTGCTACTGCAACAGTAACAGAACATTATGGAAAATAAACTTATCGTAGAAATTAGTATAGAAGATGCAGCAATTGCCCATTTTGCTTCTTTTAACCTGCTACAGGCTTTTAACCAACATCATTATTTTGAACTTCATTTTAACCACGATCAATTGGGTGCCCCTGGCTTGATCAGTTTAGATGACAGTCGCGATTTTGTGGGCAAAACCCTAACGGCTTCTTTTGGCTATTCGGCAGAAAACCTGCAGCATTTTGCCGGACTGGTTACAAAAGTAGAACTCTCGCAAAGTCATGGTTACCACGGCGTGCTTATTGTAAGTGGTTATAGTCCAACTATATTAATAGATCGCGGCCCCGATTTAGGCTCTTATTTGGATAAAGACCTTGATACCATTGTTAAGCTGGCTACAAATGATACACCAGCTAACGACCTTGCAATTGTAAGCAATGCATCACGAAAAGCAGCCATTGATTATCTTATACAATACCGCGAAAGCGATTTCGAGTTTCTTAACCGTTTATCAGGCGAATATCATGAGTGGTTTTACTATGATGGAAAGCAGCTTAACTTCGGTAAACCCGATAAGCAAAAAGAAGTATCGCTTTTTTATGGTCGCGATGTGTTCAACTTGCAATACGCAATGGAGGTTTCACCTATAAAGTACAAACGTTTTGCCTATAATCCTAAACAGGATGAAATGCTGCAAAGTGAAAGCACAGGCAAAGCCGATGGAAACCCGGATCTGGCGCATGCCATCAAGGCATCGAATACCATGTATAGCAAGACCTTCAATCAGCCATCCTTGATCAGGGTTGATAACAGCAACGACATCAAAAGTCATGTAGAAAATGAAGAAAAAGCGCAAATCAGCGAATTGTTAAAAATTAACGCCAGTGGCGATAATGCTCAGCTCAGTATTGGTAGCATCGCCGAAATTGCCATGAGCATCAGGAAAGAGCTTGCTTTTGCAACGGAGAGTCTGGGTAAATTTTTAATTACCAATATTAACCATCAGATAGATGGCACTGGTAAATACAGCAATACTTTCGAAGGTTTGGTAGCTACCACCGAGCGTATCATGGTTAGGAATTACCAGAAGCCTCAATCGGATATGCAGCTGGCCGATGTGATCGATAATGATGATCCGCAAGGGCAGGGCAGGGTGAAAGTTAAATTTAAATGGGAATGCCAAACAAACGATCCTACCGAGTGGCTGAGGGTAGTAAGTCCTAATGCCGGTAGCGGCGATACCGGGAAAAACAGGGGCTTTCATGTTATTCCGGAAAAAGGCGACCAGGTAGTGATTGCTTTCGAAGAAGGGAACGTAGCCAGGCCGGTGGTAATGGGTAGTGTATACCATGGTAAAAGTGGCGATAGCAGCGGCTTTAAAAACAGCAATACCAAAGGGCTTACTTCAAGAAAGGGAAGCAGCTTAAGTTTCGATGACCTTAACCATGCCTTAAATCTGGGTACCAATGCGGCAAATTTTGTCAAAATAGAAAACGGTCCGGGATCTATTACAGCACAATCTGCCGAAACAATTGTGATCCAAACCGGAGATAGCAGCATCACTTTAAAGAAAGACGGGACAATTGATATTATCGGAAAGATAATCAATATCCAGGGCAAGCAGGTAATTAATGCGAATGCAGGCGATAAGCCCGGCGATGCGGTAAATATTGGCAAAAACGCCACAACAGCGGTAACCATCGACACGAAAAATATAGATTCAAAAGCGAGCGATGGTATTACGGCAAATTCACAAACCACCATTTCGCTAACTTCAACAGGCGTACAAACCATTACAGGCAGTCAGGTAGATATAAATTAATTATGAGCAGATTTAAATTTTTTGATGAGGAAGAGGTTAAAGGTGCTTCTGGAAATGATTCAGCTACAAACATTTTTAACAGCAATGTTGAAAATATACCTAAACAGCAACATATAGAAGCCCGGTATCGTTGCGAACAACTGAACACAACGAAAGTTGAGGACCATATCAGTTTTCATTGTACAACAAAAAAACAATATCATTTACAATATGAAGATGCAGATAAAGTAAAAATCCATCTCGAGCAATTTTTATACAAAATTAATCCTGAAGTACTGAAAGATGCGATCACCGCTACTGAGCCATTGGAATACAGTAAAGAAAATGTAGCAGTTTCTTTAAGTAAGGATAATCATATTAATGGCATTCTTAATTTCGGTGAAATACAAAAGAAATGGAATGATTTTAAACCAGAATTAATGAAAACGGCTTTTTATAAATCATTACTGCAACATGATTTTAAAGCAGCAGAAAGTTTTATTAATGGTGGAGATACTGAATTTAGTACGCAGGAAAATCTGATAAAAACTTATGAAAAATCCTTCTTTTTTCATGTTCTTTTTAATGATTACGATCCATGGATTGATCGGGAACAAAAGCAGAGATTAAAGTTTTTCTCCCAGATATTTGTCAATATCCCCCTCGAACTGGAGTTAACACATGGAGTGATCGACGAAAACGACAAATTTGTTGAGATTATGACCGTAGGTAAATTGGTGAAAGAAAATTTAGATAATAAACTTTTGGAAGAACAATATGATAAATTTTATAAGCCAATGATCGAATACAATTTCACCGAGTATAACTATGAATACATCATCAGAAGAGTGGTAGACAAGAAAACAGCTTTGATTTTTAGCGCAAAGGCAAATTTAAAAGAAGAAGTAAAGTATAACTATCAGTTTATTACGCAGTTTGATTTAAAGAAATTAGATTAAAACGTTCAATAGTAAATAAAGTCTGGCAAATTTTTATCCCGGTATCAGTACTAGCTATCATTATGATGAAACATGAAAATAATAAAGATTTTGAGTTTAAGGAAATTATTTCATTAAGGCCTTTATTGATAAGCTTAATCGTATTAGTGGTATTGGTTTTATGCATGGTTTTGTATTATCTCGTAATGGGGCTTAATTTTAAGCTGTCTTTCGTGATGATCACTTTTGCGATAATGGTTTTAGGTGTAATGCTAATTCTCAAGGCGAATTCTTCTACAGTAAGTTTTTCCTTTACGAAAGATTCGCTTATTGTTAATATTGGTAGCAGTATGATTGTTTATGCTAAGCAAGATATAATAGGATTATATAGTTTGAATTATAATCTTTCTAAATCATCAAGAATAGCATTTGAAATACTTCTTCAAGATGGCAGGTCACTTTATTTTTCTGATGTAGAATTTAATGATAAAAAAGAAGCATCAAAACATGCTGCATTAAAAAGGTTTCTTAATACATTTTTGAAAGAAGTTGATTTACCTGAATTTAAAAAAATAAGATCATTAAATCTCCATAGAATGGGGCAATATTTTTACTACAAAACCAATAAAATATGAGCGCATCCTATATTCCTAAAAATGTTTATGCGGTCTGTACCTTTCAAACAGATGGTACACCACGAAAATTTGTAGATACCCGATCAGAGATCAGTGTTTTTTATAGCAAGGGCTCCAGAACGTTATTAACTGTTGATGATAAAAACATCGATAAAGAATTTCCCTGTAAAAGCCCGAAGAATGCAATGTGGAGCTTCTTAGCCTTTGGTGCAGGTTTATTGTTGGGTGCTGCACTTCTTGCATTAGGACCTGTAGGTTGGCTCATTGTAGGTGTAGTTGCTGCTACGAGTATAGGATTGGGCGTTTATCATGCTACTCAGATTAGTCACAAATGTTCAGGTTCATTGGAAAAGGGTAATTGGAAAATCGAACATCCAACCGTCAGGTTTAATAAAAAAAATGCCATTACACAAAATTCGATGTTGATATGTGATGCCGGAGGAATTCTTTCTCCAATTTTTAGTCAGTCTGTAGCAGAAAAATATGCTAAGAAAATCGATTCACTCAATAATAAGGAAATATGGGCCAATGGAATAGCTTCATTTTTTGGTGGTGCCGGTGCGGTTTTAGCATTTGGTGAAGCAGTTGGTGTATGGGGTGTTACAAAAGTGGCTTTGTGGATGGGTGGAACTATGGGGGCAGTAACAGTAGGTTCTTATGGTGAAAAGGAACTTATCCGTTCAACAGCGTTAAGTGATAATCAACATTATCAAAATATGAATGATGTTGATAATAACGAGCTTCTACCCGGATATCTTACCGATCCAGCCGGATCAACACCCGGTGATTTAGGTAGTCCGGATATACTGGAAGTTGATGGTAAAACAGGTTGGTTTGCCAAAGATCCCGAGGGAAAGTTAATTGTTTTTTTTAATGGAAAGCAGTATGTAAAAAATATTAAAGGCAATTACACTGAGCTTAAACAAGGATCTCAATTGGCAAATGATTTAAAAAAAATCGAAAATGTCAATCCAAGGGAAATGTATAAAAACCCCGATGCACAGCAGATCGTTAAAGATATCAGGCAGGGCAAATATTCTGATAACCTTGTAAAATCATCTATTGACGGAAACCAGGTGGTAAGGCCTAGAGATCTTAATAAAGTTCTACCGGATATTCGTACAGTCAAACTTCAAAATGTAAAAAATCTTGGTGAGTTAACCGTTAAAGGCGGTGGTTTGATTGCTTTTGCATTTCCCTTTGTTGCCACCTGGTTTTCGGAACAGGCAAGAATGGAATTGGCTAATGCAATGGCTGAGGATATGAATAATGGTATTGCAGTAGTAAGTGGATAACCGTCTTTAAAATAAATAAATGCAAAAAAGCGGGGTAAAACAAACTGTGCCAAAAGTTGACATTCCTAACTTAGCATACGGTTTGTTTTATATTCCCCCTCAATTCTATGCGGTAGGATTTCCAAATTGTTTACAGGTAATATTTGATTGTTTTAAGTATTCAATTTTTATCAAATAACTAAAACCGAGGTTGCTGCAAAGCTGTTGCTCCGCTAACCGCTAACCGCTAACCGCTAACCGCTAACCGCTAACCGCTAACCGCTAACCGCTAACCGCTAACCGCTAACCGCTAACCGCAAATTGTAGGCTCAATCTCACATCTGATGTCTAATATCTCAATTCCAACCGCGCGTCTCAAACAAAAAGCGTATTTTTGTAACCAATGGGAACACTAGTAGATTCAGGGATAAAGGGTTATAAAAATTACGGAACATACCTGCGCGAAAAGTATAAAGGGCAGCGTGTATTTAAGGTAATTGTGGATGGCGGTTTTACCTGTCCGAACCGGGATGGGAGCAAAGGATTTGGCGGCTGCACCTATTGCAATGTAGATTCTTTTACACCAGAGCCTTCACGTCAACATCCGAATATCAAAGATCAGCTCGCCGAAGGAATGTTCAGGGCCAAAACCTCTTATAAGGCCGATAAATACATTGTTTATTTTCAGCCCAACACCAATACCTATGCGCCCGTGCATTATTTAAAAATGATGTATGATGAGGCCTTGTCCGTAAATACCGAAGATATTGTGGGTTTTGCAGTAGGCACACGGCCTGATTGTATCGATGCCGAAAAAGTGGCGCTGTTGGAAAGTTATACCGATCGTTTCGATGTAGATTTAGAAATGGGTATGGAATCGATCTATGATGAAACCCTTGATCAAATCAACAGAGGTTGCAGTCATGGCGAATTTATAGCAGCGGTAGAACTTTTAAAAGACAGTAAACTCGATCTTTGCGTGCATACCATTTTTGGTTTCCCCTGGGAAACGAGAGAGCAGATGTATGGTTATATTCACGAAATTAACCGTTTTCCACAGATTAAGTTTGTCAAGTTCCATCATCTTCATATTGTAGAAGGATCGATAATGGGTGCCAGGTACAAAAAAGAACCCTTTAAATTATTTTCGCTCGAAGAATATACTGATTTACTTTGTGAGTTAATTCCTTTATTGCGTCCGGACATTGTTATTCAACGGCTATTTGGTATTTCAGATTGGGATTTGCTCATTGCACCCAATTGGGGACTTAATAAATCCGCAATTCAGACTTATATGGATAAAGAAATCGAAAAAAGAGGGGTTGTTCAGGGATCTGCATATTTTTAGTGAAAAGTTAAATTTTTACGCTTTTTTCTAATAAAACCTATGAAATTTCATAGGTTTTTTTGTTTTCAATCGATTTTTAACCTGATTTTGGGTTTAATTTGATTAAAATAATATCATATTGGGTTAATATCTGATTTTGTTTTTACTAAAAACGTCTGTTAAAAACAGATGTATTTTTCATTATTTTCATTTTAACGGTTAATTTTTGTGTTGTTTTATAAAAATTATTCATTTTTATTAAAAAAATTCAATTAAATGATGTAAAAATTGGGAGATGTAGTATTTTTATAAAAATTAATCAAGTATATTTCAATTATTTACTACTACAAACAAATTAAGCTAAAAACTATGAGTAAATTATCCTTTAAACAGTATGCGCCTTTTGCGATATTGATGATTGTCGCAATTTTCGCTCTATTTATTCCACTTCTTCCTAATTTTGATGAGGGCAAATACAGTGGACCAGACATTGCATTTATATTAATCGCGGCTGCACTTGTGTTTTTGATGACTCCGGGTCTCGCATTCTTTTATGGTGGAATGGTTCACCGTAAAAATGTGTTGTCTACCATGATCAAAAGTGTGGTAGCAGCAGGTGTAATTACCGTTTTATGGACAGTAGTGGGATTTAGCTTAGCCTTTGGAGATACTATTGGCGGTTTTATCGGAAATCCATCAACGTTTTTGTTTTTTAAAGGGGTAAATTCTGGAGCGCCACACCTTCAGGGAGGAGCAGACTTAACCATTCCGCTCTCTTTATTTGCTGTGTTTCAGTTAATGTTTGCCATCATTACACCAGGTTTAGTAGTTGGTGCTGTTGCAGAGCGTATACGCTTTACTTCCTATATATTGTTTATTGTTTTATTTGCCATATTCGTTTATTCTCCATTAGCCCACTGGACATGGCATCCTCAAGGTTTCTTATTGAAGATGGGGGTATTGGATTTTGCGGGTGGTACGGTGGTGCACATTTCTGCTGGTATGGCTGCTTTAGCTGGTGCATTGGTGCTGAAACGCAGAAAATCTCACTTAGAGCATAAAGAAGTTCCTCCTGCTAACATTCCTTATGTTTTAATTGGTACTGGTTTATTATGGTTTGGTTGGTTCGGTTTTAACGCTGGTTCGGCATTAAGTGCAGGTAGTTTAGCTGTTTCTGCATTTTTAACAACCAATACCGCTGCAGGTGCTGCAGGTTTATCCTGGATGTTTTTTGATGTTGCAAGAGGCAAAAAACCATCTGTTTTAGGTTTTTGTATCGGAGCAGTAGTGGGTTTGGTAGCCATTACGCCAGGTGCAGGTTTTGTGAGTATTTCATCAAGTGTATTTATTGGTGCCATTGCCGCAGTTATCTCCAATCTTGTAGTTTCATGGAAACAAAAAACCAGTTTGGATGATACATTAGATGTTTTTCCATGCCACGGTGTTGGTGGTATTGTAGGGATGTTGTTAACTGGTGTTTTTGCAACCAAAACTGTTAATGCTGCCGGTGCTGATGGCTTATTTTATGGTAATCCTGCTTTTTTCATTATCCAATTAAAGGGGGCTCTGATTGTAATCGCATTCAGTTTCGTTGTATCATTCATAATCTTTAAACTGGTGAACCTTATCAATCCAATCAGGGTTTCTGAAGAGGAAGAAGAACTTGGTTTAGATGCTTCTCAACATGATGAGAAATACTCTCAAGGTACTTTACTGGTAGAAGAACGTGCCATCTATATCGAAAGAAATAGTCCAATAACAGAACCAATTTCTTAAAGATTTTATATATCTAAACTCAAATCAAGCTCAAACATGAAGAAATTTTTAACCGCTATTTTCGCAATGGCCAGCACTACGTGTGCCCTGGCTCAGGAGACCGAATCATCTCCACTTGAAATTTCAGGATCGGTAGATACCTATTTTAAGTATGATTTTGCGAAAAACCCTTTAAATGCCAAAACATCTTTTGTAACCGATCACAATTCCGTTTCACTTGGAATGATTGATATTGCACTGAAGAAAAAAACAGGCAAAGCCTCTTTTGTAGGGGAACTTTCTTTTGGTCCGAGAGGACAATCACAATCTATACCTGATGCTGCGGCTAATGGTTCATCCTTTAATATTCAGAATTTGTATGTTAACTACGATTTTACGGATGAATTTAGTATGACAGCTGGTTATATGGGTACCTTTATCGGATATGAAGTAATCTCACCCGTTGGAAACTTCAACTATTCCACCTCTTATTTATTTACAAATGGTCCTTTCCAGAATGCCGGTATTAAAGCAACCTATAAATTCTCTGATAAAGTAAGTTTAATGGCGGGTTTGTTTAACGATTGGAATGTTTATTCAGCAACCAGAGGTGTTTCGGCTATTGGTGGGCAGCTAATGGTTGCTCCGGTTGAAGGTTGGATAGCTTATATCAATGCTTTATCTGGTGCCGGCTTTGGTGGTTACGGAACAATTGTGGACTTAACTACCGCTTATCAGATTACAGATAATTTTAAATTGGCTTTAAATGCGGCCAATTATGATATTAAAGATAATTCGGTACCTGGAAGTTATGCCGGCGCAGCATTATATCCACAATATGCGGTATCAGATGCGGTGACTTTGGGTTTAAGGGGCGAGTATTTTAAATTAAAAGCAGCAGGCGTAGTTCCGGAAACCACTTTTACTGCGGTTACGCTTACTGCCAATATCAAATCTGGCGGTTTAACTTTTATTCCAGAGGTGCGGTTAGACCATAATAAAGACAAACCTTTCTTTAACAAAAGTGGGGCGGCTGCACCAAATGGTGGCCAGTTTTCGCTGGCAGCTGTTTATGCTTTTTAAGAAAATAAAGTTAAAAAATATGAAGCCGTCCTGGTGTAAAATCGGGATGGCTTTTTTATCTTTAATTTTATCTCTTAATTTATTTCCATGAAATATATTCTTCTTGCTATTTTTATCATTTTTTCGGTTAATTTATCCGCGCAGCAAAAGCAGTTTTCTAAAGATGAAAACGGTAAATTGATCTATTATCAGGTGGTAGATTCACAATTGGTGGATAAAGATACTTTAATGCAAAGAGCCAGATCTTTTGTTAACGTGGTTTATAAAAAATCGATGAAACTGGAAGGTAGTACTGACTCTTCCCTGTTAGCCAAGGGACTAATGGTGATAGATAAGACTATTTTGGTTGCTGGTCATCCCAGTGGCGAGATTAATTACAATTTTGTTTTTGAGGCGCGAAAAGGTAAATACAGATTTTGGTTAACCGATATGCTGTTTATTCCCTACCAGAGAGACCGCTATGGCAATTTTGTGCCAACCACAACAATTGGTGTGCCATTAGAGCGTACACCTGGTAAGCTTGGGATTGGTGCATGGAAAGACATTTTAAGCAGCGCCTATAATAAAGTCGAAAAATTTGGCGATGAATTTAAAAGATATCTGGCCACCAGTAAGGTAGGGAAAACGAAAAAGAAAACAGAAACCATTTCGACCAACAAGTGGTAAGTAAAGCTAAAACTTACCAAATAATTCCTCAACCTTTTGATAGCGGAACTTAAAAATTTCGTTGATCCTATTTTTTACCACCAGGGCATTGGCAATAATGCCAATTGGTCCCCAGCCAATGCTATAATGTAAAACATCGCGCATCAATACACCGCCATCTATTTTTTCAAAATGATGTTGGTGATGCCAAAATGCAAATGGACCAAAACGCTGTTCATCTATAAAATATTCTTTATCCTTAACATGCGTAATTTCGGTTACCCAATTTAATTTAATGCCGAACAAAGGAGAAACTTTATAGGTAATGATTAAACCTGGATACATTTTGGTTTTGGCTATATTTGGCGAGGTCACATCAAAGGCCATGTTTTGCGGGGTAATTTCGGCCAGGTTCATTGGTGAAGAAAAAAAATCCCATGCAATATCTAAATCGATAGGCAGTTTTTGGGTGAATTCCAGTCGGTATGTTTTCAATTTTTTATTTTAAAGCAAAACAACAAAATGGTGATTTTGTTGGAGTTTAATGGCGAAGTTTACCTGGTGAAACGCAAAAATGAACATCAGTCATCCTTATTGCCTTAAAAGTAACGGTGTATTCATGTTAGCTGTAACCCTAAGTTTCTTTAATTCCTAACATTAAAGTATTAAACTTCTTACCCAGGGCATGCATACCCCCATACTAATTCCATCATCCCTCTCTCATCATACATTTTCCCTTTCAATGCACCATTTTATCGGCGCAGGTAGAGCTGGCAAATGCCTCCGGTTTAGCTTTGAAAATAAAACCCATACTTAAAATATAACCCATGGCATCATTTAAGGCTTTGTTGGATTTAAATGATGGATTGGTATTGATATCGGCATGGACTTCAAGTGCCACATCGTAAATATCAAGTAAATCGCAAATGGAATAGGCTGTTTCAATAGATTTCTGCACTTCCATCAACATTCTTTCTTTGATACTCACCTGCTGGGTACTTTTTTCCTGGTTGATGTACATAAATCCGCCATGATGTTCTCTCAAGAGCACAATTACGGTGGCGAAATCGGTTACTGCACCTTTAACCTGTGAATCGGTGCCGATGCAAACTTTAAGTTTATAGCCTTTTTCACTTTCTCTGATGATCGCATTTTCTATTTCTTCGAGGATGGAAGACTGAATAATTTCACCACTAAATTTTTTCCACGTCATACACTGTTTTTTTAAGGTTAACGAATGGTAATCAGGTTTTTATAAAAATAAGCGCTAAAAATTAAATAGTTGTTAAGACAGCGTTGTTTATTTGCTAACAAAAAGTTAGTTATCAACAAGTTAGTAATAATACTTCAGATGAAATCTTATTTTTTGAAACAAATCACTATTGGGTCCGTTAATATTTATACATTTATTAAAATTTGTTAATTATGAGAGCAGAATTAATTCAAGAACTCCAGTTATTACAAAATAGCAGAGCAAATAAATTTGTAGATGAATTAACTGACAGAATTTTATCATCAGTTGATGCCGTTAACGAGAAGGTGTTATCTTCCATGTCTAAACGCGGTAGCATGTTAATGTTGCTTGATAAAAGACTTAATTTTTCTACCCTCCGTAAATTGCGGAGGAGATTTTTCAGACCCTAACTCAGCGTGCCGTTTCTGCCCTGAAGAGAAATGATTACCTTTATGGCTGATGATGGAAAATGCTTTAAAAAAATTAAACATTTCTGCACTTAACGAGATGCAGGAAGCTTCTTTAAAAGCCGCCAAGACTGGTAAAGATGTAATATTGATCGCGCCAACGGGTTCGGGGAAAACGTTGGCCTTTTTATTACCATTGCTATCCAATTTGAAAACCGGAGTGAAAGGCGTACAGGCTTTGGTTTTAGTGCCATCAAGGGAACTTGCCCTGCAAATTGAGCAGGTTTTTAAACAGATGGGTACATCTTTTAAGGTAAACTGTTGTTATGGAGGCCATGCGGTAAGGGTAGAAAAAAATAACCTTGCACACCCTCCAGCTGTTTTAATCGGAACGCCCGGTAGGATAGCTTATCATCTGGAACATCAGAACTTTGATGAATCTTTTATTGAAACTTTAGTTTTAGATGAATTTGATAAAGCGCTGGAGTTTGGCTTTGAAAACGATATGTCTTACATTATTGGTACACTATTTTCATTAAAGCAGCGTATACTCACTTCCGCTACCAAAATGGAAGAAATTCCGGCTTTTGTAAAGTTAAATACACCTATTGAAGTTGATTTTTCAAAAAATATACAAGTAAAACCAGATCTAAAACTCAAAAAAATAACTGCACCGGCCGCTGATAAATTAGATTACCTCTTTAGGTTACTCAGTAAAATTGGCAATAAAAATACACTGGTTTTCTGCAACCACAGGGAAACAGTAGATCGGATCAGTGATTTACTGTTCGAAAATGGATTGGGGCATGATGTTTTTCATGGTGGAATGGAGCAGTTCGATCGTGAAAAGGCGTTGCTTAAATTTAGAAACGGGAGCCATAGAATTTTAATTACAACAGATCTGGCTGCCCGTGGTCTCGATATTCCGGAAGTAGAACACATTGTTCATTATCAATTGCCCTATACCGAAGATGCTTATATCCACCGCAATGGCCGCACAGCACGTATGCATGCCAAAGGTACCGCATTTGCCATTTTGACTGGCGAAGAAAACTACAAATACCTGCCTGAAGATATAGAAGAAGAGGTTTTGGACAACCATTATACTTTACCCGAAGAAAGTGATTGGGTGACCTTATACCTGGCTCATGGAAAGAAAGATAAAATTAATAAAATCGATATTGTAGGTCTGTTTTTACAAAAGGGCGATTTAGCAAAAAATGATTTGGGGTTGATAGAAGTAAAAGATACCAGCAGTTATGTTGCTATAAAAAGAAGCAAGGTAAGCCAATTGTTAAAAAAACTAAATGGCGAAAAAATAAAAGGCAAGAAACTTAAATTAGCAATTGCGAGTTGAGGTTTTTGATGCAATAATCTGTTTGTTCATTAGTCATTGGTTCATTGTTCATTGGTTCATTGTTCACTGATCATTCATAATCCCCAATTTGAGCTTTCTTAATTAAAATTTTTTCACCTTTGCAACATTTCAATTTTAAAACGTTCTAACATAACATTCATCAGGCAATCATTCCATAAACTCAAATTATATGAGCAACAACGATATATTAAAAAAACTAAGGGTAGCCTTATCACTAAAAACAGAAGATATCATAACCATTTGTGACCTGGTTGGATTTAAGGTAACCAAGGCGGAGCTGGGCGATATTTTCAGGAATGAAGATCACGAGAACTTTAAACCTTGCGGCGATCAGATCCTGCGTAATTTTTTAAACGGTCTTGTGATTTACAAAAGAGGTCCGAGGGATGAGAAAAAGCAATAATTTATGCTTTTTATTATTTTTTATACTGATCATATTTTCTTTTAATGCTCTCGCACAGTCTCAGTTTAAAATAAGTGGCCATGTAATCGATTCTTTGAAAAAGCCTGTTGAAGGCGTAAGCATTCGATTGATTACGGATCAGGATACCCTCCGCACCAATTCTGATGCGAAGGGAAACTTTGTATTTTTAAAAGTATCCCGTGCTAAGTTTTACCTTTCCATTACGGCACTAGGTTTTAAGCCTTTTGCTTCTGTCCACGAAGTCGAAGATTCAGAAAAAAACATTGTTTTAGACCCTGTAATGCTCCGGATGGATGCAATCCATCTGGAAGATGTGCAGGTTAAAGTAAAAGTAGATCCCATTAAAATCAAAAAAGATACTATTGAGTATGATGCAAGGGCTTACATGATAAGAGAAAATGATAAAGTGGAAGACCTGCTCAGGCAATTACAGGGTATCGAGATTGACGCAAAAGGTGCCGTTACCGCTATGGGAAAAAAAATGATCAAACTGCGGGTAAACGGTGAGGATTTTTTCACTAACAATGTAGAAGATTACATCAAACAATTACCAGCAGATATTATTGCCAAGCTACAGGTTATTGACGATTATGGTGATGAAGCTAATTTTACAGGTATTAAAACCGGCACGCCACAAAAAATGTTAAATCTGGTTACTAAGCCAGGTTTGGGTAAAGGTGTTTTTGGTGGTGTAGATCTGAATTCAGCTACAAGTAATGCGCATCATTTAAGCGCTAATGGAAATATATGGAAAAACACCAGGCAAATAGGCTTTGGTGGTCGTTATGGAATAACCAATAATGAATTTTCCAGATTGAACAATGGTGCCTTAAATGGCAACATTAGAGATAAAATTTCGAAAGGATTTAGTGTTCATGGTAGTTACGATTTTAGTAATGGAACCAACAGATCAATTCAAAGTAATTACCTTGAAACTTTTAATCCGCAGGGAACCATTTATGATCTAAGGGAAAGTACCAATTATTCCAATTCGTTAGCCAATAACATTAACCTCGGCTTAAACGGCTCCACAGCTAAAAATTACTTCAATATTTCTCTCGCCGGCACACTGGCAGATACCCGGAATGATGCCGTTTCAACTTCAAATAAAACCGGGATAATCAGACAGGATTTAAGTTCTAATTCAGGCTCCAGGAACAGCAGTCCTAATCTTAATGGAAGCATCAACTGGTCGCGGCGTTTATCCAATAATAAACGCTCACTATCCATGGGCTTTAACTTTGGTACTAATGGCGGAAATAACAGTACCAGCATTAATGATATGATCCGTTATTATAATGAAACGACTAACATATTGCTTAAAGATTCAATTTTAAACCGATTGGTCGATAATAGTACCTCAAGTTCAAATTTTGGCGGCAATATTCAGTTTTCAAATTCCCTAAAGAAAGCAAACGATAGTACCGGATATAACTTTATCAATGTATCTTATCGCTTTATGGTGAGCAGAAGCCGTAACCAGCAGACAACTACGGTTAAAAATCCATTTGGAAACAGTTTTATTGTCGATTCGCTCGGACAGGATTATGTTTCGAATTTCATCAATCAGAATATCAGTATCGGTTATAATGCAAATAAAAACCGGCTCAGTTATAATTTTGGGGTTAATTTTTCGCCAAGTATTATAATTGGTCAGTATCGCGATACGGGACAGAAGCTTAAAAACTACCAGTTAAATTTTTCGCCTTTGGCCAATCTAAGTTATCAGATCAAAGACAATGAAGATTTAAGTTTTGACTACATTGGCTACACCAGTTCACCCGATTTTAATAAACTGCAGCCTATCAGAAATAATAATGACGTTCAGAACCAGATTATCGGTAATCCTGATCTTAAGGCAACATCGAGCCACACGGCTGATTTAAGTTATAATAAATTTGGGCTTAAATCGGGTTTGAGCATGTTGGTTAACTTATCGGCTACTTTTGCCATTAACAGCGTGGTGAGCAATACGGTTTTTCTCAGAGATACGCTAAACAGTTTGAAACAGCAGACAACCTACGAAAATGTAAACGGTATTTACAATATTGGCGCGAATTACTCTGTAAACAAAAGGTTGTTGGATAACAGGCTTTCCTTAGCTATAGATGGAAACATTTCCTACAGCCACAATGTTTTTTATACCGATAACGTACTGAACCGTAGCAAAGGTATTAATGTTTCTAACGCTTTCAAAGTTAACCTCAACCATAAAAAATATGCCTTTAATACCAGTGCATCTTATAGTTTTAGTTCCAATACTTATTCCATAATGAACCAGAACATTAAAAATGTACAGGTAGTAGCCCTGAGCGGAAGTGCAAGCTGGATTCCAAGTAAACGCTTCAGGGTAAATGCATCAGCCTCTAAAAGTCTGAATTTTGGATATAGCTTATATGCCGGTAATCCATTACTGGTCAATTTGGGATTGAATACTTCTTTCCTGAAAGATAATAGATTGCTATTCTCTGTTCAGGCGAATGATCTGTTTAATCAGGGCGCGCTATTCAGCACCACTATTTCCAATAACTCCATTTCAGAGAACAGAACAAGGTTTATCAGCCGCTTTATACAAGCAACATTAAGTTATAACCTCAGACATTTTGGTAGTAAAAACGGTAGGTTAAACAGTAACATTAATGCTGAAGAATAAATAGTTAAATCCAGATTAATTAGTTTTAACGTTTGGTTAAATTACCCATTTTTACCTTATGAATAAAATCCTGCTTTTTATTTTATTGATTTCTGGTAGTGCCGTATTCGCACAAGATCAACACGGCTCATTAGACACCAAAGCTGAAAAAGAAAATTTTAGCGACGATTGGGCTGCGTTAACCAAGTATCAGAAAGAAAATGAACTTTTACCGCTACCAACTAAAAAAGAAAAAAGGGTGGTGTTTCTGGGAAGTTCTATTTTCGAATTCTGGAAACAGAAAGATCCCGGATATTTTAGCCGGAATAATTATGTGGATAGGGGAATAAGCGGACAGATTTCTGCCCAGTTGCTGATCCGTTTTCGGCAGGATGTGATTAACCTTAAGCCTAAGGTAGTAATTATTCTGGCAGGTAGTAACGATATTGCAGGCAATACAGGCCACGTTACGATAGATAAGATTTTGGATAACGTTAAATCTATGGCAGAACTGGCAACGTTACACCGTATTAAGGTGATACTTTGTAAATATCTGCCGGTTTACGAATATCCATGGAACAAACGCATCAAGGCAGCCGATAGTATTGTGGGTTTGAACGAAAAAATTGAAGCCTACGCCAAAGAGCGGAAATATACTGTGTTGGATTATTGGACACCTTTGGTAGATGAAAGAAAGGGGCAGCGCGCTGAGTTAACACTTGATGGTGTCCATCCTAACCTGGCGGGTTATAAAATTATGGAATTGGTAACTGATGCTGCGGTAAAAAAGGCTTTCAAAAACAAGCGCTAGAAAGTTCATTGGCCATGAGTTCATTGGTTGGCATAATGCAGAAATCTGAGCGTTTTAGATCAAAACTACATTCTTTTATGTCAAGGGCTGGACCATTCTGTTTTAAAGTCAGTGTTCTGGCTTGGTCAGTGGAATCCGAATCCCGAGAGCTAGCTATTGGGATGTTAGGCCGGATTTTAGTAGAACGGATATAAATTGTGAAGGTCTTGCCAGATGGTGGTGCATAATTTTGCAAGGCGTTCATTAACAGGTAATATATAGGCTGCATCACATTTGTGATGCAGCCTATTTTTTAATCTAATTTTTTATATCTGATGCGTTTCGGGGTTACATCACCTAAACGTTTTTTACGGTTTTCTTCGTAATCTGAGTAGTTACCTTCGAAGAAATAAACTTCAGAATTACCTTCAAAAGCCAGGATGTGGGTACAGATTCTATCCAAAAACCACCTGTCGTGACTGATCACTACGGCACAACCACCAAAATTTTCTAGAGCTTCCTCCAGCGCACGTAAAGTATTTACGTCGATATCGTTGGTTGGCTCATCCAGTAACAATACATTGGCCCCTTTTTTTAAGGTAATGGCTAAGTGTACGCGGTTACGTTCACCACCTGACAGAATGCCAACTTTTTTCTGCTGATCGCCACCATTAAAGTTGAACTTCGAAACATAAGCACGGCCATTAACGGCTTTGGTACCCAATTGGATATTGTCTAATCCATCAGTAATATTTTCGTAAACGGTTTTATCGGCATCTAAATCGTTGTGCATCTGATCTACATAACCCAATTCAACCGTTTCTCCTACACGGAAAGTACCGGCATCTGCTTCTTCCTGTCCGGTAATTAAACGGAACAAAGTGGTTTTACCTGCGCCATTGGGGCCAATAATACCGACAATACCTGCCGGAGGAAGAGAAAAATTTAAATTATCGAACAGTACTTTATCACCATAAGCTTTGGTAACATTGGTGGCTTCAATAACCACGTTGCCCAAACGCGGACCTGGAGGGATAAAGAGTTCTAGTTTTTCTTCCCTTTCCCTGCCATCTTCAGACGCTAATTTATCGTAGTTGGCAATACGTGCCTTAGATTTTGCATGGCGTGCTTTTGGCGCCATACGCACCCATTCGAGCTCGCGCTCTAAAGTTTTCTGGCGTTTGCTCTCGGTTTTTTCTTCCTGTGCCAAACGTTTTGCTTTCTGGTCTAACCAACTACTGTAATTGCCTTTCCATGGAATACCTTCACCACGATCTAATTCTAAAATCCATCCGGCAACGTTATCCAGGAAATATCTATCGTGTGTAACGGCAATAACGGTTCCTTCATAATTTTGCAGGAACTGCTCTAGCCAATCGATACTTTCGGCGTCTAAGTGGTTGGTAGGCTCATCCAACAATAATACATCAGGGTGTTGTAGCAATAAACGGCACATCGCCACACGGCGGCGTTCACCACCTGATAATACGCTGATTTTGGTGTCGGGATCCGGGCAACGTAAAGCATCCATGGCCCTTTCCAGTTTCGAATCAATTTCCCATGCACCCAGAGAATCGATTTTATCCTGTAGTTCTCCTTGTCTGGCCATTAACTTATCCATTTTGTCTGGATCAGAATAGTTTTCTTCCAAACCGAAAGCCTCATTCACTTCTTCATATTCTTTTAAAATGGCGGTAACTTCAGCAACACCTTCTTCAACTACCTCACGAACGGTTTTTTCTGGATCCAGGATCGGCTCTTGTGCCAAATAACCTACTGAATAACCAGGAGAGAAAACAACCTCACCCTGGTAAGATTTATCCAGGCCGGCAATAATTTTTAAAAGCGATGACTTACCAGAGCCATTTAAACCGATTACTCCGATTTTGGCACCGTAAAAGAAAGAAAGGTAAATATTTTTTAAAACCTGTTTTTGTGGCGGGTAAATTTTATTTACACCAGCCATTGAAAATATTATTTTCTCGTCAGACATGTTAATTTTTTGTATTTAGCTTATTTAATGACACTATTGTTTTCGAAACGGGATTGATCAGAATTAGAAATCTGCTTTTTTAAATGATCCGATTGGCGAAAGCGGCAGCGCTAAGACCGGTTACAAAGATAGAAACAACGAGTCCATTACAAAATGATTTGCGAAGTATATCATAAATTTTGATGATGGCCACATATACTTTGTTTGATTATGTTGAATTGAAAAATTTTTCCTTCTCTTCATAACGGATACTTAAACTACAACAGCGTATTCAGAACTAATTTGCTGTTCCCGGCAGGTTTCATTTGTAGCTGTAACGATTAGCTAAAAATTGACTTAACGTTATGATTATAATTTGATAATATGGGTTATTTAAGCGCTTCAGCTGCCTTCTTATCAATTTGGCCCCTAAAAATTACCATATTGCCCCTCACTCGGATCGTGATTTTAGTAGTTAATTTGTTACAGCCAAATATACTATTGAACATATGAAGAAAACCAAACTATCAAGAACATTCAACTAAACCTTTGCTTACAATTATTTTACACGAAAGATGATTGTTGCCGAATTTATCATCAAGCTTTTTTTAACTAGAAAAGCTTTCAGCTGAGTTTTGCAAAGTAAGAATATCGACCATCGTAAGGTTTTGCCATATGATGTTGGTACGCTCATGAATAAACTAATAAACAAACAATTTCAAACTAAAATCAAACAATGAGAAAAATCTACAAAAAGAAAGCTCAAAATTCGGGCTGTTTATTTTTCCGTGGAAGCGTATTCCGATCGCTTGTGGGCATAATGATGTTCATGGGCTTTTGTTTTACGGCTTCTGCACAAAATGAAGTGACCGTTAAGGGGGTAGTGAAGGATACCGTAGGCGGTTTGCCTGGTGCAAACGTAAAAGTATCCGGATCAAGCCGTGGTATTTCCACAGATGATCAGGGGCGCTATACTATCAAGGTGGCAAAATCTGGTAAATTACTTTTCTCACTTGTGGGTTACAAAGCGGTAACCAAAAATGTGGCTGACTATGACCGGGGAAGCGATGGCACATACATTATTAATGTGGTATTAAAACCGGATGCGAATACACTTAATGATGTTGCGGTAGTTGGTTTTGGAACACAGAAAAAAACCAGTGTAATCAGTTCCATTACCTCTATAAATCCTAAAGAATTAAAAGGCCCAACCAGTAACTTAACCACCATGATGGCAGGTAGGGTTGCCGGTATGATCGCTTACCAAAGAAGTGGAGAACCAGGGGCAGATAATGCTTCTTTCTTTATCCGCGGACTAGGTAGCTTTGGGGCAGGAAAGCAAGATCCATTAATTCTGATCGATGGTGTAGAATCTACTCAGAATGATATGGCCCGTTTACAACCCGATGATATCGCGTCATTCAACGTTTTAAAAGATGCTACAGCCTCCGCAGTTTATGGAGCCAGGGGTGCAAATGGTGTGCTTTTGATCATCACTAAATCCGGACAGGCCGGTGAAACCAAATATTTTTTCCGTGCTGAAACTTCATTATCAGGTAATACCCGAAATTTCAAATTTGCGGATAATATTACCTATATGAAACAAGCCAATGAGGCTGCTTTAACACGTAACAGACTTGGCATATTACCATATCTTCAATCTAAAATTGACGCTACTGCAGCTGGCGAAAATCCGCTTCTTTATCCAAACAATAACTGGATTAAAGAACTCATTAAAGACAATACCATCAACCAACGTTATAACCTGAACATTCAGGGTGGTGGTAGCAAGGCCAGCTATTATATTTCAGGAACTTACAATATCGACAATGGTGTATTAAAGGTGGATAACCTGAATAATTTTAATAATAATATTAAACTAAAAAATTATTCAGTTCGATCAACGGTTAATATCAATTTAACCAATACAACTGAAGCTATTATCAGGGTGTATGGTCAATTTGATGATTATACCGGTCCAGTTGGTGGTTATGATGAGAATGGAAACAAGATTAACGGCGGACAAAAAATATTCAATCAGGCACTTTGGTCAAATCCGGTAATGTTTCCGGCTGTTTATCCAGCAAGTTATCAGCCTTTCGCCAAACACCCTTTATTTGGTAATGCTATTTCTCCTAGTGGATCTTTATACATAAATCCTTATGCAGAGATGGTGAAAGGATACCAGGAGAATAACTCTTCAACGCTGCAAACCCAGATCGAATTGAAACAAGATCTTAAAGAATTAATACCGGGTTTAAGTGCACGTTTAATGTCGTACGTAATCAGATATTCTTATTTCGATATTGCACGGAGCTATAATCCATTTTACTATTCTTCAGTGCCTGATCCGAATGGAGGCATTATGTTAAATTTACTTAACAGTGGAGCGCCGCCAACTTACGGCCTTACAGGTTCTGAGTATCTTAACTATGCTGAAGGAAGTAAAAATTTAAATTCTATTTTTTATACAGAGATAGCCGCAAATTATAATCATACCTTTAAAGAAAAGCATGCCGTTGGCGCGATGTTGATTACCACTATGCGTAATTATCTGTCTGCTAATGCCGGTAACTTGCAATTATCCTTACCAGCGAGGAACCAGGGTGTATCTGGTAGGGCTACTTATGGTTATGATAACCGTTATCTGGCCGAGTTTAACTTTGGTTATAATGGATCGGAGCGTTTTGCAGCAAACAATCGTTTTGGATTTTTTCCTTCTTTCGGTTTAGGTTACCTGATCTCAAACGAGAAATTTTTTAAACCACTGAGCAAAGTATTAAGCAATGTTAAATTAAGAGCTACCTATGGTATAACCGGTAATGATGGAATTGGTAGGCCTGAAGATCGCTTCTTTTATCTGTCGCAGGTTGATATGAATAATGCTGCGTACGGCTCTAGATTTGGCGAAAATAACTTTTATTATAGAGATGGAATTTCTATATCCCGTTATGCAAATCCACTAATTACCTGGGAGAAATCAAAACAGCTCAACCTTGGTTTGGATTTGACATTATTTAATGATTTAAGCCTGAATTTCGACGTATATAAGCAGAACAGATCAAATATTTTGACGGATAGGATATATGTACCGAGTACAATGGGGCTTCAAGCACCAATAAAGGCAAATACAAATGAGATGGAAAGCAGAGGTGTAGACTTCGCGGCCAGTTATAATAAATCTTTCGGGAATAATATGTATCTGCAATTAAGAGGAAACTTTACCTATGCAACCAATAAGATTTTGATTAATGACGAGCCAGCTTATAATGCTAATGAAGCTTACAGATCTCGCGTAGGCCTACCAAGCACACAGGCCCTGGGATTTATAGCAGAACGTTTGTTTGTTGATAATGACGAGGCCAGAAACTCACCAGTTCAATTTGGTGGTAAGCCGGGCGATACCTATGGAGGTGGAGATATTAAATATAGAGATGTAAACGGAGATGGTATCATATCAGAAGCAGATGCTGTACCGATCGGGTTGCCACAAGCCCCAGAAATTGTATATGGTTTTGGGGGAACATTCGGATTTAAAGGCTTTGATATCTCTGCTTTTTTCCAGGGATCTGCAAGATCTTCTTTCTATATTAATCCGCAGAATATATCTCCATTCGTCTTTAATAATGGCTCACAAAATGGATTACTGGATGTAATTGCCAATAGCCATTGGAGTGAAGAAAACCGCGACATATATGCATTTTGGCCACGCTTAAGTGAGCGTTTTGTTGCTAACAATACCGATAAGGATTTTGATGGGCGTAAATATAAATCTACCTGGTGGATGCGTAATGGCTCATTTTTGAGACTGAAAAATGTGGAGCTTGGATATAACCTGCCTAACAGATTACAAAAAAGATTAGGCTTAAGGGCTACCAGGTTTTACGTTAACGCCAGCAATTTAACGGCGTTTAGCTCATTTAAATTATGGGATGTGGAAATGGGCGGTAATGGTTTGGGCTATCCTGTTCAAACGGTATACAATTTAGGTGTGAGTGTAAGTTTTTAAAGTCGGTAATGAAATGAAAATGAAAAATATTAATATGATATTCCAGAGTAAAAAGAAACCCGGTTCGTTAAAATTTGCTTCGGTCCTGGTACTAATACTTGTATGTATGGGTTCGTGTAAAAAGTATTTGGATATTGTTCCAGATAATGTACCTACCATAGATAATGCATTTACTTTACGAAATGAGGCCGAAAAGTATTTGTTTACCTGTTATGCCTTTTTGCCAAGAGATGGTGACCCACTTTTCAATCCAGGTTATATGGCTGGCGATGAAATCTGGTCGAATATTGAAGAGCGGGAATTTATTTCTTCTAGCTGGCGCATTGCAAGAGGTGGCCAGAATGCTGATAGCCCGCTGATGGATATGTGGAACGGAGCAAATCAGGGCGGTGCTGGACTGTATAGAGGGATCAGAAACTGTAATATTTTCCTGGAAAATGTTCAGGATATGACTAAAGTTTCAGATCTTAAATTGGATGAAAGACAACGCTGGATTGCAGAAGTAAAATTTTTAAAAGCTTATTTTAATTATTTGCTTTTAAGGATGTACGGACCTATCCCTATTGTTGACAAAAATTTAAATCTTGATGCCACACAGGAGGAAGTTAGGATTAAACGTATGCCATTTGACCAATGCGTAGATTATGTGAGTAATTTATTGGATGAAGCAATACCAAATTTACCTGTTATCATAACTGATCGTACAAATGAACTGGGGCGTATTACAAGGCCTATCGCCCTTGCTATTAAAGCTAAATTATTGCTTACGGCTGCTAGTCCGTTATTTAATGGTAACAGTGATTATGCAGGCTTTAGGGATAAAGACGGGGTTGCTTTATTTAACACCACATATGACGCCAATAAGTGGGTAAAGGCAGCTGATGCTGCAAAAGCTGCGATTACAGCAGCTGAAGGTGCTGGATTTAAATTGTATAAATTCCCGGGATCGCAGTTTAAATTATCAGATACTACTACTTTACAACTTACCATTAGGGGTGCACTAACAGAAAGGGTTGCGCAAAATTCTGAACATGTTTGGGCAAACTCCAATAGCCTGGCTGTTTTCTTACAACAAGTTGCAATGCCGCGTTTAATGAAAGGTAGCGATCCAATTCCTGTTGGGGTAGCCAGGCAGCAATTGGCCCCGCCGATAAAGATTGCCGAAATGTTTTACACCAGAAACGGTGTGCCAATTACTGAAGATAAAACCCTGGATTTTTCTAACAGGTATTCACTTAGAAAAGCAGTAAAAGCTGAGCGTTTTTATATCAAAGAAGGGTATACTACTGCCAGATTGAATTTTGACAGGGAGCCACGGTTCTATGCTGATTTAGCATTTGATGGTGCTACCTGGTATAAATACGATAGTCCTTCAGCTTCTGATGAAAATACATTTACTGTTGAAGCTAAATCCACACAATTGGCTGGTGCAAACAACTTTGGCTGGTATAATGAAACAGGCTATTTTGTTAAAAAGGTAGTAGATTGGAATATGACGCAAAGCGGAAGTGGTGCGACATATCGTACGTACGCATGGCCTGAAATCCGTTTAGCTGATTTATATCTGATGTATGCCGAGGCGAAAAATGAAAGCCTTTCAAGCCCTTCTTCTGAAGTATATGAATATATCAATAAAATAAGAACAAGAGCGGGTTTGCAAAGCGTAGAAAGTTCCTGGGCAACTTATTCTACTAATCCTACCAAGTACACTACTAAAGATGGTATGAGAAGTATTATTCAACAGGAACGTTTAATTGAGATGGCTTTTGAAGGCAGCCGCTTCTGGGATATTTTGAGGTGGAAACGTGCCGCTGAAATGTTTAATCAGCCAATCACAGCATGGAGCGTTAATCAACCCGATGATCAATCTTACTATCGCGTAAGAACCGTTGTAAATCAAAATTTTGTAGCACCACGTGATTATTTATGGCCGATAAAATCGTATGATTTAACGGTAAATCCAAAGCTTGTTCAAAATCCAGGATGGTAATATTATTATTAATTAATCAGAAAATATGAAAACGATTAGTAAATTATTTTTAATGCTACTGTTAGGCATAACAGTGTCCGTGATTGGATGTAAGCAAGATGAACTTGAGCCATTTGAAAGAAATGAGACGCCTCCGGGGCAGATTTCTAATATTACAGTAACCAATGGCCCGGCAAATGCAAAAATTACCTATACTTTACCTAATGATAAAGATCTATTATATATCAAGGCGGTGTATACTTTAAAAAATGGTCAGGCTGAAGTTAAATCATCGTACTATAACAACAACTTATTGGTTGAGGGTTTTGGCGATACTGCTGTTCATGAGATTAAGGTTTACGCTGTAAATAGGAGCGAAGTGGAGTCGGCACCTGTGATTGTTAAAATCAAACCTTTGGAAAATCCAATCTGGGGCGTGTATAGAAATTTAAAGGTTACTCCCGATTTTGCCGGTGTCAACTTTATCACAAAAAATCCTGCAAAGGCAGATCTATCCATAGAGGTGATGCAGTTTAAAGAAGGAAAGTACCAACAGATAGGAAAGAACATCTATACCGCAGCGGCTGATATTAATCAATCTATCCGAGGTTTTGATACAGTTGAAAACAAATTCGCCATCACCATCCGTGATAGATGGTTGAATTATAGTGATACATTGTATACAACAATAAAGCCTTTATACGAAACAGCGTTGTCAAAATCGCTTTATAAACCTTTAAATCTTCCTACTGATACAAAACAGACATACTCAGCAACGGCACTTGAGAACATGTGGGATAATAACTTTATCGACTGGCCTAGATGTTCGTTAACTGATGTAACCAATGTTAACCCTCAATGGGTGACGTTTGATATCGGTAAGCCTGCTATTATGAGCCGTATTGTGGTATGGAATTATCCGGAATATCTCAATGCAGGAAGGATGTATTATTATGGTGGAAACCTGAAGGAGTTTGAAGTTTGGGGTTCTGATAATCCACCGGCTGATGGCAGTTTTAATAATTGGGTAATGTTAGGCTCATTTAAATCAACTAAACCATCTGGAAGTCCGTATGGCGTGCAAACTTCTGAGGATTATGCCTTTGCTAATGCAGGAATCAGTTATACCTTATCTTCAGCTGGCAAGAAAGTCCGTTACCTGCGTATCAAATCCAATAAAAACTGGCAGGGAACAACTTTCATGTCAATTTCTGAAATACAATGTTATGGAGACCCACGATAAATTTTATACTTTATAAAATTAGAATTATGAATAATTACAACATAGAATATAGCAGGATTAAAGCGCTTTTTGCGCTTCTTCTTGTTGCCGTATTATATACTGCTTGTACTAAGCAGGATGACTTTAAGAAGTTTGTAGAAGGAGGTGAAATATCTTATACCGGAAAATTAGATTCTGTTAAGATGTTTTCAGGAGATTCCAGGGTAGTGCTTAAAGGGCTATTTTTAGCTGATCCAAAAGTGGTTAAGTGTAAAATAACCTGGAATAACGGACAGGATTCAGTTGTGCTGCCAGTAGTGAAGAAAAAAGCTATTGATACATTGGTATATTCAATATCAAATGTAGCTGAGGGTTTGCAAAATTTTACGATTTATACCTATGATAAGGCCGGTAATAAATCTGTTCCGGTATATGCCAATGCCAGGTCTTACGGCGATCGTTATAAAGCCTCATTAAGTAACCGTGGGGTGTTTTCAGCGGTCAAAGGAACAGATGGCAACGCTACTATCCAGTGGTTGGGAATGGATAAATTAACCGGTGTTTTTACAACTGAGCTTCAGTACACCAATTCCAGCAATAAGTTGGTTACGGTAAGAACGCCGATTGATTCTACCAAGACAATTCTTAAAAGTTATAAAAGTGGCTCAACATTTAAGTACCGTACTTTGTTCCTGCCTGACACAAATTGTGTAGATACATTTAAAGTAGCTTATTCAGCTGATTTAGCCGTGGATGAAGATATGACTAGTTTATTGTCGAATACCGGACCATTTACAAGAGCTACCTATGACGGTTCAAGATGGGGAACATTAGCAGGATGGACCACCACTGCCGGTGCCAAAAACATCAACAATAATCAATATGGTGGATATGAGTATAGAGGTGGCACCGGTGTGTTATCTTTTGAATCTGGCTGGGGAATTAACACCCCTGTTACCAATGGTCTTATTTACCAAACCATTACATTGCCAGCAGGTAGGTACACTTTTAGGTTATCTGGTATTGATCAGAACAGCGGAGGATCAAGATATATCGCTGTTGCTGCTGGTAACACCTTACCTAATGTAACCAATATTCCAACCGCTGCTATTGCTTATGCCAATATTTCTGATGGCGAATTAAATTTTTCGCTTACACAACAAACTACTGTATCAATAGGGTTTGGCGTGTCTATAGCCAACACAGGCCAATATATCAAAGTTGGAAGTGTTAAGTTGCTTAAATGGGCTAAATAATGTATCAACACCCTAAGCTTAACCGCTTAGGGTGTTTTGTTAAATGTCTTTTACGATCGCCCTTAACCTTAAATATCTAAAATCAATGAAGACTCAATCAAAAAAGCATTTATTTTTCGCATGTTTTGCATTTGCCATCTATGGTGGTTGTAAAAAAAGTACAAATCCGCCTGAACCGCTTCCAACAAAAACGGAAGCCAATGCTCAGGTAGCTACGCTAACCACCTCCGAATTTATATCCATTACAACAACCAGCGCAATAGGTGGTGGTACCATTATAAATAAAGGAAGTTCGGCAGTTACCGATCAGGGAATTTGCTGGAGTTTGAAATCTGGCCCTACCACTACTGATAACAAAACCGGAATAAAAAGTATAACCGGCTCTGGCATATTTACCAGCGATTTAAGTAACCTCAAACCTTCCACTAAATATTATGTAAGAGCCTTTGCTGTAAATAATGCCGGCACTTCTTACGGAAATGAGGTAAGTTTTACCACAAAAGATGTTAAAAAACCAGTCATTGTTTTAGATTCTTCTTCATTTGATACACAGGCTAAATATGAAGCCGCCTGGAATATGTTTTACCCTTGGGGAACCGACCATAATGGCACCGCCCGTATGTATAAGGAACAAGTTACCCTGCAAAGCGAAGGGGTACTACAGATAACGGCTGATAAATTTGAAACAGGAGAAAAAAATAGTACTGCAGATCCGTATCTCAAGATATCTTATCACTCTGGCGCCATCCACCTCAAAGAAAAAATTACAGTAACCAATGATCGCCCGGTATGGGTGATAAGCGGTGATTTCCAAGTACCCACCAATACGGGTACCTGGCCGGCATTCTGGATTACAGGAGTAGATAACTGGCCTCCTGAAAGTGATATTATGGAATTTAAAGGCTCAAATGTTAACTGGCAGAATACCATTACCGGACCCAATTGGCAAAATGTAAGCTGGCAAACTAAACAAAGTTCAGTAAGCAACCCGCAAAACTGGCACAATTATAAGCTCATAATGGAGCGTATTGATGATACCAATCTGAGTTTAACTTATTACATTGATAATGTTAAAACTATTTCTAACATCGCCAATTTTACCGATAAGCGCTTCTGGTTAATTGTTAATATGCAAATGGGGGGATCCAGCGGAACTACAGATGCAAGCTTAAAGCAGGCGGTGATGAAAGCCAGAAACGTATATGTGGCTTACTATAACAAAGATTAAAATAATAAGTAGTTAGAGGGATGTACTAACAAATGTCCTTCCGGAATAAAACATAAATAAATTAATCAGATGAGAAAAGGTAACATAAAATATATATTATCGATAAGTTTATTATTGATAGGTGGGCTGGCCTGCAAAAAAGGTGGTGGCGGAGATGATAACTCAACGTCTAACACACCAGCTGCGATAGCAGTTTTACCAAAACTGGAAACCACAACAGCAGCAGATATTACTACAACCAGCGCTACGATAAAGGCGGCTGTAACCGATAAAGGAAGTTCATCGGTTACTGAACAAGGGGTGGTTTGGAGCTCGACCGCCAATCCAACCCTGGCCAACAATAAGGCTGGAGTAAGTACAATTAGCGGATCAGGTGCATTTACCAGTGAAATCAAGGGGTTAACCGCTTCTACTAAATATTATGTAAGAGCATTTGCCGTGAATAAAGCTGGTGTGGCTTATGGCAATGAAATTGAATTTACTACAGCTGATATAGCTGGTGCAACTTTTGGTTTTTCACCACTGTATATTGTGGGTTCAACGGTAGCTGCAGCAGATATTGAAGTACTGACGGATGGTGGTGACGCGGTTACCGAAAGGGGAATTGTTTATGCTTCAACACCTAGTCCTACCATTAAAAGTAGCAAAGTAAAACATAATAATGCCGGACTTGGCAAATTTAGAGTAAGCCTTAAAGACCTTACACCAAAAACCACTTATTATGCACGAGCCTATGCAATCAATTCTAAAGGGGCAAGTTACAGTAGTGAAGTTACTTTTAAAACTATAGCTAAAGGTAATGTAACTTATACCATTAATAAATCATCGAATCCGACCAATGAGGAGATGGATGTTTATGCACGGATTAAGGAAGCTGCTGATAGCGCATGCTGGTACTTAAATAATTATACATCGGCAACAAAGAATATTACACTAAACTATGTACCCGATGTGGCAACCGCTGATGCAACTAATACTGGCTGGGTACGTTACGGAAAAAATACAACGTATCAAAAATTACGTACCACATTGCACGAGTTTAATCACACTTTAGGTACGGGTACTACCGACTGGTGGACGGGTACGGCAATCGTTAACGGGGTTTATACCGGGAGTTCTGTAAACACTTTACTCAAAAAAATAACGGGTAAAGACGCACCACTTAATGGAGATAGAATGCATTGGTGGCCATATGGCTTAAATCAGGATAGTGAAGTTACGTCAAGTTGGGATTACGTATACAATTGTTTAATTATTGAAGCGATGCGGAAAGACGGCCTACCGGAATGGAGTAGCGGTACCTATACTCCATAACCATATGTTTTTATTTAATAACATATAGCTAATTTTCACCGAAAATGGAAAAGGCTATATGATAAATAGTCAGCCCCAAAAGTTTTACTCTAACTTTTGGGGTTTTTATTTTGAGACAAGTTTCTCTACGGTTTTAAGTTAGGCTAGACTGAACAGTTATCTCAACAGGTTCAACTCAACCATTCTATAGCATGGAAGCTTCAGGCTGCCTTGGTGTTTGGAGCTTCCAGGTAGCTAAATAATAAATAGGAAAGTCTCATCAAGTCACTATGTAAAAAAAATCATCAAAAGATGTTATTTAGGATGATAATTTCAGATCACTTACCTTCTTCCAAAACTTTTGATCATAAAATCAGATTTTAGAATCTTTATTCTGTGACAATTTTCCACAAATACAAAGGCAATTTTGGTTTATTGATATACTCTATCAGTTAACGCTTCTCAGCTTTCTGCTCAGGAAATCTAGTTTATTGATTTTACAAAAAGCATTAGACTAGAATTTACTTCACAAACGACTATCCTAGTCGGTAGGATGCGGTTATAAAGCAATTTATTCTCTTTGAAATTGTGTCATATTTCCAGTTGATTTTTTTCAACCAACTTGTTGATAATAATCAATAGGTTTTTTTATTATTTTAACAACCTTTGGGAATGCCTATCCTAAGTCTATAACATTAATGCAATGCAAGCCCTTTGAAAGAAAAGTGATCAAAAAAAACGTGATCCCAAAGAAAAAAAAATGTAATGTAGCTGAATTTTTAATGTCAAAATGTATATGTTTGATTATCAGCTTATTATGTATGTTTTATTCTGTTCTTTTTAAGCTTTTTCTACTGATCAGAAATTGCTATCGAAATGCGAGCCCTGTTCGTGGCTTTATTGATCAATTGTTAATCAGGGTAATGAAGATAGCCTCCGGGGGCTTAAATATTTTTATTAGAAAGTTCTCTTTTCTAACGCAATTTCAAAGCTATTAACTTCTTTGGTTAGGTAAAGCTCTTTCCCGTAAAAATTGGAGAAGGAATAAATTAACATACTGTGATATCCAACAGGAAGCGAACAGTTTTCTATTGGAAAAAATTACATTTGAATGGAAGGCTCTAAGATATTGATTATATTAAAGGACGCCAAGCTCAGGGCGAAGATTTCCGATATACTAATCACAGGTAAATACTTGGTTGAGTTTACCGACAATGGTAAAAAGGCTATGGAATTAATCAGAAATCTCCCTATAGATCTGATCATATGCGGAATGGAGTTAAATGGTATTGATGGGTTCGGTGTACTTCGGATGGTCAATAAATTCATCGATACGGTGAGCATATCTGTTGTGATGATTGTAAAGGGAGATGATCAATACGGGATGAGGAGATCGATGGAAATAGGAGCCGATGGATTTCTTATTGATGACTTTGATGACGCGGAGTTACTGAACCAGGTGGAGGCCAGATTAAGAAAAAGACAACTTCAGTATGAGTTCTTTCTACAACAGCAGTTTCAGCAGAAAAGCCCAACGGGGATGGATAGTGGCCTTTTTTGGTTGAATGCCAAGCGCGAAACATTGGTGCCGAGAACCTTTAGAAAGAAACAGATCATTTTTTATAAAGGCGAACCTTGTATAGGGATTTATTATGTGCTATCAGGAAAAATAAAAACTTTTATCTCGGATTCTTCTGGTCGTTTACTGATTACAGAATTATATTACCCTGGTGAGTACTTTGGTTTTCAGGATTTTATTTCAGGATCACGCATGTCAAATACGGCGATGGTTATTGATGACGCACAGGTGGTGGTTATTCCTTTGGGAACGATTAACAAGCTGGTTCAGGAACACCCTGAAGTGGCGAATTTTTTTGCGAAAAAATTGGCAAGAATGGCGCATGAAAAGGACGAACAGACCCTGGAACTCGCTCATGCCCCTGTACGCGCAAGAGTATCGAGATCGATTATAAAATTGGCAAAAAAAGAAAGTAATATGCCCGATAATACAAGGCTTACACTCCCCCGGAACGATCTCGCAAATGTTATTGGGATTGCTTCTGAAACCCTTAGCAGAATTCTTGGTGATTTTGCCAGGGAAGGCCTTATCGAAAAAGATGGGAACGATATCATTTTAAAAAAAATAGAGCGATTAAAAAACGTATATAATTAACCAACAACAGGTTTAAAGATTTGCTATCGGACTTTACTTAATTTGTAGCCATTTTAGTGGTACTTGCCCTGATGCCGTATCGTGTATTTTCAGGTTCTTTTTAATTAACAAGCGTACAAAACGCTAGTTAGGTGTACCCCTTTTCTGCTGATCATCATTGAAATATTTTTAAATGAAAACCGCAAATACCGCCCTGGTTATCAGCTAAAAGATAATTATACTGATGATTATCAAGTTGTCCGCTGTTTGTAGTCAATGGAAATGGGATCGATTAAAGCCAATTTCGAATTCTATTCAGATCAGCCTGATGCCAAAATATGATGATTATCAGCATTTATCATGAGTAGATAAAGCTAAAAATGTCTGATATGCAGTCTTACAATGTTCAGTTGGGCAAATGGATGGGCTAGTTAAATTTCTTTTTACACCATATAAAATAGTATAATATGCTCAGAATGTTTTTTACCTATGTACTTTTTTGTATTCTGTTTTTGCTAGTATTGAATGCTTTTGGAGAGTTTTATTATTATCATCATTTTAAAATTGACATACTGAAGCTGGAGGAGCTGAGCTACCTTGTGGTTTCTGAAAGAGTTTTCACTTTTATACAGCAGGTTGTACTTGTATTTCTGGCGCCATTTTTCCTTTGCCTGATATTCATTTTGTGCTGCTGGATGAAAGATAAATGTTCGAAGCAGTTGTTCCGTTGTTTATGTCTCTCTATTGGATTAGCACCCTATCTGTTAGTATACCCTTATGCATTTCAATACAAATTATCAGGATTGATCCTAGTACTGGTATGCTTGATATTAGTCATCATGTTCTGGTTGGTGGTATTCCATATCAGGTCCTTTGAACCTCATTATATCGGTATTCATCTATTATTGACCATATTTGCCTTGATGGCTTCTTTTGATATGGCCCTGATTGATCAGCAGGCAAATCTGCGATATTATTCTGAACTTGGGAAGGCTTCCCAAAGAGATGGTATCGAAAATGTTCGATACAAGCAATTCATTTATGTGGGCAGTACAGATCTTTTCAATCTCTATTATAATTTAAATGAGAAACGGGGAGAAGTAGTGCGTAAATGAGTTTTATTATAGTAGGATGGTCTGTCGAAAGATCTGCTATAAACCAGAAGCAAATAGCATATCCCTTCAGTAATTATCCACATAAAGCATAGGAAAGAAGTAAGTTTTTTGGAAGTCTTTCGTATAGCCCCGGATAAGCTTTTTGAAAACGCATAATTCTGCAGGCTACATCAGGCAGACGAAAGATTATATTTCTTTCGCTAACATCATTCATGGCATGGGGAAGAAGATATGAATAGAATAATTCAGCTAATTCTGGATATGATTGATAACAATCTTCAAGATCTTCATAATCTACTAAAAAAACGATGGTATCCTCTATAGCCTCCAGATTAAAATTTTCCTGCCTGGCGTTATTCTGGCCCTGGCAAATATAAATGCTGCCTTCCTTTCCTAACCAGATATTGATCTTCCCACATTCGTTATCCTGCAAAAAACCGTTAACCAGCCCAGTGCATACCATAATAATCTGACCGTTTGTACCTGAAATGTTTTTAGGAAAGAGCGTTTCTCCTTTGCGTATATTTAGTGCAATGGTATGCCTGAAGAGACACCTCAGCGCTGCACGGCCTTTGTTTCGATCAATTAATGGCAGGAACATTTTTAAAAAAAACTTCATCTCTATTTTTTCCATTTCCAATTTTTCTTATGGTTAGAATAGCATACCGATCCTACTTACGCTTTAACCGGATAAGCCAATAGTAGCTTTTTAGACGGTTATGCTGTTATTTATCTGTCGCATGCCGTTAACTAATAAGTCAATGCACTAAATTCACTATTACAAAATGCTATTTTCTTGATTTTGATCAATGTTGTAATTGATTTATTTCAATTAAGAGGGAAGATTAATCCTCTTGATGAGTTCCATCATAAATAGTTCATATTTAACCAATAAGTATTTAGTCAAATACTAAAGCCTAAGTATAACCCCATCAGCCATTTTACCGATAACAAGTTCTTTACTGATGCGCTTGTTGTATGTGGCTATTTCTCCGGAAAAGAACATAGTCATCTAAGAGAAGAATTTCGGCATTTCTCGCAATTTCTAACTTGGGCAGTTGTTCTTTCATTATTGATCATGGCTCGTAAGATCGGTTATTATTTCCTGACCAAGTGGAAGAAAACGTCAACATTCTGAACACAAAATTATATTTGCACATAATAATCTACATCAATGTTCAAATAATCTTGTAAGAACCAAAGTGTAGGCCAGAGACCACAAAGCAAACGGGCATCATAGAAGAGCCAAAGGAGTAGTGATTTAAAAAAATTAAAAAATGAGTAAAATGATCTTGAAATGGAGCTTAGCGGGTAGATACACTTATTCGTACGACGACCGATACGCTGTTTGGTTGAATTTTGGTGATGATGGATTAGAAAACTTTAATAAGTGGCGACGATATGGTTCATTCGCGCCTTTGGTCTGGGGCGAATCCTTGCAAAGGATAAGTTCTGGGATCGTAATGGCGTTGGTTTAACATCAACTATTATTGGAATGTAGGATAGGGCTATCGTATCATATCCACTGGAAGAGTTGCTTTCGCATCAAATCCGTTGGCTCGACATTTTTATCACCTATCATAAATTCCATTGTTCGAATATAGGCGTTACAGTGGTACGCTCAAAATAAGGTACCACTGTAGCTTTGTTATTTATCGGCGATCAGAAAGCCGATGGTCTGGCCAATCTTAACGGCGCTACGCACACCGTAAACCCCGGCGTACGCATAGCCTTGGTTGTCGACCCGGAAGACCAGATTGTCGATCCCATGGAAGTCTAGCGGAGCGGTCAGTCCATCCAGAATTGAGCACAAGGTGAACAACTGTTTGCCTTTCATGCTGTCGGCGTTATTGATCGTGGTAGCGAGCAGGAGTACACCAGACCCAAAACTCATTGTTTTGGTGAGCAGGCTGAGTGCTTTTTTGTAATTTTTATGTTTGCTCTTTAGCCAATCTACGGTTTCGGTCTGGGTATAGTACAATCCCCCAGCACCAATGGCCATGTACACAAATGGAAGGTAGACAAAATATTTAGAGGCTTCTTTAACCTTGCAGCAAAGTATCTTATCTTCTGTGCTCTGTAAATAGCCATGTATCGGTGCAGCATATTTCAGAAACATGGCGATATAGCTCGTCGTGCTGATCAGGGTAGACACAAGTGATAATGGGCGCTTTACCGCCTTGACAGCCGCATTATCCACTAAGGCGTCTGCATTCAGATTTTCAGCGATGATTTCGGGATACCTGTTTACTTTTTCTACAGCATAGAGGATTGCACTACAAATACTGATACCAAAGGTTGCATACTTTGCAACGTCGTCACAGATCTGTTTTTCTGTTTTTGTTGTTGGTTGTTCGTTGTTATTGCTCATGGTAGTTTAGGCTAGGTTAAAATTTTGTAGCATGTTTTCTGCAAATCGTTCTTTGCTCAAACGCGAGAACGGAGCCTCACCGAAAGCGATCTTGTAGCCGATGGTCATCGGGATGGCACAGAGCAGGCAGGTGAAGTCCAATATACTCAGTTCAGCGTGGCTGATTTTGCGATAGATCGAAGAAAGTAACGGAATTTTGATCTCGGCATTGAGCATGCCCTTAATTAGGTCGATACTTTTGATGATCAGGTCAAAAAGCCAGTTGATAACTTCTTCAATCAATTCAAAAACCACATCCAGCATGATGGCTGCGAATTCTTTGATAAGCGCTCCTAAGGTAATCTGAGAGGCCAGGAATTTTTTTAGCAGGTCGCCAAGTCGTGTCATCACCGGATCCTTTGCAGAGGTATCCATGTTGGCCAGTGCCTCGCGGTCTACCCCGTTGGCGGTGCTAGGTTTGGTATTGAAAAGTAGCTCTTGTTTGCTGCCGACCCAGTTGGTTCTGGAGTCGAGTTTATCATTGTGTCCGTTGATCTTCTCCTTTGGCAAGTCGTTAACGGTATAGCTGGGAGTGCCAAGATTGCGCAGCGCAATGCTCGCCCTGCGGTGCCAATCCTGTACCTGTCCAACCGCTAGTGCACGCAATTTTTCTACGCCGGGTTTTAGGCCTTCAATGGCTTGGTTGGCGGTTAGCTTCAGCGCGTCTTTGGCATCAATGATGTCCTGCCAGGAAAATAGAAAAGAAAGGTAATCTACCAGGTCTTTGAACAACACTCCGATCTTTTCCCATACACGTTCCAGGAACGAGAATACATCGTTTAAGGTGTCGCCGATCCATTGATAGAGCTTATTACCGATTTTCAGCGTGAACTTCCACGCCTGTTCTGCCTTTTCGACAATAAACTCCTTGACCGTGATAAATCCTTTTTTGATACTAAATAACAGGTCCTGCAGTCCTTCGCCAATACTCTCCCAAAAACCTAATTCCTGCCCATGGTGTACGGCTAAAGCTGCTTGAATGTTTTGATTAGTTGTCAACGTACTGGTTGCGCTCGCCACCTGTGACAGAAGTTCATGGTCGATATGGGTGGGTACCAATAGCTCTCCGTTCTGCTTGCGGGCATTGCGCAAGTCTTCGGCAGAGCTGATCTTTTCGCCCAATGCAGTACTTACCGGATGTCCGGGGTTGATATGTAGCTCTTGTTCAAATAACCCAGAGCTGATGACCAGTTCAGGAAATGCCAGCGAATCTAACGGGCACATGATATTCAAATAAGAAGCATAGGGGATAGGCAATGGTACGCCTGCCTGCAATTGATATTTAATATCATCGAGATAGATAAAAGTATTGGCTTTAGACGTAAGGTTTATATTTTCTTCGATCTTGTTTTCCAAATCATGTTTCTCAAAATATAAATCCAGGGTATAGGTGTTGATTAGTCGGGAACTTGACAGATCAGCGATGCCTAACAAATGTTCGTGCCAACAACCCGAAACGGCATCTTGCCAAATTTCAGTAAGCTTGCCTCCTTTGCTTTGGTCGAACAAGAAAAGATGATTGGACAAGTGTTCCCCGCGAAGTGAAGAAAAGCGATCGGTATCGCCGTGCATGGCCACCGGCTCACTCCAGATCCGTTTTTCATGGTCTGTTTCTCTGCGTATCAACTTAAGCTGACGGCTTTTGTTATCCAAAGCCCACACACTTATCGCGCCATCTTCCTGCGACACGTCGAGTTGCGAAAACTCAAAATCGTTGCCACAGATTTCCACTGCCTTGCTGCGTGCATCTTTATAATGAGTGATACTGGAACCGGCGACAAAAAGCTGATCGTTCTCGCCCACATTCTTGAGTACAAAAAAACAATTCGGCCGATAGTTGGGCATAAATCTCTGCTGAAAAATCTCTTTCTCGCCGGCAGCTGAAAATCCCTGGAAAAGCATCGTTCTTTTTCCCTTCAGATCGTAAAGCGAAAATACGCCTTGATGGCCTCGCCAAGTTCCTAAAGTAAGCTGTAGAATACGGTCATTGTTTTCAGGCAGGTGGAATGCCTTGATCAAACCGTCATCTCCGATTAAATGATATTTGGCGTCAGTTTTAGGTTTGTCTGAGCTAAATAGTATACCAACATCACTAATAGATATACTATGCAGTGTCCGCTCGCGGTCTTCTAGCTGATAAGATTGGTATGCCAGGCCGTCCATGGGTGTATTCTCTGCATCGAGTACAACATGTGAGGAAAGCCACAAGCTGTTCTCCTGGCCAGTTTTGGCAGCGTAAGCAATGCGTATCGCATTAACTGTATCTTGGTGCAACACGTCAAATGCAGTTACCTGTTGCCCCTTAACAGAGAGGCGTAGTTGTGTCCATGCATCTCCTTCGGCATCGGTTCGGGTGAGCAAAATCAGCTCGTTCTGCTTATTGATCACAAATACCAACACTTTGTCGTTCACGGTCCCGATTACTTTGATATCAGCACCTAAATCTATGTTACTCTCGGCAACATAGTTTTCCATAAATTCACTTTTATATTTCAACAAAACCTTTGGTCCATTGAGTTCGGTATATTGATTTTCCATAAATATTAATGATTATTGATTAGAAAGTGGAACATAACTAATATCGAAAAGGACGACATCACTGTCATTGAGTTCTCCGGTGAGCAGGCGGACATTCAAAAAGGTGTATACGTTTGATGCCGGAAGTATCAAACGATCAGAGAATTTGTTGAGTTCGTTGAAGGCGGTGTTTTCTAACTGCTTACTGATACGGGTAGTGAAATTTGTGTTATACATCTTTTCTAATTCATTGACACGTCTGACCATATTTGACATGCCTAGCCAAACCTTATCAAAAAAGCCTTTCTTGTTATACTCAGGTTCTTCGGTGTCACGTGCCAAAACTGGCGGCTGATACCCCCCGGATTCTACCGTTGCGATGATTTGTCCATAATGTGCAGCAGTTAATTCCACTACCAGCTTGCCAACTTTACCCTTTTGTCCATTGACCTCGAACTTGCCAGAGGTCGAAAATTTCTGATTGACACCTACGGTACCCACCAATGCTTCTAATTCATCGTGCAGGCTAGCGTGAATGCTGATTTCATATTGAATGGATAGCGAACGTTTTAAATCATCGCTTTTAATGCCGGTTCGGGCAATAGTGATCTCCATATTATCGGCATAGTAAAGATCGAAAGACTTCGCTGTATAGTTCGTACCCGATTTGATGCTTAGCCCCGGGACAAAGTCGCAAAATGCATCCAATACAGTTTGGTTGATCCGAGCCAGGTAGGTTTTTTCAAATACTCTGAAATTTATGCCGATCAGCCCGTTAACTGTTTCGTCTTTAAGATGTACAGATTCTATCAAGCTTTTGTCAATACGTCCGCCCTGTGGTAAGCTTGGGAACTCCTGACCGCCGGTAAGCATCAAAAAATTGAAAGCCGAAGCTCGGTCAACTTCGCTATGGGAAGTAGAGTAGGAAACACCGGTAGGCTCCAACATAGCCGTACCGGTATCTTTCAGTTCCGCCTGCTGTACTGCATAGCCCAGTATGTAAGGGTTATCGTTATTTTGCCCAAGTCCGCGAAAATAATTGCTGACAACCAGTTGTAACCAGGCATTGAGTTCCGGATCTTTACTCATTTTACTTTCGATCGACACATAGTTGGCAATATCTGCTTTTGCAAAGTTCAGGAGGATAGATTCTACGGTAAAATCTTCGGTAATATGTGCGGTGAACTTTGGATCTGCTTTGATGTCTTCTTTATCCACCTGGCGTTTAGATACCGGCACCACGAATGTGTAAGTAAGGTTACGGATATCATACTGCTGTTGCCGTTGACTGTTACGGTAGGTGACTTGGCCACTATTGAGTATAAAACTAAACAATAGTTCACTGGTGCGTCCCGGTAGTACGCTTATCTTGGGAGGGTCGATAGTGGCTTCGATCAGTAGATGGTAGCCGGGAGCCGTTGTTTTTTCGGCTTCGGCAATTTTGGCCCTCGTAGCGATCCGTTGCGCTACAATCGACTCCCGATCTGCGTTTGGTTCTTCCAAAAGCTCCCCAAGTCGATCCAAGTGCGCCTTGAGCTCGATCAACTGGTTATTGCCGCTTTGGTCTAACCATAATTTTTTTTGCTGCTCGAAATCACTGTCCCTATGGTTACGGCGCAAGGTGCCTGTAAGATCACTGAGGATCTTCCAGTCGCGGTCAAGTAGCCGGTCTAGGTATAGTTGCTGCATTTCTGCATTGATCTTGCTCTCCGAGAGCGACAGTACCATGTCGTACTGCCCTAAGAGTGTGTTGGGTGTTTCCATACTTGGTGGTTTACTTAGATATGATGAGTTTTTTGGGAAAAGACATTTTTCTCTGACAGCATTAATACCATTGTGGTATTGCACACTGACTTTGTCTGATGACAAATTGGTTGGAAGAATAGACGAGTGTCCATCGATGGTGAGAGCAATAGTTTTCAATGAGAGTGTGGTTAATTTTCATTAAAGCTATAAATTTTTGTTGATGAAAATGTGTAAAAATTATGTGATCAGGTACTTTTAGTTGGTTTGACGTGCCACTTCACTGAGCGAGCATTAGCTGGTAGATAAAATGTGGGACTTAACTAAAATGGGATTGAATGGATACAGGCTTGTATGGCCGTTGGTATGTAAGCTATGAAAGAAATAAAAATGAGATGCCAGATCGGATAATATATAGTATTCACATTGAGCATCCATAGGCCTTTCCAAGGTACTGATATATCATACAACACACCTGTGCTTTGAAATGGAAAACAAGCAGAGTTGATGGTAAAAAAGGATAAGCAACGATATATTTAGTAACTTAATAATCGGATAACCGATCTGAACTGAATTTATTCTTTAGTTTAGCTTTTACTTTTCAGCATGATATAAAGAAAACAAATGGAATTAACGACTCAACAACTTAATGAAAGTATTTATGATGCAACTAATGCCTTACTTTTTGAAGAAGACTATTTGCATATCAAAAATGCGATTGACCAGCTCCATGTGCTTTTTTCAGGCGCAACCGGCGTGAAAGCAGGTAACATTACGGACGAAGATATTTATCTGCCAAATGGTAAGGCCGTTTCAACAATTAAAGCCGCGCATTGTCTTAAAGAATTAGAACGTACACGCAGATTTATCAGAGGCATTAATCAGGCAATTGAACATTTATCAGATACAATACAGGGGCGTACCCTCAATATATTATATGCCGGTTGCGGTCCTTATGCCACATTGCTTACACCGTTAACCCCCAGATTTACTTCAGCGCAAATCAATTTTATTTTGTTGGATATCAATTCTGATTCCTTGGCTGCAGCAAGGGGGTTGTATGAACAATTAGGCCTGTCAGAGTATGTGATCGACTATGTTTGCACCGATGCCACTACTTATAGATTTCCCCATAATGTTCAAACAGACATGGTAATTTCGGAAACCATGTTAAATGCTTTGAGGAAAGAACCACAGGTGGCCATCATGAACAATTTAATTCCGCAGATGCGTAAGGATGCTATTTTCATTCCGGAACAGATAATCGTTGAAGCAGTATTAACCCGATGGAAAGAAGAATACAATAGTTTTACCATCAAGGATTATCAGCCAAAAAGGATAAACTTAGGGGAGGTATATTGTGCCAGCCGTGAATTCAAGCTTCCACATCCAGTGGTGATACAGGTACCTGCTTCTGAAACCCATAACCGGCTTGATTTATTTACGGAAATAACGGTGTTTGGGAGAGAGGTGCTCACCACCTACAACTGCAGCTTAACCTTGCCATTAGCCATCTGTAAGTTAGAAAATCAAAAGAAGGATATGGCAATTACATTTGAATATGTGATGTCTGATAAACCTCGCTTTGCTTATAAATACTAAACTATGTTTACAACACGATGTGTAACGATAACAAACAGATAGTCAAATCCACTACTTTCAAATCCGTTCAGCCTGCAGGAAGTTTTGCATACTGCTCTTATGTTAGTAATTACAGGGTTTATCATAGCCGTCAGCAATCTCAGGCAAGTATTAATCAGGATTTTTTCAGGATTGAAAAAGTATTTTTGTCCTTTTTTGACATCGGAATATTTGAAACTTACGATTTTTTATATGGTCACTGTCAAAGCGATGATGAATTTAAGCAATGGATGATGCTTCGAATGGGTGAGAATGCCTATTCGGAAGCTGTTGAAAAATTTAATTCCTGGTGTGAATATGCGGTAGATACGTCTGAAGAGGTTTTTTCAAAGGTATTAAATGCTGATCAAATGAAATTCTGGGATAAAAATGGCTACCTTAAGATACCTGGTTTGGTTAGTGAAGATGATTGTAATCATGTGGTTGATGTCATTACAGCAATGCTCGGAATAAATCTGGAGCAACCATCTAGCTGGTACGGCCAAAATGACTTGCTTCAGGGTATAATGTTACAGCTTTATCAGAATGAACATATTGCCAAGATCAAAAACTCTGACTTCATCAGGCAGGTATTTGCACATTTGTATCAAACAAATGCTATTGTAGCAAATACAGAGAAGCTCGGGTACAATCCACCTGAAACAGACAGTTTTCATTTTCGCGGTAGTCCTCTACATTGGGACATAGATTTTTCCAGAGGCCTTGAATATTATATTCAAGGCTTGGTTTACCTTAATGATGTACCGGAAGAAAGAGGGGCATTCAGCTTAGTTCCTGGTTTTCATCATGAAATTGATTCTTTTTTGCAAACGTATGCAAATCCCGATCAAGCGATTGGTGTTTTAAGGCAACAAAATCGCCAAATTGCTGTAGCAGGAAATAAAGGTGATTTAATTTTATGGTTACAAGCACTTCCTCATGCTGCAACTGCAAACCGATCTGAGTATCCCCGATTTGTACAATACATCAGCTTTACAAAACTTTAATCCTGTTATTAGATTTTAAGATGATTAAAGTATTTATTAATCTCATTATAAAATAAACAAAGAATGCTCTTAATACAATTTACAGGCTTATCCGGCGCAGGCAAAACTACACTTGCGCAATTGGTTGACCAACGGCTTACGGCCCTTGGTTATTCCATTATGTTAGTTGATGGCGACACTTACCGTAAAACATTGAATCATGATCTTGGCTTTTCAAAAGCTGATCGGCTTGAAAATATCCGTCGTCTTGGTCATGTAGGCTATGAATTTGTACAGCAGGGTACTATTGCGCTCATTGCAGCGATTAATCCATATGAGTCTGGCAGGCAGAAGCTTCGGGAACTTTACAATGCTAAAACAATCTGGGTTGATTGCCCGATTCCTCAGCTTATTCTGCGTGATACGAAAGGGTTATACCATAAAGCACTTTTGCCGGATGGACATCAGGATAAATTATATCATTTTACAGGAATTAATGATGTATTTGAGGATCCTTTAGTAGTGGATTTATACCTCAATACGCAACAACTTACTGAAGAAGATGCTTGCAGTCAATTAACTCATTTTATTCTCTCCCAAGTTCAACAGATTACGGACCCTAATGAAAATCAACACATTTAATAGCAACTCCTGATCGATGAGGGATCAAGGAAATGTATGACGGCTATGATTGCAAATCCACAGCCAAACATATTAAAATTTGGCAGGGAGGTAAATATCTATTCGGGTCTATGTGTGCAAAGCCACTTTTGCATAACAGGGTAAGGATTTAATCCATGAATTTTCGCCTGATTTTCATCATAAGTCATTCCAAGCCATTGGAGCATGGGAATACCTATAAATCGGCCTTCGTTAAAGTTTTCAATGATTGATTTTGAACCATTTTTATAGCCATGTTCATGAAATACGAAAGTGGCCTCAATTCCCAAATAAATGCAGGCTGCGTAAGACCAGCCAATAGCCATAAGCTCACCACCCTGATGTAAGTCGCTACTTTCAAGATTGTCGCTCATCTCATTTCTTATGGCAGGTGGCATGCAGGCCAGATGCCCGGCCTCATGTAAAATATCGCCTGGGTAGAGTAGTTTTTCCCGGTCTATAACCAGTGTCCCACTACTTAATTTTAGCCCTGGCAAAAAGGTATCTTCCAAAATAGGTTCGAGAACATATCGAATACCTATTTCGTCAAGAAAAACAAGGATTTTGCTAAAAAGATGTTGCATAATTTTGTATACTTTAGGCTAATTCAGGTTTTTATTGCAACCTGAGAAGTTTTGCCTATAAATTTTATCAAAAGATTTGCATACTAACAAACATTGGTTAATATTACAAAAAATTATCTAAATTGACCAGATATCTTAAATTCGCCCGACAGTACGATGTTAAAGTGTTACAAAATGAGCTTTTAACTGCCATGGAGTCTCAATGGCAAGATCATTTCAACCGGAACGATTACCGTGGCAGATGGCAAAGCATTTCCTTACAATCAGCGAGTGGTAAAACGAATGATATTTCAGCTAATTACGGTGTTGAAGGATATCGGGAAACCCCTCTTTTAAAGAGGCTCCCATATATCAAGTCTATTTTGGATGAGTGGCAGGGGCCAAAAGAGGCTATCAGGTTGCTGGCCCTACATCCGGGAGCCGAAATTAAGCCACATAGAGACAGGGGATGTAATTATCTGAATGGTGTATGCCGGATCCATATTCCTATTCAGACCAATGCCAAGGTACAATTTACAGTCGGAGGCACGGAACTGAATTTGGATGCGGGAAGCTGTTGGTATATCGATTTTGATCAGATCCATTCCATTATAAATAATGGTGAAAACATTCGGATTCATCTGGTGATTGACGGCATACGCAATAATTGGACGGATGAATATTTCGCTGCAAACGGTTATGATTTTGAAGCTGAGCAAAAAGAAAACAAGGTGGATAGGGAGAGTGCCTTACAGATTATATCAGAACTAGAGCGTTTAGGTACACCAATATCGAAGCAACTTATTGCCGATCTTAAAAGGAGCATTTAAATGACAAGCCTGCTCAATTGGGTCCCTTATCAACTTCAGCAACGGAAAAATGATTGGCGACTGGACTGGATGGATATGAAAGAGCACCATATTCAGGAACCTTTTTTCGATGAAACTATTAGCCTTTGTTTGATGAAAATGAGGGAAAGGAGTACTTATAAGCCTTTAAGTAATATGGAATTTTTACTGGAAGCTGCCTTAAAAGTTGATCATATTGCACCAACAGCTTTTATATTTCATGTATCACGCTGTGGTTCTACCTTACTATCCCAAGCCCTGTCTACCGATTCACTTAATATGGTTTATGCTGAAGCTCCGTTGCTTGATCAAATTTTAAGGGCACCTTTTCAAGATAAAAACTCGAGAGGTGACATTGAAAAGTGGTTCAAGGCAGCGCTGAAAATTATGGGGCAGCAACGCAAATGCAGTTACCAGCAACTCTATATCAAACTGGATAGCTGGCATGTTCACTTTTACCCTTTACTACGGAGATGGTTTCCCCGCACCCCCTTTTATTTTTTGAGCAGGGAACCGGATGCCGTCATTGCATCACACAAGAAAAGGAGAGGGCTGCACAGTATCCCGGGCATTATTCAAGAGCACCTACTTAAGGTTCAATTAAATACTAAGCATTATGAGGATTTTAATCTTTTTACTTCGGAGGTACTAACGCAATATTACCTGGCTATGCAAGGGATTGCGATACGTAAAAATCCGCTCGATTATTTTTTTGACTATAGCTGGGGAATATCAGATCTGGTGGCACATTTTTTTTCATCCATTGGCATTATTTCGGACAAAGAAAACGAAATGATGAGAAGGTTTAGCTATCATAGTAAATATCCTGATCAGCCATTTACTGCAAAACAGGATATGGGTTGGGTGAACTATCCCAAAGCTAATAATGCTTATCGCAAGCTAATTGCTTCCTTATAGTTAAATCACATTTTAATATCTGGAGTGCTTGCTCATATAGGCAATGGGATCATCATTCTGTTGTATTATTATTTTTTTTAAAATGTAAAAGTAATCAGTTTTAAATATCTTGTTGTATTTAAAAATTATTTGATAATTGTCAATACAAATCATTGTTACAAAAAAGTGTATCCTGATGCATTACAGCCTAATGTTGTAACAAAATTTGGATTTTCGCTGCAAATACTTACTTATCGTAACGTTTTTCCCAATTTTTTGTTAGATATTTACATATCAAAACATCCCAAACCTAGATATATGAATCTTCAGAGGCGCTCTTACTCGAAGAAAAAGACTCGATCCAATAATGGTTGCATTGTGACTAATGCTAGTGATATGCTTTTAACTGCGGGTATACCAACAAATACATCTTTTGTAGGACTAAAAAAACAGGTTTTTTTAAGAAAAAATACTTTTGAGGGTTTAGATAGCCCAAACTTTCTAAATAATTTTGGTCTGGTAGCCATCACACATCAACGAGATTACCAATCCCGCACATTGTATCAGTATTTATCCAGGCCTGCGAAAGGTAATATTGATCAAATAATTTGATTCTACTATTATAACCTCAATTCATCGTAATGTCATGACCATTAAGACGATCAACGTCTTGATCAATTATGAGCCTAATTACTTAAACCAATTTTTAACCATATAAAAACAAAATTATGTCTACAGAACCATTTATTGGAGAAATCAAGATTCTAGGATTCTATTTTGCCCCGAGGGGGTACATGACCTGTGCCGGTCAGATTTTATCAATCGCCTCAAATACGGCTTTATTTTCATTATTAGGTACTACTTATGGTGGCAACGGACAATCCACATTCGCATTGCCAAATTTACAGGGGCGTGTGCCTATTGGCCAAGGTCAGGGGCCGGGTTTGCCTAATTATACGATGGGCGAAGCTGCTGGTGCCACCAATGTAACCATTTTAACATCGAATATGCCTCCGCATATCCATACTGTAAATGCATTAAAAGGTAGGCTTCAAGCTTCTTCAGATCCTGCAGACGAGTTGTCGCCTGATGGTACATTTCCAGCAACGGCTGTAACTGCTATGTATTCATCTGCTCCAACTGCTAACATCTATACTGGTGGTGTACAGCTATCAGGTACTACTGATATTACCGGTTCTGGTTTGCCTATTGCAACCATGAATCCTTATCTGGTGATCAATTATTCAATTGCTGTTCAAGGAATTTTCCCAAGCAGAAACTAAAAATATGAAAAGAGGATTCTTCGAAATCCTCTTTTTCTAAAACGCGTAATTATGCAAATAATAGGGATTTTATTACCCAGATCAACCTATTATCAAACTATTGGGTTTGATCTTTATGAAGGATTATGCTCTGGCTTAAAATATCAGGGGAGAAGTGATATCAAAATAGTTACCGAGAATATTGGTTTCGGTGCCGAAAAGCAGCAATGCTACCGGAGTGCTGAAAAGCTTTTGCTTGAAGAAAATGTTTCTATGGTGATTGCTTATATTGGGCACCGTATGGCGCAGTTGCTCAGACCACTTTTTCTGGCGGCGAATAAAATGCTGATTGTTCTGGATGCAGGTGCCAGTTTGCCAAACGAATGGCCATCGGTTTCTAATATTTTTTATCATTCCCTCCACAATGCTTTAGGAGCAGCGCTTGCCGCAAAACAAGCTGTAATGGATGGCCTAACATCAGGTGGTATGGTAACCGGTTATTATGACGGCGGCTATTTGCATACACATAGTATTTCCAAAGCTTTTGAAGATCAAGGTGGGCAAATCGCGTTTAATCATGCTACAGGCTATCGTCTAGATGATTTTACCATCGAACCGTTAAAAAATCATTTAGATCAATATCCTAATAGTGCTTTATTGAGCCTTTTCAGTGGCGATTTTGTGCAATGGTATTTTGATGGCATAAAGAAACACTTTAATGGACAAATATTTCCGGTTTACCTGCCTCCATTCGGATTTGAGGAAATGATGCTGAATGAGACCGAGCATCCTGGAAACCGCATAAAAGGAATTGCTGCCTGGTCGAAAACACTGGATTCGGAGCAAAATCGGATTTTTATAAAAACCATAACCGATGCAGGAAAGACACCCAACCTGTTTTCACTTCTAAGCTGGGAGAGTACATCCATTGTTTTAAAGGTTTTATCATTAATTGAGGAGCATAAAAAAAATATTTCCAAAATTGCTTCAGGACTACATTCATTTGAGTTCGAAAGTCCTAGGGGAACCATCCATTTTGATTCCAAGACCAATACTTCTATTGCACCGATGTTCCATGCGGCTATTGTTCCGAACGGTGCAGGTAAATGTGAAGTGCAGATACAAGGAACGGCAGAGGATGCTCCCAGTGACTTTAAAATAATATCCGCTTATGAACTGAACGATGCCATGTCTGCTTGGTACAACAGCTATACCTGCATATAATTCATGGAAACACAGAAAAAAATATTAGTACTATGTGGTGGCAAGTTTGCTTTTCCAGCATTAAATATACTCGCGTTTGAAAAATTTATTTGTGGCATAGGGATTGGCAAGGGGAACAAAACCATTGTGGATGCACTGGAAAAAGAAGCTGTAGAACATAATCTCGGGTTCAGGTCTTTTAAAGATAAGAATAGTATGGATGGAATGCAGGTTTGGATTAACAGTATCCAGCCTGATTACATCTTCTGCATCTCATTTCCTTTTTTACTGCCCGAAAGCGTTTTGGCCTATGGGAAGCACAGGTTTATTAATTTCCATCCCGGACCCTTACCGCAATACAGGGGACCAATGCCGATTTTCGAAGTATTGAAAAACATGGAATCGGAAACAGCTATTTGTACCCATTTTATGAATGACGCGTTTGATGAGGGCAATATCATTTTTAATGATCCTGTGCCTATTGAAGAAGGTGATACATTTGGAAAACTCACTATAAGGCTAAGTAAGCATACGGCGAATGTTGCACTTAACATGGCGAATATGCTACAGTTTGCAAGCATTATCCCAAACCAGCCACAGGATGAAACCTTATCGTCTTATTATGGAAATCCTGTCTTATCGGATACCTATATTAATTGGAACCGTATGACCGCCGAGGAAATTATGGCATTGGTTAATGCCTGTAATCCCTGGAACGTAGGCGCCGATGCAACACTGCAGGGAGAGCAGGTCAAAATTATTGAGGCCTCGATAATCGATGAAGCACATGATAGCCAATTAGGTACAATTGTATCATTTGATGGTCGAATAAAAATAGCCTGTAGGGATAATCAGCAACTTGCTGTTAACATCCTGAGTACCGATTATGGTATTATGACGGCGACCCAATATATCATGTTACACCCTGAAAAAAAGGATATTCCAAACTAGCCTTATATGTCAAATAATTCAGTAAAAACCATGGATTTATGAAAAAAACTTTTACACTAATTTTTACATTACTCCTTTGTTGTACTTACTTACAGGTAAATGCGCAATCGCAGTTTTGGAGTGATACCTTTGAAGATACAGGGGCCCCGAGTTCGGGTACAAGAACCCCTTCTATTGATATCGGTCGGCCTTCAGTTCCTTATGCTTATTACTTCATGAGGACCAATGGAACTGATCTAGCGTTGAATACACCTTTTCCTCCGGAAACCAATACAAGCTATCAAAATGTTCAAGGGAGTAAATTCTGGGCAGGAGAAGATACAGATAGGGCAAGAACGGGTACTACAGATGTCAATGATAAAATTCAAAGTATAACCTGGACAAATATTAATATTGCTGGAAAAACAGGTTTATCTTTCAAAGGATTATTTGCAGCGCTTCAGAGTCAAGGTTGGCAAAACCCAGATTTTGGGCCTTCTTATGATTTTTTATTAGTGGAATACAGTATTGATGGTGGAGTCTGGACGAAAGCTGGGGGATTTTATGGTGACAGATCCGCTGGAAATGCGGGTTTTATCCGCGAAGATACTGATAATGATAATTTTGGAGATGGAACCCTTTTATCAAGAACTTTTACTGAGTTTGTTTGGAACATAGCTGGAACTGGGACAACAATGTCACTTCGGTTTAGGGCAAGCGCCGATGCTACGGCCATACAAGAATTTGCGATTGACAATTTTCGTTTATTAGAAACGTTAAGCACAGTACCAACGGTAACGGCTTTGAGCCCGACCAGCGGGCCAACCGGTGGAGGCACCAGCGTGACCATTACCGGTACCAACTTCAGCGGGGCGACCGCAGTGACCTTTGGTTCTACGGCGGCTACAAGCTTTACCGTTAATTCGGCAACACAGATCACGGCAACTGCACCGGCAGGAACGGGTACGGTTAATGTCCTCGTCACGACATCAGGTGGCACTAGTGCGACCAGTGCCAGCAACCAGTTTACTTATGTCGCCGCCCCAACGGTAACGGCTTTGAGTCCAACCAGCGGCCCGACCAGCGGAGGCACCAGCGTGACCATTACCGGCACCAACTTCAACGGGGCGACCGCAGTGACCTTTGGTGCTACGGCGGCTACGAGCTTTACCGTTAATTCGGCAACACAGATCACGGCGACCTCACCGGCAGGAACCGGCACCGTTGATGTCCGCATAACGACATCAGGGGGCACCAGCGCGACCAGTGGCAGTGATCAGTTTACCTATGTCGCCGCACCAACGGTAACTGCTTTGAGCCCAACCAGCGGCCCGACCAGCGGAGGCACCAGCGTGACCATTACCGGCACCAACTTCAGCGGGACGACCGCGGTAACCTTTGGTGCTATAGCAGCTACGACCTTTACCGTTAATTCGGCAACACAAATCACAGCAACCGCACCGGCAGGAACAGGTACCGTTGATGTCCGCATCACTACAACAGGTGGCACCAGCGCGACCAGTGCCAGCGACCAGTTTACCTATGTCGCCGCACCAACCGTTACTGCCGCACGAATCAGTATCAGTGGCGCAAGTGGTTCTGGCGGTACATTCAAGATCGGAGATGTTGTAACCGCTACCTGGAACAATACGGCAAGTGGCGATAATAATTCGAATATCACAGCGGTAACAGTAAACTTTATCCAATTTGGAGGAGGTTCTGCAGTAACAGCTACCAACAATAGCAATACCTGGACAGCTACTTATACTATTGTAGCGGGCACTATAAATGCTACCAATAGAAATGTATCTGTAACGGCTACCAATTCTGTTGGCTCAAATACTACGGCGGATGATACCAATGCTACTGTAGACAATATGGCACCGACAACGGTGATCAGCAGTACAGCCGGTGTATCGGGCGGAACTACAAGTACCTCGCCAATTCCATTTACGGCGACCTTTTCAGAATCGGTAACGGGTTTTGTGGCAGGAGACATTACAGCAGGAAATGCCACGATCAGTGGATTTTCAGGAAGCGGAACCACTTATACCTTTAATGCTACGCCAACAGCTAATGGCGCGGTAACCATCAACATTGCAGCTAATGTGGCACAGGATGCTACAGGCAACGGAAACACGGCTGCCAGTCAGTTTTCTATTACCTATGCACAAACAGTCACAGCTGCTCCTGTAGTGACCGTACCTGCCAATGGCAGTTTTGTCAATACAACTACCCCAGCCTATACAGGTACGGCAGCAGCCAATGCTACCGTCACAGTTTATGTGGATAATTCCTTGTTAGGTACTACAACAGCCAATGCTAGCGGAAATTGGTCACTTACCCAGCCAACTGCATTGGGGCAAGGTTCGCATACCATTTATGCGACTGCGCAGGCGACTGGAAATGCAGTGAGTCCAAGCAGCAATACCAATACCTTTACGGTTGATACGAGCCGTCCATCGGTGGTGATCAGCAGTACCGCTGGCGCGTCAGGCAGCTCAACAGGCACTTCTCCAATTCCATTTACGGTGACCTTTTCAGAGCCCGTATCAGGATTTGTGACAGGAGGCCTTACCGTAGGCAATGCCACAATTAGTGGATTTTCAGGAAGCGGAACTACTTATACCTTTAATGCTACGCCAACAGCTAATGGCGCGGTAACGATCAACATTGCAGCTAATGTGGCACAGGATGCCGCCGGCAATGGCAATACCGCTGCCAGTCAGTTTTCCATCAATTATATGCAAGTACCATCACTCGTTTATGTTAATAAAAATGTAACAGGGGGTAATGGAAGTGGAGATAGCTGGGCCAATGCGATGGTAGAACTGGCTGATGCTTTAAAGCAAGCCAAAACCAATACCGCTATCAACGAAATCTGGGTAGCCAAAGGAACATATAAGCCTAAGTATAGCCCACAGGATGGCGCTAATTTCGGTACGGATCAAGGAAGGGATAACACTTTTTTACTGGTCAACAATGTAAAAGTATACGGAGGTTTTGCGGGAAATGAAAGTACATTAGGCGAAAGAGATTTAAGCATCGCAGCCAATGCCAGTATTTTGAGTGGCGATTTGGATAGCAACGATGGTGCTGACGGTACGATTAATGGTAATAATGCTTACCATGTGGTGTTAAGTGCCGGTTCGATGGGAACGGCAACTTTAAATGGCTTTACTCTTAAAGGTGGTAACGCGAATGGATCCGGCAATATTGCTGTAAATGCAAATACGATTGACCAGAACAAAGGCGGGGGATTGGCTGTAGTTCAAACGGCAAGCCTCTCATTAACGAACCTCAACATTACACAGAACAATGCAGGATCCGGGGCGGGTGTCTCTAATGTGAATTCAAATCCGGTGATAGAATTTGCCAGGATCTCCTACAATAAAGTATTTGGGGGCGATGGGGCGGGAATGGCCAATCGTTCTTCTAGTCCCAAAATAGTCAATTCCATTATCCATCATAATGGAACAGCGTACAGAGGTGGTGGTATCTATAATGACACATCTGCGCCAGTGTTGATCAATGTAACCATCGCCGATAACATGATCAGTTCGAATGGAAGTGGAGCAGGCTTAATTAACGATGGCGGTACCAGCACGGTTTACAATAGTATTATTTGGGCTGACAATCCAGCAAGTATTCAGGGTAATGCGGCTACCGTAAAAAACAGTCTTGTAAAAGGCGGTTACAATGGAACTAATGTGATTAATCAGGACCCAATATTTAATAATGGTGCGATCGGCGACTATACACTAGCAGTAAGTAGCCCGGCCATAAACAAAGGAGATAACTCCCTTTTTACAGGATTAGATGCCAACAGCAGAGACCTGGCGGGGAATGCAAGGGTGTATCAATACAACAGCAATGGGGCTATCGATTTGGGCGCTTACGAACTGCAAAGTGCTGTGAGTATACCAACAGTTACCTCTGTTTCTGTTCCTGTTAACCGGACTTACTTCATAGCTGATCCTTTAGAATTTACCATTAATTTCAGTGAGGCGATAATTGTTACCGGTAACAATGGGGTGCCTCAACTCGCACTTACAGTTGGATCAGTAACCCGTTACGCTGTATATGTGGCCGGATCAGGGTCTGCGGCTTTAAAATTTAGATATACGGTTGTCTCCGGTGATGTAGATAGTGACGGCATTACTGTAGGTAACTTATCTTTGAATGGCGGAACGCTCAAAAACGCCGTCGGGACGGATGCATCGCTTACTTTAAATAGTGTAGGCAGTACATCAGGTGTTTTGGTAGACGGTACGCCTATGGTTTCCCAAACGATCACTTTTGCAGCTATCCCCGCAAAAACTTATGGGGATGCAGACTTTGATCCAGGGGCAACCAGCGATAACACCAGCATTCCAATTACCTATACCAGTAGCAATACCAATGTAGCGACTATTGTGAATGGTAAAGTTCATATTATTGCAAAGGGAACTTCAACGATTACAGCCAGTCAGGCTGGAGATGCGACGCACAATCCCGCTTCAGATAAACAACAAACGCTTACCGTTAATGCAAAAGCAATCACGGTAACGGCCGCAGCGAAGAGCAAAACTTACGGTGATGCCGATCCTGCGTTGACCTATACCCTCGCTCCGGCACTGGTAACCGGGGACAGTTTCACCGGAAGTTTAACAAGAGTTTCGGGCGAGAATGTAGGTACTTATGCGATCAACCAGGGTACGCTTGCACTAAATAGCAATTACGCTTTAACTTATGTAGGTGCTGATCTGACGATCGGAGCAAAAGCGATCACGGTAACGACAGATGCGAAGACGAAGAATTACGGCGATGCCGATCCAGCCTTGACCTACACCTTCGCTCCGGCACTGGCAACGGGCGACAGTTTCACCGGAAGTTTAACAAGAGTTTCGGGCGAGAATGTAGGTACTTATGCGATCAACCAGGGTACGCTTGCGCTAAATAGCAATTATACTTTAACTTATGTGGGTGCTGATCTGACGATCGGAGCAAAAGTGATTACGGTAACGGCAGATGCGAAGAGCAAAACCTACGGCGATGCCGACCCTGCACTGACGTACCAGATCACTTCAGGCGCACTGGTAGGTGCAGACAGTTTCACCGGAAGTTTAACAAGAGCTTCGGGCGAGAATGTAGGTACTTATGCGATCAATCAGGGTACGCTTGCACTAAATAGCAATTACGCTTTAACTTATGTGGGCGCTGATCTGACAATCGGAGTAAAAGCGATCACGGTAACGGCAGCAGCGAAAAGCAAAACATACGGCGATGCTGATCCTGCGTTGACTTATACATTTGCTCCGGCACTGGCAACGGGCGATAGTTTCACCGGAAGTCTGACCAGAACACCAGGTGAAAACGTGGGTACCTATGCAATCAACCAGGGTACATTTGCACTAAATAGCAATTACGCTTTAACTTATGTGGGTGCGGATCTGACGATTGGTGCAAAAGCGATCACGGTAACAGCAGCAGCAAAAAGCAAAACCTATGGAGATGCTGATCCGGCATTGACTTATACCTTTGCTCCGGCACTGGCAACGGGCGATAGTTTCACCGGAATTCTGACCCGAGTACCAGGTGAAAATGTGGGTACCTATGCAATCAACCAGGGTACGCTTGCACTGAATGGTAACTACAATCTAACTTATGTTGGTGCTGATCTGACGATCGGAGCAAAAGCGATCACGGTAACAGCAGCAGCAAAAAGCAAAACCTATGGAGATGCTGATCCGGCATTGACTTATACATTTGCTCCGGCACTGGCAACGGGCGATAGTTTCACCGGAAGTCTGACCCGAGTACCAGGTGAAAATGTGGGTACCTATGCAATCAACCAGGGTACGCTTGCACTGAATGGTAACTACAATCTAACTTATGTTGGTGCTGATTTAACGATTGGTGCAAAAGCAATCACGGTAACGGCCGCAGCGAAGAGCAAAACCTATGGTGATGTCGATCCTGCGTTGACCTATACCCTCGCTCCGGTATTGGTGGGTACAGATACTTTCACGGGAAGTCTGACCCGAGTAACAGGTGAAAACGTGGGTATTTATGCGATCAATCAGGGTACGCTTACACTAAATAGCAATTATACTTTAACTTATTTGGGAGCTGATCTGACGATCGGAGCAAAAGCGATCACGGTAACAGCAGCAGCAAAAAGCAAAACCTATGGAGATGCTGATCCGGCATTGACCTATACTTTTGCTCCGGTATTGGTGGGTACAGATACTTTCACGGGAAGTCTGACCCGAGTACCAGGTGAAAACGTGGGTACTTATGCGATCAATCAGGGTACGCTTGCACTAAATAGCAATTACGCTTTAACTTATGTGGGCGCTGATCTGACAATCGGAGTAAAAGCGATAACAGTAACAGCAGCAGCAAAAAGCAAAACCTATGGAGATGCTGATCCGGCATTGACCTATACTTTTGCTCCGGTATTGGTGGGTACAGATACTTTCACGGGAAGTCTGACCCGAGTACCAGGTGAAAACGTGGGTACTTATGCGATCAACCAGGGTACGCTTGCACTAAATAGCAATTACGCTTTAACTTATGTCGGTGCTGATCTGACGATCGGTGTAAAAGCGATCACGGTAACAGCAGCGGCAAAAAGCAAAACCTATGGAGATGCTGATCCGGCATTGACCTATACCTTTGCTCCGGCACTGGTAACCGGCGATAGTTTCAGCGGAAGCCTGACCAGAATACCAGGTGAAAACGTGGGTACTTATGCGATTAATCAGGGTACACTTGCACTGAATGGTAACTACAGTTTAACTTATGTTGGAGCTGATTTGACGATCGGTGCAAAAGCGATCACAGTAACAGCAGCAGCAAAAAGCAAAACCTATGGAGATGCTGATCCGGCATTGACCTATACTTTTGCTCCGGTATTGGTGGGTACAGATACTTTCACGGGAAGTCTGACCCGAGTACCAGGCGAAAACGTGGGTACTTATGCGATCAACCAGGGTACGCTTGCACTAAATAGCAATTACGCTTTAACTTATGTCGGTGCTGATCTGACGATCGGAGCAAAAGCGATCACGGTAACGGCAGATGCGAAGACGAAGAATTACGGCGATGCCGATCCAGCCTTGACCTACACCTTCGCTCCGGCACTGGCAACTGGCGACAGTTTCACCGGAAGTTTAACAAGAGCTTCAGGCGAGAATGTAGGTACCTACGCAATCAACCAGGGTACACTTGTACTAAATGGCAATTACACTTTAACTTATGTGGGTGCTGATCTGACTATCGGTGCAAAAACCATTACGGTAACGGCAGCAGCGAAAAGCAAAACCTACGGTGATGCTGATCCAGCCTTGACTTATACATTTGCTCCGGTATTGATGGGTACAGATACTTTCACGGGAAGTCTGACCCGAGTACCAGGAGAAAACGTAGGCACTTATGCAATCAACCAGGGTACGCTTGCACTAAATAGCAATTACGCTTTAACTTATGTGGGCGCTGATCTGACGATCGGAGCAAAAGCGATCACGGTAACGGCAGCAGCGAAAAGCAAAACATACGGCGATGCTGATCCGGCATTGACCTATACTTTTGCTCCCGTATTGGTGGGTACAGATACTTTCACGGGAAGTCTGACCCGGGTACCAGGTGAAAACGTTGGTACTTATGCGATCAATCAGGGTACGCTTACACTAAATAGCAATTATACTTTAACTTATGTTGGTGCTGATCTGACGATCGGTGCAAAAGCGATCACGGTAACGGCAGCAGCGAAAAGCAAAACCTACGGTGATGCTGATCCGGCCTTGACCTATACTTTTGCTCCCGTATTGGTGGGTACAGATACTTTCACGGGAAGTCTGACCCGGGTACCAGGTGAAAACGTTGGTACTTATGCGATCAATCAGGGTACGCTTACACTAAATAGCAATTATACTTTAACTTATGTTGGTGCTGATCTGACGATCGGTGCAAAAGCGATCACGGTAACGGCAGCAGCGAAAAGCAAAACCTACGGTGATGCTGATCCAGCCTTGACCTACACCATCGCTCCGGCACTGGCAACGGGCGACAGTTTCACCGGAAGCCTGACCAGAGTACCAGGCGAAAAAGTGGGTACTTACGCGATCAACCAGGGTACACTTGCACTGAACGGTAACTACAATTTAACTTATGTTGGAGCTGATTTAATGATCGGTGTAAAAGCGATCACGGTAACCGCAGCAGCGAAGAGCAAAACCTATGGAGACGCTGATCCGGCATTGACCTATACTTTTGCTCCGGCACTGGTAAACGGGGATAGTTTCACCGGAAGCCTGACCAGAGTACCAGGTGAAAACGTGGGTGCCTATGCAATCAACCAGGGTACACTGGCCTTGAATGGTAATTACAGTTTAACTTACATAGGTGCAAACCTGAGCATAGGTGCGAAAACCATTACGGTAACGGCTGCAGCGAAAAGCAAAACTTACGGTGATGCTGATCCAGCCTTGACTTATACCTTTGCTCCGGCATTGGCAACCGGCGACAGTTTCAGCGGAAGCCTGACCAGAGTACCAGGTGAAAACGTGGGTACTTATGCGATTAACCAGGGTACGCTTGCACTGAATGGCAACTACAGTTTAACCTATGTTGGTGCGAATTTGAGCATCAGTGCGAAAACGATCACGGTAACGGCAGCGGCGAAAAGCAAAACCTACGGCGATGCTGATCCAACCCTGACTTATACCTTTGACCCGGCACTGGTAACCGGCGATAGTTTCAGCGGAAGCCTGACCAGAGTACCAGGTGAAAACGTCGGCACTTATGCCATCAACCAGGGCACACTTGCACTAAATGGCAATTACACTATTGCTTACATCGGTAGTAACCTGACCATTACTAAATCAGTATTGACGGTTACTGCTAATAATGCTGTGATGTGTCAGTCTGACGGGTTTCCGGCCTTTGGTGTAACTTATAGCGGTTTTAAAGCTGGCGATAATGAAAGTTCGTTAAGTACAAAACCAATAGTAAGCACTACTGCCAATAAAAATGTAGCGGGAAATTATGCTCTGGTAGCATCTGGAGGCGCGTCAAACAATTATAGTTTGGTGTATGTAAATGGTACATTAACCATTAATGCCGTTCCTTTGGTAAGTATAATTAGCACTAAAGGAACTGAGATCAGTAAAGGTGAAACAACAGTATTAACGGCCAGCGGAGGCACAGCGTATAGCTGGTCTACAGCAAGTGGTATCGTTAGCGGACAAAATACGGCTACACTCAATGTTCGTCCGTTGCAAACCACAACTTATACGGTCAGGGTTACCAATGCCAGTGGTTGTAATAGTTCAGCATCGATCACCATTAAGGTAAATGAAGATTATAAGTTGGTTGCCAATAATATCTTAACACCAAATGGAGACGGTGTAAATGATACCTGGATTGTACAGAACATTGATATGTATCCAAACAATGAAGTCCGGATTTTTGACCGCAATGGCAGAGAAATGTACAACAAAAAGTCATATGATAATAGCTGGAATGGAACTATCGGAGGAAATGACCTCGCAGAGGGCACTTATTATTATATCATTACTTATGGCCCAAATAAATTGGTTCAAAAAGGATTTATCACGATTATCAGAAACCGTTAAGAAAATGAAAAGGATAAAAACAACAATTTTGATACTGGCTGCTCTTATCGGTGTTTCGAAGGTAAATGCGCAGACCAATCCATTGTTAAACCAGTATTTTAACAACACCTATCTTGCTAATCCGGCCATGGCCGGATTAACAGAAGGTGCAACTGCAGACCTCACTTTCCGTTCGCAATGGAACAATGTTCCCGGAGCCCCGATGGTACAAAACCTGAGCGCCACTTATGGATGGGAAAGAGTAGGGGTAGGACTAAACATGAATCTGGACAAAGCTGGCTTGCAAAGGCAAACAAGGATTCTGGCAAGTTACGCCTATCATCTGCCACTTAACGGATCTGCAAAATTACATTTTGGTTTATCTGCGGGCTTTATGAATCAGCGGATTGATATGCAGGATCTTATAGGTAATCCAAATGATGCACAGGTTGGCGTTTATAATACCGACCATCGAACCTATTTTGATGGTGATTTTGGAGTTGGATTAACTTCACAGCGCTTTAGTGTAGATTTTGCATTGGTGAATCTTAAAAATTATTTCAACAGGGATAACTTAAAATTAATCAATACGCCAGCTGTATATGCATCAGCTGGCTACAAATTTGATATTGGAGAAAGCTTGTTTCAGCCTAAGGTAGCCTATCGTTCTTTTACGGGGATTGCTGATATTGTGGATATCGGCGGTCAACTCGGAGTTGCCAATCAGCAGTTATTATTTACAGGCATGTATCATACCAGTAAGGCCGCAAGTTTTGGTGTCGGGTTACATTACAAGAAAAAGTACATGATTAATACCGCATATACCACACAAACCGGTAACTTAAGCGGTTACACAGCGGGTAATTTCGAAATTAACCTCGGTATCAATTGGTAGTATAGTCATTATCCCGATAAATAATGATGACCTTACATTAAAACGGCCACAGCTAAATCCTGTGGCCGTTTTAATGTTATTATCGTATTCCGGCAAAGCCCAAAGCTGACATGATGTTGCGAACCGGTGCTAATTTGTTCTTTAGTTGGTTTTAATTCTATGGAATACTCACCACTAACCCTGTTCAATAAACCCGACAGAGCGGGTAGCCCACAGCGCAGCAAGGACTACGAGCGATGGCGGGGCTGCCACAGCCATGAAAAACAGACCTTTCGTTTCCAGATAAAAAGGCTCTGCTATTAATACCTTTTTCGAATGATACTTCGCTGTGTCCAGGGTGACAATGCTTATTTATTGTATCAAAAAAATCTTAATTCGATACATATTAGCGTTTTATCCAAATGAAACCTTCAGGATTGAAAACTCCTTATTAATGATTTACCCGGGCTTTCATTTATGAAGATGATTTTCGCTATAAATAAAACAAAAACAACCTAATTGCAGTTAACTTCGTATGAAGATTATAATGTTCAGGTTCGGCTGGTGTCTGCCGCTGTATGATAAAATTATTAAATGATGTCATGTTCTTTTTGTTTTTCTGTCAAAACTTGTAAATTGCTTAAGCAAAACGATACATATTGTCAGTTTCTAGTGGCTAAAAAATCCTTACAATAAACCGACAATATCATGTCAGCAGTTGGATGTTTTTGGTAAATGTCCCTTTAAAACCTTTAGAACACTTATTACGTAGATAGATATAATCAAAATAATATTTATCAGAATAATAATCTTACATTGAATTTTGGGTTCTCTGGCATTTAAATGCCTTTTTATCCAACCATATGGCGCAATTGTTGATAAAATAAAGAAAACAGTACGTTCGTTTTTATAAAGTTATTTTATAGTTTAGGGACGTAGCTGTTAAGAAAGGTATTATGGAAGCAAAATTTTCACCACAGGTTAAAGATGTGATCTCTTTTAGTAGGGAGGAAGCGCTCCGCTTAGGACACGATTACATCGGAACCGAGCATTTATTATTGGGCCTCATCCGCGAAGGGGATGGCATGGCTATAAAAATTTTACGATCGTTAGGAGTTGATACCGGTAAATTGCGCCGCTCAATTGAAGATGCTGTTCGCGGTACTTCGAGTGTTACAGTAAACCTGGGTAATATTCCATTAACTAAACAAGCAGAAAAAGTTTTAAAAATTACTTACTTAGAAGCTAAAATATTTAAAAGCGATTTAATTGGCACCGAACATTTGCTCTTATCGGTTTTGAGAGATGATGATAACATCGCCTCACAGATCTTATTGCAATATGGCATTACTTATGATGTTTTTAAACAGGAGGTTGAAGTGAATAAAAACGGTTTCAGAGATGATATCTCTAACAGCGCTTCTACAGGAGGCGATGATGATTATCGCGAAGAGGAAAGCTTTAGCACACCTAAAAAAGTATCGGATATAAAATCTAAGACACCTGTTCTGGATAACTTTGGTCGCGATTTAACAAAAGCTGCAGAAGAGGGCCGTTTAGATCCGATTGTTGGCCGAGAGAAAGAAATTGAGCGCGTATCGCAGATTTTATCCCGTAGAAAAAAGAACAATCCAATTTTAATTGGAGAGCCGGGTGTGGGTAAATCCGCGATTGCGGAAGGCCTTGCCTTACGTATTGTCCAACGTAAAGTTTCGCGTGTACTATTTGGTAAACGTGTAGTTACCCTAGATTTGGCATCGCTGGTGGCCGGTACCAAATACCGCGGGCAGTTCGAAGAACGTATGAAGGCCGTGATGAACGAGCTTGAAAAATCAACTGATGTAATTTTATTTATTGATGAGATCCACACGATAGTTGGTGCCGGTGGTGCATCTGGTTCATTAGATGCATCCAATATGTTCAAACCTGCTTTGGCCAGGGGCGAAATTCAATGTATCGGTGCTACAACATTAGATGAATACCGTCAATACATCGAGAAAGATGGTGCTTTAGACCGTCGTTTTCAAAAAGTAATGGTTGAACCGGCTACACCAGAAGAAACTGTTGAAATTTTAACACGTATTAAAGATAAATACGAAGAACACCATGGGGTAACCTATACAGAAGAAGCTATCTTAGCCTGTGTGAATTTAACCTCGCGTTATATTTCTGATCGTTTCTTACCGGATAAAGCTATTGATGCTTTAGATGAGGCAGGTTCGCGTGTTCACTTAACCAACATCCATGTTCCTCAAAACATTATTGATATCGAGGCCAAAATTGAAGATATCAAATTAGAGAAAAACAAGGTAGTACGTAGCCAGAAGTATGAAGAAGCTGCAAAATTGCGCGATACAGAGAAAAATTTAATTGAAGAATTAGATAAAGCTAAAGCGGAATGGGAAGCGGAAACCAAAACGAAACGTTACGAAGTATCTGAAGACAATGTAGCTGAGGTGGTTTCAATGATGACCGGTATTCCGGTGCAACGTGTGGGACAAACTGACAGTGCAAAACTGTTGAATATGTACGATAAAGTGGCCGAGAAAATTATCGGTCAGAACGATGCGATCAAAAAATTGACCAAAGCCATCCAACGTACCAGGGCGGGATTAAAAGATCCTAAAAAGCCAATAGGTTCCTTTATTTTCCTGGGTCCAACTGGTGTAGGTAAAACAGAACTGGCAAAAGAATTGGCCCGTTTCATGTTCGATAGTGATGATGCTCTGATTCAGATCGATATGAGTGAGTACATGGAGAAATTTGCTGTTTCGCGTTTAGTAGGAGCGCCTCCCGGATACGTAGGTTATGAAGAGGGTGGACAATTAACTGAAAAAGTAAGAAGAAAGCCATACTCCGTAATTTTATTGGATGAGATTGAAAAAGCACACCCTGATGTATTTAATATCTTATTACAAGTTCTGGATGAGGGACAGCTAACAGATAGTTTGGGTCGTAAAGTTGATTTTAGAAATACAATCATCATCATGACCTCTAATATTGGTGCCCGTCAGCTCAAAGATTTTGGTCAAGGTGTTGGTTTCTCTACAACCGCGAAAACAAACCAGGCCGATTCTCATAGTCGAGGTGTAATAGAAAGTGCATTAAAACGTGCTTTTGCCCCTGAATTCCTGAATCGTGTTGATGATGTAGTGGTATTCAATAGTTTAGGTAAAGACGAAATCTTTAGAATTATTGATATTGAGTTAAAAGCTTTGTTTGGTCGTGTCCATACACTTGGTTATGAAATTGTATTAACCGATCACGCAAAAGAATATATTGCTGACAAAGGTTTTGATAGTAATTTTGGAGCTCGTCCGTTAAAAAGAGCAATTCAGAAATATTTAGAAGATCCGATTGCCGAAGAGATTCTTAAAGGCGAACTGGCAGAAGGTGATGTTCTGGAAATTGATTATGATAAAACTACCGAACTGGTATCGATTAATCATAAAAAAGGCGAAAAGAAAAAAGAAGAGCCCAAGCAAGAAGAAGATTCTTCGAAGTAAATAAACAAAAAACTCCCAATGAAAATCGGGAGTTTTTTGTTTATAATATCTGGCTAAAGCTTAGTTATTTTTTTAAGTAGGAAAAAAATATGATATAGGCATAATGATTTTTTTTTTATAAATAAAAATCATTGTATCTTTCCTAAAACAACTATAAAATGAAGTCTATCATCTTTCCATTAATGTGCATGGCGCTATGCTGCGCAATATCCTGTAAGAAAGGATCTGATCCAGGTACAACAGATACCACATCCAACAGCTTTAAAATAGAAATGTCTACTGCAACAAACATCAATAACGATGTGCTTTTAAAACTGGTTAATGATACCCGTTTAGCCGGATGTAATTGTGGTACCACTAAAATGCCGCCTGTGGGTGCATTAACCTGGAATGCCAATCTGGCCTCGGCTGCAGTATATCAAAGTAAATACATGGCATCGATCAAAAGTATGGTACACACTTCTGCCAACGGTGAAACAGTGGGAGCAAGGGTTACTGCTACCGGCTACAGCTGGACAAGTGTTGGTGAGAATATCGCCGTAGGGCAAACGACAGAAGCACAGGTTTTTAACGATTGGATAAACAGCGAAAGCCATTGTAAAAACATGATGACAGCATCTTTTAAAGAAATGGGCGCAGCTAAAACAGATGGTTACTGGGCGCAGGTTTTTGCATCGAAATAATTTATAACCGGAGGTCGTTATCCCGGGCGAAGTTTAACGCAGTTGAGGCTGTCTAAAAAATAAAACCAGACAGCCTTCTTAGGGTTTAATTTGACAGAATGCCAAAAATGGCCAAATCCTAATGTAAAAAGGGTGATTTTCAAAAACTGAAAATTACCCTTTTTGGTATTCTTAAAAATTTGACTTAAATTTTATTTTGCACTATTTTAAAAAAGGGATTTTTGAGACCGCCTCCATTTCGTTATTTTAATTTTAAGCTGAAATAACGCACTTTTTTTTATTTTCCATTGTTTATATCAACTCTTTTAATGCCTTATAATACCGATCATAACTTTCTGTTGCTGTATTCAAAAACAGAAAAGGTTCTATGAGTTCTAACTCCATCAGTAAAAATTCACCGTTTGCAAAAGTACCATCAACACGGGCATAAAGACAGTTTTTGGCAAATAGATCAATGTATTGCTGTGCAGTAGCAATCAGTTCGTGATCAGGGTTTTGAGGATGTACCGATCCACCGTGTGCAGGTTGCACCCTGAAATCGCCCGCTTTGGCTTTTTTAATAAGCGAATGGCTATAAGTTCCATTAAAGAAAATGAATGACCATTCTCCGCTTTCCAAAATTTCAGGCAAAAATGGTTGAATGATAAAATCCTCTTCCTGTAGTAGTTGATTTAACTTAGGGGCCAGGGCATCAACATCATTAATGGTTACCCTGAAGGTATTTTTTGCACCACCACTAATACAAGGTTTTACAATTAACCTATTGGTGTTAAATTTCTCAAAGTAGTGTTTAAGCGTTAGGCGGTCTTGCTTGTTGATAAAAATGCTGGGTATAATTTTTAAGCCGGCGGTTTCGATCTCTTTCAGATAGCGTTTATCAGAATTCCACCTCACCACATCAATTGGATTAAGTAATTTTACTTTCTTGGTTTCTAAAAGATCCAGCCAGGTGTAAAAATCTTCAATCAGGTCAAAATAGTCCCATGGCGATTTCAAAATCGCTATTGAGTATTCCTCCCAATTAATATATGTATCATTCCAGATTACTTTTTCAATATTGAGTCCTTTTTCTTTCAGGAAGTTTAACAGCTTATCATCTTCACTTTCAACTGTGATACTGTCATAAGCACCTTGGTCAAGGTAGGTAATCAATGCGATCTTCTTCATGATGTTAAAACTAAGTTTTATAGCGGAAGTTTACAAACTGGTATTTATAAAGAATTTCATACGCTGTTTTGTGCTGTAGTGGACTATAAATCCACACCTCAAAGACTCCAATTGCAACCGGAACCAATAAATTTGAGAGGACCGTGATGATAAAACCACGGTCCCGAGCGTCAGGGATTTCTCTCCCCGAATGTTAAAACAGACTCACCTGGTTGCTCGGTATTTTGAACAAGGTGTGGTCTAAAATAATATCTTTTACATTAAGGCCATTTAAACGGCAATGTAGTCTGAAGTTATCCCTGATCATCTGCGAAATATTGCCGTCACCGCGCATGCGGTCGCCAAACCGGCTGTCATTTACATGGCCACCATGGCAACTCTGTATCGAATGCCATACTTTTTCAAAGCGGTCAGGGAAATTTTTTCGCAACCAATCTTCAAAGATCTGACCGATGGCCCCATTGAGCCTTACTACCGTGTAACCTGCTTTAATGGCACCAGCATTGGCTACAGCTTTTAGAATCTTTGGAATTTCATGGTCGCTTAAACCTGGAACAAGAGGGGCAACCATAACACCCATAGGAATTCCATCTTTACTGAGTTCTTCCACCACCTTTAACCGTTGTTTAGCCGTTGTGGTGCGCGGTTCCATTACCTGCCGCAAATTTTCATTTAAACTGTTAATGGAAACATAAACCATACAGAGGTTTAACCTGGCCATCTCTTTCAGAATATCCCTATCGCGAAGGATAAGTGAATTTTTGGTAATCATCCCGATAGGCTGTTTGTAGGCCAATGCAATTTCAAGCAACTGGCGGGTGAGCTTAAATTTTCGTTCGGCAGGCTGGTAGCAATCGGTATTGCCCGAAAGGGAAATGGTAGTAGCATCCCAGCCTTTTTTCTCCAGGAATTTTTTAAAGAGTGTTGGTGCATCTTTTTTGATGATAATTTTCCGCTCAAACTCTATTCCGGCACTATAGCCCCAATACTGATGCGAATTACGGGCATAACAATACGTACAACCGTGTTCACAACCTTGGTAGGGGTTTAAAGAATAGGCCATGCCCACGTCCGGACTATCAACTTTATTTACAATGGTTTTTGAATTTTCGAAGATAAAAGAAGTTTTGCGATCACTTTCTTCCCAATCGTCTATTCCTTCATTATGTTCCTTTACATAAACATCTTTTAAAAATTTGTTATGTGGATTAACTTGAGCACCTCTACCCTTAAAATACTGTTTTTCTGCTTCGCCGATCATAGCATAAAATTACTAATATTTTTAGTAATTTTATGCTTAAGCCAAAGCTAACTTTTCAACAATTACCTGTTGCTTTTGGAGAGTGGAACGTAATCCATTGGTACCATATCGGCCACTTTCTCATAAGCCCAGTAACCTTCGTATAGCAACGATCGGGAATCGTAGATGCCACCATTTTCATAAAACCGCACACCCTCGCCAGTTAAATTCGCTACAGAAATTTCATTTTCCGGCACGTCCAAAGGCCTGAAAATCCAGAAACCTGTTTTAGAATAGGCAAGCGATTCCTTTTCTTTGGTATACTGAATCAAAAGTGCATCGGTATAGCTCAAGTATTTCAGATTCTGATTATAGTGATGCACCAAAGTATCGGTCAGTACTTCAGCCCTCGAAAATTGATCAATGGTTTTGGGCATTTCCTGCTGTTTCGTCCAGAAGGCAAGTAAGGCTGTGTCTATTTTACCTTTCGTTTGTCTGATACCTGTTTTTTCCGGTATGGCTTTGATCTTTTCCATATTGGCATTTATCACATATTGCGGATAACGGTTAGGGTTAGGTATTTTGATCATTTTATTGATGATAAAACCTTCTTCCTGTGTTTTATTGGCATAAAGTGAACGGAAAAAATGCTGCGACGAACCATAGTAGGCCACCTCCCTCGCGGCAATATATTTTTTCTTTTTAGCAGCAGAAGCTTTTAATTCTTCAAAAAAGGGGTGGCCAGAATAAAATATGATGTGCGTGCGGGAATTATACTCAAAATGATCAAGCATATATTTGAGGCGATAGCCCAGTGCTTTATTTTCTACGATTAAAAATTCTGTAGTAGAAACGGTTAAAGTACTTTTGGTAACATCAAAATCTACATTTAAAACCTGCGGATTTAATATCTTGCACTGTGTTGCATTTGGTGTTTTACCAATAAAAAACTCCTTAAACTGGTTAATGTATTTCTGCCGGTTTGGATCGGCCCTGACCACTACTTCATCAAGCTGGGCAACATTCTCTTTTAAAACCAGTTCTACCTGAACTGATTTATCGGAAATAATCACACTTTTAGCATAGGGGAGGTAACCAACAAGCTGCACAAGCAGGTCGTAACTGCCCGGTTTTAGGTTTGAAAGTTTAAATCTTCCATCGTTATCGGCAACTGTTGCAATTTTATATCCGCTCAGGTAAATACTCGCACCAGGCAATCCCTCTTTTTGATCCCTAACCAAACCACTAATAGAGAAAGTATTTTGAGCAATGACATTAGTACCTGCCATAATTAGCATAAAGGCTACTAAAAGGCTTTTAATCATGGAGACGAATGTAATCAAAACGCATAATATTTATTAAAAAAGCTAAGAACTTTTAACAGATTTAACATTAGTTCGGGCATGTCATCCTGAGCGAAGCGAGGGATCTTTAATATAATTATTAAGATGGCCTTGGTTAGTAAGAGACATTTTGTGGAAACGAAAGCTCCGTTTCCTATGGCTGCAGCAGTCCCGCCATCGCTTGTTCCTCGTTGCGCTGCGCTCTACTGTGGACTAGCCGCTCTGCCGGGTTTATTTAACCAGGATTGGTGCCAACAGCAGGGTTCGAAAAACCTTGATCGTATTACAGGCACTGCCAGCTAAACCCGACCATAGTGAAAAACCCACAGCCCAAAGCATGAGGGCGAGGATTTGTAACGGAGGGCGGGGATGCTGTAACCCAATAGATTGTGTACCTGCTTTCCAAAAAAAAAAGAAAAATTTTGCTTTTCAGTAGCTTTTAGCGAGACGTTAAGACCAGCTAACGAAAAACGACGGTATATTCTACTTTTTCACATCAGCCGATGGTAAATAATCCATAGGTACGCTATCTGCAATTTTTTCCCAGGCCCAATAGCCGGCATAAAGCATAGCGCGTGGATTATAGATCCCGCCATTGGCATAGAAATATACTGGTGCTATTTGCAGGGTAATGGTCGATATTTGGTAGTCGGGCATATCTAAAGGCCTGCTGATGGATAAACCTATCCGGTTGGCAAATAATGGATCCTCTTTTTCTTTGGTGTAAATAATGTATAGTTTATCGGTAAAGTTTATGCTTTTGATATCCTGATTTTTAAAATGCACCAAGGTATCTGGTAAAATTGGACTACGGCTTAAAATGGAAATGCCATCAGGGAGGTTTTTCTTTCTGAACCAATAGCTGAGAGAATCTCCATGATTAAGATTTATCGTTTTTCGTAATAAACCCTCCTGCACTTTTGTTAAACGTTTAATATTGGCCCTGATGATACTGTCAGATGGTTTGTCGCGATTTGGCTGGGTAATTAATTTGTTGATGATAAAGCCTTCTTCTATTGCCGTACCCTTGTAGAGTGCGTTAAAAAAGTGCTGTGATGAACCCAGATAGGCAGTTAAACGTTTCTTTGCCCAGATCTTTTTTTTCCGGGCCGATCCTTGCAGATCTTCATAATACGGAAAGCCTTCATAATAGATGATGTTGGTTCGGCTACTATACTCAAAATTGTTGACTAAATATTTTATCCGGTATCCGAGTGCCTGGTTCTCAATAATTAAAAACTGATCTGTTTTTACGGTAAGTTTTGCCTGCTCCTTATCGTAATCTATCAGTAACACATTTGGGTTAATCATTTTACATTGTTCAGCATTTGGCGTTGTACCAATAAAAAAATCTTTAAACATGGCAATATAATGGGGCCTGTCTGGATCTGGTTTAATGGTAACTTCGTTTAATTGGGTAATACTTTCTTCCAAAACGAGATCAAGTTTTATCGCCTTATCAGAAATAATAATATTTTTATTTAGCGCCTTATAGCCGATTAGCTGTACTAAAATATCATAATTGCCAGGTTTAAGCGACAGGGCATAATGGCCGTTATGATTGGAAGCAGTTGCAATTTTATAACCACTTACGTATACGCCAGCGCCAGGTAAAGCTTCACCACGTTTATCCTTAACTGTACCCGAAAGCATATAATTTTGTTGTGCGAAACAAATTTTACCAACCAATAGTAATAATAAAATTGGTAAGGATTTCATTTCGTAAATATAAACTAATTATTTAGTTTATTAAGCGTGCAAATGAAATATTATATTAAAAAAGCCTACATCGTCAGATTAGACACTCTGCAACTACGCTCCATTGATGTTATTCAGTAAGAAGCTTCGTCATCTACACTGAAGCGTATTGGAATGAGAAATCTATCTGGTATGAAAGACCCTGAAACGAGTTCAGGGTGACGAATACTGGATAGGTTTAGAATGACAAAGCAGGTTTGCTTTGCTGCGCAATATCTATCTTATCGCCGTGGTCTGTGTCTTCACAGACGACCACTAAATTTATCATTCTTGATATGAAAAGGTCTGTGGGGGCACAAACCTTGGCATTGGTAGGAGACTAAGCCAATAACTCCTTTGCATTTTCGATAGCCGATGCACCTGGATTTTTACCACTTAACATTTCGGCAATTACTTCAATACGCTCTTCTTGTTTAAGTTTCCGGATGCCGGTAGTAGTTTTCCCGCCGTTTTCATGTTTATGAACAAAATAGTGAGATCTGCCTTTTGCTGCAATTTGTGGTAAGTGTGTAATCGAGATGACCTGCATGTTCTGTCCTAAATCTGAAATTACCTCTCCAACTTTCAGGGCGGTCTCTCCGGATATTCCGGTATCGATCTCATCGAAAATTATGGTCGGCAGGGATGTATGTTTGGCCAGTAATGCTTTTATGGCCAACATTAAGCGCGATAACTCACCTCCTGATGCTACCTTATTCACTGGCGCGGGCGGCTGACCCGCATTGGCTGTAAAAAGGAGATTTATTTCATCCAAACCATCTTTATTTAGCTCGCTTAATACTTTTTGATGTAAAACCAGTTTTGCATTTGGCATTCCCACTCTTTTTAAGGTGATGCTGGTTTGTTCTTCTACTATTTTGATCGCTTTTTTGCGGTTGGCACTTAATTGTTCGGCCTGTTGATGTAAAGTTTTTTGAAGCTGATCTATTTCTCTCTGTAGATTTTCGATATGCTCATCAGAAGATAAAAGTTTGTTCAGGTTTTCTTCCAATTGTTTTTGAAGTGCCAATAATTCGATATTATTAGTTACCCGATGTTTCTGCTGCAATGAATAAAAAAGATCCAGCCTTTGATTGACCAGTTCCAAACGATCGGCACTGTGTATGGTGTTTTCTTCTATGCCAGATACCTCATCGGTGATATCTTTTATTTCTATAATGGATGAGCGTAACCGTTCGTAGAGCACGTTAATAGCAGGATCGAATTTTTCGATACTTTGTAATTGTAACGAAGCTTCTTTTAAAATCTGCAGGGCAGAAGGCTCACTTTCGTTAATTAAACCCGACGTGGTGAGTAATGCTCTTTTGATGGTTTCGGCATGGGTTAATCTTTCCAACTCCTGTTCTAAATCTTCCTGCTCGCCATCCTGTAGTTTTGCCTGCTTCAGCTCGTTAAACAGAAACTGTTCATAATCCTGTTTATTCCTGGCTTCATCAGCATCAGCTACCAGTTTCTTTAACAGGCTGGTATCATTTTTGAGCTTTTTAAATCCGCGGTGGTAGTCTGTCAATAAGGATTTATGGCTTGCCAGTGCATCTACAATTAAGAGTTGAAAATCGGCATCATTAATTTCCTGTGTAGCATGCTGTGAGTGGATATCGATCAGCTTTTCGCCAATTTGCTTTAGAATGGATAAATTTACAGGTGTATCGTTAATGAAAGATCTTGTTTTGCCATCTATTGATATTTCTCGCCTTAAGATGCTTTCGTTTGAGAAATCGAGATCATTTTCTTCAAAAAGTCCTTTTAGCTTTTCATCTGCCAATGTAAAATTACCTTCAATAACGCATTTTTTATCCTGGTTAAAAAAGTACTTGCTTTCTGCCCGCTGACCTAAAATTAGCGACAATGCACCAAGTATGATCGATTTACCAGCGCCAGTTTCACCTGTAATAATATTCAAGCCTTTATCAAATTCGATATCCAGACTATCAATTAATGCGTAATTACGTATAGAAAGTTTTTGTAGCATACTAAGCAAAAATATTAAAATTTATTCAACAGGACTCTACAAAACAAAAACAGCGAAGAATAATCTTCGCCGTTCATGATCTGTTTGGTTTATCTGGTGTTATTTGATCAAGATATTAATTACGTTATCGTTATCAATTTTTAAGCTGGGTGTTTGAACATAAGTTTTTATTGCCAGTTGATCTGCACGGTTAAAATCTGATTTCTTATAGGTTATAACAGCATTTACTGCATTAAGAGATTTATCCAAGTTTTTAAAATCCTGGTTTTGGTATATCATCCCTCTCGGATTAATCTGTGAGCTTTTGTTGCCGTTTTCTACCTTTTCTTTTTTCTCTTTCTGCTCTATTTTTTCTTTTAGTTCTTTTACTTCCTTATCAAATTTTTCTTTCAGTTTTTTATACTCTTCCGTTTGTTTTACCTTACTGTTAGCGTCATCGTTAAATTTTAAAAAAATGCGATCCGAAAGCTCAAAACCTTTGGCTTTAAATAATGAGTCGGCACTTAACCTGTTCAATTTGGATAATCTCGATATTTCCTCTGATTTCAAAGTATTTGTTCTAAGATTTTCAATCTGGGCCCTGAATTCTGGTGTGTTCATCTTAGCTGCCATATCCTCACCAATTTTTTGCCACCTCGCCTGTGCCTCCGGTGAACCATATTCTTTGGCAATATCTTCCCCAAACTTTTTCCATTTGGCTAGTGCTTCCGGAGAATTATATTCCTTGGCAATGTCTTCGCCCATTTTTTTCCATTTCGCCTGTGCTTCTGGCGAACCGTATTCTTTAGCGATGTCTTCCCCAAATTTTTTCCATTTGGCTTGTGCTTCCGGCGAGTTGTAGGCCTTATTTATTTTGGCAATTAACAGCGAATCGTTGAATTTAAATTTAAAACTGCTATCCAGATGCAGTTTGTAGATATTTTTGCCTGCAAACAGTTCGTCCCGGTAAAGATCTTTCCTTAGGCTATCTGGCATATCTTTTACCGAATTATATTCAGTTTTTTTACCATTGGCATCAATGGTTACAATTTTAATTTTACGTTTTTTAGTGGTATCCGTGTAAACAACAGTTTTCAGATTGTTGTGGTTTATTATACTTAAAACTTCAGTATTCGTTTTTTTAGTATCATTTTTATTTTCTGTTGGATTGATCCAGGCAATAGAAAACAGGCAGGCTACTCCTAAAGTTAAGGCTGCCATTTGCTGTTTGGCGTTTAAATAATTTGTTTTCATGTTGGTTATTCTTTTTATGCGTTGATATAAATTCTGGGTTTTGCCTGTCGCTGCCAGTGCATAGGCCGGACTGTTTTTGTCTTTTAACAGTTCGAGTTTAAGCAGGGCATGGGCATAATTCAATGGTTTTCCGGTAATTTTTACGACTAAGTCATCACAGGCATGCTCGCGCTCAATATGGATAAACTTACCTGCCATCCATACAAATGGATTATAAAATAATATCGTTTCTATAGCCGTTTTGATCAGGTTCAATAAGAAGTCGTTTCTTCTGATATGTGATAATTCATGAATGAGTATCGCTTCTACCTGATCATTGTCTAATTGATTGACCAGGGCCAGTGGAAATAGTACCACAGGTTTTAAATAACCGATAACTAAAGGCACGTTAACGATAGAAGAAATGTGAAACCGAATAACTTTGCTGATTTTAAGTTGGGCAGTTACATGCTCGAAAATAATTTTCCAGCCGTCGGGAATTGCACTTAAACTTTCTTTTTTTAGTTTGGAAAGCTGACCATAACCTTTAATAATAACAAATAACTGAAGTAAAATGCCAATGGCGTAGAAGATCACGATAACAGGGAAGTATTGTTCTGCCCTGCTGCTAAAAGTTGGCGGGAGGTTGTTCAGATACTGGTACACCTGTATATTTTGGGCATTAATTGCAGGTGCCGGAGTATTTACATTCAAGGTTAATTGATGAACGAAATTGTAGCCAAAGCCAACAAACATTAAAACGATGGCACTAAAAGCAAGGTTGTGCTTATGTTTTGCTGCCAGCTTCGGAATGCTGAGCATGATGATAAACAGGATACCATAAACGATGGCGCTTTGCCAAAGTGAGTTTATAATACTCCAGCCAAATGCTTTAATGAACTGTTGTAATAAAGTTTCCATAACGGTGGTTTTAATTTTTAAACGGATATCATCCGAAAATTTTGATATTTATTAGGGATCCAAACCCTACACCTTCCAACCCTGAGCAATAGCCTTACTTTAGGCTATCTAAATATTTTTTTATTTCGTCAATTTCTTCTGCACTAGCGCTGTGGTTACCCAAAGCCTGCATCACCAATCTCGCTGCCGATCCGTTAAATACATTATCGATCATTTTGTTTACCAGCTGTTTTTCCGTTTTATCCCGACTAACAAGTGCTTTATAAATGTGTGTTTTTTGGGTAGTATCTCTTTCTACCATACCTTTCTCATGTAAAATCTGCATCAGTTTTAACGTAGTGGTATAACCTGAGTCTTTTTTATTCAATGCCTCATGCACTTCCCTTACCGTTGCATTCCCCTTTTGCCAAAGCACCTGGAGGATTTCCATTTCACCTTCAGTTGGTTTGATGTGATAATTATCCATATGTTACAAGTTGTACGAATTATTTCGTAAACAAATGTACGAAGATATTCGTAATCTCAAAATATTTTAACAAATTTTTAACGGTTAATCGTCGAAAGGGACTAATTGGTTAACTGCGTCTTACGAAATTCCTGATAATAAGTCCTATCAGCAACTTTTAGACATTAAGAAGGAGTGGCTTTATTGAAACACAGCGACTACTTTACTGAAAAATAAGCTAAAGGTTAATCGGTTAACGGTTCCAAAGGGTTAACGGATAAACTATGCTGTTACAATTAACCGATTTAACAATTAACCTGGTAACCCATACGATTAATTCTTCTTCAGCAACTCGTACTTGCCAATATTCGCCGGATCAATTTCTGCCAGCATGTTATAGGCTTTCATTCGTTCTTGTCCGTTAAGTTTAGAAAGCACATTGGTTACTTCTTCGGCTTTGGCAGCGAAGTAAACATTAGGGAAAATAGACCCTAATTTCTGCTTATCCATTTGCTGTAACGCAGGTAGGGCCGCAACAATCTGCGTTAAGCCTTTATCCTGATCAGTTAGATGATCCAAGCCGCTTAAATGATAACTGTAAATGAAATTGCGCAGTTCGAAAAAAACGGGATTTAAAACATTTTCGTTAAACCAAAAACGGTTACGTAAGCCATCAACAGCTCTCCAGCCGGTATTGCCGGAGGCCTGTGCCAGGTTAACAATGTTCTGTGCCTTTTTATAAAAAGGCGTGCCGCCCATTTTGCTAAAACTATCTTTGTCCATTCCGATGATGGTGTAGGCCCAGTAGGTAAGGAGTGCACTGATATTGGAAATGTAATTTTGATCAGAGAAGTCGATTGTAGCCCCATCGTTGAAATTAAAATCGAAATTTTTATCGCTCATATTTAACAAAGTGCTATTGTAAGAGCTGTTAAAAACCGGTCGGCTGCTTTGGATCTGCGCTTCAGCAGTATAACCAGAGCCACCATCCCATGAATTGATGGTGATGACGAAACTGCAATCTATACGTTCCTGTGGCTGATAATTTTCGTTGCTGAATTTGTTGTTGTTCAAAAAATCGCGGATTGTTTTTTGCAAAGCATCTAAAGTTGATTTACTGATGTTCGAAACCTGTGGAGCCAGCAAAGTTACCCTTGCATTCAGCTCTTGAGCCTGTAGCTTTCCAAAACCAACAAATAACAATATCCAAACAATCTTTTTTATCATTTTGCAATTTTTAAAATGGCAGTACAAATATCTTTGGCAACAGCAGTTTTCGATTTCATTTCAAATACAGTCCGTTCTAAAGCTTTGTTAAAAATAGTAATTTTATTGGTATCTGATTTAAAACCCGCGCCCTTATCATTCAAAGAATTGAGTACCACAAGGTCTAGATTTTTCTTTTCCAGTTTGCCTTTGGCATAATTCTCTTCATCGTTGGTTTCCAAAGCAAAGCCAACCAGAATCTGATGCGATTTTTTTGCTCTACCAAGAGAAGCAAGTATATCTGTTGTTTTTTCCAGTTCCAGAAACAACCCGCTATCCTGTTTTTTAATTTTTTGGGTGGCGATCTGTTTAGGGCGATAATCGGCCACAGCGGCGCACATTACGGTAATATCGGTTTCTGCAAATGCAGCAATACAGGCATCGAACATTTCTTGTGCACTTACTACATCAATTCTTTTTAAACTTTGTTCGGCTTTTTGTGCGGTTGGTCCGGCAATTAAAGTTACATCAGCACCCAGTTTGGCCAGTTCATCAGCCAGGGCAAAACCCATTTTGCCTGAAGAATGATTGCCTATAAAACGTACCGGATCTATGGCTTCGTAAGTGGGGCCAGCAGTAACCATTACTTTTTTACCAAACAGGGGCAACGATTTTTTAATAGCATTATCCAGGAATGAAATAATTTCTTCCGGTTCAGCCATCCGGCCTTCACCCCAAAGCCCACTGGCCAGTTCGCCATTGGCCGGAGCAATAACGGTATTGCCAAAACCGATCAGCCGCTTAATATTACTTTGGGTGGTTTCGTGTTTCCACATATCCAGATCCATAGCCGGAGCTACATAAACCGGGCATTTGGCGGAAAGATAAACAGCTGTTAATAAATTGTCGCAGATTCCTGTTGTCAGTTTTGCTAGCGTATTGGCACTTATTGGTGCGATGATCATGAGATCGGCCCATAAGCCGAGTTCAACATGATTGCTCCATACACCTGTTTCTTCCTCGAAATATTGTGTGTAAACCGGATTTTTAGAAAGCGTAGCAAGGGTAAGTGGTGTAATGAAATTAGCACCATCAGGAGTTAGAATAACCTTTACGTTTGCGCCAGCTTTTACGAGTAGCCGAACCAAAAATGCCGACTTATAAGCTGCGATGCTACCGCAAACGCCAAGGATTATATTTTTATTTTTTAGCATAATGCGCAGAGTATAAGGCATGGAGCATAGAGCGTAGTGCTAAAACGCTTTGCCCTAAACGCTATGCGCTTTGCAATTACTTTTGTTCTTTAGCAGGATTTCTGTGATAAACTTTTCCATTCAAAAATTCATCCATGGCAACCAGAACAGGTTTTGGCATACGCTCGTAATGCTTACTGATTTCAATCTGCTCACGGTTTTCGAAAATTTCTTCCAAATTATCGTTGCTAGAAGCAAATTCTGCCAATTTACCGTGTAACTCCTCTTTAACGTTGTTCGAGATCTGATTTGCCCTTTTGGCAATTACCACTAACGATTCGTATAAGTTATCAGTAGTTTTATCTAAATCGTGTACGTTTCTGGTTACTGTAGTGTTTGGTACAGCAGGTTTGTTAGTATTCATCTATTACTTGTTTTTAATATCCGTATTATCTGCATTAGTTGGTTTTACAGAAACGGTATCCTTTAATTTACCGGTTCTGATCAACATCTGCTTGTATTTTTCCTGATCGGCAGCATATAATGCCAATTCTCGCTTGGTTGTTACTATGCCTGCCTCAACATCACTTTTAAGCGCCTTCGCCTCTTTGGCAAATTTACTGTCAGGATGGTTCTCCGTGAATTCGGTATATAAAGCAAGCGCTTCATTGTAACGGTCTTCCTGGCGGATGATATAACTGTTTTTTGCGTATAAGTATTGCGCTTTAATCATCAGGAAATCCATTTCCTCAGCATATTTAATATCTGGGTAGTCTCTTTGCGCATTTTTCAACGCAATAACAGCTGCCCTGTAGTTATCTACATTACTAGGCCCTGTAGTTAAATACATTTTAGCATTCTCAAAGGCTTTATCTTCTAACTTTCCCCTTAACACCGCAATATATTTGCCGGCAGCAGCAGCGCGATCGCTGGTAGGGTATAAGTTAATGAATAATTGTAACGCATCAATAGCTTTATAAGTATTTTCCTGGTCTAAAGAGTAATTTGGCGATTCTAAATAATAACAGTAGGCAGCCATATATCGTGCTTCTTCCGCATTTTTACTTGCAGGATAGGTATCGGCAAAACTTTTAAACTGGTATCTCGCAGTGGTGTAATCACTTAATCTATATAGTGTGTAAGCATAGTAATAGTTCAGGTCTTCAGCTTCTGCACGGCCACGATATTTTTGAGAAAGGTCTTCAAAAAGTACTAATGCCTTACTATAGTCGCGTTTATTATACAAACGCAGTGCCTCCTGGTATTTTTTTGCAACGTCATTGCTCGCCCTTAATTTCTCGAAACGACTTTTACAGCCCGCAATACCCAAAGCGGCAATAAATACTAAAATAATGAAGTGTTTAACTTTAAACATTCTGCAAAGATAATTAATAATACGATAACATCAATAAAAACAATTGGCCGCTAAGCTATGCAAAGCAATTCAGTACAAATATACAGTTAACAAATTTTAACATATAATATAATAGGTATTGTCGCTTGTGACCAGAACGGAACTTCGGAAGTTTAGCGGGTTTCTCCACTCCGGCCGTCCTGCAGAACTTCCGCCCGGCCGGGGGGCAGGATCTTTCACTGTACCGGATTCCCTGGTTTTTATGCTCTTCAAGATTTAAAAGACAGGATGAAACAGTTAATCTTCCAAAAAGTTTGGTCATTGGCTAAACTTTTTTCCGTTGAAAACCATGGTCTTACGTCAAATCCTGCTTTAACCGCTTCAAAAGCTTTGCCGTTGCAGATATTTTTTCTACTTTTGCATCCCGCTTCGGAGGAAGGGGTTTTGGTGAAAGGATGGCTCTGGGCGATGGATGGCAGGATTTATTTTAAAATAAATATTGCGGAAGCGGAAAAGATTGCTACCTTTGCAGCCCTGTCCGGAAGGAGGGAAAGCTGAGTAACATCGGCATATTGAAATAAAGGAAAGATAAAAGAGAGGGCTGAAAAAAATAAAATTTATTTTATTTGGAAGTTTAAAAAAGATGCTTACCTTTGCACTCCCAACAGAAACGAAGGGGAAAAAAGACCGGAACGGCGGATGCCGGGAAGAGAGAAAAAAAGATTGAAATGAGCTTGAAAACAAGGGAAGGAAAACGACCCCAACCAAAAAGCGAATCACAATATATAAAGACGGGCCGAGAGGCAACAACAGTCGATAAGTTCTTAAAAGAGATGTCAATGTAGCGTAGCGGGGTTAATGGAGTACTGATCAAAGTACATGATTATTCTGCTTTATTTTAGAGGTGGTGTCTAACAGACAACATAAAAAAAGAAGACCATTTTTAACATGGTTAAAAACTGGTCAGAATTGAACAACACATTTTACAATGGAGAGTTTGATCCTGGCTCAGGATGAACGCTAGCGGCAGGCCTAATACATGCAAGTCGAACGATATTTTCCAGCTTGCTGGGAGAGAAAGTGGCGCACGGGTGCGTAACGCGTATGCAACCTACCTTCATCAGGGGGATAGCCCGGAGAAATCCGGATTAATACCGCATAAAATCACAGGATGGCATTATCCAATGATCAAACATTTATGGGATGGAGATGGGCATGCGTGTCATTAGCTAGTTGGCGGGGTAACGGCCCACCAAGGCGACGATGACTAGGGGATCTGAGAGGATGGCCCCCCACACTGGTACTGAGACACGGACCAGACTCCTACGGGAGGCAGCAGTAAGGAATATTGGTCAATGGAGGCAACTCTGAACCAGCCATGCCGCGTGCAGGAAGACTGCCCTATGGGTTGTAAACTGCTTTTATCCGGGAATAAACCTATTTACGAGTAAATAGCTGAATGTACCGGAAGAATAAGGATCGGCTAACTCCGTGCCAGCAGCCGCGGTAATACGGAGGATCCAAGCGTTATCCGGATTTATTGGGTTTAAAGGGTGCGTAGGCGGCCTGTTAAGTCAGGGGTGAAAGACGGTAGCTCAACTATCGCAGTGCCCTTGATACTGATGGGCTTGAATGGACTAGAGGTAGGCGGAATGAGACAAGTAGCGGTGAAATGCATAGATATGTCTCAGAACACCGATTGCGAAGGCAGCTTACTATGGTCTTATTGACGCTGAGGCACGAAAGCGTGGGGATCAAACAGGATTAGATACCCTGGTAGTCCACGCCCTAAACGATGAACACTCGCTGTTGGCGATACACGGTCAGCGGCTAAGCGAAAGCGTTAAGTGTTCCACCTGGGGAGTACGCCCGCAAGGGTGAAACTCAAAGGAATTGACGGGGGCCCGCACAAGCGGAGGAGCATGTGGTTTAATTCGATGATACGCGAGGAACCTTACCCGGGCTTGAAAGTTAGTGAATGATCCAGAGATGGATCAGTGAGCAATCACACGAAACTAGGTGCTGCATGGCTGTCGTCAGCTCGTGCCGTGAGGTGTTGGGTTAAGTCCCGCAACGAGCGCAACCCCTATGTTTAGTTGCCAGCATGTAATGGTGGGGACTCTAAACAGACTGCCTGTGCAAACAGAGAGGAAGGAGGGGACGACGTCAAGTCATCATGGCCCTTACGTCCGGGGCTACACACGTGCTACAATGGACGGTACAGAGGGCAGCTAGCTGGCAACAGTATGCGAATCTCATAAAGCCGTTCACAGTTCGGATTGGGGTCTGCAACTCGACCCCATGAAGTTGGATTCGCTAGTAATCGCGTATCAGCAATGACGCGGTGAATACGTTCCCGGGCCTTGTACACACCGCCCGTCAAGCCATGGAAGCTGGGGGTACCTAAAGTATGTAACCGCAAGGAGCGTCCTAGGGTAAAACCGGTAACTGGGGCTAAGTCGTAACAAGGTAGCCGTACCGGAAGGTGCGGCTGGAATACCTCCTTTCTGGAGTAGCACCGCCTACCCGCCACGCAACATGATATTTCGAATAAGGTAGAGGGTAAAGAGGTAAAAGGCTTAAGGTCTTGATACTGAATACCTGGTACTTTATACAAAAAAAGACAAGAGAAAAAAGAAACACCCAGAAGACAACGGTGGGCATACTATAGAGGTATAGCGCAACGGAGACGAAAAGGGTAAGCCAAAAAAGGGAAGCAGTAGCGGTAAGATACTATGTACTGCGACTAATTAAAGCCTGCCTTGAAAATACAGTCCCGTAGCTCAGCCTGGTTAGAGCACTACACTGATAATGTAGGGGTCTCCAGTTCAAATCTGGACGGGACTACCATTGAAGTTGGGAGTTGGGAGAAAAGAGCCTGGAGTGATGGATACTCCAAACTGAAAACTCCGAACTCAAAACTGATACTCTGGGGGATTAGCTCAGCTGGCTAGAGCGCCTGCCTTGCACGCAGGAGGTCAACGGTTCGACTCCGTTATTCTCCACCAAAAAAGGTTGAGGGTTGTAAGGTAGAGGGTATGGGGTTAAACCTAACGCTTAAAACTGAAAACACCACAACAGAAAACAAAAAAAACAATTACCTGGATCGGTAATCTACATTGACATAAAGATTAAGAAAAGAAGAAACGCCACGGGGCACATATCAAAAAAGGTATGAAACGGTTCGAGACCGCAGTTTTTTACTAACGAAGCTGAAACGAAGCTTAGGTTGGGGAGAATGAAACCCTCCGCCTTTATACCTTCGGCCTTCAGCCTCAGTAAAGTTCTTTGACATATTGGAAGAAGTTAAAAAAGAAGAGCAAACAACAATAGGCGACTGTTGTGTTTGTGCTCTCCCGACTTTACGTCGGGAATGAGACATCATAACAAGAGCAAAAAAAAGCATACCGTGCGGCGCAAAAGGCGCACGAGTAGAAGAAAGTAAGAAAGAGTACACGGGGGATGCCTTGGCTCTCAGAGGCGATGAAGGACGTGATAAGCTGCGATAAGCTCCGGGGATCTGCAAATAGGAACTAGATCCGGAGATTTCCGAATGGGGCAACCCGGCATGTTGAAGACATGTCACATATAATGAGCAAACCTGCCGAACTGAAACATCTAAGTAAGCAGAGGAAGAGAAAATAACAATGATTTCCTGAGTAGTGGCGAGCGAAAGGGAAAGAGCCCAAACCTACCTTGTTACGGCAAAGTGGGGGTTGTAGGACTGCAACGTGGCATTAGCAAACAGAAGTGGAACGGGATGGGAAGCCCGGCGATACATGGTGATAGCCCAGTACACGTATAGAATGCTAGCCTAGCAGTATCCTGAGTACCGCGAGGTCGGAGACGCCTTGTGGGAATCAGCCGGCACCATCCGGTAAGGCTAAATACTCCTGAGAGACCGATAGTGAACCAGTACCGTGAGGGAAAGGTGAAAAGAACCCCGAACAGGGGAGTGAAATAGAACCTGAAACCGTGTACTTACAAGCGGTCGGAGCGTCCAGGTGGCGTGACGGCGTGCCTTTTGCATAATGAGCCTACGAGTTACTCTTCTCTGGCAAGGTTAAGTGCTTCAGGCACGGATCCGAAGCGAAAGCGAGTCTGAACAGGGCGTATAGTCAGAGGAGGTAGACGCGAAACCTTGTGATCTACCCATGGACAGGTTGAAGGTGCGGTAACACGTACTGGAGGACCGAACCGATAAACGTTGAAAAGTTTCCGGATGATCTGTGGGTAGGGGTGAAAGGCTAATCAAACTGGGAAATAGCTCGTACTCCCCGAAATGTTTTTAGGAACAGCGTCGGTGTTTAGTTATATAGAGGTAGAGCTACTGATTGGGTGCGGGGGAGTCAAATCCTACCAAATCCAGACAAACTCCGAATGCTATATAATATAACCGGCAGTGAGGCGCGGGGTGCTAAGGTCACGCGCCGAGAGGGAAAGAACCCAGACCATCAGCTAAGGTCCCCAAGTTACAGTTAAGTTGAACTAACGAGGTCCGATTGCACAGACAGCTAGGATGTTGGCTTGGAAGCAGCCATTCATTTAAAGAGTGCGTAACAGCTCACTAGTCGAGCGATCGGGCATGGATAATAAACGGGCATTAAACTGTACACCGAAGCTATGGGATTGAAATATATCGGTAGGGGAGCATTCCAATTGCGGTGAAGGTATCTGGTAATGGGTGCTGGAGCGATTGGAAAAGCAAATGTAGGCATAAGTAACGATAAGGCGGGCGAGAAACCCGCCCACCGAAAGGATAAGGTTTCCTGATCAACGCTAATCGGATCAGGGTCAGTCGGGACCTAAGGAGAACCCGAAGGGGAAATTCGATGGACAACTGGTTAATATTCCAGTACTTTTTATAACTGCGATGTGGGGACGGAGTAGTGACACTGCCGCGATCTGACGGAATAGATCGTTAAAGGCTGTAGGTATATCAAACACAGGCAAATCCGTGATTGATGCTGAGAGCTGATAGTACCGGGAACCTTCGGGGGACTGGATAGTGCAGGTAATCAGACTTCCAAGAAAAACCGCTAAGCTTCAGGTTATAAAAACCCGTACCGCAAACCGACACAGGTATCCGGGAAGAGGATTCTAAGGTGCTCGAGTGAATCATGGCTAAGGAACTCGGCAAAATGGCCCTGTAACTTCGGGAGAAGGGGCGCTGGCAGCAATGTCAGCCGCAGTGAAAAGGCCCAGGCGACTGTTTAACAAAAACACATGGCTTTGCAAAATCGAAAGATGAGGTATAAGGCCTGACACCTGCCCGGTGCTGGAAGGTTAAGAGGGGATGTCATCGCAAGAGAAGCATTGAATCGAAGCCCCAGTAAACGGCGGCCGTAACTATAACGGTCCTAAGGTAGCGAAATTCCTTGTCGGGTAAGTTCCGACCTGCACGAATGGTGTAACGATCTGGGCGCTGTCTCAGCCATGAGCTCGGTGAAATTGTGGTCCCGGTGAAGACGCCGGGTACCCGCAACGGGACGGAAAGACCCCATGCACCTTCACTACAATTTAACATTGACATTGGGTACAGGATGTGTAGGATAGGTGGGAGGCTATGAAGCGGTGTCGCCAGGCATCGTGGAGCCAACGTTGAAATACCACCCTTTCTGTATTCGGTGTCTAATCCCATCATTTGGGAGACATTGTTTGATGGGTAGTTTGACTGGGGTGGTCGCCTCCAAAAAGGTAACGGAGGCTTTCAAAGGTAAGCTCAGTACGCTTGGTAACCGTACGCGGAGTGCAATAGCATAAGCTTGCTTGACTGTGAGACATACAGGTCGATCAGGGTCGAAAGACGGATATAGTGATCCGGTGGTTCTGCATGGAAGGGCCATCGCTCAAAGGATAAAAGGTACGCTGGGGATAACAGGCTGATCTCCCCCAAGAGCTCATATCGACGGGGAGGTTTGGCACCTCGATGTCGGCTCGTCACATCCTGGGGCTGGAGAAGGTCCCAAGGGTTCGGCTGTTCGCCGATTAAAGTGGCACGCGAGCTGGGTTCAGAACGTCGCGAGACAGTTCGGTCCCTATCTGTTGTGGGCGTAGGAATTTTGAGTGGGGCTGACCTTAGTACGAGAGGACCGGGTTGGACCAGCCTCTAGTGAATCTGTTGTTCCGCCAGGGGCATTGCAGAGTAGCTACGCTGGGAATAGATAAGCGCTGAAAGCATCTAAGTGCGAAACTAGCCACGAGATGAGAATTCCATATAGGACCGTAGCAGACTACTACGTTGATAGGCTACAGATGTAAAGCTGGCGACAGCACAGTCGAGTAGTACTAATCATCCGAAGCTTTCAAAGCAAGACAGACTGTTGTTTGTTCTTCCAACTAACTTCTTTCAATAATATGTCATTTAAGCGCAAAGCTAAAAGAGCAAAGACCAAAGCGGATTATAGACAGCTTTAGTCCTTAGGCTTTCACCTTTCGACTTAAATAAAAATATTCAGGTGCCTATATCGGTGGTGTCCACCTCTTCCCATTCCGAACAGAGAAGTTAAGCCCACCAGAGCCGATGGTACTGCGGTAACACGTGGGAGAGTAGGTCGGTGCCAGATCTTAAAGAGAAGCCCTTCAGCAGCAATGTTGGAGGGCTTTCTTCGTTTATAGCGCTTTTTCCCTCTGGCAGAGAAAGCTTTGAGCCCGCACATAATGCTGATCTCTGCAGATTGGTTCCATCCTCCCTTTTCCATCTTACCTCTCATCACGATAGCCCTGATGGGAGCGGAATCCCTTTTGGGCAAAGAAAAAATTGTTCAACAGAAAAGGTTTCCCAAAAGGATACAGCGTACAGCAGGACCGGAGCCGGACTAAATGCACGGGAACCTGCGCTCCGGGAAAAGCAGGTGCTCTTTTAACCATAGGAAGTAAAAACTCAAAGTATTGCCCCGCAGAGGCCGTTCCGTTATCCTTTCCACCGTCCATCTTACCCCCTTCACGATAGCCCTGATGGGAGCGGCATCCCTTTTGGGCAAAGAAAAAATTGTTCAACAGAAAAGGTTTCCCAAAAGGATACAGCGTACAGCAGGACAGAACCCCGCCCAAACGCACAGGAAACTGCGCTACAAAATAAAGTTTCTACCTTAGTGCAAATAGTACTCCCTAATGTTAACGCCCATTTTTGAGTTCTCAACAATAATAAAATTTATTTCTTTCTTTTCCGAACAGTTTTAGTTTATTACTGTTATAACCCGTGTTAATAAATTTGATTTGTTTTTAACCTTACCTGGCTAACCGGGTTTCAATACAGGTATAGGTTTAAAAGATTTGGTATTGATCAGCTAAATCTAAAAATGAATTGATATTTTGCAGCATTAATAAATTTAAATATGGCTTCGGGTTTTTTTGCAATTTTAGATGATATAGGTGCGTTAATGGACGATGTTGCCGTAACGGCCAAAGTAGCGGCTAAGAAAACGGCTGGTATTTTGGGCGATGACCTGGCAGTAAATGCAGAAAAGTCTACCGGTTTCCTTTCTTCGCGGGAGTTACCCGTATTATGGGCAATTACAAAAGGTTCTTTAGTAAATAAGATTATCATTGTTCCAATTGCATTGTTGCTCAATTTTTTTTTTCCCGTTGCGATTAAAATAATCCTGGTATTGGGCGGCTTGTATCTCGCCTATGAAGGGGTGGAAAAAGTTGTAGAGTATTTTTTTCATCGGTCTAAGCCTTCACATGTTGAAGCTAAAGAAGTGATCCAGGAAGGTGAAGCAGCAGAAAAGGCAAAAATCAGATCTGCCATCACTACGGATTTTATCCTGTCGATAGAGATCGTTATTATCGCATTAGGCAGTGTTCTGGATGAAAAGCTTGCCATTCAGATCATGACGATTTCTGTAATCGCGTTATTGGCCACCATAGGCGTTTATGGTATCGTTGCACTTATTGTGAGGATGGATGATGCTGGCTACCGTTTAATGAAAGCTTCGGGAGAAAAAGGTATCTTTTCGGCGATTGGAAAAATCTTGGTTAAATCACTACCTGTTGTCATCAAAATTTTAAGTATTGTCGGGACAGTTGCACTGATATTGGTATCTGGTGGGATCTTTGCGCATAATATTTCTTTCTTGCACCATATTATCCCTTCTTTTCCTTCCATCCTTCGTGAATTTGCTTTTGGATTAATAGCTGGATTAATTTTGGTAATGCTGCTAACTTCAGGCAAAAAAATGTGGAAACTTATTAAGGCCTGACCGCTAAAAGAATTATTCAGCTATTCTTTTAAATTTTATCTTTTTCCAGCAAAGCAATTGTTGTGCTGCTATACCGGTTTGTTCCCGCTGTTTGCTGCAAATCCCCGCTGTGCTCCGGTTTCTCTACTCCGGCCGTCCTGCAGAACTTCCGCCCGGCCGGGGGGCAGGATCTTTCACTGTACCGGATTCCCTGGTTTTTATGCTCTTCAAGATTTAAAAGACAGGATGAAACAGTTAATCTTCCAAAAAGTTTGGTCATTGGCTAAACTTTTTTCCGTTGAAAACCATGGTCTTACGTCAAATCCTGCTTTAACCGCTTCAAAAGCTTTGCCGTTGCAGATATTTTTTCTACTTTTGCATCCCGCTTCGGAGGAAGGGGTTTTGGTGAAAGGATGGCTCTGGGCGATGGATGGCAGGATTTATTTTAAAATAAATATTGCGGAAGCGGAAAAGATTGCTACCTTTGCAGCCCTGTCCGGAAGGAGGGAAAGCTGAGTAACATCGGCATATTGAAATAAAGGAAAGATAAAAGAGAGGGCTGAAAAAAATAAAATTTATTTTATTTGGAAGTTTAAAAAAGATGCTTACCTTTGCACTCCCAACAGAAACGAAGGGGAAAAAAGACCGGAACGGCGGATGCCGGGAAGAGAGAAAAAAAGATTGAAATGAGCTTGAAAACAAGGGAAGGAAAACGACCCCAACCAAAAAGCGAATCACAATATATAAAGACGGGCCGAGAGGCAACAACAGTCGATAAGTTCTTAAAAGAGATGTCAATGTAGCGTAGCGGGGTTAATGGAGTACTGATCAAAGTACATGATTATTCTGCTTTATTTTAGAGGTGGTGTCTAACAGACAACATAAAAAAAGAAGACCATTTTTAACATGGTTAAAAACTGGTCAGAATTGAACAACACATTTTACAATGGAGAGTTTGATCCTGGCTCAGGATGAACGCTAGCGGCAGGCCTAATACATGCAAGTCGAACGATATTTTCCAGCTTGCTGGGAGAGAAAGTGGCGCACGGGTGCGTAACGCGTATGCAACCTACCTTCATCAGGGGGATAGCCCGGAGAAATCCGGATTAATACCGCATAAAATCACAGGATGGCATTATCCAATGATCAAACATTTATGGGATGGAGATGGGCATGCGTGTCATTAGCTAGTTGGCGGGGTAACGGCCCACCAAGGCGACGATGACTAGGGGATCTGAGAGGATGGCCCCCCACACTGGTACTGAGACACGGACCAGACTCCTACGGGAGGCAGCAGTAAGGAATATTGGTCAATGGAGGCAACTCTGAACCAGCCATGCCGCGTGCAGGAAGACTGCCCTATGGGTTGTAAACTGCTTTTATCCGGGAATAAACCTATTTACGAGTAAATAGCTGAATGTACCGGAAGAATAAGGATCGGCTAACTCCGTGCCAGCAGCCGCGGTAATACGGAGGATCCAAGCGTTATCCGGATTTATTGGGTTTAAAGGGTGCGTAGGCGGCCTGTTAAGTCAGGGGTGAAAGACGGTAGCTCAACTATCGCAGTGCCCTTGATACTGATGGGCTTGAATGGACTAGAGGTAGGCGGAATGAGACAAGTAGCGGTGAAATGCATAGATATGTCTCAGAACACCGATTGCGAAGGCAGCTTACTATGGTCTTATTGACGCTGAGGCACGAAAGCGTGGGGATCAAACAGGATTAGATACCCTGGTAGTCCACGCCCTAAACGATGAACACTCGCTGTTGGCGATACACGGTCAGCGGCTAAGCGAAAGCGTTAAGTGTTCCACCTGGGGAGTACGCCCGCAAGGGTGAAACTCAAAGGAATTGACGGGGGCCCGCACAAGCGGAGGAGCATGTGGTTTAATTCGATGATACGCGAGGAACCTTACCCGGGCTTGAAAGTTAGTGAATGATCCAGAGATGGATCAGTGAGCAATCACACGAAACTAGGTGCTGCATGGCTGTCGTCAGCTCGTGCCGTGAGGTGTTGGGTTAAGTCCCGCAACGAGCGCAACCCCTATGTTTAGTTGCCAGCATGTAATGGTGGGGACTCTAAACAGACTGCCTGTGCAAACAGAGAGGAAGGAGGGGACGACGTCAAGTCATCATGGCCCTTACGTCCGGGGCTACACACGTGCTACAATGGACGGTACAGAGGGCAGCTAGCTGGCAACAGTATGCGAATCTCATAAAGCCGTTCACAGTTCGGATTGGGGTCTGCAACTCGACCCCATGAAGTTGGATTCGCTAGTAATCGCGTATCAGCAATGACGCGGTGAATACGTTCCCGGGCCTTGTACACACCGCCCGTCAAGCCATGGAAGCTGGGGGTACCTAAAGTATGTAACCGCAAGGAGCGTCCTAGGGTAAAACCGGTAACTGGGGCTAAGTCGTAACAAGGTAGCCGTACCGGAAGGTGCGGCTGGAATACCTCCTTTCTGGAGTAGCACCGCCTACCCGCCACGCAACATGATATTTCGAATAAGGTAGAGGGTAAAGAGGTAAAAGGCTTAAGGTCTTGATACTGAATACCTGGTACTTTATACAAAAAAAGACAAGAGAAAAAAGAAACACCCAGAAGACAACGGTGGGCATACTATAGAGGTATAGCGCAACGGAGACGAAAAGGGTAAGCCAAAAAAGGGAAGCAGTAGCGGTAAGATACTATGTACTGCGACTAATTAAAGCCTGCCTTGAAAATACAGTCCCGTAGCTCAGCCTGGTTAGAGCACTACACTGATAATGTAGGGGTCTCCAGTTCAAATCTGGACGGGACTACCATTGAAGTTGGGAGTTGGGAGAAAAGAGCCTGGAGTGATGGATACTCCAAACTGAAAACTCCGAACTCAAAACTGATACTCTGGGGGATTAGCTCAGCTGGCTAGAGCGCCTGCCTTGCACGCAGGAGGTCAACGGTTCGACTCCGTTATTCTCCACCAAAAAAGGTTGAGGGTTGTAAGGTAGAGGGTATGGGGTTAAACCTAACGCTTAAAACTGAAAACACCACAACAGAAAACAAAAAAAACAATTACCTGGATCGGTAATCTACATTGACATAAAGATTAAGAAAAGAAGAAACGCCACGGGGCACATATCAAAAAAGGTATGAAACGGTTCGAGACCGCAGTTTTTTACTAACGAAGCTGAAACGAAGCTTAGGTTGGGGAGAATGAAACCCTCCGCCTTTATACCTTCGGCCTTCAGCCTCAGTAAAGTTCTTTGACATATTGGAAGAAGTTAAAAAAGAAGAGCAAACAACAATAGGCGACTGTTGTGTTTGTGCTCTCCCGACTTTACGTCGGGAATGAGACATCATAACAAGAGCAAAAAAAAGCATACCGTGCGGCGCAAAAGGCGCACGAGTAGAAGAAAGTAAGAAAGAGTACACGGGGGATGCCTTGGCTCTCAGAGGCGATGAAGGACGTGATAAGCTGCGATAAGCTCCGGGGATCTGCAAATAGGAACTAGATCCGGAGATTTCCGAATGGGGCAACCCGGCATGTTGAAGACATGTCACATATAATGAGCAAACCTGCCGAACTGAAACATCTAAGTAAGCAGAGGAAGAGAAAATAACAATGATTTCCTGAGTAGTGGCGAGCGAAAGGGAAAGAGCCCAAACCTACCTTGTTACGGCAAAGTGGGGGTTGTAGGACTGCAACGTGGCATTAGCAAACAGAAGTGGAACGGGATGGGAAGCCCGGCGATACATGGTGATAGCCCAGTACACGTATAGAATGCTAGCCTAGCAGTATCCTGAGTACCGCGAGGTCGGAGACGCCTTGTGGGAATCAGCCGGCACCATCCGGTAAGGCTAAATACTCCTGAGAGACCGATAGTGAACCAGTACCGTGAGGGAAAGGTGAAAAGAACCCCGAACAGGGGAGTGAAATAGAACCTGAAACCGTGTACTTACAAGCGGTCGGAGCGTCCAGGTGGCGTGACGGCGTGCCTTTTGCATAATGAGCCTACGAGTTACTCTTCTCTGGCAAGGTTAAGTGCTTCAGGCACGGATCCGAAGCGAAAGCGAGTCTGAACAGGGCGTATAGTCAGAGGAGGTAGACGCGAAACCTTGTGATCTACCCATGGACAGGTTGAAGGTGCGGTAACACGTACTGGAGGACCGAACCGATAAACGTTGAAAAGTTTCCGGATGATCTGTGGGTAGGGGTGAAAGGCTAATCAAACTGGGAAATAGCTCGTACTCCCCGAAATGTTTTTAGGAACAGCGTCGGTGTTTAGTTATATAGAGGTAGAGCTACTGATTGGGTGCGGGGGAGTCAAATCCTACCAAATCCAGACAAACTCCGAATGCTATATAATATAACCGGCAGTGAGGCGCGGGGTGCTAAGGTCACGCGCCGAGAGGGAAAGAACCCAGACCATCAGCTAAGGTCCCCAAGTTACAGTTAAGTTGAACTAACGAGGTCCGATTGCACAGACAGCTAGGATGTTGGCTTGGAAGCAGCCATTCATTTAAAGAGTGCGTAACAGCTCACTAGTCGAGCGATCGGGCATGGATAATAAACGGGCATTAAACTGTACACCGAAGCTATGGGATTGAAATATATCGGTAGGGGAGCATTCCAATTGCGGTGAAGGTATCTGGTAATGGGTGCTGGAGCGATTGGAAAAGCAAATGTAGGCATAAGTAACGATAAGGCGGGCGAGAAACCCGCCCACCGAAAGGATAAGGTTTCCTGATCAACGCTAATCGGATCAGGGTCAGTCGGGACCTAAGGAGAACCCGAAGGGGAAATTCGATGGACAACTGGTTAATATTCCAGTACTTTTTATAACTGCGATGTGGGGACGGAGTAGTGACACTGCCGCGATCTGACGGAATAGATCGTTAAAGGCTGTAGGTATATCAAACACAGGCAAATCCGTGATTGATGCTGAGAGCTGATAGTACCGGGAACCTTCGGGGGACTGGATAGTGCAGGTAATCAGACTTCCAAGAAAAACCGCTAAGCTTCAGGTTATAAAAACCCGTACCGCAAACCGACACAGGTATCCGGGAAGAGGATTCTAAGGTGCTCGAGTGAATCATGGCTAAGGAACTCGGCAAAATGGCCCTGTAACTTCGGGAGAAGGGGCGCTGGCAGCAATGTCAGCCGCAGTGAAAAGGCCCAGGCGACTGTTTAACAAAAACACATGGCTTTGCAAAATCGAAAGATGAGGTATAAGGCCTGACACCTGCCCGGTGCTGGAAGGTTAAGAGGGGATGTCATCGCAAGAGAAGCATTGAATCGAAGCCCCAGTAAACGGCGGCCGTAACTATAACGGTCCTAAGGTAGCGAAATTCCTTGTCGGGTAAGTTCCGACCTGCACGAATGGTGTAACGATCTGGGCGCTGTCTCAGCCATGAGCTCGGTGAAATTGTGGTCCCGGTGAAGACGCCGGGTACCCGCAACGGGACGGAAAGACCCCATGCACCTTCACTACAATTTAACATTGACATTGGGTACAGGATGTGTAGGATAGGTGGGAGGCTATGAAGCGGTGTCGCCAGGCATCGTGGAGCCAACGTTGAAATACCACCCTTTCTGTATTCGGTGTCTAATCCCATCATTTGGGAGACATTGTTTGATGGGTAGTTTGACTGGGGTGGTCGCCTCCAAAAAGGTAACGGAGGCTTTCAAAGGTAAGCTCAGTACGCTTGGTAACCGTACGCGGAGTGCAATAGCATAAGCTTGCTTGACTGTGAGACATACAGGTCGATCAGGGTCGAAAGACGGATATAGTGATCCGGTGGTTCTGCATGGAAGGGCCATCGCTCAAAGGATAAAAGGTACGCTGGGGATAACAGGCTGATCTCCCCCAAGAGCTCATATCGACGGGGAGGTTTGGCACCTCGATGTCGGCTCGTCACATCCTGGGGCTGGAGAAGGTCCCAAGGGTTCGGCTGTTCGCCGATTAAAGTGGCACGCGAGCTGGGTTCAGAACGTCGCGAGACAGTTCGGTCCCTATCTGTTGTGGGCGTAGGAATTTTGAGTGGGGCTGACCTTAGTACGAGAGGACCGGGTTGGACCAGCCTCTAGTGAATCTGTTGTTCCGCCAGGGGCATTGCAGAGTAGCTACGCTGGGAATAGATAAGCGCTGAAAGCATCTAAGTGCGAAACTAGCCACGAGATGAGAATTCCATATAGGACCGTAGCAGACTACTACGTTGATAGGCTACAGATGTAAAGCTGGCGACAGCACAGTCGAGTAGTACTAATCATCCGAAGCTTTCAAAGCAAGACAGACTGTTGTTTGTTCTTCCAACTAACTTCTTTCAATAATATGTCATTTAAGCGCAAAGCTAAAAGAGCAAAGACCAAAGCGGATTATAGACAGCTTTAGTCCTTAGGCTTTCACCTTTCGACTTAAATAAAAATATTCAGGTGCCTATATCGGTGGTGTCCACCTCTTCCCATTCCGAACAGAGAAGTTAAGCCCACCAGAGCCGATGGTACTGCGGTAACACGTGGGAGAGTAGGTCGGTGCCAGATCTTAAAGAGAAGCCCTTCAGCAGCAATGTTGGAGGGCTTTCTTCGTTTATAGCGCTTTTTCCCTCTGGCAGAGAAAGCTTTGAGCCCGCACATAATGCTGATCTCTGCAGATTGGTTCCATCCTCCCTTTTCCATCTTACCTCTCATCACGATAGCCCTGATGGGAGCGGCATCCCTTTTGGGCAAAGATGAAATTGTTCAACAGATAAAATTTCCCAGAAGGATACAGCGTACAGCAGGACAGAACCCCGCAAACGCACAGAAACCTGCGCTCCGGGAAAAGCCGATCCTCTTTTAACCATAGGAAGTAAAAACTCAAAGTATTGCCCCGCAGATGGCGCAGATCAGTTCCATCCTCCCTTTTCCACCGTACATCTTACCTCGCTTCACGATAGCCCTGATGGGAGCGGCATCCCTTTTGGGCCAAGAAAAGATTGTTCAACAGAAAAGGTTTCCCAAAAGGATACAGCGTACAGCAGGACAGAACCCCGCCCAAACGCACAGGAAACTGCGCTCCGGGAAAAGCAGGTGCTCTTTCAGCCATAAAGCGTAATAAAACTCAAAGTACTGCCCCGCAGATGGCGCAGATCAGTTCCATCCTCCCTTTTCCATCGCGTCCATCTTACCTCCCTTCACGATAGCCCTGATGGGAGCGGCATCCCTTTTGGGCAAAGAAGAAATTGTTCAACAGAAAAGGTTTCCCAAAAGGATACAGCGTACAGCAGGACAGGACCCGGACTAAACGCACAGGAAACTGCGCTCCGGGAAAAGCAGTGCTCTTTCAGCCATAAAGCGTAATAAAACTCAAAGTACTGCCCCGCAGAGGCCGTTCCGTTATCCTTTCCACCGTCCATCTTACCTCCCTTCACAATAGCCCTGATGGGAGCGGCATCCCTTTTGGGCAAAGAAAAAATTGTTCAACAGATAAAATTTCCCAAAAGGATACAGCGTACAGCAGGACAGCACCCCGCCCAAACGCACAGAAACCTGCGCTTCAGTAAAAACAGATGCTTTTTAATCATAACAGGTAATAAAATTCAAATGATTGTCCCGGAGATCTCCGCAGATCAGTTCCATCATCCGTTTCCATGTTGCCTCTATCTATTCTACTGTCCCGGGTTAGAAAGTCCCGGTGGGGTACGCCGCCGATTTTCTATTGGCAGAGTGCAAAGGACAACAGATGGGACCCGATCTAGGTTACTGCTTACGTGATTCAACTAACAAGCTTATCATATAGCAATCAATATTTACCTACCAATATTTTGAATACAGCAAATAAGACGATTCCTACCAAAGTTTTTTATTTAGGCGAAATTAAAACGGATTAGTGCTAAATATGTTTAATATCATAAGGTTTGCCACAATATTTGGTTATCTTTGTTTTTAACAAAAATATAAGTATAAATAATGAGTTTTTTTGCAGATAAAAGAAGGGAAGTAATGGTGCATATCGAAAAGTATATGCTGGAGATGATGGATACCTATCTTAAACCAATTGATACGAACTGGCAACCATCTGATTTTCTTCCTGATTCTACGAGCGAAACATTTTATCAAGATATTAGAATATTAAGAGATAACGCAAAGGATCTTTCTTATGATCTTGTAGCGGTATTGATTGGCGATACGATTACGGAAGAAGCTTTACCTACCTACGAATCGTGGTTAGCCATGGTGCAGGGGCCGAGCATGAAAGAAGATGGTGGATGGATGAAATGGAACAGGCACTGGACTGCAGAGGAAAACCGTCATGGCGATTTGTTAAATAAATATTTATACCTGTCGGGTCGTGTGGATATGCGCCAGATGGAAATTTCTACGCAATACCTGATTGCTGATGGTTTTGATATCGGAACCGGCCATGATCCTTACCGTAATTTTATTTATACCTCGTTCCAGGAGTTGGCAACTAATATTTCGCACAGAAGGGTAGCTTCTTTAGCCAAAAAAGACGGCGATACTTTATTATCCAGAATGTGTGGTGTGATTGCTTCTGATGAGGCGAGGCATGCCAAAGCTTATAAAGATTTTATGAACCGCATATTCGAGGTCGATCCTAATGAAGCGATGTTGGCTTTTGAAGATATGATGCGTAAAAAAATCGTCATGCCAGCTCATTTCTTACGTGAAGTAGGCTTAAAAATTGGTCAGACTTTTGGCCACTTTACGGATGCCGCTCAGCGTTTGGGTGTTTATACGGCGATTGATTATGTTGAAATTATGCAGCAATTAATTGAGGATTGGAAAATTGAGGGCATGCGTGATTTAAATGAGGCCGGTGAAAAGGCACGTGACTATATCATGGCGCTACCTTCGCGTTTGTTGCGTGTTGCAGAACGTATGAAAAATCCAACGATTGATTATAAATTTAGCTGGATTGCCGGATAGTCAGAATATATATAAAGTCCCTCGATTTGCATCAAGGGACTTTTTTTTGCTATGTTCCGTTACATATTTCTTCTATACTGGCCACCAACTTCATAGAGTGCATTACTAATCTGGCCTAAAGAGCATATTTTACACACCTCCATGAGTTGCTCAAAAATATTATCGCCAGCTATGGCTGATTTTTGAAGTTGTTTTAGCAAATCTGTTGCACGGTCTTCATTACGCTGGTGAAATTTTCGCAATGCAGCAATCTGATATTGTTTTTCATCCTCTGTGGCGCGAATTACTTCACCCGGAACAATGGTTGGTGAACCATTTTTGTTTAAAAATGTATTAACGCCTACAATCGGGTATTCTCCTGTATGTTTGAGCGTCTCGTAATATAAACTTTCTTCCTGGATTTTTCCACGTTGATACATGGTTTCCATCGCTCCCAAAACCCCGCCACGATCGTTAATCCGTTTAAATTCTGCGAGAACAGCGTCTTCTACCAGATTAGTCAGTTCTTCGATAATGAAAGCGCCTTGTAACGGATTTTCGTTCTTGGCCAAACCTAATTCCCTGTTAATAATCAATTGTATCGCCATGGCTCTCCTGACCGATTCTTCGGTTGGGGTAGTGATGGCTTCATCATAAGCATTGGTGTGAAGGGAATTACAGTTATCGTATATGGCATATAAAGCTTGAAGTGTTGTTCGTATATCGTTAAAATCGATTTCCTGGGCGTGTAATGAACGCCCGGAAGTTTGAATATGGTATTTGAGCTTCTGAGAACGCTCGTTTCCCTTGTATTTATTTTTGATGGCTTTGGCCCAGATTCTTCTGGCCACGCGGCCGATAACTGCGTATTCAGGATCGATACCATTGGAGAAAAAGAAAGACAGGTTAGGTGCAAAGTCATCGATATGCATACCCCTGCTTAAATAATATTCAACAAAAGTAAATCCATTACTCAGGGTAAAGGCCAGCTGAGAAATTGGATTGGCACCCGCTTCTGCAATGTGATAGCCTGAAATAGATACCGAATAAAAGTTCCTTACTTTTTCATCGATGAAGTATTTCTGAATATCGCCCATCATCCTCAAAGCAAATTCGGTAGAAAAGATGCAGGTATTTTGTGCCTGGTCTTCTTTTAAAATATCGGCCTGGACGGTTCCGCGTACTGTGCTGATGGCTTTAGCCTTGATATTGGCATAAACATCAGCTGGGAGAACCTGATCGCCGGTAACACCCAAAAGCATTAAACCCAAGCCGTTATTTCCTTCTGGTAACGCGCCATTGTATGATGGCCTTTCTGTGTTCCTGGCTTTATAGATGGAAATAATTTTAGCCTCAACCTCTTCTTTTAAACCATTTTCGATAATGTACTTTTCACATTGCTGATCGATGGCTGCATTCATAAAGAAACCCAATAACATTGGTGCGGGGCCATTAATCGTCATCGATACGGAGGTGGACGGTGCACAAAGGTCAAAACCGGAATATAATTTTTTGGCATCATCCAAGGTAGCGATACTTACTCCAGAATTACCGATTTTTCCATAAATATCCGGGCGGATATGCGGATCTTCTCCATAAAGTGTTACAGAATCAAAAGCGGTAGATAAGCGATGTGCCGGTTGATCTAACGACACATAATGAAAGCGCTTATTCGTACGTTCAGGGCCACCTTCTCCGGCAAACATTCTCGTAGGGTCTTCGCCATCGCGTTTAAGAGGGAACACCCCGGCTGCATAAGGAAATTCGCCAGGGAGGTTTTCGGTTAACAGCCATTTCAAAATATCACCCCAGTCTTCATACCGTGGTAAAGATACTTTCGGGATATTTAATTTTGAAAGTGATTCGTAAAATAAAGGCTGTTTAATTTCTTTATCGCGGACTTTATAAATGAAAAATTCTTCCTGATATGCCCTTTTGGTTTCTGGCCATTGGCGAAGTAAACGTTTGCATTCGCCATCTAATTGTTCTTCATAAAAGGAGTAGATCCCTTCTAAATCTCCTCCTATTGGGGATACGTTTGATTTATCTGGTAAATTATTGTCGCTTAATAAATCGATTACCCCTTTAAGCTGATACATTTTACGGGCGATGGTGGCCTGTTTATCTACCCATTCGTTATACATCTGACTCGATTCGGCAATTTCTGCCAGGTAGCGGATGCGATCGGGTGGGATAATGTAAATTTTCTCTGATTGATCAGAAGTTAGTTCCATTTTGGCCTTAAAATCAGTTCCGGTTTTTAACTTGATCTGCTCCATTAAAGCTACAAACAGGTTATTCATACCCGGATCGTTAAACTGTGAAGCCATAGTTCCGTAAACAGGAATTTCCTCATCTCTGGCATCGAAAATGTTATGGTTGCGCTTATATTGTTTGCGCACATCCCTTAATGCATCCAGAGCCCCTCGTTTATCAAATTTATTAATCGCTACCAGATCGGCGAAATCTAGCATATCGATTTTTTCGAGTTGTGTAGCTGCACCAAATTCAGGTGTCATTACATATAATGAAACATCACAATGTTCGGTAATTTCTGTATCTGATTGACCAATACCCGAGGTTTCTACAATAATCAGATCGTAACCGGCGGCCTTACAGATATCTATACTTTCCTGTACATTTTTTGACAAAGCCAGATTGGCCTGCCGGGTAGCTAAAGACCGCATGTAAACCCTTGGATTATTGATCGCATTCATGCGGATACGGTCGCCTAGCAACGCACCTCCTGTTTTTCTTTTCGACGGATCGACAGAGATAATGGCGAGTGTTTTATCTTTCACTTCTACCAGAAAACGGCGTACCAATTCATCTACCAATGATGATTTTCCGGCCCCACCGGTTCCGGTAATGCCCAAAACCGGGGCGGTGTTGTTTTGCGATAATCGCTTTAATTCGTCAACAAATTTTTGAGCAGCTTCAGGATCATTTTCTGCAACCGTAATGGCACCAGCTATAGCTTTGATATCTTTTGTGGAGATGCTTTTGAATTCGTCGCCGATACGTGTCTTGGTCATAAAATCGGTTTGCATCAGCATATCATTGATCATACCCTGTAGTCCCATTTTACGGCCATCATCAGGCGAATAGATTCTTGCAATTCCGTAAGCCTGTAATTCTTCAATCTCTGAGGGTAAAATTACACCGCCACCACCGGCAAATATTTTAATATGTCCCGCTCCTTTTTCCTGCAACAAATCGTACATATATTTAAAATATTCGATATGGCCACCCTGATAGGATGTCATGGCAATACCTTGTACATCTTCCTGAATGGCACAATTGACCACCTCATCAACCGATCGGTTGTGACCAAGGTGGATGACTTCTGCTCCCGAAGATTGCAGGATACGGCGCATGATATTAATGGTGGCATCGTGTCCGTCGAAAAGGGAAGCAGCGGTTACAAAACGGATTTTATTTTTAGGTTTATAAATTTCTACTTGTTGCATACTATGGGATTTTAGGGCGGTATGGGCAGATCACCACTCCTCGTTTCCAAATATTTGGTACACAAATGTAGTAAATAAAGCAGTTTAAATAGTGAATACCCTATACCGTTATGGCTTTTGGTTCAGCTATAATTCTTGCCCGAACTGTAGTAAATAACCGTTATTGTCGAAAATGGCAAACTCCCTCATACCATATTCGAAATTTTCGAGCGGATAACAGATTTCGCACTTGTTTTTTAAATTTTCCCATAGCGTTGTTATCTCATTTGTTTTGATGTAAAGTGAGCCGCTCATAACTGGTTTGGGAGTATTTCGGTGGGTATTGGGGATAGAGAACATGATTTCTATATCATCTTTTTGCAGGCTAAACCAGCTCAGATCATCGAGTTTCGCTGCACAGGTAAAGTTTAAAATTTCTGTATAGAAGTTAAATGTTGCCTGCATATCATGCGATTCGAGTATGGGTGTGAGTTTGGTCGCGGTATATATTAACATGATCTAAAATAAAAAATAAGGTTTAATTTTAGCATGTAAGATATTCGAGAGATATAACCCCGGCTCCCTGTCTAATCCGATCGCGATGCTGATCCAGTAGTTATCGGATTTATTTTACAAGCATGGAATAGTGTTTTCAATGGCCTTGTAGCTACTGTGTGGCCAGCATCTTCCTGCAAAATAGACCCTGAAATGAATTCAGGGCGACGACTCTGGTTTAAATAATCTGTTAAAACGAAAAAAACTATGCTGTAGGCATAGTTTTTTGTTTTATTTATTGATGACTTCTGTAATTGGTTCTCCAACGGTACCATTTGGCATTTGAATGTGGAGGAGTGCAGCCAGCGTTGGCGCAATGTCAGTCATATAATGTGTTTGATTGGAAGCCCCTAGCTTAATTCCCCAGCCCATAAAAACCAATGGAATGTGCGAATCGTAAGGGTTCCAGTTACCATGTGTGGTTCCCGTGCTGCCACCGTTAAACCAGTTTGGTTGTAACACATAATAGATATCGCCACTTCTACGGGCATTATATCCATTGGTGATCATTTTCTTCTGGATTTCCTGAAGTGTTGCCTGCGATATTTTAGCAATATCTACTGCATTCTGGAAGCCATCCAAAGTTTTTAAGAATTCTACTGATGCTGATTTAATTACGTCAAAACTCACATTACCTTTGTCGGTCTTGTCATGATCAAAAATGATTTGGTTATTCATTGATCTTAAAACGACATTGTTTACTTTAAATTTATCATTTAAATAGGCGTTTAATTTGTTTGCAATATCTTTGTCACTTACTACACCCGCAGGTAATTTATTCTCCTGCATAAAGCCTGGTACATGGGCTGCACCATGGTCGGCCGTTAAAAAAACAGTATAATTTCCTTTACCAACCTTTTTATCCAGGTAGTTGAAAAACTCTTCAAAATCTTTATCTAGGCGTAGATAAGTATCTTCAGCTTCGATAGAATTAGGTCCGTAGGCATGGCCAATATAATCGGTAGAAGAACAGCTTACCGCTAAAAAATCGGTAATGTTATCCTGCCCCAGATCTTCAGAAAGAATAGCGAGTTTGGCCAGGTCTAACGTAATGGTATTACCATAAGGGGTACTTCTGATGGCGTCGAAATTTTTATCGATATTTTGTGCTAACTGGTGTGGAAATGTACTTGATTTACCTTCATAAGCATTTTGATCTTTGGTACTGTTTATATAGGTATTGATCGGATATAAAGTTTCCCAGTTTTTTGCATAAAACTTATTTGCAAGTTTCAATTTATTATAATCAGCAATCCAGGTGGGTACTTCTTTCATATAATATGTACTGGTAATCCAGTTTCCGGTACTGCCCTGGTACCAGTATGCCGCATTGGCCGCGTGACCGGCCGGAAGGATAGAACCTCTGTCTTTCAGGGAAATACCGATTACCTTACCTCTAAAGTTTGTGGCTAATCTCAACTCATCCGTAATGGTTGTGGTAAGCATGTTTTTGGGCGACATATTACCCTCTGATGAAGGGGTACTGCCAACAGTAGATACTGCAGAATCCTCTGTACAATAAACATTCTTTTTAGTTTCAGGATCAAACCAGTCGTTACCGATAATACCATGAACAGCCGGAACTGAACCTGTGTAAATACAGGTATGGCCACATGCGGTATAAGTTGGTGTATAGGGGATAAAAGTATTTTCAACAGAAAAACCTTCGTTGATCAATCTTTTAAAGCCACCGTTGCTATAGCGGTTATAATAACGGTATAAATAATCCCAACGCATCTGGTCGACCACCAGGCCAACCACTAACTTGGGGCGTGCAACCTCAGCCGGGAATGCTTTAGCTGCCGTTGTAACGGGTTTTTTGGTTTGAGCTGAAGAAAGTGAGATCGAAAAAATAGAAATGGTAAAAATTAAACGGGATATTTTATTCATCATGCTTTAGTTAAAGGGCTAAAGTAATGAATTTAGATAAAGCTAAACTGAAGTTAATGTAAAGATTTTATATCGCTTCGGCCACTACAAACGTACTCCCACCAATAAAAACCAAATCTTCGGGATCAGCTATTTGAATAGCAGTTGCTTTAGCTTCAAGAACTGACGTATAGCTGTTTCCTTTTAAGCTAAATGCTGCCGCCTGTTCTTTCAGCGTATCTGCAGCTAAACCACGTTCTAAATTGGGTTTACAAAAATAATAGGTCGCATTTTTGGGCATTAGTGACAGTACTTTCGAGATATCTTTATCGTTAACCATCCCGAACACAATATGTAATTGCTGGTATGGGGTTTGTGAAATGTTTTTGATCACTTCGGTAATTCCAGCTTCATTATGTCCGGTATCGCAAATTACCAAGGGATTTCTGCTTAAAGTTTGCCAGCGTCCTTGTAAACCGGTTTGCCTTTTAACCTGTCTAATGCCCTTATAAATACTTTCCTGATCAGTTTTGATTTCTGTTTTCTCATTCAGTACGGTCAGGGTTTCGAGAACAGTTAAGATATTCTTATGCTGATAAATTCCGGTAAGATCGCTATGAAGATCTTTGTATTTGATTTTTCCTCCCTGATAAACGGATAAGAAAAGTTTACTGTTTTTGATTTTAAAATTCTGCGCGGTTAACACTTGATCAGCAAAAACGATAGGAGCGTTTTCAGCTTCAGCTTTTTTAATAAAAACCGGTGCAGATTCTTCTTGCGTTTCACCAATAACAACCGGGATATTTTTTTTGATAATGCCTGCTTTTTCGCCTGCAATTTCGGCCAGAGTATTGCCCAACATATTGGTATGATCAAGGCTGATGTTGGTGATCACCGAAATCTGCGGGGTAATGATATTAGTTGAATCCAGTCTTCCGCCTAAGCCCACCTCGATTATGGCTACATCTACCTGATGTTTGGCAAAATGATCGAATGCAAGTGCAACAGTGACTTCAAAAAAGGAAGGTTCGATTTTTTCGATGAGGTTTTGCTGTTTTTTTACGAATGATACTACTTCGCTTTTGTTGATCATAGTTCCATTGATGCGAATGCGTTCACGGAAATCTTTTAAATGAGGGGAAGTATACAATCCTGTTTTATATCCCTGTGCCTGTAGCACGGAAGCCAGCATGTGGGATGTGGAACCTTTCCCATTTGTTCCAGCCACGTGGATGCTCTTAAATTTATTTTGAGGATTATCCAAAGCTTCGCAAAGGATAATGGTATTCGTTAAATCTTTTTTGAAAGCAGACGCGCCAACGCGGGTAAACATGGGGAGTTTACTGTATAAAAAATCAAGCGTTTGTTGGTAGTTCATCATATGCTTCAAATATAGGTTGACTGGCGTAATTATGAAATGAAATGAGAAGATTTCTCCCGAAGTTTTGCTCGTTGCTGAAAGAACTCCGAAAGTCTTTAAATCACTTTAATGGTCTGTGGAGATAAAGTCATGGAGTATTACGAGTTATCGTCAAGCTGATCCGATCAACTATCGGGTATATTTTACAAGTAGAAATAGTGTTTTCAAACGCCTTGTAGCTACTACGTGGTCGGCATCTTTCATGTTAGGTAAACCTTGAATAAATTCAGGGTTGTAATAACAAAAAAGGTCTGTGCGGACACAGACCTTGGACTTGGCAATTTAAATATCTTTTTTATTTCACTTTGAAATTGAACATTACAATTCCGGTTTGTACATCTGGAGCGGATTCCAATTTATTTAAACTTGCACCTAATACGGCCTGCTCGCATTTTCTCCAGAGGGCTAAATCGGATAGGGTGGTACCTTTAGCTCCGGCACGGGCCTGTACTACTTTGCCATTTTTATCTACACGGATCTGAACGGCAATTTTTCCTGCGCTCTGTCCATCATCCTGTATTCTGGGGATATCGATAAATTTTCTGCTGGCCAATGATAATTGCACATTGCCATTTCCAGAACCGCCTTCGCCATAATTTGACGCCAAAGGATCACCATCTTTATCGCCCTGGTTTCCCGGTGTTTTTCCGGTACCATCCCCTTGTCCCTGACCAGTATTTTTTTTGCCTTTGTAGAGTGCATTCTGGTTAATTACAGGTTTGGCAGGTTTATCTTCTGTAACAGGAGTGGGTGCCGCCTTGGTGGGTTTTGTAGGTTTGGTATTTACTGCAATGGCCTCCTCTGTATTTTGTGTTTGTACTTCTTTATCACTACTTTCGGTGGCAGTGTTTGGCGTAACTTTTTCTTCAGGTGTTACTTTTTCTGGTGGTTTACCGTTAGCATTTGGATCTGCAGATGGTTCTTCGATACTGGTATAATCATCGCCCATACCTTCTGCAGAAGTTCCATAATTAACCACCATCCCGCCCATACCCACTTCTTCAGGTGGCTGGAAAGAGCCAATCACAATAAAGAAGCTGATCAATAACAAAAATCCCATAATGCCGCTTGCTATGGCAATGGCCTTGGGATAATTGTTTTCCTCCTGAGGTACGTTTTGTGCTTTGTAGTTCATTATTTTTTTGGTTCAACGGCTACAACAAGTTTTAATTTCAGTTTATTGGCAATATCGTTAACCACAAATCCATCCTGATAGGTCACATTGCGCGATACATATAAAAGTATGGTCATATCTGGTGCCAGCTTTTGATATGATGCCAAAGTTGGCTCTAACTCTTCAATACTTACCGGTTTCTTTTCAACGAAATATTTTAAGTTTTCGTCTATGGTAACAGTAACTGCTTTTTTGGCGGTGGATTGCTGTCCGCTTGATGATTGTGGCAGCAATAATTTTACCACTGTAGGATTGACTACAGCAGAGGCCAATAAGAAAAACAACATCAGGAAGAACATAATATCGTTCAACGCTGAAGTATGTACTTCTACCGATCCTTTTGTTCTCTTGCGTAAATTCATTATTTGCCCGGTTCTTCTAGTAAATCAATAAAATCAATTGCATCGGTCTCCATTTTAAGGATGATTTTTTCGACCATGATATTTAAAATGTGATACAGTACATAGGCAATAATACCGATAATTAACCCCGTTGCAGAAGTAATCATTTTGGTATACAAACCACCGGAAATCGTTCCGATTTCGATCGCTCCTTTGATTGATACCTGGTGAAAAATGGTAATTACCCCTACAATTGTACCTACGAAACCAAGCATTGGTGCAATACCTGCAACAATACCTAAAATGCTGATGTTCTTCTCTAGTTTAGAAACTTCTAATTTACCCACATTTTCAATTGCGCCTTCAATATCTTTAATCGGGCGGCCAATGCGTTTTAACCCTTTTTGCAACATGCGTGAAAGAGGGGAATTGTTATTTCTTAAAAGCGACATGGCACCATCTAGATTTCCAGATTGGATATAAGACCTGGTTTGTGCCATAAGGTTAGCCTCATCTTTTGTGGCTTTTTTGATGGTTAAATAACGTTCAACAAAAATTATCAAAGCTAAAAAAGCCAGAAAAGCCAACGGAATCATTACCCAGCCGCCTTTAAAAAGCAGATCGATAAAATGTAATTCTGATTGTGGTTGTGTTACAGCCTGGTTAGTCGCATTTGCTGTGTCTTGTAATGCTTGTGTGGTGTCTTGAATTAATAAAGTTATCATTATGGTTGTGTGTTGTGTTTTTGTTGTACGAAATACCCTTTACCTTTAAGTTTTTTCTCTAAAATATCTTTTTGTTCTTTAGCCTCTTTTTCTGTGCTGAAACTTGCTATACTCACTTTTTTTAAACGGCCGGGTACTGATGCTATTTCGGCCTTTAAACCAATTTTTTCCATTTGCTTGATAAAAACAAGCGCTTTCTTTTCTGATTGGAATGATGCTGCGATAACATAGAACGTAGAAGGACCAGTGTTTGGTACAACTTTATTTTCTTTAGGTGTTTCGATAGCTGGCTTAGCTATAGGTTTTACTGCCTCTTTTTTAACCGTATCTGTTTTTTGCTGAACCTGGTTTGCTTTTAAAATACTATCGGTTTTGGCGATCGAATCCTGTTTTGCTTTTAACGTATCAACAGCAACTTTAGGAGAATCGATGATTATTTGTGCCGGTTTCTCAGTAACGGTTGTTGCTCCTGTAAATAATTCGGGTTTAATTAAGAACGTTATCGCTGCAATAACAAGTAAAGCTACAATGGCTATAGCAATGATTAACCAGGTAGACATACCTTGCCTGGCTTCATTGCGGTGTTCGAGCGGGTCATGGCCAAAACGGTTCGGATGCTCGGCATGTTGTTCTTTTATAAAAACTGGTGCCTCAATTACAGGCTCTTCCTTTTTAACCTCATCTTCTAAATTGATATATGTTTTTGGTTCATCAGTTTCTGGTCTTAATGAAAAACGGCCCGAATAATCTTGTCGCGGTAAAACCGGTTCAGGAATTGCTTTTGCTGTAGGTTTGTCTGCTTCTGGTGTATGGCCAAAGCGATTGGGGTTTTCCTCATGCTGCTCCACGATTGAAGGGGGAACCCCAATCTGGTTAACATCTTCAAACGGGCTGGTTACCACAGTATCTCCCGCCTTTTTAGCTTCATCAGTATGGCTGGTTTCAGCAACCTGGTGTTCTGCAGCAATATTTTCTACTTCCGATTCTGGCGTGTGGCCAAAACGGTTAGGGTGTTCTTCATGCTGTGCTATAACCGATTCTGGTACATCTACATCCTGAACTTTATTTGCTTCTTCCTGCGTTTCAGCAGATTCTGGTGTTTCAATAGTATGTCGCTCTTGAGCACCATTTTCTACCTCCGATTCTGGCGTGTGGCCAAAACGGCTTGGATGTTCCTCGTGCTGTTCCTTAATAAACCCGGGGGCTTCAGTAGTTTCTGACGCATCCGTTAATGTATGCTTCAAGGTGTTTTTAAGGTCGTCCTTTACTTCATCCAGTTCTACATTTTCGATCACAGGGGCCTGGTATGATTTATTCTCAAAAGGAGATGGTGCACCTGGCGCCTCCGCTATTTCGTCGTAAACTTGTTCTTCGTCCTGTGGTAAATCAGTTTTTGTTTCCTTGATTACGGTTTCTGCCAACGACGGAAGTCCGTAAAATTCGGAACCATAATTCATGTTTTTAACCGGTTCGAAAGCCAGTCCTTGTTCCGTAAAAAATAAGCGACCAACATTTTGAAGTTCGGCTTCATGGTCTAATTCCAGTTTTTGGTTTACTTCCTCAACAAATTGTGCAATGCGATTAATGGCATCTTCCTTTGCAAGGTTTGCTTTTGTGGAAATAAAGTTGGCTAAAGCTTCTTCATCGGTTACTTCGACCGAAAACTGTAGCGTATACCCCGGAGGTAAAAACGTTTGTTTTTCCTTATCGTATCTTCCAGGGTATTTTTTCTTATAAAAAGAGCCCAAGCCAGTAATACCAACTTCTTTGCGTTGCTGCAAAAGTTCTAAAAGGTATGATAAGATATCCATTCGGGTAAAATTAAGCGTTTAAAATTAAAAATTATATTCTACCTTCAAATAGTGTCAGCGGCTGTATTTATACAGCTTATTCCAAAAAGGGACAAAAACGAATACAGTTTGTTATTTTGAAGCTGAAAACCCACCGCTTTAATTAACTATACCGGTATCCGTGCAAAGATAATGGTTACAAAGATAGAAATGGTATGCTAGTAAGCAAATGGCTAAATCGATATAAATGTTTAGTGACACGATGTGCTGTAATCATTATAAAAAAGTCAGGATAACCGGGGTCATCCTGCTCAAATGTTTGTAGCGGTAAAAATTATACGGTTAAGAACTATGGAGCATATACCGTAGCTGCACCGCCGTATAGTTTGCTCGATATGCCTGACAGATGAGTATGCACATCGTTATTTGGTAAATTGTAATAGAGGTAAATGCCATAACCATTGTTAACGGTTTGTGTGGCTAACGATGCTGCTGTTGATGAATTGGTTGCCTGAATATCAACTGCTGCTGGACTAAGGTTCGCTTTGGCCAGTCCTGGTATATTAGGTACAGAATAGCTTCCATAAATGGCATTCCAGCTGCAATTGATTTTTGAGCCTACCCGTTATATGATAATCTCGAGGGGGTGGAATATCAGTGGTACAGCAAAACTGCATTACACTAACGGATTAACCGGGGCTATACAGTCACTTGCGCAGTTAGATCCTTCGGCAAAGGTTGACGCCGAGAAGATTACCGCGTTTGTAAACCAGAATCCGCTTGATGAAAGCAGAACCAATGGCACAATCCGAGAAGGATGATTTATCTGTCAACCGAAGTGCTGAACAACCCCGGAATTATAAAGACGCTGTAGCAAGAATAGCCGGAGGTGATGTGCTGACCGCAAGAGTTTGGTGGGATAAAGAATGATTGGAATAACCTCATGATAAGATTTTCAGAAATGTATCCATAAAAAAATGCCTCCTGATTGTAGAAGGCATTTTTGTTTTCGGTCAAAATTCAGAAGTTCTCTATCCTAAAACGAATAGGTTAATCCGCCAAAAATGTTAAATCCGTTTGCCTGGTAGTATAAATACCTGCTGTAATTATTATTTAAAATGTTGTTTGCTTTAGCAAAAACAGAGAATTTTTTATTGATCCTGTAATCTGCACCAACACCTAAATCCACATAACCTTTAACGGTTTCAATAAGTTCTATGCTTGTGTTAGGGATGACGTATTGCGATGCCGGAACAGGAGTGCCGGTATACACTTTAGCTTTTACATCATCCTGAATGACTACACCGGCATTAAAACTCAATTTTTTGTTGAAGGTATACATAAAGTTTGAGCTTACTTTTAAGCCAGGTTTGAACCAGGAGTAAGTTTCAGAAGCAGGCTTCCAATCATCCAGGTTAAATTTACCGGTCCATTTTAAAGCATCACTTACCTGAACAGAAATTTCGCCTTCCAAGCCGGTTAATTTCGTTTTGCCAAAATCGTAAATCACATCAAATTTGTTAAAGTCGGTAAAGTTATTTACGAACAATGGCATATCATCAAACTGTTTTACATAGATACGGGCTTTGTAACCAAAACCTGGTCCGCCGGTACCCTTAACGCCTGCGCTGAAACTCAATTTTTCTATGGTATTTTTAACCAGGATATTGCTGTTTAGCCAAGGATTTTCATCGGTAAAGCCTTTTAGCGAGTTTCGGTTTACATCCCCTTTAACCTCTCCAAAAACCTGTAAATAATCAGGAATCAGCGTAAAATCGGCTGTAACTGCAGGGAATATTTTTGAGCTGCTGTAGGCACCAAATTCCTGAACAAAATTAACACCAGCCGTAATTTTAGCTCCCTTAACCTGTAAGCGGATATAAGGATTTAAACGCAACAGATTATTGCCAACACTGGTCGAAGCATCTTTGGAATTTCCAAATTCGGTTGATGCGGCTAAACCAAGGTTTAAAGAATTAATGCGCTTGTTTACATAACCATTTAAGCTCAGGTAATTTTCTTTAGCGCTAAATTTATCGTTCCAGACATAGCCATTGGCTTTTAATGCATAGCTAAAGGCATCTTCATCTTCGGTAAAGTTTTTCACCAGTTCGCCTTCTAATTCGATGGTGGTCAACGCCTGCTTATCGGGATTAGGATTTAAGGCAGGCCTGCTGTTGTCGATGCCGTAAAAATAAGTGCCGTTACGCTCAAAATTAATTCGGCCACTTACTGTGTTTTCATCTAAAATGCTGCGGCCAAAAACGCTTAACTGTTGGTTGCTGCTGTTCTGTTTGTTTAACTTTCCTTCCTGACTAAAGTGTTTAAAATAACCACCAACCTGTAATCCTTCATCTTTGCCGGTGTTAAAATAGGCCTCGCCCAAAAGAGTAGACAAAGAACCGAAAGCACCTTTTACATAATTGTTAACTAAAATGCTCGCTTTTTCTTCGGCAAGCGCCTGTGCCTGCAACTTTTGGATATCACTGTTCAACTCCAGTTTCCTATCCATAATGCTGTAGTTTAGTTTCGCTTTGTACGTTTTAACGTCGTCTAAATTCGGGCTTCTCCTTAACTTTACCGCTTCTGCCAAAATTGGTTTATAGGGGCGTACTACTTCAATCTCTTCATTTACTACCCCTTTTTCCTCCGTTTTTTTATCCTGTGCCTGTGCGGTCATTAATCCGGCGGCTATAAAAAACAGTGAACTATATATATACTTAATCGATTTCATAATTGTTACTTCTTCTGGTTTAGTTTTTCTAGTTTTTCTTTGGCCGTAGGGATGATGTCATCCTTGCCTTCGTAGTTATCAATAATACTGAGAAGTGTACTTTTTGCCTGTAAATTGTCTTTAAGGGCCACGTAATTATCAGATAGAAGAATAAAGGCTTTCGCTACCCAGTAATCGTAAGCAGCCATGTTGTTGATCAGATCAAAACAGGTTTTAGATGAAGTTTTGAAATCGCCTTTGTTGTATTCCAATAAAGCTAAATTGTATTTGGCTTCGGCAGCAGCAATGGTTTTTGTTTTGGCTACTACATTTTTGAATTCTTTTATGGCAGTTGTAGTGTCGCCTTTTAACAGGTAGGCTTTACCGGAGTATAAGCTTGAACTGTTTTTTTCTTCTTCAGATGCTTTTTCAGATTCTTTGGTCAACTGTGCATATTTCAACATGTCATCAGGCATGTTTAGGGCGGTATAAGCCTTTAACAGATTATTGATGGCAAAACTATAATGCGATTTGTAATCGGTTGTTGTTTCCAGTCTTTTGAGGTAAACAATCGCCTCATTGTATTTTTTCTGGTTTAAAAACAATTGTGAGATACTCACCAATGAACGCTCTGTATAATCGCTTGTCCAGTCGTTTAAGATAAACTCGTAATCAGGAATGGCCTCATCCGGTCGACCTAATTTAACCAGCGATTCGGCCCTGATGAATTTAGCCTCCTTTTCATGTATTGGTTTAGGAAATTTATCAAAGTAAGCATTTATCGCCTGGAATGCACCGTTTGCATCTCCTTTTAAATAGGTATTGTTCGCTGCCGCAAACACGATGTTATCCTGTTCTGCGCCAGAGTAATTTCCCAGCGGGGTAGTGGCAGCATAAGCAATAAAACCATTTGCGTCACCACGGTCTACATAAATATTCTTAATTGATTCCATTGCCTGTTTTGCTTCATCGGCAGTTGGATAATCACGGATCACTTTTTTGAATGATTCTAAAGCGGCATCGTCCTGATCCTGGTTATACTGAACCAAACCAATGGTAACTAAAGCTTTGGCTACATAGCTGCTGCGTGGATATTTGGCCACCAGTTCTACGAGGTCAGATTTGGATTTATCAAAATCACCTTTGTTGAAATAGGTATAGGCCGTTTCGAAACCGGCATCATCCGCGTAGTTTGAGTTTGGAAAAGCCTTCAATAAATTCTGCATGGTGGCAATTTTCGCATCATACTGGTTTTCCAATCCCTGGATCATTCCTTTCTGGAAAGTGGCATAATCCTCGGAAGTGGTATGTCTGTTGATGATCTTGTTGTAATTTGCCATCGCATCACCATAATTCTTATTAACGAAATACGAATCGGCTAAACGAATCGTGGCATCATCAATGGTTTTCTGATCTTTATCGTTTCCTGCAAGGAATTTTTCGAAATAGTTGGCCGCCTTGCTGTATTTCTCATCTTCGAATGCTGCGTACGCTAAAGCATAGTTGGCAAAATTGTATACACCCGTTTTATCGGCATCAGGCATTTTCAGGAATTTTTCGAAAGTCGTAACCGCTTCTCCGTACTTACGCAGTTCGTACATCGATTCTGCTTTCCAATAGGTGTTTAAAGCATAAATTTCATTATCTTCCGGATATTTGTCAGAACGCAGAAACATGGATAAGGCGTTTGGAAATGCCCTTTCGTTATAAAACTCCAACCCGCGGAAATAAGTTACCTTCTGATAAGCCTCTTTAGCCTCTAATGTTTTATCAGGGATAGGTTCTAAAATATCAACAGCAGCCTGATAGTTTTTAGTAGTTAATAAAACCTCACCCAGCAAGGTTTTAGCCTCGTTTATTTTACGAGATCTTGGGAAGGTTTTCAAGAATCCCTGTGTAGCTTCTAAAGCCTGTTGGTGAAACTCGAGTTCGTAACTTAATTTGGCATAATTTAGCCAGGCTTCTTCCTGGATTACTTTATCAAAACTTAAACGCGAAGCCCTGAAAAATGCACTTTGAGCTTTTTGTTTGTTGCCCAGCTGGATGAAATCCTTACCCAGGGTAAGCATACCATTTTGCAGGTAAATGTCGTCGTTATTTAATTTTTCTAAAACGCTGATCGATTCTTTATATTTTTTATTCTGGAATAAAGCGTAACCGTACTGATAAATGAAAAGATTGTTTTTGGTTTCGCTTTTATCTTTTGCATAATATTCAGCAAAATATTTTTCCGCATTTTTAAATTCAGATTTTGCAAAATAAGATGCCGCCACAAGGCTCAACATTTCAGGCTCGAACTGTTGTTTGGTTTTTTGAATCGCTGCCAGCGCATAGCTGATCACATCATCGTAACGCTCATCCAAATAGTACATTGATGTGATGTAATACGGATAACTGGCCTCATAAGTAGGCGAGCCTTTTAATTTTTCGAAATTGGCCAGCGCCGTTTTATACTCTTTGTTTAGGTAATTGATATAAGCAAAGTAGTAAGTGGCACTTTCCTGAAAATCGCCTTCTTCTTTTTTTACTTTTTCGAATAGGGGTTCAGCCTTATCGTAGTCTTTAAGCTCGAAATAAGCATAACCCTGCTTAAACTGATATTCATTTCTTTGTTTGCCCGAAAGGGTAGAAGGATCGGTTTTTTCGAACCATTCTAACGCTTTTTTATAGTTTTTTTGGTTGAAATAAGTTTTGCCAACGTAGAAATAAGCCAGTTTGGTATTGGGATTCAACGGATAATCACGGATAAATGCCTGAAACAGACTTTCGGCATCGGCATTGGTTAATTCCAATGCGCAAACGGCTGCATAAAATTTCGCATTCTCCTTTAGTAAGGACAGCTCGGCATTGCTTTCTGTTTGGGTAGAAGGTTTATAACGTTGCAGCTCAACCAGTTTAAATTGTTGCGCGGCTGCCGTGTATTTTTCTTTGTCTAATAATTCTAAGCCCGTTTGATAGTTTTTGTTGAGGTTTTGCACAGCGCTAACTTGGGCGTATGTGCTAAAACTTCCTGCTAAAAGTAGCGGAATTAGTAGGTATCTTTTCTGCATTGGTTTCAAATATGGTTGGTACTAAATTAGAAATAGTATCAAAGCTTATCAACAGAAGTAATTAACATCTGTTAATAACACAAATTAACGACAGGATTTTTGGTTTGGTATCAGGGGGTGGAATAATGTGGAAAATTAGGATCTAACCGTTCATGAGTTGCCACACCATTCTTAACTGTAAAATGGATTCTTCAGTCAACGCAAGGATCAGCAGGAGGATTAATTCTTTAAATCTGTTAATTGCAAAATATCAACTCCAGACTCAAGACTCTGGCCTAAAGACTCAAGACTTCGGACTCGAAAACCCTTATCTCTCAACTCCAAACTAATTTACCCCTGGCTTGCCAACAGATACAGCACGGCCATTCTCACGGCCACTCCGTTTTCTACCTGTTCTAAAATGATCGATTGTTTGCTGTCGGCTACATCGCTGGTAATCTCCACACCTCTGTTTATCGGACCGGGGTGCATTACGACAATTTCTTTATCGAGGTTGTCTAAGATCTTTTTATTTAAGCCATACATCATGGCATATTCCCTTAAAGATGGGAAATATTTAATGTCCTGACGCTCTAACTGGATACGTAACATGTTAGCTACATCGCACCAGTTCAGCGCTTTAATTAAATTATGTTCAACTTTTACACCCAATTGGTGGATGTGTTTCGGAATTAAAGTGGTAGGACCGCAAACCATAACCTCCGCACCCAGGCGTTGCAGGCAGAGAATGTTGGATATGGCTACACGGGAATGCAGAATATCACCCACGATAACTATTTTTTTACCCGCTACATCGCCCAATTTCTGACGGATGGAGAAAGCATCAAGTAAGGCCTGTGTAGGATGTTCATGTGCGCCATCTCCGGCATTTACAATCTGTGCTTTAACATGTTTGCTCAAAAACTGACCTGCCCCGGCATAAGGATGGCGCATCACCACCATATCCACTTTCATAGATAAGATGTTGTTTACCGTATCGATCAGGGTTTCACCTTTGCTTACTGAAGATGACGAGGCGGCAAAATTAATTACATCGGCCGAAAGTCTTTTTTCAGCAAGTTCGAACGAAAGTTTCGTGCGGGTAGAGTTTTCGAAAAAGATATTGGCAATCGTAATATCACGGAGTGAAGGGACCTTTTTGATCGGGCGGTTTATCACTTCCTTAAAATTATCTGCAGTTTCGAAAATCAATTCGATATCATTCCGGTTAATATCTTTAATGCCTAAAAGATGTCGGGTTGATAGTTTTTCTGCTGCCATTTTATTTATTGTTATGATCTGTTTTATGATATTGTTTTAATTGTCAGATAGAGCTTTCATGCCAGAGTACTCCTTTTGGAAGGTATTTAGGCTCATTTTTGCAGTGATGGTTCTGATATTAAAATCACTTTATCTTCACTTCCTTCGCTCGCCCAGGTTACTTTCACCTGTTGCGAGTTTAAACTATCTACCTGATGGCCAATATAATCAGGTTCTATAGGTAAGTGTCTGCTAAACCTGCGGTCTATTAAAACTAAAAGTTCTACTTTCTCTGGCCGGCCATAAGCAAGCAGGGCATCAAGCGCTGCCCTAATGGTCCTGCCGGTCCAAAGTACATCATCAATCAGGATTACTTTTTTACCCTCTATAATGAAATCCATCGAATTGCTGCTCGCGGTAACCAATCCGTCTTTACGGCGGAAATCATCTCTAAAGAAAGTGATATCCAGGTTTCCCTTTAAAATTTTCTTGTTTTTTAAGATCTGTTGAAGATCCTGATGAATGCGGTCAGCCAAAAAAATACCCCTTGGCTGGATGCCAATTAAAACGGTATTTGCGAAATCGTCATGGTTTTCAATTAATTGATGGCAAAGCCGCTTAATTGTAATCTGAATTTTTTGTCCGTCAAGAAGTGTTTTCTTTTGCATTGAAGAAGGATTGGGCAAATATAGAAAAATGTTTCTAGGTTGAGAAGTCGAATTTGAAAATAGCTGATTGTTAAATCCAGATGTCGTTTTCTGCAGTTAAGATTAATGGCTTATCGCCGGTAATTAAGATGGTATGTTCATGTTGGGCTACAAATCCACCCTTATTTCCAATCAGTGTCCAGCCATCGTCCTGAGTTTCAGTAATGCTGGAAGCGGTTGAAATGAAGGTTTCTACTGCCACGGTAGTGTTCTTTCTAAACCTTTCAAAGTTATAACGATCGTAAAAATTCGCAATTTCATGAGGTGCTTCATGGAGGCTCCTGCCTACACCATGTCCGGTTAAATTTTTAATGACCCGAAATCCTGATTTTCTGGCTTCCGTTTCAATTAATCGACCGATTTCTGAAATTTTAACTCCGCCTTTTATCTGATTAATTGCTTTTTTAAGAATGTTTTTGGAAGCATCTACCAATAATTGATGTTGGTGTAAATCTTTTCCCAAAACAAAAGAACCACCATTATCAGACCAAAAACCATTTAATTCGGCAGATACATCTACATTCACTAAATCACCTTCCATTAATATTTTATGAGCTGATGGGATGCCATGTGCTACTTCGTTGTTTACACTAATGCAAGTCCACCCGGGAAATTGATAGGTTAATTTGGGTGCAGATCTCGCACCTAAATCTTGTAAAATCTCACCACCAAAATCATCTAGTTGTTTAGTAGAGATACCTGGTTTCGCAAAATTCCGCATTTCCTTAAGCGTATAGGCAACAGCTTTGCTTACACGTTTCATTCCTGATAATTCCTCTTCTGTAGTGATTGACATAGGCTTACTTTTTTTGCTAAAAATAGTGTTTTAGCTTTTAGTTTGATAAATTGGATAGCTTTGTGACAATGATATCGAAAAACACTGTGATTTTTTGATGGTGTTTGCAATCTCTGTAACCCATCTGTACAGTTTGCAATTGGACGCGATAAGAAGATGTTTTGAGGTTTACCGCTTTGCAAGGGGAACATGCAAAAAAGATTTTGCGCCAGTTTAATGTAGATTTGAAGAAAATTGATTCAATTGTTTAATTGAAAGTGGAGTACGCTACACTAAAAATGTCTGTTTCATAATAAATTTCTTTAAAAAGTAACTAATAATAAAAGTAAACCATGGATAATTGATGATAGTAAAGAATAGCGATCTGCTATTTTTGGTTTCTTTTATTTCGCGGCGACCATAACCACAGCGATAGCACAATCAATGGAATACAGATGCTCAATGAAATTACGATGAGGATCGGGCGCTGTTTAACCATGTCTGCTTCCTGAGAAATAAAAACATATATTGCTTCTTTAATGGCAAATAGCGTGATGATGGTAGAAAGGACAGCAAATAGTTTACGCATGGTTTTGTTTTGACTGCAAAGATTGCATAAATTTTTAAAAACAAGAAAAATGCTGGTCTAAATCAGCATGATAGAACAAACAACAAAAAAGTCAGCCGGATTACTCCAAGCTGACCTGTGTTCACCAAATACACAAAAATTATTCTGCTGTTTTAACCGGAGTTAAATTTGCTAATTCTTCTTCAGTGAATAAACGGTAATGTATTTTGAAGGTTTTCTGCATTGGAGTTTCTAAAGAAAAACCACCTACTCCAAAACCATCCAGCACATCTAAAGTAAAATGCGAAAATTTCCAGTATTCAAAAAGATCCCTGTCTACCCAAAATTCGCAGCCTTCTACTTCACCCAAACAAACATCGCGCATACGCAGGTAATAACCGCCTTTTTCAAAACATTGCGGCTGGGTACCTTCGCAACATCCACCAGCCTGGTAAAACATCAGTTCTCCGTGCTTTTCTTTGAGTACTGCAATTAATTCTTTTGCTTTTTCTGTACTGTCTATTCGGGATACCATAATACCAATTTTATTAATGGGTTTTTAAGAAGCAAATATTTTTATAGTTGATGGTCAGGTGGTTGATAGCCTCGATGTTTATTTCACTTAGCTAAAGATTTAGTTTTAATGAAACACCAAGCTATGAAATAACAAACCATCAACTATGGTCTTCTATATGATGCAATAAACCATCAACTATAATCCAACTAAAAGAAACCCAATTTGTTTTTATCATAAGAAATCAGCATGTTTTTAGTCTGGCGGTAATGCCCCAGCATCATTTTATGATTTTCCCTACCCACACCAGATTGTTTGTAGCCGCCAAAAGGCGCACCTGCAGGGTAAGCATGATATTGATTTACCCAAACACGTCCTGCCTGGATAGCACGGGGTACCTGATAAAGCTCATGGGCATCGCGCGTCCATACGCCTGCACCTAAACCATATAAAGTGTCATTTGCAATTTCGATGGCTTCTTCAACGGTTTTAAAAGTAGTTACGGCCAATACCGGACCAAAAATCTCTTCCTGGAAAATCCGCATTTTATTATGGCCTTTAAAAATGGTTGGCTTAATATAATAACCGCCACCCAATTCGCCAGGTAGTTCATTTATCGCTCCGCCGGTTAATACTTCTGCACCTTCTTCTTTACCTAATTTAATGTATTGCGCAATTTTTTCGTATTGGATTTTCGAAGCCTGCGCCCCCATCATAACTGTTCTATCCAGCGGACTGCCAATTTTGATAGCTTCTGTCCTCTCGATTACTTTAGCAATAAATTTTTCATATATATCTTCCTGAATCAATAAACGCGAGGGACAGGTGCAAATTTCGCCTTGATTTAAGGCAAACATCACCGCGCCTTCTATGGCTTTATCTAAAAAGGCATCATCTTCTGCCATCACCGAGCTGAAAAAGATATTTGGCGATTTTCCACCCAGTTCCAGTGTAACCGGGATGATATTTTCGGTAGCATATTGCATCACTAATCTTCCGGTAGGGGTAGAACCCGTAAATGCTGCTTTTGAAATTTTAGGATTGGTAACCAATGCACGGCCGAGTTCTGATCCGAAGCCGTTTACCACGTTAACCACACCCGGAGGCAGTAAATCACCAATTAGTTCCATTAGTACCATAATTGAAACGGGAGTGCTTTCTGCAGGTTTTAATACCACACAGTTTCCTGCAGCCAGGGCAGGGGCCAGTTTCCAGATACCCATAAGCAAGGGGAAATTCCATGGAATAATTTGTGCCACCACGCCAATCGGCTCATGTACGATTAAGGAAACTGTATTTTGATCAAGTTCCGACAACGAACCCTCTTCCGCACGGATCACGCCGGCAAAATACCTGAAATGGTCTATGCCAAGCGGTAAGTCAGCAGCTAAAGTTTCTCTAACTGCTTTGCCATTGTCGATGGTTTCAACAGTGGCCAGATATTCGAGGTTATCCTCCATCCGTTGTGCAATCTTATTTAAAATAATGCTTCTTTCGGTAGAAGAGGTTTTGCTCCAGGTTTTAAAGGCTTCATGTGCAGCGTCAACAGCTAATTCTAAATCTTCTTTGGTAGAATGTGCCGCCCTGGTAAAAACTTTACCGTCAATAGGGGATATATTATCGAAATACGCACCTTTAACCGGCGCTACAAATTTTCCCCCGATATAGTTATCGTAGTGGGATCTGAATGAAGGTTTTTCAATTAAGTTTTCCATAATTATTATTAATGATTAAATTTTAAAAACCATTTTGAGCGGGGTTGATATAGGATTTTTAATAGGGTGGCTCATCATGATTTTACAGTAATAAGATTTGGTTGATACAAACCTAAAGGCAAAGCAGATGGTATAGATAGGATAATCGCATCAATCGGTAGCATTATTGTTTCAGGTTGTGTAACCATTTTATAACCCTGCCCGCTTTGCAGTCCGGTCAGCGGAAATGGTGGTGTGTGGTTGGGTAACAGGAGCTTCGGATGAGGAGTTTAAGAAGATGGAAATCATTATATTTGATTATTATAAATAGTCTAACCAATTATTTCGGTTTATGCAACATACATTAGATCAGGTGAAACTCAGTACTACGGAGACCTTGCAGACTCTGGTAGAGAACAGAACCTCCTACACTTTAGAGCGCTGCGAATTAAATGTTTTCGAAACCTATACGCAATCTTATAAAGTTCCCCTTACTTTTAACGATTTTGTAATTACGAGTATGCTGAGGGGAAAAAAGGTAATGCATCTGTTCGATAAAGTGGGTTTCGATTATTTTCCCGGTCAAACCGTTATTGTCCCCCCATCGGTTACCATGGAAATCGATTTTCCGGAAGCTACCAATCAAAATCCTACGCAATGTATTGCTCTGGCTATTGATCAGGAACAGATCCAAAAAACGATTGCTTATTTAAACGAGTTTTTCCCAAAGGAGGGAAGTAACGATAAGTGGTTGTTGAATTATGATGAATACCATTTTTACAATAATGAAGAAATTGCCTACCTGATCAATAAGGTTGTCCGCATTTGTTCTGAGCATAGCAAAGAAAAAGATGTGCTGGCTGATTTAACTTTAAAAGAATTACTGGTGCGCATTATGCAGACCCAAAATCTAAAAACCATCAGCGATGAAGGTTATAACATCAATCAAAATCCATTGGCCTTTGTGCTGAATTACATTAAAGCTAACCTGAACGAGAAGATCAGCATCAATAGCCTGAGCGATAAGGCCTGTATGAGCAAGGCAACCTTTTATCGGTTGTTTAAACGCGAATTGGGAATTAGTCCTAATGATTTTATCCTGGCTGAAAAAATTAACAAAGCCAAAATTTTACTTGCCCAGCCCAGGGCAAAAGTGGCTTCGATAAGTTATGAACTTGGTTTTAACGATGCGAATTATTTTATCAGGGCATTTAAAAAGATCGTAGGCATTACACCGGGTACTTATCAGTTGCAGGTGACAAAAAAGATCATTCATTAATTTTCTAAATACCTTTTCGAGTAGGTAATTCCCATTAGATCGTATCGTTTAAACTGCGTTTTTAGCCTTTTCTGAAAATCCGGATAATTACGTTTTTCTTTCGGACTCCACAACACTTCGCTCAAAGCATCCAGGCGTGGAAATAGCTGGTATTGTACCTTAGCCGGATTGGTAACATATTCGCTCCACAAACAACCCTGAGCACCCCAAATATACTTTGCCTGTTCCGCATTTAATGCTGTCGGTATGGGCTCATAATGGTAAACATCAATCAGCGGAGAAAACTTATTGGCAGCCAGGCTATCTTCTTTTACAAACTGCCTATGGTTAAAATACATCGTATTTTCGGGTGTCATAATGGCTTTGTGATTTTGCCTGGCTGCCTCAATGCCTCCTTTTTCACCCTGCCAGCTCATTACCACCGCATTTGGTGCCAGGCCTCCCTGTAAAATCTCATTCCAGCCAATAATGGTTTTACCTTTGCTGTTCACAAACTTCTCCATCCTGCGGATAAAATAACTTTGTAATTCGCTTTCGTTTTTCAGGCCATTGGCCTTCATAATTTCCTGCGAAACGGCAGATTGTTTCCACCATATTTTAGAAGCCTCATCGCCACCTAGGTGGATATATGGAGAAGGGAATAAATCCATCACCTCGGTTAAAACATTTTTTAAAAACTTAAAAGTAGTGTCTGATGCCTGTAGTACGTTGTTGTATTTGTTCATCATGCCCCAGGTTTGCGCAACTTCATACTTTTTATTGGGTTCGGTGCCCAGTTCCGGATAAGCGGCTAATAATGCCATACTATGGGCTGGCATTTCAATTTCGGGGATGATGGTAATGTAACGTTTGGCCGCATAATCAACCACTTCTTTAATCTGCTCCTGGGTATAAAAACCACCATGGCGAATGCCATCAGTTTTAATTACAGCATCTTTTGGTGTAATTTTAACTTCGGTTGGAAAAACCTGATATTTAATATTTTCATTTCCTTTTCCCGGCCATAAACCAATGATACTTCCGTTGCGCCAGGCACCGATCTCGGTCAGTTTTGGGTATTTTTTGATTTCAATGCGCCAGCCATGATCATCGGTTAAATGCCAGTGGAAATAGTTCATTTTATGCAGGGCCAAATAATCAATGTATTGTTTGATGAAATCTACATCAAAAAAATGTCGGCTTACATCTAGGTGCATGCCTCGGTAGTCGAAGCGCGGATAATCTGTTATGGAAACCGCAGGAATTTGAAGCGGAAAGTATTTTGAAGTAGGTAAAAGTTGTATCAGTGTTTGGATTCCCTGAAAAATTGATGTGTCAGAAGTGGAACCTATTAATATTGATTTACTGGTTACCGCTAAAATGTATTCTTTTTGATTAGAAATTTTTTCAACTATCATCAAATTTATAGCATTGGTTCGGTTTATATCCGGAATTCTAGCTGTTTTGAGTTTGAAATTATAGTTTGAACTAAGATAATTTTGTAGGAATTCTATCGATGCAATGGCAGAAGAATCGTTTGTATATAATACTGTAGTACTATCTATTTTAAATGGCAGCTCGTTCGAATTGGTTTTCAATTGTACAGGCTGCGGGATAATATTAATTTCCTGTGCAGAAAGTTTAAACGAAAGAAGGATCAGAAACAAAAAGATAATTTTTTTCATGCGGGAAAGGCTGAATTACAATTTCAAAAGTAGTGATAATAGAAGGGATGTACAGAATAAGTAGAGGAGATTGGATTATTTTGTTACATAAAGTAATGCCGTCATTTCGAGCGAAGTGCAACGCAGTCGAGAAATCTGTCTCGATAGATCTCTCCGTTTCGCTGCGCTTCAGTCGAGATGACGTTTCGAGGGAACTTCGTTACTACTAAACGATTTATTAAGAAAATTCCCGAACTCCGTGTTTCCGTGGCTGTTATAGAAAAAAACAATCCTGTAAGGTATCAAAGACCTTACTGGATGGGACAAAAAAAATCCCGATAACTTTCGCTATCGGGATTAAATATTTAGTTAAAAAGAACTAGCCTTTTTTAGCTTTGCTTTCTTCGCCTTCTAATTGCGATTTCAATTGAGCCAATACGTCTAAGTCTCCTAAAGTAGATTTCTCTACAGAATCTTTAACTTTTTTAACCGCAGTTACAGCAGCTTTAGCTTCTTTTTTCTTAGCATTTCTTTCTTCTGCTACAGCTTCAGCTTTAACCTCTTCCCAGATACGGGCGTGAGATACTACGATACGTTTTGCTTCTTTGTTGAATTCAATGATTTTGAAGTCATTGGTTTCTTCAGCTTTAACTGAAGTACCATCTTCTTTAACCATGTGTTTAGTTGGTACGAAACCTTCTACACCGTAAGGTAAAGCAATAACAGCACCTTTATCAGTTACTTTAACAACAGTACCCTGGTGAACCGAATCTAAAGTAAAGATCGTTTCAAAAGTATCCCAAGGATTTTCTTCCAGTTGTTTGTGACCTAAACTTAATTTACGGTTATCAACGTCTAATTCTAAAACAACTACGTCTAACACGTCACCAACTTTAGTGAATTCGTTAGGGTGGTTAACTTTTTTAGACCATGATAAGTCAGAGATGTGGATTAAACCATCAATACCTTCTTCGATTTCAACAAATACACCGAAGTTAGTCATGTTTTTAACTGTTGCTTTGTGCTTGCTTCCAACCGGGAATTTAGCAGCAACTTCTTGCCATGGATCGTTAGATAATTGTTTAATACCTAAGCTCATTTTGCGCTCGTCTCTGTCTAAAGTTAAAACTTCAGCTTCGATCTCGTCACCAACTTTTAAGAACTCTTGTGGGTTTCTTAAGTTTTGCGACCAGCTCATTTCAGAAACGTGGATTAAACCTTCAACACCTGGGATGATTTCTAAGAAAGCACCGTAATCTGCAACAGTAACGATTTTTCCTTTTACTTTAGAACCAACCTGAATGTCAGCACTTAAGTTTTCCCAAGGGTGTGGAGTTAATTGTTTTAAGCCTAAAGCGATACGTTTTTTCTCATCATCGAAATCTAAAACAACCACATTGATTTTTTCATCTAATGACAATACTTCTTTTGGATGCTCTATGCGGCCCCAAGAAATGTCAGTTATGTGAAGTAAACCATCAACACCACCTAAATCGATGAACACACCGAAATCAGTAATGTTTTTAACAGTACCTTCCAACACCTGACCTTTTTCTAATTTAGAAACGATCTCTACTTTTTGGCTTTCTAAATCGTCTTCAATTAACACTTTATGAGAAACAACTACGTTTTTAAACTCGTGGTTAATTTTAACAACTTTAAATTCCATTGTTTTACCCACGTATACATCGTAATCGCGGATAGGTTTAATATCAATTTGAGATCCTGGTAAGAAAGCCTCAACGCCCATGATATCAACAATTAAACCACCTTTGGTACGGCTCTTAACGAAACCGTTGATGATTCTGTCATTCTCAAGCGCCTCGTTAATGGCTTCCCATGATCTTTGGGTTTTAGCTCTTTTGCGGGAAAGAATCAATTGACCGTTAGCATCTTCTGGTGCTTCAACGAATACGTCAACTGAATCGCCGATTTTTAGATCTGGTGTATCACGGAATTCTGAAGTAGAAACTAAACCGTCTGATTTGAAACCTACGTTTAATACTACATCTTTGTTGTTGATTGAAACAACGATACCGCTGATGATTTCACCTTTAGTGATCTGGTTGAATGTTCCGGCATACATATCTTCAAACTTTTTACGGTCTGCTTCATTGTAGTTACCAAAAACTTTTTCATCTGCATCCCAGTCGAAATCTTCGCTTGGTGTTGCTAATGATGATTTGATCGATTCGATCGAAACTGAATCAGCTTCTGATTCAATCGTTTCTTTTTCAGTCAGGCGTCCGCCTTCTCCCTGAAGTTCAGCTGTTTTTGCTGCTAATTCTTTTTCTGCTACTTGTTTTTTAGCCATTAATTAATTGTCTCCTTTTTCCCTTATTTAGGGACTGCAAAGGTAATACTTTTTTTAATTATGAAAAAGTTTTTTTTAATAAATCTGGCTGATTTTTAGCGCTTTATCAATGCCGTCCTATGCAGGGGTGCCTGAAAGGCAGGGTTGCTATTCTATTGAAAGCCTGTTCTTTTACAATAGAACTGTTTTATTATCGCATTTTATTGAGTTATTTATTTGAAAATCAGCGCTCCTTGTTTCATCGGGAGCAGCGGTCCCGCTATCGCTTATAGTCCTCGCTGCGCTCCGGGCTATTCCGCTCTATCGGGTTTAGAAACAAGGGGCTGTGAAAAATACCTGCCAAAACGTTCCTTTAGAACAGTTTATTAACCTGAGTTCGATTAATAATGCTTTTTTATTTTTCTGTATGAATATTTTGTATGAACAGGTCGTCACCCTGAATTCATTTCAGGGTATTTCCTGCAAATAAGATGCTGAAATAAATTCAGCATGACGCGACGCCTAGCCTAGAAGCGATAAAAAGTAGATACTTGCTGCAAATATTAATCGAACTCAAGTGATTAGTTAAGTTAAAAAAATATTGTCATCCTGAGCCTGTCATAGGACGAGCGCTTATCCTTTAAGGGTTTGGAAGCAAGTTACCATCGCAGATTATTATAAACGGCGTCATTTCGACTGTAGTGAAGCGGAATGGAGAAATCTTTGGACTAAGCTAAAGGATCTCTACCCGCCTGTACGGGCAGGCGTTGCGGTTGAGATGACGATACCTCGCAGCCCGTTATCGTCAGCATCTAATTAATGAACTTCTATTTTTTCGTAAAAGTCCCCCTCGTAAAACCTTCTCCAATTAATGTCTCTTCATCCCTGATTAAAAGCATAATGGTGTTTTGCTGGTCGTATAATTTAATCATATCGCCATCAATCACGTATTTTGAGGTGAAAACAGAATCTGTATAGGCATCGGTAACCGTTACTGAATCTTTCGATTTAAAATTGAAAGATTTATATTGTATATCTTCATTGCTGGCAAAGGTGCCTGTTACCACTTTTGCCTGTATAAAAGTGATGTAACAGAAATACCCGATTACGAGAATCACAATTACTGAAAAACCGATCAAAAACTTATTGCCACTGGCATATTTAATCGAAAAGTATAATATGGTAATCAGTATTAAGGCTACTACTGCAAAAAAGATAATGTTTGTATAATTTTGTTTTACCTGAGGCACAGATGCAGCGACGTTTGTTTTTTCGGCTTTTGCTTTTACAGGCGAAATCCTGACCAAAAATTCTTTGCTCACCCATCCTTCGCCATTGGTAACTTTAATTTTATAAAAACTGGTATTAGAAGAATCGATAACGGCAACATTTTCATTTTTTGGCAGGTACCCAACTATTTTACTTTTTGGATCAGCCTGTTGCCTAACCCTTAAGTCGTCGGCAGTTACCCGATACATGTCAGTGTTTGCTGCCGTTTGGGAAGCAGCAGCATCAGGCTGTGTATTGGTTGTCTGTGGACTTGTAGGGCTGGCTGCCGGAGCAATTTTTTCAACGAAATCTTTGCTTACCCAGCCTTCGCGGTTTTTAAACTTTACTTTGTAAAACCTGGTGTCGCTGGCATCTAAAACCGTAATCTTCTCATTTTGAGCTATATTTCCAATGATCTTACTATTGGGATTGCTGCTTTCTCTAACACGCAATTGATCGGCCTTAACACGATACTGATCTTGTGCGTTTAATCGGTTAGCAAAAATAGAAAGCGCAATGAGGAGGAAGAAAATTCTAGTCATAAATATAAGTTTCTGCGAACAGTTTAATCAGTAATCGCAAACACGCTGTAAGCAAACACCGTGCTAAGTGTTTCAAAATTAGAAAATACTTTTAATAGGTCGCGATAAGTTTGAAAAAAGGAGCATCTTTCTAAAAAAAATACCTTTTACCGAGGCGGTTTGTTTTATAAATTGGTAAACTAAGTTACCAGCTACCTCCGGTACCGCCACCACTGCTACCGCCACCGCCCCAGCTACTGCTTGAGGATGAAGATGATGAACTGCCGGATGATGAAGAACTGGATGATGAACCCGATTCAACCAGCATGGCCAAGGTAATCCATTTTATAAATTCCGTTTTTTTGCAGAAGCTACACTCGTTTATTATTTTCGCTTGCCCTTCATGACTATAGGTAGCCTTTTTAGTAATTACCTTTTTATTGAGTTGGTAGGTACGGAAATAACAGTCAGGGCATTCGGTGTAGCTATTATATGCTTCAGCAGGCCAAGCCTTGATAATATGTTCCTGATGATCAATACTTTCCCAGATATCATAATCATAGGTTTTTACTATTTCCTCCTCACGTTGGCCTTTTGTTAAAAAAGGTTTACCTTCAATATTAATATCCCTGTCCAAACGCACCATTGCCCGTCCCTTACTATCCAGTACAGCCTTAAACCGACTAATATTCTTAACCCTTTTAAATAAATATATCAGGATACTGATTAAAATAAGGGGAGAAAAGATGATCAGCCAAAAGTTTTTTTTGTGAAAGCTAATTACCGAATTAAAAAAGTTTTTATCGTCATTATAAACGCTTCGTAGCGCTGAAATGTGGAAAAGGTATCTGCCGAAAAGTACAAGTGCCAAAATAACATACAAAATAACAGGAATATTTTCTGGTCTTATTTTTTCAACCAATCCAAAGCCTCCAAGGAAGATGAATATAAAAACAACTACAAAAGTAACCATCATAGCCACCGCACAGCCTTTTCCTATCTTTTCATTTTGGAAGCCATCTGATTGAGGTTTGTCTTTTAATGTATTTTTAGCCTGCCGGTTTACAATTTTAAATGCTCCCCAAAAAAGAAGGATAATGATACCGGTAGGTAATAAGAAATTTTCAAAATCACTATTGCTTTCTTTCTGGGTGAACAATTGGTTCAGCTCCGATTTGTTTTCGGGATTTAAAATAATTTCTCCAATGGCATTAATGGTATTGGTAATACCGGTGGCAAAATCATTTTCCCTGAAAGCGGGTAAAAGCTGCTGTTCGGCAATATGTTTGAGTTTTACATCGGGCAAAACGCCTTCGGCACCCGTACCCGTAATAAACCTATACTTTCGCCGGGTCTTCGAAATAAATAACAATAAGCCGTTATTGCTGGTTTTTGAGCCTACTCCCCAGGTATTGAACAATTCGTAGGCAAAGTCAAAATCTTCCTGATCATGGGCAAAATCGTTAACCACCACTACAGCCATCTGCACCTTGGTCTCGCGCTCAAAATCGGCAATGGTATTGTTGAGTTGTGCAACTGCTCCCGCACCCAGAATGTTATCGGGGTCGCTAATGTAGCCGCCACCATTTTTTTTAGGATCGGGAATATCTTTTACCTGATAGGCCGTTTGTGCAACAGCAAAATTACCTAAAAAAAGGAAAATGAAGAGGGTAAGAGGTTTGATTAAATGTTTTGTGAGCATCGTATAAAATTATAGCGTCATCATTTAACAAACAGTTGCCGGTATGGTTTACTCCTTTAATATTTTAGCCAATACCTTATCCAATTTTGCTTTATCTTTCATGTATGGCGCCAAATCGTATAGCTGTACCGTTTTAAATTCAATTGGATGACTCTCACTTTGAAGGGAGATATAACCCGAAGTGAGCGGTTTACCATCTATTTTAACTTTGGGGTCAAAATTCGAAACGTTGCCGCCGCCAATTTGAGGTTTGGTATATTCTAAAACAACTTCGCCTGATATAATGTGTTTGATTACGGAATCTCCTAAAACCAGGAATTCTGCAGTTACCCATTGGTCGCCAGCATAGGTTTTAGATTTAGAATCTAAACAATGGCCCGTAAACAATTTTCCATTGTAGTCGATTAATGTTCCCGGCGTACATACATTACTGGTATGGCGTTCATGTTCACCATCTCCGCCCAGAATCTGAGCCTCGATTGATATTGGAAAATCCTGGTCTTTTAACATGGTTGCCGGATCCTGGCAATGTAGCATGGCACCACTGTTACGGGTAGCCCAACCTTCGCCACCTTTTGCCTGCTCTCCAACAAAACGATAAATTACTTTTAAAAGATACGCTGAAAAAGGCTTTTTATAAAAAATGTGACCGTATTGCTGGTCGAAATCATTATAGCCATCATAACTTACTTTCATTACACCGTTTTCTACCCGGAAAGTATTGGCATAATTTTCTTTGTATTCGTGTTTGGCAATCTTAATGTTCCAGTCTTTTAGATCTTTTCCATTAAAGAGACTGATCCAGCCTTTCTGGGCATTTGCATTTAAAATAAAGAAGGACAGGAATAGTAAGGTAAGGTAAATTGATTTTAATTTCATAGCAACTTTGGGTTATGTGCTAAAAATATGAATTTTTTCCCGAAGTCAATGGCTGATAGATGGTTTTGGGGAGGGGATTTAAGTGATGTGAGTATTTGCGAAATAAATCTATCCTAATAGATCTCTCCATTCCGCTTCGCTACAGTCGAGATGACGACCATTCTATTAAAATTGGTCATCGGTAATGAACTAATGACCAATGAACCAGTAACTAATAAACCAAAAAGGGATTTACTTTTTCCAGGGCAAAATCCAGTTGTTCCTGCTGTGTCAGATCGGTATTATCTAAAATAATGGCATCATCGGCCCTAACCAGCGGACTTTCTTTGCGTGTAGTATCTGCATAATCCCGGTGCGCAAGGTTTTCAAAAACTTCTTCTAAAGTAGTTTTGTTATTGCCTTTGGCTTCCAATTCTTTAAACCTGCGTTCAGCCCTGATTTTGGGGTCGGCGGTCATGAAGAATTTTACAGGTGCGTGTGGAAAAACGGTGGTGCCGATATCACGGCCATCCATTACAATGTTTTTCGATTTTCCCATACGCTGTTGTTGTTTCACCATTTCATGGCGGACAATTTTATGTGCGGAAACCCCGCTTACATTTTCTGAAACCGGCATTAAACGGATTTCATCTGAAACTTCTTCACCGTTAAGGGTAATATGCGATTCATAATCGCGCGAATGGAAATTGAGTTCGATGTGCTGTAAAGCATCTTTAACCTGGGTATCATTGCTCACGTCTATGCTGTTACGTAAAAAATATAAGGTAACTGCACGGTACATGGCCCCGCTATCAACATAAATAAAACCTAATTTTTTAGCCAGTGCCTTCGCCAGTGTACTTTTTCCGCAAGATGAATAGCCATCAATAGCTATAACCAAGTTTTTCTTCATTCTGCTACAAAGGTAAAAAAAGCCGATAGGTTTGCTAACTTTTTTTAGATCGATATTCTTTATATTTTTGCCGTATGTTACCGACCAGAGAAGAAATTTTACGATCTGCCACTTTTAAAACTTCGCGTAGTGGGGGTAAAGGCGGCCAGCATGTAAATAAGGTTTCGAGTAAGGTAGAGCTGGTTTTTGATGTAGAAAACTTTACATATTTTACTGATGAGGAAAAAGCACAGCTTAAAGTAAAGCTGCAAAACCGTTTGGATAGTGAAGGTTTGCTGCATATCGTTTCGCAGGAGGATAGGAGCCAGCTGCTTAATAAGGAAAAAACTATTGTCAAGCTGATTGATCTGCTGAAAAAAGCATTAATTGTTCAAAAAAAAAGAAAAGCAACTAAAATTCCTAAAGGCGTTATCGAAAAAAGGTTAAAGAATAAGGCCTCAACAGCTGAAAAGAAGAGAAATAGGAAAATTGTTGATTTTTAAGGGTTTAATTTTTATTTAAATGGAATTAAACCTGTCCAAAGATTTATCATGTCAGATAGAAATATCTGACATCACAAAAAAGAGTCGTCATCCTGAATTTATTTTATTGTGTATAGGGGTGATGCTTAAATAATTCTATAGCTATATCGGCATGACGGTATGTAAATGTTGATCAATGAAACAGTTAAATTAAATCTTCCCAAACCTGTAATACAAACTCAAGCCACCATAATTTTGTGCTTTGGCTATGCTTTTAACTTCTTTTGTTTTAAATATCACATTAAAATCGGCTGTAAATCTTTTTGAACTGTAATTCACCCCAAATTGTTGTTCAAAAACGATAGGTTTTACACCAAAGGTAACCGGGCTATCATTGTTGAAAAGACTGCCTTGTATAGTGGCATCGTAAGCAACAAAATTAAGCTGCGGTTTTGCATAAAAGAAAAATTCAGCATTATTTAAGCTTTTGGTTTTCGAATTTCCAATAACTGCATTGTGGTAGGCGCTATTGAACAGCTGATTGATTTTGCCCGCTCTAAAAAGTAGTGATGCACCCAAACCAGAAAAAGTGGTACCCAAATTGGCATAACCCTGTGTACTGATATCTACAATCGGATCATCAGGTCTGAAGAGCAATTTACTGTAGCTGGCAGCCAGATTTACGGCCAGCTCATTTTTGATCTGGTAATCCCAACCTGCCGGCGTATAGAAGCCAACTGTTTTATGAAGAAAACGTTGCGCATCCTGGGCAAGTGAGTGAGGACCAACTGTACCCAATTCTACACTGGTTTTTAAAACACTTTCATTTTTATAAAAAACCGAGTATGCGCCACCAAAATAAAGGTAACCTGCAAAAGGTCTGTCCTGATCTTCCTTCTTCGGTACCTGACCCCAATAAGGTGTATACATTTTTTGTCCGGCAGAAATTTCGTAGGTTTTCTTTTCGATCTTATCCGGTAGTTTTTCGGTATTAAGTGCCCCGCGGAAATAAATAAATAAACCATTGGTATAATACCGGTCATTTAATGTAGCCAGATAAGCATCGTTTTCGGTTTTAAAACCGAATTCGTTTTTAAAAGACTGGGCAAAACCGGTTGATACAGCCAAACAAAAAACTATTGCAAATAAAAGTGATTTCATAAAAAAGTCCCGATAATTACCGGGACTATAAAAGTATTTAATGTAATTGGATTTTTGATCGTTCTCTGTTAAAAGATTAGAAATTAGTTCACAATCGGCGCAATTTTAATGCTTAAATCTAAAGGTTTTTTTACTTTGTTTTTAGTCAATGCCAATTCAATCACTTCGCTCATTTCAGTTACATAATGGAAAGTTAAATCTTTAATATAACTTTCTTTAATCTCTAAAATATCTTTACGATTGCTTCTGCAAAGGATAATTTCTTTAATGTTAGCCCTTTTGGCAGCCAGTATTTTTTCTTTAATGCCACCTACCGGAAGCACTTTTCCGCGCAAAGTAATCTCGCCGGTCATGGCTAAATGCTGTTTTACCTTACGTTGGGTAAAGGCTGAAGTTAACGCCGTTAACATCGTTATTCCTGCCGATGGACCATCTTTAGGCGTAGCACCTGCCGGAACGTGTACGTGTACATCCCAATTATCGAACAAAGTATAATCGATGCCAAATTCTGCAGCATGTGCGCGTAAGTAAGCCAGTGCAATTACCGCTGATTCTTTCATTACATCGCCCAGATTACCAGTTAAGGTCAATTTCCCTTTTCCAGGACTTAAACTCGATTCGATAAATAAAATATCTCCACCAACACTCGTCCACGCTAAACCTGTAACAACACCGGCCACTTCGTTGCCTTCGTACAAATCTTTATCATAAATAGGAGCGCCAAGAATACGTTCTACATCATCATTGCCCAGGTTTGCATCATAGGTTTCTTCCATGGCAATTTTTGTAGCTACGCCACGTACTAAAGAGCCTATTTTTTTCTCTAAACCACGTACACCAGATTCTCTGGTGTAATCTTCAATTACTTTTTCAATCAAGGCAGGTTTAATGGAAATATCTTTGGTCTGCAAACCATGATTTTCTTTCTGTTTGGGCAACAGGTATTTCTTGGCAATCTCTATTTTCTCTTCAATGGTATATCCATTCACTTCAATAATCTCCATACGATCTAATAAAGCGGGCTGTATGGTGCTTAAAGAGTTTGCCGTAGCAATAAACAGGATGTTCGACAAATCATAATCCACCTCTACATAATGATCGTAAAAAGCATTGTTCTGCTCAGGGTCTAAAACCTCCAGCAAAGCTGATGATGGATCGCCACGGTGATCGGTACCTACTTTATCAATCTCATCCAGCACAAAAACGGGATTATCTGCTCCAGCCTTTTTAATAGATGAAATGATACGGCCCGGCATGGCACCGATATAGGTTTTGCGGTGACCACGTATTTCTGCTTCATCGCGGATACCGCCTAAAGCCATGCGCACATATTTACGGCCTAATGCTTTTGCAATTGATTTTCCCAAAGATGTTTTACCAACTCCCGGAGGGCCAACCAAACACAAAATCGGGGCTTTCATATTGCGTTTTAGTTTTAATACAGCCAGATATTCAATAATACGCTGCTTTACTTTTTCTAAACCAAAATGGTCTTTATCTAAAATGCGCTGTGCTCTTTTTAGGTCGAAATTATCCTTTGTAAACTCGTTCCAGGGTAGATCCAAAAGTAATTCCAGGTAGTTTAACTGTACCGAATAATCAGGTGCGGCAGGATTCATTCTACCTAGTTTATCGATTTCTTTATCAAAATGATCGGCTACGGCCTGCGTCCATTTTTTCTTTTTAGCCCTTTCCTGTAATGCGTCGAATTCTAAATCAGCAGCATTACCGCCAAGTTCTTCCTGGATGGTTTTTAGCTGTTGATTTAAAAAATAATCGCGTTGCTGTTTATCTAAATCAGTACGTACTTTTGATTGGATCTGGTTTCTCAATTCCAGCATCTGCAGTTCTACCATCAAGAGCTCCATTACCTTTTGCGCTCTTTCCTGCAATTTATCCATTTCAAGGATTTTTTGCTTATCGGCCATTTCGGCATTCATATTTGATGAAATGAAATTGATCAAAAATGAATTGCTTTCTATGTTCTTCAGCGCAATACTGGCTTCGCTCGGGATATTTGGTGAAAGCTGGATAATCTGCGCAGACATCTCTCGAATAGAAGCAATCAGGGCTTTAAATTCTTTATCTGCCTTATGTTTTTGCTCTACAAATTTTTTAACAACTGCTTTGATATAAGGTTCGTTCTGTACTTCTTCAATCAAACTGAAACGTTGTTTACCCTGGATAATGACTGTCGTATTTCCATCCGGCATCTGCAACAGTTTAATAATATTGGCCACCGTACCAACAGTGTTAAGCTGCTCAAAAGTAGGATCTTCAATAGAAACGTCTTTTTGAGAAACCACCCCAATAATCTTATTTCCTTTATAAGCTTCCTTAATTAACTTAATCGATTTGTCTCTTCCCACGGTAATCGGAATAACGACTCCCGGAAATAAAACGGTATTTCGCAAAGGCAATATGGCCAGGGTTTCCGGCGTTTCCTCATTGTTCATTTCCTCTTCGTCCTGTTGAGACATTAAAGGAAAAAACTCGGTATCTTCATTTATGATTGGCATTGCTGTTTGGAAATCAAATATATCTTGTTTACTCATTATCACATTTTCCGCTAACGACAAACTGGCAGTTTAGTCGTATTTAATTTGTTTAATTTTAGTATTCATTTCATAAATTCAACTCTTGTGCCAAAATGAAAATAATATTAATCATATGTTAAAAAGGCAGAGTAATATAAATATTTTTGCCAATATCATATAAAGTATTTTTTAGCGTTTAAGCTAGTGTTTAGGGCAACTGGTTTTTAATGAAAGAAAATTAAAAACTTTTAAATTATCAGAATAGGATTATATTGCAAAAAAATTCCTCTAATAAATTTGGTTAGGGGTTAGATTGGTTACACTTATTACTCATACATGGACTATTTTAAAAAGGCGATTTTAGGATTAATGATTTTCACATCAACAGGTAGTTTCGCGCAGAGCAGTTACGAAAGGAGCATGCAGGCGATGATGAAAGGTGATTATAAAACCGCGGCTATGCAATTAGAAAAGGCTGACGCTAAAACTCCCGATAATGCACACGTACTCCAAATGCTTGGATATTCTTACTTCCAAAACCGCGAATACGAAAAATGTATTGCCACTTACAGCCGCTTGTTAAACATCAAACCTTCTGAGGTTTCGGCATATTATTATCGTGGTATAGCAAGGTTGAAAATAGCTAACGATCCTAAAGAATCGTTAAATACCATGCGCGAAAATTTTTATCTGGCCTCCCTTAAAGATTTTACAAAAGCCATTGAGATTAACGGTGATGAAGATGCTCAAATGTTTCAGAACCGTGGTTTAGCTTATAAGGATTATGCAATTTTCAGATCTTTTAAAGCAAAGAAAAAAGAAGAAAAAGCAGCTTGTATAGCTTTATTCAATAACTCTATCGCTGATTTTCAGAAAGTACTCACTTTGCAGCCTTTAAGAAAAGATATTATTGATTGGGTAACCTACGATAAGGCGCAGATTGCAAGCCTGAAATAAATATGGCCTTTACAATCAAAAGGGACCTGATGTAGATCAGGTCCCTTTTTTTATTTCAGTTTTCCAATAACAGCGTATCTTTTAGCCGTTAATAGCTTGATTTTCTGTTGTTTTTTGATGCTGTACAAGCTGTCAGGAAAGTAAGTTAACGTATCCTGAGATCGGTAAACGATATTTTTGTTATCGATAATGATCTCTATTTTACCTACCTTCTTACCTTTCCAGCTAATCGAAACCTTTTTAACGGGAATCTTATTATGATCTGAAGTATAAACATCTACACCGTTTTGTTCTTTCGTTTTAAAACTTCCTTTCCAGGATGTTTTATTGATGTCTGCGTTAACAAAAATAGCGAGCTCCTTTGTCCAGTCGGCAATTTTAGCACTTTTGCTTTCAATTGTCCCGTTTACACTAACGGTTTTATTTACAGTGGGGTTTAGTTTTTGTAAACGCGAAATTTCTTTTTCAAAATATCCTTTTATATTGAAATATACTAAATTGGTATTTGCTTCAGCTTCTTTTCGCTGGTTGCAGGAAAGCAATGCCAAAGCAAATACCGGGATAAAAAGTTTTTTGATCATTATACTAAAACATTTCCTGTCATTTCTGCTGGAATAGCCACACCCATTATTTTGAGGATAGTAGGGGCAATGTCGCCCAATTTACCATCTGCAATGGTTTTATAGTCTTTGTCAATCAAAATGCAGGGAACCAGGTTGGTGGTATGTGCAGTATTGACAGATCCATCTGCGTTTATCATAAATTCGGAGTTTCCATGATCGGCCAGGAGGATGAACGAATAACCATTTTCCAAACCTTTGTTTACAACGGTTTCGGCACATTTATCTGCAGTTTCGACTGCTTTTACCACGGCTTCAAAAACACCGGTATGGCCCACCATATCCGGGTTGGCAAAGTTTAAGCAGATAAAATCAGCCCATCCTGTTTCCATTTCTTTGGTGATGGCATCCGTAATGCCTGCAGCACTCATTTCAGGTTGAAGATCGTAAGTTGCTACTTTTGGCGAAGGAATTAAAATGCGTTTCTCATTGGCAAATTCAGCTTCTCTACCGCCAGAGAAGAAGAAAGTTACGTGAGGGTATTTTTCAGTTTCGGCAATACGGATCTGATTTTTATTGTTATTGGCCAATACTTCGCCAATGGTTTGGGTTAAATCATCTTTGGTGAAGATTACATTTACCTTTTCAAAACTCTCATCGTAGGTAGTCATGGTAACATAATACAATGGCAGTTTATGCATTTGCTGCTCCGGGAAATCTTTTTGTGTCAAAGCTGTTGTAATCTCACGTCCCCTGTCGGTACGGAAATTGAAACAGATAACCACATCATCATTTTGAATGGTGGCTACGGGAGTACCGTCATCTTGTGTCAACACGATTGGTTTTAAAAACTCGTCAGTAATACCATCTGCATAAGATTTTTTGATTGCAGCTAAAGCATCCTGGGTTTTTTCGCCAATGCCATTAACCATCACATCATAAGCTTGCTTAACGCGTTCCCAACGGTTATCACGGTCCATGGCGTAGTAACGGCCAACCATGGTAGCCAGTTTAGCATTGGAATTTTGTATGTGGTTTTCCAGATCGGTAATAAAGCCCAGACCAGAGTTTGGATCCGTATCACGGCCATCTAAAAAAGCATGTACAAAAGAGTTGGGTACATTTGCTTCATTCGCGGCATCGCACAAGGCTTTTAAATGTTCGATATGTGCATGTACACCACCATTCGAAACCAGCCCGATAAAATGAACCGCTTTATGATGTTGCCTGGCATAATCGAATGCGCTGACTAAAACAGGGTTGTGGTGCAATTCCCTGTCGGCTATCGCTTTATTAATTCTTCCAAGCTCCTGGTAAACTACCCTGCCTGCACCTAAGTTCATGTGCCCAACTTCTGAATTACCCATTTGTCCTGCAGGTAAGCCTACGGCTTCACCAGATGCCTCCAGTTTAGAGTTTGGATATTTCTGTAATAATGAGTCGAAAAAAGGAGTATTGGCAGCATACGCAGCATCAGAATTATCTTGTTTTCCATAACCCCAGCCATCTAGGATTATAAGCGCGAGTTTTTTATCGTTTACCATTTTTATTGTAAAATTTATTGATCTATGTCAAAACATTTTCATGGATACCATGTTTAGTATTTTGTTTGCATGGCAAATATAACTTTATTGAGGCGTATACAAATGAAGAAATCCTTTTTTTGATATGCTAATGGCATAATTTTAGCTATAGGGTTCTGTATAAAATACAGAAATGATCCGGAGCTTATTTTTACTCATAATTAGTTTGTCATCGTTATATCACCCAAATGCCTTCCAGGCTGATATAATCGATGATTTGTCGTCGTATTTTAAGGCTGGAAACGCTAAAGAAATTGCTAAAGATTTTGCTTCAACCATCGAACTGATCATTATTGATGAAGAAGATGTATATTCTAAAGCACAGGGTGAACAGATTCTGAGGGATTTTTTTATCAAGCACCCCCCGGTAAAAACAAGTATTTTCCATAAAATCAATACCAATCCAAATTATCGTTTTGGTGTAATCATATTGAGTACTGCCAAAGAAACCTTCAGGGTTTCAATCACCATGAAAAAATTCAATACCAGCTTTTCTATTACAGAACTAAGAATAGAGCCTGCAAAGGATTAGTTTTAATTATCTGTTTGATTTTAGAAGCCTTCTGAATCTCAGGCTAAATTGGATTTACCATTCACATTAAACATTCAGGAAATTGCCTGCTAACAAATAATTCTTATTTTTGCGGCACTAAAATCAACATTTTGGATATTCAACTGATACATCAATTCATCAAAAATGCCCTTGCCGAAGATGTTGGGGACGGCGATCATACATCACTTTCTACCATTCCGCAAGGAACACAAGGAAAAACGAAACTGATTATCAAAGAAGATGGTATTTTAGCTGGAATCGAACTGGCTATTGAAATATTTAAGGAGGTTGATCCCAGCTTGAAAGTTGATGTGTTGCTGCAAGATGGTGTGGCCGTTAAATTTGGTGATATCGCCCTAACCGTTGCGGGAAGTACACATTCCATTTTAATAGCCGAGCGATTGGTATTAAACTGTATGCAGCGCATGAGCGGTATTGCTACTAAAACCCATCGCATCGTTTCGCTGTTGAAAACGACTAAGACCAAGATTTTAGATACCCGTAAAACCACTCCTGGTTTGCGTTATTTAGAAAAATGGGCAGTAAGGATTGGTGGAGGAGTAAATCACCGCATAGGTTTATATGATATGATCCTGATTAAGGATAACCATGTAGATTATGCAGGAGGAATTTCAAATGCCATTACAGCTGCTCAAAAATATCTGGCAGATCAAAATAAATCACTTCAAATTGAAATCGAGGTTCGGAACCTGGAAGAGTTAAAACAGGTTTTAGCTGTTGGCGGAATAGACCGGATTATGCTGGATAATTTCAGTTTCGAAGACTTAAAGGCTGCAGTTGCATTAATCGACGGAAAATTTATTACCGAGGCTTCCGGAGGGATTACTGAAGAGAACGTAGCCGCATACGCTTCTTGCGGAGTAGATTTTATATCGATGGGCGCGCTTACACATTCTGTGAAAAGCCTGGATATGAGTTTAAAAGCATACTAAATTGATTTGCTATAAAATTAAAAGCTTATTTTTTGTAACATTGTAGGCTATGGTTACGGTTTATTCTCTCAGCGCGTTATTAGTTGCTTACCTTTTCGGGTCTATACCAACAGCTGTATGGCTAGGTCAGGCCTTTTATGGCATTGACGTTAGGGAATATGGGAGTGGCAACGCCGGCGCAACAAATACTTTCAGGGTATTGGGCAAAAAAGCCGGAATTGCCGTGATGATTATTGATATTGCAAAAGGCTACACCGCAACCAATTTAGCCTATCTGATTGGCATGTCAGTTACCGGGCCACAAAATTCAGTTGTTTTTGTTAACTATCAGCTCGCTTTAGGCGTAACCGCAGTAATGGGGCATTTGTTTCCTGTTTTTGCCGGTTTTAGGGGCGGTAAAGGTGTAGCTACACTTTTTGGAATGATTTTGGCAGTCAACTTCGAAGCATCTATGCTTTGCGTTCTGGTTTTTGTGATCGTACTGCTTTTAACTAAATATGTTTCATTAAGCTCCATTTGTGCAGGATTTACATTTCCGTTAAGTGTCGTTTTCCTGTTTCAGGTTTCCATCAAATCTGAAGTGCTTTATGGCATGGTGGTTTGTATTTTAATTCTGGTTACCCATCAGAAAAACCTCGAAAGATTGCTGAAAGGCAAAGAATCAAAAGTGTATTTGTTTAGAAAGAAAACTAATTAACTTACAAAACACATTTCTTTAAAACTTATTTATAGGCTTACTGTTTAATCAACGGCTTTTTGCTTATCAGTTTACGAATTATTTAAAATCGCATTTATGAAAAAAATATTTTTAGCAGCCAGTGTTGCTGGGGTCTTATTGTTTAATTCATGTTCTACTGTTCCTTTAACAGGCCGTAGCCGATTTGATCTGGTAAGTAACGACCAGGTTTTGCCAATGGCATTTCAAGCCTATAATACCTTTTTAACAGAAAATAAATCAGCCGTTTTACCCGCTTCAAATGCTCAGGCCTTGAAGGTTAAAACTGTTGGGAACCGATTAATTACCGCAGTAAAGTCGTATATGAACAGCAACAACTATGGTAATCTGATTGCTGATTATCAATGGGAAGTTAATGTTGTGCAAAATAATGAAAAAAATGCCTGGTGTATGCCCGGAGGTAAAATTGTGGTTTATACAGGCATTTTGCCTGTTACCCAGGATGATGCCGGTTTAGCAACTGTTATGGGGCACGAGATTGCCCACGCCATTGCGGGCCATTCAGCAGAACGGATGTCGCAGGAAATGGTCGCTCAGGGGATTGGGGCCGCTGCAGGTGTAGCGCTGTCTAAAAATCCGCGAACACAATCTATTTTTAATACATTATATGGTGTAGGTACGCCTGTTGCGATGTTGAAATTTAGCCGTAACCAAGAGTTAGAAGCCGATCGTTTAGGCCTGATTTTTATGGCCATGGCCGGATATAATCCACAAAATGCTACTGCTTTCTGGAATAGGATGGCTTCGGCCTCTGCAGGCGGACAAAGACCACCTGAGTTTTTGAGCACCCACCCAAGTGACGCGACCCGTATTGCACAGATTCAAAAATATTTACCTGAAGCGCAACAGTATTATAAAAGATAAGCCTTAGGGTTGAAGGTGTAGGGATGAAGGTTAAGGGTGAAAGGTTGAAAGGTTTATTGTGAAACAAACACGCGTCTGGTCTTAGCATCTCGCTAAGACCTTTTTGTTTAAAGATTTTTCACTGCGTTCAGAATGACAGACTCTTTTAGTAAAGCTGTAGCGGGACGCTACGACTAATATAGTGCCTCCGTTCTCTTTATCCTTCAGGGTCTTTCTTATTGAAATTCTGAAATGAATTCAGAATGACGACTTGCCCTTAACCTATTTAACCCGCTAATACCTTTAAAATTGCGCTCGCTTTCAATAAACACTCTTCGTATTCTAAAAAAGCATCACTTTGGTAGGTGATGGCTCCTCCAACCTGAAATGATAAATATTTTGATTCAGCATTATATAAGATACTTCTGATCACCACGTTAAAATCGAAGTCGCCATCAGGTGTTATATATCCAAAAGAGCCTGAATAAATGCCCCTTTTGGTCACTTCATATTCTTCAATCAATTTCATGGCTTTAACCTTTGGCGCCCCCGTCATGGAGCCCATTGGAAATGTATTTTTGATTGCATCAACACAATGGATCTCAGGATTTAATTCGCAGCTAATGGTCGAAATCATTTGGTGAACCTGCGGGAAGCTATAGATGCCAAATAATTCATCAACGGTAACAGAACCTTTGACTGCAGATTTAGTGAGATCATGACGTACCAAATCAACAATCATTACATTTTCTGCCTGTTCTTTAATGCTGTTTCGGAGCTGTACTTTTATAGCAATATCTTTTTCAGGATCCGAACTTCTTTTTGCCGTGCCCTTGATAGGTTGCGTTATAAGCCTTGATCCACGTTTGCACAGAAATCTTTCTGGTGTGGCAGACAAAATGTATTTACCATAAACCTTAAAATAACCTGCAAATGGAGTAGGAGACACCTGATTTAAGACTTCAAAAGTATGGACGGGCTCTATTTCGGCGTTTTCTGCAAAAAACTCCTGACAAAAATTGATTTCATAAATATCCCCTCGTTGGATGTGGTTCCTTAGCGCTTCAACTTTATCTATATATTGATCTTTTGATAATCTTGTTAAAATCTGTGTGGTTTCAGATTGTTTTTTAACATCAAATGTGAATGATTCGATCTCTTCTAAAACAGGCCGATCGCCAAGCAGAACTTCAGCTTTGCCATCTTTAAAAGCAATCAGGTATCTGGGAACAAAAAAATATAAATCTGCAAAATTTAATCCATCAGGATGATGAGATTGAAGTGTTTCTATTTCGTTTTTTAAATCGTAGCTGAAATAACCGAAAACCCATTGTGTGTGTACATCATAAAAACTTTTTAACTGATCAAAACCATTGCCCGATGAGCACTTTAGTTCGTTGCCTACACCAGCAGCGATTATGAAATCATACGCCGAATAAGCATCTTTATAATCGTTTGAATCCAAAAAGCAACAGACTTCGAACTGGTTGGCCCAGTGTAATGCTTTTCGTTTAAAATCGGATATGTTTTGCGAAGTTTTCAAGTTGCCGCAAAGGTAAAAATAGAGATGGCAATTGTAAGAAATTAATTTTTATCTCTTGAAAGAACAACGTAGTTTTCTGGAGAGAGGAGACTATAAAATAATAGAATTAATGTTTTTTAGGATTCATTTTGGTATGTCTAACCCTCAATATTCTTATTACCTGATTTTCGTTTCGATAAGATATCCTAAAATGATGTTTTTCAAAAGCACGATATGTCCCGTCGTTATCTTTTTTATATTGATCAATCTTATGTTTTTCAGGATACTGAACTATATTTTCTACTGCCTGGGTTAAATCATTTATAACCATTATTGCATTTTGGACAGATTCTTGGCTAATGTAATTATAGATTTCTCTTAATTGGCTTTTTGCCTGCTTAGTCCAGACAATTACAAGATGTTTGGTTACCAACTTTTAATCTCATTTAATAAATCACTGTGGGAAATATAATTGCCATTTCTAAACTCATGCTCTGCTGCTAAAAGCTCATTATTATAGGCTTCGATGGTAACGTTTGAATTTTCTTTTTTTTCTTTTATAAATGCTTTAAGCATTTTTACTAAAGAAGTTTTTTCGGCATCGTCTAGCTGGGTAAAATAATTTAACATTTCGCTTTCTAAGATAGTTGCCATAATAAAATATTTATACTCAAAAATAACTAAATTGAAGAAGGAAAACAAACTGCTGAAATCAATTTATTATCTCAATTCAAAAAGAGTTGTCAACGCTCTAACGCTATTTCTATTTAAGTCAACAACTGTTGAACGAAAAAAGCAATCCGTTAAGGATTGCTTTCTTATATCTGTCGTCATGCTGATCCGATAGCTATCGGATTTATTTAAGCATCTTACATTCCTTGAAATGAATTCATGTGGACGAAAATGGTATTTATCTTAATTCTAAAGTCTGTGCCCTGTCTGGTCCTACAGAAAGGAATTTGACCGGCACTTCGAGTTCTTTTTCCAGGAATGCAATATATTCAGTTAGTTTAGCAGGAATTTCCTCAACCGACGTGATTTTAGTTACATCTGTAGCCCAGCCATCAATTGCCTTTAATACCGGTTTTGGTTCGATAGAAATAATGTCATAAGGCATGTAATCAATCGTTTCGCCGTTATATTCGTAGTGGGTACAAGCATAAATGGTCTCGAAAGTATCTAAAACATCGGCCTTCATCATAATTAATTCGGTAACACCGTTTAACATGATGGCATATTTTAGCGCAGGAAGATCAATCCAGCCACAACGACGGGCACGCCCTGTAGTTGCACCAAATTCATGACCAAGGGCACGTAAATTCTCACCAACTTCGTTATCCAACTCGGTAGGGAAAGGACCGCCACCAACACGAGTGCAATAGGCTTTGAAAATACCATAAACAGCACCTACTTTATTAGGCGCAATACCTAAACCGGTACAGGCACCTGCAGTTGTGGTGTTGCTTGAAGTTACAAAAGGATAGGAGCCAAAATCAACGTCTAACAATGTTCCTTGTGCACCTTCTGCTAAAACCGCTTTTCCTTCTTTTAGGAACCCGTTTACATAATGTTCGCTATCTACATGCGGAATGGTTTTTAAGAATTCGATTGCTTCAAAAAATAATGCTTCTTTTTCTGATAATTCATATTCAAAACCTTCGTAATGAGAAAGAATTTCGGTATGTTTTTCTACCAGTTTGGCATAACGCTCTTTAAAATCAGGTAGGGTTGTATCGCCAACGCGTAAACCATTACGCCCTGTTTTGTCCATATACGTCGGACCAATACCTTTTAAGGTCGATCCGATTTTATTTTTACCCATGCGCGCTTCATTAGCTGCATCCAATAACTGGTGGGTTGGTAAAATCAGGTGTGCTTTACGGGCAATCACCAGTTTGCCATCGGCAATCGGGTCGTGACCAGCTTTTTTTAAATTATCTAACTCTCTTTTCAGGATAATCGGGTCGATTACTACTCCGTTACCGATTAGATTCATAGTTTTTTCGTTAAAAATTCCTGATGGGATGGTATTTAAAACGAATTTTTTGCCATCAAACTCTAAAGTATGTCCGGCATTTGGGCCACCCTGGAAACGGGCGATAAGATCATATTTTGGACTTAGTACATCAACGATTTTTCCCTTTCCTTCATCGCCCCATTGCAGGCCGAGAAGTACATCTACTTGCGTCATTATTTAATAAATTAGGCTGGTTTTATTTGTATTTTGATTTAATTTTGTTCAATTTTTTCGACTGTTGCCACACTTTCACTTACTTTTCTGGCCATGCTGCAATCAGAGCAGAAACCATAAAGATTTAACGAATGGTGTTTAACATCAAATTTTAAAAGATCTCCAACCATGGTTTGGATCTGGTGGATACGTGGATCACAGAATTCTACTACTTTACCACATTCTATACAGATCACGTGATCATGCTGGCGGTAACCATAAGATTTTTCGAATTGTGCCATGTTTTTACCAAACTGGTGCTTGGTAACTAAATCGCAGGAAACCAATAACTCCAATGTGTTATACACCGTAGCACGACTAACGCGATACTTTTGGTTTTTCATGTGGATATACAGGGTTTCTACATCAAAGTGGTCGTTTCTTGAATATATTTCTTCCAATATAGCGAAACGCTCTGGTGTTTTACGTAGATTTTTGTTTTCTAAATAAGCCTCAAAAATCTTGCGAACGAGCTCATTTGTTTTTTGTTCAGACATAGTTTTTAAACTCCATTCAAAGGTAGTTAATTAGTTTGATTGTTCGAGGATCAGATTGTTTAAATGTTGTAATAAGTCGGAGGTTTGAGGTCAGGAGTCAGAAGTTGAAATCGCAAAACTTCTGACTTAGACTCGAAACCCTGACGTCCGACTCCGGACTCCCGACTTTCGGACTCCTTTAGGCATCAAACCTGGTTACTCCGGTAACGCCTCTAACTTTTAATAAATTTTTAATCAGATTTTCGAGGTGTTCGGTATCATTTACAAAAATCATAATTGAACCATCAAAAATCCCCTCATTGGTATCAACAGTAATTGAGCGCATATTTACTTTAAAATCAGTAGAAATAACGCGTGTAATGTTGTTGATTAAGCCAACATCATCAATACCCACGATACGTAAGCCGGTTAAGAAAGTTAATTCCTGTTGTTTGTTCCATTTGGCTTTAACCACACGATAGCCGTAATTGGCCATCAGCTGTGCTGCATTTGGGCAATTGGTGCGGTGTATTTTTATTCCTTCGCTCACGGTGATGAATCCAAAAACGTCATCGCCCGGTATTGGGTTACAGCAGGCTGCCAGCGTATAATCGATACGCTGCATATCTTCGCCAATAAGTAAAATATCAGATTCTCCACCTTTAATTTTACTTTTTATTCCATCAACAGAAAGATTTTCAGGGCGTTCCGGACTACGGCTTTCCACTTCTTTTCCACTAGACAGGTACTCTTTAATATCTTTCAGTTCTATTTTTCCAAGGGCAACATTCACAAAGAGTTCCTGGGTAGAAGGTAGCTTAAAGAAGTAACTCAGTTTTTGGATATTATCGGTATTGTAGGTGATTTTAAGCGATTTCAGTTTTCTTTCTAAAATCTCCTTGCCATTTTCCGCAATTTTCCGCTTTTCTTCTTTTAATGACGATTTAATTTTCGATTTGGCTTTAGCCGTAACCACAACATTCAGCCAGTCTTCTTTAGGAGTTTGTTTACTCGAGGTTATGATCTCTACCTGATCGCCATTTTGAAGTTTATAGGAGATAGGTACCAGCTTGTGGTTAACCTTGGCACCAATACAGGTTGCACCTACATCGGTATGGATCTCGAAAGCAAAATCCAATGCGGTAGCGCCCAAAGGCAACTGGATTAAAGCACCTTTTGGTGTGAAAATAAAAATCTCATCCGAGAAAAGGTTCATTTTAAAATCGTCGAGAAAATCTAAAGCGTTGGCTTCAGGATTACTCAACATTTCGCGTACTTTCTGGATCCATTGATCGAGACCATTGTCGTTGCTTGATTCTTTGTATTTCCAATGTGCCGCGAAACCCTTTTCTGCAATCTCATTCATGCGTTGCGTACGGATCTGCACTTCCACCCATTGTCCGCGGGGTCCCATTACCGTGGTGTGCAAACTTTCGTAGCCATTTCCTTTCGGCGATGACACCCAGTCGCGTAACCGATCCGGATTTGGGCGGTATAAATCGGTTACGATGGAATATGCTTTCCAGCAATCGGCCTTTTCATTTTCCGGAGCTGAATCCAGAATGATCCGGATGGCGAAAAGATCGTACACTTCCTCGAAAGGGATGTTTTTCTTTTTCATCTTGTTCCAGATGGAGTGTATAGACTTAGGTCTGCCATAAACATCGGCAACTAAACCTTGTTCATGCACGATCTCATCAATAGGCTCTACGAATTTTTTGATAAAAAGCGCACGTTCGGCTTTTTTCTCGTTTAATTTTTTGGCGATGAACTTATAAGTATCAGGATCAAGATATTTCATGGAAAGATCTTCCAATTCTGATTTTATGGCGTATAAACCTAAACGGTGAGCCAGGGGGGCGTACAGATAAATGGTTTCTGAAGCGATTTTAAGCTGCTTGTGGCGGGGCATAAAATCCATGGTGCGCATATTGTGCAAACGATCGGCGAGTTTGATCAGGATTACGCGTACATCATCCGCCAGGGTAAGCAGCATTTTACGGAAATTCTCTGCCTGTAATGAGCTGTTGGTATCGAAAACACCTGATATTTTGGTTAAGCCATCGATAATTTTAGCCGTTTTTTTGCCAAATTCCCTTTCAATATCTTCTAAAGTGATATCAGTGTCTTCCACCACATCATGGAGTAACGCACATACGATGGAGGTTGTCCCCAGTCCAATTTCTTCGGCAGCAATCTGTGCTACAGCGATGGGATGATAAATGTAGGGTTCTCCCGACTTCCGGCGCATATCTTTATGGCTTTCGAGTGCCATATCAAAAGCTTTTCGGATTTCTTTTTTATCACCTTTCTGTAATGTAGATTTACTTGCCCGAAGTAATGCCCTATATCTTTTTAGAATCTCTTGCTTTTCCGCCTCTAAATCAATCACTAACTCTGTTTTCATTTGTATTTTTTGCGTAAAAATTGCGTCTTATTTATGAATAAAACTTATATTAGTTCTGTGAAACAACTAATATATGAAATAACACCTAACTTTGTAAAAGTATAAATTTATGAAATTTAAAGGGCTATTTTTTCTTTGTATTGTAATGATTTATGGTGTTTCACTGCAGGCGCAGGAGCCAACTGCCCCTGTATTCCCTAAATTGGGTAAAAGCGATACTATAAAAGTAGCCTCTACAAACGATAACGGAGTGATGATCCCATGGATGCAATTGAATGAGGTTAACATTTATGCGGCCAGAATTTGGAAATCGCCGGCTGAACAGGCCGCTTATAACCGTTTACGGTATAATGTATTAAAGGTAATGCCTTATGCTCTGTTTGCCAAACGCCGTTACGAACAATTGGAACAGGATTTAGCCAAAACTTCAGAAAAGAAAGAACAAAAACAATTGGTTAAGCAATGTGATAAAGAAATCAAAGACATGTTTAACCGTGAAATAAAAGAGTTAACGATTACTCAAGGTCAGATTTTAACGAAACTGATCGATCGTGAACTGGGCAGAACAACATATGATATTGTAAAGCAAACCAAGGGTGGTTTTGCCGCATTTTCTTATCAGATTGTTGCCCGAGTGGTAGGACATAATTTAAAAAGTACTTACGATCCGAATACAGATAGGGATATAGAATCTATTATCCGTACCTCAGGGTTTTATCAATAATACATCATGCCGGATAGCATCCCAAATATTTATTCATTTAAGGTTAAGAGAATTAATGGCGAAGAACAGCAGTTGTCAGCCTACCGAAACAAAGTTATTTTAATTGTAAATACTGCATCCGAATGTGGTTTTACGCCTCAATTGAAGGAATTACAACAGCTTAAAGATGAGATTAACAGCCCCGATTTTGAAATCCTGGGCTTTCCTGCCAACGATTTTGGAAAGCAGGAGCCTTTAAACGGATCTGATATTGAATCTTTTTGTGAGATTAACCATGGAGTAAAATTTCCGGTTTTTGATAAGATCATCGTTCGCGGGCCACATGCTCACCCACTTTATCAGTTCCTGAGCGATAAAAAACAAAACTCTAAATTAAGTTCGAAGCCCCGTTGGAACTTTCATAAATACCTCGTGAACAAAAATGGCGAACTGGAGGATTATTTCTTACCATTTACCAAACCGTTGAGTTCAAAAATCAAAAAGAAAATTCAGCAATTGCTGAACCAAAATGCCCATTAATTACAACATGAAATTAGATATTCTAGTGATTGCCGTGCATCCCGATGATGCGGAGCTTTGCTGTTCAGGTACGATTTTAAAACATATTGCCCTAGGTAAAAAAGTGGGCATTGTAGATTTAACCAGAGGTGAGCTGGGTACACGTGGTACAGCAGAAACGAGAGATGAAGAAGCTGCAGATTCAGCTAAAATTTTAGGCTTGCATATCCGTGAAAATTTGAGAATGAGAGATGGATTTTTTCAGAACGACGAATTTCACCGTTTAGAAGTGATTAAAGCCATTAGAAAATATCAGCCAGAAATTATTTTAAGCAACGCACTGGAAGACCGCCATCCCGACCATGGGAGAGCGGGCGACCTGGTTTACGATTCGGTTTTTTTATCGGGTTTACCAAAAATAGAAACCTCAATAGATGGGATTAAGCAAGATGCACATCGCCCCAGGTTGTTATTGCAATTTATTCAGGATCGGTATTTAAAACCTGATATTATCGTCGATATATCTGATCATATGGATAAAAAGATAGAATCGATTCAGGCTTTTAAAACACAGTTTTATAATCCGGATGTCGAAGGTCAACAGACCTATATCTCCTCTCCGGAATTTTTTGAAAGCGTAATCGGCCGTTCAAGAGAGTTTGGTAAAAGCATAGGCGCCACTTTTGGCGAAGGTTTTACTTCGCGAAAATTGTTGGGCGTAGATAATTTATTTGATTTAAGGTAGGTCTTTTTTTAACCGCAAAGCTCGCAGAGAAAGGTGCAAAGCCGGCCACATTTTCCTTGATGTGTTTAAACTTCAATGCCCTCTGTGGAAAAACTTAAATAATGCTTTGATCTTAACCACAGAGACTCTCAGAGAAAGGCACAAAGCGCATCGAGCTGGGTCCATTTTTTAATGACTTGAAACCTCAAATGTCTTTGTGAAAAAGTTTTGCGCCCTTAGCGGTTAAAATCTCTGTGTTCCTCTGGGCAAACCTCAGTGCCTTCTGTGGTAAAAATAACATGATGCTTTTCGTTTCTCTGCGGAAAAACTTTGCGCCCTTTGCGGTTATTTTGACAGTCCAACAAAACAGCCCTTCATTTGTTATTCTCAAAACGAATAATAATGGCGAATATATTCTCATCTCTTAAAAACGCTTACCAACTTTTCAAACATGTAGACTTCGATAAGTTGGAAGCCTTATCAAAAAAAGTCGATTTACCCAAAATGGTCGAAACGATATCCAGCCTGGACGATAAACAGATTCAGGGGATGATGAAAATGATGGGCGGATCAGGCAAAAAGAAAGAATTGCCGCCTATTGAAGGCGACTTTTATCATTTGGGCGATGAAGCTTTAAAGGACGAAGACCGTGAGCTTCAGCTAAAAGTGCGGGCTTTTTTAGAGCGCGAAGTAAAACCCCTTGTTAACCATTACTGGAACAAAGCAGAATTTCCTTTTGAAATAATTCCAAAACTGGCTGAACTCAACATTTGTGGTTTAACCTATAAGGGTTATGGTTGTCCGGGGAAATCAAATTTGATGGAAGGCATTTTAGCCATGGAAATGGCCAGGATTGATACTTCCATATCTACTTTTTTTGGTGTACAGAGTGGTTTGGCCATGGGTTCGATTTACATATGTGGCTCCGAAGAACAAAAGCAGCAATGGTTGCCGCTCATGCAACAATTTAAAATCATCGGGGCATTTGGGTTAACAGAGCCTGAAGTAGGGTCTGCTGCAGCCGGCGGACTAACCACAACATGCAAAAAAGTAAATGGCAAATGGGTATTAAATGGTCAGAAAAAATGGATTGGTAATGCCACGTTTGCTGATATCTTAATTATTTGGGCGCGTGATGAAGAAAGCGGGGAAGTAAAAGGGTTTATCGTAAAAAAAGATAATCCGGGTTTTGCTGTAGAGAAAATGCAGGATAAAATGGCCCTAAGGATTGTACAGAATGGAATTATTACCTTAACCGATTGTGAAGTAGAAGAAGCTGATCGCCTGCAAAATGCCAACTCATTTAAAGATACCGCAAAGGTTTTACAAATGACACGGGCAGGCGTGGCCTGGCAGGCAGTAGGTTGTGCACGCGGCGCTTATGAAAATGCTTTGGAATATACGCGTAGCCGAAAACAGTTTGGTAAACCTATAGCATCTTTTCAATTGATTCAAAATCACCTCGTAGAAATGTTATCGAATTTAACGGCAATGCAAACACTTTGTTTCCGTTTATCGCAACTACAGGACCAAGGTTTATTAAAAGATGAACATGCTTCGCTAGCCAAGGTTTTCTGTTCATTAAGAACGCGTGATGTAGTAAGCAAAGCAAGAGAAGTGATGGGCGGGAATGGTATTTTACTGGAATACAACGTAGCACGTTTTGTGGCCGATGCTGAAGCGATTTATTCTTACGAGGGTACCAAAGAAATTAACACCTTGATTGTTGGTAGGGCAATAACGGGATTTTCAGCTTTTGTTTAATCTTTAAATGGCTTGTGAGGGGCGTTGAGCGCAGCGTTTCTGGTGAAAAGGCTAATGGTATTGGGTTTTCAAATTCGGTGTCGCAAAAATGAGTCGGAGACTTTTTCCCATTCGTTAACCCGTAGATTCTTTCAGCACTTAACTGGCAGCCTAAGATAACACAGACCAGGGCGGATTAGCGGCGTTTTTTCTCTGTGGCACAAACCTGGTTTATAAACCCGATTGGAACGGATGCCAAATTCCTTCAAATTGGCAGGAGGGAAAGCGGCCGAAAATACCAAATGCTCAGAACCCTTCATTTCCAAATCACGTGAATAATCTATTTTATAATCAACGCTTTAAGGTTTAGATTCCTTTAATACGGATGCTTATTAAATGTCCTATTCTGTTCATAGCGTCTGTACGAATTCGCTTATGGCAATGAGTTTTTAAACTCAATGATAAGCAAGGGGTATGAGAATCTTTTCCATTTGTTATTCGTAGAGCCTTTCAGAAGCTACGGAAAGCCTATGTCAGGTTGTTGAACAATTATATCTTGACTAGACTATTAGTATTATATATTTTGCATGTTCCGTTCTGTGCGGACACAGACCGGGGCGGATTAGCGTTTTTTCCCTTGGCACCAACTTGGTTTATAATCAATAATAGGCAATGGGTCGGAGACTCTTTGCCATTGGTATTCCGTAGAGCCTTTCAGAATGCTACGGACAGCCTATGTCAGGTTGCTGAACAATTATACCTTGACTAGACGACTAGTATATATTCTGAATGTTCCGTTCTGTGCGGACACAGACCGGGGCGGATGAGAGGAGTTTTTTCTCTGTGGCACAAACCTGGTTTATAAACCCGATTGGAACGGATGCCAATTTCCTTCAAATTGGCAGTATGGAAAGCGGGGCAGAAAATACGAAATGCTCAGAACCCTTCATTTGCAAATCACAGGAATAACCTATTCTATATCAACGCGCTGAGGTTTAGATTCCTTTAATACGGATATTTATTAAATGCTACCTGGCTCATCGCGCTTTTTTCATATAGTGCAATACAGTCTTTGTTAAAAGCGGGATCGAAATTTACCGCACCGGGCTGTAGGATTTGTGGAATCTTTGCAGTTTGCATGAAAAAATAAACTTTGGTATTACCATATTTGGTATGGGGCATTAAATTACCATAATCTTCCATTTCTTTCCAGATCGAATCTTTGACCGTTACCACATAAATCCGTTGTACCGGGCCGGTGTTGTTGGCGTTTCTGTATTTGGCGATTTCTTTGAAGCCAGCTTTCATATCGTCAACCCCAGGTTGATTAACGATATCTTTAACCATGAAAAAGATCAATGCCAAAACCCCAGCAACCAGAAAATAAACAAACGATTTTCTCTTCATGCCTACAATAAAGGCAATATTTTTTCCATAACCGTCAGGCCTTCGTCAATATGCTTTTGCGCTATGCAAAGTGCCGGACGGAAACGTATTGTTTTCTCTCCACAACCTAAAAACATCACATTGTTTTCCAGTCCTTTGCTAATAAATGTATTGCGCATTTCTTTTGTCGGGAAATCGAAAGAACATAATAAGCCTCGTCCGCGTACATTTGTCATTTGATCAAATTTATGCGATAGGTTTTCTAATTGATCTTTTAAGTAAGCGCCTACTTTTGCTGCGTTTTCACACAGCTGATCTTCTTCCACGATCTGTAAAATCTGTGAGGAACGTACCATATCAACCAAATTGCCGCCCCATGTAGAGTTGATCCGGCTGGGCACTTTAAATACATTGCTTTCCATTTCGTCTACCTTGTTGCCAACAAGAATGCCACAAACCTGCATTTTTTTACCAAAAGCGATAATATCTGGTCGGGCTTTTTCGCTAAAGTGCTGGTGACACCAGAATTTACCGGTTAACCCTACACCGGTTTGTACTTCATCATAAATCAAAAAGGCATCATTTTCATCGGCTAAAGCTTTAAGTTGAATCAAAAAATCTTCCCGTAGGTGATTATCTCCGCCTTCTGATTGAATAGGTTCTATGATGATGGCGCAGATGTCATCTTTATGCGCTGCAAAGGCTTTTTTGATCTGGGCCAATGAAACTTCTTCAGTAGCAATGGCATGATTTAAATTATTTCCTGTAAGTGGAAATTTAACTTCCGGAACAGCTACCCTTGGCCAATCGAACTTGGCAAACCATTTTGTTTTATCGGGCAGGGTATTGGTTAAGCTCAGCGTATAACCTGTACGGCCGTGGAAAGCCTTTTCAAAGTGCAAAACCTTAAAACCTTTTTCTTCAATATATCCTTTTGAAAAGTTTTTCTGAACTTTCCAGTCCATGGCCACCTTAATGGCGTTTTCTACCGCTAAGCCTCCACCTGCAATAAAAAAAGCGTGTGGCAGATAATCAGGAATGCCAATTTTAGAAAATGTTTCCACGAACTGTGCGTACTGTTGCGTATAAACATCGGAGTTTGATGGATTGGCCAAAGCGGCGAGCAGAAGATTCTTTTTAAAAGTTTCATCATTAACCATTTTAGGATGATTATAACCTAAAGGAACCGAAGCAAAACAAGTGAAAAAATCGAGTAAAGTCCTATTGTATTTGGAATCGTAAATGTAAGCGCCGTGACTTTTTTCCATATCATAAGTCAGGTCGAAACCATCGGCCAAAATGTGTTTACTTAACGATTCGTTAACGCGATCTGCAGGTACTGTTAATTGATACATAAACTTGGTTTTGGTATAATCCAAATTTAGCTAAATGTGCCTAAAATCAAAATTTAAGCACTTTTTCTGCATTTTGCCTAAAAAATAGGTTTAAACAGTTTAAAGTATGATTATAGACAAAATCGGGTTTTGGACTTCACAGATGTGGAAAACTTTTTAGATGGAATTCTGCACAATAAATACTTTTTGCCATATAGTTTACATATTGAATAGTATTTGTTGGTGAAGAATGGTATCTCATAGTTTGTCAAGAAAATCAAGGTACAGCGGAACACTTTTTTCAACCCATTCTGCTGAGGTGTTATGCTCAATTCCATAATAGGCATAAAATGGTCTATAATCGGCCTTAACATATTCAAAGGAAAGCTCAAAAGGACGTGTGAGTTCTTCAAGGGGATATTTATAAACACCGGAAGAACTGAGTTCTTGTTGATCCACACCTAATGAAATGGCTAAGGCAATTTTTTTTCCCGCGAGTTTGTAGCCACTTTTGCTTCCGTATGCCCAGCCATGTGTAAGTACCTCATCTAACCATTTTTTAAAAAAGGCCGGGCAGTTAAACCAGTAGTAAGGAAACTGGAATACGATTTTTTCATGTTCTTCAATCAGCTTTTGTTCAGCAGGCACATTAATTTCTTCGTCAGGATAAACCTCATGCAATTGATGCACTTGGAATTTCTCGGGGAATTTATGAAGTTCTTTAATCCATCTCTTGTTGACAATAGAGTTTTGGATATCGGGATGAATAACGATAATGAGTGTTTTCATATTGGTAGTCGTAAATAATCAGCTACAAAAATAAGATAGTTTACCTGAAATAGGTATATTGGCTACCAATTGTGTGGTACTATAAAAAATGTAAGTAATGTCGAAGATCAAGGAAACATCGACCAATTTTGCTAATAAACAGGCGCTGGCCGATGAATGTTCAGAAGTTTATGCGGCCAATATCATCGGAGGGCAGTGGGCATTGGTCATCTGCTCCTGGTTAATTAATGGCAAGCTCAGATTTGGCGAGTTGAAAAAACTGTTGCCCAATATTACCGAACGCATGTTGACCCTTCAGCTTCGAAAACTGGAAGAAAACAAAATTGTTAAACGCACTATTTATGCAGAGGTACCGCCACGTGTAGAATACGAATTAACGCCAATAGGTTACGAACTGAAAGCCGTTATAAAACAACTGGAAAGTTGGGGAGATAAACATAAGGCATTGGATTCTGCAAACCGTTCAAACATGATCAAAAGCAATTGAACTAAGAGGATCTTCTAAAACTTATCTTTCATTCCGAAAAGGCCCATTAGCCCCCCGGTGTGAATAGCCAATACTTTTTCTTCTTTGCCAATAACGCCTTTTTTTGTTAAATCCTGAATGGCATAAAACATTTTTGCCGTATAAACAGGATCTAGGAGTACTCCGGTTTTTGCCGTAAAGTTTTTGATAAAGCTAATCAGTTCGGGAGTGGTTTTGGCATAACCTCCAAAATGATAATCAAGATGCAGTTTGAGATGACCGGATACAGCGGTATATTTTGCTATTTCTGTTTGAATAAAAGAAGCTCCCTTTAATACAGGAATGATATGCAACTTCGTATTTAATCCCTGTTCCTGGATCCCGCTCAACAAGCCTGCCGCTGTAGTTCCGGTTCCGGCAGCACAAAAGATGTGGTCGTATGTTTCGGTAAGCTCATTGATTATTTCCGCACAGCCAAAAGTGGCTTCCATTGATGCCCCGCCTTCATCTATGAAATACGCCTGATCATCATTTTTAAAATGTATATTAAACAGTTGGTATTTCTCCCGGTAACTTTCGCGGTCGGTAAAAATGAGTTTCATCCCAAATAAATGGCATAGCAGCAACATCTCATTTTTTACTTCCTCTCCACGTACAAAAGCAGTTGATTTAAGTCCTGAACGCGATGCTGCGGCTGCTGTGGCCACCAGGTGGTTAGAATAAGCACCACCAAAAGTAACCAGATGCGTTTTGTTTTCGGCTTGTGCTTTGGCCAGTATATGTTTAAGTTTGCGCCATTTATTTCCGGAAATGTAAGGATCAATAAGATCATCCCTTTTCACATAGAAGTTGCTAAAAGGTGTAAATGCTATCTTTTGTACCGGACTGAATATTTCTTCGAACACGTGTAAAAATAAAAAACACCCGGGTATTCCAGATGTTTTTTAGAAATATAATATATTGGGTGTCTTTATTTCCCGATGCCCAATCCTATACCAGCATTAACCATACTGTATTTAGCAGCAGTATATGACCCGTAAAATTTAAAGAAACCAAATTTTAACTGAAAACCCAGACTTCCTCTTATACCATCAATATCAGTTTGTTTTACAGAGATAGGATCAACATAAGTGGCGTTGTTTGCACCATCTTCAAATTTATAGGTACCAAGTGCTTTTAAATTGGTGTTCGAAGTTTGATAACCGATGCTGGCAAAAGGGGTGAAGAAAATTATTTTTTTAGAAACGATCGCATCAAAGTTTACGCCATTGAATTTAGCATCAATACGCTGATCTGAATTTGCGGTATTATTAATATTCAGAGGCAGATTATATTTGTACTGCGTAAATCCTCCTGCTACTGCAATATCAACCGGGATTAATTTCTCTGTGGTTGAGCCCATAAAAAGGGGTAAAAGTTCAACTTTTGCACCGAAGCCGATCATCGATAAACTTCCCAGATCATTTCCCAGCTTAATCTTTGGCATGGCCCGCAAGGTAATATCAATGTTTTTGGGCAAGCCCATAGTAGCTTGTATCTGTGCCGACGGTACCACGTGGAAACCCAAACCTTGTGGAAGATTAAAAAACTTATTGGTAGGGATCCCACTGCTGGTGTAAATCTGCATTCTTCCACCTTCGCGGTCATCGCCAAATGCGGTAGGGCCTATAGAAGACGATCCAGGTGCCGGTTTAACATTGCTTAAACCTAATGTATTTACATCATAGCTTCTGGCAGATTGCGGAACAAAGGCTGCAGAAGCAGACACACGGACATCAAATTTCAAAAATCCTTTGGACTGGGCCGTGTTCGACCAGCCGTCAGTTAAACCTAAGCCCAGGCCTTTGTATAGCGGGTCAAAATAGGCATTAACCAGTTTGGTCGCATCGGCCGGCCCTCCAACAAATAGTCCTCCGACATCTTGTTGAGCACTTGCATTTTGAGCCATTACCCATAAAAATAAGGCACATACGGCCTTTAAAGCGTAGCATTTTTTCATATATAATAATTTGATTAAGAGTAAAGATAAAACTGTTTTTTGCAAAACAGCAATCATTAAAAAATTCTTGAAGTTAAAAGTTTATTTTTGCGCCATGGAAAATGTGGCCGGATTGCAGGAATCAGAAGAACAGGAACTATACGAACATTTAAAGATTATTGTTGATAAAGGGCAGTCTTTGCTGCGTATCGATAAATTTTTGATGGTGCGTGTAGAAAATGCCTCCAGAAACCGGATTCAAAATGCAATTGATGCAGGAAATGTACTGGTTAACCAAAAACAGATAAAAGCGAGTTATAAAGTTAAACCTTTTGATGAAATATCTATCGTTTTACCTCATCCACCGCGCGATACAGAAGTTTATCCTGAAGATATTCCGCTGGATATCGTTTACGAAGACGGCGATTTACTGGTGGTAAATAAACCTGCAGGGATGGTAGTACACCCTGGCTTTAATAATTATACCGGCACATTGGTTAATGCCTTGGCATTCCACTTTGAACAACTTCCTCAGCTACCAGGCAATGATGGCCGGCCGGGCCTGGTACACCGTATTGATAAAGATACTTCAGGTTTATTGCTTATCAGTAAAAATGAAAAATCAATTACGCATTTGGCCCGTCAGTTTTTTGATCATAGTATTACCCGTAAGTATATCGCATTGGTTTGGGGCGATATTGAAACTGATGGTACTGTTACAGGCTATATTGGCCGTAGCGTTAAGGATCGCCGCGTAATGGATATTTACGATGACGAAGAAAAAGGCAAATGGTCGGTAACACATTATAAAGTATTAAAGCGTTTGGGTTATGTTACCTTGATCAGTTGTGAACTGGAGACTGGTCGTACGCATCAGATCAGAGCCCACATGCAACATATTGGCCACCCGTTGTTTAATGATGCCATGTACGGTGGAGATAAGATTTTAAAAGGCACTACGTTTAATAAATACAAACAGTTTGTAGATAACTGTTTCGAATTATTGCCAAGGCAGGCTTTACATGCGCAAAGTTTGGGTTTTATACACCCTACTACTAAAGAATACATGCATTTTGAATCGTCATTACCGCCCGATTTTAAGGCTGGTTTAACCAAATGGGAAAATTATATCGCAACATCATAAAATATGCTTCAAGAGTACCTCTTATTTAATGATGAATTTCATTCGGTTGATGTTCCGATTTTGGCAGCTTCTAACAGAAGTTTCAAATTTGGAGATGGATTGTTTGAAAGTATGCGGATGATCAATAATAAGTTGCAATTTGCTGACTTGCATGCTGATAGGCTAATATCGGGAATGAAAGCGCTAAAAATCGACGGTCATGCTTTAATGGACGATTATTTCCTGCGTCAAAAAACCGCTGATCTGGTAAAACGCAATAAATGGAACGGTAATGTACGGTTCCGCCTTTCTGTTTACAGGGGCGGGGCCGGCGTTTATACACCCGAAATCAATAAGGCAGGTTATATTCTGGAGGGTATTCCGCTTAAAACGTCCACATATGAGTTAAACAGCAAAGGTTTGATCATTGATGTTTTTGACGAGATGACCAAACCAGTTAATAAACTCTCTAATTTTAAAACAGCCAATGCTTTGCTTTATGTTATGGCCGGACTTTTTAAAAGCCAGCATCGCCTGGATGAGGCCATGATCCTTAATCAATATGGTTTTCTTTGCGAAAGCATCAGTGCAAATGTTTTTGTGGTATATAACAAACAGATTTATACGCCTGCCCTTGCTGAAGGCTGCATTAGTGGCGTAATGCGTATAGCTGTTATGCAATTATGCAAAATGAACGATATGCCTTTAATCGAGGCGCAGATCAATCCAGAAATATTAAAAGAAGCTGAAGAAGTTTTTATTACCAATGCCACGCAAGGTATACAATGGGTAATGGGTTATGGCAGAAAACGTTATTTTAACGAGGTTTCGAAATTTTTGGCTGAGAAGTTGAACGCTTTGTAAGAATAAGTATCCTTACTTAGGAGGAAAATTTCTTTTGCTTCGGCGATGTTACATTTTATTTCTATCGGTTTGTGTTTAGCTAAACTGTATTTTTTGTATTATTGGTTACACACACAAATTTAACCGAAATGAAAAAATTACTCATTCTCGTAATGGCTTGCTATGGCCTGAACGCCCGTTCACAACAGTTGAACGAATCCAGAAACTTTCTGTATTTCTTTTCAGATTCTACAGCTTATGCACAAAAGATCAAGCTTCGACCCGATTTTACCGGCGGTTGGTCGCTTCGGGCCGATTCAAGACGGGTGCCGGTGTCTCAGGTCAAATTTTTTAACAATCAGGATGGCTTTTTCGCCAACACAAGAAAATTCAATCTTTTAGGACAGGCCTCTTTTGCCGAGCGGATTATTGAAGGTAAACTCAATGTGTATCAGGAAGTGATTTATGACGATGTTCCTTTGGAAGATGAATATTTTGGATTTGGAGATTACAGGCGACAAGCGGTAAATAACCGGATGTTTATTAACAAGGGTTATTCCGATTTAAAAAAGGTAAATTATCGTAATTTAAACGAAGCCATGGCCGATAACCCCAATAGTTTAGCGCTGTTAAATCGATACCGACATACTAAACTTACCGGCATTGCCATGTATGTAGCAGCAGGAGCTGCAATTATTGCCAGTGGGGTTACACTTATGGCTGGATCAGGTCTTAAACAAACCGGTACTGGTTTTCACGGAATGCCAACATATCAGGATCGCAGTTATACCGGCAGTTTTGTTTTACTTGGGCTCGGTGCCGGTTTAAGTCTGGGAGGATTTCTGGCAGGCGAATCTGGGAAAAAGAATATAGAAAGAGCTATCGATAATTATAACCGGTGGTAAATAAGATTGCAGATAGGCTTTATCATAAATTATCGTTTATTTATTTGTCATGTTACGCTCCCAGGGGTTTTGGATAAGTAGTCGAAATGCTGATAGATTTTTAAACAGTTTCTTTGATAAGGTAGTGTTGACAGAGTCTGCTGGTGATGAAGTCGTCATTCTCGCGAATGCGGAAACCACAAAGTGCTCAGCGAAGCTAATCTTAAAACGATTCAATTAAGATTATTCATGATTGTTTTTTTATTTAGTGGCATTCATGAGCACGGCGTGGTTTCCGATTAAGTTGGGAATGACGATTTCTACAGGCTTACAACCCGGCGAAAAAAGCTGCCATTTACATTGATTTTACAAATAAACTATTCAGGTTAACGCGGTCGGTCGGGTTTATTTAACTCTAGCCTAAGCACGGACTGCGCACCTCAGCCTGGTCAAAGCGTAATTTCTTAATTAAAAAAGCAAACTTTAATAGAGAGATTCTTCATGGCATTAAGGATGGGAGGTATTTTCAATATAGTTTATCTAACTCCAGACTAGGGACTTTTGACTCTGAACTGAGACAAGCCTACAACCGCATTCCTCTTAAAAAATCTTCGATGGGCATTCGTTTTTTACCTTCGTACTGGATATCCAATAATTTGATAAAACCATCTTTAGCTGCAAATTTTAAATAGTTTTTGCCATCTGTTAAAAAACCGCCGGCAACAATGCCCGGTTCTTTATCTTCTATTTCGGCTTTAAATATCTTTAAGGTTTTCTCGTTTAAAAAAGTAAAGGCTGTAGGGTAAGGACTCAGCCCGCGGATTAAGTTATAAATCGTTTGTGCCTGGTTGTTCCAATCGATTTTGCAATCCTCTTTGAAAATTTTAGGCGCATGTTTTAAGTTGTCGCTTTTTGGCTGTGGTTGTTCGTTAACCTCGCCAGCCTCAATGGCTTTGAGCGTTTTTACCAATAGGTTGGCACCAATGTGCATCAGTTTATCGTGCAAGTCACCAGCGGTTTCATCATCTGCAATTGCAGTGCTGTCACTGAGGATAATATTACCGGTATCAATTTCATGTGTGAGGAAAAAAGTGGTTACACCACTTTCCTTTTCTCCGTTTATAATGGCATGGTTAATCGGTGCAGCACCACGGTACTGAGGTAAGAGCGATCCATGCAGGTTAATAGTGCCTTTTGGTGGCATATTCCATACTACCTCTGGCAACATTCTAAAAGCCACAACCACTTGCAAATCGGCTTTATAGCTGGCCAGCGTTTCGAGAAATCCAGGATTCTTTAACTTTTCTGGCTGCAGAACAGGAATACCTTTTTCTACTGCATATTTTTTTACTGCACTTTCATTCAGTTTTTGGCCACGCCCTGCAGGCTTGTCGGGTGCGGTAACCACTGCAACTATATCAAAATTGGCTTGTACCAGGGCATCTAAAGAGGCTACCGCAAAATCTGGGGTACCCATAAAAACTATTTTCATATGAAAGTGTTGTGTTTCTAAAAATAACGTGGACAGCCACGTTTAAGTTTTGCAAAATAACTAAAAATAAACCCATACTTATAGGCAAAAAATGGTACAAGGCAAAGATGTTGTAAAAGCAAGTGGATTGGTGTATGTAACTGATGCCATGCCTGGTATTTACCGTAAAGGAAAACCGGGAAAGTTCTATTACGTAGATAAAGACGATAACAAAGTTACCGACAATAAACACCTCGACCGGATTAAAGCCTTGGTTATTCCGCCTGCATGGCAAAATGTATGGATTGCCAATAAACCCAATGCTTATCTGCAGGTTACGGGAATTGATGCTGCCGGGCGTAAACAGTACAAATACCATCCAAAGTGGACTAGTCGGCGCGCGGAAGATAAATATTTTCGCCTGCTCGAATTTGGCAAAGCCCTGCCCAAAGCCCGTAAACACTTGCAGAAAGACCTCCGCAGAAAAGATTTTGATGAGCGTAAGGTATTGGCCATTTCAGTAGATGTGCTTCAAAAAACACTGATCAGGGTAGGAAATGAAAGTTATAAACAGCTTTATGGCTCTTTTGGCCTGACCACCCTCCGCGATAAGCACGTAAAAATAAATGGAAGTAAAATTACCATGGATTTTGTGGGTAAGAAAGGCGTGAAGCAGAAATTAGAACTTAACGACCGTACGCTGGCTAAACTGGTAAAAAAATGCCGTGATATTCCCGGTCAGGAGCTTTTTCAGTTTTATACGCCCGATGGCGAACATAAAAGCATCGATTCAGGTAAAATAAACGCATATATAAAAGAGATTACAGGCGATGATTTTACCGCTAAAGATTTCAGGACCTGGGGCGGTACCCTCGAGGCCCTTCGACAGTTTGCCCAGTGCCAGATCAATGAGAATGCCGGTTTAAACAGTAAAAAAACAATTGTTGCTGTTTTAGATTGTGTAGCTAAAAAATTAGGTAATACCCGTGCAGTATGCAAAAGTTCTTATGTTTACCCGCTTTTGCTTACGGCTTACGAGAATAATCAGCTGGAGAAATACCTGAAAAAGATGAACAATCATTCGCTTCAGGGTAAAGTGAACTTGGAACATAATGAAAAGGTATTATTATCTTTTTTAAAGTCAGGTAGCAAGTAAAAAGCATTTATATTTGTTGTTTATCATTATTATGCAACTTAACGTCGACGATAAATCCAGTATTTTTATTACGCTTATAGAGGAATCTCCAATGCCAATCGCGCTTTACACTGGAGAAAACATGGTTATTGAAGTGGCTAATAAGGCGATGCTAAAAGCATGGGGCAGAGATGCTTCTGTAATAGGCAAAGAACTGGCTCTGGCATTGCCCGAATTAAAAGATCAACCTTTTCTTCATATCCTGGAACAGGTAAGACATACCGGCATACCTTACGAAGCCAAAGAAGATAAGGCGGTACTCCTGAATGATGATGTGCTCCAAACTTTTTATTTCGATTTTACTTATAAGCCGCTGTTTGATCAAGACGGTAAGGTTTGGGGCATTTTAAATAATGCTACCGATGTAACCGAATTGGTAAATGCCAAATTTAAAGTGGAACAGAGTGAAGCCCTATTCAGGCAGATGATTTACGATGCACCAGTGGCCATTGGCATTTTAAGGGGTAGAGACCTGATTATAGAAGAAGCCAATGATGAGCTGTTAAAAATATGGCGGAAAAGTAAAGCTGTAATTGGTTTAAAACTGTTAGATGGGCTGCCCGAAATTATCGACCAGCCTTTTCCAGAACTTTTACAAAAGGTTTATGATAGCGGTGTTGCCCATTATGGCTACGAAACGAAAGCACGATTGGAGCATAATGGGGTGGAAAGTGATTTTTATTTCAACTTTGTTTACGATCCCATTTTTGGTCAGGATGGCGAGGTTACAGGCATTATGGTAGTGGCTAGCGAAATTACCTTGCAGGTGGTGTCAAAAATGGAGGCTGCCAAAAGCGAAGAGCGTTTTCGCAATTTCATGTACGATATACCGATGGCTACAGCCTACTACGAAACTGAAAACATTATTATCAGCCTGGCAAATGATGAAATGATCCGCTTTTGGGGAAAAGACAAAAGTGTAATAGGTAAAACCGTTGCTGAGGCCATCCCTGAATTAAATGTACAGCCATCGGTAAATATCTTAAAAGAGGTATACCGGACAGGGATAACTTACCATGCTGATCAGGAAGAAGTTCAGGTGATTGTTGATGGTAAAGAAGAAAAAAGGTGGTTAAGCTTCACCTTTAAGCCATTAAAAGATTCGAACGGCCAGGTATATGCTATTATACATGCTGCGATGGATGTGACCAAGCAGGTACAGCTCCAACAACAAAAAGATGAATTTTTGGGGATTGCCAGTCACGAATTGAAAACACCTGTTACCAGTATAAAAGCTTACGCCCAGGTACTCGAGCGCATGATCAGGAGTGAAGGCGATGAAAAAAAGGCTATTATGGTGCGTAAAATGGATCAGCAGTTAAACCGGCTAACGGGCCTGATTGGCGATTTGCTTGATGTAACCAAAATTCAATCCGGGAAAATGAATTTTAACCCAATCGAATTTGATTTTGATGCTGCTGTTGAAGACATTGTAGATGAAATGCAACACATCAGTTCTAAACACAAACTAATTTGTAACCTGGCCAGTAATGCAATTGTTTTTGCTGATAAAGAACGCATTGGGCAGGTTATTACCAATTTTTTATCTAATGCAATTAAATACTCTATTGACGCTGATGAAATAGATATAGCCACTTATAGCCAGGACGGTGAAGTGATATTAAGCGTTAAAGATTACGGTATCGGTATTTCAAAGGATTTGCAGCACCTGGTTTTTGATCAGTTTTACCGTGTAGATGGCAATTTGCATCATACGTACCCCGGTTTGGGTTTAGGCCTTTACATCTCATCCGAAATAATAAAATGTGAGGGCGGCAGGATCTGGGTAAATAGTGCGATGGGAGAGGGCGCTACTTTTTTCTTTGCGCTAAAAATAAAATCTTTCAGATGATACAACCAAGTATAATCTGAAAGATAATTTATGCCTTTGGTGCTTTTTTAATCGGGTGCACCGGTTGCTCCTCGTTTTCACGCTGTTTGGCCGGATTATTCGTGCGAACGGGTTTATTTGGCGTACTGTCGTTTTCTTTTCTCACTGTTTTATGATCAACAGGCTCCCTGCCTTGGGGTACTTCTTTCTCGTAATTGCTTCCGGGTTTATCGCTTTTAACTTTTGGACCGCTCATAGCTATAATGATTAACTGATTGAATTTTGATTGATTAAAATTAGAACAATTTCTATCCTTTACAACAAATCATAATCTGTTAAGTTTGAAATAATCTTTCAATGCGTGATTCATTCAAAATTCAATCCAGTTATACCTCAGTTCAATTATTATTCCTTTAAAAGCTTACTTCAGACACTTTTCGTTCACAGCCGTCACCCCGCTTTTATCTTTAATTATAAAGCAAATATTTCTTACGCATAGTTTTGTATGTACTTAAACCTGGTTCCCAGCTTGCTCTGATTTCCGCTTCACTTTTCCCCTCCATTACTTGCTGTCTAAAATCTGCTACTCCCACCAGTTTTTCGATGGTACCTATTTGTTTGCTAAGTTTACTGTTGAAAAAATCTTCCTTTTTAGGAGATGCCTGATACAACGAGATTAACCAGGATAAGTTGATCTGTTTGCTTTTGCGCAGTTCGGCCGTATCGTAAGTTCTTAAATCCAATCCATAACAAACCTGATCTTGGAATAATGGTGTTTCAGCCATGCCTTTTATGCTTTTTGGCGTAAAACTAAAATCGAATTTACCTTTAAGGTATGGTGCACCAACAATGGTAAAAGGAAACATGGTTCCACGGCCATGGTTTAAATAAGTGCCTTCAAACAAACAAGTAGATGGATAAAGTAAAATAGATTGCTGCGTATTTAAGTTAGGAGAGGGTTTAACGGGTAATGTATACTCCATGTTATGATCATAATTGGCATTTTTGATAATGGTAATTTTGCATTTCACCTTATCCTTCAACCAGCCTTCGCCATTTAACATCTGTGCGTACTCACCAACCGTTAAGCCATGCGCAATAGGAATAGGCTGCAGGCCGACACCCGATTTAAATTTTGGATCTAAAATCGGTCCGTCGATTAAATAACCATTTGGATTTGGGCGGTCTAAGATCAATAACGTTTTGTTGTTAGCAGCACAAGCCTCCATCACATGCTGCAAGGTATTGATATAGGTGTAAAAACGGACGCCAACATCCTGGATATCAAATATCATGATATCAATATCAGCCAAATCTTCAGCTGTAGGTGTGCTATGTTTACCATAAAGTGAGATGGCTTTTATGCCTGTTTTAGTGTCAACATCATCATTAACACTCACACCAGCGCTGGCATCGCCTCTAAAGCCATGCTCAGGACCAAATATCTTTTGGATTTTTACACCTCTTTTCAACAGGCTATCAACCGATGTTTGCGTACCAATAATCGATGTCGGGTTAACCACCATACCAACACGTTTGCCTTTTAATAGTGGCAGATACTTTTCAGTCTGCTCTGCACCGGTTTTAATGGTAGTTGGCAGCTTTACGCTCTTAATCATGAGTTTTTTGTTTTCGGGACTTTTCTTGCCCAAAACTTCCTGTTCTTGCGGTTTGGATTGCCCACAGGCTGATAATGCAATTAAACTCGCTAGAGTGAAGCTGATGTAATTTTTCATTTTAGTGTCTTCTGGTATTATAATAAAACAATTTAAAGCATATTTTAATTATGCTATTGGTGTTTTCTTTTTATAAGTTAACGATTGATATTTAAAGTTGGTTATTTATTTTCGAAAATGCCATTTTTAAAAAGGAATTGAGCATTTTTGTTACTTACAAACCCATTAAATTGAATTTCGAATATTTCATAGCGGGGCGCATAGCCATTAAATCAGAACGTACTTTTTCAAAACTCATTGTCCGCATTGCAATAGCAGGCGTGATGTTGAGTTTGGCTGTTATGATTCTTTCCATAGCCATTATTAAAGGCTTTAAAACTGAAATTCAGGATAAAGTAAGGGGGTATTTGGGCGATATACAGATTACCCGTTATGATTTAAATAATTCTTTTGAACATTCTCCCTTTATATTGGATGAAGCAACGAAAAAGATGCTCAATAGCAATCGCGATATTGAATATTACTACCCTTTTGCTACAAAACCAGGTATTTTATCTGCCAATAATGAAATAGAAGGCATTAATTTTAAGGGAATTGATAAAAACTATAAATGGGATTACATTAAAAAGCATATCATCAGTGGAACCATCATCGATTTTTCTGACAGTACAGCCGCCATGCAGGAACTGCTGATTTCGAAATACACGGCTAATCGATTAAAACTTAAAACAGGAGACGATTTTATCATGTATTTTGTTCAAAACCAGTTACGCCCACGTAAGTTTAAAATTGTAGGTATTTACGATATTGGTGTGGAAGATATTGATAAGGGCTTCGTGCTGGGCAATCTGAATATCATTAAACGCCTGAATAACTGGAAGGCTAACGAAATTGGTGGCATAGAAATCAGGATTAAGGATTTTAACAGACTTAAGCCTGTCTCTGATCATATTTATGAAAGTCTCCCGCGTAATTTACGCTCGTATTCCATTGAAGAGAATTTTCCTAATATTTTTACCTGGTTAGGCCTTCTTGATGTAAATACCAAAGTATTGTTGATCCTGATGCTCATTGTAGGTGTAATTAACATGGTTACAGCCTTGTTGATTATGATTTTGGAAAAAACCAATATGATCGGGATGTTAAAGTCTTTTGGGGCCAGCAACTGGAGCATTATGAAAATTTTCCTTTACAATGCGGCTTACTTAATCGGCATCGGCTTGTTACTGGGCAATATTTTGGGCTTAGGGCTTGGTTTTTTACAGCAGTCTACGCACATTTTTAAACTAAATCAGGCGTCATACTTTTTAGCTTATGCACCAATAGAATTTCATTTTATTGATGTGCTGCTGCTTAATATCGTTACGGTAGTGGTGTGTTTAACCGTTTTGGTTATTCCTTCGCTATTGGTGAGCAAAGTGTCGCCCCTTAAGGCAATCCGGTTTAAATAAAAAACTTGGGACACCGGACAGATCATTTCCCGATGCCCAAGCAACCTAAACTAAGCCCTTTTTCTCTCAAACCTTGACTTTTGTGTTATATTCCATTTCTGATAAAGAACGCTGTCTAAAATCGTATTCCAATCAAAATCTGCTGTCAGGTTTTTTATCTTCATAATTGCTGATTTAAAAGTAAAGGTTTCTTTTCCCTTTCAATGCTTTTAAATTCGCATCTGCATCTGGTACAAGCTTGAATTTCCATTCCGTAACGCAATTGGCGGGTTACAGGTGCAGCCTTAACGCCATTGGTATTTACTGATACTCCAGTAACGTTACCATTTTATAAAATACCTATGTTGGTTTTTTTTTACAGCCTAAAGATAGAATCAGGATAAAAAGGACAATACAGATTTGGACATTCATATCCCTTAAACGGAGTTGAAAATAAAAACGCTACACTTAAATCGAAATCCATTCTACACCTTGAGTGCTGTGGATAAAGTCAGTCCTTGGTTCGAGGTTTAAGTACGGATAAGTAACTTTTGAAAGATATAGGCCGGTAGGATGAGCGGGTAATGATATTTTTGAAGGTTGAAGGGTAATCAGTTCGCTTTCAAACTCATCAAAACTGAGTTGTCCCTTGCCAACCATTAGTATTTTGCCCATAATTAAACGGATCATTTTACCCAAAAAACGGTTGCTGGCAATATGAAACCTTAGTCTGTTGCCCTTGGTGTTTACAAATAAATCGGCTTCCATTACATTGCAGATGGTATGTTCGTATTTATCCGGATGGGTACAAAAAGCCCTGTAATCTTTATGTTGAGGCAATAATTTGACTACAGCTTTCATTTTATCAAAATCTAAATCATTTAATAGATAAAAAGAGCTTTGGGTTGTTAAAAAAGGATCTTTATAGGTATGGACAAAATAATCATATTTACGCTGTACGGCATCAAACCGGGCATGGGGCTTGCCTTCCATTTTGATAATGTCGAAGACGGCGATATTGGAAGGTAAAGCTTTATTCAAAATGTAAAGCAGATTGGAATTTATTTCATTTTCGATATCAGCATGAAAAAAAAACTGACTGGCATGCACATGTGCATCTGTCCGCCCGCAACCGTTAATGGCCATTGGCGATTTTAAAATTTTCGACAGGGTTTGTTCTATAACTTCCTGAACGCTTTTTATGCCAGGCTGTTTTTGCCACCCATTATAGTGCTGGCCCTGATAGGCTATGTGAAAGAAATACCTCATTATTCTACTGCAATTTTACGGAAATTTTAGCAGCAGGGATATTAAATGATACTTTTGTGCTTAATTTTAATCATGGATTTAATAAACTGTCCTTGCGGAAGTGGAATAACGTTTCAGCACTGTTGCCAGCCTTATCACTTAAAAAAGAAAACAGCACCTACTGCCGAAGCGTTAATGCGCTCCAGATATTCGGCTTTCGTAGTAGCTGATGTGGATTATCTCTATGAAACTACACATATCAGCAAAAGAAAGAACCATTCCAAAAAAGGTTACTTAAACAGTGCAAAAAATAACAAATGGCTAAAGCTCGAGATTATTTTTTCGGCTTTTGATGTGGTAGAGTTTAAGGCCTATTACCTGAATAAGAAATTTCAAACTGAGGTATTGCACGAAAAATCTAACTTTAAGTTGGAAGATGGGAAATGGTATTACGAGGATGGAGAATATTATTTATAGCAAAAATTCACTTGCATTATCTGGCGTGATTACTTTTGTTTCTACATTTTGATAAGCTCCTAAGAATGCTTTCGGAAATTTTACATTAGCTTTCGGATTCCATTTAAATTCGTAAGCAGTCATCAATCCATTCCTTTCTTCAATATAATCTATTTCCTGTTGGGCATGTGTACGCCAAAAGTATTGGTTGCAATTGATCTGTTTGTAGGCAAGAAGTTTAACCCGCTCACTAATCACAAAATTTTCCCAAAGGGCACCGATATCCTGCCTTAATTCTGCCGGACTAAATTGATTAATTACAGCGTTTCTGATTCCGTTATCGTAAAAGTAAATCTTCCTGCTTTTCTTTAACTCATTTCTTAAATTTCTGCTCAAAGAACCTAATCTAAACACAATAAAAGCCTTTTCAAGCAGATCAATATATTTTTCTGTTGTCTGATTATCCAATCCTGATAACTGACCCAGTTCATTGTATGATACCTCATTGCCAACCTGGAAAGCCAAAGCCTGGATTAATTTTTCCATCTTATCTGGCTTTTGTATTTTTTCCCAAATCAAAACATCTTTGTACAGATAGCTATCAGATAATTGCTTTAGGCGTATTTCTTCTTCACCTGGATTGTTAACAATTTCTGGATAGTATCCATAAATCAAGCGATGGTGTAATAACCTTCTCTCGATGAGGAGGCCTTGTTCATCCACCATTTCTCCGAATGAAAATGGAAAAAGATGATATTCCCATTTTCTACCGGTAAGCGGTTCATTGATGTGATTTGCTAATTCAAAAGCTGAAGAACCTGTTGCTATCACTTTAACATCCTTAAGCTGATCTATAATTAATTTGATCGATAGTCCTATGTTTTCAATTCGCTGCGCTTCATCGATAATCAATGTTTTCGGTTTCCCCAAAAGAGAACGTAATGAGGTAGCGTTGGTATTAGAAAGTATAGTTCTGACGTCGGCATCGTCACCATTCCACCACATTATCGGCTTGGTAAATTTAGCTGATAGTTGTTGTAGAAGCGTGCTTTTTCCAACTTGCCTAGGACCTAAAAGGATGATTGCTTTTTCATCCTTCAGGCGTTTTTGTATAGAATCAGATATGGCTCTTGAAATCATAATCGCAAAATTAATATAAATCTTGCGAATCGATTCGCAAAATTTATATTAATTTTGCGAATTCACTCCTTTTAGCTATATTTTCTTTGCCTCATTCCAGTATATATCCATTTCGGCAAGTGTCATATCGGCCAAGGCTTTTCCATTTTCTTTTGCCTTTGTTTCGAGGTACTGAAAACGTTTGATAAATTTTTTATTGGTTTTTTCTAAGGCATTTTCTGGATTGATGTTGATAAAACGGGCATAATTGATTAATGAGAACAATACATCGCCAAATTCTGATTCAGCTTTTTCGATATCGATTGCCGTACTGTCTGCTACATTAAATTCAGTTTTAAATTCCTGCAGTTCCTCCTCTACTTTTTCCCAAACCTGATTTTTATCTTCCCAATCAAAACCTACCCCGCGCGCTTTTTCCTGAATACGGGCAGCTTTAACTAAAGCGGGCAGTGACGAGGGGACACCGGCCAATACCGATTTATTGCCTTCTTTTAATTTAATTTGTTCCCAGTTGCGTTTAACATCTTCTTCATCCTTCACATCAACATCACCATAAATATGAGGGTGCCGGTTGACGAGTTTATCGCAAACTCCGTTTAATACATCAGTAATGTTAAAATCATGGGTTTCAGAAGCAATTCTGGCATAGAAAACCAAATGCATCATCACATCACCAAGTTCCTTTTTTATTTCATCTAAATCACCCTCTAAAATGGCATCGCTTAACTCATAAGTTTCCTCAATAGTTAAATGGCGAAGTGTTTCCATGGTCTGCTTTTTATCCCAGGGACATTGTGTGCGCAAGGTATCTAAAACGGTAAGTAAACGTGTAAAGGCATCAGCTGGATTGTTGGCGCTTGCAGGAATTGGATTGTTAGGCATGTTTTATAGTTGAAATAGATTTATCGAACGCTAAAGTACCAAACCCAGGCGATTAAGAAAAGCTGAAAAGGAATTCTGAACCATAAATATTTTGGTCCGGGGCCTGGTTGATATAAATTTTCGTAATTGATGCGGTGTTTGGCAGCATAAATATTTGCGGGCAGAATGGCGATGTAGAAGATAATCAATGCTATTCCGGTGAAATGCCTGGCAGCTGGTATTGCCAATCCAACGGCAAATAAGATTTCCAAAACCCCTGTAAAAATTACGAGTTCTACTTTTTTCGGGATGAATAGTGGAACCATGGCTGCCATACTGGTTTTAAATTTGAAATGTCCGACAGCCGTAAACAGGAGCATCGTAGCCATTGCCATATTGCCTGCAAAAATATTTCCTTTATCAAAGGTGGTATGCCTGCCAAAAGCCAATAGCGCAACGTAAACTATTACCAGTACAAATAAGGGTTTCATTTAATGGATTTATCTACTTTATTAAATTAAAGGCAATTAAAATGGTTGCGATAAACAATACCAACAGGCCAGATAAAAAAATGAAATCTGCTGCTTTTTCCAACCGCTGGCTTGCGGTTATTTTTCTTCTCATGGAGATAAAAGATAAGATACAGCTGGTCATAAAAAACATTACAGCAGCTACGGCAAATTCATCAATCAAAGAGCCATCATTGAGTGCAAGTTTTTTTAAAGACGTGAGCACAATAAAGCAAATACCCAGGAGATTGGCCGAAGTGCTTAAAATATGGGGCGATCTGTTTTCTGCCATTTTAATCTTTTTCTTCTAATTTAATCTTTTTTGTAATCCGGTAAACCCGTTTCTTTTTATCAGGCTTATGTTCTTCGCCCATTAATAACCCCCAGGGTTTTAAGCTATCTACTCTATCGAAGATTATTTTTAAAATGGCCAGATAAGGGATACATAAAAACATGCCTGAAATGCCCCAGATCATCTCTCCGACGACAATGCCGATAAAGGCAAACAGGGCATTTATTTTTACTTTGGAACCTACCACTAATGGCATTAGTACATTTCCATCTATAGCATGTACCCCAACATAAGCAATCAGAACCAGCAGCACTTTACCAGCGCCCGCTGTGGCGAAAGTAATCAGACAGCTTACCAACAGCGCAAAGAATATTCCCAGATAAGGAACTACATTAAAAATACCTGCTACCAATCCCAATAAAACGGCATATTTAACGCCCAGTAAACTCAGCACGGTAATCATTAATACCGTAACAATGAGCATTTGTAAGAATAAACCTATAATGTATTTTTTAATGATATACTGAATCTGACTCACAATTTCTGCCACTTTTTCTTTATGTTCTTCACTAAAAACAGAGGTTAAAAAAGTAAATAAAACCCTGCGGTAGTTTAAAATAAAAAAAGTGAACAATAGGGTGAAACCTAAAAACAATAGGGTAGAAGATAAAGTAGACAGGGTAGTAGCCACAATTGCAGCACTGGTTGCCAAAGCTTTTTCTGTGCTATCGTTTAAGTAACTGAGTTGTTTCTGAGAATTGATACCGAAAGTATGTGAAATCCATTTTTGGAGTTCGTGATAAGAAACATTAGCTTTTTCTTTAAGTAATGGCCAGTCTGCCCATAAATCGCTTAATTGATTGCCAAAAAAGTATACAATTCCTCCAATCACAGCAATCATCAGGATTACAGATACCAAGGTTGATAAGCTTCTTTTGAATTTAAACCTGTGTTCTAAAAAATTACCTACAGGCAATAATAAAATGGCCATTAGAAAAGAGAAAAGTAAGGGGGCCAGCAAAGAGTGGCCTAGAATGGCGATGTAAGTTAAACTGATTAAACAGAAAAGAACCAATGCCAATTTGGGTAGAAATGATAGTTTGTCTTTCATATGTTTTAAAAAATCCTGTTTAATACAAAATGCCCGAGTAATTGTTTCATTAACCGGGCATTTAAATATAAGAGATTATTTTTAATAGTTACTCGCTTCGTTTAACAGGGAAATGTCTTCTGCTGATAAATTCAAATTAGCGGCTTCGGTAAACGATTTTAACTGGCTTAAACTAGTTACACTTGCAATTGGCGCCGTAACTGATGGTTGGTGAATTAACCAGGCCAGGGCTACAGAAGCTGGCTCAACACTATATTTCCCGGCAACCTGATCGAGAGCTGCTAAAATTTTAAAGCCCCGTTCGTTCAAAAACTTTTTAATGCCCCCGCCACGCTGGCTTTTGTTCAGATCGTTTTCATCGCGGTATTTTCCGGTTAAGAAACCGCTGGCCAGCGAATAATAAACCACGACGCCCAAGCCATAATCCAGGCAGATTTTTTCGTGTTCCTGCTCAAAATCTGCTCTGTCATAAAGGTTGTATCCGGGTTGGTAAACTTCATAACGTGGCAAGCCATGTTCGGTAGCATAAATTAATGATTCTTTAAGCCGATCGGCAGAAAAATTTGAAGCCCCGATCCAGCGGACTTTACCGGCCTTAATTAAAGTTTCGTAGGCACCCAAAGTTTCTTCAACAGGTGTGCTTTCGTCATCAAAGTGAGAAAAATAAAGATCGATATAATCCGTTTGCAAGCGAGATAAAGAATGTTCTACTTCGTTGATGATATAATCTTTCCTCAACGATTTGCCCTGTCCCATGTCCGAACCTACTTTGGTTGCAATAATAACGTCGTGACGCTTATTGTGCTTTTTTAGCCAGTTGCCGATAATCGTTTCCGATTCACCACCATTATTTCCGGGTACCCAACGCGAATACACATCTGCCGTATCTATAAAATTGAAACCATCTTCTACAAATTGGTCTAATATTTCAAACGATTTCTTTTCATCAATCGTCCAGCCAAAAACATTTCCTCCAAATACGATGGGTGAAATATTTAAATCGGTTTTTCCCAAGGTTCTTTTTTCCATGATATGAATGTTAATGTTATGCTAACAAATTATATAGGCTGAGGTTTTATACAGAGGTCTTAATTATGTCAGGATATCGTAGGTTTTAACCGCAAAGTACGCACAGAGAAAGCGCTAAGGGAAGGTAGGCGCTATTTATTCATTGTTTTCTTTTGAAATTTTATCTTCCAACTTTAGGACCTCCGACCCCGGACTCGTTTAATCATAACGAAGACACAAAGAGCATTTTTTTACAATTTTATCATCTGACCTCCGACATCGGACTTTTCCATCATCCATCTTACATTTTCCATTCTTTACATCTTTTTTACTGCTCTAAGCATTTCCCTTTTTCCAGGAGCACCAGGCAACTTTTCAATTTCAAATCCGCAGGCTTTTACAGCTCTTTTTAGTTTTCCGGTGATGGCATAGGTAACCAAGGTGCCACCCGGTTTTAAGAAACTACAGGCATGTGCAATAATTTCATCGCTCCACATTTCGGGTTGGTGCTGTACCGAAAACGCATCGTAATAAATCAGGTCAAATTTTTTATCGCTATGGTATTCGGCCAATGTAGTATGTGGAATTTCTAATGTGCAAAGTGGTGTTAATTTTTGAGGGCCTTTTAATGCTTCCGGATAATTAGCAATAAAACCAGACCATATTTCTGCAGAAACATATGCCGCATAGCCTGTTTGCTCAATTATTGTTGTAGTAAGCGGAAAAGCTTCAATACTGGTATAGTTAAGTTTCAGGTGATGCGCTGTACCATATTCGAAACTTAAAATAAAGTTTAGTCCGGTACCGAAACCAACTTCCAGGATGGAAATTTCAGTTAAACCGGGAGCAGCATATTTTAATCCGGCATTAATAAAAACATGTTTGCTTTCCTGTAGTGCACCATGTTTGCTATGGTAATGTTCGCCTATGGTTTCGTTATAAAGTGTGTTGGAACCATCTGCTGTAGGCGTAATGATATTCATGGACTCGGATTATTTATTTCTTAAGGTAATGCTGCAAATATAGGAACAGGATTAATAAGATTTTTGGATTTCGAAGATCAATGTGCGTTTCCAGGATTTAATGAGTAAGAATCAACCAGACAAAGATTAGATTTGTCTTTATAGTTGCATCTTGATACTTGTGTTTTATTACTTTTCATCTTGCTATTTGTGTCTTTTGTCTTTAACCTTTAATCTTTTGTGATTAGCTTTGGTCTTACCCTAAACCCTGATAACATGGATATCGAATCGTTCAGAGAATATTGTTTGAGTTTACCCGGTACTACCGAAGGCATGAAATGGGAACACCTATGTTTTATGATAGAAGAGAAAATCTATGTCATTATCGCTATTGATGAAGGTAACCGTTTTTCAATAAAGTGTGATCCGGATGAATTTGATGAGCTCGCAGCAAGAGATGGCATTGGGCAGGCCTATCATATGGCAAAGCGGCAATGGATCCAGATCGAGAATTTAGAGGTATTGAACGATCATGAGCTAAAAAGCAGGGTAGCTGATTCAAGAGCAATGGTTTTAGCTAAATTACCAAAGAAAACGCAGGCAAAATACGCTTAAATTATACTGTTTGGGCTTTTGCAAGTGTTATCAGATTAGTTTGATAACTGATTAACTTACTGGCCTCCTCTAGTTTCCTCTTTTGTGTTTTCGTCTTTTTTTATGCCTTTATCTGCATTCAGTTCCTTCGATTTCATAATATTAAAACGGTACATTTCTTCTATCCCAACCAGTTTTCGCGTACATTTATCAATGTCGGTACCATCTTCCCATAAGTAAGGGCGGAAGCTATAGGTTTTGGTTCCATCTAAATTGGCAATAAATTGATTCCAGCTGCTCCAGCGTAGTCCCTTATAAAATTTAGAAAGATCACTATCGAAACAAAAAATCAGGAACTCGCCATAGCCAGCCCCAAGTGGTTGCCAGGTTAACGTATTGGGTTCAAGGTAATACACATTTTTTATGTCTTTGCCCAAACCACCGTAATTAATAGCGAAGAAACCGCCTACTGCATCGTCGGCTATTAAAAGGTAGGGAATGTTATCGCCATACTCTTTCAAGGTTTTTCCTTTATTCCAATCGGCAATATTCCTGTTTAGTCTTTCGCTGCCAGAACCTATAATTCTAATCCATCCGTTATCAACCATAATGCCGCCTGTATTATAAATTACCGAGCCAAGCGTGGCGTAGGTGGTCATTTGCGAATGATATAGTACCTCTTTCGCTTTTGCAGAATCAACAGGGAGGATTTCTACCTTGTTTTTTGCAGAATCAATCCATTTTTTTACCAATGGCCACGCCGGATCTGTTTTATTAACTAATTTCTCTATACTGATCAAGTTGTTTTCCTGAGCAAAACTGGTTAATGAAAATAGAGTTAAACCAAAGAGAAAGAAGAAGGTGATGGGGCTTTTCATAGATAGGATAATATGTTTTTTCAAAGATAGGATGATAATTAAGAATTGCTGACAAGAGCGGAATTAATTTTTGATTCAGATCAAAGTTGAAATTCATTATTGGTTCGTGAGGACAGGAACCAAGGCAGAAACGGAATTGGTAAATCTGATACCATGTATATGAAAAAAGCGTCCCGAAAGAAATCAGGACGCCCGCAATATTGGTTGATATAAGATGCAGTAAATTAACTTTAAAAGTTAAGGGAATAAAATCTTAATCCTTAAAAATCCATCCTCCAATAGCAACTAAAACTAGCTGGTTAAAAGGCTTTACACCCTCCACCTTCCAGCCTTCTGCCATCATTACCACATTCTAATCCGGTCTTCTGGTTTTTTATATAGTTTATCGCCGGGTTTTACATCAAAAGCTTCATACCATGCATCCATATTTACAGGTGCACCAATGGTACGGTACGGGCCTGGAGAATGCGGATCTGTTTTAATTAACTGAGCTGCACTTTCAGGTAAAATGTTACCCCTCCATACTTGTGCCCAAGCCAGGAAGAAACGCTGATCTGGTGTAAAACCGTCAATTTTTTCGTTACTCTGACCTTGTTTGGTCATTTTAAAAGCAGTATAAGCAGCATTCAAGCCTCCTAAATCACCAATGTTTTCGCCCATGGTTAATTTACCGATTACATGAATGGTATCCAAGACGGTGTAAGCATCGAACTGCTCGCCCAAGGCTTTAGTCTTGGCATCAAATTTAGCTTTATCTTCAGCTGTCCACCAGTTTTTCAAGTTACCGGCTGCATCATATTGGCTTCCGCTGTCATCAAAACCATGGCTCATTTCGTGACCGATTACGGCACCTATACCACCATAGTTAACCGCATCATCAGCGTTCGGATCGAAGAAAGGAAACTGTAAAATACCAGCAGGGAAAACAATTTCGTTCAATGTAGGACTGTAATAAGCGTTAACCGTTGGAGGTGTCATTCCAAAGCGTTTGCGGTCAACAGGTTTGCCTAATTGATTAACCATCTCATTATAGCCCCAAATACTTGCATTGCGTAAATTTTGGAAATAAGTATCCTTATTGATCACTAAACCATCGTAGTTTTTCCACTTTTCAGGATAACCCACTTTTGGTGTAAATGCATGTAATTTAGCCAGGGCCTTTTGTTTGGTTTCAGGGCTCATCCACTCCAAACCCTTAATCCTGATTTCGAATGCTTTACGTAAGTTTACAATCATCTGGTTCATGCGCTCTTTAGCTTCCGGCTTAAAGTATTTGGCTACATAAAGCTGGCCTAATAATTCGCCAATGGTGCCATCTGTTAAAGATGACATGCGCTGCCAGCGTGGCGTTTGTACTTTTTGACCAGTTTGAGCCTGTGTGAAAGCGAAACTCGCCTTAACAAACGGAGAACTTAAACTAGAAGCGGATCCTTTTAAAATGTTCCATTCCAAATAGGTTTTCCAATCTTCAACAGGGATTGATTTCAACATTCCATCCAGACTTGCCATGAATTTAGGCGATGAAACCAGAACAGTGTCCTGATTTTTGATTTTGAACTTAGGTAAATAGCTTGTCCAGTCAATGTCTGGCGTTTTTTTGTTTAGCTCGGCCACGGTAAGCTTGTTATAGGTAGCGTAAGGATCGCGCATTTCTAAACGGCTCATCTGCGCTTCAGCAAATTGCTTTTCAATTTTGTAAACGGTTGCTGCTTTTTGTTTGGCTTCTTCAGGCGTACTTCCAGTTAAAGTAAATAAAGTAACCATATAGGTGTTATAAGCATCGCGGATTTTCACACTGCGGGCATCATCTTTCAGGTAATAATCGCGATCAGGAAGTGTGGTACCACCCTGGCTAATATTTACCATATATTTATTTACATTCTTGCGGTCCTGGCCAACACCCAAACCAAACATTCCGCCGCCCAAACCATTGGTACGCATGTAGGCTACCTGGTCAAGTACCCCCTGAATATTTTTAATTTGCTTAATTTTTGCTAAATCGGCTTTTATAGGCGTATAACCCAATTTTTCGATGGTTGCACTATCCATTGCAGCGGTGTAAAAATCGCCAACCCTACGTTTCACCGACCCTGCCGGAGCAGATTTATCGGCAGCTGCCTCTTCCACTAAAGATCTTACGGCGTTGATGTTAAAATCGCGAAGTTCGTTAAACGAACCCCAGCGTGTTTCTTTAGCAGGAACCGGATTGTTTTTTATCCAGTTACCGCTCGCGTAGGTGTAGAAATCGTCGCCTGGTTTAACGGACAGATCCATGTTGGCAGGGTCGATAAATTTTTTTGTTTGTGCATTTGCAGAAAAGCCAGCAGCGACTATACCCAGCGCCGCAAAACATCTTTTCAAATTTTGGTATTTCATTCGCTTAATAAGTTAGTAATAATGCGAAATTTATGAAATACTAATTAATACTGGTATTATATATTAAGAATATTACTTGTTAAACCAGTAGTAGATTTTGGCTAAGCCAAGCCTCCTGATCAAATCGGATGCTGAAAAAGGAATTTTGATAGATTTCATGATTTTAAATCTTTTATACCATTATTAACATTTTTTAACAAAAAATATTGTGCGCTTGTAAAAATTATTGCTATTAAGAATGATTCAGAATAAAACATATTATTTCCATAAATTTGAAAAGGTTATCAGAACCAGCCAGGTTTTATGGATAATAAATAACAATGATGTTTAGCATATAATAGAATAATGAGCCACTCACACGATAAAGAAGATAGCTGTTGCAGTAGTAAAGTACATGCTGAACCAAAACATACCCATGATCATAACCACGTACATGCAGAAGCTGATGACCACGGCCACGATCATGGTGGAGATCCATCAGCCTTTAAAACTTATTTGCCAGCCCTCGTAACCTTGATAATGCTGTTGATAGGAATTGCATTTGATAATCTTTTTACCATTCCGGCATTTCAGATCATTCGCCCTTATTGGTATATCGTGGCTTATTTACCGGTAGGTATTCCGGTTTTACAAGAGGTTTGGGAAACATTTAAGGCTAAAGATTTCTTTACCGAGTTCTCTTTAATGTCTATCGCTACCATAGGTGCTTTTGCCATTGGTGAGTACCCGGAAGGGGTAACGGTTATGCTTTTTTACACCATTGGCGAATTGTTTCAGATGGCTGCCGTAAACCGTGCCAAAGGAAATATTAAAGCGTTACTTGATGTAAGGGCAGAAGTAGCGCATGTGTTCAGAAATGGAAAGTACGGGGATGTTAAGCCTGAACAGGTAGAAATTGGTGAAACGATACAGATTAAGGCCGGAGAGAAAATTCCTTTAGATGGCGAATTAATTAGTGATAAAAGCAGTTTTAATACTGCTGCTTTAACGGGCGAGAGCAAACCGCGAAACATTAACAAAGGCGAATCGATTTTGGCCGGGATGCTTAACTTGGATAAAGTAGTAGAAGTTAAAGTTACCAAGGCTTTTGCCGACAGCGCATTATCCCGCATTTTGGAAATGGTTCAAAATGCCACAACGCGCAAAGCCAAAACCGAACTCTTTATCCGTAAGTTTGCGAAAATATACACCCCGATTGTTTTCTTTTTAGCCCTTGCGCTGGTTACGGTCCCGATTTTGGTTTTAGGAAGTGAATATCATTTCCAAACCTGGTTATACCGTTCGCTGGTTTTCTTGGTTATCTCCTGCCCGTGTGCGCTGGTCATTTCTATTCCATTGGGCTATTTTGGAGGGATTGGTGCGGCATCGGCAAATGGCATTCTTTTTAAAGGCGCCAATTTTCTGGATCTGATTACCAAGCTCAATACGGTTGTAATGGATAAAACAGGTACCTTAACAAAAGGTGTTTTTAAGGTTCAGAAGGTAGAAAGCATTATCGATGAAGCCCAATTTCTAAACATATTAACAGCGTTGGAAGCTAAATCCACTCATCCAATTGCTAAGGCCATTGTAGCATATGCAGGTGTGAAAGACATTCATCCCGCCGAAAACATCGAGGAGATTGCCGGAATGGGTTTAAAAGGCATCGTTAATGGTCAAGCAGTTTTAGCCGGTAATGTTAAGCTTTTGCAGCAATTTAATATTGACTTTGAGCCTAAGATTGCATTGATAGAAGAGAGCATAGTTGTGGCTGCTATCAACCAGAAATATGTGGGTTATGTGCTCATTGCCGATGAAATAAAAGAAGATGCCTCCAGGGCAATTAAACAGCTTTATGAAAATGGAATAAAACAGGTGGTGATGTTAAGTGGTGATAAAACTTCAATCGTTAAAAAAGTAGCCAGAAGTTTAGGAATTGATACCTATTTTGGGGATTTGTTGCCTGAAGGTAAAGTAGCCAGACTGGAAGAAATTAAAAGCGAAAAAAGCGGGGTGGTGGCTTTTGTAGGCGATGGAATTAACGATACTCCTGTATTGGCAATCAGTGATATTGGTATTGCGATGGGGGCAATGGGCAGCGATGCCGCTATCGAAACCGCAGATGTAGTGATTCAAACTGATCAGCCTTCAAAAATTGTCACTGCGGTTAAAATAGGGAAGGCAACCAAAAATGTGGTGGTCCAGAATATTGCATTGGCATTTGCTGTCAAAGCAATTGTTTTAATTTTAGGAGCAGGAGGTGTAGCAACCATGTGGGAGGCTGTTTTTGCCGACGTTGGTGTGGCACTGCTCGCCATTTTAAATGCTGTGCGCATACAGAAAATGAAATTTGACTAATTTTTAAACAGGCTTCCCGGTTACCTGAGCTGAACATATCGATTTAAGGTTTGGGACTCAATTTTTTTGCTTAATCAATTTAACTGCCAAATGCCATTTGCCCACCGAAATTTGTGGGCTCTGAGCAAGATATGTTGAAAAATATAAGAGCAGATTACTATCAAAATTAGTATATTTGGTTATGTCTGTACCAGTTCGATATCCTGTTTTAAATGATGACGAGCCTGTAAGGCAGCTCAATGAGCTTGATGCATCATTAACTTACAGCTATGCCAATTATTTAAACTGGCTTTTTCCTGAAAGGGTAGAACTCATTAAAGGTAAAATCTTTAAGATGAGTCCTGCGCCATCAAGGGTGCATCAGGGTATTTCTATTAATTTGTTAAATCCAATAATCAATTTTTTAAAAGGTAAGCCTTGCAAAGTTTATGCAGCGCCTTTTGATGTCCGCTTTCCAAAAGAAAGTAAGGCTGATAAAGATGTATTTACTGTCCTCCAGCCTGATATTTGCGTCATCTGCGATAAGAGCAAACTGGATGCCCGCGGTTGTATCGGTGCGCCCGATCTGGTTGTCGAAATTTTATCACCGGGAAATACCAAAACGGAACTGCTTCATAAATACCGTGTTTACGAAGAGTTTGGCGTTAAGGAATATTGGGTGGTGAGCCAGGGCGATCAAAGTATTTTAATTTATACACTAGACGAAACGGGTAAATTTCAGCCCTCCAAAATATTTACCTTAAGCGAAAAAATTACGTCAACCGTATTACCCGGTTTTGAACTGGCATTGGATGATGTTTTTGAAGATTTATAAAATTCATCAATATTTTTGTATTACTACTTTTTTTAGTATCTTGAATGAATATGTCTGAACCTGTTCCATATCCTTTTTTAAATGATGATGAGCCTGTCAGGCAGTTCAATGAGCTTGATGCATCATTAACTTACAGCTATGCCAATTATTCAAACTGGCTTTTTCCTGAAAGGGTAGAACTGATTAAAGGCAGAATCTTTAAGATGAGTCCTGCGCCATCAAGTTTTCATCAAATGATTTCGGGTAAAATTTACCGCAGATTAGGTAATTTTCTTGAAAAACATCCTTGTAAGGTCTTTATCGCTCCATTTGACGTGCGTTTTTTAACAGGAAGTAATGATGACAAAGCAATATTTACTGTTTTACAGCCAGATATTTGCGTAATCTGCGATAGAAGCAAAATCGATGTCCGGGGCTGTATCGGCGCACCCGATATAGTTGTAGAGGTTTTATCGCCGGGAAATACTAAAACTGAATTGCTTCATAAATATCGCGTTTACGAAGAATTCGGCGTTAAGGAGTACTGGGTGGTGAGCCAGGGCGATCAAAGTATTTTGATTTATACCCTGGATGAAACGGGTAAATTCCAGCCCTCTAAAATATTTACCTTGAGCGAAAAAATTACATCAACCGTTTTGCCGGGTTTCGGGTTGGCATTGGATGATGTTTTTGATGACGTAGAATAAAACTTTATTATAATGCTTGTTTTGCAGTAACCAATTTTACCAGTCCTGATTGACGTGATAGCTTCCAACTTCACTTCGGACCTGCAAACCAAAAGCAGGACAGGCCTAAAATTAAAGGTAACCCGCTTTCCAAAACTGATACCCTTATCTGCGGTTTGCCTGCTTTAGTCTTTCAGTTTTCCGATTACCTAGGCTTTGGGCTTTCAGCTTAATTAGCTATTTTTGGGCTTTTATAACAATTTTCATGAGCATTTCCACCAAGTACAATCCTGCAGAAACAGAAGATAAATGGTATAGCTATTGGCTATCTAAAAAGTTTTTCCACTCAGAACCTGATGAGCGCGAACCTTACACCATCGTCATTCCACCTCCAAACGTCACAGGCGTACTGCACATGGGACATATGCTTAACAATACCATTCAGGATGTATTGATCCGTAAAGCCCGTATGCAGGGCAAAAATGCCTGCTGGGTACCCGGAACCGATCATGCTTCTATCGCGACTGAGGCAAAGGTGGTAGCCATGTTAAAGGAGCAGGGAATTGATAAAAAAGATCTTTCGCGTGAAGAATTTCTGAAATATGCCTGGGAGTGGAAAGAGAAATATGGTGGTATTATTTTAGATCAGTTAAGGAAATTAGGAGCAAGTTGCGATTGGGACCGTACCCGTTTTACCATGGAAGAGGATCTTTCTGAAGCGGTTATCGACTCATTTATCCATTTATATAAAAAAGGATGGATTTATCGCGGAATCCGTATGGTGAACTGGGATCCCGCTGGCAAAACCGCGGTTTCTGACGAAGAGGTAATCCGTAAGGAAGTAAACCAGAAGTTATATTATATTAAATACCTGATTTCGGGAACTGAAGATCAGTTTTTAACCATCGCTACAACGCGTCCGGAAACCATTATGGCCGATGCAGCCATCTGTATCAACCCGAACGACGAACGTTTTACGCATTTAAAAGGCAAAAAGGTTTTCGTGCCTTTAGTTAATCATGAAATCCCGGTTATTGAAGATGAATATGTTGATATTGAATTCGGTACCGGTTGTTTAAAAGTAACGCCGGCGCACGATCTTAATGATTACGAGCTGGGCGTTAAGCATAATTTACCAGTTACTGATATTTTAAATGATGACGGTACCCTAAACGAACTGGCTGTGATTTTAGTGGGCGAAGACAGGTTTGTTGCCCGTAAAAAAATTGCCAAGATGCTGGAGGAGGCCGATCATTTAGAGAAAGTAGAGGATTACAAATCGCAGGTTGGTTTCTCTGAACGTACCAATGCCGCTATTGAACCTAAACTTTCGATGCAATGGTTTGTAAAAATGAAAGAAATGGCCCAGCCTGCGTTGGATGACGTGCTGAATGGCGAAGTAAACCTGATCCCGAATAAATTTGAAAATACCTACCGCCACTGGATGGAAAATGTGCGCGACTGGAACATTAGTCGCCAGTTATGGTGGGGGCAAAGAATTCCGGCCTGGTATGATGATAAAGGAAATTGGGTAGTTGCCAAAACAAAAGATGAAGCCTTGGAAGAATTCTGGAAGAAAAAACATCTTGATGAAAATTGTTCAGAAGCGGAAAAAGCTGGATTCAAACATCAGCTAGCGCCATTTTTAAGACAGGATGATGATGTGATGGATACCTGGTTCTCATCATGGTTGTGGCCAATCTCTGTTTTTGATGGCTTTAAAAATCCTGAAAATAAAGATATCAACTACTATTACCCAACCAATGATCTGGTTACTGCACCTGAAATTTTATTTTTCTGGGTGGCCCGCATGATTATGGCTGGACATGAGTTTATGGGCAAAAAGCCATTCACAAATGTATACCTAACCGGTATTGTACGTGATAAATTAGGGCGTAAAATGTCTAAATCTTTAGGTAATTCACCTGACCCGATCGGCTTGATTGAAAAATACGGTGCAGATGCCGTTCGCGTGGGCATGTTAATGTCATCACCTGCAGGTAACGATTTAATGTTTGATGAAAGTTATTGTGAACAAGGCCGTAATTTCGCGAGTAAAATATGGAATGCCTTCCGTTTGGTAAAAGGATGGGAAGTTGATGAAAACCTGGCGAATCCAAATACCCAGGCCATATCATGGTTTGAAAACCGTTTTAATGAAGCATTGGTAGAAATTGAAGCCAACTTTAAACAATATCGACTTTCTGAAGCACTAACCATCACTTATAAGTTGGTTTGGGATGATTTCTGTGCATGGTATTTAGAAATGGTTAAACCTGCTTATCAACAGCCAATTGATGCGGAAAGTTATCAAGCTACAATTGCATTTTTCGAAAATATCATCAAGTTATTGCATCCGAATATGCCTTTCATTACCGAAGAGTTGTGGCATGATGATCTGTTTGGCGATCGTGCAGAAATGGATTGTTGTATTGTGGCCGAATTTCCGAAAGGCGGAACTTTTGATGAGCAATTGTTGAAAGATGCAGAGGTAGTTAAGACCGTTGTAGCTGAAATTAGAAATGTACGGAACCAAAAACAGATTTCTCCTAAAGAGGCATTGCCTTTAAGTATCAAAATAAATTCTGAGCTTGATTATGAAAAATGGCTAAACATTGTTTTCAAACTAGCCAATGTATCAGAAGCAGAAATTGTAAACGATAAAATTGTTGGTGCAACAACTTTTATGGCCGGAAAAGATGAGTTTTTTATTCCATTGACCGAAAACGTTGATGTAGAGGCCGAGCGCCAACGCTTAAGTGCTGACCTGGTTTATCTGCAGGGATTCTTAAAATCGGTTGATGCCAAATTGAGCAATGAACGTTTTGTGCAGAATGCCAAACCTGAAATTATTGCCAATGAGCGAAATAAAAAAGCAGATGCTGAGGCAAAAATTAAAATTATTGAAGAAAGTTTAGCGGTGTTAGGATAGCTGTAACTTCAGGAATAGGAAGTCAAAAAGTTTCTTGAACCAATTTTTTTATTTAAGAATATATAAAATAAAGGCTCCGCGATCGGAGCCTTTATTAATAGTAGTAACTTTTTAGTTTCTGATAATAATAGCTGTAAGACCCATTATTATAGAACCTGTAATGCCCAGGAAAAGTAGGTTTGCTTTCATCTTTGAAAAGTCGCGCAATTTGAACCCAATATAAGCTTCTCTGCCAAATGTATACAACGGACGAATAGAGAATGATAATAATAATATAAAAGTAAGTATCATATTTCGTTAATCGTTTCTCTCTGCTAAACATACTCCAAATGAAACTACTGCAATAGCAACTCCAATAGGCCCCATAAACCATTTAGCCACGGTACCAAATGCTTTCATGATAAGATGTTTTGACCAGGTTTTTAAGCGGATGTTCCTAATCTCAAAATATTTTCCGGATCTATTTGATTGTTCTAATATAATAATCAGTTTTTTGTAAACATAGCGTTATAACTGTTTATTTTGCATTTACGAATCAAGTAATAAAATAACCGCTAGAGCGTAAATGTTTCTAGAAGATGATATTAAAGATGTTGAAAATACCCCTATAGTAAGGAATTTATGACATCCAACAACCAGAGGGCTTTTCTGCTACCATATTTATACTTAAATCATTATTTCAAACGTTTTCCTACCTACCAAATAAAATAGTTTATGCTTTAAATATTGGTCTCCCGGCTATTTATGTAGGGTTAATACGATTATGAGCCGTTAATTTAAAATAAGGTTTCAAAAATATTACTTACAAATATTTAAGCTTTGTTTTTATTAACCATATTTTAGTTTTTAATAAGACGGTCTGCTAGATCGTAAATGATGAAGCGATAATCTAACCTAATATCCTGAAATGGAAAATTCCAGAAGAACATTTATTAAACAATCAGCAATATTTGCTGCAGCAACCTATGCAGGCACCATGGGTATGAGTGCTAAAAGTTATGGACGTATCATTGGTGCAAATGATAGGGTGCGTGTGGGTGTTGTTGGGTTTTCTGATCGTTTTAAGGACACGCTTTTACCTTGTTTTTTGAACCATAATAAGGAACTCAACTTCGATATTGTAGGTCTTTCTGATCTTTGGAACTACCGTAGGGATTTAGGAATTGCCCATTTGAAAGAAAAATTCGGTCATGATATTAAAGCTTGCCGTAACAACGAGGAGCTTTATGCTACAAAAGATCTGGATGCCGTAATTATCAGCACAGCCGATTTTCAGCACGCGCTTCACACCATTGAGGCTGTAAAAGCCAATTGCGATGCCTATGTAGAAAAACCTTTCGCCGAAACTATGGATGATGCTAAAGCTGCATTTAAAGCCGTTAAGGCCAGTAGGCAGATTGTGCAGATTGGCTCGCAAAGAAGGAGCGGAGAAAATTATATCAATGCGGCAAAATTTATACAGGACGGAAAATTCGGACCGATCACTGCAGTTGATCTGGTATGGAATGTAAACCAGCCCGGCAGATGGCGCAGGCCAGATTTAGTAGCTAAACTAAAGGAAGAAGATATTGATTGGAAAAGATTTTTACTCAATCGTCCGAAAGAAGCTTTTGACCCAAGAAAATACTTAGAGTACCGTTTATTCTGGCCGTATTCATCAGGAATGCCAGGACAATGGATGAGTCACCAGATTGATACCGTGCACTGGTTTACCAATTTAAAACACCCGCGAAGTGTGGTTGCCAACGGTGGTATTTACACCTGGAAAGATGGCCGGAGAAACTGGGATTCGATGGTTGCTGTATTTGATTACGGTCAGCCTGATACTACCGACGGTTTCCAGGTTACTTTTACTTCGAGGATGCAGAATAGTGTGGGCGATGTAGGTGAGGTTTATTATTCAAACGGTGGAGAGCTGAACCTGATTACCAATAAAGTTTCGCCAAAAGGTGGCTTAAGGGAAAAAGAAGCTGCAGCCATGGGCTTGAAAGCCAATTTATTGCCCGAGTTTGATTTAAGTAAAAAAGAAATTAAAACAGCTACGGGAGCCAGTATGGGTGGCGACAGCTTAACCTCTGGCCATATGCGCAACTGGATGGAATGTGTGAGGAGCCGACAAACACCAAATGCTCCTGTAGAAGCCGGTTATTCGCATTCTATTGCCAATATCATGACCAATGCTGCGGTACGTACAGGGGCAAAAGCTGTTTTTGATGAAGGCAGACAGGAAGTGATGGCAAACGGAAAAGTATTCAAATATTAAGATAAAAAGCACTGTCATTGCGAAACAGAAACCAAGCTATTCAGCAAAATGCTTCGTCCTTCCTTGCAATGATGGCAATAAAAAACTACTATGTTAAATTTAAAAAAGTATAGTGTTCTGGCGCTTTCGCTAATCAGTTTATCAGCAGCTGCCCAAAAAACAAAACCCTTATTTGACGGTAAAACGCTTACCGGTTGGAAAGCCGTTGCAGGAGCCGCTCCATACAAAGTTGAAGATGGAATGATTGTGGGAACCATGACCAAAGGCACGCCCAATTCATTTTTGATTACCGAAAAAGAATATGGCGATTTCATTTTGGAACTGGATGTGAAACTGGAAGGCGAAACCACCAACTCGGGTGTACAAACCCGTAGCCATATAAAACCGGAAGGCAATAATGGTAAAGGTTTGGTTTTTGGCAGGCAGGTAGAAATAGACCCTACGCCTCGGGCATGGACGGGTGGTATCTATGATGAAGCCAGAAGGTTGTGGCTTTACCCTTTAGAACTTAACCCATCGGCAAAGCCCCTGTATAAAAAGAATGAATTTAACCATTACAGGATAGAATGTATCGGTAATGAAACCAAAACCTGGGTAAACGGAAAATCTGTTGCTTATGTGATCGATACTTTGGATAAATCGGGCTTTATTGGCCTACAGGTTCATGGTATTGGCAATAATCTCGACAACGATGGCAAGAAAGTTTATTTCAAGAACATCAATATTCAAACAGAAGGTTTAAAAGCCAAACCCTTTCCAAAGGGGATTTATACGGTTAATTTAACGCCGAATACTTTATCTGCTTACGAAAAATCGGAAGGATATAAACTGTTATTTGATGGTAAAAGCAATGCAGGCTGGGTTGGGGCTTATAAAACTTCTTTCCCTGCAAAAGGATGGAAAATTGCCGATGGTGTAATCAGTGTTGAACCTTCGAGCGGTGCAGAATCGACCAATGGCGGCGATATTGTAACCAAAGATGAATATGCTGCTTTTGATTTATCCTTCGAGTTTAAGCTTACGCCCGGAGCCAATAGCGGTGTGAAATATTTTGTCACCCTGAGCGAAAATAATGCAGGTTCGGCCATTGGTTTGGAGTACCAGGTTTTGGACGACGAATTACATCCCGACGCTAAATTGGGTAGAGATGGAAACCGCACTTTGGCATCCTTATACGATTTAATGACCTCAAAAAAAGAACCACGTTACCTGCGTCCTATCGGCAGCTGGAACAATGGCCGTGTAGTGGTTTATCCTAATAACAAAGTAGAACACTATCTAAATGGCGTTAAAGTGCTGGAATATACGCGGGGATCAGCAGAATTCAGAAAACTCGTTGCCATTAGCAAATATAAAAACTGGAAAAATTTTGGTGAAGCGCCAAAAGGGCATATCCTGCTACAGGACCATGGCAATAAAGTAGATTTCAGGACGATTAAAATCAAGACTTTATAAGTTTTTGGTGTGAAAATGAGCGTCGATTGAATACGATGGTCCGGGGTACCGCTTTGTCTAACATCTATGCCAGGCTTTAGGCTAGCTGGCTCATCCCATGAGTACTGACACAAGTTAATTAGCCCCGACGGACGCGGAAATACTTTTTGTTGCATGTCCGATCATACAGCGGCCAAACCGGAACAAAAAGATTGCAGCATTGGCGGGACCAGACTTTAATAGCAGCAGTAGTTTGGCGCTCCAAATCATCATTTTAAAAAAAAATAAAATATTAATATATCATGCATCGTCGATCTTTTGTTAAAACATCAGCATTAATAGGTTCTGGTTTACTTTTGGGCAACCAGGGCTTTGCCAGTTTAATGGCTGATGAAATGATTAATGTGGCCATGATTGGTTGTGGCGATCGCGGTAAAGGCGTTTTGTCGGTCATTAAATCTATGCCTGCAAAGTACAAAATTAAAGCCTATTGCGATTTACTTGATTTTAGGCTGAAGGAAACCGAAAAATATGTGCCTGCGGAGGCCAAAGCCGTAAAAGATTATCGAAAAATTTTAGACGATAAAACAATCGACGCGGTTTTTATTGCTACGCCATTAAGCGAGCATTTCCGTATTGCAAAAGATGCCGTGCTGGCCGGCAAACATGTGTATGTAGAAAAAACCATGACTTATCATATTACCCAGGCACTCGAGCTTAAGAAACTGGTTAAGCAACATCCTAACCAGGTTTTTCAGGTGGGTTATCAATACCGTTATTCGCCGTTATATTTTAAGGTAAAAGAGATGATCCAAAGTGGTTATTTGGGTAAGGTTAGCCAGATCGATTGCCGTTGGGACCGCAATGGGAACTGGCGGAGGGCTGTGCCGGATCCGGCTTTAGAGCGCAAAATCAACTGGCGCATGTACAAGGAGTATTCTGGTGGATTGGCTGCAGAATTGCTCTCGCACCAGATCGATTTTATCAACTGGGCTTTCGAAACCCAGCCTGATGAAATTATGGGCTCGGGAGGGATAGACGTTTTTAAGGATGGCCGCGAAACCTATGATAACATTCAGGCCATTTTGCGTTATCAGGAAAAAGGTATGATTGGCAATTTTGGCGCCACTTGTGGCAACGCACATGATGGATACCTGTTTAAAATAAAAGGGACAAAGGGTTCGGTTTCTCTGCTAACCAATACGGGCTTATTTTACCCGGAAGCGCGTACCAAGAAAGAATTGGGTATTGTTGATGGCGTAACCGGGGCGACAAAAATAGTCGTCAATAAAGATGGTGGGATTCCAATTCTGGAACAACCTACCATAGATGGTACAAATTATGCGCTTGATGAATTTTATAAATCGATCACTACCAGGACAGAACCGGCATCGAATATCAATACCGGAACGCAGGCCGCTATATGTGTGGCCATGTGTAACGAGGCGATTTATAGTGGTAATAAACAGGTGTGGAAGAACGAATATAGCGTTTAAATCATATTTTTTGTGGTCATACTGAACGATTGAAGAACCCGGAGGCTCTGCGAAGCAAATCTTTTCTATTGGTCGTACGTCATCTACGAGAGAAGTATTACTCTTTTTTCATTTAGTGGATGCCGGTTAAATGTCGGTCGTTTAAGATACAACCTGTAAACAAAAGTAAATTTTGACAATTAGGCGGGCGCATGGTGTTGCATATTGGTATTTTCCCTGTACTTATTTGGAAATGAACGGTTTGAGGTGCTTGGCAGCTTTAGTCCCGCTTTCCATTACAAGTCCTCTCCCGATGAAATCGGGATCCGGGCTTTCCATTACAATCGGGTTTAGGAACGAAGGCTTTTTGAATCTTGCAACTGTAAATGAGAACTACTTTTTGCAAAAATCAACCAGTTTTACCAGACACATCGTAGTAAATAAAACAAAATAAAGTTAAGCGAAAAAAAATTCACCATTTGACCCCAGCTACTGCATTACGATTCCCAGTCGGGCTGGGAATGACGGATTTTATTTTCTGGTTTGTAATCATTTAAACTAAAGCGCCAGGTATTCCGGCATTTCCGGTACAAATTTAAAGCTGCCCTTTTGCGTATCCATTTTCGCATAAACATGCTGCAAACCATTGGTTAATACTATCCATTTAGACTGATGGACTGAATTATACCGCGAGGCCTGCTCGAAAACCGATGGTGTAATTTTCACTTTAGGCGCCTTGCATTCAATCAACATCAGTTTTTCACCAGCAGTATTGTAGACTAAAATATCACTTCGTTTTTGTAGCTGGTTTAATACCAAACCACCTTCAATCTGGATCAAGGTACGCGGGAATTTCTTTTCCAGAATCAAATGATGTATAAAATGTTGGCGCACCCATTCCTCTGGTGTTAGCACCAGGTGTTTCTTCCTTAGCTCATCAAAAATAAATACCACATTATCTTTTTTGGTAATTTTAAACGGGTAGGGCGGAAGGTTAAGCGGGGTAGGGGTGAACATTTCAGTTGGCAGTTTTCAATTGGCAGTTTTCAGTTTGCAATTTTCAGTTTGCAGTTAACAGTTTTAAGTCGCTTAACAACGCAACAATAAAACATTGATCAACCATTGCAGCTCCAAAGTTAGTTAATTTTGGATGATGCGATGAAGTCTCCGGTCTAATATCTCATATCTCTTATTTTATAAACATTTAACCAAATCCTAAAACCTAAATTGTAATTTTACAGGCAATGACTGCTGCCGAAATTATTAAAGATCTTAAAGCCCGGAAATTCAAACCTGTATATTTATTGCATGGTGAAGAATCTTACTATATCGATCAGGTAACCGATTATATTGAAGATAAGCTGCTGAATGATGCCGAGAAAGGATTCAACCAAACGGTTTTATATGGGAAAGATACGGATATGGCTACGGTTTTGGGTGCGGCCAAGCGTTACCCGATGATGTCTGATTACCAGGTGGTGATTGTTAAAGAGGCACAGGATTTAAAGTGGGGCAAGGAAGATAGTTCAAAGGAGGGAGAATTTGTACTCAGTTACTTCGAGAAACCACTACCCAGTACCATTCTGGTGCTGGCTTACAAATATGCAAATTTCGACAAGCGAAAAAAAATCTATAAAGCCATCAATAAAAGCGGACTGATTTTTCAGTCTGATCCGGTGCGCGATTATAAACTGGTACCCTGGATCGAAGAATTTGTTAAAGAAAAAGGTTACAAAATCGATCAGCAGGCCTCGGCGCTAATGGCCGAATATCTGGGTACCGATCTCTCTAAAATTGCCAATGAGATCGAAAAGCTGATGCTGAACGTGTCGAAAGATGTAACTATTAATACCGATCTGGTTCAGAAAAATATAGGGATTAGTAAAGAATATAACGTTTTCGAATTGCAGAAAGCCTTGGCCATCCGCGATGTGTTAAAATGTAATAAAATTATCAATTATTTCGCCAGCAACCCCAAAGCCAATCCAACCGTTATGGTTTTAGCCAACTTGGGCGGTTATTTCACCAAACTCCTTAAATATCATTATATTCCGAATAAGGCTGATGCTGCATCGGCATTGGGCGTGCCGCCATTTTTCATCAAAGATTATGAGGTAGCGGCAAGAAATTACAATACAGGAAAAGTTTTTCAGGTGATCGGTTTACTCCGTGAATACGATTTAAAAAGCAAAGGGTTGGATAGCACTGGCAACGTTGATGATGGCGAACTCTTGAAAGAACTGGTATTTAAGATCGTTCACTAAGCATACAAATCCATTCTTTATCAGTATTCCGAATTCAGCGGAAAACTTCCTGGCAGAAAATCAGGCTAATTAGCGGTGATTTTCTGTTCAATGCAACACCATAAATCTTCTCATGCCTACAGGAAAAACCTAAAACATCTTAGGTAGGATTCATTCATTTTTAGTAAAAGGTTTTACTAATCTATACCATGATTATGCTATCGTTTGCCTTATTTAAATTTAACTTTAATTGGTTGTAAATTAACCGATTGTAAGGTTTGCGGGTGATTGTTTTTGTAAACTGATCTGCTAATGATATATTTGTTATGCAACCGATTGTTTTGCAGCACTAAACCAAATGAAATTATGATCTATAAACGAATGATTTGCTGCCTGGCGCTTTTAACCAGCTGCGTAGCTTATTCTTTGGCACAAAACGCCAACCCTTATGTCATCAATCCAACAACTAAACCTTACTTGTTACGAAGTTTCCTGATGTTTGAAGGGAAGAAACGTACCCATGTGATTTCTGTAGGTACGCCCGAAAAGGTAAATTATGCTTACGATCTGAAACAGGGCGCCTTGCTGGAAGTATGGCGGGGAGATTTTATAGATGCAAGAGAAATGTGGGAAGATAGGGGAGAACCTCAGCTGGCCAAACCTTTAGGTACCGTTTTAACACTTTCGGCAGCACCAGCTCTTGCAGTATTGTCTGATAAAGATGCCGCATGGCCGGATTCCATCGCATTCGATGATCTTCAGAACCAGGGCTATGTTTTAGATAAAAGCAAAATGCCTACATTTTTGTACTCGGCCAACGGTACAGATGTAAGTGATAAAATAGCCGTTTTAGATGGCGGAGCAGGACTCAGCCGTACCATCAGTATTAAAAACAGCAAGCAGCCGCTGTATTGCCGTATTGCAGCCGGACCAAATATCGAAGCGCATAAAAACAACAGTTACGTGGTTGGCAACAAAGCCTACACTATAAAAATAGCTGATGGTGTAAAAGCTTTCATCAGGAAAACCCAAAACGGGAAAGAATTGCTGGTACAGCTGGCCAATGCAACCGATTCGTTAACTTATTCCATAAGCTGGTAATCAAGACATGAAAAAATCAACATACTTATTGTTTCTTTTGTTGCTGGGCACTGGTCTGGTAACGGTAAAGGCACAAACACAAGCACAAACAGAAAAACAGATTTATCCCATCGTAACCGTTCCCATTCCAAAAGAAATTGCGCTTGAAGTGGGTGGGATGACCTTTTTACCTAACGATGAGCTGGCAGTGGCTACCCGGAAAGGCGAAGTTTGGATTATCACTAATCCCTATATGAAAAACGGACAACAACCCAAATACCGTTTGTTTGCACATGGCATGCACGAAATTTTGGGCTTAAACTATATCAAGGGAGATCTTTACCTCACCCAGCGTGCAGAAATTACGCGCCTGCGCGATCTGGATGGTGATGGTGAAGCTGATGAATACCGCACGATGTACTCCTGGCCATTATCGGGTAATTACCATGAATACGCCTATGGCCCTATATTGGATAAAGATGGCAACATGGTGGTTACGCTTAATGTGGGCTGGATCGGTTACGGTGCCAGCTTATCTAAATGGCACGGCTGGATGCTTAAATTTACGCCTGATTTCAAAATGAAACCATTCGCAACCGGTTTCCGCTCGCCGGCAGCAATGGCACTGAATGATGATGGTGAAATATTTTATGCCGAAAACCAGGGCGACTGGGTAGGCTCAGGTAGCATTACCCATGTAGAGGAAGGCGATTTCGTAGGGAACCCCGCCGGATTGGTGTGGGCCGATCAGCCAGGGTCGCCGGTAAAGCTGCGCAAACAAGATATCCCAGATACCGGTGAGCCCGAATTTGAAGTGGCCAAAAGGGTGCCCGGATTAAAAACGCCTTCGGTATGGATTCCGCATTCCATTATGGGCAACTCTACATCAGGCATCCTCAATTATACCGATAAAGGCAATATGGGGCCTTTTAAAGGACAGCTTTTCGTAGGTGACCAATCGCAGAGTAACATCAACAGGGTATTTTTAGAAAAAGTCAAAGGTGTATACCAGGGCGTGGTATTTCCATTCCGCAGGGGATTTTCTTCGGGCATACTCCGGATGAACTGGGGTTCAGATGGCAGTATGCTGGTGGGGATGACTTCCAGAGGATGGTCATCAACAGGGAAAGCCGAATATGGCCTGCAGCGTTTAACCTGGTCGGGTATTATGCCGTTTGAGGTACAAACGGTAAAGGCCCAGCCGGATGGTTTCGAACTGGAGTTTACCCTTCCGGTTGACGAAAAAACAGCACGCGATGCCGGCAACTATAAACTCTCTACCTTTATCTATAAATACCATCACATTTACGGTAGTCCGGTTATCAATCAATCGGCACGTAACATTAAAGCGATAGTAGTTTCTCCGGATCATAAAAAAGTACGTTTGGTTTTGGATAGCTTAAAAGAAGGTTATATCCATGAAATTAAAATGGAAGGATTGCGCGCTGAAAACAGCAAGATCCCTTTATTGCACGATTATGGATATTACACCATGAATAAAATTCCTGATGGAGAAAAGCTGGCACTGACTGACGAAAATAAACCCACCGGTACTGCACCGATAGCACACCATATGGAGGGTATGGATCATCACCAGATGGGCAACAAGCCTGCAGCGGGCGGCGCCGTTAAAGGCAATACCGATATCACCAAACATGTCACGCAACAGCCCGAAACCTGGACCAAAGGACCGGATAAAACAATTGTACTGGGAACCAAACCAGGTTTGAAGTTCGATTTGACCAATATCACCCTAAAGGCAGGTACCAAAGTAAAACTGACCTTTAAAAATGTGGATGATATGTTGCACAACTTTGTGCTTACTCTGCCGGCATCGGGTAATGCCGTGGGAGAAATGGCCTTGAAAATGGGGCTTGACGGCGAAAAGTATGATTTTGTTCCCGCCACACCTAAGGTATTGGCGTATACCTCATTGTTACAACCCGGCAAATCGGATACGATTTATTTTACCGTACCGAACAAACCCGGCCTATATCCTTTTATCTGTACCTATCCTGGCCATTATATGGTGATGAAGGGCCAGATTAAAGTGGTTAAGTAATATCACGAATAGAAGACGGCTTACTCATTCACTTGAGTAAGCCGTTTTACTTTTACCGAAAAATCATCAAGTCTCTCACTCATCCTAACGCTGGTTTTAGTGCCTGTAGATTCAAGCCTACAACATAATTGATCTAGTGCACTAATCCAGATATTAAGATTTACTTAGGTAATGAGTTAGAATTGTGCAACCAGAGCCTGTCATTCGTCTACAAATTCAGTTTTATTTTTTCTGATAAAATCTACCTGTAATTGTTGCAAATTCTCGGTTTTATACAGCTTATAAAATTGCTGGTCAAATTCGTTTAGTGGATTGTCATCATAGGATTTGCTAAAACCTTCTAACGTTCCGTCTTGATGTTGTGTTATTTTGGAATTTTCCTTAAGAAAGGTGTCATTAGCCTGCTTGGTCAAATTGGCAAATTTGTTTGCCCCTACAAATTTTAAGGCCTCAGGTAAATGTTCGTAAAACTGTCCGCTTGAATTAAAATAAAATTGATTGTAACCACCATTATTTACTTCAGATTCCAGTAGCCAAATCATATAGATAGCCTGTCTTGATTTGTTCCAACGCATTACAGTTCCATATTCTTTTTTGTAATCTGTTGGTTGTTTCTCTGATAAGTTATCAAAAACTACCTGCAATAAATCTGTGTCAGGAGTGCTGTCGATAATTTGACTTGTTAATTTTTTATGTATTGGCCTGTTCTTGAATGTTTCTATTGAATTGGCAAGTTGGTCCTGAATTTCTTTTGACAGTTTGCCATCATCTTTTTTTACCTGACCGGAACAACCAAACAAGTTTAATATTGTTGATATGAAACTCATCATGATTAAAATTTTTACCCTTAGCATGTAATTAGTTTGATAATTGTATGGGGATTTTGAACAGGTTTTGTATATGTTTGATGATGCGCAATCTTAATTTAATCGGACACTTAAGATGGAGTATAGATTTAATTTAGTGCGCTAAGGTATTAATTTTTTATTGAAAATGGAATATGTTCATTCCGGTGCAAGTCTTAGCACCAATTGCCCTAAGTGGGAACTGACTTGTGTTTAGGTAGATTGCTTTTGTTTTAATTTTTAGTCGCCGAAAATCTCCTGATCATAATCATAACCAGTCTCCTCAGGGAACTTTCCATCTAAATCCGGAAAAATGATTTGGACAGATTCGAAGTAATCGTTTTCATATAATCTGAACGTACTCAGTATTTTTTCATTCAAGGCTTCATTTTTTACCGGAATAATATATACCGGGAAACGATCTATCAGGTCATTTAATTTTTCATTCAAAGGTATTTTTTTGTTTCTGAATGCCTGGGCATAATTGGTTATCAGTTTATTGGTTAAGCCATTTGGTAAGCCAGAAACAAAAGCTTCTGGCATCCCAAAATTTTTATATAGTCCACTTGAATAACCATAAGAAGTAACGTCTTGCTCTTCGAAAACATAGGTTACATGAAAGCCATGTTTTTCTATATTTTTGTCAACCATTTAAAAGTATAGTCTTTTTTGCGCTCCGCTCATTTTGTAAGGTTTTTTTGCTATTTGAAGTTATAAGGATAACTGATTTCTTTTAGATCAGTTTCGAGTTGTTCCCAATCTTCCAGTTCCTCAACAATGGATAAAACCATTTCTTTTGTCAAGGTTTGTCCACTATAAATTTTTGATACGGTTTCCAGGGGGATTCCACTTGCTTTGTAACTACCTTCAAAATAATCAGTCGCCCAATCAACATAAGTCTGAGGATCTCCGTCAAAAATGCTCAACATTTCTCCTGAATGATCTTCAATGTTTTCAAGTTGTCCAACTTGCCAGTTTTTCGGTTCAGTGGTCCATATACAAAATGTAGTACCCAGTGATGCGACTGGCTCCCCAAAAACAAATTCATTAAAAATTGCAGGCAAATTGGCTGTTAATTTAGTCTTATCTTGTTGCTTATAGTGCAGCGCAGTACCATTTATTGCACAGCCGTTCGGTAGAAATAATATATGAATTTCTTCACCCGAACCATTTCGCATTTGCAAACATTGTTCGTCGAGGCCCCAGTTCGAATAGAATGAATAATAACGGTACTGCCATTCCTGACAAATTATTGCGTCTAAAGCTGAAATCGCTTTACAAATATTCTCCAGTGATGTTCTATCTGGGAGTAAACTGAGATTTTTTGTTGAAATCATTAATTCTATTCCTTTTGATTTAGTGTTGTGCTAACTGAATGCTTGAGCATTTAACATTGCCTTTTTATACTCATTAATTATGATCCACTTCACTTCGTGATCACTGCTGTGTTTAAGCTTTTCAGATCCACAAATGCCACAAGTCCAGGCTGCATATCTAAAAGGTCTTTTTAATTGAAACTTATTTCTGGTAACCGGAATATTGAGCTTTTTGCATCGTTGACAATAACACTGGTTTCTTAACTCTTGTGGAATTTTCAAATCTTCCATTAAGGCAAAAATCCTAAACTCTTCAGAGATAAATTCGTTTGCATTTTCCATAGTTAGCCCGGAGTGATATATCGTTTTATTCTCGTACTTCAGGTACTCCAGATCTTCGTTTATTTCGTAAAAGGCTAAGTATTTGCTGTCGTATCTGCTTACTGAAACTACTTTATTTATTTGCTGAAAGGCATATTCAATGCTGATCTTTTTACTTATTACGCTATTGGCAATCGCCAAGGCATATTTTTCGAGTAATTCCTCTTCCGTTTTTTCAACATTGATTTTTAAATCTTCAATACTTTTCCAAAAATAATATTCTCGTTCTGCTGTCGAATTGAAGTCTAAGCCTGCAAGAATCAGTAAATTCTCGGTTTCGTAACCCAGTTCCATAACACTAACTGCCCAGCTTACGAGTTTTTTACTGTCAAATTGAGATAGGGCTCTGTCTGCTAAAACTTCAAGGGTTAGTTCGTCGATTGTCATTTGATAAAGTTAGCATTAACTTTTAATGATTTTCGTTTGAGTGATAGCACACAAGGTAAAGTATAAAAAACGCTATTTATTGTTTGTTAAAGTTTGTTAGCCTATTCATTTTAGTGCTAACTGCCCATTCTAGCGTAAGTTTTAGTGCCTGCTGTGTCTACATAAAACCTTGTGTTAGTACCGATAGCTGTAAATTGTTTAACTTTAGCTATGAACGAAAATAAGATTAAGCCACAACAGCTTTGGGATTTATACGATATCTCTATAAATAGTGCTCATGAACTGCTTATTGCTCATGGCTTTCGTTTTCTTCAACGGATAGAAAACTTAATGCTTTATCAGGCGCATGGCGAGGCTTTTACTTTGACTGAAGAAAGTGGTGTGGTAACAAACGTGCAATACAAGATGAGGGATGAAGCAGTATATGATACCTGTATTAAACACGCAAAGCAAGCTTTAAACTTCGAAACCCTATTTGAAAAATCTGAACCATCGGCAGATATCATACGTCTTGATGATGAAAGATGTACGCTGGTGGGTATGATGATTAAAGGGGAGGGCGATTATCAATCGTTAGGAATTACGTTGCTTGCTAAACTTCCGCTCCCCAATCCTGAAAGCAGGGTTGAGGTCGTTTTACAGCCACCGCCCGGATCTTCGTTATAGTATAAACCTTGGCGTGCATTGGCTTAAGTTTTGGCCTGACTTGTGCTTTGGCAGTATCTTAAAGATTATTCATCAAAGCTCAAGTTTATCCAGTCCGCTGGCTTATACACTGAGACTTTAGCTTGCAATTAGATTTATAAAGGGGTCATTTCGACCGTAGTGCCCGCCTGTGCGGGGAGAAATCTTTTAGCATAGTTCAAAGATTTTTCCATTTCGCTGCGCTTCAGTCGAAATGACGATCGTACTAATTGGTTCTGTCATGGGGAGCACAGTCGAAAGGTATTTATTTTCGATTTGTTTAGCTCAAAGGCTTTCGATTATGCTCAGACTAACAAACATTTTCATTCTGCCCCGGGTGTCGGTATCTATTGCCTGGAGGAGCTGGTAACGGAAATAATTTAACCACAGATAAAAAGATGCACACAGCTATAAAAATCTGTGTTTATCTGTGTGCATCTGTGGTTAACAACCTCAACCACCCCGCCCTTTGGGCACCCCTCCTTAAAAAGGAGGGGAGTAGCCCCCATAGCTGTATAAGGTAAAGGACCAATCAAAATCTGAAGGGTTTATGCTGTGGCTGCTAAACAGATCCTTTCATTAGATTCATCAACCTCAAAAGCATTACGCCAGGCATCGCAAGCGGCAAGCCAATCAAAAATCATTTTATAGGCAGCGGTAATTTCGGCAGCAAAGTGGAGGCTTGCACCTTCATAACCTTCTTCCTGGAAAATGTATTCATTTAAACCATAATATAACAGTTCAGTCAGGTTTTCGATATCAAAATGGCCAACGGCCTGTAATGGATGAACCTGGTTTTGGGCATATTGCTTAAAGGTGTTTTCATTGGCCAGCGGTTTTGCTTTGCTCAATAGCCTGATGATGTTGTTTACATTGTAAAGCGTGTTGGCAATGGTAAAGGCTTTGTGTTTGCCCGAACGTGGATCGGGGCCGGTACTGGCACTGAGCATTTTGGTAAGGAGTTGATTGACGTCCGATAGACTGATCATATCGAAATAGGCCTCAATCAGTTTCCGGAAGGTGCTTACAGCTGCTACCTCATTTGGGAGCTGTGTGTCTGGGTTTTTAAAATTGTCGTTTAGCATAACATTGATAAAAAGATCCTGAGACGCTGCTAAACGACAATTAACTCTTTACAGAGAAAATATAGATACGGGACCACCGCTCGTCTCAGGAATATTGTTTAAAAATTGATTTACTTATTGGCTTCTCTTTTAAGATTTGTAAAATATGTTAATTATCATTTAGCATAGGCAAGATAGCAACAATAAATAAATCTACAAAATCTTTTTGCTCGAATAGGGCATAAATGAGGGCTGTTTCATCTTGTAATCGTTAGTTCAGATTTTGCAGTCGGCAGTTCAGACTTTGCAGTCGATAGTTCAGACTTTGCAGTCGGTAGTTCAGATGTTACGGTCGATAGTTCAGACGTTGCAGTCGACAGTTTAGAGGTTGCGGTCGATAGTTTAGGCCTTGCAGTCGGTAGTTCAGACGTTACGGTCGATAGTTCAGATTTTGTAGCCGATCGTCAGTTAGTCATTGTGCCACCATGAGCTTGTTCTCTACTATTGTTAAATTTCATTTCTCCTGTTTTTGTATCCTCAACGTTCTACAGTTTTCTGGTTCGTATTGTTATGCTGTATTCCTTTTTTCAAACTGTTGGTTAATTTCGTTTGTTACTGTTTTGTTTATTTTATTTATTTCGTTTATTTCGTTTGCGTATTTTTGTTAACTTTGTATAAAATTTCAGCATGATGTCAACTGATCAAATACGCCGTCCTTCCAAAACAGAGCAGAAGATGGCCATAGAATCTTTACCAGCTTTATCATCCATACTCTCCAACATCCATTCCGAACAGACTGAGATTGAGATTGAGGAGACGGGCGAACGCATTAAGATACCTGCACGGGCTTTGGTATTTCTGGGCGATATTTTAAAGGCTATGGGTGAAGGTAAGCCTGTTTCTATCGTTCCGGTGGCAACAGAGGTAACTACCCAGAAGGCAGCCGAGATATTGGGATGTTCAAGGCCATATTTGGTAAAATTACTGGAAGAGGGGGCTATTGAGTTTATTAAGGTGGGCAAGCACCGCAGGATTAAATTCGAGGATGTTGTGGCTTACAGAGAAAAAATGAAGGTGCAACAGAAGAACAATATTATCGACATTATGGGCGCTGACGAGGAACTCGGCTTGTATGATTCATAGTGTAAGGTTTAAGGCATTACTGGATACCAATGTCATTTATCCGGTTGTAATCAGGGACCTGCTTTTTTGGTTTGCCCATTATGATCTTTATACGCCCAAGTGGGGGACTAATATTTTCTGTGAGTGGAAAGAAGTGATGCTCAGGCACGGCGTGAAAGAAGGGGAAGCTGAAAAGCGGGTGCAAAAGGCAAACCAGGCTTTCCCAGATGCTTTGGTGGGTAATTATGAAAGCCTTATTTCGCAGCTTCAACTACCGGATGCGGATGACCGTCATGTGCTTGCGGCTGCAATTAAAACGAACGCAAATGTGATCGTTACCAATAACCTCAAGGATTTTCCGGAGGAATATCTGGACACGTTCGGCTTGAAGGCCAAAAATGCCGATGATTTTCTCACCGATATCATCGATCTGAATCAGGAGCAGGCGATTAAGGCTTTTCGCGAGACGGTGCTGAACCGGAAGAATCCCGCAATGGATGAATATCAAGTACTGGAAAGCCTGCGTAGGAACGGGCTAATCGATACTGCAAATTTTTTGCACGCGCTATTGTAAAATCATAGTACCATACTTATTAATTAAAACACAAGTCATCCAGCCCGCTTGCCACGACACTAAGACTTGCGCTAGTAATGTTCTTTCTCCTTATTACAAGTAAAGCACCACCAGTATTCTCTATCCATATCTTTTAATAGTGATTTTGATTTTTGCTTGCACGCGTTACAATTGCGTATTAGACTTTCATCTTCCAAAGCCAAATAATTGCAGGTGTAGCAGCCCCAACTAGTTTTAATATACGGCTCATCTTCAATAACCCATGTAAAGCTATTAGTGCCGCATTTAGGGCAGATATATAAGGACATAGTTGCTAATATAATGATTCATTTGAGATTAAAAGGTTAGCTTACTGTCAAGAAGATAGTTTTGGCCAAGGTATACTTAAATTTATCATTATAACAGTTAAAAACACCATCTCATCAAAGCACAAGTCATCTAGCCCGTCAGGCTAGATACTAAGACTTGCGCTAGTAGGGGAGGTTTTAATAATACATTTTAATGACAAATATTAATGTGCCAGACTGGCAGACATTCTGTTATTTGTTCTCTTTCAGACGTTTAGGATTAAAACGATTTTGAGTAGGCATTTAAGGAATTGGAAATGCTGGGGCTACTTTGTTATGACGATAAATCGATTTATATAAAATATGTCAGCTGACTTTTGAGTTGTTTACCAGTTTGGCAATAAGGCATCTAATTGGGCTTGATTTTCTGTCCATAGCGGCGATCTGTGATAGAAAGTCAGCGGCTGAATCGTCCTGTACCCATTCTAGCGCAAATCTTGGCGCTTATGCCTCGAGCCTTGGCCTGACTTGTGCTTTGGTCGTATTTTAAGATTAATAAGGAAAGTCAAATTAGCTATTCACATTGTCGGTTCATAAGATTTTCGCTAATAAGGATAATTAATTTGGAACAGCCCTAATTAAACTGCTTCAATTAACTGTCCCTTTATATGAATACAAATGAAAAAATAATCTATTACTTAAAAAACGTTGTATCAACAATTTTAATTTGGGGCAAACCCTTTTCAAGTTTTTCAATTTGTTTTTTATCAACTACAGAATCTGATATATCTATAATTTTAAGTGATTTAAATTTACGAAGATCAGCTATTAGCTTATCGATGTCTACATTTCTAGGAATTGAGAATTTCAGCTTTTCCAATTCTGTTAATGCCATCATGTTAGCTTCGAATTCAGAAATAAATAAGCCAACTAGGTAAAGTTCTTTTAGATTTTTCAAGTTGGTGATTCCTTTCGGCATATTTATTAGAATGCCATTTTTTGGCATTATTTCAGTTTTGATGGCTGGAAAAACCAATGTCGAATCATTGAATACATATAGCCGTTTGATATCCCTAATCTCTTCAAAATTATTTAAAGAAATAAATTTTGAATAATTTATCGTCAGATCTTTTTTATGGCTTTGTCCCATTGCAGTATCCATACAGCTTAAATAAATAAAAATTAAAGTTACTATATATCTTGTCATAAATTTTTTATTTTTCCGAGAATATCCCAGTATGCTTTATTTGCGTCTGACCATAAATTCTTCTGAATTCTGATGAATATTTTTTGCTCGTTTTTATCGTTTTTAATGTTATAAACTTCGTTAAGTTTTGCAACCACCTGCTGGCCATATGACGAGTTCAAAAGCTTTTTCCAAGCATCATAATCCATAACGAGCACACTCGCATCAATTCCTCTTATATTAGCTCTATGCACGGTTTGGTTTATTCCCATCATAAATGTTTGATATAAAGTCGCCGCGGAGTTTCTATTGACGTTATTGGTCTTAATCTCGTAAGCAATTCGGCCTTTTTCTAATGTTGTGCTATGGGATGGATCAGGATATTCAAATTTCTTACTCAATGGATTGCCATTTATATCAGTATAATTGACCAGCAACCCATAGTAACTACCTCCAGCACCAGGCAAGTAGTGTTCTTGTAGTGCGTCTATGTGCGTAGTATTGATATAGTAGCCGATGTACATGTTCCCACCTGGACTCGTAGGGTACTCGGTTGTAACTCTTTGCGCAAAAATTCCTTCGCCTATTGCGCCTATAGCTTTGGCATAAGCATCAGAAGCTGCTAGTCCTTTACTATTTAAATGTAAATGCTTCACCGAAGTATTATTAGCACCTATAAGAGCACGATATATCCATTGATTATAATTTGCTATTGTAACAGAAACAGGATGGGTTTCTGGGTAAGTATCAGTTTGAGATCCGTTTGTTGTAAAAACACCAAATCCGTTTGATGAAAAAGTTGGTGTAAAGTTAGATGGAATATTAAGATTTAAAGACGAATTGGTATTTTCATTTTCGTCAATAGCATCATCACTACTATTTAAAAAATCTCTAAATGCTTGGTTAAAGCGGCTATTGTCCTCACTTAAATGTCCTATAGCCCAATGAATGAAATTCGTATTACCTATTGACGATCCATTTTTTATTAAGTATTTACTTAATTCGATAACTGCTTCACCATTTAATGGATTATTAATAAAGCTCAGTTCCGCCCCATTGGGATCGAAATAATTGATAAAATACTGTTGCGGCGTTTGGGTGGTCGTGATTACCGGTGGACCAGATATTTCATCACAATCTGTTGGGGCAGCAACCATCAGCCTCGTGCCTCTTTCAAACGATATACCGCCCGGACCTACTGGCTGTGGCGTACCATCACATGGATTGTAGGTGCCAGGAGTATTAGGTGTTGTACTGCCACCGCCGCCGCCACCACCATCTGACGGAAGATTTGGCATTGCGCAGTTTACAACTGTTGTGGTGTTAATTGATGTGCTTGGTGGCCAATCATCAGAGCGTGGCTCCCAGGTTCCATAGTAGTCAAAATAGTTGCATTCACTTCTGCTTAAGTGACCATGTTTGCATGGAACTTGAACTACCGTGACTATATCGTATATCTCACATTCCCCTGGCAGCAAACTGATCACATTTCCCAATCCCGATTTTCCGTTAATACTAGCCAGCATCCTATCTTTTAGACCGGTCTGTTTCTTTTCCAGACCATTTGCTAAACCTGAATTAACATCTTCCAAATTTATCTTGTTGAAAACTACAGTTCCTTCAAAGGTAGTTTTAAGGTTCTTCCGCCAGTTGTCTATCCATTCCTTATCAGGATAATAGGTAGATAAAAAGGCAGAGGTCTTTGTTTTGATCACTTGTATAGTCAGATTCTGAAAGGCAGTCGCTCTGGGGGTTTGGGGCTTAATAGCTATTACATAGCTTATCGTATCGCCAAGGCTCAGCCTTTTGACGCTATCCATCTCCAGGTCGAGGTTTACTGGTAGGGCCTGGGTGCTCATCACTTTTGCTTTTTGGCCAGACAGTACTGCTTTTAAACTTCCGGTAGAGTTGAGGTCTATGGCACTTACGAATTGAGAATAGGAAATAGAACGAATTTTATCGGTGGAGCTGTTTTCAGTTTCTTTGGGTAGTAAAAGTTCTTTTTTACAGCTTTGTACCAATAACAGGCACATTAAGATTAGGCAAACCATGGCTTTGCCTTTAGAGAATGTTAATTTGTTCATTGTTAATTCAGATTAAAATTGAGGCGAATTCCGTAAAGGTATAGCAATATAATCGGTAAACATAATTCTTAATTTTATACTCGTTGAGCGCACTTAGTCGAAGAACCTTTTTAAAAAGAGAAAATGACTGAGTATTACAACGATTAGATTTTACTAAACTATAAATTTCATTTTAGTCTTCAATACGGGAAACCATAATTACACATAAGTAAGTAGCTCATTTTATCTGGTTATCGCTTATCTCTCCAACCTATTTCCTAATCCATTCCCTTTTCTTAGTTTTGAGGATAAAATAATCGAAATAAATACAAAGCAGCATGAACCATTGGTTAGTCAAATCAGAGCCTTTTAAATATAGTTGGGAAAAATTTAACGAAGATGGCCGTACCTTTTGGGATGGCGTGCGTAATTACCAGGCGCGGAATAACCTGAAAGCCATGAAAGAAGGCGATCTGGTGCTTTTTTACCCATATCTAGCGCAAGTCTTAGTGCCCCTGGCCAAAGTATGGGACTGACTGCTTTGGCAGTTTTATCAAGATTAATAATGAAAGCGGAAGTCATCTAGCCTACTGATCTATAGAATAAGTCTTGCACTGGTAATTGATTTTAAGGAATAAGTGAGGTAAGCAATCTCAATTTAGGTAGCCTGTTTGAATAAATCTATAAGCCAGATGTTGGATTACCTAAAAAATGTTCCTCGTTTTGTTTGTACATAGCTGCTTGTTCCAGCCAATAATCTACTCCTGTTTTTCCAGCCCCTTCTGGGTCAATATGAAAAAAATCAGGTATTATTTCAAATATTTTTCTGGTCTCAACTTCCTTTAGGAAATAGGTAATGCACTCTAGTAGTTTCGAAAAAGAGGAGAAAATGATTTCACTTATTCCTTCCAAATCGCCATAGTAGTTGTAGTCGAAGAACCTGATAGGAAATTCATTTTCACTTACTTCTCGTCTACCGTCAAAAACCAATGGCCCCATATCATTACCTTCCTGGCCAAAAGGATAAATGTTAGCTGCAATCAAGCTTTCAGCAAAGTCATTATCTAAATTATCTATTATCTCCTGCAATGGCTCTGTGGGAGAAGAGTGGGGTAGTCTTACTAATGAGCAGTCGCAATCCAAAAAAAGTATTGCTTATGCCATTCTATAAAACTTTCAGGAAATTTTACACCCAATTTCTCCTCAACTCGGCGATAATCATTATTATTTAATGCTCCCTTAATGGGTTTCCAGGTGTACCATCCTTCTTCATCAACAGGTGTAGCCATCATGTTTTTTGGAGTTTTTTCCTCTATATATACACCACGTAGGCTACTAAAATTAAAATATGAGGTAAAAAAAGTGTTTATTATTTCATCCATGGTTTACTCTTAAAAGTAAAATTCAAATCTAAAATATTTGTTTTTTTGTTAAGCTATTGGTTCGATGGTTTATGACATCAATATCCTCTACATATGTAGCTATTTTAAAAACCATTCTAGCGCAAGTCTTAGCGCCCATTGCCTTTGCATTGGCCTGACTTGTGCTTTGGTAGTTTTATCAAAATTAATAATGAAAGCACAAGTCACCCAATATGCTAGCCTAAATACTAAGGTTTGTGCTAGTAGTGAGATTAAATTTAATAAACGTAGAAAGGTAGACTAGTCTAATTTGATTGGTCTGAAGGAATCGAGATCATTGCTTTGTTTTATTTTTTTCTTTAAATCCAAATACCATTGCTCATTTTCAAATTCATAAAGTTCTCTTCGGCCACCCACTGCAGCATATTCCTTGATAATTTTCCAGATTTCACCTTTTTTTACCAACTGATACTCATAAAAGATATTTGGCCCATGATTTAGCATTAATAAAGAAACGGAATCCTTACGTTGTTCCAGTTTTAGAATACTTATTCTAATTCTGGCATCATATGGAGAACCAGGACCGAAGTTTAACATCTTAGAACGGGATATATCACTTAGAAAAAGAATATTAAAATATTTGCTTTTTCCAGGCCATGCTTTATTATAATATTTATTTTTTAGTAAAAAAATACTATCTGCGTTCGAACGCCTATTTTCCCTTACAAACAGCTTGCTGTCAAATACTGATTGAAAAATTTTTGTGGTATCTTCTCCACTTAAAGCCTTCTGTTTTCGATTATATTTACATGATAATAGAAATATAAAAAAGATATAAATTATTATTTTTAAAGTTCTCATAATTTTTTAGGTTTTATCCCATTCTAGGCGCAAGTCTTAGCGCCCAAAGCCTATGCGTTGGCCTGACTGCTTTGGTAGTTTTATCGGAATTAATAATAAAAGCATAAGCCATCCAGCCCGGTAGACTGATTATTTAAACTATATAGGCGCATTCGAACTGTTTCAAAAGGTAGTATAGAATTTAAAATGTTAACAAATGATCCGAGATTATTAAACGACTTTTAAATATCAATCTTTCTCTATTATTTTAATAATTGGAACTTGATTAGTCACCACATTGACTATCACATTTTGTGCATATACACAATAATGCCTGACTTTTTTTAAGGCGGTTCCTTCGAAGAAAATTGGAAGATCCGTCCAGCTATGTAAATATTCCATATACTTGGAATTGATTAACTCCTTTAATATAATTGATTTAAAATCTGGTGAATACAATACGCCTTCTTTTTTTCGTCAGGAAGATTTTCTTGGATTAGCATATAAGACTGAATATTTTCAAATGAAAATTTATAAACAGTATTTTGATTTCTGTAATGTTCCAGAGAAACAACGAGGGTTTCTGTAGTCAACGGAAATTCTATATTAATAATGCCAAAATCGCCTCCGTCGGTTTTTTTAGTAAACCTACAGAATATATCTTCTTGCAATTCTTTTATTGATACACTCATAACGCTATAAATTAATTATTAAATCTAAACCTTCCAATATCTTTACCATTTCTAAAGTAGTAAATAGTTGGCTTCTCTGTTGAAGAGGCCGCAGGATTAGAAATGTACCCATTCTAGCGCGAGCCTTCGCCCAATGCCTATGCCTTGGCCTGACTCGTGCTTTGGTAGTTTAATCAAGATTAATAAGGAAAAGCACAAAGCAGCTAAGGCGCTAAGACTTGCACTGGCAATAGGGGCTTTCTTTCAATTTTCAATTTCGTCCTCAAATGAAATGTCATCCAACGAATTAACGAACTTTACATGAGGCAAACTTTTTTTCAAAAATGCAATTTTGTCATCAGGAAGTACCACACTAACCAGGTCAATTTCTTTTAAATACTTGCATTTTTTTAATTTTGCAACAATTGACTCCATGTTAGAATCAGGACAGAACGGAATAGCTAGTGTTTCCAGTTTACACTTCATAATGTTATTCGGTAAATCTAAGACATATAAACTCTGTAATCGAAGGTGCTTTAACCTTTTGAAATCATTAATTTTCTCCGTGAGCTTATAATAGTATGGGTTTATCGGCATAACATTACCGGGAGGGAAGATTGTCTGACCAGGATTAAGCAATATTAAACCTTCCAATTGAGAATACTTTTTTACATAATCTGAAAAATTAGGGTCAAATTCGGTTACCACTACCCCCAAATTTTTGTCTGTTGATTGGCTCATTACGTTGTAATAACTTAAAAAAAATAAAAATATGATTAAAGAAGCTATTTTCATTCTGGTAAATTTTTAATTCTGCCCATTAAAGCAAAATACGAAGATCTTGCATTAGCATATAAATTTTTCTCTAACCTTAAATACACTTTTTGTTCGTTATTGCCATTTTTTCTAGAGAACATCATCTCAAGCCGGCTTAATAGTTGTGGCCCATAGCTAGAATTTTTTAATTTAATAAAGGAATCTGTATCAAATACTAAGACGGATGCACTAATCCCTGAGCTATTGGCTCTGTGCTCAGCTTGTCTTATTCCTTCTGAAAACTAGCCCATAGGTAAGCTGGCTCATTATAAGGACTGATAGTCTTTATTTCATAAGAAATTCTCGCCATTTTTTGACCCATGATTTCTGGGCCATCAGGCTCTTCCATTTTTGTGATCACCTCATTTCCATTAAGGTCTGAATTAATAACATTTAATCCCCATCCTGTTCCAGAGCTAGTTTTTCTGTTTGACGGCTTTGTCCCATTGCAATATCCATACAAATCAATTAAACTAAAGCCATTATATATCTCATCATAAAGATTTAAAGACATTTTATTAGCCTAGTGTGTTCTTTTCGTTCTACTGTAAATTGACCAATGATTCAGCTTATGACATAATTTATAATCATAAATCGTAAATTTTTGGAATTCATAGATACCAAAAGAAACTTTTGCAGTATCGTTCTGGAGAAAGATTTTTCCAAAATCAATTCTTATTCTGTGATTATTAAAAGAGCTTGGACTAAGATTGATGATGTCTTCATTCTTTTTATCAGAATCAATATATCTGATCTTAAATTTTTTTGTTCTATCTGGCCAATTCTCATTAACAAGTTTTGTTTTAATGATAAATATAGTATCTGGCTTTGCGGTTAGATGATTAAATAGTTGATTGTCGTCTAATATTTCACTTATAACTTCTTTTGTATCAATTGCTTGTGTGCGTGACTTAATACTACTTTTACATGCTATTAAGCATAAAAATATCAGGAACAGGTATGCTTTGTTCTTCATTTATTGTCGTGATTTTACTCTATAATGTCTTAACCATTCTTGTGCATTGGCAGGCTCTAATCTATTAGAACCTGGGGCCGCAATAATATCTTCAAAGTACCAGCCTGCTTCATAAGAACCTTTACCTGTTACAATTCCTGCCATTCTTTTTGGTAGATTGTTAGCATCTCTGCCAAAATGGACAAATTCATGTAATGTTGTTATTGTCAAAATTAAGCCAATTGCCTGATATTTGGTAGGGGTATTAGCTATATCTAAATCGTTGACGTATCCATTATCAATTTTCAAAATTTTATTTTTATCATCAAATTGACCAACAACGTCGTTTCCGTTAGCATCTTTTAGGTTGTTAATCACTATTACTTTGGGGCCTTTACCTGGTTGCATTAGCTCCCTGATTCTTTTTTCTGTAAGCCCTGTTGTTAAACTTAAAGCTTTAAGAATGTTAGGATAATGCGTAAGGAAATTTGGCAAATCATTAACTAAAGCTTTGAATTTTGGATATCCGTTTAATTCTGAAACATCTAAATTTGGCAAATTGATGGTTAACGTATTATTGTCTATTAACTCTCTACAAATGGTTTCTGGATTTTCAATCAGATACCTCAAAGACCAATGAATGAAATTAGTATTATCTACTGATAGGCCGTTGTTTATCAGGTATTTACTTAATTCGGCAACCGCTACTCCATTCAACGGATTGTTAACAAAGTTTTGTTCCGCCACATCAAGATCGAGGTTATTCATTAAATATTGTTGCGGCGTTTGGGTGGTCGTGATTACCGGTGGACCAGATATTTCATCACAATCTGTTGGGGCAGCAACCATCAGCCTGGTGCCTCTTTCAAACGATATACCGCCCGGACCTACCGGCTGTGGCGTACCATCACAAGGATTGTACGTACCCGGAGGGTTAGGTGTTGTGCTGCCACCACCACCGCCACCACCACCATCTGACGGAAGATTTGGCATTGCGCAGTTTACAACTGTTGTGGTGTTAATTGATGTGCTTGGTGGCCAATCATCAGAGCGTGGCTCCCAGGTTCCATAGTAGTCAAAATAGTTGCATTCACTTCTGCTTAAGTGACCATGTTTGCATGGAACTTGAACTACCGTGACTATATCGTATATCTCACATTCCCCTGGCAGCAAACTGATCACATTTCCCAATTCCGATTTTCCGTTAATACTAGCCAGCATCCTATCTTTTAGACCGGTCTGTTTCTTTTCCAGACCATTTGCTAAACCTGAATTAACATCTTCCAAATTTATCTTGTTGAAAACTACTGTTCCTTTAAAGGTAGTTTTAAGGTTCTTCCGCCAGTTGTCTATCCATTCCTTATCAGGATAATAGGTAGATAAAAAGGCAGAGGTCTTTGTTTTGATCACTTGTATAGTCAGATTCTGAAAGGCAGTCGCTCTGGGGGTTTGGGGCTTAATAGCTATTACATAGCTTATCGTATCGCCAAGGCTCAGCCTTTTGACGCTATCCATCTCCAGGTCGAGGTTTACTGGTGGGGCCTGGGTGCTCATCACTTTTGCTTTTTGGCCAGACAGTACTGCTTTTAAACTTCCGGTAGAGTTGAGGTCTATGGCACTTACGAATTGAGAATAGGAAATAGAACGAATTTTATCGGTGGAGCTGTTTTCAGTTTCTTTGGGTAGTAAAAGTTCTTTTTTACAGCTTTGTACCAATAACAGGCACATTAAGATTAGGCAAACCATGGCTTTGCCTTTAGAGAATGTTAATTTGTTCATTGTTAATTCAGATTAAAATTGAGGCGAATTCCGTAAAGGTATAGCAATATAATTGATAATTGGTAAACATAATTCTATTTTATACTCGTTAAGCGCACTTAGTCGAAGAACCTTTTTAAAAAGAGAAAATGACTGAGTATTACAACGATTAGATTTTACTAAACTATAAATTTCATTTTAGTCTTCAATATGGGAAACCATAATTACACATAAGTAAGTAGCTCATTTTATCTGGTTATCGCTTATCTCTCCAACCTATTTCCTAATCCATTCCCTTTTCTTAGTTTTGAGGATAAAATAATCGAAATAAATACAAAGCAGCATGAACCATTGGTTAGTCAAATCAGAGCCTTTTAAATATAGTTGGGAAAAATTTAACGAAGATGGCCGTACCTTTTGGGATGGCGTGCGTAATTACCAGGCGCGGAATAACCTGAAAGCCATGAAAGAAGGCGATCTGGTGCTTTTTTACCACAGTAACGAGGGTAAAAACGTGGTGGGTATTGCCAAGGTTGTAAAAGAGTTTTACCAAGACCCCACCACTGATGATACGAATTGGGTGGTGGTCGATTTAGCTCCGGTTGAAACGTTGATGAATCCGGTTTCGTTAGAGCAGATTAAGGCCGAACCCAGCTTAGCTGACATTTCATTAATCAGACAGGGGCGTTTATCGGTTATGCCGCTTAAGGCTAGTGAATTTGATAAGATACTGGAAATGAGCGCTGATTAGTTTTGAGTTGGGAGTTTGGAGTCCTGAGTCTTTAGTCCCAAGTCCTCAGTCCAGAGTTCCAAGTCCGGAGTTCTGGGTCATTAGTCGGAAGTCATGAGTCTATTGAAGGAGGGGGCAATAAAGTTTGGAGTTGGGAGTTTGGAGTCCTGAGTCTTTAGTCCCAAGTCCTCAGTCCAGAGTCGCAAGTCCGGAGTTCTGGACCATTAGTCGGAAGTCATGAGTCTATTGAACGAGGGGGCAATAAAGTTTGGAGTTTGGAGTTGGGAGTCTTTAGTCCTCAGTCCAGAGTCCCAAGTCGGGAGTTCTAGGTCATTAGTCCTCAGTTCATTAACTATTTAACCAATTATTACCGTTAACCAACTAAATCGCGCTCTAATGAAAATTTTCTTTTTATTACTGTGTTTCTTTGCAGGTAATCTGTTTCTGAGTAAAACTAAGGCGCAAGAATTTATCAATTATCAGGTAAAAGTAGTTTCAGATTCTTTACCTGTTGTAAAAGGTACTTTGGAGAAAATTTCTCCTGAAGGTGTCGCTGTGCATAAAGGTGATGGGAATTACATCACACTCCGTGCTAAAAATATCATCAGCATCCGCTTAAAGAAAAAAGGCATCAATACAGGTAAAGGATTTCTAATCGGGACACTATCAGGCGCAGCAATTGGTTCACTGGCATTTACGGGTCATCAAAATGTGTCTGGCAACGAACAACTTGTAGCGTTTTTGGCTGTTACCACTTTGGGGGCTGCAGTAGGCACAACTTATGGTCTTATAGCCGAACTTAAGGCTAAAAAAATGTTTTTGAAGATCAATAAAGATGAAAAAATGTTTGCCAATGAGTACAAAAAATTGGAAATATACGCTAAAGCTTACTACGTTGATAAACCTTAGCGCCAGGGGTGTAGCGTTTGGCGTCGATTAACCGATTTGAACAATTAAGCAGTTAACCAGAGGAATTGACCTCATCATTAATGAACCGCCGTATTTCTTTTGCTTAAGGTAATCCCTAAAGTCATCACCAGGCTAGTACCCAATACCACCAAAAACAGAAAAGATGGACCAACCTCGGCAACTTTTAGCGATTTAGGCAAATTGAAATACAATAAAATACTAATCAGGCCGCGTGGTGCAATATAACCGATAGGGCTGAGGGCGCCATTTTTAAATACCTTCAAAAAGAAAAACCGAACGGCGAAAATGGTTAGTAAGATGAAAAAACCATTGGCCAATACGGGCTTGTCATTAAGTTCGCTGATGTTCATGGTAAAGCCAAAAATGACGAAGAAAAACGTTCTTAAAATAAAGGCACTTTCGGCAGAGAGCTGATAAAGCTGCGATAAATCTGCAGAAAGGTTTTTATACAGAAATACACTCCTGAACCATACATTCCGGATGGTATCGGCATTGTTCAGAAACAACCCGGTACTTAAAATCAACACCAGTGACGATAAATGGTACGATTGCCCGATGGCATATACCAGGATGAGTATAGAAATAATGAGGAAGAATTTGATGTGGTGCACCAGTTTGCCCATTACATAAAGCAGTACCACGCAGGCAATAGCCGACAATAAAATAATCAGAAAAGTGCTCAGCCCCAAGCCTATAAAGGCCGATGTGGTAATGGAATGGTTGGTGATGGCAAAGTTGAAAATGATGATACCAAGGATATCAGAAAAGGAAGATTCATAGATGACAAATTCCCGGTCTTGCTTGCCCAGCGCAGCAGCAGAGGGTATGGCAATGGCCGAACTGATGACGCTGAAAGGAATGGCATTGGCAATACAGGTATATAGATCTTTATGGGTAATCTGATAAATAATGAGCGTAATGATGGATGCTGTTGCGAGTAAAATGGTTAATGCAGAGAAGAAAGCACTTTTGATGATTTTATTTTTTTCGCGATCGTATTTTAGTTCCAGTGAACCTTCAAAAACAATGAGGATTAAACCTACGGTGCCGAGTGTAGGTAATATGGAAAAGAAATTAAAGGTTTGTATCTTGAGGTAATCGACCAGGAAACGCAGGCCGATGCCCAGTAACAACAGCAATAAAACCGATGGTATTTTGGTTTTACTGGCCACTAAATCAAACAGATAAGAGAAGATGACTAATCCGCTTAAAATGATAAGAATGGTATAAGTTGTCATATTTTTTAGCGTAAGGTAAACACTAATGTAAAATAATCAAACCAAGCTGAAAGGAAATTGTTGAAAAAATTACGCTTTAAAGAAAAGTGCCTTCAGTTCGCTGGCCTCATCCGGACTCATTTTGCCACCCAAAACCAGGCGTAACTGCCGGCGGCGCAGGGCACCATCAAATAAATCGATTTCCTCGGGCGTTTCCGGAATCAGTTCGGGCACAGGAATGGTACGGGCACTCTGATCAACAGCCACAAAGGTATAATAAGCCTCATTACTTTTCTGTCTTGCACCGCTAGGGATATTTTCTGACCATACATCTAAACGCACTTCAACCGAGGTATTAAAAGCCCGGGTTACTTTGGCTTCGATGGTAATCACATCGCCTAATTTAATGGGCTGCTTAAAAGAAACATTGTCAACCGAAGCCGTAACCACAATGCGGTTACAATGTTTTTGAGCCGAAATTGCCGCTGCAATATCCATCCAGTGGAGCAAACGCCCACCCATCAGGTTATTTAAGGTATTGGTATCGTTGGGTAATACCAATTCGTTCATAATGGTAAAACTTTCTCTGGCAAATTTCTTTTTTAAACTCATTTGAGTGCAAAAGTAGTTAAAATGTGGTGAAAATGGTATTAGAAATAGATTCCGGCGCAGGGAAATCACTTTTAACTTTTCCGAAATCATTATTCGTCTCTGGGGGTGCCTAACGTTTGCCACGGAACCACGAGTAACACGGAAAACTTTATTGCTCCGTGATTTCTGTGTTTTCGTGGCCATAGTCAAAAAAGATTGCTTCACTCCAACCCGAAGTCCCTTTCTTCAGTTCACAATGATGAAATTAGGTTCCCCCAATCGATTCGTCATACGCTAAGACTTGCGCTAGTAATGGCACAAAGAGAATTCTGCCGTGATTTGCGAAATCAGCGGGAAATAGGGTAAGGCATAGTAAAAAAAACAATTCATCTCCTATCCTGTTATCCTTGAAAAAAATCCTAATTAATGCAAAACCAGACCCTTATCCAATTTTTCCATTGGTATTATAACGAAGAACAAAATTTGTGGACTAAAGTAGCTGCTGAAGCAAGTCATTTAAAAGAAATAGGCATAACCGCAGTATGGTTGCCACCGGCTTATAAATCGAACAATGCAACTTATGATGTAGGTTATTCGGTTTACGATCTTTTTGATCTGGGTGAATTTGATCAGAAAGGAAGTATAAATACCAAATATGGCTCTAAAGAGGAGTACATCAAAGCGATTGAAGCCTTACATGAGAACGAAATAGGAGCGTTGGCCGATGTCGTATTTAACCACAAAGCCGGAGGGGATGAATTGGAGAAAATTGCGGTGAGAACGGTAAATCCTGAAGATAGAAATGAATTTACCAGCGATGTTTTCGAGATAGAAGCCTGGACGAAATTTACTTTCCCCGGGCGACAGGGCAAATATTCCGAATTTATCTGGAACCATGAATGTTTTAGCGGGGTAGATTGGGCAGAGGATATTAAACAAACGGCTATTTATTCGATCCAAAACCATTTAGGTGAAGGCTTTGAGGAGGTTCCCTCTACTGAATTTGGCAATTATGATTACCTGATGTACAACGATATTGATTTTCGTAACCGATCAGTGGTTGAAGAATTAAAATATTGGGGCGAATGGATTGTGGAGACCACCAAGGTAGACGGTTTTAGATTAGATGCCGTTAAACACATTAATCCTGATTTTATTGTGGAGTGGATTGATCACCTGAACCAAAAATATAACCGCGAGTTTTTTCTCGTGGCCGAAGATTGGAACGTGGTAGATGTAGCGGGACAATTGAACTATATTGAAATTACCGGTGGGCGGACACAAATATTCGATTCGTTGTTACACCATAATTTTTTCCTGGCGAGTAAGGAAGAAGATTTTGATATGCGGACGATTTTCGACGGAACACTGGTGCAGGTTAAGCCTGATTTAGCGGTAACCTTTGTGGATAATCATGATTCGCAACCCTTGCAGGCACTGGAATCTTACGTCGATTTTTGGTTCAGGCCTTTAGCCTATGCCATGATCCTCCTCCGCATGCAGGGCATTCCGTGTTTGTTCTTTCCTGATCTTTATGGCGGCATTTATGATGATAAAGACAAAGAGGGGGATGAGGTACATGTGGACTTGGCGGCTATCCCTGCGGTAGAAACTATGAGTAAAATCCGTACCTCACTTGCTTATGGTGAGCAACGCGATTATTTTGATCATGGCGTTTGCGTAGGTTGGACCCGTGCCGGTGATGAAGAACATGAAAATAGCGGCTTAGCCGTCTTGTTGAGTACGGGAGAAGAAGGTTTTAAAGAAATGGAAATCGGTAAACACTTTGCCGGAAAAACCTTTGTTGATGCTTTGGGATACAGGGAACAGGAAGTGATTATTGATGAAAATGGCTGGGCTGAGTTTCATTGCAATGCGGGCAGTGTTTCGGTATGGGTGCTGAAGGTGGGATAGGAGAAGAGGTAATGCATGTATGGTCTGTGCAGACACAGACCACGGCGTAGAATCGTCATTTCGACCGTAGTGGAAAAATCTTTGAACATAGTTTTAGCGACTTTAAAGATCTCTCCATTTCGCTGCGCTTCAGTCGAGATGACGGCGCTTTATTTGAACATTATCTACAAAAAGTTGTCCTTTGAACCAATTCCAAGGTCTGTGGCGCAAAGGTCATTATCTATAAGTCCAACACGGATTTTTATATCTGTGTTCATCCTTTTTATCTGTGGTTAATTTCATGATGAAGATGGTTGGTGTGTCACCGAACCATTGGATAGGGAAGAGATAATATTGTGGTCTGTGGGGACACAGACCACGGTGCGGAGGAATCGTCATTTCGACCGTAGTGGAGAAATCTTTGAACATAGTTTTAGCAATTTTAAAGATCTCTCCATTTCGCTGCGCTTCAGTCGAGATGACGGCGCTTTATTTGAACATTATCTACAAAAAGTTGTCCTTTGAACCAATTCCAAGGTCTGTGGCGTAAAGGTCATTATCTATAAGTCCAACACAGATTTTTATATCTGTGTTCATCCTTTTTATCTGTGGTTAATTTCATGATGAAGATGGTTGGTGTGTCACCGAACCATTGGATAGTGAAGAGATAATATTGTGGTCTGTGGGGACACAGACCACGGCGTAGAATCGTCATTTCGACCGTAGTGGAGAAATCTTTGAACATAGTTTTAGCAATTTTAAAGATCTCTCCATTTCGCTGCGCTTCAGTCGAGATGACGGCGCTTTATTTGAACATTATCTACAAAAAGTTGTCCTTTGAACCAATTCCAAGGTCTGTGGCGCAAAGGTCATTATCTATAAATCCAACACGGATTTTTATATCTGTGTTCATTCTTTTTATCTGTGGTTAATTTCATGATGAAGATGGTTGGTGTGTCACCGAACCATTGGATAGTGAAGAGATAATATTGTGGTCTGTGCGGACACAGACCACGGTGCGGAATCGTCATTTCGACCGTAGTGGAAAAATCTTTGAACATAGTTTTAGCGACTTTAAAGATCTCTCCATTTCGCTGCGCTTCAGTCGAGATGACGGCGCTTTATTTGAACAACTTATAAAAAGTTATCCTCTTCCCTGTAAGCCGAAATTACGGCTAGTTCGCCTTCTTTTCCACCTTTCGAATTGCCATGCTCCATGCCCATAATACCTTTGTAACCTTTGCCGTGCAGGTGTTTGAAAAGGTTTTTGTAATTGATCTCGCCGGTTGTAGGTTCTTTTCTGCCCGGATTATCACCAATCTGGATGTACGCAATTTCATCCCAGCAGCGGTCGATGGTTTTAATTAAGTCGCCTTCCGTGCGCTGCATGTGGTAAATATCATAAAGAATTTTACACGAAGGACTGTTTACCGCTTTGCAAACGGCGTAGGTTTCATTTGTTTTTTGCAGGAAAAGCTCGGGGGTATCACTCAAAGTTTCTAAAACCATAATCAAACCATGGGGCTCAAAAATTTCGGTGCCTGCACGCATGGCATCAATTACATTGGCAAATTGGTTTCCATAAGGCAGGTTGCGCTCATAAAATCCTGGCACTACGGTAAGCCATTTGGCATTACAGCGTTTGGCAGCTTCTACTGATTTTTTGCAGGTTTCCACAAATTTATCCTTAAACTCCTTTTTTCCGGTGGTTAAAGAAGTTTTCCAGTTATCGCCACCATCTACCACAAAAACGCCCATGCGCATGCCCAGTTTAGTCAGCAAATTTCCGATTTTCTCCTGTTCTTCAACAGAACGGCCCAGATAACCGTTATCTTCGATTGAACGGAAGCCTTTATCGTACATAAACCGGATCTGATCTAAAAAACTCTTGCCTGCATGGTTTTGGAACATGCCCTGGTGTGGGGCATAATCGAGATTAAAAACCTGATCACCAGCGATAGTTGTCTTTTCAGCTGCAAAGGTATTGGTTATTCCTGCTCCAGTGGCCATTGCACCTGCAGTAAATAGGCTATTTCTTATAAATTCACTTCTTTTCATCAGTTTGTTTTTGAAAGGATCATGGTGTAATTAACTTTTTAAATCCCGTAGTCAGGGTGTCAGCTACCTTACCATCTTTTTGGCGATATACAAAATAAGCTTCCAGGTTTTTTCTGCTTTCTACGAAGGCCATGGCATCTTTAAGGTGCATCGCCATTAAGGCATTGTCATATCCATCGGCGGTAATGGCATCATTGGCGTAAACCGTAACGCTGATCATCTCATTATCCAGCGGGTAGCCCGTTTTAGGATCAATCAGGTGCGAAATTTTTTTCTTTCCGCTCTGGTGAAATTTCTGGTAGTTACCCGAGGTGGTGATGGCACCTGAATTAAGGGATGCAATGTGTCTGATGACCGGCGTTCCGTCTTTATCCGGACCTTCAATGCCGATTTTCATGCTTTCTCCATTAGGCTTAGGCCCTGAAATGCGGATTTCACCCCCTAATTCGGCCACATACTGCCTAATTCCTTTTTTTTGAAGATAAGCGGCAATCAAATCTACACTGTAGCCTTGTGCTATTCCATTTAAATCGATTTTAACACAGGGCTTTAGTTTGCTCAGTAAACCATTCTTCAATTTTAGGTTTTTCATGCCAACACAGGCTAATATTGATTTGATCACTTCCGGACCGGGCTCATTTTTAGCCTCTTTTGGTCCAAAACCCCAGGCCTGGACCAAAGGCGCAACGGTGATATCGAAAATGCCTTTGGTATCCTGGTTGATCTCGAAACTTCTTTTAAGCACGTCGTTCATGAAACGATCGGTTTTAACTGCTTTTTCGGCCGCATTAAATTGATTGATCAATGATCCCTTTTTGTAAAGCGACATTGATAAATCAATTTCGTTTAATAAACTATCTATGCCTGCTTTAGTAGCTACACTATCAGTGGCATAGTACATGATGGCATAATCGGTTCCTTGCGCAAAACCGTTAATTTTGTATTGCTTAAGCTCTCTTTTCAGGGAAAAAGCGAGTATCAACGGTAAAATAAAAAGCAAAAACCTGTAGCGCATCAATTTAGTTTTAGATCACCTTTGTTTGTCCGGGCATGGCGATAGGGTATAGTCCTTTTTCATCAGGCATCAACTTTGGTTTAGCATCCCATGCCAAACGCTCGGGCATCAAACTGATGTTCGAAGCTAAAGCCTCGTCCCATTTAATGATTTGACCGGAATAAGTAGCATAGCGGCCGATAATTGCTGAAAATGTACTGGTTGCAGCATAATCTACATTACTGAATTTATATTCTCCCTTCGAAACGGCATCGAAAAGTTCGTCGTGCTCGGTTTGATATGGATTGGCGTTCCCTTTGGTATTGTGATTATACAGTTCTTTGCCGCTATAATCTTTCATAATGGCCTGGTTACTGCCTGAAAGGTAAATTTTGCCTTTGGTACCCTGAAAAGTTTCATCCACCCGGTTACTGATGCCTTCGAAATGGCGACACTGGCTGTTGATTACCGCACCATCGGCATAGGTTAATTCGATAGAGTGGTTGTCATAAATCTCTCCGTAATCTTTTCCTGTTCTCCAGGCACGGCTGCCTGTTCCCTGTACTGAAACCGGATGTCCGTTTTTGATCCAGTTGGCAATATCGATATTATGCACATGTTGCTCCACGATATGATCGCCGCATAACCAGTTGAAATAATACCAGTTTCTCATTTGATATTCCATTTCGGTCTGGTTTGCTGTACGCGGACGTACCCAAACGCCACCGCTGTTCCAATATACCTGGCCCGACATGATATCGCCAATGGCACCATCGTTAATACGCTTCATCGACTCGCGATAGTTGGTCTGGTAGCGGCGTTGTAAACCTACAACAACGTTTAATTTTTTCTTTTTTGCTTCTTCGGCTGCGGCCAATACTTTTCTGATGCCCGGTGCATCTACCGCAACAGGTTTTTCCATGAAAATCTGTTTGTTCTGTTTAACCGCTTCTTCAAAATGGATAGGGCGGAAACCGGGAGGTGTGGTTAACAGCACTACATCTGCTAACGGAATCGCCTTTAAATAGGCATCGAATCCTACAAACTGGCGTTCTTTCGGAACATCCATCTTGGCTGCAAATTTAGAACTTAACGATTGGTAACTGCTATCCAATCGATCCTGAAAAGCATCGGCCATGGCCACCAGTTTCAGGTTAAATTTAGTGCTCAGCGCCTGAAAAGCTGCTCCGGTACCCCGATCGCCACAGCCGATTAAGGCAATTTTAATTGTATCCGATCCTGATGCATATGCGCCGGCCAGTGGAATGTTGCTTAACATGGCCCCGCCGGCCAGCATGGCTGTTGCTTTTAAAAAATCGCGACGATCTTGTTGGTTGATTGGTTTTTTCATGTGTTTAGTTTTTTTATTTTGGTTAGATAGTGTAGGTTAAAAGTCTTTTATAGGTTGTTTGTTATAATAGGCATCTATTTCAGCTTTTGACGGTGTTTTTACCGGGCGTACCAGTCGCATACCTACGAAAGGCGCTTCAGGAAACCACCAGTTGCTTTTCGGAATTTGCGGATCCAATTGTTTCCACGCCGGATCGGATGCCAGTCTGGCTGTAGAGGTTAAATTATCCGGTGTTTCGTCGTAAGAGCCGCCACGAACTACATTTGGATAAAGTTTATCGGGTATGGCGACCGGGTTTTCTACCGTTTTATCTTTACTCTTACTATAAAAATCAGGAAGGTATTGGTCGTAGGTCCACTCGCTAACGTTTCCATGCATATCAAATAATCCCCATGGGTTTGGTTTTTTCTGTCCCACTTGGTGTGTTTTGTTGTCGCTGTTCTCTTTATACCAGGCATAATCTCCTAATTTGGAGGCATCATCCCCGAAAGAATAATTGCTTTCCGTTCCGGCTTTACAGGCATATTCCCATTCCGCCTCAGTTGGCAGGCGATAAAAAACACCTGTACGCATGTAAAGCCATTTACAAAACTGGATGGCATTATATTGGGTCATGGCTACCGCCGGCTGGTTCGCTTTACCCATGCCAAAAGTCATATCGAGATAGGGTTTTGTAGGCCTGGTAACGGCATCTACTTCAGCCGGAATAGCACCAACACTGGCTTGTTTTTCATAATCACGGTAGAGGAAAGGCTCGAAAATATCCCAGGTTACTTCATGTTTTCCCATCCAGAAAGCATCAAGTTTAACTTCATGAATGGGTTGCTCATCTGGTTTTCCTGTTTTACTGCCCATTTTGAATTTGCCTGCCGGTATCGCCTGCATATCAAATTTTAATTTGGTTCCATTAATGGATTGTGTGTACGGTTGGTTAGGCGTTTGCGCTAAAATCTGCGCGCAGGGATAGGTTATTAACGCTATGGCAATTAACTCTTTAAACATAATTTTTGGTTAGATAAGCTTAATCCTCTAGTGTTTATCTGATTGCTTTCTGAAACACTAAAGTAAATAACCACATTTAAAACAACGAAAATTTATGTAACAATAAAGGTAGGTATTGCTATTTAAAGGTCAATTTGACAATTGATATGGCGCTTCTTTTCAGTTGGTTATCTGCGGTCTGAAATTTTATTGCTTAAATTGGTAAAACCCACCAGCGTGTCCCAGCGTGCGCCCGGGCGGCGGTAATAAACAAAAATCTGATAGCTGTTTTCGGTTTGAAAAAAAGCACCTTCAAAAGGTTTAGTTTCCAGTACTTTCGTATCCCGGTTATACCAGGCATACTCATAATCATAAAGGCCTTGTTTAAGGATCACATTGCCATAAAATTGTTTTCTGTTGGTATCGTAGAGCAGTTTATTCTCATTGCTCATGGTATAATTGTTAAACCGGCCAACCACATAAGCGTCACCATTTAGACTGGGTGCAGGTGCATTTAAGGTGAATAAAATACTCATATACTCTGCTTCCGTTTTATCGTCACGGCCGTCGGTATTGCGGATAAAAAAGTTTCCGTTTTCATCAAACTGGTTGGCAAAGGCACCTACTGTCCGCGGTGCATCCTGAAAAAGTATCACATTTACGGATTGGTTATCGCGATAAATATCTTTTACGTTATCTGCCTTATAACGCAAACTCCTGGTGTCGAATTTCCTAAACTCATTATCTCCCCAAAAATCATTCGTATTCAGGTCGTTAAAAACCAGTTGATTTGGCCGTACAAAGGCTGGTTTAGTATTCACCTGGATGGTATTGGCATTGAAATTCTGCATTACCACGGCTTTTATATCCTGATAAGGGTTTGGTATAGCAAATGGATGATTAATGGTAAAGTTGATTTTTTGTTTGTAGTTCCGGTTCTCCACCTGCATGGAATTGCTGATATCTGCTGCCACCACAACCTGATTATCGAGCAGGTAGAAGCGTTGCGAAATAACCGGTTTGTTTTTGTCGCCATCCAAATAGACTTTTAACACATAGTTGCCGCTTATTTTGGGTTGAATTTGCGTATTCGGCAAACTGATTTCGTAATGGGTGTATTTTCTCGCCGTGTTGGATGAATAGCGGTAATTGATGATGCGGTCGTCGTTAAAACTCTCTAAATAATCAATGCTTGAAATTTTGGAAGTTTCCCATTCTGCCGTACAATGTTCAATGGTATACCAGTAATTTTGGGTGCCGGCAAGTAAATCATCGAAAGAAAAAGTGATCGTTTCTGAAGAGTTGAGCGTAATTACAGGTAAGCTCTGTTCTTTATTACTGTTATAGCAAAGTACAGTTTTAATATTGGGGAGATAAATTTTGTTCTCGTTGGTAAATCTGGTATCGTTTTGCGCAAAGGCGGATATAGAGATGAAAAATAAAACTGTAAATACTATTTTCTGCATGGTTAAAAGTAAAGTTTTATTGGGAAGGGACAAAATGGAGTTGTGAAGGAGTGACATGGAAACACGGATTATTTGTGGTGTCAGATATTCCTCTGACACTTAATTGCTATAATTTAGAAATAAGCCACGGAAACACGGATCAACACGGAAGATTTTTCAACGCAGCTTCATTTCAACGAATAATATATTTTAAAAAAATCAATATGATTGATAGTAGTATTCAACTGTATGTGTCTTTTCGTTGAATCGTCATTGCGAGTAGGCTTTTTCAGCCGATAGCCTGCCCCGACTTTACGGGGAAGCAATCTTTATAGCATGAATCGCTAGTATGAAAGATTGCTTCGTCGTTCCTCCTCGGACGATCGCGTTAGTGGATTCTGAAATCAAAAACCTTTTTTCGCGTTTCTGTGTCTCCGTGGCAAAAGATATTGAAAAAAAAGCCGTCCCGATTTTACATCGAAACGGCTATATCAATATGAACTGGCGCTGAAAACTAACCTTCGAGCTCCATAATCTCAGCTGCCAGTGTTTCCCATTTACTTTGGCTGTTATCCAAATCTTGTTTAGCAGTTAAATAACGGTTGTTGGCTTCAGCCAGTTTTTCGGCATTGCCATAAACATTTTCATCGGCCAGTTCTGCTTCAATGTTTTTCACATTTTGTTCCAGTTCCGTAATCAGTTTTTCTGTTTTTTGCAGTTCGTCGTTCAGTTTCTTTAACTGATTGGCCGTATTGGGTGCAACCGGTTTTGGCTGTTCTTTTTGTTTTTCAGGCATTTTAACCGGAATAGGTTTAGCTGCCGGAATTACCCTTTTGCTGTTCCATTCTTCATATTCGGCATAAGTACCAGGGTATTGTTTAATTTTTCCATTTTCGATAAACCAGATTTTGTTGGCTACGTTATCCAGGAAATACCTATCATGTGAAACCGTAATAAAAGTACCTTCAAATTGTTGTAAGGCCTGGATCAGGATGTTTACCGATTGAATATCGAGGTGGTTGGTCGGCTCATCCAGAATCAGGAAATTTGAATCTGTAGTTAAAGATTTAGCCAGGGCCACACGCGATTTTTCTCCTCCGGAGAGCACTTTGATTTTTTTGAAAACATCATCACCGGTAAACAGGAAACAACCTAAAATACTCCGCAATTCAGTATCAGTATGTTTTGGGGCAAATGCCTGTAATTCTTCTAAAATTGAATTTTCTAAATGCAGCGACTCTAACTGGTGCTGAGCAAAGAAGGTGGTGGTAACATTATGCCCTGTTTCGCAGAGGCCCTCAAATTTTTCGGTTCCGGCAATCATTCTCAATAAAGTAGATTTACCCTTACCATTTGCACCAATCAGGGCAATTTTGTCGCCTTTTTCGATCACACCTTCGGCATCATCCAGAATATGCACATTTGGATAACTCTTATGGGCATGCTCTATCCGTACCACATGCCTGCCCGATGGTTTGGAGAATTTGAAAGCAAAATTTACGGTAGGGTTTTCATCATCCACGTCATCAATACGCTCCATCCTGTCTAAAGCTTTCATCCTCGACTGGGCCATTTTAGCCTTGCTCGCCTTGGCTTTAAAACGCTCAATTAAACGTTCTTCCTGTTTAATTTTGGCCTGTTGGTTCTTAAATTCTCCCTTTTGGATTTCGCTACGCAGGGCTTTTTCTTCCACATAGAAGCTATAGTTACCGGCATATACGGTTAATTTGCCTTTGCGCGATTCTACCGTGCGGTTTACAATCTTATCCAGGAAATACCGGTCGTGAGATACAATTACAATAGCACCCTCAAAACTCATTAAATAGTTTTCCAGCCATTTGATGGAAGGTAAATCCATGTGGTTGGTCGGCTCATCCAGTAATAAGATATCTGGCGTTTGTAACAATATTTTGGCCAGCATTACCCGCATCCGCCAGCCTCCCGAAAAGGTATTTAACGGACGTAGCTGATCTGCCGGACTAAAACCTAAACCAGCCAAAATTTCGTTGGCTCTGTATTCGATGTTATAGCCATCTAAAGCTTCAAACTCCTGCTGTTTATCACTTAACTTAAATAAAACCTCTTCGCTATAGTCCGTTTCGATTTTTTTAAGCAGTTCTTCAATTTCATCATGCAACTGGTTCTGGCGCTCAAAAGCTTCCATGGCCACATGTAAAATGCTATGGTGCGAATCGTAAGAAAGTAAATCCTGGTTTAAGTAGCCAATTTTCAGGTCTTTAGACATGGAAACAGTACCGGAACTTGGTGCGTATTCGCCTACAATTATTTTTAAAAGTGTTGATTTTCCTGTTCCGTTAGCGCCAATTAAACCAGCTCTGTCGCCAGGTTTGATGTGCCAGTTTGCGTCATCGTACAAGGCTCTTGAGCCAATCAGGAAAGTTAAATTGTTTATTGAAATCATTTCGGCTGCAAAAGTACGAAATTTCAAGGCTTTTTTCAGTTGGAAAGTCAAATAGGGAAAACTGTTATTCTGATCAATATCAGTGACAGAAGAATCCTGGCGAAATGATAAGCCGCGAAAAGTCGTTATTTCGACCGCAGTGGAGAAATCTTTCTACATAGTTCAAAGATTTCTCCATTTCGCTGCGCTACAGTTGAAATGACGGAGATTTTTAAAATCAGTCAACGGTAGGGAAGTGGAGAAGCTGTTGTTATGGAATTTTAAAATTTATTTTGATTTCTATAAAACCTTCTTACCTTTGTACTGTAATAAAAATAATTACAGAATGAGCACAAGCAGGTTTCCAATTGCCTTACACATTTTAACCTTATTAAATGAGGCGAAAGGCAGCGTTGTGAGTTCAGCTTACCTGGCAGGAAGTATCAATGTAAATCCGGTTTTGGTACGCAAGGAAATCATGAATTTGCGTCAACATGGCTTTGTTGAAAGTAAAGAAGGTAAGGGGGGAGGCTCATTTCTGGCTAAAAATGCGAAAGATATCAACCTGGGCGAAGTATATCAATCAGTGAGCGGCAGCAAAATTTTAGGGCAACACAAAAATGAACCGAATCCTAAATGCCCGATCGGCAGACAGATCAATCAACATTTAGATACTTTGTATAGTGCTGCAGAGCAAGCACTGATTAACAACTTATCGAAGCAGACATTGGCAGATTTTGCCGCTATGTTTGAATAATTTTTTTTAAACATAACTGTAATAAAAAACATTACAATTAAAATAGATATATAAACTAAAAATTAAATCACATGAAAGTAGCATTAATAGGCGCCTCCGGATTTGTAGGCAAAGCAATTTTAGATGAATTGGTAAGTCGCGGAAATGAAGTGATTGCCATTGCACGCGATACTGCCAAAATTGAAAGTAACGATGAAAAGGTGAGTAAAGCAGCTGTGGATGTTTTGGACACCGGGAAACTGGCAGCAGTTCTGGCAGGTGCTGACGCCGTAGTAAGTGCTTTTAACGCAGGTTGGACCAATCCAAATTTATATAATGATACCATAGCCGGAGCAAATGCCATTCAGGCCGCAGTAAAAGCATCAGGCGTTAAACGTTACATTTTTATAGGCGGGGCCGGTACTTTGCAGATCGATGGTCACCAGATTGTAGATGGACCAGATTTCCCTGCCGAAATCAAACCAGGCGCAACCGCAGTAAGAGATTATTTTAATACACTGAAAAAGGAGAAAGAATTAGACTGGTTGTTTTTTAGTCCGGCAATTGAGATGCATCAGGGTATCACCACCGGCCGTACAGGGAAATATCGTTTGGGCAAAACCACTCCGGTTTTTAACGAAGAGGGTCGTTCTATATTATCAGTAGAAGATTTGGCAATTGTTATTGTCGATGAGCTGGAAAACAACGCACACCACCAGGAGCAGTTTACGGCCGCGTACTAGCTCGTTATTAGTGCATTGGTCATTGGTTCACAGGTAGGTGGATTAAGATTAATGGTTAGTTGGTTCATGGTTTGCTAGTTGATGGTTGGTGGCCAATGTTTATTGATAAGTGTTAATGTTCTTGTGTTTTAGTCAATAGCATGCCGGGTTATACCTTATGGCTATCAAACCATCAACTGTGAATTATCGCCTGGAATAATGAACAAATGGCTGCTGAACCAATTAACCTTTTTTCCATATTTACCTATAAGTTCTTATCTTCGTGGCATGTATCGCCTGATTAAACCAATATTCTTCAAATTTGACCCTGAAAATGTACATTATTTTGTAGTAAAACGGTTAAAATGGTTTAATGATAAATTTCCGCTGGGCAAAACCATTATCCGTAGCAGTTTTGATGTACACATTAAAGGCTTGGAACGAGAGGTTTTTGGTATCAAATTCAGAAATCCTGTTGGTTTGGCCGCCGGATTTGATAAAAATGGCGAATATGTAGAGCCTCTTAGTAATCTGGGCTTCGGATTTATCGAAGTAGGTACGGTAACACCCATGCCGCAACCGGGAAATGATAAACCCAGAATGTTCCGCCTGCCTAATGATGAAGCCTTAATTAACCGCATGGGCTTTAACAATAAGGGCGTAGATGTAATGGCAGAACGTTTGCGCTTGTTAAAAGATAAACATCCTGACATTGTGGTGGGCGGAAATATCGGTAAAAACAAGGCTACCCCAAATGAAGATGCGGTACGCGATTATATTAAATGTTTCGACCGTTTGTTCGATGTGGTAGATTATTTTGTGGTAAACGTAAGCTCTCCTAATACGCCGGGCCTACGCGAACTACAGGAAAAGGAACCCCTGAAAAAAATTCTCAATACCCTACAGGAGCGTAACCGTAAAAACGATGTATCACGTCCGATTTTACTGAAAATTGCGCCTGATTTAACGGACGCACAATTGGATGATATCATCGAAATTGTGGCAGAAACAAAAATTGCGGGCATTATTGCCACCAATACCACCATTAGCAGGGAAAACCTGGCTACAGAGCCAGATTTAAAAGCCGAAACCGGTGGGTTAAGCGGAAAACCAGTTAAGGAACGCTCAACTGAAGTGATCCGCTATCTTTCAGAAAAATCGAATAAAGCGTTCCCGATTATTGGGGTAGGTGGTATACACTCTGCCAAAGATGCGCAAGAGAAACTCGACGCAGGTGCCAGTCTCATTCAGTTGTATACCGGTTTTATTTACGAAGGACCAGGATTGATCAAAAGTATCTGTAAAGCGCTGGTTTAATGTATTCGTCACCCTGACCTGTAGCGCAGCGGAAAGCTACGCAGTAAATTTATTTCAGGGTTTTCATGCGAAGATGCTGACTACGAATTTGCTATTAGGAAATTGAAAAGGCTAGCTATACTTGTAAAATGAATCCGATATCGTCATTCCCAACTTGATCCGAATGCTATCGGATGGGGGTCTTGATGCAAGCGCTTTAAGATTAGCTTCGCTGAGCAATTCGTGGTTCCCGCTTGCGCGGGAATGATGACAATACTAATAGATTCTGTAATTGATGGCCTGTCGAAGACCTTTACCCATAAACAAAAAAAAGCATCCTTTGATCAGAAGGATGCTTTTGAATTTTTTAGAAGACTCTAAAACTATTTTGCCAAAGCAGCTAAAACAGCATTGTTTTTAGCTAATTGATCGTTTTTAGGTTGTGCAGAGCGGCTTCCTAACTCGATGTTAGTTGCTCTTTTTAAAAATGCTACCTCTTGGTGAGCTGTATTTTTATTTCTTCTGTCTTTTCTTTTTAATCTGGTAACTGCCATGGTAATAACCTTTTAATTATTTTATTTGTACAAATGGAGGTCGAGAGCGGATTCGAACCGCTGTAGAAGGTTTTGCAGACCTCTGCCTAGCCACTCGGCCACTCGACCTTAAATTCAAGGCTGCAAAAATAGCAATTATTAGTTAGTGCGCAAACATTATTGCAATAATTATCGAATTTAATTTCGAACTCGCACTAATTCAGCACAAAAGATTGCTGCACTTACCGCTACGTTTAACGATTCGGCTTTTCCGACTCTTGGAATGGTGACTGGATGATTTATTTTTTTGATCACTTCTGCCGATATTCCCTTTCCTTCATTACCTAAAACCACCATTCCTTCAGTTCCCCATTGCGTTTTATAGATTGATTCCCCATCTAATAAGGCACCAAATACGGGAATGGTGTTTCTCTCCAGAAAGGCCGGTAAATCTGTTTCATACACATTTATCCTTGCCAGAGAGCCCATGGTGGCCTGCACGGTTTTAGGATTGTATATTTCTACACAGTCTGCAGAACAGATGATATTTTTAAAACCGAACCAATCTGCCGTACGGATAATGGTACCCATATTGCCAGGATCCTGCACGCCATCCAATACCAAAGTAAACTGGTTTTTTAACTCTTTCGGTACGAATGTATTGTTTTTGGGGATATGAACAAGCGCTAGAAAGCCCTGTGGTGTTTGCAGCGTACTAATCTTGTCTAATTCGACGTTCTTTACTTCAAATAAGTTTATATTTGCAGGCAATTTGGGTAACAAATGATATTGCTCGCTGTTATAAAATATAGTGTGGATCTGGTAGCTTGATTGGAAAAATTCTTGTATGGATTTTATACCTTCAACAATAAACAAACCATGTTCTTTACGATATTTTTTTTGATGTAACGATTTTATAAAACTAATCTGTGATTTTGAAAGCATACCAAAACTCTATAAATATTAAACTGAAAAGAACTGCAATATTACTATTTATTATTGTTTTAATTCAGGCCTGCTCGTCAACTAAGTACATTGCAGACTATCAGTCGATTGTGAAAAAGGTAACTATTGATAGTGTTGATGCCAAATTTGAAGAACAGGCTTACAATTATGTTCAGAAAGACATCAGGCCGGCATCGAAGTTGAGTATCAATGTGCCTTTATACAATTTCTTCAATACCAAAGATGGAAGGTACAAAACCAGTGATATAAAACCTTTTGGTACTCCGCCAGCCATTTTGGATAGCACATTGGTCGAAATTTCCCGAACACAGATACAGAAGTTTTTAAAAAGCAAAGGCTACCGCCGGGCCGAAGTTAAAGCAGCGATAAAGGTTGCAGATAAAAAGGCCGAGATTGTGTTCACGGCAAAACCAGGACCTGCTTATACAATAGATAAAATTTCCGATTCGATACCCAATGTAAATATTAAAAACCTTTACGAATCGAATAAAGCTAAAATAAGCCATTTGCATATGGGAATGCAGTACGACGAAGATTCTTTAACGTATGAAAGGGAGCAGATTTACCGCATCATGAAAGAAAATGGATATTTCTATTTCTTAAGGCCCTATGTTAACTTCGACGTTTACGGTGCCGAACCTACTTCCAAAACCAATAAAATTGATCTGAACCTGAATGTAACCAATCCTGAAAATGGTGAGCATAAGCAGTTTAATATTGATTATACCCACATGATTATTGCGCCAAACCCTGATGGTTTTCCAGATTCCGTGCGCTATAAGCTTAATAAAGACACAGTTAATGGTATCATATTCACCGATTTTTCCAAGCGCTACCGCAGAAACCCCATCGTTAGGTACGATTTTCTGAAGCAGGGCGATCTTTATGATATCCGGAATGAAAACCTCACTTACGATCGGCTATATGAACTCAATATCTTTAAAAATGTAAAAATCGATTATTACAGGAGAGACAGTACTTCAAATAAGATAAATACCGTAATCCAGCTTATCCCACAGAAGGTAATGAGTAACCGGGTGGAAGGGGAAGTACCTTTTAATGGTGGTACAGTAGGTTTTACGATTGGAAATACTTATACCAATAACAATATTTTCAGAGGGGCAGAACGTTTTGAACTTCAGGTGAAAGGTGGTTTGCAATCAAGAATTGGCAATGGTGCAAAACCTTTTAGCGATATTTATCAACGCGATTTTTCGATCAGTTCGAGTATTACCGTGCCACGTTTGTTGATTCCTTTTTACAATCCGGTTTTAGGGGGGAATGGGATGCCGCACACTACTTTTGCATCCAGTTATATTTATGCCTTACAAAAAGATGTATCGGTTAGAAGGATTTTTATCAACTCCGTCACTTATGATTGGTTTGAAACCAAATCTAAATTACATTCATTTACACCCTTAAATTTTGAATACCGCTTTGGTTATTTAGACCCTAATGTTGATCAGCAAACCGTATTGAATAACCTTTATTATTCCACCTTGTTAGGCCGTAAGGATTTAACCCTCGGGATGAAATATACCTATACCTTAAATGCAAATAAGTTAAATGAGTATCGGTCTTTCGTTTATTTAAGGGCAGGAATGGATATTGCGGGGAATATGTTGCAGGGGATATCCGCATTGATCGGTAAAAAAGGTGATCCGGCAAATAACCAACCGGCAAGAATATTGGGCCTGCCATTTAACCAATATATGCGCCCTGAAGTTGATTTAAGATGGTACAAACACTTAGGTGGTGAGCGACAGTTTATTGCCCGTTTAAATGCAGGCGTAGCTTATGCCTATGGAAATTCGGTATTAACGGGTATACCTTTCGAAAAGCAGTTTTTTGCTGGTGGATCAAGCGGAATAAGGGCCTGGCAGGCCAGAACCATTGGGCCGGGTAACTATGATAGAGGTTTATTACGGAGTGATACGCTAAGGCGAGCATTTTTTGGGCTAGACCAGCTTGGAACCATGCGCATCGAAACCAATTTTGAATACCGTTTTACCGTGGCAAAGAAGTTTTTAGGTGCCACATTAAAAGGTGCTGCGTTTGTTGATATCGGTAACGTATGGAACCTACGTAAAGGCGAATCCATTCTTGTCGCCAGTCCGTCACTTGATGAACAAACTATATTTAGATTGAGTAAATTAGCACAACAGTTAGCTGTTGGAACGGGTGTAGGGCTGAGATATGATGTACAATATTTTGTTTTTAGGTTCGATGTGGGGTTAAAGCTTAAAGATCCTCAGTTTGCAGGTTCAGATCAATGGGTGATCAGTAAGTTTTTATCAGGGGCAAGGGATTTCAAAAATAGTTATAATGCCACACACGGACCTGATACCTATCGTTTTATACAGTATAATTTTGGTATTGGGATGCCATTTTAATTAATCAAATAGGCTTAAAACTTTGGGTTTGGTTTCAGGATCTTTGAAAGTAAATTCTTTAAAAGGTTGCCATCTTTTATCTACATGCTTATAAACGGAGAAAGATGAGACCAAAAATTCCCGCTTAAATTTGCGGTCTTTAAACTCGGCGCAAATCTGTTTGAAAACGGGTTTAATATCTCTGAAAGCCAGGGTTAAGTGTGGATTAAATTTTTCTCTTTTGTCTACCAGTTTCAAAGGTTGTAATGCTTTGTTTATCTGTTTCTCAAGGAATATTAATCCTTCATTTTGCTCTACATCGAGGTAAAAGGTATGTTCCGGAAATGAATGGAAATTCCGGAGTACCTGTGTAAAGGGTTTGTGGAAAGACGTTTTTTCCAAAGCATTAAAAAAGCGCTTTTCTGCATCATATCCAGTAAGTTTTACAGGAGGATATAAAGTAATGTGCGCCGGACGCTTTAATGATTCATGTACCTTAAATTTATCTGAAATATAAGTCCTGATTTCGTCTATATCTTCTGAGATAGAAATTGGCGGAATTAAACACACTAAAAATAGATTTTCCATAAAACAAACTTACTAAAAATATTAGTAAATGTGAAGTGGTTTAATGAATTGGGGATTACGGTTTAGTTAATCTATGCCATGGTTCGTTCAAACACGAACCATCTTATTTTAAATAAACTTTTTTTCTGGCTAATTTAGTGGTTTTGTGTCAGATGATAACATCAGACACCACCAAAATAACCCATTTATATTTTTGCCCCGGATAAACGGATGAGCACGGGGAAATTCGATAGTGCACAGGACTTAGGTTCAATAAACTCTTGCCAGTGCAGGCGGGAGACCGACAGCGTTACCCCGATTTTTTTGGTATTTAATTATAGAACATTTATCGGGGTTAAGCAAAGGGCGGGACTGCTGGGACCGAAGTACCACAGGTATTGCTTTTCTAAAAATAGAAATCGTACTAGACCTTTTGTGCAAAAGATAGAGTTAATCGTTAAAAAAACGATTTGTTATTTCACACTCGTTGGAAACGAGCGTGAGCATGAGTAGTAATCATTATAACTTTTTCCGTGCCAGAGGGTAACATCAGACACCACAAATACACCAATTTATGCTTTCTGTGTAAGATGGTAACGCCTGACGCCATAAATAAGGAAACTTCATGCACCACGGATGATCAGACCAGGTTCTTTAAACCGTCAAAAATACTTTCGAAAAAGGTAGAAAGGTTTAATCCGTTACTATGGTTAAAGTAAACGAATATCAAAAATACAATCACCACAAATATAATGAGTTTTCGGAAGGCAAATGCAATAATGACAAGTGCAATAGGGATGATGAACAACCATAAACTATTAATGGTGTAAGGACTTAAATCGGTATCTTTTTTATATACATAGACCAGTTTGCTATGTGTGCCAGCATCATTTTGATGTTTAATATAAACAAAGGTAGATTTATCAATTGGTAAGGGCAGCACCGCTATGCCGTCGTTAAATTTCAGTACCTGTGTAAAACCACTTACACTAAAGGTATAGGTTCCGTTTATATTTTCGTTAGGGTTGTTGAGCGAATCGGCTGCTATGATGGCCAGTTTACTATTTTTAAGCAAATTCTCTTTTACGAGAAAATTATTGATTGATGCCGTTTGTGCAGTGCTGAAAAGCCCGATTAAACACAGCGAAAGCAAGAGTACGATTCGTTTCATTCGATAGAACGTTTATTGTAAATTAAATAACCGATGTGCAATAATACACCATTTCTTTTAATAGCATCATTATATAAATTATAACTCAGGCTAACCGGACCCAAAGGCGAGTGATAAACCAGGCCAGCGGTACCTGCATAACGTAGTTTTGTAATGGCCTTTGCGTAATTGATATCCTGGAAATTATTCAGCTCAAACTCTTTATGTGGTAAAAATAAGTAAGCCTCCAATCTAAAATCAAGATTTTTTTTAACATTATAAATATTTTTTATTCCACCAGCGGCATAGGTGGTGGCCCTGAACTTATCCAGAAATAGCGAGCGGCTATCTTGCAGGGGGTAAAAAGCCGGAGCGGTTAAAAGGCTTGCGTAGTAATTGCTAAACAAGGGCTGATTTGAAATTACACCCTCAACAATATAACCCAGCGTGTATTTTTTAAGATGCAGAAAATAGTTCTCCTGTGTGAGCTTAATACTGGCCCATTGGCGTAGCTGGCTACTGCCGGGAACTTTCACAAAACCTGGAGTGTTACGGAAAATGTTACCGGGATTGTAATTTTCGCGTCCGGTGGTATAATTAAAACTTAACGAAAAACTTTGGCCATTGGTGGCATATTGTTTTCTGTTCAGCGAATTTTTTTCGAAGTTTAACGAACCCCTGAAACCATTAAATATGGTTTGATCTAACAAATCGCCTACTGCAAAGGTATTATTTGGACTGTAACGGTCGTTGTTGTTGATAAAGTTAGCATGGAGCACAATTTTGGTATTGTAATTTAAGGGCATTCCCATCATGAGATCAATTTTCCGGTCTGATTGTTCAATATAAATGGGGCGTGGGTTTTCGATAAAGATCTGACTGGTATTATAAAAGTTCCAGTGATTATAGGTTAACTCTGCAGCCAGAAACAAAGGGAGCCTGGTTGGATAATCTACGCGGCCATTTACCTGTACCGATTCGTAAAAACGACCGGAGTAAAAGCTGGTTCCGAAGGTGTAAGATTTGCGGTTGAGGTAATTATACTGTGCGCCCAAAAAAACATTGCTAATGGGCCTGGTGGAAATATTGCCTCCCAATTCGAGTTTAAAGCTCTTTTTAGGTTGCGCTACTACTTCAAAAGTATAGCTATCTGTTGCAGCCTGATAAGATATTTTAGGATATACCGTTTCGAAAGTTTGGTCGGCAACGAGTTTGTAATACCCACGTTTAATATCTTGCAGGTTAAATGTGGCTTTGTCGCTTTTGAAAAGCCTTTCTACATATTTTTTTTGCTGGCTGTTCACACCCGTTACGATGATATTACTGAATTTGAGATCCGGTTTTCTTGAATTAAATTTTGCTCTTTTCTGTTCCAGTTCTTCATCGCTCACCCTTCTGCTGATCAAAGCTTTAATCCTTGGCATATCAGCCATGGTCGCATCATATCCTTTTTTGATCAGTTCTTCTACCGGAGCGAAGTTAGTTACACTATAAGTAGCTAAATCGGGCTGGATGTATACACCGTTTTTCCCGATCATGGTAGAGTCTGATTTAGACAGGAACATGTATACCAGAAAGCGGTTCATTAAGCGATCGTCTATGTTTTTTGGGTATTCATTATAGGTTTTGGAAGAAACATTTGCGCCAATCATATAATCGGGCTTAAAATCTCTTTCCATTACATCTGCCGGGAAATTATTATAGAGTCCGCCGTCAAAAACATACTTGCCGTCTAATTTAATCGGTCGGTAGATAATGGGTACCGTCATGGTGGCCCTTACTGCTTCTGCTAAACTTCCTTTACTTACCGTGATGCTTTTTTGCGAAAGCACATCAGCCACCATACAGCGATAAGGAACGAACAGATTATCGAAATTATCTTTTGAAACGGCTGAAGCCTGCGAGAAAAGCTCAAGAAAAGCAAAATTTAAAGGGATATCATTAATCAGGTTAGAGCGGAAACTGAAATGGAAACCGGTATCAATAGCCACTTTTGCAGTAAGCATCGAGGCGTTCGGTGCATTTTTCTGGAAATAGTAGGTATAATCGCTCGTGTAACGACCATTTACCCAATTCTGAAAATCGCTGCTGAGGGCTATTTCCTCAATCTGTTTTGGGCTATAACCTGAGGCATACATGGCGCCAACAATACCGCCCATTGATGTGCCGGTAATGTAATCGATAGGAATGTGGTTTTCTTCTAACGCTTTTAATGTGCCGATGTGCGACAACCCTTTTGCACCACCACCGCTAAATACGAGACCTACCTTTTGCGCCTGCAATTGGCTACAGCACAGAACGAACAGGATCAGCAAATATCTTTTAAAAGTTACCACCCCTAAAAATAGGTGTTTTTCTTTTAAAATCAGTTCAATATAAAAATGTTATAGGTTAAAAAGGTAGCAAAACTTACCCAAAGAATATAGGGTATAAATATTAAACCTGCCCATTTGTTGATTTTATAAAATGTAATGGCATTGATAATGATCACCAGCAAGAGCAAAATGATTTCTGCCAAAGCAAATCCTATTTCATGCAGATAAAAGAAAATGAAAGACCAGGCGAGATTTAAGATCAGCTGGATGAGATAAATGGCAACTGTACGCGGAAAATGAACAATTTTATCCCGTTTTATCCAAACCAGATAAGCGGCAATGCCAATCAATATATAAAGTGAAGTCCAAACAGGTGGAAAAAGCCAGTTAGGTGGGTTAAAAGATGGTTTATTTAAGGTTGGATACCAGGTTTTAACAGATTGGGCAGTTGCCCATCCGCCTAGCGCACCAACACCCAGTGTGAGGGCAATATTAATAACAAAAGCCAGCGGTTTGAATTTCATGCGTCAAATTTGAGTTTAAACAAGGGCAAATCCTAAATGTTTTTATTATCTGCCAATACCGGGTACTACAGGTAAACTCTCGTTGCCATCATTTCCAATACTCTGAACGGCAAATAAATAATTGTCTTTACTATAGGGCAATCTTAACTCGGTAGCTGAAGTAAAAAATTTCTTTTCCCAAACAGGACTGCTGGTTTCGCGCATCAATACATAATAACCCTTTACAGTGCCATTAATAGGTGCTTTCCAGTATAAAAAAGTAGAATTGCTCAGGTTTTTAACATCAATTTTTACTTCGGTTGGGCTTGAAGGGGCTTTAGCCAGATTGGCCAGAACTGCAATATTTACACCTGTGTTTTTGCGCAAATATTCAAAATCCATAAATTCCTGCAGGTCGCCATACCTCACACCATTTTCTGTTCGAAGGTCTTGGTGCTGGTGATCAAAGTTTTCATTCATTTCAGTTAAGCGTACCGCTGTAAAACCATTTTCTACAAATGGGGTATGATCTCCGCCACGCAGAAACCTGTCGTTTCGGTAAATTAATTTAACTTCCAACTGATCAACATAACGTTCGCCTATTTCTTTAACATACCGTGCCAATTGACGGCTTTTACCATCATTTTCTAAACCAAACTGACGGATGCTTTTTGCATTTTTATCCAGATCGAGGCTGGGTAATCCTTCGCTGAATACCCGTAGCCTGGTATTGTCGATGATATTGGTTTCACTGCTGTTATTGCTTCCAATCATATCGTTGTTCATCATGGCATCTACATTCCAGTTTTCCTTTTTTGCTTTAGCGGCCATAAAGCCAGAACCCAGTAAAGATTGTTCTTCACCGCTTACGGCTACAAATATGATGGTTGCCGGAAATTTATACTGACTCATAATCCTGGCAGCCTCTATTACGCCTGCCACGCCACTGCCATCATCATTGGCACCGGGTGCATCGCTCGTCCGGCACGGCTATCGAGGTGCCCACTCACCACATAAACACGTTTATCACTGGCATCCGTGCCCTTTAATATGGCCACGGCATTGCCCAAAAGTGTAGGCCGGTCTACTCTTTTGCCGTCAGGTTTAAAGGTGATGGTATCCAGGTATGCGGTAAGTCTGCCATCAGTTTGCCCGGCAAATTGATTAAATTTGCTCACTACCCAGTTCCTGGCGGCTCCAATTCCTTTAGTTTTACTTTTAATATCGCTCAGCGTATTTCTGGTTCCGAAAGAAACCATTTTACCGATGTATGATTTTAGTGAATCGGGGTTTACCGCCTTAACCATTTTATCGATATCCTGATTTCGGTTAACCACAACCTGAGCATTTAGTGAAAAACTAATGGCAATAGAAGTGAGTAGGGTATAGGCTTTTTTCATTTGCGGGTTTTTTAGGAAATGATGGCTTTATTTAAAACGAAGATATTAAATGATTACTGGAATATGAACGGCTAAAACCAGAAGGCATGTAACAATTAGCCTGTGAAAAAGCCCTCTGAAACTAATCAAAGGGCTTAGACTTAATTATAATGTTACTTTGTAACCCCCGGTATAGGTTCTCGTGTACGGTTCCAGTTGCCAAAAGCTTTTTTGGCTGAAGCTTTAGCCGTATTTAATTCAACATTACCTGCAATAGTCAAAAATGTATTCTCTGGAGAAATATGGCTGTAAAAGTCCTGAACATCTGCCAGGCTTAAGGCGTTGATCGAATTTTCATTTACCGTTTGATCATAATCGTAATCCTGAGCCTTTATACTGGTTATTAATTTAGCTTTGGCAGTGTTGAAAATTTTTTGATTAATTGTTGCATTCTGGATCAGAGCAGCCATTTCAGTTAAATCTTTTTCTAAATCTGCGCTGGCTGTAGCCAGTTTGCCACTGTTGTCTTTAAAACTGATGTTCGCATTTTTACCCACATTTTCATTTAGTACGGCATTTAATAGTTCAACTATGCCGTCTTTTTTAGTGTCAAATGCATTAGCATCTAAGGTAAAGCTAGAATAAGCTTTTGGCGATTTATTATTTTCAGCAATAATAATATTCATGCCGTTTTTGAGTTTATAGCCAACCGGCTCTTTGAAGCTTTGTGCTTTAGCGGTACAGACAGATAGCACGGCAGCTGTGCAAAGTGCAATTTTTTTAATTTTGTTCATTTTATTTTTTTTTATGGATAATTAGTTCTGACTTAAATGAAGCATTTAAATGCTAAAAAGGACTTATCTAGTACATATTTAACTGACATGAAAGGCAAAAGCAGAAATTAAATTAATTTATATACGTGACGAAAATCAAAATAGATTTCAATTAAGAGTTATCTTGTTCATTTTGTTCATTTTTATGGAAAATACATTGCTTGACTCGCGGTCTGTATTATGATTTTGAATAGGTTATTTAACCAAAGGAATTATTCGACTTTGGAAAAGATTGATGAGGGATAAAAGCTACAGGATGTTAAAAGAAATTTGGCAATTATTGAATGGAGGCTTAACTTCCTGAGCCCGAAATAGCTGGATGATCAGCAACGGTATGATTTTCTGTAAATGTTACCCGGCCATCGGTACTTTCTAATCGGTTTAGCTAAAATAAAGCTCAATGCCAGCGGCTTCATAACTAGGAGTAGAATGATATGCCAATAATGGTTGATCGCTACTTTGTGACGCTTTCTGTAAATTTTGATGATTGAAACCTTGATGATTTCAGCACTATACCTTGCCCGCTTTGCGGCTAAAAATAGTTATTCAGTGTTCCGCTCTCTGTAAATCTCTTAAAGCCCCTTTCCGGGCCCGGAGATATCCCTTGCCCATTTTTCGGTTAAAATAAGTTATGGATGAGAAAAATTTCCCTGTGCATATGGATGATCTGAGGTTGATTTTAACCCGGTAGCCTCGATAAAATCTTTTATTTCCCTGATGGTTTCGTCTGGGGCACTGATATGTGGAAAATGACCCGTAGCCTTCATTACAACCAAAAAATTGTCTGGCGTATTTTTATATATAAATTCTCCAACTGATAACGGAACAATTGCATCATTTTTGCACTGAAGGGTGAGGCTTGGTACCTCCAGTTTTTTCAATTTGTCTCTGTAATCGGCTTTAAAGGTGGCCATTGCAAAGGCCAGTGCCACACTTGGATCAACGGCTTCAAAACATTCCTGTAAAAAATCAAATAGTTCGGGTTTATCGGAATTGGCCATTGCCTCAGTTGCTAACTGTTTGCCCCAGGCTACATAGTCATGGGCTATATGTGTAAAAATGTTTTCTATATCTTCAGCATTAAATCCGCCGATATAATTACCGTCATTTAAATAACGTGGTGATGGCCCGATGAATACCAGTTTTTTAAACACTTCTGGTACCTGCAATGCTGCAATCATGCCAATCATACTGCTAACTGAATGTCCGATAAATATGATGTTCTTCAGATCAAGTGCTTGTATAATCTCAATGATATCGCAGGCATACCCTTCCAGTGTAGCGTATTTCTGTTGATCATACTGGCTGAGGTCCGAATCTCCGGCGCCTACATGATCAAATAATACTACTCTGTAATCTTCCAGAAAAGCATCTGTGATATATTTCCAGGCATTTTGTGCACAGCCAAGGCCATGGGCAAACAGGAGAACCTGGCTACCTTCGCCAAGTATCTTTACATTATTTCTGATGAGTATGGGATGCAATGTGTTTGGTTTTAAAATTTATTATCAAGTTAGGAAATGTAACGGTTTTTTTATGAAAAAATAAAAAATGAACAAAATGCACCAGTATCAGCTGTGAACAGGCATTTCTATTTCTCTTTCAACGTTCTAATTCCTTAATGGTCAAATGTTTGTTGCTTTTTATGTTTACGAATTTTTAGAGTGTGAGGTTTTTAAAATGAAAAATTAAATGTTCGTGGTAAGGGAGGTCTATATTTGAAATTACATATTTTGCTCACAATCATTATCTTGCATGAACTCTACTAACCAGATAACAATATTCTCGATGAAAAAGTTCCTTCCGATTTTTTTAATGATCTGTGTATTCTTCATAAATGCATCAGCTCAGGTTAATTTAAAAGCTTATAAACCTAATGGAGCAACTGTTTCTGTCAGGCAAAAAGAGTTGGTTGTGAGTTGGCCGGCTGGCAATAGTACCACGGGTAAAATGATTCTTGATCTGGAAAAGGGGAAACCACTCTTTAGCAGTTTACAGATGGGGAAAAGAGGCTCATTAAAAGTAGTTGCGACAAATCTTGATCCTGTTTTCATTTTGCGTGTAGGTAAACGTACTTTAAGTCCTGAAAGTGGGGGGTGGGATGTATTTTTCGACCGTGTTCCCACCAGGCCTTACTCAACACATCTAGTCAAATTCGAAAAAGGGAGTGCAAGTGTATTTACCCGGGGTACGCAAACAGTGGTCAAAGTAGCCGGCATACAGTCTGAAAACTTTAGCGGTCATTTAGAAATCACACTTTACAACGGAAGCCCTTTGTTTAATGTAGCTGCTGTGGTATCTACCCAGAAGGATTCGACTGCTATTTTGTATGATGCCGGATTAATAAGCAAAAAAGAGAGCTGGTCTAATGTAGCCTGGTCTGATGTAAAAGGTAATCTACATGTAGAAAAGGCTGTTAAAACTGATGAAAGTAAAAATCTAGAGGTAAAATACCGTACTGTAATCGGCGAAAATACGGGTGGAAGCTTAGCTGTTTTTCCTGCTCCGCATCAATATTTTTATCCGTTAGACGAAGCTTTTAACCTTAAATTTACCTGGAAAGGGAGCAATTACTTAAACCTGATTTCTGATTTTGGAATTGGCATCCGTCAGGATCCTTTGGGCGATAAACGTTATGTACCCTGGTTTAATGCACCTCCCGGTACCCAACAACGCCTTAATTTTTTCTGCTTGCTAAGTACCGGGAAAGCAGATATGGTTTTAAATGAAGTGAAAAAGTTTACCCATAATGATACTTACGTACCCCTGCCAGGCTATAAAACAATGGCCAGCCATTTTCACAATGAGTTTATTTCAGATGTAGTGCTGAGTGGTAAACCGGTTCCGGAGCAACCGGAATTTGTTGATGTACTAAAAAATACGGGACTAAATATTGTCAAACTGGCTGAATTTCATGGTCCTGGCCATCCTAAGGGACCACATTCTACCCGTTTGAAGGAATTGGATGCCTTATTTAAACAGACGAAAAGGCTTTCAGACCATAATTTTCTTTTGTTACCGGGAGAAGAGGCCAATAATTTTTATGGCGGACATTGGCTAGCGTTTTTTCCTAAACCGATTTACTGGATTATGTCGAGGAAGAAGGACATGCCTTTTGAAAGTAATGACCCAAAATACGGAAAAGTTTATCGGGTAAGTGATAAGGCCGAAATGCTTAAACTACTGGAGCGTGAAAACGGCTTAGCCTGGACTGCCCATGCCCGGACAAAGGCTTCAACGGGTTATCCGGATAAATATCGGGAAGAAGATTTTTTTAAATCAGAAACCTTTATGGGAGCAGCGTGGAAAGCAATCCCGGCAGATCTTTCTTTGCCTACTTTAAGTAAAAGGGTATTAAATTTAATGGACGATATGGCCAATTGGGGTTTAAAAAAACATGTGATCTCGGAGGCTGACATCTTTACCATTACCAAACAAAACGAAATGTACGCACACTTAAATGTAAATTATTTGCAGCTGGATAAAGTACCCGACTATTCCGATGGATGGCAGCAGGTTTTAGATGTAATGCGACAAGGAAAGTTTTTCGTTTCTACAGGTGAAGTATTAATCCCAGGCTTTAATGTTGACGGGAAAGGTGCAGGTGAGACTTTGAAGGTTAACAACATTGGAAAAGCAAAGATAAATGTACAGCTGAATTGGACATTCCCATTAAGTTTTGCTGAAATCGTATCGGGTGATGGGAAAAAGGTATATCGGGAAAAGCTAAATTTAAATTCAACACAGGCATTTGGTAAAAAGGATTTTCAGTGGCAGGTTGATTTAAAAGGCCGTAAATGGGTAAGGGTAGAAGTTTGGGATGTGGCTACCAACGGTGCTTTTACACAAATGGTTTGGTTGGAGTAGTTCATTGTTGTGTTGAGGGTTAGTTATGATAAGTGGAACTGCACCATAATAATCAATGATCTCACGGTTTACAACGCCTTACTGGTTTTAAATTTCTGAGCTTTTTTGTTTGTGTATAGACTAAACAAATTGATTAAAAATGTTCAAACGTTTAAATGATTTGTTTCAATCATGACGTAATTGGCAATTGTTTTTTATATCTTCGTTTATAAATGTCTTTAAGACGTTTATTTAGCCAAATTTTATTAAGTGCTGCTTTTGGCCGGGTGTAATCCCCAAGCCGATGGTTTACTAAACTTTTGATGTGATGAGCATTCAAATGATCTACCGGGCTGTTTATTATGCTGCGTTTAATCGTCAATAGTAGGCACTTAAAAAAGATTAATTTAATAACTAAAGGTTTAAATGTGATACCCAAACTTTGCCAGATGCGTTTAATCATCCTTGTTATGAAGAAGTTTTTAAAAATGAAAAATATAATCACCGTTATTTTAATCACCGCCCTGAGTGGAACTGTTTTTGGGCAGAAGGGCTTGCAACCGTTTAGTTTAACGGAAGTGCGTTTGCTTGAGGGCCCTTTTAAACAAGCGCAGGAAACCGATAAGAAATACATGCTGTCGCTGGATGCGGATAGGCTTTTGGCACCATACTTAAGGGAAGCAGGACTAAAGCCTAAAGCCGAATCGTACGGGAACTGGGAAAATACAGGCTTGGACGGGCATGTTGGTGGACATTATTTGTCTGCGCTATCTTTAATGTATGCCTCTACGGGCGATGCCGAGGTGAAGAAGCGTATCGATTATATGATTGCCGAACTGGACAGGTGTCAGCGCCAAAACGGCGATGGTTACCTGGCGGGAATTCCGGGGGGTAAGGAAATCTGGAAGGAGATTAAAGCCGGAGATATAAAATCGTCGAGTTTTTCGCTAAATGGAAAATGGGTGCCTCTGTATAATATCCATAAGATTTATGCCGGACTTTACGATGCGTATGCCGTTGCAGGCAATTTAAAAGCCAAACAAATGCTTATTAAACTAACGGATTGGTGCGTGGATATGGTTTCCAAATTGTCTGATGAACAGATACAGGAATTATTAAAAAGCGAACATGGTGGATTAAATGAGACTTTTGCTCATGTTTATGCGATAACGGGCGACAAAAAGTATCTCCAATTGGCCAAACGGTTTTCAGACCAATCCATTTTAAATCCATTATTAAAAAATGTGGATGCGCTGAATGGCTTACACGCCAATACGCAGATCCCGAAAGTGATTGGTTTTGAACAGATTGCTTTATTGGATAAAGATCCTGCCTGGGCAGATGCTGCTGCATTTTTTTGGAAAACTGTGGTGGAGCACAGAACGGTAGCCATTGGGGGAAATAGTGTTAGGGAGCATTTTCATCCCGCCAACGACTTTTCTTCGATGACAGAGTCGCGGGAAGGACCTGAAACCTGCAATTCTTACAACATGCTGAAGCTGACCAAACAATTGTTTTTGGCTAACCCTTCAAATACTTATCTCGATTATTACGAGCGCACACTTTATAATCATATCCTTTCGTCGCAAAGGCCAGAAGGTGGTTTTGTGTATTTTACCCCAATGCGACCTGGACATTACCGTACCTATTCGAGTCCGCAGGAAAGTTTCTGGTGCTGTGTAGGTTCGGGATTGGAAAACCATGGCAAATATGGAGAGCTGATTTATGCACACCGTGCGAATGATATATTTGTGAATCTTTTTATCCCTTCAACCTTAAACTGGAAAGAGAAAGGCATTCAACTTACACAAAAAACCCTTTTTCCTGATGCTGAGCAAACGACTATCAAACTTCAGCTGAAAAATAAACAGCGTTTTGCCTTACATTTCCGTCAGCCTGCCTGGATAGAGAAAGGAAAAATGGCTGTGCTGGTAAATGGAAAAAAGGTAACTGCTAAAAGTGAAGCGAATGGCTATGCGAGTATCGATCGCACCTGGAATACGGGTGATGTGGTGAATATTTCGCTACCGATGCATACCACTACGGAGTTTATGCCTGATGGCTCTGACTGGGTAGCCTTTCTCCGTGGACCGATTGTTCTTGCTGCAGAAATGGATACTTTAAACCAGCCGAATTTAACCGCTGATGGCAGCCGGATGGGGCATATTGCCTCTGGTGCTTTATTCCCGATCAGCGATGCACCATTGGTTACCGGACCTCAAAATTCACTTGCCAATGAAATTACGTTGACCGATAAAAAAAGCTTAACGTTTAGTGTCCGGAATGCGGTTTATCAACCCAAATACAAATCGCTAAAACTGGTTCCTTTTTACACCCTTGCCGAAAAGCGGTACGTGGTTTATTTTCCTTACAGCAGTGAACAGGCATTACAGGAACGGGCAAAGGCGATTAAATTGGCTGAAGAAGAACATATGAAAATTGAACGGCAAACGGTTGATCTGGTTAATCCCGGCGAGCAGCAACCAGAATCTGATCATAATTTTCAAGGTGAACAAACCGATAACGGGACTTACCAGGAAAGGCATTTTAGAAATGGCAGAGCGTGGTTTAGTTACATGTTCAAAAACAAAGGGCTTGCCGGCAATAAGCTTAGTTTAACCTATTTTGGAAATGAAAAAAACAAAAGCTTCGCTATCCAGATCAATGGTGTTACAATTGAAAATGTAAAATTAGATGGGGGTAAGGGAGATATTTTTTACAAGCAGGAATATCAGATTCCAAAAGCATTGTTAAAAGCAGATTTAGAAGTAAAATTTGTTGCCGATCAGGGATCAGCCATTGCCAATATATACGAAGTAAGGTTGATAAAGTAAATTTTGCTAATATGGTCTGTATGGACAAAGGCCATGGCAAGGTGGGCAAATCCCATTGCAATCCGTCATTCTGAACTTCCACCCGGCCAGTCGGACGGGTGTTTCAGGATCTTTGGCCAAAAGTTTAGATTACAAAAAAGCTTAAACTCATCCATCAAGATGGGTGCCGGATTAAATTACTGTGGTTTAAAATGTGGCCTGTGCGGACACAGACCACTGGATGTAATTTTAAGGGGTAAAATTTTTCAACGGCTTATCACCTCATTGCTTTAATAAGGCTTCCAGTTCGTTTTCTTTGATGGTTAATATGGTGCCATGCCTTAGGCCTTCCGGCAGCGAGATTTTAGCTGAAACGTCGGTCCAGTTTTCTAAATCTGAAGATTCAATCGCCCCGTACTGATGATCGCGATATTTATCGAAATATATCATCCAGTTATGCCCGATTTTTAAGGTGGTTGGTCCTTCAGCCCAGTAATTTCCGGTAATTGGATTTCCCGCTTTGCTATAAGGACCGGTCAAATGATCGGCATATGCCATTTTGATGTTTTTTTGAGCAGGCTTCGGGGTTTCATCTTTCAAAAACATGATAAACCGTTTGCCATCTTTAACGATAGTTGCGTCAATTACATTAAAGCCCGGTTCGTAAAGTAATTTGGTTTCCGAATAAGTTTTGAAATCTTTTGTCGTAACATAATAAATTCTGTGGTTATAACCGCTTTCTTCAGTTGAGGCCGTTTCATTAAATTTATCTTTAATCGTTGTGGCCCAATAAATCATATAGGTTTTGGTACGACCATCATAGGTGATTTCCGGAGCCCAGGTATTCCTGGCACCCCCTTCTTTAACCATAACAGGTAAAAACTGCTGTTCGCTCCAATGGATCAGGTCTTTCGAACTGGCGTAACCAATGCCTTTGTCGTTCCAGCTTACTGTCCACACCATATGAAACAGGCCATCTTCACCTCGTATAATACAAGGATCTCTCATCAGCTTATCTTTGCTTACCATTGGAGTCAGGAATGATTGATCATTCTTTAGGGCCGTCCATTTGTAGGCATCTTTACTGTAGGCGAGGTGCAGGCCATCTTCACCGTTATCTTTAAAATAAGCAAAGAGGTATGGCCCTTTATTAGATTGTGCTTCCGCATTTAAATACGCTGATAAAAAACAAATAAAGAGGCATATTGATTTTTTCATAATTTTTGATTTCCTCCATAATGATAATAAGCCTGTTAGAAAATTTTGTGTTAAAGCTTTATCTTTCAGTTGTTTAATCGTGATCATCCGGAGTTTTCTCCATAAATTATTTTAATTCCAGAACCACAACAGATTGCGCAGGTAACTCTACTTTTAACAAATTACCTGATTTTTTGGCACCGGTAAATTTCGCATTGTGTACTTTGTTCAAATCGTTAAAGGTGTTTACATCAGTAAGTTTAGCTGAGGTTAAAATCTGTCCGGTAACCGAATTCCATTTCAAGCCATCCAATACCGTACTCAACGCAATTTTTTTATTTGGATCTAAATTCACCAGCGAAATATGGATCGCACCATTGGCATCCTGCGAAGCAGAAACATTTAGCGCTGGAATTTTTTGATCACCTACAACATAATCAGGGCTGGTAAAAGAAATCGGTAAATACCTGGCATCTTGGTGTACCTTATAAAGATCAAAAACATGGTAAGTGGGGGTAAGGATCATTTTATCTTTTTCCGTTAAAATCAAAGCCTGTAAAACATTTACGGTTTGTGCCAGATTGGCCATTTTAACACGATCAGAATGGTTATTGAAAATATTCAAGGTAGTACCTGCAATCAAAGCATCGCGTAAACTGTTTTGTTGATACAGGAACCCCGGGTTCGTTCCAGGCTCTACATCTGTCCAGATTCCCCACTCATCAACTACCAGGGCAATATTCTTTTTAGGATCATATTTATCCATGATCGCAGCATGCTTGCTTACCAGTTCTTCCATATGCAGGCAGTTTCTCATGGTCGAAAAGTATTGTGCTTCATCAAATTTAGTGGCTGATCCCTTTTTGTCCCAGTTTCCTGTCGGGATGGTATAATAGTGTAAAGTTAATCCCCACATTTGGTCTCCAATATTTTTCATACAGGTTTCCGTCCAGTTGTAATCTCCGGCATTAGCGCCACTGGCAATTCTTTTTAATGGCGCACCCGGATAGTTGCGTGCATAGGTGGCATACCTGCGGTATAAATCAGAATAATAAGCCGGTGTCATGTTGCCACCACAGCCCCAGCTTTCGTTTCCTACGCCCCAGAAAGAAACTTTCCATGGTTTTTCTCTTCCGTTTTGGCTGCGGATGGCTGTCATAGGACTTACGCCGTCAAAATTCAGGTATTCAACCCATTTGGCCATTTCTTCAACAGTTCCGCTACCTACATTTCCAGCAATATAAGGTTCGCACTTAAGCATCTGGCAAAGATCCAAAAACTCGTGTGTGCCAAAGCTATTGTCTTCCGTTACACCGCCCCAATTGGTGTTGACCATTTTCGGACGTTGATTTCTTGGCCCGATGCCGTCTCTCCAGTGGTATTCGTCAGCAAAACAGCCTCCCGGCCAGCGAAGGTTAGGCACTTTTATCTTTTTTAAGGCTTCTACAATATCTAACCTTATCCTTCCTTTATTCGGGATGGTTGAATGCTCATCTACCCAAAAACCATCATAAATACAGCGCCCCAAATGTTCTGAAAAATGACCATAAATATGTCTGCTCACCAATTGATCGCCCCCGGGCTTAATGCTAAGCTGTGTTTCTGTTTGTGCCTGCACTAAAATAGAACTGCAGCATAATGCTGCAGATAAGAGAAATTTCTTTATTGTCATCTCGTTAATTTTATGAGTTAAACGGAATTTTGATTACGTTAAAAGAATATGGTTTTAACGCAATATTTAATTTTTTGCCTTTTAGGTTAATGGTACTTTTTTTCGGGCTTACCGCTTCAGGATTTTCGAAAGAGTTAACCTGATTAAGGTTGCTGTTTGCGATTTCCTCATTAGTGGCCTTACTTTTTAGTTTCATTTTTCCTTCAAGATCGAAATCGATTTGCTGCGGTTGACCGGAGTTGTTTGTAATTTTAATGATGAGTTCTTTTTTAACCCGATCGGTTACCGCAGACGCATAAAGTCCATCCTGGCCGATGATGTTCTTGTCATCAAGGGTAATCGAAACGACATCGGTTCCCTTATTGGTAGAAAACTGTTTCTGTACATAGTAATCTGGTGTACCATACGATTTCAGGTTATTTACCCAGATCATATCAGGTGCCCACTGCCAGGCATCAATGTTTGCGAAAAGCGGCGCATAAGAAGCCATTTGTACTACATCGGCATTACGTTCCAAACCTGTCATCAACGAAGCTGAAGCCAATGCACTTTGCCAGTTATTTCTGTTGCTACCTTCAATTTTGCCATCGGCATGTACAGCATATTCGCCTACAAAAACTTTCGAGCCGTTGCGCGGATAATGGTCATATCGGCCTGCATTTTTCAGAAACCAATCTGCCGATCGGTAATAATGTTCATCTATAAAATCGGCATTATTTTTCCGTAATGTAGTATTGAGGAGGTTGAAACGATCCCCTTCAGGATCTGTTCCTGAGCTGTTGATCAGTTTGAAATCAGGATACTTTGCTTTGATGGCTTTGGTAAAAATAGCAAGTCTTTCTAAATACTGTGGCCCCCAGTTTTCATTTCCTACACCCATCATCTTGAGGTTAAAGGGTTTTGGGTGACCTAAATCGGCACGCATTTTACCCCATTTGGTCGTTATATCGCCATTGGCAAATTCGATCAGGTCTAAAGCATCCTGTACATATGGATCCAATTCGTCTAGTGAAGCTACTTCAGCAGAGTTAAACTGACAGGCCATACCGCAGTTTAATATCGGTAGGGCATCTGAGCCTATATCTTCGGCCAATTGGAAATATTCGAAAAAGCCCAGGCCAAAACTCTGAAAATAATCTGGTGCTGCACGGTGCGGAAACTCGGTATTCCAGCGGTTGATAATCAGTTGTCTGTTTTCAATCGGGCCAATGGTTTTTTTCCATTGATAACGGTTGGCCAGATCGGTTCCTTCTACAATACAGCCACCCGGAAAACGGATAAAGCCCGGTTTCATATCAGCCAATAACTGCACCATATCTGCCCTTAATCCTTGCGGGCGGTTTTTCCAGGTGTCGCCAGGGAAAAGACTGATCATATCCAGATCAATATCGCCCTTTCCCTGAAATAGAATGGAAAATTTAGCTTTTGGATCGGTTTCTGTCGCGATAAAACTTGCTGACTGCTTTTTCCAGTCGCTACCTGTTTGGTCAGGTGTTAAAGTTCTCTGTCCGATAATTTTATTGTTCCCATCTTTTAACATCAGCACCAGTTTAACCCCTGGCGTTGATTGACGGTACATCAATGAAAAATCGTAGCGCAGTCCCTTTTTTACACCAATGCCTTTAAACCCTTCATTGATGAGTTCAAAATCGTCCGTTTGTTTTTTTACCTGTAAATATCTCGGATTGGCGGTATTTACCTCTTTACGGTTTACCACCAATACCTCGCCTTCTTGCGGCTTTTCACGCTGGATGCTCCAGCCCATCATGGGTTTTGTAAATTCGAAAGAGCGGTTTTTAATCAGTTCGGCATATATACCGCCATCAGCGCCAAAATTAATATCTTCGAAAAAAACACCCCACATGTTCGGCTGCACCTTGGCAATGCTTTGGTCTGTTTTAATTTTAATTACTTTCGCAGCTTGTGCCTGCACTTCTGTGGTATATCCAATTGCAATGGAAGCATACACCAGGCAGGCCGAAAAGATACTTTTTACAGGTTCATTTAATTTCATATGGTTTTGAATATTTGGAAGATTCTAAAGGTAAAAGTAAACTATTTAAAAATAATAAACGTCATAAGAACATTTATTTTTTTTCGTTTTCCGTTTTTTATCTGGTGACTCTACAACCTTAGCATCAAAGCATATAAGATAGGAAACAGAAATTGATATGATAGAAGTGTTAAAAATTTCTTATCATATGTTTGCAAAGCAAAATTCTGACAATTAGGTAAACCAAAACAGGTGGAGTATTGGTATTTCGTTCTCTTATTGGTTTTTGGAAATAAATAGTATGTGGTACCTGGCAACTTTAGCCCCGCTTTGCGCTTTACTCCGTTTCACTTCCTGTTCGCTTCGACTTAATTGTGCCACATAAGACATTAAAGTGAATATAAGCTTACATGGCTCTTATATTTCTCATATGCTTTAATATTTTGGAAAATGAGTGTAAGGTAGTTTTTTGGCGATTACCGATCAGCTGCGTTTTACTTCGCTTTCTTGTCAATCTGGTCGATCAACAGGTTGAAATAGTTCCCCGGGCAGTCGGCTTATAATGATCTATAACATATGATCACGGCAAAAGCAACATACTGTGTTTGGTAACCAAATGGCTGATTTACAAAAAAAAAATGCTATTTTAGCGCTAACCAAACAATCAAAACGCACTCATGTTTAAATCAGTTTTTTCTTTTGAAGGCCGCATTCGTCGTACGGAATATGCTCTTTCACGTATTTTTTGTTTAATTTCTGTTGCTATCATTGCCGCTGCAGCAGAAGGTGGATCGGAAGCCTTTGGTGTACTGATGTTGATCCCACTCTATATTTTGATCGCACAAAGTGCCAAACGTTGTCATGACAGAGGTAACTCCGGCTGGTGGATGCTTATTCCTTTTTATAGCTTTATCTTATTTTTTGGTCCCGGCGATTATGGGCCAAATGAATATGGCGATAATCCTAAAGGTGAAGGAAACGATGATCTGTATGCCGAAACTCATTTCAGCCCGCAGTTAAGCACAGTGCCTGTAGCTGCCAATCAGCACCCCGGAACAGGAGATCAAGGCAACTAATTATAGAATTACCGTTGTTTCTGATTTGTAATCTCAACCGGGTGGCTTAGAATTTCAATCCTTTTAAGATACCAAAACCAGGCCCATAGTTTTCAAAAAACGGTGAAGATTTACTTACCAATCCATTTTCAATAGCGATACGCCCTGCCTGGGCAGTACCAGCGCTAGATCTTTTGAAACACTTTGCTTTATCGGCTTTCCAATCATTTTAAGCTGACCGGCTTTTGCTAATGTGGCAATTTGTATGGCATCAGGATTTTGTGGAGAACCCATTTTTTTCCAAACTTCATAAGCATTGCTGTTATTGGCATCTACACGGTATTCGGTCAATGTAACGGTTTTAACAGGTAAATTGTGGAGTATAACCCTTACTGTATCGGGATTGCCAGTTTTATCTTCGTCATGGTAATTCCATACCATTATTGTAGCCGATTGTTCTGCTTTGGCCGCCAGCGCACCAATATCAGTTTGTGGTTTCCTGATACTCGAATCAAGAACTGGTTTTAGTGGATACATGCGGTTACTTTTAACCGCTACACGGTTACCTTTCATCATCCCAAACATCCTGAAAACATTTAGTACCGGTTTATCTACGCCATTGGTGGCCAAATCTCTGAAACCTGCAAACCAGGGCTGGTTTTCAAATTCGAACGACCAGGTTACAGCGCCCAGCAGGTTAATTTGATATAGATCAGTAAGTGCATACAAACGGGCAAAAGATGCCGCGGTATAACTCGAATACATGGTGCCGTTTCGATAAGCATTTTCCGGATTGGTAGCCATGCCACAGGCTGCACAACCTTCAGGATCCGACTCGCCGATAATCACCGGGATATTTTTAAGTTGCGGGTACTTGTTAATTACCCTGAAGTTCGACTCTATATTGCGCAGCTGGGCCCTGATATCCATCACAACTGTTCCATTTACTACACGTGGAGATCCTTTGGCATGAAACAGTACAGCATCTAAAGGCGAACCAATTTTACCGGTTACGTAATTGGTATCTGATAAACAGTGTTTAATAAAAGCATCCAGATATTTAGCACCGCCGCCCGTTACATTGGCACCGCCTATTTTAGCAGTAGGTAAAGCCCGTTTCAGCCCATCGGCAGCGTAATCATAAAGCTTAAAAAAATCGGCTTGGGTACCTTTCCAATACGCACCATCGGGTTCGTTCCATACTTCCCAATACCAGCTTTCTACTTCAGCCTTACCATAGCGTTCTACACAATGTTTAACCCATTTGTAAACCAGATTGCCCCACTTTTTATAATCTTTTGGCGGATAGGCCCAGCCGGTCATAATCTCATCATAGCGAGCGCCCGGTTTCCATTTGTGCTGATAAGGAACAGGTTTGGTTGAAAGTGCCTCGGGCATAAAACCAATCTGTGCCAAAGGTTTCATCCCTCTTTTTACATAAGTATCAAAAATCTGGTCTACAATTTTCCAGTTATAAACCGGATTACCCTGGGCGTCTTCAGTGTAGGCATTGGTTGATCCCCATTTTAAAGCAGGTGTGCCATCTCCCGAGGTAAGCAAGTTGTGTGTCCGTACATACACCGGCACAGGGCTTAATTTTGAAATTTCAGTAAGCAGCTTCTGACCATCTTTCATATAGGTATAATTCGGTTCATCGTAACCAAACCATGCCCATATAGATTTCATAGGCGCTGTATTCTTGCCGAAATCAACTTCAATGTTAGCTTTCGATTGAGCTGTCGCTACATAAGAAAAAACAGATAAACCAAGAAAAACGTAAATGCTATTTAATATTTTCATATCGTGCTTTATAGTGGCTGTTTGAGTGAAGCAGTGCAAACGCGTGTATTAAAGTAAATAAAAAAAAATGGTATTCGATAGACTCTTTATAACAAATTCACATCATCGGGCGTGATTATCTTGCCATAACCTGGCTGCAAAAGAAAAAGGACAGACCATCCGGTACTGTCCTTACATCATTAACTAAAATTAAATTCAACGCTTTTATCCCTAACTGTTTAGTGGAAAGCGTTTAAACCACTCACTAAGAATTTTCTATAATTGGCTATTTCATAATCAGCACCTTGCGGTGGTGCCAGTAAGGTTTCTTTTTTTGGATCGAGCAGTACATAAAAGGGCTGAGAATTGGATTGGAATTTCCTGGCTTGCAGGTCGCTCCATTTTTTGCCAATAGTGGTAAGTTTTTTCCCTTCTGGTGTAACCGTTACATCATTAGGAGCCAGTTCTGTTTTATCGTCTACATATAGCTGGATTAATACATAATCATTACTGATCATTTTATATACATCTTTATCGGGCCAAACATTAGCTTCCATTTTTCTACAGTTTACGCAGGCATGCCCGGTAAAATCGATCATTACAGGTTTATTTAGTTTTTTCGCTGCGGCCAAACCTTCATCGTAATCGAAATAGACATTCAGTTTTAACGGCGCATGGAATTTGTCTGCATATTTATGCGGACCATCAGTTGTTGCGGTCTGTTTTCCGCCTAATAAACTGGCGGTATACAGATCGAAATCCTGGGTTTCCTGCGGTGGAAGAAAAGCGGAAATGCTTTTTAATGGTGCCCCCCACATGCCCGGAATTAAGTAAATGGTAAAGGCTAATACTATAGTGGCCAGAAAAAGCCTTGGTACGGAGATAAATGCCAACGGGCTATCATGCGAAAACTTCAGTTTACCCAATAGATAAATGCCCATCATCCCGAAAATGACGATCCAAAGGCTTAAGAAGATTTCGCGGTCAAACCATTCCCAATGATAGGCCAGATCTACATTGCTTAAGAATTTTAAGGCAAAAGCAAGTTCAAGAAACCCCAGTACAACCTTAACACTGTTTAACCAACCGCCTGATTTTGGCAGTTTGTTCATTGCGGAAGGAAATAAAGCAAATAAGGCAAAGGGAATAGCCAGGGCTAAAGAAAAGCCAAACATGCCAATCGCCGGACCCAGTAGGGCGCCAGTGGTTGCTGCCTGTACCAATAAGGTACCTATAATTGGACCAGTGCAGGAAAAAGATACTAGTGCCAGTGTTCCGGCCATAAAAAATAACCCTGCAATGCCACCTTTGTCCGAATTGGCATCCATTTTATTTACCCATGAAGAGGGCAGGGTAATTTCGAAAGCCCCTAAAAATGAAGCTGCAAAAACGACAAGCAATAAGAAGAAAAAGAAATTGAAGATTCCATTGGTTGATAAATTGTTTAGGGCATCGGCACCAAAAATCACGGTAACCAAAAGTCCGAGCACCACGTAAATGAGGATAATAAAAAAACCGTATAATGCTGCCCGTTGAAAAGCTTTTCCTTTTTCTGAACCTTTAGTAAAAAAACTGACGGTAAGCGGCAACATAGGGAAGATGCAAGGCATCAACAGGGCTGCTAAACCGCCAACAAAGCCAGCAATAAAAATGCCCCATAAGGTCTTATCTTCTTCTTTTGACGGTGTAGCAGCCTGATTAACCGTAGCGGGTAATGCAACTGATGTTTTAACAACGGTATCAGTAGCTTTAATGCTGCTGTCAGCCGCTTCAGGCTTAATTTCAGTAAATGTAAGATCATCTGTACCTGTGCTGTCCTGTGCATATGCGTTAAGGGATATGGCACCACAGAGCAGTAACCCGAGACAGATTTTTTTGAAGGATATCATATGCTTGCTACGCTATTATTTTACAGGAATACTAAAGTCGACCTGTTCTGGCGGCAAACATTGTTTATCATCGCATACCATAAATTCTAAACTGCCTTTAACAGTTGCGGTTTTACCTTTCAACTTTACTTTTTGTTGAAACACTACCGATTTTTCGAAGTAGCTTACCTCCATTTTGAAAGTAGGCTCGAACTTCGTTATCGCTTTTGGTTCGATTGTTTTTCCAACCAGTGTATAAGCACCGGATGCCGGAAAGGTAAAGGTTGTTTTAACAGGACCTCCATCTTTAATCAATTGTGAGTAAAGATGCCAGCCTTGATCTATAGTAGCCTTAATAAAAACAGTAGCGGTATTTGGACCGGTTTTTTTGGCAGCGTAACTCCAGGTTACGGGTTTTAAAATCTGGCTGTATGCCCCAAGGTTAATCAGGCATACGGTACATAGCAAAAGGATAATTTTTTTCATGTTTTGTTGATTGGTTATGGTGGTTAGTTTAATCTGCTAAATGCCTGGTAATCCAGAAAATCTACTTCGGGGGTAATATATTCTGCTTTAACGGGTTCTAACTTCATTAAATCGGTACTTAAATATTTCTTGTTGCTATCAGAAAAGACGGTGACTACACAGCTGTCGATTCCCATTTTTTGCTGTTGTTTGATGGCACCTATCACATTGGCTCCTGACGATATACCTACCGCTAAACCCAGTTTCTCTGCTAGTTTTTGCGCCATCAGTATGGCATCGCCGTCGTTTACCTGTACCACCTCATCCAGTTCGCCCAGTTTAACAATTTCGGGAATGAACTCATCAGAAATGCCCTGGATTCTATGGCTACCTACTTTATAACCCGTAGTTAAAGTTGGAGACTCTGCAGGCTCAAGCGGGTGTATTTTAATATTAGCATTTCGCTTTCTTAAAAAGTTACCTACCCCCATGATGGTTCCTCCGGTACCTACCCCTGCAACAAAAGCATCGGGAGATATATTTTTCAATTGCAATTGCCCCCAGATTTCCTTCCCTGTGGTATGTTCGTGTGCTTCCGGATTGGCAATATTTTCGAACTGTTTTGGTAAAAAGATATTCGGGTCTTTTGCAGCCATTTCTTCTGCAAGTTTAATGCTACCGATAAATCCGCCTTCTTCTTTACTCACCAAAATAATTTCAGCTCCCAAGCTTCTGATAATATCCATGCGCTCTTTACTCAACCAATTGGGCATAATGATGGTTACGGGATGACCTAAAGCTTTACCTATGGCAGCCAATGCAATCCCGGTATTACCGCTCGTAGCCTCAATAATGCGGTCTCCTGCTTTGATTTTGCCTTCAGCATAAGCTTTTTTTAGGGTATAAAGCGCCATCCTGTCTTTGATGCTACCAGTTAGGTTATAATGTTCACATTTAACATAAATTTTACCCATACTTCCCTGGTAAGTATAAGTAAGTTCCAGCATTGGGGTATTGCCAACCAGGAGTGATAAATGTTCAAATTTTCCCATATTGGAAGATGTTATTTCATTTGCTGTTAATGCTTGCATGGCGAATTTTTAAATCAATTAAAATGAATTTTCAATGAATTAAATTTCGGTAAAACTCTGGATTATTCTTATTTATGTCAATACATGTGCTTTTTTTCAGAAATTTTCTGTTATTTTTAACCATAATTAATTTTTATTTCAGTTTAGACTGATTTTTTTAAGGTCTATTATATTTTTTTTCATTTGCAAGCTTACATGGTACATGGAGATTTAGATCAGGTAGATATCGAAATATTAAAACTATTGCAGCATGATGCCGCCTTAACCCATAAGGAGATAGCGTTGAAACTGCATAAATCGATAGCAACGATACACGAACGGATAAGGAGGCTTAAAGAGCAGGGCTATATTAAAAGAATCGTGGCCATTCTGGACCGGAAAAAAATCAATAGCAATTTAATTGCTTTCTCGCATGTACTATTGAAAGAGCATACTGCTAAAACCCTGATCGAGTTTGAAACGGAGGTTTCTAAGTTTGTAGAAGTGATGGAATGTCTGCAAATGACTGGCGCACATGATTTTATTCTCCGTATTGCCACTAAAGATATGGATGCTTATCATGAGTTTCTGAGAAATAAACTGGCTACACTGCCCAACATTACTACCGTTCAAAGCTACTTTGTGCTTTCCGAGCCAAAGAGTGAAACGGCTTATCCGCTGTAGTGGTGGCTGATTAGTTATCAGTCAATGGTTGATTGGTCATGTTTGTATGAAAATCTGTTACTTTCGAACTGATTCAAGCTATACAGAAGCTTACGCATATCCGCCATAAATATGTCATTGCGGAGAGGAATCCTGAAAAGGCACGACAGACTGCCTGCTCAAAAAGCCTCCTCGCAATAACGATTTTTCTGTTAATTATTGAACCTTTTCAAATTGAAAGCCGTGGCTCCAATAATGATTATCGTTAGCAATAATACCGAAAGCATATTTATCCATATCGCCGGAACCTGTTGCCGCTGATATTTTTCCAGTTTATAATCTTTAATATCCGTATCGTTAACAGGCTGGTTGAGAAAAATGGCCGGATAAAAATGTAAGCGGATCTGTTCGTGATATTTTCTGACCGCCTGCTGAAACTCAAGATGTGTATCGAGATCTGATCCTGCTACTTGATTTACCCCAAGCTGTATTTGTATCGTAGGAATGAAAAAAGCAAAAATATCAGTTAAATGCTGTCTCCCTGCCAATTTTTTTTCGATGGCTAACCTGCTTGCCAATGCCTGGTCATCTCCCATTTGCTGCATGGCATAATACCAATACCAGCTAAAGGTTTTCTTTTCCGGAAAGGGATATTTCTTTAATTGGGGGTAATGTTTAAAAAAGGGTTTCATGGTTACCTCTTTGGCCATATCCCATTTTTCATGATAGCCTTCGCGTTGGTTAATCACATTTTGCAAAGCTTCGGGTACCGGGTATTTCCGTGTGAGGAAAAGATTAAATGATGCCGGAATGATGATGCAGAGCAGTACCCAGACGGCTATCAGCGCAGACGCATTAAAATTAGAAGATTTGCCTAAAGAGATGAAGAAAAATGAAAGGGCAAACCAAAAACTAAGATAGAGTAAAATGAGTAGGGTAACCGAAAGGAAGGTTAAATCAACCGGGAGTGTTAAGTAAAGCATTGCGATGAGTAACAGTAAAAGTGCAACACTAAAAATCACCACCACTCTGACTAAAAATTTTTGCCAGATGACCTGGAAGGATTGGTTGGTTTGGGCCTTTAAAAGTGACCAAATGCCACTTTCCTTTTGTTCTGAAAGGAGATTGTAGGTAAAGGCAATAATAACCAGGGGGAACAAAAAGATAAATACGAAACTAAGATCCATATTGCCCAAAAGCAGGCTAACAGGATTGTTGATATCGGTATCGTAAAGCTGGCCTTCAAGGGCCAACATGGTCACCGAAATTAAATAAGGATTAATATCGCGCTGTCCGTTGGCAAAAGCCGCCCAGTGATCAGGCGCATTGGCTAGCGAAAACTTATTATGGAAAAATAACAGGCCAATATCATTGCCAAAATGATCAATATTGTTAAGGGTATTTTTCTTTTGTAACGTTGCTGCTTTTTCAATCACAGCCTGTTGCTTGGCGATGAAGGTTTTGCCAAAATATAGGCCGGCAAAACCGGTTATCAGGAGTACAAAGATCCCAATCCAGGAAGAACTGCTTCTAAAAAACAATTTAAATTCGAGGTGATATCTATTTTTTTTCATGCGTATTATATCATTTTAATCCATCTGGTTGAATATTGGAGCGAAATAACCATAACCAGTAACCAGAACGTTAAGGCACTTAGCGCTAATAACTCATTCAGCAAAACAGTATCTAATTTTTTAAAATGGTAGTTAAAATCGGGTTGTTCTGCCCAGTTGGCCTTACTAATGGCTGGCGGTTTTTCTTCATCCCCTGGTTTAATGTTGCTGATTTTCTCAATCTGGAGCTTATTCATCTTTTGAGCAAGTTGATAGCGGTAAGTTTCCGCCTGTCGCTGAAAATCGACGTAGGTATTAAAATCAGATGCGGTTAAGGCCATCGAAATATTTTTCAGCGATAAATAGGGGTTTAAGAAACCCGTAATAGTAGTGATGCTGTTCTGTTTTTCAAAAATTTTGTTCAGCTTATCCTGATGCTCACTATAAATTTTTGAGGTAATCTTTTCTCCCTCGGCCATAATATAGCCACCGTAGTTAAAAGGGAGCTTTTTAACATCATCCACAGCGTAAGCTTTCAATAGCGAATCTTTAATGGCCGCGTAATGCGGATCGTTTGGATCGTGGCTATCGCCCTGCTGGTGAACGTCAGCCGCAATGGCATCGGCAAATTCTATTTTAGATGGCGAAGGATAGATCTTTATCCCAACCGCCTGGGTAATGCGCGGCATAATGACCATAAAAAATATCCAGCAGGCCAGTAAAGTAATCAAAGCCGATTTAGAACTGCGGGCAAAGGCCGAAACCAAAACCGTAATGGCTGATATAACGAAAAAATAGATGGCATAAACTAAAACCAGTAGTAAAAGGCGTAAGGCCGAATCCATGCTGATCTGCCAATTGCTTAGTGATGCCCATAACAAAATGGTGAGGAGAATGAGAGGAATAAATATAGAAAGGCAAACGCCGATAATGCCTATAGTTTTGCCCCAAAGGAGCTGTTTCCAGCTTACCTCCTGACACAACAGGATTTTTAAGGTGCCCGATTCACGTTCGGCCGATATACTGTTGTAACCCAAAAAGAAAATAAGTAAAGGTACCAACAGTTGTAATACCATGGCTACACTGATTTCGCCAAAACTTAGCATTCCGTTCGTAAAACCAGCCTCGCTGAAATTAACGGTATTTTGTTTATGTGCCTCTAAAAAAATCGATACCCCGGCAAAACTTTCTATACCAAAATCGAAGAAACTGAGTTCGTGTTTTTCTCTAAAGGCCAGATAACCATAGTGTGCCATCCTGTGGGGGTGTTTATCTGGTTTGGCTAACCATTTCGCTCTTACCAAGGCCTTATAATGGAGCCGTTGATTATTTTGTATTTTAAAATTTTGCCAGCCAATATAAGTGGCCAAGCAGAGCGATAAACCCAGTAAAAGAGTTAGTGCTATGGTGGCGCCATTGTTAAAGGCTGCTTTAAATGTTTGTTTTGCAATAGTGCTTATTCTACCTGACATTATATTCTATAGGTTACGTTAAACATTACATTTCTTGGTGTGCCCGGGAAAAGGCGCAGGTAGTTTTGAGCACCTACCCAATAGGTTTTATTTAAGATGTTGTTCATGTTTAAGGCCAACTGAACCTTTGCGCCTGCGGGCGAATAATAAATTGCGGCGTCAACAAGGGTATAGGCCGGAAGTGTAAAATCCCTGATGTACAATGGAAGTTTAGTGCCGCTATATTGTAAACCTGTACCAAAGCCAAGTCCTTTCAGCTTTTGAGTTTCAAAATTATAACGTGTCCATAAACTGGCACTGTGCTTTGGTGTGTTCTGTACCCGCTGACCAATAAGGGATGCGTTGAAATCATCCCTAATAATGGCATCTATATAGCTGTAACCTGCATTAAACTGCCAATTCCGGCTGATGAAACCTGAAGCTTCGAATTCAAAGCCACGGCTGCGCTGTGCGCCACGTTCAATTAAGCGGTTCACATCAACCGGGTCGTTTGCATTCATCAGCAGGTTTTTCTGGTTGATTTCAAAAACCGAAACGTTAACCATTAAACTTTTGTTCAACCATTCTGATTTTGCACCGATCTCTTTTAAATCACTGGTTAAGGGTTTAAAGTTTGTGCCTGCAGGCGGTGGTACAATAACCAGGGTTGAGGTATTGCCCTGTGGTTGGTAACCCTGTAAATAAGTTCCATAAAGGTTGATGTTCGAAGTTGCCGCATAGGTTAGTCCGATTCTGGGCAAAAGCTTCTGCTGATCGATCTTCTTTTCAGTTGTCAGTTTGTAATTGCTGTAATCTTCGTACCATTCCTGTCTTAAACCCAAGGTTAAAGTAAGTTTACCGTAATTAATCTGATCCTGAAAATAAACGGCATTAACTAAATTATAGGCCGGCGGGATTTCAGTTTTAGTAAAAATATAATCGCTTAAATTTTTAAGCGTGTAGCTTGGGTTAGCCAGGTTAAAATGCTCAACATTAGGTACAGGCGCATTTACCCCATTTGCCATTTTAAATAAATAAAGTTCTTTTTTGGCCGGATCATACCTGCTGGCTATGGTTCCGTCCTTTAACCGGTAACCCTGTGCAGCATTTTCTCCACCGCCACGCAGTTTCTGGGTATTGATCCGATCGTAGCCTACAACCATTTTATGGTTTAAGCTAAACGTATTGGCATTTATACTGAAATAGGTGCTTAAATTATCGGTACTCCACTTTTGCTGACGTTGAACTGCCCGCATGGCGGCAAGGGTAGGGATCGGTTGATTGTTCTCATCAACGCCAAAAGCATTGGTGGTTCGATGTTCCAAAAGATCTTCGTTCCAGTTTTGCTTCATATAAGCCACGTTAAATACAATATCCTGGTTAAAGCGATGAGAAAAATTGGTCATTAGCATTAAATCCTGAGTATTAAAACGATCATTGCTGGCACCCATGTTAAAATTGATCGGTGTACTTTTTAAGTCGGTTTGACCGGCAATGGCACCGAAAATCGCCTGGCCCCGGTCTAATCTGGAGTTGCTGTTGTTCACCACCAACTCCACATTTAAACTGGTACGGTCATTTGGAATGTAGGAGAAAGAGGGCGCAATCATATAGCCCTTTCTGTATTGCAGGTCTCTGAAACTTTTGCTGTCTTCATATCCAAGATTCAGCCGGTAAAGCAATGTTTTATCCGCATTTAATGGACCGGTAAAATCTAATGCGCCACGTATTGTACTAAAACTTCCGGCCGAGATACTGATCTCCTTGCGATCCGTTGCCAGAGGCTTTTTTGTTACCAGGTTGATGCTTCCCCCAGGGTCTACACTCGAAAAGGTAGCACTTGCCGGACCTTTTATTACCTCAATCCGTTCCAGGTTATTGGTTAGGGGCTGGTTAAAATAAAACTGGCGGGTACGCATGCCGTTAATAATGGCACCTTCTTCATTTTGGTTAATTCCCCTGATGGAGAATTGGTTATAATAACTGCTTTGCGATACACTGGTTACGTTTTTAACGGCATCAGCCAGTACAGCCGCCTGCCTATCGGCGATTAGTTCTTTCGATACTGAAGAAATGGCCTGTGGAATGTCTTTATTTAAAGTGGCCGTTTTTGTGGCTGAAAAGGAATAATTGCCATAGTATTTGTTGCCATTGGTGCCTACAACTTCAACCGTTTGTAGTTCTTCATTCGAAACTTGCAATACAATGGCGTCAAGGTTTAAACTGCCTGTTTCATTGATCGGGTACATGCGGCTAAAGCTGCTATAGCCAACGGCACTAACTGTAACAGTATAATTAGCTGTTTTTGGTAAAAAAAGTGAGAAATTTCCTAAGGAATCGGTAATGGTATTCAATTGATGTTTGCCATTTTTAAATTTAACAGTGGCTTTATAAATGTTTTGATCCTGAGCATTGATCACCTTTCCGCTTACCTTAATTTGCGCCAGGGCCTGCAGGTTAAAAAGATTGAACAAAAAAAGCAAAGAAATTGTAGCGGCACCAGAAAGCGCCTTATATTTTGGGTACATGAAATGGATTTAATTTATTATATGGTCTGTAAGTATAATTCCTGCAGGTCGTTTGCGTTAATTTCACTTGCTTTAAGGGTATGGATCAATTCGCCTTGTTTCATGATGCCGATGTGTGAGCCTACATTTACGGCATTAAATATGTCGTGCGTTGCCATTAAGATGGATTTACCCTCGGCAGCCAATTGTTTAACCAATAGGGTGAACTCGGCCGTGGCTTTTGGATCTAAACCACTGGTTGGCTCATCCATTAGAATGATTTTCGCATTTTTAGCCAGGGCAATCGCAATACCCACTTTTTGGCGCATGCCTTTACTAAAACCAGACAGATGTTTGTGGTGAGCTGATTCTTGTAAACCGCATCGGTTTAGAAAACCGGTCAAACTTTTCGTGTCGTAATTAAAACCTGCCAGTTTCGAAAAATAATCGAGGTTTTCTATGGCCGAAAGGTTACCATAAAGCATCACTACTTCAGGGATGTAGGCGAGGTGTTTACGGCGCTCGTTATCGTGCGTATCCACTGCTTTACCGTCGATTAAAATTTGACCTGCACTTGGTTCGATAAAACCGAGAAATAAATTAATGGTGGTAGTTTTTCCGGCACCGTTCTGACCCAAAAGGCAAAATACCTCGCCAGCGTTAACAGTTAAATTAAGTTGGTTCAGGGCTTGATAAGTTCCGTAATTTTTAGATAATGAAATAGCTTGAAGCATAAAAATTATAGTATATAGTGCATGCCGTGTACAGCCGCACGTTAAAGAAAATGAATTGCCTGGTAAATAAAGTAAACCTGGTTATTGATTAGGCCGTTAAACCTGGCGGCCCTTTATTGCTATAAGATAAAATATAAGCAACAGGTTGTTTAATGAGGTACACATAGGATTTAATACCTGGTTTCCTTATTGGTAAAAGAGCTGAACAGCATGCAGGGATATCGAAAAAGTGTGATTGCTGTTTCAGTACCTCACAGAGTTTACAGCTTAACTTTGCAGCGTCAAGCTGGCTGCTGTGTTTTGAATTCGGTTGAGGAGATGTTGTTTCTTTTGCGCCGTGGTGGTGCACGCTTTGTATTAAGGCCCCGTTAAGAAATAATGCCAATATCAATAGCGCCCATATGCGGGTGAAAATTTCTTTGCGGTATTTATTCTCTGAAAGATTCAATGCAACAAAGTTACATTTAAAAAAATAAAATCAAACCTTTTATCAGGCTTGCTTATTTCATCCGATGATTAAATACTGATCGTCAGTTCACTAAAGCAAAACATTTTTTGATCTGCGATGTCTGATGTTTCCATCTGGTACGGACAAATAGGGCCAAGGGGATGTTATGAAGTGTTGGGCTTAATTATTTTGGTTTTTAGGAAAGCAATACCGGCAAGCTACATACATGGTTTTCTGGTGGCAATGAGTGATGATATAACTTTTCATTTTTACAGATGGGAGGATATAGCTGTTGCAAATTTACTACTGTACAGTCATAATGTTTTTTGCGTCTTAATTTCATCAGTTCGCTAAACCGCAATATTATTCGATAATTTATATTCAGACGGAGTAATTCCCGTCTGTTTTTTGAAATACTTGCCAAAAAAAGAGGAATTGCTGAAGTGTAACGCCATGGCTACTTCCGATATATTCATTACGTGACTGGTTAACAATAATTTTGCCTCCCTGATCACGATTTCATCAATAACTTCCCCGGCTGTTCTATCAGTTACCTGTTTAACCACCTGCGATAAATGCCTTGGCGTAATACGTAAACAGTTGGCATAATAAATTACACGTTTTTCTTTTCTAAAATGCTCCGATACCAGCGATAGAAAACGATTGGTGAGTTCTGTCTTGCTATCATGTACCAGAGGCACTGCGTCTTTCTGTTTGTTCTTTAAAAGAAAGAGATCGTAAAGCAGTTCCAGAAAGCTGTTATGCACAATGTTTTTAATCTGCGGGGTATCCTTAGATGTATTTAGCTTTTTATGCAGGGCGAGCATATCGTAGTAAATGAATGTATAATCCTCTTTTGAAAGTGAAAATTTATGTTTGGGACCGTCCTGGAACATTCTGTAAGCTTCCCCGGTATTAAAAAATACTCCCCTGGTTTTTAAATAACTTTTATTAAAATGGATACTGATAAAAGAAACATCACTATTCTCCCTGATCTCATAAATGGCTTGTGGAAAAATGAGTAAAATATCTCTTTGATTTAACACATGCTCTACAAAATTTATCCTCAGGTTCATTTTTCCTTTTGTAATCAGAATTAAAGCATAACTTGATATGCGGAAAGGCTCCGAGCTGCAATAATGCGGATCGCTGCTATGATGGATTTTTGCCATTAAGCCCCCATTTAAAGAAAGTGCTTCCTCATGGCTTTTTTCTGAAAAAGTTTTATCGAGTAACTGTTGCTGCATAAAATCGTTCAGTGTTTTTTAATAATTTCTTAACAGATTCGATCATCTTTTGCACCACAATTTCAGCCACCCTTTAGTGGATAATTCCTGCCCTTTTATCTGTCGGATTTTGTACTGGCAAATGTAGTGTTCAAGATCATTTTTGCAAGTGTATTTTTTTAAAATGACTAATATCTGATTGATTTTAATGTTTTTGATTAATATTTTTTTAAATTTTAATCGACTTAAATACAGGTATTTATGTCGATTTATATGCTTTGTGTGCTGTTTTTAACCTTTTTACTATTTTATAATAAAAGTCAGAATGTCAATTGGTCAATTCATCTGAATGTCACATTTTATCAATCCAACTTTTTGACCAATATATCCCACATTTGAACCTTTTTTTACCTTTAATTCAGCGTTAAAATTGTGTGATCAAATCGTTTGGTTAATGCAGCCTTAATCTCTATCGTTGACTTAGTCTCTATAAGTGGCATTCAGGTGCAGACCAAACTTTTCAGAATAGGGTTTTAAAAACTGAAGAATATAAGTGTTCAGCATGCGTAAAAAATTACAAGACAGGATTGCTTCTTTCAAGGATGCGGCGGTAATAAAAGAAAAGGGATTATATCCTTATTTCAGGTCGATAGAATCTGGTCAGGATACCGAAGTAGTTATCAATGGAAAAAAGGTACTCATGTTTGGTTCAAATTCCTATTTAGGGTTAACCAATCATCCCAAAATAAAAGAAGCAGCAAAGGCAGCCATTGAAAAATATGGGACAGGCTGTGCAGGATCACGGTTTTTAAACGGCTCGCTCGACATTCACCTTGAACTGGAAAGTCGTTTGGCCGAATACGTGGGCAAAGAAGCCACAGTGCTTTTTAGTACCGGTTTCCAGGTAAACTTAGGGGTAATATCTTGTTTATTAGATCGTAATGATTATCTGTTATTGGATGAGTACGATCATGCCTCTATAATTGACGGAAGCCGTTTGGCCTTTTCGCGTACCATTAAATATGCGCACAACGATATGCAGGATCTGCGCCGGAAATTGAGCAGGCTACCTGAAGATGCGGCTAAGTTGATTGTTTCTGATGGTATTTTTAGTATGGAAGGCGATTTGGTAAATCTTCCTGAAATGGTAGAAATTGCCAATGAATTTGGGGCCAATATCATGATGGATGATGCGCACAGCCTTGGTGTAATCGGTTTTAACGGATCAGGGACGGCATCGCATTTCAATCTTACCGAAAATGTGGACCTTATTATGGGCACCTTTAGCAAATCGCTGGCCTCATTGGGAGGTTTTATTGCCGGTAGTGCCGAAACCATCGAATACATCAAGCACCGCGCACGCTCACTCATGTTCAGTGCCAGTATGCCCCCATCTGCAGTAGCTAGTGTAATTGCTGCATTGGATATTATCGAATCGGAGCCTGAACGGATTGATCAGCTCTGGGCCAATACAGAATATGCGAAGCAACTTTTGCTGGATGCAGGATTCGATATCGGTCACAGTAACAGCCCGATTATCCCCATTTACATCCGCGATAATACCAAAACCTTTATGATTACCAATATCCTTCAGCAAAACGGTGTATTTGTTAATCCGGTGGTTTCACCGGCAGTGCCTTCAGATTCGTCTTTGATCAGGTTTTCGCTAATGGCGACGCATACTTTTGATCAGATCGAATCAGCTATAAGTAAACTAAGTGCGGCTTTTAAGGCTGTTCATGTAGAATCAGTAGGTAACCAATCATGAGAGAATTGGTAAAGGTTTCCGGTAAGAAAGCATTGGCAGCATTTGTAGATTTTCCGCATGAACTGTATGCAGGCGATGTAAACTATGTGCCCGAGCTTTTTATTGCACAGCGCGATCTGCTTACGCCCGGCAAGCACCCATTTTACGAACATTCGGAAATACAGCTTTTTTTGCTTTATGACGAAGGTAAAATCATCGGACGGATTGCCGCGATCCACAATACAAACCATAACAAGGTATATGGCGGGCATGATGGTTTTTTTGGTTTTTTCGATTGTATAAATGATACAGAGGCTGGCTTGCAGCTCTTAAATGCAGCGCAAGGTTGGCTTTCGGAAAGAGGAATGACAAAAATTTTAGGACCGGTAAATTTTTCGACCAATGAGGTATGCGGACTGCTGATCGAAGGTTTCGACGGGCCTCCAGTAGCCATGATGCCTTACAATGCGCCTTACTATCTGTCGCTATTAGAGCAGACCGGTTTTCAGAAAAATGTTGATTTAAGGGCCTACCGTTACACTGCAGGCAATTATAACGACCGGTCGGTGAAACTAATGGACAGGATCGAGGAACGTTTGAAACGGAACAACATCATCCTCCGCAAAATCAACATGAAGAAATTTAAGGAGGAATGTAATGCGGTAAGGGAGGTATACAACAAAGCTTGGGATAAAAACCTGGGTTTTGTGCCGATGACGGATAAAGAGTTTGACTATACCGCGAACGATTTAAAACTGATCCTCGATCCTGAGTTTTGCATTCTGGCCGAGCAACATGGCAAGATTATAGGTTTTGCTTTAGCGATACCCGATATCAACCAGATTTTGATCAAAATTAAACGGGGAAGGCTGTTTCCAACCGGACTGTTCAGGCTTTTAGCGAACAAAAAGAAAATCGATGGGATCCGTATTTTATTGCTTGGTGTGGTTGATGGTTACCGCAAAATGGGAATCGAAGCCTGTCTATACGGAAGGATCATCAAACATTTTGAAGCTAAAAAAATGAAATATGCAGAGGCCAGCTGGACTTTGGATCATAATGAGCTGATCAATAAACCCATTGAAGATATTGGTGGAAAGTTATATCGTAAATACAGGATTTTAGAAAAAACGATATGAAAAAGCGGGTGTTGATTACTGGAGCAACTGGGTTTGTGGGTTATCACCTGATTAAATCTGCTTTGGACAACAATCTGGAGGTATTCGCAAATGTGCGTCAATCGGCTGCTGCAGGTCATCTCAAAAATTTTGAAATCAATTATGTAAATCTCGATTTTGAGTCGATCTACCTGCTGAAAGAAAATATTGAAGAGAAAAAGTATGATTATATCGTGCATGCTGCTGCGGTAACAAAAGCAAAGACTTTAAGCGATTACAACAAAATTAACGCAACATATACCCGGAATCTCGCTGTAGCCGCTTCCCAGTCAGCACACGCCATACAGAAATTTATATTCATCAGTAGTTTGGCGGCGCTGGGTCCGTTAAAGGAGAAAAACGATAAACTGACGGAAAAAAGTGCATCCAATCCGGTAACTCATTATGGCATCAGTAAGGCACTTGCAGAAACTTATCTGGCAGGGTTTCCAGATCTGCCCTTGATCATATTCCGGCCCACTGCGGTTTATGGCCCTCGGGAAAAAGACATTTTCATACTGATCAAAACCATTAAAGCCGGGCTAGAGCTTTATATCGGCAAGCAGGAACAGGAACTCAGTTTTATCTATGCAACCGATCTGGCCGACATCATCATTAAAGCACTCGCCTCTGATGTGGTGGGCAAAGCTTATAATATATCTGACGGGGCTGTATACAAGCGCTCATCGCTTGCTCATTATGTAAGTAAGGCCTTAGGCAAAAAAACAATAAAGGTAAATATACCTGTGCCGTTGATTAAAGGTTTAGCCTGGTCAATGGAACATTTATATGGCGCATTTAATAAAATACCCGCCTTAAATGTAGATAAGATAAAAGAACTCACGGCCCTTAACTGGGGCTGCGATATTAAAAATATTCAGAATGATTTTGGCTTTGTTCCCCGGTTTGGCCTGGAGCAGGGATTAAATGAAACCATCAACTGGTACCGTAAAAACAATTGGTTATAAGATTTTAAATAAAATAGCATGAAAGAACAAGTAAAAGCAGCTGAAGGTAAGCTGGGAATATTAATGCCGGGATTAGGCGCTGTAGCAACAACTATGATCGCCGGAGTTGCTGCGATTAAAAAAGGCATCTCGAAACCGATCGGCTCTTTAACGCAGATGGGTACGATCCGTTTGGGTAAAAGAACAGAAAAAAAAGAGCCAAAAATTAAAGATTTTGTGCCTTTAGCCAACCTCGAAGATTTAGTTTTCGGTGGCTGGGATGTATACGAAGATAATGTTTACGAAGCTGCCTTAAACGCCCGTGTACTGGATGCCAACCTGTTGCGCGATGTGCGTGAAGAATTACAGGCCATTAAACCGATGCGCGCTGCTTTCGACAGGAACTATGTAAAAAACCTGGATGGCAAATATGTAAAAGATATCGATAACCGTTACGAACTCGCTTTGGCTGTAATGGAAGATATCAAAAACTTCAAGGCTGCAAACCATTGCGATAGGATTGTATTGGTTTGGTGTGGTTCTACCGAAATTTATTTCGAACCCTCTGAAGTGCACGAATCATTAGCTGCTTTTGAACAAGGTTTAAAAGATAACGATCCGCGTATTGCGCCAAGTATGATTTATGCTTATGCTGCCTTGAAATTGGGAATTCCTTTTGCCAACGGTGCGCCAAACTTAACAGTAGATATTCCTGCATTGATCGAACTGGCTAAAGAAACCGATACCCCAATCGCAGGTAAAGATTTCAAAACCGGTCAAACCTTGATGAAAACCATTTTAGCACCGGGCTTAGCCGCACGCTCTTTAGGGGTAAACGGTTGGTTTTCTGATAATATTTTAGGTAATCGTGATGGTTTGGTATTAGATGATCCTGATAACTTTAAAACCAAGGAAGTATCGAAACTGGGCGTATTGGAAGATATCTTTAAACCGGAAGTAAATCCGGATTTATATGGCGAGATGTACCACAAAATCAGGATCAACTATTATCCGCCTCACGGTGATAACAAAGAGAGCTGGGATAACATTGATATTTTCGGCTGGTTGGGTTACAAAATGCAGATCAAAATCAATTTCCTTTGCCGCGATTCGATTTTAGCCGCACCGATAGTGTTAGATCTGGCTTTGTTTATTGATCTGGCGAAACGCGCAAATATGTCGGGCATTCAGGAATGGTTATCATTCTACCTTAAATCACCACAAACTATTCCGGGTGTACCTGCAGAAAATGACATTTTTAAACAATTAATGAAACTTCAGAATACCTTACGTTACATCATGGGCGAAGAATTGATCACTCATTTAGGCCAGGATTACGAAGAAGAATTAATAGAAACGGTATAGTGTTTTTCCACAAATTTCTTTCAACGGCTCTGGGAATCGGGTATATCGGCAAAGGTGCAGGTACCTATGCTGCAATAGCAACCTGTATCTGCTGGCACCTTTCCCAGAGTCCTTATAGCAATCCCTATTTATGGCCGGTACTTTTCACCATGTTGATCGTGATGATCGGCATAATGAGTGCCGACAGGGTAGAGGAGATTTGGGGCAAAGACCATAATCGGGTAGTAATTGATGAAGTGGCCGGAATGTGCATTACCTTACTTTTTATACCTTTAAAATGGCAATATACCTTGATTGGTCTAATTCTTTTTAGGTTTTTTGATATCCTCAAACCATTTGGCATCCGCAAACTCGAGATACTTCCAGGTGGCTGGGGCGTAATGGCTGATGATGTATTGGCCGGGATTTATGCTAATGTTGTACTGCAACTGGTTGTTGTTTTAGAACTGTTTTAACCATGCTGTTCACTTTTCTAAAAGCACAGGCATCATCCTTAGTGGCCTCGGCAACAGACTTCGGGGTGACCATCATGGCCGTAAATCTTTTTGGCTGGTGGTATCTGGCCGCAAGTATTATGGGTACGGTTGCAGGTGGAGTAGTCAATTTCTACGTGAACCGCAAGTGGGTGTTTGAAAGTGAATCTACAGCCATTAAATGGCAGATGTTAAAATATATTTTGGTATGGGCAGGCAACCTGATCATCGTAACCGCGGCTGTATTTGTACTCACCCGTTTTTTTAACCTCAATTACGTATTAGCCAAAGTTTTGAGTTCCGTTTTAACGGGTATAAGCTACAATTATATCATGCAAAAGCAGTTTATTTTTTCCAATTAAATGAAAGCGATTTATTCATTTTTATTATCCGTAGCGCTCATTTTTATTTTGCTGGTAAATGCTTTTGGCCAGAGGACGGTAGTATCTGGTACGGTACGCGATGCCGTAACCAAAGAAACGCTGCCCAATGTTTCGGTTTTCTTTAAAGATACCCAGATTGGCACGCAGACAGATGCTAACGGGAAATACACGCTTGTTTCTCCAAACCCACAAAGCGAGCTGAGTTTTAATTATGTAGGCTATCGCACAGTTTTTAAAAATACTGTACCGGCTGCAACGCAGGAACTGGATGTTGCCCTGGTACCCGATTCGAGAGTCCTGGATGAAGTGATTGTTGTGGGTGGTAAAAAAATAAAATACCGGAATAAAGATAATCCTGCAGTAGAACTGATCCGCCAGGTGATTGCCCATAAAGAGGAAAACCGCATTAAAAATTATCAAACGGTTGCTTTCAGGCAGTACGAAAAAATGCTGTTCTCCCTGAGCAATGTTTCAGATAAGTTTAAAAACAAAAAAATGTTCAGGAATTATCAGTTTTTGTTTCAGGAGCAGGATTCGACATTGATTGGTGGAAAAAACCTCCTTCCGATTTATATTCAGGAGCAACTGTCTGATCATTACCTGAATAAAAATCCTGAAAAGAACAAAACGATTATCATCGGGGAAAAACAGGTTCAGTTTGACAGTCGTTATATTGATAACAAGGGATTGAAAACCTATTTCGATAGGATGTATCAGGATATTGACATCTACAAGAACAACATTTCCGTAATCAGTAATGAATTTTTAAGTCCAATTGCCGATGGTGCGCCCTCATTTTACAAATTTTTTATTACCGATACACTCAAAACACAGAAACCTGAAATTATAGAACTGTCTTTTACCCCGCGTAATACCGGAGATATGTTGTTCGAGGGAAAAATTTATGTCACCAATGATGGTCATTATGCCGTTACGGGGGCTTCTTTTGGGGTGAACAGGAATATTAACCTCAACTTTGTGCGTACACTCAAAATCGATCTGAATTTTGAACCGAACAATAAAGGCAAATACAGTTTGAGCAAAAGCAATTTACTGGCCGATTTTGGGATCGGTAAAACCAAAGGAATTGGCTTTACAGGCGAGCGTACGGTTACATTCAAAAATTACCAGTTCGATACGGTTTTACCCGATACTATTTTTCAGGGAAAAAGTATAGTGGTACGGGCTGATGCAGCAAAAAAAGATGATAAATTCTGGGAGAAAAACAGGTTAGATACCATTTCGGACAACCAGTTGAAAATTTATAGTAATATAGATACCCTGCAGAACCTGCCATCTTTCAAACGGACCATGAAAATTGTGACCCTTTTATTTGCAGGTTATCAGAACCTTGGCCCTTACGAAATTGGTCCGGTAAACACATTCTACAGTTTTAACAATGTAGAAGGTTTAAGACTGCGGTTTGGCGGACGGACTACTCCGGAATTGAGCAAACGCTATTATTTTGAAAATTATCTGGCTTATGGTATTAAAGATGAGAAATGGAAGTTTTTCCTTTCCGGTACCTATTCGCTGAACAATAAATCAATTTATGCATTCCCGCAGAATTATGTCAGGGCGAGTTTTCAGCGCGATACCAAAATACCCGGACAAGAGTTACAGTTTGTACAGGAAGATAATTTCCTGCTCTCGTTTAAACGAGGGATAAACGATATGTTATTATATAACGATTTTTATCGCCTGGATTATGTTAAGGAGTTCGAAAACCATTTTTCATATAACCTGGGTTTTAAAAAATGGAGCCAGACACCTGCCGGCGGATTAAGTTACCTGGACGAAAGTAACCAGTTGGTAAACCGTTTAACCACCAGTGAGGTATCTGTACAGTTAAGGTACGCCCCGAATGAGAAGTTTTACCAGGGTAAAATCTATCGTGTACCCATCGCCGATCGTTACCCGGTATTTAATTTACGTTACACCGCGGGCTTGAAAGGTGTTTTGGGCGGCGAATATAATTACCATAATTTGCTCGGAACGATCGATAAACGTTTTTATTTATCGCAGTTGGGTTATAGTGATGTAACAGTAGAAGGCGGCTATATCGCCGGAAAAGTGCCTTTTCCTTTATTAGATATACACCGTGCCAACCAAACCTATGCTTATCAGCTCAATTCATACAACCTGATGAACTTCCTGGAGTTTGTAAGTGATCATTACGTGAGCATCAATATCGATCATAATTTTAACGGCTTCTTTTTTAACAAAGTGCCGCTGCTAAAACGTTTGAAATTAAGGGAAATGGTGTCATTTAAAGCCCTGTATGGTGGTTTACGTGATGAGAATAATCCAAATTTTCAACCGGGTTTAGTTCAGTTGCCGGTTTACCAAAACGGGGCACAGCGTACTTATGCACTGGGCAACGATCCGTATATGGAAGGTAGTGTTGGTGTGGGTAATATTTTTAAGCTGTTAAGGGTCGATCTGGTCAAGCGCTTCAACTATCTCAATAATCCGGAAGTTTCAGAATGGGGAATAAGGGCAAGGGTAAAATTTGATTTTTAAAAAAAGGTTATGGAAAAAAAGTTAAGAGACAGCCTGCAACAGGGAATATATAAGGTAATCAATCCTTTTGTGAGGGGATTGATTAAAATAGGTTTAACGCCTAACGCAGTAACCACCATCGGTTTGGTCCTGAATATCGGTGTAGCTGTTATTTTTGTGCTCGGGGCCGAAAAATCAAATCGTGGCGATATGTCGTACATCGGTTGGGGAGGGGCTTTGGTACTTTTTGCTGGTCTGTTTGATATGCTCGATGGCCAGGTGGCCCGTTTAGGCAATATGAGTTCTAAATTTGGTGCCTTGTACGATTCGGTACTCGACCGTTACAGCGAAATGATTATGTTTTTGGGCATCTGTTATTACCTGGTGGCGCATCATTACTTTTTAAGTTCGCTGTTTGCGTTTATTGCCCTTATTGGTTCGATGATGGTGAGTTATACCCGGGCAAGGGCCGAAGGACTGGGAGTAGAATGTAAGGGAGGTTTAATGCAGCGCCCGGAGCGCGTGGTAACGATTGGTATTTTTGCCATCGCCTGCGGCATCGCCGGTCATTTTATTGGTGGCGATTACAAAGTATACGTGCCGGGGGGTTCTTTCCATGTATTCGAAACCATGTCGATTTTTACCATGCCGATTGCTATAATGGCGGTATTGACCAATATCACAGCGGTTAAACGTTTGCAAGAGGCAAAAAAAGGCTTGGAAGCACAAGAACTTAATGAAAGAAAAGGAAATAATAAGGCGGCATTAATTGCAGGTTTAGTGTGGCTGGGGAGTTTAACCGGAGTGTTTTCATTCAGTGCAAATGCACAAGGAAGTGATCCTTCGCCGCTTATTTTCCCAACCCCAAAAGATATCCCTAATCAGCTTTTTTATTTACAGCGCGATCCGAATACCAATACTATTATTTGCCAGTTAAATGTAGATAAATATGGTGAAGTAAATAAAGATCAGCCTGTAAATGTATTTTGGATGCGTTACGGAGATAAAGGAGAAAAAAAAGAGCTGAGTTATATTCAGCGGAAATTTGCCTATGGCATTATCAGCAAAAATCTGGGAAATGGCCAGTTCGAACTGCGGTTTACTTCACATAAAAAACTGCCAATGTACCTGAATAAATCGGGTGCAGATAAAAAATACCATGTTTTTGCAACCATAAACAATAAAAAAATGCAGTTGGAACGGATATTCCTTCGGATTGAGGGCGGTACCTTTTGGTTTCCGAATGTTAAATATGTAGAAATAAAAGGTTATGATGCTTCAGCGCCTTCGAAAGTGCTAGTGGAAAGGATAAAGGTGTAGCATTAGGCGTTTTGCGGGTAGCGTTCCTATCCATCCCGTCATTGCGAGAAGGCTTTTTCAGCCGACGAAGCAATCGCTCTCGAATCGTCATTTCGAGCGGAGCGCAGCGCAGTCGAGAAATCTATATCAATACTTCGGTCTGAGCGGAGTCGAAACCCCTCACGTATGTTTTAAAGATCTCTCCCCGCCTGTACGGGCAGGCGTTCCACTCCCGATGAAGGATCGGTGAGCTTCAGTCGAGATGACGATTGAATAGGAGTGAGTTGTCATTCTGAGTGTAACGAAGAATCTTTGAGGATAAAGTATTGTATATGACAGATTGTTTGGGAAGAAGATCCTGAAACACCCGTCCGACTGGCCGGGCGGAAGTTCAGGATGACGATTAAATGAGTGGAGATGAAAGCCAATTAAATAATTACAATGAAAAAGAATTTTGTTTCAAATTCGACCGCATCCATCAGGATGTTTAAAAACGACTTTTTAGAAAGCCTTTCTAAAGTACAGTTTTACGTGCCTTTGGTGGTTTATATACCCGTTATAGGCTTTCTTTTCTGGAAAGCGCTCTGGCAGATTGAAATGCCCATTTTAAACTTTGCAGGTTGGTTTATTCTCGGACTAGGTATCTGGACCATCACCGAATACGTCCTGCACCGTTATGTTTTTCATTTCGAACCCGAAGCAGCTTGGGGAAAGAAAATTCATTTTATTTTTCATGGGGTACACCACGATTATCCTAACGATGCCAAAAGATTGGTGATGCCCCCTTCGGCCAGTATTCCTATGGCGCTGGGTTTTTACTTCCTTTTCGATTGGTTGTTGCCTGATACCATCGTTTATCCATTTTTTTCTGGTTTTATGATCGGTTATTTGTTCTACGATATGGTGCATTACGCGCTCCATCATGCTAATTTCAAAAGTGGTTTCTGGAAACGTTTAAAGCAACATCATATGCTTCATCATTATTCCGATTCGACCAAAGGATATGGGGTAAGCTGGACTTTTTGGGACCATATTTTTCGATCTGATTTTGATAAGAAATAACATGCAGCAGGAAGTATTGCTTAAAAACAGTTTTTATAATATCCGGAATATTTATCTGACAGTTGCAATATCTGTTGGATATCTGTTGTTATCAGTACTACTCGTCGGCTTTAAAACCGATCAGCTGGTGTTGATCTTTATTTTTAATACTTTATTTTTTATCTCAAAAGCAACCAGGCAGTTTATTCTTGGTTTCTCCATCTTTATTGTGTATTGGATACTGTTTGATTACATGAAGGCTTTTCCAAACTATCTTTTTAATACGGTGCACATTGAAGATTTATATAACCTGGAAAAAAATACTTTCGGCATTAACTACCATGGATTAATACTTACGCCCAACGAGTATTGGAAAATAAACAGTACTACTTTTTTAGATGTGTTAACAGGGCTATTCTATCTGATGTGGGTGCCTGTTCCGTTGGCATTTGCTACTTATCTTTTCTTTAAGAACAAGGAACAGTTTATATGGTTCTCGCTCACCTTTGTTTGGGTAAACTTATTGGGTTTCGTGGTCTATTATGCCTTTCCTGCGGCGCCACCATGGTATGTACAGGAACATGGCTTCGAATTTATTGCTAAAACAGCAGGAAATACTGCCGGCCTGGCCCGTTTCGATCGTTATTTTAACGTTACGCTTTTTCACGGGATATATACTAAAGGTTCCAATGTGTTTGCCGCCATGCCGTCCTTACACTCTTCGTACCCTGTTATTGTGGTTTATTATGGCTTAAAAAATCGTTTAGGAAGAATTAATATATTCTTTTTTACCGTCATGTTCGGTATCTGGTTTTCAGCTGTTTATACCAGTCATCATTATACGTTTGATGTATTGGCCGGAGTAATCTGTGCATTTTTGGGAATTATTTCATTTCATTATTTAATGCGTATTGCCAGGTTGAAACGACTGGTGGCAGTTATGATAACGGCTATCAGTAGATAGACTATCGGCTAAGTTTTATTTAATAATTAGGCAGAGATAGGAAAGGATGACGGACTTTTTTGTATTTCTGATTCCATATTGTTGCTTTTTGCCCTAACCAACAGATAAAACTCTATGCTTGCAACCAGAATCAGGGTATAGCCGAAAAGTTCAAGAGACTCTTCTGATACATTTTTTACATCACGTGTGTATTGCGTTTCCATAACGGCCATCCAGAAAACTTTTCTTCCGTAAAGGCGCGCAAAAATATAGGTGGTTACAATACCCGATAATAAAATCCCGAAAGAGAACTGGTGTACAAAATCATTTAAGTTGGAGAAAAACAGCGCTTTCTTTCTGTAAATAAGCAGGGTGGCCAGTATGAGGAGACCGAATGCTCCGGTTTGCCAGGCTCCATCATAGATATGCTCGTCTAAAAAAGCATCCTGTTCTCTGATAAAGGAGGCCATCATAAAAGCAAATAAGGCGAAAGAAAGTGGAAATATGGATTTATATTTCAATGATATATAGAGAAAAATGATTGAACTGATCAGTAGCAATAGGCTCTGAACATATTCTACTGCTGAATCTTCGCTAAACTTATTGCTTGCTGCTTCGTGTTGTACATTCCATTTAAGAAATTCGGCAAGCAGGTAAATGAATGCACTATAAATAATGAGCCGGAGAAGAGCAGTTTTAAAACCCTTTGGATTTGATGTGATTTTATGATTAGCCACCTTAATGAATTTGGATTAATGATCAGCGAAAATCAAATTGTTGATGATTCGCATTGATGAAATTTTAACTACAAATTTCGATCAGTAACCGCTTTCAAAAAAGGTCTAAAGCTCCTATAAATCGGTTGAAAAGTACGAATATGCTTTAACGTCGGTTATAGTGGTGCTAATGGGGCTTGGACATAAGCCGGGAGTACACCCGGTCAGTTTTAGTTCAGCCTGTACGGGGCCAGACGAAGTATCTAAATGCCTTTAAGCTGGAAAAAGATCCTTCGAAAAGTTACAGTTGACAGCATTTATCATTAGAAAGTATGAGGGAGATATTCGTTTTCAACTGTTCCGTCATCGTACATTTTAAGTATGGCATACCCGGGTGGCGTTTCCAGATAGTAGCCGGGGCCTGCCGATTCCGCATCGCCCTTGCCCCACCAAAAACCACTCATGGCTCCATTGCAACAGTATTGAATACCATTGTATACCGTTTGATCAGAAAGATGGTTGTGTCCGCTCAGGCAGATTTTTACCTTATCGCGGTTTTTATAGAAAAGATCTTTTAGCCTTTTACAGTCCGAATGTCCGCCACCAACCAATACCTGGGTGGTGCCCAGGATTGGATAGTGTGACATGAGCACTGTGGGCGTGCCGGCAGGCAGGTTTTTTAATTCCTGCTCCAGCCAGTTATACTGTTCATCATCAAGAGAAATTTTGCTGTTGTTCCCGTCAAGGATAATAAAATGCCAGTTCTTTTTAGAAAAGCTATAATAACGGTTGGGCATTTTCAGCCGTTTTACCACATAGTTCTTACCATACATTTCATCCTCTTTTGCGGGCGCTTTCCACCAGGGATCATGGTTGCCGATGCAACTGTGTATTTCATATTTATCAATTGTTTTGATGCAATCATCCCAAATACCCCATTGTTCGGTTACCTGATCGCGTACTACATTGTCGTAAGAAGCATCGTGAATGGAATCCCCTCCGTTTAAGAAGAAATCAACTTTATGGTTACTGATAATCTGTTTTAAACATGCTTTAAATCGTTCCGGGGCACTTTCTCCTGCACGGATATGAACATCAGTAATGTGTGGCACAGTAAGCACCAGTTTTTTGTGTTTTGGTTTAACCAAAAGTGTTTGGGAGGCTAGGGCAGGCAGTGTGCCCGAAAGTGCTGCGCCTGCTGATAGCCCTATCGCCTTTAATAAAGACCTTCTTTTTATTTCTTCCATCATTACCAGCCAAAAATTTGTTTCAGTTTTGGATTCAGGATTACCTGTTGCTGCGGAATAGGGCGATAATAGAATTTTGGTTCCTCAAAGTTTCTGGTCACATTTTCTGTTACGATATTACCGCCATTATTGCCATTCTTTAAATAAACAGTTGCATCAGTCCCGATTAGTCCAGCACGGTAATAAATAAGTTTAACCCCAAGTGAATTCTTTTCTTTCTGGTCTTCGCCGGGGATAGTTGCCGTTCTGTCAATCAGAATAATGTCATCAACACCATCACCGGTAAGGTCGTATTTGCCCAATCCGGCAAAATACATGCCTTCCGGACTTTTGGTTAGCAGTTTGCCCACCTTCCAACGCATTAAATCATCAAAGCGCATGTTTTCGAAAGCATATTCTACCCTTCGTTCCCTTCTGATTTCAAGTATAACACCTGCATTGGCCGCAACATTTGGATACTGTAACTGCAATACCGGATCTGGATTGGCATTCGCTGCTGCCAGGTTAAGATCAGGTAAGCCCGCTCTTTTACGAAGCAGATTTACCGATTGGTCTAACTGAGACTGTGTTAATGTGCCCAGTTCGGCAAGCGCTTCAGCATAAGTTAACAGTATTTCTGCATAACGGTATACCGGAAAATCCACCCCGTTTAAAGTTGCATTATCAGTGCTGTTTACATAACCTTTCAACTGGTGGTAACCTGTAAAATTTTTATTTAAACGCTGGATGTAAGGTGTCGGATCAGGTACCCTGATCCATCCCGGGTAAACCATTGTTTGCGACATCCGAGGATCGCGGTTTTTAAATTCTGCCACAAAACCAAGTTTCGCATAATTTGCTATATCGGTAAACCGGCTTCCATCTTTCATTAAATATGTTTGCAACAGGTCTTTGGCTGGTGCCTGCTCATAATCACCGAAAACAGTAGAATTCACATTCTGACTTTTGCTCTTGCTCAGGTCAAAGATGTTAACCAAAATCACTTCGCTATTGCTTGTTAAATCCTGACTGGAGAAAAGCGTTGCATAATCCTGTTCCGGTTTTCCGGTGTTGTAAATGTTAAACTTTTTACTGGAGATGATTTCCCCCGAAATTCTTGCTGCAGTTTCTAAAAAAGCATTAGCCGAACTGCTTAAATTCAGTTCGTTATGGTATTTACGATAAGTTCCCTCATAAAGTGCTGCCCGTGCATATAAAGTGGCCACTGCCCATTTTCCCGGAGTACCCACCGGAACACTCTCCCTTACATTTTTATAGGCAAAATCTAAATCTGCCATGATACTGTCGGCAATCAACGCCCGTGGATCGCGGGCTTTGTAAAGTGCATCATCACCAGGTTCCAATGTGCCTGAATACCAGGGTACGTCAGAGAAACGCTTAACTTTATCTAAATAGAATTCCGCGCGGTAATACCTGGCTAAACCTGCGTAGTGGTTTTTAACGGCAGCAGAAACCTGTGCTCTTCCGTAATTCTCTAGAAAATAGTTAATGTTTCTTAACCTGCTCCAGCTCCAGCCAGTGGTAATGTTTTGGGCGGTCGCGTTTCCACCCATTATATTTTTGATCTCAACTGCAGCAGTAGTGGCTACGTTATCCGTACTCTGATCATTAAGGTAAGTACTGCGGTCCGGCTGCGAGAGTAGGCCATTTACATAGAGCGATAGATCACTTTCTGTATTAAAAAAGAGGCCAGGGGAGACGGAGGTTTGAGGGAAACGATCGAGCCCGGCTTTTTTACAGGCTGCGAGCATACCTGCAACTGCAATAAATACGATATGTATATACTTTTTCATTTTCAAATGATTTAATTGTAATAGATCCAAAAATTAAAAATCGAGGTTTAAACCGAAGGCGTATCTCCGTTGGTAAGGATATGCCCAGGCACTTGGCCCCTGGTTAACCGCTTCCGGGTCAATAAATTTCTTGATAGAAGAGAACTCATACAGGTTTTCTCCGGTCACAAATACGCGAAGACGATTGACATTAAACTTTTTGGTCCACTGAACAGGTAAAGTATAACCAAACGATACATTTTTGATCCTCAGGTAAGCACCGTTTAGCAAATATTTAGTTTGGGGAATATCTAAACCCGATCCATAATTGGCATCGGCAAGCCAAGATTGCAATACCGGATATTGAGAATCGGTATTGGCATCAGCAAGGCCGGCAGCGATATAGGAAGCAGAGTGTTTGGCTCTTTGTTCCGGCGAATCTGCTGCTCCCCGGTAAAAATCAAGGTTCCATGGATATACGTTGGCATAAGGCTGCTGATAAGGCCCCCAGAAAAGATAATGGTGAGGGTAAAAGTCTCTTTTAAGTACGCCTTGCAAAAATACAGAAAGATCGAAACCACTCCAATCCATATTCAGGTTGGCACCGATTGTATAACGGTCAGCACTGTTACCGATAATTTTCAAATCTTTAGGGTCGTTTGAACTTAAACCTCTTTCAATTTTTTTATTTCCATCAAGATCAACATATTTCGGCCATCCCTCAACAATGGAAAGTGCGCCCCACGGAACAATTGCAGATTCATCTAAAGCGGCAATTTCTGCTTTACTGCGGAAAAAGCCATCATTCTGTAATCCCCAAATCTCTCCGAGTGTCTGCCCCTCCCGGTAATTCGAAAAGAGGTTCTGATCGTTTTTAAACCTGGTAATTTTGGCTTTTGAATCGGCCAGGAATATCTTAGCATCAAAGTTGAAAGGTTTTGAACCCAGTTCAAACTTATCTCTGTAAGTTACTGAAAGTTCCCATCCTTTGGTGCGAAGATCGGCCGAATTCTGACGTGGTACACCCGTGCCTAAAACCCCCGGAAGTTCCTGCCCTGCAGTGAGCATGCCTTTGGTATCACGGATATAATAATCGAAAGTGAAAGAAAGTTTATCATTCAACAGACCAATATCGGTACCCATATTTAAGGTAGATACCCTTTCCCAGGTATAGGTGCGTGGATCCACGTTTAATCCCGGGGCGCCATTGATCACCTGGTTCTGGCCATTGCCTCCGATTAAATAACCTGAAGTACCAGGTACCAGAGATTGGATATAACCAAAATCGCCTACATTCTGGTTCCCAAGATCGCCATATGAAGTGCGAAGTTTAAAAGTAGATACCGTAGATAATAATGGTTTAAAGAAATCCTCTGTACTTCCTATCCAGGCAATCGATGCCGAAGGGAAAAATCCCCAACGTCTGTCTATCGGGAACCGCGATGAACCATCGTACCTTCCTGTAGCTTCCAGGATGTACTTATTTTTATACGTGTAATTTAATCTCGAAAATGCGCTATTGGTAGCATAAGCGGAATAACCTGCACTGGCAGTTGCCGTTCCACTGGTGAGCGACAGGTAAGGTAGAGAAGAAGAAATCAGAATGTCTTTACTCGCGTTTACGGTAGAATAGCTGTAATCTTCACTATTAAAACCCACCATTGCACTAAAAAAATGGTCACCAAGCGTTTTTTTATAAGTGCTATAGATATTAAATGCGTTATTAAACAGATAACCGTTGTTTTCGGTTACAGAACCGGTTCCTCCTTCTTCACGGATATCATTCGGACCATAGCCGATTTTGTATTTTTTGCTGTCATTATGTGTTTTCCAGAGTTCACGTTTAAAAGATGCGTCAGCGTTTACCTGAAGATCACCTTTTAAAAATAAAGCTGTTGCACTGGTAATATTCTGAAAACCAAACATATTTTGAAGGTTATTTCCTCCGTCTACAAGTTTCGCAGCCAGTTTTCCGGCAGCAGTATTCGCCCAGGTGCCATCAGGATTTGTAGCTACGTCGGTAGGCATCAGGTAATACAGGTCAGTAATGTTCCCGTTAGGAAGTGCCCGTTTAGTTTGATAAATATTCAGGTTATTATCAATTTTAAGCCACGAAAGGGGAGAAAAACCCATTTTTGACCTCAATCCATAACGGTCCCAGTAATCGGCAGTCAGTTTATTTAACCCGTTATCTCTGGTATAATCTGCAGAAAGGTAATAAGTTAATGGTTTCTCGTTTACGGCAGCTCCACCAGAAAAAGTAAGGGTATGGCTTTTGGATAAACTTGAGTGATTAAAGAAATATTTATACCAGTCGTTACTGCCCATATAGGCCCATTTGGTCGGATCGTTTGGATTTAATCGGGTATCGGCTATAGCAGGGTTATCCGATCTTTCTTTCGCCCAACGGTAGTATTCGTCAGAATAATTTACATAATCCCATGGAGTATTATCTGTAGCAGTTTCTAATACTCTGGAGAAAATGTAGGGATCTGTTACCGGTTTAGGCAGTACAGTTGGTTTTGCCCATGATTGGAAAGTATTATAGCTGATTACGTTATTACCGGCAACACCTTGTTTAGTGGTGATCAGAATTACACCGAATGCTGCACGTGCCCCATAAATGGCTGCCGATGCCGCATCGCGCAATACGGTAAATGAAGTAATATCGGTAGGGGTCAAGCGCAACATATCATCATTACTGGTAGCAGGAATACCATCGATAACGATTAATGGCGAGCCACCATTAATGGAAGTATAGCCCCTGATGTTGATGTTGGGTACACTGCCGGGCGCACCGCCTGTGTAAGTGATATTAAGCCCGGGACTGATGCCCTGTAAACCCTGCAATACATTGGTAACAGGTCGCGATTCGAGCTGCTTACCGGAAATCTGATCAATTGCACCGGCAACATTGATTTTTTTCTTGGTTCCAAAGCCAACGACCATCACCTCATCAAGGTTGGCAAAATCAGGAGATAAAGAAACATCGATTTTTGCCCTGCCACTTACTGCAATTTCCTGTTGCTTATAGCCAATGTAGGAAAAAATAAGTGTGGCATCAGGTTTTACATTACTTAAGGTATAAATACCATTATTGTTGGTGGCGATATGCAGGTTCGTCCCTTTCACAATAATGTTTACGGCAGGGAGGGTTTCACCTGTCTTTGCATCAGTGACCACACCTTTTATGGTGATCCCTTGCGCAAAGCCGCTGGCAGACAGGATCAATAGCATAAACATCCAGAGTAGCTTTTTTTTCATTTTCTTAATATTTAGTTGTTTGATTGGAATGATAAGCTCTTTTCAGCGGCGCTAAATTGAACATATCATGTTAAAATTAGGTTAAGACTAAATTATTATATTAATTGAATATTCATTCAATCTATTCATAAAAATAAATTTGCAAAATCCCGCTACTTTTGATTAGTTTGCCCCATTAAATTAACTGCATAATGGGACGTAAAAGCCTGAAAGAGACAAGGCGACAGGAAATAATTAAGGTATTTTACCAGGTGGCCAAAAAAGAGGGCTACGAAAATACTTCTATTGCCAAGATTGCTAAGGTGATGGATATTAACCCAAGTCTTATTATTCATTATTTTGAAACCAAAGAGGGACTTACTTATGAATTGATCGATCATATACTCGATCGGTATTTACTGATTTATACTGTAAAAAATAAAGGGAAAGCAACCTTGGATGATTTACAGGACACTATTGAGCTGTTGTTTTCCAAAAAATGGAATCTGCTGTTTGATGATGGATTATTCTATACCTTTTATGCCCTGGCATTCAGGGAAAAAAAGATCAAATTGAAATATAAACTTATTTTAGATGCGCTGCGTAATGGCCTGTGCCTCATGATTGAGCAGTGCAACGAACAGCAGATCACGAAGGTTGAGAACCCTCAGGTTACTGCCGATTTTATTTTTGTACTGGTAGATGGTGCTTATTTTTACCTATCAATGGAAAGTGATAAGAAGGCTTATTCAGATCGTTTAGCCTATTATAAACAAAAGGCATACGATGCGCTGTGTATACCGCTTAAGGCTGTTTCTGCTCCTGCTTGCTAAACTGCTTGCTTAAAGCATACAAACCAATAGACATCCAGAGTACATTTGCGACAGCATTGGGTAGATCGTTTGTGTTTAACGCAGTTATGGCTAAACACAATCCACCCAGAATGTTGAGGGCCTGAAAAGAAAATGAATCGGAACGGATTAATTTCATACTTAAAAAAAGGTATGCCAGCGTGCAAAATACTACCCCAGACCATCCGATAATTGACATTGCTACTTTCATATTTTACCCAAATTTATTTTTCGATTTCTGTTGTGATGAAAACATAAAGTATTTTTTCTGATAAGGATATACCAGATATTGGTGATCCTCCACCTGGTATAAACTTTTTATTTTATCGCACCAAATGCTGCAAAATAGGAGTTTTTGTGCAGAATTTCGGTAACGCTGAAACCCACTTTCTGCAATAAGCCCAGTTGATAGTTTAGCGACCGTGGGGTATCTTCATATTCAATATAATCTAGTACTTTTTGTCTGTAATCTTTACCACCAAGTTTTTCCAGGTAAGCCCCATATTGATCCTGAAAAAGTCTATCTATCAAAACTGAATGGTGTGCAATAAGGTCTGAAATCCAGATACTGCCTCCGGGTTTCAGCGCCCGGAAAACTTTGTTAAAAACAAGTTCCCAGTCGGCATCAGTACGCAAGTGATGGAATGTTGCTGCAGCAAGTATGATGTCGAAATGATTATCGGGTAAATCAAGGTTTCGCATATCATCTTGTACAAGGGTTATTTTTCCTGTGGTCTGTGCCGATACCCTATCTTTTGCACGTGTTAACATGGGTAAACTTAAATCATTCAGTGTACAGTTCAGGTTCTGGATTTTGCTCAGCATTTTTAACGTGTAGTTGCCCGCACCACAGCCAATATCTAAAAGTTCAGTAGCATTTGGATTAATGTATTTGGCAGCTTCGGTGCAAAGTTCCATAGTGAGCGGTGCATCAATGGTGGTTTGTTGACCGCTTTCTAAATTGGAAAAACGTTCCACATCGTGATCAAACCGTTGCTTGATCTCCTCATTTGTCGCTTTATGCTTATAATCTTTATTCATTGCTTTTATTTTTTTTGTAAAGTTAGTGTCGTTGATCATATTTGTAAAATATCAATTTTGGCATAGATTAATACTTAATAAGTATTATAGAAATGGAACTTAGACACTTATTATATTTTAAAACGGTTGCAGAAGAACTTCATTTTACCAAAGCAGCAACCAAACTGTTTATTTCACAACCGCCCCTGAGCAGGCAGATTAAAGAGTTGGAAGTAGCACTCGGGGTAAAGCTGTTTGTTCGGAATAACAAGCGGGTTACCTTAACAGATGCGGGTAAATATTTTAAGAGAGAAGTGGATATTCTGTTGGCTAAGCTGGAAGAAAGTAAAGAAGTAGTTCGTAAAATCCATGAAGGGGTAAGCGGCGAATTTAAGATCGGTTACATCAGTTCGGTTTACCAATCGCATCTGGCCGAAATTTTAAAATTGATGCATCAGGAATTTCCCTATCTGAAAACGAGTTTGTTCGAAATACCTACACTGGCTCAAATTAAAGCACTGGAAAATGGTGCCTTAGATGTTGGGATTTTGAGAGCCCCGGTTTTATCCGAAAAATTGAAGGTTAAAACCTTATTTTTTGATCCCTTCGTAGTGGTTACTCCTCTAATGGAACAAAAAACAGCAGATCAGTATAGACTGGCTGATTTTTTAAGGAAGAGTCCGTTTATTTTTTTCAATAAAGATTTTGCACCGCAATATAACCAGAAACTGATGGAGATTTGCAAGAGAATAGGTTTTATTCCGGATATTACCCACGAGGCTAATAATGTACATTCTATTTTACAATTGGTAGAAGCAGGCTTGGGCGTATCCATTCTGCCGCGGTCTTTAAAAACGCAATACGAACAGTTAAAGGTATCATTTATTGAACTTGATGCCATTCCGATTAACACGGAAGTAGTATTGGCTTATAAAGAATTCAATGAAAACCCGGCATTAACCTGGTTTATTAAACATTATACCCAGATCAAATGACTGAATCATAAAAACGAGCTAAACACCTGATGTGTTGAGTTTCTTTTACCTAGCAATAGCTACCAATCAGCAAAAAATGGTATTTTATATCTGAGGCAATATACTATCAGTCATTACTACAGATGATCCAGGTTATTTAAGACAATATCTGCCCTTTTCAGCACCTGGGATCTCAAATTGGCGTCCATTTTATCCCAGATCCGGTAAACCATAGAAAGCCGGTGGTTTTTGCCAAGCTGGTCTCGGTTTCGATCATGGAAGTCCCAATACAAGCTGTTAAACGGGCAGGAATTTTCGCCAGTCTTTTCAGTGCGATCATACTTACAGTTATCGCAATAATTGCTCATCTTATGGATATAGTTGGCAGTTGCAGTATATGGTTTTGAGCCCGTAATTCCGCCATCTGCATATTGGCTCATGCCCCTTGTATTGGTGATTTCTACCCACTGTATCGCATCAATGTAGATACCCAGGTACCAAAAATCTACCTCATCAGGATGGATGCCGGCAAGCAATGCAAAATTCCCTGTTATCATTAAACGCTGGATATGATGTGCATAGGCATATTCGAGAGACTGAACAATGGAATGCTTTAAACAGTTCATATCCGTTTTTCCTGTCCAGTACCATTGTGGCAGTTTTCTGGTATGGTCAAAGAAGTTCATTTTTTCAAATGCCGGCATTTTCATCCAGTAAATCCCCCTCATGTATTCACGCCAGCCCAAAATCTGCCGAACAAACCCCTCTATCTGATTTATTTGGATCGATTTCTTATTTTCCCGCCAATAGTCAATTGCAATGTTGACTACCTCGACCGGTGAAATAAGTTTGGTATTCATGCTAAACGATAAACGCGAATGATAAAGGGACCATTCTCTGGTATGCATCGCATCCTGGAAAGTGCCAAATAGCGGGAGGCAGTTTGCGCAGAAATAATGCAGCAATTTTAATGACTGATCCCGGTTAACAGGCCAGGGCAGGTGTTTAGGGTCGATATTGCCGATGGTTTCAATTTCTGCGGCCCTTATTCTGTTATATTGTTGGCTTACATCATTATCGAACAGCAGGGGAGGGTTTGGCTTGTGGTTTTTAGGAAGTTTTTGTCGGTTTTCCCCGTCAAAATTCCATTTACCACCTAGCGGATCATGGCCATCTTCTAATAAGATGTTGTGTTTTGAGCGCATCGCCCGGTAGAAACTTTCCATTAACAGTTCTTTTTTCCCGGAAAAGAAATTTGCCAGCTCAGTTCTGCTGGTGTAAAAATGTTCAGTGTCAAAAGCGCAGTGAGTAATAGACAGGCTTTTGCAAAGATTGTTCAGTTCCTGATCAAGCCGGTATTCATCGGGTAATTGATAATGAAATTCTGCTATTCCAAACTTTTCTATTAAATAGTTCAGGTTATCTGAAAAGTTTTGTTTGTTTTTAGCATCATTAAGTCGAAAGTAAATGGTTTCAAATCCCTTATTGGTTAGCAGTCCGGCAAAATTTTCCATTGCTGCAAAAAAAGCGCATGCTTTCTGGATGTGGTGCCAAACATAATTGGTTTCTGTTTTTACTTCCATCAATACATGCAGCGTATCGGGTGCTGGTTTCTTAAACCAAGAGTGCTGTATGTTAAGCTGATCGCCCAAAATGAGCCGCATTATCCTGTATGTTTTTCCCATGGCTAAGAAGGTCGGCTCAGTTAGTTTACCAGTAAAAAAAAACCGGATTCACCTCATATTGTTTGAGAGAAAATTGATAAAAACCGATGGCATTTTTGCCAAAAGGGGTATTTTAAAATTGATTTTGCTACATTACTGATATCTGCCTGGTTTATTATCTTTCTTCGGCTTGAACTTGAATTCTAGCCATCGTAAAGAAAACAACGATTAGTTTTGATTAGCCGATGTATGATGCCTGTATTTTATTAGAAAATGAGATGATATCTATCTCGCTGATAGCATAATGAAGGATTAACTCCGTCCGGTTTTAATTGTTTTTGTCTTTACGAAACCGATAAGTTCATCACGGTAATTTTCACCAATGGTTAGTAAAAGATCGTTTTTCATTCTTACCAGATTATTTTCTATTTCCTCCAGATAGTTTCTTGATATGATAAAAGACCTATGAATTTGAATAAATGAGTTATTGTGCTTGAGTATTTCTTTCATTTTTGTAAGGGTTATATGCGCAACAACAGTTTTCTGGGTAGTGTATATCGAAATGTAATTCTGAATGCTTTCTATTGCCACAATTTCATCAAATCTGATTTTTACCAATTTTGATTTATCATTTTTACTTTTAATAAAGAAATACTGATCATCAGTTTTTTTCTCCGGGGTGCAGAGCAAACGCCTGCTGTGTAATTTATGTAGCACCGAAGCAAAATGACCCATTGAGAAAGGTTTGAGGAGAAAAGCATCAGCCTCAATATCAAATGCATCCAGTGCATACTTGGAATGGGCTGTTGTAAAAATCAGGTTTCTTGTTTTATCACGGATAATTTTGGCTAAATCTATTCCTGAAAGACCCGGCATCTCAATGTCCATGAAAACCATATCAAGACTATTACCTGAAGTAATGTGTTTCATCGCTTTAATGGGGTCTGTAAAGCTTTCTAAAAGCTCATAATCGTCGAGCGAGGTGAGATAATCACGGAGTAAATCTAAGTTTGCAGGATCATCATCTACTGCAATACACTTTAATTTCATACAGGGGAGAGCTATTTCAACCAAATATATAATCTGTAGCGATAAATAACAAAAAAAAAGCAGTTTCATCATACATTTTATCCTGTTTATATTACAAATACTGCCTTTATGCGTAACAGTGAAGTTTCGATATATAAATTTTATGCTATTTGACGCATCTTCGAATTTAAGTTTTCCCTCATTCCAACAAACTAAATACACATGCAGTGTATGGCCTTTCGTTCTGATACGTTCAGCTGGTTTAACAATATAATCAACAAATAAAATGAGTAATCTACTATAAGATATTAAAATGAAAGATGACTTCAATCAAAAATTAAGATTTATTTTAACCGTTTTAGCCATTGTTAGTGGCTTTTCGAAATTAAGTGCACAAGAAACCCTGCAAAGTGTAACAGACAGGGGCAATACCACTAATAATGGACTCAGAATTAATTCTTCGGTTGATATAGGAGATGCTTATGATCCATCAAGATACGGTTTTTTGCAAGTTGCACGCCCGGCTAACCAGGGAAATTTGTTCCATATATCGCTAATCAGAAGTAGTAATATGGTCTATGGTTTAGGTTTCCTGAATAATTCAAGCACTTTTGGCTTGCAGCCGGGGGGGAGTAATGCAACAACTGAAGGACTTTTTATGCTTCCATCAGGTAATATAGGTATCGGCAATCAGGATCCAGCTTTTAAACTTGATGTGGCAGGTCATATCAGATCTTCCGGCACCCTTTATGTTTCTGCAAACAATGCAACTGGAGGTGGTATAAAGCTAGCTGATGATGGAGATATTGTTGACTTGAATGACAGTTGGGCAACTCATCGTTTCAGCTACGGAATTAGGATCAATGATGCCAATTCAGGTGGCGTGCCTGTAATCCAGCTGTCTAATGGGAATCATCATCCCACCTTTTTTGGCTCAAACGGATTTGGTATTGGTACGCAGAGTCCTCTTGCCGCATTTGAAGTTTCGGGTGCAGCTGTATTTGGGAGTAACATCAATCCAAATTCCAGCATTGGGAACCTGGGCTATCTGAACGGGACAGGAAAATTGTTAATTGGTTTAAACCGGTCAGGTGGCAGGGGAGAGGCAAGCTTTATTGCGAACCAGGGAGCCGGCTCTAGTGGTGGATTTACTTTTTATAACCATAATAACCAGGGTATTGAAAATGAGCTGATGACCATGAATGGAAACGGAAATATCGGAATTGGTACATCATCGCCCTCAACAGCTTTGGATGTAAGAGGGATTATTAGTACGCCTGAGATTGCTTTTCGAAATGCGGATGGAGGAGATGATTCAGACCCATACCGGTTAAGGAAAGTTCAAGGGGGGTCGAATTCCAATTGGTTAGAACTTCAGCTTAACGATGATGAAACGGAATCTTTCAGGATTTATGGAAACTCGTGCGTAGGCTATGGCTGTGGAAACTACAGTGGAAATCTGTATCATTCCTTCGATGCAATGGGGAATGTTTATCATAAAGGCAATGTAGGTATCGGTACAACTGCACCAAGCGAAAAATTAACCGTTAATGGTAAAATCAAAGCTAATGAGATCCGCGTGGATGGCCAGGGTGCACCAGATTATGTTTTTGAAAAGGAATATAAACTCGGAACGCTGAATGAATTGGAAAATTATATTAACAAGAACAAACACCTGCCTGAGGTACCGTCAGCTGCGGAATTTGAACGTGATGGAATGGCTATTGGCGAAATGAATAAATTGCTATTGAAAAAGATAGAAGAGTTGACCTTGCATTTGATAACGCAGGAAAAAATAATCCACAAACAGCAAACCGATATCGATGAATTGAAAAGAAATACCAGGGTAAAAAGTATAAAAAATTAAAGCTTATGAAAATCAAAGAAATATTGCTTTATATGATATTGATGTGCAATTCGACTGTTGTATTTTCGCAACAGTATGTTCATTTCTTAGCCGATGCTGGATCCATCAATAAAAATAAAACGACAGGTCGAAATAAGATAAATATCTATTCGTTACGGGATATCAGCGTAACTACAGATCATTCGCCACCCGTTGTTTCTATGAGGACATTTGTTGGCCCTTATGCATTGAGTACTTATGTTCCCGGGAACACAGATTTTAATACTTATCAGGAACCTGGTTTATATGAATTTGAAACAGCAGGAGGGTTCTTAACCAACACACCACATGGCACAGTAACCAGTTCTAATTTTAAGGTAATCAGCTTAGGGCAGCCTTCCAGAAATGCCCAGCTAATGTTTGAAACTGCCAGTAATGCTGTATGGGTAAGAAATAACTGGGATTGGGGTGCCGGTATACAACATACACCTTGGGATCGTTTAGCCTTGGTTTCGGAACTTGGGAATTCAGCTTTTATAGGGTTTGCTTATGATGCTAATCCTTACACGATGGCCAGAAGAGACGAAGGAGGGCATTTAAAGGCAAACTATTTTAGAACTCAGGCAATGCTTGAGGTTGGTGCGACGGGACTTACAGGCATTTTTGCCTCTTCAGGAGATGAATTCGTTCGAAAATTTGATGTAACCAGCGTTCGTAACTTTCTTGGAATTCCATCACAAGGAGAAACATTTGCCAGCGTTACTGCAAGAGATAACCATACCTATAGCAATTTAGCATTGAGTAAGGCAGATACCCCTAATCCCAATAATACGGGGGTTGACCGTGATTATGGTAGCTTGGGTTTCTTTAATTCTAATTTTGCCCTGGAAAATGCAAGGGTAGAAGCTTATTACGGAACTGGCCAGTATGTGGACAGAGGAGGTTTGAAATTTTACACCCGTGATGGCGATGGGTTAAAGACCAGAATGACCATATGGCCAAACGGCAATATTGGAATTGGTACTTCTACACCAAGTGAAAAATTAACCGTTAATGGTAAAATTAAAGCTAATGAGATCCGCGTGGATGGCCAGGGTGCACCAGATTATGTTTTTGAAAAGGAATATAAACTCGGAACGCTGAATGAATTGGAAAATTATATTAAACAGAACAAGCACTTGCCTGGGGTACCATCAGCTGCGGAATTTGAACGTGATGGAATGGCTATCGGCGAAATGAATAAATTGCTATTGAAAAAGATAGAAGAATTGACCTTACATTTGATCGTGCACGAGTGTAAAATGAATGAGCAGACAGAAATATTAATCAAACAACAAAAGGAAATATCCGAACTTAAAAGAAAGATCAAATGAAGCATTTTTACATCTTAATCTTCGTTTTTTTTAGTAGTATAAACCTGTCTGCCCAGCAGTTCAATTTACCTGCTGATGGGAAATGGTATCTGGTGGCCAAAATTGGAGGTCAGCATACTGAATTTGAATATACTTATAAACATACCACAGCGCACACTCCATCACTGGTTTCCGGTAGAATCCAGTTTATTAATTCACAGAATTTTTCTATCCAGGAGCATCATAGCATGGGGTATGCAAGATGGCTGCAGCCTCAGTTCGCACTATTAAATTTTGGAGGAGAAAGCCAAATATGGGTAAAAGCAGCACCAAGCGCTGATATGGGAATTTTTAAAGTGAATAACATTTTAGCAGGATCATTAGAACTCGGTTCCACCAGTGACGATAACTTAAATGATAATGGTGCCATAGTAACTATCTATAATAAGATAAGGGACAATGCTCATACTTATGTTGGCAACCTGAATGTGATGGATGGGAACGTGGGTATAGGAACTGATTTACCCTCTGAGAGGCTTGTGGTAAATGGTAAAATTAAAGCTAATGAGATCCGCGTGGATGGCCAGGGTGCACCAGATTATGTTTTTGAAAAAGAATATAAACTCGGAACGCTGAATGAATTGGAAAATTATATTAAAAAGAACAAACACCTGCCTGAGATACCATCAGCTGCGGAATTTGAACGTGATGGAATGGCTATCGGCGAAATGAATAAATTGCTATTGAAAAAGATAGAAGAGCTGACCTTGCATCTGATTCAAAAAGATAAAGCCCTGATTGTCCAGCAAAACGATATCAATATACTGAAAAAGCAGGCAGAAGATCAAAAGCAAATACTTTTAACATTACGGGCAGAGGTGATACGACTAATAACCAAACAACCAAAAAGAAAATGAAAAAGTAGCAATTATTTTAACGAGACTTTAATATAAAAAACAATTTAGAAATAATAAAAAGTGATGGTTCCCATGTTTATAGGCGTATTACGCAATTGCGATGACCAGGCATTTATTATTTTTTTAAAAAATCAGATTTACATATTATGGGTTTCATCAAACATTAGGTCGCTTTCGTCAGCAGAAAGTTACGGTTTGTGGAAAAGGGCTTTGTTGAGCTTTTTTGCTGCTAATTTTATGATGATATTCGAAAATGAGTTCTCCAGCTCATAAACCAAACAAATTAACGCCTTATTGATGTCTATCCCTGCTATTGCCTAATGGTGTGGAAAGCGTTGATAAAGCAACGCTAAATAACGTATGAACAAAGCCCTAATAACAGCTACTGTGCTGGTCTTCTTCTGCCTGCAATCGGTGCAGCTTTTTGCGCAGCTTCCTTCAATAGGGCAGGCTGCTGCAGACAGCCTGAAATCGGGCAAGCAGAAAATTCAGAAATTAGATTCTCTGGCTTTACAGAAAATCAAAACAACGAAAAGAGCGATTGTCTCACAGGTGAAGGAAAGTTTTAATCAACCAGGTTTAACCGGATTGGTAAAAAAAGATTCCCTTAAAAAAGTACCTAAAGGAGAACCCGTAAATATTTCAGCAGAAGCAACAGCTAAATATGTTAAAACGAAGCAAAGCCTTATTGATACACTTAAATTTGGGAAGCAAAAGCTATCTAAAGCCGATTCTTTGGCGAAGGACAAAATTCAGGCTGCTAAAAAATCGGTATTGGCCCGGGCAGAACAGCGGGTAAAACAATCTGATATTGCTAAGCTATTTAAGAAAGATACGATTAATAAGGGCAATAAAATACAACTTAGTGATGTTTCTGTAGGAAATGAAACCCAGTACATTAAAACGCAAAATCCTGCCAATGGTAAAAACCTGTTGAACAACGTAACCTTTGCGGGGCAGCTAAAAATATACAATATCCCAATCGATCTTTCTTTGGCAAATAATTATACGTCCATGCGCGATTTCAGGTTCGATCAGGGCAATCTTTTTAAATTCAATTTACCTAAACCCAGCTTTAACGAGTTTTTTAAGGCCGACTTGGATAAGTATCGTAATCTGCGTAAAAAGATGTTAAGCGGACAAACTGCCGAATCTTTTCTCCGTAAAAAGATACAGGATAAAATTGCTAAAAACATCGATCTTTCTGCTTCCCCAAAACTGCAGGCCTATTTAAACAATCCACAAAATTTAAGGAGCATGCTTAAAATGGATGAGTTGGAACTGAAAGGAAAATTGAACGAGTTTACGGATGAAATTAAAAATCAGACACAGAATGGGGGCAGACAGCTTAGCCAAAATGGGCAGGATTCGCTTACCAACCTTTTAAATGCTAAAAAGCAGGAGCTGTTTACCGAAATCCAAAAAGTGCAGCAATCGGTTTACGAGAGCGGTCTAGATCCCGAAAAACTCGAACTGCTCGAAAAAGTTGCCCAGGGTAAAATCTCACAAAGAGAACTGGAGGATTTCTTTGTATCAGAACTTTCTAAAGGAAAGGATATGGGATTTTTACAAAAAAGTTATGCCCGGCTGCGCGAATTTCAGGCTGGTAATTTTGGTCACCAATTGCCCGGTAGTTTCCTTAATCGGGATCTTTTCTTAAATGGATTCCATTTCTCCTTACGTACGGCAAGGGGACCTGTTAGTGCAGGCGTAAGTACAAACCGTGATCTTAACTCATCAAAAGATGCTGGTTTTAACTCTTCTACCTATACAATTCCGAAATTGTATAGTTATTTAAGTGTACCTACTACCAACTTTTCATTCGGCTCGGGCAAGCTTTCATGGGTGGGTACTTATGATCGGCAATTTAATGGTAACATTGGCTTTGCACAAAGTGCTTTGCCACGTAATAACATGGTATTTACCCTTAGCCAGGCCTTTAATTTTAGTAAAGCAGGTACGTTCACTTTCGATGTTTCTAAATCTTCTACCCAGTACAAAGAGCTTGCTGCATTTGGTCCGGATCAGTTAATGATAGATAGAAATACCAATGGAAATTATTTCAGGGATGATTTTCTTCAAACCATGTCTGTTGGGCTTAACCACTTCATTGATGCTAAAAAGCTTGGGCTTAGAAGTACTGTATTTGTTAACTATGCCGGATCAGGCTTTCAAAACCCAGGCCAGCAGAGTATTGGCAACCTCAATTTAAGGTTTGGCGGTAATATCCGTAAAAATTTCTTTCACAATAAAATAACGCTTTCAGTACGTTCCGATTTTAAGAATATGCCGGTCAGCGCAACCGATAATTCGCATTGGAGCAACCACAATATTCAGCTCGATTCAAGATTCCGGGTTTCAAGATCAACCAGTTTAGGTATAAAATATATTGATAACGGAGTGGATAAAGTATCGCAGGGCAATACACCGGTTTATGCGGCTAAAAAATTCCAGCTTGATCTCCATTCAAATTATAAACTTTTTGGTCAGCGCGGTTTTAGCCATGTAAGTGTAGCACAGCAGGAAATTGCCAATCCACTATCGTTGGGCAATTCGAGTTTGATGCAATTAAACTATGTACAGACTGTAGTATTTAAGAACTTTTCACTTTCAGGGAATGTATTTTACAACCGCGAGCTTAATGCAAACACCATATTAGGCAATATGCTAAACTCAGATGCTTCTTTGCAGTATCTTTTATTTAGGAACGTTTCCATGTCTAGCGGACTAAGTTATCTTGATAATCAAAATCTTGCCCGCCAGGCCGGTATTAAACAAAGTATTCAGTTTATGCTGAAGAAACATTTCGATATCTCCGCTTACGTAGACATTCGCAAAAACCTGATTACCCCAACCTATCCCGATCTTTTTTCGACCAACAGGGGAGAGTTATCTATACGTTATTATCTCGACAGACAATGAGCAAGCTTAAATTAATAGTAGTCGTTTTTTTTATTTTCCGGGTCTCCAGCCTTTGGGCGCAAAGCAGTATCGTATTTGTTCCTGAGGTTTATGGTAATACCCTTAACGGACTTTTCCGGGCATCTATCTATAATCCATCGGGAGTTAAATCGGTAAGGATGAACATTACCGTGAGGGAAGCCCGCGCCGGAAAAATCGCTGCCATACAAACTGAAGCATTCACCATTGTACCGGGGAACAATATCATTCCGCCGGGTGTGGCCCGTACGGCCAGTGTAGCCATGGCGCAGAATGCAACGGCAAATTTTATCAGGCGTAACCAATACTTTCCACAGGGCGATTACGAGTATGAATTTAATATCTATTCAGCCTCTTCAAGTCAGGAGATTATTATCGATCAGACTTTTAATAATGAAATTACCCCTCCGGCACCACTGGATCTGATTGAGCCTTACGATCAGGATCAAATCTGTGAAAAACGCCCGTTACTTACCTGGCAGCCCTCTGTACCCAAGGTTGATGGTTTGCTTTATCAGGTCATGCTCGTAGAGATTAAGGATAAACAAAATGCTGTTGAAGCGCTAAACTATAATTTGCCGATTGTAAACCAGAAAGGGGTAGTGGCCAATTTGTTGGTTTATCCACCAAATTCGAAAGAATTGGTTGCAGGTAAAAAATATGCCTGGCAGGTAAGCGCCTACCGCGATCAAACTATCATCAACAGATCAGATATCTGGTCGTTCGAAGTAAACTGTCAGGATAGCGTAAATAATGTGATTCCTACCGATCATGGATATCGGGATATAGAGGATTTGGTTAAGGGCAATTTTTATGTGGCAAACGGGCAAATCAGGTTTGCACTGATTAATTCCTATCATGACCAGCCGCTTAAATACACTGTTCTCTGCATTAATAACCCCTCAAAAAAGATAAAAAAACTACCGAAGTTAAGGCTTAAACGTGGTCAAAATAAAGTTAATATTGATTTGAGCCATAATTTTTCATTTGATGATAACTATTCCTATATCATGAAAATTCAAATGCCAGATGGCAGTCAGAAAAGTTTAAGATTTCTTTATAAACAACCTGCAGAATGAGAAGGTACGCTATAATAATTTTATTTGGTATCATTTCCTGTACTGCTAAGAGTCCATCAGGTCAGTATTTCGATAAGGACATTAAGGTAATGGCCCAATTAAAAAAAACAACATCAAACGATAGGATGCAGACCTTTATGGTTAGGGTATTTCCTGATCAAAAAATTATGGAGCATGGAAAAGAACAAATTACCGAATCTTTTCTGTATCACGCTGACAGTTGCTTTTATCTACTTAAAAACAATGCAAAGTTATATCCCGAATATGTAGAACCCATAGCCAATGGGATAAAAGGAAGTTACGAATTTCTTGTAGGATTCAACAACCAGGACCTTTCGTCAAAAGAATATACACTGATTTATCAGGACCAAATTATTAATAAAAAAAAATACGTTCTCACGATTAAATAATATGGGTTATACTTTAATTAATAAGACCAAATTTATTGCTAAGTTTTTGCTTGTACTATGGCTTCTGCAGATTTTTCAGCCATTAGCTGTATATGCGTTAACCACCGGGCCGGCCCAGCCGGAAGCACAATCTTTTCAACCGGCAGGTGTTTCAGACATGGTAGATTTGTTTAGCGGTGATTTTAAATACAATATCCCACTTTTGGATGTTGATGGCTATCCCATCAATTTAAACTATCAATCGGGGGTGGGCATTGATGATGAAGCCAGCTGGGTTGGTTTGGGCTGGAACCTGAACGTGGGCGCCATTAACAGGCAGTTAAGAGGCGTACCAGATGATTTAAGCGGAGATGAGCTGGTAACAGAACAATATACTAAGCCAAAAATAACGGTGGGCGGTAAATTAACCGCTAAAGTAGAGCTCTTTGGAAAGAATACGGCTTTTAAAGGTGGAGCCGGAATAAACGGCTCTCTCACTCTTGGTATTTTTAGTGATAATTATACGGGTATAGGTGCCGAAATCGGTGCAAATGCCGGTATGTCTTTTTCATTGGCTAATGATGGCCAGCTTACAGCAGGTTTGGGGATCGGTATTTTATCCAATACCGCTTCTGGAGTAGATGTTACACCAAATGCATCGTTAGCTATATCCGCATTTAAAGAAGAAAAGACCCTGGTAAACGCAGGTTTCAGTTCCTCTTTAGGGTACAATAGCCGCTCAGGTTTAAAGGCATTAAGTTTTAATAAGAGTTTTATGAGTTATAATACCTCTTCATCCATCTCTTATAACACTGAACCTGTAACGCCGAAAATTCAGGTGCCTTATACTTCAGAATATGGTTCTTTTAGTGTAGACGTTGGTGGAGTCGTTTTTGGCGTTTACGGGAGTGCAGGCGGAACAGGTTATAAGAGTGAAAGGTATATCTCTAATGGAGGCAAATTCAGAAATCCGGAATATGGTTATTTGTATTCAGAGCGCGGTAAAAATCAAAAAAAAGCTATACATGATTTTATCAGGGAAAAAGATAATCCGGTAATACCAGAATTGCCTAACCTGGCATTGCCCATTGCTACACCTGATGTATTTACCTATAATAGTCAGACGGGCTCGGGCCAATTCAGGCTCTACAGGGGTGGAACAGGGATATACTTTGATAATGAAGTTGCGGATAATAGCAGAGTTAGGAGCCTTGGTGGCGATATTGGATTTGGTGCTTATGCACATGGTGGGGTAACTGTTTTTAATCAATCTACCTCACTTGTAACCAGAAAATGGACTAACGATAACAGTTATCTTAAAAACGGTGATTTTCAGGATGAACCCACAGCTAATCCGGCCAGGCAACATGTTTTCTTTCGGGATGCAGAAGATAAGAATATTGAAGACAGCGCCATGGTATCAAAGATATACGGGGCAACTCCGCTTTCGATTTCAACGTCCAATAAAACAGCGTCACAGAGTTTTAGCACCGTAAATAACTTTGGTAGTAATGTATCATTACCGGCTAACGAAAAAATTGAGAAAGATAAACGCCAGATTCAGCGCACATCAATATCATATTTAACAGCTGGAGAAGCATCTATGGCCGGTTTAAATAAAACAATTGATACCTACAGTTTTATAGATGCACAAACTTTTGATCCAAATAATATGGGAACAGGGGCAGTGTTGCCTGCACGCGTTTCAAGGATTGATACCTTAAGGAAAAAACACCATATCTCCGAAATAACAGTAACAAACGCCTCCGGACAACGAATGGTTTATGGCATTCCCGTATATAATAAACGTCAGGAAGAAATTTCATTTGCAGTAAACAATGCCGGAAATAATGGTACAGGAAAAGTTGACGTGCCTTTAAATGGCAATCAAATTCTCCATGAAAATCAGGGGCTGGATAACTATTATCATCGGGATATTCAACCTGCATATGCTTACAGCTATCTGATCAGCGGAATTTTATCTCCCGATTATGTAGATAAAACCGGTGATGGAATCAGTTCGGACGATAATGGGACCGGCATTAAATTTAACTATAGCAAAATTGATTCCTACAAATGGCGTACTCCTTTTGGCAATAAGAAAAACGGAGGTGCACATGTGCCCGAGGGAAGTTTAAACAGGGGCTTATTAGCCGATCCGGATGATGACAAGGGATCTATCGTTTACGGAGAAAAGGAAATCTATTATGTTCACTCGATCGAATCAAAAACAAAAATCGCCTACTTTCTTACCGAAGACAGGCTTGATGGCCTGGGGGTAACAGATTGGAAAGGTGCTTTGGATGCCGGCACAAAACAAAAATGTTTAAAAGAAATCCGCCTGTATTCAAAAGAGAATTTAAGTAAGCCTATTAAGGTGGTAAAATTTGAGTATGGATATGATTTATGTCCGAATACCCCTAACTCTATCGCAAGCGGTGCAGGCAAATTAACCTTGAAAAAAGTTTGGTTTGAATACGGAAATACACACAAGGGTCAATATCACCCCTATGTATTTACCTACAACTCTAAAATAAATGGCATTGACATCCCTTATGGAACCATGATGACTGACCGTTGGGGTAATTATAAAAATCAGACCAATCCCGGAAATTTAACAAATGAGGAATATCCTTATGCTACACAGGATAAAGCTTATGCAGATCAGGCCGCTGGTTTATGGCACATCAGCAATATCGAATTGCCTTCTGGTGGAAATATCGGAATAATGTACGAAGCAGACGATTATGCCTATGTGCAAAATAAGCACGCTGCAGTGATGGTTCCCTATAGTTTTCCTGATGGCACAACTTTAGCCAATGCCATTGCTATACAGCTTAACGTAGATGCTGATCCGCCGTCGGGCCAGAACCAAACCCAATGGTTCAAAAATACCTATCTAAATGGTTCGGATTATATCTACACAAAATCGCAGGTTAAGGTAGGTACCTCAAATGCACCCTCCAGTAATAATGGAATCGATTTTGTATCCGCATATTGTAAAGTTACCTCAGTTAATGTGAATTCGGGCATAGCAAAACTAAGTTTAGAGCAAATCGCTGAAGGTGGACCAATAACTAACCCCATTCGTTTTGCTGCCTGGCAAAAGATGAAAAACGAATATCCGAAGTTTGCCTATCCAGGCTATGAGAACAGGGTAGGTGATAATCAGCATACAGGCGTTGCTGCAGCTGTAAACGCAGTAATGAACGCTGCAGGAAACCTTAAAGAACTCCGTGAAAATTTTTATCAAAAAGCAACACGTAAAGGTTATTGCAGTGCAGTAGAAGGGGGCAAGGCTTTTGCACGTATCAGTTTAACGGCATCGCCAAAATTAGGTGGGGGCTCCAGGGTTAAACAGGTTACCGTAAAAGATGAATGGGATACATTAACCGGAACCAATGCCCCTAAAGGGATTTATGGCCAAAGTTATGAGTACACAACCACTTCGGGTAACGGAAAAAAAATAAGCAGCGGGGTAGCTACTTACGAACCATCTATTGGTAATGATGAAAATGCTTTGAAACAGCCGGTTCCATATATTCAGAAAATAAAGGGAGCAATTAATAATTATTTTGAACTGGAAGCACCTTTTGGCGAGTCCCTGTATCCATCGCCCGGTGTTGGGTACAGTAAAGTAATCATTAAGGACCTTGAAGCCGGTGGAAGTTTACCGTCTGATCACATCCCCAAAACCGGTTATGTTGTAAACGAATTTTATACCGCCAAAGATTTTCCGGTAAGGGTTAATGTTTTGCCCTTAAAAAAATACAACCCAAAACCCCAAAGTAGTTATTCTCTTATCAAGACCAGTAGTGTGGAAGAATTGGTACTCGCTCAAGGCTATTGTATAGAACTGAACGATATGCATGGAAAACCGAAGGCTAACCGTATATATAACAATGCTGGAGTAGATATATCCTCAACTGAATATAATTATCAGGTTGAAAACCAGAATGCTGTTGAGAAAAGATTAAAGAATAATGTGAGTATTGTTGCACCAGATGGAAATGTTAGTGCTGGTGTAATTGGAAGGAATATAGAGTTTTATACCGATTTTAGGGAGCAGGAAACAAACAATTCGGGGCTGGCGGTAAACTTAGGGGTTGATGTAATCCCTTTTATCTTCGCACCTTTAGTTATTCCGCATTTTCCGGTGAACAGCAATAATGAGTACAAGTTATTCAGATCGGCTTGTGCTGTAAAGGTTATTCAAACCAATGGTCTAATTAAAACCGTCATAAAAAAGGAGAACGGTTCTTCTATTGCGGTAGAAAATGTAGCCTATGATGGTGTAACAGGAGAAGCACTACTGACTAAAACGCAAAATGAATTTAATAAAGATTATTACTCGCTTAATTTACCCGCTTACTGGGCCTACCGGAAAATGGGAGGAGCCTACCAGAACCTGGGGATGATGCTCAAAAATGTGTCCCTGAACAATCTATATGAAATTAATGATACGTATTGGGCCTTGTTAACACAGGGAGATGAATTAATTAATTTGGGAACAGGGACGCATTATTGGGTTATCGATAACCGAAGTACAATTTATTATGGTAACCCTACAGATCCTAATACAATTGCGGCCAACCTCCTGGAACCATCAAAAATACTGATTGACCGCAACGGTAAAGTGTTAAAATCGATTACAGGTGAAGGAGTAGCCAAAACTTTTAAAGTAGTGCGTTCAGGATTTAGAAATACTTTATTGGCCTCAACCGAAAGTATTGTATCAGTTAATAATCCGATAAAAAACAATAAACTTAATATTAACGGCGATTTAAGTCAGTTAAAGGTAATATCTGCATCGTTAACCACTTACGATGATGAATGGCCGGTTGATGCACAAGGGCAGGTTACAGAGCGTATTGAAAACACCTCATTTAATTTTATTTTCAGATTAGTTGGAAATCATGTTGAACACGGAAGGCTAGGAGTTCGTTTTTATAATCCTTATGACCCCTATTGTGAAAATTGTACGAATGAATATCAGGGAAATCCAGACTATTATTATAATTCTGGCAATAATTACCTCAATACCAGAATGGCTTCTATTGGTATATTTCCAAACAGATATCAAGGTGAAGATTTACCGGCTTTATCTGAGGCAGTTGGGTTTTCATCAACATTTAATGCCGAGGTAAGTAAACAATATTATATCGGCTTTGCCGGTGATGATAGAATAACCATTACTATAGATGGTAATGTGTTCCAACCTGGCTTAACCAATATAGGGCAAAGTGATTATTGGAATATTTTTCCATTGTATCTGGAAGCCGGAACGCATAATATCGAAGTTGAAGGTTACAATGTGCCTAACTGTTGCCATAACTGGAGTCAAAACCCAGGTTCTTTAGGCGTCGAAATTTACGATAACACTATTGGTCAGATTTTTGCATCTTCTGCCGGTAACCCGCCAAAAACGATTTTTACAACATTAAATCTTGCAAATACAAATGAGATTCAAAGTTTTAGATCGCTCAATGCACCTAAAACATGGCACTTTACCTATAGTACCTTTTACAACCCTTTTGTTCAAGGACTAAAAGGTAACTGGCGTCCGTATCAACAGAAAGTATTTCAAGAGAACAGAGCTTACGATAATATTTTTACGTTAGGCAAAAAAGGAATGAATACAACCAATGCCGGTTACTTAAAAAGTTTTAAGTCTTACTGGACCACTGGTAGTCCTTGGGTATACCTGGTAGAAAACTTCTGGGAACCGAAATGGATTACCTCCAATATCATTACTCAATACGATAAATATGGTCAGGAGTTGGAAAATAAAGATGCCTTAAACCGATATAGTGCTGCAAGTTTTGACTTTAAGGGTGAATTACCATCGGCAGTGGCATCAAATGCCAGAAACAGGGAAATCTATGTCAATAGCTTTGAAGACCGCAACCGCCACGCGGTTATGCCAGATTCTAATATCGTGAAAGAGTTTGTATCAAAACCATATAACCAACCATTATATTCGTCACTTTCTGATTTGGTATCACACACTGGTAAACATAGCCTGGCATTGTCAACTGATGGAATTATGCTTTCTACCGTAAAGCATAATAAGGAACAAAAAAACTCACCTTACTTAACAAGAAACACTAACGGTGAATTTAACCTGCTTAATCATTATGGTTTATTGCCTCGGGGTTTCGAGCCTGTACAGGGCAATGAGTACGTATTTAATGTCTGGGTTAAGGATAATCAGCCTACCAATAAAAGTGTCAATATAAGCGCTTATTACCAGGTGCCATATTATAATTATAGTTATCCGGTAACATTAAACTTTAAAGCCCTTGTAGAAGGATGGAAATTGTTAGAAGGCAGAATAGATACAAAGGTAAACGGATATTCAAAAATGGATTTGGTACTGAAAGCCAACTATGGCGGAATTTACATTGATGATATCAGGATCTATCCAAAAGATGGCCTTTTAAAGTCATACACTTATGATAACCGCAATTTTAAACTCATGGCCGAGTTGGATGAAAATGCATTCGCAACCTTTTATGAATATGATGATGAGGGATCGTTAGTTAGGGTGAAGAAAGAAACCGAAAGGGGCATTGCTACCATTAAAGAAAACCGCTCATCTTACAGAAAAAAGAACTAATGAAAACCTTACATAAAAAACTATTCTTTTCGTCAGTTGGCCTTGCGGCTATCCTTTTTGTTGCCATTGCCAGTGCAAAAATAGCTGCGAATAAAAGCGAAGCAATGGCAATTGTTGTACAAGATACTGTTGAAACGATTAATATCGATACCGCAAAACTGAAGTTATTTGCAATGGCTGGTAAAGCCATCGATTTTAATGCCGGCGAACTTACCTTATCAGGTACCTTAAGTGTTCACGATGGGAATGATAGTTCGGTAAATGTTGACAATGCCGCTTATTGTTTTATTAAAAAAGACAGTAGTTTCTACTATAAGATGAATTTGGTGGAAATGATCAATACGAATACTTATTGTGTGCAGGTAGACGGACAGCAAAAAAAAATAATGCTTTCGCCTCATAAAAGCATAAACCCGCAATTCATGTTCCCCCAAATAGAAAAGCTCGTTTCAAGCTTACGCGAAGAAAGATATCGTGTGGTAGAAATGACTGCTCCGGAAGGGTTTCGTAAAATATCCATTATCAATCCACATCATGTAACCTGCAAAGAATATAGCATCACTTTTAATCGCGATACCTTTAAGCCAACCGAAGTTTTTATCCGGTTAAGTAACCTGGACGATCCTTTAAATTCAAAAATGGATAAAACCATTTTGATGAGATATTCAGAAAGGAGCAACCTGAACGAAACTGCGTTATTGTCCATAGAACGGATACTGGCGAAATCAGATCACGGATTTAAAGCTGTTCATGACTATACAGGTTACGAAGTAATTGAGATAGGCCGTTAATTAGCTTGACACCTGCCCTTCAATTAGAAGAGAAGCCAGGCGGCAAAGTGCCCGACTAAACACCCATGGTGTTTTAACTTATTGAGATGAGAATAATCAGGTAATGATGCCTGATTGAAATAAGATATTATTAAGAATATTTAGTTATGTTAAAAACGCTCCGTTTTGTTTTTGTGGTTTCTTTATTGGTATTGCTGCAACAATATGTATTTGCAGCGGTAGAACCCTATCAAAACTTTTTGAAAGGGAACATTAAAGCTGGCGACTCCTTATCGGTAAAAGACGAAAAGTTTAGAAATACAACGTTCAACTGGGCTGATATCACCAATATCTCAGTTAAAAACAGCATTAATTTGCAGGTCCTGGATGAACAGGACATCAGCCAGTCTTTTAGCTGTAGCTTAAAAATCAGGATTGAATATTTTAGTTCTCCGGCGCAGATCGATGCAACTAAAATTGACGATGTAACGCTTAATGTAAGTTATAATAAAAATGCAGGAGCCGTTTACAAAGGTATAGATACCTATAGTTTTCAAAATGGTTTTTATGTAAAAGTATATGTAGTTTCTATTAACAGTCCGGAATTCGGAACGCAGCTGCCTCCGGTATTGCAATTGAGCAGCATGATCAATATCGACCGTAAATATGCTTTTAAACCTTACTTGTTTTTAGGTATTAATGGCGAGCAGGCAGAACAACCCAAAAATAAAGGTTTGCAAAGGTTAAGCGTTGGAACTGTTCAGGATAATCAGTTAAGGTTGAGCTGGTCTTTAGTGCCCGGTGCAGAAGAATATGATGTAGAGTGGGTAAGTATTGATAATGGATCAGAATGGGAAACGATTGCAGACGCATTAAAATTAAACAGCGGAGCATATTCTAATGATGATATCGGAGCCATCTTCAGAAACAATGCCACACGGATAACCACCCACGAAAATAACTATACCATTTCTTTGCTGTATAATGCCAAATATATTCTGGTGAGGATGAGGCAAGTGCAATACACTACTGATGGGCTTAGAAATACCGGCGACTGGTTTTATAAACAGGATAACAATAATAACTATGCAATATGGGAGCCGGGCTGGCATGAGCAGAATTTAAACTGGCAATATGCTGCTACTTATGCCGAAGAAGGCAAAAAGAAAGAAGTAGTCAGTTACTTTGATGGTTCGCTAAGGGGGCGCCAAACCGTAACCCTCAACAATAGTGATGATGTAGCTGTTGTACAAGAGAATATTTACGATGAGTTTGGGCGCCCTGCAGCGAGTATTTTACCTGCGCCGGTTAGAGAAAGTACAACCAACCAATCTTTGCATTATTTTCCAGCTTTTAACCGGAATGCCAGCAATTTGCCATATAGTTATACCGATTTAAATGCGGCCAATTGCGAACCTTTGCCGTCGGCTCTGAATATATCATCCGGCGCGTCACGCTATTATTCAGCACAAAATCAGTTTAAAAACCTTACCTCATTTAATCAATATCTTCCTGATGCCGGTGGTTATCCTTTATCGGTAACACAATATACGCCAGATCAAACCGGTCGGATAAAATTGCAGGGCGGTGTGGGTTATACCTTTCAGCCCGGTACCGGTGAAAAGCATACTACCCGATATTATTATGCTAAACCTGAACAGTGGGAATTAGACAGGCTGTTTGGTAACGATGTTGGCTTTGCAGAGCATTACCTTAAAAATATGGTGATCGATCCAAACGGACAGATCAGTATCAGCTACCTCAATGCCAGCGGTAAAACTATTGCTACTGCATTAACCGGTAATACACCTGATAATGTTTCCGGCCTGGATAACAAGCCAGCTGTACAGGAGATTAATATGAAAATATTAAAACCGGAGCAGTTTAATTTTGATGCCAGCCGCTTGAGCCTAAATGCCACTACCACTTACACCGCATCGGTACCAGGCCCTGTTACGCTAAAGTATGATATAGAAAAACTGATTGCCCAATATCCGGGTACCACTTTTCAACCCTGCAGTAATTGCTATTATGAGCTGGACATCACCATCCGGGATAACTGTAATGTTGTGGTTTATAATACTGCTGCACCCGTTATAATTGGCGCTGATAGTTCCAGTTGTGAAAATGTAGGCATACAAAATGGTACTATTGAAACCGCATTTAACCAGATCGGCGAATACTACATCACCTTTAATTTTAACCTGAGCGAGCGCGTAATCAATTACTTTACAAACGAATATGTAAAAAAAGGCCAGAATGCGCTTTACCTTCAAAAACAGTCTGATTTTGTATTGAAGTATCTTGCCGAAAGCCGCTTTCAGGATTGTTTTGCCGATTGTAAAACGGCAAGGGCAAAACTGGGCAATAAGGCAGATTTTACAGCCATGTTTATCGCCAGGCTGAATCAGCTTGGCGAAGCCCCGGCTGCTTATCAGAATCTGATTTCAAGTACTTACGATGATCTTTTAAATAAAGTAGCGGCACTTGAAGCGTCTTGTGTGAGCACAGCCAGCCCTTGCGATGATTACCGCAACCCCATGTTGTCAGATGTTTCGCCTGGCGGGCAATATGCCATGGTTGATGATGCTGGTAACTTTTTAGAGACGGCTACCAACGTACTACAACTATATTTTAAACATGGTGCATTTGATAACCTGGATAGTGCTGATCCCGCTTATATCAATAGTGCCGTAACCAAAGAAGATGGCAGTATTATTTATCCATATGATGCCTCATTTACATTAGATGACCTGGTAAAGTATTGGAAACCCGATTGGGCAGAACAATTTCTCCGTTTCCACCCCGAATATTGCAAACTTCAGTTTTGTATTAACCACTCCGGAGAAAAAGCATGGGATAACCATTTAAAGGAAATAGAAACGGCAGCAGCAATTGGTTACCACCGCAGCAATTCGATAAACTGGCTGCTCAATACCGATCCCTTTTTTACCAATTCTGCATATGCGACCTACAAGAGCAATATGGAATTCGATCTGAATAATTTCAGTGTGGTAAAAACCGGGCGTAATGATGTTGCCGTAAAAAATATCAATGGCTTTATTGATTTTGTTCTTTACTGTTCTGATACAACAGGTACTGCTAATTTGGGGGCAAGTACAACCGTACAGAACTGGAATGCCTGCAGCCCCAATGATGCCTGCAGGGTAGAAAACCGCGAATGGCAACTTTACCGCGATTATTATCTCGAGCTTAAAGAAAAGTATATAGAAATAATCCGAAATAACGAAACCTGTAATCCCGCTACTGCCTGTACCATAGGGAAACCTGTTAGTGCTGAATATGATTACACTAACAATGGCGATTGCTCAACAAGAATATTCGCAGCGTCCACACAGCAGCTGTCTCCAAATAGCTATAAAACATTCGATTACCTCAATAACCAGCAGGTAACATATACCTACATTACGGGAACGCATAGTGCACCGCCTGCAATTAGTTGCAGCAATCTGGGAACCAGGCAGTTTTACAGCTGCTTAGAGGTTGCTATGCCGTCGGGGGCAACAATAAGGTATACCAATGTGTGGGAAATGACCTGCACAGAAAGTACTCCTGCAGGCTGCACTTTTGAGGGTAGTTTGACTCCCAATGGCAGTTATGGTTATGGTTCTTATTATACCGTTAATTATCCTTATCAATATCAATATACCATTTTTGAAGGTTATGATGAAGCTGATCCACCCGCTGTAGGCTGTAACGGAGGTTTATATAATAGCGATCTTACTTTTTATCCTTGTTATACCGTTTTTTATAACAATACAAGTTACTTATTCAATAATGTATGGGTAAGTATTTGTAGTAACTATATTGGAGGAGGCGGCGGCGGCGGAGGTGGCGGTAATCCATGTGATCAGCAGCCTACCGCACTTTTTAAAGCAGTTGAAGCCACCACGAGCAATGTTGAACAACAGCCTTGCGAAACTACCATGCAGCTAATGGCCAATAATACTGATGAGCAGCAGGTATTGGCCGATTTTGACAGCAATAAGATTTATAGCGTTAGTAAAGTAAACGCTGAAGAGGGCAATAGCCATGCTACAACACAGGCCAGAAGAAGTAATAGCGATACTTCTGTATCATATACACCAGGCCAATTTGGTGAATATGAATTTAAACCTTATTTCGCGGTGCAAAATGAGAAAGGGAGTTATCAGATTTACCGAAATGTTTGGGTAGCCCGGTACCAGCCAGAGCTTGCCTCTACACCATCGATGACCACGAGGAGCAGTGCGCCGCAAGAGGAAAATGCAATGCGGGTTTCAAACACGGTTACGGTTTGTGCAAAAATAAGCGATGAGGCCAACTTAAACGATGGTAATATTTCGAAATATATCGATTGTTATGGTTATTACTTTCACAATCCCAGAAAAACAACGGTAGAACTGGTTGATCAGAATGGTAATCCGGTATCATTCCATATGGATGTACAGGTAACGGTAAATTTCCGGGTTGACCACGACTACTCAAGCACATACGAATCGGTAGTCATATCAGTTCCAAACGGACAAAGCTCTGCTACTTATTTTTACGACTCGACCTATTACATACAAGTACAGAATTGTAGTCCGTTCCAAAAGGTATATTTAAGCCAGAATACCATATCAGGAGCAAGTTTTTGCACTCCAACACCACCTTCAGCCAATTGCCCGGCCATTTATGCTGAAAAAAAGAGCAGGTTCGATCCGGATATCATCGCGCCCAAAACAGGTTTAACCGAGGCGCAGTATAAGGCAGAGCAATATGCTGCATTAACCAGCCAGATCAATACTTCCTGTACCGGTAGTGCCGATGGCTGGATTCAGCGTCTTCAAAAAGGATTGGAAGCGGGTAACTTCACCTCAAAAATAGATGAACTCAGAAACAACTTAATCACTTTATGTACGCTGGGAGGAGACCTCGATCATCCTTTTGGTGCCAGTAGTTTACCCGGCTCAACTACTATAAATATTAATGGACATGCGGCCAGAAATTTTGGCGACGTCATTAAATACACACTAGGAATTAATACTTTTACCGATCTGCTGAACCCATGGTTAATCGATTCGCCTTATCCGCATGAGGTGATACAGCAACCTACCCAGGTTTCCATCTCCGCTACTACAGATGCGATCTGTACTAAGTTAAAGAACCTGCCGGGTTATGGTACATCGGGTTTTTATAATACACTGGTGGCGCAGTACGGTGGTGCAATGACTTTAACCGAAGCAGAATTAAATACCCTGATCAAAGGCTGTACCAACTGTAAACACCTGCTTGATTACGATATCAAACTTCCTGTTTTTCTGGATGCAGGGGCAACTGGTTGTGTAACTAGAAATGCTTATAATACGGCTGTTTCCGAATTAAATACAGCTTTTGGTAATACCTTAAATCCGGCATCTGCCCATTACGAAACCATTTTTAGCAACTACTTAAACCAGAAATTCGGCTTTTTCCTGTCGTACCAGGATTACGTGGATTACAGTTCCAGCAACCGCGACCTATTGTGTAACGAGCCTCCTTATGTTGCCGCACCTGTTGATCCGATGGCATGCGTAAAAACATTAATCGATCAGGCTTACGGAACAGGGAGCGAGCAATACAGCAGTTATATTAATGAAGAGAAAAGAAAATTTGTTAATGCCTATGTAAGCACCTGTGCAGCTGCAAAGGCTAATGTTATGCTTAAGGCTTCGCAACAGATTTACCATTATACACTATACTATTACGATCTGGCCGGTAACCTCATCCGTACCGTACCGCCAGAAGGAGTGACACTTTTAAACGATAATGAGATTGAACTGGTACAGCGTGGCAGGAAAGCACAGCCTGAAGATTGCAATTATAATGGCCCGCTAACTGCGGCCGATCAGAATACCGCTTTACAAACCCTAAGCAATACTTTACAGGCGCACGGCAATACCGCGGTAGAAATGTGGTTGTATACAGATGCTGATGGGGGCAAGCAATTTATTGCGGCCACGCCAGATATGAAATACATGTTACAGGCCTGCGTAAACGGAAACCTGGTTAATGTTGATATTTTTACCTTAAACCAAACGGCAGCAGATCAGGTAAGTATTGTATTAAGCAGGCACATTACCGCCAATGTGAGCGATATTTTACCATTATCGCCATGGACACACGTGGTGGTACAGGGAACAGATCTTGCGCAGGGTATTGCACAGATCTGGGTAAACGGGAAAGCCTATAACCCGGTGGCAGGCGCACCGGCAGCAGGTTGTGGCTGGGCCATTACCAGTAACCCGATTAATATGCCGCGCAATTTTACTAACCTGAAACACCTGCGTATTTATAACGGTCGTTTAATGGCGGCCGGCGAAATTGCCGCCAACGCCGCAAGCCCCTGCTTTGCCGTTGCCGATGGCACAGCTTTGGCCTGGTACCGTTTTAATATACCGGCAGCGGGAGAACCTACCACTATTGCCGAAAACAGTACCCTGGAAACCCAGTTTAACGGTACTTATCCTTTACACCGGTTAACCACTACTTATGCTTACAACGCCACCAATCAGGTGGTAAAACAATATACCCCTGATGCCGGCACCAGCAAGTTCTGGTACGATTACCTCAGCCGTTTGGTGATTTCGCAAAATGCAAAACAGGCCACAGGTAATAATTTTAGCTATACCGATTATGATGCATTGGGCAGGATAAAAGAGGTAGGCCAAAAAAACACCACAAGCAGCGGTTTAACCGAACCGGCTTACGTAGACAATACTTTTTACCGTAACTTTTTAAGCTCAGGAAATAATACACAGATTACCCAAACTTACTATGATGGTTTGATTAGCGGTAATGGCACATTAACCAACCTGGGGTTGGAGAACCAGCGTAAGCTTGTATCAGCAAGTGTGTACCGTGAAACACCGGGAACATCAGCCATCAATGCAACGTATTATAACTATGATGTAAGTGGCAATGTGAAAACGTTATACCAGCAAATTAACGGACTGGGTTTAAAAACCATCAATTACGAATACGATTTAATTAGCGGTAAAGTTAATTTTCTGGCTTATCAGCATGGACAGAACGATGCCTTTTATTACCAATATAAATATGATGCCGATAATCGCCTAACCGCCGCATGGAGCAGCACCCAGGCCAGTGTAGTTAATTATGGTTTTGGTAGTACGCTGACTGATCCCAGCCGGCGCCTGGATGCCAGTTACCAATATTATCTGCATGGCCCGCTGGCCAGGATGGAACTTGGCCGGAACCTGGAGAAAGTACAGGGAATGGATTATGCTTATACCTTGCAGGGTTGGTTAAAGGGGGTAAATGGTACCAGATTAGAACCAGGCATAGAGATGGGTGCGGATGCCGGACCGGGCCAGAATACCACCATCGGCAAAGATGCCCTGGCTTACAGCCTGGGTTATTACAATGGCGATTATAGCCCGATTGGTGGCAATGGTGCTTTTGCCCAAACCTATGTGGGGGCCAATGGCGATCTTACGGGTAAGCCTTTGTTTAATGGTAACATCAGTAACAGCACTTACGCCATTGCAGGTATTAACAGTGGTGCAACCGTTGGTTACAGTTACGGTTACGATCAGTTAAACCGCATTAAAAATGTAAACCAGCACGATTTGGGTACCGGTAACTGGAGTTTTGCCAGTGCAGGCAATAAGTTTAAAGAAAGTTTTAATTACGATGGTAACGGAAACATTTTAAACCTGCTGCGCAATAACCAGAATGGCAATGCAATGGATAATTTGGGCTATGTCTATAACCGTAATGCCGAGGGCAAACTGCTTAATAACCGCCTGGCCGCTGTAAACGATGCCGTTGGCGTAAACAATGGAAACGATATTGGCAATAACAATTACAGTTACGACGAAATCGGCAATTTAAAAACCGATGCTGCCGAAGGTATCAGCAATATCGATTGGAGTGTGTATGGTAAAATCAGGAGCATCAGCAAAAACAGCGGAGGCATTAATTATACTTACGATCCATCGGGCAACCGGGTAAGCAAGCTTTACAATAATATAACCACTTATTACGTGCGCGATGCACAGGGCAATAGTCTGGCAGTTTACGACAATGCCGGCAATACCAGCAACTGGCGCGAGCAACAACTGTATGGCAGTAGCCGTTTGGGAATGTGGAAACCAAACCTTAATTTAGCTACAGGCAATGGCAGCAGTATTTGGAACAGCTATGGCCTTAAGTTCTTTGAGTTGAGTAACCACCTGGGTAACGTTATGGCGGTGGTGAGCGATAACCGTTTGCAGACTGGAAATACTTATGCGCCTGATGTAATTAACAGCAATGACTATTACGCTTTTGGTGGGCAGATGAAGGGCCGCGATTTTACCAACCCTGGTGCACAGGCCTACCGTTATGGCTTTAACGGTAAGGAGAATGATAACGAGGTAAAAGGGCAGGGTAACCAGCAGGACTATGGCATGAGGATTTATGATCCGAGGATTGGGAAGTTTTTGAGTGTGGATCCGTTGCAGAAGCAGTATCCAGATTTAACACCGTATCAATTTGCATCCAATAGCCCAATAGAAAATATAGATCTGGACGGTCTTGAAAAGATTTCTGTAAAGTTAACAATGAAAGAAGGAAAGCCTGTAATAAAAACATTAAGTGAGGGCCCTAAACAACTTTCATTCCTTCAAATGTTGGGAAGAGGGACGTTTACAAGAGATGTACCATTAGAATATAATGTTAAATATCAAGGACAAACCTATAATTTTTCTGATGCGCGAAAAGGAGATGGTTTAGAACCCGTATACTCTTTAACAGAAATGAGAACATTCCTTCGAAACCCAAATCCTGATAACTATATATCTCAAGATGAGGCGACGCAAGCATTTCAAAAACAAGTTATATTCAATGCTATTGTTTATAATTTACGTGAAATCACACAAGGTGCAACATTAGGATTTTTGGCAAAACAAAATGTAGCTTCAAATGTAAAAAAATCCGTATCACCAGCCAATGTAGGAGTAACACTGAAGAACAATAACCCTCAGATAGGAGATGGTTTTGTCTCATATAGTCCTAGTATTGCGGGAGGAAAAATAAACATTGGTGAGAGAGCCGTAACTAATGGTCGATTTGATTTCGTAATTACTAATGAAGGACAAGTAAAAATCGGCGTAGGCCATTATAATTTGTCTGGGGGGGCTGAAACGGTAAAGGCAGCTGGAACGTTAAAGATATATAAAGGACAGGTAATGGAAATATCAAATAATTCGGGGCATTATCAACCAACATTGGCTGAGGGCGTAAGTGCTGTAGGTTTACTTAATAAGGCTGGAGTAAATACAACAGGAGCAAATGTTAAATTATATAATAGTGAAGGTAGGATAGAAAAAACTTTTAAGGCGAACTGATGTATTTACATTTTAATGAAGAAATAATTTCACTTTCTCGTGAAATATTGACAAGGTCAATAAACGAAGCAACGTACTTTCCAATTGATAGGGCTTTTTTAGAGCAGTTCATTAATCAAATAGTTTCTGTAAATAATATTGATTTTATACTTTACAATATAGAGCTAATTAATCCAACTTATACTAAAGCGCTTTTTTTATGCTTGCCAGAATTATGGACCAACTTTAGCGAAGATGATTTTGATTACCTACTAAAAAAATTTAGCAACAGTATTTCTTATTTTTTGCTTATAGAATTCTCTTATAAATATATTGAAGTCAATATTTTAGAATTAATATTGAAATATGCGAAGATTAATGGTTTTTATAATGATGTTAAAGAATACTTAAAAAACCAATATAGTACAATTATTAAAAGTATGGATGAAAGAATGGATTTGGAGATTGGGGTTGAGAGAGAGGCCTTTGGTTATAATGCGGAATTATGGAATTATATTAAGCAAAGATTACTAATTGGAGGAGATATTAAAGAAGCAATTCAAGATATACTTTATCTTGAAAATTACCTCAGTAAGCTCTTAACTATTTCTTAATCTAGCTTAAATTGGTACTTCTACCTGGGTAACGTAATGGCGGTGGTGAGCGATAACCGTTTACAAAGCGGCAATACTTATGTACCCGATGTAATTAACAGTAACGACTATTATGCTTTTGGTGGTCAGATGGGAGGCCGGAGCTATAACCTCAGCGGATCTTTGCCTTACCGCTATGGTTTTAACGGTAAGGAGAATGATAACGAGGTAAAAGGAACCGGCAACCAACAGGATTATGGTATGCGGATCTATGATCCGAGGATAGCGAAGTTTTTGAGTGTAGATCCGATAACTGCAAATTATCCGATGCTGACTCCATATCAGTTCGCCAGCAATAGTCCTATTCACGCTATTGATTTAGACGGATTAGAAGGTTCATGGGCTGGCGCCCTGCAAGGAGTTCCGGCCAGTGAACGCGATAACTTTAATAAAGGATTAAGAGAAGGTCATAAAAAAGGTCTGATTGCAGTTACTACTGCATCAGCAGTTGCAGCTGATTTATACTTTACTGGAGGTAAAGTATCCCAGTTTTTTCTAGGAGCACAATTTTTTAGTGGGTTTAACGATAACAAAGCTAAAACATTAGAGGGGCGTATTCAGCAAGAAAAGGATTCACGAAATGCAATAAGTCAAGCTGTTTTTGCTTATGGAACTGGTGTTGCTTTAGGAAAAGTATTCTCTGTTGCTGCACCTTTTTTTAAATCATCAATCAAATTTATCTCCTTTAAAGGTAGTACTACAACTTTCGCCGAATTCGAAGGGAACAACCTTGGAACCTATTCGTATTCGTCTACTAAGGGATTAGAATTAGATTTAAATATACCAAAGCAATTGCAGGGAAAAGGTTTAGGTAGTAAAATCTTCGAAACAGCTGTTAAGACCACAAAAGCTGATAAATTTACAGCTAAGTGGATTATGGATGAAGGATATGAGGGAGGAATGTCTACTAATTTAAAAGATTTTTATAATGCCATAAAAGTGGGGGCTAAAGATACAGAGGCTGCATTTTCTACTTGGTCAGGTCAGCAAGCAAAGGCAGCTGGCTTTAAAAATGTTGTAGTTCAGCGAATAGGTAATGGAGTTGAGGCTACGTTTACTAAATAAATTATATGAAGAATTTTTGTTTAAGTTCAAGTGTATCAAATTTCTATACGACAATTAATGCAGATTTATGTAGAAGACTTGTAGATGATTACGATGAAGATAATAATTGCTGGCCATTCTTAATAATTGCAGATGAAAAGGTAAGTTCTTTGGTTTTTAGTTTGGATAAAGAGATTCGGAAGATATTATATGATTACAAACCAAATGAATTTACAACCAGTCTTTTGAAGTTTAAAGGACAGTCTTATAAAATTAATTTGAGGAATCACCTAGATTTTGAACTAGCGTGTAAGGTACAGTTATACAATGCTGCTGCTTTGACTTTAAATTTTCGCAGTCATTTATGGCTTTTTAATAATGAACTTTTAGAAAAGTATCATGGAGGAAGTATTATTGCCTATTTGAGGGGACATATTCTTTTAAGTGAAAAAGAAATCTTTGAGGGTATTAATTCCCTTTGGCAAAAACTGAAACTCAATAAATCAATTAGCCTGGAAGCTATTTCTTTAGGCTTAGAAAATTTAATTAAATATGGCTTAGTTTATAAAGATGAAATAGTTGGTGAGTATTCAGTTACTGCAACTGGATACATGTATCGTTAGTAATTGTTCTCACTAGCGCAAGTCTTAGCGGAGCAGATGACTTGTGCGTTTAAACAATCTTAGCCTGGCCTTTATGCCGGGCTTTTTTGTTTTCTAGTTTCAGGTTAAATGATTCTTGTTTTTATGGATGTAATAAGATCCTTCGCATAAAACTTAATATGCTGCAGCAAACCGGGTAAGCAAAACAGTAGGCAGCCTGAATACCTGGTATGTACGGGATGCGCAGGGCAATAACCTGGCGGTTTACGAGGCGGCAACTTCCGGCGGAGCGGTCACCTGGAAAGAGCAGCAATTGTATGGCTTCAACCATTTGGGAATGTGGCGTCCGGATGTTAACTTAGCCTCTGCCAATGCGCCTTCAGTATGGACGCAAACAGGCAAAAAGTTCTTTGAACTAAGCAATCTCCCGATAGCTATCGGGATGGGCAATGTGATGTCGGTGATCAGTGATGAGGTCGTAAACGATAATGGAACGTATAAACCTACGGTCATATCTGCCAACGATTATTCACCTGTTATCGTTGTTGATCAATGGCGTTCATGAGCTCGGCAAAGCCTCGGTTATTATGCTTTTGGTGGTCATATGGGCGGCAGAAGCTACAACCTCGGCGGATCTGTGCCTTACCGCTATGGCTTTAACGGCAAAGAGAATGATAACGAGGTAAAGGGAGCAGGTAACCAGCAGGATTACGGGATGAGGATCTACGATCCGAGGATTGGGAAGTTTTTGAGTGTGGATCCGATAACTGCAAATTATCCGATGCTGACTCCATATCAGTTCGCCAGCAATAGTCCTATTCAAGCTATTGATTTAGACGGATTAGAAGGTTCATGGGCTGGCGCCCTGCAAGGAGTTCCGGCCAGTGAACGCGATAACTTTAATAAAGGATTAAGAGAAGGTCATAAAAAAGGTCTGATTGCAGTTACTACTGCATCAGCAGTTGCAGCTGATTTATACTTTACTGGAGGTAAAGTATCCCAGTTTTTTCTAGGAGCACAATTTTTTAGTGGGTTTAACGATAACAAAGCTAAAACATTAGAGGGGCGTATTCAGCAAGAAAAGGATTCACGAAATGCAATAAGTCAAGCTGTTTTTGCTTATTGAACCGGGGTTGCTTTAGGTAAGATTTTTAATTTTAGCACTTCGCTTTTTAAACCAATTAGTCAATCTGCTTTATCGGCTTTCGAAAGTGGCGGAACTAAGTTGGTTTCTTCTGAAATGCTTGCTAAGTATCCAGGGAGTCCTGTTGTAGGAAACCCAGCAGAAACATTTATAGCACCAACTAGTGAGATTAATGCATTATTATCTAGCGGGGCAACTAGACAACAAATAGCTGCAAAATTAGGTATAGAGGATCCATTGTTTTCAAGGGTGACTTAATAAGAGTCCATATTAAACCTAGTACATTAAAGGAGTTAAATCTTAGATTACCAACTGGAAATGAAGTAGGGGCAAATAATTTATTTATACCAGGGGGAAAAACAGTTGGTGGAACTACGGAAGGTATTATTAACGGGATACCTAAAAATGCGGCAGGAGTCACCTTAAATAAAGTTAAATAATAAAATAATGAATAACAGAGGCGATCGTTTTTTATTGCAATGCAAAGTGAACTATTTTAAAGGGATTACTCCATCTAATCCAATTAATTATCAGGACTTGGATTACCAGCTATTAATTGATATTGGAATGGAGTATCTTAATGGTAATGAAATTGAAGAGTTTGCGAATTTATTCAGAGAGAGCCAATATTTTGTTTCACTGTGGGCAGCTCATATAATATATGATTATGGGAACCCTGATAATCGATTAAAAAAAGAGTGCTTGGAGGTCATAAAAGATTATTCAGAACATCCTTTAAATAGTAAGATTTCAGAGGAAGAAACAGCTTGGATAAAGTTACATCAAGATGAATTTCGTAATTTTAAATAATGACCCTCGCTGGTGCAAGTCTTAGTGGGGGGAGGCAGTGTCTCTGCTATGATATAGTAAAATTAGGATATGATATTATTGCTTTAGATGGAACATCAGCTGGCGATTATATTTTTTGGGAATTGCATTATGGATTTTAAACAAAAAAGAAGAAGCCATTTCAATTTAGAAACAGGCCATTAGATTACCTTATCAGGACGTATCAGGTGGACTTGACCAATTCTTTTTACTATATTTTTCAGATGTAAAATTGGAAGATAAAAAGTTAAAACAAGAGACCATAAAAGGCATAAAAAACTCCCAAAAACAAAGTCGAATATTAATTGGCCAAGCCCTCTTAATCATTATTTATTAGATGAAATTAACGAGTTTGATATTTTAAAGTATATTGATAATGATATTCTTGTTCTAAGAGAAAAGACAACTATGTCAAATGGATTTTATAATTGCAATAAAATGTTTAGAGAAACAAAATTTAGCGCAATTATAAAATCAAGCTTGAAGATAGTGCAAGTCTTAGCGAGCAGGATTGCGGGCCAGATGAATTGTGCTTTAAAATAATCTTCGCCTGGCTTTTTTCTTTTCTAGTTTTAGGTTAAATGAGTCATGTTCTTATGGATATAAGAAGATCTTTCGCATAAATCTAAATATGTTGCAGGAAACAGGGTACGCAAAACGGTGGGCAACCTGAATAGCTGGTATGTACGGGATGCGCAGGGCAATAACCTGGCGGTTTACGAGGCGGCAACTTCCGGCGGAGCGGTCACCTGGAAAGAGCAGCAATTGTATGGCTTCAACCATTTGGGAATGTGGCGTCCGGATGTTAACTTAGCCTCTGCCAATGCGCCTTCAGTATGGACGCAAACAGGCAAAAAGTTCTTTGAACTAAGCAATCTCCCGATAGCTATCGGGATGGGCAATGTGATGTCGGTGATCAGTGATGAGGTCGTAAACGATAATGGAACGTATAAACCTACGGTCATATCTGCCAACGATTATTCACCTGTTATCGTTGTTGATCAATGGCGTTCATGAGCTCGGCAAAGCCTCGGTTACTACGCTTTTGGCGGGCAGATGGGCGGCCGGAGCTACAACCTCGGCGGATCTGTACCTTACCGCTATGGTTTTAATGGTAAAGAGAATGATAATGAGGTAAAAGGGCAGGGTAACCAGCAGGATTATTCACAGTTGTTTGCAGTTTTATAGGCGTTCATGAGCTCGGCGAAGCCTCGGTTATGGTATGCGGATCTATGATCCGAGGATAGGTAAGTTTCTGAGCGTGGATCCGATAGCTAATCAGTATCCGGAATTAATACCATATCAGTTTGCGAGTAATAGTCCAATTGAAAGTATTGATTTGGATGGATTAGAAAGACAAAGTAGTAAGGATAATAGCGTTAAAGAGGCTGCCGGTACTGCACTGCTTGCTACAACTGGAACAAGTGCTACACAAGAGTTGGCTAAACAAGCTTTTGTGGGAGCTGTAAGGAATGGCGGGACACAAGCAGATAAGGGAATAACTGTTGAGAAAGCTGCTGGCGGAGCTTTTGCATTTTTAGGGAGAGCAGCTAGCTTAACACTAACTTTAGTATTTTCATCATTAGATGCAGGTAAAGGCAGTGACAGACCTTACCAAAGAATAACCAATGATCCTGCTAAATTATCAGATTTCGAAATTCAGCAAATCAAAGATAGAATTAGTCGATCGGAGGCAACTGCTCAAGACTTAATATATAAAAGCAAAATAGATAGTCGTTTAGGTCAAGGAAATTCCCCAGGTTTAGAAAAACTAAGATATGATTTAGGAAGTAATGATGCAGATTTAAGGGGTAGTGGAATTAATTTTTTAGATGCATTAAAGTATGCTTTTGAAAAAACAGTAGTCGACAGAAAAGATTTTACAGTTACGAAGTGGGGAACAAATGAATATGGGAAATCTTTTCCTGTTGAATATACTGCAAAGGGGGGGGCAGAGGTGAGTATTGATTTTGGTCGTGAAAATAATGGACCCGATAAACCACATGTGGGATGGAAAACACCTGGTAAAGGTAAAGACAAAAAAGTCGGACATATAATAGTAGATTATGTGCCTGCAGGTAGAACAGATAAAAAGCCTTAATTATGAAATTTTAAGAAGTCATAGTATTGAATTTTTAGATGCATTAAAACTTTTTAAAAAAAAAACTATTCAGCTTTCCAAAAATGAAAATTACATTCTTTTGGAAAAAGTATTTGAAAAAAATATAACGAAAAAAAAGTATGTCTACCCATTATGGGAATATATGTTCGAATTTAGCTCTATTAAATGTGAATATGGTTGGGAAAAATTTGAAACAATGCTAAAAGGTAAAGAAGTTGTTTTCTTTTTTGAATTAGACGATGATAAAAACATGTTTTTTTTAGAAGATGGTTCAATACTTACTGAGATCTTAGAAAATTGTTATTCATTTGTTTTCTATATCACAAATATGCATGGCGATTTTTTAATAGCTTATAATGATCACGATTATCTAATAGGAACAGGAAACGCTAAAGAGTGGATAGAAAAATTAAAATGCTTATAATTTAAATAATTAACCCGCCATATAAAATGCTATAGTTATAAAATTTAGAAGTCTCAATCCTAATTTTTTATAATTTTCGAGACACCATAATCCAATTGAGGCAGGCTTTTTAACAGCAGATTATCATTGGAAGTATATTAGTGCAATAGATTTTTCTGGAGAAAGGGGATTGTTAGAAATCGATATAATTTAATTAATTTGGATCCGAGCTGCAAGCTCGCACCAGTTGGGGAAACAATCTCATTAGTAGCCTCGCTATAAACGTTCAAAATCCTAATTGGCCCTTTACCTATTCAGCTATGAGGGGCCACTCCCCTCCTTTTTAAGGAGGGGTGCCCAAAGGCTGGAGGTGGTTAAATTATTTTCATTTACCAGTGCGGGTATAGTGTAGACGATTTTTCTCAAAAAATCGTCATCCCGAACTTCTGCCCGGCCGGGTGTTTCAGGATCCTATCAAGATATATTCAGAACTAAATATGATGGTTTACTATTGATTAGTGTCTACTAAACAATTAACTGTCTAACTATATCAGAAATTTTAATGGCATGTAAGTTAACAGTCGCTATTCAGCCTCTCCCAAAAACTACAAGCCCTTCTCAATAAACCTGACAAAAGGGGAAATCCTTTTTGTTGCCACTTCCATAAATCTCAGAGATCACGGCAACAAAAAGATTGTAGCGATGGCAGGGCTGCAAACCCCAAAACACGGAACCATTCGTTTCCAGATCCTTTTCATCATACCTCTTTTTCATGTAAGCACGAACAGGTTTCAGTTAGCGGTTAGTAGTTTTCAGTGTTTAACCATATCAGAAATTTAATGGGCATACAAAGTTAAATAAGCGCTATTTGATCCATCAGCGTTATAAACCTAACAACCACGTCGAGGGATTTAGTCATTTAATTTAGGGTTTTCAGCTATCAAACACCGTGGTTCCGTCAATCAGGTTTTTTTTAATGCTTCCTTTGTCTGATATTTAATATGGCATATTGTTATGAGATTAGCTGATCTGCTTCGCAATTGCCATAAACCAAAGCACAATTAGATGAAACTCAAACTATTCCCGTTTTTAATGGTACTTTTACCTATAGGCGCCTTTTCACAAACCATTTTCCGCAATGATGCTGGCCAGGCCAACATCAACGCTGGTTTTTATGAAGCATCAGCACCTGTCAATTTTCCGGCCGGTGCCTCCAGCTGGTGGCATTTGCTTGATGTAAGGCATTCAAATGGGGCGAACAATTATGCGATGCAACTTGCCGGTAGCTTTTTCGATCAGAACTTTTATCTGCGCAAAACCAATGACAATGCTCAACAGCCCTGGGTAAAAATTGTAACCGAAAGTGGTGGTAAGGTGGGCATTGGAACAACTGCGCCTCAGGTGCCACTACATGTTATGGGCAAGGGTTTATTTGAGGGGAATGTAAAAATCATGGCTACAGATGAAGGTTGGGCTGAGGGGCTAACGATAGTAAAACCGATTGGCTGGTCTGGCCTTCGCTTTACCAGAAATGATCCCAGTACCGGAAATTATGAAGGGAACTGGGCTATTGGTTATGCTGGCTCAACTGGAAATGACTTTACCATTAGCCATCAAGCAGGGAGTATACAGCACGATGCCTTATTTCATATCCGTTCGGATAACCAATTTGTAGGTATAGGAACGGCAAATCCTGAAGCTAAACTTACCGTAAAAGGAGGGGCGTTTGTGTTGGGGAGCCATACACCTGGCCATAATACCGATGGTTATATGAGTTTAGGAAATATTTTAGAAAGCTCTTCGCCAACCATCCAGGATTGGACCAGTAAAACTACGTTACTCCTGAATGCTCAGGATTATGCTACGATTGGTTTTCACGATTCTGGCAGCCGGGTTGATTTTATCCGGGCGGGTAACGGACTCATTGATTTGGGTTATGACGGTGGATTTGGCAAAGCAAATATTGGATTACCAAACGGAGTATGGAGCGCCGCGGGGAATGTGGGCATTGGTACCGCCAACCCCCATAGCAAGCTCCATATTGTTGATGGTGGGATTTCGAAAAATATTGGAAATGAAAATCCCATTACTGCGGGTGGACTGGTCATTCAGGCCAATACCGGGGGCCGGTCCCAGATAAACGGGGCGCAGCTGGAATTTGTTATACCGGCCAATACCGATGGAAGTAATATGTATAGTCAGGGCCGGATTATTACAGTTGCCGGGAACGATCAAAGTTATAATGCTACGGGTAGGATGATTTTAGGAACCAGAAGAATGTTCGATAAAAATGGTAACGGCCCACAGTGGTACTATGGTGATGATATTATCATCGATGGTTCTGGTTATGTCGGAATCGGGATCAACAACCCATCAGAAAAACTCACTGTAAATGGTAAAATCAAGGCGAATGAAATCAGGGTTAATGGTGCGGGAACACCAGATTACGTTTTTGAAGAGGATTACAAGATTTTATCGCTTAAAGAAATCGAGCAATACATCAAGAAGAACAAACACCTGCCCGAAATTCCATCAGCTCATGAAGCCGCCGAAAACGGAATTGCCCTTGGTGAAATGAATAAACTGTTGTTAAAAAAAATAGAAGAATTGACTTTACACCTGATCGAAAAAGATAAAATACTAAGCGATGTACAGGAAAGATTATTAAAATTGGAAAAGATTAACAAATAACAACAGGTAAATTGGTCAGTTAATTGACGGTTTCAGACGGTCAAAAACCCGGGTTTCATCAAACGTGGTTTTTTATTCCATTTTAATTAGAGATTTTAGATTGGCCCATTATGTATGTTGGAGACCTAACTAGCCTCATTTAATTCTTTTGGGTCATTAGAATCAAACAAATTTATGATGAAATTTTTTGCACTATTATTTTTCGCGTTTATCCCGTATTTTCTTTTCTCACAAACCACTCAACCTAAAGACGATGCAGGCCAAATGGGTGGCACTTCCGGTTTTTTCGAAACTTATAATCCTGTCAACTTTCCTGCCGGGGCAGGTGGCTGGTGGCACTTGCTTGATGTGAGGCACAGCAACGTGAACAACAACTTCGCCATGCAGTTTGCAGGCAGTTTTTTTGATCAGAATCTTTGGTTTAGAAAGACGAATAACTTACCAAATGCAGAATGGTCGAGGGTAATTACCGAGACTAATGGTAATCTAAATGGAAAGTTATATATGCTTACCTCAGGTGGTCAGAATTTTTTTACCGGTCACCAGGCGGGGGGTACTTATAGCTACCCTGGTGGAATTTTTAAAGCCATAACCGATAACGCTAACGGGCAGAGCAATTTTTTTTATGAAGGTGTTACCGCCGGAATCACCAATTTTACGGTAAGGGCAGACGGACAAGGCTATTTAGCCGCAGGTTTGGGTATTGGTACACAAAATCCTGCCTATAAACTAACGGTTGCGGGCGGCGATATTAAAGCTTATGGTTATGATAATAATTCTGGCATTGCCATCGGAGCCGAAGCGTCTGAACGGCCACGCATTGGTTTCCATGTGTCTGATAATTCGAGGCGTTTTAAAATCGAAATGAATGGCATCAATACTCACTATGAACGCTTAGGTTTTTTTTCTATAAATGGTGGGCAAAGCCCCGAGCAGGAAGCTTTTTCGATAAATAAAAATGGCAATATCGGGATTGGCACGCCGCTTCCTGCCAGCAAACTTCATGTCGCAGGCGATGAATTTATCACCTTGGGCAGTTACGACGCCGGCAGCGGTGTAAAAGGCATCCAGTTTGCCGGTTACAGGGACGTTATTCCAAACTATTTCGGTGCTTCTATCGAAGCCGTTCCAGAGTGGCTTTGCTGTGGCGGTTATCCTTCAGGAGGGTATCCAGGGATTAAAAATATTGCCCTTAATTTTAATGTGCATCTGGATGCAGGTTTAGCAGATAGTAAAAGGACGGCGATGTCAATCAGATCAAACGGATATGTGGGTATAGGAACATCTAATCCTACAGAACTTTTTAACGTAAACGGAAATGTTCAGTTAGACCGCTTGCGTTTAGGTAATGCTAACTTTAGTGGCAATAGTCGTAATTCGATCAATTCCTTTAATACCGGGCAAGATCCTAACGTGCATACCGGATGGATTGCTGCAGATTTTGGCGGATCTGATAATGCATCAGACCGGCTGGTAATCGGAAGCGGTTTTGGGGGAAGAACAATCATTGGTACTCATAATTATAACTTAACCCAATGGGGTGGCGATCTGATCATCAACCCTACCGGAAGTAAAGTAGGCATCGGTACGTATGAACCCAAGGAAATGCTTTCCGTAAACGGGAAGATAGCGGCTACTGAAATCAGGGTAAATGGTGCTGGCGCACCTGATTATGTATTTGAAGAAGAATATGAACTTGCAACCTTGCCAGCGCTGGAAAGTTATATCAAATCAAATAAACACCTGCCCGAAGTTCCTTCTGCAAAAGAGCTTGAAAGGGATGGAATGGCTGTTGGAGAAATGAACAAATTGCTGTTGAAAAAGATAGAGGAACTTACTATTCATGTAATTGATATGAATAAGCGGATGGAAAAATTAGAGGCAGAGAACCTAAAACTAAAAAATAATGGAAATTAAACGCTTCACATTTATTGCGCTGTACTTTTTCTATGCGGTTGTTTCTGCAAATGGACAAGCGGTAAACATGGCTAACGATCAATACCACTTATATGGCCCTAATTCTGTCTGGGGTCAATATTTGCAGGTAGGGGGTAATGGACAGGTAACCAATCATGCCTTTGTGGCCGTAACAAACGGGAATCTGCATCTTGATTCAAAAGTCGGTTTTGGTACCTATATCAACTACTATAATCAGGGCAATACTTTTATCAACCCACAGGGAGGTAATGTGGGCATTGGTACTACTTTCCCTGCCACCAAATTAGAAGTAATGCAGGCTACAAGCGGTTGGACGATGAATAGCCGGGTTAATGCAGTAACAGCAGGGGAAATAAATGGATTAAAATTCTATTCTGGTTATATCGGTGAAGATAAATGGGCAGGTATTGCCAGTATTTCAGAAAGCTTGCACAGCAATAAAACCGGCCTGGCCTTATTTTCAGGTATGACAGAGCGTTTAAGGATTTCGGGAGATGGCAATGTGGGGATTGGTACCATTGCCCCAAGGGCTTTTTTTGATGTGGCCAATTATCAGGGAGGAGGAAGCCTGGGTTCCGTATTTTCCAGGTTGCCTGAAGGTGATGGAAATGGGGAGGGAACTTATCTGGGCGTAAAGGCCTACGGTACTCAGCCAGCTGATTACGAAGGAAAGACATTCTCACTAGAGCACAGTTTTTATGGGCGTACAAATAATTCAATTAATTTTTACAGGGGCACTGGTGTAACTGGTGGTTTTATCACCTTTAGCACGAATGATAATATCGAACAGATGCGGATCGATCCCTGGGGTAAGGTCGGAATTGGTCTTAAAAATCCGACTGAAATGCTTAGTGTTAATGGAAGAATAAAGGCGAAAGAAGTAAGAGTGGATGGTACAGGCGCACCGGATTATGTATTTGAAGAAAATTACCAAAATTTAACCTTGCCGGCGCTGGAAAGTTATATCAAAGCAAATAAACACCTGCCTGAGGTGCCTTCTGCAAAAGAGCTTGAAAGGGATGGAATGGCTGTTGGAGAAATGAACAAATTGCTGTTGAAAAAGATAGAGGAACTTACGCTGCATTTAATAGAAAAAGATAAGCAGTATAACGGCCTTTTGGGTAATGTGAAAAAACAGGATGAGCGTATTCGTTTACTGGAGAAAAGGTTGCGTAAGCTGTAAATGGCCGCCAAAGATAGTAAGAATGGAAAGAAAAAACTGGATTTTCTTATTTTCGATATTTGTTTGCTTAAGCCTTCACGCACAGCAACGGCCACAATATAGTCAATACCTTTTAAATAGTTACCTCCTAAACCCCGCTTTAAGCGGTATCGAAAATTATACGGATGTAAAAATAGGTTACAGGCACCAATGGGCAGGACTTCAGGAGTCGCCAAGAACAGCCTTTGTATCTGCGCATTGGGCTTTAGGTAATGAATATTTATGGTCAAATGCCTTATCTTTCGAAAATAATGGAAACGATCCACGTTCCAGAAGTTATACGCAAAACTATACGGCTTCGCCGGCGCACCATGGGCTAGGTTTTGTAGCGGTGTCTGACCACGCCGGTCAGCTCGCTAACACTACCTTTGACGTCAGTTATGCCTACCACCTGCAATTAAATAATCAATTAAACCTTTCTGTAGGGATAGCCGGAGGGATTAACCGGGCAGCAATCGATATTAATGCCCTTTTGCTCGAAAACCCTAATGATCCTGCATTAAACAACGCAGCTGATGTAAGGATTTTACCTGATCTATCGGCAGGCTTATGGTTATATGGCGCTAATTTTTTTTCCGGACTTTCAGTTCAGCAGGTTTTGCCGCAAAAGCTAAACTTCTCCGGTGATGAACGATACCAAAAAGGTAAACAAGTGCCGCACACTTTTCTACATACAGGTTATAAATTTTATCTGGTCGAAGACCTGAATATTACACCATCTGTTTTGGTGAAATATGTTCCTAACGTTCCATTTTCATTTGATTTAAACGTAAAAATGGGTTTTAAAGACAGGATCTGGATTGGTGCAGGTTATCGAAAACAGGATGCCTTGAATTTGATGGCGGGCTTCAATATCAGTCACCTGATTAACCTTAGCTATAGTTATGATGTAACCACATCCACGCTTAATCAGGCTAGTAAAGGAAGTCATGAAATTGTATTGGGTTTATTGCTTAATAATGTTTACAAAGTGGTTTGTCCACAAAGACGGTGGTAACTTATCTGATCAGTGTAATTGATCCGGTAAAGCGTACCTCTTTATTAAAGACATCTGTTCCATTTAATATATAATAATAAGCTCCTACCGGTACAGGCTTGTTATGCCATGTACCATCCCATGAGTCGAAAATATTCGTGCTAAAAAAGACCTGATCTCCGTAGCGGTTAAAGATTTTAAAACTGGATCTTTTTAAATTGCTGACGTTAACATTCAACAGGTCATTAATGCCATCCCCGTTTGGAGAAAAAGAGTTAGGGATTTGCAGCGTACTACCATCCAGTATCATCAGATTATTAAGCGCATATATATCCACACAGCCATTATTGGTAAAAGCCTTGAGGGTTACCGTATAAGTTCCCTTTTTTTGGTAAACGTGTGTCGGCTGGTAGTCGGTAGAAGTTTCGTTGTCTCCAAAATTCCATTCAAAATAATCTGCATCACGCGAATGGTTTAAAAAGGTGATGGGAACCGGGGCTGAAAACTTACCCGGTACCACAGGATCTGTCTGGAAACTTGCTACAGGATTTTTTACAATACCAGGAATATTGATGGTGGCCGTTTCGCTATAGCAATTGCCTACTTTTACCGTCACCATATAATTACCGGCGTGGGCAACATTTTTTATTTGTACACTGATTGCTGCGGTTGAATCGCTAAAATTGGCCGGCCCTGTCCATTGATATGTTGCACCTGATACCTCTGGTATCCGTAATTCCATTGTTCCACCAAGACAAAAATTTGTGGCATTGGCAGAGATAACTGGTTTGTCAGGTTTTGAAGCTACATAAAAAGTGTAACTGCTTACGGTACGGCATCCTCTCGCTGAAAAGGTTTCGAGTACTACCGTTTTGGTGCCAGCGGTAGAGTAGCTAATTTCGAAGGGGCCGGACGTAGTGGCATTAGTTATGCTCGCACCTTCGCCAAAACTCCATTTTAAACTACTATAGTTACTGGGTTTTGCCGAAAATATAAATTTCTGTGTGCTTAAACAGGCGTCTTCCGTTTTTACTTCGATGTCCGATTTCGGTCCTGCAAACTCCCCGTCACCATTAAATGCAAGTGTAAAACCATTATTTTTGTTTGAAAAATTATCAACCAGCAATGCGTATTGATGTCCTTCTACCATATCAATAGCCTTTACAAAACCATCTTGGCTTATATTGCAGCCTCCTTGCTCTGTAAGATCCAGAGAACTGTTGTTTGCACCGGTAATGTAATATCTTGGAGTGCAGTCAACGCCACTGCCAGCTGCACACCGGATTGAATTTGCAGATGAGGGCGCGGAAGCTGCAGTGGCCGGTCCCAGGTCAAACAGTACCCAATCTATATCATCAGTAACTGCTGTTGGCGTAATTGTAAAGCCTAGCGTACCACTAGTGGCGGCTATCCAGGTGTACCAGGCGCTGTTCGATTCAACGCTTAAACAAGTTCCATAGGCTTCGCGATTATTAAGTCCCGCGCCGCTCACCTGAAGCTCTGTAAAACTGTCTTTATTGCATAAAAGCGATGCCGACGAGAAATCCTGTCCGGGTTTGTTTGGTGGGTTATAGCTATTTACACAGAGTTTAAAACTACCAGTGGCATTATTTTCAGCACTGATACGGATGTAATAGACTTCACCGATAATCAGTCCGCCTTTATATGCAGTAGTCAGGTTATTTTCAGCAGCCATAGCACCAATTTGCTCGGAAAGGATATTGTCTTTATAGGTATAGAATGCAATAAGGGGGCTAAGCAGCGTATTGCTATTACTTATAGCCTGTCCGGTCACCGTAGCGGTAACATCAGTGCCTATGGCTGTAAACCTAAGCCAGACATCGTTTCCTTCACTGTTCCAAAAGCTTCCCTTTGTATATCCACTAGCAGTAGCATTGATACTGGTATAAGCGGCATCGCCCGAACAATACGCCGTAACATTTTTAAGCGTGATTGCCGTTTTGATGTCATCATTCACAGGAACCTGCGCTTGTGCTTGAATAAAAACAAACGAAAGCATAAATATCAGTATCCGCCTTAACATAATATATAGCGCGTTAAGCCATAAAAATATGGATAATTACAATGGTGAAAGCATCGAAAATGAGGAAATTTTACGGGTAAATGAGATTTTTTAATTGCTTATTTACAAAGGTGCTTTTTTGTTTGACGAATCACCATAAATCTGTGATGAATCTGCTGTTTCTGCATTATATACAGTTATAAGTTATTTGTGACAAATTACAGCTTCTGTGATGTATATTTGTTCTCCTGTTTTTTGTCGGCAGGAAGGGCTTAAAGCCGGGTGATGAAGTTTTGTTATACCGCTATCGATTTGATGGGCGATAAACCGATTGAAGATATACTAAAACCTGAATTTTATTGATAAACAATCCTGTGATGCTCCTAAATGGTATAACACTTACTTAATTCTTATTTCCCCTTATTTTCGATACGCCACAATATCCAGTTTTTATTGGAGCGGACCGGATTTAGCAAAACTCCCTTTGAAACCAGTGTTTGTATCATATTGGCATTTAATAGTCCAAACGAATCGTAAGGACTGTCTTTTTTGGTAGCTAATATGTAGGATACATGTTTTGCCGGCCGGGCAAGTGCAGCCAAGAAACTATTCTCACCCGGTGTGAGAAACATTTCTGCAGATCCTGTCAATGCAATCATCCGATATGCATTGGCATCATCTGCAAGTATGACTTCGTCAGATTTGATCTTTTTGATGTAGCTGGTTATTTTTTCGGTATCATCTCTTTCTATCGGTTTTCCCATCAGTAGAGATACCAATGCATGCTGGAATTTTTTCTCTTCAGGTATATGGCTCGAATTTATGGCGAAATATGCGGTAACTAGCTGTACGATAATAATGGAGAGATAAAAATATTTACTGAATTTCAATTTTCTGATATCTTTCGCGTTAGCTATAACTGCCCAGGAAAGGCAAATAAAGGCAGCATAAAAGTGACTTAGTATAAAAACATTAGGATATTTTATTTTTAAAAATTCCATAAAGAAGAAAAGGGAAAAAACCACAAAGATGTTACGGCTAATGCTCTTGAAAATGCCGAGACAGAATACGATAAGAGGGGCAAATAGCAATATCCTTACCGTTGTTAAAAAATGCCACTCCGGAAGTATGCGTCCCAGTTTGTTGTCTGTTAAATTAAGGAGGTTATCTGTTTGATCGGTAATAGCAGTATAATTTGCGTAAGGACTATTTAAGTAATAATCTGCATCTCCGGTGTAAGCCTGGTTCAATATCCTGAAAATCAACATCGCGGTTATCGGAAGCGCAAAGATGATAAGATAGATAGCCAAAGTTTTATTAACTAGCTTACGTCTTATCGATATGGTATTAAATGCGATTGCGATTTTGTTCATGAGGTCGTTGTTTGCAATGGTCATGGATTGAAGCGCTACAAAAAAAATAATAGGAAAAATGAACAGTATCAGCCAGATAAACTTGAATGAACAGAAAATAAGCAATGTAAAATAGATACTGGCAACTGAAATATGGTAAGACGTATTGTTGCGAAAATACCTGAAAATGCTGATTACAAAAAGATAAAAAAAGATGAGCACCATGTACGAACTTTTTCCTGATACAGCGAAAAAAATAAATGCCGGATGGAACATGAAGGTAATGAGTATACCCAAAGACAACCAGTTTCGGTAATGCTGCGTTCTGATTGAAAATGTAATGATGTAGAATAATGCAGAAGTACCTAAGGTTGAGGCGATAACCGAAGAAAACCTGATATCCAGAAAAGAGAAAAGCCAGGAGAGGATGAAAGGCAGCTGCGGGAAAGTAAGCCCGGCAATTTTGATTTCATCTATATTACCCTCTCGCAGCAGCGCAGATTTTTCTGTAAAAAAAAGCGCTTCATTACTATGTACTCCTCCCGTATAAAGAATGTAAGCGATATAAATATAATATCCAAACAATGAAAACGATATCAGGATTAGGGATTTATTTAATTGTGAACTGTTCATCTGTTATCCAATTTTTTTGTCCCGTTTTGTTTGTAACTTGCTTAATCCATGAGTTGTTTTTTCCCAGTAAAAAGGTTTGGTAATGAGTTGCCACAGGCCTTTATAAGCAGCTATGGAATGCATTAACCAGTAAAATGGGTTAAGAACAGAGAATAAAATAAGTTCATAATATCGTCGCTTGAACACAGCGATCATATTCACGTATATAATGAGTATGTTGCCTATTGCCAGGTTGAACATCGAAATATAAAGTACCCAATCGGGAAATATAGTACGGATATCCTCGAGATCGAAGATGAGGTAGCAGATAAAAATCAACAGCAGAAGCGGGTAGATCAGGAAGGTAATAGGTGTTGCGCCTATAAAAAAATTAAATCCCAAAAAACCGCTCCAACCTATTTTTTCTATCAGTTTTGAAGGGTTGCGCATATGTACCAGATAGGTTTGCATATAACCCTTTATCCATCGCGAACGTTGCCTGATCCAGTTAAAAGGTTCATTGTTGGCTTCCTCATAAGTGGTAGAGTTTACCAATGCAACCTTATAGCCTTTTGCAAAAGCCCTTATGCCAAGGTCTGCATCTTCGGTCACGTTAAAAGGGTCCCAGCCACCCAGTTCCATCAGCTTTTCAAACTTAAAATGATTACTGGTACCACCTAATGGAACGGGAATGTCGAGGCTGCTTAGGCCGGGCAGCATGTAATCGAACCAGTACGAATATTCGAGGGTAAACATCCTCGTAAGAAAATTTTCATTCCTGTTAAAATAATTCAGTGCACATTGTATACAGATGTAGTTTTTGGGAAGCTTGCCGAACATCACCACCACCTTTTTGAGCTGGTCATGGTCTGGTACATCTTCAGCATCATATATCGTAAGGTATTCACCACGCGAAAAATAAAGACCATAGTTGCAAGCTTTAGGTTTTGTTTTTGGCATGTGGAAAGGAACCACAACCACTTCGAAAATAGCCGGAAAATCAAGATCTCTTACGGCATTTAATGTTTTTTCATCATCTTCTTCGATTAGCAGTTTAATGTCAAGCTTTTCTCTGGGGTAATCCAACGATTGCAGGTTCCAGATCAGTTTTTTGATCAGTTTATCCTCTCTGTAAACAGGCAACTGAATGGTGAAAACGGGCAATTCTGCCTGTTTTACCTCCTTAAGTTCTTTTTTGCTCACTGCTTGAAAAAGTTCTAGCTTTGAGCCGGTAAGTGCAAGAAACAGCTTAAAGCTAATAGACACTAAGAAAAAGCCGCTCATTAACATGTTAATGATGATCGTAGTGTTTGTAAAACTAAGAAAGAGAGCAACTGTAACCAGCGTAATAACTGAAAAAATGATAATGAGCTGAGTTTGGGTAAAGGTAACCATTGCTGAGCTTTTCGGATCTCTGTTGAGCAATTCGAATACCGCTTTTTTTACATAGTTTGTACCCAGTAGTTTATGCCCTAGCCAAAGAATATCCAGATCGGAGGTAAGCAGGACTTTTACAGGACAACCGTATTTTTCTTCCATCAAAAGAAAATCTGCCGTTGCAGTAGGATCGGCGACTGCAACGACCAGATGGCCATCTTCTATACGCAATGGCAGAATCAGGTCGCGGTCAACCCTTTTAAGATCCATCGGCATTATTACCTGGAGGTCGGTATCTTCTAACCGAAGGTCTTTAAAGTCGTAACCCTCCTGCCTCAGGCATTTTTGGTAATCCTTCCGGCTGATGTACCCAAAATTAAGCAGAATTTTTACCAGCGATAGTCCGCTGGTTTCATTAAACGAAGCAATCCGCACCACATCATCCTGCGTAATATAACCCTGAGCAGAGAGTATTTCTATAATATAAGGCCCTTGTTTCCTGCTCATGCTAAAAGCGTATAATTCCGGTCAAGGCAACACCCTGGCCAATGCCCGAGTTCCTGTTGAGTATATCGTGAAAAAGGCCTGCAAATATCCAGTTATCACCAGTAATGCGCTGCCCAAAACTGATGTTGGCTTTTATAAAAGTGAATTCGGTGTTAGTGGCAGGATTTTCGGGATTAAACAGATTCGATCTTAACGAACTGATCCCGTTGATCTCACCCATAACCTGATTATTTTTGCCCAGATGCAAGCCTGATGTGGCGATGTAGCTCACTTGCCCCACATTACCGAACCTATTACCAAAATATTGCCTGTAACCTGCCTCAACATTAAAATAAGCTGCAGGTATGCTCCCGCTAAATAGCAATTTAAGTTCCGAACCGAACTGGCCATAACCAGTGCTGGGGTTACCATTTTTTCCATACAGCGGAATTGCCGCCAGCGCCTGTGCCGACAGAAAGTATTTTTTTTGGTTAAATTCCAGCAGGTTATATTTAAAACCTATTTCTACATCCGAAAGTGCGGTATTGCTGTTTCGCTGTACATTATCTTTAAACTGTGCAGCAGTCAAGGGAAGTTTTGCAACCAGATCGAGGTGATCGGTAATGCCATATTCCATATAAAGCTGCATCGTAAAGGAGCTATATTTTCCGTTATTGGCATAATCGTACTTCTGCCCTTTAAGATCCCGGTACTGGTTGGCCACAAAATAACTTAGGTATGGGGCAAGCAGCGCTTTGCCTTTCCGCATTGGAAAACCACTTGCTATAGCATATTGTACCATGAAAAACGGGATAATGGTTGCGAAAATAAATTTTATGGCTTTGATATTCATGGCAATAGGTTATTGGGTTACAATTTTTTGTGACTTGTTTACCTTTGAACGGACATATAGGTAGGCAAGGAAAATGAGGAACAGTACGCCTGCAAGTAAAAGTAATTTGTATTTAAGCCAAAGTGTTTGCCAGTGGCCAGTGCCGTCACCCTGGTAAACAACATTGTTACTGTTTCTTTCGAGGTTGAAGATGAGATGGCTATCTTTACTGTTGATCATTGTGTTTCCGGAAAGCAGGTTTAATTGTTCATTTAAATCCAGAATGCTATTTGCTAATAGCACAGCGGAGGCATGATCTGGCAATGCGGTAACTGAAAGTACCAAAGGATAATCCCGATCCTTGAATATCTGCGAAATGGATGCAGCTTCAGGTGACGAAAGTTTGTAGATCGCTTCACCGGGCTGCTCGTCATATATGGTGAAATCAGTTTTATACTGCAATGGCATCTCCTTAAAATTGCTGAGCAACCGATCCTGCCTGTCGGTGATCAATACAATGTTGTGTCCTTTATACTTAGCCGCATTGTTGCTGAAATCAATAACAGGGCGGTATACAATCTCATTACTAGGGTGATCGTTTAATTGGTAGGCTAACTCACAAATTGCTTTTACGGCGTAAGAAAGCATATTTTTTGCAACCAAAATTGCTGTTCCCTGTTGAAAAACATCAGGATAACTGTAAAAACTGACCTGCTTTTCCTCCAGGTTATCAGCCACCTCTATAAACGATTTTGAAGCATCAACCTGTCCGATAAAATGTTGAAAATTACCCTTACATAATCCATTGGCAGGGTAAAAAACAAATTCTGTTCTGAGTATATTAAATTTTTTGATCTGGTAGCGGTTAGCTGCTGCACTTACCTGTAATGTGCCAGATTCATTTAACTGTCTGCTGGTAAGCAATATATCATTTAAATAAACATTAAAATAACCCCTGTCTCGTTGCTCAATGCCAGAAAACCTGATTTCAAACTGACAGTTTAATGCTGCAGGAAGTGCACTGAATACCGATGTTTTAAATCGGTAATCATGACTTAAGCTTCCTGACCCTGTCATTAGATTGTTATTCTGTTCAAGATCTGAGAGATTCAGCCTGCTTTTTTTCTCCAATTGCTTATAACCTGCTCTGTCAACTTTTAATATATCCTGAAAGCTACTGCCCAAAATCCCCGGGGTTAACAGTGCGTCAGTAGCTTTGCTCATTCCGGCAACATCTGCTGCAGTTACAAACAGGATCTGCCTGAGTAATCCAAACTTTGTAGTATCGGGTTCTTTGTTCAGATAAAGAATGCCCTGGCCCTTTTTCGGGGCAATATTTAATTTGGAGCCAAATTTTGGCTTGAGCTTATGCATTAGCCCGATAGCGATAAAATTATCCAGCCCTTGTGGCATCTGAGAAACCGGATAAAGATCTACCCGGTCTGTACCACTCCTTAACAGTTTGGCATAGGTTAATGCAACCGTCTGTAGTTCAGAAGCCGAAATATCATTAGGATAAACAATCGCTTTTTTACTAAAAAGAGCATTGGAAAGATTTACGCTGGAAGGCCCATATTGCTTGTTCTTTGCCCAATATATAGTGGAGCTTGGCAAAATATTTACCCATAAACCAGCATGGTTATCATCCTGGCAGATATCATCCCCAATCATCAGCTGTGATTTGACGGTAATTTTTAAAAAATCAGAAGTGCTGTTATTGCTTTTACGTATGGGTACCACAAGCCTGTTGATGCTATCTGTTTGAAAATTGCTGCTCATGGCCGGCATATCATTGACCAGTATATGGATAAATGATCTTGCTGTATTCAATATCTTTGACGCCTGGAAATGGATGATTAGGGTACTTTTATCCATCTGTTGGCTCGGAAGTATGCGTATATAATAAATAAATTGTCCTTCAGTACCTCTGATCAGCTGGGATTGATATCCGTAAGATTCGAAAGATTTCTGTGCGAAACCTGGTATATAGCAAATAAAAAGTGCGAAAACGATCAGTAATTTTTTCATCTGGATAAAAATTTGAAAAGTATTATAGGTTAAAAGCCAGTACGTAACCGTTATGGGTTTGGTTTTTGTGGTAAATGAGTTCTCCCCCCATTTTTTCAGCGAGCAGTTTCCCAATGTAAAAACCAGGGCCAAGCCCCTTATGAAGGCTTTGTGCCGTTACTATTGCAGATTCCCATTCGTTTGCCACACTATCTGCTGCTATGCCAGGAGGGATACAGTTGACGATAAGATAAATCCTGTTATTACGCTCCTTCATCCGGCAATCAATAATTTCGTTATGGTTGCAGAACTTAAAACAGTTTGCAAAGAGGTTAAAAAGAATCTGATCGGTATAAAGCTGGTCCAACTGAACTGTTGGCCATTGTTTTTGCGGATCTATACTAAAGTTTATGTCAGGATACCCAAAACTATTGATCAAACAATTGGCTACCGCCCGGGCACTGGCAAGAAGATTGACTTTTTTTAAAGATAGTGCAATATCACTTGATAGTGCCGAATGGTCAGCAGGGAAAAGTTCCGCAAGCTGTTTCAGCCTGAGTATATTTTCGTTGATGATTTCGATGTGATGCAGGCGATGATGCTCATGGGCGAAATCCCTCATGGCATTGGCCGATATATTGATCGAACGGACAAAACTCAGGATATCTTCACGTACAAAGGCCATAAAGCTGTCCTGTTGCATGACCAGGCCGGTTAACCTGGAGTTTGATATTTCTACCTGCTGGTTTTTCTCTATCAGTTCCTCATGAAGCAAATTAAGTTGAGCTGTAGTTTGCTTTACACGCAGATTATTCAAAGTGTTTTTCCTGATAATATCATACCTGGCCATCGGGATAAAGCTGGAAAAAAAAAGAATCACGATAAACAGTCCGGCGCCCTGAGTAATGTATGTTTCTATACTAACAGTATTCAGCAGGTGGTATCCCAGAGCCATAAATAAGAGTGTAGTAAAAAAATGGACGAAGGAATTTATAGGATTCCAAAAAACAATCAGGTTGAAAAGCATTGCTAAACTCGCAAAAGCCGTGAAAAATACAGGAGCAATATCGAACGTTACGATATTGCAGATGATGGAAGCATTAAGTGATATCAGGAGAAATGTGGTATGCAAGGCAAAATCTTTGGATTTTCCGAGCCTGACGGAAATGTCGTAAACCGCATATATTATTACGACAATGATTATTTTAGTGAGGAAAAGCGCCTGATAAATTGGGTAAGCGTATATATAATCAAGTATGGCCAATAATGGATATAAGAATATGACGGTCCAAATAATAATATTGGCGTAGTATTTCGATTTTTTTGTTAATTGCTTTTCATATACCGCATCACTGACGTAAACAGCGGCTGTGGTACCAGTTACAGTAGAGATATTCATAATGTCAGGGATGAATTTTAAACATAGTAAAAAAAAAGAATTGACACAAAAAAATTACGTAGTATTGCTTCTGATGGTTTTTGTGCAGTTCGGTTATGCACAAACATACCGTCTGTCTCAATGGCGCGCGGGCCAGTTAGGCCGTGGTATTAATGTATCCTGGCTCGAACAATACTGGAATCCCAAGGCATTATATCTTGATAAATTAACCGATGCCGATTTCCGGTTGATTACTGGCTTAGGAATTAAAACAATCCGTCTGCCTGTTGCTTTTCAGCAGTTCTATATACAGGGCAACGATTTGCAGAAAGCTAAACTGCTTTCTGATATTGATGCAGTGATTAAAAAAGCCATCCGATACCAGGTTCGATTGGTACTGGTAAACCATTATGGAAACCTCAGGGCAGAATATTTACCGTATGATACGCAACAACTGGCGGCACTTTGGACGTTTCTTGAAAAACGTTACCGAAAAATAAGTTGCAACAGCCTTTACTTTGAACTGTTGAACGAACCGGTAATAAGCGATCAGCAATGGCTCCCTGTTGCGCAGCAGCTGATCGCGGTTATTAGGAAGATGTCGCCGGATAGGACAATTATTGTAGGAGCCTCAAACTATAACAGCATGTATGAGTTAAGCAGGATTACCCCGTTACCATTTAAAAACATCATATATACCTTTCATTTTTACGAACCGTTTATATTTACCCACCAGGGAGCCGATTGGATTGGAAAACAGGTATCTACCACGGGTATCCCTTTTCCTTACCAGGATCGCCAAATGCCTCCTTTGGCCCCATCTGCAAAGGGTACGGCCGGAGAAGCAAATTATAAAAATTACCAAAATGAGGGAAAGGCCGGAGCGGTACACGATAAATTGCTGATCATTAAGCAATGGTCTACTACCCATCATGTACCGATATTATGTGGTGAGTATGGCGTATACCGAAAATATGCATCCAGGCAGAGCATATGCAATTATTTAACCGCTGTTAAAAACGAACTTGACCGGCTTTCTATTCCATGGATGGTGTGGGAATATGATGAAAATTTCTCGATTTTTACGGGTAAGCCAGATATGAAAACGTTGAGTCCCTGTATGATCGATCTGTTTAGGAAGTAAAGTTATGGTAGGAGCTAAAGTAAAAACGAGACAACCAGCCTAAAACTGATTTGTCTCGTTTTTGTGCTCCCGACGAGATTCGAACTCATATCGATGGTACCGGAAACCATAATTCTATCCATTGAACTACGGGAGCAGGGCTGCAAATATAGGATTTGAAAATTTATTTTTTTGGCATTTTTAATAAAAAAACACTTTTTCAACTGATCTTTTGCCAGGAAATTTTGGCAATCTCCCTAATCTGATGTTAACAAATAGTTAAATCATTGTCCAAACACTTCCTTGTATTGGCATTATACTGCTGTATTTTTAAAATAGGCTGCCTCGCCTGCTCATTTTAGAAGGCTTAGTCTGGCATTTTAGCGAAATAAAATGCACCTTTGCGAACCGTTAATTGAGGTTTAGTCATGTAATAAAATAAATAGCTGCGTATGGAAGAAATGGTTGTGGAAGAAATTCAGGAACTAATTGAAAAAGATAACGATAAAGCGTTAAAGCAATATCTGGATCAACTGAATATTTCGGATGTTGAAGAACTGATCGATGAACTTCCACAATATGCAGCCAAATTTATCGAAACCTTATCCCTTAACAGGGCCGTAAACGTATTCAGGATCCTGGATTTTCCTACACAGGAGCGTATTATTAAAAAACTTTCAGGCAATAAACTCAATCAGATCATCAAAGATCTGCCACCCGATGACCGTACGGCACTTTTTGGTGAGCTAAAAGGAGATGTGGTAAAAAAAATGATTACCCTGTTGCCGCCACAGGAACGAAATGAATCGCTTACCCTTTTAGGTTACAACGAATACAGTATCGGCCGGTTAATGACACCCGATTACATTGCCGTAAAACCTGAATGGTCTATCGCGAGGGTTCTTGCACACATCAGACGTTATGGAAAAAACTCCGAAACCATTGATGTTGTGTACGTAATCGATAAGGAAGGGGTACTGTTGGACGATATCAGGATCCGGGAGGTTTTACTCGCCGATCCTGAAGCCATTATCGGTGAGTTGACCGATAAACGTTTCATCGCCTTAAAAGCAAACGACCCTCAGGAAGATGCCATTAACATCTTCAGGATGAATAACCGCGTGGCTTTACCCGTGGTAGACGAAAATAATATTCTTTTAGGTATCGTTACGGTTGATGATATTTTGTGGATAGCCAACGAAGAATATACGGAAGATATGCACAAAATAGGGGGTACCGAGGCTTTGGACGAGCCTTACCTGGATATCCCGATCCTTAAACTGGTGAAAAAACGGGCCGGTTGGCTTATTGTGCTGTTTTTGGGCGAAATGTTAACTGCAACAGCCATGCAGCACTTCGAAATCGAACTCGAAAAGGCAGTGGTATTGTCTCTGTTTATTCCTTTGATTATGAGTAGTGGCGGTAATAGCGGTTCCCAGGCATCAACGTTGATTATTCAGGCTATGGCTCTTGGCGAAGTAACCATTGCTGAATGGTGGAGGGTAATGCGCCGCGAGCTTGTGTCGGGAGTATTACTGGGGATCATTTTAGGGACAATTGGTTTTGTCCGTATTGTAACCTGGCAAGAATTACACCTCTATAACTATGGTCCACATTGGTTATTAATTGCAACTACCATATTCTTTACCCTTGTAGGGATTGTATTATGGGGTAGTTTAATCGGTTCGATGATGCCAATTATTCTAAAAAAACTGAAACTCGATCCGGCAACGTCATCAGCACCATTTGTAGCTACTATGGTAGATGTAACCGGAATTGTAATCTATTTCAGTGTGGCCGTATTAATTTTAAAAGGCGTTTTACTTTAAATTTAGATCATGCATAAAAAAATTACCACACTCTTTACCGATATCGGGGGCGTTTTGCTAACCAATGGCTGGGATAGGCAGGCGAGAGGAGAGGCCTCAGTACTTTTTAACCTTGATTCCGTCGATCTCGAAGAACGCCATCATCTTACTTTCGATACCTACGAAGTGGGTAAATTAACGCTTGATGAATACCTGGAACGTATCGTTTTCTTCAAAGAACGCCAATTTACTTACGATGATTTTAAAGAATTTATGTTCAAAAAATCACTTCCTTATCCGGAGATGATTCAATTGATCTGCGATTTAAAAAAGAAGTACAACTTAAAGGTAGCGGTAATCAGCAACGAAGGCAGGGAACTCAACCAATACCGCATCAATACTTTTAAACTAAATGAGTTTGTTGATTTTTTTGTATCATCAAGTTTCGTGCACTTCCGTAAACCAGATGCTGATATCTTTAAAGTAGCGATCGACATTTCGCAAAGCGACGTAGAAACGAGCCTATATATCGATGATCGGATGCTTTTTGTTCAGGTTGCCGAAGGCCTGGGATTAAAAGGTATTCATCACACCGGTTACGAAGATACCAAAGCGCAATTGGCCGCTTATGGGTTAGAGGTTTAATATACTCCTCATCTTGACTAAAACGCCTGTACAGGTAGGGAGAGCTCTGTTTCCCGGATTTTAAGGGATTGATACGTTTCGTCAACTATGCAGTAAAACTATTTGCTGCTTAGGAAAGTATAGCTATTTAAGCATCGTGAAATTAAAATCGCAAAATATTGTTTTAACCTGTGTTTTTGTTGCTCAAAGTAATGGGTCGACTTTATTTGTCTGATTTGTTTCCATTAAGAAGTATAAGTTCATTTTAGCTTACCGGTTTAAGTGGCAGAACGGCTGCTAAAAGGTAAAAAGAAAGTGCTTTGTTCAATGATCTGTGTTTATCCATAGGCGTTTGTGGTTAATTTATGAAATTCGCCAGCTGCGCCTAACAGCGAAACTTCCACGGTGTTTTCAGAGCTTCCGTGGCAAAACCTTCCGTGGCGATGCATTACAAATAAAAAAGCCACTCCAGAGAATGGCTTTTAAGTTTTTTAATTCCCTTCAGGGGATTGGGGTAAGGGATTTAAACATTAAATCTGAAGTGCATAATATCGCCATCTTCTACCACATAGGTTTTTCCTTCTACACCCAATTTTCCGGCATCTTTACAGGCATTTTCAGAACCCAAGGTTACAAAATCGTTATACTTGATCACCTCTGCGCGGATAAATCCTTTTTCAAAATCGGTGTGGATTACGCCGGCAGCCTGTGGCGCTGTAAAACCTTTTGTAATGGTCCAGGCCCTAACCTCCTGCACACCTGCAGTGAAATAGGTATACAGGTTTAATAATTTATAAGCCGCACGAATCAGTTTATTTACGCCCGATTCAGTTAACCCCAAATCGGCCAAAAATTCCTGGCGCTCTTCGTAACTGTCCAGTTCGGCAATTTCCGATTCAATTTTAGCAGAGATCACTAAAACTTCCGCATTTTCATCAGCAACGTTTGCTCTAACCAGGTCAACATATTTATTTCCGGTAACTACCGATGCTTCGTCCACATTACAAACATACATCACCGGTTTTTGGGTGAGCAGGCCTAAATCCTGAATGAACTCAAAATCTTCTGGCGCCAATGGTGCCGTACGGATTGATTTACCGCTTTCCAAATGAGATTTAACCACCGTCAAGATTTCATAAGTACGTTTGGCATCTTTATCGCCACCTGTTTTAGCCATTTTCTCCACTTTTTGAATACGTTTGTCAACGGTATCCAAATCTTTAAGCTGAAGTTCAGTATCAATAATTTCACGATCACGGATCGGATCAACAGAACCATCCACATGGATTACGTTCCCATCATCAAAACAACGTAAAACGTGAATAATGGCATTGGTTGCCCGGATATTTCCTAAAAACTGGTTTCCCAAACCTTCACCTTTTGATGCGCCTTTTACCAATCCTGCAATATCTACAATCTCAATTGTATTGGGTTGTACTTTATTGGGTTTAACCAACTCGGCCAGTTTGGTTAAACGATCATCAGGTACCGTTATTACGCCAACGTTGGGCTCAATAGTACAGAAGGGAAAGTTTGCCGCCTGTGCTTTTGCATTTGATAAACAGTTAAAAAGAGTAGATTTTCCCACATTCGGTAAACCGACTATACCACATTGTAATGCCATTATTTTTTAGTCTTTATGTCTAGTTTTGGCTATTGGCTCATAGTTTTATGGTCAATAGCCGTTTGCTCATTTTGTAATCTTTTGTTTTGTTGCCTGGGCTATGATTGATCAAAGCATCAACCATTTTACCTTTTCCGCCTTCCGCCTTCCGCCTTCCGCCTTCCGCCTTCCGCCTTCCGCCTTAAATTCCGCGCAAAGATAAGCTTTTAAAACCTTTATTTAAACCCCTGCTCTTGTATCAAATCTATATTTTATCTAAGTTTAGCCCAAAATTTATACTAGAGATTAAATGGAAGATTTTGAAAAAGAAGTGCCCCAGGAAGTAAAATTGGTTGTTACCGAAGAAATGCGCAGCTATTTTTACGATATGAGTAAATGGGCAAGATTTTTATCGGTTGTAGGTTTTGTGATCTCTGCATTTTTAACCTTAAGCTCATTTGGCATAGGGGCAGCAATAACGGCAAATCCCGCAATGCTTAATCAGCTAGGGCCGTTAGCTGGTATCGGCGCAACAGGCATTACCATATTTTACCTGTTGTTGGCCTTACTCTTTTTTTACCCGAGTTTATTGTTAATGCGTTTTTCAGCGAAAGGGAAACAAGGTGTATTATTTGGCGATCAGGAAAATTTTAACGATGCCATCGCAAGTGTAAAATCACTGTTTAAATTTTGGGGAATACTCACCATTGTATTTTTGGTAAGCTATTTTCTGTTAATTCTTGCTATAGCGGTGAACAGTATAGGCATAAAATAAAACTATGCCATCAGCAATATAAAAAAGCCTCCTGATATTAAAAATCCGGAGGCTTTCTATTGAAATTATATTACTTAAAAAGTAAAATCGTCGCTTGTTCTGGTGCTATGTTCTCCATTTTCAGAATATTCATAGCGTTTTTCAACCACATCCTGATGAGTTTTGATGTAATCAACAGTTTCATTTAGCCCTTCTGCAAATTTTTCGAAATCTTCTTTATATAAAAAGATTTTATGTTTTACAAACACACCGTCTTCTAATCTTTTCTTGCTCTCGGTAACTGTTAAATAGTAATCACCCGATCTTGTAGCCTTCACGTCGAAGAAATAAGTTCTCTTGCCTGCTCTTACTTTCTTTGAAAAAACTTCTTCTCTTTCCTTGTTGTCGAATTCTCCCATGGTTGGTATTGATGTTGGTTTTTGGTTTCGGTAAATATAAAGCAAATATTTAAAGTTCAAAATACAATTTTAATACAATTTAAATCGTACGCGTTTCCTCCTCCAAAAGTTGGTTGTTATAAAGCTCCGTATAACTCCCGTTTAGCCTAAGTAATTCATTGTGTGTGCCTTGTTCAATGATTTTGCCGTTATCCAGTACCAGAATCTTGTCTGCATTTTTAATGGTCGAAATCCTATGGGCGATTAAAATACTGGTTTTTCCCGCCATAATTTTACCCAGGTTTTGTAGTATTTCTTCCTCTGTTTTCGTATCAACAGCCGAAAGGCAGTCATCGAAAATTAAAATCTTAGGCGATTTAATCAGCGCTCTTGCAATAGAAACGCGCTGTTTTTGCCCTCCGGAAAGGGTTATTCCACGCTCACCCAGCATCGTCTCAAATTTTTCTTCGAAATCGATAATGTTGTTATAAACCGAAGCATTTTTTGCGGCTGCATGTACTGCTTCATCCGTAACCTCGTCTAAACCAAAAGCGATATTGTTTTTTATGGTATCTGAAAAGAGAAAAACTTCCTGAGGTACAAAGCCTACCTGGCTGCGGTAATCCTTAAGATTTAATGCTTTTATATTCTTTCCATCGATGTTTATTGCACCATTTTCTACGTCATACATCCGCATGATCAGATTTGCCAAAGTAGATTTTCCCGATCCCGTTTTTCCGATAATGGCTACAAATTCGCCACTATTAACTTCAAAACTTACATTCTTCAAAGCTTCAATGCCTGTATCGGGATAGGTAAAACTCACCTGATCGAATTTGATATTACCGCTTAATTCGATCTCTGCAGCTTCGGTTGATTGGATGTCTGACGGGATGTCTAAAAACTCATTGATTCTTTTTTGCGATGCTGCAGCCCGCTGGATTAAAGAAGTAACCCAGCCCAGCATGGTTACGGGAAAGGTTAATTGGTTAATATAAATAATAAATTCGGCAATATTCCCTGCGGTAATGCTGCCGTTCATCACCTGGATCCCGCCTATATATATGGTTAAAATCGTACTCAATCCAATTAACAGCAGCATGGTAGGGTAAAATAAAGCCGATACTTTAACCAGGCTCATGGAGTCTTTTTTATAATCATTGCTCTGGATTTCGAACATGTTCCGGGTATAATCTTCACGAACATATGATTTAATAATCCTGATCCCGGAGAAACGCTCTTGTACAAAGCTGGAAAGATTTGATAGACGCTCCTGGATCTTCCCACTTTTTTTAAAAATCAGGGTGTTTACATAATAGATAATCACGACCAGAAAAGGTAGCGGCAACAAACAATAAATAGCCAGTTTGGAATTTACATCAAACATCGACCAGATAATGAGCACAGATAAAACAAAAGTGTTAATCGTATACATAATCGCCGGGCCAACATACATCCTTACCCGGTTCACATCCTCTGTTGCCCGGTTCATTAAATCGCCGGTGTTGTTTCGGCGGTAAAAACCTAAGCTCAGCTCCTGGTAGTGTTGGTAAATATCATTTTTCATATCGAACTCTATATGCCGCGACATTAATATAATGGTCTGGCGCATAAAGAAGAGAAACAGTCCCCTCAATAAATAAAGTGCAATAACCAGCAAACCAAAAAATAGCAGGTTGCTGCTAAATATATCGTAAATAATGGCCTGACGATCGAAACCGGCAAAAAGATTAAAGAGCTGAATGTTTTCGCTGATTAAGTCAACAGCATAGCCAATTACCTGTGCGGGTACCACGCCAAAAATATTAGAAATCACCACAAAAATACTTCCGGGTATAATCCACCATTTGTATTTGAGGAAGTATTTGTTTAATCGGCTCAGATGTTTCATATTGTACAAACTTAGATAAATTTGTTATTTCATTCTACTTATTTGTTTATTTGAATTGCGCTTTGAAAATTAATGACATGATGAGCGCAAATGCCATCCGTTGCCAGACTGTTTGTTTTTGGGAATGTGTGGTCCTGCTATCCGGTTATAGCCGGTTGCATGACCGGGCTTTACATTCGATCACCTGCACGTTGCAGGCGGGGGTGTTTACCGGAGGCAGTGTTTCCTGGTTTAATAACCCATGTGTTCGTGGTGTCGGATGTTTCCATCTCACACAGGTAGTTTCCTGCGGTTTGTACTTAAAGATAGTTTATTGAAGGCAGCATCGTCATCGTGCTGGCGATCTAAATTAATAAAGATGCAGCTGTGCGAAAGGCCTGTCTGGGGATGATAATGTACCAATAGATTTTACCAGTAGCAGGAATGATGCATCTTTTCTTCGGTTACAGATCTTTTGCGCACAAAGTGATGATAGGAATCGGATTGCAGCCATAACGAATAAATTTTGTCATAGTTTTCTTAAATACGTGTAATAATGGTTTTTTATTTTAATTTTGCAGCAGGTTAGCCGAACGTTCATATGCCAGCAAATTCTCCGTCAGATTCATCAATTTTAGATCAGTTAAGTGCCTATGGGCATAAAAAATTGGTTTTCTGTAATGATCCAGATACAGGTTTAAAAGCAATTATTGCTATACACGATACCACATTGGGGCCTGCTTTGGGCGGAACACGTATGTGGAGTTATAGTACCGAAGGCGAAGCATTGGAAGATGCATTGCGGTTGTCGCGGGGAATGACCTACAAAGCAGCCATAACGGGATTAAATCTGGGCGGTGGAAAAGGTGTTATTATCGGCGATTCCAGAAAAGACAAGACCGAAACTTTAATGCGTAGCTATGGCAGGTTTATCAAAAATCTGAATGGCGAATTTATTACCGCAGAAGAAATGGGTACCAATACCCGGGATATGGAATATATCCGCATGGAAACCAGTCATGTTACTGGTGTTCCCGAATCCATTGGTGGTGCAGGCAACCCTGCTCCTTTTACTGCACAGGGTGTTTATTTAGGCATTAAAGCCAGTGTTAAAGAGGTTTTTGGCACAGATATGCTCGCAGGAAGAACCATTGTTGTGCAAGGTATAGGCAATGTTGGCGAACACCTGGTAGCCCTGTTGAGAAAAGAAAATGCCGAAGTGCTGATCAGCGATATCAACCAGGAACAATTAACTTATGTTGCCCGGAAATATAAAGCAAAACCTATTGAGGCCGATAAAATTTTTACAACCGATGCCGATGTTTATGCCCCGTGCGCAATGGGTGCTACCGTTAATAACAAAACCATCGAAAAAATGAAATTTGCCATTATTGCAGGTTCAGCCAATAATCAGTTAAAAGATGAGGTTTCAGATAGCGAACTACTCTTGAAAAAAGGGATTTTATTTGCGCCTGATTACCTGATCAATGCCGGTGGATTAATTTCCTGCTATTCGGAGTTGACGGGTTTCGGCAAAAAACGCACCGTACAGCTTACCGAGAATATTTACGATGCCACGCGCAGTGTGATTAAATTAAGTAAAGCAGAAAAGATATCAACAAACATTGCTGCCAACCAGATTGCCGAGAAAAGGATTGCAGATATTAAAAAAATTAAATCGTCATATTAATCATAATTATTAAAACAGGTTTTAAATAACCGCACTCGTTCTTACATTCATGTTAAACAGAAGGCACTTAAGAATCAAAGCTTTGCAAAATATTTTTGCTTGGCACATGGCAGACAAAAAAGACATTAAAGGTGATTTAAAAACTTTAATGCAAAGCATCGATAGCGTGTACGAAATGTACATCTGGATGTTATCTTTACTGGTAGAGGTTACCGAATTTACTGCTAACGACGCAGCAGAGCGCGCAAATAAGTTTATCAAAACAGCAGAGGATATTAATCCCAACATGAAATTGCTACACAATAAGTTTAGCGTTTTGTTGCAGCAAAACCCTGAGTATGCATCTGCAATTAAAAAATACAAGGTTGATTGGGGTTTCGATCCCGAAATCCGCAAAACCGTTTACAACTCTTTAAAAGCATCAAAAGAATATGCCGATTATCTGGCTGATCCGAACGAAAGTTTAGAATCCTCAAAAGATATCATCAAATACATTTTCCGTAAAATTATCTTAAAAAATCAGGGAATTATCCAGGTTTTTGAAGAGAAATTCATCAATTGGCAGGTAGATCACGAAGTGATGAAAGGTATGGTGGCCAAAACCTTAAAAAACTTTACATCCGAAGATCCCTTCAAAAATAAACTGACCGAAATCAGTGCCGATTGGGTTGAAGACAGCAAATTTGTTCAGGATTTATTTGTTCATACCCTGCAGAATGATGCAAAATACCAGGATATGATTGCTGACCGCACCAAAAACTGGGAATCGGAACGTATTGCCTTAATGGATACTATTTTAATGAAAATGGCCATTTGCGAATTGTTAAACTTTCCATCTATTCCGGTTAAAGTAACCATTAACGAGTATTTAGAGTTGTCAAAAGATTACAGTACACCGAAAAGTAATTCATTTATTAACGGTATTTTAGACAAAATTTTAGGCGATCTGAAGAAAAACAATACCATTAAAAAGATCGGCCGCGGATTAATCGAAGATTAAAATGAAAAGAACATTTATCCTGGCTATTGCTGCACTTTCATTTGTAGCATGTCGTAATGCAAATAATCAAACCAGCGAAACTTCCTCAGCTGTTTCCGTTGGCAATGATACCTTAAAAACAGCTAAAGTTGCCCCGGCAGATGCACCTGTTATTGTTTTCGAACGCGATATTTTCGATTTCGGAAAATTAACGCAGGGTGAAAAAGTTAAGCACGATTTCAAGTTTAAAAATACAGGTAAGAGCCCGCTTATCGTTTCTAATGCAACGGCAACCTGTGGCTGCACGATTCCGCAGGTACCAGGTGAGCCTATTTTGCCGGGTAAAGAAGGTGTAATCAGTGTTGTTTTCAATAGCGAAGGCAAAATGGGTATGCAAGATAAGGTAATCACGGTAACATCAAATGCAAATCCAACAATAAGTACCGTTCATTTGGTAGGAGAGGTGCTGGAAAAAAAATAAACCGGTTTTTGTGCTTATAGCATAATCCGTAACGATCAGAATTCACAAAAAACAAATCAATAAGAAATGACATTAACATTAATTTTAGATGCAGCAGCAGGTGGTAGTAATATGCTATCTACAGTTGTACCAATGGTACTTATCATGGTAGTTTTCTACTTTTTCATGATCCGTCCACAAGTTAAAAAAGCTAAAGACCATAAAAGATTGGTTGAAGAATTAAAAAAAGGAGATAAAATCGTCACAACCGCTGGTATCCACGGTCGCATTGCAGATATGAACGAAACCACTTTTTTAATTGAGGTTGAAGGCGGGGTAAAGATCCGTTTCGATAAATCGGCAGTTTCTTTAGACGCAACCAAAGCGGTGATCACACCGAAAGCTTAATAAATTAATAAAATTTAAGTGCAGTCCCGAAAACTTTCGGGACTGTTTTTGTTTTATTACATTTGATTAAATGCATTTTGGAAAAGTATTTTTCCGGCTTACCGTTCATATTTAATTTATTATGCCCTTCATTACGTTAACGAAGATTGAAAAAAGACGTGTTTTTAGCTTATTGGCTTGCCTTTTGCTGGCTGTAGCGGCATGGCTTTTTATGGCGTTAAATAACAAGTATGTTTACGTAGCCAAAACGGTATTGGTTTTTAAAAATAGTCCCACTAAAAGAGCATTTTATCCTTTACAGTCTGATACGATAGATTTACAGGTAGAAGGTACAGGCTGGCAGCTGCTTTTTGCCCGTTTAAGAATTAATCCTCCTTCTGTTTCGGTTAGTCTGAGTCAGCTCAATACCAAAGATTTTATCGTCTTTTCCGATCAGCTTTTCAATATCAACAGGCAGTTGGAAAGCACGCAAAAGGTAATTTCGGTTAAACCTGATACCCTTTACTTTGATTTTACCAAACGTATAGTAAAAAAAGTTCCCGTAAAATTGATCGATAAATTGGGATTTGCAAAACAATATGGCCGGTCAGGCGATGTGGTCCTCAACCCTAAATATGTAAAGGTAGCCGGTCCTTTAGAGGAGCTTTCAAAAATAACATTTTGGCCCACCGACACACTCAAACAGGATAAAATACAGAACAATATTGTTACCCGGGTTGCTTTACAGCACAGTATTCATAAAAATGTAAGCATTTACCCATCTTCCGTTGAAGTTAAACTCCCTGTGGATGAATTTACGGAAAAAACCGTTGAGGTACCTTTAAAAATGACCAATAACCGGAATTACAACAGCATTAAACTTTATCCCAAAAAGGTTAAGGTGACTTTTTTAGTCGCTTTGAGTAATTACGATCAGGTGGATGAAAGTTTTATTACCGCAACCATTGATGTGGATGAATGGCAAAATTCAGGGCATCATCAGTTTACGGTCAAGATAACCGAATTTCCGGATTATTGTAAACTGGTTAGCGTAAAACCTTCTAAAATAGATTTCATTGTAGAAAAATAATGTATAAAGTAGGCATAACAGGTGGTATTGGCAGCGGCAAAACAACAGTTTGCAAAGTTTTTGAGGTATTGGGGATTCCGGTGTTTTACGCTGATACGGTTGCTAAAGAAATCATGCATAAAGACATTTTGTTGGTAGCGGGAATCAAATCTGCTTTCGGCAAAGAAAGTTATTCTGATGATGGGAAACTAAACAATAAATATATTGCAGGCATTGTTTTTAATGATGAAAAGGCCCTTGCAAAATTAAATGCATTGGTTCATCCGGCAGTTTTTAGGGCCTTCGATGCCTGGGAAAAAACCATACCTGAAAATGTACCTTATACCCTTAAAGAAGCCGCCCTGCTTTTCGAAAGTGGTTCTTACAAGATGTGTGATACAACTATTCTGGTTACTGCACCGTATGAAATTAAGCTGGCAAGGGTGATGCAACGCGACGGTGTTTCTGCAGAACAGGTTAAAGCGCGTATGGACAAACAGTTTAGTGATGAAGAGAAATCTAAACTGGCCAATCATTTTATCGTAAATGATGAACAACAATCCATCATCGGGCAGGTTTTAACCTTGCATCAGCAGTTTTTAAACGCAGCGGAAGCCCTTAAGCCTGATAATGTATAAACGCTCTGCTCCAATCATTTCACGCTTAAATCCTTTCATTCCAATATGATTTTAGCAGATTTTATTACCGTTACCCCAACGGGTTTATATTGTATTTACGGGGATTTTTATCTTGATCCACAGCAGCCGGTTAAAGAAGCGGTTGTTTCGCATGCCCATGGCGATCATGCTATTGGTGGAAGCCAGAACGTATACTGTACTGCTGCTACGGCAACTTTTATGAAACACCGGTACCGTAAATTTGCAGCAGTTGATTTTTTTACTAAAAGTTGTCATGAACCTTTTAAAATAAAAGAGGTTACCATTACTTTTTATTCTGCCGGACATATTTTAGGATCTGCCCAGGTACTAATGGAATATAAGGGGGTAAAATATCTTTATACCGGGGATTATAAGATTGAACCTGATGATACTTGTGTGCCTTTTGAGTTTGTGGAAGCCGATGTTTTGATTACAGAAAGCACTTTTGCCAATCCAGAAACCAAACACCCTTCTCCAGTAGAAGAAATCAAAAAACTAAACGGTACCACTGCGAACATCATGCTTGGTGCTTATGCATTGGGTAAAAGCCAGCGGATCATCCAATTGCTCAACCAGCATTGCCCTGCTAAAAACATTATGGTTCACCACAGTATTATGCCATTTGTTAAAATATATGAAGATTATGGCCTGAAAGTAGGAAATTACAAAATGTACGATAGAAAGGTAATGAAAAATAACCGCGAACATCAGGTTTATATCGTGCCGCCAATGGTATTTCATAGCTACCACAAAGCCATTAATGTAGTACGTGCCTTTGCTTCCGGATGGAAGAACCTGCAGCAGCAAAACGGGATTTCACTTTATATTTCTGATCATGCTGACTGGGACGCAATTCTGGAAACTATCCAAAAAGTTAAACCCAAAGAGGTATGGACTTTGCATGGAGATGGTAAACAGTTAAGAGATTATTTTAAAGATAAACTGGAAGTGAAAATATTAAATTAATCAGGTTTCGTCATTCTGAACTTCCGCCCGGCCAGTCGGACGGGTGTTTCAGAATCTTTAATTGATCATACATGAAAGAAGGGGAAGATTTTTATTTCAATGAAGATGGATTAATGGTTTTCACTGAAACCTACCATTTAAAACGTGGTTATTGCTGTAAAAATAAATGCAAACACTGCCCTTGGGGTTATGGCAAGAAGAAAGAAAAGAAGTAAATCAGTGCACGGTTTTCAGTTGGCAATTTATAGATCGCAATAGCTATTCATCCTGCAGTCATCAATTGTTAAAAGCGAACATAATAATAAATATCGCTTAGCGCCATATCAACTCCCATTGAAACAAGGGTTAAAGGATCAGAAATTTCTTTGTATTCTCGTAACAGCCAATTTTTATGATCATTAATGTGATATGATTGTAGAAAAACAGCTTCTGAAGCGCCAGTTGTAAATTGTCGACTAAAGACTGCCAACTGAAACTGCCACTCTTAACTGCACTAGTGTCCGGCAAAAAAACCGATCAATGCTACGCCAATCCCTAATAAAACAGCTATCATTTTACGGGTATTAATTTTATGGTCAGCACTTGATTCGAACAATATGGTAGTAGAAATATGCAGGAAAATACCAATTACAATGCCCATAATTTTGTTAAAATAAGCATCAATGCCTCCAATAGTACCGTTGCTTAAACCAACGCTTACATAAAAGCCAAGCGGCGCCATAATGGCAAATACGACCAGATAAAATATAATGCTGCTTTTTTTGAAATGATTCTGCATCAATATACTTGCCAGGGCAAAGGCAGCTGGAATATGGTGTAAGGAAATGCCGAAAATCAATTCGTTATGCTGTTCTTTGGCCAGGGGCATACCCTCCAAAAAGGCATGTAAACATAGGCTGATCATCACCCCGAACGGAAATACATGCCCATCATGATGTTTATGGATATGGCCATGCTCTACACCTTCTGAGAACTGTTCCAAAAAAATCTGTAACAAGAAGCCGATAAGGATAAAAATGCCAATCTGCCATTTGTCCGGTCCGCTGTAGGCATCCGGAATTAAATGTAATACCGTGATGGCAAACAAATAGGCTCCGCTGAAAGATAAAATCAGTTTAAGTAATTTGGATTTATCACTTTTAACCAAAAAGATAGCGGTTCCGCCAAAAAAGGCACAGAAAAAGAGTACGCAAAGTTTCCAGATTTCCATAGGTTAAAAATCAGGTTGTAGTTTTTTAAATATTCCGGAACAGATTATGCCTATGGTTATGCCTAATAAGGCACCAGCGGTAACATCAACAGGGTAATGAACGCCAACGTACACCTGCGCAAAACTGATGATAAAAGCCCAGAAGATGCCAATAGGTAAAATGGGTTTCCATCTGCTGTAAAAAATGCAGATTAAAAAAACAGCTATTGCAAAATGATTGGTAGCGTGTGCCGATGGAAAACTTAAACCGCTTCCACAGGGTACGCGGTGAATGATATCATTCGCCAAACTTAAATCGTTGCAAGGCCTCACACGCGAAACCCAGGGTTTTACAATCCTTGAGGCAATTAAATCGCCCAGGGCGAAGGTAAGCAGCACCATGCCGATGATATAATAACCCTGTTTTTTATACTGCCTGATGCAAAAAATGATAATGAACAGGTAAAGCGGCGACCAAAAGAAACGGTTGCGCATCAACGGCATCAGCCAATCAAAAAAGCCGTTTGAAAGTCCGCGGTGGATTTTCAAAAACAATTCTACATCAAATTGCTGTATGCTTTCTATCATGCTTTTTTACAGATTAAAATTAACCGGTCTGAACTATTTTCGTCAAAATCAGCTAAGTCATAATTGCCAAAGGTTTTTTCGATAACCATACCAGCTTTGCCCAACATACGTTCAAAATCTTCAAAACTAAAGGCCTGAACCCGTTCTTCAAAGTGATAAACCTTTTGTTTATCTTCGAAATTGATCTTTTTAATGATTTTCCCGTCAATAACATTTTTGGTGATGTGAAAAGTGATGCCATCCAATGATTTGGTTTCACACAAATTTAAATTCCGGATAATTTTCCCGGTATTAAAATAATCCAGTACCAAAATACCCTCGGCAGTTAAACATTTGCAAAAAGTTTTAAGTGCATTGATATGTTCTTTTTCAGTGTCGAAATAACCAAAACTGGTAAACAGATTTAAAGCTACATCAAAATAATTGATATAGAAAAGCCTGCGCATATCGTGAATTAGGAAGTGTAATTTACTGTTTTCAAATTGCTTGGCGTATTTTATGCTTTGTTCAGATAAATCTATGCCCGTAACATCAAAGCCTTTTTTATTCAGGTAAATAGAATGCCGGCCTTTCCCGCAGGCAATATCGAGCATTTTTACGCCGGCTTTAGGATTCAAAAAAGCGATAAGCTTATCGATAAAAAATTCAGCTTCAGCATCATTTCTTTGTTGGTAAAGAATATGATAATATGGCGAATTGAACCAATATTGAAACCATTTGAGCTGCATATAAAAGCTGTTTGTATCTTAAAAGGTTGCAAATATAAGGTTTTACAATCGGTAGTAGAGGTAGAATATGCTTTTATGCAATAAAGTTGCAAGAATATTATGGATTGATTTTTTGTGGCAAGTAAATCAGCTCCCTATATAAAGCTGAAAAATTACCCCTAAAATATAGCTGAATTAATTAAAAACAAATTTCCTTTTAGCGCATAACCCGGCACTGTAAATGCACTATGGAATTGATCGTACCGGTAGATATAAATACAATATAAATTAACGTCTACAGCCAGGTTTAAATAACAGCTATCTTGTTTTTTTTCTTATTTTTGAAGCCTCTAATAAATTATAAGAAGTGACTTTAATAAAATCGATTTCAGGAATACGCGGAACTATTGGCGGAAGTGTCGGAAACGGCTTAACTCCATTTGATATTGTGAAATTTACAGCTGCCTTCGGTAGTTGGGTGGTAAATAAAACAGGTAATAAAAGAGTAGTTTTGGGGCGCGATGCCCGGATCTCGGGTGAGATGGTGAATAACCTCGTTATTGGTACCTTGCAGGGGCTGGGCATTGAGGTGATCGATTTAGGCTTATCCACTACGCCAACTGTAGAAGTCGCTGTTCCTGATGAAAACGCAGGAGGCGGAATTATTTTAACCGCAAGCCATAACCCTAAGCAATGGAATGCCTTAAAGTTATTAAACGCCAGTGGAGAATTTATTAGTGATGCCGACGGAAAAGAAGTTTTAGATTTAGCAGAAAGCGCTGATTTCGATTTCGCTGAGGTAGATAAATTGGGTAAAGTAATCAAAAATGATACTTACCTGCAAAAACACATCGATAAAGTTTTAGCCTTGCCATTGGTTGATGTTGAAGCGATTAAAAAAGCTGATTTTAAAGTGGTAATTGATTGTGTAAATTCAACCGGCGGTATTTTTATCCCGGCTTTGTTAAAGGCCCTGGGTGTAACTAAAGTTGTAGAATTATATTGTACGCCAGACGGACACTTCCCGCACAATCCTGAGCCACTACCGGAGAACTTAACCGAAATATCAAAAGAAGTTCAGAAACAAAATGCTGATTTAGGTATTGTGGTAGACCCTGATGTTGATCGTTTATGTTTTGTAAATGAAGATGGCAGCATGTTTGGCGAAGAGTATACCTTGGTGGCAGTAGCCGATTATGTGTTGAAAAATACACCGGGAAATACCGTTTCGAACCTATCATCAACACGTGCTTTGCGCGATGTAACAGAAAAGTATGGAGCAGCCTATCATGCTTCGGCAGTGGGCGAGGTAAACGTGGTGAATAAAATGAAAGCTACCGAAGCCATTATTGGTGGGGAAGGAAACGGCGGGATCATTTATCCTGAATCGCACTATGGTAGAGATGCCTTAGTGGGTATTGCCTTATTTTTAACACATTTAGCCAAATTTGGTAAATCTATTTCTCTTCTCAGGGCCAGCTACCCTCAATACCATATCTCAAAAAATAAAATTACTCTTACACCAGAAATGGATATCGATCATTTATTAAAACAGGTAGAAGAGAAATATAAAAATCAGCCTTATAGCACAATTGATGGTTTAAAGATAGAATTTGATAAAACTTGGGTACATTTGCGCCGTTCTAACACTGAACCGATCATCAGGATTTACAGTGAGGCAGAAAATGAAACCATTGCCGAAAATCTGGCGAACAAAATGATTTCTGATATTAAGGAAATATTACACCTTTAATCTGTAAAAAGATTCAAGGGTTGAGCATACCGGTTCGGGATTTTAATCAAACAATTAAATCCTGGACATTTAAAACGGAGCCTCCATTAATAGGAAGCTTTGCAACACTAACTTTAAAAACATTCATAGAAATGAAAAGGGTCTATTTAGATAATGCGGCCACCACGCCTTTAGATGCAGCAGTAATCGCAGAAATGACAAACGTAATGGAAAACTATTTTGGTAATCCATCTGCCATTCATGCACTTGGCCGTGAGGTGAGAACGCTGGTAGAGAAAGCCCGTAAAACTGTTGCCGGTCTGTTAAGTGCGTCTCCCTCTGAAATATTTTTTACCTCTGGTGGCACCGAGGCCGATAATACCGCTATCCGCTGTGGCATTTCAGCCTATGGCATTAAACATGCCATCACTTCAAAAATAGAGCATCATGCCGTTGAGCATACTTTAAATACGATGCTTAAAAATGGTGAGATTGATAAGTTAAGTTTCGTTAATATTGACGAAAAGGGAAATATCGATTACAACCATTTGGAAGAACTGCTTCAAAATAACGATCGTACTTTTGTTTCGCTGATGCATGCCAATAATGAGTTGGGCACACTGACCGATATGGTAAAGGTGGGCGATATCTGCGAGAAATACAATGCCATTTACCATGCCGATACCGTGCAGACCATGGGTCACTACCCACATAATGTACGCGAGCTTAAGGCGCATTTTATTGTTTGTGCTGCGCATAAGCTTCACGGACCTAAAGGCGTTGGCTTTTTATATGTAAACAGCAACATAAAAATTCCGCCTATGATTTATGGTGGTGCGCAAGAGCGCAATATGCGTGGCGGTACCGAGAATGTATATGGAATTGTAGGCCTGGCAAAGGCCTTGGAAATTGCTTATGCCGAAATGGATCAGCATCAATCGTATATCCAGGGACTAAAAGACTATTTGAAAACTAGGTTAATTGCCGAAATACCGGGAATTGCGTTTAATGGAGAAACGGATGCCGATAAAAGTCTTTATACGGTGCTGAACGTTTCTTTCCCAGAGATGGACATGGCCGATATGTTATTGTTTAATTTAGATATCAACGGGATCTGTGCTTCTGGCGGCAGTGCCTGTTCATCAGGTTCGAACATTGGCTCGCACGTGCTAAATGGCATCAATGCCGATCCAAACCGTCCATCGGTACGTTTTTCATTTAGTAAATATACTACTAAAGAAGAGTTGGATTACGTCATTGAAAAGGTTAAAATGGTAGTGAAGCAGAATGCTTTAGCTTAAAATATCATTAACCAAATAGGAGAGTCCCGGTGTAAGTCGGGACTTTTTTTTGTGGATAACATTTTGATGATGTTACAAAAACAGATGTAGCTTTTCATTTTAATGTTTGTCCTGCCTTACGCTCATACCTGCCCGTTCGTTCAGGCGGACGCCCAGGCCTTAGGCACCTGGGCCGGTATCTGCTTCCATCAGGTTTGAGTCCGTTAAGCTGTTGCGGCTATTGAAGGTTGTATGGTGCCAGAAAAAATGTTCTTTCAGACGAATTCTTTTTGCTCCCGGCAACCCTGAATAGTTTAACTGGCTGTGCCACCTAAACCTGATCGTAACGAACACGAAGCGCAGCGGAGTAAAGTGAAGAGCAGGGCCGAATTGAGCGAAGTAGTACTGCCATTGCTTTTCGCAATCATACGATGTCCATCATAAAACACAAAACCCTATATAAATAAGCCTAATACTTAATCATTGTCTTTTGGAAAGCAGTTGCAACATTTCATTTTAATGTTCGTCCTGCTTTACGCTCATACCTGCCCGTTCGTTCAGGCGGACGCCCAGGCCTTAAGCACCTGGGCCGGTATCTGCTTCAATCAGGTTTAAGTCCGTTAAGCTGTTGCTGCTATTGAAGGTTGCATGGTGCCAGAAAAAATGTTCTTTCAGACGAATTCTTTTTGCTCCCGGCAACCCTGAATAGTTTAACTGGCTGTGCCACCTAAACCTCATCGGAACGAACACGAAGCGCAGCGGAGTAAAGTGAAGAGCAGGGCTGTATTGAGCTAAATGCTGCTGCCATTGCTTTTCTAAAAAATAACTTTTTAATTTTTCACATAGTCGCGTATAAAAACCTAAAAACACTTGCAAAACTTAAAAAATAAGCTTATATTTAATCAAGCATTAGGCCATCCGGGCCATTTTACCTGTTGTTCCAGAACGAAACCTTATCAAATATCCTATGGTATAAGGTTAAGCAAATTTTAAAAAAGCTTTTACCAAGTATTAAAATTTTTAACCCTGAAAGCCCCTTAGGTTTTCAATAATCTATATTGTCATGGAAAAGAACCTCAACACTCAAGATCCGGAAAACGCCAAATTGGAAAAACCGGGTGAAGAAAGGAAACACATTTATAAGTTTATCCTTAATCCCTTTTCGTTCGAATCATCAAACCACTTCAATAAGATCCATAAAAGGAAGTTCCATTCCTTCGGATGTATCCATGAGTTAGGAAAACTCCCCGGGGCTATGTTTTAATTTTTAAAATATCAGAATTGTTGTGATTAGTTTTAAGTAAGATCATGATAAAGTTTTACTATTTGTCTGATGGGCCACCAAACATTAGAATTGGATTAGTAAAAACAATCTTATTTTTCACTTGTTCCTATAGTAAATCAATTTACAATTACTATGGAAACGAATAAAGAACAAGGTAAAGTTGTTGAGAACGATTTACTGGATAAAACTGCGGAAGATATCAAAGAAGACAGAACTTTAGATGAAAATAAATCATCCAAAGTAACTACCAACCTGTTTAACAAAGATAAAGATCGTAAGAATAATTCTTTTGGACCCGGTCATGAGCCTGGTACAACGCCTGGTGCGGGGATATAATTTTTGTTATTTCAACATCTAAATCATTAAATTTAAACCACGGCATCTGCTGTGGTTTTTTAGCTTAAATCCCAAAAATGGAAAGAAGAAATTTTATTAAAAATTCGGCACTTGCCATGGCCTTGCTTTCAATGTATAAAACCGATCTTTTTGCACAACAGGAACTATTTCGTGTTTATCAATTTAAGCCGCTCCGTAATAACGTAGGCATATTTACGGAGCAGGGTGGAACTGTCGGCTGGTTAAATTCAAGCAGCGGTTTTGTAGTAATAGATGCGCAGTTTCCAACTACTGCACCTCATGTAATTGATGAGTTGAAAAAATTGGGCGAAAAACCTTTTAAATACCTGATCAATACACATCATCATGGCGACCATACCTCCGGGAATATTTCTTTTAAAGGATTGGCCGAAAAAGTGGTTGCTCACCAAAATTCACTGGTCAACCAGAAAAGAGCAGCAGAGAAAGCCAATAACTTAGATAAGCAGCTTTTACCCGATAGCACTTTTGGAACAAAATGGAGTGCGAAAGTGGGTGACGACAATATCAAAGCTTATTACTATGGTTCAGGTCATACCAATGGTGATGCCGTTTATCATTTCGAGAATGCCAATATTGTGCATATAGGAGATCTGGTATTCAACCGTAAGTTTCCATACATTGATCGTGAAAATGGTGCCCACATCGGCAACTGGATTACTGCTTTGGACAAGATCCAGAACCAGTTTGATAACGACACCTTATTTATCTGGGGACATAGTCTTGATCCGGAAAAAGTAACCGGAACCAAGGCTGATGTTAAAGCTTATCAAAATTACCTTCAAAACCTGTTAACTTTTGTGGGCGGCAAAATTAAAGCAGGTAAAAGCAAAGAAGACATTTTAAAAACAACTACAATCCCGAATGCACCAGAATGGAAAGGAGAAGGAATTGAAAGAAGCTTAACCGCTGCTTATGATGAATTAAAGGGAACCTAACCTCATATTCCATAAGAAAAGTCGTCCTCTCGACTGAAGCGCAGCGAAATGCCTGCCCGTACAGGCGGGGAGAGATCTGTCTTGACAGATTTAGCTTCGCTGAGCACTATGTGGTTCTCGACTGCGTTGCACTCCGCTCGAAATGACGATATTTGCCTGCACTCATCTGTGGCAAAAAAAATATGGTTCCTTTACGACAGCCCTCCAAATCTATTTTCAATTTATAAACGTTCTATATTTAAAATAATCCGTTCAACGTCATAGAATTAACATAGGCTTTAATCATTAACAACTATATTTGTTTCTATTCAAAATCTACAGCCCATGGATGATTTTATAGCAGCCCGTTCCCAAATGGCCTTATCGTTAGGCTTTCACATCATTTTTTCATGCATTGGCATGGTGATGCCCTTCTTTATGGCCGTATCGCATTATAAATGGCTTAAAACGAGTGATGAGGCATACAAAAACCTGACTAAAGCCTGGAGTAAAGGTGTGGCGATATTTTTTGCCACAGGAGCAGTATCGGGTACCATGCTGTCATTCGAACTTGGCCTGCTCTGGCCGAAATTTATGGATCATGCCGGACCAATATTCGGGATGCCTTTTTCGTTAGAAGGAACAGCCTTTTTTATTGAAGCTATCGCCCTCGGTTTTTTTCTTTACGGCTGGAACAAATTAAACAAATGGTTTCATTGGTTTACCGGAATGGTAGTGGGGGTAAGCGGACTAGCCTCAGGGATTTTGGTGGTTGCTGCCAATGCCTGGATGAACAGTCCGGCAGGTTTCGATTTTGTAAACGGACAATACCTTAACATCGATCCTATACAAGCCATGTTCAATAAAGCCTGGTTTAGTCAGGCCCTGCACATGTGTTTAGCCGCATTTACAGCAACGGGCTTTGCCGTAGCAGGTGTACACGCTTTGATGATCCTGCGGAACAGAAATGTTTATTTTCATTTGAAAGCCTTTAAAATAGCGGCTGTATTTGCCTGTATTGCGGCATTGCTGCAGCCCGTAAGTGGCGATATATCTGCAAAAGACGTGGCCAAACGTCAGCCTGCAAAACTGGCCGCAATGGAAGCATTGTACAAAACCGAAAAACCGGCCCCGCTGTTGATCGGTGGTATGGTAAACGAGAAAGATAAAACGGTAACAGGCGCCATTGAAATTCCGGCGGCCCTGAGTTTTCTGGCACATGGTAATTTCCGGGCTGAGGTTAAAGGGCTGGATCAGATCCCCGAAAATGAACATCCACCTGTAGCCATCACCCATTATGCTTTCCAGCTAATGGTTGGGATTGGTACCTTATTGCTTTTGATATCGCTAATCTATTTCTTCATTCTTTTAAAAAAGAAACCTTTGACAGAAAAACGATGGCTGTTAAAATTGTTTGTTTTGGCCATTCCGCTTGGTTACCTCGCTTTGGAGGCTGGCTGGGTAGTTACAGAGGTTGGCCGGCAGCCTTGGATTATTTATGGCATTATGCGTACCAAAGACGCTGTTACGCCAATGCCGGGTATCGCTTATTCCTTTTATATCTTCTCCGCAATTTATGTTTCATTAAGTATAATCGTAACATTTTTGCTTTACCGGCAGATTAAGATGGTGCCTGTGCTGTATGATAAGTATAATGGAGATCATCATTAACCACAGCTTAATTGATGGTTCATATAATCTAATAACCGGTGTAATCATATTAAATATGAAAGACGTTGTAATTACCTTTTTATGCCTGGCCATTCTGCTTTACTTTTTGTTGGGTGGAGCTGATTTTGGTGCAGGCATTATCGAACTGTTTACCTCGACAAAAAATAGGAGCAGAACACGCAAAACCATGTATCATGCTATTGGCCCGGTGTGGGAAGCCAACCACATGTGGTTAATCATTGCGATTGTAATACTCTTTGTAGGATTTCCTTTCATTTATACCACCATGTCTGTATATCTGCATATCCCATTGGCCATTATGCTCATCGGGATCATAGCACGCGGTACCGCCTTTGTATTTCGTCATTATGATGCCGTAAAAGATGATATGCAGTGGTTATATAATCGGATATTCCGGTATTCGAGCTTTATAACCGCTTTGTTTTTGGGCATTATTGCAGGAAGTTTGATTTCCGGACATATCGATGCACGGGCAACGGATTTTTACACGGCCTATATTTCGGGATGGCTAAACTGGTTTTCGGTTGCTGTAGGTTTCTTTACTGTATCTCTTTGCGGTTTTTTGGCGGCCATCTATCTCATCGGCGAGACAACAGAAGTACCTGATAAACGTCGGTTTATTAAGAAAGCTATGTTTATGAATGTGGCAGCAGTTGTTTTTGGTGCCATGGTATTTATTGCTGCGCAACGAGATAAAATTCCATTGATTGATTGGGTTTTTAAGAGCAATGTGGGTTTATCAGCAATTATACTGGCCAGTTTATCGTTGGTGTTGCTATGGTACCTGTTAATTAAAGGCAAAACCAAGATCTTACGCATTCTTGCAGGCTTCCAGGTTACAATGATCCTTCTGGCGATAAGTTATGCCCACTTTCCAAATTTTATCCGTTTAAAAAGCGGAGAGGCAATCTCATTATTGGAAACAATTGGACCACCGAAAACGATTTATAGTTTGGGTTTAGCTTTATTGTTAGGAAGTGTTTTAATTTTGCCGTTTCTGGGGTATTTGTTCTATAAATTTCAGAAGAAAGAGGAATAAGTTCTCAACTGAAAGCCATTTGTTTATGATACTTCATTCATTGGACCTTCATTAAGGATGATTTTTGTCATGATAAGGTGCTTAGAATGGCTTTTCCAAAATCTTTTTTATAACATAAACCCTTTTTAGATTTTGTTTACTGCTATCAGCGCTTCATCTTTGCCTTGTATATAATTTTTAATTGAATACTTAATTTTTACATCGGGTTGTAGTGGACCTTTTTTACCTTTCCAGTTTTCCCAATATCTGGTAGAGTAAGCCATAACTATCTTCGATTTTGGTAATTTAAAGCCTCTTACTTCTCCGTAATGGTTGATGTTCCCACTGGTTGCTTCACCTATAAATGTGGCATTCGTATTTTTTTTCAACTCTACAGCATTCATTACAGCTGATGAAAAAGTTTTCTTGCCAATAAGTACAAAGAATTTTCCTTTTTTGTTGAGGTAGCTTTTCTTGATTTCGGTTATAAACGGCCATAAAATACCCGAATTTCCTCCTCTGTTTTCGCGTATGTCAAGCACTAGCTTTTCGGGTTGATATTGATTAATGGTTTTAAATAATTCGCCGTTAAACTGCAAAAAAGGATTGCCAGGATCTTCCTTACATTCATTATAATTGACATATATGGTGTGGAGATCCGGATTAAAGTTGAACCAGTAATTACCTTTTTTCTCTCGGGCGCGCAAAGCAGTGCTGTCATTGTCCAATTGCAGTTCCGTAATGTCATTTCCAGGAATCGCATTAAGCGTTATCCTTTTAATCATATTATTTTTATCGATTAAAGTAAATTCTGCTTCCTGGTCGGAGTTTAAAATCCCCAAACCTTTTAAAAATGCAGGATTATTAAGGTATCGCAAAAGGTGATCGTTAAAGTAGGATTGATTTTCACTCAAAATAACTTCTTTAAATAAGGTTATTATATGGTTTACAGGTATGTTGTTAATGGCAGATAACTTCGAGTATAACATCGCTTTATTTGTAGTATCAATCCTCGTTACATAGATACCTTCTTTGAACAACTCGAACTGAATTGGAAGTATTTTAGTGAATTTTCGTTCTATAAAAGTGTGTTCATCACCAATTGCAACGGTGAGCTTAAACAATTCGGCACTAAATGATTCGTAATCTAAAGTGCCCGTTCTGATTTCAATCATGTCAATCTTTTTAATGAATGCCAAAGAATCTATTTTGGCAAAAAGATTGGTGTGTTTGATTGGTAAAGTTTTTTTAATGTACTCCAGATCTTCAATAAAATCATTCTGCGATAGTGATTGCGAAAAGCACACCTTGATGCTGAGCAAGAATAAAAAGGAGAGCAGTATTTTATTTATATTTTTCATTCTATTTTTTGTCTAAAAGACGACCCTTTTTGGCATAATGTTGCACCTAGCATTTCTCTAAAGAAAATCAAAGGAGCATCTGTTTCCAAATGCTCCTATAAATTCTATTCAGATTCTTTATCTACAATCCACCTTTTCTGTTCGATTTCGTTTGTGCAGGCCAGGTAGCTGGTTTGCCGGTACGTTCATTTACCGGTAAATCTTTTGCTTTTTCAGTTGATGTTTTTTCCGGATCTTCTGATGCCATATAAACCATAACGGCTGCTAAAATTACATTGCTCCTAATTTCGTCGAAAACCAGTTTATCGTAGCTGTCGCGGTTGGTGTGCCAGGTATAGGTACCATAATCCCAACTGGTAGAACTTAAAGAGTAACCCAATGCACCGGCAGCAACAAATGAAGCAAAGTCAGAACCGCCTGCGCCGGGTGTTCCCGGAAAACTGGTCTTGATCTGGTTTTTAATGGTATCTGGTACGGCTGCCAGCCAACGGGTGATATAATCTTTTGATTTAGCAAAACCCTGTCCGCCGATATTAACCACGCGGCCTGTACCGTTATCCTGGTTAAATAACGCCTGCAGGTTGTTCACAATCTCCGGGTGGTCTTCTACAAAGGCCCTCGATCCATTTAAACCCTGTTCTTCGCTGCCCCAGTGTCCTACCAGAATGGTACGTTTGGGGTGAGGATAGATTTTCTTTAAAATACGCATGGCTTCCATCATTAAAATGGTTCCCGAGCCATTATCTGTTGCACCGCTTGCACCATCCCACGAATCGAAATGCGCTGAAAGCATCACATATTCATTTGGTTTTTGCTGGCCTTTAATTTCAGCAATGGTATTAAAAGTGGGTACGGCTCCTAGTTTTTTGGATGCTGTTTCGATTTTAAGCATGGGCTTGTTACCGTTTAAAGCCAAACGATAAACAAGGCCATAATCTTCTACAGATAAATCCAATGTTGGTACCTTTGTGGTATTAGCACCAAAAATCTTATCTACACCAAAACCCTGCGACCAGTTGTTGATCACTACCGCCACAGCGCCTGCATTTTCTAAGGCTACCGGAAGCGTTTTAGCCGTTAAACCCGTTTTAGCTATACTCGCGGCCCATGCTTTTGCAGCTCCAGCTTTTTCTTTCTTAAATTTTTCGAATAAATCTTTTGTGGCAAATTCTTCCCAGTTTTTCTCTGGCCGGCCAGAAAGCTGGTTCATCGAAATCAATACAATTTTACCTTTTACATTGGGTAACCATTTCTGAAACGATACCGAATCAGTAATTTCCGGAAGAATAATTGCCTCGGCATTTATGGTTTTGCCATTGGTCGACGGACTCCAGGCCAATTGTGTACCTTCCAATGTGCGTACCCGCGGACTTACCAGATCGATATGGGTAATTCCTCTTTCCCAGCCAGCCCATTCACCCCATTTTTCGTTTTTGGCTGAAATGCCCCAGTCGCTATATTTTTTTACGGCCCAATCGTTAGCCTGTTTCATCTGTGGCGAACCAACTAAACGCGGACCTATAACATCAAGCAATTCGTGGGCAAGTTTCTCTAATTGAGAGTTTTCATTTACTTCCTTAACAATATTGTCGATTACTTTCCGGTCTTGCGCAAAAAGACTGGTGGAAGCACACAGGAACAATGCAGAAAATAGTAGCTTTTTATTCATAATTAGTTAGGGTTAATGATTTGATGTTGCTAATTTATGAAATATGAAGAACGGTTCAGGTAAGTTAATGGAAATGTTGCAGGAGTTGGGTGGAGGAAGCAGGGATCTTTATATTTCCATCGGATGGCTAAACCCTACTAAGAAACGGTGGTACCTGATTTGATAACCAGCTATCGGGAACCGCGAGAAAAGCCGGGATCTCAATTTTACACGGGGTGACGACTTAAAATAAAAAGCAGGCCTGATTAACCGGAGTTGTTCAAGACCTGCTTTTCTAAATATCAGGAATTTCTTTTTTGGCACCCAGACCAATGATCTAATGGCTAACGAACCATTAAACTGCTTTTAATTATTCATCATTTTAATAAAAGCGCCCAATTTAGCTTTCATGGCTCTTCTATCTACGATAAAATCGAGGAAACCATGTTCCAGAACAAATTCTGAGGTTTGGAAACCTTTAGGCAGGTCTTTTTTAATGGTTTCTTTAATCACTCTTGGACCGGCAAAACCAATTAAAGCACCTGGTTCAGCAATGTTGATATCACCCAGCATGGCATAAGAAGCTGTTACACCGCCGGTAGTTGGATCGGTCAGTAAAGAAATATATGGAACTTTAGCCTGACTTAATAAAGCCAGTTTTGCTGAGGTTTTAGCCATTTGCATCAATGAAAATGCCGCTTCCATCATCCGCGCACCGCCTGATTTGGAGATCATCAGGAACGGGACTTTATGTTTAATGCTATAATCAATCGATCTGGCAATCTTTTCACCTACAACCGATCCCATAGAACCGCCGATAAAAGAAAAATCCATACAGGCAATTACAATGTCCTGTCCTTCAATTTTACCAACCCCGGCACGGATCGCATCTTTTAAGCCGGTTTTAGCCTGGCTTTCTTTAATCCTGTCGGTATAAGGTTTATTATCGTTAAAATTTAAAGGGTCGCCAGATGTGAGGTTAGGGAACAGTTCTTTAAACTGGTTATTATCAAATAAAACCTCAAAATATTCTTTTGAGCCTACTCTCAGGTGATAATCGCAATAATGGCAAACATATTTGTTTTCCTGAAGCTCTGCCTGATGTAGCGGTTTTTTGCAATTCGGACATTTATTCCACAAACCATCTGGTGCTTCTTTTTTCTCCTCTGTTGTAGTGATGATACCTTTTTTTTCTCTCTTAAACCAAGCCATATAATTTTTTGAAGAATTGGATTGCAAAGAAACGAAAAATAAAATAAACTCGAACCTTATTAGCCGTAAAAATAGTCATGGGTTGATTGGTTGACAGTTGATTGCCAATGGTGAAGGTAATTGAAAACTGATTTTTATCTGTTGCCAACCGGAAATCGCAAACTGAAGTGTGTCTTTTTTACACTAAGGATAATGTATTTTTTACACTAAATGGGCCTTATTTTGCTGTCAGGCAAATAATTCTGTTGTTACAAAAGCTTGTAATGTTATTTTTTTTTATAACTTCGGACTTAATAAAATTAACAAGAAATGAGTTTAAAAGGCTACAAAGGCGTAATTTACGGAGATGCCGTTCAGGAATTATTTGAGCAGGCTAAAAAACATCAGTTTGCTTTACCAGCAGTAAATGTTACCGGTACCAATACGGTAAATGCGGTATTGGAAACTGCAAAGGCAGTAAATTCGCCTGTTATGATTCAACTATCTAATGGTGGCGCCCAGTTTTATGCGGGTAAATCATTAGATAATGAGAAATTACAGGCATGTATTTTAGGTGCGGTATCTGCAGCTAAACATGTACACTTATTAGCAGAACATTATGGTGTTGCAGTGGTTTTACATACCGACCATGCCGCTAAAAAATTATTGCCATGGATTGATGGATTATTGGATCACGGTGAAAAATTCTTTGCTGAAACCGGCAAACCTTTGTTTTCTTCTCACATGTTAGATTTATCAGAAGAGTCTATTGAAGAAAACATGGAAATTTCTGCAAAATACTTAGCACGTATGGCTAAAATGAACATGACTATCGAAATCGAGCTTGGGGTAACCGGAGGTGAAGAAGATGGCGTGGATAATAGCGATGTAGACAGCTCTAAATTATATACACAGCCTAGCGAAGTGGCTTATGCTTACGAAGAATTAAGCAAAGTTTCTCCACGTTTTACCGTTGCTGCTGCTTTTGGTAATGTACACGGTGTTTATAAACCCGGCAACGTAAAATTACAACCGGTAATTTTGAAAAACTCTCAGGATTTTATCAAAGAAAAATTCAGCTTAACAGCAGAGAAACCGATCAATTTTGTATTTCATGGTGGTTCTGGTTCATCTCAGGAAGAAATCAGGGAAGCCATCTCTTATGGTGCAATTAAAATGAATATTGATACGGACATGCAGTGGGCATTCTGGGAAGGTATTTTAGACTATTACAAAAAGAATGAAGGTTATCTTCAAAGCCAGATCGGTAATCCTGATGGCGATGATAAACCCAACAAAAAATATTACGATCCACGTGTATGGTTACGTAAAGGTGAAGAAACTTTTGTAAAGCGTTTAACTACCGCTTTCGAAGATCTGAACTGTATCAACGTTAACGATAAGCTTTAAGAGTTTAAAAAGTTAAAAGGCTGTAACGTTGCAGCTTTTCAAACTTTCAACATTATAACGTAGCGAAAGCGCCATGGGTTTAAAAACTTATGGCGCTTTTATTTGTTTTTATGGTTATATTTAAGCAAACAAATTTGTCATGGCAAAATCTAAAAACGATAGCAATAAAAATAACTTTTTTGAGAAATTTGCGAATGCGGCAACCAAGTTTACGGGTAGTTCTACTGCGTTCATTGCTGCAACTGCAATTGTGATTCTTTGGGCAGTAACCGGGCCAGTCTTCAATTACTCGGAAACCTGGCAACTGGTCATTAACACCGGAACCACCATTATTACTTTTTTAATGGTTTTCCTGATTCAGAAAGCACAAAATAAAGACGGAAAGGCAATTCAGTTGAAATTAAATGAGTTGATCGCTGCACAACAGGGTGCAAGCAACCGGATGGTAGATATTGAAGACCTGAGCGAAAAAGAACTGGATCAGTTGCATAAATTTTATGTCGCGATTGCTACACTCGCCAAAAAAGAGGCCGATATTCATTGTTCGCACTCGATAGATGTAGCCAAAGCATTAAATGAATCGAAATTAAAATCGAATAAACACTTTAAACACCACGATAATGAGCCTGCACGTTCAAAAAGTTAACCACCCCGAAGATTTAGATAAAGTATTTGCGATACGTAAAATTGTTTTTGTAGATGAACAGAATTGTCCGCCAGAGCTGGAATGGGAACACGAAGATGAATCAACACACTTTCTGGCAACCATAAACGGACAGCCTTGCGGTGCCTGTAGGTGGCGAAAAACAGACAAGGGTTACAAATTAGAGCGCTTTGCAGTTCTTAAAGAGTTCAGAGGACAGGGGGTAGGCCGTGCACTAATAGCTGAAGCCTTATCTGATTTGCCAGAGGATGCACATTATATTTACTTGAATTCTCAATTGGATGCCATGAGTTTGTACGCCAAGTTTGGTTTTGTAGCGGAAGGGGAGCAGTTTGAGGAGGCTGGCATACAACATTTTAAAATGGTGAAGCAGGTTTAAGTAGCTAGTGAGGATATAAATCATAAATCGTCATTTCGACTGAAGCACAGCGAAATGGAGAAATCTGTAAGTATAGATTTCTCGACTGCATTTCACTTCGCTCGAAATGACGACCCCTGAGTGAAAAAAAATTACCCGAATACCTTCCCCGAAAAAGCCATCGCTTCCTCCCATTTATCCATATTTAACCCTAAATTTTCACCTTTGGCATTCAAAACGCTAATTACGTCTTCTGTAGCAATATTTCCGGTGAGGTCATCGGCGGCCATCGGGCAGCCACCAAAGCCTTTTAATGCAGCGTCAATGCGTTTAACTCCCGATTGATATGCAGCTTCAATCTTTTCAAATCGCTCCGCAGGAGTGGAGTGCAAATGAATGCCGATTTCTGTTTGATCAAACCTTGCAATTAATTTAGGCAATATTGTTTCTATCTTTTCCGGTGTGGACACGCCTACAGTATCGGCCAGCGACAAAATTTCTACTCCTTTGTTTACCAGTACATCAGCCCACTTTTCTACAATTTCATAATTCCATTCATCACCATAAGGATTTCCGAAGCCCATAGACAAATAAACTACTCCTTTCTTGCTATTTTTGGCACAAATCGAAAGCATTTCTTCTATCGTATTTAGTGATTGAGCGATACTCGAATTGGTATTACGTTGTTGGAAGGTTTCAGAGATCGAAAAGGGGAAGCCCAGATAATCAACCGCTTCATGCTTCACTGCTTCCTCCACACCCCTTAAATTAGCTACAATAGCCAAAAGTTTGGTGTTGGTATGGCTTAAATCCAGCTTTGCCAAAACTTCAGCAGTATCTGCCATTTGCGGAATGGCTTTAGGCGAAACAAAACTGCCAAAATCAAGTGTATCGAAACCAACCTGTAGCAGTAGATTTAAATATTCAACTTTAAGCGCCGTCGGAATGAAACCGTGCAATCCCTGCATGGCATCGCGCGGACATTCTATTAATTTAAAATTGTTTTGGCTCATATTTTCGGTTTAACTGCAAAATGCGCAAAGTTTTTCGCAAAGAAAAGAAGAAGCTGCAAACAAATTTTTAACACTAAAGTTACCCTAAACCCTAAGAAACATTAACCTCTTTCACAGCAGGTATCTCTTCGCGGTAATCCACACTCCGGTCTTTCGCAAAGGTTCTGATAATCAACCGGGTTCCTCTATCATAACTAAAATAACTCCAAACCCAGTTAACAAAAACAATGATCTTGTTTCTGAAGCCCACCAATGTCATTAAGTGAACAAACATCCAGGTAAACCAGGCAAATACCCCCTGGAAACGGATTTTGCCGATATCTACAACGGCTTTGTTTCTGCCAACGGTAGCCATAGAGCCTTTATCGAAATATTTAAATTTCTCCAAAGGTTTATTTTCTTTGATGTTGATCAGGTTTTTAGCCAGGTGGTGTCCTTGCTGGATAGCGGCCGGTGCAACGCCGGGGTGACCATTAGGCGTATCTTCATCAATAATAGCGGCCACATCGCCAATGGCGTATACATTTTGATAACCCACCACTAAATTTTGGGTATCTGTTTTCAATCTGCCTCCCCTTACCACTTCTGCTTTGTCTAAGCCTGCTAACAATTCTCCTTTTACACCTGCACTCCAGATTACGGTAGAGCTTAAAATTGGTGCTTTATCCTGTAAAGTGAGTGTATGTCCGTCATAACTTAATACCCGGGTTTCGTTCATGATCTGTACGCCCATGTCGGTCAGGAAATCTTTGGCTTTTTTCTGTGCCTGTGGCGACATTACACCCAGTAATTCCGGCGAATTTTCGATCAGGTAAATATTAACCTTGCTTAGATCCATTTCGGGATAATCGTTCGGAATAACATGTCTTTTAAGTTCTGCAATGGCACCGGAGGTTTCGACACCGGTTGGGCCACCACCAACTACAACAAAGTTGAGCAGGGCATTTTTTTTATCGGGATCTTTTTCAATCAGCGATTTTTCGAAATTCTGTAAAATCAAACTTCTCAAATCCAGTGCTTCCGGGATAGATTTCATGGGCATGGAATTCGCCTCAATTTCTTTATTACCAAAAAAATTACTGGTAGAACCAGTAGCGATAACCAGATAATCGTATTTAATTCTGCCAATATCCGTTTGTAAACAGTTTTCTGCTGCATTAACTGCTGTAACTTTGGTTACGCGAAAAATCAGGTTTTTCTGTCCCTTAAAAATCTTTCTTAATGGAAATGCAATTGAATCGGCTTCTAAACCTCCTGTAGCTACCTGATAAAGTAGGGGCTGGAAAGTGTGGTAATTATGTTTATCAAGCATGACTACCTGAAAAGGTTTGTTCTTCAAACGCTTGGCTAATTCAATGCCGCCAAATCCACCGCCAACTATAACTACTCTAGGGTATTCGCTTTTAGGAAGTTGTAAATCCATTTTATTTCCGTTTATCTATTCTTTAAGTAACAAAAAGATAGCCAAAAGGTTTAAAGAATGTGGTTTTCACGGTTATTCCAGCTTAAAAAAGGAGATATAACGCTGGTATGACGAAGTGGGATTTTAAAGATTTCTTAGCAGCATTTTAAGTTAACTAAACCTGATGGTAGTGAGCATGGAGCGCAGCGAATAAAACGAACAGCAGGGCTATCGGAACCGAAGCGCCACAGGCATTGCTTTTCGAAAGAAATAGAAAGCTTTGAGACTTTTATCTTTTAAACCTGATAGGTTTTTAAAACCTATCAGGTTTGGCACAAAAAAAAGCGCCCCGATAAATCGAGGCGCTTACATTTTTATATTTTAATCTCTTATTTTTTCTCAGCTGAGCTACCCAAATCAATTACGATAGGCGTAGAGATACATAGTGATGAGTACGTACCGATGATACGACCGATTAACAAGGCGAAAATAAATCCGCGGATGCTATCGCCACCAAAAATGAAGATCACCAATAATACGAAGAATACAGTTAATGAAGTTAAAATGGTACGGCTTAAGGTACTGTTCAGTGCGAAATTGATTAAGTTATTACGCGCTTCGCCATGTAAATCTTCTTTGCCAGATTCTTTTAATTTCTCACGGATACGGTCGAATACAACAACCGTCTCTGTCATGGTGTAACCCATTACGGTTAAAATTGCAGCGATAAAATCCTGACCGATTTCTAATGAGAATGGCATCACACCGTCTAAGATGGTATAGAAAGATAATACCATTAAAACGTCGTGGAATAATGCAATTACTGCACCTAAACCATACTGCCATTTTTTGAATCGCACTACGATGTAGATAAACATGAATAAACATGAGATCAACACTGCGTAGAAAGCGCCGTTTACAATATCACTTGCAATGATAGGCGTTACTTTTTGCGAACTTACAATTTCATATTTTGAACCTGTCAGGCCTTTATTTAAAGCATCTTCTACAACTTTATCCGTTTTAATGTCCTGATCTTCGATGTGGAAAGTAGTGGTGATTTTTACCTGACTATCTTCACCTGCAGTTTTAACCTCAGGTGTTTCGTTACCGAAAACCGGGTTTAACTTGGCTTTTAAATCTTCAGTATTAACGGCTTTATCAAAGTGAACCAAATAAGTTCTGCCCCCTTTAAAATCTACACCTAAGTTTAAACCGCCATTTTTGAAGTACATCCCAATACCGGCAATAATAATGATGGTAGAGATGATGTAATAGATTTTACGACGGCCGACAAAGTTGAAGGCCAGGTTTTTAAAGGCATTACGGGTAAGGCTGTTATCGAAACTTACATCGATTTTGCGGTTTAACAACGATTCGAAAACTACTCTCGAAATGGCCACAGCAGCAAATAATGAAGAAAGGATACCGATACACAATGTAGTGGCAAAGCCTTGAACCGGACCGCTGCCAAAAACATAAAGAATAGCACCTAAAATAAACAAGGTTACGTTTGAGTCGATAATGGAAGGCATTGCATGTTTGAAACCTTCTTTAATCGCAGCAGCAGTGTTCCTGCCATGTGCAAGTTCTTCACGTACACGCTCAAAAATCAGGATGTTTGCATCTACCGATAAACCAATGGTTAATACGATACCAGCGATACCAGGTAAGGTTAATACTGCACCAAGTGATACCAAAACACCAATGATGAAGAATAAGTTGATTAACAAGGCAAAGTTGGCCACCCAGCCTGCACGGTGGTAATACAACGCCATGAAGATCAGGATGACGATAAAGGCAATTACAAATGAGATTAAACCATCGTGAATAGCCTGCGCACCTAAGGTTGGACCAACGATATAGCTACCGGCGATACGTGCAGGAGCAGGTAATTTACCCGCTTTTAAGATGTTGGATAAATCTTTGGTATCAGCCTGGGTAAAGTTACCGGTGATTGATGAAACGCCACCGGCAATCTCATTTTGTACGGTAGGGGCCGAATAAACCTGATTATCCAATACAATTGCGATTGATTTTTTGTTGTTTGGATCAGCAGCAGCTTCGGCAGTAATTTTTTTCCATTTCGCAGCACCTTCACTGGTCATGTACATCGTTACTTCCGGTTTGCCATGCTGATCAAAGTCCGCACGCGAATCGCTGATGGCCTCACCACCTAAATCCGGTTTACCATCTGCGCTAACCACTTTAATGGCATATAATTCGAAAACTTTCGAACCTTCTCTGGGTTTAACACTCCACATAAATTTCATCGTAGATGGAATCGATGCAGCAACTTCAGGAAGTTTTAAATAAGCATTAACCTTTGCTGTATCTTTTTGTAGCGACATACCCACAACTGCACCAGGCATTAATTGCTCTTGTCCGTTTTCGCCTCGGTAAATAGGAAGGTTAAGAACAGCATAAAGTGGATTAGATTTAATCAATTCGGCTCTGACTGCGCTCGAATCTTTTTTACCTAAGCCAGCAAGTTTGCCGCCTTTAGCCGATGTATCTTTAGCAGCAGCTTTTTCAAGGCCCGCTAATTTACCACCGGCAGCCGGAGCAGCAGTTGTATCTTTAGCAGCAGGTGCATCATTTTTTAATGTTGCCGCTAAAATTTTATTGATGTTTTCTAACAGTGGTGCAACTTCCTGTACCTGGTATACCTGCCAGAACTGTAATTCGGCAGAACCCTGTAAAAGTTTTGCAATACGTTCTTTATCCTGCACACCCGGCATTTCGATCAGGATACGGTTACTGCCTTCTTGTTTTTGCATGTTCGGACTAACTACCCCGAAACCATCAATACGTGAGCGTAGAACCGTAAATGAACGATCAATAGCACTGTTTGCTTCTTTTTCTAAGAAAGATTCAACTTCACTATTGCTTGCGTTAGGTTTCAACTGAGATGCGTTATCCTGATTAGAAAAATAATCTGCAAGTTTTACTCCAGGGCTTAATTTTTCGAATTCATCAACAAAAATTTTGATGTAATCTTTACCGCCGGCATTTAATTTGATCTGTGCGTTTTGAATTGCTTTGTTGAAATTCGCATCAGTAGGGTTACCTGCCAATGATTTTACCAACTCCGCTAACGATATCTCCATCGTTACGTTCATTCCGCCTTTTAAGTCCAGACCCAAATTAATCTCTTTCGCTTTTACCTCTTGATAAGTAAACCCAACAACTGGATAAACTTTTTCGGTACTCATCGAATCTAAGTAAGCCTTTTCTTTGGCTAAGTCACCTTTCGCATAGTTTTTTGCGTCTTTTTCTACCTTGGATGCCACCAAAGTAAAAGAAAGTGCATACGCACAAACGATAGCCAATACTATCGCTATAAACTTAATAAAACCTTTTCCTTGCATTGTTTGTTTAAAATAATTTGTCTTTCGCTGTTTTTTAACAAGTCGGCAAATCTAATTAAATTTTTAAATTATAGAACCCCTTAATTGATAATTTATTAAGATTAATTTTTATCGGGCATCAATCCTCAGCTATTCATCAGGCAGAATTTATTTTAGCGGGCTAAATTTAGAATGAAATTGATTTGGAAAGCAATTGTAGCAGCTTTTGGGATGAGGTTCCTCCGGCTGATGTGTCAACTTTTTCAACTGTTGTTATGTTGAGGAACGAAGTATCTTTTCATTCATAAGTTTCCAGCGAGTTAAAGATCTTTTTGCTGGAAAGCAATACCTGTGTTTCTTTGGCTCCCACAGTCCCGCTGTCCGTTTTATTTCGCTGCGCTCCATGCTCACTGCCATCGGGTTTAACTGGCAGGGGTAGAGGTGCTATTAGCATCGGATAACTTGTAGAAAAGTGCTTTGCGTTTTTGCGAAGTTCTCAGCGTTCTTTGCGGTTAAATTGAATTAAATCCTTTCTAAAACCTCAAAAGTGTAGTCGTACTTATTCTTTTCGTCGGCTTTATGTGGTTCACAGCTCACTGTTTTCCATTCTTTCCGGTCAATTTCAGGGAAAAAAGTATCGGCGTCAAAACTATGGTGGATAGTGGTTAAATAAAGCATCTGCGTTTTAGGCAATGCTTGTTTATAAATCTCAGCACCGCCAACAATAAATACTGGTTTGTCCTCTGTTTTGGTAATTGTCAAAGCTTCATCTAAGCTATTAACCACCTCGACACCGTCAATTTTTAATTCAGGATCTCTGGTAATCACAATGTTCCTGCGGTTCGGTAATGGCTTGCCTACGGAATCGAACGTTTTGCGACCCATGATCACGGTATGTCCGGAAGTGGTTTGTTTAAAAAACTTCAAATCGGCCGGCATGTGCCACAATAGCTGGTTGTTTTTACCTATCGCGTAATTTTCGCCAACGGCTACGGCTATTGAAATATTGTTCATTAAATATTAATGGTTTAAAATAGATCAGAGTGGGTTCCCAATCTATCAAGGTAAATTTCTTTTTTAATATCATCCTGAAGCCAGGTCATCAACCAATCTCCTTTTATATGACATTCCCAGAAGCCATTATAATTTCCAATTAAAATATGTGACTTGTATTTTGGAGGTAGCTTACCATTCTCTCTAAGGATTTTAAGTACTGTTTCTAAAAGAGAAATGTCGTAATTACGTTTTATGCAGCGCCTATAATCTTTTTTAAACTGATTTGAAAAAGATATAGCGTACATGTTATGAATTTAATTTTTCCATTAAATCCGAATGACTGGAAGATTTTGTTAATCCTTCACCTTTAATAGTCTTTTTCATCGAAGCCACAGTGATTTTGTTCGGTTTTTTTTCCGTTTCGGTATTGATAACAACCCCGAGCTCTTGTAAAAGCTGTTTAACTAAACTGCTTTTCTTTTCTGGTACGCTGATTAAAAAAGTTTCCATATACAAATATACTAATTCCCTTAAACCGCCACAACACCTTTTATATGCGGATGCGCTTCATAGTTTTCCAGTGTAAAGTCTTCAAACTTAAAATCAAAAATGCTTTTCACATCAGGATTGATTTTCATCGTTGGAAGCGGTTTAGGCTCGCGGCTTAACTGCAGGTTGGCCTGTTCGATATGGTTATTGTACAAATGCGCATCACCAAGGGTGTGGATAAAATCTCCGGCTTCAAGACCGCAAACCTGTGCCACCATCATGGTAAGCAAGGCGTATGAAGCAATGTTGAAAGGGACACCCAGAAAAATATCGGCACTTCGCTGATATAACTGGCAGCTTAATTTCCCATCGGCCACATAAAATTGAAAAAAAGCGTGACAAGGAGGTAAAGCCATATTTTCGATTTCGGCTACATTCCAGGCAGAAACGATAATCCTGCGCGAATCGGGATTGTTTTTAATGGTATTGATCATATTGGTAATCTGATCGATATGCTGCCCGTCTGGTGTTGGCCAGCTTCTCCATTGTGAGCCATAAACAGGCCCAAGGTTGCCATTCTCATCCGCCCATTCATCCCAGATCCGGACACCGTTCTCTTTGAGGTATTTGATGTTGGTATCACCACTTAAAAACCAGATCAGTTCGTGGATAATAGATTTTAAATGCAGTTTCTTCGTGGTTACCATCGGAAAGCCTTCCTGAAGGTTAAAACGCATCTGATAGCCAAAAACGCTTATGGTTCCGGTGCCTGTACGATCGTGCTTTTGTGCGCCATGATCAAGCACATGCTGCATTAAATCTAAATATTGTTTCATACACTCCAAACCCCTTAAAGGGTTTTAAATTTAAAATAAATAATTAATTACAAATATCTAAAATTTATCAGGTGTTGTAAATCAATTTTATAAACACTATGCATTTACTAACATTTGGCCGATAATTGTTTTTGAAATGAAAGTGCATCGGTAATGGGGGCCTTTCGTCCTGCTTTGTACTTCAAGTCCTCACTCATACTTCGCTCCGGGCTTTGTGTTTCAACCAGTTTATGATTAAGGGTTTGTGCGAACCGGGCATAGTTGCAGTAATCAGCTCATTAGCCCCGGGTGCAGCGATACCCCGCAGTGAGGAGGCACGACGAAGCGAAGCGTAAAAGCGGAACACGGGAAGAAAGGAAGTAATAGTTTCTGTCATTGCGCTCCAAAACATGAATATAAAAATACCGCCAAAGCCCATGGAGTAAAAAACACTTTGTATGTTTGCAAAATGAGCCAATTGCTGTTTTTGCAATTAGGACTCAAGACTTACGACTTAAGACTCAGGACTAAAATGCTATCTTTCCCCAACGCGAAAATAAACCTTGGCCTAAACATTACCGAAAAACGTGCAGACGGTTATCATAATCTCGAAACAGTTTTTTATCCGGTCGATATCAGGGATGCAGTTGAAATTACCGATGCAGCGATAACTTCCTGCAAAATTCATGGTATTGATATTCCAGGCGATCCGAACGATAACCTGTGTTTCAAAGCTTATCAGTTAGTGAAAAAGGATTTTGATATTCCTGCACAGCAGATCAATTTGCTGAAAAATATTCCGGTTGGTGCAGGTTTGGGTGGAGGATCAGCTGATTGTGCTTTTCTGATCAAACTATTAAATGATAAATTCAGTTTGGGGCTGTCAGTTGGTAAAATGGAAGGTTATGCACGTCAGTTAGGGGCCGACTGCGCATTTTTTATTGAAAACAAGCCTGTTTATGCATTTAATAAGGGTGATGAATTTGAAAAGTGCGGAGTAGACTTGTCAGCCTGGTTTAAGGTTTTGGTAAAACCACCTGTACATGTTAGTACAGCGGATGCTTATGCGCACGTAAAACCACAGAAACCTTTGCAATCTTTAAAAGAAATGATACATTTGTGTCCAACAACATGGAAAAATAAGGTTATCAACGATTTCGAGCCATCGGTATTCGCAAAGTATCCCCAAATTCGTCAAATAAAAACCAGTTTATACGATGCAGGCGCAACATTCGCTTTGATGAGTGGCAGCGGTTCGTCGGTTTTTGCAATTTTCGACCATCCGGTTAAGTTGCCTGAACTGGAGCAAAACAACGCTGTATTTTATGGTATATAAGCTGGGGGCATAGCGTTCAGAAAACACATGTTAGGGTATAAATAATAAATTTAAGGAAGCGGGTTGGAAGGTAGAAGGCTTAAGGTCTGGAGGCCTGATACTCAATACTCGATATAATTAATATGAATATAAATCTAGTCCGCAAGAGCGGGAAATTTAATTTTGAGGCAGAAAACGAGAGCGGTTTTACGGTAGAGCTGGATGCCAAAGCTGCCATTGGTGGCGAGGGAAAAGGTTTCAGGCCGATGGAAATGTTACTTATCGGATTAGGGGGCTGTAGTGGCATTGATATGGTAAACGTGCTTACCAAGCAGAAGGAGCCGCTTGATGATATTAAAATCGCTATAAATGCCACACGTAAAGACGAAGAAATGCCTCCGATTTTTGATGTAATCGATATCCATTTCGATTTATTCGGCGATTTAAGCATCAAAAAAGTGGAGCGTGCGTTAGCGATGACTTTCGATAAGTACTGTTCCGTATCGAACATTTTAGGCCGTTCAGCAACAATTAATTTTACTTATACCATAAACAGTAACAGGTAGCAAGTATGGAGTAGCAAGATAAGTTCTTGATACTCGGTACGCATCCTGATACCTGATACCCAAATCTTGATACTAAAAATGAAATCTGAAAATTTTGAAACCATAGCTATACGTACACAAACCGAACGCAGTTTACATAAAGAGCATTCATCGCCGATTTACCTGACATCGAGTTATAAGTTCGATGACGCAGAAGAAATGCGTGCGCTGTTTGCCAATGAAAAGGAGGGTAACGTTTATAGCCGTTATTCTAATCCAAATACTTCAGAGTTTATTGAAAAAATGTGCCTGCTGGAAGGTGCAGAAGATGGTTTTGCCACTGCAACGGGTATGGCCGCCATTTTTACCACGTTTGGTGCATTTTTGAAAAACGGCGATCATTTGGTGTCAAGCCGATCGGTTTTTGGATCGACCCATCAATTGCTGACCAATGTTTTTTCCAATTGGGGGGTAACTTTCGATTATGCAGATTTAGATAAACCACAAGACTGGGAGGCTTTGATTAAGCCCAATACCAAAATGATTTTCGTTGAAACTCCGTCTAATCCTGGTATCGACATCATCGATCTTGAATTTTTGGGCAATCTGGCTAAAAAACATCAGATTTTGCTGGTGGTTGATAATTGCTTTGCCACACCATATCTGCAACAGCCCATTAAATTTGGCGCGCACATTTCTATCCATTCAGCTACCAAATATATCGATGGGCAAGGCCGTGTGTTAGGAGGGATTATTTTAGGTGCCAAAGAACTAATTGCAGATGTGATTGGTTTTGCCCGTCACAGCGGTCCGGCGTTATCACCTTTCAACGCATGGATATTATCTAAAAGTTTAGAAACTTTGGCTATCCGGATGGACCGGCATTGCGAAAACGCTTTAAAAGTTGCTGAATATTTAGAAAAGCACCCAAAAATTAAATTGGTTAAATATCCGTTTTTATCGTCGCATCCTCAATATGACATCGCTAAAAAGCAAATGAAACAGGGTGGAGGCATTGTAACCATTGTGGTTGATGGTGGTATAGATGCTGCACGTAAATTTATGGACGGTTTGCAACTGTTTTCGATCTCGGCAAACCTGGCTGATACGCGTTCTATTGCGACACATCCCGCAACCAGTACGCACAGCAAACTCACTGAAGAGCAACGCAATGAAGTGGGCATTGAACAGGGATCTATCCGTTTATCGATCGGTTTAGAGCATATCAACGATATTTTGGCCGATATTGAGCAGGCCCTGGCTTAACGGTTTAGATTTTAAAGAATTCAGTAAAAATTTTTCCAGTATCTGACCTCTAAATGAGCGTTTTATAGTGTGTTATGAATGATATTACTTTTATTCTTTCCGAACTCGAATCGATCAGTGAGCCTGAATACTTAAAAAAGATGGCCCATTTTGGGATTGATACTTCCAAAGCCTATGGTATCCGTGTGCCAGCTATCCGCAAGCTGGCCAAAGTAGTCGGTAAAAATCAGGAACTTTCTTTATTGCTTTGGGAAACCGGATTTCATGAGGCCCGTCTGTTAGCTATCTTTATTGGCGATTATAAAAAGGTTGGAGAAGCGCAGATAAATGCGTGGACAAGAGATTTTAACTCCTGGGATATATGTGATCAGGCTTGTGGCAATCTTTTCGTTAAAACGCCTTATTTTAAGCCCAAGGTTTTTGAATTTACACAGGCCGATGCAGAATTTGTGAAGCGTACTGGTTTTGTATTGATGGCTGAAGCTGCAGTACACCTTAAAAAAGAACCGGATGAGACTTTTTTGGGTTTTCTACCCATCATTGAAAGGGAGGCTTATGATCACCGGAATTTCGTTAAAAAAGCCATGAACTGGGCCCTTAGGCAGATTGGCAAACGAAATGCTTTCCTGCATGAGCAGGCTATCCTAACGGCGAATAATATCCTGACTCAGAATAATAAGAAAGCCGATTGGGTGGCTTTAGGTGCTTTAAGAGAACTTAATAGTGATACTGTATTGGCCAGGCATGGCGTGTAGCGGTTGTTAACTGCAAACTGCTGAAAAAAACTCCAGACTACGCTTTCTTACCCTACATCAATGCCGGTTCAATATCACTGCTGTACATTTGTATCATCAATAAGAAAGGAAATTTATGTCACAGTTTATTTTGCACAAAGCAAACACCCGCGGTCATGCCAATCATGGCTGGTTAAATGCACACCATTCATTCAGTTTTGCGAATTACTACAATCCGGAAAGAATGCATTTCGGGGTTTTAAGGGTTTTAAATGATGACTTGATTGACGGTGGTATGGGCTTTGGTACCCACCCGCACGATAATATGGAAATTATTACCATCCCGTTAGCGGGTGCCATTGCACACAAGGATAGTATGGGTAATTCGGCCGTGATCAAAAATGGGGAAATCCAGGTGATGAGTGCCGGAACAGGTGTAAGTCATAGCGAGTTTAATGCCAATGCAGATGAGCAATTAAATTTACTGCAAATCTGGTTGTTCCCCAACAAGAAAAACGTTACGCCACGTTACGACCAGCAAACGCTGGATGTTGAAGCAAGGCACAATAATTTTCAACAGATTTTGTCCCCCAATACAGATGATGCTGGTGTATGGATCCATCAGGATGCCTGGTTCTCGTTAGGTAAATTTGATGCAGGTTTTGAAACCGAATATAAAATCAAAAAAGCAGGCAATGGTATTTATGCTTTTGTGATCAGTGGAGAAGTAACCATAAACGGGCAGGTGTTGGGCAAAAGAGATGGTTTAGGTGTTTGGGATACCGATAGCATCAGTTTTAAAGCCAACACTGCTGATGCAGAGGTTTTGTTAATGGATGTGCCGATGGAATTAAACTAAAAATAAATTTAACCAAACCCCGCAGGTTCAAAAACCTGCGGGGTTTATTGATTAAAAATATGCAAACTACCATACTTTATATCGGAAGAGATACTGAAATTACTACCGTAATGGCGCGGCTGTTAAATGCCAGATCGGAGTGGAAAGGAATTTGCGTGTGCTCGGATGATGAGGCCATTTCCATTTGCAGAGAACAGCACATAGACCTGGTTCTGCTCGGAAACGGAATTGATGCCGGATGTGAAAAGGCATTAAGGGAAAAATTAACAGAAATTAAGCCCGGTGTGAAGATTATCCAACATTATGGTGGTGGAAGCGGGCTTCTTTATGGGGAGATCATGACGGCACTAAATTGAGTAAGAAATATTTTTTACACTTTGCTATTACTCCCTCAAAGAGCTGCAGTTGCCAATCCACCTAAACGGGATTGCAGCGATATCCTTTTAAAATTAGTACCTGCTTCCGTTTTACTGTGATGCTGAGGTACGAAGCGTCTGTAAGCGATGACACAGATGCTTCGTACCTCAGCATGACAATTGCATTTTAAAAGATTTAGCGAAAAGCCCGACTGTCAAACAATAGCGCTGCAGAACTTGCTTTTCAAAACACTTTAAGCTAATCTCATTAAAGCCGGTTGTACGCACGAAAAATAAATCTTGATGGCTGTGAGACACAGACCATGGAATTTTTGGGCTTTAGCTAATGTAATCTCTATCCTCGTCGCTTAAGGTATTTTTATTTTCTATCGTAGGTTGATTTCTCTCAATCTCATCATCATAACTGCTAACCGTTTTTCTGGGTCTGCCTACCACAAAGCCAATAATAAAACCCACAATAATACAAACACCAATAACGATCAGCTTAGATACCTGAACATCGTTTGCAACTATAAAGTTAAAGGGTACTTCATCACTGTTTAAAAATAAAAAGGCGGTTAGCAATGCGGTCAAAATAATAATGGAAATTGTTTTTGCGCTCATGGTTTAAAAGCTATAATTGAATGAAAACTCTAATATCGGATTTTGATTGTAAATCTGGTTAACAAAAACCAATCTTGCCCCTAAATCTACAACAGGCTGATAGCGTAAAATGTTTACACTGGTGTTCAATTCTACACCATATGTTTTTGGATCGTTAAAGGTTGTACCTTTGCCAATGTTCTCATAGTGGCAAAATAACCCTGCCCTGAAATTCCTCACGTAAGCCAGCGGACCTAACTCCCAATCGGGAAAGGCAAAGGGGAAACGGTAATTGAAAAGCAGGCTATTTTGTAGTTTGCTTTTAGCTAAAATATTGTTGTACCCATAAACAGTTGCAATCTCTGTCGCATACTGATTTACCCCTGTTGCTTTTTGATAATTGAAGCTCGCCAGAAAGGAGTGGTTTTTTGCCAAGCCCGGAAAGTAAAGGAAACTTTCAAGCGCGAAAATTTCTCCTTTCAAATTTTTATCAAAGGGCTGGTGATTGTAAGTTGCCCTGAACACCTGCGCCCACCTTGGGGCAATGTCTCTTTCGGTAGTGCGAACACTGTGGTTAAAAGTGAAATTGTATTCCATCGGAAATTTAAGTTCCTGTATAAAACCGCTAGGCATGTTTTCAGGCATGTATCTTTGCGTATAACTGGTTGCCGTATTCAGGGCAAAAGCATAGTTGTCGTTTCGTGCGTTGAACGATAGCGGAATGGATGCATTAAGCTTGATATAGTTCTCCCGCCAATCGCCTTGCTGTATCGCATTTTTAGCGCGGTAGAACGTGCGTTTAGGTCTGTTCCGGTATAAGATGCTCAATACGGGGTAAAGTGCTTTATAGCTTATGTCTGCGGTGTATTCAAAGCGCTTCAAATCCCTGTGGTATTTTGCACCAGAATAAAAATCCATCGTGTTAAGCAGGTTGTTTGATTGCAGTTCTAAACCAAAAACATATTCATTATCAATTACCGGAACAATACTGTGTACATTGAAAAGATTTAAAGCCGTATGGTATCGCTCTGTTGGGTAAATGCTATCCGGAATGTTCTGAAAAACATTACCTGTATTTTCCTGCTTTTCTGCTGCTGCAGAAAAATCGACAAAATTATTTTCGCCTACTGGCTTATCGGTAATATTGGCTTCGGCAATTTCGTAGCCATTAATCTTATAATCATTAAAAATGATTTTTCCATCGCTGCTTTCCGTAGGGTTGAAAGCTCCATATTTCGACGCGCTAAGTGCGGTGATTTTTTTCGAAACAGGATCTATTTCATAAATATTGTCAATCCCATTAAAGTGTGCATTGAAAGCAATTTTTTCATGAATGAAAACCGGCCGACTGAGTTGTTGTCTGCTGTTGGAAATGAGCGCAGATTTTTTTTCTCCATCCATCAGCCATAAACTTTTTCCTTTCTCACTTACGCTGATATAGGCAACCTTATTTCCCGACTGATCGAAAGAAGGGGTTTGCAGGATTTCATTTTCCGGGTTTGCATAAGTCTTTAAAATCTTTCCGGAGCTGGCATCGATTTCTACTAAATTAAACTGATTATTAAGTTCTACTTTGGCTGCGATAATTTTCTTGGCATCTTCAGATAGGCTGGGAGAGAAGAGCCTGCTTTTGCTGCTTAGTTTATTGAATTTTTTAGTCTTTAAATGATACGAACAGATTACACTATAACTCCGCTGTTTGTACCTGGGGTCGTAACGGATTTCATCCCACACCAAAAGATCATTTTTTAAGCTGAACCAGGGCTGTTCCTGATAACCAATTCCAAACAGTTTTTGCTCTGATTTATCTTCATTTACTATCACAAAATATCGGGCATCAGTTTTGCTTTCCTTGAGGGCCAAAATCTGGTTTTTATTTAATCTTACCGGTAAGAAATAATGCGTTGCTGTTTTTGTTTTTTTATTTAAGCTTTCATAGCTTTCTGTAAAGGTTTTTTCTCCTTGTTTTTTCCATATTTCAACCAGCTTGTTTTGGGTAGATAAAAAATATTGACGCGTATTTTTGCCGGTATATTTTTTTAAGCTTTTAGAAAATGGATACAGTCTCCATGGTCTTTTCCTGATGTCGCCAAGTAAACTGTCTGAAATGAACCGACCGTATTTTTCCTTCATGTCAGACACCATCAAATAGCCTGTTTGATAGTAACCCGGTGTTACCTCTTTATTCGATCCAAAATAGGCTTTGCTGTAAGTCAATTTTTTTCCTTCCAAAAGCGAAGCCCGGTAAGGCATGATCCAATTGGGCTGCCGGCCACGTCCGGAATAAGTCAGGGCCGTTTCGTTCACCACTGCATCACCTTCAAAAAACCAGATAGGTATACCTGCTCCAAAGTATGCGAAGTAAACCAGCTCTGGAAAGGGGTGTTTCTGTGATCCTGTCAATTTGTCAAACTGTGCGATGTGTCTGAGTTCGTGAACGGCAAGGTTGTTCAACCAGTCCTGACTATCAAAAAACTGGGGAGGGGTAGCATAGAATTCCGACTTCTTTGGTCCCAGCTGAACAAAGCCGTTAGCTACCGTTCCACGGTTCTGTAAAAGTAGTGGAATTGAGGTTTTTTTCTGGTTCAGACCCAAACCGATTTTGCTGTAAATAAAGGGTAGGGTATTGGCCATTCTTTGGGCTTCTTTCTCTAGCTCCTGAGGGTAGATGATTTTAAAGCCCCCTGATGAAATGTAGTTCCATTTTACACTAAGTGGGTTTTGTGCAGTGCTGAAAATCTGTCCAAAAACTGATGGCGAAATAAAACTTAAAGTAATTAACGTTAAATACCTGATAATTAATTTTTTATTTGATTTTTTGAAATTCATATAAACTAATTGCTAAAATATTTAGTTTTTTTCGATTTTATGATATTGTAAATTTTAAATTTATAATTTATATAAATATATTTAATTCATTGATTATTAAGTGATAATGAATTTTATATAAATGGATAAATTGTTTGTTTTAAGACGAAAAATTAAGCAGAATTGAAACTGATAATCGTTCAAAAGCTTGTTTTTATTTTCTTCTGCATTATTCAATTAATTTACACTTATTATCGATTTTCCTGAAATTTTTTTCTACCAATTATAATTTCTGTATGGCTGAAGGAAAGTGATTACCCTCCTGCAGGCTAAACGCACGAAGTATAAAATTTATCGATTCAATGGAAGATTTAAAACGATTAACGAACCACGTGGAATTTGGTTGGGTGAAAGCAAAACCCTATAGCAAGGTTGATTTTCTTGAATACATAGAATTGACCTGATTGATCAATAGTTTTAAGTGATCATCACTGATTAAAGTTTAAAATTTAGCTGTGCGTAATGCTTGGTTTTAGCCGCGATAATTTTCTTATAGTGACATAATGTCTTGTAATTGTGATGGGGGTTTCTAAATAATTTCCGGATGTTTTTATTCCCACTTTAATTGAATTGACTGGATTTACTCGTCAGCATACAAATTAAAAGGGGCATCATGGATCTTCCAGAACGGTATTTTCACAGTAAATCAATGTTTTTGGTGATGAAATTTTAGCTTAAAAACGGAATCAGTGCTATCAATTTGTATGTTTTTTTGATGATTTTGATCCTAAAATTGATAATATTTTGAGTTGATAATGCCATTTCCTGGCGATATTCACGGGCAAAGGGATTTTTAAGATGTTTTACAGAAATTTAGGTTTTTTAGATAAAAGTGCCTTAATTGTTATTTAAACGCAGTTTTTTGGTCGCGGTGTCTTTTTTTACTTTATCACCTGGATTCAGGGATTTTTCATCTTCAGGCATGAAAAACGATCCAATAATTTAGGTTTACAACCCGGATTTTTTGGTTTTTTGATGACGATTAATGGCTAAAATGACTTCTGTTTTTGGGCCGTATCGTAAATGTTTCTGCTGCAATTGAAAGCCATGCTGAAAGCAGGCATATCATCATTTCGAAATTTTTAGCCGATTTCAGGGGACACATCTGCATCACTTAAATAAAAAAATCCTTGGATTTCGTGCCTTTTTTGACGTTGGTTTTACGGTGGGAATGACACTTTTATTTGAACATTTAAACGAGCTTTTTATCGGGATAAATTCTTTATTTTTTCAGTATTTTTTAAGCTGTTTTTGGATAGGTTTTATCTGTTTTTTTTACACTATTTTTAGATGTATTTTTCTGTCAAACGATTCATTGTTTTGACCTTTGGATCAACTAAATTTCATTCCCATTTTTTACGCTATATGGGTTGATTCTTTTTAATCAATTTCATATTGAAACAGGTGTTTGATCAGCTTTATATTGAGCTTCTGTTTAAAGGATTTTTTAATGTAGAGCCATTCAGATAATTTTTATTTAGAACACCCTTTTTGATCAGTTTAAATTATAGTTTTAATCTTGATTTAAAGGTTCAGTTCATGGCTTATTTGTACCGTATTTTTCTACATTATCTCGCCTGGCGGTGTTGAATCTTTCCCAGGTTTTATCGGTTAAAAATGTATAATTTTAGGGATCTGAAAATCCACCTTGGTTGTGCTTTGATTATAACTTACGGCAGGAATTTTATTACCTTGTTCAGACCGGAAAATCGGATCGTATCAGTTGTTTTTTGCATGCGTATTCTTTTTTAGAGATGGTAGAAGTGTTTATAAAATATAGTTATTTTAGCTCTTTCATCTGTCGGGATGTAGCGTTTTTAACCGGTAGTTTCTTTTTGTATTTACGCTTGTTTTGATGTAGCTGTTATCGTTTTACTAAAGCATCTTCATATGTTTTACGGACTGGGCTTTGACAAGTTTTGCTGCTACTGAATTGGTATCTCAGTGATTTGTTTTGATCCTTTTATAGCTTATGTTTTGAGCTGTTTTTTTTCAAGGTTTTTTGACTTTACTTTTAGCGGTGAAGGAATCTGGATAAATAAAAACCGCCAAAATATGGGGATGCAGTTGGCCATTCAGCTTAATTTATTTCAATGAAAAAACGGTTGTTTTTTTTTCCAAAATATCTTATTCCGGCCGTTTGATTTAGAGCTGGTTCTTTCTCTTTTTATAGATGGGATAGAAAAAAATAGAAGCCAGTATAATCGTTGCGCCGATGTAAAATCCACCTGTCATTTGCTCTTTGCTCTGAAAGAAAATAAAGGCTAGCAATATGCCATATACCGGTTCCAGATTGGTAATTAAAGCGACCCTGAAAGCGGATAAAGTTCTCATTACGGCAACGCCCGCAACATAGGCGACAGATGTGCAAAGTGTACCTAAAAGAATAAGATAGAACCAGTTTTTAGCGCTTAAATTGAATGCGGTATGTAAGAGTGTACCATCATATAAACGGTATAGGGTAATCCAGAAAAATGCACCAACAAGCTCGTAAAAACTGATGATGGATGGTTCGCTTTTTTGTACCAGCGTAGAATTGATCGTTGAAAAAAGACTGGACGCGACTGCTGCCAAAAGACCGAAAATAATGCCTAAGGTATACTGCCCTTCGAATTTAAAGATCATATATATACCCAGAATGATTAGTAAACCGATTAAGATGTCGCCCGGTTGTATCGGCTGTTTTTTGATCAGCGGTTCTAAAATGGCCGTAAATAAAGTAAAGGAAGAGAGGCAGACCAAGGTTACCGAAACCGTAGAAACTTTAATGGCATGGAAGAAAAATATCCAGTGTATGGCTACAATGCCACCCGTTAAAAAGAATTGGATAAACTGTTTTTTACTGATCGCAATGTTTTTTTTGGTGATTAAAAACCATGCGAAAAGTGTGGCTGCCGCAATCAATACCCGGTACCAAACCATAGGTACTGCATCAATGGAAATTAACCTGCCAAGCACGCCCGTAAAGCCCCAAACAAATACGGTAAGATGGAGGATGAGTAAATTCTTTTTTGTAAGGTCCATCGCTATTTTGGTGCTTTTCTTAACAGGTAAAAACCTAGTAAGCCAAAGAATAATGTAGGCATGATTACGGCTGCAAACGGAGGTAATCCGCCTTTGGTAGAAAACATTTGTGTAAACTGGTTGAACACGATGTAAGCGAAGCTGATGAAGATCCCGATACCTAAGGATACACCGACTCCTCCGCGAACTTTACGCGAAGAAAGTGCCACCCCAATCAGTGTTAACACGAAAGCCGAAAGAGGGTGCAGGTAGCGTTTATACTTTTCAAACTGAAGGTCGTTCATGACGCCTGTTCCGCGGATTTTTTCTTTCCTGATCTTGTCTGAAAGTTCCTTAGTGGTTAAATTCTGCACCACATTATCATAGGCCGAAAAATCATCCGGGCGCATATCCAGAATGGTATCCTTAAGCTTGCCGTTACCATAAATCATGGTTTCTTTCAGGCCGTCAATCTTACGGATAGAGTAATTGCTCAATTGCCATTTACGCTTAAGCGAATCCCATTTGATATTTTCCGCAACGATTTTTTTGGTGAGTACATCTCCACTAAAATTATCCAAAGAAAACCGATATCCTGAATTTGTTTTGTTGTCGAAATTATCAATATAGATATAGGTTTTGTCATCCAGTTTCATGTGGATCTTTGATTTTGTGGAAGGATCGTTACGTTTTACGTAGGTATTCTCGAAGCTATTTTTTAAGGTATTAGTATAGGGAAGAAGATATAGGTTGGAAAGTAGATTGGCCGAAAAAATAATAGAGGCCGATACCAGGTAAGGAAATAAAAACCGGTTAAAACTCACGCCACCACTCAAAATTGGCACAATTTCAGTCTGATCGGCCATTTTAGCCGTAAAGAATATCACTGCAATAAAATTGATCAGTGGCGAAAGCATATTCACATAGAAAGGGATGGATCCGGCGTAATACTTGGAGAGGATCCCCCAGAAACTCAAACCGCTTTTCATAAAATCATCCATTTTTTCGGAGAGATCGAATACAACGATAATGATCACAAAAATGGCAAGGGTATAGATAAATGTACCCAGGTATTTCCCGATAATATACTGATCGATGATTTTTATTCTCCCTTTTAACAGATTCATTTTATAGTTTATTGCCTAACACTTTAACCATTTTGTTTTTCCACTCGTAAAATTCACCAGCAATGATTTTTTCCCTGGCCTGTTTTACCAGCCAAAGATAGAAATGCAGGTTATGCAAGGTCGCGATTTGAGCGCCAAGCATTTCATTGCTATGTACCAGGTGCCTTAAATAAGCTTTAGTCGTTACCTGATCGGCATGCAGGTCGCTTTCTGCATCCAATGGAGAAAAATCGTTTTCCCATTTCTTATTTCTGATGTTTATAATACCGTTTCTGGTAAATAACATACCATTTCTTGCGTTTCGGGTTGGCATCACACAATCGAACATATCAATACCCAACGCAATATTCTCTAAGATATTGATGGGTGTACCAACTCCCATTAAATAACGTGGTTTTTCGGCTGGTAATATATTGCATACCACTTCGGTCATGGCGTACATTTCTTCGGCAGGTTCACCCACCGACAAGCCTCCTATGGCATTGCCCTCACGGTTCATACTGGCAATAAATTCTGCAGATCTGATTCTTAGATCTTTATATACAGATCCCTGAACAATAGGGAAAAGTGTTTGATCGAAGCCATATTTAGGCTGGGTATTATCAAAATGGGTGCAACAACGTTCCAGCCAGCGGTGGGTCATTTTGATCGACTTAGCGGCATAAGTGTAATCGCATGGGTAGGGGGTACATTCATCAAAGGCCATAATGATATCGGCACCAATGGTGCGCTGAATATCCATAGCATATTCGGGTGTAAAAAGGTGCTTTGATCCATCAATATGAGAACGGAAAGTAACACCTTCCTCCTTTATTTTACGCACCTGGCTTAAAGAGTAAACCTGATAACCACCGCTATCAGTTAAAATCGGGCGGTCCCAGCCAATAAATTGATGTAAGCCACCTGCTTTTTCAAGAATTTCAAGTCCTGGCCTTAAGTAAAGGTGATAAGTATTTCCGAGAATGATTTTTGCGTCAATATCATTTTTAAGCTCACGCTGGTGTACAGCTTTCACCGTTCCGGCAGTGCCCACAGGCATAAAAATCGGGGTTTGTATTTCGCCGTGAGCGGTGGTTACTGTTCCGGCCCTGGCTTTAGATAGGGGATCATTAGCCTGTAAACTAAATTTCATAATATATTTTCCTCGTCAAAAATCTGCCAAAAATAGCAAAAATTGAGGGCATATTTTTGTTTAATTTTTTATCCACATAAAAGTGATTTACAGATTAAAAATGAGAAATTTGCGCCTATTTATTTTATCATCGTGATATTAACACCACTTGAAATTATTCTGCTTTCGCTATTGGCTTTTTGCCTTTTGGTTCAGCTTTATTACGTACTTTTTGTTCATTTGAAGCTGGCCAGGGCAAGTATTGAAGAAGTGCCTTTTTCGGCGCGTAAACCGATAAGTGTTATTGTTTGTGCCCGGAATGAAATTGTTAATTTAGAGCGGTATCTTCCTTCGTTATTCAGTCAAAATTACCCTGAATTTGAAGTGGTGGTGGTTAATGATCGTTCGTGGGATGGTACGGAAGAGTTTTTAGAAGCGTTTGAAAAGAAACACCATAACCTTAAAGTAGTTAAAATTTTAGATAACGATAAGTTTATTGCGGGCAAAAAATTTGCCGTTACCATGGGGATAAAAGCTGCCAAATATGATTGGCTGGTATTTACCGATGCCGATTGCATGCCTGCATCTCACAACTGGCTGATGGATATGCAGGAGCCTGCCGATGAGCAAACGGAAATTGTATTGGGATATTCACCTTATATCAAAAGGCGCAGCCTGTTAAATGCGCTGATCCGTTTCGAAACCTTTTTTACTGCGGTTAATTATCTTTCTTTTGCCCTTAAAGGCATGCCTTATATGGGCGTTGGGCGCAATATGGCCTATAAAAAATCTCTGTTTTTTAAAAATAAAGGTTTTGCTGCGCATATGCATATCCCTTCCGGAGATGATGATTTATTTATTAATGCACATGCCAATAAGTATAATACTGAGATTCGTATACATCCGGATAGCCATGTATGGAGTGAGCCAAATAAAACATGGGCAGGTTATCTGAGGCAAAAAAAACGTCATTTTGGGGCTGGAAAGTTTTATAAACCGAAACATCAGTTTATTTTGAGCCTTCAGATTATTTTCCAACTGCTATTTTATGCCTTTTTTGCTGTATGTATGTTTTTAAGCCGCGAAGCGCAATACACAGCACTTGTAATCCTGGGATTAAGCATTGTGATCAGGTGTTTGATTTATCCAAAATTACTTAAGCGGTTAAACTATGGCGATTTGCGTTGGTGGTTCCCGATTTTAGATATACTTTTGTTTCTGTTTTTAACCCTAAACGGATTTTTATCCATGTTCGGGAAGAAGAATGTAAAATGGAAATAGTTCATAATCCTTAGTTATTGCAATATGCCTGATGTAAAGCCAGATATCATTTTAAAGTATTTTCCTGATCTAACTGAAAAGCAGTTGAAGCAGTTTTCGCAGTTGTTTGAGTTATATAGCTTCTGGAATGCACAGATCAATGTCATCTCGAGAAAGGATATTGAAGAGCTGTACGAGCGCCATGTGCTCCACTCACTGGGCATAGCTAAAATATGTAAGTTTAAAGCTGGTGAATCAGTGCTGGATGTAGGTACAGGAGGCGGTTTTCCGGGGATTCCTTTGGCCATTTTATTTCCTGAAACGCAATTTTATCTGGTTGATTCCATTGGAAAAAAGATTAAGGTTGTTAAAGAAGTGGCTTCGGCACTAGGTTTAGAAAATTTGCGTGCCGATCATTTAAGGGCTGAGCAGGTTAAGGAAAAATTCAATTTTGTCGTGTCGAGGGCGGTTACCCGTTTAGGGGAATTTTACCCATGGATACAGGGGAAATTTAAAAAAGATTCAATAAATGCTATTCCAAATGGTATTTTGTACTTAAAAGGTGGCGATTTGGCAGATGAAATTAAGGAATCAAAACTGAAAGCGGAATTATATCCACTTTCAGCTTATTTCAACGAAGATTTTTTTGACACAAAGTACGTGGTTTATGTTTCAGTTTAATTAAAAAAAATATTTTTATTTCATTGTATATCATCTAATTATATATTTATTTTGTCCTAATATGGAATTCAATTCCGGATTTGTCCAATTTATTTTTATATTTATTTTATGATACAGCGAGTTGCTAAAAATAAGTTAAAAGAATTGGCCTCTAAATTTAGGGTAGTTGCTGTTGTTGGGCCAAGGCAAAGTGGGAAAACCACTCTTTGTAAAGCGACTTTTCCACGTAAGCCATATATATCATTAGAAAACCCAGATGTGGCCGAATTTGCTACGGCTGATCCCAATGGTTTTTTAAAACAGTTTAAGAATGGTGCAATTTTGGATGAAATTCAGAAACTCCCCCATTTGTTTTCCTATATCCAACAAATAGTTGATGAAAACAATAAACCTGGTTTTTTTATTCTGAGTGGTAGCAATAACTTTTTGATGCAGGAAAGTATATCACAAACGTTAGCGGGTAGAGTGGCTTATATGCATTTATTGCCTTGTAGTTTGAAGGAATTAAAAAGTGCTAAACTGTTATTAAGCTATGAAAACCACATTTTTAATGGAACTTATCCAGAACCTTTGTATAAAAAGATAGATCCAACTGATTGGTATCCTAATTATATCAACACTTATATTGAAAGGGACGTACGTCAGCTCAAAAACATTACCGATCTAGCTTTATTTACGAAGTTTTTGCGTTTGTGTGCTGGTCGTACAGGACAGATTTTAAATATGCAATCGCTGGGGAATGATTGTGGCATTGATGCTAAAACAGTTCATGCCTGGCTGTTTATTTTACAGTCCAGCTATATCATTTACTTATTGAGACCATTTTACAATAATTATAATAAGCGAATTATTAAAGCACCTAAACTTTACTTTTATGATACCGGTGTAGCATGTAGTTTACTGGGATTGCAAAATACGGAACAATTAATATTACATCCCAGTATTGGTTCATTATTCGAAAATATGTTAATTATAGATTTGCTTAAGCAGCGATTGAACAAAGGCCTGCAGGATAACCTATATTACTGGCGTGATAAAACCGGGAATGAATTGGATGTACTGCTTGATACAGCCTCAGCAGTTACAGCCATAGAAATTAAGGCTGGTGCTACAATGAATGCTGATTACCAAAAAGGCCTATTGTATTTTAAAAGAATAGCTGACGAAAAAAAAGCTTTAAAAACAATAGTTTATTACACAGGTGGAGCTACTCAAAACCGAAGTAACGGCATAGAAGTGAAGCCTTGGGAAAAGATAATTTAATTAAACTGAAAGCGGAATTATATCCGCTTTCAGCTTATTTTGATGAAGATTTCTTCGAAACCAAATTGGTGGTTTATGTGCCGCAATAGTTATTGTTTTTTGCTCGGGTATCCTTCAATGATAATTTCTTCCATCTTTGTTCCTTTTACCTGTTTAACAGGTACTGTGTTTTTGTTACCTTTACTTGGATAGCCGACAACACCTGCCAATTTAATATCCTTTTGCCCTGCTGCTGAGGTATTTTTAACAGACTGTACGCTATTATTATCATTGATTTCCGAATTGCCTTTAGTGGTTTCGCTGTCATTTGCACTTTTGGTTGGTCTTGCCTTAACGGGCGGGGGTGGCGGAGCTAATTTTCTACTGTCTTTTTTAACGATAGGTGGAGCAAATCTAACTTTGTTTACTTTTGGTTCATCAATCTTTTTTGCTTTGAATGAACCTGGTTCTGCTGGCGGCGGCGGTAATTTTCTATCGTCTTTTCCAGCAATCGGCTCAATTATCCTTATTTCCGTAACTTTTTTGCCCTGGTCCTGGCCCGGTTCTTTTGGAGGTGGGGGTGGTAATCTTTTTTTATCCGATTTTTTCTTCGTAGTATCCTGTAAGACAATGGTTAAGCGCTCCTGTTTTTGTCCAAACCGGATCGTATGGTAGTCCTTTGTGAACGCTGTTGTTGATAAAAACAGCATAAACCCGCTTAGGGGTAAGATGAATAGCAATTTGAGCCTGGCCCATTTTGCCGATTTTTTTTGGTTTAACATACTTATTCTATTTTTCAGTAATGATGAATTAAAAAAATGATTGCTAAGGGAAATTTCCCGGTTCCCATACGAACTCTGGATCAGGAACAATGCATAATCATATTTGGCAATGTCTTTTTTTGTCGTGGCCTCATCGGCAAGGTATTCGTGTAACAGCCTGATATCCCTCTTGATGAAATGAATAACCGGATTGAACCAGCTCGAAATCTGTATGAGTTCGAATAAAAGAATATCAAGACTATGTTTTTGTTTGATATGGACCATTTCGTGTTTTAACACGGTAGCTTTTTGGTTCATCTCCGGATCAATAAAAAGAAGATTGAAGAATGAAAATGCCATTTTTGAATTTTGGATTTCAATAAGGGTGATACCATTTTCTTTCTTTTTACGGGTATTTCGCATTAACCTTATAATATATATTAGTCCCCACAAAACTTTTAGTAACAAGGCAGCAGAAATCGCCAGATATAATGCTACAAAGATATTTTCCAATGCGAAAACGGCTTTAGGTTCTTCCATTTGAATATATCCGGTATCATGGAAAACGATTTCCTTCATTAAAAAACCCAACTGAAAGAAGGGAAGCGTGTAAGCCAGGATCGAGGAGAAAATCAGGTAATACCTGTTTAACCCATAAAAAGTTTCCCTGTGGAGGAATAATCTATAAAATCCATAAAACAGGATCAGGTATAGATTTGCTTCGAGTAAATAATATAACCAGCTCATCACTTGTCTTTTTTAAGTTTCTCGGCCAATTGAATAATTTCATTGAGTTCTGCTGTACTCATACTTTTTTCTTTCACCAGGAACGAAACCAGACTTTCATACGAGTTTTCAAAATAATTATTCATTACCTTATCTAGTGCAAACCGTTTATAATCAGTTTCTTTGACGATAGGGAAATAGATATGTGTATTGCCTACGGCCTTATGATCAACGAAACCTTTTCCTTCCAAAACCCTGATTACGGTAGAAACCGTGTTGTAGGCGGGCTTGGGTTCGTTCATTTTATCGATCACATCTTTTACCAGGGCTTCACCCATTTCCCAAAGGATGAGCATAACCTGTTCTTCTGCTTTTGTGAGTTCTTTTATCATATCAACTATTTTTGTAGTTTGGTTAATTGAAGTTACTACTATAAAAATAGTTTTCAAACTGTTTTTATAGTTTATTATTTAAACATCTGATAATCAGATAAATATTTTTTATGTTATTTTTAGAAAGCATAAAAAAAACCTACCGATAGGGTAGGTCGCTCATAAATGAAGGTTATAAATTAATTTAAAAGCTCTTTTAATTTGTTGTTTAATTTTTCGCCCCTTAATCCTATGGCGACAACTATTCCATTTTCGTCGATCAGAAAATTTCTCGGGACAGCTGATACACCATAAATCAAGGCTGCGCTATTTTGAGCAACTTTAAGGTCGCTGACATTTCTCCAGGGCAGTTTATCCTCGGCTATCGCATAAAGCCAATCTTCTTTTTTCCTGTCTAAGGAAACGGCGAAGATATCAAAGCCCTTATCTTTGAATTCATTATAAGAGTTTATCAATTCAGGGTTTTCTCTTCTGCATGGTGAACACCAGGCAGCCCAAAACTCAAGTAAAAGGTATCTGGCTTTTATTGAAGAAAGCTTGACTAATTCTCCTGTCGTTGTAGGCTGTTCAAAATCTATGAATTTTTTACCGACAACTATTTCCCCGTTAAGGGTTATCGTTTGAAGAATTTGCTGCCCATATCGCGTTTCCTGAATAGCTTTGCTAAGCAATTTGTACAGCCGGGTAGATTCTGTTTTTCCATAAGCTGTGGCATAAGCAGCCAGTACAGCCGCTGAGACTATTGAATTTGGGTGCGTTTCAATATGTTTGATATATGCATTTTTCTCCTTCTCCCTTGATTTAAATATTTGCCGCATGATATCATTCCTGTCAGGTTTTCCCTTTAAATTCAAAGCTTTTAATTTTTTGTCCCAAACTTTTTGCTCTGCTTCAATTGCATATATTGACTTAAACAATTGAGAAGACTCATTCAAAATTGGTCCACCATTTACATTGGCTTCACAAAAATTTTTATTCATACCTTTAAGTAAAATAGGAACATTTTCCAGCCATAAAAAGATATAATTGCTAAAAGATTTATCATGTAAAATAACTTCAACAGGAGAGTCATTTATTTTTCCCTTTAATATGAATTTTTCATTTATAATCTGTGTTGAATCAATAATTTGATTTGACTCTTTAATTCTGAGAAATAACCAGGAACCGTTTTTAGCCCCCTTTAAAGTTCCATTAATTTCGTAGCTGTCCCCAAATGACTGCATGGAAATGAAACTCAACAATAATACAACGCAGTGTTTTAAGCTGTTTTTCACGAATTAAATATTTATCCTTGATAAAATTTCTAGAACTTTTGCTGTTTTTGCGAATGGTCCTTCATAATCATTTTATCCTTTAACAGTCGTTGCAAACCGGTTTGATCATCTATACGTTTTACTACATCCAACACAACTTCTGCTGCTTTGCTAAAAAATGCCGGTGTAATGGTGCTGTATTCGTCTGTTGCCTGGTGGTAATCTTTATGGTCTTCTACACCGAAGTATAAGAATGGAATATTTTTAGCATTAAAAGCACCCTGATCGCTCTGGTTGGTCCAGTCATCGTGACCTAGTTTAGGATCATCATGGCCTAAACTGACTTTGATACCGGTTCGTGTGGTATCAATATATTGCTTCAAATCGGGGTATTTGAAAGTACCACATACGTATAGTTCGCCTTTATCACTATGGCTGATCATATCCATATTCAGATTAATGGCAATGGTGTTAATGGGTACAGGTGGGTTGCCCACAAATGCCTTCGCGCCTTGTAAACCCATTTCTTCGGCATCGAAAGCGGCGAAAATAATGGTATTATTGGGTTTGTTTTTTGAAAAATAGGCCGCGATTTTTAATAAACCTGCCGTTCCTGATGCATTATCATCGGCACCATTAAACACTTCATCTTTTATCACACCCAGGTGATCGTAATGCGCAGAAACGACAATTACATTGGTGCTTTTGCCAGGGATATAGCCGATAATATTGGTTCCGTTTACCTTTGTACCCTTTCTATCATTAAAAGTAAACTCCTGGGCATAGTTTACATGTTGAGGATAGGATTTTAATCCCAATTTTTGAAATCTTTGTATAATATAAGCTCTTGCCATTTCAGCACCCTTTGTTCCGGTTTTACGGCCCTGGTAAGCATCTGATGATAATACTTCAATATCTTTTAATAGCTGGGTATCTAATTTGCCCTGACCGGTAGTATCCGTTTGCTTTTTTACTGACGAACAACAGCTGAGCATCATGGCTAAGGGGATGATATAGAGGATTTTCATGATTATAATAAATTACTGCCAAAATAATTGTAAAATAGTCGGATACAACTTGAATTTTTCATCGGCAGATAACAAAGTAGCATCTTGTTGTATCGCTGAAGAAATTAGTAATCGATCGAATGGATCTCTGTGCTCATTCAACAATGGGACGTTATTATAATTGAAAATTGAAGAATTTTCAATTGATAAAAAAGTAAAACCATCTAAAAGTGCCTGATTATAAATGTCCTCAACAGTTACACTGAACTCGGGGAGTTTGCCAAGAGATTGTTTTATTGAGATTTCGAATAGACTAATTTGACTAAAGTAAATGATATTTTCTATGTTTTGAATGATATCCAATACTTTTTCTGGGATTTTTGGACTGTTTTCCTGAAACCAAAGTAAGCAATGCGTGTCTAAAAGATAGTAACTAGATGCCATTACATGTACTCTTTTAAATCATCTAGAGGATCGTTAAAATCATCTGGAATTGATATCTTGCCTTTAAATGCACCAGGAACCCTTTTAGCCAAAAGTGGCTTATCTTCCGTTAAAAAGGTCACTATAACTTCTGTTTTGGTCTGTACAGGCGCTTTTTCTTTCAGCGTTATTTTTCCTTTTTCGTAATATCCTTTAACTGTGGCTAACATATCTTTGGTGTTATTAACAAATATACATTTTTCAGTACGCTATTCCAACGCTGTTTTTTGTGCGGTATTGTGTTTCTTAAACTGATGGGAACGGCAGCTCCCGACCATTAATCGGGATTACAGCGTACAGCAGGGCTGCAGGCCGCCAATGATTGTGGCTTTCGTTTTCTTAATTAAAAAATGGGAATAAAAGATTGCGTCGTCGTACCTACTCTCAAGGTCGGATATACAGCGCTAAGCCGCTACTTCTCTTAAATCTACCGCTACCACCCTCGAAACACCCTGTTCAACCATGGTAACGCCATAAATAATATCAGTACTGGCGATGGTACGTTTATTATGTGATACGATGATAAACTGCGACTGATCAGAAAATTTACGGATGATGTTATTGAATTTATCGATGTTGGTATCATCCAATGGGGCATCAACCTCATCAAAAATACAGAAAGGGGCAGGTTTTAATAAGTAAAGTGAAAACAGCAGCGCAGTAGCCGTTAACGTTTTTTCACCACCGGAAAGCTGATTGATGGATAGTGGTCTTTTCCCTTTAGGGCGGGCTACAATATCAATATCTGCTTCCAGAGGGTTATTGATATCAGATAAAATGAGGTCGCAGCTATCTTCTTCGTTAAACAGCGAGCGAAAAACTACAATGAAGTGTTCACGGGCCTGGGTAAAGGCCTGCATAAATTTATCCTTAGCCGTATCGTCTATCTCTTTAATGGTTTGTAAAAGATCGGTTTTAGCGGCGTTAAGGTCTTTTTTCTGGTTCTGGATAAAAGTATAACGCTCTTCCATTTCCTTGAAGGCCTCCATGGCCATAGAGTTGATGGCGCCAAATTCGTCCAGCTGGCGTTTCATTTTTTCTACCTTCTGGCGGATTTCGAATTCACTTTCCAACGCTTCAACAGCAGTATCAGTTTCTAAAAGATCATTGATATCAATGTTGAATTCTACCGCTAAACGCTCTTTCAAAGCATTCAGATCGATCTTTAACGCATTCTTTTTATCCTTGATTTCGGCTAAAAGGAAATCGGCTTCTTCGCGGTTTTTACGGATGTTGGTTAAATCGGTTTCCACCTGATTAATACGGTCTTTTATTTCGAAATATTCTTTTTCAGCTTCGGCAAGCCCTTTTTCCATTTCTTCCCGTTGCTGATACATCTCTAAAAGGGTATCATCATTCAGATCGGTGTGTTGCAAAGTTGCCGTTATCTGAACCAGGGTTTCCTGCAATTCTTTATCGTTTTGGGCGATGCGTTTGTTTAAAGCTTCTTCCTGTACAAAACGGTAATCTAAATCTTTTTCCAGGCCAGATAACTTATTTTGTTGTTGGTGGAAACGGATATTGTCCTGATTGTATTTTCCCGCGCTTTCGTTTACCTGATCGGCAATTTCCTGGTAATTAAGCTGTTGCTCCTGCAGGTTCATGTGTGCTTCCTGCTGGTCTTTTTGCAATTGAACCAATGCGGGCAACTTCTCTGATAAAGCTTTCTCTATGGATACGATCTTTTGTGCAATATCTGTTTTTCGGTTTTCGCTGGTGGTGATAAACTCCTGGTACTGATCACGACGTGTCTGAACAGAAATATGCTCGTTATTTAAGCGGTTCATTTCCTGCTGCAAAGCATTGATCTGGTTAATTTTTGAAGCTTCTTTTAAATTAAAGATCAGATCGGTTTCTGCTTTAATGGCCTCATTGTATTTATTGATCAGTGATTCTGAGGCTTTGATTTCTTTGGCCAGATTTTCCAGATTCTTGGCGCGGCCAATCCTTTTACCTTCAAATAAACCCACCGAACCTCCGGCCAGCGTAAATTTGGTTTGTGCATATTTGCCGTTTTTGGCTAAAATGGTTAAACTATCGGTTGGGGTTGTTTTAAAACGGTTTTCCTGCTCGTTTACAGCGATATAAACATTTTGCAAAAGCAAATTACACAGATGCTGGTACTTTTTATCGACCTCTACCACTGATAAGGCCGTTATCAATCCCTCATAATCGCCGACAGCAGGATTTTTATCCGGAACATTTTCTAAAATAAAAAAGTTTGCCCTTCCGCGGCTGGCATCAGTTAGGAGGTTGATGGCCTGAACAGCATCTGTATACTGATCAACCACGTAATGGTTCATTACCGGTTCGAGATAGTTTTCAATGGCTATACGATAATCTTCATTACAGAATAAAATATCGGATAGGAGCAGGGCGCTCTTGGCAAAAGCACTGTTTTTCTTTAAAAACCGGATCGATTCAGGAAAGCCTTCCAGGCTGTCAACCAGCGATTTGGTAAGGTTATATTCATTTTGCCTGGCATCTTTTTTACGGTTTTCGGCCATTAATTTTTCCTTGTTCGAACTTAGATTAACTTCGGCATTGGCGAGCTGCGTTTTTAATAGCTCTTCTGCTTCGCTAAGGTTTTTAATGTAGGCCTGTTTTTCACGCACCTGGATATCAAGTTCCGCCAAAGCGTGGTCAAAAGCTTTTAGTTCAAGTGTTTTGGTTTCGGTATCATCCACATTGCGGTTGCTTTCCTGTACCAGGGCATCTTTCTGGATATTCAGGATATCAATTTCCTTTTGTGACTGGTAAACCCTATTCTGCAGTTCATTAACCGATTTGATCAGGTTGTCAATCCGGTTTTTTTCAATCTGCTGCTGCTCCCGCAAGGTATCAAGCGTTGATTTTAGCTGTTTTAAGTCAGCTTCCAACCGGTTAAATACCTCCGTTTCGGTTACCACTTCTTCATTTAAACGTTTAATATTGTATTTGATGTGGTTAACCTGATTTTTATCTTTTTCCAGTTCGCCCGATAAACGTGTTTCTTTTTCCTGCAAAAAACGCATCTGCTCGTTTTTTACTTTTTTCTCACTTTCGTAGGCGCGGATTTTGGAAACCAGCTCGTTGGTGGCCTTTTGTTGTACCGAAAGGTTTTTCTCCTGACTGATGCTGCCGAGTTTCAGTTTTTGCAGTTGGGCCTCACCGGTATCTATTTTGGTACTCAGTTCGGTACGGTTGAGCATTTGCTGCTGCTCCTGGGTTTCGAGTGCGCTTAAATCAGTGCGGAAAAAGGCGATGCGGTGCGTAGCCAGTTGCACACTTAACTCTCGGTACTGTTCTTTTAGTTTATAATAGCGTTCTGCTTTACGTGCCTGATTTTCGAGTGTTTTCAGGTTTTTTTCAATTTCAAAAAGTAGGTCTTCTACCCGTTCTAAATCGGCTTCTGTATCTTTTAATTTGCTGAAAGTTTGTCTTTTACGGAGTTTGTACTTGGAAATGCCTGATGCTTCCTCAAATAAACCACGGCGGCTATGTTCTTTGTTGGTGATAATTTCATCAACCATTTTCAGCTCAATAATTGAATAGCTGTCAGAGCCGATCCCGGTATCCAGAAAAAGGTCGGTAATATCTTTTAACCTGCACTGCACATCGTTCAAACGATATTCGCTGTCGCCATTTCTATAGAGTTTACGTGTTACGGTAACCTGCGAATAAGCAGTAGGCAAAATATTTCTGGTATTATCAAAACTTAACGAAACCTCAGCAAGCTGTGCCTGTTTACGGTTTTTTGTGCCGTTGAAAATGATGTTCTCCATCTTTTCCGAACGTAAGGCTTTGGTGCTCTGTTCGCCCAAAACCCAGCGCATGGCATCAATTACATTCGATTTTCCACAACCGTTAGGGCCAACAATAGCCGTAACCCCCTCATTAAAGTTGATGGTCACTTTATCGCCAAAGCTTTTAAAACCTTTAATTTCTAACCTGGTGAGTTGCATGGTTTGTAATCGGGAGAACCGAACCCAATATTAAGGATAATTTTATGGTTTTTCAAGTTTTAAACCATAGTGTTTTTAACCGTAAAGCGCGCATAGAGGAAAGTGCAGAGGGCATAGCGTTGGGCGTAATTTTCGAAAGCGATCGTCTTGCTGATCCGACAGTTAGTTATCGGATTTGAATCAGCATCTCATTAAATGTTTATCCATAAAAGGAGCTTGTATCAAAAAGATTTATGCTGGCTTACCCAAGCAAATTATATTTTGACAGGTCGTCATTCCCAATTTATTAGGGAACTTAATGCTATTGAAGAGTGCTTTAAGATTTGCGCTTGCGCGAGAATGACGGAAAACGAAATTTAACTGCAAGATTTTACTTTTTTTACAGCCTCGACCAGTCAACATTATTTTCCCCGTGTCTCTGGGGTTCAGTGTCTAAACGTAAACCGTAATTATTTTACAATCATTAATTTGGCAAACTTAAGAAGCAATTGTTTATTCCCTAAACCCTGAAAAAATACCGTAGCTTTTACATCTGGCAGCGTTCCCTCCAGGCTGATGATTTTTCCAAAGCCGAATTTTTCGTGTTCCACTTCCATACCACCTTGAAATTCGTGCGGTTGTGATGGCGTAAAGCCAGGTGTCGGCACATGTGCTTTCGCTAACAGTGATGTTGTTTTCGGACGTGCAGCTGGGGCAGAAGTAGTTGCACCGGCCGCCGGTTTTGGTTTGCTAAAGAAATCACGTGGTTGCGAAGTCCATGATTTACGTTCACTGTCAAAACTGCCTTCAAAACTGGTTGATTTGGCCGGTTTAACATCCAGTTCTAAAAATCTCGGGTTAATCTCGTTAATAAAACGGCTTGGTTCGCAGTTGGTTAAAGTACCCCAGCGATAGCGGGAGGTGGCATAGGTAAGTGTCAGTTTTACTTCTGCACGGGTAATGGCCACATAAAACAAACGGCGCTCTTCCTCTAAATCGGTGCGGTTGGTTAACGACATTTGCGATGGGAACAGGTTTTCTTCCAATCCCACAATAAACACGTTTTTAAACTCTAAACCTTTGGCAGAGTGGATGGTCATCAAAGAAACCGTATCCTTATTTTTATCGCCATCCTTATCATCGTTGGTTAAAAGCGCAACATCCTGCATAAAAATATCAAGGCCTTTTTCCTCAATATCTTCACGCTCTGCAAATTCTTTAATACCGTTTAATAATTCCTGGATATTTTCATATCTGGCACGTCCTTCAACACTGTCATCCGTATATAGTTCTTTTAAAATACCTGCATGCTGGGCAATAAACAGTGCCGAATCGTAGGCATCAAGCTTTTTTGCCTCTGCCTGAAAGCTTTGCACCATCATGGCGAAATCATTGAGCTGATTGGCCAAACGCCCGTCAACATACTGTTGTGCATTCGAAATCACATCCCACATGGTGAGGTTGTGCTGATCGGCTGCAACGATGATTTTATCGATTGAAGTATCTCCAATACCACGCTTTGGATAATTGATTACCCGTTTAATGGCTTCTTCATCTTTCGGATTAAAGGTTAAACGGAAGTAAGCAATTAAATCTTTGATCTCTTTACGCTGATAGAAAGATGTACCCCCGTAAATTTTATATGGAATATTGAGTTTGCGCAAACCTTCCTCCATTGCACGGCTTTGTGCATTGGTCCGGTAAAGGATGGCAAAATCGTGATAGGCATAACCTTTTAAGCTGCGTTCCTGGATAATGGATTCGGCAACCAGTTTACCTTCTTCATTATCGGTAAAAGCACGGGAAACTTTGATCCTGTCTCCTTCAACATTTTCGGAAAATACATTTTTTTCCAATTGGTTTTTGTTGTTGGCAATGATACTGCTTGCTGCATCCACAATATTCTGGGTAGAGCGGTAGTTCTGTTCCAGTTTGTAAACCTTTAAATCAGGGTAATCGCGTTCGAAATTTAAGATGTTCTGGATATTGGCGCCACGGAAAGCATAAATACTTTGCGCATCATCACCCACCACACAAATGTTCTGATAAGCAGCAGCCAGTTTTTTTACAATGGTATATTGTGAAAAGTTGGTATCCTGGTACTCATCCACCATCAGGTACCTGAATTTTTGCTGGTATTTATTTAATACATCCGGATGTTCTTTTAACAGGATATTGGTTTTGAACAGTAAGTCATCGAAATCCATTGCACCAGCCCTAAAACAGCGTTTGGCATAAGTTTCATAGATCTGGCCTAACAGCGGACGTTTATTCTGGATATCTTCAGCCTGAATCTGGTCGTTAGCCTGGTATTCTCCCCAGGAAATAAGGTTGTTTTTTGCCGAAGAAATCCGGCCATAAACAAAATTCGGGGCATATAATTTATCATCCAGCTGCATTTCTTTTAAAATTGCACGGATTACACTTTTGCTATCGTCGGTATCGTAAATGGTAAAATTGTTTGGGTAACCGATTTTTTCAGCCTCCACACGTAAGATTTTGGCAAAAACAGAGTGAAAGGTACCCATCCAAATGTTTTTGGCTTCTGCACCAACCACTTTACTGATACGCTCGCGCATATCTTTACTGGCTTTATTGGTAAAGGTTAAAACCAGGATATTAAATGGGTCGGTACCGGTTTGGATCAGGTGGGCCACACGAAAAGTAATTACCCTGGTTTTGCCCGAACCTGCACCTGCAACAATCATTACCGGTCCTTTTGTGTTCTCTACTGCTGCTCTTTGTTGTGGGTTTAATCCTGCTAAATAATCCAAATCGGCTCCTGTTTTTTTAAAGTTCAAAAATAACAATTCCTGTCGCTTTTTGCCAAAGGTGTTGGTAATTAGTTTTAAAATCCAATGGCTCGTGCAAAGCATTCGTCATGCTGAACTTATTTTATTAGCTGTTCGTATTGTTTTTTAGGTCTAATAGCTACTTCACGCTTAGAATCTTTCCTTTATTCGGTATTGTCGAATAATATAAAAAGATCGTGAGCTTAAATTTGGGTATGAATTGTGCATTAGGGAATTTAGGGGAAAGCCAAACCTGTATTTCATAGGGTGTATAGCCCTTTGCTTTGCTCATACCTGCCCGTTTGTTCAGGCGGGCGCCTGCAGGCCTTACGCTCAGGCCGGTATCCGCTTCGCCAAGGTTTATTTTAAGGTAATTATACGCAAACTTAACCAACCTTAAAATCCCCTCCAAATAAAGAAATACATATATTTACGATACTAAATTATTATTCCGATGCCTAAAGATATTCAATTCAAAACCATTTTAGATTTAGTTAATGTTTTTCCCAATGAAAAAGCTTGCCATGAGTATTTAGCATATCAACGTTGGGGAGATGAAATGCCATGTCCTTATAAAGATTGTAATGGTGATAATGCATATATATTCAAGGATGGTATACGCCGTAAATGTACTTGTTGTAAACGTATTTATACGGCTAAAACCGGAACATTTATGGAAGCTAGCAAACTCCCTACAATAAAATGGATAATGGCTATTTATCTCGTTCTACATAAGAAAGGTATTAGTTCTGTTCAGTTAGGTAAAGATTTAGGTGTAAGACAAGCTACAGCCTGGTTTATGCTTTCAAGAATACGCGAAGGATTAGGCAACGAAAAGGATGAGCAATTAGAGGGGAATGTAGTTAGTGATGAGACCTTTTGCGGTGGGCGCAACAAAAATCGTCATAGAGACAAGAAAGTTAAACAGTCGCAAGGACGTAGTTTCAAGGATAAAACACCAGTATTAGGGCTTATGCAGACAAATGAGTATAGTTATGACGAAAATGGTAAACCTATAATTGTTAAGCCTTCAAGAGTTAAATGTTTTGTAGTCGCCAATACTGGTGCTAAAGCTATTCAGCCTATTGTAAGAGCTAATGTTAAAGCAGGTAGTGACTTTACATCTGATGAATGGAGCGCATATAACGGACTAAGTGATACTTATAATCACCAGGTTGTAGATCATGGCAGAGGTCAATATATGAATGATGCTGGATATACTTCAAATGCCATTGAGGGATTTTGGGGTCAATGTAAAAGATCAATTAATGGTATTTATGTAAAACCTACACGTAAACACCTACAAAAATATTTCTATGAGTTTGCTTTTAGGCATAACTATCGTAATTTAGGCTTTCAATCTCAAATGAATATCATAATCTCCAATATGGAGTGTAGACTTAAATATAAAGACCTCGTAGCATGAAAACATTAATTAAACACGCCCCTAAGAAAACAGCTACAAAAGGTAAAAAGAAAGGCAAGAAAAAAGCCACTGTTAAAAAGGTAACAAGTGGCAATAAAAAACTTGATGATGCTATTAAGTTCTTGTTTAAAAACAAAGATTAGTTCAACTCCACATAACAAATATCTAAAACATCCTTATCATCAACTATTGTAACTTGTAAGTTTTCTGCTTCACAAATCCATGTTGACTGATCTACTTTTTTGAAAGATAAATTTTGATTCATCGCATCAATAAATTTAGGTTTATAGATATTGGGTAAAATATTATCAATCCTTTCACATTTATCATACTTATTAAAAGAAAATACTGAAAACTTATCCAAGCCAGTATTTAATTTTGATTTGTAAGTTATCGAGTTATTATCTTTTTTGAATAGAGAATAAGATGTGTTAACACTCAATATTTTTATACCTAATTCCTTATCAATGCCTAGCATTTTAACTTCATTTAACTCTTGAGAGTAAACGTTACTGAAATAGCATAATATTGATGCTATCAAAAAGATTTTTTTCATGATTTGTGGTAATTTTCGGATAAAAAATAGCGTGACTGAAAATCTTCCGCTATCCAAGGCTTACCACGGCCATACACGCAAAAAGATACAGCCACGCCATATTGGCGTACTTATACCTCGGATGCGTGCTTGCTAAAGTGGTAATTAAGGATAGCACTCCGAAATCAGTACAATTTTTTAACTAGGGTTTAAATTTAGACAACTATAATTTTTAATTAAGTATTAAACAATTGCATCAAAAATAGAACAAATCAATATATTAACAATTTAAAATTTACAAAAATGGAAAAATTAGAAATAATGCTATGTGTTATCATAGCTCTACAATTACTTATTATATGGCTCATAGTAAAACCTAAAAGGGTTAAGGTTAAATTTGATAGGTATTATAGAGTCCCCCAAATGTTCGACTTGAAAAGGAATTAAAACCTTGAAGATAATTCTGCTTGAATTTCTGAGACTCTTTTTTCAATTCTTTCCGCTTGTTGTTTAGCAAGAGTATCAAAGTCAATACTCGGATCTATTGACTTTAACAATTGTGTTTGCATCTCTAATATTACTTCATTGATAGCTTGATTCTTAATGTTGCTACTTAATATTTGATTTAATAATAAAATGGGGTCAACTTCATGATTGTTTAAATCATTTTCAATTTGATCTATATTCATAGGATTTAATTTAGACGCCCAAAATACCAACTAAAAAAAGAACAAATGGAAATAAATAAAAATGAACAGCAAAGGTTAGCTTTGCGTATAATTACCTATTTTAAATGGGATTGTGCTGCTATTAAAGGTTCAAAACCCATAGTTTTATTTCATCAGTCGTCATTCTGAACTTGTTTTAGAACCTATCCGGTTTGCTTATATGGTCCTTATCTATCTCATATAGTAAAATGGATCTTGTTTTTATTCTACCGTGTCGACACATCTTTTTTAAGTATTTTTAGGCATTTTGCTAACCAACTTTAATAAAGCACGGATTTTAACCAAGGACCGCTGTCAATCCCAGAAGTCGGGGAAATCAAAAAAACAGTTGCACAACAGTAAAAATGGCACTAACAAACCTGAAACGCAGTGGTTTTGTGTTCATAACGATGATTTAATTTTAAAAAATATTGAACACAAAACGAAGTGCCGCTGTTTTTTTGATGCGCATGGGATTGTGCAAAAGGCTCATTGCTGGATTGACGAAGCGCTTTGGGTACTTTGGCGCTCCAAAGTACCATGCCACCGCGGCATAGAGCGGCAGAAAAATATTATAATTAATTGTTTCCATACGATAGTTATTTTTATTTGGGGCTGATATAGCTATGGTAAATCTGCCCTTTTGGTTTTTAGAAAAGGCAAACCTATATCTCATGGCATTCTGCAGCCCTTTGCTTTGCTCATACCTGCCCGTTTGTTCAGGCGGGCGCCTGCAGGCCTTAGTCGCCAGGCCGGTATCCGCTTTGCCAAGGTTTAGTTACGTGGGTTTGTGCTGCTATTAAAGGTTCAAAACCCAAATTGATGTTTACTTCAATCGAATAACTATATATACTGTCAGAATTTCATACTGATTTTTTAGGTATAGAATTTGAGATGGTATTATAATGGAAGAGAAAAGAACAAATAAGGATATTGAGTTTACCGATATTCCGGAAGGGGCCAGCAAAGATATTTATGTAAATTTAAAGGAGAAACTGGAAAGTGTAGAAAAGTTTCCGGGAGTTTACCATTTTAAATTCATCATCACGGGTGGCTTAGATAAAATACAGGAGTTACGTGCCATTTTACCTAACGATGAGTTTATGGAGCAGCCTTCAAAAACAGGGAAATATGTTTCCATCACGGTAAAGAAACCAGTACAAAATGCGGATGAGGTAATTGCAGTTTATAAGCAGGTAGGAAACATTAAAGGAATCATGATATTGTAGGTGGGGTGAAGATATCGGGTTCAGGATATCTGCTAAAAATCTTTTGATAAAATAATAGCTGCCGGGATTAGCCTTGGCAGCTATTATTTTATAGGGTTACACAACTTCCTGCAATTACTTTCCATTCCTGATCAAATAACTGCCACACCCTTAAATATCTGAAAATACCTTCTACGGATTGCGAATGATATACCGCATTCAGCTCAATTTTCACGCTAACCATCGCTGTATCATCAATCAGATTAATCTGCTGTTCAGAAGGGATAATAGAATGGACAACCATGTTTCCGGAGGTATAGGTTTCCATATCCATAGCCTTTGTTATAGTAACGCCGTTAGGCAGTATGAAAAGTAAATCATCATGCAGAAGCGTGTCTAAACTTTCCACATCTCCACGCTGTATAGCCGTTAATAGTTTATCTTCATGTAAAATGATCTGTTCTGTGGCACTCATACTGATTATTTTTTTTAAAACTTACATCCAATTTTCATTTCTGCTTTCCACCTGGTATAGCCAATAATTTACAAGTTGCTTAATCTCGGTATAATTGCCATATTTAAAATGGATCTGACCGGCGGCGGTATGTAAAATGAGGTGGCCAACATCTACTCTTTTATGCCAGGGATATTGAAAGGTCGTAATGGCCTGAATTTTATTCGGCAGCACAATTTCTTTGGAAATATCCCAGATTCCGCTGGTTTTGATAATGAAATCCCGGCTTACTGAAATCCGGTGCCGGCGGTAGCTGATGTAGATCATTACCACACCTAAAATCAGGTACGCGATTGCAATACCGATATAAGGTTTCAATTCTGGCCTATTGAGCGCGAAGATCAAAAATATTGAAATGGGCACTATCAGTTTGAAGAAAACGGGCAGATTTAAAAAACGCCAGTCGGGAATAAAGGTTTTTCCCTTTGGTGGTACTTTGCCCAATATCATTTTCAGTATTTCGTTGCGTTCGGCAGCATTACAGCCCGGAATTTCCAAAGTGTTTCCCTGCATTTCACGTCCCTTTTTACTTTGGCCAAAATGAGCCTGCTTTAAACTCATATTGAGCATATTCAGTTTTTTCTGAAAGTAGTTCTGGCTGTATTTTGTAATCTGCACCTTATTTGGACTAACTAATGTATTTTTCTTGGCAATCAGTCCCGAAGAAAGCAATAGTGTATGGGAATGTTCGCTAATTTCGAGCTCAAAATACTTGTAAAAGGTTCTAACCAGGTTAACCATTAACAGTACAATCAAAAGGCACGCTATCAAAATTAAGACGGTAACAATGGTTAACATGCTGGCTACCGTGTTCTGAACCACATCCTTATTAATTTTAAAAGCATCGAGTAATTGCCTTCCTTCATAAATAACGGTATAAAAAAAAGCAACCATTAACGCTAAGCTTTGTCCATAGTTAGAGGTTAACCCAACTTTAAGCAAGGTCCATGAGCTGATCCTTAAAAATGGTGCTTCTTTTATGCTGTCGCTTTCCGGTTCAACCTCCGGTTGCAGACTGCTTTGTCTGTTTAACAGATGTTCTTTAAGGTTATAGGCCGAGGTTTCGTTGATGGCCCTGATACTTACTTCTTCTCCATGAGCGCCAGCGGTATCAATCTTTAATCCATACACGCCGATAATTTTCTGCAAGATATTCTGGTTAATATTTACCTGCTGTATTTTATCAAGCTGAATAATGACCTGATCGCGATTAAATATGCCCTTATTTACCACAAATTCCTGCTTTTCTTTGTCTAAAAAGAAGGTGAATTTTAAGTACCATAAATAAGCAAAGATGAAACTGAGTACCATTATAGCCGAAATACCCAGCATGAGGTAGAGCAAAGAAGTACCAGACAGCCTGATGAAAATAATGATTAAAAAGAGAAATGTTGCCTTGCCAATTTTGAGTATCGTATGCGCACCCATAATGATGATACCCAGGGCCGATTCGCGCTGCGGTTTACTAAAATCGTTATTCATGGGTGTTTAGCTCTGCTGATGAATTTTCAAGCTGCTCCAATTTGTTCAACAGCAGATCTCTAACGCGCTTAGCCTCGTCAATGGCAATACCCGAAATATGGATATGACCGGTTTGGCCACCTGCGGTAAATAACTGTAACGATCCGAGTTGGTACATCCTGGAAAACAGGCCTTCGTTTAGCTCAATATGTTGAATCCGGTTTAGCGGGACAATGGTTGTCGATTCTGCAATAATACCGCTCTTATAAATTATATCATGGGTACGGATCGCATAACCCCTTTTTTTAAAACTCACGCTAAAAAGTAAAAAGAAACTGGCCAAAAGCACTACGTAAATGGGAATGATCCCTATTGCATTTGCTTTTACCTCCTCAACAAAAAACATAAGAATACCCATTGTTATGCCCAGCAGGCCAAAGCAGATCGACAGATTGATACAAATGATTTTCCAATAATCCGGATGTGGCCGGCTTAACCGGATATTTTCATATTTTGGAAGAAGATCGGGATTTATAACTTCGTTGGTAAAAGTGGTCTCTGTACACATATTTAAAGGTATAAAACATATTCAGCTATAAGTACACTCCTGTTTCAATCTTTTGTTACCTCGCCACAATAAACTTTTTGGTAGCGTTGTATTGACCAGAATCGGAAGAAATTTTAAAGAAATAAATGCCTGGAACATAATTAGAGGTATTGATTTCTAAAGTGTGTTTTCCGATATTAAGGTATTCGTTTACCACTGTTTTAATCAAGCGGCCCATCATATCATAAATCTGGACATTAATTTTATCTGTTTCAGGCAAAACGAGATCAATAAATGTTTGTGAGGCTGCAGGATTCGGGTAATTCTGTGTAACGGTAAACTTCAGGAACTTATCAAAAATTGCTTTATTGATCGTGTCGAAAATGACATAGCTTACCAATCGGTAACCCCGTGCATTTGGGTGAAACGGATCCTGATAGAGTGAAAAATCGCGTCTCATTGCCGCATTTACATCTGCCAGGTATATTTTATATTCTGCCGCTAATTTTCGGTAAGCTGCATTGATGTTCCTGATGTTGGTATTTACAGCAACATAACCTTTAATGGTTCTGTCATCAACAAACTGTAGCGTGCATAAAATAGGAACTAATTTTTGTTTGAGGCTAATCGTAATTAAAGCCCGCATATTGGCAACGGTTTCGGCTACGCTTCCTTTGCCCATAGTCATTGCAACCGCGTCATTAATGCCCATATTAATGACGATAAAACCTGTTCTGCTGGCTATGGCATTGTCGATTCGGAGCAATCCCTGAAGTGTCGTCTGCCCACCAATGCCATGATTGGTGATATCCACAATCTTATTTGGATAACAATTCATAAAATTGTTCTTAAGCATGGTTTGAAAACCAATACCTTTTACACCTTCTACGGTGCTGGCTCCAAATGTGACGATATTGATGCTGTCTTTAGCGTAGTATTGAGCGGCTTCAGGGCAACTTACGCGGGTGGGGGGAGTGGCAGGCGTTTGTGCGAAAGAAGATACGCGGACAATAAGTAGCAGCAGCAGATATATAAATACTTTTGCGCTAAACTTCATTGTAGATTCTTTCGTGCGGGATTTAAGGATATTTTTTTAATTGCGCAATTTACAAAAAAGTAAATATAAATAATATCGGACTATTCTTTTTTACAAACGTTAAACGATTTGTATGTACGAACAGGCAGGTTTTAAATATGGGCGTCACATCCTAATTTTCGAGCTAAGGTGATTAACTCTGCCAGCCTTCCTGATGCCTGGTATGTTTTATGCCCACCTAACGATAATTTGATGGTTTACTGTGCCTTTTATCTGGTAAAGGCTATATTTGCCCAAACTAATTTTGTTATGCAAGAGATTAAAAAATACGTAGAAACGCACAAACAACGTTTTTTAGATGAATTGTTTGAGTTATTGCGTTTCCCATCGGTTAGTGCCGATCCTAAATACAAAGCTGATGTTTTAAAAACTGCCGATTATGTGGCACAAAAACTGAAGGATGCAGGAGCTGATCACGTAGAAATCTGTCCAACAGCCGGGTATCCTATCGTATATGGCGAAAAAATGATCGATGCTGCTTTACCAACTGTTTTAATATATGGCCACTATGATGTTCAGCCGGCCGACCCATTGGAACTTTGGCATACCCCACCTTTTGAGCCAACCGTACGCGATGGCAAAATTTACGCCCGTGGTGCCTGCGATGACAAAGGTCAGTTCTACATGCACGTAAAAGCTTTCGAACTGATGATGCAAACCAATACACTGGCCTGCAATGTTAAGTTCATGATTGAAGGTGAAGAAGAAGTAGGTTCTGCCAATCTGGGTATTTTTGTAAATGAAAATGCCGGGCGGTTAAAAGCCGATGTGGTTCTGATTTCTGATACCTCGATGATCAGTATGGAACACCCATCAATCGAAACCGGTTTACGTGGTTTGGCTTATATGGAAGTGGAAGTAGTGGGTCCGAACCGCGATTTACACTCAGGGGTTTATGGAGGTGCAGTGGCCAATCCGGCAACCATTCTCTGTAAAATGATTGCTTCTTTGCATGATGAAAACAACCACATTACCATCCCTGCATTTTATGATAAAGTGGTAGAATTAACAGACGAGGAGAAAAAAGCCTTAAATGCTGCACCGTATGATGAAGCGGAATATAAAAAGGATTTAGATATCGAAGAAGTTTGGGGTGAAAAAGGTTACTCAACCCTGGAGCGTACAGGCACCCGCCCAACTTTAGAGGTAAACGGAATCTGGAGCGGTTACATCGGCGAAGGTGCCAAAACCGTATTGCCAAGTAAAGCCAATGCTAAAATTTCGATGCGTTTGGTGCCTAATCAGAATTCAGAAGAAATTGCCGAAATTTTTACCAAACATTTCGAAAGTATTGCCCCTAAAAATGTAAAGGTTAAAGTTACGCCTCACCATGGCGGCGAACCGGTGGTTACCCCAACAGATAGCATAGCTTATCAAGCGGCTGAAAAGGCAATTGAAGATAGTTTCGGTAAAACCGCTATCCCAACCCGTGGTGGAGGCAGTATCCCCATTGTAGCCTTGTTTGAGGAGGTATTGGGTATTAAATCGGTACTTTTTGGTTTCGGTTTAGATAGCGATGCACTGCATTCGCCTAATGAGAAATACGATATTTACAATTATTATAAAGGAATCGAGACTTTGCCATTGTTCCACAAATATTTTGCAGAGCTGAGCAAATAAAAAAAAGTCATTTCGAGCAAAGCGCAGCGTAGTCGAGAAATCTATCTTAGTAGAACACTCCACTCCGCTGCGTTTTCATTTGATTCCGAAAGATTTTAGTAAACTTAATTTTATGGTCAGTCTGATCGAAGTCTATACTGTAAGTCTTAGGGATAATTTTGGATAAAAATCAATAGCAATGACAGCTAATTTAGCAAATTGAAAGGCCAAGAGTCATCGTCATTGCGAGAAGGCTTTTTCAGCCGGCGAAGCAATCTTTAAAGCAAGGATCATAAGCGTGATAGATTGCTCCGTCGTTCCTCCTCGCAATGACGATTTTTCTATTGGAGTCTGTCAATGGTAGCGGAGTTGAAGACCATCCATCCTTTCCCAATTTATTTATTAAAAAGTTTTTTTGGAAACGAACGGTCTGTGTTCCATAGGTGCTTTCGCCCCGCCATCCGCTTGTAGTCCTCGTTTCGCTGCGCTTCACTGCGGGCTACCCGCTGCTGTCGGGTTTATTTAACAAAGTTTTGTTCTTCTAAACAGAGCCTGTCCCGTCCCTTGCATTCGCTATAAAAACTTTAATAGTGGCACCATCCTGGCCACCTAAACCTGACCGAAGTGAAAAACCCGCAGGCCGAAGCATGAGGCTGAGGATTTGGAACAAAGGGCAGGGCTGCTTTAACTGAATTGCTACAGGTTTTGCTTTCCAACACAACTAAACAGTTTTAACTTTTATGGTTAGTTTCCGTTTAGTCGTCTGTCCGTCTGAGCGGAGTTGAAGACCATCCTTTCCCAATTTATTTATTAAAAAGTTTTTTTTTGGAAACGAACGGTCTGTGTTCCATAGGTGCTTTCGCCCCGCCATTTGCTTGTAGTCCTCGTTTCGCTGCGCTTCACTGCGGGCTACCCGCTGCTGTCGGGTTTACTGAACAAAGTAAGGTTCCTGTAGGCGGAGGCTATTACTGGCGTTTGCTTTAAAACGTTAATGGCATCGCTATCACTGCTACTTAAACCAGATCTGAGGGGATGCTCCTGATTCTTCGCCGGAGCAGGAACGGGAGCAAGGCTGCCGAACCCCATAAGCACTGTAATTGCTTTCCTAAAACAGGATAAACTGGAAGCTCAGCATTCTTTGCGCCTTTTCTTACCGAATTTTGTGGTTAAATCGCCCTTATGGCCAAACTCAGTTTTCTCTGTGTCTCGTCTCAGTTTTCTCCGTGGTTAAAACAATAGGCGCCCAACTTTGCGTTCTTTGCGGTTTTTCTTAGCGCGCTTTGCGGTTAACCGGTCACCAAATTTTAAAAACACATATTTTTTTCTAAATTGTACCCATGAAATATTTATTCTCATCTCTTTTACTTTTATCCGCGCTCACTTCTTTTGCGCAGGATACTAAAACGATTAAGCAATCCGGAAACCCTATATTCCCGGGGTGGTATGCAGATCCTGAAGCCGCTGTTTTTAACAATAAATACTGGGTTTACCCCACCTACTCGGCCAGGTATAAAGAACAGGTTTTTCTGGATGCTTTTTCTTCTGACGACCTGGTGAAATGGAAAAAACACCCTCACGTTTTAGATACCGCTGCAGTAAAGTGGGCCAATAAAGCCATGTGGGCACCGGCTATTGTTCAGAAAGATAAAAAATACTATCTGTTTTTCGGCGCTAACGATATCCAGAGCGATAACGAGCTTGGCGGAATCGGTGTTGCAGTGGCCGATAAACCGGAAGGCCCGTTTAAAGACCATTTGGGAAAACCTTTGGTAGGTAAATTTCATAACGGTGCACAACCGATTGATCAGTTTGTGTTTAAAGATAAAGACGGGCAATACTATCTCATTTACGGAGGATGGAAACACTGTAATATTGCCAAACTAAACAAAGATTTTACCGGCTTTTTGCCTTTTGATGATGGTAAGATTTTTAAAGAAATTACACCCGATAACTATGTAGAGGGGCCGTATATGTTCATCAGAAATGGTAAATACTATTTCATGTGGAGCGAGGGCGGCTGGACCGGGCCTGATTATTCGGTAGCCTACGCCGTAAGCGATTCGCCATTTGGTCCGTTTAAAAGGGTAGGTAAAATTTTACAGCAAGATCCTACCATTGCCAGAGGGGCAGGGCACCATTCACTGATCATCAATGAGAAAAAAAATAAATATTACATTGTTTACCACCGAAGGCCACTAACCGAAACCGATGGCAACCATCGCGAAACCTGCATCGATGAAATGAAATTTGATGCCGACGGGATGATTTTACCGGTAAAAATTACCAAAGAAGGCGTTAAAGCACAGAAATTTAAATAGCCTTAATTTCCAATGATCAGTTATCAGTTTGTAGTTTACAGTTGGCAATTTGCCAACTGTAAACTAAATTGTTTCTAATGCCGCTTGCTGCTGGCGTTTATCCATTAGGCTAAAACCATAGGCACACAGCAATAAAATACAGGCCAGGCCAAACCAGAGCCAGTTATAGCCCAGGTGTTTGGCCATATAAAAACCCGCCAGCGGACCCACCACCTGCGCACAAGACCAGCTTAGCGTATAACCTGCTGCATATAAACCGCGGTTGTGTTCGTTGCTCCTGCTAATCACCACGGTATTGATAAAAGGGAGCACAAACATTTCGCCCACCGTAAAGGTTACAATGGTTAACACGGCCGATAGCACATGGAAAATAATCGGCACACTTAACAACAGGTAAGATACCGCAAAAAAAACAGAGCCGATAACGATGAAAAATATGGGCGATCTTTTCTTTTCAATCTTATTGATCATAATCATCTCGAACAGCGCGATAATGGCACCGTTTAAGCCAATAATAATCCCGATGGCAAATTCATCAATATGCCACTCTTCTTTAAAAAATACCGGCACCACCCTGAACATCAAAAAAGCACAGGTAATAAAAAGGGTAGTGAGGAGAATAAATTTGACATAGAAACCATCCTGCCAGGGCTTTAAAATCACCGTGGTGCTGCGGGTTTCCTTTGCTTTTTTGATAAAACCATGCACCTTGGGCAATAAAAGCAAAATCGATAGTCCAACCAGGATACTTACCGAACCCTCCACTATAAACAAAAGTTTGTAGTTAATGGAGGCAATGATGCCCGCCAGGCTAATCCCGGCCGACCAACCGATGTTAACTGCCAAACGGTTTAATGAATAGGAGCGGGTAATGGTATGCTCTTTTGCATAATGGGCCACAGCGGTGAAATTGGCCGGCCTAAAGGCTTCAGAAAAGAAACTGATCACCACAGCCAGCACACACAGGGCAGTAAAATGGCTGATGGTGGAAAATAGAATAAACAACAGCCCGCCAATAATAGAGGAGAGAATCTGTACCGGCCTGAAACCGATCATATCGGTTAGTTTCCCGCCGGTTGCCGAACCTAAAATTGAGCCCACACCAAATAAGGTGATAATCAAACCGGCATCCATTTCAGACCGGTGCAGGCTTTGCGTAACGTACAAACCCATAAACGGGACGGCCATACTGCCACAACGGTTAAACATCATCACAATGCTCAACAGCCAGGTTTGTTTGCTTAATCCGTTAAATGAGGTTTTGTAGGTATTGAAAATGACTTTGAACATGTGATACAGATGCAGTAAAATTACCAAAAGCCCGGTGTTATTTCATCATTTTAATTCAATTCTTTTGCTTGGTATTGCATTATTGGTTGAGGTCATCCTTAAGCATAGCGAAGCATCTTTTTTTACCATTATCGAGATCAACCAATTATTTTAACAGTAGTGTTTAATTTGCCGGTTTTGCTTAAGGTTCTGCTGGTTGGGAATTTTCAAAATAGCCAGATAGGTTTTTATTTAGCAATAATCTTGGTTTTGTTTCATAAATTATCTACGTTAGCTAATGTAAAACCACACGCTCCAATCTGCCATCTATGAAAACCTCCAGGCATCTCACAAGCCGCTTTTGTGTGCTATTGTTATTCGCTTTAATTTTTTCATCCTGTAAAAAGAAACTTGATTTTACAAAAAAAGATGAACTCCCCGCCGAAACACAGAGGGGGGGCGGCACTTTTGGCTGTCTGATTGATGGAAAAATTTATACGCCTGATGGTGTTTTTGGTCTCCCCGCACTCACAGCGTCTTTACAGTATCAAATCCTCAATCTGCGGGCGATAAGAAAAAGCACAAATGAAGCTATCGGGCTCCCGGTCAGGAATATGACCTCGGTAGGAGAATACGCGATTACGTCAGAAATGGGGTATAGTAGCCCCGATCTCGATTATAAAGCTGTTGCAGGCAAAATAACGATTACCCAATACGATGTTGCTAATAATATCGTTTCCGGACGTTTCTATTTTACTGCAAGAAATGAAAAGGCCGGAAAAACCGTTTCTATAACGGATGGACGCTTTGATGTCCATTTTACAAATTAAATTCTTTTTGACCAAGGCATATTGAACAACATTATGCTGTAATCTGATGGCTTAAAATCATTGATATTCCTCTGTTGTGATTTGCTTGAATGCTGCCGAACCACTGATATTTACAACAACAAACACCGAAAAATTATGTTCAACCAATTAGATGTGATTTGCTTTCATTTTTGATTCTCCCTCTGCTTTTTTAATTAAAATTTAATCAAGATATTAAATTTTCGACTTTGATTTAATACAAAGATCGAGACAAAGTATTTTTAATTTCTACGGCTTCCCGTATTTGCCGTTTCAAATTATATCCTATATTTGTTTCAGAAAGCAAATCACAATAAGGATTATTCCGTTGTGAAAACATTTGGGTTGCCTCTTGTCCACAAATCAGGAGGCTTTTTTATTTCCATACATTTTCCCCAACTTAGCAGCATTAAATACCTATGCCGCCAGAGAAAAGACCCCCGATACATAAAAAGCCAGTCACCAGAAAACCTGCCGTTAGAAAACCTGTAACCCGAAAAACCGCTGCAGGCAGAAAAAAGAAAAGTGGTATTTCGGTTCAGCTGAAGTTGGGTATTGCCGGTTTATTGCTGGTTTTACTCTCGCCATTTTATTATGGCTATGTATTAAAAAGTTTTGTGGCTACCTGGAGGTGGGTGAAAGATTGGGGGCAGGATCCGAATTACCGGACTTATGAAAGTTTTAACATCAAAATCCCTAAAAAATATACCGTTCACGGTATTGATGTTTCTTATTACCAGGGTAAAATAAACTGGCAACAGGTAAAGGAAATGAAGGAGGATGAGGTGAGTATCCGTTTTGCTTTTATTAAAGCCACAGAAGGATTGATGCTGGTTGATCCTTATTTTCAGCGCAACTGGCGGGAAGCGCCCAAAGCAGGCATTATTTGCGGGGCCTATCATTTTTTCAGGCCAAAAAAGGACGGTAAAACGCAGGCTAAATTTTTTTTACAGGTGGTGAATATCGAGAAAGGGGATTTGCCGCCCGTGGTGGATATTGAATCTTTAGATGGTGTTTCACCCTTAAAAATGCGGGCTGAACTGGCTGATTTCCTCAACTATGTTGAAATGAAAACCCAAGTAAGACCCATTATTTACACCGGACTTAAATTTTATGAAGATTATTTAGCCGATCACTTTGACGACTATCCTTTGTGGGTTGCGCATTATTATCAACCCAGATTAAGGCTCGATAAAAGCCGCTGGAAATTCTGGCAACACTCTGATAAAGCGAAAATTAACGGGATTGGCCATGTAGTTGATTTTAATGCTTTTAATGGGGATAGTTTGGCATTGGATCGGTTGTTGGTTCGTTAGTGATTGGTCATTAGTTCATTAGTCATTAGTTCATTAGTCATTAGTAATATACTTTGCCAATCGTCATCTTGAGGGTTAATTAATTTTATAAAAATCAATATAAATTGACAGATGGATAAAGAAGGTGAATGGTCTCGAGGTATCGTCATTTCGACCGCAGTGGAGAACCCGAAGGCTCTGCGCAGCAAAATCTTTTAAATTTAATTACAATACCTTAGTATAAAGATCTCTCCACTTCGCGTTGCTTCGGTCGAGATGACGACCATTCTATTGGAGTCTGTCAATAGTAGGGGTAATTTATTTATAAAAATCAATATTTTGACGTATAATTGATTTCTTTTGCCATACAGCACGGTCTTACCTGGGCTACCGATGAAAAATCGGTACAGGTCCACCGCCGCCGAAAGCTCTTTCTTTTTGGCATCAAAAAGAAACAAAACCGAGGCTCTGCCGAGCCCATTAATACAAATGAAAACAACAGAAAACCATTAATAAAATGCCGGCTGAAAATTTATTCATTTGTTGTTATATTTTTCAGCTGCATTCATGAGGGTTACGCCGTTTTCTTTCAAAGCTGGTAGGTTGGCTTTGGCAGTGCAGCCCGAAAAATTTGTTAGGCCGGATTTAAGCAGAACGGGGATATAGTGCTATGGCCTAGCTGGATGGAAATGCAAAGTGTTAAATATTAATTTATAATGATTTGTGAAATAACGTCGTTAGTAATATACTTCGCCAATCGTCATCCTGAACTTGTTTCAGGACCTATTATAGGTGATTTTTACAATCCTTTCATTGTTTAAATACATTGTTAAAGACCATTTACATCATATGGGAATCTAATGAACTACACTAATAGACTGGCTTGAAAACCAGTAAACCACTGACTAATGAACAACTGAACTAAATAGTCCAGCTTTCACATTTTTCCAGAAAAAACTCATCCGCTTCTGCACCGATACCGATTTCATCAGGAACATCCAGGAAATAGCCATTGTAGGTTAATCCACCTACAACCGGGTCAGCCAGATGGCCTAACAATGCCGTATCTAAATCAAAAAACTCCACATTCGGGCTTGCATAAGCAAAATGCAGGTTGGCGCTTAAGGCAATCCGGGTTTCGAGCATGCTGCCGATCATACACTTTACTCCATGTTTTAAGGCTTCTTCATGGATTTTCTGCGCTTCTAAAATACCGCCGGATTTTGAGAACTTAATATTCAGGTAGCTGGTCGACTGGCTGTTGATCAGTTTTCGGGCATCATGGTGGTTATAACAGCTTTCATCGGCCATTAATTTTATTGGTGAATTTACATTCAACTCGGGCAATTGATCATCGTACCAGGTACGCATGGGCTGTTCGCAAAACTCGATATTGTATTTTTCCATTTCGCCCAAAGCAAATAAGGCCTCATCAAAACTCCAGCCCTGATTGGCATCCAGGCGTAAACTTAAATCCCCGCCCACAGCTTCTCGGATCTGTTTTACCCTTTCAATATCATCATGCACTTTTTTGCCCAGTTTGATTTTTAAAATCCGGCAACCCTGATCTTTATATTTCAAAGCCATATGGGCCATGCCCTCCGGGGTATCGATACCAATGGTCATATCGGTTTCTATGGTGCGTTTGGTACCACCCAGGAATTTATAGAGTGGTAAACTGGCATTTTTGGCCGCAATATCAAATAATGCCATATCAAAAGCACTTTTAATGGTGGCGTTATGATCGGCATAACCCAATAAATCGTTCATCCGTTCGGGAATTTCTAAAGGGTCTTTACCTTTTAAAATCGCGGCAAAATCTTTGGCCATGGCAATACAGGTTTCCTGGGTTTCTCCTACAATCATCGGGAAAGCCGAACATTCGCCAATGCCATGGATGCCCGTATCGGTAAAAATGCGGATCAATACATTCTGTGCAAAATGCATGGTTCCGGTTGCAATAACAAAGGGCTCCATCGGTATGCTAAAGCGGTATATTTCGGTGTGGGTGATTTTCATGAGATTAAATTTGTTTCGTAGTTGATACTTAAGTGCCTAATAAATTCTTCTTAAAAATGTTTAGGTTAAATAAGCCAAGTTTCTGACCTCCATATAAATCATAAATTTTGCAACTGTATTTGGATTTTAATATTTTTAAGATCGGCTTGAGTTGCTCCCAACTTTGTTCACTAACATTTTTTAAAGGAATACATATTCCGATGGCGTCTCCGCCTTTAACACCTAACTCAGGCATTGGAATTAAATCAAATAATAAGTCCTCCGAATAAATATGATTTCTTATTTTATTGTAGTCTAGTTTTTTAGAAGTTTCGGCTATAATGTTAAATGACATGTTTAATAAATTGTATTTCTAAAAATTCGTATCTATTATAAGCTTCATATATAGCACACTTAATATAATGGCAGGTCTCATCACTTATATTCTGACCTCTCAAATCAAATTTTATTATGTGCTTAGGATTAGCGGGTAAGTGCTGATCATAGTACTTTAATCTGCCAAGTACAAATCGTATAGTTCTGTCTATTTTTTCAATAGATGTCAAATCATGATTATAAACATAAAAAAATTCATTGTCTTTGACATTTGCGCCTTCTGGAGTTGCCTTACCCCAATTTATTTTCTGCATAATTAGATTGATCAAATTCGCGGCATAATTCCCGACAATTAATATGATGAATTTACCAACCTAAAAGTATAAAAACAAAAACTAAATCGGAACAGGTTTGTAGATTATTAATAGATTTACGCCTCGAAATAAAATTCCATTTTCCCGCTTACATTTTACATCATCCGTCATGTCAGATACCAATAATTTAATCCACGCTTCCTCTCCATATTTACTTCAACATGCCCATAACCCGGTTGATTGGTATGAGTGGGGAACGGAGGCGTTAGAAAAGGCCAAAGCCGAAAACAAACTGATTCTGGTGAGTATTGGTTACTCGGCCTGCCATTGGTGCCATGTAATGGAGCGCGAAAGTTTCGAAAACCATGAGGTTGCCGAAGTGATGAACCGGCATTTTGTATGCATAAAAGTAGACCGGGAGGAACGTCCGGATATAGACCAGATTTACATGTATGCCATCCAACTGATGACGGGGAGCGGCGGCTGGCCTTTAAACTGCATCTGTTTGCCCGATCAGCGGCCAATTTATGGCGGAACTTATTTTAGGAAAAACGATTGGATCAATATTCTGGAAAATGTGGCTGCCCTATGGGCTAACGAACCCGATAAGGCCATCCAATATGCCGAACGCTTAACTTCGGGCATTAAAGACAGCGAAAAAATCATTGCCGCAGTTGAAGCGGAAGCCTATACACAGGAACAGTTGACTGAAATTATCGAACCCTGGAAACGCCATTTCGACATCACCTACGGAGGTTATAACCGTGCGCCCAAATTTCCTTTGCCCAATAACTGGGTGTTTTTATTGCGTTATGGTTTTTTAAAAGATGATGAAGCTGTTTTTACAGCGGTTTGCCATACGCTCGAAGAGATGAGCAGGGGCGGGATTTATGACCAGATTGGAGGTGGTTTTGCCCGTTATTCGGTTGATGATAAATGGCATGTGCCGCATTTCGAAAAGATGCTTTATGACAATGCGCAGTTGATCAGCTTATATGCCGAGGCTTACCAGTGCACCAGATTTGATTCTTTTAAACAGACCGTGGTAGAAACGATTAATTGGGTGTTTGATGAAATGACTTCAGCCGATGGCTTGTTTTATTCGGCACTGGATGCGGATAGCGAAGGGGTAGAGGGTAAATTTTATGTTTGGGACAAAGCAGCATTTGATCAGGTTTTGGGTGAAGATGCTCAGCTAATAGGCGCTTATTATAATGTTACCGAAGAGGGGAATTGGGAAGAGGAACAAACCAATATCCTGCGCAAAACGATTAGTGACGACGATTTTTTTGCGAAATTTGATATTACGGCAGCCGTGCTTTATGATAAAGTAAGCACTGCTAAGGGGAAGTTATTGGCAGTTAGGAATAAAAGAGTAAGGCCGGGTTTGGATGATAAATGTTTAACCGCCTGGAATGGCATGATGATTAAAGCTTTGGCCGATGCGGCTGCGGTGCTCAATCATCAGAGCTATTACGAAAAGGCTTCAACTGCAGCCCGTTTTATCCTGGATCACTTAAAAACAGAAAATGGTGGCTTATACCGGAACTATAAAAACGGAAAGGCTTCTATTACGGGTTTTCTGGATGATTATGCTTTTTTTATTGAAGCGTTAACAGCACTTTACGAAGCTGATTTTGACGAAAAATGGCTGGAAGAGGCAAAATCATTGACCGATTATGTGATGGCTAATTTTACGGACCCGGATTCGCCGATGTTTTTTTATACATCAGCCGAAAGTGAGGACTTAATTGCCCGTAAACATGAAGTGATGGATAACGTGATCCCGGCTTCGAACTCTGCCATGGCGCAGAATTTGCAGCACCTGGGTTTGCTTTTTGATATAGAGGCGTATACCGAAAAAGCTTCAGCAATGCTTGCTGCGGTTCAGCCGAAGATTAAAAGTTACGGTTCTGCCTACTCCAACTGGGCCATCCAATTGCTGAACGAAATTTACGGCATCAATGAAATTGCCATTACCGGATTGGAGAGCGATGTGGTGAAACTGGAATTGAGCGGCCATTATATTCCGAACAAAATTACATTGGGCGGAACAAAAAGTAACTTACCACTGTTAAAAGGTAAGCAAAGCAATGAAACAAAAGTTTATATTTGCCGAAATAAAGTATGCCAGTTGCCGGTTAACACTGTTGAGGAAGCATTATTGTATGTACAATAAATAAATTTAAATGAATATTTCACCAAACTCTGTAGTAGCGTTAACTTACGAATTGCATACTACTAACGAAGAAGGACAACAAGTTTTTGTAGAAAAAGCTGACGAACAAAATCCTTTAGTATTTTTATATGGCGTTGGCATGATGTTGCCTAAATTTGAAGAGCATTTAACCGGTTTAAAAACCGGTGATGAATATTCATTTGAACTATCTGCAGCAGATGGTTATGGTGAGGTTGATCCGGGTGCTTTTGCCGATCTGCCAAAAACGATGTTTACCGAAGCGGGTGGCGAACTGCCAAATGTTGGTGATGTGATTCCTTTGCAGGATAACAATGGTAACCAATTCAGGGCTGGTGTTACTGCCGTGCATGATGAAACCATTTCAGTAGACTTAAACCACCCCATGGCCGGTAAAAACCTAATGTTTAGCGGTGTGATTTTAAATGTACGTGAAGCTACCCAGGATGAACTGGCGCATGGCCATGCCCACGGTGCTGATGGTCATTCAGGTCACTAAGTAACCGACATAAATGATTTTAAAGAAGTCGGGTTTTGAACGGTAAATTACTGTTCAGCACCTGGCTTTTTTTATTAATGCCTGTTTTTAATCCTGAAAAACCTCTTTCAGAACGAGTTTAAGGTTGGGTATAAGGGATGTGGTTACCTCTTCGCCCTCCGTAAGTAGTTTGGTCGGCTGAAATTTGCCGTTTTCATCCAGAATATACCTGAAAAATGTGTGGTGCGCAGGGCTTACAATCCAGTATTCTTTTACCCCGGCTTCTTCATAAACCTGGTATTTATTAATGAGTTGCTTTTTATTATTTCCGGGTGATAAGATCTCTACCACAATATCTGGTGCTCCGATACAACCACGTTCATCTAATTTAGCTGGATCACAAACCACCACGATATCGGGCTGTACCACCGTAAAAACTTCGCTGTCATCCTGATTTTTCCTGGCTAAACGTACATCAAAAGGAGCAGCGTAAACTTCGCATTGATGACCATGTAAGGCATTGTAAATAGAGTTAAAAATTCTTCCTGATATTTTTTGTTGCATCCTGGAAGGGGCAGGACTCATTTCAAAAATGTATCCCTTAATGATTTCTAAACGTTCTTCAAATTCGAAGCGCATATAATCTGCATAACTGTAAGTGGCAGAAAAATCGATCTCGTTAAGGGTTTTAACAGGAGGAAGTTCATCTTCGGTGGGATAGGATTTGATATTTTTCATATATCAGGCGTTTAACCAAATATACTAAATATCTTAGTTTAAAAATCGATTTTTAAACGCATTCCACCATTGGTCAGGTTCAGGTTTTCTTTTGAAAAGGTTTTCATCGGCAACCTTAAAAAAGGCTCGATAGCGATGTTGTTCTTTTTAGAAATTTTTTGCTTATAACCCAAAGAGAAATTGTAAAAGCCGATATATTTATCAGGATCTATGCTCGCTTCGGGTTGCGGCTCAACCTTTTTTTCCTGTACAATCATGGTTTTAGAATCTGCAAAACCATTAACCGCCGGGGCAGCGAAACTTTGAACCTGATTGACAATATAACTGTTTTGCTGCGAGTTATTTAACACCGCAAGTGCAGAAACACCAACATTGGTGTAAAGTTTATCGCTGATGTTGTATTTTAATTCTAAAGGTACATTGATTCCACGCACTTTGGCATCTACCGAAGCTAAATTTTTACCCGATAAGGTTTGTGGCGCAGAAGCGTTTAATGATTCTGTTGTGCTGATTGAAGCGTAAGATACACCAGAGCTGATCGACAATTTATTTGCGATGGCATAGGATAAAGAAAACCCATAATTCATGGTTACCTTATTGTCGTTACCCATAGCCGGGGCAACATAAACATCGGGTTGCCATTTAGAATTTCCGCTCGTTTTATCGGTAGGTTTCTGTTGGTTTACATAACTGTCGTGAGCCAGCAACTTCTCAAAATCTGTTGGTGTGGAGATGGGTTGAGTTTTTTTCTTTTCCGTTAAGATTTCAAACGGTTTTGATTTTAGATCAGACAGGTTTACCTGCGAAATTTGATGATCCAATAGGTTGTAATTTAAAGGATCTGGTTCTACTGAAGGATCAAAAACGACATGTTTCTGCCTTTGTTCAGTTGCAGATGGTAACTTTTCCTGAGCTATTATTGTTTGATGATCAGCTGGGTTTTTTGTAGCAGACCAATGGCTGTTTATATCATTTAAGGAAGACTCCATAGGTTTTGGAGCCATCAGGCTATCGGTATGTCCGTGAGCAGAATGATGACCATTATTAGCTTTGGTTATGGCAACATTTATTTTCTGATCGAAGTTTTTTTGCGCAAAAAATACACCGGCGAAAATTAGAATTAGGGCAGCAGCAGCCCACAAAGGCCAGGATGTGAAACCTCTTTTCTTATTTTCTTTCTGCAGAAAGCGCTCCCATGCACCATTAGCATAAGCTTCCTCATGGTTTTGGAGTTGCGCGGTAATATGCTCAATTAATTCCTTATCCATTTTTTTCATATGAATTGACCATGGTATTTAAGTAAAGGGTACGTAACTTATTTTTAGCACGTGTAAGATAAACACGGCTGGAACTTTCAGGAATGTTTAACATCTTCGCAATTTCATCATGGGCAAAACCCTCAATTTCATATAAGTTAAATACCAGTCGTTGCGTATCTGGCAAGTGGTTTAGTAAATTTAAAATATCGTTAACGTGTAGTTCTGATGCAATCGAAACCTGGGTAGCCGGATGTTCGCTTTCTGCCAGATCATCAACATAAAACTGAACTTTAGCACTGCGAAGCTTATCTATAGCCGTCCGCGAAGCAATCTGGGCAATCCAGCCTTTAAACGATCGTTGTAATTCTTCCGGGTTCTTTGGTGCTTTGAAGCCCCCAACATGTTTGAAAATCTTGATAAAACTGTCATTTACAAGTTCTTCACTATCTGAAGTATTTTTGGTATACCTTAAAATGATGCCCATTAAATAGCCATAGAATGATTTATACATCATTTCTTTACAGCTATTGTCGTTTTTTACACAGCCTTTTAAAATTTCCTCAAAACTGAGTATTTTTTTTATCACCCTGTAAAGGACTGTTTTTTAAAGGTTTATCATGTTTAATTGATGGTAAATTTAAGAAAAATAACACCACCCAATTCGGGCGGTGTCAATTTTCGTTTCCATAAGTAGATAGAAATATTTTACTTGTTCGTCATCACGGATAAGCCAAGTCCGGTGCTATCGGTTTTGCTCGATAGGCCTTTGGCCCAGATGGTATAAATTTTACCTTTTTCAATTTTAACCGCAGGCAAACTAACCTTAACTGCCCCACCTTGTTTCAACTGAAAGGTGTAGCTGTCATTTGGTGCAATATTGCTGAAGCTGGTAAATTCTTTAAATGCTTTTGCGGTGAATAAGGGCACATCTGTACCGGCAATGGCCAGATCAAATGCGGCTGAACCCGGGCTTAAGTTGACGAAACGAACTTTGGCTTTATCAGTTTCAGGTGCCTTTAAATCATCCTCAAGGATTAAAAGTTTGGTCGATTTTAAGGTGTCCACTACAAAAACCGAATAAAATGAACCCGATTTTAAAGTCGCCTGAGCGGTAGTTAAATATTTTAAGGTATCTTTTTTAGCTACACCCACCAGTCTGATACCCGGATAAGCCGCATAATAGCCAAGATCTTTAGTATAGGTAAAGCTGTTTATTTTTTGGTTATCCAATATAAAATCAAGCGCAGCCGTTCCCGGAGATGCATGGACAAAACCAATACCGGCAGCTTCTATCGGATCGTTGTTAAAATCTTTTTTACAGGCCGTTATGGTTAAAGTTATCGCAAGGAGAGAGAGGATAATTTTTGTCGTAATGCTAAAATTTTTCAAATCCGTTTTCATTTTAATGTTTAAATCAATTGCTGAACAAAACTGGTTAATGGCCATTAACGCTTTTTATTGTAAAACGATTGAGGGAATGAAAACGCTACAGCGAAAAAATATTTTTGTGAAAATATTCAGTCTATACCTACTTCAGGTTATTTTATTGTTATACTCTCTTTTAGAATCAATTTACTTCTCACGGCATTTCCGTTTACTTTAGCCGCTACAAAAGTTAAATCATCGGACTTAAATTTAGTAAGATCCACGCTTTCACTACTATTGTAAGAAGGTGAAATTATTTTTTGTTCGTAATTGATTAATTTACCATAGCTATCTATAGTAAAAATAAGTAATAAATTATGCCTGCCTTTTAAAGATTTCAATTCATTAGGTATTCTAAAATTCTTCTTCAAAAAATACATCCCGAAATCAAAGCCGCCAATTTTGCAAGGGTAAGTTATATTATCACTGCCTTCGCTATTATCTATTTCGTAAAATGCATTTAGAGGGGCGTTGCTCGCTTCGAGTTCTTTTGTACTATAATTATAAATTTGATCTATGACGGCGCTATCAGCAAATTTATAAAACTTCCAGCGACCAATGCGTTCATTGTCCTTATAAGTTCCTGTAGCAACTTTTTTCCGGCCATTCTTAATTTCAGATAAGCCATTTTTAATATAACGTTTGGATTTTAGTTCGGTGCTGTGTTCAATGAAACCACCTCTTATAAACTTATATTCGGTACTTGTTGAATCGCTTTTTTGCGCAAAAATGAATAGTGGTGTTAGGGTAAGAATTAAGAGCGTAAATTTTGTCATTATTTTAGATTTTGTCTATAAATTAAAAGAGTTTTGATGTAATTTCAAAACTCTTTTAATAATTTAATGCCAGTGCTTAAGCGTACATTTCTTCTCTTAATTTGGCTACATCGCTGTTGTTGATGTATTCATCATAAGTCATCAGTTTATCGATAGTACCTTTTGGGGTAATTTCGATAATTCTGTTGGCTACCGTTTCGGTTAACTGGTGATCTCGTGAAGTAAATAATATGGTACCTTTAAAATCTTTCATACCATTGTTCAGTGCCTCAATAGATTCCAAATCCAGGTGGTTGGTCGGCTCATCAAACATCAGTACATTAGCCTGTTGTAACATCATCCGTGAAAACATACAACGCATTTTTTCACCTCCTGATAATACCTTAACGTTTTTCAATACTTCCTCGCCCGAGAATAACATACGGCCCAAAAAGCTGCGCACAAATTGTTCATCGGCATCAGTACCAGAATATTCACGCAACCAGTCAACCAGGTTTTCGTCCTTGCCTGCAAAATATTCCGAGTTATCATTCGGGATATCCGCTGTACTGATGGTAACACCCCATTTAAATTCACCTTTAAAATCGGTATCTCTTCCTGTTAAAACATCGTAAAAGGCGGCAGTAGCTAAACTATTCTGTGATAATACGGCAATTTTATCGCCCTTGTTTACCATAAAGGTAACTTTATCGAACAATACGCCATCATTTCCGCTTTTGCCCAGGTTTTCTACCTGTAAAATCTGGTCGCCGGCCTCACGACCGGTATTATTGAATATAATAGCCGGATATTTTCTGCTTGAGGCTTTGATTTCGGTAATATCTATCTTATCTAAAGCTTTCTTACGTGAAGTAGCCTGCTTTGACTTGGAAGCATTGGCACTAAACCTGCGGATAAACTCCTGAAGTTCCTTTACCTTATCTTCCATTTTTTTGTTCTGATCGCTGCGCTGTTTTAATGCCAGCTGACTCGATTCGTACCAGAAAGTATAGTTACCCGTGTAAATGCTCATTTTAGCGAAATCGATATCCACAATGTGGGTACAAACGGCATCTAAAAAGTGCCTGTCGTGCGATACCACCAATACAATGTTTTGATAATCAGCCAGGAAGTTCTCTAACCAGGCAATGGTTTCGATGTCCAAATCATTGGTAGGCTCATCCAGTAACAGAATATCCGGATTACCAAAAAGGGCTTGTGCCAGTAACACCCGTACTTTTTGCGTATTATCCAGTTCCTTTAACAATTTATAATGATTATCTTCGGTAATGCCCAGGTTGCTCAGCAGGGTTGCCGCATTGCTCTCCATGTTCCAGCCATCCATTTCTGCAAAAAGATTTTCAAGCTCTCCTGCGCGTTCGCCATCTTTCTCAGAAAAATCTTCTTTCATATAAATGGCATCTTTCTCTTTCATGATCGCATAAAGTTCTTTATGGCCCATCATTACGGTTTCCAATACCGAAAACTCATCAAATTCGTAGTGATTTTGTTTTAAAACCGCCATCCTTTCGCCCGGGGTAAACGCTACGCTGCCAGAAGTCTGACTCACCTCTCCTGATAAAATTTTAAGAAAAGTAGATTTACCTGCGCCGTTAGCTCCGATTACACCATAGCAGTTGCCCTGGGTAAATTTGAGGTTAACATCTTCAAATAATGTGCGTTTGCCGTACCGTAACGATAAATTAGAAACTGAAATCATGCTATAATTGAAATAAGCCGCAAAGATACGCAAAAAGGTTGAGGGTGGGAAAGTGTTTTAATGGTTTGATTGTTTTATTGTTGAAAGGTTTGGCGGTTGGAAAGTTTAAAAGTGATTGAATGTGTAAGTTTGAAAAGTTTTAAGGATTTGGAAATGGAAGGTTCCGTAATTAGTGGCTCAGGCAGCCCCGTTATTCGCTTTACTCCGTTGCACTCCGTGTTCGCTGCTACCGGGTTTAGTTAACATAGGGGAGAAGCTTTTGGACGTTTGATAAAAACACAAAACCTCGAATTAAAAGGATTAATAGATGCCTATTCAGTCTTTCTCTCAATAATTTTCATATTTTAATGTCACACACAAAATGAAATCAATATGAAAAAACTAACACTAGGCATTATCATGTCTACTATTTCCGTTATGGCTTACGGTCAAAGCTCCCAGTATAAATATAAAGTAGATTTTTTTGGTGATACCATTCTGGTCGATTCCAAAGATAATACCATCGGTAAACAGAAGAAAGACTTTTTTGGCAATACCATTGTAGTGGATAAGGATGGTAAAACGATAGCCAAGCAAAAGCAGGATTTTTTCGGGAATACGATTTTAGAAAATGAAGCCGGAAAAACTGTAGCTAAACAAAAGAAAGATTTTTCAGGTAATACCATTTTAGAAACCGAAAGCGGTGAAAGATTGGTGCCAAAACCTTTAAATGGCTTAATACCTGGAGATGGGATAACAGAAGTTAAGATCAAGCAAAAAACTGATATTTTTGGGAACACCATTACTGAAGATGAACATGGACAAAAGATAACTGTATATAAAACTGATATCTCAGGCAACATTATTATAGAAGATGGTAATGGCAAAACAATAGGCAAACAGAAAAAGAATTCTTTTGGAGAAACCATTGTTGAAGATGACCGCGGAAATGTATTAGCTAAATATAATGAAGATGTGTTTGGCAATACTGTTGTAGAAGATGCTATTGGTAAGAAGATTGGGATTTTCAGAACAGATATTTTTGGAAATAAATCTTTTGTTCCGGAACGTTAAAATGAATAAACCTCGCAGGTTTCGCAAGCTGCGAGGTTTATTGATTGGATTTATTTTAGGCAGTGGGTTTTGCGTTAGGGATTGTAAGGGTTTAGTACCGATCCTTCATCGGTACCGAAGCGAAGCGCAGCCCTGAAAAGCCCGCCCCTTGCGTAGCTTGGGTAACGCCCAAAACAGTTTGCAGTTAACGTTTTTTAAACGGCCCAAGTTCCAAAAAGGAGATTTTTTATTTGTTAAAATATTTATTTTAGCCTCATGCTAAATCAAACCTTGCTCGAAAATATTAAAACCACTCTTCAAAAAAGTAAAGTAGAAAAATTAGCGGCCATCGCTTCAGCGGATAGTTTTTCGGTAAAAGACCTGATCGATTTAAGTTTTTATCATGAGGAACAGATCGGATTCAGGGCGGCATGGATTCTGGAAAACGTATTTACGAAACACGAGCAGCGCTTTTTACCCCATGCACTTTATTTTTTGGAGAAATTTCCGCAACAAAGCAATTTATCGGCACTGCGGCATTATGTTAAAATCCTGGCTTTGATGACCAGGAAAAATGCTTCAACTGCAATGAGGAAAATTTTTGCCGTTTATGATACCGGTTATTTGGTGGAAGTTGTTTTTGCCTGGTTGATTGATGATAAGATTCCCGTAGCCATAAAATCACATTGCCTTAATATTTTGGCTAATTTAACTGTTAAACACAGCTGGGTTAAGGAAGAACTTTTGCAGACCATGGATTTTTTGGCAGATAAAGAAAGTATTGCCTTTTTTGCAAAGGTGAAACAGATCAGGAAACAGTTAGCAGTTCGCAATTGACAGTTGACAGTTTCCAGTTCCCAATAGAGCAATGAACCAATGAACCAATGATCAATAATCAATAATCAATGACCAATGGACTAATGACCAATGAACTAATGACCAATGGCTAATTTTCGGTTAACATAGCGTCAAATCCTTTAATTGATTTTGAATTTGTTTTTGTCTTTCGGCTTTAGTCTTTCAGCTTTTAGCTATTTTTACCAAATGAGTACAACATACGATATCATCTCAAAAGTTATAAAAGAACGTCGCAGTATTTTTCCGGCCAGTTATATCAAAAAAGAAATCCCGGTTGAAGTAATCAATCAGATTTTAGAAACCGCCAATTATGCTCCCACACATAAATTAACCCAGCCCTGGCGCTTTGTGGTGGTCAGAAAAGCCGGATTGGCCAGGTTAGGGGAGGAACTTGGTAAATTATATAAAGCCATGGTTTCTCCGCAACAGTTTTTACAGAAAAAGTACGATAGCTTTGCAGAAAAGACGGGTCAGGCCGATTGTATTATTGCCATCAATATGAAATTAAGCGGCAAAATACCCGAATGGGAAGAGCTGGCCGCGGTTTCCTGCGCGGTGCAGAATATGGCTTTAACTGCAGAAAGTTTGCAGGTTGGCGCCTATTGGAGTTCGCCTCCTTTAATCGATCATTTAGGCGACTTCTTAAGTCTTGGCGAAAACGAAAAATGTATCGGCTTATTTTACATGGGTTATCATAACGAAAAACCCTGGGCACCAAACCGCACTCCAATGGAAGAAAAGGTGAGGTGGATGGAAGGGTAGTTTTTAGTCCGGAGTCTTTAGTCGGTAGTTTTTAGTCCGGAGTCTTGAGTCGGTAGTCTTGAATCTGATTTCTGGTTAGGATTTAGAAGTGGCTATTGTACTATAACATGGACTATCCGATGTTTCCATCATTCATTTTACATCATACATTATCCATTTTACATCGTACATTATCCACTATCCATCATACATTATCCATCATACATTATCCATCATCCGTTTTCCATTACCATGTCCGCTTTAAAATCTAAACTTTATCAGCTTTGTTTGACTTTTATTCAAAACAGGATAGAAAATATTGAGTATTCTTTGCAACAGGCCAGGCAGGCCTCGAATGATGACACCAAAAGCAGTGCTGGCGACAAATATGAAACTACACGCGAAATGATGCAACAGGAGATGGACCGCAACAGTAAATTATTGTACGAAGCGGGCCAGCAAAAAATCGCTTTACAGCAGATTGAAAATGTAACTCCAGATCTGCTGGTTAAAAATGGGAGTCTGGTAATCACCTCAGCAGGTAACTTCTATATCAGCATTAGTGCCGGTGAGTTGAATATGGATGGACAGAAATTCTTTGCGGTTTCGCAGGTTTCGCCCATTGGCAGGTTTTTGATTGGGAAAGCGGTTGACGAAAGTTTTAAGTTTAATGGGAAAGATTATATCGTAAAGGAGATACTGTAGAAGTTTTCAGTTGGCCGTTAGCGGTTTGCACCTGGCCGTTAACAGTTTTCAATTCACAGTTAAGCAGTTTCAGCAATTCATCGATTAACCTTCATTTGCTAAGCAACTGTCAACTCATAACTGCCGACTATTTAATCCCCATCCGCTTTGCAAAAGCGGGAACTAAATAATGCTTTACATCCGAATAAGGAATAAATATTACAATCTGGCCCTGGGCATAACTGGCCACTTCATATGGGTTATACATGAAAGCAAGACCATTGGCATTGAAATAAAAGTTTTTATTGGGTTTAATAAAATCATCAAAGAGAACCGTTGTTAATGCTTCCTGGGCTTTAATATTATATTCTTTGCGGAGATTGCGTTCTAAAATGCCTGACAAAGTATTTGAATCTATTTTGATGATATCGTTTAACACCAGTTGTTTTTTGTTCTGCACATCTAAACAAAACATGGTGCTGCTGTAATTGCCATGTGCACCACCCGTATAAGCATCGGCAAGAAAATCGATCACTACATAACCATTATCGTTATAATTAACCGATTGCTGGCTATTGTTGGTATAATTCATCCAGGCCTCAAATTCATTGCCCCGACCATTTTTTTGTTGTTCAGCAACATCGGTTTTATAGTCGCTGAAATAGGTAGCTGCAATATTTTTGAAACCGGTTGAGCGCTCGACCTGTGCCAGACCGAATATTTTTTTAAGTTCTGAATCCAGCCATTTGCCATTTTCATCACTGTTTTTGCTTTCCAGGTATTCAAAACTAATTTCGGCCACAGGTGATTTTGCCCGGTCAGCAAATGCTTTAACTGAATCTTTATACATTCCGGCAACAAATGGATAACTGCCTTCCGGATATTTTTCTGTTAAAGCTACCGGATATTTTTTTGTTTTATCTCCACTTTCCCATACGCCATCGAAACCGTTTCCGTTCCATTTTAGTTTTAAAAGTGGTGATTTTGAATTTCGATTAAAGTATGATTCATAAAAACTATACGCTGTAAGTATGATACTATCTTGGCCGATCAGCGTATCAGCGGAGACATTAAGCCATGATCCGTCATCATAATACGTACCGCTCACATCGTCATCATCAACTCTTTGCAGATGCATTACCACCTTTTTGCCTGCAATGGTGCCTTCTAATCTCTTATAGAAATTCCCGGTAAGCTCTTTTTTAATAGTGGCTGTACTATCTGTAGTTTCAGCATTACGGTTGCCGTTTTTAGGATTATTACAAGCCGATATGATCGCAAATCCGAAGACACAAACAAGAAAAGAATATTTCATGGGGCAATGATTAAGGGATTTAGTATTAAAAGGTTATAACGCTGGATTTAAACTTCCATCTTCTAATGTTTTCAACACCTGATTTTTAATCATTAACCCCTTTGCTGAGATTTTGTTTTATTAAAACTCTTGTTGATGCTATAATAAAGGTTTTTTGCCGTATATCTTCCCGGATCAATTATCCTTCTGATGGTGTAAAGCGGATAGTTTTCGTCTCTTGCCGTAGATAGAATGAAAGCAGCCTTAAATCCATGCTCCTTTAATTTATGCAGGCTAGACGATTTGTAAACGCCATAGGGAAAGGCAAAATAGGCTACTTTTTTGCCCGTGATTTGTTCCAGTTTTTTAGTAGGTTCATCAATCTGGGTCGTCCAGTCTGCATCGGTAAACTGTGCAAAATTTTTATGATCGTAAGTATGGCTGGCAATCGTATTTCCTTCGTCTGAAAGCTGTTTAATCTGCTCTTTGGTCATGTAGTTGATGCGCCCTTTTCTACCGATGGATACCGTCATGATAAAATAAACGCCTTTAAAGCCATATTTTTTCAAAGTAGTATTGCCAACTGTAAATTGATCTTCATCTGTATCATCAAATGTGATCATAATCGGTTTTTCAGGTAACTTAGCGCCGTAAACCAGGTAATTATACAACTGATCGGGCTGAATAGTGTGGTAACCACTATCGGCCAGCATTTTGATGTGTTCCCTGAATTTATCGGGTGCAATGATGTCATCGTGTGCTCTTTTGCTGTCGCTGGCCATGTTATTCCTGATCTGGTGGTAACACAGAACCGGTACCTCTCTGCGTGCCAAAATGGTTTTATTATCGGCAGGTTTGGTATTAATAGAATCTGTTTTGACGAAGGATGAAGTATTTTTTGTGCCGGCTTTTTCTTTTTGCTTATTGCCCGAACAGGCAAATGATAATAAAAACAGAACGTATATCAGGCTATGGGCCGTTGGTTTTAAATGTAAATTCAAGGTTTTTATATATTTATTTAATCAAAGATACAGCGTTTTCAGAAATGATAAACTCTTTTTCATAAGCTTCCCATTCTTTAGGAGTGATACCCGATTCTAAAGCGTTTCTTTTAAAGAAATTGTAATCAGTCAATTCATTTTTCGAAACTAGACAGGTATTTAAGAATTTAAACATCCGTTTTTCGCCGATCATCTGCTCTAAACCACGAAGTAAGAAGGGGCCGTAAGCATAACGGTAGGTTCCCGATATTTCATTGGCGTCTTTAATTTTATTTAAAGGTTTGGCTTTAAAGTTTTTTAACTGTTTTCCTCTCTCTGCAAAGTATCTGCTGCTAAAAGTTTTTCCGAACTTTTTTTCGGCTGCTTTAACCGACAGATATTCGGCGGTTGATTCCAGAAAAAACCAAAACAAAGTAGAATTCGGCTGTAGCACATTTCCGAAATAATAATGCCCAATTTCATGTGCGATAAATGGATAATCGGTTGAATCCTTAAGTTTGTGTTGCTGTACGTCGATCATATCGCCCAATGCTATACCCGCAAATGCAATTGTCGGGAAAGACACAAAACCCCAGCTTCTGCCTTTATTAAATTTTTCAACAGGTGAATGCGCGATAAATATATTTTTGGTATCGTAAGGAATGTTTAACGCACCAAAATAATAGGCTTTCATTTCTGCTATATTATTTTCAAAAACTTCCAATTGTTTATCATCCATCTGGCTGTTTAAAAATAATGCACCTTTGGTTTTTTGTACACCATAATCTCCGGCAAAGATCATCGGTGCAATGGGTACTTCAGATTTAAAACTGGCAGCAGGCCCTGGTTTTGGCTCATCACCATTTACAAAGATCATTTTGGCATCTTTACTGGTTACCTGAATATTAAAGGTCATTTGCTCAATTTGCCTGTCATTTTTGATGTCGTAAATAATGGGATACCATTTGGATTGATCGGTAGCCCGCATGGTTTTGCCATTAAAGGCAATCAGGCCCTTAAAATCGATAAAGTTCAGGGTATCGGTATAAACCGGAAAAGCACCTGTATAGGTAATGTGCAGTTTTCCCGGATTTACCAATGTACTGTCTTTGTACAAGGGTGTGTAGATTAAACCTTCGCCGCGCATAGCTCCATTATAAAAGCCACTGTATTTTAAAGTTTGATTGGCAGCATCTTTTATGGCTTTAATGTTAAAACCTTTGTTTAATAGTATCTGATAGTTTTTACCAAGGTTTGGTATATTACTTAAAACAAAATCGCAGGTAATCTGGCCTGTAGCCATAACGACTTCAACTTTACCACTCAGGTGGGGAGTTTGAGCATTGAGTTTAGTAATCTGGGATAATAATAAAACAATTAAAGCTAATGTTTTCATGTTGATTTGACGGTTCGTGATAAAAAAAATCCCGGTTTTAAATCGGGATTTTTTATTAAAAACTGTTCTTAATGCTATTGCTTAATGTTTTCGGCGACCAGTAACCACTGGCAATAATCCGGCGGATGGTAAACAATGGGTCCTTTTCATCACGTTTGGTAGATAATTGGAAGGCCATTCGGAAACCGCGTTTTTTAAGTTCGGGGATGCCTTCTGCATTCCATAAACCAAATGGATAAGCAAATTCGGTCATTTTTTTGCCCGTAATTTCTTCCAGTTTTTTGGTTGGTTTATCTAACTGTTCTTCCCAATCCTTACCCGCGTATTTTTTGAAGTTTTTATGATCGTAAGTGTGGCTGCCGATCACATTTCCCTCGTCAGAAAGTTGTTTAATCTGCTCTTTGGTCATATAATCTACAAACTTACCCTTTCTGCCGATCGAAACGGTCATGATAAAATAAACTGCTTTGTAACCCAGTTTTTCTAAGGTTGGGCGCACAACAGTAAACTGGTCCATGTCGGTATCATCAAAAGTTAACATGATGGGCTTGCTTGGCAGGGCAGCGCCGGTATTGAGGTAGGCATAAAGCTGATCTGGTAAAATGGTGTGATAACCACTATCGGCCAGCATTTTCATCTGATCTTTAAAATTCTGGATTTCTACAATATAATCCTTACCTACTTTCCCATCGGTTGGTTTCCAGTTTCTTACCTGGTGGTAACATAAAATCGGAACCTGTTTTCTGGCCAGGATGGTTTTGGCGTCAGCCACTTTTATTTTAGATACATCAACAGCGGCGGCTTTGGAATTTTCGCCTGTTTCTATTGTTTTTCCCGTCGAATCTTTTCCTGTTGAACTTTCTGTTTGTGATTTAGATTGGCAGCTGGCCAATAAGATTGCACCTGCTGTGAGTAAGGTTAAAAAGCTGTATTTCATTGTTAGCATATATGGATACAAAACTATAAAATCCCTTAATTATTTATCCATCAAAATAAATTGTGTTAATAATTAATTCCGGTTGTAAGAAATTACACTAACTATCGCATTTATTACATATCAAAACCTGCTTAATAATCTTTAATTAAATAATTTAGCAGCTCAAACAAATTTTAATGAATAAACTTTACAAATTTCTGCTGGGCGCGCAGTTTTTATCCTTAACTGTTGCCGCACAAACCAAAACATTTACCATAACCGAAAATATTCAGCCACAGCCTAAAGCAAATTATCAGCTTGCTTCGCGCTTTTCGCCAAATAAGTTGAAAAAAATGGTCTATTCTACAGCTGTAGATCCACACTGGTTAAAATTGAGTAACCGTTTCTGGTATACTTTCGAAAGTCCGAAGGGAAAATTCTGGTATTTGGTTGATCCTTCAGCCAAAAGCAAAAAGTTGATGTTTGATAATGCCAAACTCGCTGCAGCGATTACGCTGATTGTTCGGGATCCATTTGATGCCGAACATTTGCCATTGGAAAACTTAAAATTTGCCGCCGACGAGAAAAGTATTTCTTTTGAAGTTAAAAGTACGGTTGAAGAGCTAAAAAAAGATAGAAAAGATAAAAAAGCTGCAGACTCTATGCAGAAGAAAATATTTTCTTTCAGATACGAACTGGCAAGTGCAAAATTAACCGAGATTCCAAATTTTAGTAAACCCAAGCCTAAACCGTCATGGGGATCTGTAGCACCCGATTCTTCAGCGATTATCTTCTCCCGCAATTACAATTTGTATTGGATGGATAAAGACAACTACAAAAAAGCAGTTAATAATGAAGAGGATAGTACCATTGTAGAGCATCAGCTGACCAAAGATGGCGTTAAATTTTATTCTTATGGAAGTGATGGTGATGGCGAAAACAACGTAGAAAACGAAAAAAACAATAAAAAACGCCGTGGCGCCTATGTGCTCTGGTCGCCGAATTCGAAATATTTTGTATTAGACCGGACCGATTCGCGTAAGGTGAAAGATCTTTGGGTAATTAACAGCGTTACGCCTGGCCGGCCGACTTTAGAAACCTATAAATACCAGATGCCAGGAGAGGCAGAAGCCCCTCAGGATGAGATTTTACTGTTCGATTTCGCTGCCAAATCTTATAAAAAACTAAACGTATCCGCATTTAAAGATCAAAGCGTGTCAGTTTGGAGCAAACCAGCCTTAAATAAAGACCGTGATAACGAATTCCGGCCATCTATTTGGTTGGGTAACAATAACAGGTTCTATTTTTCGCGTACCAGTCGCGATTTAAAACGTATCGACATCGGTACTGTTGATATTGCCACAGGCAAGGTGACACCATTAATTGATGAGCGTTTTAATACCTATGTTGAAGTGAACCGCCCGGGTTTGATAAATGATGGTAAAGAGCTGATTCACTGGAGTGAGCGCGATGGCTGGGCGCACTTCTACCTTTTTGATGAGAACGGCAAACTGAAAAATCAGATTACCAGAGGTGCTTTTCACTGCGAGAGCATAGTAAATATTGATGAGAAAAAACGCATTCTTTATTTTACGGCAAATGGTCGGGAAAGTAAAGAAGATCCTTACTATTTACATTTATACAGCATCAATTTTGATGGTTCGAATATGAAACTGTTAAATGCCGGCGATTTTGACCACCTGGCCAGTATGAATGATAACAATACCTTTTTTGTTGATAATTACTCGAGGGTAAATACCGCACCAAAAGCTACGCTTTATGATGGCACTGGCAAAAAAGTAATGGATCTGGAAACAACAGACCTTTCATTGCTGATGGCAGCAGGATACAAATTTCCTGAGCCTTTTAAAGTGAAAGCCGATGACGGTATAACTGACCTGTATGGCGTGATGTATAAACCTTTTGATTTCGACCCGAATAAGAAGTATCCAATCATTGAGTACGTTTATCCCGGGCCCCAAACCGAAGCGGTAAACAAGGCTTTCAGCAAAAGCATGGACCGTACCGAACGTTTAGCTCAATTTGGTTACATCGTGATTACGGTAGGCAACCGTGGTGGAAATCCGTCGCGTTCTAAATGGTATCATACTTATGGTTATGGTAACCTGCGCGATTACGGGTTGGCAGATAAAAAAACGGCTGTTGAGCAATTGGCCGCCAAATATTCATACATCGACGAATCTAAGGTCGGAATTACCGGTCACTCGGGTGGTGGTTTTATGTCTACAGCGGCCATGCTGGTGTATCCCGATTTCTTCAAAGCGGCAGTTTCGAATGCCGGAAACCATGATAATAGTATTTATAACCGCTGGTGGAGCGAAAAACACCATGGTGTAAAGGAAACCATTTCTTTAAAAGGCGATACTTCATTTAAATACAGTATTGATAAAAATCCTGATTTGGCGAAGAACCTGAAAGGGCATTTGTTATTGATGCATGGTGATGTAGATAACAATGTGCATCCGGCAAATTCTATCCGTGTAGCCAATGCCTTAATGAAAGCAGGCAAACGTTTCGATTTTCTGATCATTCCGGGGCAGCGCCATGGTTTTGGAGATATGACAGAATATGCTTTCTGGAAACTGGCCGATCATTTTAACAAATATTTAATAGGAGATTTTTCTGAACCGAGTGATGTTGATCTGGTAGAAATGGACAGGGATATTGAGCAGAATGGCAAGTAATTTTTTATAGCATGTTATTACAGTGGCCTGTGGAAACACAGGCCACTTTTTATATCTTAAAGCCATCGTTTATGTCCTCACGAACCACTTATGAGATACAATTTTTGTTTTCAGGAAAGCAGGCTCCGGTTTTCTTCGGTTAGTTCAGTCCTGCTATTGCCCATAGTCCCGATTGAGTTTTCTTAAATACAATTTTTACTTTAAATCGGGAGCTATCTGGCGCTATCAGGTTTATATCATTGGGGTTTGTGTTCCAAAAGAAAAATTCAATAACAAAAAATTTATTCTTTATTTCATCGCCATGGTTCGTGTCCTCACGAACCATTTTTATTTGCATCAATTTTTATTTTAGGGAAAGCAGGCTCCGGTTTTCTTCGGTTAGTTCAGTCCTGCTATTGCCCATAGTCCCGGTCGAGTTTTCTTAAATACAATTTTTGCTTTAAATCGGGAGCTATCTGGCGCTATCAGGTTTATATCATTGGGTTTTGTGTTCCAAAAAAAAAATTCAATAACAAAAAAAATATTCTTTATTTCATCGCCAGGGTTCGTGTCTTCACCAACCATTATTACTGCTGCACGGCTAGGCGGCTTTTCTATCCTCCAAAATGAAATGCTGCCCTGGCCACCCAGCCCCCCTGCCCGTTGCAGGCGGGGGTTGAAGCGATCCCCTGCAGCAACGAGGCACGAGGCAGCGAAGCATATAAGCGTAAAACGGGAAGAAACGAACTGTTTTGCTTTTGGCTGCGCGCTCCAACCCCAACATTACCAAAACCTGACTTTTGAAGCGTCTGGTCCGTAAACTTTCGATCATCTTTAATTTTAAATAAAAAAAAGCCTCCCGATTGATCAAATCGGAAGGCTTTTTTAGGTTTTAAGATAATCCTGGTTTTTGATCTTATTTGTAAAGGTAATTTACGGCAATGACATCATTTGAATTGAAGGTACGATTGCCTCCGTTAGAGCAAGCCAACATAAATGATGCTGCATCTGGACTTGATGGGGTTCCCGGTATTCTTATCGCACCAACATTTGATGCACCTTCGTTGCCTGCACCACTCGAACCACAGCTAAAAGCGCGGTTCATGTAATCGGTATGTCGGAAACCGATGCAATGGCCAACTTCGTGCTGGATCACAGAAGCCAGGTACAATAAGTTAGGATTGGAACCGTAGGCAGCAGTGTTGGTGTTCATTCTGATCTGGTTAAAAGGCTGACCTGATGAAGTTGGGAAACCGGCAGAGCCTAAGGTAATAAAACCACCGCTCGGACCTTCATTAAACCCTACAACATCGATATTTCCGGTTGTGCCGGCACTGGCTCTTTGGAAAGTGATGCGTAAACCTAACGAGTTGTATCTCGAAATCATGGTGTTTACCGCATCGCTATATACCTGAGGCAGGTTGGTTACCGATACTGTGATTACCCGTGGTAAAGATTTAACGATATTGGTGGTTCGGTACTGTTCGGTTTCGGCGATATTTAAATTTGCGCCGGTAGCGGGTTCAGCTAAGTTGTCGTCGGTTAAAAGAATATCTCCCTCTACCAGATAACCTTCATCTATTTTGCGGATATTGTCGGTACTGAAACCCAGTGCTTTGATCTGTGATAATTTGCTTGCCGAAATTTCAGTCTTGTTTTCTACCGCATTTTCTGTATTATTACTTTTACAAGAATATAAATTTGCGAGTAGAACGCAGGCTGTTGCAATCGATAAAAAATTGGTTGTTTTCATCTTAGTTAGAATAAAATTAGTTTAGGTTGAATAAGTTAGTTAATAATATTTGTGGATTACCTTATAAATCCTAATTTAGTGAAGATATATCATGTAACCAAAATTTTATAATAAAATAATTATTGAAAGTCAGTACTGTATTTTTAGTTTTATGTTTTTGTCTGTCCGTTTTTGGTTTAAACGCACAGGTACAACCTGGTGGAATAGATAAAAAAAATGAAAAATATATTTCAAAAACGGGTAATATTTCAAAGTTAAACAACGATCAGTCTGTTCTGGTCAGATTCAACCATTCGCTAACAGCAGCAGAAATTCAATTGTTAAAACCTCAAAAAAGTCTTTCAGGAGATTATTACATTGTACAAAAATCAAATGTTGCTCATTTTTCAAACAGTATCATTTATCAGGAAAAAGCTAACGGACTTTGGAAGGTTAGCGATAGATTGATGAAATTGCTGAGTAAAGGCAATAAAAAAAATGATTCCATCCTGGTTAGACTGGCCTTCAAAAATATAAATGCATTACCAAAAGCGGTTACAGGTTTAAACATTAAAACCACCGATCATATCAATCAGATTTGCACTGTTTACCTATCTCCGGGTGATTTAATGTGGCTGCTGGAACTTGATGATGTTTTATACGCAGATGTTTTGCCGGTGGCTAAAGAGGAGGTAGTGATCAACGGTCTCGACCTGGCACTGAACCAGATTTCCAATGCCCGGAACCTCTATCCTGATATTGATGGTAGGGGCATCAATGTTTCTTTTAAAGAAGGAATGTATGATGCTGCCGACCTCGATTTATTGGGAAAAACCGTTACCGGAGCCACTATTGGTAAAACGCCAACTACCCATGCCACCATTATGGCAACTTTGGCTTTGGGAAATGGTAATTCCTTTATCCGTGGATTGGGTGCAGCACCAAAGGCCGGATTGGCTTATTCAGATTTTACTTACCTGATGCCCGACCTGGTTACGGATTTAAGCAGGCTTCAGGTTAAAATTCAAAATCATTCTTATGGTACCGATATCGATAACGATTATGGAATGGAGGCTGCGGCATACGATAAACAGATTTTCGAAACCGATACGCTGATCCATGTTTTTTCTGCCGGAAATAAAGGAAACACCACGCCAACTGTAGGGTTTTATCAAGGTATGACGGCCCGTGCCAATTTAACGGGCAATTTTAAGCAGGCAAAAAATCTATTGGTGATAGGGGGGATTAACAGAGCAAATATTGCAGAAAATTTAAGCAGCAAGGGACCAGCCTATGATGGCCGGGTAAAACCTGAATTGGTTGCCCTGGGTGAAGATGGAACATCGGGAGCTGCCGCCATTACCAGTGGATCGATAGCTTTATTGGAACAGTTTTATCTGCAGAAATATAAAAAAGCGGCATCTGCTTCGCTGATCAGGGCAACCCTAATTAATTCTGCAGATGATTTAGGTACGCCACAGGTTGATTTTGTATATGGTTATGGCAAACTCAATGTAGCCCAATCCTTAAAAACGTTAGCGGAAAACAGGGCTTCATTGTACGAAGTAGCCAAAAATCAGGATATGCTGATTCCATTGACTATTCCGGCTAATATGGCTGAGGTAAAACTGAGCATTGCCTGGAATGATCCTCCTGCTGTGGTGAATGCTGCACAGAGCCTGGTTAATGGATTAGATTTAAGCCTCGAAACGCCTGCAGGGGATTTCGTACTGCCATGGGTATTAAGCAGTTTTCCTCATTTAGATTCCCTTTCAAAACCGGCAGTGCGTAAGGCCGATCTTCTTAATAACGTTCAGCAGGTTACGCTCGGTCATCCATCGGCTGGGACTTATACGGTTCATGTTAAGGGTAACAGGATCAAACAAGGTACTAACCAGTCTTTCGCTTTAGCTTACCGTTATCTATTCCAAAACACTTTTTCATTTATCAGCCCTGTAAAAAATGAATACTTTTTTGCCAATGAAGATAACTACATCCGCTGGGAGAATACTGATGAAGGCAAAACAGGAAACCTATCAGTTAGCTATGATGAAGGCACTACATGGAAATCAATTGCTACGGGGGTTGATTTAAGTAAAGGTTTTTACCATTGGACTCCACCGGGTCTCTTTACCAAGGCCATGATAAAAATGGAAGTGGAGGGAAATGTAGTATTGAGTGAACCATTTATTATTTCGAGTCCCAGGATACTAAATGTGGGTTATGCCTGTAAAGATGGCGTGGTGCTTAACTGGAACGCACAACCTGGTGCAAAAGATTATACCTTGTATCATATTGTTGATAACATCCTTTCTCCGGTTTTAAACCTTACCGATACTATTGTAAAGCTTGATGCCGGCAAGATGAAGAGCAGGTATTTCGCTGTGGCCGCAAATGGCATTGATTTTACTGGTTTAAAAAGTTATACGATCGATTATACGCAACAAGGGGTTGCCTGTTATATCAAAAACCTATCGGCATCTGTAAACGAAGATCAGATCAGGCTCGACCTGAGCATCGGAACGACCCTTGATTTAAAGAATATCATCTGGGAAAAACAGACAGGCCCAAATACTTTTAGTGTTTTACAGCAAACCAAACCCATTTCAAATCAGCTGGATTATACCATTTTTGATGAAAAACCAAAAACCGGAATCCAATTTTATCGTGTTACTTTCGAAACCGCTGGCGGTCAGATCCAAAGCGATCCGGTATCGGTAGTGTTTCTGAAGGAGGATGAATTTTCTTTCTTTCCGAATCCGGTAATTGATTATTTAACCGTTTTGAGCGGATCGTTTGACGATTACAGTTTGTCTATTTTTAATATGTCAGGGCAGAAAGTTTTTGAAGAAAAAGCCACCAGTTCGAATAAATTTGCACTTAATGCTTTATCAACAGGGGTATACGTGGGCGTGATCAATAAAAATGGGCAACAACTGAAGAAATTTAAGCTGATTAAGCAATAACTGATTGAAAGACAGTTTTCTGTACATTATGGTAGTTTAGATATTAATATCAGGAAGTGTAACGCTAAGCCCGTAACTATTTTCCACGGAGTCGGAAGAAGTTTTTTTTCTTGCTAATATGGGTGAGCTTTATGAAAAAGGGTTATTTGCGCATTCGCCCTCAGTTTATTCATTCCTGTTAAATAAGAAATGGACACATTTTTCTGCTATTATCGGTTTGAGAGATTATGCTCACCAGCAGGGCTCGGCAAAATTTACCCTGATCGGCGATGGCAAAGTGCTTTATCAATCTTCGGCAATGAGAGCAGGACAGCGAAGCAGGGTAGACATCAGTATCGGGAATATGAATAAAATCGAGCTCAGGGCTGAAGGAACAGAAGGGCACAACCACAATTCGTGGGCTATCTGGCTTAATCCATTGCTTAGCAGGTAAGAGATTATTGCAGTTTGGCGTGCCTGTAGTAGCGCATCTTTATGCCGAATGCCATAATAAGCAAAAAGCGCCCCGGTTTAACACCGTGACGCTCTTTGAAAAAAGTCATGCTATTAATTGTCTCCTGGACGAGAATTAATTAAAAGTAGAACTGTACACCTAATCTTGGCGCAAAAGTATCTGCATTTAAACCAAAAGTATTGGTTTTTAATTTGGCACCAGTTCCTTCAGCTTTAACAGTATAATTGTCGTAGCTTAAACCTCTAACTGAAAGTTCGATACCGATTTTTTTGGTTGGGAAGAAAGCGAAACCTGGAGCAAGTTCTACACCGATATTGGTGGTAGTGCCTAATTTAACTGCGTTATCGCCGTTAGCATCAGTTGCTTTTAATTCACCAAAAGCCAAAGGCACTGATAATTGTCCGAAGAATTTGAACTGATCTGATAAACCTACATAGTAACGGCCAAAAGGAGCAACTTTGAATGTGCCATTTTGGGTTTTTTCACTTACTGTTTTATTGTACTCGTAACCAACACCAGTACCAATTGCAAAGTTGTTGCCAACAAAATAGCCAACACTAGGTACTATGCTGAAATTGAAATCGGCCTTCGGAGCGCCATCTACTTTTGTAGAATTTACACCTACGTTACCGCCTAACATAAAATTTCCTTTTTCAGTTTGTGCCTGTGCACCATAAACCAAACCAGCTACTGCTACTAAAGATAATAATAATTTTTTCATCTTTTTTGTTATTTATTTGTGATTAAAATATAGTCGATTTTACTATTTTAATTTCTGACTATATTCGCCTAAAAGTCAACACTTGTGCCAAAAAGCTTGCTCAAAGTCATCAAAAAATCAGTTTTTGGTTAACTTGTTAGCTGACAAACAGATGTAAATTCAGTGTTAATTCAATATTATTTTCCTGTGACGAAAAATCAATCGATCGATTAATTTTTTAGGCATGACAAATTGACAATCTGACTTTTTTTGTAGAAATGTCAGATTTTTGTGTGGTAAGAATGGCAGGTTTTGAATGAACTTGTAAGGTTTTTGTTTAAACCTTACAAGCCGAAATGAGGTTATCCATTTTCTTTTGGATAATGGAGATGGTTTTTTCATCATTTAAATTTCCATCTGCATCGAATTTATTTTGAGCCTGGGCAATCAGAACTTCTGGTTGTAAAACCGGATTCATATTTAAAAAAGTAAAAACAGGTGAAAATGCATGCTGCATTCTAACTGTTCCCCACATGCCCTGCGTTGCACCCATGATCGCAACAGGTTTGTGCATCAATGGCGAATCCTTTCCACGGCTGGCCCAATCGATCGCATTTTTTAATCCACCGGGAATGGAATAATTATATTCAGGAGAAACAATAACAAAAGCATCTGCAGTAGCCAAAGCATTCCTGAATTTCACCACACTTGCTGGTCTTTCCTCAACCTGAGGTATATCATGATCTTCATTATAAACAGGAATGTCATCAAAACCAACGATTTCGAATTCGATATCTTTCGGAATCAAGCTCCCCGCCACTTTAAGTAACATCGCATTGTAAGAGCCTCTCCTTAAGCTTCCACATAAGCCAACAATTTTTCTGTTTTTTTCCATGCTTATAAAACCAGCACTTTACCAAAATGTTTGGTTTTGCAAGGCAAAACAGGTACTGTTAAAAAATATAATCGCTAATTTTGGCAGATAAGCTACCCGTTATGACTGAAAATACATCTACTGGCTCCATTATTGAAAAAACCGTTTTCCCGATACTTTTTGCCCTGAGTTTTTCGCATTTGTTAAATGATACCATACAATCATTAATTCCTGCAATTTATCCCATTATTAAAAACAGCTATCATTTAAGTTTTTCACAGATCGGGCTGATCACCTTGACCTTTCAATTAGCCGCATCACTGTTACAGCCATTTGTAGGCTTGTACACCGATAAAAAACCTCAGCCCTATTCATTGGCCATAGGCATGGGCTTTACCCTGCTTGGTTTAGTTTCGCTTTCTCTATCCAGTCATTTTTACACCATATTAATTTCAGTTTCATTTATCGGGATCGGTTCATCGGTATTTCATCCTGAAGCTTCAAGGATGGCACATGCGGCATCTGGCGGGAAGAGGGGATTGGCGCAGTCCGTTTTCCAGCTGGGTGGTAATGCAGGCAGTGCTTTAGGTCCGCTATTGGCAGCCTGGATTATCGTCCCTTACGGACAAATCAGCGTCATTTGGTTTTCGGTAATAGCACTTTTGGCTATTGTTATTTTAACCTATGTGGGCAATTGGTACAGGGGATTTATGCTTTCGAGAAGTAAAAAGATCAATATCCAAACCATTGTGAATCAATTCTCAAGAGGAAAGGTAATTTTTTCGGTATGTATTTTACTTTTATTGATCTTTTCAAAATATTTCTACATGGCGAGTTTAACGAACTATTTTACCTTTTACCTGATTGATAAATTTAAGGTATCGGTGCAAACCTCACAGCTCTACTTATTTGTGTTCCTACTCTCGGTAGCTGCCGGAACGCTGTTGGGAGGCCCGATAGGCGATAAGATCGGGCGGAAGTATGTCATCTGGGTATCTATACTGGGTACCGCGCCATTTGCTTTACTGCTTCCACATGCGAGTTTGTTTTGGATTGGGGTGCTTATTGTTCCAATCGGGATGATTTTAGCCTCGGCTTTTTCTGCCATATTGGTTTATGCACAGGAATTGATTCCGGGAAAGGTAGGTTTGGTTGCGGGTTTGTTTTTTGGTTTTGCTTTTGGCATGGGCGGCATCGGATCGGCCTTGTTGGGTAAACTGGCAGATGCTACCAGTATCGCATACGTGTTTAATGTTTGTGCGTTTCTGCCTTTGATTGGGTTTCTGACTGGCTTTTTGCCGAATATAGAAACGAAGAAGAAATAAAATATATGATGACAGGAAGTTTTAGCGATCGAAGTACCGCAAAAGATCGCCATTCCCAACTCGATCCGGTAGTTATCGAATGGGAATGTTTTGATTATCAGTGTTAAAAAAAAACACCGACCTTATGATTAGATCGGTGTTTGGTAATAAGAATGAATAGATTGTATTTTACTTTAAATTTGCATTCAGGATAAAGTAATAAAGTTCAGTAGGAGAGAAATTGACATCGCCGCCTATTTTACCGGTAATTGATTTAAGCTTCCCGTTTTCTTCTGGAAAAATGCTTCTGTAGTATTCAATCTGAGCACCGCCAATTGATTTGATCTTCCCGTTTTCTTCGGGGAAAATACTTCTGTAATATTCGATCGTAACATGACCAATTGATTTTATTTTTCCATCTTCTTCAGGGAAGATGCTTTTATAATATTCGATAGGCGTATCTCCGATTGATTTGACTTTCCCATTTTCTTCCGGAAAGATGCTTCTGAAATATTCAATTTTTTGATCACCTACAGATTTAATTTTACCATTTTCCTCGGGAAAAATACTTTTGTAGTATTCAAATTTTTTATCTCCAATGGATTTAATCTTTCCGTTTTCTTCGGGAAAGATGCTTTTGTAGTATTCAAAATTGGTGTTGCCGATTGATTTGATCTTTCCGTTTTCTTCAGGGAAAATGCTTCTGTAATATTTTATTTCTGTATTTGCTTCGGTTTGTGCTTTTACATTAAATGGATAAGTTAAAAGCAGGGCTAAGCTTAAAACAGTTAATTTTAGCCAGGTAAATCTATTTTTCATTTTATTGCAGGTTAAAAATGGTAATTGAAGGTAAACGTTGGTGTAAAATTTTGTAGGGCGAGCCTCAAATTATTGGTTTTATCATAGTTGTAAAGCGATTCTTCAGCATAATAATTTTGATGGAAGAAAGAGACAACAGGTACGGAAAACTCCAGAGCCGCATGTTTCGATATGAAATAGCTAAAACCAGGGCTGATGCTAGCGCCCCATCCTTTTATTTTGGCATCGGTACGGATCAGGTAACCTTCATCATCAATGCGGTTAAAGGTATTGATCTGTAAAAGCAGGTTGGCCTGCATGAAAAACTTAAAACGATCTTTAACGTCGATGTATTTGCGTAAGAAGGGAGAAATGCCAAAACTAAATTCCTTTACCCCACGCTGTTCTTCGTAATAACCGTATTCATCATTCCATGCGATATAACTTTCGCCCCTGAGCTTCGAAAGATTTAAGGGGAGTTCTAAACCAAGGGCAAAATTATTGGCTAAAAAATAACCTCCTCTTGGCGTTAAGGTAAAGGTGTTTAAGCTGGGTGATGAACTGTTTTGTTTGGATGTTCCAAAACTCAGACTTCCGCCAATAAAGCCGGAGCCTTTTTCGGTTTGGGCATAGCTGCGCCAGCTAACGGCGCATAGCAACGCCATAATGACTAATTTAGGTTTCATTTTATTTGTGTTTTTGTGTGTAATCAATAATAATCATTATTGAAACAAAAAGCAAAAAAATGAACTGCTGGGTTAGTTGATTTTTAAACGGTGATATTTTGGCGATGATCAAACTAGTGCGGCAGATATATAGCAAACTCTGGAGGGATCCATGTTTTATACTCTTTGGTTGCTGTTTTTGCTTTTTCACTTACCGGTATTTTCCATATTTCGAAAAACGAAGATAGATTGGCATTGGTCGTTTTACAGATGGTAGTATACCAGAGATCAATCCGTTGTTGGTTACTCAGCGAATGGTCGTAGTATTTTCTGGGATCCGTTTCGCGGTATATTTTATTGGCTTTGATGATAGACTCCCATCCGAAATGTTCAATAATCTGGATATACATGCACAAAGCGGTGAAGGGTTCCTTTCCCCATTTTTCAAAGGTAGGCTGGTTTTGGAGATAACTATTAATTTTCTGCCTTACTTTATCCTTGCTCTCCATACCCTCGTGATTATAGAGGCCCTTTTTTAGTACTTTATCATATACATACATGGTATAAAGGTTGGTGGTTACTTCACCAACTTCATCCATATCAAGCCCCCAAAATTGATGGCGATGGCCGAGCTCGTGGAAATGGCCCCAGCTTCCTTTTTCTTTCAGCATTTTATCATTAAGCATTAATTCACAACTTTCATCGTTGGGGACCACAATTTTATCCCAAACCGTAAACATATAACCATAGGCAACCTGATTATCGACGACAATCCTTTCAGGATGTGTTCTGATACGACTAATGATAGCTAAATCGGCATCTGCATCCATTATTTGGTCCCATAACTTTAGTAAGGAATCAGGATTTTCCAAATTTTTAATGCGATAGGTGGGTACAGTGAGTATAATTTTATCTGTCGCTAGTTCTGTCCATGGTGCAGGATTATTTTTGATGTTTGCCCACTCGGTCAATTTATTTTTTTCCAGTTTGTAATAAGGCGCTTTTACCACACCATTAGCGGTAATACTGATTGATTTAAGCGTAGAACTGTCTGGAATTCTAATGTATAACAATCCGCCATATGGTGAAAAAATGGTTGTGGTATCTTTTTCCAGTTCAAATGATCTGGTTAGGTCAAAACCCGATCTTTCCAGCTGATCCAGATGTCTTAAATCATCATTATGGATACCGATCTGTGCCTTTAAATATTGGCTTTTATATTTTGGGTCGATCACAATGCTCACTTTTTCGCCGGCCGGAACATAAACGCCTGTACTGTGTAACCTGAAATAATTTGGATAAGGATCAGCTAAGCCTTGCGAACCTACCTGTACGGCTATATCAATCAATTCTGTTCTACGCCTGGCGTTTTTAGGTACCTCTCCAGGAAACGACTTACTTTCCGGATATATAAAATCGGTTGAGTTTTCTTTATTGTGAGATTTTTCATAAATATATTTTGAAAATTGATAGCCCGCTTTTTTAGCGGCAGTTGAAATATCCAGTGGTTTGTTCAGTGTTGGTGTGGGAAGTGAATCGCTAATGGAAAGTGTCGATTTTATTTTCCTGATCAACCTACTGGTATCTGCGTTATTCGAAAAAGCTAGCTCTAGTGTAGGCTCTATTCCATAAGCATACTCGGTGGGGCTGGTCTGTTTAGGAGAAGGTTTTGCCAGCTCACTTAAAATATTCCTTAAATGAAGATAAAATGGTTCTTTTGTTAGCGTCAAACTATCTTTGGCATGCTCAGTCATTAATAGGGTATAGGCATTAAATATTCCGGCCTTACTTAATAAAGCATTAATTTTTATCAGATCATTTAAATATGATTTACTGGGATCTCTGTGCTTAAAAATATATGGATATGGTGAGCCATAAACCAAACTTCCTCCATCAGCTATGTATTTTTCAATGACTTTAAGCGCTGCTGTATCCTTCACATCGTTTGTTAAAAAGTAAATGTCTGTATGGGGCTGTAATTTACTGCTATCGGCTATATAAACTTTAGCTTTGTTAGCCTTTAATGCATTGATCAATGCTGCATCAGCTGTTTTGGTAACAGCTACCTTAAGTTTGTTGGCATGAGTCCGTGCGTTTTGGATAATATTCTTTAATAATTTTTGGACATTTTGATCGCTCAATAATTTACTCTCGAAATATTCGGATGAACCTATGGCAAAAATCTGTCCCTTTCCGAGAGCACCTGTCATGATTATCGTAGCCGAAACTTCTACTTGAGCAGCCAGGTTATGTGTAGCTATGATATGAGGTTCTTCATTAGTGCTAAAGAACACGGAAACGAATTTACCCGTATCAGGCATAGGTAAGGTATTAATGCCTTTTAAAATTGCGGATTTTTGAAATTTTTGAGCAAAACTTTGAGTAGCAAAAGATATCAAAATAAGAAGCAGCGTAGTTTTTAGATTCATTTTCAGATATTTATATCTGCAATTTTAAATATCTAAAATCGTTGCGACAATATGCTTTATGTTAAAAAACGCTAAATAAATCAGGTTTTAGTGGAACAGATCAATTTTGGTAACAAAAAAAATCCCGTCCTGAAAATCTGGACGGGACTTAATCGCTATATTTAATCCGCTTTTTGGTTCAGGAACACAAATTTATGATCGAACATGTCTAATTTAATTTTGCTGTCCTTATCAACTTTTCCTGCCAGTATCTCTTTCGATAGCTCGTTTAAAATTCTTTTTTGGATGACCCTTTTCAATGGTCTTGCACCAAACTGCGGATCGTAACCCAGTTGTGCCAACCAATCTAAAGCTTCATCGCTGGCCTCCATTTCTATACCCATTTCAGCTAATGTTTGCTGCACCTGTTTAAACTGTAAGCTTACGATGTTTCTGATTTCGCTGCGGTTTAATGGTGTAAACATGATCAGTTCATCAATCCTGTTTAAAAATTCCGGACGAATGGTCTGTTTCAATACCTCGAACAATTCGTTTTTGGTTTTCGCAATTACCTCCTCGCGGTTATCGTCGCTTAAATCTTTAAAGTTATCCTGAATTAAGTGTGCACCAATGTTCGATGTCATGATGATAATGGTGTTTTTAAAGTTCACCGTTCTACCTTTGTTATCGGTTAAACGGCCATCATCCAGTACCTGCAACAGGATGTTAAATACATCCGGATGGGCCTTTTCGATCTCATCGAGCAATACTACTGAGTAAGGTTTACGCCTAACGGCTTCTGTTAACTGTCCGCCTTCATCATAACCTACATAACCCGGAGGCGCTCCGATTAAACGTGATACGGCATGGCGTTCCTGGTATTCACTCATATCAATACGGGTAAGTGCATTTTCATCGTTAAATAAAAATTCGGCCAGGGCTTTAGCAAGCTCTGTCTTACCTACACCGGTGGTCCCTAAAAAGATGAATGAACCGATAGGCTTACGTTTATCCTGCAAACCGGCACGTGAACGGCGGATGGCATCAGAAATGGCTTCAATGGCTTCATCCTGACCCGCTACACGTTGGTGTAACTCTTCTTCCAGGTGAAGCAATTTTTCGCGCTCACTGGCAATCAGTTTGGTAACCGGAATGCCAGTCCAACGGCCAACCACACCTGCTATATCGTCAGCGGTAACCTCTTCCTTTAGCATGCGGCTATCGGTTTGCTGACTTTCTAAATCGGCCTTAAGTTTTTCAACTTTATCCTGGGCTTCTTTGATTTTACCGTAACGGATTTCGGCAACCTTGCCATAATCTCCGGCACGTTCAGCCTGTTCGGCCTCCAGTTTATAATGCTCAATCTGCTCTAATTCATTATTCACCGCATCTACCAGGTCTTTTTCGCCCTGCCATTTTGCTTTAAATTCGTCACGCTCTGCAGATAGATTAGCAATTTCTTCTGAAAGTTCTTTAACTTTTTTATCGTCTTTTTCACGCTTAATGGCTTCGCGTTCAATTTCCAGGCGCATAATCTCGCGGTCTAAAGCATCTACATGCTCCGGCACGCTGTCCATTTCCATACGCAGTTTAGATGCCGCCTCATCTATTAAGTCGATGGCTTTATCCGGTAAAAAACGGTCGGAAATATAGCGCTGACTCATTTCTACCGCTGCAATAATGGCTTCATCTTTAATCCTTACCTTATGGTGGGTTTCATAACGTTCTTTTAAGCCCCGCAGAATTGAAATGGCATCCTGGGTATCCGGTTCTTCTACCATTACTTTCTGGAAACGGCGCTCTAAAGCTTTATCTTTTTCCAGATATTTTTGATACTCATCTAAAGTAGTTGCACCGATGGCACGAAGCTCTCCACGGGCCAGGGCAGGTTTTAAGATGTTGGCTGCATCCATTGCACCCTCACCGCCACCGGCACCAACCAAAGTGTGGATCTCGTCGATAAAAAGGATAATATCACCATCACTCTGGGTAACTTCTTTAACTACAGCTTTTAAACGCTCTTCAAATTCGCCTTTGTATTTTGCACCGGCAATCAAAGCACCCATATCAAGCGAATAAACTACTTTACTTTTCAGATTTTCGGGCACATCACCTTTTATAATCCTGAAAGCAATTCCCTCTGCAATGGCGGTTTTACCTACACCGGGTTCGCCGATCAATATCGGGTTGTTTTTGGTTCTACGGGATAAAATCTGGATGACACGGCGGATTTCTTCATCGCGGCCAATCACCGGATCCAGTTTTCCACTTTCGGCATACTCATTCAGGTTGCGGGCATATTTACTCAATGCCTGATAGGTTGCTTCGGCATTCTGATCGGTTACCCGGTTATCGCCACGTAATTCTACAATGGCTTTTTTAAGGTCTTTCTCGTTAACACCTTGTTCTTTCAATAATTTGGAAGTGCTGTCATTAACAGCTAAAATGCCTAACAACAAATGTTCTACAGATACAAATTCATCTTTAAATTCTTTTAAAAATGTTTGCGCTTTTTGTAAAACGCTATTGGAACTAGATGACAGATATACATTGCTTCCGCTCACTTTCGGGAACCTGGCAATTTCTGCATCTAAATTTTGATTTAATAAATTCAGATTAACATTTAATTTCTTTAAAACATAAGAAACCACGTTTTCATCAACAGTAAGCAAACCTTTAAGCAGGTGTGCCGTTTCAATAGCCTGTTGCTGATTGCCCTGGGCTATTTCAGAAGCCTGTTGAACTGCTTCCTGGGCCTTTATGGTAAAATTGTTGAAGTTCATATCCCTTTTCACTCAAAACAAATGCCACGATAGTTTTGATTTTTAAATCGGAAATTTTGTCGTGAAGATTTAATTTATAGTGACTAAATTACTGATATATAGCACGTTGTGGTGAAAATTTGTCTGGTTGAATCAGTATCAACGGCTCTGCACTAACGGCTGTTTGTTGTCTCATCAGGGCGTTTCTGCTTTTCCATAAACGGAACCGGCCTTTCAGGGATACTCATGTGTGAGGTATTGCCAAAGCGTTCCCGGAGATTCGCCTGCTGTTTAGTCAAACTTTTGTGAAATAAAGCTGATAGGGGGAGGCCCCGACACAGGATAGCGGAGCTGGCGGGATCGCAGGACATACATGGCTTAAAGTACCAGCCCTTGCTTTTTTACATCATATTGATGGCCTGAGTGCACTTTAGGGAGGTACCTTATCAACATTTCAATTTTAGATGTGATATTTTGACAAAGGATTCTTCAGCGCGTGAGGAACGACAACTTATTGCATTTTATGCATAAAAAAAGACGAATTTAAATTCGTCTCCTTTATCTGTTCAAACACTGAAATTGTTTTTCTATCCTAAAATTTCTTTCAGTTTGCCCGTTTGGTGATCGGCCAGTTTTTGAAGCGGGCCAGATGCCAACATTTTCATCATCATGTTCAAATCAGCTGAAATGATGTGTTTTGCTGTGGTAGTTTCGTTTCCATTATCTGCTACTGTCCACGTTAATTCTACATCAAAAGGTGCTTTTTCGCTTGGGATTGCTGTTATTTCCTGGTTCTCCACACGGTTCGAAATTCTGATGGCCAATTTGGCCATATTCTGGATGGTAAACCGTGCATCATCTTCTGTTGATTCCCAGTTGTAGATGTTTTCCGGCATCAATTGCTGATGATTATTCATATTGGATAGAAAAGCATAAACCTCAGCAACCGGTTTATTAACTTCTACTGTGCTCTCGATAACAGTCATTATATAATTGTATAGATTTTATTTTATTCCGAACCTAAGACTCTGAATTCAAAATTGGTCCTTTTCCCCATTCCGAAGGATTTAAGCGCCATTTGCCTAATAATTCCATATCACTTTTGGCAATAATGCTGTGTTCGGCAGCATAATCGATCAATGCTCCATAGTTTGATAAGGTTAAGTAACGACATTTTGCAGCTGCAAAGTTTTCGTCTGCTTTTTCGAAACCGTATGTAAAAATTGCCGCTAAGCCAGCTACCGATAATCCGGCTGCTCTTAATGCTTCAACAGCCTGCAAACTGCTTTTTCCGGTTGAAATTAAATCTTCGATCACCACTACGCGTTGTCCTTCTACTACCTCGCCTTCAATCAAACTTCCTGTACCATGTTCTTTAGCTTTCGCCCTAACATAGATAAAGGGTAAGCCGAGTTCCTGAGCAACTAAAACCCCCTGAGGGATTCCGGCAGTTGCCACACCTGCAATCACATCTACCGAACCGAATTCTTCCTGTATGGCTTGTGCAAGTTTCTGACGGATGTAGGTTCTAACCTGAGGATGGGAAAGGGTAATTCTGTTGTCGCAATAAATTGGCGATTTCCAACCAGATGCCCAGGTAAAAGGATTGTTTGGTTGTAATTTAATTGCTTTTATCTGTAATAAAAATTCCGCTACCTTTAATTCAATATCACTTTTATTATACATGGCTCAAAATTACAGATTTATTTGTGTTTGTCATAACGTTTATTAAGCCCCAATATTTTGCATTGAGGGAAGGAAAATGTAATAATCGGGATTCGATTCCGGCATTTCAACGATACAAATATTGGAAATTTTGATGGATGCTAAAAGCAATTTCTCGTCACCAGCTGTAAATCAGCAGGATAAAGAATAGTTGAGTTTAAAATAGATTATAAATCACTCATGATCAGCCTGAAAAGATGTGGAGTATGCCGGTCTGTCAATTGTGACCTTCTCAATACTCATTTATCAAAGTCTTACTGGATATACAGCTATCCCTTTTGATTCAAATTCTCTGACTTCTGGCCCACTGAGGTTGGTTACCAAAATGTTCACAATTGATAAATCATGAAATTTCAAATAAGATGTTTTCCCTATTTTGCTGGCATCACAAAGCAGGTAAATGCAATCACTCTGTGATGCCATGGCCATGGTATTGGAAGCTTCACGTTCACTGCCTGCATATAATCCTTCAACAGTGATCCCATCAACACCTAAAAAAGCTTTTGAAGCCCGATATCGCGCTATATGTTCGTGAGCCATGCTGCCATGAACAGCTTGCCTGTTTGGGTCGACTTCACCACCAATCAGGTTAATGCTTACAGCACTATGCTGCAGCTCATTTACCACGGGTAATGAATTGGTAATGACCTTTATCTTTTTATTTTTGATAAACTGGCATAATCTAAAGGCTGTGCTGCCATCTATAAATATAACATCACCTTCTGCAATGTCTTCTGCAGCCTTTTTGCAGATTGCATCTTTTGCTTTAATGTTAACTTCAGCTTTATTGGCAAATGAAACGGGCTTTATCAGGTCGCTTATTTTCATTGCTCCACCATGAGTACGGTAGAGCAGTTTATTAGCCGCCATTGTGCTGAGATCTCGTCTAATCGTAACTTCAGAAGCTCCGGTTTTTTTAGCCAACTGCCGGATTTCTACTTCGCCAAATGCCTCTAAAAGTTCAAGAATTTTTTGCGCTCTTTTTTGAAATGTCATATATAATGATGTAATTCGATCAAAAATAATCATTATTAATCAAAAGTAATCATTTATGAAAAATATTAATATTCTGAACACGCAAATTCTATCCGACAACTGGTATACCCTTAAAAAAGTAAGTTACGAAATGATCAGTATGAACGGGCAAAAAACGATATTAGAGCGAGAAGCTTATGATAGAGGTAATGGCGCCACCATCTTGTTATATCATAAGGAAGCTAAAACAGTAATCCTTACCCGTCAGTTCAGGATGCCGACATTTATTAATGGAAACGATACAGGCTATCTGATCGAGTGCTGTGCCGGGTTATTGGATCAGGATAATGCGGAAGATTGTATCAGAAGGGAAACTGAAGAAGAAACCGGATTTAGGATTGATCAGGTAGAAAAGGTTTTCGAGGCTTATATGTCGCCTGGCTCGGTTACCGAACTGCTGCACTTTTTTATCGCAGCGTATTCGGGGGATATGAAACTGCATGAAGGAGGAGGATTACAGGAGGAAAATGAGGATATAGAAGTTTTGGAATTAGCTTTCGAAAAGGCATTGGAAATGATAAAAACCGGTGAAATAAAGGATGGCAAAACAATCATGCTGCTGCAGTACGCCCAGTTAAAAGGATTGATGTGATAGCGGATTGTTTGAATTTTGCAAGGATTTATTTGATTTGTGTAAGTATTCTTAACAAACTGCTATCTACATTTGTTATAGTCTAATTAATTTAAATTTTTTTATGATAGCAACTAAAGGATATGCGGCACAAAATGCTGAAACGGATCTCGCGCCCTGGAATTTTGAACGCCGGGAAGTAGGGCCTCATGATGTTCAGTTTGAGATACTTTTCTGCGGGGTTTGCCACTCAGATCTGCACCAGATCAAAAATGATTGGTTTGAGGGAATATTCCCTATGGTTCCTGGTCACGAAATTGTTGGTAGGGTAGTGAAGGTTGGAGACCACGTGAAGAAATTTAAAGTGGGCGATCTGGCCGGAACAGGCTGTATGGTAGATTCCTGTCAGGTTTGTGAAAACTGTAAGCAAGATTTAGAACAATATTGTTTGGAAGGCAATACGCAAACTTATAATGATTTAGCGAGAGATGGTAAAACACCAACTTATGGCGGGTATTCGGATACGATTGTAGTAAGAGAAGAATTTGTACTTCATGTATCAGATCAATTAAATCTGGCTGCTGTAGCACCGCTTTTATGCGCCGGTATTACCACTTATTCTCCGTTAAGACACTGGAAAGTTGGTAAAGGACATAAACTAGCGGTAATAGGCTTGGGTGGTTTAGGCCACATGGCGGTGAAATTTGGTGTGGCTTTTGGCGCTGAAGTGACCGTATTAAGCACTTCTCCAAAAAAAGAGGAAGATGCCAAAAAACTGGGCGCCCATCATTTTGTAGTAACTACCGATGCTGAACAGGTTAAGGCGGCAAGGGGTACATTCGACTTTATACTGGATACGGTATCAGCTGAACATGATTTTAACATGTACCTGTCATTATTAAAGACAAATGGTGTACATATTTGTGTGGGTGTTCCACCTAAACCGGCAGAAATTGCAGCTTTCAGTTTAATTGGTGGCAGAAAAAGCCTGGCCGGATCTGGCATTGGCGGTATTGCTGAAACTCAGGAAATGTTAGATTTCTGTGCAGCAAATCATATTGTATCGGAAATTGAATTGATTGATATGAAGGATATTCATATCGCTTACGATAGGATGCAGAAAGGCGATGTACGTTACCGGTTTGTGATCGATATGGCTACATTGTAGTTCCGGTTTTAACAAAAGTGATGGGGATTTAGCAAATAGTCATATTTCTAAATCCCTTTTTTATGGGTGACTAATTATTTAAGCATTGCTACTTTTCTTTATAAATTCGGACAGAGAGCTGTGGTATTCTGACTCTACTTTAGCGAGCTGTTTTTTGTTTTCAGTTAACAGGTTATCTAATGTGTTTAGCGAATCTTTAAGATAAGTTATTGATAACATCCGTGAAATCCTGTTTCTGATTTTATCTGCAAGGAATAATTCGATTAATATCAAACTGATCAGAAAAAGATAATGATTGAAGATCATATTATTGGTACCCCTCGAGAAAGTAGGGAAGCCCATCATACCAAAAAATAAATCTATAATTAAAGGAATACCGATAATCGCCAGGAGCGAAAGTCCCTTAGCTTTTAAAGTAATTCCTTTTTCAGCATTCCTGATCTGTTCATTAAAAGCTGAAAACTTGCTTTTAAGCGGAGTTGCGCTATTGTTCTGTTGCTGTTCTAATTTTTGAAGTGCTTTACCATGTTCAATATCGATTTTCCTTACTTCCTCTACAATATGTGATTCGGCATGATTCAGCTTTTCCTGGTCTTCTACAATAGATTCCTGTTCGGCAATAATTTTTTCCATTACCATTAGGTCTTCAGGAATACCATGCCGAAGTTTCTGATCTGCCGCCACAATCCGGTTATCTAATTGTTTAAACTGTTTTTTAAGCTCCGCAATTTCTTTGTTAAAAAATTCTTTTTTGGAGGAGTAGCTACTTTCGAGACTGTTTAGTGCTGAAACATATCCGAAATCTGCCAGCAGCTGTTCATTATTGGCAAAACGGTGATAGAGCCCATTTAAAGTGACAAAGAGCTCACCTGTTGATTTTTCCGGATTAGAAAGATCATTTTGGTATGCTTCCAGATCTTGTTCTGATAGTGAAGGTATGGGCATAATACATTAAAATGTTAAAATTATAAAAAAATATTATCGTTGGTGGAATTATTAACCATCATTTCCGTCTGAATGTTCTAATACCGGGTAAGTGTTATTTTTTTAATTTTAAAGTGCCTGATTTTTAGCTACATAAGATTATGGTGAATTAAATATTATTTTTTTTCCTACTCTTTAATAAATTGTTATATATTTGTACCAAGCAAGGGGTGAGAGCCTTGCATCAATCTTTGATTGAGAGCGTTAATTTAGATAAGGTTACAACATTTATTGTTGTAACCTTTTTTTTATACCTTATAAATAACTCCACAATTTTTCTACTTTAGGCAAAGCAAAAATATATTACCAATGAACAGCCTTTTAATAAGGTTATGGGAGAGAGGAGATTTTTGCTGCAGAGGCCATTTATGCTCCAATTAAACATGCTTTAAACTATATGCCAAGAAATTATAGAATCTATATCAACGATAATACTTTGTTTATCTCAGACTTTTTGCCTGAACAAAAAGAAAAAATTCAACAACTGGAATTTCAGGATTTCAATCTGGAAACTTTCTATAAAAAATTAAAAAATGGTTCTAGAAAGAGTTATATCTTTTTGACAAAAAATCCAAAAGAAACCTTTCGGAAATTGAAGAAAGACTGTACCATTATTAAAGCCGCAGGTGGTTTGGTAGAAAGTGCAAATGGGAATTACCTGTTTATTTTCAGGAACAAAAAATGGGATTTGCCAAAAGGAAAGTTGGAAGAAGGTGAAAAAATGAAAGAAGCCGCTGTTCGTGAAGTAGAAGAGGAATGTGGAATCAGGGTTTTTAAACGGGAGGAGAAGCTGTGCAAAACTTACCATGTTTATCCGATGGGCAATAAAATGGTAATCAAGAAAACCAACTGGTATAAAATGAAGGTTAAAGGCGAGCCTAAACTGGTTCCTCAAAAAGAGGAAGGCATTGATGAGGCCGTTTGGTTAGATCAGAATCATATTTCGCCAGTGGTTAAAAATACTTTTCCATCTATTATGGATGTGCTAAGGACAGGTGGATTACTATAGTATTTTACCCTGGTAGATGGCCTTAAATCTACAGATTAATATAAGTAGCTCAGATGATAACATCTTACAGCACAGGTATTAGGTGAAACTGTTTGGCAACTCAAATTATTATTCATACTCCAGATCATCAAGCGATGTTTTAACCTGTTTTAAGTATTTTATGTAATAAAACCAGGCCCATCATTCTGTAATACGCCGATAATCAGGATAGTTACAAAGCAACTGAGCAGCATATAAACGGGAGATAATTTATTTAATATCCGCAAAAATATAGCTGCCTTTTCAATAAATACAAAAGCAGCGAGAAAACCGACAGATATAAAGGCGACAATATAAATTAAGGCCATATATAGCTCTATGTTTAACTTCATTTCATCATAGAACCAGAGGATATTTTTCCGGGTATCCATACTTAAATCGTAGGAGTCTTTATAAAATATATAAAACTTGAAGAAACAATAAGCTGTAAAGCTGAAGGTAATGGAATAGGCCATCAAAACCTGGATTTAAATCTGTGGCTAACAAATTATAAAAATCCTAATGCTTCTTTGGGTACAAAAGGACTTACATCGCCCTGGTTTCTCAAAATATCGCGCACAATGGTAGAGCTAATGGCAGAGTATTCAGGCTTACTTAAAAGCAGAATGGTTTCTACTTCCGGCATCATGGTCTGGTTGATTTGTGCAATGGCCCGTTCATATTCAAAATCAGCTGCTGAACGGATACCACGCACCATATAGGTGGCATTTATTTTTCGGCAGAAATCGACAGTTAAACCTTCGTAAGTCTGGATTTCGACGTTCTGATAACCTTTAAAAACAGTTTGTAAAATCTGAAGGCGCTGCTCGGCACTTAAGTAATTTTGTTTGGCACTGTTAAGTCCGATGCCTACAACAATTTTATCGAAAAGTGGGGTAGCACGTTGTAATATGTTGACGTGTGCAATAGTGATCGGATCAAATGAGCCTGGAAATAGCGCTATCTTCATGGTTCAAATATAAATTATTAAAGTTAAAAGAGGAATAGTTTAGCACCGGGCATTTAGCTGGTCGTGTATTGTAGATAGCAGGAGTGAACACAGTATAGATTAGCTTATGCATTAATAAATAAAAACAGCGCAAGAAAAAAACGCATGGATAGGGTATGGAGATGGCAGAAGAAACTACGGGAGAATAAGGGGAATTTAAAAAAAGAAGGTTAGGGAAATAAAAGGGATCTGGAAAGGAAAGGGGGGAAGATAATTGGGGCGGTTCAGTCCCGCTCTCTGCTAAACTCGGCTGAAAAAGCCTTCGTACCGCTGACGATCGGGTTTATAAACAAAGTTGAGTTCCCCTGGGGCTAATTCGTCTGGAACCGGAATTTTCCTGGGAACAAGTCAATTACCAATAATCAATTAAGCAATAATCAATTAAGCAATAATCAATGAACCAAAGACTAATGAACCAAAGACTAATGACTAATGACCAATGAATCACTGACCAATAAACAATTTAACCAAACTCAAAAAAGCTAAAGGAAGAGTTTCCATATTTTCTGGTTTCGACATAACCTGGCTGGGTATTCAGTTTCATGTTGCTCTGGTGTTCTACAATGAGTAAGCCATCGGGCTTAAGCAATTGTTGCGCTGCAACCATTACCGGAATCTGCGGAATGTTGGGCATATGGTAGGGTGGGTCGGCAAAGATCAGGTCGTAAGTTCCGGTCATTTGTTTTAATAATTTAAAAACATCTCCTTTACGTACATCGATCTGATCAAATTGATGTTGTTTAGCTGTATTTTTTACCCAGTTGATGCAACCATAATCCATATCAACCGCTAAAACACTTTCTGCTCCACGTGAAGCAAATTCAAAGGTTAAATTTCCGGTGCCGCAAAATAAATCCAATACCGCACAGGTTTCGAAATCGTATTTATGGTTTAGGATATTAAAGAGTGCTTCTTTTGCCATATCCGTAGTTGGGCGTACCGGTAAATTTGCAGGAGGTTGCAAACGGATGCCTTTTAATTTACCACCAATTATCCGCATAAAGTTAACGCAAGTAGACCGCTAAAATAGTGTTTAGGCATATCGGCTAATAATTCACTGTTCTGTTTTCCGGCCGGAAGGAAGAAATAGAGTTGGTTAAAATATTTTAACAAGCAGTTATAGTGCTCATCATCTTCATTGATAATGCCTTGTAAATAAACAGGAATAGTATCATTTAGTCCCAATTGTTCAATCATCAGTAACAGAAAATAGTTGAATTCTTCTGCATTTTCTGATTCGTAGTGGTTTTGGAAAATAACCTTTTTATCTTTAACATAGAGTACATTAAAAGATACTGCAGTAAAATCGATTAATAAAGATTCGTCTGCTAAATGGTTAAATAAAGCCATTAATGGTTCAGACTGCGGAAATAAATCGGCTTTTTCAGGCAGGCTTGCTATTAAATCTTTATTTAAACAAAAAACAGTATTAAAACCCAGCTGCTCATTGTGTTTGGTGTAAACCCTTCCATCAGACCCTAAGTATTGTGCGTAAACAGCGAGACTTTCTTCATCAAACCATTCGTCAGGTATAAAAATGAAATTGGAGGTATGTACGGCTGCTTTTATTATGGTATAGTTTAATGATAAATAACTATCCGTTTGAAAGGCAGATTTTAGTTCTTTCTGTACATCATCACAACCTTGCTGATCAAAAATGACATAAATCTCTGCTGTATCCTGATCTACCACGGCATAAGAAAAGCTATCATTTGTTATTTTTAATAATAAATGGCAGTGAGCAGATGCAGCTTTAAAATTGGGGTCGACCAACAAGAGACTATTGTTACGCATTGAAACAAAAATAGACTTTTTTGAGGATTAACGCTAAGATGTATTGAATTTTTTGGTTTTGCCACAATTGATTTAGTCTTTCGCCACGCAAACACGGATGAACACGGAATAGTTATTTTAAACCATGCTAACCCGTTTTCCAATGAACTAATTAACTCATGAACCACATTTTTTTACCAAAATCAAACCTTTCGTCTATCCAAAAATCGAAATATTCAGCTTAAATTCGGAACATGAGTTATAAGCCTACCTATAAAGCGGCAAACACCATTGCAGCAACTATTGAGCAACATTTTATTAAACTTCATCAAAATGCCATTGCCAAGGGGGAGGTAGATTTAGCTACTCAACCAGATCAAAAAATAATTGAAACGATTATCGACGTGGCTTTTTGGAGCAGTTTACGTAAGGAGGAGGGTCATTCGCCACGGATTTCGATTGCTTTTTTGCCTCCTGAGCAAACCTCAAAACCGTTGCGTTTTGCCAAAAAACTGGCATTAAACGCCAATACTTTAACCAAAATAGCTCCTGGTATTGAGCGTTCCGGAATCCACCTGGGCGTGTGGGAAGAAGATGGTGAACTTTACATCTGGGGTACCACCCTTAATATTCCGAACTTTTGTTTTGTAGTTGATGTTTCCGAACCTGGGTTAATTGTAATTAAACACCGCAGGATTTATGGCATTGGCAAGTTTACCAACGTAGCTGTGATAAAAGGCGAGCAGATTCGTATTGTTGATGACAGAAGCTGTAATAACAGGGATTGTCCACCTATTTTGCAAGCCTTATTGGATTTAACTGTTTTGGCAAGCTGGAACGATCCGATCAATATTTTGATTCAATTTTCGGTTTCCATGCGTGCGCATGGCAGGGGCGGGGCCTTATTAATTGTGCCGAAGGGAGATACCAAATGGGAAGACTCCATTATTCATCCTATACAGTATTTGATTGAACCTCCATTTTGTGGATTATCGAACCTGGCGAAACAGAACGGCAACCAGAGCGAAATTTTCTCGCAGGGGGCTGTACGCCGCGAGGTGGAGCATTTGGCAGGTTTAACCGCGGTTGATGGCGCAACAATTATTAACGAAGAATTTGACCTGATCGCATTTGGCGCGAAAATAGGGCGGGCAAAGGGAAAACCTACCGTAGAGCAGATTGCATTTTCAGAGCCGATTGTTGGTGGAGAAGATAAAATCCTTTATCCCGGACAGCTTGGCGGTACGCGGCATTTTTCTGTTGCCCAGTTTGTAAACGACCAGCCTCAGTCTATCGGCCTGGTAGCCTCTCAGGATGGCCACTTCACGATTTTCAGCTATAGTAAAAAACAGAATATGGTAATGGCACACCGTATAGAAACGCTACTTCTCTAGTTTAAATTGCTTAATTGTTACATTGTTTTATTGTTGAGGTACGATGCGCTTAGAAAAGAGCATTATCTTTGTTATCTAAACCGTATTGCAGCGGCATCCCCGATTCTTCATCGGGATATAGCGGAAAGACGGACTATCGGAACCCATTAGCATTGCAATTGCTTTTCAAAACAAAAAAAAAATATTTTAAGCATGATGCGGTAAACAGTAAACCCATTTTTCAGTTGACAATTTTTAGTTACCCGGTTTTATAATTTAAAAATTTACAATCAAAGCCCTAAATGATCCAGGATAAAAGTCAGCTTATCGCTTCAGCATACGAACATCAGCCTACCAAAGAGCAAATGCTGTTTTGCGAAAGGATGTCGGTATTTTTGCAACAGGAAGATGAGTATCGCTGTTTTGTATTGAAAGGTTATGCAGGTACTGGTAAGACTACTTCTGTAGCAGCCCTGGTAAAGGTGTTAAGGCAGTTTAACCTGCGTAGCGAACTGCTTGCGCCAACGGGAAGGGCGGCAAAAGTGATGAGCCAATATTCTTTTCGTAAAGCTTTAACCATACATAAACGCATTTACCGGAAACGTTCGGCCGCATCTCCCGAAATGCAGTTTCAGCTGGCACCAAATCTTTCCGAAAATACGCTTTTTATCATTGATGAGGCTTCGATGATCGCTGATGAATTTAATGAAACAGGCTCTTCGATTTTACGTGATCTGCTGGAGTTTGTGTATAATACCAAAAACTGTTTGCTGCTTTTTGTGGGTGATACGGCTCAATTACCCCCAGTTGGAAGTTTAGATAGCCCGGCACTAAATGAACAGTACTTAAAAGATAAATTCGCCTTGACGGTTTCGTCTGTTGAGTTAAAGGAAGTGGTGCGTCAGAGTAAAAAATCCGGAATTCTGGCCAATGCCACCATGCTGCGGAACCAGATTGCCAAAAATCCTGAACATCCTTTCCCTAAATTTCTGACCAAAAACTACACCGACATTTACAACATGGCCGGTGCACGTTTAGTAGAGGGACTGGAGTATGCCTACCGGAAGTTTGGTATGGAAAATACGTTGGTCGTTTGCCGTTCCAATAAATCGGCCAACGTATATAACCAGCAGATCAGGGCAAGGTTGCTCTACCGTGAAGAGGAATTAACAGGTGGTGATCAGATTATGGTGGTGAGGAACAATTATTTCTGGCTGCCTGAGAACGAGGACACTGCTTTTATTGCCAATGGCGATATGGCTAAAGTGATTCGCGTGAGGGGAGAAGAAGAACGTTATGGTTTTCGTTTTGCGGATGCTACCTTGGAGTTTATGGACTTTCCTGCGGCAGGGCAGATTAGCTGTAAGGTAATGCTGGATACTTTAAATTTAGAAAGTGCGAATCTTCCTTACGAACAAAATAAGAGGTTGTTTGATGGCCTGAATGAAGATTATGAACATATTGCCAATAAAAGGCAACGGATGCTGGCTATAAAAGCCGATCCTTTTTACAATGCCCTGCAGATTAAGTTTGCTTATGCAGTAACCTGTCATAAAGCACAGGGTGGGCAGTGGGATGCTGTTTTTGCCGACCAGGGGTATCTCACCGAAGAAATGATCGATCTTGATTTTCTGCGCTGGTTATATACTGCCGTAACCCGGGCAAAAAAAGAGTTATATTTAGTTAATTTTGCGCCACAGCTTTTCGCAAAAACGGCACAGGAGGATTATTTTTAGAGTTTCTCGTCATGCTGAATTTATTTCAGCATCTTTCTTTCATCAAACACCCTAAAATTAATCCCATAGCTATTGAGTCAGGATGACGATTAAACAAGATGAAGCCAAGAGAAATTAGAAACTAACCAGTTATATTATGAAATTTGCTTTTAGCCTTAAAAATAAGTTGAAAACTGCTTTTTTGCTGTTCTGTATCATGTGTTGCACGCTGATGATCCGTTTTTTAGAGGACAAAAGTGTAGAGAAAATCAACGATTCGTTTATCTCCATGTATAACGACAGGCTTGTTCCGGCTACAGACTTATATTTTATTGCTGAAAATCTATACCATAAAAATGCAATCCTTCAGGAAGTCTTACTCGGAAACGATGCTGCAAAAGGTTCAACCGTACTGTTAAAGATGAATGCTTATAACCGGAAAATAGATTCAGTAATTAATAAATATGAACTTACTTTTTTGGTAAAGCAGGAGAAAAACTATTTAAATGAATTCAAAAAAGCATTGTTTGTTCAGCAACGTATAGAGGCCAGAATGTTAAATATAGCCAGTACAGTAGAAGGAAGAACAATTTACGAATCGACAGGAAAAAACGCAGTTAATCAAACCCTGGCCAGGCTCTCGGCACTGATTAAAATACAATCTAAGGTGGGTAATGATTTGATTAAGGATTCGAGGATTTTTGTCTCGGGAACGAAAATTTACTCTACATTGCAGGTGATTCTGGCTATTGTGATCGGGATTATGATTGTGAACATCGTTTCAGCTTCGAATATGGTTAAGATCACAAACGATAAATTTAATTTGAATTAAATCCTGCTGTACCCGTTGGCGTCATACCAACCATGGTAAACATTCTTCTTCCGGTCGGTGCGACACCAACCGATAAAAAAATGTATTTGCCACGGTGGCACGAACAACACGGAGGAGTTTCTCTCCTGGCTGGTATCACACCAACCATGGTAAACATTCTTTTTTCGGTCCGTGCGAAACCAGGCGATAAAAATGGCGATCCTACTATGAAAATTTTTATTACTCGGCGTCTTCATCTGTCAACAATCTGATCGAGTCGTCAGAAAGAACAATCAAACGTTCTTTGTATAAGGAGCCAATTGTTTTTTTGAATGCACTTTTACTGATCTGAAAACGGTGGTAAATGTCTTCCGGTGAACTTTTATCCCCCAGTTCGATCACACCGCCACTTTTTTTCAGTTCTTTTAATATCATCTCTTTCGAATCGAGGATATGGCCATAACCGCTGGGTTGCAGGGTGAGATCGATTTTACCCTCTACGCGGATTTTTTTGATCCAGCCTTTGCGCCTGTCACCAGGCTGGATATGATCGAAAACTTCGTTATTGTAAAGCAAACCAATGTAGGTATTGTTGATAATCGCATTGTAACCAAGATCGGTTTCTTCGGTAATCAACAAACTCACTTCATCACCTTCTTCAAAATCAAAACCATCTTCTTCAACAAAATCGTACAATTTAGATGAAGCCAAAAGGCGATCGTTATTTTCATCTACATAAAGGTAAACCACATATCTGTAGCCCTTTTGCATGGGTCTTTTTTGTTCGCGTTTAGGCACATAAACGTCTTTATCGATTCCCAGATCCATAAAAACGCCGTCATCGCCGTCAGATACCACTTTTAAGAAAGCAAAATCGCCCACCTCGGCATATGCTTTTTGAGTAGTTGCAGTTAAGCGGCCATCTTTTTGTATAAATACAAAAACATTAATGTTATCGCCAATTTCTACACCATTCGGAACGTACTGATAGGGGAGCACTACCAGTTTATCGCCGTCAGTTAAGTTTAATCCGGCTTCTGTTTTGCTTAGAATCCTTAATTCGTTGTATTTTCCTATTTCAATCATCTGTTTTTGGGTTTAACCATTTTCTCCAATGGCTTTTATTGCAAAGGTAGTAATGTTTAACGGCAAATTGGTTTTAAATCATCAGCAAACAACTTGGCGCGTTCGTTTATAAATATCTTTCTTCTTTAATATCTTTCTTACAAACGATATCAATTAATTCGGCTAAATTTGGAAACTACAACTAAGGTATCTTCATTGATATGAAAAAAACCAAAGAAGCCAAAAAGCCAGGCATTTTCAGTTTGCTTGGAAATTATAAGGGCTTAATTTTTATGCTGATCCTGTTTGCATTGCTCAGTAATGGCATCAACTTACTTTTGCCCAAGATTATTGCCAGTGGTATCGATTCTTACACCAGTAAAACTTTTAATCTTCCATCCACGCTGCTTCAGTTTTCGCTGGCAATTGTGCTGGTTTTTATCTTCACTTATTTACAAAGCATTGTACAAACCTATGCTTCTGAACGGGTGGCCAGAGATTTAAGAACGAGGTTATCTGACCAGATTTCGCGGCAAAGCCATGCCTATATTATTCAGGCTAATCCATCAAAACTGCTAACCAACCTTACAGCTGATGCCGATTCGATCAAAATGTTCGTTTCGCAGGCTATCGTTTCTATCTGTTCGTCTATTTTTTTAATTGTTGGAGCAAGCATCCTGTTGCTTACCATCAATTGGAAACTGGCACTTTGTATCATCGCTATAGTACCGATTATTGGCGGTGCATTTTTCTACGTGTTAAGCAAGGTAAGAGTACTTTTTAAAAAGAGCAGGGAGATAATTGACTGGCTGAATAAGGTTATCAGTGAAAGTATTATGGGGTCAGCTTTGATCCGCATCATCAATTCGCAGATGCTGGAATACAACAAGTTTTTAGATGCCAATGCGAAGGCGAGAGATCTGGGCATATCCATCCTCAGGATGTTTGCAGCTTTGATACCGGTTATCGTTTTTACAGCCAATTTGTCTAGCTTATGCATTCTGGTACTGGGTGGTCATTTCGTTATTACCAATTCAATGACTTTAGGGGAATTTACTGCTTTTAGCAGCTATCTTACGCTGATTATATTTCCCATTTTAGTGATCGGTTTTATGAGCAACGTTATTGCACAGGCTACGGCATCCTACCAAAGAATAGAAACCGTACTCAACGCCATGGAAATTAACCATCCCGGAACCTTAAGTTCCTCCTTAAAGGGAAATGTGGAAGTGAAAGACATCAGCTTAAGCTTTGGTCAAAAACCAGTTTTGAAATCAATTTCTTTTTCCGCCAAAGCAGGCTCCAGAACGGCCATTATTGGTCCTACAGCTGCTGGAAAAACGCAACTGCTTTATGTTTTAACAGGTTTGATTGATGCTGATGCGGGAAGTGTATTTTATGATGGACAAGAGATTAAACAGTACAAACAAGAAGATTTCCATAAACAGGTTGGTTTTGTATTTCAGGATAGCATTATGTTTAACATGAGCATTAGAGAGAACATTGCCTTTAGCGATACAGTAACAGACGAATCACTGGCTAAGGCCATTGCTACGGCTGAATTGAAAGATTTTGTAAATGCTTTGCCCGATCAGTTAAACACCGTTGTTTCGGAACGAGGCAATAGCCTTTCCGGCGGACAAAAACAACGGATTATGCTGGCCAGGGCCCTGGCGTTAAATCCCAGGATTTTGTTACTGGATGATTTTACGGCCCGCGTTGATGCCCACACAGAAAAAAAGATCCTGGAAAATATCCAACAAAATTATCCGGGTTTAACTTTGCTTTCCATTACCCAAAAAATAGCATCTGTAGCGCATTACGACAAAGTGATCTTGCTGATGCAAGGCGAAATCATTGCAGAAGGAACCCATCAGGAACTGTTGAAAAGCAGTCCTGAATATGTTCAGATTTACCATTCACAACAGAGTACCAGTAATTATGAACTACAATCTTAACCAGCCTGGCACGGGGCAGGAAAAACAGTCGACTTATAAAGCGCTGAAAAGCCTGTTAAAACTGATTTCTGCCGAGCATAAAAAACTTTGGCTGGCACTGGTTGCTATTTTGTTGAATTCAGGCTTATTGCTTTTGGGGCCTTTACTTGTAGGCCATACGGTTGATACCTATATCCGCACCAGACAATTCCACGGTGTACTGATTTTTGGCGGTATACTATTGGTAATGTATCTGATTGCCATGGTAACAGGTTATATCCAAACCAGGTTAATGGGGGGAGTGGGGCAGCGGATGTTATATACCCTACGCAATGCCATTTTTAATAAATTGCAGGAATTGCCCGTTTCTTTTTTTAACCAGAACAAGGCCGGCGACCTGATTTCGAGGGTAAATAACGATACCGACAAACTGAACCAGTTTTTCTCGCAATCCTTAATGCAGTTTATCGGCAGTATTGTAACCATGATCGGTGCCGGTATTTTCCTGCTTTCCATTAATATCGAATTAGGTTCCGCTACGCTTGCGCCTGCTGTAGTAATCGTACTTTTTACTGTGGCTTTATCACCTTGGGTAAAAGGAAAAAATGCCATAAATTTAAAAAGCGTTGGGGGAATGAGTGCCGAAATACAGGAAAGCCTGAATAATTTTAAGGTGATCATTGCCTTTAACCGTAGGGATTATTTTAGGAAACGTTTTGATGAGGCTAATGCCGAAAATTATAAAACAGCGATCAGTGCGGGTTTAGCCAACAATATTTTTGTGCCTGTTTACGGACTGTTATCGGGCATTGCGCAACTAATTACCTTGTTATTTGGTATTTATTTAATTGCCAGGGGTCATTTTACCTTGGGTTTATTGGTGAGTTATATTTCTTATACCACCAATTTTTATAACCCGCTGCGGCAGTTGGCTGCGCTCTGGACCAGTTTTCAGGTAGCTATGGCCAGTTGGGACAGGATTTCGCAGATTTTATCTTTAGAAAGCAATTTACAGCAAATAGCATTGAATGAGTCGTTTACTTCAAGTGCGCTGCTTGAATTTAAGAACGTTCACTTTTCTTATGATGACAGTAAAGAAATCTTGCATAATATCAATTTAAGGTTCGAGAAAGGCAAAACTTATGCCTTAATCGGGCCAACGGGTGGTGGGAAAACCACAACAGCTTCACTCATTTCCCGTTTGTACGATCCTACCAGCGGAACGGTTTTGTTAAACGGTAAAGATATCAGGGCATTTTCTGCAGCAGAAAGGACACAAAAAATTGGTTTTATATTGCAGGAGCCATTTTTATTTACCGGAACGGTAAAAGAAAACATTTTATATGGTAACAGTCAATATGCAGCGGTAACTGATGCTGAATTAGCAAAAATAATTGAAGAAGCGAACCTGAATGCGCTTTTAGCCATATTTGATGAAGGATTGAATACTCAGATTACTTCAGGATCAGACGGCATCAGTTTAGGACAGAAACAGCTGATTGCCTTTATGCGTGCGGTGCTTAGAAATCCTGAATTGTTGATTCTTGATGAAGCTACAGCGAATATTGACACCATAACCGAGCAACTTTTAGGCAGTATTTTAAATAAACTTTCTAAGGAAACCACATTGGTGATTATTGCCCACCGTTTAAACACCATCGAAAATGCCGACGAAATTTATTTTGTAAACGAAGGTGAGGTGCAAAAGGCAGGAACGCTGAACGATGCATTAAATATGTTACTAAAAGAGAAACGGGTAAGTTGATATATTTACAGGTCTGGTAAAACACTCAAAAAACAAAAATGAAAAAATATTTCCCGCTTCTGGTCTTGTCGGCCTTATGCTTAGCTTCTTTTGCGCAAAATACGGAACATCACCTATTTGTTCAGGATAGTTTAAAGTTGATTTCCTCACAGTTCAGGTTTACAGAAGGTGCATCGGTTGATCAACAGGGAAACGTTTTTTTTACAGACCAACCGAATGACAACATCTGGAAATACGATATTAATGGTAAACTGAGTTTGTACATGGACAAATCAGGCAGGGCAAACGGTACTTATTTTGATAAAAAGGGAAACTTAATTGTATGCGCCGACGAAAATAACGAGATCTGGTCTATCGATAAAAATAAGAACATCAAGGTACTCTTTAGTGATTATGAAGGTAAAAAAGTGAACGGTCCGAACGATATCTGGCTGGATGCCAAAGGTGGAATATATTTTACCGATCCTTATTATCAGCGCGATTACTGGACACGGAAATCGCCCGACATTGAAGGGCAGAAAGTGTATTATTTACCTAAGGGAAAAAAAGAAGCGATTGTTGTTGCTGATGACGTACTTAAGCCTAACGGTATTGTGGGTACTCCGGATGGGAAATTCCTGTATGTAGCCGATATGGACGCGAATAAAACCTACCGTTATCGTATTGGTGCCGATGCCAGATTAACCGACAGACAGCTTATTCTTAACCAGCATTCTGACGGAATGACTTTAGACCATAAGGGCAATATTTATGTGACGGGAAAAGGCGTGACTATTTACAAACCAACAGGAGAAAAGATTGCGCATATCGATGTGCCGGAAGCCTGGTGTGGGAATATTTGCTTTGGTGGAAGGCAGAGAAATATGCTGTTCATCACGGCTTCAAAATCGCTTTATGCCATCCCGATGAATGCCAGGGGAGTTGAGTAGTTTTTTTATTTTCAGTAAATATTGAAAGTTTAATATTTTTTGTCCTATATTTGGCTTTATAAAAATCAAATAATGAAATCATCTGTAGGTAAAAAAATTTCAGGTTTTCTGGTTCCCAATTTTTTAATTATTGGCATCATCGGGATAAACAGATTTGTACTCCAGGCTGAGAGTGGGGGTATTTTAGTTTTTTCTGAATTTATCATCCTTCCGATATTGATGGGGATATTAGCTGCATGGTATTGGCGCGATTTAAAATTAAGCAGTAAAAAGTTGATCTGGTATTCGATATTGAACGGCTTTTTTGCAATTATACTGAGTTTTTTCTTTCTTGGTGAAGGAACCATCTGCCTGATTATCGTATCGCCGCTCATTTTTGCTTTTGTTACTACGGGTGCTTTTATTGGAAAGGTTATGTTTAAAAAGAACAAACAAACATTAAACATAAGCTTCGTTTCATTGCTGTTTGCCGTTTTTGTAATTGATTCGATTTCAGATCATCACTATGAAAATATGGTTTCGGATGAGGTGATTATTAAGGCCAGACCTGAAAAAATCTGGAAAAATGTAGTCGCGTTTGATAAAATCAATAAACCAAACCACTACTGGCTTTTTAGAGTAGGGATGCCAAGCCCTATGCAGACAACGGTTTCCGGATACAAAAACGGCGCTGGCCGTAAGTGTATTTTTAGCAACGGCTACACTTTCGATGAAAAGATTGTAACCTACGAAGAAAATAAAAATCTAACTTTTGATATTGTTAACCAACCAAAAGATCCCGAAATAATGGGGCATATTGATATTGATCGCGGGCAATTTTTATTACATAATAATGGCGACGGCACCACAACATTGATTGGAAATAGCTGGTATAAGCTGCATGTTTTTCCAACCTGGTATTATGATTTATGGGCCGAAAGTATTACCAGGAACGTACATCTAAGGGTAATGGAACACATTAAAACCCTTAGCGAAGAATAATGTTCCGGTTTATTGTTTACCGGCTAAATTTCCTCAAAGGCGTACCTTTGTTTGCACTGATTTATGATAGCTGTTTAAAAATTGCCATGTTACTAACTGCCCCCGAAAGACTAGGCTGGTTTGACGACATTGAAAATGAGGTACTGAGTTGGGACGGGACAAACGTGAGCCTGCATAAATTTGGCGGAATGCAATTTAATTACAGACACAAGGAGATCGGTCATTTACACAGTAATGGGTTATTGGATATTTTAGTCAGCCGGCAGGTTAAGCAAGAGCTACTGGCTTCAGGAAAGGCAGAAGTGCATCATGTTTTTAAAGAATCTGGTTGGATCAGTTTTTATATTTTAACTGAAAAAGACCTGATAAACGCGAAGTATTTATTGAAAAAGGCTTATCAAAGCAGAATTTAACTGCCTTTAAGATAACTGAAAATATTAAGATCATTTTTCTTCTGTTCAGTTTATTCATCCTTCTAAAATATGAATCACATTAGTTAGTTTTGAAATTCCTACTTATAGGGATAGACGACTATGAAAAAGCCCGCTCAGGATTGAGGGGCTTTTTTACTTTACTCCGATCCCCAAAAAAGATCTGATCTTATACTTTCTGCATTTTCTATTTCTTATCCTGATCAGATTTCCATGTAAATGCTTCTATCAGGCAGGCAATTTTATTGTATCCCCGGCTTTGCGGTAGTGATATGGATGGAAGACATTATCATTCCCAATGCTATTCAGATTGTATGTCAGGTAGGTTTATTTTGCTGGCAAGCATTAAGATTAGCTTTGCTAAGCACTTCGTGGTTCCCGCCAGCGCTGGAGTGACGTTTACGGAGAGGTGTTCTGAAATGAATGGGAATCTTGTCGTTTGAGCAAATTTCAATCGCTAAATTGATTGTATAGGTACTGTTACATTTAATTTTACTTGGAATAATTTCTTAAATTAGCATATATCAAAAACCTGATAAGCTTATGGATAATCTAAAAGAAGAAACCAAAATCAAAGCTTTTCTTAACAGGATAAAAGCAGAGTGGCCGGGAGTGGTAGAGCGCTTTGAGTTTAAAACAGGCAGTGTAATATATGTTCATTTAAAAGAAGGCATATCAAGCATGGATTTTTTAGGTAAACTTTCCAGACAGGTAGAACGTTTTGTCGATTTCAGTAAGCCGATTATCTTATATCATATTGAAAGTGATGGCATGAACTTAAGATCGCATCCCATTAACTGGTACTCGACTCTCGGATAGGGGAAATCTTGATGGTAACCAATCTTTCCAGAGCCCCACTTATACTGTAAATGTTTGCTATATTTTTAGGGTTTTAAATCTTTTTACAGATAAAACGTAATTTTATTTGTCAGTAATTTTGGTTTATGGGTTTTAATCCTATTTTTGATTTTTAATTTAAAACATCCAGTATAATGAAAAACGGAACAGTAAAATTTTTTAACTCAGAAAAAGGCTTTGGCTTTATTAAAGAAGAAGGCGGATCTGAGATTTTTGTGCATGCATCAGGCCTGATTGATGAAATCAGAGAAAATGATACAGTTGAATATGATGTTCAAGAAGGCAAAAAAGGCCTTAATGCAGTGAAAGTAAGAGTTGTTTAATTCTTCCCCAAAAGATTTTGAGCAGGATTTAATCCTGCTTTTTTTTTGCCAAAAATTTTTTGGGGTGATTTAATTTAATCGTTTACAATAATGAACAAAAAGGTTGAAAAAATTTCCTGCTCATTTCTAGCTGATTACTGTTTCGAATATTTTTATTTACTAACCGTATTGTCGTTTTCTGAATGGATTTTTACTTTTGCCGATGTCGATACAGTCGGCCCGAACCAAACAAATTAAATATTTTTGCAACTTTCTATTTTTTCAATTCAGGAACCTGTTAATCATAACAAAGTTCCTGATCGGGGTACCTTTATGGCGGCTGCACAATTTGTAATGGCGCTTAACTTTGCTGATGAATTTGAACTTTTAAGTCTATCGGCTATCAATATCCAATCTGGTGTTGCTAAAAAAGGCGGACTGGTATTTGTACGTAATGGCAAACTTAAGATGCATCCTGGGATTTATGATCATCTGGCGCTGATATCGATATCATCTATTTGTGCCGGAAGTATTTATAAACATGGTTTAGCTACAATAGCTGCAGAAATTGTAAATCTGCCTTACAGTGATGGCTTCTTAAATTTAACAGGGGCAGAAGAAGATTACATGTCATTTAAACGCTTATGCAGCCCGATATCACGATTTTTTTTGCTGCATACTAAAAAAGTACAATGGTCTGCAATTCTATCGGTCTTTCGGTTTTTTATGGTAGAAGGTATCTGGGATGTGGTTAATTTTGTTGCAGAGAAACTCCAGCAGTCTGATACAGACATATTAGCTTGTACACCACTTTTAGAAAATATGCAAAAACAAGGGTGGTATCCTGAATTTTATCAGTTATTGCAGGATTTCCATGCCTCACGTTATCCTTTAAGTAAAGTTGGCTTAGTCTCAGAATTGCCAGAGCTGGCTTAAATTATTTCAGATAATTTTCCAATAATGCATTCAGGTCCTCCCCAATAGCCCTATTGCCCATATTATTGAGTTTTTGTTGTGAGGAATTGTGCTTTTCGATGTAGGTAGCTTCTGTTTTATTAAATTTAAGGTAACCTTGTTCAAAGTAACGTTCTTCGATTTCCGTAGACGAATCCATAGATCGGAACCATAATTTAATTAATGATCCTGTAATTTTATCAAAATAAAGCCAGTGGTAAGTCGCCTCTGCATCTGCATGATCGCCCAGGCCAAGACGCTGAATTTCTATAATGGTTGTATCAGAATTTTGGAAAAAGTATAAAATCTTATATTTAGGCAGCATGGCGCAAAAATAGAACTTAAATTTGATCACAAAAAAGAATTTTGTGGTTTAAATTTAATTGTGGATGATGGTGTTCGCTAGGATCTGTGATCCTGACCTTTCATCTTCTTAATTCTTCCGTCGGAACTAAAAATCATAGCTGACACTACAATATTCTTTTTCTTTGGAAGATTCTTCACTGTGTTCAGAATGACAGCCGTTACGATTTATGATCCTGATCTTTGACCCCGGGATTTTTATCCGGTTTATCATTAAAGTTATTGCTTAAAAAGATTACAGTTTTCCGGACGGGCTTATAAATCCTTGTGAATTAATGTTTCTCACCCTTAATTACCTTAAATAAATGCAAAACCTGTGGGAAAAGCGCGTCCATACTTTCTTCTGCGCCACTTTTGGAACCTGGGAAAGTAAGTGCCAATGTTTCCCCGATAAAGCCAGCTACCCCACGAGAAAGCATGGCGTAGGGCATACGTTCTTGCCCATAACTTCTGGCAGCTTCCATAATTCCTTCAATATTCCTGTCAATTAACGGTCCAATAGCTTCCGGCGTTACATCGCGCGGAGATAGCCCGGTTCCTCCTGTAAAAATGATCAGGTGATAACCATCTTTACTTAATTCAGTCGCTTTATCCCTGATCATATGGATTTCATCGGGAACGACCTCATATTTCTCCGTATGAATTTCCCATTGTTCCAGGCGCGAGACAATGGCCTTGCCTGATGTATCTTGTGCCTTATTTTCAAAAACAGAATCTGAGCAGACCACAACAGCTGCTTTTATTTCAGGGTATCTGGCATTTTTAAGGTCTGACTTTCCACCTGATTTTTTTAATAACCTGATGTTTTCTATCTCCACACCTTTGTCAATTGGTTTTAACATGTCATACATGGTTAAAGCGGTAACGGATGCACCATGCATCGCTTCCACTTCTACGCCTGTTTTGTAAATTGTATGTACTTCGACCTGAATAATGATGGATAGATCTACAATTTCATAAGTAATAGCCGTATATTCAATGGGAAGCGGATGACAATCCGGAATGACGTCGCTCGTTTTTTTTACCCCGAATAAACCTGCTGCACGGGCAAATTCAAATACATCTCCCTTGGGTATTTTGCGCTGTTCAACGGCATCAATCGTTGCCTGCTTCGATACCTTAACGGTAGCACTTGCAATGGCAATCCTTAAGGTGTTGGATTTTTTTGTGATGTTTACCATGTTAAATATTTTCTTTCCACTGATGGGTTTCGTCTTCGAATATTTCTTTGCCCCAAATTGGTAATTCTGCCTTTAATCGGTCTACGATTTCACTACAGGCAGCTATTGCGGGTTTACGGTGCGCTGAAGAGGTAAAAACGAAAAGGCAAATTTCGCCTGTTTTAACTGTGCCTAAGCTATGGTAAATATGCATGCAACTGAGTGGGTATTGTTCGAAAATTTCTTCCCTGATCTGATGCATTTTTTCAAGGGCGAGTTCCTCATAGGCAGTATAGGCTATCGCGGCGACAAATTTGCCGTCAATTTCATCTTTTCTCACCTGGCCCATAAAAATACTATGGCCACCAATAGCCGTCTTGCTATTATGTTTGGCAATGCTATCGGCTATGAAAGCGGGTGTTATGGGGCCGTTAACGAATATATCTTTTATTTTTCTTTCGCTCATGTTAAGATTTGAGAAAATGATCTTTCCATTTAATGATGCCACCTTTTAAACTGTAAATCTTTTTGGTATCACCATATCTTTCCTGCATGGCCTCTGCTGCAGCTACACTTCTAACGCCATGCTGGCAGATTAAAACGACCTGTTTTTGGTAAAATTCTTTGCCCAAAAAAGTGCTAAACTCCGACATCGGTACCTGTATAAAGATTTGTTTATCCAATACCGGTACTTCGTGTCTTTCGCGTACATCAATTAATATCGTCGATTCCAACTGTTGAAGTTTCGCCAGTTCGGCAACATCAATTTCTGTGTAGCCTTGCGGGCCTTCGCTTGTGTCCTGATAATCCATTTTTAGAAATTCATCAACAGTTTTAGGCAGCGTATAACCGTCGCCATGGGTGATGCTGATGGTATATTGTTCTTGTGTAAGTAAATTGTAGCTTAATATTTTATTAGTCAAAGGTAGTCCGATTTTGGCGATCAGTTTGATGGTTTCTGCCGCTGCCATAGTACCTAAAATACCGGGTAATACGCCGATAACACCATTTTCGGCACAATTAGGTACTTCATCTCTATGGGGTGGAATAGGAAAGATATCGCGGTAATTAGTGCCTGGAGTGAACTGATCAGGAACATTAAATAAGGCTAACTGTCCCTCAAAACCTGATACTGCAGCAAATATAAGTGGTTTATTCAAGAGCGCACAGGCGTCATTAATCAGGTATCTGGATTCGAAATTGTCTGTACCATCTAATATGTAATCATATCTGGATAAGATATCAAGGATATTATTTTTCTGCAACCGGATGGGGTGACGGACGATTCCAATCTGGGGATTCATTTCCTGCAGGCGCTTTGCCGCTATCTCTACTTTCAGCTTTCCGATATCAGCCGTGGTAAAAAGAATTTGTCTGTGTAAATTGGACAATGAAATGGTATCATCATCAACAATACCAACATGGCCGATACCTGCAGCAGCCAAATATTGCAATGCAGGGCAGCCTAAACCACCGGCACCAATAACCAGAACTTTTGACCTTAAAAGCTTTTGCTGTGCTTCCTCGCCAAATCCTTTAAGGATAATCTGCCTGTTGTATCGCGTTGCACTCATATTTCTTAACCACCAGAAAATGGCGGCATAATGGCTATTGTAGCCCGGTTTGTAATTTCTGTATTTTGTTGAACAATGTTCTTGTTCAGGGCAAGTTTGTATTTTATATCCTTTAAAGCTGGAAACCTGTTTTCGAGGTATTGTTTAAAGGCATTGGTGTCAGCAATGCCATCAACTTCAATTTTTTGATTATTGATGAATTCGTTAATCTGGCCAAAACTGATAATTTCAATTTCCATGCTGCTAATTTACCTTTAAGATGCTACTTTATGTAGTATAAATTGATTGAAAATTGTCATACTATCTCAACTAACGGAGTTATAGGCGCTTAAATTGTTTAGGGAGATGGTGAACGGGCTTTAACCTTTCCTTTAATAGTAAACTGCCTGCTTGATTACACATTAACAACAAAACTTAAAAATAATAAAACAATGGTAAGGTATTTCCTGTCAGGCGTACGTAAATAATAGTTTATAAGCAGCCAGAGCCAATACACAAGCCAGCACATTTTTTAAAACAGTTTGTGGAAATTTCAAGGCACCAAAGTAAGCGCCACAAATGCCTCCAACAAAAGCTACTCCCACATAAGCGAGCATATGACCGTTAAATTCGAAACCTTTAATAAGCTGACCACCTAAACCAGCAACTGAATTAACAAAAATAAATGCTGCACTGATGGCTGCGGTCTGTTTTTGATCTGTCCACTTTAAAAGCAGTAGGATGGGAGAAAGGATAATTCCTCCACCAATACCGATCATACCCGAAAGTAAACCGATGATGCCTCCAATAGTAAGCGATAAGGGAATATTTGAGGATCTGAAATCTTTAGAAGCAGTGTTTTTAAAAAAGAAAAAACGGATAACCGGGATCAGTAGAAGTAATCCTAAAATCTTTTTATAAATCGCACTTTGAATGACCATCATACCACCAATAAAAGAAAGCGGGATGGAGGCCAGTGCAAAAGGCCAAAAGATTTTCCATTTAAAATGACCACCACGGTAAAACTGGATAAAAGAAGTGGAAGAAACAAACAGGTTGAGCAATAGCGCTGTGGGTTTCATAATGGATGGCGAAATGGCAAAAATTGCCATAAGTGCAAGATAGCCGCTGGCCCCGCCATGCCCAACCGAAGCATATAAAAAAGCAACTATAAAAAGTAAACAGTAAAAGAGGATAAAGCTTTCTTGCATGGTTTAGCCAGGTAAAATCAATACGGTTATCATTTCGTTTTGTTTGAAGTGATCTTTTGCCTCATCGAGGCAGATGAGGCAATTGGCCTGTGCAAAAGAGCTTAACCGGTAAGATTCCTGCGCGCGAAGTGGGGTAACCAGCCCATTTTCATATTTACCTTTCAGGAAATGGGTTAATCCCAAAGGTTTAGTATAATCATGAGTAAGCCTGGCCTCAACCGCTATTACACTGTTGCTTTGATGAGATAAAGCTTTAATTGCTGGTAATACATAATTATAATAGCAACTGAGTACAGATGAGGGATTGCCAGGGAGTCCGAATATGAGTTTTTGATCCTTTGTTCCAAAAAAAAGCGGTTTGCCAGGTTTCTGTTTCACTTTATGGAAAATCTGTTTGATGCCGCAATGTGAAGCTGCTTCAATTACAAAATCATAATCGCCTACACTTACGCCGCCGGTAAGCAGTACAACATCGCTGTTTGTCAGTGCAGTTTGTAATACTTTTTTAAGGATATCAAGGTCATCATCGGATTTGTAAACTACAATTTGTTCAATACCTTCCTGTTCTAAAGCAGCAGACAGCGAATAGGAATTCGACTCGTACACCTGCCCAAATTCCAGCACTTCCCCTGGTTGTTGTAATTCCTTTCCGGTTACAATAATCGAAATCTTGGGCATGGGATAAATACTAATTTCATTTATGCCTATCCCTGCCAGAAAGCCGATAGCCGCCGGACTAAGCAAATCTCCTTTTTCCATTGCCAATGCCCCGGCCTTAATCTCCGAACCCCGATCACGTACATTTAATCCCATTTTTAAATTTGGATCATGTAAGGTGATTTTTCCATCAATTCTCCTGACTTTTTCCTGCATTACAACGGTATCGGCACCTTCAGGTAGCGGAGCACCGGTAAAAATTCTGCTGGTTTCGCCATTTTGGATGGTAATCTTGGTTCCTGTTCCGGCAGCCATTTCGCCAATTAAACGGAGCTCTTGCCGATGATCTTCAAACTTTAATGCATAACCATCCATTGACGATTGATTAAATGCAGGAATGTCATATTTTGCATAAACATTGGCCGCAAGAATATGGCCAGATGCTTTTGCCACATCAATTGAAATGGGATTTAGCGTAATGATGTTTTGAGAAATGAGATGTTTTGCTTCTTTAACGCTAATCATGAAAAAATTATCCTCCAATGGTAATCATACTTCTGTTTTGTAGGGTAGTTGCATCAATTTTTTCGAAATCACTTACCAATTGTCCGCCTAATGCTTTCTTTTTACTCCAAATGGCCGATTGGATGAATGGAAGTACATCTTCATTTTGACGCAATTTGCTAAGCAGATCGGTTTCATTGTCCGAAAACAGGCAGTTTTTTAATTTTCCATCCGCAGTCAGGCGCATGCGGTTACAGGTGTTACAAAAAGGGTGGGTCATGGTGCTGATAACGGCAAACGAACCTTCGTGGCCGGGAATCATGTAATTTTTGGCCGTATCATGGGCTTCACCCTTAACAGGTAATATCGAAAAATCTTTTTCAATCGCAGCCAGTATTTCACTCAAAGAAAACATCTGGTTGCTTGTCCATTTATTACCACTAAAAGGCATAAACTCAATAAACCTGACCTGGATGGGATTATATTTAGTCCAACTGATGAAATCATTGATCTCATTGTCGTTAAGGCCTTTCATCACAACCATATTTATTTTCACCCTTATTTTATGTTGCAAAAGAAGTTCGATATTGCCGCGTACCTGATGGAAAACATCCCTTCTGGTGATCATAAAAAACTTTTCAGGTTGTAAGGTATCCAGACTGATGTTAATGGTTTTAATGCCTGCTTCTTTTAATACAGGCAACATTTCAGCAATGCGGGTTCCGTTTGTGGTCATTACCAGTTCTACCGGAAGTTTGCCCAGCGCCGCAATAATTTGAGCAGCATCCTTTCTTACCAAAGGTTCGCCACCTGTAAGCCTGATTTTTTTTACGCCGTTGGCCACGAAAATCTCCGCCAGTTTAATAATTTCGTTGGTTTGCATGAGCCGCGAAGCAGGAGTAAAATCGTAGTCTTCTTCGGGCATGCAATAAAAACAGCGAAAATTGCAGTTATCGGTAAGCGATATCCGCAGGTAATCGTGTACTCTTCCAAAAGAATCTGTTATCATTGCCGGCTAATTAAATGATTATAATCTGTTTCTGTATCAATATCAATCCCTCCTTGCTCAAAAACCACTGTTTCCAGATCTTCTGAATATTGTTTCAATATATTTTTTGCTCCTTCCGCGCCTTTGAGCAATAAAAGCGCTTCAAAGTAGTTTTTTTTGAAAAGAACAGGGGTTCCTATTGCATTGTTATACGCACTGGCAATGATATTTTTACCTGTTTCTTTTTGCTTTTCAATTAAGTTATTAAAGTTACTCTTTTTTATGAAAGCCTGGTCGGCCACAGCGATAATAATACTTTCTACTTCGCTGTTATTTTTGATTATGCTTGACAGGCCGGCAACAATACTTGAGCCCATTCCGCTTTCCCAGTTTTCATTTATAACAATTCTGATTTCATTGTGCCTGTGCTGTGCCGCTATTTCCTGAGCATGCGCACCTAAAACAGTAATAACGGGTTTGCAATCTGTTGCTAAAGCTTCATCGATTACGGTTTGCAAGAGTGTTTTTCCTTTATAGTCCAAAAGCTGTTTTGGTTTCCCCAAACGTGAGGAATTGCCAGCTGCCAATATGATGATACCCGTTTTCAATGCTAATTACATTTTATCCATAAACATGAATCGGTTTTTTCTTATCTTTTAAAAACATAACCGAAGCACCGGTAAAAACAGATTTGATTTCTGCCAGGATAGAAATAGCAATTTCTGCTGCAGTTTCTGCACCAATATCAAGCCCGATCGGACCATGCACCCGTATCTCGTTTTCAGATGTTGCCAAATTCAGTTCATCTAACATCCTGAGCAGCTTTTTCTTTGGCCCTAAAGTACCAATATACGGCACGTTCGTCGCTAGTAGTTGCTGAAGCAGTTCGAGATCATAATTGTAATTATGTGTCATGAGTACGAAGGCCGTTTGCTCATCAATCTGAATATGAGAAAGAACATTTTCCGGTTTACTTACTACAATTCTGGTTGCATTTGGAAAACGTTGAGGCGTAGCATGTGTTGGTCTACCATCGATTACTGTTACTTCCCAACCCAACTGGTAAGCCATTTCGGCTAAAGGTTGTGCGTCATTACCTGCACCGGCTATCATTAATGAAATAGGTGGTTTTATAAATTCCAAAAAGGTATCAATCTGTTGATTATTTTGTTTATAAACCTTAAATGCTGAAATTTTATTTTCAAAAACTTCCTGAATATCTTCAATTACTTCATCGCTGATTGATTTTGGGATTTTAGAAAGAACAGGTTCATTTCTGAAAAGCAGCCCGGTACCCAGTTGATGCCTATTGCTCAGTGAAAAAAATGTGGCCAACACAGCACTCTCCCTTTGGCTTTTCAAAGCAGTTAAAATAGCAATCGGATTTAAGCCATCCGTTTCTATAATGGGTTCGAATAAAATATGGACAATGCCATTACAGCCCAGCTGGACTCCAAATTTAGCATCATCTTCATCAGTGGTATCATAAGTAATGAGCTTATTTTCCTGTTGAATTATCGCTGAAAGCGCTTTTCGCAAGGCATCGCCCTCTAAACATCCACCGCTAATGGCGCCTGTTAACTGGCCATCTTCAGTAATGAGCATCCTTGCACCTGGCCTGCGATAGGCAGAGCCTTCTACCTTAACCACAGTTGCCAGAGCTGTTTTTCTATTTTCTTTAGTCGCCTTTTGGTATGCCTTTACAATATCGGTAATTTCTTTCATTAGGAATGGATGCAATAGATGAGGCAATTTAATGATAATCTATTACAAATTGCCTAAAGCTAAAAGGGAAGATGTAAACTTTGAGATATTGTTACCGGCAAATGTGCAGTCAGACGTTGCCATCTGACTGATAAGTAAAGATTGTTATCTTGAAATTAATGCTGTGGTTAAAAAGGCGCTGAATGGAAAACTTCCAGGTTGATACAATTTAAACCAATACTGTTAAAAAGTTCGGTGATTTCTTTCGTCCAGTCTTTTGGCGAATCTACACGAAGGATTTTATCGGCATCCCATAAATCGATATTCCACTTAATTTCTTTGAAATGTCTGTTCAGTAGTGGACTGATGACGTTTAATTCGCTGTCTGTAGATACATTTGTTTTGAAAACGGCTATCATATAGATTTTTTTTAGGTTTGTTATGAGCTGTAGACGTACAACTTTAGAAATTACTTTAAATTGAAGTGGTTTTTTTAAAATTTTTAGGATATCTCCACGTAAACCTTTCTAAAAAATCTAAAATAATCTGTAAGGATCTTTCCATTCTTACGACTAACATTATATTTATAGGAGTTAATAATAAAATATGCCATACGAAAGCGATAAGCACGATGCAGTTCACCACCTTAATTTGCACCCGTTAAGCTGGGTAGAAAAATATGCCGATTACCTTTTTGGCTTTGCAATATCGAGAACGAGGGATGAAAATGCAGCTAAAGATTTAGTCCAGGATACGTTTTTAGCAGCTTTGCAGAAATTAGACGAATTTAAGGGCAATAGTAAAGAGAAAACATGGCTAACGGCAATTCTTAAAAACAAGATAGCCGATTTTTATCGAAAGCGTTCAAGTAATAGTTTAACGGTGATGAGTATTGGAAATGAATGGAATGATTTTTTTGATGCTGCATCAGGGCACTGGACCGAAAAAGATTATCCGAGGACATTTGATTTAGACGCTTCTAATCCTCTGATGATGAAAGAACTGGGAAATATATTAAATGATTGCCTGGCTAAACTTCCTGGTTTATGGTTTTCCGTGTTTTCAATGAAACACATTGACGATTTATCCTCAGAACTGATCTGTAAAGAATTGAAGCTTACCAATGCTAATTTTTGGGTGATCATGCACCGGACGAAAGTTAACCTGAGGGCCTGTATTCAAAAAAACTGGAACTGATATGATGAGTGTACTGAAAATATGATCAATAACTGCAAGCAGGCAACTTTTTTAACTGAAAAGAAAATAGTTGGAAACATTACGCCAGTGGAGCGCCTACAGTTGCATATTCATTTGGTTGGTTGTGGCTTATGCAGGATCTATCAGCAACAAAGTATATTGATAAATAAAGTGTTTACAAATTTCGGGAACAATGATTTTAAACTTGATGATGACTTTAAGAAAAGGTTAAACGAGAAGATTAAAATGGAAATCAATAAAAATTGATTTTTTGCTGTAAGGTTAATGATTTTGGTTCGACTAAGAGATAAAAAATATAAAAACAGAAATGAAAAAAACGATTTTAATTGCGGCAATAGCTGTTGTATTATCATTACAAACAAAGGCACAACAAGGTTTGAAAGAGGGAGATAAAGCGCCGGGGTTTAGCGGAATAGATCAAAACGGCAAAACAGTGGCCTTACAGAATGCACTTAAAGCGCATCGTAATGTGGTTTTATTTTTTTACCGCGGACAATGGTGTCCTTATTGCAACAAACACATTAAGGAACTGCAAGACTCATTAAACTTATTAACGAAGAAAGATGCTTATATTATTGGTGTAACTCCCGAAACAAAAGAAAATATTGCTAAAACCATTGCAAAAACAAGTGCAGGCTTTTCAATCCTTCAGGATAAAGATGATGAAATAATGAAAGCCTACCGTGTAAACTTTGTCATGGACGAGGGTACATTTACCAAATACAAGGGATTTGGAATAAATTTGGAAGAAAACAACGGAAATACCAGACATACCCTGCCCGTACCGGCAACTTATATTATTGATCGTTCAGGAAAAATTAAATATGTACATTTCGATCCCAACTATCAAAAGCGGGCCTCTGTAAGTCTTTTGCTTTCAAAACTTTAGATCAATTCATATTAAGTGCCCCGAGAAATGTTGCAGTTGGTAAATGAAGTGGTTATGATCTGAATGCTCATAGCTGGCTGGTATTGAAATGCCCGTTGGCAAGAATTATTGGTTGGGGTAGTAAAGTGAATTACGATCGCGTTTTATCAGATGTATTCGCTTTACTTTTTTGTAAAATCATCCATTAACTTCATGGTAATCAGGGCATCCTCACCACTGCATGGATTTTGTCCTTTGCCTAAAAAGTAATCAACCACTTTTTCAATCATGGGTTGTTGTACATGTTGTAAAGGTTCAAATGCATATTCTTCAGTTAATTGATCAATTGCAACTGTAATTATGTTACCAAACGTGGGAAAACTGATGTAACCTTTTGAGCCATAGACGATACAGAGATCTGCCTGATCTTGTGGCGCTACGGAGAAACACCAGTTGCCGCTGAAAACAACTCCACTTTCAAAAAGAATATTCCCTACAACCAGATCATCAGCTTTAGTATTTACCTGTTGCCTGGTGGCCAGGCCCATGGCATTTCTTACTGCGCCAAAATAATAAGTCATCAGGTCTAGTTGATGTGGTGCCAGATCATGAAACAGACCACCACCAGAAATAGTTGGGTTAATCCGCCAATTATCGGTTGTTTTTGCAACGAGAGCCGGATTAGGCGATTGAAGCATTTTTAACCGGACTAAACGTACATCGCCGATCAAATGTGTATCTAACAGCGCTTTAATTTTTAAGAACATGGGTTGAGCACGCCGATAATGTGCTACACAAAGCTTTACTTTTAATTTGTTGGCGGTATCAGTCATGCGTTGGGCAGCATCGGCATCCAAAGTCATGGGTTTTTCCACATATACGGGCTTTCCGGCTTTTAAGGCCTGAATCGTGTAAGCTTCATGTTGTAAGGGTGGGGTAGCAACATAAATCGCATTCACCTCAGGATCGTTAATCAGTTGATCCGCATCATCATACCATTTAGGTACATGATGCCGTTGAGCATAATCAGCAGCTTTTGCGCCGTCTCGGCGCATTACCGCAACAAGTTTGGATTTGTTTACCTTATTAAAAGCAGGTCCGCTTTTTACTTCAGTCACATCGCCACAGCCAATAATGCCCCATCTGATTTCTTCCATTAACTAATTTTGATTTAAATATTGAATTTAGAAAATATTGCCTGATTATGCCATTGATAGCCAGCGTTAAAAAAAAAGGGATTCACTTTGAGGGTGATCCCTAATCAACTAACCAAACAAATCTATTCCGGAAACCACGCCGGAATCATTTAATAAACCAGAAAATTAGTGGATTGTTTCAAAAGATTTTTTATTTCCTTTAAAAAAAGAAAATAAAACCAGTTCACTAAAATTAGCCTCGCTTTTTTTAGCTTTGTGTTATGCAAAACCTGTCAGAAAAGCTTCAGATCGATCTTATAGAACTTAAGGCAAAGTACGCCTTTATCATGGAGGAGCTCGAAGTAACATTCGCAGATGCTTACTTAGCGAAATTACAAGCTAAACAACGGCTGGCCGAGCAGATGATGATAGAGATGGAACGTATACTAACCGGAGAGGCCGGAGCGCATGAAAATTGATCTGTTAGGATAAAGCGATCAGTTGCTGATATTAACCCTGACGAAATCTGCTTTTATTTATGAGTTCAATCAAAATGAAATTATTCCCTCTTTTAATCTTCGGTATTTGTTTTTTAGGTGCTTGTTCATCCAAAATCAACCATCAGGTTGAATCAAAGCGGAGTAAAGTATTGCGTGTTATGTCTTATAATATTCACCATTGCAATCCGCCATCAAAACAAAAAGAAGGTGTGATCGATGTTGATGCCATTGCCAAAGTAATTGCAAAGCAAAAACCAGATCTGGTAGCCCTGCAAGAGGTAGATGTGAACACCAGAAGATCGGGTAATATTAACCAGGCTGTTTTATTGGCAAGCCAATTGAAGATGAATTTTTATTTTGGCAAAGCAATTGACCATGACGGAGGCGATTATGGTGTAGCCATTTTATCGCGTTTTCCTTTATCTGAACAACAGACTTTTAAGCTGCCCAAAAATAATGAAGCCAAAGCAGAGCAAAGGGTTTTGGCTATTGCAACCGTAAAAATTGCCGATGGGCTTTTTATCCGTTTTGCTTCTACCCATCTTGATGCACAACGTTCTGAAGATAACCGTATCCTTCAGACTAAAGAGATCAACCGGTTAACAGCAAAAGAAACCTTACCTTTAGTTCTTGCCGGCGATTTAAATGCTGAGCCAGGTTCGGAAAGCATTGGGATATTTGATGCGAATTTTACCAGAACATGTAGCGATTGTGGTTTTACCATTCCAGTGATCAATCCGCGGAAGACCATTGATCATATTGGTTTTAAAACCGGGAATCCTTTTAAAATTGTTTCCCACGAGGTTATTCCCGAACGTTATGCCTCGGATCATTTGCCTATCGTTGCCCTGCTCGAACTGGAAAAACAATAGAAACGATATGACTGAGGCTACCTCTTTATTAAAGAAGGGGGAATGTTAAACGTGGGTTTTTTGTCCGCATCTTTAAAATCTACTTCCATAAAGTAGCGTTTATGTTTAATAATGTAATTATCTATAAACCAGAGGATATCAGGTAAGTTTTCAACCATTGGCGAACCAGCTATTTCATGGCCCATGTTTTGCACATACTGGAAATAATATGGATATCCGTTCTTTTTAAAGGTTTTAGCAAGATATCTGGAGCCAAAAAAGCCCCTGTTGAGCAATCTCACTTTGTTATAGGGTACAAGTTTATCGGCCGTGCCGTGGAAAAGCATTGTGGGTGCTGGTGGTATGGCATATTTCGGGGCGCCATGATAACTTAATATTGCCCCGGCAAAAGAAATTACACCTTTGTATTGAAAATTTCCTGGTAATTTGGTAGATAACGCGGTGGAATTCCGCTTGTTATAGTCGGCATGCAGTGCCGTAATGGCGCCCGCACTTGATCCTGACAAGATGATCATGGCTGTATCGATACCCAGGTCTTTCGCATTTCTGATCAGATAAGCTGTTGCATCAAAAACATCTGCTGTAGCGGTATCGATTGCTGCTTTTAAGTTAGCGGTATTAAACGGACTTGGAAATTTTTTTCCCTTTAGGCCCAACCGATAATCAACTGAAACTACTTTATATTGATGTGCAATTAGCGTGTTAAAATACTGATCAAATAATTTGCTATCTCTGCGTCCCATTACAAAACCACCACCAAATATGAAAAGCACCGTTGGCCTGGTTTCTTTTATTTTTCCACTATAATAAATATCCAATTTCAGTGATCCCGAATCCGTTTTTGAAAATACTTTAGTGTCTACATGAAAGTTCTTATCCTGGAGTACAATTTGTCCTGTTGAAGATAAAGAACTGAAAAAAAGTACCAGGAAAAGCGTGCTGAGCGGATATATTTTATTATTGCACATCGTTTATTATGAAAAAGAGGTTCGCTATCAGCCATCGGAGCAGCTTTTCTAAGCTAATTTAATGCTTTTTTAGCTTATGCGCAATTAATGTACACTATCTATATCAAGAATTTACTGTTATCATTGCTATTGTGCTATTTTTTATAACCATTTAACTTAAATAACAAAATATTTTTGCATACAGCGCCATTCCTGAAAATGGGGAGGATGATTGGTGGTGTACAACTCTTAAATTGAGACTTTATCAAATTGATGCTGTTTTCATCGTAAAGATTGGAAGGTAAAATGTAATACGCATTGTCGCCCGCTGTTAATTTTGGTTTGCTTTGGTTAGACCAGTAATATTGATGAAGATCGAATATTTCTCCAATGCCATAAGTATGCAAACCAGTTTCGCTGCTGACATAAAAATCTAAATGGGCCGCAGGAAACCACTTTGTAACTACAATGGTATAGACTGGTTTATGCTGTGCTAATAACTGATCCACGTGATGAATGGAATCAATCATTTTTCCGGTTTCCTTCCAGCCGTATAAATCCAAAGTGGGATCGCCCATACCCAATTTTATAGCATCTTTATGTGTTGAAAATGTACCCTTATAAAAATTAATCGCAAATATACCCGCACATACCACCAACAAGAAAAACAGTATCCCTGCACCAATAACGGCTTTTACTTTTGGCAGGTTAAAAGATTTCAGTTTCAATGCAGAAAGAAATATTAAACAGCTGTATGCCGGGCCAGACCAGTGTGGTAAAGTATCTCTGAAAATGGAAAGAAAAATAAGCGTAACAATAAGTGGAAGTACACAACACAATAATAATTGTATTTCGTTCTTAAGATGTTGATTTTTGGTTTTGATGAAACTAAAAACTGCCATCCAGGCCAGAAAAAAAACAATGGGATTGTTGTAAAATAGTTGTCCGCCAATTTCTCTGGCAAAAGCTAATGGGTTTAAACGAGCATGGAAAACACTAACCCGGTTACTGTGGTAGGTATAGGTAATAAAATGATGCTGGATGTTCCAGATGATTAAGGGAGATATGGTAACCAAGCTTATCAGCATAGAAACATACAAGCCCTTTTGTAGCAATAATTTTCTATTATTAAACAGCGCAAACATGATGATGCCTACCCATAAGCAGATGCCATGAATCTTACACATCATACAAAGGCCTGCAGCCAACCCAAACCAGCACCAGATGTTTAACGGGGGTAAACCCTGCTGAATGGATCTGGTCATTTTAAGCAATAAATAGATACCCCACAGCCAGAAAACCATTTGGGGGCTATCTGGCAAAATAAATGTACCGGCAATGACGCTGCAATAAAAGGAGGAAGAATAAAGCAAAACGGAAAACCAGCCCACACGCTCGTTTAGGAGAAGTTTACCCGTTTGATATACGATGATAGTACCTATTGAAGAAGATATTATGGCTCCAAGCCGGACTGCCAATTCGTTGTGGAGATATAAATCTGCTGTTGTTGTCCTGATCAACCATGCTACAAACGGAGGATGGTCGAAATAATTCCATTGGAGATTTAATGCATATGTCCAGTAATATACCTCATCATTTCCAAGTGCTAAGGTGGAAGCGATGATCATTTTGATCATTATCATGACCATTATAAAGAGCCATAATTTAATAGGTATTTGTTTCACTTAAATAGCGGTAGGCCGACTGGCAATTTTAAGCTGTTTATATCGTTTGTTCAGCTTAGCTGATCTGAAAAGTTTAAGATCGTAAACTTGGTGATAACTCACGATTGCACAAATGATACCGGTTATTGCACCAAAAAATACATCAATAAGAAAATGTTGTGCCAGGTATATCCGTGAATAGCCAATTAAAAAAGCAAAAGATAAACAACAAAAAGAAATTTTCTTTTTCTTAAAAACCAGGACCAATACTGTTGCCAAGGCGAAAGCTGATGCAGTATGTCCTGAAGGAAAAGAATTCTGATTGTGCGTGCTTACCCCTTCAACAAAATGGGTATAGGGGAATAAAGTTTGCTCAAAGAAATATTTGGGTCGTGGCAGGTGAAATATTCTTTTGGCGATTTGGATAAGCAAGCCCGAATAAATGTAAGCAAGAGCAACTGCCATTGCTTTTTTCTTTTTTTGCAACGAAATCAGAATGGTAGCAGCCAGGATACTGATCAGGCCATCTCCGAGGTTTGTGATATATTTAAAGAAAATATCCAGCCATACAGGATGAAACTGGTTTAAAATGAGGAATCCATCAGTTTTGGTAAAGCTAAAATTAAAAATGAGTGCCAACAGCAGTATTGATATCGCAGTAAAAAAGTAATAGCGTAATTTGTTCAGTCTTTTTATGGTACGCATGAGTTTTTATTTATGCAAAACTATTAGCTATACATGATCTGAGCGTTAAGCAAATATCATGTTTATGTCAGCGAAGGTTGTTAATAATTATATGTTTGATTAAAAAAAAACGCGGTTTCACGGTGTTATAATCAATTGAATTTGAAAAATGCTGCATCAACATTTTTTAATAAATTAACACTGAACTGCTCATAACTTAAAACAGATTGTGTTGCTTTGCGGCCATACAACTAAATTAATTATGCAAAGCAATCAGGTAAAAATCAGTCCAGACCTACAGCAGTTTATTGATAAATTTGAACCCAGCAAATTTAAATTAATGCCAGGTGGTATCGAGATCAGGGGAATAAACGATATACATCGGAATATTGCACAAGCCAAAGAAATTATAGCAAGATTAAAACTCCGTTTAACTGTTTCGCATAACGCCGAGATGCTTAGTTACAGAGGATTTGAGGTAAAGAACCTCTAAGTTTAGTTCGTTTGAAAATGAATTTTTAGGAGAAAATTTTGTGAACCTTGTTTAAGGTTCGGATGATTGTGATTTACAGTGCTGCAAGAAAGCTGCGCTGTAAATTTTAACGGCTAAGAACCAAGTTAGCTGGATACTTGTTTCAAATTCAAGCCTCATTTAGCTTTAAGTAGAATATAGTTTTAGTTGGTTTCAAGTAAGTTAATGATGATGAGCACTTCAAAATATTGGCCTTTCGGATTTGAGGAGAGTGCTGCCTTGTCTGCGTAAGTATGAAGTAATCTTTGCCGGATGTTCTCCAGGCCGGTATGGAAACCTGTATCATTGAGCCCTGTATTAATCAGGTTACTCGTTTGAATACTAAACTGTCCATCCTGTAACTTTACGATAATTTTTCCGGGATCTTCGGGCTGGCTGAGATTTCCATGTTTAACCATGTTTTCGGTTAGGGTAAGTAAAAGTAATGGAATTACCTTGGTCGATTCGATTTTCTGATCATAAACAAAGTCTATAAATAAGTCAGGCTGTTTAGTTCTGCAAAGCTGAAGAAGATTTTCTACCTGGCGGATTTCTGCTTCAAGTGGCATAATTTCCGGGCCATGTTCACATTCCAATGCGTAACGCATCAGTTTAGAAAGATATCGCACCGCTTCTGCGGCACGAGGCTCACTTTTGTGGGTACTGTTATAGATATAAGTTAAGGTATTGAATAAGAAATGCGGGTTGATTTGTGCTTTAAGGTAGGCATTTTTAGCATTGGCCAGTTCAAGTGTTATTTGCTTTTGCTTCAATATTTCTTCTATTGCCTTTTTTTCGAGTTCAGTTGTCCGGTTTTTCTGATGAATATAACTTTTAATAAAATAATAAGCTGTTGAAAATAACATGAAGTAGATTCCCCGCCAGAGTGTTGAAGACATAAACTTCCAGTCTGTGAGCTTGTTAATAGGAACTATGGCCGATTTTGAAAGTGAACGGTCTGTAAAGTATGCAATTAAAGTATAAGTCAATATTTCAACTATTGTTAATACGATTATACTTAAATAAGCAGGTTTTTGTGCTTTCAAACGTTTTCCCAATACCCATTCGGCATGGATGTAGAAAAGTGTTATATTAATAATGTAGTGAATACAATAGCTCAATATAGTGGCATTTATTTTAAGAATTAAGGAGACCAGTATATATTCATAAAGAATAAAGGTAGCCCATGCAATAATATGCCAGCGATAATTTCTAAGCCAGTTTTCCATTTTTTCTTTGGTTAAAATTTGGTTTCACAACAGTCAACAATTGCTTTGCGTAATGTAGTCTTTTGATGGTTTTGAGGCGGCTAATTTTCGCTTATGAAAAAAATAATAGACCTAAAAACGACCCGGAAAACTGTGTTTGTTTTCCGTTCACAAAGAGCAGCTAATATGCGCTTTCAAAAGAGTGATCCGACTACAAGTACAATGACTGTGATCACAACAATGACCACTCATTCAGATTTGCAAATGTTAGTTCCTTAAACGTTTGGAGATCAGGGTTTGGTTTTCAATATAATTCATAAATGCCTCTTTGTATTGTGGGGTCATGAGTACTTCGTACTTTCCAAGGTCGATTTTGTGCCCGTTGATTTCCCTTACATAGTTGGTGTTAATCATGTATGATTTGTGAACCCGGTAGAAGTGCCCATTATCCTGGAGTTTTTCCTCCATTTCCTTAATGGTCATGTATACAGAATAATTATTTGTCGGTGTGTAAATGTGTACATGATTATTTGATCCCTGAAGGTAAATGATATCTTTTTTGAGTACTTTGGTCAGTCTGCCACGTTCGCCATTGGTGCGTAAGAAAAATGCACCTTCGTTTTCACTTACCAGATGCTGTGCATCGTAACACTCGGCAAGTACTTCATTAACCACTAAGGCGAAATCTCCGACGTTAAAAGGCTTTAACAGGTAATGTTTTGCCCTAACCTTAAAAGCATCCAGTGCAAATTCCGGATAGGAGGTTGTAAAAATAATGTTGTGTGATTTGTGCTTAAGGTTATCAGCAAGTCGCAGGCCCGACATTGCCGGCATATCGATATCCAAAAAGATCAGCTGTTTATGGCTTTCTGTATTGATTTCGGTTAGTGCTTCTATTGGTTTAGTAAAAACACGGTTAACTTTTAACCTGGGCATTTCTGCAATATGATCTTGCAAAATGTTAATTGCGGTAGGATCATCATCAATAATGATGCATGAGATAGAATTTTTCATTAAGATCGGTTTAAATTAGATAAAGGCAATTTAACAATTTATCCTTAAATGAAATAGTAAAATATCAACAGTATCATAAGCAAAATCTGAGCATGGTTTGATGCTATTTTACCAGAAGCAAAAACATCAATCCAAAGCGCCTTCGTTAAGGACGTAAGGTTAGCAGGACCTTTTAGCGATTTATCATTGTGTAGTATGATAAATCGCTGGTAAATGACATCGTCCGGTTTACATTTTTCCGTCATTGAGCCGCACCGGGGTCATTTTATTTACTTGTTTGCGATACGACCAATAAAATACGATCGGATAAACAAAAAGGTTGAATAAAGTATTGGTAATCAATCCACCGATTACTACGATGGCTAATGGTTTTGAAGCTTCTGAGCCGATTCCGGTAGAAAGTGCTGCAGGCATCAAACCGATAGCGGCCATTAAAGCCGTCATCAATACCGGTCTGAACCTGCTGGCAATTCCATCGCGCATGGCATCTGTAAAAGTCCAGTTGGGGTGGTATTTCAGTTCTGTGATGTTGGTTTTAAAACGGGTAATCAGAATTACACCGTTTTGCACACAGATGCCAAATAATGCGATAAAACCAATTCCTGCAGAAATGTTAAAGTTTACGCCAGCAGCCAGGAGGGCTAAAATGCCACCAATCATGGCAAAAGGGACATTATTTAATACTAATAAAGCATCTTTAATGTTGCCGAACAGTACAAAGAGGATAAAAAATATCAGTAATAAACTTACCGGAACGGCCTGCGATAACCGGGCAATGGCTCTTTGCTGGTTTTCGAAATCGCCAGCCCACTCTAGCTGATACCCTTGCGGTAATTTGATTTTTGCATTTATTTTCTGCTGTGCTTCGGCAATTACACTGCCCATATCCCTGCCGCGGATCGAGAATTTTATAGCCCCATAACGTTTATGTTTATCACGGTAAATCATACTAGGCCCCGTAATCTTACTGATGCCTGATATTTCGCCCAATTGAACATTTGAACCGGAAAGGGTAGGTACACGTAATTTACCGATCGAACTTTCATCGTTTCTAAAATCTTCGGGATAACGGATAATGAGGTCGAATTTGCGTTCGCCTTCATAAATCTGCGTAGCGGATTTACCGCCAATGGCCATTTCAATTACGGCATTGGCATCTGCCGTACTTACCCCATACAAAGCCATTTTTTTCTGATCGAGGTTGATCTGCAGTTCGGGCTGGCCAAGATTTCGTAAAATACCCAGATCTTCGATACCATCAACCGTTTTTAAAATATTTTCTATTTTCTCCTCTTCCTGTTCAATGTATTCAAAGTTTTCCCCAAATAACTTTACCACAATGGAACCCTTTACACCTGAAACCGCTTCTTCAACGTTATCTGAAATGGGTTGCGAAAAATTGAGGCTGATACCAGGAAAACTCTTTAATTTCTCCTGCATGCGTTCAATTAGTTGTTCTTTGCTTTGTTTACGTTTCCATTCTTTCCGCGGATAAATATCCACATGAAACTCCATGTTATAAAAACCGGTAGCATCCGTTCCGTCATTCGGTCGGCCGGTTTGCGACATCACCTGTTTTACTTCCTCAAAACTTAAAAAGATTTTCCTCATCTCATTTGAAAGTTTTTTGGTTTCATCCAATGAAATACTTAATGGTCCGGTAGCACGCACGTAAATGGAACCTTCATCTAAACCCGGCAGGAATTCCGTACCTAAAAATTTAAAGCTAAAAGCACCTAACAAAAGTATAAATATGGAAATACCAAAAACGAGTTTCTTTTTTTTGAAGCAGATGTCATAAAATTTAAGTGTAGCTTTGGTAATCCACTCCAAAAAGATATTGTGCTTTTCTTTTACATTTTTTTTCAACAGTACACTGGCCATGGCAGGTACCAGGGTAAAGGTTAAAATCAACGCACCCAATAAGGCAAAACTTAAGGTCCAGGCCAATGGCGAGAACATTTTGCCTTCAACCTTTTCGAATGTGAAAATGGGAAGCAAACCTGTTATAATGATCAGTTTGGCGAATAAAATGCCTTTTCCGTTTTCGAGACAAGCTTTTTTGATAAAACCGGGTTTGCTCATTTTATTGAACTTTTCCATACCCAGTTTTTTGCCTTTGGCATCTAATACCACGAAAATCCCTTCAACCATTACCACCGCACCATCTATAATAATCCCAAAATCTATAGCCCCCATAGATAGCAGGTTGGCTGGCATACCTTTTAGTTTGAGACAGATAAAAGCAAAAAGTAACGCCAGCGGGATAATCATCGAAACGATTAAGGTAGTGCGCCAATCGGCCATGAAAAGGAATACAATTAAGGTGACAAATAAAATCCCTTCGAGCATATTGCCCATAACCGTATGTACAGCGTAATTAACCAGGTCTTCGCGGTCGTAAAAAGGTTTGATCTTTACATCATCAGGCAAAATGGTGCTGTTGATGGCATTGATCTTTTCTTTTAATCTTGCAATGACCTCACTCGGATTTCCACCTTTTCTCATGACAATAATGCCTTCTACCACATCTGGATCCCTATCCCGGCCAACCTGACCCAATTTAGGTAAAGCAGATTCTGCTACATCGGCAATGGTTTTTACATAAATTGGGGTGCCGTTGATGTTATCAACTACCACATTTCTGATTTCGTCGATATTGTTGAGCACGCCGATACCACGTACCACATAAGCCTGACCGCTCTGCACAATCACATCGCCGCCCACATTGATATTACTCCTGGATACCGCTTCGAAAAGTTCGGTTGCACTCACACCATATTGAATTGCCTTCTGCGGATCGACTGTGATCTGGTAAGTTTTAACCTCACCACCAAAACTAACTACATCGGCAATGCCCGAGACGGATAAGAGTTCGCGTTGGATCACCCAATCCTGCAAGGTTTTTAATTCCCGGACCGATTTAGTATCACTTGTTAGGGTATAACGGAAAATTTCTCCGGTTGGCCCATATGGCGGCTGCACTTCAGGGTTGATCCCTTCGGGCAGATCGGCTTCATCCAGATGGTTATTTACCTGAACACGTGCCTCGGCATAATCTACATCATCTTCAAAACTAACCTTTACGATGGATAAGCCAAACAGGGAGGAAGACCGGATGCTGGTCCGCTTTTCGGTAGGGTTCATGGCAATTTCCAAAGGTCTGCTCACAAATTTTTCTACCTCCTCGGCACTACGGCCCGGCCATTGGGTTATAATGGTAATGTTGGTATTGGTTACATCAGGAAAGGCATCAATCGTAGTATGTTTGAAGCTTAGATAGCCAGCAAGTATTAAGATAAAAGTGGCAAAAAAGATGAAATATTTATTCTTCAGTGCAAAGCCGATAATGCTTTTTATGAATTTATTCATTTTTAAAATCTAGGTAATGGAAAGATGTTATTGTGTTTTTAAGCTTTCGAACAAGAAAACCTGTTTAGAGGCAATAATGCGGTCGCCGGCCTGCACACCTTTGCTGATATAGGTTTTATCAGCAGTTTTACGTCCTATTTCGATTTCCTGGATCTTCACTTTATGATCCGGCCCCAGAACGAGTACATAATTTTTGTTTTCATCGAAAATTACGGCCCTCGAGTTTAAAACCGGAAGATCGACGGCCGAATTTGCAGAAACCTTTACTGTTCCAAGCATGCCTGGTTTGAGCAAAAAGCCTGGATTTGGGATCACGACCCTGGCATTCATGACTTTGCTGTCCTGATCAACCTGGTTATATAATTTCTCTATTTTTCCTTTAAAAACCTGGTTTGGATAGGATAGGGTTGATAAACTCACCTCATCACCCGCTTTAACCCTTGAAATATCCGATTCGTAAATATTGAGCATGGCCCATACATTGGAGAGATCGGCAATGGTGAAAAGGCTTTTGTCGTTATCGCCACGCAACTGCATGTTCTGCGTAACATTTTTTTCGATCACAAAACCGCTAATCGGCGACTTAATTGCATACAATCCTGTACTGCTACCACCATTGAGTTTTAATACGGAACTGGCCCTTTTTGCCTCTGCTTTTTTGATCTGGTAGTCATTTTTTGCCTCTTCCAGTTCTTTGGCTGATGATAAGCCACTCTGAAAAAGTTGTTCGGCCTGTTTTACGGCTCTTTCTGCATTTTTAAGTTCGGCATTAGCGGCTATCACTTCTTTATCAAAACCTGCCATTTCAGAACTGCTGAGCGTAGCCAGTGTCTGTCCGCTCGAAACCTGATCGCCCAATCTTACCGCAACACGGTTTACCGTTCCGCTTACCATTGGGAAAAGTTCCGATCTTCGTTCTTCATTTGCAGTAATTTTAGCCGAAAACATCAGTTCGGTTTTGCCGTTTGCCTGTTGCACAGTATCGATGAGTAATCGGCTGATCAAAGAATCGGTAATGGCAAATTTATCGGTTGTTGCGGCCGTTTTGTGTTCGCTACAAGCAAAGAATAAACTGATTGCCGCAATGAGTATCGACTTTTGATAGAGATTTTGCATAAGATTTATTTAAAGATGTTAGAACCGGTTACGTAATTGAGTTCAGCGCGTGTACTCATTCTTTCGGATTGGAGTTTATTAAGCTGAAGCGTATTTTCTTTATAGGCATCGTAGAGGTCCAAAAATTCGATCAGGCTAACATTCCTTGCCTTAAAATTTTTGATCAGACCGGAAACAAGTATATTGAAGTCGGTACTTAAAGCAGGATCAATCCCGGCACACAATTTTTCATTACGTAGCGCGGTCTTATAGCTGTTAAATACCTCATGCTCCAGTATAGCTTCCTGTTTTTTAATATTGACAGCTGCTGCGGTTATGCCAATCTGTGCCTTTTTAATTTCTCCCTGGTTCCTGGAGAAAAGCGGAATCGGAATTTTAATCCCCAAGCCAGTGTATTTTTCAGGATAATTGCCTTTTAGATCGTAACTCATGCCCATTTCTATATCAGGAATGGCCTGTGCTTTTTGCAGCTTTAAATTATGTTCGTGATAAAGCAGGTTGGTTTTGGCCAGTTTTAGGTCGGCGCGGTTAAGCCTGGCCGAATCAAGTAATGCCTGGTAGGGAATTTTATCTACAGCAGGGGAGTTAAGTACTGATTGATCTAAAACCAAAGTAATTGAAGTGGAAGCGCTGATTCCACAGAACAACTTCAAATCTTTATAATAATCTTCCAGATCATTCAATAGTTCAGCCTGTTCTGCTTTGAGGTTGATCGATAATGATTTAATCCTGATGACATCCTTTGCAGCAACGTTGCCCATTTTTAACTGAAGATGGTAAGCGCTCGCCAGCTGATCGGTAGAGCTGATCTGCTCCTGATACACTTTAACGGATTGTGCGGCGAAGTAAGTTTTGTAAAAAGTATTTTCGAGTTCAAATTTCAGTGTTCTGATCAGGTCAAAATATTCGTATTCGGCCATTTTAACGCCGGTTTGGGCCAGTTTAATATTCTTGTTGCGCTTGCCCGCGAGTTTAAACAGTTGGGAAATAGATCCGGCATACTGGCCATGGGCATAAGAGGTTTGCAGGAATTTCCTGGTGTCCTTATTGTAAAAAAGGTTTTCGTATTCTAACGTTGGATTTTCGAAAAGTTTGGCTGTAATGATTTCTGCTTTGGCCAGATCAATTTCATAATTACTGGCCAACAAATCGAAATTATTCTTTAAAAAGAGGCTTTTGGCCTGGCTTAAATTTAAGCTTAATGTATCGCTTTGTGCGAAAGCTGCACGGATTGTTAATGCCCAAAAAAGAATGAGCCATGAAAATATCCTTATCATATCAGCAAAGCTATCTTTGCCACATTAAAAGGGGATTAAATCGGACTTAAAAGGGGATTAAAGTTGGAACGCTAATCGTTTTGCTGATCCGAAAGCTATCAGATTTATTTCAGCACCTATGTTGCGGTTAAGACCCTGAAATGAATTCGGTGTGACGACCGAGTGGTGAAATTGGAAAGAAATAATCAATAGCCACTAAAGTTTAGCCAGCTTCACGGTAAAGGTGCAACCGCCATGTTCCAGATTTTTAATGGTGATCTCGCCTTTAAGCAGATCGATAATTTTTTTGGCCATATAAAGTCCCATGCCTTCGCCATGTTGGCCCTGTTTTTTTGCACGGGTATAAAAAGGTTTAAAAATAGCTGTCTGATCATCTGGTAGAATACCAGATCCATAATCGGTAATATGGATAAACAATTGATCGTTAATCACTTCTATCAGAACATTTACTTCTTGGTTATTGGAAAATTTAAAAGCATTAGAAATGATATTATCCAGGGCAATCTGTAGCAGAGTCGCATTTGCCAATAGCTCGGGTTTTGAATCAATGGGGTTTTGATAAGAAATGTTAAGCTTAAGGCTTTTTTGCGCTTTCCATTCGTTTTGGATCTTGGTAAGCAGATCATTAAGTTGGATCGGAGCAAGTTGCGAATTGATCAGATCAAGATCCATTTTTGCCAGCGCCACTAAACCGGTAATGATGTGTTCCATTTTTTCGGCATCCTCCAGCATCGAAGCGATCACTTTTTGATAGGCAATCTGATCTCTTTCTTTTGATAGTGCCAATTCGGCGTTCATCATGATCCGGGTAACAGGCGTCCGAAGTTCGTGTGAGGCATTGGCCACAAAGGTTTTCTGCAGGATAAAAGCCTGTTCCAGCTCTTCCATTAAATGGTTAAAACTTTGGGCAATAAGGTTAATTTCGTCTTTATTCTTATTTTCTTCTACCCTGAATTCCATGTTGTGAGCGCTGGCCTGCTTTACCTCAAGCATAAATTTCTGCAGCGGTTTCAGCATTTTCTGCGCAACCCACCTGCTTAACAGCAATACCAGGAGTGAAATCAGGATAAAGATAAAAGCCATGATCTTCAGCAGTTTGCCGAGCCTCTTGTGTGAACCCTGGTCGTTAGCCGAAGCAAGGATGACGAAGTCGCCCTGATTATCTTGATAATAAATACCCACTACCTGTCGCTGACCATCCGTATATTTTAAACGGCCTTTCCGGCGTACCTGATCAATGGTGGCAGGGGTCCAATACTGTGCAGTATCGCCGATGAAAGTGGCCCTGTCCTTTTGGTCATAAACACGGATTACTTCGCTGTTTAATTTTTGAAGGTATTTATGGCGCACCGTGTTCAATGCATCTCGACTGATTTCATCAGCTTCGAGGTACAGTTTAGCGGTAACCATTGTGCGATCGGTTAGGCGTTCGAAGAAATCGGCCTCCAAAAATTTCATAAAGGTAAAATACACTGTACAAAGCACCGCAAAAAGCATTGAAGTGCTGATCAGTGTAAAATACAGTGCTATGCGATCCTTTATTTTCATTTACTTCAGGATATATCCCATATTGATTTTGGTATGGATGAGTTTGCGTTCAAAACCCTTTTCGATTTTTTTGCGCAGAAAATTGATGTACACATCGATTACATTGGTTCCGGTTTCGAAGCTGATGTCCCAGGCCTGCTCGGCTATAAATTGTCTCGAGAGCAAGCGGTTTGGGTTGCGCATAAAAAGTTCCAGCAGGATAAATTCTTTAGCACTTAATTCGATCGGTTTACCTGCGCGGCTTACATCTTTGCTATAGGTATCAAGTATAAGGTCTTCAAAATATAATTTATGGCCTGTTTTAGTTTCAATAGGTGGCTGCCTTCGCAATAGTGCGATAAGCCTGGCCAAAAGTTCCTTCAGGTGAAAGGGTTTTACAAGGTAATCATCGGCACCGGCCTCTAAACCGGTAACCTTATCATCAACGGTACCCATTGCGGTAAGCATGAGTATCGGGGTTTGCAATGCATTTTCTCTGAGGCGCTTACAAAGCTGTATACCGTTTAAGCCTGGCATCATGATATCGATAATCAGGAGATTAAAACTTTCACATAAGAAAAGATTTAGTGCATCAATGCCATTGGCTACAGTAAGTACCTGATAATCGTTTTCTTCAAGTGCCGACTTCAAAAGTTCAGCAATTTTGGGGTCGTCTTCAGCTATTCCAATCTTAAGCATCCGACAAAAGTAAATATCTCATCTTAAAATGGAATTAAAATTGGTTTTTCCCGTTTTCTCAGGTTGATTTTTGGCGTGATTCATTTCCCATACCGAATGCCAAACTTGCGCAGGAATAAAGCTATATTGCATGCTATTGGCCAATGTTTCACTCACGGCAACCAATTTTTTATGAAACACCCTCAAGATATTTGAATAAAACATTTTATGTTCGAAAAATTTGATCAGACGAATTATCATCAGCTTTGCGATTTATTAGGCAGCTTTCACCCGGATTTACAATTGATTTTGGATCAATACGGTTATCCGCCCTTTTGGTCGCGGCCAAACACTTTCGAATCTTTGGTGCATATTATTTTGGAACAACAGGTTTCTTTGGCTTCGGCACTGGCCGCATTGAATAAGCTGAAAGAAAAAATTAAAGTGGTTACGCCTGCAAGGTTTTTATTGCTTACCGATCAGGAATTAAGAGATTGCTATTTCAGTCGACAAAAAACAGCTTATGCCCGCCATTTGGCCGAAAATATAGTTAGCGGAGTATTGCCATTAAGCGAAATGGATAAAATGGATGATCGGACCATTAGAGACCAGCTTAAAAGTATCAAAGGGATCGGTGACTGGACCGTTGATATCTACCTGATCTTTATGTTGCACCATAGGGATATTTTCCCGGTTGGGGATCTGGCTGCGGTAAACTCATTAAAGAAATTAAAAGGCTTGGCGGCAAGAGTGACTAGAGAAGAAGTGTTATTGGAGGCAGATCGATATAAACCTTATCGTACCATTGCTACCATGATATTGTGGCATGCATACTTATCAGAAAGGAAGCGGAAGTGAAATTCTTCATTCCTTTGAGTAAATCTCATCAATAGTGGTCTATCAGTGCCTGTGATGCTGAATTCTTAAATGCCTTTAGAATTTTAATAGGTTTTAATAAATTCAAAATCGTACGTTGTTATGGTATAACCAATAAATAACATTTTAGCTTCGGTTTGTAAGGACAAAGACCGAGGAGAGGGTTAGGGTTAGCCTGTAAGTTGCTGACCGGAAATAACCTAACCATTAAAGAATTTGCTTTGATTTTTGGTTTTATCAGTTCCATAATATTTCAGTGAAACAACGGGCAAAAAATATCTAAATATCAATAGGCGTTTTCTAAACAATAGGCCTGTTAATGGTGTCGATGTATATATCACTTCGCATTTGAAGTATGGCAGCCTAAACAATATTTTACTGCGGATATGGTTTGTTGTTTATCTTGATAATGAATTTAGCCGTTTATAGATCGCCAACGCTTTAGAATGTTGAAACTTATTTTTGATATTTATTGGTTTATAGTTTAAGTTTGCATACTAACCGAATATTTTATGAGCAATACCTCTAATCCAAAACCAAAAGAAAAAGGTGAAAGGATGGACAGTGACCATAATAACCTTCATGCTCCTTATACACCGGGATCTAAGCATAAATTTGAAGGATGGCCGATATTATGGATTCTCATTGCTATATTTTTAATTGCTGCAGTTTTATGGTATACAGGAGCTGCTCCCTACTTAATCAAATGGCTAGCTGGTAAATAAAATTATTGTTGATCAATCTTGAATGCAGATTTGATGAAAGACATTTATAGGTTTCTCTAAAAAGTTGATGTTTACTTAAGGGAGAGGCTAACTTGGATGACGGAGATAGGCTAATTAAAATTTTTCATCATCGCTGGGAATTTGCTCAGCGGAAAAATAACAGTATAACATTAATCCAAAAGAGATAATATAAAATACCGCCGTAACTAAAAGGAATGTGCTCATAAAGTTTGTTATTTGGTTAGTGTAATTATAACGTTAAGTTATCCTTAATATGATATTCCTGTGAATTTATTTGATGTTAATTATTAACAAAATTAATTTCCGGTGTTGAAAACTAATTGTATAGTTTTATATCAGCCTGTTTGAGCTTTTAGGTAAGTTTTATTTTGGCTGAAATTTATCCCGGTATTGTGATGGTGTCATCCCTACAGATTTTCTAAATACTTTCCGAAATGCTTTCGGATCATTATACCCCGAGTTGTAAATAACCTCTGTCATTTGCTGTGTGGTTTGCTCCAACAGTTTTTTAGCGGCTTCGATCCGGGTTTGTTGAAGATACTCAATAGGGGTAATCCCAATTACCTGTTTAAAGCGGCGTACTATATTTCTTCTGCTGGAAGGAATATCTTTGATCATCTCTTCAATAGTAGCTACATCCTGATAATTATTTTCAATTTTCTCCTGAGCAGAAGCAACAAGTATGTCATTATGGTGGCGCACTGGCTGAAAGGTGCTAAAATAAGACTGGTTTACGCGGTCCATATCAATGGCAAAAATCTTGGCTACTTTAATGGCCATATCTTTTCCGCAATGAAGCTGTAAGAGGTGCAGCAACAAATGAAAAGTAGAGGTAGCGCCGCCGCTGGTAAATAATCTGCCGTCTTGTGTTACTGTTTTATCAGCCTTTAAATGCACCAATGGAAACGCAGTAGAAAAAGCGGCACATGCATCTACATGTGTAGTGGCCGTTTTGCCATTCAGCAATCCCGAGGCGGCCAGTAAAAATGCACCGGTACAAAAGGTGGCAATTTCGGCCCCTTCAGCATATTGTTTATTTAACCATGGGAGGTATTCACTGTTGGTGTGGATACAATCTTTTATATCAGGGTTGGCAAACGAGGGGATTAAGATTAATTCCAACTGACCTGTATCCTCTAAAGGTAGGTGTGGATGTGCGCTAAAGCTATTACAATGATTGTCGAGGGTGATTAAATTAAGGTTAAACGGAGCTTCATGCCCGTCTTTTATGTAAAAACCATTTACGGTATCAAATACATCTAAAATTGCTGCTACGCTTAGTAGTCTGAAGTTATGGGGCAGTAAAATACCAACTTGCATCATTTGGTTAAAATTTAGGTATCATAAATATATACAATTTGTCTGAAATGCCCCTTAAGATTGACTTTTCCGGCAATGAAATGCATTTGAATTTAGCACTAACTTTACTGCAAGTTAAATATAACATTCATCATGCTTACAGGATGAATAACTGTCAATTTATGAGAAACAGCAAGCTTGACCTATTAAATCCATACATCGGCAAATGGACAACCGATGGTTTAACAAAATCAGGAGAGGTAATTAAGGGTGCAGATACCTATGAGTGGGTTGATGGTGGCTTCTTTTTAAGGCATCAGGCTGATGTGATGTTTGGAAATAAAACTATCCGCACTTTAGAAATTACCCATTACGATGATATGGAGGATGTGTTCCGTTCACAATGTTTTGATAACGAAGGACGTATTTCAATATCTACCCTTAAAATTTATGATGACATCATTTTAATATTTGCTGATTCGGAAAGATTTAAAGGAAATTTTAAAACATATACCATTGAAGGCAAATGGGAACAATTTGATGGCAAAAACTGGATCCATTGGATGGATGTAAAATTGACAAAAATTTCTTTATAATGTCATGCTGGATATGTTTTAGCATGCTCTGAAATAGATCCATAAATAAGTACATCATGACGACTATTTTTAATCAGGACATAAAAAAAACAAATAATAACTAAAACCCTAAAAGGAAAGACAATGGCAACACTTAACACGTATTTGAATTTTAATGGCAATACTGAAGAGGCATTCAACTTTTATAAGTCGGTATTTGGTGGCGAATTTCTGGTGGTGCAACGTTTTAAAGATGCTCCGGGGTGCGAGGGCATGTCAATAAGCGATCAGGAAAAATTGATGCATATTGCCTTACCCGTTGGCGGTAACATTTTAATGGGTACCGATATCACCAATCCGACTCCTCCGGCAACGTTTGGCACAGGCATTTCACTTTCAGTTGATGCTGCCAGTGAAGACGAGGCTAAGCGTTTATTTGATAGCCTGTCAGCGGGAGGTACCGTAACTATGGCGTTGGAAAAAACGTTTTGGAATGCACTTTTTGGCATGGCCACTGATAAATTCGGTATTCAATGGATGGTGAACTATGATTATATGTAGGGTTTAGCGTCCAAAGTCTGTAGCCCCGAGTCCTAAGTCAAAGATTAGTGGTAGAACAAAGTCTGTTTGTCGATTAATCATTCAATAACTTTAATTATTTTTAACATATCTATCAAAAACCAATTTGAATTATGAAAATAGCAGTAATTGTTGTACGCGTACTTCTGGCCGCCATGTATCTTTTCGCTTCAGTGAGCTTTTTCTTTAATTTAATGCCAGAAGAGGCTCCGGCCATGTCGGCAGCTCAAACCACATTTATGTCGGGTGTAATGGCATCTGTTTATTTAATGCCTTTAATTAAGGTTACCGAGTTAATAGGGGGGATACTCCTGCTGATTAACCGTACTGCACCATTGGCCGCACTCATCATTTTTCCGGTTACCCTGAACATTTTTCTTTATCATGCGTTTTTAGGTCCGAAAGACTTACCTATGGCAGGCGTAATGTTATTAATTAATTTCTTCCTTTTTTATGCCTATCGGGCGAAGTATCTGCCCATAGTTTCCAAATAATTTTCAGTTTTAAAAACTTTCTCATACTTTTTCCCTTTATTTACTGTTTCGATATCAGGAGTAATGATTATCTTTAAAAACTAACTAGAAATAAAAAAAATATGAGAAAGTTCCCATTTTTGATGCTACTCTTTGTAGCCATATCATTTTCTGCTTTTGCGCAGAATAAAGATGCAATTATTGGCAAATGGCTTAATCCATCAGGTGAAGGACAAATAGAAATCTACAAAAAAGGTGATAAATTCTATGGAAAACTGGCCTGGATGAAAGAACCAAACCTCAATGGTAAACCTAAACTGGATGCCAAAAACCCTAATGCAAATCTGCAGAAACGCCCTTTGCTCAATCTGGAAATATTAAAAGATTTTGTTTATGATGATGGCAAGTGGACTGACGGGACAATTTACGATCCGAAGAGTGGTAAAACCTATAGTTGTAACATGAGTTTAAAAAGCGCTGATGTACTCAATATCCGCGGATATGTTGGGATCTCGCTATTAGGAAGATCAGAAACTTTTAGACGGGTAAAATAAGTTATCAATGAAGAAAATAATATGGTGCCTTTTATTGGCACCTTTTTTTTGCGCTGCGCAGTCGTATTCTTTAAAGCCTTTAAATGAACGGGCCAAAACCAGTTTACGTGGGTTAAGTGTGGTATCAGATCAGGTGACCTGGGTAAGCGGAAGTAACGGAACGGTTGGTAAAACCACTGATGGTGGCGTCACCTGGAAATGGGTAAACCCGAAAGGTTACGAAAAAATCGATTTCAGGGATATTGAAGCTTTCGACGATAAACAGGCCATTATTGTGGGAATTGCCTCTCCGGCCTTCATTTTAAAAACCATCGATGGAGGTGAAACCTGGACGGAAAATTATAAAAATATAGATTCGGCAATATTTCTGGATGGTTTAAGCTTTTGGGATAAAAATAGAGGAATCAGTTTTGGAGATCCCATAAATGATAAAATGCAATTGCTTAAAACCATTGATGCCGGTAACAGCTGGCAGGATATTTCTACCAATTTGAAAGCTGGTCTGGCTAAAGGCGAAGCTGGTTTTGCCGCCAGCGGAACCACCATTAAAACATTACCGGGAGGTAAAACCTGGGTTGCAACTGGTGGTATGGTATCGAATATTTACTTTTCTCCTGACTATGGAAAAAGCTGGCAAGTGTTTAAATGCCCGATTTTGCAGGGTGAGGGAAGCACAGGCCCTTTCTCCATTGATTTTTTTAACGAAAAAACAGGTATAACCGTTGGCGGTAACTATTTAAAGGATAAAGAAAATGCCAATAATGTGCTGTTAACAAATGATGGGGGCAAATCCTGGCAAAAGTCGGTTACACCGGTTTCAGGTTTCCGATCGGGTGTAACTTATATTGATGCGAAGACTTTAATAGCAACGGGTACTTCGGGCACTGATATTTCTACCGATGGTGGTCTGAACTGGAAACACATTTCCGATAAGAGTTTTAATGCTGTTCAAAAGGCAAAAAGAGGTAAGGCGGTTTTACTGGCGGGGAATAATGGTGTCATTTATCAATTAGATGCTGCTCAATAATATTCGGCTCCGGATATGTAACAATTCTAATAACTGTCGTTCTAACAATAAAACAATAATATAAATAGCAGAGATGATAAAATTTTGTTTCTTTGTTTATAACTAAAATTTTAATTTAAAACATACACACAATCGCTCCATGGATTTTTTGCACACAATTTTAGGTGATGATATACAAGCTGGACTATTAATTATTTTAAATTTAATTGTAATAGAGAGTTTATTATCGGTTGATAATGCTGCCGTTCTGGCAACTATGGTAATGGATCTGCCGAAATCGCAAAGAGAGAAAGCATTAAAATATGGCATTATCGGTGCTTATGTTTTCAGAGGGATCTGTTTATTTCTGGCAGCATGGTTAGTAAAAATCTGGTGGTTAAAACCACTTGGCGGTTTATACCTTTTATACCTGGCTTTCGATTATTTTAGAAAAAAGAACAGTAAAAAGAATGAGGAAGAGGAGGAAGTAGATAAAAGTAAAAGCTGGATTTATAAATCTACAGTTGGTTTAGTTGGCAATTTTTGGGCTACAGTTGCTTTGGTAGAGGTGATGGATTTAGCTTTCTCCATTGATAATGTTTTTGCGGCCGTAGCTTTTACCGATCATATCTGGTTAATTTATATAGGTGTTTTTATTGGGATTTTGGCCATGCGATTTGTGGCACAGGCCTTTGTAAAACTAATGGAAAAATTTACCTTTTTAGAAACGGTTGCCTTTATTGTAATTGGTGTTTTGGGTATTAAACTTACCTCCTCCATATTTACGCATTTTTATCCCGAATCGCCGATTTCTCATGCCATTGAAGGGGAAAAAACAGATCTTTTTGTATCTGTTTTCACCGTTGCCATTTTTATCACACCCGTATTAACCTCCCTTTTGTTCAACTATCCTAAAAAACACAAAAGCGATGTCTTGATCGCTGAAAAAGCCGAAGACGTATTGGATAAATCATAAGCCCGGGCTTATCTGTTATAAATCTTACAATCAACCGCTTCTGATTATACAATCAAATTTGTAATATTAGAACTTATTAAACAGATTATGAAATAGAGGGCAATGGCTTTTTACAAACACTACTCATTTGATCTTTGGTTAACGTTGATTAAATCCAATCCAACTTACAAGCAGGAACGGGTACAGTATTTTTTCAGGAATTTTAACAGCAAGCATAAAAGCATTGACGAAATTGCCATAACTTTCCGTCAGGTAGATTTGATGGTAAATGCCATTAATGAAAAAGCTGGTAAAAATGTTGACGCTGATGAAATGTATTTAATGATCATCAGTATGATCAATGATCACGATTTTAACTTTAACGATATAGATCTCGAAAGGCTTGATGAGGATATGGAGCAGATCGTATTTAACCATATGCCGCAACTTTACTGTGATCATTGTTTAGCAGTATTGGCCAAGATCAAAGACTCAGGAAATTGCTCTACCAACATATTAAGTAACACCGGTTTTATTAAAGGTAAAACCTTAAAAAAAGTAATTGAACATTTAGGGATTGGCCAGTTTATCGATTTTCAGCTTTATTCTGATGAAGTGCGCATGTCTAAACCCAGCGTGGGCTTTTTTCAGTTGATGTTCGATCAAATCGACAGAAAAAAACATCCTGAATTATTATTAACGGACGTTATTCATGTTGGAGATAACCCCCATGCTGATATCCGTGGAGCGCAAGCAATAGGAATTAACAGTATGCTCATCAATTCCAATAAATTATCTATTTTAAACCTACTCTATGATCCCGTATAATTTCTCTCTTCATAAAATAGACAATACAGTCGATTTCGGTTTTAATGCAGATGATTACAGCCGCTTTAAATTTGGCGACGATCTGGTAGCCCGATCTTTTGGAAAAGATCTTGCCGATGGCTTTATCAGATACTACCTGGCCGATAATTTAATTACCGATCAGATCGTAGTTATTTCAAGTCCCTATAGCTTTATCCCAACGGCAACTTTTGCCATGAAGAACTATTTCGTTTGCCAGCTCAACCGTTGGCTGGTCGAAAATGGCGGTCTAGCCGTACAGGAAACAAAAGTGCATAGAACCATTACCTATAAGGAAGATTATGGCGAATTAAGTGCTGAAGAAAGGCTGTCGCTAATCGGTAATGATTCATTCCACATTGATAAGGATTTTCTTAGCGGTAAAACACTTTTATTTCTGGATGATATCAGGATTACCGGGAGCCATGAACGGATGATTTTAAAAATGGCAAAAGAATATGGTTTAAAAAACGAAATGCACATGCTTTATTTTGCCGAACTGGTTAATAAAAACATCCATCCGAATATAGAAAACTTCCTGAATTACCATCAGGTCAAATCTATTTTCGATCTGGAAGAGATTATCGATAGTGGCAATTTCAGGTTCAATACCCGTATTGTAAAATACATTTTAAATACGACTTCGAGCAGTTTTACCATCTTTCTAGAACGCAGGACTATTGATTTTATCAACCGGCTTTACGATCTCTCGCTTGGGAATAATTACCATACGATAGAATCCTATTCGAAAAATTTACATCTTATAAAAGACTATATCAAAAACAACAACTATAAATTAATTTAAATATGGCTATTAATTTGCAAAAGGGGCAGCGGGAAAATATCGATGCACCTAAATTTACAATAGGTTTAGGTTGGGATACCAACAGCTCTTCAACAGGTTCTGCATTCGATTTAGATGCATCAGTTTTTATCTTAAATGATCAGAAAAAACTTATTTCTGACGAAAATTTTGTTTTTTACAACAACCTGGTTTCACCAGACGGAGCAGTAGAACATACCGGCGACAATTTAACCGGCGATGGTGATGGTGATGATGAACAGATCAAAATTGATTTGACTAAGGCCGATTCAAAGGTAAATGAGATGTGTATTGTAGTAACCATCCATGAGGCAGAAAGCAGAAGACAGAACTTCGGTCAGGTTAGAAATTCTTTCATCCGTATTTTTGATGCCGTAACCAACGAGGTGATCTTAAAATATGAATTAGAAGAAGATTTCTCTATTGAAACCGCAGTAGAATTCGGCAGGATTTACAAACGCGAGGGCAAATGGAAGTTTGAAGCTGTTGGCGTAGGGATGAAAGGTGGTTTACAGGATTATTTAAATAAATATCAATAATATTATGGCAATCAATCTTCAAAAAGGACAGCGCATCAGTCTGGAAAAAAGCAATGGAAGCACACTTCAGCAGGCTTGTGTTGGGATAAACTGGGGTGCAATTGAAAAGAAGGGTTTATTTGGCTTCGGATCATCAAAAGAGGCAGTAGATTTAGATGCAAGCTGTGCGTTATATAACGAAAACAAACAGCTTTTAGAGGTCGTTTATTTTGGCAACCTTAAATCTAAAAATGGCTCGGTAAAACACAGCGGCGACGATTTGACCGGGGATATGGGGGGCGATGATGGTTTAGATAACGAAATTATCACCATTGATTTTTCACAACTGGATGCCAACGTGAGTTACGTTGCATTTGTTCTGAACAGCTTTAGAGGTCACGATTTTGGTACAATTCCTTTTGCTTCTATCCGCATTTATGAAGGCACCACTAAACGTGTTAACGAGGTGTTTGCCAAATTCGACATTGCTAACGGGGCCAATTTTAAAGGCCACGTCTCAATGGTAATGGGTGTTTTTTATAAGAAAAACGGCGAATGGAAATTCAATGCCATTGGCGAACCAACCAGAGATAGAAAACTGGAAGATACCGTTAAAACCGTAACTCAAAACTATTTATAAGCTTTAAAAGCTGGTAATTGATTAAACTATGGAAACCAACACAAACGTTACTCAAGCCCTTACCCCGGTTAAGCTGGATAAGGATGGAAATGTTGACCTTGAAAAAATAACAGCTGAAGAAACGGCTAAATACCAGGAAATCGGCAAATCGTTAGAACCATCGGATGTAAATTCGATCCTGAATTACGGAAGCGATGCCCAAAACTCTATGGAAAAATACAGCAACGATTTTTTATCGTCTGTACGTACCTATAACAGTGGCGAAGTTGGTGGTTTAATTAACGAGCTGTTAACCGAATTGAATTATATCGATGTATCTGAACTGGAGCAGAGCGGCTTTAAGAGCTTTATCTCCAAAATTCCGTTCCTGAAAAATTTAGTGGTTGATGTAAAGAAACTTTTCCAGAAATATGATGTGGTGGTCAATAATATTGATAAAATTACCAACAAAATTAAAGCTGGAAGGTTAAATTCAATTAAAGATAACAGTTCGCTGCAAACCATGTTCGATAGCAATGTTGGTTATATCCACCAGATGGAAGAACTGATTATTGCCGGACAATTAAAGTACAATGAGCTGAGTATTAAATTAGCCGAAATGGAAGGCCGGCCGGCCGATTATCAGGATTATGAAATTGCTGACTTGAGGGATTTCATCAGCCGGTTGGATAAAAGACTGGCCGATATGAAGATTGTGCGTTTCATTATGCTGCAATCTTTGGCGCAGATCCGTGTGGTGCAGAACAATAATACTTCGATCGCAGAAAAAGCACAATCAATTGTTTCTACCACCATTCCGGTTTGGAAAAATCAATTGACTATTGCGGTTGCTCTACAAAGGCAGAAAGCTAATGTAGAAATGCAGAAGAAAATTTCGGATACCACCAATACCATTTTACAGAAAAATGCAGAGATGCTGAAGCAAAACAGCATTGATGTAGCCAAAGAGAATGAAAAAACTGTCGTATCTTTGGAGACCCTGAAACGAACCACTTCATCGTTGATCGAAACACTTAACGAGGTAAAACAGATCCACGAAGCAGGCGCACAAAGCAGAAGAGTATTAGATGGCGAACTTAAAACGCTGGAAGCAGAGCTGAAAAAGAACGTCACGAGGGTGAATTAATTAAAATATGGATGAATACCGTTTAAATATCCTCAAAAAATCAAGCGCAGAGATCAACCGTTTACAGTTGCTCTCTGTGTTTTTTAATGATGAGGTAATTTATAAAATTTACCTACGGAGCCAGGTTATTCATCAACTTTTTGCCAATAATGAAGAACTGGAGATCGAAAAGTTAGATCTTTTCCATCTTCAATTTACCGATAGCGTAATCGAGTTGCTCAGGAAGATTAAAAAGAGCAATGAGAAAAACGTATCGCTCATCTATGATGAAATTGACCTGAATGAAGAACTGATCGACCGAATGGCGGGTACGTTTGTTGATCAGAAAAATTTTCAGCAGGATAAACACAAGCAGTCGCTTAAAATTAATTTATCGCTGCGGAAGTTATTTAGTGTATTGTCTGAGCTGAGTTCAGATTTTCCATTTTCAAAAAACATCAACGTTTTTAGTTCTAAATATGCCAACGATTTTTATTTCGATCTTAGTACAGATCAATTTTCTAAACTGATTGATTTTCAAGATAGACAGGTATATACCAACGTTTACGCAACCATCGAGAAAAAACTGATGGGCAAGCTGTGCAAGAACGATTTCAGGACTGAATTTTATATTGGTTTAAAATCAGGTGAACTGGTGATTGAAGTTTACAAATTTTTAGATGAAGACTACTATTATTTGTTTTTTCCTGGCAGAAACCTGTTCCTGTTCTGTGATTTAACCATTTTGAAAGACCTGGACATGACGAACAACCTTTCGGAGCGGGAACGGATTGTGCAGGAACTACAATATAAAAATGATAAGTTGAAAAGCAACGCTGCGGTTTTAAAAACGGCCATTCCAAATGAGGTTGTTCAATTATTGGAAGATAGTTATGCTAAAATATCAGATATCAATTTCCTCAACCACCTCAATAATTTTGATGTGCAATCGAATATTTTGAAGGCCATGTTGAAGACGGATTTGTTTTAGGTTGGTTTCTACCACTGGAAATCTATCAAGAAAGATTTCTAGACTTCGCTGCGCTTCGCTCGAAATGACGGTAAAAGTTATTTTCCGCTCGAAATGACGGATGATCGGAAGGTAGCAAGTCCGGTAAGAACTCATAGGGCGATCGTCATTTCGACTGAAGCTTACCAATTTTTCATTGGTAGCGGAATGGAGAAATCTTTGAATTGGATTTGTGATAGCATCTTTAAAAGATTTCTCGGCTACACTACGCTTCGCTCGAAATGACGGTAAAAGTTATGTTCCGCTCGAAATGACGGATGATCTGAAGGTAGCAAGTCCGGTAGGAACTTATCGGGCTATCGTCATTTCGACTGAAGCTTACCAATTTTTCATTGGTAGCGGAATGGAGAAATCTCTGAATTGGACTTGTGATAGCATCTTTAAAAGATTTCTCGACTTCGCTGCGCTCCGCTCGAAATGACGGTAAAAGTTATGTTCCGCTCGAAGTGACGGATGATTTGAAGATAGCAAGTCCGGTAGGAACTCATAGGGCGATCGTCATTTCGACTGAAGCTTACCAATTTTTCATTGGTAGCGGAATGGAGAAATCTTTGAATTGGATTTGTGATAGCATCGTTAAAAGATTTCTCGACTTCGCTGCGCTCCGCTCGAAATGACGGTAAAAGTTATGTTCCGCTCGAAGTGACGGATGATCGGAAGGTAGCAAGTCCGGTAAGAACTTATAGGGCGATCGTCATTTCGACTGAAGCTTACCAATTTTTCATTGGTAGCGGAATGGAGAAATCTTTGAATTGAACTTGTGATAGCATCTTTAAAAGATTTCTCGACTTCGCTGCGCTCCGCTCGAAATGACGGTAAAAGTTATGTTCCGCTCGAAGTGACGGAATTAATTATAAGAGATTGGGCACCAATAAAGGATTTACCTTGTCAATATCGCCAGTTTATGTTTAAACAAATCAATCGTTCTGCTCCAGGCGAGTTTTGCTGCGGCTTCATTATATCTGGTTGGTGAAGTATTGTTGTTAAAGGCATGATTTACTCCCTCATAGAGGTAAATTTTGTAATTAATTTTATTTTCTTTTAAAGCCTGCTCATAAGCTGGAATCCCGGCATTAATCCTTTCATCCAAACCGGCGTAATGCAGCATTAAACTCGCTTTAATTTTCGGAACTTCAGCAGCATTGGCCTGTGCGCCATAATAAGCCACGGCGGCCTGTAGTTTAGGATCATTAACGGCTAACTTATTGGCCATTCCGCCGCCCCAGCAAAAGCCGACACATCCTACTTTACCGTTGCCATCTTTTCTCTTACGCAGATAGTCAAGTCCCCTTAAATAGTTCTGAAGGTTTTTTTCGGGATCCAATTTGCTGATCAGCTCGCGTCCTTTATCTTCGTCGGCAGGGGTTCCGCCAAGCGGCGAAAGGGCATCAACTCCCAAAGCCAGAAAACCTTCGGCAGCAACACGTTTGGTCACATCGATAATATGTGGATTTAAACCTCTGTTTTCATGAATAACTAATACGCCACCCAAATTCTTTTTACTTTTTGGCTTAGCTAAAACGGCTTTCATTTCACCATCAACACCCGTGTAAGTAATATTCTCCACTTCGATATCATCGCTGTTAAAATCTGCAGCAGCAACATAATTATTCTCCAGCATAGGCAGAATAGTCATAGCCAAAGCTGTGCTACCCGCCAGGATAACCAGCTTTTTCATAAAATCTTTTCTGCTTAGCTGGCTGTGAGTATAAGCATCATACAGGTTAATTATTTTCTGATCCATTCTTATTCATCTTTGATTATGATACAAGATAAAAAAGCCTGTCGACATTAAAGCTGGATTGCCTAAAAGTTACAATACATTTCTTCCCATTTTTTTATCAACGCTACACGGTGTCTGGTATATCTGGGAGTTAAAAAAATATTCGACCAATCATCGTAATGATCATAAAAGAACTTTAAAAAGAAAATATGAAAGGTAATACCTAAATATGGAATGGCTTGCAATTCGTCATCCGTTAAAGGGTTCACTTGCTGATAAGCCGTTAAAAACGTAACAAAGTCCTTTTCAGCCTGCTCTCTGGATATTGAATTGCTCTGTTGATGGAAGAAATAATGATTAAGGAAAGACATCAAATCATTAATCAGGTAGCCTTCTCCGGCAAAATCGAAGTCAAAGAAAGTAATCTTCCCGTGTTCATCAAAGTGAAAATTTTTAGGGAAGAAATCATAATGGCAGTAACCATAACCAAAAGCTGAGGTATTGAATTCTTCAAATTTTTGAACTACTTTTTCTGCGATGTTTCTCAAATATGCATATTCCTCTTTCATTTCTGCAAAATGAGGTTCAAGATCTTTTAAAGGCTCAAACAAGGTAGTTTCGAAATTAAAGATCGGGCGTGGATGAGTTAGTTTTATTGATGAGGCACTCTGATGCAATTTAGCCATATCATGCCCCAGCTGAATAAGATGCCGGTCTGCCAGGTCTAAAATTACTTTTCCCCTGGCAAATGAGAACAATACACCATTTCTTAAACCTTCAATAGCATTAAACTGCTGGATCTGTTTTCCTTCTATGTCCCTGATTGGATAGGCAACTGAGTTTCCATTTGCATTTAAAATGTTCAGCAATTCAACTTCACCTTCAATTTCATTGCGTTTACGGTGGGCATCACGGTAAATTTTGAAGATATATTTCTGGTTCAGATTTTCGAGGATATAGGTGTCACTCACATTTCTGATCAGTAAGCGGCATGTTGTAGACTGCTCTAACTGATAAGTTTTAATTAAATAATTTTTTAAAGCAGCGGCTGATAAAGTGGAGTACTGAGCGGGAAAGAAATTCTGCATGGAAATAAAATTGTTGGAGGGTAAATATAAATTTTTAGATCGAATATTGCCCTTGCCTGTTCAATCAGACTTCAGTGAACGCAGATGATTTCTAGTCCGTTATATCAAGCAATTGTTTAATCGTTGCCTTGTAATTTTTACCTACAGGAACTTCCTGACCGTTCCTCAGTACAATGGTATTGCCCTCTAAATAGTCGACATATCTTTTGTTCAGAATAAAGGACTTGTGGATGCGGACGAAATCTGTTGACAACTGGCTTTCAAAACTGCCAAGCGTTTTTGGAGTGAGAAAAAAAATGCAGTCTTTCCATACCTTCACATAATTGCCAAGGCTTTCCAGGTATTGTATCTCGTCAATTTTAACCAGAATGTGCTTTTTATCAACCTTGATAGACATTTGTCCATTGTTTTTTGAAGGTGTTTTTTCAATAGGTTTGGCTGTTTGCTTCTTAAGGTTATGCAATTCAAGCGCACGGTTAATTGCCGTTAAAAAGCGATCCAGCCTGAAAGGCTTTAAAAGATAGTCGCAAACGGCCAGATCAAAACCCGCTAAAGCATATTCCTCGTATGCAGAGGTGATGATTACCAAAGGTTTATGTGCCAGGGTTCTTAAAAAATCCAAACCGTTTAGTTTGGGCATCCGGATATCCAAAAAAATTAAATCTACTGTTTGTTGACTTAAAAAATCCAATGCTGCTGTAGCCCGATAACAATGGCCAATGATATTAATAAAAGGAATATCTTTTGCGTATTCCATTATTACCCCATGTGCAAGCGGTTCATCATCTATTATTAAACAACGTAAGCTCATGTTAGCCGGAGTTTAAGTTCTGCTTTAAAGATATTATCAATTGAGGTGATATGCAAGGTGTAGCGGTTAGGGTATAGTAATTCGAGTCGCTTTTTTAAATTATCAATCCCAATCCCTTTGTAATTGGTCTTTTCTTCCGGAACAAAGGAGTTTTGGCAGGAGAAAAAGAGTGTATTACGGGTAACCGTTAGTGATAGTTTCAAAGAAGCTTCGTCTTCCGCAGGTTCGATACCGTGTTTAAATGCATTTTCGACAAATACGATCAGCAGAAGGGGAGCAATATGGATTTGATCGTTTGTAAGTTGCTTTTCAAATTCAAAATGTAAAGGGATTTGTAAACGTATTTGCTGCAATTGAATATAATCCTGGATATAATTCACTTCCTGCGAAAGCTTAACGGTTTTTTCCTGCCCATTATAAATCGTATAGCGCATCAGGTCTGATAATTGTAAAATACTTTCAGGTGTTTTATCCGATTTCTGCAAACTTAAAGCGTAGAGGTTGTTCAACGTATTAAAGAAAAAATGAGGATTAAGCTGTTGTTTCAGTAAATCGAGTTCGTGTTGCGATTTTTCTTTTTCTAAAGAAAGGATTCTGTTATTCTGTTTGCCCCATTGCAGGGCCAATACTACAGGTAAACTGATGAGCATAATGGCGAAGGCACCAAAGGCATTTTCCAGTTCAAATGGGTTGCTTTCGAATATGCTCCTGCCAAATACGGTATTTATGGGTAATAAAATAAGCAGCTGGGCCAATACCGGATAAAGCAGGGCTACGGTAGCCGCTACACTCAACAGATAAATGAGTAAACCGTTATTTTTGAGTGTTTTAGGTACCAGATAGCGGCTGTTGATAAAGAAAAGCAAATAACCGCTCAGATACATGATCAGGAACTGTGAAAAGAAAGTCAGAAAAGTTCCAAAATTGTGGATCAGCATCCGGATATCGAATTCGAAACCCACCAGGCGGAAGCCTTTTCTTTGATAAAGTGGGTTGTCCTGACTGGATACCGCCATTACGGAAATGGTTGCAGCAATTAAAATGATAGATATGAACACTGCATTTTCCAATCCGATTTTTCTGATCCATTTAATGTGCCGTACTTTTCTTTGGTAATATTGATTAATCAGAAGCAGCAGTTCAAGCGCAAATGCTGCAATGGCCGTAAGGGTGATATCAGAAGTGTGTAGCACCCCGATTTTGATATATGAAGCAGCATAAGCAAAAATAGGCAACAGGATAATAAAATTAACAAACCAACAGGTATTAAACTGCCTGTTGCCGGCTAAGGTGTCTTTAAGAACAGGTTTAAAAAAAGAAAACGCCAACACGGGTAGCAGACAAAGGCCTAATACTGAAATGTTGCCTGCATAATTGCCCCACGCATTGGCCTTAATGCTATGCACATGAGCAATAGCTACCCAAAGCAATAAACCAGCGAAGATGAAGAAATCCTGGTATTTATAGCTGAAATTCTTAGTGGGCTGCATTTTGTTAAAATTAGAAAAGATCGGGAACCGGTTATAATTTAAATGATGAAAGGTCTGTTTTTGATGATGAAGGTTATTTTTATTTTGCGCACGCATGCTAATGTAGGTGTTTGCAGCGGAAACGCTGATTACGAAGTATTGGTAATTAAAAAGTTGTTTTGTAAACCGCAGATACCTGCACCAGCCCGATTTAAATAAAGCTGACCGGAACGGGCACGAGTGCAACGAGTAAAGTGTAGCGCAGGACTACGGTAACCCAAAAGTACAGGAACCTGCTTTCCAAACCTGAAAATACATTCACTAAAGTCATCATTTTATATTAATATAATTACTGTTTTTATTTTGCAACTGCGCCAGTGTATGCTTAAACTTTAATGACGAAAGGCCTGTTTTTGCTGATGAAAGCGGTTTGACGCCAATTATTTCCTTTAGTCATTGCTTTTGATCCTTTCGTCACTTAAATGATCAGGCTATCCGTTCGTGTTTTTACCTTGCAACCATCTTACTTATTTAATATGGTACGGCTTAAAATACAGCAACTTACAAAATCTTATCAAAACGGGGTAATGGTCCTTGATGATGTTACCCTCAATATTACAAATGGCATGTTTGGCTTGTTAGGTCCAAATGGCGCAGGCAAATCTTCGCTGATGCGTACGCTTGCTACTTTACAACTCCCAGATGCCGGTCAGGTTCATTTTGATGGAAATGATGTGTTGCAGAATCCTCAGGAGATGCGGAACAAATTGGGATATCTGCCACAGGATTTCGGCGTATATCCTGATATTTCCGCTATAGACTTATTAAATCATCTTGCAACTCTAAAAGGAATCCAAAATAAGATTGAACGAAGGGAACAGGTGACTTCATTGCTGCAGCAGACCAATTTATTTGAAGTAAGGAAGAGCGCTGTCAGCACTTTTTCCGGTGGCATGCGGCAGCGTTTCGGTATTGCCCAGGCTTTATTGGGAGATCCACAATTAATTATTGTAGATGAGCCCACCGCAGGGCTGGATCCACAGGAAAGGAACAGGTTTCATGATCTGTTGAGTGAAATCGGTACCAATCGTGTCGTGATCCTGTCTACCCATATTGTGGAGGATGTAAATGATCTTTGTGCTGAAATGGCCGTGATGGCCAGGGGTGAACTGATTTTACAGGGTAAACCCACCGAATTAACCCAAAACCTGAACGGGAAAATCTGGCGTAAGGCAATTGATAAGGTGGATTTAACTTTTTATTCATCGGCATTTAATGTGATTTCTACTAGAATTCTGTCAGGTAAATTGCATGTATTCGTACTTGCAGAACAACTTCCCGCGGTGGGTTTCGAATCGGTGTACCCCAGTTTGGAAGAGGTTTATTTTTCTTCCTTATTTGGCGTGGCCAATAAACAAACGGAGGTAAGGTTATGATACCGGATTTACTAAAGTTTGAACTGAAATACCATTTTGGACAGATTTCTTTCAAAGTAGCAGCGCTCTTATTTTTTATTTTAGGGTATTTCTGTGTGGTACGGGGTGGCTTTGGTGGGGAAGAAGTTCATAAAAATTCTCCTTATGTTATCACCAATATTATCGCATTGCTTTCACTTTTTTCCATCTTTTCGGGGACTATATTCTGTGCAAATGTGGTATTGAGAGATTCGATGTTCAGGATGGAATCTGTTATTTTTACTACATCTGTTAATAAACCAAGTTATTTTGGTGTCAGGTTTTTCGGATTGCTTTTCACTGTTTTTAGTCTGTATATATTCGTCGTTCTCGGGATTTTTATTGGCTGCTTTTTTGTCGACGCCGGTCATTTAGGACCTTTTAATATTAACTATTTTTTGCAGCCACTTTTGGTTTTTGCTTTTCCTAACATATTGTTTGCATCGGGAGCATTGTTTTGTACCGCTATATTAACTAAAAGTATCAGGGCCATTTACGTAGTAGGCGTATTGATTTACATCTTATACATGCTGGCTTCGATATTCGGAAATTCTCCATTGCTGGCCACTTCAGCATTGAAAGCAGGCAGTGATGATATTTTGCCTTTACTGTTAGATCCCTTTGCACTGGCTTCGTTTTTTGGCGAAACCAGAACATGGACTAATATAGAACGTAATCGGCAGTTGTTTTCTTTCGAAGGTACGTTTTTATTCAACAGGATCTTGTGGGCTTGTTTAACAGGTGTGCTAATTGTGATGAGCTATCGCTTATTCAATTTCAGGCTAACGAAACAGCAACAGTTAAAAATTAAAACAGACCAAACGGAACATGTGGCTTTGGTGTCGTATCGTGCTTTAATGGTTTTGCCAAGTGGTTTTTCTTACTTTTTCAGGACGTTTAAAGCCCAACTCAAATTAGAAATGCTCTTCCTGTTTAAAAATATTCCGCTCATGGTTATGCTGTTTTTGTGGATATTTTTATTTGGCGTAGAGCTGAAAGACAGACTTTTTAGTGGTGTTTATGGCATACACAGTTATCCGGCAACAGGCATTATCATCGAAGAGATGCGCCCGATGAAATTCGCGTTGATCCTTATTATTTTTTATGCTTCAGAAAGTATTTGCAGGGAAAAATCCGTCAATATCCATTCACTCATTTACAGTAGTCCTGTTCCAAATTCGGCACTATGGATGGCAAAAACCCTGAGCCTTTTCGGACTTGTGTTTGTACTTGTAACCTTAAATATTGGAATCGGTATTGTTCTGCAACTTACCCATGGTTATTTCAGGATCGAATGGTCATCATATTTATCGTTATACTATTACAGCGCGTTTCCTTTGTTGCTTTTTGTAGTGCTTATTATTTTTATTCAGACATTAAGTACAAACAAATACCTGGGCATGTTGTTGAATATGATGATCGTTTTCCTGATCACTTACGCCGAGCGGTTTGGCCTGGAACATTATCTTTTTCGCTTTGCCACCGTCCCGGATCTTCAACATTCTTATTTTAATGGTTTTGGATATTATACCCATGCGTTTAACTGGTATATGCTTTACTGGTTGGCCTTTACAACTGTTATTGCTGTATTAACCGTTGGATTATGGCAGCGTTTAGCTGAAATAAAGATTAAAGCCAGCTTCAGATCAATGGGTTCGACTTTGAAGAAATATAAGTGGATGATAGTGCCGGCATTATTGATCTGGATTTCCTGTGCTGCATTTATTTACCATCAAACGAATATCGTTGGTAAATACAAAAATAAACAGGCCCAATTAAATTGGCGACTGGCTTACGAGCAGAAATATAAATCGCTGGCTAATCTCCCTCAGCCTGTTATCAAAACAGTTAAAACTGATGTGGATTTATATCCAGGTGAAGGGAAATATACTGTTAAAGGAACTTATTTGCTTAAAAATGAAACAAGAAAGCCAATTTCCAAAATATGGATTAATGTTAACCCTGCTGTATACTCATTTTCCGTAAACACCGTTGGGATTAAAAGAAATGAAAGGGATGAAGTTTTTAATCAACAGTTTCTGGAGCTCAAAACGCCCTTGCAACCTGATCAGGAAATCGCGGTGAATTTTTCTGTTGAGGTGATCAGGAATGGATTTACAACCTTTGATACAGAGAATTCGATCGTGGAGAACGGTTCTTATATCGAGTTAGAAAAATTTATACCGCAGTTGGGTTATTGTTATCACTTTGAAAGTGATGACAAACAGGAACGGAAAAAAGCAGGTCTGCCTGAATTTGCCTCGCAGCTACCATTTAACAATACCTATCAGCTGGTGGACTTTGAAACAACCATTTCTACCGCTATCGATCAACAGGTCATTACCGTTGGTGGCTTGCAGCGGAGTTGGAGGGCCAATAATCGTCAATACTTTACCTATAAAACCTCAGGCCCGGTTAATTTTATGTTTGCGCTGAGCAGTGCAAAATATGCGTTGAAAAGAGAAAAGTATAAGGGCATTGATTTAAATATTTATCATCAGCCTGGACAGGAATATAACTTAAACAGTATGTTTCAGGCACTCAGAAATACATTAGATTATGGTAACGCGCATTTTGCGAAATATCCGTTTAAACAATTAACCATTGCCGAAATTCCACAATATAAAGGTGCTGCTACTGCTTATCCAGGTTTGATTTTCAGTGCAGAGCATATTAATTTTCTGGGTAATTATAATCAAGGTGCTATTAATCAAGGTTATGCAATCGCTGCGCACGAAACGTCACATCAGTGGTGGGGAAATATACTGGTTCCTGCAGATGATGCAGGGCACGCTATGCTTACAGAATCTTTGGCTAAATACACCGAAAATATACTGATTGAAAAGACTTTTGGTAAAATGTATTTGCGAAGGTATCTCGCTTACGATAGGGACCTCTACTTTTTGAACCGGAATAATGATCAAGAAGAATTGCCTTTGGCCAAAACTTTGGATCAGCCTTATGTACATTACCAAAAGGGAGGATTGGTGATGTATGCCATTAAAGAGAGGATGGGGGAACAGCAATTTAATACAGCATTGCATCAACTCATTGTGGAACACCAATACCCTAAGCCTAGAGCAACAACTGCAGATCTGCTAAATGCATTCTTAAAGCTGGCGCTGCCCAAACATAAAAAGTTTATCAACGATTGTTTTAATGAAGTTGTGACTTACAATCTTGGTGTAAAAGTAGTCGATTGTAAACCGTTAAAAAACGGAAAATATCAGGTTGATCTGTTGGTAGACGCAGAAAGTTTCAGTAAAGGTAGTAGAAAGTTGCCAGATCTTGAGGTTGATCTCGCTTGTTTTGATCAATTGGAGATAGACTGGAAAGCTGACACCAAACCACTATATGCACAAAAACTTTATATCAATCAGCATAAAACCAAACTGTCAATCATTGTTGACCATAAGCCAAAAACAGTAGCAATCGATCCTTATGGATATGTATTGGACAGTGATAGGGGTGATAATGTTGTGGTTATGAATTATTAGGATCGTTATTTCAAGCTTAATTACCCTAGCTCCGTCATTTCTAGCGGAGTGCAACGTAGTCGAGAAATCTATTATGTTAGATTTTTCCGTTCTGCACCCGACGAATACTCATTACACTTAATCTAATGAAGGTATTTTTTAGTTGAATAAAGATTTTGTTTGTAAATTCATAGACATGGAACTCGGAGGATGGATCTATATCATGACCAACTATGAAAGAACGACATTATACATTGGCGTAACTTCCGATCTAAGAAGCTGTATTTACGATCATCAAAATAAAATTTATCTTGATTCCTTTACTGCTAAGTATAATCTGATTTATTGTGTTTATTACGAGGATTTTCAATCGATCGAAGAGGCCATCAATAGGGAGTAGCAATTAAAAAAATGGAGTAGATTAAAGAAAGAAACGCTAATTAATAATTTTAATAAGGATTGGAACGATTTAAATGAAGTTATAAATGGGTGGGATGAATAGTGGGGGTAAGTGATTGAATTTCTCTTGATAGATCTCTCCCCGCCTGTACGGGCAGGCATTTCGCTATGCTCCAGTCGAGATGACGCCTCTAGTTCGTAATTTCTGGCGGATGCACCCCATCCATGTTTGCGCTCGTTTCCAAACGAGTGCATCAATAGTTACGCGATTTTATCATTGTAAATGATATACTATTCAACGCCCTTTAGAAACGAGCGTTAGCGGAAATCATTAGATTGTTCAGGATAAGACCCTGAAATAAACTCAGGCTGACGAGCTGTCTTTAGTAGTATCCGTTACTACTAGTTTGTCCTGAAAACTTTTGGCGTACATTGCATCTGACGTTTAAAAAATATATTAAAATTTGCCGGGTATTCAAAACCAAGGCAGTAAGCAATTTGTGCAATGTTCCATTCTGTATGTTTAAGCAGGGCTACTGCTTCTTTGGCTATCCTTCTCGAAATATGTTCGGAAGTGGTTTTGCCTGTTACTTCTTTTACGGCGTGGTTTAAATGGTTTACATGTACCAGCAGGCGCAAAGCAAAGTCATGTGCGGTTTTTAACTCCAAAATGTGTTCCGTAGAGCCAATTGGGAACTGCCTTTCCAATAATTCAAGAAACAATGATGTTAGACGTACGGATGCATTATTTTGTCTAAAAACAACATCCTGCGGTTTAACTTTTAATGCCTCATGAACAATAAGTTGTACATAGTTTCTCAACAGATCGTATTTATGGATGTAATCACCATCCATTTCTTTCATCATTTTACAGAAAATATCCTTTAATGTTATTTCCTGTTCTTCATCAATATGGATAACCGGACTATCATTTATGCGCCACAGCAAAGAATCGCGGATGGTTTCATTACGGCTATGGATAAAATTCTCGGTAAATAAACAAAAAAAACCAGCAGGTTTTGGTGAGGTACTTTCCCAGGAGTACGGAATATTTGGGTTGGTAAACAATAGTGCCCTTTCTTTAATCTCGATTTGTGTATCGGGATAATGCAAAATTCCATTGCCAATAATCAACGAAATTTTGTAAAAGTCCCTCCGGCTAAAGGCAGAGGGGATATTACTGCAAACGTTACCCCGGTTAAAAACATTAAAATGTCCGATATCATTAATCATTCCCAGACTTGGTGTAGGAATTTCAGGTCTGGTGATTTTTAATTTATTATAAAAATCTTCTAATGTTTCTTTTTTTTGAAGGGTTAAAAGCTCTTGGTTTTTCGACAACATAGTTTAAGTGCTTTATACAGGTAAAGTTAAGGTTTAATCGTCATTCCTTCGTGCATTTCCTCGTTTGGTTCTGCAACTAATTTGTCACCTTCTGTTAAATCACCAAAAACTTCTACCCGGTCCTCGGTTTCCCGGCCTTTCTTAACTGCTACTTTAACCGCTTTGTTATCGACTACTTTTAACACAAATAATCCTTCACTCGTATCCAATAAGGCTTTCCTGGCGATGGTAAACGTACTTGAATTGGCTGGAAGCGGTATATTAACCTCGGCAACCATTCCGGGCAGTAAAACTTTCGATGTATTTGGTACATCCATTTCAATGCGCTCAGCGCGCAGGCGTAAATCTAAGGCGCCCGATAAACGTTTTACTTTAGCTTTAAAAGTCTGGCTGGGCAAAGATTTTACCGTGAAACTAATTTCATCGCCAGCTTTTAAATAACCGGTATAAACTTCGGGAATAGAGACTGCCAGACGCAGATTTTTCTGATCCTGTAGCGTAAATAAGGGTAAATCAGAACCTTTACCTGTCGGACCCACATAGGCACCTAGATTTACATTTCTCGCAGAAATAATTCCGCTGAATGGTGCCCTGATGGTTAGATAATCCTGAACTGAGCTTACTTCTTTATAGGCTGCTTTTGCTGCCTCAAGTTGCGCTAAATCTGAATTCTTTTTTGCCATCGCCTGGTCCAGATCGTTTGTAGAAATTGTTCCAGGGGTTTTGCTGGTTTCGTACAAACGGTTATAATTTGCTTTGCTCGCCGTATAAATGGCTTCCTGTGCCTTTATACGCGATTGCATTGCGGCCAGTTGCGAACTCATTTCAGGTGCTTCCAAAGTCATTAATAGCTGCCCTTTGCTTACTTCTGAACCGATATCAACTTTCAAGGTTTTTACAAAGCTGCTCACTTTGGCGTATAGATCTACTTGTTGCAAAGCAATTAATTCGCCTGGTAAACTCAGTTTGGTAGACAGTCTCTCTTTTTTAAGATCGAAGGTTGTAATTGCTGATTCTTTTTCTTTCCCGGGCTTTACTTTCGATTCGGAGGATCCGCAACCGAATATCGCGGTTAGCACTAAAAATCCCGTAGTTAATAATCCTGTTGAAAATATCTTCATATTCATTTGTAATGATGATTTATTCTTTTTCTTGTAAACCTTTAATGTAATGGATGCTTTCTTCATCTTCCGGATCAAGTGAAATCGAATCGGTAGTCTGTTTGCCCTGTACCCATGCAAATACCAAGGGCAATATCATTAATACGGCGAAGGTGGAGGCCAGTAAACCACCAATAACGGCCCTGCCCAATGGGGAAACGGCACCACCACCTTCACCATGACCGATGGCCATTGGCAGCATACCCGCAATCATCGCAATGCTCGTCATAATAATCGGGCGTAAACGTAATGCGGCCGCTTCCCGTGCCGATTCAAGTGCATTGCCATTGTGTTTTCTCAATTGCTCTGCATTGGTAATGAGTAAAACAGCATTGGCTATAGATACGCCTACCGACATGATGATTCCCATATACGATTGCAGATTCAACGTCGATCCGGTAATGGTTAATAACAATAGTGAGCCTAAAATAACTGCAGGTACGGTTGCTAAAATAACCAATGGAACTTTAAATGACTGAAAATTAGCTGCCAGCATCAGAAAAATTACGACAATGGCTACAAATAAGCCTGATTGTAAGCTGTTTAAAGTATCCGTTAATACTTTGCTTAAACCAATGGCAGTAATAGTCAATCCTCTAGGGAGTTCGCCAACAGCTGCAATGGCCTTTTCTACATCTTTTGAAGCTGTGCCTAAGTCAGTATGGTAAAGATTTGCGGTTACCGATAAAAAAGGCATTGCGCCAATGTTATCGTTTTCGCCGGCGGTAGTATCTGGGGTGATTTTTGCTACATCGCTCAATACAGGTCTCGCCGAATTTTTTAATAAAGGAATTTCTCCGATATCATCTTTACTGGTCATCTGATTTAGTGGTACCTGAACCTGTACGCTATAAGGCAAAGCTGCTTTTTCGTCCAGCCAGATATTTTTATCGGTATAACGTGATGATGAAGTGGAGGCAATCAGTGATCGTGAAATATCGGCCATATCTACACCGATCTGCGCCGCACGTGTGCGATCAATATCGATATTTAGCGAGGGATACTTAATGGGCTGGGCGATCTGAACATCTCTCATATAAGGGATTTCTTTCAATTCTGCCAATATCTTATTGGCATATTTTTCATTCAGCTTTTTGTTTTTTCCTGCAATACGCACTTCAACGGGGGTAGGAGAACCCTGGCTTAATACTTTATCCGTTAGCTCTATAGGCTCGAAAGAAAGTTTAACTTCAGGTAGCAGTTTTTTGATTTTTTCTCTGAACTGATCCTTAAAATCGTCCATATCTTCTTCAAAATCTTTTAAACTTACCTGGAAAACTGCTTCATGCGGGCCAGCCATAAACTGGTAGATGGGATTTACGGAAAACTGTGCAGGATGCTGACCAACATACACGGACGAAATGCCCATATGTTTTTCACCAACCATTTTTTTTAGCTCAGCTAAAACCACATTTGCCTTTTCTTCCGTACGTTCTAAACGCGTTCCATCGGGTGCACGTAAACGCAACTGAAACTGACTCGAGTTTACCCTTGGCAATACATCGCGGCCAATATTAGCCAAAAGTAAAACAGCTAAGCCAATAATTACTACCAAATAAACCGAAACGACAGATTTTCGATAAGGTAATATCCGGTCAAGGAAACGCATAAACCGGTTACGGAATGTATCGAAGAAACCAATTTTACCATTGCCGCTAAAATCTTCACGTTCAACCAATAACTTTTTTTGGTTTAAGGTGTCTTTTTCCGATTCGAGGGTAATGCCGGTTGCGTTAAAATCAGCCTCATCCTGTGTAATGCCCGGATGATGTTCACTGCCTTTTTTAGGATGTGCGATCATAAGCCAGTTGGCCATAATCGGTACAAAAGTTTGTGATAACAGGAATGAAACCACCATTGAAAAGCCAATGGCCAGTGCCAGCGGTAAAAATAATGCCCCAGGGATACCGGTCATGGTAAAGGCTGGAGCGAATACAGCAAGGATACAAAACAGGATTAATAACTTGGGGAAAGCGATTTCCTTGCAGGCATCCCAAATGGCCAGTGCCTTTGGCTTGCCCATATCAAAATGCTGGTGGATATTTTCTATTGTTACAGTAGATTCATCCACCAGGATTCCAATGGCCAGCGCCAATCCGCTCAAAGTCATGATGTTGATCGTTTGTCCGAATAATTTCAGGAACAGCACCCCTGCGATGATAGAGGTAGGAATGGTTAGGATCACAATCAATGCGGCACGTTTGTCGCCAAGAAAGAGCAAAACCATCAGCCCTGTTAATATTGCACCAATTGCGCCCTCACTGATCAGACTTTTTACGGCATTGATCACATAAACAGATTGGTCGAACTCATAGGAAAGCTTCACGTCTTCTGGTAGGGTATTCTGAATGTTGGGCAGGTTTTTCTTTAAGTTTTTTACCACATCCCAGGTAGAGGCATCTCCAGATTTAGCGATACTTAAGTACACCGAGCGTTTGCCGTTGATTAAGGCATAACCAGCTACTAAATCTGCTCCGTCTTTTACCGTGGCCACATCCCGAAGCTGTAAATTTTGCACACTGCCCTTAAATAAGGGAATGTTCTCAAAATCCTTTACCTTTTTAATGGTATAATTGGTAGGGGTGAGGTAATTTTTATCGCCGATCCTGACATTTCCCGAGGGCGCGGTCTGGTTATTCAGCCTGATGGCTTCGACCACCTGGTCTACCGTTAGGTTATGTGAGCGCAGGAGTGAAGGGTTAACATTAATTTCTATTGTGCGCGGACTGCCGCCAAACGGGGCCGGGGAAAGCAAACCTGGTATGGCCGAAAAGCTGGGGCGTACATAAGTGTTGGCCAGATCCTGCAATTCATTATTGGTACGGATAGCACTACTTAGAACGAGCTGACCAACCGGAAGTGAAGAGGCGTCGAAACGGATCACGAAGGGCGGTTGTGATCCTGGCGGGAAAATGGCTTGTGCCCGCGTGGAGAGAGCGCTCAGTTCTGCCGCTGCCTGGGCCATATTGGTGCCTTCGTAATAGGTGAGCTTCATGAGCATTAAACCTTGCGTATTTTTGGTTTCGATACTTTTAATACCGTTTGCAAAAAGCAGGATGTTAACATATTGTTTACCAAAATAAGCCTCCATTTGATCTGGTGTATAACCACCAAACGGATGGGCAATATAAATTACCGGAAGATTCATCTGCGGCAGGATATCCACCTTGATCTGGTTGATGGCCCCGATACCGAAAAAGAATAATCCAGCCACCAACACCAAAATGGATATGGGCTTGCGGAGTGCAAAACGTATTAAATTCATTGATATAGCCAGATTAAAATTCGTTTATAAATATGTCGTAATTGCCCAATGCTGATGACTTGAGCAATAAGGCCTGCCAAACATTGGTAAAGGCAATATCTCTGTCGGTTTCGGCACGGTTTAGGGTAAAAAGCGCCTGTGTCAGGTCTACCAATGTGGTAAGTCCGTTCTTGTATAAAATACTTTTCTGCAAATAAGCATCAGATGCTGCCTTTACCTGGATAGGCGCCTCTTTATAATTGGCTAAAGCATTGTTCAGTTTGGTTTCGGCCAGGGCCAGCTGCGCTTTTAATTGCTGATCAATCAGCTTATATTCTTCCTTTAAACCCTGGCTAATGTATTCTTGTGCACGCACCTGCGGACGATTTTTTAACAAGGATGATAAATTCCAAGTCATTCCTATGCCAATCAAATAGTTTCCGCGTGTGGGGTTTATTCCGTCTGCATAGCTGGTAGAATAAGCCGTTTGATCTAAAGCATAAGCAGAGCTGAAACCAGAACCTTTACCCTGCATTACACCAAAAAAGGTGAACGTTGGATAATATAATTTTTTGAAATAATTAACCTGTTGCTGGCTGACATCTACCCGCTGCTGATAAAATTTTAAAAGGGGATGTGAACTTTTGATCGCCGTATCTTCCAGCAGGTTGCCCGGAATCCGGGTGATTGAAGCGGTATCCAGTACATACGTTGTGGCTGTTAACCCCATTAAAACGCCTAATCGGTTGGCTTGTTCCTGTTCAAGATCTTTGGCTTTGGTTAAAGCAATTTTCGCGCTGGAAACCTCGGCTGCTGCCAATGAGGAATCTACCCCGGCAATTAATCCGTTTTTAGCCCTGATTACGGCAGTATTTTTAAAGATAATGGCGCGATCGAGGTTTTTCTGTTGCGATTTGCTTAACCTTTGAGCGGCAAGCAAATTCAAATATGCTGCTGAAACACGGATTTCCTGTTGAAATTTCTCTTGTTCCAGATCATTTTTATCTCTTTGATAAGTAGCATCAGCAATTTTAATGCGTTCTTTTATTTTCCCAAAAGTGAAGAAATCCCAGTTTACATTGGCCAGATAGAGTCCACCAAATGCTGCATTCCAATTCTGTTTATTTAAAGAAGGACCGGATGAAGCAGTTCCCAAGCCACCCAGGCCATATTGTGGCCCGTTCTGACCGTTAATGGTGCCGTAATCTTGCTGTGCACTTAAGTTTAAATTGGGCAGGTATTCTCTTCGGGCCTGTTGGATACCAGATTTTGAGGCATTTGCATAGTTATCCTTGGCCTTAATGGAACCATAATTGCTCAATGCGGTATTCACCGCCTGTTTTAAACTGAGTATTTGCGCACTTATACCCGTGGAAAGGCTGATGAAAAATAGGAATGAAATATAGAATAAAGATATACGAGGCATAGTGTATAATTTACACGGCAAATGTAAATTATGAACGCTATATCAAAGTAATTTGGTTCAAATCAAAAATTATGCGAATCAAATAATAATCGAATTGTTACTTAATGGCCGATGAAAACAACATTTGAACCGATTTTAATTGATAATTTCTGAGATAGAGATAAAAATGAGCTAAAAAGATTAGAAATAGCGAGCGTAAAATCAAATTACAAAAGGATACTCATTTCTAGTGTATTGCGAGGAAATCGAGAACCCCGCAGTACCCAGCGAAGCTAAATCTGTCTCGAGTTAGATCTCTTCTCGTCTGTCGGCACTGGCGGGCACTCCACTGCGTTCTGGTCTGGATGGCGGTGATTATGGAAAGTATTATCCCTCTTCCGTATATTTTTTAAAATTATCCAGAATGGCCTGCCAACCGTTGCGTTGCATTTCGACAGGGTGGGTAGATTCTGCATCGAAAGTTTCCGTAATCCTCGTTTTTTCGCCCAACGCATCAAAAACAACACGCACAGTTCTGCCATCTTCAATGGTATATTCGATTTTTTGATGTTCAGCAACCGCAGTATAGGTCCCAACAAAATCAAAACTTACGCTGCCATCTTTTGCTGCCATGGAATTTTTAAATTGTCCGCCAACTTTTAAATCGTTCTCAGCATGAGGCGTATGCCAATCAGAAGAAGCAAAACTCCATTTGGTGATATGATCGGGATTTTTCCAAAATTCCCAAACTTTTTCTATTGGTGCATGAACTATCGTTTCTACAGTGATTGATGTGCTGTTTTCCATTTTTTAAGTGGCCTAAATTTATAGAATAAAGTTAAAGAAACTTGTGCTTCTTGTAAAGTGTAAACGCGACAAAGCAGGGGGATAAAACTATTTCTTGCGAAAATCTCAAAGTTAATGTATGTCATTATAAACAAAGGTAACCGTATCTTTAGACACCAAACCACTCATGTTGCCACCCGTATAAACGGCTTTGTAAACCGACCCTTTTTTTAGATCGTACGCTTTAAGTAAGTCTGCATTAGCCACCAGACTATCACCGGGTTTTACTGTAGTATAACTGGATGCCGGAGGGGGCATAATCCGTTTGGCCATCGCGCCTTTGTATGTTGCTTCTTCTCCTTTTTCGTTGGTGATACTTAAGTAGCTACTCAATAATGGCTCAAATGGTGTATGCCAGATACAGAATTTTTCCGCGTTATCGGTATTGTTGAGCACCACAAATCTTAACAACAACGGTTCGCCGTTAACCACATTGCCATTTATTTTTAGCTTAACTTCTGGTGAATCGGTTTGGTAAGCCGCAGTTTGCCCGGTGCTTTCGTTTTTAGCAGTTGCTGTATTTCTGGTGGCTTCGCTACAGGCCGACAACAAGACCATAATTGCGGGGATAATCAATCTGATATTTTTCATGAGCTGTTTTTGTTTGTATAAGCAAATGAGCATCGATATTGTTTGAATTTGATTAAACTAAAACGATTAATTATTTATTGATCTTATCACCGAAAACAAATCAGCAGTTCGATAGATACAGATGGCAGGTTGGTTTTCAGCAGGAATAATCGATCCGGTCTGAGGTGTTTATCAGAAACTATTTCGATTCGCAGTTTGTGCTAACCTCTGTTCAATAAACCCGGTAGGAGCGGGCATCCCGATTTAGATTGTGTTACCCTTATCTTGCAGGTTTTCTATCGGGATAAAGCGGATAACGGGACTACCGGCTCCGAAGGATTACTAAACGATCGTTTCCAAAAAAATAAATATTAGTCTGTGGTAATTTTTAAGGAGCGCAACTTGTTACTGCTGTTTTTGTCTCTTCCCGCTTTCCGTTTTACTTCTTGTTCACTTCATCCGATTGCTATCGGATCGGGGCTAAGTGGCACAGCCTGTAATAAGATTATCGGCCGGGTGTTTAGGCAAAATTTAAATATTCATCCAGGGTTTAACAGTTTGCGCTAACCTCTGTTCAATAAACCCGGTAGAAGCGGGCATCCTGATTTAAATACGATTCACTCTTGTTTCATAAGTTTTCTATCGGGATAAAGCGCATAACGGGACTGCCGGCTCCGAAGGATTACTGGACGATCGTTTTCAAAAAAATAAATATTAGTCTGTGGTAATTTTTAAGGAGCGCAACTTGTTACTGCTATTTTTGTCTCTTCCCGCTTTCCGTTTACTTCGTGTTCACTTCATCCGATTGCTATCGGATCGGGACTAAGTGGCGCAGCCCGTAATAAGATTATCGGCCGGGTGTTTAGGCAAAATTAAAATATTTATCCAGGGTTTAACAGTTTCTGCAGCAACCATTATTCAATAAACCCGGTAGGAGCGTGCATCCCGATTTAAATACTGTTTACTCGTGGTTTACTCTTATTTCACAGGTTTTCTATCGGGATAAAGCGGATAACGGGACTGCCGGCTCCGAAGGACTACTAAACAATCGTTTCCAAAAAACATCAATAACTTATCCTGTTGCCAGTTTTTTCTTTCTCCTAAACCTTTTCACCTGACCCATATGTTCTGTTGGGATATTATCTCCCAGTAATTTACCCCATGGCTTAAGTCCGTCTATCCGGTCAAAAATGATTTTCAGTACCGCAATAAACGGAATGGAAAGAAACATGCCGGGGATACCCCAAAGTGCAGCACCCATTAATACAATTACGATAGAAATAAGGGCATTGATCTGTACCTTGCTTGAAACAATGCGGGGCACCAGGATATTATTATCAATAAACTGGATGAGTGCATAAGCTCCAATAATTAAGAGCTGGGTAGTAAAACCATCCTTGGTTAAAGTAGCCATCAATACGGGTAAGGCAATAGCAATAATGCCACCAATATAAGGAAGCAGATTCAGTATTGCCCCGATTACCCCAATGAGAATGGCATTCGGTACGCCGAGAATAAGCAGCGCGGCGGAGTTCATTACGGCAACAATGGAAGTTTCAATCAATAAACCGATAATATAACTTTGAACAGCAGCCTTCGTTTCGCCTAAAATTTCGGCAACTTTCTGTTTGTTCTCCTCCGAAAACACTTCATAAATAAAATTAAGGATTAAGGTTTTATACAGTAAGATCAGAAAGGTATAAACCGGGATCAGGAAAACTACACTCAGCACACCCATTAAGCCGCTTAAGGTTTGACCGATCAAGGCTTTGCTGCCATTTGCGGCTTCACTGAGCATTTGCATCTGCTTTTTGGTGGAAATACCAAAGGTGGCCTGTAACCAACTTCTGATCTGCTCGAGCAGCTGCGATAATTTCTGTTTAATGTTCTCAAGATCATCAAAAAAATGGGCTAACTGTGAGGACAGGAAATAAAGGACGGCTACCACTACCAGCAAACCAATAAGCATGGAAAGAGTAATAGCGACTATTTTTGGCATTTTTCTCTCGAAACGGTTGGTCAGTGGGTTGAGCAGTATTGCAATGAGGGCTGCGAAAGCAAGCGGCACAAGGATGTCTCTCAGCACACTCATGATGAATACGGTAATGACCAATCCTAAAAGAATTACCGGTGCTTTGATGTAAAATGGGTATGTTTTAAGCATTATCTGGTAGGTTTACCGTTCAACAACCTGTTATGTAACAAATTTGTTTTAAAGTATTTTAACCCTTTGGGGAATAGGTAATTAAAGCATGATTATTTTTTTGCCTCCATTGCAGAAACAGGAAAAATTGCCCGTTTATTTTATAAATTTAGCGCCATATTATATCCATAAGCAAAAATTACCCATGAGAAATAGCTTTTTAATGATTGCCTGTTTGTTTTTATTTAACCATGTTGTAAATGCTGCCGAAGTAGATACTGCTTTAACCTATAGCAAATCCATGAAAAAAAATATTAAGGCAATAGTGATTAAACCTGATAACTATAAAACAGGAAAAGCTTTTCCGGTGGTTTACCTGCTGCACGGAGCAGGGGGCAGTTACGCGGAATGGGCTAAAAAGGTGCCGGGGATAAAAAATCTGGCAGACCAATATCAATTTATGATTGTATGCCCTGATGGTAATGTAACCAGCTGGTATTTCGATAGTCCGGTTGATCCTGCCTGGAAATACGAAACCTATGTAGCCACAGAGCTGGTAAACTATATTGATGAACATTACAAAACCATTGCTGAAAAAAGGGGAAGGGCCATTACAGGTTTAAGTATGGGTGGACATGGAGCATTTTATCTGGCCATTAAACACCAGGATGTATATGGTGCTGTTGGCAGCATGAGCGGGGGCGTGGATATCAAACCGTTCCCGAATGGGTGGGATATTTCGAAAAGATTGGGCAAGCAGGATGAATTTCCGGAACGCTGGAAACAAAATAGTGTAATTGACCTCGTTCACCTGATTAAGCCGGGATCTTTGGCAATTGCCTTTGAATGTGGTGTTGATGATTTTTTTTATAAAATGAATGTGCGCTTGCACGACGAACTATCATACAATAATATTGCGCACGATTTTACTACCCGGCCTGGTGTACACAACTGGGATTACTGGGCAAATGCGATTAAATTTCAAAGTGTTTTTTTAAGCAATTATTTTAGCCAAAAACCTTAGGTTAACTTTTGGAAAGCAGTTAACAGTTTTTCCCTTTTTCGGCGGTAAGCCGTTTCTTTTAATCGTTTGCGTTGCGTATCGGGATGTGGCTAAAATCATACTTATGGGATATAAATTGATACATATACCGCCTAAAAATTAACTTTTAGATTACACACAAGCTAAACCGTTACTATATTTTTGGTCTTTCTTGAAATCTTATTTATAAAACAGGAAACGAAGATTTAAAACCAAAATGAAATACTTAGTCAAAGAAATCAGTGAAGGAAATTGCGACATTACGCTATTGCCTGAAAACCTGAATGATAGAAATCTTTTAGCAGAAACTACAAAGGGTTTGCAGAACGATTACCAGGCAACCATCCAGTCGCATTATGAACATGCATTGAAAAACGAAGTTCATGGCAATGCCGCATTTGTTTCGTTAAATAGCGAGCAGAGTAATTATCCGAAAAGGGTTAATGTAAATTACCAGATTGTTTTAAGCTAAAGCTTTGTTTATTTTAAAAAGGGAGTACTAAAAAAGCACTCCCTTTTTTTACATCGGTATGTTACGTTTGATGGTGTCCCTTTTTGGTATCCCTTTTCGTCGTATCACGTTTTTTGGGTTCCTGCTTTTGTTTAGATTTTTTTTTCAGTTTTCTTTCTGGTCGTATCCCGGCAAGTCTGTGCAAAAGTGCCAAAACTGAACATTGGTATTTATGCGCTAAATTCAGTAAATACGCCTTTTAATCATCGAAAGATGTGTCGTTGTGCTGATGCATGAATGGTCTGGCGATAACGTAATCTGCATCAATCATGGCCAGGATACAGACCATTCATCAAAACCCATTGGACCTTTCTCCTGATCTTCTTTCTTTTTATCTTTTACTTTTTTGTCTGATTTTTTATAACCTGCTAAGGGATCAATCTGCCAGTCGTCATGATCATCAGGCTGATCAGCTTTTGAACTTTTTATTTCGGATATACCTGTTTTTCTTTCCATAATATATTAATTCCTGATTTTTCGTCCTGATATTGAAAAGACAATGCCCAATAATAACTGCTAAAGCAACATTGCCTAATTGCCAATAGCATATGCATTAATGATTTTTTCAGATTTATTTCATCATGAATGATCGAAGTACCTTAGCGGTAAATACGCAGGTATTTTTTTAAACTTTGGCGTGCCTGATAAATATAGGTTTTCACTGTTCCCAAAGGGATATGGAGTTCAGTAGCAATCTCATCATAGCTGTAGCCTTCAAAATACCGTTGAAATGCCGTCCTGTAATCTGCCCTGAGCGTACTCATTGCCTTTTGTATGTCTTCCATTACCATTTTGGTTTCTGACAGGTTCTTAACAGGGCTGTTCATCAGTTGCTGATCGTAGAGGCAATCGTCACTTTCCCAAATAGCGGTACGTCTTTTCTGCTTGCAACAGCTGTTGTAAAAGGTGTTTTTCATGATGACGTACAACCAGCCTCTGATGTTGGTTCCTTCAGAAAAGCTACTACAAGCTCCTACTGCTTTGATCAGGGTATCTTGAACCAAATCTTTGGCATCATCTTCATCAGCGGTGAGTTTAAGGGCTTGTGCCAGTAATGACTGTTTATGATATTCTGCTGCCACACAAAAATTTTCTTGTTCCATGATCTACTTTTTAGTAATCTATTTGAAAGATTGTTCAGCCAGTGAACGTTTATTACCTAAAAAGAACCACCTTATTTTTTTTTGGTTTTGCACATTAGCCGGCTGTTTTAATATTGGGTATTAACAACAGTAATAGTGAGCATTATACGTAGGGCTAAACCGTACAAATGACGTGGAAATACAGAGAGTCCTCCGGCAGCGGCAAACCTGTACCGATTCTTTATTGATAGCCGGGGCAAGACCGGAATTCATGGCCTATCAGTTTCGTCACTTATATTAATTTTATACCATAAATTATTCCCCAGGAGAAAATTCAGGATTTATCATAGCCCGGCAACCGGCTGATTTGGCTTTTAAATTTACACTAATTACAGTGCTCAGATTCCTAATAAACTGTGATGCGTTCGATTAATTTAAATAACCATTTACCACGGCAAAACGGATCAGTGATGCGGTATTTTTAGACCCTGTTTTATCAATCAGCATCTGGCGGTGCCCCTCGATTGTGCGCTTACTCAAGAATAATTTATCTGCCATCTCCTGGTTGGTATAACCTTCGGCAACCAGATGCAGGACTTCAATTTCCCTCATCGAAAGATCTACCTGTATTTCATCCTGTTCTGATTGGGCAGAGGTTTCACGGATAAAACGGTTGAGCAATGTTCCCGTCAATTCCACGCAAAGATATTTCGCTCCACCGGCTACGGTTTTAAGTGCAAAGAGCATCTCACTTTCATTTACGTTTTTTAGAATATAGCCGTAGCTTCCTTCCATAAATGCCTGCATTACATATTTTTCATGGTCCAGCATCGAAAGGATCACTACTTTAATATCAGGATGTGACAATTTAATGGCTTTTATCAGGCTGATGCCGTCCATCTCTGGCATATTGATGTCGGCAAGTACAATGTCGGGAATCAATCCAGATTCAATGTATTCCAATACCTGCTTACCATCACCGGCTTCGGCAACCACTTCAATATCAGCCTGCGATTCAAGTAACATTTTAATCCCGTTCCTTACCAGATTATGGTCCTCTGCTAGGATTATTTTTAATTTGTTCATATTAATTCCGGTTGATGTGACTCAAAACTGATTGATGTGATAGCATACGAAATACGTATTCTTTCGTCATTATATTTTGCACATCTATAGAACTGCCCTTTCAGCTTAAAAGTTTTGACTAATGACGGGAGGGTAAGCGTGTTGGTTTTTGATCTCATATCAACTATAGGGAAACGATTTTTACCATCAAACAAAAACATCATAGACTATCTGCCTGTTGTATCATAAATAATTATATCATTATGGAAGAAGATCATAAAAATAAAAATCTTGCTGATCCGAAAGCAGATCATACCGCAGAGCAATCGAATATGCCCAGTAACCAGGTTCCCCGTCACCGTAGCAATGATAGCAGTGAAATAGAGAAAGTGAAAGATGGCGCGGGTATGCTTGGCCGCGAAATGGGCGAGGGAGATTACGGTGCTGAAGAGGCAAGGGCCGATCCGGAAAAAGGTAACCCTGGCGAAGCCGGAAATATGCCAAATTCCACCTCTAATACTAACGCTGAAGAGAATGATTGATTTAGTGATGGCAAAATTTAAAATTTTTTAACAGGGTTAAGCATACATTGGTGCTTAACCTTTTTCCCGAGAGTAAAGATTGAACTGCCGGGGGAGGCATCCACTGGCACTTTCATGGATCTTGCCACTAATTTCACCTTATGCCGAAGATAGGATAGCAGATCGACTCAAAGTCAGGTTGGGAATCTAAAATATGGAATTTGTAACATCAGAAGATTGCTCATAAGAGAAATTAGGTGCATGGCACAACTATGCCAACAAAATTGATTTTCTCACAACTCTGGTTTGTAAAACAGAAGGCTTTATCATTATTTTATTAACTTGTAAGCTTACTCTGTCTCTATGCCTACACGAATCTATTATTTAGTATATACAAGTATAGCGTCGCGCCTCATGAGTGATGAGGATCTTTTATTACTCTTAGAACAATCGCGGCGTAACAATACCGCACTTGGATTGACGGGGATGTTGCTCTATATGGAAGGAAGGTTTATTACAAAAACCGAAGGGCGGTTTATCCAGTTTTTGGAAGGGGACAAAGAGAAGGTAGTAAGCATTTATAATAGCATATGTTCAGATGAGCGAAACAAAAGTATATTAATGCTTGGGTCTGGTTTTTGGCATAAAAGAAGTTTTCCGGCCTGGTCTATGGGCTTTAGTCCGATAAATGCCGATCAGCATCATCACATTGCTAATTTTTTTCATCTTGATAATGATACATCGCTGACGCGCCATTTGTCGGATGCGAATGATACTGCCGATTTTTTGCGCTCTTTTTACCTGATAAATGCTGACGTTAAAGGCAGGGAGTTATAAGTTTTATGAATAGCGGTTACTATAATCAGCTTTAATAAGCTGGTTGATAGTGGGTACTCCGTTCCTAATTTCTGATTTTTATCGCGCTGCGCAATACATTTTTCACTTTATTAACCAGAACTGTATACTCAAAGGGTTTGAACATGATCGCGTCTGCGTCGCAGGCGATTGCTCCTACCTGCGATTCCAGCATGGCCGTAATCAACATCACCGGAATGTGACGGGTACTTTGATCTGCTTTGAGTTCATTGCAAATGTCCCTTCCATCGTCTGCATCCAGGAGGATATCCATTAAAACAAGGTCTGGACAGAAGCTCATGATCGATGACTCAAATTGTACCGAATGGCAAATCCGCTCCACCTGAAAACCTTCACTTTCCAATACCATCTGCATTACTTCCGCATTGCTGGGATCATCATCTACTACAAGAATTTTAGTCATATGATTCAGATTTTACTTGACTCTAATTTACTAATATTTATGTAGAATTTAAAGTACAGAATTATTTCTAGTGTTTACCACTTAGCTTTAATGCTGTAAATTAGGTAATATGTATTGCCAAAAAATAAATAATAGCGCTTAAAACCCATATTTTATATGGAAAACATACATTACCCTCATCACCATCAAGATTATGTTACCTGATTTCTTAATATAATAAGCGTATAAACACGGGTTAAAAGGGTAAATACACTTTTTTTGTGGCTGTAGGCCTGATAACCGGTCTTTTTCCTGTAGCTGATCAGGTTAAACATGCTACCGGGATATAGTTACTCAGGCCATGGAAATGTAGGCTCCAATTCCAACCGTTGTAAAACTATATTCGTTTTTATCATGTTCTTCATTAAAAAAGTTATGATGAATACAAACGTAGATCCAAACGAGGATGAAAACCAGAAAAATGAACATCAATCAGACATCAGTCCTAATGATGAGGAAAAAGCAGATGATAACGATGTGCAACGTGGCCTGACCGGCGAAATTGATGATGAGGAAGATGTAAGCGGTGATCTTGCCGGTAACGCAGGTGGGAATACCTAAGTGCATCAATAGAGTTGGTCATTATTGTTATGATTACGCTCATCGAAAAGCTAAACCAATGCGTTGAAGCGAAACGGAATACAAATATTGTGTCCTGAAGTATATCCATTCAGAGATCGTCATTCCCAACTCGTGGCTATCGGATGGGAATCTTATGACATGTATTAGGATTCGCATTGCTGAGCACTTCGTGGTTCCCGCGGTCGCGGGAATGACGATCCTTCTCTATTAAAGTTTATCAACGGCAGCTCCTTAAAGCACCACGATACTTCTTTTAAGTCGGGGGGGATAAATACGTTACGCATGATGCAAACTACCCATTTTGAACAAAAGCGGAACTTTTGGCCTTTTAAACAGCTTAATATGAGGTAACCCTTTAATCCAATATAAAATGAAAAAGTACCTATTTATCGCTGTAATGGCTACAGCAGTTTTTATTTCATGTAATTCAGGCGCCAGATCGGAAGGTGCAGATTCGACCGGCAGCGATACCTCAATGAGTAATGGTGGCGCCCAGCAGGAAACAGTCGGGCAGGAGGATAGTACAATGAGAGATTCTACAATAACAGATAGCACCTCGTCCGGATCCGTAACTCCCCAATAATTAATGCACATGCTGAACGGCGCACGCAAGCGAATATAGATTTCGCCTGCGTGCGTCTTTTATTTAAGATCATTTTTTGAACGGTTAATTGGACTATCGAGTCAACGCTATGAAATTTTATTTTTATTTCCCTTCCATAATATTTTTGCTGACCATGTTTGCCAGTTGTGAAAAGCAAACCGGAGATTATAAATTGGAACAAGATGATTTTTTGTATCCGTTAGCTTCAATAATCGAATATCAACAAGTTCTGGATACGGAAATATCGAAGGTTCAGGATCAGCCAGAATTTGTGCCCTTTCTTGGAAAGCGGAGAGAAAGTATGGCAAAATATATTGCCGAACTACAAGCTATATGTTCCCTTCCTGAAGCTGATCTTACCGCAGAGGCGAAAACACAGTTGTTAAATTTACAGAAAAGCCAGGGACCTGGGTACGATAAGTTGCTTTTGCGGTTGGTGATGCAGGCAGATGAAGATTTAATTGGTCTGCATGTAAAAGCTTCGGGATCAACCGGATTAAAGGATGCGGTATTGCGAAATTGGACTGCAGAAAAACTGCCCATGCTGACAAAACGGCTTAACGCCAGTCAAACCTTGTGGCATATGAAATGACAATGCTTTAGCGATCTGGTTATGCTGATGTAACTTATAAATGCCAAATTAAACAGCGGTGCTTTGCAAGAAATTATAGGTTTGGCAAGCCAGATGTGCATAAAGTATCGCACACCTGACTGCCAAGTATCTTATCTTTTTTTTCGTGTAAGATAACTTAATAGCACGAGGCTCACTACACCGGTCACCAGGATCTTTTTGGTCAATGCTGCACGATTGTATTTCAGTTCCGACTTCCATCCGCGTTCGGCAGGTATGTTGGGTATAATACCGCTTCTAAAGTCATCTATAATTCCCTCCCAGGCATTTATACGGTCAGCGAGGATCAACGGAATCCAGTGCCGGTAGCGGTCTTCGCTATGTTTAAAGGCATAACGGCGTATAATACCACTTAAGCCCGATGGAGGCAATGCATTGCCAAATACGGCGCTTATTGCAGGGCGTTCAGTAGATTTAAGTATTTCTACATCAACAGGTTGTTTAAGAGGCTTTTCATAGTCCGAACGTTTGTGGTCATCACCGGTGTAATTTTTCATCGGATAGGTGGGTTCATTCCGCTCATCAATATCCATGCCCCAGCCGGGAATATTCTTATAATCAAAATTGTTGGTTTCCATGTTTTAAGATTTAGTTGATGGGATAAGTACCACCTTGATACATTCATCAAGCTTGGCTGAAAAAATGTGGTAGGCATCTGATATTTCTTCCAGTGGAACTTTATGGGTGATAAGCCCTTTAGGATTTAGCCTTCCGGCCTGTACATGTTCAATAAGTTTAGGTAGCAACCGTTTTACCGATGCCTGGTTGGCCCGAAGAGTAATGCCTTTGTTCAGCACGTTGCCAATAGGTACATAATTGAATGGCGGGCCATAAACACCCACTACCGAAACAATCCCTCCTTTTTTTACTGAATTGATTGCCCACTGCAGCGCAGTGGCGGCACCGGCCTGCATCAGTGTTATTTTACCGGTAAAAGTTTGGAGGGCATTTCCTTCTGCCTCACAGCCTACACAGTCTATGCAAACATCTGCACCGTACCAGTCAGTGATCTTTTTTAGAAACACCACCGGATCTTCCATTGATTTAAAGTTGTAGGCTTCACATTTTGCATAGTTTCTGGCAAATTCCAGTCGATAGTCGATGTGGTCAATAACGATTACCCGGGCTGCACCAAAAAACCAGGCGCATCTTGCTGCCATAATCCCAATCGGCCCCGCTCCAAAAACAACTACCGTATCTCCCTCTTTTATTCCGCCCATTTCTGCCGCCTGGTATCCTGTAGGTACAACATCGGTCAGCAGAACGGCATCGTCGGGATCCATATCCGGTGGGATTACGGTAGGGCCTACATTGGCATATGGAACACGCACATACTCCGCTTGCCCGCCGTTAAAGCCTCCGGCAGTGTGCGAGTATCCGAAAATGCCACCAACCGCGGTGGCCATGGAGTTAGATTCATGACAATTTCCATAAAGTCCCTGTTTACAGAAATTACATCTTCCGCAGGCAATATTAAATGGAACCAGTACCTGGTCTCCGATTTTGACATTCGTTACCAGTGGGCCGATTTCTTCTACAACACCAATAAATTCATGTCCAAAGGTTGAACCCACCCTGGTATCGGGTACCATGCCGTGGTAAAGGTGTAAATCTGATCCGCAGATGCAGGTTCGGGTTACCCTTACAATCGCATCTTCCGGATGCAGGATTTCCGGCATTGGGCGCTGTTCTGTTCTGACCCTGTAGGGGCCCCGGTAGTTCATTGCTAGCATATTTTCTGATTTTGTGTAAATGAAATTGTAAGTTTATCTAAGAATTTTTGTCATAGGTTTAAGCGAGAAAGTTTATTTTTTCACCTCACCTTTTTTCGGTTCACGACCTGCATCAGGCGATACGCCAATCTTCTTGTGTTCTACAGGTTGCCGGGCTGCGTTTTCTTTAAGCCCATCCAGCTGGTCCTGATTGCCGGCACCTGATATAATATTTTCAGCAGGCTTTCTTACAGGGGTTTTACCCGCATTTACGATTTCCGGACCGTTATCATTATGTTTTTTTTCCATGTTTTTATCATTGATGCTAAATAGATTATGATGCTTTTATGTGGGATTTCAGTATTTTATATATGGTCGCAATGTTGGCACTTTACTATACTTGCTTACTTTCCACCCATAATGTTTTGCTCCTTACTTTTTATAAAACCTAAGCGCTTTTGTAAAAGTTTAGGTGTTAATTACGTGTTTTGGATGTATAAATACCTGAATTAATACCATATCCGTATCTGTTAAATGCCTGGTTTGATTTAAGTAGATTGTCCGGGCTGGGCTAACTAATACGCCTTATTAGATCTGTAGAAACTTTCGTGCAGTGAACATGGCTTATCTTAGAAATACGAAACGGAATGAAAAATTTAAGAAAAGAGTCAGGTGTAAATTTAGGTGTATGGCTGCTATTGCTATGCCTAACGGCGTGCAATACTGCTGATAAAAAGTCCAGTCTCGAAAAAGATAGCGTGGGTGGAGATATGGCTGTGCCGAACAGAGTTGGCGGTTCTGAAACGTATGAAACCAAGCTCGATGAAGCGGCGGCCGATTACCTCAAGCATATCACACAATTGTTGCTCATGGAGTATCATCTGTTGGCAATGCAAAAAGGCAACAAACCGGAAACGCTACCGGCTCTGGAACGGTTAATGGAAATCAATCGCATCAGTTTCAAACAGATTGAAGACTATGCGGCGAAGAAGCGGGTGATACTTCCTTCAGTGCTGCTTGCGGAAGAACAAATCAGTATAGACTCTTTAAAGAATTTACCAGGAGCCAAGCGCTTAACCGGGCGTTTAAAATTGTTAAAGATTAACGGGGAAAACCTTTTGAAAACATTGAAGCTGGCTGCAGATAACCGGGAACAGGATTTCAAAATCCTGATGAATGAAGAATTTACTTTCCAACAGCAAAAAAAACGTTTGGTAAATTCGCTTTAGATAAAAACCTGTTTCAATCATTCTTTTAGTTTGCCAGGTTATTTATCACCGTTAGCCAGTTGTTTTGGCCACAGTTCGTACAATTTGTTGCCGTAACTTTTGATTTTGGATTTCCACAGTTGTCACAGATCATTTCAATATCTGGCTGCCGGGTTTCGGCATAAAATTCATCATCCCATGCCGGAATAAGTGATGTCCCGGTAAGGGTTTTGCCATTTTCAACTGGTTTTATGAATGGGCATAAGGTGTAGAAACACATGTTTGGCAAGTATAAGCTTATTCATAGGTGTTTCAGATGAAACAAGGGATGAAATCATTAGACGTATATCGCGCTGAGCAAACAGGTATTTTTCCTTCAACAATCTACATTCTGACAGGGTTATGAATAGAAACAGGAATGGTGATTTAAACAGATATAAGCTATGGAAGATTTCAATTCTTATTTCAGCAGTGCGTTTTTGGGCAAGAAAATAATAATAACCGGTGGAACTACCGGTATTGGCAGGGCAGCGGCTATTTTGTTGAGTTCGCTTGGTGCGCAGTGTTTAATATGCGGGCGCAATCAACAGCAAATAGATGAAACACTTGATGCTATTGCGGCCAAAAATGTGCGGGGTGGCACCGGTATAGCGGTTGATATCTCCTCCTCTGAAGGTATCAAAAGCCTGTTTTCGCAAGCGGATGATCAACTTGGTGGATTGGATATCCTGATCAATAATGCTGCATTAGGCTTTGGGAGCATAACTGATGGCGAATATGAGGATTGGCAGTATATTCTGAATACCAATCTGCTCGCGTATATGGCCTGCAGTAGGGAGGCCATTAACAGGTTCAGGCCTTTGGGTATGGGGCAGATTATCAACATTGGTTCAATGAGCGCAGAAGTAAGAGAGGATGGTAATGCAGTATATGTGGCGACCAAAACTGGCATTCAGGGATTTTCGGCAGCACTTAGGAAGGAAGTCAATCCACTAGGCATCAAAGTTTCGCTGATAGAACCTGGAGCAGTTGATACCGATATGCAAGCTGGAAGCAGTGAGGATAAAATTCAACAAATAAATAAACAGGAGATGCTACCAGCTGCAGATATAGCCTGGGCCATTGCGTTTTGTATCGCTCAACCGCCTGCATCAGATGTAGTTAGCCTGCAAATCCGTCCGCACTTGCAACTGATTTAACCGATTTCAAACCAATTGATCCAGATAGCAGATCTGTAGTATTGCTAAAAATGGCAGGCAATGCCACGGGGCAGATAATAAAATTAACAGCACAGGAGCAATAAAATGAAAATGGCACTGAAAAACGCAGCTGGTACTTTCGACGTTCAGGAAGTTGACCGTGTAAAAATACCAGCTGATGATTGGGTTTCGGCCCGTATACCAGTTGCAGGAATTTGTGGAACCAACCTCCGACACTGGAAAAGCATGATCCTGAGCTGACTGCAAGAGTTGTAGAGACTGGCCCCGCCGTTAAGCAGTGCTAATCCTGGAGATCGGGTGGTGGAAACTGTATTGGGAGATGGAACTTGCGATTGGTGCAGGGTATAGCAATACAATCTTTGTCGAAACCTTTACGAGGTGTGGATGGAAATCTGTCTCGATCTGTTAGCTAAAGGGAAAATCAATGCTAAAACATGATCACCCCTTTGTTTCCATCAGATAAAATTGACGAGGTTTTCCTAACTCAGAATAAATAAGATACCGGAGCAGTCCTTGCTACTTTAGCCATGACTTAAGCACCTTAAGTAATGCATTACTGCCATGTTTTATTTTATAACCAAAGTTGTGATATGGGCAGGTGATATTCACTACTGGCGAACTTGGTTAACCGTATATCCCCGGATAAAAATACCCGATTAACGGGTTTTAGCGCTTAAATACAAGTGAGGGGAAAACTGTTGCCACTTTTTGCTTGTTGCCACCCCAAAATAGGATTGTTATGCAAGAAAAATATGCTCCTGTTCCCGGACGTTCTTTTCCACTTGGTGCGGAATGGGATGGAAAGGGTACTAATTTTGCGCTATTCGCAGAAAACGCGCAAAAGGTAGAACTTTGTTTATATGCTAATGCGACGGAGGAAAATGCCCGTATCGAGCTTGTTGATCGTGATCATCATATTTTTCATTGTTATATAGAGGGAATACATCCCGGACAACTTTACGGCTACAGGGTATATGGCGCTTATGATCCGGCGAGCGGTAAGCGTTTTAATCCAAACAAATTGCTTTTAGATCCTTATGCCAAAGCCATATCCGGAGAAATGGTGTGGGATGATGCGGTATTTGGCTATCAGGTAGGTAAATCGGGCGATGATTTAAGTTTTTCCCGGTTAAACAGTGGTCCGTTTGTTCCTAAATCACTTGTTGTAGACTTAAAATACGATTGGGAAGGCGATACTTTACCGCGAATCCCCTATGGACAATCGGTGATTTACGAATTGCATGTGAAGGGATTTAGTAAGCTTAATCCTGAGGTGCCTGAGGGCCTGCGGGGAACCTATGCGGGATTGTCACATCCGGCAAGTGTGGCCTACCTTAAATCTCTTGGTATCACCGCCGTAGAGCTGATGCCTGTGCATCAGTTTATTTCAGACGGGCACCTGCAGGAAAAGGGTTTAACTAATTACTGGGGTTATAATTCGATAGGTTTTTTCGCGCCGGAAGGCAACTATTCATCCTCGGGTACCCATGGTGAACAGATTCGTGAATTCAGAAACATGGTTAAAAACCTGCACCGCAATGGGATTGAAGTTATCCTGGATGTGGTGTACAACCACACCGCAGAGGGAAACGAAAAAGGACCAACAATTTGTTTTAGGGGGATAGACAATGAAACTTATTACCGGTTGGAAAAACAGAAACGCTACTATACTGATTTTACCGGTACCGGGAATACCCTGGATACGAGGCTCCCTGCCGTATTGCGGTTAATTATGGATAGTTTGCGTTTCTGGGTAGTGGAAATGCATGTAGACGGCTTCCGTTTTGATCTGGCTTCGGCATTGGCCCGGGGGGTACACGAGGTAGATACATTGGGCGCTTTTTTAAATATAATTCATCAGGATCCGGTCATATCGCAGGTAAAGCTCATTGCCGAACCTTGGGATATTCATGAGGACGGTTATCTGGTTGGTCAATTTCCGGCGGGATGGGCAGAGTGGAACGGAAAATACAGAGATAGCGTACGTAGATTTTGGAAAGGGGATAAAGGGATGGCAGATTGTTTTGCGCAACGGTTTCTGGGTAGTCCTGACCTTTATATGCGGCGTAACAGGCGACCTTCGGCAAGCATCAATTTTATTACCGCTCATGATGGTTTTACACTTCACGATTTGGTAAGTTATCATGAAAAGCATAATGAAGCCAACGGGGAGGATAACCAGGACGGCGAATCTGATAACGACTCCTGGAACTGTGGAGAAGAGGGAGCAACCGATAGTTTAGCCATTAACCTGTTACGCAATAAACAGAAAAGGAATTTTATGGCTACACTGCTTTTATCTCAGGGTGTACCAATGATTGCTGCCGGTGACGAAATTTCGAAAACCCAAAAGGGTAACAACAATGCTTATTGCCAGGACAACGAAATTTCCTGGCTAAACTGGGCCGATGCTGATACAGAAATGCTGGCGTTTACAAAAAAACTGATCTTGCTCCGTCAGCGCCACCCCAGCCTTTCGAGAAGGGAATGGATTAAAGATAAGCAAATTGGTGCAGACGGATTGCCTCATATCGCCTGGCTTGCAGCTACAGGTAAATTGTTGAACGAACAAAAAAGGGAATTGGATGAAAATATCCTAAGGGTTTTTCTTCACGGAGAAGGTATTAGCGGAACAGACGAAAATGGCAGGGATATCATTGATAGCCATTTTTTACTGATTTTTAATGGAAGTCAATACGAAACCCGCTGTAAACTTCCGGGTGTTAAATTTTCCAAAAAATGGGAAGTTGCGATTTCTACTGCAATAAAAGAAGTTGGAAAAGAAAAATTTTTAGCAGGCGAGGCGATATGCGTAGAGGAAAGAAGTATTATCGTATTAAGGGCACTTTCTTAACCATTTTATCACAAATGACAGGCGTATTTCTACCTTGACTAATGAGAATTATACCCTTTTATCAAAAAACAAAATCACTTCACGCTTAGCTATGGTTTCTAAAACGAATACTTCCTTCACTTAAACTATCTATGGTATGATCACACTCGGCATCAATGCAGTTTTTCACGATTCCGCGGCTTGCATTCTCAAAGACGGAATACTCCTGGCTGCGGCAGAAGATGAACGTTTTACCCACGTTAAACATGGCAAACGGCCTATTCCCTTTAATACTTACGAGCTACCTTTCCATGCGATAGATTATTGTTTGAAGGTAGCAGGCATCCACCTAAGAGATGTTGATCACATTGCCTATTCTTTTGATCCAGCGCTTCTTATCGAAGAAGGCTATAAAAACCAAGCGCTATGTGAAATTCCGTTCTATCCGAATCATACTTCTGGTGAAACGGCTGGCAGTCCCTGGGATAACCTGTTCCTGTCTTCCATTTTGCATGCGCCACACCAGTTGGTTGATGGTTATCCGCATCATCTGCAGAAACGTTTTTACGATTCAAAAATCAGTGATTGGGAATGGCATTATGTAGATCATCATGCGGCACATGCAGCAAGTGCATTTTTTCCATCGCCATACCAGGAAGCGGCCATACTTACACTTGATGGGAGGGGTGAGGTGGCTTCTACAACCTTCGGTATCGGTAGGGGAACAGAAATGACCAGGATTAATCAGGTAAACCTTCCTCATTCCCTTGGCTTGCTTTATGAGCGTTTAACTACCCACTTAGGCTTTCTTCACTCTTCTGATGAATATAAGGTAATGGCACTGGCCTCTTACGGACAGCCTCGTTTTGCTGACCAGTTCAGGGAAATCATCAAAGTGGGCAATAACGGGCAGTATACCATAAGTAATGAAAACTTAGCCGGGAGATTTGGTGCGCAGAGATTAAAAGACGAGCCTTTTACCGCATTCCATTTTGATCTTGCACGCTCATTGCAGCTGGTACTGGAAGAAACCACATTAGAATTGGTAAAATACCTCCATCAGGTTACAAAGGTCTCCAATTTGGTGATGGCTGGGGGAGTAGCTTTAAATTGCGTTTTAAATGCGAGGATAAGAGACCTGGGGCCATTTGAAAAGGTGTGGGTACAGCCCGCGGCAGGCGATTCGGGTACTGCTCTAGGAGCAGCCCTATACGTGGACATTAACGAACGCAAAACACAGAAGCGCGAATTTGTAATGGACCACGTGTATTGGGGCCCTGAATACAGCGATACAGAAATTGAACGGTTTCTAAACTGGGCAAAAGTACCTTTTACCAAAATGGACGATATCGCCACAGAAACAGCAGCTTTGCTGGCTGATAATCAGATTATCGGCTGGTACCAGGGCCGGATGGAATTTGGCCCGAGGGCATTGGGCAGCAGGTCAATACTGGCCTCGCCGATTGATCCCCGGATGCAGGCGATGTTAAATGAAGTGAAAGACCGTGAAGATTTTCGTCCGGTTGCCCCGGTGGTACTGGAAGAGGATGCACATTTCTGGTTCAAGGATGCAGAATTTTCACCTTTTATGCTATTTATTTACGATGTGCTGAAAGAAAAAGAAGATCTGATCCCGGCAGTAAGGCATACCGATGGTACGGCCAGGGTACAAACCATCAATGAACAGCAACACCCTGAATATTATCGCTTGTTGCGTGCTTTTAAAGAAATTACAGGCGTTCCGGTGCTGATTAATACCTCTTTTAACACATTGGGCAAGCCTATTGTCTGTTCACCAAGGGATGCAATAGAATGTTTCTGGACATCGCCTTTTGATGCACTTATTATCGGATCATATTTAATTACCAAAACAGATGCACAAAAAAATATCGGTAGTCATTCCAACTTACAACAGGTTGAACCTCTTGTTTAATTGCCTGGATGCATTGAATAAACAAACCTTACCAGGCTGTGATTTTGAAGTTATTGTGGTAAATGACGGCCCCGACAACGAAATGATCGAATCACTTAGCCGTCAAAAAAATAATTACCGTTTTCAGTTGTTTCCGCGCTACACAGCTGAAAAAAAAGGGCCCGCCGCTGCGCGCAACCTGGGTTGGCTAACTGCAAGCGCACCACTTGTAGCTTTTACCGACGACGATTGCCTGCCGCATACCGATTGGCTGAAAGGATTTCTTGATCAGCATCACAGCCGGGAGTTAGCCGCATACAGTGGTAAAACAGTTGTTCCCCTTTATTCTCATCCAACTGACTTTGCCTTGAATACCTCCAGGCTTTCTGAAGCTGATTTTATCACGGCAAACTGCGCCTGTACCAAAGCGGCACTTTTTAAAACGGGAGGTTTTGATGAGCGGTTTGCTATGGCCTGGCGAGAAGATTCGGACCTTGAATTTAAGTTGATGCAGGCAAGTATTCCCATATTCAGGAATGAGGCGGCAGTGGTGGTTCACCCCGTGCGTGAAGCGAGCTGGGGTGTTAGTTTAAAAGAGCAGTGTAAAGGGATTTATGATGTACTGCTATTTAAAAAATACCCTGAACTTTACCGGCAAAAAATACAGCGGTCTCCAATATGGACTTATTATCTGATTGTAGTGTTCGCCTTACTTAGCCTTTATACCTTATTTTTGGGTTATCATAGAGCTTCGAAATGGAGCGTATTGGTGATGTTGTTTTTGATAACCTGCTTTGCACTAAAAAGACTGCAGAAAACCAGCCGATCTGCTGTACACGTTGCAGAAATGCTAATTACCTCGGCAATAATTCCTTTTCTGAGTGTTTATTTTCGCATTTGCGGCGTAATCCGCTATAAAAAACTCCTCTTTTAATATGGATGGGGCCATATCGCAGTATAAAAAAATTGCTATTTTCAGAGCTTTACAGCTTGGAGACCTGCTGTGTGCCATGCCGGCCATTAAAAACCTTCGCATGGCTTATCCTGGTGCAGAACTGGTATTTATCGGATTGCCATCTGCCAGAAAACTAATCGAACGTTATCCTGAACTTTTCGATCGTTTTATCGATTTTTCTGGTTACCCCGGCTTACCTGAAATTCCTTTTGATGCGAAAAGTTTTAGCCGCTTTTGTAAAAGTCTTGCTTCTGAAGCATTCGATATGATACTGCAGATGCAGGGAAACGGCACAATTGTTAACGAAATGCTCAGGGCCTGCTCAGGTGGAAGTACAATTGCGGGTTTCTCCGTTAGCGCGACCGAAATGGCTGAAAATTCTTTATTAATGCCTTATCCCAATTGGGGGCACGAAAGTCTGCGGCATATTGCTTTAATGAAACATCTTGGCATAGCCATTACCACCACAGCAATGTTTTTCCCCTTACATCAAACAGATTTTGAAAACTTAGATGCATTAGCTATTGGCAATGGTTACATCTGCATGCATTGTGGTTCGCGGGGTTCCTGGCGCCAATGGCCACCAGCATTTTTTGCCAAACTTGCAGATTATTGCACCAGGCAAGCGCTCCGGATCGTGCTTACCGGAACCTCAGAGGAGTTGGAGATTATTAATCAGGTAGCCGCGCTGATGGATGAAAAACCAATCATTTTAGCCGGCAAAACTGATCTGGGAATGGTTGGTGCCCTGCTTAAACGCTCAAACGGATTAATTTCTAACTGCACCGGGATATCCCATATTGCCGCTGCGCTCCGTGTAAAAAGTGTGGTAATCAGTATGGATGGGGAGCCGGAACGATGGGGACCAATTGATACAACCCGGCATAAAACTATCGACTGGACAAAAACACCAGATTATGCTTTGGTAGAGCAGGCCGTTAAACAGCTGCTGTTTCACGAAGAAGATCATCAAAAGCGTCTGATATCATTTGAGTAGATGGAAAAGCAATTGCCGAGGGATAAGCTTTTTCAGACTGAAAACGTAATACCTGATTATTGCTGCCCTGGGACGAAAGCACATCAAATTCAATTATTCTGCAAGGTACCATCCAGGGGGTATGCTGAGGATTCGTTCTTGCGTATAAGGCCAGTACGGGTGTGCCCACAGCAGCAGCCAGATGCATAGGTCCCGTATTTACGCTCAATATGGCCCTTGCCATTAAAACGCAGGCCGCAAACTCCTTTAAATTAAACAGACCAGCTATGGGAATAACCGCTTTGCCTAGCTCTTTTGCAAAGGTTTCGATATTTTCCCGCTCTTTACTATTTCCGCTTAATAAAATAGGAAGGCCATATTTTTCCGCCACCACTTTGGCCATTTTTATCCATTCTTTTTTTGGAAACTGACGTTTTTCTTCTGAAACCCCCATATGAAAAATAAAAAAACCATTCTTTTTTAACCCAAGAACTTTCAATTTATCGTTTGCGGCATCTTCATGTACCGAAATCCTGATGCGTTGATCTGTGGTTTGTGCCCCAATAGAAGCACAGAGTTTGAGGTCGCGCGCTACCTGATGCCTGATTTCGAAATAAGGCTCCGGATCGGGCAGCCAATGGGTTAGCAAGCCGTAAATATTTTCCCTGCAATAGGCCGCACGCAGGGGAATACCCGCCATAAAGGCAATCATTAAGGAAGGGGCGGGGTTCTGGCTGGAAACATTAAATAATATACAGCCGTCAAATGCATGTTTCCGGATAGTAGAGACCAGATCAACCAACACATCAGGAGCGATTGCATCATTTGTTTTCAGCCAGGGGAAATCATAGCAGATCACGTTTTTTATCCATGGTAAGAGGGCAGCAGCTTCCGCGGCCATGGTTGAGGTAAGTAAAGTAATTTCACACTCAAAACTTTCCCTCAAGGCCCTGATCGCCGGCGCCGACATCAATAAATCGCCCATATGATCAGGCCGCATTACCAATATTCTCTTACATGATTTCCATTCCATTAATTGATGTTGTTACTGCTGAATAAAGTAAAATTCTGTTCGATTTTGCCAATTATTTTGGTTGTAGACCTGTCTGCTACCGTTGGTAAAAAAACTATTTTGCAGCCTATATCATGCAGCGTGTTCCCTTCAGGCAAAAACTTATTACGATAATCCCCTCCCTTAACGAAAACATGCGGACGTATTTTTTTAAGCAATGGAATAGGGGTATCGTCGCCCTTTTGGCCAAAAGAGATAATATGGTCGATGCATGATAACTCAGATAACACTTCAATACGGTCAGCCATCGCATTGATAGGCCGTTGAAGGCCTTTAAGCCTTTTTATGCTTTCATCATTGTTTAATCCTACAATCAGGATGTCGCCCTGAGCTTTCGATCCTTTTAAGTAGTTCACATGGCCGCTGTGCAGAATATCAAAACAGCCATTGGTAAATACAATCCGTTTTCCCTGCGACTTGTAATGCTTCATCAGCATGCCGATTTCGCTCAAATTGTTGAGATATTTCTGCTTTGTGCTGAAATTGTCCTTCAGACGCGCAATATGGCACACTGCGGTATGAGGTTCGCTAATCACAACCGAAGCTGCACTTATGGCCAGTGTAGTTACAGTATAAAGATCAGTGCCACTAAGCAATGCCATTAAAGCGGTGGCCAGGAAGGTATCACCAGCGCCGCTTACCTGTGGGTTCGCTACTTTTGGCACAGTCTGGTGAAAACTGAACTGCCCTTTTTTGAAGCAGCATACGCCATCTTCATCCATACTGAGGAGGATATTTTTGGCCCCGCTATACTTGTACAAACATTCGCCCCAGTTCTTTGCCTGCTCCAATCGCGTAAGGCTAACAGGTTTAAACCGGCAGAGCGCCAAAGCTTCGGTATAATTTGGCTTAATCAGGGTAGGCTCAAGCGTAGCATAACGGGCAAAATTCCTGGCATCTACCGCAAAGATTTTTTTATCACCGTTATTCCGTGTTTTCAAGGCAAGAATCAGATCATCTGTTAGTACACCTTTTTCATAATCAGAGATTAATATGGCATCTACCTGGTCAAAAACGCTGCTGATGTGCTTCATTAGTTTTTCTGTAATAACCTTTGATATTGGGCTGCAACTGCCTTCATCATACCGCACAATGAGCTGTGAAAGCGAGCTTACCCTTGTTTTACAAAGTGTGTCTCGTTCCGGTTCACTAACGATCAGGTCTGTGTCGATATTCAGCTTTTTTAACAGCTCAATAAGGATATGGCCATTTCTGTCAACCCCTGTAACCGAACATAATATGACCTGGGCACCAAGTGCTTTGAGGTTGGCTGCAACATTTGCCGCACCACCAGGGCAATTCTTTTCCGAATGTACATCGATTACCGGCACACTGGCCTCAGGTGCTATCCGTGTACATTCACCCTGAATATAGCGGTCCAGTATCAGGTCGCCGATGACTAGAATTTTTTTGTTCTTGAAGTTCTCCAGGAATTGCCGATATGGCGCCGATGTATTTTTCATATTTTAAACTGTTTAAGATAAATTCGCCGGCAGCAGCAAAATCACTGGCCATAAAATCGGGAATACGTTGGGGATGATCTGCCATATCCCACTCGGTTTCGTTGCCGTTGTTAATCAGTATTGTACTGCAACCAGCTGCTTTTCCGGCTTGCACATCGTTGAGTATATCACCGATCATCCATGAACCGGATAACGAGATATGGTGTTCGAGTGCTGCCCTGTTAATTAAGCCAGGAGCTGGTTTTCTGCAGTCGCACGGTCTGGCATAGGGTGCCTTGTTACCATCTGGATGATGTGGACAGTAATAAAAACCGCTTAAGCTCACCCCATAGTGATGCAAGAGCATTTTGATGCGCTTCTCAACCATTTTAAGTTCTCCTTCATTAAAATAACCAAATGCAAGCCCACTCTGATTGGATATCACAATCAGCTCGAAATGCGGGGCCAGCATGGCCAGGGTTTGGCCCACATGTTCTTCCAGCCTTACCCGTTCAGGATCTGCATTATATGGGATATCCGGAATAAGTGTTCCATCCTTATCCAGAAAGATTGCACATTTAGCTGCCATAATGTTTTAAAATTGTTTCCGGCTGATATCGTGCCGGTAAAAGCTGTTTTTTCGCTGCTGTTTTATTGGTAAAGGCAACATTGAACATTCGATTTTCAATGATCGTACACAGCAGGTGTACCAAATGCAGATGCATTTCCTGTATCCGCTGTGTACTGTGGGAAGGTACAACCAAATTAAGTTCACCGTAGTCTACTGCGCGCCCGCCATCTTTGCCTAACATATTAATGCAGCAGATCGCTTTCTTTTTTGCCATTTGCATCGCCTTAATAATATTATCCGAATTGCCACTTGTACTTAGGCACAGTAATATATCGCCCTGGTTTCCATAGGCCTGTACCTGCCTGGCAAAAACATCATCGTATCCAAAATCGTTTGCCCACGCGGTGATAATGGCCATATCTGCATTGAGTGAAATGGCCGGAAGCCCCTTGCGGTGCGGAACCTCGAAACGCCCCACCAGCTCTGCAACAAAATGCTGGCTTTCTGCGGCACTTCCGCCGTTTCCACAAACCAATATCTTATTCCCGGTTTTTAAAGCCCTGCTAATCATTTCGCCGGCCAGGGCAATCTTGGTACCCAAAATCTTTGACGTAAGCTCGAAGGTTTTTGCGCCTTCTTCAAAAGCATGCTGTATCATCGCAAATTCCTGCTGTCGTAATTTTTGCTGACTGGCATGAATGCCCTGGTAACAATCATGCAACTGTAAGGCGATTTTTTTCCAGGTAAAATTTTCATGCACATGCTGAACGGCATGATCAGACATTTCCTTAAGCAGCGATGGCTCAGATAATAAGTATGTTATCTTTTCCGCTAAAATTTCGGGCTGTTTTGGTGGAACGAGATAGCCGGTATGGCCATCCTTCACCGTAAATTTAATACCACCTACCGCCGAACCTATAACCGGAGTACCACAAGCCATGGCTTCAATAGGGGTAATCCCAAATGGTTCGTACCAGGGCGTTGTGATAAAAATGTCGGCTGCACTATAGTAGTACCTCAACAGTCCGCGATTTTTCTGACCAACAAAGTCTACTGAATTTTCTATGCCGTGTTTTCTGGTCAGTGTTTTCAGCCTGTCCAGTTCAGGATCATTTTCTGATGGCTCATGTTCTCCACCAACAATGATCAACCGTAATTTATGGTCACTTTTAAGCCTGGCAAAGGCCTTGATCACATTATCGATACCTTTACGTTCTACCATCCGCCCCAACTGAAGTACAATTTTCTCCTCCTCACTGATGTCCAACAGTGTTTTTGCTGTCGGTTTAGCAATAGGGTAAAAGTCATCCGGGCTGAAACCACAAGGTATCATCACCATTTTTTCAGGATTGGCACTGTAATACGTACGGAGGTCTTCTTCATCCTGAGGGCATTCGGCAACGATCTTATCGGCCTGTTGTACAATGGTGCGTTCAATATCAACCCGCTCGGGAGGAAAACGATCCATTTCCTTCTGATGCATCTTTCTGATATGGCCAAGGGCATGGAAAGTAATTACAAAGGGAATATCAAGTCTTTCCTTGAGTTCCATCGCTACCAGGCCCGACATCCAGAAATTGGCATGGATAAGCTGATAATAGATTTTGTTACGTTTGATAAAATATTCCATTTCCCTTCTGAAATCTTTCATATAGGGGAGTAGCGCTTCCTTGTCTATCTTTTCTTTCGGGCCTGCATCTACTAAAATCACGCGCACATTTGTGCAAAAAGTATTTACCGTTTTTGAAACGATATCTTCCCGGCGGGTAAAAATGTCGACCTGGTAGCCCTGCTCTCCCAATTGCCTTGCAATTTCGGCAACATACACATTTTGGCCGCCATTGTCTTTTCCTCCAAGCAGGGCAAGGGGTGATGCATGTTCACTAATAAATGCGATTCTGTTCGTCATAGTTGTGGTTTTAGATGTAATCGGTTTTGGTTTTAAGCTTTTTCGCGCTTACTGTTTCAAAAAGCTGTTGCCATTCGCCCGTAAACCTCTCGATGCTGAAGCGCTCTTCAGCGGTTTTACGTGCATTATTACCCATCTCCATGGCCAGCAGCGGATTTTCAAGCAGGAGCTCCATGTCTCCCTTTAACAAATCAATATCTGTTCTGACAAAGCCGGAGTATCCATTTTTAATGGTGACCGACATTTCGGTGGTAGCCAGACCGATAATGGGCATACCCTGCATCATCGCCTCGCAAACGGCAAGACCCAGGCTGGTATAGCGGATAGGATTAAAGAAGAAGCGGTAGTTTGAAATAAACGCTGGCAGTTGTGGATGGAGCACTTCGCCAATTCCATATGCTTCGGCACCCATGCCCACCAGATCGAGCGGTACGGTTTTGCTTAATTGCTCAAAAATGTCGAAACCCAAAAGTCTTCCCCGGGCAGGCAGGTTATTAATGACTACAATGCCCCGTTCCAAAGTTCCGTTGTAGGGCTGATGACTAGCCGTTACGCCATGTTCAATGACAAGTGTTTGTACATTGGGGCTGTTCCACATCAAACTGTTAAAATGCGTAACATGTACCAGGATAACTGATGGGTCTGTAACGGGATGAAGTGCATCCGTGGGATGATCCCATGGCGGATCATGCTCGAGATAGATTTTTGGCAGGCTGCGCTGCTGTTCAGAAAGTATTTCATACTGGTCGCATAAGTAATTTTCATCAGTTTGGAATAAAATGATATCGAAATTCATTTCACGCACCTGTGTTGCGGGTATTTCAATCACGTTATTTCCGAATGGAAAAGTGTTGCCACGGCCTACGTAACCCTCGCTTTTGGTTTCGTTTACCGGTATGTAAATATCATAGTCTCCCTGCGAGAGGTAAAAAAGATAGCTGCCGTGGATGTGCCACGTAAAAATTTTTAGCCTGTTAAAGTCATACATAATTCAGGTATTTTAAATCGCAGTTTAGCGAAAAAGGAAGGATCACTTCCTCAAGCGCTGCTTAAATAACTGCACTTCATCGGGTATTGTTCGTTGTACAAATACTCGATTTAAGGTAGGAAAACACCCGTATGTGAAAAGCGTAATACTTGCTTATAGACGGATACAGTACTACGGTTTAACGCACATATTAATTGGGTTTTATTTGGAGTTACCCGGCATTTTTTTTAGGGGAATGTGTTTTATCAGAGTTAAGTTTTTATCGTGAATGATTTGAATAGGCTGGCAACTTTTAAAGTTGATTCATCAGTCAGATTTACATGTAACATCATAGTGGGTTGGGGCGCGGTTAAACAATCTTAGTTTAATTTTGTTTTCTGTCAATAACCTAATGCGATATTGCAGATCTATATCAATATTTTGAATAAATATTGTAGAATTTATGGCCGAAAAAAAAGAATATGGACAACCCGGGCAAAGGGTTTGGAAAGAGCAAAAGACAATTATGCTACGTTTTAGTGATATACTCGGCACCCTAACCAAAAAACAAAATATAGCTTCGAAACACGCTGCTAATATTCTGGAAACTGCAATGAACTTATTAGCAAAAGAACTTGACTTAATGTATGCGCTCTATTTTGAGCTACTGGCCGATGGAGATACTTTACAGCTGGTTGCAGGTCAGGATGGAAACACATTTATCATACCAAAACAGCTTCGGATTTCAGACTTTTCAGCACTTCAGGCCGCTCACTATCTCAATGGAAAGACATTCGTATGTAGCGGCAGTGAGGCTGAAGTTGGACCGGAAATCCATCTTGCCAACGGCATTCGTGCCGGCGTTGGTGTTCCGATTGTAAAAAATGGAAAGCTTGTTGCATTGGTCGCTGTAAATTCCGGATTTCCAAGGAATTGGACAAAAACTGAAATACATTTATTAGAAGAATTTGCCGGGCGGACCTGGGCTGAACTAGATAACATAAAGGCAGGGCGAACGGCAGGAGAATCAGAAAAACACTTTCAATCTATTGCCAATCTGGTGCCGGATTTACTTTGGGCCAGTGAACCAGACGGATCGACCAGCTGGTACAATCAGCGCTGGCTTGAATATACCGGACAAAGCCTTGATCAGGCAACGGGATGGGGTTGGGTTGAAGCTATCCATCCTGATGACCAAAAAAGCTCGTCCAGGCGCTATGCTGATGCAGTGGCAGCAGGAAAGCCCCTTCAACAGGAGCACCGGATAAGAAGGCGTGACGGAAAATACCGCTGGTTTGTAGTCAATGCCTCACCGCTAATCAACGAGCAGGGCAACGTAATCAAAATATATGCAACAGCTACCGATATTCATGACCGTAAAGAAACAGAGAATGCGTTGCGGCAAAGTGAAGAAAAATATCGTACCCTTTTTAATATTATGAATGAGGGGTATTGTATAGTAGAGGTGAAGTTGAGCAAAAATGACCATGTGGATGATTTGGTTTTACTGGAAGTTAATAAGGCCTGGGAAAAACAGACCGGCCTCCCCAAGCCACTTGGCCAGCGTCTGCGCAATTTGTTGCCAGACTTCGAAGAGAAATGGTTGCCTTATTTTGAAGCGGTTTATCAAACAGGTGTACCCATCCGTAGCGAACATTATCTGAAAGATATCGACCGCTGGTTTAGTGTTCATTACTCCAGGGTAAGCAGCTCGGGAAGTCGTTTGATTGCCGTGATTTTTGACGACATTACCGAGCGCAAGCTAACGGAACAGGCCCTTCGCCAAAATGAAGAGCGACAAACTTTCCTTCTAAAGTTAAGTGATGCCCTGCGGCCATTAACCAATCCGCTCAGCGTACAAGATACCGCTATGAAATTATTGGCTAACAAACTGGAAGTGATGTACGCCGGTTATTTTGAGATGGAGAAAGACGGAGATTCCTTTCATGTTGCAGGGCGCTTCGAAGATCAGACCATGCCTCTGCCTGAGCGTATGCGCTTATCAGATTTCTCGATGTCGCTGGCAGCAGCTTTCCAGTCCGGCCGTACAATTGCTGTGGCAGATACAAGTATAAAAAGCGAATGGGTGAAATCGCCGGAAGTCTATTCCGGGATTGGAGTGGCCGCCTGGGCTGCTGTTCCCCTCTTGAAGCATGGAAAGCTCATGGCCTGGATTGGCATAAATTCAGGTAAACCCAGGGCATGGGCTAAGATAGACCTTCAAATCCTGAATGATGTTGCCGAACGCACTTGGGATGCCCTGGAACGCACGCGGGCAGAACAGGCCTTACGCGATACCGAATTAAAATATCTCCTTCAACTGGAGAATGACGTAAAAAAGCGTACCAGAGAGTTACAGGAAAGCCGCGACAGTCTGCAGACTATTTTTGATGAACAGGTGAAAGCAGAAGAGGAACGAAATAAAGCATATCTGTTGCTGCAAAAATCGGAGGAAACAGCTTTATTGGGCAGCTGGGAATTCAATCGTCTAAGTGGCCATTTAATCTGGTCTGATGGGATGTACCGATTGTTTAATCTGAAAAACGGAACGCAGGTCACACCAGCTGTTTATTTGGAATATGCAATTGAAAAAAGCCTCGGCAAAGCTAAAAATGTTGTTCAATGCATCCAAGAAAGTAATGCTGACTTTGAAGAAATATTGGAAATGAACATTTCCGGTAAGATCAAAGTGCTGCGCATCAAAGGAATTCCAGTAAGGAACAATCAAGGTGATATTGAAAACGTATTAGGGGTAGATCAGGATATTTCAGCGATGCGCGAAGCGGAAGATAAAATCAAAAAAATGGAGCAGGAGCAACAATTGAAGATATTCCGGACTTCGCTGAGTACTTTGGAGGAAGAACGCCATAGAATCTCCGAAAGTTTGCATAACGGAATCGGACAACTTCTTTATGGCATAAAAATCAACATGTCTAGCCTCCGCGCCGGGGCACCAGAAGAAGAATTCAGGCATAACAAAGCCTACATTAATGAACTGTTAACCCAGGCGATTGCAGAAACCAGGCGGGTTTCGCATGAGCTGATGCCCACCACGCTTGACCAGTTCGGATTAAAAAGCGCCGTTGATGATATTTGCAGGCAATTGTCGGGAAAAATTGAATTCAATTGCCACATCTCCGTTCAGCATAACCGGTTGGAAAAATACATGGAACTGGCGGTTTACCGCACCACTCAGGAACTCATGACCAACGTGGTTAAACATGCAAAGGCAAGCAGCTGCGAAGTCATGATTATTGTTGGTACCGACCAGGTAAAAATTGTTGTCAGTGATAACGGGCAGGGGATGCCGGAAGGAGCAGAAAAAGTTAACGGCATAGGCCTGGCATCGATCCGCAGTAAGATCGAATTGTTGGATGGGCAGCTCATCATTTCCTCAAATCCAGATAAAGGAACGTATGTCGAGGTAATTATTCCCCATCAGGGGCTAACCGATAAGCCAAGCAGGTAATGATAAAATTAATGATTGTTGAAGATAATGAAGTCGTCAGGCAGGGCCTTTGTAATATGCTTACGTGGCAAGCAAATATTGCCGTTGCTGCTGATGCTGAAAATGGAGCTAGCGCACTAAAAAAGTTGGAACAGGGTGTATCGATCGATGTGATGTTGATCGATTGGAATATGCCAGGTATATCGGGCTTAGAATTAACAAGACGGGTGAAATTGCAAAGGCCGGCTATTAAAATCATTATATTAACCATGCACAGTAAAGATGAATACAGGACCCAAGCCTTTAATGCCGGAGCTTCTGCCTATGTACTTAAAGATCTGGAAATTGAAGACTTAGCCAAAATCATTCGCGAGGTTTATGCAAAAGTTTGATTTGGGGTAGCTTCCGTCAGAATTTTCGCTATATGACAGTCTTATATCCTTAATCTTGAATGGTCCACACCAGATCGTTGGTTTGGTAGCCAAGATCCGCCGCTTTTTTTAAGTAATTCGTTTTGATCGCATCAGGGATATTTTTCGTTCTGGAGAGTATCCAAAGATAATCCAGGTTATTTCCGGCTACCAGGGCGTACTGGTAGTCTTTATCGATTTCAATGATATTATAGCCCGCGTAAAAAGGACCAAAAAAGGAAACTTTGAGCCTTGCTTCATCATTACCTTTTACAAATTTAGCTTTCCCAATACTCTGCTTCCATTTGTTTTTAACCATGTCGTATCCTTTATTATCAACCCTGATAGATCCATTATCATTTTTTGAATAGGTTGCGGTTACATTTTTGAGGTTTTTTTCGAACTTAAAATCCATTCGGGCAATTTCATACCAGGTACCTAAGTATTTATCCTGGATGAAGGGCTTAACAGCAGTTGCGCCATTGGGTATTGAAACCTTACAGCTGGTATAGGTTGCCGCCACAATAGCTAGTGTAGCAAATAAAAGTGTATTTCTGTATATTTTTTTCATGGTTTTAATCTTAAATAATTTCACAAAAGGTGAAGGGCAAATGTTTGAATCCTAGCAGTGAGCGTTAATTTATACCGTTTTCGCGGAGCTTTTTTTGCGCCTGCATTTTTGACTGCAATAGATCACCTCATTCCAATGTCTCGCCCACTTGGCGCGCCACATAAACGGGCGGTTGCAAACGGGGCATGTTTTTTCGGGCAGATGCTGTTTTTTTACATCTTTCATAGCAGGCTAATTGACAATTTTGTTGATCATGCCATTAAAAATGAAATAATGGAAGGGTAGCACCGCATACCAATACAATCGGCCTGCTAATCCAAGTGGTCTGAAAGTGGCTGTTTGGTAAACACAATCATCCACTATTTTAAACTCCAGCCAGGCCTCCCCAGGTAATTTCATTTCAGCATATAACAGCAGACGACTTTCCTCCGTATTTGAATAGATTACCCGCCAAAAATCAAGCCGGTCGCCTGTACTGATGGCTGTTGGGTTTTTTCTTCCCCGGTTAAGGCCGACCCCGCCGAATAATTTATCCAGAAAACCCCGGAAGTTCCATAGCCAATTCGCATAGTACCATCCCGAACGACCACCAATGGCAAAAATTCTTGCTGCAGCCAGTTTTCGGTCACTTGTGTGGGCCGATTTTCGATCTACAAATACGCCATTAGTGGGAACAGCGAGCAGCTTTTTAATCATTTCCTTCGAATAGGTTTTTCCCATGGCATCATACCAGCTGGAAAGCACCATATTTTGCTCAATCTTCTGAAAGGCAAGTTCAATAGCTTGCTTGTAAGGGATTAATTTAATATCAAGTTGATCCGATAAATCATTCGGCTCGGCCACCACATCCACATGCATGCTGTCTACGAGATTTCGTGCAAGGCTGTAAGAGGTTGAGGTTACAAAATATAACCAGTAAGAGGAAAGTTTAGGCGTCATAACTGGCACGATGAAAATACGTCTTTTCAGTTTCCTAACCTCTGCAAATTGCAACAGCATCTCCTTATAGCTTAATATATCCGGACCATAAATGTCGTAATGTTTACCGAACGTGAATTCTTTCAATAATACTTTAAAAAGGAACTCAATCACATTCCGGATGGCAATTGGCTGGCATTTGGTATGAAGCCATTTCGGTGCAACCATTACCGGCAACTTTTCTACCAGATCGCGGATAATTTCAAATGAGGCACTACCAGATCCCACAATGATCCCGGCCCTCAGTGTGGTAAGCGGTACTTTGCCTTCACCTAACAATTGCTCTACTTTTTTGCGCGAAGCGAGGTGTTTGGAAAGCGTAGTGCTATTTACGATCCCGCTTAGAAATATAATCTGCTTTGCTGCGGTTTCGCTAATCGCTTTTGAAAAATTACGGGCAGACTTTGCCTCACTATCGCTAAAGTCTTTATCACCACTCATCGAGTGGACGAGGTAGTAAGCCGCATCAATATCTTTAGGAAGTGACTGTAAAGTTTCGGGTTTCATGAGGTCAGCTTCGATAACGGTGATCTTAGCATCATGGCCAAACTTATTCTGGTCGAAACGTACGGCATTTCTAACCAGGCAAAAAACAGTATGGCCTTGTTCTAACAGAACGGGAAGCAATCGCTGAGCAATATATCCGGTTGCACCGGTGAGTAGTATATTCAATGCGTAGTTTTAATATACCAACAGCTATCTGCCCATTTATGTTTGCCGCGAGGGAGAGATAAGTTAAGGGGCTTAATATAAAAATCTTATCATTTGTGTTAAAAAATGTGGGAAATTCTTTGTCTCTGTACGTACTATGAGCGCTGTTTTTCTTATCGAAAAGAAACAGAATGCCTTTAAATCATTTAGCGATAAGATTTCAATCTCATTGTATTTCCATATCAACCAGTTTTTGCAGTTGATTATACTTTGCCTGCCTTCCTTCTGATTTGAGATAAAAAGCCATCAAAAAGCCGCAATAATTCTTCTCCCTGTTGATCCAGGGGAAAGCACCAAAAAGGCCAGGACTACTGACTACATTTCCTGTTATCCATTCGCCATACCCATAACCCAGGCCTGTAGCCTCAGCCGGCGTGTAGGCTATTTTAACATCAGCGGAGATGCTGTTGATCTGCATTTGCGCAATGCTGCTTTCAGACAATACGCGTTTGCCTTTAAATGCTCCTTTGTTCAGGATCATAATCAGGAAATTCATATAATCATCAACAGTACTAACCGCGCCACCGGCCGGTAAGGCTAATTTTCCTTTGCCAAAATCGGTATGCTTCATTTCAAGCGGAGTTGCGATCCGCTCTGCAAATAGCGTTTCAAATCTTTTTCCACTGATTTTTTCGATCACCGCGCCGGCAATCTGCAAACCAGTATTGCTATAACGAAAAACCTTGCTGGGCTGGCCTTCCATTGGGTATGCCGCAATCTTGTCGATTTCTTCTTCCATGCTATTTACCTGCTTTATTTCTGCCAGGTTTTCGCGCAGATCGGGCGAATGTATTCCCGTCGTATGCGAAAGGCATTCGCTGATGGTTATCGACCCTTTTTTGTTCCGCGAAAATTGCGGAAAGAATTGGCCCAGGGTATCGGTGAGCTTTAATTTACCTTCATCTACAAAGGTCATAACCAGCGCCGCGCTCAGCCATTTACTGCAACTGGCAATAGGTTGCCTGGTGACTGAAGTATAGTCGCTAAGATCGGCAGGTTTGCCCTGTTTCTGAGCGACAAGCCTGATTAGTACACGATCTTTTATACCCATGTTATTTACTGAATGGCTGTAAACAACCTTTCCGTCTTTATATATTGCCAGCATAAGGCGGCCACCCATTGCTGAAACCTGCTCGGTAAGCCATTGGTCTACTTTGCCAAACGGCCGTTGGGCTTTTGTGATATAAGAACCGGCAAGGATTAATATTAAAACTATTATTTTCTTCATTGAAGTAGGATTTTAATTGCAATTAGAGATTCGGGGATTGTCAGTGCTGTTACATGGAAATAAATATTTGCCAGAGTGGTATCTGGGGCTAGGGTTATCGCTAACCTCGAGCGGCGCCATAAACTGGCCATAATATCCTGGCATACTTACCTGCTCGGCAGAGCCATTGCCCAGGGCAACATTTTTTCCGGCCTGGCTGCCGTTAAAGCTATAGTCTATTAATGCATCCAGTAAACGGTAAACGCCATAATAATCGTAGGCATCATAAGCCGAGCGGCTATTGGGCAGGTTATGCTCTGCCGTGTATCTGTAGCCTGCCACTGTGGAAGGCTTCAGATAATAATAGTCTTTTTCTGAATTAGCGATATTGATGTTTTTAAAGATATCAATGGCCAAACGGTGATCGTTGTAAATGTCTTCGTCATAAACCTGCGTAATCATCCTGGTGTTTGCCGGGAAGCTTGAGAGTTGTGACGGAGTGATCTGGTAACTGTACCAGGGTGCCATTGTGAAAATAAAACGCCCATCCTGTCCCCATTTTTTTTCGGTAAAGGCCTTGTATGACAGACCGATGGATGCACCACCGCCAAAAGAATGCCCCATAAAGCCCACTTTTTTAGTGTCAATGATATTGGGGTAATCACTGGCAGCTTTAATAAAGCCGGTCCATAAGGTTAAATAACGATGATCAATGCTGACATCCATGGTTGGGTAGGGTACAAATACCACCACATAACCTTTTTTAGCGATGAACTCAAACAAGCCCCGGTTGTATTCTTTATCCTCACCACCATAGGGATGTGAATAAAATATCGTTGGCCTGGCTGAGGTAATTCCTGCCGGATAAAAAATAGTGACCTGTGTGCCGGCATATTCGGTATTGGGGAAATTGATTTCGGCAACTTTATAACTTCCGTCGGCACCGTACCCGGATGCAGGACGGGAAATCGGCCCTGCCAGGTCATCGTCTGCATCGGCTGGATCAGTGTTGCTGTCTGTATTTTTTGAACATCCGGATAACAGCAGCAAAAAACTTATTAAAAACAGAATAGTTTTCATAGCATGTTTTTATAAATATGTATTGAGTAAAAGCGTATTGCGATTATTGATGGCTTATTTTTTCTTTCATTTCGGCTTCAAATGCCTGGTACTGATTATACTGTTCAGCTGTGAATACCTTTTTTAGTTCCGCGTTTTTTTCCTTTTGCAAAGCTTTAAACTGTTTAAGTTTAGCTAATTTACCGGCATCGCTTTTGATTATAGGCTCATTTTTTAATGCGTATTTCAGGTTAATCACCTTTAGCCGGGCAAGTTGCCCGGTATCCAGGCTCAGTCTGGTTTTCATTAGTTTGGTCAGTAACTGAGCCCTTTCTTCGGGTGTTTTATTTTTTAACGTTTTTGTATTTTGGGCTGCGGCCAATTGGCAGAACAGCATCAGCAACAGGCTTAACAAAATGCCAGTTGGAGTTTTGTTTGTTTGCTTTTTCATATGTAGTGGACTCATGTTTTAAGGTGATTAAACTATTTAATAATGGGCAGGTGTTAATGGACAACGACTAAACGCCTTTGGATAACAGGTTGCACAATAACAGCCCTGGCAGGTGTGGTCACTACAGCCCTGATGGCTGGTCTGCGTACGACCGCCACTTTGTGGTGAGGTGTTTTTCTTACCACAACACGGGTTTGTGCATTTACAGATAACAGACTTATAAACGCCAGGATAATAATTAAAATATTTTTTTCATATCATTGAAGTTATATGTGTATTTTTTTAATTAAATCTTTAAAATACAACGAATTATCGCTTTCCTGCTAAACCCTGGAACAGGGGGTGAGTTGACTGAACAAGTGCAGCCGGGGGCAGTAAAATGTTAACAGGATAGAGCCTTATTTGCTGTTTCATTATCTCGCTTTTAATTATGATGTAAAGTTGTGCAAGAATATACTGAGTGAAAAGTACTAATCGGTTGAGGCTGAAAAATAAGGGGGTGAACTGTTTAACTGTTCATCCAGCCTTTAAACTCCGGTACACGAGCCTTACTGACCAGGATATGTTCTGATGGTTCCGGCGATACTTTTACGGACAGGCGTCCATTGAAATAAAAATCAACTTCCGCGATGGCATTCCGGTTTATAATAAATTGCCGGTTGGCCCGAAAAAATAATTTCGGATCCAATTGTTGTTCCAGTTGTTCCATTGTATAATCCATAAGGTATTGCCTACTGTCTGATGTATGACCGTAAACCACCTCATTTTTAGTGTAAAACCAGGCTATTTTTGTCGTTTCTACCGGCACCAGCTTATCACGGTAATGTACCAGAAAGGATCTCTTATAGGATTTGATACTGGACTGAAACTGTTTCAGAAACTGGTCGAATTTTTCCATCTCGCCATATGGCATAACCAAGGTTTCAAACTTTTGCAATGCCAGCGCTATCTCCTGCTCATCAAATGGTTTTAATATGTAATCAATACCATTATTTTTAAATGCTTCTATAGCATAATCGTTGTAAGCGGTCACAAATATCACTGCCCGGTTAACCGGCGCCTGTTTAAAGATTTCAAAGGATAATCCATCTGCAAGCCGGATGTCCATAAAAACCAGGTCATAGGCATACTCGTTCGAGCTGAACCAGGCTACCGCCTCGCTTACACTTGTGAGCATGGAAACCACGACGAGTTTTCGGTCGAAATGTTCCAATATGCGGGCCAGGTGGCGTGCCGTAACAGGTTCATCTTCAATCAATACTATACGCAGTGGTTTCATCAGTTCAAAGGTAGTTTAACAATAAATAGTTCATTTGTTTTTTCGATTTCAATTTCACGGTTTACCAATAGGCGAAAACGTTTGTTCAGGTTGGCCAGCCCAATGCCAGTGCTGTTTTCTGGTGAGGCTATTTCCTGCAGGTTGTTGATCACAATCAGGTACTCCTCTTTTATAAAGATACGGACAACCAGGGGATTGGCGGCTGTAGCAGCATTATGCTTGGCGGCATTTTCTAATAATGGCTGTAAGGAAAGGTGTGGTAATTTTGAATGATGATGATGCTGCTCAATCTCAATTTCCAGGCGGAAAGCCTTTTCAAAACGCATGTTCAGGAGTTGCGCATATGACTTAAGCGTTTCCAGCTCGGTCTCAACCGTCACCAATGCAGTCCCTGAACGTGTTAACGCATGGCGGAATACTTTAGACAAATGAAAAATATAGAATTGGGCCAGCTTCGGATCTTCCCTGACAATACCGGAAAGACTGCTCAGCGAATTGAAAAGCAAATGCGGGTTCAGTTGTTCTTTCAATAATTCTACCTGCGCTTCCAGGTAGGCGCTTTGTAATTGTTCATGATCTTTGTTCTTTTGTTTGGTTTCCCTGAGCAGCAGGATAATCCTGATGGTAATGCCGATCAAAATTGTACTCATTCCGAAACGGGCAAAATACCCCATTCTATACATGCCGCCTAAGTGATTACCGGCGAATAAGGTATATTGGAGGAAATTCCCAGCTACTATGAGTAAAAAGACCAAAAAAAAGTTGGTAGCAAAATAAATTCCATACCGCTTTTGTTCCCTGTACTTCACGAAACTAAAAACCATATCTTTTTTCAGGTTCAGGTAAAATAGTGCCGCACAAAACAGCAGGTTAAAAAGGAACTGGAAAGTAAGCTCTCCCAGGTCGAACTGCCAATAACGCGCCATAACCCCATTGGTTCGCAAAGCCAGTAAACGCGCAGAATTTACCATTAATGCGATTAATACGGAGCTATATCCGCAAATGCGGAGTTCGTTCTTATCCATATACGAAATTAACCATTATATCTTCATTGCCTAATGATGAGTAAGGTGAAACTGATAAAAGGGCGGGTGAAGTTTTAAAACGAATTTTCGGATCAGGCATCTGATTAACAAACACAATCAGATTAATGGTAAAAAATGCCTTGATTTTCGTCAAGACTCTTTGTTCGATTTTATGTGTACTCGGGGCGGCAATTGAACCCGCGCGCCATTGAAAGCATCCCGACTTTAGGTCGGGACGTGTCTGTCAGTTCCTTATCCAGAGTTAGCCTTTCGATCTATAAACAAAAATGACTGTAAAACAAAAAACCTTTCATCTCTGAAAGGTTTTGTTCGATTTTGTGAGTACTCGGGGCGGGAATCGAACATTGTTCTTAACTCGCTGATATACAGTAGTATCTTTGCTATGAAAACTATACACGCACGAATGACGCAACAATGCCTTCACGTATTTATTTAGGATATCAATTGCTCACTATTCAAAACCTGCAATACTTAAATAACTGATTCAGAGTACTACAATCCTTATCACCATAAAGATGCGATTTTTATCATAATTCGAAAAGGTAGCGTAACGTTAGTAATTGTAAAGTCGCTGCTAATATAGCGACCAACCAATCTGATCTTATTATTTAAGCGGCATTTTAATCCCTATACAGGTCTATCTGAAGAGCCAGTCTGACTTCCCAAGTTTTAAAATCCATAAAGTTCCAAGTTTATCTAGGCAAGCAAAAAAATTGTTGATAAGTCATTCAACATGACATCTGTAACCCCTTTAGATTTTGCCATATTAATAAGATTAGAATTTGGATTATCTTTTTGAAATGAGTCAATCGCATTTGACATTACATTGTAAGCACTATTGAATTTGTCAGTTGTGTATTCTCCTAAATCAAGGGTTGATAAGTCCTCCAGGGTATATTCTTCCTTATTTAAAATAAATGATGTCGCTATTCTCGCAATGTGTAATTTGAAATTGGATAGCTTATTTTTTAGTTCCCTGTTTTCTAACCCAGCAAGGTATTCTCCAGTGGCTTTCAAAATAAGACAGCAATTTAAAAAGATCTGATGCTCAAATTGCTTATTGAAAATTTTGTTGTACGTATTATCTTCTTTTATTAACGAAGTAGGCTTTGATCGTGCAGAATAGGGATTATCAAATAAGATTGATTCTACAGCCTGCGCGGCTGTTTGAATACTAAATATTTTGCTAACTGGTTTACCTTGATTTTTGTAATAGTTTTTTCGGCGATCATAATAGTACCCCTTATTGAGAAAATGTAATTCAATATTTCTCTGTATTTCATCTGTCGCTCTTAGCAATGCGGCAGAAACTGGATTTTGACTATTTGTTGATGCAATAATATGGTCTATGATTGCCTTTTCTTCATTAATAATGACTTTAACCATTACCGATCTTAAATCTGATTTGTCGCCATCGTGATTTAAAAAAATTGAATAGGAAGTTTGCAAGCCATTCACTATTTGAACATTATCAACGGATAAAACGGTGCCAACTAAGGATGGGGCACTGGCAATGATCGTTATCCCATTATTCAACCACCAAAAATCCTCATTATGATTGCTCTCAATTGTTTCTTTAATTTTTTTGTTTACATCTACCAAACCTTGGAAATGACGAATATTGCTTTCAAATAGATCCTCTCTTATCGAACTATCTTCGTCGGTTAAAAATGCTTTGTAATCTGCAAGCTTTACTGTTCCTACATATCCAATACCAGCCTCCCCAAATGAAGTTGATAAAGGAGTTTCCTTGTATCTTATAGCAAGCCTTTGCAGTTTTTGTGTAGAATATAGCGTTAATAATTCTTTACAGCTATAGTTATTATAGACTACTGTTGATCCATAGAACCTATCTTTAGCCAACTGCTCTAATTGGGCTGTTTTGGATCTAAATGCCCCATTAACACTAATCTCTTCTGCGAAGGAACAGTAATTAAAAATTACTTCCAATTTACCACCATTAGCTGAGCATCTTTGCCAAACAAGTCGCGCAATTTCTGCTCTCTCAGTTAGGTCCGCATTAAATCTAATCAGTAAATCTTGTTGGTTTTTACTTAGGTCAAAGAGTTCCGGAAGAGTTGTAATGATTTTGTCGACCGCAGCTTCTTTAAAAGAACTTTCTTTCTTGCATTGCGAAATAATAATCGTTGCGGCAGTTTTTCTTGAAAAAGTTATATCGTCAATGTCTTCCATAGCAGATATATAATTGTCGTCAATCAAAACCATTAGAGAATCAATTCCCCCGTCGTTTCCTCCATCAACAATTGAGTCTTGAATCTCTTCAAATGCTATGTCCAATGACTTTGTTATTTGAAAAAGACAAAAAAGCTCAAATATTTCGCTTTCTTTTTCTACCAGCGCGTTATCTTCAGTGAATTTTCCAAGGCAACCTTCAAGTAGAATTTTGATTTGGCTGTTTGGCTTGGCGACTTTATTCTGCGCTTGATCGGATGCATTTTGTACTTCATCTTTGTTAAGATCCGAAGAATCTTCGAGAGGGTTAAGGTTTTCCATTACTTGGTTTATAAATGGTTAAAAAACTAAATTTATAAAATTTTTTTGTATTTCTATACTGGTTTTCTTAATCGTTTGCGACAGTTGATTGTTTAATCTTGCTAAGTGCTAGACTAATTGCTATCTTGGTTTAAAATTTAATGCCATGAAAACAACAAAAAAAATAATCAAAAAAACGCTGTTTGTATTTAAAGATGCAAATAAAAACGCACCTCTGGATGACACTGGCAATTTCCTGAGGACCATCACCACAATTTCCATTAGACCTACAACACTTTAATAAAAAAGTGAGGTCCTTAAGCCTTCGTAGGTAGAGCGTATTGAATGCCACTGCGAAATTCAGGAAATGGGTTTCCATTTCGAACAACAGAATCACGTTCTTTAGGCTCTACCGAACGATAGATATTCAAAAAAATCCGCCCGATGTTATAGCTGCATCGTTGAGCTTTCTGTACTCAGATATTAATTTTCTCGGCATGCTTTTCGGGGTTTCCCATCGAAACTTCTGCTGCCACAGTAGCTATAGCACTGATTGATATACAGATGATCATACATAGCATGATCGCCCATATATACCTGTTACCGTAAACCATATCCTTAACATGCAGCCACCTCGCCCGCATCTTCTCTCCGCCCGTCACCTCTACATGATGGCAAGGAACCACTTCTGCTTATTGATAAATGCAGTCCTCAATGCTGCGTAAGCAAAGATGGGCGCTATCGCTATGGCAACCCACTTCCAGAAATAAAGTAAGCCCCAATCAGAGTACATTTCAAGCATCAACCTCGAACATAGATATACCAGAAGCCAGGTTCCTGGCAGCAGATACACGAACGGCTTTTCAGCTCTCCGTAACAATATTTTTAAGCTCGTCATGCAATCTCAATTCAAGCATCCCTTTTATTTGGATACAGCATTTTCAGACTTCTATTTCATTTAAAGCCCGCTGTTATTAATTCTAAGTATAAATAGCAAAATCGTAAAAAAGATTGGGCCGAACCGCATAGTGGCCAAAGGGTTCCAATTAATAGATTTAATGAAACTCATCCATAAAATCGCCCCGCTGTTCTCTTGCAATATCCTTCTTGGCCCAGGCTATCAACTGTTCAAAATGATCGATATGCTCGAAATAATCAATCACATCAGGAAGTTCTTGTACCATTTTTAATATTTGTTGGTAGAAGTCAATCTTTTTTTGGATAAGGGGCACACGGCTCCCTGACCAGCTTTCACTTCTGCCAAACGTTATTTTTCTGGTTAGTTCAAATTTTTTGTTTACCAACAGGTATTCCCTGAAATAAGAAATGAACCAATCTTGGAAATTATGGTAACCAATTTCGGCAAGGACTGTGACGATATGTTCTATTCCTGCATATTTTCGGGTGAGATTTATAAGAACCGCTTTTGCTTTTTCGATATGTATATCTCCATTTTTTCTAAAGGTAAATAGGGAGAAAAGATCGTCTTCTACCATGGAAATAAATTGTGCCTTTTCAAAAACAGCCATTAAGACCTCTTCAATCAGCTGCTCATATTCTGGATATTCCCACAACACACCAGGATTAAGCTTTTTTAGTCTTCTTTTGGAAGGATATCCTGTGCCAATGATGTTATTTTTTAAGCTTTTAGCTATAAAATGATGGTCCTTATCAACCAGTATTTTAAACTCGTCCCCATTATGATCAAAATTTTGCCTCTGATCCCATTGAAACCAAAAACAATTTTCGAAGAGTTCTGGATGGCTGCTAAAATAAAAAGCACATTCTTTACCGAAATTCAGCCCCAGCGGGTATTGGTAAGTCGGTTTTGAGTCGACGATTAAGCTCGATAAGAAGCTAATAATATTATGCTCTTTATATTGAGGATTTTCAGACTTCAAATTTTCAAAGCTAGCCTCAAACTTCAGAAACTCAAGCATACTGGATATATGTGTCTGAAATTTACCTTGCTGGAATAAGCCGATTAATTTGTCCAGGAAGAACCTGTCAGCCTGCTCATTTGGAAGCATCATTAAAAGGGCGGACTCCCAATACTGTTTTTGACTAAAACTGTAACCGGACATTACTGCCCACAATTCACCTGCTTTAATAAGGTCGGTAGAAAGTGGCCAGCTCATCACGTAAGCATTAAGCCCTATTTCTATTGTACCGTCGAAATACAGTTTTAGTGCTTTTATAAAATCGCTTTTACTCTTATTCGCAAGACAGCCATATATTGTGCCTACTGACGACTGAATACTCCAATTGTCATCCTTTGACTGCTGTTTGTAAAAACCGTTTATTCTAATGAGGAAATCCTTAATTTCCTCCCAGCTCTTATCATGAAGGAATGCCTCAAAATCCTGCTTTTTTTCTTTCTCTGATTCTTCAAAACTTTTGTCTTCCCTATACTCCCAACCAGGCTTCAAAAAATGGGAAAGTTTCCTGATATCAGAATCAATAAATCGTGTCCAACTTTCCGGAACTTCTTTGCCTGCCTCAGTAATTTTCTTGGCTAGAACAGCAACAAACTTACAGTGGGCATACTGGTCAACATCAAGCTTATTGCCAATTAAATGCTGATAAATACTAAGCTCATCTACATATATGCTCAAATCGAGCTTGCCACCTGGATAAATGATCTTCCGCAAAACTTTCGCGCATAAAGGTTCTGCATTATCAAAAAGAATATAGAACTGGTACAGGATTCTTTTACGAAGCGCTGTTAAATTATCGGACTTGTAAAGATCAAAATTATATATCGTGAATTTATGTCCCTTTGAAGGACCATATTGATGAAAATGCCAGCCTAATAAAATTTCTGCGATCCAGAGGAATAATCCATTTGCCAATTTCTGCCTGGTAATACTCTTATCAGTCTTATTTAGAACATCTAAAAGAATGTTTTGCCTTCCATAGGGATTCTCACTACTATCCCTGTCGTCAAGGGTATATTTAAAGGCTTCTACAAAATATTTAAGCACTTCTGGAATCCTGCTGGGCTGCTTTTCCAATAGTCTCAAAGTAAGTTCCAGGGATGGTTTCAGCAGTCCTGTTCCATGATCCCAAAAGTTTTTTAAAAGTTCGAAATGTCTTGACGGTGAGGTATGATCATTATGTTTAAACTCAAAAGACAAATTTTCTGGGGCATCTTCCTGGTCAAGATTATCTATCCAGCCACTTAGATATCGCAGACAATCCCGTCCTTTATAGAACCAAAACAATTCATAGAATGTATAGAGATCCTCATTCTTTGTTAGTCGTCCGGATAAATCATCAAGATGCGGGAGAACTAAATCCTTAATGTTGAAATACCCAAAGGTATTGTTGGCATCAATCAGGCTGAATCGGATGCGTGACTGATGTTTATCAAGCATAGATAGAATCCATGAAGCGTAATTAATTTGTGCGGTATCTTTATCTATGAAACATTTATAGAAAGCATACGAAGCCAAAACCTGGTCGGAGACCTTTACAATTTCATTTTCATAAACATTCAGGATTTCATTACTGTGCAATTCCATGATAGCTGTCCATAGCTCATTCCAGTTGATACCAAAATTTTTCTCCAAAAGCAACTTCGTCTCCTCATTCGTCCGATCCAAAACACCGAAGAAACTCACTATTGCAAGTGACTTTAAAATCATGAAATTGTTGAAAATCCCGATTTCCGCTGCAATCTTCTGAAAATATTTTTCGTAAAGCATAACCGGACTACTGAGATAATTTGTTTCAGCTCCTGGCGTAACTGAGTTTGTTGCCATCAACGCAACACGAGCATTACCTTTGGCAAGATCAGTGATCATTCTTTTGATATCGCTGTGGTATTTTAGGCTTGGAAGGGCAGCCAAAATTATTCCACCGATTTGCTCATCTGTAAACTCTGAAACATCAATTTCTTCGTAACGCCAGTTTTCCAAAGCTGCAACAACCTGACGTTTAACGTAATCACGGCAGGTTATCACCAACTTGACCAAATAGGAGTCTATCACCTCCAGTTTGCTCAATAGGTAATTAAGATTGCTTACAGATTTATTGGCATCATCAAAAAGTAAGATGTACTTTTTTCCGGGAAGGAACAAGTGCTGATAATCGTCCCACAGGGAAACTCCGGAACTTTGAATGACAACTGGAATATAATCCTGAAATGAAAATTCCTCCAGTATTTTTACCGCTAATTTCGATTTTCCTACGCCCTGCCCCCCTGTAAGTAACACCAGGTCGCAGCGGTTCAACGCTTCATAGCAATTCGCTAGCTCATTTTCACGGCCAATAAACTCATTTGTAAGCGATGGCTGAAGTCCCTTTGTTGTTTTTTTTAGAAACCCGTCGAGTGGATAGATATCACCCTTGATGACCTGAATATCAAGATATTCTTCCGCCAGCTTGGGATGATCAAAAATCATTAAAGGCAGGTTCTGGATATTTAAAAGCTCGAACTGAGTAGATGGGTTAAATGCTCTGACCTTTTGTGCAAGTTCTTTATGTTCTTCTGCGCTTACTTTTTCATTGCAGGCTAAAATTACCTTTGAAATGTTGTCTTTCAGGATTTTGGTATTTTCTTCATCAAAACAATGATCGATATCTTTGGAAAGCTTGTCGAAAAAAGATTTTGAACCACCTATTCTTTCTTTGGTTGTGGATTCAACGAAGATATATTTATCACCGTCTAAAAAAAATGAATCCGGTGCACCTTTACTCGTTTTTTCTTTTCCGACAACAGACCCTGGAGCACCTCCGAATTTGTTGCCTTGCAAATATAACAGGTGATTAATCATATTCTGAAATTTCGCTTCATTTAAACCTTGAAGGGAATCTTCAATTTTAGAAATCGTATTCATGAGTAAGTGGGATTATTTAGATAAATCAAATTTCAAGTATATTTAAAAGTATTCCAAGGGTATTATAGCCATTTTATTAAAAGATATTAACAAATGTTCTGATACTTGACAGGGTGGCAGCTGGAGCAGCTTCTCTGAAAGTGCCGTCTGGAACGCTACTTTTCAAATTGCAGTACTTTCGATCGTCATCTGTACTATGGTATGGGTATTGGTTTTTTACTTATCAAAAAGCCAATACCCAGACGCAAATTATTTGCTGCCGCGCTGCCCCAAAGCAATCCGATGTTGTACCCTATACTAAAACCTAACCAGGGGCTTACCGTTGTAATCCCATTTACCGGCATTCGTATCGGTAAATTCTCAGGTGGTTTTGTATTGATCAACCAGCTGCATTAGGTATCGAAGTAATTGCAGAGTACACACATAATAAAAATATACTACAATTTGAAAGGCAACTGGTCTTTCAGTGAAATAATCATCCGCTTTATCTCATTCAGGTCAGTTTCCTGATCTGGCAGCTCCCTCGACTGATAACTATGAAACTGCCAAATCTCCAACACATCATTAACCGCAACTGTATAGGGTTGGTATGCTTTATTTAAAGATTCCAGCAACACGGTTCTATCACCTTGTACGGTAACCATTTTAAACACGAAATCATTGGTTCCATTGAGGATCACGATACAAGCTGTCCGCGGCTTTATCTGCGTCCAATCCTCAATGAAGCTTGCAATCACATCGCTACCTTCCGGTATGGGCAGCATCGAATCTCCAACTATCGGGAACATCCGGTAGCTTTTGCCCTTCGGTAGGTTAGGCAGATTCACTTTGGGCAACCCTGCAATAAACTCCGGATCATTATAGCCTGCCATGTACCCGGCCTTTGCATTGACCGGCACATACTCCACATTCTCTTTATCATGCTTATCGACCGAGATTGCCAATATGCGTACTTTGCCGCCCTGCAGGTAGATATCGCTTCCCGCTTCCAGCTCCCTTAACTTCAGTTCTGAAATCTTAGAAAGATCGTTTTTGAGCAACGAATCAATACTTATTTTAAATGTGTTTGAAAAATTTATGAGGTCCTCCGGGTGAGGCGCTTTAGTCTGACCGTTTTCCAGTGGGTTATAATTGGGGGGCAATATACTAGGGCTTTCGGATACAACCGCTTGTAATAATCTTATCTGTTTCAGATTTGCTTAAGGGCGGGAAAAATATATTAAACAAAAAACCTTTCATCTCTGAAAGGTTTTGTTCGATTTTATGTGTACTCGGGGCGGGAATCGAACCCGCACGCCTTTGAAAGCACAGGATTTTAAGTCCTGCGTGTCTACCAGTTCCACCACCCGAGCATTAGCCGCTGCCGATCTCCATCAGCTTGGTTAATTTAAAATAAATGCCTTCTGGCAGGAAGGCATTTATTGGAGCGAAAGACGAGATTCGAACTCGCGACCCCGACCTTGGCAAGGTCGTGCTCTACCAACTGAGCTACTTTCGCAAATTAACACATGTGTTGTGTTCCTTTGGGGTTGCAAATATAGAAATATAAATATCACTATCAAAAAAAATAATTTTATTTTTTGCTTTAAACAATGTTTTCAGTGGCTTTTTAGTGTGAGATGATCAGGATGCACTGGTTGTTTTTATTCATAAATTTAAAGATTATCAGAGAGTTAAAAGCCGATTTAGCAGACTGGATTGAGGATGTAGATCAACCTGAAGAAAAATAAAAAAAAATTTTTAATATACTTGCAGCAAAGTTACTCATCGTAAAATGGAAATTTAGAAGCGGGAAGAGCGGTAATTGAATAGCAAATAAGTTTTAGTAACTTGCCTGAGATGATCTGAATGAATGGGTTGTATGGCTGGCCTGGCTTGCAAACACGACTTAATTTTATTTAGGCACATCAGATGAAATGGTTAACCAAATGAAAAAGCTTATTAATGCATTCATCATTATAGGAATATGCGGCCTGTTGGCCTGCCACTCAAAAACAACAGAAAAGCAGGAGCCGGTGAAACAAAATCCTGCTCCAAAACAGCCTGTTGCCGAACAAAAACAAGATAACCATCATGAGCATGTTGACCAGATGGCCTTTGTAGAATATCTTGATGACGGTGATTATTTTCAAATCCTGGCAAGAAAGGGTGATAGTACGTTTTGTTTCATTAACGAAACGGATAACAATAGAGACCTGAATCGTGGTGACCAGATACAGGTGATCTGGAAGAAAGGTACAGTTACTGTTCCTGGCGACAATGATTCCGAAATGCCGGCCTTGTTATTGCTTTCCGTAAAAAAGTTAGGTGACGGTCCGGTAACGAGCTTCAGAAACACCTATGGCAAAAAATTAAAATATACCTGGTCTACCGATGAGGAATTTACCACATCATATCTTAACAAGGTTTATCAGTTAACAGAATATTATCTCACTCAAACAAAAAATCCTTTATTGCAGGCGGCGATAAAGAAACGGGATCAGCTGACTTATTCTATCGAGTCGGCAGAAAGAAACGGTCAGCAATACAGGGTAATTGGTATTGCACCGGTAGGACCAAATGGCAGTACTATTGTTCAATGGCTTTATGTTGGCGAAGAGGATGGCCGGATTTATGAATATGATCTTCCTCAGGATAAATTGATAGCGTTTGATTAATTTTTATCTCTCTAGTGAGTCATTTATTTACATCACCGTCCATTTTATAATTGACTAGCCAAACATTCAGAATGCGCAAAATTATTTTAAAATACTGGATGATAGATTTACTGTTAGGTTTAGTTTTATATGTAGCCTACGTCATGACCATTATGAATTCGTCCGCTAACGGCAATGGCTTTGAAGTCACTATTCGATACATTGCAGATCTCGTTTTAAATATAGGCTTTTCGTTATTATACCTCATGGCGGCGGTCATTTGCTCGTTTACCATTTTTTTGAATTTCATCCGCGAAATCAGGAGTAGTTCCTTTTTTTCATGGCTTAGCTTTTCCGGAGCGCCGATTTTACTGATCTTAATGTTTATTGTCAGCTTATGGGTAGACGGTTATCATTATAGCGGTAATGTGATGGCCAAACTTTGGATCTTTGTGATACTTTACCCGTGTATCACAACAATTTTATACCTGAAATTCAGAAAGGGATACAGAAAACTGAATAATGTATTGGCAAAGATGTGAGAATAGTAAGGGATTAAGCAAATACTAAAATGATGGATGTAGAGGTGAGAGAAAAAAAGAGGCTGTGTCATTAATAATTTTGGAGGTTTTTGGCAGAATAATATTTTTAAAGGTTGTCATTGCTGTGAAGACGGGAACCACGAAGTGCTCAGCGTAGCTAATCTTAGTACGATAGAACGGCAAAGACGTAAGTCCCTACCAAAATCATTAAGATGCCCATCCGATAGCTATCGGATCAAGCTGAGTATGACGACACCTCCAAATTTAATTCTTTTGCCAACTCTGAATCTGTTATTTTGATACTGCGTGTACCCGGGGGTGGGAATCGAACCCGCACGCCTTTGAAAGCATCCCGACTTTAGGTCGGGACGTTTCTATCAGTTCCTTATCCAGAGTTAGCCTTTTGATCTATAAACAAAAATGACTATAAAGCAAAAAACCTTTCATTTCTGAAAGGTTTCGTTCGATTTTGTGTGTACTCGGGGCGGGAATCGAACCCGCACGCCTTTGAAAGCACAGGATTTTAAGTCCTGCGTGTCTACCAGTTCCACCACCCGAGCATTAGCCGCTGCCGATCTCCATCGGCTTGGTTAATTTTAAAATAAATGCCTTCTGGTAGGAAGGCATTTATGGAGCGAAAGACGAGATTCGAACTCGCGACCCCGACCTTGGCAAGGTCGTGCTCTACCAACTGAGCTACTTTCGCATTTACAAAACTGATGTTGTTGTTTCGTTTTGGTGATGCAAATATAGGCAGATTTATAGATCTGTCAAGAGATTTTTTATTAAAAATTTAATATTTAATTTAAATTGCTGGCTTTCAGTGCAAGTAAAATTAAATCCGTTTCAAAACCTTTTGCCTGAAGGTAGCTCATCAGCTTATTTTTCCTTTTGAACGGATCATTTTCACCCAAGCTTTGCGCTTTTTTCGATGCTAATTTTTCTATTGTCTGTAAATAATCATCCTCGTCAATACTGTAAATTGCCTTTTGTAAGATTTTATCCGGAACACCTTTCAATTTCAGCCCCTGTTTAATTTTAACCCGGCCCCAATGTTTGATGTTAAATTTACCCGATGCATAATGTTTGGCAAATCTTTCTTCATTCAAAAAATTGTTGATGATCAGGTCGGTAATAATTTCCTCCAGTTCATCGCCACGCATTCCCCATTCAACCAATTTGTAGCGAACCTCTTTTTGAGAGCGTTCCTGGTAAACGCAAAAACTTTCGGCTTTGGCCAAAGCTTGTTTTTTATCTAATAATACTGCTTCTTGTTTACTGCTTTTCATAATTAATTACTGAAATTCGTAAAAATATAAGCGATTACCGTATTTTTCTGAATATAATAGCATGCAAAATCCCATATATACCGTTGCCAAAATAGCCGAAATTTTAAGTGCCAATAGCAAATTAATTGATGGAGAGGTCATTATCCGGTACCTGGTGATGGATAGCCGCTCGGTTTTGGTACCGGAAAGTTCGATGTTTTTTGCCCTTTCTTCGCACCGTAACGGACACGAATTTATCAAAGATGCCTATGCGAAAAAAATCAGGAATTTTGTTGTTACCGAAGCAAAATATATTCCAGAATACCCCGACTGCAATTTTTTATTGGTAAATGATGCTTTGGAGGCATTACAGAAATTAAGCGCCTATCATCGGCATCAATTCGGTCTTAAAACAATCGGTATTACCGGCAGCAACGGGAAAACCATTGTTAAAGAATGGCTGTATCAGCTTTTGGCAGCCGACTTTAATATTGTTAAGAGCCCTAAAAGTTATAATTCACAAATAGGGGTGCCGCTTTCGGTATGGCAGATCGAGGCGGAGCACAGCCTTGGCATTTTTGAGGCTGGTATTTCTGCAGTTAACGAGATGCAGCATTTAGCTGAAATTATCCACCCTGAAATTGGAATTTTAACCAATATTGGCGAGGCACATGCGGAAGGATTCAGTTCAAAAAAAGAAAAACTAACCGAAAAACTGAAACTTTTTGCAGCATCCGAACTATTGATTTATTCGCCGGAATATGTGAGTGAATTGGCTGTAAAAGATCTGCCCGGTAAAAAAAAGTTTAGCTGGAGCAGTAAACAGCCGGCAGATCTGCAGATCATTACTGTTGAGCCTATTGAAGGAAGATGTTATTTAAGGGCCATTTATCAAAACAGGGAAATTGAGTGCATTTTGCCTTTTAAAGATAAAGCCTCGATTGAAAATGGCATGATTTGCTGGGCAGCTTTACTGGCGTTAGGTTATAGCCCGGAGCAGGCCGATCTGCGTTTGGAGAAACTGAGTCCTGTAAGCATGCGTTTGGAACTGAAAAACGGCATTAACCAATGTTCCGTTATTGATGATTCGTACAGCGCCGATATTTCTTCTTTAGCCATCGCGCTCGACTTTTTAAATCAACAGAACCAACACCCCAAGAAAACCGTCATCCTTTCCGAATTATTCGAAACGGGCAGAGATGACCTTGATCTGTACACCGAAATAGCTGGGTTGCTCTCACAGAAAAAGATAAACCGTTTAATCGGTATTGGTACAAACATTGCCCGTTATGCCAGCCTGTTTAAGTTTGAAACCCAGTTTTTCGAGGATACCCATGCTTTTGTAGAGGCTTTTCCGGGTTTACATTTTAATCACGAAACCATATTGGTAAAAGGGGCAAGGCGTTTTGAATTTGGGCGCATCAGCAAATTGCTTACCCAAAAAATACATGATACGGTTTTAGAGATTGATCTGAATGCCATGGTAGGCAATCTGCAGTTTTACCGGTCTAAAATTGAGCCAGGCGTTAAGATAATGGCCATGGTTAAGGCTTTTTCTTACGGAAGCGGAAGTTTCGAAATTGCTAATCTATTGCAGTTCCACAAGGTGGATTACCTGGCTGTTGCTTATGCGGATGAAGGCATTGCCCTGCGTAAAGCTGGAATTACGTTGCCGATTATGGTGATGAGTCCGGAAGAATCTGCCTTCGAAGCTATGATCAAACACCGGCTCGAGCCCGAAATTTATAGTGTAGAGATTCTGAATAGTTTTTTGAATGCGCTATCAGATTATGATTTCGATTATCCCATCCACATTAAAATAGATAGTGGTATGCACCGCCTGGGCTTCGATCAGGCAGAAATGGATGCCCTATCTGTATTGTTAAGAGATTCGAACAGGTTGAAAGTGCAGAGTATTTTTTCACATTTAGTAGCCAGCGATGCTGCAGCGCATGATGGCTTTACCCAGCAGCAGATTGATCTGTTTAAAAGCGTATCCAACCGGCTGATTAATATTCTGGGCTATAAACCATTGTTGCATATTGCCAATACTTCTGGGATCTCGCGCTGGCCCGATGCGCAGCTGGATATGGTACGTTTGGGCATAGGTCTGTATGGTTTTGATTCTGCTTTAACCAACAACCGGGGTTTGCAAACAGTAATGGTTCTTAAAACGACGGTTACTCAGGTGAAGACGTTAACACCGGGCGAAACGGTTGGTTATGGTAGGAGAGGACTTATGCCAAACGGTGGTAAAATAGCAACCGTAAAAATTGGCTATGCGGATGGATATACCCGATATTTTGGTAATGCCGTTGGTAAAATGCTCATCAATGGTCATTTAGTACCCACAATTGGCTCGATCTGTATGGATATGACCATGCTGGATGTTACAGGGATTGAGGTGAAACCTGGAGATGAAGCGATCGTTTTTAATAAAGAGCACAGCATTATGCAGTTGGCAAAAGATATCGGTACCATTCCGTATGAAATCCTGACCAATATTTCGCAGCGGGTTAAAAGAGTCTATTTTTATGAATAAGTTAATTGGTCATCGGTTGATTGGTTATTCATATAGCGGGATTGCTTATTTATTTGGCGGTTAATAGTTTGATGGTTCATCGCCTACGTTAACGGCCAATTGCAAAGTAGGTAACCTGCACAAATGAACTAATGACTAACGTCCAATAAACGCTCGTGCAAAACAAATGACTTCGTGGCTAATGACCAAATGAACTAAAAAAACACTAATTTTGCGCCATGAACAAAGTTGGGAAAGCTATTTTAAACTATCTGATTAAAGGATTATTAATTGTTGTGCCCATCGCAGTGAGTATTTTTATTGTGGTTTGGGCAGTTACAACGGTTGATAGCTGGTTAAATGTAAAGAATGTATTTGGTGTAAACCCACTTACCGGCGAAAGTAGAAATATCCCAGGCCTGGGTTTGCTTACCGTGCTTACCATTATCCTGCTCGCTGGTATTTTTGTAACTAATTTGGTTACCGAACCAATGTACAATTGGTTTCAGCGGATGATGCAGCGTTTGCCGCTCCTGAACTTTATTTATTCATCTATCAAAGATTTAACAGAGGCCTTTGTAGGAGATGAGAAGAAATTTAACCACCCGGTGCTGGTTGAAGTAGAGGGTGGCTTAAAAAAGATTGGTTTTTTAACGCAGAACGATCTGCATAAACTTCAGCTTCCGGATGAGGTTGCTGTATATTTTCCACTTTCTTACTCATTTGCCGGTCAGCTTTGCATTGTAAGAAGAGATAAGGTAACTGATTTGAATATGACAGCAGCTGATGCCATGAAACTGGTGGTTAGTGGTGGGGTGAGCGGACTTTAAGCGCTTTTAAAATGATTACAATATACCATAATAACAGCTGTACTAAAAGCCGGTCTGCCTTAACAGCAATAGAAAACAGTGGAAAGGCCTTTAACGTGGTTTATTATTTGGAAACGCCACCCAGTAAAAGTGAGCTGGAAGAAATAATCAGCAAACTGGGAATTAAGCCATTAGAATTGATCCGCAAAGGAGAAAAGATTTTTATTGAAAATTATAAAGGAAAACAATTGAGTGATGAAGAATGGATTGATGCCATCATTGCACATCCCATTCTGATTGAAAGACCAATCGTTATTTCAGATCATAAAGCAGTAATTGCCCGGCCGGCCGAAAAGATGAAAGAGATATGGGGTTAACTAACACCAGGCATTTGATCGGCAATGTTCTCAGAAATATATTTACGGGCGCGATTGTCATGCTGATCTGATTACTATCGGATTAATTTTAGCCGATAACCTCGCGGTATAGACACTTAAATAAATTCGGGATGATGTATTTCAAAAGAAATTTCAAAATCTGATCCATTCTAGCTTTTTCCTGTTACATTTTTAGAACGGGATACATCCCGCTCAATGTCGTCATACTGAACTTGTTTCAGTATCTTTGATGCTCAGTGAATCTATTCAAAATTAAAAAGATTTTTTACTTCGCCCGCAACGACAGATTAAAATATATTTTTAAAAGTAAGTAGGCAGAACAGGAAAATAATCATGCCGAAAATCAGTCTCGAATAGTATTCCCGGATAAAAAGCCCACATAAAATGAGCAGATCATCATCTATATTGGCGTGTAACAAGCCATTTCCGCTTGAAGAATTGAACAAGATCTTTTTATCCCGATGATTATTTAAAGACCATCGCCTTAACCAGCTGTTTTGAAAGCTCCAATCAAAAGCATCACCAGATGCAAAAACTACCTTAGCTTGAAAATGAAGCCAATCGTAAGTGATTACTGCTAAAAGCCCGTTCTGATTGTTCAATAATTTAGTTTCAGGTTTAGAAAACCCTTCACTTTTAAACATATAAATGCCCGCCTGCGTAGTAGCTATTGCTGAATTTTTCCATGAAATAAAATTCAGCGAAAATTTTAACAATCCGTTGTTGAATACCTGATAGTTACTGTCAAATAAACCTTTTCTCCAACTTAATACCTGTTCCATCCCACAAAGATTTAATTTAAAATGTTAATGATGGCGAAATGTTGATGTAGTGATAATCGGGACGATGCAGGCCATCAGGAGAACGGTATACCTGTTGTAAACCTGTTTAATAAATAAGCCCGCAACTACCAGTAATTTATTATCGGTATCTGAAGATATTGCACCACTATGGCTGCCGGATGTATACATAATATGCTCATCCTTATAATTGCTTACCGTCCAATGCGATTTCCAGATGCCGGTTGATTTCCATTCATACTGTTCTCCGTTAGTCAGGCTGATCAATGCTTTTGATTTCCAGCAGTCATAAGTAATAAAGCCAACCACTTCATTAGTTTTACGATTGATTACCTTACTGCCTGATTGCCAGAATCCTTCTTTAACAAATTGATAGTTTTGATCTTCGAATGTACTTTCCGCATTGCCCGTCCACATGGCGAAAGTAATGGCTCCTTTTTGCAGCCCATCTGCAAAAAGCTGAACATTTCCATTGCACCAATCGTTTTTCCAGTTGATCAATTTCGACATTTTATTGGATTTTAGTTTAGATGCCGGTTGCTGGAAGTTGTTACACAAAAAAGTGCTTATTGTTGGTAAGCACTTTTTCAGTTAGCAAGTTTTCAGTTGGAAATTGGCATTTAACCGATTGACCAGTTTTTACAACTAACCAACACCATTAGAAATTCGGTTTAAGTACATATTTATCGTAGAAACGGAAAATATGCTCGGCGGCTTCTTCTGCCGTATCAACCAATCTGAAGAGGTTCAAATCTTCTTCATGGATATTGTGTTCTTTTTGTAACATGGTTCCTTTAATCCATTCGATTAGTCCACCCCAATAATCAACCCCCACCAATACAATCGGGAAACGGGCAATCTTGCCGGTCTGGATAAGCGTTAAGGCCTCAAATAATTCATCCATGGTGCCAAAACCACCTGGCAATACCACAAAACCCTGACTATATTTCATAAACATCACCTTACGTACAAAGAAATAATCAAATTCCAGTAACTTATTGTGATCGATATACTTATTATGAAACTGCTCAAATGGTAATTCGATGTTTAAACCTACCGATTTACCTCCATTGGTATGTGCACCTTTGTTACCCGCCTCCATAATACCGGGACCACCACCAGTAATTACGCCATAACCTCTATCGGTTAATAATTTACCACACTGTTCGGCCAGTTGATAATACCGGTGGGTTTGGGCGGTACGGGCAGAGCCATAAATGGTAACACACGGACCAATCTTAGCCAGTTTTTCAAAACCGTCTACAAATTCGGCCATGATTTTAAAAATTTGCCAGGAATCGGTTACTTTGATTTCCTGCCAGTCTTTGTTTTCAAAAGCACTTCTAATTTTTTCTTCACTCGTCATATACTGTTATTCTAATATTAAAATTTGGTCTGTGCATCAGTTTTTTTGCTGATAAACAATAAGCCTGTAAATGTGATTAAACCGTTAATTAAAATCAGTTCTACACTAAAAACATAACCGCCTAATAATTTGGCCGAATTGCTTGCAAGCAAGTAACATAAAAAAGGCGATAATAAGCAAACTATTGGCACTAATTTATCGCGGAGACCACGTTTTTTTACAAACAGTCCAAAACTATATAAGCCTAAAAGCGGTCCGTAGGTATAAGAGGCAATAGTGAAAATCAAACTCACTACTGATGAACTATTCAACGCATTGATCACAATAATCACCAGGAACATCAAAATAGAAAAAACGACGTGAACCGTATGGCGTTTTTTAACCGCATCCTTAGCATTTACATTTTCCGCTTTAGCCATACCTAAAAAATCGACGCAGAATGAAGTGGTAAGCGCAGTTAGTGCCGAATCGGTTGTGGCAAAGGTGGCTGCGGTTAAGCCCAGCATAAAAATAATGGCAGGAACAGCACCTAAATTGTTCAGTGCAATTTCTGGAAACAATAAATCGGTACGCGGTTTGCCCGTAAGGTGATCTAAAGGAATATCAATACCATTTTTACTGGCGTAGATGTATAATAAAGCACCAACACTTAAAAAGAAAACATTCAGGATGACAAACACGCCGGTAAAAGTGAACATATTTTTTTGTGCCTCTTTTATGGTACTCATGCTCAGGTTTTTCTGCATCAGGTCCTGATCGAGGCCTGTCATGGCAATCGTGACGAAAATGCCACCGATAAACTGTTTGCTGAAATAGAATTTATTGGTTAAGAAATCATCTAAAAAGAAAATTTTAGAATAGCTGCTGTTTTTTACCGTTTCGAATGCCTGTGGGATACTGAAACCGAGACTGTTACAGATGAAGTAAATGGTTAAGAAAACCGATAAAACGAGAAAAAAGGTTTGCAGCGTATCGGTGATAATGATGGTTTTCAATCCACCTTTAAACGTATACGACCATATCAGCGCCAGTGAGATCAGCACCGTTAGCCAAAATGGAACACCATAGTTATCGAATATAAAACGCTGTAAAACAATTACCACGAGGTATAATCGGGTTGCGGATCCTAGAGTGCGACTTAATAAAAATATCGAGGCGGCCGTTTTGTAGCTATAATGGCCCAATCGCTTTTCAATATAGCCATAAATAGAGGTGAGGTTCATCCGATAGTAAAGCGGGAGCAGAACAGTGGCTATGATAATAAAGCCAACCGCATTACCCAGCACAAACTGGAAATATTGAAACTGGTTTCCACTGGGGGCGCCAACTTCTCCGGGTACAGAAATAAAAGTAACGCCCGAAAGTGCCGTTCCAATCATTCCGAAAGCTACCAGGTACCATTTTGAATTTCGGTTGGCAACAAAAAAGGTGCTATTGTCTGACGATTTTTGAGAGGTTACAAACGAAATGATAATCAGTAGCAGAAAGTAGCCAATTAGAAAACACAAGAGGATAGTTGGTGACATAGTTTTGTTTTAAGCTGATAAATGTAAGAAATTCGAATTTAAAGTCAATAGTTTTTGCGATTTGGTTGTCGGCCGATAGTTCAATAGTTAATCGCCTATTTTGCAATAGCATGTTGAGCTAAAAAAACAAAATACCGAATCTAATAAACAACTCACCCACAGCCCATCAACCATGGCCCAATAAACCCTAAGTCAGTTAAACATAGTAAACTAATGTCCAGTTTTCAGTTGGCAGTTTGCCATTCTCAGTTAACCAGTTCAAACCATTAAACGATTAACCACTGACTATTGAACCAATGAACCTTTTTATCTATTTTTGTACTATGAATTTTTCATCCAAACTGCTGGAAGATGCGGTAAACGAATTCTCAAAACTTCCCGGTGTAGGGCAAAAAACTGCTTTACGCCTGGTGTTACATCTTTTAAACAAGGAGCAGGAGGAGGTAAATCAGTTTGGTAATACGTTTATAAAACTTAAACAACAGATTAAACACTGCAGTACCTGCCATAATATTTCAGACTATGCGGTTTGCGAAATCTGTACCTCAAATAAGCGAGATAAAGAAACCATTTGTGTAGTTGAAGATACGCGTGATGTAATGGCCATTGAAAATACCGGCCAATATTTTGGCGTTTACCATGTTTTAGGCGGTTTAATTTCGCCGATGGACGGAGTCGGGCCTGCTGATCTGTTTATTGATGGTTTGGTCGCCAGGATGGCTGCAGGAGGGATCAGAGAAGTGATTCTGGCGCTCAGTCCGAATATGGAAGGCGATACCACCTTGTTCTACCTTTATAAGAGGCTAAAAGAATTTAATGTACCAGTCACCACCATTGCGCGTGGAATTGCTTTTGGAGGTGAACTTGAATATACCGATGAAATTACATTGGGCCGATCGATCATTACCCGCGTGCCTTACGAAACCGCGATGATGAAATAATCATGATACAGGCTATAACAATTTATAATAAATCAGTATTCAGTCTCGGTACTTAATACTCCCTTCTTGATACTCAATACTTGCTACTCAATACTTTCTACTGCAACAAAAATGAACCTAAAAAATAAAGTAATCATCATCACCGGAGCATCAAGCGGAATTGGAAAAGCCTGTGCAGAAGAATTTGCCAGGCGCGGTGCCAATTTGGTCTTAGCTGCCCGTCAATACGTTACCCTTTGCGAAATTACGGCTGACCTGGAAAAAAAATACGGCATCAGGGCGGTAGCGGTACAGGCCGATGTGAGTAAGGAAGAAGACTGCGAACTGATTATCAAACAAGCTTTGGTTTCGTTTCAACAGATCGATATTCTGGTTAATAATGCCGGTTTATCCATGCGTGCCCTATTTAATGATCTTGATTTATCGGTACTTAAAAACCTGATGGATGTGAACTTTTGGGGAACCGTGTACTGCACGAAGTATGCCTTGCCAGAGATTTTAAAAACCAGGGGAACAGTAGTGGGCGTATCATCTATTGCCGGTTATCGTGGTTTACCAGGGCGCACCGGTTATTCGGCCTCAAAATTTGCCATGAACGGTTTTATGGAATCTTTACGTACCGAACTGTTAAAAACAGGTGTAAATGTAATGGTCGCCTGTCCGGGGTTTACGGCCTCCAACATCCGTGTTACAGCTTTATCAAAAGATGGTGCTGCACATGGCGAAACCAGTATGGATGAAGGTAAAATGATGTCTTCAGCAGAAGTGGCTGTTATTATTGCAGATGGGATCGAACAGCGCAAACGCACTTTGGTAATGACCAGACAAGGGAAACTGGCCGTTTGGATGAACAAGCTGTTCCCGGCTTTTGTAGATAAAAAGGTATTTGATTTGTTTGCAAAAGAAAAAAATCCGCTGATAAAGGCTTAAGTCATAATTTGTGGTGAGACGATTAGGGTAGCGGTTATGGATTATGATATCATGATACTTGATCCCCGTTTCCTGATACTCCTGAAGAAATCCGCCCCCACAACAATTTCGTTTGTTTACTGTTGAGATGATAAACCTTTTTTATGTATAAATCCCTTGTTTTATTAATGCTCTTGTTCCAAACGATACTTTCTGCTGCGCAGGTCAAAAAAATAAAAAATATCAATTATGCAGGTAATATTGATGAAGCCAATACGCTGAATATTTTTTATAAAAGCGACAGCATTAAAAATAAACCGGTTTTAATTTTCATTCACGGTGGTTCATGGAGCAGTGGTAAAAAAGAAACTTATTGGTGGCTGGGCAGGAACTTTGCTCGCAAGGGTGTGGTTACGGCCATCATCAATTACCCTTTAGCACCCCATGTGCAATACGATAAAATGGCCGGCGACTGTGCTTTGGCTGTAAAATGGGTTAAAGCGCATATTGGTGATTATACGGGAAATGCAGAAAAGATTTTTGTGATGGGACATTCGGCAGGCGCACATCTGGCAGAACTGATCAATGCCGATCCCAGGTATTTTAAAAAAGCCGGTATTAAAAACCCGATTAAAGGTGTCGTCCTGAACGATCCATTTGGTTTGGATATGGAGGAATATTTAACCACAGCCGAAAAGGACCATTTTTATTTCGATTTCATCCGGACTTTTACTGATAGACCTGCAGTTTGGAAAGTAGCATCTCCTTTGGAGTATGTAAACGATATTAAAAACCCACATTTGCTTTTTTACGGAAGCAAAACTTATGGTGCTATTAAATTACAGACCCCGAAGTTATACGAAAAACTTAAAGCTAACCATGTCCCGGTAGAAATAAAGGAAATTAATGGCAAAAGCCATGTACCGATGATCAGTCAGATGATTTTTGGCGGAAATCAACTGTACAAGGATATTTTAGATTTTATACAAAGGACATCTTCTTAAGATTTGTCAACTTTTTTGTCTCTTTACTATTAAAGTAGAAAAATCTGCATTTGAATCGTGCCTGTCATGCAGGATTTTTCTATTTTTTGCACCAACCCACCCACCTAAACCCGACAGTAGCGGAAATCCTTTTTGTTTTAGCTGCTTTAATAAACCACTGATGGCTCTACAAAAAGATTGTAGCTTATGGCGGGACTATCGTAACCGATTGTAGCTGAACCCTGCTTTCCAAAAAAAACGAAGAAGCTATTAAAAGTGAACAATGGAACTAAACCGTCGGCGTAATCTTATCCAACTTGCTGTAATCCATTACCATTTTACCGTCATTAGATTTGTCAACTTTTTTGTCTCTTTACTATTAAAGTAGAAAAATCTGCATTTGAATCGTGCCTGTCATGCAGGATTTTTCTATTTTTTGCACCAACCCACCCACCTAAACCCGACAGTAGCGGAAATCCTTTTTGTTTTAGCTGCTTTAATAAACCACTGATGGCTCTACAAAAAGATTGTAGCTTATGGCGGGACTATCGTAACCGATTGTAGCTGAACCCTGCTTTCCAAAAAAAACGAAGAAGCTATTAAAAGTGAACAATGGAACTAAACCGTCGGCGTAATCTTATCCAACTTGCTGTAATCCATTACCATTTTACCGTCATTAGATTTGTCAACTTTTTTGTCTCTTTACTATTAAAGTAGAAAAATCTGCATTTGAATCGTGCCTGTCATGCAGGATTTTTCTATTTTTTGCACCAACCTACCCACCTAAACCCGACAGTAGCGGAAATCCTTTTTGTTTTAGCAGCTTTAATAGCCCACTGATGGCTCTACAAAAAGATTGTAGCTTATGGCGGGACTATCGTAACCGATTGTAGCTGAACCCTGCTTTCCAAAAAAAACGAAGAAGCTATTAAAAGTGAACAATGGAACTAAACCGTCGGCGTAATCTTATCCAACTTGCTGTAATCCATTACCATTTTACCGTCATTAGATTTGTCAACTTTTTTGTCTCTTTACTATTAAAGTAGAAAAATCTGCATTTGAATCGTGCCTGTCATGCAGGATTTTTCTATTTTTTGCACCAACCTACCCACCTAAACCCGACAGTAGCGGAAATCCTTTTTGTTTTAGCAGCTTTAATAGCCCACTGATGGCTCTACAAAAAGATTGTAGCTTATGGCGGGACTATCGTAACCGATTGTAGCTGAACCCTGCTTTCCAAAAAAAACGAAGAAGCTATTAAAAGTGAACAATGGAACTAAACCGTCGGCGTAATCTTATCCAACTTGCTATAATCCATTACCATTTTACCTTCTTCGTTATGATAATACATTTTTTCAAATCTGGCGTCCATTTCTATTTCCTCGTCCTGATAACTGGTTCTGGCATGAATGGTTTGTGAAAAAGTATCATCAAAAGCCTTAAGCATCACAAAAATTTCTACCTCTGCCTGCTGCAGTTCGGTTAACGATTTTTCGTAAAACGGACTTTCTTCGGTAATCGGGTGTACCAGGGTCCAGTTTAAAGATAAAATGCCAATTTTTTCTCGCTCTAAAGCCAAAGGATAAAACCTGCGCATCTGCTTGCCATCTACGGTTTCATTGTACGACATCACCATCTGTACCTCCACTTCAATAAGCTGGTTGCGACGCAAATTAACCAAACGGCACATTAAACCATGCCCTTTTTCATAAGGCGCAATGACCATTTTTTTGCTAAAACTCACTTTAGACGTAGGCCGGCTGAAACGGCCATACAATAAACCTGTTGCCAATGCAAAAGCCAGCAGCCCCAGCATACTCTCGAAAGCAGCCAGAATGCTGGTTATAAAACCTTGTGGAGAGATATGGCCATAGCCCACGGTCGAAATGGTCTGGGCCGAAAAGAAAAAGGCATCAAAAAACTGATCTCGGCGTGTCAGGCCTTCAGCACCTTCTAAATTTTCAATTCCAACAACATTATATAATACTGCAAATATGGTATTCACCATGAGGTAGGCTATAAGAATGACAAAGAAAAACCTTGGCCAGCTCATGGTGACCAGGCGGGTGTAGGTATCGTCGAACTTAAACCAGGGCAGGCCGGTACGCTCGATATTTGCGGAACCATCTGGGTTTAGCATGCGCTGGTTTTTGGTAACGGGATTGGAACCGAAACCGAAATCATCATTAAACTGTACTTTTCTTTTAAAGAAAACCATATATTTTTAGAAAGATTTTGGAATATTAAAAAACTATGTCAATATTTGCTTTATACAAACATGATCATTAAAAACTTAAATAACAATTGGTGGTGGCATAACGAAATTCGTTAGGCAAATTCTATTGTTATATATTTTTAAAATATTTTAAATACAACGAAGAGGATTGCCCAAAAAGCAATCCTTTTTTTGTGCGATTTTTTAAACATCGCCAGGGTTCGTGGAGAAACGAACCGGAACGGGCACAGATGGTTTGTGGAGATACAAACCATGGCGTAGATAAATTTTTGAGTGATTGTCATGCTGATCCGATAGCTATCGGATTTATTTCAGCATCTGTATGAAAGATTCTGAAACAAGTTCAGAATGACGATAAGAAGTAATAAACATGAAAAAAATATTAAACCATTTATTTGAGAACAAGAGTTTTAGCAGGGAAGAAGCAAAAAATATTTTAATCTCTATTTCGGAGGGTGCATTTAATTCTTCGCAGATTGCCGCTTTTATTACGGCTTATGCCATGCGGAATATTACGGTGCAGGAATTACAGGGCTTTAGGGATGCCATGTTGGATATGTGCGTAAAGGTAGACCTTTCTGCTTACGATCTGATCGATCTTTGTGGTACCGGTGGTGATGGGAAAGATACTTTCAACATATCTACCTTGTCGTCATTCGTAGTAGCAGGGGCAGGGCATCACGTAGCCAAACATGGCAATTATGGTGTATCTTCGGGCTGCGGATCATCAAATGTAATGGAATACCTGGGCTATAACTTTACCAATGATGAAGCTACTTTAAAACGCAATCTGGATGCGGCAGGCATTTGCTTTTTACATGCACCCCTTTTTAATCCGGCGATGAAAATCGTTGCCCCGATCAGAAAAGAATTGGGTGTGAAGACCTTTTTTAATATGCTTGGCCCAATGGTTAATCCCGGACAACCAAAATACCAGATGGTTGGTGTTTTTAGTTTGGAACTGGCCCGTTTATATGCCTACCTATATCAGGATACGGATAAAAGTTATACCATTGTACATGCTCTTGAGGGCTATGATGAAGTTTCTTTAACCTGCGATGTAAAAACGTTTTCGAATAAGGGAGAGCAGATTTTAACCCTTGGTGATATGGGCTTCGAAAAAGTGGATGTCAATGGAATTAAAGGTGGTGATACGGTAGAGTCATCAGCTAAAATATTTATGGATGTGCTTAATGGCGAGGCAACAGATGTGCAGAATAATGTAGTGTTGTGTAACTCTGCATTAGCCATCAAAACGATAAAACCTGAGTTGTCTTTTGCCGATTGTTTCTATGAAGCAGAAGAATCTTTAATGAGCAAAAAAGCATTAAACAGTTTCAAAAACCTACTGGCATGTTAAAGTTAAAAGTTTGTGGAATGCGTTTGGCAGCCAATATTGCTGCGGTGGCAGAACTGCAACCTGATTATTTAGGCTTTATTTTTTATGAGAAATCGCCCAGGCTGATCAGCGATGTTTCTGCCGAATTGATTAAATACATTCCTGCAGAAATTAAAACCGTAGGTGTTTTTGTAAATGAAGACCTCGAAAAAGTAAAAGATAAGATAAACTTACTGAAGTTAAAAGCTGTTCAGTTACATGGCAGCGAATCGCCTGAATACTGTAACGCATTAAAATCAAGCTTCTCATCGTTAGAGGTGATTAAAGCTTTTGGAATAGACGAAGATTTTGATTTTTCAGTTTTGGAAGCTTATTTAGATAAAATTGATTATTTTCTTTTCGATACCAAAACCAATGCGCATGGCGGATCTGGAAAAACATTTAACTGGTCTGTTTTGGACCAATATACATACACAAAACCTTATTTTTTAAGTGGTGGGATTGATTTGGAACATACCACAGCCATCAAGAACATAAACGATGATCGTTTATATGCCCTGGATATTAATAGCAGGTTTGAAATCGAGCCTGGTTTGAAGGATCCGGAGAAAGTTAAAGAATTTATTAAAGAAATGGAGCTGATTAACATATAAGTTGATCCGTCATTCCCAACTTGATCCGATGGTTATCGGATGGGAATCGTAATGCAATACGCTTTAAGATCCCCCGCCTGCGAGGTAATGACGACTTGACTTATCTTTAGCAGCTACCGATATGACAAACTGGTTGACGAAAATATTATGAAATACAAAGTAAACGAAAAAGGATATTACGGAGATTTTGGTGGCGCGTACATCCCCGAAATGCTTTATCCGAATGTAGAAGAACTGCGTCAGAATTATTTAAAGATCATTGCTGATCCTGATTTTCAAAAGGAATTTCATCAGCTGTTAAAAGATTACGTAGGGCGCCCTTCGCCTTTATACCTGGCCAAAAGATATTCGGAACGCTACGGTGCCAATATTTTCTTAAAAAGAGAAGATTTAAACCATACGGGGGCACATAAAATCAACAATACCATCGGACAGATTTTATTGGCCGAAAAACTGGGCAAAAAGCGGATTATTGCCGAAACTGGTGCTGGTCAGCATGGTGTGGCTACTGCAACGGTTTGTGCGCTGCGTAACCTGGAGTGTGTGATTTACATGGGCGAGGTCGATATCGAGCGACAGGCACCAAATGTGGCCCGCATGAAAATGTTGGGTGCAAAGGTAGTTCCGGCAAGTTCGGGCAGTAAAACTTTAAAAGATGCCACTAATGAGGCCATGCGCGATTGGATCAACAATCCGGTTGATACGCATTATATCATTGGTTCTGTAGTTGGCCCGCATCCATACCCGGATATGGTGGCGATTTTTCAATCGATCATCTCTGAAGAGACCAAAAAACAGCTGTTGGAGCAAACCGGTAGCGATCAGCCTGATTATGTGTTAGCCTGTGTGGGTGGTGGCAGTAATGCTATGGGTATGTTTTACCACTTTATGGACGACGAAAATGTAAAACTGATTGCTGTTGAGGCAGCAGGAAAAGGTGTATCGAGCGGATTTTCAGCAGCCACTACTTATCTGGGCAACGAAGGCGTTTTACATGGTAGCAGAAGTATTTTAATGCAAACGCCGGATGGGCAGGTGGTAGAGCCGCACTCAGTTTCGGCAGGATTAGATTATCCTGGCATTGGTCCGCAACATGCGCATTTGTTTAAAACCGGCCGTGGGCGATATGTTTCCATTACCGACGATGAAAGTCTGGAAGCAGGTTTATTGTGTACTAAACTGGAAGGTATTATTCCGGCCATCGAAAGCGCACATGCCCTGGCTTATTTGGAAAAAATGGAATTTAAAGGTGGCGAAAATGTAGTGGTTTGCCTTTCAGGCCGCGGCGATAAGGATCTGGATACTTACATTAAATATTTTAATTTATAGATGTAAAATAATAGATATGAGATATTAGACTTCTTGTCTGGTTCTCAAATCTCAAATCTCACATTTCAAAAATATGAATCGAATTAAACAACTCTTCCTGGAGAAGAAAAATATACTGTCAATTTATTATACTGCCGGTTATCCAAATTTGGGCGATACCATTCAGATCGCTGAAGCATTGCAAAAATCAGGTGCTGATATTTTGGAAATCGGCTTTCCATATTCAGATCCTGTTGCCGATGGACCAGTAATCCAGGCCAGTAGCAAACAATCATTAGATCAGGGTATGACGCTTAAGCTCCTTTTTGAGCAGTTGAAAGACTTACGCAAACACGTCTCTATCCCGGTTTTGTTAATGGGGTATGTGAATCCGGTTTTGCAGTTTGGTGTAGAGAATTTTTGTAAAGCTTGCGCCGAAGTTGGGGTAGACGGCTGTATTGTACCCGATTTGCCGATGGTAGAGTATGAGGAATTTTATAAAGATTGCTTTGAAAAGCATCATTTGAGCAATGTGTTTTTGATCACCCCCCAAACCACTGAAGAGCGTATACGCAAAATAGATAGCCTGACCAATGGATTTATTTATCTGTTATCATCTTCAGCTACAACTGGTAAAAATTTAGAAGTAGGCAATACTACCGAGGCTTATTTTAGCCGTATCAAAGCAATGAACCTTAAAAATCCAACCATGATCGGCTTCGGAATCAGCGATAAACAAACTTTCGATAAAGCTTGCTCTTATGCCAACGGTGCCATTATTGGTACGGCTTTCGTTAGAGCCATAGCTGAAGGGAACCTGGAAGAAAGCATCAGTGATTTTATGAAGAAATTTAAGGATTAAAATCTGAATTTTTTAAATGATCGTCATCTAACAGCATACAGTCCAATTTGGAAATCCACAAACAGGTGTTTCATTAAGCTGTGCTTCAGGAGATGACGATCGTTTTAACACTGATGTTGTTAATTTAGCATTTATATGGCTATTACAATCCTGAATAAATGGAAGCGGGTTAGTCGATTCCATTATTCAATATCAATTGATCCATAATTCTTGAGATTTCCTTCGCATTCTGGTAAACCATAAAATGAGTTCCGTTTTCGATAACGAAATCTGGCATTGCTTTTTTGGAATAAAGAATTTTGTCATCAGTGCCATGGATGTGGTAAATCCTCTCCGGTACAGTTTTGTTTCTCCAACTTAAAATGCTTCCGATTGCGCATTTTAAAAAATGAGGATCAGTATCTTTTATAATCCTGCTCAGCAGTGTTTTCTCACTACCAGATCGTGTGCCAAAATAATAATGCTGTGTAAGTTTGTTAGATGCTTTTAAAAACCTGGCCGGAATAAACTTTAACAGTTTAAGTTTTCCGGCAAAGCGGTATAATACGGGTAAATGGCTGCTTAACATGGTGCTGGATATAATAATCATTGCAACAGGTTTTAATCGTTTAGCCATTTCCACTGCGATCATCCTCCGAAAGATAGGCCTACCAAAGCAAATGGCTGATTGGTATTTATAACCCGGCTCAAACGTTCAGCGTAAACTTCAAGTGTTTCATTTTTATGGGGATCTATCCATTCAACATGGATAATTTTGATCTTCTCGCTAAGCCTTAATTTGGAAAAAATCCGCCGGTCAGCTCCGAGGCCGCTAATAAAATAAGTATTCATTAAGCTGGTAAGTTCCAGTCGATCGGTTTGATGTTATTTTGTTTCAAAAGTTGGTTTGCTTTTGAAAAATGTTTCGACCCAAAGAAGCCATTGTAGGCCGAAAAAGGTGAGGGGTGGGCCGCTGTTAGTACATAATGCTTCTTTTGATCAATCAATGCCGCCTTTTGCTGCGCATATCTGCCCCATAATAAAAACACGATATGTTCGCGTTTCTGAGATAACGCTTTAATAATTTCATCGGTAAAAATTTCCCAGCCGCGGTTCTGGTGCGAGCCAGCTTCTGAAGCACGAACAGTTAAGGTGGCATTTAACAACAGCACGCCTTGTTCTGCCCAGTGCGTTAAATGGCCGTGATTTGGCGTTTTAAAACCTTCAATATCAGTTTCCAGTTCTTTGTAAATATTTTTTAACGAAGGCGGAACGGCTATACCGCGTTGTACGGAAAAGGATAAGCCATGCGCCTGGCCCACACCATGATAAGGGTCCTGGCCTAAAATCACTACTTTTACTTTATCAAATGGGGTCGTATTCAATGCATTAAAAATATCCGCACCTTTCGGATAAATAGCTGCACCTTTCTGCTTTTCCTCCTGTAAAAAAGACTTCAGTTTAATCATATAGTCTTTTTCAAATTCCCCTTCTAAAACGGCTAACCATCCCGGTTCTAATGCTGCTGACATAATATTGGTGTAAGATTTATATGTAAAATTGATTTTGGATAATGTTTAGGAAATAAATTTTAGTCGATGGTTCATGGTTTAATAGCATGGCTAATGGCTTCAATGGTGATTTATACAAAAAAATGCATTATTGACTATCAACCATGAACCAGGAACCATTTTTACTATGAACCTCAAATCATAAACCAAAACACATCTGAGAACATTTAAGACCTCTTCTTGTATATCGCTAATAAATCTCCTTCGAGTGTTGTTTTAGGTCCTTCAATAATCCTTCCTAATTCCTTGCCTTTTTTATCAAAAACAATGAAAGTTGGTACCCTTACAATGTCCAAACCATTCAGTATTCCGTTTTCAGCCTTTTTGTTTCCATCAACAGCTATAATCTCTACATTCTTTTCTTTAAAGTGTAAGGCATCCAGAATTTTAAGGAAGTTTGGTACGTTCGCCTTGCTATCGCCACACCAGGTTCCTAAAACAATTTTGATTTTTTCGTTCCTGATCAGTTTTTTCAGTTCGATCATAGTTGCGGCATCGGGCACATATGCCTCATAAAGTGGGTCGTACATTTCCTTAAACTCAGGGAAAGTAGTGATGCCCTCTCGGGTGCACGCATTAATCAATATGTCTTTATTGTGAACTTCATCGTGTATTTTTTTATTCAAGTCTTGTGCAGAAACGTTCATTGCAAGTATGATTAGGGTTATGGATAAGAACATTTTCATAGTTTATAGATGTTTTTTCTGAGCTTTTAAATTTTTATTGAAATTATTGTTTTAAAATCTAATTTGTGCCATTTAAACACGATATTTGCAAAAAAAATAATTAGGATAAAATTTATGCCAAATATCATCAGATTAATTGCGGGGTTTGCTTTACTGGGTGGCGCAGTAGCTTTATTTATTTTCGGTTTCTGGCCTTGGGGTATTATTGCCATTTTATTGGGGATAATTGTACTGGTAACGTATTTCTTTAATGAAAACATGCTTTTAGCACAATGGTTTCTTAGAAAAGATAACATGCCCAAAGCAAAAATGTTTTTAGATCGTATTACCAATTACGAAACCCAGTTGATTAAAGTGCAACATGGTTATTATAACTTATTGATCGGCTTAATTGAAAGCAGAACAGCACCCATGCAGAGCGAAAAGTATTTCAAGAAATCGCTTGCCTTAGGAATGCAAATGGATCATAATATTGCTTTGGCAAAATTAAGTTTAGCTGGTATTGCCATGGCTAAGCGCAACAAACGTGAGGCAACGATGTACCTTGCCGAAGCTAAAAAAGCTGATAAAAATAAATTGCTGGCCGATCAGATTAAACAAATGAAAGATCAGATGGGTATGATGGATAAACAACAGCAGGTACGTTACAGATAGTATTTATGGTATCGTATATAGATAGAGCCATTTCAGAAATGAAATGGCTTTTTTTGTGGCAAATCGTAACATGCTTAGTATTTTGTAAAGGTGTTGTTCGTCAATTAATAACCATATTTATTTTTTAGGAAATGAGACTAAAAAAACGAAAGCTTCATCAACACCAGCTGAGCGTACTTCCTTCAAATTAGGTAAAAAATCAAAACCAAATTCTGTTTTTCATTGTAGTTTATATAAAATTTAAAAACTATGGCAACATCACAAGAAGGGAGTACCAACAATACTCAGGAAGAAAATAATATCCAGGATTTAGGCGGAAAAGAAGCGATTGAAAAGCTGAGAACACTGGCTGATAAAGCAGAAAGTTGCTTTTTTTGTACAAATATTAAAACTGGTGTACCATTATCAGTAAGACCAATGGCTATTCAGCAGGTTGATGATGAAGGTAATATTTGGTTTATGAGTATGAAAGACAGTCATAAAAATGAAGAAATTTCTGCTGATCCTTTTACCCATTTATTATTCCAGGCAGGCGCACATTCAGGTTTCGTAAATATTTATGGTATTTCAGAAATCAGCAGGGACCAGGCCAAAATAGATGAGCTTTGGAGTCCGTTTATTAAAACCTGGTTTCAGGGCGGGAAAGACGATCCGAATATTACCCTGATCAAAGTAATTCCATCAGAAGGATATTACTGGGATACCAAACATGGTACAGCTGTTGCCTTTTTAAAAATGGCTGCATCCGTAATTACAGGTAAAACGATGGATGATTCAGTAGAAGGAACTTTGGATGTTGATTAGAATGACAAATGTTCAAACCGGTTAATCGGTTAACTGTATAAAATAGTTAATCGGTTAATCTTTAAATGAACGCGTTACTGCTAACTGCCAATTGCAAAATGGTTATTTATCTCCTAAATAATCAAAGCCTTCAAAGTCTTCTCTTTGGGCCCTTTTACTTAAAATATCATCTTCTTCAGCCTGTTTTCTGGAGAAGAACAAGGCTTCGGCCTGTATTCTTTTTATTAATTGGCGAACCAGCGTTAAATCGAAAGCATCTTTACTTAATTTAATGCAGTATTCTCTTTCGTTAATTTCTAAACTTGATGTATTCATATGGCAATGATTTAATTATCGATTGCTGTAAATATAAAAAAGGCTTGCCAAACAATTGTTGGCAAGCCTTTTAAGTTTATGTTATGTTTTTGTTAAAAACCGGGTAAATGTTTTACTTCCAGGTTAACAAATTTTTATTTATGAGATAGAAATAGGCCGTCATCTGTTTTGGCCACTTTCAGAATGCCTTTGCCGGTTAAGCCTTTTAGCGTAGTATCCCATTTTTTATTGCTCCAGTCGGTTAATTTCGCTTTTACGTCAGCTAACAGGTACTGTTCGTTTTCTTTTACTAAGGCATATAATTCACTTTCTTCAGCGCTCATCTCGATTTTCTTTTTCTCCGGACGCATCTGTGGGAAGAAAAGAACTTCCTGAATGGTACTTTGGTTGGTCATCAACATCACTAAACGGTCAATACCAATACCTAAACCCGATGTAGGTGGCATACCATACTCTAAAGCGCGTACAAAATCATCATCCATGGCCATCGCTTCGTCATCGCCACGGGCAGCTAATTTTAACTGCTCTTCCAAACGTTCTTTCTGGTCAATCGGATCGTTCAATTCCGAATAAGCATTGGCAATTTCCTTACCATTTACAAATAGCTCAAAACGTTCTACCAATCCCTCAGCAGAACGGTGTTTTTTAGCCAAAGGAGTCATTTCGATTGGATAATCGGTAATATAGGTAGGCTGAATCAGGTTCGCTTCTACTTTCGCACCAAAAATTTCGTCAATTAATTTACCGCGTCCCATCGTATCATCTATTTCAATGCCCAGATCTTTGCAGGTTTGTGCAATCTCATCCTCGGTCATTGCAGAAACATCAATACCCGTATATTTTTGGATGGATTCGTACATGGTTAGTTTTTCGTAAGGCCCTTCGAAATTTATCTCATGCTCACCAACTTTAACCAATGCTGAACCTGTTGTAGCTATAGCTACTTTTTCTAAACATTCCTCTACCATAGCCATCATCCAGATATAATCTTTATAGGCCACATAGATTTCCATTGAAGTAAATTCAGGATTATGGGTACGGTCCATGCCTTCGTTGCGGAACATTTTACCAAACTCATACACCCCGTCAAAACCGGCAACGATCAGTCTTTTTAGATAAAGCTCATTTGCAATGCGCAGATAAAGCGGCATATCTAAAGTATTGTGGTGTGTGGCAAACGGGCGTGCCGCTGCACCACCATGAATAGGCTGTAGAATAGGGGTTTCCACTTCCATCCAGCCCTGGTTATCGAAATAATTGCGCATGGTGTTAATCACCTTGCTTCGTTTAATAAAAATCTGTTTGTAGTCGGGGTTTACCGTTAAATCTACATAACGCATACGGTAACGCAGTTCCGGGTTGGTAAATCCATCATATACGTTTCCTTCATCATCACGTTTTACGATCGGTAATGGGCGTAATGACTTAGAAAGTACTTTAAATTCAGTTACATGTACAGAAATTTCACCTGTTTGGGTAGTGAAAACATAACCTTTAACGCCAATAAAATCGCCAATGTCCAAAAGTTTTTTAAATACAGTGTTGTATAGGGTTTTATCTTCGCCCGGACAAAGTTCATCACGTTTTAAGTAGATCTGAATTCTGCCTGTCGAATCCTGTAATTCAGTAAAAGATGCAGCACCCATAATGTTCCGGCTCATAATTCTACCGGCTAATACTACTGTCTTGTATGCTGTCTTATCTGATTCATAATTGGCTAATATGTCTGCTGCGTAAGCATTTACTTCATAAGCTTCTGCAGGATAGGGTTCAATGCCTAATGCACGTAGTTGTTTTAACGACTCACGTCGTAATTGCTCTTGTTCTGATAATCCTATACTCATTTCGGGTATTTTTTGCAAAAATAAGAATTTGCAATGTGTTTATTAGTGTAATGGATATCATTTCAAACATCATTTTTTTGAAAAGACACCTTTGGGCAAAGATAAGAAAGGTATTGCAATTAATAAATGCTTTCTTTGAGATTAAAATGCCTTTTAAGGGGGATAAAAACCAATTGGATAGAAATTTGAAATTATCACCAAACCCGGATATTGATGCTATAACCATAAAGTATATGCCAGAATGCTTTTGAATAAGCCATTAAAATTTTAGGAGTAAGCGACATGAATTTAGTATTTTATGGATGTTATATTTGCCTGGAATGATTTAGCCGTTAAAAAATATGTCCCATATAAAACAAATCCCACCTTCAAGTTTTGAGTTTTTAAGATTATTAAAAAATAATAATACGCGCGATTGGTTTAATGACCATAAAACGGCCTATCTGCAAGAACTGGCATACATAGAATCCTTTGCGCAGCATTTGTTGGATTTGATGAATAACCATGATGTAATTGAAACGCCGTCCGGAAAAAAAAGTTTATACCGGATTTATCGCGATACTCGTTTTTCAAATGATAAAACGCCCTACAAAATACATTGGAGCGGCAGTTTTAAACGTGCAGGAAAGCAAAGAAGGGGAGGCTATTACTTCCATATCGAACCTGGCAATAGTTTTGTAGCAGGCGGATTTTTTGGGCCTTCCTCACAGGATTTGAAACTTATAAGGGATAATATAAGTTTTGATGCCGGGCCTCTACGTGAAATACTCAATGAAGAAACTTTTATCTCTTCTTTCGGGACATTGAAAGGTGATCGATTGAAAACAGCTCCAAAGGGTTTTGATGGTGATCATCAGGACATCGATTTATTAAAGTATAAACAGTTTTTGTTAATTCATCGATTTACTGATAAGGAAGTGTTAAGTAAGGAATTCGTAGGGCATTGCAATCTGGAATTTAAACATATGCGTCCTTTTTTTGATTACATGAGTGAAATATTAACTATCGACGCAAATGGCCTGGATCTTTAATTGATGTTATCCCTGCTAAAAAATTGAAAAGTAAACCATTTCAAAATCAGAATGATGACCATTTTTAATTATGATTCTGCTTCTACACCTTCTTCATACATTTCATTAATTGCTTCTGCATATTTCTTTTCTACAATACGTCGTTTAACTTTCATGGTTGGGGTGATTTCTCCTTCGTCGATATTGAAAGGATTGCGCTTGATTTTAAAGTTTTTGATGCGCTCAAATTTTGCCAGTTCGTTAGATATTTTTTTGATGTCCTGTTCCATCCAATCTATAATTTCCGGATTTCGGATAAAAGGATCGGCTTCTTCAAAAAATGATGGTTTAAGTTTAAAGGTCTCTTCCAGGGTTTCTCTGTTCGGAATAATAATGGCGGTAATAAACTCACGTTTATCGCCGATCAAAAACAATTGATCAATTTTCGGACTTTTTAAATAAATGTTTTCTACCGGGGTAGGGTATACATTTTTACCGTAGGCATTAACGATCATATTTTTTAAACGATCCGTGATCTGAAGATTGCCTTTATAAAAACGGCCAATATCACCCGTGTGGAACCACAGGTCTTTATCAATCGCTTCAGCAGTTTCTGCAGGTTTATTAAAATAACCTTTCATCACGCAGTGACCGCGAACAATTACTTCGCCTTCTGCACATTCAAATTCTTCATTAAAGGTATGGTGCGTTTGTATGCTGATCATTTCTTTACTTTCCACATCCTGTATGGCTACTTCAATGCCAGGGATAATTCGACCAACGGTACCATAAACCTGTCTGTGGTATTCGGTAACCGACATTACAGGTGAGGTTTCGGTTAGACCAAAACCTTCCAATATTTTAATGCCAAGATCGCCAAAAAACTCGCCTACATTTTTGGGTAGTGCAGCGCCGCCCGAAATCATAAATTTTAAACGTCCACCGGTTTTTTCTTTAATCTTACTGAATACCAGTTTTTCTGCAATTCCTTTTTTTGCCGATAAAATCAAACCTGGGTTTTTACCGGCTTCTTTTGCCAGTCTATACTTATTCCCGATTTCCAGTGCCCAGGTAAATATTTTAGCCTTCGCGCCGCCGCCAGCGGTACCACCTTTAATCGCTTTATCGTGTATGCGTTCTAACAGGCGTGGAACGCAACTCATTACGGTAGGACGTACTTCTCCCATGTTTTTGGCCAATAACTCCAAACTTTGCGCAAAAGCAATTTTACAGCCCTGTGCGCAGCAAACATGGTAAGTTGCCGTACGTTCAAAAACGTGTGATAGCGGTAAGAAAGACAGGAAAGTTTCTGTCTGATCGATTACCGGAATCTGCTGCAGACAAACCTCTACGTTTTTTACAAAATTGTAGTGGGTAAGCATTACACCTTTTGGCGTTCCCGTTGTTCCTGAAGTGTAAATTAAGGAAGAAACATCTTCAGGTAAAACCAAACTTCTGCACTGTTCAATTTCTGCCCGTTCTGCAGCAGTAACCTGATGTTTAAGTGCTAGAATATCAGAAAAGGCAATCACTTCTACATCTACATCTGCAGGAACGGTCACTTTTTCAAAATCTTTGAAAGCTGGGATAATATATTTTAATTGCCTGCAGTTGGCCGCTACCTTTAATACTTTGCGATAAAGGAAGTTATTTCCAACCAGAATAGCTTTTATACCAGAGTCGTTAATGATATAAGCTACTTCCTGCTCAGAGAGTGTAGGATAGATGGAAACATTGATTACACCAATCTGCTGGATACCCTGGTCATAATACACATATTCCGGAGAATTCTCAATCATTAAACCTAAACGATCGCCTTTTTTGATGCCTTTTTCCAGAAAAAATGCAGAAACAGCATCGGCTCTTTTTAAAGTATCTTCATAGGAAATTTCAGCCCATTCTGTACCTTGTTTGTGGATTAAAAAAGTTTCCTGGGGTTTGTGGATATTTTTTACAACATTCCGCAATAACGTAGGAACAGTTGAAAATTCGTTTATTAATGGCATGCTCGTAGTTGGTTCGCTGATTATAATTAACAATTATAAGGCTTTTTGGTTTAAAAATGCTAAAGCATGATCAGCCTATCTGAAAATTAATATAAAAATGCAAATTTAAGCTATTGCCAACTGTAAAAAAAATGAACATGTACTGATAAGAAAATGAATAGGCGTACTTGTTTTTAGGTATATCGATATCGTTGTTTTCAATTGTTTTTAAGTTGTTTAAGTCGGATGATTGGATGTGGCATTTCAATTGTGATCCCGCATTTTAAAAATTAGACTTAAAAATTTGCATGATGAAAAAAACAACGAAATTAACCAGGGTAGCCAAAGGATGTGCATTTGCTTTGATTGTAGGTGTAACACTGCAATTTTCAGCTTGCTCTAAAAACAACGATATTAATCCGAGCGATGATGATATCCTAAACAAGAAAATTGAAGACATTATTCCGCAGCAGTATGTAGATAGTTTGACCAAACTGGGCTTTACCATAAATAAAGGTACTACGCCACCAAATGTAAATGGATCTTACTTATTTAAACCTTTTACGATAAAAAGCAGTAATATACCCTACGATACTTATCAGCCGGGTTATGTGCTTAATGATGGCGTAGTTAAACTTTATGAGCAAAGTACCAGCGATTTTAGTATAAAAATGTTGGGTAAAAACTTTATTGGTGCGGCAGATACCAGCGTTGTAACCGCGATTAGTGGCAATGGAAATAAATTTACCGTTTACGGAAAGGTAAAAGCCTATAGAAACGGTGGTTACAATTTTTATGCTTTTTTAATGTCAGGAGAGAAAGACGGCAATAATATAAAAAACGGAATTGCAGGTATTATTAATATTGATGATTCTCATTCAGGACCTAATACCATTAAAGAGGGGCAGGGCAGAGTTGCCTATGATGGCGATTATACTTCCGGACCTACAGATTTTAATAGCAAAACTTTTTCGGTTACGGAAAGCAATACCTTTAGCAGTAAACCATTTCAATTTAAATAACAAAAAAAGCGGCTTCGGAAAATCTCCAAAGCCGCTTTATTTTTGCTGTTAAATTTATACGGAGAAACTCTCTCCACAGCCGCAGGTACGACTGGCATTCGGATTTACAAAATTGAAACCCTTTCCGTTCAAACCATCCGTAAAATCCAGTTCAGTTCCGGCCAGGTAAAGGAAAGATTTCATATCTAAAGCAATTTTAATTCCTTTATCTTCAAAAAACTGATCCCCTTTTTGTTCCTCGTTATCGAAATCTAAATTGTATGATAAACCAGAGCAACCACCACCTTTTACCGAAACACGTAAAAAGTAATCAGAACCCATTTCCGAATCCTGCATTAAGTGTTCTATTTTGTCTTTTGCTTTATCTGTTATCGTAATCATAATATTAGGATTTGAATATCGAGTATCAAGATAAAAAATCGAATCATCGTCTCGACACTTGATACTAAATACTTATTACTTTTTATTAGTGGTGCGATTTTTCCAGCGCAATTGCTTCTAAACCATTTTTAACACGGTAATCGTTAATAGCAGATTTAATTGCGTCTTCTGCCAAAACGGAGCAATGGATTTTTACCGGAGGTAAAGCCAATTCTTCCACAATATCCATGTTATCGATAGCCAATGCCTCATCAATTGTTTTTCCTTTTAACCATTCTGTTGCTAAAGATGAAGAAGCAATAGCAGAACCGCAACCAAACGTTTTAAATTTAGCATCGGTAATTACGTTATCTTCTCCAACCTCGATCTGTAGGCGCATTACGTCGCCACACTCAGGCGCACCAACTAACCCGGTGCCTACAAATTTACTGTCTTTATTTAAAGTACCTACATTACGAGGGTTATTGTAATGATCAATTACTTTTTCTGAATATGCCATGTCTTTATTTTTTTAGTCTCCTAAAGGAGCAATTTTTAAATTATTTGTTTAGCGCTAGGCGTTCTGCGTACGGCGCTAGGCATCCAAGCTTTAACCTTTCAGCCTTCAACCTTTCTTAGTGTTCTGCCCACTCAATTTTGCTCAAATCGATTCCTTCCTTAAACATTTCCCAAAGCGGAGAAAGTTCTCTTAAGTGGTTAACCGCTTTTTGAGTTACTTCAATAGCCTGATCAATTTCTTCTTCAGTTGTAAATCTTCCTAAACCGTAACGGATAGAAGAATGTGCCAAATCATCAGATAAACCTAAGCTTTTTAATACATATGATGGTTCTAAAGAAGCTGAAGTACAAGCCGATCCTGAAGATACCGCCAAATCACTCATCGCCATCATCAAACCTTCACCTTCAACATATTTAAAAGAAATATTGGCTACATGCGGTAAGCGGTGTTGAGTATTGCCATTAACATAACTCTCTTCCATTTTGCTTAACGTAGACTCTAATTTATCACGTAAAGCAGCTAAACGAACGGATTCAGTTGCCATTTCCAAACGGCAAAGTTCGCAGGCTTTACCTAAACCTACAATACCAGGAACATTTAACGTACCAGAACGCATGCCACGCTCATGGCCACCACCATCCATTTGTGCAGTAACTTTAACCCTTGGGTTTTTACGGCGTACATAAAGTGCACCAACACCTTTTGGGCCGTACATTTTATGTGCAGAGAAAGCCATTAAATCGATACCATCAGCATTTACATCAACAGGGATTTTACCCACTGCCTGCGTAGCATCGGTCATAAATAATGCACCATGTTTATGTGCAATGGCCGCAATTTCTTTAACCGGTTGAATAACGCCGATTTCGTTGTTGCCATACATGATTGAAACTAAAATCGTTTCAGGCGTCATGGCCGCTTCCAATTCAGCTAAGTCAATTAAACCATCTTCCTTAACACCTAAATAAGTAACGCGTGCGCCATTTTTTTCTAAGTGTTTGCAGGTATCTAAAACTGCTTTATGTTCAGTAACCGCGGTAATAATATGGTTACCTTTTTCTTTGTACATTTCAAATACACCTTTAATCGCCAGGTTATCGGCTTCGGTAGCACCTGAAGTAAAAATAATTTCTTTTTCAGTACAGCCGATTAATTTGGCTACCTCCTCGCGGGCGTAATCTACACCCTCTTCAGCCACCCATCCAAAAGCATGGTTACGGCTTGCGGCGTTTCCAAATTTTTCGGTAAAGTAAGGTAGCATGGCTTCCAGCACACGTGGATCTAACGGTGTGGTAGCATTATTATCTAAATATATCGGCTGTTTCATCTCTATTCTGTTAATTATACTACAAAGATACGAAAAAACTTATTTAACAATTATAAATAATAGCTATGAGCTTATAGAGAAAAGCTGCATTTTTACATTAACATAACCTTATATCCTATGAAAAAGATAGAACACATCGGTATCGCGGTAAAAGATCTCAACCGTTCCATTGCCATTTACGAAAAACTGCTTAATACCGATTGTTATAAAACGGAACAGGTGGCGTCCGAATTGGTCAATACCGCTTTTTTTAAAACCGGCGAGAACAAGGTAGAGTTGCTTCAGGCTACCGCTCCGGACAGTGCAATTGCGAAATTTATCGAAAAAAAAGGAGAAGGCATTCATCATATTGCTTTCCTGGTTGATGATATTCTGGCCGAAATGGAAAGGCTTCACCAGGAAGGGTATGTACTGCTTAGCGAATCGCCCAAAAAAGGAGCAGATAATAAAATGGTGTGTTTTGTGCATCCAAAAGATACCACCGGCGTGCTGATCGAAATCTGCCAGGAGATTAAATGGGTGTAGGGGATGTAAAATGGAAGGATGTAAGATGGGTGATGTACACGCATTCGTCGCCCTGATCCGATAGTTAATTATCGGATTTATTTCAGCGTGTTTGAAAACGAAGGGTTCCGTACTTCATCGGGGTCTGTAGCCCTGCTGTACATTTTAGGTCCTCATTGCAGTCGGACGCTGCCATTTCCATCAGGTTTATTTAACTTTGGATAGTGGTTCTTGGCTTTTGCAAATCGCCTAAATTATTTTTCCTTAAAAACTTGATCATAAAATCTATCATCCCAAAAATCGTATTACATGTCATTAATCAGCATCATCAGCAAAGATTTCGATATACCCAATCAACTTTCTGAAAGTCGGTTGCGCGCTGTATTGGTTGATGCTTTTGCTTATCTCATCGATAACGATTTTCCCAAGCTAATCCAGATTTTATATAAAGCTGATGTGGATCAGTATAAATTAAAGGAATTGCTGGAGACGGTTGAAGGCTCCGGTTCAGCTGAAGTGATTGCTGACGCTTATATTGCCCGCCAGACAGCCAAAATAGAAACCTGGAAAAAATATAGTCCGAAGAAAGATTAATTTGCCTCTTCCTGTGCCGGATTGAAGCGGTTATACATATCCATATCGAAAAATGAAACCGAGTTGATCTTGTCTGCTTTCAGCACGAGATCGGTTTTCAGTTCATCGGTATTTGCTACTGAGCCGTCCTCAATATAACTGGCATAAACGGTTAAATATTGCGTGGTAAAAACCAGTTCTTTATCATCAGCCTTGCGGTAACCGCTAAAGGCAGGGGTAATGCGGATATAACTGGTGGTAAATGGTTTTGGCAGCTCTTTTACCCATCCAATGTAGAATTTGCCGCTATCCATGGTAAACTGTAAAAGATGGGCATCAAAAAAAGACGAACTTAATAGCAATTCAAACTCATTTCCTGAAGTTGCTATCGCTCTTTTAATGGCTTTAAGGCGGTTGATAAATAGATTGGCGATTTCTGTGGCCGCAACTGCAACAAATAATGACAGACTTGTGGTGCCGAAATAAGGCGTGTGGATGGGCAGTAATCTGCTAAGGTGTCCGACCGTTTCCGGCCAGATGGCAATAAAAATTGCCCTTAATATAAAACATGCACCAAGTAATAAGATGCCTGCAAAAGCAGCATTTAACAAAATACGCTGACTTTCGAGCCGGTATTGCACGTAGCGTAAATACCTAAACCTGATTAATATATAATAGCCGCCTACAAGAGGGAATAAAAGTAGGTTAAAAGGCATCTATAAGGCTATTTCTTGTTTTTATCCTTTTCAATCTTTTTAAAGATATTCGATTGCATTAATGCACCCACCATTTGAATTACTCTTGGCTGTGCAAAAAAATCAGGACTTTTAATATAGAGCTTTCCGCTGCTATTGGCATGGATGATGCCGTCTAATTCGCCATGTTTTCTCATATACCAAATTTATGTATAATTTTTAAATATCTGAAAAACAATATTCAGCTTAAAAAAGTTTAATCTGCCATGTGGTTGCTGATACGTTTAACTCTTCCGCAGGCAGAAAAAACATATAATTTAAAATTCTTTATTTAGGCTTGTAAATCAAAAATAAAATTAGGATATTTGCATCCTCTAAAATAGAGGTAGAAAGACTAATAGGAAATGTCATAAGCGTTGTTGCCAGCAAATTGCAAAAATGTTCTTGATGCTTTCACACAAATAACTAAAAATAATATTCAAATGAAAAAAGATTTGCACCCATCAAGCTACAGACCAGTTGTTTTTAAAGACATGTCTAACGAATATGCTTTCTTAACAAAATCTTGTGTAGATACTAAAGAAACAATTAAATGGGAAGATGGTAATGAGTATCCGCTTTATAAATTAGAGATTTCTCACACTTCACACCCTTTTTATACTGGTAAAATGAAATTGGTTGATACAGCAGGACGTATCGATAAGTTCAAAAACCGTTACGCTAAGAAATAATTTTAGCAACAAAAAGCATTTTTTGAAGTCCCTTTGCCAAAAGCATCGGGACTTTTTTTATTTTTGCTGCTTATGACAATCAATTTATTTGATGATGCTTCCTGGATGTCTTTGCGTCCGCTTACGTTTACCAGACCTGTGGCCGATTTACGGATTGGTATTTTAACCATTGCCGAAAAATGGGCAAAATATTTAAAAGCCGATTTTGGTTTTCATACCCAGGATTACCTTTCCATAAAATTTGCACCAAAACCCAATGCCGATTTATGTATAAACGGCGCTGTTTGTCCTGATGAAGCCTTACTTCAAGCAATTTCGGGCCTTAAAGCAGGTGAAGCACTTCATAAAAATAATATTGTTGTAGCTTACATTTCCGATCAGCACGATCCTGAAGCCATCAGGTTGTTAAAACGGATTGAATACCCCGGAGATTTTACCCGGATTGTTTATCCGGAGCATATTTTTGGAAATAACCCGACAGAGATCAGAAAAGATTTTAAACTGTTAACCGAAGGACGCAGCTCTGGAAAACTAAGTAGTACCAATCAGTTGCTAGGCGACGATATTTTCATGGAGGAAGGTGCAAAGGCCGAATGCTGCGTGTTTAATAGTACTTATGGGCCAATTTACATCGGTAAAAATGCAGAAGTTTGGGAAGGTTCTTTAATCAGGGGATCTTTTGCACTTTGCGAAAATTCATCCATAAAAATGGGCGCTAAGATATATTCGGGCACCACCATTGGTCCAAATAGTCGCGCCGGTGGTGAAATTAACAATGCCGTAATCTGGGGTAATTCGGCCAAAGGCCATGAAGGGTATCTGGGCAATTCGGTAATGGGTGAGTGGTGTAATATCGGTGCCGATACCAACAATTCGAATTTAAAAAATAATTATGCAGAAGTAAAACTCTACGATTACGAAAATCGGAAAATGCGCAATACCTGTCTGCAGTTCTGTGGTCTGATCATGGCCGACCATGCTAAAGCTGGCATTAATACGATGTTTAATACCGGTAGCGTAGTAGGGGTTGGGGCCAATGTTTTTGGAGCTGGCTTTCCTCCAAACCACATCGCCGATTTTAGCTGGGGTGGTGCCGCTGGTTTCGATACCTATAAATTGCATAAAATGTTCGAAACAACTGAAAAGGTATTTGCAAGAAAAGATGTGGCTTTTAATGAGGCAGAAAAAAGCATCTTGACTAAAGTATTTGAATTAACCGAATCGTATAGGCGATTTTAATATAAAACCTGATCTTAAAAGATCAACCAACCATTAAATAATACAAAATGAGAAAAAAGATTGTTGCCGGTAACTGGAAAATGAATTTAGATTATAATGAAGGTGTTTCGTTGTTCAGCGAAATTGTAAATATGGTTAAAGATGAACGCAAGGGCGATCAGCTGGCCATTATTTGCTCGCCATTTATTCATTTAAACAGCTTGGCAAAATTGGGTGGTAACGATGTTAAAATTGGCGCTCAAAATATCAGCGATAAGGAAAGTGGGGCTTATACCGGCGAAACTTCGGCTAAGATGGTGAAATCTGTTGGTGCAGAATATGTGATTTTGGGCCATTCAGAACGCAGGCAATATTTTGCTGAAAGCGATGCTTTATTGGCTGAAAAAACTAAAATTGCTTTAGCCAATAACTTGACTCCGATTTTCTGTATAGGCGAAACCTTGGACGAGCGTAACAACGGCAGCTATTATGAAGTGCTGAAAAAACAATTGGCAGGGGGTATTTTTAGTTTAACTGAAGAAGATTTTAAAAAAATTGTGATCGCTTACGAACCGGTTTGGGCTATCGGAACAGGGCTCACTGCTTCACCGGAACAGGCACAGGATATCCATGCTTTTATCCGCAGTGAAATTGAAGCCAATTATGGTTTCAATGTGGCTGACGATACGACCATTTTATATGGGGGTAGCTGTAACCCAGGCAATGCAGCAAGCTTATTCGCACAAAAAGATATTGATGGTGGCCTGATTGGTGGTGCATCGTTAAAATCACGCGATTTTACAGATATTATTAAAGCATTAAACAGCTAGATGCAATACATAAAAGCAATATTTACTTTCAAAGGTATCGAGGATTACCAACAGGATCTGCTGATTAGCGATCTTGCTGACCTAGGTTTCGATACTTTTGAAGATAGTGAGGGTGGTTTTACGGCTTTCGTGATTAAGGATAATTTTAACGAGCAGGAATTAAAGAATTTATTGAGCAATTACAGTGAAGAATTTGCAACAAAATATATTTTAGGGGATGTTGCCGACGAAAACTGGAATGCTGAATGGGAAAAGAATTTTAGTCCGTTGATTATTGATGATGTGTGTTATGTAAGGGCAACCTTTCATGAGCCACAACCATCATATCCTTACGAGATTGTAATTGATCCTAAAATGTCTTTCGGCACTGGTCATCATCAAACAACTACCATGATGATGCAATATATTTTAGCCGCCGATTTAAAGGATAAAAATATTCTGGATATGGGCTGTGGAACCGGGATTTTAGCTATCCTGGCTGCAAAACTCGGTGCTAAAAGTTTAATGGCCATTGATTATGACGATATCTGTTACGAAAGCACGGTAGAAAATGCTGAGCTTAATCATGTGGATAATTTAACGGCACTTTGTGGCAGTAAGGAAGTCATTCCTGATGACGAATACGATGTGATTTTTGCCAACATTAACCGGAACATCCTTTTAGATCAGATCCATCGTTATGCGGATGTTTTAAAAGACGGAGGGAAAATTTTCTTCAGTGGTTTCTATTTAGATCCTGATTTAGGAATGATTACTGCTGAGTGCGCCAAATATGGAATAAAATACGTTGATCATAAACAGAATGGTGATTGGGTAGCAGCACAGTTCGAGAAAAAGGTTTAAGGTTTAAAATGGAGGGTGTGAGGTTTAGGGAATAGTTTCCATATTTCAAATGTTGTGTCTGCAATAGCATTCTCAATAAAGCATCTCATCTCTAATGTGTCCAATCTTATATCTCCTGTCTCACACCTAAAATAAAAAAATATGCGTATACATTTTATCGCGATCGGTGGGAGTGCCATGCATAACCTGGCCATCGCCCTACATAAAAAAGGTTACCAGATTTCAGGTTCCGATGATGTGATCTTTGAACCTGCAAAATCACGTTTGGATAAATATGGTTTATTGCCAACTGAAATGGGCTGGGATGAAAATCGCATTTCAGGTGATTTAGATGCGGTAATTCTGGGTATGCATGCCCGTATCGATAATCCGGAGTTATTGAAAGCCCAGGAACTCGGCGTTAAAATCTATTCTTATCCTGAATATATTTACGAGCAGAGTAAAAATAAACTGCGCGTAGTAATTGGTGGAAGTCATGGTAAAACAACCATCACCAGTATGATTTTGCACGTGCTTAATTATTATAACCGTAATTTCGATTATTTGGTTGGCGCGCAATTGGCAGGTTTCGAAACCATGGTAAAGGTTACAGAAGACGCGCCTGTAATAATTATCGAAGGAGACGAATATTTATCATCTCCAATTGATAGAAGGCCGAAATTTCATTTGTATAAAGCCAATGTTGCCGTAGTTAGCGGCATTGCCTGGGATCACATCAACGTGTTTCCAACCTATGCCGATTATACCCTGCAGTTTGATAAATTCATCGGTACCATTGAACCAAAGGGCGTATTGATTTATTGTAAAGCGGATGCTGATCTGAATGAAATGGTATCCCGTTCAAAAGCTGGTGTGACGAAGATCGGTTACGCCATTCCCGAACATGAAATCAGAAACGGAATAACTTACCTGCTGCCTGAAGAAACGGCTTTAAAAATCTTCGGCGATCATAACCTGATGAACCTGAATGCCGCCAAATTAGTTTGTAAGCAATTAGGGATCATGGAAAAAGAATTTGATGCTGCCATTGCTTCATTTGAAGGGGCAGCCAAGCGTTTAGAAGTCATTTCTGCTGATGAATCGACGAATGTTTACAAAGATTTTGCACATTCGCCATCTAAATTAAAAGCAACTATTGATGCAGTTAAAGCGCAGTTTACCGACCGCAAATTGGTTGCTTGCATCGAACTGCATACCTTTAGCAGTTTAAACAAAGATTTTTTAAAAGAATATACAGGTGCCATGGATAAAGCCGACGAGGCCATTGTGTTTATCGATATTAAATCTTTCGAACAAAAACGCATGGAGCCTTTTTCTGAAGATGATGTGCAACAGGCTTTCGCCAATCCAAAACTGAAATTTTTTAACGATGCAGTTAAATTGAAAGCTTATCTGTTGAGTTTGCATTACCAGGATACCAATCTATTGATGATGAGTTCTGGTAATTATGCAGGTTTCGATCTGCCTGAACTGGCAGCAGCTTTAGAAAAGTGAGATTAGAGATATGAGATTTGAGCAGAATTTGAACGCTCAAATCTCACATTTCTGGTATTCCAAATCCCTGTTGATGGCTGATATTTCATATCTAGTATCTCATAACTAATCAAATGAAGAGCATCGCAGATCATATTAAACAAAGCAGACTGGCCTTGGGGTTAAGTCAGGCTGATGCAGCTAAAAAATTGAATATTTCTACTCCGGCTTTCTGCAAAATCGAAACCGGTCAAACCGATCTCAATATTTCCCGTTTACTGCAGATTTCTAAAATATTTAAGGTTCCGGTAATACAGTTAATTACGGGACAGCCGGCGGTATCAGAATCTGGCTTCTCGAAAGAGCTGACTGCACTTAAAAAAGAGCTGATCGAAAAGGAAGAAGAAATTAATAAACTCAGAAAAAAAGTAATCGACCTGTACGATAAACTTGGACTGTAAGATTTGGTATATTGTGTGTCGAACCGGTTTGTTGTCATTTAAAAAGCTGTTTTATAGAATAAAATTCATTTTTAATTAAATATTTTGAATTATATTCTTAATATCTATAGCTTTGAAGAATGATAGCTGAAAATAATTTTAATCTGGATCACATCGATCTGGCGATAATCAGACTTATGCAGGATAATGCCCGGATCTCAAACGTAGATTTAGCGAAGGCATTGGATCTCGTTCCGTCAGCAGTACTGGAACGTGTAAAAAAACTCGAAAAGAAGAATGTGATTACCGGGTATCATGCGAAGGTAAACCCTGTTGCGGTCGATTTAAAATTACTGGCTTTTATCTCCATGAAATCATCACAGAGTTTTAGTTGTAATGATACCGCAAGCGAGCTGGCGAAAATTCCGGATGTGCAGGAAGTACACGTCATTGCTGGCGATGATTGTTTCCTGGTGAAAGTGAGAACAACTGATTCAGCAACTTTAATGGCTTTGCTGCGCGATGAATTTAGCAAGGTTCCCAATATTTTATCCGTAAAGACTACCATTGTGTTAGAAACAGTAAAGGAACAGCAGCAATTGGTCATCCCTGAAAAATAAAAAGATGGCAGATTTAAATAAAACAGCACCGCCGGTAATGGTTTACCTGGCATTTGCCATTGTATATATGGTATGGGGTTCAACTTATTTTTTTATTCAGAAAGCATTGGCTGGTTTTCCTCCGTTTATTTTAGGTACGGTCCGTTTCTCCATCGCAGGAATTTTAATGTTAGGTTGGTGCAAAATAAAAGGAGAGGCGATTTTCAATAAAAAAACAATAAAAATTGCTACCGTAAGTGGTATCTTAATGCTGGGCCTGGGGAATGGAATCGTCATTTGGGTAGAGCAGTTTATTCCAAGTGGTTTAGTAGCTATCTTGGTCGCTTCGGCTGCAATATGGTTTGTAATATTAGACAAATCGCACTGGAAAGAAAATCTGAGCAATAAATATATCGTTTCGGGCTTGGTTATCGGATTTTTAGGTGTGGTGCTCTTGTTTGGTAATCAGATCAGGCAAGCACTGGATAAACCGCAAAGTAACCTGCAGATTTTGGGGATGATATTGCTGGTGTTTGGGCCGGTTGCCTGGGCCGGAGGATCCCTTTATTCAAAATATAATCCTACCACACAGAGTTCGGTTTCGGTAAATACAGGCTGGCAGATGTTAATGGCGAGTTTGTCTTTTTTACCGGGTGCATTATGGAAATCAGAATTTAAATTATTGGATTGGGCCGGCATATCGCTGGATGCCTGGCTATCTATTATTTACCTGATTTTGTTTGGTTCCATTGCAGGGTTTAGTGCCTATGTGTGGTTGCTGAAAGTACGTCCGGCCACACAGGTGAGTACTTATGCTTATGTAAATCCTGTTGTTGCGGTATTGTTGAGTTTAATATTTACCAATGAAGTGATTGGCTTAACCCAAGCGGTTGGATTAGTAATAATTTTAGGCAGTGTACTATTGATTAATTTGCCGAAGTATGGAAGTGTAAAATGATTATTTATTCGAATGTCATTTCAACTACAGCGCAGCAGAATGGAGAAATCTGCTGATTTAAAAAGGTGAAATTTGGTTACTCCATATTTTACTGGATCCATGACAAAAAAGGTTCGTGGAGACACGAACCTTGGCAGGTTGAAATATTAGCGTACCGTAGCATTTCTCCATTTCGCTTACGATTATAAATCAATATAATCCGATCGAAATGGTGACAAAAACTTAAAAAACTTTTCGCATGGTTAAATGCTTTTTGCCAAAAGTTGCACCTGTAGCTTTATGTATCGCGATCATTTGTTCGTTAAAATCGCCTACCCAGCTTAATTCGAGCTCCTTATATTGGTTTTTAGGCAATACATATTCGCCTAGGCGGATAAACAGTACCGATTCTAAACCATGTTTTTGGAATTTAGGTTTGGTTCCCATTACAATCGCCCTCATTCGGGTAACGCCCACCCAGCGGCGGTAAGCAAACTTTAATTTTTCAATTAAACCCAGTTTCCCGTTAAACCCTTTTATCATTTGGTTTGCATCAGGAATCAGTACGACAAATGATGCAGGTTCGCCGTTAAAGTAAGCAAACTGAATCAGGTGTTCATCCATAATGGGTTCCATACTTTTAAAACTCTCTTCGAGGGTTTCCTTTTTGATAGGGACGAAGTTTTCAAAATTTTGCCATCCATCATTGTAAATTTCCATTAAATCATTAATGTATTTGCTGGAATTGGCCTTGCTGAAATATTCGAAGGTATAACCTGGCTTATTCCTTACCCAGTTCGCAATTTTGGTAAAACGCTCCGGAAAGGGGATGGTCAGGTTGATATGGTTGGTTAACTGCTCATACTCGGTAACAAAACCATATTGCTCAAAAAATTTATGATAATAGGGGAAGTTATAGTTCATGCCAAACGACGGGGGCGTGAAGCCTTCAACCAACAGGCCCCAGAAACTATCATTTTCGCCAAAATTAATCGGACCATCCATCGCTTTCATGCCGTTTTCGGTTAGCCAGTTTTTGGCCGTATCGAATAACAGAAAGGCAGCCTTCTCATCATCAATACATTCAAAAAAACCCATGCCACCTGTTGGTTGGTCATAATGATATGCTTTTTTCTCATTTATAAAAGCCGCTACTCGTCCAATTAGTTTTCCTTCATCGTCCTTTAATACCCAGCGAGTACATTTACCGTGTGTAAAAAAGGTGTTTTTTTTAGGATCAAAGACATTTTCAATTTCACTATCCAGAGGACAGATCCAGTTTTTATCGTTTTTATATAAGATTTTTGGGGTATTTAGAAAGTCTTTTTTTAATGATGAATTGCTTACGGGTATTATTTGCATGGGCAGATGTTAAAATTAAAAAGCATCCTACCAAGCGGGCGGATGCTTTTTCAAATATATGTTTTTTAAATGTTAATAATCGTCGTCGTCATCGTCAAAATTGTCGAAGTTGTCAAGATCATCTAACGGCATGTCAAAATCATCATCGTCATCATCCTGAGGCTTCTTTTTTGTTGTTTGAATATCGTCATCTTCAAAATCATCATCTTCGTCTACCTGTTTTTTGGCAGTCGGTTTAGTTGGGAGTTTCTTTGGCGCTGTCATAACACAAAAATAAAAATTGCTTTTATAGTTTAAAAATACAAAAAAACTTTTTTTAATAACAATCTGTGAATAAATAAATTAATTTATTTACTCTACATTTTCTCCTACAGAATTTTCTTCTTTAACGATATCTTTTAACTGTGGAAGCTGGTTTAGGCTATTTAAACCAAAATAATCCATAAATGATGTGCTGGTGCTATAGAGGATAGGCCGGCCCGGAGTTTCCGCTTTTCCATCAATACTGATCAGCTCTTTCTCCAGCAGGCGTTGTACCGAATAATCGGAGTTTACTCCTCTTATCTGTTCAATTTCCAATTTAGTAATGGGCTGGCGGTAGGCGATAATGGCAAGCGTTTCCATCGCCGCCTGGCTTAATTTTTTTTTGGAGCGATGTAACTGCAGTTGGTTAACCGTTTCATGGTAATCCTTTTTGGTTAAAAACTGATAACCATTGTTTAAAAAAACCAATTCGATTACCAAATCATCGTGGCTATATTTTTCCCTGATCTGCTCTATACTTTCGAAAACCTGTGCCTCTGTAAATTCTTCATTAAAAACTGTATTTAGGGCAAGTATAATTTCTGACGTGCTGATGCTCTGGCTGGAAGAGAATATAAGGGCCTCGATGTGTGTGGTGATATTATGATTGGGCATATACAAAAATAAAATTTTTGGCATAAAAAAAGCGGTCTCGCTTTTAAAAAACAAGACCGCTTTCAACACACAAATGAAACCTGAATTAAGATATAGTTTTAGGTTAGGTTATTAAATATCTATATCAATTCTATAAGAACGTCTTTGATAAACACTATCGTTTATTTCTAACACAAGTTTAAGGCTAAATCGGGTTCGACCAAGATTCTATTTAGTAAGTGGTATTAATAATTGAGTAAACGGTAAATTATCTGTTTAACGGTATGGAAATAGATACGGTTGTACCGTTTGTCGTGTTTTGTCTTACCTCTAAGTGTATAGGTTTTGCTCCAATCTGACCTAAAAGATGTAACCTTTCTTTGGTCAATTGCATGCCCTTACTAATATGTGTTTCTTTTTTATCTTTCAAAGAATTGTCTATTCCAATCCCATCGTCAATAATTTCGATGTTAAGATAGAATTCATCCATTAATTTAATGTTAATCAGGATTTTACCGCCAGTCTCTTTTGGCATAATGCCATGCCATATGGCATTTTCAACATAGGGCTGCAACAACATAGATGGGATAAATGTTTCTTCTCTGTCGATATCATCATCCACATTAAAAATATAGTCTAATTTATCGCCAAAACGGTTCTTTTCCAATTTCAGGTAGAGGTTTAGGTATTCTAATTCTTCTTCCAATGAGATATAACTTTTGGTACAGATTTCCAGGTTTTTTCTGATCAATCTGGCAAATCCCGTTAAAACTTTATTAGCCGAAGCCGTATTTTGCGTGTTAATATAATGTTGGATGGAGTTCATCACATTAAACACAAAATGGGGATTCATCATGGCCTGCAGCGCTTGTTGTTCTAACATCAATACTTTGTTTTTTAACAACAGTTGCGCTTGCTCCTTATCTTTTTGCTTGCGGGTGATATAAGCAGCTACCTTGTAAAAAATATAAGCCACAAGTAAGATTAAAATGGACAAAAACCATAGGCTTTGCCAAAAGTGCTTTTTAATGGTAAAGGCAATTTTTGCCGGTTCACCCCAAATACCATTTTGGCTTTTTGCACTTACTTCAAACACATAATCGCCTGATTGGAGTGAAGAAAAATCCAAACGCCTGGTACGGGTTTCTATCCAGGCTGAATTTTCATTTAAGCGGTAACGGTAGGTAATATCACTGGTGGTAAAATCTACCGCACTAAAGGTAAAAAGTATAGTATTGTTACCCGTTTCGAAAGTAAAATTATCCTGGTCAACAGGTAAACGTTCGTTATCTTTAATAATAGAAGTAACATACACCTTCGGCAGGTTTTTAACAATGTTTTTATTGTTGTATTTAAACAAAATCAGGCCTTTGTTTGTCGCAAAATAAGCCGTGCTGTCATCAATATATAAACTGTTGATATCGTCACTTAAAAGGTCTTTTCCGTAATCGAAATTGGCTACGTTAAGTTCGTTCGGATAATTGGCTATCTTGTTGACGCCTTTATTGGTGAGTACCCATATCTCATTGTTTTTGATGAATATTTTGGTGCAGATATTATTGGTCAAGCCATCTTTTTGGGTGATCTGCCGGGTAATCTGATTATTCTTATAAAATATTAAGCCATAGCCATCAGTAGCCAGAATCAATGTGCCATCAGCAAGCTGTTGAATATCGTTTATCCTTTTGGTCAGCAGGGGATGATTTTCATAGTGTTTAACCAGTTTACCTTTCGAAAATTGAGAAAGTCCGTTAACATTTGAAAACCACAAATTGCCATCGCGATCATAAAAAACATGATAAGATCGGTCTTTAAAAAAATCTTCTTTTTCGCGGTATTTTGCCGCGTTAAATTCGAATTTCTTTCTTCTGTCTGATAAGAAAACAACACCCGAGGATAGGGCTAAGGCAAGATGATTGTTATTTTCGCTTACGCTGAAGTGTTTAATGACAAACATTGAGTTATTAGACTCCCTTAAATAACTTACATCATCATTGCCGTTGTAGATATTATTGAAAACACCCATTCCATAATCGGATGCGAAATATATAGATTGGTCTTTTGGGTTGAAAGTAATCTGTTTAATGGTTTTGTACTTTTTAAAATCATCCAATCCAATTTCTTCAACCTGAAAATTATTGATAGTCAGTACGTCAATAACCGCATCATCAGTACCCAGCCATAGTCTGTTTTTCCCGTCTTTGGTGATGCTTTTAATTACATTGCTGCTCAGGCCGGATTCCGCATCAATAATTGATAAACGGTTATTCGCATTGGGCAGCATGTATATGCCCTGATTGGTGGCAAACCACATATTCTGGTTATTATCTTTAATGACCTGGTTAACCGGAATATCCTGGAGATATTGTACTGTTTTTCCACTTTTATCAAGTGCAAAGGCTCCATTAGCGTTAGATAACCAAACCGCTTTCGCGGTAACATCGTAATAAAAATATCCCGACATGTTTTTGATCAGGTTTTGCGGAATGCGAATAAGATCATTAATGCTTCCATGCCTGTATTGTTTTAACCCTTCACTATCGAGGTAAAATAAGGATCTGTGGCTGCTATTTGCAGCAGTCATATAAGAGAGTGGCTGCACCTTTGATCTGATCATGGAAAAAGTTTTTCCATTAAACTGCTGTACACTTAAATCGCTGTATGCAAATATATTACCTCGCTCATCTTCATGGATAAAGGCATTGATGAATTTATCTTTTTGATTTGGCGAAATATATTTTTTGATTTTTTTTCCATCCCAGCATACAATCAGGTTGGAATTTGTTCCGAGCCAGATCCGACCTGATTTATCGATTAAAAAGGAAACAATTACGGTATTGAAGTTGAGCTTTTTTAACAGTTCGTCGTTGCTCTGGTTGTAAAATTTGCCTTCTTTTAAATAGCTCAGCTGACCGTTTAGTGCAAAAAACCACAGCCGGCCCGCCGCATCTTCTTTCATCTGAAGGATCTGGGTATCGGGCAGGCCATCTTCAATGGTGAAATTTTGGAAGTTTGTACCGTCAAAACGGCTCAGTCCATTATCGGTTGCGATCCATATAAAACCTTTTTTATCCTGTAAAATGTAATAACAGTTATTGCTGGCAAGCCCGTTTTTAGTATTATAATGGGGGAGGTAAGTGGTTTGCGAAAAAAGTTTTTGAGGCGCACCAAAACCCAGCAGCAAAAATAAAAAGGCCATAAGGGTATGGCTGAAACTGCGCTTCAGAACAGCGTTTTGCGCTAATGCTTGCACTCTTATCTGCTGATTAATGATCACTGCTGGCTTTAGTAAATAACTTTATTTTTTCAAAAAAATCGCTTGCCCTTCTTCTTGAAATATTGATGCTTTCGCCATTTTTCAGGAAAACCTGTAAACCGTTTTTAGAATTATATTCTTTTAAATGGTTAAGGTTAATGATGTTTGATTTGTGGATTCTGACAAACTGATCAGTTGGCAAGAGTTCTTCAAATTCCCTTAAGACTTTAGAAACGGTAATTTTTTCGTGATTGTTTAGGTGTACAATAGAATAATTACTATCAGCTTCAATGTAAATGATATCATCAATATCAATCATTTTGAAACCCTGCCCGTAAGGAAGGGTAAGTTTCTTAATCTCTGATCTCGAACTTAAGCTGGAAGCCAGGTTATTGATTCTTTCATCATTTTCGTTCTGGCTTTTAAATAATCTGATGTGTTGCGAAACCTTATCTACCGCTGTTTTAAGTTCATCAATATCAATCGGTTTTAAAAGGTAATCCAGTGCATTAGCCTTTATCGCTTTCAGCGCATATTGATCGTAGGCTGTTGTAAATATGACGGCGGCATGGTGTTTTTGTGCATCAGGAATCAATTCAAAGCCATTTCCTCCGGGCATGGCAATATCCAAAAAGATCAGGTCAATAGGATGATGGGCCAAAATATCTTTCGCCTCTGCCACAGATCTTGCAATACCGGTAATCTCTACCTGTGTACAGTTCTGCTGCAACAAAAAAAACAATGAAGATCGTGCAAACTCCTCATCATCAACAATAATGGCCTTTAATGTAGTCATAGCTATAGGTTGGTGAATGTATTAAAATGGTCTTACAAAAAAAAATGCAAATTGAAAAAACCAGTAATCAAATTGTCACGTATGTATCATCAAACGTATTCAAAACCACTAAAACATAGATAACTATGAAAAACAATGAACTAGAAACAAAAAGCGAGCTTCAGGAGAAAAGTTTGTTTGACAAAACTGTGGGCAGAAGATCTTTTCTTCAGTATGCAGGTGCAGGTGCTGCAGGTATGGCTTTGGTAGCTGCTGGCTGTAGTAAAGACCGCAACTACGGTAACCCAACAATGAATGGTGCAACACTTGATTTTAAAGATGATTTCGGGGTATTAAATTATGCTTATGCTCTAGAGCAATTGGAGGCGGCATTTTACATTAAGGTTGCGAACAGCAATACTCAATTTACAGGAACAAATGCTGCTGCAAAAAAAGCGTATTTCCAGGATATTCAGTTTCATGAGATCGCGCACAGAGAGTTTTTTAAAGCTGCTTTAGGAACCGCTGCAATTGGAAGTTTAGAAGTAGATTTTTCATCAATTGATTTTACCAGTGAAGCAAGCGTTTTAGCCACCGCGATGGCTTTTGAAGATTTAGGTGTTGCTGCGTACAATGGTGCAGGATCAAGACTTAAAAACGGCACTTTTTTATTGTTGGCAGGTAAAATTGTTTCAGTTGAAGCCCGCCACGCGGCCTATGTACGTGATATCATCTCAAATGGATCATTTGCAGATCTTAACAGCCTTGCCTCATTGGGTGCCAATAATGCAGGTGGATTAGATGCAGCCTTAACACCGGATAAGGTTTTGGCTGTGGCTTCTAAATACATCAAAACCAAAATTAATGTAATCAATCTTTAAAACTTTAAACTAGAAATCATGAATATCGTAAATATATTAGAAGAAATTGAAAAAGTTGATGCTGAGGTTTATGAGCGTTTAAACCCGAGAAGAGCTGCCATGAAAAGCTTTTTCAATATCGGCAAAAAAATCTCTCTGGCTGCTATGCCACTGGCTTTGGGTTCTATGTTTCAAAAAGCATACGGACAATCGACTTTACCATCAGGCGTTGCGGATGTACTTAACTTCGCTTTGGCATTGGAATATTTAGAATATCATTTTTACAATCATGCGTTGTTAGGTACTGATGTTACTTTCACTTACCCAACAGCAGCAGCTAAAACAGCAATTACTACCATTCGTGATCACGAAAAAGCACACGTAGATTTATTGGTAGGCGCTTTGGGAAGTTCGGCACGTACACCGATTGCCTATGCGGATACCGATTTTAGAGCAGGTGGTGCATTTGCTACAGTATATACTGATTATAATACCTTCTTGGCTGTAGCACAGGGTTTTGAAGATACGGGCGTTAGGGCATACAAGGGCCAGGCCGGCAATTTAATGGCTGCTCCTGGTGTATTACAAACTGCACTTCAGATCCACTCGGTTGAAGCACGTCACGCTTCGCATATCCGTCAAATGCGTACTGCTGCAGGTTCTGCCGTTTATAAACCTTGGGTAAGTCTTGGTGCTTCCGGACAGGCAAACGATTCAGGTGTAGCAGCCGTTGATGCTGTTTATGCCGGTGAAGATTTAACTGTACAAGCAGGTGCAAATATTGTTGGGATTGGTGGTTTCTCAGGTATCACCAAAGCAGCTGCTGTAGAAAGCTTTGATGAGCCTTTAGATAAGGCTAGTGTGGTAACCATTGCCAACCTGTTTTTACAGCCGGGTAAAAAGTTATCATAATCATCCAGAATACTGACATTATTCATTAGGTAATGTTTCGTTTAAGGTAGGGGGAGGTAGAACTTTGGTTTTACTTCCCTCTTTTTTGTCAGGATTTTTAGGATTATAAGATTTTAAGATCGGGAAAAAGGGAACTATCTGGCATTCTTACAAGATTATGGAATTAGAAATTTACTCCAAGTAATCTGTTACTAACCTGAGTTCGATTAAAGATCCGGTTTTAAATGGCTCCTGTAGGATATTTTCAATCCAGAGTCGCCACCCTGAATTCATTTCAGGGTCTTTCATGCTAAAAAGATGCTGACCACGAAGTTGCTACAAGGCAATTGAAAACATCATATCTACTTGTAAAATAAATTCAGCATGACAAATAGAGCGAAATCAATCGGCGTTGAAGTACTATTTTTAACAAATAATTATCGAAATTCAGGTTGCTATTAATTATCAATAACAGGCATTTATCTTTTCCATCGTCCATTCTCCATCTTACCCTTTGCGTTTTTTAATAAGTAATTACCTGCTCTTCCAAATGTTCTGGCAAATCCCTGTAATTGTATTTTTGTCCGCGTAACTGTGGCTCAAAGCCAGCAGCTCTGATGGATTGTTGGATACCCCTGGCTGTAAAACGGTGTGGTGCACCGGCTGCTGATACGACGTTTTCTTCAATCATGATCGATCCAAAATCATTTGCTCCGGCATGCAGGCACAACTGGGCAGTCGTTTTACCAACGGTTAACCAACTGGCCTGGATGTTTTTGATGTTTGGTAACATGATGCGGCTTAGAGCAATCATCCGGATGTATTCATCAGCAGTTACGTTATTACTGATTCCCCGGAGCCGTTTTAATAAAGTACCATCGTCCTGGAACGGCCATGGAATAAAGGCTAAAAATCCATTTGCATCGGCTGGTTTTTCGCTCTGCACCTGACGGATCCATACCAAATGTTCAAAACGCTCCTCAATGGTTTCCACATGGCCGAACATCATGGTGGCAGAGGTGGTAATATCCAACTGGTGACAGGCACGCATTACGTCAAGCCACTCTTGTCCGCCACATTTACCCTTAGAAATTAAACGCCTAACACGGTCATTTAATATTTCGGCACCAGCACCTGGTAAAGAGTCCATTCCGGCTTCTTTCAGCGTTTTTAATACTTCCGTGTGCGTTAGGCCTTCCAGCTTGGCTACGTGGGCAATTTCCGGCGGCCCTAAGGCATGAAGTTTTAAATCAGGATATAATTCTTTTAACTTTTTGAATAGATCGGCGTAAAAAGCCAGGCCCAGATCAGGATGGTGACCACCCTGCAATAATAGCTGATCTCCCCCTAAGCGGAAAGTTTCTTCAATTTTAACCTTATAGGTCTCAATGTCGGTAATGTAACTTTCCTCGTGGCCAGGCCTGCGGAAGAAATTGCAAAATTTACAGTTTGCAATACAAACATTGGTGGTGTTTACATTACGGTCGATCTGCCAGGTTACTTTGCCGCTGGGCACTTGGATTTTTCTTAGCTCATTGGCTACAAACATTAAAGATGCAGTATCGGCGTGATGATATAAGTGTACACCTTCCTCTTGCGTTAAAAAATCAAAATGTAGCGCCCGTTGCAGTAAATCGGCTGTATTCATGAAGCAAAAATACTCCAAATAAGTATCACTATAATCACAGTTTTATAAAAAAACAGTGCAGGGTTAATTATTTTTGGTGGTATCAGCCTTGCGTTTAAATAGGTTTAGCAGATCATTTCCCTGCTTTTTGATTTCTTCTAAACGTTTTTTGGTGCTATCATTAACTTTTTTTAAGCTTTCATTGGCCTTTACAACATTATTTCTAACGGTGTTTTGACCAGCAGCAACTGCATCTGAAACCTGTTTAACCTTGTTCTCACCGGTTGCGATTGCGCCTATAACCTGTTTCGCTTTTTTATCAGCATTAACTTTGGTACTATCTATAAATTTCTCGGCTGCAGCGGCCACAGTGGTCGTATCTTTAGCTGGTTTACCTAAAGAAGTATTGGCTTTGGCAAGCAGTTGATCATCTTCTGCTTTTACGATGCCTCCATTTGCAGTATAATAGGTTTTACTGTTTAAATAATTTGTTTTGGCAGTTTCTAACTGGATTTTTGCAGCAGCTATTCTTACAGTATCCTTACTTGCTACTGCAGCATCATAATTTAACTGGGCATCGGTAAGTGCAAGGGCCGCAGTTTCATAAGATTTAGTAAAGTCAATTTTTTCTTCTTTTTTTGTGGCTGTATTGCAGGCTGCCAAGCATAAGGATAATAAACAGATTATAATTATATTTTTCATATTATTTCGATGTAGTAAATTGGTCAACTATTTTCTTTAAAGAACTGGTTTCCTGCTCTTCTGTGATGTTTCCACCAAGTCTTTCAATCTCTAAATTGTTAATGCTTTTAGCAAATTCTAAATACTTCAAATACCGGTTAAGAATCTCAATTTTCGTTCCATTGTTATTCTGTTCGGTATTGTTAAGGTTTTTGACAAAGGTTTCCATGTTATCTATACAGACAATATAAGCCTGAAAAGCATTTGGTGTAAAGTAGTCATTAACCAAACTATTGGTTGTCAGTTGTGGATATAACTTAGGCAGTTCTACAGGTGTTTTCTTTAAGGTTTCAGTTAAGTTCAATCCAGAATTCGATGTATTTAAATACATTCCCTTTGTTTTCATCTGGCAGTTTTCTATCGCTAAATTAGTTGTATTCAGCAGCTTAATCAAGTTGTTCTTTTTGTCGATATTATCTAAAAAAGTATTTACTGCCAGGGCAATAAATAATCCGGTAAAAGTGGAAATTAGCGAGATAATAAAACTAAATGTATCATTATTGTTTTTACGCCAGTTACTTTCTCGTCTAAAATTGAGTAAAAAAAGACTTGTTGCTACTAAAACTAGTGATATTACAGCATAGGTGAGCATATTTTTTTGGTTTAAATTTTTTATAAAATTATATAATTACAGGTAATAAAAAAATTACAAATTAGTTTTGCGACCTTTTTTAAAAGATAAAAAATAAATAATAATCAGTTCACCGGATTAAATTGATTAAACAATTTAGCAATTCAACAATTCGATTATCTTTGTCACTTATGGTAGATTTTAATCGTTTTACACTGGCCAATGGGTTAAAAGTTTTGGTGCATGAAGATGCTACAACCCCTATGGCAGTTTTAAATATTTTATATGATGTAGGTGCGCGTGATGAAGATCCTGAAAAAACGGGTTTCGCACATTTATTCGAACATCTTATGTTCGGAGGGTCGGTAAATATTCCAAGTTACGATGAGCCTTTGCAACGGGTAGGAGGAGAAAATAACGCTTTTACGAGTAATGACATTACCAATTACTACATTACGTTGCCGGCAGAGAATATCGAAACGGCCTTTTGGCTGGAGAGCGATCGGATGCTGAGCCTGGCATTTTCCGAAAAGAGCCTGGATACCCAGCGGAATGTGGTAAGTGAGGAATTTAAACAGCGTTATCTTAATCAGCCTTATGGTGATGTTTGGTTAAAATTACGTCCTTTGGCTTATAAAAAACATGCTTACCGTTGGGCAACCATAGGGAAAGAACTCTCGCACATCGAAAACGCAACGATGGATGATGTGAAATCATTTTTTAAGAAACATTATACGCCACAAAATGCAATTTTGGTTGTTGGTGGAAATGTGAAAACAGCTGATGTAAAAAAACTGGCCGAAAAATGGTTCGAACCGATCCCTGCAGGTGAGAAATACAACCGCAATTTAATTCAGGAGGATCCACAAACCGAACCTAGAAAAGAAACAGTTAAGGCTAAAGTTCCCTTAAATGCAATTTACATGGCTTTTAAAATGCCCGGACGGTTAAGTGAGGATTATTATGCCTTTGATTTACTGTCTGACATTTTATCACGCGGGCAGTCTTCACGGCTTTACAATAGCCTGTTAAAAGAACAACAACTTTTTAGCGATATCAATGCCTACATTTCGAGCAGTTTGGATCCGGGTTTGTTTATTATTGAGGGTAAATTGGTGGAAGGTGTAACCATTGAGGCAGCAGAAAAAGCAATTTGGGACGAACTTGAAAAATTAAAAACCGAACTGGTTTCTGAAACTGAATTAACAAAAGTGAAAAATAAGGTAGAATCTGTACTTGTTTTTTCTGAGATGAACCTGCTGGATAAAGCCATGAACCTGGCCTACTATGAGCTGTTGGGCGATGCAGCCATATTGAACCGTGAAACCGAAGCGTTTTTAAAAGTAGCGGCAGAAGATATCAAAAGAATATCCAACGAAACTTTTAATCCTAATTCATCATCTACTTTATATTACTTAACCGAAGAAAATGCTTAACAGACAACAGGCACCTGATTTTAAGCAGGTATCTATTATAAATTTTATCCAACCGGAAAAAAAAATATTGGATAATGGTGTACCTGTTTACACCATTTATTCCGGAGAACAGGATTTGGTACGAATCGAATTTATTTTTGATAATGTAAACTGGAATCTCGAAAAACCATTGCAGGCTATCGCGGTAAGCGCATTGATAAACAATGGAACCAATCAACGATCAGCAAAAGAAATAGCTGAACAAATTGATTTCTATGGTGCATTTTTTCAAACAGAATATGTGCAGGATCAATCTTCGGTAACGTTGTACACGCTCAATAAACATTTGCAATCGGTACTACCTATTGTGAAAGATGTTTTATCAGAAAGTCAGTTTCCACAGTATGAACTTGATATTTATGTTCAGAACCAGAAGCAAAAGCTACAGGTTAACCTGAAGAAAAATGATATCCTGTCGAGAAAGGAATTTGCCCATGCTTTGTTTGGCGATACTGCTTACGGCGTAAATATCAAAGCCGAACATTATGATGCCTTAAAGCGCGAAGATCTGCTTGATTATTTCAAGGCTGCTTATGCTCCGAATAATTGCACTATAGTGATATCAGGTAAGTTTGATGATGCGGGATTTGATCTGTTAAATGATTTTTTTGGCCGCAATTGGGAAAAAAGTGAAGCGGTAAAGAATAGTTTCAGTTTTAAGGCGACTGAAAAAAAGGTGGTGTATACGGAAAAACCAGATGCCTTACAATCAGCTATCCGTATTGGCCAATTGGCGATTAACCGTAAACATGAGGATTTTTCCGGACTTCAGATCCTGAATACAATTTTAGGAGGATATTTTGGTTCGCGTTTAATGAACAACATCCGCGAAGATAAAGGGTATACCTACGGAATAGGTTCTGGTATTTCTTCGCTGCAGCAGGCCGGTTATCTTTTTATTGCTACAGAGGTTGGTGCTGATGTATGTTCGGCTGCGCTGACAGAAATTTACAAAGAAATCGAGCTGCTTAAAAACGAACCTGTAGGAGCAGAAGAGCTGGATCTGGTTAGGAACTACATGCTGGGATCGATGTTAGGTAGTTTGGAGAATGTTTTTTCGCATGCAGATAAATTTAAGAACATCTATTTTGCGGGACTGGATTATGGTTATTACACCAAATATATCGAAAAGGTAAGGACCATCACTGCCGAAGAGTTATTGGTATTGGCCAATAAATACCTGACTACAGAAAATTTTACAGAAGTAGTGATCGGGAAGAAGTAAGGCATATTTCCCTCCCGCTATTCATCATATCGATTAAAGCATCGTTTCGCTATCGTGCCAGTTCATAAGCGTAATCGTCATTTCTGCGCAGTCGGGAATCTTAACGTAATAACATTAAGATTCCCATCCGATCCAGTGGGAATGACGATTCATCGCAACCTGTCAATTCTTTAAAATCATAAATCATAGTGTTATCCATACTGTTTTTATGAAATAAATTAAACTCGGACGAACCTAAAGTCAATCTATCTATACTGGCACAGATAAGCGGTTTGCACAACCGCTTTTAATTTAAAGGAAGCATGGGCTGGCACTTCGAAAAAGTTTCCTGCAGTGATGCTGATCAATTCGGTAGCATCTGGTAAAAGTACTTCCAATTCGCCCTCTATAACATGCATCGTTTCTTTTTGAGCAGTGCCAAAAGCATATTCTCCCGGATTGATGACCCCGACAGTTGATTTCCCTTCTGCGGTTTCATAGCCTAAGGATTTAACTTTGCCATCAAAATATTGGTTTTCAGTAATCATTGTTTATTATAAAGTTTTGGTCAAAATAGCTTTTTGCTTATCAGCCTGGTAAATTTTTTTATAAGGTTTAACTATTCAATATGGTTGTTTTGAGGATACATATGGAATCGTTATAAGTTAAATCGGTTAAGTTTAATTGTCAGGCGAAGTCAATATTTAAGCATTTTCAATTTAACCCTTTTAATTTCACTCAATTTTCGTATCTTTGCCTGGCAAATAATAAATCCTAATTTATTTGCTATGCAACTCGATTCCACAAAGTTTATTGCCACAGGTTTAACGTATGATGATGTACTATTGGTACCTGCATACTCTGAAATTCTGCCACGTGAAGTAAATACTGCCACTTTTCTAACAAAAAAAATCAAACTTAATGTTCCATTGATTTCTGCTGCAATGGATACCGTAACCGAAGCCGAACTGGCCATTGCCATTGCGCAGAATGGTGGTATAGGCATGTTACATAAAAACATGACGATAGACAGACAGGCTGCCGAAGTACGTAAGGTTAAGCGTTCAGAAAGTGGTATGATCAAAGATCCGGTAACCTTATTGGAATCAGCCGTAGTTGCTGATGCTTTCAAAATTATGAAAGAGCATAAAATAGGTGGTATTCCGGTTGTAAGTAGCGATAATAAACTGGTTGGTATTATCACAAACCGGGATTTACGTTTCCAAAAGGATATGAAACGCCCAATTTCTGAAGTAATGACCAAAGAAAATTTAATCATTGCTCCGGAAGGAACTACTTTGGTTCAGGCAGAAGAAATTCTGCAGAACCATAAAATTGAGAAACTTCCTGTTGTGAGCAAAGATGGTTACTTGAGTGGCTTAATTACCTTTAAAGATATTTCAAAAGTTAAAAATTATCCGGTAGCCTGTAAAGATGAACATGGCCGTTTAAGGGTAGGTGCTGCAGTAGGGGTCACTGCCGATACTTTGCAACGCGTTGACGCCTTAGTGCATGCTGGTGTTGATGTAATTACCATTGATACTGCTCACGGGCACACTAAAGGGGTAGTCGATAAATTAAAAGAAGTTAAGGCAAAATATCCTGATTTACAGGTTATTGTGGGTAATATCGCCACGGGTGCAGCTGCGAAGTTTTTGGCAGATGCCGGTGCAGATGCCGTTAAGGTAGGTATTGGCCCGGGTTCTATCTGCACCACCAGAATTATTGCTGGCGTCGGTGTTCCTCAGTTGTATGCGGTTTACGAATGTGCCAAAGCCCTGAAAGGTACAGGAGTACCCGTTATTGCCGATGGTGGTATCAAACATACGGGTGATATTGCAAAAGCAATTGCTTCAGGTGCAAGCACCGTGATGGCAGGTTCTTTATTTGCAGGAGTAGAAGAATCGCCAGGTGAAACCATTATTTACGAAGGACGTAAATTTAAATCATACCGTGGAATGGGGTCAATTGAAGCAATGGAACAAGGATCTAAAGACCGTTATTTCCAGGATGTAGAAGATGATATTAAAAAACTGGTTCCCGAAGGTATTGTTGGTCGTGTACCATTTAAAGGTACTCTTGCTGAAGTAATGTATCAGTACATTGGCGGTTTACGTGCAAGTATGGGCTATTGTGGAGCAGCCAATATTGAAGCCTTGCAAGAAGCGCAATTTGTACAGATTACCGCTGCAGGTATGCGAGAGAGTCATCCACATGATATCACCATTACCAAAGAAGCGCCGAACTATACCAGATAGGGTTAGTTGGGCTTTAGGGTGTAAGGTTTACGGCATAGGGTAAAGCTTAATATCCGGATGTTTAAAGTGATAGAACGGGGCGTCAGTTTATGATAGCCCCGTTTTTAATTCAAACTACGCAGGTTTTTAAAGCGGCGAAGTTTGCACTTATTTATAAAAATCACAAAATAAAATTTGGCGGTTGATTTTTTTTAATATATTTGTCGACTAAATCTATAGGGTTTGTATGTTAAATATAGAAATAAATCAAAAAACGCGTTTGTATTGCTGTTGTAGCCATTTGAATAATCGTCACATACTTGCAACCGAGTCAATAATCAACAACATTTGAATTAACTATCCACATGATCATGAACAAAACTTTACTTTTTTTATTTTCATTTTTTCTTTCAGTAGGATTCGCTTTTGCCCAGAGTCCGGTAACTGGCGTAATTAAAACAACCAATGGTACAACAATTCCCAATGCAACCATAAAGGTAAGGGGAACCAACCAGGTCGTTGTAGCCGATGAAAATGGTGCCTTTAGTATTAATGTAAACCAGGAAACACCTTTTTATCTTCAGGTAAGCTCTGTAGGTTATAAACCACAGGATTTTCAGATACTAAAACTTCAGGATACGCCAATAGAATTAATTTTGGTAGAAAATGCCCTGTTAGATGAAATCGTGGTCACATCGAGAAGGCGTTCGGAGGTTTTACAGGATGTGCCAATTCCAATTACCGTTATCGGTGGCCGGGCTGCAGAAAATGCAGGTGCTTTTAATGTTAACCGTTTAAAAGAGTTGGTACCTTCAGTACAGTTGTATGCCTCGAATGCCAGAAACACAACGCTAAATATCAGGGGCTTAGGTTCTACTTTTGGTTTAACCAATGATGGTATTGATCCGGGAGTGGGTTTTTATGTAGATGGTGTTTATCATGCACGTCCGGCTGCTACCTCTACCGATTTTCTTGATATCGATCAGATCGAAATTTTACGTGGCCCGCAGGGTACCTTATTTGGTAAAAATACCACGGCTGGTGCATTTAACATCACCACAAGCAAACCCACTTTAACACCCAGCGCAAAAATAGAATTAAGCGTAGGGAATTATAATTTTATTCAGGCCAAAACATCAGTTTCCGGGGCACTGGCAAAAGATCTCGCAGCCAAAATTTCAATTTCAGGTACACAGCGCGATGGTACGATCTGGAATACCAGAGAAGAACGCAGGTATAGCGGACAGAATAACCTGGGCTTAAAAAGTCAGTTATACTATACCCCTTCAGAAAAATTGCAGGTGTTGTTAAGCGGCGACGTAAGTATTCAGCATCCGGCAGGTTACCCATTGGTAATTGCCGGTGTTACCACAACCGAGAGAAGCGCGTACCGGCAGTATGCCAGAATTATTTCCGATTTAGGCTACCAACAACCTAAAATCGATCCTTTTTCGAGAGAAATCAACACCAATACGCCTTGGAGACATAATCAATCAATAGGAGGGATTTCATTAAATGTTGATTATAAAATCGGGAATGGAACACTAACTTCAACTACAGCCTGGAGATTTTGGAATTGGGACCCTACCAACGACAGGGATTTTTCTGAGGTGGCAGCGTTGACCAAATCGCAGGGCAATTCGCGCCACGATCAATATTCGCAGGAAGCGAGATATGCTGGAAATATCAATGAAAAATTAAGTGGGGTAGTGGGGGTTTATTTTCTGGGTCAGAATTTAAAAGGTTTGGCACAAACAGAAGAAGTAGGTAAAGATCAATGGCGTTTTGTACAAACCAGTAATACCGGAAGTCAGGCTTTATACTCCACACCTGGTTTGTTGGATGGTTTTGGGATTAAAACCAACTCTATCATTAAATCATTAAGTGCGGCGGTTTTTGCACAGGTGGATTGGGAAGTTTTAAAAAATCTGCACGTATTACCTGGTTTAAGGTATACCTATGATAAAAAAGATGTTGATTATGACCGGGTAACTTATGGCGGTTTACAAACCACTGATGCGACATTATTAGCACTTAAAGCAGCTGTATATGCCAATCAGCAGTTCACCACAACGGTAGATAACAACAATTTATCAGGTAACTTTACCGTTTCTTATCGTCCTAACCATAATTTAAACGTTTACGGAACCTTTTCTACCGCTTACAAACCGGTGGGTGTTAACGTAGGTGGCTTGCCCACTACTTCAACGGGAGCAGCCGATTTATCGGTAGCGGTTGTTAAACCGGAGTACGTTCAGCATTATGAGCTGGGTGCCAAAACAAAGCCAGTTAAAGGTGCGATTTTAAATATAAGCTTATTTCATACGGATATTAAAGATTACCAGACCAATGTGCAATCGCCACAGCTCGGTGTAAATAGAGGTTATTTATCAAACGCTGAAAAGGTAAGGGTACAAGGTTTGGAAATAGATGGTACTTATCAGGTGGAGCGCTTTTTAACTTTAAATGCTGCCTTAGCCTATCTTGACGGTAAATACGTGAAATTTACAAATGCGCCGCTTCCGTTAGAAGAAACTGGGCATACTGAACTTATAAATGGCGTGGCTACCCAGGTTGCCTTCAAAGATGCATCAGGCGGTAGGTTACCAGGCATTTCAAAATGGAATGTCTCAGGTGGTTCAGAACTGAGTACACCCGGTAATCTGGCTACCAGAGCGGGGCGTTATTTCATTGCCGGTGATGCAAGCTACCGTTCAGAATACTCTTCAAATCCTACCCCATCAAGTGTACTGGTTGTTAAAGGTTATGCCTTATTTAATGCCAGGTTGGGATTCAAATCAGATAAGTTTTCTTTATTTGTTTGGAGCAGAAATATCGCAAATAAAAATTATTACGAGCAGTTACAGGCTGCGGCGGGTAACGCTGGTTTGTATGCCGGGGTACTTGGCGATCCAAGAACTTACGGAGGTACCATCCGTTATACTTTCTAATTCATTTTTTCTCTCTTATATTTGGTTAGCAGGAGTGGTGTAATGCCGCTCCTTTTTTTATGCTAATAAATACTTAATCGTCCTCAGGTGGCTAACCTGGTTTATATTATTTTGAAAAGCAAAGACAGAATTTTATTTTATTGTCCTGCTATCCCTCCAGGTCCCCGCTCATGCTTCACTCCGGGCTTTCCGTTCTATCAGTTTTATTTAACGAAGTTGGTGGTTCTTGGAAGCGAAATAATTACGATTAAACCTCGCTTATTTTATGCGTAATAAGTCCTGTAATTGTTTTGTGTAGAATTAAAATTTACGAAAAGCCGATAAAATCTTAACTTCGGTAAATTTTTAATTCAATGAATAAGCTCAATTCGGTTTGTGTGTACTGCGGCTCAAACTTTAATGGCGATCCAGTGCTTCGTAATGCGGTAAAGCAATTGGCAGAAACACTTGTAAAGCAGCAGATCAGACTGGTTTATGGGGGTGGAAGCGTTGGTGTGATGGGCGTGCTGGCCAATGATGTACTGGAATTGGGTGGTTTGGTTACAGGTGTAATTCCTCAATTTTTAATGGATAAGGAAGTTGGTCACCAGGGTTTAACTGAAATGCTTGTTACCGAAAATATGCATCAAAGAAAACAGAAAATGGCCGATTTGAGTGATGGTTTTGTAATATTACCTGGTGGCTTTGGTACATTGGAGGAATTTTTCGAAGTATTAACCTGGTTACAGCTCGGTCTGCACCATAAACCAATCGGAGTATTAAATGTTGATGGTTTTTATGATCCCTTATTCGCCCAAATGGACATGATGGTGCAAAGTAAATTTTTGAAACCGGCCAATCGCGATTTGGTATTCAATGAAGCAGATGCTGAAGTGTTAATTAATAAAATGGATGATTTTTCTGCTATTCCAGACGAGGTGTGGTTTAGAGAGCGGAATCTGAGTTAATTATTTCAAAATATTTATGGTTGATAGTTTGATGGCTGATAGTCAATAGTTCCTGGTTTGATAGCTTGAATATATTTACCTTGACAATAAGATCATGGGCCCTCACCAGGGTTCAAAGAATACAATCCCAACATATAATTAATAACCCGCCATCCGGAAACGCCTGGCGCTTTAAAAATATATTAAAAAATGCACATCATTACCTCACACGCAGAATTTGAACAATACCTGGGCAAAGAATTAGGCGTTTCTTCGTGGCATACCATTACGCAAGAACAGATTAACAAATTTGCCGATGCTACATTAGATCATCAGTGGATTCATGTGGATGAAGAAAGGGCACAAAATGAAGGTCCTTTTGAGGCAACCATCGCTCACGGTTATTTAACGCTTTCGTTAATCCCTTATTTATGGAAAGAAATTGTTGATATTCAAAACCTAAAAATGGAGATCAATTATGGTATAGAAAATTTGAGGTTTGCACAGGCCGTGACCGTAAACAGCAAGGTAAGGTTAAAAGCTAAACTGGCCTCTATTATCAATCTTCGTGGTGTAACCAAAGTTAATATGGCTATCGAAATGGAAATTGAAGTTCAGAAAAAGCCGGCTTTTAGTGGAGAGGTTGTTTTCTTATATCATTTTGTGGGTTAATTGTTTACAATGAAGCGTATTGTTTATATTTAACGTTTAAATAAAAAACAGATTCGCTCATGATCAGAAACAAAAAATCCATTGGCTATATTTTAGTTAGTCTGTTTATCCTGTCTTGTCAAGCCAGCAAAGATCAGCATTCGGCAACCGACTCATTTTTACCCATGCAGATTGGTAACTTATGGTATATAAATGCTCAGTCCCACACCGAAATTAAGGACACCGTTCGGATTGATAACAAGCTTTTTTATAAGTTCTACTCTTTGGTTGGGGGTGATGCAAGCAGCACCATGTACCTGAGGATAGATGAGCATAACAGACTGATTGAAGGTTATCCGGATAATCCTTCAATAATATACACCAGAGCTGATTTTTCTGCAAAGAAAGGCGATAAATTTTTCACTTCCGGAGAAAAGAATGAAAATGATAACGAAGTAACGGTAGTTCAAAAATCAGATCAGGAAATCACTTTTTCGTTTGATCCGATTTACCACCCAAATTTAAAAGGCCACCCCACATTGGTAAAATATATAAAAGGTAAAGGCTGGGCAGACAAATATCAAAAAATAAAGATTAATGGCGTGGTTTATCAGGAATAAATAAGACAATTTACTACAGAGTTCACGGAGTTTTAGAAAGATGGATACAGAAAGGTATTAATTTTCTGCCATTAATTAGTTAGAAAGCTACAGGAACACGGAAACACGGAGATGCTAAACCCGAATTTTTGTCGGCTGTGCTTTTACCTCTGCGAACTTTGTGGTTAAAAACTTAGCATCTTTCGCGGTTAAAACAGGTGGTAGACCAGAAACCATTTTGGTCAGTACTGTTTTTCTGAAATTAAATCTAAATTGCCTACATGAATATCGAATTCAATAAAAACGAGGATGTAAACAAACAGCTGGTTTACGAACTGAAAACCCGGCTTAAAAAAGTATACCTGGGTGGTGGTGAGAAAAACGCTGCAAAACAAAAAGAAAAAGGTAAGCTGCTGGCCCGTGAGCGGATTGAATATTTAATTGATAAAGATTCTAATTTTTTAGAAGTTGGCGCCTTTACCGCTGATGGCATGTACGCCGAACAGGGTGGATGTCCGTCGGCCGGGGTGGTGTGTGGCATTGGTTATGTAAGTGGCCGGCAATGTATGATTGTGGCTAACGATGCAACCGTAAAAGCAGGTGCCTGGTTTCCGATGACAGCTAAGAAGAATCTTCGTGCGCAAGAAATTGCCATGGAAAACCGCTTACCGGTAATTTATCTGGTTGATAGTGCAGGTGTTTATCTGCCTATGCAAGATGAAATTTTCCCTGATAAAGAGCATTTCGGCAGGATGTTCCGCAACAACGCCATCATGTCTTCAGCAGGGATTGTACAGATTTCTGCCATTATGGGCGCTTGTGTGGCTGGGGGTGCCTATCTACCTATTATGAGCGATGAAGCCATGATTGTAGATAAAACAGGTTCGGTATTTCTAGCAGGGTCTTATCTGGTGAAATCGGCCATAGGAGAAGAGGTGGATAATGAAACTTTAGGAGGTGCAACTACACACTGCGAAATTTCGGGTGTTACCGACTATAAACATCCTAACGATCAGGCCTGTTTAGATAGCATCAAAAATCTCATGAGTATGCTTGGCGCACCTGAAAATGCAGGTTTCGATCGTATTGCCCCTGTTAAACCAAAAGAAAAAGAAGCGGAGCTGTACGGCATTTTCCCCGAAAACCGGGATAAACCTTACGAAATGATGGATATCATTAACCGTTTGGTTGATGGATCGGAATTTGAAGAATATAAAAAAGGTTATGGACAGAGTATTGTTTGTGGCTTAGGTCGTGTTGATGGCTGGGCGGTAGGTATTGTGGCCAATCAGCGTAAAGTGGTCAAATCAAAAAGAGGGGAGATGCAGTTCGGCGGGGTAATTTATTCGGATAGTGCCGATAAGGCAAGCCGGTTCATCATGAATTGCAACCAGAAAAAAATTCCTTTGGTTTTTCTGCAGGATGTAACCGGTTTTATGGTGGGCAGCCGTTCTGAACATGGCGGCATTATTAAAGACGGGGCCAAAATGGTTAATGCTGTTGCCAATTCGGTGGTGCCTAAATTTACAATTGTGTTAGGCAATTCTTATGGTGCCGGTAATTATGCCATGTGTGGTAAAGCTTACGATCCGCGTTTAATTTATGCCTGGCCTACCGCCAAAATTGCGGTAATGGGTGGCTCACAGGCGGCTAAAACCCTGTTGCAAATTCAGGAAGCATCTCTAAAAGCTAAGGGCGAAGTGATTACACCAGAAAAACAAGCCGAGCTGTTGAAAGAAATTACCGATAAATATGATAGCCAAACTACCCCTTATTATGCTGCATCGCGGCTTTGGGTTGATGGGATTATCGATCCGCTCGAAACCAGAAAAGTTATTTCGATGGGAATCGAGGCAGCCAACCAATCGCCGATTACCAAAAAATTTAATGTTGGGATAATTCAGACATAAGTGCCACCATATGTTATTATCTGACAGACTTTCGATTGGTGTCAGATGTAAATATCTGACACGATGAGATTATTGCCATCTAAATTTATTGCCTGTAATAAACGTAATCCGCTTTCCGCCAAAAGCGATGTGCTTTGCTCCACATCTTCTACTGTTAATAAGTAAACTATGTTGACAATGTGCGCTTGTTAACCATTATTTAAAGCATTAAATTTGCGCTACGATTAATGAATTTCAAACTTATTATATAATGTCACAAGAAAATGAGCACGTTCAGTGTTTAATTATAGGTTCTGGTCCGGCAGGTTATACTGCTGCAATTTATGCTGCCAGAGCTGATTTAAAACCTATCATGTATACCGGCATGCAAGCTGGCGGACAGCTTACGCAGACTACAGATGTAGAGAATTTCCCTGGCTACCCGCAAGGAATTATGGGGCCGGAAATGATGGAAGATTTCCGTAAGCAAGCCGAACGTTTTGGAACTGATATTCGTTTTGGTTACGTTAGCTCGGTAGATTTTTCTTCAACCCCTCATAAAGTGGTGGTTGATGAAATTAAAACCATTACGGCTGATACCGTAATCATTGCAACCGGCGCAACTGCAAAATGGTTGGGTTTGCCTAGTGAACAACAATACAATGGCTTTGGTGTTTCTGCCTGTGCCGTTTGTGATGGTTTCTTCTTTAAGGGGCAGGATGTGGCCATTGTAGGTGCCGGTGATACGGCTGCTGAAGAGGCAACTTACTTAGCCAAACTTTGTAAAACGGTGCATTTATTGGTGCGTAGGGATGAGTTTAGAGCCTCAAAAGCCATGGTGAGTCGTGTTTTAGCTACTCCAAACATCGTCGTTCATTACAATACCGAAACCCAGGAAATTTTGGGTAATGGCAAAAATGTGACCGCGGTAAAAGTAATCAATAATAAAACAGGTGTAGAGTCTGATATCGCTGTTGAAGGTTTCTTCGTGGCTATTGGTCATAAACCGAATACCGATATCTTTAAAGGACAGATGGATATGGATGAAACTGGTTATTTACTGACTAAACCAGGTTCTACCTTAACCAATATTGAAGGAGTTTTTGCCTGTGGTGATGTACAGGATATGTATTACAGGCAAGCCGTAACTGCTGCCGGTTCTGGATGTATGGCCGCACTTGATGCGGAGCGGTATCTGGCCGCTAAAGAGCATCCCGTAGAAGCTTAAGCGTAATTTTAAAATATTTTGAAAGAGAGAAATCAGTTTTGGTTTCTCTTTTTTGTTAATATCGGCACCTCGCTCATGCCAATCGTTATCTCGAGCAAAGTGCAACGGAGTCGGGAGATTTATTAAAGCAAATGTTGTTTTATAAAACCTCCATTTTTTTGGAAAGCAACTGCAGTAGCGCTTTTCATTGTCCGTCCTGCTTTCCATTGCAAGTCCTCGCTGCGGGCTTTTCATTTCAATCAGGTTTAAATACACAAGTTTTTGCAGCTATTAAGGTTCTATCAGCGTAGTGCCTATGGTGCTTACGCACCTTTTTACCCAATTAGTTCCACTGGTCTTGCCACCTAATCCCCTCAGTAGTTGCAGCCCCATACTTAAGCACTGTTTTTCGTTTTTATAATATCCTGGTTTGTTTCACTGGTTTCATCGGGACGGAACGGATGGCGGGACTATTGTAACCTAAGCGTTTTTTCACCTGATTTCCAAAAAAACTAAGCTTCCATTATACAGTTTATCAGAAGCATTATAAAAACGTTTTAACAAATACCGTATAAATTTATAGGCGTTTTATTATATAGTCAAACGGTTGACCTGAATTGTAACAAGAATGTGGGATTTGTAATTTATCTATAATCTCTATCTTGGTTCAAACAATGAGTTTAAGCTATAAAATCAATACAAAAAATGAACAAGGCATTATCGATTTTTATTGGAGTATTAATCAGTTCAAGCGCATTTGCGCAGCGCGACCCTAATTTGGGCATCATACCTGCACCGGTAGCCATTACAAGGGCAAGTGGTAATTTTGAATTGGATAAAACAACAGTTTTGGTCAATCAAAGCATTGATGGAGCAAAGATGGCTGATTTATTAAATGCTTTTGTGGTAAACAAGGCAGGCTTTGCTTTACGGGAAACCAAAATTCCCCAACCTAACCAAAAAGCCATTATTTTAACATCTGTTGGCGCGGATCAGTTACCAGCCGAAGGTTACACCATTAAAGTCACACCTAAACAGATTGTTTTGACAGGAAAAGGGGCCGGGTTATTTTATGCCGTTCAATCAGCCATGCAAATGATGCCGGATAAAGTTGCCGGTAAAATTACTATTCCCGCTGTTAATATTAGTGACTATCCACGTTTTGCTTACCGGGGAACAATGCTTGACGTCAGCCGTCATTTCTTCCCGGTTTCTTTTATCAAAAAGTATATCGATCAGCTGGCTTATTATAAAATCAATACTTTCCACTGGCATTTAACTGATGATCAGGGCTGGAGATTGGAAATAAAAAAATATCCTAAACTTACCGAAATCGGTTCATCGCGTAATGGTACCATCATTGGCAATTATCCGGGCAACGGAAATTACCTTATACCGGTAAAAGGTTTTTACACTCAGGAAGAAGCTAAAGAAATTGTGAGGTATGCCGCGGAAAAATACATTACGGTAATTCCTGAAATCGAGATGCCAGGCCATGCGTCTGCTGCTATTGCTTCATATCCTGAATTAAGCTGTTTTCCTGATCGCGATACCTTTATCAGCGATAAGACACCGTGGGCCGGTAGCAGAAAAGGCAAACAGGTACAGCAAACCTGGGGTGTTTTTGATGATATTTTTGTGCCATCGGCCAATACCTTTACCATGCTGAACAATATTTTGGACGAGGTGATCGCTATTTTTCCTTCAAAATATATCCATATCGGTGGGGACGAAGCACCAAAAACCTACTGGAAAGAATCTCCGTTTTGCCAGGCTTTAATGAAAGAAAAAGGCTTAAAGGATGAGCATGAACTGCAAAGTTATTTTATCCAGACCATAGAGAAACACGTAAACGCCAAAGGTCGTTCCATTATTGGCTGGGACGAGATTTTGGAAGGTGGTTTAGCGCCAAATGCTACGGTAATGAGCTGGAGGGGTGAAGATGGCGGTATTGCTGCGGCGCAACAAAATCATGATGTAATTATGACGCCTGGTTCAATGGGTTTGTATATCGATCATAAACAGTCCAATTCTCCGGATGAGCCGGTTACCATTGGCGGTTTTGCTCCATATCAGAAAATATATGCTTACGATCCGATCCCGAAAATATTAACTGCCGATCAGCGAAAATATATAAAAGGTGTACAGGCCAATATGTGGACAGAGTATATTAAAACTACTGCGAAAGCCGAAAATCATGCTTTTCCACGTCTTTTGGCTTTGGCAGAAATTGCCTGGTCGCCAGTTGAACGCAAAGATTTGAAAAACTTTAGCGAAGAGCGTTTACCGGTGCATCTGGCCCGCCTGGATAAAATGGGAATTAACTTCTGGGTACCAACTCCAATTGGCCTGAGCGAAAAACCTTTAACGGGAGGTGAGTTCACTATTGATTTAAAAGCACCGGTTACAGGTGGTAAAATCTATTATTCTATCGATTTATCACGTCCTTCAGAAAATGCTTTTTTATACACCGGTCCTGTAAAAATTACGGTTCCGAAAGGTGAGAAGAGGATTTTGAAGACCATTGTTATTGCCCCAAGCGGTAGAAGAAGTGTAACTACCGAAACGGTTTTAAATAACGGTGCGCCTGATGTTAAGGCAGAAGCGAAGAAATAAAAACAATTGCATGGATAGGCTAAAATCCTTAATTTGGGACAACCAAAATATCCCAAACTAAGATGAAATTACAACAATATACATTACAGCATCTCTTGTGTATTACAGGGATGCTGTTTTGTTTGGCATGCAGCCAGGAGAAACCAAAAGAAATTAGAACTGAAACCCTGACAGTACAGAAAAACCCCTTCCGTTTTTATAAGGATATTGAAGTAAAACCCGGATTAAATTTTGAAATAGTAAGTTGGGGGAAGGGAGTGGATTCGATAGGTGGATATCAGATTTTAATGTCTGATTCGATCCACAATCATTACCGGTCTGCAGCTATTGACCGCAAAGGCATTATTACCGATGCCTGGAATATGGATTTAGATAATGATGGAAATCCGGAATTATACGTACAGCTGTTGAGCAAAAAAAATGTTTCTGATCTTAATGTCTTTGAATATGCAGGCGGTAATTTTAATAAAATCAGTTTTCCTGCCTTAAATGTCAGTCAAAAGAAAGGTTATGCCGGTAACGATAAATTTTTCATCAAAAACGGTGATCTTTTTCGTTCGTTTCCCGTAAAGGATAGTACTGAAACGATTACCAAAACCTATCAATATAAATTGAGTGGAAACAGTTTTTCTACAAGCGAGGTGAAGTAGGGTAGAAGGTGGAAGGTATAAAGGTGGATGGTGCATAGCGTGATGTGTATGGCATGGCGACAAATTCTAACCAGTTAATCGTCATTTCGACTGAAGCTTACCCATTTTTCATCGGTAGCGAAATGGAGAAATCTTTTAAATTTGATTTCAATAAGTTGTTACAAAGATCTCTTCTCGCCTGTATGGGCAGGCACTTTGCTTTACTGCGGTCGAGATGAAGGCTTTTCGCGCTCGATGTTATCCTGAGAGATAATTTATTATATAAAAATCAATAGGATTGACAGATGATTTAGTAAATTTAAGGGCTAGGAGTCATTGTCCTTGTGAGAAGGCTTTTTCAGCCTACAGCTATACCAACCTTTCGGGGAAGCAATCTTAAAACGATCGCTACTAGCGTACGCATTAAAATTGCATCGTGCCCTCGCGATGATGATTTTTCTTATTAAAGGCTATTATTGGTAAATTATTTCTGCATCTATTTATACTGAGAGATCCTGAATAAATTCAGGATGACGAATTTCAAAAATAATGAACAACCAAAATTTTTCTATTATAGATCGTATTAAAAGTTTTAAATATGCTTTTCAGGGCTTAAAACTGTTTTTTATGCTCGATCATAACGGGCGGGTTCATCTCGTTGCAGCAGTTATCGCTATTGGTCTATCTTTTTACCTCAAACTTTCTGCTTTAGAATGGATTGCCATCTTAGGGGTTATCTCGGCCGTTATTGTTGCCGAAATTTTTAATTCTGCTGTCGAAAAGCTTGCCGATGTGGTTTCGCCGGATTTTCATCCTAAAATTAAAATCGTAAAAGATCTGGCTGCTGCTGCGGTTTTGGTTGCTGCATTTTTGGCTTTAGCCGTTGGAGCCATTATATTTATACCCAAATTATTGCTGTAAAGCCAATGTGGCCGTTCTAGATTCCTCCATTTTATCCGCAATAATCTGATCCCATCGGGCCTGCATCTTGTGGTTGCTGCCATGCTCGGTTTCTTCATCGTAATTACGCTGCATGGTATCAAAGTAACTGCTGATCTGGTTAGCCAGTTCGGCTATTTGGGCTTTATAGTTGCTAACCGAATAATTACGGTTTTTAAGCACCCTTTCGGCTTCAGAAAGCAGAATGTACTGAATGTTTACATGGCCTTGTTCGTGGTGCAGTAAGCTGGCCCTAACTTCAGGATCTTTGATTCTGTTCCACTTTACCCAGGAACGGTTTTTATCAATGCGCACTTCATTTTTAAGCTTGATCACCACACGGTTTCGATACACGGTACTGTTGTAACTATATTCCCATGTCATCGCGGTTAATGCAATAAATGGCGAACGTTCATCAGCTTTGCCTTTAAAATAAGTTTCCCAGTTCAATTGTACAGGCTGGGTAAAATCCTGTTTAAAAGCAAATGAGAAGGGCAGGAACAGTAATAATAATATCGGTATGATGAGTTTTTTCAATGCCATAATTTTTTCAACGGTATCACAGCCTGATTCTTTTTTGCCATCCAGGCTAATCAAATCATCAGGGTTTAGTGTGTCAAAATTTACAACGAAAAAACCGTGCCTAAAATTATTCAGGGGTAGAAATCTGTCCGCTAATGCGCTCAAATTTCTCGATCAGCAAAGCAATCCGTTCTTTTTCCCTTTTTATGACGGCTTTGCGTAGAATGGTTGAGCAGAAAATAATCCAAAGTGCTGTTAAACCTATGGCAATTACTTTCTGTATCGTGTTAAAGTACGCCAGTATTTCTACAAAATAAAATATCAAACCCAAAGAAAGGGCAATAGCATAAAACCAATAGAGCGAATTGTATAGCTTGTAACGGTTGAGCTGGTATGTTTTTAAATTGTTTAAAAATTCATTTGGATGGGCGGTGAAATCATTTTTAGAAATTAAACGGTAATCGCGGTATAGGATGATAGTATATACACCGATGGCGATAATGGTAATGCTGATGCCTACGTGTGTGGTCCAAGACTCGAAATGGAAAAATATCCATAGGGCAGCGATGGCTAAGAATGACAGCAGCATACCTCCAATATTTAAGGCCGATTTCAGCTTTAATCCATTTACTTCTTTCTTCGCTTGTTGCAACATCTCATCAGCAGAAAGCTTAACTTCTACCTCATGTTTTTGCCACAACTCCTGTATTTGATCAAACGCTTGCATACTGGCTATATAATTCTGTTAATTTTTGTTTAATACGATGAATTTTTACCCTCAAATTGCCTTCACTGATACCCGAAATGTCAGCAATTTCATGATATGGAAGCTCGTCCAGTACCATAGTAATAATTAAACGGTCATTCTCCTCAAGTTTAGAAATACACTTATAAAGCAAGGCTATCTGTTCATTTTTCTCCGAAAATTCTTCTACTTTATTTTCAATAATGTTGTCCGTTAATTCATCTTTCGCCTGTCTCTTTTCCGATCTCAGGTAAGTTAAACAGGTATTTACTGCGATACGGTAAATCCACGTTGAAATCAAAGATTTGTTACGGAACTTGTCCAGATTTTGCCAGACCTTTAAAAAAGTTTCCTGTAAAAGATCATTTGCAGCGTCGGTATCGCCGGTATAACCATAACATAAATGGAATATTTTTTTGGAATTCGAATCGAAGATCTGCTTGAATAACTTGTCTTTTTGTTCCATTTAGGGGGTTGTCGTTGCGTTTTAGATGTTGATACACATTTTTTGTTACAAGGAAATTTCAAAATAATTTATTTTTGAAGGCTCCTGATATCAAAATTGGTTACAAGCTGTAAATATCGTAGTTTTACCAAATTAAGTTGCCACAAACTTTTTTATTCATGAAGAAAAACAGACTCACGCTTTTTATTTTTATAGCGCTGATTGCAGGGATTGCATTGGGATATTTTTTAAACATAAATGCTATCAATGTTTACAACCAGAACATCCTCAATGCCGATGCAAAAGTTAAAAGTATAGAAGTAAACATTGCAAAATCAACTGATACCACAAGTGCGGTTTATGCCCAGCTTAAAGCAGATAAAAAAGCTGCCGCTAAAATCAAAAAAGAAAATGAGACCATAAGGGAGAAAAAACTAGAGTTTTTTACCTTATTGAGCGATATTTTTCTACGTCTGATTAAAATGATTGTCGCACCACTTGTATTTACTACGCTGGTTGTGGGTGTTGCAAAAGTAGGTGATATCAGAGCTGTTGGCCGAATCGGGGGTAAAACATTAGGTTGGTTTTTAACGATGTCGTTAATGTCGCTTGTGTTAGGAATGATTTTAGTGAACCTGTTTGAACCCGGTAAGCACATGAAATTATCGCTGCCCGATCATCTGGTTGATACAGGAATACAAAAGGCGGCTATGAGTGTCAAAGACTTTATCGCGCATGTATTCCCAAAAAGTATTGCCGAATCAATGGCTACCAATGAAATTTTACAGATTGTAGTATTCTCTTTGTTTTTTGGCGTAGCAACAGCAGCTATTGGTGATATGGGGCAGATTGTAATCAAAGCTTTTGATGCCATTGCGCACGTGATCTTAAAGATGACAGGTTATGTTATGAACTTTGCGCCGCTTGCTGTTTTTGGCGCCATGACAGCTATCATTGCCAAGCAGGGTTTAAGCGTGCTGAATACTTATGCCATTTTTATTGGTGAATTTTACTTTGGTTTAATCATTTTATGGGGATTGTTGATCTTTCTTGGATTCCTGATCCTGAAAAAACGTATTTTCCGTTTGGTAAACGATATGAAAGAGCCTGCACTTTTGGCTTTTAGTACAGCCAGCAGCGAAGCAGCCTATCCCAAAACAATGATGTTGTTAGAACGTTTCGGCTGTAAGGATAAAATTGTAAGTTTTGTGCTGCCATTAGGTTATTCATTCAATTTAGATGGATCGATGATGTATATGACCTTTGCTTCGTTATTTATTGCACAGGCTTACGGCATTCATTTAAGTTTTGAGCAACAAATTTCGATGCTTTTAATTTTGATGTTAACCAGTAAAGGCATTGCGGGCGTACCCAGGGCATCTTTGGTCGTTATTGCAGGCACAATTGCCAGCTTTAACATCCCGGAAGCAGGCCTGGCGCTTTTAATCGGCATTGATCCCTTACTGGATATGGGCCGTTCGGCAACTAACGTGGTGGGAAACAGTATTGCAACCGCCGTGGTAAGCAAGTGGGAAGGGGAACTAAAAGAGTAAGGAATCTTGAGTCATAAGTCCAGAGTCTTAAGTCAACAGGAGTCGCTAATTTAAATTAAACAACACGCTCAATAAAGAATTCAATCATCAATAATTAATAAAAAAGTGTCAAGCAGAGGAAAAAAAATATTTTTAGCCATTACCATTATCGTTCCGATGATCATTTACTGTTACATCTATTACAAGCCAATTATTCAGAATGCACCGTTCCGGAAAAAGGATTTCGTATCGATGGAGTATAAATGGGGGATTAAAGATACCTTAGAAAATCACTATAACTCGGCTACTGGCGAATATCAGTATGTAAACGGGGCAGATTCGGTCATTAAGAAAAAAATCTTTTTAAAGAACGATGATATTCTTTACATGCATAGTAAGGCTAACGAAATCGGACTTTGGAATTTTCCGGATACCATTGGTAAGAAAAGTGATAAATCAATGGCAGTACCACGCTATGATATTCTGTTCAAATACAAGGAAAAAACGAAACATGTAGTGATTTACGGCGATTTTGATGGTAATCCAAAATTATTGGATGCGGCTGTGCAAATGCGTAAAGTCATAGATCAAACGCTTTTACAGGCCGAAAAACGAAGCGCTAAGTAGTCTTAGTTTATAGTCAGAAATCCTGAGTCAGAAGTCTCAATCGAAGAAGAAAAGATAAATTTTTCATTCATTATTATCATCAAAGACCTTGATCTAAGTAGATTAAGGTCTTTGATATTTAGGATGTTTTCGTATATTTACGATATATTCGTAAATATGGAAAAATTAACATTGCAGGAAGAAGAAGCGATGCTGGCGGTTTGGCAGTTAGGGAAAGGCTTTATCAAAGATTTTATGGATGTACTGCCTGAGCCTAAACCACCATATACCACTTTAGCATCTACTATTAAAAACCTGGAACGTAAAGGATACCTGGTAAGCGAGCGTTTCGCGAATGCCAACCGTTATAGTGCAAAGGTGAAAGAAGTTGAGTATAAAAAGCGCTTTATGAGTGGTTTTGTCAATAATTATTTTAAAAGCTCGTATAAGGAACTGGTTGCCTTTTTCGCCAAAGATAAAAAGATCAGTGCCGATGAACTGAAAGAGATTATCAATTTAATTGAGCACCCTGAAAAGTAGAGGCTATGCCACATTTCTTTCTCATTTTGTTAAAAATTAACCTGGTGCTGATTTTATTTTCGGCTACCTATTACCTGGTGTTGCGGAGGCTAACTTTTTATTCCATCAACAGGATGTTTCTTTTATTTGGAATTATTTTTTCTTCTGTTTATCCTTTTATTAACCTGACCGATTTTTTAGCTGGCCATAAATCTGTGCCAGCCTTTGTTCCCGCACTAAAACAACAGGTAAGAGAGCTGGTGAAACAGGATGGCGTTCCATTATTGTGGCAAGTGCTTGCGGCGTTTTTTTACGTTGGTGTAGTGCTTATGGCATTACGTTTACTTATACAGTTTATTTCTTTGTACCGCATGCATCAAAATTCTTCGCCCGATCAGTTAAATCAGTATCCGGTAAGGATCTTGGCAGATGCAGTAAGTCCTTTTAGTTTCTGGCAAACCATTTATATCAATCCAGGCTTGCACAAGCAGGAGGATCTGCCAAATATACTGGCCCACGAGCAAGTACATGTAGAGCAATGGCATACGCTTGATATTATTCTGGCTGAAATTTGTGTGGTTTTTTATTGGTTTAACCCTGGCGTCTGGCTGATGAAAAAGGCTGTACGCGAAAATATTGAGTTTATTACCGATGCCCGTATTTTAAAGAAAGGAATAGATAAAAAGGCTTATCAGTACAGTTTGCTGGATGTGGGCAGTTTACAGGCATCAGTTGCCATCGTGAATAATTTCAGCTTGTCTGATCTTAAGAAAAGGATCATGATGATGAATGCAAAACGTTCTTCAAACGTAAATTTAACACGCTATATGCTTGCTTTACCATTTTTGCTGTGTATTACGCTTGCCTTTACCATTGATAAAAAGGCTGTGCAAAATAGTTTAACGCCATTAACCCGAATGGTGGTTGACGCGGTACCGCATCAGGAAGCTGAAACTGTTGTGAAAACCGGAATAAAATCAAAAATTAGTGAAACAAGAAAGGCTGCACCAGCGATGGTGCATAAAGCAGATACTACCGCATTTACCTATGTCCTGAAACAGAGCAATAACAGTGGGGATTCGGTACAGCACAATGCTATGGCTGCGATTCAAGAAAAGGTTGACAACTTTAAATTTCATTTTAAAGCAGATGGCAGTTCAGAAAAAAGAATTTTGGTTAAACAATTCAATTTTACAGATTCCGTTCCGGCTAATGAGAGAATTGAGCAGATTATGCTTGCTGAACAGGCAAATGGTGGCTTCAGAAACATACCTGATACCAAAGGAAAAAAAGTTACCGCCATTTTTGTGATAAAATCAAGCGTCAATACGAAAGAAAACAGTGATGCATTAAAAGATAAACCAACGGCAAATGAATCATCAGTTAGCAGTATAGGTTATTATCTGAACGGAAATAAGGTGAGTAAAGAAGCGATTGGTGAATTGAACCCCAATATGATTATGGATATGAAAATGGATCAAAAAGGGCAGTTTATCGAGATCAATACAAAGCATTAGCTGAGATATATTTCCTTCGCAGATCAAACGGATTTTGCAGATCAGAAAAGTTCTTAAAACAACGATCTGCGTTGATCATCTAAAATCAGCGGGAGATCATGCGTTACAGCACTTCCCGCTGATCAAATTCTAAAAATTAAACGTAGCCCTTAACATGGCTACCCGCCCGGGGATGTTATAAGTTCCGGTAGTTAAGGAGTTGGCCGAAAGGTAAATGGCATCAAACCTTTTAATATTAGTCAGGTTTGTAACTCCAAATTCAAAATCAGTTTTCATCTTTAACCATTTGTAACGCAGGTTTGCATCGGCAAAAAGGTATTTCAAATCAGGTTGTGATGATTGGCGGGTAAAAAGGTGTTCAGCAGATAAGTTTACATACAGATTTTTAAGTGTGGTAATCGCTAAGGCAGACTGCTGCCTCAATTGTTTAAAATTCGTTTTTATCCCGTCGGCTACCATAGCTTTATTATCAGTAATGGCAATATTGGCAGCGTAAGACCAGTTGATGAATTTGCTCAGTTTAGCTTCAATGCCAACTTTGTAAGCCATGGTTTGCGTGCTGAATGGTAAGAGTGCATTGTTTTGCAGCTGACTGTATCTGCTTTGAGAATAAATGATGCCGGCATTTACGGTGCTTTTTAAGGTAAATAGGTATTTACTGGCGTTTGCTGCGAGGGAGAAATTACGGATATGGTTATTTAGCGGCAATACAATTTTCTGTTGAATGTTGTTGCTCAGGTTGAAAGCTGAAATGGTGTTCAACTCCGTATCGCTATAATTGGCTGTTAAGTTGGCAAACAACATTTGCATGGCTTTTCTAAAGTTGAAACCGGCCCCTATATTATGTGTTTTGGATTCAGTAATTGGTGCATCGTTTGAGAATAATGAGCGGTAGTTTTTTAAAATAGTACCCCGGTACACATCACTAATATTTCCCAGATCATTTCTGAAGCTATAGTTTGCCGTCACATAATTTTCGATACTGGTTTGATATTTTAGATTAAACGCGGGGTTTAAAAATAGTTTATTCAAGCTGTTGTCCAATTGATTAAGTGCATCGCTGTAGTTGATGTGGTTATAGCTCAGTGGTAAGCTTAAACCAGCCTTTAACTTATCATTCGTGTACTCGTAAGTGGCTTCAGTATAAAGTTTGGTTTTAAACCAGTCGAGGGCATTTGCCGTATTGCCTGTAACAGGCTCCATCTGCTCGTTGTTTTGTGTGCGGTATAATCCTGACTTAAGCTGTTGTTGTTGCACGTTGAAGCCTGCTTTGTAGGTTTGTACAAAGTTGTTTTTTACAAGAGCGAACGATACGTAATTATTGGTGTACCAGGTGGGCAGTTTAATATGTTGTGTTAAACCAAGATAAGCGTTCCCATTATTCAGAACATCTGGATTTAGACCGGGGGTAATATTTAGCGTTTCGGGTTGAGTAGTTCGGTTTAAGTAGGAGTAAAGGTTAATTACGTTCTCCGATTTTAACTTTTTTCGGTAATTAAATTCGTTTGATAGATCAAAAGTTTCCTGTTTGAGGATCTGGTTGGCTGCTACGTTGTTAATTACAAAATCTGATGTGGTTTTGAAAGGCGTATATTCCAATACCAGATTGTTGTTCAGGTAGTATTGTTCAGCGTTGCCGTTCAGGTTGAATTGCGCCCTAAGTTTTTGTGGGTTAATGGCATTGTTTTGCGTTTCGGCATATTGTATGGTTTGACCAGGAAGGTAAGTCTCCGAAAATTTATTGTATTCCTGACGTCTTTGGTCGTATAAATAGGAGATATTGGCCCTCAACTGAAGGTCGGGATTGAACTTGTATAGGTTGTTGAGGTTAACTAAGCCAGCTTTGTTAAACAGATATCTGCTTTGTGGTAGGGATGGTACTCCGGCAGCGCCCGTAGATAGCAGTCCGTTTGGTTTATCATTATCCAGTTTTTTTGCATAATCAGAAAAATTATGTGCAATGAGATCGGCACCTGGGTCAATGCCAATATTGTTTCCTTTAATATTGTTAATAAACTTTAGTTTTTTATTAAACAACATGGCGGTTAGGTTTTCATCAAATCGATTGGGTACACCCGCACCAACAGTGGCATCGCCCATCACTTTGAGCTTAGCTTCATCTTTGATCACCAGGTTTAAGGCAACGTCATCACTCATATTATTTTTGCGCATCATTTTAACAGGTTGATCGTTTTGAATCACCTGTATCTTGTCAACAGCCCCGTGCGGAATACTTTTGGTGCCTATATTGTATTTATCATCCAGCAGGTTGTCGCCATCCACATAAAGGTTAGATATCGATTTCCCGTTGTAGCTGATCTTTCCATCCTCGGCCACTTCAACACCGGGCATTTTTTTCAATACATCGCCGATACTTCTGTCTTGCTTATCGGCAAAGTCGGCAGTGCGGTAATTTAAAGTATCGCCCCTGGAGGTTAACGATGGTCGGTTTTTAACGGTTACCGTTTCCAGCGAGGTTTCGCTGGGTTGTAAAATCACTTCGTAATTTTTAGTAACGTCTGTTACCGTGGTAACCTGCTTTTTGAAGCCAATGCTCGAAGCTTCAATTTTGTAACCTGCAACCGCGTTATTTTTGAGTTCCATGGTAAAGGCACCATTTTTATTGGTCCGTGTAAAATTGATGATGTTGCCCTCTGCATCTTTTAAGGTTATATTAACCGATTCAATACCTTTGCCACTGGCATCTTTTACCAATCCTTTAACTGGCTGTTGTGCGAATACAGCAAAAGCTGCAAGCACAAACCAGCAGCTTAAAATGAATTTTCTCATTTTTTATCTTCAATTTCTATCGGATTGTTGATTTCAGCTTTATTGATGGTTGTGCCGGCAGGGCGTGGTACCTGGTTCATTTTGAACGAGCCTTGCATACCATTCGCCGCCATTTGGGCCTGCATAAATCCTTGCGGATCCTGATCACGGGCAGCTTTAAGTTTATCAAGTTCTTTTCTGGTGGTTTTTATGGCATCGGCAGGTAGCTTAATTTCAGGCCCCAGATAGCTTGTGCTGATATCCATGCCCATAATCTTTACTGAACTCACGCCTCCGCTTGGTGCGGCTATTTTCACCTCTCCATCGGCATTGGTTACGGCACCCGACTCCTTAACATTTTCCAATCCGGCAAATTCAAATTTCACTTCCTTTTTATCATCATAAGCTTCGATAATTAAACCAGGCAGTCCATTTAATTTCCAAGGACCGCTTTGAAGCGGAATCTCAGTAGCAAACCAGGCTATCCAGTTACGGCCTTTAAAATGTGTGGTTGCTTTTTGGCAGGAAATTCCTGAAAAAACCATTGTATCTTTTAATATCTTCCATTTAATGGTTGGAGCGGATTCTTCAATCAGGTAATTGTTAAACACGCGTTCTTTCGTAATCATTTTATGCTCATTTGCAAAAAAGAAATAGTCTTCCTGGGTAAGGGGAGCTTTCGTTTCACTTTTTACTTCAATTTTAACGTTGTTATTACCTGTCTGGTTCTTCATTTGCTCCATTATTTGCATTTGCATGTTCTTTGCCTGGTTCAGTTTATCGTAACTGGTAAACACCGATGCATTTTTGCCGGTTACCAATAGCATATTTTCCACCCTGGGCTTATCCCTTTGTGTAGTATCCATTACGTGTGTAAAAGTGTAGCGCACCCGGGCCAACGCTTTGTCTGGTTCCTGAGCCTTTGCTGATAGTAAAATGACTGTAGCCAGGCAAGAAGTAAAAATTCGTTTCATGATAGGGTTATTTAGTTATCTATTTAATTTTCGTAAATCTACGAATTATTCGTAATTAGAAAAATGTTTTAACATTTTTTAACGGGAGGAGGAATAAAATGGAAGACGGATGATGGAAAATGGAAGATGTAAAAATGGAAGATGGAAAATGGAAGATGTAAAAATGGAAGATGGAAAATTGGGGAGGAGAGGGTACGTATTTATTCGCCGGGATGAATAGACACCTACATTTTTGATATGTCATTTGAGTGGAGTTGGAACCGACAGAAATAATATTTGGAAATGAGCGTTCGGTGTTTCTTGGCGGCTTGCGGCCCCGCTTTCGCTTATAGTCCTCGCTGCGCTGTGGGCTATTCCGCTTAATCGGGTTTAGAAACAAAGCTTGTGCACCCTGGAACTTTACAAACGAGAGTGTTCCCATTATAGATGATAAGCATCGCTGAAAATCCGGAGGCCTTTCATTGCTATTGTGTGTGTAAACAGGGCGTGTGCAGGATGCGGGAAAGGAACTACAATGCATATCTTGACGCTTTAAAAAACGATAACGGGGCGGGTAAACAGATCAGGAAGGTGGGGCGAAGATGAGGAGAATGTTTTAACTAAAAATATTTTCGATATCTATTTGTGTGTTAATTGAATTTGTTCTATATTTGCACCTCGTTAAATAAAAATTAAAAAAACTAATATTTAAACAATGTACGCAATAGTAAATATAGCAGGGCAGCAATTTAAAGTTGCTAAAGACCAGCACCTTTTTGTACACAGATTACAAGGAGATGAAGGCGCTAGTATTGAATTTGATAATGTATTGTTGGTTGATAACGGTGGTGCAATTACTGTAGGTGCTCCTGCAGTTCAAGGTGCTAAAGTTTCAGCTAAGATCGTATCTCATTTAAAAGGTGATAAAGTAATCGTTTTCCACAAAAAACGTAGAAAAGGTTACAAAAAGAAAAATGGTCACCGCCAGTTTTTCACTAAGATTCAGATCTCTGATATCACGTTATAATTAATTGTTAACCCAATAATCCGCTTTTAGCGGGTTACAAAATATAAAATCATGGCACACAAAAAAGGAGCCGGTAGTTCGAAAAACGGACGCGAATCGCATAGTAAGCGTTTAGGTATTAAAGTTTTCGGTGGTCAGTTAGCTATCGCAGGAAACATTTTAGTACGTCAACGTGGTACAAAACACCATCCTGATAAAGGCGTGGGTATTGGTAAAGACCATACTTTATTTGCTTTAGTTGATGGTACTGTTGTTTTCAAAAAGAAACAAGATAATAAATCATATGTTTCTATTCTTCCTATCACTGATGCGGAGATCGAAGCAGCAATCGCTAAGCCAGCTGCTAAAAAAGCAACTGCAGAAAATGAAGTTGTAGCTGAAGCTGCACCTGCTAAAAAAGCGCCTGCAAAAAAGGCAGCTAAAAAAGACGAAGCTACTGAAGAAGCTGCCGCTGCAGAATAATTAGTACAAAATAAAATATAAAGAAGGTTCTGATGCAAATCAGGACCTTTTTTGTTATACTGGTTACCGGGGTTGATTGGGCATTGGTATTAGTTGGTCATTGGCCGTTAGTTCAGAAGACTATTCCAAGGCAATCAGCGCCTAGCGCAAAGTAGAGAGAGGTGTTGACACTCAGCATAAATTAAGCCTTGTAGATAGATTTCTCCTACCATACTGTCAGGCCTACTCGAACGGGCGGCCATTTGGCTAACAGTGAAAAACGGTATCAACGAATACCTTAATATTCCCTGGCCATTAACTGGTGGGTAAGTGTCAACAGGCTTGCTTTTCTTTCATTGCTCACATTGATCTGTGCAAATAAGGACAAAGCTTTATCGCGGTAATGGTTCATGTGTTCTTTTGCAATTTGCTGTATATCGAGTGTATCGTAAACTGTCCTGACGGTTTCTACCTTTTCTTGTGCATTAAACGCTTTAGCAGTAGTCCAGGTATTTAAAATAGCTTTGTGATCGCCTTCAGCGAGTTCAAAAGCTTTTAGCAGCAAGAAAGTTTTTTTATTGGCAATAATATCACCGCCAACCAGTTTGCCAAACTTTTCAGGATCAGCATAAACATCCAAAATGTCATCCTGCAGTTGAAAAGCAATGCCTATGTTTTCACCAAATTGCTCAATCAGGTCGGCATCTTTTGCTGATGCACCGGCAATAATTGCTCCTAATTTTAATGCGCCACCTAATAATACAGCTGTTTTAAGTCGGATCATATTGATATATTCTTCAATACTTACATCATTCCGTCCTTCAAATTCCATATCCAGCTGTTGTCCCTCGCAAACACCCTGAGCGGTAGCATTGAAAGTATCCAATGCATCTTTAAGGAAAACCGGATTTACTTTAGCCAGGTTTTTATTGGCTTCTACCATCATTACATCACCACTTAAAATAGCCACATTGGTACTCCATTTTTCATGTACGGTAGCCTGGCCCCTGCGCAACGGCGCATTATCCATAATATCATCATGTACCAGGGTGAAATTATGGAAAATTTCAATGGCCATGGCAGCGTGGACAGATTCATTGGCATCGGTACCAAACAATTCGGTTGCCATAAGTACCAGTAGGGGCCTTACACGTTTGCCGCCAAGGTTGATAATGTAACGGATTGGATCGTAGAGTTGCTTCGGGTAACCTGGTAAGTTTAAATTTTGTATTGCGGTATCTAAAATCTGCTGTAATTGTTCTGTAGTTTGCATGTTTGTTTCAACCTTGTGTTTCGGACACAAATGTCTTAATTTTTTAATCAGGAATAAGGGTAAAATCGATCTGACGTTTAGAAAGGTCAACTTTTTTTACACGAATCATTACTTCATCCCCCAGTTGATACTTTTTCTTCTTTCTTTGACCAACAATACAGTAGTTTTTCTCGTCAAGTACATAAAAATCATCAGATATATCCCTTAACCGGATCATACCTTCGCATTTATTCTCTTCAATTTCTACGTACATGCCCCACTCGGTAACCCCCGAAATAATGCCTTTGTATTCTGTACCGATATTGTTTTCTAAATATTCTGCCTGTTTGTATTTAACTGAAGCCCTTTCAGCATCTGCAGCCCGTTTTTCCATCGCTGAAGAATGTGCAGAAGCCACTTCATAAAATTCCATATCGGCAGATTTGCCGCCGTCAAGATAGGTTTGAAGTAAACGGTGCGCCATCACATCAGGATAACGGCGGATGGGTGAAGTAAAGTGGGTATAATAATCAAAAGCCAGACCATAATGACTGGTTTTTTTGGTGGTATAAATGGCTTTGGACATAGAGCGAATGGCCAGTGAGGTTAAAATGTTCTGCTCTTTTTTGCCTTCTACATCGTTCATTAAATGGTTGAGCGATCTGGCGATTTCCTTATCAGATTTGGTATTGATTTTATAACCAAAACGGGAAGCAAAGTTGGCAAAAGTTTCGAGGGTTTCCATATTTGGCGAATCATGTACCCGGTAAACAAAGGTTAATTTTTGTTTACCCTTGCTTTTTTTAGCAATAAATTCAGCTACTTTACGATTGGCTAAAAGCATGTAATCTTCAATCAGCTTATGGGCATCTTTACGTTCTTTTACATAAACGCCTATGGGTTTGCCTGCTTCATCGAGTTTAAACTTAACTTCCGTACTTTCGAAACTGATGGCACCATTTTTAAACTTACGTTCACGCAGGATATAGGCCAACTCATTCAGTTTTTGTATTTCGTTTGCATAATCGCCGGATTTACTTTCAATCACTTCCTGGGCTTCTTCATAGGTAAATCTGCGGTCGGAGTGGATTATGGTACGGCCATACCATTCATTTTGAATGTTTGCCTGCTCATCAAGCTCAAATACAGCCGCAAAGCACAATTTATCTTCGTGTGAACGAAGCGAGCATACACCATTACTTAAACGCTCCGGCAGCATCGGGATTACGCGATCAACCAGGTATACCGAAGTAGCGCGGCTATACGCTTCTTTATCGAGTTCACTTCCCTGAATCACATAATGTGAAACATCTGCAATGTGAATTCCGATTTCATGGTTTCCGTTAGGTAATTTCCGGTAAGAGATGGCATCATCAAAATCTTTTGCATCTGCCGGATCAATGGTAAAGGTTAACACCTGTCTGAAATCTTTGCGTTTAGCGATTTCAGCAGCAGGAATTTCTTCCGGAATGGCATTCGCTTCTTTTTCTACCTGTGGAGGAAATTCGAGCGGGAATCCGTATTGAGCCAGAATGGCATTCATTTCGGTGTTGTTTTCACCTTGGTTGCCCAGCACATGTTTCACCACACCTATTGGGTTCTTGGCACTTTCAGGCCAATCAGATAACGTGACCAATACCCGTTGTCCACTTTTTGCACCATGCGTATCGGCTAACGGCACAAAAATATCATGCATCATTTTTTTATCGTCGGCAATAACGAAAGCAAAGCGATCTGATATTTCAATTACACCTGTAAAGTCTGATTTCGCTCTTTTAATGATTTCAACTACCTCACCATCATTTTTACGGCCACGCTTTTTGGCAAAAACATAAGCTTTTACAGTATCGCCATGCAGGGCGTTTTTAAGCTTGCGGGGAGCTACGAAAATATCTTTTTCAAACTCATCTTCAGGAACAATATATGCCGAACCATCGGCTGTCATATCTACCGTACCAATAATAAAGTTCTGCAGTTCTTTGAGTTTAAATTTTCCTTTTTGGGGCTCTAAGAAAATACCGTCGTTTTTTCCTTCCTTCAATATCTCTAAAATCGTCTCTCTTGATTCCTGATCGTTCAGGTTCAATTTGGCCGAAACCTGTTTGTAATTAAGCAACTGATTGTTGTTTTTTTCAAAAATATCACTAACCAATTGATTCAGAACCAATTTAATATTTGCCGATTTTTTCTTTGCCATACGCTAAACTGAATTTACCGAAGATACAGAAAATATGTAAGACGGGCGATGGAAAATGGATATTGGGAAGTTGGGTAGCGCATGTGTAGCCGGTTATTGGTCGCTGAACTGCCGGCGATTTTGAGGCTTATCATTTATAGTCGATAGCCGGGGGCTTAGCTAAAATAACTACTAATTATCGGCCATAAACATTAACCCATTTCAGGTTAAACGCTTTTCAGCTAGCCTTTCCATTTCAGAGCCGGTCTACTAATCTTATCTCGGCATAAGTAATCTTCTTTCGTTCGGCGGTATAGCTTAAATGAATGTTCCCTTTTCGGTCCTGAATGATGGCCGGGTAACTATATTCACCTTTTAAATGGTTTTCGAGGGTGTAAACGTCTCTCCAGTTTTCACCATCGGTTGATATGGCCAGTTTTAATACCGAGCGGCCTTCCCACCAGTTTTTACCTGCAGTTAAAGGGTTGTAAACAAGCAATTGCCGGCCGTCTTTTAAGGTTACCGCATCGCTGCCCGAATTGGGGTTGGGCAGTTGGGTAGGTTTTAGTTTTGACCAGGTTTTGCCGTTATCCACAGACCAGCTTTCTACAATTACGTTTTGGCGGCTTCTGCAAAGCAATTGTAATTTATTATTGGGATACACGAGGATGGATGGCTGGATAACGCCGAAGGTATCGCAGTTGATCTCTATTTTTCTCCAGTTTTTACCGTTTGCATCCGATTTTTCGATGTGGATATGCCACGTTTTTTCATCCGGGCTTTCGGTGCTTGATGGATAGAGAACAGTTCCGTTTGCCAATTGAACAGGTTTGTTTTTAATAGGGCCCAGAAAATCTTCCGGTAATTTTTTAGCTTCAGACCAGCTTTTACCATTGTTAACAGATGTTTTATATTCGGCCCACCAGGTGCGCGGATTTAAACCCACTTTGTAATGTAAAAATAAAACGCCGTTTTTTGCTTTAAAAAGCACAGGATTCCAGCAGGCTAACCGGCTGGTATCGTTTTGTATGCCGTTGGCAATTTCGACAGGTTGGCTCCAGTTGGTGCCATTTTTTACCGCCGACCAGATAACCACATCTTTGCTTCCTTCGTGTTTACCCCCAAACCAGGCGGCCATTATTTTTCCGTTTCCGAGATCAACCAGTGTGGAAGCATGGCAGGCTTCAAAAGGTGCTTGCTTAAAAACAGGGCCTGACTGGATTATTTCTACCTTCTGCGCGTAGGTGGTTACATAAAAAAACAGTAAAACAATAACGGAAAAGATTCTTTGCATAATTTATTGTTGGCCGGGAATGGCGGCGATAAGTTTTTGGGTGTAAGCGGCTTTGGGCGAATGAAATAATACTTCAGGGAAGCCTTCTTCTTCAATTTTACCTTTATTCATCACCAAAATCCGGTCAGAAATATGCTTGATTACCGCCAGATCATGCGAAATGAAAATATAAGTGAGGCCAAACTCTTCCTGTAAGGATCTGATGAGGTTGAGTACCTGTGCCTGTACCGATACATCAAGCGCGGATACCGATTCATCGCAGATGATAAATTTAGGCTGTAATGCCAAAGCCCGCGCAATAACCACACGCTGCCGCTGCCCTCCACTAAATTCATGTGGATAGCGGTTAAAATGCTCAGCTTTTAAACCAACTTTATCTAAAAGTTCTAATACTTTTTGTTTGCGTTCGGCATCGTTTTGATAAAGCCGATGTACCTTCAGGGGTTCCAATATGGATTGGCCAATACTTAACTTAGGATTTAGCGAAGCATAGGGATCCTGAAAAATAATCTGGATATCTTTTCTGAGCTTTCTGAGCTCATTTTTATTCAGGTGCGTCATATCCTGACCATCGAATATGATATTGCCAGATGTAGGCTGAATTAATCGAAGGATGGTACGGCCCAGGGTGGTTTTTCCGCAACCCGATTCACCTACTAAACCAAGGGTTTCGCCAGGAAAAACCTCAAAGTTGATTCCGTCTACCGCTTTAACGTAATCGGTAGTTTTAGCAAATAATCCATTACGGATAGGATACCAGGTACATAAATCTTTAATTTGAAGCAATGGTTTTTGCCCGTATAATTTTTGCCTTCTCTGTGCAATTTCAGTTACTGTTAACTGGTTGACAGACATTAAATAAGCAGGTGAATCTCCGGTTTGGTGGTTTAAAAAATCAGCTACAACCGGTAATTTTTTCAATTGCATGTTTGGTGACGGTCTGCAGGCCAATAAACCTTTTGTATAAGGATGCTGTGGATTTTCGAATACCGATTTTGCCAAACCCTGTTCTACAATTTCGCCCTTATACATCACGGCAACATGATCGGCAATTTCGTTTACCACACCTAAATCGTGCGAAATAAAGATCATGGCCATGTTTCGCTCTGTTTTAAGCTTAAGGAGTAATTGCAGGATGGTTTTTTGAACGGTTACATCCAACGCCGTTGTAGGTTCGTCGGCAATGAGGAGTTTAGGGTTGCAGCTCAAAGCCATGGCAATCATTACCCGCTGTTTCTGTCCGCCTGAAATCTGGTGCGGATAACTGTCAAATATCTTTTCGGGCCGCGGAAGTTGCACTTCATTAAACAAGGCAATGGTTTGCTTTTTAGCTTCGGCCTTACTTACCTTTTGGTGCAGGATAATGGCTTCAGCCACCTGATCGCCGCAGGTAAAAACAGGGTTAAGGGAAGTCATGGGTTCCTGAAAAATCATCGAAATCTGATTCCCTCTGATCTGCCTGATTTCGTTGGAATTTAAACTAAGCAGACTAGTGTCTTCAAAATCAATGTCACCGGTGATTTTGGCAAGGCTTTCATTGTGTAAACGCATAATAGAAAATGACGTAACCGATTTGCCAGAGCCCGATTCGCCTACTATACCCAAAACAGTACCTTTTTTAACCTTAAAGCTGATTTTTTTTACGGCACTGAACCAGCTTTTGTCTTCCTGGTTATAAAAATCGATATTTAAATTTTCAACGTTTAGCATTAAATTTTACTGATTACAATTTCTTTTGAACCGGATTCTAAACTATTATGATCATCTAAATGATAATGGCAACCGGGGGGAGTTTCGATTTGTGCCAGAAAAAGCAGCTGTTTTGCCAAAGAAATTAAGCCGGCCTGGTTCGCTGAAATCATAATCTGATCATTTATAACTTTGCTTTTAATTACAAAACCATCCTCCCAGATAGATACAGCACCCTTTTCTTTATCGTATTCCGGAATGTTTATTTTTAATTCTGCCATTAGGTTACAATGGTAATATTTTCTTCCGGAATTATATCCATCCCTTTAAATTTTAACAGTACCTGTGCCGTAGTAATTACATCTTTCTGGCAATAGGTTACAATCCGGGGCAGATTTTTTTCTTCATAGTATACCTGTTTTACCTGACTGCCGTTGATATCATCTTTTGGAGTAGGAATATCCAGAATGGCAGCAAGGAGGTTAAGCGAGGTGAAATGTTTGTAATCACCAAATTTCCAGAGTTCCATGGTATCGATATGATTAATTTCCCAAGGTTTTTTGCCTGATAATTCTAATGGTGAAGGAATTTCTATTCGATTGACCAAAAGTCTGCGGCACAGGTAAGGAAAGTCAAATTCTTTTCCGTTATGAGCACAGAACATCAGGTTGGGCGTTTGTTTATTAAGCAGCGCTGCAAATTGCAAAAGTATTTCGTGTTCATCATGCCCCGAAAAGGATTTGATACGCAATTTATTCGTTTTTTCGTCTGTATAAAAAATGCCGAGGCTGATACAGATAATTTTACCAAATTCTGCCATTATACCTGCACGATCATAAAAGTCTTCAGCACTTTGGTCGCCATTGCGTTGGTAATGCGTTTTTTGTTCCCAGAGTTCCTGAAGGTGAGGTGGTACATCCTGATAAGAAGGGTATTGTGGAACGGTTTCAATATCGAGAACCATAACCTGGTTTAAATCTATCGTTTTTAACATATAAACAGTTTTCAGTTAACAGTTTTCGATTAACAATTTACAGTTTTCTGTTCATAATTATAGCAGAAGGAATATTTTTTAGTTACACATGCACACTTAATTTATGTTTAAGGTATTGAGGGGACCGTATCATTTTTTTTTGTGGATAGGGCCGTGGGGTAATCGAAGAAAAATCTGGAGACTGCGAACGGTTCGACAGCGGAAGGTTGTTGTGGATGGTGCTTACAACTGAATGTATTATCTGCAGAAGATTTTGTTAAAACAGCAGCGGAAAAAATGACTTAACCTGTCAGTTTTTGATATCTGACAGGTTAATTGTTATATTTCTTTCAGGTATTCCTCCAGGCTTAATGGTTTTCCTGGTAAGAGTTTTTCTAAATCGTTACCCACAAAAGCAAACTCATTTGTGCTAATGGCATGGCTCATGCTCATGAGGAGATTAATGTCATCCTCAAGCATATAAAATGATTCATAAAGCTTACGCAGCTACCTGACATAGTCTGACAACTCTTTTGATGGGAGTATATGCTGGTAATTCATTTACTCCATGTTAAAACAAGCTGGGAGAATTAGGCAGTGCCTGGTTGGCCATTACCGGAATTTTTAAATCTGTCCCTACCGCTTTGTTCAGTTTTTCTGTAAAATAAGCGGAGAATAACGGAGAGGAAAGTTCAACATTCTGATGTACGAAAAAGTATAAGTTTTCTAAACCCTGCTCTTTCCAGGCTACAATTCTTTCAATCCAGTCATCCAAACGTTTTTTATCAATTTCATCATCATTGGCACCCACAAAACGTATAAATGCTGTTGGTGTAGTTAACCGCATGTGCAGCATGTCTCTTCGGCCCGAAGTATCAACAAGGATATTGGTTATCCCATTATCTTCGAAAAGTTTGGCAAATTCGTTTAAGATTGCCGGATTGGTAAACCATTCCGTATTTCTCACTTCAACACCCAATGGAATTACCTTTGGAAATTCGTTGATGACAATTTTTAACCTTTCGAAATCCTTTGGCTTGAAGTTATCATGCAATTGAAGAAAAGCCATGCCCAGTTTATCTTCGAAATTACTAATCGCATCACAATATTGCGCTACAGGCTCTTTAACGTTGATTAATCTTTTAAAGTGACTGATGGTATTGGTCAGTTTCGGAAAAAACTTAAAATCTGCAGGTGTTTTTTGTGTCCAGGTGATTACCTGTTCGCTGGTTGGCATACCATAAAAGGTAGCGTTAAGCTCAATGGAATTAAATTGAGTAGCATAATAAGTAAGCTCGTCTTTTGTTCCCTTTGGGTAAAATCCCTTTAAATCAGCCTTGTTCCATTTTGCACAACCTACGTAGGCCTTAAAAGATTGTTTAGGTTTATTTGCAGCTAAAATTGCCGCCGTTTCCGGAGCATCAGCCGGAAGGGTATAATCTATAATTGAAGGATCGTCTACTTTACCAAATTGCATTTTTAAAGGTTTAGGATGTGGGGTAAAAGGTTTAAGGCAAAAAAATACCTTAGCTTATTCAACTAAGGTATTTATATATGCTAAAAATAAGAAATTCTGTTCTTTGTTCTCGCTTATTTTGGAAAGTTTATGTTTTGCTTCTCCAAACTGTAAACTTCCAACTGAAAACTGAATTAGTAACCCAGAATCTTCAACACCTGCTTGCTGTTCTGCTCTTCACCAAAAACTTCAAAGTTGAAACTTTCATCGCGGTTTCTGCGGATCAGCACATGTTTCGGACTTGGTAACAGGCAATGGTGTATACCGCCATATCCGCTTAGCACTTCCTGGTACGCTCCGGTATGGAAGAAGCCCAGATACTGTACTTTACGGGTTTTAGGCATAAATACACTGTTCATGTGCGCTTCCTGGTTGTAATAATCCTGTCCATCACAGGTAATACCACCTAAGTTAACGCGTTCGTATTCTGCATCCCAGTTGTTAATAGGCAGCAGGATATATTTTTGGTTTAAAGCCCAAACGTCAGGTAAGTTGGTAATAAAAGAACCATCCAGCATTAACCAGCGTTCGCGGTCATTTTGCTGTTTGCGGCCTAAAACTTTATATAAGATACCTGAAGCCTCTGCAACGGTATATTTACCAAATTCGGTAATAATATCTGGCTCCATTACTTCGTGGATGGCACAGATTTCTTTAATCCTTTTTACAATTTCGTTTACCATATATTCGTAATCGAAATCAAAAACCAACGAATCTTTGAATGGCATACCGCCGCCGATATCAAGCGTATCCAGATCAGGGTTGATTTTTTTAAATTTGCAGTAAAGAGTCACATATTTTTCCAATTCGTTCCAGTAATAAGGCGAATCGGTAATACCAGAATTGATAAAGAAGTGTAATAGCTTTACACGGAAGTTAGGATTGTGTACAATTTTGTTATTGTAAAAATCGATTACATCTTCCATACGTACGCCTAAGCGTGAAGTATAAAACTGCGAATCAGGTTGCTCTTCAGCTGCTATGCGGATACCCAGATTACAAGGAGTATCGATATCCACCTCGTCATCAAAAAGGTTAAATTCCTCTTTATTGTCTAAAACCGGAATAATATTGGTGTAACCATCGTGCAGCATATCAATAATATACTGTTTGTACTGGTAAGTTTTAAATCCGTTGCAGATAATGGTGGTATCTTTAGTTAAGGCACCTTTTTTCTCCAGTGCATCAACCATCGGCATATCGAACGCAGAAGAAGTTTCGAGGTGGATATTGTTTTTCAGGGCTTCTTCAACAATGTGTCTGAAATGCGAGCTTTTTGTACAATAACAATACTTATAATCGCCGCGATAGTTGTTCTTTAAAATGGCAGTCTGGAAAAGAATCTTCGCCTGTTGAATTTTCTTACTTACCATGGGTAAGTAGGTGAAACGTAGGGGAGTGCCATAAGTTTCGATCATTTCCATCAGGTTTAAATCCTGAAAATATAATTCATCATCTATCACATCAAAGCCTTCCTGCGGAAAGCCAACGCTTAGATCGAGAAATTCGGAGTAACTCTGCATTTATTTTAAATAATTTTTGCAAAAATGTAATTTTAAATCGAGAATTAAACGGTATTAAAAATATTTTTACTGTGCGTAAACGCTTGGATTAAATACAAAATTTCAATATCAAATGTTTTTTGAAACGAAGCGAAAATTCTTTTTGTTTACCCGCTTGTCATTCAGTCGAGTAATCGGTATAATTTTGCTTCTCGTTTAGGAAAGCAGGTTCCTGTTATTATAGCTTCGGGTTGGCCCCGCTCTCCACTTTACTCGTTGCACTCGTGTCCGCTCCGATCAGGTTTAGGTGGCAGGGATCGTACAGCTATTTCGGGTTTTACCGCGAGGTGCTTTGATGTGAAAGTTTTCCGTGTGTTCTGAGCTTCCGTGGCAAAAATATCATGATCCATAGACGCGAACCAAGGCATAGAATATGGTTTACAACGATATCATCGTTAGGTGATTCAGGCACGCGTTTGAAACGCGCGCAAGCCTAGTGATTCAGGCACGCGTTTGAAACGCGCGCAAGCTTAGAGACAAAAAGCAGTTGCTGCTATTGAAGATTTTATAGCGAGGTGCTTTGATGTGAAAGTTTTCCGTGTGTTCTGAGCTTCCGTGGCAAAAATATCATGATCTACAGACGCGAACCAAGGCATAGAATATGGTTTACAACGATATCATCGTTAGGTGATTCAGGCACGCGTTTGAAACGCGCGCAAGCTTAGACATGCTTTTGCAAGACACATCTACAAGGGACTTAAAATTATCCCTTTCTTAGATATTTTGTTAAAATCACAATGGTTTGGCCTTCCACTTTACCCTCAATCTGTTCGGTATTATCGTGTACCAAACGGATATTTTTGACTACGGTACCCAGTTTAGCACTCAGTGTTGAACCTTTAACATCAAGTGTTTTAATTAAAACCACGGTATCACCTTCAAATAAACGGGCTCCATTACTATCCTGATGAAATTCTACTGTACCTTCCTGTTCATGGTCGCCGGTTTTTTTGGCCCATTCTAAAGTTTCATCGTCCAGGTATAAAATATCCAGACTATCTGCAGCCCAACCTTCATTTCTCAGGCGGCTTAACATGCGCCAGGCCACTACCTGAACAGGGGCAAATTCAGACCACATGGTTTCCGTTAAAATCTTCCAGTGACCGGCATCAAGCTGTTCATTTTTTTCAATCTGGTCTAAACAGGTTTTACAAACTAAAATGCTATTATCGCCATTGGCATTACTGGTTGGCGGTACCTCGTAAACCGATAAGCTGTTTTCAGTGGTACACAATTCACATTTATTTCCTGAACGGGTTTGCAATTCTTGTAGTAATGACATGGGTATTTAAATTTTCCGCGAAAGTAATAAAACTAATTGGAATAATTTGATAGCAAGGCGTATTCTCTTCGGTTGGTATTCCGTGTGTTCTGAGCTTCCGTGGCAAAAAAATAACGTGTTTGTGCGGAAACGACATTACTAAATATTTTTTCCAAAGTTCAGGACTGCGCTACAGTTGAAAATGACGGGCGGTGTTTACTTAACCGGCAAATGTATTTCTGCCAGCATACATCTTGCGCTGCCACCACCGTTTTTCTCAATGGTATAAAGTGGGGCATAAATAATGCGGCTGTACTGTTTCAGTGCTTTAACTTGTTCAGGGTCTAAGGATAAATAAGCCTGCTCAGACATGACCAGCAAACTTTCGCCTGCAGTATTGGAAACCTGTAACATATTCCCGGCAAATTTATTCATCTGCGCTAAACTGATTTCGATAATTTCCTTCCCACTACCTTTTAAACTGATGCTCACCCGCAGACGCTCTTCAGCATTGCGGATCGAATCAAGGCAAATTACGGCAAAACGATCACCGATACACATCATCACGTTGGTGTGGTAAATCGGGAAATTATCGCTATCTACCGCCTGAAAAACAACAGGTTCATATCCGGTAAGTATGCAAAAGTTGTTTAAAACCTCTTCATCTGTACGTACACTTAAGCAGGCATAGGCAATTTTATTGGCTCGATCCAGCACCATACTACCTGTACCTTCTAAAAAAGCGTGCTGCATTTCATAAAAACTCAGGTCGCTTACATGGTTTAGCTCAAAACGTGTTTTCAATTCTTCGAGTATTTCCTTCCTGCGTTCTAAACGGCGGTTTTCAGAAAACATAGGGTAGAGGTAAACCGAACCATCTTCGTGAAAAGATACCCAGTTGTTCGGAAAAATAGAGTCGGGTGTTTCCGGTTGCAGGCTATCATCAACTACGGTAACATCAACGTCGTTTTGTCTCAGCAATTCAACAAAACCATCAAACTCTTTTAAGGCCTGCGCCTGCACATCCTGTGTTTCGGATGCTACCTGAAATTTGTTGTTCGCGGCGGTTTGCTCGTTGAATTTAAAATCAACCGGGCGGATCATGAGGATATGGCTGGTAGTTTGCATTTTTCTTTCTCCATTTTTCATCCTTAATTCATTTCAGGATCTTTCTGATTAGATGCTGAAATAAATTCAGCATGACGTGATATCTATAAATTGTCTCTTAAAATCGGCAAACTCATACAGTGGAAACCACCACGTGCACGCGAAAGTTCTGCTGATGGCATTAAAATCAATGTATCGGTTATGGTTTCGGTATTTACCTTGCCGCTTTCCAGATCCTGAATTAAATCTTTCACATCAACCACATTAAAACCGGCTGCTTTAAAGGCTTCAACCGTTTTATCGTTCCTGTCGTAACCTAAAACTACACCTTCTTTAATGGCTAACAAATTGCACGAATCGGTCCATTGTTCTCTCGAATCGTAAGGGAAAGTATTGTTCCCGCTGTAAATAATTTTGGTTGGTTCTGTACTTTTTAAATCATTCTGACTGATATCGTTCAGCAAAGCTTCCACATGCTCAAAATGCTTCGGTTCTTGTGGGTTTGCTTTGGTAAACTGGATGGCTGTGGTTGCTTCGAGTTTTTCGGGTTCCTTTAAGAAGTTGATCGGTTCGTAAGGATTGTATTTCGGCGAGTGCGCAATTGAGTTTAAAATGACCCAGGTATTGCGTTTTACCTGTGTAAAAACAGTATCAAGATGCATGTAATCGCGCTTGCTCGGTATTTTTACCACGGTTACTTTTTCCACCACATTCTGCTCAAACAAAAGTTTAACAGCCTCATTCGCACCATGTTCTGATGTACGTTCGCTACAACCGATTAAGACATGATTTGGGCTTACCATCATCACATCTCCACCTTCAAGCGTGGTACTGAAAGCAGGCTCATCTCCCGGGCGTAAAAAATGCATCGTTACATCCGGAATTTCGAGGATGTTGTTGCGGTAGTTTTCAAATAAAGGATGGTTAAAAAAAATGTAGCGCATTAAAAGCGTTTCGCGTACGCGGGCTTTTTTGGCCGGTTTATTCAACAGAATGTGGTTATTGATGGTGGTACCCACATCACGGGTAAAAATCAGGTTGGGAATTGGCGCAAAAATCATGGTATCATCAGCCAGGGTTCCCGAAATAAAAATCTCTGCAAGTTCTTTAGCAGGCGTTTTAGTTAGTGCAATTTGCACTTTATAGGTACAGCCTTCAATAGCACAAACTGCAGCTACCAGTTTTTTCCGGATGGATTCATCCTCCAGCATTTCGCTCAATAAATTCTGTATTTCAATTACTGCGGTTGAATTGTGAAAATCGGGGTGATTGGGCTTATAGAAATTTCGGTTGGCCGCTTCAGAATCAATTTCGGCCAGTTTGCCCTTTATCTTATCCGGATCTAAAAAATACATCAACAGTTTGATGTAATAATCATACTCGCCCCTGCGGATGGTATCTAAATGTACAATATCTTCGAAAAGCCAGTCTTGTGCTTTAGAAGGCACCACTTTGCCCAATCCACTATCAGGGCTATGGATCAACAATTTGCGCAACCTGCCGATTTCGGTGTTTACATTCACTTTAAAATTTAGATTCTGCTCGCTCATAAATAAATTTATTGTTACAAAGCTATCAGAATTTTTTAAAAGTCAGAGGTCGGAAAGCCCGAGGTACGAAGAATTGCCAGGCCGCTGATTCAGATTTCCAACTTTAATATGTAGTGACCAACATCTTTAAACCTTATTGCAGCGGCAGCTCCCGATTCCTTCAATCGGGACTATAGCGAAAAGAAGGACTATCAGTGCCGACCTGCACTATAGCACCTTTCCAAACGTGTAAAAGCTCAAAAACCTTCCAGCTTAAACCTTTCACCTTCCACCTTTTTTACATATTTTTACGCCATGAATTTTATTATTACCGAGACGCAGAAAGCTATTTTGGAGCTTTATAAAGAAGAAATAGCCGAAAGTGTAATCAATATACAGGAAACGCGTAAAGAATTTGAAGGTCAGGCTACAATTGTGGTTTTTCCAATCACTAAAATTTCAAAAAAATCGCCTGAACAAACAGCTACTGAAATAGGAGAATATTTAGTGGCCCATGTAGAAGATATCACCAAATTTAATGTTGTTAAAGGCTTTTTGAACCTCAGTATTGCCGAAAGTTATTTCTTAAAACAATTTAACGAAGAGGTTTTAGCACCTGATTTCGGTATTTTCCCATCAAACGGAAAAAAGGTAATGGTTGAATACTCATCGCCAAATACCAACAAACCGCTTCATTTGGGGCATGTACGTAATAACTTACTGGGTTATTCGGTTTCTGAATTGCTTAAAGCTTATGGCTACGATGTGGTAAAAGTAAACCTGGTAAACGATCGCGGTATTCACATCTGCAAATCGATGCTGGCCTGGCAAAAATGGGGTAATGGCGAAACGCCTGAAAGTACAGGCGAGAAGGGCGACCATTTGGTTGGAAAATATTACGTCATATTTGATCAGGAATATAAAAAAGAGATTGAAGCTTTAAAGGCAGCAGGGCAGACAGAAGATGAAGCCAAGAAAAATGCTCCATTGATTAAAGAAGCGCAACAAATGCTTTTAAAGTGGGAGCAGGGTGATGAAGAAGTGGTTTCGCTTTGGAAAAAAATGAACGAGTGGGTATATGCGGGTTTCAATATTACCTATAAAAACCTGGGGGTAGATTTTGATAAGTTTTATTACGAAAGCAATACCTACCTATTAGGAAAAGGCACGGTTGATGAAGGTTTGGCCAAAGGTGTTTTCTTTAAAAAAGAAGACGGTTCGGTATGGATTGATCTGACTGCTGATGGTTTGGATCAGAAACTGGTATTGCGCGCCGATGGTACCTCGGTTTACATTACACAGGATTTGGGTACTGCCGAAATGAAACATGACGATTTCAATATGGATGAGTCGATTTACGTGGTAGGTAATGAGCAGGATTACCATTTTAAGGTTTTGTTTCTCATTTTAGAGAAACTGGGCAAGAGCTGGGCGAAAGGTTTATACCACCTATCGTACGGCATGGTTGATTTACCTAACGGAAAGATGAAAAGCCGTGAAGGAACCGTGGTAGATGCCGATGAACTGATTGAAAGTATGGTCAGCACCGCACGCGAAAAAACGGAAGAATTGGGTAAAACCAACGATTTTCCTCAGGAAGATAAAGAAGAACTGTATAAAAACATTGGCCTGGGGGCTTTAAAATATTTCTTGTTAAAGGTAGAACCTAAAAAACGTTTATTGTTCAACCCGGCAGAGAGTATCGATTTTCAAGGGAATACCGGCCCGTTTATTCAGTATACTCACGCCAGGATTAAATCATTGTTAAGTAAATCTGAATACAAGTTTGGCGTTGGGAGTTTGGAGTTTGGCGGGATTAGCGATGTAGAATTGGAAATGATCCTGCAATTGGCCAAATACCCAGCAGAGATAGAAATTGCGGCCAAGGCTTTCAGTCCGGCAAGTTTAGCCAACTATTTATATGAACTGGCCAAGCTGTTCAATAAGTTTTACCATGAGGTTCCTCCAATAGTAAAAACGGAAGATGGTGAGGTGAAACAATTCCGCTTAAATCTTTGTAAAAAAACGGCCGATATTATTTATGCCGGTATGCTGATTCTGGGCATTACTTCTCCGGAAAGAATGTAAGATGTAAAATGGAGAATAGAAGAGGTAAAGTGGTTGATATGTTGACAAGAGTAAAATGCCAACAGAACTGATTTTACTTTGTCTGGCGGCTTTTGCTGCCGGATTTATAGATGCAATTGTAGGTGGCGGTGGTTTATTGCAAACCCCAGCCACTTTACTTATTTTGCCTCATTACCCCGTTGCCACACTTTTAGGAACAACCAAAATACCATCGATTGCGGGAACAAGTTTAGCTGCATTTAAATATTCCAGACGCGTTAAATTTAATTTCAAGGTGCTCATTGCCTGTGCCGGCACCGCATTTGTTTCCGCTTTTCTGGGCGCTTTTATGGTGAGCAGAATCGATAATTCGGTAATTAAGCCCATTATTCTGGTGGTATTGGTTTTTGTAGCCATTTATACTTATTTTAACAAACAATTCGGGATCCATCAGGAAAAGAATCATTCCGTAAAAAAACAGGTTTTAATGTCGGCCGTTTTTTGTTTGGTTATTGGCTTTTATGATGGTTTAATCGGCCCCGGCACGGGTGCTTTTCTCATATTAATTTTCGTTGCCGTGCTCGGCTTCGATTTTATTGGTGCCAGTGCGCATGCCAAAATCGTGAACATGGCAACCAATTTGGCGGCAATTCTTTACTTCAGTTTCACCGGTAATATTTTATTTCAATATGCCATACCCATGGCCGTTTTTAATCTCTGTGGCGCTTTTTTTGGAACCAAACTGGCCTTATTAAAAGGAAATAAATTTGTAAGGATATTTTTTCTGTTCGTGGTATTTGGCACGATTTTGAGATTTGCTTATGAGGTATTATCAAAGTAAAATAATCTTATTAGATTTGTTAATCCATGATTAGATTAACGTTTAAATTTATTCTCGCTTTTTTTTTAATTACGCTTTCTACTTCGTTAAAGACGCATGCAGAAGTTTTTACGGTAACTTCAAATGCAGATGCCGGTTCGGGAACTTTAAGAGAGGCCTTAGTTAAAGCAGCGGCAAACGGTATTGCCGATAAAGACTTTATTCATTTCAACCTGGCTGATCAAAGTGAAAGCGGGAGAACCATCACTTTGTTAAGCCAATTGCCTGATGTCTCTTCAAATCTGGATATTGACGGATCGACACAAATTGGGAATTTTTTTGGTGTAAGTACAGCTAAAGTGCAGATAAAAATGTCGTTTTCTTATTTGACCACCTACTACGGATTAACCTTGATCAATGTTAATGATGTAGGTATTTATGGCATTTACATCATAAATTTACTGCCAACTACCGCGCCGGGAAGATGGGAGCAACGGCAAGGAATATGTTTACGGCAGGCAAAAAATATAAAAATTGGCGCAGCTGGAAAAGGAAATGTGATTTGTGGCTTTACACATGAGTTGGGGGTTAATGTGCATTTAAATGGTGGACAAATTCAGTATTATTCTGAAAATTTAACAGTACAGGCCAATATTATTGGTTTTGAATCTGATGGGGTAACATTGCCCATGTCTTTTTCTGGAGCTCAGTCCATGTATTACATATATGGACTGGTAGATATTGGTGGAGCTAGTCCTGCAGAGGGAAATGTATTTGCAAAAGGTATCAATTTCTCGCAGAGTAATTACAGTTCCAATAATGATCAATTATATTCTACCCCGGCAACGATAAAGATTAGAAATAATAAAATTGGTACAAATTTTAAAGGAGATATTGCAACGCCATTGTCATCAGGTTTTAGCGTGGTAACAGTTAGCCCTAATGGTAAAAATACAATCGATATAGAAGATAATGTCATTTCCAGTGAAGGATATGCAATCAACCTTTTAAATAATGGAATGCCTGTAAATATCAAAAGAAATTTTATTGGTATTGACAAGAGCTTAACTAAACGATTGCGAGCTTCAACAGGTGTTTTTGTTTACTATTCGGATGGTGTAGTTATTGGTGGGCAAGACCCTGCAGACGCAAACTACATAGGCTATTGCAAGCCGGTAAATGTTTGGCCATTTTCTACTGTTTCAGTTAATAAGAATAGCTTTTTCTGTACAGTTGGTGCATATCCAATGATATTTACCAATAACACTCGTACGGTTCCAGTGGTAAATATTAACAATTTCACCGCAAATGCTGTTTCTGGTACGGCTACCCCAAACTCAGCGATAGAGCTTTTTTACAGCGACCTGTGCGGAACATGTTCTCCTGAAACCTATTTTGCCAGTACCACAACTGATGCAAATGGCAACTGGAGCTATAGTGGCAATATTTTAAGATCTGTAATTGCTTCTGCAACTTTAAATGGCACCACATCAGAATTTACCCGAACAAAGGTGGATGTTGCAGGCATTAAGATTACTCATACCTGTTCTAATAAGGGTTCTATAACAGGTGTGTTGCCATTAAGTGCTGCTCATGTAGAGTGGTTAGATGTTAACGGCAATGTAGTGGGCAGGCAAAAAGACCTTGTAAATGTGCCAGTTGGTACTTATCGGTTAAAAGCAAGTAACGGAGATTGTAGTGAAGTAACACCATGGTTTGAAATTAAAAAGGGATTGACAGCAAATGCCGCAAATATTCGGATCGTAAATCCTGCCTGTGGTACCGGTGGCAGCATCAGCGGTTTACAAGTGGTAAATAATACATCATTGCCTGCAGTTTATAGTTGGAAAAACGAATTGGGCACCGAAGTGGCTACCACCTTAAATTTAACCAATGCTGTACCCGGTAAATATACGTTAACCATTTCTACAGCCGATAATAGTTGTACCGAAACTTATGGGCCGATCACATTAACAACCACTTCCGGACCCAATGTTAGCCTGCTTTCCTTATCTATAACCGCAGCTAATTGTGGTACAAATTCTGGTCGTATTACCGGAGTTGTAGCAACCGGCAGTGGCACTTTAAGCTATAAATGGAAAAATGGCAACAACCTGCAGGTGGCAAGCATTATGGATCTGGTCAATCAGCCACCCGGAAATTATACCTTAGAAGTTACAGATCAATCTGGCTGCGGACCGGTGATTACACCGGTTATTACCATTCCGGACGCCAATGCCATTACCATTGATGATAGCCAGAAACAAATTTTCAATCCTACATGTGTGGGTAATAATGGAAGTATCAAAGGTTTGCTAATCTCGGGAGCCAGTTCCTATACATGGAAAAATAGTGATGGTCAAATCGTGGGTAATCAGCTAAATTTAGAAGGAATGCCTTCCGGCAGTTACCAGTTAACAGCTTCAAATCCATCATGTACCAAAACTTATGATCTTACCTTGGTTGCACAGCCAAATTTAATTGACGTTAGGGGTGGTCTGACAAAAACGATTACCGATGCTTCCTGCGGATTAAACAATGGCAAAATCATGGTTACAATGACGAATGCTGCTCACCCGCCAATAAGCTATAGATGGGAAGACGAATCAGGCAGAACGGTTGGTGGAAATACGGCAGTACTGGAAAACTTAGATGCAGGCAATTATAAAGTTTACGGAATAGACGATAATGGTTGCGAAAAATACCTGATTAGTTACAGGGTTAACAGGCAGGCTGAACTTGCTTTTGTAAATAGCAATGTCCATATCGCACATGATCATTGTAATCAAAGACAGGGAGGCATTACCGGAATGCAAATTAGTGGTGGCCTTGCACCTTTCAACTATAAATGGACCAATAGTGCAGGTGTACAGGTTGGCAATAGTTTAGATATAAATGATTTATCCAAAGGTAATTATAAACTGGAAGTTACTGATGCTATAAATTGCCAGCCATTGATTTCGGAATTTGTGGTTGATAACCTGACCAGTCAAATAGAAGTGCCGGCAGTTACGCCGGTCAAACTTTGCTCCCCCGGAGAAGCAATACTTCGGATAAATGGATTAACATCAGCCACCAGCTATGCCCTTTATGAAAATAAGGAGGCCTTATTTCCTGTCGATGTTTCGGTTAATGGCATTTTTAAAGTTGATGCCAGAAGCAGTAAAAGTTACTTTGTTACTCAGCGTATTGGTGATTGCGAAAGTGTTAAAATGGAAGCTAAAATTACAGTAGGCTTATCAGAATTAACGGTAGCAAACTCGTTTACGCCCAATAACGATGGTATTAATGATATTTGGAATTTAACGGGTATTGAAAATTATCCAAAGGCAAACATTCAGGTTTTTAACAGAGTGGGAAATAAGGTTTATGAATCGATTGGATATAAGATGCCGTTTGATGGAACAACTAAGGGTACCAGACTTCCTACCGGCGTATATTATTATGTTATAAAATTAGGTCAGGAGTGCGAAATGGTTACGGGTTCGTTAACGCTATTATACTAATGTTGGGCTGTTGTTAGGCAAAGAGCAGGCAACAATGACTTATTGGTTGGAAAATAAATGAAAAAGGTTAATCTTGATTTTATACTGCCGCTTTTTGTATATTTCTGGGCGCTTTATACCTGTTATACAATTATACTTACCTGTTATGATTTTTCGGGCATGAAACCCATTGAATGGGCAAATGCGGAAAATCATACAGCTGTATATGCTAGCTTGAGGAGCACAACGGTGACATACAATTTCGTAAAAGATAAGGCCCGGATCAGCAGGCAATATCCGGGTATAGTGGAAGGCCTAAATACCTGGCTTTGGGGGATAGATAAAAAGAGCCGCAAACTTAATATCTCTTTTTACCTTCGGGAAAGCGACTACAATCGCATCAAAAAAAAGGAGATTAAACAGAAGCAGGATATTTTTGGAGGAAAAGGAGATGAGATTGAGACTTTTCCCTTTTTTGGGTTGAGAAAGATAACTTTCAGATCGAATGCATTTCTACGCTGGACAGATCTATGGAAGTATAATTACAAATGGTGGATATTTGTCCTTTTTTTATTGGCACCTGGTTTAATTGTATTTCTAATCAAAAAACTTAATAAAGTTGAGGTTGTTGAAACAGTAATACCATCGAAATCAAGCAAAATCCATGATTATGTTTTTTGGACGTTAGCTGGGATTAACCTTTTTAATTTTTTCATATAAATCGCGGTGCTAATGATGATCAGAAACTTAAAATTAGTGGTGGCTTTGGCGATGATCAGCTGGGCTGCTCATGCACAGCCTTTTCTGCTCAAATCAACTTCCGGAGCTAAACCCTTTCTTATGAATATCTATTATGCTGATGGGGGGAAGGGAGCCTATGTAAAATACCTTGGGCAGCAGGGAATTATTCCCTTAAGCTTAAAAAACCGAACAGCACAGGGCAAAACATCAACATCAAAAGTATCCTACATTTGGGATGAAGTAGTGGAAGGAAAAGTAACCGGAGTATATAAATTGAGCCAGGAAGGCAGTCAGGTATCAGCTGCATCTTATTTGAGGCACAAAGATCATCAGCTATTTAAGCTGGAGCAGGTGCAAAACCAGGAAGACGGTTTTGAAAAAACAGGTTTTTTGTTGAATGGGGTCATCATATCCTTTTCAAAAGGTATGGATGAAACGCTTAGCTTCCGCTATCCCGATAAAATTACAAAAACAGCTCATTTGCCTGGTTTTGATAGCCCTGACCCACAGCGTAAAGGCACGATAGAAGATTATAATTTTGACGGTTATGATGATGTGGCATTTTCGATCCCCGATGCGGGAATGGGAGTTTACCGTACCTTTACCATTTACCTGTATAACCCGGTATCAAAGCGCTTCAACTTACTTGCAGAACCAAATGATCCCAGGGCCAAATGTTCCGGATTTTGTGATGTGACGTTGGATAAGAAGAATAAGTTGCTTCTTACATCTTGCAGGGGCGGGGCAACCTGGTGGAATAATGTATATCAATATAGGGACTATAAATATTTAACCTGGGTAAGTTCCAAAAGAGCTGACAACTAATTATCTTGTTCTTGATATCAAATTCATATTTAAGCAAACCTCTTATTGCAAAACCTAACCGACCAAAACCAATACCATTGAAAGCCAAAGTATCTTTTCTTGTTTTTATCCTGTTTGCTTTATTCCATACAGTAAGCTATTCGCAAATCGTACTTCCATTTGAATTGTATGACAGCAAAAGTATTCTGATCAAATTACCTGCTTTGAATGGTAAAGACTCTTTAACTTTCTTTTTTGATACAGGTGCCTCTACAATTTTACTGGATAATCAGATAGCCGAAAAATTTGATATTAAAGCAGATCTTCAACAGGAAGTTCCAGGAGCAAGTGGCAGTAAAATGTACCGCTACGCTACAGACCAAAAATTTTTCCTGAACCAATCAACAACAATTGATCATGTGAATTTTGTTCTTGATGATCTGTCAAGGTTAAATGCTACCCACGGCAGAAAGTTTGATGGTATTATTGGCAATGATATTCTAAGTAAATATTTAACGGTGGTAAATATTACGAAAAGACAAATATTGTTATATCCGTTTAAAACAGCCTTGGATACCACCAACTATAAGACGATAGATTTCGTGTTTGGTAATGGAATACCTATTCCCCGCTTCTCTATTGATGTTCAGTTATTGAATGGGGAAAAACTTTCCGGAGATATCTTATTTGATAGCGGAGCAGGGCTCACCCTCTTGTTTAATACTCCTTTCCAGCAAAAAAACAATTTATTGGCAAAAGTGGGGAAAACGGTTTTGAGTACGCAAAATAATTTAAGTAATAAGAGCGCTACAACGCTTGGGGCCGTTGCCTCCATATCTATCGGACCATATACATTCAAGGGTAAACTTCCTGTAAATATATCTTCAGACCAGGCAGGGGTTAGCTCATATAGTGGTTATCTGGGGATTTTAGGAAGCCAGATTATAAACCGTTTTGATTTTATTTTAGATTATGCTTCCAAAAAACTTTACCTGAAGCCGAATTTTTTATATCCACAGGATTTTACCACAGCTGTTCCGCCATTTAAGATCATTTTACAAGAAGGGAAGGTGATGATAGACGATATCTTCGGGCAATCCGCAGCCTATCATTGTGGCCTCAGGAAAGGTCAAATTATTTCATCCATCAATAAAGTGAAGTCGATAGACCTACAGGTTTATCGGCAAATGTTGTTGAATGAAAACGAAAATATCGAGGTAGGTTATGTTGACAGTGATGGGAAAGTTAAACAATGTGTATTCAGGATAGAGAAATTACGATAGTTATTCTATCTAATAAAATAAATTGTGGAAAAAGATATTTAAAGTTTCTTATTTCTTAATCTACATTGTGATTTTAAACAGTTGGCAACAACTGATCAATCTGCAGTTGTAAATTCGATCAGATATGATTTAAGTGGCATTCCATTTTCATTGCGGAAACCGTTTCCCACCAGCAGCTGGTATCTGGTATTGGGTTTTAAGTTTACATTAAAGGAGGCCGAATACCCATCTTCAGAAAAGCCTGTAAATTCTTTGATCTTCAATACCCTCGATTCTCCTAAGGGCCCAAGTTCAAAATTCCGGTACCGTTTATCCATCTTAGCCGAAAACTTGATGGTCATCTGCGATAAATTTGGATCAACTTTTTTGCTCCCGTTTTTAAATTCTTTAATCTCTACAACCCTAGGGCGATCTTTATCATATTCCCTGTAAAATTTCGATACGGGCTTTTCAAAATAACCAGATCGATCCACAAATGGGTACAAAGCGGTAGGATTGTTATAATCAAGTGTTATCATTTTTCTAATGGCCCGTTTTTTATCTTTCGAATTCTGATAATATTTTTTACAGATTTCGTACCCTACATAATAGCCCAGATCGCGCATTTTAAACTCATTTTCAGCATTACTGTATAACCAGAATCCAGTATCGTTAAAAAACATCTGTTTGGCAAACACGCTTTTTATATTTTCGGAATGTTGTGTGCCGAAATGGATCGCCGGCGCTGATGATGGCTTCCCGGTAACCCTAACCGCTACAAATTCGGCTACGCCTTCAATAACGCATTGTGAAAGCAGATTATATCCAATACTGCTTTTTTGCTGGGTATGCACATATTCATGCACATTTAAGAATACGGTATTGTTTATCGGGTTGCTGTTAAAAAAAGTTTTCAGATGCGATAACGCTTTAGGGAATTCAGCGGAAACGGTATTTTCATCAGCCAGTGCGAGTTCACTGCCGATCAGCACATTTCCATCCAATGTTGTTCCATTGGTGCGTAAGGCGCCAACGGTAAAGTAAATATGGGCAGGTTTAAGCTTGTTGTAAATTTTGCCCAATTTATCTATTTCTGTGGCAATACTATCTGCAAACTCATCTGCACGTAGGGTATTGTCCCTTATCGAACGCCAAAAAAGCGGATAGTGACGAATGGCATCTAAATAAGATTTAGCCGTATATCCTCTCGCTTTCATGATCGACTTTAAGCCATTAGTACCTTTGTTAATAAACAGATCGTTAAGGTAACCCGTGTGCAAAGTACTATCACTGGTCTCTTTAATCTTATCGTAAGCGGTCCAAAAGTTTTTAATATCGGATGTGATAATACGCTGTTGCAGATCCTGGGCATTTGTTTTCAAAAAAAATAGTGATAGCAGTAATAGTAGGGCAGATGGTTTCAAGTGAGGTGGTTTTTAATAATAGAATAAAAATTTGAAATAATCATAAGCAATAATAAACAATCTGCCAGCAATTGGCGCCAAAATTAAAACCGTTTGCTAAACCTTTTATAACATTTAGCAAAGTCGAATAGTCAATAATAAAAGCCTTGGAAGGTTATTTTTTATTTACTTCTCCAAAATCGACAATTTCTTTCTCTTTAGGCAATTCATTATGGTGTAGATCATCGAAACCGTTTTGAATGCCCGATCGGTAATGGTCAATTACATAAGGAACACCTTCTCCCAAAAGGAGCTGTGCAGAGGTAGTTACCTCAAAATGCAGGTGCGGTTCCCGTGCATCTCCGGAATTACCAATATTGCCCAATAATTGCCCTTTACTTACATGATCTCCTTTTTTAACACGCACAGTACCCGGCTTCATGTGCATATAGTGGGCGTAGTGTCCTTCACCAAGATCAATGACGATATGGTTACCCGGCAGTTTTTCTAAAGTTAGCGGTACTGCCGGATGAAAAGCTTTTCCGTGTCCGGGAATGTTATCTGGTAATCCATCCGTGGCAGAGATGACTGTCCCATCGGCCACTGCAAATATTTTTTCCCCATAACAGAAATATGAACGTACATTTGCTGCATCGCCGGAAAAAGACACGCTGTCTTTAACCTTTTTCCAGTCAATCGCAAATCGCCTCGAATTCACTGCACGTCCACCAAGAATGATAGTTCCCCGTCGGTGATGATTATCAATACTGTTGCCAGGGCCATCGGCCGCAATCCAATTTGAACCCGCTACAGGAGATCTAAACGTTTGAAGTTTAGTGGTATGTGTATTTACTTCCGCTCCATCTAAAGAATCAGCCGAGGTAATGATCCGATGTATAATATTGTTGGGAAAAGGTATCTCTTTGTTCGTTTTTGCTTCTATATATATTACTGCACTCTTTCCAGCTCCAATATTCAGGCGGTCTTCCGGATTGTCTTCGCCCAAAACTTTTACCATGCTTTTGAGTTCTAGGGAGTCGAACGATAGGAATGGCGCATTGCTCTTTCGGTCTCCATTAAACAGTTCCATCCGTTGTAAATGAATGGGTGATGCACTGAAGTTCGTGAGATAAAGTTCATAGATCAGAAAGAAATTGGATCCGTTCGGAAAAGCAGTAGGGCCAAATGGTATTCGCATTTCCAATTGCAGGGGAAATGAAAAAGGTTGAACTGTGCGCTTCGATGGTGAATCTTGTGCGCTTGAAGGACTCAAAAAAACAAAATTGAGTAACCAAATTAAATAGATTATTTTTAGACCAATACTTTTCATGCGATAATATTTATCTATTAGATGTGGTTTGATGGGATCAGGTTACATGATGATATAAATAACGTGAGTTATAAATCTAAAAAATCATTTGGGATACAAAAACCTTTATTTTTATATCAATTGAGCATTCTTTTTGTCCTGGACGGACGGTCTTCTTTCTTTTTGCCGTCAAAAAGAAACAAAAGACGCCGGCTGAAAATTTTTCTATTAAAGTCATGGAGTGGGCTTTGATTGTGCTCCCCGAAAAATTTGTTAGGCCGGTGATGCCGAGAACGAAGATTTTCTGCTTTGGCTTAGCCAAACGTTCATGATTGTTGGTAAAATTAAGACCCATAATTCACGTTAAATAACAACTAACCATAAATTAAATGATGTAGAATTAACACGTCATCACGTCAATTGTTATTTTTCCTGAAAGCGGTTCCGATCACTTTGCCATACTCCAGCATTTCGAGTTTTATTTCCTGGTTGGGCAGTTGTGTAAATCGAAGTACACCGTCTGCACCGCCTTGCCTTATGCCTTGAAATTCGTTTTCAGCAATAGGAAAAAAACGCATATCCCATTTAATCCTGTTGGTATTATGCACCAGGTGGCCCGCCAGGTAGGTAATCTGCTGTTCTTCGCCATCATCTTTAGTGATATAAGTACCTGCATACTTTGCGATTTGAGCATCAGGCAATGTGATTTTTTTGGGGTATTCTATCTCAATTTTACGATTGTCCAAAATTTGGTTAACGGTTTCGAACGGATAAGCGCCCATCTTGAAATTCTGGAGCGTAATAATAGTCCTGTCTTTACTTACCGAATGGTAAATAAAAGAAGCATAGCCATCCCAGCTCCCCGTATGCCCGTAAGAAAGTTTGTTTTTTCCGCCGGAAAGTTCAAGTCCGAAACCATAAGGAATATTTTTACCCTTGGAGGTTTTCGTTACTTCAGTCATCATTTCCAACTCAGCCCGACTGAAAAAGTTATTTGATTTTAAGGCATTCTCCCATTTATACAGGTCCAGAATGGTAGAATTCACTTTAGCATTCCCCACAATGCCGTCCAGGTAATACACTACACTATCTCCGTAATCTGGATTTTCGGACGTAATTTTATCAAACGATTGGCGCTTCCAGACATATCGGGTAGCATAATTTTTTATCCTTTTTGGATTTAGTCTTCTGTTATAAACAAATGTCGACTTCATTTTTAGCGGTCTGAAGATGTTATCCCCGAGGTAATCTGCGTAAGTTTTGCCGGAAATGCGTTCGATGACACTCGCCAAAAGTGCATAGTTGGTATTATTGTACCTGTGCATGCTGCCCGGTTTAAAACTCAGGGTATCTTTCCGCAGGGCATAAAATACTATCAGATCTTTATTGTTGGCAATTTTCTTATGGTCCCATTTTTTGGCCATATCGCCGATATATTCAGGAAGGCCGCTGGTATGCCTGATCAGATCATATATCTTAACATCATGCCATTGTTTCAGTTCGGGGATGTATGTATCAATCGCATCATCATATTGAAGCAAGCCTTGGCGGTGTAGCAGTACAATAGCTGCAGCCGTAAACTGCTTTGAGCAGGACCCGAGTTCATAGATGGTATTTTTATTTGTTTGGTACCTGGACAACGTATCGCGGAAGCCATAACCTTTTGCCAGCAATACTTTACCTTTTTCGGCCACCAGTACAGACCCGTTAAACTGTTTTTGATTATACATTACGGCAAACACGCTATCTAGCCTGGCACGGGAGGTCTTCTGGGCATACATGTTGGTGCAGATAAGCAATAGAAGGGTGGTAATTCCGGTTTTATTCATCAATATTACATTTAAGAATAAGACGCCGGATTTACAAATGTGTTGCATCTGGCACGAGATCTTCACCTATACTTTTACAGTAAATAATAGTGGATTCAAAATACACCCCCCATTTGTTTTACCGCATTGCGCTAGTTGTTTTTGTGCGCTGATAATGATTTAAGTTTTGTTACCGCTTCATTTCTGCTATTGATCTCCATTTTCATAAAAATATTTCTCATATGGTATTTTACCGTATTTACTGAAATGAAGATCTGCTCCGCAATCTCAGGGTTAGACATGCCCTGCGCAAGAAAATGTAATATTTCTAATTCCCGGTCGGTGAGATCGTATGTTTCCCGAAGGCTTTGCAAATCAAGTTCTTGCTGATCTGTCTTTTCCGCTAAATGTTCCTCTATTTTTTGTCTGAAATAGCGATTTTCATTAAGTACCAGGCTGGCCCGTTGTATCATGCTATAAAGAAATACAATCATTTCAGCTACACAACTGACTTTTAGCTGACCTGAAAAAATTTGGATGCTCGGTAAACCAACTTGTCTGAAAACATAATATTCTATGGCGAAAAATAAATAGATGGAATAAGCGAATACATAAGTTTTGGCATTTTCATTATGTTTAAACTTAAACAGGGCAATAATCCAATAACTCGTTAACATAGCTAAGGCAGTACACTCAGCGATGATATAAAATAACATGTTTCCATGTTTAATATATAGTAACCAGGCTGAACCACTGCAGATTACCGCCAGGATTACCGGAAGTCTCATTTTCCTGAAAATTTCTGGAGCCTTTATAAAATGTTGAGAAAAGAAAAAACCGGCAACAAAAGCACCGATATGAAGAGGGATATCCGCATAATTTAACAGATAGGGATCATTGCTGAAAAAAGTTAACAGGCCATCAGAACAGGCGATGGAGGTCACAATACAAGCCTGAAAGAGTCCATAATAAGCAAATACCCGCTCGCGAAAAAAGATAAAAAACAAGGTATTGACGATAAATATAACGGTAGCAAGCCCGTAAAACATGCCTAAACTGAAATTTCCTTTTACCTCAAAACGCCTGAATTGATATTCCTCCATCAATTTAACGGGAAAATAGGTAGCTTTTTTAAAAGAGGTAACCAGGTAATAGGCATCAGTCCCGCCATTTACCCTGAAACGCGGATATCCCCATGGGGTGATGTCGCTATGGTAGTCGTTTCCCGCACTATCAATTGGATAGAGGCTGTTTTGATCCAGCTTACATAACCGGATGCCAGACAGGTGTTCTGTCGGGAAATATAATATCAGTTTTTTATGAACGTCAGTTTTGATATTTGGACGGATCCTGAAAACATAATAACCATCATGGTGGGCTTGAGCTTCAGTTGCATAAGGCTCAAAATGTAGCGAATTCAGTGCTAAGGGCCATACCATTTGAGGTAATCTGGCATATTCAATACGACAAGGCAGTTCAGCTTTTCCCGTCTTAGCTAAAGAAAGGAATAGCAGCAAAAAGAGGAAACGATACAAGGATAAACTAATTTTTACAAATTTATCAAAAAAATGAGAAAGCTTAAAACCAGACGCTTTTTTTGATGCTTTAATGTGTATACTAAATCAGTCCTATCGTGTGGAATAGCTTGTTTGCATGGTCATGCGTAGCTCAGCCCTGTTAATTGATATGATAAATGTCAAAAGATATTTTATAATGCACTGTGTAGGTTTGCCTCTGGCGAAAAGCTATGGGCCTAACCAATGTCGTGGCAAAGGAACACGGGTTTGTGATACAGGCTCAATCGAAAGCACGTTTGCTAAAACCGGCATGGTAGCACCATCAATCAATCGGTAAAAGAGATCATGTCTTTGGCGAGTTTGAGGCCTGGCTTCCGAATAAGATGAATAGATTTTCTACCCTATACCTGATCAATTTAAGTTCGGACATGATGCAAAATCAATCCTGATTTTAGCGGATGATGGTGGTCAATCAAGGCTCGCAAAAAAAAAATCATTTTGAACGGTAAAATGGCGCCTTTGGTACACGTGCCATTAAGCTACCCCACTGGATAGGCCTAAATCTCACTTTTAGCGCTTTTTTTAAGTAGAACTACCCAGGGTGGGTAGGTAAAACTATACCATTCGGGTGGGGAAAGGCAAGCTCAGGCCAGCTAGTTTTGCAGTACCAAACAAAAAGAATAATGTTTACCCTCCCTATTTCAACTGGCACCACTGTCTCTCAGTGGAGCAGCAACTTTTTATTAAGAAAAAAATTATGGGCCTTGCTTATTGGCTTGATGATCAGTCTAAGCGCAATGGCTCAAACGCCTGATGCCAATGGCATTCTGTATGTCAATATCAATAAAACAAATGGCGATGGCAGTAGTTGGGATAGCCCGATAAAACAACTTGCCGATGCGCTCAAAGCTGCAAAAAACAATACAGCCATTAAGCAAATTTGGGTGGCCAAAGGCACTTACAAACCAATGTATAGCCCTCGAGACGGGGCAAATTTTGCTGATGAAGGTAGAGACAACTCCTTTTTAATGGTAGGAAACGTAAAATTGTACGGTGGCTTTAATGGTACCGAAGCCAGCATTTTTGATAGGCCATCATTTACCGGCATAGGCCAGGGTACAGCTGGCACGGGTACAATTCTAAGTGGCGATTTCTTTAATAACGACGAAATTGAGGCGAATTTTGTTGGTGGGGGCACCATATATTACATCTACGAAAATGCCTACCACGTGCTTCTTTCAACAAGCGGTGGTGCAGAATTAGATGGCTTTGAAATAACGGGAGGGAATGCCGATGGCACTAATTACATAACAGTGAATGGAATAAACGTTTCTCGATCAAATGGGGGAGGAATTTATTCTTATTCTTCTCGTTCTTCGTCTATTAGCTTAACCAATTCATCGGTAACTAACAATACAGCATCAAATAATGGCGCAGGGATTAACTCTCATTCTTATTCTTCTTCTTCTTCCGTTAGCCTAATCAATTCATCGGTAAAGAAGAACAAAGCAAGCATCGGAGGCGGAGGGATTTCTTCTTCCTCTTCTACTTCTTCTTCAGTTAGCCTAATTAATTCATCGGTAAATAACAATACAGCAGGCAGTGATGGTGGAGGGATCTATTCATATTCTTATTCTACTTCTTCTTCGGTTAGCCTAACCAATTCATCGGTAAGCAATAACTTGGTAAATAATAAAAGAGCAAGCAACGGAGGCGGAGGGATTTATTCTTCTTCTTCTTCTTCCAACATCATTAACCTTAACAGCAGCACTTTAGCAGGAAACACGGGCACTAGCTTTATCTATTTTAATGAAAATGTCTTCGCAGATTTTAACGTGAGCAACAGCATTGTTTATGGCAATCGAATCAGTACAACCGATGCAGCCAATAGTACTTTAGCAGGTAACCCTGTCAAAAATATTAAATACAGCTTGGTGCAGGGAGAAAGCAACACAGCCAATGGCAACCTGACTGGTACCAGTACAGCCTACAGCACCGCCAACTTATTTGCAAATGCTGACAATTGTGATTATACCCTAAAAGCAGGAAGTGCAGCAATAGGCAAAGGTAATAACCAGTTGTATACTGATGCGGGTGGAAACCTGGGTACAGATAAGGACTTAGCCAGTAACCCACGCCTAATAGGTACCAATATCGATATGGGGGCCTATGAATCATCGTTTTCAGAACAGTCTATCACAGCCAACAACATCAATAAAACTTATGGCGATAGTCCATTTGAACCTGGCGCTACAGCCAGTTCTGGCTTAACGGTCAGTTATGCGTCGACAAATAATAGCATTGCCGAAGCCTACCAGGATACCAATGACGGCAACAAATGGAAAATTAACATAAAGAAAGCCGGGAAAGTGAATATAACGGCTAGCCAGGCAGGAAATAGTAATTTCTTTGCTGCCACACCGGTAACTTTTGAACTTAATGTTGCAAAAGCACCTTCCACGGCTTCTGGCAGCGGCATCAATACCATCACCTTTTCGGATGCCAGCTTTGTTTACGACGGTACGGCAAAAGATCTTTCTGTAGCCAACCTTCCAACCGGTGCTACGGTGAGTTATGTGGGCAACGGCAAAACGAACGCTGGAACCTATGCGGTAACGGCGACTGTTGTACAGCCAAATTATGAGGATATCGTTAAAACGGCCAATTTGACAATCCACAATGCATCACCAGATGCCAACGGTATCTTGTATGTGAACATCAATAAAACTGATGGTGATGGCAGTAGCTGGGATAGCCCGATGGAACAACTGGCCGATGCCTTGAAATTTGCCAATACCAACAACAAGGTAAGTACGAACAAGCCGGTAACAGCCATTTACGTAGCAAAGGGAACTTATAAACCATTATACACGCCTGAGGACAGACAAAACTTTAAAGACAGTACCGCTTTGGTAGTAGCCAATAAGAATCAGCGCGACCGTGCCTTCCTGATGGTAAAAGATGTAAAACTTTTTGGCGGTTTCGATCCGGATAATAATGTCAAAGCAATAGGTGACCAACGCATATTGCCAGGTAAGGATGGATCAGATGTGGGGACTGTTTTATCAGGAGATTTTAATAATGATGATGTAGTTAAAATGGTGAATGATAAATTGAATTTTAACAACAATGGAGAAAACGCTTATCATGTACTGATTTCAGCCGGAGATGTTGGTTCAGCAGAAATAAATGGTTTCGGAGTAAGAGGCGGTAATGCTGATGGTAATCAATCTGGTATTGAGGATGGTATCAAAGTAAATAACCTTAGTATCCCATCTAATAACGGGGCAGGATTGTATGATCTGAGATCATCTCCTTTGATCATTCAGGTGAGCTTTTATAACAATAATGCCTTTAGTCGAGGCGGCGGGATCTATAATTTAGATCATTCTTCTCCAACTATCAACAAAAGCAACTTTTTTAATAATAACGCAACTAGCCTTGGAGGGGGGATATTTAATCTTGATAATTCATCCATAACCGTTAGTGAAAGCAATTTTTATTCGAATACGGCTGAATATGGTGGCGGAATAAATAATTTGTTTTTTTCTTCTCCCCACATTAGCCGGAGCAACTTTTATAACAATAGCGCTACTTTTGGTGGCGGGATTTATAATAATAATTCTTCACCAATTGTTACCCAAAGTAGTTTTTATAAAAATATTGCCTCGCAAGGTGGTGGAATCTTTAATAGGTACGGCTCCAAACCTACACTTCTTAATGTTAGTATTACAGGCAATACGGCTGTTACAAATGATGGCAAAGGAGGCGGTATTTATCTCGATGCTACCTCAGCTGGTAGCCTGATCAACAGTATCCTTTATAACAACACCACTCCTGATAATAGCAACAATCTCAACAGGCAGGAGGTTTACAGTGAAAACACGGGTAGCGCTCCGGTTAGTATCAAGAATAGTATATTAAAAGATTATGATGCTTCCAAAACGCTTAATGTGCTGGCCAGTGGTGTTATAAATACCGATCCTTTATTTAATGATCCAAGCAAAAATGATTTCACCTTAAAATCAGGCAGCCCTGCCATTGGCAAGGGTAGCAATGAAGCTTATAACCTGACCACAGGAAATAAACTTAATACTGATAAAGACCTGGGCGGTAATCCACGTTTAACGGGTGCCAATATAGATATGGGTGCTTATGAATCATCGGTGGCAGATCAGTCCATTACTGCCAATAACATCAGCAAAACTTATGGCGATGCGGCATTTGAGCCTGGTGCTACCGCCAGTTCTGGCTTAACGGTCAGTTATGCATCGGCAGACAATACTATTGCCGAATCCTACCAGGATGCCAATGATGGCAACAAATGGAAAATTAAGATTAACAAAGCGGGCAAGGTAAGCATTAAGGCCAGCCAGGGTGGGAACGGCAGTATACCTGCTGCCACACCGGTAACCTTCGAGCTTACTATTGCACCAAAAAACATTAACGCCAGCTTAAATGCAAACACCATAATCACCAAAACTTATGATGGCAACAGGCAAAACACCATTGATGCGACGAGCCTAAGTTTCGGCCAGAATGATGTGGTCAATGCGGATGACGTTAAGCTAAGCCTAATTGCCAATACTGTCTTTTACAATAATAAAAATGCAGGCAAAAACAAAACCATAAAACTGCCAATAAGCAGTTTGCAGCTCTCGGGTACACAGGCAGGGAATTATATACTTTCGAATACTGATTCGCTGAGTACCAGCACGGCAGAGATCAAGCCGGCAGATTTAACTATTTCAGCTCTGAATAGCACCAAGGTTTACGACGGAAGTCCATATACCGGCGGAAATGCCATCAGTTACAGTGGTTTTGTAAATAATGAGAACGAAAGTGTACTTACAGGAACGTTAACTTATGGTGGTGCAGCCAATGGTGCAGTAAATGTAGGTGAGTACCAGATTGAAGTATCTGGATTAAACAGTACTAATTACAACATTAAATATAATACAGCCAAGCTGACCATTACCAAGGCACCAAACACGACATCGGGCAGCGGTGCAGACCAGATCACTTTTTCGGATGCCAGCTTTGTCTACGACGGTACGGCAAAAGATCTTTCTGTAGCCAACCTTCCAGCCGGTGCTACGGCGAGTTATAATGGCAACGGCAAAACGAACGTGGGCAAATATGATGTTTCTGTCACCGTTTCGCAGCCAAACTATGAGGACATTGTTAAAACAGCCAAGCTGACCATTAGCAAGGCACCAAACACGACATCGGGCAGCGGCATCAATACCATTACCTTTTCGGATGCCAGCTTTGTCTACGACGGTACGGCAAAAGATCTTTCTGTAGCCAACCTTCCAGCCGGTGCTACGGCGAGTTATAATGGCAACGGCAAAACGAACGTGGGAACCTATGTGGTAACGGCGACTGTTGTACAGCCAAACTATGAGGACATTGTTAAAACAGCTACGCTGACGATTAGAAAGGCCGAAGCAGCGGATGCCAATGGCATCCTGTATGTGAACATCAATAAAACTGATGGTGATGGCAGTAGCTGGGATAGTCCGATGAAACAACTGGCCGATGCCTTGAAATTTGCCAATGCCAATAACAAGGTAAGTACGAACAAGCCGGTAACAGCCATTTACGTAGCAAAGGGAACTTATAAACCGTTATATACTCCTGAAGACGGACAAAACTTTAAAGACAGTACTGCTTTAGTTGCTGGGGGTAAGCCTCATCGCGACCGTGCCTTTTTGATGGTAAAAGATGTAAAGCTTTATGGCGGTTTTGATCCTGATCAGGGAGTCAAAGGCATAAACGACAAACGTATATTTCCCTGGGAAGACGGCACCGAGAAAGGAACCATCTTATCCGGAGATTTTAACGATGACGATGTGGTGAGCGGGAGTGGATCAACATTAGATTTTACAAATAATGAAGAAAATGCTTATCATGTGTTGATTTCAGCCGGCGAAGTTGGTTCAGCAGAAATAAATGGTTTTGGCGTAAAAGGAGCAAAGGCAGATATAAACCTCTATATCAGAGTAAATGGGAGCATTATCTTGTCTCACACTGGTGCAGGGATGTATAATATTAAGTCCTCTCCAATCATTAACCAAAGTAACTTCTATCATAATACAGGAGCCGCAGGCGGTGGCGGGATGTATAATGAAAATTCCGATCCGGTGATTAGCCAAAGCAGCATGTATGCCAATTCCGGATCCTATGCAGGAGGAGTATATAACAAGCTGTCTTATCCGAAAATTAACAAAAGCAGCATTTATGGGAATAAAGGAACCTATGGTGGCGGGGTATATAATTTAAATTCTTCTCCAGTCATCAACCTCAGTAATATTTATGATAATTATGCATATTATGGTGGGGGTATCTATAGCGACAAGTCTTCGCCTACAGTGAAACAAAGCATTTTATATAACAATATTGCTTACTATGGCGGTGCGGGTTATCATGTAAATTCTTCCAGTCCAACAATCCTTAACAGTAGTATATCCGGAAATATTGCTCTAGCAAGCTCTGATGGTTATGCTGGGGGGCTTTATTTTGATGTGAATTCTGCAGGAGCTATTGTGAATAGTATCTTGTACAATAATATCACACCAAATACGCTCAACCCGAACAGGGAGGAAGTTTATAGCTTGAATACGGGCACGAACCCGGTAAGTATTCAGAACAGTATTATACGGGATTTTGATGCTTCCAAAACCCTGAATGTTAAAACTACAAATGTAATTGTAGGCGATCCGAAGTTTACCAACGCAGCTGCTGGCGACTTAACCCTGCAGGCGGGTAGTGCGGCTATCGGCAAAGGCAGCAATGCTGCTTATACACAGGCTGGCGGTCAGTTGAATGCCGATAAAGATTTGGCTGGAAACCCGCGTTTGATGGGTGCAAACATTGATATGGGGGCTTATGAATCTAAATTTGATTATCGGCCTGGTTTAGACAGTCTGTTGTTTGTAGACATAAATGTTAACCTCAATACCAGTAATCAAAGTGGCGATAGCTGGGCAAATGCCATTCCACAACTGGCAGATGCTCTGGTATTTGCAAAGGCTAACAATGAGTTAGGTGTCAATAAAAAGATAACCTCCATTTATGTAGCAAAGGGAATTTACAAACCGCTATATACGCCCGAGGACGGACAAAACTTTAAAGATAGTACTGCGTTGGCAGATCCCCGTGACCGTGCCTTCCTGATGGTAAAAGATGTAAAACTTTATGGCGGTTTTGATCCTGACCAGGGAATCAGGTTAATGAGCGACAAACGCATATTGCCTGCTGATGACGGCACGGAAAAAGGAACCATCTTATCAGGAGACTTCAATAATGATGATGTGGTGGCGGGCAGCAATAATCAAAGCCCCAGAATAACTAATAATGGCGAAAATGCTTACCACGTGCTGATCGCCACCGGAAATCTGAATACCGCAGAACTAAACGGATTCAGCATCAAAGGCGGAAATGCCACCGGCGACCCCAAACGGGCATATCAAGTAGGTAATGCAATGGTTAAGCTTCATATGGGTGGAGGATTATACAATTCCAGTCCTAAATTTAGTATTAAGCAAAGCGCCTTCTACCATAATAAAGCGAAAGATGGAGCTGGTTTGTTCAACAATAATGCTCGTCCTTTAATTAGCCAGACCAGCTTTCACCACAACGAAGCTTACAGTGGCGGCGCCATGTATAATATGTTTTTTTCGGCTCCTTCCATCAGCTTATGTAAATTTTATAATAATGCCGTAGATAGCATCGGTGGTGCATTAAGGAATTCTAATTCTTCTCCAAATATTAGCCAGAGTAGTTTTTATCGAAATTTGGCGGGCTGTACCGGCGGAGCAATATTTAATGCCGTTAATACTCATCTCACGCTTCTTCAAATCAGTATGAATGGAAATGAGGCAAGCAAAAGCAAGGGTAGAGGTGCGGCAATTTATTATGATAGCACATCAGATGGACAAATCAATAACAGTATCGTGTATGGTAATACTACGCCTAATAATGTAAACAACCCTAATAGACAGGAGATATATAGTGACAATGCAAACATTAAGGTGAGCGTGCTGAACAGCATTGTGAAAGATTACGATATTTCCAATACTTTGAACCTGGCCGCTACTGCTGTCATGAATGAAGATCCTATGTTTAGCGATCCTTCAACTGGAAATTTAGCGCTCAAAAAAGTAAGTCCTGCCATTGGTAAGGGCAGCAATGAGGCTTATACTGGGGCTGGTGGTAAAATCACTACCGACCTAGATTTGGCTGGAAACCCGCGTCTGATTGGTGCCAATATCGATATGGGTGCTTATGAATCATCGGTGCCTGATCAGGCTATTACCGCCGGCAACATCAGCAAAACTTATGGCGATGCACCATTTGAGCCTGGTGCTACGGCCAGTTCTGGCTTAACGGTAAGTTATGCATCGGCCAACAATAGCATTGCCGAAGCTTACCAGGATGCTGCAGATGGCAACAAATGGAAAATTTCCGTTAAAAAAGTGGGTAAGGTTAATATTACGGCTAGTCAGTCGGGAAATGGTAACATCCCTGCCGCTGAATCTGTAACTTTCGAGCTTAATGTTGCAGCGAAACTCATTACTGTTGGCATCAATGCAAACACCATAATCAGCAAAACTTATGATGGCAGCAGGCAAAACACCATTGATGCTACGAGCCTAAGTTTCGGCCAGAATGATGTGGTCAATGCGGATGACGTTAAGCTCAGCCTAATTGCTAATACTGTCTTTTACAATAATAAAAATGCAGGTAAAAATAAAACCATAAAACTGCCATTGAGCAGTTTAAAACTTTCTGGCGAACAGGCAGTGAATTATATCCTGGCTAATACCGATTCGCTGAGCATCAGTACTGCAGAGATCATCCCTGCCGATTTAACCATCACCGCGAAAGATAGCACGAAGATTTACGACGGAATTCCATATACCGGCGGAAATGCCATCAGTTACAGCGGTTTTGTAAATAATGAGAACGAAAGTGTACTTACAGGAACGTTAACTTATGGTGGTGCAGCCAATGGTGCAGTAAATGTAGGTGAGTACCAGATTGAAGTATCTGGATTAACCAGTCCTGATTACAACATCAAATATAATACAGCCAAGCTGACCATAAACAAGTCGGCATCAACCGATCCAAACAGTGGCATCAACACCATTACTTTTGCTGATGGTAGCTTTAGCTACGACGGAACGGCGAAGAGTATCTTCGCCGCCAACCTTCCAACGGGTGCTACGGTAACTTATACCGGTAACGACCAGATCAATGCGGGAACGTATACGGTAACAGCGACTATTGTGCAGCCGAACTATGGTGACATTGTGAAAACCGCTACGCTGACCATTAACAAATCGGTTTCTGCCGATCCTGGCAGTGGCATCAATACCATCACTTTTGCAGATGCAGCGTTTACCTATGACGGAACAGCGAAGAGCATCTTTGCTGCGAACCTTCCTACGGGTGCCACGGTGACTTATGCAGGCAATGGCCAGACCAATGCGGGAACGTACACGGTAACAGCGACTATCACACAGGCGAACTATGCAGATGTGGTGAAAACGGCTACGCTGAGCATTAACAAGTCGGCGTCGACCGATCCAAACAGTGGCATCAATGCCATCACTTTTGCAGACGGCAGCTTTAGCTACGACGGAACGGCGAAGAGTATCTTCGCAGCCAACCTTCCAACTGGCGCTACGGTAACTTATTCAGGCAACGACCAGATCAATGTGGGAACCTATACGGTTACGGCGACTATTGTGCAGCCAAACTATGGTGACATTGTGAAAACCGCTATGCTGACGATCAACAAAGCCATATCAACCGATCCTGGCAGCGGCATCAATGCCATCACTTTTGCAGATGGCAGCTTTACCTACGACGGAACGGCGAAGAGCATCTTTGCGGCCAACCTTCCAACGGGTGCTACGGTAACTTATACCGGTAACGACCAGATCAATGCGGGAACGTATACGGTAACAGCGACTATTGTGCAGCCGAACTATGGTGACATTGTGAAAACCGCTATGCTGACGATCAACAAAACCATATCAACCGATCCTGGCAGTGGCATCAATGCCATTACCTTCGCTGACGGCAGCTTTAGCTACGACGGAACAGCGAAGAGCATCTTTGCGACCAACCTTCCAACGGGTGCTACGGTAACTTATACCGGTAACGACCAGATCAATGCGGGAACGTATACGGTAACAGCGACTATTGTGCAGCCGAACTATGGTGACATTTTGAAAACCGCTACGCTGACCATTAACAAGTCGGCATCAACCGATCCTGGCAGTGGCATCAATACCATCACTTTTGCAGACGGCAGCTTTACCTATGACGGAACAGCGAAGAGCATCTTTGCTGCGAACCTTCCTACGGGTGCCACGGTGACTTATGCAGGCAACGATCAGATCAATGCGGGAACGTACACGGTAACGGCTACAATCACACAGGCGAACTATGGTGACATTGTGAAAACCGCTACTTTGACCATTAACAAGTCGGCATCTACCGATCCAAACAGTGGTATCAATACCATTACTTTTGCAGACGGCAGCTTTAGCTACGACGGAACAGCGAAGAGCATCTTTGCGGCCAACCTTCCTGCAGGTGCCACGGTAACTTATTCGGGCAACGACCAGATCAATGTGGGAACCTATACGGTTACGGCGACTATTGTGCAGCCAAACTATGGTGACATTGTGAAAACCGCTATGCTGACGATCAACAAAGCCATATCAACCGATCCTGGCAGTGGCATCAATGCCATTACCTTCGCAGACGGCAGCTTTACCTACGACGGAACAGCGAAGAGCATCTTTGCGGCCAACCTTCCTGCAGGTGCCACGGTAACTTATTCGGGCAACGACCAGATCAATGCGGGAACGTCCACGGTAACGGCTACAATCACACAGGCGAACTATGGTGACATTGTGAAAACCGCTACTTTGACCATTAACAAGTCGGCATCTACCGATCCAAACAGTGGTATCAATACCATTACTTTTGCAGACGGCAGCTTTACCTACGACGGAACGGCGAAGAGCATCTTTGCGGCCAACCTTCCTGCAGGTGCCACGGTAACTTATTCGGGCAACGACCAGATCAATGCGGGAACGTCCACGGTAACGGCGACTATTGTGCAGCCAAACTATGGTGACATTGTGAAAACCGCTATGCTGACGATCAACAAAGCCATATCAACCGATCCTGGCAGTGGCATCAATGCCATTACCTTCGCAGACGGCAGCTTTACCTACGACGGAACAGCGAAGAGCATCTTTGCGGCCAACCTTCCTGCAGGTGCCACGGTAACTTATTCGGGCAACGACCAGATCAATGCGGGAACGTACACGGTAACAGCGACGATCACACAGGCCAACTATGCTGATGTGGTGAAAACCGCTACGCTGACGATCAACAAAGCCATATCAACCAATCCTGGCAGCGGCATCAATGCCATCACTTTTGCAGATGGCAGCTTTATCTACGACGGAACAGCGAAGAGTATCTTCGCGGCCAACCTCCCTGCAGGTGCCACGGTGACTTATTCGGGCAACGACCAGATCAATGCGGGAACGTACATGGTAACAGCCACAGTTTCGCAGGCGAACTATGCCGATGTGGTGAAAACGGCTAAGCTGAGCATTAACAAGTCGGCATCTACCGATCCAAACAGCGGCATCAATGCCATTACTTTTGCAGATGGCAGCTTTAGCTACGACGGAACGGCGAAGAGCATCTTCGCGGCCAACCTTCCTGCAGGTGCTACGGTAACTTATGCGGGCAACGACCAGATCAACGCGGGAACCTATACGGTTACGGCTACAATCACACAGGCGAACTATGCCGATGTGGTGAAAACAGCTATTTTGACCATTAACAAAACCGTATCAACTGATCCGGGTAGTGGCATCAATACCATTACTTTTGCAGATGGCAGCTTTAGCTACGACGGAACGGCGAAGAGCATCTTTGCAGCCAACCTTCCTGCAGGTGCTACGGTAACTTATTCGGGTAACGGCCAGATCAATGCGGGAACCTATACGGTAACAGCGACTATCACACAGGCGAACTATGCCGATGTGGTGAAAACGGCTACTTTGACCATTAACAAGACTATTTCTACCGATCCTGGCAGCGGTATCAATACCATTACTTTTGCAGACGGCAGCTTTACCTACGACGGAACGGCGAAGAGTATCTTCGCAGCTAACCTTCCTGCAGGTGCTACGGTAACTTATACCGGTAACGGCCAGATCAATGCGGGAACGTATACGGTAACAGCGACTATTTTGCAGCCGAACTATGGTGACATTGTGAAAACCGCTACGCTGACGATCAACAAAACCATATCAACCGATCCTGGCAGTGGCATCAATGCCATTACCTTCGCAGATGGCAGCTTTACCTACGACGGAACAGCGAAGAGCATCTTTGCGGCCAACCTTCCTGCAGGTGCCACGGTAAGTTATGCCGGTAACGACCAGATCAATGCGGGAACGTACATGGTAACGGCTACAATCACACAGGCGAACTATGCCGATGTGGTGAAAACGGCTATTTTGACCATTAACAAGTCGGCATCTACCGATCCGGGTAGTGGTATCAATACCATTACTTTTGCAGACGGCAGCTTTAGCTACGACGGAACGGCGAAGAGCATCTTCGCGGCAAACCTTCCTGCAGGTGCTACGGTAACTTATGCGGGCAACGACCAGATCAACGCGGGTGTTTATACGGTAACAGCCACAGTTTCGCAGCCGAACTATGCCGATGTGGTGAAAACGGCTACTTTGACCATTAACAAGACTATTTCTACCGATCCAAACAGTGGCATCAATGCCATTACCTTCGCAGACGGCAGCTTTACCTACGACGGAACAGCGAAGAGCATCTTTGCGGCCAACCTTCCTGCAGGTGCCACGGTAAGTTATGCCGGTAACGGCCAGATCAATGCGGGAACCTATACGGTTACGGCGACTATTGTGCAGCCGAACTATGGTGACATTGTGAAAACCGCTATGCTGACGATCAACAAAGCCATATCAACCGATCCTGGCAGCGGCATCAATGCCATCACTTTTGCAGATGGCAGCTTTACCTACGACGGAACAGCGAAGAGTATCTTCGCGGCCAACCTCCCTGCAGGTGCCACGGTGACTTATGCAGGCAACGACCAGATCAATGTGGGAACCTATACGGTTACGGCGACTATTGTGCAGCCAAACTATGGTGACATCGTGAAAACCGCTACGCTGACGATCAACAAAACCATATCAACCGATCCTGGCAGTGGCATCAATGCCATTACCTTCGCAGATGGCAGCTTTACCTACGACGGAACAGCGAAGAGCATCTTTGCGGCCAACCTTCCTGCAGGTGCCACGGTAAGTTATGCCGGTAACGACCAGATCAATGCGGGAACGTACATGGTAACGGCTACAATCACACAGGCGAACTATGCCGATGTGGTGAAAACGGCTATTTTGACCATTAACAAGTCGGCATCTACCGATCCGGGTAGTGGTATCAATACCATTACTTTTGCAGACGGCAGCTTTAGCTACGACGGAACGGCGAAGAGCATCTTCGCGGCAAACCTTCCTGCAGGTGCTACGGTAACTTATGCGGGCAACGACCAGATCAACGCGGGAACCTATACGGTTACGGCTACAATCACACAGGCGAACTATGCCGATGTGGTGAAAACAGCTATTTTGACCATTAACAAAACCGTATCAACTGATCCGGGTAGTGGCATCAATACCATTACTTTTGCAGATGGCAGCTTTAGCTACGACGGAACGGCGAAGAGTATCTTCGCAGCCAACCTTCCTGCAGGTGCTACGGTAACTTATACCGGTAACGGCCAGATCAATGCGGGAACGTATACGGTAACAGCGACGATCACACAGGCCAACTATGCTGATGTGGTGAAAACCGCTACGCTGACGATCAACAAAACCATATCAACCGATCCGGGCAGTGGTATCAATACCATTACTTTTGCAGACGGTAGCTTTAGCTACGACGGAACGGCGAAGAGCATCTTTGCAGCCAACCTTCCTGCAGGTGCTACGGTGACTTATTCGGGCAACGACCAGATCAATGCGGGAACGTACATGGTAACGGCTACAATCACACAGGCGAACTATGCCGATGTGGTGAAAACCGCCGCGCTGACCATTAACAAGTCGGCATCTACCGATCCAAACAGCGGCATCAATGCCATTACTTTTGCAGACGGCAGCTTTAGCTACGACGGAACGGCGAAGAGTATCTTCGCGGCCAACCTCCCCGCAGGTGCCACGGTAACTTATTCGGGCAATGGCCAGATCAATGCGGGAACGTATAGGGTAACAGCGACTATTGTGCAGCCGAACTATGGTGACATTGTGAAAACCGCTACGCTGACGATCAACAAAACCATATCAACCGATCCTGGCAGCGGCATCAATGCCATTACCTTCGCAGACGGCAGCTTTACCTACGACGGAACAGCGAAGAGCATCTTTGCGGCCAATCTTCCTACGGGCGCTACGGTAACTTATACCGGTAACGACCAGATCAATGCGGGAACCTATACGGTTACGGCTACAATCACACAGGCGAACTATGCGGATGTGGTGAAAACGGCTACTTTGACCATTAACAAGTCGGCATCTACCGATCCTGGCAGCGGTATCAATACCATTACTTTTGCAGATGGCAGCTTTACCTACGACGGAACGGCGAAGAGCATCTTTGCAGCCAACCTTCCAACGGGCGCTACGGTAACTTATACCGGTAACGGCCAGATCAATGCGGGAACCTATACGGTAACAGCGACGATCACACAGGCGAACTATGCTGATGTGGTTAAAACCGCTACTTTGACCATTAACAAATCGGCGTCGAGCGATCCAAACAGCGGCATCAACACTATCACTTTTGCAGACGGCAGCTTTAGCTACGACGGAACGGCGAAGAGTATCTTTGCAGCCAACCTTCCAATGGGCGCTACGGTAACTTATGCCGGCAACAGCCAGACCAACGCGGGAACGTATACGGTAACAGCGACGATCACACAGGCGAACTATGCCGATGTGGTGAAAACGGCTACTTTGACCATTAACAAGTCGGCATCTACCGATCCTGGCAGCGGTATCAATACCATTACTTTTGCAGATGGCAGCTTTACCTACGACGGAACGGCTAAGAGCATCTTTGCAGCCAACCTTCCAACGGGCGCTACGGTAACTTATACCGGTAACGGCCAGATCAATGCGGGAACCTATACGGTTACGGCGACGATCACACAGGCGAACTATGCCGATGTGGTGAAAACGGCTACTTTGACCATCAACAAAACCGTATCAACTGATCCGGGTAGTGGCATCAATACCATCACTTTTGCTGATGGCAGCTTTAGCTACGACGGAACGGCGAAGAGCATCTTTGCAGCCAACCTTCCTGCAGGTGCTACGGTAACTTATGCAAGCAACGGCCAGACCAACGCGGGAACGTATACGGTAACAGCGACGATCACACAGGCGAACTATGCCGATGTGGTGAAAACGGCTACTTTGACCATTAACAAGTCGGCATCTACCGATCCTGGCAGCGGTATCAATACCATTACTTTTGCAGATGGCAGCTTTACCTACGACGGAACGGCGAAGAGCATCTTTGCAGCCAACCTTCCAACGGGCGCTACGGTAACTTATACCGGTAACGGCCAGATCAATGCGGGAACCTATACGGTTACGGCGACTATCACACAGGCGAACTATGCTGATGTGGTGAAAACCGCTACTTTGACCATTAACAAATCGGCGTCGAGCGATCCAAACAGCGGCATCAACACTATCACTTTTGCAGACGGCAGCTTTAGTTACGACGGAACGGCGAAGAGTATCTTTGCAGCCAACCTTCCAACGGGCGCTACGGTAACTTATGCCGGCAACAGCCAGATCAATGCGGGAACCTATACGGTTACGGCGACTATTGTACAGCCGAATTATGGTGACATTGTTAAAACCGCTACGCTGGTGATCAATAAGGCCATCGTTCAACATGAGGTCACTTACGCTTCGTCGTTAATATTAACCAAGGGAATGCCGATGTCTGATTTATCACCTCTTGTAAAAGGTGGTACAGCTGCGAAATTCGATATTACTCCAGCACTACCTGATGGTTTAATTTTAAACACCGTTACAGGAGTTATTTCGGGTATACCAACAGTGATCAGTCCGGAAACGGTTTATAAGGTTTCGGTAACCTTTACCGATAACACTGTTGTTGTAACCACTTTAAACCTGTCGGTTGTTGTTCCTAACTTAATATATACAGGAAAAGAGCCAATACAAAATGTCCTCACGCCTGATGGGAATGGTAAGAACGATGTATGGATACTGGATTTCATCAAGTCTTTCCCTAACAATATCGTTAAGGTTAGTGACCGTACCGGGCGCTTGGTTTACCAGAAAGAAAATTATGATAACTCATGGGATGGCAGTTTCCATGGCAAGCCGCTTCCGGAGGGTACGTATTATTACATTATAGACCTTGGCCAGGGCATACCAAAACGCAGAGGATTTATCACCATTCTTTACAGATAACAGATTTATAACCATGATAAAATTAAATTTAAAAAGAAATCAAATCGCTTTAGTGTGCGGCCTGTACTTTATGCTCTTAGGCAATAAGGTGTCGGCTCAACTGGAGCCACTATTTAGCCAATATTATTCCAATCGTTATCTGTCCAATCCGGCTATGGCTGGTTTAGAACAGCGGGTTCGTCTTAATACTGCTTTCCGTCAATCCTGGACCAGGTTTCCAGGATCACCTGCCGTACAGCAGATTAGTGCAGATAAAGGTCTTGGTAAAATGGCGGCAGGCCTAAATTTGTCCAGTGAGACAGCTGGATTGCTCAGGCAATTTTCAGCCTTTGGTACCTTTGCTTATCATTTGCCTTTAAATTCCCGTGGAGATCACCTTCATTTCGGCCTGAGTGGCGGCTTGCTCAATCGCTCAATTAATCAAAACATGGTTGTAGGGGAAATTAATGATGAAGCAATTGCCAGTTATAACAATCGGCCAACAACATTTGATGCTGATTTCGGTATGGCTTATACCCGTGGAGGTTTAACGGCCCAGTTTTCCTTAAATAACATGATGTATATCTTCTCTAACCATACTGTAAGAAATATAGACCAGTCTACATTCTACCTCGCTACATCTTATCGTTTTGCACCGGGTACTAACAACACTGTAGTGTTAGAACCCTTGGCTGCACTTAGGGGGATAAGAGGTTTGGATCCCATATTTGACATTGGCATACAATCCGCTGTCCTGAATGAGCAACTCGCTTTTACGTCCATGTACAGTACTTCCAAGATATTAAATTTTAATATTGGCTATACCTATAAGCAAAAATATACCTTGAATTTTACCTATGGTACAAGCACATCATCGCTCTCTTCTTATAACGGTGGCAATTTTGAGTTTGGCATCAGGGCTGTGCCCTAGTAAGCCGTTTTTTACCTGGATATGTTTGCAAATGAACTAATATATAAACGATATCAATAAATTAAACATGGAAAAAAAAGTAGCAGTAATTACAGGGGGTACAGCGGGTATCGGTAAACAGGTAGCCATCGAACTGGCAGCAAAAGGATGTAAAGTTGTCATTGCGGGAAGAAATAAGGACGCAGGAAAACAAGTAGCTGATCAGATAGGTCAGGATGGGGGCGAAGCGATTTATGTTTATACCGATGTAACGGCAGAGCAGGATGTGATTCATCTTACCCGATCTGCAATAGACCATTTTGGCCAGATAGATTATCTGTTTAACAATGCAGGTACAGAAGGTGTATTAGGCCCTCTGGAAACTAATTCAGAAGTCATTATTGATACCGTTCTTTCCGTAAATATCAAGGGTGTGATCTTATGCATCAAACACATACTTCCGGAAATGAGAAAACAAAAAAGTGGCGTGATTGTAAATACAGCATCTTTTGTAGGTACCACTTTACCTTTACCGGTAGCGGTGGTTTATGGTGCAAGCAAGTCTGCAGTACTCAGTATAACCGGGTCTGTGGGCGCTTCATGTGCGGAAGATAACATCAAAGTTTATGCTGTTTGTCCGTGGGTAACAGATACCCCAATGGCCGACCGTCTGACAGACCATAATGAAGAGGCGAAAGCAGCCTTCGGAGCCAGTATAAACCCGGGTAAAGCCATTGTTCCCGTTGAAGATATTGCATCTGTTGTGAATCAGTTATTTGCAGGAACAAGCAATTTAAATAGCGGCGATGCAATTCTGGTAGATAAAGGAAAGGCCTGTAATTTGGTAAACATGATGTCTGTTGGAGACAAAGTATCTTTAGAAGGTCATTAGGTAATTTCATCTCTTTGGTATATTGTAAAACTGGATTTTTATGGAAATTTTCAAGGGTCAAAATCTTCTGGAGTTCGCTGAACGCTTTAAAACAGATTTGGATTGCGAAGAATATCTTGCCCATTGGAAGTGGGGAAATGGTTATTCTTGTCGCAAATGTGGCCACACGAAGTATCAGGTTAGAAAAGATTTTTCAAGAACCTGTAATATTTGTAGCGACACCGAAAGTCCAGGTTCCTGTACGCTTTTTCATCGGGTTAAATTTGGTTTGCGAAAGGCTTTTTTCATTTGTTTTGAGATGAGTACAAACACAAAAGATTTGTCTGTATTGCATATCTCAGTTCGTTATGGTATTGCAGAAAATACGGCCCGGTTATTTATGCATAAAGTTCGGGAAGCACTGAAATCAGACGAAAAATATGAAATGAAAGTCATGGTTCAAAGCTGATTTAATATGTGGTTAAGTTAGGACCGCTAAGTATTTTTATAAGAAAAGCTATTAATGAAAAGTATAAGGAAGATGAAAAACATCATTTATAATAAAGAATTAAAGGAAACCATTCATTTCCGGAAAACTTCTGCGGAAACAGCCGGGCTGTACAGTGAGCTTGAAATCTCACTGGAACCCCGTGGTGGCAATCCCTTACATTACCATACAGCCTATAGTGAACTTTTTACAGCCGTGGAAGGCAGGCTTGGAATGGAACTGCAGGGAGGAAAAGAGATTCTATTGCAACCGGGAGACTCCTATCTGGTCAGGAAAGGTGAGATCCATCGCTTTTTTAATCCAGACAATCAGCCGATCACTTTCACCAACCGGGTAGAACCCGGATCAACGGGTCTGGAAGATACCCTCCGGATTTTATGTGGTCTGGCTGGTGACGGACTTTATTCCAAAAATAATATTCCCCGAAATCCCATTCATCTGGCCGTTTGTGGTAAAATGAGCGACATGAGATTGCCAGGCTGGAAAGGAAAAATAACAGGCCCTTTTATCAATTTACTTTCATGGGTGGCAGGAAAAAGTGGGATGAAACAAAAGCTGGTGGATAAGTACTGTGTGTAAGTCCAAAACATGATTTGTGATATCGCCATCCGATAAATCCCTCAATTCATATTTTTATTGGATGGCTGTCATTATCCTGATTAGCAAGGGTTAACTTAGATGGAATCTGCAGCCTGAATCGTCGGATAAAACGGCCGTTTCTTTTCTCACCTGATTTGTTATAATATACCCATGAGTCAGGATCATATTGCCGCTTTTCATGATCATATAGTTACTTGTCAAGATCATCTTCCTGGCTTCCTGCTTCCGATGCATTTTTTCTGCCAGCTATGCCATTTACTTTGGTGAGATGATGTTTGGATGAAGGGAAACAAGCAAATCTTAGTAAGATACTCCAAATTCATCACGCGCTCATTACAAATGATCAAGAGTGTTGGATATACCTGCAAAATTCAAAGTCAAGAAGCAAAAAACATTAATATAAAGCCTAAAAACGCAAAACCTACCCGGGATGGGTAGGCAGAACTACACCATCTGGGTGGGAAAAATGCCGCTTGGCGTATTTAGTTTTGCGGCACCAAACAAACATCATGAGAAAAAAACTACTAACCCTTCTGCTGAGCTTAATTGTGGGTTTAAACGTTATGGCCCAAACACCAGATGCCAATGGTATCCTTTTTGTGAATATCAACAAAGCCAATGGCATTGGAAATAGCTGGGATAGCCCAATAAAACAATTGGCTGATGCGCTTAAAGCTGCGAAAAGCAATACAGCCATTAAACAAATTTGGGTGGCCAAAGGCACTTATAAACCCATGTATAGCCCGCAGAATGGAGATAATAATTTTAAAGATAGTACCGGATTGGCAAATGGAGCCGATCACCGTAACCGCTCCTTCCTGATGGTTAAAGATGTTAAGCTATACGGTGGGTTTGATCCAGATCATGGAATTAAAACTTTAAACGATAAACGCATATTGCCGGGTATGGCAGGAGGTAATAATGGCACCATTTTATGTGGAGATTTTAACAATGATGATATAGTTTCAGGTAGTGGTTCAACCTTAAAGATTCAGAATAACAGAGAAAATGCCTATCATGTAATCGTTTCAGGTGAATCATACACTTCAACGGAACTGAATGGTTTTAGCATAAAAGGGGGGAATGCAAATGGAACTTCATATATCATAATAAACAATAATATTGCTGTTTCAGATAATTCCGGTGGTGGAATATTTAACGCATCATGTCCTCTTACAGTCCGGTTGTGTAATATCTATGAGAATATAGCTGCGGATAAAGGTGGAGGTATGTTTAATTGTTTTGCTTCTCATTCTAAAATCAGCATAAGTAGTTTTTACGATAATAGTGCTGGCAATGGAGGTGGAATATATATATCAGATACATCCAGACCGGTTCTGCTTAATGTTAGCATTACTGGAAACATCGCTTTAGCGACTGATGGAACCGGCGGAGGACTTTATTATGATAGATTTTCAGATGGGCAGATTATCAATAGCATTTTGTATGGCAATCTTACGCCAAATAATCAGAATGACCCGGATAAAAAAGAGATTAATAAAATTTCCTCTCCAGGATATAACTTGAAGTTACAAATCACAAACAGTATTATAAAAGATTTTGACGCTTCGAAATTTGAAGGTATTGAATCTGCGGACGTTTTTACTGTTGATCCCAAATTTACCAACCCATCCAGAGGTGATTTAACCTTGCAACGTTTTAGTCCGGCGATTGGGAAGGGTAATAATCCTGCTTATAATGCGCTACCAGGGAATCAATTGATTAGAGATATTGATCTTGCCGGCAATCCACGTCTCTTAGGAGGCAATATTGATATCGGGGCTTACGAGTCATCAGTTAATACTACGGTCAGTAGTTTGGCTGGTGCATCGGGTAGCTCGGCCAGTACATCCCCATTTCCATTTACCGTTACTTTCTCGGAAGCCGTTAATGGATTTATAACCTCTGATATTACGGTAACCAATGGCACAGCAAGCAATCTGAGTACTGCTGATAACACCATCTTTAATTTTATTGTAAAACCTTCTGGTAGTGCTGCGGTTAGTGTTACGGTGCCTGCTAATGTAGCACTGGGTGAAGCAGGAAACGGCAACACGGCTTCAGCAACCTATACCCTTACCCCGCCAAATGCAGCCCCTGTGGTTATCACGACAGGTGGTTCAAATACCTTTTCAGGGTCGCCAGTGGTCATAGATAATGCATTAACGGTTTCAGATGCAGATAATACAACGTTAAACAATGCCACAGTAAAAATTATCGGAAATTTCCATGCAGGGCAAGATATTTTAACTTTTAGCAATAACAATGGGATGCTTTTCGGTTACATATTGGGTAGTTACAATTCTAATACAGGGGTATTAACTTTAGCATCAATAGGGGGGAATGCAACAGTTGCGCAATGGCAGGCTGCTTTAAGAGCAACTACCTTTCATAATCTCGTACTTTCGCCTGATACAGCAACCCGAACGGTAAGTTTTACGGTAAATGATTTTAATGCAGATAGTAATACGGCTACTAAAAGTGTAACTGTTATTAATGAGGCTGCAGTATCTTCAATAGTTCGCAGCAGTTTGAGCCCAACTAATGCCTCAACTGTTCCATTTCAGGTGACGTTTGACAAACCTGTATCAGGAATAACAGCCAGTAACTTTTCATTGACCACTACTGGGATAAGCGGTGCCTCAGTAAGCAGCGTGTCCGGCTCCGGCAACACCTATACGGTTGTTGTTAATACGGGAACTGGCGATGGTACTATCAGACTTGACCTGGCCAACGCTACAGGCCTGAGCGCGGGCGTCAGCAATGCGCCTTATACTTCTGGTGAAACCTATACCATCACCAAAAGCTTTGCCGCTGCGCCAACATTGCGGATACAGAGCGCTGGCAGTGCTTCAGGCAATGGTGACGTTACCGCCTTTGTAGACCAGTTACAAGTTCTTGCCAGTGGTACCGGTACACTTATCCCAAATGCACTACAGAATAATAGCTTTGAAGACAACAATGTCACATCAGGTAACTTCCTCAAGACTACACAGGGTGTGGTAGGCATTCCATGGTTCTTTACTGGAGAAGCTGGTATCTCGCTAAATAACAGTACTTTAGCTTCTACCGCCTTTGATGGCCATGCCGTTGCCTTTTTGGCAAGTAGAGGAGATAATAATGCTAGCATTTCTCAGTCTTTGGCGTTACCTACCGGCGCCTATCAGATCCGCTTTAAGGCAATACAACGTAACTATAACAGTCTTGACCAACGTTTGAATGTCTTCGTTAATGACGTCTTCATTGGGAATATTCAGCCAAATAACATATCTACTTATGATACATTCACATCTGCACCATTCAATGTCACCGCTCCTGCATTGACCACTATAGTGAGCACCCCATCTGCCAGCCCAACGTATAATTCCCCTATCTCCTTTGCTGTAAACTTTTCTCAAAGCGTGGGTTCTACATTCACAGCTTCTGATGTTACAGTGAGCGGTGGAAATGTGGACCCGACCAGTTTTTCTGGTTCAGGTAAGGGGCCTTATACTTTCAACGTTACACCAAGTGGAACGGGAACCGTTTCAGTCAGCCTGGCCGCCAATGTGGCCAGCGATGCGAATAACACTGGGAACTTAGTGTCTAATTCCGTGTCGGTACAATTTCAATCCATAACTCCACCGCCGGTAGTGAATAGTTTTAACAATGGCGGTTTTATCAACACAACTTACCCAACCTTTACAGGTACTGCAACGGCGGGTGCAACTGTTATGGTTTATGTAGATGGAATGGCTAAAGGTACCACAACGGCAACTGGCGGCAATTGGTCGCTAACAATGCCTGCAGCATTGGCATCAGGTTCACATACCGTTTATGCAACTGCTCAGGTAAGGGGTGATGTGGTGAGTGCAAATAGTAATACCCATACTTTTACAGTTGATACGACCGCTCCATCGGTGGTGATTAGTAGTAGTGCTGGCGTTTCAGGTGGCTCGACTTTTACTTCGCCAATCCAATTTACGGTTACTTTTTCAGAATCGGTAAGTGGTTTTACATCAGGCGGTATCACGTTAGGCAATGCTACGATCAGTAAGTTTTCGGGCAGTGGAAAAACATATACATTTGATGCCTTACCAAAAGCTGATGGCGTGGTTACAGTTAATATTGCAGCTAATATGGCCCAGGATGCTGCAGGTAATGGGAATACAGAAGCCGATCAGTTTGATATCACCTATTATGCTCAAGTGCCGTCATTGATTTATGTGGATAAAAATGTAAACGGTGGCAACGGCAGCGGCGATAGCTGGGCCAATGCGATTCCTGAACTGGCAGATGCACTCGTCTTTGCGAAAACCCATGAAGAGGTCTCCTCGATCTATGTCGCCAAAGGCACCTATACACCACTTTATAGTGCCCATGATGCAGATCAATTTGCAGATGGTACCCACATGGCTGATCCACGTAACCGGTCGTTTGTAATGGTTAAAAATGTAAAACTTTATGGCGGTTTCGATCCCAGTAATGGCATTAATACGCTAAACGATAAACGTATATTGCCCGGGGCCGGTAGCGGGAATAATGGCACCATTTTATCCGGAGATTTTAACAATGACGATATCGTTACAGGCAGTGGAGCAGATTTGAAATTCCAAAACAATGGTGAAAATGCCTACCATGTACTCATTTCGGCTGGAGATGTTGGGCTAGCTGAATTAAATGGGTTCATTGTACAGGGTGGGAATGCGAATGGTAGTGTGCTCATCAAATTGAATAGTTTGGAAGTCCAATCTTATTTTGGTGGCGGGATGTTTATTATCAGCTCATCTCCAAAGATTACGCATAACATTTTTAATAATCATATGGCTAAAAATGGCGGGGGTATATACATGTCAAGCTCTTTTCCCACGATCAGCCAGAGCGGTTTTTACCATAATAAGGCTACCGACCTAGGTGGGGGAATATGTGTTGGTTTTATCTCAAAACCCAGCCTCCTTAATATCAGCATCACAGGTAATACAGCAGGTTTTGGTGGTGGACTTTATTATAACCCTAATGCTGCTGGTACTGTCTATAACTGCATTATATATAATAACGTTCCGGAAATTGGTGGGGCTGTTAATAAGCTCATCTTCAATAGCAGTATCATAAAAGATTATAGCGTCAATACCACCGGTATTATCCCTGGCGATCCTAAATTTACTGACCCTGCGAAGGGCGATTTAACCCTACAACCAGGCAGTGCGGCGATTGGGAAGGGGAGCAATTCAGTTTATACGCGTATCACAAAAAATAAACCAAGTGATGACAAAGATCTTGCAGGCAATCCACGTCTGGTAGGTGCCAATATCGATATAGGCGCTTATGAGTACAAATTTGATTTTAAAGCTTTTGGAGATACACTGCTTTATGTGAATCAGAACATTAACGTTGAAAAAGGCAATGGCAGCGGCGATAGCTGGGCCAATGCGATTCCTGAACTGGCAGATGCACTCGTCTTTGCGAAAACCAATGAAAAGGTATCCTCGATCTATGTCGCCAAAGGCACCTATACACCACTTTATAGTGCCCATGATGCAGATCAATTTGCAGATGGTACCCACATGGCTGATCCCCGTGACCGGTCGTTTGTAATGGTTAAAAATGTAAAACTTTATGGCGGTTTCGATCCCAGTAATGGCATTAATACGCTAAACGATAAACGTATATTACCCGGGGCGGGTAGCGTGAATAACGGCACCATTTTATCCGGAGATTTTAATAATGATGATATCGTTACGGGTAGTGGAGCAGATTTGACATTCCAGAATAATGGCGAAAATGCTTACCATGTGCTTATTTCGGCAGGAGATGTAGGGTTGGCCGAATTAAACGGGTTTAGTATAAATGGGGGGAATGCTAATGGTTATTTAAAAGTTATCGAAGTAAATAATATTGCCATTAATTGCGTTTCGGGCGGGGGGATGTTTAATTCTGCTTCTTCTCCTGCTATCAGCCAAAGCAGTTTTTATAGTAATTGTGCTGGTGGAGTCGGCGGGGGAATGTATAATCATTTCTCTTCTCCAACAATCACCCAAAGCCGGATTTATAGCAGTAGTGCATCTTTTGGAGGGGGGATGTATAATGAAAATTCCTCTCCCATAATTAACCAAAGTAGTTTTTATAGTAATATGGCTACCAGAGGTGGGGGGATGTATAATGTTTCTTCTTCAACTGTGATCAGCCAAAGCAGTTTTTATGGTAATTGGGCTGGTGGTCCCGGCGAGGTGATGTTTAATACTAAGTCTTCTCCTAAACTGCTTAATATGAGTATGATGGGTAATAAAGTCGGTTGGCTTTATTATGATGATAATTCAGGTAGCCAAATTATCAACAGCATATTATACAGTAATTTAAAAAGTAATAATATAAGTGGTTATAAAGGAGGACTCAGCATTATTAACAGCATTGTTAAGGGTTTGGATGCCAGTACCCCAGGTATCATTACCGGCAATCCTAATTTTGCCAATCCCGGTAATGGCGATTTAACCTTGCAACCTGGCAGTGCAGCCATTGGCCAGGGTAGTAATGATGCTTACAACTTGGCTACAGGAAATAAGCTTAATACCGACAAGGATCTGGCTGGCAATCCACGTTTGGTAGGTGCCAATATTGATCTGGGCGCTTATGAGTCGTCGGTAAAAGATCAGGTCATTACCATGAGTGGTATCGTCAGTAAAACCTACGGCGATGCCCCTTTTGGGCCTGGTGCCAATGCCAGTTCCGGTTTAAAGGTAAGTTATGCCTCAGCGGATCCGAATACCGCAGAAGCCTACCAGGATCAGAACGATAGCGACCAATGGAAGATCAAAATCAAAAAAGCAGGTAAAGTAACGATCACGGCCAGTCAGGAAGGAAATAACAATATTCCTGCGGCTAAGTCGGTAACTTTCGAACTTAATATTGCAAGGAAAACCATTACGGTGACGGCCGATGTACAGCGCAAAACCTACGGGGATGCTGATCCTACATTGAGCTATACCTCTGCTCCGGCATTGGTAACGGGCGACAGTTTCACAGGTAATTTGACCCGTACGTCGGGAGAAAATATAGGCAGTTATGCCATCGCACAAGGTACATTGACTTTGAACGATAATTACGACATAAGCTACACAGGTGCTGATCTGACAATCGGCAAAAAAGCGGTCACCGTGACGGCCGATGCACAGCGTAAAACCTATGGTGATGCTGATCCGGCATTGAATTATACCTTTGCTCCGGCATTGGTAACGGGCGACAGTTTCACAGGTGGTTTGACCAGATTACCAGGCGAGAATGTGGGAACCTATGCGATCAACCAGGGCACGCTGGTTTTGAACGATAATTACGACATAAGCTATACAGGCGCTGATCTGACAATCGGAAAGAAAGCGGTCATGGTAATGGCCAATGCACAACGCAAAACCTATGGAGATGCTGATCCGGCATTGAGTTATACCTCTGCTCCGGCACTGGTAACGGGCGACAGTTTCACAGGTGGTCTGACCAGATTACCAGGTGAGAATGTGGGTAACTATGCGATCAACCAGGGCACATTGACTTTGAACGATAATTACGATTTAAGCTATACTGGCGCTGATCTGACGATTGGCAGGAAAGCGATTACGGTAACGGCCGATGCACAGCATAAAACCTATGGTGATGTTGATCCTGCATTGAATTATACCTTTGCTCCGGTGCTGGTAACCGGCGATAATTTCACAGGTAATTTGATCCGTACGTCGGGAGAAAATATAGGCAGTTATGCCATCGTACAAGGTACATTGACTTTGAACGATAATTACGAGTTAAGCTATACAGGAGCTGATCTGACAATCGGCAGAAAAGCGATCACGGTAACGGCCGATGCACAGCGTAAAACCTATGGTGATGCTGATCCAGCATTGAATTATACCTTTGCTCCGGCATTGGTAACGGGCGACAGTTTCACAGGTGGTTTGACCAGATTACCAGGTGAGAATGTGGGTAGATACGCGATCAACCAGGGCACGCTGGTTTTGAACGGCAATTACGAGTTAAGCTATACAGGCGCTGATCTGACGATCGGCAGGAAAGCGATTACGGTAACGGCCGATGCACATCACAAAACATATGGAGATGCTGACCCGGCATTGAATTATACCTTTGCTCCGTCATTGGTAACGGGCGACAGTTTCACAGGGAATTTGATCCGTACGTCGGGAGAAAATATAGGCAGTTATGCCATCGCACAAGGTACATTGACTTTAAACGACAATTACGACATAAGCTACACAGGTGCTGATCTGACGATCGGCAGGAAAGCGATTACGGTAACGGCCGGTGCGCAAAGCAAAACCTACGGAGAAAATGATCCGAAGCTGAGCTATACTTTCAGTCCGGCTCTGGTGAATAGCGACAGTTTCACAGGTAGTCTGACCAGATTACCAGGTGAGAATGTGGGTAACTATGCGATCAACCAGGGCACATTGACTTTGAACGATAATTACGACATAAGCTATACAGGCGCTGATCTGACAATCGGCAGGAAAACCATTACGGTGACGGCCGATGCACAGCGCAAAACCTATGGTGATGCTGATCCTGCATTGAGCTATACCTCTGCTCCGGCATTGGTAACGGGCGACAGTTTCACAGGTAGTCTGACCAGATTACCAGGTGAGAATGTGGGAACCTATGCGATCAACCAGGGCACATTGACTTTGAACGATAATTACGATTTAATCTACACAGGCGCTGATCTGACGATTGGCAGGAAAGCGATTACGGTAACGGCCGGTGCGCAGCTCAAAACCTATGGAGAAAATGATCCGAAGCTGAGCTATACTTTCAGTCCGGCTCTGGTGAATAGCGACAGTTTCACAGGTGGTTTGACCAGATTACCAGGTGAGAACGTGGGAACCTATTCGATCAACCAGGGCACATTGACTTTGAACGATAATTACGACATAAGCTATACAGGCGCTGATCTGACAATCGGCAGGAAAACCATTACGGTGACGGCCGGTGCACAGCGCAAAACCTATGGTGATGCTGATCCGGCATTGAATTATACCTTTGCTCCGGCATTGGTAACGGGCGACAGTTTTACAGGTAATTTAACCCGTACGTCGGGAGAAAATATAGGCAGTTATGCCATCGAACAAGGCACTTTAGCTTTGAGCAATGATTACGACTTAAGCTACACAGGCGCTGATCTGACGATTGGCAGGAAAGCGATTACGGTAACGGCCGGTGCGCAGCTCAAAACCTATGGAGAAAATGATCCGAAGCTGAGCTATACTTTCAGTCCGGCTCTGGTGAATAGCGACAGTTTCACAGGTGTTCTGACCAGATTACCAGGCGAGAATGTCGGAACCTATGCGATCAAACAGGGTACATTGGCCTTGAACGGTAACTACTCGCTTACCTATACAAGCGCTGATCTGAAAATCGGCAGGAAAGCGATTACGGTAACAGCCGGTGCACATCACAAAACCTATGGAGAAAATGATCCGAAGCTGAGCTATACTTTCAGTCCGGCTCTGGTGGTTAGCGACAGTTTCACAGGTAGTCTGACCAGATTACCAGGTGAGAATGTGGGAACCTATGCGATCAACCAGGGCACATTGACTTTGAACGATAATTACGATTTAAGCTACACAGGTGCTGATCTGACTATTGGCAGGAAAGCGATTACGGTAAGGGCCGATGCACATCACAAAACCTATGGTGATACTGATCCGGCATTGAGTTATACTTTTGCTCCGGCACTGGTAACGGGTGACAGTTTCACAGGGAATTTGATCCGTACGTCGGGAGAAAATATAGGCAGTTATGCCATCGCACAAGGTACATTGACTTTGAACGATAATTACGACATAAGCTATACAGGCGCTGATCTGACAATCGGCAGGAAAGCAATTACGGTAACGGCCGATGCACAGCGTAAAACCTATGGAGAAAATGATCCGAAGCTGAGCTATACTTTTGCTCCGGCACTGGTAACGGGCGACAGTTTCACAGGTAATTTGACCCGTACGTCGGGAGAAAATATAGGCAGTTATGCCATCGAACAAGGCACTTTAGCTTTGAGTAATAATTACGATTTAAGCTATACAGGCGCTAACCTGACGATCGGCAGGAAAGCGATTACGGTAATGGCCGATGCACAGCGCAAGACCTATGGAGAAAATGATCCGAAGCTGAGCTATACTTTCAGTCCGGCTCTGATGAATAGCGACAGTTTCACAGGTAGTCTGACCAGATTACCAGGTGAGAATGTGGGTAACTATGCGATCAACCAGGGCACATTGACTTTGAACGATAATTACGATTTAAGCTACACAGGTGCTGATCTGACGATTGGCAGGAAAGCGATTACGGTAAAGGCCGATGCGCATCGCAAAACCTATGGAGAAAATGATCCGAAGCTGAGCTATACTTTTGCTCCGGCATTGGTAACGGGCGACAGTTTCACAGGTAGTCTGACCAGATTACCAGGTGAGAATGTGGGTACATACGCGATCAACCAGGGTACATTGGCCTTGAACGGTAACTACTCGTTGACCTATACAGGCGCTGATCTGACAATCGGCAAAAAAGCGGTCACGGTGACGGCCGATGCACAGCGCAAAACCTATGGTGATGCTGATCCGGCGTTGAGCTATACCTTTGCTCCAACACTGGTAACGGGCGACAGTTTTACAGGTAATTTAACCCGTATGTCGGGAGAAAATATAGGCAGTTATGCCATCGAACAAGGCACTTTAGCTTTGAGCAATAATTACGATTTAAGCTATACAGGCGCTGATCTGACGATCGGCAGGAAAGCAATTACGGTAACGGCCAATGCACAGCGCAAAACCTATGGTGATGTTGATCCGGCATTGAGTTATACCTTTGCTCCAGCTCTGGTAACGGGTGATAAATTCGCAGGCAGCCTGAAGCGCAATGTCGGCGAAAACGTTGGAACCTACGCGATAAACCAGGGCACGCTGGTTTTGAATGACAATTACGACTTAAGCTATACAGGCGCTGATCTGACGGTCGGAAAGAAAGCGATCATGGTAACGGCCAATGCACAGCGCAAAACCTATGGTGATGCTGATCCGGCATTGAGTTATACTTTTGCTCCGGCATTGGTAACGGGCGACAGTTTCACAGGTGATCTGACCAGATTATCAGGCGAGAATGTGGGTACCTACGCGATCAACCAGGGCACATTGACTTTGAGCGATAATTACGATTTAAGCTATACAGGCGCTGATCTGACAATCGGCAAAAAAGCGGTCACGGTAACGGCCAATGCACAGCGCAAAACCTATGGTGATGCTGATCCGGCATTGAGTTATACTTTTGCTCCGGCATTGGTAACGGGCGACAGTTTCACAGGTGATCTGACCAGATTATCAGGCGAGAATGTGGGTACCTACGCGATCAACCAGGGCACATTGACTTTGAGCGATAATTACGATTTAAGCTATACAGGCGCTGATCTGACAATCGGCAAAAAAGCGGTCACGGTAACGACCGATGCACAGCGTAAAATCTATGGTGATGCCGATCCTGCATTGAGCTATACCTTTGCTCCGGCACTGGTAACGGGTGATAAATTCGCAGGCAGCCTGACGCGCAATGTCGGCGAAAACGTTGGAACCTACGCGATCAACCAGGGCACATTGACTTTGAGCGATAATTACGATTTAAGCTATATAGGAGCTGATCTGACGATTGGCAGGAAAGCGATTACGGTAACGGCCGGTGCACAGCGCAAAACCTATGGTGATGCTGATCCGGCATTGAATTATACTTTCAGTCCGGCTTTAGTAAATGGAGACCGTTTTTCAGGTGATTTAACCCGTGTATCCGGGGAGGATGCAGGAACTTATACCATCAGCCAGGGCAGCCTGAGTTTAAATGCGAATTATATCATTAACTATATTGGTGCTAAACTGGATATCGCGAAGGCAATACTCAAGGTAAGGGCTAACCCGGAAAAAATGTGTCAGGGTGATGATTTGCCGGCATTAGGAATAAGCTACAATGGATTCAAATCCGGGGAGACTGAAAAGGTTCTCGGCAGCAAACCAAAGGTAAGTACCACAGCAGACAGGAATATGGCTGGCACGTATCCACTAACTCCAGCCGGCGGTGTATCCGGAAATTACGATTTTGTTTATGAAGAAGGCATTTTAACAATTCATGCTCTGCCTACCGTAAATATTATCAGCGATAAGGGTACGGAACTCAGCAAAGGGAAAACCACTATACTGACGGCCAGCGGAGGCACAGCTTATAGTTGGTCTACAGCAAGTGGTATCATTGGTGGACAAAATACCGCTACATTAACGGTACGTCCGGCGCAAACCACAACATATACCGTGCGGGTTATTAATGCAAGTGGGTGCAGCAGTATCCAGTCCATTACCATTAAGGTAGCTGAAGATTATCAGCTGGTAGCCACGAACATCCTAACGCCAAATGGCGATGGTATTAACGATACCTGGATGGTACAGAACATTGATATGTATCCGCAGAATGAAGTCATTATCATAGATGGTAATGGGAGGAAGGTATACCAGAAGAAAGGTTATGACAACAGCTGGAACGGCACTTTCGGCGGCAATCTGCTGGCAGAAGGTACTTATTATTACATCATTACCTATGGACCGGACAAACTGGTTCAGAAGGGCTTTATCACCATCTTAACAAAGTAATGACGATGAAAACATCAATAGCCGAATACACGCTACTTTTTTCTTGATGCTGAAAATAGTTGGTCAAAGCAGGTTACGATAATAAGAACATTTAATCGGATTTCTTTTGTTCATCCTAAAACGGCTAGGGTGAGCAAAAGGAATCATTGTCGACCTAAATTTTGGCTCAAATGAAGATTAAATGTTTTAATGAGACGCAAATTTAATGATGTGTTGCATCCAACAGGTCATTTCAGTTATCACAAGCTATACCAGGCAAATGCTTTACGAAAACAGATCTGCATTTGACTGCAATTTCCTTAATTTGCAACTATGGCAACAGATCATTTTTATAACGTAACTGATTTTTTAAGCTTTGTTTCTTTACTTTCGAAACTTGAAAACGGGGCAAAAGGTACTTTGATATCAAAACTCTACCAAAAGAAGTACCGCAAAGGCGAACTGATCTTGGAGAGTGGAACGGTTTGTAAGCGGATCTATTTTGTAGACAGTGGTTTGGCTAAAACTTTCTTTTATACAGATACCCGCGAATTCATTATGCGCTTTTTCGCTGAAGGTGATATGTTTACTGTTCTGGACAGTTTTGTACTTCAACAGCCTTCTTCATATGCGGTTATGGCCCTAGAAGATACCCTGATTACCTGTCTCAATTACGATGATCTCGATCTGCTTTGCCAGCAGTATCATTCCATGGAAACCTTTTATAGGAAACTACTTTCTCTGGCTTCGGTGAATATGATGGAAAGGATCGGCGGTATCCTTGAAGAAACAGCTCATATTGCTTACCATAAATTCCTGAAAGCATACGGACCGCTTTTACAACGCATCAGCCTGGCCGATCTGGCCTCCTATATCGGTATCACACAGGTATCCTTAAGCAGAATCAGGGCGATGAAATAGTTTTTATCATATGATAAATGCAGTAGGGTTACAGGGTTGTACCTTCGGGTTAAAATTATTCTGGTATGAAAAACCCCTTATCATTATTTCAAAAAGTCAGCTTTCTGGCAGCCTGTACTTTTACCATTGTGGCACCCATTATGGGATATCTTTCTATCGGTCTTCCGCCTGTTGTAATCGTAGGAGGCTCTGCACTGGTTGGCCTGTTCTGCTGGTACTTTACCTATTTAAGAAAGCCCGTGGAACCGAATATCATCCTTCCACTTTTTATCCTTACTGTTGCAGGTCTGCAGATTCACATTGTGGAGGAATACCTCATGGGCTTTGCGCCGGCAATGAGCAGGCTGTTTGGTATTCCATGGAGTGAAAGGAGTTTTTTAATGGTATTTGCGCTAATTGGTCCGGTGATCTATACGCTTACTTCTCTCGGACTCTATTATAAAGTACCAATAGCTGGATTTGTGGCCTGGTTTATATTTATTGGTCCGGGTGTAGCAGAATTTACACACTTTATCTTTCCGCTGATTGCACCCAAATTGCTTCCTCATGATCTACATCCGTTAACGGCCTCAATTGAAGGCACAAGGATATTAAAAATGCCAAACTTTTATTTTCGAACCACCGGGAAGTATTATTTTCCGGGAATGTGGACTGCCGTTCTTCCGATGATTCCGGGATGTATAGCCATTTACTGCTTATTGGTCAGGAAAAAAGAAAAAAATTAAATCAGCAGCTCCCACTAATTTTTAAGGAGTATTCAGCAGTATAGGGAACGGATAGGAACTTGGAAATATTTATGGCTTCCTTATTAGATTTAAACTTCATCTTCCCAGATCACCTGAGCAATTTTCCATTCGCCAGCCTCTTTCATAAAATGGAAAAATTTATGTCCGCGGCCCTCAAAGTAAACGCCGTTTAGCAGTCCTTGTTTACGGTACTTTGAATAACGCTGTGCGATATTCCCGACAATTCTGGTTTCTTCATCCGTTTCAAATTCGCTGAATTGCTGTAAAGTCCCGTTCGTTAATATTTTTTTTCTGGGTTCAATAAAAGATTCCAGTCCGTAAACGTCTGCTTGCGTACCAGATTTCCTGATGATGCTTGCAGAAGTGGTACACAGCTGATATACCGGTTCAAAATCGGGTTCCTTAAGCGTATTGTTAAACAGGTTAAAAAATGAACGGGTAATTTTGCCAATCTGTATTTCGGCTGCGCTTAAAGTATATTGCAACAGTGTTTTTCCGGCTGCATCCAGCTGGCGTTCAAACGTAAACTTCAGCTTTTTCAGCAGCTTTACCGACCGCGTGTTTGCTTCCCTGGTAATGGCTAGTATCTGATCTGCCAAAACCGTTTCCGGGAGCGATTCAAGCACAGCATTTGTTGCTTCAAAGGCATATCCTGCTCCCGTATAGCCAGGTAAAAAAGCAAATCCGATATCATAATGTTCCAGATCATCTCTTTTAATCAGGGTGATGATTCCAGCAGATTGGTCATTTGCTTTCAGTTTCACTTTCCAATATTTAATAAAAGGACTGGCGATAATTTTTTCAACATAGGCCAGCGCATCTTCAGCAGTACGTATATTTCTATCGCCAATAAACTCCAGCCATCCTGCAGAATTAACCAGCTCAAAAATAAACAAATGGTCGTGCGTTTCCAGTTCATTTAATATCAGCCTGTCTGTTAAAATTTCTTTTTTGATCATGATAAGTGTCTCCGATAAATATAGGCATTTCTTTTTCATCAGTTGTAAACAACAACTTATGGTGAGCAACCGGATATAAATTCAATTTTGCTGAACTATTTTATGCGCAGCAATGTTATTACTTAAACTAATAACGATTGTTATGATAGACCCTAAAGAAAAGGAAGAGCGGCCAGAAGAAGAAAATGTGGAGCAGCAGGATAAAACTGAAGCGGATTCAAACTGGAATGAACACCAACGCATTGATGAGGAAGGAAATGAACTGGAACCTGATGATATTAAATAAAATCATATGAAAAAAGTGTTAATGGTATTAACCTCACATAGCGGCATGGATAATACCGATGGGAAAACAGGTGTTTGGTTGGGTGAATTTACAGATCCCTACTATGAATTTATAGATGCAGGTTATGAGGTAACCTTAGCTAGTCCGAAAGGAGGGAGGCCACCTGTTGATCCAATGAGCGAATTAACGGAGCATGTAACCGGTTCCAACCGGAGGTATAACGATGATGAGGCGGCAAAAGCAGCCTTTTCGCAAACCCAGGTTCTAAATCAGGTCAGGTCTGAAGATTATGATGCGGTGTTTTATCCCGGAGGCCACGGCCCGATATGGGATCTCGCTCAAGACAATAATAGTGGAATTTTAATACTTAATTTCCTCGACGCTGGAAAACCGGTTGCCGCTGTATGTCATGGACCAGCGGCATTGATTAGTGCAGAAAGGCAACGGCCAGGGTTTTTAAAGGGAAAAATCATTTCGGCTTTCAGCAATACCGAAGAGACTTTAGTGGGCCGAACTGGGAACGTGCCGTATCTGCTTCAAACCAGATTAGAAGAACTTGGCGCAGAAGTAAAAACGGCACTTGTGCCATTTTTATCGCACGTTGAGAAGGACGGCTTGCTTATTACCGGTCAAAATCCACTATCGGCAGGCCCTTCTGCAAGGGCACTTATAGATTTGTTAACTAAGACGGCGGCCGCCAGCTGATGCCTTAAAATTGGAAATGTAACCCGAACCTAAAAAGTTCGGGTTCACATCCGGATGATTGATCAGGGAATTAAGCTGATGCACGTAATATTAAAGTTTTGAACTGTGTTTATATCATCCTAATTGTTTTCTTCATTCCCGAAAAACCGTATGAGTTTTTGGATTGATTCGTGGTTTGGCGAAGCAAAATCCTCAATTCCCTCTACAGTTTCTTCGCTGATAGGAGAAGCTCTTGCAAACATCATTTCCTCGTAAGCTCTTAACGAAGCTTCCATATCTGAATAGACTCCGCTACTTAGGCAATTGCTGAGGTCAAGCGCATCCAGCATCGCCAGATTTACTCCCTCGCCATTTGGCGGCATCAGGTGAGCTGCATCTCCCAAAACGGTGATGTTGGGTCTGGTTTGCCAGCGCAAGTTTAACGGATGGTAGTTAAGCGGCCGGTAGGTGAATTGTGAACAGGCATTAAAAAGTGTATAGAATGCCTGATGCCAACCATTATAAAAGTTGTAAAGATAGCTACGCACTTCTTCGGGACTATTGAAATTTAAACCGCTGGTCTTTTCCCAATTTTCCGGATACATAGCCGCTGCATAAAAGGTTAGGCCACCGTCGCCCCTGGGCTGAACGGTAAGCATTTTTCCCTGTCCGGTTGCCATAAGGCTTCCATTGTTGAACAGTTGGTATATTTCCGGGCAAGCTGTTTTGGGATCATCGATTTCTCCCTGGATGATGGCCGCACCAGTATATACCGGTTTGATGTCGGTGAGGTATTCCCGTATGCGGGAACGGTATCCATCACAACCAATTACCAGATCGGAGCTGTCGTAAGTGCCGTTCTTGAATTGCATTTTCCATCGGCCATTACTGAGAGACAGGTTAATCAGCTGACTGTCCCAGACCACCGTACCCGGCTGTAACGAATCAATCAGGATATCCCTCAGCGCACCCCGATCAATTTCAGGACGGAAATTCTCGTCGCCGAAAGTGTATCTGCCAGTTTGAAACAAATCATTTAACAGGATATTTGCATTTTCATCTACCAGCTTAAACCTATCTGCACCCTGCATGTACCGGGCCTTAAAAGCATCCATTAGTCCGGCTGCCTCAAGCACTTTCAGACCTGAACCATAATGTAGATCCACAATGGCGCCCTGTACACGCGCTTTCTGATTGATATCCCGTTCGTAAACTTTCACGTCTGCACCTTCGAGCTGTAGTAAACGCGCCAGGGCAAGTCCTCCGGGGCCACCACCAACAATTGCGATTTGGCGCCCATATATTAAATTTATGTTTTTAGAAGTTTCCATATGCTGTTTTATTTGCACAAAGGAAAGGCATCATACGCTTAAAAAGAACGTCTATTCAGCGTAAGTATAGGACTATCCGCGGTTTTTGCGTTTGAAGTCTAAAGGTTTTGATCCGGTAACCTTTACAAACAGCCGTATGAAATAAGAATAATCATCATAACCGAGTTCATTTGCAATTTCTTTTACCGATTTGTCGGAATGATAAAGAAGCCTTTTGGCTTCTAAAATAACGCGCTGGTGTATATTGCTGGAAAGCGATTGCCCTGTAGCAGCCTTTACACATTCGTTGAGATAAGAAACTGAAATGTTCAGAAAATCTGCATATAACGCCGGACGTTTAACGGTTTTGTAACGAAGTTCCAGTTCCTTTCTGAAGGCTCTGGCTATCATATCAAACCTATTTTGATTTTCATTAAGATTAGATTGCGACTGATATAATGAAGTGACGAATGCTGCTAAGGTATTGATGCTTTCTTTTAAGGCGGTATGATATAAGTTGCCATGCAATTCTGTTGAAAGTGTGTAAGATAAAGAAACCATCTGCAAAAAAATGGAAAGGGTTGCTTCGCTCAGTATCAAGGCGTTTACAGGCATGAGGTCGTTCAATGCCCTCAGGTATGCCTGATGAAGGTTTTCTTCTGCAATGATCCAGGTGCTGAGTTTTGCTTTTTCAAATGCAATCAGCCGGTGAACCTGGCTTGGATGGAGATATAGGATGGCCGGTGCCTGAATACGATAGGTTTTAAAATCTATCTCAATATGCGTAATTCCTTTTTCCTGCAAAATAAAGGTATAGCCATCATCACGATGCGGCCGACTAACGTTTTTATTGTCAGGATATCCATCAAAGTATTTTCTCAACATCATGATGCCCCGGGTAGTGCCCTTTGGTAAAATGTTGACCGGGATGTGTTGTACCTTTTTCGCCATAGCTAGATTAAACAAAGATATTAGAAAAGTCGGCTTTCGAAAACGAAGCAAATAAGCTGGTAAACAAATATAAAGCAGCAACAGTACTCCAGAGGTAAATTATATTGATTATTTAAAATTAAAATGTTTATTTGTGCTAAAAATATTGATAGTTTATATTCAAAATTATGATCGTTAGGGAAGCAACACATGAGGATCTGGAGACCTTAAGGCGATTTGAGCAGGGTGTAATCTCAGCAGAGCGTCCTTTTGATGTAACCATGAAAGAGGAGAAGATTACGTACTATGATCTTCCTGGTTTAATTAGTTCCTCGGCAGCTGCCCTGATGGTGGTTGAAGATAAAAAACGGCTGTTAGGATCTGGCTATGTACTCATCAAGCCAGCAGAAAAGTCCTATAATTTATTTAAAGAGTATGCTTATATTGGGTTTATGTATGTGGTGCCAGAGGAGCGCGGAAGGGGAGTGAATAAGCTTATCCTCGATGCACTTATTTCATGGGCGAAATCTAAGAGTATCGTTGAAATACGCTTGGAAGTTTATGCCGAAAATGCCTCGGCTGTAAAAGCCTATGAAAAAGCGGGTTTTAAACCATTACTAACAACCATGAGGTTAGAATGTTGATTGATGCAATTTTATCGCTGATATATCCGCGCTAATAGAATTTTCTATTTTTTCTACCGTATTTTGTATATACCGAATAATTTTGGAATTGCGGCAAATTTAGAACGAAAAGCGCGGTGATAAAGGAAAAAAAACGTTTTCAAAAACATAATTTACCGGATAGGTGTTACGTGTACGATTTATGAAAAAGCACCATACAAACTTGACTCCTACGCCTTGGCAGAGGCTTGTAGAAATGCTTCATGTGGAGCGATCTACAATTAATTACATCTTTCTATATGCCGGTTTCATCGGCTTGATTGGCTTATCCCTTCCACTGGGTACGGCAGCAGTTTTTAATCTGCTCGCAAACGGTTCGATGTACAGTTCAACCTATATTCTGATTGCTGCAATTTTAATTGGAATTGTAGTTGGTGGGATGCTGCTTTTGGGGCAGCTTTCGCTGGTAGAGTATTTAGAACAAAAAATCTTTATCAAGGCAGCCATCGGATTTGCCTATCGTTTGCCCAGAATTAAAAAAAAGGAATTTGAAGGTGAAGACCCAAGAGAACTGGTGAACAGGTTTTTTGATGTGCTCACCATACAGAAAGGTCTTACCAAGTTATTGATAGATATTGTGGCATCAGGGGTGCTGATATTTTTCAGTGCCATACTGCTCTCGTTCTACCACCCGGTATTTATTGGTTTTGGCATTTTTACCATCGCCTGTATTGTTGTCATTATTGCCATTTATTACCGTAGAGGAGTGGAAACCAGCATTGAGGAATCGGAGTATAAATATGAAGTTGTGGCTTATCTGGAAAATGTGGCCGAAGACCTGGATGCCTATCGCGGGAAAAAGCATGAAATGGATAAAATAGCACAAGTGACTGACGAAATTACCTCCAGATATGTGGAAGCGAGGAATGATCACTTTAGCATTTTGAAACGGCTGTTTGCCAGCGCTGTAGTTTTAAGGACTACCCTGATGGGTGCGCTTTTACTGCTGGGCTCTTATTTTGTTGTTCAAAGGGAAATGACTTTTGGGCAGTTTGTTGCCGCAGAAGTGATTATTGTACAGATTACTTATGCCGTTGAAAAATTGATGACCAGTTTAAATACCGTTTTCGATATGGTAACGGGAAGTGAGAAACTTGCCGTGGTAACCGATATGGAACTGGAGGAAGGAGAACTGCAGCATGATTAGTCAGACTAAAAAACTGGTGGTAAGGAAAGTGAATGAGTATGCGGTATTATCTAAGGACCAATTAATTTCGGTTAACGGCCCAAGGTTGCTGGGGAGAATAATGATTGGAGTAGCTGTACTTTTTATCGTCATATTGCTGCTGCCATGGAGGCAAACCATATCTGGTCGGGGCACTGTTACGGCCTTACGCCCTGAAGACAGGCCGCAGACCATACAGAACCAAATTGGCGGACGTATTGAATACTGGGCCGTAACGGAAGGGCAGCAGGTGAAAAAGGGCGACACCATTTTGGTGCTTTCTGAAACTAGCCATTCTTATTTCAATCCCGAATTGCCTGAACGGTTGGATGAACAGCTGACTGCCAAAAGGGGGAGCGAACAGGCGGCCGATCAAAAGATTTCGGCAAGCGATGCCAAGATTAACGCCCTGAATAATGGTTTAAAAGTACAGTTGGATGCCGCCCGCAACGATGTTAAGCAGGCGAAAAACAAGGTCAGTATTGATAGTGCTGAACTGGTGGCTGTAAAAAACTTTTACCAAACCAGTAAAGTACGGTTGGAACGCTATGAGGTAGGTTATAAAAACGGTCTTTTTTCGTTGACTGATATCGAATCGAGAAGATTAAAACTGGCCGAAGATAAGGCCAAAGAAGTTGCGCAGGAAAATAAACTCAATAATTCCAGGCAGTCGCTGGCCAATGCCATTATCGAGCTGGATAACATTAAGGTAAAATATGCGCAGTCTTTAGCCTCAGCACAATCAGATCTGAGTTCTGCGATTTCTGGTAAAGCATCCGTAAGAGAAGAGATATCAAAATTGCGGAATGAAATGAGAAATATCAACATCAGAAGGGGGCTTTACGTAGTGCGTGCTCCGCAGGATGGTTATATCGTAAAAACATATAAAGCGGGTATCGGAGAGAATATTAAGGAAGGTGAATCTGTAGCAACATTGCAGCCATTATCTCCGCAGGTTGCTGCCGAAATCTATGTGGATGCAATGGATGTTCCGCTTATTTTAGACAGTAGCAATGTTCGGCTGCAGTTTGAAGGCTGGCCTTCTGTTCAGTTTTCAGGCTGGCCATCGGTAGCAGTGGGAACTTTTGGAGGTAAGGTATCTGTTATCGACAGGGTAAGTACAAATGGCAAATACCGTATACTGGTGAGGCAGCTCGACAAGGTGCCTGAGGGTGATGAGCCATGGCCGATTCAGTTGCGACAGGGATCAGGGGTTTATGGCAGGGTTATCCTGCGCTCGGTTCCGGTATGGTATGAGATCTGGCGTCAGCTTAACGGGTTTCCGCCAAGTTTAGATAAGGCACCGACTGCTGAAAATATCAATAATAAGTAAATGAGGATTGACTACGCAAAGCATGCCTCCGGACCAGGATGGTTGGCGGCATTATTTAAGCGCAATGTTTTTATCATCTACCTGTCTGTTCTGGTCTGCTCCGCATCTGCTCAGCAAAAAAACGATGCAGGTGTTCAGGTGTTTTCGCTCCGCGATTTACAGGAAATTGTACTGGCAGGACATCCCGTTGTTAAACAGGCTGCCTTGCTGCCTAAAGCCTCCCAGGCCAAAGTGCTACAGTCGCTTGGGAATTTCGATCCGGAGGTGGTTGCTTCTTTTGGTAGAAAAATTTTTGGTGGCACTGAATATTATAACCACTGGAACAGCCAATTGAAGGTTCCGCTTTGGTTAGCAGGTGCAGATTTAAATATTGGTTATGACCGTAATGTTGGGACTTATAATAACCCGGAAACGAGGACCAGCAATACAGGGCTTACGGGTATAGGCCTTAGTATTCCGCTGGGGCAGGGGCTTTTAATAGACTCGCGCAGAAATACGCTGCGCCAGGCAAAGATCATGGTAGACTATGCGGAGGCAGATAAAATTTCGCAGATCAATGCGGTATGGCTTTATGCGCTCAAAGACTATTGGAACTGGTATTACGCTTTCGAACAACAACGTTTTACTGCTGAAGGCGTTGATCTTGCTGAAAAAAGATTCCGTGCCTTAAAAGCACAGGTGCTGATTGGCGATAAACCGCCGATTGATTCTGTAGAGGCATCCATTACACTTCAAGACCGTAGGGTTCAGCTTCAGGAATCTGTAGTTAAACTGAACAATGCCCGGCTTATACTTTCTAATAATTTATGGTCTGCAGATGGTGTACCTCAGGAACTTCCTTCACTTGCTGTCCCGGAAAATATAGCAGATGCGCAGGGTTTAATGAACAGTTTACAGCTTGATTCGTTGGTAAGCCATGCCACAGAGGCTCATCCTACGCTGTTAAAGATCAAAAGCAAGCAGGCCCAGTTAGGCGTTGAGGAACAGTATAGAAGAGAGATGTTAAAACCTAAACTGAGCGTAAAGGGCGCTTTTTTAGCTGGAAGACGGGATTTTTCGTACGTAGCAGATAGTTATGATTTTCAGCTGGCTAATTATAAGGTGGGTATCGATTTTGCTATCCCTTTGTTTTTAAGGGAAGAGCGCGGCAAGCTTCGTGAGGTAAGAATCAAGCAGGCTGATATCGCATATGGTCTGCAGCAAACAGGTAGGGAAATCCAGACAGCAGTATTGGCTGCATTTAACCAATACAAGGGCTACCAGGGGCAACTTGAATTGCAAACCAGGAACGTAGCCAGCCAACGCACACTTGTTAACGGTGAACAGCAGAAGTTTGAACTGGGAGAGAGTAATCTTTTCCTGATCAATGCACGGGAAACTAAACTGATCGAAATGCAGGTAAAACGGGCTGAGTTACAGGCCAATCTACAGAAAGCAATGGCTGAAATTTATTACCAGGCAGGGAAACGTTTATCACGCTGATTATAATAGTTTATTTTTAATAGTTGGATAGGTGATTTTAAAGTGAAAATAATTTGAACAAAGGCCATTTTACCTTGTTGCCTTAAAGTAACATTAAAATATCTAACTATGGAAAATGAACAAAACACGGCATTAAAAAATCCACTGGAACAATATCCTAAACCACCTTTTCAGCGCCAGCCACAGCAGCCGCCCGGACTGGCCAGTAAAATGATCCCTCAGCCCGATCATGGTGAGGAAAGTTACCGTGGCTCTGGCAGGTTGAAGGGCAGAAAGGCCTTAATTACAGGTGGTGATTCTGGTATTGGCAGGGCAGCAGCCATTGCCTATGCACGTGAAGGGGCCGATGTGGCGATCAATTACCTGCCAGAAGAACAGACTGATGCAGATGAAGTGATTAAGCTTATTACCGATGCCGGACAAAAAGCATACGCCATCCCAGGTGATATTACCAGCAGCGACTTTTGCAAACAATTGGTTGATGCTGCGGTAGAAAAACTGGGCGGCCTGGATATATTGGTGAATAATGCAGGTAAACAACAGGCCGTTGACTCACTTTCAGACTTAAGTGAAGAGCAATTTGATGCCACAATGAAAACCAATATCTACGCACCATTCTGGATCACTAAAGCAGCGCTTCCACATTTAAAACCTGGATCGGTGATTATATCAACCAGTTCGGTGCAGGCTTATGACCCTTCTGAAAATCTTTTTGATTATGCGCAGACCAAAGCCGCCAATGTAGCCTTTGTTAAATCTTTATCAAAACAACTTGGTCCTAAAGGCATCCGTGTAAACGGAGTGGCACCAGGTCCCGTATGGACTCCGCTGCAAACCAGTGGTGGCCAACCGCAGGATGCCATTGAAAAGTTTGGTGAACAAACGCCTTTGGCCCGGCCAGGCCAACCGGCTGAATTGGCTTCAATATATGTGCAACTGGCAGATGACAGCGCAAGTTATGCAACCGGGCAGATTTATGGTGCAGCAGGTGGAAGCGGACACCCTTAGTCAATTACAAATCAATTTTAATCATTTGCCCTGGTCATCATCAGGGCATTTTTTGTACTTATATTTTAATGATCCACAAATGTAAAATTTATAAAAATACCTTCTGTTTAAAATAAGTCGTTGATTAACAGTTGGTTATCTAAATAGTGAAAACAATTTAACAAAAAATAAATTATATGAGCATGAAGAATACGCAATTACCTAAACATTTGATAAGCTTATTAATGCTTTTACCATTATTGCTGCTATTTGAGGCCTGTCGAAAGCCTAAGTCTGAAACCGGTGCTGAACTGGCTAAGGTTACCGGAATTAAATTATATAAAGACCTTGATGCTGAGGTATTGAGTGATAAATTGAAAGCTGTGTTAAACAAAAGGGCTAAATCAATGTCTAACCCAAAGTTTACTCAGCAAATTTATGAGCAGGCAGACTATCAACCGCTTCTGATCGCTAAATTTCTTTCCGATAGTGGATTAGTGAAAGCTGCTAAAAAGATTAATGCGGTGAAAGAACATGGTCTTTCGCCTGAAAAATTTCAGGCGGCAAAACTAAATGCTGCATTAGCAAAAATCTATTCCAAAAAGGAGGTCAACACACTTGATCAAGCTTATGATGCGGTTATTGATCTCGAACTGATCGCAAGTGGTGCTATTACCGATTATGCGGCAGCCATGCAATATGGCGTTGTGAGTCCAAGAAAAATATTTGCACAGTTTTATACCAAGGTGCTCCGGCCAGATTCCCTTTCATTTATAAAACCTTATCAAACCCGTAATATCTCTGCATTTCTAGACAGTATCCAACCCAGTTCCGAAGCTTATAAAATGCTTCAGACTGCATTGAGTCAAAATATCGCCGCCCCAGGCCATTCTACTGAGGAAACCAGACGGATCATTGTCGTAAACATGGAACGCCTGAGATGGCATACCGCTCAACAGGAAGATAAATATGTATGGGTAAATATTCCGGCTTTTGAACTTCAGGTAATTGAAAAGCAAAAGCCAGTTTTAAGCATGAAAGTTTGCGTAGGGGAAGGACGCAATACAGGACAGGCAACCTCATTGATCGAATATGATGAAAATGATCTGAAAAAGGACCGGGCATTTAACCGCGAAACGCCTCAACTGAAAAGCATGATACACAGTGTACAGGTTAATCCGGTTTGGAATATTCCTGAAAGTATAGCCAGTAATGAAATTGTGAAGTATGCCACTCAGGACCGCTATTATTTAAGCAACAAAAACATTGATGTTTTTTATAAAGGTAAAAAGGTGGAAGATACGGAGACTATTGATTGGTCGGCACCTGATGCCGGTAAAACCTATACCTTTAAGCAACAGCCGGGAGCAGACAATTCACTGGGTAAAATCAAATTTCTGTTCAATAACCAAAGCAGTGTGTACCTGCATGATACACCAGCAAAAGCTGCCTTTAATTTAGCAGTAAGGGCCGTAAGTCATGGTTGTGTACGGCTGGAAAAGCCTTTGGAACTGGCCAGGGTACTTTTTGGCCCGGGTGAAAAATTTGATAAAATCAGGGAAGGCATGCAAAGCAAAAATCCTAAAGCCGAAAACATTTCACTTCCCAAACAGGTTGCGGTATACCTCGCCTACTTTACCTGCTGGAAAGATTCAGGCAGTGGTAAGTTAATGTTTGCCAATGATATTTATGGTCAGGATGCGGTACTTTATACCCACTTGAATAAAGCCTAATCCAGGTGGAACTCGCCCTGATCAGTATTGTTCAGGGCTGGTAACGCGGCCAATGCGGCATGCTGCTCATCCAGGTAGCGTGAAGCATATTTTTCTGCACTTTTATTGATGAAAAGCACGCTACCTTCGCCCATTGCACTGATCAACTGATCGGAAAGCTCAGGACTTACTGCCGGACAGCCCTGGCTTCTTCCCAAACGGCCCAAAGCCGCAATGGTACCCTGGCTAACATAAGGTGCACCGTGGATAACGATAGAACGCATTCTGGCATTATCATTATAGCCAGCATCCATACCATCTAACCTGAGCGACCTGCCATGCGTCCCAACATATTCTTCACCAGTAACGTAAAAACCGATACTACTGCTATACGAATCATTCTGGTTTGAAAAAGTCACAGTTTCATCATCGCCACTACGCTGGCCATGGGCTACCCAGGTATTTAGAATCATTTTTTTCTTACTCAGGTCCAGTACATATAGCCGTTTTCTGGTACTTCTCTGGTCAAAGTCTGCAATACTCAAAAGCGCATGATCCGATAACCTGCCAGCTTCTTTCAGGTTAAAATATCCGGTAAGTGCTTTTTCAAACACCGGATAAGTCAGACCGGAATCCTTTAAATGAACCTGGTTATAAAGCGACTTTGCATAAGCGGCATAACTTGGCTTAATCAAGGATGAAACACCGGCAACCGTTTTAGGATGCTCGATTTTTTTATTGCTCATAGCCAATAAGAAGAAGCTTAAGGATAAAATGATACAGAAGATGCCCAAAATGTATTTTCTCATAGATAACTGATTAAAATAATTTAAAGTAAGGGCTTTTTCTATAGGCTGTTTGGATTATGTAACAAATATACGACATTGGCAAACGGTTTGCTAATTTAAGCCAAATGCTGACAATTACATGATGATAACGATGTAACCTATAAAACCATCTTGTTTGTATATATTCTCCAGGTTCTGACTCCAAAGTCGTTTCAGAAATGGATTTCTTCAAACTTTTTCACCTCCTGACAAGTTAAGATATCATGGATATTTCACTGGTTACGATCGTCAAAAACCGACGCAATGCACTTATCAATATGATCAGCGGCCTGGAACTTGGCACAACACAACCTTCGGAACTTGTCATTATACACATGAATGAGGAACCCTATCCACTGCCTGCCTGTACTTTTCCGCTCAAACAGTATGTGGTTAACTGTGTTCATCATTTACCTTTGGCAGCTGCAAGAAATGCTGCCTTATCATCAGCGTGTCACGATCGGGTAGTATTTCTGGATGCTGACTGTATTCCTGCGCCAGATTTTCTTTCCGTTTATGCTCAGGCTTTTACCAGCACTGATTCACTGATCTCTGGTCGGGTGCGGTATCTTACGGCACAGGCAATGGAAAAGAAAGACCTTTTCGAACGTATGAGGGCATATAGCATACCAGATCCCATACGCGAAAATGTTGATCAATATCCCTATGAGCTTTTTTGGTCGCTTAATTTTGGCTGCAGTAAAGACGTTTTCAGGAAAATTGGCGGATTTGATGAGCGGTTTACCGGATATGGGGCGGAAGACACCGATTTTGCTTTTGCCGCAAAAGCCAGGCAGGTACCTATGGAAACGATAAATGCCACGGCTTTCCATCAGTATCACCCCAGTTACGATCCGCCTATGAATCACCTTTCAGATATTATCAGCAATGCAAAAGCTTTCCAGGGCAAATGGGGAATTTGGCCTATGGAAGGCTGGCTGACTAAATTTGAACAAGCGGGATTGATCAAATGGTCTGAAGGCCATTTGGAATTAAGGCGTTTGCCTTCAGCACAGGAAATTGAAAAAGCGCTGAAATTGACTTAATTATACTGAAAAATAGAGTGGTGGGTACTCATCAGATAAGCTGCTGCGCGTTCGGCTGCATCGCTTCTGATAAATCCTGTCCAGTTGGGGCGGCTGGTTAATAAATTTTCAAGCATTTCTTTCCAATCCGTGTGGAATATCGCTGAGGCCGGGATGTGCATTGCCAGTTTCAATTTATCAATAATAATGGCTTTTTCTTCCTGCTCTTTAAATGGGCGTTCTTCGGCTATGGCAATAAACCGTTTATTCAACGAAGCACATTCCATCACTGTATTATGGCCAGCATTGCCGATCACTATACAGCAGTCTGCCAGAATATCCCGGGGATCTTCTAACTTTCCATGAAAATGTAAATTATTGATGTTTTGCGCATTTTGGCTATTGCCCACAACCTGAAAGGTCCATTCTGTGCATTGTCCGGACAGATGATTTAAAAAATCGTGATCTATACTCGTACCACCACTCCCAATCAGCACTGCTACGTTCCTTTTACTGGCATCAGACAGGTCTGCACTGGGTGCAAACCGACTAAGCCCACCACTATAAAAAGTTTTCTCATTGATCCAGGCTGGTACTTTTCCAGACATCTGCACGTCAAAAGGCGCCAACAATCCAATGGCATTTCGATAACAGATTTGATGTGGCAGATCATCCCGCAAACCATGTTGCCTGACAACGATTGTGGGTACGCCACAGAGCCTTGATAGCATGGCAACTTCAACTGAAACGTCGACAACAAACAGCAATTTGGGGCGGCTGGCCAAAAAGCTGGTTATGATATTTACCCGCTGGAGCTGTCCACTAACATTAAGCGGTGCATAGTGCAGTCCCTCCTGGCTTTGATTCAGGAAATAATGGTCCTCAACAACAGGCGTATCCATCGGTAAATAAATAAGGTCAATATCGCCTGGGATTACTGATTTATGTTGTTCAAGTCCACTCCCCAAAAAAGTAATATGGCAGTTTTTGAGGGCAGATGCAATGGCCAGGCACCTCATCAAATGGCCTGAACCATGGTGATGAACGTAAAAAGCAATTTCCATATCAGGCTACACGGGTTACAGTATCCGCTAGCAATAATTCATAAGCATCGATCATCCGTTCAATATCCAGATTTTCTTCGGCCTGGCGGCGGCAGGCTGCCCGATCCATTTCAACAGCCTTATTTATGCAATTTGCAAGTTCCCCTGGATCATTACTGCTGGTCAGACAACCCGTTCCGGCGGTGACCAGATAGGGCAATGCCCCGCGGGAAATGCCCGCTACTGGCGTACCGCAAGCCAGACTTTCGGCAACAACAAGGCCGAAAGGCTCATCCCAGCAAGGGGTAATGAGCGCGCATCTGGCGTTGCCTATTAACTCATTAAGCGTTTCATGGCTACAGTTTCCAAGCAGTTCTACGCCGTCGCCAATCAGTGGTTCAACGTAAGTCTGGAAATAGTGCGAATCCGCAATACTACCGGCAAGTTTAATCGGATAGCCAGCTAGTTTAGCGGCCTGTATGGCAATGTGTGTTCCTTTATCCGGATGAATCCGTCCAAACCAGACCAGGTAATCACCGGCAGGTTCGGCATAAAACTTCCATAATGAAATATCCACACCATTACAGATTACCTCACAATGGTTAAGGAAAGGCTGCCAGGCAAGCGCATTGGGTTTTGAAACACTTACATAGCGTATACGTCCTGTTTTACGCTCCTGTAACATCGCCCGCTTCATTTCGAAAATAGGTGGCGTATGTAGTACGGTGACCATTGGCGTTGCTGTAACGGTAGACATGGTAAGCGGCACATAATTCAGGCTATTATTGAAGATGACATCATGTTCGCGGCCATCAATATCCTGCATCAGCTCTAAATACGCGTGGTGTGTGGATATAAAATCTTCGCTCAGTTCATGCGACCTGAATCTGCTTAGCGTTTCCCTATCGTAATCCACATCAGTGAGTATAACATTAACATTGAGGTCAGGATCGCTCAGTTCACTCGCATACAAGGTAACAGTATGTCCCCTTGCAATAAGTCTTTTGGTCACTTCATAAGTGAAAGCCTCCAGTCCGCCCATATATGGCTTACGGATGGGATGTTTTAGATGTGCTATTATTCCGATATTCATTAGGATTTTTAAAGGTGTTACCATAAACAACTTGATAAATCGGCGAAAGTTTTGAGTAATTCTGATGCCGAACCTTTTTGTATGATTTTCTGTACTTACACTGAAGGAATTCAGCCATGACGACACTCCTCAGAAGCTTTATTGTTGAGCTGCTCGGATTGATTGTATTAGCCTCAATTACTTATAAGAGTATGATAATATCAAACCAATTGCTAAACGATTACGTTTTAATGTTGATGCAAGAGAAGCAAAAAATAGCGGAACGTATATTAATGGTGACCGGGCAGCGGGGTGCCGATAAAAGCACCTGCCCATCAGAAATTGCCAGAATGCTTTTTCCTGATCATTGGCGTAACCACATGGAAACTGTTATGGAAGTGGCCATTGGCCTTTGTGTTGATGGCAAGATTTCCATCACTCAGAAAGGCAAGGCGGTTGATGTGGAAAAGATTAAAGGGCCAGTTCGGATTAAGCAACCAATGGACTGATCTACTTAATAGCTTAAGAAATGTTCATTTTGATCAGCTTCTTAAATAAATGATTAAACTCTTTTTATTTTGTTAAAACTAAATGGGGTCCAAATGGTTATATCATTACACTTGGAAGGATGATGAAAAAGAAAATAATGGTTTTAGAAGACGATCGTGATATCAGGGAAATCATAGGATTGCTATTAGATGAGGAGAATTATGAGGTTAAATTATATCCCGATATAAGAAGTTTTAGAAAAGATCTGCTTTTTACTTCTCCAAATTTGATGATTTTAGATGTTCGCCTGCCGGATGGAAATGGCCATGACCTTTGCCGGGAGGTGAAAAACGACCAACGTACCCTGGATATTCCAGTGCTGATGATGTCTGCACATTGCTCTCCAACGGAGGTTAACAGAAAATGCCATCCGGATGATTTTATTGCAAAACCATTTAGTATCGACGATTTTGTTTCCAGGGTAAATGCAGTGGTACACTAACATTCAGCATGTTCGTTGAACCGGATTTTGGTTAATTAGCCTTAGCAACTTCCCGGATAAAATACGAATATCTGTATGCAGCCCAAACGGTTAATTTAGTTTCTGTTCCAATTCCAGCACCTTTCTGAACATGGGATCATTTTTGAAAAGAAATGTTTTTCCGAAGATATCATCCTTTGTTGTTGTCCGGAGATGCAGATTTTCGATAGGATAGGAAACGGGGTATTCCACATGATTTTGGAAAATATCCTCAAGCTTTTTAATACCGGTGAAATCAATCTGCGGCTCTACCCTGAAAATGAATTTACTGTAAGGCAACATTTTAATGAATACATCGGCCTGAAGTCCGCTTAACAAATCCGGCGTTTCTCCAATGCTGATCAATTGGTCTGTATTTTGCGCTAAACTGGACAGATTACTGGCCGAGGAGTAGATAAACTTATCCTGAAGGATATAAATTTTTCCCTTAAATGGAAATCTGGCACTGTCTGGTACCACAAAATTAAATGATTGTTTAATGAAATACATTTCCTGCGACTTTAATCGAGGTACTCCCGGATTAAAGGTTTTGTTATCGCTTTTTAGGATAGAATCGCGGTTAATACGGTTTTTTTTCTGGATTTCAGGGCTGAAATTTCTGGCCACCACAACATTCTTTTTCAAGGTATCGCTTACCAGTTTCTTCAAAAAAATGTTATAGGTATTATCTGATCCTCCGCCATTTCCCCTGATGTCGATGACAATGCTGTTTACTTGATGCTGAGCAAAAATGGCTTCCATCCGGCGTTTAATCGTATCACCCAACTCCGTCCGCATGGCAGGGAGTTTAGCATAAAATATGCCCTCGTTTTTAAACGAAATGCGTTACCACAGTGTCGGTTTGGCTGAAATAGCTATAATCGTTTACTTTTTTTTCGAGATAGGTTACGGAATCATTTTTGTTGATATTGAGCTGATGCCTGATATTTTTTTGATCAGCAAAAGTCAGCCTCAAAGTATCCTGCTTATAAATTTCAGCCGGCCAATAGAAATTTTCATCGTAAACCCGGTTATTTTCCCTATCCCAGCGCAATGGAGAATAGAGTTCGGTAAGCGTAGCAACAAACGCATGGATATCTTTACCATTGCATCCGATCAGTTTCATGGCTGCAGGGTATGTTATGCCCTTATAACTGAACGGCATTAAATTATAGTACGATCCGGAGGTATAAATGAGATTGAGTTCAGCCTTGGAATAGAAACTTTCTTTTAAATATTTTACATATTCGTACATATTTTCAGTAGATGCGCTATCAAAGGAAACAAAACCTGTTGGGATCCAGTATTTCCTGGCAATATCCAATAAAACCGTATTGAGCTGACTGGTATGTCCATCTTGCGCAGCATTAAGCGTTTTTTTGATGATGTGCAAATATGATTTCATGGTGGTTTTCCGACTAATCTGTTTTCTCAACCGGGCGGCATGCCTGTCGAAATCGATACCCCGTAATTCTTTATTAAAATAAATGACCGGGCTTACCTGTTTGATATAGGAAACCAGAGTATCATGCTCGGCCCTCATTTGATGGTAAGTTAACTTTGGAAAACGATCAGCCGATGGAGCAGGGTTAGATGCGTATTGTTTTTGGTTAAGAACACAGGAGGTTGCCAAACAAATGGCTAAAAGCATAAATAGATGTCGCATGAAATAAGAATTTCCGCAAAGGAAAAGCATAACAGACAAAAGAAATTGTAAAAATCATTCATCTTAGTTTTCCTGGTAAATCCAAGCTAGGGATTGTTGCTGTATGGACACTTTATGAAGAAGCTTTTTGGGAGAATAACCTGTAAAGGTTTTAAAATCTTTAATAAAATGAGCCTGATCATAGTAGCAATGTCGTAATGCAACTGTTGTAAGCAGATCTTGTGTAGTGGTAAGGTCTTTTAGTGCCTGTCTAAACCGAATGGTTTTGAGGTACTTTTGCGGGTTTTGACCCAAACTGTTTTTAAAGAGCCTGAAGAGCGTGGTATCGCTAACCCCAAGTTTTTGGCAAAGCATTTCCATACCTACATTTTGGTTATTCGGTTGAGCGACAGACAAATGGTAAAGTGCCTCCCGGATTTTTAATACCCGGCATTCCTCCAGTTGACTCAACAGCAATCCTTCAAGCTGCCTGGCTTGCCGGGCGGGATCAGGCTCTTCGAACAGTTGTTCCAGAAAATACTCATCTTTCGGCAGAAAAAGTTGTTCGAATACCTGGTCATTACCATGCATTTCATCAAAATTCATGCGGGTAAAAGCTTTTAACGCAGCAGGATAGAAGATTATACAAATCTGATCCAGTTCCTGCTGAACATCCACCTGAAAAGGCCTGTTATGGAAGCCGTAAATTCGACTGCTAAACGTATGACTGCCCGCTTTAATGATACATCGGTTAACTTTCCCATCATTTTGATAGTTGATATGATTATGCCGATAAACAGCCAGACATAAATTGTTATTCGGGAAAGTAGTATATTGAATCGGTGCGGCGTCTTTTTTCCGCAGGAAAAGAAAATACTCTATGTACTGTTTCAATACCAGGTTTTCAGGTTTTAAAATAGTGGTTTTCAACAGATTTTTCTCCATATTTCTGCAGGCGGTCTATTTATAATTTGTTCACTAAAGAATCTGCTGACGTCAAACTATTAATTAAAGCAAATATAAAGGTTATGATGGACGAGCTTGCTAAGATACCATATCAATACTTCAGTTGTAGTTGGTCAAAGTATTTTTTTATCAAGATCATTTAACCTTTAAATATTTTGAATACCGATATCTTTATTTTCATTCTTTGCTACAATCAAAACTTTAAAAATAAACCAAAAAGGTCCTCTGCATCACTCGTGTATAAATAATTGGATAAATCCATAATCCGGGCTGATGATACACAACCATTATTTTTACGGAGACCTTCAAACAGATCTGGCTAAACCAACGGCCTTACAGAATAAATTTTTCTGGCTAACATTTAATAATCTAAATGCAATACATTGCCCCAAACAACCATTGGTTTTGTGAATTTCAGATTAGCGGACTGAAAAACAAAAACATTGCCTGCAAGTGGTTGTTCTAAATCTGTATCTAAAAAAACAATAATAGATTAAAACATATAAACCTATGAAATTCGTAAAAACAACATCCGCAGATGGTGGAGAAATTAACCTTTATTACCAGGACCTGGGTACTGGTGTACCCGTGATCCTGATCCATGGCTGGCCGCTCGATCATCAAATGTGGGATTACCAGTCCGCCGCTCTTACCGATGCAGGATTTAGGGTAATCAGTTATGACAGAAGGGGATTTGGTAAATCAGACAAACCTTTAACGGGCTATAATTACGATACGTTGGCAGATGATTTAAAAGCACTCATTGATGAGCTTGGATTGGAGAACGCGGTACTGGCTGGCTTTTCAATGGGAGGTGGGGAAGTAGTGCGCTACTTTAGCAGGCATGGTGGCAAAGGTATTTCGAAAGCAATTTTAATCAGTTCGATAGCGCCTTTTATGCTACAAACATCCGACAATCCGGATGGGGTACCTCAAGAAAAAATAGATGAGATCACCGCGGGGCTTATTGATGACCGCCCCGGGTTTTTAGGCACCTTTACGAAACAGTTTTACGGGCAGGGATTGCTTAACAAACCGGTAAGCAGCGAAAGACTGGCAACTGACCTGACCATTGCGATGCAGGCCACTTTAAAATCGACTCTTGGCTGTGCAGCCGCATTTTCTTCAACAGATCTGAGGGCCGAAATGTCGTCTATAAAGGTACCTACACTTATTATTCATGGCGATGAAGACCAAACTGTGCCGATAAAAGCCACTGGCGAGCAGGCCGCACAGCTTATACCGCAGGCAGAATATATCGTTTATGAGGGCGAGCCGCATGGCCTCTTCATTACCGCAAAAGACCGGTTGAATGCAGATCTGATTGATTTTATACGTAAATAAGCTTCCAAAAATCAGGCAGGAAACGAATTGTCCTGCCTGAAAAATTTCGGATAACAATAGATCAGCCTCCCGCAAAATACATCTGGAATAATTCCGACCCCGGCAATTTGTAATTATCTTTGCACTACAGATGAACAGCAAGCAGATACAGGAAACCTTTGGGAACATTGACATTTATTTATTCGACCAGTTGCTGAAAGGTACTTATGACGGGTGCAAAACCGTTTTGGATGCCGGATGCGGAACAGGTAGAAACCTGCTTTACTTTTTAAAAAACGGTGTTCAGGTTTATGGAGTAGATCAAGATCCTGAAGCGATCGCACAGCTTAAAAAGCTCGCTATTGCCTTTCCCCACCTTAATCCGGAAGAAAACTTCAGCGTAGCGTCGGTAGAACAATTACCGTTTGCAAATGAAAGTTTTGATCTGGTTGTCAGTTCGGCCGTACTCCACTTTGCGGCAAACCAGGAACATTTTGAAGCCATGTTGACCTCCATATGGCGTGTAATTAAACCCGGAGGATATTTCTTCTGTCGCCTGGCGTCAGAGATCGGTATTGAATCGCTGGTCCATTTTATCGGAAATGGCAGGTACATTCTTCCAGACGGATCAGAGCGCTTTTTAGTGAACCAGGAAATGCTGGTAAGGCTTACCAAAAAGCTCGGTGCAGAGCTTCATGAGCCGATCAAGACTACCAACGTACAAAATAGGAGGGCCATGACGACCTGGTGCGTGCGTAAATAACATTCAGGTTTAAAAGGCCTGAATAGCATATCAGCTATATGTTTTGGGTTATTGAATGATAAGCTGCAATCAACTGTCGTGTATAGCAATGCGCCCTGCCACGAATTCTGATCAATTAAAAGTAATCCTGCTAGTTTACCTTAATCAATTCAACCCGTCTGTTTTTTGCTTTGTTTTCTTCAGAATCATTTGCAACCAGCGGACGTTCAGCACCGAAGCCTCTGGTTGATAGGCGTGATTTTGCTATGCTATGGCTAATCAGGGCGGCCATCACGGCATTCGCCCGCTCGGCCGACAATTTTTTATTGTGGGCTGCTTCACCGGAATTATCGGTATGACCTTCTATGCTAATTTTCAGGCTTGTATCTTTGTTTAAGGCCTCAGCAATTTGATTTACGGTTTCTTTACCTTCTGCGGTGATGCTCGATTGATTTGTGTCGAAATTTATATATAGGATAGACTTTCCACTGTTAGCAAGATCCTTTATAATCGAGTCGGCAGTGATCTTCCCAATGGTTTGGGTGAGTACTTTTTGTTGCAAAATATTCAGCTTGGCGCCTGCATTTGTAGATGAATACTGCACGAGAATATTTCCTTGCCCTTTACTTCGGATGGCGTAAACATTAATTTGCTCACCATCATAGCCAATGTCTCCTTCACCACCTTTATTCGGATCTTTTGTATTATATCGCTGATATTCCTCCTTCGTAATGGTTCCGGAATAGACTTTGACGGCTCCGATGGATTTAAGGTAATGATCTACGCTACTTTCAAAATAATGCTGAGAAAATGGTGTTCCCTCCCGGCCCGTGATATAAGCCTTGTATAATTTGCCCTCGAAGCCTTTCATGATCCCGTTAATTGGGAAAAAGCAGATGTCAAAATCCTTCAACAGGGGTTTGTTCAATTCGGCAAGCCCTTTTGGCAATGTGAAAAAAGGAAATATGCCGAGATCTGCCTTGGTGTAAGGTATGGTTTCGAAGCTAAAATCCTGTGTGGAATCTGCTGTTACTTGTTGCTGAGCTGCCATTTCATGCGGTTGAGCGGATTTCTCAGTATTCTCTTTTGGCTTTTGTTTACAGGAAATCACAATGGTTGCTAAGGCAAATAAAAATGCAATTTTTTTCATAGGTATATGAATTTCAGTCAGGGATAAAACGATTAGTCTATTCATAAATTTGCCTTTTTAGTTCTTCAATCTTTAGGGGGTTTAAATTCCCGATTTGACCAAAATGCTGTAACGAATTTAGTTGTAAAAATTGGACATGATTCCCAATTCACATCAATATCTTCCATCAATAATGAAAAATACCTAAATACCATTAGAAAAAAATACTGCAATTAAACCAATTTACCTGAAGAGCTTTTGCTTTCGAATGTAGCAGATGTTATTAAAAATTTTCCCCAAAAAAATAGATCGTCGTCAGAAGCGTTTGACCATAAATACATTTTTAAATCCCTTTTATGCTTTCGAAAATCGTATGAGCAAACATTTCGCCCAACCCGAACGTTTTGGTTACAAAAATCAGGTTATGAAAAAAGGTTTACAAAAACCATGGCTTCTTTTAATGCTGTTGGTCACAACTACATTAATCATTTCATCTTGTAAGAAAAATGGTGTGGGGGAGGAAAAGCCCGAAACTGCTGCCTCAGTAAAATTTAAATTACTTGGCAGATGGGAATTAACTAAGGAATTAACAACATACTATGGTGCAAACGGGGAAGTGATCAGTCAGCAAGATCAATCAGGAAACAAACCCGCTCCGGTTTGGGATTTTCGGGATAATGATATCCTTTATCTCAATGATGGCTATAGGGAAAAGATGTTCAACTACCAGGTATCTGTTGATGCCAATGGTAACGCAAAATTATACATTGACAAGGTTTATGACCTTGATGTCTATTTTGTTGGTGGGAGCGGTATGAAATTTTTTTCAGAACGTAAATCAACAGAGGGCAATATCAGAAGAGAAACATTGGAACTGGAATTTAAAAAACGCTAAACCGTTCTTCCTTAAGTATGAACACTGATCACCTATAGTGATAGCGGAGAAAGCGGCGTAAATTAAAAATGTTTATCATGGTTGTAGAGATGCTGAATCAACTGATTGATCAAAGCTGGTAGCGGTACATTCCGCTACCAATTTTGATATAAAATCATCAACTGCTCATGGTTTACCGGCAGCCTCAGGTTTATGGTTTGCATGCTGTTTTTCCTGCCCTTTAACAAAAGGTTTACCGATAAGCCTCCCGATTTCAACACTTGTGCTGAAAAGAAGTGAGCCAGCCGTTAAACCTAAGATTTAGATCTGAAAATTTTATTTCCTACCCGTTTTTGGTGCCAGGGTAAGAAACATTCTCTTGCCCTCGAGTTTTGGCAGTAGTTCTACTTTACCGACCTCTTCCAGGCTTTGTGCAAATCTCAAGAGTAGAATTTCTCCCTGGTCTTTATATACTATAGATCGGCCTTTAAAATGAACAAAGGCGCGTACCTTTTCACCGCTTTCCAAAAACGAAACTGCGTGTTTAACTTTAAATTGAAAATCGTGATCGTCAGTGTTTGGGCCGAAACGGATATCTTTGATAATGGTCTGCTTGGCCTTACTTTTAATCTCCTTTTGCTTTTTTTTCTGTTCGTAAAGAAATTTGCTGTAGTCGATGATCCGGCAAACGGGCGGCACGGCGTTCGGTGAAATTTCAACCAGATCGAGATCCAGCTGTTGAGCTATTTTGAGTGCTTCCGCGAGCGGATAAATATTGGTTTCAACGTTATCTCCCGTCAATCGGACCTCTGGTGCGGTTATAAACTCATTAATTTTATGTTCTGCTTCTTTTTTCCTGAAGGGTAAGCGTGGTCCCCTGTAAAATCCTGCTTTTTTTAATGCCAAATTTGAAAAGTTTTAGTAAATAATTCTATTAAGTGAGCGTTAACTTAACATATCAGTAATATAGCTTTTTTAAGAGAAAAAGCCAGGCCAATAGCGAAATCGTGACGCTATAAGTACAATGCACCGGTCTTTTGCATGAATTAAGGCATTGATACCGGTATTGCGATACCCAATTCTAATTATCCTATGTTTATTCAAAATTGGCTATCTAACATTTTGGTTATCTGAAAGGATGCATTGCCGGTTTTGGCGTTTATCATCTCAACACCTGGCTGCTGCTGCAGATCTGTACGGTAGCGAGATTGTACAATTTATTTTGCTTGATCCAAACATATTTATCCTCGCCCTGTTGTATTTATAAATTATATTAAACTATGGAAAATACAGAAAAAACAGTTGAAATCTTAAATGATCTAATTCAGATCAACAATGATAGAGCAGATGGTTTTGATAAAGCAGCAGCTGATCTAAAAGAAGAAAACATTGATTTAAAGGCAACTTTTGAAAAACTATCAACTGACAGCCGTGACAACGTGATAGAACTGGCCGGGTTGGTTGGCAGAAATGCGGAGACTCCTGATACCGGAAATACAATTTTAGGAACATTGCACAGAGCGTGGATCGATATTAAAGCAACCTTTGGCGGCGATGACAGACACAGTATCCTGGCTGAGTGTGAACGTGGTGAAGATGCAATAAAAAAGGCATACCGTGATGCACTGGCAGAAAATGAGCTTGGTGAAAATGTTAGAACAGTATTATTAAAACAACAGGAAGGCATTAATGCCAGCCATGATGCGATCAAAGCGTTGAGAGATGCTCATGCTTAGGTTATCCGATTCTTTCTAAGAAAAGCCATCAAAATTAAATTGATGGCTTTTTTTTATGCCAAAAGTTGTGGGCTATGTATTTGTTCTGTATACCATCAAGATAACTTATGAAGGAACTTTACGCATATAGTTACGCTGAACGATGATTTAGCAGCCCTGGCCTTTGCATGGAATACTGATCCCGAGGCATTTATCTGTTGGTATCCTCCTAAGTCATTCATACTTAGAAAATGAAAATTCGGCTGGATGATTAGTAGCGGATTGAACGGATCTCTGAAATAAGATAAAGGGCTAATTATGGCCTAGTTTTCTACGAAGATCAACCGGTCGCTGGCATATTGTTGTTTAAATGCGTTGCTAAGAAAAGATAGCCTATAAATACACAGGCCATTGAGGTGTGAATTTTTTGAACGTATGGTATCGATAAGGGTTACTTTACCGGCAAGACCTTGTATGGCCAGTTCAGTTGATTTAGTGAGGTAGATGATCGTGTGCTGATCCAGGCTTTTTGGCGACTGGTTAAGAAAGCTGTTTTTTGCCGATATTACAAAGGGTAACTCTTTACTGCCGTAATGTTTTAAGGCTCCGGCGATGGCATAATCACCTGTTAAAATCACTTTGGCTTTACCCGATGGGCCTGGCTGTCTACTGGCTTCTTCTACTTTAGTAGTCAGGTATTCCCAATCGGTCATGTCGGCGAAAAACTGTGGCAGTTTACCGTAAGATCCATCCTCGTAGCGAAGCGGTCGGGAAAAACCGGTTAGTCTAACCATTTCAGACATATAAAACTGATTATTGGCAACGGAAAATACAGGAATGACTACAGGAAGACTGAAGAGTGCGAAAACATACAGCATTCCGACGAATATGGCCTTATAAACAGTTTTAAACTGGTTTAACATAAGCTCCCAACAATACCCACCGTTAGCGAATAGCAGCGGGAAGAGGCCAAGCCCGTAATACAGCTTGCCCTTTAATACAGATAGTATCGCAATTACCATCAAAGATGCTATGCTTAAAAAAAACAATGTTTTGCTTTTCCGGTTTGTCATCAGGAAAATCAGTCCCGCAGACCAAACGGCTACCGCCGCCCCATGAAAGAAAAATAGTTGCAGGAAGTAATCGCCGAACTCAATGTTGAAGTTCATTTTCGCCACGTGGCTTGTGAATTTGAAAATAGGAAAGTTTTGTTCGATTTGCCAGGCGATATGTGGTGCCAAAATAAGCAAAAAAACGAGGGCAGGAGGTAACAGCTCCTTCCAACGAGGTATAGTTGCCTTCTTTCCACAGATTAACCAGGCGATGAGTACCGTAAAACCAAATAACAGGATGCTGTATTTGTTCAGTACACCAGCCGCCAGTGCTATTGCCATAAGCCATAAAAAAGACGGGTTACGGCTTTTATGATAAGCGATGAGGGCGAAGGAAAAGAGGGTCCAGAAAAACTCATCGAATACGGCCGGTTGCAAGAGGTAGGAAGTAGCTAAAAATGCAGGCGAACAAATGATTGCTGAGCAAGCGATCGCAATGGCTAAACGTCTTCCGCCTAAAAAGTAGGTGATGTAACCCGTCATTACGACAGTTGCAGCGGAGAAAAGGCAGGGCAGTACCCGATAGCCGATTAGAGAGGAACCAAAAAACAGCTTTGATAGATGTGCAATCCAGGTTACAAAGGGCGATATATCAGGAAACCCCCATTGCCATTCCTTTCCAAGTTCAACATAATAAATTTCATCAGCATGATAGCCATATCCATTTAAGGCAATTAAATGGATCGATAATTTTAAGATTCCGAAGAATATAATCAAGAGATGAGGTTCCCGAATACTGCGTGAAAATTCTTGTTTTCCGGAAATCTTAACCATTGATAACAGGGAATTGGGTGGAGTGCTGATTTCGGTGCTGCAGATTCATATTGATACAACAGCAAAGGTTTAAATTGGTTTAAAAAGGATGTGATTCAGGCATCAATTATTCAAATTGTACGATTACGATTAAAAAAAGGTTACACACCAGTTCCCTATGCTCAAACCTGGTTTGCAAATTGGAAAACAAGGAGCCCTTGAGACGATTGCTGTTACGCTAACATTGTATGATTTGGTTAGGTTCTTGATTACCAAATTCTTGCGAACTACTATACAGGGTAAGTGCGGTGAATCGGAGAATTCATTTGTTGAGAAATGAAAAACGGGAAACCATCCTAAGATAGCTTCCCGTTTAATCTAAATTAACGCTCTCATTTATATAAGCGTTTTTTTCTGATTTTTATTGTGACTGATGAAAAAAATATTTGTGCTGCTCAACGAGTTAAAAACTTTAAGCTTATGGCTGTGTATTTTGTAGCGCAAGTATCAAAAAATTAAGCGTTCCCGCCGCTGCTCATTACATTTTTTATACAAAGGTTTTGACTATCATTTTAATGTTTAGCTGTGTCCGGCAGCTGCAATATACTTGGGATCCACAGGCGAGGCCGTATCGCTCGGCGTATTATCAAGATACGACTGTTCAAGTTTGCCCAGTAAGGTTTTAAGTTTACTGATCTTAGCGATCACTTCATCTTTTTGCGCTGAACTGTGCTCCGGAGCACCATCCATGGCATTTATCGTGTCTATGGCATAGTCCATAAACCCTTTTGCATTTTCGGATAATGTTAAGTTTTCCATCGTATTAATTGTTGGTCTGCGTTTATGCAGCTGCTATTGTAAGACAAAATTTCCGCTGATTGGTTTGGAATAGCCGCAACATTAGTTAGCCATGTGTCCTTAGTCTTGTGCCTGAGGTGTAGACTATAGCTTATCCAATAAAGGAGAACAAGCAACAAGTTTCGTTTATTGACTTTGCAGAAACATGATTGTATTCGAATAGAAAACCTGGCAATTTTTAAAACCACCCCACTATTGGATCAAGTACTTGCTATTAAAAATTAGCAGACCCTGACAGCCTTTTCATTTGGCTGATTCTGCTTTTCTTCATATCCTCTTTCAATGACAAAAGAATGTCCTTAACAATGCTATCCCTGAATAGTTAATGGTCACCGGTAAGCGCTTTCACAAATTTCCAGACCTACACGTTGATTTTTATTCGTTCGGAAGCCTTTTTTTTTATGTTTTCTACAATCTTTGGCCTATCCCGGCACTAGATTGATAGCAAATAGACATTGTTGCTCTGCTGTTGACCATGTCTGCTCGCAATTACGTTCTGCACCCATAAATCCCTTTGCGAAAAATAGGTGCAACACCGTTCGATAACATTCCTGTATTTCATACTTTCATTGCTGCATGTCACGTAATAATTTGACGGTTATGATCATTACTTATAATCTCATTATTTTTCTACTAATTTAATAATAATATCCTTTACTCAGACAACAGATTTTGAACCGCGTTGCGTCGCTATCCAACTCACCATTTAGCGCACTACCAACGAAAAAATTAAGCAACTGTATATGCTAATCTCTAAACATTTTATACACTTTTTCGTTTAAATGTATAAATCCTCATACAGTTTATGAGTCATTTGCATTAGAATTTACTTGCTTAATTATTTTGAGGTAAGGTTTTACAAGTCATAAAAATTAGCGCTTTATGGAAGATTTATTAGTTGTAAGGGCTAAGGATGTTGCCCTGAACATTAGGAAAATTAGAGAATACAGATATTACACCCAGGAGTATCTGGCGGTAAAACTAAACATTTCGCAAAATGCCTACAGTAAAATCGAACTGGGTTATACTAAATTGACTGTTGAACGTTTGTTTGAGATCGCAGTAATTTTGAATGTAGGGGTTGCCCATTTATTGACCCTTAATCATAATGACTTAATCAGAACTATAACTGATGACGATAATTGATTGGCAAAAAAAGTTATGATTTGCCGGCCTTACTATTTTTTATCTTTTCCTTGCTTCAACTCGTATATACCATCTGTTTGAAATTTAAAGAGATGTATTTAAAAAAATAATTCATCCAAATTACAAATATCTGATAATCAGTAATATGTGTTGTTTTGCTTGGTTTCGGTTTGAGAATTTACTTTCCGATACAAAACTTCGTGAAAATATTCTCCAACAAATCATCGGTAGTTACCGTACCGGTAATTTCACCGAGATAATGCAGTGCCTGTTTAATATCCATGGCTAAAAAATCGGAGGTTACCGGATTATCGACATTGGCCAAAACCCTTTGCAGCGCATGTTCTGTTTGTTTTAAGGCCTCTACATGGCGGATATTGGTCACCAAAGTTTCGCTGGTATTAATATGGTGCAGGTTAACCTGCTCCAGTAGCGTGTTTTTTAGTTCGTCTATACCCTGTTTTTCTTTAGCAGAAATAAATACCATATTTAGCGCTTCTAAAGTTTTGCGTTGCATATCATTCAGCAGTTCGGCTTTGTTGACCAAAATTAAATAGGGAATATGCAATTGGTCTAAACCGCGGATCTGCTCTTCAATTTCTGCGGTGCTTTGAGCAGCATCGGCCATGTAAATGATCAGTTTGGCCTGTTTCATTTTCTCTAAGGTGCGTTCTACACCTAAAGCTTCAATAATATCGGCAGTATCGCGGATTCCGGCTGTATCAATAAAACGGAAAACAATACCGCCAATGGTCAGTTCATCCTCAATGGTATCTCGTGTGGTGCCGGCAATATCCGAAACGATGGCGCGTTCTTCGTTAAGTAGGGCATTTAATAGGGTCGATTTACCCACATTTGGTTTACCTGCAATTACAATAGGTACACCATTTTTAATTACATTTCCCATTTCAAAAGAGGAGATCAATCGCTGTAAAACGTAATTGATTTTGTTAACGAGGTTTTTAAGCTGTTCGCGGTTGGCAAATTCTACATCTTCTTCGGCGAAATCGAGTTCAAGCTCAATCATCGAAGCAAAATGGATCAACTGTTCGCGCAAACCTTTTAATTCATTGGCAAAGCCTCCGCGCATCTGCTGCATGGCCACATCATGCGAAGCCCTGGAATTGGAAGCAATTAAATCGGCAACTGCCTCTGCCTGACTCAGATCGAAAGCGCCGTTCAAAAAGGCACGCAAAGTAAATTCGCCAGGTTTGGCCGCACGTGCACCTTTGCTGATTAACAAGTTAATAATCTGTTGAATGATATAATTAGAACCATGGCAGGAAATTTCTACCACATTTTCTTTGGTATACGATTTTGGGGCCACAAATAAGCCTGCTACCACCTCATCCACAATATGATCGCCGTCTTTGATCAGGCCAAAATGTAAAGTATGCGAGGCCTGCTTTTCTAAATCCTTTCCTGTAAATACGGCATTGGTAAGCGAAATAGCCTCCGGGCCAGATAAGCGGATTACGCCAATAGCACCGGCGCCAGAAGGAGTAGACAAAGCAATAATGGTATCTTGATTGTTCATATGTGGTATTGAAGCTGCAAAAATAAGTCTAATCTATGGGGATATGGTGTAAATGAAGTAAATTTTTTTGGTAGCGGTTATTTGTTTACAGTTAAAATTGACTCCAAACGTCGGCTCCAAACTCCCCATACTTCACTTCAAACTAACTATTTAAAACATTTTACACCTGCCTGTGTTTAAATCTCAAATCAGAATAAGCTTTTATGACGAACAATTTACCCCTAACCGTAAAACGATCAATAGAATTGTTGGGACTGATGGCCGTTGCAGCCGTGATGGTGATCGGACGAGATATTATCATGCCGATATTGATGGCATTTTTCATCAGCATTATGCTGTTACCCGTATATCGCTTTTTAAAAAAGAAAAAAGTACCTGAATCGTTGGCCATTATTTTACCCATTTTATTGGTGGCCCTTTTTGTGGCTTTGATTATTTGGTTTTTCTCAAACCAGATTGGGATTTTAGTCAAAGATTTTCCACAGATCAAGGCCAATGTAACACAACATATTAATTCGTTGAGCGATTGGATCAGTCGCATTACCCATTATAACGATAAACAGCAAAAAGCATTTATCCAGGCCAAAAGCGATGATTTGATGAACATGGGGACCTCAATGGCTGGTGGAGCTGCGGTTACTTTAAGCGGTATTTTTGTATTTATCGGTTTGCTGCCCATTTATATTTACCTGATGCTCTTTTATAAAGATATCATCTTGCGTTTTATCTTTATGTGGTTTAAAGCAGACGATCATCCGAAAGTTAAGGAGGCTATTTATGAAACCGAATCGATCATTAAAAGTTATCTGATCGGATTGTTAATTCAGATTACATATATGACCATTTTATTGGGGGGGATATTGATGTTGATCGGTATCAAGCATGCCCTGTTGATTGGAGTAATTTTTGCCATCTTAAACCTGATCCCTTACGTGGGGGCCTTAATCGGCAACGTAATCGGAGTGTTGTTAACGCTTACTTCCTCACAGGAGTTATGGCCGGTACTAACCGTTCTAGGGGTGATTGCTTTTGTTCAATTTTTAGATAATAACATCCTGATGCCGCGTATTGTAGGCTCTAAGGTGAAAATAAATGCTTTGTTTGCAATCCTGGGCGTATTTATTGGTGGCAGCATAGCGGGCATTTCCGGGATGTTCCTGGCGTTGCCAATTGTGGCGGTATTGAAGATTATCTTCGATCGTACAGAATCCTTTAAACAGTGGGGCGTGTTATTGGGAGATGAGCGCCCGGCAAGAAGCCCGATGACTTTCCCTGTTTTCAGAAGGAAAAAACCAGTGGCCACAAAATCGGGAATTGAAAAAGGGTAGTTGTTTTAATACTTCGGTTTGTACTAAACTTTAAAACGCAAGGAAGCTAATTAATCAGATTTCCTTGCGTTTCTATACTATCTAATAATAAGATGTATTGAGGTTACTGTTCTGCTTTTCTGCAGCCTCAATCGGAGCATAATTAGAAAGGATCAGCGCTTCGCCCTTTTTAACACATACATCGTGTTCAAAATGTACTGATGGACTTCCGTCTGCCGTCCTGATTGTCCAGCCATCTTCGTCCAGAAATACATCTTTTTTGCCCATGTTGATCATCGGTTCGATAGCCATGACCAGGTTTTCTTTCAAAAGTAAACCATTGCCTTTTCTGCCGTAATTGGGTACCTGCGGATCTTCGTGCATGTCTCTACCCAAACCATGGCCAACAAGGTCTCTCACTACCCCAAAACCCTGTTTTTCGTTATGAATTTGGATGGCGGCACCAATATCGCCGATGCGTTTGCCCACAACAGCTTCCTTAATTCCAAGAAAAAGCGATTCTTTAGTTGTTTTAACCAGATTTAATATTTCCGGTGATACTTCGCCTATGATAAAGGTATAAGCATGATCGCCATGGAAACCATTTTTAATTGTACCTACGTCTACCGAGATAATATCGCCATCCTTCAATTCGTCTTTGGTAGGAAAACCATGTACAACCACATCGTTTACCGAGGTAATGATATGAAAAGGAAATCCATTATAGTTGTAAAAGGAAGGTATAGCACCATTATCCAGTATAAATTCGTTTGCTACACGGTCTATTTCAATGGTGGTAATGCCTGGTTTTAATATTTTAGCTACTTCTGCAAGGGTATCGCTCACCAGTAGTGCGCTAATTTGCATTAGTTCTACTTCTTCGTTGGTTTTATATAAAATCATTGTCGCAAATTTAACAAAAGAAGCCAAAAGGAAGAAAGCGTAAAAAAATGTGGTGTAAAATAATTAATCAAACCTGACCACAATGCTACCGGTGGTATTTTGCTATAGGTATGCCATGATAAAAGATGGTATTTGTACAGCCGGCTACTGATGGCTTAAGAATATAGGTTAGCAACCTTGGTTGTTAAATCTCAGTTTGCCAACAAATAAGAGCATAGGCTGCAATCGGGTATTAAAACTTTATGCCTGATTCTGCTGAGGGTTTCTAAACGCATGCCAAGGTAGCTGGCCAGATAGCGCTGTGGTATTCTGTTGATGTCCAGTCCGCTTTCCTGAAGTTTCCGGTACCTGCTCACGGCTTTTGGAATGCGGGCGAGGATAGCTCTTTCTGATGCTTTATAATGATGGAGGGCCAACAGCTTTCTACCGATTCAGTTGGCTTCCGGATAATGGGTATACACGAAATCGATTAAGGTGTATGGAATACAGATCAGCTGGCATTGTTCGAGGGCCTGAAGGTATTCTATAGAATGGTTAGGTCGTTGACCGGGGTGGCGTATGGCGCCGATTATTTCATTTCCGGTGCTAAACCAGGTACTGATGTCTTTTCTGCCATCGCGCACGAAACCACGTACAAGACCGTTTACCAAAAAATATAGTGAAGCGTTAAGATCTATGGGAGAAAGTATGTATTTATTTTTTTTGATGTGGATGAGTTCACAGTATTTTTCAAGTTCTGTTTTAAGGGCCCCGGACAAAGGATAGAACTGTTCAAGATAATTGAAAAGCGGGCGTAAAAATGATGCTGTATCGGACATAATTGAAGCCTGTTGAGATTGCTAAAACGATGTATGGCCTATTCGTTTAAAACGCTATACACACATGTTGATCTGAAAGCAAAGGTATCTTGCTTTTTACTTCACGTAGAATAATAGGGTGTTCGCATTCTCTAACGATACGATAGTTAGACCAAAAATGACTTTAAAAAAGGCTAATGGCTTATTCCCATTGCAAAATAAGCAGTTGGCATTAAACCTGTTTCTTTTCTGAATGCATTATAAAATGTGGCATGGCTTTTAAAGCCAGCTTCTGAAGCAATGGCTTCAATAGTAAATCTATCTGATTTTAGCGGGTACTGCTCCAAAAAATGACTGATCCGGTAACCATTTATCCAATCCCGGAAATTTTTGCCGATCTGTTTGTTGATCACGAAAGAACAGTGGTGTACCGGCAGGTTAAGTTTTGCGGCAAGATCGATGATCTGAAAATCGTGATGGAGGTAAAGCTGTTCCCTTTCCATTATTTCTTTCATGGCGAGGGCATAATCAACCAGCTGCGCATCTATGAGGTTTGTTTTTTTAGCTGTTGCCAGGTTCCGTATTGGATTTTCTGTCTCTAAGGGAACCAAAATGGAATCAGTACCGGTTTGCCTGTTTGCCGGTTTTTTAGTCCAGTCAACCGCTACTAGCAAATAACCATAAAAAATATATGGCTTATGTAGTGTATACAATAAAACAAGCAGCAGGACGAGGCAGTTAAGTACGATGAAACAGGTATTGACATATGGGATGTGTAAGGACCTTAATATAAATGGGATCAAACCCAACAGTTGAAAAAAAGTAGCAATCCGAAGGAAAAAGATAATCCATGTTCTGCCTTCGCTGTCCAGTAGCTGTTGCGGTTTTTTGTTAAGGCGCAGTACCACAATCCAGGTGGCGCATAAATAGCCAGTTACCAGCAGCGGACGAAATACATAATGGAAATATGGTGGAAAAAGGCCGGTTTTCGCTTTTAAGGAAAAGTAACCGTTTTGGGCCAATTGAGTCCCCACTACATTCCAATCGGGCGGAGAGATATGCCAGGGAATAACATGGATAACGGCCAGTAAAACTGGCACAAAATGAAGCCATTCTATGTACTGTAAATGTTTACGATCCCGAAGAAAACCGGTAATGTATAGATAAAAACAGGCCGGTGCAGCATAATAAAACGGTGTAAAGGTTTGATGAAAGATAGCTAAAGCATGGGGTTGACCAGCTTTAAAGAGCAACGAGGTGAGAATCTGTCCAAACCGCGCAAAAAATATAACCGACAGTAATATGTTTAATAGTCTATTCCCTCTTTTGGCAAAAAAAAGATGCATGGAGAATAAAAGCAGGAACAAACAAGTGGTACTAACGAGAAGGTTTAACGACTGCATATTTCCAGCCAAGATAAGACATAATTACAAAAGTTAAACTCATGGATTTTAAAATCTTTAATGATGAAATCCACATGGTTTAAATGAGAAGGCTTTAATTCAAACCTGGCCGGATAGCCTGTAGACGCCTATATTTTAATTGGCTTTTGTATGATTTGCAATAATGATTTGGCATAAACGTTTGTTTAAATTATAAAAAGCAATAGTTTTGCGGCCCGTTTATTGTTAGCGGAAAGGATATTAGTTAATTAACGGATGTATAACATCCTTATAAAAGAAAAATTATGGACAAATTTAAAAAAGTGCAAGATCTAATCTCTTCTGTTGAAGCAGACGTAACTAAATTTTATGATGGTGGTAATGCTGCCGCAGGTACACGCGTACGTAAAGCCATGCAAGACCTAAAAGTTTTAGCGCAGGAAATCAGAACTGAAGTAACGGATAAAAAAAACAGCGCAAAATAATTTTTTGGGTTGGTAAAAGAGGTTGTATCATAAAAAACATCGATAATTTGTTACACTGAACTGAGCTTCTACTCAGCTAGGCCAGGTATCTAAATGCCCTGCAAAATACTATGGCAGGTTCTACAGCTTTAGGATGACAATTATTATCTTTATGATATGACCTCTTTTTTTGGCCTCCTTTTTTTTCAGCCTTGTGCTTAAGCCAACCTTAACCTTTATTTACTGCGTTTGCTGGTTACCAGTTTATCAGTAAAAAAGTCGCGAAAATCATTGTAATAAAGATCGCCTACTGTAAAGCTGGTCTGGTTAGAAAGTGTTACCCTGGTACCTTCAACATGTAAAATATGATTGATGGAGACAATATAGCCTCTATGCAGCTGGATAAACCCCTTTTCTATCTTTAGCTGCTCTTTTACATCTTTCAGACTTAAATAGGCAATAATAACCTTCTCTGTTGTATGTATTTTGATGTAGTTGTGAAAACTTTCAAACGCGATGATGTCTGCATATCTTACTAAAACAGCTTTGTGTGCTTCGGATTTATTTTTAACAAAGAAGTAGGCCTCCGGTTCAATACCTTCTATTTCGTCCCCAAAAACCCGGTTAAGCGTTAAGGCAAATTTGGCATAACCGTAAGGTTTAAGTAAATAGGCATCTGCCTCGGCTTCGAAAGCTTCATAGGCATATTCCTCGTGCGAAGTAGTAAAAATCAGTTTCCGGGTCTTGGAGCGAACTGCTTTTGAAAGTTCAATGCCTGAAAGCTGTGGCATTTGAATGTCCATAAATATCACATCTACCGAATCAATATTTTTCAGTTCTTTCAAAGCTGCCATCGGATCGGTGTAACTAGCCAGTAGTTCCATATTCGGAGTATCCGCTATATATTTTTCAAGACCCAGGATTGAGTTTTGCTGGTCATCAATGGCTATACACCTAATCATTTATTAATCTTCTTTGCATATATAACGAATTTACACCTTTTTGCACTGAAAATAGAAAATATATCCTGCATTCCCTTTTATTTTCTTTTTACAGCAGTTTTTTAAATTAAAAAATGCATTGAATAGCTCATTATGAACCATTAACTGATCTGATTGGCTAATAGTGCCGTGGTTTATTGCTCCTGACCAAAAGCAAGGGGATTACAGTTTAATATTTGAAAGATCTGGCATGCTTTTTTGCACATTTAACAAATCTTAGCTTTAGAAAGTTGATTATGGATGTGCCCACTAAATATTTTGTGATTGATTTTAGAGTGGAATGCCATTTGTACCTATCTGTAACGGAAACGCACCGATCTGTGTAAGCTGGCGCTGAAAACAAAGATAGAATGCGATCTTTGTTTACCATCAAGAAATGGTTTAAGTTTTAATGCAGGTGCGATTTCATTTGAGCTTAATAACATATTAACATCTACCTATTCACTCATCAAATCTAAATTATCGCTCTTTTCCTATCTAAATTAGCGTTCTCTTTTAGATAGGAATTTTCTTATCTTATCTAAACGCCTTTAACACATTTGAAAAAGATCCTTCGATTAATTTCCACTAGACTCAGGATGATACCTTGATCAAAATCCGGTTTTTAATAAGCGCCATTTTTCCCAAAGGAGCTTATTAGGGAATAAATCTCCTTATTTAGAATTAATATAAATAATATTGTATATTTGTTCTATCTGAGATTAAACAATAACTAACCGGAAATGATTGTCAAGGCAAAAATAGAGCATCAGAAAGATTTTCTGTTTATGGAAGAAATTCCAGACCAATATGTACCCGATCATCGATTGTCAGAAAAATCAATAGCCATTAAGGACACCCCGGTAGCCCTCAAAAACTATCAGCTTTCTACCAATGGCCTTTTTTTGGTGCATGCAGAAATGAAATTTGACGGGCCGGCACGGATCCTCACCGAAGTAGAAGGAGAGGCCATCACCTGTCAGTTTATTTTTAGCCATAAAAATGCTGCAACAATCGGTAATCCATCGGCTAAATATGGATTGAGCAGGCACAACATCAGGTATATCCCCTCGGCAAAAGAAGCTTATGATGTAAAACCTGATGCAGAATTTGTATATTTTTTGATTGTACTTTCTAAAGATTATTATCTCCGGTTGGTTGATCTGTATTCTCCCCTGCATGAACAGTTTGTACAGGAAATGGAAAAAGGAGTATCAACCTCTTTTGCAGCGCAGGATCTGTTTATGACTCCCGAAATGCACCGGGCAATAAATGCCATTATTACCTGCAGGCAAGACGGAGAATTGAAGCGACTATTTACTGATGCGCGTATTACCGAGCTGATCATGTATCAACTGGAACAATTCAGTCAGCACCTGCAGGGAGGGAGGGAGCCTTTGCTCGATCGCGATATTCCAAAACTTGAAGAAGCCAGGGAGATTCTGGAGCGGGGTTATATCGATCCCCCAACCCATAAGCAGCTATCAAAAATGATATTGCTGAATGAGTTTAAATTGAGAACGGGTTTTAAAAAATATTTCGGCAGTACCATTTACGACTTTGTAACGCGCTTAAGAATGGAAGAGGCCAAAAGGTTAATTTTAGAGGAGGGGAAAAACATGTATGAAGTAGGTGTAAACATCGGATTTAAACACCAGGCCAGTTTTACCAATGCCTTTAAAAAATATTATGGGATTTTACCTAGTGATCTGCGGATCTGATTTTATATAAAATTAACCTGGACCCTGTATTTTGTGCTTCGGCAATGCCGGCAGCTTCCATCAGTTTTAAGTTGGTGTACACACAACCGATGCTGATCGGTTTTTATCTTCTTTAAGCATTAGCCAGAGCGACTCAGGATGGATAAAATCGCTTACTTCCAACAGTTTGAACGCAATCCATAATCTTTTTTCGGAGAACAATAACCGCTTTAAACGGCAGTAATCATTTATCGTATTTAAAATGTTCTCTTTAAAAGCTTCATGATAGGCCGGATGAGGCATTTGGCTGATGCTTAGGGCAGTATGAAATAGTTTTTTGAATGTTTTTCATCGGTAGCGGAGATTTAAATCTGAACAGATCGGAGTGTTACGGATTCATCTGTTTTGGCCGTTTTTAATTTGTAAACGGAGGGGTTTCCAGTCTGTAAGTTAGAATTGAATTTTGCCGCATCAAGCTTAATTTCCTTGGGTACAATAACTGTTTTTAAAGTACTTTGGTCGGTATATGCCTGGGCGTGAATGCCAAATGCCGTATAGATATGCTGTGGCGTAAGTACCTGAGCCGGAGTACCATCCCACCATTTTCGTCCATCTTTTAGAACAATGATCCTGTTGGCATATTGTGCGGCAAGATTAACATCGTGCAGCACCATAATAATCATATAGCCTTTTTTTGCCATCGCAGCACCAATAGCCAGGGTTTGGTGCTGAAACTGCAGGTCCATGTTGTTGGTAGGTTCGTCCAAAAGCAATACGGCATTTTTGTTATCCCAAATTTGGGTCAAAACCCTTGCCAGGTGCACTCTTTGCTGTTCGCCGCCCGAAAGACTAAGCATGGACCGGTCGGCAAAATCTGTTAAGCCACAAAGTTCCATCGTTTCAAGTATCGCAGTTTGGTCGTTTTTTGCCGAGGGAAGGCTTTTAAAACCGTACCTGCCCATCATCACTACTTCTTTTACGGTAAAAGCCATGCTAATGGGATTATGCTGTTGCAAATAAGCCCTTTTGGTGGCCAGTATTTTTCGGTTATAATCCTGAAGATCCTCACCATATAATATAATACGCCCATTATCGGGCTTTCGCTCACCGGAAAGTAAACGCATAAGGGTAGACTTTCCAGCCCCGTTCGATCCTAAAAGTGCAACCATTTCGCCCGGTCTGATACTGAACGAGATGTCTTTTAAAAGTGGCCTGTTATTTAATTTATAGTTGATGGATTCTACTCTAAGCATAAACCGGTTGTTAATGAGCTAATTTCTTTTTGTCTTTAATGAGGATATATAAAAAAACGGGACTGCCCATCAAGGCTGTAACCACACCTATTGGCAATTCAATTGGCTGTACAATCAATCTCGAAACCATATCAGCAAGGGTGAGTACCAAAGCGCCCATTAATGCCGAAACCGGAAGTACAAAACGGTGGTCTACACCTCCAAGTAAACGCGTAAGGTGGGGGATGAGCAGGCCGATAAAACCAATAATGCCTGAAACAGCAACCGAGGCCCCCACGGCCATGGTGGCCAATACTATCACGAGTATTTTGATTTGGTTCGGGTTTAATCCAATCAGTTCAACCTGATTTTCGCCTATGGCAAATAAGTTTAAACCTCGTGCTAAAAATGGGAGTCCAACTACGGCAATACCCACAAAAGGAAATAAACAGCTTACATTTTGCCAGGTGGCGCCGCCCAGGCTGCCCATCATCCAGAAAGTGATGCTCCTCAGTTTCTGCTCATCGGCCAGGTAGGTAACCAATCCGGTTAATGCACCTGCCATGGCATTAATCGCAATACCAGCCAGCAACATGGTCGAAACATTGGCCTGTCCGTTTACCTTCGAAAGGTTATATACCAACATAGCAGTGATCCCTGCTCCGGCAAAAGCGCCAAAGGCCAATAGATAATAACCTAACAACTGGATCAAACCAGAAAACAAAAAGGTTTCAAAAGCAATAATTAGTACCGCCATCAATGATGCACCTGCTGATATGCCTACCAGGCCAGGTTCGGCCAGGGGATTTTTAAATATACCTTGTATGGCAGCCCCTGAAATGCCCAGCGCAGCACCAACCAGTACGCCCATTAAGGTACGAGGTAACCTGATCATCATAATTACACTTTCATTTATACCATGATCCGTACTGCCGAACAGGGTAAAGCCCATGGTATGGGTCAATGTGTCAATTACCTCTTTTAATGGAATGCGCATAGCCCCTAAAGCGAGTGAAAAACAGATCGCAACCAATAAGCCTGCACCGAATAAAGTATATATGAATACCCTTCTCATTATAAAATCTGGTTATTTAAGGCTTTAATGGCTTCAGGTAAACGGTTACTGAAATTGATAAGCAATGGACCATTCATCTCTACAATCCTTTTATTCTTTCCGGCATTGGTATAGGCTACACCTGGCAGGTTTAAAAAGGCGTCTTTACCACCTAAGCTCTTCAGGCCAAAATCGAACATCAGGATGATATCCGGGTTGCTTTTAATCAGTGCCTCAGTGGTATAAGGTTTAAAATCACTAAATTCCTGTATGGCATTTTTGCCACCTGCCAATTTTATAATGGCATCGATACTGCTCCCTTTGCCTGCCACATGCATAGTACCTACACCACGGGCGTAAATAAATAGGACTTTTGGTATCTTGTTGCCTTTTCTTAGTTGGCTTAAGGTGTTATTGATTCGCTTTTCGGTTTGCTGCGCAAGTTGTTCACCACGAGCCTTATCACCAATGGCTGTTGCAATCTTCCTGATGAATCTGGAAGCACCTTCAACTGAAAACTCCTGGCGGATGGGAATCACCCGGATACCTAATGATTTAAACTGATAAAGGTTTTCTTTAGAAAAATCGCCTTCAGGAACCAGCACAAGATCCGGCCGAAAGGCGGTAATGGCTTCAACAGAAAACGACCTGTTCCGGCTTACTTTAGGTAACCTGTTAATCTCTTCAGGCCATACGCTGGTGACATCTGTAGCCACCATCTGTTTACCATAACCTAAAGCATGTACCGTCTCGCTAATGGCGCTACCTAAAGTAACAATCCGCTTGGCCTGTGCTGAAGCTTCGTGGAATCCAGGTAAAAAACAAAATATCAGGAGTGTGATGCAATACTTTTTCATGCTGATTTAAACTTCTTTGGTAGCGCAAAAAAAGTATTTAATTAATCTAAATACAAACATATTAGGGATGCTTGAACATGAGCATAATCAAATTTTCTTATACAGGCAAGTAGCTTTATTTTTGTTAAATGATTGATAATAAGTTAATTATTATTGATATCACATATGGCTTATATACTGATTTGTGCAAAATGAAGATTGAAAAAATACGCTTTGAACAAAATAAAATACGGATAGCACAAATTAAAATACGGATTAAACAAACCATTTCTGACGCTTAATTTGGATGTTTGCAGTATTCTTATTTAGAATGATTAAAAATAACTGAAGAATGAACTACCGGAGATTTATCAATTGCTTCAATCAAAAGACGTTAGCTATAGGTCTGCTACTTTTAACGGGTGCTTTTGCTTCATGCAAGAAAGAAGAAATAGATCAGAATAAGATTTTACAAGATGGTAAAAGTATAGTGATTACCGATTTAGCCGGCGATACACAGGCCGCCATGGGTAGTGGAACCCCCGGCAAAGAAGTTCGGCCTTTTTATATCTTTCTTTTCCGCTTAAGGGATCAGAAACAGATCTGGATCCGCAATGCAGCAGACTCGGCACAATGGCTAACAACAAAAGACTGGGATTTGGCTTTTACCGGACCGTATAACAGCGAGGTTTATGTAAATGATAAAGATTATCAGTATAACCCCGGTTTCGGTGGAACGGCAAAAAGTGCAGTGGTTATGTTGGAACAAAACTATGATACCATTAACGAGGCGCCATCTGATGAGGTTTTTAATGCCAGCGAAGTAACTAAAATCGGTTGGGCATCTTCGTCCAGCTCCAATGGATGGTTTTTTTACAGCCTCAATACACATATTATGCAGGCCATTCCCAACCGTACCTACGCCATTAAGTTGCCCGATGGCAAATATGCCAAACTGCAGTTGATTAATGCCTACAAGGGCAATCCGCCAAGTGTAAGCGATTTAAACTGGCCTGCACCTTATTATACCTTCAGATATTATGTGCAACAGGATGGAAGCAAAAATTTACAGACCAAATAAAACAAGATGAATATAATGATTGCCATAAACAAAAACAGGCTTCAATGGGTGTCAGCCTGTTTAATATTGGGCTTACTTTTTACCAGTTGCAAGAAAGACGATATCATTTCGCCTGAAGCTGAAAAAGAGGTGCCAACCCATACCGAAGGTGGTACACCATATTATAAAATACAGCGTATAGAAAATTTAGCGGTAGAAACGGATGATGCAAACCCTACGGTACCGCCAACGGCTGTTCTGTTCAGTCTGGAAACCAGGACCATTGTTCCTTTATTGTACGCCAAAACCAATCACTGGGATATTTGCTTCAGCGGACTTTACAATAGTTTTTTAAGTAGCAATAATGGTCAATCTTCAACCAGTTTAGGCGCTGGGAGTACAGGTACGGGGGCAATTGCCATATTACAAAAGCCTTTTGATGAGGTTACCAATGTGCCGGCAGATGCTTCATTAAGTATTAGTAAAACAATCGGTACTGATGATGAGGGTGATTTTGGTGAAGGAACAGGATGGTACCTATATGATTTTGGCGGTACCAGGAGAGGGGATGGAAGTTACAACAAACAGCACGTGGCCTATGCGATGCCCGAAAAACGAACCATTGTTGTCCGTACAGCCAAAGGCGATTATGCGAAGATCAAAATGATCAGCTGTTACAAGGATGCCTATACTGCTGACAAATGGTTCAGAACCACTCCACATATGTATTTCACTTTTGAATTTGTAATTGTGCCAAAGGGAAGTACAAAATTCGAGATTAAATAAATGTACCATAACATAAATAACCTGATATTAAAATGAAGAATAAATTAACGCAACTGCTTGGTATACTATTCACAGTTGCTACGCTTGCTGCCTGCAAAAAAACAATCGGTCTGGAACCTGTTCCGGCAAATAAAATCACCGAATTTAAAGTTGCCGTATCCGATGGAGATATTTTTGGTGCCATTGATGAAACCGACAAGACCATAACGCTTTATTTACCATATTACTACGAACTGGATGTGATAGAGCCTGTTATTAAACTATCTGCAGGGGCCAGGTTGATTGAAATGCCTACCCCGGTTGAGGTTTTGGATACCAACAAAACTTATACCGTTATTGCAGCCGATCAAAGCACTTCCACTTATAAGCTGATAATTAAACTCAATCAGATCTCACCTTTGGCACTCACCGAACTATCCACAGCCACCAATACCTCTACAATGGCAATTGGCACGTACGATGTGCGGGTGCAAGGTAATTTTAATATTGCCGATGTTAAAAAGATCAAGGCCTACTTGGTAGATAAAACAGATAAAGAATATGAGTTGGCGCCCAGTTCGGCACTGGGTACACCAGGCGTATCGGTATCCATGATTGGTGGTGTTAAAACTTATACTTATAGTTATTTACAGGTTCCGCAAAGTTTAGATACCGGAACTTACAAGGTAAGGGTAAAAGTACAAGCCTTAACTGCCGAAATGAAATATCCGGTAAAAGTGGTTTATGGCAGGCCTGGAATTAATTATGGGCCGGTTACCGTTAAACAGGGGGAGACGTTCAAGATCAATTCTTCGCAGACGGTATTACATGATTTTAAAGAATTTTATATCATGGTAAACGGACAGAAAACAAATTTACCCATTGTTTCTTACACCCGCACCGAAGCCACGATCCGTGTTCCTGATACTGTTCCGCCAGGGGTATATACACCAACGGCTGCATTTGGAACATGGCCATTGCTCACCCTAAACTGGGCAGTTACCGTTACCGCCAAATAATATCCAGTTACCATTATCCATTTGAAAAACGATTGGGGAGATTATTCCCATTTATATAACAAAAATCATAAATCTAAAAAAAATGAAAATGAAATTTTTAAAACTTACGTTCGCTATTGCAACTTTAGCCATATTAGGAACTGCCTGTAAAAAAGATGCTGTTCAACCCGATAACAAACTTGCTTTACAAAATACAACTGCGGCCCTTGCTGTAGGCGATACGGAAGCAGGCGTGGTAACCAATTCATCAACTTCACCTACTTCGTGGACTCCGGTTGGATACGATTTACTTAACAATGTGGTGGCAAGTACTGGCAACCAGGTTAATTTCGACAGCAACTTTAACGGAAACATTACCATTGCAGGTACCAATAACCTTGGTTATTATGATTCTCCGTCAGTAACCAATGTTAGCGGCATTACTTTAGCGGATGTTTCTTCCGTTACATTAGGTGCAATAAGCACTTTGGGAAACAATACCAGTACAGCTGTGGGCTGGTACAATTACGACAGGATTAACCGTACCATTACACCGGTAGCGCAAAGATATGCTATAGTAGGTAATCAATCTACCATATCTGGCTCAACAAGGCTTTATGTGGTTCAGCTTGATGGTATAACTACATCTGGTACTTACAATACTACGGTAAACTTCCATACTAAGAGATTAAAGTAAGGAATCGCTCTATCAGCGGCAATAACTCGATAGAACAGAAAAAAGGGACGAAAACACGACTTATCGTCCCTAAAAATCATAAATAAACCCAAATAAGGGAATAATCCCAAATCGTTTTAAAAATATTAGCCTTAGCTAAGGCCGTATTTGCGGGTCTAAAAATGCAAATCTAATGATTATTGATTATGAATACAATATATAAACGCTTCTCTGTCAGTTCGTACTATCTTTTAATTTTATGCCTGTTTAGCATATTCGGTGCCTGCAAAAAGGAATATGAAGATTATCCTTATGCCGACATTGTAAGTTTTACGATAAAAGATGCCAATGGAGAGCCACTTAAGGCAGTAATAGATGAAAAGAACCTGATTATATACTGGCCTTCAGGGCAGGTTTTACCTGATTACATTACGCCAACCATCGTGGTATCCGAAAGGGCAAGTGTAAGTCCTGCTTCAGGCCAGCATGTGGTTTTTAAAGAAACAACTAAGTTTGTGGTAACGGCTCAAAACGGTACAACCAAAGTGTATCTGATCAAAAAGGTGATCAATCAGCCACTACTTAAGGTCGATGTAACTGGCGGCATTTTTGTGTACAATTCCAAAAGTTTTGCAACAAAAGGTAAAAATATTATCATAAGTGGTGATAATATCATAGCGGATAAAAATCAAACCAAAGTTTACCTGGTAAATACAGCTAATAATACTGAAACAGCGTTGACAATAGGAACACTGACCCCAATAGCGATTAATGTAACATTAGATACAACAATACCGGACGGTATTTATAAACTAAAGATTGTTTCAGGGCAAAGAACTGTGGTGATGGAACGGACCTTTGGTATCACTGCCGGCCCTCCTTCTATAAGCTTCCTGGAACTGGCTACTATAAAAACCACTTTAAAACTTGGAGAAGAGTTTACGCTAAATGGGGTAAACAGGATCGAATTGATCAATAAATTTTCAATCCGACATGTAGCGAGCAAACAGTTTTACGATCTTACAATCAAAGAGGTTAAGGCTGGTCAATTAATATTAAAGGTGCCTGAAAACCTGCCTGTTGGTCAGTATGATCTATTTATTTATAATTATCCTGCGGGAGAATATTACGCAGCAGGGCGAATATCAGATTATTTCGACGACGCGATTACCATTACCAACTAACCCGCAGTGCAACGTTACATCAAGTTATATATCACGCTACTCTCGCTGATTCTAACGGCAACCTCTGCCTGTAAAAAAGCACAGGTTGCTGTTGATGAGGGCGACGAAATTATTTCGCCTACTACGGGTACGCGAAGTGAGTTTACGCTTGATTCTATCTTTTTATACGCCAAACAGGTATACTTATGGAACGACGTACTGCCCAGCTATGCCGAATTTAATCCGAGGCAAAAATATGCAGGGGTTGGTTCTGATATTACAACTTTCAGGAAAGAGCTATTTGATATTTCGCAGCTTAAAATAAACGCAGCTACCGGCACACCTTATGAGTTGCCGGTTTATTTCGAAAATCCAAAATATTCCAATCTTCAGGTGGGGAAGCGTGTCGCAGGGAGTACCGCTGGTATTACCAGCCCTAACACAGCTGTGCTTGCCAATAAAGTAATCATCAGCGGAAATATACCAGTTGCTTACCTGGCTTTGGCTTCGTTTCCTTCAATAAGTAATAGTAAAGTGGCGTTAGATCAGGCCTTTTCCGGATTCGCAGCAGCCAAACCAACAGTTATGGTAATCGATCTCCGAAGCAATGGTGGTGGTTATCTGGAAACTGCAGAATATGTAGCCGATTTAATTGTACCTACCAGCCTGAATGGTAAAGTAATGTATCGCGAGGTATTTAACCCATCTATGCAGAACGGTACCGCAAAAATATTGAAACATCAACCATATTTAGATGCCAATGGAAAAACGGTTATTTACAACGGCCGCATGGCTACCATGGCTGACGTAGATTATACCATAGGTGGCAATACTTATACATTTCATAAAAAAGGAACTTTACAGACTATTCAATCCGTTTATTTCATCATTTCGGGCAATACCGCATCGGCCAGCGAGATGCTGATCAGTAGTTTAAAACCTTATTTTGAGGTTAAACTGATTGGAGAGAAAACCTATGGAAAACCTGTAGGCTTTTTTGGTATCAACATCGATCAGTACAGTGTTTACCTGAGCAGCTTTTTGATTCAAAATGCCAATGGCTGGTCGGGTTATTTTACAGGCATGCAACCGGATGTTGCCGTAAAAGGAACAGTTGATCCCGTTTTGGGTGATCCAAACGAAAGTTGCTTAAGTGCTGCCTTACAATTGATTAATGGCGCAAAAAAACAATCAATAAATCACACGGCCACAACAAGCCGGATAACGGCCTGTAACATTGAGCTATCGATGAAAAATGAAGCAGAAAGCATCATGGTCGAAAACAGATTAAGATTAAAAAAATAATAAGACATGGCTGAAGAACAGCTTAGCTACAATAAATAAAAAATGTTTAAACTATCCACCATTATATTTTTTCTCGTGTTTTACCACTTTAAATTGGCTGCACAGGATTATGGAAGTTTAAAAGGCACCGTTACCGACAATGAAGGCAAAGCTTTAAGTGGAGTAACCGTACGCCTCGAACCGGATGGACATAGCACTGAGACAAACGCGCAGGGAAATTTTATCTTTACCAAAATATTTATCGGTAATTATAATATGACGGTAAGCATGGTTGGCAAAGCGGGTTACCAGGCTAACATTAAAATTACTACAGTGGCCAATAACCTGCTGATTAAATTATCGGATGAGGAACATAAACTTAATGAAGTGGCCGTATCAGAAAACCGTGCTGCGCCAGATCATCTGTTGAAACTGGAGCGCAGTGCCATGCCGGTTACGGTAATCAGCAGGCGTACCATCGAACTGATGGGCAGCCGAAGATTGGATGAGGTATTAAAAGAGCAAACAGGCATGGCCATTATCAACAACATTGGTGGGGGTGCCCGATCGGTCGGGGTACAGATGCAGGGCTTCAGTAGCGAATATGTGATGATATTAATTGATGGACAGCCTATGGTTGGGCGCAACAGCGGAAATTTTGATTTATCCAGAATCAGCGTTTCCAATATCGAAAGGATTGAGATCATCAAAGGCGCATCTTCCTGTCTGTTTGGCAGCGAAGCACTTGGAGGAGCAGTTAATATAGTTACGCGATACGGCGCTTTACAGTCTCAGGCATCAATTGCAGCCCAGTATGGGAGTTTGAATATTGCTGATCTTACACTTGAAGGTGAAACACCATTTGCTTCCCACAGGGGATCAGCCAACCTGTCTGCGAATTATTACCGTACCGATGGTTTTAATACCAACCCAAAATACATCCAGCGGGGAACCACAGCACCGCCTTATGATAATTACGCGTTACAGGGGAGGCTTAGATACCGTTTAACGCCCGGCAGTACCCTCGGTTTCAGTGGCAGGTATGGCTTAAGGAAATCCTTTATGTCTAAAGATTTTGGCTTGGGCATTATTTCCGGCGACAGTCAGGACGAGCAGGACTTAAATCTTTCGGCTACTTTCGATCATCATTTCCACTTTGGTCTGCGTAGCATGAGCCGTTATTATTATACCCATTTCCGATCAGACCAAAGCGTAGATTGGCAGCAAACGAACAGTACCATTACCAAAGATATTTTTGTCCAAAATCTCCACCGTTTCGAACAGCAGTTTGCCTATGGCGTAAATAATGATCTTAAATTTACAGGTGGTTTAGGGGGAAGCATCGAAACGATGAATGATGTTTCGTTGACCAATCCAGGTTCGGTAAACAATGGTTTTGCTTTTTTACAGGGCGATTGGCAGTTAAATAAGGCAATTGGGCTGGTTGCAGGCCTGCGTTACGATTTAACCAATGCTTATGGCAGCAAGCTCAACCCCAGTTTAGGGCTGCAGTATAAAATTGTACCTGCATTAACTTTTAAGGCGGGAGCTGGTACAGGATTTAAAGCACCTGATTTTAAATCGAGATATCTGGTGTTTTATAACCCTGCGGCCAATTATCTGGTGATAGGCAATGAAGTGTTAAGGCAAACCTTAAATCAGTTAGATAAACAGGGACAGATTAGTGAGATCAGGACTTTTCTGCTGAACCAGCTCGATCAGAACCTGCAGGCAGAAAGAAGTACATCCTTGAATATAAGTCTGGAGTGGAGACCTAAAGACAATATAAAGGTGGAGGCAGGTATTTTTCATCACAGTTTACATCATCAGATCAATAGTATCCAGGTAGCAACAGGAAGCGGAAACCGGAACATCTTTACCTATCAGAACCTGCCAAAGGCTATAAATAAAGGAATAGATTTATCTTTCGTCATTAATCCGCTTAAAAATCTGGAGCTGAGTGCGGGTTATCAATACCTGAGTGCCAAAGACCTTAGCATACTTGATAGCATTAAAGCAGGCCATTACCCCTTTAACCAGAACATTCACGATCCTGCAACCGGAAATTCTTATGCACCAAAACCTGCTGATTATTGGGGCATTGAGAACCGATCGAGGCATATGGCCAATTTCAAAGCTTTTTATAATTATCGTCCATGGGATGCCGGTTTTAATATCCGTATCAATTATAGGGGTAAATATCCTTTTGGCGACCGTAACGGGAACCAATTTATCGATCGTTATGATACCTTTGTAAATGGATTTTTGATGCTCAATGCTGCTTTTGAAAAAAACTTAATGAAAAAACACTTAAGCATCAGGCTTACCGTAGATAACATTTTAAATTATACCGATCCGCTTGTGCCGGGGCAGCCCGGACGAATTGTACTGGCCGGATTGACCTATCGTTTATATAAAGATTAATTAGTCAAATTACCATAAATTACAGCAAATGTTAAGTACAAATATTAAAGAGGCTACAAAAGTTGCGCACCAAAACCTCGAAAAACAGGTTGTTTTAAAGTTAAAGTCCATTAGAAACAATGCAGATTATGCAGATCTGCTGAAACATTTTTATGCCTATTTCAGCCATATTGAAGAAACGATCAAGCCATACATTACCGAATCTATATTGCCCGATTATGCGGAGCGCAGAAATTCGGCATATATCAAAGCTGATATTTTGGAACTCGGGAGCGAAATCTCCGACCTACCTGATACTACGGTACCAAAAATCGAAAATGCGGTACAGGCATTGGGGGCCTTATACGTGTTGGAAGGTTCGATCATGGGCGGAAGCATCATTGTAAAAATGCTCGAAAAAGGAGGCGTTAACCAAGGCATTTCTTTCTTTTCAGGCTATGGCGAGGCTACGGGAAAAATGTGGGGCAATTTTATTGCTGTTTTAAATGCGCAGGCCAGAACTGAAGAAGAAGAAAAACAGGCGATCAATGCTGCAAATCAAACTTTTGAACATTTTGCCCAGGTTTTCGAGAAAGAAAAGATAAATACGGTTTAGTACAAATCATAATTTAACCACAACTGAAAAGGAGGTACACAGATACATAATCTTTGGTTAACTGTGTGCATCCTGGTTAAGATGTTTAACATTTCTGGCAAAAGTAGATGTTGTCAAAAATCAGATGGCATTTTATCAGTATGATATTAACATTAGTATATCATCCGGTGCATATTTCAAAATAAGACGATGCTATGTAAAAAAATGAAAACATAAGGCAATTAGATAGATAACAGCCAGCGTGATACAATGAAACCGATTGTATTGTACTATCTTTGTGCTGATCTCTATGGGTGTTTACCGTTCATATTCTGATAGCGAATTGGCATACTTGTTAACACAAGGTGATGAACTCGCTTTTACTGAAATTTACAACCGCTTTTACGGATTACTTTTCATCCATGCCAGCAAGCGTTTAAATGATGAAGAAGAAGCGAAAGATGTGTTGCACCAGTTGTTCGAATCGCTTTGGGTTAAACGTGTGCAGGTAGCGCCTGATGGTAACCTTTCAGCCTATTTGTATACCGCCGTACGTAACCGTATACTGGACGTATTTGCACATCAAAAAGTAGAAAACAAATACGTTGATTCTTTGCAGGATTATATTGATCAGGATCATGTACTGACCGATTATAGGGTGCGTGAAAAACAGATGGCAAGGTTAATAGAACAAGAAATTGATGCTTTGCCGCCAAAAATGCGTGAAATTTTTATTTTAAGTCGCAGGGCAAATAAAACGCATAAAGAAATTGCTATAGAATTAGGGCTATCTGAACTTACGGTTAAAACACAGGTCAAAAAAGCACTTCGAATTCTGAAATCGAGGTTAGGCCTGGTTGTTTATGTTGCTTTTCTATTCAGAAATTATTATTAATATATCGTTAGTGTGATTTAAATCATGCTTTTTTTGTTTGATTGAGCCTGTTTCGAAATTATTTTTAAAAAAAAGATAATTCCTGATACCCCCAAGCCTATACCTTCGCCGTATATACATTAATCAAACCAAACAAATCTTTTTTAATGGAGAAAAATGCAAGAGAGCTCTTAGACAAGTACATTGCCGGTAATTGTACGCCCGAGGAGATGGCTGTTGTTGAAGATTGGTATCGCCAGTTGCCTTTTGAACAAGACGCGCCCCGGCAATCCGTTATAACAGCAAGCAAACAAGAAGTTTGGAACCGCTTGAACCTTGGCGGCAAATCATTAAAATTGCTTACTGTTAAATGGGTCGCGATCGCGGCAAGTATCGTTTTATGCCTGGGCTTTGGGTTGTATTTTGTTACACAGCGTTTTGCCGCTCCTTTAACTGCTAAAAGAGAATTAAAAAACATTCTGCCAGGTGGAAATAAGGCGGTGCTTACCCTGGCCGATGGAACTGTTGTTAACCTGGATGATGCTAAAAATGGTCAGATTGCGGATCAGAGCGGCATCGTGATCCGGAAGACAAAAAACGGACAGCTCGAATATATCATTAAAGAAAACCCGAATGCATTAATAACAGGATCGAATACAATTGCTACGCCACGCGGAGGGCAGTATGAGGTAAATCTTCCGGATGGAACAAAAGTTTGGCTGAATGCCGCTACAACCTTAAAATATCCTTATGCTTTTGCAAAAAATGAAAGAATGGTGGAGTTAGATGGCGAAGCCTATTTCGAAGTTTCCAAAGATCGTGACCGCCCTTTTAGGGTAAAAACAGCGTCACAAACCGTTGAAGTTTTAGGTACGCATTTCAATATTAATGCCTATAAGGATGAAGCTATTGTTAAAACTACACTTTTAGAAGGTGCCGTAAAAGTAAGCACATCATCCGGTTCGGTAAATCTGCACCCAGGGGAACAATCGTTATTAAACGCAGCCAGTGCCAGGTTGTCGCTCAATCATCAGGTAGACGTAGATAGGGAAATGGCCTGGAAAAATGATGTTTTCGCTTTCGATAACGACGATTTGCAGAGCGTTATGCGCCAGATTTCGCGTTGGTATGATGTGGATGTGGTTTATCAGGGCAAAATTACATCTGAAAAATACGTAGGTGAAATACCAAGAAACAGCAACCTGGCAGAAGTTTTTAAAATATTAGAACTCAACCACGTTCATATCGATGCTAAAGGCAAGGTGTTAACTGTAACAGGAAATTAAATAAAATAAGAACGGCTTTTCTTTAAACAGCCAAAAAATCAACCAACCAATTTACAAACTAACTAAACTTTATGATGAAAAAACTACCAGAAATTTAACGGAATACCTTGAAAAAACCGAAAGCGCGGCAGCGCTTCCGGTAGAAATTGGACAAGCAGCTTGCTTCGAAACCCAGCTGCTATTTTTTAACCTCATTCGTAACAAAGGTATGAAATTAACTACCCTTTACAACCCCGTGTGCGACATGCGGAGGGTAAAGATTAAATTTTTATTGGTCATGAAATTGACTACGATCTTACTATTGGTTGGTGCCTTACATGTATCGGCAGCTGCCTTTTCTCAGACAGTAACGCTCTCTCGAAGAAAAACATCGCTTAAACAGGTATTTAAAGAGATAAAAAAGCAAACAGGCTATTTTTTCTTTTATAAAGGACAACTGCTACAGGATAAACCTGATGTAACAGTTGAGTTTAATAACACATCCCTGACCGATGCGCTGAATACTTCTTTAAAAGGCCAAAATCTGACTTATCATATCGTCAACAAAACCATCGTCATTAGCCCTCAGGCAAATTTACCGGTTATTGCATCACCTGTGGCCGTAAAAATAGAGGTAAGGGGTGTAGTTGCCGATAAAGCTACGGGTGAAACCCTTCCCGGTGTTAATGTTTCCATTAAAAATGGTGCCAGCGTAGGCATCACCAATGAGAATGGTGAATTCAAAGTTAATATTGACGAAGGAAGCATTTTGGTGTTCAGTTATGTGGGCTACGAGTTATTTGAAATCAAGGTTTCAGGTACTAAAACGTTAAACGTTAAGCTGAGTCCTAAAATGACCCAAATGAATGATGTGGTGGTTACCGGTTATCAAACCATTAAAAAAGACAATTATACCGGTAATGCAGTTACCATATCGGGAGAACAGCTGAGAAGGGTAAATCCACAGAATCTACTGCAAAGTATCGGTACATTCGATCCTTCCTTTAAACTGATTGACAATAACCTTGCAGGGTCAAACCCTAACCGGATTCCCTCTATCAACGTTAGGGGAGCTTCAGCGCTGCCCAGTGGCGATGGACAGGTGCTGAGAAGAGATGATATTCTTGGAACGGCGAACATGCCTGTTTTTATGCTGGATGGATACGAAGTGAGCGTGCAGAAAGTATTTGACCTGGATGTAAACCGTATTGCATCGGTAACCTCACTTAAAGATGCAGCTGCAACGGCAATTTACGGTTCACGAGCGGCCAATGGTGTAATTGTAATTACCACTAAAACACCATTGGAAGGGAAATTACGCATAGAATATAATTACGAGCTGAATCTGACCGCTGCTGATCTCAGCGATTACCAGGTTTTAGACGCTGCCGAAAAATTGGATTACGAAGTTTTGGCAGGATTATATAGTACTGCAAAACAACAGGTTCCTCAAGATCAGCTGGATGAAATTTATTATCACAAAAAAGCCAATGTTGTTGGTGGGGTGAACAGTTATTGGTTATCGCAACCGCTGCGCAATACGGTAGGCCATAAACATGCACTAAACCTGGATGGCGGTTCGCAGGCATTTCGATATAATGTAAATCTTCGCTACCAAAACAGGCCTGGAGCGATGAAAGGCTCTGAAAGAGATCAGTATTCGGGTGGAATGAGCTTTCAGTACAATGTGAAGAAACTTCAGTTCAGAAATGAATTATCCGTAACACAGGTGGGGGCTACCGAATCTCCATATGGCGATTTTTCCAATTATGTAAGGATGAATCCTTATTATCCCTTAAAAGATGCCAACGGAATGGCCATGAGGATTTCGGATGTATATGAAAAACAAGACCGATCAAAAGAATATGTATTTAACCCGCTCTTCGACGCCAATTTGAGCAGTTTCAATAAATCGAAGTATACCGAAATCATCGATAACCTTTCTGCCGATCTGGAAGTAGCAAAAGACTTGAGGTTAAGGGCGCAGATGAGTTTAACCACACGAGCTAATTCAGATGATATTTTTACTTCGCCACAGGCCAATAAATATTACCTGTATACCACTGATAAAATTGATGAAAAAGGGGAGTATACCAACAGGGAAATGAAAGAAACCTATTGGGACAGTAACCTCAGGTTAACCTGGTTAAAGCAGATCGGTGGTAATTATTTTAATGCTTTAGTGGGGGTAAATGCCCGCACAGAGTTACGCGATCAGAAAGAATTTACTGCCATTGGCTTTGCGAACGATCGTTTTACCAGCATTGGCTTTGCTAAAGGTTATGCTGAAGATGGAAAACCGCAAAGCAGACTCGAAAAGGCCCGTTTATTCGGTTCGTTTTTTACGGTAAACTATTCGTACAAAAATCGGTACCTGATGGATGGAACCGTTCGTATTGATGGTTCTTCAAAATTTGGGGTGAACAATAAACTGGCTCCGTTCTGGTCGTTCGGATTAGGTTGGAATGTACATCAGGAAGAATTTCTGAAAAATAATCCTGTGATCAGCCAACTGAGGATAAAAGCCTCTACAGGCTTAACGGGTTCGGTGGAGTTTGATCCTTATTTATCAAAAACCATTTATAAGTATAACACCGGAAACTGGTATTCATCAGGCATTGGAGCGAACGTAAACAGTTATGGAAATGAAAACCTGGGATGGCAAAAAACCAGAATGACGGACATCGGTGTAGACATTGGTCTGTTTAAAGACCGCGTAATGATTCTGCCAAGGATATATAAAAAGTTTACCAAAGATATTCTGGCTGATATTACACTACCACCCTCAACAGGATTTTTGTCCTATAAAGAAAACCTTGGAGATATGGAAAATAAAGGTGCTGAGCTGGGCATAAACGTTGAGGCCGTAAGAAGCAAAGACTGGTCGGTAAACCTGAACGCCAATATGGTTACCAATAAGAATAAGGTGGTAAGAATCTCAAACGCTTTAAAGAAATACAACGATAGGGCAGACGAACTGCAATCTGTAAAGCCGGGTGACGGAGGTTACCGGGGGATTCCCTTGCTTCGGTTTAGTGAAGGGCAACCATTTAATGCCATTTATGGGGTACGTTCGTTAGGCATTGATCCGGAAAATGGACGGGAGTTATACCTTAAAAAAGACGGTACACTTACTTATGACTACGATAAAAGGGATTATGTGGTAATCGGCGATCCTAACCCTAAAGTGAGCGGTTACTTTGGCGGAACCGTTAATTACAAAAGGTTCAGCCTGTATGTCCAGTTCCAAACCTTTTTCGGAGGCGATAAATACAACCTCACCCTCGTAGAACGGGTTGAAAATGCCGACCCAAGATATAATGTGGATAAACGTGTGTTTGAGGAAAAATGGAAGCAACCCGGCGACTTATCTTTTTATAAGAACATAGCGGATAATGGCGAAACGGATGTTAGCTCGAGATTTATACAGCCTGATAACCTGATCAACCTGCAATCAGTTAATCTGTCTTATGATATGAACAAAAAAATCGCGTCAAAATTGTCGATGTCGAGTCTCATGTTTCAGGTAACGGCAAATGATGTGGTACGTTGGTCATCAGTAAAAGAAGAAAGGGGAATCAACTATCCATTTACCAGGAGTTTAACCTTTTCAATCAGAGCAGCTTTTTAAGCAATATTCATTAACGGATTTAAAATATAAAAATATGAAGATTAGATTGTTAATCTGCCTCATCGTGATAACAGGATTGCTGAGTTCCTGCAAAAAATGGCTGGAAGTTGAGCCGGAATCTGAAATAGCGGCGCCAATTTTATTCAGTACCGAAAGTGGCTTTATGGAAGCCATAAATGGTGTGTATAACCGCAGCACCGAACCGGATCTGTATGGCAAAGAACTTACGTTTGGTACTACAGAAGTATTGGCGCAAAATTTTTCGATGCGGGATGATGGTCAGGATTACAGGCAAACCTCCCTGTATAATTATAAGCATGGAGAGTTTATCAAACGAAAAGATAAAATCTGGGCTGGTTTATATAATGCAATTGTTAACTGTAACCTGATTCTGGAAAATGTAGATGCGAAACAGAACATCTTTAGCGGTAGCAATTACGCAATTGTGAAAGGAGAAGCGCTTGCCTTAAGAGCTTATTTACATTTCGATCTGTTGCGCCTTTTTGCTCCTTCTTATCTGAGAAATCCTACTGCAAAAGGAATTCCTTATGCAAATAAATATACTAAAGAGATCACACCTGTGTCCAATGTATCAGAAACGATCGATCTCATTATTAAAGATCTGGAGCAAGCAAAACAATTATTAGCAGCCGATCCTATCCGCAGTTCCGGTTATATTGTAAACTATCCATTGGTTACCGATACGCTCAAAAATACGGAAGAACGGAACCCAAGTCTCTTTTTACAAAACAGAAGACACCGTTTAAATTATTATGCCGTGTGTGGTACGCTGGCACGCGTATATCTATATAAAAATGATAAAGCGAAAGCTTTACAAAACGCTAAAGAGGTAATCGACTCCAAAAAATTCCCCTGGACGGCAAAAAGTGACTTCGAAGCTTTCGAGGATTCAAAAAAAGACCGCATTCTTTACAAGGAGCTTGTTTTTGGCTGGTATATACCTGGCGCTGCAAAAGAAATTAAAGACAACTGGTTTCAAAGCGGTACCAGAGGCTTTTACCTGATTGAAGATGCTGCGGATTATATTTATGAAAAGGCAACAGCCGGGGCAAGTGATTCACGTTATAAATATTGGTTGTCGGCAACGTCTAATCAATCATCGAGATCTTACGACATTGTTAAATACCGGCGAAACCCCTTAAGCGCTGAGGCAAATGCAAACCTGCATTATTTAATGGCCCCGGCCATCAGGCTTAGTGAAATGTATTATATCGCTGCTGAATGTTCATATGCAGGCAGTCCAACCGAAGCTATAAATTATCTTAAACAGGTTCGGGAAGCGAGGCAGATAGGCGACCCATTATCCATCAATAGCGAAGAAGATCTTTTAAAGGAGTTACTTAAAGATGCACGTAAAGAGTGGTTGGCAGAGGGTCAGCTGTTTTATATGTATAAGAGGCTAAACAGGGGGATTATAGGTCAAACCGGCGTAACCATCCCGCCTTCTGATAATATTTTCGTACTCCCTCTTCCTAACGATGAGGTGGTTTATGGCGGCAGATAAAACCATTTAAAATTTATTAATAGCAAATTATGAAAATATACATATTTATATGCGCACTCATTTGTCTGGCTTCTTGCAAGAAAGCAGAAGAGATGCGTTTTGATCACCGTGCAAATGTTTACTTCGATATTTACAATGCAGATAAAGATAGTATTGTAAAAACCTTTGCCTATAACCCTACACTGGCCCAGGATACCGTGTGGCTGCCGGTACGTTTATCCGGCATCAGAACCGATGCAGATCGTAAATTCAGTGCACGAGTAGATGCTGATTCTTCTACCGCTACACCCGGCTTACATTATGAAGCTTTGAAACCACAATATTCTATTCTTCCGAATAAAGGAATAGGTTATATCCCGGTAGTGATTTATAATCAGGACCGGCAATTGGAAAACAGATCGGTTTCGATACTGATTAAATTAACCGGAACGCCGGATCTGGGCATCGAAAACCCTTACCTGATCAGGGCAAAAGTGGTATTCTCATCAAAATTGGAAAAACCAGGTTGGTGGGATACCTGGCCGCTACCACCTTATTCGAGAACCAAACATGAGTTATTTATTTTGGTAACCGAGCAAACTTCTCTCACTACTGACGGACTTGACGCACCAAAAAACCTGTATTACATCGGTTTATTGACCACGATGTTAAACAATCCATTTAACTGGGTAACCAAAAATGCAACAAAAGGTTATGTGATCGAAGAAGTAACCGCAGGCGATATCAACAGCTATTACTTCTACAACAAGAGCAATCCGGCTAAGAAAACGCTTTTGAAAAAAAATATGCAGAATGGTAAATATTATTTTATAGATGAAAATGGCAATGAGGTTATTTAATTCGAAGAACATGAACATTAAAAAATTAATCATATTCATACTTGGCGTGGTTGCTCTAGCCGCATGTCATAAAGACCTGGGCAATTATGATATCGATATGCCTGTTGAACCCAAATTGGCCAATCTCGATTCTGTTTACACTGCCAATGTGGGAGATAGTTTGATCATTAAACCGAAAATAGAAGGTGCTGATGCCGCCAATGTAGAGCTTCAGTGGAGAATTAGCGTAATTGAGGGCAATGATGTTTTATATACCGGCCCCGCATTAAGGATCATTTTCGGTTTGCAGGCTAAAAGGTATCCTGCCCGACTTACGGTTTACAATAAAGCAAATGGAATGAAGTATTTCCATAAATTTTACATTGATGGAGGAACCGAATTTGCCAAAGGCACAACCGTATTAAGTGTTGAAAATGGGATCACGCAGTTTTCGTTTGTGAAGCCAGATGGCAATGTGCAGGCACGTTTATACCGCGCCATGCAGGGGAAAGATTTGCCGCCAAACCCTACAAATTTGTTCCTGTTAAGGAACACCTTTACCGGCGGTACTTTGTTAGGCTACTGGATCATAACCAAAAATGGAGGTATCAGGCTGGAGCCCAATACCATGCAGGAGGATCCAAAATATCCGAACACACTTAAGGATAATTTTTTTACGACACCAGATAATTTGGAAGTGGGTTCACTAATCTCCCATCCCCAAGGGGTAATGATGGGCGTTGTAAACGGTAAATTTTATGGCGGTACAACCAGCACCTGGGATCAGGCAGCTACTTATGGCATGTTTGGTTTACCGGCTGATGGTGATTATGAACTGGCTCCATCTTTTGTGATGAGTTTCACGCAATCGGCCACTTATTTTATTGGATTTGACCGTAACAGAAAACAGTTTGTGCGGATTAACCTGTATGGCACGCCTGTTTATTTTGGTACCCAATATTCGGTTACGTCCAACGTTTTTGACCCGTTAAATGTGGGGATGGATCTTATTCATATCGAGCAGCTTAACAATGCAGATTGTTTTGCTTATTGCAAAGGAACCGATGGTAAAATTTATGAACTCAAGTTTAACGTCCAGTTTAACGGGCCGTTCACCTTCACTCCGCAACATAAACGCTTATTTGTGCGCCAGGAATTGATTAATGAAAACACCAAATGGAGCGGTGCCAAAAATGGCGTAATCTACATGGCCAATGGTGGTAAAGTTTATCGTTATAATCCGGTAAACGAAGAATTAAGGGAACTGGCGACCAGTTTTGCAGGAAAAACAATTTCCATGTTAAAACTTAGTGAAGATGAGGAAACCCTAATGGTAGGAACAGAAGAAACCGTTACTTTTTTGAATATAGCCACAGGAATGAACGGCGCATTTGTTAAAAAGATTGAAGGTATACCAGGTAGTCCGGTAGATATAGCAATTAGGAAATAACGATCTGCTTAAGGCTATTTCATAAATATAGAATTCTCATTCTGAATAATTTATGGTATAAAAATCAATATGATAACAGAAAAATTTTAATGAATAGTATCGTCATTTCGACTGAAGCTCACCGATTTTTCATCGGTAGCGTAATGGAGAAATCTTTTAAATTTGATTCAATAATCTATTCCAAAGATCTCTCCCTGCCCGTACGGGTGGGCACTTCGCGTTGCTCTGGTCGAGATGATGGCTGTTCTATTGGATTTCTGTCAATGTTATCTTGTCGAAGGAAATGTTTGAAATGTGTTACAAGACGTTTATATACTTCATCAAGCGCTTTACAAGCTCGACTCAACGTGACCAATTCGACTAATTACAATTAATGATACAGTAAATAGAAATTATAATCATAAAAAAAATACAAAATGAAAAATATAAAATTAGTTTTATTGACCCTTTTATTCCCGGCTTTAAGCTGGGCGCAAACGCCAAACTTTAGTTTAACTGGAAAAATAGGAACACTGGGCGCCCCTGCTAAAGCCTATATCGATTACATGGATAATGGTGCAAGTCATGAAGATTCTGTAGCACTGGTTAACGGAAGTTTCAAATTTACCGGACATATTTCCGGCAATGCCTATGCCCGCATGGCATTGGATCATACGGGGGCTGGTAAAAATAAGGCCGTTTATACCGGTGACGTCATTTACTTTTATTTTGGGAAAGAGCAGGTTACCATTAGTTCAAAAGATTCTTTAGATAATGCAGTTTTTAAAGGCTCAAAGGTGTATCAGGAATACGATGCCTATAACAAAGCCATTGGCGGTACCATTATGGCCCTTACCAAAGCGGTTAACATCGATTTTAACAAGGGAACACCAGAGCAACAGAAAGATACGGCTTATATAAAAGCGGTAGATCTGCGCTTCAGAAAAAATATCCAGAACAGAACAGATAAACAGTTTCAATTTGCGAAAGAAAATCCAAGTTCTTATTTCGCCCTGGTTGCGCTCTCGGAAGCAGCAGGAAGCAAGGTTGATGTGGCCAAAGTTCAGCCAATTTTTAATGCCTTGAACAAAGAATACCGGGAAACCGATATGGGCAAAGAACTTGCACAACGTATCGCTGCGAGCGGTATTACTGCGGTTGGAAATGCAGCCCCTCTTTTTACCCAGAACAATGTGATTGGCAAGCCCGTTTCATTGGCCAGTTTAAGAGGAAAAGTGGTATTGGTTGAGTTTTGGGCAAGCTGGTGCAGTCCATGTAGGGCTGAAAATCCAAACCTGGTAAAGCAATACCAAACTTATAAAGATAAAGGCTTTGAGATTATTTCAGTTTCATTGGATCACGTCAAAGAGAATTGGTTGGAAGCGATAGAAAAAGATGGTTTAGACTGGATCCATGTGTCTGACCTGAAAGGCTGGAATAACGAAGTGGGCCGTTTGTATGGAGTACGTGCAGTTCCTGCCAGTTTTCTGGTAGATGCACAGGGCAAAATTATCGGAAATGGCCTGCGAGGTGAACCGTTAAATAAAAAGCTTGCTGAAATTTTCAACTAATTATGGAGAGTGGCGACGGTTAAGCTTCAGCCCGAAAAATCATAGAAAAATGAATAACTTTCTAAAGGCCATAACAGCAACCTTCGCGTTGCTGTTTAGCCTACATGTTACTGCACAGAAAAAGCAGGTAGCTAAATTTCAACATACCATTGCCCAGGCGGTGAAAAAAGCATACCCGGCAAGTGTGCGGATGTGGGGTTTCGATGTACAGCTGAACCAAAGGACCAGCGGCCAGTTTAGTGGTGTGGTTGTCAGTGCAGACGGTTATATTTTAACGGCTGCCCATACCATTTTCCCGGGTAAAAATTACAAGGTCTTTTTTCCTGATGGACGTGAATGTATCGCAATGGCATTGGGTAAAATAGAGAATAAAGAAACCCCAGGTATTCCGGATGTGGGCATGATGAAAATTACCGATAAAGGTTCCTACCCATTCGCAGAGATGGGGTATTCAGCCAGTTTGCTTAAAAATGAACCTTGCATCAGTATTTCTTACCCTGAAACGCTGAACCAAAGCCTGCCCACTTTAAGGTTGGGCCATGTTGCAGAAGTAAAAAATGAATATGGTTTTATCCGCTCCACCTGCAAAATGGAACCAGGTGATTCTGGCGGGCCTTTATTCGATTATCATGGCCGCGTAATCGGATTGCACAGTGCCATTGATGTTGATGAAAACATGAATTTTGAAATTCCTGTTGATCTTTATCGCCAATATTGGACAGCCCTGAACAGTGAAAGACTTTACACGGCTTTCCCTGAAAAAACGGATCGTGTCGAAATCGATCCTTTGTTTTTGCAATTGCAGAAAGAAAGCAGAATGAACGCTTTACACCCCGATTTTGATGCGCCTGAAATTAAAAACAGTTGTTTCACGATTACAAGCACCATAAAAGGACAAAAGCAGCATATCAACGCCTGTTTGTTAAATGTTAAAACGCTGAATAATGGTAAAAAGCAATTTTTGCTAAGCAAAAACACCATGGTTGGCGAAGAGGTACAATGTGATATCAACGGAACGAAAGTACCGGTTAAATTCGTAGAAAAAGACCAGGAAAATGACCTGGTTTTATTAGCGCTCGAACAGGATATAATTGGAGGAATTGACTTAAATATTGTTGATACCGACACCATTGACATAGATATGGGTAAATTCTTGTACAGTATAAGCCCCACTGGTGAAGTGATGCACAGTGTTTTAGGTAGTACTCAATTCAATTTACCAAAAATAAATAGCCAGCCTTATTTAGGCGCAATGGTGGTGTATCATTCCAGCCCGGTTCAGTTCTCGTTAATCAAAGAAGGTAGCCCGGCAGAAAAAGCAGGGATAAAAGTCGGCGATGAGCTCATCAGCATTAATGGGAAATCCATCAAAAATGCAGGTGAATTCGCTCCTGAAATATTAAAATATTGGGCAGACGACCAGGTTATGTTCGAGTGGGTAAATGCATCAGGTAAAATGAACAAAACTCTCAAGCTCGGGGCAAGGGGACAATCGCTCTCTAATCACCCTGCAGATAAATTTGAAGGTGGGAAATCGGAGCGAAGGGATGGTTTCAATGCTATTTTTGTACATGATGCCGCCATTAAAGCAAACGCCTGCGGATCGCCTGTTTTTGATTGGGATGGACATTTTTATGGAATCAACATCGCCAGGTTCAGCCGCACAACTACGGTTGTGGTTCCCAAGAAAACAATCGTTGATTTTGTTTCAAAATATGTGAGATAGCCTGAATCAACCTGAGTTGAATTAACTGAAAACGCTCTCATGGTCGGTGAGACACCGACCATGAATTACGTTTGTGTAAAAAGATTCTTCAGCGTTCAGAAAGACAATAAAAAAGGAGCAGACCGTTTTTTCCTTGTACAAGCCTTTTTTAAATAAACCTTATTGCAGCGGCTATCCTTTTTGGCATACAAACCAAAACGTTCCCGCTAAGCATTCACAAAAGATAATAGCTTAAAGAAGGACTGCCCAACCCGAAGTGCACTGCAATACCTTTCCAAAAAAGAAAAAATATAAAAAGAAAAAATATAACTTTTTTTTGAAGCGCAGTGTCATCAGTATGATTAAAGGTAGTTCCTGTTCTCCGCTATATCCTTACGCTGCGCTTCAGGGATGCCGCTTCGCCCAGGGCTAAATGCACGGTTACTGCCATGATCAGCGTGCAAAACGCTATTTTGTTTCTTATACAGGCCCTAATTAAATAAACCTTATTGCAGCGGCTATGCTTTTTTGGTACACAACCCAAAAAGTCCCCGCTAAACGTTCACAAAAAGATAATAGCGGAAAGAAGGGCTGCCCAACCCGAAGTGCACTGCAATACCTTTCCAAAAAAAGAAAAAATATAACTTTTTTTTGAAGCGCAGTGTCATCAGTATGATTACAAGGTAGTTCCTGTTCTCCGCTATATCCTTACGCTGCGCTTCAGGGATGCCGCTTCGCCCAGAGCTAAATGCACGGCTACTGCCAGGATCAGCGTTCGAAACGCTATTTTGTTTCTTATACAGGCCCTAATTAAATAAACCTTATTGCAGCGGCTATCCTTTTTGGCGCACAACCCGAAAAGTCCCCGCTAAACGTTCACAAAAAGATAATAGCGGAAAGAAGGGCTGCCCAACCCGAAGTGCACTGTAATACCTTTCCAAAAAAGAAAAAATATAACTTTTTTTGAAGCGCAGTGTCATCAGTATGATTAAAGGTAGTTCCGCTATATCCTTACGCTGCGCTTCAGGGATGCCGCTTCGTCCAGGGCTAAATGCACGGTTACTGCCAGGATCAGCGTGCAAAACGCTATTTTGTTTCTTATACAGGCCCTAATTAAATAAACCTTATTGCAGCGGCTATCCTTTTTGGCGCACAACCCAAAAAGTCCCCGCTAAACGTTCACAAAAAGATAATAGCGGAAAGAAGGGCTGCCCAACCCGAAGTGCACTGCAATACCTTTCCAAAAAAGAAAAAATATAACTTTTTTTTGAAGCGCAGTGTCATCAGTTTGATTAAAGGTCGTTCCTGTTCTCCGCTATATCCTTACGCTGCGCTTCAGGGATGCCGCTTCGCCCAGGGCTAAATGCACGGTTACTGCCAGGATCAGCGTGCAGATGGCTATTTTTTTCCTTGCAGAAGCCCTTTTTTAAATAAACCTTATTGCAGCGGTTATCCTTTTTGGCATACAAACCAAAACGTTCCCGCTAAGCATTCACAAAAAGATAATAGCGGAAAGAAGGGCTGCCCAACCCGAAGTGCACCGCAATACCTTTCCAAAAAAAGAAAAAATATAACTTTTTTTTGAAGCGCAGTGTCATCAGTATGATTAAAGGTCGTTCCTGTTCTCCGCTATATCCTTACGCTGCGCTTCAGGGATACCGCTTCCCCAGGGCTAAATGCACGGCTACTGCCAGGATCAGCGTTCGAAACGCTATTTTGTTTCTTATACAGGCCCTAATTAAATAAACCTTATTGCAGCGGCTATCCTTTTTGGCGCACAACCCAAAAAGTTCCCGCTAAGCATTCACAAAAGATAATAGCTTAAAGAAGGACTGCCCAACCCGAAGTGCACTGCAATACCTTTCCAAAAAAAGAAGATCCGATCTATTACGGAAAATCGTTCCTGCGTGAAAAGCAGAAAGAAATCTTTCGTGCCAGTAGCGATGTCTTCTATCGGTGTGTCACACCAACCAATGTAAAAAGATCCTGGATGATTATGACACTATTTCTTCAGCAAAGTATCAATCTCTGTATTAAACTCTTTTACAAATTCATCATAAAATTTACCGGTAGCCGGCCCGTTAAAACCCGTATGGATTTGGGCCACATTTCCTTGTTTATCGATGATGATGGTTGTTGGGAACGATAAAAAGGAATCAAGCGCGGGTAATGATTCAGATACCGCTTGTTTATCGGCAGTGCCTGCCAATACCTGATCATATTCGATACCAAAGCGTTCACGGAAACGGGTCATTACTTTTTTTGCATATTCCGGCTCAGTTGAACGTTCATAATGCAAGGCTATAATCTCTACACCGCGATTTTTATTCTTTTTATACCATGGAGCCATAAAACTGGCTTCGTCTACACAATTAGGGCACCAGCTTCCGGTAATGGTTAAAATCACTACCTTGTTCTTGTATTTTTCATCTTTTAAGGAAATCTTTTTACCATTTATATCAGGAAAACTAAAATCAAGTGTTTTGTATCCTTTTTTTAAGTAGGTAAGCTGATAAGGATCTGGCAGGGCAGCATCTTTATTTTTGTTTCCGGTAAAAGGCTGACTGCCTCTTGCGCTTAAAACCTCACCTTTTAAAGTGCCGTCTGCCTGGAAAGTTCCTTTATAGTAAGCAGGAGAGGAGCCAATGGAACTCGAAAGTTGAAATTCGTTCCCTTCCACAATACCTTCGAGATAGCGGGAATCGCCGGTTACACGGAGAAAAGTTCCCGTCAGTCTGTTCCCTGTTTGCTTAAATAAACCTACTGTTTTTTCTTCCTTGCCGTTCGGCGATGTAAAAATCACATCATAACTTCCGGAATAGTCTGCCGACGCAGGTTTATTTGCTTTAAAACGGTAATTTTTGCGTTCCGCATCAATGGTTAGAGGTTTTCCGCCTTTATCTTGTTTACGTAGCGTTCCTGTTAACCGATTGCCATCTATTGCAAATGCCAACTCATTGTCAAACTGATCCAGTTTAACAAAAAGTGAATCGCCCGTTTGTTTTACCAAACCACCTTCGAAACTTTCTTCAGCATTACGGAAATACAATTTTTGCTTACCATTTTTTTCATGGATTTCGAAATTAAAAGGAATTTCGAGTCCCTCTTTTACTTTAGCTACACCACGCCAGTTGCCCAATGCGACAAAAGCCTTTGGTTTTACACTACTGGCTACGGTGCTGTTTTGTGCATAACTTAAAGATGTTGATATGGCCAATACGGCAATTAAAATGAACTTCAGTTTCATTGGGGTGTATGTTAATCTACTAATTTAGTCGACAAATATACGGATGGAATCACCAAAGAAAAAATATTTCAATAAAAATCTATAAAAACTATAGGATAAATCGAATTAATTATAACTTTGCCCCAGTTATTTTTAAATACTTATCAAGAAAGGCGGAGGGAATGGCCCTGTGAAGCCTTAGCAACCATCTAGTTTTTAGAAATGGTGCTAATTCCATCCCGGATGACTCTGGGGTAGTTAAGTCAGTAGTTTGCATGATCCTGAGCTAAAATATACGGGGCACTTCTGATTTAAGGGGGTGCTCTTTTTTTTACCCGATGCTGCTTTTGATAGGTAACATGTTTTATAGAAAACCATTGAAATGAAAAAAACAGACGAGTTAAAATCCCTTGATGATGCCTATTTCCGAATGCGCAGGCCCTGTTGAAGTAAAGTTATTTAAATAGGCTCTTAAGCTAACGCTTCCTTTTTTTATTAAACTGAAAACACGGTTTTTGGCCGTGGTGGAATTGTTTTGCCAAATTTTTATCCCTAATCTAATCATTAATTACACACACATGTTCACAAATTTTAAATCAATAGCGTTTAGCTTGCTGCTGTTTATTACGCAGCACTTATTCGCTCAAAATGCCACCATTACCGGAACCGTGAGGTCGGCAGATGGAGAAACACTTCCCGGTGTTTCCATTTTAATCAAAGAAACCAAACAAACCACCATTTCTGATGGTAAGGGTGCTTTTTCGATAACTGCACCTGAAAAAGCAACACTGGTATTTTCATATATCGGCTTCAAAACACAGGAAATACCGGTGAATAAAAATGAGGGCCCGATCTCTGTGATTCTTCAATCGAGCGATAATGCACTGGATGAGGTGGTCGTTACCGCATTGGGGATTTCGCGACAGAAAAAATCGCTTGGTTATGCTGTTCAGGAATTAAAAGGGCAGGATTTGTCTGAAGCTAAAGAATCGAATCTGGTCAATGCACTGGCGGGAAAAATTGCAGGTGTAAGGGTAACGAATAGTCAGGGGAGCATGGGGTCTTCCCGCGTAGTCATCAGAGGGGAAACCTCCATAGCCGGAAATAACCAGCCATTATTTGTAGTTGATGGAATTCCGGTAGATAACTCGCAGTTAAATTCTGCAGGCGCAAGGGATTATGCGAATGCCATTTCAGATATCAATCCAGAAGATATAGAATCAATTAGTGTTTTAAAAGGACCAAATGCGGCAGCATTATATGGCTCGAGGGCTGCGGCGGGTGTAATCTTAATTAAGACCAAAACCGGTAAATCAAAAAAAGGATTGGGCATTGAGGTTAACTCCAATGCCGTGCTGGAAACTTTGCTTACCCTGCCGGTTTATCAAAATGCATTTGGACAGGGGTCGGAAGGTAAGTTCAGTTATGTGGATGGGGCTGGTAAAGGCCTTAATGATGGGGTAGATGAGAGCTGGGGACCAAAAATGGATGGCAGATTAATTCCGCAGTTTTTTTCAAAAGGTGTGGCGGTTCCATTTGTAGCTCATCCGGATAACGTCCGGGATTTCTTTCAAACCGGATATTCCCTGAATAATGGTGTATCTGTTGCAGATGCCGGTGAAAAATATGATTATCGGATCTCTTACAATAACCTGAAACAGGTTGGAATTGTGCCTAACTCCGGACAAGGTAAAAATTCATTTGTATTAAATACTTCATTAAAAATAACGCCAAAACTAACTTTAACGGCTAATGCAAATTACAGTAAATTGAGTTCTGATAACTTACCTGGTACAGGTGGTTCAAGATCAACCAGTACCATGTTGCAGTTTACCTGGTTTGGCCGCCAGGTAGATATTAACCAGTTAAAAAACTATCTGGATGAAAATGGAAAAACGTTTAACTGGAACAATAGCTATTACAGCAATCCATATTGGGTAGCTTACGAAAATACTGTATCGCAAAACCGTAACCGGATTATTGGAAGTTTAGCCATTAATTATAAAATTATTGACGGACTAAATTTCAATTTCAGGTCGGGAACGGATTATTACAACGACAGGCGTAAAATCAGAATCGCTTACGGTACCAATGGCACACCGTTTGGCTCGTATACCGAAAGTGCCTTTACCGTAAACGAAAATAATACCGATGCAACTTTAAATTTTAACAAACAGTTGAGTGAAGATTTTAGCCTGGAATTACTGGGTGGCGGTAACATCCGCAGACAGTATATTGAGCAAAATGACCAGAGCGCACCTAAACTGGCTATTGCAGGATTGTACAACCTTAAAAATTCACGCGATCCCTTGGTTTCGTCCAATAATTTGTCGCGTTTAAAATCGTATAGTATTTATGTATCCGGACAGATCGGTTTCAGAAATTATCTTTTCGCCAACATTACCGCACGTAACGATTGGTCGTCTACCTTACCGGCACAAAACAGGTCATATTTCTACCCTTCATTTAACGGAAGTTTTGTAGCAACTGAAGCATTCGATATCAAAAGTGAAGCCCTAAACTATTTAAAAATACGTGGTGGATGGTCTAAAGTGGGTAAAGATGCAGATCCTTACCGCTTAATCAATACCTATGTTTTCAGTGCACCATTTTATGGCAATCCTCAGCTTACCACTGGCACTATAGATCTGAATCCTGACTTAAAACCTGAAGCGACCTCTTCTACGGAACTTGGTCTTGAAGCAGTTTTCTTTAATAAAAGATTACGTTTCGATTTAAGCGCGTATAACACCAATAGTTACAATCAGATTTTAGCAGCAGATGTAAGCCAAAGTACTGGTTTCAGCTCAAAATTGCTTAATGCCGGAAAAATCAACAACAAAGGGATTGAAGCCCAATTGGGCGTTACCCCAATCAGAAAAACCTTTACCTGGGATGTAAATTTCAATTTCGCAGCAAACAGAAGCAGGGTAATTGAGCTTGATGCTGAAAAACTATTAACCAATTATGTGGTGGCTTCCAATTCGGCCCAGGTAATTGCAACAGTGGGGCAGCCTTACGGATCGTTATTTGGTACCGCTTTTTTAAGAGATGGCAACGGAAACATCATTGTTAATGCTACGGGTGCACCAGCCACAAATCCGACCAAGCAGGTATTGGGCAAATATACGCCAGATTGGATTGGTGGGGTTTACAATACTTTTACCTATAAGGGCATCAGTTTGGGCGTTCTGGTTGATGCCAGTTTTGGTGGCTCTATCTATAACGGAACTTATGCTACAGGAACTTATACCGGTGTTCTGGCTTCAACACTTCCCGGAAGAGCAGCTGAATATGGCGGAATCTCCTATTATTACCCTGATAACAACAAGGCAAATGGAACCGTGAGGGTAAGTGGAGCTGCTCCGGCGGGAGCTACGGTGTACGATGACGGGATTATTTTTGATGGCGTAACCGCTGATGGCAAACGCAACGAGAAGATATTGCCCGCTCAACAGTATTACAAATCATTCAGAAATATAGATGAAGCAAATATTTTCGATGCATCTTATGTAAAACTCCGTGAGGTGAAATTAGGCTATAACCTGCCGGCAAAGTGGCTTCGTCCATTAAGTTTGCAAGGTGTTTCGGTATCACTGGTTGGCCGTAACCTGTGGATCATCCACCGCAATACGGTTGATATTGATCCGGAAGTGGCCTTTAATACCGGTAATGGTCAGGGTTTGGAAAGTTTATCAAATCCAAGCACCCGCAGTTATGGTATCAACCTGAATGTTAAATTTTAAATATTCCATCATGAAAAATAAAAAACTATATATAGTGGCTATTTTGGCCATTGCCATTACATCATGTAAAAAAGAGCTGAACGAGGTAAATATCAATCCCAATGCACCTGAAGTTGCACAGCCAGATTATTTGCTTACCGGGACCACGAAAGTTACTGCTGACAGCTATTGGGGCGTGACCAATAACATGAATTCAAGTTTGCTGTTTGCACAGCACTGGGCTAAAGTACAATATACAGAAGAAGATCGTTTTATTTATTCAAACAGCAGTTTTACGGCATTATGGTCGACAGGTTATGCCCAGAGTATTGCTGGTTTTAATAAAATTATCGAACTGGGCGATGCGCAGGGCAATGCGAATTATAAAGCTGTTGCGCTTGTACTCAGATCGTGGATATTTTTACTGTTAACTGATGCTTATGGCGATATTCCATATTCGCAGGCAGGAAAAATCAAACAGTTTGTTACGCCGGTTTACGATAAACAAAAGGATGTTTATTATGGTCTTTTAAACGATTTGAAATCAGCGCAGGCCGCTTTAGATCCCGCTGGAAAAACGATTGCCGGTGATGTGATTTATGGCAATAACATTGCGCGATGGAAGAAGTTTGTCAACTCATTGAGGCTTCGTATCGCTTTGCGCATTGCAGATAAAGATCCTGCTAAATCTAAACAGGTAATAGACGAAATACAGGCAGAAGGTGGTGCTTACATTAGCAGTAATTCAGAAAATGCCATATTCAAATATGATGTATCGCCTCAGCAAAACCCGGTAGCGGCTTCATTTGAAACCAGAAATGATTACCGGATCAGTAAAACCATTGTGGATAAACTTACTTCTTTAAGTGATCCGAGGTTGCCTGTTTATGCCAGTAAAACTGAAAATGCGCCAAACGGTTATGTGGGTATCCCAAATGGTTCAACAAACTCTGAGGCCAGTGCTATAGGTTTGGCAAATTCTTCAAAACCAGGTGTTTACTTTTTAGACGCCAAGGCACCGGCTGTAATTTTTAGCTATGCAGAATTACTTTTTGATAGGGCAGAGGCAGCTGCAAGAGGTTTTACGGCTGAAGATGCTGAAGATCTATACAAGCAAGCCATCAGGGCATCTTTTTCGCAGTATAATATTAGTGGAACTGTAGTGGAAGATTACATCAAGCAATCTGGAGTAGCTTATAATGCCGCCAATTATAAAAAATCAATCGGTGAACAAAAATGGATCGCCTTGTTTGGACAGGGTTTAGAGGCCTGGGCGGAACAGCGAAGATTAGATTATCCACAGTTAACAGCCTCTGTAAATACCGTGTTGAATGGTAAAATTCCGGTGCGTTTTATTTATCCTGGCACCGAACAATCGTTAAACGGACAAAATTATAAAAATGCGGTAGGCAACCAGGGGGCAGACTTGTTAACGACTAAGCTTTGGTTTGACGCTTTTTAATGCCCAACTTTCACCCTAATTTATCTGTGGTGTCGGATGTTACCATCTAACACTAAAACAAAAAGCGTCTGGATTTTTAATCAGGACGCTTTTTGTTCAGAGAAATAAAAATTTAGCCTCTTCAGGCTCCTTATTTTCTCCAGGTATTCATCTGGCCAAATCTTCAGCAGCATTGCTCACTCTGCTTTTCAAGTCTTCGGTATAACCTTTTGCTTTATCGGCCCATTGTGGTGCACGATCTAATAGTTCGTCAACAATTGATTGTCCGGTAATTGGATCTTTCTTGGTGATATATTTCACGCCTGCATATACTGCTGCGCCAATAATGGCTGTTTTTAAAATTCCCATGTTCGTTTCTTTTTTTAATTAAACATATTGAAATGTTAAAAGTTTTAAAGGATGCTAAATAGCTGTTACAAATGGGCTTTTTGCTGTTGAAATACCATTCTATTTTTAAGACCGAAATAGATGCCATGCTTAAGGTGTTCGCAAATAATAGTTTAGATGGGTATGCTCCTCCGACTCCGTTTAGGATGACCAAACGAAAGGATTTAATGTGCTTTTAGATATTGCCATCTGTTGAATGATCAAGCTTTGCGTATTAAAATTAATTTCGGTCGGTGAGACACCAACCGATAAGAAAATGTGCTGTCAGGTGTTACCATTTGGCAGATCATATGATTCTCTGTGCTGGATTAATCAATGCAGTTTGGCGAGACCCCAGGTTACAGGAAAAGGTTGCAAACTTTTGGCGAATGTTTAAATCGGAACTGCTTAATAATGAATTAAAACTGTAGAATAATTTTAACAATTTAATAATGCTGGCTAATTATCTTGCTAATAATATAGGTTCATATTTGTTTAGAGAGGCGGACCAAATAATAAGACGATTAAGCACGATAATATGAGACTGATTTCTTGCGTGGCGCTTTTGATGGTTATACCAGCAATTGGGCTTTTAACCAATGAGAATAAATTTAAGGATAAAAAAATACCAGCTACACCAGTACGTCAGGAGCCTGCAAATGATTCAGCTACATCTGCCTGGTTTAATCAAAGCGGAATGGCTGCTAATTTTAATTTGATACCGTTTATAGCCACAACTGATTATCACTTAAGTTTTGCTAAGCCCCTGCATTCAAATTCCAATCAATGTTTTAACATTAACAAGTAACCAGACTAACTTAAAGAGTCTGGACTAATGACTCTGGACTAACGACTTAGGACTCCTAACGGCCAACTCCAAATTATTTATTCTCCCACCAGCTTAGCGGAAATTTTATTTCATCAACAGAGCTTGCAATCATATCGGGTTTAAAGGCATAATGCCCTAAAATATCTTTGCTTGATATGCCCGAGAGTACCAGAATGGTTTTATAACCCATTTGAACGCCGCCCTGTATGTCCGTTTCCATCGTATCGCCAATAACCGTGGTTTCACTGGTTTCCAATCCTAAGAATTTACGTGCCGAACGCATCATCACCGGACTTGGTTTACCCGTAACAAAAGCTTTTCTGCCGGTTGCTTCTTCAATCATGGCAGTAGTGGCCGCAATGCCCAGGTTGTTCCATCCTGGTTTTTTTGGCGATGGATCTCTGTTGGTAGTGATAAACTTAGCTCCTGCAAGAATCATATCAACCGCACGTTGAACCATCTCGAGCGTAAAGTTCCTGCCTTCGCCAAGCACTACAAATTCGGGATCGGTATTGACCAGGGTAATGCCATGATCGTGCAAGCTGCTTAACAAACCACCTTCTCCCAATACATAAGCAGTACCATTCGGATTTTGATCTGAAAGAAATTTCCCGGTAGCCATTGCGCTGGTATATACGTGGCTTTCCTCCACCTTTATTCCCAATCCTTTTAATTTTCGTACTACTTCCAATGGGGTTCTTTGGCTGTTGTTCGTCATAAACGCAAAAGGGATGTCTTCGTCAATCAGTTTTTTAATAAACTTGTCTGCTCCGGTGATGAGTGCCTCTCCACTGTAAATCACCCCATCCATATCAATTAAAAGTCCTTGTTTCATATGCTGAAAGTTAACCTGTTCATCTGCAAACTTAATATTTTCTTGTTCAATTAGTGTTAAGGAGAAGTTTTTGTGCGGTCTGTTTTAACCCAAACCCAACGTTTTTATAAATGGACATTAATTTCATGGATAAATAACGCTGAAATCCGCCATGGAGAAAAGGCTTTTTCAGCCGAAAGCCTGTCCGTTTTTGGGGAAGCGATCTTGAAAAACGCTGTGCCAATTGCATCATATGCTAAATTTCTGCCATATTCTTGAAAAATCTAAAAAACAGTAGATACCATTCGCATTAAACAGTATTTAAATTGGCCGTAAAAATAAGAGGAGGCACTGATCTGAGAATTAAATATACATAGGCGCCATTTTTCGCCAATAACGGGGCCTGTGGGCATTACTTTCCCAGGTATGAAACAGATTGGGAATACCTTTTTCCCATAGTAAGCTACTCAGGTGTTGGTTCCCGTTTAAAAAAGGATCGGTTTCGCCTACTGCCAGAATAATTTCCATGTTTCTAACTTCCGATAACAACCGGTCATCATTTAGGTTTGCCATATACTGAGCTGGCATATTAAAATAAACTTCATCGCTGCGAAAGCCATTTAGCAAGTCTCTAAAATCGCCAATGTTATTGGTAAGGTCATATCGGCCACTAATGCCCACCGCTTTTTTAAATAACCAGGGATATTTCAGCGCCAGGTTTATGGCATGGTAAGCGCCCATGCTGCAGCCGGCAGTTTCAACATAATCGCCCTTATTTTTTTGATAGATAAGCGATAATACTTCCTCTAAGAGATATTTCTCATATTGCAGATGCCGGTCTATCCGTACTGATGGAAATACCTCGTCGTTATAAAAACTCTCTCCATCTATACTATCCACACAGAATAGCTGAAGTTCCCCGTTTTCGATCTGCGTATTTAATGAAGCTATTATGCCCCAGTTTTCGTAATCGTAAAACCTGGCCATACGGGTAGGGAAAAAGATCACTGCTCTTCCCGCATGGCCAAAAATAAGAAGCTCCATGTCTCGTTGAAGATGCTGGCTGAACCATTTGTGATATTCCCTGTTCATGGTCTTAATTCTTTTGTGGAAAATTAAGGCATCCATGTTATCGCAATATTAACTAAGCGTAATAATTAACCTAATTTCTCTTTAACCATACTGGTCCATAATCGATAACCCTCTTCGCTAAGATGCAGCCCGTCAGCATCATACAGTGCTGGATTTGGCTCGCCTTCTTTATTGAGCATTTTCTTAAAAACATCAATAAATTTCCAATGGCTATTTAATTTAATAATCTCGCTTTCAATTAGGTTATTGGTATATCTGAACTGATCAGCCATTTGCCAACGGGTAATACTGGGTTTTAAAGAGATAAAGTAACAGGGCAACAGGCCAAACCTTTGGTTGACCTTAACCATTAATTGTTGGAAAAAAATAAATATCTCCTCCGGGTTTCTGCCATCGCCAAGGTCGTTGTCGCCTGCATACACCACAAGTGCCTTTGGCCTGTAGTCGATCATTATGCGTTCAAAAAACCACACACACGCAGCTAAGGTGGAGCCACCGAAACCTAAATTGGTTACTTTCATGTAATCGAAGTCATCTTCAAGGCTATTCCACAAGCGGATAGAGGAGCTGCCGTAAAAAATAACACCCGGATGTTCCCGGTCTAAGCGATGCGCCCTTTCCAATTGTTTAACTTCTTCTTCGTACCAGTACATATCGCTAAAGATATAAAGATCTGCCATTTGAAGAACTGCATGGTATGTTAAGTTTATGTTATGGGATGTCGGTTTATCAGTTCATTGGTCATTTGTAGTATAGGGTTATTATCGTTGCTTACTTATCATACTATGATAAGGACATACTCATCCGCAAGCTGAAATTGCCCGTTGAAAACCGCAAGCTGGTAATCAATTGTAAAATTTAAACCCATAAGGTTTGCGTCCCGAACTCTTTTTGCTGGGATTTTAAACTTTGAACAGTTAAATTCTACTCACTGAAATTCCTCTTGTCAGCAGCATAAACATGGTACCAGATGTACAGAATCCATATTAACACCACTGTGCTATAAACCAGTTCAGGTTCAAATGAGTCCTTTGTTGTTAATAACGCAATGGAGGAGATCAGGGTAGTCAGGAAGAAATAAACAATATTTTTCATAACATACTGATTTTATGAATGTTGAATTACGTAAATATAATAAAATTATGTTGTAATTCAAGTGTTTATTGAAATAATTTACCAGATCATGATGATTAGTTTTCATATTTAGTCTAAAATAAGACATTATCTATCTGGTATGGTGTTTTTTGCAGAATTTATGCCATGGTTTTAATTTTTTATAGACGTTTTCTGGTTAGAAGGATTAATTTATCTTTTCGCCAGCATTAACTCTTGGATTTTAACCAGATTAATAAATGAAGCGTATAAAACAGCACAAAATTGTGGCAATAGGAAATTTATATTTTTTGTAAGTTTACCTTGCACAAATTAAACCAAGAACATAATACCCAAATGATTAAATTTTCTTTAAGCTTGATTTCTTTTACATTAGTTTTTTTTGGATTAAGAAACTTTTTTAGTGAGCCACAGATACAGCACGTATCGCCTCCCGAATTAACTATTACAAATTTCGCCGGACCCGATGTTACACCAAGTCCGGCCTGTTTAGCTGTAGCACCAACCGGCGAAGTATACGTGGGTGTTGATATGATTGGATCTTTAGGTAAAGATCCTGGTAAAGGACATATCCTCAAATTGATTGATAAGGATAATGATGGTAAAATGGATGAACATGTTGATTTTGCCGAAGTAGATAACCCACGCGGAATTATTGTACAAGGCAGTCAGGTTTACGTTTTGCACACCACCTTTTCTAAAGAGACAAAACAGGCTACAGGCATGAATTTGGTTGTTTTTGAAGATAAAGATGGCGATGGAAAGGCCGATGGGCCTGAAAAACCCCTTATTGAACACATCAGTAATGCCAAATACATCCGCGAGCGCGGTACCGATCATGCCACCAATGGTATCAGGATGGGCATAGATGGATGGATTTATATCTCCGTAGGAGATTTTGGGTTCCATGATGCGGTAGACCGGTCAGGTAAAAAACTGACCATGTTGGGCGGTGGGATTTTGCGCGTTCGTCCGGATGGAACGGAAATGGAAGTATATACCCACGGTACACGGAATGTTTACGATGTAGCTATTGATCCTTATATGAATGTTTTTACCAGAGAAAATACCAATGATGGCGGAGGCTGGAATGTTCGTTTCTCGCACCATATACAATCTGGTGAATATGGTTACCCGCTTTTATTCCAAAATTTTACCGATGAAATTATTCCGGCACTTGCCGATTTAGGTGGAGGATCGGGCACCGGCGCATTATTTATGGATGAACCCAACTGGCCTGAACAATATAACCATGTACCCATGATGGCCGATTGGGGCAGAAGTATGCTTTATATCCACAGGGTTACTGCTGACGGACCAACCTTTACTCAAAAAGATGAAGAATTTATTAAACTACCGCAAATTACAGATCTTGACGTAGACGGATCAGGAAGGTTATACCTTTCGGCCTGGGATGGCGCAGGTTATTCCGGTAGCCCAAATAAAGGCTACGTGGTTCGTGCGGTGCCCAACAACTGGACTTACAAAGCTTTTCCGGATGTTAAAAAAGCTTCCGTTAAAAAGTTGACCGGGCTACTTAAGTCGAATAGTGCGGTAGGCCGGTTAGCGGCTTCGCAAGAGTTGATTTCACGTAACAATAAACAAGCCATTTCAGCAGCTTTAAAAGTAGCCTCTGATCAGGGTTTAGCGCTTGATGTACGTATAGCAGGTATGTATACCTATGCACAGTTGACCAAAGAAAACGGTATTGCCACTTTAATCGAATTTACCAAAGATAAAGCAATGAAAGAATTCGCTTTGAAAGCACTTGCTGATCGTAAAACTTACATAGATAAAGTACCTGTTGAACCCTTCTTAGAGGGCTTAAAAGATGCCGATCTGCGCGTTCAGGCGGCTTCGATTATAGGCTTAAACCGTTTGGGCAGAGCCGAAGTAGCCAACGTGCTTTTACAAACAAAAGTTCCGGCTTCATTCGCAGCACCTGTAAAAGGTACCGAAGGCCCTCATGCCACACCAAATTCAGCCATCATCTTGCCTCACCTAGCTGTTAGGGCCTTGGTTGATCTTCAGGCGGTAGATGCTTTGCTTGCCGCGGTTAAAACCGAAAACGCTACCCTTGCACTTTGGGCTTTACGCTATCTACACAGCGAAAAGGTGGTTAACGGATTAATTGAAAACTACAGGCAAGCAACAGATGAACAGTTGAAACAGCAGATCCTGGTAACCCTGGGCCGTTTGTATAAAAAAGAAATTGCCTATGATGCTACCTGGTGGTGGGGTACACGTCCCGATTCTCACGGCCCTTACTTTAAAGCTGTTTCATGGGAAGGCTCTCCGATTATCGAGAAATTCCTAAAAGAAGAAGCTGCGAAAGCAGGAGCGAAGGGTAAACAGTTTTATGTTGATTTAAATGAGCGGCAAAGAATGGATATCCCTGAATTTACCGTTGAAGAAAAAGTAGCAGCGGTTGAAGAACCCAAAATTGACCTGGATAAAATCAAAAACAAAAAAGGCCAGGTGGGTAAATCATCTATTGAAGATGTATTGTTGGCAATCAATAAATTACAGGGCGATCCGTTAAAGGGAAAAAATATTTTCAATAGCCAGGGCTGCGTAGCCTGCCATAGCTTAAGCAAAAGCGAAAAAATGAAAGGTCCGTTTATGGGACAGATTGGTTCTATTATGAACCGTGAGCAGATTGCTGAATCGATATTAAAGCCTAATGCTTCAATCTCTCAGGGATTTGCCTCAGTAATGATTACAGCAAAAGGCGATCGTACCTATATGGGTTTTATTACGGAAGAAACCGCGGCTAAAGTGGTGATCCGTAACATTGCCGGGGAAGTTTTTACCATTAAAACTGCTGATATCCTGTCGAGAAAAGAGATGGAAACTTCGATGATGCCAGAAGGGTTGGCCAATTCATTGTCATATGAAGAACTGGCTTCTTTGGTTTCTTTCTTATCCGAACAGAAGCAATAAAAATAATCCCAAACATATTTACATTTTCGGCCATAGCAGAGGTTCCTATAAAATAGGGATTTCTGCTGTGTTTCCTTTTGAACGGCATATTTCAACTGAAAAGGGGGGCTCTTATTTCAAAAGAGTCGTCCCTGAAATTGTCAGGGTCTTTCATCTGTATTAAATATTTCCCTGTATTCCCTTTAACGGAATAAAGAATAAGGACTTCAGACTATTTTGTTATTTCCCCGCCATTTTATCCATAAATTCCAGACTACAGTTTCAGTTTAAAAAAACAAAACTTACATTTAGCGATTAAATCTATATATTTAGTCGATGAGCAGATCGGCCAGCAGTTATGGAAGACCATTTTTTTGAACAAATTTTCAAGAATCCTCTTGAACAACAAAACATTCCGCCCAATGAAGTGATATCCCTTTGGGCAGAAAAGCTTATTCAGGTACTTTTCCCGGAAAATTCTGCCAGGATGTTTTCAACCATCACAGCAGTAAAGGCATATGTTACTGCCCTGGAACTTGAGCTTTACGATATCATATCAGCAAGTTGCCAGCTTAAAAACAGTGCATGCAAAAATGCAGCTGGTCAGTTTTTCGAAAGTTTACCAGAACTTTATCGTGTATTAAATACTGATATCGAGGCTATTTACCACGGTGATCCGGCAGCGCAGAGCAGATTCGAGGTGATTCGGACCTATCCGGGGTTTTATGCCATCTGTTTCTACAGAATTGCCCATACACTATACAATTTTGAAATTCCTCTTGTTCCAAGAATTCTGACCGAATATGCGCATTCTAAAACGGGTATCGACATCCATCCGGCAGCCAGTATAGGTGAATATTTTTATATTGATCACGGAACAGGGATTGTTATCGGAGAAACCAGCACTATAGGTCGTTATGTTAAACTTTATCAGGGAGTAACGCTTGGTGCATTGAGTGTTAAAAAAACTTTGGCAGGCAGTAAACGTCATCCTACGGTAGAAGACAGGGTAGTGATCTATTCAGGGGCAACCATATTGGGTGGCGAAACCATCATCGGGCATGATAGTATTATCGGAGGGAACGTATGGCTCACCGAAAGTATCCCGGCCTTTTCTACGGCTTATCATTCACCCATCATCACCATAAGAAACCATAAAGAAACCCATTAATACATTTAAATATGGCAGGAATAATCGATCTGATCGGAAACACGCCAATGGCAGAACTTCAAAAGTTGAATGTAAATCCCGCTGTTCGCGTATTTGCTAAATTAGAAGGCAACAACCCGGGGGGCAGTGTTAAAGACCGGGCCTCACTCAATATGATCAGAAGTGCAATTGAGCGTGGAGAGGTTACGCCCGGTACTAAATTGGTGGAGGCCACGAGTGGCAATACCGGAATTGCCTTAGCCATGATTGCAAGTTTGTATCAGTTAGATATCGAATTGGTTATGCCAGCCAATTCTACACGCGAACGGAAGGTAACCATGGAAGCTTTTGGCGCAAAAGTAACTTTGTTGGAAAGTATAGAAGCGTGTAGGGATTATGCGGAAGAAAAAGGTGTTTCAAAGGGTTATTTTCTGTTAAATCAATTTGCAAATCAGGATAATTACCTGGCCCATTATAAAACAACCGGGCCAGAGATCTGGAGAGATACTGCAGGGCAGATTACACATTTTGTGAGTTCGATGGGAACAACCGGAACAATTATGGGCTGTTCGAGGTTTTTTAAAGAGAAAAATGCTGATATTCAGATTGTAGGCTGTCAACCTACTGAAGGTTCATCCATTCCAGGAATCAGGCGTTGGCCAGAGGAATATTTGCCTAAAATATTTGATCCGAAAAGGGTAGATCGGGTGATGGATATTGCACAGGAAGAAGCTACTTTAATGGCCAGAAGAATGGCTAAAGAAGAAGGTTTATTTGCGGGTATGAGTTCTGGGGGTGCCTGCGCAGCTGCTTTGAAGCTTGCTGGTGAATTAGATCAGGGCACTATTGTTTTTATCGCCTGCGATCGGGGAGACCGCTACCTCAGCAGCGATCTTTTTGGTTAAACAGAACTTATTGAGCTTACCGGGCTTATTTTGACAGGAGCATGTAGCACCTTTGAATCATTTGGCCCTCTCACAGGTGCTTTTCACTGGACAATCTTCTTTAACTTTTCTTCAGATAATTTTTTATCTTTCTACGCATGCCTAAACATTATGTTTGCACGGAAGTACGAAAAACACGGAAAAACTTTAATCTCCTCCGTAATTTCTGTGGTTACGTAGCTAATTAATTTTTGAACATGTTTTAAAAGCAATTTCCCCGTACTTTCCAAAATGGTAAGGCTAATGATTAAATTTTATAATATATTTGCTAATTATATTAGTAAATATGTCGGTAAAAGTTAATATTACTTCAAAGGGGATACAAAAAGTACTTAAAAACTATAATGAAAGGCAGGCTATTGCCGAATACATTTGGAATGGTTTTGATGCCAATGCAAATACCATTTGGTTAGACTATGAGGCCAATCCATTAGGTCTGCTAACTCAATTAACGATTGCTGACAATGGTTATGGAATTAATTTCGACCGCCTGCAGCAGAAATTCGATCCATTCTTTGAGTCTGAAAAAGCCATTCAGATTGTGGCACCAAAACATACTTCCAAAATGCATGGACGTAATGGGGTAGGCAGGTTAACCTTTTTTACCTTTGCGCACGATGCTGTTTGGCATACTACCTACCAATCAGAACAAGGCTTTCGCGACGGGGAAATCAGTATTAATACAGGCGCTTTAAATAGTTATACCTCCGATTTTTCCACTATTCCGAGCCATAAGGGTGAAACAGGAACAACTGTGTCTTTTACCAATCTGAAGATCAGCCAGCAGGATATAGAAACCATCGTGCTTCCTTTTCTGATCAACGAATTCGGTTGGTTTATCGAATTGAATAAACACAAAAATTACTCGGTTATTGTAAATGGCGAAGCGTTGGATTTTAGCAGCAATATTAAAAGCATGGAAGAGTTTCAGCTTTTTTATCCCGATACCGCCGTTACTTTTAAGATCAAATATGTTCACTGGAAAGAAAATTTGCACAAAGAGTTGTCTAAATACTATTTTTTGGCCGGTGGTGAAGAAGTTTATAAAGATTACACCACTTTAAACAAAAAGAGCGACGATTATTTCCACAGCGTTTATATTGACAGTGAGTTTTTTCATGATTTCGATTTCAAGAGTTTTGAAAATGGAGGGCAGGTGGCCATATTTGGTGCTGCTAAATCGTCGGCAGAATATAGGTTTTTAATTAAGGCACTAACAGAATATCTTAAAAGTAAACGTAAACCATTTTTAAAAGAATATGCAAACAACCTGATTCAAAGTTATGAGCAGGATGGGATATTCCCGGTTTATGCCAACGAAAGAGAAAAAGAACTGAGAAAACCCGCACTAGTTGATTTAATTAAAGCATTGTATGAAATAGAGCCTAAATTGTTTGGTAGTTTAAATACCGATCAGAAGAAAACCATTGTACGCCTGATTGATCTTTTAATGCGTGCCAACCTGCGTAATGAAATTTTCGAGGTGTTTAATGGCGTGATTGAATTGGAAGCTGAAGAGCAAAATGAATTGCTGCAATTGATAAAAGGCCTTGAACCGACTGAAAATTCGTTAATAATTAAACTGTAATGACTACTTTGTTGGCAATAAACCAATTTTAAATATCCAATTGCCAAAATCTTTGCGATTTTGACAATATATAGCCATTTTTATAGCGGCATTTTAGTTGTCAGGCTCGTATGATGAAGATTATTTATGAATAAGTCTTTCCGTTTTGTATGATTAAGGAGGAAAGATGTTCTGGGACAAACATTCCATTAAAAATTTATGGGTTGAGCGAAAAATCGGTTACGATAACATTTGGAACGACAATCGATAATGATATGTTGGATCTGATTACCGGATTTAATCAGTTGCTTTTAGAAAATCCTTTTTCCGGCCTGATGACCACAGTTCCGGCTTATACTACCTTAACTGTTTTTTATGATCCATTAATGGTGATGTTATCAGATCTTCCCGGGGAGGTTGGTTTCGAAAAGGTATCGGCATATTTAAATAAAATTGCATGCACACAAAGAAAAAAAACGAATCAAGTTGCAAATGAACTGGTTATCCCGGTTTGTTACGGAGGTGATTTTGGTCCGGACCTTTTAACCGTGGCCCAAGCCAATCATCTTACCGAAACTGAGGTTATTGATATACATACAGATGGGCATTACACCATTTTTATGATCGGGTTTGTACCCGGTTTTGCCTACATGGGGGGCATGGCCGGCAGATTATCTACGCCTAGAAAAGAGGTTCCCACAGCTAAAATTCCTGCCGGATCTGTTGGTATTGCAGGCAACCAAACTGGTATTTATCCTATGGAAACACCCGGTGGATGGCAGATTATTGGCAGAACACCATTAAAGATGTTTGATGTAAACCGCACACAGCCGTCCCTTTTAAAGGGTGGAGATCGGGTTACCTTCAAAGCCATTGATCAGGCCGAGTTTAATGCTTACGTTGAAACAGGAATATGAAAATCAGCATCATCAAGCCCGGTTTGTTAAGTACCGTTCAGGATATGGGGAGGTACCGGTTTCTTTCTCAGGCTGTGCCGGTTTCTGGTGCGATGGATGAATTGGCTCACCGTTTAGCCAATAAAGCCGTTGGCAATGATGATCATTGTGCTACAATCGAATTTACCTATGCTGATGCTTCGTTTAAAGCTGAAACAGCCGTTCTGATTTCTTATTCTGGTGATGGCGCCTTTCTGGTTTATCATGATGAATTAATGCCTGCAGAAAAGCCATTGTTTTTTTCGGCAGGTTCGGTGATCAAACTGGTCAATAATCCAATCGGGGTACGTACTTATCTGGCTATTGCCGGTGGATGGCAGGTGCCTGACGTAATGGAAAGCAAAAGCACCTATCTGACTGCTGGTTTTGGAGGCTTTAATGGGAGGACATTGCAAAAAGCTGATGTCCTGGTTAGCGGAGCTGATATTAACCCGGTATCAGATAAGATTTTGAATCAACTGATCGGACAGTCGTTAACCTATCCAAATTGGAGCATTTCGCGCGATAGTTTACTGCCAGAGAAAAGGGAAAAGATAAGAGTTGTGCCGGCCAATGAAATCTGTTGGTTCGACGCGGCATCCATTCTTTCCTTTTTAACCAATACCTATACTATCGGTTTGAGGAGTAACCGTATGGGCTACCAATTAACCGGAAAGCCCTTGGTAAGAAAAGTTAAACAAGAATTACTCAGCACGGCAGTAAGCCCGGGAACGATCCAGGTAACAGGAGGTGGCGATTTGGTTATACTCATGGCCGATTGCCAGACAACGGGTGGTTACCCGCGTATTGGTCACGTTGCAGCAGTAGATTTACCTCTATGTGCGCAACTTAAGCCTGGCGATCGTATTCAGTTTTCTGAAATCTCGAGAGATGAGGCAGAAGAACTTTATCTTGAACGTGAACATGATCTGTTATTGATTAGCAAAGCGATAAACCTAAAATATACTGATATATGAAAATGATCGATCTTAATTGTGATATGGGAGAAGCTTTTGGAAGTTATACCATGCCAAATGATGAAAAATTGATGGATTATGTTTCATCAGCAAATATAGCCTGCGGTTTCCATGCAGGCGATCCGGCTGTAATGCAGCAAACCGTAACTTTGGCAATAAAAAAGGGAATAGCCATAGGTGCGCATCCCGGTTTGCCTGATTTGCAAGGTTTTGGCCGTAGAGCAATGCAGGTTAGCCCAAGAGAGGCCTATCAGCTTACCTTATACCAAATTGGTGCTTTAAGTGGTTTTGTAAAGGCTGCTGGCGGTAAATTACATCATGTTAAGGCACATGGTGCCTTATATAACATGGCTGCAAAGGATAATGCTTTGGCAAAAGCGATTGTACAGGCCGTTTTTGATTTTGATCCAGGCTTAATTTTATATGCCTTAGCAGGAAGTAAGATGATAGAAGAAGCAGAAAAAATGGGTACTGCAACAGCATCAGAAGTTTTTGCCGACCGTAGCTACCAGGATGATGGTTTGCTTACTCCACGCTCCGCAGATCATGCCTTGATCGCTAATGAAGAGGATGCTGTTAATCAAGTGCTGGGATTTGCGTTAAAACAGGAGGTAAAAAGTGTAAATGGGAACCCTATCGCATTAAGGGCCGAAACAGTCTGTTTGCATGGCGACGGCCAACATGCTGTTGAGTTTGCTAAATTAATAGCCGAAAAACTAAAACAACAAGGGATTATCATTAAAGCACCAGCAATATGAAACCAAAATACAATTGGAGTATACTTTTAGGTGCAGCTTTTTTAATGGCTTCGTCAGCCATTGGTCCTGGGTTTTTAACGCAGACCGCTGTTTTTACCCAGCAGTTGGGTGCAAGTTTCGCTTTCGTTATCTTGTTATCCATTATATTAGATGCTATTGCACAGTTAAACATCTGGCGGATTATTGCCGTGGCCGATAAACCTGCACAGGATATTGCCAATAAAGTGTTTCCCGGTTTGGGTTATTTTATTTCTTTTTTGGTTTTTTTAGGTGGTTTGGCCTTTAACATTGGCAACATTGCCGGCGCAGGCTTAGGACTAAATGTGCTGTTTGGCATTAGTGTAGGGCAGGGTGCCGTAATAAGCGCGGTTATGGCCATAGGAATCTTTATTTATAGGGAAGCTGGTAAAGCAATGGATGTTTTTGCCAAAGCCATGGGACTGATTAAAATTGTACTTGCTTTAATTATCGCTTACACCAGTTCGCCACCATTGGCAGAAGCAGCATTAAGGGCGGTAAACCCTACACAGTTTAGTTTTACCGCGGTATTAACCATAGTTGGTGGAACCGTTGGTGGTTATATCACTTTTTCGGGCGCTCATCGTTTATTGGATGCCAGACAAACCGGCATACAAAATTTAGGTGCGGTAAATAAAGGTGCATTAAGTGCCATCGGACTTGCATCCATTATGCGCTTATTGTTGTTTATTGCCGCATTGGGCGTGGTAAGTAAAGGTTTTACTTTAGATCCGGCCAATCCAGCCGCTTCAGTTTTTAAATTGGCCAGTGGCGAAATAGGCTATAAAATTTTCGGTGTGGTGATTTGGGCTGCGGGAATTTCTTCTGTGGTGGGTTCGGCTTATACTTCCATCTCTTTTATCAAGAGTTTTCATCCCCTGATATTAAAGTTTAACAGAGAGATTATTATCGCTTTCATATCAATCTCCTGTATAATTTTTATCCTGATCGGTAAACCGGTTAAAACGTTGCTTACCGTTGGGGCCATAAATGGTTTTATTCTACCTATTGCATTAGGCATTATGCTTATTGCAGCATATAAAACCAAAATTATCGCCAATTACAAACAACCGTTATGGTTAACCTTAACGGGTTTGGCGGTGGTGATCACCATGGTTTGGATGAGTTATGGTACGATTATACAAATGATAAACGGAGAATAAATTTCATAAAATGAATACAATAATCAAATATTTCTGCTTTTTGCCATTATGCATTGCAACTTGTTTTGCACAGCAGCATCCCCAAACACCAGTGGTAGAACCTGGGGTTTCTCTTGTATTGGCGAATGCCCGGAGTGCTGCAATAAGTAATATAGTATATAAGCTTCACTTTATTATACCAAACGAACAAACAGCTTCGATTCAATCAACTGAAAATATTGATTTTAACCTGAATAAATTGATTGACCTGCAAATTGACTTTAAGCAAAATGCAGATCATATCAAACGGATATCGGTTGATGGAAAAAATATACCAATCGATTTCAGAGCAGAACATATTTTAATTAAGCAGGGATATTTAAAGATCGGCAATAACCATATCGAAATTGAATTCATTGCCGGCAACGAATCATTAAATAGGAATAAAGATTTTTTATATGCCCTTTTTGTTCCTGATCATGCCAGGACGGTATTTCCCTGTTTTGATCAACCAGACTTAAAGGCTAATTTTTTACTTTCATTAACCGTTCCAACCCATTGGAAAGTAATGGCAAATGCTGCAAAAAAAGATTCGCTGGTACAGGATGCAGCAACTACTTATCATTTTAATCGTTCGGATAAATTGCCCACTTATCTATTCTCATTTACTGCGGGTAAATACACCCAGGTCAATCGGAAAATGAACAATAACGGTATGGAATTTCTGCACCGCGAAACCGATTCAGCGAAGATTAGATTCAGCGTTGACTCTGTTTTTGTAGCGCATCGCGATGCGATTGGTTTTTTGGAAGACTGGACAGCGATCAAATATCCCTTTCAGAAAATTGGCTTTGTAAGCATTCCCGATTTTCAGTTTGGGGGTATGGAACATCCTGGTGAGGTGCAATATAAAGCATCTTCATTATTTCTAGATCAGGGGGCAACTAAAGATCAGTTCATTTCGCGTTCTAATCTCATTTCGCATGAAACGGCACATATGTGGTTTGGCGATCTGGTTACTATGAAATGGTTTAATGATGTTTGGATGAAAGAGGTTTTTGCCAATTTTATGGCCGATAAGGTTACCGAAAAGTTAATGGGTAAAAACACTTTCGATCTTAAATTTTTACAAGATCACTATCCGGCAGCTTATGGCGTAGACAGGACCCTGGGTGCTAATCCCATTCGCCAGCAACTGGATAACTTACAGGAAGCCGGATCCATGTACGGAAATATTATTTACCATAAAGCTCCGATTATGATGCGCCAGCTGGAGTTATTGATGGGTAAAGATAATTTTCAAAAAGGCATAAGGGAATACTTGAAAAAGTACAGTTATGGAAATGCTACCTGGAATGATCTGATTGCTATTTTAAGCAAATACAGTCAAAATGATCTCTTAAGTTGGAATAAAGTTTGGGTAAATGAACCTGGAAGACCAGTTTTTAGCTATCGTATTGCATACGATAAAAATAAAATAAGCCATTTTAGTTTAAGACAAAACAGTGAAATGGGGCAACTCAGGGTATGGCCGCAATCTTTTACCGTAAAGCTGGTTTATCCAACCTATCATAAAATTTTGATGGTAAATGCCAAAACTGCTCAAACAGATCTGATGGAGGCGAAAGGTTTACCTAAGCCCCGGTATATTTTATTTAATGCAAATGGCGCAGGATACGGTCTTTACCCGGTTGAAAAAGAGATGATGGCCAATCTTTATCATCTTACCGATCCCTTAGAACGGGCATCAGCTTATATAAACGCCTATGAAAATATGCTTTCGGGCAAAGGCAACAAACCAGAAGAACTTTTAAGCATATTGTTACGGGGTCTGACGGTAGAGAAAAATGAAATGAACCTTAGGCTGATTACCGGCTACCTTACCAATATTTACTGGACTTTTCTTAATGGTGACGTACGGCATTCTATGCACGAAAGCATGGAGAAAATCACGTGGAGCGCAATGGAGCAGCAGCAAATGCAAAATAACAAGAAAATTTTGTTCAATGCTTATCAGAATGTTTATCAGAGTGCCGAAGCTGGAAAAAGAATGTATGATATCTGGCTCAGGCAAACGGCACCAGATGGCGTGAAATTGTTGGAAGATGATTATAGCGCACTTGCTTTAACGCTGGCCCTTAAAACAGATACGGCAAACACCATCTTAAAAGAGCAGTTAGCACGTGCCAAAAACGAAGACCGTAAAAACAGGCTGATGTATCTAATGCCTGCACTATCTTTGGATGTTAAGGAGAGGGATCTTTTTTTTAGAGATTTAAAAGACCGAAAAAATCGTCAGAAGGAAGCCTGGGTAACAACGGCATTATCTTATTTGCATCATCCGATCAGACAAAAAACATCTGTTAGGTACCTGAAAGAAAGTTTGGATTTACTGACGGAAATACAGAAAACAGGAGATATATTTTTTCCGCAATCATGGTTAGCAGCCACCTTCTCTACTTATAACAGCAAAGAGGCAAATTCAATTGTACAGGATTTCCTGAAAGCCCATCCTGATTATAATCCAAAATTGAAAGACAAGATTTTGCAAACAACAGATAACCTCAGGCGGGCACAGCAGATTATGCACTAATTTTTTAAGCCTTTTGTAACTGATTTTGTTACATAAAGATTTCGATAGAATTTATACTTTTGTCGCGAGAGCGTTAATTTAGATTTGAAAAGGGTAAGCATTAATTTGTTTGCCCTTTTCTTTTTTGAAAGGTTATTTTAACCTCATTTTATCACTATAGATCCTCCCATCATCTCTCGCGAAACGCCGTAGAATAGAGTGACCTATCTGGATAAGATCTTTTGATTTAATCTTCTTAACTGGGTCTAAGAAATTCCTAAAATACTGATAAGTATCTGTGGCTAAGCTTAATAAAAGTAATCAGCACAGACTGCTATTTCCAGCTAATTAAAAGACTCCGTCTGGCTGTTCAGATCTTCCAATAAACCGTTCAATAAAATTTCTCTTTTATCTTCAATAGAAGTGTCGTCTTGTATTAAAACGGTAAGGTTTGTGTTTTCTGCGGTTTGAGTTTGCATGACTTAGGGATTTCGTTGTCAATTTAATTGCTTACAATTCTCTAACGCCAATTTTCAAATATAGTTTGTAACTTTTTTATTTAAACTTAGATATTCCGGTAAATAATAAATCATTTGTGGTCAAACATTGATCTGCTTATTCAGGTTATTATTACAACAAAACAAATCATCTTAATGAAACATTACGACGCAATAATTATTGGAGCGGGGCAGGCGGGTGTACCATTGGCTAAGAAACTTGCCGAAGCCGGTAAAAAAACAGTTCTTATTGAAAAAAGATTGGTTGGCGGTACTTGTATCAACGATGGCTGTACACCAACAAAAGCCATGATTGCTTCCGCAAAAGCCATATATCAGGCTAAAAAAGCTTCGGCATTAGGTGTTGAAGTAGGACCTGTAAAAATAAATTTCAATAAAATAAAACAGCGTAAAGATGATATTGTAGATCAGTTCAGGTCGTCGTCAGAAAAAGGGATTAATGAGACCAAAGGACTCCGGCTTATCTTTGGAACGGCAAAGTTCAGCGCTGAAAAAGAATTAACCATTGCCCTTAATAACGGTGGTGGTGAAGAAAAAATCACCGGCGACTGGATTTTTATCAATACCGGTGCGAAAACGGCCATTCCTGATATAGCAGGACTGGATCAAATAGATTATCTTACCTCAACAACAATTTTAGACATAGAAAATATTCCTGAGCATTTAGTGATCATTGGCGGTAATTATATCGGGCTGGAGTTTGGGCAAATGTTTAGCCGTTTTGGTAGTAAAGTTACCATTTTGGAAAAGTCGCCGGGTATATTGGCTAAAGAAGACGAGGATGTTTCCTCGGCACTAACCGATATTTTAACCGGTGAAAAGATAGCCATCATTACAGATGTGGAGGTTGATGCAATCAGTCAGGATAAAAAACAGCTCCGTATTTCACTTCATTCGGGTAAAACCAGAAAGAACATTACGGCAAGCCATGTTCTTATTGCAGCAGGGCGCATACCGCAAACCGCTGCATTAGGACTTGAAAAATGTGGCGTCAAATTGGATGATAAGGGCCATGTGGTGGTGAATGAAAAATTAGAAACCAATATTAAGGGAATTTATGCATTAGGAGACGTAAAAGGTGGGCCTGCCTTTACGCATATTGCCTACAACGATTATACCATGGTTTACCGCAACCTGATGGAAGGGACGAAATATTCCATTCAAGATCGGCCTGTGCCCTATTGTATGTTTACCGATCCACAACTCGGCAGGATCGGTATCTCGGAAAAGGAAGCCAAAGAAAAGAAATTAAATTATAAAGTTGCCGTGATTCCAATGTCGCAGGTGGCACGCGGCATCGAAACCAACGAAACTTTGGGCTTGATGAAAGCCGTTGTAGATCCGGATACGAAAAAGATTTTGGGAGCAGCTGTTTTGGCCTCAGAAGGTGGAGAGATCATGTCTGTTTTACAAATGGCGATGGAAGGTGGTATTACTTATGATAGGATCAGATATTGTGTTTTTGCTCATCCTACATATACCGAATCGCTGAATAACTTATTTATGAAACTCGATAAATAATATGATCGAATTAAAAGAGATCAGCAAAAAATTTGGAGATACCCATGCGGTAAAGCAAGTCTCTTTCAGTGTGGCCAGAGAAGAAACATTGGTGTTGTTGGGTGCCAGCGGCTGTGGTAAAACCACTACTTTAAAAATGATCAACCGTTTGATTGAACCTGATGCAGGACAGATTTTGATTAACAAGGAAGATATTACCGCTCAGGATCCTGATGTGCTGCGCAAGGGAATAGGCTACGTAATGCAGAATATCGGGCTTTTTCCACATTACACCATAGCCGGGAATATTGCACTTGTGCCGGAACTATTAAGGTGGGATAAGGCAAAAATTAAAAGCCGGACACAGGAACTGATTAAAAAACTACATCTTCCGGAAAGCACCCTGAACATGTACCCACATGAGTTAAGTGGCGGACAGCAACAACGCGTAGGCCTGGCGCGTGCGTTAATTACCGATCCACCAGTATTATTGATGGATGAGCCATTTGGAGCCCTAGATAACGTTACGCGGACCAGTATCCAGAAAGAATTCAAAGCTTTAGAGGAGTTAAAAAGGAAAACCATCGTAATGGTAACACATGATGTGCTGGAAGCTTTTGAACTGGCAGACCGGATCTGTTTGATGGATAAAGGGGAGGTGGTTCAGATCGGTACACCTAAAGCATTATTGTACCATCCCATCAATGATGTTGTAAAGAATTTCCTTGCCGGACAGCGGCTGGTTCTGGAGTTTAAAGTGATTAATATCCAGGATATCTGGGATTATTTATCCGAAGAAATAGTTTATCATGGTGAAACTGTAACTGCTGATTTAAGTATATGGGAGGCCATGGAATTATTGCAAAATAAGGGTAGGTCTGAGCTTGTCGTGTTAGGAGCAGATAAAACCATCAAATCCATTAATTTCGAGCAGTTGACCAGAGGGTTTAATCAGTACCAAAACGTAAAGCAGGATGAGTGAGCAACAGCAAACCTTATGGCAATTTATGTCTGGGCAGTCTGATAAATTGTTCAGCCAAACCCTGCAACATGTAGGTTTAACCTTTATTTCTTTAATTCTCGCTATTATCATCGGTTTACCTTTAGGTATACTGATTGCCAGAAAGCGGAGACTTTCCGGAGTGGTTTTAGGTATTGCTGGTGTATTACAAACCATTCCAAGTATTGCCTTACTGGGTTTTATGATTCCTGTTTTGGGCATAGGTGCCAAACCAGCTATCGTGGCGCTGCTGATTTATGCTTTGTTGCCGATTATCCGGAATACTTATACCGGCATTATCGGTATTGATTTGCATGTTAAAGAGGCTGCCAGGGCAATGGGGATGAATAAAAGGCAGATTTTATTAAAAGTGGAGTTGCCCCTTGCTATGCCGGTTATTTTAGCAGGTATCCGCACTGCTACCGTAATTAATGTGGGCGTAGCCACCCTGGCCTCGTTTATTGCCGCAGGGGGACTGGGCGAATTTATTTTTGGCGGCATTTCGCTCAATAATACCAATATGATTTTGGCCGGAGCCATTCCGGCAGCCTTATTGGCAATTATACTTGATGCGTTACTATCCCTTGTTCAAAAAATGGATGTTAAAAAATTAAGGAAGGTTATGTACGTTCTCCCCGTCGTAATTTTGGTGTTAGGTGGATTTTATGCTTTACCTTCAGCTTATGGTTCGACCTTAACAGCTGGATTTACACCCGAATTTATGGGCAGGCAGGATGGAGACCTCGGATTAAGATCAACTTATGGCTTAAAGATCCATACCATCGTAATCAGCGATGCGGTGATGTACAAGGCCGCTTACGCAAAAGAACTGGATGTAATCAGCGGTTATTCTACCGATGGTCGTTTAAAGGCATTTAACCTGAAAATCTTAAAAGACGACAAAAACATTTTTCCTCCTTATTATGCTGCACCAATTGTTCGCGATGAATCTTTAAAACAATTTCCTGAACTGGAAAAAACTTTGAATCTACTCTCCGGTAAAATTACAGATTCGATCATGACCGATCTGAATTACAGAACGGATTATCTTCATCAACAGCCGGAGCGGGTGGCTAAGGACTTCCTGATCAGTATGGGCTTGTATAAATCGCCTAGAAATGGACAGCAGGGCACTGTGAGGATCGGTTCGAAGATTTTCGGTGAACAATATATTCTAGCCGAAATCTACAGCATGTTGATTAAAGGTTATACAGATTATAAAGTAGCTACTAAAACCGGATTGGGAGGAACAAAAATCTGTTTTGATGCACTCCTAAACGATCAGATCGACTTTTATCCCGAATACACGGGCACAGGCCTTTTGGTTTTATTACAGCCAAATCCAAAAATTGCAAAGGAAATGGCTCACGATAAAGAGAAGACATACCATTATGTAAGTGCAGCATTTGAGGAAAAATTTAAAATCAAATGGCTCAAGCCTATCGGTTTCAATAATTCATATGCTTTAATGATGCGGCAAAAACAATCAAAAGAACTGAATGTTAATACCATCACAGACCTTAAAAACTACCTTGATAAAAATTAATGACATTAGTAGAAGAATACTTACAGATTAGGAAATATTCCGAACAGGTTTGTGAACCCTTACAAACTGAAGACTATGTGGTACAACCGGTTGCAGATGTGAGTCCGCCCAAATGGCATTTAGGACACACCACCTGGTTTTTCGAAACTTTTATATTAAAGCCATTTTCGGATAACTATCAGATATATAACGATGAATATAATTTCGTATTTAATAGTTATTACGAAACTGTGGGCAATCGGGTAATCCGTACCGATCGGGGAAATTTAAGTCGTCCAGGTGTGAAAGAAATTTATCAATACAGGGCTTACGTAGATGCAGCTATGGTAAATTTATTAAGTACAAGGCTAAAAGATGACGTTAGGGAATTGTTGGTTTTAGGCTTTAATCACGAGCAGCAGCATCAGGAACTGTTGTTAACCGATATTAAATATATTCTGGGAAATAATCCATTATTTCCGGTTTATGTTCAAGACAGAAAGGAAGTTTTAACGGTTAAAAATGAACCGGGTTGGATTGATATTCCGGCAGGAATTTATCAGATCGGACATGAAGGAACGGGCTTTTGCTTTGATAATGAGCTGAACAGGCATCAGGTTTATCTGCATGATTTCGCCATCAGTAAAACATTGGTAAACAATGCCGAATTTTTGGAATTTATCCGTGCAGGTGGGTATGAAAATTTCAGTTACTGGCATTCCGAGGGCTGGGATTGGGTAAAAAACAATCACGTCAAATCACCCATGTACTGGCATTTAATAGATGAAGAATGGTTTAATTATACGCTGGGCGGACTTGTACCGATTGATTTAAATGCGCCGGTAAGTCATATCAGCTATTATGAAGCTTATGCCTATGCGAGTTGGAGAGGCATGCGTTTGCCTACCGAATTTGAATGGGAGGTAGCGGCAAAAAACTTTAATTGGGGCGAAAGATGGGAGTGGACTGAAAGTGCCTACCTGCCTTATCCTGGTTTTAGTAAGGCACCAGGCGCAATAGGTGAATACAACGGCAAGTTTATGGTCAATCAAAAAGTGCTTAGGGGGGCTTCCATCGCTACACCGCAAAACCATTCACGCATTACTTATCGAAACTTCTTTCATCCACATTTAAGATGGCAATATACGGGCATCCGCCTGGTCAAATAAAAATCAATATGAACACCACTACCATTGAAATACCAACTGACAACAAAATGCAGTTTCTTCAGGAAACCTTAACAGGACTACAATCTGAACCGAAATTTATGCTTTCCAAGTACTTTTATGATGCTACCGGAGACCGCATATTTCAGCAGATTATGGAAATGGAAGAGTATTATTTAACCAATGCAGAGATGGAAATTCTTCAAAATCAGTCTGCACAACTTTCACAGGCCATATCTGCAGATGGAACGGCTTTCGATTTGATTGAATTAGGCGCGGGAGATGCTACCAAGTCTATCCATTTATTAAAAGCGCTGTTGGATGCTCAAATGGAATTTAGCTATTTTCCTATTGATATTTCTGAACATGTCATTTCTGATCTGGAAGAAAATCTGCCTAAAAAACTTCCTGCATTGGATATTACAGGATTAAACGGCGATTATTTTGATATGCTGCAAAAGGCTACTGAACTGTCTGACCGCAGAAAAGTTGTGCTATTTATGGGGGCAAATATTGGTAATATGAGTGTTGAAGAGGCAGAAAGCTTCTGTTTTTCGCTTAAGCAATTACTTTCTCCAAATGATTTGCTCATTATTGGCTTCGACCTTAAAAAGAATCCGCAACAAATCCTTGCTGCCTATAATGATAAAAACGGAATTACACGTTCTTTCAATCTCAATCTGCTTCAGCGCATCAATAAAGAACTGTATGGCGATTTTAACATTGAGCAATTTGAGCATTACGCCAGTTACGATCCGGCATCTGGTGCCTGTAAAAGTTACCTCATCAGTTTACAAGATCAGGTGGTAAATATCGGCCACCATGTGATTCATTTTGCAGAAAACGAATATATTTTCATGGAAATCTCACAAAAATATTCCTTAGCAGATATCGATCAGCTCGCAACAAAAACAGGTTTTAAACCCCTTCAACGCTTTTTTGATCAAAAACAGTTTTTTGTAGATGCCATTTGGCGTGTTGATTAATTCCTGCCATCTAAAATTGCAAGCAGCCGGTTTAAATCATCTTCCGTATTGTAAAAATGAAAGGAAATCCGGGTGCCTGCTCCCCTGGGTGAGCAGAGGATTTTTGCAGCAGCCAACCGATCTACCATTTTTTGATCCAGTAGCATACTCATAATGTTAGATTGATACTTTCTCCTGAGCATCCAATCGGCGACTAATCCTCTCTCATTTAATGCTAATCTTGCCTGGTTACTGATTGTTTGGGTTGTTTTTTCAATATAATCGAAACCCATTGCACCAAGATCATTTAAACTTTCGTTTAAGGTGCCAAAGTTTAAGGTATCTAAATGCCCGGGTTCGAAACACATGGATAAATGATCTTTTCCTTTTAGAAATGGTGCCGACGGCAGGTCTGCCAATTTATTTTTTGCATATATCGCATCTTTCATCTGATCAGACAGCATTACGTAACCATTTCCATATCCGGCTAAAAGCCATTTATATCCACTGCCAATCAACGCATCTAAGCCCGATTTTTCAAAATTAAAGGCAGTGGTGCCTAAAAATTGAGTGCCATCGCCAACCAATAACAGATCAGGATAAGTCGTTTTTATTTTTTTGATAAAATCCTCATCCATTCTCAGGCCGCTGATGTACTGTACCATGCTAAAGGCCAAAATAGTCGGTTTAAATTTTTCAACCGCTTTAATGATATTTTCTTCAAGCTTTTCATCAATCTGGACACGATGATAATCAAACCCCATACTCATTATGGGATAACTCACTGAAGGGTATTCTTCCTCTAAAATCAAAAAACGCTGATGCCTGTCTAATCCATTTAATAAAATGTTGAAGCCCAACGAAAAATTCTGAACGAGATAGGTATTTTCAGGCTTTGATCCAAAGTATTTTGCGATGTTATTTCTAAGCTCAGCAATAAGGAACATATTTTCCATTTTGAAAACGCTTCCAGCGGCCATAAACGCTTCATCATGTTGGGTCCGCCATTCAGCTAAGTGAGTTGATAAAATGCCTGAATTGGCAGTATTGAGGTAAGTATATTCTTCAAGGATGGGAAAAGATGGCTTCATGCCCCCAAATTAAAGAAATTGCGTGTTAAAATAAACACTGCCACATCCAAAAATAATTTTTATACAAACCTATGAGAATGAGTATTGTTGTTCTATAAACAGGTATGCATTATGGAAAGTGAAACCGCAATATTGATTACAGAATTAAAAAAACTTTTAAACGGAGGTGGAGCACATGTAGGCTTTAAGGATGCCGTAGCCGGTCTGCCTTTTAATCTCCTGGGCGAAAAGCCTGATCATTTGCCATATAGCATCTGGCAATTGGTAGAACATATCAGAATCGCTCAATGGGATATGCTGGAATTTAGTAAAGACGGAAACCATCAATCGCCAAAATGGCCTGACGAATATTGGCCAAAAGAACTTGCACCTAAAGATGAAGCAACCTGGAGTAATACATTAAGGCAAATAGACGATGATCTCCAGGCATTTGTAGCGCTTTTGGAATCATCAAACCTATACGATAAGATACCGCATGGCGATGGGCAGCGTATTTTAACCGAAGCTTTACAGATTGCAGATCACAATGCTTATCATATTGCCGAAATTGTTGTCGTCAGACGGTTGTTGGGGGCATGGAAAAACGAGCAATAATTAATCCCGTTGGGGCTTATATCTGCTTCCGGCAAAATTTATTACCGATAGGCTAACTGGCTAAATTAACCCTGCTTTCTTCCAAATAAATAATAAGTTATGTTACAAAACTCAAAAGCATTCAGTTCCTTTTCTGTAGATGATGTACAGCAAGCAAAAGAATTTTATCAGGGTGTATTAGGCCTTGAGGTTAATGATAAGCAAATGGGAGTGATTGAGGTGGCGGTCTCCGGATCATCGAATATACTGCTTTATCCTAAACCTAACCATGTCCCTGCAACTTTTACAGTGCTTAACTTTCCGGTCGAAAATATAGAACAGACTGTTGATGAACTGATAGCTAAAGGTGTGAAGTTCGAAATTTATAATCAGGAATCAATCAAAACCGATCAAAAAGGTATTTCGCGTGGAAACGGCGGACCAGCTATTGCCTGGTTCAGAGATCCGGCAGGTAATATCTTGTCTGTTTTGCAAACTGCCTGAACTTAGCCAGACTCCCAAAGTTAGTGCTACGGCATCGTCCTGGCTAACTTTGGAAGTCTTATCTGGATTAGTCTAAGAGCCCAAAACATTGATGTGCAATTTCATATTCTTCATTAGTTGGAATAACCAGTATTTTAACCTTAGCAGTTGAGGTGTTAATCTCTTTTAATTCACCTTTATACGCCACATTACGTACCGGATCTAACTCGATACCCAGATATTCCAGTTCGTCACATACTGCTTCTCGCATTTGACTGTCGTTTTCACCAACACCTGCAGTAAATACAATAGCATCTATGCCATTTAAAACAGCTGCATATGCTCCAATAAATTTCTTAATCCGGTAAGCATATAGTTTAATGGCTAAAGCCGCTTCCGCATGGCCTTCGTTTATCATTTTTCTGATGTCGCGCATATCGCTTGAGCCACCCACCCCCAAAAGCCCGGATTGCTTGTTAACCAGGGTACTGAGTTGTGCTAAAGTGTATCCGGAATGTTCCATTAAATGAAAAATAACCGATGGATCGATATCTCCGGAGCGGGTACCCATCATTAATCCGCTTAAAGGGCCAAAGCCCATGCTGGTATCTATTGACTGACCATTTTTAATGGCCGTTATGCTGCAGCCGTTACCTAAATGAATGCTGATGATTTTACTGTTTTTTTGCGCTAACCAGTTAACCGATTGTTCGCTTACATATTTATGGCTGGTACCATGGAATCCATACACCCTAATGCCGTATTCTTTGTAATACGATTCCGGAATGGCATAACGATAAGCCTGTTCTGGCAGAGTTTGATGAAAAGCCGTGTCGAATACCGCAATTTGTTTGGCATTAACAAAAGTCTGTTCGGCAACTTCAATGCATTTATAATTAACCGGATTATGCAAGGGGGCAAGTGAGAACAGCTTTTTGATCTGATGTTTTACCTCATCTGTGAGGGTAGTCGGGCCGGAAAAATGTTCACCGCCATGCACCACACGATGGCCAACAGCAGCAATATCATCCCGACTTGCAACTACTGCATAATCGCCCTGGGTTAATAAGGCCAATACCTGCTTTAGCGCTTCACCATGGTCGGCTATGAAACCAGCCTCCTCCATAATATATTTTTCGCCATTGTTATAAACCGTATGTTTTATAAAAGAACCCTCAATGCCAATCCGTTCTGCCAGCCCGCTACAAACAGGTGTTTTTTCTGGCATGCTAAAAAGCTGGTATTTTAAGGAGCTACTTCCGGAGTTGATGACTAAAATGTTCATATTTAAATGTCTTGACATTGGATTGCTGTAATCACAACCGTATTAAAAATATCATCCACGGTACAACCGCGACTAAGATCGTTTATGGGTTTGTTTAAGCCTTGTAACATTGGGCCGATAGCCAATGCACCGGTTTCACGTTGTACTGCTTTATAGGTATTATTGCCGGTATTTAAATCAGGGAAGATCAATACACTTGCTCGGCCTGCCACTTCCGATCCCGGGAGTTTTTGTTTACCAACAAGGGGATCTACAGCAGCATCGTATTGTATAGGCCCTTCAATTTTTAATTCCGGATGCCTCTTTTTAACGATGGCAGTTGCCTCTCTTACACGTTCTACATCTTCACCTTCGCCTGATGTGCCGGAAGAATAAGATAACATGGCTACACGTGGCTCGATGCCAAACTTGGCACTGCTTTCTGCGGAAGAGATGGCTATTTCCGCCAATTGCTGGGCAGTAGGATTGGGGTTAACGGCACAATCGCCAAATATGGCCACCCGCTCTGGCAGGCACATAAAGAAAATGGAAGAAACGACTGATACACCTGGTTTTGTTTTAACAAATTGTAAAGCAGGCCTGATGGTATGCTGAGTGGTATGAACGGCGCCGGAAACCATTCCATCAGCATCACCTTTATAAACCATCATGGTGCCGAAATAAGAAACATCGGTCATCATGTCTGTGGCCATTTCGAGGTTCACATTTTTGTTCTTACGCAACTCATGTAAGGTATTAACGTAATCACCATAATGAATTGAATGCGCAGGGTTATGTATTTTAACGCTATTGATATCGAGATTTAATCCGAGCCTTTTAATGGTATTCGTAATTTCGGTAGGATCGCCTAAAAGTGTAATGTCTACAATATCCTGTGCAATCAGTTTTTCTACTGCCTTTAAAATGCGTTCATCATTACCTTCCGGTAAAACGATATGTTTTTTATCGCGCTTGGCCCATTTAACCAGTTGATATTGAAACATGTGCGGGGTGATGCCCTGATAGCTAAAAGTGATGATTTTATCATCCAGTGCTTTTATATCAACATACTTTTCGAAAAGTTCTATGGCCAGTGCAATCTTTTTCTTGTTTTCAATCGTAATTTTTGAATGGATGCCGCCAATAGTGGCCGTGGTTTCGAAAGTTCCTTTTTTTACGGCTATAATGGGGATAATGGTCTGTAAACCTTCAATCAGTTTAATAATCGGTTCATCTGGCAAGCTTCCCGCAGTTAAAACAATGCCTGCAATTTTGGGGTAATTGGCTGATAAATTGGCCTGAAGTGCGCCAATGATAATATCGCCACGATCGCCTGGGGTAACAATAAGTAAATTATCTTTAATGTGCCTTAGAAAATTAGGTAACATCATGGCACCTGTCACAAAATTATCAACCTGATTGTCCAGCAGTTCTGTACCGAAAAGTACCTCGCCGCCCAGGGCCGCCGTAATTTCGTTCATGGTCGGACTCTGCAGGCCTGTTTCGGTTGGGATAACGGCGATCAGTAATTCGGCTGGTAATTGATTGCTTAACGCCTGCTTAATACGCTCCGCCTCTTCCGGATTTACCATGTTTGCTACTACCCCTAATACCTGTACATCGCGCAACAAAAAGTTACGGTAGATATTGATAGCCGATTTAAAAAGCTGACTTGCCGTTTTGTTTTTTCCTGATACTACTATTAAAACAGGAGCGCCCAGGTTTTTGGCCATTAAAGCATTCGACTCGAACTCAAAAGCCATACCTTCGCCTAAAAAATCGCTTCCTTCAATTACAGTGAAATCGTAATTATCTTCCAGTTTTTTATATTTACTGATAATGGTATTGATAATTCCTCCACTGTCTTCTGATTGGTGGAGCATTTCCTGACGGGTAAAAGCAAAAGCATCCTCATAGTTGACAGGGAGCGAAAAATAATCTAACATGGCTTGTACATGCTCATCTTTTTTATTCAGATCATCTTGTGCAATAATAGGTTTAAAATAACCCACTTTTTGGGTTTTTGCCAACAACATATTAATCATCCCGAAAGCAATTACTGATTTCCCGGTATAAGGTTCGGCTGAAGCAATAAATATATTTTTAGTCATAATGGAGGATCAAATGCATATCAATAATGAATTATGGCCAATATAGCTGGAAATATTTATTTTAAAAACTAAAGTAAGTGAAGTTACTGCTGCGTGATATGTTTTAGCCTATCGCGCAGACTATAGCAGAGCAGGCTCAGGATTGTAGATGACAATTTATTTGGTGATTTACTTTACTTTTGATATCCTAGCTATTTGATTCAATCAACAACTTTAACATTTTCAGTCTGTGGATAAGCGGTTGATTTACTTTTGCGTCAGGATTGAGTTTTAACGGCATAAAATGGCTTTCCAGGAAATGGTCATAATCGGTAATTACCGTGGCCTGATTAAGATAAATAGGAACCTGCTGCTTACCGGCCTGAGCAAAAAAATCTTCTAACTGTTGTATTTCTTGGATGGTCATGCTGCAAAGTTAGTGAATAGTTTGCAGTTACTTCATAAGTCGGGTGTCAGAGGTCAGAATACAGTGCTTTTAAAGATATGTAGCCAAATCGATGTGTTCGATGCCCTGCGCTTTGTATGCTGTTTTTTTTAAGTCGTAGATGATGCTCTTGTTGTACTAAAAATTTTAGTTTAGTTTTGTGTTTCCCTAATTGAGTTTTATTGCAAATGCAGAGAATGGATAATGCAATCAGAAGAGATATTGCTGTTGATGAAGTGATTCCGGGTACTCCATTAATTAACAAAGAATATTACAGAAAAGAAACGGCCTGGCATCGCGATTGGAAGTTGGCTTTTCCACCATCTTTTAGAGAGGTTGCCCTTTATGATGCTGCCAATTCCGATCTCCACCGGGCAGACATATTTACACCATCCGGCTATACCATTGAGTTTCAAAATTCGCCGATAACACTTGCCGAACTGAACAGCCGGGAGGCTTTTTATCCAAATTTGACATGGGTATTGAATGGTAAAAAGTTTAAGGGCTTTAAAATATTGAAACATTTGCCCGATGTGGATGATCCGAAATTAGCTGGGTATGAGTTTTGTCATTCCGATCATCTTTCGATGGTTAGGAAAGCGGAGGTGATACAGGGAATATCCAATCCGAAGATACTTAATTTTTACCACCCTGAACTTAAAGGAATTAAACTCACTTCCAACCTGTATTCTTTTTGCTGGAAACAGCCTCACAGTGTATGGTATTCAGCTGCTGCTAAAATTATTGTTGATCTTGGAGGTCATTTTTTGTACGAACTAAAACAGCGTAAACAATTAAATGGAAATTATCCCTATCTAAAAATGATAAGCAGAAAAACATTTATTGATTGGCACACCCCACCGGAGATTTAGAAATCTGTTGGTGTATTAGTGAAATTATTTTTTTCACGGATGTAAAGGGCATCTTGAATGTGTAGATTAAAGCTTGCTTAACTCGTAGACGACTAATCTTTTTAGTAGATTCTATTGAGTTCACGTCATTTTAAGCGAGACGCAGTAAAGTAAAGAAATCTTTTGAACCGGAATTGACGTTGCTTCGGTAGAGATGACGATTATTTCATTAAACTTTCAGCCTGTTCAAAAAACTTTTTAAAGAAATCATCATAGAGAGAAGGTTCCCGAAAGGGGTAGGGAAGTATATTCCTTCTCCCGATGATAACATTTAGCGCATGTTATTTCATGCTATCGTTAATTTTATTGATCATCTGTAAGTGGCTTTGAACGATTGGAGCTGTCTTCGTTGCAAAAGCTTTAAGATCTGCATCCTTACCGTCTTTTGCCCCATCTTCCATTAATTTCAGGGTAGACTTATGTCCGTCAACCATGGCGCTTACATAAGCCTTATCAAAATCTGTACCTGTCTTTTTGCTCAGGTCTTCTATTTTTTTCTTGTGTTCATCATCTACAGTAGTTGGAAGCGTAATGTTTTTTTGTTTGGCAATCGTCATTAACTCTGTATTGGCCATGCCGTGATCTTTCACCATCATGGTTGCAAATTCTTTAACCTGTGGATTACTGCTTTTTTCGAGGGCCATTTTTCCCAATTCTACTTCTGCCATGCCGCCAACAGCTGCCTCGGTGGTGAATTTGGCGTCAGATTCATCTACTGCAATTCCGCCGGTAGCTGCGGTATTGGTAGTGGTATCTTTAGCCATGTTTAAACTATCGGCACTTTCTTTGGCGTCTTTATTTCCTCCATTGCAAGCCTGAAAGGCCAGGGCAGAAACAGCCATTACATAAATAAACTTTTTCATATACATTGTTTTTGTTGTATATACATAACAGGTTTTGATGTAAAAGGGTTTTAAGCTTTTGGGAATAAGTAAACCGTGAGATAGTCGGATGTTCAGCAAACCTGGTCTCGTAAAACCGGAAAATAGGAGGAAACAGTGAAGAAGATGCCTTTGTTAAGTAAAGTGACAATGAGAACAGTAATTTATACCTTTGGCAAGATGATGGTAAAAAAGGTAGAAGAGGTTAGGGAATATATACTTTTTTGCTCGAAAATCTTTGTGCCCGAATCTGTTTTAGCACCTTTCTTAATTGGCACTAAAATGAACCGATGCACGATATAATGAATTCCCGGACATTGCCCGGGAATAATTTTTAATGCCTTACGATTTTGCCTTTTTAGCCTTTGGTTCAGGTTTTTCAGGTAATTGAATCGATAAAATCAAATCAATGCTTTCCGAATTGATTTCGTAATCTGCAGCAATTTTTTCCCATCTCTTTAATTCTGCCTGTAAGGTTTCAATTTCCTTCGCTAATGATTCGATCTTATTCTGAATTGATTTTCTAACGTTCATATTTGCCATAACACAAAATTACCATTTGAAGGCAAATCTCCTAACCCGTTTTTGCAAGTTATATCAATAAAAATTGTTAAGTGTTCTATTTCAGCAGGTTTTATTTTTCTGAAATTTTCAACAATGGTTAAGAATCGACGAAGTTTTCCGTCTTAGGTTTAAAATGCTGGTTTACTGAACTTCGAGCTTACTGTTCACGGTTGATAGATTGGTCTCAAGCTAGTCCTACAATCTTAGCTCTCTCAGCTTCCTAATGGTCAGCTGATAAGTTAAGTATTCAAATCGATTAATTGACTCCCATCCTTAAACTTAACAGTTCTTTTTCTCCGTTCAGTGTAACTAATCCGGAGAATCCACACAGGACTTTTGAGTATAGACTGAGGACTTCGGACTAGCTGCTAACCTAAAAATACTTGTCAAGTGTTAATCCATACGTTAGGTTCAGGTTTTCGCTACGGGTAATGTTCAGCTTATTATAATTCAAAGCGGTAGTGAGGCTGATCCATTTACGGAGTTTTAAACCAAGTGTCGTGGTAGAGCGGATAATATGATCGCCCTTTCGATCAAACGAGTTTTGCAGGAAATGATTTCCATCAATTGTAATCAGTTCCTTTATACCAAAATGATACTGTAACCTTAGCGAATTCCGATAGGTGTGGTAGCTGTCACCCACAATCAAACTACTTTGATCAAATAACACGCCATCACTTAGGTTAATGTATGCATTTGGTTTGTCTAATATGCTATAGGCAATGCCACCGCCGGCAAGCAATTGGTTTTTTAGTTTTAAAGAATAACTGGTATTGTAATTCACCAGACCCCAATAATAAAAATGTGGAAAGGTTTTATAGAGGTTAAAATTTAACGTAGTCGAAAAATCATTGTTGGTTAAATTGTTGTTTTGCTTTCCGTAAAGCCATGCTGAAGTGGAATTTAAAACAAAACTTTTCCTTTTAAGGCCAAAATTAAGTGCATTGTTCAATAAATAGGCACGATCTTCATTGGTACGGTTAATAGAGCCTGTAGAAGTGAGCAGTAAATGGTAGTTGGTACTATCAGTGTACTGGGCGTATGACTTTAGATAGCACAAGAAAAAACATAGTGGCAACGCAAGAAGCTTCATATAAACTTAACATTTCGTACTGTCAATATGTTTAGTTAGCCTTTAATTATGATCGTACCACTTGGGTACGGGTATGTACTCTTCGTCCCAGATAATTTTACCTTGTTCATTTTTGTAACCGACAGAGATCAGTTCAATGTGAGGCGCCTCTTCTGCAATTTCTTTTTTAAAGCGGTAAGCGTCTATGGCTAAATAATGATAAAGTTTTTTCTGTTCAGATTTATTTTCTGCCAATAAAATCAAAGCAATTTCACCTGTTTTAAGGGTATGGATAAATGTGCCTTTTACTCTCATTATGTTTTTTAGGTGAAAGACAATGTAATTCAGGGATAAGTTTTGTTCATTTTAACTAAGGCTGGTAAACTTAATTAAGCAAAAGCATGGCTAATAGTCGTTGAAAATGGTGTAACAGAAACAAAAATATTCAGTTAAACTGGCTTAAATTTCAGGGGCTAGGGTTGAGGCCCTTAAAACTTTGCAGAGAATGCTCTTGTTTAATTTTTAACTGTTGTAGTGAAAAACTAATTAGATAAGAAGCGATGAAAACACAAAAAACACCTGCTAAACAAAATAAACAGCCCGGCATAGAGGCAGAAATGGATCCTAGGCCAGAAGTAATCAAAACGAATTACAGGGGGGCAGGCAAATTAAAAGATAAAGTTGCATTAATTACCGGCGGGGATAGTGGAATCGGCCGTTCCGTAGCTGTTCATTTTGCCAGAGAGGGCGCAGATGTGGCCATTGTTTATCTGGATGAAGATGTAGACGCCAAAGAAACCCGGAAAATGGTTGAAGCCGAAGGTAAAAACTGTTTACTGATTAAAGGCGATGTTAAAAAACCTGCATTTTGTAAAAAAGCAGTTGAAAATACGGTAAAAAAGTTCGGAAAGATTAATATTTTGGTAAATAATGCCGGAATGCAGGTTCCACAGAAAGATCCAAAAGAGATTGATGATAAACAATTGGAAGATACTTTCCGAACCAACATATTCGGCTATTTTTATTTTGCACACGAAGTATTGGCACATTTTCAGGCTGGCGATAGCATTATCAATACGACATCAGTAACGGCTTACCGTTCTTCTCCAAATCTGATCGATTATTCATCAACAAAAGGAGCAATCACATCTTTTACCCGTTCGCTCGCTACAAATTTAGCCAAAAAAGGTATCCGGGTAAATGCTGTGGCGCCAGGCCCGGTTTGGACACCACTCATTGTTTCTACCTTCGATGAAGAAAAAATCAGGTCATTTGGTGCTGAAACGGCAATGGAAAGGGCAGGCCAGCCCTCAGAACTCGGCCCATCTTATGTTTTCCTTGCCTCTGACGATGCTTCATTTATTACCGGACAGGTGATGCATGTTAATGGCGGAGAAGTAGTAAACGGATAACTTTTCCGAAGACAGAAGGGTATCACACTATATTATGGTTGCCTTATACGATATTGTTTAAATAAAAAATGCCAGGCTATTGCAAAGTCTGGCATCTTTTATTCATCCAATGAATGTTTTATAGCATCTCACTATCCTCTTCATCATAGGCATTAGGGTCTTTGTCCAATTCTTCTATATCAGACTCATTGTAGTCGTCGGTTTCATCCCGTTCATCCTCCTCTTCTTCGTCTTCCGGATCTTCAATTTCCTCATTTAACTGTGTTCCTTCGCCATCGGCAAATGGTACCTCATCTTCGGTGTAGTCATTGTCGTCATCAGGTTCAGGAGTAGCATGACCTTCAGCTACATTTCCCTGCGAACGGTTGATCTGGAACTGTTCGATATTTTGAATTTCTTCTTCTGGTTGGTTGTTTTCTTGATTTTCCATAGTCTATGTTTTTTATAACACAACAAGTTAAAATTGTATTAAGTTTAGTAGAAATTTAAAATGTTAAACCCATTTGTTGTACGTTTTTAAATAGTAAGGTTTGTTCAAACTTTTTAAATATCAGTATGGTTCTATTAATGCGTTATACCTTATTGATAATTATGAAAAAACGTTTTAAAACCAGGGAAATAGCAGTAGTGGGAATGATTATTTCAGCTACTTCATTTAATGCTGTTGCTAATTCGGATTGGCACTATGCAACTTGTACTGATGACATTCATCAGCAAGATACCATAACCACTGCTCAGTTTTTGCAACAGGCAGCAATTGCAGGAATGAAAGAGGTTTTAACAGGGAAACTTGCTGCAGACAGGGCAACTGATAAAAAAATTAAAGCATTTGGCCAGATGATGGTTGATGATCATAACAAAGCCAATGAAGAGTTGCGGGCATTGGCAAAGCTTAAAAAAGTGACGCTGCCCATGAGTGCTCCCGAAGGTGGACTGAGGCCAGATGGCAGGGTTGATTCTTCTCCTGAAAATCTAAAAGATACTTCGCGTACCAGAAATGCTGGTGGTGAAGCCGGTAATACTGGTCTGGCACAAAAAACAATTAACGGTACAACAGCAACTGAAGTAACAGAAGCGGTTGATCAGTTGAAAAAACAAAAAGGACGTTCATTTGATCAGGCTTATGTAGAAATGATGGTCCTGGATCATCAAAAAGCTGTTGCATTGTTTGAGAAAGCTTCCCAATCTTCTGACAACGAGGTTAAAGCATTTGCAGGTAAACATTTACCTACTCTAAAAAAGCACTTAATGAAAGTAAACGCTTTAGCCGGTAAATCTGCTAACTAGGCTTTGGCTTTAAAAAAAGCCGGGCTACTATACTAAAGGATAGTGCTATCCTTTAGTATAGTAATAACCTTTTGATACTTTGTAATCATAATTTTGCCAGACCTAAAATAAAAAGGCAAAAATGAAAATATTACACTTAATATCCAGCCCCAGGGGCGAAGCATCCTTTAGTATTAAATTGGGAAATGCCATTGTAGAAAAATTACAGGCAGCATATCCGGATAGCACCCTAAAGGTACATGATCTTACCAATACCCCATTTCCCCATTTGGAGGAAGTACACATCAATTCTTTTTTCACACCAAAAGAAAATCATACTGCAGAATTAACATCGGCAATAAAACATTCAGACGAGGCCATTGCCGAACTTAAAGATGCTGATGTAATCGTTATCGGTGCACCAATGTATAATTTCGGGATCCCTTCTACTTTAAAAGCATGGATTGATCATATTGCACGTGCGGGTCAAACTTTCAGATACACAGAACAGGGACCTGAAGGTTTGGTGAAAAACAAAAAATTGTATTTGGCTATCTCTTCTGGTGGTGTATATTCAGAAGGACCGATGAAACCTTATGATTTTACAGAATCTTATCTGAGAGCTGTACTTGGTTTTATGGGTATGACCGATATCACTGCATATCGTGCTGAAGGCGTAAGCATTCCGGATTTAAAGGACCTGGCTTTAAACAAAGCAATCGAAAGTGTAACCGTTTAAGCCGTTTTTCTTCATTATTTCACTAGTCAATAGTTTATTCGTCATCAGTTCATTAGACAATAGTTAAATGATAAATTTTTTTGCTACTGAAAAATTGAACTGGTGACTAATGAACTGCACACCAGGGCGTGTTTACCGATAAATTTGTACTAAACTAAGCTGCCAGCTACTGCTCAACCCTGCAGGCAACATCATGCAGTTCAGACAGTTTATTAATAAAATCTCCGGCCGCTCACTTACCTTTACTGCATTCAAATGATTGTTGGCCAACATCACCATTACCGGAAGATGAGGTGTTTTAATATTTCGATTTAGCGCATTGCAGCTTTTCATTCCATTTCCTTTTGGCAATATCACGTAAGGAATAACCATATCCGGCCGGATGTTCATACATTTTGAGTCATAAATTGCTGATGTTTGGGCAGGCATTTACTTCATAAGGTTCTTCAGTTAGTATAAATTTTATAATTTATCTGGTATTCGGATTGTTTTCCAGTATATAGATGCATATTTTATAAGTTTAACTGTTGCTATCTGAATAACTGATCTAGTGATCAGATGTTTAAGGAATTTATGCCCGATAGCAGCGTTATTAACCTTTTTCTTTGTGCATGTCATACATTTCTATAATTTTTGCGTTAACTAAAAAAAATATAAAAATAAATTTTGATACTAATTTTTTTAGTATAGATTTGCTTTTGGAGAACCGGAATAAGGGACCACATCGAGATCATTCAATGTATAATAGATGATTTTAAACAAAAGCCTTTCTTCTTGGTTTGTTTGCTGATATATTTATTTTTCTATGACCGTTACCGTTTTAGCCATACTCGAAACAGATTTTAAACCAGATCTTTCATTAGGTAGAATTATGAATGAAAGGCTGAGGATTGCCGCTGCAGATCTGCAGGATATCCATTTACAACCTCTGCATGCAGTTGGGCAACGTAGCGATGATTTAGTGGTTTACATCAGTTATAACCCAAAATATAAAATAAGATGGCGTGTAGTTAATGACGTGCCGGAAGATGTAGAAAACTTTGTGGCCCAAACCTGTGGCAACTTAGGCTATATCCACTGGAAAACAGCTTCGATTAATATTTTTAAGGGAAATGAGTAATACCGCATTCATCATTCCTGCGTATGCGGGAATCTTAGTTTGACAAACTTACGATATGATGAATAGCATTATTGAAGTTAAAAACAAATAGGTCACAGGAAGGTGCTGAACTAAATTCAGCATGACGGATGGTATCAGTATATCGTCACCCTTGAGCCGAGCCTTCGCGAGCTCACCGAAAGTAATTTATTCCAGGGACTCTGCAAATAATCCTTTAAACTAAAAAACCCCCACCGAGTAAATCATTGCCTTCGTAAAATACTGCCGATTGGCCGGGAGCAATTGCTGATACGTGATGATCGAAAACCACACGCATTTTATCTTTTTCCTGAACAATGGTGCTTAACATACCCGCATCCTTATAACGGATTTTAGTAATCACATCATTCATCGGTTCTTCAATGCTTGCGTATTTGATCAGGTTGATATTGCGTACCATGGCTTCGCGGCGTTCAAGTTCATCAGCTTTGCCTAAAACCACCGTATTGCTTTCTGGAAGGATCTGCGTGACAAACATAGGCTCGCCAAAGGCAACACCTAAACCTTTACGCTGACCAATGGTGTAAAAAGGATAACCTTTATGCTGTCCAACAACCATTCCATTACTTAAAATGAAATTTCCGCCGGCCACTCTCTCTTCCAAGTCGGCTACTTTATGTTTTAAGAAAGCCCTATAATCGTTATCCGGAACAAAACAAATTTCATAACTCTCCGATTTTTTTGCCAATTCTTCCTGTCCCATATCCAAGGCCATCTGCCTGATTTCGGATTTTGCAAAACTGCCCAATGGGAATTTAGTACGGGAAAGGTTTTCTTGCGAAACGCCCCATAATACATAAGATTGGTCTTTATTTTCGTCTTTCCCTTTCGAAATTACATAACGTCCGCTATCTTGCTGGCGGATATTGGCGTAATGCCCGGTTGCAATAAATTCACAATCCAGTTTATTGGCACGCTTTAAAAGCGCTTCCCATTTTATATGCGTATTACATAAAACACAAGGATTAGGCGTTCTTCCGGCAAGATATTCGTCCACAAAATTATCAATTACATAATCACCAAATTCATCCCTGATATCCAGAATGTAATGTGGGAACCCATAATTTACGGCAAGCGTACGGGCATCATTAATACTATCTAATGAGCAACAACCCGTTTCTTTACTACTCCCTCCAGAAGTAGCATAATCCCATGTCTTCATAGTTAATCCAATAACCTCATAACCCTGCTCATGCAACATAACTGCTGCTACTGAACTATCGACACCGCCACTCATGGCAACCAGAATTCTACCGTGTTTACTCATCTTAAAAATATAAGGATGCAAAAATAAGGTTTATTTAGCTGAAATTATTTAGAGGAAGTCAGTTACTTGTAAAAAGCAACGACTAAATTTTGAGCATTATCTGTTAGCTGAGGTTAAGGGTTATTTTTTTCGGAAAGCAGTGCTCTGTTTGCATCGGTAACGAAAGTCCTGCTAGCTCTCCAAGTTCTCACTTATTCTTCGTTACCGGCCTTCCTTTCCATCTGGTTTATCTAACAAAGCATGTATGCTCAACGGATTAAACTTCGCAGGTTTCAAACACCTTCAGGGTTTGACACTCAGAAAATCATATTTTCAGTAAAAGAAGATGTTTTTTTAATTACTTAAACGTTTTAGTTATGTGTTATATGCATATTTGAAGATAAATTTATACCTTAGGATTTTCAACAAAACAAGCTAATTTAAAAGATATGATTAAAAAAGTGATCCTGCCTTGTTTTTTGCTTTCGGCCATGATGGCATCGGCACAGCAGAATTTGGTGCAGTATGTTAAACCCATTATCGGTACCTCAAAGATGGGGCATACCTATCCAGGTGCAACTGTACCTTTTGGCGCAGTGCAGCTAAGTCCCGAAACGGATACTTTATCTTACGAAGTAAACGGAAAATATAATGGCGATGTATATAAATACTGTGCGGGGTATAAATACGAAGATAAAACCATTACCGGCTTTAGCCACACGCACTTTAGCGGTACCGGACATTCTGATCTGGGCGATTTTCTTATTATGCCTACACAGGGGAAGTTACAGTTAAACCCAGGAGTGGCTTCAAACCCTAAAGGCGGTTACCGTTCTGCCTATTCGCATAACAATGAAGTTGCGGAGGCTGGTTACTACAAAGTAAAACTTGATGATGATAATATTACCGCAGAATTAACCACAACCACCAGGGTAGGGATGCATCAATATACTTTTCCTAAATCAGACCAGTCGCATATTATTTTGGATCTGATGGCAGGCATTTATAATTATGAAGAAAAAAACGTTTGGACTTATATTCGGGTGGTGAACGATACCCTGGTTACCGGCTACCGTCAAACCAATGGTTGGGCCAGAACCAGGACCGTATATTTTGCAATGAGCTTTTCCAAGCCTTTTAAAAGTTATGGACGTAAAAGTTATGACGCTAAGCAGGCGTACAGGGGCTTTTGGGGCAAGTTTAATCAAGACCAGAACTTCCCGGAAATTGCAGGCAAAAAGTTGAAAATGTTTTTTGATTTCGACACCCGGGAAGGAGAGAAGATCAAAATTAAATTTGCTTTATCTCCTGTTAGTCAGGATAATGCATTACAGAATATGCGTGCGGAAATTTCGGGCTGGGATTTCGAAAAGGTAAAAGCCCAGGCACAGGCCACCTGGAATAAAGAGTTGAACAAAATTCAGATAAACACCTCAAATGATCATAAAATAAACTTTTATACCGCTTTATATCATGCCTATATCAACCCAACCACTTATACTGATATAAATGGAGAATATAAGGGGTTAGACCAGGGCGTGCATAAAGCTGATGGCTTTACCAATTACACTACTTTTTCCCTTTGGGATACTTACCGTGCTTTACATCCATTTTTTAATATCACGCAGCCTGCGCGCAGTAATGATATGGTGAAGTCGATGTTGGCGCATTACGATCAGAGCAGTTTACACATGTTGCCGATCTGGTCGCACTATGCAAACGATAACTGGTGTATGAGCGGTTATCACAGTGTTTCGGTTATTGCTGATGCCATTATTAAAGGCACTTACAGTGGCGATGCCAACAAAGCTTTGGATGCCTGCGTGGCAACAGCTAAACACCGCGATTATGAAGGAATTGGCTACTATATGGATAAAGGTTATATACCGGCAGAAAAATCGGGTATTTCAGTTTCCAATAATCTGGAATATTCTTATGATGACTGGTCAATTGCACAATTGGCTAAGAAATTAAATAGAATGGACATTTATGATGAATTTATCAAACGTTCCAACAACTGGAAAAATAACTATGATAGTGCGACTGGTTTTATGCGGCCGAAATTAGCCGATGGAACCTTTAAAAAGCAATTTGATCCAAAAGATACCGAAGGACAAGGTTTTATTGAAGGCAATAGCTGGAACTATAGTTTTTTTGTGCCACAGGATCCTGCTACATTGATCGACATGATGGGCGGTAAAAAGAAATTTGCTACCCGTTTGGATACTTTGTTTACCATGCATTTGCCCGATGAGTTTTTTGCGCACACCGAAGATATCACCCGCGAAGGTATTATTGGCGGTTATGTGCATGGAAACGAACCAGCCCACCATATTGTTTACCTCTATAATTGGGCCGATCAGCCGTGGAAAACGCAGGCACAGGTTCGCCATATCCTGAATATGCAATACAAACCCACCGCTGACGGTTTGGGTGGAAATGATGATTGCGGACAGATGAGCGCCTGGTATATGTTTTCTTCATTAGGCTTTTACCCGGTAGCACCGGGCGCTGATGTATACTCTTTAGGTAGCCCTTTGGTTAACAACGCAGTTATCAATCTGGAAAATGGTAAAACCTTCACCGTTGAAGCCATCAAGCAAAGCGATAAAAATGTATACGTTACGAAAGTGTTGTTAAACGGCAAGGAAATTACCGACTATAAAATCAAACATGCCGATATTACCAATGGTGGGAAGCTTACATTTTATATGAGTGCTAAACCTAAAAAATAGCAATACATCTATTTCGCATTTAACCGTTGACTAGTTCCAGTCAGCGGTTTTTTTATCTTTCAAAAGTCTTCATTTCGAGCGGAGTAAAACGTAATCGAAAACAATATTGACCTCATCGAAGCTAAAGCAGTCTTTAGATGGATATCTCCACGTCTGTACGTGCAGGGCTGTCTACACCGGGCTGGCATCTCACGGCCTTCTAAGGAGATGGCGATCAGGCTATCCGAATTTAATTCTGGGAATTGGTTCCAAGCTTCCGTGGTTAAAAAAATAATTAGTAGGATAAGTTTGATAAGTAATTTATATATCGTAATATTGCGATATAAAATATGGGACTTACCAAAACCGAAATTTTTACTAAAGAACAGAACCAGATGGCTGCGTTATTAAAAGCGATGGCACATCCGGCCAGAATAGCAATCCTGCAGCGGATTCTTAAATCGAATACCTGTATCTGTGGTGATTTGGTTGAAGAGCTGGGGCTGGCACAGGCAACCATTTCTCAGCATTTAAAAGAACTTAAAAATGCTGGCATTATACAGGGTACTATAGAAGGAGTAAGCATCTGTTATTGCATTGCGCCTGAAACATGGAAATTATTACAAACACAGCTAGGCAATTTCTTTTCTTCTTATAAAGGCGGACAAAATTGCTGTTAAAAAAAATTATATAAATCAATCGTTAAATTGCAATATTATGATCAATGAATTTATCGGGTGGAATGCTTTTAAAGCCAAACTTCAACAACATCCTGAATTGCTTTTGCAGTTCCAATATACAGCTAACAAATGGGTAAATGCCAATTACCACATTACCGAAATCAAACAGGCACCGATAACCTCAGTGGATTGCGGAGGGGTAATGAATGCCTGGACGGAAATTGTTATACAATTATGGGAACCTACTGAAGAGGAGGAAGGCAGGGCCATGCAGGTAAGAAAGGCATTGTCGATTATTGAATTGGTAGAAAGTAAAATGCCACTAAACCCAATCGCGATGGTAAAGATTGAATTTGGTAATTCAGAATTTGATACAAGGCAAATGTATCCTGCTGAATTTAAAATGGATGGCAACAATCTGATTATAAACCTTACACCTGATGCTACACAATGTAAGGCAATTAGCCGCGGTGGGAGTTGTGGTACCACTGCAACGGGTGATGAATGTTGTGCGCCTGCTCAGCCTGAAAAAAGAAAAATCGGGTTGGTTAACCTCGCTGCCGGCCAAAATAGTTGTACACCGGGAAGCGGTTGTTGTTAGGAATTTTAAAAGGTATAAAAATGAAAAATGTATTGGTGCTTTGCACCGGAAACAGTTGCAGGAGTCAACTGGCAGAAGGCTATTTGAAATATTTTGCTCAGAATAAAGCTAAAATCTACAGCGCAGGTATCGAAGTGCATGGTGTAAACCCCAGGGCAGTTAAAATAATGGCGGAAGATGGAATCGATATTTCTGAGCAGACATCGAATAATATCGAAGAATACTTTGATGTTCCTTTCGATTATGTGATTACGGTATGTGATCATGCGAAAGAAAGTTGTCCGTATTTCCCAACGCAGGCCATAAAATTGCACCATAATTTTCCCGATCCGGCAAAAGCGGTAGGTACTGAAGGCGAAATCATGGCGCAATTCAGAAGTACGAGAGATTTGATTAAAACTTATATGGAGGATTTTGTAAAAGAAAATTTAAAAGGATAACATGTCGGCAAATAATTGTACGCCTGTAGTTAAACGAAAAAAGCTTAGTTTTTTAGACCGCTATTTAACCATTTGGATCTTCTTATCGATGTTTTTAGGGGTATCGCTGGGCTATTTATTTCCTTCATCGGCGTTATTAATCAATTCGTTTTCCAGTGGAAGTACTAACATTCCTTTAGCCCTCGGATTAATTTTGATGATGTACCCTCCCTTAGCAAAAGTCAATTATAAAAACATGTTTGAGGTGTTTAAAAATATTAAAATTTTGGGGGTCTCGTTGGTTTTAAATTGGATCATTGGACCATTTTTAATGTTTTTCCTGGCGATTATATTTTTACAAGGTTATCCAGAATACATGGTCGGTTTAATTATGATCGGTTTGGCCAGGTGTATTGCGATGGTGGTAGTTTGGAATGAACTTGCCGAAGGTAACCGTGAATATGCTGCTGGTTTGATTGCCCTCAACAGTATTTTTCAAGTATTATTTTATAGTGTATTTGCCTATTTTCTGATTACCATTTTGCCGCCGTTTTTCGGTTTACAAGGCCTGGTTGTATCCATTTCCATTGTAGAGATTGCAAAAAGCGTCGGTATTTACCTGGGTATTCCATTTTTATTGGGTATTTTAAGTCAGAAACTATTGATAAATTGGAAAGGTGAAAAATGGTTCCGCTCAATTTTCATCCCAATGATTTCTCCCATAACTTTAATCGCGTTGTTATTCACTATTGTGGTAATGTTCAGTTTAAAAGGAGAACTGATTGTGCAGATCCCCATGGATGTGATGCGGATTGCTTTGCCATTGGTTATTTATTTCGTGGTAATGTTTGTCATCAGTTTCTTTGCAGGCAAATATTTTGGTGCAGATTATAGTAAAAGTACTGCAATTGCATTTACCGCTACCGGTAACAACTTTGAGCTGGCCATTGCTGTGGCCATTGGTGTATTTGGTATTCATTCCGGACAGGCTTTCGCCGGTGTTATTGGTCCGCTGGTAGAGGTACCTGCATTAATTGCGCTGGTTCGTTTAGCACAATGGTTTAGAAGGAGATATTTTGAAGGGCAGAGTCAAACAGCTTAATCGTCATTGCGGAAAAAGCTTTTTCGGCCGACGAAGCAATGACGATTAAGCTAGATACTAAACACCAACCTCGTCAAAGTTAGTAGCAGTCGCCAGATATTTCCAGTTGGCCATATCCCTTTGTACATCCGCAATTTTAGCATTTGCAATCTGATAGGCATCAGGGCCCAGGAATAAATGAAGCGGCGGATTTTCGCTTTTTGCCGCCTCAATAATCACTTCAACCGCTTTTGCCGGATCACCAGGTTGTTGGTTGTTGATGTCGTTTTGGTGGGCAGCCTGCGATTCGCGCACCTCTTTGTAATCATCAATTGGCGAACCTGGTACCGCTAATGATCCTTCTGTTAGAAATGCAGTTCTGAAATAACCAGGTTCTACCACTGTTGCTTTGATTCCCAGTGATTTTACTTCGGCAGCTAACGACTCCGTAAAGCCAACTACTGCAAATTTTGTGGCACAGTAGATCCCGAAGCCCGGAAAATTCCCTGAAAATCCACCTATTGATGAAATATTGAAAATATGACCTGATTGTTGTTTCCTCAATTGGGGAAGCACTTTTCTGATCACATTTAATGATCCGAAAACGTTAACGTCAAAATTTTCACGCGATTCTTTGTCGCTTAGTTCTTCCAATGCGCCAATCATGCCATAACCGGCGTTGTTTACCACTACATCAACCCGTCCAAATTTGCTAATGGTTTGGCTTACTGCAGTTTCTACATTTTCTTCATTGATCAAGTCAACACTTAAAGGTAAAAAATTTTCTTGTTCACCGACCGCTTTGATTAAATCGTTTAAATTTCTTGAAGTTGCGGCAACGTTAACACCGTTTTTTAATAGTGTTTTTACTAAGGTTAATCCCAGGCCTTTGGACGCGCCTGTTACAAACCAAACTTTTTGATTTTCCATGATATTGTTTTTTAGAATGAAATGAATTGATTAAAAGCAGTCCCAAGATATGTTGGGACTGCAGCCGTTTTGAATGCTAATTCGCCATTAGCTTATAACTTAATTGTCGAAATTTGTTGAAATCGTGATGGCTTTCCAGTCTTTAAATTCTCTTGATAAAGCCTCGAGCTTATGGTTTGCCCTTTGAAAAGCATCATTTCCTAATAGTAAATGTACCGGTGGATTAGGCATACTGGCCAATGAGATCATGGCAGCTGCCGCTTTTTCAGGATCACCGATCTGCTGACCGTCCATTTTAAGGTATTTTCGATGTATTGCCCGCACTTCTTCGTATTCAGCAATCGGGTTGGCTGCTAAAATTAATGAATCTGCAGTTAAGAAACTGGTTCTGAATGCGCCGGGCGCCACTACTGTTACCTTTACTCCAAATTCTTTAAGGTCTTCGGCCGATACTTCCGATAAGGCAACAACCGCCGATTTAGCTGCTGAATACACCGCCCAGCCAGTTGCACCCGCGATGCCTGCAATTGATGCAATGTTGATGATATGTCCGGAGCGCTGCGCCCGTAAGTAAGGTGATGCTTTCCTGATGACATTTATTGTTCCGAAAACGTTTACATCAAAACTACTGCGTGTTTCAGCATCACTCAGTTCTTCTATGCTACCTCCAATGCCATAACCTGCATTATTAATTACAATATCTATTCTTTCAAATTTTGCAATAGTTGCTAAGATCGCTGCCTCTACACTGTTTTCATCGGCCAGATTAACTTCGAGTGGAAGAAATTTTTCAGTATCATGATTTACTGCTTTTTTAAGTTCATGTATATTTCTTGAAGTGGCCGCAACGGATTGGCCAGCTTTTAGTAATTGATGAACTAAACTTAATCCTAAGCCCTTTGAAGCGCCGGTAATAAACCAAACTTTTTTCATGCCCATAGTTTTATTCTTTTTGTTAGGACAAAACTACAGTGCAATTGAATTTACTTTATTACGTTAATCAAACTGTTTATTACGAAATTCAAATAATCCGGTAGGAAGTAGGGGTAAGATTGGTCAGTTTTTTGAAAAAGTTGTTAAAATGGGTAGGCTCCTCAAATCCCAGGCAATAACCTATTTCTGAAATATTCCAGTCTGTATGCTTCAGTAAAGCTTTAGCTTCTCTCAATAAACGAGCTGTGATATAATGGGTAGTCGTTTTGCCGGTTGTTTCCTTTATGGCGCGGTTTAAGTGGTTTACATGTACGGAAAGTTGCAGCGCATAATCTTTTGCCGAGCGCATGGTAAACCTTTGAGTTGTGGTTTCGATTGGAAACTGACGCTCCAGCAACTCCGTAAAAACTGCAGTAATCCGGGCATTGGCATCCGTATGTTTGAATAAATTTTCTGACGGCTCTGTTTTTAAAGCAAAATGCGTAATTTCTGTAATGTAATTTCGGAGCAGATCATACTTATAGATGTAATCGGTACTGATTTCCTCAAACATTTTAGCAAAAATAGCTTCCACTTGTTTGTCCTGCTGCTCATTCAATATATATGCTGGTTTTCCGCCCAGGGCAAACATGGGTAAATCGCCAATGTTTCCACGGACCTTTTCGGTAAAAAAGGCTTCCGTAAAGATGCAAAAATAACCTGTTACCTCACTTTGTTTACCGCTGCCCAGCTCCCAGGTATAAGGTACAAGCGGATTAAAAAAGATTAAAGCTGTGCCATTAATTTCAATACTTCTGTCTGCATAGTGGTAAACGTTATGGCCGCGCGTAAGGCAGATTTTGTAGTAATCCCTGCGGTTATAACTCATCGGTTTATGATCGTCTCTTAAACAATCTTCCAGCTTAAAAACGTTAAAATGACCAACACCGTTTTGGAGGTTATCTGGTAGGAACTTGAATTTTTTTTGGTAAAAATCTTCAATGGTTTCTGGTTTGTTCATGAGTCAAAGTTACAAAATTCAAACCTAAAACAAATTGCTGCAATTCATGAAAGCTACAACTGAAATTAAAAAGATGTTGCAATGATAAAAATGATTTATTTAATATACCGATTGGTATATATTTGCATCGTCAATTTATGAACATGACCAAGGCAGAAAAAACAAGAAATTTTATTGTAGAGAAAACAGCGCCTATTTTCAATATGAAAGGTTATGCAGGTACTTCGTTAAATGATATTACTGCCGCTACAGGTTTAACCAAAGGTAGTATTTATGGAAACTTCGCCAATAAGGATGAAGTTGCATTGGCTGCTTTCGATTATAATTTAAAAAACATAGTATCTGGGGTAGAAGCGGAAATGAGCAGACAAAAAGATGTAAAAGGTAAATTATTGGTCTACATTAATATTTATCAAAATCTTTTTGGCGGTATGGTCGCAGCCGGTGGTTGTCCGATTTTAAATACGGCCATTGATGCGGATGATACTCACCCTGCATTGAAAGCAAGGGCCCTGAAAGCTGTTCTTAATTGGAAGAATAGGATTATGAAACTGGTTGAAGCTGGTATTGATGCCAAAGAAATCGATGCAGATTATAACCCCGAGCAGATTGCACTTACCATTATCGCGCTAATAGAAGGGGGCATTATGATTTCGAGGTTGACAGCGAAACCTGCACATTGGAACTTAATTATGGATTCGTTAAAAAATTATGTCAATAGCCTAAGCTAAAAAAATTTGAAATAAAATATACCGATTGGTATTTATTGTCTGTATTGATGTGGTGGACATTATTAGTCTTAAAATTAAAAAATATAGAAATGAAAACTTCAAAAAATACCGCTTTACTGATTGGCGGAACAGCTGGTACCGGTTTAGAAATTGCAAAACAGTTGACCGCTTTAGATAACCACCTTACAAAGATTTACAAATTATTGAGGCAATTGTCCGTTGATGCTTTAAATATCATAAATGCCAATAGAAAAGCCTGGATCGGTTCTGTTGAGCGATAAAATGGTACCTCAGATGCGAAGAAATTCTTGTTTCCATTATTATGATTGTTTTCAACACAGGAATTGTTACTTTCGCGGCATTAAGCGTAATTCTGGTTTGATGTCAACTTTAGTAACGATTGGGCTGTATTAGCGATCCAGGCTATATAAATGTGCTTTGTAGATATTAACTTTTGATTTTGTCCAGAAGAATTGACTAAAAAAAATAAAATGAAAAGAGTAGTAGTAACTGGTTTAGGTGCGATAACTCCGCTTGGTAATAGCGTTGAGCAATTTTGGCAACAGATATTAGCTGGAAAAAGTGGCATTGGTCCCATTACAAAATTTGATCCTGGTAAATTCAAAACACAATTTGCAGGTGAAGTAAAGGATTTTAACCCGGAAGAATACCTGGAGAAAAAGGAGGTTAAAAAATACGACCTTTTTACGCAGTATGCCATTGCTTCGAGTGATCAGGCCATCAAAGATGCCGGATTGGATTTCAGTACCATGAATGATGGTGAATTGGCAGAAGTTGGCGTGATCTGGGCAACCGGGAACGGTGGTATCGGTACTTTCGAAGCGCAGTTGGAAGAGTTTCATGCCGGTGACGGAACACCAAGATTTAACCCTTATTTTATCCCAAAAATGATCGTTGATATTGCTGCAGGGGTCATTTCTATCCGCCATAAATTACGTGGACCGAATTATTGTACGGTTTCGGCCTGTGCATCCTCCAATACTGCCATTGTGAATGCTTTTGATACCATCCGTCTTGGTAAAGCAAACATCATGATTGCAGGCGGTTCGGAAGCAGCGCTGACCAGATCATCTGTTGGCGGATTCAACGCCGCTCAGGCTTTGTCAAAAAACAACGACGATCCGCAGGGTGCATCTAAACCTTTTGATAAAGACAGGGATGGTTTTGTAATGAGTGAAGGCGCGGGTGCTTTGGTTTTGGAAGAACTGGATCATGCTTTGGCGCGTGGCGCAAATATTTATGCCGAGATCGTTGGCGGAGGAATGGCTGCAGATGCCTATCACCTTACCGGAACGCCTCCAGATGGAATTGGTGCTGCTTTAGGTATGACAAAAGCATTGAAAGATGCCGGAATAACTGCGGATAAAATTGATTATATTAATGCACATGCTACCTCAACCGGACTAGGTGATTTAAGTGAATTACAGGGTATTAATACTGTTTTTAACGGTTTACCTGTAATCATTGGGGCAACTAAATCCATGACAGGTCATTTGTTGGGCGCTGCCGGTGCAGTGGAGAGTCTGATCAGTATTTTATCAATCAGGGATAATATCATTCCGCCTACCATTAATACTAAAAATCTCGACGAAAATATTCCAGAGGGATTAAATATTGTATTGGGCGAGTCCATTAAAAAGGAAATCAATTATGTGCTGAATAACACTTTTGGTTTCGGTGGGCATACCGCAAGTACCATTTTTAAAAAGTATGAAGCTTAAGTGGTTTATAACTCCAAATTGATTTAAATATTTGATTGCCTGGTTAATTGCCAGGCACTTTTATATAAATGTAGTATAACCGGGTTTCCGCCATTCCACCACTGCCATTCAGGACACAGTGAAGAATCTTTTAACAACAAGAAAGTTTAAAGTAATAGTGCTTTGCTACTTACACTATTAGGGAAAGTTTCTTCATTGCAGTACCATCGACAGGATAGGGTCCCATTCACGCGGCGGTCATTCCCGCATCCGCGGAATGACGATTTTTTGGAGGAGTTATCTGCTTGAATTTATCTCTCACCTAGTACTAAGCTAAATGTTACGCTGAGACCTAATTTTTGACACAATATTTTTTTGCCAAAGGAAACACAGGAACCAATAAATCTACTTGTCCATCAGTAGATTAACCAGCTCCTTCAGCTCTTCTACTTCCAATTCCAATTTTTCAATACGGTTTTCCAATGTGGTAGTATCAATATGAGGTATGATATTAGCCTCCATTTCGTTTGTGATTTCAGCCTGTTCGCCCAAAAGATGAACAAAACGTGCTTCTTTCTGACCGGCTTTCTTAGGCAGTTGTTTTACAAATGCAGGTTCTTCATCTGAAAGTTTTTGAAGTTGCTCAATAATCTCATCTATACTTTCAAATTCATATAGTCTTCCTGAATTGCTGTTGATTTCTCCTGGCGTTAAAGGCCCGCGTAAAAGCAAAAGACAGATGATAGCCAATTCCGAAGGTAATAAAGGATAAACGATGGCTAAATTATGTTTGTATTTGGTTGCGCGACTTGATCCGCCCGTGGCTGTAGAAATTAAACCTTTAATTTTAAGTTGGTTAAGCGTTAAGGTTATGGTTTCCTCATCATAATTTACCACTGGGTTTCTTGAACTTTTTTGGTTGCAGGCTGCGGTTAAGCCATTTAAAGTCATTGGGTAATAATCAGGTGTGGTGCGGCTTTTTTCTATTAAAGCGCCTAAAACACGTTGTTCTTCTGCTGATAAATCGGGAAGGGGTTTTACGTTATCCATGTGATAAAAATATACATTGGCTGAGCATTTTGAAAATTATTTTGTAATAACCTGTACTATTCACAAATACATTATATTTTCATAATCACGAACGATGTTCTTCTGTTATTCTTTCTCCCTGATTCTGTTTTGTTATCTGCAATGGGTTTACTGGCTCCAAAGCCTTTAAAAGTGAGCCTTTTTGTATCAATACCATTTTTAACCAGGTATTCATAAACGGCATTTGCACGGTTATAAGATAACTTTTCATTTAATTGATCATCGCCAACATTATCCGTATGTCCTTGGATTTCAATTTCTACCTTTTGATTTTGGTGTAAAAAATCGATCAGCAGATCTAACTCGCGGATAGAAGCAGGTAAAAGATTAAACTTATTGGTGTCGAAGAAAATGTTCTTTAAAGTTACATTTCCACCTTGCTTTATTTTTTCGATATAAACTTCAATCTGGTAAGGTTTGTTAATGTCACCACTTTTAAGCTCGAAATTTTCGGAGTAAAACAGGTAACCTTCGGCATTTACATTAAACAAATAATTACTCCCGATGGGCATTACTGCTAAAAATTGACCAGTTTCGGGATCGGTATAATCGTCAAAAACAGTTTTATTGGTTTTCAGATCTATTACCTGCACATTGCTTTCTATTGTTTTTTTGGTATCACGGTCTCTTACAATCCCTTTCACATAAGAAATCTTTAGCGGCTTAGCTGTTTCCGGAATGCCAAAACTATAAATGTCCTGCAGTCCATAACCACCTTTTAAATTTGATGAAAACAGTCCTGAATTGCCATCAGCACTTACAACTAAACCACTTTCATCTTCAAAAGAATTGATCGGATAGCCAATATTAATCGGTTTTTGCCACAGGCCATCGTTGCCCTGTCTGCTAAAGTAAATATCTTTATTGCCAAAACCTGGCCAGCCATTTGAAGAAAAATACAATGTCTTACCATCTGCATGCAGGAAAGGGGTATTTTCATCAAAAGCAGTATTAATCTCTGGTCCCAGATTAATGGCCGGTCCCCATTTTGCATCATCGGTAATGGTACTTTTCCAGATGTCATACCCCCCAAATCCACCAGGTCTGTTACTGATAAAATATAATGTACGCCCATCAGGACTTATGGCCGGCTGCGATTCCCAGAATTCTGAATTAACGGGCTGACCAACATTATAGGGTTCACCCCAATCCTTTCCTTCACGGTGAGAAACATAAATATCACATCTGCCCAAACCATCAGGCCGGTTGCAGCCGGTAAAAAACAGATACTTTCCATCAGGAGAAATGGTTTGCGCACCTTCATTATATCTGGCTGTATTGATTTTGCTGGATAATGGTGTGGCAAGGCCCCATGTGTTGTTTTTAGACTGAGCGGTCCAAAAATCTTCATTGCCATTTACCTGTCGGGTAAAAACCAGTGTTTCACCATCAGCGGTGATAGCAGGAAAGTATTCGGCATCAGCTGTATTTACACCGTCGCCTAAATTTAATGGACTATATTTTACAGGCTTTTTTATTGCAATGTTAGCAAAATCGCAATCTAAAAGGTATTTTTTTGCCCTTTTCGCCTTTTCAGATGAGGAATCCAGTGCTAAAAAATCAGTAAAATGCTGCTTTGCGTTTGGATAATCCTGCGTAGCAAATGCCGCTTCTGCAAAACTGTAAATTATTTCCGGAGCAACTGTTTTATTAATTAATATCGCCTTTTCGTAAGCCATTTTGGCTTCCTGATATTTTTTTTGAGCTTTATAAACCCCGGCAAGCAAGATATAGGCTTTCTGAAATAACGGATCTGCTTCTACTGCATTCTTTAATACTTGTTCAGCAGCAGAGTAATCAAATTGATCAATAAATGGACCTGCTTTTTCAAAATAAGTCTGTGCCTTTTTATTTGGAGAACTTTGTCCAAAAGAATAAAAGCTCAGTACGCTGAGGGAGAGGATTAAGCAAAATTTCATTACATTAACATTTGGTATCAAAGCTAATGTAAACTAATTTAAGGAATATTTAAAAATTTGTGTGTTTGCAAAGAAATCTCCCATTTCGGATTGGCCATTACATACTCAATAATTAATGGGGTAATTTCTTTTGATTTAGACCACTCTGGTTGAAGATATAGTTTACAGTTTGGAGATACCATTGCCGCATATTCTTCGGCCCATTTGAAATCACTTTTATTGAAAACAATTACCTTTAGCTCATTGGCAAACGGCGTGATGTCTGGCCTTGGTGCTTTAAATTTTTTAGGCGATAAGCAAATCCAATCCCAGTTACCCGAAAGGGGGTAGGCACCTGATGTCTCGATAAAAGTAAGGATTCCCCTTTCTTTGAGTTTATTGGTCAGGTAATCGAGGTTATATATCAATGGTTCACCGCCGGTTATTACCACTGCCTTGCCGGGAAATTGACTTGCATTTTCTACAATAACATCCGAGGCAGTAAGCGGGTGCATTTCGGCGTCCCAGCTTTCTTTTACATCGCACCAGTGGCAACCCACATCGCAACCGCCCAAACGGATAAAATAGGCTGCTTTACCTGTATTAAATCCTTCGCCCTGTATAGTGTAAAATTCTTCCATTAAAGGAAGTAATGTGCCGTCTTCTGGTATTGCTTGTTTCATTTTTGAGGATGCAAATATCCTAAAAAAATATGGTGATGTGGTTTCTCTTTCAAAATTTAATGGAAAGATGAAATAATAGTGATATTTATTTGCTGTATTTTAGCCATATGAATTGGTTTAAAGCATTAAACAACAATCAAATCCCTGATGTCGACAACATTAAAACCATTTCTGTTAATGGCAAACAGATTTGTGTGATAAATAATGATGATAAAATTATTGCTACACAATCACATTGCCCGCATGCCGGCGGACATTTTAGCGGCGGTTGGTGTAAAAATGGAAATCTGGTTTGCCCCATCCATCGATATGAGTACAGCTTAACCACCGGAAGAGGGGCAGAAGGCCAGGGCGATTACATCAGAATCTATCCTACGGAGTTGAGAGAAGATGGTTTATACATCGGTTTCGAAGAAAGCTGGTGGAGTAAACTTTGGGGATAGTTGGATCCAATTGGTGTTGCTCCTGGTAGCTGACGTAAAAAAACTTGTGGTTGTATTACTTAAGCAGGTATCTTTTAAAAAACTCCTGACAACTTAAAACTTCAATCTCCGAAAAATAAAAGTCTTCCACATCTTCTGTGATGATACATTTACAATTGGCAGATTTGGCCGCGTAGTATTCCAGACCATCTTCAAAATCGTGTATCTTCTGATCAGATAATGTATCCAATACACCTTTTGATGAATTGCCGGCGATTTTCAGATATTGACAAAGCAAATCGATTTTTTGTTTGGCTAACTGTGTTTTATGTTTTTTCTCCGCAAAATAAAATGCGATAGCCAAACAAAGGGGAGAGGTATAAATTTCAAAATTTGGATGCGATGCTAAACTTAAAATTCTTGATGAGTAAGTGTAAAGCGGGTATTCCTTATTTAACACCGAAACTAAGACATTAGCATCTAAAAATATCTTCATCAATTACTTTTTAGAAGAAAAGAATTCATCTTTTGAATTTTTACGGCTTGCCTTTGGCGTTTTTTTATATTCTATTTCACCTTCAGCAACCATGCTCACCCAGTCTGAAATCGGAAAATCTTCTAAAGATTTGTATTCCTTCGCAGTTAGCTGAGTTAAAAGGTGCTCTATTAATCGTGACAAGCTGATATTATTTTCAGCGGCAAATTTTTTTGCCCGTGCTACAACATCTTGGTTAAAACTTAAAGTTAACTTGGTGTCCATGTGATTAAATTTTAATCAAATATAATAATTACACGTAAGAATTAAAAATATCATACGTAAAAAAAACAGCTCAAACCGAGCTGTTTTTTAATATCTATGGTTATTGGTTTTTAACCTTATTTTTAAGCTTTTTACTATGAATAAATTTCTTTCCTCGCTGAAGCCAGTGTATTTTTCAATAAACCAACAATCGTCATTAAACCCACTCCACCTGGTACTGGTGTAATGTAAGAGGCTTTAGGCGCAACATTTTCGAAATCTACATCGCCATACAGTTTAAAACCCGATTTGGTTTCTGTAGAGTTTTCACGGTTAATGCCTACATCAATAATAATGGCACCGGGTTTAACCATATCAGCAGTAACAAAATTCTTTTTACCAATGGCTGCAATAACGATATCAGCCTGCAAAACCTGTTCTTTTAAATCTTTGGTACGCGAGTGGGTTAGGGTTACGGTACAGTTGCCCGGGTTGGCATTACGGGCCATCAAAATACTCATTGGGCTGCCAACGATGTTACTGCGGCCTACCACCACACAGTGTTTTCCTGTGGTATCAATATTATATTCCTGTAACATCAACAAAATACCATAAGGTGTTGCAGGGATAAAGCAAGGTAGGTTACGCATCATCCTTCCCAGATTTACCGGGTGGAAACCATCTACATCCTTGCGATAATCGATCTTTTCGGTCACTTTTTCAGGATCGATGTGTTTAGGTAAAGGCAATTGTACGATTAAGCCATCTACATCAGCATCCTGATTAATTTCTTCAATTTTATTCAATAATTCGGCTTCGGTAACCGAGTGATCGTAACGGTGTAGCGAAGATTTAAAACCAACTTTTTCACAGTTTTTCATCTTACTGGCTACGTAGGTTTCGCTGCCACCATCGTTACCAACCAAAATGGCCACGAGGTGAGGTTTGCGACCTGTTTTGTTCAAAAATTCAGCCGCCTCTTCAGCAATCTGAACTTTAACTTTTTCTGATACGTATTTACCGTCTAATAATTTCATTTTTAAAGTATCGAGTAGTAAGTATCAAGTATCAGGTCGAACAATTTGTCTTGCTACCTCATACTTGTATCTTGATTCTATATCTAATCCAATTTTAAAACCGCCATAAATGCAGATTGTGGAATCTCTACGTTACCCACCTGGCGCATGCGTTTTTTACCTTTTTTCTGTTTCTCCAGCAACTTGCGTTTACGGGAAATATCACCGCCATAACATTTCGCGGTTACATCCTTACGTAGCGCACTCAAAGTTTCGCGGGCAATAACTTTAGCACCGATCGAAGCCTGGATTTTAATTTCAAATTGCTGACGCGGGATTAGTTCCTTCAATTTCTCGCAGATTTTCTTGCCAAAATCGTAAGCATTACTACGGTGAATCAATGAAGATAAGGCATCAACAGGCTCTTCATTAATGAGCATATCCAAACGAACCAAATCCGATTTACGGTAGCCAACCTGATGGTAATCGAATGAGGCATAACCTTTGGAAATGGTTTTCAGTTTATCATAAAAATCGAAGACAATTTCGCCCATTGGCATTTCAAAAATCAATTCAACACGATCAGACGTTAAATAGGATTGATTCACAATAATTCCGCGTTTCTGAATACAAAGCGACATTACCGGACCAACAAATTCTGCTTTGGTAATAATATTGGCTTTGATGAAGGGCTCTTCAACAGAATCCAGTTTGCTTGGGTCCGGTAAATCAGAGGGATTATTTACTGTAATTTCTACACCTTTCGTGGTATGTGCTACATAGGAAACGTTAGGTACGGTTGTAATTACGGTCATATCGAATTCACGTTCCAAACGTTCCTGGATAATTTCCATGTGCAACATGCCCAGGAAACCGCAACGGAAACCAAAGCCTAAAGCCGCAGAACTTTCGGGTTCGAAAACGATAGAAGCGTCATTTAACTGCAGCTTATGCATCGCTTCACGTAATTCTTCAAAATCCTCCGTATCAACAGGATAGATGCCGGCAAATACCATTGGCTTAACCTCTTCAAAACCTTGAATGGCGCCGTCTGCCGGCCTGCTAACGGTTGTAATGGTATCTCCAACTTTTACCTCACGTGCTTCCTTGATTCCGGAAATAATATAGCCTACATCGCCGGTTTTAACCACATTACGCGGAGCCATATCCAGTTTCAGAATACCCACTTCATCAGCCAGGTATTCTTTGCCCGTATTAATAAATTTTACTTTATCGCCTTTTTTAATTTCGCCGTTTACCACTTTATAATAAGCGATAATTCCCCGGAATGAATTAAATACAGAGTCGAAAATTAACGCCTGTAACGGAGCTTCAGTATCACCTACCGGAGCCGGAACCCTATCTACAATAGCTTGTAAAATTTCAGGAATTCCCATTCCTGTTTTACCTGAAGCAGGGATGATATCATCACGGTCACAGCCAATCAGATCAATAATCTGGTCTTTTACCTCTTCTGGCATAGCGCCAGGTAAGTCCATTTTATTCAGGATCGGGATAATTTCCAGATCGTGCTCCAACGCCAGGTATAAATTCGAAATGGTTTGTGCCTGTATGCCTTGCGAGGCATCAACGATCAACAAGGCACCTTCGCAGGCGGCAATTGATCGCGAAACCTCGTACGAGAAATCTACGTGGCCCGGTGTGTCAATTAAATTAAAAATATACTCCTCACCCCCAACTTTATAGTTCATCTGTATGGCATGACTTTTTATGGTAATGCCCCGCTCGCGCTCCAAATCCATGTTATCGAGCAATTGCGCCTGCGCTTCACGCTGCGAAATCGTCGCTGTATATTCTAATAACCTATCAGCCAGGGTACTTTTACCATGGTCGATATGTGCAATAATGCAAAAATTACGTATATGCTTCATCTTTGCGCAAAGATATGTTTTTTAATGGAAATTGTAAGTTGTAACTAAATGTGAAACTCCTGAATTTTTATGGTGGTAAAAATTTGGTTTTTTTTACCATCTGTAAAGCAAATACGGTTGCATTCCGGCTAGTATAGCCCAGCCTTTTACTATATCTTTTTGGCCATAATGGTATTCAAACCATCAAAATGATTTAGCCAAAAGGATGCCGTTACAGTCATGTTTATTCAACAATAGACAGTGGAGCCTGGGGCGGTTTTCCTATCAAAACAAAATCTGATCTCCGAATAGTTTCTTGTCGTTTATACCACTGTTTTCTTCCACTTACCTCTTTTAAACAGAATAAAAGCTGCTATTGCAATTCCTGCTTCTGCCGTCGGAATCGCAATAAAAACACCTGTAGGGCCCATTTCTAAGTATTTTGCCAAAAAGTAGGCCAGGGGAATCTGGAAGAGCCAGAAGGCAAATACATTAATTTTAGTCGGTGTCCAGGTATCGCCAGCACCATTAAATGCACTATTGAATACCATTGCGGCTCCATAAATCACAAAACCAATACTTAAAATTCTTAAAGCTTCACCGGCAACTGCAATCACATTTTCATCCGCAGTGAAAAATGCCGCGAACAAATGTCCGCAGGTTAAGAACAGCACAGTTACAATTGCCATAAAAATGATGATGTATTTCAAAGTCTGGAATACCGATTTTTCTGCGCGGTCTATCTGCCCCGCACCTAAATTCTGTCCAACCAAAGTAGCCGCTGCATTGCTTAAGCCCCATGCCGGTAGCATGAAAAACATCATCAGGCGCAGTGCGGTTTGATAACCTGCCGAGCCGGTATCGCCACCTGTGGTAGCTACCAGTTCGGCCAGAAATACCCAGCTACAGCTGGCAATAACAAACTGAAAAATAGCTGGAGCAGCAATTTTTATAATGGCTTTAATCTGTTCCCCATCTGGAATAAAGTGGCGGATGCGGATTTTTAAGGCATTTTTACCGCTGAACAGATTATACCCCTGATAGATCACGCCCAAACCACGACCAATAGTAGTGGCAATTGCCGCACCTGTTAAACCCAAAGCAGGTATTGGGCCCAAACCGTTGATCAGAATAGGGCAAAGGATGATGTTGGCTATGTTGGCGATCCACAAGCTCCGCATCGCAATTGCAGCATTACCTGCACCCCGAAAAATTCCGTTAATTAAGAACAATAGGACGATAATGATACTTCCGCCCATCATAATGCGAACGAACGCAACACCTTGCTTAGCTGTTTCTATTGAAGCACCCATGAGCAACAGGATATCTTTGGCGTAAATTAAACCAGCGATAGTAATGATAATGTTCAGGAAAACGGCTATTAAAATGGTCTGAATACCAGCTTTTGATGCTGCTTCCGGATTTTTCTCTCCAATTCGCCGTGCAACTACGGCAGTTGCAGCCATACTTAAACCAATGGCTAATGAATATATAATGGTTAAAACCGATTCCGTTAATCCTACGGTTTGGATAGCATGACTGCTATTTTCCAGGTGGCCAACAAAATAGAGATCGACTAAAGCAAAAACCGATTCCATAGCCATTTCCAACATCATCGGAATGGCCAATAAAATAATTGCGCGTTTAATGCTGATTGAAGTTAAGTCAAGCTCATGACCTTTTAAAGACTGTAACAGGATATCGAAAAATGACGATAGTTTGCCCTGTGCCTTTGTAGACTGTGACATATAAATATAAATAAAAAGTTGTGTATAAACCAATGATACGCCCTTAAGCGTACATATCTAAATTAAAATTGGAGGGAATCCTCGGTTATTTTAGAACCTCAAACGGATTGCAGATACTATCATGGTTTTTTCCTTTTGATGTGGCAAAGATAAGTAAAAATTTCTATTGTCAAATTTTGATGATTGATTTTCAGATTTTTGCCACGGAAACATAGAACTCACGGATTTCGTCATTGCGACTGAAGCGCAGTGTAACAGAGAAATCTTTGAACGTTGAATTAAACGGTTTTAAGGATTTCTCGATTTCGACCGAAAGAACAGTTGAATCAGGTACGACTAAATACTATATGCTACTATCATTTCGTCGGTAACTTTTGTTCCTCTGCCTGTATTTAAGTCGATAAGCACATAGTCAAAAATACCATCAGAAGCTATTTTTCCGGTTTTTTTGCTGATGATTTCAAACTGCACCGAGCAGCCCTTATCGCTCATTGCTAAAATGCCAGTCCTGATCAACATTAAATCATTCATCAATAACGGGCGCTTAAAATTAATATCCACATGGCTTACCACCCATCCTAAACCTTGCCGGGTAAAATGTTCCCAGGGCATACCATAAAATTTTTCCATCTGCTCATAACGGGCGGCCAATACATAATCCAGGTATTTGCTGTTATGTACATGGTTAAACATATCGATATCATCCGGACGGACACGTAATTCGCTTTCGAAAATGCTGTATTGATTCTTTTCCAAGGGTAAATGTTTTTGTACAAATTAAGGGATTTAATATTGGCAATGTCAAGTATTGCTTGCTTTTTGTCTATTTGAGATGAAATGGGAAAGCTGAAGTTATATGATATTAATACTCCACGCGAAACAATTGTTGAGGAACGTGATGCTATTTATTTGAGCTATACCCCTGAACAGCGTTTTTTTGGGGTTCTGCAACTCAACCATATTTCTGTTATGATGAATGGTGGTAAACCATTAAAATCTCCTCAAAGCAAAGGGCTTGTCATTCGTAAACCAGCCATATAATTTTGCTTTATGTCTTTTGATAAAGAAAATCCTGAAATGCTTTTGTTACTGGATATCATGTAATTTTAGTACCGCCTTATTACTCTAACCTGGCTCAGTAAAATATGAAGTATCGTTGAATTATGCTGTCATGTACGGCAAGAAGCATCTGCAGGTCATGAAAAAAATGCTTCGTGCCTCAGGATGAGGTGTTTTTAAAATATTTCAGTGTGGCGACGGCTAAGTTATACGATGGAACCAAACCTCGCTTATTTTGAAGAGTTAAATGAACTTGTTCATCATTTAATAAACACTTGCTAATAAATAAAATTAGCCTTATCTTTGCACCCACAATTAATTAATTTTTATTGCTTTAATATTATTCAAGAAATGTATTTAAGTCCAGAAAAGAAAGCCGAAATCTTTAAACAACACGGCGAAGTAGAAACCAATACTGGTTCTGCAGAAGGTCAGGTAGCGTTATTTACATACCGTATTGCGCACTTAACAGAACACTTAAAGAAAAATCGTAAAGATTTCTCTACCCAGTTGTCACTTCAAAAATTGGTAGGTAAGCGCCGCGGTATTTTGGCTTACCTATACAAAAAAGATATTGAGCGCTATCGTGCTATCATCAAAGCTTTATCGCTTCGTGATATCATTAAACAAAAATAAGCGAATTTTATCAACGAAAGCCATTCTTTAGGGAATGGCTTTTTTTCGTTCTTACGTTATTTGAAAATGATCATAAACAGATTACTAAAAATTATTGCAATAATTTTATTTTTACCAGCGATTTTATTTCTTGTATTATATCTGTCTATACCATTTACAGGTATTCACATTAACGATGGAGCAGCTACATTTTTTGGGCTTTGCGCAATCGCTGGGGCTATTTTACTAAGAAATAATAAATAAATTCGAATATATAAACCCGATCTGTTCGAAAGAGGAAAAACAGATCATAATAATTTTTAAATGAATGTAATAAAAAAATCGTTCGATTTGGGCGATGGCAGAATTGTAGAAATTGAAACAGGTAAACTGGCTAAACAGGCTGATGGTTCGGTTGTAGTAAAAATGGGAGATACCATGTTGCTGGCAACAGTTGTATCTACGGTTGGTGCTAAACCAGGTACTGATTTTTTACCGTTATCGGTTGATTATCAGGAAAAATATGCGGCGACAGGCCGTATTCCAGGTGGCTTTTTACGTCGTGAGGCCAGATTATCTGATTACGAGGTATTAATTTCCCGTTTGGTAGACAGAGCTTTGCGTCCACAGTTCCCTTCAGATTATCATGCTGATACACAGGTGATGATTTCTTTGATCTCTGCTGATAAAAATATCATGCCGGATTGTTTGGCGGGTTTAGCCGCTTCGGCTGCATTATCAGTTTCTGATATTCCTTTCAACGGGCCAATTTCTGAAGTACGTGTGGCTAAAATTGATGGTAAACTGGTCATTAATCCATTTGCCAGCGATTTAGAGCGTGCAACACTTGAATTTATGGTTGCCGGTTCTGCCAACGATATCTGTATGGTGGAAGGTGAGTGCGATGAAATCCAGGAAGATGAAATGGTTGAGGCTTTAAAATTTGCACATGATGCCATTAAAGTTCAATGCGCTGTTCAGGTTGAATTAACCGAAGCCACAGGTAAAACCATTAAACGTGAATACAATCACGAAGACCACGATGCTGATTTAAAAGCAAAGGTTTACGCTGATACTTACGATAAAGTTTACGCAGTGGCGAAAGCCGGCGGTAATAAAGATGTTCGTAAAGAAGGTTTTACCGCAATCATCAACGAATTCTTTGAGGCCATGCCTGAAGATACTGCTGATTTGACCAAAGCATTGGCTAAACATTATTATCATGATGTTCAGTACGATGCGATCAGAAACTTGTTATTGGATGAAGGCATCCGTTTAGATGGACGTAAAACTACCGAAATCCGTCCAATCTGGAGTGAGGTAGGGTATTTACCTGCTGCACACGGTTCTGCTGTATTTACGCGCGGCGAAACCCAATCGTTAACTTCGGTTACTTTGGGAGGTAAAGATGATGAGCAAATGATTGATGGTGCTTTCTTTAATGGCTACCAGAAATTCTTATTGCACTATAATTTCCCTGGCTTCTCTACCGGAGAGGTTAGACCAAACAGAGGTGCTGGCCGTCGCGAAATTGGTCACGGTAACCTGGCTCAGCGTTCGTTGAAAAAAGTATTACCACAAGGCGAGGCAAATCCTTATACCATCCGTGTGGTTTCGGATATTTTAGAATCTAACGGATCATCATCAATGGCAACTGTTTGCGCAGGTACTTTAGCATTGATGGATGCAGGTATCAAAATCAAATCTCCGGTTTCGGGTATCGCCATGGGTTTAATTACCGATGAGAAAACAGGTAAATACGCTATACTTTCCGATATCTTAGGTGATGAAGATCACTTAGGTGATATGGATTTTAAAGTAACCGGTACAGAAAATGGTATTGTTGCCTGCCAGATGGATTTAAAAATCAATGGTTTATCGTACGAAGTGTTAACTAAAGCTTTATTACAGGCTAAAGATGGTCGTTTACATATCTTAAACGAAATGAAGAAAACCATCAGTCAGCCTAATGAAGATTACAAACCACATGCACCTCGTATTGTTTCTTTAACAATTGATAAAGAATTTATCGGTGCAATCATAGGCCCTGGAGGTAAAATTATCCAGGAAATGCAACGCGAAACCGGTGCTACAATCTCTATTGAAGAAGTTGAAGGTAAAGGAATCGTTGAAGTATTTGCTGATAACAAAGCTTCGATTGATGCAGCGGTTACCCGTATCCGTAATATTGTCGCCAAACCAGAAATTGGTGAAATTTACCAGGGTAAAGTGAAATCAATTATGCCATTTGGTGCATTTGTTGAAGTAATGCCAGGCAAAGATGGTCTATTACACATTTCTGAAATTTCCTGGGAGCGTTTAGAAACCATGGACGGTGTATTGAAAGAAGGTGATAAAATCGAGGTTAAATTGTTAGACATCGATAAACAAGGTAAAATGAAACTTTCCCGTAAAGTTTTACTGCCAAGGCCAGAAAAACCAGCTGCACCAAAAGCCTAACTGGTTAATCGTTATGCTGAACTTGATTCAGCATCTCAAATTATACAAACCCTTTCAGTTTACTGGAGGGGTTTTTTTATGATATAAAAGTAACTTCGCCTTTCTAATTAAAAACTTTCACACATCTTTTGTAACTTGCATCGTAGCGTCATGCTGAATTTATTTCAGCGTCTTTCTTGCTATCAGGAGCCTGAAACGAATCCGATAGCTATCGGATCAGGGTGACGGCCGTTGATAAATTTTGCTTTAAAAGCCAATAGCAGAATTTAAAATTTAAATGACTAATAAATAATTAAATGAAATACATCATAGCCCCATCCATACTTTCAGCCGATTTTGGCAATTTGCAGCGCGACATTGAAATGATTAATCAAAGTGACGCCGACTGGTTCCATGTTGACGTGATGGACGGTGTTTTCGTTCCGAATATCTCTTTTGGTTTCCCGGTAATGGCGGCTGTGAAAAAGCATGCTATTAAACCATTGGATGTACATTTAATGATTGTGGAACCCGATAAATATATTGATGATTTTGCCAAGGCAGGTGCAAGCAGAATTACGGTGCATTATGAAGCCTGTACCCATTTGCATAGAACCATACAGCTAATTAAAGCTTCTGGTTGTAAAGCAGGCGTAGCTTTAAACCCGCATACACCTGTTAACTTGCTTCAGGATGTGATCGAAGATCTTGATCTGGTGCTGATCATGTCCGTTAATCCGGGATTTGGCGGACAAGCCTTCATTCACAATACCTACAAGAAAATAAAGGATTTAAAAGTCTTAATCCAAGGCGTAAATGAAAATTTGACGATAGAGGTTGATGGTGGCGTGGATTTACAGAATATTACTGCATTAGTTTCAGCTGGTGCAAATGCGTTTGTTGCCGGAAATGCGATTTTTGCCACAGATAATCCGACAGAAACTATTTCCAAAATGAAAAGCCTAACCGCTAGCGTGATAAGTATTTAATTGCTAACTGTTATATTGCTAAATCGTTTTCAGTATAAGGCACGCAGTCTTACTACCTGATATATTTGTCTTGATACTAAAATGCTCAAATTTCAGCTCATCCTGGTTCTTTTAATTGCTGGTCCCGGCTTTGCTGTAGCCCAGCCTTTAGTTAGGGTTTCCGGAATAGTTTATAGTGACGAAAAGTTGCCCTTGGCTCAGGTTACCGTAAGTGTTTTAGGACAAGCGCAATCTACGGTTACTGATGAATTTGGTGTATATACTATCTATTCCAAATCGAAAACTTTTAGTATCAAATATTCGCTTTTGGGCTACCAACCTCAAACAGTTGAGTTTAGTGAACGGATTGGTGCGCGGATTACAAAGCAGATAAGCTTAATTGCCAACATTAATGAATTGGAACAGGTTAATATTGCCAACAAACAGAATCAGTTAAGTAATACCACTACTCTTAATATCGGTAATTTTTCTGTGATGCCATTGGTTTCAGGCAATTTTGAAACCATGCTTAAAACCCTGCCGGGTGTATCTACGAATAACGAATTAAGTGCTCAATACAGTGTTCGTGGAGGTAATTTTGATGAAAATCTGATTTACATTAATGATGTAGAAATTAACAGACCGGTATTGATCCGTAACGGACAGCAGGAGGGGTTGAGCTTTATCAATTCGGACCTGGTAAGTAAGGCAAAATTCTCTGCAGGTGGCTTTGAAGCTAAATATGGAGACAAACTTTCATCGGTTTTAGATATCAGGTATGAAAAACCGGATAGCAACCAAACCATCTTGAGTACAAGTTTCTTAAATACCTCATTAAGCACTAAGCGGATATTCAAGCATAGCTTTTTACTTGCAGGTTTGCGGTACAAGAATAATACAAGTGTTTTGATTAAGCAGGATGAAAAAGGAAGCTATAATCCTGATTATGCTGATGCGCAGGTACTTTATCAATATGATTTTTCACCCAAATTTAACATCAGCTTTTTAGGAAATTTCAATGTTGGCCAGTTTAAGTTACTGCCTACCAATCGCGAAACCCAGTTTGGTACCTTAAGTACTAAATTGAAATTGGATGTTGATTATACAGGGCAGGAAATAGACGATTATCAAACTTTTGGCAGTGCTGTTACTGCTGCTTATTCGCCTAAGCCCAATTTGGTGATTAAATTTATAAACAGCTATTTTAGTACCATTGAACGCGAGCGTTTCGATATTAACGGGAGCTATATTTTTGCAGAAGTAGATAATAACTTTTACGGAGAAAATTTTGGACAGGTTAGCAAAAGCAGAGGTATCGGTATTTATTATAATTATGGTCGTAACAGTTTAAATACCAGGGTTTTTACTTCAGAAATAAAGGTCGATCAGAACTTTAACAGTCATGTTTTTTCATGGGGACTGAAAACCGATCAGTCCAGGTATATTGATCAGCTGAATGAATACAGTTATACCGATTCTGCGGGATATATTTTGCCCAATAATTCGAAAAATATTACTTTACAGAACTTAATTAATGTTAAGAACAACCTTGATATTAAAAATTATAGCGCTTATATTCAGGATAGTTATTCACTTTCCAGTTTGACCGAGTTACAGCTGGGGGCGCGGGCTACCTACAGCTCGTTGAGCAAACAATTGCTGATTAGTCCGAGGATGTTAATTGCTTACCGGCCAAGCTCCAATAATAAAATACTGCGGTTTACTGCAGGTATTTATAATCAGCCACCCTCGTACCGGACCATCAGAGATTTCTCAGGCATATTAAATATAGGTCAGAAGGCACAACGCTCTTACAACACTTCTATAGGTTATGATTATGCTTTCGACGGTTTTGGAACCCGTTTAAAATTTACTTCTGAGGTTTATTTTAAATATTCAGACCGGTTAATTCCATACAAAATAGATAACCTTCGAATTAAATACCTGGCTAACGAAGTATCGAATGGTTACGCTTACGGTGCCGACTTTAGTATAGGTGGTGAGTTTGTTAAAGATCTGGTATCTTATTTCAGGATGTCGGTGATGCATGCCAACGAAGATATTTTGGGCGATAGTTATGTTCAGAATGGAACGATCATTTATCCGGGTTATTTAAAAAGGCCAACAGATCAGCGCCTAAATTTCTCAATATTTTTTCAGGATAAGCTCTTGAATAGCCCCACTTACAAAGTTCACCTTAATGCACTTTATGGCTCACGTTTGCCAATCGGCCCGTCACAAACACCAAGGTATTTGGATAAGTTTTATATCCCTTCCTACAAGCGGGTAGATATCGGCTTTTCGAAAGATTTTTTAGATGATGCAGCCATACATAAACCAAAATTCCTGGATAGAAATTTTAATTCCGTAATTCTTTTTTTTGAGATTTTTAATATGCTCAACATCAACAATACGGTTTCTTATCTATGGTTAAAAGATGTAAATAATGTTCAATATGCGATTCCAAATTATTTAACCGGTAGGCAGTTTAACCTTAAGTTGATTGTCAGGTTAAAAAATTAGCTAATGGGAAAACTGAACGTTTAATTCCACAACCTATAATCTACTTTTTTGCTTTTTAAAACCATTTGAATATCGGATATCTGGATTGACGGGTTTAATTGTAAAAACTGCAATAAACCCTTCGATTTTTAGCTTTTTTTTAACAAAATTTAATTTTTTAGGTGACGATTTTATAGGCATAACTGCTATAAAAATTTTACATTTACGCCCATAAAACATTATATAATAAGATGAAGCATAATTTTGGCGCAGGCCCTTGTATTTTACCTCAAGAAGTGTTTAAACAAGCCGCTCAGGCTGTTTTAGATTTTAACGATGGATTATCGATTTTAGAGATTTCGCACAGGACAACCGAATTTGAGGCAGTTGTTGCAGAAGCTGGTAAGTTGGTAAAAGAATTATTAAATGTGCCATCGGGTTATTCCGTTTTATTTTTACAAGGGGGTGCAAGTTTACAGTTTGCCATGGTGCCAATGAACTTATTGGGCGATGGACAAACAGCAAGTTATTTAGATACCGGTGTTTGGGCAAGCAAAGCATTGAAAGAAGCTAAATTTATCGGCAATGTAAATGTAGTTGCATCATCTAAAGATGCAAATTACACTTTTATTCCGAAGGATTTTGAAATCCCTGCCGATAGCGCTTATTTCCATTATACCTCAAATAATACCATTTATGGAACTGAGCTTTTCGAAGTACCTGAAACAAACATTCCGGTTGTTTGCGATATGTCTTCTGATATCATGAGCCGTGTGATCGATGTATCTAAATTCGATCTGATTTATGCAGGTGCTCAAAAAAATGTGGGTCCGGCAGGTTTAACCATTGCTATCGTTAAAAATGAGGTGCTAGGTAAAATCGATCGTAAAATTCCTTCGATGTTGAATTATCAATCACATATTGATAATGACTCCATGTACAATACGCCTCCGGTTTTTTCAATTTATGTGGCTTTGTTGAACTTACGTTGGTTAAAATCCAAAGGTGGAGTTGCTGAAATTGAAAAAGAAAATAAGCAAAAAGCGGAAGCACTTTACAGAGAGATCGATCGTAATACTTTATTTAAAGGAACTTGTGCTGTTGAAGACCGTTCCAGAATGAATATCTGTTTTGTAATGGAAAATCCGGAATTGGAAAAACCATTCCTGAAATATGCAGAAGAGCAAGGTATTGTAGGCATTAAAGGCCACAGAAGTGTTGGTGGTTTCCGTGCATCCATGTACAATGCTTTACCAATCACAAGTGTACATGCGCTAATTGATGCGATGCAGGCATTCGAAGAAAAACAGGCAAAAGCAAACTAATTTAAAATTATCACCACAGAAGATTAATCGTTTAATCTGTGCCATCATATATACAATGATTAAAATATTAGCAAACGACGGAATTGATCCGATCGGAAAAGAGTTATTAGAAAAAGCAGGTTTCCAGGTAGATACTGAAACTATTGCGCAAGATCAATTAGCGGAAGCTTTAAAAAACTATGATGCCATTACCGTGCGTAGTGCAACAAAAGTTAGAAAAGAACTGATTGATGCTGTACCAAACATCAAATTAATTGGTAGAGGTGGAGTTGGTATGGATAATATTGATGTAGAATATGCACGCAGTAAAGGCATTGCAGTAGTAAATACGCCAGCTGCTTCTTCTTTATCAGTAGCTGAATTGGTATTCTCTCACTTATTTACCGGTATCAGATTTTTACAGGATGCCAATCGTAAAATGCCTGTTGAAGGTGCTACCCAGTTTAATAACCTTAAAAAAGCTTATGCCAAAGGAACCGAGCTAAGTGGTAAAACTATCGGAATTATCGGTTTTGGACGTATCGGCCGTGCGACAGCAAAAGTAGCTTTAGGCTTAGGGATGAATGTTCTGGCTTATGATTTGTATCCTTCAGAATCAGAAATTACCTTGGAATTTCAAGGCGGAAAATCGGTAAGTATACCGATTAAAACTGTTTCTTTAGAAGAAGTAATTTCTGGCAGCGATTTCCTGAGCTTGCATACACCATTTGCTGACAAGCCTATTTTAGGTGCTGAAGAATTTGCCAAAATGAAAAAGGGTGTTGGTATTGTAAACTGTTCTCGCGGTGGAACAATTGATGAGCCGGCTTTAATTGAAGCACTAAATACTGGTCAGGTTTCTTTCGCTGGTTTAGATGTTTTTGATAACGAGCCTACTCCCTTGGCTGAAATATTAACCCATCCAAAAATTTCTTTAACACCGCACATTGGTGCCTCTACAAATGAAGCTCAGGAACGTATCGGTACGGAACTGGCTACATTGATCATTGAGCATTTTAAGAAATAAACCTTATGGTCGTCAACCTGAACTTGGTTCAGGGTCTCTCAGAAAGGATGCTGAAATGACGAGCTTATAAAAAGACCAATCCCGGATTGGTCTTTTTTAATCTAATGCATTCGTGAGCACCCAATAACGATAACCCAAAATTGCCTTTTGCCATGTGCTTAACTTATTGGGGTCTTTCTTATATAAACTGGGCAAAATGGCATTGTTAATTTTAACAAGCGTTTTAAACAGTGCTTTTTTCATACCTTTTATATCGTTGTAGTTTTTTATTAAAGAAATAAAAGCCGCCGGCCATCCCCAGAATCAAAAATGCAATAATATAGGTTGATAAGCTACTTTTATTCTTTTTCTCCAAATCCTCTTTTAGCTGCGCATTCTGATCCTGTAATTTTTTAATGGTAGCCATATAAGCTTCAATGCGTTCCTGGGAATGATCTGCAATGGCTATTTTCTGCTGATTTTGAAGATCTTTATAATTCATTAAAATCTTCAATTCTTTAAAAATGTTATTATCTGTCAATACCACCTGACGGAGAATTTCATTTGAATTTTTAATATCTTTTTTGGTTTGCCAGCCAAAAATACCCGATCGCTGTGTTAAACTTTCATCATATTGACCAAATTTTGTACTTCGCTCCTGAAGTAAAGTATTTACTTTAACCCGTTGCGCGGCATAAGCTGCAGAATCCTGTTGTGCAAAAGCATTAAAACTAAACAAGATCACTGAAAGCAGATAAACATATTTCTTCATGTGCTATAAACGCGAAAAGGATAGCAGTTGTTTTATTTTATCCCGTCACGCTGATCCGATAGCTATCCAATTATTTCAGCGTCTTTTTCAGATAGATGCTGTCCACAGGAAGTAGCGATTAGGCTTTTGAAAAGGTGAAAACTGCCGATAAAATAAATTCAGCATAACAATCATTTTATCATTTGCCAGATCTGGCTTTGGTCTGCTCTTCCTTAACCTGGTTAAGAATGAAACTCCACCCTCACAATATCACCGAGATGTAATCCCAACAAGCCGCTTGCCTTACCTTTATTGATGGCAATTTCCAGATGGTTACTAATTCCGAACAGGCAGAGTTTTTCACCTTCCTGCACCTCATTGTAATGCCAGCTTAACTGCGTAATCGTTTCACTTTTTCTGAAGTACAAGGTAAAGTCCCTGTTTTTCTGTATTTTGGTAAACAGATCTTTGGTAATATTCGTAATTACATTGCAGAAAGTGTCAATATACACCACACTGCCGCGAATCATATCTGGTTCGATAACAGGATGTAGAAGCATTTTTTGCTCAATTTCAGCTACAGGCAAACCAATGTCTTTCAGTTTGCCGCCTTTTGCCAGATGCGTTGCTGCCTTAACGAAAATATCAACCAAGGGGAAGTGTAGATATTTCAGGTCCTGCATGATATTCAATTCTACCACATCGTCAGGAGCGTCGTCAAAGAGGAGGGAGAAGATACCATTATCAGCACCTACAAAGAAGTGATCACGGTGTTTTACCGCAATGTATTTGGTGTTTTCGCTGTATACCGAATCTATACCGATGAGGTGCACGGTATTTTTCGGAAAGTAAGGATAAGCATTTTTTAAAACGAAGGCGGCGTACGAAATGTTGAATGAAGGTACCTCATGGGTAATATCAACTAAATTAACATTAGCCATAAGACTCAACAAACTACCTTTAAGGGCACTCTGGTAAAAATCTTTTGAACCTAAATCTGTTGTTAAAGTAATTATCCCCATTAAAAATTCATTATTATTGCTTATTCTTGTGTACAGGCCTAAGCGTCTGCAAATATTCAAATTTTAATTAATATACCCCGATAACTTTTTAAAATACTACAGTTTGAACGAATTAAAATTAACCCTGGATAGCGTAAATCCTGCTCACTTTTGGGGGGCGAACAATGAGAACTACGAAATGATTAAAGGTGCTTTCGCGAAGTTAAAACTGGTGGCGAGAGGTAGTGATGTGAAGGTTCTTGGTGATGAACAGGAACTTAAGGCTTTTGAAGAGAAATTTAACCAACTGATTGCACACCTGGAAAAATATAGCTCGCTAAGCAATAATGACGTGGAAAACATACTGGGCGCTAAGGCTTCAGGTGTTGTAAAAAAAGATGCAGAACAATCGGCAGGTGGGGGCGGTGAAGTAATTGTTTTTGGTACGAACGGCCTGCTGGTTAAGGCCAGGACGGCAAATCAACGCAAAATGGTTAATAGTATTGCTAAAAATGATATTCTATTCGCTATTGGTCCGGCCGGTACCGGAAAAACCTATACTGCGGTAGCCTTAGCGGTTAGAGCATTGAAAAATAAAGAAATTAAGCGTATTATTTTAACCAGACCTGCGGTTGAAGCAGGAGAGAACCTTGGTTTTTTACCGGGCGATTTAAAGGAAAAAATCGATCCTTATTTACGCCCGCTTTATGATGCGCTGGATGATATGATTCCGGCAGAGAAATTGAAATTTTACATCGAAAACCGTACGATAGAAATTGCGCCTTTGGCATTTATGCGCGGGCGTACGCTAGATAATTGTTTTGTGATACTGGATGAGGCGCAAAACGCAACCGATATGCAATTGAAAATGTTTTTAACCCGTATGGGGCCAACCGCTAAATTCATTGTTACCGGTGATGTTACCCAGGTGGATTTACCTAAAAAACAGATGTCGGGTTTGTTTAATGGCCTAAGGATTTTAGAAGATATTAAAGGAATAGACATCATTTATTTAAGTGGAGAAGATGTTGTAAGACATAAACTGGTAAAAGATATTCTGAAAGCCTACGGCGATATTCAATAGTTAGTCCAAAGTCGGGGGTGTGTAGTCGCGAGTCAAAATTGACTGGGGACGATAGACTAAAGACTTTCCGACTTTTTTCCTATTTTTACGGCCTCATGAAAGCACTTAAAGAAACCCATTTTAATTTTCCCAATCAGAGCAACTTTTACAAGGGTAAAGTTCGCGACGTGTACACCATAGCCGATCAGTTTATGGTAATGGTAGTATCAGATCGTATTTCCGCATTTGATGTGGTATTACCAGAGGCTATTCCTTTTAAAGGACAGGTTTTGAATCAGATTGCAGCTAAGTTTTTGGCGGCTACACAGGATATTGTGCCAAATTGGGTTTTATCGGTGCCAGATCCAATGGTAACTATTGGTCGGATTTGTGAACCATTTAAGGTTGAAATGGTAATTAGGGGGTATCTGGCCGGTCATGCGTGGCGCGAATACAGTGCAGGTAAACGTTCCGTATGTGGCGTTTCCTTGCCTGATGGACTAAAAGAAAATGATAAACTGCCCCAGCCTATTATTACGCCTACCACTAAAGCAGCTGTTGGCCATGATGAAGATATTTCGAAAGAAGATATATTGGCAAAAGGAATTGTTTCTTTGGCGGATTATGAGCTATTACAACAATATACATATGCCCTTTACCAACGTGGAACTGAGATTGCAGCTAAAAGCGGATTGATTTTAGTAGATACGAAGTATGAATTTGGCAAGGCTGACGGTGTAATCTATCTGATTGATGAAATCCATACGCCTGATTCATCCCGTTATTTTTATGCTGAAGGATATCAGGAGCGTCAGGATAATCATGAACCGCAAAAGCAGCTGTCAAAAGAATTTGTGCGTAAATGGTTAATTGAAAATGGTTTTCAAGGCAAAGATGGCCAGTTAGTGCCTGAAATGACCCCTGAAATTGTAAATTCTATTTCAGAGCGTTATATCGAACTGTATGAAAAAATTGTAGGCGAAACCTTTATAAAAGCTGATGCTGATGCCATTTCCAGCCGTATTGAATCTAACGTTTTAAAGGCTTTAGAAACACTTTAAATCGAAAGAAATTTATACATTAGCAAAATAAAGATAAGAGAGAGATGAAATTTTCAGTAGACAAACATGATAAATATGTAACCTTAAAGTTAGAAGAACATAAGTTTACAAATGATAATGCACCAGGCCTGAAAGCAGAATTCTACTTGCTTAATGCAGAGGGGTTTAAAAATATAGTTGTTGATTTAAGTTCTGTTAATGAATGTAATGATGCACAGGATTTAAGCTGCTTACTGGTTGGCGACAGGTTGTGCAAATCAGCAGGCGGATTATTTATTGTAACCGGAATCAATGATGAGCTGGCGTCGATTATCGAATTATCAAACATATTTCAATCTGTAATGTTTGTTAATACAATAGATGAAGCTACTGATTTTATTTTTATGGAGGAGCTGGAGAAAGAGTTTAGAGGCGCTAAATAACAAAATATTAAATACATTCTGGCCTCGTAGTTTCTAAAAAATCTACGGGGCTTTTTATATCTTATCATGATGAAATTTGAAGTTACAATTTTAGGAAGCAGTTCTGCAACACCTGTATTTAACAGGAATCCTTCTGCACAGCTTTTAAATTGTAATGAAAAATATTACCTGATCGATTGTGGCGAAGGTACACAACAACAACTGGCTAAATATAATCTTAAAGCAGCCCGTATCGATTACATTTTCATCAGTCACTTACATGGCGATCATTACTTTGGTTTAATCGGATTGTTATCGAGTTTGCATTTAAATGGACGTATAAAACCAATACAGATTTTTGGACCGAAACCATTGTTAGAGATTTTAGAAATTCAGTTCAAATACTCCGATACGGTGTTGCGGTATCCGATTGAATTTTTCCCAATTGAAGCCGATCAATCCACCCAGATATTCGAGAATAGCGATCTGACCGTTAAAACAATCATTTTAAACCACCGCATCCCAACTACTGGCTTTATATTTCGACAAAAGAAACGTCAGCGTAAGCTGATAAAGGAGAAGAGTGAGGAGGTACCGATGGCTTATTATTCAGCCTTAAAAAAAGGTATTGATGTAGAACTGCCAAATGGCGATATTTTACGCAGCAAAGATTATACTACAGAAGCAGATGCACCGCGTTGTTATGCCTATTGTTCAGATACACTTTTTGATGAAAGTTATTTTGCCACCATAAAAGACTGCGATACCTTATACCACGAAGCTACCTTTATGCACGATTTATTGGAACGAGCTAAAGAAACACATCATACCACGGCTTTGCAGGCCGGAGAGGTAGCTAAAATTACCGGAGCCAGGAAATTAATCATCGGACATTTTTCTTCGCGCTATAAAACTTTGCAAATGCTTTTCGAAGAAGCCCAATCGGTTTTTGAAAATACCGAGCTGGCAGTTGAAGGCAGAACTTTTCAGTTGTAAGATTAGCCTTCCTAAGATCCTTCACTGCGTTCAGGAAGACGGCTTAACAGTCCATTTCCATATCTCTTCTTTGTTTATTCTTGTGCACGCTGTGTTAAAAAAAAATAAAAAATATTTGCAAATAGATTGATACAATTTTTCGGTTTAACCACCGAGAGAATAGGGAAAATACACAGCATACACAAAGATGAGCAGGTGGTTATATTCATTTTGTGTCGTCTATTTAATTGCCATTTAGCGATCTCTGCTGCCTTTCCTTCCGCTTTGCGGTTAAAAAGTATTCTACTAACAGCTTTAGTTTCCTCTTTGTTTATTCTTGGTGGCCTCTGTGGTAAAAGAGTAAATATTCATTTTCTTTACGTTTTTGCTTCTGGTATAAAACAGCATATCAATTCACAAAAAAAGCCTTGCAATTTATACTGCAAGGCTTTCTGAATGATAAAATTAAATTACTTGTCTTTTTTATTGCCACCACCAAATACAGAGAAGTGAACATAACGCTTAGGGTTAGCTTTTAAATCAATCATTAGTTCATCAAGATTTTTTGAAGCATTATTTAAATTCTGATACATTTTATCATCGTTTAATAATAATCCTAAACTGCCTTTTCCACTTTTAATTCCGGAAATTACACTTTGTAAATCAGCAATCGCATTGTTTGCATTATCCAAAGTCTGTTTAAAGTTGGCTGCAGCAAACTTATCGGTAACAGTATTAATATTGGTCAATATGTCGCTGATTTTTTGATTATTGTTATTTAAGTTAGCCGTAATACCTTCTACATTTTTAAAGATGGCTTCAATGCGAGCGCTTTCAGAACCAACTAAACCATCCACTTTTTTGGAGGTTGTTTCTAACGAGGCTAGTGTACCCGCTATACTGTTAAAGCTTTTGTCAACATTTTTCTGAAAGTTGGGATTCAGGATAGAATTTACACTGCTTAGAATAGAATCCATTTTTCCGATAATTAATTCGGCTTTCTTTTGAACCGGCTGCACTTGTTCCAATAAACCCTTTTCAACATTGGCATTTAAGGTGTATCCATCTTCGGCCATTTTTTTTGAATTCCCTAACGACATGACAATGGCCTTGCTACCTAACAGATCTGTGCCTTCTAACCGGGCAATACTATTTTCCGGGATGTCATATTTACTGTTTATACTCAAGGTCGCAATAATACTACCATCTCCCTGCAAATCCAGTTTGGCCACACGGCCTATCTGGTAGCCATTAATAAGGACTGGTTTTGATACTGTTAAACCATCAACTCTTGTATATTTCGCATATAATGTGGTTTCACTTGAAAAAATTGAATTTCCTTTTAAAAAATTATATCCAATTATTAATAAAGCAATGGCAAATGCAGCTAAAATACCTACTTTGGTTTCGTTCTTAATCTTCATGAGTGTTTTATTTAATGGTTACAAGTGTTGAAGTATTTTTCTCCACTTGTAAGAGCGTAAATATTTTTATGGTGCTAAACCTTATAAATACACCAAGGCAGCACTATTTGTTTGGTATCTGTTTTATATTTTTCCAAAGTTAAAATAACTATCATTTATAATGCCAGTTATTTCACCTCAATATTTTTTTTATACGTTTTTATAGCTTCCAAAATAGAACTGGCAATCTCATTCTGTCCATTTTGTGAGTTAATATATTTTTCTTCTTCGGTATTTGAGATAAATCCTACCTCTGTTAAAACAGCTGGCATACCACAGCGTTGCAATACCAAAACCCCCTGTTCTTTAACACCACGGCTCAGTCGTTCGTCCCGTTTGATATAACTGTTCTGTATTAATTTGGCAAATTTAATGCTTTTGTCCCGAAAGGTATTTTTCAACAGCGATAAAAGAATAAAACTGCTTGGGTTACCCGGATCATAGCCATCATACTTACTTTTATAGTTTTTCTCCAATTTAATATCGGCATTTTCCCTAATGGCTGCATCTTGTTCCTTTAACCGATGAGATCCTGCAACCAAGGTTTCCACTCCTTTAATATGCTTGTTACCTGGCGGCATAGAATTACAATGGATGGATATAAAAAGATCTGCATTAGCGTCATTGGCTATTTCCGCACGTTTGTATAAATCAACATCTATATCTGTTTTACGCGTAAAAATTACTTTAATTTCCGGCATTTCCTCATTCAGTAAAACACCTAATTTTAGTGCAACTTTTAATGCAATATCTTTTTCTTTCGAAAAACTGCCTGATGCTCCAGGTTTTCTACCGCCATGGCCCGGATCAATAACAATTGTTTTGATTTTGTATCCCTGAGCAGGCACTTTTTCAACAGCCAGTAACGAAAATAAGATGATGGTAATCAGAAGTTTAATCTTCATGCATGCAGGATGTTAAAATGACGTTTCGGCTATACGTTTATAATTTTTGATTGCTCTGACAATTCCACTTACAATTTCATTCTGTCCTTCAGGAGAGTTCATGTAGTCTTCTTCTTCAGGATTACTGACGAAACCTATTTCTGTTAATACCGCAGGCATTGCTGCACGGGCCAGTACTGCTAGGCTCTTCTCTTGTACTCCTCTGTTAATACGGCCGGCATTCACATATTCTTGCTGAAGCAATGAAGCAAACTTTAAACTCCTCTCTCTATTGGTTTGTTTCATTAAGGATAACATAATGTCACTTTCAGGAGTGTTGGCAATAAATCCTTCGTAATTTTTCTGGTAATTTTCTTCCAGAAACATGGATGCATTTTCCCTTTTGATCACTTCATCCTGCTCTCCCAACCGGCCTGTTCCAGACACAAAAGTTTCTGTTCCCCTGGTTGAGGTACTTTTAGAAGTAATAGTTCGGTAAACAGGTACTTTTCTGCCCCTTACTTTTTTATAATAATCTACCACTCTCGATACCCTGACCGGCATATCATTTAAGTGGATGGAAATAAATAAATCGGCTTTTGCGTTGTTTGCAATATTGATCCGCTCGTACAAAGGAATAAAAACATCCGTTTCACGGGTATAGATAACTTTGATATCTTTCAAGCTATCCTGAAGTGCACGGCCAAGGTTTAATGCGGTTTTAAGTGCCACATCTTTTTCCTTCGAATATACACCATGGGTTGCACCGTCTTTACCACCATGACCAGCATCAATCACAATTGTTTTGATTTTGTATCCCTGTGCAAATACCTGATTATCAATCAAATTTGATAGCGCTAAATAAATAATAATGGTTAAAATGGATTTAAGATACATCAATGGTATATTTTTCACTAATTTTGAACGTTTTTGATTAAACATTTGTGCAAAAATAACATTCAAATACGAATTTGAAACCCCTCAAGAGTTCTATTTTACTAATATCTGTCATTTTATTAACACATGCTGTTGGTAAAGCTAACGCATTTTCTCATTTTTCATTGCAACAGATCGTTCAACAAGATACCACTAAAAAGGATTCTGTTAAAAAAACAGGGAAAAATAATAGCAGTATCGACCAGAAAGTAGAATACAAAGCAGAAGATTCGGTTAAAATGAGTGCCGATAAAAGCATTGTTTATTTATACGGAAATGCCAGAGTGGTTTATGGTGATTTTGAGCTGGATGCGGCATATATCAAATACGACAAAAAGCAAAATTCTATTTATGCGCGTGGTGTTAAAGATCCAAAAACCGGAAGATATACCGGGAAACCGATCTTTAAGTCAGGTGCCGAAGGTACGGCCATAGCAGATTCTATTTTTTACAATTCAGAAACAACCCGGGCCAAAGTATATGGCGTTTTTTCTGAACAGGAAGGAGGCTTTTTCTCTGGCGGACAAAGTAAAAAGCAGATAGACGACGAGCTTCACGTTAAAAATGTGATGTATAGCACCTGTAATCTTCCTCATCCTCATTTTGGATTAATGATTTCTAAAGGGGTGGTAACAGAAAAACAGATTATTACTGGGCCGGTTTACATGATAATTGAAGATGTTCCTACTTTTCTGGGGCTACCATTTGCATTTTTTCCAAAACCGAATAAACGAACATCAGGTGTGATTCTGCCTACACCAGGAGAAGATGCGACAAGGGGATTTTTCTTGCAAAACGGTGGTTATTATCTCGGATTGAACGATTATTGGGATGCCAAACTTTTAGGTTCGATTTATACCAATGGTTCTTATGAAACCAGTTTGCTGAGTAATTACACCAAAAGATATAAATTTAACGGTAATATCAATTTGGCTTACGCCAGTTTTAAAGATGGTTTGGAAGGCACCGAGGCTTTTAACAATCCGACTAAAAACTTCAGCATTAACTGGAGCCACAGCCAAAATGCCAATGCCAATCCGGGTACAACATTTAGCGCCAGTGTAAGATTGGTATCAACCGGAAGAAAGGGATATTACAGAAATACTGCAGCCGGTACTACTTATGATATTAATACCATTGCTACCAACTCAACAAGTAGTAGTATCAGTTATGCGAAGGCCTATACAAACGGTATGAATTTCTCTTTGGCTGCGTCAAGTGACCAAACTTTAAGTACAAGGGCAATATCGCTTAGGTTGCCCGAAATGACATTTAACGTACCTACATTTAATCCTTTTAGTTCTAAAAATGCTGTTGGCGAACAAAAATGGTATCAAAAAATTACAGTGGGCTACAGTTTACAGGGAACAAACCGTATTGATACTTTTGACAGTTTACTGTTTCAGAATGATGGTTTAAAACGTCTGAGAAGTGGTTTTGCGCACAGTATCCCTTTAAACATGTCTTTTACGGCCCTAAAATACTTGAACTTTAGTCTGGGAGGTACTTATAACGAAGTTTGGAATTTTCAGAGTGTAAGTAGAAGATATACCAGTTATGCCGATAATACCTTTACTTTCAGGGAAGATACTGTTAGTGGTTTTAAACGAGCTGGCAGTTACAGCTTGTCAACAAGTATGTCTACTAAAATATATGGTAGAAGAGATTTTAATCCTGCAGGTAAAATCCAGGCGTTGCGGCATGTAATGACTCCGAATGTTTCTTTCTCTTATTCTCCGGATTTTACCAAAGCCGGTGCCGGACCTTTCAGACCAGCAATAGATCAGAATGGAAATCAAATTTATAACAGTGGACAACCTTTAAAATATTCTATTTTTGATGGCATGGCACAGCCAGGTTCTTTTGGCGGACCCAATGCATCTATTGGGTTTGGACTGGATAATACGGTAGAATTAAAGGTGAGAAATAAGAACGATACTACCGGAACAGGCTCAAAAAAGATTCCCATCATCCAGGGATTGAGTTTTAGTGGCTCATATAATTTCCTGGCCCCATCTTATAAATTATCTACCATTGGTTTTAGTGGCCGATCGCAGTTTACCGATAAATTGGGTATCAATTATAACGGAACCTTGGACCCATATGCTTTAAAAGATACGACCGTAAATGGACAAACGATTAAAATCAGAGAAGACCGCTTATTTTTTCAAAGAAATCAGTTCCTGCCACGTTTGACCAGTTTTGGTTTCTCATTCGATTACAGCTTGAATCCGGAGGCGTTAAAACGTAAAAATGAGGCTAATGATAAATTAGGTGCGGCAGCTAACAAAAAAGGATTGACTGATATACAGTCTGAACAATTGGCGGCCATAAGCCGTGACCCGAATGCATTTGTTGATTTTAACATTCCCTGGAATTTCTCATTTTCTTACAGTTTTCAATATTCAAATGATGGAAACACCAATACAGTTTCGAATACATTAAACTTTAATGGTGACGTTAACTTAACACCTAAATGGAAGATTACCTTTAATTCAGGCTATGATTTTAAGAACAATGGTTTAACCCCGATGAATTTGGCCATTTACCGCGATCTACATTGCTGGGATATGAGCGTAAACTGGGTTCCGTACGGTGCTTATAAAAGTTATTCCGTTACCATAAAAGTAAAGGCATCGATATTGCAGGATTTAAAATTGAGCAAAAGACAGGGTTTTTACAATACATACCGATAAATTTATGCTAGCCGAAATTATTACCATTGGTGATGAGATACTCATTGGCCAGATCGTTGATACCAATTCTGCGTGGATGGCTAAACAGTTAAATTTAATTGGGGTTTCCGTGAAGCAGATTACCTCAGTTTCTGATGATGAACAGCATATTTTAGAAGCGCTCGAACTCGCTGAAAAACGTGCAGATCTGGTTTTAATTACGGGTGGCCTCGGACCAACAAAAGATGATATTACCAAAAAAACTTTGGCAAAGTATTTTAATATGGGTTTCCGTAATGATGCCGCTGCATTGGATATGGTTCGTCAGATTTTCGAAAAATACAAGCGTCCGCTATTGGATATCAATATACAGCAAGCCGATGTTCCTGATGGTTGTGAAGTTATTGTCAACAAAAATGGTACTGCACCTTGTATGTGGTTTGAGCAAAACAATACCATTTTTGTATCAATGCCGGGGGTACCTTATGAAATGATGTACCTGATGGATGACGAGATCCTTCCCAGAATTACAAACAGATTTAAGCTGCCTTCTATTGTACATAAAACCATCCTCACCGCAAATATCGGAGAATCATTTCTGGCCAAAGAGATTGAGGAAATCGAAAACAACTTACCCGCACATATCAAACTGGCATATCTGCCAAAATTAGGACAGGTTCGCTTACGCTTATCGGCCAAAGGTAATAATGAATCAGAATTGAATAAAGAGGTTGAGACCTATGTCAGACAGATCATTTCAAAAGTGAGCAAGTTTGTGGTAACGGATGAGGATATCCCAATGGAAAAGGCGATTCTGGACCTGATGAAAAGTAAAGGTATGACCTTATCTACAGCAGAAAGTTGTACCGGCGGTTATATTGCACATTTGATTACACAACATCCCGGCTCTTCATCTGTTTATTGGGGCGGGGCAGTAGCATATGCCTACGAACTTAAAGAATCTATTCTGGGGGTAAAAGAAAGTACCTTAAGCACTTTTGGAGCCGTAAGCGAGCAGACCGTAACGGAAATGGCGGAGGGGGCAATTAAACATTTCAAAACGGATTATGCAATCGCGGTTAGTGGTATTGCAGGCCCGGATGGCGGTACAGTTGAAAAACCGGTTGGCACTGTATGGATTGCAGTTTCTTCAAAACACAAAACGGTAGCTAAGGTGTTTAATTTCAGTAGTAAACGGATTCAAAACATAGAACGTTCTGCTGCTTCAGCTTTTGCGATGTTATTAAATGTCCTTAAAGAAACAGTTTAGAAAGAATAAAAACCGTATTTTTGTAGCGTTACCAATATAAAATACTGTAATTTAATATGGCTCAATACGAACTATTGTTACCAAAAATGGGTGAAAGTGTTGCAGAAGCAACGGTGATTAAATGGGTAAAACAACCAGGTGATGTTATTGATTTGGATGATACCATTTTGGAAATCGCTACAGATAAGGTAGATTCTGAGGTTCCATCTCCGGTTGCGGGTAAATTGGTAAAACAATTATTTGCTGCAGATGAAGTTGCCCAGGTAGGTGATGTAATCGCCATTATTGAAACTGAAGATAGCAATGTGCCTACAATCGAATCACCGGTTGTAGAAACGCCGGTGGCAGAAGAAAATACAGCATCTATTCCCGGAATTGAACAATTACCTGATCATAATAATTCCGTAACAACCACTGATTTCAGCTCATCTGATCGTTTTTATTCTCCTTTAGTGAAGAGTATTGCAGCTCAGGAAAATATTTCATTAGCTGAGTTGGATGCCATTAAAGGTTCAGGCGTGGATGGCCGTTTAAATAAAGATGATTTACTGGATTATATTGCCGGAAAAAATGGCAAGGCCGTAAAAAAGGCTACAGTAATATTAACGCCACCTGCTCCGCAAGTTGAAGAAGTTGTAGCACATCAAACTGAGCCATCCACACAGGCTCCAGTTGCCAGTAAACCTTCTACAACAAGTATTAATGGTGCAGATGAAGTTATTGAGATGGATAGAATGCGAAAGTTGATTGCCGATCATATGGTAATGAGCAAAAGTACTTCGCCACACGTAACTTCGTTTGTAGAAGCAGATGTGACGAATATGGTTTTATGGCGCAATAAGGTAAAAAACAGTTTCGAGAAGCGCGAAAATGAAAAAATAACGTTTACCCCGATATTTGTAGAGGCAGTTGCCAAAGCGATAAAAGATTTCCCGATGATCAACGTTTCGGTTAATGGAACTCAGATCACCAAAAAAGGAAACATCAATATCGGCATGGCCGCGGCTTTACCCAGTGGAAACCTAATTGTTCCTGTAATTAAAAATGCCGATCAGCTAAATTTAGTCGGCTTAACAAAAGCTGTTAATGATTTAGCTTCAAGAGCAAGAAATTCGAAATTAAAGCCCGACGAAACACAAGGGGGTACTTTTACATTAACGAACGTAGGTAGTTTCGGAAACGTAATGGGTACGCCAATTATTAACCAACCTCAGGTAGCTATCCTGGCAGTAGGTGCCATTAAAAAGAAACCTGCTGTTTTGGAAACCGAACATGGTGACGTGATTGCAATCAGGCATATGATGTTCTTGTCATTATCCTATGACCACAGGGTTGTAGATGGTTCATTAGGAGGAATGTTTGTTCGGAGGGTTGCTGATTATTTAGAAAGTTGGGATCTGAACAGGGAAATTTAATCAGTTGCAGTTCTTATTCAACAGTTTTTAGTTGGTTAAATGCCAATAATTAAACAATTTAACACTCAATAATGTTAGCGTCAAATTTAAAATCGATAGTTTCAGATAACGTGTTGCATGCCAAATGGTTAAATACCTTGTCTTATATGGAAAATGCAGGTGCGAAGAAGATTTCTGCATCAGAACACAAGGAAAACGTAAACCTGATTATCCTGAAACATGCTGCTGAAGAACACCGTCATGCCTACTACTTAAAAAAGCAGATTTCGAAGGTTGACGAGTCGCTTTGTAAAACTTATAGCAATGCCGAGTTATTATCGGCAAATCATACCAAATACTATTTACATGCTTTGGATATTGCCGTTTGTCGTTATTTGAAAGCGGTATTTAATCTTTCAGGTTATGATTTGAAATTCGCAGCTTATTTATTTGTTACCTATGCTATTGAAGTCCGTGCAGATGAATTGTATCCAATTTATCAGGCAGTTTTAGATGATGCAAAAAGCAAGGTAAACGTAAAGTCGATTATTTTGGAAGAAGAAGGGCATTTAGAGGAAATGATTAACCAACTGGTTAGCTTTTCACCTGACTGGGAAAACCATGCCGCTGAAGTAATTAAAATAGAAAAAGCTTTATTTGAAGATTGGATTAATGCTTTAGCCACAGAACTTCCGGTAAGCGCTTAACCATACATCATATTATTGCATATTTTCGGGTTTTGAGATATTAAGTCTTTTAAACAGAAGAGAAGTCGGGTTTCCCTGGTACATAAGCTATTAAACTTGACTTCTTTCATTTAAAACCAATCCAGCTTCTCCTTGTTTTTAAATAAAGACAAATATCATGGCTAAATTTTCAGATTTAATTAATGGGGATAAACCAGTGCTGGTTGATTTTTTTGCTGAATGGTGTGGTCCGTGCAAGATGATGAAACCGATATTGGAACAATTAAAATCACAGGTAGGTGATTCGGTATCGATAATTAAGGTCGATATCGACAAAAATCAACCAGCGGCTTCCTCGTTCAATGTTCAAAGCGTTCCTACCTTAGTTCTGTTCAAAAAAGGAAAGCAGGTATGGAGGCAAAGTGGCGTTTTGCAGGCTTCGCAATTGAAACAGGTAATTGATGCCCATGCTTAAACTTCCAGGACACTTTTGGGCGTCACTGCAAATACACGCTCACTTGTTTTAGGGTAGATGTTGTAAAGCCCTGTAAACAAGCTAAAAGCAGGTAAAACAGCATATTCCTGTCCAAAATAAAAACAAGGAAACTTTAATCTTTGCTTCGCTTTTCCAACAATGGTAACACCGGGATGAATGTGCCCGCTGATGGGATATAATTCATCTTCGGTACATTTTGGGGCGTCATGAATAAAGCAAAATGGACCCAGGCAAAAACTAGGTTCATATATCTCAATACTCATTGCTGCATAATTGGCATTCGTGAGCCTGTCGTGGTTCCCTTTCACCAATAGAAAATTAAGTTCCTGGTATTGCTTTCTCCATTCGGAAAACGTATCAATATCTGTATTTAAGCCGTGGTGAAACATATCACCGTTAATTAATAATGTATTGGGCCGATATTGCCGGATTAATAAATCTAAACGCTGTAAATCTGTCTGGGCGATGGTTGACGGAACCTGCAAACCCGCCTTTCGAAAATGTGCAGATTTACCCAAATGCAAATCGCTTATCGCTAAGAGTTGATGTTTGGGTAAAAACAAAGCCCTTTCTTTATCTAAAATCAGTTCTTCACCCTGGCTTGTAATGGTCATTTATTTTATGCTATTGTCATTCTTAGCTTGTCGAAGAATCTTAAATTCCGACAGTCAAAGAAGATGGATCTATTTAATTCTTTCTGCTTCGGCTTTCATTCTGACAATCCGCTGTTCTAACTCTTCCGAACTCATATTTTCACGTAAACTGTCCACTTTAATTGGAAAAGACAGTGGCGTGAAACTTTTTGGATTGGTGATGATAATCGCTCCATCCTGAATTCTTTCCAAAGCGGCTGCCAATCTGGGCTCTTCCAGTTGTTGATAAAAAACCTCATCGTATGCCTGTCGCAAAAGTAAATTATGTTTGTCATAATCGCTAAAAACATTAAAAAACAGACCAGCAGATGACTGGAGATGTTTATTGGCCACATATTTACCCGGATAGCCCTGAAAAACGAGTCCGGAGATGCAGGCAATGTCCCTAAACTTCCTTCTTGCCATTTCGGTTGAATTGATACTCTGCGTAATATCTTCAGTTAAATTTTTAGGCGAAAAGACCTCATAGGCAATCGATTCATCCATAGGGATTTCCGTTTCACTTAAAAGCTCAAAACCATAATCATTCATGGCAATTGAAAAACTGATGGGCAGCAGTTTACTTAAACGATAAGCCACCAGCGCCGCTAACACCTCATGTACCAAACGGCCTTCAAAAGGGTAGGCAAAGAGGTGAAAACCTTCCTTATTATTGATGAGTTCTATCAGTAATTCATCGTTTTGGGGTACATGAGAACGTTTTTCTTGTAATAAGAACAACGGATAGACAGAGTCTAATTCTTCATCCTGGTGGGTTTTATCCAGGGCTTCATTATATTTTTTTCTTAAAACCGATCCTAAATTGGATGATAGGGGGAGGCGGCCACCATTCCAGCTTGGAGAGATGGCATTTTTCTGTTTACTCACCCGCACTACAACCGTCATATCTTTCACCTGTACAAACTCCAAAACCCTTCCGGCCAGTCGAAAATTATCTCCAGCCTTCAGGCGGGTAACAAAGTATTCTTCTACCATGCCAATGTAACCACCAGAAATGAATTTTACTTTCAACATCGCGTCACTTACAATGGTTCCGATATGTAACCTGTGCCGCATGGCCAATTGCCTGCTCTTCACCTTCCAAAGCCCATCTTCATCCTTTGTTACCTTTTTAAATTCGGTATAGGCGCTCAAACTATCTCCTCCTGAGGTGATAAACTGCATCACCCAGGTCCATTCTTCGGGTAGGATAAGTTTAAAGGCATGGGTATTTTTAATCTCTTCGTAAATGATTTTATCATCAAATCCATCGCCTATGGCCAAGGTAACCAAATACTGGATCAAAGTATCAAATACCATAATAAAAGGCTCACGGCTTTCGATGTTGTTTGTTTTGGCTGCTTCTTTAATCGCTGCTGCCTCAACCAGTTCTAAAGCGTGAGTTGGTAAAAAATATATCTTGGAAATTTCGTGTGGGGAGTGGCCAGATCGCCCCGCTCTTTGCAAAAACCTGGCAACACCTTTTGGCGATCCCACCTGGACTACTGTATCAACGGGTTTGAAATCTACGCCCAGATCTAACGATGAAGTAGCAATAACGGCTTTAAGCTGTCCGGTATGCAGGGCATCCTCAATCCAGTTGCGGAGTTCGAAATCTATTGATCCATGATGTATGGCAATGCGTCCGGCAAGTTCGGGTTCAATGTTCAGTAAATGCTGGTACCACATTTCTGATTGTCCGCGGGTATTGATGAAAATTAAGGTCGTTTTGCTTTTTTCTATAATGGGTAAAAGCTTATAGGCCAGCTTTAAACCCAAATGCCCCGCCCATGGCAATGTATCAATATCATCAGGTAAGATGGATTTGATCTGGATTTTCTTTTCCAGATCGGCCTTAACAATAATTTTTTTGGTTTCCGAATCTGGCGTCAATACATCTAAAGCTTCTTCAATATTCCCAATGGTTGCAGAAATCCCCCAGATTCTCAAAAACTGATTTTTTTCGAGTTTTTGCAAACCTTTAATGCGGGAAACGGCTAACTCAACTAACACACCCCGTTTGCTACCTAAAAGTTCGTGCCATTCATCTGCCACGATACATTTAAGATTGCGGAACAGGGTTGAAGAACCTTTTTGTGCCAGCAACAGATGCAGGCTTTCTGGCGTAATCAATAGGATTTCGGGCATCGACTTTTTCTGCTGTACTTTTTCTGCCTGCGAGGTATCGCCGTTGCGCACACCCACATGCCAATCCAATTCCAGTTCCAGCAAGGTTTCCCGCATCGCCCTGGCAATATCTTTAGCCAACGAACGGAGGGGAGTAATCCAGATCAATTGTAAACGATCTTTAGCTTTTTTATTATTGGTTGCTGATGCATTTAAAGCTTCAATTACTACAGCCAAAAAAAGCGAAAATGTTTTTCCGAAACCGGTAGGCGCATTTACCAAACCACTATAGCCATTAAGATAATATTGCCAGGCGTCTTCCTGAAATTGAAAAGGCCTGCGTTTATTGGCCTTTAACCAGGCTTTTATCTTTTTATAACCTTTGGTTTTGGTTTGGTCCATTCTTTTTGTTTTTCCTTATTATATTTTAGATCAATATGTTTATCGTTTTTTTGAAAAGCAATTACAGTAATGCTTCGGTTACAGCAGCCCCGCCATACGCTTTACCTTTTTTTGTGATTTTTTGTTGTAATGTGAATGATATCTCACAAAAAAGGGTGCCGCTTCTGTCGGGTTTAAAAACGTTGGTCAATTCGTTCAAATTAAATCTTTGCTTCGGTCTGTGGGAACACAGATCATGGCACTATAAGGTAGATTGTAATAGCTGCCTCAAATCTTCCAAAGTATTAATCTCATCTGCTTTTTTATCTTTCCGCCAGCGCAATATACGCGGAAAGCGTAAAGCTAAACCTGCTTTATGCCGTTTGCTTTCCGCAATTCCTTCAAAAGCAATTTCAAACACCAGCTCGGGTTTTACGGTACGTACCGGACCGAATTTTTCAATTGCATTGCGGTTTACAAAGGCATTTACTTCTTTAATTTCTTTATCAGTCAAGCCTGAATAGGCTTTGGCAATGGTTACTAAATTTTCGCCATCTCGAACGGCAAAGGTATAATCGGTAAAGAAATTAGCCCTTCTGCCACTTCCTTTTTGCGCGTAGATCATTACCGCATCAACCGTATACGGATTAATTTTCCACTTCCACCAATCGCCACGCTTTCTTCCGCTATGATAGTGAGAGCTTAATTTTTTAAGCATAATGCCTTCACTGTTAATCGAACGCGAAGTTTGTCTTAAATCTGCCAGCTCCTCCCACGATCTGCAGTTGATTACAGGAGATATGATCACCGGACTTTCATCTAAACCACCAATCAACTGTTCCAGTGTGTTACGCCTTACACTTAAGGGTTCTTCCCTGAAATCACTGGCCTCGTATTCTAAAATATCATAAACAAAAAATCCTATCGGTGCATCATCCAGTTGTTTTTTGCTAATCGTTTTGCGGTTCAAACGTTGCTGCAATGTGCTGAATGACAGAACCTGTTTGTCTTGCACTGCCAGTATTTCACCATCTAAAACCACACCATCAGGCAAAACATCAATCATGAAATGTAATTCGGGAAACTGTTCGGTAACCAGTTCTTCACCTCGACTCCAGATAAAAAGTTCTCCATTGCGCTTTACAATCTGCCCGCGGATGCCATCCCATTTCCATTCGGCCTGCCATTCGGAAATATCTCCCAGCTTTTCGGGTTCCTGCTCTAAGGCATAAGCCAGGCAAAAGGGATAAGGCCAGGAATTATCGGTATTTACATGGATACCATTGATCAATTCATGAAAGGTAATTTCATAGGGGTTCCATTTCCCCATAATACTGTGCATAATCTGGGCGCTATCCAGGCTGCTTTGTTTGGCCAAGGCATTCACCAGCATTTTATTGGAAACACCGATCCTGAAATTGCCCGAAATCAGTTTATTAAAAATAAAACGTTCCTGCGTTTCGAGTTTATTCCAGGCACTTAAAATGAAATCTTTTTTGGTTTCGTCAGCCTTACCTTCTAAATCGTGTAAATCTTCAATCCATTTATGCAATTGAAAATCTGATGTATTTTCGGCAGGGGGCAATAACAAAGCAATGGTTTCACTTAGATCGCCAACATTGGCATAACTTTCGGCAAATAACCATTCTGGTGTTTGGGTAATGTCTATGGCCCAATATTTTAATAAGGCTGATTTAATTGGTCTTTTAGGTTTTTTACCTGTAAATAAAGCAATCACCCATACTTTATCTTTATCATCAGCATAGTTAAAATAATCAACCAGGGCCGCGATTTTATCGTTGGTTTTATTGCTCAGTTCGAGCTGTTGGATTAGTTTTGCAAAACGTTTCATGACTATTTATTTTCGTTCTGCTCGGCTAAATCAACTTTGTTTTCTTCGTCATCTTCCTGGCCAAACTTCGTTAAAACTTCTGCAGCCTCTATTCCCTCATCATTTAGAAAGCGGCTAAAAGCAGCTGTAAAACCATGGGTAACATATACTTTTTCGGCACCCGTTGCGGTAATGGCTTCCATTAAACCTGGCCAGTCTGCATGGTCACTCAGTGCAAAACCGGCATCTGCACTTTGCCAGCGGCGGTGCGCCCGTACCTGCATCCAGCCAGAGCATATGCCGGTAACACGGTGTGATAAATTTTTGATCCATCGGCTATCCCGCATAGCTGGTGGTACAATTACAATTCCTTTCTGTAACTCATCTTTTGTGGTTTCAGGTGTAATTCTAATGGTTTTCGGAAGGTGTACGCCAGCCTCTGTAATCACCTCATTAAGGTTGGCAATGCTGTTATGTACGTAAATAGGGGTGTCGCCAGCCAGGTTTTTAATCAAACGTTGCGCTTTGCCCAAACTATAAGCAATTAATACGCTTGTTTTCTGTTGGTTAATGTTATCATTTACCCAGTTCCGAATTCCGTTGAAAACGATGTCCTGTTTCTGCCATTTGTAAACCGGTAGGCCAAAAGTGCTTTCAGAAACAAAAGAATGACATCTTACAGGTTCGAAAGGTGTAGTAATGTCATCATCTTCAATTTTATAATCGCCAGAGATCACGCAAATTTCGCCTTTATATTCCAAACGTACCTGTGCAGAGCCAATAATGTGTCCGGCAGGAAAAAAAGAAATGTTGACCCCATTACGGGTAATGCTTTCTCCATACTCCAGTGTTTCTACATTTAAATCTTCACTGATCCTGCGTTTGATGATAGGTTTGGTTAAGGTATGGCAGAGGTAATATTTATTTCCAAAACGCACATGATCACTGTGTCCGTGTGTGGTTACAGCATAATCTACAGGCCACCAGGGGTCTACATAAAAATCGCCCTGCTTACAGTAGATTCCTCTTTTGGTAAATTCTATTAATGCCATAGCTACTAAACAATAAAATTAATGATTAGTTTTAGATGATTATCGGCTAAATACCCGATAATTTAAAATATCGGCTAAATACCCGATAAATAGAAATATCGGCTAATTAGCCGATATTATTTTAAAATGTAAATAATAAATTCGATATTGTAAGATGATTTGTATTATAACAGGTGATATTATAGGCTCCAGAAAGATTAAAGATAGCTGGTTATTAGACCTAAAAGCGGCCTTAAAAGTAGTTTCTGATCATAGTAGTAAGTGGGAAATTTATCGCGGAGATAGCTTTCAGCTGGAGGTAGAACCAGAAAACGCCATCAGAACTGCAGCCTATTTAAAAGCCTGCATTAAGGTAAATAAGCCCGCAGATGTAAGAATGGGAATCGGAATCGGAACACTAAAAAATAAACGTAAAAAACTTTCAGAATCCAATGGAGATGCTTTCGTGCATTCAGGAGCAGCTTTTGACAGTTTAAAGCAGGCCAAAGTTAATTTAGCGGTTAAAACAGATTTTGCCGATTTTGATGAAGAAATAAACGTTTTAATAAAGTTATCGCTGATTGCGATGGATAGTTGGGGCATTGTGGCCGCCGAAATGGTAAAACTGGCATTGGAGCATAACGACTTATTACAGAGTGAACTGGCAGCCATCTCAGGCCGGACACAATCGTCTGTAAGTGAAGCGTTAAAACGTGCGCATTACACCGAAATTATGGAAATGGACAGAATTTACCGTAAAAAACTGAAACAAATGATTTTAAAATAATGGATATCTATTTAATCAAACTTATTCTTGCCCATTTGATCGGAGATTTCTTTTTGCAGCCAAATGCCTGGGTAAAAGACAAGGAAAGAAGAAAATTAAAATCAAGCAGGCTCTATTTACATGTAATGATACATGTAGCTTTGATATTTGTTGTTTTTTTGAGTTTTGATGTTTGGAAAACGGCATTGACAATAGGGGTAATCCATTTGATTATTGATGCATTAAAATCCATCTTCCAAACCCATAAAAATGCACGGATACTTTTTTTTGTTGATCAGGTTTTACATTTTACCTCAATTGTGGCGGTATGGCATCTTTTCTACAAAGGAAGTTTGAACATTGGTTTTTTTAATGATCAGCATACTTGGATATTCATTTCAGGTGCTTTGTTTTTAAGCCTACCTACATCGATTATCATGAAAGTAATTATTGCCAAATGGATCCCGGATAATCAGCCAGACAGCCCAAAATCATTAGAGAATGCAGGTAAATACATCGGGATATTGGAAAGGACATTGATTTTTCTGTTTATTCTTACCAATCATTTTGAGGCTATTGGTTTTTTACTTGCAGCGAAATCCATATTCCGGTTCGGAGATCTAAAAGAAAAACACGATCTTAAATTAACCGAATATGTACTGATTGGAACTTTGTTGAGCTTTGGTATAGCCATTGTAACCGCTATGCTAATTCAAAGGTTTATTACATAAAAAAAGCAGCCCTAAAGCTGCTTTGAAATCTGGTTATCTTGCTCCCGGAGGACAATTTTCTTTTAAAAACTTAGTATAAGTTAAAGATAAATGTTTACTGGTTCCTTCACCTTCGGAAATACTGTGGGTACGGTTTGGATAACTCATCAATTGAAAAACCTTTCCGTTTTTAACTAATTCATTAATCAGCATTTCGGCATTTTGGTAATGCACATTATCGTCACCTGTGCCATGGATATATAACAGATTACCTTTTAAATTTTTAGCGTGCGTAACCGGCGAACCTTTAATATAGGCCTCCTTGCTTGGAAAAGGTGTACCCATATATCGTTCCTGATAAACATTATCATAAGTGAGCTGATTACCAACCGCTGCAATAGCAATACCTGTTTTATAAATTTCAGGATATTGGAACATCAGGTTTAATGTAGAAGAACCGCCTCCGCTCCAGCCCCAAACAGCCACACGGTCTTTATCCATATAAGCATGGGTGGCCAATAATTTTTTAGCGGCCATCGCTTGATCGCGTACATTGATTACCCCAATATTTTTATAAATGCTTTTACGCCAGGTACGTCCTTTCGGAACCGGAGCGCCTCTATTATCCATTGAAATATAGATATAGCCATCTTTGGCCATATCGCCATCATATAAATGATTTGTGCCTGCGCCGTCAACATCTAATGCCGTTGCACCTGCAGGCTCGCCATAAACATAAAATAAAACAGGATACTTCTTATCCGGATTAAAATTATCAGGCTTTTTCATCCAACCATCCATTTCAATCCCATCTTCGGTAGTTACTTTAAAAAACTCAACTTTGTTTTTCTTTGCCGGTTGTTTAGCCAGTTGCGTTGTGATGCTTCCATCCATGGTAAATGGATTCCCGGTAGTAAAATTCATCCACTCTGTAATATACCTAACAACCGAGCTGTTGTACGAATGGCGTGCAAAAGCAGCATTAGGTGAAATATCGTAATTGTGTGTGCCCGGCAGAACAGATGGCGTAACCTGCTCCAGTTTACCTTTACCATCTAATTTGGTTTTAAAAAGATACTTCTGAGTTGCATTTGTTGGTGAGGCCATAAAATAAACCAGGTTATTTTTTACATCAATCAATTTTACATCAATCACATCAAAATTGCCTTTTGTAACCAATGTTTCTTTCTTCCCATCCAAACTAATCCTGTACAGGTGGTTCCAGCCATCTTTATCCGATACAATTGTAAACTCTTTATTGTCATTTAACCATTTCCATTCATCCTGTGCATCAATCCAGGCTTTGGCTTTTTCGGTATAAACAGCTTTGGCCGATCCTGTAGCTGCATTACAGATAAATACGATGCTCTCATTCTGCTCACGGTTCAGTTGCTGTAAAATAATATTATTACTGTTAGGTACCCACTGCATACGTGGGATATAATGCTGAATATTATCTCCCGGGACATCTAGCCAGTTTGTTTTGGCTGTTGTAATGTCAACCACGCCAACTTTGCATGCAGAAGGGTTTTGACCCACCTTTGGATATTCTATAGGAATGGTAAATGGATAAATAGAATCGGTATTATTGATCATCAGGAAATTTTTGATCTTCGTTGCATCCAATTGCCAATAAGCAATAGATTTACCATCCGGGCTCCATCTAAATCCATCCCGGCAATCAAATTCTTCCTCATAAACCCAATCGAAAGTACCGTTAATCATTCGTTCTGTACCATCCGTAGTTAAGGCCTTGGCTTCAGTGCCATCAATATTTTCTACGTATAAATTGTGTTTGCTCACATAAGCAACTTTACTGCCATCAGGCGATAATTTGGCAAACATTAATGATGAGGCCGGTTTATCTTTTCCGATCTGGGTAATCTTGTTAGCGGTTAAATCAGCCAGCCAATAATCACCACGGGTATCGTAACGCCAAACTTTTTTACTGTTGGTATAAATCAGTGCTTTTGTACCATCATCAGACAGTTGAAAACTCCTTACAGCAATGGCATTGGCTTGTCCGGCAGGTGTTAACAGCGCCCTGGATATAATTGTTTTTCTATCGTTTTTAGGGAGGGCAACTGAAATAATTTCTCCATTTGCAATCTGATAGTACGAATTACCGTCTTTTGCCCAATTGATATTTTGAGCTTTTGCATCAATTAGAGAACAAAATGCTATACAAGCAATTGATAATCTGAATAATAATCTTTTAATCATATATAATTTTTGGACATAAAAAAAGCTTTTTAACTTTCGGGCTAATTTAAATAAAAAGCCTGCGGTTAAAAAGCTATAAATTACCTTGAATTGGCTAATTATTCACCACCACCTTGCATGGCTTTCAAATCTTCCATCGTTACTACTTCGTAACCGGCAGGAACTTCAGTATTGATAACGCCTACTTTGGCTTCAGAAAGAGATTTTAAAACCAGGTCTGAATTTACGCCATTAATAACTGCCGAATATTTTACAGGAAGTGCGCCCAGGCCTTTAAAGAAACCACCATTTGTAACTGCAGCAATATCAACATCTTTTGTGGCCCACAATTCGTGCGATCCGCCTTTGTCATCTTTGTAGGTATATTTTTCTGCATTAAATCCAGCTATGGTCTGTTTTTCGCCAGTTGCTTTATAATCAGAATATTTCGGCATTAAGGCTTCCTGCGCTTCGGTTTCTGCTTTGCTTACCTTTACTGCAAACTGTTTTTGAGCTACCGGAACATCAATCAATAATAATCCGGTTTTATCTGCGGTATTCGAAATGATATTCACCAGGGCAGGGCCATTTTCAACTTCTATTTTGGTTAAGCTGCCATTAAATTTAGTTTTAACGTCAGTGGTTGTGCCATTCGCCGTTACTGCAAATACCAAAGTACCTTCGGCAACTTTCTTTTGTGCATGGGCAATTATAGCTGTACTCACTAAGATTAAAGCTACGATGCTAGTTTTGATTGATTTGAACATGTTTTTATTGTTGTTAAGTTATTTACCAATTAATTTTTTCTTTTTTTAGAAATGAAGAAATTCCTTTTTTAAAATCCTCACTTTCTCTTACCCTTGCATTAATCTGTACGGCAGTTTCCAAACTCTTTTCTAAATTCAGATTAACAGTTTGGGTAATCAGCTGTTTGGTAATCATTAATGAATTGCCCGAACTCTCCGTACACAAACTTAATGCAAATTCTCTTGTTTTTTGATGGATTTCGAATGAATTTGTTACAAAATTTATCAAATTATATTTTAATGCCTGCTCGGCAGAGAAAGTTTTTCCGGTCAATAAAATTTCCTTGGCAACGGATTCGCTTACCTTCTGTTTTAAAAAACAGGAAACTATGGCAGGTACAAAGCCAATTTTTACTTCGGTATAGCCAAAATTACTTTCAGGAGTAGCAAAAATAATATCACATATGGTTGCCAAACCACAGCCACCGGCAATAGCATGCCCCTCTACCTGGGCAATCACTACCTTTGGAAGGTAATAAATAGTTGTAAACAGTTTTTTCAGATGATTGGAATCAGCTACATTTTCTTCAAATGTATTGTGCTGTAATTGCTGAAGATAGGCTAAATCTGCACCCGCACTAAACGCGTCACCATTTGCATTTAATATGACCACTTTTACCAGGTCATCTTCTGATGCCTTTATAAATGCCGCGGTTAATTCCGCAACCAGTTGAGGGTTCAGTGCATTTCTCTTTTCAGGCCTGTTGATTGTTATTGTTGCTATTCTTTCAGCAACCTGATATAAAACCAGATTTTCCATGTTATTGGCTTAATTGCACCAAATATGCTTTATTTTTCTTTAAAATATGTACATCCAGATTATTATTCTCGATTTCTCTTTTTAAGATCCGGATTTTATAATCTTTGTTAGTAGCATCTATCACCGCCGTTTTATATTTTATACCTGGGTGTATTTTGGCTAAATTAAATTTCGTGTTTCCGCTTATCCAGATGCTGGAAAAGTTAGCGCTTCCATTGATCTCTTTATCATTCAAATCTCCATCAATCAAGAGCATCTTATATTGAAAAAAGACAATTTGGTTGTTTATTGATACGAATTGCCCTAAGACAGTGTCTTTCTTTAAACTCATAAAATGTATCTTATCTACTTGCAGTTCTGTTAGCGCAGGCTCAACCGAAAAGTTATAGTTTTTATCTTCACTATTTAAATCCGAAACCAAAACAGCTTCTTTTCCATTGATAAATGCAATTGCATAATTTTTCTTCAGGGAAAAGAAAATGATTTTCCGCTGATTGAAAACCTTCAGGTCGTCGCTTACAATTAAAAGTTGATAACAGACAAATAAAAATAAAGAAAAAAACAAAAGTTGTTTGTTAAGTTTTGTAAATGCATAGATAAACATACCCAGCGAGAGGCTCAATAATATAAATTCGGGCAGATTAATCCATATTGATGAAAAGCTGGCATATGGTAAATTTGCAATCCAATTTAGTACAGCATTCGTAAAATTGATGATCCATTCAAAAACCGGCGCCAGAAACCCTAATGGCGGAATTAATACGCCAATCCCTAAATACATCATTAATATTAATGGGATGGTAATGAAAAGATTAGCAAATAAAAAGTAAAGGGGAAATTGATGAAAATAATAAATACTTAACGGAAACGTGACAATTTGTGCCGCTAAAGACATGGAGGTGAAACGCCATAATTTATCCAACCAAACACGTTCAGTGTAAAGAAGCTTGTATATTTTTGGCTGAAGATAAATTAATCCAAATACGGCAAGATAGGAAAGTTGAAAGCCAACATCCCAGATTGAAAATGGGTTGTAAATGAGTTGACAAAATGCCGAAAATGCCAATACATTATAACTGTTGGTTTTCTTCGATAAAACTTTAGCTGTTATTAAAATACTGATCATAATGGCCGAACGGACTACAGAGGGCGATAGTCCGGTCAGCAAGGCATATCCCCAGATCAATGTGCAGATGAGCATTAATTTTATCATTCTTAATGCCCGTTTCTTATTTAAAAAGAAAAACATAAAATCTAAAACCACATAGATAATCGCAACATGCGCCCCGGATACCGATAAAGCATGAATGGTTCCCGTTCTGGAGTAGGCTGATAAGGTTTCCTTACTTAAATCTGCCCGGTATCCCAAAATAAGGGTAGAGGCCACAGCAAAAGCCTCGTCACTTTTAATCAAATTTCGATATCTTGATACCTGACTTTCTCTGATGCTTAAGGCCATCTTTACCATTCGATTACCAACATTGTTTTTGGTGCCAATAATATGATCCTGATCGATAAATGCCTGATGATAGATATTCTGATTAGCCAGCCAAGCCTTAAAGTTAAATTCTGCAGGATTATATGGAGGTTCTATTTCGTTGTATTTAACCAAGATCAGCATTTCATCTCCATACTTTATCCTGATAGGTTTTAGACTATCCAACTTTACATTAAGCAGCATCTGGCCCGATAAACTCATGTGCTTATCTTTTTGATATCCGGCAATTACGTCCGCTTTAAAGCGCACGATGTTTTGATTTTGCTGAGGTTCACTATTTACCCAAACTTTAAAGTAATCACATTTGGTTTTTGCAAAGTAACTTTGATTTAAACTTTCGTTGTTGAGCAGGCAAAATAAACTACCAAGATTGAAAAAAAGCAGGTAAATGATAAAGCCAACAGCACCTTTATACCGATATATGTTTAATCTTTTATAGCTGAAATTTAAAAATAAAATGCTCAGTAAAATAATAGCTAAAGCGATGGTTAAGCATTTAATGTATGCTAATGCCGGAATATAATAAAAAATACAAATGCCCAGAATAAAAGGAAATAGGATCCTGACAAAAATATATTCGGTTTTAAACATGGATTAAAATTGATAGCGTACCTGAATTTTGACTTCCGATTTCTTATTACCCTTAATTTCGTCCAGATAGGTGCCTACCGTTTTCACATCCTGATAAATAAACATCGCATATCGAAACCACACACTGAGCTTTTTAATGATATTGTATCTCATGTTGAGGTAAGTTCTGAAACCTTTTCCATTATACATTCCAAATGCAAAACTATACAAAACGTCATCTTCATATGCGTAAATTCTACTGTTGTAGCTCGGCGTATTGAAATATGCAAATCGTACATTTCCACTTAGCCTGGCAAACATTGGCGAATAGTCTATATCCTGATAAATGAGATATCCAAACTCCCTTTTGGCACTTCCTTTTTTATATTGTGAAATCTCCAGGCGGTTTTGAAATTGCCAGTTCCTATTCAGTTGCCAGGTTGTTTCCGTACGGTATCCATCTCTTTTTACGTCTTCTAAAAACTTTTTGGTTACATTCAGGTCGGTGTTCTGTTGCTTCTTTTCTGACTTGTAGCGGAGTAAAATTTTAAAGTTTTTGCTGGGCATATAAATGGCTTGCGTTAAAACTTCATAACCTTTTGAAGGCTCATCTACACGGTATTTTAACCAGGGAAACCGAAATAAATCACCATAAAAAGAGAATGCCCAATGTTTATTCGGGTTAATATTTAATCCTGCATACAACCCCCTTTCATTTACCGCCTCGCTCGATTCGGATACTGCCTGATTAAAGAAACTATGGTAATCTCTGGCATAATTGCGATAGGTTAAAGCTGCAGAAACTGCTGACGACAGACTCACTAATACCCCGTTAATATAGGCAAAGCCGCCACCTAAACCTTTTGCACCCTCTCCATAGAGGTACATATTTTTATAGGTATAGTTATAAAATAAACCCAAATTAGTTAATGATTTACCTGTGAAACTATACCGGTCGTAAGCTGCGGTTTGTGTGATAAAACGATTCTTAAAATGGGTATGAGTGGCAATTGCACCAATGGCAACATCGTTATTAGTGTATTGAATGGTAGTACCAAACACAGTTTGTGCCAAAGCACCTTTATTTTTAAGCTCTGTAGGCGTTCTGTGCAAGCCAGTTTGATTGATCGTAGACTGAACTAAATTTCCATCCGCGTCTAATTTCTGACTTGCATCCAGTTTGCGGAAAGAGACAAATGGCGTTATATCTACTTTTTTAAATAAGTTAAGGGTTGCAGCCGCGCCTCTGAAAAAGGAATATTCGTTGGTAGAGTTGTAAGGTCTTAAACCCAAATCTTTTTTAGCTACACTGGTCACATCAGGTCCTTTGCCAAAAGCAAAACCCGACCATAAAGTTAGTCCCTGGCCAAATTGTTGTGTATAATCGCCAACTACCAATTTTTTTAACCTACCCAGTTTAAATAGCGCAATATTTCCTGAATAAAAATCGAAAGGTTTACCAATAAATTTTTCTCCGGCATCTTTATCTAAAGTGATGGCTGCCGATAGAATTGAGCTATAATGATACCGATATCGCATCTGAAATCTTTCTGGCGAACCTAAGTACCTGTTCCCAGGTAAATCGGTATAGCCTTTTTGTTTTTGCAAGGTTTGCGCTAAACGCATCATCAGATCATTTTCACCAGCATGTATGATATTGTTAAAATTGAGCTGCTGATATTCAGGGGTATTGGTTAAGGTAACAAATGGGAGCAGGTTTTGAATCGTTTTAATGTCAAATCCAGGGATGCTCTGTAATTCCAGCACATCTGCAAGTGGACCATTTTTCTTCACATGGTTAAAGAAATTAGCAATCTGTAGGGGAGATAGGAATACCAAGGTATTTAGTTCTTCTACTGAAGTTCGATTGAGGTTGATTGGGTGTTTACGATATCTTTCCAATACATCAATCAACTCGGTCATGTCATAATCATCGGGCAGGTTTTCTGCCATACTTTCCAAAATATCACGAATATTTGTTTCCTGTGTATTGGTTTGGGCGTTTGCCATAAATCCAATCATCACAAATGCAATGGTTAAAGTCTTTAATGCATGCCTACCTCCATTCAGGAATTTATGATACAGATCAACAAACCGCCGGATTACCGCGCCACGGTTGAATAATAATATGTTTGTTAAGAAATTTGCTTGAAGTAACCGGTTACGGGATAACATAGATATACCGGGAACCAATTGGTTTTTGGAGAATAAATAATAGGGAAAAGGAGCCGTCAACAATATACACCAAATTTTCATAAGCAGGTATTTAAGCTGGTTAATAAAAATTAGGGTGATTTTTTGTTGGTGATTCTAATATAGTAAAATATTTAAAAACTACAAAAATGTACTTTTAAATTACGCAGATCAATGTGGAAAGAAATACAGGCTGGGGGAACTGGTTAATTAGAGTTCTTGTGCAAGGTTTACTAAGAATCCTTTAAGTTTTTCCAATGAATCAATAATTTTTTGATTCTCTTTTACACCCGTTTTATTGTTTCTCAGATATTCTTTAGCACCTTTTAAGGTAAAACCTTTTTCATCAACCAGATTAAAAATAATTTTTAGATTTTCAATGTCTTCCGGTGTAAAGAGACGGTTGCCTTTTTTATTTTTTTTGGGCTGGAGGATGTCGAATTCCTTCTCGTAAAAGCGGATCTGCGACGCGTTGACATTAAACATTTCAGTCACCTCGCCCATGGTATAATACATTTTATTAATGTCTCTTTCTTTGTAAGGCATATTTTAGGGTTGATTATGAGTGTTTTATGTCAATTAATTAAAGTATTCAAATGTAGCTTGATTTTTCCTTATTAACGCAATAAAATTTTAATTTTGTTCCCTCCAATAATATTGAAATGACAGCAAAAGAGATTAGACAGGCATTCCTTAGTTTTTTTGAATCGAAACAACATCATGTTGTTCCTTCGGCACCAATTGTGGTTAAAAACGACCCTACTTTAATGTTTACCAACGCCGGTATGAACCAATTTAAAGATCTGTTTTTAGGGGAAGCCGCTATAAAATATTCTCGTGTTGCAGATACGCAGCGCTGTTTACGGGTTTCGGGTAAACATAACGATCTGGAAGAAGTTGGTATTGATACCTATCACCATACCATGTTCGAAATGTTGGGCAACTGGAGCTTTGGCGATCCTGACCGTCCGGCAGGCGGGTATTTCAAAAAGGAGGCGATTGCCTGGAGTTGGGAATTGTTAACGGAGATTTATAAAATCCCTAAGGATAAATTATATGTTACTTATTTCGAAGGCGATGAAAAAGAAGGGCTGGAGAAAGACCAGGAAGCCTTCGATCTGTGGAAACAATATGTGGACGAAAGCAATATTTTACCTGGAAACAAAAAGGATAATTTTTGGGAGATGGGCGATACAGGACCATGCGGACCATGTTCCGAAATCCATGTAGATTGCCGTACGGATGAAGAAAGGGCTTTGGTTGATGGTGCTACGCTTGTGAATGCAGATCATCCTCAGGTAATCGAAATCTGGAATAATGTATTTATGCAGTTTAACCGTTTAAAAAATGGTTCACTGCAAAGCTTGCCAGCCAAACATGTTGATACCGGAATGGGATTTGAGCGTTTGGTACGTGTTTTACAGGAAAAAACCTCCAACTACGATACCGATGTTTTCCAACCGATGATTCAGTTTATTGCCGAAAAATCGGGCATTAAATATGGTGCCGAAGAGAAAACTGATATCGCTATGCGTGTGATGGCCGATCATATCCGTGCCATTTCCTTTGTAATCGCCGACGGGCAACTTCCTTCCAATAATAAAGCCGGTTATGTCATCCGCAGGATTTTACGCCGGGCTGTACGTTATGCTTATACTTTCTTAAACTTCAAGGAACCATTTTTAAATCAGTTGGTACCGTTACTGGCCGATCAGTTTAAAGGCGTGTTCGATGAATTGATTTCGCAACAGGACTTCGTACAAAAAGTAGTGCTGGAAGAAGAAGTTTCTTTTTTAAGAACTTTATCTACCGGAATTCAGCGTTTCGAAAAATACCAAGCTACTAATGATGTTGTAGAGGGAACTTTTGCATTCGAATTATCGGATACATTTGGTTTTCCGATTGATTTAACGGAATTGATGGCTAGAGAAAAAGGGTGGAATGTTGATCTGGCTGGTTATGAGCAGGCCTTGAAGAAACAAAAAGATGATAGCCGCGCCGCAACAGCGATTGATACAGGTGACTGGATTATCGTAAATGCAGATGATCAAAGTGAGTTTGTAGGTTATGACGAGCTGGAAATTGAAACCGAAATTTTAAAATACCGCAAAATAAAGGCTAAGGGTAAAGAGCAATATCAGATGGTGTTGCGCCAAACACCTTTTTATGCAGAAAGTGGTGGTCAGGTAGGGGATACCGGGCGTTTAGAAGACCATAGCCGTCAGTTTTGGGTAGACATTACCGATACCAAAAAAGAAAACGGGCTAACCGTTCATTTCACGGATATATTGCCCGATAATCTGGAAGGCAAATTCTGGGCGGTTGTAGATGAGGATAAACGTATCTTAACTGAAGATAACCATTCAGCCACGCATTTGCTGCATGCCGCTCTAAAACAGGTTTTGGGCAAACATGTTAACCAGAAAGGTTCGTTGGTGAATGCAGATTATCTCCGTTTTGATTTTTCTCACTTCGCCAAGGTAACTGAAGAAGAACTGGCACAGATCGAGGTTATCGTGAACCAGAAAATCAGACAGAACATTAAATTAAAGGAGCAGCGTAACGTTCCTTATCAGGATGCTATTGAAAGCGGCGTAACAGCTTTGTTTGGCGAGAAATATGGTGATTTTGTCCGTATGATCACTTTCGACGATCATTTCTCCAAAGAACTTTGCGGGGGTACACACGTAAAAGCTACCGGACAGATCGGTTCTTTTAAAATTGTTTCAGAAAGTGCCGTTGCAGCTGGCGTTCGTCGTATTGAAGCCATCACTGCCGATAAAGCTGAACAATATTTTCTGGACCAAAGAAAAGAATTGGGGCATTTAAAAGCGTTGTTAAATGGGAGCAAAGATCTATCTGCAGCTGTTCAGGCTTTGTTGGAAGAAAATGCAAAACTCAAAAAGGAAATTGAAAAATCGACAATAGAACGTGTGAATACTTTAAAACATGATATTGTACATCATGTAAGAGGAATCAATGGTATCAATCTGATTGCCAAACACATCGACCTGCAGAATGCAGAAGCCGTTAAAAACCTGGCTTTTTCTTTAAAAGATATGGTTGATAACCTATTCCTGGTTTTCACAACAGAAATTGATGGTAAACCCGGAATAACAGTAATGCTGTCTGATCAGCTGGTGAAAAAAGGATTAAATGCTTCAAATATCGTTCGCGAACTAGGTAAAGAAATTCAAGGTGGTGGTGGTGGACAGCCGTTTTACGCCACAGCAGGAGGTAAAAATCCGGCAGGTTTAAAGGTTGTTTTGGAGAAAGCAGAAGGTTTTATACCACATCAATAATAAAGCTAAGCTTCGAAATAATTTGAAGCTGAATTAGTTTAATAAAAAAAAGAGGCGTTTAGCCTCTTTTTTTATTAATGTCTGCCATGACCATGTTTTTCTCGATGTCCTCTTGAGAATAAAGCTGAATTTATTCTCCTGTCGTGATGCCTTTGATCAATGTGATGCGGTTTAAAATGATGCTTTGGTGCGTGATGTCTGATCCTTTCTACTCCACCACCATAAGATGAACGGTAATAATTGTTTCTGCTAACATAAGTTACCCTGTGCGTGTGGTAATGACGGTAGGGATTGTTTCCATGCATCACAATTTTCCGGCTATGATGCAGATCATAGCCTCTATATCTGGCAGGTAAATGCCTTGACCTTATCCACCGGTTCCCATTTAAATAAACAAACTGCCTTTGAGGGACATAATAATAAGAATGGACTTCCGGAAGATAATAATAACTAACATTTTGGTAACCAACAGGAACCCAGGTTGGTTGAGGGCCAATATTAACGTTAATATTTACTTGAGCGTTAGATTGATTAGCTGTCAAAGCCACGATACCTAAAATTGCGGAGATGATGAATAACTTTTTCATAATAATCTATTTTATTTGTGTGTAGTTCAAATATTTCAAACGCTGTGCCAAAACATCTATTGTAACAGATATATGAAAAAGGCACTAAAGTGTTTCTATGTTAATAAATTATGGTTAACATGCTATGCGTTTGAATACCCAAAATGTTCAATAAATTCCACAATTAAAAAAGGATAACAAATTGTATGGAGCGTTGAGTAATTTTACTCATGATATTGAGTAACTTGTATAATTTATTTTAAATCACCAATTTTCAGTTGATTGTACGTTGATTTTTAATTTATATCATCACTAAAAAGATTATTATACCTATATATTTAGCAATGTTATATTGACGGTTTTGATTTACTAGGGATATTGAGTAATTTTACTCAATTTATTGAGTAAATTGTTTAACATGTTCCAAAGATCTCATTTACAGAACCTTATAAAGGTAATGAATGAACCAAAAAGGTTTATTCAGGTGCTTGTAGGGCCCAGGCAAATTGGCAAAACAACTTTGATCAGTCAATTGGTTAACGAAATTGATACGCCTTATGTATTTGAATCTGCAGATGCAGTTGCTGCTTCGGACAGGACCTGGTTGGAGCTGATCTGGTTCAATACCCGAGAATTGTTAAAAGAACCAGGGGTAACTGAGTATCTTCTTGTGATTGATGAAATTCAAAAAATTGATAACTGGAGTGAAACTGTAAAGCGCTTATGGGATGAAGACATGCGGAATGATGTAAACCTGAAAGTGATATTATTGGGATCCTCAAGGCTACTCATTCAACAGGGACTTACCGAGTCGCTTGCCGGCCGCTTCGAATTAACTTATTTAGGCCATTGGAGCTTTGCCGAAATGGAGAGTGCTTTTGGTTTTACTGCCGAAGAATATGTATGGTTTGGAGGTTATCCTGGCTCAGCAGGTTTAATTAAAGATGAAATGCGCTGGAAAAATTATGTTTCCAATGCTTTGATAGAAACCAGTATTTCTAAAGATATTCTAATGCTTACGCGCGTTGATAAACCTGCGCTAATGAAACGTTTGTTTGAATTGGGTTGCCTTTATTCAGGTGAGATATTATCTTTTACTAAAATATTGGGGCAGCTCGCAGATGCAGGCAATACCACTACCTTATCACACTACCTGCAATTATTAGATACAGCAGGTTTATTGGGCGGTATTGAAAAATTTGCGGCCGATGTAATTCGCAAACGTTCATCAAGTCCTAAATTTCAGGTGCATAACAATGCATTGGTGAGTGCACAGCGAAATGAGCTTTTTGAGGAAGTTAAAAAACAACCTGCAGAATGGGGGCGAATGGTAGAATCATCAATCGGGGCGCATTTATTAAATTCTTCGTTTGTTGAAGGTTATAAGGTTTTTTACTGGCGGCATAGAAATGATGACGTAGATTTTGTTTTGGAGAAACGTGGTAAAACAATCGGCCTGGAAGTTAAAAGTACGGGCTCGGTTGGTGGTACATCGGGCATGGATGCTTTCAGAAAAATGTATCAACCCAATAAAATGCTTTTGGTTGGTGGCGGCGGATTGCCCTGGCAGGAATTTTTAAAAATTTCTCCATCGAGCCTTTTTTAACGAAAGACTAAATAATAACTATATTTGACACATCAATATTAACCATAGATAAAACTGTATATACTGTATAAACTTTGGTTAATAAACTTATAATATTAAGAAGCTTTAAATGCCTTTACAAGAAATAAGCCGCCAAACTGCTTTCGAACTCGTTTCTGGATTAGAGATCCACGTTCAGTTAAATACAAATACCAAGATATTTTCTGCTGATAGTGCATCTTTTGGGGCTTTGCCTAACCAAAATATATCTACGGTTTCGTTGGCATTGCCTGGGGCCTTGCCCAAGTTAAATAAAGAAGTAGTGGCAAAAGCTATCCGTATTGGTTTAGCTCTAAATTGTACCATCAACCAGATCAATCATTTCGACCGGAAAAACTATTTCTATGCCGATTTGCCTAAAGGATATCAGATTACCCAGGATAATCAACCCATCTGTGTAAATGGCTTTTTAGAAATTGAATTGGCTGATGGTTCTACCAAAAAGATCGGCATTAACCGTATCCACTTAGAAGAGGATGCAGGTAAAAGTATTCACGATCAGGATGAAAACTATTCTTTGGTTGATTTGAACCGGGCAGGTGTGCCACTAATTGAAATCGTAACTGAACCGGATATCCGCAGTTCAGAAGAAGCCTCAGTTTTGCTAAGTGAAATCAGAAAACTGGTAAGACATTTAAATGTAAGTGACGGGAATATGGAGGAAGGTAGTTTACGCTGTGATGCCAATATTTCTATACGTCCACAAGGCGATACCGGGTTTGGAACGCGCTGCGAAGTCAAAAACCTAAACTCGATGCGCAATGTGCGCAGGGCAATGGATTTTGAATTTGGCCGTCAGGCAGAAGTGATCAGTAATGGAGGAAGAATTATCCAGAGCACCTTGAATTTTGATGCCGATAAAGGGACTACTTCTCCAATGCGTACCAAAGAAGAAGCCAATGATTACCGTTATTTTTCTGACCCTGATTTACAACCTATTTACATTTCAGATGATTGGTTGGCAGAAATTAAATCTTTGATGCCGCCTTTACCAAATGAAATTTCTAAACAGATGGTTGCTGATTTCGGAATCAGTAAAGCTGATGCAGCACTTTTTGCTGAAGATTTAGATCTGTTAAATTACTTTAACCAGGCTCAATCAGCTGTTCAAAACAAAAAAAGTTTAATAAACTGGTTAATCGGCCCAATTAGAGCTGTTTTAAATGAAAAAGGAATTACAATAACTGATTTCAAGGTAAAACCTTCACAATTGGCAGAAGCGATTAACCTCGTTGATGAGAAGAAAATCACACAACAAATAGCGATACAGCAATTACTACCCGCTGTTGAATCGACAAATGACGCTAACGTTATTGATCTGGCGCAATCATTAAATCTGCTGATTTCTGAAAACGGAGACGAAATAAGTAGTTTTATTGATGAAGTGTTAAATAAATATCCTCAACAGGTAGAAGCGTACAAGAAAGGAAAAAAGGGCGTTTTAGGTTTATTTGTTGGTGATGTAATGAAACTGGCCAAGGGAAAAGCAGACGCTAAAAAAATAAATGAGTTAATATTAGAAAAACTGAAATAATGAGAATAAAACAACTGAGCCTGATCATGCTGATCGCAATTGCTTTCACCGCATGCAAATCTAAGGATAGCTTTACAATTGACGGTAAGTTCCAAAATCCGGGGGCGGAAAAGAAAGTGTTTTTGTACGGTATGCAGAATAGTAATATGGTTGCAATCGATTCAACCAATTTATCGGAGAAAGGTGAATTTAAATTCATTCGCAAAACGCCGTCGGTTGATTTTTTCAGGGTATCAGTAGGTAATCATGAGTTTATGTTGATTGCAAAAAATGGCGATGAAATTAAATTGGAAGCTGATTTGGCCGATAAAAACATGGCCTATAAAATTTCAGGAGCGAATGAGGTGGAAAAATTATCAGAACTAAATGCCATCAGAAATAATTTTGCTAAACAGGTGGAAAAGTTGCAGGCAGATTTTGAAGCAAAAGTGGCAACACAACCTCAAAATAGAGCAGCGGTGTTAGAATCGATGAAACCTCAATACGAATCGTACATTAATCAATTAAATGCACAGATTATAAAATTTGCGAAAGATAACAAAGGTACACTGGCCAGTTTTTATGCCATGAATACTTTAAGCCCGCAGGAATTTGAAGCTGAATTGGTCCAATTTGCCGATGAGGTTAAAGAAGAAATCAAAGGTAATGCTACGGTAGATGCTTTTGTAAAACAGATGGCGCTTTTAAAAGCCGTTCAGGTGGGACAGGTTGCTCCGGCATTTACCATCAACACAGCAGATAATAAGGCCGTAAGTTTGTCAGATTATAAAGGGAAGTACGTATTGATCGACTTTTGGGCATCATGGTGTCAGCCTTGCCGCCAGGAAAACCCGAATGTGGTTAAGGTGTATAATAAATATAAAAATAAGAATTTTGATATTATTGGCATCTCACTGGATACCGATAAAGCTGCCTGGTTAGGTGCGGTGAAGGCAGACGGATTAACCTGGACACATGTTTCGGAATTAAAAGATTTTAATGGCGAAACAGTAAAAAAATATCAGGTACAGGCCATCCCAACCTCATACCTGGTTGATCCTGCCGGAAAAATAGTAGCCAAAAACCTTCGTGGCGATGAATTGGATGCTTTTTTAGCCAAAACGTTACGTTAAAACCAACTCCATGTTAAACTAATTTAAGTAATTAACAATTTCTTAACCCAGACTTAACTAAATATTGCATCACAGATACTACTTTCGTAACAAATATTTAACTAATGAACAACGCAGGTCAGAAAATATTAATTGTTGATGATGAACCAGATATTCTGGAGCTTATTGAGTACAACCTAAAGAAAGAAGGTTATCAGGTTTTCACAGCTACCAATGGCCAGGAAGGAATTACTGTTGCAAAAAAGGTACATCCGGATTTGATTATTCTGGATATTATGATGCCTAAAATGGATGGAATTGAGGCTTGCCGTTTAATGCGTGCCATACCGGAATTTAAAAATACATTCATGGTTTTCTTGACCGCAAGAAGTGAGGAATATTCTGAAATAGCGGGTTTTAATGTGGGTGCTGATGATTATATTGCAAAACCCATTAAGCCACGTGCTTTAGTTAGCCGCATTAACGCGATTTTAAGACGGAATGCTGGCACTGAAGAAGTATCTGAAAACAAATTGGAAATTGGCGATCTGGTAATCGATCGAGAAGCTTATCTGGTTTTTCAAGCTGGCAACAAAGTGGTATTGGCTAAAAAAGAGTTCGAACTTTTATATTTACTGGCATCAAAACCGGGAAAAGTGTATACCCGAGAATCGATCCTAAAAAATATCTGGGAGGATTCTGTTGTCGTAACCAATAGAACCATTGATGTGCATATCCGCAAGTTGAGGGAAAAGTTAGGCGAAAATTATGTTTCAACCGTAAAGGGAGTGGGCTATAAATTTGAGTTAGCCTAAATAATTTAAGCTAAAAAATACAACCCGTTCTGACCTTGCGTCAGAGCGGCTTTTTTGTTGGAAATGAACATTGCATTTTGCGTCCTGTTAAATTAGACCCTGAAATAAATTGAGGGCGACTACCATCTTAGAAAAAATAAAATCGTACTTTTGCACTTCATTAATTGCTGCATAGTTTGAAGTTTCCAAATTTTAAAGACCTTATTCTTTTCGAAGACAACGATTTTATTGTGATCAATAAACCTCCGTTTTTAGCCTCGCTTGATGAACGCGGCGGTTCGGGAGAGACCAATGTGTTGCGTTTAGCCAAACAATATAGCGATGATGCACAGGTTTGTCACCGATTGGATAAAGAAACTTCTGGTGCATTAATTATTGCTAAAAATCCAGAAGGCTATCGCCATGCTTCCATGCAATTTGAAAGAAGAAAGGTAAATAAAACCTATCATGCAGTGGTAGATGGACACGTTATTTTTGATCAGTTGATGGTTGATCTTCCGATCCTGAACGACGGCAATAAAAATGTAACCATTGATAGGGTGGAAGGTAAAAGAGCTGAAACCATTTTCGATTCACTAAAATACTACAAACACTATACTTTGGTAGAATGTAAGCCCATTACAGGGCGTATGCACCAAATCCGTATTCACCTGGCTACACAAAGAGCGGCCATTGTAGGTGATGAGATGTATAAAGGGAAACCTGTTTTTCTTTCTTCGATTAAAAGAGGTTATAAATTAACAAAAGGCGAAGAAGAGCAGCCGATTATGAAACGTTTCGCATTACATGCCAGACATTTGGTTTTTAAAGGATTGGACGATAAAGATATTGTGATCGATGCCCCTTACCCAAAAGATTTTGCAACCTTAATTAAATTATTGGATAAATTTGATGCGTGAAAAAGGTCTTTAAATTGACTTCTGTCTTTGTTTTTCTTACTTTTGGGCATCCGCCCGCTATCTAAAAACAATAGAATGTACATCAGATTCGTAAATTACCTGGATAAGATTAACCAGTACCGGAAATCTAAAATATCAAACCGTAATTTCTTGGTTATCCTAGCCGTAATTGTTGGAATTTTAGCCGGATTGGCTGCCGCTGTTCTAAAAAGTTTAACCCACCATATCGAAGAGTTTCTCCAATCAGATTGGCACTGGAAATATAAATATTATCTGTACTTTATATTTCCGATGATTGGTATTTTCTTAACGGTTTTATACATCAAATACTTTATACGGAAATCTAAATTCGAAACAGGCTTAACCCCTTTGCTGTATTCTATTTCCAAAAAATCGAGTAAAGTAGAGGCGCATAACATTTATTCGCAGATTATTACCGCCGCCGTTACCGTTGGTTTTGGCGGTTCAACTGGTTTGGAAGCACCCATCGTAACCAGCGGATCGGCAATAGGCTCAAATCTTGGCCGTTTATTAGGGTTATCTTATCGCGAAATTACGATGCTGGTGGCCTGTGGTGCAGCGGCGGGCATTGCGGGCGCATTTAATAGTCCTGTGGCAGGTATTGTTTTCGCTATCGAAATTTTATTACCGGAATTTACCATTCCCGCGTTTATCCCGCTTTTATTATCGGCAGCGACAGCAGCGGTGGTAGCCAGATTATTTTATACACAGCAACTTTTCTTTTTGGTTACGGAAGGGTGGGAGGTAAATGCATTACTCTACTATGTCGTATTAGCCTGCTTTATTGGTTTGTTTTCTATTTATTTTACAAAAGCAAACTATGCTGTAAAGGGGCTATTTTATAAAATAAAACATCCTTATACCAAAGTAATTGCAGGTGGTTTAATATTGGGCGCTTTGGTATTTCTATTTCCAACGTTATATGGTGAAGGGTATATTACCATAAAAGGATTGTTAAAAGGTGATTATCATACCGTAATCAACAATAGTATTTTTGCTGATTACAGCTCAGTATCGGCTGTGGTCGTATTGTTTACCGTGGTAACCATTTTCATGAAATCGATCGCTACACTGGTTACCTTAGGGGCTGGCGGTAACGGTGGTACATTTGCACCCAGTTTAATTATGGGTGGTTTAATCGGGTTTATCTTTGCGTACGTGATTAACCTTTCAGGGATAGCACAGTTGAACGTGCCCAATTTTATTGTGGCTGGTATGGCTGCTGCTTTGGGTTCCATTATGCATGCTCCTTTAACTGGTATATTTTTGATTGCAGAAATCACAGGAGGATATATTTTGATGGTCCCATTGATGATTACCACTGCCATTTCTTACGCCATAAACCGCAGCTCACAAAAACATTCAATTTACACCAAAGCGCTTGCTGATAAAGGCGAGTTACTGTCACATGAAGATAAGGATACCACGGTTCTGAATCAGATGAAGCTGAAATACCTGATCGAAAAAAGTTATCCCCAGTTGCAGATGAACGATTTAATTTCTTCGAAGATGAATGAAATTATGCAATCGCACAAAAATGTAATCGCTGTTACTGATGGGACCGGAGATTTTAAAGGTATAATTTATATAGAGGAACTATTTAATGAAATGGTTAATCATCCGGAAAAGGAAAATCTTCAAGCCTCTCATCTGGTCCAAACCGCACCAAACATCATTATCGAAAATGATGATCTGAAATCGGTATTAAAAAAAATGGAGCAGGAAAATGTATGGATTTTGCCGGTGTTAAGTACAAAGAATCAATATTTAGGCTTTGTTTCTAAAACGGCAATTTTTAACAAATACAGGGCTTTGCTGATGAGACAGAATGATTATATGGGCTAAGCCCTAAATTCCCATAAGAAGACTTTAAATTTTCTGTCCTTAAATCGCTTTCTTTAATAAAAAAGTTGAAACGATAAGATAAATCTTCTCATTTCAACTTTAAATTTTAAAAAATGTATAACTACTCTACCTTTTGGGGGCTAGGGGTTATTCAGCTCTTTTTAAGCCAAATTTCTCTATCTTGCTATATAAGTGACTTCTTTGGATATCAATTTCGTCAGCTGTTTTTGATACATTCCAATTGTTTTTTTCGAGCTTGAACTTGATGAATTCGCGTTCAGCATAATCTTTATAATCCTGGAAATTATTGAACGAATCAAAAGAAGATGCCAGACCAGCGCCGCCGGCACCCGCAATCTGTGTACTGGTCGCGGCACCTATGTTAGTACCACCTCCCGGATTTGCAAAAGCACGTACATCGTTTTCGGTAATAACCTTATCGCTTAATATAATCAAGCGTTCAATCATGTTGTGCAGCTCACGTACGTTACCCGTCCATGGTAAAGCTTGCAAAGCCAACATACCGGCCTCATTTATTTTTTTGACAGGCATTCCATAATCGCTGCAGATATTCTCTAAAAAATTCTGTGCAATAACCGGAATATCATCTGTGCGTTCAGTTAAATGTGGGACATGGATATTGATTACATTTAAGCGGTGATACAAGTCCATTCGGAAGTTACCGTCTTCAATTTCCTTCAATAAATCTTTATTGGTTGCTGCTAAAACGCGAACATTTACGTCAATTTCTTTTTCGCCACCCACACGCGTAATTTTATGCTCCTGTAAAGCACGTAAAACTTTCGCCTGGGCTGAGAGACTCATATCTCCAATCTCATCTAAAAATAAAGTTCCACCGTTAGCCAGTTCAAATTTCCCGATGCGTTGCTTGACAGCAGAAGTAAAAGAACCTTTCTCATGTCCAAATAATTCACTTTCAATGAGTTCTGATGGAATGGCTGCACAGTTTACTTCGATTAAAGGACTATCTGCACGATTGGATTTTTCATGTAACCAGCGGGCTACCAGCTCTTTACCACTACCATTTGCACCGGTAATTAATACACGGGCTTCTGTTGGTGCAACACGCTCAATGGTTTCTTTGATTTTGGAAATACTTTCCGATTCGCCCAAAATTTCGCGGGTTTTACTGGCTTTACGTTTTAAAACCTTGGTTTCGGTAACTAAGGTTCCACGGTCTAAACCATTACGTACAGTAATTAATAAGCGATTTAAGTCAGGTGGTTTCGAGATAAAATCGAAAGCTCCTTTTTTGCTGGCTTCAATAGCAGTTTCAACAGTGCCATGGCCGGATATCATAATGAATGGTAAATCTGGTTTAATGATCTGTGCTTGTTCCAGCACTTCCATACCATCCATCTTATTCATCTTGATATCGCAAAGTACCAGATCGAAATTTCCCTTTTTGATCATTTCGAGGCCGTCAATACCATTATCTATATCTTCGACATCATAATTTTCATACTCCAGAATTTCGCGTAAGGTACTCCTTATTGCACGCTCATCGTCAATTATTAATAATTTAGCCATTAGAGATGTTATTCTTCTTTGAAATGCGAATATATTATTTTTTAATTAATGTATAGTTTTTTATACAATTTATAGGCTATAAACCCAAAAGGATTAAAAAGGTTTTAATGGTAATCCATTTTAAATTTGGTGAGGTTAAGCCGGTGTTTTTTAACCCTCTTTAATTCCAGCTCGTAAATGGTTCTGCCCAGATTTTTCATAAAAGGGAAGCAAACGGTATCATATTCGTATATATTGTCGTTAAATATTCCGTCTTCATTGCTCTGCACCACTGCGGTAAGGAAATATTCAATTCCATTTTTAAAATCAACAAAATAAGCGTTATCGATAATGAAACCGTAACTATCGCCATATTTATTAAAAATTCTGATGTTAGGTTCAGGATTTATCCGCTCACGTCCATAATAAAGCATCTTGGCATAGGTTGCCCAAAATTCTTTCTGATCATATTTAGGATAATCGCTTTCTGTTGGATATTTACTCATATAGGTGTAAATCAACCTGTAATCACCGGCAGTCAGGTTAAATCGCTCTTTAATCGGAAAAGCTTCAGGAAAGATTAATTTTCGCATCAGTTTATGTTGATCGTTGATGGCGAAGGCATTCTTTCCCGCTAAACTGAAAGGTTTATTCACTAATCTGTCGGCACTGTCCATATAACCTTTACCCATTACCACATTAGTTAGTTTCAGCTCATATTCTTTTGGATCGTACTGAGCCGGTTGATCGTATATTAATTGATTACCATTGTAAAATTTGACAGGATTGGTATGTTTAGCTGATTCTCCCGCATCACCAATAGCCAAACGGTTTAAAATCCGGCTGTTATTCAATCCATTTTTCTTCAGTTTTTCGTTAATTTCTGCGCGGCCTATAAATTCAAATAGGCGGTTAAAAGCATCATTATCACTGGTAAGCAGAATCTTTTTAATGTAATGTTCAATGGAAGGCATACCGCTTTTTGCGCTGGTATCTTTCAGAACTTTAGTTTGTCCTTGATATGAACTATCGGTAATCATAGTGCTTTTTGCACTTAATCCGGTATTTTTTAAGCGGTTTATCTTTTCGAGTGCAAAAATAACTGCAGCAAGCTTTACTGTACTGGCAGGATAAAAATAATGATGTGGATCTACATGGTAACTGTAAGTCTTAAAAGTGGGTTTGTTCTTCGCACTACGGTTAACTTGTGTATAAAGGATTTGTATCTGATTGTTATGGGGATGATTGAGCACGCCGGAAAAGAGTTCAGGTTTACTTTCCATTAATTTTTTTAGGAAAACGGTATCCGTTTTTTGCGCCATAACAGATAAGCTGATGAGCGAAAATGCAATTACTAAAACTCTGTTCATACGTGAAATTTGATTTCTAATTTAGCTTTTTTTGCTAAAATCACCATTTTTAGTCATGCATTTTAGATGTTGTTTAATTTTCTTACTTTTGCAGCGCTTTTGGTTTCCGGCTTTACACCCGGAATTAAAAGGGAATACAGTGTAAATCTGTAACTGTCCCGCAGCTGTAAGCTCTGTAACGTTTTTTCAATCATAAGTCACTGCCCAGTTAACTATTGAGCGGGAAGACAGAAAAAGCGGGAGTAAGTCAGAAGACCTGCCTTTAGCGTTTAATTTCATAGCTTTCGGGGATTGAAGCTAGGATTGAGATATTAACGTGGTTCATATTTTCATTTCCTTTTCTAATCTGTTGGCTGTGGGCAAAACTCACAATCACATGAACAAAAAAAGTATGCTAACTGTAGCAGGGCTGGGGCTCGCACAGTTAATGATTGGCCAGGTGGCCAATGCTCAAACGCTGGATAGTTTGCAGCTCAAAGATGTTGTAATTTCTGCAACTAAAAACGATCAGAAACAATCACAGACCGGTAAAGTAGTTACCATCATTAGCCGCGAAGTATTAGAACGCAGTAATGGTAAATCATTGCCTGAACTGATTAGCGAGCAGGCCGGAATTGTTGTGGCCGGGGCAAGCAGTAATCCAGGTCTAAACAAGTCGGTGTTTTTCAGGGGCGCAGGAAGCGCTTACGCCGTGGTTTTGATTGATGGTATTGTGCAGAACGATCCTTCTGGAAATGGGGGAGCATTCGATTTGAGATTGCTTTCTATTGATCAGATCGATCATATCGAAATTTTAAGGGGAGGTCAGTCTACCATTTATGGCTCTGACGCAGTTGCAGGTGTAATCAATATCATCACTAAAAAAGGTGGCCCGAAAGGAAATACCATTTATGGTGTGGCCAGTGCGGGTAGCTACGAAACCTATAAAGGAACCATTGGTTTAAATGGTGGTGTGGAAGGCTTTTCTTATAACATTAACTATACCCATCACAAAACGGATGGAATTTCTGAAGCTGCTAATCCGGTAGGAAATACATCAGTATTTGATAAGGACGGCTTTAAAACCGACGCTTTAAATGCAAACTTCGGAATTAAACTGGATAATCATTTTTCGGTAAATCCATTTATACGTTATTATGATGGTAACTACCAGTTCGACGGTGGCGCCTTTACTGATGCAAACAATTATTCTATTCTGAAAAACTTTGCTACAGGTACTAATGCCAGATATGAATTTGCTACCGGAAAAGTAACGTTGAACTACAGCTTCGAAAGCACCAGGAATGATGCGCACAGCCAGTATCCTAGCATTAGTGAAGGCCGTGTATCGTTATTAGATTTGTTCTACAACCAGAAACTGGGCAGTAAACTGGATTTATTGGTGGGTATCGATAACCGTGTGATGAAATTGTCATCTGCTACGAATAAACCTGAGACCAATATTTTTGCCGCTTATAGTTCATTATTCTTGCACGATTTGAGTGTGTTCAACCTGGAAATTGGCGGACGTTACAATAAACACGAACAATATGGCGAAAACTATACTTATTCAATTACCCCAAGCATTGAAATCATTAAGGAAATAAAACTGTTTGGAACGGTTTCCACCGCATTTAAAGTGCCTACCTTAAACATGCTTTTTGGCCAGTTTGGTGCCAACCTGGCTTTAAAACCTGAGAAATCACAGAATTATGAAGCTGGTGTAAATTTCAGTTTTGCAGATGATCAATTCAGCTTGCGTTTAGCAGGTTATAAACGCGATTTAACAGATGCAATCATTTATGCTTATCCTAACGGCTACGTAAACCAGGTAAGTCAGAAAACCAAAGGCTTTGAAATTGAACCGGCTGTTAAATTCAGTGTGTTTAATATCAACGGTTATTATGCTTATGTAGAAGGTAATGAGTTCAACTTTGTGGATAATGCCATTGCAGATTATCTTTTCCGCAGACCGAAGCATACCTTTGGCATCACGGCAGGCGCGCAGGCAACTAGCAATTTATATGTGAGCGCTAATTTCCGCTATTTTGGCAAACGTACTGATGGTAATTTTACCACTTACACCGTTGATCATTTACCTGCTTATCAATTGTTGAATGCCTATGCAGAATATGCTTTTGTTAAAAAACGCATAAAACTGTTCTTCGATGCGAAAAACATCCTGGATAAAAAATACAATGAGATTATTGGTTACAATAGCTTAGGTTTCAACTTTAATACAGGTGTAATTTTTAATATACACTAATTAAAGTTAACTTTGTACTATATTTATTAACCAAGAAAAAATGGCTCATTTAAAATTTAATCCACGCAATTTGATTTTGTTGCTGATGATTCTGGCTTTAACAGCTTTCCGTTTGCTGGTTACATTCAACGCTGATGAATTGCAGTTTGCCAATTTTTCCTCTATAGGAGCAGTAGCTTTGTTTGGCGGGGCTTATTTTAAAAATCACCTTAAAGCATTTGCTTTTCCGCTGTTGAGTTTGTTTTTAAGCGACTTTGTTTTAGCTTCGACAATTTTCAGTAAATACAGCGGTGGGTCGTTTTTATATGAGGGTTGGTACTGGACCTATATTGCGTTTGCTTTAATGGTTTTGGTAGGCAGAGTACTGCTTAAGAACATTAACGTGGTAAATTTGCTGGCTTCAACATTGAGCATTGTGCTAATCCACTGGCTGGTTACTGACTTAGGTGTTTGGATTAATAATCCGGCATATACGCAGGATTTAGCTGGTTACTGGAGCTGCCTGGTAAAAGCCATTCCATTCGAAATCAGGTTTTTAGAAGGAACTGTCATTTATGGTGCTTTACTTTTTAGTGCTTTTGAAACCTTAAAAGCAAAATATCCGGTATTAAAACTGCAAACAGAAGAGCTGTAGATATTTATTTGTTGAGGTAACACCAGACAAGTTTTTTGAGGTAACACAAGGCAAGTTAAAATATCATGGAAATCCTCTTTTGATTCGATTCAAAAGGGGATTTTTTTTAACTTAGTGGTTACGTCATGCTGATCAGATAACTTTCGGATTTATTTCAGCATCTGCGAAAACGATATTTCCTTATAGAGGTCTGACTTTAATAATAATATATCCTGAAACACCCGTCCGACCGGCCGGGCGGAAGTTCAGGATGATGAATTTATAAATACCATGAAAGTTGTTTCCTTTTTACCGGCTGCCACGAAAATGATTTATGATATGGGCCTTCAGGATTACCTGTACGGGGTCACGTTTGAGTGTCCTAAAGAAGCAGCTGATCAACCTAAAATCGTACGGTGTATCCTCGAAGGTAAAAACTACTCCAGTGTAGAGATCGACCGGATTTTTTCGGCTTCCAAAGCACAGGGCAAAAGCCTGTATTGGGTAGATGATGCGCTATTGGAAAGCATCGCACCTGATGTAGTTTTTACACAGGATATATGTGAAGTTTGTAATATCGATACGGTTTGTACCGAAACAGCTGTAATGAAATTAAGTAAGCAGCCAACGCTGGTTCCGCTTTCGCCCAATAATCTGCAGGATGTTTTTGAATGTGCAGTTACCATTGCCAGGGCTTTGGGGAAGGAAGAAGTTGCTTTTAGTTACCTGGCAGGTTTACAGCAGAGAACCGATCAGATTTTGGATAAATTACGTGAAAACAGATCACCTTTAAAGCGGGTGATGCTGATGGAATGGATTGAACCAATCTACAATTGCGGACATTGGATTCCTTTTCAGATTGCTGCTGCTGGCGGTGTTGATATGCTTTCGAACCCTGCGGGTGATTCAATCGTTACGCCATGGGAAAAGATCTTAAAATATAATCCGGAGGTTTTGGTGATTGCGCCATGCGGTTTCGATCAGAAAAGAAGTTTGGAAGAAATGCAGCTTCTTACCTCTAAAACAGGTTGGGATAACCTGGAAGCAGTAAAAAACAAGCAGGTTTATATTGCCGATTTTGACATGTTCACTCAGCCGAGTATTGGTACTTTGGTAGAAGGTATAGAGGCTTTAGCTTGCATGCTTCATCCTGAAATTTTTAAAGCTGATCAGAATATTGCCATCAAGTTTATCAATTACGCCCAGTCCGTTCAATCGCTCCAATCTATATAATTATGATATGAAATTAGTCGTATTAACAGGAGCAGGAATCAGTGCCGAAAGTGGATTAAAGACTTTCAGGGATTCGGATGGTTTATGGGAAGGTTATAATATATATGATGTAGCAACACCCGAAGCCTGGGAAAGGAATCCGGAATTGGTGCAGAACTTTTATAATGAAAGAAGAAAGCAGGTTTTAGCGGCAAAGCCCAACCGCGCGCACCAGTTGCTGGCCGAACTCGAAAACGATTTTGATGTTGAAATCATTACCCAGAATATCGATGATCTGCACGAAAAAGCAGGTTCTACCAAAGTTACCCACCTCCATGGCATCATTACCCGAGCCCAATCTGATCTGAGGCCCGATTTGACTTACCCGATTACAGGTTCAGAGATCAAAATGGGTGAACTTTGCGAGTTAGGGTCGCAACTGCGGCCGCATGTAGTGTGGTTTGGCGAAGCGGTACCGATGATAGAAGTTGCGGCCAGAATTTGTGGGAAAGCCGATTTGTTTGTGCTGATCGGCACTTCTTTAGCGGTTTATCCGGCTGCCGGACTGATTGATTTTGTACCACGTGAGGTAAATAAGTACATCATCGATCCAAAAACTCCTGATGTTAAACGCTACCAAAATATAATTACTATTGAACAAAATGCAGTGAATGGTATGGAACAGCTGAAAAGCATTTTAATAAATGGATAAAAAAAGCTGCATTTTTAACTGGAGTGGAGGTAAAGATAGTACCCTCGCATTGCACTATGCCCTTCAGGATGCAACGCTCGAAATCCGTTATCTCGTTACTACCGTCACTGAACAATATAATCGGGTTTCGATGCATGGAGTAAGAGAAACTTTGCTGATTAAACAAGCTGAAAGTATTGGCATCCCATTGTATCAGATCCGTTTGGGTGAAATGCCAGATATGGAAACTTACGACAATATCATGCGTATGCACCTGGAGAAATTTAAAGCTGAAGGAATCACGCATTCGATTTTTGGTGATATTTTTCTGGAAGATTTACGCAATTACCGTGAAAGTAAGCTTTCTGAAATCGGTTTGAAAGCGATCTTTCCATTATGGGGAATGGATACTAAAGAATTGATCGGTGAGTTTATCGATCTGAACTATAAAACCATCATTGTTTGTGCACAGGAGAATCTAAAAGACATTTGTGGAAAAATAATCAGCGAAGACCTGATTGATCAGCTTCCGCCCGGAATTGATCCCTGTGGTGAAAACGGAGAGTTTCATACTTTTGCCTTCGAGGGGGCAATTTTTAAAGTAAAAATTGATTTTTCTGTAGGTGAACAGGTATTCAGAACATACAATTCGCCTGCAATAGCTGCGTCAGGGAATGACGATCCTTATGCCAAACCTACACTTTCGGGTTTTTGGTACACCGATTTAATTGAATAATTTTTTATTTTTAAAACATTTGGCATTATTTTTTCTTTAATAGTGGTAATTAACTAAATCATATATCACAAATGAAACCTGTTCAGTGAGGTTAGGTAGCTGAACCGGGATCATGCTAAAATCAAAAATTATGAAAAGGATATTGGTAGTAATCGCATTAAGTTCTGTGATGTTTGCTTGTAATAACAAGGCAAAAGAAGAAGCTGCTTTAAAACAGCAGGAAGCAGAAAAACAATTAGCCATTAAAGCCGTAAAAGATAGTTTACGCCTTGACAGCTTTAAAAAAGCTGAAGTGGCCAGAGTAGAAAAAGAGAAAGAAGCAAAACACCAGGCAGAATTAGCAGCTGCCAGAAGATCCAGCACAAGTGCCAGGAGATCATATGCCAGTTCTGGCGGAAGTTCAAGCAGTGCTTATGGCGGTACGCAACCAACTGCAAGGAAAAAAGGTTGGAGTGATGCAGCTAAAGGTGCTGTAATAGGTGGTGCTGCTGGTGCAGTTGGTGGTGCTTTAATTGACAAGAAAAAAGGAAGAGGTGCTATCATTGGCGGTTTGGTTGGTGCCGGTGGCGGTTACTTAATCGGAAGAGGTGAAGATCGTAAATCAGGCAGGGTACAAAACTAATATCAGCCTGTTCATATTTGAAAAGCGTTGCGGTATAAAATCGCAACGCTTTTTTTGTACACAAGTAAATCATTTCTATATTGCATAAAATAAAATTTTTTATGACAGATCATACCGCCGCAGATAAAGGTCAGATTCAACATTTTGTTATGTTCTGGTTGAAACCCCAATTAACCAAAAACGAAATAGCCGATTTTGCCAAGTTTTTTGAAAGCTTGAAGCCAATTAAATATATCAAAACATTAAGTTACGGATTAGCTGCCGGCACGCCCGTGCGTCCGGTTACCGATAACTCTTTTACCTATTCGCTTACAATTACCTTTGCGAACATTGCAGATCACAATGCATACCAGGAAGATAAAATACACTTAGATGCTGTAGAAAAATTCTCTAAAAACTGGTACAGGGTAGTGGTGCACGATACGGTAATTGCTTAGAACCACTTCCGTCATAACTAACCGTTTTTTCCAGCAGTAGTTGTCAACTTTACAGGTCTGCTCTCGGAGTTCATTGTGAAGAAATCTTTTCGGCCGACCAGTTAGTCCTTTTGTAGCAAAAATCTTCAATATGAAAAATTGCCAACCTGTGCCGGCATGATAAGTCGTTTCTTCCTGGTAATGAGATCAATTGTATTGTGCCAAAAATTCTCAACTTCCTTTATATTTGGCAAAATTAAATGCCAAAATTATATTTTGTTACTCAGTTTAATAGTCAAAATATCAATGTTTTAAATTGATTTACTTTAATAATAGCTTTAGTAATATTTGATTTTTTTGTTGAAATGAACTAAAAACTCAAAATATAATTTTGTTTTGTTATTTAAGTAAATGTAAATCAGTAATTTAAATTTATTTATGCTTAGTATTGATGCCGATTGTATGCTGCTGTAAAATCTGAACGCATCACTTTAAAACGTATGATAACGGTCTGGATAAATTCTTCATCTATAATTTCAAATACGTCATTTACTCCTCCGCCACTGAGGTCTAGTTCTGCAAGCTTATAACTTTGTTCAAAAGTACCTTGTTCAAATTTTACGATGTATTTTTGGTTCATCGAAAAAATGGTGATCTTACATTCCGGATGGGGAAGTTCTGCTACTACTCTCATTATTATATATTGTTATTTACAATTCTATGGATACACCATTAAGTGTTCCCCAGTTATCAACAATCGAAAACCGGGCAAAAAGCTCTTCTTTATACCAGTGACGCGATCTGGTGAGCTTAATCACTTCAGCATGGTCAAAAGTTTTGTAGGCGTAATTTTTCACACTTTCAGCATCCTTCCATATCGAAAAGGTAGCCTGGTCAAAAAACGGATTTTCTCCCATACCTGCCGATAAGATAAATCCTGGGGCAATGCGCATGGCATTGGCCGCCCGTTTAACATTTTGCCTAAACTCTTTTAGCCTGTTAAATTTGATTGCTGCCCTCGTAATTACAGCGATTTTTCCTGAAGGGTTTTCGTTTATAGTGTTATAGTTAAATGGTTGTTTTTTAGACCATAAACCATGGCTATGTAAAGGATTTAATAATACGGTGAAGCTTTCTGTTTCAAACAAACTAAACCATTTCATTACTATAGAATCACGATAAAAATCATCACAATCATCACGGTTATCCCAGGTAGTCAGGACTGCCCAATGCCTATAATCAGGAGCCAGATCTACCTGGGCATTCTTTCCGCTTCCCATCAATTTCCAAAATTTACATTTTTTATTTAGCCATAATGGTATTCTCAAAATTGCCATGCCCATAAAAGCAAAAGGAACAGCAACGCCACGGAATCTAGTTATGGTTAAGGCTACAATCATTATACTATGGTTAATTTGCCAAAACTAATGATTTTAATGATAGTTTATCATTCAAATTTTCGTCATTAAAAGTGAGTTTCGCTCTCATCTCGCAATTCATTGTTAACTTTGATCGTATAAATAAAAGAAATGGCAGAAGACTTATTGATTACCAGAGATGCCTCTAAGGAAGCACAGTACCAGTCCATCATCCCTCAGATTGAAGCGCTATTATATGGCGAGACCGATTTTATAGCTAATCTGGCAAACGTAGCTGCTGCTCTTAAGGAGCAGTTTGGCTGGTTTTGGGTAGGTTTTTATCTGGTAAAGCAGAATGAGCTTGTTCTTGGCCCTTTCCAGGGACCTGTGGCTTGTACAAGAATAAAAAAAGGAAAAGGAGTTTGTGGTACGTCCTGGGCGGAAGCTAAAACCATCATCGTGCCAGATGTAGAATTATTTCCCGGTCACATCGCCTGTGCATCAGCTTCCAGGTCTGAAATTGTTCTGCCTTTAATGGTTAACAATGAGGTTATCGGTGTGCTGGATGTTGATAGCGAGGTTTTAAACAAATTTGATGAAACAGATCAGATTTATTTAGAGCAGGTTATTTCTGTTTTGTTAAATAGATAGTTTAGATAAAATATTGAAATTAAGACCCGAATATTACCAGAATGAGGATGTTGTAAGCCTGGCGAAAGATTTACTGGGCAAGGTTCTGTATACCAAAATTGGCAATGAAGTTACTGCTGGTATTATTGTTGAAACAGAGGCTTATTTTGGTGTAAAAGATAAAGCGTCTCATGCTTATGGCGGACGCCGGACCAACCGGACCGAAACCATGTATGGTGCAGGCGGCATTGCTTATGTATATCTGTGTTATGGTATGCATCATCTTTTTAATGTGGTAACCTCGGTCGAAGATGATCCCCATGCAGTTTTGATCAGGGGGGTAGAACCGCTTGTTGGAATAGACATTATAGAGCAGCGGAGGAATATGCCGCATGCAAAAGGCGCGATTTCAGCCGGGCCTGGTTCAGCAGCAAAGGCATTAGGGATTGATAAGACTTTTAATGCCAAAAATCTTTGCGCTGATGAGATCTGGATCGAAGATCATGGTATCCGGTATCCGGAAGAAGATATTGCGGCAACACCACGAATTGGCATTGCTTACGCTAAAGAGCATGCATTACTGCCCTGGCGCTTCTTTGTAAAAGGCAGCAAATACGTAAGTAAGCCAAATAAGGTTTAATTTATAGAAACCTTTTAGAGAGCTTGCTGTTTTTCTTAATAAATAATCAAAACATGAAAAACGAGAAAAATATAGCGATCTTAAAAGAAATGGCAGAAAGTGTAAGGACTTGTATGTTTACAACATTTTCTTCGGGTGATGAGTTTGGAAGCAGGCCAATGGGAACTGCGAAAATTGAAGGCGATGGGAGCTTATGGTTTTACACCAATGAGTATTCCTTAAAATCAAAAGAAATTTCAAAAGACAACAATGTATTGCTGGCTTATAGCGATCCGTCTAAAAACACTTATTTAACGGTTAAGGGCAAGGCGGAGCTGATAGATGATAAAGTGCGTAAAGAGGCTTATTTTTCTCCTTTTATAAAAGCCTGGTTCCCTGATGGAGTTGAAGATCCGAGATTAATTCTGATAAAGGTTACGCCTGAAGAAGCGGAATACTGGGATTCATCTGCATCAAAAATTGTAGTCTTGTTCAGCATATTAAAAGCGGTAGTTACCGGAGATACGCCCGATCTGGGCAAGCATGATACAATGAAATTCTGATGAATTTAAAAGAATTGAAAAGCAGGATTGGAAACAATACCTGCTTTTTTGTAATATTGGCCTGATGAATTTCGAAAACACCCTATCGTTTGCTCAACTACAGGATGAGGCTGATCAGCTTCGTCACTTCAGGTCTCAGTTTTTATTTCCAAACCACAAAGAAAAAGATTTTATCTACTTGTGTGGCAATTCATTAGGTCTTCAGCCTAAAGTAGCGGAAGAAGTTTTAAAGGGCCAGCTGAACAACTGGGCCAGTTATGCTGTTGAGGGTTGGTTTGACGGAAAAGAGCCCTGGATGTTCTATCACAAAGCCCTCAAAAAGTTAATGGCCCCCATTGTTGGTGCATGGCCTTCGGAGGTTTGTCCGATGAATACCTTAACAGTAAACCTTCATTTGTTAATGGTTAGCTTTTATCAGCCCAAAGGCAAGCGCTTTAAAATCATTATGGAAGGCGGTGCTTTTCCATCCGATCAATATGCGATAGAAAGTCAGGTAAGGTTTCATGATTTCGATCCAAAAGAAGCCATTATAGAGGTTTTTCCAAAGGAAGGCGAAGAAATACTTCAAACAGAAGAGATCCTGGCTAAAATCAAAGAAAATGCTGATGAAATCGCTTTGGTATTATTTGGTGGGATAAATTATTACACCGGACAATGGTATGATATGGAAGCCATTACCAAAGCGGGACATGAAATCGGTGCAGTGGTAGGCTGGGATCTGGCGCATGCTGCTGGTAATGTTCCTGTAAAACTTCATGATTGGGATGTTGACTTTGCCTGCTGGTGCTCATACAAATACCAGAATTCAGGTCCTGGGGGAATAAGTGGAATCTTTGTTCATGAAAAACATTTCACTAATACCAAGTTAAACCGCTTTGCAGGATGGTGGGGTTACCAGGAAAGTAAACGTTTTAAAATGGAGAAAGGTTTTGTTCCGGAAGCCGGGGCTGATGGCTGGCAGGTAAGTTGTACGCAGGTGATGCCAATGGCATTATACCATGCCTCGCTTCAGATTTTTGAACAAGCGGGTTTTATTGAACCATTGAGAGTAAAAAGTATTGCTTTAACTGCTTATCTTGAATTTATTGTAAATGAAGTAAATAAAGATTTAGGGGTAGAGCAATACAAGATCATAACGCCAAAGCTGGCAAAAGATAGAGGTGCGCAATTATCCATCATTGCAGCGCGTAACGGTAAACAGATTTTTGACGGCTTGGTAGCCAATCATATTCTTGGCGATTGGCGTGAACCTGATGTGATCCGCCTGAGTGCTGTGCCGCTTTACAACTCTTTTGAAGATGTTTATCTGGCCGGACAAGCACTTTTGAAAGTAAGTAAGGCAGTTTTATTACAAAGTAAACAAGATTCATTTGATAAAAAAAATCGCTAAATGATTAATTATAACCCCAAAGACTGGAGTACTTTCATTTTTCATATCCACAAAAGTGATACCTTTAGAAAACTATGGCCATTAATGCTTGCAGTTGCTGTTTTTTCGGGACTGGTTGCCTATGCCGAATTAACTTTCTTTCAGCTTTCAAAAAGTAGTTATGTAACCAATGTAGGTATGATGCACAGTTTATTGGGTTTTGTTTTATCCCTGCTATTGGTTTTTAGGACCAATACGGCCTACGATAGGTGGTGGGAAGGGAGGAAGTTGCTCGGATCGTTAACCAACGTCAGCCGCAACCTGGCCATGAAGATCAGGGCGCTTAAACTGGCGGAAGAAGAGGTTCGTTTTTTTGAGTATGGCATCCCCAAATATGCTTTTGGTTTAAAGGAGCACCTGCGCGAAAAACTATATTTTGGCAAAAACAGCTTTTTGATAGAAGTGGAAGAGGGCAAACATATCCCGAACCAGATTGCAGGTAGTTTAGTGAACAGGCTTTATGGTTTGTTGGAAAAGGGTTCAATCTCTCAGGAACAATTTATTGTACTATCGGCTGATTTTAATCAATTTACAGATATATGCGGTGCCTGTGAAAGGATTAAAAATACACCGATCCCGTTTTCATACAGTGCCTTTATCAAAAAATTCATCTTTATTTATGTAATTACCCTGCCTTTCGGGTGGGTATTCAGCCTGGGTTATTTTGTGATTCCGATTGTTCCCTTTATTCTCTATGTATTAGCGAGTTTGGAGCTGGTAGCTGAAGAAATAGAAAACCCGTTTGGTTACGACGCGAATGATCTTCCGGTAGATCAGATCTGCGCCAATATCGAAAAACATGTAGGGGAAATCTTAGGCTAATGATCAAGATTGCCTGGCACCCGCTTTATGCACACCCTTTACCCGAAGGACATCGTTTTCCGATGCTCAAATATGAATTGATACCGGAGCAACTTCTACACGAGGGCACAATAGTACCGCAGAATTTGTTCCATCCTGAGCCCGTTTCTGAAGATATTATTCTCCTTTCTCATGAAAAAGCATATTGGGAACAATTGAGGGATTTGACACTTTCTGCGAAGGATCAGAGGCGGATTGGCTTCCCGTTAAATGCACAGCTTGTAGAACGCGAATTGCGGATTACGCAGGGCACAATCGATGGCGCCCATTTCGCAATAGATAACGGTATTGCTTTTAATGTTGCGGGAGGTACGCATCATGCAGGTAGCCATTGGGGTGAAGGTTTTTGTTTGTTAAATGATCAGGCTATTGCTGCTAATTATCTGTTATATAAAAAATTAGTCAATCGCATCTTAATAATTGATTTAGATGTACATCAGGGGAATGGTACTGCTGAAATTTTTCAACGTGAGTCACGGGTATTTACTTTTTCGATGCATGGAGAAAAGAATTTTCCTTTTAAAAAAGAAGTCTCGAGCTTGGATGTTCCTTTATCTGATGGAATGGAGGATGATGAATATCTGTCTGCATTATATGTACATCTGAAAAAAGCTTTTGAAAGTGCCAAGCCTGATTTTGTATTTTATTTATCAGGCGTGGACGTACTCTCGACCGATAAGCTGGGCAAACTAGCCTTAACCAGAGCCGCATGCAAGGAGCGCGATAAAATCGTGCTGCAGGCCTGTAAGAATAAAAGCCTACCGCTGCAGGTAAGTATGGGGGGAGGTTACTCTGTGGATATCAGAGATATTGTGGATGCGCATTGCAATACTTACCGGCTCGCCTTTGATTTATTTGGATAAGCTCTTTTGCAAATTCATAATATCCTTATCTTCGCCGCTATATGTTGGAGATCATTTATCAGGACGATAATCTAATTGCCATTAACAAGCCTCATGGATTGCTGGTGCACCAGTCTTCTATTGCGAGGGATGCAACAGAGTTTGCCCTTCAAGTGTTGAGAGATCAGGTGGGCAAGCACGTTAGTCCGGTACATCGTTTAGACCGGAAAACAAGCGGTATATTATTATTTGCTTTTGATAAGAAGTCTGAAGTTGCTATGCATCAGCAATTTATGAATGCGGAGACCGAAAAGAAGTATTTGGCAATTTTGCGTGGTTTTACTCCCGATGCGATGGATATCGATTATCCGCTGGTTAAAGAAAACGGGACCTTACAAGATGCTTTCACGTCATTCATCACGCTCCGGAGGGCGGAGGTAGCAGTAGCTTTTGGTAAACACCCAACTTCCCGGTATTCGTTGATAGAAGCCACACCTAAAACCGGTAGGATGCATCAATTAAGAAGGCATTTTAGCCACATCCTCCATCCAATTATTGGCGACAGGACACATGGCTGTAACAAACAGAACAAATTTTTTAAAGAACAATGGGACATGACGACCATGTTATTGCATGCGTCGGAGTTAGCCTTTGTCCATCCCATTACAAAAGAAAGAATCCACCTAAAAGCCGGTTTACATGATGAGTTTAAAAGAGTAATGGATTTCCTGAAAATGGATATGTAGCACAATTTTTAAAGCCAAAATCTGTTTATATAACATCTATGATTAAATACTTACGTTTTACACTCCCTGTTTTGGCACTTTTTGCAGCCAGTTGTTCTTCAGTTTATATGCCTAACGTTCCAAATACACCCATGTTAAGTAAACAAGGTGAATTTAGTGGAGGTGCACACATTTCTTTAAAAGGCAATACCAGCATTAACGGTGCTTATGCCGTTTCTGATCATATAGGAGTACTTTTTAGCGGTTCAAGGATGAACAGTGAAAGAAAAAGCAAAGATTTTGGTCATAAACTGATTGAAATTGGCGGAGGTTATTTTGATACCTTTGGTCCGGATGATAACCGGATTATTGAAATATATGCCGGTGTGGGAAAGGGCTGGAGCGATATTACTTTCCGTGATTATAAAAACGATATCCTGATCAGTTCCGAACTGCAGGAAGTAGATTACCGGAAAACATTTTTACAGGTAAACTATAGTTCGAAAAAGAAAAATAATTTTCATTTGTTTGGAACCGATTTTCCCATTAATTATGGTACCGCTTTAAGAATCAGTCATATTAAAATGGACCGGTTCTTTTTGAATGGCGTGGTGCAGCCTAAAGAAGATAATATTTTTTTTGAGCCTGTTTTCTTTACACGTATGGCACTTAGCAAAACTTTTCAGCTTCAATACACCACAAGCAGTAATATCGGCCTAAAAAGCCGTAAATACATGTCTGCTGGTAATTCTATTTTCACCATCGGGGTTGTGGTGAATGTCGGAGGGAAATAATTTTGATTTTTCTCCTGTGCTAAAGTCCATTGAAGCGACATCAACGAAATGTCGTCGTTGAGCGGAGGAATGACGAAGTCTGCCGGCAACTGGACGGCAATCTTTCCTGTAGATAATTCCTGAGGGTAAAGATTGCTTCCCCGAAGTCGGAACAGGCTGTCGGGTGTAAAGCTTTTTCGCAATGACGATTTTATTGAATACGCAACTACTGATGCATTAACCCTTTTGTCTTACGCTGAAACCTCAGAAACAATAAGATCGAGGCAGTTAACAAACCCAGGGTCAATCCATACCAAATTCCATTCACACCTAATCCAAAATGAAAGCCCAATACGTAGCCGATGGGGATTCCAACTACCCAATAGGCTAAAAAGGTGATTAAGGTTGGCATATTCACATCGCCCATACCCCGTAAAACGCCTAATCCCACTACCTGTGTGCCGTCAAACAGTTGAAAGAATCCGGCAATAATCAATAACTGTGCAGCGATAGGTATTACCGTTGCGTCTTCGGTATAAATAAAAGGCATGAGATTGTTAGCTAACATAAAAATAACCGCTGTGCACGACATGAACAGCAATATTACATGGTAGCTGGCAATGGCAGATTTACGGAGGTCGTTAAAATTGTTTTTACCAAAGTTATTTCCGGTTTTAATCGTTGCCGCCGATGCCACACCACTGGCAATCATATACGTCATTGCTGCTAAACTAATCGCAATCTGGTGTGCAGCCTGCTCCACTGCTCCGATGGTGCCAATTAATACGGCAGCACCGCTAAAAGCACTGATTTCAAAAGAATACTGCATGGCCACAGGCATTCCGATTTTGGCAATTTCAATGGCTCTCATTTTATCAAAAAAAGTGGCTTTAAAACTGGTGAGATATTTTTTGAAATGCGGCGAGCGTAACACGTAAAAACACATGACAGCGGCCATCAAAATCCTATCTATCAAAGTGCTTAAACCTACGCCGCTAACGCCCATAGATTTGATGCCAAACATGCCTTTCACGAAAATAATTCCTAAAGTAATATTAATGGCATTTCCCCAGATGGAAACAAACATAGCTTGTTTGGTAAAGCCTAAACCTTCTGCAAATTGCTTAAACGTCTGGAAAATCAATAGTGGGATAATCGAAACAGATAAAAGATTGAGATAGGGTTTCGCGTAACGTACAACCTCGGGAGTTTGGTCCAGGCGATCGATAACAAAAACTATCCCCAATTGCACCAGTACATATAATAATATGCCGATACAGATATTAATCATTAAACTGTTTGATAAAAGCTTTCCGCATTCATCATAATGCTGGCGGCCGTTTTCTTGTGCAATAAGTGGGGTCAAACCATAAGAAATGCCCAGACCGATAACCAGGATAAGCATAAATATACTGTTTACCAATGAGACAGCAGCCAATTGAATGGTGTCGGTAAAATGACCTACAATAATACTGTCGGCCATGTGTACCAAAGTATGCCCCACCTGCGACCCTACAATTGGAAGCGCCAAATGAAGATTTTCTTTATAGTAGGGCTTATATTTGGTGTAAATTTTAGAAAACATAGGTTTGCAAAGATCGGGTTTTTAAAGCTCAAAAAATAGGAATGTAGAAAAGATAATGCCAACAAGCTTTGACAACGGACCCTGAAACAAGTTCAGGTTGACAATATCTACATGGGATCTGTCATGCTGATCTGGTAGTTATCAGATTTAGTTCAGCATCCATCACATCAGGATATAAAATGATACTTAATACTAGCGCAAGTTTGGACTCAACGTTGTAAAATAAATACGAAAATAAAACTATCTTACCGCAGTAAAAAATTCTTCCTTTTCAGTAGTATGTGATTTAATTACATTGGTCAGAATTAAATTAACCAATACTTTTTGGGCCTTGCGATACGAACTGCGCAGCAATTTGCTAAATTCCTTTAGAGTGATCTTCTCGTTCAGCTCCAGGTATTCTAGCAATTTTTTTTCGTTGTCGGAATAGGATATAAGTACACCATTATTTTTATATTCCTGTTTAAGCACTTCAAGAATAATCCGGCTGGCTAAAACGCTTTTATCATCGATGCGGATATAAGCCCACCATTTTTTTTGATGATCGAGTGCGTAGTGCGGTTTGGTATCGCTTTCCGGAATCTCAACCACCAAAACCAGTTTATCATCCACATAGATTTCTTCAAAGTGAGGTTCAATAGCAGGTTTGCAAAACTGATGTGCAGCTGTTAAGATCATATATTTTTCTTCTTCTTCTGATTTTACACCTTTAATAGCACCATTGTCTGCAACGCCGATTAATAATTTGCCTCCTTTATTATTGGCGAAAGCAACCAAGCTCTTCGCTATTTTCTCGGTACTGGTGATGGTTTTTTTAAAATCGAGCATTACGCCCTCGCCCTGCAAAATTAAACTCTTAATACTCGGCATAATATAAAAAAATTAGTAAGCAACCCTGGGTGTTTCGCCCTGATGCAGGTTTCTGATATATACTTCATTCATTACAGTTGCGCACAGTTCGCCATGCTTATTGGTTATTTCCATAGGGTAGGCTTTTACAAACTTTCCAACTGTTTTTAACGCATGTTCAGCTTCATTAATCATATCATCCGTTACACGTATGGTAAAATATAAGGTCGAACGTCCGGGTTTTAAATATTGTATGGAGGCGCTTTTTAACCAAACCCGGACTTTGAACCCCCGACGTTGCATCAACTGATCAAACAATAGGGCATAAAATGGATCGGTAGCGGCATAAATGGTACCTCCAAAAATAGAACCGTTGTAATTTTTATTCAGAAAACTCTTACTCAGTTTAACCGTACAGCTTCTAAATTCATTTTCAAATTTCTGAACCCAAATGCGTTGAAAAAATAGGGGTGGGTAAAAACGCATTACCCATTTAAGGGTATTTTGAGAAATAATCATACTTACTAATATCAGAAAGTTTTACCACGTTTTAAAGTTTAAAGGATTTTGTTTTAGTCATATTTTCTGCAATTTATCGATAGGCCTGGTTATCATCCCATTATTGAGACTTTTCTGGAAATCGTTATTTTCACTCAAGTTATTCTGAAATTTACATGCTTTTAGGCACGAGTATCATAGAATGTATTACTGCGTTTTAAAGAAAATTAAAATCTATCGCAAAAAACATGTAATCATCTCGGTAAACCCTTAACAGTCCATTATTCATTAACGCAAAATATTCTTTTTTTAGAAAAAAAAATAAAACTAAATGATGGTCAGGTTGTTTTGGATGATAGATAACATTGAAAACTATGAAAAAAATAATTTTAAGTCTTGCTTTTGCAGGTTCTCTTATGATAGCCACTTCAGCATGCAATTCGTCAAAAAATATGGCTGGTTCATCAGACAGTACTAGAACGGATTCGACAACTACGGCACCAATGGATACAACATCCAAAACAACGCCGGACACGACAACAAAAATGCCACCTGACACGACAAAAAAGAATCCTACAATGTAGAATCTTAAAAGCTACCCAAAAACAGGGTGGCTTTTATTTTTAGAAATCTATTTTAAATATTTGTGTTATTGTGTACTTTCAGCACTTAAACCAAATACTTAAATGGATCATCAAACAAAAACCAACAGCCGAAATGTAATTTTCTTAGTGATTGTAGCTGCTCTGGGTTATTTCGTCGATATTTACGACCTTGTTCTGTTTTCTGTTGTACGGGTAAAAAGCTTTACCGACATCGGTGTTTCTGCAGCGCACATGCGGACAGAAGGTGAGTATGTCATCAATATGCAGATGTTTGGTTTGTTGCTCGGAGGTTTGCTCTGGGGAATCATCGGCGATAAATTCGGCAGGATCAAAGTATTGTTCGGATCAATTTTGATGTATTCGCTTGCAAATATAGCCAATGGTTTTGCCACTGATGTGCATAGCTATGCCATCATCAGGTTTATAGCAGGCATTGGTTTGGCAGGGGAGTTAGGTGCTGGGATTACCCTCGTTACCGAAACCATGGATAAAGAAAAACGGGGCTACGGTACTATGGTGGTTGCTGGAATCGGTTTACTGGGCGCAGCGGCAGCCGCTACCATTGGCAAACATTTTACCTGGCAAACTTCTTATTTTGTTGGTGGTGGTATGGGCCTGCTTTTACTGCTCCTGCGTGTAGGTACTTTCGAATCAGGTATGTTTAAACATGCTGAACAGGATCAAGAGATTTCGAAAGGTAACTTTTTTATGTTGTTCTCCGATCGTAAAAGATTCTTAAAATACCTGGCCTGCATCTGTCTTGGGCTTCCATTATGGTTTATAGTCGGTATTTTAGTAACGCAGTCGCCAGAAATAGGCAAAGCATTGGGTGCTAAGGACGCATTGAATGCAGGAACCGGTATTATGTACACCTATTTTGGTATAGCCATTGGTGATGTGGTTTGCGGGGTTTTAGCGCAGGTTTTAAGATCGCGCAAGAAAACAGTACTTATTTTTCAAAGTTTATCCGTAATTACTGTACTCGTTTATTTAACCAGTAAAGGTTTAACTGAAAGTAATTTTATCTTAATCTGCCTGTTTATGGGCTTTGCGGTTGGCTATTGGGCAACATTTGTAACTATTGCTGCAGAACAGTTTGGTACAAACATCCGTTCAACCGTTACCACTACCGCACCGAACTTTGTACGCGGTGCTTTAATTCCGATCACCTTTGTTTTCGAATTTTTTGTACATCGTTACAACATTGTTTCGGCCGGTTTTATTGTGATGGGCATAGTTACCGTCATTGCCATGGTCTCTGTTGCTTATTTAAAAGAGAGCTTTAATAAAGACCTCAACTATCTGGAACATTAGTTATCGGAACGCAGGACTATAAACAATGTCAATAAAATGTACTATCTAAACATAAATCAATACAGCTGCTTTAATACCTATAAATTTGTATGGAAATAGAAAAAGTCATCATGTTCAAAGAAGAAGTAGCAGCACGGTATAAGCAAATACAGGATGAAATTTGCAGGGGACTGGAAATTGCCGATGGCAAAGGGAAATTTGAAGAAGAGCTATGGGAGAGAAACGGTGGGGGAGGCGGGCGTACCCGGATTATGCAGAATGGAGCAATCATTGAAAAAGGTGGTGTAAATTTTTCTGCTGTACATGGTAAGCTACCGGAATCGGTAAAAAAAGCTTTTAATGTAACCGAAGAAGATTTTTTTGCTACGGGCGTTTCCATCGTGATCCATCCAAATCATCCACTGGTGCCAATTATTCATATGAACATCCGTTATTTTGAACTTAATGAGGAAACGCGTTGGTTTGGTGGCGGTATTGATTTAACGCCGCATTATGTTTTCGAGAACGATACCCGTTTCTTCCATCATAAGTTAAAACAAGCTTGCGACGATTTCAACGCTGAATTTTATCCAAAGTTTAAAACACAGGCGGATGACTATTTTTTTATTAAACACCGTGAAGAAACCCGTGGTATCGGCGGTATTTTTTATGATCGGTTAAAACCTGAAAATACCAATCTATCATGGGAGCAGATTTTAGATTTCTCTGTTCATATAGGTGAAACATTTTTACCGATTTATACCGAGTTAATTGACCGGAACCGGGATAAAGAATTTACCGAAGCAAATAAAGAATGGCAATACCAACGCCGTAGCCGTTATGTAGAATTCAACCTGGTATATGATTCCGGAACTAAATTCGGACTGGAAACCAATGGCCGGATTGAGTCTATCTTAATGAGTTTACCACCACAGGCCAACTGGGGCTACAATGTTCAGCCAGTGGTAGATTCGGAAGAATATAAAACACTGCAGCTGCTCAAAAAAGGGATTAACTGGATTTAGTTAAAATTGATTAAAACTCACATCATCTCGATTGAACTGTAGCAGCGTGGCCGCCTGCGCCCGTACAGCTGGGTAGAGATCTGTTGTTTAACATAAGGCATTTTAGAGCTCTTATAAGTTTATCAAAACAAAGTAAGTGGCGCCGATACTTCGTGAAAACCAGCGTTCAGTTTGCCGGTTCTAAAATCATTAACAATATTGTGCGTGATGCGTGTAGGCTCAGGGATACGGTAATTTCCGATACAGTTTTTTAGGATAGACAAGCTTTGATCGGCTGTGATTAAATGACCAGCAGATACATAAACAGGCGCACAGTTAATCTTAGTGCGTAAAGCAAAACCCAAGGTTTCACCATGGCTGTTAATTTCGGTCGTGCTTAATTTTTTATTTTCAGGAATATGGTTTTCGCCATGTAAAAGGCTTTTGGCACAGCCTATTGTTGCCTGATTAGCCAGAATGCCAAAATGCGAAGCAACACCCATACGCCTCGGGTGCAAAATGCCATTTCCATCCAACACCACAACATCTGGTTTATGCTCAATTAATTCCCATACTTTTAATAAAGCAGGAACTTCTTTGAAGCCTAAAAAACCTGGTTTATATGGGAAATTGGTTTCGTAAGTGGCTAAAGCGAAAGATTTCAGCACCATACCCGGATAAGTGAGGATCACCATCCCGGCGTACATGGTATCACTGTCTTTGTTAAACGAAATATCAGCACCCGCTATGGTTTGGATTTTATCAAGTGATTGAAACTTTAACTGTCTGGCGAGTTCGATCTGATAAGCGCTAGCTTCTTCGAAACTATAATGGTCGTACATGATTTTAGTACAAGTTGAAGTCGTAATTGTTTGGATTAACTTAATGGCAGCGACCTCAAAACAATTTTAATGGTTGATAATCATCTAAATCAACAGTGTGCGTTCGGGGCGAATTTATCCAGCTTATTGATCGATTTTTCTCTGATCCCTCCAGATACTGACCATTTGCTTCTTCACTCAGAAAAGAAAATAAGAAAAGCTGATGCTTTTGAAAAACAACTTTTAAAAAATGAATAATCTAAGTAAATAGTCCTAATCTATTAAGGACTATTTACTTTAATCAGAAATAATTATTCTACCCAGGCAATAGGAACGTAAACCGTTACATAACCATCGGCATCTACTAGCTCTGGCGATAAGGTTACGGTGATAGATCCATAACCCGTCCAGTTTCCCTGACCTCTTTCTGCGCTAAACTCATATGTTCCTGCAGGTAAACCATTAATTAAACCTGGTAACTGGTAAGGCAAAAACGTTCCGGACGACGACGGCCCGTTTTCAACAAAATAATCATCACCGGTTTCCTGATTATAAACAGTAAAACCCGGGGATTCTGTGGATCCTGAAGTGGTTACACTGCCATCAAGATTTCGGTATCCCAAACGAACATTGTAAGTGGTTACTTTAGCTTTTGTGCCGCTAAATGATTTTGGTAATTCTGGTGTGGCATATGTTGCGAAGGATGCAACAAATAACACAAGCATACAAATTGAAATGATCTTTTTCATAATAAATGGTTTTAGTGTAGTATAAAGATCCTAAAATATTTTTAGTAATATGTAAAATCAAGATTATAAAAGTATTAATTAAAATGTTGTAAAGTAGGTTTAATACTAAATAATGAATGGCGCCTGAACAGACAAGGTGTTCGCGTTCAAATTGAAAATTTCATTGTAATCTGCTCAATGTAAGTTGTTTAAGTACTACATGTTTATTGAAAACGGCGACTATGAAATCATACTGTCTCTCAGAAATCAATTAGAATGATGGGGACATTGCCTTTGTTTTGAATTCAATACAACAAATGTGTAATAACTATTAAAATAGTATTAAATTTTAATACTTTAGCTATTTTAGGAATATGTACCAGAATCAAACCTGAAAATGAATAGTATAGCCTTCTTTGATATAGAACTAGCCGCAAATGGCAAACAACTGCTTGATATTGGCTGTGTTTTGTCAGATGGGCTGGGCTTTCATAAAAACCAGCTTCAGGAATTTATAGCGTTTATCGAACGGTGTGATTTTATTTGTGGGCATAATATTATAGCACACGATCTGGCTTACCTACAGAGGCAGCTTGGTTGTGCTGAATGGGGTCTCAATAAGGCTATCGATACTCTGTTATTATCGCCTTTGTTGTTTCCAAGGCAGCCTTACCACCGTCTGCTTAAGGATGACAAAGTTCAAACTGAAGAAAGAAACAATCCTTTAAATGATGCCAAAAAAGCCAGAGATCTGTTTTATGATGAATTAAGCGCTTTTAGAACGCTTGATGAGACATTTAAGTTGATATTGTATGGTCTTTTGCATCATCAAACCGGCTTTGATAATTTCTTCAGGTACCATAATTATTCCGCAAAAGTGAATAAAGAACAGCTGAAGACCAATATCAACACCTTATTTCAAGGTAAGATCTGCAGAGAAAGTGAAATTGATCATTTTATAGATACAACTCCTGTTGCTTTGGCTTATACTTTGGCCTTGCTTCATTGTGATGATCGTTTTTCCATCACACCACCTTGGGTATTGAAAAACTACCCGGATGTAGAGCGTTTGCTCTTTTTGTTGCGAAATAATCCCTGTTTGCAGGGATGCGATTATTGCAGGCAAGCTCACGATCCGTTGTTGGCATTAAAAAAACATTTTGGTTTTTCTGGTTTTCGCAAATATGGTGATGAACCGCTGCAGGAAGATGCAGTTAGGGCAGCTATCCGGGGTGAATCTATTTTGGCTGTATTTCCCACAGGTGGCGGTAAGTCTATCACTTTCCAGATACCTGCATTAATGAGTGGCGAAAATGCAAAAGCTTTAACAGTGGTAATTGCGCCCTTACAGTCTCTGATGAAAGACCAGGTAGATAACCTGGAAAAGAAAGATATTACCGAAGCGGTTACCATCAACGGGTTGTTAGATCCAGTGGGTCGTAGAGAGGCCGTCAAACGTATAGAAAATGGACATGCAAGCTTATTGTACATTTCTCCCGAGTCGTTACGCTCAGTTACTGTAGAACAATTGCTGCTCAAAAGAAAAATTGCCCGATTTGTGATTGACGAAGCGCACTGTTTCTCATCCTGGGGGCAGGATTTTCGGGTTGATTATTTATACATTGGAGATTTTATCAAAAACCTGCAACACAAGAAAGGACTTGATTATATCATTCCGGTATCATGTTTTACCGCAACCGCAAAGCAAAAGGTAATAGAAGACATTAGGTTTTATTTTAAGGAGAAATTACAACTTGAGTTAAAGGTATTCCGGGCCGATGCTTCACGCACCAATTTACACTATCGGGTTTATCAACGTGATAACGAAGAGGAAAAATACAATCAGCTTAGGGATATCATCGAGGAAAAGAATTGTCCTACTATTGTTTACGTATCACGTACCAAAAGAGCCAGGAAGTTAGCCGAAAAGCTAAATAGTGATGGGTTTATAGCCAAAGCCTACCACGGCAGAATGGAGAAAGACGAAAAGTCTAAAAATCAAAATGCCTTTATGAGTGGTGAGATCGATATTATGGTGGCCACTTCTGCCTTTGGTATGGGGGTAGACAAAAGCGATGTGGGTGCAGTTATCCATTACGACATTTCTGACTCACTGGAGAATTATGTACAGGAGGCTGGAAGGGCAGGACGGGATGAACAGTTACAGGCGGATTGTTTTGTACTTTTTAGTGAAGAAGACCTGGATAAACATTTCATCCTGCTTAACCAAACCAAAATTAGTAGTAAGGAGATCAACCAGGTATGGAAAGCCATAAAGGAATTAACCAGATCAAGGGACAAGGCTTCTAATTCGGCACTGGAGATTGCCAGACAGGCAGGTTGGGACGATAGCATTAATGAGATTGAAACAAGGGTTACCACTGCTATCGCTGCCCTGGAAGATGCCGGCTATTTAAGGCGTGGGCAAAACATGCCCCGCGTTTTTGCCACCAGTATTCTAAGTGAAAATGCACAAGAGGCCATAGAGCAGATAAATGCATCAGAAAAATTTTCCGAAAAGCATCGCAGTAATGCTAAGCGGATTATTAAAAAACTTTTTTCGAGCAAAAGTAAAAGATTATCAACTGACGAGGTGGCGGAGTCTCGAATAGATTATATATCCGATCAATTGGGTATTTACAAGGAAGAAGTAATTAGGGCAATAGAATTGATGCGTGAGGAAAAAATATTGGCCCATACCAAAGACCTCACGGCTTTTATTAAAAAGACAGAATCTGCCAGCCGATCGCTAGCCATTGTAGAAAGTTTTAGAAAACAGGAAGAACTTTTATTGTCGCAGTTAAAAAACGGGGAAGGAGCTTATAATTTAAAGGAGATCATTGAGGTGTTTTTAAATTCTGGCATCAAAGACAGTTCGCTTAACCAGTTAAGGACCATTATTAATTTCTGGACGATCCAAAAATGGATCAGTCGCCGCAATTTGGAATATACAAAAAACCATATGCAGATCGCTTTATTGGTGGATAAGTCAATCTTTATCGAAAAGCAGGAAAAGCGGCATCTTGTTGCCAGGATGATTACTGAATACCTGCACAAAAAAGCATCAGCACTCCTAAAATCGGATAACAAGGGAGAGGAAGAATTATTGATTGAATTTTCCGTTCAGGAACTTAAGGAGATGATTAAAGAAGAGCAGGGCATGTTTTCTATACAAGCTGATATTGATGATATTGAAGACAGTCTTTTTTATCTGGCGCGCATAGGGGCTATTAAAATTGAGGGAGGTTTTATGGTGGTACATAATAAGCTTACTATCGAGCGCATTGAAAAGAATAACCGAATACAATATAAGGAAAGTGACTACGACAAGTTAAAACAGTTTTATCAGCAAAAATTACAACAGATCCATATCGTGGGGGAGTACGCTCAAAAAATGATCCGTAACTATAATGAAGCACTAAAATTTGTAGACGATTATTTCAAGCTAAATTATCCTTCCTTTCTCTCAAAATATTTTCCCGGCAGTAGGCAGGACGAAATAAAACGCACGCTCACACCTGCAAAATTCATGAAATTATTTGGTGCGCTTTCGCCAACACAGTTAAAAATTATTAACGATACCAGCAGCCAGTATATCGTTGTAGCTGCCGGACCCGGGAGTGGTAAAACAAAGTTATTGGTACATAAGCTGGCCTCTTTGCTGATGGCCGAGGATGTAAAACATGAGCAGTTGCTGATGCTTACATTTTCACGTGCAGCGGCAACTGAATTCAAAAAGCGGCTGATGGAACTCATTGGCAACGCAGCCCATTATACCGAAATAAAAACCTTTCATTCGTATTCCTTTGATCTGTTAGGCAGGGTAGGTAGCTTGACGGCTTCTGAAAACATCATACAAGTGGCAGTTGACAAAATTAAGGCAGGAGAGATAGAGCCTTTCAGGATCACTAAAACGGTATTAGTGGTAGATGAGGCCCAGGACATGAATAAAGAAGAATATGAGCTGGTTCAGGCCTTAATGCAGCAAAATGAAGATATGCGGGTGATATTGGTTGGCGATGATGATCAGAATATCTATGGTTTTAGAGGAGCAGATGCCGCCTATATGCAAGCACTTATTACTGAAAAAGATGCCATTAAATACGAGCTTACGCTAAACTACCGTAGCAAAAACAATATTGTATCGTTATCCAATCAATGGGCGGCAACCATCAGCCACAGGCTCAAAATCGAGCCTTGCTTTGCCAGTCAGCATCAAAATGGCATGATCCATATCACCCAATATGCCCAAAACCACATTATTGTTCCTTTAGCTGATAGTATAGCTACAGCGGAACTATCGGGATCTACCTGTGTGCTCACTCAAACCAATCAAGAAGCAACCTTGCTTTGTAGTCTACTTTTGCAAAAAGGGGTGAAGGCTAAACTTATTCAGTCAAATGACGGCTTTAACCTCCAGAATTTACATGAGCTACGACTTTTCTCTGATATGATCGATACCTGTACAGATAGCCCGCTGGTAACATATGAAGAATGGACTGAAGCCAAGCGACGTTTAATAGATCATATCCAAACCAGTGCACAAAAAGAACTTACTACTGCTGTAATACGTGCATTTGAAGAGGTAAATAACGCCAAGAAATATAAAAGCGACTGGAAAGCATTTCTTTTTGAATCTAAACTAGAAGATTTTGTGGATATCGATGCTGTAGTGGTATATGTTTCCACAATTCATAAAGCGAAAGGCAAGGAGTTCGACAATTTATATCTTTTATTGCAGCATTTTAACCATCTTAATGATGAGCATAAGCGACAATTTTATGTAGCCATTACCAGAGCCAAAACCAATCTTAGCATACATTATCAAGGCCAATATCTCCAGTCTTTTGAAGGACTTATTTATACCAAAGATGATAATCAATACCCTGAACCGCAACAAATAACCATGCATCTCACACTTAGAGATGTACAACTGGGCTACTTCGAATATATACAGAATCGCATCAATTCTGTTTTTAGTGGTCTGCGTTTGCAGCCGTCAGATGAAGGATTGAAAAATGCTCAAGGTGAACTCATTGTTAAATATTCACAAAAATTCAAAACTATCCTACAGGAACGCTTTGATCAAGGATTTAAAATAACGGCTGCAAAAATAAATTTTATAGTGTACTGGAAAGACGAAGATAAACAGAAAGAATCAAAGGTTGTGTTACCAATATTATTGCTGAAAAAAGTGTAAGGATTATATACATTATACTTTGTTTGAACAGAAATAAAACATCAGATTTTTTATAAGATAAAACTGTAATGATAGCAGCATTTCAGTTTGATAATATTTGTCCTATAATTAATATTATGTTAAGTTGTGTTTTCAAATACCACCCTATTTAAATATATTTCCATCAATTAATTATAATTCCTGAAGTTTACGGTTTAGCTCCTGAACTTTGTCGGTAGCTTTCTTTCTATTGTAAATCTCGATCAGTAACTGGACTGTTTTTTTATCGTTCGGATTAATTTCATTGGCACGCTGCAAAGCAAATTGCGCATGGTTAATTAATCCATTATATTTTGCGGCTTTATCTGCATCATTTTTACCCAGAGTTTCGTTGGCGGTATTGATATACGCCAAACTTAATTGGTATAGTGCATCAAAATAATTCTGATCGGTTGATAAAGCTTTTTCGTAAGCTAAAATTGCCGTAGCATTATTTCCGCCTATCTGTTGCAGGTATCCATAAAGAAAATACAGCAATTTATTTCCTTTTTCTACTTTTAAATTGCTTTCGATCAATCCTTGTGCCTTACTAAAATTTTCGGTATCCAGTAACAGGTTGATATAATCGTTGGTTAAAAAATGGTTAAACGGATTAAGCAATAATCCGTCTTCAAGGGTTTTAATTGCGGTTTCATTTTCAGATTTAACCACATACATTTGTGCCATTTTCTGAAAAACAGATGGATTTTTTATTCCATTTTCTTTAGCGCGCTTAAAATAAGTTAAAGCTTCATCATAAGCCTGGATATTTAAGGCGCAAATGGCTGTATTCAAGGCTAATGTAGTATCGGCCGGGAAATTATCTCCCACCTCTTTTAAATCAGTAAACGCTTCTTTAAAATCGTTATTAAAAAATGCTTCGTTGCCTTTCTCTTGTTTTTTGATCAGGATGTTATGGTTGGAAGCTTTGATTAGGCCTGAATTGTCGTCATATCGGTCAAGTGATTTCGCTTTGGCTACAGCTTCAATTGCATTATCATAATATTTATTGGCATTGTTTGGATCGGTATCAATTAAGGCGGCAAACGACATCAGATAAGACTTTATTGACCAGGTTTCGGCCCATTTTTTTGTTTTATTATCTTTCTCTGCAGATTCGATGGCCTTTAAACCCTCATTTATAATACCTAACTGCTTTTTCTCATCTTCTTTATTGGCAATAGATGCCTGCAGTTTGCCAACCGCATTTCGGGCGATTAAAATCTGACTTTTTTGGGCCATAGCGCTAAAAGAGACGAAAATTAAAGCCATTAATGATATTTTAAAGCAATTTTGCATAAGCTAGAATAATGTGGTAAAACCGTAATAAACTATAAAAATAAACATAAAAAAAAGAGCCCCGAAATTTCAGGGCTCTTTTTTTGAGATCGATATCAGAATTATTGTTTAGGCAACGCGTCTAAACGTTTCTTGATATCTTCATAATTTTTAGTATCGTTTCTAAAGGCATAGATCGTTTTCAACGTTTCTAAAGCACCTTCATTTTTAGCATCAATTTCTAAAGCTTTTTTGTAAAATGGAAGAGATTTATCTAACAAGGCATTCATTTTACCAGTTACTTCGTTAAATTCTTTCACTTTTTTCGAGTCGATTTTATTCCTGTCGGCTTGTAATTTTAGCGCCTGGCTGAAATAGATATTACCTAATAAAACCTGATAGTTAGCATTGTTTGGCTCTTTTGCAGCCAGGGCTGTTAACATCTGCTCAGATTTTGCAACATCACCCCTATTAATATAAATCTGTGTTTCGGTTTTGATCCAGTCTGTATTTTCAGGAAACTTTGCAGTTGCTTCTTTAATTATGGCTAAAGCAGCTGTAGTATCTTTTTGCTTGCTTAAAGTAGCATTAAGAATCTCAGCGTATAAATCTTTTGACTGTGGTGAATTTAAAGCAATTACTTTTTTAAACTGAGTGATCATGGCTGGATAATCTTCAATATTCCTGGCCGCAATACCAGCATTTAAATACATGGCAGTATCCTGTGGGTTAATTACAGTGGCAGCCACAAATTTTTCGTAAGCTGTTTTGTAATCTTTTTTATTATAGGCAATTACACCACCATTTCTAATGGCGTTGCTCACATTGAGCTCTGCTGAGCTAATATTATCTTTTTCTGATCCCTTGGTATCTAGTTTCTTTGCTTCTGCAATGGCGTCCTGAGCAATTTTCAGATTTGCATCAGCGTTTGCCGTACTGGTTGAATCTAAAATTGCCGCTGAAGAGGCAAATAAAGCACGGTATGACCAGGCTTCCGGCATCACTTTAGACTTTTCATCAGCAATGGCTTTATCTGTATGGGCTAAGCCCTTTGCTAAAGCTTCAAGTTTCTTTGCCAATGGAGTTGATGCATTTGAATTGGTGATCTGGAATAAATTCCATTCATTTTTTGCGGCATTAACTTCACTTTTCTGAGCAAATGCAGCGCTTACCGCACCTGCTAAAACTATACTTAGAAATACTCTTTTCATAATTTTTATTCTAATCTTATTTTTAGTTTAATTTTCTTCTTCCGTTTCGTTATCTGATTCGGCTTCATCGTCTTCAGTATCATCGGCCTCTGGTGTAGTATCTGCTTCCAGTTCTTCGCCATCTGTAACGACAACGTCAGTTAAATCTACTGTTTCTTCTTCATCTTCCTCGTGATCGATTTTAGTTACTGAAGCAATTTCATCATCACCTTTTAACGAAATTAAACGGACACCCTGCGTAGCACGGCCCATTACCCTTAGCGCTGAAACCGGAATTCTGATCACAATGCCTGAACGGTTAATGATCATCAGATCTTCGCTATCAGTAACGTCTTTTATAGCAACTAATTGTCCGGTTTTTTCGGTAACGTTAATTGTTTTTACCCCTTTACCACCACGGTTGGTTACCCGGTAATCTTCAATATCGGTACGTTTACCGTATCCTTTTTCTGATACTACTAACACCGTAACTTCAGGATTGTTTACAGCAATCATGCCAACAACCTCATCCTGATCATGTGCAAGCCTAACACCACGTACGCCGGTAGCTGTTCTACCCATCGGGCGAACGGTTTTTTCGTTGAAACGGATGGCCCTGCCTGAGCGCAATGCCATTACAATTTCGCTTTCGCCATTGGTTAAACAAGCTTCCAACAAGATATCGCCTTCGTTAATGTTAATGGCATTGATACCATTTACGCGCGGGCGAGAATACGCTTCAAGAGAAGTTTTCTTAATGGTACCTTTTTTAGTACACATAATGATAAAATTGTTCTCTAAATATTCCTGGTCTTTAAGATTTTTTACTTTAATATAAGCCTTAATTTTCTCTTCTTTCGGAATATTGATAATATTCTGTATCGCCCTGCCCTTGCTGGTTCTCGAACCTTCCGGAATTTCGTACACCCTTAACCAGAAACACCTTCCTGCTTCGGTGAAGAATAACATGTAATTATGGTTGGTGGCCACCAGCATGTGCTCAATAAAATCTTCATTTCTTGAGGTACTGCCTTTAGAACCCTTTCCGCCCCTGCCCTGTGCTTTAAATTCGCTTGCTGGCGTACGTTTTACATAACCTTCATGAGAGATGGTAATCACCACTTCTTCATCATCGATGAAATCTTCCATGCTCATGTCTTCAGCCGAGTGAACGATTGTGGTTTTACGCTCATCACCAAACTTTTGTTTTACTTCTTCCAGCTCATCTTTAATGATTTTCATCCGTAAACTTTCGTCTGCCAGGATAGCTTTCAAGTATTCGATGGTTTTCATCAATTCTGCATATTCTTCCTTGATCTTATCACGCTCCAGTCCTGTTAAACGGCGGAGTGTCATATCAAGGATAGCACGTGCCTGAAGGTCGCTCAGCCCGAATTTTTCCATCAAGCCTAAGCGGGCCTCATCTGGTGTTTCTGAGGCGCGGATTAATTTAATTACTTCATCCAAATGATCCAAAGCAATTAAATAACCTTCTAAAATATGTGCCCGTTTTTCAGCTTCAGCCAACTCGTATCTGGTACGGCGAACAATTACATCATGACGGTGATCCACAAAATGTACAATCAAATCCTTAAGATTTAACATTTGTGGACGGCCTTTTACCAGTGCAATGTTATTTACGCTGAAAGAGGTTTGTAAGGCTGTATATTTATACAGGTTGTTTAAAACGATCGAGGCATTGGCATCCCGTTTAATTTCGTACACGATACGGATACCATCTTTGTTCGATTCGTCTTTAATGTTGGCAATACCTTCCAGTTTTTTCTCACCCACCAATTCAGCAGTACGCTCAATCATCTGCGCTTTGTTTACCTGATAAGGAATTTCGGTAACAATAATTACTTCGCGGTCTTTAATGCTTTCGATTTCAGCTTTTGCACGCATTACAATACGCCCGCGGCCGGTTTCGAATGCTTCTTTAACGCCGGTGTATCCATAAATGATACCACCTGTAGGGAAATCCGGAGCTTTTACAAACTTCATTAATTCCTCTATGGTAATATCTCTATTGTCAATATAGTTTACTACCCCATCAATTACTTCGGTTAAATTGTGTGGGGCCATATTAGTGGCCATACCTACCGCAATACCGGAAGATCCGTTAACCAGTAAGTTAGGTATTTTTGCAGGTAAAACAGTTGGCTCTTGTAAAGTATCATCAAAGTTTAACTGAAAATCTACCGTATCTTTATTGATATCGGCAAGCATTTCTTCCGCAATTTTCGAGAAACGTGCTTCGGTATAACGCATTGCTGCCGGAGAATCGCCATCAATGTGGCCAAAGTTTCCCTGACCATCTACCATAGGATAACGCAAACTCCAATCCTGGGCCATACGTACCATGGTAAAATATACAGATGCATCACCATGCGGGTGATATTTACCTAAAACCTCCCCTACAATACGGGCAGATTTTTTATGCGGTTTATTGCTGGTTACACCAAGATCGAGCATACCATATAAAACACGGCGGTGTACCGGTTTTAATCCATCGCGTACATCAGGCAATGCCCTCGATACGATAACCGACATTGAATAATCAATGTAGGCCGATTTCATCTGCTCTTCTATGTTAATTGGAATGATTTTGTCGTTCTGCTGATTTTCTAAATCTTCTGCCATAAATTATTATTCTCGCTACTTAAAACGATATTAAAAAAGGGTGTTACTATAACCTTGCGAATTTAGCAAAATTTAGCCGGATTAAGGCATTGTGGAAAATTTTTGACCGTTGTGATAGGTTTTTGATGTCTGAAGGTTTTTTAATTTATTGTAAGTCAGTTTAACGCATTTCAGTATAGCGCGGATGAATTTAATTTTTTTTGAAAACGTAGGGCTGTTTTAGCGTTAATGGCAGGCTGCAGTCCTGCTGCATGTCCTGCCGATGGATCCTGTAAAACAAGCAAGCATTCCATACAGGCAATTAGCCTGTGCGTTAATTGGGTTGCGGGCTTTTTTGCGCTATCCGCTTATGAACAGGGTTCTGTATTCATATGCTGAATTAACCAGGCAGTTTTTTAGCAACCTACGAGGTTTGTCCAACTAAAATTTACATTTTTAAGTAATTCTGATACTTTTGTTTTTCAACCTTTTAAAGATGGCAAATAACAAAAAATCTGCAATGAGTTTTATTATGGTCACCCTCCTGATTGATTTTACAGGTTTTGGGATCATTATTCCGGTGTTACCTAAGCTTATACAGGACTTAACCGGTAGCGGTTTTGGTTTGGCCGCAGAATATGGAGGCTGGCTCACGCTGGCCTATGCTTCAGTACAATTTCTAAGTGCTCCGATTATCGGTTCAATGAGCGACCGGTATGGAAGAAGACCTATTTTACTAAGTTCTTTGTTTGGTTTAGGTATCGATTATATCTTTTTAGCTTTTGCGCCTTCCATTGTATGGTTGTTTGTAGGTCGTATCATTGCAGGTATTACCGGTGCCAGTTTTACCACTGCCCAGGCTTACATTGCCGATGTTTCAGCCCCCGAAAAAAGGGCACAGAATTTTGGTTTGGTTGGTGCCGCGTTTGGTGTTGGTTTTATATTAGGCCCGGTTTTAGGCGGTATTTTTAGCCACTTTGGCACCCGTGTTCCTTTTATGGTTGCGGCGGGTTTATCTTTAGTGAACTGGCTTTACGGTTATTTTATATTGCCAGAATCTTTGCCGGTAGAGAAACGCAGGGCTTTTGACTGGAAAAGGGCAAATCCGATCGGTTCGCTGCGAAGTATAGGGAAATATCCGGCATTGGCGGGTTTAATGGCTACCTTATTCTTATTGTATTTTTCCAGTCATTCGGTTCAATCTAACTGGACATTCTACACCATGGAGAAATTTAACTGGGATGCGGCATGGGTGGGTTATTCATTAGGCTTTGTGGGTTTGGTTATCGGAATTGTACAGGGTGGATTAATCAGGATCATTTTACCTAAAATAGGTGAAAAGAAAGCCGTTTACTTCGGTCTGATTTTATATGTAATCGGCTTTGTAGCCTTTGCCTTTGCATCTAAGGGCTGGATGATGTTCGCCTTTATGCTTCCTTACGGCTTGGCTGGAATCGGCGGACCTGCTATGCAGGGACTCATCTCCAATCAGGTACCCGCCAATGCACAGGGTGAAATGCAAGGTGTTTTAACTGGCTTGCAGAGTTTGGCAGCCATATTTGCACCTTGGGTAATGACACATATTTTTGCGTATTTTATCGAAGGAAAAGCACCTGTTTATTTCCCTGGAGCACCGTTCATATTAAGTGCATTGTTAACTTTGATTGGTTTGTTTATCTGTTTGAGAAGTTTAAAGAAATATCATTAAGTGCAGATGAGGCTTTATCTCTATAATGAAATACTCATCTCGACTTCTTAACACTCCGCTCTAAATGACGATCATTTGGTTTGGGAGTAGAATTATTACAAAAACTCATTCGCTAAATTGGCCAGTTCGCTGCGCTCCCCTTTTTGCAAAGTAATGTGCGCGTAAAGCGGATGGTTTTTCGCATTTTCGATTAAATAAGATAATCCGTTACTTTCCGAATCAAGGTAAGGTGTATCAATTTGATAAATATCACCGGTAAAAACGATCTTGGTATGCTCCCCAGCCCTCGAAATGATCGTTTTAACTTCGTGTGGTGTGAGGTTTTGCGCTTCATCAATTATGAAGAAAATTTTTGTCAGGGTTCTGCCTCTGATAAAGGCCAAAGGTGCAATGGCTATTTTTTCAGTTGTAATCAGTTCATCAATCTTTTCCGACATTTTATCATCTCCAACAAACTGCTCTTTAATAAACCGTAAATTATCCCAGATGGGTGCCATAAATGGATCTGTTTTGGATTTTGCATCACCTGGCAGGAAACCGATGTCTTTATTGCTCAAAGATACAATCGGGCGGGTAATATAAATCTGCCTGAAATTTTTACGCTGTTCTAAAGCGCTGGCCAGGGCCAATAGTGTTTTACCGGTTCCGGCATTGCCCTGTATGCTTACCAGTTTAATCTCCGGGTCTAGTAGCGCATGGATAGCGAAGGCCTGTTCGATATTCCGAGGTTTTATTTTAAATACAGCATCTGTAGAAACTGCCGAAATAGTTTTTAAATAATGGTTATAAAATACATTTGCAGTTTTTCTCTTATTTTTTAAAACATAAAAATGATTGGCATTTTTGGGAGGTAAGGCTATTTCACTTGCCTCAACAAATGATTGTTTTTTTACGTTCTCTATAATTTCAACCGAAAAATCAGCTATTTCTGTCTTTCCGGCGTAGAGTTCATCTACATTTTTAATCTTACCCGTTTCGTAATCTTCTGCATTTAAATCCAAAGCCTTTGCTTTTAACCTCAGGCAGATGTCTTTCGATACCAAAATTACTTTTTTATCTGTGTATTCTTCTTTTAAGCTTAATGCTGCATTTAAAATCTTATGGTCAGTTTTTCCTTTACCATATACTTCTTCAGCGTTTTTAATTAATGGCTTTTCATTTAAAACCACCTTAAATTTTCCTGACTCCGGACTTTTCAATGAAATCCAATCGCTGATTAGTTTTTCTTTGGAGGTTTCATCGATAAGCCGGATAAAACTTCTGGCTTCGAAATTTCGCGTATCACTACCGCTTTTAAAATGATCAAGCTCTTCCAAAACCTGGATGGGAACGGCCACATCATGCTCTTGGAAATTATTTATTGCATCATGATCATATAAAATAACCGAGGTATCTAAAACGAAAATTTTTTTTGATGCACTGGAGATTGATTTACCTTTTTTGGCCATTTGGTAAATTTAATGTTTTAGGGATTAAATAAGGCAAATTCCTTAAACGATATTTTAGCAATCTTATGGTAGAAGATTGACCCTGAATCAAGTTCAGGGTGACTACGGCAGGGGAAAATAAAAACGGGGACCTTCTTCTTTCGATTGAGTTCCCCGTTTTAACTTTAAAATAACCGTAGCTATATTTAAAGCATCAAATCTTGTTTACTTTGATTTTTCCGTTATCGTTAGGTTTTGCAACTTTTACGATCCGTGAAAATTTATTTCCAGCTCTTCCGTCCATAAACTTCATAGCTTTCCATAAGCGCTGTTTGGGTCTGTGCGATTTTCATATGGTCCGATCTTTTGATGGTGATATATATTCTTACTCGGTTTAAGCCTTTCTGAAACTAATCGTTTTCCCTGTAAACAATCCGAAATAATTTCCCTTTTGGTTCTTTATCTCTTTTGGATTGTTTTGTCAGCATTCAAAGTACTTCGTATTTGATATGATCTAATTTAGCATATAAACGCTCAACTGTCAAGTATAAAATAAATCTTTTTATGAACAATGTTATCCACTTAAATACACTGGTTATCAACAGTTTGAATTGGTATAAACTTCGAATTTGTGGTTGGTTTGGACATTTTATGCGTTTATCAACAATAACCTTCAATATACCTGTCAACATTATTCAGGTGTTTAATAATCAATTAATTATCGTTTTTCTGCCCAAAGATCATAAAAAAGCGAAAAAACTTAATTTTAATCCCAACAAAAAACATCGCTATTATGTTATTTTTGTAACATGCAGATCAGGCAACCCATTAGAAATATACAAGACTTTTTATTGAGTACCTATTTTGCCGATGGGCTCCGTATTACGATAGGTGTACTGCTCCCCTCTTTAATTTTTGCCCAGTTTGGCTTGCTAAAGTACGGCATGACTTTATCTTTGGGCGCATTATGCGTAAGTGTGGTAGATAGTCCGGGGCCAATGGTGCACCGCAGAAACGCCATGCTGATTACAACGGCACTTATCTTTACTTTCTCTATCATAACGGGCCTCACCAATAAAAATCATTATTTCATAGGCTTTTTGTTGGCCATATCGAGTTTTGTATTTTCGATGTTTTATATCTATGGCATCAGGGCAGCATCAGTGGGTACCGCCGTTTTGTTGATCATGGTATTAAGTATTGATGATATCCGGCCGTGGCAAGAGGTATTGCTACATGCTGCTTTGGTGCTGGCCGGTAGCCTATGGTATACAGGTTTGAGCTATTTTGTGTACCGGCTGCGCCCTTTTCGTTTGGTACAGCAATCGTTAAGTGATTCTATTTTAGAGGTTGCAGAATTTCTACGCGAAAAGGCTAAGTTTTATCATCAGAATAATAACTACGATAAAACTTATTCAGAACTGTTGCAACTTCAGGTCTCCGTTCACGAAAAACAAGATGCAGTAAGAGAATTGTTATTCAGGACCCGCGAAATTGTAAGAGATTCTACTCCGGAAGGCAGATTTTTGTTATTGGTATTTGTAGATATGGTCGATCTGTTTGAGCAGGTAATGTCTACCTACTATAATTACCAGCAACTGCACGCTCAGTTTGATAAAGCAGGTATCCTGTCAGATTATGAAATGGCCATCAAGCGGATTTCGTATGCCCTTGATGATGTTGCCTTTGCATTAAAAAGTGGTGGGATACCTGTTATTTCGAAGCGTTTGTTAATCGAGATTGAAAGGTTAAAGATCAAAATCAACAATCTGGAAAAAAACAATCAGAATCAGGAATACAATACCCTGGGTATTATAGCCTTAAAAAACATCGAGGTAAACATTGAGAATATCCTGTCGAGGGTTAAGACTATTTTCAGCTACTTCAAAATCAGAAACAGCAAAGATATTCGAAAAGCAGAGGTAGATACCGAGAAATTTATCACCAGACAAAAATTTGATTTCAAACTCTTTACGGAGAATTTAACCTATACCTCTTCTACTTTCAGGCATTCGTTACGGGTTACTGTAGTGATGTTATTAGGCTTTATTGTGGCGCAGATTCTCGATTTTTCGCATAGTTACTGGATTCTCCTTACCATCCTCGTTATTTCAAAACCGGGATTCAGTTTAACGAAAGAACGTAACTACCAGCGTTTAATCGGTACCACCGTTGGCGCTTTTATTGGTATGGGGGTAATTACTTATATCCATGATCGCCATACTTTGTTTGTAATCCTGTTAATATGCATGATTGGCTGCTACAGCTTCCAAAGGAAAAACTATGTAGTCAGCGTACTTTTTATGACTCCTTATATCTTAATCCTGTTCGATTTTTTAGGTATGGGATCAATAGCCCTGGCACGTGAAAGGATTTATGATACATTTATAGGTTCTGGTATTGCTTTGTTAGCCAGTTACTCATTATTCCCAACCTGGGAGCATGAAAAACTGAAAGAGGCCATGATCGACATGCTAAGAGCCAATAAGGCTTATTATGAACAAGTGATTAAACTGTATTTTGAAAAAAATTATAACAGAACGGAATATAAACTGGCGCGTAAAGAGGTATATGTTAGTACAGCCAATCTGGCTTCCTTATTTCAGAGGATGTTCTCTGAACCCAAAAGCAAGCAGTTATTTATCAAAGAAGTGCATCAGTTTACAGCACTAAGCCATTTATTGTCATCATATGTCGCAACGCTGTCGCTTTACAATAAAGAGCACCAATTTATATTTGAGAGTTTTGAAGCCTTAAAACCGATCGCCAATAATACCAATTACTTGTTGGATGCTTCTATTGACAATCTGGAGCGGGGAAACGGCGCAATAGACAATGTACCTTTAATCAGGTTAAATGAAAATGGCTTGGCGATTACAAAAGGCGAAGATTTAATTCCGGAGCAGTTTGATCTGATTCAGAAAGTGGCATATGATATTTACAAACTGTCGGTAAAAATAAAGCTTTAACGTATAAAAGCTAATCTCAAAATTTAGGGCAAGGTACCTTAAAACCCTTAAAATTATTATGCCTGTAGATTAGGGAAAGTTCGTATGTACGTGGTGTAGCACTCATTAATTTACTTCCGTAAACGGTATAATTAATCCCTGCACTAACATTTTTTATGGCTACGCCAACATAAGGATAAAATGAAGCTTCGTTGAATTTGTACCACATGCCAAAATTCAGTTTCATTTTAGTTTCATCGCCGGGTTTCAAACCTAGAACGGTACCGAAAATAAGGTCCCTGTTATTTTTCTGCGCGTTGTAAACTCCTGTAAAGTTTAAATCGATGTTATTGTTCATTAAGTAAAGCAAGCCTAAATTAACGGTTCTTCGCGCAGCAACCACCTCGTTGCTGCTGCTGAGCATAGATTCACTGGGTTTTGTTAGGTGGTATTGCGCATACCCGAGAGCAACACTCCAATAATCAAAATTGGCTGCAAAATTAGCCCCGATGTTTAAATCAAAATAGGATGTTTTATCATTCTTTAAATCGAGGTAATTAGGCATTGAAGTGTCAAAACCACCCGCACCATTGTATTGAGAAGCAAAAGTAAGTTTGTTGTAATCCAGGTATCTGGAAACATAGGCTAGTTGTGGTGCCAAACCAAATTTAAAACGATGCTCTTCGTCCATATACTGATAGTAAGAAAAACTGGCACTGATATATTGTGATTTTAACGCTTTATTCAGCGACTCATCAAACAGTCCGCTCAAACCGAGGCTGAAATAGCTATCTGTAAAATTTTCGTCTTCTACCAATTTCAGATCGCCGGATATACTATAGGTATTGTAAGGGTCGCCCAGATTGCCCCATTGTTGCCTGGTATTGGCGGCAATTCTATAATCGCCATCAAAAAAACCGGTAAATGCGGGGTTTAGACTTAATGGTGCAGCGAAGTATTGAGAAAACTTGGGATCTTGTGCCCAACAACATACCGTAGTAAGGCAAAAACAAAACATGAGTAGCGATTTGTGCATTATAATATGAGTATAGTTTTTCCTTTTGATTGAATTTTATCACCTGATACATCAATACCTTCCGCAAACCAGGAAAACGTTTCCAAAGGTTGCATTTTGCTGTTATACTGTCCGTCCCAGCCTCCATTTGCTAAATCTGCACTTTGATAAACCAAAATTCCCCACTTGTTGTATACCTTAAAGCTGATTAACTTCTGAATCCCGACCAAAAATGGATACAAACGGTTATTGGTTTCTTTTTGCGGGGTAAAAGCTGTTGGTACAATTATTTTTGGCTGAGGTAAGATTTCTACTTCAATTGGCGCAGAAGCTATGCATCCCTGTTCATTCTGTATAGAAATGTAATAAACTCCCGCCTTGTTTACTCGAGTAGGATTGGCTAAAGGCCTTGTTAGATTTTCGTCTTCAAAATAACCCGCCCTTACATGAGGGCTGCTCCCTTTGGTAATTTCCTGCGCAGTTAAATCAATATAACCTTGATCAAAAATGGCCTTTGGTTTATTCAATACTATCTTTGGTGCGGTATTAAAGCTTACCTGTATTTTGCCAGAGGTAAAGCAACCTCCATCGTTTACTGCTTTCACATAATAAGTGCCTGCTTTGGCAATGGTTTTAGGAGAAGTAATCTGATTGCTCAAGGCTGAATCGTAAAAAAATGAGTATTTTAAATTATTACCCGATCCGCTATAAAGCGCTGGATTAGAAATATCAACCTTATCTGGATAACATGCTGTTTCCGGATCTTTGATCCGTAATACGGGCATATCACTAACTGTTATTTCAATTTTGTCCGTTACCGTACATCCATCAGCATTGGTTGCTTTTATATAATATGTTCCAGATTTATCGATCTCTTTAGGATTGGTTAACGGTATAGTTAATGCTTCATTTGCATAGAAACTGTATTTGAACGTAACATCACTTCCTGTGTAATAATTTGCAGCAGTAATATCAATTTTTGATGCTGTACAAACTGGTTTAGGATTGCTTACCTTTAAAACAGGTTTGTTTTTGATGTTCACCTCAATCGGAACAATTTTACTGCAGCCCGATTGATTGGAAAGTTTGATAAAATATTTTCCTGTTTTAGTGATGTGCTGTGGATCTGCAATGATTTGACTAGCCGCTTCATCTGCAAAATACGATCTGTTAATTCCTTCCAAGTTGCCGAGGTATAAAGTGGCATCCGTAATGTCTACAGGCTCAGCATAACAAACGGTTTCAGGATTTCTGATAGTGATGTTTGCCGCATTAAATATCGAAATTTCAACCGGAACAACACTTTCGCAGCCTTTACTATGGCTAGCTCTAATGTAAAAAGTATGATCAGAAACTATTTTAACCAGTCCCTTTATCGGCCTGGTTAAATCCTTATCTTCATAAGCCTGATAGGTAAAGTCTTGCGTTTTGTTAAGAATGTATTTTGGAGCCAAAAGATCTATCTCCGCATTCTGGCATACGACATCTTTTTTTAAAACACTAAGTTCAGACCCCATACCTTTAGTTACGGTACTTATTGTAGCAGGGCAGCCAAACCCGGGATAAGGTATTAAATCCAGTAAGATACGTGAGCCGTCGGCAGGTTTCGGTTTAATATTGATCGATTGACCCGAACCGTATTTAATCGATCGGTCTGCACTATACCAGTTATAGGTTTGGTAGCCGCTCGGACCAGATAAGTTAACAGCATCAACATTGGCACAATAAGTATTACCAGTAATTAAATCTCCAAATACATTTTTGATATTTAAATAAGCATAGCCAAAATGTTGTCCTCTGGAACAATCGGTACTGATAAACTCGATCAGTAGTTTTTTACCCTGGTAACCGGATAAATTAATGGTTACAGGCGACCAATCTTTATAGATAACATTTTCATAATCCGCTGATTTTTTAAAGTTAGGTAACGATGAGGTCGCTACAAATTCGAATGATGCACATGGAATGTATTCATTCTTCTCTACATCCTTAACCCTGGCAATAAAGCGTGGCTGTTCAAATGATTCGTGATCTGGGTCTTCTAAAACTACCGCGTACTGGTAAGTTAATGTAAATGTAGGTTGATCAACCGGAACATCAATCACATAAGCTATTCCATCAATCTGTGCGCCGGTGGCATTATTTCCCAGTTTAACAGAATAATTTCCTCCTGAAGGCGGAATCAGATGAAAACCGCCGTATTGATCAACCATATTTTTGTTGCTGATGATGGTATGCCGCCCAGAAATTGGCTTCGGCACTTCATTCATCGTAAATACATTCTGGTTATTTTCGATTGCAATAGCGCCTGCATAAATTTTCCAGTTTTGAAAATTTCCTTTTTCAAATTCAATATTCTCCGGAGCGGATTGTGCGTTTGATTTGGATGGCATAACAATACTTGCTATGAGCATCAACAAAAACAATCTATATGCCATTGGGATGATTTTTAGCTGTTATGATATAAAAATATCGTTTTGGCATGTTTGGCGCATTTTATGTCAAGTCAAAGTCATGGTTTTTTACACGAAACCTAATACTTATAAATGAGTATACGAAGATTTAGATAGAATGGATTTTTGGATAGTATTGGATTTAAGGTGTTGATTATCAGTGTTTTTTTATTTAACCGTATGGATGATAAATATGCGAAAGCTGATTTTATGTTCGTTTTTTTACAAAAGTTGATATAATCGAGGTATTATTTTTTTACATGAACAGGCCTTTATTTCTCTTCACTAATTCTCATTTAGCTCTATAATGGTATGATTAGGCAGTCTTTTTGAATACTAAAAACAAAGACAAGTGTGATTTGTTAACCTTAAATCAATTCAGAAATTATGATGGAAAAGCTATATACAGCTGAAGTTACAGCTATCGGAGGAAGAGACGGACACATTAAATCGAGTGATGGAATTTTGGATTTCGATTTAAGAAAACCAAAAGAACTTGGAGGGCAGGGAGGTGCTACAAACCCGGAAGAATTATTTGCTGCTGCTTGGGGACCATGTTATTTAGGTGCGCTATCTAGTGTAGCGGAACGAGAGGGTATTGATACCAGTGAAGCTAATGTAAAGGTGTTGGTTTCATTTAATAAAGATGGTAATGCATTTGCTCTTTCTGCAGATCTGGATGTACACATTCCAGGTATCTCGCATGAGGAAGCACAAGCACTAGCAGAAAAAGCACATCGGGCCTGCCCCTATTCTAAAGCTACCAGAGGTAATATCGAGGTGAGGGTAACTGCGGTGTAAGGTAATTATTGATTTGTTGTGCTGTAAGAAGGAAACAGCTCACATTGCAAATAATACGATAAACAAGAAAGTCCCGGATTTAATCCGGGACTTTCTTGTTTATCGTACACTATGGTTTGAAATCTACCGGGCTATCAGTTGGAAACAGCTGACAGCATCGTAAGTCGAATCAAATGGCTTCCTGTTCAACGATGGTATTAGCAGGTCTGCCATTTTTAAAGGCATCGCGGGTTTTTAATCCTAATAATTCAAACATGGCCATATCGTCAACAAATGCCGGATTCGGCGTGGTTAATAATTTGTCGCCTGCAAAAATAGAACTTGCGCCAGCCATAAAACAAAATGCCTGTTCCAATGTACTCATTTCGTTTCTGCCAGCTGATAAGCGTACTACCGAATTTGGCATTACGATACGTGCTGTTGCGATCATCCTGACCATATCCCAGATGGGAACGCGTGGCTGATCTGCCAAAGGTGTCCCTTTTACGGGTACCAAAGCATTAACGGGAACCGATTCCGGATGTTTCTCCATATTTGATAAAGTCTGCAACATGGAAACGCGGTCTTCTACCGTTTCACCTAAACCGATAATGCCTCCACTACATACCGTTAATTTGGCTTTCCGAACATTTTTAATGGTATTTAAACGATCATCATATGTTCTGGTTGATATAATCCTTTTGTAATCGTCTTCAGAAGTATCAATGTTATGGTTATACGCATATAAACCCGCATCAGCTAAACGTTGTGCCTGGTTTTCGGTAAGCATGCCCAATGTGCAGCAAACTTCCATATCCATATCATTCACCGCCCTAACCATCTCAATTACACGATCAAAGTCGCGGTTGTCGCGCACTTCGCGCCAGGCGGCTCCCATACATAACCGAGATGCTCCGCCCTCTTTGGCTTTAACAGCAGCACTAACTACCTGGCTCACCTGCATTAAGGGCTGTACTTCTAAATCAGTATGGTAGCGGGCCGCTTGCGGGCAATAGCTACAATCTTCTGCACATCCACCGGTTTTGATGGAAATTAATGAACTGACCTGAACTTCATTGTAGTCTTTATTTTCACGGTGAATTGTAGCAGCCTCATAAACCAGATCCAAAAACGGTTTATTATAAATTTCGTATATTTCTTCTTTTGTCCAATCGTGTCTTGTTATTTGCATCGGGATCAGATTTTACAGATTTAATTTTTTGTGGTCTTAGTTAAATTAATAGGCCCTAAATTTAGTTTTGCAAGCATTAAGCTAATAGCACTGGATCAGGTAAGTCCTGATTATAGTAAGAGTTTGCTCGCCAATCCTAAAATTAATAGGAATCCAAAAACATCGGTAAAAGTAGTAATAATTATAGACGATGCAATGGCCGGATCAATACCTACGCGTTTTAAAATAAGTGGAATACCTGCACCTGTTATACCCGCAATAATCAGATTACCGGTCATAGCCAGGAAGATAACCAAACCGAGCATAGGGTTTCCATCAAAAAAGAAGGCAAAAATAAATACAATTAAACCATTAGCTGCGCCATTGATTAAGCCTACTGTAAATTCTTTTAATACCGTTCTATAAGCTTGTTTATCAGTTAAATCGTACAGCGAAATACGCCTTACCGTTACCGCAAGTGCCTGTGTGGCAGCATTTCCACCCATGCCTGCAATAATAGTCATATAGGCTGCCAATGATGGGATCAGTTTAATTGTAGGATCAAAATAACGCACCACTGATGATGCCAGAAAAGCCGTGCCCAGGTTGATGATTAACCAGGGTAAACGCGATTTTACGGCTTCCACCCAGTTACCGCTCAACTCCTCATCTTCTGATACCCCTGAGATTTTCAGGATATCTTCAGTGCTTTCTGCCTCCATTACGTCGATCACATCATCGAAAGTGACCCTGCCCAGTAATTTCTGATGATCGTCTATTACCGGAATACTGGTTAAGTTATATTGAGAAATGAGGCTGGCCACTTCTTCCTGATCGGTATCGGGATGTACATAAACAGCATCGTCTTTTACCAATTCAGTTATTTTGGCATTGTGTTTGGCCTTGATGATATCTTTCAAGGAAACAATACCCTTAAAAATTTTCTCGTCATCTACCACGTAAATGGTATAAAACTCCTCCATTTCTTCGCTTTGGCGAATGATTTCGTCTATTGCGTCTTTTTTCGTCAGATTGATATTGACACAGATCAGTTCTGTGTTCATCAAACCACCAGCGGTTTTTTCGTCGTAGGTTAAAAGGTTCCGGATTTCTGAAGCATGATCTTCCGTCAGATCTTCCAGAATTTCTTTCTGCTCGTGATCTTCCAGCTGCGAAATAATATCCGTTGCATCATCGTAATCCAGTTCCTCTACAATCTCCGTACGTTTATCAGGATGAAGTTCAAAAAGTAATTCCTCCGGGTGGGATTCCTCATCCATTTCAGATATAATCTCTGAAGCAATTTCAGCAGGAAGAAGATTTATGATATGCCGTTGTTCTGATTTGTCCAAACGTTCGAATAAAATCGCAATTTCTGAGGCATGGTATTCCTCTAAAACGATTTTCAAAGTTTCATCACCAGCTAAAATTGCATTTTTAACCTTGAGTACGTCGCTTTTATCTATTTCGAATGACTGCATTTATAACCTAACCAAAACGCCCTAAAGCTACAAATATTAAAAGTTGAATTATAACCCGTTTAAATTTATTCTAATCTTTTTATTTATCCTATCGCTCGAATTATTCGTAGCTTAAGAGAAGTTGATGACACCAGATCTATTTAAACCATCCTTTACGCCAAAAATAAATCACCTGTATAATGGCAATCACTGCCATCACCAGCCAGGTGTATAAATAGCCATGCTCCGCATACAATTCCGGCATATTATCCTTCAATATCTTTCCGGTAGCCGGATCTTCCCTGCTGAAGTTCATGCCGTAGATTCCTGCTATAAAGGTTAATGGGATAAATATTGATGAAATAATGGTCAATACCTTCATGATTTCATTCATGCGGTTACTGATGATCGATAAATTCATATCGATATTGGCCGACGCAATCTCTTTTAAAGATTCGATAAAATCGATGATCTGGATGCAATGGTCATACGCATCTTTCATATAGGTTTTGGCCAGTTCAGATATCAGGGGGCTGTCTGTCCGGATAATATCATTTAATTTATCCCTTTCAGGCCAGGCCACTTTTCTGATGGTAATCAGAGATCTTTTAATGGCCTGTGTATCATACATGATCCTTTTATCGGGATGATCGTATAAGCGGTCTTCAATTGCATCTAATTCTTCGCCCCAAAAATTCAACAGCGTAAAATAGTTATCTACAATCACATCCATGATGGCGTACATTAAATAACTGCTACCGCCAATTCGGATGTTCCCCTTTCCTAATTCTAGTCGTTTCCTTACCGGTTCGAAACAATCTGCATAAGTTTCCTGAAAGGTGATTAGTGTCCGTTCTGATAAGATGAAAGAAATCTGGTCGTTACAAAGCACATTGTCATCACTTAAATATAAATGCCTGCTTACTGAAAAAATGTATTTGTCATTATCATATTCATCCAGTTTAGGCCGCTGATAAGAACTGGTAATATCTTCCAGTACAAGCCTGCTGATATCGAGTTTAGCATATAGCGTTTCAAATATATTCGGATCACCCAAGCCTTTAATCTCAAACCAGTAAAAGAGGTCGTTGTTCTCGATCAGTTTATCAATGTTATTGATGTTTTCCAGTTCGGTTTTTTTATAGCTCTTATCATTGTAGGTATGCAATACAATAAGGGGCTTTAATGCATCTTCATCAATGGCATACAAACCCGGACTGGTTCCCGGAGCCGGAACTTTATAGTGTTTATGGCGGTTACGTGGCTTGCTTTTTCCCATATGGTTATAAATATAGCCGGGCTTGCGGACCCTGGTTAAATAACAGATCAACAATACTTAAGTTGGGTAAAAATTGATGTTTATCTTCAAAAACCTGATAATATGGTTTATTGTTTACCATATCTTCCGGTTTTTTAGGGTTCATGGCCGATCGGAAGTCTAATTCTTGCCGGATGTCATCCATATATTCAGCTGTTACTTCAAAATGCTTATTTAATTTTAATTTTTTATTCAGCCATGTTAAAAGCTCGAGGTTGTAATCAAACAAAAATTCGAATTTCCTGGTGTAAAAATGAGAAAGTTCATCTTCATAAAATTCGAAATAAGCAGAACTGCGGTAGCAGCTTTCTAAACTTAACCAATGTAACCGTTGCCAGTTAAAATCATAACTGATCCGGACATCTTTCATCTTGGTATGTGTTTTAGAACCTTTAACTACAGGAACAGTGATGTCAAGTTTGCCATTGGGCGAATAAATGCTGGCCCTGTTACGGTAAGTCTGCTTGGCTAAGTGCTCATGTTTCTCTATTAAAAAATCGTCTCCCAGCTTTTGCAATAAACTAAAATAACCTACCGGCGGAAGATAAAATAATGGAAGTATAGCTGTATTCTGCATTTGAAAATTTATGTTTGTAGCTGAAACGTTTTAAAAATAATGATTAAGAGAGGGATTGCGCACGTTGGCGTATTTTTTTTGTACCTGTTATCGCTGCTTCCCCTTCCCCTGCTCTTTTTTTTTGCAAGATTACTATATTATCTGCTTTATTACGTAATTGGCTATCGAAAAAAAGTCGTCAGGCAAAATTTAACGCAGTCCTTTCCTGAAAAATCCACTGTGGAAATAAAGGCCATAGAGAAAAAATTCTTCTTATATCTGGCAGAACTTATCTTTGAAATTATTAAAATAACAAGTATTTCTAAAACCGAAGCTTTAAGGAGAGTAAAGTTTACTGGCTTGGAACAATTGGAGGAGCACTTTAAAACAGGAGAAAGCGTATTGGCCTGTACCGGCCATTATGGAAACTGGGAATTGGGTACCCTTGCGCTTGGATTAAGCATATCGGCCAAAACCTTGGTTATTTTTAAGCCCATCAAAAATAAAATTTTCGAAACCTGGTTTGATTGCATGCGGACCAGATATGGGAATGTTTTTATTGCTATGCGGCAAACCTTAAGAGGAATTGCTGCTTATAAAAATGAACCTACGTTATTATGTTTTGCGAGCGACCAATCACCTACAAAAGAAGAAACCAAATATTTTACTGATTTTTTAAATCAGCCCACAGCCGCACTTCTGGGGGTAGAAAAAATTGCAAAATCGACCAGAAGGCCGATCTACTATTTCAAAGTAAATGTGGTTAAAAAAGGTTATTACCATGTAGAAGTATTGCCTATGTGCCTGAATCCGGAAAATATACACGAATTTGGGATTACTGATCTGCATTTTAAGTTTTTAGAGAATATTATAAAAGAACAGCCGCAATATTGGCTCTGGAGCCATAAGCGCTGGAAATTTAAACCCGAATAAAAAGAATGAACCCATCTGTAGCTGTTGTAATTTTAAACTGGAATGGAAAAGCATATTTGAAGCAGTTTTTACCAGGAATTTTGCTTTCCGAATATGACAACCTGCAAATTGTTGTGGGCGATAATGCTTCTACTGACGATTCGGTTTCGTTTTTACAGGGAAACTTTCCTACCATTAAAATTATACGGAACGACCAGAATTATGGATTCGCCGGAGGCTACAATAAGGTTTTAGAACGTGTTGAAGCGGATTATTTTATCCTGCTTAATTCTGATGTAGAAGTAACGCCAAATTGGATAAAACCGGTGATCGATTTGATGGAAGGCGATAAGCGTATTGCTGCGGCTCAACCTAAAATTAAATGGCAGTTAAACAAAAAACAATTCGAATACGCGGGTGCAGCCGGAGGGTATCTGGATATTTACTGCTTTCCTTTCTGTCGTGGAAGGCTGTTCAATGTATATGAATCTGACGAGGGGCAATATAACGACGCAACCGAAGTTTTTTGGGCAAGTGGAGCTGCATTTTTTATTAAAAGTGCTTGCTGGGTAGAAGCCGGAGGTTTAGATGCCGATCTTTTTGCACACATGGAGGAAATAGATCTTTGCTGGCGCTTAAAAAACCTGAATTATAAAATTATGTATTGTCCGGATGCTGAAGTGTACCATGTTGGCGGTGGAACTTTACAAACAGAAAATCCGTTTAAAACTTACCTCAATTTCAGGAATAATCTCATCATCATGCAAAAAAACCTTCCTGCAGGTGATGCAATTTTTAGGATTATTATCCGAATGTTTATTGATTTTATTGCCTGGTGGCATTTCTTGCTGACTGGAAAACCAAAATTTACGATGGCGGTTACCAAAGGCCACTGGCATTTTGTTAAATCGTTTTTTAAAACAAACAAAAAGCGTAAAGCAATTCAAAAAGATTATGCCAAGCATACCGGAGTGTACAACAACAGTATCGTTTGGGCATTCTTTATAAAGAAAATTCAATATTTTTCGAGGTTAAAATAAGTTGCGAATCGCGATTCGCAACTCGATTGCCATCATAATTTGTGCATAAATATAATCACGATGCTTTAGGCTTTAAGATTAGCTTCGCTGAGCACTTCGTGGTTCCCGCCTGCGGGGGAATGAATTTTTTGAGGCTTAGCAGGTATAGCGTCTGAAAGATCAGTGAAATGATCAAATTATACCAATAAACTTTCAATCGCCAGGCGGTAGCCTTTCATGCCAAACCCGGTTAACACGCCCTGACAGTTTTTTCCGGTTAATGATACATGGCGGTATTCTTCACGGGCATAAATATTAGAGACATGCACCTCAACTACCGCCGTTTTAATTGCAGCTATGGCATCTGCAATGGCTACGGAAGTGTGGGTATAACCGCCCGCATTTAATACTATCCCATCGTAACTGAAACCAACCTCATGTAGTTTATTAATTATATCGCCTTCAACATTACTCTGGTAATATTCGATTTCAATATTCGGATAAAACGTTTTTAATTCTTTAATATAATCTTCTATACTGGTACTCCCATAGATAGATGGCTCACGAACACCCAACAAGTTTAAGTTTGGACCGTTAATAATTTGTATTTTCATCATATAATGTTGTAACGTTGCAATGTTATAAAAAATCTCAAATAAAAGCATGCTTTGGTCATCATATATTAAAGGATTTAAATCGTATTTAAAACTGGAACGGTCATTATCCGGAAATTCTATTGATGCCTATCTGAACGATATCAATAAACTGATCCAGTATTTTCAATCGTTGAATGCCGAACCCAAACCAACCGAAATTACAATAAGCCATTTAAAATCCTTTATTTCATGGCTAAACGAACTTGGAATGCTAGCGAGTACGCAGGCCAGGGTAATATCGGGATTAAAGGCCTTTTTTTCCTATTTAATGATCGAAGATTTGATTCCAGACGATCCAACAGCACTATTGGAAGCGCCAAAACTCAGTAGAAAGATACCCGATACTTTGAATATTTATGAAATTAATGCACTTATCGCAGCAATTGATGCTTCTAAGCCAGATGGGATGCGTAATAAAGCCATTATGGAGGTTTTATATGGTTGCGGTTTGCGCGTAACCGAACTGACCGAACTGAGAATATCAAACGTGTTCCACAAGATCGAATTTATTAAGGTAATTGGAAAAGGGAATAAAGAGCGTTTGGTACCAATCGGTAATGTTGCCCTTAAACTACTCGATATCTATATTAAAGAAGTCCGTGTACATGTAAATATTAAAAAAGGACACGAAGATTTTATATTTCTAAACCGTTTTGGCGCTAAAATTTCCCGCATTTCGATATTTAACCTGATTAAAAGCCTCGCTATTTCCGCAGGAATAAAAAAGACGATCAGTCCGCACACTTTGAGACATTCTTTTGCCACGCATTTAATAGAAGGAGGTGCTGATTTGCGTGCGGTACAGGAAATGTTAGGCCACTCCAGCATTACCACTACAGAAATTTATACGCACATTGATCGGGATTATTTGAGAGAAGTAATTACCCAGTTTCATCCACGGGCTTAGTGGAAAGAATGGTTATAAGATTGCTTCGCTTCTCAAAATGATGATTTTACAATTAGCTATTCCAATAAAATCGGAACAACCCAGTGGTATAAACGGATTATTGATATTCAATTCCATCTTACATTCTCCATTATCTCTTTATCATCGGATCTCTGCCCTTACCATTCTATCTTTTACCTGCATATCTTGTCTTAACTCAATATTAACAAAGCCTTTATCGGTTAACATTTCAATGGTTTCTTTACCCAGATATTCGTTGATTTCAAAGTAAAGTTGCCCTTTGGGCTTTAAGTTCGTTTTTGCGAAATCTGCAATAGCGCTATAAAATAGCAATGGGTTCTGGTCGCTTACAAATAATGCCAGGTGTGGTTCATGCATCAACACATTGTGATGCATATCTGCTTTCTCTAAATCTCTGATATAGGGTGGATTACTGACAATAACATCAAATTTTTCTTCAGATGTAAAAGTTAAAATATCGGCCTCTATAAAATTGATTTCAGTGCCAATCTGACTGGCATTTTGTTTGGCAACTGCAATAGCTTCAGCAGAAATATCCAAAGTAGATACTGCCGCGTTTGGCAGGTGTTTTTTTAGCGTTATGGGGATACAGCCAGATCCGGTTCCAATATCCAGTATGCTCAGCTTTTCTGGCAATGCCGAACTATCAGCTGAAAACTGCTTATGGCAAACTGATATGATCCAATCTACCAATTCCTCTGTTTCAGGCCTTGGTATCAGCACATTTTCATTTACATTAAAAACCAAGCCGTAAAAATGGGCCTCTGCTAGAATATGCTGAATTGGTTTTCCGATCTGTAAATCGTTTAGGATACTTAACAGTTTTTGAAGATCGATAAAGCTGATATCAAGATCTTTTTGCATGATCAGCTTGCCTGAAGATATGGCTAAAACCTTTTCGGCAGCCATATTAAAGAGTGTTTTTGCTTCATTACCATCGTAAAGAGGCCCAAGTTCGAGTATATATTGCGCCGCTAATTCTCCTATCTTCATAATGGCAAAATTACTGATTTGAGATGATAACCGTATTCTTTTGACCTGTCCATGAAGCTTTTTTTACTACTTTTGCGCTAATGAGCGATGAATTTTATATCAATCGATGTCTGGATCTGGCGGCTTTAGCTTCGGGAAATGTTAGCCCTAATCCAATGGTTGGCTGTGTGATTGTTGCAGACAATAAAGTTATCGGCGAAGGTTATCATCAGGAGTATGGAAAGGCACATGCAGAACCCAATGCTGTTAAAGCTGTATTTGATGCTTATGGCAATGAGGCCGAAAATCTATTACAACAGGCTACCGCTTACGTCAATCTGGAGCCCTGTGCACATTTTGGCAAAACGCCTCCATGCGCTGATCTATTGGTGAAACATCGTCTAAAAAAAGTAGTTATTGGCAACAGAGATCCTTTTTCAGGTGTTGATGGTAAAGGTATAGCGAAACTTAAAAATGCAGGTATTGAAGTGGTAAGCGGGATTTTGGATGACGAATGCCGTTACTTTAACAGAAGATTTTTTACCAGGATACAAAAACAGCGGCCATATATTATTTTGAAGTGGGCCGAAACTGCCAATGGCTACTTTGCAACAACAGATGGTCACCAGAAGTGGATCAGCGGCGCGCTGGCCAAACGTCTGGCTCACCAATGGCGGAGCGAAGAAGATGCCATCCTGATCGGTAAGCAGACTGCTATAATGGATAATCCACAGTTAACATCGCGCGAATGGCCGGGTAAAAATCCTATCCGTTTGCTGATTGATAAAAACCTGCAGGTGCCGTTATCGAATCACATTTTTAATACTGAGGCCAAAACCATCATTTTTAATGAAATTAAAACCGATGTAGTTGATCATATCCATTATATCCAGATGGAAGATATGCACTTCTACCTGGCACAAAAAATAGCTTTTCAGCTCTACCTGATGGATATACAATCGGTTATTATTGAAGGTGGTGCCAATATTCTGAATCAATTTTTAAAGACGAATTTGTGGGATGAAGCACGTATCTTTACTTCGTCTACCAGTTGGATCGATGGAGTTTCTTCTCCAAATATTAATGGAAACCTACAGCAAACCGTACAAATTGGCAATGACAAGCTATCTATCTATCTAAACGACATCAAATAAATGATTTACATTATTTTAAGCATCTGCTGCAGTGTTACGGTAGCTGTTTTATTAAAGCTGGCGAAACGATACCAGATTAGTGTTATTCAAGCCGTCACGGTCAATTATTTTATCGCCTTAAGTTTGTGTTTTCTGTTTTTCAGACCCGATGTTAACCTGATCAGTTCTGCTGATCCATGGTCTGTTTATATTGTGCTGGCTATACTTTTGCCCTCCATATTTTTATTCCTTGCGGCATCGGTAAAAAAACTGGGTATCGTTAAAACCGACATCGCCCAACGTTTATCGCTATTTATTCCGATACTGGCGGCTTATTTTATTTTTAAGGAAGGTTTTAACCACCTGAAAATTGCTGGCCTTATAATAGGTTTTGCCGCTATTATCTTAACATTCCTCCGAAAATCAGATCATCAGAAGACTGGGAAAGAAAGCCTCTTCTATCCCATTATGGTGTTTGTTGGTTTTGGCGTTATTGATGTACTTTTTAAACAGATTGCATTGTACAAAGAATTGCCTTATACTACCTCACTTTTTATCGTTTTTGGTCTGGCTTTTATCGTTTCATTACTATTGGTAATGGCCATGGTGGTGGCCGGCAAAACAAAACTACAATTGATAAATGTGGTTTGTGGATTTATTTTAGGCTTGTTCAATTTTGGGAATATCCTTTTTTATATGAAAGCGCACAAGGTATTGGCAAACAATCCATCTACCGTGTTTGCAGCAATGAACTTAGGGGTAATTATTGCAGGCACCTTTATTGGCGTCATGGTATTTAAAGAAAAGTTGAGCAAAATAAATTACGCAGGTATAATTTTGGCTATTGCGGCCGTTATCTTCATTACCTTATCACAACATGCTGTTCGATGATGCTTATCAAACAATCGAAAGTACTTCAGAAGGTATCTTTCGAGATAAGGGGAGCAAGTTTATTGCTTATGCCTATCCCATTCGCAGTGAGGAAGAAGTAAAACCAATTGTCATGAGCCTGCGGTCTGCAAATGTCAAGGCCAATCATTTTTGTTATGCCTACCGTTTAACGCCTAATCGGTCTGTTTTCAGGATAAATGATGATGGCGAACCATCTGGTACTGCTGGCAGGCCAATCCTGAACTGCCTGTTATCAGAAGATCTGACTAATATATTAATTGTCGTGGTACGTTATTTCGGCGGAACTTTATTGGGTGTTCCTGGTTTAATTAACGCGTATAAAAATGCTAGTATCGAGGCCATTAAAGCTGCAAAGATTATCAGGAAAACGGTTAATGATGTGTATGAGGCCCATTTCGAATACCTGCAGATGAATGATGTAATGAAATTAAGCAAAGAAGAAAATCTGCAGATCCTGGAACAGCAATTTGATATGAATTGTATATTAAAGTTTGAAGTAAGAAAAGCACAACTCAATCAGGTTTTGAGTAAATTTGATAAGATTGAAGGTGTTAAATTGAAATATTTGTATACCATTTAATCTCCACAGACATTAGATCAGCATTAATCAGCCAAATCTGCGGGAACAAACAGCGTGTAAAAAAAATTTAATAAGTAGCTGCAGATCGGGTAAACAGAAATAAATCTGTTTCAGCCAAATCTGTTAGGACGATATAAACCAAATATGAAAATATCAAAAAGCGATCTGATCATCAATCCTGACGGGAGTATATACCACCTCAATCTTTTACCAGGAGATATTGCCGAAACAATCATAACTGTTGGCGATCCCGACCGTGTTGGTGAGGTAAGTAAATATTTCGATCACATAGAGTTAAAAAAAGGAAAACGTGAATTTATTACGCACACCGGCTATTTAGGCAAAAAGCGCGTTACTGTAATTTCGACAGGAATTGGAACGGATAACATCGATATCGTTTTTAATGAGCTGGATGCACTTGTTAATATTGATTTTGAGACACGTGAAATTAAAAAATCGCTTACTTCTTTAAATATTATACGGGTGGGTACCTCAGGCGCTGTCCAGCCAGATATTCCGATGGGAACCATTTTGGCTTCCTCATATGGTTTGGGAATGGATGCTTTAATGAGTTATTATCTTCAGCAACTGTCTGCTGATGAACAACTGTTGCTGGATGAGGTTAAAAAACACTTTGGTCAACTCAACAACATCAATCCTTACCTAACTGCTGCGGACGGTGGTCTGTTAAATACTATTGGCAGGGATACGGTTCATGGCATCACCATTACTGCACCAGGGTTTTACGCCCCGCAAGGTAGAATTGTGAGGGCAAAAAATGCCGTTCCAGATTTTATCGGCTTAATAAACAATTTTAAGAGCAATCAGCACCGTATTACCAATTTAGAAATGGAAACAGCGGGGATTTACGCTTTGGCCAAAATTTTAGGGCATAAAGCACTCTCTATTAATGCTGTTTTAGCCAGCAGGGTAAAATTCGAATTCAGCAACGAACCCAATAAAATTGTAGAACAGGCTATAAAAATGGTATTGGAAAGGATCTAGTTATCGGAGTCCTGTAGTTTATATTATTTTTAGCAGCTCACACGGAAGTTTAATAAATATAGGCCGTCATCCTGAATGTATTTTGGGTTTTTCCTGTTTAAGATTATGTTGGCGAGGAAGTTACAAGTGGTTAAATAATTGTTCTATTTTCAATAATAGGGCTTAATATCATAAAAAAGGCCCGGAATCTCGGGCCAATATATTTAGAGGATTCTTATCTTCTCCTTTATTAATTCATTTCCTTCAGCATCTAAATAAGTACAGGTCATCTCATCCAGGTCTGTAACCCATTTTTCTACTCCTGCATCTGCTGCCTGCTTACAAAAAGAAAAATAATCAGTTTCACCTTGCTGGTGTATTTTCAAAGCATGTTTCAATTTATCAGCCGATGATTCTTCATTGATCACTAAAGTCGGGTACTCCTGCGGACTTAATTGCTGGGCATTATCCTCGTCATCAAAATAAACAGACAAGCCGTTGCTGACGTAAACGTCGTTCCGTTTCACACCCAGTTCCTTTATTTCTTTTATAAATTGCGGAAAATCTGAACCAGATTTAATTTTTGCTTCTGCAGTCCGTATATTTTCAATGGTGAACATAACTTATTTATTTAATGAAATTTTGTAAATGGTGGTTTGCGTATACAACTCCTCCGGCCTTAAAATGGTACTTGGAAATGTTGGGATATTCACTGCATTTGGGTGATGTTGTGTTTCAATACAAAAGGCATCAAAGCCATTATAATCCCTGCCCCCTTTTCCATTTTTTACTTCTAAATATTTTGCTGTATATAAATGAGCTACCGGCTCGGTAGTATAAACACTTAGCACTAAACCGCTTTCCTCTTCAATTGTTTTGCTGGCCAATGATAAATCGCCATAAATTTTATCCAGAACAAAAGTCTGATCATAACCTTCATCTTTATTCCAGTCCTGTCCTATTGCTTTAGGTTTGGTAAAATCCAAAGGGGTATGCTCAACAGGAATTAGTTTGCCTGTTACTGAATAATTATCATCCTGCTCCAGATAATGTGAAGCAAAAATCTGTTGTAAATGGTTTTTGATATTTCCACCACCGGGAGCCAGGTTAAAATAACCATGATGTGTTAAATTTATGGCGGTAGCTTGATCTGTTTCTGCTTCATAACTTAAAATCAACTCATCATTTTCGGTGAGTTCGAAAGTTAAATCAACAATCAGGTTTCCAGGAAAATTTTCTTCGCCATCCACACTTTCATATTGCAAGGTAACCGAAGGTTGGGGACCATCATTGATTTCAACAATATCCCAAACTTTTTTATCAAAACCTACAAAACCGCCATGTAGCGTATTACTACCCGCATTTCGTGCCAATTGATAAGTTTCCCCGTCAATACTAAATCTTCCATCTTTGATGCGATTGGCATATCGGCCAATGATAGCGCCCAGATAAGGGTAGTTAGTTAAATAAGCCGGGTTGAGATATTCATCAAATGTATCGAAGCCCAGAACGATATCCTGCTTTTCACCTTTGGCATTTGTAACTATAAATTGATTGATGATGGCGCCATAATTGAATATTTTGACGTAAGTACCTTTGCTATTGGTAAGTTCGATTGCGGTAACTTCTTCGCCATCAATAATTTTTCCGGTGGGTATTTGCTGAACGCTCATAAATTGTAACTTAGGGCTTTTGTTTTCAAAGCAAACATACCATTATTAATGCTTTTTATAAACATAATTTAGCCCAATGAACATTAACCTACAGGAAAAATTTGCCGAGCAATACCATAAAAACGCCGAAGCTGTTTATTTCACACCTGGGCGGGTCAACCTGATTGGAGAACACATAGATTACAATGGCGGTTTGGTTATGCCCTGTGCTATCTCATTAGGAACCTGGGTAGCCATTGCCCCAAACAACCGTGGTCAATTCAGATTTAAAAGTTTAAATTTTGATATTGAAACAGCTATAAATAGCAACACGGTAAACGAAAAAGATGGTACGATCTGGGCGAATTATCCGATTGGTGTGATTAATGAATTTATAAAAGATGGTAAGGAAATTAACGGCTTAGATTTTCTCTTTTATGGAAATATCCCAATCGGATCCGGACTTTCTTCTTCAGCTTCTATAGAAATTGCTACCGCTTATGCGCTGAACACCTATTATAACCTGGGTTACGATAAATTAGCGCTTGTTAAAATTGCCAAACGCGTTGAGAATGATTTTATCGGCTTAAATTCGGGTATCATGGATCAGTTCGCGGTTACTTTCGGTGAAAAAGACAAAGCCATTGTTTTAGATTGTGAGACCTTAAAATATAAAATGGTTGATGTAAATCTGGGTAATTATGTTCTGGCCATCATTAATACCAACAAACCCCGCGAACTGGCAGATTCAAAATACAATGAGCGTGTTGAAGAATGCCAAACCGCCCTGGGACTATTAAACCAGGAAATTACGCTTAACTATCTTTGCGAACTTAATGCAGAGAAGTTTGCCCTGCATAGTCATTTAATCAAAGATGAAACCATATTAAATCGGGCTACACATGTGATTAAGGAGAATGATCGTGTCCACTTAGCATCCAAAGCATTAAATGGAGGAGATTTAATAACATTTGGTCGATTGATGTATGCTTCACATCAGTCTTTGCGAACGTTATATGAAGTAAGCGGAAAAGAATTAGATACAGTAGTAGATTTTTGTTCAGGTTATCAGCATGTAATTGGTGCCCGTATGACGGGTGCGGGGTTTGGCGGCTGTGCCATTGCTTTGTTAGAGAAAGGTTACGAAGAAGATTTTGCTAAACACTTAACTGGTTATTATCTCGAAAGAATAGGTTATTCAGCTGCAATTTACATCAGTGAAATTGGTGACGGACCATCCATTTTATAAAAACAATTGCCACAAGATGCATAACATGTAAATACAGATTCGATATTACATCCAATCTGTGTAATCCTTCCATCTGTGAAATCATTTTAAAAAATAATGAGAAAATTAAAATTAGACGAATTAAACCGTCCGGATATTGAAACATTTAAAACACAGGAAAAATTACCGGTTGTGGTAGTTTTGGATAATGTTCGCAGCATGCACAATGTGGGATCTATATTCCGTACTGCTGATGGTTTTGCGTTGGAGAAAGTAATTCTCTGCGGCATTACCGCACAGCCTCCCCACCGTGAAATTGAGAAAACAGCTCTAGGCGCCACGCAATCGGTTGATTGGATTCATTATACTGATACACTGCAAGCTGTTGATACCCTGCGTAACCTGGGATATGAAATAGTGGCCATTGAGCAGGCCGAACACAGCACCATGCTGAATACTTTTAATCCCGATCCCAATAAAAAATATGCTTTGATATTCGGAAATGAGGTTGATGGTGTAAGCGAAGAGGTAATGGCTAAAATTGATGAATGTATCGAAATTCCACAGTTCGGCACCAAACATTCTTTTAACATCGTCATTTCTGCCGGGATTGTATTTTGGGATTTCTTTGCTAAATTGAGATTGTGATATCCTAATTTCATTTAGTTTGCTTTATTGATCCGGCATCTATTCGTATTCATTACATCAAATGTTGGATTAATTTTATAAAATATTTTGCGCAGTCCCGGTGCATGAACAGAGGTTAGCTAGACAGTTCATAAACTATTATTTAATAAAATTTTATGGGATAAATCTCAGTCTTAAACTCTTGGTGTATACTATTGTGTACAGTTAAATACGGTGTAGCTAACATTACGTAACTTTTTTGTGAAATAAATTTAACGTGTTAATCACCTGATAATATGTTAATTGTGTGTTAAATAATGTCTTTGGCAGGATTTTTTCTAAATCACGTTCAAACAGTATGATTAAAAAACTGTTAAGACTCTAATTATTTAAAAATAGAAAACATGAATAGGAGAATTACTAAATCAACAATGTTGGTTGCCTTATTAGGATTATCATCACAATTATTTGCACAGGAAGTACCGACTCCGCCTTCTGGCAGATTTGGAAAACAATCATTAAGAACATGGAGTATTGGTGCCCATGGAGGTATTCTTAGTCAAAACACATTTTTAGGCGGCGGAAGCGTTAAAGCTGAAGAGTTTAAAAGTATTGGATATGGTGCTTTTGTTAAAAAACAGATTTTACCTGCATTAGGTTTACAGGCTGATTTTTTACGCGGTGAGATTAAAACCCTAAACCAAACCAGTACCATCGAACAAAAAAATAGCATCAATTGGTCAGGTTCATTAACAGCTGTTTTAAATATTGCCAACTTCAGTCTGAATACGGAGAATGCCGTTTTAATTCCTTATGTTAAAGCGGGTGCTGGTTATATGTCTTCTGATTCTGAAGTTGCCTCAACACAAGCCTTTACTGATAGAGAAGGATGGTTTATTCCTACCGGTGTTGGATTTAAACTTGGTGTAGCTAAAGGAATTAACATCGATTTAGGTTACGACATCAATTTCATCAAATCGTCTCCAACGGTTAAAAGTGCTTACAACGAAAGCAGATTCTCTTATGCGCATGCAGGTTTAGAGTTTGCTTTAGGTAACAAAGAAAATTCTCAGTTACAAAACTACAGCGCTGTTGCCGATTTACGCAAGCAAAGTGCTGAAGAAAGTGCTGAGTTAAGAAGAGCGTTATCAACAGCTGAACAAAATGCACAACGTGATAGAGAACAATATGCTAAAGATTTAGCTGACGATGATAATGACGGCGTAGCAAACAAATTTGATAAATGCCCAGGAACGCCATCAGGTACTGTTGTTGATGGTTCTGGTTGTCCAATCAAAGTTCAACGCGAAATCATTAAAGAAACTAAAGTAATTACTGAAGAAGACCGTAAAGTGGTTAAAGATGCAATATCTAACTTAGAATTCGATTTAGGTAAATCAACAATCCGTTCTAAATCATATGCTACTTTAAACCGTGTTGCTGCATTATTGATAGAGAAAAACTTTAGCTTGAAATTAGCTGGTCATACTGATAACACTGGTGGCAGAGAGTTAAACTTACGTTTATCAAAAGAAAGAGCTGAATCAGTAAAAGCTTATTTAGTATCTCAAGGTGCAAATGCCTCTAGAATTGAAGCTACAGGTTACGGACCTGACCAACCAATTGCAACAAACAAAACTGCAGCTGGCCGTCAACAAAACCGTCGTGTAGAGTTTACTTTATATTAATCGTAAATAACAGTTAAATAAAAAGCTTCTCAGATTAATTTCTGAGGAGCTTTTTTATATTAGAAATCTTCATCCTGAACTTGTTTCAGGATCTTCATTAGCAGAATAGGCCTTGGAACAAGTTCAAGGTGACGCCCCATAATTAAGACAATCCTTTTTTATTCTTATACGTCATTTTGGCTTTTGTACCTGCACTATAATTGTAATTTTTTAGGTTGCTGGCTTTCTTTTCGTGAAATGCAGCACCACGTTCAGAAGATTCATCGTCTTCAATACCTTTCTTTTTCTTTGGTTTATCAGCAGCTTCAACCACTTTCAAACTTTCAGGCAACTCCATGATCTCCAATTTCTGGCCAATAGCCTGCTCAATTTTTTTTACTTCAATCAATTCAATATCGGTAGAAAAAGTGATGGCTACGACATCTTCATTGCCATGTTTTACAATACGTTGAATTAAAGTTTCTTTTTGTTCCGGCAATTCGAAGTGAAAAATAAAGGGAATCCCTTCAATATTGATTTCGCCTGAATTCTCATTGGCTACGATTAAAATTCTGGCTTCTGAATGGTCTTTAAAGTCATCAATATGATCATATCCCTTATCATCAAAAAACAAGGGGCGGTAAATGCTAATCTCACCTTCCCTGTGCCGGTTAAAGTTTTTATAAACGGTTTGTGCGGTTAAACGTGTATTGACGAAAACGACAACTTTATCAAAAACTTCAGCATCATCCAATAATAAGGTTAATAAATTTAGCTTTGTCCTGAAATTCGGTACCTGATAAAGCATTTGCTTGTAAACTTCTGCCTGCTTTTCACCTATCTCATCTACCTCAATGGTTGCAGCAGAATCTTTCATGAATGGGGCTATCATGTGTTTAAGTTTATCGTGCAGTACCTCTGTAAATACTACATGTTGAGATTTGTAGGCGCTGTTCGCTAATTCTACCACAGGTAATTGCAATCCCTTTTTCACTATAAGCTCAGCATTATCTACGATAAATAGTTGTATTTTATTGGTATTCAGCGCTAGCTTTAAATACAATGCGCGGGCGCGATCGGGTACGGCAACAATAATATCGCAACCATCAGTAACCTCATTCATCTGCGTTTCAATGGCGCCCCGACTGTCAATTCCTAAAATTCTGAAAGTACTGTTGCGGTTCAATAGTTTAAACTGCGCCAAAACATGGTCTACATGCTCAATATCCGGTACTAAAATCAATGCTCTCGGCGCTTCCTCAAAGGCGTATTTTAACTTCATTAAAGTAGCTAAAACATAAGTAGTTGTTTTTCCTGAACCCTCTGGTCCCACCGCTATCACATCCTGTCCACCTAAAATACGCGACATTGTCCTGCTTTGGATCTCTTTTGGCGTTAAAAATCCTGCATCAGTCATGGCCGCTACAAGTGGCTTGCTCAGTTTTAATTTATCTAAAGACACGATTACTATTTTAATGTTTGAACTGCAAATATCCTTAAAATAATTAGCTTTTCTGAAATTGAATTTGAAGGCATGTAAAAGTGTTCGTATGTAATATTATTTATAGCCGTATTATTTAAGAAAAGGCGGATACTTTAATCAATAGGTTTTATTTATGGTATAGTGCACAAAAATAAATTTATTCAGCTGTAAATGAGTATTTTATGTTTTTTTAGATCTAAAATACTACTAAATCTATAGATATTATATACTTATTTATATATTTGTCTAAATCTAAGTGTTACATCTGTTGAACGATTAATATTAAAAATCATGTCGACTTATTTTCAATGCCCGGCTATAGACGAATATCCTAAACTAATTGATCCTCTGCAAATAGAAGCTGAGGCATTGACAGTTGCAAAACATGAAGATAGCTTAAATAAAGAACAGATTTTGGAGCGGAGAGATTATTTAACGCTGAAGCAATTATAAAAACACGGCAAGTTGACCGATTGGAAGGTTGGGGTTTCATAAACTCATTACAATGGTTCGAATCCATTACGATGCCGCAAAGTGTATCTCATAGCACTTTATCCTGATTCTGCTCAATCAGGCAAGATTTGGTTATCTTATATTTGTTTTGTTGTTAGCAAAGGCTATCCGCGATGGATAGCCTTACTTTTTAATTACATGCTGTTATCCTTGACACAGTAAAGGATTTCCATAAAAATTAGCGTAATTTTTTGGTTGTTTTGGAAGCGCAGTTTCAGTGGCTATAGCGAAGGTTTGGTCCTGCTGTACACGCTAATCTTTTTGGCAAGCTTTCCAAAGATGAAATAAAGAGAAACCAAAAAGGATTGCCGTTTCCATTAGGGCTATCAGGCAAGTGTAGTGGTTAAAATGGTTTTATAAGCAATCAAACTGTTAAACCTACAAAATATCAATAATTAAATAGGTTCTTCGCGGAGTCCGACACGATAAATATTTTTAAAATCTCAAAACATTTTATTTCGAATGTGGTTGTTTATATAATTCACATTATACTAATCTTTTACAGATTAATTTGTTTGGTTTAAAAAGGGATTTATGGATATAAATCCCTTTTCTTTTATGCCATAATTTTAAATCCTATATTAGCCATACCAATTCCACTACCCCATTTTAGATGAATAGAAAACATTTCCTTTCTTCGTTTATTGCGGCCACCACTATGCTTCCGGCGCTTAAAACTCTAGCAATTGAAAATGAAAGTTTAGCTTTTAAAATCCCCCCCTATTTAAAACCTGGCGATACCATTGGAATTAGTAGTCCTGCCGGATACATTACATCAGAACAGATCCAACCATCAGTTCTGCAAATGGAAAGTTGGGGTTTTAATATAAAAATTGGCGAAACCATTGGTAAACGCGATTTTACTTATGGTGGAACGGATGAAGAACGGTTGGCTGATTTTCAGCAAATGCTGAATGATCCGGGTATCAAAGCCATTATGTGTGCTCGTGGTGGTTATGGTTTTGTACGCATTATTGATAAGCTTGATTTTTCGGCTTTTAAAAGAAATCCCAAATGGATTATTGGCTTTAGCGATATCACTGTGCTGCATTGTCACCTGGCCGCAAATTTTGGCATTGCCTCCTTACATTCTAAAATGTGCAATAGCTTTCCTGATGATTGGGCCAAAGCTGAGCCTATACAGGTAGAGACGATCCTCTCGATAAAAAATGCTTTGATTGGCGAAGAATTGGGTTATACTGCTCCGATAAACAGCAATAACCGCTATGGGAAAACGGATGCGATATTGGTTGGCGGTAACCTGAGTATTATAGAAACACTTGCCGGCAGCCCATCGGATTTGGATACCAAAGATAAAATTTTATTTGTTGAAGATACCGGCGAGTACCTGTACAGCATCGATAGAATGTTGTGGAATTTAAAACGTAGTGGCAAGCTTAAGCGCCTCAAAGGACTCATTGTGGGTGGTTTTAAAGTAAAACCCGATGATGCCGGCGAAGAGTTTGGCAAAAATATTTATGATATTGTACTTGAAAAAGTAAAAGAATACAACTATCCTGTTGCATTTGATTTTCCTGTGGGGCACCAGCGGAATAATTTTGCGCTGAAATGCGGTGTGAAGCATGCTTTTATGGTAAACGAAAATGGCTCGGCATTGAGAACGATTTAATCGTATTATCGTACTGCTAAGTCCGTGGCTTTTATTTTAGCAACTAATTACTGTCAAAATAATTTTGTATTTTTGACTATAAATTATTGGTTATGACTATCATCGCACATATTATCCCGGCCTTAGGTCACTACGGAGCGAAGTAAGATAAAAAGTAACAGCCCGAAAATTTCTTCTGAAAATACTTAGCATACCTCTTGTAATCATTTACATGCCATGTATTAAGCCGTTTTAACTTCGTCCTCGTTATAATCCTTAATATCAGTAATGTAGCCATTAATTAAGAGAAAATCGAACAGCGGTTTAGCTTCTGGTGTAATCGGCATATTCTCGGTGGTAATCACCTGATTGGTTTTTTTGTCGAGAAAAGGATAAGCGAATAACCGCACATTGGTATTAAACATATCATTTACGTAACTCAGTAGTTGACCGGAGTAGTTTTCGCCGGTGAAGTTTTTAGCATTAAATACGAATTTTAAGTTGTTGATGTTTGTAGCTAAGCCAACACTTTTTGGTTTACATCTGGCCAGGTATTTGGCAAGGCGGTTGTGACGGGTAAAATTCGAAACGATCACCGTGTTCCCAGTGTCGCACATTTCCTGGGTGCGTTTGGCCACCGCCTCTAAATCGATATCATCGGGTGTTTCCTGTGCGTCGGTTAAAACATTGGTTGCCAGAACTTCAATCATTACCGCCAGGTTTCCCTCTTCTACTTTATTCGTACGCTTAAACTGCTCGGTAGCTTTATTAAAAAGGTTAAAGTTAGGCAATGATTTTTGGCCATATTTGGTCCGTAAAATCATGATATCCTTTTTGTACAAAAGATCCTTTGCTTGTCGCGGATGTGCATCAGCATCGAAAATGGCAGCTGCCGAAAAATCTTTCATAATCATGTACAGATTAAGCAGGATATTATCTGCTCCGGGAAATGCCGGTCCTTTAACAGATATCAAATCAATTTCTACAGATCCGATGGTTAAATTATCAGCCAGTGATTCAACCATTATTTTGGGATCCTGATAATAATAGAAAGCTGCGTAAAGCAAGTTAACCCCAATAATACCAAGTACACGTTGCTGCATATTTACATCAGTATCCAACAAACGGACATGAAAGAATATTTCGTTAGGGAAACCTCCCGGCTCGTTCTGGAACCTGATTCCAACCCAGCCGTGGGGTTCATTGGTGCGTTTATAATTTAAGGTAGTTACGGTATCAGCAAAGGCAAAAAAAGTGCGGCTTTCGTATTTTTCGCCTGATAGACGCTCATTAAGCAATCCAAATTCATGGTCAAGCATCTGTAAAAGCCTGTTCTGGCTAACGTAACGTCCATTTGCTTCTGCTCCATAAATGGCATCACTGAAAGTCATATCATAAGCCGACATGGTTTTGGCTACTGTTCCTGATGCCGCTCCGGCGTTAAAAAAATTTCTTGAAACTTCTTGCCCGGCACCGATTTCAGCAAAAGTGCCATAAATTCTTGGGTCAAGATTTATCTTAAGTGCTTTGCGTTTTGTATCCAGGATTTCTCTTTCCATGCCGCGAAAATACGAAAAATTGAGGTTAAGCTAATTTTAAGTATGTAACTTAAAATCAATCTAAATACCGGCATCCGAAACGTCGCCCTGATCTGATAGATGAGATCGGCATGACAACCAGGATGGAAAAAAAATAAGGTTAATGCCATCCGGCACTAACCTTATAAAACCTAAACCTAAACTCAATGATTACGAAACCTGCATCAGCCACCAATCACCTTTTCGTCTGCCCTACCGATGCAGGCTTCATAAATTTTGAAAAACTAAACTATTATGAAAAATCCTCCAGTGAGAAAGTTTTGTTACGATACTACAATTTCTCGGTGTTGTAATTTCGCAGTGTCTTTTTTGCTGATGTTGATTGATAAGATACCATCTTTATATTCGGCGGTAATGTTGTCGCCATCGGCAGCATCAGGCAAATTAAATGATCTGGCAAATGAGCTGTAATCAAATTCTTTACGTGTAAAATCTTTAGCCACCTGGTTTTCGTCTTTTTTAATTTCTGCCCAAACAGAAAGCGTGTCTTTTTTTAAATTGATCTGAAAGTCTTCTTTTTTCAGTCCCGGAGCGGCCAACTCAATTACATATGCAGCTTCATTTTCATAAATGTTCACGTTTGGCGATTTATCAACCATTTTGTTTTTACTTACGGCCTCGCTAAACAATGAATCAAAAACATTGTTAAAGTAAGGGGCTGTGTTGCGGGTTCTGTTGTTAAAATTTACAAGTGTCATATCGCTTATTCTTTATTTTTTTAATTTTTAAATTGATAATTCATCTTAATCAACTTATATACCAATCCAAATATTTATGATTTTTAAGACATTTTGGCAAAATAAATCGAAATCAAAAGACAAATTGACAGATATCAGGGCTTTTTCCGACAAATTCAACTATAAAACGAATATTCATCTGCGCTTTATTGATTTTGATATGATGGGACATGTAAACAATTCTATTTACTTTACCTATCTGGAGATCGCCAGAACTAAATATTGGGAAGAAATTATTAAATGGGATTGGAAAAAAAACGGGATCGTGATTGCGCACGCAGAACTTGATTATATTTTACCGATTGTAATGAATGATAAAATTGCCATTCATGTAAAAACGTCAAGGATCGGTAATACAAGCTTTGACCTGGAGTACCAGATTGTAAAGTTAAAGGGAAGTGAGGAGGTAATCTGCAGCAAGGGAAAAACAGTTTGTATAGCTATAGACTACACCACAGGCAAACCCACAGCAATCCCTGAAGAAGAAAAACAGAAAATGCTGGGTTTTGAACAGCTGAGTAATCATTAGTTCGCTTACCGGACTTGTTTACGGAGTTATAAATTCAGTTTTATTCATGGATCCGTAGGGCCGCTGTGCCTGACAGTATGGACAAGGAGGAATAAGTAGTCGTCATGCCGAACTTGTTTAGCATGACGACTACTGATCATTCTTGAAGCCCCTTAAACAAGTTGAGGCTAACGAAAAATCAATCTGGCATGATCTTTCCCGGATTTAATATTCCATTAGGATCGAAAACATTTTTAATGCCCCTCATTAAATTAAGGTGAATTTCTGAGTACTTTATCGGCATAAATTCTTTTTGAACCAGGCCAATGCCATGTTCTCCGGAAATTGTGCCTCCTAAAGCGGTGGTAAGTTCAAATATTTCAGCAATACCAGATTTGAGTTTGTTTTTCCAGTCCTCATCACTCATACCTGCTTTAATAATATTTACGTGCAGGTTTCCGTCGCCTGCGTGTCCGTAACAAACACTCTCAAAGCCATATCTCGCCCCAATCTCTTTAATACCATTAACGAGTTTGGGTAAGGCAGCACGCGGTACAACTGTATCTTCCTCCTTGTAAACCGAGTTAGATTTAACCGATTCGGCCATTGTTCTGCGCATTCTCCACAATTCCTCTTTTTGAGCGGCTGTATCTGCAAATAAAACTTCCGTACAATGGTGTTCTTCTAAAACGATGTTGGTTTTTTCGCAATTTTTAAAAATATCATCCAGGTCATCACCATCAAACTCAATCATCAGTAAAGCAGCCACATCGTCCTTCAAATCAAATTTAATATCATCGAATTTAATTACCCACTCCACTCCTTTGCGTTCCATAAACTCCAGGGCTGATGGTGTTACGCCAGCCCTAAAAATGGCCGAAACCGCGGCACAAGCAGCCTCATTGGTGTTAAAGGACCCTAGCATTAAAACCGATTGACCAGGTTTTGGCAAAAGCTTGGTGACAATTTTGGTTACTACCCCTAAGGTACCTTCCGAACCGATCATCAACTGGGTTAAATTATATCCTGAAGCATATTTCAAGGTATTAGCTCCTGTCCAGATGATATCGCCATTAGGTAAAACCACTTCCAGGTTTAAAATATATTCACGTATGGTGCCATATTTCACTACCCTTGGTCCGCCAGAGCCATGTGCCACGTTACCTCCAATAAAGCAGGATCCTTTACTGCTCGGATCAACCGGGTATAGCAGACCTTTTTCGGCAACTGCATTAATGAATTCTTCAGTAATTACGCCCGGCTCAACAGTAGCCTGTAAGTTTTCGGTATCAATCTCCAGAATGGCCTTAAATTTTTCCATTGATAAGGAAACCCCGCCGTAAATCGGCAAAGCCGCGCCACTTAAGCCTGTACCGCCTCCACGGGGTGTAACGGGAACATGATGGGTATTACATATTTTAAATAAGGCTGAAATTTCTTCTGGTGTAGTGGGTTTTACTACCACCTCTGGCTGGTAGCGCAAATCTTCGGTCTCGTCATGACTATAGTTTTCCAGGATTTCAGTATCTGTAAAAACTTTATCGGCACCGATGGCTGAGGTGATTTCTGCTAAAATTTCGGTATTTATCGGGTTGAAATTCATTTAATTGGCTGCTGAATAACTAAGTTTAACAAAAGAATGGCCTATTTGTCCGGGCATGGGCGGATTAAGTTTTTTCATGCTCACCTCAACCTTTTCCACAAAAGGATACTTTTCAATTACCTTTGAGATGATATTATTCAAAACGGTTTCTATTAGTTTCTGGGTATTTTTCATTTCTGCATTGATAATGCTGTTCAAATCTTCGTAATTAACCGTTTGTGCCAGTTCATCTTCAAAACCCACTGGTGTAAATTCAGTTGTTAAATCAATAATAAAATGATTTCCAGTTAATTGCTCTTCGGGGTAATATCCATGCAGCGCAAAACATTTTACATCTTTTAAAGCTACGGTCTGTTTGAAATGGCTCATTTATATTCTTAAAGCTGTAAAATTAAATTTTTATTCATGAATTTAATGCTCGTTGCGGTAAATTGTTACCTTTGAAATGAACGCGGTTTCTTAACCAGATAACAAGAAATTACATGAGCAAATCAGTAAAAAAAGACCTGTACGAGGCGCCAGACTATTATTTATTAGATGAATTATTAACCGATGAGCATAAATTAATCCGTGCTACGGCCAGAGATTGGGTAAAAAAAGAAGTGAGTCCAATCATTGAGGATTATGCTCAAAAAGCAGAATTTCCGAAACATTTAATAAAGGGACTGGCTGATATTGGCGCCTTTGGTCCTACTATTCCGGTTGAGTATGGTGGCGCGGGGCTAGATTATACGGCTTATGGAATTTTGATGCAGGAAATCGAGCGCGGCGATTCAGGCATCCGCTCTACCGCATCTGTTCAGGGTTCGTTGGTGATGTACCCTATTTATGCTTATGGAACTGAAGAACAGCGTAAAAAATACCTCCCCAAATTAGCCAGTGGTGAAATAATGGGCTGTTTTGGCTTAACAGAACCAGATCATGGTTCCAATCCCGGCGGCATGGTAACCAATATTAAAGATGCCGGAAGCCATTACATTTTAAACGGTGCAAAAATGTGGATCAGTAACGCACCCTTTGCCGATATTGCTGTGGTTTGGGCAAAAGATGAATCAGGCAAAATCAGGGGGATGGTGGTAGAACGTGGTATGGAAGGATTTTCTACGCCCGAAACGCATAATAAATGGAGTTTGCGCGCATCAGCAACTGGTGAACTTGTATTTGACAATGTTAAAGTGCCAAAAGAGCATGTTTTTCCTGAAATCAGCGGATTAAAAGGTCCCCTGGGTTGCTTGAATCAGGCCCGTTATGGTATTGCCTGGGGTGCTCTGGGGGCAGCAATGGACTGTTATGATACCGCCTTACGTTACTCCAAAGAGCGTATCCAGTTTGGGAAACCAATCGGTGGTTTTCAGCTGCAGCAAAAAAAACTGGCCGAAATGGTAACCGAAATTACAAAAGGTCAGCTGTTGGTTTGGCGTTTGGGCATACTGAAAAGTGAGAACAGAGCGACAGCCGAACAAATATCCATGGCCAAAAGAAACAGTGTAGAAATTGCCCTGGATATTGCCCGTAACGCCCGCCAAATGCTTGGTGGAATGGGGATTACCGGTGAATATTCGATTATGCGCCATATGATGAACTTAGAATCTGTAGTGACCTATGAAGGTACACACGACATACATTTGTTAATTACGGGAATGGACGTAACCGGATTAAACGCGTTTAAGTAACACAGGATGAGAAAGGTTTTAGGATTTTCATGATGTGGGACTGGGATAAGCAAAATAAGAGACGTTCACATTGATGATTTAATCAAACAGGAAATTTTTTTATGAAGGCTTGGTTGATGGTGCCGATTTTGTCATCGACAATTTAATAACTGTAAAGCTTAAGACTTGTATCAATTTAGAGAACTACCATTTATAAAAACTAAATTATATTGTAGCTTATAATTTCAATGTCGGAATATTAATTAATTTTGGCGCAGCAAGTCCCCGGTTTAAAAGATCTGCAATCCTGGAATAAACAATCAATATAGGTCAGGTTTGACTAAAACCTAAAGATTGGGGAATAAGTAACATTAATCTTAACGAATAAATTAATCGGAATTAATTTCTCAAACTTTGATTATTAAAATCTTTAAATCATGATACAGAATGGACTTTAAAAAATACACCTATATCCCTGCCCCGCCCGAAGAAGTTTATTTAGCACTGACCAAAGATATCAGTATTAAACTATGGACCGGCGCCGAAGTGGAGTTTGAAGAAGTACCCGGAACCGAATTTTCTTTTTGGGATGGCGATATCACAGGTAAAAACATTGAATTTATTTATGGGAAGCAGATTGTGCAACAATGGTATTTTGGAGAAGAAAATGAACCTTCTATCGTAACCATTAAACTGCACGAAGATAAAAAAGGAACATCACTTGAATTTCGGCAAACCAATATTCCTGACGAGGACTATAAAGATTTTACGGAAGGCATTCAGGAATATTTTCTCGGCGGATTGCTTGATTTCTTTGAAGAATAAAAAGCATTGCGTGAAAACTAAACGTAACACGCTACTTCTTTTTCTGCTTTTAATTATTCTATCAAGTTCTTGCAGAACCCCAGCTTTGCCCGGAAATAACATGGGCTACCTGCCACGTCAGATGGAGGCAGATAGTGTGAATCATTACTTTTTAAGCATAAAAAGATTTACACTTTTGTTTGAATTAGCCGAGAATATAAATTTTGCCAATAAGATTTCTTTGGGGTATAAATTCAAATAAAAACATATCGATGCGATTGCTGTTCTGTTATAAATAAAATCAAATATTATGAACAGAACAATAGGAATTGTATTAATGGTTGTGGGCATTGCTATGCTCATCTGGACAGGTTTCTCTTATACTAAAAAAGAGAAAATTGTGGATGCAGGTCCCATTCAAATCTCTGCAGACAAAGAAAAATCGGTAAATTGGCCTCCTTATGCCGGGGGTATTATTTTAATAGCAGGTGTGATAGTTTTTGTGACTTCTAAAAACAGGAAGTGATATTCAAAATCTTTCTGGTATATCAATTCAATCAAGGCTTATAATAATTCATGTTCGGTTAAGCCGTATATTTGTTTTAAGTATTTGTTTTTTAGGGGTTTATTTCTGGTAAAATTTATTTTCGCAACATAGTTGCAAAAATATCCATCTTTATTTTGCAACTATGTTGCAATTGATTAACTTAGTGCTGTTGCAACCGGGGATAAGCCGAACCCCCGTAACCACAGTAGGCATCAACATTAATCAATTATTTTATGAAAAATCAATCAGAAAAAATCACTTTAAGCTTAGAAGACCTTCAATTGGAAAGTTTTGTAACCAGTATCGATAGCGAGGTGGCTATGCGTTTATCTGGCGGTTTGGGTAATGTATCAGAGCCAACACACACGGAACAAACAGATGACCATCATACGCCACCTGTTAGATGTACTACCGTGATCTGTTAATTAACAACAGGTATCTTCTTCTCAAGGCGCTTCAGGGCGCCTTGTTTGGTTAACGGGTAGTTATTGATAAGTGGTCAGCGCCTATTCATGACTGAACTATTTGGCATCGTAGTTAGGCATAACTAGCAATTTATTAATGATTAATCAACAACATATTGCTCGATATAGATCTTGAAACAAGTTCAGGATGACGGATTGAGCGAGAGGATTTAGCGTATAATCAATTGGTCATTTCGAATTCCATTTTTATTACACTACTTCAATAAAGCCTGCCTCAATCAATAACCTGATCTGCTTAAGCACTTTATCCGTTAGTTCCACCGCGTTTTCACTTGAGTGATTTCCAGATAACGTAAATTGAAGTGACTGTACAAGCTTCTCTCCTTTTACCTGTTCTTTCTCCAATGCATTTAAAATCAATGCTGTAAATACCCCAACGTTCATTTCTTTTATCCCGTTTTCGTCACTGATTAATAAAAGTACCTTATTTTCATTCCATTGGTCCGGACGATAAAGTTTTATCCGATCGCTTAACCTGAAAAATTGGTCAATTAACTCCTGATCGGTTAGTTTAAGGCTTTCTTCGGCTTTTTTAAGCCAATATTTATATTTCTGCTCGAAACTAAAATAACCTTTGTGTTTTTTCCATAAATATACTAATTCGCTTTCCAGACGAAATGAAGCTGCAATTTCATCGCTTTGGATTTCCAGAATTGCTGATTGGAGTTTTACCTTAAAACCATTAATATCGTCAGCTTCAAAAGGAGAAAAATCATTTAATTTGGCTAATGTTTTGGGGTAATATTTTGAAAAAATCAACCTTTTGATTTGAATTTCCCCATATTGATCATCAAAGATAGATTTGTTATTATTATTTTTTGGTAAGCCCGGACTTAAAATGCTATCAAAGCCTTGTCCCTTTAAAATAGCTAAAATGATATAGCCAATTCCTGCTTTTCCCGATAATAAGCCATAATCATCAATACCTGATGAAACATAAGTGTTATAGCAATTTGTTCTTTGATGGAGTTCTCTGGCCTGATCTAATATGAAAGCAATTTGCGAACCCTTTTCACCGTTTAACAAAAGTGGGATCATCCCGCCATAACCGCTAACTAAAGTAAAGTCAGTGCGATTCAGCTTTCTTATGTCGTCCAAACAGCGTTCAAGGGCATTTTGGCAGTCCGCTTGATATTTTTTTGCTGTTGTAAACTGTAGGGCCATTTGTCTGCTCAGTCCGATTCCGGCTGCACCATGTGCCCATGAATTTACATCCGTCATATCAGGTAAAAATGTCTCTAATTTCCATTCATGTACATCAGGTTTGTTTAAACGGTATGGACCCAGCCTTAAATCCAGCCAATTTTTAGCAGGCCGGTGAAAATATTGCATTTCATAACTTAAAGCTTCTTTAGCCAGATAAATCAGTCCCGGAGCATTAAAATACTGACCTACCTGCATCAATACCCATGCAATACCCGAAGCGCCATGAGAAAAGCCGGTCATGCTATCATAGGCTTTTTTCGACCGGGAATAATCCCACTTTATACCTTGCTCAGAAATCCGGGCTTCAGCAATTAACCGATCGATCAACGATTTTACCATGCCTAACACTTTAGGGTGTTTTGTGTGGTGATAAAGAAGGCTGACCAGGAGTAAATTACCTGTATAACCACTTAAAAGATCTGCCTTTAATAACCCGGTCAATTGTTTTTCATGATGTAGCGCAAGTGTTAGCGCCTGGTCTTTATAAAATTCATCATTTGTAACTTCAAAAATTTTAAGGCAGGTATAAATCACCCCACCCAAGCCGGTGTACAAAGCAAAGAATTTAGGATGAAGCACTTCTTCAGCATTTAAAATCCGGTGCATGGCTTTATTCACGATGCTCAGGTGATCTGCATTACCATCAAACTCATATAGTTTTAGAAAAAAAAGGACAATACCACAATTGCCATTGAAGAGGTCATAACTTTCCCTAAATTCATATTCATCAAGGTTGATATAAAAAGGCGTTGGCCACCAGATTTCCTGATCAGTTTCTCTAAAATTCGAACACAATTCATCGTAAACCCGATAAAGCTCCTTTTTGAATTTTTTGGTCTGTTCTTCAGTAAACATCATTTAAAGCTATGTGCCGGAGTTTTGATAAATTGCAGACATGAGATCACGCCATATATGATGTAGGCTTCTTCATTATTTGAAACACCTAAACGGTTATTATTCATATGCATAAAGCTCGATATAATCTGAAATAACTTGTGTTCCTCAAAACCAGCAGATTTATAGTGTTTTAATATGCTAATGGTTTCAGATAAATAAGTATTTAAATCATCATCTACATCTCCTGCCTTAAGCGCTTGCCAAAACTGGTCTGCAGCTGCAACCATCTGAGGTTTTGATTTTCTGAAAATGGTTTCAAACTGGTTGAGCCAAAATAACCTTTGTATTTCCTTCGATTCTGTTTGGTTAAAGAGTTTGGGTAACCAGCCTTCTAAAAATAAATTACATACCTTTATTAATGCCTTTTCATTCCATCCGGTAGCAAATAATAAGGTCAGATGTAATTTTATAGCCTGTGCGATGAGCGATTGGTTGGTTTGCTTATTGACAATCCAGTTTAAAATATGGGCAGAAGAACATTCAAAATATCGTTCCGCCCAGGGCATACTCTCTAAATTTCCATAGCGCTGTACCTCTGGCTCATATTCAGCGATCTGAATCGCTTTTATTACCGGGTTTTCTGCACGAAGCGAATTAACGATCAAATGATGCTGCTTCTCTGTGGCTTTTAACCTTAAACGGATATGATCGCCACCTTCCCAATAACGTATAAAAAACCAGGGCAAAGGCCATTGCATAATAAACGGATGAACCAGCTGCTTTAAAAGTTGATTGGCATCTCCATGATGGAATAGATATACTGATAACCATTTATCTTGTTGATTTTCCATATCCTGATTAGTTATTGTACCATTGGATCAGGTATTCGCTAACCTTATTTTGTGCTGGTTTCGGAAATACCTCTTCAAGCGTAATGTAATTGCCGGCCCTCCACAATAATTTCTTAAACAAAGCTAAGAACAAAGGGCTATGGAAGGAAAGGTATTGTGGTTTATAATCATCGTGTAAGCCTTCCCTTTTGTCATCCGATTGATGTTGGTAAGCACGTTTTCTTAAAAAGAGAAATACTTCATTTGGTATTTTGTTGTCAATGAGCCAGTTATTCAACCTGATGAAATATTCAAAATCTGTTTCAAACTGGTCTTGTTTAGGAATAATGGTTGTTTTTATCCGCCACGTTTTACGTCTTAAAATAACATTCTGGGCATAAACGATCCTCGGCAGCGTAAATAAATCAGGGGAAGGAACAGCCTGTTGATCCTGATGAAACTGATCAACCAATTGAATAAATGGCTGTAGCGATACACGGGCATCGGGATTGAAATGTGCAAGTAATTGATAAAGGTTAGATCGGTGATAAAAAGACTCTAAACTGAGATCATAACTGTATAATTCAGCATCTCCTTTACAAAGCTTCAAAGCATTTTTTTTGTGATCATAATTTACTTTTAAATCGCCAATGTTAAACTGTTTGCCTGACGGATAAATGTTATTTCCTCCTGGAAGTTCAAGTTCATGAGCCAGTAGTGGCGGATGAATATTCGCATTAAATGTCGAAGCATCGTTCAGTTCTACCTTAATTTTGCCAGGATAAAGGTTTTCGTTATGCTGAACAAAAGTTCCGGTAATTTTTTGATCAAAGAGCGATAAAAAACGGCCGCTCACTTTACCCATTCCTGGCAATATGGCATTGATAACGCCGGCAAAACCATTTTCATCTTCACTAAACTGTACAAACATTCCTGTTGTAGCATTTTTAGCTAGATCTAAAGATCCTGGTAGGTCAGCAAAAAAACTACCATTTAAATTGATAACATCTTCATCGGTATTTTCAATTTCAGCTAATTTGATCAGAACGGCATCTTTCCAATTCTTTAAAGCTAAAAAATCGGTGCTTTTAAGTGATTCTTCCTCTTTTTCAGGTTTTTTGATATAGAAATAGTAATCCTTGTAAAAAGTGATCAGGTCTATAGCTTCATTAGTTTGATAGTGCTGTAAAAAGAAATCGCACATTTTTTTTCGCTCTTTCCGCATCACATCAAGTGGAAGTAAGAAATTGATTAATTCATTTGTTTGATGGATAAAACTTTTTATCTGGTATTCAGGTAGTTCCAGTTGTTCTGTAGTAAAGCAATCTTCATAAAAAATATGCCGTGCGGAAAAATAGTAAGGAATGAATTTTTGGGTTGAAAATTGGTCTGTTTCAGGACTTTCCAATGCTATTTTTTTATCCGATGCGTTACTACAAAAAGGGAGTCCAGCCTCTTGCTGTAATTTGCAAAAAACATCATTTAGTTGTTTTTCTGCTTCCTGTAGAATGCTATAGCGGGTAAAAGGACCCGCTGACGGGTACTCATCTCTATATTTCTGCAAGTTTTCAAAAAGTGTAATAACCGGTATAACAGATGGTTCCACACCTTTTAACGATTTCAAAAAAAGTAATACTTTGCTGTCCCATGTTTCATCCATGCCGGAAAATCCCAAGCTCATTTCAAGCATTCCTGCTTCAACTAATTTGATCAGGTACAATTTAATACTTTTATAATCCGGGCCTTCAATATCCTTTTGAAGGTTCAAAATTAATTGTTTAAGTGAAACAAGATCCTTGTGCTCACTTAAATGCTGGTAAACGATTAGTTGCAGGCCTTTTGCGTTAATCTGCTGAAATGATTCTATATTATTGAAATTGCTTAAGAAGCAGATTTTATCTTCTCTGATTGCCGCTGTTATATTTAGTTTAATCAATAAGTGATTATTTAACAAGGGATGATTTTTCAGTATCGACTTGAGGTATTCGAATATGGCATTATTTAATTTCAGGCGACTGCAGACTTTGTGGTGGGGCATACTGGATTTCTGCACTTCATTTAATGTGGCTAAACCCGTATAGGTAAAAGTACTGAAAGGTGAAGTTTTAAAAGCCATCCTGCTGAGGTACCGCATCAAGCTGAATACCGTCCGGTGTTCTTTTTGTTTGAAGCGCTCAATGTCTTTTTTAATAAAACTGTTTAATTGCTCGTAAAGCAACGGACTGGATAACAAAAGTCCGTTTTGCAGTTCAGTTTGCTTTGACATTTCCTGTACCTGTTTCCGTTGGATGTATTTTTGTCCGTCGAATTTTAGGGCCTGGTCTCTTTTGTAAAGGTTAAATTCTTCTGTCAGATTTAAATAAGCCTGTAAATCATTTTGTAGTTCTTGTGGTAGTAGAGAAATGTAGCTTTGATCAATATTTTTATTGTTGAATACCTGCCGTTTAAGGTCGATTAGCTGCTGTCTAACTTTATCGTTTAGCTGAAGTTTTATCACGGGGTATAAAGCATCGCAGATATTGTTTTTCAGCCTTTCCCGCTCATCTTTAAGCTTTTTGTAACCTGCTAAAAGATTTTCTGCCTCCTTCAATTTCAGCTGATCAAATAGTTGATGGGGTAATCCGGCATAACGTACCAAAGAATAAGGAAAAATCTGTAAGCTCATATCTATTTATTTACCAAGTTCGAGTTGATTTTTAATCAGGTTATAATAACTTCCTTTATTGAGCAATAGCGTTTCATGCGTACCACATTCCTTTATTTCGCCCTGATGCAGCACAATGATCTGATCGGCATGTTTAACGGTGCTTAGCCGATGGGCTACAATCAGCACGGTTTTACCTTTAAAAAAAGCATTGAGGTTGTTCACAATCGATCTTTCATTCTGTGCATCCAGTGCATTGGTTGCTTCATCCAGGAAGACATAATCAGGATCGCGATAAATCATCCTGGCGATTAAAAGACGCTGTTTCTGTCCTTCACTCAGACCATAACCATCCCTTCCTACCACCGTGTTATAGCCAAAGGGCATTGAGGAGAAGAAATCGTGCATATTGGCCATTTTCGCCGCTTCATAAAGACGGTCGAAATCTTTCAGGGCTGCACCGGCAAAAATATTATTGGCGATAGAATCCATAAATACATAACCATCCTGCATCACTACACCGCAATGTTTCCGCCATGATTTGGCATTCACCTGTGTAAGGTTTTGCCTGCCTATGGTAATTTCGCCTTCTATGGGGGCATAAAACTTCAACAATAGCTTAATAAGGGTGGTTTTACCACTGCCGCTTGTGCCCACAATTGCGGTAACTTTCTGAGCAGGGATAAGCAGGTTAATATCTTTTAAAACATAAGGCGCATGCCGGCTTCCATATTTAAAAGATACTTTGCTCAATGAAATATCAACGGGCCCGGCATTTTTTATGGGTTCTTTAACTTCCAGATCTTCATCTTCTTCCTGTTGCACTTCATCCATCCGCATTAAACTGAATTTGGTGTTTTGCGATACCCGGGCAAATTCTACCAGTTGGTTTACAGGTGCATTCAGCTGTCCGCATACATAGGTGACCGCCAGCATGCCCCCAAGTGTAATCTGATCGTTGATTACCAACATGGCCGCAGCATATGTAATCAACACGTTTTTGACCTCGTTAATGAAAGAACCCACCCCTTGCATGCGTTGATCGAGTTGCAGTGCTTCCAGTTTTAAGTCAAACGACTGGTCCTGGAGGCTTTCCCATAGCTGCTTTTTATCTTGTTCGCTGCCAGTGAGTTTGATTTCCTGCATGGCATAAAAAATCTCTAAAAGCAATTGTTGATTGGCAGAAAGGACTTTGAATTTTTTCTGATCAATGATTTTGCGTTTCTGTTGAAAAGAGTTAGACCAAAGCACACTGATTGTAGCACCAATCATAAACAGCAAGAAAATTTGCCAGTTATAATAAAAGAGTACACCGCCCAGCACCAATAAAGTAATGGCCGAGAGGATAAAATTGATCAGGAAATTAGTGAGGAATTCTTCTATGCGCTGGTTATCGTTTACCCGTTGCATATTGTCGCCAGCCTGTCGGTTATCAAAAAAAGAAAAAGGGAGTTTCATCAATTTAGCCAGGAAATCTTTGAGCATCATGATACTGGTTCTTGCCCCAATACGGAACAAAATCCTGGCACGCATAAAGTCCATTAACATCTTTCCTGAAAAAAGCGTTAACTGACCGAGACAGATGAGCAAGAGTAAATTGGTATTTTTTGCATTGATTCCTTTATCTACCACCATTTGGGTCAACAAAGGGATAATTAATGAAAATCCACTGGCTAAAAGCAAACTGATTAGGATGGGTAGCCAGCCTTTTCGGTGCATTTTGAGGTAAGGCAATAGCGACCACAGAGAAGTTTTATGCTCATCGGGAGCTTGGAGATCTGTAAAAGCCTCCTCCGGCTGAAGTAACAAAACCCGGCCTGTTTTTTTTTCAGTATTGATTAACCAGGCCGTTAAAAAATCTTCTATACTAAGCTTAATTTTACCACTTAAAGCCGGATCTGCTAAATATACATCTTTATCATTTACTTCATACAACACTACATAATGTTCTTTTTGCCAGTGTAATATACATGGTAAAGGAACATGCTCTAATTTGGAGTGGGGTAATTCTGCGGCAAGTGTTTTAAAGCCAAGCTGTTCTGCAGCATCAATGAGACCGAGCAACGTTGTTCCGTGCTTTCCGATCCCACATAACTTTCTTAAATACTGCATAGACAGGTTTTTACCATGATAGGCGACAACCATTTTTAAACAAACTGGCCCACAATCCATGGCATCAGGCTGCTTATAAAAAGGATACTTATTTCTACGGATAAAGTCTTTAATCATAAAGAAACAAACAGGTAAATGCAATACAGTTGCAAATATGTAAAATATAATGCAACTTTGATGCATTAAATAATCATAAAATTTTAGATGAGAAGTAAAGGTTTTGCCACGTTGCAGATGCTGATCAAAAAAGAATTATTGTTAAGCTACCGGAACAAAACTGTGCTGATTTCCGCCATCGTGATATGGATGTTGTTTCTTGCTGCTGTATGTTGTACCATTTTAAGTTACAATGCGGGCCATAAACAGCGATTGGAAGCTAATGCGCTGTTCAGACAGCAATGGGCGCATCAACAGCGTAATCCGCATGATGCGGCACATTTTGGGACTTATCTTTTTAAACCTATCCATCTGCTCAATGTTTTCGATCCAGGTCTTAACGATTATACGGGAAATACTTATCGTGTAGAAGCCCATGTCCAGCACGAAATCAGTAACAGTGACGCGGAACATCATGATACGGCTATGCGTTTTGGCAACCTCAGCTTTGCGCTTATTTTACAGTTATTGGTTCCCTTATTTCTTTTGTTTATTACGGCCACCAGTATTACCAGCGAGAAAGAGAATGGTACCCTAAAAATGCTTCTGGCCCAGGGTTTAAGTAGCCGAAAAATGATCTGGGCTAAAGTTTGGGCAAATTACCTGCTTATTATGATGATGATACTCCCGGTTTTTATGATCATGACTATTGCTGTGCTATTCTCTGGCGATACAGCCTTGCTTTTTGGCCGGCTTTGGTGGATTTTCGTGACTTGTTTATTGAACTATCTACTAATTGCCTTACTAGGTACAATGATTTCGGCAGTGAGCAATCACTCCGGTAAAGCATTGTTAAGTGCCTTATGTTTCTGGATCTTCATGGGGATCATCTTTCCTAAAATAGTGACCGGTGTGGCCAGCCGTAGTTACCCATTAATGTCCAGGGCAGCTTTTAGCGATTTGGTAGAACAAGGCTATAGAAAGGGCTTAAACGGAAAAGATCCTTACGCGGCCCGTGGCGAACGTTATATTAATGGTCTATTGAAAAAATACCAGGTAGATCGCGTAGAGCATTTACCTTTTAATATCGACGGATTAACGCTGCAGTTTAATGAAGATTACCGCACCATGGTTTTTGATCATTATTTTAAAGCAGTTGAAAATAGTTTCTACCAACAACAACGTTTTCTACGTCTGTCTGGCATTTTTGATCCCTTTTTATCAACCAAACGCCTTTCGATGGCATTGGCAGGTTCTGATTTTTATCATCATGAACAATTTTTTAAACAGGCGCAGGCTTACCGGAACCAACTCGTTAGAAAACTGAACATGCAGTTAGCCCTGCATGGTAAGGATGTTAAAGGAGAATATGTGGTAGGCCCCTATTATTTCAGTCAGCTGAAAGATTTCAACTATCGCTTGCCAGCCCTTAGCACGGTATTGCTGTTGGAAAAAATAGCCTTACTTTCTTTAATTGGATGGATAATCATGCTCATTTTTTTACTTCAGTATATCGCTTCACGTTCATTAGCCCTCAATTATGCAGCTGTTTAAAACCATATTCTTATTCGAACTCAGGCTATTGACCAGACAAAAATTTATACTGATTTTAATCGGTTTTTTCTTTGCAACCGGGCTTTACAGCATTTATGATGGTTATCGTTTTACTCAAAAACAATTATTGGCCATTGATAGCCTTCAATACGGATATCAGAAAAAGTTTCAGGAATCGGTGGCCAGCTTTTCAGCAGATACGGCTACTGCAGCTGGAAAAACCTTATTTAATCAGGCCGGAATCCCTTCAGTAATTGAATATAAAAATCCTTTATATGCCATTCATAAACCTCATTCCTTAAGTGTTTTATCGATCGGACAAAGGGATTTAACACCCTATTACGATGTGATCACCCGCAGACGGAATTTTGTTCAAGGTTCGAATGCTGAAATTTCCAACCCAGAGATGCTCGCATCAGGGAATTTCGATCTTTCTTATGTGATTATCTATCTGCTCCCCTTAATCGCTATTGCCTTAAGCTACAATATCTTATCGAAGGAGAAAGAACAACAAACGGATAAGTTACTTTCTTTGCAAGGCCTATATCTTTCCAGGATAATGAGCTATAAACTAATTTTTAGGTTTATGCTGATTGGCGTAATGGCCTGGCTCCTCAGTATCATCGGTTTTGTCAGTTCGGCATTATTGGTTTCTTTTGATCCGGTTGCAGCTATATTGTGGATACTTGGCATCAGTGCTTATCTTTTCTTTTGGTTTGCAGTTATTTTTCTGATCATCAGATTAAGTCAAAGTTCCGTACACAACGCCCTTTATCTTTTAGGCACATGGTGTTTTTTCCTAATTCTTTTGCCTGCTTTATGTAATGCCATTGTCCGTTTATATTATCCGATTCCCTTAAAAACCGATGCAGCTGTTGCATTAAGGGAAAATAGCGAATCGGTTTGGGCGTTGCCACGTAAAATTCTTATTGATACCTTTTACCTGAATAACCCTAAATACAGGCATTTAAGGGCAGCCTCAGATACGAGCGAAAACAGTAATAAGCGTTTCGCAGCCTATTATGATCTTCTAGGACGCCGAATGACAGCGGTTGTTAAAAATTATAACCGGTATTCTGAAAAACAAAACGCTGTGGCCAATCAGGTAAGCTGGATTAATCCGGCAACGAAAACCCAATATATATTGAATGGAATCGCTGAAAGCGGACTGAAGGATTACCTCTCGTATCAGGATCAGGTAAATGATTTCCAAAAAAAATGGGTTGATTTTATGAATGATTATATAATAGCAGATAAAAAACTAAGCCTGAATGACTTAAAAAAATTACCTGAATTCGAATTTAAGTCAGCAGATCATAAAAATCATCAAATTCTGCTGGGCATTTTATACCTGTTTGCTGTCGGTGTATCCATCATCTCCATTGCCACAAAACTCCGTATTAAAATTTAAATCACACAACATATAACCAATCAATCACACCAAAAAAATGAAGGAAAAGTTTTACATCATCTTGTTCTTATTGATTTCGATACAACAGGTTTATGCTCAGCACGAGAAGCGGAGTAGGCCGGTACAGGATTCTACTGCCAAAGTACGCCAGCTTAACGAAGTCCGTATCGATGGTCAGAAAGCAATTAAACTAAAAAAAGATACTTTATCTAATAGTTTAAGAATGCAGGTTCCGCTGTTAGAGATGCCACAGAATATTATCAGCATTTCTTCTGCGCTGATACAGCAACAAGGCGGGTTGCAATTGAAAGATATGGCCAGAAATGCCAGTGGTGTATATTTTGGGTATAACAGTTCGCCTTTCGATAACTCGGCATCGATAAAAGTGAGGGGATTTAATGCCGCAACCACCATTAATGGAATGCCAAACCGATTGGTTTTAGGCGCAACGCTTGATGATGAAGCCCTTATCGAAAACCTGGAATTTGTTAAAGGACCAGCAGGATTTATCAGTGCATTGGGCGAGCCAGGCGGAACGCTGAATATTGTAACGAAATCACCTAAAGAAAAATTGCTCAATGTAATGGTCACAGGGGGCAATTACAATTTCTTTCGTGCTACAGCAGATATTGGGAGTGCTTTGAAAAACAATGGCTTTTCGTATCGCATCAATACGGCTTTTCAGCACCAGGATTCGTACCTCAATTACATGAAAACCACCAAATATGTATTTGCGCCGGTATTACAATATAATTTTAGTCCACGTACTTTTTTAATTGCGGAATACAACTACATCCGTGGGGAGGTGAAGAATGGTTCTTCCATCAATAAATTACGTCAGGATCAAGATGTATTGCAAGATCCGATCAGCTTAAATTTCAGTGCCGGCATCGGTTTGCCTTTAAGTGTTTCGCAAACACATACATTCAGGTTCAGTGCCGTTCATAAATTCAACGAAAACTGGCAGCTTACCTCACAATCGAACTTTGTGAAGGCACCTGCCAACCAGTGGTATATGGTATCGGCTAACAACCGGACATCAATCAGTTTTAATGCGCAAGGAAAAACCAATCGCATTGCCAGCAATTCCAATATATTGGGCGAGACCTATAACACCAACCTGTTTTTGTCGGGTAAATTTAAAACGGGTACATTTAAGCACACACTATTGATTGGTAGCGATTATACTACAGGTAAAGATTCACTATCAACCTATTACGGAAGTAACTCCTTCCCTTTCGAAAGGAATAATCCAGATTTTTACGTAGATGCAAATACTGTAGGCATCACTAAAAGATCAATCAGACAGGAAAATCACATTCACTATACAGCAGCCTATGTTTATGATAATATCGCTTTTGACAAGTTTTTGCTGACCGTTGGGGCGCGTTATACCGATTACCGCAACCGCAATATTTTAACTACTACAAGAGGTCCGCGTGTGCCGGATTATTACAGGCAACATGCTTTTTCACCGCGTGCTGCACTAAGTTTTATGCCTGATTCGACTTCATCGATCTATTTTCTGTACGATCAGTCATTTGTTCCTAAAACAGGTCAGGTAGTTACCGAAACTGTTGATGGGCCACAGGCCGGGCAAAAGACTGTTACCGCATCAAAACCAGTTGAGCCCGAGCTGGGCAATAATTATGAATTGGGTATAAAAAAGAACTGGTTTAATGGCCGTTTAATAACGACTGTAAATGGTTTCCATACGGTAAAAAGAAATGTGGCGGCAAGAGATTTCAGAAGTTATGCAGCTGCTGCCGGAGCCATAGCCTATTATCTTCAATTGGGTGAGGTAGTAAGCGATGGTTTTGAGGTCGATGTAATCGGGAATATCACCGATCGTTTATCACTGATCACAAATTACACCTATGTAGATGCCAGAATAACCAAAGATAACAACCTCGATCCAACACCTGATAATCCATCGATTGTAGGACAGAAGATGCCGGATGTACCTCAACAAGTATTTAATACCTGGCTTCAATATAGCTTTCCTCTTAGCGGTTACCATAAAATTTCGATCAGCGCAGGACAAAGCACCATTACCAAACTTTCTGCAATCAGCCAAAGGGATACTTACCTGCCCAACTATACTAAATTTGATGCTGGTTTGAGTTTTAGCAGTCCGAAATATATGTTTAGGATAATTGCAGATAATTTAACCAACAGACGTTATATGGCATCTGGCGACATTACCACGGATTTTCCGTATTCGGGCAATAATTATTTCTTTGTTGAAGGAGAACCATTTACCATCAGACTTTCACTAGGCGTTAAATTTTAAGCTATACACGATGTTAGAAGCCATTGGATTAACCAAAAAATACGGGGAAAATATCGCTTTAAATAACCTGAATTTAAAGGTAGAAGCTGGAGAAGTGTTTTGTTTACTCGGGCAGAATGGAGCTGGAAAAACCACTACCATCAACCTTTTTCTTGGTTTTACAGCAGCCAGCAGTGGCGAAGCCAGGGTAAATGGTAGGTTGGTTAGACCTAATGATGAGTATACAAAGCAGTTTTTAGCTTATATTCCAGAAGTGGTGATGCTTTATGGTCATTTAAGCAGTATAGAAAACCTCGATTTTTTTAGCCGTATCGCAGGTTATCAATATAAAACAAGCGAGCTTGAAGCATTTTTGCTTCAGGCTGGCTTACAACCGGATGCTTTTCATAAACGGGTGGGTAATCACAGCAAAGGGATGCGGCAAAAAGTAGGGATAGCCATTGCGGTAGCTAAAAATGCCAAGGTTATTTTAATGGACGAGCCTACCAGTGGCCTCGACCCAAAGGCAACAGATGAATTTAGCGAAATCGTCAAACAGTTGTCGCGGGATGGACGTAGTGTTTTTATGGCTACCCACGATATTTTTAATGCGGTTAATGTGGGTACCAGGATTGGCATTATGCGTCAGGGATCTCTTGTGCATACATTAGACGCCAAGGACATTTCGGCAGTAGATCTCCAGAAATTGTATCTGGAGACGATTTGATCTAAAAAAATCGTCATCTCGATTGAAACGTAGTGATATGCCCGCCCGCCCGTATAGGCAGCGAGAGATCTATCAAACCGATTTCCCGGCTTTGCTGCACTTCGCTCGAAATGACGATCTTATTGAAAATTATGATATCTCATAACTATATACGGATCTTACAGCATCTCTTAAGTTATATTTGGAGGCCATTACTTCTCCATAAGCACCGGCGCTCCGGATGGCAAAAATATCGCCTCTGAACGATTCAGGTTGTTCTACTTCTTTGCCAAAACAATCGGTACTCTCGCAGATCGGTCCAACGATATCGTATTTTATGACTTTGGACTTTGGACTGATAACTATAGACTGACTAAGATTCTCTATTTGATGATAGGCTTGGTACAACGCCGGACGCATCAATTCGGTCATCCCCGCATCTAAAACCACAAAATTTTTCTTCTTTCCTTTTTTAATGTATAGTACACGGCTAATCAACGAAGCAGACTGACCAACCAATGCTCTACCCAATTCAAAATGTACTTCCTGCCCGGGTTTAACGGTTAAAAACTCGTTAAAAATCTTAAAATAAGATTCAAAGTCCGGAATCTGGTGATCAGGATTATAGTAATCGATCCCTAAGCCGCCACCAACATTTAATACCTTAAGGTTAAATCCTTTATCCTCAAACCATGTTGCAAATTCATTTACGCGTACGCAAAGGTTTTTATACACATCGAGATTGGTGATCTGCGAGCCGATATGGAAATGGATGCCAATAAATTTAAGGTTTGTAGAAGCTTTTAAAGTTTCGGCACATTCAGGTAAATCCCATGAATTGATGCCGAATTTATTTTCATCCAGTCCAGTAGTGATGTTATGGTGTGTATGTGCATCAACATTAGGGTTAATTCTAATGGCTACCTGAGCGGTTTTACCTTTTTTTGCCGCAAGCTCGTTTAATACCTCTAATTCCTGGATAGATTCTACGTTAAAACAGAAGATGTCAAGGTCAAGGGCCTCATTAATTTCCTTATCTGATTTACCTACCCCGGCAAAAACAATTTTTTTATGATCGAAACCAACCTCAACAGCTTTTCTTACTTCTCCGGCACTTACACAATCTGCGCCGAACCCGATCTCTTTGATCTGGTTTAAGAGAACAGCATTGAAATTTGCCTTGAGGGCATAATGGATGTGAAACTGATACAGAGCAGCTGCATTTGCACAGGTACGCAGAGTTTTTTGCAACAGATCGGTATCATAGTAATAAAAAGGCGTTTCTATATTGTTAAACTTTGCTATATCTTTATCGGTGAACATGTTCAAATTCCTTATTATAATTTTAATTTTATTCTTTGGGCTAATTTATCTGGGTAACTACCTCGATTTAAAGCATGGAAGAATTACCCGGAAACAATACAATGGAAAAATCCGATTTTTTATCGTGTTACTTTTCCTGGTACTATTCCTTTTATTTATCAAAAAATGAAGATAGCAGCAGCCCTATTTATTGTTCTTATTCTTTCTGCAGGATTGTATAACTCTTACAGAAAATATAGGAACGGATTATTGCCCGCAAACTTTCTGGCTTTTCATTGCTTGATTGGATTGCTGGTTGCTATTGGCGCTTTTTTCCTGTTATTCGAATAATCTGTTATGCAAACTTCTTAAGGCTTCGGTTTTATATTCGCTTAATATTAAAAGCGAAACATTATAGTTACTTCCACCGTAAGAGATCATTCGGATAGGAATGTGTTTCAATCCTTCTAAAACCCTGCTGGCGAAACCATGTTTTTCTGAACCGAAGTCGCCCACCACGCACACAATACTGTGGTTGGTATCTACCTCAACGGTTCCAAAACTTTCCAGTTCTTCAATAATCTGTGGCAAGTGTGCCGTTTCATCAATGGTTAACGATACAGCAACCTCAGAAGTGGTAATCATGTCGATTGGTGTTTTGTAACGCTCAAAAACTTCAAAAACACGGCGTAAGAAACCGTAGGCCAATAACATGCGGCTTGATTGGATACGAATTGCGGTAATTCCATCTTTAGCGGCAATCGATTTGATCTTGCCTTTTTCGCTATCGTGTGTGATCAATGTACCTGCAGCCGACGGTTCCATTGTATTTAACAAGCGAACCGGGATTTTATATTTCTGCGCCGGGAAAACCGATTGTGGATGCAAAATTTTTGCCCCAAAATAAGCCAGCTCAGCTGCTTCATCAAATGATAACTGCGCAATTGGTTTAGTGCCTTTAACAATACGTGGATCATTATTGTGCATGCCATCAATATCGGTCCAGATCTGAACTTCTTCGGCCAGAATGGCGGCACCCAATAAAGATGCAGTATAATCGCTACCACCGCGGCGGAGGTTATCCACTTCACCAAAACTGTTGCGACAGATGTAACCCTGTGTAATAAATAGTTTATTGTCTTTATGCTGCTCCAGCAACGGCATTAAGTGTTTCGTAGTAAACGGAATATCAGGTTCATTATCTTCATCCGTTTTCATAAAATCCAAAGCGGGCAACAATACCGAGGGTACGCCGATAGATTTTAAATAAATATGGTATAAGGTAGTAGATAACAGCTCACCTTGTGCCAATACCACTTTCTCTTCGATTGAAGTGAAAATATCATTTGCTAAGCCAGCCAGAAAATTGAAGTGATAATCGATCACTTCATTGCCCTGCTCCTGAAATTCGGCAGCAGGCAATAACTCCATCACAAACGATTTATATTTTTGATACAGGTTTTCAACACACTCACTCCCCTTCTTCTTATCTCCAGCTAAAAAATGAGTTGCAATTTCTACTAAACTATTTGTAGTACCGGATACGGCTGATAAAACTACAATCTGCTCTTCATTTGGATTAATGATATCCAACAACTTCGTCATGCGCTCAGGACTACCTACCGAGGTACCCCCAAATTTTAATATTTTCATTTACTTGCCAATTGTTTTAAAAGGTAATAAAACGATCAGGTTTTTATTCCATCCTATGGTTTAAAAATGATGATGATTTTATTTATTTATAAATTGTTTCAATCCATGATCAAAAGCGGTAACCCTTTCTGGTTTGCAACTATTTTAAAAAAGTTACAATCGCCTCATATTAGTACTGGATTTTCTTTATTATTGTATCGGGGCGTGAAATTAAGCAAAAGCAGCTTAAAAGCAACATCCTCAACAAAATAAAATTTGGATGCGTGGAAATAAATAGGTTTATACCAAACATCATCCCTTAAAATTTGTTCAACACCAGATATTAAATTAAAAAAAAACAGCTCAATGCAGGCAATTGATCAATCAACACAAGCTACCATTAATCAGTGGTTAAATGGAAATTATGATGAAAACACCAAGGCTGAAATTCAGTCCCTTGTAGATAAAAATGCAACAACCGAATTAACTGATGCATTTTATAAAAGTTTAGAATTTGGAACAGGCGGTTTACGGGGCATTATGGGTGCAGGTTCTAACCGGATTAATAAATATACCATTGGTACAGCCACTCAGGGCCTTGCCAATTATTTGAACAATAAATATCCTGGTGAAAAAATCAGCGTGGCCATAGCACACGATAGTCGCAATAACTCTGATTACTTCGCTAAAATTACCGCAGATGTTTTCTCTGCAAATGGCATCCACGTTTATTTCTTTTCATCATTAAGGCCAACTCCTGAATTATCCTTTGCCGTACGTCATTTTGGTTGCAAAAGCGGTGTTATGTTAACCGCGTCACATAATCCAAAAGAATATAATGGTTATAAGGCTTATGGCGCTGATGGAGGCCAGTTTACTTCTCCTGATGATAAATTGGTAATTGATGAAGTAAATAAAATCAACAGTATAGATGAAGTTAAATTCGACCGTGTTGATACCAATATCCAGCTGATTGGTGAAGATGTTGATAAATTATATTTGGATGGTATCGCCGCACTTTCGATTTCTCCTGAAGCAATCAAAAGACAGCACGATCTGAAAATTGTGTATTCTCCTATTCATGGTACAGGGATTACATTGGTGCCTAAGGCATTAGAACAGTTTGGATTTACCAATGTTACCATTGTTGAAGAGCAAAGCAAACCTGATGGGAATTTTCCAACTGTAGTGTATCCTAACCCTGAAGAGAAAGATGCATTGACGTTAGCGATGAACAAAGCGAAGGAAATCGATGCGGATTTGGTTCTGGCCACTGATCCCGACGCTGACCGTGTGGGTATTGCCGTAAAAGATAATGATGGCGAATGGGTACTGCTTAACGGTAATCAAACCGGCAGTCTGTTAATTAATTACCTACTGTCGGCCTGGCAAGAAAGTGGTAAGTTAGACGGCAACCAGTTTATTGTAAAAACCATTGTAACTTCTAACCTGATCGAAGAAATTGCAAAAAAGAAAAATGTAGAATGCTACAATACCCTTACAGGATTTAAATACATCGGCCAGTTGATGACGGAACTGGAAGGTAAAAAATACTTTATCGGTGGTGGTGAAGAAAGTTACGGCTATTTGATCGGTGATTTGGTTCGCGACAAAGATGCAGTGGTTTCTGCCGCTTTCATTTCTGAAATGACGGCTTACTATAAAGATAAAGGTGCTAGTTTATACAATGCCTTATTAGATATGTATGTAGAATATGGCTTTTATAAAGAAGATCTGGTTTCGCTGACCAAAAAAGGTAAATCTGGTGCAGAAGAAATTAAAGCCATGATGGTGAAATTTAGAGAAAATCCGCCTGCAACATTGGGTGGCGCTAAAGTGTCGGTGTTAAAAGACTACGAACTGGGGCAGGAAACAGATTTGGCAAGCGGAAAAGTAACCAGATTGGATTACCCTACTTCGGATGTTTTACAGTTTGTTACCGAAGATGGTAGTATCGTTTCTGCCCGTCCGAGCGGTACAGAACCAAAAATTAAATTTTATTGCAGCGTAAATGCACCTTTGGCAGATAGAAAAGATTTTAATTCGGTTAACGCACAACTCGAAGAAAAAATTAAAGCAGTGATGGCTGATTTACAGGCGTAATTTAAATGCTTAAAAAAAATTAAGCACAGATGAAAAATCTTCATCTGTGTTTTTTTAATCTCGATCGAAAAGCGCCGGGTTTGGAAGATCTATCTGCATGGACTAAAGAATTAGTCTTCTTATGCTCACTTCCCCTTTAACGGTCAATCACACACTTTTTTATTTTTCTTTGCTACAACCAAATTCTTTAATACTTTTGCAGCGCAAGAAAAATGTTCAGAAAAGTCCTCCTATATCTTCTAATTACCTGTACCGTTTCTAATGGTTTCATGCAATTGGCGATTTATTCGGGATACAAAATGAATAAAGAATACATCACCAGTGTATTCTGTATTAATAAAGAACATCCGGAACTCCATTGCGATGGGCAATGTTTCCTGGCCAAAAAGTTGAAAGAGCTTGAAGGTAAAAACAAACAGGCTCAGGAAAATCTGAAAAGGGTTACTGAAGCCGAACCTCAGTTTCGTACCGTAGCTTTAAATCATTATCTTCCCTATTTTATCATCACCTCAGAGACTCTTTATATCGAAAAACCGGTTAAAGACCTTTCCATTTCCATTTTTCATCCACCGAAAATGGTTTAGTAAACCCTTTTTTTGCGATCGTCACCCTAACCTGTAGCGCAGCGGAAAGCTACGAGTAAACCGAGCCTTAAACGAGCTCACCTAAGGTAATTTATTTCAGTGTCTATCATGTTTTGTGAATGAGATGCTGACCACGAAGTAGCTACAAGGCAATTGAAAATGCTGGCGCTAATGGTAAATAATTTAGCACGACGACCGCATTAGAATTTCTCTAAATACTTTTTACTTATCCAATTTTCTAAAAATGAAATTATTATCATACTTTATGGCATTGTTATGCCCCATCATATTATTATCTTCCTGCAAAAAAGAAAGCAATGAGGTTACCGCAGATACCAAATCTACATTCTCGATCGAGTTTGAAAACCAGGTCAACGGAAGTCCTTTAGTGTTAAATACTACCACCTACAAAAATGCCAAAGGCGAAGATTTTAAAATCAACATATTTAAATATTATGTAAGCAACATCAAATTAAGCAAAGCCGATGGAACGACTTATCTTATACCTGAAAGCTATTTTTTAATTGATGCTTCAAAGGCAGAATCAACAAATATTACCTTAAAAGATGTACCAACCGGCGATTATACCAAAATCGAATATACTATTGGTGTAGATTATGCGCGTAATTTTGCCGGTGCACAAACCGGAGCTTTGGATCCAACCAATGGCATGTTCTGGACCTGGAACAGTGGCTACATTTTTGTTAAACTAGAAGGAACATCGCCACAATCATCTGCAAAAGGAAATGCACTAACTTTCCATATTGGAGGCGTTATCGATCCAAACAATACCATCAGGACGTTCGCAACCGAGATTAATGCCGCAAATCCACTTCGCATACGTACGGATGGCAAACCAAACATCCATTTCATTGTCAATGCAGCTGCATTGTTTACGGGTAAAACCGATATCAGTTTTGCAACGCTTAATTTCACAATGGGTGGAGCAAATTCGGTAGTAGTAGCCAACAACTATGCAAATGGCTTATTTCGTTTAGATCACATTCACAACTAAATGTTAAGGAAAATAACCGTCTTCGCAATGCTTCTGTTAAGCATTGCGTTGATGTATGCCTGTAGTAAAAGCGAAGATGAGGTAACACCGGAAGAAAAGAAAATTACTTTTTCCGTTCCTTCCAACTTTCCGGCTCCGGCATATCAGTTTGAAGACAATAAATTAACCAATGCAGGATTTGCACTAGGTAAAAAATTATTTTATGATGCCAGATTATCTGCAGATAAAAGTGTTTCTTGTGGAAGTTGTCATCAGCAATTTGCCGCCTTTACTCAACTTGACCATAAGGTAAGCCATGGCGTAAACAACTGTCAGGGAAAGCGTAATACCCCACCACTTTTTAACCTGGCCTGGCAAAAGGCTTTCTTTTGGGATGGTGGTGTAAAAAACATCGAAACATCACCCTTAAATGCCATTAACGATGCCTGCGAGATGGGTACGGATGTACCAACCATAATCGCTTTCCTGAAAAATACGGCGCCATACCCTGATTTATTTAAACAGGCTTTTGGTTCTGCAGAAATAAACTCACAGCTCATTTTAAAGTCGATTGCCCAGTTTACAGCGGTATTGGTTTCCGGCAATTCGAAGTACGATAAAGTAGTACGCAAAGAGCCAGGTATTTCTTTTAACACTGCAGAACTCGCTGGTTACAATTTATTCAAAGAAAAGTGTACTTCCTGCCACGCAGAACCCTTTTTTACCGATTTTTCATACCGAAGTAACGGCTTGGATTTAGTGAGCACTGATGAAGGACGTTCGCACATTACGGGTGAAGTTTCAGACTTTGGAAAGTTCCGCGTACCGACATTACGCAACATTGAATATACGGGCCCGTATATGCATGATGGCCGTTTTTACAGTTTGGATGAGGTATTGGAACATTATAATTCCGGTGTTAAAGCATCAGCCAACCTTGACCCTGAATTAAAAAGTGGCATCTCCCTAAACGCTACAGAAAAAGAGCAGATTAAAGCATTTTTAAAAACATTAACAGACCATGAGTTTATCAAAAATACATTATACAGTGAGTCGTAAATTATTAATTCTGATTTTAGTACTCAGCGGCAGCCAGGTTTTTGCCTGCGATATTTGTGGCTGTTTTATGGGAATCACTCCCTATTATAACCGCAACAGCATCAGTCTTTTATACCGTTATCGTTCTTTTAACGGTTATGAAGGGCAATCGCATTCCCTGTTCCCTAACGGCGGAAGCTTTTTTATCCCGGCCAGAAGTCAGGATTCACCTCTAACAAATCATGCGGGCAATTCCAGCGACTATGAGCTTTATCGCTCTTTAGAGATCAGGGGAAAATATTTCATCAACAGCAAACTGGAGGTTAACGCCATTTTGCCTTATGTTTCCAACAGTGAGCGTTACAATGGCTACACTTCTTCTATTTCGGGCCTCGGTGATATTAATTTGTATGCGGGTTATCACGTGGTGCAGAAACTGGAAGATAACTTTAAGCAACAGCTGATCGCAGGGGCTGGTATAAAATTGCCCACGGGAAATAATAATTTAAAAAATACAGCTGGGATCCGTTATTCTTCACTCATGCAGGCCGGAACGGGAAGCACAGATGGCTTTGTATACCTGAATTATATGGTTGGACTGGGGAAATTTGGCGCAAGCTTAAACACATCGTACAAGATTAACGGTACGAATAGTCGCAATGAAGGTATTGCAAACAGTACGACCAGTTTCCTGAATATTTTTTATACCCAAAGAATTGGAAAGGATGTTCAGGTTATGCCTTCCGCACAATTCTTTTACGAATATTCTGGCGGAGAAAAATACCAGGGTCAAAAAACAGGAGAACATGTAATGAATAACCTGATGGGAGGTGTGGGTGTAGATGTTTTCTATAAAAATGTGGCTCTAAATGCAGGTATACAGAAAAATATCTGGGAAGCTGAAACCGATCACCCAATGAGTGCCGGAAAGGTATATGTCGGAATTACTTATAATTTTTAAATCAAATCATATGAACAGATTAAACATGTTGTTATTCAGTTTGGTAACTGTTTTATTCTTTTCCTGTAAAACAGACCCTGATTCAAAAGCGGTACGTCAGGAAGTGTTAAATATCCACGATAAATTGATGATAGATGGCGAAAAGGTGATTAAGAATAAAATGAAGTTAGATTCGCTCCTGGTTTCGGATCAGATCAAACTTTCTGCAGATTCAGCGGTAAAAAGGCAAAAAATTAGCGACATGATTATACGATTAAATGCCGCAGATGAAAAAATGATGGATTGGATGCATTTCTTTAAAGACGATTTTAGAGGGAAAACCGAACAGGAAGATCTTAATTATTATAAATCGGAAATGGTGAAAATCAGGGCTGTAGAAGACAGTTATATTAAAGTAACCAGGGCATCAGATTCATTGATAAAAATATATAATGTAAAATAAAAAAGTCAGGAAACAAAAGTCTGAAAGTCAGAAGTCCGAAGATATGGAGCTGAGTTGTTAACCAGCCGAACCAGGATTTGGACTGCTGACCTTATGTTAAAAACAAATTCAAAATGAAAAAATCAATCTCAGCAATAATCCTAATTGGGTTATCAATAATAGTGATAAAATCAAATGCCAGTTCTATAATCGACGGACCAAAAACAACTCTGATCGATTCAGCAAAAAAAGTGATTGTAGATCCTGTTTGTAAAATGAAAGTTAAAACCAATGCGTCAAAAACAGCGATTTACAATAAGGTTACTTATCATTTTTGTTCAGAAAGCTGTAAGCAAAAGTTTGTGGCTGAGCCTGGTAAGTATGCGAAAAAATAAGTCAGAAGTCAGGAGACCGAGGTCGGATGCTGGAAGCCAGCAGTCGTCACCCTGAATTTATCTCAGGGTCCAACATATCAAATAGATGCTGAAATAAATTCAGCATGACGATATCTCCACAAAAAATACCTTGTATATTTACATTTTAAAATCACATCATGAATAAAATTACTGCTTATTTAGCTACTGCGATACTAGCTATTTCTATATTTACTGCCTGCAAACAAGAAAGAAAGCTCCCTTTTTATGGCGAGCGACATGCAGAAACCGTAAAAGATGCCGCTGGTGTGGAAAAAATTGACACCGTTTACCAAACTATCCCAGCCTGGTCTTTCCTGAACCAGGATAGTGTGATCACAACAAACAAGGCTACTGATGGCAAGGTTTATGTGGCCGATTTCTTTTTCACCTCCTGCACCACCATCTGCCCTACCATGCACCGTAATTTAATGACAGTTTATAATGATTTCAAAACCAATCCCGATGTAATGTTTGTATCACACACGATTGATTTTAAATATGATAAGCCTCATGTGTTGAAAAAATACGCTCAGAAGTTAGGTGTTGATGGCCCGAAATGGCTATTCCTTTATGGTACCAAAGATAGTGTATACACCCTGGCCGAAAAGAACTACTTGGTTGCTGTTGGCGAAGACAGTACGGCCAAAGATGGTTATATCCACCAGGGTTATCTGGTTTTAATTGATAAAGACAGACGGATCCGCGGTGCTTATGATGGTACTAAAGCAGATCAGGTAGAACAATTGAAAAAAGATATTCCGGTTTTATTGGCGGAATATAAGAAGTAATAATAAGTCGTCATTCCAACCCGATAGCTATTGGATCGGAATGACGGTTTTCACAATAAATATCCATGCGCAAGTACATTATCAATACTCTCTTTTTTATTTCCCTGGTTGCCATTATCGTTTCCTGCCAGAATCAGGAAACCATCGATTTGCAAAATTACATGTCGAATGGAAAAGACATCTACAAAGCTAAATGTCAGAACTGCCATGGTGAAAATGGTGAAGGTTTGGGTCAGTTAGCACCTCCGTTAACTGATTCCGTATTTTTAAAGGCAAATAAATCCCGTTTGGCTTGTTTCATCAAAAATGGAGCAAATGAATCCTTAGTTGTAAACGGTAAAGCGTACAAGGAAAAAATGCCTGCTTTTCCGGAACTTGCTGATATTGATGTGGCGCAGGTGATGGTTTACATTACCAATTCGTTTGGCAATAAACAAGGATTTGTCCCTTACACCCAGGTTTCAAAAGATTTGAACAATTGTAAAATCCCTTAAATATTTATGATCAGGGCGTCACCCTTGACCTGTAGCGCAGCGGAAAGCTACGCAGTAAACCGAACATTAAGCGAACTCACCGAAGGTGATTTATTTCAGGGGCTTTGATGTGTCAATACAGATGCTGACCACGTAGTAGCTACAATGCAGTTGAAAACACTATTATACTTGTAAAATAAATTCAGCATGAGGATATTCAGAGATAAATCTTTGCATTCTTCGCCTTTGTGCTTAAAAAACTCCATCTTTGCACAAAATGCAGGTTGTTCTATCGCTGTTTCGAATAAAATCGAAAAAGAGGAAAGTCCGGGCAACACAGGGCATCCCGCTTTCTAACGGAAAGGGGTTCAGGAATGAAAACCTGGGCCACGGATTAGTGCAACAGAAAATATACCGTCCTGATTTTACATTGGGATAAGGGTGAAAACGTGCGGTAAGAGCGCACGAGCATTGCAGGTGACTGCAGTGGTTTGTAAACCCCGGGAGTTGAAAGACCAAATAGGCTAACATTCCGGCTTACTGTCGGGATAAAGGGCTGCCCGTCCGATGTTAGTGGGTAGGTCGTTAGAGATAAACGGCAACGTTTATCGTAGATAAATGATAGAATTTCTGAATAATCAGGAAACAGAACCCGGCTTATAGACCTGCATTTTTTTACTCACTTAATAAAATACGCTTGGTTTCATTAAGTTTAGCATCTTCTTCCTCGTCTAATTCAGGAAATTTCAGGTCAAGACTTTTTAACTTGTCTTCAATAATTTCACTTATGGCCAGTCTTGCAAACCATTTTTTATCAGCAGGAATAATGTGCCATGGTGATGCCACTGTACTGGTTTCATTAATAGCATGTTCGTAAGCATCCATATATTTATCCCACAACGCCCGCTCTTTAATGTCTCCGGAAGAAAATTTCCAATTCTTGGTCGGATCATCAATTCGTTCTAAAAAGCGTTTTTTTTGTTCTTCCCGGCTCACATTTAAAAAGAACTTTAAAATAACGGTGCCATTAGCCGTTAGATGGTCTTCAAAATTTTTGATACTTTGATAACGCTGTTCCCAAAAGTTTTTATTTATTTTTTTAATATCACTAAAGCCTGGAATATTTTCGTTCAAAACATATTCAGGATGCACCTTACAGACCAAAACGTTTTCATAGTGCGAACGGTTATGGATCCCTATCCTACCGCGTTCAGGCAATGCTTTATAATGTCTCCACAAAAAATCGTGTTCATATTCTTCTGGTGTAGGGGTTTTGAAACTATAAACCTGGCACCCCTGCGGATTTAGTCCGCTCATTACATGCTCAATCGCGCTGTCTTTACCAGCGGCGTCCATCGCCTGGAAAATAATCAGAACAGCATGTTTCCGGGAAGCATATAATTTCTCCTGTAAATGGCTGAGCGCTATTTTCGAATTTACCAATGCATCTTTAGCTTTTTCTTTGTTATACCCGCCCGTAAAATCAGTTTTATGGTCTTTTAAAGAAAATTTCTTGTCTCCCCGTACAATTAATCCTTTAAATTCGTTTTTCATCATAATAAATTATTTCCAGATAAACAGGTACATCTATAATTTAAATATAGAACTAAAAAATAAGTAAATTAAATCCGTTAATTTGCATATAGAGTTTTTTATATTTAACGCCACAGCTTTTACCTAAAGATTATCTTATCCAATATGTTTAAAGAGATAAAAAACAAGTACTTACGTTATTTTGCAATATTTTTATTTTTTATAATAATTTTCTTTTCCGCCCTGCAATTAAACTTTTTATGGTTATTTGGCTATTCGCCAAGCGTTCGGGATATTAAAGCGCCTACCCTGCGTGTAGGTTCCGAACTTTACACTGCAGATGGTAAACTGATTGGTAGATACTTTAAAGAAAACAGAACGCCCGTAAATTATAATGATATCGCTCCAAGTGTAATACATGCGCTGGTTGCTACCGAAGATGTGCGTTTTTATAAACATTGGGGTATTGACATACAAGCCGTTGGCCGTGCAGTTATTGGTTTAGGAAAAGATGGCGGTGCCAGTACGATCACACAGCAGCTTGCCAAAAACCTTTACCGCATACGTTATAACAAATCTCAGGGATTATTAATTAAAATACCCTTGGTAAGAACGCTGATTATCAAGTTGAAGGAATGGATGACAGCGGTAAAATTAGAAGCCAACTATTCTAAAAATGATATCATCACGATGTATCTGAATACCGTATCTTTCGGTAACAATGCTTATGGTATAAAAACGGCCAGTCGGATTTACTTTGATAAAGAGACAAAAGATCTGGCTACTACAGATGCCGCAATGCTTGTTGGGATGTTAAAGGGCACAACCTTGTATAATCCAACCAAAAACCCTGTAAAAGCTTTAGAAAGAAGAAATGTGGTGCTGGCGCAAATGAACAAATACAATTACCTCAGCAAAGATAGCTTAACTCAATTATCAAAGGAGCCTGTTAAATTAAAAGAAGGTAAAATGCAGGATGGCAGCGACGGCGATTCTTATCTGAGGGCAGCTGTGGCAAAATATTTAGAGAAATGGTGTACTGATAATGGTTACGACCTTTACGAGGATGGATTAAAAATTTACACTACTATTGATTCAAAACTGCAAAAATATGCTGAAGAAGCGGTTGCTGATCAGATGAGGATTTTGCAGCGCAGGTTCTATAGCGTATGGGGAAATGAAGATCCGTGGTACGATTCGGAAAAACAAAAGGTTGATTATCCGGACAGAGCAATGAAAAACCTTCCCATTTATGCACTTTTACAAAAGAAGTTTCCCAACAATCCCGATTCTGTTACCGCCTATTTCAATAAAAAGAAAAGAATGCAGATTTTTACCTATAAAGGTGATCGCGATACTTTATTCTCTACTTTAGATTCAATCCGGTATTACGGCAAGATCATGAATACCGGAATGATGACGATGGAGCCTGCAAGTGGTAAAATTAAAGTCTGGGTTGGTGGTATTGATCACAAGTTTTTTAAATACGATCACGTTAATCAGGCTAAACGTCAGGCAGGTTCTACCTTTAAACCATTTGCTTATTTAACAGCTTTGGAACAAGGGATGAGTCCTTGCGATAAGTTTACCGATAAACCGGTTAAGATTGCGTATCAGGACAAAGGTGAAACCAAATATTGGGAACCTAAAAATGCCGATTATAGTGTTTCTTACCGTGAGATGAGCCTACGCTGGGCAATGGCAAAATCGGTAAATACCATTACTGCACAGGTAACCGAAAAGGTGGGCTGGGATAATGTAGTGAAATATGCACATGAATGCGGAATTGATAGCCACCTGGAATCTGTACCATCAGTTAGTTTAGGCTCAAATGATGTTACTGTTTATGAAATGGTAAAAGCTTACGCTACCTTCATGAATAAGGGAATTAAAACAGAACCTATTTTAGTAGAAAAAATTACCGATCAGGATAACAATTTAATTGATGAGTTTAAGCCTAAAACAAAAAGGGTTTTAACAGAAGAAATCGCCTGGTTAATGACCTATATGTTCCGTGGCGGTATGGAAGAACCAGAAGGTACCTCACAGGCATTATGGGAATGGCCGGATCTGTTCAGAAAAAATAACCAGATTGGTGGTAAAACAGGTACCTCATCTGATTATGTAGATGCCTGGTACATGGGCTTAACCAAAGACCTGGTAACCGGGGTTTGGGTGGGTTGCGATGAAAGAACGGCCCACTTTAAAAATGGCGAACAGGGAGAAGGCTCTAGAACTGCACTACCCATTTTTGCAAAGTTTATGGAAAAGGTCTACCTCGATCCCAACTCAGGCTATACTTATGGCCCATTTCCAAAAGCAACGGTCGATATTACCAGGACCTACAACTGCCCTAGCCCGAGAATTATCAGAGATACAACATCGACAGATAGTGCAGTGGTAGATTCTACTGACTTCGCCGTACCTGAAACAGAAGAAACCACTTTACCTGTTACTGTCGAACCTGAGGTAAAAAAAGAAGAAAAGAAAGCTGATCCTGTTCAAACGCCAGAGGCAGCCACCGTTCCGTTAACCAAAAAAGAGGAAAGAGAATTAAAGAGACAACAGCGTCGGGAAGAAAAAGAACGAAAAAAGAACGAGAATAATCAGCCTTAGGTTTATATTCCGGCAACTAAGCCATTATATGATCAATCTTTTCCGATAAAAAGCACAATTATTTAAAAATTGTTAAAATTTCGATACTTTTTTAAACAATTGCTATTTTTATTTCCGAAATCTAACCGTTCATTATCGTAAATTATTTGATCATTACTAAACACACATATATGAAAATAGGCTCTACTTTACTAAGGCGATATTCTTCTTTATTGCTCCTGCTTATTCTTTCGTTTTCGGTTAAAGCCCAATACTTCGGACAAAATAAGGTAAGATATAAGAAACTTGATTTTAAAGTGTTGCAAACGCCCCATTTTGAAATCTATTATTATATCAAAAATGAGAAACTTTTAAAACGCTTTTCGCAGGATGCCGAAACCTGGTATAAAATGCATCAGGAAGTTTTTAGAGATACCTTTTTGAAAAAAAATCCGATAATTCTATACAATAACCATCCCGATTTTCAGCAGACAACAGTACTTAATGGAGAAATTGGCATTGGTACAGGCGGGGTTACCGAGGCGTTGAAAAACCGGGTGATTATGCCGGTTATGGAATTAAATAGCCAAACAAGACATGTTCTGGGTCATGAGCTGGTCCATGCTTTTCAATATCATCTTTTGCTGGAAAAAGATTCGATCAGTTTAGAAAATGTTGGGCAAACACCCCTATGGATGGTTGAAGGTATGGCCGAGTATTTATCAATCGGAAAAAAAGATGCATTTACTTCCATGTGGATGCGCGATGCCATGTTAAACCGCGATATTCCTTCATTAAAAGATTTAACCAATTCCAATAAATATTTTCCTTACCGTTATGGGCAGGCATTTTGGACTTACATCGGTTCCCAATACGGCGATACCACTATTGTTCCGCTATTTAAGAATACTGCAAAATATGGTTATGAAAACGCTATCAGGTATACCTTCGGCTATGATGATAAGACATTGTCGGGTTTATGGAAAAATTCCATAGATGCACATTATAAGCCGATGTTAAAAGCGGATAGTTCACAGATCAAGATTACCGGTACAAAAATTATCGATAATAAAAATGCCGGTAATATGAACGTTGCCCCTGCCCTTAGTCCGGATGGAAAATATGTAGCCTTTATGTCTGAAAAAGACCTTTTTGGTATAGATTTATTTCTGGCAGATGCTAAAACCGGTAGGATTATCAGGAAACTCACCAGCCAAATCTCCAATGGACACATTGATGATTTCAATTTTATAGAATCTGCCGGCGCATGGTCGCCGGATAGTAAACAGTTTGCCTTTAGTATCTTTAGTCATGGTAAAAACCAGATGATGATCATCAACGTTTCGAACGGAACAACGGTTTCTCAAACAGCAATGGGTCAGGTACAACAGTTTGGTAATTTAACCTGGTCGCCAAATGGAAAAGATATTGCTTTTTCAGGTATGGTTGAAGGGCAGAGTGATATCTTTTCTTATAATCTGGATACCAAAACAGTTACTCAGATTACAGACGATGTATACTCTGATTATGCGCCAAGTTATTCGCCTGATGGTAAAAAACTGGTATTTTCATCAGATAGAGCAGCCATTCAGTCCAATGTGATAAATGCCGTGTTGCCTATAAACCTTGCTGTTTATGATATTGCAAGTAAAACGATAACCAATTTAGATGTTTTTCCCGGGGCAAATAATCTGAATGCACAGTTCTCCTCCAATAGCCAAAATATCTATTTCCTGTCAAACAGAGATGGGTTTAGGAATTTGTATAAATACAACTTTGCTGATAATACGGTTGATCAGCTAACTGATTATTTTACGGGGATTAGTGGAATTACCGAATTTTCGCCTGCAATTTCAGTTTCTACAACTGATGATATTGTTTATAGTTATTATCGCTACCAACGTTATACCTTATACAATGCTAAGCTAAGTAGTTTTAAGGCACAAAGAATTGGTAATCACGAGGAAAATTTTGATGCTGCTATCCTTCCGCCAATGGAAAATATTGGTGTGAATATCATCAATTCTAATTTAAATAATTTTGACCGTTTCGAAAAAACAGTGGCCGATTCGATGAAGACGGTACCTTACAAACCCAAATTCAGGTTGGATTATTTAGCAAATAGTGGTGTGGGTGTTTCAACCAGCCGTTTTGGAACTGGAGTTGCCGGTGGTATTGTAGGCATGTTCAGCGATATATTAGGTACCAATCAAATTATTGCCAATATTTCTGTGAATGGTGAAATTTACGATGCCGGTGGGTTGGTTGGTTATATCAACCAGAAAAGCAGGATCAACTGGGGTGCTGCCGTGTCGCATATTCCTTATGTATCTGGTTTTAGGTCGTTTGGCTATCAAAACATACCTGCTGGAGACAATACTACTATTAATGCCCTGGCAGACCGAACAGACATTATCAGGACCTTCGAAGACCAGCTTCAGATTTTTGGGGCCTATCCATTTAGTAAAATACACCGCTTTGAATTAGGGGGGTCATTTTCACATTATAGTTACAGGGTTGACCGATATAGCAATTATTATAATTCGGCCGGTTACTACATCGGTTCAGACCGGAGCAGAATTTCTAACGATGTAGCATCTAATGATTATGGTATTCCATTTAATTCTTTTACCTTATATCAATTAAATGCCGGATTTATTGGTGATAACTCCATATTTGGTCTTACCGGCCCACTCGATGGTTTCAGATACCGGGTAAGCGGGGAAAAATATTTTGGTACATATAATTTTGCCGGTGTAACAGCCGATCTTCGTAAATACTGGAGGGCTAAGCCGGTAACGTTTGCGGTGAGAAGTTATAATACCTTAAGAATTGGTAAAGATGCTGACAGACTTTACCCGATGTATCTCGGTTATCCTTATCTGATTAGGGGTTATGAATCAAACTCCATTTACAAAAGCACTTCCGCACGGTCTTCAGAATCTTTTGATATTAACCAGTTAACAGGAAGTAAAATAGCTGTTTTCAATTTCGAAGTTCGCTTGCCGTTTACAGGACCTAAAAAATTAACGGCTATACCTTCTAAGTTTTTATTTTCTGATCTGAATTTATTTTTCGATGCAGGATTAGCCTGGACAAACGATACCCAGGTAAAATTTAAAGGTGAGCCCACTTATACCACTCAGCCTGTTTTAGATGCAAATAAACAACCGATTGTTGACGATAAGGGAAACCCAGTCACCTACCAGGCTACAACAGAACGTGTACCAGCAATGAGTGTCGGCATATCTTTAAGGGTAAACGTTTTTGGTTATTTTGTGCTGGAACCTTATTATGCGATACCTTTTCAAAGAAAAGATGTTAAAACCGGAGTATTCGGTTTAACATTTGCGCCAGGATGGTAAGAGTCGTGTCGAGACTGCTTGAATGGTCGAACAATTAAACAGCTATTAGCATTTTGATCATTAAATATCCATTATTGCTTGAATGACCAGGCGTCATTCAAGCTTTTTTTTATATTCCTAGATCATGATTTCTAATATTAAGTCTGTAAACACTAAAGCTTATACTGACTAAGAGAGGCTTGTAAACGATAATTTAACCTGATTGTTGATATTACGGTGTAGCAGGATATTTTCGAAATCAAGGCCTATAGTCAAATCAATCCAATCGGGATTACAGGATCTGACCAAACGTTCTTTTTGCATGCGTGTAAAGCGGCTAATTGATTTAAACCGTACCAAAGCCTGTGCTTCCGTTTTAAACTCTTCAAAATAAACCAGGCGGGTCAATTGCTGCCCGTTATCAAAAAACAAGTTTGGCATCTGTTTGTAGAAATCAAGGGTTTTTATCAAATCTGAACTCATGCCTACGTGCATACTTGTACGATTTCTGTCGGTAACGATATAAACAAACTTTTTCATGATCTTATGTTTAAAATTTAAAACTAAACTATTTAGTATACTTTCTTGCAAATCAAAATAATATTACTAACTTTATGAGCATAAAATTACTAACTATTTTAGTAATTCCAAATTTATTTTAAAATTTATTTTTATGTCAAATATTTCAAATAATTTAAAGTACCTCAGAAAGAAAAAAGGCCATACGCAGCAGAATTTCGCTGATATCATGGAAATCAAGAGATCGCTTATCGGAGCTTACGAGGAAGACCGCGCGGAACCTAAATATGATTTGCTAAAAAAAATAGCCGACTACTTTGAGCTAACCATTGACGAATTCATCAATGAAAAAATATCTGACAGCTGGAAACCTAAACCAAAAAGCCAGGGATCTAACCTGAGGGTGCTGAGTATTTCTGTTGATCAGAATGACCGGGAAAACATCGAACTGGTTCCGGTCAAAGCAAGTGCGGGTTATTTGAACGGTTTTTCAGATCCTCAATATATTAGCGATTTACCTAAATTTCAACTCCCGTTAGCTGCATTAAGACAGGGCACTTTCAGGGCCTTTGAAATCATGGGCGATAGTATGTTGCCCGTTCAGCCTGGAAGTATCATTATCGGCGAATATCTGGATAACTGGAATGAAGTAAAAACGGGTGAAACCTATATTGTAATTAGTAAAAATGAAGGTGTAGTATATAAAAGAGCAGGCAACCGTTTTAGGGAAAATAAAGATTTAAAATTGATTTCAGATAATAAGGTATATGATCCTTATACCATTGCTGCAGACGATATTCTTGAAATATGGAAAGCCAAAGCCTATATCTCTACATCATTACCAGAGCCTGCACCAGATCCAACAATGGAAACGCTTACACAGATGATGGCGCAGATGCAGAAATCAATTTCTCAGCTAATTAAAAATTAACATTTTTTTAACAGGTGCCGATTAAACTGTTTGTGTTTTTATATATCTATTGATTTAACAAACACATAAAAAAACGTAACATGAAAAAGGCAATTTTAACAGTAGCAATTGCAGTAATGGGTTTAACTGCGGCATTTGCTCAAGACACAACAAAACACGTAAGACGGGCAATGCCTAAAATGACTGCTGAGCAAAGAGCAGAAAGGGTAACTTCCAGATTGGAGAAACAGCTTAGCTTAACTGCTGATCAAAAAAGTAAGATTTACGCCATTGAGTTGGAAAATGCCAAGAAAGTAGAAGCCTGGAGATCGGCTGATAAAGGCGACATGAAAGGCAGGATGAAAGAGCGCAAAGCAGCAATGGATGAGCAAAAAGCTAAAATAGATGCGGTTTTAACTGCAGATCAAAAAACTAAAATGGACGCTTTCCGTGCCGAGGCAAAAGAAAAAGGTGAGAAAATGAGAAAAAGCATGGGCACAAGAGGTAAAAGAGATAAAGAACCAGTCGTTTCTAATCCTCCTGCACAAGGATAAATAGTAAAAAAGTAATTAATTATATTTTTGAAAGCGTTTCGATTATTCGGGACGCTTTTTTACTTTTGGGCGATGCGTAAAGTTGAACGGTTTATTGGGGATAAGCTTCAGGAACGGAAAGATAATCTTTCGATCAGGAACTTATCGACAAACATCTCCCCTGTTGATTTTTGCTCTAACGACTATTTAGGTTTTGCCAGATCTGGTGAATTAAAAAAAATGATCGATAGTAGCCTGGCATCGATGCCTGATTACCTGAATGGAGCTGGCGGTTCAAGATTGTTAAGCGGAAATACCAGATTTACCGAAGAGACAGAGCAGTTCATTGCGGATTTTCATCTGGCCGAAAGCGGATTAATTTTTAACTCCGGTTATGATGCCAACGTAGGGCTATTATCCAGCTTGCCTCAACGGGGTGACACCATTATTACGGATGAGTTGATTCATGCCAGTATTATAGATGGCTGTAGGTTAAGCCATGCTACGCGTTTTAAATTTCATCATAATGATATAAACGATCTCGAAGGCAAACTGAAACGGGCAAAAGGAAATACGTTTGTAGTGGTAGAAAGCGTTTATTCTATGGATGGTGACATGGCACCATTATTGGCCATCTCAAATCTTTGTGAGCGCTATGAAGCCAACCTGATTGTAGATGAAGCCCATGCTACCGGTATTTTTGGTATAAACGGCCAGGGATTAATCAATCAACTTCACTTAACTGAACGGGTATTTGCACGTATTGTAACTTTTGGAAAGGCAATAGGTGTACATGGGGCTATCGTTTTGGGAAATAAAAACCTCCGGCATTATCTTATTAATTTTGCCAGATCATTTATTTATACCACAGCCGCCCCCATCCATAATGTGGTTGCGGTTAACTGTGCATATCAATACTTATATAAAATTGATCATCAGTTGATCAATCAAAAAATAGCGTTATTCAGAAAAGCGTTAAAAGAACAGAAGATCAAAGCACTTGATAGCGAAAGTACCATCCAGGGTATTTTGTTTTCATCAAACGAAGCAACTAAACAGGCCGCTGCCAACCTGCAGAGCAAAGGTTTTGATGTTCGGGCCATATTAAGCCCTACAGTTGCACCAGGCAAAGAAAGACTTAGAATTTGCCTGCACACTTTTAATACCGATGAGGAAATGATCTCATTGGTCAATCACCTTAAAGAATGGAATTAGATGGATAAATATTTTATTACAGGCATTGGAACAGGTATCGGAAAAACATTGGTAAGTGCTATTCTTACCGAGAAGCTAAAAGCCGATTACTGGAAGCCGATCCAGTCGGGAGATTTAGAGGCCAGTGACAGTTTAACGGTTAAAAATTTAATCAGTAATCCTGAAACAGTTATCCACCCTGAAAGCTACAGATTAACGCAGCCCCTATCGCCACATCTATCTGCCAAACTGGATGGAATTGAAATTGATCTCCGCAAAATCAATATACCGGTAACCGATAATAACTTAATTATTGAAGGGGCTGGTGGATTAATGGTGCCTTTAAACGAAAACGAACTGATTGTAGACCTGATAAAAAAATTAAGCGTAGAAGTGATCTTGGTTTCTCAAAATTATTTGGGTAGTATTAACCACACCCTACTATCCGTCAATCTGCTTAAACAGTTTAATATTCCGGTTAAAGGAATCATTTTTAATGGTACTGAAAATAACGAAACCGAAAGATATATTCTTCAATATACCAAAATAAAAAAGTTAGGTTATATACCTAGCTTAAATCAGATTGATAAAACGCATATTGCCTCACTTGGAGAAAACATATTAATTTAAATGATAAATGCTGGTCGAGATCAGCGATCTCGACCAGATAAAATTATGATCTACAAAAAGGATTGCATTTTCCGATAACCCATTATTTCGCCTGTACTAGAATATCCGGATAATCAGAAATGATACCGTCCACATTTATCGATTTTAATTTTTGGATATCAGCTAAGGTATTTGCTGTCCAGGGAATAATTTTTACACCATCGGCATGTGCCTTTTTAACCAGTTCTTCGTTTACCATTTGCCACACCGGACTTAAGATAAAGGGTTTGAAACCCAGATCAGCCATATTTTCTTGGTAAGTTTTTTTGTTGGCTACCAAAAAAGAAGTTTTTACTTTCGGATATTTCTCATGGATGATCTGGATGGTCCTTTTATCAAAAGATTGAATCACCACGAAATCGGAGATATTTTTCTTTATGATCACATCCATCAAAAGCCGAACAAATTCTTCAGGTTTAGGATTGGTGATCCCGTCACCACTTTCACTGCACTTGGTTTCGATATTATAGAAAAACTGTTTACGTTTATTATTTTTGATATCGCGCTGCACGGCATCGATTAAATCAGAAAGTAAAGGAAGATGCGTTTTTTCTTTCTTCTGTTGAGGAAATTGGGGGTAATATTTAGTGCCCAGGTCAAACTGTTTAATGTCGGCATAGTTCATTCCGAAAATGCGGTATTTCCTGTTATCTGTTTCCGGAATATCTTTTCCATCTGGTGTAAGCATAAAAACCGGGTTCAGGTAATCATCATGAGTAACCACCACTTTGCCATCCTTTGAGATATGTGTATCCATTTCCAGGGTAGTAATTCCATCTATTTTCATGGCGTTTAGCATGGCCTCAATGCTATTCTCAGGCATTAAACCACGTCCGCCACGGTGCGCTTCGGCACTGAATTCGGGGAATTTAATTTCCTGAGCATTCGATTTTATTGCTAATGAAACCAAAAGAATAATTATGGCTGTTTTTTTAATTTTCATATCCAAAAGTTAATTTTAAAAAGGTCTTTAGAAATCATCGTTCGTCAACTGTAAGATTGGTGACATCCTACAGCACGATAATCAATTTTTTTGTAGCGTCAGATGTTTCCATCTGACGCGTTTGATCAAAGCGTAAATAACTTCAGTGTTAATATCCAATCATTGCTTAGCCTCATTAGGCATCAATTTCGGCTTCAAATTTTTCTCCGAAACGATCGGTGGCTACGACCTTTACTTTTTTAACAGAAGGAGCAAAATGGGCCAAAAATAGATGGTCAGTAGATACCGGCTCAACAAATGGCCTTGGGTTGGGCAATTTATCACCTTTATAAAGTTTTACCGATAAAGGATCGAACCCGTCCTGAATAGCCAAAGTCCCCATTGCTTTTCCATCCAGAAAATATTCCACTTTCCATTCCGGATCATAATTCCAAACATTGGCGATCAGCCTTTTTTGGTTGGTTAGCATATCTACATAAATACTCAACTGCTTTTTACGATCTTCGCCGGTTGACTTATAGTACCATTTCAAATCTGTTCCGTTCACCTCATAAACCCCATAACCGCGAGGTGTTCCGTCGCCACAAATAGGGCCCGTCCACCAGCCACCACATACAGTGCCATGATTATGCTCGTAAATGCCATTTGTAATTACATTTTTATTAAAATGGGTGTGGCCAGACATGATATGCACGTTTTTGAAATCTTTTAAAACAGCATAAAAATCATCATTGTTTTTTACAGAGTTGTGTACCGGAATATGCAGACAGATGATGAGCAGTGCATCTTTTGGTACAAACTGTAAATCTTTGGCCAGCCATTCTAACTGAGTTGGCGTAATGTATCCATCATAAGTTCGCTCTACGCCTAAATAACGTACATCATCCAAAACCACGTAATGGGCCTTTCCCCTATTGAAAGAATAATATGTTGGCCCATAATGTGCTTGAAAAATGCGGTCGGAGGTGTCATCATCACCCATGCGGTAATCCATGTCATGATTGCCGAGACACTGGAAAAAAGGAATGCCGATTTGCGCAATAGCTTCATCATAGGCAGGAAAAAGAGCTAAGTTGTCCCACACCAGATCGCCGACACCAATACCATGAACGGGCGTTTTACCCATCGCTTTTACCACTTCAAGCGTATCTGGCACAGAAGTTTCCATCATCTGTTGTACATCTTTTTTGGTTTTTACCTGTGGATCGGCCCAAATAATAAAATTATGCTTGTTATCATTCTGTTTGAGTGGTTTAAGATCGAAATTTAATTTACCTGCTGTATCTGGCTTATAGTAGTGACGGGCAATGCTGCTTTCGGTTTTAAATTCATAACCCGATGGTGTACTGATCCACACAAAGCGGGCCAGTTCGTTTAATTTCAGTTCATAATTGCCGATTTTGTCAGTCTGCACTACGCTATAGCCGTCAGAAATAACAACGCCGGCTACGGCTTTGCCTTTGCTGGTTACGGTGCCGCTTACCAAACCATCTACAGCGAACAACGATGAAGGAAATGATTTTAAACTAATGAATAAGGAAGAGGTTAATAAAGTTGATTTTTGTATAAATGATCTTCTGTTCATGGTATTAAACGATGTGGATTTGAAATCAATGGTTCTCATGAATTACTAATCAAGAGAACCATTGCGTTAATTGGTTATTTGAGTAACATCAGCTCCTGATTCGATTTCACTTACAGATGTAGTTAACGACATTTGATAATATATACCTCCTCTGGCAGTAGTCCAGGTTTTTGTTGTTGCATTAAACGATCCCCCTAACTTTAAGAACAGACCTAGATCTGCTACGGCAGAATGAGGGATGATATACTGATTAGTACCCTGGAAAAAGAAAGGTTGATCTGTAGCAGTTGCGGGATCAATTGTATTATAATGATCATTGTTAACAACACGATAACCATAATTATTAACTGCATTATAGAGCGTTGTTTTACCAGAACCGCCAAAAAAGACCACATCCAAAGGTACAGATGTTTCATTTATAATTGTTCCTTCAAAAACAGCCACCCCACCAGCATTACCACTATTTGGAAATATACCGCTACTTTTAGATCCGAATCCATCGCCGTCGTTGGTTACATACGCTATAGACCTGATCCATTTTGAGGTACTCAGTGACGTAGAGTTTGCGCCGTTAATGCGTTGATTGCTGCCTCCAACATAGAAAAATTCTCCTTTTGCTACTGTACCGCTGGTTAAATTAAACTTATAAGTTCTTCCTCCGCCTGTAGCCCAACCTCCTGCAGGCGCAGTACCCGCATAAGGAGCGGCAGTACCACCATTGGTACAGGTAATAACCGAAAGTGGGTTTTTGGTAAAATCTATATCCCTTGTTGCTCTAAATTGTACATATTCATAATTACCATCGCCACCTTTGGCATCAGCAACAATACCGGTTATCACTACTGGGAATTTTCCTAAACCAGGGCCATTTGGATCTGGTGGAGCCACTCTCTCCGTGATATCTGTTGATACCCTAGGCCAAAGCTGAATTGGTGTTCTGTTTGGAATCTCGTTATTAATAAATACAATTCCGGTGAATGTAGCTCCGGCAGGAAGATCAGTTTTTGCATAATTTGCCGTTGCTTCAGTATGTAAGATTAGGCTATCGGCTCCGTTCACCACACTTTTATCTCCAATAAAATTATCACCAAAAGTTGGCAAAGGATTAATCAAACCCGATTTAATCTGTACCAATGTACTCTCATATTCATCTGGCTTAAGCGAAATGTTATAACTGGATGCGGTTTGAACGTTGATTTTGTTGTTGGCAGATATCTTAACTATTGATGCATCGGTAAGTCCAACAATCTGTAAAGCTCCCTTAACACGTTTAAGGGAACTCCCTTCAACTTTTATCAGTAATGAATCGCCTGGTTTATAAACTGATGGATTCTCAAGATTAAGTATAAGTCCACGTGTTCTTCCTTTTCTTGTACTCTGTATAACCACTGTGTTTAGCGGAACATTACCCGAATCGATGTTAGAAATTACCACTCCTGTAATAGAGCCAGCTCCGGCAAGTGCATCTTTTAGAATAATAAGGTCAGATCCTTTGTACAAACTTCTGATTTCTTCAATATAAGTAATCGTACTAACTTTTCCAGCAGCAAAATCATGCTTTTTACAGCCGGCGAAGGCTAAACTGGCAATGATTAAATAGATGTATAAATAGTTGGTTTTCATAAATTATCTCTTTAAAATGTAATCTTTAAGGCCTTTGCCACCAAACTAAAGTATTAATGTTATCGGCTCCCTGAACAGCTACAGCTGCTTTATAATTGTCTCCATTGGCCGATTGTACATATACCGGATAGTTTAACCTTGCAGGCATAACACCCCCATTATTTAAACCGGCACCTTTCGGCAATACAGGATGGCCGGTTCTTCTAAATTCGAACCACTGTTGAAGATCAGTAAAAAATAAAGAATAATATTTTTGAATATGGATCAACTCCATTTTTTGATCTAATGTATAGTTGTTATCCCATTTCACTTTTTCAAATGTTAGGTAATTCGAAGGTAAGGTGTAACCCCAGAAAGTTATTCCACTGGCTGCACCGGCCTCGTAATAAGCCTGTGGCGTCTTTGCCGTAATCCAACCTTTAACTGCAGCCTCTGCCAAAATAAACTGTAGCTCAGAATAATTCATGATATTACCCAGTAGCGGTTCGGCTTTTAATGAAACCGGAAAGGAAGATTTACCTTCAGGTGCCTGGCCTGGAGGGTAGCCACTAGGTATCCCTTGATAATCTCCCTGATATAAAGTTGCCCATTTTTGAATTCTGGGATCGCTTCTTTCATTTAAATTATCAACAAAGAAGCTAGCTAATTTTGGTCCATACCAATCTCCATCCCTCCATGGAACAAATGGCGATACATAAGCTCCAGTGCCACTCCACTTTAAAACTGCCGAATCATCATTGCTGGTCATAATCGGATAATTTGATGCTTTAGTATCTACAATTTCCTTAATTTTAGCTATTGCATTTGTTTCGGCCTTTCCCGAGACTCTTAACAATAACCTTAAGTAAAGGCTATTTCCGAATCTTCTCCATTTATCCCTGTTTCCGGCGTAAATAGGATCACTAGCTGAAGTAATTGCATTCCCTGTAGCATTTCCAACTTTTAAAAATTCATTTGCCTGCTCAAGCATTAAAAATAAAGCAGGATAAATGTCTTTCTGTTGATCAAAGTTTGGTGTATATATCCCCTCCTTAGCCTTATTAGCATTGAAAAAAGGTATATCACCATAGGTATCAGTTAATAAAGAGTAAGTATAGGCTTGCCATATCAGCGATAATGCCTGGTAAGATGTATTTAAATTATCTTCGCCACCTTTATAGATATCTTTAAAATTCGTTAATTCAGTATACCATGCGTTCCACAAATAATCTGCTTCCGCTGTCCTAACCTCGTACCTGAATATCTTTCCTTCGGTATCGCCCATATTTACAGTAACCTGCATTAACTCATTGGTAATTCTTTGGCTTCTGCTCATATTGGCAGCTACAACATCAGTTATGGCTGGAGCCAGTAAAGCCTGTGGCAATGCAAAAGCGCTTGTATTTGGGTTAGTATTTATTTTACTAAAATCCTTTTTGCACGAAGGCATCATCGTAGATATAGTTGTAATAACTACGATTATTGGATATATGTATCTTCTACTTTTCATTGTTTTAAATTTAAATGCCAATTACTAAATTGAATCCGAATGATCTGGTCGATGGGAATTGGCCATATTCAAAGCCTTTATTGATATCTCCGTTTCCTAATGTTCCAAATTCAGGGTCGAACAATGGCCATTTTGTTAATACCCATAAATCACGGCCATAAATACCTATCGCAGCTCTGGTTAGTCCAATTCTACTTAAAAACTTCGGCGTAAAAGTATAGTCCAAACGCGCTTCCCTTAGCTTTAAATAATCTGTAGAATACGTAGTCCCTTCTACGTTGTCGCGACCATAATGTGCCGTGTAATAAGTTGTCGCGTCTTTACTGATCACATCATTGGGGCGGAAAGAACCGTCAGGATTACGTTGAACACCGTTTCCGATAATACCATTGTAACGTCCTGGCAAGGTATTTACCGTTTTACCTTGTTCTGCTAATACAGCAGCAGATAAAGAATAGCCTACTGCGCCATATTGCGTATCAAACATGAAATTGAGTGAGAAATGTTTGTATTTAAAAGTATTGGCAATACTGGCTTTCCATCTCGGATTGGTATTACCAATATATTGCATATCGGTGGTAATGATCGGGTTGCCATTACCATCATAAACAATTTGCCCATCTGGAGATCTCTGGTAACCCCTGCCATATAAATCGCCCATACTTCCTCCGGGAAATGCGATGATAGCGCCTCTGCTTCCTGGCCCGTTTTGGAGGATGTATTGATCTAATCCAGGTGTTAATTCTACAACGGTGTTTTTATTTGCTGCAAATGTTCCTGTAATATTCCAGCTAAAGCCGCTACGGGTTTTTACAGGTGTTCCATCCAATGCAATTTCAACACCACTGTTGGTAACCAAACCTGCATTTACAATTACACTTCTTACACCAGAGGAAGCATCAACCGTTGAGGACAGGATCTGGTTTTTGGTTTTCCCTTTGTAGGTAGTTATATCAAAACCTAATCTATTGTTAAACATTTTAACTTCCAATCCTCCCTCGTAGCTGGTGGTAAACAATGATTTTAAATCAGTATTGGGCAAAGTTGTTGGATTAGCTAAACCACCAGCATAGTTAGGCACCGGAATATAGGTATATGACGTTTTGTAAGGTGTAGTTTCCCCACTTCCTACGCCAGCAAGTGATCCCCTGATTTTTACATATGAAAACGCTTTTGGAAGCCTTAATACTTCAGATGCAATAAAACTTAAATTAACTGATGGATAAAAGAAAGAGACATTTTTTGTCGACGTTGGCGAGGCTAAAACACTATTCCAATCGTTACGACCGGTAACATCCAGATACAAGAAGTTTTTGTAGCTTGCAGTCAATAATCCGTAAAAACTATTGATATTATACTGGCTCCTAAATGGAAAAGGTACAATTACACCGGCTGCATTTGCCAGCGAGTAAACACCCGGATAAAGCAAAGAGTCTGCTCTGTTTTCATCTTTATTATAATGGTTTTTTAACATGCTTCCGCCCACAGAGGCAGAAACTTCAAAGTCTTTCCCTAATTTTTTCTGGTACCTTAACAAGAAATCGCTATTTATCTCCTGAGAATTGATGCTCTGGGTACGGTACATACCTTTCTTATATTTTTCAGTATCAAAAGGTCTTTGTTGCGTACGCTGCTCCTGAGATAAATCTAAAGATGTTCTTACTGTAAAGCTAAAATTCTTCGTAAAGTTATAGGTTGCAGAAATATTTCCGGTCAAGCCATTTCTTCTTGATCCGTTTAACATCTCGTTAGCGATCAAATATGGGTTATCCGGAAAACTGCTGAAAGGATAGCTCTGTGAAATATTTTCTTTACCGGGTAACCAATAATCTTTTAACCAATCTATCGTCGCATTTGGCTCCCAAAATAAATACCAATACATAATAGATTGATTATTGTATCCTGTAGAAGGTAAGTTATCACTCGTTTTATTATTGTAATTAACTTTAGCAGCAATTTGAAGCTTATCTGTTACCTTCTGATTAACAGATAGTGCTATTGAAGTTCTTTCGTAGCCAGTGTTAGGTATAATCCAGCTATTATTTACATTTGTTGCAGAAAATCTGGCTGTTGTTTTATCATTACCTCCAGAAAGGGTAACACTATTGGTGTAAGTCCTGCCTGTTTCGAAAAATTTTCTAGAGTCGTTTACATAAGGTATCCATGGTGTCCTTGTAGTAGCCTGTGTATGGGTTACCGGATCATACTGGAAATAAGATTGGCCATTAAATTTTGGCCCCCAGGCAGAGCTTGTACTGCGAGTACTCGGGCCATCTGCAGACGCATTGTAAGAATAATAATTATCGCCGTCAACACCTTGACCATACTCATATTGTAAATCAGGCCATCTATTAATCGTTTCCATCATGGTATTGGAATTAATCGTGACACCAATCCCCTTTTGAGTTTTCCTGCCCGATTTTGTGGTAATTACGATGGCTCCGTTTGCGCCTCTCTGTCCATATAAAGCCGCAGCTCCAGGCCCTTTTAATACAGTAACATCTTCAATATCCTCTGGATTGATGTCACCCAAACCACTTCCATAATCCACTGGTGTCTCATCAGCAAGATAGCCGGAGCCGCCATAACCGGTTGTTCTACCGCTTCCCTGGTTAATTACAACGCCATCTACTACAATTAATGCATCGTTTCCGCCACCCAGATTATTTTCACCACGTAAAATTATTTTGTTAGAGCCTCCAGGCCCGCCATTAGATCTGACTAAATTTAAGCCGGCAACCTTACCAGATAAAGCATCGGTCCAGTTGTTAGATAATGCGCTGGTTAAATCCTCTCCTTTTACCGTAGTAGTAGAGTAACCCAAAGCTTTCTCCTGTCTTTTAATACCTAAAGCAGTTACCACCACTTCATTTAGTGAGTTGTCCGCTTGTACCAGTTTAAAGTTAACATTAGTGGTTGCACCCACATTAACCTTTACCTGTTGCTTTCTGGCAATTTCGTAAGAAATAAATCTGGCCTCAACAGTATAAATGCCTTGGGCAGCATTTAGATTATATTCGCCATTGTTATTGGTTTGCCCAATGGTATTCAGTTCAACAATTTTAATGGTTGCAGCCGGAATGGGTTCATTGTTTTCATCCACAACCCTTCCGCTAATCCGACCTATATTGGTGTTTTTTGCGGTAATCAGGATATTACCTGTACCGCTGGCTTTATAGGTAAAAGGCATTCCTTTCAAAAGCAGATCCAGTATTTCAGATACTGATCTTGTTCCTCTGGAAACATAAACCTTTTTCTGATCATTGAGCTGGCTATTGTTATAAGCAATATGATTACCGCTCAGCTTTTCTAAAGTTTCAAATGCCTTTTTTAGGGTGATGCCATCCGCTTCAAATAAAAATTTTTTATCACTTTGTGCATGGGTATATAAAGAGAAAGAGAGCAGATTCAACATCGTTATGGCCATGATTACCATAATTTTTGAGGGATACTGATGGAAGATTTTAATCCACCGGATATTAATTTTCATATCTTTACTAAGTTTTACTTTGTCAAATGAGTATACAGTTTTCAGGGCTTGCAATGTGTCCATTTCGAGCCATCTTTCGGTTTAGTAATTTTATATCATAGCTATGTTTCCGGTTTATCGTTAATAAATGATTACTTTATTTCCATAGATGGTATATTTTGAACCCGATAGCTTGGCAATTACATCCATAATCTGCTTAGCCGGGCATTTATCAAATTTTGCGGTGAGCTTAACCTTTCTTAAAGCTTCGGTTTTGATTTCAATATCAAGATCATACTCACGGGCTATTACCTCGGTGATTTCGTTCAGGGGTTTATCGTAAAAAAAGATTTTATATTCCCTCCAGCTATCAAAATCAACTGCATTTACCTGCTTTTTAGAAGCCTGTCCATTGTTTTTACTAATACTGAGTTGTTGATTTGGTAAAAGGAACTGCACAGGTGCAATTTTACCTTCACTTTTAAACACTACCCCTACCTTGCCCGTTTGCACGGTGATGGCGATATTTTTTAAAGACGGGTAAGCATTAATGTTAAATGAGGTACCCAGAACAGTAGTGCTTACTTTTCCTGTGTGTACAATAAAAGGCTGTCTGCTGCGGTGCTGTACATCAAAAAAAGCTTCACCTGCTAAATAAACGATACGTTTACCGGTATTAAAATTTAATGCATACCGGATTTTACTATCGCCGTTTAAATAGATGTTGGAGCCGTCGGGCAAGGTAACCAGTCTTTTCTGTCCGCGGGGATTATAAATTTCATGGTAAGCGGCAGCTTCCGTTTTTTTCGGGCGAAAATTGTTGAAATATAATATTGGCAATAAAGTAATCACCAAAATTGCGGCAGCTATTGAAAGGTAGCTGCGATAGTTGATTTTTTTTATCACCGGAGATGGTTCCGTGTTATTTTCGATATGTTGTTGAATGGCCGACCAGCTTTTTTGCTGATTTACAGGCTTGTTCAGGGAATGATCTGCTACTTCAAATACATTTAAGGTTTCGATGAAAATCTGCTGATTCTTCCGGCTACTTTCTACCCAGGTCAATAAATCAGTTAAATCTTCTGTGCCAATGGTTTTCTTGCTGTAATGCGCTATTAATCGGTAGTAATGTTCGTCCATTTAGTTATGCGGTTCTGCATGTAAGACAGATTAACTGACAGCGATACGTAGCGAAAAAGATCAAATTATTGTTAATAAATTGTTAATGGCAGGGATTTACGTGGTTGCCTGGATGATACGCGATATACATGCAAATAATTACGCTTCCAAAAAACTAATTATGCTGATATTTAAATAATTGATCCCCTCAGGGCCACATCACTTCAGCATTAAATACGGTAGGCAAAGAAGAGCAGATTAAATAGCAGAACGGTCGGTAGTAAGGGATCTGAAGTTTTTTACCGCCTGATATAGCAGGGTTTCTACCGTTCTGATCGTTATGCCCAGTAAATCGGCAATCATGTTTTTCTCCAGCATATCTATGCGGCTCATTAAAAGCACCTCCCGCTGCCGATCTGGTAACAGTTTAATCAAATCCATAATTTCGGAATAAGATTCCCTGCTGGTAAGCTGTTCGTGTGGATTTAAATAAGTATCCGGAAAATCTAGCGTATCTTCACGATCGTTAATACTTAAAATATTGAATTTTACACGTTGAACTTCATTAAAGGCTAAATTTTTAGCCGCGGTAAACAGGTACTTTTTGATCGATCTGATCCGCAGTTCATTTCTTTTGTCCCAGAGCTTCATAAAAAGATCAGCAATAAGCTCTTCAGCCCTATTGTAATCTTTAATATAGATAGAGGTAAATTTGCATAAAGCAGGATAATACCTGTTGAAAAGCGTTTCTAATGCAAGGCTGTCCTGATTGATCATCAGAGACATTAACTCTTCATCACTTTTGCTTAAATATACATCCTTCATCTTGCCAGCAAAAGTAGCCTGACAAGGTTACGATAATATTAAGCCAACTTTTATTTTAGGTTACCTATGTATTAATTGTGTTGGATTGGTAGCTGAAAAAGTGTTTTTTGTACAAGCTGTTCAAAGAAAAATTACGCTCTAGAATGATCAATCCTACAACTGGTAATATTAAAAATTCGATGATATCAAAACGGTAGAAAAGATAACCAAATACCAATATCAATCTGAAACATTCCAGGTAATAAATCCACTTGCGCTGCTCCAATAACGCACCGATGTTAATCAGTGTAACCAAAATAAAAACTGCTATGGCTATTTTATGTATTGATGTTAATGATTCGTAAAACATGGTAGTACCTGTAAGCATGGCAACTACCCCAGTTAACTGAATATTTAAATAAGTTTTAAATTTAGGTTTGGATTGATATTGTTTTCTTTGCTGGAAATAACGCTCTTCTAAAACAGGCCTGATATTTTGATCCATCAAGGCTGGGCTGCCGAAGATAGCATTCCATTTTGCCCTGAATCCATTTGCACGCCTGTAGGCTTCGCCTATTTCCAGATAATAATGAAAATGCTGCCAAAGAAAACTGTAACTTTTGATCGGGTGGGTTAAGCCATATTTTGGAGCTTCTTCTTCCTTTTGGAAGGTACCGAAGAGTTTATCCCAAAAAACAAAAACGTCGCCATAGTTTTTGTCCAGGTATTTCTCATCCGATGCATGGTGAACGCCATGTAAAGAAGGTGTGATCAATATATTTTCCAACCAGCCCAATTTACCGGCTAATTGCGTGTGCGTAAAAAATGAATAAGCTCCGTGAGCCAAAAGTATAGTGATGATCATATTAGGATGAAAACCCAATAAGGGTAATATACACCAAAATACATTGCGAAAAATGGCCTGAATGGTGGTAATCCGTGCTGCGGCAGATAAATTAAATTCTTCACTTTGGTGGTGAACTATGTGCGCAGCCCATAAAAAATTAATCTCATGCCCTAACCGGTGATACCAGTACCAAACAAAATCGGTGGCAAGCAATAGCAAAATCCATACATACCATTTGGTAGAAATGTCGAAAATGGCATAGTTGGTATAAACCCGGTTGTACACCTGATAAAAACTTGCCGCGATGAATAAATTTAATAACCTTTCAGCAATGCCTACGCTAAAATTTGCAACGGTACTCTCATATTTAAAAATTTTAGCCTTCTTTTGGTATTGGGCTATTTTAAATTCAATAAATACAAAAATAAAGAATGCTGGAATAGCAAATGCAAGGTAGTTTACCGTCATAACCGTTTATATCTTTTTAAATTAACGGAACAAACTTAATTATATTCTACTAAATATATAGATTTTATAGTGTATATTATTTTATCTAAAAAAATCAATCTTCATTTAATATTTGCCATTTTAATTTATTTGTAGAACTTCGAAATTATGATTAAAGCGTTTATGGCTACAGAGAAAAAAGTTGGAAACAACAATATATTATCGGTTGATATTGGTGGTACAAGTATAAAAACAGTTCTTTTGGATGAAAGCGGCAACATGCTTAATGAATATGTTAAAAGCAAAACTCCGCCTGAAGCTACACCTAAAGATATTGTTAACGGAATAGTAGATCTGGTTAAACCTTTCCCGCAAACGTTCAACCGCATTTCGATTGGTTTTCCAGGTTATGTTAAAAACGGCATCGTTAAAACCGCACCTAATCTGGCGAAAAATAAATGGGAGGATGTTGATCTGGCGCAACGTGTTGCCAATGTACTGGGGCATCCCGTACGTTTGGTAAACGATGCCGATCAACAAGGCTTAGGTGTAGTTGATGGCAAAGGTTTTGAAATTGTTTTTACAGTAGGAACAGGATTTGGAACGGCACTGTTATTTGATGGCGAATTATTGCCGCATTTAGAACTGGCGCATTTTCCGATTAATAAAGAAGAAGATTATGACGATTATATCGGGAATAAGGCTTTTGAAAAAATCGGTGCTGAACGCTGGAATAAACGTTTAAAAAAGATTATCGAAGTTTATAAAACGGTTTTCAATTATGATGCTTTATACATTGGTGGTGGTAATTCTAAACACATCGATTTTAAACTGGAAGGCAATATTAAAATTGTAACGAACAGAGATGGCATTAAAGGTGGGGCAAAACTCTGGAAACTTGCCGATAAATACAATATTTTTACTGTATCGCCAAAAAAATAGCACAACGCTGAATTCATTGTTTATTACAATCTTTTAACAACAAAATCTGCAATATTAATTTGTAAACCCTATTTTTGGGTGCATTCAAAAAAATAAAAAATGGCAAATAACGATTCGAAAAAATATAAATTGGGCATGATCGGCTTAGGCACGATGGGCCGAAACCTTTTATTAAACATGGCTGATAAAGGCTTCTCGGTTACCGGTTACGATAAAGACACCAAAATGATTGCTAAGTTGGAAGAGGAAGGCAAAGCACATCAGCTGGAAGGCTTTAATGATATAGAAAGCTTTATTTCAAGCTTGCAAACTCCGCGTACGCTGATTTTATTAGTGCCTGCCGGTCCAATTGTAGATAGCGTTATTGCCGAATTGAAACCACTTTTAAGTAAAGGTGATATTATCATCGATAGTGGAAACTCCCACTTTACCGATACCAACCGCCGTGTGGATGAGCTGGAGAAAGATGGCTTACATTTTTTCGGAATGGGTATTTCCGGTGGTGAAGAAGGCGCACGTTTTGGTCCGAGTATGATGCCAGGTGGCGATAAACAAGCTTATAATGTAGTTAAAGATGTTTTTGATGCGGTAGCTGCGAAAGTTGGAACCGATCCTTGTGTAACTTACATTGGTCCGGGTGCTTCCGGCCACTTTGTTAAAATGGTACACAATGGTATCGAATACGCCATTATGGAACTTATTGCCGAAGTATATGGTATCCTTAAAAACGGCATGGGGTATTCAAATGAGGAAATTTATAAAGTTTTTAAAAAATGGAACGAAGGCAGACTGCAATCATTCCTGTTAGAAATTACTGCAGAAATCTTCCTGTTTAAAGATACCGATACACAAAACGATCTTTTAGATCAGATTAAAGATGAAGCACGTTCAAAAGGTACCGGAAAGTGGACTTCGGAGGTTTCAATGGAGCTTCAGTTACCTGTACCAACGATTAACGAAGCGGTTTCTAACCGTGATTTATCTAAATTTAAAGCCCTTAGGGTGTCTTTAGAAGAAGCATTCGGTAAAAAAGATGCTAAAATTGAGATTACAGTTGAGGAGCTGGAAGATGCATTTTATTTCTCGATGATCAGTGCTTATGCCCAGGGGATGCATTTACTGGTTCAGGCATCAAAAGAATATCAATACGATTTACAGTTGCAGGAAATTGCCAAAATCTGGCGTGGCGGCTGTATCATCAGGGCTAAATTCCTGGAAGATATTTATCAGGCTTATGATAAAAATAATGCTCTTGAGCATTTATTTGGTGATGCAGGTATTCAAAACATTATTAAAGCTACTTTATCCGGTACCCGTAAAACAATCAGTGCCAGTATAAATGCCGGTTTAGGTATACCTGCTTTTGCTTCAACGCTAACTTATTTCGATACGATTACAACAGGCCGTATGCCTTCAAACTTAATCCAGGCGCAAAGAGATTTCTTTGGCGCCCATACCTTTGAGCGTATTGATAAAGAAGGCGTGTTCCATGCCGATTGGAACAAATTATCATAACTAATCAGACTTAAGAACAGAAATCATAAAATGAAAACCAAAACCGCATTAAACCCGACCATTTTTGTCATATTTGGTGGAACAGGCGATTTAAATAAAAGGAAATTAGCACCGGCCCTGTATAACCTGTTTATGGAGGGCTACATGCCCGATCAGTTTGCCATTATTGGTACAGGAAGAACTGAATTTACCGATGATAGTTATAAAACGGCTTTGGAAGAAGCTGTGAACGAATTTTCCCGAACCGGAAAAGTTAAAAAGGATAAGTGGGACGATTTTGCCAATACCATCCATTACTGCCCTACCGACTTTGCACAGCCTAAAACTTTCGAAAATTTGAAAGCTGCGGTAGAAAAATATCAAAAAGAGTTTGGCACAGGCACACAGGTCATTTTCTACCTGGCAGTTGCGCCTAACTTCTTCCCTATTATTGCGGAGTGCTTGCAGAAATATAAATTGACACAGGATGAAGACAACAGCCGTATCGTTATCGAAAAACCTTTTGGCCACGATTTAGAATCGGCAAAAGAGTTAAATACATTGCTTAGCACTATTTTTACTGAAAAGCAGATCTACCGGATTGATCATTACCTGGGTAAAGAAACCGTGCAGAATATGATGGCTTTCCGTTTTGCCAATGCCTTGTTTGAGCCGTTATGGAACCGCTCGTATATCGATCACGTCCAGATTTCGGTAACCGAACAATTGGGTGTAGGCGATCGTGGCGGTTATTATGAAGGTTCTGGCGCTTTGAGAGATATGATCCAAAATCACCTTTTGCAATTGCTTTGTTTAGTTGGAATGGAAGCACCAATCAATTTTGATGCCGATGAAATCAGGAACCGCAAAGTGGAGGTGTTAAGAGCAATGCGTCCTTTCTCTGCTGAAGATATCCGGTTTCACACGGTGCGTGGACAATACAGCAAAGGTTGGGTAGAAGGTAAGGAAGTTCCAGGTTACCGTCAGGAAAAAGGTGTTGATCCTCACTCCAATACCGAAACTTTTGCAGCAGTTAAATTCCATATCGATAACTGGAGATGGCAAGGTATTCCTTTCTATTTAAGAACAGGAAAACGCTTAAACCAAACTTCATCCTTAATTACCATTCAGTTTAGAGATGTTCCACATCAAATTTTTTCATCTGGGGTAACTGAAAACTGGCAACAGAACCGGTTGGTTATCAGTATTCAGCCGGAAATGAGTATCCGCATGCAGGTACAGGCCAAAAGACCTGGATTAGACATGGTATTAAACCCTGTGGATATGGTATTCGATTATAAAGGAACCTACGAGGGCGATACACCAGAAGCTTACGAAACCTTATTATTGGATGCCATGATGGGCGATCAAACGCTATTTATGCGTGGCGATCAGGTAGAGGCTGCCTGGGAATTGGTGATGCCGATTTTAAATACCTGGGAAAGTAAAAAATCAATCAACTTCCCTAATTATCCTGCTGATAGCTGGGGACCAGAAGAAGCTGAGGCACTTATTGCAAGAGATGGTTTCCACTGGTTTAATCTGCCATTGAAAAATAAAGAATAATTACCCACTGGGCGTCACCCTGAATTTAGTTCAGGGTCTTTTCCAGTTAGATGCTGGATAAATCCGATAGCTATCGGACCAGTATGCCAATTTTATTACTGACAAAATGAATCTACTTATATACAAAACATTAGAAGAATTAAACCAGGACCTGGCAGATTATGTAATCAAAATTGCAGAAATGTCTATCGAAGAAAACGATCGCTTTAATTTTGTACTTACGGGTGGTAGTTCTCCTAAAGCACTTTATCATTTTTTGGCTACCGAAGGGAAGCATAGAATTAACTGGGAAAAAGTATATTTCTTTTTTGGCGATGAGCGCAACGTTCCGGCCAACGATGATAACTACAACGGACTAATGGCCAAAAATACCATTCTGGATCCCCTGGGCATTAAAGAAGATCATATTTTTTATGTGAATACCACTTTGGCACCAGAGAAAGCAGCTATTGAATATAAAAAAGCAATAGACAAGCATTTTGATGGCGAAGATATCGTGTTCGATTTAATCCTGCTAGGCATGGGTGATGACGCACATACTGCTTCAATTTTTCCACATACTACCCTGGTTAAAGATGAAGAAGTAAACGTAGCGGCCGTATACGTAGAAAAACTGGATACTTATCGAATTAGCTTTACGGCACCGTTGATCAATAAAGCTGATAACGTTGCCTTTCTGGTGTTTGGCGAGAATAAAGCAGAAGCCCTGAAACACGTAATTGGCGATACGGAAAAAAATCCTGATCTGTACCCTGCTCAGTTAATTGATCCGATTGACGGTAAATTAACCTGGTTTGTTGATGATAAAGCAGTTTCACTTTTGGATGCTTAGATAAATGTGCTGTCGGATGTTACCATCCGACGTGTAAAACAATACTTATCTGCGGTGTCAAATGTTAAAATCTGACACCACAGATTATTTGAAAGTTATCCTCAACTATCAATCGTCATTTCGACCAGAGTGCAACGGAACGGAGAAATCTCACTGGTAGAATCTCCCAGTACATCGAATTATGGTCTTGCAAACAGCAGGAGTAATTTGAGGATTGCTTTAATCCAGCTTCTCCTCTATCAACAACTTAATAATTCCGTCAGCCATACCCACTTTAGGTACATAAATCTGTTTTATGCCTGTCCACTTCATCAAGGTTAAATAAATCTCGCAGGCCGGGATAATCACATCTGCACGATCGGGGTTTAAACCCAGTGTATGAATTCTTTCTTTCAATGAATAACTGGTTAATTTGTTATACATCGAATTCAGTTTCTGTAATGATAGGGGCGCATTTTCTTTCTCATCCGACATGCGGAACAATTTATTGATATTGCCGCCGGTACCAATGCCGGCTAAATGCTTATAGGCTTTGGTATGTTCTTTCACCCAATCTTTCATCTCCTCCCAGGTTTCTTCCTTATCCTGGTTATCAAGCATTCTGATGGTACCGATATTGAAAGATCTTGATGCTTCAGGTGCTCCTTTTACGAAAACAGATAATTCTGTACTCCCTCCCCCCACATCAATATACAGGTACGTTTTATTCTCGTCTAATGCTTCTTCGATATGATTGGCATAAATGATATTGGCTTCGCGCTGTCCCTCAATAATTTCTAAAGTAAGGTCTGTTTCTTGTTTAATCAGCTTTACGATATCCTCACCGTTACGCGCTTCGCGCATGGCAGAGGTTGCACAGGCTAAATATTCAGAAACATGATAAACGTCCATTAAATTCTTAAAGGCAGCCATGGTTTTGACCAGATCTGCTGATTTTTTCTCTGAAATATATTGATCCAGAAATGCATCATCTCCCAATCGGAGTGGCACACGTATCAGGGTGTTCTTTTTATATTTATATTTTCCGTCTTGTTTACTAATATCGGCGATGAGTAACCTCACTGCATTCGAACCGATATCGATAGCTGCGTATCTCAACATTATGATTGATGCTTGGTTTTTAAATAGTTATAAATATCTACCTGCGCCCTTATCTTTCTGCTTAATCTGTTTTTATGATATTTGTTATTGTTTAAGGCATTAATTTGCCTCGATTTGGTATTGTCTTGTAGTTGCAGGTCGATAATGTCCTGTATCTCCTGTTTCAGATCGTTGTCGAGCACAGGAAAACCGACTTCAACGCGATGTTCGAAATTTCTGCTCATCAAATCTGCAGACGATAAATACATGTCATTCTTGCCGTTATTGCCAAAAATATAGACCCTGGCATGCTCCAAAAACTTATCGATGATACTAACAGCCGTAATATTTTCGCTAAAGCCCTTAACCCCAGGTACCAAACAGCAGATTCCGCGTACAATGAGCTGAATTTTTACCCCGGCATTGCTTGCATCGTAAAGTTTGGAAATAATGCCTTCATCAGCCAAACTGTTTACTTTTAACATAATGTAAGCCAGTTTACCCTGCTTGGCATTTCTGATTTCACGGTTGATAAAATTAACCAGTTTAGAACGGCTCTCCAGTGGAGAAACGATCAGGTGTTTGAAGCCTCTGGTTACGGTACGCTTGTTCAATGCATCAAAAAGTTTAACCAGGTCATTGGTAATTTCCTTCCTGGCCGTGAAAATGCTATGATCGCAGTACAAGCCTGCGGTTTTTTCATTAAAATTTCCTGTTGCCAGGTTCGCATAGTATTTTGGTTTATCTTTTTCTATCCGTTTTACCAGGCAAATTTTAGAGTGTACCTTATAATCCGTTAAACCATAGTTTACTTTAACACCTTCTTCCATTAAGCGGCTTGTCCAATAAATATTGGCCTGTTCATCAAAACGAGCTTTAAGTTCTAACAGAACAGAAACGTTTTTACCATTTTTGGCGGCGTTGATTAAGGCATTAATTACCTTCGAGTTTTCGGCTAGCCGATACAAGGTGATCTGTATTTCAGTTACTTTTGGGTCGATGGCAGCCTCACGCAAAAACAAAATGATGTAATCATAAGATTGATAAGGTAAATTGACTAAATAATCGCGCTGCGCAACTTTACTGAACATGCTTTGTGTTCTATGCAGCCCATGAACTTTCAGCGGTATATTCGGAGCATATTCCAATTCCTTTTTGCCCACATTTGGAAAGGCAATAAAATCGCCAAACTTGTGGTAACGATTACCTGGTATTAAGCTTTCAGCTTCCAGCTTAAGTTTATTAACCAATACAGTAAGCATATTCAGCGGCATTGCCGAATCATAAAGCAGACGCATGGGTTTTCCCTTTTTGCGCTTCTCTAAGCTGTTTTTTAAATCATCAATAAACTTATCGCTAATGTTTTTATCAATATCCAACTCAGCATCCCTGGTTAACTGGATCGAATAAGCCTCTAAACTATCGTAAGTAAAAACATAAAATATATCATCTAAACAATACCTGATAATGTCCTCAGCAAGGATTATAAACTTCAGATCGTTTGTTTCAGGCAGTACCAGAAACCGGGGTAAATTAGGTGGAATTTCAATAAGTGCATATTTCTCCTTAACTTTTGTTTCTTTTTTCGAAAGTTTAACAAAAAAGTAAAGAAACCGGTCTTTCAATTCCGGAAAGGGTTTGTCCATATCCAGCATGATAGGAACCAGGTTGGATAAAATTTTATCCCTGAAATGATTTTTAACAAATTCTCCCCTGCTTACATTCAGCTGGGTATCATTTAAAATAAAAATCCTGTTTTGAGCAAGTTCATTAATCAAGGTAGCCTGAAAAAGCTGGTCGAATTTTTTTTCCTGTTTTACAACAATGTTTTTAATCTCATTCAGAATTTTCTTCGGATTAAAACCCAAAAGTGCTTTCGCTTTATCATTCAGATTGGTTAAACGGCTTATGGTGGCCACCCTTACGCGGTAAAACTCCTCTAAATTGGAAGAAAATATCGACAGAAATTTAATCCTTTCAATTAATGGCACTGTTTCATCGGCTGCTTCCTGCAGTACACGTTCATTAAAGTAAAGCCAACTGATTTCGCGGTTAAAAAATGGAATCTTCTTATTGCTCATTTAAAAAATAAAAAATCCCTGCCAAACAGGGATGTTCAAAACTGCATATTAATTTGTTAAATCGATGTTAATTCATTTACATGTTAACGTTAACAAATTTATTTTTTAGTTGTTGTTTTTACAATCTTCTTAGCTGCAGGAGCAGCTTTCGCAGTGGTTTTTTTTACAATTTCTGCCGCTTTTTCTGGTGCTTCATTTACTGTCTTTTTTGTTGTTCCCGTGGCCTTTTTCACTGATTCTTTTGTTTTCGCTACCGGTTTGGCCAATACCTTTTCTGCCTTCTCTTCCGTTTCTATCGCCGTAACTTTAATACTTTGCACCACTGGTTTTGCTTTCTCAACCGCTTTTTTTACTACTTTTTCAGCAGATTTTTCAGATTTATTAATGGCCTTGGCAATAGGTTTTTTGACTTCGTTTGCTTTTTCTTTGGAAGCATGTAACAAACCATCAATTTTTTGTCCCACATCTGCTTTAACAATGGTAAATTTTTTTGTCAGTTTTTTAGCAACCCGCTTACTGGCTTTGCCCACCTCCGTACTAATTTCCGATACATCATGCCCTAAACTTTTAATTACGTCTAAAAATTGAGCGGTAATCGACTGCTCAAGTTGTTTTTTAGCTTCCTTTTTTATGATTTTTTTTTGAGACTTTGGTTTAGTGGTTTTCATATTATTTTCGTTTTTTTGTGAGAATGGATTAATTTCTCTTAAATCTACTTATTTTTTTACTTTAAAGCTAAAACCATGCCTTCTTTTGATATTGTAAGTAAAGTTGATGCGCAGACATTAGATAATGCCGTTAACAATGCTAAAAAAGAAATCCTTAACCGATTCGACTTTAACGGATCAAAAAGCACGATAGATCTGGATAAAAAAAACAATGTAATTACCATTGTTACTGAAGACGATATGCGTTTGAAAGCTATTGAAGGGTCTATCATTTCCCGGATGATGAAGCAGAATTTGGATCCGAAAAGTCTAAATTTTGGCGATGAGCATCAGGCTTCTGGCAACATGATCAGAAAAGAAATCAGTATTAAGGAAGGATTGGATAAGGAAGCAGCAAAGAAAGTGGTCGCAAAAATCAAAGCTAGCGGTTTGAAAGTCCAGCCCGCTATCATGGATGATCAGGTTCGGGTTACAGCAAAGAAAATTGACGATTTGCAGGCCGTGATCAGCCTTTGCAGAAACGAAGATTTTGATCAGCCTCTACAATTTATCAATATGCGTAATTAGGTTAATCGGCTAACCACTTAAATCGGTTAATTGTGAATAACAACCTAACAATTAACCGATTAAATAATTTAACAATTGCCAGAATCAATTATGGAAATCAGCGAGAACGGTTTTATATTTTCTGATCAAAAGGAGCTTTTGGATCATGAGGCTATACATCATTATTTGAGTGTTGAATCTTATTGGGCCAAAGATATCCCCTTAGCTACCGTAAAAAGATCCATAGAAAATTCGCTTTGCTTTGGTATTTATAAAGATCAGGAACAGGTAGGCTTTGCGCGTTGGATAACCGATAAGGCAACATTTGCCTGGCTTTGTGATGTGTATGTTAAAGAAAATCACCGTGGCTTGGGCTTATCCAAAAAATTGATGTCATTTATGATTTTCCATCCGGACTTGCAAGGGTTGAGGCGGTACCAATTGGCTACTTTAGATGCCCATGGCCTCTATGAGCAATTTGGCTTTTCGCCAATTCAAAATCCCGAAAACCAAATGGGCATCGTAATTCAAAATGCCTATGAACAGGGAGCTGAATAAGATATAAAAAACCTTTTTTCATGTCTATTGTTTTTCATACACATCAAAACATAGAAAAAACATGAAAAAGATATTTTTATGGTCTACTGCTTTTGCCCTGGCGTTTTCCTTTCAGGCCTGCCAAACTGCAGACAAAAAATCGGCAACCACTAAAGACAGCGTGTCTGGCGATACCACAATGGTAAACGGGAATCACGTTGTTGGATCTGAGAGTACCGAATCAGGAGTTGATGAAGCGGGTGCTACCTTTTTAAGAAAAGCAGCTGTAGGCGGTATTATGGAAGTTGAGGCGGCCAGGATTGCAGCAAAGAATGCAAAAAGCGCAGAAGTGAAAGATTTTGCTGCCAAAATGCTGGCTGACCATACCAAAGCCAATGCGGAATTAAAAGCCTTGGCCGTAAACAAAAAAGTGATTACTCCTGATGCCCTGCCAGCTGACGAACAGATTCATTTAGATGGAATGAAAAAAATGACCGGTTCAGCATTTGATAAACATTATATGGATATGATGGTTACCGATCATGAAAAAACAGTGGCATTATTTAAACAAGGTACAGAAAACCGCGATCAAAGCATTAAAGAATGGGCTGTGAATACTTTAAAGGTGATAGAATCGCATAATGAGATGGCAAAAAAGATCTTGGCGAATCTAAAATAGATTAAATATCCTCAAATAAAATCGGTCATCATTTCGGGCGCAGTATAACGAAGTTGGGAATTCTGTAGAAGAGGATTTCTCCGCTCCGTGTTGCTTCGGTCGAGGTGATGACTTTTTTATTGGTGAACATCTAAACTATGGTAATTTAAATATGCCTGAAAGAATTAATTTTAATACAATTTCTTTCAATAAGAAATTAAAATTAACTTTCGTCGTTTAATACAAAAATACATAAATGAATAAGACTAGAATATTTAGAGCGCTGTTCGGTATTGCAATCGCTGGTGCAGTGCCAACTTTATCTCATGCACAAAAAGCCAATTGGCAAAACCTTGATCTAAAAAGTGACAGCACATTCGGGATCAGTACCGAAAAAGCATATAAAGAGCTTTTAAAAGGTAAAAAATCTGTAAAAGTTATTGTAGCTGTAAATGATGGTGGTGTAGAAGCTACACACGAAGACTTAAAACGGGTGATGTGGATAAATGCCAAAGAAAAACCTGGCAATGGTAAGGACGATGATAAAAATGGTTACATTGATGATATTAACGGCTGGAATTTTATTGGAGGACCGAAGGGATCTGTAAACTTTGAAACTTTAGAATTAACCCGTCTGGTTCGTCGCGATCAGGTACGTTTTGCGAATACCACGGATGCGAATGTTGCAGAAAAGGATAAAAAGGACTTTGAAGCATTTAAAGCAGAAAGAGCTGAGTTAGAACAAAAACTGGCAGAAGCAAAAGAAAATCTAGCCGGTATTACAGGTTTTAAAACAGCCTTAGATGCGGTAGTGAAAAAAATCGGTAAAGAAAATCCAACGGCAGAAGACTTTAGGAATTTTAAGCCATCATCAGCGGTTGAAGGCAGAATTCAGAATGTGATGAGTCAGCAACTGGAAAAAGGCAGTTTCAAGGATTTTTACGAAGACCAGATTAAAGAAGGCCTGGATTATTATACCCGCCAGGCCGAATACAATTTAAATATTGATTATGATCCACGTTCAATAGTTGGCGATGACCCAAACAATGATAAAGAACGGTTTTATGGCAATAATGATGTTGCAGGTCCGGATGCGCTGCACGGTACACATGTAGCCGGTATTATTGCAGCTGACAGAACCAACAAACTCGGCATTTTAGGGGTAGCTGATAATGTGGCCATTATGGGGGTTCGTTGTACGCCAAATGGTGATGAAAGAGATAAGGATGTAGCCAATGCGGTACGTTATGCAGTTGATAATGGTGCGAAAGTAATTAATATGAGTTTTGGCAAAGCATATAGCTGGGATAAAGCCGTTGTTAACGAAGCAATGAAATATGCGGCATCTAAAGATGTATTGATTGTTCAGGCAGCAGGTAACGAAAACAAAAACATTGATGTTGAAAATAATTTCCCTAATCACAAAGATTTAGATGAAAAAACGATTGCATCGTGGATTACTGTTGGTGCTTCTGGACCTAAAGATGATGAAACCTTAAAAGCCAGTTTCTCTAATTATGGTAAAACTCAGGTAGATGTTTTTGCGCCAGGTGTACAGATTTATTCTACCGTGCCAGGTTCTAAATACAAAAATCTGGATGGAACCAGTATGGCGTCTCCGGTAGTGGCAGGTTTAGCTGGCTTAATCCGTTCTTATTATCCAAAACTAACAGCAGCACAGGTTAAAGAGATTATTGTTAAGTCGGTTACCAAAGTAAATCACAATGTAGAATACGCTAAAGGCGAAGGACCAGATGCGGAAAAAGTTTCCGTTCCTTTTTCTGATCTTTGCATCAGTGGCGGAATTGTAAATGCTTATGATGCATTAAAATTGGCAGCTACTTATTCAGGCAAGTCGGTTGCGAAATAATTCTGTTGTTCTGAACGAGTTTAATTATATCAAATAAAAAAATGCGTCCTGATTGTAAAATTAGGACGCATTTTTTTTGTAGATTAAAACAAAGGTTTTACCTTGATCCGTCATGCTGAATTCATTTCGGCATCTTTTAACAGAAAGACCGTGAAATAAATCCGATGGTTATCGGATCAGGGTGACGACTGCTTGAGCGAATGATTACGCCAATATTTTATCCGGCGTAATCGGCAATGTCCTGATTCTTTTGCCGGTTGCATTAAAAACAGCGTTTGCTACAGCAGCAGAAAAACCGATCAAAGCAATTTCTCCCATACCTTTTGCACCCATCGGATTGATGTAAGGATCTGGTTTATTGATGAAATGAACGTCGATTTCCGGTACATCAGCATTTACGGGAACGTGGTAATCGGCAAAATTGTTATTGATGTATCTTCCATAACGGTGATCGATTATTGATTCTTCTGTCAAAGCCATTCCTATCCCGCCAACTGCGCCGCCCACCATCTGGCTTCGGGCTGTTTTCGGACTTACAATAGTACCTGAATCTCCCACAGAAACAATTTTACTCATTTTTACAACTCCTGTTAGGCTATTTACCTTTACCTGTACAAAGTGAATGGAAAACGAATACATCGAATACTGATCTCTTTCCTTTCCTCCCTGGCTCTCTCTCGTGATTTCTATTTGCGGAAGATTATTCTTTTTCAACACTTCAACAAAATTAGAGGTAGCATCCATATTTGAATTTGCTGCAAGTTCGGCAATGGTAGATTTTAGGGCTACACAAACATCATTCACAGCTGAGCCTACCGTAGACAGGGTTGCCGAACCGCCCTGACTTGGCGCCGGTGGTAAAGAAGAATCGCCCAATTCGAACGTAATTTTATCTACGGGAATATTCATCAGTTTATTGGCAATTAAAGTCATGCCTGTACCGGTGCCAGGGCCGATATCGCTGGTTGCACTTTGTAAAAGCAGCGATCCATCAACTTTAAGGATACCTTTTACACTGGCTTTACCCCTATTGGCGTTGAATACACCAACACTCACCCCGTAACCAGTTTGCCAAGCTCCTTCTACCAAACTGCCCGGTTTATTTTTTCGGTTTTTCCAACCTATTTTCTCCGCCCCGATTTTATAAGCTTCTTTAATATTTTTACTCGAAAAAGGTTTGTTTTTCTGCTGATCAGTTTCAGGATCATTTTTAATTCTAAACTCCAGTGGATCCATATCCAGGGCATGCGCCATCTCGTCAATCGCGCTTTCGAGCGCAAAAGCCCCGGTGGCTTCTCCTGGTCCACGCATCCATATCGGTACCCCTAAATCAACCGGTACTATGGCATAAGAAGTATTTACATGATCACATTGATACATAAATTTTGCCATATTCACCACGCCTTCTGTGAAATTCTCGTAAGTAGATGTTTCGCCGTAAGCCCTGTGTGTAATTCCTGTTAATTTACCATCTTTATTTGCCCCCAGGCCAATGGTTTGTATTGCTGCCGGACGATTACCCACCATGGTAAACATCTGCATTCTGGTAATCACCAATTTTACGGGTTTGCCAATATGTTTGGAGGCCATTACGGTTGCAATTTCTAATGGCCAGGTGCGCAGGGCCATTCCAAAGCCACCACCCACAAACTCCGAATTCACCTGGATATTTTCCATTGGGATTTTAAAAACATTAGCAATCGTACCCTGCGTAGCTTTTACTCCCTGCGTTTTGGCATAAACAGTAAGCTGGTTATTGGGGCGCCAATCAGCAATAATCCCATGTAATTCCATAGGATTATGTGTTTCAATGGGTAAAAAATACCTTTCTTCGAGTTTTACCTCTGCATTTTTATAGGCATTTTCTTCACCACGTTTATAGTCAGCCTGTCCCTGAAACTTTTTGGCCTTCGGATCTTTCAGCGCTTTTTCAAAGTCGGTATTAAACGCCTCTCTGGCATAGGTAGCTTTAACCAATGAGGCGGCATGAGTTGCTCTTTCAAAAGTGTTTGCCACCACGATAGCGATTGGTTGTCCGTTGTAAAAAATCTTATCGGTATAAAAAATTTTCATCTGTGGTCCACCTTCCTGTTCGTATGCAGCAGCTGATGGCTTATTCAGGTGTGAAATTACTGCAATCACACCCGGAGCTTTTTCGGCAGCTTTAGTATCAAGGGAGGTAATTTTTCCTTTTGTAATGGTACTGGTTACCAAAACCCCATAGGTTAAACCAGGCAATTCATATTCTGCAAAATACCTGGCTTTACCGGTAACTTTCAGGAATCCGTCTACACGATTGTTATCGTCTTTTAACATGTTCTTTTTCATAACTAGGCTTTTGCTTTTGCAAGGTTTAATGCCTCGATAATTGTATTGGGTGCTAACTTTAGCTTGAAGTCGTTTCCTCCAAAACTTTTTGCATCTTTCATAGCCAATTGTGCAGCCTGATTAAAATTGGCTAAGCTGGCTTCTTTTCCTTTTAAGAAAAGCTCAGATGCGGTTAAACGCCAGGGTTTGTGTGCTACACCGCCCATAGCTAGCCTAACATCGGTGATTTTATTATCGACAATTTCAAATGCTGCCGCTACCGATACCAGTGCAAAAGCATACGATGCCCTGTCTCTAACTTTAAGATAATGATAATTTTTTGCCAGGTTATTTACAGGAACTTCTAAACCGATGATCATCTCATCGGTCTTTAAGTTGTTGTCTAACTGAGGTGTATCGCCGGCTAGGCGATGGAAATCTTTAAATGGTATTTTATGTTCGCCTTTTGCATTAGCTACTATCACATCAGCATCTAAAGCCACCAAAGCTACACACATATCGCTGGGGTGAACCGCTATGCATTTTTCTGAAGTTCCGAAAATAGCATGCATACGGTTAAAACCTTCCATGGCTCCACATCCTGTTCCAGGCTGGCGCTTATTACACGGCATTTCGGTGTCGTAAAAATACCCGCAGCGGGTACGCTGCATCATGTTCCCTCCAACAGTAGCCACATTTCTTAGCTGTGCTGAAGCGCCTGCCTGTAATGCCCATGAAAGTAGGGGTAGTTTCTCTGCGATCAGGGGATGATCAGCAACAGCTGTATTGGAAGCCAGCGCACCAATATGGATTTTATTCCCAACCTGCCTGATCTGCTTTAGCGGGACATGGTTAATATCAATCAGCTTTTCTGGTGCAGTAACGCCTCTCTTCATCAGATCGATTAAATTGGTGCCGCCTGCAAGGAATTTTGCATTTTTATCTTTAACCAGTAAAGCAATTGCCGATTTTGCTGTGGTTGTCCGGAGGTATTGAAAATTGATCATACCGTTTGCCCTCCTTCCTTTACTTCAATAATGGCATCCACTATATTTGGGTAAGCCCCACACCTACAGATATTTCCGCTCATGTATTCGCTTATTTCCGTTCTGGAATTGGCATGACCTTCACGCACACAGGCTACTGCCGACATGATCTGACCAGGCGTACAATATCCGCATTGAAAACCATCATGTTTGATAAAAGCAGCCTGCATAGGATGCAAAGTATCGCCATTGGCCAGGCCTTCAATGGTGGTGATTTTCTTTCCTTCGTTCATTACGGCCAAACTCAGGCAAGAATTTACCCTTTGTCCATCTACATGAACTGTACAGGCACCGCACTGGCCATGATCGCATCCCTTTTTGGTTCCTGTTAAGTGCAGTTCTTCACGTAAATAATCTAAAAGTGTCACCCTTGGCTCTACTGTTGTCTGGTAAGCTTTATTATTTACGGTAAGCTTTAAAGGCATTTTCTCAAAAAGCTCCGCAAAATGTTCATCAGCATTATTTTCTGCTGCTTTAATTGCGACACCTGGTGTTAATGCAATCGCAGTAATTAGAGAACTTTTTTTGAGGAAATCGCGCCTGCTATCGCCCTGATTTGGTTTCTGATCGGAAGATTTCATAGTTGGATATTTATAAATGGTTGCGTTACCAGAATCTATATTATGATAAACTCTTTGATAAAAATTAACCGGTTTTTTCCGGTATTTCCATCTTTAAATTTAAAATAAAAACTAAAGCTAAATTCCTTAATACTGGTTGGTAAAAGAAAAGTTACGCCTCGGAGTTGATATCAACATACATAAAACCAACTATGTCACAAATTGTTCGAACTTTTGTACTGTAATATTGCCTTTTCTATTGCGCTCAATTAAATTGGGATAACTTTGATTTGAGGACAACAAACAATTCAATTTAGATTGGGCATGATCATCGCATTTGATTCAAATCCTGAAGAATTAGTCTAAATTTGTTTTCCTTTAAGTACTTTGATTGCTGATCCTTCTGCTAAAAAAACAGAATCTGGCCGGGCATGATTTAAAAAGGCAAAATCTTTACCATAGTTTATTCCAAAATCGACGTTGATTTTATAACTTTTTACAGGATAGGTTTGCCAGCGCGGATGTTCTACCCCATACACAGCCGTTTTGTTATGACCAATTTTGGTGTAACCCCAGTAATGCTCGGTGATAAATTCCTCTTCGCTGCCAGGCGTAATTTCTTCTGCCTGAGCATGGGCGATTACCTCAAAACTATTCCATGTTTTATTTTTCCAAAGATAATCTACTTCAAGCTGGTTTTCCTGCGTTATCCAAACATGCCTCATTGGCAAAGTTTGATAATTTTCTTTATAAATGGTATTGGCAACAAATGTTATTGCGGGCAAAGGAACAATTTCTTTAATAAAAACAACTCCCCTTTTCCATTCTTCGCCATCTTGATAGCGAACATAAAAGCGCAGGTTAACTTCCTCAAAATTAGTATGGAGTGGAATACTAAAGCCTCGTAACTTTACATTTTTAAACATAAAACCAACTAAGCTAACATAGTATTTCCCATCCCAGGTATCTAGTTCGGTATGCGGAGGAAGATATTTCAAAAGAATTTTTTGATCTACAGTATATTGCGCAAGTGCTAACTTTCGCCATTCTGCAGTTAAGAAAATCCCTTTGTTTGCTGCCATTATATAACAGCTTGCCTTAAACGAATTAATTTAACCAAGGTTTCTTCGAGTAAATCTAAGTGAAGCATGTTAGCACCATCTGATTTGGCATTTGCAGGATCTGGATGCGTTTCGATAAATAAACCGTCAGCACCTACTGCAATAGCTGCTTTGGCAATGGTAGAGATCAGTTCGGGTTTACCGCCGGTAACTCCACTGCTTTGATTGGGTTGTTGTAAACTATGTGTACAATCCATTACCACAGGTACGCCAAAACTTTGCATCTCGGGTAAGCCACGATAATCGACAATCAGATCCTGATAACCAAAGGTGTTTCCACGGTCGGTTAAGATCACTTTATTGTTCCCTGCCTCTTTTACCTTTTCAACCGCAAATTTCATAGAACCAGCTGATAAAAACTGACCTTTTTTTACATTTACTACCTTTCCGGTTTCAGCAGCAGCGATTAACAGGTCGGTTTGGCGGCATAAAAATGCAGGAATCTGCAATACATCTACATAAGCAGCAGCCATGGCTGCTTCACCGCTTTCGTGTATATCGGTAACGGTGGGTACACCAAATTCTCTTCCAATCCTTTCTAAAATGCGTAAAGCTTTTTCATCACCAATACCCGTAAACGAACTTCCTTTGCTCCGGTTCGCCTTACGGTACGAACCTTTAAAAATATATGGAATCTGTAATTTATCGGTAATGGTAATAATCTTATCAGCGATTCTCATGGCAATATCTTCACCTTCAATAGCGCATGGACCCGCCATTAAAAAGAAATTTCCCGAATCTGTATTTTTTAATTTATCTAAATAGTTAAACATGTGTAATGGAAGCTGTAAAATGGGTAATGGAAAAATAATATATTATGGAAGATGGATAATGGAAGATGGATAATGGAAGTATGAAAATGGGAAAAACAACGGGATACATTATCCATGTTACTTCTCCCATCTTACATCAATTTCCTAGTTCCGACATAAATTTAATCCGCATCAATTGAATTTCTTCGCGGGTATAATCGGTTTCGCCCAGTTCATTAAGTGCTTCATCTATAGAATCGCTTTCAGCTGCTCTGAAATAATCAAAAACTTCATCCTGCCGATCATCATCAATTACTTCATCAATAAAATAGTTGAGGTTGAGTTTCGTGCCCGAATTTACGATTGATTCTACTTCTTTCAGGATTTCTTCATAAGTGATGCCTTTTGAATCGGCAATGTCTTCCAAGCCAATCTGCCTGTCGATATTTTGAATGATCGAAACTTTCATCTGCGATTTATTGGCCTGCGTTTTAATAATCAGATCAATAGGACGTTCGATATCATTATCTTCTACATATTTTTTGATCAGCTCAATAAAAGGCGTACCAAATTTCATTGCTTTGCCCGAACCTACACCAGAAATCTGGCGAAGCTCTTCCATGGTAATGGGATAATGGGTACACATCTCCTCTAAAGATGGGTCCTGAAAAACCACAAATGGTGGAACACTCTTTTGTTTGGCAATTTTTTTACGCAGCTCTTTCAGCAATGATAAAAGATGGGTATCTAAAGCACCTGTACCTTGTTTTACATCATCATCATCGTCGTCGGTGCCATTGTCTATTGGTTCATTTAATATGAATTTAAGGCTGTAAGGATTAACGATGAAATCTTTCCCCTGCTTGGTTAATTTTAATAAGCCATAATTATCGATATCCTTAAAAAGGTAATTATTTAGAACAGCCTGGCGGATAATTGATTTCCACATCAACTCACCGTCTTCTTTGCCAATTCCAAACTCAGGAACCTTACTATGCTCATAAGCAATAGTTTGGGCCGTTTCCAGACCTAAAAAAACGTTTAACAGGTGTGCATCGTCGAATTTCTCTCCGGATTTCTCGATAAACTTTAATAAGGTAGATAACTGACTTTCCACTTCAAACTGTTTCTTAGGCTTTTTGCAATTGTCGCACATGCAGTTACAGCCCGTTTCGTTAAAGTTTTCGCCAAAATAGTGAAGAATCTGCTTACGACGGCAAACGCCAGATTCGGCATAATCAATCACTTCTTTTAATATTTGTGTACCAATCTCTCTTTCAGATACGGGCTTATCCTTCATAAACTTGGCCAGTTTATCTACATCTTTCTGAGAGTAGAAAGCAATGCACACGCCTTCTCCGCCATCACGTCCGGCCCGGCCCGTTTCCTGATAATACCCTTCCATACTCTTAGGCACATCGTGGTGGATGACAAATCGAACATCTGGTTTGTCTATCCCCATACCAAAGGCAATGGTTGCCACAATTACCTCCGCATCCTCCATCAAAAATTTATCTTGGGTTTCGGCCCTAACCTTTGGATCCAGGCCTGCATGATATGGTAAAGCACTGATCCCATTAAGGTTTAAAGCTTCGGCTACTTCCTCTACCTTTTTGCGGCTCAGGCAATAAATAATTCCTGATTTACCCGGATTAGACTTGATATATTTTATAATTTCTTTGGTGATGTCTTTTTTAGGGCGGATTTCGTAAAATAAGTTTGGCCGGTTAAATGAGGATTTAAATAACGTGGCTTCCGTCATCCCCAGGTTCTTCATAATATCCTGCTGTACTTTCGGTGTAGCGGTTGCGGTTAATGCAATAATCGGAATATTATTTCCCAGTCCTGCAATAACCTGCTTGATCTTACGGTATTCAGGTCTGAAATCGTGTCCCCATTCAGAGATGCAATGTGCCTCGTCAACGGCAACAAAAGAGATTTTAATCAGATTTAAAAATTCAATATTATCCTGTTTTGCCAAAGACTCCGGCGCAACATACAATAATTTAGTCTGACCGCTCAGGAGGTCAGATTTAACTTGAGTAATTTCCGATTTGTTTAAGGATGAATTAAGGAAGTGGGCAATACTGTCATTTCCACCAAAAGCCCTTAATTGGTCTACCTGGTTTTTCATTAATGCGATCAATGGAGAAATCACAATTGCCGTTCCCTCGCTCATTAAAGCGGGCAACTGATAGCAAATAGACTTCCCTCCGCCTGTGGGCATAATAACAAACGTATTATTGCCTTCTAAAATATTGGTAATGATCGACTCCTGATCACCCTTGAAATTATCAAACCCGAAGAAATTTTGTAGGTTATCAAATAACGACTTTTTCACGTCCATTTTGTGTAATAAAATATGCGATGCTATTTTTGTATCCAAAATAACATAATTTTACAAGAATTTCAAGTATTAACAAACAATTTTTTTCTCTTTGAAAAGTAAAAAATCCATAATCCAATCAGCTATAGGCACTTTAGAGCTTGAAGCGGCGGCAATATTAAATGTTGCAAAGAATATCAACGACGATTTTGAAAAGGTCGTATCAAGCATTTTAAATGGTAAAGGACGGGTAATTGTAACGGGTATAGGCAAAAGTGCTATTATTGCGCAAAAAATGGTTGCTACTTTTAATTCAACTGGTACACCCGCCATTTTTATGCATGCTGCAGATGCGATCCATGGTGATTTGGGGATGATCCAGGCGGATGATATCATCATTTGCCTTTCCAAGAGTGGAAATACGCCTGAAATTAAAGTGCTTACTCCCTTATTGAAAACAGCTGGCAATCTGCTGATTGGCATGGTTGGCGAACTGAATTCTTTTTTGGCAGAGCAGGCCGACCTGATTTTGAATACGGCTTTCGAAAAGGAAGCCTGTCCGAATAATTTGGCGCCAACAACGAGTACAACTGCTCAGTTGGCATTGGGCGATGCTTTAGCCATTTGTTTGTTGGAGTGCAGGGAGTTTAACGAATCTGATTTTGCTAAGTATCATCCAGGCGGATCTTTAGGAAAAAAACTATATTTAAAAGCACGCGATTTAGCCTTATCCAACGAAAAACCGGCTATACATCCCTCTGCATCAGTTAAAGATGTATTGATAGAAATTAGTAAAAACCGTTTGGGTGCCGTTGCTGTTGTAGATACCGACGATAAGGTGCTTGGGATTATTACCGATGGTGATATTAGGCGGATGTTGGAAAATAACAATACCATTGCAAACTTAAAAGCGGAAGATATTATGGGTAAAACGCCAAAGAGCATACAGTTTGATGCTTTAGCCGTTGATGCCCTGGGTATTATTAAACAAAATAATATCACCCAGTTGTTGGTTCTGGAACAAAATACTTACTTTGGCATCATCCATTTACACGATCTTTTAAATGAAGGCATTGTGTAATTTTAAACTATAAAATGAATAAAAACTATTATGCATTAATTATGGCCGGTGGCGTTGGAAGCCGTTTTTGGCCAGTTAGTAGAACAGAATACCCGAAACAGTTTATCGATTTTTTCGGTGTGGGTAAAACACTGATTCAGAGTACTTATGAAAGATTTTTAAATATCTGTCCTCCGGAAAATATATTTATCGTTACCAACGAAATTTATACTGATCTGATTAAAAAGCAACTGCCTCTTTTAACAGACAACCAGATTTTAGCTGAACCTTTGATGAGAAATACAGCACCTTGTATCGCTTATGGAAGTTTAAAAATCGCAGAACTAAATCCTGACGCAACTATTGTAGTAGCGCCTTCAGATCATACCATTGCCAATATTGACGGTTTTGTGGCCTCTATTGAGCAATCTTTAGAAGCGGCATCCAGAAATGATTGTTTAATCACTTTGGGGATTAAACCAAACCGTCCTGATACGGGTTATGGTTACATTCAGCATACTGATTATGTGCTTAATACCGATACCGATCTGCATAAAGTTAAAACCTTTACCGAAAAGCCAAATTTAGAACTGGCAAAATCATTTTTGCAGAGTGGTGATTTTTTATGGAATGCAGGCATTTTTATCTGGTCGGCTAAAGCGATTTTAAGCGCTTTTGAAAAACACCTACCAGATATGTATGAAATATTTAACGTTGGAAGAAATGAATTAAATAAAGCCCGAGAAAAGGATTTTATCAATAATGCCTATCTTCAATGTACCAACATTTCGATAGATTTCGGAATTATGGAAAAGGCAGAGAATGTTTATGTCCTTCCATCTGATTTTGGATGGTCTGATTTAGGCACCTGGGCCTCTATTTATGAAATGGCTGAAAAAGATTATGTGGGTAATGCCGTTATTCCTTCAGAACAGGTGCTGATGTTCGACTCGTCGAATTGTATGGTAAATGTTCCAAAAGACAAACTGGTGATTTTGCAAGGATTGCACGATTACATCGTGGTTGAAAACAATAACATGCTCATGATCTGCTCCAGAAACGAAGAACAAAAAGTTAAAGAATTTGTTGCTGAAGTCAAATCCAGATTTGGAAACAAGTTTATATAAAGATTGATGATGTTAGATGTAAAATGGATGATGTGGCATTGTTCCATCATTCATTTTACATTTAAACGTTTGTAAAAATCCTGAAACAAGTTCGGGATGACGAATTTTGATGAGTTGAAACAAATTCCATCATCCATTTTACATCCTCCATCCTACTTCCCTCTCTGCCTAACTGCTTCGTATAAAATCACTCCGGCAGCTACCGAAACATTTAATGATTCAATTTTTCCGGCCATTGGTATTTTAGCTAAATGATCAGCTACCCTTAAAAGATCGTTAGAAATGCCTTCATCTTCTGAGCCCATTACAATTGCCGTAGGCATGGTATAATCCGGTGTATAAATAAAATCATTGGTTTTTTCAGTGCAGGCAACGATTTGTAGACCACTGTCTTGTAAAAATAAGCAGGTTTTATGGAGGTTCGCGTGGCGGCAAATTGGGATGCTGAATAATGCACCTGCAGAGGTTTTAATCGCATCAGCATTGATCTGCGCGGCGTTTTTTAACGGAACAACTATGGCATGAACACCCACGCAGGCAGCTGTACGTGCTATTGCACCCATGTTGCGAACATCAGTTACACTATCTAGAACCAAAATTAATGGCACTTCGCCTTTTTCAAAAACAGCAGGAATAATGTCTTCAATATTTTGATAGGTAATCGGAGAAATTACAGCAATTATACCTTGATGGTTTTTCTGCGACATGCGGTTCAGTTTCTCCACCGGAACCGGGTTTAAAGGTATTAAAGTATCTTTTAGAAGGGCTTTCAGTTCCAGAAAGAGTTCGCCTCCCAGACCGCGTTGCTGATAAATGGTTTCAATGTCTCTTCCTGCTTTAACGGCTTCTATTACGGCCCTGATGCCGAATACAAACTCATTATTCTCTTTTGCGCGTTGCGGTCTTCTAAAATTATCCATGTTTCGAAATTGTTAGGCAAAAGTATTCAAATAAAATGTTTTGACCCTAAACAATGTGTAGCTTATTAACATTTAATTGTTTAAAAATTTTACGTCTTTATAAATTCGATAAAATTTAATCTGATTAGGCTTCAATTTGTTAACAAACGGCTAGTAACTAATTCAAACAACCCCATCAAAATTTGATTACTTTTGTAGAATGAGTATCGATAATGAACAAGGCGGAAAGAACAGCATGACTGCTAGGAAAAGCAGATTAAGTAATACCATAAGTTCGCAGGGGAAAATACCCCCACAGGCGTTAGACCTGGAAGAAGCCGTTTTAGGTGCATTGATGCTCGAAAAAGATGCCTTATCAGCGGTAATTGACGTTTTAAAGCCAGAAGTTTTTTACAATATCGCGCACCAGAAAATCTTTGAGGCGATCCATATTCTGTTCCAGAAATCGAAACCGGTAGATATTTTAACCGTAACCGCCGAGCTTCGTACTTTAGGTGCATTAGAAATGGTTGGTGGTGCTTATTACATCACCCATTTAACCAACCGTGTTGCTTCAGCAGCAAATATCGAATTTCATGCGAGGATTATATCCCAAAAATATATTCAGCGCGAACTGATCAGGATTTCAACGGAGATCATTACCAATGCATACGAAGATACCACGGATATTTTTGACTTATTGGATCAGGCTGAAAAAGGACTTTTTGAAATCGCCCAGAATAACCTGCGTAGAGATACTCAGAAGATGGACGATATCGTTAAACAATCGCTGGCCACACTAGAGGAACTTCGTACCAAAACCGATGGTTTAACAGGCGTGCCAACAGGTTTTACCGGACTAGACCGGATTACCGGCGGATGGCAAAAACAGGATCTGGTTATCATTGCTGCCCGTCCGGCGATGGGGAAAACCGCTTTCGTATTAACCTGTGCGCGTAACGCTACCGTTGATTTCCAAAGACCTTGCGTGGTATTCTCTCTTGAGATGTCTTCCGTTCAGCTGGTTAATCGTTTAATTTCAGGAGAAGCGGAAATTGAGCAGGAAAAAATCAGAAAAGGGAATTTACAAGAATGGGAATGGCAACAGTTACATAGTAAAATTGGCCGTTTAACCGAAGCTCCCCTATTAATTGATGATACACCTGCATTGAATATTTTTGAGTTCAGGGCAAAATGCCGAAGACTAAAATCACAATACGATATCCAGTTGGTTATCGTCGATTATTTGCAGTTAATGCATGGTAAAGGCGAGGGAAAAGGCGGAGGTAACCGTGAACAGGAAATCGGTAGTATTTCAAGGGCTCTGAAATCGGTTGCAAAAGAACTGGATGTTCCGGTGCTGGCGCTGTCGCAGTTAAGTCGTGCGGTAGAAAGTAGGCCTGGTTTGCAAGGTAAGCGTCCGATGTTATCCGATCTACGTGAGTCGGGTTCCATTGAGCAGGATGCGGATATGGTGTTGTTTTTATACCGTCCAGAGTATTATGGTATTACCGAAGATGAGCAAGGAAGATCGCAGGCCGGTATCGGTGAGGTAATCATCGCCAAACACCGTAATGGTGAAACCGGAATCGTACCACTTAAATTCGTAGGTAAATTCGTGAAATTCCAGGATCTGGAGGATGATTTTAATGCGCCGCCAAGCTCGTTTGCTGCCGATCCTTCTGCCGGAATGTATCCGTCTCAGGATTTTGAAAAACAAAGCAATGTGATTATCCGTCCTTCAAAAATGGATGATTATAATGATGATGATCCACCTTTTTAGGAAATTCCACACGACCTAAACTGCTCCAAAATCTTGATGTCACACCTATGATTTTTGTGAGATAATTATTACTCTTGGGCGACAGACTTCAATAGATTGATCTTTATTTCTGCGTAGGCGGGAATCTTAATCTTTAGGCTTATGGCATTAAGATTATCTTCGATGGGCACTCCGTGGTTCCCATCCGATAGCTATCGGATCAGGTTGGGAATGACGACCCCACATAATGTGTCAATTCATCTAAACTCCCCTGTCATTCATGTTTTTTTTCTGCAATAAACTACATAGAGCATAGCAAAAAGTATTTCAGTTATAATAAAAGGCCAAATAATGGTCAATGGCGCGAAAACCGGCCTGATAGCAGAGCATTAACCGATTTAAACCTGATAAAACGAATGCTCCCGATCCTTCATCGGAGCAGCAGTGATAGCGGGAGCACATTAACCCATGGTGTACTGTACCTGCTTTCCAAATTCTAAATCCTTTTTTATAGGGCCAATCAGTAATCTATCCACTGGTACTAAAGTAAATACCCAACCAGGATTCCAGCCAATACTATAATTGGCGGGCTTACCTTAGTGAAATTAAGCAATAGGAACGTAGTAAGCATAATGCCTAAAAACAGCCAGTTAAAGCCCATGGGTATCAACAACAGTATGAAAGCGGCAATAATAAATCCAACACTAACGGCATTGATTCCTGAAAGGCTATGTCGGATTCTGGAGATTTTTTTCAGATCGTCCCAAAAGGGAACAATAAATAAAACAAGGATAAGGCCAGGCAAATTAATCCCGATTACGCCGATCAATCCTCCTAAAATCTGCCCCCATAAGCCATATCCAAAATTCTTCATGCTTAATGCGCCCAAATAGCTGGTAAAAGAAAATGTTGGACCAGGTAAGGCTTGCTGCAGCGCAAAACCAGACAAAAAGCCAGATGAAGGCAGGTACTGTTTCATCTCTACAAATTCGGTAAACATTAAGGGAACAAGCACCTGCCCTCCTCCAAAAACCAATATTCCGTTACGGTAAAAGTTTTCCAGTAAACGGATCGGTAAACTAAAAGGAGAAGTTCTGTTTATAATGGCCCCTACCAATGCAAACAACAGCAAAGCACCGAGGAAGTAAACCAGTTTTCGGGGATTGATATTTGAAAACAGTTTAACCCTTAGCTCTGTTTCCTCTTTTGGCGTTTCAATCGCGGAAGAGATCATGCCGCCGATTAATATCGACAATGGAAATACATAGGCATTTCTTAAAACCAATGTGGCAATAATCGAGGCAATGGCCAAAAATATAGAAACCTGTGAGGACAAAACCTTTTTGCCCAGTTTCCATGCGCCATAAGCTACAATACCCAGCGCTATGGGCTGGATATATTCTAAAACATAGCTAAACTTTTCTTTTTGATCAAGTAGAGCATAACTAATTGCTGCAAAAGTCATGATCGTTGCGGTAGGTAAGATCCAGATTAGGAAAGTAATAATGGCCAGTTTAAGCCTTCCCACTTTCCAGGCTATTCCAACCAAGGTTTGTGTTGATGACGGACCAGGGAGTACCTGTGCCAGTGCATTTAACTCTAAAAGTTCCTCTTCTGAGATAAATTTGGCACTCTGAACAAAATATTTAAGCAATAAAGACAGATGCGCCTGTGCCCCACCAAAAGAAGTGAAGGTAAAAAAGATAACATTCCGGATAAACAGCCACTGCTTTTTGGCAGCGATAGGTTTGTTTTGCATTAATTTAAATTGATAATGGTGAACTGAAAAATGACCTAGTCATCTTCATAATCTAATCCGGCAGCGGTATTATACGCACCCTGTAATTCTGAAAAAGCATGCATATCTCTTTTGTTTCGAGCTATTTGCATCCCCTTTTGGTAAATTTCGATTGCTTTCTCTTTTTGATGATCTCTTTCCAGTAACTTGCCTAAATGATAGTAGGTTCCTACATAATCAGGATGTTTATCGGTTAACTGAAGGTAAAAAGAATAGGCTTTTTCTTTATCATTTTGAGCGTTATACTCTGTGGCTAAGGCATATAATATAAATGGATCGTTAGGATCACTTTCTAAAAATTCCAATAACTTACTTAAACGGGTAGATGACATTTTATTTCCTTGCTTTTTTAATTAAATTTGCAGAAAGACCTTATATAATAATCATATCGTATATGGACTGGTCAATTGCTAAACAATTTTAGTTTGAGATCGTTCATAACAATAAAACCACTATTAACATATGAAAATATTAGTTTGTATCAGTAACGTGCCAGACACGACGACAAAAATAACTTTTACTAATGATAATACCGAATTCAATACGTCAGGAGTTCAATATATTGTTAACCCTTACGATGAAATTGCGTTATCGCGTGCAATTGAGTTAACCGAAGGTGGGAAAGGAACGGTAACTGTGATCAATGTTGGCGAAGCAGCTAATGATCCAACTATCAGAAAAGCTCTCGCCATTGGTGCCGATGATGCGGTTCGCGTAAATGCAGCGCCCAGAGATGCTTATTTTGTGGCTAAACAGATAGCAGCATATGCAAAAGATAAAGATTTTAATCTCATTTTAACAGGTCGCGAATCAATCGATTATAATGGTAATCAGGTTGCCGCGATGGTTGGCGAATTTTTAGATATTCCTTCGGTATCAATTATCAAAAAATTGGATATTGATGGCGATACGGCAACAATTGAACGTGAAATTGAAGGCGGTAAAGAGGTTTTAACCGTTTCGGGCAAATTTATTGCCAGCTGTGCAGAGGGGGTTGCAGAACCTAAAATTCCAAATATGCGTGGCATTATGAGCGCCAGGACCAAACCGTTGAATGTGGTGGATGCGGTTGATTCTGAACAGGTAACTAAAGTAATCAGATATGAAACCCCAGCTCCGCGTGGGACGGTAAAGTTAATCCCTGCTGATCAAACAGAATCATTAATAAACCTTTTACATAGCGAAGCTAAAGTAATTTAGTCAATTGGCAGGTTGCCAGTTTATAAAGAGATAATAAATAGAATATTTCATTAAAATAAAGTCCCCTCTAAGGGGGTTCAGGATAAATATGTCAGTATTAGTATATGTAGAACACGCTGAAGGAAAATTTAAGAAATCTGTTTTTGAAGCCGTTTCTTATGCCAAAGCCATTGCCGATCAACAATCAACCAATTTAACTGCAATTTCTATTGGAGATGTTGCCGAGAGTGAATTAAAGGAATTGGGGAAATATGGTGCATCAAAAGTCTTAAACGTAAGTGCCGATCAATTAAAAACCTTTGTAAATCAGGCTTACGCCAGTGTTATCGCTTCAGCTGCCGAAAAAGAAGGTGCTGATATTATTGTATTGTCTAACTCTTTCTCTGGTAAAGGTTTGGCACCGCGTATTGCAGTAAAACTTAAAGCAGGTTTGGCTGATGGTGCAGTAGAATTACCAAGTACTGATGGAAAGTTTTCGGTTAAGAAAACCGCTTTCTCTGGTAAAGCATTTGCAATTACCGAGTTAACATCTGCTAATAAAGTAATCGCTTTAAATCCTAATGCATTTGGTGTTAAAGAAAATGCTGCCGATGCTGCAATTGAAACCTTTACTGCAGATGTTAAACAGTCGGATTTAGGAACGGTAATAAAAGAGATTGTTAGGGCAACCGATAAAGTGTCTTTACCTGATGCAGAACTGGTCGTTTCAGCTGGTAGAGGTTTAAAAGGACCTGAAAACTGGGGAATGATTGAAGAATTGGCTGGTTTATTGGGTGCCGCAACAGCATGTTCCAAACCGGTGTCAGATGCAGACTGGAGGCCGCATTCAGAACACGTTGGTCAAACTGGTATTGCAATTAGTCCTAACCTTTATATCGCTATCGGTATTTCTGGCGCTATCCAGCATCTGGCGGGTGTGAGTTCATCAAAAGTGATTGTGGTGATCAATAAAGATCCGGAAGCACCTTTCTTCAAAGTGGCTGATTATGGTATCGTAGGCGATGCTTTTGAGGTTGTACCGAAATTAATTGAAGCATTAAAAGCACATAAGGGATAGTATCTTATAGACCTTATAGGTTTTTAAAACGGCGTAGCCCTCAATGAGGCCGTTAAAAACGTAAATATTCCGAATTAAACCTATGAGGTCTTACCACAAATATGAAAAAAGTTAAATTAGATATTGTAGGTTTATCTTACAGCCAGACTCAATCTGGTGCTTATGCCCTTGTTTTAGGAGAAGTAAACGGACGCCGGCGCCTGCCGATTATTATTGGCGCATTTGAAGCGCAGGCTATAGCGATAGAAATCGAGAAAATGACTCCTAGCAGGCCATTAACCCATGATTTGTTCAAATCAATGGCTGATACTTTTCATATCGATATCAAGGAGATTATCATCTACAATTTAGTTGATGGTGTTTTTTATGCAAAATTGATCTGTACTGATGGTAAAAATACCCATGAAGTTGATGCCAGAACATCCGATGCCATTGCTTTGGCCGTCCGGTTTAATGCCATGATTTACACTTATGAATTTATTTTGGCTTCTGCAGGGATCGTGATAGAAGGCAACGACTTTCTTTTCCTTGAGAATATGGACTCTATTGCCAAAGAACATGATAAAGATCATCTATCAAATTCAAGCCAGCAACAGGGTTTTGGTGATTTAACATTAGAAGAACTTCAGCAAAAATTGCAGGAAGCCATTGCTGAAGAAGCTTATGAAAAGGCCGCTAGATTGAGGGACGAATTGAATAAACGCAATAAATCGTAGTATCGGGCATATCAAAAATGATTTTCTGTTCAAATCTATTCCAATTTTTTCGTAAATCCCAATTATAAAAAGCTAAATTCTAAAATGAACCAGATTGTTTAAAATAATTTAGGTTCATTTTGGATTATCATTTAAAATAGTTCTATATTCAGCTTTTACTTTCAATCATTCAAACTAAACTATTATTATGAATGTTAAGTTTCGCTTAACGATAATGAGCTTCATGCAATTTTTTGTATGGGCGGCCTGGTTAATTACAATAGCAAATTATTGGTTTGGAACCAAACAATGGGATGGTGCAGATTTTGGAATCATTTTCTCTACTATGGGCATTGCATCGCTGTTTATGCCTACCATTACCGGTATTCTGGCTGATAAGTGGATCAATGCAGAAAAACTTTATGCCATTTTGCATCTCCTTTATGCCGCAACGATGTTTTATCTGCCACAGGTAAATGATCCGCATACTTTTTTCTGGGTAATATTGGTAGCCATGTGTTTTTATATGCCAACCATAGCCCTGAGCAATTCGATCAGTTATACCACTTTAAAAAACGGCAATTTTGATGTAATAAAAGACTTTCCGCCTATTAGGGTTTGGGGTACCATTGGGTTTATTGCCGCCATGTGGATTACCAATTTAACGGGTAATAAGGCCAGCGCCAATCAGTTTTATATTGCAGGTATAAGTGCCTCATTGTTGGGTTTATATTCTTTTACATTACCTGCTTGTAAGCCGTTAAACTTAATCAGCGACAAAAAAACATTTGCGCAAAAACTCGGACTTGAATCTTTCAAGCTTTTTGCCGACTACAAAATGGCGCTGTTTTTTATCTTTTCGATGTTTTTAGGAGCTGCATTGCAGTTAACTAATGCTTACGGTGATGTTTTCCTGGATGAATTTAAATTATTCCCGGTTTTTGCCGAATCATTTGTCATTAAATATTCTACTATCATTTTATCGATTTCTCAGGTTTCAGAAACACTTTTTATCCTGGCTATTCCTTTCTTTCTGAAAAGATTTGGAATTAAATGGGTTATTGCCATTGCCATGTTTGCGTGGGTGCTGCGTTTTGGTTTATTTGCCTATGGTGATCCATCAACCAATCTCTGGATGATTATCATTTCGTGCATAGTGTACGGCATGGCATTCGATTTCTTCAATATTTCGGGATCACTGTTTGTAGAAACCTCTACCGCGCCAAAAATCCGCTCTTCTGCACAGGGTTTGTTTATGATGATGACCAATGGCTTTGGTGCCGTGTTTGGCAGTTTGGTTTCAGGCTGGATGATTAGCCGTTTCTTTACCACATATTACCATACTATCGGTTCGCTTTCCAAATATGTAAAAAGTAAAGAAGACAATGTACATCTGCTAAAATTTCTTAAAGATAAAGGCATTGATGTATTACCTAACGGGGAACTGAGCAGAGCCCTTGATGTAAAAGACTGGCATAACATCTGGTTAACCTTTACCATCTATGTGCTCATTATTGCCATTGTCTTTGTTGTTACTTTTAAACATAAACATACCCGGGCAGAACTCGAAGTCATTAACCATTTATAATTCGCGATTAATCTCTTATGTCAGCCGGTAAATATAGAAAAGAACACAACTGTTTAAACTGCGGTGCTCATGTTGAGAAACATTATTGCAGCGATTGCGGTCAGCCAAATTTAGAGTTAAAAGAAAGTTTCTGGGCATTTATCAGCCATAGCGTAGCCCATTATTTTCATTTCGACAATAAGTTTTTTCAAACGCTGACCCCTCTCCTAACCAAACCAGGTAAAGTTACACTCGATTATCTGGCAGGAAAAAGAGCCCGGTATATTAATCCGGTGAGCATGTACATTTTTGTTTCCATCGTGTATTTTTTGGTAGTATACTCACCAAAACATGTAGAAAAAGATCCGGATGATGGTCATATCGGTATCGAAGAAAAAAAAGGTGCGGATGTTTCTGACAGTGTGAATAAAGCATTAAAGCTTACGGGTATATCTAAAGAAATTGCCAATAAAGCAACAAAATCAATTAATGAAGCAATTAGGAGAAAAGAATTTATAAAACTTGGCTTTGCCGAGCAAGAGAAGGAATTAAACAGGCTTAAGGCAGAAAATGCTAAACTGAAATCCGATTCCCTCTCCGATGTTATTGATGAATATAATGAAATCCATATCGGGAGAAATGATAGTACCTATGCCGCTTACCTGGCACGCCAGAAGAAATTGCCTCTTGCAGAACAGGATAGCTGGTATGATAGATTGATCAAAAAGAGAGCCATTACCATTGGAGAAAAATCGGAAGTGATCCAGGAAACCCTCGAACATAACCGGCCAAAACAATATTTTTTATTGATGCCGTTATTGGCCTGGTTTATTATGCTCAATTTCAGGAAAAACCACATCTATTATTTAGATCACCTGATTTTCACCATTCATGGTATGATGGTTTATTTTATTGTCTCCATTTTCACCCAGCCCATCATGAAACATGTGTTCGGAGAAGATTCTTTGTTGAGTAGTATTATTGAAATTGGAGTTACGGTATATCTGTTCTGGTATATGTTCAAAGCACTCACCGTATTCTATCAACGAAAAACCTGGAGCACCATTTTTAAAATATTTTGGATCTTGATTTTGTATGCTGTAGCATTCAAGCTCACTGAATTGGTGATGATCAATTTAATTTATTACGTAGCTATTTAGAATATTACGTCATCTCGATTGAAGCGCAGCGAAACGGAGAGATCTAATCAAAAGTGTTATCAAGACAGATTTCTCGACTTCGTTGCACTTCGCTCGAAATGACGGAACACGAGAAGCTTCGCGATAATGACAGAATTTAATAAAAAATTGAATTCATAAAAAAAAACCACCCGGATTTTGGGTGGTTTTTTTTATGGCTGTGAAAATTATTTTCTGTCTTTAAGTTCAACAAATTCCCTGTCGGTTTCGCCAACATAAATCTGACGTGGACGACCAATAGGTTCTTTATTTTCGTGCATTTCTTTCCATTGTGCAATCCATCCTGGTAAACGGCCTAAAGCAAACAGCACGGTAAACATTTCTGACGGGAAGCCTAATGCGCGGTAAATAATACCTGAATAAAAATCTACATTCGGATATAATTTACGGTCGATGAAATATTGGTCGGTTAACGCTGCTTCTTCCAGTTTTTTAGCGATTTCCAAAATCGGATCATCAATGCCCAGGTTCTCTAAAATATCATCGCAAGCTTTTTTAATAATTTTAGCTCTTGGATCGAAGTTCTTGTAAACCCTGTGACCAAAGCCCATCATGCGGAACGGATCGTTTTTGTCTTTCGCTTTTGCAATCCATTTCTCCGTATCACCACCGTCAGCTTTAATCAACTCAAGCATATCAATCACAGCCTGGTTAGCACCGCCATGCAATGGTCCCCACAAAGCCGCAATACCAGCAGCAACCGAAGCATATAAGTTGCAATCAGATGAGCCTACGATACGAACAGTAGAAGCCGAACAGTTTTGCTCATGGTCTGCATGCAGAATCAGCAATTTATTCATGGCATTAACCACAATCGGGTTCACATCATAATCTTCAGTTCGCTGTCCAAAGGTCATCCAAAGGAAATTAGTTACGTAATCATATTTATTTTTTGGATAAATAAGCGGGTGACCTAATGATTTTTTATAAACGAAAGAAACAATAGTTGGAAATTTAGCCAGGAGTTTGATAATGGTTAAATTTTGCTCCTCTGCAGTTTGATTTGGTTTTAAGCATTCCGGATAGAATGTAGATAGAGAAAAAATCAACGAACCCAATTGTCCCATAGGATGCGATCTTGACGGATAACCATCAAAAAACTTCTTCATATCCTCGTGGATGAGTGTATGTTTGCTGATTTCGGCCTGAAGTTCCTCTAATTGGGATTGTGTTGGAAGATCACCATAAATAATCAGATAAATCACTTCCAAAAAACTTGATTTTGCGGCAAGTTCTTCAATAGCATATCCCCTATATTTTAAAATGCCTTTTTCACCATCTAAAAAAGTGATTTTACTTTTTGTAGAACCAGTATTTTTAAAACCAGTATCTAAAGTTACGAAGCCCGTTAAATCTCTTAATTTAGAAATATCAATGGCCTTTTCATCTTCTGTTCCTGTTATTACTGGCAATTCTACTGTCTTACCATCAACTTTTATCTCTGCAATATCTGACATATTATTGTATTGTGTTTATAGCTTTCTAAATTATATAAAATTAATATACATGCATAACAAATCTGTTAAATTAATATGAATAATTGGTCAAAATGACGTAACAATCATGCTTAATTTAAGCCATATTAGCACCTTTATTTTGCTTTAATCTCTTCGGCAACCCTTCCGCATTCTAACATCTCGTTCCCATAATAAGGGTTTTTAATTTCCTTTTCGATTGATAGCCAATCGCCTCCATCTCCTTTATTTGCCATTGGGCAATGTTGAACATAGATCGTACCTTTTTCTATTTCAGTATTTTTTAACAAAGCGATGATATCAGCACTTAAAGCTGTAAAGTCTTTTCGTTGCACAACCAGGTTATTGCTTGATGCAATTTTTTGCGCAATTTCTGCCGTTGGCTCACAGCCCTCGTAGGCAGCTAAACTGCTTTTTAATACGGCAGCAGTTTTTTGTGCATTTGCGGCATCAGATTTTACCAGTGCATTTTTTAAATCTACATAATTTGTAAATATGGCCAGTTTCCTTTCGTCTTTTATAGAAATCTCATTTTTCGCCGATACGGTATTCGTTTGAGCAGTATCTTTAGTTTCGGGAGATTTTTTATCCGCCTGGTTACAGGCCAATAAAATAGTCAATGTGGCTATTCCGAATATTCTTTTCATGGTATTTGGTTTTCCGCTCAAAATAGCAATTAAAATGGTAAATAAATAAAAAAGTCCCAATTTTCATCGGGACTCTAAAATTATATGATGTTTGAATTATAATTTGAAATTGTATGCTAGTCTCAATGCATACTGACCTGTTTTTCTGAAATAGGTTGCTGATGAACTATCATTCACATAACCTTCATATCTTACTCCTGCATCGAAACCACCGAACTCATATCCAAGGCCACCAGAATAAATAAAGTTCGTTTTACCACCATCTTTAATGGCAAAGCCTGCTCCCGCCTCAGTTGCCAAATACATTCTTTTAATCGGGAATACTTTAACACCACCTTTGGCCGGAATAAAATCAACGTCAATGGCGTTATTTTTTGCCATTAGTTTAGTATAACCACCTGACGCGGTAACGGCAACATATGGCGAAAGATCCCATTGCAATTTTAAATCAGCACCATAAGCATAGTCCATTGGTGATTGATCACGAAAGAGTCCACCGTTAACACCAACCCCTACTTTGAAAGCCATCCCTTTCGGAGCCGGATTTGGATCAGTTTCTGTCATGGTTTGCGCATTTAATGTAGTAGTTGCAAACACGGCAACCGCAGTAGCTGCTGTTGCGAAAATTTTAGTAATCGTTTTCATATTAGATAAAATTAAGTTAATACTAAGGTTTTGGTAGATATACGTAATATGATTTCATCCGGATTTAATATTTTCATTTTTTTCAGAAATAATCGTAAATAAAAAAAGCCCCGGCATTTGCCGGGGCTTTTTTTATGCGGTTGATGATCTTACAAACTAAATCCGTAAGCCAGGCGAATACCTGCGAAACCTATGCTACCATTATTGGAGTAACCTTCGTATTTTGCTGCTAAATCTAAACCGTTAGCCCAAGAGTATCCAATTGCTGGTGAATAAACAAATGAAGTACCACTGCCAGATTTTGTACCAAAACCAGCACCTAGTTCTGCTAAGCCATAAGCACCGGAACCCGAATCGTTAAAGAAATATTTAGCACCAGCTTTTACCGGAATTACACCAAAGCTTCCACCTCCGTATGAATCTTTAAGAGAAAAGTTATTGTAACCGGCGGTTACAGGAATTGATAATTGTTTATCTACATTAAATTGATATCTAATATCACCTCCTAGTACTAAACCATATCCGGTTGTTGTTCCTGCGCCAACATTTAAACCGATACCTAAATTTCTTGCTGAACTTTGTGCATTTGCATTAGTAGAAAAAAATAGAGCCACAACAGCTGCTGATGTAGCAATAATTTTTGTAATTGTTTTCATGTTTAAGATATTGTTTTTGAGTTAAAATAATATGAATCAATAAACACAAAGGTTGTGCCAAAGGGGCATTTTTGTAGTGATTTAGGGTGTAAAATAGTTTAAAATGATCTAATTGTGTAGATTTCCGATTAACTTAAACTTTATCAAGTATCAGTTGTTTTAACAGGTTGGTTGGTGCAGCCGCGTCGAGCCAGATAATCTCTATATTGTCTTTTTCCATTTTTCTAAAAAAGGTGTTTTGTCTTTTTGCATACTGGCAAATGGCGGTACCGAGTTTTAATTTTAATTCCTCAAAACTTAATAATCCATCAAGGTAATTCACGATAAATTTATATTCCAGTCCGTAGAAGATTAAAATTTCCTTGCTAATCCCTTCTTTTATTAATTGTTCTACTTCTTCTATTAAACCATCTTTGAACCTTTCGTTCAGTCTGCCTAGAATTTTGGCCCTGGTTGTTTCAATTTCGTTCTTCAATCCGAAAATAACCGGTTTGAGGGCCGGCCGGTCAACAGCTTCCAGTGTATGATGCTTCAAATAATCTGCAATCTCCAACGCGCGAATCAATCTTTTTTTAGATGATAGATCAACATGATCTTTTTTTTGAAATTTATCCTGCTGCAATTTTAAGATCAACTCTTCCTTTGATAATAAATCCAATAAATCTCTCAATGGTTGATTGACGGGAACAGCAGTATAAGTTTGGTTTTGCAAAAGGCTATGGATATACATTCCCGTTCCACCGCAAAGGATAGGCATGCTTTTTTTTTGCGTGATGGATGCAAAGGCCTGATAGAAATCATTTTTGAAAGCATCTACATGATAACGTTCGCCGGGTGATAAAATATCGATTAAATGATGTGGAATTGTCTTGCCGTTAATATGATAGTCCTGCAGATCTTTACCCGTGCCAATATCCATTCGTTTAAATACCTGACGGCTATCGGCACTAATAATTTCTCCATTTAAAGCGTCAGCTACACTTACGGCCAGCTTGGTTTTACCTGAGGCAGTTGCCCCTAAAATGATGATGAGATTATGCTGATCCATTAAAATTGAAGAATATATTTTAAACTTCCGGTATTAAACACGTTCTGCACAAAAGTTTGCTCATCTTTTTTGAGCCGACGATTTAGATTTTCATCCAGGTTGTAGATCTGCGGTTCCAAAATTGCCGTTTGCCTGAAACCTAATTTGATATAGGCCTCTCCTGCTGACCAGTCGCGGTCAGCATAAGTCATGAGGTCGTTAGGTTGATAGGTTGCGGCAAAGAATGAAATGAGTTTACTTAATCCACCTGTAATGGAGTAACCTGCTTTAACGGCAAACCTGATCAATTCTGCAGATTTATAATTTTCGGTATAGTTCATCTTGCGCAATGCCGAAAAAGTAGCAAGGGCTACAAGCTGATCTTTTTCAAATAAGCCAATTTTGTAACGGCTGGTTACCGCACCCTGCAAATGATTTTCGGCTAAAAAAGAATCAGCAACTGGTTTAGTAATCTTTGCGATTTTAGTTTTCCTACCGTGAATGCGGGTATTTCTACCCAGCAAAGATTTTATTCTTGATAAAACCTGGTCTGATTTTGATAACCAGAGATCTTCCCAAAGGTGAATAAGTCTAATACCTTGTCGATAATAACGCTCCTGCAGATCAATAAGGTCTTGTGGAATAAAGCTGTTTTTCAGGCAGACCAGGTGCAGGATAACCTGATGATCAATCCGCAGTAATTGAAATCTACCTTCTGTAAAAAAAAAGCACCCGATTTTGTGATCAGCAAGTGCCAAACTTAGTTGGTGGTGCCAGTTATCGTCAAAAGTTAAATTATTCAATCAGTAGGATCTTGTTCAGAAAAATATCTATCGCAAATTTAACCATCAGATGGTTAAATCCATTCTTTTTCTTTAAAGTTTGCGTGGACAATCTCTACTAAGGTTTCTACTTCTTTTAATTTAGTATCATCAAGGGCCGAAATTTTTAAGCCCGCTTGGTGATGGCCAAAATCACTTAAATTATGGTTTTCTGTAGAAAAATCTTCTGTATTTACTTTGACTTCAACAGCATCTCCATTAATATAAACACCTGCAAAAAAGCGCTCGGTTATTTTTTCTCCATCCAGTTCGATATTTTTTTCACTAAACAGATCATATCCGTTTTCGGAATTTTCATGTACCGTATATCCTTGAGTGGCATAGGGCTGTAATCCGGCTCTGATAGTCTGAAAAATTTCTACAAGATCAGTTTTCATATAGCATTTGATTTTAGCATTAAACACCGCAGTACAGTTATTGTTTAATTTTTATTCGTTAAGCCACCAATTTTCATTTGGCATATATTCAGTTAAAATAATGGTTTCGCCCAATTTTGGGGTAACCAGAAGGAGTTGTCTGGCTACTGCAGCGGAGACGACGCGTTCAATTGGCTCATTCCAGGGGTGCATCGCCAGGCTAAATTTCCCCCAGTGTACAGGCATTAAAAATTTTGCTTTTAAATCGATTGCAGCCTGGACCGTTTCTTCCGGAAACATATGGATGTATGGCCAGTAAGCATTGTACTGTCCGCACTCGAGCAAGGCTAAATCAAAAGGCCCATGCTCCTCGCCTATTTTGGCAAAATGTGTGTCATAACCCGAATCGCCACCTAAAAAAAGTCGGAAATTTGCCGTTTTCAATACAAAGGCCGACCAAAGCGTTTGATTTCTTTTAAACTTTCTCCCTGTAAAGTGCCTGGCCGGAACAGCTGTTAAATGGAGATTGTTAAACAATGTTATTGACTCATTCCAGTTCAGTTCATTTATCTTTTCTTTCTTGATTTTCCACCGCTCCAGATGTGAACCAACTCCAAGAGAGGTTACAATGCTTTTCACCTGTGGCGAAATTTTTAAGATACTCTCATAATCCAAATGATCATAATGATCGTGGGTAATGATGAGGACATCAATATTTTCAAATTCTTCAGCCTTTACCACGTCGGTACCTAAAAAAGCCTTACTCCCGATAAATGAAAATGGAGAAGGCGTTTTACTAAATATGGGATCAACCAGTACCCTTAAACCATTTATTTTAATCAGGTAAGATGAATGCCCAAACCAGATAATTTCAGGCAAATTGCCCTTAGTACTACCATTTACATTAGGCAAAATAGCTGGTAGCGCCTTACCTGGCACTTTATTGGAATGCTTTTCGAAAAAGAAAGCATTTAAAATTTTGAAAAAGCTTACACCTTCTGGCTGCATCGGCGTTACCGAAAGGTTTTGCAGTGCGCCATTCCGGTAGTTATTCTGACTGCGGATTTTTTCCAACCTTAATCCTCCTGGCAAACGACCAAAAACCGGTAGGTTGATGATTATAAGGAATATGGTGACGATAACAGATAAAACGTATAAGAAGATCATTTTTAGAATTCTGAGCAACCAAAATATGAATATCATTTTAAAAATGAAGTCGGTTCTGTTTATATGACCTGTTGATTACATCTTAAATTACGAATGCCTCCTGTTATTTACCGATAAAAGCTTTACAAAGATTGCGTAAAACAGTACAAACGTTTGATTAATTTTGTATTATTAGGTATTGAAGCAATTTAATGTAGTAGTTTATCAGGCATCATGCAGTCGAAACCAACAACCATCAAAGAAATAGCCAGAATCTTAAACATTTCTCCGTCCAGTGTTTCAAGAGGACTGCACGATCATCCGAGCATTGGGGCAATTACAAGGGAGAAAATTAAACAACTGGCGAAGTCGCTAAATTACGAGCCTAACAAGGCTGCCATTCTTTTTCAAAAGGGAAAAACATATACTATTGGCGTAATCTTACCGGAGCTATCAGAATATTTTTTTTCCATCGCTATTTCTGCAATCGAAGATGAGGCGATCAAGAAAAATTATACGGTAATTTTGCCCAATCGCACGATCGTTATGAGCAGGAAGTAACGCTTGTCGAGAAAATGAAAAATCAGCGTGTTGATGGTTTATTGGTATCCATCAGTAAAGACACCTTTAAATTTGATCATTTCGAAAAACTAAATTCGTTTAATATACCGGTTGTATTTTTTGACCGGATTCCACCGTTTAGGAACGTACATTACGTTGCTAGTAGCCTGGAAAGTGCAACGGTTAAAGCCCTGAACTATCTTTTAAAAAGAGGACACCGAAGTATCGGGATGATCAATGGCCCCAAAACTTTGTATGCGAGTGAGGAGCGTAAGGAGGGCTATAAACAGGCGATTACTTTTAACCGCTTAAAGTTTGATCCTTCACTGGTGATCAATTGCGATTTAACCGAACAAGGTACCTTGGATGCTGCTGAAAAGTTTTTAAACCATAAAAGAAAGCCAACGGCAATTGTCGCTTTTAATGATTATGTGGCGCTTTTTCTGATTAAATACTTCAAGAAGCTAAATGTAATTAACAGTTTTGATATATTGAGTTATGCTAATCTACCGATTATCAGTTATTTAGATCACCCACCGGTAGCCTCGGTAGAGCAATATCCATATCTGCAGGGACAAAAGGCCGTTAATATCTTATTGGATCTTATTCAACGTCCCAATGCTGAAAACCAGGCCTACTACCATACAATTGTAGATGCCGATCTGATTATAAATGACACAAATGAATAAACAAACGTTTGTGCCGAGTTTTTAACTTTTATTTAAACTTCCCGGTAAAATCTGATATTGCTTTTTAAAAGCAGTAATAAAATGTTGCGGATTTTTATAGCCCACCAAAAAGGAAACTTCATTTACCCTTTTCTTTTCTTTGGAGAGAAGATAATGGGCCTTTTCCATTCTGATTTTAGATAGATACCCAAATACGGTATATCCGGTAAGTTCCTTAAAGCCTATTTTAAGCTTGTAATCATTAATCCCCGCTTTGCGCGATAATTCCAATAATGAATTAGGATGTTGCAAATCATATTCTACCAGTCTCTTAGCCAAAAGAATTTTTTCTGCATCATCCTTTTTTAGTATGCGTGTCTGTTTCTCCGGTTTTTGGTTAAAATAAGCAATGATCAAGTCAAATATCCTGGCTTCCAGAAATAAACGTTTGACTCTACCCTCGTATTTGGGCCGGATAATTTGCTGCAATACCAGCCTGGTTTCAGGACCAATTGATTTCTGAGTTAGCACTGTATTGTCCATAAAGTTTTTGCCTGTTACCTGAGCAAAATACCGTTCTGTGAGCCGGATATAAACAAATCTGGTTTTTTCTTTTGCATTAAAACTGATTAAATTCACCCTGCCGATGTTGAGGTCCTGCTGGTTTTGAAACAGTGATAAAAAATCACATTGTTGATTGTTACAATAGCTGACTGCACCGCTCAGGCAAAATAAAAAGGCAATATGTTGTTGAGAAGATTTAAAGCAAAAACACTCTTCCCTTTGAGGATCAATTGCTGCAATTGCGATGTGAATGCCACTAAAAAAAAACTGAATAACCTGTAAACTGACCTGATCTGTAGCAAATTTCGTTACTCTCTCTTCTATATCTTCAACCCCGTTGAAATTTTCGGGGTACGTTTGCTCATCAATAAGCGTCGTGTGCTGATAGGTTGAAAGTTTAATTTCCATATAAAGTTAATCCGTTTAGCGGTATTAATTATCCTGTTACCGTTATTTGACTCTTATGATTATTTGCAAATTTGCATAATTATTTATAATTAGTCTAAATAAATTTGAATATTGAATTGATAATCTATATATAAGGAGATTATAGTGGTTATAGCTACAGCGGTTGATTAAGCTCGTAAGTAATGCTATCAGGATTTGATAAATCAACAGATAGGGAGTAGATGTGGTAATCCCGTTATGAATGCACCTGATTCACAGAGGATCAATTTCGGCTAAGACTTATGCCTATTAAAATATGTTTTGTTAGTTGGATAGATGCTCCCCGCGATGGGGAGCTTTATCATTTTAAGGGCTGTTGTGTGCCGCAGACCTACAAGGCTTGATAACAAACGATAGTCATTTTGAGCGAAATGGAGATCGCGATGTAGTTAAAGAGACCGTGAAATAAATTACGCATGACATTCCGGAAGCTTACGAGTTTTCACTATCACACTTCCCTTTTTACCCCGCAAGACAAATCGTTCATAAACGCAAAAAGGGCTCCGGCATACCAGAACCCTTTTTGTTTCATACTCGCGAAATATTATTTTCCAGAGTTTTTCTTTTCAGTTACTTCTGCACGGATTTCTTGTGCTAAAACTTTAAGATCTTGCATTGCTTTACGCACACGAGTACCAGCAGCTGCGTTGCCAGCGTTATAAAATTTTTCTACATCTGCTTCAATAGCAGCAACAGCAGCTTTAACTTTTGAGAATTTTTCCATCGCTAATTGATGTTTTAAAGGTTTAAAAAATTTATTTTTTTCAATAATACATATTTACCTCGAATTAACAACAGAAAGCAAATATTTATTTACAAGAAGTTTTGCACATTTTCACAATCGAAAAAACGCCCTGGCACTTATTGCAACGCAATTTTTTGCAATTTGATGATAAAATAAGATTACTCATGTAATTTGTTCAAAATCCCTGAACAGCTAGAAAAGATTTAGCATTTAAAGCCGGATCTATCCATATTTTTATTAAATTTTAATTTAATTTCAAATGTTGATTAAACCAAAAGTCGTGTACGGAATGTACACATTTAAGCAGGTTCTCGTAGCCATCAGGCTTGGTTAGGTAGGCATTGGCGCCAAATTCTATAGATGCTTTTACATCTTCGGGATTATCCGATGTAGAAAATAGGATTACGGGTATGGTTTTCAGATAAGGGATATCCCGTATAAATTTTAATAAATCCAGGCCGGATAAGCCAGGTAAATTCAGATCTAGCAAGATTAATTTTGGTTTCGTTTTGTTTTCTGCAAAATGCTGGAGTTTTTTCAATGCTTCTACCCCATCTTCAACTATGGCCAGATTAAGGTTATCCTTAACCTCCTTTACCGCACTCTGCATAAAAAATGCATAGTCTATGTCGTCCTCTACGTAAAATATATCTGGTGTTTTCATTTATCTGTTTTTAAAAGCGACAAAAAAAGTCGATCCTGCATTTAACGTACTTTCGAACCAAACTCTGCCATGATGTTTCTCTACAATCCTCTTTACGATAGCAAGTCCCACTCCAGATCCTTCAATGTCCTTCACATTATCCATACGCTTAAATAGCTCAAATACCCTGTCGTAATAACGGTTATCAATTCCTATACCATTATCTTTAACCGAATAGATAATTTCTCCTCCTTCTATATACGCAGAAACTTCAACCTTGGGTTTGTTAACCATTGCCGAATATTTTACAGCATTTCCGATCAGGTTGGTAAACACCTGAGTAATCATAATTTTATCTCCCTTGATATTGGGAAGTTGTCCTAAAATCAGCGTAATATGCTCGGCTTTATATGCTGCCCATATTTCGGTTGTGATGTCTTTTAATAAGGAAGCTATATCAACTGTTTCGAAATTAATTTCAGAACGGCCAACTCTTGCTAAATTTAAAATCTCCTTAATCAACAAGTTCATTTTATCGGCACCTACCAAAATCCTGTTTAACATTTTCTTACCGCCCTCATCTATGCTTTTGTTTTTAGCCATCAGCTCTGCGTAGGTTTTGATTGAGGTAAGTGGTGTTCTTAAATCGTGCGATATGGTATAGCTAAACGTATCCAGTTCTTCATAAGCGGCCTGAAGTTTTTCATTTAGCAATCTGATTTCGTTTGCTTTTTTATTAATATCGGTGATGATAATTTCCCGTATCCTTAATACGGAGGCAATTTCTTCAGCCATCCATTTTTCAGAAGTATTATTAACAACTTCCGACCAGATCTCAAAAGATTTACGTGGAGATAGAGTCATCAACCCGTTTTCAGCTGAAACTACCGGTTTATCGGGATTTCCGGCCCAGTTTACCTTGGTAATCATTTCGGGTTTAAACCAGATGATCATTTCGCCCATTTCTTTATTGATCACACAAGAAAGAATACCAGAAGCAATTGTTTTATATTTTCGGGCCGGAGAATAGATTTCAGGCAATCGGTGGGTATAGTAAACTGACTCATCATTATTTGCCTTTAACCATTCGGCAAGTTGCCTGATATCTTCTTCTGATGGTACATTTCCAATGGTTTTGAGTTCGTTTTCAAAAATGACAGCCACGCCGGTAGCGCTGGTTGCATTCAGGATAGTTCGTTTGTGGGTAGTTATTGCCTGTATTAAATATTTATCACGGTTTAAATGTTCAGAAAGTATAGTTGCTGTGTTTTTAAATTGTTCAATAACCTTAGCATCTTCTTCTTCCTGGCGATATTCAAGTGCTGATGAAAGAATCTGTCCGATTAATTTAGCGCCTTCTCTTGCTTTATAATCTATAAATTTAGGGCTATAATTATGACAGGCAATCAGGCCCCAAAGCTCACCGTGAGAAATTAAGGAGATACTAAAACTGGAGTGGACTCCCATATTTTTTAAATATTGGATATGGATAGGTGATACAGCACGTAAACCTCCGTTTGTTAAATCAAGCGCTTCATTCTCCTTATATGTTATCACCTTCGAATCAGCTATGTTTACATCTGCAATTAATCTGGTTAAATTTAGTTTATAAAGTTCTCTGGCCTGCTTTGGAATATCGGATGCAGGATAGTGTAAGCCCAAAAAGGCCTCTAAATCTGTTTCTTTTTCTTCTGCTACAACCTCGCCATGGCCATCTTCTAAAAATTTGTAAACCATGATACGGTCGTAATTGATCAGCCTTTTTACCTCTTTCGCTGCACCCTTTAACAATGACGAAATGTTTTTTCCCTGAAGCATAGACGAGGCTGAACGGCCTATGGAACTTTGAATATCAAACTGTAGTGTTACAGGTTCGAATTCTAATAACCAATCGTTTTTTGATGAAGAAATAATAAGGTAAAACGGACTACCGTTAATTTCCAACGGATGTGGACTCATGGTATCGAAACTTTTACGGATGATACCGAGCTTTAGCAAATCTTCAATGTAAAGAGCAGAATCTGGTTGTTTGATTAAATTATTTAGTGTAGAGAGTGGTTTATTTAATAAGCTTTTGGTCTGTTCTTTTAAAAAATCTCCTGTATTTTCACTAATATAGGAAATGGTTGAGCTGTTTTTATCTACAGCTACTAGAAAACCATGTGACTGAATTTTGCCCGGTATATGGATAGGCTCTTGATCACAATTGGTTAGGTCTACAGAAAATTTAGTCATGTGTATTATATTGCAGCATATTTAATCTCGCAAATTAACAAATATAAAGCCTAATTTTAGAATGTCTATAATTTGATAAATTCGGATTTTGAGATTTGTTTTTATTATATATTTGTTTGAATTTAAAAAATCATTCAAACTTGGCAAAGAAAAATATTTTGGTAATCGAGGATAACCATGCAATCCTGGATGTTATAACACTTATTTTAGAAAGTGAAGCTTTTAACGTTGATGGACTCAACAAAGGCGCAGATTTTATTAAACATGTCCGGGAATTCAATCCAGATGTAATAATTATGGATATTATGCTGCCTGACACTGATGGAAGGGTACTTTTAAAGGAACTTAAAAATGTAGAAGCTACAAAAGATATTCCGGTTTTAATGATTTCTGCCCGTTATAATGCCAGCAACTATTCATTGGATGGTATAGAAGCAGACGACTTTATGGCCAAGCCTTTTAACATCGATGACTTAATGGATAAAATTTATGCCTTGCTGAAAAAATAGTTTTTACTCGGGCATACCTGGTAATTTTATTCCTCCAAGTTTTAGGTTTTTCATCAATACTTCCAGAAAAGAAAGTTTAGTATCGGTAAATCCATGTGCATTTACCCAAATATTTAAACTTATTTTGAAACCGTTATCTTCTAAAGATGATACACCAATCCGTCGTTCAGGAGTTTTTAAGCAGGCGCTGAATTCGTCGACTGTGTTATTGAAAATGGAAACCACATTTTCGTAATCAATCCCATAGCTGAATTTAATTTCTATATCCAATCTTCGGGTACCCTCCCTACTGATATTGATGATTACCTCGTTGGATAGTTTACTATTTGGGATCACTACGGTTCTGTTATCAAATGTCTTAACGATCGTATAAAATATCTGGATCGAGGCGACCGTTCCTTCCTGGCCTTGTGCAATGATGTTGTCTCCCACAACAAAAGGTTTGAGCAGCAAAATCAACACCCCGCTTGCAAAATTCTGCAATGTGCCGGATAAAGCTAAACCTGCCGCAACTCCAATACCACCAATAAGAACTGTTAAGAATGTAAGCTGTATGCCAATAACCTGCATTACGGTAAGCACAAGCAAAATCCTTAAAGTGATAATAATCAGGCTTGTTAAAAAGGGGCGTAACGATGGATTTATATCTTTGCGGTGCATGCCCCCCTGCATCCATTTCGCTAATAGCTTAATGAGCCATAAGCCTAAAATAAGCAGTATTACACCTAAAATTATTGATGGCCCTTTATTAATTATCCAATCATAAGCCTTATCATAAAAACGGTCAACATTACCGGCATCAATCTTCATCGTGGTATTTTCTGTATGTTATTATTGCTTTTTTTGTTTAGCTGACTTGTCTTTGGTTACATCTACTTTTTTTGCATCTTTCGCTGATGTAACCTGCTCATCAGCACCTTTAGCTTTTGCATTTTTCGGTGCAGTAGCCTTGCTACTTTCTGCCGACGTTTTAGAATCTTTCATCATTTAATCTTTAATCTTCGCTATTGAGCCAAACTTTCGCCTCTTCTATTTCTTCTGGTTTAAAACCTTTTGACTGACCAGGGGTAGCAAGGGTGAATACATCGGTAAACCACTCCACTCCTTTTTCAGCACTTACAACCGCAATTTTTTTCCATTTACTGAAATTTTGTAAACCTGCTTTGATATCCTGTACCCATGCACCAGCTGTAAAATTCTTTACATCAGTTTCTAAAACCAACAAATACCTGATTTCTTTAAACCTTTCAGCTGTTCTTTTTAAACCTGTTATTAAAACGCTTTTTATATCATCACTTGTAACTTCTCCTGTGGCTCTTACGCCAAAAATGTGGTCCGGTAGTCCTGTTATTTCCGTTAGCATAATTATTCGTTTAATTAAGAACATATTAATCTGTCAAGAAGTTTGCCATTTATATAAATTCTGAGAAGTTGTGCGATCATAAAAACACTTTTATTACCGATGATGTTATAAATCAATATTTTAAAAAAAATAAAAAACAATCCTATGAAAAACAATTTGTTAAAACCCATTATGCTGGCATGTGGAACCGCAATCTTGCTTTCAGCCTGTACCAGCGGAACAAAAAATACCGCAGCTACAGATTCTTCTATGACTGATTCTACACAAATGGCAACACTAAAACCTGCCGGACCTGCGCCAGAATGGGGAAAAACAATAAAGTCTGAAATGCAGGCTGTAATAGAAAAATTAAGCAGTTATGGCGATAAGCCTATCGAAACTTTAAGTGCCACCGATGCACGTAAGAACCATACGCCAACAGATGCGGTAATGGCTTTAGCAAAGCAGAACAATGTTGCTGTACCATCGCCTAAGGTTGATACCATAGGCAAGGATATTGACGCTAGCGGCGGTAAGATACATTTACGTGTCTACACACCCAAAGCCGGGAATGAACCTTACCCGCTTATTGTTTATTATCATGGCGGCGGTTTCGTAATTGCCAATATAGATGTTTATAATGCATCGGCCCAGGCTTTGGCTGAACAGGTTGGGGCAATTGTAGTTTCTGTGGCTTACCGTTTAGCACCAGAGAATAAATTTCCTACAGCACACAATGATGCATTTGCAGCCTATGAATGGGCAGTTAAAAATGCTGTAGATTTAAAGGCAGACCCAGCGAAAATTGCTGTAGTTGGAGAAAGTGCCGGTGGAAATTTAGCGGCAAATGTTTCTATTATGGCCAGAAACAAAAATATTATGATTCCTGTACACGAAGTTTTGGTTTATCCAATTGCCCAGGCTGATATGAATACAGAGTCTTACAAGATGTACGCGAACGCAAAACCTTTAAACAAAGCCATGATGAGCTGGTTTACAGAGAAATACCTGAATAGTATGGTAGAAGCGAAAGACCCTAAAATATCATTGGTTAATGCGAATTTAAAAGGACTTCCTCCAACAACTATTATTACTGCCGAAATAGATCCCTTGCATGATGATGGAGTAATGCTGGCTGATAAGCTTAAAGCTGCTGGTGTAAAAGTTGACACTAAAAATTATGAAGGGGTAACGCACGAATTCTTTGGCATGTCGCTTCTTGTACCAGAGGCAAAAGCTGCTCAGGCCTATGCCGCTGAACAGTTGAAAGCTGCTTTTAAATAAAATTATCCCCATTGAAGTGTGAACACTTCAATGGGGCTTTTCTATGGAGTTAACCGTAAAGTATTTAAAAACTCGGAACTGCAAACTGATAACTACAAACTGCCAGGCGATTAAGCTCCTTTCTTTGAACCTAAACTTTGCATCAGTTGATCGTATAAATCATCACTTGAAGCTTTTTTAGGTTTCATCTTTTTAACGGTGGCCCGCTTTCCTTTAGCTTTTGCCTTAATAATTTTCAGTAACTCATTACTGTAATCATCTTTAAACGTACTGAGGTCAAATTTTGAGCTATATTGTTTAATTAAAGCCAATCCTACATCCATTTCTTTTTTGGTGATGCTGATATCATCAACCTTATTAATTTCGGATAAGCTCCTGATTTCCTGGTCAAACCTGATCTTTGTGATGACGATCACATTTTCCATGGGATGGATCACACAGAGATTTTCAGTATTCCTGAGCACAAACCGGGCCACCCCAGCTTTACCTGATTTTTGTAATGCTTTTAACAATAAACTATAGGCCTTTCTACCCTGCTTTTCGGGCTCGGTATAATAAGAAGTTTCGTAATAGATGGGATTGATATCCTTTATGTCGACAAAATTCTCCAGCTCAATAATCTTTGTTTTTTCTGGTGCAGCCTCTTCAAAATCATGTTTATCCAAAACTATATACCTGTCCTTTAAAAAGTAGCCTCTTACTATTTTATCATATGGCACCTCTTTGTGCGTATTTTCGTTCACCCTCAAAAATTTAATTTTGGCATGATCACGTTCATCAAGCATATCTAAGTCCAGGTTACTATTCTGGACACCGGAAAATAACCTGACCGGAATATTTACCAAACCAAATCCAATCGAACCTTTCCATATTGATCTCATAGCTAAATGTTTAAATATTTACCTATTAACATGTGTCTAAAACTTATTGTTTTGGGTTTGTAACCTGTAAATCGGCTAAACCGCAAACTATTTGGATTCTATAATGTTATTTGATCATAACCTTATAGAAATACTTGTGAAACCATTATGATTTTTCAAAGTAATAAAGGGAATGAAGAGATCACGATTGTGTAATTACCATTGAAAACATTTGTAAGATGAAAATAGCCTATATTTCTACCTATCCGCCCCGTGAGTGTGGTTTAGCTACCTTCAACCAAAATTTAGTTAATGCTTTAAGTTTAAATCCAACATACGATGCTAATAAGAGTTTTGTAGTTGCGATGAATGAGTCGGATGATGTGAACGAACATCATTATCCAAAAGAAGTTAAATTTATTATCCGACAACAAAATCAGCAGGATTATATTGAAGCCGCTGATTTTATCAATAACAGTGATGTAGATACCTGTATCATTGAGCATGAATTTGGCATATTTGGTGGTAATAGTGGTGTTTTTTTATTATCATTAATTAATCGTTTAAAAAAGCCTTTCATTACTATTTTACATACGGTTTTAAAAGAGCCAAATTTTATGCAGCAAACCATTATCAAGGAGATTGCATCTAAATCGGCTAAATTGGTGGTAATGAGCAAAAAAGCGGTCATGTTTTTAACCAGTATCTATCAGATTCCAAAAACTTCTATAAAACTAATTGAGCATGGTGTTCCGGATTTAGAGCCTATAGTTAATAATCAGATCGCACAGAGTGAATTGTTTAAAGGCAAAAAAGTACTTTTTACATTTGGCTTGATCAGCAGAAATAAAGGTTTGGAAACAGTAATACAGGCATTACCAGCTATTGTAGCGGAACATCCCGATGTGCTATATATGATATTAGGCAATACCCATCCTGGCGTTGTAAAACATAATGGCGAAGAGTATCGCGACAGTTTGAAAGCGCTTGCCAAAGATTTAGGCGTGGAAAAGAATATTGCTTTCGTTAACAAATTTGTTTCGGAAGATGAATTACATCAATATTTAACCGCCTGCCATTTATATATCACACCTTATTTAAATGAGGCGCAGATCACCAGCGGCACATTATCATATGCCATTGGGGCAGGTGCTGCAGTAATTTCTACTCCATACTGGCATGCCCAGGAGCTATTGGCCGATAATAGGGGAAAATTATTCGATTTTAAAGATCATCATAAACTGGCAGCAATTGTTAATGATCTTTTAAGTGACAATGACAAATATTATAAACTGAAACAAAACGCCTACGAATATGGGTTAAATCTTCGTTGGCCGGCTATCGGAAGTATTTATCTTAATGTATTGAATGAAGCATTAACAGCTGAAGTTAAAGAAAGGCCGATTCCGCCCATTATAGATGTAGAAGGGATGCCAGCCTTAAATTTGAACCATATTGCGCTGTTAACAGATGATACAGGGATTATACAGCATGCACGCTTCGGCATTCCAAATTTAAAAGAAGGCTATTGTATCGATGATAATGCAAGAGCATTAATTATGGCCTTAATGGCGGTTGAGCAGGACAAAAATAAACGAGCTTTATCTTTTATGCCAATATACCTGAGTTTTATCCAATATATGCAAACTGAAGATGGAAATTTCAGAAATTTCTTAAGTTTTAACAGGCAATATTTAGATGAAGTAGGGTCGGAAGATTCTTTTGGCAGAACCATTTGGGCATTGGGTTATTTAGTTTCCAGCGCGCCCAATAATTCCTACCGGGAATTTGGCCGTGAGTTATTCTCTCACTCTGTAAAGCACTTTAAAGAATTAAAATATTTACGCGGAAAGGCAAATACAATTATTGGGTTATCTTATTACTTAAACGCACATCCTGGAGATGAAATGATTATTCAGGAGATTAACATGCTGGCCGGTTCGCTGGTAGCCTCATATAATGAAAATAAAGATGGAGACTGGCATTGGTTTGAAGATATTTTAACTTATGATAATGCCATTCTTCCGCTGGCTTTGCTGCATCACTACGATGTTACAGGGAATCAAGAATCGTATCAGATAGCGATGGAAAGTATTGAATTTTTAAACAGTTTTTCTTTCGAAAACGGATATCTGAACCCCGTTGGAAATGCGGGCTGGATGAAAAAGCATGGAAAAAATCCAATTTACGATCAACAGGCTATAGAGACAATGGCCATGGTTTTATTGTATGCCAAAACTTTTGAGATTACCAAAGACGATCAATATCTGCATTTGATGCATATGAGCTATAAATGGTTTTTAGGCGAAAACAGTCTTCATATTCCTTTATATGATTATGAAACCCATGGTTGTGCGGATGGATTACAGTTTAATAGTGTAAACAGAAACCAGGGCGCCGAGAGTACATTGGCCTATTTTATCTCGCATTTAGCCATTTTGAAAGCTGCTGAGGTTGAATACGAAACTTTATCTTCACCTTTGATGGAAACAGATAAGATCAACTAGGGATTTAGACTTTCTTTCAAATATTAAAAGCTGATTCGAAAAGAATCAGCTTTTTTTTTTTCAATTTGATGAGATAAAATAAAAAAAAGCCGTCTCCAGTGAGGTTCGCCTGAGACGGCTTTTATCTTAAGATTAACTATAAAACGGGTTCAGCAAAGCAATTGATGACGTCTGTAAAATTTAATTATTTTCTAATAACCTGTTTAACAGTAATTCTAAATTTACGGTAGCGAATGATGAGCTATAATCTGATAAGCCATATGGGATAATTAATTCTCCATTACTGATAATAGAACCACAGGAGTATACCACATTGGGTACATAACCTTCCCTTTCATCGTTATTTGGGATAATCAAAGGTTCTTTCAAATGGCCAATTTCAATGCTAGGGTTTTCCAGATCCAATAAACTTACCCCGATACAATATCTCCGCATAGGGCCAACACCGTGCGTAATAACAAGCCATCCTTTTTCGGTTTCTATAGGAGAACCACAATTACCGATCTGCACCAGTTCCCAATCGTACCGTGGCTGTTTTAAAAGCACCGGATTTTCCCATACATTTACTTTATCAGAAAACATCAGGTAATTGTTCCATCCATCTATCCTGCTCATCATCACATACTTTCCTTTAATTTTTCGTGGAAACAATGCCAGGTTTTTATTCTGTGCACCATCTCCATAAAGCGGAATCACTTTAAATTCATAAAAATCTTCTGTTTGAACGAGTTTAGGGATAATTAAAGAACCATCAAAAGCGGTATAAGTAGCGTAGTAAAGCACTTTGCCATCGTCTTTGATAAATTTAACGAAACGTGCGTCTTCGATCCCTTTACGTTCAAATTCAGAAATAGGGAAAATCACACGATCAGATATATCAGTATCTTTAGAAAAAGTAATGGTGTGGTAAGTGTCTGAAAGCCAAAGAATTTTATCGTATTCGATTAATCGGGATGGATTTTCTTTATGTAAACTTTTTGAATCTTTAATGATATTGCTTAAACTGGTATATTCAAATTTATCATCAAGCTTCGACTCTATTTCTTCTAAAACAGCTGGATCAATCTGTGCATAAGCCGCCTTTTTTAAGAATAATTTTTTGATGTAAATGGCATTCTTCACTACCTCAGCCTCATCAACATAATTGCCAACCGGTAAAACCTGGATATTATTGTTTTTATCGATTAGGGCACGGCGGAAAACAATCGAAGAAATATGCCCTTCACCCACGGCTCTAAAGCTAATAATTACCCTTTTCTCGCCTTCAACCAAATCCGTTTGATCAGGATCATCAACAATGCTCGGATTGAAAAAAGCGGCTGATTCTATCGAATATTCGTGAGTAAAGTATGCCCCGATCAACAACCTGGTGTATTCATCAATATCTTCGAATGAGGTACCCAGGGCCAAAAATTGTTTTTTTAATTTTTTACAATGGCGGGTTAAGATTTTAGTAATATTCCGGTGTCTTTTAGAATACTCCTGTAGTATGGGCGATATCAGTGAAAATACCTTTTCATCCGAAAATTCTAAAACCTTCCTGATTACTTCAAGTGCTCTCTCTTCTCCATTAAAAAAAAAACGTGCAATAACTCTCTTCGTATCTGGATTTACCTTAACAGGTTTACGTTCAATATATAGTCTCATTATTTAACAGTTTTGGTGGTAATTTTAATGCTTTCCGCGCTGTAATCTCCACCTTATCATAACGAAAATTATCGCTTAATTGTTTATAGTTTGTACATAATTTTTACCTTTACTATTCATGTTATCTATTTAACTGAGCTATAAATGCAATACGAAAAAGCAGAACAAAATATTTCTTCAAACGAAACCCTGCATTTGAAAAAGCTGGGTAGTTATGAAATTTTAAATACGCCTGCAGAAATTGCTTTTGATCAGATTTCGCAGTTGGCTGCCGAAATATTTGACGTACCTTTTGCCGGAATCTGTTTCGAGGAAGATGGTCGTTTCTTTGTGAAATCGGAGGTTGGTGGAGCTGCTTTAGAAATTGTTCGGGATCTGGATAGTGCCAGGTTTGTTTTTTTTGCTTCAGTGCCAATTGTCTCACCTGACGGTTATCATCTTGGTCTGATTTACGTTGCCGATACTGAATTTAAATCGGCTGAAGAACGGCAATTGAGAATGCTACAGCACTTAGCTGGTATGGTAGTGGAAAAACTGGAGTCGAGAATGGCCATCAGAAGAACCTTGAGGGCTTATGATGATCGATTACATGTATTGGTTCATGATCTTAAAAACCCAATGACCACCATTACACTTCAATCTGAATTGCTGGGACGCATCCCTGGTATGGATGATAAGGCCATTTTAGTTGCCGGTAAGATTAATGCACAATCTAAAAAAATGATTGATAATCTGAATGGTATTTTAAGTGCTGCCCGTAAAGAAGCTACTTCATTTAAACCCAAAAAAGATAAGATAGATTTAAGACAAATACTGGAACAGGTAAAAAAAGAATTTACGCTGTCGCTTAAACGTAAAAGCCAGACCGTTTTAATCAACATTCAGGAAACCCTTGAGGTTTTTGCTGACCCTGATAAAATTGCCATGGTTTTTAGTCAGCTGATGGATAATGCGATCAAGTTTTCGCCAATAGGAAACGAAATTCTTATCACCCATCAACTGGCTGATCATGAGATAACTATTGCGGTAAAGGACAAAGGTGTGGGTTTAACCAAGGAAGATTTAGGGAAAGTTTTTCTTAAATTTTCGCCCCTAAGTTCGGTAAGTACTAACCGCGAAAATAGTTATGGATTAGGACTGATTACTGCAAATGCATTAATCGATATCCATAAAGGTAAGTTATGGGCAGAAAGCGATGGAAAAGATTTGGGAACTACGTTCTATGTAACATTACCCATTAAATAGGTTTAAATCAGACAAATCGTTTATTTTCATTTCCTCCAGTAAAACCCTTTCGGGTATGGCACGGCTATGGTATGACCATTTGATCAATCTTATAAAACCATCAGCAATTTCGATACCCGTAATATCGCCATCACTAAAACAACAGCAGCCGCTGTTAAAGTACCCTGGTTTGTATTTGTCGAAGATAGGAGCCTTATCTCCTTCCTTTATCCTTTTACGGAGTTCGTTATTTAAAAATGCAAGCTCACTGGTATTTTTCTCTTCTTTAGCTTTATTTAGTTTTACATAAATCCGTTCCAGGTGTGTTAACGATGCGAAAACAGGCTGGTGTGTATGCCCTGTAATCAAAGCGATATTTTTTTGGGTAGATATCCAATCGTACATCAATGCATTGTGTACTGTTTTAAGCTGATTGTCGTAAGCTGGTGTATTGAGGTTAATCTGGAGGTACGATTGTAACGGGGCCCATATGTTACTTACAAACCATTTACTAAACCAGTTTCCATCGCTCTGCAGGTCGCCCTGGTGTCCATGGGTTAGGAAAATATCAAGTTTACTTTCTTTTAGGGGCATCCTTAAGATTGCACCTTCGAAGATACGGATCGGGCTTCCATAAATTCTGTTCAGGTTAAATCCGGCCAAGGGATCATTGTCCCAGTATAAATCATGGTTGCCAAATATTTTAGTGAAATGATTTTTGGCAATAAAGGCTTTCTCTGCTTCGAATGTTTCTTGATTATGTTTGATTACCGTTTCGAGCAAATTTTCCCAAAGCTCCTCGCTATCACCTAAATTTATATAATGAAAGTTCTGTTGGTTATAATGCTCAAGTGCCTTTAAATAATTCTTTTCAGCTAAAGTAAAATCGTCTGCATCATCTCTGGCACCTTTATGTTGATCGGAAAAAATAATGAATTTATCAGTCTCTTTAACATTAAAAATAAGTCCGCGTTTTCCAGGGTTATCATTAATAGTTTTGTAAAGTTTATTTAAAGCTTCATGGATACGTTTACGGTTAGGATTTGAGCCAAATTTATTCGACATGCGAATAATCCAGGAACTGAGTAAACGTTGTAAAAATTTCCGCATGTATAAATGAGCCTTCGCTAGGATATTATTTCTTAAAATAACAAAAAATATGATTAATCGTTTTTTTTCCATCAAATCAGTTATCCTTTTGATTTTATGAGGATATTTTGCTAATTTTGTTAGTATTGAAAAGATCAGGAAGCGCAGATTTACCCTTACATTATGGCCATGTACCGCCATGGCTTGCACAACGCATGGCCAAACTTGGCTTGGCAATAACAGAAGCCATACTATTGGAGTATGGTAAAGCCGAAGTAATACGGCGATTAAGCAGCCCGTTTTGGTTCCAGAGTTTGGGTGCGGTAATGGGGATGGATTGGCATTCTTCAGGGATTACAACATCGGTAATTGGCGCTTTAAAGAAAGCGATAAATCCCTTATCAAAAGAATTGGGTATTTACATCTGTGGCGGCAAAGGAAAGCACAGTAGGGAAACGCCAAATGAACTTTTAAAAATTGCAGACAAAACCGGATTAAATGGTACAGACTTGGTCCGTGCCAGTAAACTTAGTGCTAAAGTAGACAATACGGCCATCCAGGATGGGTTTCAATTATATTTTCATAGTTTTATTTTAAGCGATGATGGCGATTGGACGGTGGTGCAACAAGGGATGAGTGACAGTAGTTCAACAGCGAGGAGATACCACTGGCATTCCAAAAACATCAAGTCTTTTGTCGAGGAACCGCACACGGGGATCTGTGGCATAAATCAAGGTCAGATTCTGAATTTAACGGCTAGTCGTGCCGCTCAGACCAGGCAAAGCATGATGGGTATCACTGCCGAATCACCTGGCCGGATGCTTAATGAAATACAAAAATTGACCTTGCCCCATCATCATGATGTAAAAGCAAAAGATGTAGATTTAAAACGTTTAGGAAGTATATTATGGCTGGCACAGGAAAAACAACCCCGTGATTTTGAGGAATTATTGCTACTGGAAGGCATGGGACCAAGAACTTTACAATCAATGGCTTTAGTGAGTGAGGTGATTTATGGTACGCCGTCGCGGTTTACTGATCCTGCACGTTATTCATTTGCGCATGGAGGCAAAGATGGTCACCCCTTCCCTGTTCCGGTAAATGTTTATGATGAAACGATAAATGTTTTGCAAAAAGCTGTTGATAGGGCTAAGATAGGCAATTCGGATAAGCAACACGCGATAAAATCACTGCATGAGATTGCACGAAATGCAGAGAAAGACTTTGTACCGAATATGGATTTTGAGAAAGTAATTCAAAAAGAACGTAATGAAAGTTGGAAATATGGGGGCAGAACGGTTTTTGGAAAAGAGAAAGCACCGAGCGATCAACAGTTGAAGTTGTTTTAAGCGCTAGCGATAGTCCTCCTCACTAATGAGGCTATTATCCTTTAAAAAATCATCATCCTGAATTTGTTTCAGGATCTATCCAGTAATTACATTTTACAAGTATTTATCCCGTGATTAATGTAGCAGCGAATGAAGTAATGACCAAAGTTTATGTTAAATACCGAAATAAGTTCAATGTGGCGACAGGCTTATTTCGTATATCACAGAAATAAATGTCAAGTCCATGATTTCCGTGCTTCCTTGGCAAAATCACATATTGTGAGAGGTCTTAGCGAAACGTTAAGATCAGATAAGTCTTTGATATATCCTTATTTTAAGTTTATAAATCAACTCTGTTCCCAAATCCGTAGACACACTGCGCTTAAGTCTACGGACAGTCTAGGGGCAGCATTCTTTTTGAAGATGTTTCATCAACGTTTTTATTTCTAGCCGTCACCCTGACCTGTAGCGCAGCGGAAAGCTACACCGTAAACCGAGCGGTAGGCGAGCTCACCGAAGGTAATTTATCTCAGGGTCTATGTCAGAAAGATGCTAAAATAATTCAGCGTGACGACCGAATCCAATACCGTTTTCATAGCATAAAAAAAGGTCGTGATTTGCACCACGACCTTAAAAATATAAATTTAAAACCTATTAAGCATATGCCACTGCATCTTTCGATGCCAGTTTAGTTGCTCCCATTAAGTATTCGTCTACCTTGCGGGCAGCTTCTCGACCTTCTGAAATAGCCCAAACTACTAATGATTGTCCGCGGCGAACATCACCTGCAGCAAAAATCTTCGCAATGTTGGTCTGGTAGGTATGTTCAGATGCCTTTACGTTTCCGCGGTTATCTAACTCTACTCCTAATTTTTCAATTAAACCTTCTTTTTGAGGATGTAAAAATCCCATCGCCAATAATACCAGTTCGCATGGTAGATCTCGTTCACTGCCCGCTATTTCTTTAAAGGTAACCGGACGCCCGTTCGCATCAATCTCCCATTCCACATCAACTACTTTTAATGCTTTAAGATTCCCTTTTTCATCAGCAATAAAGTTTTTGGTATTAACCGACCAGGCTCTTTGTGCACCTTCTTCGTGTGAAGAGGTGTTTTTCAATAACATCGGGTAGTTTGGCCACGGCATATGTTCATTGCGTACCTGAGGTGGCATTGGCATAATCTCGAATTGTGTAACCGATTTTGCGCCATGACGGTTTGAAGTACCAATACAGTCAGACCCCGTATCACCGCCACCAATTACAATTACGTTTTTACCGGTAGCCATAATATCTTCTACTCCTACACTTCTGCCTGCTACACGTTTATTCTGCTGCTTTAAAAAGTCCATTGCAAAATGTACACCTTTGGCCGAACGGCCATCAATTGGTAAATCGCGCGGAATTGTTGAGCCCCCTGCTAGTACAATGGCGTTAAAATCGCGTAACAAAGTACCTATCTCTACATTTTCGCCTACATTTGCATTGCATTTAAAAATGATGCCTTCTTCTTTCATTAAATCAATACGGCGATCTACTACATTTTTCTGTAGTTTAAAATCAGGAATGCCATATCTTAACAAACCACCAGGTGCGTCATCGCGTTCAAAAACCGTCACTTCATGCCCAACTTTATTTAGCTGTGCAGCAGCAGCTAAGCCCGCAGGACCTGAACCAATTACGGCTACTTTTTTTCCCGTTCTGATTAATGGTGCTTTAGCTTTGATAAATCCTTTTTCGAAAGCAATTTCGATGATGTGTTTTTCAATTTCCTCAATAGAAACAGGTGGTCTGTTAATGCCTAATACACATGCCGATTCGCATGGCGCAGGACAAATCCTACCTGTAAATTCAGGAAAATTATTGGTGCTTAATAAAATATTGGTTGCTAATTCCCATTTACCTTGATAAACCGCGTCGTTAAATTCTGGTATCACATTACCCAAAGGGCAACCTGATTGGCAGAAAGGCACGCCGCAATCCATACAACGGGCAGCTTGATTATTTAATTCTTGTGGAGGTAAATTATTTAAAAATTCACCGTAGTGTTTTACACGTGTTGCAGCCGCTTCTCTAGTGGGTGCAACTCTATCGTATTCTTGAAATCCTGTTACTTTTCCCATGGCCTAGTGTGTTTTTACTTGTTGGTTACGTTTGCTTAAAACTGCTTTGTATTCTTTAGGGAATACTTTTACGAAATGAGCAGATTGCGTTTTCCAGTCGCTTAAGATAAACTCAGCTACTCTGCTGTCTGTTAAGCGGATATGTGTTTTAAGCAATGCTAAAATACGCTCTTCATCTTCTGCCTGCAGTGGATCCAGGTCCACCATTTCTTTGTTGCATTTGCGTTCAAAAGTTCCGTTGGCATCATAAATCCAAGCAACACCGCCGCTCATACCAGCAGCGAAATTGCTTCCCGTGTCGCCAAGAATCAGCACTTCACCGCCTGTCATGTATTCACAACCATGATCGCCAACACCCTCAACAACAGCTGTTGCACCGGAATTACGTACAGCAAAACGTTCACCTGCTTTACCACGGGCAAATAACTCACCGGAAGTTGCACCATACAGCGCCACATTACCAATAATAATATTTTGTTCAGGAACAAAAGTGGAGTTGGAGAAAGGATAAATAGCCAATCTTGCACCCGATAGTCCTTTACCTACATAATCATTCGCTTCACCTTCCAAAGATAAGGTAACGCCACGCGTATTAAAAGCACCGAAACTTTGTCCGGCGGATCCTACAAATTTAAAGTTGATCGTATCCGGAGGCAAACCAGCGCTTAAATGAACTTTAGATATTTCATTAGACAACATGGTACCGATTGCGCGGTCTGTATTTTTTACATTGAAGCTGGCAAATACGGGTTCGTTATGATCGATAGCAGGTTGAGCAGCCGCAATCAACTGATGATCTAAAACCTGATCCAATCCATGATCCTGGCCCTCTGTATTATACAAAGGCAAGCCATTTTCTTCCGCTTTATACAATATGGCTGATAGATCAAGGTGTTTCAATTTCCAGTCTTCGGCAGGCAGTTCACGTAATTTTAAAATATCGGCCTGGCCAATCATCTCGTTAATGGTTCTGAAACCTAGTTCGGCCATAATCTCACGTAATTCTTCGGCAAGGAAATGAAATAAGTTCACTACATGGTCTGCATCGCCGGTAAATAACTTTCTTAGTTCCGGATCTTGTGTGGCCACCCCAACCGGACAAGTATTTAAGTGGCACTTACGCATCATGATACATCCTGAAGTTACAAGGGCCGCTGTTGCCACTCCCCATTCTTCCGCACCTAATAAGGCGGCAATGGCGATATCTCTACCGGTTTTCAGCTGCCCATCTGTTTGTAATATGATGCGGTTACGCAATTTATTTTTAACCAATGTCTGGTGCGCTTCTGCCAGTCCAAGTTCCCATGGTAAACCCGCATGCTGGATAGAGGTTAATGGTGAAGCGCCGGTACCGCCATCAAAGCCTGACACGAGAATTACATCGGCATGTGCTTTAGCTACACCAGCTGCGATAGTACCTACACCGGCTTTAGATACGAGTTTCACATTGATCCTGGCTGCACGGTTGGCATTTTTCAGATCGTAAATAAGTTGTGCCAAATCTTCGATCGAGTAAATATCATGGTGCGGAGGTGGCGAAATTAAACCTACACCTGGCGTGGAGTGACGAACTTTTGCAATCCAATCATCTACTTTGTGCCCCGGCAACTGACCACCTTCCCCTGGTTTAGCCCCCTGAGCCATTTTAATCTGTAACTCGTCAGCATTGGTTAAATAATAGCTTGTTACACCGAAACGTGCTGAAGCCACTTGTTTGATCGCTGAACGCATACTATCGCCATTTGGCAATTTCGTATAACGCATTTCATCTTCGCCCCCTTCTCCGGTATTGCTCTTTCCGCCAATGCGGTTCATGGCAATGGCTAAAGTAGAGTGCGCTTCATGAGAAATTGAACCGAAAGACATGGCCCCTGTCGCAAATCTTTTCAAGATTGACTCCGTAGATTCTACTTCGTTTAAAGGAACGGAAGGACGGCTATAATTAAATTCAAACAATCCACGGATGGTATAAGCCTGTTGTGTTTGCTCATTTACCAGTTTGGAATATTGCTTAAAGATATTGTAGTCGTTTCTACGGGTTGCATTTTGCAATAAGTGGATAGTTTGTGGGTTAAACAAATGTGCTTCACCTTTGCGGCGGAATTTGTATGTTCCGCCTGCCGGCAATAAGTTTTCCGTCTGCGTTAGCGGACCAAAACTGCGGTGATGTTTGATTAACGTTTCTTTTGCAATTTCATCCAGGCCTAAACCACCAATGCGGGAAACCGCGCCGGTGAAGTAAGTATTCACCACCTGTTTGTTTAAACCTAAAATCTCGAAAATTTGCGCACCCTGGTACGATTGCAGGGTAGAGATTCCCATTTTAGAGAAAATTTTAAGTAAACCGCTGTTTACCGCATAAATATAGTTTTTGGTAAGCTGTTCTGCTGATAAACCAGATTCCTGCTGAAAACCATTAATGGTTTCCAAAGCCAGGTAAGGGTTTATTGCCGTAACGCCAAAGCCCAACAAAGTGGCAAAATGATGTACTTCCCAAATATCACCAGCCTCTATCACAATGCCTACAGCACCACGGTACCCTTTGCGGATTAGGTGATGGTGTACCGCTGAAACAGCCAGCAATGAAGGCATTGCAGCATGTTCAGAATCGATAGCCCGATCAGTTAATACAATCACCTGGAAACCATCTTCAACCGCATCAACTGCATAACGGCACAAACGGTCTAAGGCTTTTGCCATAGCACCCGGTTTGCCATCAGCCCTGAAATAGGTCTGTAAAGTTTTTGCCTGGAAAACACCGGTATCGATACTTCTTAATTTCTCCAGTTCCTGATTGGTTAAAATCGGATGTTTAATGGCTACACAGTGTGCCTGCTTTGGCGTTTCTTCCAACAGGTTACCCATGCTGCCCATAAAACTGGCCAAACTCATCACCACTTTCTCCCTGATCGGGTCGATTGGCGGATTAGTTACCTGTGCAAATAACTGCTTAAAATAAGATGATAGGTGTTGCGGCCTTTTTGATAAAATAGCTAATGGCGTATCGGTGCCCATAGAACCGATTGGTTCTTTGCCTTCAATAGCCATTGGTTTAAGCAAAAGGTCCACATCTTCTCTGCTGTAACCGAAAACCTGCTGATATTTGAAAATAGATTCAGTAGATAAGCCCGTAAACATTACACGTGGTTCGGGTAATTCTTCCAGACGGATCTGATATTGGTTAATCCAATCGCCGTAAGGGCTTTTGCCACAAATTTCTTGTTTAATTTCGTTATCGCTGATAATTCTGCCCTGCTCCATGTCTACCACGAACATTTTGCCAGGCGTTAAACGGCCTTTTTCGATGATTGTGCTCTGATCAATGGCTAATGCGCCGGCTTCAGAACCCATAATTACCCGGTCATCAGAGGTAATCGCATAACGCGAAGGACGGAGGCCATTACGGTCTAAAGTAGCACCAATTAACTTGCCGTCGGTAAACGCAATCGCTGCAGGTCCGTCCCATGGCTCCATTAAAGTAGCATGGAATTCGTAAAATGCCTTTTTAACCGGATCCATATCCTCGTTGCCATCCCATGCCTCTGGTACCAACATCATTAATACATGAGGCAGGCTTCTTCCCGAGTGGAGCAACAATTCAATCACATTATCTAAGCAACCTGAATCTGAATTGGTTTCGTCGATTACAGGCAATAACATATCGAGTTCTTCCGGTGTAAAGTAAGTAGAAGCAAAAGACTTAACCCCTGCTCTAAACCAGTTTAAATTTCCCTGTAAAGTATTGATCTCGCCATTGTGTGCAATGAAGCGGAATGGTTGGGCCAGCCTCCATGAAGGGAAAGTATTGGTCGCAAAACGCGAGTGCACCAAACCTAAAGCAGAAACCATTCGCTTATCGGTAAGATCGGTAAAATAGGTACGTACCTGTAACGAAGTTAACTGACCTTTATATATAATGGTTTGTGCGGAAAGCGAAACAATGTAGAAATCTTTTCCGCCATGAACGGTATTGACGATCAGTTTGATCAGGTAATTTTTAAAGATATAAAGTTTGCGTTCGAAATCTGCACCTGGGGCTACCGCGTATGGGCGGGCAATAAATACCTGCTCAATCTCTGGCTCAACCGAGAGGGCCATGTTACCGATATCTGTAGTATTGACATCAACTTTTCTAAAACCCAAAATTTCCAGGCCTAGTTTTTCGGCAGCACGGTAAATCAGTTCTCTGCATTCTTCTCTGGATCTGATATCCTTTGGCATAAACAACATGCCAACACCATAATTATCGGTTTCTGGCAGGCTAAAGCCCGCTTTTAAACATTCGTCGTAAAAAAATTCGTGAGGAATCTGAATCATAATACCTGCTCCATCGCCTGTATTGGGTTCTGCTCCACATGCCCCTCTATGATCCAGGTTTTCTAAAATAGTAAGTGCATCAGAGATGATTTGATGCGATTTTCGCCCTTTCACATGTGCAACAAACCCAATACCGCAGGCATCGTGTTCAAATTGCGCATCGTACAATCCACTGTTTGGTTCCATTCTTTGCTCGTTAGTTGTTAGTGTATAGGAAACACTAAGATATGAAAAAGATATGTTAAATTACAGAGTTGACATGATTTTTGGAAAAATTTTAGTTCTTAGGTAATTTAAAGCGTTTAAATTTGAAAAATGGTAATTATAATTATTTTGTTTTATCAAATTGATAATGGCAATATTGGGCGATAAATCTACTTTTTTTATGAAAATTAAAGATAAATCGTTTCAATTATAATTTTAAATATGAATGTTGTATTTAAATATAAATAAACACATAAAACTTATTTAAATTGATAATTTAATTGGCATAAAAACTAAACTTCTCACTTTATTAATTTACTAATCAACTACATAGCTTAAAAGTGAAAAAAAATGCAAAAATGCGTTTTGCGAAACAACTTCTTTTTCTACCTTTGTGGCCGGGCAAGTCTTTTACGACCAGCTCCCTTTGAACTCCCCCAGGGTGGGAACGCAGCAAGGGTAGAAGGTTGTAGCGGTGCGATAGAAGGTGCTTGCCCTTTTTTTACCCCCTTAATCCCCTGAAGGGGGGATATTAAATTCTTCAGGGGTTCCAGCAACAGAACCTAATAATCATTTTAAGAATTTATAAACATGAAATTTTTTATTGACACAGCAAATCTTGATCAAATCAAAGAAGCGCAGGATCTTGGCATTTTAGATGGCGTAACCACCAACCCTAGCTTAATGGCTAAAGAAGGCATTACCGGCGATGAAAATGTAATCAACCATTATAAAGCAATTTGCGATATTGTTGACGATAATGTCAGCGCAGAAGTAATCTCGACCACTTTTGATGAAATTATCAAAGAAGGCGAAGCACTGGCAGCCTTAAACCCTAAAATTGTAGTAAAAGTTCCGATGATCAAAGATGGTTTAAAAGCCATTAAATATTTCTCTTCAAAAGGAATTAAAACCAATTGTACTTTAATCTTCTCTGCCGGACAGGCTTTGTTGGCAGCTAAAGCAGGCGCTACATACGTTTCTCCATTTCTAGGACGTTTAGACGATATTTCTAACGATGGTTTGGTTTTAATTGAAGATATCAGAACAATTTTTGATAACTACGGATACGAAACACAAATTTTAGCAGCATCCATCCGCGGGCCATTGCACATTGTAAACTGTGCGAAATTGGGCGCCGACGTAATCACTGCACCATTGGCTGCTATTGTGGGTTTATTAAAGCACCCGTTAACAGATAGTGGTTTAGCTACTTTTTTGGCCGACCATGCCAAAGCAGCAGGTAAGTAAGTTTTAAATTCAAAAGTCTTAAGTCTTAAATCGGAAACCCGATTTAAGACTTTTTTTTTATGGATAAATTAAGATGTATGATGGGAAATGGATCAATTGATGATTATGTGTTGCATTCTTTCGGACATCAGGAAACCAAGACCACTGCAGCTTAATACTTCAATTGCAGGCCAGATCAACTTGCAGATTACATCATTCACTTTCCCTCTCCCATTTTAAATGATCTTTTGGAGAGCAGAACCAGTGCCAATGGGTTGCTCCGGTCCTGCTTTCCATTATATTCCGGTGAATTTTCCGAAAAGATCAATTGCTTTAACACCGGAATGCCATTTCAATCAGGTCTAGGTTTCCGGGGGTACCTTAAGAAATCTCAATCGGCAAGCGCGAGGAAGGATTTCGTAATTTTTAAAGTCTGGAAGCTTTAGTAAGTCTTAAGTCCAATTTCCGTTATGACTTAAGATTTTTATGGGAAAGGTGATTAATGGGTGATTACTGGTGCTACACCGCTGCGTTTTCTATTTTGTATTTTTTGGAGAGCAGAACCAGTGCCAATGGGTTGCTCCGGTCCTGCTTTCCATTATATTCCGGTGAATTTTCCGAAAAGATCAATTGCTTTAACACCGGAATGCCATTTCAATCAGGTCTAGGTTTCCCGGGGTACCTTAAGAAATCTCAAAGGGCAAGCGCGAGGAAGGATTTCATAATGATTAAGTTGGGAAAACGCAATAAAATTTCAGAAGCTTCTGACTGGCAAAGTATTCATCCGGTCCGCTACTTTCCTTTCTTAGGTTCGTAAGTGATTGCTGGCATTCTGCGTTAACGATGGGAACGGCATCCTTTTTGGCTACCATCCTTAGATTAGCAAATGACAGCCAAAAAGATACAGTGTACAGCGTGTTAAAACGCCCAAATAAATCAATATCAAACCTTAGACGTAGATTTTCGGGCTGTTAAGGGCGGCCGCTAGACTAAAGATTCACGGCTAAGGACTTCCTTAACCTTCTCGTAACTAATCTGTTCATCCGGTTCGATTAAAATTCCCTTCACCCCTGCTCCGTTTGCAGCTTCTACATCTCTCGGCTTATCGCCGATCATGATAGATTGTGTAGGGTCAATATCGTACATATCAATGGCATCCAAAATCATTCCAGATGCAGGTTTTCTGCATTTGCACTCCCCGCCAACGGTGGGATGATGCGGACAATAATAAAAGCCGGCAATATCAGCGCCTTTAGCCAGGAAAGCATTGCGAAGCATTTGGTGCATAATGGCAAGTTCCTGCTCAGTATAACGCTTCAACGCAATACCGCCCTGGTTCGTAATTACAATTAATAGGTAACCCTCATCGAACAGTTTTTTCAGTACAGGAATTTGGTAATCCAGAATTTTAAAATCTTCAACACGGCAGATGTAATCGTATATTTCATGGTTAAGTACACCATCGCGGTCTAGAAAAATAGCTTTGTTCATTGTTGAGATTATGGATGTTGTGAAATCAATATCAAGATTTGGACATTAGGTATCCAGATTCGATCACTGTTATAATTTTGCCAAAATAACTGAAAATAAAGCACAAAAGAAAGCCCAGTCTCATTAAAGACCGGGCTTAACTCATAAATTTATTTGATTTTGCTTATTTCAAACTTAATCCTGCCTTGTGGCCTTTTATTGCAAAAAACAGGATGTATAAGTAACACGGCAATACCGTTAAAAGGTAAGCCAGTTGAAAATTAATATGCAATTTTTCATTCAGGAAAGCATATAATAATGGCATTAAGGCTCCCCCTGCTATACCCATAATCATAATGGCCGAACCGATTTTGGTGAATTTACCAAGATGGCTGATGCCCAATGGGAAAATCGCCGGCCACATCAGTGAATTGGCCAACCCCAATAAGGCTACAAAAATTACAGCAAACCAGCTGGAAATTATAAATGATAAAATAGTGAATATAATACCTAAAATAGCGCAAATCCTCAAAGCCTTTTGTTGAGAGATATATTTTGGAATGGTTACAATACCAATAATATAACCGATTAACATACTAAAGAGCGTAATCGACGTTAATTTTCCGCTAATCTCCGCTTTAATGCCTAATTCGCGGCCGTAGATTCCGATGATATCACCAGCCATAACTTCTGCCCCTACATACACAAAAATACAGAGTGCCCCTAAGAATAAATGTGGAAACTGGAAAATACTCTTGTGTTTTACCACTTCTCCTTTGCTTTCATCGATTACATCTTCCTCAACTTCAACCTCCGGTAAATTGGTAAATTTAATCAGTGCTGCGAAAAGGCAGAAAACTATGGCTAAAACAATGTAAGGCATATTTACACGGCCTAAAACGTCATTTAACAGCTGTTCATGAACTGCACCTGTAGCCGCTTTGATCTGTTTTTCCACTTCAGAAGCATTTTTCAAAAACAAAGTACCCATAATCAAAGGCACAATCATTCCGGCAAACTTATTACAGATACCGGCAATACTGATGCGTTTGGCAGCACTTTCAATCGGGCCTATAATGGTTAAGTAAGGATTTGATGCTGTTTGCAGCAAAGCCAATGCTGCGCCCTGAACAAAAATGCCGGTTAAAAATAAACCAAAAGTTCTGGTTTGGGCAGCCGGAATAAATATCAATGAACCCAGGCCTAAAATGACCAGACCTAAAACGATCCCGTTTTTAAACCCTACCTTTTTAAGTATCCACGATGACGGTAGGGCTAGAAAGAAATAAGCCATATAAGAGGCGAAGGTTACAAAAAACGCCTGTAAGTTTGATAAGCCAAAAGATAACTTAAAGAAAGGAATGAGGGTTCCGTTTGCCCAGGTTACAAAGCCAAAAATAAAAAATAAGGCACAAATAATAATAAGCGGTTTTGGTCCCTGTGTTTGGACTGGTTTTGTTGTTTGTTGCATAAGGTTTGGTTCGGTTTATTTGTTTATGCCAAACTAAACAATAATATTTAATTATTATGAGTCAGGGCTTTCGTAATTTTAATTTTAACATTTCTCTGTACCATCGTATATCGTGGATACAGATAGGTTAAGTTAAGGATGAAAAATATCAAAATGTATTTAAAACATAATGTCCGAATAATTAATTTGCCTATAAATCAATACACTACCGCGTTTATCTATTTTTTATTTGCATGAAACAGTCTGTACGCCTATATTTGCACCACTTTAAAGGAAACGGATAACGTTTTTAACAAAGTAGATTCCGTAGCTCAGCTGGTAGAGCATTACACTTTTAATGTAGTGGTCCTGGGTTCGAATCCCAGCGGGATCACGAAAAACCTCACAGTAATGTGGGGTTTTCTTATTTTAAGCCCGCTGGGGTTCGAACAAAAGTGCCGGCCAGGTTCGATTCTGGAAGGCTCAGGCTATGCGTTAAGGCCTGAAGCGACTGAGCCAATCCCAGCGGGATCACCAAGTTTTGACACCTTTCAGAAATGAAAGGGTTTTTGTTGATAACTCCATCTTTCCCGCCCGATGAATTTTTAAGGGACCAAATAATTTTTGAAAATCTTTATTATTTAAATTTTGCGCTGGGTTGCCTCCAGTACGAATCGTTATCAATTTCCCAGATAAGTTGCTATTGCACCCATCGTGTCGGACTTCTTAGCAGACCATAAGTAAGTATTTCAGTGGTTTGGATGAGCAATGAATAGTTATCAGCTAAACGATATCTGCAAAAGGAGTTGATTTGCAGACCTAATCGAACATAGCACCAATTATCTGTTCACATAAGCCAAAAGACAAAGTCATGCCGTTACCACCCAGTCCGTTAATGATGGTTACCCCATCTTCCGCGGTAAGAATTAATTCCGTTTCACCGTTAGTCATTTTAGGGTAGATTCCGTGCCAGGTCTGAACCACTTTAGTTTGTTTAAAAGTGCAGAAAGTCTTCAAATATTGCCATATCAGGTGGTTAATAAAGTCTTTATCGAAAGGATCATGAACCAGACCGTATTCATGAGAATCGCCAATGGTTATTTCTCCGGTGTGATGATATGGCCCATGCAGGCAACTACAAATTTTATCTGGAAAGGGCCAAACAGTAAGATGGCTACCTGGAAGCTTTATGGAAAATGATTCAGTCAGATCCATTTTATAAAGACCAGACAACCTTACTGATAACGTGCGACCATGGACGTGGCGAACAGCCATTGGATAAGTGGCGTGATCACGGCGCAGATGTGAACGGTGCAGAAATACCTGGTTTGCCGTATTAGGTCCGGATAGCCCTGCAAGCGGAGAAATCAAAACGGCCTCCATTACATATCATAAACAACTGGCGCAGACTATGGCTATACTTTTAGGTCTGGATTTTAAATCAAATGCAGGTCACGAGGTTGGAACGGCTATTCAAACCGTGTTCAAAAAACAGGTGGCAAATTAAATAAATTATTCATTTGTCGAGTGTTTTTTGTTTCCAAATGCCTTTCTGTATGCTATTGGCGTCATCCTGAATTCTTTTTTAAATAACCGTATAAAAGCACTCTCGTCTTCAAAGCCACATTGGGGAACGATATGGCCTATCGTGATGGTTGATTGTTTTAATAGTAAAGATGCTTTCTTTAATCGCAATCGCGTAAGGTACTGTAATGGTGCCAGTTCGTAGGCACTGCGGAAACAGCGTATAAAATGATATGGAGAAATATGTGCTAAGTCAGCCAGTTGCGCAATGGTGATTTTCTCTTCCGGGTGTTTGGTCATGTACGCCAATGCCCGTTTGAGTTTTTTATGCAGGTCTTTTTGGGTAGCCTCGTGCGTGGCCGGAATTTGTTTTGCGGTCTGATATTGTGGCAATTCAAACCAAGGCCTCTTTGGCCGTGTAGCCGGATAGCCCTGCTGCTCACGGAAGGCCTTACGCTCAGGTGTAAAATTCCACCAATTCAGTTTGCTATCCGGGTGCCTGGCAAAATGGACCACCAGCCGGAATTGGTCTTCCACACAAGGATCTACCCACACCCCTTTTTGCAATTCGTATTCATCGGTAAGCTTCGCGCCGTCTTTTCCTTTCAGGTCTTTTAGCGAATAATAGCCCATTCCAATCAGGTCGTGTGCAAAGCGTATACCTATGGAGGGCACACGCTGAAACTCGGATAGCGCAAATAGCTCCATCTCCCTGATTTTAGACGTATCAAGCAATTGCTGTAGCACCTCTACCTGATGCAGGTGCATTTCACTTTTTTTAATTTTCAGCGTACGCAGCTTTTTCGCTTCTGCAGGTGTTACCTCCAGCGGGTTAAGTACCTTTTTAATCATGTTCTGCGAAAGTTAGCAGGTAATTATTGTTGTCGCAAATGGAGAACTCGGTTGCACCATAAAAAGTTTTCTCCAGACCGGTAAGCACGTTGACCTGTTTTCTGACCTGCTCATAATATTCACGGATATTTTGCATACTCACATACAATAAAAGCGATCCGCCATCGGCACGATGCACCATCGGGAGCTTGCCTTCAATGCTGGCAAAGGTCTGAAACAGGAAAGTGACACTTTCTTTCGTCATCATCGCAAATACCTTTTCTCCTTCTGATGTAGTCACTTCATGAATTACACTGAAGCCAAGTTTGGTGTAAAAGGTTATTGTTTCGGCTAAGTCATTGACAAAAATGTTCGGTGAGATTGATTTCATAAATGGAATACGGGTTGGTTTAGTCAAAAGTAAAAAAAAGGTAAATTTGAGAATATGCCGATATTGCTAAAGTGGATTAAAACTGGAAGTAAACATTTGAAGGCCTAACTGATTAGGGAGCATTCTGATCCTTTGCTTACACTATTACCAAATACAATCTTCTATTTTACACTCTCTTATTTCATGATGTTTACTTTAACCGCTAGAAATGCAAGTATAATGGCAAGAAGGTTTAATGCCAATTGAAATATCAGCGTAATGAAAGTTGATGCGGATTTACTGGCGAAAAGATAAAAGCATAGTGAATGCGTTTGCACAAATAAATATGCCTTTTTAAGGTTAAAATTGATGTTTGTGATTAAAAAATCAATAAAATTTTTTAATTCAAATAAATAAACGTTAATTAGACATTTATTTATTGTTATGAGCACAGCAAACTATGTAATTGGAGTAGATTACGGGACAGACTCTGTCCGGTCTGTTCTAGTCGATACCTCAAATGGAAAGGAAATTGCCGCATCGGTTTTTCTTTACCCAAGATGGCAGAAAGGGTTGTATTGTAAACCCTCTGTTAATCAGTTCCGCCAGCATCCCTTAGATTATATTGAAGGTTTGATCCACACCATAAAAGATTGCCTGGCCAAAGCCGGAGGTGCAGAAATTGCACGTTTGGTAAGAGGGATTTCGGTTGATACCACTGGTTCCAGTCCGGTTGCTGTTGATGCAACAGGCACTCCCCTGGCTTTAACCCCTGGTTTCGAAGAAAACCCCAATGCCATGTTCGTACTCTGGAAAGACCATACAGCAGTTAAAGAAGCTGCAGAAATCAACGAGCATGCTACCCAGTTCAAAACCAATTATTTGAAGTATGTGGGTGGAATTTATTCTTCCGAATGGTTTTGGGCGAAGCTGTTGCGTACCTTAAGGGTAGATCAGTCTATACGAAATAGTGCGCAATCCTGGGTAGAGCATTGTGACTGGGTTCCGTTTTTACTTTGCGGTGGCAACGATGTAGCTAAGATGAAAAGAAGTCGCTGCGCTGCCGGACACAAAGCTTTATGGGCAGAAGAGTTTAACGGATTACCACCAGAAGATTTTTTTAGCAGTCTGGATCCGCTTTTGGCTGGTTTCAGAGAGAAATTATTTAATGATACGGATACTGCTGATGTTGCCGCCGGCACCTTATGCGAAGAGTGGGCAAGCAAACTGGGTTTAAGTACTGATGTAGTAATTGGTGTAGGTGCCTTTGATGCACATATGGGTGCAGTTGGCGGGCAAATTGAGCCTTACTATCTCAGTAAGGTAATGGGGACCAGTACCTGCGATATTTTAGTAGCCCCTAATCAGGATTTAGATGGTAAACTGATTAACGGCATCTGCGGACAGGTAAATGGTTCGGTAATTCCCGGTATGGCCGGTTTAGAAGCAGGGCAATCAGCTTTTGGTGATGTGTATGCCTGGTTTAAAAATTTAATCAGCTGGCCATTAAACAATTTATTAAAAGAATCACAACTTATTGATGAAGCCACAGCATTAGCTTTAAAGGAAGAACTGGAAGGCAAAATTATTTCCAATTTAAGTAAACAGGCTGAGGCTTTAGACGATGAAGATTATGCAGAACTGGCTATAGATTGGTTAAATGGCAGAAGAACACCCGATGCCAACCAGGAACTTAAAGGTGCTGTTACCGGTTTGGGTTTAGGTACCGATGCGCCGAGGTTTTTCCGCGCTTTGGCAGCTGCTACCTGTTTTGGTGCCAAAGCTATTGTAGATCGTTTTAAAGAACAGGGTGTACCGGTAAAGGGAATTATCGGTATTGGTGGTGTGGCTAAAAAATCGGCCTACATTATGCAAATGATGGCTGATGTTCTTGAAATGCCTATCCGCATTCACCGTTTTGAGCATACCTGTGCTTTAGGTGCGGCCATGTTTGCCGCAGTAGCGGCCGGCATTTACCCTAATATTGAGACTGCTATGCAGGCTATGGGTACTGGTTTTGAAAAAGAGTATAAACCTAATGTTAAAAAGCAAAAGCTTTACCGCCAGCACTATCAGCAATATTTAGGCTTGGGCCGTTACCTGGAGAAATATAGTAAGAAAGATGTAAAACCTTATTTGTCATGAGCAACTATCAGGATATAAAAGAACAAGCTTACGAGGCCAATATGCAGTTGCCCAAACTGGGATTGGTACTGTTTACCTTTGGTAATGTGAGTGCGGCAGACCGCGCGAAAGGTGTGTTTGCCATCAAACCCAGTGGGGTGCCTTACGAGGATCTGAACCCTGAAAAAATGGTCATTGTAGACTTTGAAGGGAAAACGGTTGAAGGTACGCTCCGACCTTCTTCTGATACGCAAACTCATGCTGTTTTATATAAGCATTGGGAAGGTATTGGTGGCGTGGTGCATACCCACTCTACTTATGGCACGGCCTGGGCACAGGCGCAAAAGGCCATCCCGATTTTTGGTACCACACACGCTGACCATTTAACAGTTGACATTCCTTGCGCACCTCCCATGGATGATGCCATGATTAAAGGAAATTATGAATATGAAACCGGTTTCCAGATTATTAATCATTTTGAAAGTTTAGGCTTAAGTTATAAAGAAGTAGAAATGATTTTAGTGGGTAACCATGCGCCATTTACCTGGGGTAAAACAGCCGGTAAAGCGGTTTATAATAGCGCGGTACTGGAAGCCGTAGCAAAAATGGCCTTATTAACACAGCAGATTAATCCGCAGGCACCAAAATTGAAAAATTCGCTGATTGAAAAACATTATGAGCGCAAGCATGGTGCCGGTGCTTATTACGGCCAGAAGTAGCGGGTTTGGAGTTTAGAGAATTTGAAAAGCAATTGCAGTAGCACTTAGGAAACGAAAGCCCCGCCATGCGTTATAGTCCTGGTGAAACCTGTGGAACAAGCAGGCATACCATAAATAAAAGACAAAAATGGCTTAAACCGGGAGCTGCCACTACTGTCGGGTTTAATCTGGCAAGGTTTACCAGGGTAACCTGAACCCGATTGAGTGAGTATGAGCCAAAGCGTAATTGGGCGAATGAACGGAAAAACGTGCCGGTGAATACGGAAACTTGCTTTTAAAAAAAAAGAATATAAATAATGGCCTGTGAAGACACAGAGCATGACAGATTATTAAATAAAAAACAACATAATTAGTAATGATTGATTTAAAAAAATTACAAGTATGGTTTATCACCGGTACACAACATTTGTATGGCGAAGAAACCTTAAAACAAGTAGCGGCACATGCACAGGAAGTTGCCGATTCTTTGAACCAGAATCAAAATATCTCGGTTTCGGTGGTATACAAGCCTATCGTAAAAACGACTGAAGAGATATTCGAGACTTTACAGCAGGCCAATATCGATGAAAACTGTATTGGAGTTATCACCTGGATGCACACCTTCTCGCCTGCCAAAATGTGGATCAGGGGTTTGAATGTATTGCAAAAACCTTTGCTACACTTACATACGCAGTTTAACCGCGATATTCCATGGAATACCATTGATATGGATTTTATGAACCTGAACCAAAGTGCACACGGCGATCGCGAATTTGGTTTTATGGTTTCGCGTATGCGTAAAGACCGTAAAGTGGTGGTTGGACATTGGCAGGATGAAGAAGTAGCGAAACAAATTGATACCTGGTGCAGGGCTGCTGCCGGATGGAATGATTGGCAAGGTGCCAAGTTTGTACGTTTTGGCGATAATATGCGCTTTGTAGCCGTTACCGATGGTGATAAAGTTGAAGCGGAAATGAAATTCGGGTTTTCGGTAAATACCTATGGTATTGGTGATTTAGTAGCTGTAATTAATGGAATTGATGAAGATGCTGTTCAGGCTTTATTAAAAGAATATGAAGCTACTTATGAAATGGCTGAAGATTTGAAAGCCGGTGGCGCGAGACACCAGTCTGTTTACGATGCAGCTAAAATTGAACTGGGACTACGCAAGTTTTTGATTGATGGTGGTTTTAAAGGTTTCTCTGATACTTTTGAGGATTTACATGGCATGATTCAGTTGCCGGGCATTGCAGCACAGCGTTTAATGGCTGATGGTTACGGTTTTGCCGGCGAAGGCGACTGGAAAACAGCAGCTTTGGTACGTGCATGTAAGGTAATGGGTGCTGGTTTACCTGGTGGAAATGCCTTTATGGAAGATTATACTTATCATTTTGACCCTGCAAATGCCATGGTTCTGGGCTCTCACATGCTGGAGGTTGATGCCAGTTTAGCATCAGGAAAAGCGAGTTTGGAAGTACACCCATTGGGTATTGGTGGTAAGGCTGATCCGGCACGTTTGGTATTTAACGTAAGTGGCGGTGATGCCCTGAATGCTTCTTTAATCGACATGGGGAACCGATTCCGTTTGCTGGTAAATGAAGTTAAAGCTGTTGAGGCCGAAAACGACCTGCCTAACCTGCCTGTTGCACGTGTACTTTGGAAACCACTTCCTGATATGAAAACGGGTTGTGCAGCATGGATTTATGCGGGTGGTGCACACCACACGGCTTACAGTCAGAATTTAACTACTGAGCACCTATCTGATTTTGCCAATATCGCCGGTTTAGAATATATTAACATTGGTGCCGATACCAAAATCAATCAGTTCAGAAATGAATTGCATTGGAATGAGGTATTTTATAAAGGCTAAGCTAAAAAAGCCTCCGATAATGAAAAGGCCGGTAACAATCTAAGTTATCGGCTTTTTTTTCAATCGTCTTCCTGAACTTGTTTCGGGATCTTTCTGCAGAAAATAATTGGTTTATGAATGCTGAAAAAAGGTGGTGTACCTTCAAAAGCCGCAGGTAAACCGGGCCGCAAATGCCGATTCTTTTTATTTTATGGCCTGGTCTTTTTTAAGTTCAGCTTTCCAGGTTCTGGATATTCAAAAGTGCCAGGAGTTGTACAGGTTAAGGGTTTTGATAATGTTTGTGAATTGTATAAATTGATTAATCGGTTAATGATTGGCATAAAACGGCAAACTGTTAAACGGCTAACTGATTAAGCGTTCGCCAAAGCCCGGTCTAAATGCACATAGCCGCCATCTACATGGATGATTTGTCCGGTAGTGTGACTAGAGCGTTCCGACATTAGAAATACCGTCATATTGGCGATTTCTTCCGCAGTGGTCATTCTGTTTTCTAAAGGGATTTTAGCCGTAATTTCGTTCAGTTTTTCCTGCGCATCGCTTAGCGTTTCGATCCAGGTTTCGTAAGCAGGTGTCCAGCATTCTGCCACTACCACGGCATTTACCCTGATACCATATTTTAAAAGTTCAACAGCCCATTCGCGGGTGAGTGCATTTCTACCGCCATTCGCTGCAGCATAGGCTGATGTGTTACCCTGACCGGTTTCAGCCGTTTTGGAAGTAATGTTTACAATGGCCCCTTTGCTTTTAATCAGTTCCGGCAAGGCATGGTGTGCCATCAGGTAGTAATGCACCACATTTTTGTGTAATGAAGCCATAAACGCTTCATAATTGCCACTCTCCAGGCCTACACCATCATTTACACCGGCATTGTTTACCAAGCCATCAATCCGGCCGAATTTAGCTACAACTTGGCTGACTACCTTTTCGCAATCTTCGGGTTTGGAAAGTTCGGCTACAAACTGGTCGGCTTTTTTACCCTGGGCGGTAATTTCGTCGACCGCTTTTTGGTTATCTGCCGCTTTTCTGCCTACAATTACGGCAATAGCGTTTTCTTTGGCAAATACCTCTGCTATACTACGGCCAATACCTTTGGCAGCACCGGTAATGATGATTACTTTTTCTTTTAACTGTAAATCCATATTTGTTTTTTTACTACAGATTCCAATATGAGCACGGATCATTTGCTAAATCAAAATGTGCGTTCATCTTTTTATCTGTTGTTTATTCTATTAATTGTGTTCTGCTTTTTTTGGGCAATATTTTAAATTTATGAATTTTTCTCACTTTTTAAGTGCCTTTAATGGTATTTCATATATCCCGTAACTGCTGTGAATTAAACCGATGGGTATTTGGAGCATTTCGCTCAGAAGCGACCTAATAATAAACAGTACCGAAATTAGGAATAGTTTCCGATTCAGCAGGTTTTATAACAAAGGTTTGCTGTTTTACTGTCTTTTGGTAATGGATGTGAAACGGCGTAAAACCCGATGTTCGGTTTTGAAGATGACTGCATTAACGCCAATAACGGGCTGACTTTCGGATCCTTCATGGGGGTTTCCATGTTCTATTGGTTTTTGCAGAACCAAAACTTCAGCGATAAAAATACCGTTCCGTATCAGTTTTTTACCAACAATTCAGATAAATATTTTTTCGAATCTGAAAACGTAATATTTACATGACTTCGTTCTAAGTAATAAATATCAATGTAATTTGTATGTTTAAAATTCTAAAAGATAAGATACAACCAAATTAACCTGTATGAAAGAAAATGATTCGAAATATCAGGCGCCGGCTTTAGATAAAGGGCTTGATATTTTAGAGTATCTGTCAATTCAATCCATTCCTGTGTCGCAAACTGAAATTGCTATTGGTATTGAAAAGACGCCGAATGAAATTTACCGCATGCTGATGAGTCTGGAGAGCCGGGGTTATATCTTACGAGAAGAAGTTTCCGGGAAATACCGGTTATCGCTTAAACTTTTCCACCTTTCGCATCGCCACTCCCCTATTGATGAGTTGAGGAAGGCTGCACAATTTCCCTTAGAAGAACTGGCAAATTCGGTGCGTCAATCGTGCCATCTGAGTATTATCTATATGAACCAGGTACTGGTAATTAATCATGCCAAAAGTCCCGGACCAATTTCGCTTTCTATTGAAGAGGGAAATCTGTTTCCGTTACTGCTCACTGCATCGGGTAAAGTATTGCTGGCCTACCTGTCTGAGGTTGAAAGAAATACAGTACTTAAGAATAATGCTATTTTTAAAAAATATGCCAAACCACTGCAGGAAGATTTTCTGGATTCCCTAACCGAGATTCAGCAAAAAGGTTTTTATTTTAAACACAGCGATACTGTTTCGGGTATAACCGACATGTCTGTGCCAATTGGTATTGCCAGTAACAACGGCATCATTGCCTGTTTAACCATTTCGATGCTGAATGCTTTACACGCCGGTCAGACAATTGACAGCGAGGTAATTTTAGCCGAAGCCAACAAATGTGTTAAGAAGATTGAGAAAAGGATTGGGTTTTAAATTTATTCAAACTGGCCCTTATAACTCACCCTTAAAAATAAGGATTCTATATGGTAGCTGGTTATCATATTATTTAAATATAAAAGCAATATTCAAATATCAGTAAACCGCCATTCAGATTTTGTGAAATTTGTATCAGGTAAAGCTCATTTCAAGCCTTGCAGTTGTTATAAGAATATCTGTTGATATTTAGATCAGAAGATCAAATTTTTAGTCAACAATATTTATTTTATTTGTAGTCGTATTCTAATCAATTATAACATTTTGCTTCTTTTAGGTGCTATCAGACATAAATTATAATATTACCGGATGCCAAATGAAAAAAGTAAATTACACCATCAATTATTTTAAATAACAAACATGTTTTCACTCAAAAATAAAAAAGCGGTAGTTACAGGCGGTGGAAGTGGAATTGGTAGGGCTATTGCAACCATTCTGGCCAGGCAGGATGCCGAAGTACACATTATTGAACTGGGTATTGCACAGGCGCAAGATACACTCGATGAAATTAAAGCAGCCGGCAAACAGGCTTTCAGCTATGCCTGCGATGTTTCTGATCACCAGTCGGTTAAAGCTGTTTTTGAACAGATCGGTAGTATCAATATTTTAATCAATAATGCTGGCATTGCACATATTGGCAAAGCCGATACTACTGAAGAAAGCGATTTTGACCGGGTAATGCGTGTTAATGTTAAAGGTGTTTACAATTGTTTGTATGCTGCTATTCCGAAAATCCGTTTAGCAGGTGGCGGTGTTATTATTAATATGGCTTCTATTGCTGCATTAATTGGCCTGCCAGACCGTTTCGCCTACAGTACAGCGAAAGGTGCGGTAAAAGCCATGACCATGAGTGTAGCCAAAGATTATATTAGCGAAAACATCAGGTGTAACTCGATCTCTCCGGCGAGGGTACACACCCCTTTTGTAGATGGCTTTTTACAAAAAAACTATCCGGATAATATCCCTGAAATGTTTGAAAAATTATCCAGAACACAACCCATCGGTCGCATGGCAAAACCCGAAGAAATCGGGGCGCTTGCGTTATATTTATGTAGCGATGAAGCTGCGTTTATTACCGGCTGTGATTACCCGATTGATGGCGGATTTACTACCTTAAACAATTAATATTCTTTTTAATACAACATATAACCTTTTAACATGAAATTAATACGATTTGGCGAAACAGGAGCAGAAAAACCCGGAGTAATTATCGGCGATAATTATTTCGATGTATCGGCATTGGTAAGCGACTATAACGAAGCTTTTTTTGGTGGTGACGGCTTAGAAAAACTAAAGTCGGCTATTGCATCTGCAGATCTGCCACCGGTAGATAAGGGTGTACGGCTTGGTCCGGCTTTGGCACGCCCTTCAAAAATAATCTGTGTAGGCTTAAATTACAAAGACCATGCAGCCGAAACCAATGCCCCTATTCCAACCGAGCCGATCTTATTCTTTAAAGCCACCTCGGCTATTGTAGGCCCGAATGATGATCTCATTATCCCTAAGAACAGTAAAAAAACCGATTGGGAGGTAGAATTGGCAATAGTTATTGGTAAAAAAGCCAGTTATGTAACGGAAGAAAATGCTTTAGATCATGTTGCAGGTTATGTATTGCACAACGATTACAGCGAGCGCGAATTTCAGTTAGAGCGTAACGGACAATGGGTTAAGGGAAAAAGTGCTGATACTTTTGCACCAATCGGGCCGTTTATAGCCACCCAGGATGAAATTGAAGACGTACACAACCTTCGCCTTTGGTTAACCGTTAACGGGAAAACCCTACAGGATGGAAATACCTCAAACCTGATTTTCAACGTACCATTTATGGTTTCGTACATCAGCCAGTTTATGACGCTTCTACCAGGCGATGTGATTACCACAGGTACGCCTGCTGGTGTAGGCTTAGGACAAAAACCGGAGCCATGGTATTTAAAACCAGGTGATGTGGTTGAGTTGGGTATCGATGGTTTGGGGACCAGCAGACAAATGGTTAAAGCTTACGGCGGGAACTGATGAACAGATATGGCCCGACACCTGAGCTGCTTAATGATTAAAGCTTGTTGAAGAGTATATCCATCTCGTCAATCGGTTTGGCGCGAAATTAAAGCAAGTATCAGATCATCCTGTATCGAAAACATGAAAATAGCTCACCGGCAACCGTTTATTTATGATGATGTAGATAAATGAAAGCTTTTCTTTCGAAGCTAAAGGTTCGGCCGATCTGACTAAACCGAATGTACAGGAATGGGAAATCCTGATGCTGAAATTCCACCAGGCTTTACCAGGAGCCAGACCTGGAGAAAAATAGATCCTGATGAACCATATATTTAAACTTTAATACTTTTACAGAATGATTGATACCCACGTACATTTTTGGAATTTCGACCCGGTTAGGGATAACTGGATTAACGACGACATGCAAATCATTCGCAAAGATTTTGCTCCGGAAAATCTTGTGGATATTTATAATGATTTAAATATTGAGGGATGTATTGCCGTGCAAGCGAATCAGTCGGAAAAAGAAAACCATTTTCTCCTGAAACTGGCAGCCGGGCATGAAATTATAAAAGGTATTGTGGGTTGGGTTGATTTGCTCGATCCCAACCTGGACGAACGGTTAAGCTATTGGCAAAATTATAAAACCATTAAAGGCTGGCGGCACGTGTTACAGGCCGAGAGCCCTGATTTTATCCTGAACCCTGCTTTTATTGCAGGTGTTAAACAGTTAAAAAAATACGAATATACCTACGATTTGTTGTGTTATCACAATCAATTGGAAGCCATTATAAAAATGGTTGATCAGATTCCAGAGCAGCCGTTTGTATTAGACCATTGTGGCAAACCGGATGTAAAAAGTCAGGATTTAAAAGAGTGGACTGAACATATCAAAACTTTGGCCGGAAATTCAAATGTAAGATGTAAAGTGTCAGGACTTTTAGCTGAAGCCGATTGGCAAAATTGGACGGAAAAAGAATTATTTAACTGTTTTGATGTCATATTTGATACGTTTGGCCCTGAGCGTGTCATGTATGGTAGCGATTGGCCGGTAATGCTGATCAGCAGGCCTTATCAGGATTGGTTTAATCTGGTCAATAAATACACTGAAAGATTTACCGTAACAGAAAGAAAAATGATTTTCTCAGATAATGCAAAAGGATTTTATGGCATTTAAAGCCTGTTTTTTTTATTTTATTTTGAAGAGTATCAGGCAATTGGATTTGCAGCAAAAATATGGCCGATCGTACAGGGCGGAGACTGGCATATAGGGTATTGGTTTTCGGTTTTTGCAGGCAAAAGGCTAAGACAATAAATTAAAAATGAGCAAAAAAACTACTTTTCCTTATCACTCTCAATATCCTTCGGTAGCAGACCTTAGAAGTAAGGCAAGAAAAAGAATACCCAAATTTGCGTTCGATTATTTAGAAGGTGGCTGTAATGAAGGACTAAATCTGGCCCGTAACGAAACCGATTTTGATAACATCTATCTAAAGCCTAACTATTTGCGTGTTGGTGGAGACATTGATATGTCGGTTGAGCTTTTTGGGCGTAAATATAGCGCGCCTTTTGGCATTTCCCCTATCGGTTTACAGGGTTTAATGTGGCCTAATGCACCAGAAATTCTGGCCAAAGCAGCTGCCAGGCACGATATCCCCTATATCCTGAGTACGGTATCTACCAGCAGTATAGAACGGATAGCAGAAGTTTCGGAGGGTAAAGCCTGGTTTCAGCTTTATCACCCCACCGAAAATAAACTGAGGGATGATATTTTATCACGTTTAAAGGCGGTTGAATGTCCGGTTTTGGTTGTATTGGTAGATGTTCCCGCTTTTGGATTAAGGTACAAAGAAATTAAGAGTGGCCTTTCTATCCCCCCAAAAATGTCGGTTAGTAATATTTTACAGGCTTTTGCCAGGCCGTTATGGGGTATTAAAACACTACAGCATGGCATACCCTCTTTTGCCACCTTAAAACCATATATGGAAAAGGGAATGGACATATCGCAGCTGGGACAGTTTATGAACAGAACCTTTACGGGAAAAGTTGATATTGAAAAGGTTTCGGCTATCCGAGAAATCTGGAAAGGACCATTGGTATTAAAAGGTATAGCCACCGATGAAGATATGCAGGCCGCGATACAGATCGGTGTTGATGGCGTTATTGTTTCCAATCATGGCGGGCGACAAATTGACGCAGGTGAATCATCGATCAACTCTTTAATTAGACTGGCAGGAAACGATGCTTATCAATCAAAACTTAAAATCATGTTGGATGGAGGAATCCGTTCGGGTGTTGACCTGGCGAGGGCACATGCCGTAGGTTCTGCCTTTAACTTTATGGGCCGTCCCTTTATGTACGGAGTTGGGGCGTTGGGCAATGAAGGTGGAGATCATACCATCAATATGTTTAAAACCCATTTGTATCAGATTATGCAGCAGCTTACCATAGAAAAAATTTTTCAATTCCCCGAAAGGTTACTGGAAGTATAAAACGTCATGGCCAGCTTGATTCTGATCAGAAGGCAATCTGATGTAAAACAAAAGACCCCGGATGTTTAAAAAAACGCCGGGGTCTGAGTAAAACTTACCGTTAACCAATTTAAACAGTTAACCGATTAATCCTATTTCGAGAACTGATAAGTTGTACTTGTTTTATACGTTTCGCCAGGTTTAAGTACAGTAGAGGCAAAATTAGGGTGGTTTGGTGCGTCAGGGAAATGTTGTGTTTCCAGGCAGAATGCCGAGCGGTGTGGGTAAGCTTTGCCGCCTTTACCATCCTTATCAGCCCCGGTTAAGAAATTACCGCTATAAAACTGCAAGCCTGGTTCAGTGGTGATCACCGATAAAACAATTCCCGTTTTGTTACTTTTTACGATAGCTACGGGTGTTTTACCATCGTGGTGGGTCAAAGCAAAGTTATGGTCGTAACCTTTACCAAATTTTAACTGCTCATCCTTATCGTCAATCTGCTTGCCGATTAATTTCGCTTTGTTAAAATCAAAAGCAGTACCGGCAACAGGCTGTAATTTTCCTGTTGGAATCAAGGTCGAATCAACCGGTGTGTAGGCATTGGCATCGATCATCAGTTCATGATCCAAAATGGTACTATCGCCTTCACCGTTTAAGTTAAAATAAGCGTGGTTGGTTAAGTTTACAATAGTATTTTTATCAGTAGTTGCTTCGTAATCAATTTGCAGTGCATTATCGTCAGTTAATGTATAAATCACCTTTACATCCAGTTTACCCGGATAGCCTGCCTCACCATCTTTAGAAACATAACTCAATTCGAGCCTGGTGCTATCTAATTGTTTAGCATCCCACACTTTACCAAAAAAGCCATCAGTACCGCCGTGCAGGGTATTTACGCCATCGTTAAGCTGTAACTGATATGTTTTTCCGTCTAAAGTAAATTTGCCTTTGCCAATGCGGTTTCCGTAGCGTCCAATCAAGGCACCAAAAAATGGTTCACCTTTTTTACGGTAAGCCCCTATGCTATCGTAACCCAGTACTACATCGGTTAATTTATTGTTTTTATCGGGTACCAGCAACGAAACTACCCTCCCGCCATAATTCGTAATGGATACAGAGGCCCCTTGTTTATTTTTTAAGGTATAAAGTTTAACCGCTTTGCCATCAATGTTGGTGCTGTATTTTGATGAATCCTGCAGGGTGCTTCCCGCTGTACCTTTATCGGTTTTAGAATTACATGCGCTAAAAGCAAGGGCGAAACATAACGTAGCCAGTGGTAATGCCTTAAGAAATTGTTTTTTCATCAGTTATTATTTTTTAAGTTGATGAAGCGATCGTGATTTTTACATAGCAAAACTCCTGACGCTTGCATATAGATTTATTTTTGGTTACGGCTAAAGTAATAAAAAATAATTAACGTCAGGTTAACGATTATCATATTATTTCCATTAATATTGATCAGCATTCCATACCTCAAAAAAATCACATAATTTAGCGGGAATATGTGCGATTTAAATTTCAAGCCTAAAGCTTTTCTGTTCGATCTGAACGGAACCATGATTGATGATATGGAGCATCATACCCTGGCCTGGTTCAGTATCATGACCGAAGATTTAGGTGCAAACCTGGATTATGCCAGTGTAAAAAAAGAAATGTATGGTAAAAACCACGAAGTGCTGGAACGCGTTTTTGGCAAAGGCAAGTTTAGTCCGTCAGAAATAGAAAGCCTTTCTGTAAACAAGGAAAAACGTTACCAGTCTGGTTATTTACCTCATCTGGCCCTGATTGACGGTTTGGATGATTTTTTAGCGCGGGCTAAAGCTGCACAGATATTGATGGCCATTGGCTCGGCAGCTATTCCTTTCAATATCGATTTTGTAGTGGATGGTTTAAACATCCGCCATTATTTTAGTTCGATTGTAAGTGCCGATGATGTGCAAAGGAGCAAACCCGATCCGGAAACCTTTCTGAAAGCGGCCGCAGCATTAAATGTATCACCTGCCGATTGCCTGGTTTTTGAAGATGCGCCTAAAGGTGTAGAATCAGCTTTGAATGCGGGTATGCAGTGCATCGTGTTAACCACTACACACGCTGCTGGAGAATTTGGCGGTTATTCCAATATTTTAGGCTATATTACCGATTACAACGATACCAAATTAAATCTGCTTTTTTGAAGATGGGAAAATACTTAAATCAGAAACCGGTATTAGTAGCTGTAGACTGCATTATTTTTGGTTACAACGGTGAACATCTTAAACTTTTGGTGATAAAAAGGGCCATTGAGCCCATAAAAGATCAATGGAGTTTAATGGGTGGTTTTATTGGCGAAAACGAAAACCTGGATGGCGCTGCCAAACGGATCCTCCTGGAACTTACCGGACTGCATGATGTATATTTAGAGCAGTTGCACGCTTATGGTAGTCCCGAGCGAGATCCGATTGAGCGTACGGTATCGGTCGTGTATTTTGCGCTGATCGATATTAATAAGTACAGCAAACAGATTAATGATCAGTACCATGCCGAGTGGTTTAAGGTTAAGGAAGTACCCGAACTGATTTTCGACCATAACGTAATGGTTCAGGCAGCGATGGATAAAATCCGTTATCAGGCAGCCCTCCACCCTGTTTTATTTGAGTTATTACCAAAACGTTTTACCATACCACAACTGCAGGCATTGTATGAACAAGTGTATGATACACCCATTGATAACCGGAATTTTATCCGTAAAATAACGGCCAGTGGTTTGCTCATCAAACAAAACGAGAAAGATAAATCAAGCTCAAGGCGTGGCGCTTTCTACTTTAAGCTCGACAAAAACAAACACAAGGCACAATTTCAGTCGTTTTTGAACTTTATACCCAAAACGGCGAAATAAAAATCTCGGTTTTATCGACCTTGATTTTTCGATCAGCTAATTTTAGTTAAAGAGATAAAAAATATTTTCATGCCTAGCGATTTTAAAATCAGGGGATTACAAACCGAGAACCTGATTTCAATGCCTGACATCAAAAACATTTTAAAAAATCATTTGCAAAGCAAGGATTAATCTCTATATTTGCACCTCCTTAAACAAAAGGAATGATTCCGTAGCTCAGCTGGTAGAGCATTACACTTTTAATGTAGTGGTCCTGGGTTCGAATCCCAGCGGGATCACAGAAACCTTCAAGCCTAAACCTTGGAGGTTTTTTGTTTTAGACGGCTGGGGTTCGAACAGAAGGGTCGGCCAGGTTCGATTCTGGAAGGCTCAGGATTATATGGGATTTTTGGGGATAGCTCTGCCGTAGCATCTTCAACTTGTTCTGGGCTTTTCTGTTTGGCCATCCATTCCTCGAACGTTTCACGGGGATTTAGAATTTCATCTACTTCGCTGATCAGCTCACTTAAGAACTTATCCCTGATCTTCAAAGTATCGTGCAGACTTTCCACAAACTCATCACCAATATAAATATCCTTGTAGTCTGATTGCAGGTTGTTAACGATAAACAAATAATCAAGTTGAATCGAAAATATGAAGTTACTTGGATATTCAGATTTAAGCTCACCGTAATGTTGGTGGAAATTTGTCCATATTAGTTTAAACCTTTCTTTTAATTTTTTGAGCTGTTCAAATTCTCTTTTTAAACTGGTGTCGTTAAGGGACAGCAGATCAATTAAAGCCATGTCTTTTAATACTCTTATTTCACTTTTATAGGTATACGAGTCATAAAAATGTGTTTCGTGAGCGAGGCTATAAGCTGGCTTGTCTCCATCTTGTTTTATTGGGCTTTTCAATTCGGCCTTAGTTACAATATGGAGGTTGAAAGTTTGTATTGTAGTTAAAAACTGAATTAAGCCGTTCATATTCTATAGATGCTTGTTAAATACTAAATTAGGTAATTTTTATTTTATGGCTTGGTAGGCTCGCCAGTTAGATCTGAAGAATAAAAGAAGTAATCGTCATAATCACGGAACTGCAATCTGCTAATAGTGATCGAAGACATTTAGTATACTGATTTCTGTAAAACCTGATGCGGGTTGCACGGCAGTTATTCATTAGTTTGAGCGTTACTGTTTCCCGTAAACTTATTGCTTTTCAAAGAGCTAACTTGCAAAGCTCCAATAAAAAAATACAAAAAAATTTTGATGGTAAGATTTTCTTACTAAATTTGTTTAAAAATCATACATTATGAAGACTCTTGCTATTGATGACATCGAAAAACAGGTTATTAAAGTAGTACAGGAAGCTGCTACACACATGAATGTTGCAATGAAGGTTGATTCAGCCTGTGCTCCCGGTTATGCGGGATTGACCAGTCAGGTATTGGTAACGGCAATGTGTCGATTGGAAGGGATTCTGGATATTGAAATCCCGGAAAATTGTTACATTTTCCACGATAACAATAGCCTTAGACAGTTATCAATTAGAGAAGCTTCAGAAAAATTATGGAAGGTGATAAACAAAGGAAAAAATGTTGGATAGAGAAAAAATAGCTTCTCGGCTTAAAGAAGCTCGGATGCTTTCAGGGCTTTCACAGGCACAGGCTGCCGTTAAGATGAATTTGCAACGGCCTGCAATTTCGGAAATTGAAGCGGGTAACAGGAAGGTAAGTGCAGAGGAGCTTATTCAGTTTGGTGATATTTACCGGGTTAACACAACTTGGTTATTAGGACAGGAAGCCACTGATGATACTGAAATGAATGAAGAATTTAAGTTTGCTGCCAGGGAACTTAGCAAATTGAGTCCCGAGGATGTAAAGAAACTGTTTGATGTATTAAAAATTCTACCCAAGTAAAGATGAATCCAAGTTTTATAGCTGCTGCAAAAAAAGCTGAGCGGATACGGATTAAGTTTTCCTATGATAGTTTCCAGCCGGTAAACGTATTTGATATCTGCCAGTCATTAGATCTGACTGTTCGTTTCATCGACATCAATATGGAAGGAATGTACATTAGCCAGAGTAGTGGAAAACATCCGACAGTCCTGATTTCCAGTAAAAGGCCGATGGCACGACGGGTTTACACTTGTGCACATGAGCTTGGTCATCACGTTTTCGGACATGGAAGCCGGATGGATATTTTGGCTGATCATACTTCGGGAAGCGGAATTTATAATAATGATGAGTGGCTTGCTGACACTTTTGCAGGTTTGCTATTAATGCCCATTGCTAGCATTATTGGGGAATTTAACTGCAGAAATTGGAAGCCGGAAACTGCTTCTCAAATGGATTATTATATTATTTCTTCTTTTTTTGGTGTAGGTTTTCAAACCTTGGTATCACATTGCAAAATCCACCGTATTGTTTCTGAACATCGGGCTGCTGAGTTATTAAAAACCTCACCTGCTAAGTTACTTGCCGGTATTAAGGGACTTCGTATTTTGCCAGCACCCTTTAAGGTAATTGATGGCATTAGTGCGCCCTCAATTATTGATTTGGAGACTTCTAATTATATTTTCTTGCCGGAGGATGTAAAGGTGGAGGGTAATCATATTCAGGAGTTGTGTAGCAGTAGCTTGGGAAAAGTATTTATGGCGAATAAGCCCGGTGTTTTAAGAATAAGTTCTGATAGGTTGGGTTTTGGCTCTTTTTTACGCATACAAAACATGGGGTATGTCGGACTCAGCGAAAACAGACATTTGGAAAATGATATAGATTGAATTTATGGAACCACTATTAATGAATAATAATAATCTTACCGGTGCATGGTGTGATGTTCTGGAACATTTTTGTAATCACTCTGGACTGGACATTAGTCCTTTGGTAATGAGTTTGACTGATTTTGATGAGTCACCTGAAGTCAGAACTGTGATTGAGCAATCGCTAAGGGCTAGTGGACTACCAGGTATTACAACAGTTGCAGAAACAATTTTTCCCCAATCGCTTTATATGATGTGTGAATTTGACAGGAAAGAATTGTATGCACAGTATATGAAAAATTATCCAAGAATTCGTCGTATAGATGCTGGAAATAACAGGGGAACTTATTTTCAGCGCCTGATCGCTTATCAGACAGGTGATAAGGAAGTAAACCAATTGGAAGTCATTATCAATTCCTTGCTGGATACGAAAGTAAAACGCAGGTCTAAACTCCAGGCTTCTATATTCGATCCTGGGAAAGACCATACTACCGGGATGTTCCAAAAGTTCCCATGTCTTCAGCACGTAACTTTTTATAAATCTGAAAAAGGAGGTTTAGTTTTGAATAGTTTTTATGCTGTACAGCATTTTTATAGGAGAGCATATGGAAATTGGCTCGGTCTAATCTATCTTGGGAAATTTATTGCTCAGGAAACAGGTCTAAATTTCGAACGGATGAATTGTTTCATTGGAGTGGAACATCTGGACGAAATTACCAAAACTGAGGCCTCAAAATTGTTAGCTGAAATTGATGTTGCTTGTTCATAGAGAAGCTATCTTTGCACCATGTTTAGTCAGAAAGAAATTAAGTTTGAAAAGGAGCGTAAGAAACCAAGCTCGTCCGGTATCCATATCCACAATGTTCTCTCTCCTGCGAAAGTAACTGAGGTGTATGACTCTTATTGGAAATTTGCAGCATTGAGACAGGAGGTTTTTTTTAAACGTGTTGATGCGAATCCGCTGCCATGGACGGATGATGTGATATTAAACAATTACAAGTTTACTAATGCTTACCGGGCTGCTGATCGGGTAAGTCAGTACTTGATAAAAGAAGTAATCTATAATCCGAAGTACCCCGATTCCCCTAAAGAAACACTTTTCAGGATTTTACTATTTAAATTGTTTAATAAAATAGAGACTTGGGAGCTTTTATTATCGGAATTTGATGTTCCTACATTTGAAGACTACAATTTTGAAGCCTATGATAAAATACTGCATCAGGCAATGGCAGCTAAAGAAAAAATTTATTCAGCAGCTTATATTATGCCCTCAGGCGGATCGTATTTTGGTTACCAGAAGAAACACACCAATCACCTGAAGTTGATTGAAATGATTATTGAAGAAGAAACACATGAGTCATTGATGAGCGCCAAAACCATGCAGCAGGCTTTTGAAGTGGTGAAACGATTTCCAGGTCTTGGTGATTTTTTAGCTTACCAGTTCCTTATTGATATTAATTATTCGAACATTATTGACTTTTCAGAGTCTTCATTTGTGGTGCCGGGTCCTGGTGCTCGGGGAGGCATCAGTAAATGTTTTGCTGATTTAGGTGGTCTGAATTATGTGGAGGCGATAAAATTAATGACTGATAGGCAACATAAGGAGTTTGAACGTTTAGATTTGGACTTTAAGAACTTGTGGGGAAGAGATCTGCAACTGATTGATTGTCAGAATCTTTTTTGCGAAGTCGATAAATACGCCAGAGTTAAACATCCTGACATCAAGGGGAATAGTGATAGGATAAAGATTAAACAAAAGTTTAAAGGAAATCCTAAACCTATAAATTACTGGTTCCCACCGAAATGGGGTATAAATGATAAAATAGCTAAAAATATTAAATAAAAAGTGATCAAATATGGCTTTTATAGGAAACACTTCATTAACGACACTACTAACAGGATCAGATCTAATCTCTGATTTTAATCCCAAAAGGATTAAAAATGGAGCTTATGAACTATCACTAGGCTCCCAGGTATTTCAAACTGATTCTTCGCCGAGAGCGGTAAAAGATTTAAAGGATGGTGAACAGATAGAGATTAAGCCTGGTCAATTCGCCCTTTTATTAACAAAAGAGTATATCAAAATACCAGAGGATAAAATTGCTTTTATTTCCATAAAAGCAGGTATAAAATTCAAGGGGTTAGTAAATGTTTCAGGCTTCCATGTTGACCCAGGGTATGAAGGGAAGTTATTGTTTTCGGTTTATAACGCGGGGCCATCCAATATCATTTTAAGCAGTGGCACAAACTATTTCCCCATGTGGTTTGCAGAAATCAATGAAAATCAAGACTATACAGGTAAACATGAAAAACAAACCAGAATACCAGATGATCCTGTAGAGGCATTAAGTCAGGGGGAATTGGCTTCGCCTAATGTATTGAGCAAAAGAATTGAAGAAAGTAACGCTGCTACCCATAAAAAAATTGAAGAAGTTAATTCTAATGTTGATAAAAGAATTAGTGTTCTTGAAAAAGATCAGAAAGCAAATAATTATATTGCAGTAACTGCAATCGGAATTGTTATTGCAATTTTGCTTAAATTTGCATTTGATTGGTATTTATTTGAAAAAGGATTAACTAAAGGTGCTGATATAAAAAATAAAGAGATAAAGGCGGATTCGATTATTAACTTGAGATTATCTGAAAAGAAGTTACTTCTAAAACAGATAGATAGTTTAAAGCGTATAAAATATGATTTACAGCAATCTAAAAAAAAGAATTGAAATGAGAGAGAAACATTTTTTTGATTCAGCTTTGGATGAGCGTGAGCAAATACCAAGACACTTTACTGTGAGCTTTGAGGAAGTAAATACATATGGAAAAGCTGAAGTTAAAGTTATAATCAATGATTCTTTGCAGCTAGGAGACATTATTAATGATAATGCTTATCAAAATGATTTTTATCGCTATCATGATATATTCCACTACTCTTTTGCTACTTTGCTTGGGTGGTCGCCATGTGCCAGGGCAATGATGAAGCGTAAACGAAAAAGCAATCAATTGATTGATGAAATCGAAGATGGTGCCAGGGCAACTATTACCGAAGAAGCATTATCAATGATAATTTTCAACGAGGCGAAACGAAAACTTTTCTTCGCAAAAGAGAAGAAGGTCTCCAAAACAACACTGAGAATCATTAAGGAAATGACAGAAAATTTCGAAGTCCGAACCAGAAGTTCAACCGATTGGGAGTTTGCAATTTTAAAATCATATGAAATCTTTAGATTGCTCATCGCTAATAATGGCGGGAGGGTTGATTTTGATATGATTAAGAAAGATATTAAATTTCATACGCTTAACTAAATATTTGCTCTTATGATAGTTAATATTGGTACCGATTCAGTGGATCATGAGTTGAATTCAAAAATGATTCAATGGGATGCATCAGAACGGTTGCCAAAAAGAATCTTTTCGAATGCTGAATTCGAATATTACTCATCCAGCAAGGATTCGATATTTTTGGCAGGTAGATTTGCCGCCAAGGAAGCTGTTTTGAAATGCTTAGGGACAGGGATGATCGATGGTTTATCTCTACGGGAAATTGATATAATTAAAACTCCAAACGGCCAACCTCAAATACGTTTATCCGGGAAAACTAAAATATTAGCAGATCAACTGTCCATTACTAAATGGCACATTTCTATTTCTCATTCTTCAAATTGCTCTACAGCCTTTGTTATAGCAGAAAGAGAATAATTAATATGCAGCTTATTAATCAAGGAAGGATTCCACACAATTAATGAGTAATTAAGATCGTTAGAAAATTATCTCGTATATGTTATTAAATATCAAGAGAAATTCTTATTTTTATATCATAGCAATTGCAACTAAAAAATACAATTAAAAAGGTGAGTGATTCGGTGAGTCGCTTTAAAAAACCTTACAGATAGCCTTTAAACGCTGAAAACTGAACGAAGTTCACATCCCAGCGGGATCACATCAGGAGACGATCAAAATTGATCGTCTCCTTTTTTATTTTCAGCATGCTATCCACCTGTTGCCCGGTACAAACCAATTAAAGCGGCATAAGAAGCCTGTTTGAGGTCTACCTGTTCCATTTCGGCGTTCAACACGCTGCTTTGGGCCACAATTACTTCCAGATAGCTGGCGTAACCTGCCAGGTAAAGATCGTTTGCGGTAGATACGGCCTTTTTTAATTCTGCTACTTCAATGGTTTTAAAACGATAGGCTTCCTTATAATTGTTCAGGGCGGCAAGCTGTCTGGTAATTTCCTGATAACCGTTGATCAGGCTTTTCTGATACTGGTAATAGGCATCCAGCTGGCTGGCGCTGGCCACCAGGTGTGCGTTTTTTAGTGTGGCCCTGTTCAGTACTGGTGCGGTAAGGCCGCCGACCAGCCCTGCGGCTAAAGATCCCGGAGAAAAAAGCAGTGGTAAACGGAAGGCATTGTAGCCTGCATAAGCATCAAGTGTTAAGCTGGGTAAGAATGCTTTTCTTGCCGCCGAAACATCGGCCTTTGCCGCTTTAAGCTGCTCTTCGGCCTCTTTTACATCCGGGCGGTTTAAAATGACTTCAGCAGGAAGTCCCACGTATACTTCCTTAGGAAGTGCTAAGGATATCAATGCCGTATCTCTGGGTATTTTTTTGGCAAATTGTCCCAATAGATTATTCAAATCATTTTCTACACTTCTGATCTGCTGCCTGATCTCAAACTGCTTGCCCATTGTGGCTGTTCGTTGGGCTTTAAACTGACTGACGGCCAGGGCCGTTGCCCGCCCGCCGGCCATCTGCGCTTCTACAGTTTCCAGTCCCTTATCCTGTAGCAGAATATTGCTTTTCAGAATCTGCAGGCGTTTATCCAGGGCGATCAGTTCATAATATAACGCTGCAACCTGACAGGTTAACTGGGTACGGTACCACTTTAATCCGCTGGCACTGGCCAGATACCGGTGATAGGCTGCTTCTTTTCTTTTGGATAATTTACCCCAGACGTCAATTTCCCAGCTGCTTCTAAAGCCGGCAAAATAATCGGGTACGGGACTGGGAATACGCTGATCGCGGCTAATGTTGCCTGAAAAATTGGTATCGTAATTACCTACCCCATCCATAGTATATTTTCCATAACGGTCCAGACCGGCACTGATGTTAGCCTGTACGCTGGGCAACAGCGCTGCTTTACTCAGTTTGAGGTTTGCACCTGCAATGAGCACCTTTTGCAATCCTGATTTTAAATCAAGGTTTTCTGCCAGGGCCAGGTTGATCAGGGTATCCAGCTCTTTTGATTTAAAAAAAGTATGCCAGCTCAAAGCCTTTTCCTGGCTGTGGGATAAAGTATCAAAACCACCCGGAAATGGTTTTAAGGATGGAACCGGAGTTTCCTTTATCGATGCACAAGAGGCTAACAGTAAAGAAAGAGCGAACATGTTGACTATGGCAGATGGAATGAATCTCTTCAATTTCATTTATTCAGATTTAGATAACTGTAGATTTTTATGTTGTTTTTTGGGTGCCATTAAGACATATAATCCGGGGATCAGGATCAGTCCGAACAGGGTTCCGATCAGCATTCCGCCAACAGCTGTCATCCCGATAGAACGGTTTCCGATGGCGCCTGCTCCCGAGGCTAAACAGAGCGGAATCAACCCGGCAATAAAGGCAAATGAAGTCATCAGGATGGGACGCAGACGTGATACGGCGCCAAGTTTAGCCGATTCCCATACCGATAAGCCGCTCTTTCGTTTTTGCTCTGCAAATTCAATGATCAGAATCGCATTTTTACCCAGCAAACCGATGAGCATCACCAGGGCCACCTGCGCGTAGATATTGTTTTCCAATCCGGCCAGCTTAAGCGTAAAAAAGGCGCCGGCAATACCCGCCGGGAGCGACAACAGAACGGGCAAGGGCAACAGAAAACTTTCGTACTGTGCGGCCAGCAGCAGATACACGAACAAGAGGCAAATGATAAAAATATAAATGGCCTGGTTTCCGGATAAGATTTCCTCGCGCGTGATACCCGACCACTCTATGGCATAACCTCTTGGTAATTTATGCAGGGCTGTTTCTTCCACTTTTTTAATGGCATCGCTGCTACTGAAACCCATGGCGGTTTCACCGGTGATCATGGCTGATGGATACATGTTGTACCGGTTAATCTGTTCCGGCCCATAAACCCTTTCCAGGGAAATAAAGGTGGAGTACGGAATCATTTCTCCCCTGTCGTTTTTTACATAAAGCTGTAAGAGATCTTCCGGCTTGCCACGATACTGCGGATAGGCCTGCACCATTACTTTGTACATTTGTCCGAACCGGATAAAGTTAGTGGCATAATAACTGCCCACGAGCGTTTGCAGCGTAGACATGGCATTATCAATCGATACCCCTTTTTGCGCAGCCATATCCTGATCGATATGGATCATATATTGCGGAAAGGTGGGGTCGAAACTGGTAAAAGCACCAGAAATGCTTTCACTGCCGTTCAGTTCTTTCAGAAAGTTTTGCGTTACCGAAGCGGTACGGGAGAGGTCTTCTCCTTTGTTCTTATCCAGAAGCCGCAACTCGAAACCACTGGCGTTTCCGAAGCCCGGTACAGTTGGGGGAGAAAAAAATTCAATGCTGGCATCGGCGATGTGACGGGTTTTATGCTTGAGCTCCCTGATCAGTTCGTCTACGCTTTCTTTCCTGGAGTCCCATGGACTCAGGTTAATCATGCCCATACCATAAGATGCACCCGTAATTTCACTCATCAGGCTATATCCCGCGAGTGTACTCACATTTTCTATCGCTTTAAAACCCTTGGTTACTTTCTGGATTTCATCCAGCACTTTCTCCGTACGTTCAACGGTAGAACCTGGAGGCGTGGTGACATTAATGTAAATCATACCCTGGTCTTCGGTTGGGATAAAACCTGAAGGTAGCATACTAATGCCCAGCCAGGTAGCAAGTATAGACAATACGAGTAAGATCAGGGTTACGGGTTTCTTTACCGTAATCCAGCTCACAATGGCGCCAAATCGATGTTCGGTTTTGTTATAGCCCGTATTGAATAAACTGAAACCTCTTTGCAGCCAACTCTTTTTAGGTGTTTTATCCGGTTCGTGTTTGAGCATCAGTGCACACAGGGCTGGTGTAAGCGTAAGCGCGTTTATCCCGGAGATCACAATGGAAACAGCCAGTGTAAGGGAGAACTGCCTGTAGAAAACACCCACCGGACCTGAAAGAAAGGCCACGGGTACGAAAACAGCCGACATTACCAGGGTGATCGCGACAATAGCACCGCTGATTTCTTTCATCGCGGCGATGGTAGCTTCCATAGGTGGCAGATGTTCTTCCGACATTTTTACGTGTACGGCCTCTACTACCACGATGGCATTATCAACGACAATTCCGATCGCCAGTACCAAAGCAAACAGGGTGAGCATGTTGATGGAGAAATCCATGGCCAGTAAAAAGGCCAGGGTGCTGATGAGTGCCACAGGTACGGCTAATGCCGGGATCAATGTGCTCCTGAAATCCTGAAGAAAAATAAAAACCACGATAAACACCAGGATGAAGGCCTCTACCAGCGTTCTCAGCACTTCATGAATACTGGCATCGAGAAAGCGGGAAACGTCGTAAGCGTAGTTATATTCCATGCCCGGCGGGAAGCTGGTGGCCTTAAGTTCAGCCATTTTATCTTTGATCTTTTTGATGACTTCGCTTGCATTTGATCCGGGACGTTGTTTGATCATGATGGATGCCGATGGTTTTCCGTCTGTTTTAGATACCATGTCATAACTTACCGTACCAAATTCCAGATCAGCGACATCTTTCAGGCGGATCAATGCACCATTACGCTCGGCTTTGATCACCATGTTTTCATACTGTTGTTTGTTGTTAAACTTACCACCGTACTTCAATACGTACTGACGTACTTCCCTACCCTTGCCTGAATTTTCTCCGGCCACACCCGGTGCAGCTTCAATATTCTGTTTACGCATCATGCCTACCACATCGTCTACAGAGAGGTGATAAGACTTCATGCGGTCTGGTTTGAGCCATACCCGCATGGCATAATCACGGGCTCCCATAATTTCTACGAAACCCACCCCGTCAATACGTTTGAGTTCCTGCAAAACATTGATATCGGCAAAATTATAAATGAACTCTTCGTTCATTTCCTGATCCGAACTGGTTAGGTTGAGGTAAAGTAACATGCTGTTCACCTCTTTTTCAGTGGTTACACCCGCCTTGATTACTTCCTCAGGAAGTTCATCCAGAACCGTAGTTACCCTGTTTTGTACATTCACGGCGGCCTGGTCCGGATCGGTTCCGACGTTGAAGAAAACCTGTACAAGCGTAACGCCGTTATTACTGCTCACAGAGTTCATGTATGTCATACCGGGAACGCCGTTGATAGCCCTTTCAAGCGGAGTAGCTACCGCCTTGGCACAAACCTCTGCATTGGCACCATTATAATTTGCAGTAACCACCACCGAAGGCGGTACAATATCCGGAAATTGGGTGATGGGTAATTTGAAAAGGGCAAGGGCACCCAGTAAAATTAAAATCAAAGAGATGACCAGCGAAAGCACAGGTCTTCTGATAAATGTTTCTACCATTATGATTGTATTGCAAAGCCAGTCTCATCAGCAATGAAACGGCTCATAAAAATGAAATTGATTATTTACTGGCCAACAGCTTCCTGAAAGAGGTGTAAACGGGCTTGATGGCGGTTCCATCACGCAGCTCCTGCACGCCCTGGTACACGATAACTTCCCCAGCCTTCAATCCGGAACCGATAACGTAAAAGCCAGACAGGCTGAGCTTGGGCACAAAGCTTCGCATTTTAACCCGATTGTTGTTTCCAAGTACAAAAACATAACTTTTATCCTGGATTTCAAAAACCGACTGTTGAGGGATGAGTAAGCTTCCCTTTAAAGCCGAAACCAATCTTACTTTTCCGGATACGCCATGTTTGAGGATATGATTCGGATTTTCAAATATGGCACGAAAGGCAATGGAACCGGTATTTTCGGCAAAGGCATTTTCATGTGTCTGGATCTTACCTTTCAATGGATACTGACTACCATCCGAAAGAATAAGGCTTACTTCCTTATCTACATCAAAACGGCCCTTACCTTTACGCACAAACTGCAGGTATTCATTTTCTGATACATCAAAATAGGCGTACATCCTGCGGCTGTCTGATAGCGTAGTTAATAACGATCCTTCTTCTACCAGACTGCCCGGTTTGAGGGGCAATCTATCAATACGTCCGGAAAAAGGTGCCCGCACCCTGGCATAGGTTAGTTTTTGGTTGGCGTCTTCAATTAAAGAACGCGCGGTTTTGATGCTGGCCTCAGCTTCAGCTTTCCGGGCTTCGCCTAAAGAAAGTTCAGAAGGTGAAATGACCTTTTTTTCAACCAGGGTTCTGATCCTTTCCAGTTCTACTTCAGCAATACGTGCTGCTGAAACAGCACTTGCCAGATTGGCTTTTGCTTTGTTCAGCGCAATGTTATATTCCTTATCACTCAATTGAAAAAGCAACTGACCTTTGCTCACCTCCTGCCCTTCATCTACCAATACTTTATCGATAAACCCATGCATTCTGGAACGCAATTCCACATGCTGTACGGATTGAATATCTGCCACGTAATCGGTAGAAAGGGAAGTATCCTGTGGCTGGATCTTCATTACCGGAATTTCTGCAAGGTCTGCTGTATTGTTTTTTGCGCCGCCGCCCGAACATGCCTGTATTGCCATGCATAGCGCAGCCCATGCCATTATATTAAATTTCATTTTGTGTGTTTGTGTTTAAACCTGCCGGGAAAAAGCGATTCCGGCCATATCCGTTAAAATGTTCAGCCTAAGGCTGCTTAAAAACAATTAACCGGCGTTAGAAACAAGCCAAACGATAAAGAAAGGTGTGCAGTACAGACGAGAAAAAAGGGGTCTGGTAAATTGCTACAGAAAGCGGGATGATATAATCTTTAAGGCGTTCTTTCCGGAAGCATTCCAAACGAATGCCGGAGTCTGGAATATGTTTATATCTTTTTCTGTACTTACTAAGGGGCGCTTTAACTATAAAATGCTGAAAAGCGTGATGATCATTGCCGGTATCGAAAATATCTGAAACTTTCTCCCCTACTGTTTCCAGGTGATCGTTCAGTGTATCCGTTAATTGCGGGGCAGAAACCAAAAACATGGCCAGCAGGAAAGAGAAGCAGAAAAAGCTTCCGCATAAAAATCCGAGACGACGATATGTGTTTTTGTATAGTGTAACCATCTTTACAATCCACACAAAAATATAAAATACCAGGTAATCAGGCCAAAGTCGATTGTAACGGATTGGATACAAAACAAAGACTCAATCCGTAACGCCACGCTGTTTTTGATAAATGGCTGAACAAAACGGTTGTGTTAGCAAAGAGGTACCAAAAAAATACTCATTTTCGGTGAAGATTAGGACTTCGTCCCTGATCAATGATCAGGCAGTTCTTTAATTTTTTTTTAAAAGTGACATCATCTGGTTAATGCAGTAAAATTTAGTTTGTTGTAGATAACGACATGGAAAGGTGATCCGAAGGTGCTTCTCCAAAGTGATTGGTATACCATTCAACCAGTTTCTCCGATTTAAACCGGCTGTTTCCATTTACCCCCCTTATGAATCTTTTGGCAGATTTGGTTCCGTCTTCTCCATTCATGGCCTGGCAAATTACATAGTCGACTATAATTTTATCTTCAGGTTTAGGCCCTTTATAAGATAAGATTGCCCCGTCTTTTCCAATAATAAAGGGTGCAGGATCGTTAATTTTCGAAATATTTCTGAACTCAGCTGATGAAGCATTATTAACCAGCCTGTTCGTATTTGATGTGCTGTCTGAACCCATATCAAGTTTGGCAAAAGCCACGTCGGGATACTTGGCAAAACGTTCCTTTAACAATAAGTACGATTTTTCTTGCTGTGCAGACAGTTTTTTATCTTTCCAAACATATAGATAAACTGTTTTTCCCTGGTACAAATCACCAAAAGTTTGAAGTTTTCCTTTCGGATCTGTAATTTGTATTTCAGAAATATGCGTACTCGTATAGTCGTTATAATTTTTAACCACGAATTTAGCAATGCCCTTCACCATCATGGTACAAGAACTGGTAAGAATACAAAAGAATAAGATAAGAAGGTAAATTGATTTTTTCATGTGTAGAATGCCTTGATGCTATAAGTATTGTTGATTAAGTATGTAGCAAAGACGACAATGAACTCATTAAGGTTGCATCACTATTTCTTTTTTTTAAGGGCCTTTACCGAGCTTAGGGAAGTATCGAAACAGCTTAAAATGTTTGAAAATATCCTAGAGTTATCATTTACAGGCTTCAATATGATCGTATTGGTTGGTGTTTTAATGCCCGACATCAATTACTGATGCAGAAAATGAGCAATCTGTGGTTCTCGACCCTATGCTGTGCCGCCATTCCTTATCGCTCCGAAAGAAAATCTTTGTAACCATATAAACCATTGCTTAAATCGGATGCTACTGCTTCTGCCCCTTAGAGCCAAGGGTTTATGCACCTTACAAACTTTAATATGAAATACTGCCAAAGCTACATAGCCCAGGCTGGAGCGTTACCCTGCAGCAACGAGGTACGAGGCGGCAAAGCGTATAAGCAAAAGACGGGAACACGCTACCCTCTTAGCAGAGCCCTTGCGCTCAAATAAAGCTTAAATTATCTGTCACGTTTACCGATTTGTACCCAATAAACATAAATCATTCCTCAGGATTGACAATTTCTATCTGTTATAAAACCTCAATTATCAGTACTTCAACGTTACTTAGTACTTATTTCTACCTTCCCGCCATTTTTAAACAGATCATGAGAGATGAAATATCCATTGCTGATTTGTCCGTTTACTTTGATCTGGTTAATTCCTCTTCCTTTACCCGGTTTAGTGATCGTTAAAAGTTTGCCGGTATTCGTTTTCCATTTTATCTCATCGAAAAGCGGGGCCGTAACAATATAATTCGGATCAGTTGCAGAGAACGGATATAGGCCTAAGGCACTAAATACATACCATGCAGACATTTCGCCGGCATCGTCCATTCCGGAAAGGGCCAAACCCTCCTCTCCGATCCCATAAAGTTCGTTTAAGATTTTGTCGATAATCTTTTGCGATTTTTCCGGTTTGCCGATAAAAGTATAAGCAAAGGGTGCTTCATGATCGGGCTGGTTGCCCTGGCAATACTGTCCGATCATGGTTTCTACATTGCGGGCAATATATTTCGGGTTCCAGGGTAGCGTAAATAAAGAATCCAGTTTAGATTCAAAACCTTCTGCACCACCATATAGCTCAATTAATCCTGGCATATCATGCGGAGCATAAAACGAAACCTGCCAGGCATTAGCCTCTCTGTACATATATTCGTAATATGGGTACTGAGGGTTAAAAGGTTTAATCCAGTCGCCATTCTCCAATCTGCCCCTCATAAAGCGGGTAGCCGGATCAAATACGTTCTTATAATTTTTCGAACGCGTCATCAGCGTGTGGTAATTACTGCTATCACCTAATTTGTTAGCGATTTGGGCCAGCGAATAATCATCATAAGCATACTCGAGCGTTTTGGAAACACCAGCCTTGGCCTTGGTTTCCACATGAGGATTTTTAACATCAGGGTCTGAGATATACCCTTTTTCGATATATTCTTTTACAAACGGGCGGGCACCACCATCTACATTGGCATTACGCAATAAAATCTGGTAAGTACCTTTAATATCAAAATCATCGATTCCCCTTAAATATGCGCCCGCAATAGAAGAAGCACCATGGTCGCCATGAAAAAACGTCGGGATAAAACCCGTTTTATCGCCCACATCTTTCATTGATTTAATGACATCTAACGTTACTTTTGGTGTAATCAAGCCTAAAAGCACATCTTTATTCCGGTAGGTGTCCCAAAGTGATGGTTCTGTATAATAATTGAAATCGCTTTTTACCACATTGCGTTTTGCATCTCTAAACTCACCGTTAACATCACTACGCAAAGCCGGCCATAAAAAAGATCTGTACAGGCAGGAATACAACAGCTGTTTTTGCTTTTCCGTTCCGCCCTTCACCTGGATGTTCGATAAGAGCGTTTCCCATTTTTCTGTTGCTTCCTTGCGGATCTGCGTAAAAGTTTTATTGCCAATTTCTTTCTCCAGATTTTCTTTGGCATTGGCGATACTCACAAATGATAACCCGATTTTAAGTTCCACAGGTCCTTTACTCCCATCAGCGAGGTGAACGATGGCATAACCTGAACGTTTGCCGGCATCAGTGATGTCAAGTTTATCAATCTTTCCATTCACTACCGCATAAAAATATATATTTTCACCACCTTGAAACCCCTGTATGGCCGACGAACCAGCTTGTTCAATATTCCAGGTATTCACGCTACTATTGGCTTTCCCCATACTCAACAGGATCTGCCTATCAATATTATTTTGGTAGGTGTATTCGTGAAAACCGCATCTTAACGTTGAAGTCAGTCTCACATTTACCTGATAGTCATCTAAATACACCTGGTAGAAACCAGGGGCCGCACTTTCCCTTTTGTGTGAAAACTTTGAACCAAATTTACCTTTTGGGTTGGATAGAGGTAAGATGGGAATATTACATAAATTCCAATGTCCTTTGTTGGTGTGCGCAAAACCATAAATGGTATCGTCTTCATATTCGTAGCCCGCGCCTGAACCAAATTCCGTAACCGGACTCAATTGTACCATGGCATTTGGCAGGGAGCTCCCCGGAAAAGTTAAACCTGCCCACGATCGCCAGCCTTCAGGTAATTCATAACCCAATACTTTAGGATCGGTTAAGGGCGCTGTACCAATAAAGGTATTGACATATGTTGTTAATTTGGTTTGGGCTTGAGATTGGTGCAGCATCGCAACACTAATAATTAAGAGAATAGTTAAGGATTTGGTTAGCGATTTCATTTACATAAAACGTTTTAGTATCACATCAAATATATTAAATCTATCATGCATGTCCATAACCTAACATAATAGTTACCGATAAATTATAAGGAGTTCGGCGTACAACATGATTAAATAGCTATTTTATCTATCTTTGGGTTACACACTAATCAAATTATCAGCATGCTTTTATATTTTAGGCGAGACCTATTTCGGATCATATTATCCTGTTTGTTTTCTTTCTGTTTTGCCTCACAGCTTCCCGCTCAAACCAAAGAAAATTCTGCATTTACCCTGTGGGATAATAAACCGGCACAGCAATGGATGACTGAGGCCTACCCTATTGGGAATGGCCGCATTGGCGGGATGATTTTTGGCGGAGTTGATCAGGAACACATCCAGTTTAACGATAATTCGCTGTGGACCGGTGATGAAAACGACCGGGGAATGTATCAGGCCTTTGGCGATCTGTTTATCGATTTCAATCATAAAGATCAGCAATCTACCAACTACCGTCGAAAACTGGATATTACTAATGCGTTACATACCATTAATTATACCCAAAACAGCATCCAGTTTAAACGTGAATATTTTTGCAGTTTTCCGGATAAAGTGATGGTGCTGCGTTTTACGGCGAATCGGAAAAAAGCTTACTCAGCCATTATTGGATTAAAAGATGCGCATCAGGGTACAATTACAACCGGTGGAAATACCATTCAGCTAAGCGGTAAACTTCCAAACGGTATGACGTATCAGGCTACAGCTGTGGTTCATATAGAAAATGGAAAGCTGGAAGCAGTTAAAGACGGCGGGCAGGAAAAATTAAAAGTAACGGGTGCTGATGCCATTACCCTTATTTTTACGGCAGCAACCAATTACATCAATAAACGCGGAGAAAACTGGAAAGGTGAGGAACCAGCACCTAAAATTGAACGAATTTTAAGTGCTGTTAAGGCTAAAAGTTACGATAAATTGTTAAAAACACATATCGATGATTATGGCCATTTATATAATCAGCTTTCCTTAAGTCTGGGCAAGAGTAATACCGATAGCCAAAAATTGCCAACTTACCAAAGGCTGATCAATTATAAAAAAACTTCCGATCCGGAACTCGAAGCCCTGATTTTTCAGTATGGCCGGTATCTGTTGATCAGTTCATCAAGGCCAGGTGGCTTACCGGCCAACCTGCAGGGCCTTTGGAACGAAAGCAATACCCCACCCTGGGGCAGCGATTACCACTCCAACATCAATATCCAGATGAATTACTGGCTGGCAGAGCCGACCAATCTTTCGGAATGCGTAATCCCATACTTAGATTACATCAACAGCATGCGCGAGGTGAGTGCCATGCATACCCGCAAGCAGTATCCAAATACCAGAGGCTGGACGGTTAGAACCGAAAACAATATTTTTGGCGGCATGAGCTTTCTATGGAATACGCCTGGCAGCGCCTGGTACGCACAAGCCCTGTGGGAACATTATGCCTTTACAAAAGACAAAAATTATTTAAAGAATTTCGCTTATCCGATCATCAAAGAAATCTCTGAATTTTGGGATGATCATTTAAAAAGGAGACCTGATGGAACACTGGTATCGCCAATGGGCTGGTCGCCGGAACACGGACCAACCGAAGATGGAGTAACACACGATCAACAAATTGTATTTGATCTGTTTACCAACTATATTGAAGCAGCAGAAGTTTTAGGCATTGATTCCGATTATAAAAAACACATTGCCGATTTAAAAGCACATTTATTAAAACCTAAAATCGGAAAATGGGGTCAGCTGCAGGAATGGGAAACCGATCGTGATGACCCAAATGACCAGCACAGGCACATTTCTCATCTCTTTGGTTTACATCCCGGCAGAGAGATCAGCACCATCAAAACGCCAGAACTGGCAAAGGCTGCCAGGGTAACTTTAACAGCCCGCGGGGATGAATCAACGGGATGGTCAATGGCCTGGAAAATGAATTTCTGGGCGAGATTACAGGATGGAAACCATGCCTATAAAATTTTACAAAATTTTATTACGCCCGTTGGCGGCTCCGGTACTGATTACAATAAAGGAGGTGGGATTTATGCCAATCTATTCTGCGCGCACCCACCCTTTCAAATTGACGGGAACTTTGGCTACACAGCTGGTGTTTCGGAAATGTTGTTACAAAGCCAGGCTGGAGAATTGCAACTGCTACCTGCCCTGCCTGATCAATGGGCCGAGGGAAGCGTTCAGGGTTTAAGGGCTCGTGGAAACTTCGAAATCACAAACCTGCAATGGCAAAATGGTAAAGTAGCGGCCTTGTCTATCAAATCCTTATCCGGCGAAAAATGCGTGGTAAGAAGCCCTAATCAGCTGAAAGGAAATGCAAAAGGTATTACCGAAGAAACATCTGGCAAAGATTTCAGGTATAGCTTTAACACTCAGGCCGGCAAAATATATCAATTTAAAAAAGCTGCATAGAATAATGGTTCGGTGTTCTTGATTCAAGTGTTACTAATTCGATATTGGGTCATTTTCATATCAATTAAACATTTATCGTGAGCTGATCGTTTATTTCTAAATTAATAATCATGAATACATCCAATAAATTATTAACAGAGCATAATGCTAAGGTTGTTGTACTGGATTTTATCCATGCTTTAAATGCTGAAAATTTTGAAATGGCCAGAGCTAAACTTCATGATCATATGGCTTTTAGAGGCGTTATGGGCGAAAGAAATGGAGCCGATATTTATATCGAAGACATGGAGAAAATGAAATTCAAATACGATATTAAAAAGGTCTTTGTAGATGAGGAAGAAGTTTGCCTGTGGTATGATATCAACATGGGATCGAAAACGATTTTTGCCTGTGGCTGGTACAAAATTGCCGACGGGAAGATTACCTCCTTTCAGGTACTGTTCGATCCGAGACCAGTTTTATAAGCAGGATGGAAACCACAATGCGCGCTTTAAGATTGCCTCGGGCAATTAGCGTGACAATAGTTATAAAGAATCCGTAAACGACAAACCCGGATAACTAACAGACCTGCTTAAGTTTCTTTACTATGATGTGGCTACTCTCCAACTGAAAAAGAAACATTAAAAACTCATCAGTTTCACTGATGTTGATACTTTTTATGGTATCGGTTTGACCATCTGCTTTTTTTATAGCATCACCTGCTTTCAGTTCCAAAAGCGTAGAAGTGGGCAAGCTATCACTTAAAATTGTCATCTGTAAAAGGTATATGTAAGGTAAACGATGTATTTACCGATGTAGAAGAAACCTTCAGTGTACCGTTGTGGGCATTGGCAATCTCTGATGCAATATATAAACCCAGGCCGAGGCCTTTTTGATTAGGTTCTACCTCACCTCTGGAAAAAGGCTGAAATAAACGTTCCATAGCAGCATCCGGAATTTGTTTGCCCTGATTGATTACACAAAGATTAAATTCTTTTTCGTTGCTAAAGGCAGTGATTTCAACAGTAGAGTCTGATGGAGAATAATTTAAAGCATTAGCCAGTAAATTAGAAAAAAGCTGCGCCACCCTCTTCCCGTCAGCATGAACAGGGTGATCAAAACTAAAACTCACGCTGATATTCCTCAACGGCCAAATCGCCTGCAATTCTTCTACCACCTGGAGCAGCAGCTTCTCTAAATCTTCGTCGGCTGTTCTGCTAAGTGTAATTCCCCCGCCTAAACGCCCGCTGGCAAAATCGAGCATATTTTCAATCAAACCATTCATTCTGAATGACGAATCGCTTATAATTTTGGTAATGCGACCCGTACGTTCGTCTAAATTTAAACGCGATAACAGCTGCGCACTACTCGAAATCGCATTTAAAGGATTACGTAAATCGTGACCCAAAATAGCAATAAACTGATCTCTTAAAACAGCTATTTCCTGTTCTTTTTTTAATTCTTTTTCTGTTTTAGCAAGTTCTTCCAGCGCATCTAAATGAAAGGCAATCAAGTCAGCAAACATGGTAAACATCCCCCTGACAGTTGCATTTTTTAATTTAGCAGGCTTAGGATCAATGGCACAAAGTGTACCGAAAAACGTACCATTTTTTAAGATGATGGGTACTGAAATATAGCTTTGAAAACCATACATTAACGGTGTATGATGATGTGCGAAATCGGGATCTTCCGCTACATGATCAATGATAACGGCCTGTCTATGCTGTCTGATCTCATTACAGATGGTCGTCTCAAGTTTAAGCTCACCTCCAACAGCTAATCCGAAATTTATTTCATCCCGAACCGCGCAGGCCGTCCATGTATCTGATGTTACCCTGGCCACCGCCGAAAAACCCATTCCCGTAGTTCTACAAACAATTTCTAAAATATGCGCGACTGCAGGAATCTTATTTATGGATTCGATGTCGCTATGGATGCTATTATTAAAATTTTGCAATACTAAGGAGGATAATTTTGAGCAATTTACAAAAAAATACAAATGTACAAGGCATTAAACAATGTTCTAATAGCGCTTTTACGTAAACTGATCTCTTTATTCCTGATTTGAGTATGAATCTCCCCTATTTATGCGGTTAGTAAACAACCGTATTGATTAATATTTAAACTATACATTACAAAAATTTAATCATACTTATCAATACGGTTGTTTAGATCAGGCTTTCAATAAAGCTGGTTTTTCGTGGTAGGTTCTCCAAAGCAGCTCTCCGAATAAGGTGTTTGACCAGGCAAACCAGGCCCTGGTGAAATTTGCCGGATTATCTTTATTAAAAGATTCGTGCATGAAACCTTTGCCCGCATGCGTTTTACGCAAAGTGTCTATACAATATTTAATCTCCGCATCATCTTTAGAGGTTAAAGCCCGCATCGTAATACTCATTGGCCAAATCATGTCCTGCCCTGCATGCGGGCCACCAATGCCTTCTGCAGCAGTACCCTTAAAGAAATATGGATTATCTTTAGAAAGTGCAAATTTTCTGGTATTCTGATAAATCGGATCTTCCATTTTCATCGCCCCTAAATAAGGCAAACTCAATAAACTCGGTACGTTAGAGTCGTCCATTAGATACGAACTGCCAAAACCATCAACCTCAAAAGCATAAATTTTGCCATATTTTGGATGGTTTACAATGGCATGTTTTTGCAGGGCGGCATTTACCTCATCTGCAAGATTTAACAAATTGCTTTCTAATGTCTTGTCGCTGTTTAGTGCTTTAATCATTTCTGCAGCCTGCTTTAAGCTCGATACAGCAAAAAAGTTAGATGGAACCAAAAAAGGGAAAATGGTTGCATCATCACTCGGACGAAATGCAGAACAGATCAGTCCGACAGGGTTTACCGGAAAACCATAACCCGCCATGGGTAACGAATCGGTTGGTTGAGTCGTTTCCCGCTGGAAATGGTACGGTCCTTTATCGGCTTTACGTTGTTGCTCTTTGAAAGTTTTTAAAGTCGCCTCAATTCCTTTCTTCCAATTGGCATCAAACGGCGTTTTATCACCTGTTTTTTTCCAATAATGGTATGCCAAACGGATGGGGTAACACAACGAATCAATTTCCCACTTGCGCTCGTGTACACCCGGCTGCATAGCCGTTTTATCGGTTTTCCACTCGCCTACCTTGTTCGCATCGCCGTAAAAAGCATTGGCATAAGGATCTTTTAAAATACATTTGGTTTGGTGGATAATGACACCAGCAATCAGTTTTTTTAATGGCTCATCCTCATTAACGAATTGTAGGTAAGGCCAAACCTGTGCTGAACTGTCCCGTAACCACATGGCATCTATGTCGCCTGTAATCACGTAAGTATCTGGTCTGCCCTCTTTTTCGGTATAATAAACTGTTGTATCCAAGGTGTTTGGAAAACAGTTTTCAAACAGCCAGCCCAATTCAGGATTTTTAACATTCGACTGGAAAGTTTTTATGGCAGCATCTATCGCTTTGCTTTGAAAATGCCTTTTCGTTGCAGCTACACGTACTACAGGGAATTCAGACGCGAGATCAGCCGCAAAAGAAAATTTCGATGCAACCACTCCTGCCCCTAACAGGCCTGTGTTTTGTATAAATGTTCTTCTTCTCATTATGGTGTATTATGATATTTTGGTTTAGTTTTCTTGTGAACGACATCCGTTTTATCGTCAATCCATATCACCTGTAAGGGCAGCATGTTATTCGGTTAGTCCTTAACAAAAATAGGATAATTTTCTGAACTTCAAAATCACAATCGCTAATTAAACTATTCCTAAATCGATTTTCTTATGTTAGAACGGTGATAGTTATTTTTCTGGGTGGATCGGTTGCAAAAGAAATTGTGTAGGCTCTGTTTTTATTTCTGCCTTCGATATCTGGCTTTAATTTACCAATAGTTATGGCACGGTGATTTCTCGATACGCACCCTCCATAACGTCAAAAAATATAGGGAAGTGAACCGGTAATGGTGCTTTAGTTGTGTTTATCCTTTTTTCCTTCTGATGGATGATTTATTTAAGTTAAACAACGTTTTTTTCAGCTCGGTTTCTGTAAATTCTTTTTCATAGAATTGCCTGGTCTTCTTGTTTACAAAAAGGGTAGCAGGAATAGCACCCGACCATTTTTTATCGATCCTTTCTATATATTGCTGCTGATCGGGCTCATTTAAGACAAATACCTCCGCATTAATCTTATGCTGCTCCACAAATGGAATGACTTCCTTTTGTAACTTTGATTTAAAATCCAGACTCACCAACAGTACCTTAACAGGTTTTGTTAAATTGGCTAAACGCAGCTTTTCAAAATTTGGCAGCTCCGCTACGCACGGCGAACACCAGGTTGCCCAAAAGTTGATCACATATGTAGTGTCTTTACCATTAGTAATGCGTTCATCCAAATCATCCAGCGTCAGCAGTTTTACTTGTGCATGGGCAGAAAAAGTGATTATTGATAAGATGATGATGCTGAATATACGCATAGATGGACAATGGAAAATGATGGGATTATTTTGTTTTTGGGATCCGTCACCCTGAACTTCCGCCCGGCCGGTCGGGTGTTTCAGGGTCTTTAAAAGAATAATACTCATCATAAATTCATTTTACTAAAAAGATGCTGACCACGAATTAGCTATTAGGCCTTTAAAAAACAAAAAAAACTAATAAAATCAGTTCAGCATGACAACAAGTAGAGAGATTAACTAATTCACCGAACCCGATTTAACCAGCACCCGCTGGTAGGCGGGTAAAGTCAAATCATCTACAATTACCCCTCTTGTGGTACTGGCATGTACAAAAAAACCGTTGTTAAGGTAAACACCCACATGATCTACATCATTTCCACCAAATGAGAAAAATACCAGATCGCCTTCTTTTAAATTGCCGACATCTTTTCGTCTGATCACACTGGCCTGCTCGCGTGAGATACGTGGAAGCGTAACGCCGTATATTTCTTTCTCCAATAGAAATGCAAAACCGGAACAATCAATACCATTTTTATCTAAACCTCCGAAACGGTATTTTACACCTGTCCAATCGGTAATAAAACGATAGAGTGATTTGCTTTGCAGCTGTGCCATTGCGTCAGCCGCTCTTGCCGCTTTTGTATCACTCCTCACGGTATATTTTCTTGTTCCGCAGGAAGATACTAATAGCATGAACACTATTAAGTATAAAATATATTTTTCGGGGCGCAAGGTGCAAGGCAGAAGGTTTAAGGTAATTTGCATAAATATGATATTTAATTAGGGATTAAGATGTTTTGTCCTTAAACCATACACCCTAAACCCCTAACCTTTCCTAATTCTTAATCAATCTTTGTATCTCATCCAATTTTAACAAAGCTTCTACAGGTGTTAACGCATTTACATCAAGATTATTCAGGGTATCGCGTATTTTCACCAGTATAGGATCATCAATGGCAAACATCTGTAACTGATAGGCCTGGTTCTGCACTTTTTTAATGCTGTCTTTTATGCTTTGTCCTTCAGTACGGTCTATCTCCAGTTTTTTCAGGATCTCGTTGGCACGGCCTATCAATCTGGACGGCATACCGGCCATTTTTGCCACATGTATACCAAAACTATGCTCACTGCCGCCAGGTACCAATTTCCGTAAGAAAATCACCTTATTGGCCATTTCTTTTACCGAAACGTTAAAATTTTTGATACGCGGCATGGTATTGGCCAATTCGTTTAGCTCATGATAATGTGTGGCAAACAAGGTTTTTGGTCGCGCTGTAGGGTGCTGGTGCAAAAATTCAGCAATCGCCCAGGCAATAGATATACCATCGTAAGTACTTGTTCCGCGGCCAATCTCATCCAACAAGATCAGGCTATCGTCCGAAATGTTATTTAAGATACTTGCAGTTTCGTTCATTTCGACCATGAATGTACTTTCTCCCGACGAGATATTGTCAGATGCCCCCACCCGGGTAAAAATCTTATCTACTATCCCGACTTCTGCATCCTTAGCCGGAACAAAAGACCCCATCTGTGCCATTAACACAATCAGTGCGGTTTGACGTAAAATGGCTGATTTACCTGCCATATTGGGGCCGGTTATCATAATGATCTGCTGACTTTCCGTATCGAGATATACATCGTTTGTAATGTACTCTGTGCCAACAGGTAGCTGTTTTTCAATTACCGGGTGACGGCCGCCTTTAATATCAAGAACCTTATTTTCAGTAACTTTAGGTTTGTTGTAATGATTTTTAGCCGCCAATTGCGCAAAACACAATAAACAATCAAGCTGTGCGATTAAATACGAATCAAGCTGGATCGGTTTGATATAGCTGGCCGTTTCATACATCAGTTCGTTATACAAACGAATTTCAATAGCCTGTATTTTCTCTTCTGCACCTAAAATCTGATCTTCGTATTCTTTAAGTTCCGGTGTGATATAACGCTCGGCATTTACAAGCGTTTGTTTACGGATCCAACCCTCTGGCACTTTATCTTTATGGGTATGGGTAACCTCTAAATAATACCCGAAAACGTTATTAAAGGCAATTTTTAACGATGGAATACCGGTTGCTTCTGCTTCACGCTTCTGGATCTGAACCAGATAATCTTTACCCCCAAAGGCAATTTTGCGTAAACGGTCTAAATCTTCATCTACCCCATCAGCAATTACGTTTCCTTTGATGAGCAATGCCGGTGGATCAGCCTGTAATTCTTTTTCAATCCGTTCCCTTATGGCCAGACAAGGATTTAGCTGGTCGGCAATTTTAATGAGGAAAGGATTTTTAGATTCGGCAGCCAGTTTTTTAACCGCTTCAATATGATAAAGTGCACGCTTTAAAGCCACCAGTTCTCTCGGGCCAACCCGTTGCAGGCCTACTTTTGAAATTAAGCGTTCTAAATCGCCAATCTGTTTGATGTGTGATAAAAATTCTTCCTGTAAAGTTCCATGGGCCACAAAATATTCCACCATGCCCAGCCTTTCCTGAATAGGTTTCAATTCTTTTAACGGCATAATGATCCACTTTTGCAACAAACGTGCACCCATTGGGGTACAGGTATGATCCAAAATATCGAACAGCGTTACCGCATTTTCGTTAGGCGAATTCACCAGCTCCAGGTTACGGATAGTGAAACGGTCGAGCCACATGTAGCGGTCCTCCTCTATCCGGCTAATCGAAGTAATGTGCTGCAGGTTGCGGTGTTCCGTTTCACCCAAATAGTGCAAAATCACACCAGCGGCCACAATTCCACTTTGCAAACGTTCTACACCAAAACCTTTTAACGAAGAAACCTCAAAATGTTTCATCAGTGTTTCGTTGCCAAAATCAGTGGTAAATGGCCATTCATCTAAGCCAAAAGTGTAAAAACGATCACCAAAGTTTTCAGTAAATGCCTGTCTTTTAGATTTCTGAAATATAACCTCTGTGGGTTTAAAACCTTGTAAAAGTTTATCAATATAGTCGCTGTTGCCCTGGGCAATTAAAAATTCACCCGTTGATATATCTAAAAATGAAACGCCCAATTGTGTTTTGTCAAAGTAAACACAAGCCAGAAAATTATTCGACTTTTGGTTTACAATATTGTCGCCATAAGCCACACCAGGCGTAACCAGCTCTGTTACGCCGCGCTTAACAATGGTTTTGGTTGATTTGGGGTCCTCAAGCTGATCGCAAATGGCTACGCGTTGCCCGGCACGTACCAACTTGGATAAATAATTATCTAAAGAATGGTGCGGAAAACCGGCCAATTCTAAAGCCCCACCATTAGGGCCGGTACCTCTTCTGGTTAATACGATGCCTAAAATCTGTGCCGTTTTAATGGCATCCTCGCCAAAGGTTTCATAAAAATCGCCAACCCTAAATAGTAAAAGTGCACCTGGATACTTCGCTTTTATCGCGTTGTATTGCTGCATTAACGGGGTTTCTTTATTTGTGTCTTTAGCCAAAACTGAAATGAATTTACAAAAGCCATAAAGATAACACGAATAAGCATTTTACAACTGTTTTGTTGAAAAGTTGAAAGATTGTTTAAAAGAGAAAGGCTAATTGGTTAGCTGTTTAAATTGGTTAATTGTAGGATACCACAGTTAACCGGTTTACACAATTTAAACAGTTAAGCATCATCTGAAAACCACCGGTTCCGTACATTTCGGATACTGTAGCCCTGCTTTACGCTTGTAGTCCCTCTTTCCAATCGGGAGCTACCGCTTCAATCAGTTTAGGTACAATGGTCTGTTTTAACCCGGTTATATAACAGATTGAGTAATTAACAATTGAGCCTTATTTGGAAATGAAAGGTTCCGTACATTTCGGATACTGTAGCCCTGCTTTACGCTTGTAGTCCCTCTTTTCAATCGGGCGCTACCGCTTCAATCAGGTTTAGGCACAATGGTCTGTTTTAACCCGGTTATATAACAGATTGGGCAATTAACAATTGAGCCTTATTTGGAAATGAAAGGTTCCGTACATTTCGGATACTGTAGCCCTGTTATTTGCTTTACTTCGTTACACTCCGTGCCCGCTCCTACCAGGTTTAGGTACAACGGGCTGTTCCGATGATCACACCTTAACGCACTTAAGAATCAGACTTTTATAAATAAATAAATTTTCTTAAGTTTATTTTCAGCAATCTAAATTAATAAATCTGACCAAACCATTCCCTCATCTTTGATATGTTTTACAATAATGCTCTTTGTGATATCTATATTGGAAGCGGAGCCGGCAAAAAGCTCATGAATGATATGAAAGCTGCAAAGCGTTCAGTCAAAATAGTCTCCCCTTTTTTATCGCCTTATTTGATTACAGAGTTGATTTATCTTAAAAGCAACAACATTGATATCAAATTAATTACAACAGATAACATAGAAGATTTTTATGGTTACCGTGAAAAAAATATTTATAAATTGATTATTCAAAATCGGAATACAGACGTTCAGAAACAGAAACTCCGAGAGAAGTGGATCAGTTTTACAAGTCGTCTTTCTTATATTGGCTTTAGTTTAATAGCCCTGTTAATTGTTTTGGCATATTATTTCAGGAGTGTTGAGATATTTTTTGGTTTTATGCCAATTATCATCATTTTTCTAATTCAAAGTTTATATAAAACTAAAATTAAAAAACTACAGATTTACTCCTATTATTATACGCAGCTATTTCCGTTTAAGGTATATATAGCCAATGAAAAAACATGCTTTATTCACAGTAAAATTTACTTAATTGATGACCAGATAGCATATTTGGGTTCATTAAACTTCACCCAGAGTGGTACTCAATTTAATCATGAAACGCGAGTCAGAACAACTGATGTAAATGCAATACGAGAAATAAGGAAAGAAATTGACCATCTCTTTGAACATCCTTACCTGCCGGTTGTAGATTTACAACTTTGGGGAAAACAAATATATACCGAGCCAATTAACTAAAATTAACAATTAATTTTAAAACGTTTTGACCCGTCTGCTGTTAAGCTAGTATAAATTTAAAACTCATTTTCAATTATGACGATCCAACTCAACACCGACAAAAATTTAACGATACATCAGGAATACGAAGAAAAAATCAATAGCCAGTTAACCGAAGGCTTAAATAGATTTAGTGACTTAATTACGCGAATAGAAGTTCATCTTTCTGATGAAAATGGCAGTAAGGAAGGATTGGACGATAAAAGGTGTTTATTAGAGGCTAGAATTACCGGTAAAGAACCAATTGCAGTAACCAATATGGGCGATACTTATGATATAGCCATCACCGGTGCCTTAACGAAATTGAAAAGCGCATTAGAGAAAGTGGCTGGTAAGATGAAAGCACATTAAATTAGCCTTTATCGTCATTCCCGATAAAACGGAATCTTAACGCTTTAGCATATATTAGGATTCCCTTCCGATAGCGAACTATCGGATCAATGGGAATGACGAATTTATCGATAAGTTCTTTACAACTGCTCAATATATCCCAAAAACAGCTTCAAAGCCTTCCTTCTGTCATCTGTAACATCAAACTGCAATTTATGGTACAGATAATCTTCCAGATCGAAATTTGGCGACTCCGGCAATTCCGCCAGAACTTCCTTTCTATGGTCTAAACCAAATTTTAAAGCAGCATTAAATTCAGTTTTAAATTCTTGTGAAATTTCTTTATTGGCTACCCAGGCGGCGTACATAAAGGGCAAACCAGTAAAATTCTGCCATTCCTCTCCCATGTCGTAGGCGTAGGCAAAATCCTGTTTTTTGCCAAAGGTTCTATCGCCGATCAAAACAAAAGCATCCGTTTTGGCATCAGGATCGGTGGTAAATTCCACGTCGTTTTTCCAATAGAACTTTAGCAATACTTTTGCTAAGTTATTCGAGGTGCGCGAGTGGGCATCCAGCCTTAGCGTTTTAATTTCCCGGGCCGGAACCTCACTAAAAATAAATACAGAATTTACTCCCCCGTCACTGCCTATACAATAATCTGCTACAATGTTGGCATTTGGAACCAGCGGAATGGCTGCTACTGGCATTAAACCGATATCTGCCTGTCCGTTAATTACTTTTGCAGCGCAATCTGAAGGAATATCTAAACTCAAATCAATTTTATTGATGAGGTCTGAATGTTTTAGTCCGTATATAAAAGCTTTTGTATTGGTATAGGCAACAGCCGATATTTTAATCTTATTCAAGGTGTTATGTTTTGCGCTTCGTGTTTAGCGATAAGCGTTATTATTTAATTAATAAACTCGCCATGATTCTTCTCCGCATAAACCACTATATCATTAAAGTCTATTTATGCTTAGATCCTGGAAACACCCGTTCGACCGGCCGGGCGGAAGTTCAGGATGACGAATGATAAAGAGTCTTTAAACAGATTAAACGCTCTGCTTGCCAAGGGTCGTGTTCCCGACGAACCTTTAATATATTTCGTTTGCTAAAGATAAGAACCTAAGCCGTTCATTATCCAATTACCAAACCGTCTAAATGAACAGCGCTGTTAAACTCCAATACCGTAAATTTTCCATTTTCGAAACCCATTTTATAAAGTACTGTATTTTGATGCGGGAATTCGGTCATCTCGCTCAATGGTCTGCCTAACAATAAACATAAAAAAACGCGAATTGCCCTACCGTGCATACAAAGTAAAACCGTTTTTTCTTCGGGCCTCGTCATTAAAACTTCCATAGGTTGTTTCAACCGTTCATAAACGTCCTGAACACTTTCGCCACCTTCAAAATGAGCGGTATAATCTCCGTTTTCCCAGCTTTGTAACATCATTCGGAAAGCCTCACGCGCTTCCTCGGTATTTGGTTTTCCTTCCCATATACCCCAGGCCAACTCATCTAATCCCGAAAGTCTTTCCCAGGGTAATCCTGCATCAATAAACTTCTGCACGGTTTGCCAGGTGCGTTTCAGATCAGATGTGTAAATCTTATCAAAAGGAACATCCTTATATTTTTGATAAAAAGCCTCTGCCTGGGCACGGCCTAAATCATTTAAGTCAGAATTTATACCCCTGCCCTGTACTATGCCCTGCCTGTTGAGTTCTGTTTCGCCGTGGCGTATGATGTATATTTCTTTCATTTATTAAGTTATTGAATGAGTGAGTTTTGAATGATTAAATATCATCTGAAACATAAACCTTAATACTCACTCACTCTATCATTCCTTCATGCTAATATTAATTCACCACTGGTAATTTATAATATTGCGGTTTCTGCTCTTCTTCAAAAACAACATTTTCAAAATCCGTAACCACATTATATAGCGTATCGCGTTCTATTGCTTTTCTGCCTACCTGTTTAATCAGATTAACCAATTCTTTGGTACTCATAGCCGGATTTTGTTCTTCCGCCCCAGCCATGGCGTAAATTTTCGTAGTATCATCCAAAGTGCCGTCAATATCGTCGACGCCATAATTTAAGGATAACTGTGCCGTTTCCCGACTGATCATGGCCCAGTAGGCTTTAATGTGATCAAAGTTATCCATATAAATACGGGCAATGGCATAATTTCTTAAATCTTCTATTACTGAAGATTCGGGCACATTACTCATCTGGTTATGCTGATTTCTGAATTTTAAAGGAATAAAAGTTTGGAAACCACCTGTACGGTCCTGCAGCTCGCGGAGTTTTTCCATATGGTCTACGCGGTGCCAGTATTTTTCAATATGGCCATACAGCATGGTCGCATTACTGCGCATGCCCAGCTTGTGCCACTCTTCATGTATATCCAGCCATTGCTGACCGGTACATTTATCTTTAGCAATTTGTTCCCTGATTTCGGGATGAAAAATCTCTGCTCCACCACCCGGTATCGATTCCAGGCCTGCTTCTTTCATCAAACGCATTCCCGTTGCGTAATCAATTTTGGCCTTTTTGAAGATATAATGGTACTCTACAGGAGTTAACGCTTTAACATGCAAATCCGGACGGTGCTGTTTGATAGCGGTAAACAGTGCCGAATAAAATGCCACATCATACTGAGGAAGGACTCCGCCCACAATGTGCACTTCCGTTACCGGTTCGTCATCATATTTTTTAACAATATCAAGCATTTGCTCCATTGTTAAGGCCCAGCCCTCTTCTTTTTGCTTGATTAAGCGGGAGTAGGAACAGAATTTGCAGTCGTAAACACAAAGATTGGTCGGCTCCAGATGAAAGTTGCGGTTAAAATAGGTTTTATCACCATGTTTCTCTTCCCGGATAAAATTGGCCAGCACTCCGAGATAACCCAATTCTGCATGTTCGTATAAGTACACACCCTCGTCGAAGGTAATCCGCTCTTTATGAAGAACTTTGTGCGCGATGTTTTGTAGTTCAGTTGATAAATTGGTATCAGCTAATATTTTTTCAACTTGTTCAGTTGTATTCATTCCTGATTAATTTTCAACAAAAATACAATATTGAGCCGATTTGAAAATCATTTTCTTGTAACAAACCGTGATTTTTGACAGTCAATCGCAACAATTAATAAAAGATGAACACGGATATTAAGTGGGTATTAATTTAACATCCGCCACAGAAACACGGAAGGCGCGGAAAAAATACAAAAGAAAAAATTTGTATATAGACACATTAGTTTAACAGCCATTGATAGCATAACTACCTCGGTCATTATTCCCGCGCATGCGGGCATCTTAAAGCGCCTGCCTTACGACTCCCATCCGATAGCAATCGGATCGAGTTGGGAATGACGGCATCTTGGAACCTAAACTGTTTTCTAAAATAAATCAGACCCGATAAGAGTGAAAGCGTAACAAACAAAAAAAGCACCTTTTTCAAAAGGTGCTTTAAGGGTATGTTTTTCGATGTTAGATATTATCTTGCTGCAGGCGCAAATGTCAAAATAATATTCGCAGTTCTGCCGCCAAACTCGATTGGCGATTTTAATACCATTTGTGTGCTGGAAAGTTCAGTTAACACTAAACGATAACCTTCGGTTACATTTTTAGCTTTATCACCCTCGTATATCTTTTTAAACTGGAAAGTTTGATCTTTTGGTGCGGCCGACCAGAAAATCGTTTGCATGACCGAACCACAAGCGCTCGACGCCGGTAAAGTGTAAGAACCGTTACCACTATTGGTCAAATTCCATGTGCTCCCCTCAAAACATTTGTAGGATTTCTCTCCGAATAAGCCTTGAACAGCGCCATCAGGCAATCCTTCTAAAGCAACGTTTGTTACCACCCATTCGCGTACAACCGTGCCTCTGCTGCCGGTTACACCTGCAGTTACCCGTTTTGCCGTATTACAGCTTTGTAACATTACCAAAGTAGAACATGCTATGGCGATAGCTATAAATAATCTTTTCATTTTTGTGTAATTTAAATTTTCTCAAACTTGTTACATAAATCTTGCCAAAACCATTATGAGCCGTAAATTAGCGGTAAATTACTAAATTGCGCTTCTATATCAGTTCGTCCAAAATCAATTATCATGAAACCAGAAACCCTTGCTATTCACACCGCTAATCTTGTAAAAATCAATACTGGTGATGTTACTCCGCCGATCAGTTTATCCACCACTTTTTTTCGTGGCGAGGATGGTGGTTATCCTGGGGGGCATATGTATAGCAGGGTAAGCAATCCTAACCGGTCTGCTTTAGAAAACACTGTATGCAAATTAGAATATGGCGAAGATGCGGCAGCTTTTTCTTCGGGCAATACCTGCGGTTTGGCTTTATTTCAGGCTTTGAAACCTGGTAGCCACATCATTGCGCCTGATGATATGTATTGGGGCATTAAAAAACAGCTACTGACGATTTTTAATGATAGTTTGGAATTTGATTTTATTGACCAGACCGATTTAAATCTGATCCAATCAAGCATAAAACCCCATACTAAACTGATCTGGATCGAAACGCCATCCAACCCGCTATTAAAGATTACGGATATTGAGGAAATTGCCAGAATCGCTAAAGCTGAAAACATCACTTTGGTTTGCGATAGCACTTTTGCCTCTCCTGTTTTACAAAATCCGATTTTATTGGGGGCTGATATCGTAATGCATAGCAGCACTAAATATCTAGGCGGACATAGCGATGTGCTTGGCGGAATTTTGATAACCGCGAAAAAAGACGAGTTGTGGGAGAAAATCAAAAATATTCAGCAAACCGGTGGTGCAGTGCCTTCACCTTTTGACTGCTTTTTATTAAGCAGAAGCATAAAAACCCTTGCCTACCGCATGAAAGGGCATTGTGAAAACGGAAAGATTATAGCTGATTATTTAAATAAGCATCCAAATGTTGAGGCCGTTTTTTATCCCGGCCTGAAAGATCATCCTCAGCATGAAATTGCCGGAAAACAAATGAAAGATTTTGGTGGCATGATGTCGTTTCTGGTTAAAGGGGGTGTTGAAGCAGCTCACAAAATGGTCAATAAAGTTAAATTATTTGCGCAGGCAACCAGTTTGGGCGGCGTAGAGAGTTTGATTGAACACCGTTATTCGGTAGAAGGTCCTGACAGTAAAACACCAAAAAATTTACTCCGGATTTCTGTGGGATTGGAACACCCAGATGATATCATAGCCGATTTAGCGCAGGCCTTAGGATAAGACGTTTTCGGTATGGTCATCCCCGGCATGAAGACCAGTTATTAAAATCTTATTTACTATGATAAATCCCTGATCCGTTTAAGCGGATGGTTTGTCGCTGAAAAAATAAATACCTCATTTTCATTAAGTTATTTAAAATTCGAAATTTTATTTTGTGTATTTAAAATAAATTCAGACATTTGAAATATTATTTGGCGGAAAGCTAAATAAAAGTCAATCTTCATAGGTTGATTTATAAAGAAGTGGCGAGAGACTGGCTCCACGACCCACTGGCAACCCTCAGAAAGAGAAGGTGCCAATTCCTGACCGGATAATATGGTATTATCTGGAGATATAAATTAGAACTGATGAAAACATTAAACTTTCGATCGCTAAGCGAACCTACTGCTGAACTAAAAACGGTGAAACCATTTTCTGTTTCTATTGCTTGTTACCATATGTCTGCCATGGCATGTATGTGCTGTTGCATACGGTAATTTAAAAATCTTCCTCTTTTGTTTCTTTCAAACTGGAAGGTCCCGAATCATTGGGATACGCCCTGCAGGCTTTAGGATTAAGCTAAGCCACCCTATTAAATTGTTCAACAAATAAAAACAGCAATCATGTCAACATCATATAAATTTGAAACTTTACAATTACACGCGGGTCAGGAAATAGATCCAACAACAGGTTCAAGAGCTGTACCGATTTATCAAACTACTTCTTATGGGTTTAACAGCGCCGAGCATGGCGCCAATTTATTTGCTTTGAAAGAGTTTGGCAATATCTATACCAGGATCATGAATCCGACCAATGACGTTTTCGAAAAACGTATTGCAGCTTTAGAAGGCGGTGTTGCGGCTTTGGCTGTGGCATCAGGTCAGGCTGCTCAATTTATAGCTTTAAACAATATACTGGAAGCTGGCGACAGCATTGTTTCTTCTTCTCACATTTACGGCGGAACGTATAACCAGTTTAAGGTGGCCTTTAAGCGTTTAGGTGTTCATGTCGATTTTGCAAATCCGGATGTGCCAGAAGAGTTTGAGGCAAAAATTACGGATAAAACCAAAGCCATTTACCTCGAAACCATAGGCAACCCTGCGTTTAGTGTACCTGATTTTGAAAAAATTGCGGCCATTGCCAAAAAATATGATCTTCCATTAGTGGTTGATAATACTTTTGGTGCAGGCGGTTACTTATTTAAGCCATTAGAGCATGGTGCCAACATTGTGGTAGAATCTGCAACGAAATGGATTGGTGGACATGGAACAAGCATCGGTGGAATAATTGTTGACGGCGGAAACTACAATTGGGGCAATGGAAAATTCCCTCAGTTCTCTGAACCCTCTGCAGGTTACCACGGCTTGGTTTTTAGTGATGTTTTTGGTATTGGCGGGCCGTTTGGTAATATCCAGTTCATCATCCGTGCCCGTGTTGAAGGACTAAGAGACCTTGGTCCTGCGCTATCACCTTTTAATTCTTTTCTTCTGTTGCAAGGATTGGAAACCTTATCGCTCCGCGTACAACGCCATGTTGATAATGCCCTTGAACTGGCTACCTGGCTGGAAAATCATCCGTTGGTTAAGGAAGTGCATTATCCGGGATTAGCAAGCAGCAAATACAACAACCTCGCAAAGAAATATTTAAGTAATGGTTTTGGGGCTGTGTTATCTTTCGAATTAAATGGAAGTAAGGAAAACGCCACCCAGGTTATCGATAAGCTAAAATTGGTTTCACATCTTGCGAACGTGGGCGATGCCAAGACCCTGATTATCCAACCATCGGCCACAACACATCAGCAATTGAGCGAAGAAGAGCAATTGGCTGCAGGTGTAAAACCAAATGCCTTAAGGGTTTCAGTTGGTATTGAACATATCGATGACATTAAAGCAGATTTTGAACAAGCATTTGCGGCCATTAACGCACAAGTTTCTTCTGAGAGTTTATCAGCCTAAGCCCGTTTATTTCCCGAATACAGCAAAACAATGAGTACAGCATCAATATATAATCATAACAAACAGTTCAAATTAGAAAACGGAAAGAAAATCCGTAACCTGCAAATTGCTTATCAAACTTATGGAAAGCTAAATGCAGCTAAAGATAATGTAATCTGGGTTTGCCATGCACTTACAGCTAATGCTGATGTTTTTGAATGGTGGGAAGGTTTGTTCGGGAGAAATGCTTTGTTCAATCCTGAAGAGCATTATATTGTATGCGCCAATGTTTTAGGTTCTCACTATGGCAGCACCAATCCATTAAGCAACAATCCGGTAACGGGTTTACCTTATTACCTTTCTTTTCCGCAATTTACCATTCGCGATTTAGTATCTGCACACCAGTTATTGGCTTTGCATTTGGGTGTTGATTATATAAAATTGTTAATTGGTGGTTCCCTAGGTGGGCAGCAAGCTGTGGAATGGAGTATTTCGGAACCGAATAAAATAGAAAACCTAATTTTAATTGCTACTAATGCAGCTCATTCTCCATGGGGCATTGCTTTTAATGAAAGTCAGCGTTTGGCCATTACCACCGACAGGACTTTTTATGCCAACCAACCTAACGGCGGCAGTAAAGGTTTAAAAACGGCCCGTAGTATTGCACTCTTAAGTTATAGAACCTACAGTGCCTATGGCAGTACACAGGTAGAAAGTATAAACGATAAAACTGACCATTTCAGGTCGTCTTCTTACCAGAATTATCAGGGAGAAAAATTGATCAATCGTTTTAATGCTTACAGCTATTATTATTTAACCAAAGCAATGGATAGCCATAACGTAGGCCGTAACCGCAAAAGTATTGGCGATGCTTTAAAATTAATTACGGCGAATACGCTGGTTATCGGAATAGAAAACGATGTATTGTTTCCACTTTCAGAGCAGCAGTACCTGGCCAATCATATTCCCGGAGCAGAATTTATTGCTTTGCATTCTGACTATGGACACGATGGTTTTTTAATTGAAACGAATGCACTGACCAATGTAATCGGAAACTTTATGAAAGAAAGCCGTAACAAAAAGATCATCAAATTACAGCATACTGCTTAAAAAGGTAGGGGGTAAAAGAAACCTGGTACCAGAACAAAAAATTTAAACAAAATACAGAAATAAGAACAGCTCTATCGGTGTAATCGACCTATCTGTTTAATCACTTTAAAATAATGAGTAAGAATTTAAAAATCGGTTTATTTGGTTTTGGGGTTGTAGGACAAGGTTTGTTGGATATCATCCAAAGTCAGAGCCTTAACCTGGAGATCATTAAAATCGCGATAAAAGATCCTAGAAAAAAGCGTACCCTGAATAAGGATCTGTTTACTACTGATCGTAATGAAATACTGAACAATACAGAGATCAATACGATTGTAGAATTGATCAATGATGCCGATGCAGCCTACGAAATTGTAACTACCGCATTAAAAAATGGTAAAAATGTAGTTTCTGCGAATAAAAAAATGATCGCCACGCACCTAAAAGAGCTGGTTGATTTACAACAAGAGTATGGCACTTCATTATTATATGAAGGGGCAGTTTGTGGCAGTATTCCAATTATCCGGAATTTGGAAGAATACTACGACAATGAATTGTTCCATGCGTTAAGCGGAATTTTTAATGGTTCATCCAATTACATCCTGTCGAAAATATTTAACGAGAATCAAAGTTACGATTCCGCATTAAAAGAAGCACAGGATTTAGGTTTCGCTGAAACTGATCCAATTTTAGATGTTGGAGGTTATGATCCGAAATACAAACTGGCTATTGCTACCGCACATGCCTACGGTTTATTTGTAAATCCTGACGCCATTTTAAACATTGGTATACAGAACCTATCCAACCATGATATTAAATATGCACGTGAGAAAAATTTCAAAATTAAATTAGTCCCTACCGCGCGTAAAGTAAATACGAAGGATATTGTGACCTATGTATTACCTAAACTCGTGGCAAAAGATGATTTTCTGTACAATGTAGAAAACGAATACAATGCCGTTGCCGTTCAGGCGGCTTTTGCTGATAAACAGTTTTTCTATGGTAAAGGCGCAGGCGGCCACCCTACCGGTGCTGCAGTACTTTCTGATATTGCTGCCCTACGGTATGACTACCGTTATGAATACAAAAAATATCACTCAGAAAACGGTGTAAAACATACAGAAGAAATTCTTTTAGAAGTTTATTTACGTTACGCAGATGAAGATCTGATTACGTTATTGGAATTTGATCACATCAGCGAGCGTTATGCAGCCAGCAGTTATAAATATGTGGTGGGTACACTCAGGTTGGAAAGTTTGATAAAAAACCGCGATTTGCTTTTAGACCCATCTGTTTTTGTGGCATACACAGGCAGACAGATTTACAAACAAGAGCAATTAAGTGAAAATGTTTTTGCTGCAGAGCTGGCCAGCCTTTAATTTATTTTTTAGAATTATTTTTTTTATTTGTTTTGTTGTTAAGTACAAAGGCCGGAGCGAGTCCGGCCTTTTGCATTAGCTGAATTTTTCTAAAATACGCAGTTAGTCTTTATTTTCTTTATCATTTTTATGGTAAAGCTCAATAAACGCAATCTTCTCTTCTTTTTCGAAATAGGTACAAATCAACCTTAAACCAGCGTTTACTCCCCGGCCTTTTGAAGATTTGCAGGCCATTTTTATTTTAATAACACAGGTCTTAATTTCTAAGTTATATCTGGTGAAGCTAACTGGCGGTTGCTGACTTGGCCTAACCTTTATAATTTTCTTTACCATGTCCAAGTCATCATTTATGTTCAGTACTTTTTTAGCAGAAATTTCAGATCCCTGTTAAATCCGATAAGTGAATCCAAGTACATACATTTAATGATCATCCTCATCGTATACGCTTACAGCATATGGCAATTCTCTGAAAATGCAGGTTCGTAGCTAACATCCGTCCCTTGCTCTGTAAACTCCCATGGCAAATCTTTATGCGAGTAATCGCTTATCTGCTCAATCACTTTATCTATAACATGTTTTAAAATAAAACAACGGTATGATTTATTTCAGAACAACCAGTGTTTTAATTTCGTTTCTCTTGGAATAAACAACCCCGGGGAAAGTCTCGAGGCATTTTTATCAGACAATACGAATTAAATGATAGCAACTATTTTATTTTAATATACTTTTCGATAATCACACGGTCTACCCCAGCCTTTTCTACCTTCTCCACACCTTTCTGAATCAATGTATCGTTATGGATGGCTAACTTAAACTTAAATGTTTTGCCTTCCCAATCTTTGCTTTTATAATATTCAAGTTTTTCAATATAATTATCGCCGTTTAAGATGAAACTTCCTCCTCCCGCATCAAAACTGGTACTGTCCTTGGGGTCAAGGCTATGTTTCAAAAAAGCGAAATGTGTGTTGTTAAATAACTTGATCATTTTAAGTTTCCCAGAATAATCAGTCGTTTTACTGGTTCCATTCTCTATAGTTGTAGCCGAAATCAACTGCCAGGTCCCCTGAATATCAAGGACTGAATCTTTTCTATCTTCGTCTTTATTCGCGCAGGAAAATAAAGAGAAAACGGCCAATAACATTAAGATATTTTTCATAAATCAGCTGATTTATTATTTGTAATATTTATCCTCTGCCCGCCATTTTGATCAGTTTATGTGCAAGGTCTTTGCCTAAATAACGATCAATGATGGTATGCACGACGTACAATATAGGTGTCATTAAAATGGCCACAATAAATTTATAAGTATAATTCACGAGGCCAATTGCGGCAACCATTTTCCAGCTGTAGTGGTATTGCGGATTTAAATAGAATGCAATAAAAATGACCACAAAACTATCGATCAGCTGAGAAACCAATGTAGAACCGGTTGCACGCAGCCATAAAGCACGTTCTCCGGTTATTTTTTTAATGCGATGGAAAATGAGTACGTCAGCCATTTGCCCGATAATGAAAGCTGTGATGGAACCAGCGATAATCCACATGCCCTGTCCAAAAATCCCGGCGAAGGCATTATTCATATTAAGGTCTTCGCCATTGATATTCTGGTGTACCCAGAAATCAGCGGCGCTTAAATGCATTGATCCCCAAACCACCAAAAAAGCAAAAGCAATTAAAATAGAAGTAAGGATAGATAAAAAACGGACCTGTTTTACACCAAAATATTCGTTAATAATATCTGTCATAATGAAAATAATGGGCCAGGTTAATACCCCTGCAGACATTACAAAAGACAGATTTGGAACACCAAACAAATTGATATCGAACTTTTTAAAGCCCAGTGTTTCTTCAACACTAAATAATTTGACACCAATAAATTCTGATAATATAGCGTTTGCTACAAAAAAGCTACCCAGAACGAGCAGCAAACGGCTTTCTTTTGTCTTAAAAGTCATAGGCAATAAATCTAAAAATAATCTGGCGAATTATCACAGAGATTATGCTTTTTACTAGAAAGCTTATCATCACTCAGCTTGCAATTGAATGCTAAACCACAATTTTACAATCTTTCAACGTGTAAATTAGGTTAGCAAATTTAATCTCCCAATCTTTGCGCCTCCGAAAAACAATCAGATTATGGCTGGAAAACAACACTTTTTATTAATTCTTATTTTGGGCTCACTGGCTGCTCTCGGTCCTTTTTCTATTGATATGTACCTGCCTGGTTTTGTTGATATTGCAAAGGATTTAAAAAGTTCCGAATCTACTGTGGCACTCTCTTTATCCAGTTTTTTTATCGGGATTTCTGCCGGCCAGTTATTGTACGGTCCGCTTTTGGATAAATTTGGCCGGAAAAAACCACTGTATTTCGGGTTGGCGCTTTATATCTTCGCCTCTTTTTTATGTTTAGCGGTAACCGATGTAAACCAATTGATCGGGTTACGTTTTGTACAAGCCATCGGAAGCTGTGCTACCGCTGTAGCCTCGGTTGCGATGGTTAGGGATCTGTTTTCCGTAGAAGAAAGCCCAAAAGTATTTGCTTCCCTAATGCTGGTAATCGCGGTTTCGCCCATGCTGGCTCCAACGGCTGGAGGCTACTTAATTTCGGCATTAGGCTGGAAATATGTATTTGTGTTTTTAGGGTTGATGGCCATCTTAATGCTACTCGCCTCCGTTTTCAAACTACCCGAGAGTTATACACCGGATCCCAATTATTCTTTAAAGCCTAAACCCATTCTGACCAATTTTTTGATGGTTTTAAAAGAACCTCAATTTTATACCTACGCTTTAATCAGTTCGATCACTTTTTCAGGTTTATTTGCCTATGTATCTTCATCTCCTACCGTGTTTATGAAGATTTACGAAGTAAGTAAAACGGGTTACGGCTGGATTTTCGCCTTGCTATCGGTAGCCTTTATTGGTTCCAGTCAGATCAATAGCCTCATACTAAAATGGTTTACCAGCATGAATATAGTCACTTATGCGCTTATTGCCCAATGCATATTCAGCTTAATATTTTTGATCTTTGCTTTAAATAACTGGCTTGATTTATACACGACCATTGGTTTTATCGCCCTGTTCTTAGCCTGTCTCGGATTAATTAATCCTAATGCAGCAGCTTTGTCACTGGCACCATTTTCTAAAAATGCAGGTAGTGCCTCAGCCTTAATGGGCGCTTTGCAAATGGGACTAGGTGCGCTGGCTTCAGTAATGGTGAGTTTATTTAGTGAACACTCAGTGGTACCCATGCCTTTGGTGATGACGGCTGCTGCATTTATTGCTTTAGTTTGCTTATTGATCGGAAGCAGGTTTATTACCGAAGAAGTCGAGGCATCGGCAGATGCTACTGTTGTAGGGCACTGATCTTTTCCCTGTAATTGCCATATCTTAGCATTATTGGGTATTTCCGGAATAAATCTGCCGAAGCTAAACATTTGCCAATTTATGGTTGACGCAACTTAATCCTGGCGTTTAATCCTTTGCAAAGAATTCCATCAGTTATATTTAGAATCATTTTGCAGGGCTTTTGGCAGAGGGCCTTTACGTCTTAAGCTTTTTTTTCCTATTTTCGCTTATAAGATGCTTCATATACAATCTAAACTTCCTGGTGTAAATACCACCATTTTTTCGGTGATGAGTAAACTTGCCGCTGAACACCATGCCATTAATCTTTCTCAGGGATTTCCCGACTATGCTTGTGATCCAAAACTAACAGAATTGGTTAATAAAGCAATGAAAGATGGTTTTAATCAATATGCACCAATGCCTGGTTCTACTTTTTTAAAAGAAACCATTGCAGAGAAAGTTGAAAAACTATATAACATCAAATATAACCCTGAAACTGAAATTACCGTTACGGCGGGTGGAACACAGGCAATTTTTACTGCATTGGCCGCTATTATCCATGCAGGTGATGAGGTGATTATTTTTGAACCGGCTTACGATAGCTATGCACCAACGATTAAACTTTTAGGCGGCCTGGTTAAAACTTACGAACTCGCCCCGCCAAATTATTCGATTGACTGGGATATGGTTAAGAAGTTATTTACGGTAAAAACCAGAATGATCATCTTAAATACACCACAAAATCCAACGGGTAGTATCCTATCGTCAGATGACATGAAATCCCTTATTAAACTCATTAGCGGGACCGATATTATCATTTTAAGTGATGAAGTTTATGAACACCTCATTTATGACGGACAAAAGCACGAAAGTGTGATGTGTTATCCTGAACTGAGGCAAAGAAGTTTCGTTGTGGCGTCTTTTGGTAAGCTTTTGCATGCTACAGGGTGGAAACTGGGATATTGCCTTGCACCGGAAGATTTAACCAAAGAATTCAGGAAGGTACACCAATTTAATGTTTTCAGCGTTAATAGTCCGATGCAGCAGGCCATTGCCGAATACCTTAAAGAACCAAAAAATTATACCGAAATTGGCAGTTTCTTTCAGCAAAAAAGGGATTACTTTAGAAAGCTCCTGGCTGAAAGCCGCTTTAAACTTTTGCCTTGTAATGGTTCGTATTTTCAATGTGCGAGTTATAACAGCATCAGCGATGAAAAAGATACCGATTTTAGCATCAGGTTGATCAAAGAATTTGGAGTGGCCACCATTCCGGTTTCTGCATTCTATCAAAAGGCAACTGATCATAAAATTATCAGGTTCTGCTTTGCCAAAGAAAATGATACCCTCGCCCAGGCAGCAGCGAAATTAAAAAACGTTTAACCAGACTAAACCGATACACCATGGAAGCACCTGTTTATACCCAAATCGAAAATCTGAAAGTAACTGTATTTCAGGCCTATCTTTTCTGGGAAAACACTGAGAAAAACCTGCTGAATCTGGCGCTTCGACTGTCAATGGGTGTGAGGGAAAAAACCGATATCATTATTCTACCCGAAATGTTTAACACGGGTTTTAGCATGAATTCTGAAGCTTTGGCAGAAGAAATGGGTGGAAAAACCATGCAGTGGATGCAAAAAATGGCGCATCAGTACAATTGTGTGGTTACTGGCAGCTTGATTATCAAAGAAAATAGCCAATATTTTAACCGTTTGATCTGGATGGAGCCTGATGGCAAACATCAACATTACGATAAACGCCATCTGTTTGGCATGGGCAACGAGGATCAGCATTTTAGTCCGGGTAAAGAAAAACTCATTGTTGAACTTAAAGGATGGAAAATCAGGTTGGCCATCTGTTATGATCTGCGCTTTCCGGTTTGGCTGCGTAATGTAGATGAAGAATACGATATCTTACTTTTGGTAGCCAGCTGGCCTGATAAACGATCGGCGCATTGGAAGGCTTTGATCCCGGCCCGGGCTATCGAAAACCAGAGTTATGTAATTGCGGTAAACCGTGTTGGGCATGATGGTAACCAGATTTACCATAGCGGATTATCAATGTGTCTTGATCCATATGGTAATACCGTTTATTACAAACCCGAAGACGAAGATTTATATACTTTCAGTATCAATTATGAAGAGCTGGTTAAAATCAGGAGGCAGTTTCCTTTTCTAAAAGATGCCGACCGGTTTACCATTGAATAGAGTTAGCCAATGATTGAGCTACTATTTTCAGACCCGTCGTGAAACGATTGATTATTCGAAAATATTCAACAATTAATCCGCAACTTCCCGATAACATTAATCGATATACCAATTAAACCGTAAACAAACCAAACAAATGTTTAACCGTCGTAAATTTATAAAAGCTTCAGCCCTGTCAGCTGGGTTAATGGCTATTGATAAAAGCAGTATTGCCAAGGCCTTTCCTAAAAAATCGTCGAAAGCCGGAAATATTCCCATTGTAATTTCTACCTGGGATTTTGGCATTGCGGCAAATGCTGATGCCTGGAAAGTGTTATCATCTGGCGGACGTGCTTTAGATGCCGTAGAGCAGGGTGTTTGGGTGCCTGAAGCCGATGAGAAAAACCAATCGGTCGGTTATGGTGGTTTGCCAGACCGTGATGGCCATGTTACGCTGGATGCCTGTATCATGGATGAATTGGGTAACTGTGGTGCTGTTTTGGCACTCGAATACATTAAACATCCCATATCGGTAGCCCGTAAAGTGATGGAAAAGACACCTCATGTTATGCTCGCTGGCGATGGCGCTTTACAGTTCGCGTTGGAGCAGGGCTTTAAAAAGGAAAACCTGCTTACCCCTGCCAGCGAGAAAGCATGGAAAGAATGGCTTAAAACAGCAAAGTATGCCCCGGTAATGAATATCGAAAATAAACTTTACGAGAAAGCCGCTCCACAAAAATTACCGGGTAACCAATATAACCACGATACCATTGGGATGCTGGCTATTGATGCCAAAGGCAATATTTCCGGTGCCTGTACCACCAGCGGTATGGCTTATAAATTACATGGCAGAATTGGCGATAGTCCGATTATCGGCGCGGGCCTTTATGTAGATAATGAGGTTGGCGGGGCAACCTCAACGGGGGTTGGCGAAGAGGTGGTGCGAAATGTGGGTTCATTCCTGGTGGTAGAATTGATGCGTCAGGGATATACGCCAGAAGCAGCCTGCAAGGAAGCAGTGATGCGTATTATCAAAAAGAAACCGGAAACGGCCAAAAACATACAGGTAGGCTTTTTAGCCCTCAATAAAAAAGGCGAATATGGTGCTTATGCCATCCAACAGGGTTTTAGTTATGCGGTCTGCAACGCAGAAAAACAGGATCTTTTAATTAAAGGTAAAAGTTATTATTAACCTGAGTCCGGATATTTAATGGAGGGGCCATTTGCAGTATCCTTACTTTTAAATAGCCCTTTAATTAAATCCGATAGTTATCGCGTCAGGATGACGATAAGAAGATAAAACGGTTTCTCGAATATAAATCCAAATACCATGAATAAAGGATCTATTCCTTGTCTAGAAGTATGTGCCAATTCTTACCAGTCAGCAGTGGCTGCCCAAAATGGCGGTGCAAAAAGAGTTGAATTTTGCGATAACCTGGCAGAAGGCGGCACCACACCGAGTTATGGTCAGTTGTTACTCGCCAAGAAAAATCTCTCCATCGAAGTTTGGCCTATCATACGTCCCCGTGGAGGAGATTTTTTATATTCTGAAATGGAATTCGCAATCATGAAAGAAGATATAAAAATTTGTAAGTCATTGAATTGTGATGGTGTAGTTATCGGAATACTTCAAGCTGATGGCGCAATAGATAAGGAGCGTTGCGCTGAACTGATACAGTTGGCCAAACCTATGGGGGTAGCTTTCCACCGGGCATTTGATATGAGTAACGATATGGATCAGGCGCTGGAAGATTTAATCTCCCTGCAAATCAAACGGGTACTAACCTCCGGAGGTTCTTCTTCAGCAATACTGGGAGCGGAAAAATTGGCGCAGCTGGTAAAAAAGGCAAACGGACGGATTACCATTATGCCTGGTGCGGGAATCAATGAAAAAAATATCAAGACCCTTATTGAGCAAACCGGGGCCACACAATTCCATGCCTCTGCAAAAGAATTTGTTTCAAGTAAAATGGAATTCAGAAATACAGAAAGCAAAATGGGTACTGTTAAAGACGAATACCGCTATGAGCTTACTTCGGAAAATAGAGTGAAGGCGTTAGTTGATTGCATAAACGAGTCGTATAATTTGAAATAGTACTTAGTTACCCAGTGAGACCTATCACAAAATGACGATCTTTTATAAGATTGCTTCCACAAATCGTATTCGCAAACTGTCTCCCCTCCTTGCATCCTGTCGCTATCGCCCGACAAAGTATCTCGTTTCCTTAAAAGAATAAACAATTTCACTTCTGATCACCACTTCCAGGTACATAGTGTAGGCCCGGCGTAAGGTAGTGAAGCAAAATCACTCTGGAATACCGGTAGTTGATGGGCGACAACAATAAAACACCGGCCAATATCAGCCCCACATAGTACCACAGGTTATCATATACTAAATCCAATCCTAAAATATACGATGCCACGCCAATAGTAATGATTTCGGCAACATTCATGGCATAACTTACGAACATGGCTACGTAGAAAAAACCGGGTTCGCGTTCAAATTTTAAGTTGCAATGCGGACAGTTCACATTTGTTTTCTGTAACCGGAATGAATAAGCACTTCCTGTAAAAATATCTCCTTTGCGGCATCTCGGACACTTACATTGTAAAAAAGCCTGGAATTTCGATAACTCAGCCATAATCTCTTGATTTGATCGTACAAAGATAAGCCTTATACTGAATACCAATTTATGATCTAGGTCATGTTCGAGGCATAAGTTTAACAGTTATTTGTTATTGAACATATAGCTATTTATCGGCTGATTTATAAACCACATAAGGATAATTAAAGTTTAACAATTTTTCCTTTAATAATTTTAATCAAGCCTTTCCCGGCAAGTATTTTAGTCCCCCTGATCACTGTTTCTACCCTTAGCCCGGTCATGTCGGCTAATTCCTGCCGTGTCACTTTTAAATTTTCGCCAACATTAACATCGCCAAGGAGGTAATTGATGATGGTTAACAAACGATGATCAGCCTTTTCACTTGCCAGTTCCTCCAGCATCATCGATTTATAAAATAGCCGCTTACTTAAAGTACAGATCAGTTCCATGCTAAAATCCGGCTCATTTTTAATCAGCTTAAAAAAATCTTCTTTATTTACGGCAATGAGCTGTGAATCTTTATTGGCAATGGTAAAGGCTAAATAAGGCCGATCAATTAACAAGGCGGGCTCACCAAAATATTGCCCGGTTTTAAAAACGCCTTGAATGAACTCCTTACCTTCATTACTCACCGTAACCATGCGCACCTCGCCCGATTTGATGAAATATACGAAACGGGGCTGCATACCAGGCTCGTAAATCACCGAATCTTTAGGATAGTTTTTGAGTTTTAAACCTTTATCAATCAATTTTTGGATGTTCATCTTTGCTCTTAGTGATCGTCATGCTGACCCGATTTCAGCATCTTTAAAACCATTAAATGTATTTATAACAAAAAAATCATTATTTAAGCGGAATACAGATTTTTATATGCTATGCCGCGGGGCCCGGGCTTCTTCGCAGCTGTTGGTAGTTCTTTATTGTACTGAGGAATGCGCTGCATTTTACCGCGCCAAAGTACCAAAGTGCCCTGCCAGCCGTGCTACCGGATCCCACAGTGGCCCTTCGACACAATCCTGTACACATCAAAAGAACTAAGCACTTTATTTAATCAGGCATTTTTGTATTTTCCTTTCCTGATTGAGCCCTGCGGGGTTTGTTTTCAAATATTTTCTGAAATCGAATAAGTACAGATGAACGCAAACCATTATTTTTTATGTTTGATAGTGCTGTTTGTTCCTCTGTGCAACTGTTTTTTAAATTTCTCCGGCCCCTGGGATTGACGGCGTTCTTCACTCAAAGCGGTAGTTTTTCAAAGCAAGCATATTATGATGCCTAAAATATCCTCAAAAGATGGTTTACGTTCGGTCGCTATCGGATAAAGTTGGGAACGACTAACATAAAAGCCTATCATTTAAACTCAAACTTTTTTCACAAAAACCGGGTGCTCAGCATTACGAAATTTGCGAAGGCTAACCTAGTGTTTCCTTCATCAAACGGGTATAAAACTCTTTCAGGCTAATGCCCATAGCCGCTACCTGCTGTGGTATAAAACTCGTTGCTGTTTGTCCGGGAATGGTATTGATTTCAATAAAATAAAATTTACCGGTTCCTTCTTCCAGAAAGTAATCAACACGTACCACTCCCCTGCAATTTAGTTTCTGATATACTTCCTTTACCACCTGTTGCACACGGTTCAACTCTTCGGCATTCATTCTGCCCGGGGTAATTTCTTCCGTCGCGCCTGGTGTATATTTGGCTTCGAAATCAAAAAATTCATTGTGGGGGATCACTTCCGTTGCAGGTAGAACAACTACCTTGCCTTCTGAGCCGAAAATGCCAACTGAGAATTCCCTGCCGCTTACAAATTCTTCGATTAAGATCTGATCGTCCTCTTTAAATGCTTTTTCAATAGCTTCTTCCAGATCATTAGCATGTTTTACCTTACTCATACCAATGCTGCTGCCCCCGCTATTGGGTTTAACAAAATAAGGTAAGCGTAAATCCTGCTTAATCTGATTTAAATGATGGTTTCCATCTTTGAATATCTGAACAGATTTTGCGGTATACAGGTTTTCAATACCATTTACAATAGCTTTGGTATAACCTTTATTCATGGTAATGGATGAAGTTAATGCATCGCAGGTGGTATAGGGAATACCCAGCATATCGAAATAGCCCTGTAATTTTCCATCCTCGCCGGGAGAACCATGTATGGCGATAAAAACGCCGTCAAATTTAATCTTTCTTCCTTCCAGCGTTAATGAAAAATCGTTTTTATCAATCTCAATTTTAACAGAATCGGCAGGCTCATAAAACCAGCCTTTTTCGTTCAGCATAATCTTATATACGTCGTATAAATCGGCGTCGATATTTTGAGCAATAGTGGCCGCACTTTTTATGGAAACAACCCACTCGCCTGTGGTACCGCCCGTTAACAATGCTATCGTTTTCTTCATGTTAAAAATCCTTTTATAAATAGAAATTGAATATAAATATATCCTCAAAAATATAAATATCTTTGTGCTTTAGTATTATTGAAGGAGAGAATTTACGGAAGGGGTTGAAGAACGGTCGGATGTTGAAAAAGATTCGATCATCCAATCCATCATTAAAATAGTTACATTTGAGCTTGTACGCATAACCCAAATTAAGATTCATGTCTAAATTTATAGAATATTTAAAAACCAAATCGTTTAGAAACAACATTTTAGCCGCTATCGTAACCGTTATAGTCCTTTTATTGATTGCTTTTTTTAGTTTAAGATATTATACCAAACACGGGCAGGGCCTAAATGTACCTATGGTAAAAGGTTTATCTTTTGAACAGGCCGTAAAGAAACTGGAAGATGCCGGATTAAAATACGAAGTGGATTCTGTTTTTATCATGGATCAGCCTCCAGGAATAGTAATCGATCAGGATCCTGATCCCAATACTTTTGTGAAGGATAACCGTACCATTTATTTAACCATCAATGCGGGCAAAACTCCAAATACAAAATTCCCAGATATCGCGTTTAAAACCTTGAGAGAAGCACAGGCGATTATAGAGAGTTCGAGACTAAAACTTGGCGATACCACCTACAAGCCTGATGTAAGTCGAGATGTAGTTCTGGAAGCTTCTTTTGGTGGCCAACCGATTACAGCCGGACAGATGATACCTGTTGGATCCAGGATCAACCTGGTATTAGGCGATGGGCGTGGAAATGAAGAAGTAGATATTCCACAACTGACGGGCCTGACCATGGATGAAGCTAAATTTAGCCTGAGGGGATCAAACCTGAGTTTAGGTAATATCCTATACGATGGACCTATTACGGATAGTGCTGCCGCCGTTATTATTAAACAAGATCCTATGCCAGTTGATTCGGTAACCAAAGTGCCTATAGGTACCAGAATCAATATCACCCTATCTAACAAACAACCATAAATAAGTATCATATTAAAGATGACTGAAGTAGAAAAAAAGAACATGAGTACAGGCAAAAAAGCGGCAATAATGATTGCGTTGATTGTTGTCTTAATTGCCGGTTACTTTGCATTGAATATTTACAGGCTTTACTTTGCCCCTAACGTTACCGAAAATCAAAAATACTTGTATATCAAAACCGGAAGCAGTTACGACGATCTTATTTCGGAAATTAAAAAGAAAGATCTCTTAAAAAGTGTTTCTTCGTTTACAGCTGCTGCCGGAAAAATGAATTTAGCTGCCAGTGTTAAACCGGGCCGTTATCGACTGGAAAAAGGAATGACCAACAGGACCTTAATTAACATGATCAAAGCAGGAAACCAGGATCCGGTTAAACTGAAATTCCATAACATCCGTAAAAAAGAAAATTTTGCCGCCTATCTGGCGAGCAATTTGGAAGCCGATTCGCTAAGCTTTATCAAGGTATTGGATTCTACCGCGCTGATCAGCAAGTATGGTTTTAATCAGGATAATGTGTATGCCATGTTCATCCCGAATACCTACGAGATGTACTGGAATATTTCGCCTGTTGATTTCTTTGAACGTATGCACAAAGAGTATGAGAAATTCTGGACTTCAGAACGCAAGCAAAAAGCAGCAAGCTTAAACCTGAGCCCTGCACAGGTGTACACACTGGCATCTATCGTTGATGCGGAGGCACTTTATGATAAAGAAATGCCGATTATTGCGGGTTTGTACTTAAACCGATTAAATAAAGGCATATTACTTCAGGCCGATCCAACGGTGATTTTTGCCAATAACGATTTTACAGTGAAAAGGGTAACCGGAAAATTATTGCAGGTGCAATCGCTTTATAACACGTATAAATATGCAGGTTTACCTCCCGGACCCATTATGATGCCTAGCATTAATGCCATTGATGCCGTACTTAACCGCGATAACAATAGCTACATTTATATGTGTGCCAAAGAAGATTTTTCAGGGTACCATAACTTTGCTGAAACCAAGGCCGAACACGAAGTTAATGCAAAGAAATACCGCGAGGCCTTAAACAAAAGAAATATATTTAAATAATGTTTAGCCACAGTACAAAAATCAGGGTTCGTTATGGCGAAACCGACCAGATGGGTTATATGTATTATGGCAATTATGCCCAGTATTACGAAGTAGGCCGGGTGGAAATGTTGCGCAGTTTAGGTATGAGTTATAGCTCGATGGAAGCAGCCGGTATTATGATGCCTGTGTTGGAACTAAAGTGCAAATACATTAAACCTGCCCTTTACGATCAGGAAATTACCATAAAAACGATCATCAAAACTTTACCTGGCGTCAGGATCTTTTTTGAGTATGAATTATATAACGAAAAAGAAGAACTGATTAACATTGGTTCAACTACCTTGGTTTTTGTTGACATGAAGAGAAATAAACCGACAAATCCGCCTGAAAATTTTATCGAAAAATTGTCGGTTTTTTTTAATTAATCAATATCATGGAATGGTTACACAGGCAATTATTACATCTTAAGCTCTATTCTAGATTTATAGAATGGACCAAAAGATGTATTTTGCCAGGTTTTAGCCCTCTTCCGCTGTATACGGTAGCTACATTTTTCTTTCGTGAAATCGGAAAAGATGCATTGGTAAACAAATCATCTTCTTTGGCATACAGTTTCATGCTGGCCATTTTCCCTGGCATTATCTTCCTGTTTACCCTGATCCCTTTTATCCCGATCAAGGGTTTCCAGGATCAGCTGTTAAACTTAATCCAGCTGGTATTGCCGCATAATGCTTTCGATGCATTTGAAGCGACGTTGAAAGATATCATTAAAAATCAAAATCGCGGTTTATTATCTTTTGGTTTTTTATCGGCACTGTTTTTTGCCACCAATGGGGTTAAAAATCTCATGAAGGCGTTCAATAAATCATCCCTGATCATTGAAACGAGAAGCTGGATTAAACAACGTTTAATCGCGCTTATACTTACCTTGATTATTTGTTTTTCGATCATCATCTGTATCAGTGCGATGGCCCTGGGTGAAGTGCTGCTCAACAAAATCAACGATGAACTGCATCTTAAAGACAGTTTTTTAAGTTATACCATCAAATTTACCCGTTGGGCTTTATTGGCCATCCTGTATTTCATTACCATTTCCGTTTTATACCGTTACGGACCCTCGCATACCAAAAAATGGCGGCTGTTTAGTGCAGGCTCCTGGCTGGCCACTATTCTGGCCTTTCTGACCATCTGGGGTTTTTCTTTTTACATTAACCATTTTGCTTCCTATAACAAGGTGTATGGCTCTATCGGAACATTAATCGTAGTGATGATCTGGCTTTACCTCAACTCATTGATTTTATTGATCGGTTTTGAGCTGAATGCCAGCGTTGATGTGAGCAAACGGAGCGTAAAGATCATTCGCCCTACCTTTAATTTGTTCAAAAAATCGGAGCCGATTGAAGAAAATATACAGAAGAAATAATTTTTTCTCCCTCTGTGTTAAGTAATTATCAAGTTTATATAAAAAAAAAGCTTTCCGAGTTTGCAGAGTTACGCTGAGTTTGTACTTTTGCAGCGGAGAGCTGGCAGAGTGGTCGAATGCGGCAGTCTTGAAAACTGTTGACTGTAACAGGTCCGGGGGTTCGAATCCCTCGCTCTCCGCAATAGGTTAAACGATAGTAGAAAGTTGATTTTTTGAGTAAAAGTTTTAAATCGTGGCATTATCGTGGCGCTTCAAGATTTTAAAATAAAAAAATCAATGTTTATCGTACATTCAAGCGATAGGTGAGAATCCCTCACTCTCCGCTAAGGCGATAATTACTAACTCACTTATATCGCGGAAAAACCTTTTAAGCCTGCATTTTTTTAAAAATTGCAGGCTTCTTTTTTGTTTAAGGACTGCTAAAATTTTTAAAAACACTCATAATCTCTGTGGCACATTCGTGGCGCGTACATGTAATGCAGAAATGCGCCATGAAACGAAGCTTAAATAACTGTATACCAGCTAGTAAAGGACGTTAATGACTTGACTTGAGAACATCTTTATTCGATATTTATTAACCTTTAAATTATTGAATTATGTTAGACCTAAGTTTTGGATTAAATTTCTTTCTCAAGGTTCCAAGAAACAAAAAACAGCAGATCAGATCTGTCTACATGCGTGTCACGGTAAATGGCATTCCAAAAGAGACATCTACCAAAATGCGTTGGGACTATCGACGATGGGATCAACAGTCTGCAAGAGCAATCGGCAGCAAGGAGGATGCAAGAACTGTTAATACATATCTTGACGAGTTGGTTGTCAGGATAAATCAATTTCGCACTTCCACTCTGCGGGAAGGAAAAACAATAACATCATCCTGCATCATTGATTTTGTGAATGGTAAAACAGTTTCTAAAATGAAGGTTTTGGAGGAGTTTCAGCAGCATAATGACGAATTATTTGCTTTAATTGGACAAGGTGTTAAAAAGGGTACGTATGAGAGATACGTAACTGCCCGATCGCATGTGTACGATTTTATTAAGTCCAAGTATAACAGGGATGATTTGGAATTTCGTGAACTAAACTTTGAATTTATTACAGCCTATGAGTTCTATTTAAGGACCATTAGAAAATGCGCTAATAATACTACCTTAAAATATATTTCAAATTTCAAGAAGATTGTTTTGAGGGCTGTTGCGAAAGAAATTATTCCAGCAGATCCTTTCAGATTATTCACCAGGAAAAAGACTAAAATCAAAAAATATCCCTTAACTAAAGCTGAGCTTTCAATACTTGAGAATAAGCAGTTTTCAACGGACCGACTTAATACGGTCAGAGATATTTTCATCTTCCAGTGCTATACCGGCTTGGCTTACATTGATGTTTTCCAATTAAAGAAAACTAATATTAAAATGGGATTTGATGGTAGATTATGGATTATTAGCAGGCGTGAAAAAACTGAATCCAATACGGACATTCCTTTACTCCCGAAAGCACTGGAGATAATGGAAAAATATAAAGATCACCCAGTCTGTATTCAGAGAGGATCTGTCTTACCTGTAAGATCAAATCAAAAGATGAATGAATATCTTAAGGAGATTGCTGAATTGTGTGGAATTACCTCTACACTTAACACCCATAAAGCACGACGAACATTTGCTAGTACAGTCACGCTTAATAATGGAGTTTCAATCCATGTGGTGAAGGAACTACTGGGCCATCATTCAGTGAAACAAACGGAGGAATATGCATTGACAGAACACGAAGCAATTAGCAAAGAAATGACTAATCTTACTGAAAGATTGTCGGAAACAAAAAATGAGGAAAAGTTTAATGTCGAAATGCTCTTAAAAAGATTTGAAAAAGATTTAGAAATTTTGAAAAGTACGGAATTAAATTCAACTAAAGAAATGCTTCTTAGTGATTTAGGTCAGAGATTAAATACACTAAAACTGATGCTCGCTGTTTAAAAATCAAACATTGAAATTTAAAATTTTATAGATTTTAATCCATGAAGCAAAAGGCAAGAGCTGTCACTTTTTACAATAATATAGAGGTAACTTCGCCGCCTATAGTGCTTAAAACTTTACGATCTCAATTGTACTCTTACAGGCCGGGTGATATGATGGTGTATATCTTAAATAGCCAAAATCCTGAAGTTGCTTAAAATATTTGTGATATGTTGGTAGTGTGCTAATATGCGATATCATCATAAGTTTACTTCGACTAACATGCACAACTTTCTTTTCCTTTTGTAAAAGAGCAAGATAAGCAATGGCAAACAATAATGATATGTGCCAAGCATTAAGTTTTGAATCTTTAATTGCGACTGTAAAGAGTTTCATCCAAGGGTTAGCAACCTCATTTTCCATCTGTGAACATTTTTTGCATGTCTACTGTTTTGTAATAATAAGAGCCCATGATTTTCTTAAACCCCAACTTTCCTGAGATACGGAGGTTTTGAAGGGTTGCTGGCGAAATGTTCAAGATTTGACGTACTGATTTACTACGTAGCCATTCTTGAGGCTCTTTCTCAGTCTTATCTGCGAACTTCTCATCAATGAGCTTCTCAATGTCATTTATGATTAAAATTCTTAACTCTCGAAGGTCATCCTTTGTAACGTTTTCCATCTGAATAATATTTTTCAGATGGAAATTATTATTAAAATATACATTGATTGACTTTACATCTTTACATGGCTCTTATTGGCGAGCTCTGGCTATATCTATCTTATTTTACGATTTATTTTTGTTTGCTAAAAATATTAGTAAAATTTGCACGTCAAAAAAGTGCTTTAAGGTTCGACCAGGAATCAAAATTTTTGCTCACTCATTCACTAGCCGTTCGGATCCAACTAAACCTATTCCTCTGCTTCCTCCCGTTATCACGATTGTTTTGTTTCAAATCTCTTCAGGATATAAATTCACGAAATAGATTGCTGTTATGGCGATATGATCTTTTTCTCCATTATTCAAATGAGAAAATTGCTACAACATCAATTAATATTTAAGCACCTATAGTATTTAATAGCATATTTAACTCATAAAAGTTGTTTAAACTTTTATCTTTCTGAGCAATAAGGTTTATGAATTAAGACATTGGATTTAAAAAGTTTGAGTGTAAATATTTTGCTTCAAATTCTAAAAAATAAATTATTTCCTCTATCTTTTTATATGATATGGAATATAATTTTCCCAACGCCATGGTGTAAAAGTGTCACCGATAGCGTAAGCTAAAAGTTCCTTAAAGATACTTTCTCCATTATCATTGTTTGTCATTACAATAATTGCCGTTTTTTTGCCAAGAAAACACACCGAATAGTGTCCCCATCCATCATCGTGTCCTTCTTTAAAAAATGCTTTTCCGTATGGTGTTTTAAAAATGCCGACTCCTAAACCATATCCAAGCTCTATATCTTCATTGTCTGGACCATCTACCGATGCCAGGGGTCCGAACTGACTTTTTGATCTTATTCTGACCTGGACGCTGGTCATTTCATTAAATTTTTTTTTTGAAAGTCCCACATGATTGATCAACGCTGTATAAAATTTGGTAAAATCTGCTAAAGTAGTACTCATTGAGCCCCCTGCACTGGCTTCTTTCCATTTCATCAATTCGTATGGTTCACCTTTTGAGTTATGCCCATAGCAGATATTTGCGTCGAATCGGGGCTGCCATATCTGGCTGGTATTGATCATCCCCAAAGGCTTAAAAACCCTTTCCTGTGATAGGGTTTCGTAGTCTTTGCCGGTTATATGTTCAATGATAAACTGTAACAAATAAAGTCCCTCGCCAGAATAATTGTATCGTGTACCCGGGTCAAATTTGAACTTAAGCTTCTTATCTGCTTCAAACCAGCGCCAATTTGGAAAGCCAGTAGTATGATCAAGGCACATCCGGGCAGTGATTTTTTTGTATCGGAAATCATTTTTAAGATCCTTATAACCCCTATTCCAGCCCTTTATGATATATTCCGGTAAAGGTTTTTCCAGATAGTCAACAAGTGGTTTATCCAGATCAATAACCTTTTCCTGAACTAACTGCATGACGATATACGCGAATACCATCTTTGCCAGTGAAGCTCCATACATTATTTTATTAGGTTGTAAGGGAATATTTTCCTGAACATTGGCAAGACCGTATGTTTTACTGAAAACCGGCTTATTATCATTAAGAACAGATACTGCAACTCCCGAAACATTAGCCACTTTCATTAAATGTTCAATTTTTTCATCCAGACTGTCCAGTGAGATCTGGCTTCCGTCAATTCTGCTGATTATTTGCCCGTGCAAGAATGTTGAAGAGATTGAGATCGTTATAATCAGAAGAAATTGTTTCATATTCTATTGGATTTTCAATAATGATTTTATTGAACTAAATTATAAAAATGTCTGGCAATAAAGTTCTCATTTATAAAATTTTAAAGAAATTAATAGTGAGATCAACGATATCTTGACCGGTAAGGACGATATCTATCTCGAGACCATTGACGAGATCTTCGCTAACATCTTCAATAGATTTTTTTATGTCAACTACCGGCTTCAATAATTAAACATTTCGGTTCAAATGTATGCTTGGGGATTTCGGTAATAGTAGACAGCGGATTCCGTTCCAAACTGTACACCCGTAGATTAGCCCGACTTTGAGCAGGACATCTTGAGAAAGGTCCCAAATATATCCATTCCTATCAGAACCACCGCAAAAGAAATTTTGTCAATGCTCTGCCTCCCATCCGCACAAAACTCCGCTCCACGGCATCCCGGATATGATTATCCAGTCAATAAAGCTGTTCTGGGGCGCGATTACATCCAAAAACCGACAGACAAAAAACTCCAGCAACACCCTTTCTAAAAAAACCATTTTTAAGCACTTTAGCGCTCCGCTGAAGCTGCCTTGAGCACAAAAACAACCTATTGAACCAAGTTGGCTTTAAATAAGCCTTAAAACCGCTTAAAATGAGCCAAGTGATCACTTTTAAGCGAAAACAGTGGTCATTTTAAATCGAAAAAAGTGGCCACTTTGCAGAAAAACAAGTGGCCACTTTTGGAATAATCCCCAGCCATGCATTTGAATTCTATAATTAGCCTTTGTATTTACTTTTTTTTTAAAAAGTTATATTATCTCGATGAGTTTTTACAGTCTTAACCTCACAAATATTGGAAGTATAAATTAAGATAGGCCAGCTCTGGTAATTAAATGCATAATAAACCTGAAGGTTACTGCCCCATCAAAATCAAAGTAGTCAATGTTTCTTTAAAAAATTAGCCCTTAGGATTGCTCCTAGGGCTTTGGTTTGCGGTTCCCTAACTATTCTATTCCATACAGCTTTTGCAATTTTATATTACTTAGCTGAACTATTTGGCTATCCTGCCCATAATCATCGGCAAATGATCGTCCGATAATTACATCAGTTCCATCCTTATGCCACATCTGCGAATCAAATTCGCCAGAGGCAAAATCATCATAAGAAACATTTCCGGGATGCCCCCAGATTTTGGAAAATGTCTTTAAATCGTCTTTTTTGATATCGAGTAAAATATATAGCGCAAACTTATCTTTTTCAGTTACATCATAATATGCATAGATTTGATCAATACGTTTGTCAAAAAATGTATATTTTTTATCAGCAATCTTTAAAGTTTTATTGAATTTCAGATACAATATTGGATGAAATATTTTTTCAGTATCTGTTAAAGTTTCTAACTCCTGAAAATCAGACTTAATAAAATCAATCGCACTTTTTCCGTCAATGAATAAATATGATAATTCCATAGGTTGATAGAGACTTTGAGCCGATGAAGCTAAGCCAAAAAATTTGAAACAAGAAATAGAAAACAAAATTTGATATTATTCATCACAATCTGACGGATGGGTAAAATCGGGTGTTTCTTCGCAGATGTGGGCACCAATTTAATCGCCAATTCTTGATTATCTGTCTGTAACTTCTTCCTTGCCTTGACGTTTTCGAACCAACCTATATTTGGGAAAACTTTTTGGAATAACATATAATGTGGTCTTTAACAATACATTACTTCGCTTTCAGTATAACTATCAATTGTAAATTATTGCACGGTATTTCGTTCGGGTTTACCCGCAATTTTTCGCTTCATAAGCAGAACAAGTTATCTAGAACTTCCTAAACCTAGCGTATAAAAATGTAGTTTTTATCATTTTGCTTAAAAACTATTGCACAGAAACTCTTAACAGTGGGGTTTTGATCCTGCAGAACATGATTTTTTATGCAAACTAGATCTCCAATTTTAAGCTAGATAATCTGAAGAATGGAAAAGCTCAATACAGAATTATTACGGTTCAAATTTAAATGATGTAACCCTTGGTTTAGCATTTGTCAGGATTGAAATAAAGACAGTCATATCTTTGTCTTGATTTTCCGGGTTAACCTTCACAGGTACCACGAGCGAATCACCGGAGGCTATCCTGCTTCCCCTTTTTAGATTCATAATGGTACATTCGCAACTCGAAGTAAACCCCTCTATGATCAGATCTGAATTTCCAAGGTTGTAAATAGTAAAACTTTTATGCTTTGATCTACTACTCAATCCATCAATAGAAATTTCCGCTCTCGCAGCGTCATTACAAGAAATAAGAATAATAAAAAGTAATAAGAAGAATTGCTCGAGTTTAATTTTCATGGTTTAATAGCTTTTTTATTTTAGTTATCTCACTTTTTTGCCAAAGCATACTGATGTCTTTTCCAAACCCGGTATCTGCTCCTGCGATCTTCCCTTTATAAATTAAAAATTCTGTTGGATATCCTCTTATACCATATTTTTGGCAAAGCCTTTTATCATCATATAAAAATGTAAAACCCGTACTAACAAGCCTCTTCGCAGCTTGTTGGAATTTTTTAAATGAAGTAATTGAACCATCGCAAATTAGTACAAGACCCAAATCTGAACTATTAAATTTTTTCGATACATCAACGAGACTTTGCAATTTTTCTGTACATGGAGAACAGCCTTCAAAATAAAACTCGGCTAATATTACTTCAGACATTACCGTATCTTTAATGCAAATATTTTTCTGATCTATGGTGATAAAAGTATCTTTTAAGAGTTCCATTTTACTTAAATGCTCCGACTGATTTTTCTTGTGCATATACCATAATAGGTTTGGCGTAATGTATGTTTTTGCAATGATAAAGAATACCATACAGAAGGCCAGTATCATTATCCCTAACTTATAGCTCTTGACGATTAAGTAGGCAGCTAGTGTTCCAAGCAATGGATAAATGGTTTGAAAAGGAAAGCGTACAGGAATTGTTTTGCCGCCGCCAATCAAAGCTGTAGCATCAATCAAAATGAATGGTAGACAAATAATTAAAAAAAGCACCGGATTACGATTAATTCCGGAAAATAGATAAGTCGCATATAAAAAATATATACAAAATCGTAACTCCGGAACATATGCAAATGAATCAATTTGAATTCTAAGGTAGGCCAGAGTCCCAGAAAGATTGTACACTAAAGCTGTAGTTAGTATAGCAAACAAAATGCTGCTGATTATCACGCTAGCAGAAATCGCTCTAAAATTTCCCATCATCTTTAATCAAGATCAGGCTGAACACCGGTGCATCTATTTTCACAGTGCGCTGTTCCAAATATGCCACACATTTCTTTGTCATCATCAACATTGCAGCTACTTGCACCCTGGCAAAAGTTTCCAGCTCCATGACATCCTCCATCATAAATACAAGTACAGTGTCCTCCGGCAACCGCCGCCTTTTCCGACATTCCAATCATCTTAAGCATCTTTACTTCTGAAAATGATGATATTAACATATCTTTATTTAGATAAGGACTTTCTATTAGTATATTCAGCTGGGCCTTACTGAAATTTTTTTCCCAATAAGCTAAATTTCTAGTTAAAAAATTTATACCTAGTTGGGGGTTGGAGAGTAATGTATGCATATCATGTTTATGCAAAAAGGTTTTTAAAGACAAAATAATACCTCTTTGATCAATAGTAAAGTTCTCTTTAGGATTGTTTAAAATGAAGTCTAATTTAGTCTCCCAAAGTGCTTGTCTTTCCGCAATTGAAAGAAAACCTTGTGCCTGTTTGAGTTCCTGCAAAGAAGGCCTGGAAATTACCTCTTGGGTAAGTGGGCTAAGTTTTCCAATGGAATCGTTTCCGTACGATTCTTGATCAATCGTACAACTAAATAGTAGAATTAGGAAAGGGATAAAGTAGTAAGGCGTTCTCATAGTTTTTGTTTTAGATGGTTAAGTTTATATCATGACTTAATTCCATTTGCAGCATTTGCTGAACGAGTTAGTTTGATATTGAAGTAAAATTAACTATAAAAGAAATACAAAAAAATAGTTTTTTGATACATATAAAAAATCAATAATACATTGAATTACCATTGATTATATTAATAAATTTTCAGGATCATTTTATGATTAAAAAAGGCCAGCCTATTTGCAGTAGGCGAATTTTTCTTTAATCACATGTAAAAAGTCTACGCACTTAACCAGGAAAAATTCAGGAAATTATCGATCAAATATTCCGATACGCGTGTGCCGATTCAAGTTTGAAATCTCGCAAGATCTTAAGAAATTTAAAAATGGCACAAAACAATGAAAGTATCTTAAAGCCAATTTAATGAAAACTTCTTTCCGTTTCGATATACAAAAATTTGAACTCTGCAACTCAGAATTATTTTTTACAGAAGACTAAAAATATCTTTTTATCCTCATAGCACCCCCGTTGTTGTTTTTTCAAAGCATATTTCGCATCCGACTTAATCTTTTTGTAAGTAATTGCAAGGAGGCACAGGCGTCAATTGTAAATGTATCTTAAGAAACTATCAATTGCAATTTATTTCACGGCATCCCTTTCAGGCCGGGCTTTCCGCTGTATCTCCTTCCAGGAGGATGCCGCTGCAATCCCTGATGCAATCAATTCTAATCCAAACATTTATTTATAGGATGCTTAACATGGTTGCATCATGATATTGCGCATATTAATCAGGAGCTGAGGCTTCATATATAACAAAGACTATTTAAATTTTCTTAGTAGTGATCAATAATTGCCTTTTTTTTATAAATCGTTAAAGAAACATTTCCATAATCAACCGGTAAAAAGGCAGCCAAGGTATTGCGGCCAGCCAACCCTCATGCCCACCAAAAGACTACGGCATAAACGGTTTCCTCCCCATAAATGGGTCCCCTCCAATTATTCCGTTTCCTTTTGGTCTTTGCGCTTTGACCGCACTAAATGTCTGCTTTCTTTTTTCCGGTTTTCTTTTGGAAAATTTTCGTGGGAGGGGCTGACAGCTCAGGGCCACGGCGAAAAAGGGAAACATAAAAATTAATGTATAACCTTTAAAAAGAACGATTATGAACATTATCGGACGATTGACACGGGATGCGGAAGTACGCAACGTGGCAGAAGACAAGCAAGTGGTAAACTTTTCAGTAGCCATTAACGAGAGCTACAAGAACAAAGCGGGCGAGCGTGTAGAGCAAACCACCTTTTTTGACTGCGCCTACTGGCTAAGCCCTAAAGTGGCAAAGTTTCTGACAAAAGGCACCCTGGTAGAACTTACGGGGAGGGTTTTTGCCAGGGCTTGGGCAGGCCGGGACGGACAGCCGCAAGCAGCGTTAAACTTCACTACCTCACAGATCAAATTTCATGGGGGTGGCAAAAAGACTACAACCAATGCTGTACAGGACAGTGCGAAACACAATACGTCAGCAGGTTTGGTAGCCAGTTACAGCGAAGGTGATGACGACCTACCATTTTAACAACAAAATTCAATCTTTTAAAAACTACAAATTTTAAAGTCATGGCACATAACATCAATAAAAACAGACAGACAGGCGAATATTCATTTTTTTCGGTAAAGAAAAAAGCATGGCACGGACTGGGCAGCATTGTTGACCATCACCCAACGAGCGAAGAAGCAATCAGGTATGCGGGACTGGATTACGAGGTTATCAAATCCCCACTTTTCACCCAGGGCAGGACAATAAGTATAGGCGACAGCGGTGAGCTGATCGAAGCTACCGACATTATGGTACCTAACTATTATGCCACAGTCCGTGCGGACAACAATACGCCACTGGGCGTAGTAGGGTCGGCATACGAAATTGTGCAAAACCGTGAAGCCTTCACCTTCTTTGATGCCATCGTAGGCGGTGGTGATGGGATTTTGTACGAGACAGCAGGGGCTTTAGGCAATGGAGAGCGTATTTTTATTACCGCCAAACTTCCGGATTATATCCGTGTCGGCAAGGGGGACGATGTAACCGAAAAATACCTTTTCCTCACCACCTCACACGATGGAAGCGGAAGTATCACAGCCGCATTTACACCTGTCCGTATCGTTTGCCAAAATACGCTCAACGCTGCACTGCACAACATGAGCAATGTAGTAAGGATCAAGCATACCGCAGGGGCAAACCAACGCCTAAAAGACGCCCATAAGATCATGGGCATGGCTAATATGATGAGCCAAAACCTTGAAGGTATTTTTAACAAATGGGCAAAGGTTCGCATCAACGACCACGAGGTAAAAAAGTTGATTCAAATGGCACTTGCGCCAAACAAGGAAACCCTTGATTATATCAAGAAAGGAGCAGATGACAAGCTTTCCACCGTATTTAAAAACACGGTAGATGATGCCTTTGCCTATGCCATGATGAGCGAAACACAACAGTTGGAAACAACAAAGGGTACTATTTACGGCGCATACAATGCAGTAACGGGCTACTTTCAGAATGTACGCAAATACACCGATCAAGAAGCCAAGCTAAAGAGCATCGTTTTGGGCGGTACCGCACAATTGAAATCGCAAAAGGCATTTGAGTTGTGTTCAGCTTATGCTTTGGATGGATCAGTCATTTTTAACCTTAACTAAAACAAACAGGCTACCGCCTGTAAAGGTGGTAGCCTTTTAAAATATAAAATATGAAAGCATTACAAAACATGGACAATCTGGACAAGGGGCTTTTACTTGCCAAACTATTTCCGGAGGAACTGAACAATATCGTGAAGGCTATCAAAGCCAAATGCGAATATTATCAAAACAATGAAATCGAAATCCGTGCGCAGTGGAACGAGAAAGGGTTTTGCACGGCTGATTATTGGTACAGCCTTGTAGCGCATGCACAAATTGCGATCGAAAAAAACCAAAGTACGATTTGGAAGCGACCAAGACGTTTTGCCGATCAGCTTTTTGATACCTACCGCTCCATTTTCCCAATTGCCTGCCTGATCGAGTATGCAGGGCAACAGCACTGTGACTATAACTTTAAACTGGCCATCAATCTACTTTTTGGCGATCGTAAGCTAGAAATATACAATCCAACGCCATGACACGATCAAATCTCCATATCACATTGAGCAACGGCAAAAAACTGATCTGCGTTGCCGATTCAAGCAGTACCCCGGAGCAGGGCTACATTGTAGAACACCTAATCAGGCCACTATTGGAACTTGGCGATCCCGCTCACGAAATTGAACTATTGGAGGAACATTGCACGATGCACGACAGACGTTGCAACGCTTGTTACCGCTACTATATTGATCTCCAAAATAAAACTGTGAAGCTATTTGAAGAAATTTTTAGTTATAAAACTGAACGGTTCAAGAGGGGTGCTGACCTTACCAAACGATATAATGAATACGTTGAACGCTTAAAATAACTCACATGGAAACAATCACTGACAGCACATTGGTAGACTGGCTATACAATCGCTTCGTTGAAGCGGTTCGGAACGATGATTATCGCAAGATTTTCATCTACGAAGACGTTTTGCACCAGATTAATAATCTTTTGCCATCGGGTAGAAAATACACAGCAATGAAAAAACGTGCCAAAGCTCATCTAAAGGAGATTTTGAAGGCTTCAAAAGGTGGCGCATTGAAAAAGCTTCACTACACGGGAGCCGAATTTACGGCAGATTTTAATCGCATTATTGAAGCATACGAGAAGGAACTACATAATACAGATTTCGACGAGGAGACAATTAACTATTTATTAAACATTAAAAAAGAAACTTATGGCAACGACTAATTTTTTTGGCCAGATCGCCCAACTCAAATTAAATGGCGACCTACAGATCATCATCAGCAAAGGAATTGACGATCAGCTTATCGTATCTACGATGTTGCAGAACGTCAACTGCGCGGACAGCGCAAGTGCCAATCTTCTACCGCTCATCATTAAAGGCACACCGCGGGAACTATGCGAACAATATTTTGAAAGGATCACTGCACCGATGCAATCCGTGTCCGGCTTATTGGATAACATGGACGCTTTCGTCAAGCAGGTTGAGGAAATGAAAAAACAATCGACAATGGAAAAGGCGAAGGCAGATCAGGAGAAGAAGGAAGCAGACGGAAAGGATAAGAAATACCACGAAGCGATGAAAAAGGCCGATACACTTATTCATGAAAAAAAATATAGGGATGCGTGGACGGTACTTTCAAAGCTTTCGGATTTTCCTCAATTCCGGGAACAGATCAGAGAAAAGCAGGAAATCTGCGAAAGGCAGTTTGCGCCAAATATTTTTTCACAGCCTGTACAAACGGAATCTGAAATGCAGATCAATGTCGAACCTTAAAAACTTCAAATCATGTTATTAGCAACACAACTAGAAAGGGTTTTTATATTTAAAGACAAAGGGCAGGATATAAAACTCACCGACCCCGAGCCGCACTGGACAGTACAGGCAGTGATGAACTTTTATGCCAATATTTATCCGATCCTGACAACGTGTAAAATATCAGGCCCAGTAATTAAGGAAGATCAGGTACAATACCGCTTCGAGAGCGTTATGGGAACAAAAGGTTAACAAATATTTACATCATGAATTATGCAGCAACATATCATCACCGAGCGGCTGAAGCAAAAGCAAATAGACTTGCACAATCAGTTGGGAAGCTTCGTCAATTGGATAAAAAAACCGAAAGATGCAAGCCAAATAAGAAAAGACAGGCAAAAGGCAGTCCCAGTGAACATGCTGCCAATGGTATTATAGGAATGCGGTTCAGCCCAAAACTTTGTGGAGCTACAATTGTAGAAACTCGCAAGAGGCCATTAGAGATAGAAAGGGATTTAAAGCAATCCCTTTCACAACTGGCCAGACATTACTCAATTGAATTGAAGCCATTGGAGGGTTATGATTTTCCATACAATATTGCAACAGCTTTAGCCAATCTCACGGAAAAAATAAACAACATTGAACATTGTGAAAGTATTCACATCATGCATGACCAAGGCAAGTCCTTTTTTGCAACATGTGAACGTTACAGCAACAATTGTACAATATATTATATCCCTGTTGTACCATTGTACTGGTTATATAGAGAACGTAAGGAAAATGCAGTTGTATTGTTTTCTGTTTTCGGCTACCTATACCAAATTGTCGATGTTCCATATTATCGGGATGAAAGTAGCTACCTGTTTTGGCAATACGATATGCTACAGGATTGGATATTCTTCGATGATGATGAGGAAACAGATTGCCGTGATGTATACAGTAAAGAGTTTAAAGTTGCTAAGTACGCAGGTGACCTGATCAAAAAGAAGATAACGAAGTCTGAGAACCTAACCTATTTTAAACAACGTATTGATGCGCTTATCCCTAAGAATGAATTTGACCTGCAATGCATGGAGGTAGCTAAGGAAGCGTATGCCTTATACTCTGACTTTCCGGCATCCAACATATACCGTAACCTGCCACCTGATCAGGACGAAGACCCCGATCTGATTTTGCGGATGGATCAATACATTTCCTTTTATTCGGATTCGGTAGGTCTTGTCAGTGATCAGCTGTGGGACACCATCAATTGCGAGTTTAATGAGTGCGGAGCAATCGAAGAACCAACGATCATAAATAAATTTAATGGCAAACACTGTACAAGTAATCTGGATTTTGAAAAGAGGGTGTTTTCCATGATCGATAAACTAACCTACTTACTTAACAATATCAAAAAATTATTACTATGAACGATATAACACAACATTTCGGAAAACTACACTACCCGTCATCTGCGTTGGTATTTTATCAGTCAAAAGACGAGATCAACAATACGTATGTAGAACATTTTGACTTTGACCATAATGGCAGGCCGAAAAATGCCCATCCACTTACGGAAAGTGAAGGTAGGCAGTTAGCAAAGGCACTAGTGACAGCCAAAGAGAGAGAAAATGGTTTTCTCAACTGTAAAGCTATTATCCCCGAAAAAGTGCTGAGGATAGATGCAGATAAAAAAGGTTGCTTGCTATGGTTTACCAAAGGCGAGCGAAGACAACTGTATTTTAGCCCTGGTCTTGAAATACAAAATGGAACAGCAAACGTGCCGGCAATGCTATGGCTAGCAACAAAGAAAGAACTTTCCGTTTTTGCTTTGGCCACCAACCACAGACCCACCGAAAACACTACTCTACTCCATGCACCCTTTTTCAATGTTTATGAGAATGGCAGCGTATGCATGGGAAGTGTCGATGTCGATATTAAAAGTTCAACCTCGACCGAGGAATTTATGCAATTATGGGAAAATTATTTCTTCAACAGCTATTTCAGCCACCTATTCGATGGTCACAATCCTGTAAAGGGAGATGCTGTACAGCTCTGGAAAGGTTTAATTGATACAGATGTGAAATTCCCAAAAGAACAACTTAAAAAAACAAGTTTTACCGTTAAACACCTTCTGTCATGAAAATTAAAGCCCATTTTACCGCGACCGAATTAGTGACTGCAACTAATCCTATTACTATTAATGTAATAGGCGCTGGTGGTACAGGTTCCAAAGTAATGACAGCATTGATGGAGATGAACCACAGTCTTTTAGAGTTGGAGCACCCCGGTTTGTCCGTAAGGCTGTGGGATGATGATGTAATTTCCCATGCAAATATTGGCAGACAGCGTTTTGCGGAATGCGAAATTGGCCTGCATAAATCAGTCGCACTCATTAACCGCATTAACCGATGGTCAGGCAATAACTGGAAGGCAGAACAAATAAGGTTTGAAAGGGATCAGTCCGATAATCTCCCTAATTTCGCAAGTGCTATGATTACCATTTCATGCGTGGACAATGTAAAGGCTCGTTTCGTTATCGCTGATATTCTTCATCAGTGTTGTTTGCAGTCTTATTATCATGACCGACCACGCTATTGGATGGATTTCGGGAACAGCCAATACACCGGGCAGGTCATCTTATCCACCGTAGGCGAGATTATACAACCAAAGTCGGAACGCTACGAGCCAGTAGCGCAACTACCTTTTGTAACCGAAGAATTTGGTGAGCTATTGAAGCAGTCAGAAGAGGTTGATAATACACCGAGTTGCAGTCTTGCTGAGGCATTGACAAAACAGGATTTATTTATCAATTCATCACTCGTACAGATGGGCTGTTCCCTTTTGTGGAACCTTTTCCGTAATGGGATGATAAAATACCGGGGCTTTTTTCATAACCTTCAAAATTTTAACACACAAGGCATTAGAATTTAGTTGGTTTTTTGCCGCTGCCTGGGAAATTCCCGGGCGGCCAAAAGACAACCTCGCCTTGCAGTTGAGGACGTCTGTTCGCGGTACAATAGGTGCAATCACTTTGTTTTTCCCAGCCTGATAGCCGCGCGCAACAAACAGATTGCGGGCTTTTTTATTTTTAGTAATTGTAGGTATCACCATACTGTCAAGTCTTTTGCTTTAATTAACCAAATTTTTCTATAAAAATTAAACGAATTTCAAATATTTGAAAACGTGGCTAAACAATTTTAATTGTAAAATCAGGTTTTAGTTGCCAAACCATATCAGTACCTACAAAATATGGGCATACCGATATGCCCATATTAAAATTAAAGTTAAACTGCAGAAGAATAGAATTAAAGATGTTTTGTTCTATAAGCCTATTCTTTTTCCCTTCTGAATATCATATTTGATGGAAATGTTCTTCCACTTTTTGTTGGCGTACCGCTTTTCAACACCTTGTCACGACCTAACACAATTTCAAGATTTCTATTGTCTTTTCTGATAATTTTAATATCGTAAAATTTGATTTTTGGTTCATCTACCAAAGTACCGCTTATAGTATCACTTTTTTGATCTAATCCAGCAAATATTGAATAAGCTTTATCTTTATAACTGGAGGCAAAGTTTTTAAGGTTGTCATATATTAGTTGGTTACCATGCTTAATAGAAACGTAACCTACAAGTGCATCGGCATGTATGTCGAGCCCATGTTGAATGGAAACATTTTCAACTTTCAATTTCATTCTGATAGTATCTGTTCCATTGATCGAAATCCAGCTACCTTTATACTTACTTAGGCTTGGATTAGATAGGTTGGAACCTTTCTTTGGTAAACCCTGGGCGAACGTAGCAGGTATATAGAATACTGCAAATGCTAGAAATAGGGCGGTGTTAAAAGAAATAAGCACAAAATTATTATTAAGTATACGCTATGGGTAAATTTAGTTTTCCTTATTAAAAAGAATACTGTTAAAATAGCTGTAGTAAATCCGATTGAGAAGGCACTGCTTTCAAAGTATACAGCAATTGCTAAACCCATAAACAGTATAATACAATCTGGTGAATAAGTATATACCGGTTTTAAAAAGTTTTCTCCTTTTCGGAATTTTATCATCGTGCAATTAAGTAAACTGATGCCATAAGTATCTGTTACTTACCTGGGTTACCATTTATCCTTAATTTTAAAGGTATGTATTTTCAAGCTGGTATTCTAGCTGATAGTCCCTCTTTACCTATATAGGTTCAAATACGTGCTATACAATCCCATTTCCTGTATAGATCGGTGTATTTATTTGATTAACAAATACAATAGGCTTGCAGGACAGTACATCGTTTTGCAGAAATAAGTGCAATCATTTTGTTTGCCACTCTCCTGTCCTATTCGCAATAAACAGCTTGTGGTTTGACGTATGTTTCTCATTTTATATGGGGAAAAAATCATTATGAATTTCTTTAAATAGAATGATAATTGTATAGTTTAACAAGTTGATAAGACCGAAGCTGTGCTTGCTACAATGAGTTTGACCGGTATAATACGGGGAACTGTAGCTGAAGAAATTAATATATTGTAGGTTTACCACTCCAATAGTGAGATAATCAGACCGAACATAGTCAATTTTCTGATCTCCAGGACGATCGCACTGGCGCTTAACAATAAACGGTGTTCATACCTTTTGGCTTGAAAAAAAAGAAAATTGGCTACATTTCTTTTTACAACCATCCTGATCTTTGTATTAACAAAATTCGACAGTTATATGAAATTAATTGCTATAGAAGAACATTTTTTGACAAAGAAAGTCAAAGATGCATGGGAAAAAAATGCAGACAAAGATGACCCAACCCATAAGCTGCACTTTGGTGAAATTGAAACTCGCCTTATGGACATGGGAAACGGAAGGCTTCAGTTGATGGACGAAACAGGTATTGATGTTCAGGTGCTCTCGCTAACCAGTCCTAGCCTTCATAATTTAGGGAGAGAAAGTATTAACTTAGCTATTGAAACTAACGATTTTGTTTCGGAAATTGTAAAGAAAACGCCTGACAGGTTCCATGGGCTTACAGCATTGCCCATCTTTTCACCAAAGGATGCAGTAAAAGAATTAGAACGATCCGTAAAAGATCTTGGAATGAAAGGCGTAATGCTATGCGGTCGAACCGGCGAGAAAAATTTAGATCATAAAGACTTCTGGGGATTATTTGAATGTGCAGAATCTCTTGGTGTTCCGCTATTTATTCATCCGCAGATTCCCCAAAAAGCAGTCAGAGATATTTATTATTCAGGTTTTGATGAATTGACCGATATTGCCTTCTCTACCTTTGGGCTGGGCTGGCATTATGAGGCAGGCATACAATTTATCAGGCTGATATTAGCTGGTGTTTTTGACCGTTTTCCTAATCTTCAAGTCATTCTTGGTCATTGGGGCGAAGTGATTTTATTTTACACAGAACGATTGGCTTCAATGAACAGAGCTACTAAACTTAATAAGCCATTTATTGATTATGTGCGTCAAAACCTATATGTGACGGCAAGTGGAATGTTCAGCCATTCGTATCTACAACGTACTATTGAAATTATTGGGACAGACCGCATCCTTTTTTCTGCAGACTACCCTTACCAATACCGCCCGGGGCGGGATGCCCGCAACTTTTTGGAAGCAACATCGCTCAGTCAGGAGAACAAAGAAAAATTTGCTTTTGCTAACTGGGAACGATTAATTAACACCAATGCAATATAACGCATAATTAAGAACGCAACACAGAATAGAAGAATAACTTCACTATAACAGTTGTTTAGCAAATTTGGGTAAACAATAACAAGACTTTTGGCATTTGGGAAGATAACAATGGTTAAATTTGTATTATGGAACATCGGCAGACACGAAGAATAAAATCGATCAGCGAATTTCATCGGTTAAGAGGCTTATCACAACCGGAACATCCGTTGATCAGCATTGTAAATTATGCCGAAATTCAACGACCCGCTGATATCTGTGAAACCAATTGGATATTTAATTTCTACCAGATATCTATCAAAAGAGGGATGAATGCCAAATTCAGGTATGGACAGCAGGAATATGATTTTGAGGATGGTGTTGCCTTTTTCACTTCACCCAATCAGGTTTTCAGGATCGAACCCGTCCCCAACCCTACAATTGAGCGTTCGGGTTGGATCTTACTGATTCACCCAGATTTCCTGTGGAATACAACGCTTATAAAAACGATTACACACTATGCCTTTTTTGGATATTCCGTAAACGAAGCATTATGGCTTTCAGAGAAAGAAGAAACCACAATCAATAGTATTATTAAAAACATCCGGGCAGAACTTCTTTCCAATATAGATAAATTCAGCAAGCAAATTATTGTATCACAAATTGAAAGTTTGCTAAGTTATTCAGAACGCTTTTACAATCGTCAGTTTATCACCAGGGAAAAGTCCAATCATCAAATCCTGGAACGCTTAGAAAAAGTATTGGCAGATTATTTTGACAACAGTGAACTGATGTTAAATGGCTTGCCGACAGTCGAATTCATTGCCGGCACACTGAATATATCAGCAAAATATTTAGGTAGCTTACTAAAAGCCTTAACAGGGCAAAGCACACAACAACATATACATGACAAGTTAATCGAAAAAGCCAAGGAAAAACTGTCAACTACTAATTTAACCATCAGTGAAATTGCCTATGAACTTGGTTTTGAACATCCGCAGTCCTTCAGCAAGTTGTTTAAAGCAAAGGCTAAGCTTTCACCGTTGAAATTCAGAACGTCATTTAAGTGATACCATCGATCATTGACCACTAATTTTTCTTGATAGCAGGCTATAAATAAAGCGTTTATTCGGGCGTTATTCATTCAACAATAACGAGTTTATAATACGCCGTCCAATATCTATCTGGAAATGATGTTGCAGAACATATTATCTTACGAAAGTAAGAGCTGTAATGACAGAATGACCTAAGTACCGAAGTATCAATTAATGAAACAATTCGCCAAATATTTGAATTTTGAGAAAATGATAAGTTAAAGAAAAAGATAATTCCTGCCTTCGGCGGAAACATCTTTTTCAAATAATAAGGCGCAAGAAAATTCAATCAGTTCTCACAGCTTCTTCCCTGGCATGAACAAATTGAATACTCTTGCAGATTTATTATGGTCTATGCCCAATATCCAGGCATATAGGAGTTAACTTTGATAAGATTTTTCGCCCTTACTTGTGATTTAGTTCATTTGCACACCTTGATCGTCTACTTCGGTAGCAAGATCAATTACATGATGAATCAAAAATGCTTCAATTAATGAAAGTGCATAATCTCGATTTATCGGGAGCATATCTGGCTTTAGGGCATCATTAATATAATCTTTTGGCCGCCACATTTTTCGCACTAATGCCGGATGTCTGGCTTCAATGGTGTCCAGTACATCATCAAATTTCTTATTAGCTACATTTATAAATTCGTCCAGAATCGCGCCAGTTAATGGCAGCGTAGTAATTTGGCCAGTATTTTCTTTACTCATAATTTAATTTCTTTTTTACTAATTTAACAACTTCCAAAAATTACTTAAGCTAAATTCTTTAAAAATTTTTCGCTGAAAAAACATTAACTATCCACCAATAGTTACATTGATTAAATACATCTTTAATGAGATAAAGATAATTCCTGCCCTTGATGGAAATTATCCATTTCAAGCATCTGTCGCAAGAAGATTCTATCTGTTCGCCAAAGCAGATACTGGAGCGAGAACATGATAGAATACCCTTGCCAACTTATTGCAGGTTCATATAACGAACCTGATTATTTTTAGAAATGTGGTGCCTACACCATAATTTCGTAAATTTATACAACTAATAACCACACGGATGTGTGCGGAAACTACTCAATCATGGAAACCAACCCCAATTTCAGTAGGAAGTTAGAAGTTTTACATCAGGGGCGGAGCGTTATATTTGATGCGCCCCTTGAAGTTTTATACTTCTATAGAGTTAGCCACCTTATATTCCTGGTTACTTTGGATGGGAATGAATACAGGATAAAGAAAACCTTATCTTCATTAGAAGAACAATTTGAAAATTTAAATTTCATGCAGATCAACCGCTCCGTAATTATAAATTTGAATTTCGTAGTTGATTATGAAGAGGGGCAAAAGCGTGACACCTTAGCACTCGTTTTTAAACACACTATAAACAATATTATATCGAAAACGGAAAAGGAGCGATTGATTGTAACCAAAGAGCATATTTCGGCTATTAAAAAATGGGCGAATAATAGAAATATAGAATAATTTTCTTGCTTTAATTACATCCTTAATGCTATTACGCGCACATGGAAAAAATTAAAATGCCCTATTTATGCGCCTTATACTACTTACCGCTTGCTATTACGCGTGCGTTTCCTATTAACCTCTTGCGTGGTAACTACTAAATATTTTACATTTGATGTGTTGATCGTTTCTGGTTTAGATAACCATGATCGCCGATCATATCTGCATGTTTACGGCCTGTTCAGTGCCGATAGCTTTCTCACTCTACATTAATCTAAAACTAATGCCATGAGCCACAAAACAATCATCACCGAGATTACGGTACTGCTACTGGTGGTTTTATTTCTCTACACTGGTTTAAGCAAGTTTATAGATTTTAAGGGCTTTACCAGAGATTTAAACAACCAACCATTCCCCAACAGTTTTACGCCGTTTTTGAGGTGGGCTGTACCATTAACAGAGATTGCAATTGTTGGCGCGCTGATCTATGATAAAACAAGATTGATCGGTCTTTACGCCTCCCTGGTATTGATGAGCCTGTTTACCATTTACACTGCTCTGGTACTACTCCACGTATTTGCCTATGTACCCTGTAGCTGCGGGGGCGTAATTAAGCATTTATCTTGGCCGCAACACCTCTTGTTTAATCTATTCTTTGTACTGATTACATCCATAGCCATTAAACAACAAAACAGTAAAAAACAACAAATGAGTATAGAAATACAATAAACGTTTCTGGCCAGAAACAAACAGGCGTAGCCGAAAACCTGTATTAGAGTAGGCAAACTAATTCCAAATTTTTATTATCATGAAAAATTTTAAATTGTTATTAGCAGGAGCGATTATCATCGCTGTAGGTAGTTCATTTGCAGCCAGCGAAAGTAGTGCTGCCGGAGAGTACGTTTTAGTTGATGGTGTTTATCAATTAAAAAGTGATCGGCCAGATACGGGTGCCTGCGAGCAGTCAAATGATATATGCGACTACACCAAAATCAATCCTAACGGGAACAATACCGATTCTCAGAATTTTCAGCCCTATCGTGCAGGAACTTGGGTAGAATAGAATAATTAATTTCAAGCAAATTGATATTAATAGAGAGGAAGATTAATGATCTTTTATAAAGACGGCAATTTCATAGTTGCCGTCTTTGCTCATAAAAATTATATTAAATCATTAAGGATTTTAATTAGCATATCTTCGTTTAGCTTTGTTGAAGGCCGTGGTGGGTTTCCATTGGCAATTTTACCGTCTTTATTAATAATGATAACTGTTGGATAAGAAACTACCCCATAATGCGTAATTATGGGATGTGTAGTTCCCAAACCGTTGGTATATAGATTAATACTATGGGGATGGGTATAAAGGTTTGTTTGAAGTGAAGCTTTCCACTCGTTGATGTCTTTATCAATACTGACAGATACGAAAGCAATTTTAGGGTTGCCCTGGTACTGTTTGTAAATATTCGCCATCTGTTGATTTAGCCACCGGCAACCGGTACAACCTGTAAAGAAAAAATCCATTACAACAACTTTACCTTTAAAATCACTTAGTTTAACAACATTTCCATTGCTATCCTGTAATGCGAAATCGTAGGCTTTAGCACCAGGCATCCTATTACCAAAAATGTTATTTAAAGCTTCCAGGCAATAATCTAATTTGACCAGCTTTAATATTTCATTTCTGAGCTTGGGCATATCAGGTCTCCTGTGATAGCTTGAAACCACATAAGCTGTTAATATTTTATCTCTTAAATTGCCTGAAAAATTGCTTTTTATGATTTCAAAACTATCGCCAAAATCTTGTTGATCTGGGCGGAACCGGAGCCGCTCGTGTAAATAATACTGATAACCATTGGATATTTCGAGAACATCGGGATCAAACTCGCTGAAATCTGCCAACGCTTTAAGATCGTAGAGCTTTTCAATTTCCTTTTTTTCGTTCAAAACAACATTTGGCGGCAAATCGGCTAAGGTTTTGTAAGCTCGAAATGCAAGGTCAACTTTATCGCGTTCGAAACGCCCCAGAAATTCAGCTTTAATCAATTGCAGTATTTTGTTCGAAATTTTGCCTTCGTACTTTTTAAGAATCGCAACCATCACCCTCTTTTTATTTGCTGACCTTTCTACGTTATCCTTTATCATTAATTTACGGCTTGAAAGCGAGGTATAATCAGGTTCTTTATTAGCAGCAAATAAAGCATTTAGCGAATCAGTCCTCCTATCCTCTATCACTTGGAGAACTTGCTCAATTTGGTAAATACATTGATATTTTTCAATCCCCCTGCCAGTAAATCTGGTGCCAAACTTCGTTATCCTAACGGTTACACTATCTCCTTTTCCAATTATGTAATTGGCCAAAATCGGTATAGCTGCTCCAAATTTATTTGTGTGTAAAAAGGTGGCAAAAATAAGGTCCTCATTTTTTTCAAAGACTATTTTAAACTTATTTGCTACACTATCTCCCACGATTATGTTTGGCTGTAGTACGCCATAAATACTAGTAGCCCACTGATGAGCAAAAAATGTCAATTTTACATTGTCAGTTGGAAGCGGATCATCATATGAAAACGTTACGTGAGCAGTTTGCCTTGCTTTTTTATCTTGAGCCTTTAGATTTAAGGCTATAATAATGAGCAGAAAAGTTTTAAAAATATTTTTTATCATTATCTTTCATTTTGGATTACTAATGGATTAAAATTGGTCTCATTTAAAGGGATAGGATATACGTATCTACTATCATTAGGAGGTAATGTATATTGCTGGCCATTGATTGTTCGGCTTAAAGTCTTAGCAAACCGGGGATCGCTATTCAGTCGCTTTAAATCTTCCCAGCGAATACTTCCATTAAAAGGCAGTTCCTTCTTTGCTCATAAAAATTACATTAGATCGTCCAGCATTTTAATTATCATGTTCTCATTTTCCTTCGTTGAGGGCCGTGGCGGGTTACCATTGGCAATTTTACCGGCTTTATTAATAATGATAACTGTTGGATAAGCAACTATCCCATAATGCGTAATTATGGGGTGTGTAGTTCCCAAACCATTGGTATATAGATTAGTACTATGGGGATGGGTATAAAGGTTTGTTTGAAGTGAAGCTTTCCACTCGTTGATGTCTTTATCAATACTAACAGATACGAAAGCAATTTTAGGGTTGCCCTGGTACTGTTTGTAAATGTTGGCCATCTCTTTATTTAATTGCCAGCAACCACCACAACCCGTAAAGAAAAAATCCATTACCACAACTTTACCTTTAAAATCACTTAGTTTAACAACATTTCCACTGCTATCCTGTAATGCGAAATCGTAGGCTTTAGCACCAGGCATCCTATTACCAAAAATGTTATTTAAAGCTTCCAGGCAATAATCTAATTTGACCAGCTTTAATGTTTCATTTCTAAGCTGGGGCATATCAGGTCTGCTATTATAGCTTAAAACCACATAAGCTGTTAATATTTTATCTCTTAAATTGCCTGAAAAATTGCTTTTTATAATTTCAAAGCCATCGCCAAAATCTTGTTGTTTTGGTCGGAACCGCAGAAGTTCATATAAATAATACTGATAGCCGTTGGATATTTCGAGAACATCAGGATCAAACTCGCTGAAATCTGCCAACACTTTAAGATCGTAGAGCTTTTCAATTTCCTTTTTTTCGTTCAAAACAACATTTGATGGCAAACCGGCTAAGCGTGCATGAGCATTAAATGCAATGCTAACAGTTTCGGTCTCGAAACGCCCTAAAAATTCAGCTTTGATTAATTGCAGTATTTTGTTTGAAATTTTGCCTTCGTACTTTTTAAGAATCGCAACCATCACCCTCTTTTTATTTGCAGATCTTTCTACATTATCCTTTAACATTAATTTATAACCTGAAAGGGAGGTATAATCAGGTTCTTTACCAGCAGCAAATAAAGCACCTAGAGAATCAATTCTCCTGTCCTCTATCACTTGAAGAGCTTGCTCAATTTGGTAAATACATTGATATTTTTCAATCCCCCTGCCACTAAATCTGGTGCCAAACTTCGTTATCCTAACGGTTACACTGTCTCCTTTTTCAATTATGTAATTGTTAAAAATCGGTGTACGTGCGCCAGAGAAGGTACCAAAAATAAATTCCTCATTGTTTTTAAATACAATTTCAAATTTGTTTGTTAAGCTATCTCCCACGATTATCTTTGGCTGTAGTATGCCGTTAATACTATTAGCCCAGTGGTGATCAAAAAATTTTAATTTCACCCTGTCTATCGGCAGGGTATCATCGTATGAAAACCTTAAGTAAGCAGTTTGTCTTGTTTTTGTATCTTGAGCCTTTACATTAAAGGCTATAATAATAAGCAGTAAAGTTTTAAAAATATATTTTATCATTATCTTTCATTTTGGATTATTAGTGGATTAAAATTGGTCTCATTTAAAGGGATAGGATACACGTACCTATTATCATTAGGAGGTAATGTATATTGCTGGCCATTGATTGTACGGCTTAAAGTCTTAGCAAACCTGGGATCGCTATTTAGTCGCTTTAAATCTTCCCAGCGAATACTTCCATTAAAAGGCAGTTCCTTTCTCCGTTCTGAAAGGATAATATTTAATGCATCGTTTTCATTGCTTGCCGTTTGATTAACATACCTTGACACACCATTATCTTTTTTCCATCGTTGTCTCAAAAGCGTATTGATATCGGCCATTGCCGATTGGTAATTCCCTAATCTTGCCAAACATTCAGCACGTATCAGATAAACCTCATTGGTTGTAAGCCCACAAAAAATTACTGTGCCAGCAGAATATCTTCCTCTAAAAGAACGGGTTGAATTTGCGTTGGTCCTGAAGAAAATGGTTTTTCTTAAATCATTAGCATCATACTGATTATAAAGTTCATCAACTACAAGTAAATTGGTTAGGGAATTAAAGGATAGTCCAACTGCGGTAGCATAAAATAAGATCTCAGTATTGTTATTAGATTGAAATGTGGGGAAAGGGTAAGTTAATGCAGCATTCAGCGTATTTAGATCAATCAAAGAACTATTGCTGCTTAACACTTGATCAGCATATTCTTTTGCTTTTGCATAATTGCCCATATTCAAATACACCTTGGCAAGAAGGCTTTGCGCCGCTGGCCTGGAAGGACGCGTTTTAAACAGTGGCACGTCATTTAAAATATGCTCAGCTAAAGTTAAATCGTTAATGATCTGGTCATAAACAGCCTGTACACTAGATCGCCCTACCACAATATTCACATCTGAACTCACTTTGAGTGGTAGACCCAAATCGGTTGAAGCTGTCTCTTTACTATACTGCTTGGCGTATATTTGAAGAAGGCTGTAGTAAGCAAAGGCCCTGAAAAATAACGCCTGCCCTTTTATATTGTTGAAGGATGCATTTGCTGAAATTTCAGCTTTTGCCAAGCCATCAAGAACTACGTTTGCATATTCAATAGTTTGATAGGGATATTGCCAATGTGCACCGCCATCCAAACTGTTTTCATAGATGTCTCGCGACCATTTGTAGGCATTTCTTTCATTAACCTGCCCCGCGGTTAATGCAGTGGCATCAAGGACAAATGAATTATCAGCTCCAACAATACCATTAGATGGATAATTGGTATTCATTACCGCATTATTATCTAACAAAGCCTGAAAGTCTTCCAATGTTGATGGGATAACATCTGATTTATTTGATTTGGCATCTAACCAGGCATCCTGCTTTTTACATCCCAGCATTACCTGCATGAGAAGGATAAAAATTATAATTTTTTTCATGTTATTTAAAAGTTGTTCTAATGCCTAAAGAAAATGTTCTTGGAAGCGGATAGGAATTGTAAGCCGCAAAGCTGTAATCACTCACATCGGGATCGAGCTTAAACTTGTTCGCGCGCCACAGAATGCCAACATTGTTTACATAACTATATATTTCAAGTGTGGCAAAAGGTAGTTGTTTCAATGCATTTTTGGTAAAACTATAAGCCAGTGTAATATCTTGGAGGCGAACATGATCTCCTTTTTCGACCAGGGTTTCTGAGCTTTGATAAAAGGTATTGCGATTATAATTAAAGTCATAAACAACTGACGGGATGTTGGTAATCAATTCATCTCCAGGTTTTTGCCATCGGGCAGTAAAGTCTGCATTTATACTGCCATTGGTTAGCACATCAGCATATACGAGTGGTGTAGATTTTCGCCTGAAGAAATAATTGAATTTGTAGGTCATATTGGCCGATAGGGTAAATCCCTTGTATGAAAACGTATTTCTGAACGAACCGAAGTTCATTGGTCTTGAAGAGCCGTGATAGGTGATATCATCAATTTTAGTGTTGTTAAGGATGCTGGTGTAATCTTTACTTACAACGCCATTTAAATAGCCCATAGGGTCTCCATTTTGGGGATCGAGACCAGCTGATTTAAAACTGTAAACGCCAAACAGGCTCTTTCCTTCGTTGATATACAGGCCGTACCTTGCTGGGCCACTAATGTTTGATCGATTGGCGGTTAAATATGATGAAGTGTATTTTGTATCGTAACTAATAACCCTGTCTTTATTGTAGCTGTATAAAAAATTTGTTGTCCATTTTAATTCCGCGTTTATATTAATAGTATTCAAAATTAAATCTAGTCCATTTGTTTGTACTGTGGCGGCATTTCCTTTGTAGCTTGTAAAGCCAGTTGAAGCGGGCAATAAGGCATCTTCAATCAAATCTTTTCCTAATTTGTCATAGAGTTCAATAGAACCACTCACCCGGTTCTTCTTTGATGCAAAATCTATTGCTAAATTTTTATTCCTGATCTTTTCCCACCTTAACTCAGCATTTGGTGCGCTGGTAATTGTTGCCGTTGGTAGTCCTGTTGCTGCACTAACATCGTAAATTGCTGTTAAATACGCCGATGCATTGTAAACATTTCCATTATAGCCGTAGGAAGCTCTAAATTTTAGATATGGTATAAGCGGAAAATTGTAGAAAGATTCCTTGCTGATATCATAAGCTAGCCCTGTTGACCATAAGGGGGTAATTTTATCATTGGTTTTAGCACCAAAAATATTTGCGCCATCTTTACGGCCGCTTAGCGAGAAGGTATACCTATCAAGAAATGTATATGCGCCGTTCGCATAATAGGACAGATATCTGTTCGTCCGACCAGTTACCGTCCCTAACGGCGAAGGTAGTACAATTGACCCCAATGCAGAAGGGTTAACAGGATACGCAACATTATAGTTCAGATTGGTAGCGGCGGTACCAAAATCATCATTGTAACCGTATAGAATTCGATTATTGCCTTCATTTACTATTTCCCGTATTTCTGTACCTGCAATTGCACTTACTGAATGTTTGTCTGAAAAATTTTTATTAAAATTTAGTTGAGTCCGGAAATTGTTTGAATTAAGATTTCGATCTGTTAAATACAGTATTCCACCCTTTGGAAAGGGATAAGTAAAAGATCCATTACTGGCACGTTGGCTATATAAATTTACATTATTCCTCGCTTCGTAACTATTGGGATCTCTATATCCCCGAATTTTCGCGTTTTCCTGCTCAAATTGGTACTGAATTTCTGCATTTAGGTAGCTGGTAAAGCTATAGCGTGCAGAACCTCTTAACAAAATATTGCTGAGTTGGGTTGTATTATCATTATACTCCTGTTCTTGCAGCGGTCTATATTTCCAATCCAAAAAACCTAATGCAGCTGTACTTTCTAAATAACTCGTACGCCTTCCATATGGCACTGCAAGCGGATTACCATTTTCATCCGCCAAGCTTACATAAGGATAAGGTGATGTATATTGGTAACCAACAGCATTTTTGCTTTTCGTATATATTACTGATGCAGTAAGTTCTAAGTTTTTTAGTGGACGGTAGGTGTTGGTACTATTGATGGTAAATCTATTATTGCCAGATCCGATCAGATTCTCCCTGTTATTGTCGTAACCTACAGAGAGAGCGTAAATAGATTTCTCAGAACCACCACTTAAACTCAGTGAATATTGTTGTCTTATACTCTTTTGATAAAAGTATTTAGCAGTCTCATCTCTGACGTCGACATTACGTAAATTGTTTATTTGCGCTAATATGTCGGTATTTGATGGATTTGCCTTTTGTTTGGACAGAAGTTCGACAACGGGCGATATCACAGGATAATAATTGACGTCAGTTAGATTTACATCGTACTGCCCTTTATTAAACAGGTATGTTTCTACATCAATAAAATCTGATGAATTAAGGTAATTGCGGGAATACTTTAAATCAGGATTCATGCCGGTTGTTACATTTGAATTGAAGTCAATTTTAAGCCCCTCTCTAAATCTTCCTTTCTTGGTTGTGATAACAATTACTCCATTTCCTGATCTTGCTCCCCATATTGACGCAGCAGCGGCATCTTTTAAGATTGTAATGCTCTCAATATCGTTCGGATTAATATTATTGATATCACCTTCGTAGGGAAAATTGTCTAAAACTACCAATGGGTCGGCACTAACTTTATCATCAATGGTCACCCGCCCCCTGATATTGATGCCAAGTTTTTCATTGGTGGGTGCTATACCTACAGGGCCAGCTATTTTGTTGAAAATTAAGCCGCTCGTTATACCATCTAAACGGTCTAATATATTTGTGCTTACTCTACGGTTTAGCAAAGTATTGTCAATCTGTACAAAAGAACCTGTTGCGCGTTCTTTCGGTATAGTTTGGTAGCCGGTGCTTACAACTGCTACATCACCAAGATCAGCAGTTGCCATCTTTAATTTTACCACAATATTATTGGTGGCTGTAAGCTCTTGTACCTGGTAGCCAACAAAGCTTATCTGCAATGCATCATTATTATTTACATCACTGAAACTGAATGACCCATCAATATTGGTTGTGGTAGTTTTATCGGTTCCTTTTATTTTTACGTTCGCACCTACCAATGGTTGGCCCTGTTCATCCTGTACACGGCCATTAATAGGGTTGGCTTTGGCTTTTTCCTGCCCGGCGGGGCGGGGCTTTTCTTTTATTACAATGGTTTTCGCAATAATCTGGTAGCTGTAATTTGTATTGGCAAACAGCTTATCAAGCACAGTTTTTATTGATAAACCGTCGGCTGTAATGCTTACTGGCCTGCTCTTGTCTAAAACAGTAGCGTCGTAAAAAGCCGTATACCCGGTTTGCTTTTCAATTGCTTTTATTACTTCACTAATGGGCTTATCTTTAACTTTAAGGTTTATACTGTTTTGGGCATGGCCGGATATAGCCGCAAGAAGCAATAAGAAGGTAATCAGTGGTACAGGCCGAAAAAACTTTGGTATGCACCAAAATTTACCTCTATACCTGGTTTGGTATTGATGGAAAATAAACATAAGTTTGGTTATGGTTTTTAGAGGAATATCATCCCTCTTTATTAGTTGATTGATTTGTTTGGCATTTCAGTCTCGGTAAACCACATCCCCCGGAGTATTGCTACAACAATGCTCCGGTTTTATTTAGATGTGGCTAATCATCATTAACTAAATTTTCAATTTCTACATAGGCAGCGGTTTAAGTTTTATTGGAATTAATTATAAGTGTAACCTGGTTATTTTCCTTGATCAGTTTGCCTTGAATATTACTGGCTTTTAAAATTTCTAATACTTCTGATAGTTTGGTGCTTCTGCTAAAACCACCATTAAAAAGTGCTTTTGCGGGTTTACCCTCGTATTTAATCTGCACATCGTACCATCTGGCTATTTCATCCATCACTTCTTCTAATGGCGCGTCTTTAAAATATGCTTTTCCGTTTTTCCATGCCAGTGCTGTTTCTAAATCAGCCGTTTCTATTGTGATTGTGCCGCCATTTGTGATAGCTTGTTGCCCTGGTTTCAGGTAGTTTGAACTTTGATCGGTTAAAACTTTAACAGACCCTTCAGCGAGTGTGGTAATCGCGCTGCCATCAGCTTTATATGTATTCACATTAAAGTGCGTACCTAGTACCTCAATTTTTTGAGCGTTACTATTTACAATAAAGGGATGCTTTTTATCTTTCGCCACTTCAAAGTAGGCTTCGCCGGCTACCCAGACAACTCTTTCCATTCGCTCAAGTTTGGTTGGAGCATACCTTAGAGTGGTAGCGGCGTTGAGCCATACTTTGGTGCCGTCTGGCAGCACAATACTATACGTTTCACCGTTGCCAGTGCTCAGCGTGTTCGAACTTTCAGTAGTGATTTCATCATTTTCAATGCTGTACTGAAGCTCGCCTTTTTTATTATCAATTGAAACATTTCCCTCATCAGCAATATGTCCAATATTATAATTCAGGCGAATTTTTTTTCCATTTGCCAGCGTTAGTGTTGCACCCCTGGTACCTGGGTTAACATCTTCTATTACAGCAACCGCATTGTGTTTTGCTTTATTTAAAATATAATAGGAGATCCCAAATACAATTGATAAAAGGATAATTGCCGCATAAGGTAAGTAACGGCGCAGCCACATCGTTTTTGGTTTTGCCGGTTGCAGCCTTTGCCGTAGGCGCTGTTGTACACTATCTACGGTATGCTGCAATTCTTTTTCCTGGTCAAAATAATGCTCTTCATACAAAGCATTAATAATAAGGTTGTGCAATTCTTCTCGACTGGTTTGTTCCCCAAAGTATTTTTGCAACTGGATAAATCCTTCCCTATCAATTCTATTATCGAGATATTCTGTAAATAATTGCCTAATGTTTGGGGTATTTTCCATAGCGTATTTTATTGTAATACGCTGATGGGTTAAAAACCAATAGCTCCAAAAACAAAAAAGAATTAAAATAATTTAAGCAACTGATAATCGGATCTAAATTATTTAAGAATGTTTTGACAGAACATGACGATAGCAAACGGAATGGCTTTATCGTAGTTGGCTTTGGTAATATGATCGCTTAATGCGGCTTCTGATATTTTTAAGAGGCGGCTTACTTCGGCATAACTTTTTTGTAAATTTTGCAGAGAACAATTTACCCTCTTCTCTGTTGGAATGCGGCTTTTTGCTGTCCGAAAAAAAATTTTGGTTGAGAAAAGACTACCCTTTAGAAAACTTTGGTTGGTCGAAACATACACCTTTAGGTATATCATGCCATCACTTAAAGGATTTTCTGTACTCTACAGGCGAAATATTATTTTTTGCCTTGAATAATTTACTGAAGGATTGTATGTGCTCAAAACCTAACAGGAATGAAATTTCACTAACGGATAGCTCGGTGGTTGTCAACATTTCTTTGGCTTTGGCAATCAATTTATTATGTATATACTGTTGGGTACTTTGTCCGCTTAGCATTTTAAGCATGCTTGTAAGATATTTAGGCGAGAGATTTAATTCATTGGCAACAAATGACACGCTTGGCAGTCCATTGTTAAATAAATCGCTGTTGTCAAAATAGTCCGCCAATAATTGATCAAGACGGTCTAGTAGCTGGTAATTTCTTTTTTCTCGTGTAATAAATTGCCGGTGATAAAATCTGTCGGCATAGCCAAGAAGACTTTCAATATGTGAGATAATGATTTGCTTGCTGAATTTATCAATATTAGACCTGTATTCCTGAAGGATGTTTTGCACGATTTGATGAATAATTAATTCTTCTTTTTCCGAAAGAAAAAGGGACTCATTTACTGAATATCCCCAAAAATCATAATTTCTAATAGTCTTGGCCAGCGTTGTATTCCAAAGAAAATCAGGATGAATATTTATTACCCATCCTGATCTTTCGACCGGTTTTGCCTCTTCTGTGAGGGCAACACTAAAAACCTGGTTCGGCGCGATAAAGAATAAAATCCCCTCATCGAAATCAAAAGAATTTTGTCCGTATTTTACACTGACGTTCTTCATACGTTTAATCGAAATAGAATAAAACTCCAAAATCATGGTAACTGGGGTTTCGTCGTCAATCAGTGGCACATCGCTCATATCCACTACACTAAATAGTGGGTGCAAAGGTTTAGGCAATTGTCTGAATTCATGGAATTCACTAAGAGTCTTAAAGCTTTTCACCTAGATTAATTTCTTTTATTTGCAGTATTAACTTGCCAGCAATATTCCCAGATTCACTTTTTCTATGGGCATCAGCGATTTTTTCCATCGGAAAAACTTCGTTAATAACCACGCTTACTTCCCCATTGTCAATTAGCCCGGCAATTTCCTCTAGCCATACCTGCCTAGGCTGATAAGCAGGAAATTCTCCCTTAGCCTGTTTGCTGTTAAGTGCCGAAAGTACCTGCTGATCGGCTGGAAAATCTACATTAACACTGACAAAGGTACCGCCAATTTTTAATACACTTATTGCTTTAAGCCGCTCGGAACTGTTACGCAGGGATGATGCCTCAACAACTACATCAATATCGCTTAAAAGTTCTTCAAAGTTTTGACTCATGTAGTCTATTACTTCATCTGCTCCCAGTTGTTTCAAATATTCCACGTTATCTGTTGAGGTTACACCAATTACATAAGCCCCTTTCGCTTTTGCAAATTGCACGGCAAAACTACCCACACCACCTGTAGCACCCTGAATCAGCACTCGTTGACCAGCCTTAACGCTTTCCTCTGCAAAAAGAGCGGTCCAAGCAGTCAGACTTACCAATGGAACCCCTGCTGCCTGAATAAAATTAAGGCTTTTTGGCTTAAGAGCAAACTGGCTGGCTTTACCTACACAATATTCTGCGTAACTTCCATCACCAGGAAAATTGGTGAGGCCATAAACTTGATCGCCTTTTTTGAAACGTGTCACTGCACTTCCAACTTCCACCACTATTCCTGCAGCATCCATTCCTAATATGATCGGAAGTTTAAGATATGGACGTAAAAACTCATTTCCGCCCCGCCTTACTATCCAGTCTGCGGGATTTATTCCACTGGCATAAACCTCAACTAAAATTTCATCTGAAGCTGGAACTGGTATAGGCGCCTCTTCAATCTGTAAAACTTCGGGTCCTCCAAAGCTATTGATTCTAATTACTTTCATAACTTTCATTTTGTGCTACAAAGTTATAATGTGTATACAGCAGGTAATTAGTTGTAATACGTTTTCTTTTAGCCAAAACGCCAATGAATTATTAGACCTCGTATTCGCGTCCATCAACTGATAGCAACTAGCTAAGGTCTTTGCATCCTAAGCTGGTGAGCACAGTCTTTTTATCTATTGACTGTATAATGGAGATACCCGCATTTTTTTAAAAAAAGTAGCTGTGCATGGCTATTACTCGAGAAGGTTGTGCCAAAATAAGTACACGACAAATGGAATAGCTTTGTCATAATTTGCCTTTAGGAATCTGTTGGCTTTGGTAATATGATCATTGACGGCCGCTTCTGATATTTCTAAGAGGCGGCTTACTTCGGCGTAGCTTTTGCCCTCTATTTTACACAATACAAATACCTTTTTGCGTTGCGGAGGTAACTGATCTATGTTCCGAAACAGTTCCTCATCAGCTGCAACCGCGCTACCTTCATCAAAGGGATGATAGATCTCGCTCAAACGGTTCCAAAGTTCCTCAGAAAGTTTTTGATCTTTAAACACTTTACGAAAATGATCGTTCACCAGGTTTGCAGCAATTGCAAAAATATAGGCTTCAAATTTTTTGTCTGTTTGTAAGGTACTGCGGTTTTGCCAAATCCTGATAAACAATTCTTGCAAAATATCTTCTACAGCATCCCACGATTTGAGCAACCTGTATAAGTTTGCTGCAATTCTTTTTTTATAGGTATGGTAAATAATTTCAAACGCCGCGTAATCTCCATGTTGTAACCGTAAAAGCAGTTCATCGAGATTATTATTTTGCTTGGCATTCATTACTTAAAGTTAAATAAAAAGCTTGGAATTTATTTTTTTTGAGATGTAATTATTTAACAATTGACAAGTTACATAACAAAAACTTAATATACACCAATCGGTGATATGTATTATTTTAGTAGCTCAAACCGGATCAGATCATGAAATTACAAAACTCCACTGTCATTTTATTGGTATGCCTCATCATCATCATAGGCCTATCGTGCAAGAAAAAAAGCGAAAATCCTATCGACGATTTACCGCCTGTTACTACATCCGGGGCCAACACTTTTGGATGTCTGGTTAACGGGGAACTATTTATTCCAAAGGTTAAGTCCGGGCCATTAGGTGCACTTCGGGCCAATTATGATGTATATAATTCAAGGCCATTTTTAAGTATAAGCGCTCGAAATAATCAGAATCCTGGCTCAAGTGATATTTTACTTTTTATTAATGCATCAAGTATCAAGCAAGGTGACAACTACTCATTGACAATGCGTAATCAAGATAACGAAAAATCGTATGGAATATACAATTATAGAGGCCCTAAAGAGTCTTATGGCACCGACTATAATACAAATGACCAGGTAACCGGAAATATAAAAATCACCTACTTTGATCAGTATGTTGTATCTGGAACCTTTTGGTTTGATGCTGTTAGTAATGCCGGGGAAAAAGTGGAAGTAAGGGAGGGAAGATTTGATATTAAATTTTAAAAAATCAGGAAGTTTCTATTTTAAAAATCAAACAGAGAGAAAGTACCAACTTTTATTTATCCTAACAAACCAAATCATACAATGAAATTACAATTCAACGCAGTTATTTTAATATGCCTTATAATTGCCGGCTTGGCTTGCAAGAAAAAAAGCGAAAATCCTATCGACGATTTACCGCCAGTTACTACAACCGGGGCCAACACTTTTGGATGTCTGGTTAACGGGGAATTGTTTGTTCCTAAGGTTAAATCCGGGCCTTTGGGCGCACTTCAGGTAAATTATGATGTAAATAATGGGCGATCGTATTTAAGTATAAGTGCTCGCAATAATGAAAACTCTGGCTCGCGGGATATTTTACTGCTGATTAGAGCTTCGGTAATTAAACAAGGCGAAAATTATTCACTTACAAAGCGTGACCAAAATAACGAAAAATCGTATGGAATCTATAACTCTAGAGGTCCAAAAGAGTCCTTTGGAACCTATTTTAATACAAATGACCAGGTAACGGGAAATATAAAAATCACCTACTTTGATCAGTATGTTGTATCTGGAACCTTTTGGTTTGATGCTATAAGTGATGGAGGAGAAAAAGTAGAAATAAGGGAGGGAAGATTTGATATTAAACTGTAAAAATTTTTAACCTATGATAAAAAACGCTCTTAAGGGAATACTCATTTCCCTATTTTCGCTTGCGTCATTTTTTGTAAAAGCGCAGGCACCAGAAACCAACACATCTTTTTCAGACGCTATGGCGCAGGTATTCGGATCATAAAAAACTATCATTGCTTTAATTAATTGTTTGATAAATATAATTTCATATTAAAGACTCATTTAGCTCGATAGGCTCTCGGCATTCATAAAACTTGGCTTTAAGATTACTTTTGTTGCCTACTAGATTATTTACATACCCCCATAAACCATACATATGAGACCCTTTGAAATACAGCGTGTCTCCATTTCTTACATTATTTCGTAATATTTCGTCCAGATTTTCAATTTTACAGCTTATTAAGTGCTGCTCTATTGCAACGTGGTATAGTTCTCCAATCGCAATTACTAAATCAAATTTAAGATTCAAAGCTGTCCTTATAACAGTTTCATGTCCAACTATCTCTAAAGAACCGAGATCTTTCATCTGACAAATTACTACGATCTTGCGGCCCGAAACATTTAGTTTTGAAAATTTATGCAATCCATTCTGCATACTGATTGGATTCGAATTATAACAGTCGGATATTAAGTTGATTTCGAAGTTGAATAATTTTACATTTTTATATAACTTTCCCCGACCATCTAAAGTAGGGAGTTTTGAAAAGTCGAAGGTTTTTGGTAGATTAATTAGAGGCACAATGGACAAAATTGCCGATACACATCCAACAATGTTTAATTTTTCGTAAGCAGAAAAAAATAAAGGAAATTTAATGTCAAATGATAAACCCCTGAATTTTATTGTACCTTCATAAACATCAAAGCAAATCTGACAGTGGTCCGAGGTACCATAGGTCAAAAGTGTCGTATAGGCAGGCCAGCCCGATTTCAGAGTTTCAAATTCTTTGCTATCTGCATTTAAGATCAGTACACCTCCTTTCTTTATTTTCTTAAATGCTTCCATTTTGCGTCTTGCAATTTCTTTTAGAGATCCGCACCAAGAATAGTGAGCAGGAGCGATGGTTGTGAACAGTAAAACATCGGGATTAATAATGGCATTACTTTTCTCTCCTATCGTTTTAGTTGATCCTTTTATTAATGCAGCTCCTGAAACCTCATAAACACAAAAATTAGGCCGCGTCGCATCTGCACGCTTTTTCGCAGCAGACACATGTTTAGGATAATTCCCTAATCCACAAAAATAACTTTGCCCAAAATTTGCCAAATACCAGGCAAGCGCATGGGATGTTGTACTTTTGCCAACAGACCCCATTACTGAGATGTTAATCATATATTAAGGGTTTGTCAATAACTATAAGTTGCTTTGATCTAATTGCACAAGGATGATTTAAATAAAACGACTAGCAACATACTCCATTAACATGTAACTTCAGTCTATTTTTTCGTTACAACAATTGGTGATTTTGAGATATTAAAATTAGTGATGTGATAGAATTCATTAATATTTTTAATATCTTTTTGCGGACGTGTAGTGTTAGTTTTTACAACCGGAAGCCTCTTAAATATTCTGTTTTTTAATTCTTGAGATAAGAGCCATTTTGCAACTGCACTCGTCTCAGGCATTAGTTTTACCTTATCCAGAGAGTCTAATGTGATACCTATACGAATTGGCCTCGAATTTTCATCATCAAATACAAATTGTACGTTGTCTTTTATTTTATAACCTGATCCGTTATAAATTTCCAATGACACCAATTTCATTGAAAGGATGCGTCCGGTTGAATCGAGGATATCTAAAAATTTTGCGTTACCATAAATGTTTGCTCCCTTTACAAGCCCCCGAGGTAAAACGTAATCATTTGCCAATTTTATGGCTGTGAAATTGTGACCGGAGTTATACCATCCTCCCATTTTCTCTCTTATAATGCTGGCATGCCAACCCGTTCCAAATTTCTTTACTTGAGCATGTGTTACCAGGCTGCAGATCCAAAATGCCAATAGCAAGGAGAAAATTTTCATTTTTATTAGTATATCTTATAATTTATTGAATTTAACGTCATCTGAAGATGTAATATGTTCAGTATTTCTTCCATCGTAACTTGAGCCACTCGCTGTACCTTTTTCAAATGAGTCTATTAGATCATTGAAGCTATTCACATTAAAACCATTCTCAAGTATATCATCCCAAGCATTATTAAATTTAATAATTTCCGCTTTTATTTCAGGATTATCTTCATTGTCCGGATCTCTAAGGAGCGAATAATCTGTAGCAAAGTCAATATCAAGTTCCGCTGCAAGCCTAGCGCTGAATAAAAATGCATCTATTTCAGTTGACATATAATTATTCCCTACTCGGGTGTCTCCTGAAATATCTTGGTAGGCATGGAAAAGTTCATGACCTAGAGTTAGTGACATATAATTATCGGGGAAGTCTGACGCTGGTAGTGCTAAGTTTATGAAACTAAATGTATTGGTAGATGCGTTGTAAGCCGAAGCTTGATTCTGATCACTAAAAATGAAAGTTTCACTCGTTGCATTTAAAGCATTTAATAGCTTAAGTCCAGTTTCAGATTGAGCTATAGCCGTCAAAGCAGCTAACAAATTAGCTTTAAATACCGAATTATTCGCCGGTAATGTAATTTTATCCATAAAGTCACTTACTGCGTCTTCCGCGGGAGTGGGCTCTTCTGGGTTACCCCACTCATCTGGATCTTCTGCTTCTTCTCCCGATTCGTGATCTATAACTTCTTCCACAGGGTCTTCATCAGGATCTTCAACTTCAACATGTTCAATAACTGTTACTTCTTCTAACGTTTCTCCAGGTTCTTCTTCAGTATCTTCACCTGGTTCACCATCTTCGCCACCTTCTCTCAAATGGATGAACTCAGTTCCATCATCCTCGGAATTGTCTGAAACCAATTCGTCAATATCCCATTCTTCCTCTGACCCATCCAGTATTTCTTCGCCACTCGCAAAAACAAGCATTTGTTGTTCCTCTGGCGAAATCGATGAGTTTGACGAATAAGGTAAGACATTCTGATCGTTGTTTCCCTCGTTTATATGATGGAGTTCTGAATTCTGATTTTCTTCCAAATTATTGGTATTTGGAATTGGTTTAGATTTGTTTTTCATGGTATGTTGAAGTTTAATGTTGAAATTTTACAACAATAAACAAACGCAATTCTGAGCAACCTGATTGGCTAGATTGAGAACGTTTAATTTATTTAGCAATTAAATATATAATATACTTTGATCATATGCAATCTTTTTAACATTATGAAGATTATAAAGAACGCTCATTATTAATTTTTTTTATCAATAAATCCAATATAATGTAATTAAAAATAATTTACTCTAAGAAACCTTATTGAAAGGATATGTTAAATAGGTATTGCACAAGTAATATGGCATAAGCTGCAAGTTTTGGAACTTCTCTTTTATTATCAATATTTAAAGTAAAATTATAGCTAATCAACACTTTTCACTTCAAGTATTTTGGATAACAAGTTTTACATTACCAAAGTTTCTTGCTAGTAAATCTTCTTTACGAATACCGAAATACAAAGTATTGTCACCATAATTAGGAAGGTCAATACGTTTATCGCACAGATCCACCTGTAATAACAGAATAAATTCATCACCAATTTGCTCCGCCAATTCCATATACGCATGAAGTTCTTCATTGTAAATATCCTTAGGCCTAGCAATAGCCGCTCCCCAGAACATTCTTACCGCTCCCTGAATGGCATTTGGTTCACCCAGCATATGATGCCTATTGCAATAATCACCGTCACCAGATGTTAGCTCAGAAATATAATCTTTAAGCTCTTCCAGTTTATCCTGTACTTTTGTATAAAAGTTTGAATCCTGAATGATCTTTTCCTGATAGGATGGCAGCGTATAGTGTTGTTGAAATTTAATAAAATATGAGCCGTTATCTTCTGAATCTTTTTTGTGACGTTTATTTTTCAGCTCATCGCTTTCTGCATAAATGATTGCAAAAGTGCTAATTAATGATTCGTAAGCTTCAGATTTACGATTGGCAACAAAGAAATATAAAACGCCTGTACGCGGTAGCTCACTACTGAAGACCGAGGTCTCGGAAAGATTTATCTGACCTAAAAAAGTTAAAGGTAAATCATCTACTGCTGGCCATTTAAAATCATCTGCTACATCAGGCATTCCACCTAATTTAGATTTAACGAAATTTTGAACTGTCTCTCTCGAAACCATTCCCGGCAAATTCTGGTCCAGCAACTGTATGCCTATAGCTGGCGAGATTAACCGATAAATTAAGCTTGCCTGCTCATTGAATAACTCATTTATTTTATTATCAATCAAACTTTTTAAACTTAGCATATTTAAACCTTTAAGTAATTATTTACTTCACGTTGTGATCGATTACTACTAACTATCTAATTTCTTAAAAAAACTATTTTCATATGCGTAATGGTTAACCTTGTTTTTCTACATTCGAGCTGCCAAACCATTTAATGCGCCATTCTTGTAAAACGTATTTTCCCTATTAGCTTGGGCAGCTCTTTAAGCAACTTTACTCATTTGTTAACATATGTAAATTGCATCCAATTAAAACAACAGATGCGTAAGCATTGCTTACAAATATCAAGGCTCAATAGAAACATATATGCCAGGCAGATCATGTTTCAGCTTATTTAATTGTGTTTTAGTCATAATTGCTGTCATTAAGTGTAATGCTTTAAGTTTTTTACAAGATTTTAAAACATTAACGATTTGGGACACAGAACTTGCATCACCTATAGAAAAAGAGATATTCTGCAAATTTGGTAGTTCATTTAATTCTACTGGTAATACTTTTATAAATAACCCGTCTAAATGCAGGTTTACAAGTTTTTAGTATAAAATTTTATATAGTGAGGAATTTCGTAATACCTCGCATCTGGCGGCATCATATTAAAGGGTGGATATACCGTGAATTTATCATTTCGTAATAACATTGTTGTCGCTTCAACCGATGTAGGATTTTTTTTAATGTATCCTTCGCTGAAATGATTTATTTGAAGATCGAAAACCACAGATTTTGTACAAAAAGTTAGAAACAAACTTAAAAATAATATTGAAGTTTTGTATTTGGTCATATTATTTTTAGCACCCGATCAGGTCAGTTGAAAAGTAGGCTTTCAGATATCAGATCGAAATCCAATAATAACTTTACTACATTGTTTTGCAATATTAGTATCAATAGAAATGTTTACTTCCTTTTCCCTGGTAACTCAAGAGTCCATTCATTCAGCCCTGTAATCCATATAAAGTTAATTGATGCCTGAATGCTGTTCAGAGATTAAAGCGGTAAGCAAAGCGTAAGTTGAACTGTTTGATGTGGCTGAGATTAGCAAAATCTTCGAACTTAATACCAATCTCCAGGTTATTATCAAAACTATATCCTGCGGATACTGCATATAAGAACGAATTTTCTCTTCCGAACTGAATTTTATCGACACTCCCGTTAGTGTAGGTTATCTTCAATATACTGTATTTGTTTATTCCCAGAGAAGCGCCAAGTTCTCCTGCGAAGAATAGTCTTTTACCAGTGTAAGTCCTTACCCCTGCTTTTAATGGAATAGCTTGGTATCCGACTGTGAAATATTCATCTACCTGGCCGTTAGGATGAGTAAAATAGGAAGTAGCAGAAATATCACTGTTAATGTGCTGGTGAACATATCCTGCAGAGAATGTGGCAGACATTGACCCTCTGAAATTTTTTTGTATAAAACCTTCGGTACCCAAAACGTAAGTTGACGGGAGCCCCCATCCCCATCCTGCGATAGTCCCAATTCCAGTAAAGAGATCCCGGGACACGCGCGTCTTTTTAAGTTTAGACGCAGGCTTAAAAACGGAGTTCAATGCAAGGCCAGCTTCCCAGCCGATCCATCTTTTGACCGGATTGCCATAACCTCCATAATCATCAGGCAATTTAAATTTATTTTGATATCCTTCAGAGCTGCCGGTATAAGAGTATTTATTGAATGTTGGCCCCGCTACAAAGCTTACGTTTTTTGCTAACTGCACATTAAATAGCAGCTTAGCTTGTGCCCATCTATCATCCATAGCACCAGTAAAAGAAAACTGGTAAGCAACTTCAGTAGATAGGTATATATGGTCAGTAAACATAAAATCATGTCCAACGCCCAGACCAAATGAATACATTTTATTATGTGCAGTAATGTTCGCTCCAAATAATAAGGAACTATAAAATTTATGTGTACCTGTTTTTAATGAAATATTGGTATTTGACAAATCGTTTGCCGACAAGGAAATTTTATAAAAACCATTGCGTATAATATTAATCAGCCCGATACTGGCACCACCAGATGTATCTGCTATATTGACAACGCCTATCTGTACCCCCTTTAATATGTGAGCCTTATTGTTTAGCGCCGCAATTTGAAGACCTGCAACCCTTTTATTTGTTGTATTGATAAAACCGGAAATTTGAACTCCCTTAAGAGTATCTAAAACCACATTACTCACACCAGCAAATTGGAATCCAGTTGCATTTCCACCCACAACATTAAATACCCCCGCTAGTTGTAAATATTTAGTATTATGTTTGTTAACATTAAAAAGTCCGCCAAATTCCATTCCATTGACTCCAGCTGTATAGCCTCCACCCAAGTTTAAAGAGAACTTATTGATTACTTGCGAACTCATTGATCCATGGGAACTCAAACCAGGAGCTAATGATATTTGATAAGGTCGATTAGCGAAGAAATTCTGAATATTCATGCTCTGTAGCCGCTGTGCCGTAGTTGTTAAAAACCTACCGAGCGCCGTGGATTCAACGTGTTTATTATTATGCTGATAGATAGTTCCTTCTTTTCGGTCTAATTTTACATCCACATTTAGAATGTTTAGGGAAGTATCGCGATACAAGATCTTACTAGCAGTAAGATAAGCTTCATTTAGACGGGCAGACCTCATCTTCAGCTTGAAATATCCATGCTCATCGGTTAAGGTCGACACTAGCTGCATTTTCTCGTAAATACTGGTGTTCATCAACCGTTCACCTGTACTTTCATCTACAATGATACCGCTAATGGAGTAGTTATTATTATCTGAAGTTACATCTATGTTACTAAAAGACAGTCGCTTTAGCGCTGGTGTAATGATGATATAATTGTTATGTTCTTCGTATTGGTACCTGTTACCAAATAAATGGGTTAGCGTTTTAGAAACAGTTTGGTTATTGCATATTATAGTAACCACACTGTCTTTTGCAATTGTCTTCCCGCTGTACGAGAAAAAAAAACCTCCCTTCTGGCCTATATCGGTAAGTACCCGGGAGACCGGTAGTTTGGTAGCATTGATGCTGACAGTTTTTTCTAACAAACTCTGAGCCCATATATAATTGTGGGCATTTGTAAAAAATATTAATAGGATAATGAGACGAAAGATTGGCGAGTTATGAAACATGGGCAATAAGGTAACTCTATTTTAGTATAATTCGGTCTCGTTTTATATCAATAGTAATTTTAAATGTACGACTGATTATTTGTAAAATATTTTCTAAAGATTCATTTTTGAAAGTCGTATTAAGAGGAAGATTCCTTATAGTGGGATTGTGAATTTCAATGTTCCTATTATAAGCCTCGTTCAATGTTTCTACAATGCGCCAAAGAGGTGTGTCATCAGCAATAAACATTTTTGTGCGGTAGTAATTGTACAATAGGTCTGGATTCTTGACTTTGGTCAAACTTTTCGCCACCTTCGGAACAATTATTTTTTCACCCGGCTCAAGAAAGATACTCTTTCCACCTTTACTTACCTTTACTTTGCCTGATTCGACAATTACCTCCACATCACCATTTTTGAGCTTCACATTGAAAGAAGTGCCTACGACTTGTATAGTCGTGCCCCCTGATTGAATCAAAAATGGTTTTTCCTTATTCGGCTTTACATTAAAGAACGCTTCTCCTTTAGTGAGTGCCACCTGTCGCTGTCTGTCTTTAAATTCAGAAGGGTACTCAATAATGCTTTGCTTATTTAAGGTTATCACAGAGCCATCACTAAGTGTATCTATTTTGACCATTTGTCCGCTCACAGCCTGCAGATTGCTAACTGATTGGTAAAAACTGTAGATCCAGGCAACCGCAGCAATCAATATAAACGCTGCTGCCACTTTCATCCATACATGTGTTGGCCTATACTTTAGAGTGAGTAGTTTTTTTTCTTGTTGGTTTTTTATCTTTTCTTTTAATGCGGAGAGCGAATGATTTGGATCTAAAGTCTCTCCAGTATCCAGTTTCTTACTCATGTCCCATAATATCTGAAACCGTTGGAACCTTATTTCATTTTCAGAAGTATTCTGCCGCCAGTTTTCAACTATTCTAGCCTGTTCCACAGATACCTCCTTTAAAAGGTAACTGATTAATAAATCGTCGCTCATTTCCATTTCTTGCATATTAATTCCACAAACTAATGATCAATTGACAAATAAACAGCGGAAGATAATCCGCTAATTCTACTCTTAACCGTTTCAGCGCTTTACTCATCTGAGCTTCTACTGTTTTAATAGATATCCCGAGCTGCTGGGCAATTTGGGCATATTTGAGTTCTTCAAATCTGCTTAACTGAAATATTGTTCGGCATTGTTCCGGTAAATTGTTTATGGCGTTTATAATCTGATATTCCAATTCCTTATAGCTCAGTTTTGATGATGGGGTTTCCGGTCGACTTTCACATTCGGTAGATGCATATGAACGATAGTTTTGTTTGACTTTTTGATGCTTGATGTAGTTGAGGCATTCATTGTAGACGGCGCGAAACAGATAAGCCTTCATCGAAGTACGGATTTCCATTGGTTCGTTGCTTTCTAATATCTTTAAAAAAACCTGATGGACCATTTCTTCTGCAATCTCCTTATCACTTAAAATTATATAGGCATATCGATGTAAAGCTGAGTAGTTATCCAGGTATATAGTGTCAAAATCAGGATAAAAAGAATTAGGATACATTTTATCAGGCGTCTTATTAATTTTTTTAGTCGGCAATACCGCGATATTTAGGTAAATATTAAACTTGAATAACCTTTAGACAACAGAGTGTACTATTACCCTTATGGGAAAAAAAAATAAAATGTGCATTTTACCGGGATTTAAATCAATGTTATAGGAGTTCATCATTTAATAGGTTAATTTTTTTATTTGTTAAGATAAGGGTTTAAATATTTTCAGGTGTCTTAACCTAAAAACAAATATGAAAAAGATTTTATTTACGATTCTTATCTTATCGACAGGAACTCTTATAAGAGCGCAAAACGTTAATGATCCTGCTGTAATTAAACAAGAACTTCCAGTTAATACACATGGACTGGAATTCGGTGTCAGTATCAATCCCGGGCTTTCGGTTGGAAGCGCAGGCTCCAAATTTGTATTAGGTGGAGAATTAACGTTATACAAACATCTAATACGCAATTTAGAAGCCACAGGCTCAGCGAAATTAACCCGGTTCTTCTATAATCTTAAGGACATACAAAACGAGATGCTAATCTCTATTCAACCAGGAATACAGTATGATCTGAATAAGAGTTTCTATGTTGGAGCTCAGGCCGGTGTTGCGCTTTCGACCACTGATGGTGGAGCATATTTCGTCTACTCTCCAGCCGTAGGCGTCAAAATATCGAAACAGTTTGGGGCTGGACTGAAATTTGATCGGTTTAGTAATAAATCGTCGGTACTTGGCCTTACTATGACTTACAAATTCGGATGATAAAATTTCAGTAACTAGAACAAGTAGTTCTGAAATCATTTATTTTGAACAATGTAGTGGAAGCGGCGGCAGTGAACATTGACGCCGTTTTTTTGTCTTTTAATTGCTTTTATCCGAACGATTTGCAAATTTTGATTTTCAATTAACACCTTTATTGCCAGTAAATCATGTCATCATTGTAATATTGCTGTTTTCACAGGCTACTAATCATTCAAAACGAGAGTTCTAACCAAAGAACCACTCAAACCTCTACTATCCTTTATCGATATTCTATTTTTGTGGGAATCATATTATTATCTATTTGAATTTCCCGTATACCACTACTTGCGCAGATAAAAGCTTAGGCTATGGAGTGCCTCAACTCTAGCTGCCGTCATGAGTTCTGGCAACATTTCACACTTTGCTACTAAATATTTGCTAATTCTAAAGTCCATTCATTGAGCCCTGTACTCCACATCAAAGTAATATCGGTCTCTCCGGTATAAAAACTACGCGGTATTTCAGCCATAGGATCTGCAATATTAACCATGTGCATGGCTCTATTAGGTAATTTTTTTTCCATCGGGCAGCAACTCCATCACTTCCAAGAATTTTGAAATTGTTATCCTCATTCTAATTGTTTTTCCTATTTACACACTTTGCATGCATTAATCTTTACTTTTCAAAGGCGGTGCTTCTGAAATGGTAATATGTTCTCCGCCTGAAATCATCCCGTCCTTGAATTCAAAAATAGACAGGAATTGTCCCTTAGACCAGCTATACGTAAATTTTCGATCATGATCATTTGAATATCTGTCTAAATCTCTCGGATCTGTTTTTAAGTGTTGAACATTTGTAATGTTTGATTCGAGATAAAATGACATACTGAAATTAATGTATTTAAAAACATCTTGATTTATTCTCTTCAATACAAACTCATTTAGCTGTTGGCTGCATTCTTTGTTGTCTTTCCAATTTGAAATTATAAAGTATTCAGTATAGTCTCCTGGTAGCGATAAAGAATCTACCTTCGCATTTCCATTACTAAACTGATCAAGCCTCACAAATTTTAACGGCTTTTGATTAGATGCACAGCTACATGCAAACAGAAAAAAGGAAATAATAAGAAAGGCTGATTGTGATTTTTTCATAGTATTTTAACTTAATTAAAGTGAATGGTGAATTACTTAACCGACATTTCCAGTCTGACCCAAATTTTTGTTTTAAATGGACGATAATTTCTTTCATGCTGTAAAATCCACCAAGACGGAAAACCATCATGCCAATCCTGATATGTTTGTGCATCATGAAGATCTAAACCAAAATGATCTACTATTTCTAATTGTACTACGGCCTTCCATTTGTTGTTTGGCAATGGTGTAAAACTTTCTAAGAAAATCTTTGATTGTTCTGTATCATTAACGAGAATTTGCAATCCGTGGAACTTATTATATAGTCCATCATATTTTGGTCTATTACCTCCCATATTTATTGGGGCCACATTGTTAAGATTCATATTAGCTTGCAGCAGTTGCTGATTAAATGTTGCTCCAAATTCTTTCAAAAAGTTTAATGTTTGAACGCTTCCTGTAGCCCTTTGATTTAATATTATATTACCATAATCTGCACCTGTTCCATTCCGAAATTTATCAATCATATCAAGACCAACTGATTTTAATCCACTATCAAATGTTGTACATTTTTCAAATAAATCTGTCATTGAAAAAAAGTACTGATCGTCTAATAAATTTTGAAGATAGGGCGGCGCCCAACTGACATCTCCATTTGTCCCATATTCCAGATCTTCCGTATTCCCTCTATCTTGAGTATATCCAATGATACGCAGCGGAGTACCAAAGTTGTCATCAACAAAGTTTATATCTATGTTATTTATGATTTCAGGTTCCTCGGGAGCGTCCTCAACAACAAGACCATTTGCTAGCGATCCTCCTCCATCGCCTGGGCCTGTGTTACAAGTCGAATACTGTGCATAAAAGAAATAAGTAATAAGATCTGACTCAGTTAAGTTAAAACTTGCCGTGCAAAAGTTTTTAGCATAATATAGGGCGTTGTAAATTATACTGTTGATATGATTCTCCCCATCTGGCATATTATAAAAGGTCAATGAACCGTCTGGATTAGTGCTGTAATACTGTGAATCAAAATTAAGGTAGGAATAAAATTGATTTATAAAAGTTGTCGTAACTTGATAGTTCCAGGCTGTAGGATTTGATCCAGGATAACCTGTAAACTGATAATAGAATTCAAATTTGACTACTGTAAAACAATCTACAGTTTCCGGTGGACCTACTCTTTGTATGGTTCCCTTAGTTTTCTGAGTGTTCATCACCTTGTTCTTATTACGTACATCTTGTAATGAAGCATGTTTTTTTTTTGTCAAATTCCTGTATAACTATGCGCTGCTGTTCAACGAGTTGAGGAGAAACCTTAAGACCCATTTGCGCAAACCTATAAAGTACCTTTTTAATCCGTTCTATTTCCATGCGATTACTTTTATTCACCGTTATACTGGAATCATATTTTTTGATTGTAATATTAGATGCAGTCTTAGGTCCTGATAGTGATATTTCAACGAAATCATCGCAAATTCCTCCCGGTTTTACTATTGGTATGCAATAGTTAATGTTGGCGTTCAAGTCTGAGGAAATTCGGAGAACTATCTTACTCCAGTCCAAATGGTCGCCACGATTTAAGGCATCTAATAAATGAGTTGTCTTGTTTGAAGTCATTAAAACATCATTGAGATCTTTCGTGAATTGATCTGCAGACTCATCGAGTGTTGGTAGGTCATAATCTTGGAGATGCTTCTCACAAGATGTAATGCCCAGAATTAAAAAAATAAAAAAAAATGTAAATACTGTTTGTTTGAGAGTGCTAGAATTAGAGAGCATAAAATTTTGGTTTTTAGTTTAAATTAGATTGTTTGGTTTTAAGGAGAAAGTTTTTTACACTAAGTTTCCTTAATGGTTAAAAAACAGGTACCCTTCCTTGATAATAAACATAATATTTTTTTTACAGATTACATCAACCTCAGACCGATTAAAATTCAAGAAACTTATATTTAGCAAGACAAAAAATATGAGTTATTAGGGGTATAAATGGCTAAATCCTTTTACTTAGATGGCGTTTAATGATACATTTCTAAGAAAAAAAGAATTAAGACAATTTTTCATAAAGCTCTTTCTATTTTACTCCAATTGTTTCTTCAAAGCATCTTTACTTGGCAAGACTGCCTTATATTCTTTTGCAAAAATCTGTTCATTATGTTCCGGTAAAGTGAATTCAACCACCGTGCGGTTTTCTTCTTTACAAAGGACGATGCCGATTGTAGGGTTTTCTTCAGGAAGTTTGATTTTTCTGTCATAGTAATTCACATACATTTGCATCTGACCGATGTCTTGATGGGTGAGTCTGCCGATCTTAAGATCTAATAATACAAAGCAACGGAGCAATCGGTTATAAAAAACCAGGTCAACAAAAAAACTATCGCCATCGAAAGTAAATCTTCTTTGGCGACCTTCAAACAAAAAACCTTTGCCTAATTCGAGCATAAAGTTTTCTAATTTATTAATAATCGCTGCTTCAAAATCGCTTTCAGAATATTTTGCATTTTCTTGAAGCCCAAGAAATTCAAGTACATAGTGACTTTTTAAAATATCTGCTGGTTTTTCTATAACCTGGCCTGATTGAGAGAGCTGCCTGACTTCATCCTTTTCTTTGCTTAACGCAATGCGCTCATATAAAGCGCTGTTAAATTGTCTTTGCAGTTCCCGAACCGACCAATTATTATTCACGCATTCAATCTCGTAAAAGGTTCGTTCATCATTATCTTTGATTTTCAGCAGCTGCACATAATGCGTCCAGCTCAATAAAAAAGGACTTTGAAAAATCCCAGTCACTGACTGGGAAATTCGGTCCTGATAAGCAAGATAAAAGTTCCTCATGTATTCCAGGTTAGAAACAGAATAACCTTTGCCGAACTCCTGGTTGAGGGCAAGGCTCAACTTCACAAGGGTTTCTTTTGCATAATAAGCCCGCTCACTACCCTCCTGCTCATCTTCCACAATCATCCTACCGATTTGAAAATAAGCGCATACCATCGCCGCATTGACATTCCGAACTACTGCGCGCTGCGTATCGGTGACAATATTTTTAACTTTTTCAAATAATATAAAGGATTGACCAGTACTCATAAAGTTGTTTTGAGCACAATAATGAGTAAGAGTAGCAGGGTATTGACTAATCTGGCGTTGGCTAGCCTTTATTGGCTGTTAGTGGCCTTAATAGTTAATCACTAGATCTAATTTAATTTTATTTATGTTAATAATATTGTCCGGCATATTAATTTCAATGAAATAATATTATTTAATTTGAGGGTAATTACCCTTTTTATTTAAGTCAAAAAATCATCTTACGTCATTTGGGATATCACGTTTATCCAATTGTTAATACAATCTTCCCTCCATTGCCACCGTCTTCCGCATAATGGTGCGCATCAGCAATCTGCTCAAATGTAAATTTTCTATTGTCTATTAAAGGTTTAACCCGAGTCTGTTCGACGAGTTTGGTAATATGTTGTAAGATCTGTCCATGTTGCTGCTTTCCTGCTGCATCATGATAAAGGATGGGTAGAATCATGTATATGGTGTGGAAAGCCAATGCCTTTTCGTGGATAGGTGACAGATCCATTGTAGCCAGCGATACCGTGGTAACTACCGCTCCCTTTCTTTTGACTGCTTCAAAGCTTTGCTGTAAATGTTGGTTCCCAATCGTGTCAAAGACTACGTCAAAACCTTTGCCTTCGGTGTATTGATCTACAAAATGCTCAACGGCTTCCCTCTCGTAATTAATGGTATAATCCGCCCCCAGTTCATTCGCCACTGCAGCTTGCTGTTCGTTGGAGACTGTTGCATACACCTGCGCGCCCAGCACCTTAGCGAATTGTATTGCGAAATGTCCAACTCCGCCTACTCCACCATATACCAGTATCTTTTGTCCGGGTTGTAGGTTTGCCCGTTGAAGAATGGCTTCGTAAGCGGTAATACCCGCTAAAGGGATAGCGGCCGCGGCGGCAAAATCCAGGTTGTCGGGCATTTTGGCCAACAACCGGTAATCTGCTTTTGTATATTCGGCCAAAGCCCCGTTAATCCCTGCTACTCCACCGATACAACCGTAAACCCGGTCTCCAACTTGAAACGCGGTGACATTGGGGCCGACCTTAGCCACGATGCCAGATACATCCCCGTGTAGGATAGCCGGGAAGCTCGGAACCAAATGCGGTAAAAAACCGCTTCTTATTTTATAATCGATGGGGTTGATGGATGTTGCTTTTACATTGATCAAAACTTCCTCATCATTGATTTCAGGTTGAGGCAGTTCTATAGTTTTAAATACCTTATCTGCTGCTCCGAAACTGTTTATTGCTATTGCTTTCATCTTTAATCTACCTTTTTTGTAAGAAGAATTATGGGTTGTTCAACGAGCATGATGTCAATTATGGAAACGAATGCCTTTACATGCGGCTGTTCATTATGCTCCTGCAAGCCCTTATCATCATTCCATATTTCATAGAAAGTAAACGTATCGGGATCATCAGTTGATTGGTGCAGATCATAGCGCAGACAGGCCACTTCTTTATGGCTCGCATTTACAAGATGGTCAAGAATGCCTTTTAACTCACTGCGGTATTCCTGACGTCCTCTGACGATAGCGGTAACGTAAACCTGGTCATTCGCTTCAGCGTCCGTTTGGAAAATAGATTTAAGGTGGTGAAGATATCTTTCCTTGTAACTGTCTACGCGTTCCTGGGTAACGTTCTTTTCCAGATCGTGGAAATGGATACCCTCTATACGTTCAAGGGAAAGAAACGCATTCATCCGGTGGAACCCAAACAACACGCCATCGTCCACACTCGTTTGGTGGAAGAATTCGCCCGGCAGGGTAAACGCTGTTTCAGGCGCATTCCAGGTCGTGGTTGCGATATATCGTCGGCCAAGCATCGTGCCGCCCGTGCCATAGTTGATATCGGGATTATCGGCTTTTCTTCCATCACTGTAAAACATTCCCTTTCGGTGTCCGGCAGTAAAAACCTTGTCTACATATTCTTTTAGCCGGTAGGGCATAGAGAACCACCATACCGGGAAGTGATAGATGATTACGTCTGCCCACACATATTTCTGAACCTCTTCCAGCGGATCATAATCTTCATTGATGTCTGTAAGTTGAAGTTCAAAGCCTTGTTCTGGCGTAAAGAATGCCTGATCCAGCTCTACCAATGTTCTGTTGAACTTTCCGCCTGAATGAGCAAAATGCTGCCCGCCGTTGATTACAAATATTTTCATGTTTTAAATAATCTTGAATTTCCTTTCAAAATTATCTCGTTTTAAAGTATAATAAAAATAACATAAATTTGAACTTACTATAATAATAATTATATATGCAAGGCAATTTAGAGTGGTTTAGGACATTTAGAGCTATTTATGAAACCGGCACTATGAGCGGGGCGGCAAAAGAGCTTTTCGTATCACAACCTGGTGTTGGACTCCATCTCAACGCATTGGAAGCCTATACCGGCTTTCCTTTGTTTGAGCGTACGGCACGGCGGATGATCCCAACAGAGAAAGGAAAACTGTTGTATAAACAGATGATCAGTTCACTCCATTGCCTGGAAGATATAGAGCAACGTTTCAAGCAGAAATCCGGGAACACGAGTGCCACCGTCAGCATTGGCATGTGCGTGGAAACATTCCAGCACGTTCTGGAAAAACATATACCAATGCTGGACTTTAATCTGATGATTCAGTTCGGAGACAACAAACACTTATTACACCTGTTGGAGCATGGCTCGGTAGATCTGATCTTAACAACAGAAACCAGTAGTTGCAGCAGCTTATTGTTGAAACCTCTAACTAAGGAGAAATTTATTTTGGTATCAGGAAAGAAAACCGATACCTCGGGCTTTCAATATTCAGACAAAGCGGCATTGAAAGAATGGCTTAAAAACCAGATATGGTATAGTACTGCTGCCGATATGGAAACCCTCAGCAGATTTTGGGAAGCAAATTTTGATGCACGCCCCGAGTTTGTACCCAATTATATTGTCCCTAATAAATTTTCCATCACGCGATGCCTGTCCGAAGGAAATGGTTTGGCGATACTCCCCGATTTTCTTTGCAGAGAGACTATAGCAGCGGGCAGCATTGTACAGCTTTGGGAGGGATACGTGAACGTAGAGAATACAATCTATTTCGGCCAGCGAAAAAGAACCCTTCATGCCAGTGAAATAGCATATATAGCACAAATACTGAAAAATGAATTTCAGTTAAATAGTAACTTATTGATTCCATAATATCAGATTTCATCATGTCATCCTTCTTCTCGGCAAATTAATCTCATGCGCTTGCGGATAAGGCTTTCTTGAGGTCATGCTCACATCTTCTTTAATCCGCTGATGGGCGTCATATTTCTTCTCATCATCGGCATATCGCGGATCAGGTATAAACGGCATCTTTGCCATCTGTAAAATGGTGATCGTCGGGAAATGAAAATCTACTTCCACATTGCCCAAAAGGAGATAGCAGCCTCCGCCCTGGAAGGGATATTTTTCCAGGCAATTTGGGAAGTGAGCAGTATCAAAATAGTTTCCTTCTACATCAATCCAGGTACCAAAGAACATTTGTCCTCTTTTGGTGGGGACATGCTTCCTTGAAATCAGGTACGCCAGCATTTTTACCTGCTTTTTATGACAATGAGGAAGATCTTTAGCCATCACGTGGCCACGATACTTCGTTTTTAGTAAATCAAACGGCGTAACGGAGACCGGGAATTGAAGAAACTCAATTTCATCAAAGGCATCTTCAAAAACATTTCGCTTTAACATAGGCAATTGATATTCCTTGGCAGGCTCATCAAAAAGGGTGTCCATGTGACGTTCTACCTTCGCATCGTTGAACATCATTTTAGCCTCTATTAATAATTCGTTTTTTTGCTTTCCTGTAAACCTGAATGCGCCAATGAAAATAAGAATCTGAATTCCGGCTATGCCGATCGTTATACGCTTTACAAAATTTTCTAAAGAGGTATAATCACCGGCCCGTTGCCTTTCGTGAACAATCTGTTCAGCAATGTTCTGCTCTAATGATTCCAGGTGCATAAAACCTATATATACATCCTTGCCATACAATGTTGTTTGATATTCACTTTTATTGACGCAGGGATTGAGTATGTTGGCACCTGACATTCGAGCTTCATGAACGTATACCTCTGTCCTGTAAAAGCCTCCCTGGTTGTTAATTACCGCTACCATAAATTCGATGGGATAATGAACTTTCAAATAAAGACTCTGGTAGCTTTCTACAGCATAGGATGCTGAATGGGCTTTACAGAAAGAATACCCTGCAAAAGATTCGATCTGACGGTAAACCTCCGTACTTAATGCTTCAGGATGCCCGAGAGCCTTGCACGATACAAAAAAATCATTCTTAACTTTTTGCAGTGCAGCTAATGAGCGCCCTTTTCCGCTCATTGCCCTTCGTAACACATCGCCGTCTGCAGGAGATAGCCCGCCATAATGTAAGGCAATTTTAATCACATCTTCCTGATAAACCATGATGCCGTAAGTTTCACCAAGCTGTTGCTCAAAAACCTCATGAAAATATTCAAACTGCCCCGGGTTATTGTGCCTGAAAATATATTCTTTCATCATTCCACTCTGCGCTACTCCCGGCCGAATGATAGAAGAAGCGGCTACAAGTACCTTATAATCATTACATTTTAACCGCCTTAACAAACCGCGCATTGCTGGAGACTCTATGTAAAAGCAGCCGATAGTTTTACCAATGCTGAGGAATTCATTACAAGACTTTTCATTAATGGAAATAGCAGTATTACGGATGTCGACAAAAACGCCTCTGTTTTTCCTGATTAACGATACGGCATCATTAATACTGCCTAATCCACGCTGGCTCAGGATATCAAATTTTTCAAAACCAATTTCTTCTGCCGTACGCATATCGAATTGCACGATCGGAAATCCCTTTGGTGGCATGATCAACGCGGTGTACCGATTAAGCGGCTCTTCAGAGATCAAAATGCCACATGAGTGCATACTTCTTTGATTTGGAAACCCATCCAGCATTTTACCATATTGGTGTACCATCTTTACTACCTGATTATTATCATGAAATTCCATAGACTGCGTAGTAAGGGCATCCAATTCTTCCTTCGGCAGCCCGAAAACCTTGCCTACTTCACGCAAGATCGATCGGTATTTAAATTCTACGTTGGTTCCGCAGAAGGCAACGTATTCCTTCCCGTAACGATCAAAGATGTATTGCAGAATCACATCCCGTTCCTGCCAGCTCCAATCTATATCAAAATCAGGAGGTGTTTTGCGGTTCAGGTTTAAAAAACGCTCAAAGTAAAGGTCTAATTCCAATGGGCAGATATCGGTGATGCCCAGGCAATAGGCAATAATGCTGTTCGCTCCACTTCCTCTACCAATGTGCATGAAGCCCATACTGTTGCTATATCGAATGATATCCCAGGTAATAAGAAAGTACCCGCTAAAGCCCAGCTCATCAATAACTTTCAGCTCTTTTTCTACACGCTGCCGGGCTTCTTTATGATGGTCACCGTACTTCTTCGTCAATCCGGCGTATGCCAATGAGGTCAATAATTTAATGTCGTCCGCTTTGCTGCGTGTATAATGTTTTTTATTCCTCGGATAGGAAAAATCATAATCAAAGCCGCATTCATCAAGGATCTTTCGGGTATTGATGATGATTTGCGGATACTGAGCATAAGCCTCAATAAGGGTGTGATGTGGTAAAAAGAATTCGTCAGGTTCACAATATTGATGCTCTGGTAAGAGCGTAAGTAAGGTGTTTAAATCAATAGCCCTTAAAATTTTATGCAATTCATATTCTTCTTCATTGCTGATGGTAACCGGTTGTAAAATGACCATTTTTGAAAGGTGTCGTTTAAAACGGTCTTGAAAGAGAAAGGTGATCTGATCAGGTTTTACTCCGATATATTCATGATCGAGCAAATCTTCCGGCATATTTTCCATCGGATAGATGGTAAAGGATTGGCTGAACTCCGGATGATGTTTCGGCAGAGGCAGACCCTCACAATGATGATCTGTAAGCAGTTGGTTAATTTCCGCCAGCGCACTTCCATTCTTGGCCAGGGCGATATATAGCAATTTTTCTTCATCCCTGAATTCCATACCTACTATAGGTTTTACATTACTTCCTTTGCATGCTTTTAGAAATTCATAAATCGCAGTCATGGTATTGATGTCCGTTAAGCATAGGGTATCTACACCAGCTTTTTGAGCTGATCCAATAAGCTTAGTAACAGATAATGTTCCGTATCTCAGGCTATGGAAGGTATGGCAATTTAAATACATCTTAATTGATTTATTTGTTTGGGAAACTGAAACCAGAGGCACGGCCAATAGCGTGCTGACCAAACCGGAGCTTAATTTTGTCCATAGATTGGTACAGGCTCATTATCTCTTGGGTATCTTCAAATAAATTCATCTGATACTCTCCATGAACCAATCCTGTAAGCTTTACGCCAACCAATCGCAGACGCATTCTGCGGGTATACAGTTTATCAAATAATTCTAAAGCAGTTTTGCTGATGGTATGGTCGGCAGACGTGTAGCTAACCCTCACCTGTTTGGTTTCAGTATCAAAGTTGGAATACCGTATTTTGACTACTACTGTGGAGGTGAGCCATTTCTCCTTTCTTAACTGGTGGGCCAGATCTTCCGCCATACCGTTGATCAGCGCCTTCACTTCGATCATATCAATGGTATCGTTATTAAAGGTATGCTCTGAGGATATCGATTTTCTTTCTGAATAAGGCAATACTGGCCTGTCATCAAGTCCATTGGCTTTTTTCCATAGATCGATACCATTTTTCCCAATAAGTGTTTCAAGGACATCAGCAGGAACGTCGGCCAGGGTCTGGATATTCCTGATCCCAACCCGGGATAATGTTTGAAATGTCACTTCGCCTACCATTGGGATTTTACGGATTGATAATGGGTTAAGAAACGGCCGAACCATTATATCCGGTATTTGCATATGTCCTTTTGGTTTAGCTTCACCAGTGCCAATCTTTGAAACGGTTTTGTTATTGGATAATGCGAAAGAGATTGGAAGTGACGTTTCTTTATTAACCTTGGCGGCAAGTTCCTGTGTCCACTGATATGTCCCAAAAAATCGGTCCATTCCAGATAGGTCAAGGTAAAACTCATCAATGCTGGCCTTTTCCATTAAAGGAACTTTCTCTTCGATGATTTCAGTAACTTCATGTGATAGACGGGAATACAAATCCATATCCCCACGAATGATTTTCGCTTCCGGGCATAGCTTTAAAGCCATTTTTACGGGCATGGCTGAACGTACGCCAAAATACCTTGCCTCATAGGAGCATGAAGCTACTACCCCACGGTCGCCACCACCGATTATTATTGGCTTACCAATAAGTTCACTATTCGTCCTACGTTCGCAAGACACGAAAAACGTGTCCATATCCATATGCACAATTGCCCGATCCATTCCAGTATTATTTAAAGTACTCAACAAAATTGCTAAATTATTTAGCAAAAAGATTTAGCTTTGTTGCGAAAAATTATAGCAATGTTAATCCTGGCAGAAAATCTTCGTCACCTTAGGTCATTAAAAAACCTCTCTCAGCAGCGTGTAGCCGATGATCTGATCATAACGCGAGGGCGCTATTCCAAATATGAAGAAGGTGTATCACAACCGCCATTAGATTTACTTTTAAAAATCTCTCGTTACTATCATGTGAGTACCGATTTACTTTTGACGGTAAAATTGAGCAAATATCCACTAAACGATATCTTGCAGATGGCTGATAATCGAATTCTATTACCGATACTTGTTGATGGAACCGGGGAAAATAAAATTGAGATTATTCCTTACAAGGCTTCAATGGGGTATATTAATGGTTATGCTGATCCAGAATATATTGAGAGCCTTCAATATATGTCCTTGCCTTTCTTTAGAAACGGAAAGTTTAGGGCATTTCCTGCGGAAGGTGATTCTATGCCGCCATTTAAAGACGGAACCTATATTATTGGTGAATTTGTAGAGGAGCTATCCGAACTAAAGGTAGATAAAACGTACCTTATTGTTACACAAGGTGGTCTCGTTTATAAATCTCTTGAAAAAATCAATCCTGATTCCATTACAGTCCGCTCTAAGAACACATTTTATGAAACCTACGACATTTTATTCAGTGAAATTTTGGAAGTATGGAAATTTGTGAAAGCGTTGACCGATGAATACGAACTAATTGATCTTACCGATAATGTGGTTAAGGATATGTTTTTATCGTTAAAGGAAGATATGAAGAAGATGAGAGAGGAGTTGAAAGGAAAGTAATAAATTCCTTCGATTTAATCATCATCTATAATTTCGATGTATGGATTTAAACTCTCCATAAACCACAAATTATCACTTTCATCATATCTAAATATGATTCCAGATTTATTAACTGCAGGCATAAAATCGATACTACCCCATCCTTGATATACAAATCCTACGTCAGGGCTGATTAGAAATTTCTTTCCGTTGATAATTTGAGCAATTAGAACATCAGTTTTTTCATGAATTTTTCCAAACTCAAAATTTGAAACTCTTTTTATCTTTAATCGATCTTGCGTAGATGCTTTTCTAAGTATTGCTAGCCATTCTTCAGTAGCCTCACTAACAAATAATGAATAACTATCGGTATTGGCAATTAAGATTCTTTTAATAGTTGAAATCGGTTCGTTGCCAGAAAATTCCATACAAAAATTTCCCAATTCATTAGCAGCCGATCTTGACCTGATACCTGCCTGATAAATTTTGACCTTTATTATCGAGGGTAAGCCAACTTCCACAAATAAAGATAATTCTTCTAAGATTGTAGCCTGTGTATCCAAATCTCTGCTTTTAAACTTTTTCGCTATCCCATTAAGGATCCATGGTAATGAGAATGAGTAAACACCAGTTACAATTTCAGCTCCTCTCTCTATTTGAAAGATTTTATATGCATCATCTCCACCTAACCATAATCTTCTTACTTGAGCAACATTAGGATATTTCAAATACTGACCTTTTTCATTTAATACTGGTAAACCTTCAATAGTTGTTTCAATGGATTCTAGTAAATCCAATAAATTTTCAAATGTACCTTCAGTTAATAAGTACTCGTCAACATTCGAAATTAGCTCATCGATATTATCCTCAATGATCAGATCACTGTTAAGAGGAATACCAGATCCAACAATTGACCTCCATTTGTTTCTATCCTTACTTACTTTCGCTACAATACCAATTGTTCTGGCTTTAATAAAATCCAGAAATTCATCATGTGATATATTTTTATTCGAGGAGATTTGAATGTATGCCAACGATTTTGAGAAAAAGTCTTCAACCCAAGAAATACTAATATCACCTTCAGAATTGTGAATTAACAGTAATGAAAGTAGGGTATCATCTACCCAATCTAGAATTTCATCAATTGCATCTGCCTTTTCGCCAATAGCTGAAATATTATTTTCTGTTATCAGCTCTATAAGAAGACTAAAATCTACATCAATACTGTCTGCATAACTTTTCAAAGCACTTATTAACGAGAGTATTCCACTTTCTGCATAATCAATCTTTTCTTTACTAAAATAGTTCTCTCGAACGCTATTGAATGAATTCAATCTAGATTTTTGACTTTTATTATTCGTATCAATTGCTACCAAAATCTTACCTTCATGATCGACAAAAGCGCGTCCAGCTCTTCCCGCAATATTCCAAAAATCTCTTGCTCTGACTGGATCTCCTGCTTGATAAAGGGTTGAAAAAATGACTGTAGAAACTCCTAGATTTACACCTTGACCTAAAGTTGAAGTTGAAATAATTACCAATGGTTTCTCCTCCCTCATGATACGCTCTAATGGAAGGCGAACATCGCTATGTAATGCTGCATTATGACATAAGATACCCATTTTTGCAAACTGCAGCCACTTATTATCGGGACCATATGTTTCAGTGCATGATAATTGAAATATTCTCCATAGTGATTTATTTTTCCATTGATGATCAGCAGCCCCATAACCATTCATAGCCTTTAAGTATGCTTCAGCCATCACGAAAACAGAATCTTTTAAACCAACGAAAATAAGTAGCGGCCCAAATGTTCTTAATTTGTATGCAGTTGTTGCTACTGCTTCATTTTTATCACCCGGAAAATATTTTATCTTTTCTTCACCACGGTACTTGTATCTCGAAACCTCTTCTGAAGTAATAAAATAAGGATTAAATGAACTTCTCTCATGATCCTGACTTTCCCAATTTAAACTAACATTATTGTTTCGCCATTCCAATATTCCTAATCGCTCATCAGAAGGCCTCCAGCTATTTTTAAATATCGCTTCATCATTATCTATGAGCCATTTTGCAAGATCTTGAGCATTAGGTAAAACGGCAGACAACAAAAGAAATCGACCCCAATTTCGTTGCATATAAAATCGAAGTTCTTCATAAAAAATCTCATTCATTACTAACCTCTTATCTGGTCCCAAAAGATGTCCTTCATCTAAAATAGTCAATGTGACATCATTTATTATATCGGTATTTGCTCTAAATAATGCTTTCGCTTTTTCAGGAGTAGCAATAATTACCTGAGCTTCCATGATATTTAACTCGTCAAGTTTGCTAAATAAGCTTCCTCCATACAGGTGTGATACCACGATGCCGGAACTTTGAAAAACTTTTTCTAAACTATTCTCTATTTCGAATGCTAAAGATCGAAAAGGAGCAACATATAGAATTTTTCCATCCGGGTTAGATTGTATAGAATGTAAAATTGCTATTTCTGCTATCCTAGTTTTTCCACTACTGGTTGGTATACTAACTACGCATCCAAACTCACTATTTATAACTTGATCTAACGCTGCACGCTGGGTAATAAATAGCTCATAATGTCCTCTTGGCTGCAAATAAACTAGTGATCGTAAATAATTTTTAACCTGAATATTTTCAATATTAAAATACTTAGGAAGAACATGCCAAACTGAAGCTTCATTGAAGCCATTTGAAATTAAAAGTAATAGCCTTATAACCCACCAGATACCGGCGTCCTCCTCTAATTCTGCAATCTCCTTTAAATTTCTAAGTAAAAATCTGGCATCTTCCAAGGCTTGTTGATTTCCAGAAATATAGAATTGAATAAAGCCATTTAAAGCTCTTGCAATGGTAATTTCATAGATTTTTTGATTACCTTCCTCTTCGCTATTCTCTGCAATTCTATCATCAAGGTATTCGCTATCCATCAGTATAGAATACAATTGTTCATTAAGCTGTGTAAAGTTACGTTGTAAAAAAAGCCCTAACATTGAAGCGATAATTGTAGTCGCCTCAAATTTCTTTATTAATATAAATGCTTTCGAATATTCAAATGCTACATAATATGCTAATGATGCGATCAATCCGTAATAATCACTTACAGTCTTCCTATTTGCCTTTGCGCCATGAATTACTTCAAGTAACGAAGCACCTTTTTCAAGAGGAATACTGGCATTGACCAATGCTTCGTTTTCAGCATAGCTACAACCTAAATGCAAATATTGTAACGCTAATAAATTAAGCTGGTCATCATTAATAGTATATGACGGAAAATTTTCTCTATTCTCCTCTGTATTAAGCAAAATATATCTAGCATTGGCTTGCGCAAAATAATTTTGAATGGTAGTATCAGCGTCCAATCGTTTTAATTTACTATCGATTAGTTCATTATTCATATAATAGTTGGATTATTGATTATATAATTGGCTTTATTAAAAGCATTATAAATTAACGCCTTTGGATCATCTATTCCTACTGAAATTATAATTGAATCAGGATTATCATTTGTGTAATTCTTTTTTATAAAAGCAGATGTTTTTGTATTGCTGAGTAGAAGTCCTGCATATTTCATATTACCTTTTGACTTTATTTCTTCTAAAATGAATTTCTCCAAAAACTCTGCAACGGGAACAGTATGATCATTATCGTAAAGGCGATCCAATAAAAAAGTATAAGATAGTGGTAACTTATCTTTGCCTATCGAATTTGTAAGTTCGGACAGCACCGCATGATCCGGTTTAGTCCTAAATTTGGCTTCACCAAGAAAAACCTTTATTTCCTCTTTTCCAACCTCATCGTTGATTACATCAATTATTAATGCATCGTCACCTTTCATTGACTGGTCGACGTTTGGATTATAATGAAATTTAAAGCATTTTATAAGAGGTCGATCTGAATTACAACCTAAAATGTATTCAATCAAAATTATTTCAGTAGCATTTCCTTTCATAGTGCGGTCTGCATTCGGAATCTGTCTATGCTGCTTTGCATAAGCTGGAAATCCTATGCTTTTATACATTCTCCTTAGCCGTCTCAGCTTAGATGGACTATAGTGATGTTCAATTATTTTATCAGCAAGCCAGGAGATAAGCTCAGAATCATTCGATGCGAGTCTACTTGAAAGTGCTCTATGACAATGATCTTTAGTACGCTTTACGTTTTCACTATCAAACCATTTTTCAAAAAAATTGGGTGCTATAGGGTGAGATCCTAAAATTTCGTCTTGAGAAAGCATTAATATAAATATTGGTTATTAGGTTAGACTTATAAAGTTAATTATTTCGAAGAGATTAACGTTTAAAAAATAATAAATTTACTATTATGATGGTCGCTATAGAAAATCAAATTTTGTTTTAGAACTCGTCAATGAATAAGAAAAACAGTTAGTATTGAGATTTTTTTTGACTATCCGTATAAGGTGCCATAAATTTCTGCCTAACTACTCATCAAGTAAAAGGAAATATTCTATATCTTTTCAAAATTATAATTATAAAATGAGAATAATTTTGTGTCTTGCTAAATTATAATCTAATAGATATAAATTATTAATTGATTTCCCCTTAAAACTATAATTTAAATGATTAAATCTTTTGACGACATTACGTTAAGAAATCTTTCTGATATAATATCGGATATGTTAACACACTCAAAAATATCAGAACATTTAGCTGGTGCTGGAATTACAGAATCGAATCAAGGAAGTAATAAGACAGATAGAATTTTTTATGCATTAAAAGCTAAACAAGAACAGGATAAATGTGGTAACAATATAATTGCTTTCGTTGTTAGGCTATTAAGTCCTAAAAGATATAGTGAAGAAAATATTTTTGAAACCCATAGAACTGCTATTAACGAGAAACTTGCTTATGAAGGTTTAGAAATTGATAAAGCTGGTCAACCAAGAGTTGTAAATAAAGTAAAAACGATTTCTGAAGCTAAAGCACGATCTCTTAAAATAAAAGAAAAAGTTCATGGTATTGGAGTACATCCCGAAATTCTGCCATACTGCGAATCAGAGTGGCTCAAAGAAAATTATTTTCATGCAATATTAGAAATTACTAAAAGTGTTGCAGAAAGACTTAGGGGATTAAGTGGCTATCATTCAGACGGCTCAGAATTAGTCGACGAATGTTTTGGATTGGGTAAGGATAAAAAACCAATGCTTGCTTTTAATATGCTTCAGACGCCAAGTGATGAGAGTGAGCATAAAGGTTTTGGAAATTTTTGCAAAGGATTTTTCAGTATGTACCGAAATCCTAAAGCCCATAATCCAAAATTATTGGAAGATACACAACTAACACAAATGACTGAAGTATTAGTTATTGCTACAATTATTCAAAATAAACTCGATAATACTTTCAAGACGGGTTATAAGTAAAACAAAAATTATAGTCTAAATAACAATTTTGTAAGGAATAATTCTTTGGAGATCATGATTTAATAATAATAAAAAAGACATGGATAATCTTACCGAAATGCAAAAAAAATATCTTCAAAATCAGATTGAGGAACGCGAAAAACAATTGCAAGACAGTGAAGCACTTATAAAATCTTTTATAGAATATTGTGCAAATAAAAAGATTAAGCTTACTCAAAACAACTTTGATTATATCCAAACTATTGGTATCGTTGCTTCATACCCAAATATTGTAAGCCTTCTTAATGATAAAATTTGTTTAGATAAAGAGGAATTGATTGAAGTTGATATTCTTGAAAAAGAATTTAACACTAAATGCTTTGCTGCAGGATATTACTATGCTGATAAATACATGGTGATGGCACATCCTTACTTTAGACGTGGACATTCTCAAAATGCAAATTTTGCTCCTAGATTTATTGATTTTTTTTCAGATTACAATACAGCAAAAAATAAAAAATATCTCGCTATAGATAATAATCGGGTCAGAATAAATGTTACTAACAGAATGTACATGGAATTTGACACCTGGTATGGAGCAAAATTTCTAAATACTATATCGGACATTGAGGATGGGATCATAAAACTAAGGCCACCTCTTGAACTTGAACCATCTCTTATAAAATTTTTCTTCGCAAGTACATATTCTCTGGATATAAAATGGAGTTCAAAAAATGGTATTAAGGTTTTTCAAGCTGAAGAATTTAAAGATGAAGAAAAAAGGATTTATAAAAATGACAAGGAATATTATCCTGTCAAGTATATTCATGCAGAATTTGATGTAAACGCGGGGACATTTAGGCATTTTGATGGTGCTATTCATTTTTACACAGAAAATGAATACTATCTGAGGAGAGATAATGACTTTAATTATAACAATAAGAATAGTCTACACTTAAAAACACTTTCCCAAAAATTATTTAAAATAAATGGCGAAATAAGTGTAGAGGATTGGGTTAGTCTGGTTAGTCAATTTTTAACAGGGAATCCTCTTATACTTGAATATTTTGAAGGTAAATTACCTGAAAACATATTAGAAATTCTTGACAAATTAAAAGATTAATTTTAATTGCAACTGATAACTAATGAGTTTAGAACACTACATCGCTGATCCCAAGAATCCGACAATATGTGAACTGTTCAAGGCGGGGGCTAAGGATACCTGGGCAAGAATTTATTTTAGCCGCAAAACACCCAGATTAAAAATTCATGAAACATTCATTTCTCAAAATCTTGTCTATGAAATGAATCTTATTAAAGCGAAACATCCGGAACTTGATTTCGAGCTATTTGAATCAACGGATGAAAAGGCGCATGGTGATGATTTGCTGTTAAGTGTAGTACATGATGATGGAAATGTTTATACTTATGCCATTCAATCAAAGATTATTTACCATAGGAGAAACAAAGGGGTAGCTGATTTACAAGATGGCCACTATCAAAAATTGAAACACTGGGTAGGAAAAGGAAAGACCAGAAAAAAGCAAATTGATCTGCTAATGAAATATGCTGGCGATAACGGTTATACTCCACTTTACCTACTTTATAATTATGCGGGCAGAAAGTTTGAGCCTCACATAGATCCATCATTGTACGGCTGCACAATTATTTCTGCCCAATACTTAAAAGCAAATCATACCTCTTCGGATGGTAATCTTAGCGACAAAGTTAAATTTACGGATCTGCACGCCAAAACAGCACTACCGTGGCACGAATTGATCTGTACTTTTCCAAAACTTACAGAAAACGATATATAAAAAAAGCTATTATTACAAGATGATAAGGACAATATTAAATTACTGCCCAGCAACCAATTGCCATCATTAGAGAATTGGAAAATCCTTGATACTACCTTACCAACTATCCTTACCGAACATCAAGGTGATATTTTATATGAAAGAGGTGAAATTTATACATCAGTAAATGAGCAAATCAATATTGAAAGCTCAAATTTCGATCTACAAAAAAAAGATGAGGAAGAGGAAATTCTGAGGGTATTTAATCCAAAATTTCAAATTCGGGTTGGTTCAAACAGAGAGTTCTGATCCATAATGGGAAATATAAAAGCCTGCCTGGTTTTTTCCCTCTTTTTCTCTTGGGTATAAGATGCCCAGAACAAAAGAATTCCCAAACCAATCAAGATAAAAGATAGTATCCTACCTATCAATTCCAGAAGCCGAATAAAGACTGACTTTTCATAGCTTGAAAATGTTTCAATTCCGGCAACATTACGACGGTTAAATTTTCTTTTGCGGATGAAGAAGTATAGGAGTAACCCGAGGATGAATATGATAACTGCAAAAATTTGTGTTTCCATAGCGAGCGTTTTTGTGGTATGAATTTAAAAAAAATATTGCAGATAAATTTCATTATTTGGTTTAATATGGCGACGTTCCAATATCAGATCAGTATGCGCCAGAACTCCAGAGGGACATTACACTTCCCAAAGACACCTCTGTAACGATGTTACATATGATCGAAGCTACAGATGACTTCGAAAGCATTTTACTTGCAACATTAGGCGGATTTTTGCCACCCCAGAAATGGGATATGGCTTACACACCATTGTCAAAAATATTTAAGGGAAATATTTTTAAAAGTAAAGTTCTAGAAATTTTAATAACGACAAGGCCACCCCAGGCGGGTATTATGCTTTTATGACAAAAATAACCTGCCATATTGAATTCTGCGCAATTACTTATAAATGAGTATGTTAATAAAATGGAATATTCTTATATTTACTACCATAAATTAAAAACTTAATCACGATGAAAAAACTAATTATCATGACTGCTTTTGCATTCTTTGCAACAGCTTCTCTCACAAGCTCAGAGGTTCAGGCTAAGGAAAAAGGCCAGATTTACATTGATGACCAAGGCTGCTACTATGAAGTGGTAACGCACACTATTTTATGGGGATTGATTACCTGGGACAGTGAACCGCGACTGATCGGATGCGGTAGCGGCTTTGCTTAATACTAATTAAATAATTACCGGGGCTGCTGTACTGGCAGTCCTAATTAAAAATGAAAAATACAGTAAGCTTTTTTGCGGTTTTAATACATTTAACGCTTAACGCTCAGGTAAATAGTGATTCCATTTTTTCAAAAAACGGAAACATTGAGGCTATAGTTTTTGATGACAGGGATTATGAGAAAATTGATTATTCCTTTGCATTAAAAAAAGAAATTAATAGTGGTCTTAAATCGGTCAATCCAAATATTGGTTTTGAGATGGGGATGATTTTTAGAAATACACTTAATAAAAAAGGCGTGATAAATGGTGTTACCTTATTCCTTTATAAAACTGATGCAAAAGATAAAGTATCTGATCTTGAAATAAACTTTTATAATATTGATTCCCTCACCGGAAAGCCCGGCACTAAAATTAATAAATCAGCAATAATCTACAGCCCAAAGAATAAAAGAAAGGGTAATGTCAGAATTCCTTTAGCAAATCATAAAATTATTTTTCCTGTAAAAGGTGTATTTGTTGCCGTAAAATGGCTTCCAACTAAAGATTTTGACAAAAAAACAGGTCCCGCATTGCGGCTCACGAACTTTAATGAAAGATTAACCTACACGAGATTTGATAATGGTAAATGGGGATACGGACCAAATTTCTGCCATAAAAATAATTGTTATACCAACATTATGGTCGGTATTGATGTGCTTGTGAAAAGAAAAAAGAAACATGAATAAAAAACAGTTGTACATTGTTATCGTTATTTTAATTTTTGCCTTTATATGTCTGCTTACTTACAAAACTTCAGATAGAGTAATTTTCCGAAATAAACAAGATGGACTGGTTCATCACTTTGGTACCATAAAAGCAGGCAATGTAAAAACTTACACTTGCCTTTTTAAATATGTCAATATAAAATATCCTTCGATAAGGATTTACGGCGTAAAAGATGCATGTGATTGTACAGAAAGCATGGTTGCGACAGGAAATTATAAAATGAACGATACTATATCTATAATGGTGAAATATAACCCAACTAAATATAATGATTCGGGACTGGTAGTTAAAAAAATGTTTCTTATTACGAACCAGCAGGTTTCAAAATATGATACCCTGTATCCTTTGATTTTGACAGGCAATATTCAATGAGATATGCCAAGGTATAAACTGAAGTTTTAAGTGCTTTCCCAAGACATTTTTTACTTCGCGAAATAACCAAAACTGCATCATAAAAAAAGCAGCTGATTTCTCAGCCCACTTACTAGCAACAAAGTTACTTATTCAGAAAAAAAATTAACTCAGGTTTAACCAAAAAAATTTATACAAAATTTCGGAGACTCGCACAGTTTAATTGGCAAATCGAAAATATTATATTCAGATAGGCGAACATTAAGATAATTTAAGTTGTTTTAAAACTTTAAGTTCCATATCGGTACTTAGCTAGATTTCTATGTAATAGTAATCGGTACTATGTGATAAATCTGGTTCTTTTACACCCGCAAGATTTGGTGAATAAATTCTTACCCTATATTTACCTAGGTTTAGTTTAATAATTTTTTATTACCGTCAATTTATCAAGTTTCAACATTTTAATTTGATAAACTAAATTTTCAACAATGGAACATCATTGTATTTAAAAAAAAACTAAATTTGTTACATCTAAAATTAACAAAGTGGGATTTTCCCGCCGCCATATTACCAGCGAGGAGTATCAGTTTAAAACGCTTCTTGATACCTACAACACTCAATTATTTTCAAGAATCACCTCTAAAATTAAAGATCGTGAAAATGCAAAAGACGTGTTGCAGGATGTTCTTGTGCACCTTTGGAATTATCGTTCCGAAATGAAATCTGACCGCTGGGAGAGCATCATGTTTAACACTTGCCATCAGAAGATCAACGAATTTTTAAGGAAAAACAGAAATCAAATTCTTAATGATGAGTTAGCTGACCGCATAGATACATCCATAGATGATCTTATCTTGGCTGAAAAAAAAGAAAAGTTATTGACTGTTTTGGAGACAAGAATAGCATTGATCACGCCTCCTATTCGCCAGACCATCTTTAAAATGAACAAACTGTACGGCTTTTCTCAGAAAGAGATCGCTCTTCAATTCAATCTTTCGCGACGTGTTGTGGAAAACCATGTTGCTCAGGCGTTAAAATTCTTACGCGGTAAATCATAACGATTTTTCTTAAAAAGAGTTAACAAATCATAAAGTGTGTTAAATATAATGTGAACACCTGTGGATTTTTCCTGTAGCTGCATAATACTATATAGAACCCCTCACTATGTGAGATTGTGAATTGCTTTCACGTCATGGCATTGGTCCAACCAATGCTATGACTTTTCTAAGTTAAATTATAAAGTGCGAACATGAGAAAACCAAAACGTACAAGTTGCCGATTACTAAATTATTGCGAGCACTACATAAACCACAATGTAGGTGATAAGGCTAAAATCTGGATTTCGTTCTATAAGCTTTTGCGAATGTTCGAGGTGCATCAGTGCTACCTCAATGTATACCTTATGAGCAACTCCTTCGATAAAAGTATGCTGGATCTGTTTATAGCCTACCTTAAAGAACGTGGACAAGCTCAAACTACAGTCTACAATAATTTCAACAAATTACGGTCGATGTTAAATTCCTGTCATGATGACGGTTACGACGTCAATGTAACAGCGCTCAAAAAAACTCGCGTGCCGCACGGCGAATCCATTGCCATTTATTTAGATCTGGAGGAATTAAAAGAAATTGAACGGCTTGATGTTGTCGGTACAAAGCTTCATATCAGAGACCTCTTTCTAATATCCTGTTATACAGGCTTGCGGTATGAGGATGTTATTGTATTAAGCAAAGGCGATATCGTTGACGATGTGATTCAGATTAAGACGCGGAAGACCGGTGAGATTGTGGTCATACCCCTGCATCCTGTAATCAGAGAAATTTTTAGCAGGTATCCGGAGGGAAGGATACCGAGTGACTTTAGTCTTTATTACTACAATAAATCGATTAAGGAGATTGCACAGAACGCAGGAATTGATGAGGTCCATCCCCTCACTTTAAAACCAAAATGGAAAATGGTAAGCAGCCGTACAGGGCGACGATCCTTCGCTACCAATATGTATTTATCAAATCCCCTCGGCTCTGTATATCCCATTATGCAAATTACCGGACATCAAACGGAAGAATCATTCTTTCGTTACATCCGCCAGACCAAAATGCAGAATGCTAAACAGCTCCTGCACAACCATCCCTTTTTTCAATATGAGAACGCAGTTTAAACAAATACCAGATACAAAGTGACAGATCATGACCATCTACCATTAACAGCTGAAGAAAATGAAGAAGTGTGGACAAAAGTATTTGACAGAATACACAGAAAACGCAGACGTCGAAATATTGCTTATGGAGCAATTACGGTGCTATTCATATTTTCTTGCCTAATCGGCTACCGAACCTACATCACGCCAAATATATATTTGGCAGATAAAGGCACTATGGAAGTAGAGCTTAAGGACGGCACTTCCATTACATTATTGAAAGATGCGAAGCTTACCATTGAGAAATCTTTTCCTGACGACACCAGAGAAGTAGCCCTGGAAGGAAATGCTATTTTTCACGTAGCGAAATCCAAAGAACATCCCTTCATTGTACACGGTAACGGCTACGACACTAGAGTGATGGGTACGGTTTTTAAAGTGTTACAAAATGGCAGAACATTTAAGGTTGATCTGTATGAAGGCAGCGTTTCGGTTACGAGGAAAGATCATCACGAAGCGTACATCTTAAAGCCGAAACAGCAGTTTACCAACTTTGGCAATCCTGCGATAGCAGCGGTGGATGCAACGGATAAAGGCGCAGATAGAAAGGAGCTCCCTACCCCTACCCTTGCGTTTACGCAATGCAGAGTTAAAGATGCCATCAGGGTTTTGCAAACCACCTACGGCATTACGGTAGAATATCCTGCTAAAGTGGAAAATCAGGAAATAACAATCAAGCTTCCGCAAGCAGACGCCGGACTATGGATGGAAACGCTTGCACTTCAGCTTGGTCTCACCATTAAACAACACAATGAAAACATTTATAGATTGGAAAAGTAAGCTGTGGTGTCTCATGACTCCTGCGATGATCCCCGATAGCCGCCATTAGGTACAGAAAGACCGATGGTTGCACCCATCGGTCGACGTACTTAGAAAATAATGAAACGTCTTACTGAATATTAATTTCAAATACAATGCAAAATTATGAAAAATCTTTGCACGGCTGCCATTTTCTTTTTATGCAGCTATGTTCCACTGAGTGGACAACAACTCAAGACTGAAATCAAGGTCAACTACAACGCTGGGGCCATCCCGGCAGTGGAGGCAGTTAAACGTCTCCTCTCCGAAAATAAGATTCGGCAATATGCCTATTCGGAGGAAGCTTTAAGCAATTATAAAGTTCAAGCTACGAAATGTAACAATGAAAGCGTAAAAAGCTGCCTCGACAAACTTTTTAAGGGATTGCCGTTTGAAACGGTGATTCATGAAAATACTGTAATTATCCGTTCCAAATCCCCAAAGCTGGCCGCCGCAGATGAAGGTTTATCCCCTGTTCCTGCATCCTCTGCGGACACGGTAAAACTGCGGGATAAAGAAACCAGAATTGAAGAGGTTGTGCTCAATGCAGGGTACTACAATGTAAAGGAAAAAGAGCTCACCGGAAGCATCGCTAAGGTAACGGCCAAGGATATTGAAAACCAGCCAGTGAGTAATGTCTTGTCAACGATCCAAGGCAGAATGGCTGGTGTTAGTATTACGCAGAACTCAGGTGTACCAGGTGGAGGTTTCGATATCCAGATCAGAGGTCGCAATAGTTTGAGAACAATTAACAATAGTGACATTAACGGTAATGTACCTTTATATATCATTGATGGAGTACCTATAGGCGGAGAAATGACCTCAGTTTATTCCAGCGTTGTAATTCCTGGCAGAAGTATCAATCCCTTAAATAGCATTAATCCGAATGACATTGAGAGTATAGAAATATTAAAAGATGCTGATGCAACAGCCATTTACGGATCGCGAGGTGCTAATGGCGTTATTCTGATAACGACAAAAAAAGGCAAGTCCGGTAGAGCAAGATTAGCATTTAATACATCCTACGGTTTAAGTAAAGTTCCGAATAGGCTCAAAATGATGAATACGGAACAGTATATTCAGATGCGAAAACAGGCTTTTGCTAATGATGGTATTTCTGTATATCCTGCCAGTGCGTATGATGTAAATGGGACATGGGATCAAAACAGGTACACAGACTGGAGAAAAGTGCTAATTGGCAATGTAGCTGTACAGTCCAACAACCAGCTTTCTATATCAGGTGGAAATGAAACAACTACCTTCTTGTTGAGCTTGTCGCATAATGAACAAACAACCGCATTTGGTAACAATTTTAAATATTCTACAAACAATATCACTAATAGTGTATCTCATAAATCAAGAGATAATCGCTTTCAATTGAATATCTCAAATTTATTTTCCATTCAGGATAATAACATTGTAAGATCAGATGCCACCCGCCAATCCTATATCCTTGCACCTAACGCACCTGCTTTATATAATGACGATGGGAGTATTAATTGGGCTGGCAACACTTTTAATAATCCTATCGCAGCTTATAATAGTACCTATTCCAATAATAATAAGCAGCTATTAATGAATATAAATGGTAGATATGAATTATTTTCTCAATTCAGTATCAAACTTAATGGAGGCATCAATTATCAGACCTTTGATGAGATTTCCCTTCAGCCTAACACCATGTATAATCCTACCTCCGTGAATGGCCAATCTAGTGCTACATCCAGAATGTCACAAAGTAATCAGGATAGGTTTTCATTTATAATTGAACCACAGGCAAATTGGAAATATGAAACGGGAATGCACCAAGTGGATGTTATAGCCGGAGGAACTTTTCAAAGAGACGTTAATAAAACTGGGGCTATGACCGGACTTGGCTTTCAGAGTAATGCTTTTATTGAAAATATCGGGGCAGCGCAGACAAAAATCATCTCTGATCAAGTACAAACCGAATATCGCTATGCCGCTTTATTTGGCAGAATCAACTATCAATACAAAAAGAGGTACATTTTAAATGTAACAGGACGTAGAGACGGTAGCAGCCGCTTTGGTCCAAATAAAAAGTATGCAAGTTTTGGTGCTGTGGGAGCTGCCTGGTTAATGTCAAATGAGGATTTATTCAAGAATTATTTCAAATGGCTGAGTTTTGGAAAACTGAGGGGTAGTTATGGGATTGCAGGGAGTGACAATATTGGTGACTATCAATTTTATGACACCTATACCGTATCTAGCTCGGTTTATAATGGAATTACAGGGTTGAACCCTTCCCAACTATACAATCGAGATTTCAGTTGGGAGAAAACGAAAAAACTTGAATTGGCCTTAGAGTTGGGATTCTTTAAAAACCGTCTTAATATTACCGCTGCATGGTATCAAAACAGATCCAGTAACCAATTAGTAGGTTACCAGTTGCCGGCAATGACAGGTTTTAGCACAGTAAATGCAAATCTTGCGGCCACAATAGATAACACCGGTCTGGAACTTGATGGTAATGCGCGACTAATTTCATCTTCTGATCTTCAATGGGAAATGGGATTTAACCTAAGTTTTCCTAAAAATAAGCTGCTTTCATTTCCAGGATTAGAGGGATCTTCTTACGCTAATCAATATGTCATAGGCCAGCCGACCTCCATCATCAAACTGTACCAGCTTGAAGGCATTAACCCGCAGACCGGACAATATCAATTTACAGATTTTAATGGAGACGGTAAAATTTCATCACCTACCGACAACCAAGTAATTGAGAATATAGGAGTAAAATACTTTGGTGGATGGAATACTAGCTTGCGTTATAAAAACTGGAACTTTTCGGTTTTGCTACAGTTTGTAAAACAAAGAAACAGGAACTACAACAGCATTATTACGACGCCGGGTAGTATGAATAATCAACCTGTACAAGTTTTAGATGTTTGGTCACCGCAGAATCCTGACGGAACGTACATGCCCTACACTACTGGAAGTAGCTCTGCTACTACATTATTTCAAAGCAGTACTGCAGTGGTTTCAGATGCTTCGTTCATAAGGCTAAAAAATGTCGAATTATCTTACCGAATTCCTGTGGTTAGCAATGTATTTAAAGAAGTAACCATCTACTTTCAAGGGCAGAACTTAGTCACTTGGACAAAATATTTCGGCATAGATCCTGAGTTTTTAGGTATGGGCTTCCTACCTCCACTTAAGACTTTTGCCTTTGGTGTAACTATTAACCTCTAAATTTATTTAAAATGAATACTAAAGCACATATAAGCATATGTTTAATATTACTATGTACGATTTGCCTCTCTTGCGAAAAGCTAATCGAAGTTGAATTGCCAAACAACCAAATTATAAGTTCTCAGGTTTTTCAGGACACCCAAACGGCTGATGCTGCATTGGCAAACCTCTATGCAGGACTAAGGGATACTGCTCCATTAGCAGGAACAGCAAATTCAACTGGCGCACTACTCGGAACTTATACAGATGATTTGGACAGTTTTTCTCCTGTAGCAAATAGTGTATATGATATTTTCCAAAACCAGCAATTGGACACCAATATAATTCTTCAATCCTATTGGGCTTCGACCTATCAGCTTATTTACAGAGCCAACGCTATTATAGAAGGGATTGAAACTTCAATAGCTATACCGCAAAACGACAAAAACAGAATTAAGGGCGAAGCGCTGCTAATAAGATCGATTTTACATTTTTACCTACACCAGATTTATGGCGACATACCCTATGTAACCATTACCGATTATCAAATCAATAAATCTTTATCTAAAACTGCTGAAACTGATGTATTACCCAAAATAGAAAATGACCTGAATCAATCCGTAGCCCTGCTTGCAGACGCGTACCGTAATAGTGAACGTATTTATCTTAATAAAAAAGTAGCCGAGTTAATGCTAGCTAAAATCTATCTTTTGCAAAATCGTAATGCTGATGCCGAAAGTGTATTAAAAAATATTGTGCAAAGCCCGCTGTACCAGTTTGAAAATGACATCAATAAAGTGTTTCTTAAAACAGGTGGGCATATCTTATGGCAGCTAAAGCCAGCAAATTCAGGTGATCCGACCAAGGAAGCTTTAACATATTATTTTTCAGGAGCGGCGCCTAGTGGTTACGCGTTGTCACAAAATCTTCTCAATATATTTGCTGCCACTGATTTAAGAAAAATAAACTGGATGGCTTCGGTTACCGTTGGTTCGAATACATGGTATCGGGCCAACAAGTATAAAAATCGAACCAATAATAATACAGAATACTCGATTGTTTTCCGTTTAGAAGAAGTATATCTTTTGTTGGCAGAAACACTGGTAAAACAAAATAAATTAGTTGAAGCATTGCCGTATGTTAATGCAACACGATCAAGGGCTGGCTTAACAACACTCATTAACGTAAATTCCCAGTCTACATTATTGAATGAAATACTACTGGAAAGCCGTAAAGAGTTCTTTACAGAAATGGGACATAGATTTTTAGACTTAAAGCGTTATGGACGATTAAGTGATCTTACATCTGCAAAGCCCAACTGGAAAACTTATCACAACCGATGGCCGCTACCTCAAAAAGAACTATTACTTAACTCTAACCTAAATCCTCAAAATCCCGGATACTAACAATGAATGCATTTATAAAAATACTGGGCACTTTTTTGATGGTATCAAGCGGTTTGTATTTATGCCAATCTCCTAATGATACTATGGAAGCCTGGATATCTAAATTTTACCATATCGGTAATATTGAAGTGTCGCAAAATGGCAGATGGATTGCAGCAAACAAATTTTATGACCAGAACAACGATACCATAATGGTTTTTGACAGCCAAAACCCGTTAAAACCTATTGGAAGTATCAAGGGCTTATCTTACAATAGGTCATTTTTAAACCCGGGGGCATTATTATCGATCGCTTCTGACACCGCTACATTTTGGAATTTTAGAACTAATACGAAACGACATTATGTTAGCACTAAGAAAGCGGATGTTCTTAAAGAAATAAATCAGTACTGCATATTGGATAAAAATGGTACACTAACCGTTTATGATATAAATGGTCAGCCTAATCATACATTTACTAGAGTACAGAACGTCTACATAACTGATGGGAACAAACGCCTGTATCTTAACCGTAAAGAGGGCAACACTAATGAAATTGTTAGTCTACAAGTTAATAGAATATCGGTTTTGCATAGTACTGAAAATGAGGTAAAGCAAATGGTATTAAGCAATTCAGGGAATCAACTTTTCATTACTGAACTAAATCCGGCAACTTCACTTCAATTTTTAACGGCAATTGATACCAATATTGCAAAAGTGGTAACGCTTAAAGAAATAATGATGGGTAGAGATGAATTTCTGAGAGTGACTGAAATTAAAAACGGAAAAGGGTATTTATTTAATATCGAAAAAGTAACACCTCCATCAACAAAAACTTTGGTGGATATATGGTATGGCAATGATGGAAATTTAAAGGCAAAGAAATCAGGGGTTGGGAAATGTAAATATTACTATTGGCAACCTACAGCTAATGCACTACTCACCATACCAAATGACGAGCATCAAACAATTAGTTCTCTGAATAGCCAACGGTACTTTCTTGCATTTAATCCATTTGATAATTACAACTATGTAACACAACAACCACAATTTAGCGCCTACCTATATGATATACAACAAAAAACTTTTAGCAAATTTACTAACCTCAAAGGGGTATACTACGGTTCTCCGGAGATTATTTGTTCTCCTGACGGTCAGTTTGTTTTAGGAAGTGAAAACGGAGAAAACTGGACGCTATTTGAATTGGGTAACTTGAACAAGACAGTGATTACTAAATCAAGGTTGCAAAATCCGGTGTTTTCATCAGATGGCACCCAAATTTTTTTTGAAAGTGATGATGATATTTGGAGGTATCACATAAAAACAAAAAAGTTAGAACAGTTAAAAATAGCCGGGAAATTGAGTACCCAAATAATCAATTACCAACGAATCTCTTTGATCATAGGTTACAATGTTCTATTGAAGACTTTTGATGTACAAAAACCATTGCTTGTAAAAGCAGTAAACGTATCCAATCTGGAAACATTAATTATTAAATGGCAAAACGGTCATGCTAACACTATTGTCAACCCTACAGTAAATTATTTAAAAGAAATACAGGCGGATGAACATGTAAAGAATATTTTTTTTACTGAAGAAAACTACAATAAGCCTCCAATGTTATATCTAGCTTCAACCAATGGAATTACAAAAAAGGTACTTTTCGAGGACAAAACCCTTGATAAAACTTCACATTCTATAAAACAGGAAGCGATTGAATATTTTAATTCACAAAAGAAATCCTTAAAGGGAATATTATACTATCCTGAAAATTTCCGGAATGATAAAAAATATCCAATGATCGTGCGTATTTATCAGATACAGAGCAATGCAAGAAATGAATATCAAATTCCTGGTTATAAAAATCCTGTAGGATTTGATATTCGTGCACTTTTAAGAAGGGGCTACTTTGTATATATGCCCGACATAATATTTACTGAGATTGGAACTGGGTTATCAGCTTTGGATTGTGTAAATAACGCATTAGATGCTGTTTTAAACAATCCCAATATTGATGTAAATAGAATTGGACTGATGGGGCACTCTCATGGTGGTTATGAAACAAATTTTATAGCGACACATTCCTCTCGATTTAAAGCATATATTTCAGGAGCAGGAAACAGCGATATTGTACGTTCCTACTTTTCTTACAACTATAATTTTAATAGTCCTTTCTATTGGCAATTTGAAAATGGACAATATGAAATGAATATCCCTTTTTCAGAAAAAAAAGAACTATACTTTAAAAATAACCCTATATATGATGTTGAAAAAGTAAATGCTCCGATCTTATTATGGGCGGGTAAAAAAGATGAAAATATTGCTTGGGACCAGGTGATGGAATTTTATGTGGGCTTGAAAAGAAACGGGAAGAACGTGATTGCACTTTTCTATCCTAATGGTGGACATGCATTGGGAAATGGTGAAGAAAGAAAGGATTTGTATAACAGGGTGCTTGAATGGTGGGACTATTTTTTAAAAGATAAAAAAGGAATTGAGTGGATCAATAAACAATTATAACAAAGGGGGCTAGTTAGCCCCCTTTGTTATACCTTTTTACTGCACTTTAAACAGCGGATCACCACACATAGTTGCAGAAATTGGTGCATCTGACAATGGGGTTGAATTGTCGCCCGCCCAGGTACAAGCCTCAGTTCCTGAGGTACTACATTGTTGGTCTGCGAAAACACATTGTCCTGCGCCATCAATGCGATAAGCATCTACATTCACCTGAGCGTTTTTTGCTGCTTTAGTGGCAAAGGCAGCACCTGCACCCATTAAAACGATGGCTACAGGAATGATCATTCTTTTCATAATCAAAACAGTTTAAATATTTATGCCTACTCTTTTTTACAGGTTTTCAGCATCCCCTGCTTTAAAGCTCTTTAGTTATATTATCTCTAAAATGATAACGAATTATATCATTACCCAAGAGAACATATAAGTATTGATCTGTTGCCAGCATCCCCCTCATTTTTTGCTTATTTTTATGATAGATATAAAAGCTGCCGATGTACTCTTTCTGATCCGTTCGGTATACATCGACAATCGACGCTTTTTGCCATGAAGCACGTGATTCGTTCTTACCCATGAGGTTCGATTCGTTAAACAATAGATTGCCTGCAAGCACACAATTTACATTTACTTTTAAAGGAGGGGCATTCATCTTATGCCTTCCGTCAGATAGTTCCGTAGAAGATACTTTCGCTAAGCTGGTGGTATCTATTGTATTCAACCGCCTCAAAACATTAAGGTTAGAATCCATTATAATAAATTGGTTGCGGTATGTATAAGTATAAGCAAATTGATTATTGGTATGATTGGCAATCAGCTTCCCGTCAGAGTCAAAGACCCCGTCAATTTGCTTTTCCAGTATATCAGGTTTCAAATAGATTTTTTTTGGATCTGCTAGATCAAGAAAGGCCAAAGTATACTCCTTATTTACCCTGCTTTGTGTACGAATTGCAAATCGTCCCGTGTCTATCACTGCTAACTGAGTAAAATAAGCATCGTTATGACTAATGGTACTTACAATTGAGTCTTTAATATGACCTCTATAAATTACAGGCACATTGCCATCATATAAATAGTAATAGGGTGATTTAACCTTTAGCTGTAGGTTACGGTATTTATAATCCGATCGATCTAGCCTAACCCTCATCGAAGCAACGGAATGTAACCCTGTATCCAACTTTGTGAACAACAATGGTGCAGTAACATTGCCAAGATAGATGTTGCTATCATCAGCTCCAGCAAAATAGAAGGAATTTAGTTGGAGGTCCAGTTTTTTATCTTCAATTACCGGATGAAGCAGGAACCTTCTTGTAAAGTTGTTTTCTTTTTTGATCACATGCTCTGACGAAAGAAACAATATAACTATGGTAAAAGAGGCACAGACGGTTATGATGACCATTGTGGCGTAAGTACCGATCAGATTCGTTTCCCGTTTCCTTTTGAGCATAATAATGGCCGCTGCCGCGGCAACTACACACACCAAATTGAAAATGAGGTGTGTTGTCCATCCCATTTTTTCCAATATGCCACCGCAACTACATGGTACAAAATCGCTGTAATTGATAATGATGTAAATGTAGACCGAAAACGCCACCATCAGCCAAAATGAGAGGAACATTCCATAAATACGGGTGCGCTCGAAACAGATCAGCAACACCGTCAGCAGTTCAATAATAATGACGCTGTGGGGAATAAAGTCTGCATATGCACTTAACACAGGCGACTGAGCAACTTGAACTTGGAAATTTTCGAAATCGAGTATTTTACTTACGCTGGCATAGGTAAACAATAAGATATAAAGATAAGATACAACTTTTGTCCAAATGGAAAGATTTGTTTTCATCACAAGTTTTACATACGTGTTTGTATGATAAAGCTCACGATAATAAATGGTAATTAATGTACGAAAAGGTACTTGTTGTACATTAGAAAGTATAGATAATACTCGAAAAAGTTAAGGTTGTACTTTAAAAAGTTATGGCACCAAATTTACAGGCTGAATTGATCGAATATTCTTGGTATCGTCGGAAGACTCAGTTGGTACCTGCGGTATAGGAAGCTCATGTTGTTATATCCTGTAAAATGGTTATGATATGCAATCTCTTTAAGCGATAGATCACTTAGCACTATGTCTTCTAATGCCTTCAGCATTCTCAATTTATTCAGGAACTGGTGAAAAGTATCTCTGAAGTAGAATTTACAGTCATCCTGGAACCGTTGATAACCTATAGCACAGTCTGAAGCCAACTCTCTAACCGATTTGCAATGTTGTAATTGATCAGCGTTCATTAGCTCATCCAAATATTGATAATAAAGTGGCGTGAATTTTAATTTGCAATCCGGTAAGCACAGGTGATGCATGTAATAGCAATTCGTACACGCTAATTGGTATCCTATGCCAACGTAAAAGGACGTGTTCCCAGATTGATTATAGCGGATTTTTATAGGTATGATAGTGGTTTCGGTAATTTCTGAACTGATGTTATGAAGATACGTATTTAGTGTAGTATAGTCAGAACCACCAATAATTGGTTCGTTTTGCTCCAGGCAAATCGGCTCTTGTACAAATTCATAGCCATTGAACCCGAAACCTGTTTTCTTAAAGAATCTATCGTAAGTAGATAGCAGAAGTGTAGTCAATTTGCAAAGCCTTATCGTACTACTCTGGGTGAAGAGGGAGGTATTTGACCCCAAGATTGAAAATCTAATGATAGCATTTTCAATGCTGTTGTTAATAATTTTTAAAAGGTAGGCGGTCATGAGAGCGTTGTTATAGGTTAGGTCAAAAGCCAATGTAAAAAAAAACTTTGGTAATAAAACATATTAATCGAAATCTGATTTCTGCCTACCTAAAAAAGAAGCGGCTGAATTATTCAACCGCTTCGGGGCAACACATGGTCACTCATTCATAACAAAATTTAACTTTATTTTTTTTGCTAGCCTCAAAATTTGACTTTTTATCTATCTAAATCATAATCCCTGAGGACTTCAGCTTGCTGATTTTTCTCTCTGCTTTATTCATCTGAATTTTCTGAAAAAAAGATTCCGGATTTTTGGCCTCTTCTGAAAGCTCAGCTAACCAAGTTTCTACATCAATATTGAATACTTTGAAATGATCACCATCCCAACGGTGATTTTTTATCTTTGTCAGAATCTCATTGGCTACTTCATTATTTACATATAATGCTATTTTCATTTTTGCCTCAAGGAAATGACCAAATGACAGTGTATTTTTATTTGATAGCATTGGAGCTTTTTCTGCATACTGGTTTAATCGATGAAGTAGAAAATGTATAGACACATCACCATTGAACTTTATTGGAGACTGTATATTAATTTTTTCTACAACGTCGCCCAATAATGTTTTACCTGCCTCTTTATAAGGAATATTATATTGCAGATTCTTATCATTATGAAACTCTTGTAAAATAAAAGGATAATCAAAACATTCTTTTAAATTCTTCTCCCAAAGTGGGTATGCTACAAAATGAGGTCTATATTCATCATCATATGGCAATTTAATAAGTTCCAGCCCAATAACTATTGGTCCAACAACCTTATACAACTTATTTCTGCTATACAATGATAAATGTGGAAATGCGTTCTGCCAGTCTTCTGCTAGTTTCTTTTTAGTTTCAATATCTATTGCCATGCCTCTTCAAGATAATTTAAATTTATCGATAATTTTCACAATGATTTTGAATACGCTCGTATGCATAATCAGCACCTAGATCAAAAGATTTTTTCCAACTCCGGCATGCGTCATCTTTATCTCCTAAGTTGTATTTAGTATTTCCAAGATTGTAATAGGCTTTTTGCTCATCTTCCAAATCAACATTTTTTAAAGTAAGCACTTTCTTGTAATCTTCAACTGCGCCGGCATAATCACCATTTTCATCTTTAACACTCCCACGATTCAGCAGGGCGCTGGAAAAGTCCGGAGCGATTTCTATCGCTTTGTCGTAATCTCTAAGTGCAGATTTCCAGGTATAAAGTTCATTTTTCACTATTGCTCTCGAATAGTATGCGTCAGGATTTGCAGGATCAATCTGAATGCTTAATGTCCAATTAATTAAAGCGCCGCTCAAATCTTCATTGTTATAACACTCAAGTCCCTTATCAAAATAAACATTGGCTTTTGAGATATTCAATTCGGGAAATTGCTGGTCTTTAGGGTCAAAAGGCCCGCCATAAGCATCAAGCTTAGAATCAAACTCATAACCACGCTTATACATATCTAAACACCAATAAAGTAAGTTCTCCCTGGTAATAGGAATTTCATTAGTTTCACCGTTTATCTCCCAAAGTCCTTCAGATCTTTCAATTTCTTTAATATCATATGGATAATGAGCCCTTATAAATTCCCCAAGTTTCTGCAAATTTTCCTTTTTATCAGAAATAAATGTAAAGTCCATTCTCGTAAGGCAATTATCCCTTAGACCGCTTTTAAGCATCTTATTAAAAACGTCATCAGCAGCGACCATTTCTTTGCCAAAACCATCGCTAAACATTTGCCAGGTAAAATATTTCTGTTCCATTTTGTCTTGTGCGCAAGCCGTTAATACATTTAGGATACTCAAAAAAATTAGAATTTTACTTTTCATCCATTAGTTGATTTTATTTTTCAATTCAGATAGAGTCTCATCAATAAGATTTACGCCTATTATTTTTCCATTCCTGATACCGCATATCGATGACAGGTTTTATTTTATCATAATTTTCCCATGAATTTTCGACATCGTAAATACCTTCATAATAATCGAACACATCAACATAGTCACCAAAATAAATGCTATCCTCCACATCGTAATAATATTTTATAAATTCATTTCCGTCTTCATTTACAATTTCATCATAAAATTTACCATCACACTCTTCGATCAAAAAATCCCTTCCTGTTATTTCCCGGCTTCTAACTTTATGTATTGAATCCATCGATAATTCTTTGTAAAGTTGTCCAATTAAATCATTGTCGATAATCCAAGCTAAAAACATCCCTATGTGCGTCCCTCCCTGTTCAGGTCCAGCATTTGGAGGAAAGCCTTCTCCATGGTAATGCCAATCTATTCGATCATAACTCATATACTTAAAGTTTAATTTCCATTATAATTTCTATTCAACTAAGTCCAATACTTTCCACTCATCATTCTTATTCAAACCAACCCAAAATCTATTGGTCTTGCTGGTTCCATCTGAAAAAATTAATTTTTCAGAAATTAATTTTTGTTTACCTGAATCTTTTACATCAAGCAATGTAAAACTCCTTTCCACATCTGTAAATTCAGGAAAACCATAATGATTTATATTTTCAATTATAGACGTTTTAAGAAGATCAGCAGTTTCAGATAATAGGTCATCGCTTATTTCATAATTAGTATAGTTCAAGACGTTTTTAGCTTCCATTATCAAGTCTTTACATTCTAAAATACCTTCAATTGACTTAGCATTGTAAGCCATCTCCAATTGAATTATTACTCCTTCAGGTGTTGAAAAGTCAGGATAGAAAAAATCGTTGCCATCATCAATCTTTAAACCAAATTCGATATCAAAATTAGTACGATCATCATCATTTAAAGTTTGCCTATAGTATCGGATTGTATATCCTCCAATTAGCTTATTGTTATCAACAATCATCCAATCTACTATATCCTTTATTTCAACCCTCATTAATTGATGATCTTCACTGCCGTAACCCTGAATTGTGTTGTCATCTATGGTAAGATCTTCTAACCATATTAAGACGTTATCACTGTTTAAAATTTTTACAGACTTATAATTGTTTGTTCTATTAGCCAATGCCTCAATAAAGAACCATTTACTTTTTTCTGCCTTATATAGGTAATACAAGTATTCCCTGTTTATATTAATGCTTTTGGTTTCCATTATGAGATCCACCTCTTTTATATAAATCTATTTTTTCTCTTTTTAGGTCCCAGAAGTCGCATTCTACATTCTCTAAGATATCTTCAAACTTAGACCATCCATGTTGTACTATAAAATCCTTTTCCTCTTTATAAATTGGAAACTGCCAAGCAAAAACAGTATCTGGATTTGTACCTTTTAGCACAGCAAAATTTTCGTCAAAAAACACGGGTATGCTAACATATAATGACGTTAGAGAGCTATCTTCTAGAATACTTTCCGGTATATCAATAATCTGACCACGTAAAGGAGACTTATGTTTATCGATTATTTTATTCGCTACATAAAATAAAAGGTCAGTTACTCGCTCACTTTCCTGCTCAGTATAAATACTAAATAGGATTTCGATTCTTACATTTTTATCATCTTTAAAGGCAAGTACATGATTGCTTAACCCTAAAGATGTATATGTTGTAACATTCTCAATAGGTCGATCTCTAAACTTTGCAAATAGAAATTTTTGGTCTTCCTCATTGCTTATTGATTCTCCCTTATTGATTATACCTAAGTATTTCTCTATGTGTTCTACTAATTCCATTTTCTATCAAATATCCTTGGAAATACGAAAAATATTGTGTGACAGTGCAATTACTCAGAATTAATTATAGTCATGTTCTAAGCAAGATTCCTCATAAGTCCAAATTTCTTTTTCCTCTCCCTCATGTAGGTATTTTTTAATAGGAGAATAATTAATCTGTTTTGGAATGTTTACCGCAATAATATTGCGTTGTCGCAATATTTCTGTTTCACATTTATTATCCTCTAACCATATTTTTGCCGGGTCTACATCTTCATCTCTATAGACGAATATGTGTACAGTTGAATTACCAGATGCCAAAATAAGGCTCTCAAAATAAAAACGTTCTTCATCAGTATCGTACTCGACCTCGATTATATCTCCCAATGAAACATTTTTTACGATAGCCGGAATATTAGCAATCTTATAGTTATTATTATCTACAATGTCACACCACATTGTTTCTGTTTCGTATTGATCGTCTCCTACTTTTTGCACAAAGGCTACTTTTATACTTTTAATTTCGTTTTCCATATTTAATTGATTATGGATTCTGTTACAGGTTGTACATTTAAAGGGATTACAGTAGTTCTAATATTATATATCTCTTTCCTGATATTTTTAAATTTTTTATCCTTTAATTCTAGCTTTCGTTATACAAAATTCAGATTCTCTATAATTGTCAGCACTTCGCGTTTTTCAATAATAATTTTTTCCTGTTCTTCCGTGTCAACGTCAATAGTGTAGCTACAATAGATGATTTTATCATTTTTGGCAAAAATCCAATTATAGATGATCAGATCGTCATCTTCATCAAGCGATTTGTAATATAAATATTCATTTTGAGCACCATTTAATTTAATTACTCCTCCATACTCTCGCTGACGATTACGTAAAAACTGATCAGTATCAAAATTTCCTTTGCCTTCCAATAATAGCGGAGTAATTCTAAAACTTCCTGTATCTTCAGTATAAAATAAATAGGTACCTTCATCTTCTTCAATTTGGATCATGCTAGAAGGATATTCAAATGATAGCCAACCTTGATTGGATTTAAATTTTTTATAATTCATAATATTATTTTTAGTTTCCTCCTACAGGATGAGTTTCGTTAGGAATGTTTAATCTTTTATATTCCGCTTCACGTTTTTTATTTCTGGCACTGTTAGGCTTTCTTTCTGCCTCATAGATTTGCTCTGTCTCTTTGGTTTCGCGGTTAACTACTTGAACATCTGGACGTCTATTTGAACCCTCTTTTTTAATCTTTTTTTCAGTGACAACATCCTTATCGGGATGTTCTGCTCTAGCCTTTTCTTCAAGTTCTTTTACTTTGGCTTGATGATCTGGCTTTCCCTTTGCGCCATTTGGATTTCTAACTTTCTTACTGTCACTATTTCCGTTTTCTTTTTTGCTCTCACCTTCACTGTTTAACACTCTTTCAGTTAGCGCTACACCAGCAACAATACTTCCTTTAATGATGTTGTAATTATTGCCCGCAATTCTTACTAAACCATTATAGTTGCTGATCGCATTACTTTTGGCGGTTTCATAAATTCCTGCCTGGCTTCGGCTTCCGGCCGCTGCTGATGTGTATGTTATAACACCAAATGGCGTATACAAAACATATCGCTTTTCAAGACCTTCCAGTTCCCTGTGGGCAACTACTGCATTTTCAGAGAAGTTATAATGGGATTGGTACGCATACTGCTCACTTAGCGGGTCTATATTAAAAAACCTACCCAGCTCGGGGATGCTGTTTCGCCATTTAAAAGAACTCCATCCGGTTTCAAACTGTTTCTCCTGTCCCTGGAAGCCATAGCGATAATAATACTGCTGTGTCCAAACTCCACTTGCCGGATATTCCAACCCAAAAGGATAGTAATCAGTTACACGGTCAACGGCTGTCGCGTTAAAACCATCCCTGTAATACGCCAGCCTTACGTTTCCTACCTGATCCTGGTAGTTATAGACATAACGGTTCCATACTGCATCAAAGTACCCTTCACTTGTCGGTACAAACTGAAGCTGTTCATCTACGTACTGAAAGCCATCCAGGTAATCCGTACCCTCCGTACGCACCCCTCCCGATCTCGGTTCGTAGTAGGTATAAGCCTTTTTAACTTTTACGCCATCCGCGCGGTATAGGAAATCCAGGCTGTTGGTAATATTAGGAACGCTTTGCTGGAAAACTACCTTCTTTGGTAAATTTAGGAAATTATAGCTTATGTTTTCGATGCCTTTATCCAGATGGCTCGTCATATTGCCGTTGACGTCATAGGCGATGGTATTTCCACCTACGGCATAACCTGAACCATTACCTGTATTATCAATAACCTTCATTAAACGGTTACCCTGGTAGACCTGGTAATCCAGGTCGTCAATCATCACCGGAGTTGTGCCGTACTTCTGATACCGTTTAAGCGTCTTGATATTTCCACCTGTATCGTATGTTAACAATTCGGAAAAAGCATCGTTTATAGGAGCGGTTGCTAATGGTTCCAGATAGCTGGCGCTTTTCATCCTGTCCAGCCTGTCATATTGGTAGGCATATCTCTTCAGTATATTATCGTTGGTAGTCCTCCAGTCAAATTCAGAGATATTTCCGTTATATCTTGCCGCTGCAAAGTTGCTGCTTGATGGATTTTCAAACTTCAGTTCAAAACCGAAAAGTTTCCCGTTCCCAGCCGCTGTGTTTGGATTATTCATTGAAGACAGCCATCCCCGGATATTGTAGGTATAGTCTACTGACTGAAGCGGGGTCCCGGACTGGTTGCTTGTCTTCTTGTTGACCAGCTGCCCAAGATCATTATAAGTATTGTCGGCGATGAGTTCTTCAGGGTTGTTTCCGAACTGGTGATATTGCTGCACCAATCTTTCCTGATCGTCATAGATAAAGCGTTCCTTCACCAGCACTTCAGGAGAAGTGGCCGATCTTTGATGATAGGTAAATTTTACTAAAGGCTGTCCGGAGAAATTGAGCCTATACTCGTAATTGGTATGACCGCCAAGGTGGTTATTGGCTATCGTCCGGATAATTCTTCCCCGGGTATCGTAGAAGTGATACGTTCTGGTCCAGTTGTCATCTTCTATATTTTTGACGAATGATGCTGTCAAAAGGCTTTTGGTAGATGGATCTTCACTGCTAGTTAATGATTGTTGAAGGGTATACTCTCCAAGAACCTGTGCAGGGATAGTATTGATTTCCCTCGGGTAGGTGTCATAATAATTAACCGTAAGTAAGGTCATGCTCCCGGTAGGAAAAGCCTGCTTATCATAAAACACCTGCTGGCCCTGGAGCGTAAACGAACTGCTGCTTCTCTTTTCATTATTGTATGGATTGGCGGCCATACTGTTCAAGGCATTCTGCATTGCCTGTCTACTAGCCGTATTGGAGAAGAATCCTGTATACACCACTCTCCCGAATTGATCATACTTCGTGAAGATCCAACCTTTAGAGCCAAAGTTATTGGCAGTCCCTCTTAGTACACCGTCCTGTGTAAGAACCACCCTGTCCTGTTTGTCATAAACGGTATATTCCCAGTCTTTACCCGGTATATGCTTTTCCACCTCCCTGTCTTTGCCATCATAACGGTACTGGTAGCACAGCTCATCTAAAACGGAAGATGCGATGCTGTTTCCATTCTGAGAGATCTGTTCTACTGCTTTTGGGGGAATAATGAACGCAAGCTGGTCATATTCATTGTACACATAGTACGTATCGATATTCTGGCTGCCATCGTTCCTGCGGATTAAAAGCGTCTGGTCGTTTCCGTTCCTGAAGGTCACCACAGGATTGCCGTCTTCATCCGTTTCCGTATTTTTATAAAGTACCGCCGCAGGATAATAGCCACTATTGTCAGAAGAAATGGACAGCGCAGATACGGTATTGGAAACACCATTTACGGTATTAACAGACGTAGATGTAACAAATTTCCTTACTTCATTGGCTGCGTTGGCTTCATACTGGTATTTCCTGGTATGGCCGGACTGAAGCTTCCACGGTTCACCGGGAGCAGCAACCTGCTTAACCCGGTCCAGCGGTGAGTTTTCAATCTCCTTTTCCGCAAACGCATTGGAAACACCGTAGTAAGTATTAGCAGCATTTTCGCTAGTAATACTGCTGTGTATGTTTGAATTTTGGGTCGTTACCGGAACAGGAAGAATATCTTTGACCTGCCTTCCGAATCCATCGTAGGTAATAGGAGTCACCAGATCTTTTCCGGTTGGGGTAGTTTTGACACTAACGACCTGCTTTGGCCTGCCCAGGCCATCAAAGTATGTGATCGTCTCGGATATCTTCGAACAATCTGCGTTCAGACAGGTTTTCGACTGCACATAGTTCTCGGCAGAAGTCTGCGCAAAGGCAGCACCCGCCCAAAAAAAGCTGAATACAGATAAAACTGTTGTGATAATATGTTTTCTCATCGTATGCTTCCGTTATTGTTTATAGTTGTAATTGTAGTTTTTAATAGTGCGCAGCACATAGTTTCCGGTTGTATCTTTTTCCCGGACTTTTACCTCTTTCAGCCTGCCAAAATCATCGTACTGATAGACTTCCCTGATGCCGGATGGCGGAGTAACAGATGTTACCCCGATCAAAGGGTCGTGGGTATAGGTAGTAACCAGTTTTCCTTTCAGTGTATCATCTTTTCTAAAATTACTCAAAGCATCAAGTAAAAGATTTTCTTTGGTTGGGTCTGATGCATCATCATTGGAAGCGGAAATTATGGTAGCCGGTGATACCGCTGCAACCAGGTCATCATATTTCATTCCCTCTACCTTTGCAATGACTTCGGTATCATTGTATCCGTAAATAAAGCTTACCGGTGTGCCATCATCTGTCGTGTATTGAAGAAGGTTGCCCTTCGTATCATATTTATCATAGGTCATGTCTATGTAAGAAGCATTTCCGAGCTTATCATACAATTTCTCAGATAATGGAACGACTAAATTTCCTGATTGTGGTGTTGGTATGGATGTAGGATAAAATGTTTCATAGTGCGATAAGGTCTGTGTATTGTTACCTGATGTCTGCGAAATCAATTTCTCTAACGGTATTTCAACCATATTCCTATCTATCATTAGCTGGTTTCCTTTCTCGTGGGCATAGCTATAATTTGTGCTTTGCTGAATATTGTTTGGAAAAAGAGTTGACTGTTTGGTCAGAAGATATTTATTACTGTAGGAGTTATTGATCTTCGTCTCCGTATATGAATTTGAACCTGAAGGGAAATATTCTCTGATTAAGGTAGCCTCCAATAATGATCTATACAAATTAATCGAATAATTATGGATAATTCCGCCAAATAGTGGATAGGAAAGGTTTCCGAACTCATTGGAAACAGTTCCGTTAAATTCAGTTACATAATTAGTAATCGGATCTAAAATATAAGATGGAATAGAATAGGTATTTAAATTATCCGGATAATTGTATTTGTAAGAATAAGTAGTCTCTTTTACCTTATTATTATCGTTGTCATAAATGACCTGTTTTAAAATGTCTCCATCTCCAATAAGTAGGGCATTTCCTCTAGCTGCCATGTTAATACAACTTTGGGTATAATTATTAAGGAAAAAACTTTCCGTTTTTCCTCTTCCTGTCTGTTGCTCTGTGACTTTGGAATAGCCTACATGGGTTCCTTGTGGAAGAGTTGAGGCTCCCTGAGATTGTGTAGCCTCATACACTGATACTTTGAATGGTGTTGAATTTGAGTTTGTTGGGGTAAGGGTACAGTTTGGATTCGATTTATATCGAAACTGGGTAGAGGCGCCTCCGTAAACATTTTCCTCGAAGCATCTATTCTCAATCTCATAGAATTTTGGGAAATCCGCTAAATTCCCATTGGATGTTATTTTAGTGCCATTATCCGTTATTTCGTCATAGATATAATTTTTAATAATTGGCGGTGTACCATCTTTCTCTATTGCCTTTATGCTTTTGATCCTTATACCCCCACCAGAACTGTAATTATGTTCTACACCGTTAATAATGCTTTTCTCCTCATTGTATTTTGCGCTACAGGAATTCAATACTGCATTGCTTCCGCTAGAGTTTATCTTGCCGAAATCAAAATCACCGTTATTGGACGTACCCATCTCATAAGAGCCTGCTTGCAAAATGATGGTCTCAGCAATTAGATTATTTTGTAATGATCCAACGTTTGGGTTGAATATTTTTTTTATAGTCTGACCTGTGGATTTATCCTTGATATAAATCCAATAGGAATTTTTAACATTATCTGAGGCTGTGGATAAATAATAGAATCCAAAATGACCATACAGTCTGATATTCACATTATTTCCTGAGACACTAAAATTAGTAGGATTATTATTGAAATATATGGTTCCATTAATATTATTGATTGAAGAGTTTGTAGCTACCTGACGGTTGGTGTTATCATTTACTAGCGACTGCAATGGAAAATTGGAAAAGGTATTGGGCTCAAACTCATATTCTACTTTCCCACCTGTAGGATAAGTAATGGTGGTGAGCATACCTGCCAGAGAATACATGGATGCCCTTCGATCTGAAAGAAAGTGTTTACCATCAGGTGAATAGTCCTTATAAATCCTGAAGTGCCCGTCACCGTATTGCGCGCTTACTCCTGTTGCTTCATACCAATAATTATTTAAATCTTTACTAAAAGAAGTAACATTAAAAACATTTTGGCCTTTGACATATTTATCCGGACTTGGAATAAATGTATCACTATTGGGTTGGCCGTTATAATATCCCCAGAAGTCAGCTGAAAAACTCAGTTTATTCGGAAGATTATAATTGGTATTATATCCGAAAGAATAATTTTCATTAGTCAGCGGATTTTTAATTCCCGTTAACTTGAGCCTATGGGTAAATATTTTATTGTTGGGTGCGCCTAACCAAGTGGCGACTGAGCTGGTTTCTAAATTATCAGTCGCAATAAAATAATCGTAGTTGAAATCGTATTCTTTGATTAATTGCTGATTGCTAAAAACCTTGATTGATGTCAATTTTTTGGAGTTGTATATATCTTCTCTGTCAGACCAGGTGAAGACTACTGAACCGTTACTGAAATTTATTCTGTCAAGATAGCTTTCTTCTACAGATTGTTTACTATAATCCGTCAGTCCGTTTTGAACTTCAAAATGCTTATTGGTATTGACAGGATATGTAAAATCTGTTCTGGTATTTTTTGATCCTGCTAACCTATAATTATTGACATTACTAGAATATACAAAACTTATTGAATTTCCTTTCGGGTCTTCCATCATAGTTAATCGCTTTGAAAGTCCAGAAATTGAATTCCAGCCCGGCATTGGTATTGTAATCTCTGTTTTTTCAAAGTAATATTTTATGCCATTTTCATCAGTAACCTGAAAATTATACGATCCATCGGAACTTGGAGAACCAATTAACTTAAAATCAATATTAGCCTGCTCAGATATGGCAAATTTCACCGAATTAGACTGGGAGGACTTCGGCATATCTAGATATGCTTTATAAGATTTATTTGGCAGATTAATCATAAATAAATCTGGCTGGAAATCCCAACCTCTATATAAAGCACTATTGTCTCGAATCGCTATAAAATTATCTGAATAAAAGGCATTAGTCTGTGTACTAGTATTCCAAGGTAACGTAGGACAATTCGATACGCTTCCAACCAGGCTACCTAGGCTTTTGGAATAAACATTATAATACCCGTCTGTACTAAAATCATTTGATCCTCCCATAACCTGGGATATTCTACCATCTGCGTTTAAGGACCATCCAAGACCAATAGATGAAGCTTCATCACTTACTTTTATTCCTCCTGCATGATATGATATAGAAATAGGAATTTCGATATCTCCTTCCTTGATGGTATATAAAGGAATATTTATATTTGGAATACCTGTATATAAGGATATGGGAGTTTCATTATATTTGAATAAGGCTGCAACATCAGCTGATTTAGGAGCAATGCTATTGACATTATTCTGTACATATCCACCCGGATTGATTTGACTGTGGGCTGATATCGTAATCAACGTCAATAATGCTGTTGAAATAGTTTTTTTCATCTGAGTTTTATTTCTTTATTAGTTTAGCACTTGCCGTTTTATTGTCATTAGTTTTAACACTCACCAGATAAGCGCCCTGCACCAAGGCCTGGGTGTTGATCTTCGTCACCTTGTTTTTAGTCCTGATGCTCTGAAGCTGCCTTCCGCCCATATCATATACGCTGATCTCAGCATCAAACACGCCAGCTCTCTGGTCCTCAAGCCCTATTTCTACGTACGCGTAATCTGAGACCGGGTTCGGGTAGATCTTAATATCCGCCTTCTCAATCAGCTCATCAATCTGGCTGTCGCCAAGCTTCACGATCTTCCAGTTTTCCTTTCCTAATTCCTCTGCACTGGTTCCTGCCAGGATAATGGAGCCGTCACGGTTCAGCTTAATATCTGATAACCTTTCCTCTTTCTTGCTGGATTCTCCCTTCACATGCTTGCGCCACTGTTCATTGCCATGCTGGTCCACATACAGCATCCAGAATTTTTCATCATTGGATTCTATCCTTCCTTCTGCCTGAGTGTAACCGCCCAGTAAAATACCTTTTGTGGTTTTATCATCGGAAGAATGAAGCACGCTCATGCCCATCAGTACATCGCGGTTCTTAAAGTTGTAGGATTTTTGCCACTCCTGATCTCCTATCGAGTTTAACGCGATCAGCCAGATATCAGTCCCTTCCTGTGTACCAACCACCTTATTTCCCGATCTTTCAGATCTGGATTCACCACCGATGAGATAGCCGGTAGAAGTCAGGGCTAAGGTCCTTATATGATCGTCTGCTTTACCTCCAAAATTCTTTTCCCATTCGACCTTGTTATCTTTTGACAGCTTGACTACCCAGTAGTCGCCTTCGCCGTAGTTTTCAGTTTTCTTTGATCCATTAAGTGAGCTTCTTGAATACATCCCTACCAAAACACCACCGTCTATAGTAGGAATCATTTTTTCCACTTCGTCCAATCCCTTGCCTCCTAAGATCAATTGAGAAAGTTCCTTCCCATCTTTGTCTAAACGGACTATTAATGCATCTTTGGAGCCGTAACCTTTCTCTGAGTTCTGGACATTCCCTGCAACAAAAAAGTTTAAATCGGTGCTTTGTACCACTGCTTTAGCTTCCTCGTCCGAGGCAGTACCGATGGTTTTCTGCCATATCTCTTGTCCATCGCTTCCAAGCCTTATGAGCCAAAAATCACTGCCACCTTTAGAATCATCCTTTTTATCCAGGCCTTTGCCCGAAAAACTCGTTCCTGCAAGAAGATATCCTCCCTCTTGTGTATTTACTGTAGCAGAAAGAAAATCGTGGTTCTGCCCTGAAAAATATTTTTCCCAGACCTGTTCTCCAGCTTGATTTAACTGAACCAAGTGATAATCGAAACCATTGTTTTGATTGGTTCCAGCAATACGTTTTTCTGATTGGATTGAACTGCCGGTAATTAAGTACTGCTGATCAATGGTGGTAGTTACCTGTGATAGGAAATCCTGAGTAGAAGATTTAATGTCCTTCTGCCAGAGCAGCTTTTGCCCTGGCAAACCAATAGCGCATAGGCTTACAGCAGCGATGTAGATTTTTTTCATAAGAATTAGTTTATTGTTTTAAGCTGATATGGGGGCTTCAGCAATTTTTAAATACCGGAGAATAGGCTCCGTAATGCGCGACAAGGTTGCCGTAAGATCTAATTAAGCAATTCTAGATACAATTTTTTTGACTTAGAACTCGAATTGTGAGAATGAGGGAAAGATTTTGATTTTCATGGGAACTGTTTATGTTTTTGCATTGCAAATGTATTCCTTCTAAAAATGTAAAGCAATCCGTGAATTTACGGTTTTTGCCTCCGGGATTTTACGGATGTGATTATCTATCACTTATTTCCTCTCTTGCATCGGAATAGCTTTCCAAGATACAACTTGGATAGAGAACGCAATTTATGGTTGTAGCCCTATAAGTGTAAAAATGAAAAAGGGGCGACCAACTGGCGCCCCTAATGAACAAGGATGTCTAAACTACAACACTAAGATTTTACTGTGAATTGGAAACTGAGTTTCTTTTCATTACCATTACTGTCGTATATCCATACATCTAACGACTGTGCCACAGTGGAGGTAGATACATAATACAAATAAAAAGAACCGTTATTAGTTTGGAGGAGGTACGAGTCGTTTGCATTAAGTACTACTCCGTTCTCCATGATTAATTTACCTTCTCCATCGGACTGAAAATATCTAATAAAATATTTGGTGTTCTTCACTATTTGTTCAGCCTTAATCCGACAACGTATCTGAAGCTTTTCGCCGTTAGCAATTGCTTTGGGTACCGGCATCACTTCTACGTCAAAAGGATAACTGGTCTGAATCTCAATTTCGTTATTACATGCGTGGGTAAAAAACATTAGCAATAACATTACAGAGGATAGCGCGATAACAAATAACCTCGTTTTATAAGAATGATTTTCTTCTTTGTACATAACTTAAAATTTAGATTATAAAATGAAACGGATTCCCAAACCTGCTGTCGGATTTAAGCGGTTGACAGAACTGCCAAACAGAATATCCGTATTGCCCCGAAACAGTAGTTGGCAGTAATCAGTTATAAATACCTCCAGAGATAGTGTGAGCGAAGCCCCATAAACGAAACCACTGCGATTGATAATCCCGGCGCCAGAATTAAGGGTATAGTTGGATCGGTTGATGTCTGAATAGCCCGCTGTTCCGGCAATGCCGAGGTTTAATCCAATATTTCTGGCTGGATCTGTTAGAAGCGGAAAACTATAGCCTACTTTTCCCAGGTAAGTTTCTACCGGAATATTAAAGTTTTCCCCTTCGTAGCTCTTACGATTGTACTCTACCTGGTAGAATAGGTAAGCGCCATTCCTCTTATTGATGCTCAGCAGGAGATAAGTAAAGAAATTATTTTTATCCGGTTGGCGGTCGGCCAAAAGTCCCGCTCCGGTTTCAATGCCTCTCTGGCCTTTTATCAGGCGTTGCGCCCTAACCAGGTTTTGACCACTTAAAAGTATCATGATGATAATCACATATATTTTCATAGGAATCGGTTATAGAGTTAGAAAATAAGTTTTAAACCACTTAGCGGTTTCGCCCGGATCAAATCCTCATTCTGTATTTCGATATGCTGATGTCGCCCGCCGTTTGCCTCGAACACATCAATCACGAGCATCTTATCATCCGCAAGGGTAAACTGATTGAGCAAGAACACGTTTCTTTCGACACCATTAGCCGGAACAGGATCAAGTGGCAGAAACATCCTGAGAGGCACCAAATCTTTTTCCTGAACAGCAGTCCGTTTTGCGGTTTTGCGATCGACGATCTTAAAGCTTATGTAATCTATCGGATAGGATACGTTGGAGGTATTTCGCAGTTCGAGGTGAAAGTAGAATTTGCCTTCACCGATGTAAATGCTTTTTAACTGAAAAGTAATGCCGTAATTTTCTGACGCTATATGCCTAATTACTCGTTTGTTGTGTTGATAGATGGTCTTCAGCCCTGCTTCAACCAATGGTGCCTGATCGCCGGATAAATCTTCGAGCATTACATTGTCTGAATTACTCTTGATACCAGCTCTTTGCATCTTTAAAACGTCATAGCTCAAGGATTCGGGATAATCACTGTAGAACACATCAAATGTGTAAAACTTTCCGTCTTCAGTAACTACTGAAAAGTTAGTCTCTGGCTGGAAGTTTTTTGATGCTGCTTTAATTCTAAGAACATTCTCTGCCTCATCTGCCTTTCCAGCGATCAGATGCTCGCTTCCGAGATCTACATATTTTATTTTCGATGGGAAGATAATATGGGTCGTTTTATCGTAGGTAACCGTTAACCAGTATGGGTCTATTTTACCAAGATTTAATCTGGAACCTGATGCCGAATCGGAAACGACCTCTCTTTCTGTCTGCGCAAATAGCTGATTCAGCGATAGGATCATCATGACCATGATTAATTTAATTTGCTTCATAAGTATATTGTTTATGTGTTATTTTTTTGAAACGAGATAAAGCTCAAGTCCGGCTTTTAGTGTGACCTGCGGCATTCTGACTTTTTTAGAAAAATATCCGGATACTCCCTGGATTAGGCTCCGGCTTAAATCAGAAGTCAGCTGTTGATTTGTGTTTGAACTGAGGGCAATTGAAGTTCCCCCGGTGTTACCCATATTAGCGACAACCTCTGTAAGTGCATTACGTTCGGCAGAATAGGGTAACTGAATACCTGGTTGACCTTCCATATCGTACGCGGTTAATTCTACAGGAATAATATTTCCCCTGACCTCGACCGAAGTAACCAAAAGTTGCAGCCTTGTATTTTGAAATTTTGCAGCTCCAACCAGTATACTCCCCTTCGGGATGAGGATATGTTTTAACCTGGCAGCTTGCAAAATCCGTATGCGCACAGGACTATCATTGCTTATCTTTTGGCTCGATGCAATGCATGCTTTAATACTGTTCGCCAACTTATCATTACTAACCTGCTGACCCACCGTTATAAATCCATTATTTAGAGATTGAATAAAGGCGCTATCTGACTGCTCCCGATACAAGGCAGATACAACCTGCTGTTTTGCACGGTACAGCGGTTGACGGTTTTTTTTCGTTGATAGGTCATTTGTGTCCTGTAATGGTTTGCTTTCAGAATTTCCGGCCTTGCCATTAGGAGGGAGGTATTTTGCTGCTAACTGATAAGATTTTTCCATCAGTGCAATCTGGCTGGCCACTGGGTCAGCAGTTTTCGTTTCCTTTTGGGCCAACTGGGAACGTAAAGTATTCAGCTCCTCCCGCAACTGGCTGCTTTCGTAAGGTTCTTTTTCGTAAAAATTACCCAGTGTATGCTGTACATTTTTATAGCTACTTATTGCCTGTTGCTGTCCGTTAGCTTCCGGCACTGAACTTTCTATCTGAGCAGAACTGGGATTCTGATTATTCCAATAATCCGATAATGCTGTTAGTGAATTCCGTTCTTCCTGCTGTTTTTTCTCAATAAGTTCTTTTTCGTAGGCTTTACCTTTATCTTCCTGCATAACATCCACAGATGCCATCGGAACAACTTCGTTCAGACCTTGATCACCCCCACCTTTAGGCTTTTCGGCAGGAGAGAATATCATATACATGCAACCAAGGCATACAATTCCCATGAGGAAAAATATCAGATATTTTTTCATGTTTTGAATCTTACCTTTCTCAGGTCCGTTTTCTTCAGGACTGGGTTCCTTACCCAGTTCTCTAATCCTGATATTACTTTGTTCTTTCATATAACTGATAATTTTTAATGTAATGAATCACCTTTAACCTTGATTTTGAATTTTTTCGTATTCGTAAAGGATTGGTGATATGTTCTAATTTGTCCGGACCTTTTTGCCGGCCTCGCCCTTCTTGCCACGCTAAAAGCATTGCCCCAATGGTGATTAGCAAGTAGATGGTAAAAAGAAGTACAATGTATTTTCTCTGCTTTGTTGGAGTAATTAATTTCCATCGGTTTTCTATGGCACTACCCCACTGTTCAATATTTTCATGAAACTTTTTCATATTGCTATCGATTAATTTACCTCATTCGTGTACCAAACCTGTTTTTAAAGCGCGGCTCATCCACCATCCTAACAGCATTTGACTTCTCCGGTATCATGTCCGTAGAGGCTACGATGACCGCTACCTGCCTTCCTAACCCTCCACCGCAGTAGCCTTTGGAAATTCTCATTTTGGTGAGGCAAAATTTTTCGTTCTGATACTTTACTTCCATATAGCACTGTACATAAGGTTTATCTTCTCCTGACCACTTCAGGTAGCACATTAAAGTAAGGTTTTCAGTGAGCCGATCTTCACCTCTGGTGCAGGCTTCCAGATACCTCCTTAGACTTTTTTCTAAAGAATCCGGATATCCTTGGTTAGTCAAAAAACTATTGTCATAACCTTTTGCGGCCAGGATGGCTGCAAATTCGCTCAAGTCGTGTTCATCTTTCACCTTACCTATTTTAGCGTTCAACCGAGCGTATATCTTTATTTTCCAGTACGCTGAATTTTTCGATGTTAAATCCCTGCGGATTACTGTCGGACCTCACTGAATTTATTAGAATGCAGCTGGTAACCAGACTTCGTTCTGTTAGATTACTTGAACGGATGATGAACTGTCTGGAATAAGTCTTTACAGCGTAGGGATATTGATCGAAATTACATTCGATACTATCAACCTCAATTCTTTGCTGCACATTCCCGGCGATGATTCGGTTATAATATCCTTTTTCCGAAAGGTCTTTATAGTAATGGTATGCCGACTGATCGGCCATCGCGAATGCTCTTTTCATATTGCTTTCAATAGCATTCTTATCGGGTGCAAGCGTGAAGAATAGTTCGTGGAACCTTCTGATATGTTCACGCGCTTCCACCGGCCGATTAATGCTGGCATCCTGTGATAAGGCCATCATCAATGATTTTCCATTATCAAGCACGTAAATTTTCTGCCTTTGCGTTTCCGCAAAACTGTACGATTTCCAAATGGAAAAACATGTAATCAGAATGCAGACTGAAGCAAATATGATTGCATATAATCTAATTTGCGTAAAGCTCGATTCAATATTTCTTAACACTTTAAATTCCATAATCTTTATTATTATTATTTCAAAAGTTGACCTCCAATATTTCCTGCTACTGCCCCCGCACCCGCTCCGGCGACATTCCCCGACCGTTGTGCCATTTGGCTGATATTGCGTGTAAAGTTTCCTGCTCCACCCGCCTGAATGATCCAACCTGTTACAGTGGGGACGGTAAAGTAACCAATGATGCCAATGATCATGAATATGATGTATACCGTCTGTGATCCATCGGGAATGAAATTGGGATCAGCTAATTGTTCAATGTCTTTTTCCAGCAACATAGATTGCAGTTTGGCCAACATGGAGCTGAAGATATCAGCCACAGGAAGCCATAAATAAACACTTATATACCGCGAAAGCCATTGGGTTAAGGTTGATTGGAAACCATCCCAGACGGATATCGCAAAGGCAATGGGTCCGAGGATGGAAAGCACAATCAGAAAGAAAGTGCGGATAGTATCGATTACCAGCGCTGCTGCCTGAAACATAATTTCCAGAAGGTCACGTACAAAATTTTTGAGTTTTTGTTCTAATTGAAAACTTTGTCGTTCCATATACATACCCGCCATCGCAGCCAGATCACCAGGCGACCAACCCAGCTCATCAAGTTTTTTATCAAATTCTTCGTCGCTTACCAGATACGCCTGTTCCGGATTTCTGAGCATCGCTTCGCGCTCCAGCTTATCTTTTTGCTGCTGCAGTTTATTCAGGTCAAGCACCTGGTTTTCGAGCATGGTATGTGTCCCTTTTACTACAGGGCTAAGAACAGCATTGATGGTCCCCAGTACAATAGTAGGAAAGAACATTATACAAAGTCCCAGAGCAAATGGTCTCAGTAGCGGAAAGACATCGATCGGTTCTGCCCTGCTCAATGCCTGCCAGACTTTAAGCGCCACGTAAAACAAGGCTCCGAGTCCGGCCACGCCTTTAGCAATAGTAGCCATTGTAGCAGATAGCGGAAGCATTTCGTCATATAATAAGCGAAGCACTTCATGTAGATTATTAAATTCCATAATGCTAATTTTTTTTACCAATATTTCTGATTAGAGGTACCGTAGAGCTGTAATACGTTCTGTGCATCGCCTTTCTTTTTAGCCCTCAGGTAGCTGACTGAGATATTCTTGTTGGTATAATAGCGGACAAGTTTATGGTACTCGCTCACCTCCTTATACACCTGATCAATAATGTCCATCCGTTCTTTATCATTCATAGACATGGAGGAAGCATTAATGATCTGTTTCAGATCCTTCAGCAGGTTACTGCTTTCGTTTAAAAGTTTGGAGTATCCAAAAGCAATTGAGGTCAGCTCCTTGGAGGAAAAATTTTTATCATTAAGCATTTTACCAAAGTTGGTCACATAGATTTCTGAGATATCTCCAACCATGAGTACCGTCTGCTGAACTTTCCGCGCGTCCTTTACCAGGTTATTGACCGCCTTCAGTTTGTCATAATATTCCTTGCCTTGATTATACACTTTCTGCACTTCCTTGAAATTGTTGATCATGTTGGAGGCGGTAGAAGATGTCTGCACAATCTCTTGGGCACTGTTCACAATACTCTGGGCCAAATTGGTCGGATCGGTAACGACCCATTGTGCTTTTAAAGGTGATGTGGTGGCAAAAAGCACTGCCAATAACATCATTGAAATGATTTTTTTCATTGTATAAAATTTTGATGGTTAATGGTTAATTGATAATTATATTTTTCTTCTCCTTCCTGGAGATTCAGGCTTTTTCGCTTTTTGCAGCGCATTCAGCCTTATAAAGAAGTCCTGTAAACTGACAGGGTTTGAAGCTGCGGCCTGTTTACAATTTTCCGCAAATTCCAGATCAGATTGGCTGGCCTGATCCGGCCAGTACGTAAGAGCCATTTTTTCGCCGATCTGCAGTACAAGTTTTTCCTTTGACATTTTAATTTATATTTTGAAGTATCTAATCCTGTTTGCGTTCTTCAGCTATCCTTTTAATCGCCAATTCTACGTTTCCACCAAGTTCCTGAGCCATTTGCAGGACCTGGAGTTTTTCTGTTTCTTCTGTTGTATAGGCAAAATACTCCTCGGTCGAAACTTCGGTCGCATAGACAGCAGAATGAGTTCCTCCCAGTCCAATCCATACTTCTTTATAAAGTCGTTTTGGGTCATTATTCATGTTAATGGAAAGGACTTGCCCCTTCTCTTTGTCCGTGAGACCAAGCATGGCCTGGATATCGTCGAACTTGTTCATGTACTTGCGCTGATCCAGAAGTATTTTACAATCGGAGTTATTGATAATGCTTTCCTTTACGATTGGCGATTGTATGATATCGTCAACTTCCTGCGTCACGACGATCGCTTCACCAAAGAATTTCCTTACCGTCTTGAAAAGATACTTGATGTATTCAGCCATTCCCTCTTTCGCAATGGCTTTCCAAGCCTCTTCAATTAGGATCAGTTTTCTAATCCCTTTTAGCCTTCGCATCTTGTTGATGAAAACTTCCATGATGATGATCGTGACGATTGGAAAGAGGATCTTATGGTCTTTAATCGCATCTATTTCAAATACAATGAAGCGTTTGGAAAGCAAATCCGTTTGCTTATTGGAGTTAAGCAGATAGTCGTATTCTCCGCCGCGGTAATACGGCTCCAGGACATTGAGAAAATTAGCCAGGTCAAAGTCTTTTTCCCGTACCTGCTTTTCTTCCAGTACTTTCCGGTAAGCACCTTTAACGTAGGCGTAAAATCCGTTGAATGAGGGGTTTTCATTTTCATGTTTGATCCGTTCGATATAGCCACTTACAGCATTTGATAAGGCCACTTCCTCCGATCGTTTTGGCGGTTCGTCATCTCGTTTCCAAAGCGTAAGAATCAATGTCTTGATACTCTCTCTTTTCTCGATATCAAATACGCCATCATCGGTATAAAAGGGATTAAAGGCAATCGGATTTTCCTCTGTATAAGTAAAATAAACGCCATCCTCACCTTTTGTCTTACCTTTAATCAACTCACATAGTCCCTGGTAAGAGTTTCCAGTATCAACCAGAAGTACATGTGCACCCTGTTCATAATACTGCCTCACCATATGGTTGGTAAAAAAGGATTTTCCGCTACCCGACGGACCCAAAATAAATTTATTCCGGTTAGTAATAATTCCCCTCTTCATTGGCATGTCAGAGATATCCAAATGAATCGGTTTTCCTGTAAGTCGATCCGCCATCTTGATCCCAAATGGCGACGGTGAATTCTGATAGTTCGTTTCCTCAGTAAAAAAGCATAGAGCGGGTTCAATGAAGGTATAAAAGCTTTCTTCGTTAGGAAAATCGCCTGCATTTCCTGGAATCGCTGCCCAGTACAGTGTGGCTACATCAATGGTATTATGACGTGGTTTGCACTCCATCAATGCCAGGGCGCTGCCGGTGTCATTCTTCAGCTGCTTCAGTTCTATCGGGTCATCAGACCAGGCCATCACATTGAAGTGCGCACGGATTGATGAAAGCCCAAATGAATGCGCTTCATTTAGATACCGATCAATCCATTCTTTATTAATTTGATTTGCTCGACTGTATCTGGCCAGCGAATGCATATTTCTGGCAGACTTTTCAAACTTCCGTAAATTATCCTCACTGTTGTCAAGGAATAAGTATTGGTTGTAGATGTGGTTGCAGCTCAGTAGCAGGCCAACAGGTGCTGCAAAGGATAAGCGGCAGTCGCTCCGATCTGTTGATAGTTTTTCAAATCTTAAATCAGTCGATACACTTCCGGGCAAGTCATCTGTATCTGATAGTGTATGCAGACATAACCGGTGGTTTCCGATCCTCATTTCCTCTGAGCCAATGGCGATATCCTGAAGTGGAGATCCTGCGTTTCGCGAAAGCGTAAAATATTGATCCAGTAAGCCTTGTTTGTCCTTAGACCCAGAAATATTCTCTTCGCTCAGTCTTTCTAAAGTAATCAGTCCTGAATCGTTAATGATTCTTTCAAATTGTGATACCGCTTCCATAAATTTTTGGATCACTTCTTTGTCCCGGATTTCCTTCGGAACCAGAACTCCTTTGCATAAAGATGAGAAGTTGCTTTGCATCCGCATCCTGTCCTTGGTGGTCTTCGTAATGAACAGGTAGCAATAGTGGTTAAGAAATGGACGCTCATTAAAGTGCATTTGGTAGGACCGGGCCAAAAAGCTCAGATCTTCCTTTTCTAAATCCGGAGCATATTTTTCCTTTAAATACCAATCCTGCTTGTGAAGAATGGTATAATCAGGTAAGGTCTTCACCGCTTTATGCCAGGCGGCGTGCATCGCTTCATACTCTGTAGCTGCAACCGTGAAGAGTTCCGGAAGTTTCACCTCGAAACAGGCTGTGATATCGCCTTCTTTAGAAATGATGCAATGGTTTTCGATGGCAAGCAGTGGGAATCTGCTCTCGAAGGTGGTGGCTTTGGCTGTATTTCTCATGGCATAGCTCTCTTAGAATTTAGTCTAATACTTGCCCTAAGTGCCTTCCGACGAATGATGTAGCGCGGATGCTTTTTTTTAGCTGCAAGCTTCATTAATCCATAAGCTCCGTATTTCCTATTCATCCTGAACGTCTGCCAGACCAGTAGTGAAGCACTCCCGATCCCAAAGACCAGACAGATATAAGAATGTACACCCGCCATGTACATTACCATTACCAGGATTAGGATTCCCAGCAAACCACCTGCAAAAATGAAAAGATATTGCGCCTTCAGTCCCCGAAACTCGACGGTTCTTCCGATACCCTTATTGATATTAAATGTACTCATAAGGCAATTTTTTACAGGAAGAATGATCTTAGAATGGTAGCGGCGACGATCAGAAAAATGCATGCTCCAAACCAGCTCGCTGCCGTCTTGGAAGTATCGGGATCGCCAGAGCTGAATTTGTTATAAACTTTAACTCCGCCGATCAATCCCACCACAGCACCAATTGCATAGATCAGTTTCGTTGCCGGATCAAAGTACGAAGTAACCATCTGTGTAGCCTCCTGTATTCCGGCGGAACCGTTACCCTGCGCAAACACACGAATAGCAGAGAGAATAAAAACCCCGGCCAGTGCAATTTTTTTCCTTTGTTTTTCCATTTTCTTGAAGATTTTGTGTTAAAAAATCCCCGCTTACCGCGGGCTGGAAACAAAGTTGCATCGAGAATAGAAGAGCTTTAAGATATTGGCAGTCCTGGGTCTTGTTTGACCTTTAATGGCTGATAAATTTTTATTTTATAAATTAGCGAATTGATTAATAAACGGACTTCCTCAACCTATAACTCTTAAGTTTAACAACTGTCGCTTTTCTTATATCCAATAAAGTTTGAATTAGATCGCCGAGAGAACATAACTAAACTATTTAAGCTGAACAATGATTGATTTCATAGAAGTAAACAGCCATATTCTATTCAGATACACTGCAGACTATACCGGTTCAGTAGATTGGATCAGCGAAGCTATTAAACGCAAAGGCTTCATTAAATTTAAAAGAACCTATAACTTTCAGCAACAGCATCTTATAAAAAATGAAGAATTAATTGACGAAGAGGAAGAAGATGACGAAAACTATCATGATCCTTTTTTAAAGCCTGTGGTATATTTTAGTTTCGCCCAGCTTGAAGGAGACTATTGGAGGATTACAAGAGGTATTCTAGTTGATCATTTTGATATTTATATTCACAAAGCAATTTCTTTCCAAAACAAATATTTTGTTGCAAACGCAGATGTATCTGTATTTAAAGTAATTTCGAAGATTTCGACAAACGATTTTTACATCGATGGAGAATATCCAACTGCTATACCGCTAGATGAATATAAGAAGATTCTTACTTTGTTTCCTACAGATTATGAACGAAGAAAATATGTTGAGGCAAGAATATCATCTGTGATAAGAAATTATTTAGATGAGGCTAAAGATGCAGAAAAAAGCTACCAAAAATATGTAGATAAGAAATTAACAAATAAAGGTACAAACCTAAAAAAGACTTTCCGGGACGTTGATCTAATAAAATATCAGACCATTTTGCAAAAATTAGATTTAATGCTCAAAGAGCAAGCTGAATACAATGAGAATCAGTGGCAGGATGAAATTTTGCAAATTATACAATTACTTTATCCTAAATATATTTTAGTATTCAAGTCCGTAACTATTCAAGCAAAACTATCTAATGGAATAAAAAATAAACAGCTCGATCTTCTATTAATTGATTCAAACGGCTATGTAGATATTATTGAAATCAAGAAACCATTTGATAACGCAATAATGACTAAGGGGTTGTATCGTGATAATTATATTCCACTTCGAGAATTGTCTGGAACAGTAATGCAGATTGAGAAATACATCTATTTCTTAAATCGCTGGAGTACAGATGGCGAAAAAAATTTAACTGATAAATTTAAGGAACAATTACCTACGGGTTTTAAAATTAAAATAGCAAATCCAAGCGGACTAATTGTCATGGGTAGAGAAAACAGTCTGAATGCTGATCAGAAGAATGATTTCGAAGTGATTAAAAGAAAATATAAAAATGTTGTAGAAATTTTAACTTATGATAATTTGATTGAGAGGCTAAGATTTACAATTGATCAGATCAAAAGAATATAACCAACTACTACATTAACTAAATAAGGGTTTTAAAAAAAATCCATTAAAATTTAAATTAATATCTCATCCAAAATGACAGTTACTGAACTTGAAGATTTACACGACCAATTTCTCGCCAGATGGCCAATGGATAAATTATATGGGCTTACGGTAGAAGAATATGTTGGTCTTGGCAATAAAGATACTTTTTGCCAATGGATTGAAACGAAAACACGGATGCTCGGGAGTAATAAGGGAATGACATCGATAAAATTTGGTATTTATCAACGAGATCCAAATTCTAAAAAACCTAAAAACTATAGATGTGATGATACATATTCTTGGCAGAAAGGTTATGGTGATAATAGCATTGAAGTTTTCGATAATGTAAAAAATGATATTATTCGTATCGCTTTATTAGCAGAGAGGGGAAGATTTCATGAGATAAATGACATAAAATTACCTGATCTGTTTAAATGGAAAATTGCTTTTCTGTATTCTAATGAACGCCTTATACCAATCTTCAGACGTGAAGTTTTACTTAAAATAGCACATCACTTTGGCATGTCGATCCCAAGTGAAAAGCGAATACATGAAATACATGAAGTGATGATTCTAAATAAACCAGCCCACTTGAATATCTATACATATATGCGACATCTGTATGATCAATTCGGAAGAGATCTGAAAAAGCCTTCTAGTGAAGAACGCCTCATAAAGGAAGGCAATAAACGAAAAGAAAGAAAGGCAGCTATAGTTCGTAATACTGCTGACCAATTGAGAATTGGTACTAGATCATATATAGCAGAACAAAGACATAATAAGATACAGCAAGCACTTGAAAAATCGCTGGCAGAAGAATTTGGTAAGGAAAATGTGATTTTGGAAGAAAATTATGTTGATATAAAACTTATCCAACCTGGATATGTAGTCCTTTATGAAGTCAAGTCGGCTCCTTATGCTTCAGCATGTGTTAGGGATGCCTTGGGGCAACTGCTTTTATATTCGCAATCAGGTAATGAAGTAAAACCCAAAAAACATATTGTTGTAGGCCAGTATCCCGCAACTAAGAATGACTTACAATATATAAATTTTATCAAGGAGAATTTACGCTTAGATTTCGATTATCATCATATAGAGTTAACATAGAGTACATCATTGAAATGACCTGCATTTATAGCATCTATCAACTTTTAATCTGTTTCTTCATCTCGGTAATCAGTTCCTGCGCGCTACCTACAGCCTTCAAAATCTTACCATCACGGACAATCAGATGTGTAGGGAAAGAAGGTATTTTTAGTTTTTCGGCATAGCTTTCCATATTGGGAATAACAGGGTAAAGAAACCGATGCTCTTTTAGAAATTCCCTTAATTTTGGTGCATCATTAAAAGCAAGGCTTATAAACTCCACATTCTTACTGTGTTTGTAACTGTCTACCAGATCATTTAACACTGGCATCTCTTTCACACACATCACACAGCTGATATACCAGAATTTCATAACAATAATTCTTCCTTTGGTATCGGAAGGATTGTACGAATGACCATTAATATCAGTAAGCCTTAGTGATGGGATTTTCTGACCCTCCATCTTAAAATAGGTATAGTTTAACTTACCTAAACTTCCGATCAAACGTGGGATCATTGGATCGCCTACTGATTTAATAGGATATAGCTTATATGTAGGATTATCTGATCGCATTCGCACCGGTACATATTTAGCTGTCATCATTTCCTTAAGGAACTTTTCTTTTGTTATGGCTTTATCATTTATATCCATAGCAACAAAACTTTCACTTAATTTTAAGTACATTTCGTTATAATAAAGATAATTTCTAATGTTTTTTAGGATGTAATTAGGTTCGACAATGGGTTTAATATTTGCACTTTGACAGCATACCGACAACAACAAGTAAGCTAACAAGAAAGAAGACCGTATGCAAATAACTCTTTGATTTAAAGTTTTTAAATACTGCATGTAACGATTAAAATTAAATGAGCTGATACATAAATATATCAACTCATTTATGAATAACCAATGATAGTTATTAACAGGCTGTTAAAGTAGCTCCAGAAATGCAAGTTGCATGAGCAGTATGTGTCTCACAGGCACTACAAATGGCACTTCCTGTCCAGCAACACATGTATTTCCCGCTGTATCCGCCTTCACTACCGCCATCATTTATAGGAAGCGGTTTTATACCGGCGTAAATATCTTTCATCTGACTTCTCCTTAATGCGGTCACCGCATTTTTTAAGTGAAATGTTTTCGTAGGATTTGAATTTTGTATTTCAATATTATGAAGATGAATCGATAAATTGATATACAAAAGTTTACCGCTAAGTTTATATTAGTTTATTTCTTAACTTGTAAATAAAATTAATGCTATGACATTGGGTACTAAAATTTTACGTTTACGTGAATCAACAAAAATGACACGGGAACAAGTGGCTATACAAATAGACGTTACAAAAGTTGCATACGGTCGGTGGGAAAGTGATTTGTGCAAACCAAAAATGGACAATTTAGTGCGGCTTTGCCTTTTCTATGATCTAACGTTTGAAGAACTATTGAAAGATGTTACAAACGGTAGTTCTTTAAAAGATGTAGATTACAGCAATAAATTTTTAGATTGTGCCAATAGTGGTTTTACTAAAAATCAGTCAACTGTTGAAGCTTTAATCAAAAATCAGGACGAAATATTACGTCTGCTTTTGTTGCAACAGCGTTTGCTCGCTGGATTGTATTATATCAAAGCGTAATAGTTAATTAAATATTTTTAGGCAAAGCATTTTCGCCTTTTTCTTTATCACAAAGCGAATTGAGCAAAAAGATATAACTACTATATTTTTTTCCCTTTCCTTTTTTTCTTGGAGGCCTTCTCTTCTGTATTTGAATTATTGGAGGGCTTCTTCGTTGCGTCGTTTTTGTTGGATTCAATTAAATAGGCAACAAAAGTCTCTTTCCAGGGCACAATTTTGGCCGTAAAATTCAATCTCAGACCTGATGAAGGTAAGCCATCTTTTAAGTCAGCACCGATTTGGCGATTAAAGCCGAACGGGTCCATTGTGTATTGGTGAGGAAAACTTATCGCAATTAAGTCCTTCGGATACTCTGTGATCTGATCATCAAGTTCTACAAATTCACGCGTAATTGGATTGTAAGGAATAACGTATTTTTCAATACCATCATCAAAATAGTTTTCAATATCTGAGAAGAAAATTCCGTTAGAGAGGAAATCATCTTTTGGCCTCAGTTTGTCCATCCTTAGATCAACATAGAATGTATGTCCAGCAATATCAATGGTAGGTAACATGCCCTTTTTTACTCTTAGTTCGTACAACTGATCAATGTCTAAAGTTTCCATAATTAATTATTATTAAGTCTATAGATAATTTTGAATATTGAACTGATCTGGACTTTCTTTCACCTGGAGTTGCGTTGAGTGCAAAGTGCTATCCAGCAATTCGGCGATCCTTTTAGAAGCACCCTCAACGGAGCTTTCCAGCAAACTGAATAGTTCTGTTCCCTGAATTTTTTTTGCCGTAGCAAGCAACTGGTTATTTTGTACATTTTCATGGTGGTCACTCTGAACATAGTCAGTAAATGATTGTAACTCCTCGAAAGTAACGCCCTCTGCCAAACCAGCATCCTCAAAAAAATACGATTGATTACGCCACTCTTCTTCTTCTGCCTCAAAATCTACTACTGTACCTGCTTCCATCTCGCTTTCTGCTTCCGAAATCATACTATCCTCAGGCACTTCTTTATGGTTCTCTGGCACTGTTGGTTCCTCTTTATAATGGTTGTTCAGCGTCTTGGGAGGCCCCATGATATCATCTATGTCCTTTATGCGGTTTTCAGTTCCTTTATTTGGAATTTCATAATTTTTTCTATCAAACCGATCATGCAGTAGCAGAATGATTATCAGTAAAAGGCAGATCAATATTATTGTTTCCATGGTTAAAGAATGGGTTTGTATTTATCGTTAAATGATTTAATGATCTGTTCGCCAAATTCTTGGAAATGATGTTCCAATACATTGTCGATATAAGAATAAATGCTCAGCTTATCTTCACCGATCACATTTACAATCCTGGACAGCTTTTCATGAAATTCAGGCCTTATGTAAGCTGTTTTGCCATCTCTGGCATTAGTATCGGATTTTTTTAAAAATATCTTTTCATAATCTGCTGCCTGCTTTCTAATCTTAATTTTTTCTTTGCTAATGTTAGATGCTTCATTAGTTTTCTCTGTAAATTCTGCATCTTGTTCTTCTCCGACATCAGTAAGATCGCGGGCTACAGATAATCCTTCCTTTTTGACACCATCCACCATTAACTTCATCATCATTTCTTCGTTGATATTTTCGTTTTTCTTTGCACTCATAACTCATAGTTTGGTAATCTTTAAAAACTCTTTCACAAAAAGGTCTAATTGACAGTTTTTCATCAGCCGTTCTTCCGCTGGCAATAATGTAGATCGGAATACTTGTTTACTATCCAGTTCACTTTCTTTACGAAAACGCGTACTGTTTTTAATTTGGCTTTGCATCAGGCTTAATCCCAATTCTTCGATTAGCTGGCTATATACTGCGTAAAGTGGCGTACTCTCTCGTGCGTCCACCTGGTTCCAGAATAGATTAATGCTTTGAATACTCGTTTTGCCGCTTTTCATGATCACATCGTTTAGAAGTTGGCAAAAGATCAGTGTGCTTTCCATCACCACTCTATCAGCGGAAATTGGTGTAAAAATGTAATGCATGCCGGCCAATGCATTAAGGATTCCTACAGTATTAACTGTGCCGGGCAAATCAAAAAAGATGGCATCTGGTGTAACAGAAACTTCTTTTGCAAATTTATCCGCTTCGTCTAACGCTTCTTCTGCCTTACAATTCAAAATTGGATAAGCCTTTTTATTAATACTGGTAAACTGCTTGTATGCAAGTTTTTTAAGGTGCTCATTGCTCATTACTGAGGCGAGATCCCTATCCTTCATTTTTAAAATACTATGCTGGGGAAAATCAGCATCTATAATCGCTACGTTATAGCCGAGCCGGTAATGCATTAAGCTAGCAAGGAGTGTTGTGAATGTACTTTTTCCAACTCCTCCTTTTTGGGATGCAAAAGCAATGAAAGCTGTTTTTTTCTTGTTGCTCATATGGTTTGTTTTAATATTTTGCTTATCACTCGATTAAATCACTCCTTACAATTGAAAATATTCATTCGGGGCGATCCGCCGTGATAAATACGTACATATTAATAGGAGTACTTAAGTGCGTACATATCTTTTTACTGCTCTATCCATGTATTTACACACCTGTCTATATATGTGGGTAATAAATTACTGCCATACATGCCTGCGCGCTTATATATATTTTTAGCTATGTAAAAAGTTATGTAAGTGAAGCGGTACGTACATATTTACATCAGTACATCTGTGCCTCCCTACAAAGGAAAGTACTTACGTAAGAGCAAAAAGAAGCATGGCCTAGTTTGGCACCTGCTGACTGTTTTTGGCAAATTAAAATGTATTTACCTGTTGGTAATTAAGCTTTTACTTTGTACAGCAATTCGAGGGAAAGAAAGAGGTCAAACTCTGAATCTATGCGAGGGGCAATAAAAGTGGGGGTTGATCAAATTTCCCCATTTATTTAAACCCGGCCGCAGGCGGGTTCTTGTGTTCGCCAGAACACGGCAAGTTGTGTTTTGAGCTGCGCGAATTGAAATTCACTGCTCAAAACAACTTGCCCTGCTGGGAGCCAGGAAACGCCCTCCGAAGTCGGGGTTTCATGAGCTGAACCAAAAAAAGATGTAAAAATGAAACATGATAAAAAAGAACAAATAAACAAGGGTGGTAGAAAAAGAAAAATAGATCCCGCGATTTATCGGTATTCAATCTCCTTTAATGCTCAAGAGCATGCACGCTTCCTCTCACTTTTCGAAAACTCCGGAATGAAGGTTAAAGCTCGATTTATCATAGCATGTATTTTTTCACAGCCATTAAAGACCATAAGGATCGATAAAGGAACTATAGATTTTTATATGAGATTAACCTCGTTTCATAGTCAATTTCGTTCTGTTGGGGTAAATTATAATCAAATTGTTAAACTACTTTACCGCAATTTTTCAGATAAAAAAGCAGCAGCTTATTTATTTAAGCTTGAAAAGGAAACTGCGGAATTGGCTCACTTATGTAAGAAAGTATTGGAAATCGTTGAAGAGTTTGAAACAAAATATATAACTAATAATGATGCGCAATGATCGCCAAGATAAATAGAAGTTCTAATCTTTATGGCGCTTTAAAGTATAATATGGATAAAGTTGCAGCGAAAAAGGCAGAAGTCCTTTACACAAGCAGGATCATTGAAAATGGTTCCGGAAATTTTAGTATGAGTGATTTGATGAGATCATTTGAACCATACCTGATTGCTAATCAAAATACAGAAAAACCCACCTTGCATATTTCATTAAACCCCGATCCAAAAGATGTTCTCAATAACGAAACTTACGCTAAAATAGCAAAGGATTATATGGAGGAAATGGGCTACGGGGATCAGCCTTACGTAGTCTACAAACATACGGATATTGATAGAACGCACCTACATATCGTGACGATTGGAGTTGACGAACTGGGCAGAAAGATATCCGACTCCTACGAGAAAGTACGGTCAACCAAACTATGCCGGACCCTTGAAAAAGATTATGGTTTGCAAGTCGCGACCGATAAAGAATCCGTAAAAAATGAGAGGATTTTTCATCCTGTAGATTATAAGAAAGGTGATATTAAAAGTCAGATGTCTTCAGTCATTCGACATTTACCTAAATACTACCAGTTCCAAAGTTTAGGTGAATACAATGCGCTTCTGTCTTTATTTAATATTGCAGCTGAAAAAGTGGTGGCAATAAATGGTGGGATTGCCAGACAGGGCCTCATTTATTCGGCATTGGATGAATTAGGTAAGAAGACTGGTTTGCCAATAAAGGCATCTATTTTTGGAAAGCAAGCCGGTCTCCCCGCGCTTCAAATTCACTTTGACAAGAGCCAGCAAGATTTTAAAGGTGGTGATATTCGCAATCAGCTCAAAAAATCCGTGCAAGATGTACTATTAAAATGCAAAGATGAAAGAAGCTTTAAAAAAAAGTTAAGTGAAATTGGAATTAATTTGGTGGTACGTAGAAATGACGAAGGCAGAATTTATGGCATTACGTTCATTGATCATAAGTCGAAAACGGTGTGTAAGGGGTCACGGTTAGGTAAGGATTTCTCTGCAAATAGCTTTAATGATTTATGGAGTCAGGTCGGTAAAGATCACTCTATTCGCCACGTTCCAAGCAATGCGCATGATTTAAAAGATGATAAAGTTTTAGACACAATGCCTCATCCACTTTTTAGTTTTATAAATAATGTAAGCGGAGATGGGGAATCTTCTAGCTACGGGCTGGGCTCTATTTTGCCATTAGACCAATCTAATGATTATGAAGAATTGGCATTTGAGCATTTTATAAAAAAAAGAAGAAAGAAGCGCAAGAAAAAATGATAAGTGCGATCAGCATATCAAATCACAATTTAAAATAAATTATACCTTAACTTTTCAAGCTAAACATTTAAAATTTAAATTATATTAAAAACCAGTGGTGATCAAAATTTAACGCACAGTAAACTGGACCTGATATTCTTTAAGTGGATAGCCCTTCTGAGACTTAAAGCCATTTCCTGTAATTTTGAAATTATAGCTTTTTCCTGACTGTAATGAAAGCTTGACTTTAAACGACTTCATATCATCTGTAAAGCCAATAACATCGGTTAAAGGGAAATGTTCTCTACCCCCTTCGCCAAAAGAAATTGATACACCTTTACCCATTGGCTCAGAAAAGTTAAAAGTAAGCTCGCTTAGCGTTGCAGGCACATTTTGTTGTGAATTAATTGCAGGATATATGCTTAATATAGAGGGTTGAAGTTTTTCAAATTCATCCAATGATTGCTGCTTGTTAACTGATTTGTTGAAATATTTTGACTGATCAAGAAAAGCTACTACTTGCTGTTCATTGCTGTAGTCTAACTCTATTATGTTTTTGACAGCTTGTTTTTTGTTTGATTTTTGATCATAATAGGCCTTACAAATGGCATATCCAATATAGTATCCCAAATCAGGATGGGAGTTGTTAGTACCATTGTATAACCAAAGTGCAGTGGCCGTACTAAACATATCAATAGCGAATTTTCGCTTCAATTCCTTTTCATGTTGCCTTCCATATATTACATAGGTGTTAATATTTGGATTTTTTGTGACCAGTTCTGCTATAAAGTCTGCGGCACCTTCTCTTATACACTGTACGAGTACCGTATTTCCTCCTGATTTTTGTTGGGTATGTACATATTCATGAATATTTAGACCAACTAGGTTTGAACTTTGCTGGTTTTTAAAAACAGTTTTCAACCAATCACCAAGTTCCGAAGCGTCAGTTTTATAATCAGCGGTCGCTATTTCTGCGCCAACTAAAACCATATCACCTGTAGTGGTACCGCCCGAACTCAGCCCGCCAATCGTGAAGTACATTTTAGCCGGTCGCATTTCAGGATAGATTTTTTTTAATGTTTTGACACCAGTGGTAATCAAATTTACCTGCCCTTTCACCGATAAGGTGTTGGCCCTAATACTTTGCCAAAATTTGGGATATTTATTAATAAGTTCGACCCATAGCTTAGCGTCATAGTCTCTTGCTTGCATAAAAGCTTTTAGGCCCTCGGTACCTTTATCAACGTAGAGCTTTTGAACAAACTGCACTTGCTTCGTTATATCATTTGTCGATTGTACACTATCAACAGCCGTCCAAAACCGATCTATATCAGATGTATAAATAAAGGCATTTTTCTGATGCTGAGCTTGCAGGTAAAGAGGAAAAATAATGGTAATCGCTAAAATGTATAATTGTTTCATATTCAAGAATAAGACATTTCGTCAAGATAAATGTTACAGAAATCTTTGAGTGAGCTGTATTAACTATAAATGTATTAGCAGCTTTACCTAAAGCAGCTCGATTACGAAAAAAGCTATCAAACCTTATAAAAAATCAAATTGAAATGTACAGCCAAATAGCGCCAAAATAGGTTACTACTCAAAGACTTTTATACTATCAAAATATCTTCACCCGCATCTAAATTTTTAGAATTATGGGAGAAGACGACATACGTGGTTTGGCTAAAATTATGGCCTTTATGCGGGCAGTTAGCATCATTTTGGTGCTGATGCATTTCTATTGGTACTGCTACAGTGCTTTTGCAGACAAGGGATGGACAATAGAAGTAATCAATAAAATTTTGACCAATTTTCAAAGAACAGCTGGTTTATTTTCCCATACGATTTATTCAAAGGCTTTTGCATTTATTCTATTGGCTTTAAGTTGTTTTGGAACCAAAGGTGTGAAGAATGAAAAAATTACCCGGACAAAAATAAATCTTGTTCTAACTGTAGGGTTCATTTTCTATTTTTTGAATACCCCCTTGTTACGATTAACTCCAGAGACGGGTTTCTTTCTATACATTCTTACTACCAGCTTTGGATACATATCGCTGATGGTGGGAGGAATTTGGTTAAGTCGACTTTTGAAGAATAATTTGATGGAAGATGTATTTAACAACGAAAACGAAAGTTTCCAGCAAGAAACCAAACTGATGCAGAATGAATATTCCGTCAACCTGCCAACCAAATTTTATTACAAAGGAAAATGGAATGATGGCTGGATCAACGTTGTGAACCCATTTCGCGCCACCATCGTGCTGGGAACTCCCGGTTCAGGAAAATCATATGCCATTGTCAACAACTACATCAAGCAGCATATCGAAAAGGGTTTTGCGATGTACATCTACGATTTTAAGTTTGATGATCTCTCAACCATTGCTTACAACCACTTATTAAAACACGCTGATAAGTATAGGGTAAAACCCAAGTTTTATGTGATTAATTTTGATGATCCCAGGAAAAGTCATCGCTGTAACCCATTGAACCCGGAATTCATGACGGATATATCTGATGCCTACGAAGCCTCGTATACCATCATGCTCAACCTTAACAGGACCTGGATACAGAAACAAGGGGATTTTTTTGTGGAGTCCCCAATTATTCTATTGGCCTCCATTATCTGGTTCCTTAAAATATACGACAGCGGAAAATATTGTACGTTTCCCCATGCCATCGAACTGCTCAACAAAAAATACGCCGACGTTTTCACGATTCTGACTTCCTATCCTGAACTGGAAAATTACCTATCTCCGTTCATGGATGCATGGGAAGGCGGCGCCCAGGACCAGTTGCAGGGACAGATTGCATCGGCAAAAATTCCGCTGTCCAGGATGATCTCGCCACAGCTGTATTGGGTAATGACGGGCGATGATTTCTCCCTCGACATTAACAATCCTAAAGAACCCAAGATCCTATGTGTGGGCAACAATCCAGATCGTCAAAACATATATTCCGCTGCGCTCGGACTTTATAATTCCCGGATCGTTAAACTCATCAATAAAAAGGGCCAGCTCCAAAGTTCCATTGTCATCGACGAGTTGCCCACAATCTATTTTAGAAATTTGGATTACATCAGTACAGCACGGAGCAATAGGATTTCGTCACTTTTCGGCATCCAAGACTATTCGCAGTTAACGCGGGATTACGGCGATAAAGAAAGTAAGGTAATACAAAATCTGGTCGGTAATATTTTTAGTGGTCAGGTGGTGGGTGAAACGGCTAAGAGCCTTTCAGAACGTTTTGGAAAGGTATTGCAGAAACGTCAGAGTATGACCATTAACCGTAATGACAAATCTACCTCCATATCCACGCAATTGGATACTTTGATACCTGCATCTAAAATATCTACGCTTACACAAGGCATGTTTGTGGGTGCGGTTACCGATAATTTCGACGAGCGAATAGAGCAAAAGATCTTCCACGCTGAAATCGTAGTAGATAATGAAAAGGTTGCTGAAGAAACGAAAGCCTACAAAAAAATTCCTGAGATCTTGTCCTTTATTGATGAAAATGGACACGACAATATGAAGGACGTGATTAATAGAAACTATCGGCAGGTTAAGGCCGATATTCTTCTGATCATCAATAAGGAAATGGAGAGGATACATGCTGACCCTGACCTGCAACACCTCACCCGTAAAAATAACCCATTTTAAATCATTTAATATTTAATCTTAATTTTTTTCTTATGAAATTAACATTTTTCAGCGGTGGTCTTCTACCGCCGATAGGCAGCCGTAGACGGCTGCCTATCTTATTCCTATTTATTTGCTCCCTTTTGTCAATCCACCCAGTTTTTGCCAATGAGCTATACTGGGTAGGCGGAAACGGCAATTGGAGTGATCTTAATCATTGGTCGTTAACTTCAGGTAATAGTGGAGGTATACTTTCACCAAGTATTCCGCAGGCAGGTGATCAGATAAACTTTGATGCAAATTCAGGGTTTTTACCAGGGAAAGGAGAAATCATTGTCAATCTTGAGGCAAATTGCAAAAACATTAAGATCACCTCTGGTCCTATACTTTTATTTAGTGGTAATCCCATCAATGTTTATGGGTCGGCTAACTTCCAGACCGGAACGGTAATCAATAATAACCTCTATTTTAAAGGAGAAGGAATAGAACAGATTTCTTTTAATAATGGGGTTTCCGGCAATGGGAAGTTTTTTTTTATAGGTACAGGATTCTATAAAATTTCAGGAAAGCTTAATAGTACAGGTGCTATCTATTTTCTTCAGGGCCGCCTTGATTTCGGTTCCAGTGAGATAATTACAAACTTTTTTGACGAAGGTGGGTGCTGTGGTTTGGTTCCTTTTAGCGCTACAGCTGATAGAAGCCTTAACCTTGGTTCTGCAAAAATTATTTTAAACGGGCGTAATTCTCAATCAAACTCAGAATCTCCTACTTGGGCTTATACTGGCAAGGATTTGCAAAGTGGAACATCGGAGATCATAATTAGTACAAGTATTAAAGACAGTTATGCCGTACGATTTTTAGCGAGGGAAAATCATCAATATAATCATTTAAGTTTTACCAGTCCAGAAGCAGGCCCAATTAATTCGACACCATACCAATGGTATCAGGTTGAGGGGAAATGCGGCTTTCAAAAGCTTTCATTCGCCAGTGACGGATATATTGCTTCCGGTATAACCGTTGATACCTTAGATCTGGCGAAATCCAGACAATATTATTTTTACGGCACACAGAGATTAGGTGTTATTCTTAATGCGACGGAGGTCTGCGATCCTGTTTGGAGTATGACAGGAATTGGAGGTCTTCAGGCCAAAATTTTAATTACAAAGCCCATAACCCTTAAAAATGCAAGATTAAGCTACATCAACATAGTAGGCAATCTCATGATGATATTGAATGGCATTGATGGAGGCAACAATAATGGCGCTTCGTTTTCCGGCACGTCCAGAAATCTTTATTGGATCAATGGCGGCGGAAACTGGCATGACCCGCTACATTGGACAACTAATCAAGACGGTACTCCATCGGGAGGCTGCCTACCTTCTCGATACGATAATGTTTTTTTTAGTTCTTATTCCGGGGATATTAGTGCTGCTAAACCTGTTAACATTGCCAAAGAAAATGCGGAATGTTCTTCCATTACATGGAATGGTGTAAATGGTATCCCCGCCTTTATTTCAGGACCACAATATGGATTAGAGATTTTTGGTTCTAGTACCTGGCAAAAAGATATGATTTATCAAATTTCAAACACCAAGTACAAGGGAACGGAGAACCTTTCTATTATCAGGTCGAACGGCGTATATATACATGGTAATACTGAACTTTCATCTGGCGGAAAATGGATATTGGGAGATTCCTTTCTCTCGGATGGAGATCTGGTTTTCTTAAGCGGAACATTCAATACAGGCGGCCATGATATGTCTATTAGAAATTTTGGCGGTACCGGAAAAGCAATTGGCAGGCGATCTTTAAATATATCTAATTCTTCGATCAAAGTGAATGGCGATTGGGAATTTATTAATCCTATAGACTCTTTACTTGAACTTGATGCGAATAAAAGCATTATTCTCATGCTTGCTAAAGATGCCTATTTCCGGTTTAATGCTGGACATACTTATGCAGCAGTGAATTTTGAAAATAAGAGTGGAACTGCTTCGCTCTTAGCAGAACTGTACGGTTCTCATCAGCCGTGCCTGTTTGACACCATTCGTTTCAAAAGTAGTGCTGCAATCAACGCGGCAGGCAGCACTACTCCACTGCATATAAACAACCTCTTTTTTTCATCCGGAAATGAATATACTATCGGGACCGAAATGTCTATTAATGTACAGAATTTAGGCATGAATGATAATGTTTGCAACGGAATGGGAGCGGTACATTCTAGTATGCCTGGAACACAAGCAAAACTTGCCCTTTCAAATGATCAAAGCCTTTCAAAGTTTAAGGTAACTGACATCCACTCTACAGATAAACAATTAGTGGTAATTGACGGAGTAAATGGTGGAAATAATACCAATGTAAGGATTGAAGGAGCTACCGGAAAGATCTTATTCTGGATTGGCGGCGATGGTTATTGGAGTGATCTACAGCATTGGACTTATGACTCGACAGGTAAAGCAGCTACCGTGAGCTGCCTGCCAACAGTCCTTGACCATGTCAATTTTAATAAATACTCTGGAAAGAATTATCTTGTAAAATTGGATGTTCCTGCCGTTTGTGCAGATATGATCTGGACTGAGGTAAATAATAGCCAACCCGGAATTTCAGGAAATTCCCTCGCAATTAGCGGTTCTTTAACCTTACAGGAGGGAATGAGCTTTGATGTTCAACGATTAGAATTTGTTGGTAAAGGTGAAAAATTCTTAAAGACAAACAATGTTGTATTAGGCTATACGCAAACTAATCGATCAGATCGTGGATTGTTCTTTAACGAAAAGGATGGTGTATGGATATTGAATGACTCACTAAAGGTCAAAAATATTGGCATCATGAACGGCACATTGATAACAAATGGTCATAATATCTTCGCCGAAAACTGGGTGAGCGAAGGAACAGATGGTATCAAAAAAACAAAACTAATCCTTGGCAATTCTTTAGTAACGATTGATGGTTATTGGGATGCAAGCAGTATTGACTCACTTGCGGCCGGAAGCAGCACACTATATCTTACCGGAATCTTACCAAAAAACAACGGATCAGGAAATGGTTTATATACTAACCAGTTACGATCTGTACCGGGTCATGCTTATTTCAACGTGAAATTTACCAATCCGGCAATCGAAGCAAGGCTGCTTTGCGACGACCCTCGAAAAGGCTATATTTTCAGGCAAATATCCTTTTCCGGAGAAACTTATCTTAATTGCAGCAATCAATTCAATTCGTTAACCACCGGGCACAACGTTCACTTAATTTCAGGTTCAACTCAACTGATTGATAAATGGATCACAACCAGCAATTGCCAGCAATGGGATCTCGATAACAATTGCATGTCAACAGGTGATGGCTGCAAGCAAACCGCTAAAGCGAAAGTGATCTGCAATGCACAAATCACTTTAAACAATGTTAGAATAAGTGGCATCGAAATATCTGGGAGAGCAGGTCACACTGCATTTGGCTCGGATATGGGCAATAACAGCGGTTGGACGTTTTTGCCGATTAACGGAAGAAATCTATACTGGATCGGTGGAGCCGGAGATTATTCTGCTGCAGACCACTGGACAACGAATAGTGATGGAACAGCATCGGGAAACCTTTGTTCGCCTGGAAGGTATGATAATGTTATCTTCAACGAGTACTCGGGAGAAAATTTACATATCACCGTTGAGGGGTTAGCTGAATGCCATGATATGACGTGGATAAATGCGCCCGGAAATCCGGTTTTCCAAGGACTTATACACTGTTATGGCTCCCTAAGCATGCAACCATCCTTAATCCATAACGGAGGGATCACCTTTTTATCTTCAGGTTCAGAAATTATTCAAACCCGGGGCGCGATTGTGGCTAGTAATTTCGACATCAATTTTAGTGGCGGTGGCAAATACCTTCTACTCGATGATTTTTCTGCTAACTCACATATCAATTTAATAAGAGGAGAACTTAACACTAATGACAAGATAGTAAGAGCACTATCGCTCAATGGCATAGAAAGTACACCGGAAGATATGGGAAAGATTTCGCTTATTCTTGGTGATTCCAAAATTTATCTCTCATATTACAACAGCGGTTGGCAATACACTGGCGCATTGAACGCTGGAACCAGCCACATCTATCTAATCGGCAATGCCAATATATTCAAAACAAAAGATGGCGCAAAATATCACTATGTAAGCTTTGACACTAACCCTAATACACCCAATAATATATTTGGAAGTTTTATTGTCGACACACTGACATTTGCAAGAAACAACAGCAGTTACCAGTTGGAATCTCTGAAGACTATTACCATCAATAAAAAACTATTGGCGAGTGGAAACCCATGCGGTACAGTGTACATAACGTCATCAAATTCAAACGAAAGAAGCAACCTTAAACTACTGGGCGCCGATACCACTTATAACTTCATTGCACTTGGCCATATAAATGCGATCGGCAAAAAATTACTGATACTAAGTCAGAGTACTGATCTGGGAAACAATAGCAATATAATTTTTTCTCCCAAAACCGAAGCAGGTATTGGTCTACTGGGTCTTGATAAAACAGTTTGTCACTTGCAATTCCCATTACAACTAAACGCCAAATCTTTTTTACCAGATCAATATACCAGGATCGAATGGAAAGATGTAAAAAAGAATTCTATTATAGGGAATAGTATTGATGTAGCATTACATGATCCCGGTATTTATTCTATCACCGTGACATACGGTGAATATTGTGAGGTTAGAGATACTATTAACTTGTTTCTTGATTCAGTAGGTTTGTTTGCCCAAAACATTAAGATAAAGCAACCTGGATGTATTGATGCTTATGGCTCGGTTGAGCTTCCAGCAGGATTTTTATATAGTATTAATGGATCGCAATTCTCAGATACTACTCTTTACCGGCTCCCGGCAGGAAAGCATTTTGTTCTTGCTAAAAGCAAAAATGATTGTATAAGTGACACAGTGCATATAGTTATCAATCCGCAGCAGTTGATGCCACGAGCTTCAATACGCTATCCTGAAACCGTAGTTATGGCGACAGGAAAATTGCACGTCAATTTCTCGGGGACAAAGGGCGGCAAATATTCAGCCATACCTAATGGTTTATCTGTTGATTCTTTAACAGGGACTATTGATCTTTCAGCCAGTGAGCCTGGTAAGGTTTATACCATAAGCTACAGTGTGGGTGATGGCGACTGTACTACCAAAGATAGCACTACCCTCCGCATAAAATTTACAGCAACTACAATCCAATATCCACTCCTCGACTATTGTGCAAACGGTTCTTTGGGGATCAATACAGATGGAATTCAAGGAGGTGTCTACATAGCTAGCCCATCCGGACTTGAAATAGACTCAAAATCTGGATTCGTTAATCTTACCAAAAGTTTACCTGGCCAGTATGAGGTTAGGTATAATTACATGGATGGAACTCGTGACCTAAGTGTATCTACCTACATTAAGGTCAATCCTTTACCAGCTGTAAAAATTAATGCTGATAAGACGATGCTGATAGAAGGCGCTAGTTTAGAACTTTCCGCAAGCGGTGGCTTAAATTATCAATGGATTGGGAATGAAATCCTTTCACCCACCGATCAATCATCAATAACAGTTCGGCCTTCCAGCACAACAACTTATCGTGTTATTGCCACCAACAAAGAGGGATGTTCTCAGGCGGAGGAGATAACTATCGATGTACGACAGCCACTTCCAGCTGTTCCGAATAATGTAGTTACACCAAACGGAGATGGTAAAAATGATTACTGGGTGATTGCAAACATTATGGATTACCCTAATAATAATGTTAAAATTTTCGATCGTGCCGGAAGATTAATCTACTCTAAGAAATCTTACCATAATGACTGGGACGGTCGGCTTAATGGCCTTATCCTAAACGAGGATGCATATATCTATGTACTTGACCTTGGCAATGGAACAGCTATAATAAGAGGAACAGTCTCTATTGTGCTGGATAATACAACAAACAGTAACCCTCTAAAAATGCAGCGATGAAAACTCTGAAAATCATACTTATGCTATGTAGCATCCAAACATTGGCTTTTTCCCAGCTTAATCCTAGCGCCACCATATATTATTTAAACCCTTATTTGGCAAATCCTGCCTATGCTGGTAATCAATTAGGTTGGCAGGCAAATTTATCTTACAAAGCCCAATGGACAGCAATTCCCCAAGCGCCTTCTCAACAATACCTTTCTTGTACTTATGGTACTTCCAGGAAAATTGGTTTGGGTTTAAATCTTTTTAGGGAGACATATGGCGTATTTGACCGCACCAATATAAAGCTTTCTTATGCGTACCAGCTGCCATTGGATGACGAAGAAACATTTCTTGATTTTGGTATTTCCGGGAGCGTCAAAAATAACAGCATTAATTACAAAAAAGTGATTGCAGAAGAAGGAGACCAGACTTTGCTAAATTATAATAATAGGCGTTGGTCTGCCGATGGTGATGCAGGTTTGGTCGTTAGGAATGCTCTCTACAAGTTTGCAGTCAGTATTTCAGATGTCCGTGGTTACATCCGGAACCAAACGGAGCCATATGCCGATCGACCGGGACTGTTAATGTCAGTTCAGGGAAACTTTGAAAATTACAATGTAGTATTTACACCCCTTATAATGTATAGCCAGGTACGGAATTTCCGGGATATTTATCATATCGGATTACAAGGAAACACAGATAATGGAAAGTTTAATGCTGGTGTTATATATCATTCTACAAAAAGTATAACATTTTCCATTGGTACCCAGTATATGGACCGGTTAGGTATATCCGCTTTTTATACCAGCGGTACTTCTACCTTTAAGGAATACAGTAATGGGGAATTTGAATTCGCTTTAAAATTGAAGTGGTAAGGAATGAAATTAAGATGAGATCAATGGATCTCATCTTAATGCTGAAAAATAAAATATATTATTCACCTGGAAACTCTTCAAGTTTTTTTCTAAGCTGTTCTCCCCGTAAGTTAGTGGCAACAATTTTACCTTGTGCATCAAGAAGAAAATTCATTGGTATTGCAACTACCTTCAATGTACGGGCTAGGCCGCTAAAGTCATCACCATTAAACAGATTTGACAACATCTGCATTTTATCATCCGAAATAGCCTTCAACCACTTTTCCTTGTCTTTTTCCGCATCTAAGGAAATGGTGATCACATTGAAACCTTTATTATGAAAGTGTTTGTATGCATTTACAACATTAGGAATTTCTGCCCTACAAGGACCACACCAGGTCGCCCAGAAGTCAACCAGAGTATATTTGCCTAACAATTCATCTCCAGATTGTTTTACACCATTCGCATCAGGCAATATGAATTTAGGAAATGTTTGCCCGACCACATAAGCGGGCTCTGCCATGAGCTCTTCCATTTTTAGCTTATCACTAATGTCTTGATAAAGGTTTCTTCCATATTGTGAGTTGCGAACTTCTTTTGGAAATAAACTAAAAGCTTCCAAAACCTCTTTCCCTGAAATACCCTTATCATACACAATTGAACTAAAGTTTAAAAGGGAAACTTCGTCAGGGTATGCTTTAACCAACTTGATAAAGTCTCGCATGGCCGATGTAAATAGTTCGGCTCCCAGGCGATCAATTTTATCGTTTTTTGTATCATTGCTTTCATTAGTCATGCGGATCGATTTAAATAGACTATCACGTGTATTTCGGTAAAGAGACAATCGATTTAAATAAAGATTCTGTACGAAGTTCTGACCTTTAGCTTTAATGGTGAACACTTTTGCGTCAGTATCATAGGTTAAAAAGATTTTTTCCTCGGCGATAACAGTGCAATTGTAATGTTTCCTTTTCGAGATCATTCGCCTTCGTTCTATTTCGTTTACGCTTAATGAATCAGGTATAAGTAGAACATTGATGGTTGGCAAAGCCCCAAAACGATTATAATCAGAAATCTCCCCTTTCAGAATAAATGCATTATTAACGATTGGAACTATTTGAATAAGGCTGTCATCTATGCTGTTAAACGCATAAGCAAATTTCAGATTTTCTTTCCCTGTTATTCTTCCAGTAATCTGAAATACTTTAGCTGAAATAGAGTTGATTAAAAACAATTGTATTAAAAATACTCTGAAGAAAATATTCATATAAAAAAATAAGAGCGGTATGAATTACCGCTCGGTCAAAATCTTAAGTTGCTGGTTGAGTTGCTTTATCACAGCCATCAGCTTTATCCTTATTCTGCGCAGGCGTATGAGTGCTTGAATCCCAACCGGCCATACATACATTAAACTGGCAGTTTTGGAGTTCTGCACCGGTCTTGTTGGCGCAAGGGTCTTTCGATACTCCTCCTTGTACAGCCCTTAGCTGCATTCTACTTAAATGAGTTGCGTTTTTCATGATAAAAATTGCTTATTAGTTTTGTCCTGTCCGCCAGACTATGTGCAATACCAGTAACGCTGGTATTCGTAATACTATTTATTTACTTTAATAGTAATGGCTAATTTAAAAATTAAATCCATCATTCTGACAACAAGGGAGATGTATTTAAAAAATCATCTAAATTTTAATAGTTGTTAAAATTTACCCTAAGTTCTAAGCTTTATTTACATAAGATCGTCAGAGAATCCCGCCAGGTAGATGTATACCCTTTACAGGGACGATAGGATTAGTGATATGTCCTATAGACTTCTCTGGAATCTTTTTTTCATTTTCCAGAGTACCTCTATCTGGTACGATCGATAATTGTATTTTTCTTTCTATGGATGCCAATTCAATTTTCAGGCTGTTTAAGATATTTTCTTTCTTCCAAACCCCCTCAACAACATCCTTAAGAACAGGTATGTCTTTTTCCAGATCCTTTATATTCATTTCCTCTTGGTCTATTAATCCAGGTAATTTTTGAAGTGCATTTATAAAATTCATGGATGCCGTTTTTGGATCACTGGCCATCTTACCATTGTTAAATGTATACTTTATATTACCTTCACCCTGCACAAAGAAGCGGTTTTCGCGCTCAGTTGCATCTTTTTCTGTTTCTTGAATTTCTGTTTTAACTAATAATGTAAAACCATATAGTGAACCAATTTCTTTATACTCGCCATTGGTCCGAGCATTTTGAGCTATATTATTCAACTTTACACCTATTTGTTTAACATCTGCATTATCCGGCATATCATATAGCTGAATCAGATTTAGTACTTCTCCTTCCTTATTTTTTTGAATACGTTTGTTAAGGTTTTCATAGTCCGTAACGAAGCGATTATAGCGGCTTTTCAAGCTGGTAAGTCTCGCAAGAGTATCTTTGAGCTTGTACTGGGAAGAAAATTTGGAACGTCGATGCGCCTGCCGCTCACTTTCAAGTGCAGCAATTTGCTTCTCTAATTTCGCTTTTTCTAAAAGGTCAGTATTACCGGACAATATTGCTACATACTCGGAGAAATTCATTCCTGTTTTTTCATCCATACTACCCTCATCAATGGTCCGTTTTCCCAGATCATTACTTTTAAGCTGTCCATTAAATAGCTGCTTGGTATATAGGGTATTAAATTTATAGCTATCAAGAGATTTTTCAACTGCGTAGATAAAAACATCTACTTTATTACCTGCAAAATGTTTAGCAATCTCATTACCTGTACGGATTCCCCTGCCGTTCCGCTGTGCCAGATCGCTTGGTCTCCACGGAATGTCCAGATGATGAATTGCTACTGCCCGCTTTTGGGCATTAACGCCCGTACCCAGCATTTCAGTTGAACCAAAAAGCACTCTAATCCTGCCTTCATTTACATCTTTAAAAAGCTTCTTCCGTTGCTCTTCATTCTTCGCCTCCTGAATAAACCTGATTTCATGTGCGGGTATACCATGATCCTGTACAAGTTTTCGTTTTATTTCCGAATAAATATTCCATTCACCAGGTTTATAAGTCCCAAGATCTGAGAAAACGAATTGAGTTCCTTTTTGGGCGTTAAATTTTTGATAATATCGAGCAACGTTTGCTGCACAATGTGAAGCTTTGTTATCAGGATGATCCTCATATTTCCTGCTAATCATGCGCATGTCCAAAGACATTTTTCTTGCGTAGTCTGTGGCGATCAGCATTTTAGCCTTTTCCTCAGTTCTGCTTAAGGGCGCTCGGCCCAGCAATTCAGCATTGCCGGTTTTTGCGAACTCCATTAAATTTTTGATAAACGCTTCCTGGTCGGGCGTGGGAGGGATATTATAAAGGATCTCGTTCTTTTCTGGGCGGTCCAGACCGATATCTTCTGCTGTTCGGTAATCTGTAATCTCAGCGTAAAACTGCGCAAGCTCTGGAACTTTTATAAAGTACCGAAATCTTTCCTTTGCAATGATATTGTTGGCTACCGAAAACTCGTAATCTACCGTTTTCCTTGCATAAATCGCGGCCCATGCATCAAAACAGTTTATACCTTGCTTTTTCATTGCGATCGGGCGCAGGTATTTAAACAAAAGGTAAAGTTCGGTTAACGAATTGCTTATTGTTGTTCCAGAAAGAAATGTTGCACCTAAATCTTTCCCCGTCCTTTCCTGAATGGTTCTGATGGCAAATAGAAGATTCATCGCCTTTTGGCTACCTGCAACGTTACCCAAACCTGCTACACGTTCGTGCCTGGTGTTGAATGTTAGATTTTTAAATTTATGGCTCTCATCAACCAGAAGATGGTCAATGCACATCATCTTATAGTCCACTGTATCATCCTTCCGATTTATGATATCATCTTCCAGTATTTTCAGTTTAACCTCTAAATTTTGCTTTCTTACAATAACACCTTTAAGCATGGCCTTTGTAACATCCTTACCATCGCGCTGGATAACAGTAAGGTTCTCTTCTACTGTTTTGAGTTCTTCCCCTAAAATTTGCTTTTGCATTTCTGGCGATTGAGGAATCATACCAAATTGATCATGAGTTAAGATAATGCAATCCCAATCATTATTCTTGATCTCACCGAAAATGCGTAACCGCTTCTTTGGTGTAAAGTCTTGTTTTCCAGGATATAAAATCTTAGCGTGTGGGTATGCGGTACGATAGGTCTGCGCAATGTCATGAACATTAGCTTTTAAGGCGATAATCATAGGCTTGTGTGCGAGCCCGAGGCGTTTCATTTCTTGGGACGCGACACACATAATAAGTGTTTTACCTGCACCAACTTCATGATCGCAGATCGCGCCACCGTTCAGTTTGATCATCCAGACCGCATCTTTCTGGCTGGGGTACAGATCTACAATACCTAGCGCTCTCCGGTCAAGGCCGGGAAACTCCTGGTGACTACCATCATACTTAGGCCTCACGAAGCAATTGAAGATATCATTGTACTGGTCGGTTAGTTTCTTTTTAAAACTGTCATCCTGGGCAAATAACCACTCGCTAAACTCTTTTCGGATTTCGTCAATTTTTGTATTGGCAATTTGAATGGCTTCCATATCGCGCACCTTCACTTCTTTGCCTTCTACATCAATCTTTTTAGTGATCTCAGGTGTAGTGTTGACTAGTGCATGCTTAAGAAGCGACAGACCATCGAAAGTCCTGCTCTCTGATTTTACAGCATATTTCTCGGCAATATGAATGTTTCTACGATCACATTGGATCGAGAAATCATCTGAACTTTCTGTGTAGTGGATGCTAATATTTGCCTTTAAAAGATCTGAAGCAAATCGATTATACACGTCGTTGCTGATCCAGCGCTCACCAAAATTAAAATCCAGTTCCTCAAACTCTATTCGACGAGGACGGGCATCCTCTAGTACCTGAAGACTTTCCAAAGCCTCCTTGTCAGCTGGTGTTTTAGATACATACGAACGCAATTCCTCCGCTTTTTCAACAACATTACCGGAGATCCATAATTCAGCGATTTCGTATCGTTTTAATAAAGGATTATAGAAAATACGGCCTTTTAGTGCTTCTTTTAAATCATCGGTAGTCTTTCCGCTGATTTCGCTCATATAGCTCAGATCTACACCACCATATTTATTCAAGGATGCCGCTAATGCTTCATCAGGCTTTTCGGTACCAACTGTTACAGTGGAGAAACTTACGGGATGATTAAATATATCGGATTTATGTATTACACCACCAATAACACGTTCCAAATATGGAATTTCTTTACCAGCACTATCAGTTCTGACAAGTTTAATATTTTCTTTACTATTGAGGTTACCATATTTTTTTACAAACTCATCATAGAGCAGATTTAAGGAGGCTCGTTTCCCTTCATCTTCGATCTGGTGCTGCGCTTCTGTGTAATAAAGTTGTTGGTAAACATCGCGCAGTTTTATATACGCTTCGGCTCTTTCTTTTTGCGATTGAGGTATTTGCAAAGCGTGAAAAGTAGCCTTTCCATTGGCCAAATCTACATTTTGTAAGTAGCCTACCCAACCATAATTTACTACCAGGCACCCATTTCGGTGGAAAAATTGCAGCTCGCCGCTGTAGGGCGAAGGATTAGGAATGATATCCGTAATGGATTCTTGTGCAGGCATTTCAACCTTCTGAAAATCTAAAAACAGATCGCCTATAGTTCCATTTTTATCATCATTTACTGAACTATTTTCAACCGATTTTTTATTTATTTGCAATTGCTCGCGGTTTTCCTCCGTTACGGCACTAAATAGGTCTGGATATTGAAGTTTGGCTGGTTTAATTTTTTTCTTGGGTTGCTTTCTAGCTTCAGCTTGGCGGCCAGATGTGCGCGAAATTCCGTCAGCGTCAGCCGTATTACCGAAAAGATCAAATATGGTGAGTTGCCTTACTTCAGCATTTTTAGCCGGGGTTGGCGAAGATAATGGTGCAGTAGGTTTATTAGACCTAAATTCGATAGCATTTGAAATAGATTGACCAATCGCTAAAGCCTGGTTGGTCATGTTTAGATTATACAATTTCAGATCAATGTATTTTTCAAAGTCTTCTGAAAGCATTACAGCAATATCTTTAGCAATACCCGCCACGCCCTCACCGTGGGTATAAATTACTGAAGGTTGACCGTACGGATCGGTACCCAATTTGCTTTGCGTGTGTACGATTCTTTTGCTATTCTGAAATAGCGCATTACCGGGGGTCAGGAACTCTGTAGTCAGACTTTGGCAAAACAAATCTTCCCTGTCGGTCAAACCGTTTTTCGTTGAGTTCTTTTGCAGAACAACTAAATCGCTACCCACTTCTGTACCGGCATACTCCGTGAAAAGGTTGTTTGGCAATCGAATGGCCGAAATCAGGCTATGATCCTGCATCAATGCCTGCCGTATAAATTCGTTCTTTCGGCTATTAAGAATACCCTGTGAGGTAATATAAACTAATATACCACCTTCCCTCAGCATGTTACTGCCTTTCAAAAAAAAGTAATTATGAATGCTCCGTGCCGCCTGTGCTTTTACACGATCGTTGCTTCTCCTATATGATAGGTCAAATACAGAAGTATCTCCGAAAGGTATGTTACTAGCGACTACATCATAGCTACTATTTTCCTTTTCGGGTATTTCCTCAAAACCACTAATCCTTAAATCGCAATCCGGATAAAGGTGTTTTAAAATCTTGCCTGTTAGTAAATCCTTTTCAAATGCTGTTGTGTCTAACTTTTGCTTATGTGTGAATGACTCAATAAATGACCCGATACCTGCTGAGGGTTCTATAAGCTTATGTATGGTCAGACCATGCTTAAAAAAAGTTGCCGAAATAGCATCAATAACCTGTCTTGGGGTATAAAAAGCTGTCAAGACCGAGCTTTTCACGCTATCAACATACTGCTGATATTGCTTTTCGTCATCTGAGTTTGCTTTAAGTAGCTTGTGAAGTTCCTGTGTTATTGGAAAAAGTTCATGTTCGCTCTTTCTCCAATGATTAATGTCAATTTCATTTGAGATTGGGTTAAGAATAAATTTTAAACCTCCAAACCCGCAGTACTTCATCATTGACAGCCTTTCCTCCGCAGTGGGTGCTCTATTATTTTTTTCCAGGGCAAAAGCTATCTGTAACGCTTCAATATTTTGACGAAGATGCAGCCGTTTATTGAAGGCCATTTTCTTCGATCCATAATGCGATAGTGCCTGTTATCTCGGTATATAATGCATCATACTCATATCCATAGGCAAAATCATCGGTAAGTTCATAGTTATTAAAAACAGCTTCACAATATGGAAATACCTTAATCGCAAATGGGCGCAGTTCCTCATCAGCCATCAGCATATCAAATTCATTGATCACAACTTGAAAAACGGTATCGAACTTCGAGAATCGTAACCCTTGAAACAGTATGTAGTTAGCTATTTCATTGCTTTGCTCAATGGTATTTCCTGATTGCAATGCCCCCTCATAGACCTCCGCAGCCCAAGACGCACGTTGGTCGATAAATTTCCGGTCATTTGCCTTCTCTGGAAAGCTGTTGTTTAGATGATCCTGTAGTAGTAATCGATAATATGAAAGGTCTTGAAGTTTTGTAGACATAATGTATTTGTTTAGATGGTTTTATTAAATTTTGAAAATAGGGAAGTAAGTAAAGGCACTAAACAGTGTATTGCCTATCGGTTTACCTGGTGAATTTTAATACAAGTAGGAGGAAATGAAATCTGATCCAGATACGGCAAGGGTCATTTGTTTTAATAGAGTATCTGCTGCGTTACTTTTTATTTTTAGAAAACTCAAAGAAGGTTTTATAATTACTATCCAAAACAATGCAAGCGTCAAATAATTTACCTGACCTGCTTTTTAGACCTTTTAAGAGTGACGTTCTGCCATTTTTTACAAGGTTTTCCAAATCGGCTATACTAATTTCGACTCCGCATACATTTCTGAATTGTACCCAGTTACAATCTTCATCAGGGCATTTTATCAGCTTCTCCCGTAGCACTAATGCCTGAGATTTGCATCTAGGACAAGTTTGAATGAAAGTATTTTGATCTGGTATATTTGTACTCAATAATTCGGCAGTGATATTTCTTGTAAAATCTTTAACGTTTTTCTGAAATTGCAAAGCATCGGCTTGGCCTATCTCTATTTTCTTCATCATTAGTTCCCACTCTGCCGTCAAGGAAACATCAGAAATTCTGTAGTTTTTAACCGCATTGTAAACCTGGAGTCCTTTCGCCGTAGGTATAAGCGATTTTTTATCTCTTTTGATATAATTTCGATCAAACAAAGTTTCTATTATTAGAGATCTGGTCGCTGGCGTTCCGATGCCAAGGTTTTCAAGTGCGTGCCTTCCTTCTGCGTCATCAACATCCCTACCAGCATGCTCCATCGCAGCTAGTAAACTGGCTTCTGTATAAAGTACCGGAGGTTTAGTATTTTTAGCTAAAAGTGTCACCTTATCTATTTTTACAACATTTCCTTCCTGTAGGTTGGGTAAATCCTGAATGTCGTCATCATTTTCATTCGAGAAATTACCTTTAACACTTCTCCAACCAGCTTCAATAATTATTGTTCCTTTAGCGAAAAAGTGATAATGAAAAACTTCTAACAAAACTGTGCTTAATTCCTTCGTGCAATTTCCCGATACTGCCTCAAGAAGTCGAAATGCAATCATATCATAGATTGCATTTTCTACAGCATTTAGTGCTGATGGTATTTTTTCTGTCGGTAATAGTCCGTGATGATCAGTTACCCTGAGATCGTTGACTATACGTTTATTTAACCTTCCAAAATGTATTTCCTGAGTAAGAAGTTTACATGATTGTCGTTGTTTTAATGCTCTTAAAAGTTTGGGTATCTCAGGCCACATATCTTCAGGAATGTGTTTGCTACCAGTTCTTGGATAGGTTATGAATTTTTTCTCATATAGGCCCTGTGCTACATTCAGGGTTTCATCGGCTGAGAGATTAAGCTTTTGATTGGCTTCCTTTTGTAACCCAGTCAGGTCGAATAATAAAGGTGGCAGTTCTGTTATAGTTTTTGTTGTTACCGACGCAACGGTTGCTGAATTAGCTCTACCAATAGCCCTTTGGGCATCGTTCGCAAGACCTTCATCATCCCATTTCAGGCTAGAAAGGCTTTTAAAAGTCATCCCACCATATTGATGTGATAGCTCAATTTGCCAGAATTTTTTAATAGTATAATTTTTATTTTCAAGGTAGCGTTTGCAAATAATTGCCAATGTTGGCGTCTGTACTCTTCCCAATGAATACAGACCATTACCTGCTGCAATACTTAGCGCTTGCGTTGAATTGATACCTACTAGCCAATCAGCTCTACTTCGGCTCAGCGCAGCATAATAGAGCAAATCATAATCTTTTCCATCTCTAAGGTTATCAAATCCTATTTTTATTGCCTTCTCGGTAAGTGAGCTGAGCCAAAGCCGTTGAAATGGCTTATCAGATTTTAAATATTCGTAGATGTACCGGAAGATCAGTTCGCCTTCGCGCCCGGCATCGGTAGCGACTATTAAACTTTCGCTGTTCTTAAATAGCTCATTAATTTTTTTCAACTGAGCTACGGCGGTCTGGTCTTCGGTGTATCCGTTTTTACCTTTTACTTTACGAACAGTAAGCAGGAATTTATTTGGAATGATTGGTAAAACTTCTTTAGTGAAGCTGTTAAGACCATAGTCATTTGGCATTGCGTTGGCTATCAAATGACCATATGCCCAGGTGACATAATAACCATTCCCTTGCATATATCCATCCTTTTTTTCTAATGCTCCAACATAAAATGCAATGTCTTTTGCAACGCTTGGCTTTTCAGCAATAATAGTTTTCATAGCTAACGCATTTTTCTACCTTTGGATTGTGATTGCCTTAAAGAATCTTCCTGCAAATCTTTCTGCTGTTTGCTATCTGGATTTTGCTGGCCTGTTTTCAAGGGCTCATTCAAATTTTTTGTAGCTTCGCTTGTTTTGCCTTCAGAATTAACCGCAATTTGAGTTGCATCTCTTTCAATAGGTTTCGCTTGTTCCTTGACCTGATTCGGAAACTGAAAGTTGATTTTTCCTGACTCAGCATTGTAAGTAATGTATCCCTGGTATTGATTTCCTCTCTTATCTATGAGCCCGTCTATGTATACGGTTTCACCAGCTTTAAGATTTGCATATTGTTCTTCAGAAAGTTCTTTTTGCCGGAAAATTCTAGGGACTTCACCGGGATTTGACTGGCTCATTTCATCACGACTGCCTTTAATTTGTTGGCTCACGTACTTATTATCAAAAAGTAATTCTACAAATCGCTTGTCGGCATTAAATTGTATATTACCATCGAATTTCTCACCTTTTAGAGATGTCATACCTTCCAACCTAAGGGGCTTACCCTCTGCTAAAATTTGCTTCTGTTCATCGGTTAACTTCACCTGCTTTATTTCATCAGGGATTTTTATGTATTTTGTTTTGTAAGCAACAAGTTCATTGGTCATTCTATCTATACTGATTACTGAAGGTTCGATATCTCCATTTAAGTATTGAAGGTTTACAGTTCGCCCCATATTTCCTGTCAGTTTTAGATTTTTTTTATCCTCTTCAGTAAACTGATGTCCTAAATATGGGAAATCTAAATTTCGTTCTTTGCGTATTCCGTGATAAGACATATTAACATTTCCATTTTCATCTCGTTGCAATGATAAACGTGCGTCGCAGCGGAGAGTATCTGAGCCAACTTTTAAATTGATCGGGATTAATTCGCTCGTACGGAATCCTTTGAGCAGAATTTCAAGTTGATTTTTTTTCTCCAATTGATCTTTTGTTACTCCCCAACTTGCAAGCCTTTGCCAATCAATTTCTTCCGGTGAAAACCTAAATGAGTTATTCTGTTGTGTGTCCATGATGTGATTATTTATTTGTTGTTGATTTTTGATCGCACCTTCAAGTAAGCGCGTATTAGTTTCTTGCATCTCAAGAAGCTGGCTAATGAATTTTTTGCTGATTTCAAACTTTTTTATTAACTCGTCGCCCTCAACGCTTGAATTTTTTAGATGTTTTTGAATTTTCCCGGCTTTTTCAACCGCCTCATCATGTGGAACTTTGAGGTAAATAAATTTGAATGGGTCTTTTAATTGTCTGAAAAAGTTGGAGAAGAAGTTTGTAACAATGTCACCGGTGCGGTCTACACGAATAAACTGACCAGAATTTTGATGGGTTGGATTGACCGTTTCTACTTCGCCATCTTTCACTGATTTTACTGCTTGGATTTTACTCTTATCGTTAAGAACAAGTATTGTATCGCCTTCATATACTTGTTCTTGATCTTGAAAAGCATTTTCTGTTGCGCTCATATGAATAGGTTTATTTTTTATCAAAGTAAGCTTGCCGAAAGGTTGCCAATATAAAAATGGCTTTAGTTGACCTCATTTGTCGCCCGTAGATACATCTCGATTTTTTAAACAGTCCCTAATAAATTCGTGAACGTCTGATAACTTGTAATAGATTTTACCACTTATTACGTAATACCTTAACTTGCCAGAAGTTCTATAACGTTGCAGTGAGCGTGAACTAATTTTAAGCATAATCATAAGATCTTGATTGTCGAGCAGCTCATCGCCTTCAAACACATTGGCTCCTTTACTCTTATCACTTATTAATTCAGAGAGGATATCCAATCTTTCCATAATACGGCGCATGTAATGCAAAAATTCATGTTTATCAATTTCCATTTTGACTAAATTTCGGTAAAGCCAAAGTTTGAATTTAATTAAGTATTGAACTGCCAAGTTCTAAAAAATACGGTCTATACACCTTCGATCCAAGATTGCTCTAAATAAGCATCACTGTATTATAATTAGTAGAAACAGTGGTGGATTATGTCATAACATCACTGAAATCATATGACACTTACATCTGTGTATAGCAAACATTTTTGATAGGTAGTGAAAAAACTTTGCGATTAATCATGATATAAAACCCGCTGGGTTAATCAATACGCGACAGTAAAATGGTAGGAGAAAAGAAGGCGGACTACTTGAAAATGCAGCAAACCCCAATCAAAAGATGTAATGAAGTTTGCTGTTTTGTAAAATTGCTATATAAATTGCTGAGATAAGGAATCGGTTTATTTGTATATAATTAAGGTAACATATAATATCTATACCAAATTATGAAATGTCACGATCCATGTATACCTCTAAAGCAGTCTTCATTTTGTCTAGAAAGAGGGTCCGATTACCTGCACGATATTTCATACGATGAAACAAATGATGCACATCTCCTAATTCAATATGAAATAAATCCTGAAAAATTAAAACCAATTTTCTTATGCCACAATTTACTCCATTCACAGATTCTGACGCATAAACAGCATAGATCAATTCTACTAATGCACTTTTGGTTGCTGTCCATTGTAATCCCTCTAATTCCTCATTGCTTATTCCACTTTTTACCAAGCTATCCTGAATTCTTATGATGAGATAATCATACAGTAAATCTGTTTCTATAATTTTAGATATTTTGAAATCGTAATAAGTAGTAAAATCTGGATCTGAATTAAACGCGTATCCATCCAGGCCCATATCTAGGTTAAAATTGCCCCTTAAGAAATACATAGAGTCATTATGTGCTGTGCCCGATCGGTAATATTTATAAAATTCAGAACTGCTCATATCTGAATATAACCTTTCAATTTTTTTTAATTCCTGTGTAAAGTAACTTTCAGCGAGTGGTCCAAAGCAATTTGGCCGACCAATTTCAATACGATAAACTTTATTGTAGAATAGAAGTTTACCAAGTACACTAGGCTTCATTTTTCTAAAAAATTCAATTTCTTCAGACTCGTTTTTAAAACCATTTTGCCGCACGAAGTCCTTTAGATCACTTAAGACGCTAAATAGCAAAGCAGACATTTTTCTGGACTCATCGATACATTTATATACGTCGAAAGTTATAGCTTGCTCATTTTGCTTGATTCTTTGCTCGAGAATTTTGTAATAGGTTTTCATGGTGATGTGGGGTTATTTAGATGTTAATAATAGATGAGCGTATTTCAATTCCTTTTGGAAGTGGATTTTTATCCTGGGAATCCCAATATTGTGACAAACGATATGAACATATTTACGAAAATTATAGTTATTTTTATAATATCAGGTGCATACAATTTCAAGACAAAGAATTTTTTATTACAGAAAGAGTAAATCCTAAAATTTTTCGACCATTCAGTTTATGGTTAAAAACGAGACGAAAAAAAGTACTATATTTGGGATAGAAATAAAGATTATCTTATAGCAGGTATTGACTCGGTTTACGGATGTAAATAGCATGGCAAAATCATTGCGATAAGGTATTATGAGTTTAAATAGCAGGAAATTGAGGCTTAAGCTAGGGTAAATCGAATCCCTCCCTCTCCGCATGTTGATTTTTAAAGCAATTTTGAATTAAATTCTTAAAAATGTGGCACATTCGTGGCGCTTTTAAAAAATTGAGGAAAAACAGTGCTAAAACGACTTTGTAGTGAGCTAGTTCGAATCCCTCGCTCTCCGCCAAAATAGAGAGATGGGTCTTATTAAGGCCCATTTTTTTTATGCCTAAAAAATATGGCTAAATCATGGCTGTTTTAATATAGATTGGTACAAAAACAGGCTATCTGGTCGAATCGAAAGGTATGTTCAAATCCCCGTGGGCCTACAAAATTTCTCCCTGCGCGGGAAAAACGCGAACGAAAACCTCATCTTTAGCATAAAAAACCTGATATCGCCTACAGTTTTTAATTTTTTGTGGGCTTTTTTTTTCAGGCCATATGTCAGATTTTTTAAAATTTTCATAATTTATGTGGCTAAATCGTGGCTATGAATTTGGAGGCCAAAAATAGCCATAGAATACCTAGCGATTCAATAATGATCGGTATTAATTCAACTATATTAACATTTAAAATGAGAAAGCTAGCTAAAAAATTATCCAGACCAATTGATCCGGACGATGACATAGGAATCGAAGCGAGGCTTAAAAAGCTTGAGAATGAACTGACCACTTGGTGGAGATCAAAAAAAAATCTACGCTCAACGCTGATATTCGTCTGAAACTTTTACAATTTGAAGAAAGTTTGAATTTATTCAAATCTCAATTAAAATTATAGCAAAAACTCATTGTCTTTGATATATATCTCGGACGATATCACCATAGATATTAAAAATTGAGTTGATTAGTCCTAATGTTGCATTAAAAAAAAATGGTGTATCAGATCGCTCCAAAGAATTACGACGATGTAGTTTTAACATCTTTAACAAAATAAAAATGCCTGCTTATTAGCGAGAGTACTAAAAAATCATAATAAAAAATGATCGTCTATGCATTCTGCAAAAATGGCAAATCAAACCCTTTATATATTAATAAATAGAAGACTACTTAAGGAAATTATTTCATTTTTTTTCCGTGGGCAGATGGTAGACTAGCGTCAAAGATAGGCTCCAACACAACTAAAGATTTTCCGGAAACCGCATCGGGTACTAAATTTTTAATGCTGTTTAAAAATCCATTAACATAATCGACGGAATCATCCGTTGAATTATAAGAGTAATAAGAAAAAAGCACAAGTTTAGATGCAAACTCTTTGAAATTATAGTTGTAAGTTTTAATTCTTTTCAATAAAGAGTTATCCAGTGCATATATTCTTTTTGTTTCGGGATTCAATGTGCTTGAGTAATACAATGTATCAACTTTTCCATTTGCATCAAAAGATAGTGCTATCGCAAAAAAATGAGCAAAATTCTTTTTTGTATTTTCATAAGCTTCTCCTTTGGTACCTTTAACTATACAATTGCTTATAAGTACGGACAACTTAGGTGTTTTTTGCCCAAATGTTACGCTACCCAGTAGCATAATAAAAATAAATAATAAATATTTCATCGTTAATTGCAATATGTTCCCTGTTTGTCAGTAGTATTATAGGTAAAGTGGTAACAAATAGCTGATATTCCAAGAATAAACAATAGAGTGATTACTGAGCGCTTTGAGGTTTGTTCAGATGACATGTAAAATGCAAATTTAAGCGTTAATTAAAATATATGAGAGAAGGTATTGTTTTTAAATATATGCAATTTAAATATGATATTAAATTGCATCATCGTTATTTACCACATACATAGGTCAAATTTCGTTATGTATTATTGTTACTGTTATGGTTACATCTCTTACTAAAAGAAGGGTTTTGGAAATTTCGATTATATTTTCCTGGTTTGCTGTCACCTCACGACTAATAACTCTAAAGATTTATCGTATTATTCCTGATTTACTAAAAATTTGAAATTTTAAATACTTTACCCGTCGGATTAAGTCGATTCATAATAAGACAAATCGAAAGACCGCAACATTACGCCGCGGTCTAATTTGTGGAAGTATAGGGAGTCGAACCCTACGGAGCTTATTATAATAATCTCATCCTTGTCTGCATCCAGCCGATAAATGATCCCTCCTGCCTTCCAGATATGCTTCCATCCACTGTGATACACTAATTCTCATATTGTTTAAATTTGATTGTTTTAAAAGTCCGAATAAACTTACTCCATCTAAAGCGAACTGAAAAAATGTAGGCGGTGGGCAATCAAAAATTAATATAGATACAAAAACAGGAACTACTACAGAATTCTGGTTATACTTTTTAAGTCAAAAAATGTCCACAGAATATCTGTATATTTAATAAAGACCAAGTAATGAGTGCCGAAAATAGTTACTGTTTAACTTTATTTCTTTTTACGTATCCGTTATAAGTAAATTATTTTTTATTTTTTTTAAAAAAAAGATGCAACACAATTGTAGATGCTGCGACTAGAGAATATAAATGCACTAAAAACAGATAATTAAAGGCTCCACATTGCGCACTGCTGAACAGATAACCGATCAGGAATTAATTTTACTCTGCATAGAGGGAAGAGATGCCGGCTATACGGGACTTTATAACCGTTACGCCCGAAAAATCTATAACTCGATTAGCCGGATTGTAAACCATACCGGTGAGGCAGAAGACATTCTTCAGGATATTTTCTGTACGGTATTTAGCGATGTAAACAAGTTAAAAGGAATAATTAGTTTCGAGGCCTGGGTAAGGCGGCTGGCGATAAACCGATCAATTTCCCATTTAAGGAAAAGAAAAATAATATTTTCTGATCTGGGCGATGCGGATGTGCAGGATGAGGCAGACTATAGTAGTGAAGATGCGGGTATCTTTGATTGCAGGGTCGATGATGTTAAAAAAAGTATTGAAGAACTGTCGTCGGGTTATAAAACAATTTTAAACCTGTATGTATTTGAAAAGATGACACATGAGGAAATTGCAGTAATGCTTGGGCTTTCGGCAAGTACGGTAAGAACGCAGTATCACAGGGCAAAAAAACGTGTTTTATTATCACTTAAAGACAAATGTTATTATGAATGATCAGATAAAGGATTTTGTGGAACAGCACCGGGACGAGTTCGATCATCTCGAAGCACCGGATTTTGATATAGACCGTTTTAAGCGGATGCAGGTTCAACCTGAACGAACAAATGTTAGAAAGTTGATTTTTATTAACCACAGCAGATGGCTGGTTGCAGCATCGGTAGTGTTGGTAGCGGCAATGACATGGCTTTTTTATCCGCGGACACAAAAAGAGGCGTTTTTAGTTCCGAAAGATGCTACAGCCACTTTGCAGCGCAGACCGGTTGAAAAAACAAATGAAACTGTGGTTGAAAAAAATATACCTGTTAAAACCTCAAAAGTTAAGGTGGAGAAATCAGTAAACTTAAAAGAAAAGCCAAAATATATTGTTAGGAATGAAGAATTTGCAGCATTAAAAGATAGCAGTTCGGCGAGTGTAAGGTTGCTGGCGATATTAAAAATCGAAAAAAATAACCATATCGATACCAAAACGCTTGACCTGTTATCGCAAACGCTCAACCACGATGGCAATACCAATGTACGCTTAGCTGCACTTAATGTGTTGCAAAAATACAGTGCCGATAAATATGCATCTAAACTGCTGGTCAGTTCATTAAGTAAACAAGACGACCCTATGGTGCAGCTTGGCCTGGTGAGCTTTTTAGGAAAAATGAAAAATGCGGAAATTGGTGAAAAACTTTATGCCATAGCCAACAATCCGGAAACTTTTGCTGCCGTACGCGATGAGGCTTACAGTGCATTATTGAATCAGGATAAATTATAAAATAAATAAAACACAATAAAATTATGAAAAAACAATTGATCGTTCTTTTTTCTTTGCTAGCCATTACGGTATCGGCATCTGCGCAGAAAGAATACAAGTTAAACAAAAATTCAGGGCAGCTTAATCTGAATATTTCCGGTGCAATAGTAGAAGGTTACAGTGGTAGTGAGATAGTATTTTCAATGCCTAAAAGAGAAACCGAAGAGGTTGATGAGCGGGCTAAAGGACTACATGCCATTAATGGATCGGGTTTTACCGATAATACCGGCCTGGGTTTAGATGTTACCGAAAAAGGCACTGAAATTAATGTAAATGCAGTGGATCGGGAAATTAAAGGTATTTTAACAGTTAAAGTACCGCAGAACATCAAAGTAGTTTTTACCAATAAAAGTAATGCGTATCAGAATGAAGTTATCCTTAAAAATCTTAAAAGCGAAATAGAAGTTTCTACCAGTTACAACAAAATCAAACTCGAAAACAACAGCGGTCCGATGAATATTAAAACGCTTTACGGCTCCGTTGATGCTGTTTTTTCTGAAGCCATTAAAGGACCTGTATCCATTGTTTCGGTATATGGTTACGTAGATGTTTCCCTTCCTGCCAACACCAGGGCAAATGTAGAGCTGTCTACCGGTTATGGCAAACTTTACGCAGCAGAGGGTTTGAAAATCGCTATTGATAAATCAGAAAAAACAGAACACGGAGATTTTACATCGATAACTGGGCGCGGGAATGGTATCGGTCAGGCTACTACGGTACGTACAGGCCAGTCTGTAGGCACTATAACAACTGTTAATGGCGATGCCTCAGTATTCGGATATAGTATCAGTAGCCGTAACGCTGAAAACATTAAAGGAAAAATAAACGGTGGTGGTGCTGATCTGATTTTAACTTCGCGTTACAAAAATGTATACCTCAGAGAGAAATAATTATCCTCTCCTGGTTCTCTTCTCATCTGCTTAAAGCCCCATACCTGAGGCAGCGGCAATAAAGCATTATTTTATGAAAACAATATTATTTTGGCTTCTGATGGCCATGATGCCGGGTATTGCCTTTTCGCAAACCCATGTCAATAAATCTTATGCAGTAAAAAAGGGGGATGCAGTGGTATTCCGCTTCGATTATCCAAAAGTTATACAGGTTTCCAACTGGGATAAAGATGAAATAGGCATCGAGGCAACAGTAAAAATAAATGGAGGTGAAAACGATTCAGCGTTTACCCTTCAGGAAAGCAGCGCCGATGGAAAGCTTACTATCCAGAATAAACTTGATATGGATAAAATTCCTGATGCCTATTATATACAGGAAAATGGAATTAAAACACGTTTAAATTCAAAAGCTGATCTTGATGCCTACCTTAAAGAAAAAGGCGGTGCAAAAATATCTACTTATCAAACCAGGGATATTGAAATCACCATTAACATTAAACTTCCGGCAAACATTAATACTGAAGTAAATGCTATCTATGGCATGGTGGAAATTAAAGATTTTACGGGACCTATTAAAGTAGATGCAAAGTACGGTGGAATTGACGCAAGTATTAGCCAAAAGGCCATAGGTGAAATCAAGCTTACCAATCGTTATGGAAAAATATACACCGATCTGGAGCTTAAACCCACAGCAATGAAACAGGAAAATTTCTTTACTTATTTAGCCGCTGCTCCGGGAGTTGGTCCGAGTTATGATTTAAGTTCCTCATACGGCAATATTTATTTAAGAAAACCGTAAGAAAAAGGAAATGGAGAGGACTCTAGAAAGTATTTTTTTTTACCCCTTCTCCATTTTCTTATCATACTCCCCCTGCAATTCCTCCAAATAATCGTAAAAGTTTTTTACATCCATAAAAACAGCTGGATTATAGGGATCTCCCGGCTTGTGTTTTTTTAAGAGGTCGAACTGTGAACCGTGTGAGGCTACCCAAAGGTCGAACTTGAGTTTTTTCATACTACGCAAAGTATAAGCGTAATCTTTTGCAATATGAGGATAAGACGGAATGTCTGAAAACTTCTTGTCTGTTACAATCGTTGGTAAGTTGGCGATCAGTACCCTGTAATTCTTTTTTTGGTCATTAACGGTAAGGAGAAAACTACATGAACCTTTGGTATGTCCAGGGTGGTGAAGCATGATTAATTCTGTATCTCCTAACCTGATGATATCTTTATCGTGCAAAATGCGGTCGATTTTTATAGGTTTGAAAACTGAAACCTTACCAGCCATATCATAATCAGAACGGCCACCATCAGCTGCTACCTGCGCATCTGCATAATCGACCATAAACTTGGCCCCGGTTGCTTTTTTGATTGCTGCCATGGCGCCCAGGTGATCAAAATGCGCTTGTGTAGTTAATAGGATTTTAGTATCTGAAAGTTTAAATCCCAGCTTTTTAATACTTTCCACAATCAGTTTTTCTGATGAGGCCAATCCGGTATTGATCAGGATATTTCCTTTAGGTGTAACAATAAGATAACAAGCGAGGTCGGCCGTACCTACGTAATAAAGATTACCCACAATGCGAAATGGCGGAAAAGGTTTTGACCATTCCGGGTGATTTTTGGAGGATGGTTCATGCACTTGCTGTGCTGGCAAGGAGCTATAAAAAAGCGAAATGAAGATCAGTAACAGGATTTTTTTCATAAATCATGGGGTTAATTTTATAATTCATTTTCTAAGTTCAACACCATAACGGTAAAGCTCGTTATAGATTTCGAAGAATTTATTTTCTTCGTTTTCACTCAGCGAAGTATTGATAAAAAGAATGACAGCAACCTCTTTATTAAGGTCAGACAGCATAAAAACCCTTACTCCCGGGTCAGATCCGTTGTAACCAATCCTGGTAGCACCCATTTTGGTTGCCCAGAAAATACCCGAATTCAGTGTTTTAGGTTTCACATTACCAGGTGTATTGGTTTCATCAAACTGGAACCTGAGCATTTCTTTAACGGTTTCTTTTTTTAACACCTGTTTGTTTTGATATCTTCCATCATTTAACAGACAGATCAGGAAATGACTAAGATCGTCTACCGAACTACGAACCCCTCCATCCGGATAAGTAGTGCAGCCATAGAGCGGAATTTCCTGAATTTTATCATCCTTTTTTTCATAAAGTTTGGTGTGTTTTTTCAGGTCTATTTCAGATAAAAACCATCCGGTGTCATCCATATTTAAAGGATTGAACAGGTATCTTTTACTGTATTTGTTCAATTTTTGACCAGTTCTGATTTCAACAATATAACCTGCTAAAGCTGCGCCAATATTAGAATACTCACGGAAGGTTCCGGGTTTGTGATCCAGAAAGTTCTCTTTCGAATAATACGGTCCACCAGGGACAAAATATTGCTGCAGAAAATCTCCCAAAACCTGCGGCGAGTCTTTTCCGTTAAAATAAAGGCTATCAGTATAAAAGGGATACCGGTCTGTAAGTCCTGAAGTGTGTGTAGCTAAATTTCGCAGCTTTATCTTAGCTTCCGGAAAATAAGGATTCTGAATTTTGAAAGGAAGGTAATTATTTATATCCTCGTCAAGAGAGAGTTTACCCTGTTCTACAGCTTTCATCAGGCAGGCACCGGTTACCGTTTTAGAAACTGATGCGATGTTCATTAAAGTTGAGGTGGTAAAAGCTGCGTGAGTTTGCTGATCAGAAAATCCGTACCCCTTTTTCCAAACTACTTTATTATCAACAATAATGGCTGCGCACAGTCCCACAATTCCACTTTCTGACATTCTTTTTATCATTACGCTATCAATGTTAGTACAGCCTGTATTACGTTGTGCAACAACATTTGTAGTAAGCAATAACATCATCGTGCAACAAAGAAGGATGTGTTTATAATCATTCATAAAGTTGATTTGTCGAGATTGAAGTTAAGATTTTATGATTGATTTATTTAAATTAAACTGGCTTGAGATTCTCCTCATTGTTTGGCTTTACAATGAATTAAATGGAGGATGATTCTTAACGATTCTATGTTCAAGGCTGTATCATCAATATAACATTGTATTTTCTTAGAAAGAACTAGTGGTTTACAAATTAGTGTGAATAAATAATATCCCGAGAAATCGTCATCCCCAACCTCATTGGGATCTTAAATCAAAGGCTTTAAGATTCCCCCATGTGCGGGAATGACGATTGCAAAGTGGATTGTCAATTGTATTTTGCCCTGTAACTACTTTTAAAGATATTTCCTATACCACGTTAAGTTGATGCAGGCTAACTTCAATATGGCCAACAGCATTGAGATTACAAATACAATGTCATATTATCAGTTTTTATTTCTTAAACCCGGCAACCTCAAAGTTACTTACCAGTATCTTCGCATCATTATCATACTGCCACGGTGCCGATATATAAAAGTTTTTAGCCGCAGTTGGACTGAACAAAATGGTATCAGCAACTTTAACGTCATTGAGATATACCGCCATCCGATCACTATTTACAGCCAACACCACATGTAGTGGTCGGTCGAGCCATGGCTCAAGGTCGAAAGTTGTACTTACGAATTTTTCAGGCTTCTGGCTGCCAATATTCACCTGGTTGGCATCATAATAGTGCAGCTGCACATAAGTACCAATATTACTTTCGTGCTGGCGGACGCTGTTATCGCCTGCAAAACCAAACGACATTGGCGAAATGTCTTTGATCTGGTCTGCTATGGCGATGATATCAAAAGATAGGGTAAACTGTTTGGGATAATTGATCTGGCGTGCAAATTTATAAATCGCCTTATCTTTTATATCCATCCATTTACCTTTCTGGCCTTTTATAGTTACGACGTTGGCAACACCATTTGTTTTAAAACTGGAAGCCGTGGCACCAGTTGTAAATGCTGAAAAATCTTCTGAAAAAACAGCCGAATCGCCTACAATGACCTGACCGTTTCCTGCGTTAATTATTGTTTTCGCCTTTGTAGATGCGGTATTTTTGTCAATCTTTTTTTCAAGGGCTTTTTCTGCTTTCTCTTTGGCCTTTTCAAACAGACCGCCAAGCTGGGCATGTGCTTCCATACCGGAGACTAACAATAACACAATTGTTATTACTATATTTATTTTAGCTGTTTTCATAGGGTAGGCTTTATACTGATAATTAGTGCAATTTGACCTTCACAACCTCTCCGTTTTCCTTTATCTCCACAAAAGTTTCAATGCGATCCTGGATGTTTTTGTAATACTCTTTTTGTTGGTAATAATCGGTTCGTCCGCCATAATTGTTATAACCCGAACCCGTATAGGCATTGTACGTGCCTCTCAGCGTATAATCCAACATGCCCTGTAAAAAGTATTTGCCGGGTTTCATATCCGGAAAGGTAAATTCACCGTCGCTATTGGTAATCGCTTCCAGTCTATAATAGAAAGCTCGGTCAGAAAGATAAACGAAGCGTTTTCTTTTGATGTTTTCTTTCTCTTTTCTAAGCCTGTACCATTCTTCGAAATACGGGGTTACCGGTAATAAAACGATAGTAATTTTATTGGCAAGTATGCGCGGTGAGAACGGAACGCTATAGCCTAGTGGATGTTTCTGTTTAGTGTAAGCAACACCTTTAATAATAGCGGTACCTTTAGCCAGCATTTTTTTTGCCAATAAAGAGTCGAAAGGCATTTCCGGACGGAAGATCTCTGCTTTATCTTTTTTCTCTGGTTCTTTGTACTGTGCGGAAACTATAGCAGTTGCTGATACTACACAAAAAAGGGTGAGGACATATTTTTTAAGCTTCATGATTATTGATGTTAAGGATTAATAATGGTTTCGTAAGGAAGATTAAATGTACCTTCGGTAATGCTGATAGCCTCTCCCGCCAGGCTTCTTACCGTGCCTGAAAAAGTTCCTTTGATCCCCGTTTTACTTATGGTTTCAATTTTTACCGTAAATACATCATCACCATAAGAAGTATTGTATAACAGCGTGCCATCATTTTTTTGGATGGCATAACGGGCAATCATATTTTCTGCAGGTGTAGCATAAGTACCCGGAGTAATATTGCCGCCAATTTTCCAGATTTCAAAATCAAGCGAAGGTGATACAGGTCCTGATGGAGGATAAGAAGTCTCGTAGCCACCAATTACGATATGTTCGAACCGGTTATCATTGCCACCACCCTGAAAATTCACCTTGTAGAAATTGATAGCTCTTCCACCAACTTTTGCACGGAAATAATAATCCCCGGTAGGTGCACCACCACTGTCATCATTTTTTGAACATGCCGAAAGACATACGGTGATCATGATAAAACAAAGGACTGCCAAAATACTGTCAAATGGCTTTCGGATTAAATTAGCTTTTGTTAGAAAAGCTTTCGAGGATAATATTTTCATAGTTTTATGCTAATTATGGTATAATGGCAAAGCTATTGCAAGTATGAACCAAAAGAAATACCGGTTTTTGCCGTTTTTCTTCTACTGGTTTTCAGGTATTTTTTATTACCGCCAGATGAAATGATGCTGTGCTGGAAATTATGTCTGATATTTAGCGGTAAATTTGACTTGCCCGGACGATAAGCTGATATTTAGCCCGGTGAACAAATGTAATTTTTAAGCATGACCAGATTTTTTTTATTCCTGATGGTGATTTTGATCTCATTAAAATCTGTTGGCCAACAGCAGGTTCCTCTTAATGAGCAACATTATCTCGACAGCCTGCAGCACATTTTAAAGAAAAAAATTCCAGACAGTTCAAGAGCGAATACGAATTTCTTATTGGTAGAATACTGGAAATTTAAAGATACTTTAAAAAGTAAAGCCTACCTAAATGCGGGGACTGCCGCCGCAAAAAGCGATAAGTATTTAAACGCACTGGCACTTTTTTATAAAGGGCAATATTATTTCAACTGGAATAAACCAAAGGCATCTGATGCTTTTAAAAAAGCCGCTGAAGCACTTTCGCCATTTAATACAAAAATGGCCTGGGCCAAGCAGGCCGCATCCTGGTATAACTACGCCATCATGAACGTAGACCAAAAGGGTTATGATTTTATTACTAAAATAACTTTGGAAAAATCTATTCCCATTATAGAGAAAACCGGTGACCCAAAACGGATTGCCTATTATTATACCCAGCTCGCCACCATTTTGATGAATAACTACCAATTTTCAAAAGCGGCCGCTTATAACGAAAAAGCCATAACTTTACTGGAAAAAAAAGGCGCTGTTGATACCGATCTGTTATTCTCCTACCTTACCGGCGTAAGCATCTATTGTTATGATAACAAAGCCGACAAGGCCCGCGTACTTTTGAAAAAAGCGCAACAATTACTAAAGCCATATCCTTCCTCTTTAAATTATCCGCTATACTATTATAATGAATCGCTCTACTATTTCACAAAATCATCATTTGACAAATCACTTGCGAGTATAGATAAAGGCATTACGCTTGCTAAGCAATATAACCAGAAACAACTTTACCAACAGTTTTTCTTCCGCCGATATGAGATTTATCAGCAGCAAAAAAACTATGGAAAAGCGAGACAAATTTTACTGGACATCATTAAAGAAGGCACTTTAACTGCCAAGATTAACGATCGGGCCATGCTTTATTCTGAATTGGCCAAAGTAAGTGAGAAGCTGGGGGATTATAAAGAAGCCTATCGCTGGCTCAGTAAATACAGGCAGAGCAATGACAGCATTACCAGCGACCAGACGAAAGTAAAAATCAACGAACTGGAAACGAAATACAGGACAGCAAAAAATCAGCAAAAAATACAGTCCCTTCAATCGGAAAATAAACAGGTACAGCTAAATGCCCGTAACGAACGTTTGTATAAGTTTATACTGGGTTTGGGATGCCTTTTGTTGATTCTTTTATTGGTTTTCGTTCTGCTCACCGCCAGAAGTAAACGTAAATTGGCAGCGCAAAAAGAGATTAATTATAAGCAACAGCTAAGTGAAATGGAGAGAAAACAGCAGCTGAAGATTACAAAAGCCATGCTCGAAGGCGAAGAGCTGGAAAGAGAACGCGTAGCAAGGGATCTTCATGATGGCCTCGGCGGTATGCTGTCTGGTGTTAAAATTGGTCTTTCAGGCTGGACAGATACCCAACCGGCCGTCTCGGATGATAAAGACCTGCATCGCATTATCGGTCAGCTCGATAGTTCAGTTACCGAATTGCGTCGCATCGCACGTAATATGGTTCCTGATACGCTATTGAAATTTGGTCTTGAAACTGCTTTGAAAGATCTTTGTGAGTTCTACATGCGCGACGGATTGCGCATTACTTCAGAAATGTTCGGTATTCAAAAAAATATTGCCATGAATGTGCAGCTGAATATCTACCGGATTGTGCAGGAACTCATCTCCAATGCAATCAAACATGCACATGCCGATGACATCATACTGCAGTGCAGCCAAAATGAAAATACCATTTTTATTACCTTTGAAGACAACGGCAGGGGGTTCGATATAGCCACTCTTTCCGAGAAAAAAGGCATGGGACTGGATAATCTGAAAAACCGTATCGCATTTTTGCAAGGGAAATTTGAAGTACATTCTGCTCCTGGTGAAGGAACAAGTATTGATATAGAACTTAAAACCAGTATCGATGAATAAACTGCGTACCGTTATTGTAGATGACCACCCTATTGTTATTGAAGGACTTAAAACCCTCCTTAAAAATGAAGATAACCTCGAGATTGTGGGCGGTTTTTCAAATGGCACACAGCTACTTGATTATTTAAACAGTAACCCTGTAGATCTGGTATTGCTGGATGTTACATTACCAGATATTGGTGGTATGGAACTCTGCCAGATCATCAAAACACAATACTCTGATACCACTATACTCATCCTCAGTAACCATACTGAACGGAGTATTATTATGCAAACCATACAAAATGGGGCAAGTGGCTATTTGCTTAAAAACAGTTCACTGGATGAACTCCGGCAATGTATTGCATCGGCAATAAGCGGAAATATCTGTTACAGTAAGGAAGTGGTGGAGATTATTAGCCGTCCGACTAAAAACCAGCTGCGCAATACACCACAGCTTACCAGGAGGGAAAAACAGATTCTATCGCTTCTAGCGGAGGGAAAAACCAGTCAAAATATTGCCCAGGAGCTGTTTTTAAGTCCACTGACGGTAGATACCCATCGGAGAAACCTGATACAGAAATTCGAAGTGAAGAATGTGGCTGAACTGATAGCAGCTGCACACCAACAACAATTGTTATGAAATTATAGCTGATTATTTATTTGTGAACCATATGAAAACCAGCGTATCCAGATTAATATTGCTCTTTCAATTTTTAGCATTAATTTCTTATGCACAGAAAAATGCCGGATTTAAAACGCTTTTAAATAAAAATCAGGAGTTTATTTTCCCTCAAACACCTGAAAGGGTTTCGGCAATATTAGGTGTAAAAACTGTTTTTTACGAAGATGCCAACGAGCAGCCCTATGCAAAATGGTTAACTAAATCAGGGTTGGAACTATACTGTAGCCTCGGGGAAGACAAAAGTATAACTGAAATGTTTTTCGATATTCCAGAGGATCAGCCTATTGTGGTAGCAGGTTTGCCCTTTAATTTAGTAATGAACGGTACGACTCCTAAACAGGGTATGTTAAAATTCAGCAGGTATAAAATCAGGCAAGAAAAGCTTGGCGATGATAGTTTATATCCTGGAGGTTTGAGGCTAAGTTTTAAGAAGGGGGATCGTTTTATCACCCTTCTGTTTGACAGGAACAATCTGCTTAAATTTTTATCGATAACAAATGAGATCGTCGGTTCCTACGTGAATTAATTTGGGAGACAGGTTTCTATAATTCGGCCACATTTTCGTTTAAATTCACATCATTTTTTTAGTATATCCATTTCTGGCCCTTCCATTTGGTTGTGCGTAAAAACGCTTCCCAATTTAGGCTCCCAGGATTAATCTGACGGCTCCATTTCAGATTACGCTCCTTACTGAAGTAACCATATTCTACCGCAAATTCTGCCATACCTAAAATCTCACGCACTAAGATTTCATTTGAAGCAAATTCCGGGAAATGTTGGAGCATTTCCTTCCTTTTATAGGCCGAACTGTACTCAGCTTTTATACCTGTAACTTTGGTAAAGGTTTTAACCATTTCCTGTGGGGAGATAACATCGCCGATTACAGGTAAGGATTGACCTGTATATTTAGCTGGGTTTGAAAGAATCTCGAAAACGGCAGGTCCGGTTGCAGTTAGCGGATCTACAAACGGCGCTGCGAAATCTTCTGGTAAATAAATTGGAAATATAAGTGTATCACCTGATAATTTTGGGGTATAAAATTCCATCAGGTTAGTGAAAAAAAAAGCCATGTATATAAACGAACTTTTTACAGGCAATTTACGGATATACGCTTCTACCCTGGCTTTATCAGTAAAATGCGGGGCAAATAATTTTCCACCTGTTAACTTGTCTACATTTTCTAAACTACTGAAAATTATCTGTTGTACACCTGCCTCAACGGCTGCGTCTGCCAGTTCTTTACCTAAATCAAATTCGTAGGTTGCCGGTGGAGCAATGTTCGGTGTCATCAGAAAAACACTTTCAGCTCCACGAAAGGCCTCTGTAAACTCTTTTTTATACCCGAGGCTAAGTGGTAAGCTCACAAGCTCAACGCCTTGTTCCGCTAATCTAATGGCTTCCGGAGCGTTAAGCCGGCGGGTGATGCCCCGTATCCGATAAGCGCCGCTTGCCAGCAGCGTACCGGCAACACTATAACCTTGTTTGCCCAGAATTCCAACGATCACGACTAGCGGTTTTTCGGCTGGTGAAATTGCTTTGTTTTTTGATAAAGTATGTGACATTTTTCTTTTTATTTATACTATCATTATTTTAGTCGCAAAAGTATTTTTAGTAATATAAATTTGCAATAACTATCAAAATAGATAGTTTAACAGAAACCATGATGAAAACAGAATGTGTAGGCGATTACGTGAAGCTAAAAGGCAAGACATACCCTTGTACGGTAAGTCTGGCAATGGACTTAATCGGCGGAAAATGGAAGGCTGTGATTTTGTATCATTTGAAAAGTGGCTCCAGACGCTACAACGAACTTCGTAAGGAAATACCCACTATTACCGAAATGACATTGAGCCTCCAATTAAAACAGCTGGAGAAAGATGGTCTGGTACTTCGAAAAGTTTATGGCAAAAAGCCGCCAATTAAGGTAATCTATAGTTTAACAAATTTCGGTAAAGGATTTATTCCCGTTCTGGAGGCTATTACGAAATGTGGCAATAATGTAGTGTCTGAATATGGTGAATTTGTTAAGACCTGATCCGAAACAATTGCTTCATTTTTCTAAACAACAATTAACAGATCAACTTGTACCCCACTCCCCTCAAACTCATGATCTGAATTTCTGGTTCGGTTTTTAACAGCTTGCGCAGATGAGCCATAAAAACGTCCATACTACGGCCGTTGTAAAAACTGTCTTCACCCCAGATTTTAATCAGTGCAAGCTCACGCGCCAAGGTGTTATTGCGGTTTTTCAATAATAATTCGAGCAATATGGTTTCTTTATAAGAAAGCGAATATTCACCAACTGAAGTTTTTAACCTTTGCGTGAGGACATCCAATTCACAATTCCTAAATTGGTATTTCCTAATTACATTTTTTTCATCTTTCTGCGTATGGCCAAATCTTTTTAAGAGCGATTCCATGCGCACCAGGAGTTCATCAATACTAAATGGCTTTTTAAGGTAATCGTTTCCTCCGCTTTTGAAGCCTTTCACTACATCTTCAGTGAGCGCTTTTGCGCTTAGAAATATAATCGGAATATTGGGGTCAGATTTTCTAATTTCAGTAGCCAGCGTATAGCCATCCTTTTGCGGCATCATAATGTCAAGGATGCAGATATCAGGTTTATTTTCTTGAAATTGCGTCCAGGCCAGCTGTCCATCCAAAGCCAGATTTACCTCATAACCGCTACTGCTTAAACCATCAAAAACGATACGCGCCAAAAAAGGCTCATCTTCAGCATACAAAACCTTAATTTTCTTCATACAAAGGCAAAATAACCATAAAATTACATCCTTTTCCAGCTTTGCTGTACAATTCAACACAGCCACCATGCAGCGCTACCACCTGTTTTACATAATGAAGACCTAAACCAGATCCTTTTACATTATGTATATTATCCTGATTAAAAATCCTGAAAAAACGCTCAAAAACTTGTTGCTGATACATTTCATTTATCCCCGGACCGTTGTCTTTAAAACTGATGGTTAATTGATGATCAGCAATACTGCACGATATTTCAATTTTCGCATAAGGCGGAGAATACTTTAATGCATTATCAATCAGGTTATAAAATACGTTAGAAATATGCATGGCATCGCCTTTAATAAATAACGGTTCAGTTGTTGGCAAAAATATGATCGAAGCATTTTTCTCCTGTACCTGCACCTCCATAGTCTGAATGACCTGTTGCAGTATCGGCTGTACATCAATCAGGCTGAACTGCAATTTCGTTTCTCCCAGATCCATCTGCTCCTGTTTGAGCACCTTTTCAATCATGCCCTGTAAACGCTGCAACTCGTGAACGCTGATATTGAGGTAATTTTCCAGTTTTTCGGGCTGATCGACTAAATGATATTTTTTAATGGATTCCAGCGCTACGGAAATGGTCGAGATTGGAGTCTGCAGCTCATGTGTCATATTACTGGTAAAAGTGATCTTCGCCTGTGCATAGAGCTGCTGGTTTTTCATCAGTCTGATGAGGAGATAAAATGCCGCAGCGGTAAGTACCAGCATCATAAAAGAGGAAATCAGGTAATAACGCATCTGAAAAACAACAATCCAAAAAATATTGGCCACTACAAGCTGGTATCTGTGTAAGAACTTGAGGTTATAGGTATAACGCCCGCTGGTAAAAGAGATATTGCTCTTGGAGAAAGGAACTGACTTGACCAGGTTTCCACTAGAATAATCGTATAGCGCATAATTTTTACGGACGCTTAGTCCTAACAATTTAAGTTGACGGTCTACCAGGCTATCCAGACTTTTCAAATCCCTTTGATCATCTGATGAAACCTGACGTGGAGACATGTTGTCTGTTTTTGCAGATGAGGAGATTTTGAAATGTTTTTTCGGATCATTAAGAAAAGACATCTTCATTTCTACAACAGTGCTGTCATTATCAATTCCATAATGAAACTGGCTGTGCAGGTTGTCCAATTTCAGTTCATCAAAAGCCTGCCGCAATGCAAACCATTCTGAAGAAAGAAAAAACTGCTTAAAACGACTGCTCCGTTCGCGTCCCTTCGCCACACTTCGGTAAACGATTTGTTTGGAGGCATCGCTTACAATAGATTCGAGTCTGGATTTGACATCTTGTTTTTGCGCCAGGTATAACTGCCTGATCCAGGCACACTGCAGGCAGAGACTAATGATCAGCGTAATGACCGCTAATGGAAAAACATATTTGGATGTAAGCCATTTCATTCCCCTAAAATGAACAAATCATTTTATTGATGGAAGTACAAACTGAAGATTTAACCTTATTTAACCGAGCTTAACTTTGCTTTACATAGTTAGCCGTTAGCTTTGAAACATGAAAAAGTTAACCTTACTCCTATTCTTATCCCTCCCGTTAATGGTTTTTGCTCAATTGCGCAACGGTTTGGTAACCGATAAAAATGGTCATCCTATAGACGGCGTTACCATTAGCCTTCGGCATGCAGACTCTACTATAGCCGTGCAGCTTTCAAAAACTGGTCTGTTCAGTTTTCCTCAGCCATTACAAGGCAATTATGTTATAGCGTTAAAGGCAATTGGCTATAAGAACCTGATGAAAAGACTTATTTTGCCGGCAGATTCCGTTATCATCATCATGACAGGTGATGAGAAGACACTGGATCAGGTAACAGTATCAGCCTCAAAACCAGTTATTGTTAGGAAAATTGACAGGGTAATATTCAATGTGGAAAATAGTATAGTGGCCAGTGGTACCACTGTATGGGATGCATTGGCTAAAGCACCAGGTGTACAAACAAAATTTGATGGCGGAATAACCGCCAACAACAAAGGCGTGGTTATTTACATGGATGATAAACCTATCAGACTATCAGGCGAAGATCTGGCTGCTTATCTCCGCAGCTTACCATCAGACAATATTGCCAAAATAGAAATTATTGCCAATCCTACGGCCAGATATGATGCCCAGGGAGGTGCGGTAATCAACATCATTTCTAAAAAGCCAAAGGGCGATGGTTACAACGTTACACTTTCTGGTGGTTATACCCAAGCCACCTACAGTAGCTATAATCCAAGTATGGTATTTAATTATCGGCAGGATAAGTGGAATGTGTATGGAAATTATGGTTATAGCCGCCGTAAAAAGGACCACACTGAAAGTGAATATGTTATTTTTGATTCGCCGGGAAATTATGCCGACTGGAGAAATGAAAAGTCAGGCATACGCCTGGGCAATGCCAATAGTTATAAAATTGGCGCCGATTACAATATGACTAAACAACAAGTGATCGGTATTTTGGTAAATGGCTACAATGGTGCAAGTAACAGACCAAATAGCACATTAACTACTATTTTTAACAACCACGCGGCATTACCCGATTCAATTCTTCAAACCCAAAATGTTTCCAATGGACAAGCTGGCCAATATAGTTTTAATCTTAATTACAAGATCAAAATAGATACCAATGGAAGGAATATCAATGTGGATCTTGATTATGTACCCTACCAGAATAAAAATAGCCAGCAGGTAGATACTTATGGGATTTCAGGTAATGGCAGTCCACTGCCTGATCAGTATCATATTTTTACGCCATCTGACCAAAATATTGATATTTATTCCGGAAAAATAGATTACACGGATAAGTTCTGGAAGAAATGGACATTTGAGACTGGCTTGAAATATAGCAGCATCCGGACGCGTAACAGCTTTGATTTTTATAACAATCCAGCTAGTGGCCGCGAATTGGTGAACAACCGCAGCGACCGCTTTGAATATGCTGAAAATATATCAGCTATTTATGCCAGTATAACCGGTGATATAAACAAATGGAGTTTTGAAGGCGGTTTACGGGGCGAATATACCCGAACAAATGGTAAATCGATCGCATTAAATACCAATAGCCAGAATAACTATTTTAAATTATTTCCGACACTTTTCGTGGCATATAAGGTGAATAAAAATCATGAAATCAATCTTCACTATAGTTCCAGGATTAGCCGGCCTGAATATTGGAGACTCAATCCTTTTAAATCCTACACCAGTCCGTATACCTATCTGGAAGGAAATCCTTCATTACAACCAGCTTTTATATACAACGGCGAGTTAGGCTATACCTACAAGCAGCAATATAACATTTCATTTTACCTCAGGCGGGTAGTTGATTATTTTAGCAATATCACCGTACAGGATAATTCGTCGAAACTCTTTTATGATACCCAGAGAAATCTTGATTTAAGCCAGGAGATGGGTTTTTCGGCATCCTTTCCCGTTAAGGTGTTTAGGTGGTGGGAAATAAACAATTATGGGCAGGGTTCCTATCGTCAGGAAAAGTCGGGCTATTTACAGGCACGCTACGATTACCGCGTTTGGGGCATCTACCTAAGTTCTAACCATGCTTTTACCTTAAATAAGGCCCTGGGTTTAAAAGCAGAAATCAGCGCATGGTATTCTTCCCCTACCATACAGGGTATTTATAAACTGGCAGAACTTTATGATGTGAGCGCAGGCATGAGCAAAAGTGTATTCAAAAACAAGGGAACTTTAAGGCTGGCAGTAAACGATATTTTCTATAGCAATGTTTATCGCATTAATGTAAATTATGATAACCAACGCAATGGCTTTGTGGAGAAAAGCGATACCCGAAGTGCTACTTTGAGTTTTTCTTACCGGCTGGGCGGAAACCCGACAGCGGCCAGAAAACGGACTTCTGCCAGCGAGGAAGAAAAGAAACGCGCACAGTAGAACGGGTTCATTGGTTGATTGGTCAATATTTTATCAGGCCATTTCTAGCGCAAGTCTTAGCGCCACAGTATTTAAAGTGTGGCCTGACTTGCGCTTGGTCAACCTCAAAGGCACAAATCAACCTCCCAATTATGCACTGCACTAATACTTGCGCTAGTATCGGGTTAGTTGTCTCCAAACGCCGAACACCAAAGTCAGGACTTACCTATTTACACTCTATCGAATGGCCATAGCCCCCTGTATTTTTTGGAGAAAAAAACGGAATCCCCAAATCGGCCGAGCGCAAAATGAGCAACGCACCCATAAAAAGCATCAGCCAGGGGATCAGCCTATTTGTGTTTATACGGATGTACTTTTTCAAAAAGATTCCGCCCAGGGAGATCATCAACATCAATGGAGTGGTACCCAGGCCAAAAAGAAACATAAATGTAGCGCCCGATTGAACATTACCGGTATTTAAAGCCGTGGCCAGAGCTAAGTAAACCATTCCACAGGGAACGATGCCATTAAGCATGCCTGCGAAAAATGCCCAAAATTTTAAATGAAATACCTTGCCCATTATTTTGCTTAATGGATTCGTGGCTTTTAACTGAAGCATCGAAAACCGGTTTCTGTACCTTTTGTTAAATTGTAAGGAAGTAAACAGGATTAATATTGAACCAATAACAATACCCAGGGTTTTCTGATCGCTGAACAAGCGTATGCTGCTTCCCAAAAAACCAACCGTCAAACCTAAAATGGTGTAAACCGTAACCCTACCAAACTGGTATAAGAGCAGTTGAAGTGCACTTAAAAAAAGATACTGTTTTCTGAAAGGCATACCCAATATAATAGGGCCGCACATAACCGCACAGTGAAGGCTTCCGAATAACCCCATTAAAAACGCCAATGGCAAATAACCTGTCATAAGGTAATGTTATTCTTAAACATATATTTTTTTCCAGCGTGGTTACGCCACGAAAGGTTTAGAAACCACATGCCATTAACCATTTTAGCCCGATCTACCAGAATAAGATTTGATGGTCCGGTTGTATATCCTTCCCGTTTAATATCATCATTGCTGTTGGCTGGACGCATCAGTATCAGCTCGTATTGCGCGCTATCTTTTAACTGTATAACCAGCTGGGTATTGGTAATGGTAATTCTAGGTTTGGCGTCATCCTGTAAAACATTTTGCCTGGCATCGTATTCTGCATTGTAGTTGATTCCCTTTTCGTAATAATTCTCTTCAATTAGGGCATCTCTACCATGCATATGGAACATGTAAATCACCATTGCCACGATAAACAGCATAAATGCAAACATCCCCATTATTATTTTCGTTCCCCAGTTCATATTTTTTAGTCTTTAATGAATGATTGCTTAAATTCAGTCAATCTATCCTTCACTCCTTCTATCATTCGCTTTCCGGCTGCGCGAAAAAACTAGTTGTTGTGGTACTCACCACTTCGCCATTGGCAATCACCTCGAAAACCGCATCTGTTTTATATCTTTTAATCAAATTATTTTTCCTGATCAGAAAAAAAGTGAGGTGTACGGTTCCCTCTTTTGGCAAAATAACCGCCTTCTGAATAAAATCGATCTGATCTTCACTATCCTGCGACCTAAAAGTAAATTTTACCGCCTTATTGGTTTTGTTTACGAGTTCTGCATTATAAAGATTACTGGTTTTATCTGTCCCCCTACGTTGGTATAAGGTTCCACTTGCTCTTAAAACAGTGGTTTGAATATTTTCTCTTTTATACATAAGCGAAGAGAAAACCATAATAACCACAAATAAAACCGCGGCATAACCGTAAGATTTCAACGCAATTTTATAAGGTTTACGTGCTGCAATAAATTCCTGGTTAAAGAAACCGATCAGGTTTTTTGGCTTTCCTATTTTTAGCATCACCTCATTGCATGAATCGATACAGGCCGTACAATTCACACATTCGAGTTGCGTTCCCTTACGGATATCAATCCCGGTCGGGCAAACCTGCACACAAAGGCCACAGTCAATACAATCGCCTGTTTTTTGTTCATTTGCCTTTCGCTGCATACGCCCGCGGGGTTCGCCCCTGATAAAATCGTAAGCTACTACCAGGCTCTGGTTATCAAGCAAAACGCCCTGAAGTCTACCATAAGGGCAGATTACTGTGCATACTACTTCGCGCGCATAAGCAAATACGCTAAAAAAAATTAAGGTGAAGAGCCATATGGATATAAAGCCTGAAACATGCTTGGAGATAGGTTCTGTGATGATCTTAAACAGCACATCAGAACCGATCACATAAGCGAGAAAAGTATTGGCAATGACAAAAGAGATGAACAGGAAAATAAAATGTTTGCTGCCCTTTTTCCCAATTTTTTCAGCGGTCCAAGGCCCCTCATCCAGTTTCTTTTGCTTACTTGCGTCTCCCTCTATCCAGTATTCTATCCTGCGGAAAACCATTTCCATGAAAATAGTCTGCGGACAGGCCCACCCGCACCATAACCTGCCTAATACCACGGTAAAACAGACAATGAAGATGATAAAGACGAGCATAGCAAGCGCAAACAGGTAGAAATCCTGTGGGGTAAAAATCAGCCCGAAAAAAACAAATTTCCTTTCGATGAAATTTAGCAGCACCAATTGCTCGCCATTGAGTTTTAGAAACGGACAGGAGAACAAAAACAACAGCAGTATATAACTTACCCTTTTCCGGTAAGTGTATAATCTCCCCGACGGTTTTTTAGGGTAAATGAAATTTCTGCCCCTGCCCTTACTTCCAGGTTTATTTCTTGATAACATCGGTTTGATTTACACTGTCTTTTGCTGCTTTCATCTCATTATCCTTCAGATCTTTCGCTTCGTACTTTTCGCCTTGCGGTGCTTTTGCTCCGGCAGGATTACTTCCATGTAACGAAAGAATGAAATTGGCAACTGCACTGATCTGTTTAGGGTTGAGGTTTTTCTCCCAGCTGATCATCCCTTTTTCGGGAACACCATATTTTATCGTTTTAAATACATTGTTAATGCCTCCGCCATGCAACCAGTAGTCGTCTGTTAAATTGGGACCTATTATACCTTGTCCTTTATCGCCATGGCAAACTACACAGTTGGCATTAAAAATGGTTTTTCCTTCTTCCAATACCGTTGGGGTGTTATCAACCTTTACTGAGTTTTCATCAATGGTATTAGCTGATTTTTCCAGATATGCTGCTTTTTCTATCTTCGCCCTGGCCATTTCATTTTCATATTCCTTATCCTGGAGATCGCCATAACCGCCGATGTGAAAATAGAAGAGATAACCTGCAGCAAAAATCATGGTGCCGAAAAACAGGAAATTAAACCAGCCGGGCACTGGATTGTTCAACTCTTTGATACCGTCATAAGCATGATCGATAACCAGGTTCTTCTCCTCTTCAATCGGTTTTAAACCCAATAATTTTGACCAGATGGACGGTTTTACCGTTTTTTGTTTCAGCCAGCTGTCATAATCAAGTGACTCTTCTTTTAGGGGGCCGGTGTATTTGGTTGGGTTTAACTGCTCCTGGTACATTACTTTAAAAGCATTAAGCAGCGTTATCGAAACAAAAAGCAGAACAAGTGCGAATAACAATAGCAACACAATGAGTAACTCTGACTGGTTAAGTCCTAATCCTGGCTGAGAAGGTGCTATTGCTTCTGCTGTTTTTTGATCTGCCGCGTGAGTGGCTGCCGATAAAAACAGTGAAAATAATAATAGTTTAATCTTCTTCATATGATTTGGTTTTGTGGTCTTGAAAAGGGATTTCGCTCATGTTTTTGATATGGTTTTTACTTAATTTAAAGAGGTAAACTCCAACAATTACAAAAAACAACATGAACATAAGCAGAGAGGTAACGAGGTATATTTCGCCACCGGCTAAATCTTTGATCTGATTAAACATATTTTATTGATTTGAAGGAATAGTTTCTGTATTGGCTTTGATATCAGTACCCAATCGTTGCAGGTAAGCAATAATGGCTACAATTTCACGGTCGCTTTTAACTTTAATGTTATTTTGCTTTAGTTCTAGTGCAATTTTTTCAGCCTGTATTTTTAAATCTCCATTGGCCTGTTTTTCATAGCCTTCAGCATACGGAACGCCCAATGTTTGCATCGCTTTGATTTTACTTGCAGTGGTGCTGATATCCAATTGCTGTTCAATAAGCCAAGGATACGGAGGCATAATACTGCCTGGCGACATCGATGTCGGATCAACGAGGTGATTGTAGTGCCAGGCATCAGAATATTTTCCACCTACGCGGTGAAGATCTGGACCGGTACGTTTGCTGCCCCATAAAAATGGGTGATCGTAAACAAATTCTCCCGCCTTGCTGTATTCGCCATAACGTTCGGTTTCTGAACGAAAAGGCCTAACCGTTTGCGAATGGCAGTTTACACAACCTTCTCTGATGTACAAATCCCTGCCCTGCAACTCCAGTGCGGTATATGGTTTTACACTGGCAATAGTAGGCACGTTAGATTGGATGGTGAATGTTGGCATCATTTCTACCATTCCCCCAATCAGAATAATGATGAGCGATAGCACCATGAATTTCATGGGTTTACGTTCCAGTATCCTATGCCAGGCTTTATCTGCCGGGCTGCTATCAACTACAATTTTGGTTAAAGGCATGGCTTCGGCAGCTTCATTGGCTACCAGTTTAGCACCGAGCATGGTTTTGGCGAGGTTGTAGGTCATCACAATTACCCCGGCCAAATACAGTGTACCGCCAATTGAACGTAAAACATGCATGGGGATAATCTGTAGTGTGGTGGCTAGAAAATTCGGGTATTTCAATAAACCTTCAGGGGTAAATTCTTTCCACATCAATCCTTGTGTAAACCCTGCCCAATACATTGGGATGGCATAAAAGAGGATTCCCAAAGTGCCGATCCAAAAGTGGAAACCAGCTAACTTTTTAGAGTAAAGTTCGGTTTTGTAAATGCGTGGGATTAACCAGTACAACACTCCGAAAGTTAAGAAGCCGTTCCAGCCCAGAGCGCCAACATGTACGTGGGCCACGATCCAATCGGTAAAGTGTGCTACGCCATTAATCTGTTTTAACGATAACATTGGTCCTTCGAAAGTAGCCATACCATAGGCCGTAAGGGCAACCACCATGAATTTAAGGGTTACATCTTCCCTCACTTTATCCCAGGCACCGCGAAGGGTTAACAAACCGTTGATCATGCCGCCCCAGCTTGGCGCAATTAACATGATGGAAAAAGCAACCCCTAATGATTGGGCCCAACCCGGTAATGAGGTGTATAATAAGTGATGGGGCCCTGCCCAGATATAAATAAAAATGAGCGACCAAAAGTGCAGTATACTCAGCTTGTAAGAATAAACAGGTCGGCCAGCCATTTTTGGTAAGAAATAATACATCATCCCCAGGTAAGGTGTAGTCAGGAAAAACGCAACGGCATTATGTCCATACCACCATTGTACCAGTGCATCCTGAACGCCAGCATACAAATAGTAGCTTTTCATAAAAGAAACAGGTAGCTCAAAAGAATTTACAATGTGTAATACTGCAATGGTTACAAAAGTGGCGATGTAAAACCAGATCGCCACGTAAAGATGTCGTTCTCTCCTTTTAATAATGGTACCGAACATGTTCACTCCAAAGACAACCCAGATGATGGTAATCGCAATATCAATTGGCCATTCGAGTTCAGCATATTCGTGCGAGGTAGTAAAACCCAGTGGAAGGGTAATTACGGCGGATAGGATAATAAGCTGCCAGCCCCAAAAATGGATCTTACTGAGTACATCGCTAAACATCCTGGCTTTAAGTAAACGCTGAAGCGAATAATAAACGCCCATAAATATGGCATTTCCAACAAAGGCGAAAATCACAGCATTGGTGTGCAAGGGCCTGATCCTGCCAAAGGTGGTATACTGGCTACCCATATTCATGGCTGGTTTAAAGAGCTGCATGGCCACAAGCAGTCCAACGGTCATCCCGATAATTCCCCAAACCAGGGTGGCAATGCCAAAGTTTCTGACAATCCTGTTATCGTAAGTAAATTTTTCTAGCTGCATAATAGAAGCGGAATTTTGTATGTTTTGTACACCAAAGGTATCCTGCAGCACAGAGATAAAGGATGATAGCGGTTAGCTGGAAAAGTGATCTTCTTCACTTTTTTCATCGGTCATTTCATCATCGAACAAGATGCGTATGCCAGGGGTGTGTACATCATCATTCTGCCCGGTTTTATAGGCCCAAAAGAAAGCACCCAAAAAAATGAGTGCCATTAAAACGCTGCAGCCAACCAAAAAGTAAAGGATATTCATATCAGTTTGTTTTTACGGGCAAACCAGCGGGTAGCCAGGGTGGTAAATAAAATGATCGTAACGGTACTAACGGGCATCAGCACCGCTGCAACCAATGGGTAAAGTGTTCCCTGTACAGCATAATAGATACCAATGCAGTTATAGGCTGTGGCAATGGCAAAACTAATTTTAATCACTGTAAGACCATCTTTGCTGAGCCGGATAAAGTTCGGCAGAAGGTTTAATGTACTCCCCTGTAAAATGGCATCACAACCTGGTGTAAAATTATTGATGTTATCGGTTAAGGCTATCCCAAAATTGCTTTGTTTTAAAGCACCGGCATCATTTAGCCCATCACCTAACATCATCACATTCTTCCCGCTTTTCTGAAGCCTCAAAACGGCGTCTAATTTCTGGTGCGGACGCTGATGAAACCCGATGGTTGTGGTTTCAGGGAAGATAGTCTTCAACATCGAATGATCTTTATCAGTATCGCCTGATAAAACCTGGAGTTCAAATTTAGCAAGTTTCGAAACCAACTGTCTCAATCCGGGCCGCCATTGCTGCTTGATATTAAAACAACCTTTATATGTATGGTCGATCACAATATGCACACCGGTTTCACCAGCCGGCTTCACAGTTACAGGCAGCATGGATAAATGCCCGGCATAAACAATATGATGGTTAACTTTAGCTGATAATCCTTTGCCTGTCACTTCTTTATAATCATTAAGTGAATAATATCTTTCCACATTTAAAGCCTTAAGAATATGCCTGCTTAGCGGATGGGTTGAATTACGCAACAGCGAAGCCACAATCAGTTCTTCGTCGTTTGTCAAATATCCGCTAAAAGAAATTTCCGCGTTTTCATTACTGGTCAAAGTACCGGTTTTGTCAAAAATAACCGTATTGCATTTGGCCAGTTCTTCTACGGCATCTGTATTTTTAACATAAAATCCTTTTTTATCAAAAACAGATAAAATGGCCGATAAAGTGAAGGGTGTGCTTAAAGCCAGTACGCATGGACAGGCTACAATAATGACGGCGGTAAATGCCGACCAGGCTTTATGGCTATCTTGCTGAAACAACCAATAGCCCGTAGCGGCAAAGGCAATCAGAAAAACGCCGATACTAAAGTATTTCGCGACAGAATCGTTAAAATTCTTTTTTTCTACATTGCTCTTATAGTGTTCATTGTTCCAGAGTCCGGTGAGGTAACTCTGTGAAACCGGTTTAATTACCTCAAGTTCGATGGCCTCTGTAGTCTGTCTTCCTCCGGCATAAATGATTTCGCCCAGCACTTTATGTATCGGTTCCGATTCGCCGGTCACGAAACTCATATCTACCCAGGCCTCCCCTTTCATTAAAATGGCGTCTGCCGGTACCAGTTCTCCATTTCTGATCCACAACCTGTCACCTATTTTAACGTCATTAATAGGTACCGGTTTTTCTTTGCCATTTTGTAAGGTAGTTACCGCAATGGGGAAATATGATCGATAATCTCGGTCGAAAGAAATGTGATGGTAAGTTCGCTGTTTAAGCCACTTGCCCATTAAAAGAAGGAAAACCAGACCTGTCAAAGTATCGGCAAAACCAGGGCCCATGGCAAAAATAACTTCAAATGCGGTACGTAAGAACAATACAGCAATAATCAATGCCAAAGGTGTATCTAAATTGATGTGTTTATGTTTGATACTGGTAATGGCCGAAGTAAAATAATCGCGTCCACAGTAGAAAGCTGCAGGGATAGAAAATGTCAGGTTTAACCAACCAAATAGGTACCGGAACTGTTTTTCAAGACCCGATAAACCAAAATATTCCGGAAAGCTGAAAAGCATCACGTTCCCCATTAAAAACCCCGCAACAGCAATTTTCAGCACTAAAGCTTTATCCACCGAACTGCTGTGTGCCTTCACTACATCCTGAAGACTAATTAAAGGTTCGTAACCAATCTGGTTTAAGGTTTCGACCAGATGTTTTAGCGAAATTTCTTCATGGTTAAACTGAATAGTTACCTGCTTTTTGAGAAAATCGATCCTCGAGCTGAAAATAGCCGCATTAATTTTATAGAGATGTTCTAACAACCAGATGCAAGAGCTGCAATGGATGGCGGGAATATAAAATGTAATGATGCTCGAATTTTCATGTTTATAATCGATCAATTGATCAATAATTTGGGGATCGTCGAGGTATTCTAAATGACTATCGTTTTTTAACTGCCTGCCAGGAGTATTGTTATATACATAATAATTGCAGAGGTTGTTTTCTGAAAGAATCTTGAAAACGGCCATACAGCCCGCACAGCAAAAATCTTTATCGTTTGTTTGATATTTTACCTTGGGCAGATCTTCTCCACAGTGGTAGCAAATGGCCTTGGTTGCGGTTTGATGTTGATCTTCCATTGTAATCTTTGTTTATATTGATGAACTGAACAGTTGTGTTTTAGGCTGCTTAAGCCACAATTTTTCGTCGAACGCCATACACACATTCCTGAGGAAGGATTTTCCGGTTGTGGTAATACTGATTTCTTTTTCAGTTAACAATATCAGTTTATCGTTGAGTAAAGGCAAAAGCCGCTCATATACTTTTTCCGGAATTTTATCATTGTACACGGTGTTAGCCTTACACATGATATTAAGAATATGCTTTCTTATAGCGAGGTCTTCATCAGTCAAAAAATGTCCTTTTTCTACCGGCAATAACTGCTGCGAAATTTTATCCAGGTAAGCTTCTACTGTTTTAGGATTTTGTGCAAAGGCCGTCCAGCTATCGCTGATCGATGAGACGCCCAATCCAATAAGTAAATGCGTATGCTGACTGGTATAGCCCATAAAATTACGGTGAAGCTTATCTGCTGATATTGCCTGGAACAAAAGGTCGCTTTTCAAGGCAAAATGATCCATACCAACATCTTCATAACCGGCATCAATCAGTAACTTTCTGCCAAACTGGTAAAGCGCAAATTTTTCATCGCCCGTGGGAATATCCTTTTCGGTATAATGCCTCTGTCCGGGTTTTAACCAGGGCACATGTGCATAGCTGTAAAAGGCAATACGGTCTGGCAGCATGCCAGTTACATCATTTACCGTACGCTCCAACCCATCAATACATTGGCCGGGCAGACCATAAATCAGATCGAAATTAATGGAAGTATAACCGATTGCCCTCGCTTGGTTTGTGACCTGAGCTACTTGTGCAGGCGTCTGAAAGCGGTTGATCAAAAACTGTACTTTAGGATCAAAATCCTGGATTCCCAAACTCAATCTCCTAAACCCGAGTTGGTAAAGCGTTGTTAAATGCGCTTTCGAAGTATTGGCCGGATGAGCCTCAAAAGAGAGTTCGGCATCCGGCGCCAGACTTGCGTTTTGCATTATGCCGCTAATCAGCAGATCGAGGTTTTCTGCACTAAAAAAAGTAGGTGTTCCACCACCTAGGTGCAGCTCTTTTATTTTAGGTTTCTCCTGCAAGGCAGCTACATACATACGCCATTCGGCAAGCACGGCTAAGATATAGGGCACCTCTACTGAATGATTTTTGGTAATACGGGTATTACAGCCGCAATAGGTGCACAGGCTTTCGCAGAATGGGAGGTGAACATATAAGCTGATCCCTTCTTCTTTATGGACTGCATAGGTTTTACTTACCCTGTTTAGCCATTCCTCAGTATTAAAGTCTTCAATATCCCAATATGGAACAGTTGGATAACTGGTATAACGTGGAGCAGCAACATTATATTTTTTAAGTAATTCTGCATTCTCCATTTTTAAAGCTTTTTAGCAGTTGCACAATCACTTTGGCAACAGCAGGCTTTGCCTACGCATTTACCGGCTGCCCACTGATCGAGGTTTTTGATTACCTGCTCCATCCTTGCCTTGGTATCGGCCTGATCGGCTACCAACGGAACATTGGCAACCTTCATACCGGCAAGCCCTGCCGCGGTAAGATCAAGATGATCTGTTTGTGAAGATGAAGTTGCAATATATTTGATACCCAATGATCTAAGACCTAATATCATGTTACCACTTAACTCATCATTGTTAAAAACCAGGAGCACTTCTTTACCGGTTGCAAATGAAAGCGTATCGGCTGTTAAGCTATTGGCAATTATCGTGATATCGTGTTTTTTGTAATTGGCCAGTACCAACCATTCCTTTTCATCGGGCTTAATGTTGTAAGCTATAGCTTTCATATACAATATTTATATATACAAAACTATGGAGGAAGCGTAAGGCAACAGATGAGAATGCTTAGAGAAAAAAATGATATTGGTTACTTTTTTAGTCTCGAGTCTTGAGTCTGTAGTCTTAAGCCGACTAAAACTGCATCAGTATAAGTTTTTATGCTTTTGATAAAGCAGGTTGGCTTATGTAGTTCCAGGCGGCGAACCACAGCGTTATCCCGATTTATTAGTATCTCCTACTTGCCAATCATTTAATCGGGTTAAGCAAAGGGCCGGACTGATGTAACCGAAGCACTACCGGCATTGCTTTTCTAAAACAGCATGAATGAGATTAAGACTTCGCCGTGTCAGATGCAAACACCAGACACCGCAGACATACCGTTATTGCTTAATATTCTTCAGTTTCTGGATAGATAAAATATTAATGGCATTACCGGTTTTATCAATTAATTTTTCCTCTTTAAAATCAGCCAGCATTCTGCTTACGGTTTCACTGGCTGTACCCACGAGTGCAGCAAGATCATCGCGCGAGATACGGATGGTGCAGGCATCGGCCATTCCATCGCCAAATTTTGCAGCCACCTGTAATAATGCTTCAGCTACCCGTTTCCTCACTGATGAATAAGCCAATTGGAGCATTTGTTTCCCTTTATCACGCACATTTCCGGATAACAGGCCAATAAATGTTTTTGATACGGCCTGATGGTTGAGCAGGTATTCCATAAAATCAGCTTTCGGAATATGAATAATTTCCGACTCGGTTAGCGTGGCAGCATTTTCTGCATAAAGCTCGCCATTGCATAAACTTTCGTAACCAAAAAAATCACCATCGTGGTAAAGCCCTGAAGAAAGTTCCCTTCCATCTTTAAAACGTTTGTAGGTTTTCACCTGTCCTTTATTGATGTAATACAGGTGCGTGGGTTCATCACTTTCAATATAGATCACCTGCTTACTATTTACCGTTCTCGGTTTACCCTTTTTACGCAGTTCTTCCATTACTGTTTCATCATGCCCATCTATTGAGCTAAAGCCTGCGGCCTGTTGCTTTTTCTTAAACCTGCTTTCTATCGCCCTAAAAAGCTCTGTATCGTCAAATGGTTTGGTCAGGTAGTCATCTGCACCCATTTCCATGCCTTTTCTCATGTCTGCCCGCTCCGTTTTTGCGGTAATGAAAATAAAAGGAATGTTAGCCGTTTTCGGATTTTTGTTCAGTAAATACAAAACACCATACCCATCGAGTTCCGGCATCATGATATCACACAAGATTACATCAGGCAAATGACTAACAGCCATTTCCACACCAATTTTTCCGTGTTTAGCCGTAAAGGTTGTATAACCTGCCAAATCAAGTACTTCAGCAGTACTTTCCCGGATATCGTCATTATCTTCAATAATTAAAACTTTTTTGTTCATCGGATGGATCTCAAATTATAAAATGGTTTCAACAGGGAAAGTAAGCGTAAATACTGTACCCGAATGCTGTTCGCTATTGCAGGTTACCGTCCCGTTCATCAGGCCAACATATCTTTTTACAATGTTAAGCCCTAGCCCCGTTCCAGGAATATCGCCGGTATTATGTGCCCTGAAAAATGGTTCGAATAGATTACCCTGATCGGCTGCAGGAATACCGATACCATTATCTTTTACCTCTAAAATCAGTTCGTCATCATTTAAAATGGAATTAAACTGGATGAGCGTATCTTCGCCTGAATATTTGATCGAATTGGAGATCAGGTTGATGATACAATTCTTCAAAAGATTTGGATCCAGGTAAACCTCGGCAGTTGTTCCGGTATGTTCGTAAATAATATGCTGATTCTGCTTGGTCATCATCTGCATCTCTTCTGCTATTTCCTCAGCAAAGCTGATGATGTTAAAAGCCTGTGCCGAAGCCTCCACTTTCCCCGCCTCCAATTTCTCGAGTGAAAGGAAATCGTTCAATATCGTAGTGAGGTTATTAATCGAATTTTTGATTTTTAAGGTATGTTTTTCTACACTGGCCACATCATGTTTCGTGGCATATTTATCAATCAGGGATGCGGATAACTGAATGGCGCTGAGTGGTGTCCTAAACTCATGTGAGGCCATAGAAACAAATCTGGTTTTAAGCTGATTGAGTTCTTTTTCTTTCTGAAAAAGTGCGCGCATATTTTCTTTCGCCATTTCCAGTTCCGAAACAAGCTTAACCAGATCACGTGTACGTTCCTTTATCTTAACTTCCAGCTTTTCGGTATAACTTTTTATCTGTTCTTCATTGGCCTTTTCCTTACTTAAGTCGTGGATAAAACCCGTATAAATTTTACGGTCGGTAAATTTAATCTCACTTACCCCAAGTGTGAACGGAAATACAGAGCCATCTTTACGTTTGCCCGAAACTTCCCTTCCGATACCGATAATATGTTTCTGCCCGGTATGTTCATACCTGGAAAGGTATTCATCGTGGCGCGATTGATCGGGTTCGGGCATCAGAACCGAGATGTTGCTACCCACTAATTCCTCCCTGCCATAACCGAAAAGCTCCAATGCTGCAGGATTTAAATGTTCAATAATCCCCTTTTCATCAATGGTAATAATTCCATCAATAGCATTTTCAATAATCGCATCCAAAAATTTCGACCTATCCATTATTTTACTTCAAGTATATACCTGTAAATATAGAAAAAGTATTACCGATCTTTTTTCTTAGCCAACAATCAGGGTGTCGAGTTTATTTTTCGAATTTGCCAATTGTTCATATAATTGCCTAAACTCGTCAGAAGCCTGATCTGCCATTTCGCTGAAAAGCTTTTTATAGTAATCGATCCCTTCCGCCAGCTGCAGCTTAAATCCATTTAACTGTTTTATTTTTTTATCACTAAACTGCTGTAATTGTTGTTTAATATCCTCCTGTAGGTAATCGATATAAAGGTTAAGCTCTTTGATAAAAACATGAGGACGTTCTACCTGCTCCAAAAGGTTAATTTTACCATAAATATGTCCGACCATTTCATCAAGAGAATATACATCGGCGAAATAGGCCAGGTTTGGTCCCGGGCAGATGGCTACAGCTTTATTTTCTTTAGCTTTAAGCATATCGTATTTTAGGTAGTTTGAAGAACAGAGTCCCTCGCAAAGGCATATTTTTCCGGTAACCTCCTTAAATTGTTTTTCGTATTCTTCAGCACTTAAGCCGGCCGTTTGAAGGCTTTTGATTTTTAAGTGCTGATACTCCCGTGATGCGGTGCAGATAGCCTGTTCGGTAAATTCGGTATTGTTGCACAAGTATTTCTTGGTACAGGGGCTTCCTGGCCTGCCCTTTTTAATCCGCTCGATCCGCTGCTGCTCTATGGTGCTGTTACTAAAATAATTAAAACGGATGCCCAAGGGTGAAGCATCGCTTAAGTAAAAATCCTGTTCAGTTGCGCCGGTAAGTTGTGTCAACGTATGCACATCAACATTGGTTACTTCCGGCACTAATAAAAAAGGACTTCCCCAGCCTGTGGCATCAAGCTGGTAATGTTGCAGCAAAAACTGATGTTCTGAAGCGGTTCCGATTCCTCCCTGCACGGTGATCTTTTGTCTAGGTTCTTTTGCTACAATAGTGCCCTTTTGTTTCAAAACGAGCTGATACATTTCAAAAAGCTCCTGGTACATGTCGTTTCTTTTAGTTTTAAATTCCTCCAGGATCGGGCCCAACAGATAACCTTCGGTAGCAAACGCATGGCCTCCACAATTTAAACCCGATTCAATTCTAAACTCTGATACCCATAAGCCTTTTTTGGCCAGAAACTTAGCCTGGATCAAGGCTGACCTGAAATCGCTCACTTTTAAGATAATCTTCTTTTTCAGTGTATTGTTTTCATCCGGAAAAAAATCTTTAAAGTTCTCCATGTAACTGTATAATTTCGGATTCATGCCTGCAGAGAGTACTACCGAAGCTTGGAGTTTACTTTCTGCAAAACCCTTTAAGGCAGCCAGGGCATCGGTATGAAGATCACCGGTAAATTTACCATCGATGTAGTTCATTTTATCTACCTTGGCCATAATATTAACATCAATGCTACCCATTCGCATCGTATTTTTAAGTACAGATTTGAAAACCTGTTTGGCATCTCCTTCAGGGTACTCCATCATCAGTTCATATCCATGCTTTAATTTTGAAGTGTCAGGCAGTAGTTCGAAATAACGGCAGATATCACTCCCATCAGTAAAATCCTGCTGTTTTAAAGCTTTAAAATCCTGGTTGATGCAATCCGATAAAAAGTTGAGGTAAGCGGTAATGCGCCGGCTACGGCTATTATTTTCCAATTTACCAATCGCATTATAATCTACTGATCTGTTTTGCGAATGATATGCACGCATACGCTCCACCAGTTCATCATCTACAATAGAAAGTACAGAGGAGATGCCATATCTGGCAACTTTTAAAGGGGTATCAATGGAGTAACCCAGGCCCAAAACGGGAATATGAAATGAATGTGACATGTATGTTTAAATAAAACGGCCTCTTACAAACGGAAAGGCCTGATAATTTCAAAACAAAACTACCGGAGTTCTATAATTTTGACGATGACAAGGCTCAAAGCAAAAAATGATCGCGATCACTTTTTCGCAAAAGAACATCATAAATTCATTCGGCCGCGCCTAAATTGAGGATTAAATATGTTTTTTGTCCGCTAAATCTTAGACCTCCTGAAAGAAAGCGAAAGCTAATGGTACTTTACCACTTCTAAGGCTTAACCAATGGCATTACGCTGCACGCCAAAATCGACTAAAATTAAATTTAGATGGGAATATGGTGTGCAGCAGGTAAAACTAAAAGTGGAATCGGTATATGACCAGACATATTAGCGGTGTAACTACCTTTAAGAAGATGATGAAAGAAACTGTGTTTTCGGGGTAACATGGTCAGCATATCAATCTGTCCGTTTTCTACAATCCAGTCCAAACCATCCTTCACCCGCTCACTGTTTACATGTCGGTAATATATTTTTCTGTAGTCCACCTTATCGGCAACCAGATTCAAGAAATGTGCTATCTGCTTGTTTTTACGATTAGGTTCGTTTTGAGTATTATCTGAATGCATAATCAGAATATCGGCTTTAAAAGACCTGGCAAATTCGACAAGCGTGCCTAAAACTGAAATATCACTTGGGTTTAAATCGGTCGCAAAAGCAATCTTTTTCGGAGTAGTAAACCGAAAGCCTGGTGGGATCAATAGCACTGGCCATTCAAGATTGATTATTTTCTTTGCAATATTGCCCATAAGCGTTTTCGTCAGCCGGTCTGAATGGTTCAATCCAGCTACAATAAGGTTCATTTTACATTCGGCGAAATACTTACCTACTTCCTGATCAACCTCACCGCGAAGTAATCTGCCAAATACTTCTGCTTTAAAATTCAGTTCATGGTGAGTTTTATTAAATTTTTCCTCCACTTTTTCTACCAGTTTGCTTAAGGCTTTTTTAGCATCTTCTTGAAGAACTTTATATTCTTCTTGGGGCCAAACCAGCGATGCAGCTGCTGGCGAGAACTCAGGCACCTGAAAAACATTTACCAATTCTACCCTGGCACCAATACCATTAGGCCAGTTCAGTTGCATAGTCAGCTGCATTTTCTGCAGTTGCAGAGAAATCAACAGGTACAAGAATCTTTTTCATATTGGCTTTATTTTAGTATAAAGTTTGCAATAGGCACTGGACGGAAATACGGGCATAATCAGTTTTTAAATGATTAACGAGCAGAAAACCGACTGATCAAAAGATCTTCACTTCTTTAGCAGTTTATTATCAATGGGAAACATCAAACTTTCCAAAACCGGATCCCGGTGATAGATATCCGGGAATACACGCAGCTGACCCTCATTAACCTCGCAGGTGATATAAGTGATTTTCAAAGGAACCGGATTTTTCAGATGAAAATCTTTTTTAGTCGCGTTCAGCATTGATGTTTTCAAAGCCGGTACCTGACCACTTACTCCATCGTTGCGTAACAACAGTTCGGCAAGTAAACCGGCGTTTTCTACCCTGATGCAGCCGTGGCTGAACGATCTTTTTTGTTTTTTGAATAATTTCTGTTCGGGGGTATCGTGCAGGTAAATATCAAAAACATTCGGAAACCGGAATACGACCTTACCCAATGCATTATCGCAACCGGATGACTGTCTGGCATCATACAAGTTAGGATTAGCTTTGATAGCAGCTATATTATCTTTGGTTAGCGGCACCACGTTTTGTTTTCGATCGTAAATACTGTAATGGTTATGGATCAGATAAGTGGAGTCTTTCCATATTTTGGGTAACAGTTCAGTCGTAAATATTTTATGAGGCACTTTCCAGTCTGGCGATGTGGTGATGTACTTAACTTTACTTTGCAATTCTGGCGTCGGGCTGGAGGGCTTACCAACAACGGTTTTAAATATCACTACGCGATCATCCTTCACCAGTTTAAGCGTATAGGAAGGAATGTTGATCTGTATGAAATAACGATCGCCAGTATTTATCCACCGTAAGCGCTCCATATTAATGGCCATTTTTCTGGCATCACCTTCCGGAAATTCATAGCAGTCATCAATATACTGTCCCTTAACCAGATGAAGATAATCCTGAAGCATTTTATACATATCTGCCTGCGGCTGCGCCGAGGTAACATTGCTCATAAAATTAGAATGTCCGATGGCTTTCTCAAGATGTGTTACCGGATCAAAATTCAATGAAACTTTCGACTCTAAACGTTCGGTGGTTACTACGGGATTGAATTTGCCGTAATGAAGATGATTGATCAATGTAATCAGTGCATCTGTTAAATAAATATCAAAAATTTCCTGTTCCTGTAATTTAGCCTTTGGCCTGGTAAGAGGCTGAAGCGCATCATACGTAAGCTGATCGGGATGGAAATCGTTTCGGTTCAAACCAAACTGTAATACGCAATCCATCAGTAACATCGACGTCCAGACGTCTGATTGAACCGTATCCTGCATTACCCAGGCACACTTGTAAAATCTGTCCTGATAAAAACGGTCGACAAGATTAGGATAATTCAATTTTGGACGTAAACTAAAAATCTTTTTCTTAAGGGAGAGCGAATCGATTTTTACGGTATCTTCTGTTCTCACAGCAAATCCAAATGTATTAACCACCAATAGGAAAGCACAAACCAGCGTTAATGAAACAAAAATCGCCTTGACAGTGCTGACGCTTTGATTAAAATTTTTACTCAACATAACAGATTGATTTACAGTAACAAATATCAATAGGCAGACGCCGCTGTTTTCTGACCTGGATCACTTTTTACTATGATACTGGTTAAATGGATGGTTAGCGCATACATAAATGTCATTTGGAAAAATGATTTTTATACTGGCCGACTCTTGATGCTTTAAATTTTTACAAAAGCCATGGCATTTAAATATGGCTAGCTCCAAAAAATGAGCTCTTATTCAACAATTTAACCTGAGCCTCTGGTATGCGAAGAAGCGATATTCGCTTTTTTGATTAAAAGCCTTGAATTTTTAACGTCTGAATGACTTTAAAAACAGCTATACGCCCATCAATATCATAACCGTTTTATATTTTTGACATAAAAGATCATATCTCAAGATATTAAAACGACACTCCATGAAAGCAATAGGATTTAAAACCTCACTCCCGATAAACGAAAGCGAAAGTTTTATCATGTTCGAAACGCCTGTTCCGGAACCAAAAGGAAGGGATTTACTTGTAAAGATAAAAGCCATCAGCGTAAATCCGGTTGATTTTAAAATCCGCCAGAACAGCGCTAAAGATACCGTACTGGAAGTTCCAAAGATAATTGGCTGGGATGCTGTTGGCACAGTTGAAGCTATTGGTGAAGGTGTTACCTTTTTTAAGCCTGGGGATGAAGTATATTACGCCGGAGATTTAACCCGAAGCGGCTCAAATGCCGAATATCAGTTAGTTGACGAACGCATAGTAGGATTAAAACCCTCAACATTAACCTATACCGAAGCAGCCGCCATGCCGTTAACAGCACTTACAGCCTGGGAATCACTTTACGATCGCATCCGCATCAATGATCAAAAGGATAAGGGAAAGAGTATCCTGATTATTGGTGGTGCAGGTGGCGTTGGTTCTATCGCCATACAACTAGCAAAGAAAATAAGTGGATTAAAAGTGATTGCTACGGCCTCCAGAGCAGAAACTAAAGAATGGTGTAAGGCCATGGGTGCCGATGTGGTGGTCAATCATAAAAACCTGGTAGAAGAAGTACATGCTGCAGGTTTTAAGGAAATAGATTTTATACTCGATTTTGTCGACCTGAACAGCTATTGGGATATCTTGGTAGAGCTGATTAAACCCCAGGGGCATATCGTATCGATAACTGGTTCTGCCACGCCAATTGCCCTTAATAAATTAAAAAACAAAAGCGTAACCTTTTCGTGGGAATTAATGTACACCCGTTCGATGTATCAAACTGATGATATGGAAAAACAGCGCCAAATTTTGAATGAGCTGACAAAATTATTAGACAACGGCATCATCAAGTCTACATTAACTCAAACCTTTAATGGCTTTACGGTTGAAAACTTGAAGGAAGCGCACCGCTTACTGGAAAGCGGTAAAACTATTGGAAAAGTAGTAATCGAATATTAAATAAAGTAAAAAAAAGAGAGAAACTTATCCGGCTTCTCTCTTTTTTTATATCGGATTTCAGTTAAACTTTCGTCCTGCTTTCTGAACTTTTCTTCAACTGCGTATTAATGCGCTCCAAAACGTTATAAATATCGAATGGTTTGCTGATATAATCATCGGCGAATGCATCAATCGCTTTTTGCTCGCTATTGTTCTGAGCAGACATGACGATAATCGGGATGTGTTTGGTGAAAATATCAGTTTTTAAATCTTCGCAGATTTCTGCTCCGTTTCCATCTGGTAACATTACATCTAATAAGAAAAGATCAGGCATTGCATCCTGGATATTTTTCTTCAGCTCTGCAAAAGATGAGGAAAGCTGTAATTCAAAACCCTCTTCTTTCAACAGGATTTCAATTACGTTTCTAATCTCCTGATCGTCTTCTAAAATGTGTATTCGTTTTTTTTCCATGTTCAAATTATATGTTTGGGATGTACCGTCCGCGTGGAATTCGCTATACGATAGTAACAGTAACACCCAAACCTTCTAAATGTTTTACAATTTGTTCAGAAATTCCTTTATCGGTAATAATATGATCAATTTCTTCCAATCCGCATATCTTCCCGAAGCCTCTTTTTCCAAATTTTGTTGAATCGGCCAGTACAATTGTTCTTTGCGATGCACCGATCATTTTACGGTTTAAATGTGCTTCCATGGCGTTTGTAGTGGTAATGCCAAAATCCAGGTCAATGCCATCCACCCCTAAAAACAGTTTATTGAAATAAAAATCCTGCAAAACCTGCTCCGCATAAGCACCCATAACGGACGAAGAACTTTTTCTGAGTAAGCCACCTAATTGTATCACTTCTATACTGGGTTCGCGCATTAATTCGAGTGCTACGTTTAATGCAGAAGTAACCACCGTTAAATTTGTTGCGGGGGCGATGTTCTTCGCAAAATATAGTACTGTGGTACCTGAAGCAATTACAATAGAATCGTTATCGTTCAGTAATGCAGCTGCAGCAATCCCGATTTTATTCTTTTCCGCTGATTGTATTTTCTCTTTTTCGTTAACCGGACGGTCTACCGTGTAGGGATTGTTTACAGTTGCGCCACCGTGTGTTCTAAACAGCAGACTCTTGTCTTCCAATAGTTTTAAGTCCTTTCTTATGGTTACGGAAGACACTTTCAATTCCTTACACAAATCCACAACATTTATATATTGATCACGTTGCAGACGACTTAAAATAAACTGATGCCTCTCAGCCAAATTCATCATAGTAACTTAAATTAGCATGTCGCAAATTAGCAATAAAAACATTCTTTAAAATATTTTAAACAAATATTTAATAAATTTTTAACCCACTCTATATATTATTTCGATTACGATTTCTTATAATTGCGAATAGTTTCGTTTTATTATTTTTAGAACCTGATGAAGAGATTACATGCACATCATCTATCCGATCATATTAATTGGGATTTTATCATCATCGGCGGAGGTGCTACAGGCTTAGGTATAGCATTAGATGCCGCAAGCCGGGGTTTTAAAACACTATTGGTAGAACAATCTGATTTTGCAAAAGGAACATCCAGCAGGAGTACCAAACTGGTGCATGGTGGTGTCCGGTATCTTGCACAGGGCGATATCGGCTTGGTTAAACATGCTTTAAAGGAGCGTGGCCTGTTACAACAAAACGCCAAACACCTGGTCAATAAGGAAGAATTTCTCATTCCTTGCTATAATTGGTTTTCTGTTGTGAAATATTTAACCGGACTTACCCTTTACGATTGGCTAGCGGGGAAATATAGCTTCGGCAAATCTAAATTTTTCTCTAAAAAAACAACCTTAAGTATGATGCCTGGCATTAAAGCTCAGGGATTAAAAGGGAGCATCAGGTATTATGACGGAAAGTTTGATGATGCCCGTCTGGCTGTCAATATTGCACAAACTGCCATCGAAAATGGCGCTTCATTATTGAACTATACTAAAGTGAAAGGCCTGTTAAAAAGCGGAGATATGGTTACCGGTATCGAAACACTGGATATGATAACTGGCTCAACAGCCAAATACAACGGTAAAATTGTCATTAATGCAACAGGCGTATTTGTTGATGATATCCTGCAAATGAACAATCCCGCTACAAAAAAGATGGTAAGGCCCAGTCAGGGTGTGCATGTGGTGCTAAGCAAAAGCTTTTTAAACAGTGAATCTGCACTTATGATTCCAAAAACTGCTGATGGCCGGGTTTTATTTGCCGTCCCCTGGCACGAACATTTATTGGTTGGCACCACAGATACCCCCTTAAACGAACACAGTTTAGAACCCCGGGCATTAAAAGAAGAAGTAGATTTTATTATGGGTACGGCAGCAGGCTATTTCAACCGCAAGCCCCTCGCAGAAGATATCTTAAGCGTATTCTCAGGTCTGCGCCCCTTGGCCGCCCCTGCCAATGGCGATACAAATAGCACGAAGGAAATCAGCAGAGACCATAAACTAATTGTTTCTGCGAAGGGATTGATTACCATAACAGGAGGTAAATGGACTACTTATCGCCTAATGGCAGAAGAAACAGTCGATTTAGCCATTGCTCATGCAGGTTTAAAACCGAAAGCATGTTTAACACAAAATTTAAGTATACATGGCAACACAACAATTAAAGAAGATAGCCATTTAGCCATATATGGAACTGACTGCAATAACATTAGAGCCTTAATTAAAGAAAACCCTGGCCTTGGAAAACCATTACACCCTTCTTTTCCTTTTGTTGAAGCAGAAGTGGTCTGGTCTGCGAGGAACGAAATGGCAGAAACTGTAGAAGATATTTTAAGCAGAAGACTGAGGATATTATTTATTGACGCACAGGCTGCAAAAGATGTGGCACCGAAGGTAGCCTCCCTCCTTTCCAAAGAATTATCGGCAGATGAGAAGTGGGAGGCCGATCAAATTGAAACTTTTAATCAATTAGCCGATGGTTATCTTTATCATCAATCTACCCCATAACATAAAAGGCATAGCCCGCTAACCAAATTTTTAATTATGAGTAAACACGTCTTATCTATCGATCAGGGAACCACAAGTTCGAGAGCTATTATTTTTAATTACAATGGCGAAATTGTTGCTATTGCACAAAGGGAATTTACACAGCTTTACCCTAAAGCTGGCTGGGTAGAACATGATCCAATGGAGATCTGGTCGACACAATTGGCTGTTGTAACAGAAGTAATTGTTAAAGCAGGCTTAACCGTAAGCGATATTGATGCTATCGGAATCACCAATCAACGGGAAACCACTGTACTTTGGGATAAAGAAACCGGAAAACCGATTTATAATGCCATTGTGTGGCAAGACAGGCGTACCTCTGCCTATTGCGATGAAATTAAGGCCCAGAGAATGGCCGGGAAGATACAGGAAAAAACAGGCCTGATCATTGATTCATATTTTTCTGCAACCAAAGCCAGGTGGATCTTGGAAAATGTTGACGGCGCACGTGAAAAGGCTGAAGCAGGAAAACTGGCCTTCGGCACCATTGATACCTGGTTAATCTGGAAATTAACAGCAGGCGAAAAACATGTAACTGATATCACCAACGCCTCCCGGACCATGCTTTACAACATTAATACTTTAAGCTGGGATGAAGAATTACTGGAGCTTTTCTCTATCCCAAAAGCAATGCTTCCCGAAGTAAAATCATCGAGCGAGGTTTACGGCGTAACCGCTGGACGGATATTAGCCGCAAAAATTCCAATTGCAGGTATAGCCGGCGACCAGCAGTCGGCCTTGTTCGGTCAAATGTGTACCGAAATCGGCATGGTAAAAAATACCTATGGTACGGGTTGTTTCATGCTGATGAATATTGGAGAAAAGCCAAAAATTTCTGTCAATAACCTATTAACCACCGTTGCCTGGCAGATTAATGGCAAAGTAAATTACGCCTTAGAAGGGAGTATTTTTATTGGAGGCGCTGTTGTACAGTGGCTTCGCGACGAAATGGGATTAATTTCCAAATCGGCCGATGTGGAAACTTTAGCTAAAAAAGTAAATAATACCGATGGTGTTTACATTGTTCCTGCTTTTGCTGGCTTAGGTGCCCCACACTGGGATCAACATGCGCGAGGCACCATAACCGGATTAACCCGGGGTACAAACAAATCGCATATTGCCAGGGCAGCGTTAGAAAGTATTGCCTATCAAACGATGGACGTATTGAAAGCGATGGAAGCAGATGCAGGCGTAAATATTACCGAGTTAAGAGTGGATGGCGGCGCTACCGCCAATGATTTATTAATGCAGTTTCAGGCCGATCTGCTAAACTGTAAAGTAATCAGACCGGACGTGACAGAAGTTACCGCTATTGGTGCTGCCTATCTTGCTGGTTTAGCTACCGGTTTCTGGAAAAGTATCGATCAGATCCGTGCACAATGGAAAATTAGCAGGACTTTTATTGCTGAGGAAGGCGTCGATCATACAGAAAGAATAAAAGGCTGGAACAGGGCTGTAAAAGCAGCAAGGGTAAGTGCAGAAAACTAACTAGGGCATTAATAAGATTTTAAATGTGATGAATGTATATCTCGCAGAATTTATTGGTACAGCACTAATGATTCTTCTAGGAAATGGTGTGGTAGCTAACGTAGTACTCAAAGGCACTAAAGGTAATGATGGTGGGTGGATGGCCATTACAACAGCTTGGGCGCTTGCTGTATTTATAGGCGTTGTTGTTGCCGGTCCCTACAGCGGGGCACATTTAAATCCGGCCGTAACCCTCGGACTTGCCATCGGAAAGGGCTTTAGCTGGGCCCTGGTTCCATTTTATATCATGGCCCAGTTAGCCGGAGCGATGACAGGATCTTTTCTGGTTTGGCTTTTGTATAAGGATCATTTTGATGCTACTGACGATCAGGCTTTAAAGGCCGCACCTTTCGCCACCGCTCCTGCCATCAGAAACACACCGTCAAATTTGTTATCGGAAATTATTGGCACTTTCGTTTTAATATTTGTGATTTTTTACTTTACAGATGCGAGCATGGGTACGAAAGAAACGGTTACGACACCCATTGGTTTAGGCTCAATCGGCGCAATCCCGGTAGCATTTTTAGTTTGGGTAATTGGCCTGGGACTAGGGGGAACAACCGGATATGCCATCAATCCGGCGAGAGATTTAGGCCCGCGGACAATTCACTTTTTGATCCCAATGAAGGGAAAAGGAAATAGCAACTGGGCATATGCCTGGATACCCATTATAGGGCCGATTATCGGATCCGTTTTAGCAGCTATGGTATTTATGCTGATTAGTGAATAATGATTTGTTCGGAAACAATCTTTTAATGCCCGTACTTTTAGATTGTTTAGTCTCTACTTCTTTCATTGGCAACCGGGTTATGAATATTTTCTTTTACGCAGCTACCAAATAATAGTTATCTTTGAAACCACATTGCTACTATTTATCTAACCAATCAGAATTGCAAGCATACTTCCTCGTTGTTGATACCGAAACCTCAGGTCTGCCAAAAAACTGGACGGCCCCTTATTCTAAAGAAAAGAACTGGCCTTATATTGTCCAGATTGCCTGGGTAATTTACGACCAATCCTATCGCGAAATTAAGCGCGAAAATCACTACATTAAAAATACCGATTTCACCATTGATAAGGCCGCGTTAAAAATTCACCAAATTACCCCTGAATATCTACATGATCATGGAGAAAACAAAGAGCAGGTAATGCTGCAGTTTTCGGAAGATATAGAAAAATATAAACCTTTGGTTGTCGGGCATTTTATCGAACTCGATTATCACATGGTAAATGTTGAACTATACCGCATCGGCAAAGGAAACATCTTTAAAAACCTCTCCTTTTTCTGTACCATGAAGGCAAGCGCGCCATATATCACAAATACCGTTATCAGTCATTTAAAACTGGATAAATTTTACACCATTTTATTCAATGAAGTGCCTGAAAATATTCATAATGCCTTATCGGATACGTTAAATACGGCAAAAATTTTCTTTCATCTTTTAAAAACAGGCAAAATTAGTTTAACTTCAGTGTACCAACAGGAGCATACTTTTAACATGGACAAAGAAAAGCGAAAAGAATTTTCTTTTAGAAGAATTTTACAGGGATTTTTGAATGGAAGATAAACTAGCCGATCAAATTTATACAGCCCGTATTGGCGATATTACTTTTAGAAAAATTGTGAGTTGCAGTCCTGGCACACCAATTTTTGAAGCTGCCATTAAGATGTCGGAACAGAAAACCAGCTGTCTTTTTATTAAAAATGATCTGGGCGATTATCTGGGCTTTGTAACTGATATTACTTTAAGAGATAATGTAATCGCCAGGCAACTAAGTGCTGGCCTGCCGATTGATGAGGTGATGGATACCGATATTGTAACCATTAAGCCAGATGCTTATGTTTACGAAGCGATATTAATGATGTTCAGCAAAAAATCACGTTATCTATTGGTAAACGACAACGGAAATTTTGTTGGATTTCTGAGCAGAAACCGTCTGTTAAGCGAACAGGCAGAGTCTCCATTGGTTTTTATCCAATCGGTAAAATCAGCTGTGAATGCGGGCGATTTAAAATCAAAATGGCAAAAAGTACCAGGCATCGTATCTAAGCTGCTATCCAGAGGGGTGCATTCGAAAATTGTAAACGAAGTGGTTACCACTATTGCCGATACCATTTCTTTTAAAATTATTGAAGATGTTATAGCCAAATTAGGTCCGCCGCCAGCAAAATTTGTATTTATGGTTTTGGGTAGTGAGGGCAGAAAAGAACTGAGCTTAAAAACCGATCAGGACAATGCCATAATATATGAAGACACCGAAGAAGAAAACAGGGCGGCTGTACGTTCTTATTTTCTCGATCTGGCCACACAGGTTTCGGATAAACTAAATTTTGTAGGCTTTGTATATTGTGATGGCGATTATATGGCCACCAATCCAAACTGGACCCATTCCTTATCGCACTGGAAGTACAATTATAAAAACTGGATTGAAGAAGCTTTGCCCGAAACTGCTGTAAAATTTGCCGCTTTTTTTGATTGCAGGGCTATCTACGGCGATTTGGCCATCATGGAAAGTTTAAGGGCTTTTGTTGATGAGGAACTGCAAAAACCAATTGAAAAATTTTATGTATACCTGGCCAAAAATGCTTTGCTTTATGAGCCGCCCCTTACCTATTTTAAAAATATCCGAACACAAAAGATCCACAAAAAAGAGGTATTTGATATTAAAACAGCCATGACGCCAATTGTAGACCTAGCGAGGGTTTACGCTTTACAAAACAGGATTTTCCAGAAAGAAAATACCGGTGAGCGCTTAAAGGCTTTAAGAGATCTGCGTGTTTTTAGCGAACAGCAATTTAATGAACTTTCCCAATCATATTATTACCTGATGGGTTTAAGATTAAAACATCAGGCCAATCTGATCATCAATGATCAGGCTGCCCCCAATAACTTTATTGAAATTGATAGTTTAACCAAAATTGAGAAGGTAACGCTAATTGAAATCTTTAAAATAATCCTCAACTTTCAGAGTGGAATCAGGATGAAGTTTACCAATAGTTTAGGGTAAGAGCTGAGCGTTTAGTTTTTGACACGCAGCACTTATAATATCCTGCCGTCATGCTTTAGTTTAATTAAAAAGAACGGGGAGCAAAATGCAGCTGAACTTGTATGTCTCCGTATTTCAGTCGGAATAATACCTGTACCGATTGTACACCGGTAACAAAGTGGATAATCCGCAGACTCAGAGAAACCAAATTTGCCTGGACAGATCTCTCCACTCCGCGTTGCTGCAGGAGATGACGACCCGTTTTTGGATAAATCCATCATACCTAATTAACTTCAATAGGTATCATGCCATTATTTACGTTGCAAGACTTATGGGGTCTGATGTGCATCATCCAGATCAGGCCTCGAAAGTCCATTTAACAAAAAAAGGTTCCGATTTGCATCGGAACCTTTTTAAAATATGATTATCGCCTAAGCGAAAATTTCTATTTTACTGCATCAATTACAGCTTTGAAAGCTTCTGGGTGATTCATTGCTAAATCAGCCAATACTTTACGGTTTAAACCGATTTCTTTTGAAGCAAGTTTACCGATTAATTGAGAGTAAGAAATACCGTGTTGACGTGCACCAGCGTTGATACGTTGGATCCACAATCCGCGGAATTCTCTTTTCTTAACTTTACGGTCACGGTATGCATATTGCAAACCTTTTTCTACTGTGTTTTTAGCAACAGTATAAACCTTACTTCTTGCTCCCCAATAACCTTTGGCTAAATTAAGGATCTTTTTTCTTCTTCTTCTCGAAGCTACTGCGTTTACCGAACGTGGCATGTTGTTGTTGTTTTTTGGTAAGCGGCGTTCCGTTCAACCGGAAACTTAAAGCCTGATACCTGGTGAATTAATAAATTACTTTCCGATACAAAGCATACGTTTAACGTTACCCATATCAGCATCAGATACGATACTTGCTTGACCTAAGGCACGTTTACGTTTAGTACTCATCTTGGTTAAGATGTGACTTTTGTATGCGTTGTTTCTTTTGATTTTACCTGTTCCAGTAAGCGAAAAACGCTTTTTAGCACTGGAATTGGTTTTCATTTTTGGCATAACCTGTTTTTTAATTTATAAACCTATTTTTATTTTTTTGCTACTTTGGGTGCAACTGTAAGGAACATACGCTTACCTTCTAACTTCGGTAAAAGCTCTACTTTTCCTACATCTTCTAAAGCCTGGGCAAATTTTAGTAACAAAATCTCTCCCTGCTCTTTATAAACAATTGCCCGGCCTTTAAAATGCACATAAGCCCTAACTTTCTCTCCGTTCTCTAAAAAGCTTACTGCATGTTTTAATTTAAACTGGAAATCATGATCGTTGGTATTAGGACCAAAACGGATCTCCTTGATTACAGTCTGCTTTGCATTAGCTTTAATTTCTTTCTGCTTTTTCTTTTGCTCGTAAACAAATTTACTGTAATCAATAATTCTACAAACTGGCGGTACAGCATTTGGAGAAATCTCTACCAAATCCAGTTCCAGTTCATCAGCAAGTGCCAAAGCTTTCGCCAAAGGATAAATCCCCGGTTCAACATTATCGCCAGCTAAACGCACTTCGGGCGATTTTATATACTGATTAATGTTATGCTCTGCTTCTTTTTTCTTAAAAGGTGGACGTGGCCCCCTATTAAATCCTGGTCTTCCTAATGCCAAATTTGTATTATTTTAATTTAAACTGTTATTTCTTTTCTTAATAAATTATTGAACTCTTCCAAAGTCATTTCACCTAAATCTCCCTCACCATGTTTACGAACAGAAACTTTACCTTCTGCCATTTCCTTATCCCCGATAATGAGCATGTAAGGGATCTTTTTAACTTCCGAGTCCCGTATTTTGCGACCGATTTTCTCATCACGAAAGTCAATCAGCCCGCGAATATCGGAATTATTTAATTCATCCAAAACTTTTTTTGCATATTCTTCATATTTTTCTGAAATAGGAAGAATAATAAACTGTTCAGGACTTAACCATAAAGGAAAGTTTCCGGCGCAATGTTCAATCAACACGGCAATAAATCTTTCCAGTGAACCAAATGGTGCACGGTGAATCATAACCGGTCTGTGCTTCTGGTTATCGCTACCGGTGTATTCCAATTCGAAACGCTCCGGTAAATTGTAATCCACCTGGATGGTACCCAACTGCCATTTCCTGCCTAAAGCATCTTTAACCATAAAATCGAGTTTAGGGCCATAAAAAGCAGCTTCGCCATATTCAACCACGGTATTCAGGCCTTTTTCTGCAGCGGCTTCGATAATCGCAGTTTCTGATAATTTCCAGTTTTCATCAGAGCCGATGTACTTGGCTTTGTTCTCCGGGTCTCTTAACGAAACCTGTGCCGTATAATTTTCAAAACCCAACGATTTAAATACATAAAGCACTAGATCGATCACTTTTTTAAACTCATCTTTAACCTGTTCCGGCATACAGAACAAGTGCGCATCATCCTGGGTAAAGCCACGTACACGGGTTAAACCGTGTAATTCGCCACTTTGTTCGTAACGGTAAACTGTTCCAAACTCGGCAAAACGAACCGGAAGATCTTTATAGGAACGCGGCTTGGTTTTATAAATCTCGCAGTGGTGCGGGCAGTTCATCGGTTTTAAAAAGAACTCCTCTCCTTCCTGTGGTGTTTTAATCGGCTGGAAAGAATCCTTACCGTATTTCTCCCAGTGACCAGAAGTTACATATAAGTTTTTATGACCGATATGTGGCGTTACGACCTGCTCATAACCCGCTTTAGCCTGTGCTTTAGTTAAAAAGTTCACCAGGCGCTCACGCAAAGCAGTTCCTTTAGGCAGCCACAAAGGCAGGCCCATTCCAACTTTTTCTGAGAAAGCAAACAGTTCTAACTCTTTACCTAACTTACGGTGATCGCGTTTTTTCGCCTCCTCAATCATTAAAAGATACTCAGTAAGCTCGCTCGCTTTAGGGAAAGTTACACCATAAATACGGGTTAACTGTTTTTTAGTTTCATCGCCACGCCAGTAAGCCCCGGCCACGTTCATCAGTTTAACGGCCTTTACAAAACCGGTATTTGGAATATGCGGACCCCGGCACAAATCGGTAAATGAACCTTGGGTATAAAAGGTAATTTTACCATCCTCCAGGCCGTCGATTAAATCTAATTTATATTCATCACCCTTTTCAGTAAAATATTTTACTGCATCAGCCTTGCTTACACTTTCGCGAACAAAAGTCTCCTTTTGTTTGGCCAGTTCGATCATTTTGGTTTCAATGGCTTTGAAATCATCTGACGAGAATTCGCGGTCTCCAAAGTCTACATCGTAATAAAAACCGGTTTCAATCGCCGGACCGATACCAAATTTGGTACCCGGATAAAGTGCTTCTAAAGCTTCGGCCATTAAGTGGGCAGATGAATGCCAAAAGGTCGATTTTCCGGCTGCGTCATTCCAGGTCAATAATTTTACTGCTGAATCCGCCTCGATCGGTCTTGTCGAATCCCAAACCTCGCCGTTAACTTCAGCGGCTAACACGTTACGGGCCAGGCCCTCAGAAATTGATAATGCAATTTGATGGGCAGAAGTGCCCTTTTCGTACTGACGGACAGAACCGTCAGGTAAAGTAATGTTAATCATCTACAACTATGATTTAAATTTTAAATAAAAAAAGTGTTAAAGATCACTTACAATGTGATTTTATTTCGTGCAAAGATACGATTTTTATAATTTAATTGATAGAAAACTGAAATTCTACTTCGGTTGCAGGCCAACTTCATTCAGATATGTTTTCTGAATCTCCAATACCTTGTCAGGGTAAGTATTCAGTTTTTCATATTTCAACATCAGCTGCTCATGTAGTTTTTTCCTTTCGTCAACAGTTTTTGAGTTTAACATTTGTTGAGCTGTTTCTCCATAATCAGTTATGGCCTTAAGGTAGGCTACAACCTCGTCGTTAAATTTTTTAGCTTCTTTACCCGGATTCAAATCTGCTATCTCTGCAAGTTCCATTTTTGAATTGTTGACCAGGTTATCTGCTTTGATTGATAAGAAAATTGAATCAGTAAGACCTTTTGAGTAAACCTTCGAAGTATCTTTAAAAGCACTGTCTGCTTCATCAATCTGTCTCATCTGGCTTAGAAAAACAGAAGTTACTTTTTCATTGTAGGCATAGTTGCTGGTTGATGATGTGCAACTGAACAGCAATAGTAAGGAAAGCAAAAGCAAAGCGGTTTTTAGAGATTTCATAAACGGTTAATTTTATTTTTTTTAATGAGTCATATTTTCATCCCATGCCATGGGTGCATCATTTCATGGATTTTAATCAATGGTTTTTGTCTCCACGAAACGTTTACAATACTACGTCAAAAATTTAGCTTTCAAATATTTACGCAGTGGAATATCGATAAACTTCATCACAAGATAAGCCAAAACAATTAAAAATATTACAGAAACGGGAATAACGCTCCACAGCGTATCCACACCTGGCTTAACCACGGCCACGTAAGTTAAAAACACCCATACAAATGGGTAATGTGTCATATATAAGGGATAGGAAATTTCACCAGAAAGTTTACAGATATTTTTTGAAGCGGGGTTTACCGCCGTACCTGCACCCAAAGCCACCAAAAGTGGAAAATATAATACGACGATGATGGGTTCAGTAATCCAGTTATAAGCATCAGCATAAGGAAACAGGAAAGCGGCCAGTAAGAGTACAATCATGCCCGGGAAGCCCAATTTATTTTTAATGATCCAATTGAACCGATAAACCAGCATTCCGGCGGTGAATGAGTAAAGTACCCTCGCCCCACCATCCCAAAAATTTTGTCCACCCCAGCCACCACCTAAATTGCCATTGGGAACCTTTACTCCTATATAAACAAGGCATGCTGCTCCAGCTAATGCCAGAACAATCAACACTTTTTTATTCAGTTTGTAAAGTATCAGGATGTAAAAAATATTGGCAATATATTCCCAAAATAGCGACCACGCCGGAGCATTTAAGCAGAACAGGTTGGTATAGCGCTCGGGCATTAGCGGATAAGGGATTAGAAATACCGAAGCTAAAAACAAGAATAAGGTTTTCCCGAAACCGTAAACTGGATAAAAATCACTGAAAGGATCAAATAAAAACGTGAGCAGCCCCAAAACTGAACCTATCACAACCAGGGGATGCAAACGGATCAGCCTCACTTTAACGAACTGTAACCAACCAAGATGCGGTGCCCGGCTATCATAAGCATAAGCAATTACAAAGCCCGATAAACAGAAAAAGAAATCGACAGCCAGAAAACCGTGCGACAGAAAATTCTTGTTATAATCGGTAATGGCAATTTCCATAAAATGATAAATTACCACTACAATAGCAGCTATTCCTCTTAATCCATCTAAGATTTCGAAATGCTGTTTGCCCGCTAATAAATTTGTTTTGTTTTCTGCTATGATCACTTCGGTTAGGCTTGTATCTGAACCCAATTATATGAAATATGTATGCATTACGGTTAATCGCTTCGAAAATGATACAAAAAAGCCCGGAAGCTAACACTCCGGGCCTTGATTAAATTACAGTGATTTTCTACTAATTCATTCCAAAGGCTCTTCCCTGACCACCGCCACCTGGCCTGTTCTGTCTAAAACGCTTCATCATATTCTCCATCTTGGCTTTATACTCCTCAGGAGTAATCAATTTTGCTTTTTTAGGAGCAGTAACGTCTTTGGCACTAACGTTTCTATATTCAATACTCTTGGCTATGGAGCTGTTTCCTCTACCCTCAATAGCCAATACCGCACCTTCTGTCCACATGTTTGGATTAGGAGAAAAATCAAAACCTAAATCGTTGGTATACCAGATTTTGGTTTCTTCCACCACATTTTTATCCATATCTAAAATTTTGATGGCCCTGGTTGATCTTACAATGGCCTGGTGACAGGTAAAACCCAGAATCTGTTTGGTTGAATCAGTTTTAACCACTTCAATTTTTGGAGCCTGGGCCATTTTTGCTCTTGCAGTATCATTTGGATTGCCACCACCCGTTCTGAAAGAAGAAATTGGACCCGAAGTAGATAGGGTTAATTTACTCGGCATATAGTAAGTGGTATCGTTCAGGTCGAATACTTCTGTTAAGCTTTTATCAGCAAAATTATAATAATATTCCCGGTTGCCACCGCCACCACCAAAGCGCATCATCATCCGGCCCATTCCGCCGCCACCGCCACCTGCACCGTTACTATCTTCCGTTTCTTCAACAGGCATATAACTGGCATGGGTTGCCGTAAATAATAATTCAAAATTGGTTTTGCTTGATGAAGGCATCCTCGCTTTCATCTGATCGGTTAACTGTATGCCATTGGCTGAAGCCATGGCTGCAGGATCTATGGTGTTTTCAAACTGTATAGCTCCTGAAGTTTTTTTCTTTTGTGCATTCGCCACAGATACAATTGATAAAAACCCAAGTAAAGCAACGGTTATTTTTTTCATGATGATTTTGTTTTGTAGCTTAGATAGCAAAGCATAGAAAAGGTTTAACAAAGATATTTTAGATTGTAATAGAAAACGTATTAAATTGTGTTAAAGCTGATGCCTGGATGACCTGGTTCAGCTGTCAAATGGCCGATGTAATTTAATTTTTACAATTGTTTTTTGAAAAGCAAATGCAGCAGTTCTTCGGTTGGGTTAGTCCTGCCCTCTGCTTAATCCCGATAAAACAAAACCTTTAATTTAAATTGATCTTCCAATCGGGATAACGCTGGCGGTCAGGTTTATTTTGCAAAAACTGTAATTCTTTTTTACCGGAAAACGCTGCAGGCATAATTTCGCTATAACGTGAATTTATTTCAACGCCGATGTTTTCCCGGTCTGTGCCCTGATTGACCGAAAACTTCGATCAGGGCCCTGAGATAAAGTGGTCATTAATAGCTAAATGAGTACCTTAACGAATTAAACACATCTTGTAATTTGTTTTACACAAACTTTTATGAATGCTTCGGCGTAATGGCGAAAAATAAAATCCTGGCCGCAAATCCGGAGTTTTCTGTTGAATAAGATCCATCGGCTGCTGAGCCGCCAGTCAGCGATTGCGATTCGAAACTTAAGCCCCTTTTAGGGGCCGGGGTTAATATTCCGTACTCTCCAGCCAGCCATTACAAAGTACATCGGCAATGTGCATGGTTTTAATCGGAAGGTTGTTTTTTTCGATGTATCCCTGAAGGTGTAAAAGGCAGGATAAATCAGTAGATATAATATAATCGGCACCTTGCGCCAGGGCATGGTTTACTTTCTGCTCGGCCATGGCCGATGAGATGGCATCAAATTTAACTGCAAATGTTCCGCCAAAGCCACAGCACATATCAGTATCTTCCATTTCGATCATCTCCAAACCATGTACTTTTGAAAGTAAATGACGGGGTTCATCTTTTATTTTACACTCGCGCAAGGCACTGCAAGAATCATGGTATACCGCTTTTCCTTCCAGCTCAGCACCAAAATAATCTTTCTTGGCCACCTTAACCAAAAAGTCTGATAACTCCCAGATGTTAGATTGCAGGCTTCTGCATTTATTGTGCACAATGGTATTCGTAAATAGGTCGTTATAACCGCTTTTAACCATTCCCACACAGGATGCAGAGGGAGCAACGATATAGGTATTTTCAGAGAAATCGTTCAAGAATTTAGTACCCACCTGTTTCGCTTCGTCCCAATAACCAGCATTATAAGCTGGCTGACCACAACAGGTCTGCTTTGAATTGTAGGTTACCTCACATCCCGATTTCTCCAGTAATCTTAGGGTATTAAAAGCAGTTTCCGGATAAAGTTGATCTACAAAACAGGGTACAAATAATTCTACTTTCATCATATTCTTTACAGCTGCAAACTTACAATTTTAACGAGGCTTTGCGTTCGTTTTTTCTTAAAAGTATTAAAAGAACCAATCCAACAATAAAAAATGATGCCAAAGCAATAATAGAATAACGAATATTTCCGGTTAAATCTTCAATATAGGCAAAGCTGAAAAGACCAATTACAATCGCCAGCTTTTCTGTTACATCGTAAAAGCTAAAAAATGAGGTAGTATCCTTAGTATCAACAGGAAGGTATTTAGAATAGGTAGAGCGTGATAAAGACTGGATTCCGCCCATAATCAGTCCAACAATTGCTGCCAATGAATAAAATTGATACTCGTTTGTAATATAGTAACCGTAAATACAGCAACCTATCCACACCAAAACAACCATAATCAGTACGTTTATATTGCCAATCTTTTTTGCAAAAAACGACATCAGCATCGCTCCCGGAATAGCGACCAATTGAATAATCAATATCACCGCAATCAGTTTGGCAGTACCTAATTTTAATGTCTTCTCAGCAAAACCAGCCGCCGCAAGCATAATGGTCTGTACCCCCATCGAATAGAAAAAGTAGGAAATTAAAAATCCCTTTAAAACCTTCATTTGTTTTAACTGCGACCAAACTTTAGATAGTTCGCTAAAGCCATCTTTAAAAATATTGGTTTTCACTTTATCTTGCTGGGGTGTTCCGTTTGGCAGTACGTTAAAAGGGATCTGTGAAAATCCGATCCACCATAACCCAACCAGTAAAAAAGATAACCTTGGCGGGAATGAGGCATCAGTAATGCCAAACCATTCGGGCTTTAACACAAATAGAAAACAGATGAGTTGAAGCAGAACAGAACCGATATACCCATACGAGAAACCCTGTGCACTTACACGGTCCTGATGTTCTTCTGTTGCGATCTCAGGCAAGTAGGAGTTACTGAACAATACACCGCCAATATAACCCATTGCTGCCAGGGCAAACAAGATAATACTCATTTCGAGTGTATCTAATTTGAAAAAATATAACCCGATACAAGCCACCCCACCTATATAGGTAAAGAATTTCATGAACGATTTTTTGTTGCCTCTTCTATCCGCTATAGACGAAAGTATGGGCAGGACAAAAGCCATAACCAGGTATGCAAACGATAGGGCATAATTGGAAAGCGAGGTATTTACAAAGGTTCTGCCAAAAAAGTCTACTTTATCACCATGTTCTTTAGTAGTAGTGATAATGGTGTAATAAGCAGGAAAAATGGTAGAAGTGATGACTAGATTATAGGCAGAGTTCGCCCAATCGAAAAATGCCCACGAACGGATGGTTTTCTTATTGTTTTTTGTTATCATTTGTTTTTTCGCTTCGCGGAAGATTATAATGATGTTTTTTTGTAAGGATTAAATAGTTCATTACAAAACTAATATTTTATTGCTAACCTGAGCGGCATTTTTCTCACATCTCACATCTCCAGATAATACTTCTTCCCATCAGTTTTAATCTTGCCTGCATCCAACAGTTCTCTTATGGCATCAATTCTATCTGTTTCTGTACCATTTTTAATATGACCAACCAAATCATCGAGACTTAAAGGTTGTTGCTGAAGTAAAGAAATAATGTCATAATCTATCTCTTCACGTAGCGAATGATGGTTCTCCGCTCTTTTTTCAGCCAGACAAACGTCGCAAACGCCGCACTTTGCCGCTTGGTGTTCATCAAAATAATGAAGTAGCTGAATACTTCGGCATAAATTAGACGAAGCATAAGCTACCACAGCATTGATCTGTTTGTGCAGGATATCCTTTCTCAATTCCAGGTACTTCACATCCAGATCAAAATGATCCATATCTACCCTCGGCCTGATATACTGCAATTGAGGCTGATCTGTTTGTTGGATATAAGTGAGCAACTCGATTGTTTGTAATTTATCCAGCAGAACAACAACATCCTGATAAGACAACCCTGTTCTTTTGGCCAAATCTGCTTCATTGATTTTAACAAAACCATCAAAAGCTCCACCATACGAGCGTAAAATTGTCTTTATAATCCCGTCATAGGCCTTGTTTTCGATCTGAAAACGATAAATATCCTCGTGACTGGCGATAAACATGATCCTGGAAGGCAGGAAAACACTTTCTGAAAAGGTAATATAGCCATCATGTTCCAGAAATTTCAGTACAGAAATTGTTTTTAAAACATTAACATTAAATCGTTTGCAAAAATCAGCGATATCGAAAGGAAAGGTTAAACCTTCGCCCGCACCAAATGCCAATTGAAAATAATTGCCCAGGTAATGATATGTTTTTCTGATTTCTTCTGATGAAGGAAAACTGTCTAAGTACCTTGATTCTAAGCCAATAATATCCGCATGATTGGCCAATAAAACGGCATAACTTCTTTTTTCATCGCGCCCTGCCCTGCCGGCTTCCTGGTAATAGGCTTCTAAACTTTCCGGCAGATCCAAATGCACCACAAAACGAACGTCTGCCTTATCTATCCCCATCCCAAAAGCATTGGTAGCCACCATAATCCGGATTTTGTTGTTCTTCCATTTTTCCTGCTTTAAAAAGCGTACATCACGTTCCAGGCCGGCATGGTAAAAATCAGCTTTAATTCCGTTTCGATTGATAAAATTGGCTACTTCTGCGGTTTCCCTTCGATTACGAACATATACCAAACCGGTACCTTTCACATTTTTACAGATATCGATCAGCTTTTTATATTTATCCTCATTACCAACAACCACATAGCTCAAATTATCCCTGGCAAAACTTTTTACAAAAACCTGTGGGTCTTTCATTTCCAGTTTCGCTACGATATCTTGTCGTACAAATTCGGTCGCGGTTGCCGTAAGTGCCACAACCGGGATATCAGGTAAAATTTCGCGCAGTTTGGATAGCTGTAGGTAAGGTGGACGAAAATCATACCCCCATTGCGAAATACAGTGCGCTTCGTCAACCGCAATCAGATTTACATTCATGTAAGAAATCCTCACCTGAACCAACTCTGACAGCAATCTTTCAGGAGAAAGATACAGGAATTTCACTTTACCATAAATGCAGTTATCCAGCAAAATATCGATTTCGCGCTTCCCCATGCCAGCATAAATAGCTATAGCCTCGATTCCTTTCGATTTCAGGTGTTCTACCTGATCTTTCATCAGGGCAATCAGAGGAGAAACCACGATACAGATTCCCTCCTTTACCAGTGCCGGCACCTGAAAACAGATTGATTTACCACCCCCTGTTGGCAAAAGTGCTAAAGTATCTTTGCCCTCCAAAACCGAAGCGATAATGTCTTCCTGTAATGGTCTGAAAGCCTGGTACCCCCAATATTTTTGTAAAATCTCTACTGCTGTCATAAATCGGCGATATCAAAACTATACATTTAATCCAAAATCGCCACTTATTATTGTTGGAAATTGAAAAATCATCTTCAGAAAAGATTATTAACTTTGTTCGATAAGACAGGTTTTATGTTAAAAACGCAGTTGCAGATTATTCCCTTTTGTTTAGTGTCGTCACCCTGAATTTGTTCCAGGATCTGAATAGCAGGAAAGGTGCTGAAATAAATCAGATTGCTATCGGATCAGTATGATGATACGATTAAATTGCATTTTTTATCGAAATGTAGGTGAAAAACATTAATGTTCAGCAGTGCTGAAATAGATACATTCTTAAAAAAAATATTCAAGAAAATACACGAATTGTCCAAATAACCATCCAATATATAATGAAACACCTTTATTTTCTAGCCGCTCTTTCGCTATTGTTTTTTATTGCTAATGCCCAGGAAAAAAAATGGGATATTGAAAAATACCAGGGAACAACCAAAAACTTTACCTTAAATACGGATGAAGGTACCTGGATGAACCTGGATGTAAGTGCCGACGGAAAGGAAATTGTTTTTGATTTATTGGGCGACATTTATGTAATGCCAGTTACCGGAGGTGTGGCAAAGCTGATTAGCGGAGGTATTGCATGGGATGTTCAGCCGCGCTTTAGCCCTAACGGAAGATATATTTCCTACACGAGTGATAAAAGTGGCGGAGATAACATCTGGATCATGAACCGGGATGGCTCCGGTAAAAAACAAATCACTAAAGAAAGCTTCAGGTTATTGAACAATGCCACCTGGATGCCAAACAGTGAATATATCATTGCACGTAAGCATTTTACAGCAAGCCGTTCCTTAGGCGCAGGTGAAATGTGGATGTATAGCATCAATGGCGGTGATGGTGTACAGTTAACCAAGCGTAAAAACGACCAACAGGATGCAGGTGAGCCCAACGTATCTCCTGATGGCAGGTATGTTTATTTTAGTGAAGACGTAAGTCCCGGACCTAATTTCGAATACAGTAAAGACCCCAACGGAACCATTTATGCCATCCGCCAGCTGGATTTAACTACTGGAAAATTAATTACCTTAATTGATGAACAGGGTGGTGCTTGCCGTCCGCAGGTTTCTCCTGACGGAAATTTAATTGCTTTTGTAAAACGGGTCAGATTAAAATCTACCTTGTACGTACAAAATCTTAAAACCGGAGAAGAGTGGCCTATAAATGAAGATTTATCCCATGATCAACAGGAAACATGGGCTATTTTTGGAGTCTACCCAAATTTTGCCTGGACACCGGATAGTAAAAGCATCGTTTTTTATGCAAAAGGGAAAATCAGAAAAACGGAAATTGCTACCTTGATCAATACTACTATCCCCTTTCAGGCCAATACGATCCAAACCGTACAAAAAGCCTTACATTTTGAGCAGCAGGTTTTCAGTAATGAATTTTCGGCAAAAATGTTAAGGCAGCTAACTACCTCGCCTGATGGAAAAATAATTGTTTTTAATGCAGCAGGGTATCTTTACAAACAGGAATTACCAGCAGGCACACCGGAAAGGTTAACCAATGGACTGGATTTTGAATTTGAACCGGCCTTTAGCCCTGATGGAAAATACGTTGTTTACACTACCTGGAGCGATGAATTACGTGGAGCAATAAAACGTACAGATGTGAAATCGGGAAAAACAATTATGCTAAGTGATGAAAAAGGATTTTATTATTCGCCCCAATATTCTACTAAAGGAGATAAAATTGTTTTCAGAAAAGGAAGCGGAAACGATGTTTTAGGATATAACTTTGGCCGTGGTACGGGTATTTTTGTCATGCCGGCCAATGGCGGTGCTAAAACTTTGATTTCAGACAATGGAATCCGACCGCAATTTAATAATACAGATACCCGTATTTATTTTCAGAGTTATGCCGATGGCAAAAAAGCACTGAAAAGTATCGACTTGAATGGCGCAAATGAAAGAACTCATTTTACATCTCAGTATGCGAATCAGTTTGTGATCAGCCCGGACAATAAATGGCTGGCCTTTAACGAGTTATTTAATGTTTACATTACACCGATGATTAATATCGGTACGCCGCAGGATGCATCTGCAGGCAATAAGGCTATCCCGGTTACCAAAGTCACTACTGATGGCGGAACATACATGCAATGGAGCGCAGATAGCAAAAGCCTGCATTGGACATTAGGTCCAAAATATTTTACTATTGATGTAAACAGTGCCTTCAATTTCGATGGAAATACGCCTAAAACTGAAGCTTCCGCAATAGACATTAACCTGGTATTAAAGTCTGACATCCCTACCGGAACAGTTGCACTGAAAGGGGCAAGAATTATCTCGATGAAAGGCGATGAGGTTATCGAAAACGGAACCATCATTACCGATGGAAATAAAATTACCGCAATAGGAAAAACAGATGCAGTAAGCATTCCCGCAAATGCCAAAGTTATTGACGTTAATGGTAAAACGATTATGCCGGGCATTGTTGATGTTCATGCCCACCTGCGGACCAGTCCGGATGGCATAACGCCGCAAAGCGACTGGAGTTATATGGCTAACCTGGCTTTTGGCGTGACCACTTCACACGATCCATCGAGCAATACCGAAATGGTTTTTAGCCAAAGTGAAATGCTGAAAGCTGGCAGAATGGTTGGTCCGAGGGTTTACTCTACAGGATCTATTTTGTATGGTGCAGATGGCGACTTTAAAGTGGTGATTAATAGTTTAGATGACGCCTTAGCCAACCTGCGCAGGTTAAAAGCGGTGGGTGCATTTTCAGTTAAATCGTACAATCAGCCTCGCAGAGAGCAACGGCAACAGATTTTAGAAGCCGCCCGTCAGCTTAAAATGGAAGTGGTACCAGAAGGTGGCTCTACATTTTTTACCAATATGAACATGGTTGCAGATGGACATACCGGCATTGAGCACAGTATTCCTGTTTTGCCGGTTTACAAAGATGTGACCACGCTTTGGAACAATACAGAAGTTGCCTATACCCCTACTTTAATTGTAGCTTATGGTGGCCAGTGGGGTGAAAATTATTGGTACGACAGGACCAATGTTTGGGAAAATGAAAAATTGATGACTTATACCCCCCGTTCCATTATTGACGCAAGAGCAAGGCGCAGAACCACTTCGGAATATAGTGATTACAATCACATTGAGGTGGCAAAAGCCACCAAGCAAATTGCTGATGGTGGTACGAAGGTTAACCTTGGTGCGCATGGTCAGATTCAAGGTTTGGGAGCACATTGGGAATTGTGGATGCTGGTTCAGGGTGGCTTTAGTCCGCTGCAGGCGATCAGGGCGGCCACATTCAATGGCGCAAGCTATTTAGGCATGAATAAGGAAATCGGTTCATTGGAAGTGGGTAAACTGGCCGATATGGTCATCATGGATGCCAATCCTTTGGATGATATCCGCAACTCTGAAAAAATCAAATATGTAATGATCAATGGCCGGCTTTACGATAGCGCCACCTTAAACGAAGTAGGTACGCGGGAAAAACTTCGCGGCAAATTGTGGTTCGAAAATGCAAAAGGTAACGGCTACATTATTCCAAACGGGGAATCAGAAACCTGGACGTTTACGGTGCCCCATTGCGATTAATAAAAAAATATGAACAATTTTCTAACCATGCAGGAAGATAAGATTCAGATTAACTCCAGCAATTAGAAAGACCATTCAACCGTCAGGCTGTTTTACGCTGGTTGGAACAAGCGTAAGCAGGAATGATTAAGTGCAACTACTTTAGATATGTTAAACAGGCTAATCAAGCTTTTTTAATCAGATATGAAACCGAACAAACTCTATACCGTAGCATCAGTTATATTCTTAATCTTAAGCATAGCGGTTTTCTCATACAGCGGGTATTACATCCTGGGAATCCAGACTGTAAACTTATTTTTAGCACTGATCGCAATGGCTTATATCACTGCCTTTCTAGCCGTAATGAAAGATAGAAAATCGGTTATTTCCTGGCTGCTTCTAATCATAAATTCGATTGTACTCATTTGCATCATTTACTTCCTAACACACTTTAAAATGAAGATGTAATTTTGATCAGGTTTACGCTCGCTTCTAAAGAGTGTAGCTATAGAAAGACGATTGAATCGTCAGGCTATTTCACGCTCGTTGGAAACGAGCGTGAGCATTTATTTACCATACAAAAAAAATATATTCAAGTTTGCGCTCGTTTCTAACGAGTGCAGCTATAGAAAGACGATTGAATCGTCAGGCTGTTTCACGCTCACTGGAAACGAGCGTGAGCACTTATTTACATATTGCAGTTTGCGCTCGTTTCTAACGAGTGCAGCTATAGAAAGACGATTGAATCGTCGGGCTGTTTCACGCTCACTGGAAACGAGCATGAGCATTTATTTACAATACTAAAAGACCATATTCCCGCAAGGTATTGATGGGTTTAGCATACCAGAAAAGCTCAAAATTTTCCATTTCCTGTTCAAAATTCGCCTTAACCTCCTGAAAAGTATAGACTTTTTCATTCGAGATCGAAATTTTATCCAAAATGGCAGTTAACCATTCGCCTTCTTTTTTATTCGTCTGAATAGTAAAGGTTTCTTTTTTATGATGGAAGGTGAGTGAGGCCATTTCCCAGGTATTTCCTTTTTTCGATTTTGTAAAATATGCTGAAGAAGGCTTTCCTCCTATCCATACAATTTTTGCAGTCGGTTTAGTATTAAACTGATCGTTATCGGCCAATGCCTGTTCAATGAAATTAGCAGGAATTTTAGTCCTCGGTATTTTAAAATCAAACCATTCCTGCAGTTCGTAATCCAAACAGATTCCATGCATAAAATTGAAAAGTGATTTTTTTAATCCGTAACTGAATTTCTGATGATCAATACCTGTTTTATCTGTATAGTTAATGTCGTTATTTGCAAAGGTTCCGATGATTTCGGAATCTTTAACTACTCCGAATTTTTCGGGATACATTCCTACCGGGCTATGCGCTGTCATGGCAAACTGGTGCCAAAAGCCAGATTGTAAGATGCCAGCTTCAAATAACTGTCGTACCATCTCTAAACTATCAACTGTTTCCTGTACCGTTTGCGTTGGATAGCCGTACATCAGATAAGCATGTACCATTATGCCTGCTTCGGTAAAGTTTCGGGTAACCTTTGTTACCTGTTCTACCGTTACCCCTTTATCAATCAGTTTTAATAAACGATCTGATGCAACTTCCAATCCACCTGAAACCGCAATGCATCCTGATGTCTTTAACAACAAACACAAATCCCGTGTAAAGCTTTTTTCGAAACGGATATTGGTCCACCAGGTAACCGCGAGTTTTCTTCGGATAATTTCAAGCGCCACTTCCCGCATCAGTGCCGGCGGTGCAGCCTCATCTACAAAATGAAAACCATTCTGTCCGGTTTTGTCATACAAATCTTCCATGCGGTCAACAATTAACCTGGCTGCAACAGGTTCATAAACTTTAATATAATCCAGAGAAATGTCGCAGAAAGTACATTTGCCCCAGTAACAGCCATGAGCCATGGTGAGTTTGTTCCAACGCCCATCGCTCCACATGCGGTGCATCGGGTTCACAATCTCGATTACAGAAATATAGCGATCTAAAAGCAGACCAGTATAATCCGGCGTACCCACATCAGCTTGTTTATAATCGCTTCTGAAAGCATCATTCCGATAAACGACTTTCCCATTTTCGAGCAGAAAAGTTCGTTTATAAAAGTGGGCCTCTTCAGGGATGGAATGTATGATATTATGATATATCAATTCGATGGGAAGCTCGCCATCATCAAGCGTGATATAATCGAAAAACTCAAACACACGCGGATCAGACAAAGATCTCAATTCGGTATTGGGAAAACCTCCACCCATCGAAATTCTGATTTCCGGGTAGTTTGCTTTTACCCATTGAGCACAGCGAAAAGCACTGTATAGGTTGCCTGGAAAAGGCACCGAAATCAAAAATAATTTAGGCTCAACCGTTTCAATTTTATCTTTTAAAATTGAAATCAATATATGATCGATGTATGTAGGCTCATTTAATAAAGTAGCATATAACTCATCAAAAGAATTAGCACTTCTTCCCAAACGTTCGGCATAGCGGCTAAAACCAAAATTCTCGTCGATGCATTCTACAAGGTAATCTGATATGTCTTCCAGATAAAGCGTGGCCAAATGTTTCGCTTTATCCTGCGTACCCATCGCGCCAAAAGCCCAGTCTAATTCTTCCAATTGCGAAAAACGGGAAGCCTGTGGCAAAAAATCATCACTACAAATCTGTAAAGCTAATGTTGGATTTTTGCCCTGTAAAAAAGCAATTACAGCATCAATGGTTTTAATATATTCATCTTGTAAAGCAATGATCCGCCTGGCATTGTCGCTTATGTTTTTTTTATCGTCTACGATCCGTTCAGCGTGATGAAATAAATCCTGTAATCCCTTTTTTGAAAACAGTTCTAAAATCACTTCAATCCCTAAGTCGGCCTGTGTAGCACTGATATTTTTGGTATTCAGAAAACCTTTTATATACGCCGTTGCCGGATATGGAGTATTCAGTTGCGTAAAAGGTGGCGTAATGGCAAAAATTTCGGTTTTCAAAAGGAATTGTTTTTTTGCAAAAGTACGTGATTTCTGGAAGTTTAGTGGGGTAATTTTAATACTACTGCGCTAACTGATAATGAGCTGCAATTAATTTTCCGTGTTTTCTGTAATTCTGTGGCTATTATTGTCTTTGAGCTTAATGATAAACTAAAAGCCCGATTAACACGTTTTATACCTACGATAACACCTTTTTGCTACCTGAATGAAGATCTTTTGCTTTTACTTCCTGATGCTCTGCGTGCAACTCGGCTTTGCACAAAAAACATTTATTTTTCCCAAAATTAAAACACAGGGAACTTCTGTTGAACAGTTTACCCCTGCCAACTGGACGGCCATAGATCAGGCTGATGGCGATTTAAATAAGGATGGTTCAGCTGATTTAGCGGTAATTTTTGAATACCATAAAACAATAAACGAAACCCGGGTATATGGCGATAACAATAGTGCGATTATTAAGGAAACACAGAAACCAAGGATTCTGGCTATTTTTTTCAAAGATCGGTCAACAGGTGCATATCATCTATCTACACAGAATAATGATTTTATTTTACGTTCAGAAGAGGGCGGTAAATTAGGAGATCCGCTACAGCAGATTGTCATTAAAGATCAACAGCTTTATCTTCGTTTTCAGGGTGGTTCTGAATGGCGCTGGGAATTGGGCTACACCTTTAAATTTGAAAACAAAGACTGGTTTTTAACCAGTGCCATCAACCTTTACTTTAACCAGAATACCGGAGATATGACTGAACGCGTTTATGATTTTAAAACCAGGGAATTATTTACGACTGTTGGCAACCTGCACAGAAGAGATATTGCCAACCGGAAAACCAGCGAAGTTTTATATTTTTCACAGTTAAGGACTTTCAAGACATTTAAAAAACCCTGGGCCTGGGAAATTATGCCGAATGTTTATTTGTAAGTAATAACGTTAGCGCCAGCTTTAAGATTTGATTTTAGCAATGACAAAACCTGCGGGACAAGTTCTTTTAGCGTTAAACTCTTAACTTTTGCATTTTACCCGAAAGCTACCGTTTTTATTAAATAAACCTGATGGAACGGAAACCCGTAGTGCAGCGTTGACTTGAAGGGATAGCAGGGATGCAGTAACCGAAGTATCACGACGTTCATTTCCGAAAAAATATGGAGCATTCTTGCAAACCTATCAGGTTTTAAAAACTGATAGGTTTAATAACCCTTAAATATGCTGCGCAATTACAAAGCCACTGGCCCAGGCCCATTGAAAATTATAACCGCCCAGCCAACCGGTTACATCCATACACTCGCCACCGAAAAACAGGTTGGGAATTTTTTTACATTCTAAGGTTTTAGAAGAAATTTCGTTGGTATCGATCCCTCCACGCATTACTTCTGCTTTATCATAACCTTTATCGCCCGCAGGTTTAACTTTAAAATGATGAATGGTCTGTTCGATTAAATCAATTTCCGAATTTGTTAACGAGGCAACCGGTTTATTTAAAGGTAAAAATCTGCCTAATGCTTCGGTCAATTTTTTGGTATATATCCGGTTCAGCAGTGTTGACAATAAAGTTTTACCATTTGTTTTTCTTTCTTCATCCAATAAGGAAACCATATTTTGGTGTGGTAGCAAATTTAAATTAATCGTCTCCCCCCTTCTCCAAAAAGAAGAAATCTGCAAAATAGCCGGGCCACTTAACCCCCAATGCGTAAAAAGAATATTTTCTTCAAACGAAACTTCGTCGTTACTCACTTCGCAAAAAACAGTATTGCCAGAGAGCTGTGCAAACCATTCTTCTTCTTTTCCGGTAATGGTTAACGGAACCAGCGCGGGTGCAGTTTCAATGATCTTCAGCCCGTGTTTCCTGGCAAAACGCAGCGCAAAGTCAGTAGCGCCCATCTTGGGGATAGGCAATCCACCTGTGGCAATCACTAAACTTCCGGCCATTAAAGTATGTGTTTTTCCATTTTTCTCATAACTTATTTTGAAACCGTCAGGCAATAGCTCAATGTCTTTGGCGTTAGCGTTACACCTGATTTCCTGACCAAAATCTTCACAAATGGACGTAAAAACCTGTACCACATCTTTGGCATTTTTATAATCAGGAAATAATTGCCCTAAAGTTTTTTCTTTGCCAGTGATACCGTAGGTTTCAAAAAAACTAATAGTGTCTTCAACCGTCCATTGGTTAAAAGCTGATTTTACGAAATGCGGATTGGCAGATATAAACTGCTCTGCCGATGCATATTGGTTGGTATAATTACAGCGTCCACCTCCTGATATTAAAATTTTGGCGCCAGGCTTTTCGTTTTTCTCCAGCACAATAACTTTCTTGCCCAGATAGCCTGCCTGCACCGCACACATTAATCCACAGGCACCTGCCCCAATAATTATTGCATCAGCATTCATCAATAAAATTTATTATGGTTACTTTTGCACAAAAGTAGCATTATTTTCAAGCGCATGGCAAAACAGATTAGCGAATTAAAATTAGGTATTTTAGGTGGCGGACAACTGGGCAGGATGCTCATTCAGCAAGCTATTAATTACAACGTAACGACGTTGGTTTTAGATCCGGATCCTGATGCTCCCTGTAAACACATTTCCAATTACTTCGAAAATGGCTCCATTACCGATTTCGACACCGTTTACAATTTTGGCAAGAAAGCTGATATCATTACCATTGAAATTGAAAAGGTAAATATTGATGCGCTTGAGCAGCTCGAGAAAGAAGGGAAAAAAGTATTTCCTCAATCAAGGGTAATCCGTTTAATCCAGGATAAAGGCGTACAGAAACAGTTTTTCAAAGAGAACGATATTCCCACCTCTCCTTTTCAGATTGTTAATACCAAGGAAGATATGGAAAACTGTAATATCCCATTTCCATATATTTTAAAGCTGCGTAAAGATGGTTATGACGGCAAAGGCGTAATGAAAATCAATAGCGCTGCCGATCTGGACAAGGCGTTCGATGCACCTTGTATTGTTGAAAAACTGGTCGATTTTGAAAAAGAAGTGGCCGTAATTGTAGCACGAAACGCCAATGGCGATGTAAAAACTTTCCCAATGGTAGAAATGGAATTTAACCCGGAAGCCAATTTAGTTGAGTTTTTGATTTCACCATCAACTTTTGCCGAAAGTTTGCAACATAAGGCAGAAAACATCGCCAAGAATATCGCTTCCGCTATGAATATCACCGGAATTTTAGCGGTAGAGATGTTTGTATGTAAAGATGGAGAATTGCTGGTAAACGAGGTTGCTCCCCGCCCGCACAATAGTGGTCACCATACCATTGAGGGTAATTATGTTTCTCAGTTCGAACAACATCTACGTGCTATTTATAACTTGCCACTAGGCGATACAAGCAGCATTACCAATGCCATTATGATCAATCTTCTGGGAGAAAAAGGCTTTGAAGGTGTTGCCCAATATGAAAATCTGGAAAAGGTACTCGCCATTGATGGTATTTATGTTCACCTGTATGGCAAAAAATATACTAAACCTTTCCGTAAAATGGGCCATGTAACCGTTGTTGATATCGACAGGGAAAAAGCGATTGAGAAAGCACGGTTTGTACAAAAAACATTAAAAGTAATTGCATAAACTCCCCGAAGGTAAGCCAATTACAAGGGTAAATAATATTTAAAAAAGAAGAAATAAAATAGATATGAGTCAAGGAAATTCAAATTCAGCATTGGTGGGAATTATTATGGGTAGCAAATCAGACCTACCTGTGATGCAAGACGCTGCTGATGTATTAAAAGAATTTGGAATCAACTACGAAATTACGGTTGTTTCTGCACACAGAACACCAGAACGTATGTTTAATTATGCTAAAGAAGCCCAGGGCCGTGGCTTAAAGGTTATTATCGCAGGTGCGGGCGGTGCTGCCCACCTGCCAGGGATGGTTGCTTCTATCACTACCCTGCCCGTAATCGGTGTTCCGGTTAAGTCATCGAATTCTATCGATGGTTGGGATAGCATTTTATCCATTTTACAAATGCCTAATGGTATTCCGGTAGCCACTGTAGCCTTAAACGCTGCTAAAAATGCCGGTTTACTGGCCACTCAGATTCTAGCCACTGCTGATGGATCTTTAACAGCTAAAATGCAGGCTTATAAAGATGAGTTGAGAAAAAAAGTTGAGGAAAGCGCTGATAGCATGTAGTTTGAAGTCACAAGTTGGGAGTTTGGAGCAATATTAACTCGAGACTCCAAGCACCCAACCCCAAACTAGTTCAAACTCGGATCAGCCGGAAAATTGCTAATATGTGCATACTTTGGGCCTAAGTTCACAATTACATCGCGCCAAAGTTTTTCATCATCATTGCCAAAAATAAGATCAGGATTAAAAGCATCGCTTACCATCCAGGCATTCTGTTCTATTTCACGGTCAAGTTGCCCCTGATCCCAGCCTGAATAACCCATAAAAAATTTCACTTCATCCTGTTGTATTGCATTCGTATTGATCAGGATTTTAAGTGTTTCAAAATTTCCGCCCCAGTATAAACCATCCCCAATGGGTTCGCCACTTTGTAACTTGTCATAACACCGGTGAATAAAATGCAAGGTATCGGCAGCAACAGGTCCGCCGAAATAAATATAATTTTTGGCATCCCATAAATCATGGATAACATCGTTCAGTACCAGGTTGCCTACCTGATTAAGAATATAACCTACCGTTCCATCCTCACCATGTTCTGCTAACAACACAACTGATCTTTTAAAATTGGGATCGGCCATAAACGGTTCTGAAATGAGCAAACGGCCGGTTTTTGGTTTAATATTGTTCAGCATGATGATAATCATTTGTTACACCGTAAAAGATGTCTATTTTTGTTAAATGCAAGTTACAAATGAATTTCTACAAAACCTGCGCCAAGATTACAAAAGTGCTTCGCTAGATGAATCTGACGTTGATCCGGATCCGATTGTCCAGTTTCAAAAGTGGTTTCAACATGCTGTTGATGCCCAGATATACGAACCTAATGTAATGACATTGGCCACAGCAGATAAAGCTGGCCGGCCCGATGCCCGTATTGTTTTACTTAAAGGTGTTGATGCTGATGGGTTCAGGTTTTTCACCAATTACCTGAGTGCCAAAGGGAAAGAACTAAAACGCAACCCTTATGCAGCTTTGGTTTTTTTCTGGCCTGAATTGGAAAGACAGGTTAGAATTGAAGGGACAGTAGAAAAACTGGATAAAGAAACTTCGGAAGCCTATTTCAATACCAGGCCGATAGCCAGTCAGATTGGTGCTGTAGTTTCTCCGCAGAGCCAGATTATTCCGAACAGGGCATTTCTGGAAGAAAAAGTGGAAGAACTTAAAGCTAAAAGTGCTGGCAAGAGTGTGACTAAACCGGCGCATTGGGGCGGTTATATTGTAAAACCAACCCGAATAGAGTTTTGGCAAGGCAGAAGAAGCCGTTTGCACGACAGGATAAACTTTGAACGGGTAAAAGGAAGCTGGACAAGAACCAGATTGGCACCTTAACCTCGTTCAGAAGAATCGATAGCGCTTAACATTACAGGATTTTTTTTTCACAATCGTTCATTAGAAATTTCCTCTTTAATTTAAAAGGATGAAACAAATCGCAGTTATAGGATCCGGAACCATGGGAAATGGAATTGCCCATACCTTTGCACAATTTAATTATAAGGTCAACCTGATTGACATCAATCAATCTGCATTGGATAAGGCCATACAAACCATTACCAAAAATCTGGATAGACAGGTTGCCAAAGGAACCGTAACAGAAGAGCAAAAGGCAAACACCCTGAATGGTATCACCACTTACACTTCAATACAAGAGGGGGTTCAAAGTTGTGATTTAATTGTAGAGGCTGCTACTGAAAATGTAGACTTGAAATTGAAAATTTTTAAGGATTTAGATGAATATGCACCTGCACATGCTATTCTTGCCTCAAATACTTCTTCTATTTCGATTACGCAGATTGCTGCTGTAACCGGTAGAGGTGACCAGGTAATCGGTATGCATTTTATGAATCCTGTGCCGGTGATGAAATTAGTCGAGGTCATACGGGGTTATGCCACAAGTGATGAGACCACAAATGCCATTATGCAGCTATCTCAACAGTTGGAAAAAGTTCCCGTGGAGGTAAACGATTATCCGGGCTTTGTGGCCAACCGCATTCTAATGCCCATGATTAATGAGGCCATTTATACCTTATATGAAGGAGTAGCTGGCGTTCACGAAATCGACACCGTAATGAAACTCGGAATGGCACACCCCATGGGGCCCCTGCAGTTAGCCGATTTTATTGGCCTGGATGTTTGCCTGGCCATACTAAAAGTATTAAATGATGGTTTTGGCAATCCCAAATATGCGCCCTGCCCATTACTGGTAAACATGGTGGCAGCAGGTAAAAAAGGTGCTAAATCGGGCGAAGGTTTTTATCAATATATTTCAGGATCTAAAGATCTTACTGTTTCAGATAAATTTAAAAAATCCTAATTTTTTTAGCATTTAATTTTATATTTGTAGTATGAATGAGCATCTGGATCCTGAAGCAAGCCACCTGACCCCTACCGATCGCGATATTGAAAGGGTTTTAAGGCCGCAGGCTTTCGAAGATTTTACCGGACAGGAGAAAGTGATGGAAAACCTGAAGATTTTCGTTCAGGCAGCAAAACTTCGTGGCGAAGCGCTAGACCATGTGTTATTGCATGGCCCTCCGGGATTAGGTAAAACCACGCTTTCTCATATCATTGCCAATGAAATGGCTACCGGCATTAAAGTCACATCAGGCCCGGTGTTGGATAAACCTGGTGATCTGGCGGGCTTATTAACAGGCCTGGATGAAGGTGATATTCTTTTTATTGATGAAATCCATCGTTTATCTCCTCTGGTAGAAGAATACCTGTATTCGGCCATGGAAGATTTTAAAATCGATATTATGCTCGAAACTGGCCCCAATGCCCGCTCGGTACAGATATCGCTTAATCCCTTTACATTGGTTGGCGCCACCACGCGTTCCGGGTTGTTAACAGCACCTTTAAGGGCCCGCTTTGGCATTAATGCCCGTTTGGCTTACTATGATGCTAAATTACTTACTACAATTGTATTACGCTCGTCAGAAATATTAAAAACGCCCATCAGCGATGAAGGTGCCTATGAAATTGCCCGCCGAAGTCGTGGTACACCCCGTATAGCCAATGCACTCTTACGCAGAACAAGAGATTTTGCACAGATAAAAGGGAATGGAACTATCGACACCGAAATAGCCCGTTACGCATTGGATGCACTGAACGTAGATGAACACGGTTTGGATGAGATGGACAATAAGATCCTGGTTACGATTATCGATAAGTTCAAAGGTGGTCCGGTAGGTTTAAAAACCATTGCCACGGCTGTTGGAGAAGATGAAGGTACTATTGAGGAGGTTTATGAACCATTTTTAATCCAGGAAGGTTATATCATGCGCACTTCCCGTGGACGTGAAGTAACAGAAGCCGCATATAAACATTTGAAGAAAAATTTTCCTGGACAAACCGGGAAATTGTTTTAATATCTACAAACGTCCCTATCCTGGTGAGTTTGTTACTGCTATTGGCCTGCAGCGTAACGTCCGTACGGGCACTGTGGAGAGGACGACCGTATTATAAAAATTAAACCTCATTCCGCCGCAGGCGTGAACCTTAACGCATCTGGATAAAACATCTATATAATAGCTATTAGGTAGTGAGAAACAGAATGGAAATTCCTTCGAAAAAGCATCTGAAGATCGCTTCTCATATCAATAGATTACACCATTTGTAATCAAAAGATAATTAAATTTATTAATAGCTGGAAACAAGTTCAGGGTGACGCCACTTTGAAAATGTATAATCAATCTGAACATTTAAGGCCTTTTGGTGTTCATAACATAGAAATCAAACATTATGAATATTGTATTACGTAAATTAACGCTCGAAGATTACGCCGACCTTAAAGAATCAATGCTACAGGCTTATGATAGCATGGGCGGTTCTATCTGGCCAAAATCCAGCATCGCAAAACTTTTAAATATCTTTCCTGAAGGGCAGCTTTGTATCGCTGTTGATGATAAAGTGGTAGCCTGTTCATTGGCTATTATTGTAAACTACGATGAGTATGGAGACCGGCATACCTATAAACTGATCACTGGTGATTATTCTTTCACCACACACGATCCAAATGGCGATACCCTGTATGGCATAGAAATTTTCGTACATCCTGAATACAGAGGTTTGCGCTTAGGAAGAAGATTATATGAAGCCAGAAAAGAACTTTGTGAAAGCCTTAATCTCAAAAGTATTATCGCTGGTGGAAGGATTCCGGGTTACCATCAATATGCAGAGAAGCTAAGTCCGAGGCAATATATAGATAAGGTAAAAGCGAAAGAAATTTACGACCCCACGCTTACTTTTCAGATTTCGAATGATTTCCACGTCAGAAAAGTATTAAAGAATTACCTTCCGGGAGACAAAGAATCAAAAGAATATGCTACCCTGATTGAGTGGAATAATATTTATTATCAGGGTATAGATGCCTCGGCACGTTCGGCAATGACCATACGTTTGGGTTTAGTGCAATGGGAAATGCGCTTGTTCCCGAATATGGAAGCTTTTTACGAACAGGTAGAATTTTTTGTAGATGCTTTGAGTGGCTACAAATCAGATTTTGTGATGTTCCCTGAACTATTTAATACGCCCCTGCTCCAACCATACAACCACTTGCCAGAAATTGAGGCCATGCGTAAGCTTGCTGAAAAAACGGAAGAGATTGTGCAGAAAATGCATGAATATTCGTTGAGCTACAATACCAATATCATTACCGGCAGCATGCCACTTATTGAGGACGGCAAATTATATAATGCCACTTACCTTTGTCACCGTACAGGTAAAATAGATGAGTACAGGAAAATTCACATTACCCCTAATGAGCAAAAATATTACGGCATGATTGGCGGAGATAAAGTACAGGTGTTTGATACGGATTGCGGTAAGGTGGGAATTTTGATCTGTTATGATGTGGAGTTTCCGGAACTGAGCCGCATTTATGCAGAACAGGGCATGCAGATTTTATTTGTACCATTTCTAACCGATACCCAAAATGGTTATACGCGCGTTCGCCATTGTGCGCAGGCCAGGGCCATAGAAAACGAATGTTACGTAGCCATTGCCGGCTGTGTGGGCAATTTACCTAAGGTGAATAATATGGATATCCAGTTTGCTCAGTCAGCCGTTTTTACCCCATCTGATTTTGCTTTCCCTACCAATGCCATTAAAGCCGAAGCTACTCCGAACACGGAGATGGTTCTGGTGGTAGATGTTGACTTACACTTGCTGGATGAACTTCATCATTACGGTACCGTGAAAATTTTAAAAGACCGTAGAAAGGATCTTTATCAGGTTAAACTCTTAAAATAGTTCTCATAAAAAATGCCGGTCAGATTGATTTACCGGCATTTTGTTTTTAATCTAAAGCTTATTATTTTCTCATCACAAACCATATAATCAGGCCTATGATTACGGCTATAGGCAGCACCCATTTTAAAGCTTGCCCACCTCCGTTTTCGTCTTTTTCGGTAACCGCTGGTTTTGCCGGTCCCGGATCTTCTTTATGATTTTCGTAATCTTTTTCAATCGGTTTAGGAGCTGCTCCTGATTCCGTATGTTGTGGATCTATATTTTCCATAGTTGATTTACTAAAAGCTCTCCTTTTCTGGTTTTAGCCCATAAGGATGAACCATAATTAATTAATTTAGTTTCTGCATGTAGAACAAGTGATTCATGAAAATGTTTTAAATCCTAAGCCTTATCTTTGCAAACCGGTGTATAACAATAAAGCAAAATATAGCCAATTGATTAAAGAAGAAGCCTGCCGTTTGGGCTTTATCTCTTGCGGTATTGCTAAAGCCGAATTTCTGGAAGAGGAGGCGCCCAGACTCGAAAACTGGCTTAATCAGAACCGTCACGGAGAAATGAAATACATGGAAAATTATTTCGATAAACGCCTCGATCCCAGATTACTGGTTGATGGTGCTAAATCCGTAATTTCCTTATCATTAAACTATTATACAGAAGAAAAACAAGCTGACCCTAATGCACCGAAAATTTCCAAGTATGCTTACGGACAGGATTACCACACGGTAATTAAAGAAAAATTAAAAGAACTCACCAATTTTATAGCAGAAAATATCGGAGAAGTTTCAGGAAGGGCATTTGTAGATTCTGCTCCGGTTTTAGACCGTGCCTGGGCGAAAAAATCGGGTATTGGCTGGATTGGAAAAAATTCAAACCTCATTAGTAAAACAGATGGTTCATTTTTTTTTCTTGCCGAATTAATCGTTGATCTTGAACTGGATTACGACCATCCTTACCAGGCTGATTATTGTGGAAGCTGCACCCGCTGTTTAGATGCCTGCCCTACTGATGCCATTATTGCACCACAGGTTGTGGATGGAACGAAATGTATTTCTTACCTGACCATTGAACTCAAAAATGAAATTCCAACTGAATTTAAAGATAAAATGAGCAACTGGATGTTCGGCTGCGATATTTGTCAGGATGTTTGTCCCTGGAACCGTTTCGCTAAAGCACACCAGGAAGAAGCCTTTAAGCCGGAGCATGGATTGCTGGATTTGAGTGCAAAAGACCTGATGGAAATTACAGAAGATGTTTTCAAAAAGGTTTTTAAAGGTTCAGCAGTCAAGCGAACGAAGTTTACAGGTCTGAAAAGAAATATAGACTTTTTGAAATCTGAGTAGTGTATCCGGATGTTAGCGAATTAATGCGTACGTCATGCTGATCCGATAGCTATCGGATTTATTTCAGTTGGACCAAAAATCGACTAAACAAATCCTGCCCCCCCCTTCCGCCCGGCCGGGCGGAAGTTCAGGATGACGATCGCTGTAAAACTCGACCACATTAAGCATCAGGCTAAACTAAGCAGATTAATAAAAGACTTGAGTTTTTCTCAATAGTAAACTATTTTACCGAAAAACTATTATCACTTTTAACCTTATCCGGCGTGTGCGGATTTCCCATCACTACTTTTGATAAGTTTTTTTCAGTCTTTACTTCAATCTTTACCAGTCGGTCGCCTTTTTCCCATACCCCAATAGTGCGATGTTTTTTTTCTGTAGTACCATCTTCAAAGATCAGCGTCAAATCAATAGGCAAAGGCTTAACGCTTTTATTTTCAACAGTTACCGTATATCCACCTAAAGTTTTATCTACTGCTTTGATGGCCATATCGGTTACGCCGTCTTCAAAAAACCAGGCTTTCCAAAACCAGTTTAAATTTTTTCCACTGCCTGCATTTATGCTGTTAAAGAAATCGTATGGCATTGGATGTTTGCCATTCCAGTTTTGGATATAGGTGTGTAACGCTTTTGTAAACAGTTCATCCCCCAGATAATCTTTAACAAATAAATAACCTAAAGCAGGTTTTGGATAAGAATTGGTGAAGGAGCCCGCCCCTTTTAAATCAGTTGTTAAGGTCATAATCGGCGTATCGTCTTTACTGCCGGAAGATGAAGCCGTGGGTTGTACCCCATATTCATCCACGATGGTAGAGTCGATCATTGGTGATATGAGCCACTCGCCAATAGTAGCCCAGCCTTCATCCATCCAGCCATACTTGGTTTCATTGATTCCCATGTAAAACGGAAACATGGTATGAAAGATCTCGTGATCGGTCAAAGTAATGGCATCCACCCTGTTGTCTACCGGGTTATCATTTACCATCATCGGATATTCCATCTGGTCTAAACCATCAAATATCGTTTCATGATTATATGGAAAAGGCCATTTCGGGAAAGTATAACTCATGGCCTCTACCGTTTTACGTGCAAAATCTATCACCTCATAATAATCCTTGTGCTTAGGATTGAAAACCGCGTCTACCCTGGTTCTTCTTTTCGTTTTAGGATCGACTACCAAACTGCCTGACTTCCATAAATAATGATCGCTCAAAGCAAATACAAAATCAGTAACATTTTTGGCTTCAAACTTAAAAGTATTAAAGGAATTTGGCTTAGTCACTTTTTTATCCGCTAAATCTTTATCGGTAATCACATCAATTACTGCGTCATTTTTTTCTGCAGTTAAGATCCTCGAAACAATCTCTTTCTGAAAAACTTCTGAAGCATTTTTCAGATCGCCAGTTGCCCAAAGGCTATAATTCCCTGGCACTGTGATGGAAGCATTAAACTGATCAAAATCATTATAAAATTCTTCCGCACCGGTATATGGAAATTTATTCCAGCCATCAATATCATCATAAACTGCAATACGGGGAAAAAAGTAGGCCACGAAATATGAACCTTCATCTACCTGACCTGTACGTACATGTGATCCTTTATTTAAAGTATAACTATAATCTATAGAAAAGCTAATGGTTTTTCCTGGCATCACCGCCGGAACATCGACGGTCATATTTGTTCCATCTATTTTAAAATCAGTAACTGATTTGCCGTTCGCCAGCATTTTCTCTATAGCCACACCATCGCCGAGATCAGCAGGTGACAGCTTTGATTTTCTGGGCGTTCCCTTTTTATATAAATTGGGATACAGTTTAAACCAGATTTCTTTCAGCGTATCCGGACTGTTATTGGTGTATGTTACCTGGACTTTCCCCTTTAACAACCTGCTGGCAGGATTAAAATCAATATTCAGATCGTATTTAGAGGTGTTTTGCCAATAATGCTTACCGGGCTTGCCATTTACATTTCTGGTTTCTTTCTGATAGGCCTTCTGAAACTCGGGTGCTATCGGCAAGGGGGGTTGTGCACTAACATAGATCGCAGTACAAAATAACAGGCTAAATATTTTTATAGATTTCATCTTTTGAGCTTAGGGCTAAGCGCGATGCGCATCGCATTTAACGTCAATTAAACAGTTTAAACAATAACCGATTTACCAACCAACTATTTACTTGCCAAACTTCATTTTCAACTGCTCCAACATGTCTGAATTGATCGGTTGAGCGGGCTTTTCTGGCTTTTCCTGCCGTTTCTGTTGATACTGAGGTTTGTTTGCAGGTGCGTTATGCTGAGGTCGTACAGGCCTGTTTTCATTTTTCTTTGCATTGAATTTTGCCCACTCCTCGTCTAATTTCTTTTTAGTATACAAGGGGAAATCGCCATTTTTCATCCAGGCATAATAGCTTGGCTCTACCGAAAATACCTGTGCTGTGGTTTTACCTTTGTGTTTGCCAAAATTAAAACATACCTCATCTTTGTCATTGTAAACCAAACGACCGGCGAAATCTACCGGTTTATTAATGTTTGTAAAGATATGCAGGGCATCTACATCATTTACCACCGGAATGCATTTTACGCCTTGCTTATTCTCAAATTCGGTTTCTTTATACATTTCCAACTGGCCTAACAAAACTTTGTAAGTGGCAATAACATCGGCTTCAGCAGCGTGTGCATTAACCAAATCTTCCTGACAATAGAATTTATAGGCAGCTTTTAAGGTACGCTGTTCCATCTGGTGGAAAATATTCTGTACATCAACAAATTTTCGGTTGCTCATGTCGAAATCTATTTCCGCCCTTAAAAATTCTTCTAAGAGCATAGGGATATCAAATTTATTTGAATTGTATCCGGCCAGGTCACTATCTCCAATAAAGTCAGCAATTTCTGCTGCAAGTGTTTTAAAGGTAGGTTTGTCGGCAACGTCTTCATCATAAATACCATGTATCAGCGAAGTTTGCAGGGGAATCGGCATTTCTGGATTCACACGCCAGGTTTTAACAAGTTCAGAACCATCAGGCAAGGCTTTTAAAATCGCTATTTCAACGATTCTGTCAGCTCCAACATTAACTCCGGTAGCTTCTAAATCAAAAAATGCTAAAGGGCGTTTTAAATTTAATTTCATTTCTTAAGGTGTGAGATTGGCGACATTAGATATGGATCGGAATGTCAAATTCTTTTTTTCAAAAGTGCTAAAAAGGTTTCATTAGTTTGGTAAACAGCTTTATTAATTTATAAATTTAATTGTCAAATTATTTCAGAATCTTAGTTTCTAAGCTTAACTTGCAGCATTTACTTACGCTCAAATGAATAAAATACTACCCCTATTATTTCTATTTTTCCTATCGCTAAACATTCATGCTCAAAACTTTAACTTCGGTTCGATTACCTACGACGATTACGAATTCGACAAAAAGAAATTAGACAGTAATGCCAATGCCATCGTTTTAAAAGAATTTGGTACCGCATCCATCCAGCAAGATGATGCTACGGGCAGCTTAGAACTGGTTTTTGAACACCATGTAAAAATCAAAATCTTTAACAAAGAAGGCTTTAAAGAAGCCAATATTGTGATTCCAACCTATAAAGATGAATCTCGCGAGGAAACGATCAGTGACATAAAGGGATCTACGTTTAATCATATCGGTAATGATTATTCCGAAACAATTATGGATAAAAAAGCCATTTTCGTCGAGAATAGGTCTAAATATACCAGACTAACCAAATTTACGCTTCCAAATCTTAAAGAAGGATCGGTTATTGAATACAGTTATAAATTAAAATCGCCCAACTTATTTAATTTCAGAACATGGGAATTTCAGAGCAATATTCCGAAGGTCATAAGTGAGTATCTGGTTTATATTCCCGGCATTTATAACTACAATGTATCGTTACGTGGTTTCCAGAAACTCACTGATCAAAAAGTTGAACTTAGTAAGGAATGTTTGAGGCTATCGGGCGTACCTGTTGATTGTTCCAAAATCAATTACACGATGAAGAATATTCCGGCATTTATCGAAGAAGATAATATGACCGCGCCCAGTAACTTCAAATCGGCTATTTATTTTGAGCTTTCTGATGTCCAGAATTTAAACGGCAGTAAAACTTCCTATACCAAAACCTGGAAAGATATTGATTTCGAGCTGTCATCTTATAAAACACTGGGCAGCCAGATGAAAAGAAAAGATGTTTTTAAAGATCTTGTCCCGGAAATCACAAAAGGAAGTTCATCAGATTTAGATAAAGCGAAGTCCATTTATAATTATATCAAAAAGCAGATCAAGTGGAATAATTACTACGGAAAGTACTCAGAAGATAACATCAAGAAAGCACTGGACAGTAGATCGGGCAATGTAGCAGATGTTAACCTGAGCTTAATTGCAGCACTTTCTGCTGCCGGTTTGGATGCTGAAGCCGTAATGCTATCAACCCGCGATAACGGAACAGTAAACAAGCTTTATCCGGTAATGAGCGATTTTAACTATTTGATTGCAAAAGTAAATATTGCCGATAAAAGTTATTTATTAGATGCGACAGAACCATTATTGCCATTCGGTCTTCTACCTCTCCGGTGCATAAATGACCAGGGAAGGGTAATCAACTTAAAAAAGCCATCTTACTGGATCGATCTGGTGGCCAGCCAGAGAACGACCACCAGTTATATCATGACTGGAAAAATGACAACTGACGGAAAAGTTATCGGTACTTTAACCACCTATAGCATGGGTTATGCAGCTTACGGAAAACGTAAAGAAATACTTCGATACAATTCTCCTGATGAGTATGTAGAGAAACTCGATGAGCGCTTAACCAGAATAAAAATATTGGATCATCAAATTTTAAACCTGGATAGTGTTGAAAATTCTTTGATAGAAAAGTATGAGGTAGAGTTCACCATAAATGATGGTTTAAACAAGGATGAGTTTTATTTTAGTCCGTTTTTTATAAATACCATCTCCAAAAACCCATTCAACTTAAATGAACGCACCTACCCTGTTGATTTAGGTGCAGCATCCGACGAGCGCATCACCGTCAATATACTTTTACCAGAAAAATATCATATGCTGGAAAAGCCGAAAGATATGGCCATTGCGTTGCCAGATGCCGGAGGAAAGTACTTATTGAAAACTGCCATGGAAGACGATACCATTTCAATGAGCCAGATTTTACAACTCAACAATGCTATTTATCAGCCAGAAGAATACCTTTACCTAAAGGAGTTTTACAGTAAAATCATTCAGAATCAAAAAACAGAGTTTTTATTAAAAAAGGCTAATTAAATGAGATTCCTAACGATTATGCTTTGCCTGTTTTTAGGATCAGTTGCAAGCTTTGCACAAGATAACTATGATGTTGATTTAATTCCATCGAACCTGCGTAACCGTGCCAATGCCTGTATCCGTAATGAAGAAACAATTGTCGACATGCGATCGCCCGACAACGTTTTACTGAATGTAAAAAAAGCCATTACCGTTTTTAACCAAAACGGTGAAGATGAAGCCCGTTTGGTAATTTTCTACGATAAAAACATCTCAATTAAGGGCATCAAAGGGGAAATTTACAATAGTGTTGGAAAACTGACCCGTAAATTCTCTCAAAATGATTTTTCTGACATGAGCGCTGCAGATGGGTTTTCACTTTTTGTGGATAGCCGCGTTAAACATTATCTGCCATCGATAAACGAATATCCTTATACGCTGGTTTACGATTATGAAATTAGAAGTAAGCAAAACCTGATCATCCCCGAATGGATCCCTAAACCGTCAAATGATGTTTCGGTGGAAAAAAGCACTTATACCTTTATCTGCAAGCCAACAGACGAAGTAAGGATTAAAACGCAAAATTATAACGGAAATCCGGAAATTATAACAGATGAGAAGCAGAAAAAATCAATCTGGAAAGTAAATAACGTGTTAGCAGTTAAACCTGAACCCTACAGCCCGGCACGCGAAACCTATGTTACCAGGGTACAAATTGCTCCACAAACGTTTTATTATTATAACCATAGAGGAAGTTATAGCAATTGGAAAGAATTGGGCAAGTGGATTTATGACAACTTGCTGGTGGAGCGAAAAACTTTGCCTCCTTCTACGGTTGAGATGATCAAAGATCTGGTAAAAAACGAAAAAACCGACAAAGATAAAGCCCGTAAAATTTATCAGTATTTACAGGACAAAACCAGGTACATCAGCGTTCAGATTGGGATTGGTGGACTTCAGCCTGTTGCAGCAAACGAAGTAGACCGGTTGGGTTATGGCGATTGCAAAGCTTTAGTTAATTACATGCAAAGTTTACTTCAGGCTGTCAACATAACATCTTACTACTGCGTGGTATCGGCCGGTTCCGAAAAGAAAAGCATGGACCCAGGATATGCCAGTATGGCACAGGGAAATCATATTATTCTTTGTATGCCTTTAAAGGGTGATACCACCTGGCTGGAATGCACCAGCCAAAAAATCCCATTTGGTTTTTTAAGCGATTTTACGGACGATAGACTGGTACTGGCCTGCACGGCCGACGGAGGAAAACTGTTGCATACGCCAAAACTCACCACTGCCGAAAACCAGCAGATACGTAAGGCTGAGTTAACGCTACAGCGAGATGGAAGCATAGCTGGCAGAATAAATACGGTTTATACCGGCTCACAATACGAAAACCAGGAACCCTTAATCGGTAAACCGATAGCAGAACAGCATAAATCATTGAAAGAAACTTACAATATTGATCATATCAATTTTGAAACGGTTTTGTTCACTCAGAAAAAAGATATCAATCCTGAACTGATGGAAGATATCACCGTCGATATCAGAAATTATGCACCGGTGAACGGGAATAAGATGTTTTTACAACTCAATGCTTTTAACTTAAAACGTACCATTCCTGAAATAAAAAACAGAACCCTTCCCGTTTACATTAACCGTGGTTATACTGATGTGGACACTATCATTTATACACTGCCTGATAATGTAATTTCTGAATTAATTGTTGAGCAAAATAAAACCTTTAAAAGTACATTTGGCGAGTATAGCTGCAAAGCAAGTGTAGCAGGAAACAAATTAACTTATTATCGTAAATTTGTGTTAAACGACGGAACATTCCCGGCAGCGCAATATGCAGAATTTTCGAAATTCATAAACGACGTCAATGCTGCAGACTATTTGAAATTAGCCCTTAGCTTAAAAAAATAATTCCAAGACCAATACCGATTATCATAATCAGGTACATCAAAATTTCTGTGGTGGCAAATTTCCTGTATTTGGTCCAGAAAGAATAATCATTGTCGCTGTTTGGCATTCGCGTTTACTTTATGCGACAAAAATAAGTAAATAACCTGAATTCGATAGTTATTTGTTAAAATAGTGCATTAAATGCGCCTAGTTTATATGAATTCGTCATGCTGATCCGATAGCTATCGGATTTATTTCAGCATCTTCTAACATGAATGACCCTGAAAGAAATTCAGGGTGACGACTCTGAATGGAAACATCTTAAATGGGGCCATTTTAAAGCTAAATTATCAATTGAACTCACTTCGTAATAGATTAATAGAAAAGATAATATTAGGGCCTGCCATCATCACGAAGATCTACTTCAAAATATTCTTCACATTCCTAAAAGCTATATAATAAGCCAACAGGCAATTATTTCACAAAACATAATGTATTTTTAGCATTACAATTTGGGTGGTACAATATTTATAAATCACCAACGTTTAAACCTAACTAAAGCAAACTAAACCAAACTGAATGAAGAAATACATCCTGGGCATTGCTACGATTTTTTTAGTGGGTATAAGCATTGTCGGAACAAGTTGGAAAGCCATAGATCTTCCCCAAACACAACATGATGTTATTGAACATATCGCGGCAGATAGTCTTTACAGCCAATTCATATCCAATATATATCGCGAAATCCATCTGGATTCTACAGGATTAACTGAACAGGTTTTTGAGAAAGCCTTAACCGGGTTTTATAACATGAAATATTCCGGATTATTACATGCCAAATCTATTTTAACTATCGTCGATTTCGATCAGGAAAGCACTAAAAAGCGGCTATACATTATTGACCTGGCCAGTAAAAAATTAATCTTAAATACCTGGGTGGCACATGGTGTAAACAGTGGCGGCGATAAACCTGCCTATTTTTCCAACAATATCAACTCTAACCAAAGCAGTTTAGGCTTTTATTTAACTGGCGAAATATATTATGGTAAACACGGCCGTTCACTTAAATTAGATGGCATGGATCAAGGTTTCAACAGTAACGCCAGAGAGAGATCAATTGTGGTGCATGGTGCAAGTTATGTGAGCCAGAGAAGTATCGATGAATTGGGTAGGCTGGGCAGAAGCCAGGGTTGTCCTGCTGTTCCGGCTAAACTGGCTGATGATGTCATTAACACCATTTCAGATCGAACGGTTCTTTTTATCAATAACTCCGATCACTTATATTACTCCTCTTTCTTAAACGAAAAGCTTGCGGCAAGTGTAGCTTTAAACCAGTCGCAGATTTTTGCATCAAAAATCGATTAATGATGTTTAATACATTTTGCATTTAGTTTTCGTGGCAAAATGCTGATTAAAATTAATTGGCCGCCCGCAAGCAAATCCCAAAACCAACGGTTTGTATCTACCGCTTTCTCGCCACAGTCTACAACTTCGGCACGCTTAAGCAGTTTTTTAACGATCTGCTGAATCCACTTTACAGGTATCATACGGTTAAAGTGCAAGCCCAGATAGTCGCAATATACATGCACCAAAATTTCTACAATCAGCGAGGCATTGGATATGGCAAGCGCATTTCCAAAATGATGTTGATAATCGGCCTTAATGGTGTTTACCAAAAGCTCAAACCGTTTTAGCCTGATAGCCGCATTCCCTTCAAGATAAGCCCAGAGTTGTGCATTACTGTACACACGGATCAACTTTGGCTCAAGCACCACTTTAATGTGATGCCCTTTCAGTTCGTAAATTTTATCCATTCATCAAAATAATTATAACGGTTAGATGGAGGTATTAGTAAATTGTTAGTCAATCCGATATAAAAGTGGCCGATCTAAAAGATGTGACAAACATATCTGATAATTGTTTACCAAAAGTTGTGTTAAAAGGCAGTGTGAGTAATTTTTTAAAGCTATTGCCGATATTTTAATCATCTTTGCGTTTGAAAAGATAAGCCCATTCATGAAGATTGTAATTGCAGAAAAGCCTTCTGTTGGTCGTGAACTTGCTAAAGTTTTTGGAGCAACCACCAGAAAAGATGGATACATTGAAGGTAAAGGATATTCTTTTACCTGGGCATTCGGGCATTTATTACAATTGGCTCCCCCTCAGGATTATGGTTTTATTGGCTGGCGGAAGCAACATTTACCCATGCTTCCGCAAAAGTTTAAACTCGCGGTCAGAAAGATCAAAACAAAAGATGGTTTTGTAGAAGATCCGGCGGTACGCAAACAATTAGATACGATAAAAAAGCTTTTTGATGAGGCAAGTGAAATTATTGTGGCAACGGATGCGGGGCGTGAGGGTGAATTAATTTTCAGGTATATTTATTATTATCTGAAATGCAAAAAACCATTTAAACGTCTCTGGATCTCTTCACAAACCGATGAAGCCATAAAAGATGGATTCAGGAATTTAAAACCCGGAACCGATTACGATACGCTATTTAATTCGGCCCATTGCCGCTCAGAGTCTGACTGGCTGGTAGGTATGAATGCTACGCAGGCACTCAGCATATCTGCCGGCAACAGAACTGTTTTGTCATTAGGGCGGGTACAAACCCCTACCCTGGCAATGATCTGTGCGCGTTTTTTAGAAATTAAAAATTTTGTTCCTCAAACCTATTATCAGATCAGTATCTTACTGACTAAGGACGAACAGGTTTTTAAAGCGATATCAACCGCAAACTATAAGGAAAAAGAAGAGGTTGAAAAGTTATTTGCCCTTGTTGAAGATGTGGCCTCTGGCTTCCCCGCTGGCGGCAACATTACCGCTGTAGAAGCCAAACCCAGGAAAGAGCCACCTCCGCTATTACATGACTTAAGTAGTTTGCAGCAGGAAGCCAATAAGAAAAAAGGATATACTGCCGATCAGACCCTTAACATTTTACAGAACCTCTACGAGAGTAAACTGGTTTCTTATCCCCGTACCGGTTCGCGCTATATTGGTGATGATATTTTTGCCGGCGTTCCAGATCTGATTGGAAAGTTTACCGGTCACCCCGATTTTGGCAAACAAGCGGGATTTCTGCAAACTGTTTCCTTGAATAAACGCAGTGTTAACGCTAAGAAAGTGACCGATCACCATGCAATTCTGCCCACTGGCGAGCAGGCTTATGGGTTGAGTCCGGATAAACAGGCCGTGTATGATATGGTTGTTGGACGTATGATTGAGGCGTTCCATCAGGAGTGTATGAAGGAATTAACCAAAATAACCATTCAATCAGGCGTTACTTTTGTGGCTAACGGAACAGTGATCCGTTCTGCTGGCTGGCGGGCAGTGTTTAACGATCCTGAAGATGACAAAAAGGATGAAGACAACGCAGCATTGCCTAAGGTTGCTGTTGGCGAACAATTGCCGATCACGGAAAAATCCCTTTTGGAGAAACAAACCAAGCCTAAACCCATGTATAACGAAGCTTCATTATTGAAAGCGCTCGAAACCTGCGGCAAAGAGATTGAAGATGAAGAATTACGTTATGCCATGAAAGATAGTGGTTTAGGTACACCGGCAACACGGGCATCCATAATAGAAACTTTAATTACCAGAGAATACATCACCAGGGAAAAAAGAAATCTTGTACCTACCAATAAAGGCCTGGCTGTTTACGAAGTGGTAAAAGATAAACAGATTGCACAGGCTGAACTTACGGGGCAATGGGAAAAAAGACTGGAAGAAATCCGTTCAGGTTCATCAGTAAAAGATTTTAAATCTGAGATTACGGAATACACCAAAAACATCACACAAGAACTCTTAATTGCCGGTGCAAGTATATCAGGCAAGCTCGAAGAAGAAAAGAAGATGGAAAAAGTTTAGATTATAAGTCCATAAATTCCCAGGCACTATGGTAAGCATTTAACTGTTCCGTGTAACGGATCAGTTCAGCATAAAAATCAGATTTCGATAATGTAGCGCTATCACCAATCACAACCAGCTTTTTCCTGGCCCTGGTCATCGCTACATTCATTCTCCTCGTATCCGATAAAAAGCCAATACTTCCATCATCATTACTCCTGGTCAGGCTGATGTAAACCACATCCCGTTCCTGTCCCTGAAAGCTGTCAATGGTGTTGACTGCAATTTTATGATGATACGGGGTCAGCAATTCATTCTCCTGAACCAAAGTATTTAAAAGCTGAACCTGTTGTTTATATGGAGAAACGATCGCAATTGATGGAAAGCTTTCTGCTAACCCCAGATCGGTCAGATTTGAAACCAAATGGGCCAAATGCCTGACCAGAAAAGCAGCTTCCTCCGGATTGGTAGTGCTGGTTCCGTCTGATTTTTCGTCATAGCTGCAACCTGCCGTATCGATAAACTGAATTGGTTCATCACCAGCGAATAATAAATGATCTGCAACAGACTGATGGGCTTTAAGCGCATTTTTGTAGAATACCTGCGATGAATAACCCATAATGGCAGTGTGCATTCTATATTGTTCATTTAGCAGCACAACTGATTCAGGATGAAGAGATACCGCTTTTTCTAACAAAGTATTACTTAAGCCGTTTCTGGCGGCTTCGTTTGATTTTATAGTTGGTGAAAGCTGAAAATGATCTCCGGCCAAGATTACTTTCTCTGCCTTTAAAATCGGTATCCAGCAAGCTGGTTCCAGAGCCTGGCCTGCCTCGTCAATTACAATGGTATGATATCTTAAATTCCGAACCGTATAATGGTTAGCGCCTACTAAAGTGGCGGTAATAACCTGTGCTTTGGTAAACAGACTGTCCATGATATACTGTTCCGTTTTTTCAACTTCTTTTCCGATTTTATGTGCTTCATCAAATAAGGCTTTACGTTGATCGCGTTCTGCTTTGCCAAAACTACGCTTGTATTTGTGAGCCATATTTTTGTATTCACTCGCCTGTTTTTTTAATGCTTTAATGGTTTTCATCTCCGGATGACCGGCCATTTGATGATCAAGTGTAGCCACCATTAATTTTTCAGAAACTCTTGCCGGGTTACCTACACGGATGACTCTTAGTCCTTCGGCAGCTAACTTCTCCGTAAGTAAATCAACAGCAGTATTACTTGGTGCTACTACAAGAATTTTTTGACCGCTATGTTTTATCAATGATTTTATCGCGTGTACCAGCGTAGTTGTTTTTCCGGTACCTGGCGGGCCATGAACTACAGCAAGCTGATCTGCCGCAATAATTTTATTCACCGCTAATTGCTGTGAGTCGTTTAGCGTGTTGGGAATAATAAACTTCTCTTCTCCACGAAAGGATGGCTTTTCTCCCGCTGTTAAAATACGGATGAGTTTATTTTCTGATTGATTTTGGGCTAAGTTTGCGGCTTGTTTAAGTGCATGCTGCATCTCTTCATAGCTGTTGTTATCAAAGAGTAAATCCACGCCAAGTTTACCATCCCTTGTCCATTCTGGCAGTTCATCTACACGGAAGCTGATTTTCATCCTGTTGCCACTCTGATGATTGATAATCCCTTCCAGCCGATCCTCTTTGGCATCGTGATTTGAAAACAGTGCCACAGCAGTACCAAAACGAAACTGATGAGAAAAATCCTGATGGGTAGTCCTTTCCAGCTCCACTGTTAAATAATCGCCGCGGCCCACTTCCGTATTTCTGATGGCAATAGGATACCAGGTTAAGCCTAAAGCTCTCCTATCGGCAGCCGATGTATTTTCAGTAAGTTTTAAGTACGATTGTAAATCTTCGCTGCGTTCGGTATCGAGCAGATCCTGAAGTTTTTTGAAATATTCTTTAGGCAAGGTTAGCTGGGTTATAATTGTGTAAATCTGTTAACGGATGGATCGATTGATAACTGAAGATTGCAAACTGTAAATGGATTGGCTGATTGCTAAATTGCCTGATGACTGAAAACGATCAATTGTAAACTGATTTCTTAATTAAACGCTTAGTCGCAGGCGCCAAGTAGCTAACGCTATAAAACCAGCTCCTGATGCAGCCGTAATAGCGTCTCCTCTGCATCATCACAAAAACCTGGGTGCACTTTTGAACATTGTACTACCGTGCTTCTGGTTGCGGTAAGCCATCTGAAACGAGAGGCCTGATCGTATTGACCGATAGGCCCTGATCCTTTTGCGGCCAAACTTATTCTTTCAAAAGCACATAAATTTTCTTTAAGCTCAGTTAAATCTAATTCAGCAGAAAAGGCTTTTAATCTTTTCTCATCCAGGGCAAAAACGCTTTTTAAAAACTTTTGCCTGGCACAAAACAGAATAATGCCTACATTGATAAATTCTTCGCGTTCTACCCTGGGCATTACGCGGATCACAGCGTACTCAAATAAGAATTTCCCTTGCATGCTGTGCTTCTTTTAAAAATATAGCGGAATTTGCCAATCTGGTGGTAAGAAAATGCTTATAAGCATCGCGATGCACGGCACTGCTCTCAAAATTCGTTTCACCTTCCAGCCAGTCATCAGGAATCAGGTTAATTACCGTTGCAATCTTTTCAGGATTAAGTAATTTACTAAACTCTTCATTTACACTTTCCAATTCAGATGCCCACGGCAACAAAACGTGATCCTTTACCAAAAGGAAGGGTTTAATGGCCTGTTCTTTCCAGTTTTGCCACGAATGATGAAAATACAATGCAGCACCATGGTCAATTAACCATAGTTCTTTATGCCATAACAACATATTGGTATTTCGGCAGGTGCGGTCCATATTGGTTAAAAAACAATCAAGCCATACAATCTGCGAGGCCAGTCTGGCATCTACGGTCGTTACTGTCGGATCGAAGGTTATTGCTCCCGATAGGTAGTGCAGTGCCAGATTTAAGCCTACACTGGCTTTAAGCAGATCCTGGATTTCCTCATCAGGCTCCGTTCTGCCAAAGGCTTCATCTAAATGGGCAAAAACCAATTCGGGTACGCGTAATCCCAAATGGCGGGCAATTTCTCCGCCAATCAGTTCGGCAATTAAAGCCCTGGGTCCCTGTCCTGCCCCTCTAAACTTCAGTACATATAAAAAGTTATCATCAGCCTCTGCAATGGCCGGCATAGAGCCACCTTCGCGCAAGGGCGTAACGTACCTGGTTACATTTACCGTTCTCAGTTGTAAATCGTTCATATCTGAAGGTAGAATGGCCATCTGATTATTCAGGCACAATCTAAACCTGCTGCAAAATTAACAGAATTCTACTAATAAAAAATTCCATCGGCTCGCCCGAAGCAACGCATAGTTCCCACCTGTGCAGACAGGCGGGAAGAAATCATTGAACCATGTAAAAAGATTTTTATTCATAAGGAACTCGTTTTGGTAAACGGTTCCGGACTGACAACCTCCATATTTGTGATCAACATTATTTTTAATTATTGTAATTGATGTTAATCATGCCCCAGATAGGCAATGCCGGCAGGCGTTATGGCAGCTGACCATTGTACCGTTTCGCGGTTAATCTTAATTAATCCCATACTTTCTAACTCTTCATATGCTTCTTCCATCCCTCCCAAAACCGAAGAGCTAACTTGTTGATTGATTACCTCAAGTAGAGATATGATTTCTGATCTTTCCATAACATTATCAATTAGTTATATTTTAATTAACATACCTGCAACTAAAATGTTTACGGGTCAGTTAAACATTTTCAAGGGATTAAGGTTGTAATGATATCCCAATATGATTGATATGGAAACACACCTTTATTATCTTTTTTTCATGGCTCTGCCTGTAGCATGCATCGCCTGGACTGTTACCAAGGAAGAGATTTTCAGAGAGGCGCGTGAATTTTGTGTAAACCGTTCTAAAAACTGCAATAAACTGATAAAAAGAAAGTTTTTTTATGTATTTACATGCGAATATTGCTTTAGTCACTATGTAACCTTGATCTTACTTGTTATCACCAGATTTACTTTGATTTATCCAGACTGGCGTGGCTATATCATCGCTTTTTTTTCAATTGTATGGGTGGCAAATGTTTACATGAGTTTGTATAACATTATCCGCATTGATCTGAAAAAAGAAAAAATCAAAGTCCAGAAAGAAGAGTCCGAACTCGAAAATGATTGAAACCAATCGTAACAATTGCTGTTTTTTAATGATAAGCTGCTTTTTATGCCGTCATCAGTAATCAGATATTTTAGTTATGATGAAGATACAAAAACGTTAAAAATCATTTTTGTAACCGAAATGGTTTACCTGTACGAAAATGTTCCCGAAAAGGTTTATAAGATGTTAAAGGCATCAGGCTCTAAAGGCCGATATTTCAACAGCTACATTAAAGATAAATTTAAGTTCCGGAAAATAGAAGAAGAGTAATATGCCCGAAGGTCCATCAATCGTAATATTAAAAGATTTAATCAGGGAACTGCATTTGGGTAAACCTGAAGTGCTTGAAGTTGCAGGTAATATTAAAAATTTTGATAAGAACAGATTATTACATCAAAAGGTAGAGGATTTTAAGAGCTGGGGAAAACATTTCCTAATCTGCTTTGAGAATTTCACTATCCGTATCCACTTCATGCTGTTTGGCAGTTATCTTATTAACGCACGAAAAAAAACACCTTTAAAACTGGGGCTTATCTTTAAAAACGATGAGTTAAATTTCTACACCTGTAAAGCTGACCTTCTGGAGGGAAACGTTCGAAAGCACTATACCTGGGAGAATGATGTTATGGCTGATGAATGGAATGGAGATGCAGCAATTAAAAAGCTGAAAGAAAATCCCCAGCTCATGGTTTGCGATGTATTGCTTGATCAACAAATTTTTAGCGGAGTAGGCAATATTATCAAAAATGAAGTTTTATACCGTACGCGTATACATCCATTAACCAAAATTGAAAATTTACCAACTCCGAAATTGAGGGCATTGGTTAAAGAAGCCAGACATTATAGCTTTGATTTTTTAAAATGGAAAAAGGAGAATACACTAAGCAAACATTGGGAGGTGTATAACCAGAAAGAGTGCCCGCTGAAACATAAAGTAACAAAAAAAGAGTTGGGAAAAACACACCGTCAAACTTACTTTTGCGAAACATGCCAGAAAATTTATACGGAAGCTAAAAAGTAATGCCGGACTATTTCAGGAATCATAAAACGTAAGCCACTATTTACTAACCACTTAAAAGATGTATTTTTTGATAGATTAACAAATTATAATCTTAAAGTAAAAGAAATATTTTTATTTATAGGAATTTTCAAAACTAGTCCTATATTTGTCCTCGAGAGCGTTAATTTAGATACGGGTATATGGCTTAGGCTGTATGCCCGTTTTTTGTTTTAGCCGTTGTAACATGCGCAACTACATGATCCAGACAGATTCTTAACCAGGGTGTGTAAGCGGTCGGCTGGTGTGCAATATCCTTTGCCAAAGTATCTAAATCCACATATCTGAAAGATTCTACCTCTTCATGATTGATCACGGGTAATTGATCACTCATACCGAAAAAAACATGATCAACCTCATGTTCAATCAGGCCATTTTCAAATATTGCTTTGTAGGTAAATTTAAACAGATAGTTTAATTCGCAGTCCATACCCATTTCTTCCATCAATCTCCTTCTGGCTGCATGGATATTGCTTTCTCCAATCCGGGGGTGACTGCAGCAGGTATTCGTCCACAAACCCTTCGAATGATATTTGCTCATTGCTCTTTGCTGCAATAACAGTTCGCACTTGGAATTGAAAATAAAAACAGAAAAGGCACGGTGTAATAAACCTTTTTGGTGTGCTTCCATTTTATCCATCTGCCCTTTCGGCAAATCTTCCTCATCTACCAGAATAACTTGCTCTTCCATTTAAATAACATTTAACTTATTGCGGATAATCGAATCGAACATCAGACCTACTTTACGGGTATTAGAAATCCTGATCCGTTCGGTCATGATCTTTTCGGCGCTTAAGCGCTTTATCTTTGCAAATAATTTTTTATAATAGATATAAGACAAATACACCCCATTCCTCGAGGTACCGGGCAACAGCTTAATACCGGTTAATGCAATAGCAAATTCATTTTCAATCTCTTGCTCAATTTCCTGTTTTTGCTGATCGCAAAATGCTGCTAGGTTAACATTAGGAAAATAATTTCGGCTAAGTGTTTGATGATCAGCTTTAACATCCCTTAGAAAGTTAACTTTCTGGAATGCAGAACCCAATTTCATGGCGTAAGGTTTCAGATATTCATAATCAACATTGCTTCCGTGTGTAAATACTTTTAAGCACATCAATCCTACTACCTCTGCCGAACCTAAAATATAATCGTTATAAAGTTGAAGCGTATATTTTTGTGTAGAGAGGTCCATCTCCATGCTTTTAAGAAAAAGAACAATCAATTCTTCATCTATCTGGTACTGATTTACAACCTTTTGAAAGGAATTTAAAATGGGATTTAAACTAATGCCCAGTTTAATAGCTTCAAAAGTATCTTTCTTAAATTTTTCTAATAAAAATTCCTTATCATATTGATGAAAGCTATCTACAATTTCATCTGCTAAACGTACAAAGCCGTAAATAGCATGTATGGGTTGGCGTATTTCTTTGCCGAGGAAATAAATACCATAAGAAAAGCTGGTGCTGTATAACTTAGTGGTAAGCCGGCTACAATTGCCAGATAATTGATCAAAGATTTCTTTCATGTATAAAATGGTGATTCTATTGTTTTTTCAAACTCATCCAGCGTTTTAATCCAGTTGATATGGTGAATATGGTTTAGTTTACCAATAAGTTCACTGTTTCCGGCAAGATGAATTTTCGTGGTTGAGCAAATTTCAGACAATTGATTGATGTATTGTTGTGCCACAGGCACTGATTGCGATTTTATCATAAAAAGCAGAACATGATCTACATTTACGGTTGAAAATACCCTCTCAACCGAATTCAGTGGAACTTTACTGCCTAAAAAAATAACGTGATGATGTTGCACCCTCAACATATAGCTGGCAAAAAGCAACCCAATGTCATGATCCTCGTCCTCAGGTAAAAAAAGTAGCCAACTTTGGCCAGAATCTCGCTTTACCGGAAGATTATTAATATGGGTAAATATTTTTTGACGGATAATATTGGATAAAAAATGCTCGTGCGCAGGGCAAATATCATCTTTTCGCCACATTAACCCCAAGCGTAACAATAATGGATAAATTATTTTCCGATAGCAGCCTGAAAGTCCGAATTGCTCAATACCTTCCTCAATCAATTGGTTAAAAGCGTATTCATCAAAAGCCAGTCCATACTTGATCAGCTGCGCGACATAATAGTCATATTGTATATTACCTGAAGAATAATCAAACTGCCGATCGAGAAGTTCATCCATTTCGCCATCTGAAAGACTGCAGATTTTAGAGATCTTTAAGCCGCTTTTATTTAAACTTACAATATTTAATAGCTTTTTAAGCTGCTGATCATCATACACGCGGGTGTTGCCCTGAGATCGCAGGGGACTCAATGCATTGTAACGTTGCTCCCAAATCCTAATGGTGTGGGAATGGATGCCCGAAAGCTGCTCAAGATCTGCTATAGAGTAGGTCATTGTTTTGTTTAAATATATCGAACAAAATTTAAACAAAAAAGCAGAAGAAAGGTTTTTATTAAAATAGCTTAAGTAAAAAAGCTGCTTTTTATACCAAATAAACAAAATAAGTCGAAAATATTGTTTTTTTTCCTATTTTATTTAATGAAATTGTAATTTGCACCAACTAAACTAATAAAAAATGTCAATAAGTTGCATTGCGATTGATGATGATCCTCATTCCTTGGAGAGCTTGATGACATATATGGAAAAGCTGCCTGATTTAAATCTTATCCAAACTTTTACGGAACCGCTTCAGGCCCTTTCACAAATATCGGTATCTGACCCCGTCGATATTATTTTTATGGATGTTGAAATGCCCTCGCTCTCCGGAATAGAACTGGCGGGCCTGCTGAGACAAAAAACAAAATATCTGGTTTTTACCACGGCACACACAAGATATGCAATCGACGCTTTTAAAGTACAGGCAGATGCTTATCTGCTTAAGCCCTACTCTATTATTCATTTAGCCAAAACAATAAACAATCTATATCCAACCGGGACTAGAGCAAAACATCCTTTTTCTATTCTGGATGACCATTTCTTCTACATCCCGCTAAAAGGAGAAAATAACGATTTGGTAAGAATAGATCTGAATGAGCTGATCGCTATTGAAGAGATAGGTGAAGATATTCAATTTACAACTACGAAGAATGCTTTTTTAAGTTCGAAATATAACTTTGTCAAAACTTTAAAAATACTAAAAGAGAATCCCTCTTTTATTCAGATCACGCCTCATGTTGTAATTGCGAAGCAGCATATTAAAAGTGTGCTCGACAACAAAATACTGCTTTCCTGCGAAACATCCTTTACTGTTTCAGACACCTATATAGCGCTTTTTGCAAAATTTATCAAGAATAATTCACTACAGGAAAAACCTGGTCCGGATACCATTACCTAGGCTTTAACTACCTGTTGCCCTTACTTCCGCTACATTTTGATCCGGGATCGAAACATTACGCCCGAAACTTTGTATTAGGATAATCTATTTATTAATTAATTGATTTATCTGTTTTGAAAAGAGTGTTGGTTGTGGATGATGATCCAGATGTATTAGAAGTCTTCCAGGAAGTATTAGAAACTGAACATTACAAGGTTTACCCATTACTTTCACCACGGTATATTTTTAAAACCATTAAAGATTTTAGGCCCGATCTGATTATTCTGGACATTATGTTGAATGGAATGGATGGGCGCGCCGTGTTTAAAGAATTAAGGCTGAATCCTGAAACAGCGGGCATACCAATTATTATGGCATCGGCCAGGTACGATGAAAATTACATCACATCACAAAAGTATCATCCTGATGATTATTTGGAAAAGCCCTTCAACATCGCAGATTTACTTCGAAAGGTAGATGCTTTAATGGAAAACTAAAAAAACAGATATGAAACTAAAACTTTTAATGCCTTTTATATTACCACTGGTAATGGCATCAATCCACGTGCAAGCACAAAAAAGACCGGATAAGCTTTATTCAATGAGTGGAATTGGATTTGCATTTCCTCTAGGTGAAACCTCAGATTATTTTAAACCAAAATTCTCCACATCATTGGGTTTAAATTTAGGTTTGGGCGATGGCGGCTTGTTCCTATATCCAAAAGTAAGTCTGCACGCTTTTACTTTTAATCAGATTACACCGGATGCGGGATATACCTATACCCTGCAGAAAGGAAGGGCAACAACCTATTTGTTGAATGTGGCATTAGGTTACCGGAAAATTGTAAATAAATGGGCATTTTATGGTTTCGCGGGTGCAGGTGGCGGATTTATTCTGACCCCACAGGCATCGGTAAATACGTCAAACCTGCAGGTTACTCAGGATAATAAATCAAATGGATTGGGCATTGCAGAAGGTGGCGCCGGAATTGAATACAATATTGGTGGTGCCAATTTATTTGTGGAAGGCAGTTACATGTATGGCTTTAGTAAAATCCAGAATAAAACTTTTAATACGGCACCTATTTCGATTGGTATCAAGCCCAACTTAAGCAAATTGCTCAATAAACTTAAATAGTATCTATATGCTAAACAAAGGAGCGGTTACGTTAAATAAGTAACCGCTTTTTTTATGCTAAAGAAATAATCAAAATATTTTATATACTAATTATTTTAGCATAGATTTGCATTTAAATTATTTTAATGTTGTACGCAGTTGTAGATATCGAAACCACTGGTGGTCATGCTTCAGCAAATGGCATTACCGAAGTAGCCATTAATATTCATGATGGCAGTAAAATTGTTGAGTCTTATACTACCTTAATTAATCCCAGACAATCCATACCTGCTCACATTACGGCGCTTACCGGAATTGATGACCATATGGTGATCGATGCGCCGACCTTTAATGATGTTGCGCTACAAATTCATCAACTGCTAAGCGATAAGGTTTTTGTGGCACATAACGTAAACTTTGATTATTCTTTTTTAAAGTATCATTTAGCTGCATCAGGATACGATTTACAATGCAAAAAACTTTGTACAGTAAGATTGAGCAGAAAGTTAATTCCTGGCAAATCTTCTTACAGTTTAGGAAAACTTTGTACAGCCTTACAAATACCGATACAAAACCGGCACCGGGCTGCCGGAGATGCCGATGCAACCAGTATCCTGTTCAACTTATTACTGGAATACGATCAGGAGGGCATTATAGCAGAAATGCTGAAAAAGACATCAAAAGAACAGGTCCTACCCCCACATTTAGATAAAGCTTCTGTTTTGAGATTGCCCGACCGGCCTGGGGTATATTATTTTAAAGATAGTAAGGGCAAAATTATTTATGTTGGAAAAGCTAAAAATCTTAAGAAACGTGTAACCAGCCATTTTACCGGTAATACACCAAACCGGCAGCGCCAGGATTTTTTACGTAATATCCACCATGTAGACTATGTTACCTGTGGTACCGAACTGATGGCGCTGATTTTAGAAGCAAATGAAATTAAACGTCTGTGGCCTGAAAACAACCGGGCAATGAAACGCTATGAACATAAATATGATTTATATGTTTTTGAAGACCAAAATGGTTATCTACGCTTAGCAATAGATAAACACAAAAAGAACAATAATGCCCTTCAGAGTTTTAACAGCCTGTTGGAAGGTTACAATTTTTTAAATCAATTGGTGCATAAATACCAGCTTTGTGCCAAGCTCTGCTATCTGCAAAAAACTGCAACCAAATGTTACGCGCACGAAAATGGGCAATGTTTTGGTGCATGCAGCGGAATAGAAACGGTGACAGTTTACAATAAAAAACTAAATGCAGCATTAATTGATATTCAAACCCAGCAGCCCAGCTTTGCATTGGTAGATGATGGTAGAAACGATGACGAATTCAGCTGTTTAGTAGTAGAAAACGGGAAATTTTATGGGATGGGTTATTTTACAGATAAAAATTACTTATCAGATGGGTTGGCACCAGTTAAAAATAATTTATCTACATACCAGTCAAATAGCTACATCCTGAATTTAATTCTGAATTACGCTGAACAATACCCGCAAAAATTATATAAATTGTAGAAACTTACAGGTGTTAAACAACTTATTCCGATTTTACAATTGTTGATGATTTCATCCTCTTGGTTGGGGCAAAGTATCAATAGCTCAAATATTGATTTGAATCCGCAAAACCTGGGAAAATTATCATTCTAAAATTTAAAGAAAGCGATTTAGAAGCGCTTATCTTGGTAAAATATGGACAAAAAAGCAAGATTAGATTTATTTTGTTACAGAATTTAGCAGATTAAAGGCTGCTATTGTATTACCATGGAAAGAGCAAGCTCGTATTCTACAATTCAGGTAAAAAAGTTGAGGCGCAATATTATTTTGATATGCCTGAAGAGTTCCATTTAGGTTAAAGTCGAACACGCTCTATTTTCATGATATAAATGAAAAATTGCCAATATTAACATTATCGATAAACGAACAATTGCCTAAGCATATTTCAATAGTCATTAATTTTCTTCGTAAGTCATTACTTACAATCCAATCATTATCGATTCACTAAACAAACTGCGTACTTATTGTCTCAAACAGCCCTGTAACTTTTCGTTTTTAACATGCCTATTCTATCTGTTGCTTAGCTATATTTACGGCAATTAAATATAAAACGTTATGATAAAATCACTATGGATCAACCTCCCGGTAAGGGACATCAATAAATCTAAAGCATTTTTTACGCAACTTGGTTTTACCCTCAATCTTCAATATGGTAGTCGTGAAGACTCTGCTTGCTTTATAGTAGGAGAAAGCAATCTGGTGATTATGCTTTTTGAAGAAGATCTCTATGAAGGTTTTGTAGGAACAAGCGTTGCCGATAAACGTAATGGCAGCGAAGTATTATTTTCTTTTGATGCAGAAAGTCCGGAAGAAGTAGATAACCTTGCACAAAAAGTGGTGGCTGCCGGTGGCACACTTTATGGCGAACCCGGTTACAAGGATGGCTGGATGTATGGCTGTGGTTTTATTGATCTGGATGGTCAAAGATGGAGTATCCTTTATATGGACATGAGCAAAATGCCCTTAGGTTAAATTTATTTCTTAGGAAAATAACCTTAATTCTAAACTGATAACAGGTCGTAGCCTCCGCTACGACCTGAAACATTTACACCTCTTCCAAGGCCGATTTTATGGTTGCATAGATGTAATCAAGATCTTCATCACTGATGATGTAAGGCGGGAGGATATAAATAATATTGCCCAGTGGCCTCAATATAATTCCTTTTTCTAAAAAATAGGAATACAGTATGTTACGAAGATTACTTAAATAAGAAGTTTCATTACCGGTTTCCCACTCAATGGCAATAATGGTACCTGTTTGCCGCACCGCTTTAACTTTAGAATGGTTTTTTATCTTCTGTAGAAACAAAGCATGTTTGTGCTCAATCCTTTTGATATTGTTGGTTGTCTCTTCCTGCAATAAAATATCCAAACTCGCTAAAGAGGCAGCACAGGCAATTGGATTGGCCGTAAAAGAATGCCCATGATATAGCGTTTTTAATTTATCGTCACTTAAAAAAGCATCAAAAATTTCATTAGTACAGGTGGTGATTCCCAAAGGCATGGTTCCCCCAGTTAAACCTTTACTTAAGCAAATAATATCGGGCTTATTGCTCAGTTTATCGCAGGCAAAGTAAGTACCTGTACGGCCAAAACCAGTCATTACCTCATCGGCAATAATTAAAATACCTGCTTGTTTACAGGCAGTAATCAGTTCATCAAGATATTTTGCCTCATACATCAGCATACCGCCGGACCCCAAAATAAGGGGTTCGAAAATAAAGCAGGCAGTGCTTGTTAGATTGGAGATGTGGGCGATGAGAGCTGAGATATTATCTTCATTAGGCAAATCAATAAAATCAACATCAAACAACAAGCTATTGAAAGCATCAGTAAAAATACTGCGACCGCTTACCGACATGGCACCAAAAGTATCGCCATGATAGGCATTTTTAAAAGCCAGGATCCGGGTTTTAGGCTTCCCTTTATTGTCCCAAAACTGCAAACACATTTTTAAGGCTACTTCAACCGCTGTTGATCCGTTATCGGTATAAAAAACTTTCTCTTGTTTGCCTGGTAAGATAGGCAGTAGTCTTTCTGCCAGCAAAACGGCAGGCTCGTGCGTAAAGCCTGCAAAAATTACATGTTCCAGCACGTTAAGCTGTTCGGCTACCTTTTGTGCAATATAAGGGTGTGCATGTCCATGAATGTTCACCCACCAAGAAGAAACTGCATCAATATACCTTTTTCCATCTTCGTCAAAAACATAAACGCCCTTGCCCCGTACGATCGGGATGTGCGGCAATGCGTTTTTCATTTGTGTATAAGGATGCCAGATAACTTTTTTATCGCGTTCAGTTAAATTAAGTTTGGAGCCCGGAATTTGGGGTTTGGAGATATTGGACATCAGGATTTATAATTTATATTGATTTTTTAAAAGCCGGGCAACAGTCTTGTCTGTTTTAAAGGTGATATCTTCGATGTTCAATTCTTCTATTTTCACCCATCTGAAAGCCTGAAGGATCTCCCCTTCCCCATCGAAATCGTAAATGGTATCTTTAAAAGCCAGCTGTAAGGGTGCTTTTTCCCTGACCAGATAATATACACTGATCACCTGGCTATCGTTAAATGATGATTTTTCGTAAAAATCGGTGGTGTAAAAATGTGATAGTACCTCTATTTCAGCTTCGCACTCTTCCATAAACTCGCGCTTTAACCCATCTATCAAACCTTCACCCAATTCTAAACCGCCACCAGGGAATTTACTGAAACGGAATCCATACTCCTCTTCATCACTTATCAAAATCTCGTTTTTGTGGTTAATCAAAAGTCCGTAAACGCGGACATTAAAATAGCTCATTTTCGAAGTGTTTTTTATTTTTGATTACGATTTCAGGTGTCCAGACGATTTCTTTCTTAAAGGCTTCAGCCCTCACCTTGCATTCGCTCATGTGGCAATAATGACAACATTCTGGCAAGCAGGGGTCGGCATGGATAAACAGTTCTGCTTTACGTACACCATTCGAATTAATCAGGTCATCAATCTGAGAAATTTCACGATGTACCTGATTTAAATCGAAATAATAGGGTAAGGTTACATGGCAATCGATATGAAACTCAGGCCCATATTGCTGTGTACGCAGGTTATGTACGTCAATCCAGGGATTATGACGGTTTTTTTGCAAAACCTCCACCACTTCTTCTACCAAAGTAAAATCGCTTTCATCCATTAAGCCACCCACCGAACCGCGGGTAAGTTTATAACCTGAATAAATAATGTAAAAACCTACCAGGAAAGAAAGTAAACTATCCAGCCAAATTATATTTGTCAGCTGAATCAGAATCAAACCTACCACGATGGCTACACTAGTGTAAGTATCGGTTAGTAAATGCCGGCCATCGGCCTGCAAGGTAACCGAATGCTCATCTTTACCCACATTGATGAGATACAACCCTACAACCATATTGATTAATCCTGTAATACCAATAATTAGTGTTCCGGTTAGTAGTTCTTCTACCACGTGCGGATAAATAAGGTTGTATGATGATTTAAAAATAATCACAATTCCTGCGATCAGGATCAGAATCCCCTCAACAAAAGCTGAGAAAAACTCAACTTTTCCGTGTCCGTAAGGGTGGTTTTCATCACGCGGCTGTGTACTGAGGTAAATACTATAAAAGGCAAAACTCCCGGCAATTACATTTACAATACTCTCTGCGGCATCAGTTAATATTGCATTAGAACCCGTAATGAAATAGGCAATAAACTTGGCCAACATCAACACCACACTTACCACCAGTGAAACTATTATTGCTTTCTTTTTTACCGACACGAAAATATTTTTTTCAAAAATACGCTTATCGGATAAATTAAATGCGAAAAACTATGTGTTTTTTAGTGCAGAATAATATTTGGTTTATATATTTGCGCTCAAAGTAATTAACCATGAGCACCTTATCTAAAAGAATCAACAGTCTATCAGAATCTGCAACCCTTAAAATGACCAAACTTGGCCGTGAATTAGCGTCAAAAGGTATTAATATAATCAGTTTAAGCGTTGGTGAACCCGACTTTAATACGCCAGACCATGTAAAAAATGCCGCTAAACAGGCATTAGATGAAAATTACACCCGTTATTCACCAGTACCGGGCTATCCAGACCTTCGCCAGGCTATTGTAAACAAGCTGAAAACCGAAAATAACCTGGATTATGATATTTCGCAGATCGTTGTTTCAACCGGTGCAAAACAATCTTTATCAAATGTTATTTTAACCTTGATCGATCCGGACGATGAGGTGATTATACCAACACCTTACTGGGTTTCTTATTCGGAAATGGTTACTCTGGCAGAAGGAAAATCTGTTTTTATCGATACAGATATTGAAAGCGATTTCAAAATTACGCCTGCACAGTTAGAAGCAGCCATTACTCCGAAATCAAAGCTATTTATGTTTTCTTCGCCGTGTAACCCAACAGGTTCGGTTTATAGTAAGGAAGAATTAGCGGCTTTAGTGGCCGTTTTCGAAAAACATCCCAACATCTACATCCTTTCTGATGAGATTTATGAGCATATCAACTTTATAGATAAGCATGAGTCTATCGCTCAGTTTGATAGTATTAAAGATCGCGTAATTATTGTTAACGGTTTCTCCAAAGCTTTTGCCATGACAGGCTGGAGATTGGGTTACATTGCAGCAAATAAAGAAATTGCTGCCGCTAACGATAAATTACAGGGACAAACAACTTCTGGTACCTGTTCCATTGCACAAAGAGCCGGAATTGTGGCTTACGAGCAAGGTTTGGCAAGCGTTTTAGAAATGAAAGAAGCATTTTTACGCCGCAGAGAACTCGTTTACAACCTGTTAAATGAGATTCCCGGAGTAAAAACAAACCTTCCTGATGGGGCATTTTACTTTTTTCCTGAAATCAGTTCTTTCTTTGGTAAAAAAGATGCCGATGGAAATGTAATCAAAGATTCTTCAGATCTGGCTTTATATTTATTAAACGTTGGTCACGTAGCTACTGTAGGAGGCGATTCGTTCGGAAACAATAATTACATCCGTTTATCTTATGCTGCATCAGACGAGAGTTTAGTTGAAGCTTTAAGAAGAATTAAGGAAGCTTTAGGTAAATTAGCCTAATCAGTTAATAATTAGCAATGATCAGTTAACAGCTTTTCGTTAACCGCATATAGGAAAATCCCCGGTTTATTAAATTCAACCGGGGATTTTTATTGGTTTAATCTGAACCAATGACGGTGCAACCGGCAACTGTTCCATCCTGGTGCTTGGTTTCGCAGCGACTAATAGATGATTTTATTTCTTTTTTTGAAAATGAAAGCCAGTGTTTCATCGGGAGCTGTAGCCCTTCTTTCCGTTACTAGTCCTCGCTCGTGCCTCGCTCCGGGCTATCCACTGCAATAAGGTTTATGGACGAAGACCGGTGCATCTGCAAATGGTAAACCGGCAACTGTTCCATCCTGGTGCTTGGTTGTCGCAGTGATCACCTGATGATTTTATTTATTTTTTGAAAATGAAAGCCAGCATTTCATCGGGAGCTGTAGCCCTTCTTTCCGTTGCCAGTCCTCGCTCCGGGCTATCCACTGCAATAAGGTTTATGAACGAAGACCGGTGCAAAGCATGCTGCCACGCGATAACTGTAAACTGGCAACTGCCAACTGTTCCATCCTAATGCTTGGTGTCGCAGCGACTAATAGATGATTTTATTTCTTTTTTTGAAAATGAAAGCCAGCATTTCATCGGGAGCTGTAGCCCTTCTTTCCGTTACTAGTCCTCGCTCGTGCCTCACTCCGGGCTATCCACTGCAATAAGGTTTATGAACGAAGACCGGTGCAAATCATGCTGCCACACGATAACTGTAAACTGGCAACTGCCAGCTATTCCATCTAAGTGATTGGTGTCGCAGCGACCAGCTGATGATTTGATGTCTTTTTTGAAAATGAAAGCCAGTGTGTCATCGGGAGCTGTAGTCCTTCTTTCCGTTGCCAGTCCTCGCTTGTGCCTCACTCCGGGCTATCCACTGCAATAAGGTTTATGAACGAAGACCGGTGCAAAGCATGCTGCCACATGATAACTGTAAACTGGCAACTGCCAGCTATTCCATCTAAGTTGGTGTCGCAGCGACTAATAGATGATTTTATTTCTTTTTTTTGAAAATGAAAGCCAGCATTTCATCGGGAACTGTAGTCCTTCTTTCCGTTGCTGGTCCTCGCTCGTGCCTCGCTCCGGGCTATCCACTGCAATAAGGTTTATGAACGAAGACCGGTGCAAAGCATGCTGCCACACGATAACTGTAAACTGGCAACTGCCAGCTTTCCATCTAAGTGATTGGTGTCGCAGCGGCCGCTATGAAGATTTCATTCTTTTTTGGAAAATGAAAGCCAGCATTTCACCGGGAACTGTAGCCCTTCTTTCCGTTACTAGTCCTCGCTCGTGCCTCGCTCCGGGCTATCCACTGCAATAAGGTTGATGGACGAAGACCGGTGCAAAGCATGCTGCCACCTGATAACTGTAAAATGGCAAATGCAAACTGTTCTAACTCCTGATCGCCTCAACAGGGTCTAGTTTTGAAGCGGAATACGCGGGCCAAAAACCAGAGATAGTACCAATAATAATCGATATTCCAATACCCAATGCAATATTGTTCAGGCCGAGTATAATATGGAAATCGGTGGCTGCACCTATGGCCAGTGCGAGCAGAAACACCAGTAACAAACCAAGTAAACCACCTAAAATACAAAGTGAGATTGATTCGAAAATGAATTGAAGTAATATAAAATAGTTTTTTGCACCCAATGATTTCTGGATTCCAATAATATTGGTGCGCTCCTTAACCGATACAAACATGATATTGGCAATACTAAAACCTCCAACCAAAATCGAAAACCCGCCAATTACCCAGCCGGCAATATTTACCATCTTAAACATCGAATCTAACTGGTTAGAGATAATGGTAGTTTTATTTAATGCAAAATCTTCTTCCTGACCAGGCTTAATCCTGTGAATTGATCGCATTAAACCTCTCAATTCGCTTTCTACCTCTTCCAGGCTCACTTCATCGTTGCCACGAACGGTAATTTGCGGACCATAGCGTTCGTTTTGGATATCTAAAATTCCTTTTGCAAAAGCAATGGGGATATTTACGTTTTTATCAAGCGAAGTACCTAACATATCCTCACCTTCTTTTTTAAATACGCCTACAACTGTTAATCTTCTCCCCAAAATCTGAATCTGTTTACCAACAGGTGTGTCTCCATCAAAAAGCCCTTCAGCCACGTCGGCACCTAAAATACAAACCGGCGATCCGTTTCTACTTTCATTTTCAGTAAAATAGCGGCCGTCCTGAAGCTCGAAATTCCAGGTTTTGTTAAAATCGTGCGATGCTGCCCATACCGTAATGCCTTCTACCGAATTACTTCTATATTTAATGGTCCTATTACTACTTGATATTTCAAATGTAACCCCCTGTGCATGCTCAATTCTCTCCCGCAGTGAGCCAAAATCACGCAGCGAGGGCTGAGGGCGGTTCATATATTTCCACCAAGGATAATTATCGCCAAAACTCCAGGGCCATTTTTGAATATAAATGGTATTGGAGCCCAACTTATCTACACTGGCCTGTAATTTACCACGAAAGGTATCTACTGCCGAGAATACAGTAATAATAGTGAATATACCGATTGTTATGGCTAGAAGCGATAACATGGTGCGTAATTTATTCTGGCGCAACGCATCAAATGCAAAACGGAAACTCTCGCCTATTAGCCTAAAGATGATCATAATTGTAGGTTAGATGCAAAGCCTTTTAAAAGGTTACAGTTTATCTTCAAAACTAATTAATTTTATGTCTATTAACAGATGAATCGTATTGTATAATTTGATTTTAAATGATCAAAACATAATGTACACAAATTGCGTTTGATAAAATACGAAAAAGAAAAATTAAATTCGTATTTTTGCACCTCAAAAAATTCATCAAGAATGAAATTATCACAATTCAAATTCAACTTACCTGAATCTTTAGTAGCCAACAATCCGGCAGAACAACGCGACGAAGCCCGCTTAATGGTTTTACATAAAGACAGCGGTAAAATTGAACATAAAATTTTCAAAGACGTTTTAGGTTATTTCGATGACAAAGACGTCATGATATTAAACAACACCAAGGTTTTTCCTGCCCGTTTATATGGCAATAAAGAAAAAACCGGTGCAACCATCGAGGTTTTCTTGCTACGTGAATTAAATAAGGAATTACGTTTATGGGATGTACTGGTAGACCCTGCACGTAAAATACGCGTTGGCAATAAGCTATACTTTGGAGACGATGACCTATTGGTTGCCGAAGTTGTAGATAATACTACATCACGCGGACGTACGATCCGTTTCCTATTTGAGGGTACTGACGAAGAATTCAGAAAAAATGTTGAAATTTTAGGCGAAACTCCACTTCCTAAATATATTAAACGCAAAGCTACCGCCGAAGATAAAGAGCGTTATCAAACCATTTTCGCCAAACACGAAGGTGCAGTAGCTGCTCCAACTGCAGGTTTACACTTCAGTCGCGAGCTAATGAAACGTCTTGAACTTAAAGGTGTAGAATTTGCAGAAGTAACATTGCACGTTGGTTTGGGGACCTTCAGAACGGTTGAAGTGGAAGACCTGACCAAACATAAAATGGATTCTGAGCAGTTCATCATCGAACAAAAAGATGCCAACATCGTGAACAAAGCAATAGAAGACAGAAAAAAAATCTGTGCGGTAGGAACTACGTCAATGCGTGCGATCGAATCGGCTGTTTCTGCTAACAGAACACTAAAAGCAGCTAACGACTGGACCAGTAAGTTTATCTTCCCCCCTTACGATTTCAGCATTGCAAACTCTATGATCACCAATTTCCATACACCAGAATCTACTTTATTGATGATGGTAAGTGCATTTGGCGGATATGAAAATGTAATGAACGCCTACGAAGTTGCAGTGAAAGAAAAATATAAATTTTACAGCTATGGCGATGCCATGCTAATTATATAAGTTTTGAGGTTGGCGTTTAGCGGTTTAGCGCTAAACGCCACGCCCTAAACGCTCACCTATGAAACATTACGCTATAATTGTAGCAGGCGGTTCTGGCAATCGGATGCAAACAGAAACCCCAAAACAATTTCTACTGCTTAAAAACCTTCCGGTTTTAATGCACACCATAAAAGCTTTCGCAACAAGTGATACGCAACCTAAAATTTTATTGGTTTTAAATAAAGATCAACAAGCCTATTGGGCCAGGTTATGTAAAGAATTTAATTTTCATATTCCCCACGAGGTTATCGACGGCGGTACAGAACGTTTTTACTCAGTTAAAAATGCCGTTTACACGATTGAAGAAGAGGGTTATGTGGCCATTCACGATGCCGTTCGTCCGCTTGTTTCAAAAAAATTAATTGATAGCTGCTATAGTGAAGCCGCAAAACAGGGTAATGTTATTGCAGCTGTACAATCAAGCGATAGCGTACGTTTGCTCAAAAACAACAAAACATCGGCTTTAAAACGCGATGAAATCTATTTAGTACAAACCCCACAAACTTTTAGCCTTAGCATTCTCAAGGAAGCCTACAATCAGGAATTCAATACTCATTTCACGGATGATGCAAGTGTGGTAGAATGCATCGGGCAAGAAATCAATATCATTGAGGGAGAAAGAGCAAATATTAAAATCACCTACCCGATTGATCTCGAGCTTGCAGAACTGTTGTTAAAAAATTAGAAACCTGATTTCGATAAAAATAGACAGACATGTGTACGCTGCAGAATACGTAAGGTCGTTAGCCTGATCTGTAGCGAAGTAAAAAGCTGACAGCCTGAAATCCGTTCTAAACGAAATGATCAGAACAATTCGCCATATCGAACCGATAGCGATCTGATTTAACTGACGGGCACACGTAGTGTTCCCACTGCTTTGGAGCGAATCGTCATTATCTATGTAGCAAAAAATAACCATGATATTACTTTCCGTATGTACGCCAAAGCCAGGTTCGGGGCGAGGAATACTTTACGCTAAAAGCCAGCCGAAGTTATCAAAGTATAATATCTTCCAGGTTAACAAACCTTATTCTGCACACCGGTATCATAAAAAAAGGAATCCCAAAAATGGAATTCCTTTTAATTCATCTATTCACAGTATTTCCACAACTTCTAAAAGGAATGAATACTACTGGCAGATAGCGCTTACGCAGCCCTGCCGATCACTTTTAGTAAGATGGCAATAACTGCAATTACCAATAAAACATGGATTATACCGCCAACGTCGCCGAAGCCGTGAAATATAAATCCGATCACCCATAGTATAACCAATACTACTGCGACTAAGTACAATAAATTTCCCATAGTGTTAATTTTTTAGCAAGTTTATATTTTTGCATTATTAACACGCCGTTTTAAGCTTTTGTTTAGAAAATGTAAATATTTTAGTTATCATACTGATTTACAATATCAATTAAACAAAATAAAAAAACCTTCCAGCATTACTGAAAGGTCCTTTTATCTGTTTTAAATTTTAGTATTCGTCCTCGTTAAAGAAGAAATCTTCTTTGGTTGGGTAATCAGGCCAAATTTCCTCAATGGTTTCGTAAGGTTCGCCATCATCTTCGAGCGCCTGTAAGTTTTCTATCACTTCTACCGGGGCGCCGGAACGGATACCGTAATCAATTAATTCATCTTTAGTTGCAGGCCATGGTGCGTCTTCCAAGTGCGATGCTAATTCTAATGTCCAATACATATCGTCAATTCAATTAAATTCCTGTTCTTATTATTGCGCAAATTATATTAAAATTTTTGAGCAAAACAAACTTATTTTTCCACTATTACACCCTCGGAACCCATATGTTTTCTTCCGCTTTGAAATGTATGGTCAGTTTTCGTGCCAAAACGAACAAATAATCGCTTAAACGGTTCAAATAAATGGTTACATGCTCATCTACAAAGCTATTTTCTGCAAGTGCTACTGTCAAACGTTCAGCCCTTCTGCAAACACAACGTGCAATATGGCAGTAAGACACTACAGTGTTTCCACCAGGTAACACAAAGTGTTTTAGAGCAGGCAGCTTTTCGTTCATCAGATCCATCTCCTTCTCCAATAAGGTAATGTCAGCATCATGCAGATCGGGAATCTTCATTTTAGAAGTTTCCGGATCTGCAGCAAGTAATGCACCGATGGTAAATAACCTGTCCTGAATTTCTTTTAGTAATTTCTGTTCGTATTCATCAATATCCTGACACATAATCAAACCGATATGAGCGTTTAACTCATCAACCGTTCCATAAGCTTCAATACGTAGATGATATTTCGGAACACGGGTACCACCAATCAGTGATGTTTGACCCTTATCGCCTGTTTTTGTATAGATTTTCATTTAAAAAGGTTAAGGGTGTCGGGTTGAAGGTAAAACCTTCTGCCTTAATTAATTTTCTCCCAATCGCTGCCAGTCTCTTTCAATGCCTGCAAACGTGGAGATACATTTTTGATATCTGTATTTAAATAATCATTTTCAATCAAACCATCACGCATACGTACAATACGGTGGGCATGCTGCGCAATATCTTCCTCGTGTGTAACCAGAATGATGGTATTGCCTTTACTATGGATTTCTTCTAATAGCCCCATAATTTCAATCGAAGTTTTGGTATCCAGGTTACCGGTTGGCTCATCGGCCAAAATAATAGAAGGGTTATTGATCAAAGCCCTGGCTACTGCCACCCGTTGACGCTGACCGCCGGATAATTCATTAGGCTTATGATCCATACGGTTTCCCAGACCCACATTTTCCAATGCTTTGGCCGCCCTTGCGTCCCTGTCCCTTTTACTTGTTCCAGCGTAAATTAATGGCAAAGCCACATTATCCAATGATGTAGAGCGCGGCAATAAATTAAAAGTCTGAAAAACGAAACCGATTTCCTTGTTGCGCACTTCTGCCAAGGCATCATCACTCATTTGACTCACATTGGTTCCGTTTAAAACATAGGTGCCGCTTGATGGGGTATCCAAACAGCCTAAAATATTCATCAGGGTTGATTTTCCAGAACCAGATGGCCCCATCAATGCTACAAATTCGCCTTTATAAATATCTAAAGAAACTGATTTTAAAGCGTGAATCACTTCAGATCCAATTACATATTTCCGGCCAATTTCTTTTATCGTGATGAGTGGTTTCTCCATGTTTTTTCTTTTTTAGACAGGCGTAATGGTTAAGATGTTACAAGAGGGTTGAAAATTAAACAACTGTTACGCTTAAGGATACCGAATAACGAGGATGGTTATCGGACCAGTATGACGATAAGCTTTTATTTTTCAATAATTTTTGGCACCATAAAAAACTGGTCGGTATGTTTTGCGGCATTTTTCAAACCATCAGCGGTAGTTATTTCCTGCTTCACTACATCCGCTCTCCAAACATTTACCGATTCGTTCATGTAAACCAAAGGTTTTACATTTGAGGTATCCAATTCATTTAACTTTTCCATGAAAGATAGAATTTTATTCATTTCCGGAATCAAGGTATCCACCTGCTTTTCATCAATATGAATCCGGGCGAGATCGGCTATTTTATGGATGGTTTTTGCGTCTAAATTCATATCTATATCAACTTACTATCAATCAATCTGTAAACCTTTTCTTTCAATATATCAGCATCAACATCAGCTAATATTGCGGTATTGATCGGTTTGTGGACGTAAATATCGCAAATTCCCGGCTTACTTCCATATTTTGAACCGTCATCCCAATTTATTTTCCAAACATCCACGATGCTTACAGGCACTAACGGAATATTTTTATCAATAGCCAAACGGAAAGGACCATTTTTAAATTCGGCCAACTTTGGTGGATAATGGTCGTCAATTTTACCTTCCGGGAAAATAATCAGGCTCATCCCTTTTTCGAGATTTTCGCCAGCTTTTTTAAAAGCCTTAAAAGCAGAAATCTTACTGTCGCGGTTTACAGAAATATCGATGGTTTTAAAGAAAATACTTAATATGGGATTGTTTAGCAGCTCATCTTTGCCCATAAAATGGAATTTACCATGGCCCATGATGCAAAAAATCATGATATCAAGGTTTGACGTATGATTTGCACAGTAAATATAGGTTTGTTTATGATCCAACTTTTCTTCATATCGATAACGAAAGAAAATACCTGAAAACAGACTACATAAAAAGCTGTTGGCTTTCCTGAAAAAGTTAAGGGTGCTGTAATATTTCTCATTACGTGAAGTAACGTAATATAATGGATAAAAGAGCGCGAAAAAAAACAGTATCCAGAACAGAAACCATGTCCGGTGTACTTGCCTTAAAAAGTTGATCATAGATATACCAAAAATATAAAATTGTTTGAAATTTCAAACTAAAGTTTTTAGCTGACAGGCGCCAGTTTACAGTTATCAGTTGGCAGCATAATTTGCACTGCCATGGTTCATAAACCTTATTGCAGTGGATAGCCCGGAGTGAGGCAACGAGCGAGGACTGGCAACGGAAAGAAAGACTACAGTTCCCGAAACACTGACTTTTATTTTCAAAAAAGACATCAAATCATCAGCTGGTCGCTGCGACACCAATCACTTAGATGGAATAGCTGGCAGTTGCCAGTTTACAGTTATCGTGTGGCAGCATGATTTGCACCGGTCTTCGTTCATAAACCTTATTGCAGTGGATAGCCCGGAGTGAGGGACGAGCGAGGACTAGCAACGGAAAGAAGGACTGCAGTTCCCGAAACACTGACTTTTATTTTCAAAAAAAGAAAGAACTCTTCACAGCGGTCGCGGCGACACCAAGCACTTAGACGGAATAGTTGCCAGTTTACAGTTATCAGTTGGCAGCATGATTTGCACTGCCATGGTTCATAAACCTTATTGCAGTGGATAGCCCGGAGTGAGGGACGAGCGAGGACTAGTAACGGAAAGAAGGACTACAGTTCCCAATGAACCACTGGCTTTCATTTTCAAATGAGGAATGAAATCTTCACAGCGGTCGCTGCGACACCAAGCACTTAGACGGAATAGTTGCCAGTTTACAGTTTTCAGTTGGCAGCATGATTTGCACTGCCATGGTTCATAAACCTTATTGCAGTGGATAGCCCGGAGCGAGGTACGAGCGAGGACTAGCAACGGAAAGAAGGACTACAGTTCCCGAAACACTGACTTTTATTTTCAAAAAAGAAAGAACTCTTCACAGCGGTCGCGGCGACTTCGGCCATAGAATAATTTGCAATTTTAAGTTAGCAGTTCTCAGTTTCATAAACCTTACCTGCGGTCGTTGTGGTACAAAACACAAGCATTAATGACGATCACATAACCGAATTTTGATAATAAGGTGTCATTAGAAAAAATCTTCGGATGAAAATTGAGCCGACTTGTGGATTGCTTGCATTTTATTTTTAATTTCGTGCCATTATGAAAGAAACAGTGGTGAGCGGTATCCGCTCAACAGGAAAATTACATTTAGGCAATTATTACGGCGCAGTTAAAAACTTTGTTCAAATGCAGAACGATTACAACTGCTACTTTTTTATTGCTGATTTACATTCCTTAACTACACACCCTACTCCAGCCGACCTACATGGAAACATTAAACATGTTCTGGTTGAATACCTGGCCAGTGGAATAGATCCGGAAAATAGCACCATTTATATACAAAGTGATGTACCTGAAGTTGCGGAGCTATATTTATACCTGAATATGAATGCCTATATGGGTGAACTGGAACGCAGTACTTCATTTAAAGATAAGGTACGTGCCAACCCGGACAATGTAAATGCAGGTTTATTGACCTACCCGGTATTAATGGCTGCCGATATTTTAATCCACAAGGCTACCAAAGTACCTGTTGGAAAAGATCAGGAACAACATTTAGAAATGGCCCGCACTTTCGGAAACCGTTTCAACAGATTATACCATACGGAATATTTTCCTGAACCTTACGCTTTTAGCTACACGGATAAATTGGTTAAAGTACCTGGCTTAGACGGAAAAGGCAAAATGGGCAAATCAGAAGGTGAGGCCAATGCTGTTTACCTTTCTGATGATCCCGAAACCATCCGTAAAAAAGTAATGCGCGCGGTTAGTGATGGTGGCCCGACAGTAGAAAACCAGCCAAAACCTGAACCGATCCAGAATCTTTTTGATTTAATGAAAGTGGTATCAAGTACGGATACACTGTCACATTTTGAAGATTTATATAACAAAATGCAGATCCGTTATGGAGATTTCAAAAAACAACTGGCAGAAGATATGATTTTGGCTACTGCACCGATGCGTGAGCGTATACAGGATATTGCCAGGGATGATGCTTATTTGAGACAAGTAGCTAAACATGGTGCACTAAAGGCCCGTGAAAGTGCACAAAAAACCATCAGAGAAATCCGTAGTTTAATCGGGTTTAAAAGTTTTTAATTAATATTACGGTAAGCGCTTAGCGTTTGGCGAAACAACGCCTAACGCAACGCCTAACGCAAAACGCAAGGACATATGCACATAGCAATTGTAGGAAATATTGGTGCCGGTAAAACTACCTTAACAGGCTTATTGGCCAAGAATTACGGATGGGAAGCTTTGTACGAAGCCGTTGACAATAATCCTTATCTTGAAGATTTTTACAGCGATATGAAACGCTGGAGTTTTAACCTTCAGATTTATTTCCTGAACAGCCGTTTTCAGCAGATTACTGATATCGAGGTGAATAAACGTAATGTTATCCAGGATAGAACCATTTATGAGGATGCACATATTTTTGCGGAAAACCTGCATGATATGGCTTTAATGACCACCCGTGATCATGATAATTACAGGGCTATTTTCGATAATATCACCTCTTTTATCAAACCGCCCGATTTATTGGTTTATCTGCGCGCATCGGTACCTACTTTGGTGAACAATATCCAACGCCGTGGCCGGGAGTATGAGGCAGGGATCCGAATCGATTACCTTTCTAAACTGAACGAAAAATATGAAGCCTGGATTAAAGGATATAAACTTGGCAAATTATTGATTTTGGATAAAGATAAACTCGATTTCACCAATAATCCTGAAGATTTAGGTACGGTAATCCAATCTATAGAGGCGGAGATTAACGGTTTGTTTTAATCCCTTCCCCAAAGGGAAGTTGAATTCGTGATAAATGGTTTAATATTTAATGCGATAGATATGGAAAAAGATTTCGGGCATGAAAATCCGGAAAACTGGAAATGGGGTATTTTTTATTTCAATAAAAATGACCATAGGTTAGTTGTTCCCAAACGTATAAAAATACTGGGCTGGACATTTAATTTTGCCAATCCCTTTTCCTGCATCATTACCGCATTGATTTTTACTTTTGTTTTTTACCAGTTTTATCAGTACGGCATATGAACAACAAAAACCTGAAAGCGATAGGGATTATTCCTGCACGTTATGCCTCTACCCGGTTTCCGGGAAAACCTTTGGTTGATATTGCCGGGAAAACGATGATTCAGCGGGTGTATGAACAGGCTCTGAAAGCAAAAAGTTTATCAAAAGTAGTGGTAGCCACTGATGATGAGCGGATTGCCAACGAAGTAAAAAGATTTAGTGGAGAATATGCCTTTACCGCTTCCCATCACCAAAGCGGAACTGATCGATGCGCGGAAGTAATCGGACAAATGCCTGGTTTTGATGTGGTTATTAATGTTCAGGGCGATGAACCCTTTATCGAACCTGCTCAAATCGATTTGCTGGCCAGCTGCTTTGTAGCAGACAAAGTAGAGTTGGCTACATTAATTAAACCGATTCAGAGCCAGGAAAGCATTTATAACCCCAACAGTCCAAAAGTGGTAATTGATGTAAACGGGCGCGCCATATATTTTAGCCGAAGCCCGATTCCCTTTATCAGAAATGGTGAACCAGGCGTATGGGCAGAAAAACACCAGTTTTATAAACACATTGGTATTTATGGTTACCGCACAGAAGCCTTAAAAGCCATCACCCAGTTACCGCCTTCTTCGTTGGAAATTGCCGAAAGCCTGGAGCAATTACGCTGGATTGAAAATGGTTTTTATATCCAAACAAAAGTAACTGATTTAGAAACAGTTGCTATTGATACACCAGAAGATTTATTGAAGTTGAATAAGCTATTGGTGGCACTGAAGCAAGAGTAAGGTTTATTGGTCATTAGTCATTGGTCATTGATCATTTGTTCATGCCAAGTATTAATAACTTGCGATCAATCTTCTCCGACCTACTGACTTCGGACTATTTTACCACTAGTTCCATCTGAATGTTACATCTCTCGTACGGTGTAGGTTTAGCTGCCACTTTTTGGAAACCCAGCTTATGGTAAAGGTTAATGGCCGGTTTCAAAATGGTATTGCTTTCTAAATAAATTTTAGCTGCACCTAATGATTTTGCTTTATCAATGATGGCATTTGCCAATAAAAAGCCTACATTTTTTCCCTGTGCTTTTGGCGATACGGCCATTTTGGCCAGTTCAAAATCATATTCAACATCATTCATCTTAATTAGCGCACAAACACCCAGGGCTTCACCTTCGTAAAGCGCAACCAATATAACCCCTCCTTTATCTAAAATATAGCCCTGAGGATCATCCAGCGCCTTATAATCAGATTCTTCCATGATAAAATACTTCGAAATCCACTCTACATTTAGCGATCTGAAAACTTCCTGGTATTGGGGTTGGTAATCTACAATTTCAACCTTCAAACTAGCTCTCTCTTTTTTCTTTTCCATTACCCTTCTCAACAAGCTTTTTTGCCCCAATAAAAATTCCCACTCGCCTATTGCTTCCCAAAGTTTGTGCTGTGTCTGTGCCGAGATTTCTTCAATTGCCGCGTTTACATCTATGAGCTGATCTTTTAATTCTTCTGAAATTTTCATCCCTTTTTTCGAAAGGCTTATTACATTTCTACGTCCATCGGCTTTATCCCTACTTTCTGTAACATAACCTTTTTTCAACATCTCACTTATGATCTTACTCACTGAAGGGTGAGAATGGCCAATAGCTTTAGCCAGTTCGGTAATTGTTTTCTCCCGCTCCCTGTTCAGCGTATGCAATACCGGAAACCATTTTGGCTGCATCTCTATATGATACAACCTATAAATTTGTGCAGCGTCTTCAGTTACTTTATCCGTCAACATTCTTAGCCTACTGCCGATGGCTACCTTACCAGTCTCCTCAAAAAAATTCATAATAAAGCTATTTACGTAATCAGTTACGCAAATATAAAAACATAATCTTATTATCCAATATAAAATGGTGCTGTATTTCGTATTTTAGTCTATGTCAAAACACACACTCTTAATTCTCGCCATTTTATATAGTAAAGCGATTTTTGCCCAGCAAAGGGCTGGATGGATTGTAAAAACCAATGTTTTAAATTTGGTGGCTAAAAGGCCTACCCTTTCATTAGAAAAAACCTTTGCTGATCTTTATGGACTGGAAGCAGCTTATACTTCTGGCGAACTCACAAATTTTGGTTATCGCGACTATTACCATTATGATGGCTTTTTACTCCGGGCGAAAAAATACATCAGGCCTGTTAAAAATAAAGAAGCTAATGCTTTTTATGGTGCCTATTTTGGAAACCTGAATCAAACAGTAGTTTCACATGGCAAGGTAGATAATACCGGCTTTTTTAGCTGGGGTCATGACCGGGATTTCAAAGCGAATTCGTTACGTTATGGCGGAACATTTGGTGTATCCTTTATTCCCGGAAAACATTTCCTTTTAGAGGGTATAACGGGCCTGGGCTATGGAGATTATTATCATGTTCAGAATAATTTACAAAATAAGCTGCCTGGTGGTTACTTTGACTTTCAGCTATGGCTGTCTATCGGTTATTCTTTCTAAATATGATGATGATAAAATGTAGGAATATGAACTAAAACATAAAATTTGTAGTTTTGGATATGAGAAATATAGCGCTCCTTGCTGCCACCTGTTTGATATTGTTAACAGCCTGCAATTCGAAAAACAAAAAGGAAACCAATACTATTGAATTTAAAAATGTTAACCAGCGCATCGCTAAATCTTTTTCAGATTTGAAACGTCTGGATACCTTTAAGATTGAACTTACCGGCAGAAAACCCGAAGAAATGGTGTTGAATTTTACGATCAGAAATGCCGATGGAAAAGAAATATACAATACAAAGATCAAAGGCGCTGATTTGCTGGGCAACACCGATCCAAATGTTGATCTTTCAAAAGAAAAAGACCAGATTGTTTTCTTAAAAACCATTGCAAATGATTTTTTTAGCGATGACAATTTTCTAGAGCCTGCGGTAATGCCAGAAGATAAGGCCGACCAGTATACACCAGACAAATTGCTTTACGAAGAATTAAAAAAATCGGGATTAAACGGCTTTAAGTATCGTTTAGGAAAGGAAAACAATATTTACATTGCCTGGAGTGAAAAAGAACAAAAAGTGAAGATTTACTATAATTGCTGCTAATCTGAATAATTAAAAATTAGCGATGAAAAGATCAGCTTTACTTGCAAAGCGCTTAAGGGAGATTTTTCTGAACGGGTATTGGATTGCCAATACCAACTATAAAGATCAACTGGAAAACATCAACTGGGAACAGGCCATTCATCAAATAGAAGACTTAAATACGATTGCTGCATTAACCTATCACATTAATTATTATCTATCGGGTATTTTAAACGTATTTCACGGAGGTCTGCTGGAAATTAGAGATCAATACAGTTTCGATCTGCCCCCGATACATTCTGAAACTGACTGGAAGAAACTGTTAGAAGCATTTTTAGCTCATTCTGCCGCTTTTGCCGATGAAGTGGAAAAAATGCCGGATGAAAAATTAGATGAGGTATTTGTAGATGAAAAGTACGGCACCTATCTTAGAAATATAGAAGGTGTCATTGAACACAGTTATTACCATTTGGGTCAGATCGTATTGATCAGAAAATTCACCTAAAAAACGAAACCGAATATAAGTTGATGATGAAAGTCAATTCTTTAAAAAAATATTGCGCGTAGTTTAATTAAACTAATCGAATAGTTGTATTTTCACGCACCAAAACCAAACAACTATTTATCAACGTTTTCTCTATACATGCTCAGAAATTTTCTCTCCGTTTTTATCTTATCGGTATTATTTCTTCCTGCTTTAGCTCAAAGGGCCAGTATTAAAGGTGTTGTTATCGACACTGTAGAAAAGAAAAATCTTTCAAACAGTTCAATACTGCTCATCAACAGCAAAGATTCCATTTTGGTTGAAAGTATCAGGGCCAAAGCAAATGGCGGCTTTGAGCTGGCAAACTTAAAAAGCGGCAATTATACGCTAGTCATCACTTACCCTAAAATGGCCGATTTTATCAGAGATATCCGGTTGTCAGATTCATCAAAGTTTAATTTGGGGGCTATTGCCATGGATAGCAAGGCCACACTTTTGAATGAAGTGACAATTAAGGCACAAAAACAAGCTATTAGCATGAAAGGCGATACGATCACGTACCAGGCAGATAGTTTTGCAGTAAAGCCGCATGCCAACTTACAGGATCTTTTAAGGCGGTTACCTGGAATTGAGGTTGATAAAAACGGCGCCATCAAAGCCGGCGGTAAGGATGTAAATACCTTGCTGGTAGATGGTGAAGAATTTTTTGGGGACGATCCTTTACTGGCCTCAAAATACCTGAAAGCCAATGCAGTGAACGAGGTAGAGGTGTATGATAAAAAGAGTAAAAACGAAGAACTAACAGGCATTAAGGAGGAAGATGCCAAGGAAAAGGTGATCAACGTGAAGCTGAAGGAGAATGCCAAAAATGGCTATATCAGTACTACAGAAGCCAGTAGCGACCTGAATAAATACCGCAATGTGGGTGCCATGGCCGGGATTTATAAGAATAAAATGAAGGTGGCAGCATTTGGCTTTAATAACAACATCAATACCGAATCCAAAACCAACAATGCCATGAGCCGCCTGAAGGGTGATGAATATGATGTGATCGAGGTTGGCGATGATGGCAGCTCCGTCATGATCAGTTATGGCAATAACGAAGATGAAAATTTCGGATCCGGGGGAGGGATCCCAAACATCACCACTTATGGCGGTCACTTCTCCAATAAATGGAAAGATAACAAAGTGGGCATGAAGCTGAATTTTAAAGGTGCGGATAACAGTTCGTTTAACGAAAGTACCAGTCGTAATGAGTCGTTGATTCCTAACGGGACTAATTTCTTGAGCCAGGGGTCCGGCCGCCAGGAAAACCGTACCACCGGTCAGAGTTTGCGGGGAAGTGTCGAATTGAAACTGGATTCGCTTTCGAACCTGAAGATTTCTTTTTCCGGGCGCCAGCAACGCAATTCGGCGAACAGTTTCAGCAACAGCGAAACGAGAAACGGACGTGGTATTATGGTAAATAGCAACAGCGAAAATGGGGATGCTAACGGACGGAGTGACGCCTTTAATGGAAATATAGGCTACGTGAAGAAGTTTAAAACTAAAGGACGGATTTTAACGGTCGACCTACAGCCGGAAAACAACCACAATAATAACGAACGGAATAGCCTGAACCAGACCAACCTCTTTGATTCAACGGGTGTGATGTTAACTCCCGATCGCCGGAATTACCTTAATGATGACCAGGCGAGTAAAACATCACTGGCTTCACGAATCTCTTATACCGAACCCCTGAGCAAAAGACTCTCCCTACAGGCAGGCTATAGTTTTAAAACGATCCGTTCCCGCAGTCAAAAGTATACTTATAATCAGGACCTGGGCCGGCAAAAGGTCGACTCATTAAGTAACTTTTTTAAATTCAATAACTTCTCCAATGTAGGGAATGCGGTATTACAATATAAAGGCAAAAGGTTTACGCTACGGGGCGGAACCCGGGCCATTCAGACCACCTTTCACCTGGATGATCTAGACCGGAACCGTCAGGTGAACCGTTCGTATGTGAACTGGGCACCGGAAACCAGCGTGAGTTATAAGCTGGGTCGCAGTGGCAGTATATCAGTGAGTTACAATGGCAGTACCGATCAGCCGGATATTGAGCAGCTGCAGCCTTTAAGGCAGGTGAACAGTCCGTTATACCAGTTAATCGGTAATCCAAACCTGAGGCCATCATTCAATAATAACTTTAACCTGAACATCAATACTTACCAGCAGAAATCTGAAATTTATGCCTATAGTTACCTGAGCTACAACTTCGTACAAAATGCGGTTTCAGCGAGTACAACGGTCGACCAATCCAATAAGACGGTAACCACTTTTGTCAACCTGAATGGTGGCAAAAGCCTTTATGCAGGAGGAAGTATCGGGAAAAGTTTCAGCAAAATCCACCTGAACACGAATATGGGTTTTAATTATAATTTTAGCGAAGACGTTTCTATTCTGAATAAAGAATTGAATAAAACCAGCCGTAACAGCATGACCTTAAGACCACGGGTGAGTATCTATCATGATAAGTTTAGCCTGGAATACAACGTTTCGCTAAACTTTTCCAAAAGCCGTTCTACTATCGGTACGGTGAATGATGGCAGGAACTTCAGTCATGATCACGAGATTTCAGGTAACATCAATCTCCCCTACCATACCGAATTTAATACTTCGGTGTCCTTGTCTTACCAGCCGGCCAATGCTTCATTTGCCCTTCCGGTAGACATCGCCATCTGGAACGCCTATCTGTCTAAAAGGATGTTAAAGGCCGAAGAAATGGAGATCAAAGTTTCCATTTCCGATATCCTTGGCCAAAGGGTTGGTTATAACCGTTATGTAAATGGGAACAGCGTAGGCGAAAGCACTTACAGTTTTATTCCGAGATATGTGTTGGTAGGTGTAGTTTATAATTTAAACGGCAATTTTATTAAAAATGAAAAGAAATAACATTTGTTTTTTCAGCATGATCTTCAGCATATGGCTGGGCCTTCAGCCGACTTCCGCTCAAACGGTATTCATCAAAAGCGCGAAGATTACTTTTGAGAAAAAGGTGAACATTAAAGAGCAACTCGCCAATAACAAATGGCTGAACGACGAGGCCAAAGAGAAAATGGGTAAATACCGCACCACCAACTGGGAATATACTTTTAATGACAGCACCTCGGTTTACCGGGCTAAACCAAAGGAAAATTTAGGCGACAACGTCTTCTTCTTCAGTTCTGACAATACCGATGAGCTGTTTACAAATTTTGCGAAAGGCAACCGTGTGAAAAGAAAAAGCATAATGGGTGATGATTTTATCCTGAAAGACAGTATCCCACGTCTGAAATGGAAAATCATGCATGATCTGCGTAAAATTGCCGGTTATGAATGCAGAAAAGCAATCGCTACGATCAACGATACCGTTACTGTTGTAGCCTTTTATACCGATGAGATTTTATTGAAAGGTGGCCCAGAGGGTTTTACCGGTTTACCGGGAATGATTTTGGGTTTAGCCATACCACGTTATAACACCACCTGGTTTGCCACTAAATTAGAAGCGCAAAACGTCCCGATCTTAAACATCGCTCCTCCAACCAAGGGAAAGAGAACCGATACAGAAAAGGATTTCAAAAAACTGATTGATCTTTATACGCGTTATGATGATAAAAAGAACCCCAGAAAGATAGAAGACATCAAAAAGGAACTTTATTCATTCACTCTCTAAACCAATATTTTTCGTTAAAACTTTCAATATCAACTAAATAATATCAACAAAAAATATTCTAACCACAACCTAAAAGCCGCAATTATTTTTCTTACCTTTGTATCCCGTACAAAAACAATTAAACAGGCCCATAAAGCCTGGTTAATATCACAAATTATCAATCATGACAAAGTATATTTTTGTTACGGGCGGTGTAACTTCCTCTTTGGGTAAGGGCATCATTTCCGCATCTTTAGCTAAACTTTTACAGGCACGGGGCTACCGTGTAACCATTCAAAAATTCGATCCGTACATTAATATCGATCCGGGAACTTTAAATCCATACGAACATGGCGAGTGCTTTGTAACTGAAGATGGTGCTGAAACCGACCTGGATCTTGGTCATTACGAGCGTTTTCTTAACGTTCCAACTTCGCAAGCCAATAACATCACCACTGGCCGCATTTATCAAAATGTAATCAGTAAAGAACGCAAAGGTGAATATCTGGGCAAAACAGTACAGGTAGTTCCCCATATTACCGATGAGATTAAACGCAATATGCGTATTCTGGGCGAGAGTGGTGAATATGATATCGTAATTACCGAATTAGGCGGAACGGTTGGTGATATTGAGTCATTACCATTTATCGAAGCTGTGCGTCAGTTTAAATGGGAAGAAGGCAGTACCAATGCTATTGTAATCCACTTAACGCTGGTGCCTTATTTAGCCGCGGCAGGTGAACTCAAAACCAAGCCAACACAGCACTCTGTTAAAGCCTTACTGGAATATGGTATACAGCCGGATATATTGGTTTGCCGTACCGAGCATCATTTAAGTGCTGACCTGAGAAAAAAAATTGCCTTGTTCTGTAACGTTAACATCAATGCAGTTGTCGAATCGATGGATGCGTCTACTATTTATGATGTGCCCTTGTTAATGTTAAAAGAACAACTGGATAAAACCGTTTTATCGAAATTAAAACTGCCTACCAAAAACGATCCGGATATGGAAAGCTGGAAAGATTTCTTGGGCCGTTTGAAAAACCCAACTGCTGAGGTAAAAATCGGCTTGATTGGTAAATATGTAGAGCTGCCTGATGCTTACAAATCAATTATTGAATCTTTTGTACACGCAGGTTCGAAAAATGAGTGTAAGGTTAAGGTAGAGTATATCCACTCTGAAGGTATTTTTCCAGATAACGTTAAAGAAAAATTGGGTCACTTACAAGGTGTTTTAGTTGCACCAGGTTTTGGTAGTCGTGGTATTGAGGGTAAAATTGATGCCATCAAATATGTTCGCGAAAATAATGTTCCTTTCTTTGGCATCTGTTTGGGTATGCAATGCGCTGTAATTGAATTCGGACGTAATGTTTTGGGTTTAAAAGATGCACATACTACAGAAATTGAAGAAAATTCGGCAAATCCGGTCATCAATATGATGGAAGAGCAGAAGAAGATTACCAATAAAGGTGGAACCATGCGTTTAGGCTCTTACCCTTGCGATATCAAAAAAGGTACAAAAGCTTTTTCTATTTATGGTAAATCGCATATCAACGAACGCCATCGTCACCGTTATGAATTTAATAATGATTATTTAAAGCAATATGAAGATGCAGGGATGACGGCATCTGGCATCAATCCTCAAACCAATTTAGTGGAAATCGTAGAGCTTAAAAACCATCCGTTTTTTGTTGGCGGACAATTTCACCCGGAATTAAAATCAACAGTTGCTAATCCTCACCCACTTTTTGTTAAATTTGTCGCCGCTGCAATGGAGTTTGCAAAAAAGAAAACGAATTAAAAGCAGTACATACATAAATAATGGATAGAAATACCTTTACAGGACTGTTCCTGATTATGATCATTTTGGCAGGATCATTCTACTTTTTGAAGCCGAACGAGGCCGAGATCAAAAAAGCCAAAGAAACGGAACGTTTAGATTCTTTGAAAAAAGCCGGTGTTACACCGCTACAAAAAGATACCACCAAAACAGCTGCCGTAAGCAACCCTGCTGCAGATTCTGCAGCCTTAAAAGGTCCATTTGGTACCGCCTTAAACGGTACCGAAGCCAATACCGTTCTTGAAAATGAGAATTTACTAATTACCCTGAGCAATAAAGGTGGTAAAATTACATCGGTTGAAGTTAAAGGGCAAAAAACATTTACCGGTAAACCGGTTATTTTATTTGATGGTAACCAGAATAAATTTGGCCTGAATCTTAATGCTGCCGGCAAAGTAATTAACACCAACGATTTATATTTTACCCCAACTAAAACCGGTAATACGGTTACCATGCGTGCCAATTATGGCGCAAATGCTTATGTAGAGTATGTCTATGATTTAAAAGCATTAAGTAATAAAGTTGCTTTTAACATTAATCTGGTTGGCTTACAGCAGGTAATTGCTGGCAATAGCATCGGCCTGAACTGGCAAACTACTTTATTGCAACAAGAAAAATCGATCGAAAGCGAACACCGTTACTCTGCACCATATTACAAATACTTAGATGGTGATGTAAACCATTTAAGTGTTTCAAAAGATGAGAAAGAAGAGTTAACAAAAGGCAAAATCCAATGGTTCTCTTTCAAACAGCACTTTTTCTCGGCTTCGCTAATTGCCAAACAGGCTTTTGAAAAAGGGAGTTTAGAAGTAAAAATCCCAACCGCTCCGGGCCAGGTGAAGTTTTATGATGCCAATATGCAATTGCCATATACGCATAGTGCAAACCAGGTTTACGAAATGGAGTTTTATTTTGGCACCAACAAATTTTCTGCCTTAAAAGCACAGGGATATGATTTAGAACAACAGGTTGATATGGGCTACTGGCCTTTAAAGTACATTAACCGCTTTATTGTATTACCCGTATTCAATTTTTTAAACAGTTTTGGCTGGAATTATGGCTTAATCATTCTGGTATTGACCATTTTATTAAAGGTTGCTTTATCGCCGCTTACTTATAAATCATACCTGTCAATGGCCAAAATGCGGGTATTGAAACCAGAAATGGACGAAATAAAAGCTAAAGTAGGTGAAGATAACCCCACGCTGGTTCAGCAGGAATATTTAAAACTGTACAAAAAGGCAGGTGTAAACCCGTTGGGTGGTTGTTTGCCAATGGTGTTACAATTGCCTTTGGTAATGGCTTTCTTTTTCTTCTTCCCTAACCTATTTGAGTTAAGGGGTGAGAGTTTCCTTTGGATGAAAGATTTATCAACCTATGATGAATTTATCAAATTTGGCGTAAAAATCCCTTTTATTGGCGATCACTTAAGTTTAATGTGTGTATTGATGACCGTGTCCACACTGATTATGACTTATTTCAATAACCAGGTTTCCGGCGCTACCGGACAGATGAAATACATTGGTTATATTATGCCAATCATTTTCTTAGGGGTATTAAACAGCTACCCTGCCGGATTAAACTACTATTATTTCTTAGCTAACTTAATGACTTTCGGGCAGCAGTTCCTGATCCGTAAAATGGTTGATGATGACAAAATCCATGCTTTAATCCAACAAAATAAAGCCAGACCAGCTGACGAGAAAAAGAAAAAATCTAAATTCCAACAGCGTTTAGATGACTATATGCGTCAGCAGCAACAACAACAACAAACTAAAAGGTAATTTTGCTTTTTCACCATACGGCATCCCCGGTTACTTAAAGTGATCGGGGATTTCTGTTTTGGGCAATGCGTTTAGTGTTGGTGTTGAGCGTTCATTGCTAAATCTATGATTCCTCACAAATTTCATTTCCACTCTAAATTTTACAAATTCCTTCTTTAATTGTAATATTTGGCATACAAGTTTCTTAATAAGCTAAAAATTTCCAATTTTAGAAGATTAAATTCAACCAACAAATTAACTTAAAATGCAAAAGAGATTAACTGTTATTCTGTTTTTCGTTGTCAGCTTTGCCTTCGCACAAAAAAAGCCCTTAAATCATTCGGTATATGATACCTGGGAATCTATAGGAGCAAAGCAATTATCAAATAATGGACAATGGGCGATGTATAGCATCTTACAACAGGAAGGAGATGCGCAATTATATCTTACCAATATTAAAACAAATACCAAGATTAACGTTCCCAGAGGGATGAATGCGCAATTCAGCAATGATTCCAAATTTGCGGTTTTTAACATCCGTCCACTCAATAAAGATCTGCGCCAGGCAAAAATAAAAAAGAAAAAGCCAGACGAGTTACCTAAAGATTCATTGGGCATAGCCAACCTCACGAGCCATACGGTAACCAAAGTTGCACGGGTAAAATCTTTTAAGTTTCCCGAAGATGGTACCGGTGTATTGGCTTATTTAACTGAAAAGCCCGATACCGCGCAAAAAAACACGAAATCAGCAGAAAAAAAAGACAGTGAAATTGATTTTGCTGACGATGAACCTGCCGGAAAAGGTAAAACAGAAGAAGGAACAGATCTGGTTGTGAAAAACCTTTTAACAGGTACGGATCAGACCTATAAATTTGTTACTGATTACTTTTTCAGCAAAGATGGCAAACAGTTGGTTTTTGCCTGCAGCGGATCTAAAAAAGACAAAACGGCCCCACAAGGCGTTTTCTTACTCAACACCGAAAAAGGAAACTTAAAAACGCTGATTAAGGGCAAGGGAAGTTTCAAAAACTTTACTTTTGATGAAGAAAGCGAACATGTAGCCTTTGTAGGCGAACAAAGTCCGGAGAAACAGGAAATAAAAAATTACAACATTTATTACAACTCGTTAACCCTGGACACGGCTCAGATCCTGGTTGATTTTGATATGCCCGGATTACCGGATAAATGGTCGGTTAATGGAGATGGTAAAATTACTTTTAGTAAAGATGGCAAGAAATTATTTTTTGGCATATCCCCTGTTAAAAAACCAAAAGATACCACTATTGTTGATTTTGAGGTGGCTAAAGTTGATGTATGGAATTATAAAGACGATTATTTACAGCCTATGCAGCTTAAAAATGCAGAAAGAGACAGCAAAAAAAGTTACCTGGCGGTGATCGACGTTTACAGCAGCGATCCAAAAGTAGTTCCACTAACAGATGTAAAATTACCTGATGCCAATATCATGGCGGAAGGTGATGTAGCACAGGTTTTGGCTTCTACTGATTACGGCCGGCGGATAGAATCCCAGTGGAGCGGTTCAACCTCGAAAGATTACTACCTGGTTGACACCAAAAACGGTCAGAAAAAGAAGATCATCGAAAACCTTAATGGCTATGCCATGGCCTCACCGGCGGGAAATTATATCCTTTACTTCGATCGGAAACAGGGCAGTTGGAACAGCTATCATATCGCCACAGGAAAGGTTACCGTTTTAACCGCTGGTTTAACCGAAAAATTTGTCGATGAGGAGAATGATGTACCGGACCTGCCTTCTGCTTATGGCCTAGCCACCTGGACAGAAGGTGATAAAGCGGTGCTGATTAATGATAAATATGATATCTGGTCGTTCTCACCAGATGGAAAATCGGCACCTAAAAATATCACTGCCGGTTTCGGAAGGGCTAACAACATCACTTTCCGTTACGAAAACGTACGGCCAGACCGAGCAGACAGAAACGCCAGTAAATTTGTTAAAGCAAATGAATTGGTTTGGTTGTCTGCTTTTAATAATCTGACTAAAGAAAACGGCTTTTACCGCACAAATGTAGGTGTTGCTAAAGCACCGGAACTGGTAGTAATGGCAAAATTTAAGTATTCTGATCTGATAAAAGCTAAAGATGCAGACATTTACATCTACGACAAAGCCAATTATGTAGAATCGCCAAATGTTTACCTCACTACCGATTTCAAAACGGAAACCAAATTAAGCAATACCAACCCTCAGCAAAAAGACTACAATTGGGGTACAGCTGAATTGGTAAAGTGGACTACGCCAAAAGGTTATAAAGCCGAAGGTATTCTCTACAAACCTGAAAATTTCGATCCGAACAAGAAATATCCGATGATTGCTTATTTCTATGAAAAACTAACAGACGGGTTATATACGTATCAGGCACCTGCTCCTACTCCATCCCGTTTAAATATTTCCTATTTCGTGAGTAATGGCTACCTGGTTTTTGCACCAGATATCAGCTACGAAACAGGGCATCCGGGTAAATCTGCAGTTGAATTTATCAATTCGGGTGTAGAAAGCCTAAAGAAAAACAGTTGGGTAGATGGCAGTAAAATTGGTATCCAGGGTCAAAGCTGGGGTGGTTACCAGGTGGCTTACCTCATCACCCAAAACAATATGTATGCTGCCGCCTGGGCAGGTGCACCGGTTGTTAACATGACTTCTGCTTACGGTGGCATCCGTTGGGAAACCGGTATGAACCGCCAGTTCCAGTACGAAAAAACACAAAGCCGTATTGGTGCAACACTTTGGGAAAAACCAGAGTTATATATCGAGAATTCTCCCTTATTTATGCTTCCGAAGGTCAATACTCCCGTTGTGATTATGGCTAATGATGCAGATGGAGCCGTGCCGTGGTATCAGGGTATCGAAATGTTTACCGCATTACGCCGCCTGGGCAAACCGGTTTGGATGTTAAATTATAATGGCGAAGCGCATAATCTGGTTCAACGCCAAAACCGTAAGGATATTCAAATCCGTGAACAGCAATTTTTCGATTATTATTTAAAAGGTGCCAAAGCTCCTGCCTGGATGACCAGTGGAATTCCGGCAACAGAAAAAGGGAAAACCTGGGGTTTTGAATTAACAGATGATAAACCTTAGTTAGTCCGAAGTCGGAAGTCCGGAGTCAGAAGTCTATGGTTAGGAGTATATAAAACTGGCCATGGCCTTTTAATTTTGAGTTGATAATTTCATGGCAAATAGTTCTTAGTCAAGTATTCTGAGTAAGCAGTCTATCAACCATTTGACTATCGACCATAAAGCATTTATTTAGTATGCAAAATCCGACTTCGGACTCCTCTGCTATGAACTTTCGACTAAAAAAGGTATTTTAACCCTTTCAAATAAAACAACTACTCAATCCTAATGGCATTAAGCAGAATCTGGTCGGCATTTATTATTATAGCTATTGTTGTAGCCAGTATTAAATGTTTCTTTTTCGGACATAGCGATATCTTTAACTGGATGGTCATCGGCAAATCGTCCGATCCCTTAAATCCTTTAAAGTTAGATGGTATTATCGAAACCTGCTGGATAGCAGTTGACCTTTGTATTAAGCTAATCGGAACATTGGCTTTATTTATGGGCCTGATGAGCATTGCCGAAAAGGCAGGCGGCATCCGTTTGTTATCCAGGATTATAGGTCCTTTTTTTTCAAAGCTTTTTCCCGAAATTCCTAAAGGACACCCATCTATGGGACATATGATCATGAATTTCTCTGCTAATTTATTGGGTTTAGATAATGCGGCTACACCCTTTGGTATCAAAGCAATGGAAAGCTTGCAGGAGCTGAATCCCAATAAAGACGTGGCGAGCAACTCACAGATTATGTTTTTATGCCTGCATGCGGCCGGTTTATGTTTAATTCCGGTTAGTGTAATTGCCATCAGGTCTAGCCAGAATGCGCAAGACCCTACCGATATTTTTATTCCCTGTTTAATTGTAACCTTTGTAGGGACCATGGCGGCCATGCTTATTGTATCCTTTAAACAAAAAATAAATTTACTGCAACCGGTTATCATTACATGGGTATTGGGTATTTCGGCTGTAATAGGTTTGCTGGTTTGGTATGTAAGCAAATTAAATGCAGAGAGTATAAAATCATTTTCCGGCTTATTAAGTGGTGGAATCATTTTATTGATCTTTTTATTAATTGTACTGGGCGCGTTATATAAAAAAATCGATGTTTTTGATGCTTTTATTGATGGTGCCAAGGGTGGATTTGAAACCGCGTTAAAAATTATTCCCTATCTGGTTGGAATTTTAGTTGCGGTAAGCATGCTGAGAACCAGCGGAACTTTTGATGTGGTGATGAGTGGAATTAAGAGCGTGTTCGTATTTTTTGGAGCCGATACCAAATTTGTTGATGCCTTACCCACCGCCTTAATCAGGCCTTTAAGTGGTGGTGCGGCACGTGGTATGATGGTGAGTACCATGATAGCAAGCGGACCAGATTCGTTTGCGAGTAAACTTTCAGGAGTTTTCCAGGGTGCTTCGGATACTACATTTTATGTGGTAGCTGTTTACTTTGGTGCGGTTGGAATAAAAAATACACGTTATGCCATCGGTTCGATGCTGCTCGCCGATCTGGTTGGGGTTTGTACAGCAATAGCGCTTAGTTATATGTTTTTTGCTTAAGTTTGGGGTATTGGCCAATGGTTTATTTGGCATTGGAATATAACAATGACCAAAGGAAAAGTTGAGCAGATAGCAAAAATCCCTGCCAGAAATAAACGCTAACAGGGATTTTAATATCCTTCAAATTTAGGACAGGACTGATACTTCAACCTCATGATGATGAGCTATCAGTAAGAAGTTTGAGGAGATATCCGGTTGATGATTTCATCAATGGCATCTGGATCAATTACTGCATTTTTAGAAGCACACCACTTTTCTGTTTTATTATCTAACCAGATGCAAAAAGAATGGTAACCGTCTAAAATTACAGCATAAGTTTCATGAAAATCATCTTGAATACGCATGCAAAATCCCTTAAAAATTTTGCCTCTCACGTCAAATTGCAGGGTGGAATAATTTTCTAACATGGCTCATTATATTTTCGGTTAATTTACAACAATATACCACGGAGAATGTTTTGTTAATTTTAAGGAATTAATAATTTATTCTTAGGCGTTGTGCTTTAACTTAACCTATGTTTAACATGTTCGAATAACCTTTGGCAATTAAACGTTTTTTCGACGGCAAAGATATTTCACATTGCAGATTTAAAATGGTGCGTCCTCTTTTTACGATCGAGGTTTCCGCAATAATTTCGTCGCCTTCACTTGCTGTAGCAAAATAATCAATGTAATTATTTACCGTGGTATACCGTTCATTTAACCCCATTGTAAAAACCGTTGCTCCAATCAAATCATCAATAATTCCTGCTGTTACACCGCCATGTAATATCAGATATGGGTTGGTCATTTCTTTACGAACGGTATACCGGCATACCAATGTCCCCTGCTCTGCTTTAATTAAAACAGGGGCCAGCCAGTTCATAAAGTTAGAGGGCGAACCGGTGATTACCTGACCAATTGATTGTCTTAGAAAATTCAGACGCTGTTCGCTCAAAGAGGCTTCCATAGCTATATGTTTAATAGTTGATGCGTAGGTAAAGATAGGAAAAATGAGGCACAGTCTTTAGAACGAAAGGTTAATAACCCTTATCCGATTATAGATATGAGGATCATATTGAAATTCATTTTACCTATTTAAAGCGCAGGGCCAGTACAAAAAAGAAAGCTCCCTCCCGTTTTTCGCTTATACGCTTCGCTTCCTCGTACCTCGTTGCTGCAGGGTAACGCTGCAACCCCCGCCTGCAACGGGCAGGGGGGCTAAATGGCCAAAACTGTATTTCATTTGTGGGGTTGCAGGGTGCACAAACCTTTGTTTCTAAAACCTAAGGGATTGAGCGGAATAGCCCGGAGCGCAGCGAGGACTATTAGTGAAATCGGGGCTATTGCCCGCCAAGAAACACGAACCGTCCATTTCCTGATTAAAAAAGCCTTATTATCTTTGTAGCGCAAGTGCTCTGCCGAACACCTAATTTCTGACTGGTTTACGCTTCGTTGTCTCGTATCTTGTTGCTGTTGGATAATGATGCTACCGGGGCTATTGGCCAATACAGCATTTCATTTGCGAGGTTGAAGGGTGCACAAACCTTTGTTCTTAAACCCGATTGCAATGTAAAGCCCGCATCCCGATTTTTTCAATCGGGAGAGGACTTGAAATGAAAAGCGGGACCAGCGACCGCCAAGAATCACTTAACGTTCATTTCATATAACATATCTTCAATTAAAAAGATTGCTTCGTCGTTCCTCCTCGCAATGACGGATAAAAGAAATGCGGTAAAACTATTGATCTGCGGCAAAAGCATTTTTTTTAACTCTTAAAGTGGAATTATCATTTTAAAACTCAAATTTCTGCCCATATTGTAAATCCCTGACCGGCCGTTGGGCGATTGGTTATAATATTCGAAATATTTTAATCTGTTTAAATTAGACTGATAAGCAACATTAAAAATGTTATCGGCCTGCAGAAATATATCGCAGATGGTTTTTCCTTTTTTTGTTTTCAAGGCTGATCCTATTCCTCCGTTAATTAAAGTATAACCCGCCGTAAAGCTTTCTGTTTGATCAAGTGCGTAAAACCTGTCCTGATCGGCAAAAAAGGCCGCATCAATTTTGATGTAAGGCTGATCAAAAATGCCGATAGGCTTTTGTGCGGTTGCTTTGATTTCCGATCGAACCTGTAAAGGCGGAATAAAAGGCAAATATCTGGCCTCCTTGCCATGTTGATCCAATAACTCCCGGTTTTGATTTAATCCTACCGTATAGGCTAAACTATTATTGAAACTGAGCCATTTTAATGTGGTTGGATGCAAATTGATTGAAATCTCCGCACCATACAGCCTGGCTTTTGATTGTTGATACTGATAAGTGAGGTTTCCCGGAACAATTACCACCGGATCGCCATTGACATCGGTTAAACGCGATTGATAAATGTAATTTTGAATATGATTATTAAACAGCTCTATACTCATATCAGCATCTTTTAACGAGGCGATCACGCCAAGATCTTGCTGCAGATTAAATTCCGGTTTAAACGTCCTATTGCCTAAATATACAATATGTGCGCCCGGATCCAGTCCGTTCGAACCGATTTCGGTAATATTAGGCGCCCGGTATCCCCTTGCTATGTTAGCTTTAATCAAAAACCGCTCAGAAATATTGTAGGTTAAGCCCAAACTGCCGGATAATCCATAATAGTTTTTGTTAAAAGATGGAAACTGCAATTTGCCGGTAGGGTCATCCACACTTACCTGTTGATCAAAACCTGTCTGCCCGTTTGTGCCTACATAAAAATCATCCCAACTGATATTTCTTCTGTCGATCCGGATTCCTCCTGAAATATCTACCTTACCCATTGATTTCTTTGCAAAATAAAATGCGCCGATATCAAAAAGATCATAATCCGGGATAGGGAAATCTGTTGCATTTTTGCTCCTGTTTGCCTGGTACATCCCATTAAGCCCGACTGTACTTTCTATACCTGCCAAGTCGGGCAGGTTGTATTTGAAATCGTAATTAAAGGTATTTAACACCACGTAAAGCCCCGCCTGATTTGGCCTGGTAGGATGATTATATTCTCTCCTGACGCTCTGCTGCCCGCCAATTAATACATTTAAATCACCCGTTCCGAATTTAAACTGACTCGTGTTGTAAAACCGGAAATGTTGAATGTGTTGATGCAATGGATTAATGGCATAGGTCCGAAGATCGCTTTCTGGCACAATGGGCCTGTTTTTAATATCATCCCCGTCATCCAGAACCTGCCTGGTAAATCTTCTTGATAAAGAATCCCGACTGCCATCGGGAATTTCCATTAGGTTATCGTAATAGGTAAGTGCTGTTTTAGAAAAACCCCAGGCTTTATCAACCCTGGCACTGGCCGATAAATGGTATTCTCTGAAAGCTGTTCCGTAAACCCATCCATCAATTTTATTCCGGTAATGATGTGCCGTTTTCCCGGTAGCCCTAAAGCTATATTTCCAATCATTTTTAACATAAGCGAGTCCGAGCGACGAACCGATCATTCCATTGTTACTCTGATAATTTGCGGTATAATCGCCTTTCAGTTTTCGGTCTTCAAAATTTGGGGTGTAGGGGATCATATTGATAACGCCGGCCAATGCATCAGAGCCGTAGGTTAAACTGGCCGGACCTTTTACTACCTCTGCCCTGGTAATGCCATATTCATCTACCTCAATTCCATGCTCATCCCCCCATTGCTGTCCCTCCTGCCTTAAACCATCGTACAGAGTTAACACGCGGTTATACCCTAAGCCCCTTATAAATGGTTTGGAAACATTTGGGCCGGTGGTAACAGCCGTAATGCCCGGTACTCCTTTCACAATGGCTTCTATTAAGTTGGTATTTACGTTCTGGTCCATCGATTTTTTAGAAAGTACGGCAATGGGCACCGGGCTTTTCCGTAATTGCGTGGCCCGGTTTACCCCGGTAATCACCACATCATTTAAACTGGAAGCTAAACTTAACAATTCGGCATTAACAATAGCCGTATCTACTGCTAACGTTACCCTGACTTTTTTGGACTGGTAACCAATGCCTGAAAAAAGGAGATCACAAATCCCGGGAGTAACATTTAAGTGATAAGTACCGCTAAGGTTTGATTTTGTTGAACTTTTAGTACCTAAAACTTTAATGGTGATACCCTCTAAAGGTTCTTTATCTGAAGTAATTAGACCTTTAATGGTTACCTTTTGAGCAATGGCATTTAGCGATATAACAAAACAAATACAACAAATGGATAGGATTCTCATAAACAAAGGAATTATCTAAATATAATTTTAGACAAATCTAAATTTTAATTTAAATATATCAAATAAATTATTTAGACGGTATTTATTCCATGATAATCTTATTTTAGCAATAGGTGTTAACCTGGTTGAACACACCATGCCAACTTATGTTTTTCACGTTGTACCGGTGCGAGTCTTAACACCTTATAATTAAGCAGTTACCTGCATTACGCTTAAATTAACCGATGATAATTTAAGTCACAGAAAAGTAAATGAAACTATATACCTCTTGGATTGTTGTGCCTAAGAATTTCAAATCAATACAAACTTTATAAATAAAATATATGTTGGTGATCAATAATTTCGAAGAGTACGAATCCTATCTGGGTAAAGAATTAGGCGTGTCGCAATGGCATACTATAGATCAGGAACAGATCAATAGATTTGCTGATGCAACCTTAGATCATCAATGGATACATACAGATCCTGAAAAGGCTAGAAATGAAGGCCCTTTTAAGGCAACAATTGCCCATGGCTACTTAACGCTATCATTAATTCCTTATTTATGGAAGCAAATTGCCGATGTGCGCAATATTAAGATGGAAATCAATTATGGTATTGAACGTTTTAAATTTGGACAGGCTGTTTTAGTGGATAATGAAGTACAGTTAAAAGCCAAACTGATGTGCATCAGCAATTTAAGGGGAATTACCAAAGTAACCATACAGGCTACGCTTGTAATTAAAGACCAGCCTAAACCAGCTTACGTGGGCGATGTGGTGTTTTTATATCATTTTATATAAATGCCGAGACCATCTGGCGAATTATGTATCCTTATTTTCGTTGTTTTTCTGTTGACTTAGGGTGATTTAAACCGGTATGTTTTCCTGATTGTTACAGGGGTCAGGAAACATTTCGGCGGGTTAGCCGTTAGATTATATAGATAAGATCATTAAATTTAAGATATGGAAAACATCATCACCCCCAGCCAATTAATCAACAACCATGCTAATAACGGTAACAAACCCACTTTAAAAATTGGCAGTAAATTTCAATGGGATCCGAAATATGCATCAAAAGAAATACCTTCGTTTGATGCTTTTAAAAGTGAAATCGAAAATTTCTACGAATATAAATTGGTATTTGGTTACGAAGGTGCAGTTGGTCAGAATGTTTATATGGTAACAGGCTTGAAATAACGATATCTATCCATTCTGAACCATGTTTGCGGTTAACCTTAAGCTTGAACAGTGGTTTAACCTGGCGTAGCCCTATTATATAAAAAGCCCGGATATCCATCAGGGCTCTTTTAATCAACTAACCTAAACTTATAAATACTAACCAAATATTTATATCGCAAAACTAAATATCGATTATTAATCCTGTGTTAAATATTTATCATCTGTTAGGGCCGCTCGATTCTGATCATTATCAATACTGATATTTTCAAATCAATAATCTGGAAACCCTAAACGATTATTTCACGGCCCGGGTGGCCTTATCGAAAGATAACACCAGGTTCTGTTGATCAACCTGTTTTAAAGGCACTTCATGCACCTTCCCGCCCCGGCCGGTCGTAAAATAAACTTCCGCTTTGGCAATGTCTCCTTTGTTGATACCGTCTTCAAATAAAGCAATACCAAATAAGGTACTATCTACTTTTGATGAAGCCACAATACTCACCGTGCCTAAAGCATAGTTGCCATTATTCCTGAGCGTAACAACTCCTTGCTTATAAGTGTAACTTACTCCTTTCAGCGTTTCCTGATAGGTTTTATTTTTACTGGTAATTGGTTGATAGGTTTGCGCGTAACCTGAACATCCACAGGCCGCCAGCAGTAAAACAAAAATGATTTTTTTCATGATCTTTAGAACTAAACAATACATAAATATCACAAAAAAGCTTATTATAAATCACCTGAAACAGACTTTGATCAGGATTAATGAAGGATTTTACAAATCAATGAAGAACAGCTTCAAAGTACTGATAGTCAAAGCATTTGTTGTATTTTCAATCTGAAAACGATGTGTAAATGAAACCACATCACTGCATCGATTTTTCCCCGTCTCCCTTTGGCTGATAAATATTTCTAAATGAAAAGCATTTTCATCACTGAAAGCAGCAAAGCTGCTGTTAATGTATTTAAAAAATTAACCATGTTATTGCCAATGATGCCTTTACGCTCCAGTAGGGCCCCCAGTATAGAATCCGTCAGGTTTCCAATCGTACCGGCAATAACGATAAAGCAAAAATCCATGTTCCATCCCAATCCCAGCGCATAAATGGTGGCAATGATACCACTACCCGCAATGCCAATCAACGTACCTTCCAAACTGATCACGCCATCCATCCCACAGCGGTCAGGCCTGAACGAAATAATATTAAAAAAACGCTTTCCATAAATCATTCCCAGTTCAGAGGATAAAGTATCTGCAGTGGCTGATGCGAAAGTAGCGGCCATAGCCGGAAGCATAAAATCAGCAAGCGAAGGATAAAAATAAATCAATGCAGCCGCTATACCGGCAGCCCCGGCATTAGCCAGTACCTGCAGTACGGTCCGCCCACGCTTCGTTTCTGTTATGGTAGCAGAAGCCATCTTTTTATGCCGCTGCCATGACGTGGCTGCAGAACCCAGAATAAAAAATGCAGTCATCATTGCCACGCCGGTGTAACCAGCCGCGTCATAGATAAAACAGGCCAATATAGCACCTGTGCAGGCAGCCAAAACAGTCAGTTTTTTGGCCAGGATACTATAAGCCATACCAGCCATAACAATGATAGGCAAAAAGATGGCGCTGTTGAACATATGGCAAATATATCTGAATTATATGGACGAAAAGCATCCTTAGGAATATTTTGAATGTGGCGGGCAGTTAACGGGCAGCTGAAAAAAAACGTTATTGGCTATACCGCAGTAAAAACTTAACCCAGCGGGTTAGCAAATGAGCAACAAGCGGTATTCTCCCTCTTTTTCCAGCGGTGCACGGTGGATACAGGGTAAACATGACTGTGCAGGATGATCTACAGCCAGTCTCCACAAATGTCCCAATCCTAATTTTACAGGCATTGCCCCTGCTTTGGCCTGATAATGCAGATCAAAGTAATGTTCCGTCAAAAAGCGTTCAAATTCTTCCGCTGTGCCCTCATGTAGCGCTTTGAGCTTTAGCCTAATCTCAGGTACAAGCACTTTTTGTTCGGCCAGATGGTTCGGTAAAATCTCACTGGCCGCACCATAATAGGTACATAAAAAAGTATCGGTACCGATGGGCGACCGGTCGACGTGAAAAGAATATACATCTGTTGAAATGAAATCAAATTCTTCATCCCGCTCATAACTTTTAATTAAATTCAGCGAAGGAGAAGCGCCAGCATCTGCTAACAGCTGAAAATCATTTATGATCTGTGCTCTGGCTACTTCACCTTGTTCTGAAAGTCTAAGCGACTGTAGATCATCCATCGAAATTTCCGTCAGGTTTGCTTTGAGTTCGAGCTTAGATACAATTTCCTTAAAATCGCCTTCAAGTTCTCTTTGCCAGCAAGCTGCGTTTAAATCTCCCCGCAAAGCGGTATCCATCAGCTGAGGAAACGTGGATACTACCGCAATTTGTGCCTGGTCGGCAAATTTGTTATCCATTAAATGATTTATTTAGCCATTATTTACGGCAAAAATAACGAATAGCTCAGCGGATATGGAGGAAGAGCCGTTATTTATTAAAATAAAAACAGTTCGTTTTTATCCTGTAATACAAAGCCAAAATGCGTAGGATTATTATATCCGCAAACCAAAATCAAACGGCTTCTTTTTTATTTTTTTCATGTTCCGGTCCATCTGGTGCTGGTTTTACACGCCTGCTCAAATACGAAAGCGTCATTCCCGAAGAAATGACGCTAAACTACTCACCTTTTTTATTAATTTTAAACCTTAATAACCAGGGTTTTGAGTTAGGTTTTTATTTAAATCACGCTCAGATTGCGGAATTGGCCAAAGCTCATTTTTACCTGCAATAAAATTACGCTTCTTATAAATGTAGTAACCATTTGCATTAACAGGATAATCTTTGTAGTTGGCAGGATCATTCGTTAATTTCATTCCGGTAAATTGCTGGTTATTTTCTGAAGCGATTATACCCCATCTTAAACAATCGAAGTATCTGATTCCTTCAAAAGCAAATTCTACCCGGCGTTCTCTACGGATAATTGTTCTTAGTGCATTAGGATCTGTTGTCGTAACAGCCGGCATGGCCACTGCTGCCCTTCCCCTGACTTTGTTGATGGTTGCATCCAACAATGCCTGATCGACGCCGGTACCAGACTCTAACTTTGCTTCCAGGTAACCCAATAACACTTCTGCATACCGGATTAACGGAAAGTTATTTCCCGAATTAAAGCCTGAAGCTACATTCGGATCATCTTCGAGGAATTTATAAATGACATAACCACTCCAAACACCGGGATATTGATTTAATCGGTCAGGAAGTGTGGTTCCTGGTTTTGCGGAATACACTTTACCTCTGAAAATAGTACGTTCAGGAATCATAATGTTAAAGTCCATCCTGGGATCGCGATTGTTGTAAGGATTATTTTTATCATATAAGGGCGATTCAGCAATTGTTTTTCCGTCTTTACATTCATAAGTCTCTACCAGTTCGTTAAATGGAGAATACTGATGCCATCCACCCCAGGTTTCGGGTGTAAGGTATTGCAACAGCACGTGGCTGTACGTGTCTTTTATGTATTGTGTAGACATGATGATTTCCCTGCTGTTCTCTCCTGCATTCAGGAAAAGTTCGCGGTACCTGGGGTCAATTTGATAATAATTAAAATCGATAATGGTTTTATAGGTTGTTGCAGCTTCAGCCCATTTTTTCTGGGCCAGCTGCAAACGGCCTAAAATCCCCAATGCAGCTGCAGACGTCATATGACCTGCACGCTCTGTGCTTACTGATGACGGCAGTACCGCTATCGCTGCTTTAAGTTCATTTTCACAAAATGCCCAAACCTCAGCTTTAGGGGTACGCACTACCGAATTGGCCTCATCTACAGTTAGTAACTTTTGTATCAGTGGAACATCTCCATAATATAGGGCCAGGTTAAAATAGTTGTATGCACGAATCGTTTTTACTTCTCCGATCATCACTGCTTTTTGCGCAGCATCCATATTGACTGCACCGATATTGGCCAAAAAATTATTACAACGGGTAATCTGTGAATAGGCATTGCCATAGTAAAAACCTACAAAGGCATAGGTAGGATTTAATGTGCCGTTGGTAAAATTATCAGGAATAGATTCCTTTTCAGAACCATTTCCGGCCATTAAATCGAGATTAACCATTGAGGTTGGAACCCAGAAGTTATAACCTGAAAAACCTGTTCCTACGTCATAAACACCATTTAACGCTAATGTTGCATCATTTGCCGTTTTCCAAAAAGTGGCGTCAGAAATAGATGAAAGTGGCTGGGTGTTTAAAAGATCTTTTTTACATCCTGTAATTGCGCTGAGTATCGCACTGCCCACTATAATTGTTAATTTATATCTATAATTTTTCATTTTGTTTTTTTTAATCATGCTTACTGGAACATTATAATTTTACATTGATACCAAAGGTATATATGGCTGTTAGCGGGAAGAAGTTAGGACTATCTCCTGATCCCTGGCTATTTTCAGGATCCCATCCCTCGTAAAAATTGTTCAGCGTAAAAATATTCTGTCCACCGGCAAAAACCCTCACTTTATCCAAACCGATTTTTTTGGTTGTTGCTGAAGGGATGGTATAACCGATCTGCGCATTTTTTAAGCGTAAAAATGTACCTGATCTGTTCCAGTAAGAATTTGTTTGGACATTGGCACTACCCTGGCTTAGGTTAGCAATGCGCGGGTATTTAGCATTTCGATCCGGATTTTGAATGGTCCAGGCATTATCATACTGCCATTGCTGAATGTTTCCACCGTTATACAAGGCATAAGACTGATAAAACCCCATCTGTACGGTATATTGTCCCAAACCAGAGAACAATACCGATGCATCAAAACCTTTATAGGAGCCCGTTAAATTTAAACCATAAGAAATTTTAGGATTGGTATTGCCCAAAATTTGTCTGTCGTAAGTGGCATCAACTTTACCATCCGGAACGCCATTAGGTCCGCTGATATCTTTAAACCTGATGTTACCCGGTACGCCACCATTTGGTTGTGTCGGATAGCTGGCCACATCAGCAGCATCAACAAAAAGTCCATCGGCTACAAAACCATAAATTGGATTTAAAGGCTGTCCCAGGAAGAAATTGGGAATTACACTTTGGATGTCGCCTGCTATTTTGATGACTTTTTGGTTATTGTAAGAAAAATTTGGTGATACACCGAGGTTAACATTGCCAATTTTAGCATTATAAGTTAAACTTAACTCAACTCCCCTGTTCTGAATGGAACCGGCATTTTGTATCGGTGCACCCAGCCCCAGGGTGGTTGAAACCGGAACCTGATATAAAATATCTTTGGCTGTTCTGTCATAAATATCCACCGTTCCACTAAGCCTGTTTTTAAATAGGGAAAAATCAAGCCCAAAATTGGTGGTAGTGGTTGTTTCCCATTTAATATCCTGGTTAGCAGCCGCAGTTACTGCAGCACCTGGTGCAATTACACCTCCAAAATTATAATTCACACCTGTATTGATGTTATACTGGTAAGGATAGTTAGCTATATTGGCATTACCCAGCGAACCATAGGATAGCCTGATTTTTAATTCATCTATCCAATTGATGTGATCTTTAATGAATGATTCTTCTGAAAGTCGCCAACCGGCAGATACTGCAGGGAAAACACCAAATCTGTTTTTTGGCGCAAACCTCGACGAGCCATCATAACGCACATTGGCTTCGAACAGGTATTTACCTTCAAAATCATAATTGAACCTGCCAAAGTAAGATCTGAAAGCATATTCATTTGCGCTTCCCGATGTTTGCTGATTGGTTGTTGCACCGGCGTCAATCTGGTAAAGCAGGTTATTCGGAAATTTATCTCTGAACGATCGTGTATAATTATCGCGGTGCGCTTCCTGCTGATACCCGCCTAAGATAGCGAAGTTATGTTTACCAAAGCTTTTTACATATTTCAAAAGCGCATTCAGCGTTACCTCATTACCATCTGTATTACCCACATTAAGACTGTTAGGTCCAACATAAGTTGTCTTATCAAGATAAATATCAGCAATATAAGTGGTGTTTACACTCGTGTAATAATGGTAACCTGCTGTTCCGCTCAAGGTCAAGCCAGGTATAATATCCCAGGTTAATGTCGAGTTGCCATAAAAATTTTTTGCCCTGAAATTATTAAAACCTTCGCTGGCCAGCCAGGCTTCTGGTGAGTTAAAGTCCTGATGGCCGTAAGTACCGTCGCTTCTTAATCCAGGAATGGTATTCGGTTCTCGTACGGAATAACCAATGATCCCACCGATGCCTGAGCCATTAGATTGTGGCTGTGTCTGGAACTGTGAAAAACCCAGGATACTGGTTTTAAGATTTAGGTTATCTTTAATACGTGTATCAATATTGGCCTGAATATCGTATCTTTTATTGCTGGTTTCTGCTGTTAGCCCGTTATGGTCACGGTAACTGCCTGAAAGATAAAAAACATTATTACCCTCACCTCCTGATACGTTAACGTTGTGATACTGTTGAAATCCTGACCCGGTATTTAACAGGTTTTTTAAATGCGGAACATTCGGAAAGTTGTCCGGGTCACTTCCGCTTCTGTATTTTGCCACCACATCAGCACTTGCCCCGGTTAATTCGGCATAAGTCCATGAATCTACAAACTGAGGCAAACTGGTCACCTTTTCCCATCCAAAATAGTTGTTATAACTTATTTGGGTTTTCCCTTGCTGACCGCGTTTTGTTGTAATCAAAATAACACCATTCGCCGCACGGTTACCATAAATGGCTGCCGATGCTGCATCTTTCAATACCGTCATGGTGGCAATATTATCTGGTGCAACATCATCTAAGGAACCCGCTATCCCGTCAATCAGGATCAATGGGCTGCTGCCGGCATTAAAGGTACCAACGCCTCTTATAATTACCCTTGCACCATCACTGCCCGGACGACCCCCGCCCTGCTGTACCTGTACACCAGGTGCCAAACCAGATAAAGCCTGAGAGGCCTGGGTTATCGGACGATTATCAAGGCTTTTGGCAGAAACTGTCGTTACAGCTCCTGTTAAGTTCACTTTTTTCTGTGTACCATAACCTACAATAACCACTTCATCAAGCTTTTTGTTATCATCAGTCAGTTGAACATTAATTTGTGTCTGCTGCCCAATTACAACCTCTTTGGTACTGAACCCGATAAAGCTAAAAACAAGGGTACCTTTATGATCTGTAATGCTAAGCGAGTAATTACCCTGACTATCCGTTTGCGTTGCTTTTCCTGATTCTTTATGTTTCACCACGACACCCGGTATAGCTTTTCCGTTTTGGTCAGTTACTTTTCCCTGTATACTCACATCAAACTTGCCATGTTCGGGATTAAAAATACCGATTGCTTTGGTATCGTTACTTAAAGGGATTATTCTGTTGTTGGCCGCAGCTTCAACAAAGGGATTTATGAACAGTACCGAACTAAAGGTGAGTAAGGTAAGTTGTTTACGCCAATTTCCTGGCGAGTTTTTTGTTATTTTCATATTTCATATTTGGTTAGTTTATTGATAATGTTGGTTGGTTTAATACATACATTTATTTCACCAACCTAAGTGCGAGAAACATAAAGAATAGCTATGCGCATATATTCAATAGTTCTTTTCCGGGAGTTATTTTAGTCTTTATCTATCATCATAGGCATACATATTAATGCATTAATCAGGGAAGTTTTGACTGTTTCAAATTGGATTTCTCAAACAATAAAGGGTAGAATAGCAGTAAATATGAATTACTGAACACTATTTTTCGGCTAATATATTTGGTTAAATCCCCTCTAATCAGTTTATAGAAGGTATTAGCAAATGTACGATTGAACAAATTGATTTATCTTAGCCTATTCAGACTTCTTTTTGTAATTTTCCGACTTTTTATCTCGGGCTCCGATCCTTTCCATCTTGTTTTCAACAAAAACAGTAAGCTTTAAATAAGAAAAGTCTGGTGCGCATTTTATGCCGCGATCATTTTAAATTCATGCCGGTATTATGAATGCTACAAATCATAAAAAGTCCATTTACATAAATGCTGATACAGCTTTATTACTATAAGCAGACCCCAAACCAGACATAATTTTCAGTGTTTGTATCCGTGTAACGAGATGTTAAATTCTTCTTCCATTTTGTGAATATCCAGAAATTGATAATGCCTAAGCATTAGGCAATATCCTACATACAGGAAGGGACGGTCGGGATTTACTGTTGCACAATTGACCGTAAATGGATCTGCAATTTCAGCAACGTGACCGGAGATATGATCATCATACAGGCAGATATGAATCCACTCTTTTCTTAGATACACTGTAAATGATGTTAAATATCCAACGGCCTCCAGGTTACGCGTGCAAAAGCAGTTCGGCAAGATGATAATATGTCGGGGCGTTCATTACTTAAAGTTTAAATAAATTGAATTTTATTATTTCCCCCCTGAATAATTTCAAAGAAATATGGTGTATAAAGGCAACCCATAAAATACAAGCAGTACGCTGATACGAACCTGAACAACTTGGGTACAAAATATAAAAGGCATCGCGTAAATACCGGGCCATCGTTTAACCATAGAAAAATATCTTTTCCTTAATGGTTAACTGATTATCATTGTTGGGCAAATTGTTGCCCCTTCTTGCTTCATCAGCGTTCATCTGTAAATTTAATTTCCATAATCTTTTGCTCAAACTGCTCCGGGGGCACCAGTGCTTTTGCTTTCATGCGGGCCTTGTAGGTATAAACAGTATTTACCGTGTAGTCTAGTATGCGGGCAATGGTTTCGGTATCGGTAACCCCTAAACGGATCAGCGCAAAAATGCGAAGCGAGGCAGTAAGCATTTCCCCTTCCTTTAACTCAATCTGTTCATCAGCTCTTAAAAGTGCATTAAACGAAGAAACGAAATTGGGAAAAAGAGCCAAAAAAACACTATCCAGCGTACTAAACAATTGTATTTTCTCTTTTTGGATGTGCACACCTCCCAGCACCTGGGTGGCATCCTGATATTTTCCTAATTTAATATTGTGCTGCGCTTTGCGTTTTACTTTATCAAGCGTTTCAATGTAGGATGAACAGGTTTTAAAAAATAAGCCAATAAGTTCTTCCTTGATCCGCGATGATTCCCATAATTTGCCATTCACATCTTCCAGTTCTGTATTTTTTTCTGTGATGATCAGATCATTCTGCTCAATCCGGATCATCTGTTTGCGGAAAAGCACCAATTGGAAAAGCAAAACAATTGCCACCAGAATAAATAACACAATGCCAATCCAAAGCATCTCTTTCTCATGTTGTTTTTCCTCTATCAACCTGCTTGCAATGAGCGGCAATACCGATTCGATCTGTGCCGCCCTGTTTCTGGTCCCATAAAAAGCGGCATTATCAAGCGCTTCCTGCATACACACATAAGCATCATCATTTCTGTTCATTTTAAACAGTTCCTGCCCCAGTAGAAAGATGGCAAAAGTTTCTTTCGTTGCCGAACGGATATCGTTGATTGCCGCAAGTGTAAGCAACATCAGCTTATCCTCACCCGAATAGGCATGACTGATCCTGGTGGCAATGATGGCGATCTGGTGTTCGGATAAATCATGATGCAATAAATATTGGTAATAAAATGCTACATCTGGTTGCTTATTTTGTCCTGAGCCATGTGAAAAAGCGAGGTTGATGGTTTTTTCAAGCTCACTGGGGTTAATCAGACTTTGCGCCTTTTCAAATTCTTTCCGGGCAAGCTTGCGGTAACCCGTGGCATAGTAGGCATCTTTATTATAAGCAGCTATCTCATCAAAAAGCATTCCGCGTAAATTCAGATAATCATAACGGAATTTTTCCGAAAGCCCAATGGTATCTATTTCCGAAATGGTTTCAAAAGCCTCCTTGTAAAAACCCGACTTTACCAACACAGTAGCTAAACCCATCTGGCTTTGAACGAGGTATTCGTTACCGCTTAACTGTTTGGAAAGGGCAATTAACTTATTGGCATTGGTAATGGCAGAATCGAAACGGAAAGCACTATATTCATTGAATAATCCAGACAATAATTTGTACCGTTCAAGATACCGTGCAGCGGGCACTGCTGAAAGCCGCTTACGCATTTCCCCGATCTTTTGTTCTTTTTGACGGATATAATGATTTTCTGTTGAAAGTTCCAGTTTCAGTACTTTCCATAAACTGTCCGCTTTCGAAGTTTGCGCATAAACGGGAACCATGTAAAAGAGCGGAATAATAATTGCAAAAATTTTCTTTATCATGAATAATGCTGTTGGCCTGCGGCTCATTACATAAACATACAATAAATTATGATCTAAGCTGATATTGCCGTTCCAATATCGCGCATCAAAACCGGGCATGGAGTTTTCTAATGCTCAAAAACACAAAAAATGTTTTGATTTTTAAAGTGAAACAAAGCCATAATACATTCATTTACAATAGCTTATATTTTATATGACTTTGATTTGCGTCAAAGCCGGCTGTGAATCTAATCGATCCCGTTTTTTGATTGCTACTTTTGGCTGAACCAAATAACAATCACTACGAGATTTATGAGAAACAGATTTTTTATCTTGATAGCTGCAGGACTTCCCATCTTGTCTACGGCCTGTCAGAAGTCTTCTCAGGGAGATTCGATCGCCACTGCACAGGCTAAAGTGGTGAAATATTTTCAAAACCCATTGCTCAACGGAGATCATGCCGATCCTTTTGTAGCGCAGAAAGACGGAAACTATTATTTTCTCTCTACCAAAGGCAACCGTATATCCATAGCCAAAACAAAGGCCATGACACAACTCGCTGCAGCTCATGAAACAACAGTTTGGACCCCACCTGAAAATACCGATCATTCGGCAGACCTATGGGCACCCGAATTACATTTTTTATCGGGCAAATGGTATATTTATGTTGCCGCAGCACAAAAGGGAGTAAACGATAGCAACCGCATGTTTGTACTGGAAAATGAAAACGCCGACCCTACCCAGGGCAACTGGAATTTCAAAGGTAAAATAGCCGACCCGTCAAATGATCAGTGGGCCATAGATGGTTCAATCGTTACAGTAGGTAACAAAACCTATTTCGTATGGTCAGGCTGGGAAAATCCTACAGAAAAATATAAGCAATATATCTTCCTCGCGCCCATGTCTAACCCCTGGACCATCAGCGGACCGCGAATCAAACTCTCTTCACCAACAAACGACTGGGAAAAATGGGAGCCTACTTTTCCCGGCGCAGGCGTAAACGAAGGACCAATTATGCTCCAACGTGACGCCAGCAGCCCGCTATTTATTATTTTCTCTGCCAGCAGGTACAGTAGTGACCATTACTGCCTGGCTCAGATCCAGTTGAAAACCGGTAGTGACCCGGCACTTGCAGAAAACTGGATCAACAAAAAACAGGTATTTGTAAAGAGCGATAAAAATTCGGTCTATGGCCCGGGGCATAATGGTTTTTTCACCAGTAGCCGCCGTGATGATAATGGCACGCTGAAAACCGAAAACTGGTTTATCTACCATGCACGCAGTATGCCAAATGATCCCGGGCAGGCCAGAACCGCCAGAATGCAGCAGCTTTCCTGGAAAGAAGATGGATCGCCCGATTTTGGAACCGCCATCAGTACGGGGATTAACCTTCCCTGTCCCATCAACGAACAATAGCCAATAATACCGCCACTTAGTACGGTGCCCCTAAAGCGGCACGATGGCTCTGTTTGGCCTTTTTTTTAATCCACTAACCAGATTTATCATTTATGACACCCCAAAAAACTGTGGTCAGCCAAAAGACCATCCCCTGTCTTCTACTCCATTTTAAACCAATAATTGAAAAAACAAAATTAAATCAGCTATGATAAAACTTTTATTTGGCCATAAAGTAAGCACTGCTGCCGGCCCCCAGGGTTTCCGTGCGATGTTCTTCATGATGATGATCTGCTGTTGTTCTGCTGTTTTTGCGCATGCCAGCACAGATCAAAAAAACAGCCGGGAGATATCATCAATAAACAATACACGTAAAGATATCGAAGTGAGGGGCACCGTAACCGACACCAGCGGGGTCGGCCTGCCAGGCGTAGTGGTGAGCGTAAAAGGCCGCACCGGCTTTGGTGCAGTCACCGACGTTAATGGCGGCTACCTGATCAAAGTTCCGGAAGATGCAACCCTTATTTATAGCATGGTGGGTTTTATCCGGCAGGAAGTGCCGGTCGGTTCACGCGAATTTATTTCAGTTAAACTGCGCCAGAACCAGGCCATGTTAGAGGATGTAGTTGTAGTGGGCTATGGCACCCAACAGAAAAACAACGTTACCGGGGCGCTTACTTCGGTAAGCTCAAAAGAACTGTTGCGAACGCCCACAGCCAGTTTAACCAACAGTTTAGCCGGACGTTTACCGGGCCTGCTAACCATACAGAGCAGTGGCGAGCCGGGAGCCGATGGCTCTGCACTTTACATCCGTGGGTTCGGTACCTACCAGGGCAAGAGCCCTCTGGTGCTGGTTGATGGGATTGAGAACAGTATCGATGGTATTGATGCAAACGACGTAGAAACCGTGAGTGTTTTAAAAGATGCAGCTGCTACAGCGGTTTACGGGATGAAGGGTGCAAATGGAGTTGTACTGGTAACCACAAAACGGGGAAAAACCGGTAAACCCCTTATTTCACTTACCGCACAGACCTCACAACAACGTCCTTTTAATATGCCCGAATACCTAGACTCATTTGATGCGCTAACCCTATTTAGGGAAGCCCTGAACAATGACGGGTTAAATGCCAACCTCTACACGGATGCCTACCTGAATAAATTCCGCGACCGCAGTAACCCTACCTACCAGTACCTTTATCCAAATGTAAACTGGACAGAGGAACTGATCAAACCCTCATCAATGATGAGCCAGGCCAACCTCAATGTTAACGGAGGTTCTTCAACAGCGAGGTATTTTGTATCTATGGCCTATTTAAAACAGGATGGCTTGTACAAATACGATGATCTCAATGCCTACAACATCAATGCCGTGATGAATAAGTATAATTTCAGAAGCAACATCGATATCGATCTTTTGCCTACACTGAAGTTGGAGCTCAACCTTTCAGACATTGTTCGCGACCGAAACTATCCGACAGAAACGGCAAGCGCCTTCTGGTCTGAAATACGCAATACACCAGCCTATCTTTACCCTTTAACCAATCCAAACGGTTCGGTATCCGGGCAAAAAGATTCACCGGCCAATCCTTACGGCCGGCTGACTCAGTTTGGATACGGACGTTTCTTTGAAAATACATTAAGCTCGATTATCGGATTTACCCTGAAACTGCCCTTTATTACCGAAGGGTTAAGCTTTAGAACACGTTTTGCTTATGATGCGCAGAATTTCAGAAACATTACCCGTCAACGAAATTATTCCACCTACCGTTTTATCACAAACGAAAACGAAACGGACCTGAGCAAAGGTCGTTACGAAGAACTGACTACGGGTGATGGTTTGCTCGGTTTTAATATTGCTGCGAACGGCAGCCGTAAATCTACCTTCGAGAGTTATCTGAATTACGACAGGACATTTGCGCAAAAACACGTGGTTTCGGGTATGATCCGTTATAATCAATCACAAAGTTTCCTGGCCACCGCCACAGCTGATGGTGCCATTGCTGCCTTACCTTATAAACAACTGGGCTTAGTGGGCAGGGTGAATTATTCATTTGACAGGCGTTATGTGCTGGAATTCGATGCGGGTTATAATGGCTCGGAGAATTTTATGAAGGGCCGGCGTATGGGCTTTTTCCCTGCGGCGTCTGCCGGGTGGATCATATCCAACGAGCCGTTTATGAAAGATGCTAAATTAATAAACCTGTTGAAATTAAGGGGTTCTTACGGCATAGTCGGTGTGGATAACAGTGTAGGGCGCTTTGCCTACCTCAGTACCTGGCAAACCGGGAACGGCAGTGGCTACCGCTTTGGTTTGGCGGCCGATGGAGATGGTTACTCCGGCGCTCAGGAAAGTGCATCCGGAAATTCGTTCCTCACCTGGGAGCAATCTAAAAAAACCAATATTGGTATCGATTTTGAATTATTTAAAGGGCAGGTTGCTTTTACCGGCGATGTTTTTACCGAAAGGCGCTCGCAAATCCTGACCACGGCAGCCATCATTCCGAATGTAACGGGTGTTCAAAATCTACCGGCCATCAATGCCGGTATTGTAGACAACAAGGGCTTTGAAGGAGAAATTACCTTCCGCAAACGATTTGGCAACCACAACCTGATGGTACGGGGCTCTTATTCTTATGCCACCAACCGGATACAGTATGCTGCAGAGCCAACATATGCCTTACCCTACCGGGGCTTAAAAGGCACACAGATCAACGAAGCTTACGGCTTAACCGCACTCGGTTTATTTAAAGATGCAGCCGATATCGCTGCCAGCCCTACCCAGCAGTTTGGCGCCGTACGCCCGGGTGATATCAAGTATCTCGACCGAAACGGCGATGGTGTAATCAATAGTCAGGATGAAGGTTACCTGGGCCAGGTAACCACCCCAAAATCAATTTTGGGCTTAACGCTATCCTATACTTATCAAAACTTCGACCTGAATGTCCTTTTCCAGGGTGCTGCCGGAGGCAAACTCTGGCTCACCGGTACATCTGCATGGGCATTTGCCAGCAACAGTTCTGTACTGGCTGATTATCTGGATGGGCGTTGGACCACCCAAAACCCTGACCCCAATGCCAAATGGCCAAGATTATCATCTTCCAACAATGTAAATAACAACCAAAACTCCACGTTCTGGCTAAGATCATCCAATTATGTGAGGCTAAAAAATGTGGAGGTAGGATACACCTTGCCTAAAACCTGGATCAAAAAAATCGGACTCACCAATATCAGGGCCTTTGCCACGGGGTCAAATATTTTTACCTGGTCTGAGATGAAGATTTTTGATCCCGAGCGAACCAATGGCTTTGGAGACTATCCTCAAATGCGTGTAATCAACTTCGGAATAAATGCTTCATTATAATCCCATGAAAAACATAACCAAGCTGCTTCTGGCAGTACTCTTGTTCAGCAGCAGCTCCTGTAAAAAATACCTGGATGTGGTTCCCGCCGAATATTCGAGCGAAAATGACGTGTACAACAATATCAACCTCACCGAACAGGCACTTGCCCGTTTATACAACGCGCTGCCTAATGAGTTAACCTCGCCCCTAACAGCCGCAACAGATGAAACCTACCACCACTGGTTTGATAATGGCGAAGCGGTAGATGCCTATAAATATAATCTTGGCGCCTGGAGCACCAATGATAACCCTTACGGTAACTGGTCAGGAAAATATCAGGATATCCGCAGGGCCAACATCTTTATTAAACGCATAGATGCGGTTCCGGTACCGCTTGATCGTGAAAGTTATTATGCGATCTGGAAACCCCGTTACAAAGCTGAGGCGCGTTTTCTTCGTGCCCAGTTTTATTTTGAACTTTTTAAACGCTATGGAGCGGTTCCCTTAATAACCACTTCAAACGATGTAGACCCCGGGAACCTGGAAGATACGCAGGTAGCACGTAACTCGGTGGATGAGATCGTTAATTTCATCACCTCAGAATGCGACGAGATATCAGGCGTACTGCCCCTCACGCAGGAAGCCGCCCAAACCGGTCGTGTGACCAAAGGAGCAGCACTGGCCTTAAAAGCCCGTACCTTACTGTATGCTGCCAGTCCGCTGTTTAATGGCAACCCGCTTTATGCCAACATACAAAACAAAGACGGCAAAGCCCTTTTTAGCCGCAGTTATGATAAAGAAAAATGGAAAAAAGCCGCGGATGCAGCAAAGGCCGTGATCGATCTGGGGATTTACAAATTATATGCACCTTTTCCGGATAATCCGGTACAAAATTATGCGGCACAGTTTTATACGCGTGATTATACCGAAACCATCTTTCAGCGGATCCTGGGCAACTCCACAGATATTGACGGCAATTATCTGCCTAACGGCTCTCCTTTTAAAGGAAATGGAAAACTAACGCCTTTACAGCAATTTGTAGATGCTTACGAGATGAAAAATGGTTATCCCATTAACCAGAGCGGTTCGGGCTATAGCACTACCGGAGTTTGGAGTGGACAGCTATGGGATGGCCTGAAATTTCAGACGGTAAGTAATATATCGAATATGTACAAAGATCGTGATCCGCGTTTTTATGCCAGTGTATTTTTCCAGTATGATGTATGGCGTTTTGATGCCACCAGGCGCCCGGTAAGGCTGGCCTGGTATGGCGCAGGAAATGGAATAACCGATGGCTGGGCAACGGGCAAGTCAGGCACCAACCCATGGGGTTACAATGTCCGCAAGTTTTTGTCGCCCGGTTACGACAGAAATGCCAACTCAGGTACCGGAACCCGCAACTTTCCCATTTTCAGACTGGCGGAGATATACCTGAACTACGCAGAGGCTATGAATGAATACCTTGATGCACCAGATCAATCTGTTTATCAATACCTCAATCTGGTGCGCAGCCGGGTAGCCATGCCCAACCTGCCCATTCTGGCCACCGACAATACCAAGGCGGGGATGCGCAACCGGATCCAGAATGAGCGCCGTGTGGAACTCGCATTTGAAAGTCACCGGTTTTGGGACGTAAGACGCTGGTTAATTGCCAGAACGGTAGATAACGCACCCGCTCTCGGGCTCAACGCCCGGCCTTCGGCAGCAGAACTCAGCAGTACAGGTCTGGATGTATCCAGCGAGGCTGCTGGGGTGGCCGTATTTTACAAGACTGTTACCTTACAAAACCGCGTTTTTGCCGATAAACACTATCTGATGCCCATACCCCAGTCAGAAATTGATAAAGATCCAAACCTCGTTCAAAATTATGGCTGGTAAACCTGCCAAAAAAAACCAGAACCGGTAGCCGTTATTTCAGCTCTCCCCTGTATGCAGCCTCTGTTTACAGCTGCATGCAGGGTATTTTAGTTATTTGGATCCAAAGCGTTTTTCCTGAAGCTGGTCGTAGGTTTTTACATAATCGGGATGTTCGGTTCCCATCAGGCGGTCCCATATTCTAAAATACAATCCGTAATTGCCTTTAAAACGCGTATGATGTAAATTATGATGAACCGATGTATTGAATACGGAGAATAACCAACTCTTCCTGAACCATTCAGGGGCTATTTCGTAACCCAGATGCCCATAAACGTTAATCGCAAAAGCCACTACGGTAAAAAGCAGTATGCCGGTAACATGTATCGGTAAAATAAATACAATTACAACCAAAACCAGGCCTTCAGTAATACCCTCTGCCAGATGGAAACTATAAGAGGTCCACGGAGACGGATTGGTACTTTTGTGGTGTAGCAGATGAGCAAATTTAAAAAGCTTTTTATGGTGCAGGATCACATGCATCCAATAAAAATAGGTATCATGTATCAACAGGCTTATGGCCACACTAACCGGAATATACCAACCTGGATAATCGTTAATGTTGGTGTAAATCATGGTGTATTGCCGAATGGGCGTAAGCAACAGTACAACAGCGATAAACGTAAATACCAGGGTGCTCTGCATCGAGTGTAAGATTTCGCGGATAAAATCTTTTTTTGAAGCCAATTTTTCCTGTATCTTATACTTACTGAGTTTCGCAGGCCATAACAGATAGAACAGACAAAACGGAATTCCGGCAATTAAAAAGTACCTCATAGCCGATAAGCTGAAAATTTCGATGGTAGTTTCTATGATCTTTTCCATAAAATAATTTTTTCTTAGCGCAAAATTAGAAAACAGTAGTACTCAGGTGAGTTAACAAAAGATAATATCGCATTCCGCAACAAACAAACCCCTCCGCTATTTGTCTCTTTTATGCATTCTTTTACGGATTCTGCTTAACGATACGGGCGTTATGCCCAGCATGGAAGCAATGTATTTATCAGGAACACGGTTTACCAATGCCTGTTGCGTGGCCACCAGCGCGCGGTACCGTTCTTCGGGAGATTGCGTTACAAAAGTTTCGATATGGGCTAATGCCTCGCCAAGCATGCGCATTAAAAAAAAATTCCGGAGCGGCTCATAAACCGGATGCGTTTTTAAAATTTCTTCCAATACATCATAATCTATTTCCATCAGGGTGGTAGGTGCCAAGGCATGGTATATGAACCGGGATGGCTGTTTAAAAATAATACCTTCATGGGAGGCGATGAATTGCCCTTCGCTTCTGAGAAATAAAGTGGCATCATCACCGTTTTCCTTTATGGTATAACCACGTATAATGCCGTCCTGGATATAAGCCAGCTTTCGGCTGATACTGCCTATACCGATATAGGTTTGGTTCTGGTTAAGGTTAACCACGTGCACCATCGCAAAAAGCGGTAAAGAATCTTCGGCAGATACGCCGGCAAGTTCAAACAGTAATTGTTGTAATTTTTCTATCGCACTCGTCATTTCCATTTCGCTGGCTTTGATTGTCGGTACTTCTAATGTAAAAATATTTTGGGATGAATTACGAAAATTTCCGTCAGCACCGGGGGGGGATCACAGCAAAGCATCCATTAAACGGTAGTGAAAACGGAAGCCCCTATACCGGATGAAGTTGGTATAAATCAGGGATGAAGTGAACAGGATATCCGTTCCCCGTTAATCAATCGCCGGCAAATCAGCCGGCGCACCGCTAAACGGCTTCAATAGAGATTTGCAAAATCCCTGTTAGGAATTGGAGGTTGGGCAGGAAATCCTTATCTTTACTAAAACTAATAGCAAAACACCTTGCCAAAAAACTTTTTAAATTCGTCCAGCGTTTCTAACGAAAACCTGGCCATCGCGCTTGCCCAGGTTAAACTGGGATTCTGGGAACTCGACCTCGCTAACGGGCTCGTTAGCTGTACGGAACAGAACAGGGCTAATTTCGGACTAACGGCAGATCAGCTGATTACCGAGAATACCATTATCGAAGCGATTCTGCCCGAAGACCGCTGGAGGCGTGTGGAAGGGTTAAAAAGAGCCATGCATCCCGAAACGCCAACCTATGATTTCGAAGTCCGTGTGAAACACCCTTATCAAAACATTCGCTGGCTGCAGGTAAGAGGAACCGTTATTTTTGAAGCGCTGACACCTGTACGGATTATTGGTACCACGGCAGACATATCAGAAAAAAAAGGGATGGAAATTCTCCGTGATGAACTGTTAAACATCACCACCCACGAACTCAAAACACCATTATCGGTTGTGAAGGGCTATCTGCAATTAATTTATAAATTTATAGCCGGAACCGGGAATACCAAACATCAGCTTATTGCAGAGCGTGCCATTAGCGCCAGTAGTAAGGTTGAACGTTTGATAGCGGAGATCACCCATCCCGCTGCGCACAGCGAATCTGAAATGTTGCTCAAAAAGGAAAACCTTGATCTTCAAAAATTGATTTTAGAGGTGATTTCAAATACCAGCCTGATCAGTGAAAACGTAGAGATCAAACTGATCACCCTCACTGATGTTTACCACGTTCAGGCAGACCGCTACCGTATCGCGCAGGTATTAACTAATCTGATCAATAACGCCATCAAGTATGCACCCGGCGAATCACCCATCGCGATCGAAATATCCGGCGATGTTTCAACTGTTAAGGTTTCGGTTATTGATATGGGAATGGGTGTACCCGAAAATGAGCAGGAGAAAATATTTGAGAAATTTTACAGGATCAAAAACTCCAGCCATGTGGCGGCCGGCAGTGGTATCGGCCTTTTCCTGTGCTCCGAAATTATTGCCCGGCACGGTGGCACCATCGGGATACAGCCTAACCCAACCGGAAAAGGAACGATGGCCTTTTTCAGTTTACCCATTACAAACCGTTTACCAAAATAATGTGCCCCTGAGCTATTTGCGATCTTTCATGCTTAACCGGGCAGGGTAATCGTTCTTTAAATTTTAGTTTAAGGCAATCATTTCCTGCACCCTTTTTAACAACTGATCAACATCAAAAGGTTTTGCAATGTAGCCATCTGCACCCGCCTGCATGGCCACTTCCCTGCCATCCTGCGCGGCAGACATTATTAACACCGGAATGGATGAAAGCCCGCTATCTGCCCGCATTCGTTTCAATACCTGGTCGCCGGTAATCACCGGCATCCAAAGGTCCATCAATACCAAATCAGGATGCAGGTGGGTAATCAGCGCCAATACCTTTTTACTGTCCGTTTCGGATATCACCTCCACGCCACAATCTTCAAAAACAATTTCGAGCATTTCCACAATATCCACGTCATCATCACAAATCAGCAGCTTTTTATTCATCAGAAACCTCCTTCCCCGTTATTGGCAATGTGAAACTAAAAGTTGCCCCCTTACCCGGTTCGCTGTCAACCCATAATGTTCCCCCGTGTTGCTTAATAATCTGTGCACTGATATACAATCCGATCCCCATTCCGGGAAATTGTTTCTGGATGGTGGACACCCTGAAAAAGCGTTCGAAGATCATTTTCTGGTCTTCCTGGCTGATTCCAAAACCGTAATCGGTAACCGAGACTTTTGCGTAATTACTAACCTCCGACAGTAATACTTTAACTTCTTTTGAGTCGGGGGCATATTTGATGGCATTGGTAATTAAATTCTGTATCACCTGCGAAACCTGCGATTCATCTCCGGGAACGGTTTTATGGAGGTGCCCCTCAAAGCTCAGGGTATGGTTTGGATAGTTTTCCTGCGCCTCTTCCAGCAACTCCGAAATCAATACGTTCAGATCAATCTGGTCTGCATCCAACACCAGTTTTCCAGATTGTATCCTCGACATTTCCAGTAAACTCGTAATGATATTCTGTAAACGCTCGATCTGTTTGCCAGATTTATTGACGATCAGGGGCACTTTCGGATTAATATCTGTTGGCAATAAACGTAAAATGGTTTGATTATAGCCTTTAATTGTGGTGAGCGGGGTTTTAAGTTCGTGACTCGATACCGATAAAAAATCATCTTTTCGGTTCTCTGACGCCCTGATCTCTGTAATGTCTTCAATAGCAATTAAAATACGGTCTTTGAAACTTCCCTCCAGCTCTATCCGGTGTGCATTCAGGAGCATCAGTTTTCTGCCGATGTGCGGAAATTCATGGTCAACCTCAAAATCAAGCACGGGGTTATTACTCGGTAAAATTTGCTCCAGCAATACCCTGAGCTGCTGAATGTCCCACTGGCCATTGCCCAGTTTATATAATGAACGTCCTATGGTATCCCGCTTTTCTACCTTAAAAGTTTTCAGAAAGAAATCATTTGCAGATATCACCTGGTATTGAGGGTCCAACACCAGCAATCCCTGCCGGATGGTTTGGATGATACTATCCAGATACTCCCGGCTTTCATTGAGTTCCCGTGTCCTTTTTTCAATTTTACGTTCTACCTGTTCACGTTCATGCGTCAGGTTTTCTTCCGCATTTTTACGCCGGGTTACATCATTTTGAACGCCGATAAAGTGCGTTACTTGATCCCCTTCCACTGCAATTGGCGAAATATATAGTTCATTCCAGAACAACTCTCCGCCTTTACGGTAATTTCTGAGTTCTACCGTTATCGCTTTGCCGTTCATTACCGCCGTGCGGATATCCTCCCTGGCTTGCTGGTTTCGCTCGTCGCCTTGCAAAAACCGGCAGTTGCGGCCAATCACTTCTTCCCTTCCGTAGCCCGAGAGTTTTTCAAATGCCTTGTTGCAGTAAATAATGGGGTTATCGAACTGGGTATTATCCGTAATAATGATGCCGGATATAGACGAATCGAGGGCAGCTTTAAGCAATTTGATATTGGCGGGATCATTCCCTGCCAGAGGCAGATCAGCGTCGTGTTCTATATTCAAAATATTTTGGTTATTAATTCATGTAAGATAGTTTAACCATGCAATGCCTGAAAAGTTTAGAAATAACAGAAAATAGCTTAAATAAAAATAATTCCATCCTGCTTAAATGCATCAATATCAATCCGGGCCGTCAGTTTATTTATTTTTGATACTGCTCCATATTTTTAAATGTATAAGTCCGGATAACAGATTTAACACCCCGTTTTCAGCAGTCAAAAGCTGTTTCACCGGTGAGCAGGACTACTTTACCCGCTTATCGCTAATGGCGGCTACCCATTCTTCTTTGTTACAACGGCTGCAGGCCTGTTCGTGCATGAGCTGCAATACTTCTCCACAGTGTGTGCAGGCATAAAGTCCGGGTTCAGTTATCGCTTCAGCTTTCTTATTGTATATTTTGGGGTAGATGGGCAAGCCAGGTTTTACTTCTTCATCTTCAAAAAAAAGAAAACTCACCTGTCCATTGGTTTCGAGCAATGCTGTTCTCACCTGGCCAACATGTTCAATGCCCTGTACCCGCATTTCAGCAAAAAATTCATCCTTCGCAAAATTCGCATCACCTTCCTCATTCATGGTAAACCTGCCGTCTTCAACAATATACATGGGTACACCCTCCAATATATTTTCCACTTTCTGGTATTTGGCGGCAAAAAAAGTAATGATTCTATAAACCAGTAAAATTACCAGGAAAACCAGTACAGATGGCATAATAGCGGATTCACCATTTAGCATGGGGTCGCCGGCGGCGCTTCCGAGTGCAATAATAATCGCAACCTCAAAAATGCTGAGCTGCCTCACTCCTTTCTTGCCGGTTGACCTCAGGAATATCAGTACCAGAGCGAACATAATAACGGTACGGATGCCAATTTCAACCGCAATGGTAAGGTCAAGATCGTTTAGAAATATGTTTTTCCAGTCAAAGGAATCCATAATAACGGGTTAAGTACATTTGAATCGATAGGTTTAATTTTTCTATTGAAAAGGAAATCTGTAAACAGGTACAGGAATAGGCAACAACAACATTCCAAGTTAATTGCAGTCCATCATCGGTTTTTTTAACAGATCAATACTTACGCACAATTAAATGCAAGCTCGTTTGGATAGTATTGGGTGATGGCAGCACTAAAATAATCAATGAATATTTATTATTGAACTTCCATCATCACGTCTGCATTCTTCTCCGCAAGATAGTTGAATGTGGCAAAGCAGTTACCCTTGCGGGTACGGACAGTTCCTTTAAAGCAGTGCGGATATTTGCTGGAAAATTTCCAAAACAACGCCGCTGATTTTGCGAAAAGCAATAAATCGGTACCGTCCTGAACGATGAAGGTAATATGCTGATCGTTTTTATTCCATGTTGGAATGCTTTCTAAAAAATGATTTTGATAATAGAGGTGACTTTTTTGCAACTCATGATGATTGTACCGGATGTGGGATGCGACGGCCATTAAGCTAAAGTTATCCATAACTGCATTGTTATTTTTCTTTACAGTTAACATAAAATGGCAGGAAAGGTTTATATATTTTAAAAGCTTCAGATTTGGCAAACTACTTATCTGACCTTTATTTGACGAAAATTAATCTATACCGTAAGACCGCCTGATCAATTTTTGCGTAAATGGTCATGTAGGGGGTGAGAGTCCTACAGCAGGCGAAAGCCTGAGAGCGTTAATTTAGATTGAGGGGTTAATTATGGATATAATTAATCCCGTTTTTTTTACACCATAGCTGGTTAAATCAACTTTAATCAGCTCATAGCCGGTATGATCCCTATATACAGCTGAACAATTGATTTAATTGCAGTTGCAATTTTGATACTGTATGACAACGTTAAATAATGATATTTTCAGTATTGGAAACCCTGGTCTGCGCCTGCCACTTCCCATCCGCAAAAACAGGAACGGAAAGAGTTTTCCTCAAACAACTTTAACTGAAAATGAAAGCCTGCATTATCATCTACCAGGCCGGAATCCGTTAAACAATGCCCCGTTCTTTACAATGCCAGGCCAGCAAAAAAGTTGACGGAATGTTTAATTTTTCCCGGAGGGCTTTAAGTTTTTTCTCGATATGGCTCAGACTGGAAGAAGACATCTCCCTTTTTTTGAAATGGGCCGCTATCGATTTTTGCTTTACCCCTTCGGTGAGGAGTGTTAAAATAAGTTTTTCTTCCACGGTCAGGTCAGCTAAAATTTCATCACCCGGAAAGCGGCGAAGATTAACTGAACAATATTTCTGACCCTCGTTCACTGCTTTAACCGCTGTTTTAAAAGCATTAGCTGCGCCAAACGATTTATGCACGTAAGCATCAATCAGGTAATCTTTAAAAAGCCGGTCTGCAATATTCTTACGGTCGTCAGCAGAAAAAACCATCACTTTGATTGCCGGTTGTATTTCTTTAACAGCCCGGATCAATTCCCAGCCGGAAGAAATTTCCCTCTTTTCAGGATCTCCTTTAAAAGACAGATCAGCAATAAGCAACTGATAGGGATTAGCTTCGCTGATGGCCTTCTTTACCCGGCTAAAGGCCTGATCGCAGTTTACCACATAATCACGGTTATCCTGGATAATGCCCAGGTCTTCCAATGCTATTCTCAGTGCGATATTCATAAAATCTTCGTCTTCTGCGATCAGTACTTTTTTAAACATGTATCACCATCTTACATCAGTTGTGCCTATTGAGGTTCCCGGCTCAAAATTAAAAAGGAGCAACCAACCTTTATTACGGTTTCCCTTTTTTGGATATTCTGGATCAAAAAATGAGCCGGCAGGCAGCTAAATAAAATACAAAATCACGGTTAGGATCAAAAAATATATATTTTAAAAGCACCTGAAAATTGGGCTGACGCTCAACTCAAATAACTTGATTACTTTCAATTCCACTATACCTTCAAACAGCCATCCGCATACACCTGCGGAATTTTCTGCTGTTTCAGCCCGTTTATGGCGCCGCTTACGGCGTGGTTTGGGGAAAGCTTTAAAAGTTTTCAGGTCCGTCATGATGCTTTGGGCAGGCGGAGCGTATGAGTCTGTTCGATCCGGGTTTCACCATTACCTGCAAGATCCTGTATCATCGTTTGCCGGTGTCCTTCTTCAGCTTTCAGGAAGCAATAGCGATTAAGCACCTGGGATTTAACAGGGTATCATGACGATTTTAAAGCGTTGACATTGAAAATGTGCGAAAAGTTTATTGATTTTTTGTTTAAAGGCTTTGCGTTTGGCAAACAATCCCGTAAACGAGGTTGTTCCACAGTCAGTTGTTTAGGCAAAAACCATCCTTAACTTTGGATGAGGCCACTAACTGAAACAAACACGGACAGATGCTTATGCTTATCAAAAAAATAATCTTATTATGCAATCTTGCATTTTTAACAAATATGCTTTATGCACAGCAAGATACCATTACCAAAGAAAGTTTAGCCATTAACGAGGTCATGCTCATTAAAGATCAACAGCAGAAGCAGATTGATTCTTTAGTCAAAATCCAGCTGGAGAAACAATTGCGGAACGCTGCCGGCAACCAAACCAAAACCAGAGAGCTGGAAGAAAAGCTGCGCAAAATTGCCGTAAGCGATTCGCTGCGGAATATCCAGCAGGCTGCAGAAATTCAGAAGTTAAAAGCCCATGCCAAAGCTTATCCGGTTGTACTCCATCACGACACTTTATTTAGCATCTACACCAGAACGGGATCTTTCAGTGCTGCCGAAAGGGCATCAGCCATCACCAAAAAAATCAACAGCCTTTATGCTGATGCTTTTTATACGCCCGATTCCTTAACAATCAGGTCATCGACCGATAATTTTGATATCGTTTATAAAAACCATGAAATTATTATGACGGTGTCTAATTTAGATGGCTTATGGTTTGGTAAAACCAATGCGCAACTGGCTAAAGCCTATTTACAAGACATCAAACAAACCATTGCACGCGAAAGGGAATCGCATAGTTTAATCAACTGGGCAAAACGTATCGGCCTGGCACTGCTTATTCTGATGGTGCTGATTTTTATGGTATGGCTAATCCACCTCATTTTCAAACAAAGCAGAAAGTATATCAGCCAACGTACACAAAAAATGAAATCAGGCCTCAAACTTGGAACGGTTAAGGTTATTCCTGTTCAGGATCTGGAAATCATTTTGTTAAAAATAAATGGTACGGTTAGATTACTCGTTACCATTTTACTGATTTACCTGTCTCTTCCTTTGCTCTTCAGTGTATTCCCGGAAACCGAAAGCTGGACCAGTACCTTGCTCAACTGGATATTGGGTCCGTTAAAAATAGCATTAAACGGCATTGTGGCCTATCTGCCTAATTTGTTTACCATACTCGTTATTTATCTCATTTTCAAATTTGCACTAAAAGCCGTTCGGTATTTTTTCAGGGAACTGGGCAAAGGCAACATTCAAATTAGTGGTTTCCATCCGGAGTGGTCGGCACCCACCTTTAACATACTGCGTTTTATCCTGTACGCCTTTATGCTGGTCGTCATTTTTCCTTATTTACCCGGCTCAGGATCTGCAGCTTTTCAGGGGGTATCTGTTTTTCTGGGCATATTAATTTCACTGGGTTCATCCAGTGCCATCACCAATATGGTAGCCGGCCTGGTAATTACCTATATGAGGCCTTTTCGTGCCGGCGACAGGGTTAAAATTGGCGAGGTTACCGGCGATGTGATTGAAAAAACGATGCTGGTAACCCGCATCAGGACCATTAAAAATGAAGATGTAACGGTGCCCAACTCGATGGTACTTTCGAGCAGTACGGTAAATTACTCCATCCAGGCCAGAAACATTGGCCTGATTATACATTACGAGGTTACGCTGGGTTATGATGTACCCTGGCAACAGGCTTATCAAATGCTGATTAAGGCCGCCCTTAAAACCGATTTCATCCTGCCTGATCCCAAACCTTTTGTGTTGCAAACCAAGCTGAACGATTACTATGTTTCTTATCAAATCAATGCGTACACGCATGAAGCCGGAAAACAGGCATCCATTTACAGCAGTTTGCTTGAAAACATACAGAATGAACTTGCGGCAACCGGAATCGAATTGCTTTCGCCAGCTTACCATGTGGTGCGGAAGGAATAATACGCCAACGGTTCAGCTCAATTGCGGCGTTTGATTAACTATACCACCAAAAATGAACAATCCCTTAATCCTTACGCTAAAGATGGATGAAACAAGCCAGTCTTTTTTTAACCGCAAACGCCAGGCACATTTTCCTCCTGAAAAAAATTTTCTGGAGGCCCATTTAATGGTATTTCACCACCTGCCATCCGATGCTGAAACGATATCCTTTCTTAAAGGTTTTAAGTTTCCCCGTTTTACTGCCGAGGTAACCGGGCTGATGAAATTGGGCCGCGGCCTGGCCTACCGCGTAGAATGTGCTGAAATGCAACAGTTGCACCGCTTATTATCCAGGCGGTTTTTGCAGGTGCTGAACGCCCAGGACAAGCAGGGGTACCGGCCACATGTTACCATACAGAATAAGGTAAGCCCGGAAACGGCCAGCCGCCTGTATGATGAGCTAAACACCGAATGGGCAGCTTTCAGCGTAGGCATCAACGCCATGCAGGTTTTCTCGTATCTCGGTGGGCCCTGGCGCCATGAGTTTGATGTGGATCTGATCTAGCCGCAACTTTCCATAACAATCAGTCCTATCCGCGTTTAATTTTGCACCGGGTGGTATATTTTAAACATCAAGCTTTTAAATCCAAAAACTTTGGCCCATCCGGCTGTTGGGTGATGGCAATTTTATTTTTCAGCCACCATTACCTGAAATTGCTCCCGCAGGATATCGGCAACCCTGCCCTGTGGATTCAACTGTTGTACCTTTGATGGCTTTACCTTGCGGTACGTAATCGATACCCTACGCCCACGGTGCCGTACGGTGCCGTTAATCAGGTCTTTTTTCCTCGGCGGAATGCCGTGGTTCCATTTCTTACGGGCATCGTCCTGCATGATGTACAGCGAACGTTCCGGTAGCTCGATATCCACCACCTCCTGGTTCTTTGCCCGGGTGAAACGCATTACGCAGCCGCTTGCCAGATTAATTCCGCAGATTTGATTTTCATAATAGTTCCGGTCTTTGTGGGGCCTGATGCCTTCACCCGGCTGGTATTCATTGATAATCACCTGATCGGGAACATACTCCAGATTTTGCAGGGCCTGTATTTTCCGGCCAAGTTCGTTCATAATGGGCGGAATGGCTAGCGGAATGGCAACAAGATCGTATGGCGCCTCCAGCTCATTACGGAAACCATAGTACTGCAGCCGCCTGGCATAATCCACCATCCAGGGCTGCCCGTCTATTTCATCTATTAATTGTTGCTCTTCTGCCTCGCTGATAAAATCAGGGAATATTAAAAATCCAGGTACCGGTGTTTCCATTGTTTTAAAACAGTAAAAGCATTGAAGTGGTTTTGGTTTATCTGAACTGCAACTTCAACTCTTTTTCAACTATTTAAAGTTGCCATCTTCTTACCAGGAAATAAATCAACCCCAGCGTTACATTAAATGCTTGCACGAGAATATAAATGATAAAGCATTATTTCTGATCAGATATTCCCGCGCGGGGGCCGGCGGTGCAGTTGTTTCCGCATTTTTTGAAAAGTTAAACAATGTATGGATGCTTAAAGACGTATTACAGTTAATTTTAATCGACTGATTGTTAATTTTTAAACCGGAAATACGGAAAGAGATTTTCGAATATCATTTTTTGGCACGGGTACACCAATTACTAAGCCTTCATATTTTTAGTCTAAATGTTTTTCCTGATCAGGAGGTTTTAAAGTGAATGAGCCAAATACTAACCTTAGTGGCTGAACATTCCCTCAATGCTCCTATTCAGGAAGTATTTTCATTAAAAGATGCAGCTAGAGCACACGACCTAATGGAATCAGGAACTGTTTTTGGAAAAATTATCCTGATAAATTAGTTTAAAACCCGGCAGCAGGCTGTTAAAAAGGCTGAAACTGCCCGCTAGAATGACAGACTACTGTGCGGCTGAAAAATCATATCTAGATCAGCGTGTACCGCATCAGTTTCCTCAAATGTACAACCTTTATCCTATCGCCCGCTCCTATTGTGCTCCATATCCTGCAACCCCCAATTCAATTCTAAAGCTTTAGCTATCAGCTCATCTTCCATCTGGTATTAACCGGAACATCCGGCATGCAAAATTCGCTATCTATTCATATATGGACGGTTTGGTAATACCCATGCCCTGATAGCGAGCCTTGTTCATCTCATAATGCATCGTAGTCATGATGTTCAGGTATTCCTTTAGTGGGTTCAGATCATATTTTTTTCTAAGAATGTCGACATTGACACTATCGGTTAACCCATTTTTCACAAATGCCCTTCCCGTTTTTGCCACGTCATATTCTACCTGGGTACCGAAAAGTTGTTTGTGTCCTGCATTCACCTCTACTCTGTCGTATAAGTAAGCATAATTTTTGGGATTGGCATTCTTCTTCTGAACCTCTTTGTCCATCGCCCTTAAAACCTTTTTTTGAAACCCGGGAAATTTGTCACAATGCTGTACAATGAGCCAAAAGTTGTCCGATCCATCCTTACCAACTTTATCAAAACCCAGGTAGCCATATTGTTTAAATAGCTTTTCCACTTGCACTTTATGTGCCGTAAAAACACTGTCCTTATAACCGTACCACTGCTTTTCCCATCGAAACGCAGCAACCTGGTCTGTTTTGACCATTGCTGCCAGTTGATTTTTCAAATCTGATTTTTTAACCTCTGTTAACCTTGTGGCACAGCCAGAAAAGATAACGGCGGTTAGGATTACCAAAATTACATTTCTCATTATCATTACACGCTTACTTATAATTCAGTTTCTGATGTTTATTAAAGACACAAATGAGCATTAAATCCATAGGATTTGCTTACAAGCTTTTTGAGGCTTTAATTTTGCCTTTTCCTGCCCGGCCGCACCTGCCATAAGTTTCCTATTATCGTAAAAAAGATCGAATCTATAAAAATTAATGGATATTTTCGTGATATAAAAATTAGAATCGGCTGCAGGAGGAAAGTGTGGCTATCAGGTGAATTAAATGAAAAGATTGAAGACCTGGATAAAAAATGTAATCACCTTTGGATTTAATACCAAGGGTAACTATATCCTACACGGACCTCTAGGGCGTTACCGATATACCAAACTGACTGCTGGCATAACAAATGGCTTGATTGATTAACCATAAATGGCCTGATCTGCAAAATTATAGCCTGGTAATCATGGCAAAAGTAATCAGGAGGGAATACCTTAGTTAGCTTAATAGCCATACCGATTCGGCCCTCCCGGCAGTATTGCTTTACAAAACTTTACTGCAATTATTTTTGCGCATCAACGGATAAAGTTTTACGGACAGCCACTGAACTTTTGCTATCGTATGCCCTGTGCTGTGAATATTCGTTCAATGATGGGAAGATCCTTTTTATAGCTTTCCACACTCCAATCCTTAAGGTAGGTTTGCATTGGAGGCATTCCCATAGCTTTGCGGCGTTTATCCAGATTATCTACGTCAGCAATTGGGTAAGGATATTGCTTCCCGGATGTCCTGTCTGTAAATAACTGGCTACCATAACTTTGTGTTTTCCCCTGTCGGATATTGATCCGGTCTTCCAGAATAGCCAGGTTGCTGGATAATATTTCACCCTTTTTTTCAACATCCCGTATCAGCGGTAAGTATTCAAGCTGGGTTTGCAAGTCAGCATGTTGTATGACCAAAAACAAACCCTGAGCTGCAATCATACCAACCTGCTGAGGGCTTTGCCAACCTTTTTCTTTAATGATATTTTTTACGCGTATTAAATTAATGTTATCCGTTTGGCGCATCACAGCTCTCAGACTGTCTACATATTCTTTTGGTTTTTTAGCTTCCAGGGCTTCGGAAACTGCAATTCTAACAGACTGGTCGGATGTATAGATGGATTCCAATGAATCCTTTAAAGGTTTGTTCAATTGATCATCATTAATGATGAAGGACGTAACCTGACTGTAAGCACACAGTGAGATCAGACAAAAGAAAGTTAATAAAGAAATTTTCATAATGGAAATTTACAAAAATTATAAACAATGTCGACATTAATTAAAATTGCGGCGGTTATCCGCCCGTTTTTTTGTGAGGCTGTCTTTAAAAGGCACCAGAAATCCAAACTCAATTAAAAATGGAATTCCCGGATCACCATCCGCTGCGCTAACCGTGTTGAAACACTACCTGAGTCCCTGCTTTCCGCAATTAAAAGGAAATCCTGCTAAAATATACCGGCGTTTATCTTCTATAGGTAAATCAAATTTATTCCTAATTCGTTTTTGTAAAATATTCGTTGCGCCTGCCATTATTGTATGTTATTCATTACAAGTGTGTATATTCATATTATAAAACATGAAATCGTTTTACCGCTAACCAAATACATCACCTTTATCAACATTAGTGTTAACTATGAAAAAGAAAATTACCATTGAGCCAGTGGGATTACATGCCTATGGACTGAAATTGAGCAGCAAAAAAAGACTCTTAGCAGGCATTTTCGCTTTCAGCGGTTTGTTTACTGCCTGTAAAAAAGATCAACCAGACATCGCACTGTTATCACCTGAAAAAAGTGCTTCCCATGCAACATCTCATGCGGTGGCAACCCTTTCCATACCTGCTAAGAGTGAGGCCTTAGTGGCCATGCAGGTTTATAACAATCATTTTTATCATCAATACGGCACCTATGGCCCGTCATATAAGGCATATTACTGGAAGGATGATAACCATACCGGTAGAATGGATTTCTGGACCCAGCAGGAAGCGATTGAAATGCTGATAGATGCCTATAATATCAATCCCGGAACCGATTTGAAAAATAAAATTTCTTATTTATACAATGGCGTACGGGATGGTTATGGTTTATTGTGGACCGACAATAAATTTAATGATGATATTGTTTGGGGGGCACTAATGTGTGTAAGGGCTTTTAAAATAACCAATGATGGCGGCATGCTGGATATGGCAAAAAATAACTTCAACATGATGTGGAACCGCGCCTGGGATACGCAATCGTTAGGCGGTGGCTTATGGTGGACTACCGATAATCAAACCAAAAATACCTGTGTAAATGCGCCGGCAGTGATATGTGCGATGCTGTTATACCAGGCAACAGGTGATGTAAGTTATAAAAACAAGGCTAAACTTATTATGGATTGGATGGTGAACAGGCTTTACGATTCATCAAGCGGTGAAGTTAAAGGGGCCATAAATAAGGCCGGTACCATTACCGAGGGTGCGCTTTCTTATACGCAGGGAACTTTTATTGGCGCATGTGACTTATTACGTGCTGATTTCCCTGCCATAAATTACCTGGCGATGGGTACCAAAGCGATGGATTATGCACGCAATAGCCTTTGTAATACCCCCGGAGGAATTTTAAAGGATGAGAATGGCAATGCCGACACCCAGGGCATGAAAAGCATTTTTGCACGCTGGGCCTGCCTTTTTGTAAAAAATACCGGCACAGCGAGTAATTACGGGCCCTGGCTGGATGCCAATGCAGCGCAGGCGTGGTCTATCCGCAATAGCCAGGGCCTGATGTGGAATATATGGGGAACCCGCACGCCGGAAAGCACACGTAATGCTTTTGAAACGACCTGCGGCGTTGCGATGGTTAACGGTATTTACTATTATCGTTAATGATTAAGGGGTAATAAAAATGCAAAGGCCTCGGCGCCCGCTGAAATGGTCCGGCGGGCTAGCGATGCTATAATTAAGCTTAGTTAAATCTATGCAAGATTGGATTAATTATCGCCGGACAGTGATGGCGCGTTAAAGCTGATATGCTTGAGGAAATCTAACAACACTTTTTCTCCCTTCTCCCTGTCCTCCGCTTTGTACTGAATGCTTCCTGATATTCCCCTCGATCCTTTTCGGTCGGAAATAAAGGAGCTGTAGTATTCATCACCGTTCTTAAGCGACATGATCAGGAACCTGGTATTGTTAATCATGATAATCTCCGCCCTATTGATATTGGATTTTAATCCACCCTTGTTCATGCCTCCAAGCCATTCGTCCCTGCGGTCCTCCAGTGCCTTAAAATTGTTTTTTGTTTCGCTGTAATCGGAAAATGCCAGAAGCATTTTGTCAACCTCATATCAGTGTTTATACTGCGATATGGCCATAGTGGATTTAAACCGGCTTTTTGCTTCTGCAGGTAGGTTATTATTGTTGATTCTTTGCGATTTATGGGGAAGCTCAACATTGGCTATCCTGCTTAACGGTTCTTCCTGCCGGAAGATGGAAAGGCAGCTCAGTAATGTTGCAATTAGTATTATTTTCATGTCTGTTCTCTTTTAGTTATTATTCCACTGATCCCGGGTTACAATTAAATTCAGCAACATTTCCATCCGAACCCGGAACTATGGGCTTCATGACATTGTTGCTGTCGGATTTATAAAGGTTGATCGCATTGCCCAATAGGCCGGGGATTGCCTTCGTGTTTCCTCCTGGCTGGCTCATCAACAGTGCATAGTTTGCATGATAGGCCGTAATATCATTCTTATAGGTCGTATATGCCGCGGTTAACTGTGCCCGGTCTTCAACAGTAATGACGTAGTTACCGCCAGGGGTAAGAATGGTCATAGCAACATTCTGTTTGTAAAATGTAATATCAGCAGCGCCTGAATTTTGGAGGGCAGTATTGTTGAGATTTTTACCATACCGAAAATATTGGCTGGTGAAGGAGCTGAATTAAGCGGATGAATACGTACGTCCCCTTTCGTATACCCGTTTGTAGCATTCCAGCTAAAATTGAAATTAAATGAATTAGTACTGTTGTCAGTGCGCAATGCAATGTTTTTATAGCTACTTCCGTTCACAATGGTCAGCCATCTTTTGCCCGATAAGGTCCGGGTGAACAATTTGACCATAACCGGCTATATCAGCAACCAAAAGGCTAGTTAAAACGGATAGTTCTCTTAACATTTAGCGCGTAATGAATGTTCAATAATCGCTAATTATTTCAGGATATCCAGTATACCGCCCTTATTTTGTTGAAATACACCAAAACCATTAAAACCAGACGTTAACCAAAATAAAGAATAAAAACATGACCAGTTATGGAATCGCCCACGCTACCGCATCCTAAATAAAACTTCAGCCCATGAAACACCTGCAATTGATTTTGACCGAGCCATGCTTACAGCAATGGAGCGACATGGAGCAGCCAGACGGCAAACATTACTGCAGCAAATGCGACAAACACATCGTAGACCTCACCGCCAAATCCGATACGGAACTGGCAGACTTTTTTAAACATAAAAGCGATAAGGTATGCGGGCGCCTGTTGGCCAGCCAGATGAACCGCGACCTCTTACTGCCCCCGGCCAAGATAGGCTGGCAATGGTTAATGCCAGTTGCCCTGGCTGCCCTGGCCATTAGCCCGGCCCAGGCACAAAACACAAAACCGGCAATGCTACAAAGCGCAGGACAGCACAAAAATACCAGTGAAATGATACCATCATCAGCCGGCCTCCCCACCTTACCAATCACCATAAAAGGAACTGTAGTGGAAGACCTGAATGGCAAGGCACTTGCCGGCGTGAAATTAAGACAAATGGGAGAAGACGATATCCTGGCGATAACCGATTCCCTTGGCAGATTTGAGCTCAACCTGGCTGATCGCGAAAAGTTATCTAAATTCATATTCAACCTGCCAGGTTATACCCCCATGGAGACCTATCTGAATGATAACATGATGATCAGGTTAAGCGCCGGGAAAAGGATCATGCTCGGCGGTATATCAACAATCTCCCTGAACAGATCACCGCTTTATCTGATCAAGGCCGGCAATAAAAGCTGTACAATCGAAGCTCCGGAATTAAATGAGCTATCTCCGGACTGGATTGAAAAAATAGAAATACTGAAGGGTGAAAAGGCTATGGCCGTTTACGGCGCAAAAGGGGCTCATGGGGTGATATTGATCGAAATCAAAAAAGCCTACAGGAAAAAGATCAGGTTTTCGAAATGAACACCATCCGATAAACACCAGGGATCCGCTACCAATATTCGGGTTCAATCAAAAGCCTAAATCAGGATAAGAAAACAGCAATGAATCTAAGATAAACCTGGCATTCCACCCTTGAGTGGTCTTGTTAATGTTAATTTAACCTTATAGGTGTTTTTTATTTTAATAACGGGGAGGTAACCTTTCCGGCGGATGTATAACTGTAAGTTACCGGCTAAATTACAATATTAAATTCTTTGTTATACTTCATGAATCTTTGATGAGCGTTAACATTCTTATGTGAAGTGTTTTCTATTATTTCACTTCCAAACTCAATTTGCATTCCGGATGCACGATTAAATTGGTGTATGTAAGTGATCTCGGATTTTGCCAAACCTACTTGGCTAATTACTGTTGCTAATGGTATACAATGGCTAAGTAATGGAGAAAAACAACAAAACCAATACGATCCGGGTAAAGGGTGCTCGGGAACATAACCTAAAAGATATTTCTGTTGAGATCCCCCGGGATAAACTGGTGGTATTTACCGGTGTTTCCGGGTCAGGAAAATCTTCGCTGGCATTTGGTACACTGTATGCCGAAGCGCAAAGGCGTTACCTGGAATCGGTTTCACCTTATGCCCGCAGGCTTTTTAACCAGATGAATGTACCGGAAGTAGACTCCATCGAGGGATTACCTCCCGCGGTTGCCTTACAGCAGCAGCGTTCAGGCACCTCTACCAGATCGTCGGTTGGTAGCGTAACCACGTTATCGAACCTGCTCAGGATGCTTTTCTCCCGGGCCGGAGACTATCCTCCCGGTCAATCCATCATTTATGCCGAGGGCTTTTCTCCGAATACGCCTGAAGGTGCCTGCGAAGCATGCCACGGTATGGGCAGTGTATTTGAGGTGAACGAGCAAACCATGGTACCTAACGATACGCTGAGCATCAGGGAAGGTGCCATTGCCTCCTGGCCACGGGCATGGCAGGGCCAAAACCTGCGCGACATCCTGGTATCGATGGGTTTCGATGTGGATACGCCATGGAAAAAATTACCCAGAAAGCAAAGGGATTGGATACTGTTTACGGAAGAAACGCCTACAGTACCCGTTTACCCTGGCCTTTCGCCCCAAGAAACCGCTTTGGCAGTTGCCAAAAAGCAATCACCTGATTATATGGGTACCTTTATTGGTGCCCGAGCTTACGTATTAAAAACCTTTGCATCAAGTCAGTCTGAACTGATGAAAAAAAGGGTTTCCAGATATATGATCAGCAAGGAATGCCCGGTTTGTGCGGGCAAGCGGCTCAAAAAAGAAGCGCTGTCTGTGAAATTTAAGGGCAAAGATATTGCGGAAACTGCCGGATTAACATTAGCTGAACTTTCGAAGCTTTTTAGCGCACCTGCCGCGAATAAAAAGGAGCTAAAACCGGAAGAAAAACAGCTGGTGATACAAAGAATTGCTGCCGACATACGTGCCAGGATCAGTGTGATGCTGGAGCTGGGTTTGGGCTATCTTACCCTCGACAGAAGTACCCCTACCCTTTCTCCGGGCGAATTACAGCGCTTGCGTTTATCTACCCAGGTACACTCCAATCTTTTCGGTGTGGTTTATGTGCTTGATGAGCCCTCGGCCGGATTACACCCGGCAGATACCGAAGCTTTATTAAATATACTGGAGAAATTAAAAAGCGCCGGGAACAGCATATTCGTAGTGGAGCATGAAATAGAGGTGATTAGGCGCGCAGACTGGATTATTGATATAGGGCCGGGTGCAGGAGCGCAGGGCGGGCAGATGATGTACAGCGGCACGGTTGCCGGGCTGAAAAAAAATACCGCCTCTGTTACCGCAAGGTTTCTTAACAACGCTGACAATCGTAAGGAGCACCAGCCCAGAACACCCAAAGGGCAACTCTGCCTGCGGGGTGCTAACAAACATAATTTGAAGGATGTGGACGTTGACTTTCCCCTGGGTGTGATGACCACGGTGACAGGAATTTCGGGTTCGGGAAAAAGCAGCCTGGTGAGCCAGGTACTGGTGGAGTTAATTTCAAAGCAATTGGGAATGACAACTGAACCCGATGGCGAACCCGGAGATGAAGGTCCTTTCGTCGACCGCTCAAAGCCGGCCGGGGGAAAAATAACCGGTTGGGCCGGGCAGCTAACCAGATTGGTGGTAGTCGATCAGCGCCCCATTGGCAGAACCCCCCGATCAAACCTGGCTACCTATACCGGAATTTTTGACCACATACGCAAACGCTTTGCCGACACACCCGCGGCCAGAAAAAAACGGTACGACGCCGGACGCTTTTCTTTTAACCTGGCTAAGGGCCGTTGTTCCAATTGCCAGGGTGAAGGCTTTGTGATGGTAGAACTGTTGTTTTTACCGAGTGTATATACCCCCTGCCCGGCCTGTGGAGGTACCCGGTACAACGCTGAAACTTTAGAGGTAACCTATCGCGATAAAAACATTGCGCAGGTTTTGGAAATGACGGTTGAGGAGGCCTGCAGCTTTTTTGATGAAGACCTCCAGATTTACCAGGGCCTTAATGTGGTACGGGAGGTTGGCCTGGGTTACCTCAGGCTCGGCCAATCGGCCACTGAACTATCTGGCGGGGAGGCGCAGCGCATTAAATTAGCAACTGAACTGCAAAAAAATAATAAAGGCTCTTCACTGTACATCCTTGATGAACCCACAACAGGCCTCCATCCGGCCGATGTGGAGCGGCTGCTCTTACAGCTGAACAGGCTTGTAGATAGCGGAAACACGGTAATTGTAGTGGAGCATGATATGCAGCTGATTGCACAAAGCGACTGGGTAATTGATATTGGCCCTGGGGCCGGAAACGAGGGTGGAAAGGTGGTGTTTGCGGGCCTTCCTGAAGCGCTATGTAAAAACCCCGACAGTAAAACCGCCAGGTACCTGAAAGCGTACAAAAACCGGTAAACAGTTTTATGGAAATTGCTTTTGGAAAATATAAAGAACAGAAGTGTTGGATCTGTTTGGCACAATATTATCCAAATGAAACGATGATGGAAGATTACCTAAGAAATATTTTATGCCATACAGATCTGCCAACCTTATCTACATGTCGCTCATTCCGGCTTTATCCAAAAGCTTGGCTGTAAATACTTCGATTCAACTAACATTGCCCCGGGCATCACTGATGAGGTAACCCTGGTTTACCTTTCCTTTGTTTTTACGCTTTCCTGTGCAATGTTTTAAAGCTGCATGACCTCCCCCGGCTGAGGTATGGTTTGTTTATCTTATTCTCCATCCCACGAATGCTTAACAGGTTTCCGGCATCATTCGGATTTCATCATCTGTTTTCATATCTGCTACAGTTTTTTTTCAAAGCAGGAAGTTATAACCAATTCCACATGGCCAGAATCGGATCATGACAAGCAGAAAATTAAATTTTGCTGATGAGCCATGAAATACGTTTTTTCAGTCAAAGCCAAAATAAATCGGGTACTACTCGTTTTTTGCGCGGTTAAACAAGGTAAAAAAAGGCAGGTCAACCATTACAGACACATTAAACCTGCTTACACTGCGGTTTGTCTCCATTATCGTAGCCTTACCTGCTTCATACTTTATCGTTCTTAAGTTTGGTATATAGTTCCATTGTATTCCTGCCGTGATAGGAAGTTTTGGTACGTTATAGTAAAGCCCGGCACCAGGTGTAAAAAAGTACTCGAGCTTAAAATCGGTATAAGACGTAGTATCATTGTTGAGTCTTTGGTTAACGACCGATCCTAGATCGATGAGGCAAACCAAAGCAGTTAACTTTCCGGATGCAAAAGTCGACGATATACCTATTGGAGCGGTTAATCCGATGTTTGCTTTTGACTGATTTGCTAAAGAACCATAGGCCTTCTCGCTACCCGCTGTAAGCCCGACATAACCATTAACAGAAAGGTTAAAAAAACTCTGACGTTTAATCGACGAGCCGCCTATGGGAAGCGCGTAGGCCTTCATTAAGGCCTCCATATCGGCAGCGCTTTTGAGGTCGGCCACCTGGGCAATAAAGGTCAGATGTTTATTATAGGTTTCGTTAACCCGTGTATACTTACCAAAATCTATGAGCAGGCTGGCAATCGCTCGCTGATAATCCTTTTGCATTATCGGCTCTGTGAGGTCAATGTATGTCGAGAGTGTTGATATTGCTCCTTCAGGGATGACTATACCTAGCTCACTAATTGAATTTATCTCAACACTGAAGTCAGCGATTATTTCCCCGATTACTTTCATATAGCCAACTGCATCCGGCACTGATAATATCTGTGCTTTCCTATTTTTAACATATTCCGCAGCCTGGTTTAGCTGATCTGATATCCCGATCAGTTTGTACATTTTTTCTGAAAGCACTTTTGTATCGTGAAGGTACAAACCACCTTTCATTAGGTAAGGGCGTAGAAAAGGAATGGTTTTCAGCTGCTCAAACAATAAACCATAAAAGAATATAGATTGTACAGATTTACGCCCGTCCTCCAGAACAGGCGGTAACTCATCTGAACTTACCCAGATATTCGGGGAATTTTTTGTTGCAATAAGTGCTTGCGATACGAGATCCAATAGGGACATGATATTTTTTATCTTTCCTTCATCGCTATATTTCAATCCTGCAAGGGTAGTTACGATCTTTTCGGCATTGTCCCCTTTTTTAGTGTTCTTATAAATACCGTGCGTAGCTAGGATCAGGTCTTTATAGTCCGGTTTGTCTGCCAGTTTAGGAAGAATCTCATCCAAATTCAGAACCAAATTATCCGGTAATTGGTTGAGATCATATTGCGCAACCTGTCTCAGGTAAATGAGATCAGCAGAATAGTAACTGTGTTTCTGGTATAGCGCTTCTATCAGCGCGAAAGTTTTTGGAAAAACGCCTTTTGTAAGCCTTGCCTCTTCCGTATTTTTGGTTATTGCCTTAAACATGTAATCAATTGAAGCGGACAATACTTCCTCTTTGAATCTGCCGGCCATGAAGTTGGCGCTTCCGTTTATTAGGGCAGCCTGGAAACTAAGCGAGCGTGTACTGTTTTTTTCAACCGGTGCGATCTTGAAATCATCGGTGAGGGACCCGTTGTTTGCCTGCCTGATACCAGGTATAAAGTCTTTGAGAAATGGATTGCTCTCGATATTTGACCGGTTCAGTCCGTATTTCCTGACGACTTCGAAAAAATAGTCATTTTGAGAAGCGCCGGTGCCGGTATTAGAAAACGATGCATCAAGAAGTTTTAAAGCATCAAGATAAACATTGGGATTTTTTGACTGCCGGGCAACGGCGCCGTACCCAATAAATACCATAAAAACGAGAGAGACGGTAATTTTTTTCATGAGACTGCTTTATAGATAATTATCTCTACAAGATAGATGCTTAGTTGAAATTCTGCAAGAAGCCAGATCAAATTTTTATAGATTTTTCGATAGCTTCCAACCGATTAGATTTGCATGGATGTGAGATTTTTATCTCGAACCGGTTCTTATATTTTTATCTTCCCATCCTCCAAGTCAGATAACTTGAACCGATCCACTAAATGAATTTTAGGGCCACGCAAAAAAGCAGGATGAATATTGTAAGAGATATTTTCGGTATTAATGCCGGGTAAAAGATGAAAGACCTACACCAGTAGAAAGCCTTAGCGCGTTAATTTAGAAAAGAAGTTGATCATGGATTTGATCTGACCCTTTTTTTGGCTGAATACATCCTGACCATATTCCCCTATAAAACTAATTTCACTTTTAAAACAAAGCCAGCAGCACGGGGATATTACACAAACAGCAGATCTTCCCGACTCTTAAGCCGGCACCGGCGCCATAAGTATGCAGCCTATAAATGATGCTGTAAAACATTGCCGGCATTGAATTAATCCTTCAAATTTGTTACGATTCCTGGATTACATTTTTTCATTTTCTATCCTCTAGTTTTCCTACTTTAGATTGTAAACAGGAAAAGACTTCATCATTATGGTGTTCTTACCAAGCTGGGCCTGATGTAAATATGGCTTTACCTGAACCTTAACAACTTAAATTTAAAAATGATGTCAACTACGCTCAAACACACGCCGACCGATTACGAGCGGCTAATCTTATCTGGCAAAGATTTTTTTCCCCATCCCCCACCCCTGCCAAAGTCGAGCTGGGAATCTAAGGCAAGGACCGTCGTGATTGCCCTGGCTGCCAAGGCTCCTTATATCGGCGGGGCCATCAGTTATGTAATTAAAAGCTTTTGGCAGGAGGCCAAAGCAGATATATGGGCTCAGGTAAGCGAGAACGTGGCCAGGATGATAGACCTGGCTATCCTCGAATTTGAAATTACCCGTGACGGGAGCGAACTCATGGCCATTAAAAGCGACATGGTATCTTACGTTGTTGCCAAAAACAAGCTGGAGCAGGCCATGCAGCTCAATACCCTGATCAGCAGATGTACCGAAATGTATTTTAAGCTGATCAAATCTAAAAACAAAGAGAAGCTTGTGCCGTTTACCGTTGCATTTTCACTGGTACACCTGGCCATACTGAAAGAGCGCGTTGACTCCGGAAAAGCACTTTACGGCGAATTTGACGAGGCCTGGGTAATTGACCTGGAACGGCAGATTGAAAATTATCAGTCATTTTTTACTGAACAGATCCCGGCGCTGGTGGAGTGGCGCGCCTCACAGATTATGTATGACAGTAAAACCAGTGGAAAACTGATCAAAGACACTGATATTGAGATAAACGATACCTTTGCGAAAAGATCGTTTAAAAAGAGTTACAGGTTTGTTGATGGCAAAGATTACCGGAAGGATGAGCTGATGAAGATCAAGGAAGGCTGGATGTCTTTCTGGATGGCCGACTTTGCGCAGTCATACGCCTCTTTTTTTTATGTGAACAGACTCGTTCCCGGATCGGAGAACTCACCGCCGAACATTGACCCGGCTTTTAATCAAATTACTATAGGGCCATTCTCACCAGGCAATGAAAATGAGCTGCGCCCTTTACGCCCGGCAAATGAAACGCAGAAAAGCGGAAAAATCAAAGAAATAGTATACAACTTTGGAGATAGCCTGGACAGCTTCCAGGTAAATTTTGAAAGCCACGACGGCCAGCGGGCAACCAAAATTGGTGGCGATAAGACCAAAACGATCAAAGTTGATCCTGACAAGGAACTTGTTGCGTTACGGTTTTACTATCTGCCTCCCTACATCGGGCTCGCCCCACTAAAATCAATTAACTTTGTGTACAGTGACGGTACAGAGAGCGAAACGGCAATGACGAAAGGTAAAGAGCTGTTTAAATACCAGGAAATCAAAATACCGGCCAATTATGAGATTACCAATCTGCGTTCAGCAAAAGATGCGAGCGAAAGGTTTTCCTACTGGTTCTGGCTCGAGCTGACATTTAAACCCGTAGATAACCCCGGTGCCTAAAAGCTAATGAATCTTACCTCTTCCTCATTTTATATCTGCCATGGAGGAAGAGGATATTTAATGAAGTGAAGTCAATTTTAGTTCGGTTTTTGAAATCTTAAAAGTGCTGTAGGTATGTTGTGGTTTCTTATACGCAATTGCATGCCACTGATCAAGCTGCATTGAGCTTAACATGTTTTTTTAATTGTCTGTATAAATCCGATCCTGACAACTGGTTAACCGCTCTTCATTTAAAATCCGGGTTGTCATCATTAAATGCTAAGCCACTCAACCAACTAATGTAAGGTAGCTATCAATATTACCTGAATTTGCTAAGGTTTTAGTGATTTTGACCGGTAAAGGAAATTGTGATGCTCCTTTCCATATCCATCAACACCCAACCCAATTCTAAATCTTTAGCTAACAGATAATCTTCAGTTTGGTAAGCCACCAAAATAAGCGGGAAGCATTCCATAGCTGAATCCCTGAGGGCGAAACGAAGTTTGGGATATCTGAAAACAAATGTAACCGGCATTACCCAGACTCAATAAGAGATTTTGTCGGAACCCATAAAACGTTAGCACATACTTGATATTTATCAACAATTTTATGCGTCGACTAATAATAACAAGAGATTGAATTTAGGGAAAAGTAGGCATATCTACATTTTCCGATTAAAATTCCGTTGTCGGCAACTCCAATTAAATGAAGCCAGGACATTGATTGCCACATTTATTTTTAAAATATCCTGTTAGACGCCATTTTATATGGCAAATATTATTGCCGGTTATTTTTTAAGAAGATTGATAACTAAGTCCTATCCCTGAAATTTAATTACTGATAACTATCATATTTTCTTTGAAATAAACATAAATGAGGATAGTTATGCTTAAATTTAAATGTTAGGATCCAATGAAAATGATCATTGCGTTTATGGCGCTTAAGGAAGCAATTAATAAATTAATTCAACAAGCGCAGTGCACATTGTTATTAAATCCCTAATATTTAACCAAAATATCCTTCATTATCACAACAAAATAAATGAGTTACAAACTGCTTCGAAGCATTTATAATCTATCTATACCCAGTGTGACATTTACTACAATCTTTAGATTTCTGACTATCATTTTTTTTTGGACGCTTAAATCACGATTTGGCGAAATTGACCGCAAGGCATTTTTGGATAGCAATTTAATAGCTGTTACCGCAAAAAAACGGTATTGAAGTGGCACGGTTCTAAACGCCTTGTTGGATCAGCCTGACACTTGTAGGGCACTAGTTCAAGTGATATGCTAATGTGATTTAGAAAGTGTTCCCATTACGCATGTCCTTTGATCAATCAGCCAACAAGTATCCAAAAATTTAAATTCAAAAATATTACTTTTTAGTTACCATGGCAGCTGATTTCAGCTTTTCGTCATGAACGGCAAGATTCATAATCTTTTCATTGACAGATAGTCAATCTTTTATAAACCAGATATAAAATACGGCATTCTCTGCATTACTACACTTATTGTTCATATCCATTATTTCTACATGCTTGCACAATTATTAATCATAGAAGACAATACCTTAGAGAGAGAACTTTATGTAAGAATATTATCGGACGAAGGTTACGAGATAATCGAGGCGGACAGTATCAAATCCGCAAAGGCTATTATTATGCGTCAGGCAATCCACGTTATTATATTAGATGTACACTTACCGGATGGCAGTGGCTTAAATTTTATTTCAGAAATCAAAACAATTTCGCCCGATACCGAAATTATTCTTTTTACATCAACGGGATCCATCCCTGATGGGGTCAAATCCATCAAGCTTGGGGCGTTTGATTATATGGTTAAAGGTGATTCTCCGATACGGCTTATAGCGATGGTCAATCAAGCCAGTTTGGTGGCCATGGATAAGTTTATGGAAAAATGCTATCATAAAGGTTTGGAGGAAAAAGGTTTTGCCTCCATTATCGGTGATTCTCCGGCAATACAACAGGTTAAAGAATTAGGCAAAAGGGTGGCAAAAACCAATGCAAATGTACTGCTACTTGGTGAGACAGGTGTAGGCAAAGATCTGTTTGCTGAAGCGATACACCATAGCAGTCTACGCCATCAAAAACCATTTTTGGCCATAAACTGCAGTGCAATTGGAAAAGATGTTTTGGAAAGTGAACTTTTTGGTTATAAAGCCGGCGCATTTACCGGCGCGTTAAAAGATAAAAGAGGATTGTTCGAGATGGTTGATCATGGAACAATTTTTTTAGATGAAATAGGTGAAATGGGCGTTGAACTACAGGCTAAGATATTAAGGGTACTGCAGAATGGTACATTTATTAAATTAGGAGACACCAAAACAACGAAAGTTAACTGTCGTTTAATAGCGGCCACCAATCAGAATCTGGAATCGGCAATACGCAAAGGAAGCTTCAGGGAGGATTTATATTACCGAATTTCATCTTTCATAATTAACATTCCGCCGCTTAGAGAGCGGGATGGCGATATTCAATTGCTGGTTAAACACTTCATCAATACCTTACCTGCCCAATTGGGCATCCCAAAACCGACCCTGGCACCTGGCTTTATTAAAGCCATGTCAACTTTGCACTTTAAAGGCAATGTACGTGAGCTGATCAATGTAATGGAAAGGGCAATTATTCTTTGTGATGGTGTTCTGGATGAAAATCTGATCCTTAAACCTAAGCAGCATGCGCAACAGTCTTCCGGATCGCTTGAGGAACTTGAGAGGGCGCATATCCTGAACGTAATCGAAGAATACAAGGGAAATAAAAGAAAAGCTGCAAGAAAGCTCGGAATCGCCATTGCTACGTTATATCGAAAACTGGAAAAGATGATGCCAGACAGTAAACGATAGACAACAGATGATGAACGATAGGGATCTCAAAAATTGTATTTAATCATTTGATTTTCTCGGATAACTGGATAATATTGCTAACCTGTAACTTTTTAAATATGCGAAACTTAAAGGTTCCGACGCTACCTTGTTTAATGTTTAACTGTTTACTAATTTCTTTAATGGATTGTCCTTGTATTAAAAGATTGGCTACTTTAAGCTCATTGGCTGATAATTCTTTTTCATAGCTTACAACTTCATTAAATTCTCTAAATATTTTAGCTTTAATTTGATCATTAACGTACTTACCGCCGCTTATTACCGCTGTAATTGCCAGCAGAATGTCAGCTTCGTTTGCCCTTTTTTCGATATAGGCACTGGCTCCAAGCTTAATCATCCTGATGGCATACAGTGATGGTGATAAATCCGTATAGATGATAATGGGACTTAACGGAGCGCGAATTTTAATACCAACGATTGCCTCATCATATGGCACAGACAGCAAGCCTGGGTCTATAATGGTGATTGGAGCATCATTACCTTGCAAGAGATTTTTTTTTAACTCATCATAGGTATTTAATTGGTTAATGTGTGCATTTGGCCAAAAGTCGAGTATTAAGGAAATCAAACCACGCCGTGTGATGTCTTGGAGGTCGCTGATGATAATATTCATGTCAGGTATAGCATTTTCTTAGTCTGATCAGCGTCTCTAATCTCATACCCAGGTATGATGCAATATATTTTAAGGGAATGCTATCTTCGAAAATCGGTTGGTTAGCCCTGAAGTAATCCAACCTTTTTCGGGTAGGTTTAATGGAACAGGTAATAATACTCAAATTCATTTCGGCTAGTTCCCTCTGCATTAGTACAGATAGAATAATATTTGTGCTCTTGTCTGTAACGGCCAACCGATCCAAAACAACCGCAGGTATTGAAATAAATTCAACTGGCCCAATAGACTGGATATATCCAGCCTGGGCGCTCATCGCTTCATGAGCTATAAAGGAGCCTCGGTCAATTAAACGGATGGTAATTAGCTTAGTTCCTATCTTTCTGGCGATCTGACATACTCCATTATCAATATAAATAAATCTTTTTTCGAAGCTTAAAGGACTCGAAATATGCCTGTTATTTGCCACTGAAGTAAATTTTGCAATCTTATATATTTCAGCAAATAATGCTTTACTTACAGGGTAAATCAATTCGAGTTGTGCCAACATTCTTATCATTGCCATTAACCGGCTATGATTCAACATATTATCAGTTTCATGCATAAGTTATTTCAGACCATAACTGTGACGCTAAAAATGGAATTTAAGTCCAATTTCAACTTCTCCATTACTATAACCTTGTAAATCGGCTGTGTTGGTGGTGTACTGGCAGAGAATAGTCAGGGCATCTTTGTATGTTGTCCCAGCCCCTACGGTAACACTGTTTGTAGAATGATAAATGCCATTGAAAGTGAGTTTTCCATTAACAAATCTTAGGTTTGCCCCCAAGTCGACAATATCTTTATAGTTTTGTACGCCACGGTAAATTACTTTCGGTTCTAATTCGGTGGTTTGATCATCGAAAAAGAATTTGTAACTGACAGCGGTCAGGTAAAGCGACCGATCTGCTACCGAGCGGATCACATCACGATCCATTAATCTTTTAAGGTTCGGCAATGCACCTTGTATGGTTAAGCGGTTACTCCTGTAGGCGATGCCGAAATCGCCGTCGAAATACATTTTCCGCTGGTTGAAATTGGCTAAAGAACCGTCGGTATTATCGCCCTTTACACGGTTAAAATCAATCCATTCATTCATATATCCTGCTGAGAGACCAAAATCGATATAATTGGCGCCTTGATTGATCGGCAAATGATAGGCATAGCTCGCTTTTAAACTGGTTCTTTTGATCACTCCAGCTGATTCATTGTAGAAATAAAGGCCTAAACCTACTTTTTTATTTTCACTTCCCCTGGTTAGCGTAACGGCCTGCATAACAGGTGCACCTTCTATTGCACTCCATTGGCCCTTTACTACGCCAAATACCTCGTATCCTGGGGCATTACCTGCCAAAGCAGGATTACCCAGGTATTGATTGAGGAAATATTGTGTTCCCAACGGGTTTAGTTGCGCCTGCGCCTTCATCATCATGAAGAAGAATGCCACACCTAATAATTTCTTTGTCATGTTTATGTTTTTTAAAATTTTCGAAAGGCGGGCATGTATCCTCAAAACATGCCCTGCGCAGCTTTCAGCATCCCTCTTGAAAAACTGCTACCTTTCCTATGGTTATTTATTATCCAGTATCACAGAGATAAAACCACGCAGTAATCCCCAACCCTTTCCAAGATTAATCACATAGTAGTACGTATCTTCATTTAATGGCTTGCCATCTATCATGGCATTCCAGTTATTCTGATAATCGGTGGCACTATAGATCTTCCTACCGGCACGGTCATAGATACTGAGTTTGCTACCCGGATAGCGCTCCAATCCCTGGATCAGCAAGACATCATTCTTACCATCGCCATTAGGGGTGATGACATTGTTCACCACCGTTACGTCTGTTACCGAAGAAGTGTTTAGCAAATAGGGCTGCAAAAAACCCTGACTTAATAGGTAAGGTCCGGTACTGAATGTATTGACCAACACCATTTCTCCAAAATTAAAGTCGAAGAGCTGGCCACCGGAGCTACCATACCCCCCGGCGGAATTGAGCGTGAAAGGAAGATTATCCTGGGCAGATGCTCTGGTGTACCATAGAAGTGCTATACCTAACACAACACAAACTATTATTCTTTTCATTTATTATGATTTAAAATCCTTCAAAGCTTTAACTTCTACACCTATATTTCATCCTAAAATAACTATCGGCATAAGGTTAAGAACCAATGACTAACCATTCGGTACCATCACTTTGTACGGTCAATGCATTACTAAGATTAGATGCACCAGTGGTACCTACCGTAGTTGTAGCACCACTTACACCTGAGGTAAAATCTCCTCTTGCATTTACTGTTGGATAGCCGCTGAATCCCATACTAAAATATCTCAATACATAAATACGCCCTTTGTTGGCAGTTGCATTTGGTAAGGTTATTGATATCGGCGAAGAGTCAATCCTTTTAATGATAATCGTAAAGTCGTTATCGGTTACGGAATAACTGGCGTTAACGGTTATAATACTTGCACTGACAGATCCATTAATTTGTAAAGTACTGTTGGGGGCAGTCACACCGATTCCCACCTTCGTCACCGGAATATTAGCGCTACTGTTGGCGACCTGACCCAACACCAGACTGTTACTGGCAGTCACCTGCGCGCCAGTACCAATTGCACTGGCATTGGTGAGGTTAGTTCCACTAACATTCGCTCCGGTTCCGAGTGCCAGATTGGAACCCCCTTCGGTATCAACATTGGCACCGGAACCAATCATTATGTTAAAGCTGCTGGATGTTGATGTGGAAGTCGCAGCATTACCGATGGCGATATTAAAACTACCTGTTTCGTTGATATTCAGCGCTTCGTTACCGACAGCAATATTTTGATTACCCGTTGTATTGGCTTCTCCTGTACGCCACCCCACCCCGACATTGGCTGATCCGGTAGTGTTATTCGGAAAAGATGTCCAACCAAGTGCCGTATTGGCGGATCCCGTGGTGTTGCGAGTCAAGGTATTTGAACCAAATGCGTTGTTGTAGCTGCCGATGGAAGATGCAGGCAATGAGCTGATACCGAAAGCAAGACTATTCACGTATAGACGGCCCAGAAGAACGTTGTTCCGTTTAAAAAGGAGATCCTGATTATCAGTCGTTCCCAGAAAGTTGACAGCGGAATTGGTACCTGCATTGCCGGTTAAAGACCAACCCGCAGCAGAAGCAGTGCCAATTTTCAATTGACCGTTCGCATCAGCCACAACGGGACGGTTACCTGTGGTAGCGGTTGCCGTGCTGTTCAGATCATTAATAATCACCACCCCACTGTCTGCCAGCAAAGCAATTGGATTGATGCCCGTAGCTTTGGAATAGATGGCATAATTTCCTGTATTAGCCGCTGAGACATTTTTACTTTCAAAGAAGCCGCCAATCGTTTTTGTAACCTGGCTATTATTATTACCCATATAGGCTGATTTGGCAATCAGCCCTACCTGCTCCTGGTTTGCACCACTGGTTTGCTTATTAAGCACCCCGAATTGTCCTCCGATAAGCTTTTCACCATTGCTATTCGACGACCCGAGAATGCTCTTGATCCCTGTCATATATCCATCATAACTGGTATTTAGCTGAAGATTCTGCGGATCAACTGTTCTGCTATTCTGAATGGAAAGATAGGTGTCTGTACCGGAAGCATCTCCGGAGCCGCCATCATTATATCTCAGCCGTAATCCACCCTTGGAAAAACCTATTGATTTTGCACCAGGGAAACCATTGCCTTCGTCGCCGTACAGAAAAACCATTGATTTATCATTGTAATAAATCCGGGTGTCTTCGTCGAATTGTCCTCCTAACCCAACCCGGTTACCAGTCTTCAAGCTTAATCCATTGTAATAAATCTGATCGTTCAACCTTACCCAGGTAGCAGCTCCTGCATTCCAGTAGTAATATCCGGGTATGACATTATTGGGCGATGTACCTGCGGTTGCTGTGTTGAATACGGTTAACGCGTTTGCAGCAGATGGAACAGTAGTCACATCAGTTAAACCTGTAAGGGCTACCCTTGGTAATAAAACTCCTTTATTGGCTGCTTCTACGTCTAAAACCGCGCTATTATTTACGGTGGTAGGATTGGTACCTATTTTCAAGGTCTGCTGTGCCTGGGCCCGATTCATACCGATACCCAGTAATCCTAAGCAAATACTATATGTTAAAAATCTTTTCTTCATGATTGTTTGATACTGAAATTATAAACCTTTACTAATTACCCACCAGTTGGTACCATCACTTTGTAGATGTAGGGTAGATAAACTGTTAACGGTAGTGATGTTAGTAGTTACCGAATATTTAAGGCTCTGGCTAAAGGTTAAAACATGGGTTGTTTCATCCGCTTTGCGGATAATGAGCTCTCGCCCTGTATTAGCAGATGCGGCAGGTAAAGTGATGGTCAAACCTGCGGTTGTAGCATCAGCAATGATGGTACGATCTGCAGCCAACACCGTATAGTCGGCATTTATTACAACAATAGCTGATGTTGATGTTGTCGCTACCGTCCCAATCATCAACTGCCCATTGGCATCAGCCACTACGGGACGATTTCCTGTGGTCGCTGTTGCAGTGCTTGCAAGATCGCTGACTTTAAGGGTATTGTTGATTGTTAAGACCTTGTTGGCCAGGTCCCCGTCGATAATGGCATTAGGTGCACCATTTCCTGCCGGACTGTTTCCGATCAATAACCGATCCGTCAGACTTCCGGTAAAAGCCGTATGGAAATTGTTCCCGATGATGATGTTGCGATCAAAGGCTGTGGCATTAGGGAAGATCTGTGTTGTTCCCAGAACCACGTTGCCATTTACTTGAATACCCACCGCATCAGTTCCATCTGATAAAGCACCGGATCCGATGGCCGTATTACCATTACCACCCGGATTATTTGCCAGGGTATTATAACCTACAGAGGTATTTCCCGGTGAGTTACCGGTCATGTAATACTGGCTTCTGTATCCAATTGCCGTAAGTCGGTATGGATTATCTACCGTCCCCAGTGCAAAAGCACCGATGGCTACCGATTGTACCGGTAACTGAACGTTCGCTAATGCCTTATAACCAATCCCTACGGTTTTATTAGTCATCAGTGCCGGCGCTCCGCTGATTCTGGGATTGGTTAAGGTACTGGTGGCATCATTAACCCCACTAAAGGTTAAGCCCGATTGGTAACCAAGAAAAGTATTGGAATTGAGTGAGTTCAAAAATCCGGATTGTTGGTTATTTACCCGGAATTTCAAAGGCTGTACATCCGTGGTACCCAAAAAGTTCACGGTTCCATCGGTTCCCGCATTACCGTTTAGAGACCAGCCTGGGGCAGAAGCCGTACCAATCATTAATTGTCCGTTCGCATCAGCCACTACGGGACGGTTTCCTGTCGTCGCTGTTGCGGTGCTCGCAAGATCACTAACTTTTAGTGTATTGTTGATCGTTAATACCCGGGTAGAAAAGTCGCCTAGAAGGAGTGGTATTCCCGCTGATGTTAAATTACCAATCACCAGCTTATTCAGAACTGCGCCATTGAATGTGGAGTTCGTCAGTGCATTATTTCCTAAAACAATATTATTGTCAAATTGCGTAATGTTATTCTGGGCCAAAAATATATGATTTCCGATTACAAGGTTATCATTCACCGAAATCCCATCACCATCTATAAAGTCTGCTGCTGCAGAATGCCCGATAGCGATATTGCCGTTTCCATTAGTTGTATTGCCAAGCGCATTGAATCCAATAGCCGTGTTTCTCCATCCTGTGGTATTTCGATTTAAGGCACGGAAACCTATAGCTGTAGAACCGTCGGCCAGGCCTGTTGGACTTGTCTGCGTATTCGCCAGCGCATAGGCTCCGATCGCCGTCATACCGGCTACATTACTATTCATTGAGGTCAGCGCCTTATAACCAATTGCAACCGATTTGTTCACTCTCCAGGCGATGCTGTTACCCGTTAGTCTTGGCCCCTGTGTCAAATTCTCGGTTACTTCCGGGGCGTTAAGACCGGCCTGATACCCTAGAAAAGTATTGGACTTTTCAGAATTAAGGTAACCGGAAGGCTGGTTATTGGCACGGAATTTCAAAGGTTGCGTGTCGGTTGTACCCAGAAAATTTACCGTTCCATCGGTTCCCGCATTCCCGGAAGTCTTCCAGGAGCTGCCGTTGATCACCGACATATCCACCGACTTCAGTATCCCATTACCATCAGCTGTTAGCACTTTATCGGTACCTGCACCTGCCTGTAAACCGGCAATGGCCAAGGTATTGGTTGCATCAGTTGTAAGTGCCGTAGGTACGGTTAGGGTTCCGCCCAGTTTCACCGTACCATTGTTACTGGTCAGGCCATTGTCGGCAGAAGTCAGTACCGCTACTGCGGGTGTAGAAGCTACACCATTAACGGTTGATACCAGATTTCCATTGGTAGCGGCCAACGTATTGGTGGTAGCAGCACCGATAGCAGGCGATAGATCCAGAGAGGCACTGGCTACACCATTAACAGTTGTAGTCAAGTTGCTTCCACTCAAACTGGTCGTATTGGTATTAACCAGATTAACAGCTGTTCCTGTTACACCATTGACAGTTGTTGTCAAGGTGTTTCCGGTGGAAGTATTGCTTACCGAAGTCCCGGCGTTGATGGCCGCCTGAAGATTCACAGCGGCACCAGTCACGCCATTAACTGTAGTCGTTAGATTGGTACCCGTAAGTGTATTAGAAACGGTTGTTCCAGCAGTAATGATGGATTGCAAATCTGTAGCACTAGGAACACCATTTACCGTACTGGTTAGCGTAGTACCAGATTTACTCAGGGCGTTAGTCGTCGCCGCGTTAATGGCCGGACTCAGATCAACAGGTGTAGCATTAACCCCATTGACGGTAGTCGTCAGGTTAGTACCTGATAGGCTATTGGAGACGGTGGTTGCAGCTGCCAGAGCAGATTGAAGATTTACCGCGGCCCCTGTTACCCCGTTGACGGTTGTGGACAGGCTTGCCCCACTTAATGCATTGGATACGGTTGTACCCGAATTGATTAGTGTCTGCAGATCGGTTGTACTGGACACCCCATTTACCGTACTGGTCAGACTGGTTCCTGACTGAGATAATACATTCGTAGTCGGAACCGTAGTGAAAGTGGTGCCGTCGCTATAGGTAAAGGTTACTGAACCATTACTGTTTGTTGTGGCGCCAGAAATGCCTCGGCCATTAGCACCTGCAGGCCCTGTTGGTCCGGCCGGACCAGTCAGGTTTGCTGTCCTGAAGGTAGAACCGTCGGTATAGGTGAACGTATAGGTACCATCATTGTTATTTACGGTCGAGACGATGCCTTTGCCATCCTGTCCGTTTGCACCCGCGATGCCTGGATCTCCCTTTGGTCCTTTAACGCTGCCAGTTGTTGTAAAAACAGTTCCATCCGTGTAAGTAATCGATATCGTACCGTCGCTATTTACAACAGTGTTACTAATCCCCTTGCCATCTGTACCTGCTGCGCCTGTATCTCCTTTTGGTCCTTTCACGCTACCGGTTGTGGTAAACACGCTACCGTCGGTGTAAGTAATGGATATCGTGCCGTCACTATTTACAACAGTGTTACTGATCCCCTTGCCATCTGTACCTGCTGCGCCTGGATCTCCTTTCGGTCCTTTAACGCTGCCAGTCGTGGTAAACACACTACCGTCGGTGTAAGAAATGGATATCGTACCGTCGCTGTTTACAACGGTATTACTGATCCCCTTGCCATTCGTGCCCGCTACTCCGGGATCTCCTTTTGGTCCTTTAACGCTACCGGTTGTGGTAAACACGCTACCGTCGGTATAAGTAATCGATATCGTACCGTCGCTGTTTACCACGGTGTTACTGATCCCCTTGCCATTCGTGCCCGCTGCTCCGGGATCTCCTTTCGGTCCTTTAACGCTACCGGTTGTGGTGAACACGCTACCGTCGGTGTAAGTAACGGATATCGTACCGTCGCTGTTTACCACGGTATTGCTGATCCCTTTACCATTCGCACCTGCAGCGCCTGTATCTCCTTTCGGGCCTTTTACATTTCCGCTGGCCATAGTAGTAGTTCCATCCGTATAAGTGATCGTTAGATTTCCATTGGCATCAACAGTAACGCCAGAGATCGATTTTCCATTAGCTCCTGTGGGGCCAGCCGGTCCTTGAGGTCCAACCAGACTTTTGCCGGCAGGCCAGGTTCCGTTGGACTTCGGGCCATAGATCAGATTGGTGGTTGCGTCGATATAGAAGTCCCCATTATTACCGGTGCCAGCACCCGGAGGTGTATTGCCGTTGAGGATAGATGATCCTGCACTGCCACCGGTAGCAGCGTATATAGCATAGGGTACACTGAGCAACTGAGCGGTTCCCGCAACCGCAAAGGCGCTTCCGTTGTTCGGGTCTACTTCAACCTTGATGTACTTCAGACCATTAGCCCAGGTCACACCACTTATGGTACCAGTGGTACTTATTGCGCCTGGACTGCCGATGGCTATCTGGTAAAGACCCAGCGAATTAGTGGTCACACTTCGGGTCTCCGAATACTGGCTGTTCCCCGAAGCAGAGCCGTCAAGGATACTGATCCGTAAAGCGATGGGGCGATTCGCCAGCGGGGTGCCATTGGCATTCCTTGCAGCCCCTTGATAATTAAACTGTTGTGGTGCCTGGGCAAAACTTTCCGTAATGCCTAGCACCAAGGCAAAACAGATCGTTAAAATTAGATATTTAATCTTCATGTAATTTGTAGTTATTTAGTTTTTAGAAATTCTGTTGTGCAATCACAAATCATTGATGGATATGGTATCGGTACATAAATCTGAAATTTGTATTTAATTTCTCCCGGTGGTGTGCTATAATAAAACGATGCCAGAAAGTCGATTTATTACCCATAATGGCTTCCAGATACTGTCAAGGGCTTTTTTTGAAAAAAATCAGAAAAAAAAATCCGTATCATTACGATACGGATTATCAAAATGATACAGATATGCTAATCCTGTTCATTGACAAAGGAGGTAGTTTCTATTCCATTAGCACTGGCAGTGAACTTTAGCTATGCACAGGGCATCTCTCCCTAAATGATGATTGTTTTGTTCTGTTGATGGTTAGTGATTTACCGGAAATTTATGGCTGGCAGCACTAATCTGGCTAAAAAACAAAGTTATTTTTTCCAGTAGAATGTTAACCTGATCCGATAGGTACCGGCCCCAAGTATCATATTCAGATCAGCATGTAACGTTTCTCAGAGTGTATGCTATTTTAACCTACCTCCATTGAGCTCTTCTCCATATCCTTCAACACCCAATCCAATTCTAAATCTTTAGCTGACAGATAATCTTCAATTTGGTAAGTAATGGGCACATCCGGCATTAGACCTCTGCCATCAATACGGGTAATATCACCAAAATAAGCGGGCAGTGTTTCATAACGGAGCAACCGTCATCTTGTAGTTAAGGTAAGGCTGTTCAGCGTCAAAGCCGTCCTTACATTTTTACTGCCACCTGTCTATTCACCAACAAACATTACACTTTTCAGGTTTTTAAATTCGCAACAAGTAAACTGCCAGCTGAAAAAGTACCACCGTCAATCAATATATATATGTCACCTCTAAACATAAATTGGTGAGGCAGGATTATCGCGAGCTCTGACCTGGACATTTTATCGACCCAAACCCGTATTTCCTGATTGGGATATAGCTGTAAGAAAACCTTACATCTGGCCAATGGGTCTAAAACTACATTAAAATGGGTAGCGGTTGCTGGGGAGACAATTCATTTTGGAAACAGGAGTCAACTCAGAAAGGTCTTGCAACTAGCCAAAGGGGATGCGCGACAAGCCCATCATATTATTCCCTGGGCTAAGTCTACAAATTGGGCTATCCAAAAAGCTGCTAAATCAAAACATTTTTTTCATATGAACGACATTTTGAATGGAATTCCTCTTAACAATCTAGCGCACAGCGGGAGCCATAACTTATATGATAATCGGGTTGTTGAGCTACTCGAAAATATTCTAAAAAATCTTACCCCTGAACAAACTTATGATGAAGTTCTCGCAATAATTAGCCATATTAGAAATACAATTAATAATTACCCAAATGTTCCATTTAATCAATTACTTCTTTAAATGTTCTATAAAATACAACACAGTTTAAACAATAAAATTGTTGGTAATTATTGTCAAATAGAAGAGGCTATTCTACCTCCTAATTGGGATTCAGACCCTGACTTTATTGACAATATTTCTCTGAAAAAAATAGATTCCGAACCAAAAATGCCTATTGGGATATTACACAAAAAAGCAAAATTGACAGCTTTGCTAAGTGCTGGTCCTGCAGGATTCTCCCAAAAACTTTTGGTTAGCACAGAGTTGAAAAATATATTGAATAAATTTGGCGACAACGTGTTCCAGTTTTTTAAATGTGAAATCCAAATCAAAAATTTGAACTATGAGTATTGGCTAACAAACCCTTTATATACTAGTTTTGAACTTGTTGATTTTAAGCAATCTGAAGTAACAACAAGAAAAAGAAGCCCCGAAGGTGGATTTTACTTTGAGCGTGTAGATATTTCAACATTGACAGAGTTTAATGATTATTTAGCCAGTCAAAGCGATTTGGAAAGATGGAAAACGATTATTAATCGTGTAAACATCTCTGAAAGTGCATCAAAGGACATTTTTGTGCTAACACATGTCGAAGGAGGGCTGGGATACTATATCTCAGAAAGAGTTAAGCAAGCTTTGCTGGTACATGGAATTACAGGTATCGAATTTAAACCAATTAATCTTACTTCAAATGAATGGCTCCATGAATATAGAAGTGCAATTTATGGCAAAGCTTAATTTAAATGCTATTACTTTTTAAATGAGATTAATATTCCAATTGACCAACTACTTTTCTAATGTACTACAGAATACGTCACAGCCTAAGCCCGAAGATTGTGGGTGACATTAATCAGATTCAACGTTCAAAGTTACCTGATAATTGGGAAAATAACCCTAGCTTCATCGAAAATATTGAATTTAAAAGGGTTGATTTTGAGCCCATAATGGCAACAGGTATACTTTATAAAAAAGCCAAATTAACCGACCTAATCCGTACGATTCCAGTTGGATTCACAAGAAAACTTTTGATAAGCCCAGCCCTAAAGAAAATTTTTCAAACATACGATCAGAGTATGTTCCAATATTTCGAATGTAGTGTTGAAAAGGATAATCAACAATTCGAGTATTGGGTTGTCAGTCCTACCAAACCAATGTACAATTACGTAGATTTTGAGAAGTCACGCGTAGTAACGATGAAGAGGAAAGTTGAAGGAGGCACATTTCTCGAACCAGTAGCAGTAGATTCACAGGATGAATTTTTAGATTATTTAAGTTCCGAAGGCGGAGACAGTTGGAAAACAACAATAGATCACGTTTATATCAAAGAAGATACGGTTGATGATGTGTTTGCATTGGGTAATGTTGATGGCGGAGTAGGGTATTATGCTTCAGAAAACTTTAAAACAGCTATTGAACAACATGGATTTACAGGAATCGAATTCGCACCAAGCCATTTAAATTCGATCGAATGGTTGCACAACGAAAGGAAAAACCGATATCAATAACTTACACGAATAGACAAACGTTACTAACCATACCAAATGACACCTACTTTTGAGCAATGGATCCAAAATGATCAAAAACTAAACGACCTTCTCGTTAAAATCCAATCAACGGAAAAACCACCTTTACAACAGGCTGAAATGGCTTTCAATGAGTTGTCTAATCTATATGATTTACCCAAGATGCCCGAGGATTTAGACCGTTACGAAGCATACTATGAAAGCAATGGAATTACTGATCCGAGATCGGTGTATGAAGAAGCCGCTTTAATAAAGTTTCTAGAGCCCAATGATGATCCCAGGGGTATTGTTCTACTTGCGGTTTACCATGTTAAGCATGCCATTGGGGTAGATTTACTCGATGTGTTTAAGAAAAACTCAAAAAGACTTCCTGGCAATCCTAAATTGGGTATTAAGGGTGAGGGAATTAATACCTCTATTGTTTTCATAAAAGAGAATGACAGTTGGCACGATTTAGATTGCAAGGTGGTGCTAAAATTACTTTAGCTATCGTTTTTGTATTTGCAACGGTTTCGCACGTTTCAGGAGTCGTTAACATCTCCGTTAATTTGATTGAGCTTCTTGCCGAAAAACAGAGGACAGGCATCGTTTCGAAGATCTGAGTAAGATAGGAATCGGGGGTTGCATTATTATTCACATGGTTAGCTAACGTTTTTGCTTAAGGAATCAGTTTATGCAGCATGGGAACCTAAAAATATCAACCAGATCAAAGCCAAATCCTTCAATCATGATTATTCAACTCTGCCAAGTCAAGTATTGAGTATCAAGTATATCTACTTAGCTTTAATCTTTTGGTATTTAGATATTGACATCCCGATGAGGGGGAGAAAACATAGACTTTACTTCTAACACATCTCCGGAGCCATTTAAATTACGAAGACCACAATTATTTGCATCTTAACTTTAGCTTTTTTGTCAATAGCATTTTACTGAACACAGGTCGACGCTCTTGATCGGGAATTTATAATAGTAAGCGATCAGTTAAATTACAATACTAAATTCTTTGTTATACTTAACCTCAAAAAACTGAAGATGGAGAAATCGAAATATATTAGTACGGGTTTACTTTTGTTATATAGATATTAATATTCAAGTATCCTGCAATCCACTTAACCCCGATATAGACAAGCTAAAAATCTGTCATAAGACTGAAATTAAGTAAGTCTTTGACATCATAAATTTATCTTTTGAGGCATACAGCTATGGTTGCTTCATTTTTCTCTCCTTAATGCGCTTAAGTATTTAAACCCCAAAATATGTTGAAAGTCGACACGACCTACAAAAAAGCAGCTGGCATTTGATTCCTTCAAAGGTGTTATTAATATTAATTTAACATTAACGCTATTTTTTATCGATACCTTCGCCCCTCATTTTAAAATGATCTGGATTGGCGCCATCTCGTTAGACATTTTAAAAACAATGAAATTAAAAAACATCCTTATCTATTCAGGGCTGATTGGCGCCCTGTCCCTGTCTGCCTGTTCAAAAAAAATTGCTGCTGAGGGAGAAACGCCGGTGGCCCCACCAAAACCTGCAACGGCTTACACCATTACTGAAACCTTTGAATCTGGAACTAAAGCCAGTTATGCATTAGATAGTGTACAACTATTAACGGGTAAATGGACTTTGAGCGATGCCCTTTTAGGCAACCTCACCGCGGATGCAAAAAACGGTGCAAAGTCAGTACGGCTGAGGACAGGATACCTCTCCATGAACTTTGATATTGCAGGAACCAAAATGATTTATGTATCGCATGCCAAATACGGTACCGATGCCGGTTCTACCTGGCAGCTACTGGCTTCAACAGATGGTGGAAAAACCTATGCCCAGCTGGGTGCAGATATTACCGAAACCAGTACCACCCTTGTTACAGATTCATTTAAAGTGAGTACCACCGGAAAAATCCGCTTGCAGATTAAAAAAGCAGGTACCACCAGAATCAATATCGATGATATCAGCTTTAAAGGGACTGGTGATCCGGGTATAATGGTAGGCGCTCCGGATACTGACCCAACAGACAACGGCAATACCGGAACTGCAACGCCGGGAAGAGGTACACCTGAGGCCGGTGCAGATGCACCTCCATCAGGCGGCGACAATTCTAATCTGTTATTTGGCAATCCTTCGGGTGCACAGGCCAATGTCGTATCAGCAGAAAATTACTTTATTGATCAAAAATACTATGTAGAGAGTTATAGTATGACCCGCGGTATACCGAATTGGGTAAGCTGGCATCTTGACCCAAACGATTTTAACGGGGCCGTAACCCGGAAAGACGATTTTGCTTCCTTTACGGGCCTTCCAGGCAATTGGTACCAGGTGCAAAGCAATAGCTATTCGGGTTCGGGTTTTGACAGGGGCCATAATTGTCCGAGTGGCGACCGTACCAGTTCGGGCAGCGCAAACTCCGCCACTTTTCTGATGACCAACATGATTCCGCAGGCACCAAACAATAACCAGAAAACCTGGGAATCTTTTGAAAGTTACCTTCGTGCGCAGGCCTTAAATGGTTATGAGGTTTATATCATTATGGGCAGCTACGGCACCGGTGGCATTGGTTCAGCAAGTGCATCGGTAACCAATACCATCAACAACGGCAAAATAACCGTTCCGGCCAATGTATGGAAAGTGGCCGTACTGTTGAAAACGGGTGATAATGATTTAAGTCGCGTAACAGCATCGACAAGGGTAATTGCCATAAATACCCCTAATGTAAATACCATTGGCGCCAACTGGAAAGATTATATTGTAACAGTAAGGGATATTGAAAGCGCAACGGGCTATAACCTGCTTTCTAGCCTGCCACAAAATATTCAGGATGTAGTGGAGAAAGTGAAAGACCCCGGGAACTAATTTAAATAAGATAAACATCCAGAGCATAAACACATTCAATACCATAATAGCCGTATCCCTAAAAAAGATACGGCTGTTGTGGTTTTGGCGAATAAAAAACAGCTTGCATAGTTTTGCTATTTGCAAACCGTATATCGAATCAGACCTTGCCTTTAGCACATGGAGCCTGGCAGTGATTGCCCTTACCTACACATGCTGCCTGTTTTTTGGCTGTTTAAGCCCTGCTCTGCGCGTAGCAGGGTATAACACCGAATTTAACGCCTGAGATTCCGCACCTGCCATGCGCCTAATTCCGCATTCCCGCACACCAAATTAAAAAAACCTATCTCTTATTTTATTGTTAACAATAAAGTTAGTTAACAAAACCACTATGGAAACAGATCCGCAGCACCCGCATCCCCAAGGGATGGAAACCCATTTAGTTACTCTGAAGATAAATGGAAAACACCATAGCGTCAATATCCGCCCCTGGGTGAGCCTGTTAGACTGCTTACGTGACCACCTGGATCTGACCGGAACCAAAAAAGGCTGTGACCACGGGCAGTGCGGCGCCTGCACCGTAATTTGTGATGGAAAGCGTATTTTAAGCTGCCTGAGCCTGGCGGTGATGAAAGACGGGGCGGAGATTACCACGGTAGAAGGAATTGCAACGGAAAACGGCCTTCACCCCCTGCAGCAGGCGTTTATTGACCACGATGCCTTTCAATGCGGTTATTGTACCCCAGGACAGCTTTGCAGTGCCTTAGGCCTTTTATCGGAGGGCAGGGCTTCCTCTCGTGAGGAAGTAAAAGAACAGATGAGCGGCAACCTTTGCCGTTGCGGAGCCCATGTGGGTATTATAGATGCAATTATGCAGATAAAAGACGGAGGAAGTTATGAATAGTTTCAGTTTTCTCGCTGCGCCCGATATTCCTACTGCCATTCAGCTTACCGATGATCGGCCCCTTTCTGCGTTCATTGCCGGCGGCACCAACCTGCTCGACTTATGGAAGTACAATTTGGTTAACCCTACAGCGCTGGTCGACATCAGCCAGCTGGCCGCGCTCTTGGAATTGCGTGAACTTGAAAATGGAGGTTTTCGGCTGGGTGCTGCTGTAAAAAATGCCGAAACCGCCTACCATCCTATCATCGAATCCCGATATCCCCTGTTATCAAAGGCTATACTGGCAGGTGCTTCGGCGCAGATCCGCAACATGGCCAGTAACGGGGGCAACCTGCTCCAGCGTACGCGGTGTTACTATTTTTATGACCATCAGGTACCCTGCAATAAAAGGGTTCCTGGATCGGGCTGTCCGGCCAGGGAGGGTTATAACCGGATGCATGCCATACTGGGTGCCAGTGAAGCCTGTATTGCCGTTTTCCCATCGGATATGTGCGTAGCATTGGCCGCACTGGAAGCCAGGATAAATGTAACGGGTGTGGATGGCGAACGTAGCCTGGCCTTTGCAGACTTCCACCGCCTGCCCGGCCAAAGGCCCGAGCTTGACAACAACCTGAAACCAGGTGAACTGATTACCTCGATAGATCTGCCCGAAAAAGGCTTTCCCCTGAACTATTCCTACCTCAAACTCCGCGACCGCCACTCTTATGCTTTTGCGCTGGTTTCGGTAGCTACCGCACTTGAAATGGATGGCCATACCATTAAGGAGGCCAGGATCGCCCTGGGCGGGGTGGCCCATAAACCCTGGCGTTCCTTGGAAGCGGAAGAATTTCTCCGCGAAAAAACCGCATGCCGGGAAACCTTTGCCGCCGCGGCAGATATGATCCTTGATGGAGCGGCAGGACTTGAATATAACCGTTTTAAGATTAAACTGGCAAAAAATGCCATTATACGCAACTGCATGATGGCACTCGATCCGGACACACAGCTTCCAGGCGCACAACCCTCATTGTAATCAGACACCTAACAAAATCAACATGAATACAGATAAAAACGTAGGCCGGCCGATTAGCCGTTTGGAGGGTAGTGAAAAAGTTACCGGCGAGGCCAGGTATGCTGCTGAATACCCATTGGAAGGCCTGCTACACGGCTATGTGGTGAGCAGCCCGATCACCAAAGGAAAGATCGTGGAAATTGATACCACGGAAGCCATGGCCATGCCGGGCGTGGTGGATGTCCTCTCGCACGTCAACCGCCCCAAACTCGCCTGGTTCGATCTGCAGTATACCGATATGGACGCCCCTCCGGGAACCGTGTTTAAACCACTCTATGATGAAAACATCCTCTATAATGGCCAGCCTGTTGCGCTGGTGGTTGCCCGCGACTTTGAGACGGCCAGGTATGCATCCACCAGAATAGTTTTCCGTTACCAGCAGGAGCCGCACCAAAGCTATATGGAAAAACACCTGGATAAGGCCAGGGCGCCTAAAAAAGGATTAGCTACCGCACTTAAACCACCACCCCCGCCCCCCACAGGGGATTTTGAAAACGCGTTCGAAAACGCTGCAGTAAAGGTAAGCGCAACATACCACCACGGCACCGAACACCACAACCCCATTGAACTCTTTGCCACCACAACCCTTTTTGAAGGGGATGGAAAGCTGACCATTTACGATAAAACCCAGGGTACCATCAATAACCAGCTTTTCATTGCCAATGTATTCGGACTCCATTATAAGGACGTAAGGGTACTTGCCCCGTTTGTAGGGGGTGCATTCGGATCGGGGCTCAGGCCACAGTACCAGTTGTTCCTGTGCGTAATGGCAGCCCTGCACTTAAAAAGCAATGTTCGTGTGGTACTGGACAGGAAGCAGATGTTCTCCTTTAGCCACAGGCCGCCGGCGGTACAACGGATGCGTTTTGCTACCGACATTAACGGAAGACTTACCGCACTTGGCCACAGCACCTTTGCCGAAACCTCGAATTTTGAAGACTATACCGAACCCACCTCCAACTGGAGCCATAAACTCTACCCTGCCCCCAACACGCTTTTTGAACATCAGGTTGTGCCATTGGACGTTTATACCCCGATGGATATGCGCGCACCCGGTGGTAGCACGGCACTCCATGCCATTGAATGCACAATGGATGAACTGGCCTATAAGCTCAGGATAGATCCACTGGAACTCCGCCTGCTCAACTATTCGGATGCTGATCCATCGGCAGGAAAACCATATACCAGCAAAGCCCTCAGGGAATGCTACCTGGAGGCGGCAGCAAAATTCGGATGGGACAAACGCAGTGCTGAACCACGAAGCATGCAACGCGGAAATAAACTTGTTGGTTACGGCATGGCGACCGGGATCTGGGATGCCTTCCAGTTTCCTTCGAGGGTGCAGATCATGATCAACAGCGAAGGGAAAATGGTGGTTGACAATGCTACTACCGATATTGGTACGGGAACCCTGACGGTGATGACCCAGATTGCAGCAGATGAACTTGGACTGGAGATGGCTGATGTGGAATTCAGGTACGGGGACAGTAAAAAACCCTTTTCGATGTTCCAGGGCGGATCAGCGATCACCTCCTCAACAGGGGTTGCCATTGTGGTTGCTGCCAGATCGCTGCGTAAAAAACTATTAAAAAAAGCAGCGGAGATGAACGGTTCTCCTTTCAGAAAAGCAAAGGAAGAAGAAGTTGTTTTTTCTTCGGGCCATATTCACCTTAAAAATGATCCGGCCATAAAAATAAGTCTGAAGGACATCGTTGCCTTTAATAAGGGTGCGGCCATCAAAACTACAAAGATGGGCAGGCCCCACATGCTCAAACTTCGGAAATACAGCCTGGCCACACACAGCGCTTCTTTTGTGGAGGTGGAGGTTGACCGCGACCTTGGAACCATCACCCTCACCCGGGCGGTAACCGCTGTTGCGGCTGGAAAAATCATCAATCCCAAAACAGCTAAAAGCCAGATCCTCGGCTCAATGGTATGGGGTATCAGTAAGGCACTCCATGAGGAATCCATTATGGATCCGCAGCTTGGCAAATACATCAACGCCAACCTGGGAGAATACCATATCCCCGTACATGCCGACATTGGTGAACTGGAAGTGATATTTGCCGATGAAAAGGACAGCCTGATTAATGAGTTGGGCACCAAGGGTGTTGGTGAAATCGGATTGGTGGGCATGCCGGCCGCAATCTCGAATGCCATTTACCATGCCACCGGTAAACGCATTTACAAGCTTCCGATCCATTTCGATGAGCTGATCTGACCGCTGGCGACAACGCCACGGAAAAGGCGCTAAGAGCTCAGTTCAGGGGAGTAAGAGATGTTGAATTCTTTATGTTCAGGCTATCAAAAATATATGCTTAAAATCCCCCCAACTTTTCCGCTTGATCCGCTATGGTTTTCTATTGGAAATAAAACATAACGTTTAGAAAATTTAAATTTAAAGACTTTTACTGCGAGATCCATATTGCTGATACGATTAACTAAAATAGCTGGAGGTTACAGTTTCATCGGGTAACAGCGGCAATCCATCTATCCCGGTTTAACAGTAAAAAAACAGAATAGTCACAAAATAAAAATGGCTCCAATTCTCATTGAAAGCCATTTTAAGTACCCCGGAAGGGATTCGAACCCCTGACCCACGGTTTAGAAAACCGTTGCTCTATCCAACTGAGCTACCGAGGCTCATTTTTTAATGAGCTGCAAATATAGAAGTTCTATTGAATATGTAAAAATATATTTTAAAGTATTTAAAACGTACTTTTTATATTTCGAATAAGTATTTAAGAACGAAGCAATTAAAATTAATGCTATGCCTTATTAATTTTTTATTTTGCGTAAAACATAATGGTATTTGATGAAGTTCGCCCTCTTAATAGCCATGAAAGCCTTTAAAACAGGGGTAACCACTCCATTAAGCATCTTCTCCATTCCACACATCATCATCGGCTTGCCTGATCTCGTTGTGACCTGAACTTACGCTCCTTAATTCTTCATGGTGATAATTTCTTTCCGGATTTTCGGGCAGGATATCCTCATTATCCTCTGGAACCTGATGCATCTGCACCGTTTTTTGAACCTCCGGTAAATCATCGTGTACAACAGAGGGTTTTAAGATTTTCTTCGTGGGCTTATTGCTATTTTCCATATGATTTAAAAGACTCAAATTTCAAGCCACAAGCGAAGCGGGGTTAAAATTGTAGCCATTGGGTTATGCTGTTAAGCTTCAGGGCTTGGCGGGAAACTGATAAAGTGCAGCCTACAGCGAAAATTTGTACAAATAAATATGCAGCGATGGTGTTCATGCTTAAAAGATCCGTCTACTAGGCGAAGGATGATAAAAAACGGAAGACAATTGATGAAAAACGCACAGATAAACCTTTGGTGTTAATCTGCATAGGGTTATATTGAATTAAATGATCCTATTAGTTGATATCACACCGACTCAAATGATTGAGTTTGTCGAATAAGGAAATAAGCGGCCTATGGTTCCTGGCGGTTTGCAGTACCGCTTCCGCTTATAGTCCGCTCCGATGCAATCGGGATCCGGGCCATTTCGCTCTAAACGGGTTTAGAAACAACGTTTACTGCACTTTGCAAACGCTAAATATGAAATGCTGCAGCGCAATTTAGCCTTGGCTGGAGTGGTTACCCTGCGCCACAAGGTACGGGGAAGCGAAGAACAGGGACACGCTACCCCATTTAGCAAAGACCTTGCGCTCCAAATCAGCTTTAATCAAATGCTCCTAAACCGACTATTCTTCGACTCTATCGGGACAGCAGTAAAAAAAGCCGCAGGTCTTTCGATCTACGGCTTAAGTTTGTTCTATTCAGATTCCTGCCGGTGCGGTAACGACGGATCATTCGTTAAAATTACCGGTTACCCCGATCTCCAGGCCCCTCAACTCGGCCAAACCTCTTAACCGGCCGATGGCCGAGTAACCCGGATTAGTTACCTTGGCCAGGTCATCCAACATCTGGTGACCATGATCCGGACGGAAAGGAATAGCCTGATCGCGTAATGCGTTTTCTGCCGTTAGCGCTTTCATGATCTCATACATGTTTACATCACCACCTAAATGATCGGCTTCGTAAAAACTGCCGTCTTCATCCTTTTTAACGTTACGCAAATGTGCAAAATATACCCGTTCTTTAACCGCATTGAAAATTTCCAAGGTATTATTCCCCATACCGGCGCCTAAAGAGCCTGTACAGAAACAAACACCGTTAAAAGCCTGATCTACACTTTTAATAATGTAATTAAAATCCTCGAGCGTGCTGGCTATTCTTGGCAAACCTAAAATGGCATAAGGCGGATCATCCGGATGGATGGTCATTTTAATACCTTCTTCGGTACAAACCCCGGCAATTGATGACAGGAAAAAAGTCAGATTTTCTTTTAAACCCTGTGTGCCGATGGCTTTGTACTCGTTAATGCTGTTGCGCAGGGTTTCCAGTTCGATTTCTTTTTCATTCGGAATGCCCATGAGTACATTGATCCGAAGGTCAACCAGATCCTGTTCGCTTAACGTAGCGAATTTACTTGCCGCCCGATCTAAAACAGATGTTGAATAATCTGCTTCTGCCCCTTCCCGCTTCAAGATATAGAGATCAAAAATCGCTAGATCGATCCAGTTGAAATAAAGCGCTTTCGATCCATCGGTCATTTCGAGATCGAGTTGCGTACGGGTCCAGTCTAACACCGGCATAAAATTATAACATACGGTTTTGATTCCGCAGGCAGACAGGTTACGCAAAGAGCTTTTATAATTTTCGATATATTGCCCGGCATCTGCCCTACGCGTTTTAATGGCTTCGTGCACGGGAACACTTTCTACTACCGACCAGGTTAAACCTGCAGCTTCGATAATGGCTTTTCTTTTCCGGATATCTTCCAAAGGCCAAACTTCGCCATGTGGAATATGATGCAATGCGGTTACGATGCCGGTAGCACCTGCCTGTTTAACGTCTTGCAGGCTGACCGGATCGTTAGGGCCGTACCAACGCCAGGTTTGTTCTAATTTTTTCATGATATTTGATTGCACTGATTTATATGACTATACAGATTTGAGGAGTAACACCGTGTATTTGTTCCCACTATAATATGATCTTTAAACGCCGGAGTATGCCGTAAATCCACCATCCACTTTAATACTTTCGCCGTTTACAAATTTAGCGGCATCACTGAGCAGGTAAACCAAAGCACCAACTAATTCTTCCGGCGCACCAAACCGCTTAAATGGTGTTTTAGCAATGATGGCCTGCCCCCTTGCAGTTAAAGATCCATCCTCATTGGTTAACAACGCCCTGTTCTGATTGGTGATAAAAAAGCCGGGTACAATGGCATTCATCCTGATTTTATCCTGATAACGGTTGGCCAGCTCAACAGCCATCCATTTGGTATAACTTTCTACAGCTGCTTTAGCCATTGAATAGCCCAATACCCGGGTAAGTGCCTGGGTAGCGGAAACCGATGATATATTGACAATACTACCACCGTTTTTGGCAATTGCCGCACCAAAAACCTGTGTAGGCATAATGGTTCCGAAAAGGTTTAAATCAAAGGCCTGTTTTAAAGCCGGAATGTTGAGCTCAAAAACATCGCTTCCTGGCTGGATGACGGCCTCAGCCACATTTCCACCAGCAGCATTTACCAAAGCATCAATACGGCCATAGGTTTTAATGATGGTGGCATTTGCCTCGGTCAGGTCTTGCTCATTCAATACATCGGCAATGATGTAAATAGCCTGGCCACCAGCTGCAATTACATCTGCCGCCCTTTGCCTGGCTACTTCTTCGTTTCTTCCAATCACTACAATAATTGCCCCGGCAGCGCACAGCCCGTTGATGAAGGCCTCGCCTAAAACACCCGTGGCGCCGGTAACCACTACTACCTTGTTTTCCAATGAAAACAGGCCCTTACTTTCTTTTATCATTTTTTTTTGATCTTATATACCGATATTAATTTTTCACTTCAATCACGTCTATTTTACAGATTAATTATCAGGTGTTTATTATGATAATTAAGACAACTATTCTCAACCTGAACCTTTATTGTTTACTTCTCAGCAAAGCTTCCAGATAATAATAATCGGCATAATTGATGGGTACATCAATTTCAGATTTTGCCGGACGATGCCCCGTGCTATGCGCTAAAATAAAACCATAGTTGGAGCCCGTTTGATTAATGTATTTTGTGCTAAGTGAGTGTAAGATCTTATCGGCTGCAGCTTTATATTTTGGACCGCTGGCGCTATATTTTGCCAGTTCGTAAAGTGCAGAAGCGGTAATGGCAGCAGCAGATGCGTCTCTGGAAGCTTCAGGGATTTTTGGGTCATTGTAATCCCAATAAGGAATGCCATCAGCCGGCGTAACTTTATGATTTATGATAAAACCTGCAACGCCATCGGCCTGGGTCAAATAGGCTTTATTTTTTGTTTCGCGGTAACACATGGTATATCCATATAGTGCCCATGCCTGCCCCCTTGCCCATGCCGATTCGTTCGCATAACCCTGTGCAGTTACTTTCTGCAACACCTTACCCGTTAAGGTATCGTAATCAACAACATGGTAGGAACTAAAGTCGGGTCTGAAATGGTTTTTCAGCGTGGTATTGGCATGTTTTACCGCAATTCTATAAAAAGAGGAATCGCCCGTTAACCTGGTGGTTTCAAACAAAAGTTCGAGGTTCATCATGTTATCGATAATGACCGGATACTTCCATTTATCGCCATTATGATCCCATGATTTGATTACCCCTGCCTTAGCATTAAACCGGGTTGAGAGGGATTTTGCTGCCTGAATGATGACGGCTTTATAAGCCGGATCGCCCGTTAAACGGTATCCGTTACCAAACGGACAATAGATCATAAAACCCAGATCGTGTGTACCGGTATTAAATTGTTCAGGCTTCACGTCTTCCGTATATTTTTCAGCCAATTTAAGCCATTTTTTATCCTTGGTGTACTGATAAAAGTACCAGAGTTCTGCCGGAAAAAAACCACTGGTCCAGTCTTTGGAGCCCACCATTTTAAACTGCCCATTTTCAACCGTACGTGGCGAAACCAGGTTTGGCTTCATTTTCCGGGCCGAATCTACGTTTTGGATCAATACATCAGTTTGTTTGGCGGCCAACGCAAATGCCACGGCCACATCAACCTGCTGTGCCTTTACCATACTGATCGGCCATACACTTACTGCCAGAAGGATTAATTTAAGCTTCATAGGATAAACAGGTTTAATGGGTTATGAACAGGCAAATGGCGAATGATTTTTTTTTGTTAGGTTTTAAGTTCATTTACCCTCCATAAGTTTATTTAAAATGGCCTGCCGCAATTTATTGATGTTACTACTTGTATTTTACCTGCATCTGGTCGTAAAAATCTTTCAGTACAAAAAAGGCTTTCTTTTTCTTACCGGTTTCGCTGATCAATCCTTTACGGTTCCAGAAATTCTGATAAATGGGGTGCTGTCTTCTTGGTGATCTGAAATCAGTTAAAATCCATGGTGTCATACCACGCAAAGCACCGATTTTGCTCAACATGATAATCTGGTTTTTATACAAGGCTTCCTGGTATTCTTCGCTCCAGCGGGTATTTTCATCAGCATGGAATCCACCCAGAGCATCACCGCCGAATTCGGAAACCACTACAGGTTTTTTATATTTGATATCAAAATTGTATTTGGTAATTTCAGATGGATTACCGCCCCAGTACCAGCCAGCATATTCATTAAAACTAACCAGATCGATTTTTTCGCCCAAAGGATCGTTTAAAACCATGGTATTGCCTTCGCTGTGAACTTCTAAAGCGGCAGCTATCAAACGGGTATCGTCTAAAGCGCGGGCCGCTTCAGCTAAATTGCTCATAAAACTCAAACGGGCATCGCTAAGCGGCGTTTCGTTCCCTATCGACCAAACAATTACACTTGCCCTGTTTTTATCGCGTACAATTAAATCAGTCAATTGTTTTTTCGCGTTGGCATAGGTGGCGGGGTTGGTCCAGCTAATGGTCCAGTAAACAGGCACTTCGGCCCAAACCAACAGCCCCATTTCGTCAGCAAGGCGGATCATTTCTTCATTGTGCGGGTAATGGGCCAGACGCACGTAATTACAGTTCAAATCTTTAGCCCATTGCAACATCATGCGCATATCGCCTTCAGAACGTAAACGTCCGGCTAAAATCGGGTTTTCATCATGCAGCGATATGCCCCTTAAAAAAACAGATTTACCATTTAACAGGATGCTATCGCCATTTACCTGAATGGTTCTGAACCCGATTTTATCATCGATATTTTCTTTATCAGTTTTAATATTTACGGCATATAGTTTTGGGTTTTCAGGCGACCATAAACTTAAATTGTTCCAGATAAATTCATCGGCAATTTTACCTTCTCCATCTGTTTTGTATTTCTTCTCCAGCTTAAGCTCCGGGATGGAAAGCGTAATTTCCTGTCCGGCACTGGCATCAGCCAGTTTTACCGAAAAACTTAACAGGTTGTTGTTGCCTTTAACCAGCTGAAGTTTGTAATCACTGATAAAATGATCCGGAAATTCCGCCAGAAAAACATCACGGGTGATACCACCATAATTCCACCAATCGGTATTTACCGTCGGAATTTCATCCTGTTTACGGACATTGTCAACCTTAAGTATCAGTGAATTTTCACCAGCTTTTAAGTTATTGGTTACCTCAAACTGGAAAGGTGTGAAACCACCTTTATGTACGCCCAGTTTTTTTCCGTTGAGGTAAACATGGGCCTCGTAATTTACTGCCGCAAAGTAGACGAAATATTTTTTCCCCTTTTCGGGTTTTGCATCAAACTTTTTACGGAGCCAGACACTGCCTTCGTAAAGTTCCAGTTTTTCTGATTGCGAGTTCCAATCGCCCGGAACATTCATTTGCGGAGAATGATTAAAATCATATTCGATCAGCTCTGACTTATCTTTTTGCACTTTATCGTCGTAAAAACCGCCTGATCCGGTTTTAGATTGATCATAGGGATTGTGACGGTAATCGTAATAACCATTTTCGTAAGGATCGATAATATAATTCCATTTACCGTTAAGGCTCTGAATTTTCCTGCCCTGAATATTCTGTATAGCGGTAACCTGACCGTAACAGAATGATGAAAGTAGCGAAAAGCAGATTAAAAATACGCTATAGGTTGTTTTTAGCATAACTTAAATTTTAATATGATTAATTGATCGTTTCAAAACTAACAATTAATTGCAAACGGTTTCGCTCTCAATGGCCTAAATTTGAGCAAGATTATGTTTTTGTATGGTTTGTATCCTGACTGCGAATTTAGAAAAGCTGAAGAGATTAAATGGTTTTAAGTAGGTTAAAACGTCTTAAAATCCAAGTAAACTACATTTCAAACGTTTGAAATAATTGCATTTTTTCTTAACTATGTACTGAGATTGGAAAAGATGACGAACCATACCCCTGTAACACTGAAATTCCTGGCGGAGAAGTTAAAGATGTCAGTTTCAACAGTATCAAAAGCGCTTAATAACTACCCATCCATAAATACTTACACCAAGCAGCGTGTACAGGAAATGGCCCGTGAGCTCCGTTTTACGCCCAATAAATCAGCCATTAATTTAAAGGAAAGAAGATCATGCATTATCGGTGTGATCTTACCCAACCTGTTAGATCACTTTTTTACCCGGAGCATTTATGGGGTGGAGCAATTTGCTACACAAAACGGATACAATGTGATCATCAGTCAATCGCATGATGAGCTGGAAAAGGAAATCCAATCGGCAAATATGTTGTTAAGGAGCCGCGTTGATGGCTTGATTGTGGCCATTTCAAAACATACACAGGATTTTGCGCACCTTGATCAGTTTGAGCAGATGGGCATTCCTGTAGTGTACTACACCCGGAACCCGAGTTTTAATTTAAGCTGCCATAAGGTATTGGGCAATACTTTTCAGGGCTGCTATCAGGCTACTCAATTTTTGATCGACAGGGGTCATCAGAAAATTGCCTATTTGGGTGGTCCAAAAATGATCAACTTTACACATGATCGCTTTAATGGCTACATTCATGCATTAAAAGATAACCAACTGCCTTTTTCATCAGCATTGGTGGCTTACACCGATTTTGATCGGGAAAATACCATCACGGCCATCAGGAAATTATTTGCCGATCCGGAAAACAGGCCTACTGCGCTGGTGGCTTTTAAAGAGCCTATCCTTTTTGATGCCTTAAAATACCTGAGAACATCCAACCACCCTAACTTTGATCAGATTGAAAGTATAGGATTTGGAAATAATGCTTTTATCAGTTACCTCGATTCGCCTCCTATCGCCTCTGTTGAAGAGAACCCTGAATCGGTAGGAGAAAATGCCATTAAACTTTTGCTCCGGTTAATCAATCAGGAAATTGACATGAAAAACCATCAGAAAGTGATGGTAGACTGTAAGTTGGTGGTGCATAGCGATACGCATTAGGTGGTGTATCCAAGCTATTGTGATGCTGATCTGACAGCTACCGGAATTATTTTACTGGTATAAATTAATATTTTCAATGGTTTTGTAGCTACTGCGAGGTCAGCGTCTTCATCCATAAAGTCCTGAAATAAATGACCTTCGGTGAGCTCTTTAGGCTCGGTTCGGGGTAACAGCTACTCACATAAAAAACAGATGAAATATTAATTCAATGATATTGCCTTACTGTTGAACTGATTTCTATTTCTTTCATTGTATACAAACGCCGCTACAATCAATAATCCTGCTACCCCCTCAAAAGCGACCACCAACTGGGTACCGAAAAGATGCGCCAGATACCCCATTAACAAGCTACTGATTGGTAACACCCCCTGGTACGCCATAATATAATAACTCATGGTTCTGCCCCTCATCTCGTCATGGGCGTGGGTTTGCAAGTAAGTGTTGATTGATGAATTTTGTGCCATTAAACCCAAAGCAGCTAAACTGGTACAAATTAAAGCCAGAATAAGTGAGGGCGATATCGCCAATGCCACAACGGAAACAGCCAGCAAAATACCCGACATCATGACGATTTTCTGCAGATTCTGACCTGCTTTTAAAGTAGCCATATAAATGGCCCCGAAAAAAGCGCCAAATCCGGCAGCACTTTCAAACCAGCCAAAAGTGGTGGCATCTCCGCTAAAAATATCTTTTGCAAAAACAGGCAGCAAAGTGGTAAAAGGAATAACCAGTAAACTTGATGCAGCCATTGTTAATACCATGGCAGCCAGATCGGGAGATGATTTGAGGTAGTCATATCCTTTTTTAAGGTCAAACCAGATGTTTTCTGTCGGTTTTTGATGTTCGGTGAGTTTAAGCTTCATCATCACCATACAAGCCAAAACAGCAATAAAACTCACAAAATTAATGATAAAACAAATATCCTCTCCCAGCGTGCTCAAGATGACCCCTGCCAGTGCCGGCCCGATTAACCTGGCTGCGTTGAACATCGAAGAGTTGAGTGCAATAGCATTGGGCAAATCTTCCTTATCATCAATTAAATTTACCATTAACGATTGGCGGGCGGTCACATCAAAAGCATTTACCAGGCCCTGAACCAGCGAAAGTACTGCAATCCAGAACATATCATATACTTTAAACCAGATCATTAATGCCAGCGCACCAGCCTGCAGCATGAGAATAATCTGGGTAACAACCAATACCTTATACTTGTTATGCCTGTCTACATAACTACCTGCATATGGTGCCAGCACCAGCGAAGGGATTAAACTTAAAAAAGTAATCAATCCCAATAAAAAAGCTGACCCGGTTAAACGGTAAACCAACCAGCTGATTGCAACACGCTGCATCCATGTTCCAATTAATGAAATTGCCTGACCTGTAAAAAACAACCTGTAATTATAATGCCTTAGTGAACGGAAAATACTCATGATTAAAATAGTAAAGTAACTTTACAAAAGTATAAAAATTCAAAACAACCTTAAAACCAAAAAGGTTAAGTTTTATCATTTTAAAATCAAAAATTAAACACCAAAAAAAACAACTTCGTTTATGATTAAAAAATAAAGCCTTATATTTGTAAAGTTTATTTACTAATAAGATGCCTACTCAAACACAGGAGATTGCCGCAAAGTTAAGAAGCACGGTTACCCGCTTAACCAGGGCATTGCGCAAACAGAATGTAAGTTCAGCATTTAGCAACGCTGAACTATTAACCATGTCGCTATTGGAGCAACATGGCAAAATGCTGTCTACCGAACTGGCAGACATGGAAAGGGTATCTAAACAGGCCATTTCTCAGATCATTAACCGCCTTTTTGATGCTGAGTGTGTAGAACGTTTCCCCAGTGAGGAAGATAAGCGAAAAGTTTTTATCGGACTGACCAAACTTGGCGAAAAACATCTTAACGCCACCAGAAAGATAAAAGAAGAATGGCTGGTACAAACCATGGAAAAAATTTTCTCTTCGGAAGAAATCAATTTGATACAGGCTTTCCTGCCCCTGCTTTCGCGCCTGGTAGAACACAATGGCGCCAAAACATAGTTTTTCTTTTTTCCTTCGCCAAATAAGCCGTATCTTGCAACCCTAAAATGGCACTATATTTCACCTCCATTAATTCGGGCAGCAATGGCAATTGTTACTATATCGGTAATGATCATGATGCGGTGCTGGTTGATATTGGCCTGACTTGTAAAGAGGTTGAAATCCGCATGAACCGTTTGGGCCTTTCTATAAGTAAAGTAAAAGCAATCTTTATCTCTCACGAACACAGCGATCATATAAAAGGACTGGCTGTTTTTGCTAAAAAGTATAAACTCCCGGTTTACATTAGTGCGCCAACTTTAAAAAACAGCAGACTTATTCTGGACGCGAACAACACCTTCTCCTTAAGTCATCAGCAGAATATCCAGATCGGCAGTTTGAAGATAGCTGCTTTTTCTAAATTCCATGATGCTGCAGATCCTTACAGTTTTACGGTTGAATGTAGCGGCGTACGTGTTGGTGTTTTTACCGATATAGGTTCGGTATGCGATCGCCTGATTGCACATTTCAAAAATTGCCATGCCGCTTTTTTAGAAGCCAATTATGACGCACAAATGCTGGAAAACGGCAGATACCCTTATTTTTTGAAGAGAAGAATAACAAATGGCCACGGCCACCTGAGCAATGCACAAGCCTTGGACCTGTTCATCAATCACAAAGCGCCTTACATGAGCCATTTATTACTAAGCCATTTATCGAAAGACAATAACGATGCAGCCCTGGTGGAAAGCCTTTTTAAAAATGTGGCAGGCGATACATTTATCAAAGTGGCTTCGAGATATGAAGAAACGGAGCTTTATTATGTTGGCAGCGGGCAAAATATAACAGAACCTTATTCTTTTGACCCTAGTCTATACCAGCCTGCGCAACTTAACCTGTTTTAACAGTTTAAAGTCAAAAACACTTGTATTTTTCTATCAATTAGGTTACAATATGGCTTTTCTAAGCTTATCAACCCGTATTCAATTGCTAAATTGATATAAATATCAGGTTAATTCATTTTTTCCAAAAACTATTTGCTTAAACAGGCGTTATATATATACTTCATAAATAGTTTGTTTGGTTTATTTGGGGCTTAAGGATTTAAGCCCCTATCTTTTTTCAACAGCTTTGATACCCAGCTAATAATATCGGACCCGATTAAGTAATGCTATGTTTTCGTTCTTTTGGAATAGCTGCATAGACGGGCCATCAACCATAACAAGTCTGAGCGAACTCATAGAAGACAATTCAATCCGGGGCATTTCGTGAAAAATAAGATTTTAATGATTAATTCGTTACAAGACAACTAAAAATGCATTTTCCGCTTGTAAAATAAATCCGATAACTATCGGATCAGCATAACGTGATACCTAGGCTGGAAACGACAAAAAACAGGTACTTGCCGCAAATATTAAAATACTAATAAAATCAGGTTAATCAACAAAAAGAGGTAAAATGGCTATTAACCATTTTACCTCTTAAATAATCTGAAAAATGGAGATTTCACATCTTCCATCTTATATTTTAAATCCTTTTACAGGAATTTAGTAATGGCTTCATCGGTAGGTTTTGTTTTGGAACGGAAACGGTGTACCAGTTCTCCTTTTTCATTAATTAAGAATTTTTCAAAATTCCACTTAATGTCTCCCTGTTCTTCGGTATTGGTTTGAGTAGTTAAATACTTAAATAATGGGCTAATATCATCGCCTTTAACGCTGGTTTTTTGGGCCAGCAGAAACGAAACATTATATTTCCCGGTACAGAACTCTTTAATTTCTGCATTGGTAGAAAATTCCTGACCGCCAAAGTTACCAGCAGGGAAACCAATTAATACCACCTTTTTGCCGTATTGTTTCTGAAGTTTTTCCAGATCTTCATACTGAGGCGTAAAACCACACTTAGATGCGGTATTCACAATTAGGATTTTTTTTCCTTTAAATTTAGAAAGTTTAATTTCCTTACCATCAATGGTTTTGAAGCTGAAATCGTAAACATTTTTTGGTGGCGACACCAATAAGTTTAATAGAATTAGAATTGTGCTGATCATCGTTGTTTTTATTTTTATATACGAATATAGGTACAAATAGTTTTTAAAGGTGTGATTTACATGTAAATTAAGTTGATCAGTGATCAAACAAGCTATATGAAGGCTTTCATTTAGCTATTTTAACATGTTGGCACAAAGTCATTACGACCTAAATGCTAGCACCTGCCAGGCCACCTAAACCCGGCTGAAGCGGAAAACCCGGAGACTGAGGAACGAGGTTGAGGATTTGAAGCAAAAGGCGGGACCAAGGCCTTACCTATCCGGTACTGCAATTGCTTTTCAAAAGAATTAAAACCAGATTAAAATCACCATAAAACCGGACAGACTTTACCAGCATTTAAGATTTTTTTTGTATTAAATTCTCCTCGGGTTTGGATTTATGCCTTAATTATAGCTTTATTTGCACAAAAACGTATTTCATGGCCAAAAATTTATTAATCGTCGAGTCACCCGCAAAAGCTAAAACTATAGAAGGCTATCTAGGCAAAGATTTCCTGGTGAAATCTAGCTATGGCCATATCCGTGATTTAGTTAAAGGTGATATGGCGATTGATATCAAAAACAATTTTGCCCAAACCTATGAGGTGCCTGCCGATAAGAAAAACGTTGTCTCCGAATTAAAAAAACTAGCGAAGGAAGCCGAAATGGTATGGCTGGCATCCGATGAGGACCGCGAGGGAGAAGCCATTTCATGGCACCTATTCGAAACTTTAGGGCTAAAAGTGGAGAAAACAAAACGCATTGTTTTTCATGAAATTACCAAACCGGCCATTTTAAAGGCAATTGATAGTCCGCGGGGAATTGATTATAACCTGGTAAACGCTCAACAGGCCCGGCGTGTACTAGACCGTTTGGTGGGCTTCGAACTTTCGCCCGTGTTATGGAAAAAAGTAAAGCCATCTCTTTCTGCGGGCCGGGTACAATCGGTGGCTGTACGTTTAATTGTAGACAGGGAGCGTGAAGTTTTAAACTTTAATGCCACCGCTGCCTATAAAATTACTGCCCAGTTCTCAACCGGCAGGGGAAAAGAAATGGTGAAGGCCGAACTGCCACAACGTTTCGAAAATGAGGCTGATGCCGAGAAATATCTTCAGGACTGTGTGGATGCGAAATTCGATATCAGCAGTTTAGAAACAAAACCTGCCAGGCGCAATCCTGCAGCTCCATTTACCACTTCTACCCTACAGCAGGAAGCTTCCAGAAAATTAGGTTTTTCGGTTGCGAGAACCATGCAGGTGGCACAGAGATTATATGAGGCCGGTAAGATTACCTACATGAGGACAGACTCGGTCAACTTATCAGAAACGGCTGTTAATGCCGCTGCTGCCGAAATTAAATCAGCTTATGGCGAAAAATATCATCAGCCAAGGGTGTATAAAACCAAATCAGCTGGTGCACAGGAAGCGCACGAAGCCATCCGCCCTACTTATTTCGACAGGCATACGGTAGACGGGGATATTTCAGAGAAACGTTTGTACGAGCTGATCTGGAAACGTTCCATTGCCTCGCAGATGAGTGAGGCATTGTTCGAGAAAACCACCGCCCAGATTACTGCATCAACCAGAAAAGAACATTTGGTTGCTGAAGGTGAAGTATTAAAATTCGACGGCTTTTTAAAGGTTTACCTGGAGTCTACCGACGATGAGGAAAACGAAGAAAAAGAAGGTGGTGCCATTTTACCTCCTTTAACAAAAGGGCAGGAACTATTTTTAAAAGAGATGCAGGCCACGGAGCGTTATTCGCGCCCGCCAGCCAGATATACAGAAGCCAGTCTGGTTAAAAAACTGGAAGAATTAGGTATCGGTCGTCCTTCTACCTACGCGCCGACGATATCTACGGTACAAAACCGTGGTTATGTGGTAAAAGGTGATCGAGATGGCAAACAGCGTAATTTTACCGCCATTATTTTAGCCGATGGAAAGGTAAAAAAAGAAATTAAATCGGAAATTACCGGTGCCGAAAAGTCAAAACTCTTCCCAACCGATATTGGTGAGGTTGTAAACGACTTTTTGGTAGAACATTTTAAGGGCATTGTTGACTTTAACTTCACCGCAAAGGTGGAGAAAGAATTTGATGAAATTGCGCAGGGTTTACAGGAATGGACCAAAATGTTGCATTCGTTTTATAACCCCTTTCATACTGAAGTAGAAACAACACTCGAAACAGCAGAACGCGCCACCGGCGAGCGCTTGCTGGGGATCGATCCGGCAACGGGTAAAAATGTATACACCAAAGTAGGTAAATTTGGTCCGCTGGTTCAAATCGGAGAACTGGACGACGAGGAGAAGCCGCGATATGCCAGCTTAATGCGCACGCAATCTGTTGCAACCATTACTTTGGATGAAGCGCTGGAACTGTTTAAACTTCCTTTTCAGCTTCCTGATTTCGAAGGCAAAGAAGTAATGGTTGGGGTTGGCCGCTTTGGCCCATACGTTAAATGGGGCGAAAGTTTTATTTCTCTTCCTAAAAACGAAGAACCTCTGTCGGTAACTTACGAGCGGGCGGTTGAAATTATCAAAGAAAAAATGGATGCCGATGCACCTATTGCTTTTTACGAAGGTTTAGGCGTAACAAAAGGAAAAGGCCGCTTTGGTCCGTTTATTAAATGGAACGATCTTTTTATCAATATCCCGGCAAAAGGATATCATTTCGATAATTTAACACAGGAAGATATCAATACCTTAATTGGCAAAAAGTTAGAAAAAGAGGCCAACAGGTATATCAAAACCTGGGATGCCGAAAAAATTTCTATCGAAAATGGCCGTTGGGGACCATTTATACGTTTTGGCAAACAGATGCTTAAATTACGGAACAACGAGGCAACCAAACAAAAATATACGCCTGAAGAACTGGCAGACATCGATTTGGAAACCGTTAAGAAAATGATTGTGGAGCAAGTGCCAAATGCTTTCGAAACAAAGAAAAAAGCACCGGCAAAGAAAAAAGCGGCGCCAGCAAAAAAGGCGGCAGCGAAGAAAAAATAAAACAAAAATCGTCAAGCTGAACTTCCGCCCGGCCGGTCGGACGGGTGTTTCAGCATCTTTTATTCAAGACTCTGAAATAAATCCGATAGTTATCGGATCAGAGTGACGCAAACAATGGTTATGAAAGCAGATTTACCAGAAAATACAGTTGAAGATATTGCCATGGCGGTGGTGCTCATGGGTGAAACACCTGAAGTGAAAAACTGGACAGTTTATCTGGTTAATCTCAAAAGCGAACCCATAAGCAATGTATTGATCAGCTCTAAAGGTTATGGTGAAAAAGATGGTAAGCAGGTAAAAACTTCTGTATTAAGACACTATATTGGCGATATGGAAGCCAATTCTTTTGCAGGAGTAGAGGCAATTGATCCTGAAGTTTTTGGTTTAACCAACGAATATTGGCTAAGCTACTATATCGGCAGTACCATTTACGATAAAAAGTTTATATTTCTGCCAGAAAGCATCATCGATTCCAACCTGATTAAAATACCATTAATAAATAAGCCCGGGGTGATGATTAAATAGTCTTGAGCCCCTGGTCCAGAGTCAGGTTCAGTTTAAAATATTAATGCTATATAATCTAAAATAGCCGGTAAATGCTTAGGACTCCAAGACTGCGAACTGAAAACTTCCAACCAACTTAAGGCACCTTGACCGCTTGTCTGCCAAGCAACTTCCAGCCTGACTTTTCCTTGCTCCAGATTAAAAGGATATATAAATTTACACTTCCTTTTACTCCCTTATCATTGGTTTGCGCCATTAGCTTATGTCTTACCAAAGCTATATTTCCCTGAATAATTGTTTTTGGGTCGCCTAAAATAATATCGCCAACAAAATCAGATTCACCAGAAAGCAGCGAATGTATAAACTCTTGCTTGGTTTGCACTTTTCCGCTTGAATGACCATAACTTAAATTATTAAGGAGCAACTGGTCTAAACCCAGGCTATCTGGATTAACCATCAAACCAATAAGCTGATCTACCGCTTTGTCAACTTCTTTTTCTGCATTTTTCTCCTGCGCAAAACAAATAGTTGTAGAAATTAATAAACACGAAAAAATTAAAAGTTTCCTGATCATATCTGGTCATTTAAAGTTGATTTGGTAAACTTATCCAAAAGCCCTTAAATGAGCAACATATTCGTTATAATTTTCAACATTATTTTATAAAGCATTGATTTTAGTTAATTTTCTGATGAAATATAGTTTTTCGGTAAAAAGGCGTTTAATTACGGCATAGCAATTGCTCCAACCGCAGGATTATATCTCATTTATCTTAACGAATTTCATACATGGAACAACCATCTACCTACCAATCATCATCCAAAAGGAAATTTATTTTTATTGGCTTGCTTGCCGTTTCAATAGCGGCAATTGTATTAATCTATTTCAATAGAAAAAAGAAAAGCAACGAAGAAAACCAGGCTTACGCAAAATACATCGAAGCTTATACTTCCGGTACCATCTCTAAAAAGAGTTTTATCCGTGTACACCTGGCTAACGCTGCAACAGGCATGCAGGATCTGGGCAAAGCAGATACACGCGAGCTTTTCGACTTCTCCCCTTCCATCTCTGGAAAAACCTATTGGATAGACCCTCAAACGGTTGAATTCAGACCTGATGAAAACCTTAAACCAGGTAAAAACTATGAGGCTACCTTTAAACTTTCGGAAGTTTCTGATACAGAAAAAGGTCTGGAAAATTTCGATTTCGAATTTAAAGTAATCACCCCGGGGCTGATGCTCACTCAAAACGGATTGGTTTCGCAGAATAATACCTCTTTAGATTACATGAAACTCACCGGTGAAGTAGCCACTGCCGATGTGGAAGAGACCAGTAAGATAGAAAAAACGCTTTCACTGGATTTTGACCAGAAATTAAACATTAAATGGCAGCACGACCCGGCGAAAAACAGTTCGAAATTCACTATTGACAGCATCAAAAAGATCGGCAACGACCAGACATTAAAAATAGAATGGGACGGTGATGCCATTGATGCAGATCAAAAAGGTGAAGTAGAAGTTCGCGTCCCGGCAATCAATAAATTTGAAATTCTGGATATGAAGGCTATTCAGGGAGAAGAAGATTACGCATTGGTACAGTTTTCTGAACCGGTTGGCGTGGGGCAGGATTTAACCGGTATGATTACCTTGGGCAATTTGAGCGATCTGAGATATACCATTGATGCCAGTCAGGTTAAAGTTTATGCATCAGAAGAACTGAAAGGCAACTATGCCCTTACTGTAAACACCGGCGTTGAGAATATTAATGGGAAAAAACTGTCTGATGGCAAAATGGCCAATCTTGTTTTTGAAGATAAACTACCAGCGGTGACCATTGCGGGTGCCGGTACCATTTTACCCAACTCCGGAAAACTGGTTTTACCTTTTGAAGCCATTAATTTAAAAGCGGTAGACGTTACAGTAATCAAAATTTATGAAAACAACATTCCGCAGTTTTTCCAGACCAATAGTTACAAAGATGGTAACGAATTGCGCCGGGTGGCCAAACCTATTCTGCAAAAAACGATACGTTTGGATGAAGATAAAGCGCTTAACCTTCATAAAAAAAACCGTTTTACACTTGACCTTGATAAGATGATCCGTACGGAACCGGGAGCTATGTACCGGGTTACCATCGCATTCAGGCAGGAATATAATGCCTATAATTGCAAAGCCGGGGATAACAAGGCCGATGGCGGTGATGAAGAAAACGAATACGGTGATGATGGAGGTTACGGTGAAAAAATCGATGAGGATGATGATTTTTGGCAACGTTATAATAATTATTACCCTTCTGATTACAGGTGGAATGATAAAGACAATCCGTGTACACCATCATTTTATACCAGCCAGCGCTGGGCCAGCAGAAACTTAATTGCTTCAAATATAGGTTTGGTGGCCAAACGCGGCAATGATAACAGCATGCTGATTGTGGCAACCGATTTATTAACCGCCAAACCATTAAGTGGTGTAAGCCTCGAATTAATGGACTATCAGAAACAGATCATTTTTACCACCAAAACTGATGGCGATGGCTTTGCCAGGTTCGATCTGAAACGCCAACCATTTTTATTGATTGCAAAAAATGGCTCGGAACGCAGCTACCTTAAATTAGACGATGGCAGTTCGCTGCCGTTAAGCAGATTTGATGTGGGCGGCGATGTTGTTCAAAGTGGATTAAAAGGCTTTATTTATGGAGAACGTGGCGTATGGAGACCAGGTGATAGTGTATTTGTTTCTTTCGTTCTGGAAGATAAACTCAAAAAACTTCCGGCCAACTATCCGGTAACCATGGAATTTTATAACCCTAAAGGCCAGCTTTATCAGAGACTAATCAATGGCAAACCGTTAAATGGGTTCTATACCTTTAAAACCGCGACAGAAAACACTGCGCCAACAGGTAACTGGATGGCCAAAGTTAAAGCTGGAGGCGCTACTTTTACCAAAACCCTAAAAATTGAAACGGTAATGCCAAACCGCCTGAAAATTGATTTCAATATTGGTAACAGAACATATTTAAGTGCAGGCACTTCTTCCGCTACCCTATCGGCCAGGTGGCTGTTTGGTGCTGTTGCGCAGAATTTAAAAGCTAAGGTTGATGTAAACTTAAACACTACCGAAACTAAGTTTAAAGGCTTTGAAGGTTTTAATTTTGATAACCCCACAGTTAATTTCGAATCGCAGGTTAAAACCATTTTTGAAGGTACTTTAAACCAGAACGGTACTGCTCAGATCAATACCAACCTTAATGAGAACAATACCGCACCTGGTGTGTTGAGGGCGAATTTTACCACTAAGGTTTTCGAACCCGGAGGTAATTTCAGTATCGATAATTTTAGTATTCCTTATCATGTGTACAACAGTTATCTGGGCATCCGTACCGAAAAAGGCGACCGTTTAAGCGGTATGCTCGTTACCGGAAAAGAACATAAAGTGGAAATTGTAAATGTAAATACAGACGGTAAATTATTGAGTGGAACCAAAACTGTTACGGTAGAATTATATAAAACCCAATGGCGCTGGTGGTGGGAACAGGATGACCAGTATACCTATGCAAATTTTACCCAAAACCAGTACAACAAATTAATTGAAAGTCACCAGGTAAATTTATTTAACGGAAAAGGAAGCTGGAATTTGCGCGTTGATGAACCGGAATGGGGACGTTATTTAATTCTGGTACGCGATGTAAATGGCGGACATGTGACGGGAAAGTCGGTTTATATCGATTGGCCGGGCTGGGCACAACGTGAACAGGGTAGTAATCCCACAGAGGCCTCTATGTTATCGTTTACAGCTAATAAAGAAAAATTCACCGTTGGAGAAGATATTACCTTAACCATACCTACGGGCAAAAATGGAAGAGCATTAATTGCGATCGAAAATGGCAGCCGTGTACTGAAAACGTTCTGGATAGATACCAAAGCTGGCCAAACACAATTCAAATTCAGGGCTGAGAAAGAAATGGCACCTAATGTGTTTGCCAACATTACCTTATTGCAACCGCATGCACAAACGGTTAACGATTTACCGATCAGAATGTATGGAGCTATTCCACTTGCTATAGAAGATCCGCAAACGATACTAAAACCGACCATTAAAATGGCCGATAAAATTAAACCGGAAACCGAAAACACCATCACTATTGGCGAACAAAGTGGCAAAGCCATGACCTACACTATCGCCCTGGTTGATGAAGGTTTACTTGATTTGACCAGATTTAAAACACCAGATCCTCATGCTGCATTTTACGCCCGCGAAGGTTTGGGTGTTAAAACATGGGATTTATTTGACTATGTACTGGGTGCATGGGGTGGAAATTTAGAACGCATTTTAAGTATTGGCGGTGATGGCAGCATCAACAAAAATTTAAATCCTGCAAAAGCCAACCGATTTAAAGCTGTAGTTAAATTTATGGGACCATTTACCATTGGTAAAGGCGAAAGTAAAACACATAAGTTTAAATTACCACAATATATCGGTGCGGTAAGGGCCATGGTAGTTGCCGGACAGGATGCGGCATATGGTTTTGCAGAAAAATCTGTTCAGGTTAAAAAGCCTCTAATGGTTTTGGCCACCCTGCCAAGGGTTATTGGACCTGGTGAAAGTTTTACCTTACCGGTAACCGTATTTGCCACAGAGAAAAACCTTAAAAATGTATCGGTACAGTTGCAGGCAAATAATTTAATTGTTCAGGGTACTAACACGCAACAACTTTACTATAAGCAAACCGGCGAACAAATGGCTTACTTTGAGGTGAAAGCACCCAATACCGTAGGTATTGCCAAAGTAAAAGTGATTGCACAAAGCGGAGCCGAAAAAACAGTTTATGATGTAGAAATGGATATTAGAAATCCAAATCCCTATATCACCAATGTAGTTTCTGCAACCGTTCAGCCACATACCAAATGGGCCGTGAACTATTTACCGATCGGAATGACGGGTACCAACTCCGGTTCGCTGGAGGTCTCTTCTATCCCGGCAATTAATCTCGGCAAAAGATTGAGTTACCTGATTCAATATCCGCATGGCTGTATTGAGCAGACCACATCGGGCATATTCCCTCAGTTGTTTTTAGATCGGCTGAGCCCATTGAATGAACAACAGAAAGCTAAAACAGAAAAAAATATCAAGGCTGGCATAAACAGGCTAAAAGGTTTCCAAACTCCTGACGGCGGTTTATCTTACTGGCCTGGAGAAGGCACATCTGACGAGTGGGGCAGTAATTACGCTGGTCATTTTTTAATAGAGGCTCAAAATGCTGGTTATACCTTACCTGTTGGTCTTTTAGATGAGTTATTACGCTTTCAAAAATCGAAAGCCACAAACTGGGCGCCAAACAGCAATAATTTTTATGGTGGCGATTTATCGCAGGCGTACCGCTTATACATGCTGGCACTGGCTAAAAAACCAGAAATGGCAGCCATGAACCGTTTAAAAGCTTTCCAATATTTATCTGTAGCCGCGAAATGGCGCCTGGCAGCAGCTTATAAACTGGCCGGCCAGAATGAAGTAGCTCAAAATATGATCAGGGGTTTGGATGCCTCCATCCAGCCCTATAAACAATTAGGTGGAACCTATGGCTCTGATATGCGTGATGAAGCTATGATTTTAGAAACCTTAACCTTACTCGGTCAGAAAGCAAAAGCTGCCGGTTTATTGCAGCCTTTGGCAGCCAAATTAGGCGAAAACACCTGGTACAGCACACAAACAACTGCTTATAGTTTGCTTGCTATCGCTAAATTCTGTGGATCCAACCAATCGGCTAATAAGTTGCAATATCAATATGTATTGGATGGAAAATCTGCCCCTGTAAACTCAAATCAATATCTCAATAGCACACCGGTAACTTTTAAAGGAAATATGGCTTCGGTTACCAATAATGGAAATAATGTACTTTTTGTTCGTTTGGTTTTAGAAGGGCAGCCGGTTGCTGGTCAAAATAATTTCTTACCTAATCGTCCAGATGTTTTAGATATGAGTGTGGTCTACAAGCGTTTAAATGGAAAAGTTCTGGATCCTGCTACGCTTAAACAAGGAACAGATTTTTATGCTGAAGTAACCGTTAAAAATCCTGGCAGAATGGGATACTACGAACAAATGGCGTTAACGCAGATTTTCCCTTCGGGATGGGAAATCATCAATACCCGTGTAAATGATAATCAGAGTATCTTGGCTTCATCGCCATTTACCTACCAGGACATCAGGGATGATCGCGTTTTTACCTATTTTAATATAAGGGAAGGCGAAAGCCTGGTGTATAAGGTATTACTTAATGCGTCTTACCTGGGCAAATACTACTTATCTGCCGTTCAATGTGAAGCGATGTATAACAATGATATTTCGGCCACTGAAGCTGGCAAATGGGTACAGGTGGTGAAGTAGGAATTGCTATTGGTTCGTGTCTCCACGAACCCTGGCAATGTTTGAGATTTAAAACAAGCTATCTCAAAATAATGTGCTTACCAAACGCCAAAACCAGCATCGGGATTCGCACTTTAACGAACAAATACTAAAAAACAGCCCCGGTCCGTGTCTACACGGACCGAAATTTATACTTCAAATTGAATGAACAAAATCCCAAAAGCTTTCCTTATTTCCGATCTTATTTGCTTGGTATTGCTTTTGGCTTTTCTCTTTTCATTACCGTCAAAACTTTTCCAAACGCCTACCTCCTATGTGATTGAGGCCAGCAATGGCCATTTACTAAGTGCTGCAATTGCCAGCGACGGGCAGTGGCGATTCCCTGTGGCAGACAGCGTTCCTGTAAAATTTAAAGATTGCATTATTGCTTTTGAAGATAAAAGATTTTACAGCCATTTGGGTGTAGATGTATTGGCCATGAGCCGGGCCATGCGACAAAACTGGCGGGCAAAAAGTGTAGTAAGTGGTGGTAGCACACTAACTATGCAGGTCATCCGTTTATCCCGAAAAAAAGACCGGACCATTTGGCAAAAATTATTGGAAGTGATTTTAGCTTTCCGTTTGGAACTAAAATATTCAAAAGGAGAAATTATCGGTCTATACGCAGCCAATGCGCCATTTGGAAGTAATGTAGTAGGGTTGGAAGCGGCAAGTTGGCGATATTATGGTCGTGACACTAAAACGCTTTCCTGGGGTGAGATGGCCACTTTAGCCGTACTACCTAACAGTCCTTCTCTGGTTCATCCCGGAAAAAACTCAACCAGACTGATTAAAAAGCGAAATGATCTTCTGGATAAGCTGGCTCAGTTGAAATACATCGATCAGGCCACAGCCAATTTATCCAAACTGGAACCTGTTCCGGGCAAGCCTATGCCCCTGCCCCAAAATGCCCCTCATCTGTTAAACCGTTTTAAAGCGGAACGAGCGAATCTTAAAATCCCATCTACCAGAATTACTTCTACATTGGATGAAAATATACAACTAAAAGTTAATGCCCTGTTAAAAAGGTATAACAACCGTTATCGGGCAAATGACATTAACAACATTTCGGCATTGGTACTCGATACCAGGACCGGCCAGGTGGTAAGTTATGTAGGTAACATCTACCAGCCAGAAAACACCGAACTGCAAAGCCATGTGGATATGATCAAAGCACCGCGAAGTCCCGGTAGTACTTTAAAACCACTGCTTTATGCCAGTATGATGAATGATGGGTATATATTGCCGCATACTTTAATTCCAGATATTCCTACTCAAATAGCGGGTTATTCACCACAAAATTATGATCTGGGTTATGATGGGGCCATTGCTGCCGATAAAGCATTGAGCCGTTCCTTAAACATTCCCGCAGTGAAAATGTTGCAGCAATATAAATATGAACGATTTTATGATAAATTAAAAAAATTGGGGATAAGCACATTGAATCAGCCTGCAGATCATTATGGATTATCGTTAATTTTAGGCGGCAGTGAAGTTACGATGTGGGATCTGGCCAATACCTATATGGGTATGGTGCGCACATTGAACCATTTTAATACCTATAAGGGTCTTTACAACCCGCAAGATTATGAACAGGCAACTTACTTTAATCAGCAAACTAAAGAAGAAAAAGACTATCAGCGCAATTCATTTTTAGATCATGGTGCCATATGGGCAACCTTTAATGCCATGGAAGAAGTAATGCGCCCCGGTGATGAAGGGTTGTGGGAACAATTTTCTTCCTCGCAAAGGGTAGCCTGGAAAACGGGTACCAGTTTCGGTTTCCGCGATGCCTGGGCCATAGGCTTAACACCTGATTATGTGGTATGCGTTTGGGTAGGTAACGCCGACGGTGAAGGCAGGCCCGGATTAGTGGGAATAGAAGCGGCTGCGCCGGTACTCTTTGATATTTTTAGGTTATTACCCACTGGTAAATGGTTTGAGATACCCACCACCAAACTCAAAAAAATTCAGATATGTAAACAAAGCGGCTACAAAGCCGGAGAATATTGCACCGATGTAATGCAAGAACTCACTCCTGTTGCCGGAGAAAAAACAGCGGTTTGTCCTTTTCACAAATTGATTCATTTAGACAAAACAGGTACTTACCGGGTTACGGACCAATGTGAAAGTACAACACAAATGCAACACAAAAACTGGTTTATTTTACCACCAGCGATGGAATATTATTACAAAATAAAAAATAGCGACTATAAATCGCTTCCTCCTTTTAAAACAGGCTGCGACCTATCGGGCGGAAACAGCGTGATGGAAGTTATTTACCCTAAAAATAATGCGATCGTTTACATCCCGTTAGAACTGGATGGATCAAGAGGTAAAATCGTAATTAATGCAGCGCACAGAAATCCAGGTGCCAAAATATACTGGCACATTGATAATGAATACGTAAGCACTACCACCAATTTTCATCAATTGGCCATTAGTCCGCCGCCTGGTAAACATACCTTAACCCTAGTTGATGAAAATGGAGAGCGGCTGGTACAAACTTTTACGATTTTGGATAAAGAAAAGAATTAAGGTAATTTTTTGTGTTCATTGATGTGATGTGAAAAATAGCTTAAAACAATATGCTTGCATTTTTACATCTCGAAATGGCCGGATTGTACTGACTGACTTATGGCTCATACCTTATAATCACCGCTGCGCTCCGGGCCATTCCGCTTTATCGGCTGTAGTAACAAAGGTTTCTGCTACCTGCAGCCACAAATGAAATACTGCATTGGCTATTTAGCCCTGGTTGAAGCGGTACCCTGCAGCAACGAGGCACGAGGCAGCGAAGCGTACAAGCGTAAAACAGGAAGATACTTTTTATGCTGTACAAGCCTTGCGCTCCCAATAATAAATCATCTCTCAGATTAGCCAAACAGTTCCAAAAAAACTGGGAAAAAGCACTTGATTAACACTTAAATCGCTCACTCACATCTACTAGACCTCCGTCCTGGTAACCACCAACTGCCGCGAAATTGTTCCATACACCATTAAATACTGTGCAATCATATAGGTTGCCATAATTAAAGCTCCACTTTGTGGAATAGGCTGAGCAAACTTATTAATGGCCAGAATACTATCTGAAAGCAAGAAAAATAATGCCCCATAAAAAATGAGTTTAAAGCTGAAAATATTTACCTTACCATATCGATTGAAAGCCATAATAGCCATAACGGTAACTATGATGGCGTACATTAAAACAGGAAACTGCATAGGTCCTAATTTCGGCTGCAAGTAGAAGAACAAACCGGAGCAAAAAATGGCAAAGGCGCCTACAACCCATAAAAAATAAGGTGTTTTGTGATGAGGATTTGATTTATGATCAAGCGTAAATGCCCTGATGTAAAAAATATGGCATACTACAAAGGCCATTAATCCAGATATAAAAAAACTGGTATTCCCGTTTTGAAACATCAGCAGGATATCGCCAATCCATGCAAAAATTAATCCTGTAAAAATCCGTTTGTGAAAACGTCCTCTCAAATTAGTGTCAACATAAAGCCATATTAACAGTACAGCTGCAATTAACGGCTTAACAAAACGCAGCTGAATATGATTGGTATATTCTGCATATAACTGAATTACAAATACGAGAAAAAATATAAAAGAGAACAATTTAGTTTTCATCAGTGCCGGGATTTGCCTTGTGCAAATTTAAAAACCAAATTACGGATATTAACCGGATACGCACAAAAATTACTTAATAGCCAATCGGCAATTTCAAAAAACAGAAACAACAAAGCACCAGACAGCAACATCAGATACTCAAACCTGATTTACCATACTTCCTGTGCTGATCAGGTTAAACAACCCCAAAGTGCCGGAGAAACGTCTTCGATATGATGATAAAAAAACAAGAATAGGGAACCGGCACTTAAAGCAGGTAAAAAAATACCAATGTAATATTTATGCTGGTTTGGCTTTCGTTATTGATTTTGATCAAATTCACCTTAACTTTGAAAAGCATCACTGCTGTCTTGGCAAGATACACCCGTTAAACCTTCCCTGCTATGAAAAAATTATCCTTACTTATTTTGCTAATTGCCACGGCACTTTATGCAAAGAGCCAAACGATGGTATTAACTAAAGATGTGGCTCAATATACCGGCAAGAATGTATCCATCTGCGATTCTGTGTACAGCACAAAAGCTTTAGATAAATTAACGCTAATTAATTTAGGAGGTGCCTATCCTAAAGAGCTGATTACTATCGTGATCAATAAAGAAGATGAGCACAAATTCCCTTCTGAACCGGCAAGTATGTTTATAGGAAATAATATTTGTGTTACCGGGGTGGTTTCAGATTTCAAAGGCAAAAAACAGATTGTAGTTACCGATCCGAAGCAGATTGTAGTAAAATAATCAATTATCAATTGTGGTATAGCTGACGCTTTGGCGGCTTCGATATAAAGCAGAACCTGATTCATGCAAGCAGTTAAATATTCATTCACATTATGTCCCCAAACCGCATTACGGTATAACCTTTAGCCTTTAGCTGTTGATTAACATGTCTATCGCGTTGCATGTTACGCTCAATCTTCGGAATCCAAAAACCAGCATTTGTTTTTATAACAGATTTCTTTTCATCCCATTTGTAACCGTGCCAAAAATCGCCATCAACAAATATGACCAGCCTGTATTTATTGATCACCACATCTGGCCTGCCTGGAAAATTTTTAGGATGAATCCTGAACCTAACATTTCTAGCCCAAAGCGCCTGACATAATTTTAATTCTGGCAAACTATTTTTTGCCTTAATTTTCGCCATGTTTTTACTTCGCTGTGCAGTAGTGTAGAACCCTGCACTTTCTTCAAAGCGGGGAACTTTAATATCTCTTCCCTATATGGTTTAGGTTCCATCATTAAGATAAACCCAATTTAGCATAAATGGTTTAAAAAGCAGCATTAAAATGGCTGGTAAGTAACAACCTAAGCACCTCCTTATCTTGAAGGAGGTGGGCTTGGGCCGGAGCGTTAATACAAAAAGTATAATTAGAAATAAATTGTCGAATGGTGAGCTTTTTCAGTTGGCAGAACTGAATCCTGCCAACCTTATAAGCATAGATATCCTTATTATCTGACCCGAAGATTAGAAATCATTTCAATATCTCCCAATAGATTATATAGATAGGCGTATTTCCTTGATGAAACGTCCAATTTCCTTGATGAATCTTTTTTTTAAGTTTTCAGTTTACTACCCTAAATTCAAAATTTACAGGTCTCGTTTATAAAATTCCATCATTGCAAAGCCAAAACTTTTTGCATCTATTGGTATAAAATCCATAGTTTTGGTATTTATCAATTTATATTTATGCCTGTAAAACGAAATACGCTAATCTTTGTACTTGCCTTACTTATTGCTGCCTTTGCCTGTTTAAGTTTCTTTATTGCACAGCATCCCATACTTGATTTCGACATAAAAACTTCGTTATTTATTCAGCAATTCCACACAGAGTGGTTAGATAAATTAATGCTGGCCATCAGTTTCTTTGGTGAACTTCCCTACTCCTTGCTATCGGTCGTTATAGTGGCAATCGTATTTTATCAACAGCAATATAAACGCGAAGGAATATTCATTTCGACTGTTCTGTTATCCGGATTAATTATCCTGGGCATAAAAAATGTAATCAACCGTCCGCGGCCTACTGCATTTTACGTACGGCTGGTAGAGGTAAACCGTTTTCAAAGTTATCCCAGCGGACACGTACTCTCTTATACGCTCTTTTTTGGGTTTTTAATCATTTTGATGAATACGCTGGAAGATGTGCCAAAGCTGACCAGAAATGTAGTGACCTATATTTCAGCATTTTTAATGGTTAGCATCGCGCCATCCAGAATTTACCTGGGCGCACATTGGTTTACAGATACCGTTGGTGGCTTTCTGCTAGGATTGATCTGCCTTTACCCACTCTGCTATTTTTATTTCAAGAAGAAAAAGGATTAAGCTTTTGCCTGTAATTTTTCTTTCTTCCTTATCCTGCTTAATGTTTCGACCCTCATCCCTAGGTAGCTCGCCAGAAATTTTAGCGGAACTCTGGAATTTATAGTGGAATATCCGGTTTTAAACTGCTTGTATCTCATTTCGGCCGAAGGAATTCGCGACAAGATAGACCGCTCTTGCGACATGTGGTAATGTATAGCCAACAACTTTCTGGCTAAAATATTGGTTTCGGGAAATTGTTCATACATATCGTCAATAAAACGATATGGAAGTATAAGAAGTTCAGACTCTTCCAGCGCCTGATATTGTTCCTGGTAGGTTGGAATAAGTGTTCCATGGTTTCTGATCCTCCCGATCAGATGATGCTCATTTATAAACCACGCCGTAATATCTTTTCCTTCATCGAATATAAAAGCCCGCACCAAACCTTTAACAATGAAGAACAAACAATCACCACAAATATGGCTAGGGTTAATTAAAACCTCATTTTTACGCACGGCTATTTTAAAAGTTTCTTTCTTCCCCAGATCAATTATTTCTTTTCTCAAGGGTTGCAGCTCATTTAAATACCTGATAAGTGCATCGACTTTATTGTAAGCATCTGTCATATTGGTTATTATGGGTTTTAAACGTAAAATTATTACTTGACACTATATTCCAAAAGATGAAAACGAGCTTAACAGCCAAAAATTACATTTGCAATTTATGTTTTTTACTTGTTGATTTTGGTATGTTTCGAGCATTACATTTTATTTATTTTCTATCGAATTAACAGGTTTTAACCTAATGATAAAAAAATCTGATAATTTTGGCGGTATGATAAACGATAAACCCAAAGCTTTTCTTTTTGATCTTAACGGCACCATGATCAATGATATGGCTTTTCATAACCATGCCTGGCACACTATACTTACACAGGATTTAGGTGCCAGTATAAGTTTCGATGCCGTTAAAAAACAGATGTATGGTAAAAATCAAGATCTGCTGGAACGTTTTTTTGGTGTTGGCCATTTCTCGCAGGAACAAATTGATCAGATCTCCATTGAGAAAGAACACAGATATCAGGCAGCCTATCAAAAACATTTGGCATTAATAGACGGATTGGATAATTTTTTGGAAAAAGCAAAACAATCCGGTATTCAAATGGCCATTGGCTCAGCAGCCATTCCTTTTAACATTAACTTTGTACTCGATAACTTACACATCCGCTCATATTTTAATGCCATAGTAAGTGCCGAAGACGTGGTGAATAGTAAACCCGATCCGGAAACCTTTAGTAAAGGGGCGGAAATTTTAGGTGTTGCAGCTAGCCAATGTATTGTTTTTGAAGATGCACCAAAGGGCGTTGAAGCTGCACAAAATGCCGGGATGAAATGTGTTGTGCTGACGACCATGCACACCAAAGAAGAATTTTCTGCTTACCATAACATCATTGCCTTTATAGAAGATTATACAGATCCGGTTTTACAGGAACTTTTTTAAAATAGGATACGGCCTTTCGTCAAAGGCCGTATCTATTAGCTGAATATCAAAACATTACGGTAGCAAAAAATTAATTGCTAAACTTATATATTGAGCTTGTTTTATACACTTGGCCCGGTTTCAAAACCGTTGATGGAAAAGCGGGCTGATTGGGTGAATCTGGAAAATGTTGCGTTTCCATGGCAATTGCGGTCCTGAAATCATCTTTAGCACCACTTTTAAAGGTGTTTTTACTTTGCATAAAATTTCCGCTATAAAACTGTAAACCTGGTTCCTGCGTATAAATATCCATGATAATGCCCGACTGGTCTCCTTTTACGGTAGCTGCATGAAACATGCCCATACCTTTGGTTTTATTAAGCACATAATTGTGATCATAACCTTTACCAAACGTTAACTGTTGGTTTTTATCGTTTATACGTGCACCAATAGTGGTTGCCTTGGTAAAATCGAAAGGCGTGCCTTCAACCTTCTCTATTTTCCCTGTCGGGATCAAAGTAGAATCAACAGGTGTATATTCATCTGCATAAATCTTCACTTCATGGTTCAGAATCTCGCCGCTTCCATCGCCATTTAGATTAAAAAATGCGTGATTGGTTAAATTAACTACCGTAGTTTGATCTGTTTTGGCCTCGTAGTCCATTTTCAGTTCGTTATCATCCGTCAAGGTATAGGTTACCTTAATAGCCAAATTACCCGGAAAATTTTCATCGCCGTCTTTTGACAGATAATGCAGCACTAAAGTATTGGCATTGGGCTGACTACCATCCCAAACCACGTACTGATAGCCTTTTTTCCCACCATGCAGGGTATTCTGTCCGTTATTGGTAAAAAGTGAATATGTTTTTCCTTCCAGTGTAAATTTGCCTTTTGCAATACGGTTACCAAAACGGCCAATGGTTGCACCAAAATAAGGTTCCGTAGATTTTTCATAATCGCCTATGCTTTTAAAACCCACCACTACATCAACTATTTTACCCGTTTTATCCGGCATCAGTAAACTAACCAGTCTACCGCCGTAATTGGTAAAAATAGCTTCTGCGCCATTCTTGTTTTTCAAGGTATACAATGCTGTTTTTTTACCGTCAATTTCCTTTTTAAAAGAATCGGCGGCTAATTTTACAACTGATACAGATTTGCTTTTTAAAGTATCTGCTGTGGAAGATTTTTGGGTTCCGGATTGGCAGGATGCAAATCCTATGGCAGCCAGTGCACTCAGGCTCATCAATAATCGTGCTTTCATAAATTATATTTGGTTTAGATTTAAACTAACAAATCAATTAATGTTGCAAATAAAACGATTTAGATGAACTTAAACGTATATTTAACGCAATTATTTACTTAACAAAGCAGCAACGACACAATTTGTAGAAACCTGATTACAAAATGTGGAAGTATTATTTCAATTTTAGGAAAAGAATATCATTTGGTAAGCAATGTTTCGATTCTAACCAAAGCCGAACTTTAGCCAGATTTAATCAACCATAAGCAACCTGTTTCGCCAATGGCTTGTTAAAGCTGATAATATATTAATGAATATCAATAAAAATCCGTCAAAACTGATTATCATTGCGGCAATGAAAACTCAAATATGAAGCATATCATTTCAACTGATCGTTACGAAAAAATGGCCTATCGCCGCTGTGGAAACAGTGGATTAAAATTGCCAGCCATATCACTAGGTTTATGGCATAATTTCGGACATGTAAATGTTTTCGAAAACAGCAAAAACCTAATTTATACGGCTTTTAACCATGGAATTACCCACTTCGATTTAGCTAATAATTATGGACCGCCCCCTGGATCGGCCGAAGAAGTTTTCGGTAAAATACTTCAGGAAGATTTTAAGCACTATCGTGATGAAATGATTATTTCAAGCAAAGCAGGATATACCATGTGGGATGGTCCGTACGGCGATTGGGGTTCTAAAAAATACCTGGTTTCCAGTTTGGATCAGAGCCTGAAACGCATGAAACTCGATTATGTCGATATTTTTTACCATCACCGTCCGGATCCTGAAACACCATTGGAAGAGACTATGGGCGCTTTGAGCCTATTGGTTCAGCAGGGAAAAGCCTTGTATGTAGGTATTTCGAATTATCAGGCTGCTGAAGCCGAAAAAGCGATTAAGATTTTAAAAGATAATGGTACGCCCTGTTTAATCCATCAGCCTAAATATTCGATGTTCGAACGTTGGGTAGAAAGTGGTTTGCTCGATGTTTTAGCGCAAAATGGCGTAGGTTGTATCCCATTCTCGCCTTTGGCGCAAGGTTTACTTACCGATAAATATTTACATGGCATTCCATCCGATTCGAGGGTGGCTACCAGCGGTATTTTTCTGAAAGAAAGTCATATCACCCCGCAAAAGTTAGCAGTAATTGCCAAATTAAATGATATCGCTCAATCACGTGGACAAAAATTGGCACATATGGCTTTATCATGGATATTGAAAGATGACAGAGTTACTACCGTACTGATTGGTGCGAGTAAACCAGAACAAATTACCGATTCCATTAAAGCATTGGATAATATTGCATTTAGCGAAGCTGAAATTAATTTGATTGATGAAATTTTAGGTTAAAAACTAAAAAAATCGTCATCTTGATCCGATAGTTGTGGGATGAAGTAAGATGATTTATAAGTTTTCCTTTTCCCGTCGTTATTCACGAACACTTCGTGGTTTCCATCCGATAGTTAGCCATCGGATGGAATAGGGACTGATATCAATTCATCATTTGTCATAAAACCAAATGAGATTAAAAAGGTTTAAGAAATGAATCTATTACATTTCTTCATTTATGGCAAGAGCCAATAATTCTATATATAGTGCTTTAGCGGCAAATTTATTAATTGCAGTAACCAAATTTATAGCTGGTGCATTTACCAACAGCTCTTCCATGATTGCAGAAGGCATACACTCTACAGTAGATACCAGTAACCAGCTTTTATTGCTTTATGGACTCAAGAGAAGTGTTAAACCACCAGATAAATCACGCCCGTTCGGTTATGGTAAAGAGCTGTATTTCTGGTCGTTTATTGTATCTATTATGATTTTTGGTTTAGGTGGTGTAGTTTCAATTTCGCAGGGCATTGCACATATCCGTCGCCCTGAAGTTTTAGGAAACCCAACATGGAATTATGTGGTATTGGGTTTATCCTTCATTTTTGAAGGTACCTCATTACTCATTGCAATCAAAGAATTCAACAAAACACGCAAGGGTTTACCCTGGTGGAAAGCTATTATCAAAAGTAAAGACCCATCTGGCTTTTTAGTGCTTTTTGAAGATGGAGCGGCGGTTTTAGGATTAGTGATTGTTTTTATTTTCATGGTACTGAGCCATAACTTAAACTTACCCTTTTTAGATGGCATGGCTTCAGTTTTGGTAGGTACCCTTTTAATTTTCGTATCGTTTATATTAGCAAGAGAAAGTCGCAGCCTGTTAATGGGCGAAGGTTTAACACCTGAAACGCAGCAAAAAATTAAAGATCTGGTGGAAAACGATGAGGACGTGATTACGGTAACCAGCATTTTATCTCAATATCAATCTCCAAAAGAGGTACTACTGGTACTCATTCTTACTTTTCAAGCAGAATTGAATACCACTGATTTAACCAATGCAATTGACAGGTTGAGAGATAAAATTAAATCAGAATTTAATGTAATTAAGTTCGTAATTATCCAGCCGCAGTCTGCTGAAGTAAAAGAAGATGATTTTAGCACAGATATTTACCTGCAGTAACCTTTTGTTTCTGTAAGTGGGAGATCCCTGAGCAAGGCTCCAAAAAATCTCCCTCCTTATTTACCAGGAATTCATGTTAAATAACTTGCAATACAATTTTTCCTCTGGTATGCCCCTGTTCGCTTTCTATCTGGGCTTGTTTTGCGCTGGTAAAAGGCAAAACCTTTTCAATAACGGGTTTAACTTTTCCTGAATCGATCAGACCGGCTATCTCCGATAACTGGGCAGGAACCGACTGTGCTGTAAAACCGATCAGGTGAACTTTTTTAGCCTTTGCTTCAGCTGCAAATTCAGGCATTAAAGTGGTCACTACCCTCCCGCCTTCTTTTAACACGTCTAATGACTTAAGCTGCGTTTCTTTTCCAATGGTATCCAAAACGAGATCTACATCTTTTAATACAGCTGCAAAGTCTTGCATTTTATAATCTATCACCTCATCAGCACCTAAACGCTTCAGAAAATCGGCATTGCTATCTGATGCGGTACCGATTACATAAGCGCCTTTCCATTTCGCAAATTGTACAGCATAAGTGCCTACCCCACCTGCTGCCGCATGAATTAATACTTTTTGTCCTGCTTTTAGCAAACCGTAATCGAATAAGCCTTGCCATGCGGTTAAACCTGCCAATGGCACAGCGGCTGCCTCAGTATGCCCTATACTGGTTGGTTTGATGCTGATGATATTGGCTTTTACTGCAATGTATTCGGCATAAGCACCATTTTTTGTGGGATCGGGCCTTCCATATACTTCCTCGCCTTTTTTAAAGGTACTTACCTTTTCGCCTATATCTTCAATGGTACCAGAAACATCCCATCCTAAGGTTAAAGGTAATTTAGCCGGAAATTTATCTTTACGCTGTCCTTCCCTAATTTTCCAATCAACAGGATTAACACTCGTTGCATGCACTTTAATCAATACTTCATCGGATGCCGGTTTAGGCACTGGGATTTCATCAATTGATAAAACTTCCGGGCCACCAAAATCATGGATTCTTACTGCTTTCATATCGGATTAGATTATTATTATTTAATGTACACTGTTTTAATATTTACAAACTCATGGATGCCAAACATACTCAGCTCACGACCGTAGCCAGATTGATTGATACCTCCGAAAGGCAATGCAGCATCTGATTTTACACCCTCATTTACAAAACAGGAGCCGGCTGCCAGTTTATTTCGTGCAATATCCTCTGCCAGTACGGCATTCTCAGTGAAAACGGCCGCCCCCAATCCAAAATTGGTATCGTTAGCGATGCGGATAGCGTCATCGGTATCCTTTGCAGTGATAATGGCTGCTACCGGTCCGAATATCTCTTCATGATATGCCAGTACGTCGCTTTTTACCTGGCTTAAAATAGTGGGCTGATAATAAGCATGGTTGCCATCCATCGCTGGAATTTCACCTCCCAGAATACATTTTGCACCCTGTTCTATACCTTTTAAAACCTGCTGATGTAATTCGTCGCGAAGTTCTGCCCTTGCCATCGGACCAAGGTCTGTATCAGGTTCTAGTGGATCGCCAGTTTTTTTCTTTTCCATTTCGGTTTTAAAAAGCTGGGTAAACTTTTCTTCTACCGACTCAATTACGATAAAGCGTTTAGCCGCAATACAACTTTGTCCATTATTGATTAACCTGGCTTCTGCGCATACCTTTGCTGCTTTTTCTAAATCTGCATCTTCCAAAATGATATATGGATCGCTGCCACCGAGTTCCAGCACTGTTTTTTTAATGAATTTACCGGCCTGTTCAGCTACCTTCTTACCAGCTTCGGTACTTCCGGTTAGTGTAATAGCCTTTATATATGGATTTTCGATTACTTTCGGAATAACCTTACTGCTGCAGATCAGCGTTTTAAAAATATGCGGAGGAAATCCTGCATCTCCGATGATCTTTTCTATTTCGAGCGCACAACCTGTAACACCTGATGAATGTTTTAACACACCGGCATTACCAGCCATGAGAGCCGGAGCAAGAAAGCGGAATACCTGCCAGAAAGGAAAATTCCAAGGCATAATAGCCAATACCAAACCAATTGGCTGAAAACTCACATAACTTTTAGATGCACCTGTTGTGATGAGCTGATCGGCCAAAAAATCCGCGCCATTTTTAGCATAATACTCGCAAACCGAAGCACATTTAAGTATTTCGGCCACACCAGCTTTTAATGGTTTCCCCATTTCCAAGGCCATTAGTTCGGCTAGTTGATCTTTACGCTCTGTTAACAGTTTCGAAACCTGCAACAGTAATCTGGAGCGGCTTGAAAAATCAGTTTCTTTATAATTTAACCATGCCAGGTGCACCTGATCAATTTTCTGATCTATTGTTTGTTCAGCATCCTCCTGGTAATGTTTTATGATGGACCCGTTTACCGGATTTATAGATGAAATGCTCATTTAATAACAACAAATGCGCATTTCAATTGTGTTGTTTATTTGAATATTGTCAGATTATGAAGCAAGCGGAACGCAAAAATGAAAGGTAGAACCGATACCATAATCGCTTTCAGCCCAGATTTTACCTTTATGCAGATTGATAATCTCTGCGCTGAGGTATAAGCCGATTCCAAACCCAGATATGGTTTTAGTCTGTTGACTGGTTACCCGATAAAAGCGGTCAAAAAGTTTTTCCAGATCATAGGCCTGTACGCCAATACCGTTATCGGTTACAGAAACATGTACCTCATTTCCTTCAATTGCAGATTGAACCGAAACTGTGCTATTCAGATCTGAATATTTTACGGCGTTACTGATTAGATTTGAAATAACAGAGCCAATTTTATCTTTGTCGGCATTAATTAATTTAAGGTTCCCTGCTTCAAAATTAATCTGATTGGTGGGATATATCAACCTTAAATCTTCTACTACATCAAGTATTACTTTATCAAGATCAAAATGTGATAAATTCAATTGGATTTCTCCCGATTCTAAACGCGATACATTTAAGAAAGAACTGATTAATGTACTCATTTTGCGGATCTGCTTTTGTACCTTCGAGAGCGTGTTTACAACAAAAATATCGGTTAAATTTCTACTCTGCATCAATTGTATGTAGGCACTTATAGAAGTTAATGGTGTTTTCAGTTCATGGCTTACCATGCTGATAAAATCATTTTTTTGCTGTTCTTCCTTTATACCGATTAAAATCTGTTCCTGATCCAGTGCTTCGCGTTGTAATTCAGTTTCTTTAATGGCATTTTTGGCCTTTACCATATCGGTAACATCACTCGCAGTATGAAGAATACAATACGGAATGCCAGATTCATTCTTAATGGGCCGGTATTCGTAAGTATAATAAGCAGTTTGTAGTTTTCCATCCCTCATCGTTTCAGCCGGGATGGCATCACCTTTATCTGTAATTCCTGTCAGTAACACATTTTTTAACATGTTGATAAAAGGCTGTCCCTTTAATTCAGGTACAGCATCTTCCAGAGGTTTGCCTATAATAGAACGGTCTTTACCCCAAAAATCAATCATGGCATCATTAGCCATTTCGATCACAATATGCTCTGAAGTATATATGGCTGTTGCATCTTTTGATAAGAAAAGAACCTCTAAAAGCTGATCATTACTTAAAACTTTTGAATAACTTTCCATATATACAGTAGAAATTAAACTCGGCTATGATAATATTGAATAAATCAAATTAATTAAGTATGATACAAGTTTAACTTCACAAATGTTTGGCTATTTCATTAAATTATTGATTATTATGACGCCTGATTGATTTGTAGCAAGGTTGGATGCTTTTGGCAACATGTCCCGAGCAAGCCCTTCGGTGATCAAACCTGACAGCAGCAATACGCAGTGCAACGTAAAGGGAATGGCCGTACTGATGGCCACCAGGAACCACCAGTCATTCCTTTACAAAAAATATTGTTTTTTTTGGTTAGGAACTGAGTACTCCCGTTTTTTGGTAAACTTCAGCCCCGCTCTCCGTTCTTCCCGATAAACGGTCTGAACCAGTGAGATCCGGTTGAATAATAACGGTGCGATGCTCTTATGCACCATACCCTAACAAGCCTTCCGGAGATGAATCTGACAGCGGAGAGCCGGTAGCGAAACGGACTAACGCGAGTTTCAGTACAATTCCTATTCAGACAAATAACCAAAGAACAGAAAAATAAATCAGACAATGATTAATATGGTTCCCGATTTGGATAATTTAAAATAATAGTGATATTCACCATATCGCTCTATTTTTTCGATTTCACATACTTTGCCAGATTTACCATATTCATCAGACAAAAAATCACCAATTCTTATGCTATCCAGTTCGTGTATGTTAAGTGATGCTCTTTTAATCAATGTAGCTTTTTTCTCCATAATGATCGCGTTTTGAAGCATTTACGCATTCAAAAACACTTTGGTTTTAATGGATCATAAATTACTTATAAATAAGTATTGAAAACATCAAATTGCAACATTAATCAGTTAAAAGTCCATTACAAACAATACTGGTTATAAACCAGTTAACAAAAATATACCCATATTACACGCTAGATACATCAAAAAGAAGCAGATACGGCATTTAATAGCTCAAATGAAATGGATTTTATTAAGGCTTATTAATTAGCTTTTATTCTGGTACAATGAAGCTTCAACTGCTAACTAACCCAGGCATCACATGATATCGAAATTTTTAGTCATATTCCGTTGTCAACATACAAAAAATGCCTTCGGTTATCGAAGGCATGGCATTTATTCTGCGTCGTAAATGACAACTTTTTCAAAGTAACCCCTGAATTCATCTAAGAAAGCCTTGTGCAGTGGATGAACCTGATAAACATCGTGCGCTGCCAGATCTTCGAATAATAAAAGCAGGCTGAAAGTGTAAGTGGTGTCTACAACCGCGCGCTCAATAGGTGCCGGCACCCCGAGATGAAAAGTTTTAACTACTTCAATGTTTTGCAATGTTTGTAAGCTATTGCGAAAAGCAACTTTCTGCTCATCGGTGGTATCGGCTTTTAGCCAGAATAAAACGTGGTGTGCTATCATTTTTTAATTTTTCGCCAAATATAACGAAAGCATTAACGAAGCGGGCTTTATCCAAAAACACTTTTTGCTTTATCTACAGCTTTTATCAAATCTATTCCTTTGCCCAATACACCTTTAAACAGGTCTCCTTCAACTTTTAGGCGATCAATGGCGTTAAAAATATTAAAATCTTTCATTTTTAAGCCTGGTTTAACCTCATCCCAATGTAATGGCATGGATACCGTTGCACCAATTTTTGGTCGTAAAGAATAAGGCCCTGCAATAGTTGCTCCCGGTCTGTTCTGCAAAAAATCAAGATACATTTTTCCCTTTCGGGCACTGATCATCCGCTCAAGAGAGGTATATTCTGGTATTTGACTATGCACCAGATTAACCACTATTTTGGCAAACATCTGGCTTTGATCATAACTGTATTTGGCATTTAAAGGAATATAAATATGGATTCCGGTTGAGCCTGATGTTTTACAATAACTAGGAACATCAATGGCATCCAATACCTTTTTGGTTTCCAATGCGGTTTCCACTACCTGATCGAAAGTTTGTTTATCAGGATCTAAGTCAATAACGCAGTAATCGGGATTATCGGGACTTTTTGTCCGGCTAAACCAGGGATTCATTTCTATACAGCCTAAACTGGCCATCCAGAGCAAAGAAGCTTCATCTGTTCCAACCAGATATTCCTTTTTTTCACCTTCACCATTTTCATAAGGAAAAGTTTTGGCCCAATCTGGTGCTTTTCCCTTTACATCTTTTTGATAAAAACTAGCGCCATGTATGCCACCCGGAAAACGGTTAAGCGATTGCGGACGGTCTTTCAGATAAGGTAAGATATATTCCGCAACCTGATAGTAATAATTGAACATATCTCTCTTGGTCACCTTATCTTCGGGCCAATATATTTTACTCAGGTTGGTAAACTTAAGTTCATGCCCATTAATTTTTCTTACCTGGGTTTCATCTTTCGGATTTAACAACGTTTTCGGCACTTTGCGTTCGGGTGCTTTAATAGCTTTTGCATGTGGGTTTTGGGTTTCCGCATCTTCCACTACTTTATCTGTTGGTAGCTCTACCTCTCTAACCACATCTTTCGCTTTTTTATCTTCGCGCATGCCCTGAAAGGAAGGGTGACGGAAAACACCATCATCAGTTACTTCGGTAAAAGAAACTTCGCATACCAATTCGGGTTTTAACCAGGTGGCTTTCGCCTTTGGCGGATTCGGCCTGAAACGGGAAGGCTTATTTACATCGGGTATACTTTCAAAAGGACTCTGATCAACAATGATCGGTTTAAACTGCTCCATCATCGCTTTTTGAAGCTTATCCGAAAACCCTGTGCCTACTTTGCCTACATATTGTAATTTTCCCTTGTCGTAAACCCCTAGGAGCAAGGAGCTGAAAGATTTGGTGGTATCAGTATTCTTGGTAAAGCCTGCAATAACAACTTCCTGTCGTTTATGTACCTTAATTTTAAGCCATTCTTTGGATCTGTAATTTGTGCTGTACGTACTGTCTGTTTTTTTTGCTATAATCCCCTCTAAGCCCATTCTTTCAGCCGCATCAAAGAAATCGACACCACTTGCTTTAAAAACTTTTCCTAAACGTACCCGATCATCATTAGTAGGCAAAACCTCGTTTAATATGGCCTGGCGCTGATAAAGTGGCAGCTCCATCAGGTTTTTACCATCGTACCATAAGATATCAAACACATAAAAAACAAGTTCTCCATCGGCTTCGCTTCTCCAATTCTGAAGTGAACCAAAATTAGATATGCCTTTATCATTCAACACCAAAATTTCACCATCAAATACGGCGTTCATTTTCCAATCCGAAAGCAGATCGTAAATGGGGTAGAACTTCTCATTGAAGGATTTGTTATTTCTTGATAACAGATCAACCTTTCCCTTATTCAGAAATGCGAGGGCACGGTAACCATCCCATTTCACCTCGTACTGCCAGTCAGGGTCATCAAAGGGTTCGTTAACAAGTGTGGCCAGCATGGGCTTTATGCCGGTGGGAATATTTGTTTTCGGAGCTTTTTTCAGGATACTGTTTACATCTACCGTTACTTCATCACCAACTGATTTAGTTTCCTTCTTTGCTTTTTGTGCCGGACTTTTTTTTTCACTTTTTAAATCCTGTTCTTTTCCGGCTTTCCAAACCTTATCTGAAGTTTTCTCCATCTTTTCGATCGTTTTCCCGGAAAGCACGGATTTATCTTCCTTGGTGATATCTTTTGTAGAGGCATAATCGTCTTTATGTTTGATCAACAGCCAGCCGTTTTCGCCCATACCGTTTGTTTTAACGAGTGCAAATTCGCCATGAAGTTTCTCTCCGTTAAGCTTGATTTTTAAAGAGCCATCTTTTAACTGGCTCAATAAATGTTTCTCCTGTGCTTTTTTGCCCTTAATGCTTTCTATGGGTTCGTAGGTACCTTCGTCCCATACAATCACGGTTCCGCCACCATATTCGCCCTTTGGTATAATCCCTTCAAAATCTTTATAATCGTATGGGTGGTCTTCTACCATCATGGCCAGCCGCTTTACTTTAGGATCGGTTGATGGCCCTTTAGGTATGGCCCAGCTTTTCAAAACCCCTTCCATTTCGAGTCTGAAATCGTAATGCAACCTCGAAGCATCATGTTTTTGAATCACAAAATGTAACTTATTCCGATCGCTGCTTTTGCCCGATTTGGGTTCGGTGGTTTTCGAGAAATCGCGTTTGGAAACATACTTTTTCAGACTCATAAATTTATTTTTTATTTTTTCAGATAATCTTCAACTGCACTGGCCGAGGTACCAACAGTTTCTACTGCTGCCTTTAGCTTATCTTTGCTCACACCAAATTTATTAGACCAATAATCCAGTTCATAACCTTCGTTAACATTGATCCTTGCCCGATCAGCATTGCCTGTTTTTTGTTTATCATCCATAACTATTTTTGATTAGATAACGATAAAACAGTACCAAAATAAAAAAGGTTTTAACATCCATTTTTTCAAACAGATATTAAAACCCTAAAAAATAAACATTGGAAATTTTAATCTATCAACGCAGTAATCATTTCCGGTTCTGTTTCGTCAGCATACGAAAAACTATTATTGGTAGCGAGATAAATAACCCTTAACCAAACCAGAAAATAAGGAAAGCTGATGATCGCCAAAGACAATGGATGCGACTTGGCAAAAGCCGGAAATAGTAATAGCGGAAAATTACACGTAATCACCAGTAAAATGGGTAATAAAACCTTTTTCATCAATTTATTCTTTTCTTTCACATACCATACCCCTACCCCGATAATCGAAATAATAAAAGTGCAATCTTCAGCACCTGTGCTGAACAATATCGGAAAAATCATTACAGATGACAGGATCATTAACTGGAATCTGCGTTTTTTGAAATGCGATAGGTTTATAAAAGGCAAAACAAACAATAAGGCACCAAGGCTCAGAAATAGAAAATTGGATATTTTCTTTTGATTAAAAAGTTCCCTAAAAAACCCCATAATGGAAATATCGATGCCTCCGCCTAAAACATTGTGCATATTTTTACCCACTAAAGAGTTTTTCCAATCTACATAGCTGTATATCACATAATGAGGGGAAACGATTAGCATAGGCAATAAAAATATTACTACCGACCATAAAAGCAGCCATAAGATAAAGCGCTGCTTATCTTTAGAAAAAAAGAAAAAAACCAAGCCAACAACACCATACAATTTGATAAAGGTACCCAATACAATAAAAAATGCAGACCATATCCCCTTATCTTTACTCAGCAGGGTATAACTTAAAACCATAAACGCCCCTGCACCTGCATTAAACTGCTGGTTAAGCATCGATTCTATTAAACAGGGAATGGCAATATAACCTACAGCTACTTTTTGATCCGTTGTTAAGGGCAAGGTTTGCACAGCCTTAAAAAGCAGGAAGCAATTGAAAAGGTTCCATAACAATAATCCTATCCAATTATGGAAAATTGCAAAGGGGGCAATTAACATACTAAAAATAGGTCCATAATGATTAGAATCATCATGATACGCCGGATAAGTGGCATAAAGAGACCGTTCATGAAGTAAGTTTCTAAATGTATTTTCGAAGATCAGATAATTATTGTAACGGTTTGTTATCCATGAATCTATAACAAAAATAAGGGTAATTAGTACCCACAAAAATAACACAAACCGATTGTCTTGATAAAACTTACGACCCGGAGATAAACCCTGGCCGTTGTTCAGAAAATAACTTAACATTGTAAAAAAGATATTACAATACAATTATATAAATGTAAATTGATAAAACCTAATGATTTACAATTGAAAATATTCCCTTAAGTGATAATTTTAATACTTAAAGATATTAAGGCTTAATTACACAGTTTCTGTAGCTGGCTTATTCAAATTTTGAGGTATCCATATCACAATCATATAATTTTTTTGAGATTTTGATGACAGAAAATCAAAACCAAATTAGCTGTCATCTGTTTATATCATTGATTACTAACCAAAATGTATAAAATGGAATATCAACTTAATTCGATGAATGCCAGAAAGGAATTTATCGATATTGCAGACGAGCAAGATCGCAATTATTGGGCCGAAAGATTAGGCATAAGCAGTGAAAAACTTAAATCAGCCGTAAAAGCCTTACACAGCATGGAATTTTCAAAACTGAAAGAACACTTCATGATGGAAAAGGTGAAATCCGGAAGTACCTACCAACGTTTTGTAAACCAATCATAAAAATATGGATTACAAAAATGAAAACAAAAACGCGGTAATGGTTGATCAACCCATTACTGACTATACCCACTTAATTGATTTACCACCAGTTAAAGGCGTTTTAGACCAGAAAGTTAAAGGTAGTCATTTGAACCACCCAAAAGCGGAATTTAGAAATTTAACAGTTTTCTTTCACAAGAACGGTTTATCTAACTTGCTTTAGGTTGTTAAAAAAAGATTGGTATAAACTGTTTATTGCTGCGCGACTAAAATCGGGAAGGCCATTTGTATAAGTGGCATTTATTCCATTGGTAATAATCACGAATCCGAATTTCTCTTTAGTGTTAAAAAACATGGTACTGTGTAAACCGTAAGCTGAGCCAGTATGGCCCTTTAGCTTAACTCCCGGTATAAGATCATCTGCAGTACTAATGGCCAGGCCATAGCCTTCGTCAGGAGTGATGGCTGTTTGCATTAATTTCGCACTTTTCCTGGTCATTATCTTTACGCCATCTGACTTCCCGTAATTCATGTGCATAATCATGTATTTGGCCAAATCGATAGCAGAAATCTTCATACCGCCTGTTGGCGAAAAAATTGGCGTAGAATATCCCATTACATAATGGGCAATTTCGCTCCGCCTTGGGGCATAAGCAGTTGGAGAAAGTGTATAGGTTTTGGTATCAGGACGATATTCATACAGGCTTACAAAACGTGTGCTATCTAATGAATCAACACAGTAGCCTGCATAAAGTCCCAAAGGCTTTATGATATGATTTTTAACGTAGTTATCAAAACGTTCTCCGGATTTTTTTTCGATGACAGCACCAACTAAGTTAAAATTAAGATTACAGTAATCGAATTTGCTTCCCGGCGCATAATCGTTAAAACATTTAGCCCAGTTTGGATTTTTATCAGGATTGATCACATCGAAATTCAAATATCCCTGCGAGTCGTTCAAACTGGAGGTATGGGATAATGCCATTTTTAAGGTAATTTTCTGATCGGGAAATTTGGGGTTCCTGATTTTAAAACCCACCAGATCTCCAAAATCGTCATCAAGCGAAATTTTACCTGCCTCAATTAACTGCATGATGGCCGTTGCCGAAAAAGATTTGGAAATGGAAGCAATCCTGAAAATATCCTGATCGGTTAATGGTAATTGTTGCGCTAAATCTTTTAAACCGAAAGAGTGATTATAAATGATCCGGCCATCTTTTACTATGGCTACCGAAGCGCCAACAGCATTATATTTCTCCATTACAGCTTTAAAATCTGCTTCTGCTTTTTCTTGCTGTGCTTTTGTGGTTGAAATTAAACCAAAGATTAAGAAAAACGCATAAAAGTATTTAAATTTCATAAACTTATAAGATAGGGGTGAATATATTAATATAGTTAAAAAGGTTCTGATGTACTCGTTTACTTATCGTCATTTACCTCCAGCCAGTGTCCATCCGGATCCTTAAAATAAATCTGTTTTACGCCATCAACCCGTAGCGTAACTCCTTTTTCTTTCCCCGCCCAATCTTCGAAGCTGATATTTTTGGCATTTAGTTTCTGTATAAAATCATCAACTGATGGAACGCTGAAACACAAATGTCCATTTTTATCAAAAGTTTCATTTCCTTTTGCGCCTTGTATGAGATGAAGCTGCCCGGCTGGCCCTAATGTAAACCAGGTATGCCGGTTATCTTTGAAAGGTTCAGGGATAATTTTAAGGTTAAACACACCTTCGTAAAAGGTAGTTGCTCTGCCCAAATCGGACACATAGACCGCAATATGATTTAAAATAGCAGGTGTATTTTCCGGTTGATTTTGTGCCATGGTTTTTTGAAAAATAAAAGAAAAAAGAATAGCAAAGGTGAGGATAATCTGTTTCATGGTTAAATATCACACTTAAATGCGAATATTTGTAATTAAAGTGCTTCCGTCATGGCTTATTTACAAATGAACAGGTTTTATCAATGTCAGCTGGTAACAGCCGACACCACAAGTAAGAATGACTAGCAGAATCGTCATTCTCGCGCATGCGGAAATCTTAAATGAAAAGCACCCTAAAACAAATTTGGGTAATAAAAAGGTCTTAGCGAAACACTAAGACCAGATAAATAAATATCAAAAAAGATTTTTCGTTGCGCTCTAAATGACCATTTTAATTCGCTAAGCTTTCAAATTCTTCTTCAGTTAATTCAATTTTTGCAGCTTCCAGATTTTCTTTTAAATGTTCTACAGATTTTGTTCCGGGGATTAAAAGGATATTAGATGATCTTTTTAACAACCAGGCTAAAGCAATCTGAGCAGTTGTTGCTTTATGTTTTTCGGCAATCGCTTTGATCTTATCCGCTAATTTATGTGGACCGGAAGCTAACGGGAACCATGGGATAAAGGCCAGACCTTGTTCTGCAGTAAAATCCAAAACACTCTCCCATTGTCTGTTACCAAGGTTATATAAATTTTGCACGGAAACTATCGGAAGAATTTCCTGCACCTGCTTAATCTGATCGATAGTTACCTCTGATAAACCTACATTTTTTATTTTACCTTCTCTAACAGCTTCTGCCACAGGTGCCAGGGTTTTAGCAATATCCACATTGGGATCAATACGGTGCAATTGCCATAAATCGATTGAATCTACTTTTAAACGCTGCAAACTTCCTTCAATATCCAGTCTGATTTTTTCTGGTGTACCATTAGGTACCCAGTTGTTTGGACCTGGCCGGTCAAAGCCCCCTTTTGTGGCAATAAAAACATCTTTTTGAAAAGGTGATAAAGCATCGGCAATAAGCGATTCATTAAATTTTGGTCCGTAAGCCTCTGCAGTATCAATAAAGTTAACGCCATTTGCTACTGCTTCGCGCAAAACGGTTATGGCATTTTCGCGGTCCTCTACTTCACCAAAAACACCGTTACCGGTTAACTGCATGGCGCCATAACCTAAGCGGTTGACCTCTAACTCGCCAAATTTAAATGTTGTTTTTCCCATTTTATTTCAGATATGATGATAAATTCTACTATAAAATAACCATAGATGAATTGCATTGTTTTCCAAACGAATTTTATGATAAATAAATGAGGAACCAATCTATTGAACTGGAAGTATAGGTGTCTCAGATGGGGACATTTGACACCACTTGTAAAGTGGTTTTAGCGAAACGAAGGCAAGAAAAAAGACGCTGAAACTCCCAAAAAAAGGCTGCTCCGGGTTGGAACAGCCTGATAGATGATAAGGATAATTTAACTTTAATGGATTTATCGATATTTCTATGCCTGGTTTTTGCTTATTTCCAGCCACCACCAAGTGCCTGGTAAATATCTACTACAGCATTTAACTGCTGCTTTTTGGTTTCAATCAATTCTAATTTCGATTGCAAAGCATCACGCTGTGTCATTAATACCTCAAAGTAATCGGCCCGGGCAGCTTTGAACAAATCGTTCGAAATATCGATAGATTGTGTAAGTGCAGCAACCTGTTTCGATTTCAGGTCGTAGCTTTTTTGCAGGTTGCTGATTTTCGATAGCTGGTTGGCTACTTCAATATAACCATTTAAGATGGCTTTTTCATAATCAAAAACAGCCTGTAATTGTTTTGCATTCGCAGAAGAATATTCGGCCTTAATAGCGTTTCTGTTAATTAGCGGTCCGGCCAGATCTCCTGCCAGAGAATAGATCAAAGATTCTGGTGTTTTCAGTAAATAGGACGGATTAAAGGCCTGGTAACCAATTGCAGCAGAAATCCCCAATGATGGATAAAATTGTGCCTTAGCTACTTTGACATCTAATTTAGCGGCTGCAAGCTCGTACTCTGCCTGTTTAATATCCGGTCGATTGGCCAACAACTGGGCTGGTAAACCCGTGTGTACAGTTGCCGGTACCAGATCGGTAAAGCTGGATTTATCTCTGATAATGGGTTGAGGAAAACGGCCCAACAGAAAATTAATTTTATTTTCGTTTTCAACAATATCCTGCTGAATATCAAACTCCAAACTTTTTGAGCTTAATACCTCTGCTTCAAATTTACGTACGGCAAGTTCGTTAACCCTCGTAGCCTGCTTCTGGATTTTCATCAATTCCAGCGCATTGCTTTGGAGTTCGATATTTTTTTTCACCGTTTCCAATTGATTATCAGAGGCTAACAATTCGTAATAGGAATTTGCGACTTCAGCAATCAGATTAGTGATTACAAAATTCTTACCTTCTACTGTTGACAGGTATTGGTTAATGGCTGCCTTTTTCGAATTGCGCAATTTATGCCAGATATCTGCTTCCCAGTTGGCCTGCAAGCCAAAGCGATAATCAGGCAATACTTCGGGCACGCCTTTGCCCGGTGTAATTTCTGTAGAAGCATCGCCCGCACCTGAACTGGTATAACGGCCAACTTTATCCAATCCGGCGCCAACACCGTAAGTTACATTCGGCAAAAGTTCTCCCTTTCTGGCCTTTATTTCATTTTTGGCTATTTCAATATCCTGAAGGGTAATATTCAGCTCCTGGTTATTCTTCAGTGCCGTATCAATCAGGTTGATCAGATGAGGATCGGTAAAAAAGTTACGCCATTGTATACTGGCAGAACTTACGGTATCCTGCGAGCCATTAAAGCTCAGAGGTGTATTTTTATTTTCGGCACGTTGGGCTACTTCAGGTAGCTTGCAGGCGGTATATGCAGCGCATATCAACACCAGTCCAAGGCCTTTATATAAATTATTCTTAAACATTATTCTCAATTTCTTCAGTTAACGGATGTTCTTCCTCAATTTTAATCAGCTTGTATTTTGCTGCAATTGATCCGAATATATAATATAACCCAGGGATCACAATTACCCCGAAAATGGTACCGAAAAGCATACCGCCGGCAGCAGCCGAACCAATGGTACGGTTACCAATCTTACCCGGACCGGTTGCAATCATCAACGGAATCAGACCTGCAATAAAGGCAAAAGAGGTCATTAAAATAGGACGGAAACGAACACTCGCCCCTTCCATTGCCGCCTTAAGCACGGTTAACCCCTGGCTTTGGCGCTGTGTAGCGAATTCCACGATCAGTACCGCATTCTTGCCGAGCAGGCCTATGAGCATGACCATAGCTACCTGCGAATAAATATTGTTCTCTAATCCCAGTAACTTCAAGAATAAGAAAGCACCAAAAATACCTGCAGGTAATGATAAAATTACGGATAAAGGCAAAATGAAACTTTCATATTGTGCAGCCAACACCAGGTAAACGAAACCTAAACAGATCAGGAAAATATAAATGGCACCATTACCCCTTGATACCTGGTCTTTTGAAATACCTGCCCAATCGATACCGAAACCCCTTGGTAAGGTTTTCTGCGCCACCTCGTTGATGGCCTGAATGGCCTGACCGGAACTATAACCCGGAGCAGCCTGTCCACTGATTTCAGAAGCATTGTACATGTTATGCCGGGTAATCTCTGAAAGGCCATAAACCCTTCGCATTTTAATAAAGGCGGAGAAAGGCACCATTTCATCGCGGCTATTTTTAACCGATAGTTTTAAGATATCTTCTGGCAAAGCCCGATACTGAGGTAAGGCCTGCACAATTACTTTATACTGGCGGTCGTACTTAATAAAACTGGTTTCGTAATCACTACCTACAAAAGTTGATAAAGTATTCATTGCATTATCAATACTCACACCTTTTTGTTGTGCAATATCATTATCCACATCCAGCATGTATTGAGGGAAACTGGCACTGTAGAAAGTAAACACAGATGATAATTCTTTACGTTTGTTCAGCTCGCGTACAAAATCGTTGGCTACGGTTTCCATTTTTTTATAATCACCGCTACCGGCTTTATCCAGTAAACGAAGCTCGAAACCGCCTGCTGCACCATAGCCCGGTACTGCTGGTGGCTGAAAAAATTCGATAGCTGCACCCGGTATTGATTTCGATTTCTGCTCTAATTCTTCAATAATTTCCTGTGCAGATTGTTTACGTTCGCTCCAATCTTTAAGGTTGATTAAACAGGTACCCGAGTTAGACCCTGTACCTTCACTAAGGATTTCATATCCGGCCAAAGATGAAACCGATTTAACACCATCAATATCTTCGCTCATTTTCTGCAGTTTCTCTGCAATCTGATCGGTACGTTCCAGAGTCGATCCCGGAGGCGTTTGGATAATGGCATAAACCATTCCCTGATCTTCGTTAGGAATAAAGCCTGATGGCACACTTCCGCTTAGTGCCCAAACACCCAAACAAAAGGCTACCAATACCCCGAAGGTTAATAACCTGCGGCTTACCACCCTACTTAATACAAATTCGTATCTGCCCGATAATTTAGCAAACCCCCGGTTAAAGCCATCCAGAAAACGATCAATTAATGTTTTCTTTTTAGCAGTACCATGACTGTTCTTCAACATAATGGCACACAAGGCAGGAGTAAGTGTTAAAGCCACAATACCCGAAAGGATAATTGCTGTGGCCATGGTAATGGAAAATTGACGATAGAAAATACCCACCGGACCAGACATGAAAGCTACCGGGATAAATACCGAAGCCATCAGGAAAGTAATGGCAATAATGGCACCACCGATCTCTTTCATGGCTTGCTGGGTAGCTTTTAATACCGATAGATGCGGGTCCAGCTCCATCTTCGCATGCACCGCCTCAATTACCACAATGGCATCATCTACTACCACCCCAATGGCGAGCACCAATGCAAACAAGGTAATTAGGTTAAGCGTAATGCCAAAAAACTGCATAAATACGAACGTTCCAATCAAGGACACTGGTACCGCAATGGCTGGAATAAGCGTTGATCGCCAATCACCAAGGAAAAGAAATACCACTAACCCCACTAGAATAAAGGCCTCTACCAAGGTATGAATTACCTTTTCAATAGATGCATCCAGGAATTTAGAAACATCATAACTGATCTCGTAATCTAAACCTTTTGGAAAAGAAGCAGCCTTAATTTCGGCCATTTTGGCTTTAACATCTTTAATTACCTGACTGGCGTTACTACCGTAAGATTGTTTTAAAACGATTGCAGCAGATGCTTTTCCATTTAAGGTTGAATATAAGTTATAAGCAGAAGCACTAAAGTCTACGTCAGCTATGTCTTTTAAATGGAGCAACTGGCCATCAGGCGTAGCCCTAACCACAATATTTTCGTAACCTTCTTTGGTGTTAAAGCGCCCTGAATATTTTAATACATATTCGAACGCCTGTGAACGTTTGCCAGAACTCTCTCCTGTTTTTCCCGGAGAGGCTTCCAAGCTTTGTCCTTCAAGTGCGTTCATCACTTCATCAACCGAGATTTTATAAGCCTGCATACGGTCGGGTTTTAACCAGATCCGCATGGCATAATCCCTATCACCCAAAATATCGGCAAAACCTACCCCATCAACCCTTTTAAGCTCTGAAAGCAGGTTGATATCGGCATAATTGTACAGAAAGTTCTGGTTCATTTTTGGGTCTTTGCTATACAGGTTGATATACATCAACATGTTTGGCTCTTCACGGGTAATTTTTACACCCTCGCGGATTACCAAAGGAGGCAGCTTATTGGTAACGGCAGCTACACGGTTCTGTACGTTAAGTGAAGCTTGATTGGGATCGGTACCAAGGTTAAATACGACCTGTACAGATGCTTCGCCATCATTACCGGCATTTGATGCAATATATTTCATCCCCGGTACGCCGTTAAGCGCACGCTCAAGCGGTATCACTACAGATTTAATCAACAATTCGTTATTCGCTCCCGGATAATCGGCAGTGATGTTTACTTTGGGAGGAGATATGGTTGGAAACTGTGTAACAGGCAGGTAGCTAATGGCCAACACCCCTAAAAACACAATGACCAATGATATTACGATAGAAAGGACTGGCCTTTGTATGAATTTACTAAACATAAATTAAGTATAGAAGGGTTTAGATTATTCTGTTTTCAATCTCAATTGTTTCAATACTTCCTGAGGTTGCTGGAATTTAAAGGCAATTTTATCATCTTCCTTAACTTTTTGTACGCCTTCAAGCAAAATCTTATCATCAACAGAAAGGCCATCGCCCACGATGTATAAGTCGGGAAGATCTCCCGCAATGGTAATCATCCTGGAGTGTACTTTATTGTTTTTATCAACCACAAAAACATAAGTTTTGTCTTGGATATCGTAAGTGGCCTTTTGCGGAATGATAATGGCATTTTTTAGCGGCACCACCATATGTACTTTACCGGTTTCGCCGTTCCTCAGCAGGTTGTCGCTATTATTGAACCTTGCCCTGAAAGCAATATTTCCGGTTTCATTATCAAATTCGCTTTCAATAACTTCTACTTTACCTTTTGCCTTTAAAAATTCGCCGTTCGCTAACAATAAACTTACTTCTTGCTGGTTTTTTGCCTTTGCAGCACTTTGATAGTTCAAATATTCTGGTTCTGATACATTGAAGTAGGCAAAAACCTGACTGTTATCGGAAAGGCTGGTTAATAATGCCCCCTCATCTACCAAACTTCCTAATTTTAAAGGGATACGATCAATCGTACCTTCGAAAGGTGCCCTGATTTCGGTGTTAGACAGATGGAATTTAGCCAGAGAGGTTTCGGCATTTGCGGATTGCAATTTGGCTTTGGCCATGGCCAGCTCATTTTTGGAAACGATATTTTTATCTGAAAGCAGCTTGGTATTTTCCAATTCAATTTGAGCCGATTTGGTTTCAGCCTGTGCCTTTAGCAATTCAGATTGCGCAGCTTTAGGCATAATCTTAAATAACAGCTGACCTGCCTTTACATGCTGACCTTCATCTACATAAATATTTTGGAGATACCCTTTCTCTTGAGCCCTAACTTCGATGTTACGCACAGATTTAATCTGCGAAACATATTCTTTGGTAAAGGAAGTATCCATTCTTAATGGCGCGGTTACCGCATAAGTTTCTACTTCTTCCTTTTCTTCTTTCTTCGAGGTGCAACTTGTTGCGTAAAGCAAAGTAAACAAGCCTAAGCACATGAAAACTCTTTTCATTTTTTGGAGTGGTTTTAATCTGATTTATTTTTCTCTAATTAGTTTCCCTCGGTAACCATTTTATGATGAAAAGTTCTCCACAACCGGTTTATAGATACTTTTGATTTCAATAAATGATGGTTACGCAACGATTTAATTCGAAAGCGAAATAAATACAACTTCATGAAGTTATAATGAAGTTAAACTTTGGGTTTGAACCGTAAAAATGGTGTTCTGAAACAGAAATGCAGGATTTTAAACTAGAGATTAAATCGGTTTACTTACCGTAAATACCTTGATTTTCAATTGTGAAGCTTTCTGCGACCGAAGTTTTTTTCGTTTTTTTAAAAGTGCGAAATGACAAATTTTCATTGCTTTTAATCAGGAAAGACAAGGAAGGGGTCTTGTCAATCACTTGATTTCAGCGATGGAAATGGACGCTAAAAATGACAATATATCCTTAACATTTACAAAACAGTATCCTTACATTAAAGCATTATTTTCGTCAACACAAAACCAGCCATTTTTTGTTTAGTAATCAGATTAAAGCGGTACAATATGGAAAACGAAATACAATCTGAAAGAGACATCCAATGCGAATTCCTCAACATTTTTAAATTTATATGGGCAGCTTGTGGCATAGCCCCCTTAGGCGAAACGCCAGGCAATCCTGAACCGGAAAACGCAAATTCTTAGCAAAAGGCAATAAGGTTTTTGGCTATAACAATTACTAAAAGCTGGGTACTAAAACATTTTTCCAGTCCCGCGCGCTTCTCCTTATCTATTTTTTTTGGATTTGGGTTCAGGAAGTTCGGCGACTGTAATATCCACCAATATTTTTAACCAATCTCGGTCTTCTAATTGAGCTTCAATTAGGAATTGGTTTTTCGCTCCCGGATATGGTGGTGCTTCTACCACATCGACGATATATTCCCGTCCTGATAAAGTTGGCTTAACAAATAGTTTATTGTCGCACACCAGGGCTAATAATTTTTCATCAAAATACAAGCCGTATTCACCAAACATCTTTTTATAAGTCACCCGACCGGAATAGTCAAACTGATCGATTATAAAATCTACAGATTTCTGATCTGATGCCATTTTAAATTGATTTTAGCTGAACTCGCGATAAAGTTAGACTATTCTTTGAATTCTGATTGGCTTTGATTGGCTTAATCGCTAAATTCGCAGCTCAAACAGTTTCCAGTAATGCAGACTGTTTTTTAATCTAAAAGAATAAAATGGAAGAAAACGATTTTGTTTCGATCTGGCTGGAAGAAACCGGAAATCCTGCAATTGAGAAACTTGCACAGCTAAACCTTGATGTCGCCCAAAAAACCACAGCAATACTTGCTGCCAATGACTTAACAGAAAACAACCTGGCTTCTATATTGGATATTAATCCTGATGAAATCAAAAGGTGGTTAATCGGAAGACATGTTTTCAGTGTCAAAACCATTAACGAAATCAATACCGCACTGGCAGAGCTGACAACTGCCTATACCAAACAACAACAGATCAACTGACAAAATTCAGATTTTGTTTATTACACCCTAATTATCCCACATTATAAGGTAATACATTATTTCGAGGCGACATACGAAAGAGCCGAAGCATTAAAGTTCTTTAATTACTCATGGCAGTTTCTCTAAAACTGATCACGTTAAGTTTACTTACATTCTTTTTTTCCAGGGCCTTTCCTGCATAGTCAGGTTTATTTTTACCCCATACGACATTACTGTTCAGGAGACTGATATATCCGGTATTTTCAAAATAAAATCCTGCAACCTTGCTTTTAACCAACCCTTCAACATTGCTAGGCCTGCGATCATATACTCCACCTGATTCTTTTGTCGTTTTATCAAGATGAACACTCACCTGGTCAAAATAGATTTCGGAAATTTTATCCGGACTTTCGCCACTGATGTAAACACCGCTTTCTCCAGTACACCTGATATTACTAAAATAAATATTTTTAACCGCACCTACCCTACCTTTGGTCTGGCCTTTCGGTAAACGCCAGCCAGCGTCTTTATTGTTGCTTGTTGCTCTCGGATAGGCTGTAATATAAATTGGCTCAGCCTTTCCCCACCAAACGTCCGAGAAAAGTTTAGATTCGATAAACAGGTTAAAGAAAATAACATTTTCTACTGTACCCTCATCGCGATTTTGAATCCCGATACCGCGGTTGCTCTTTCTGATATTGCAATTATTGATGAGTACATTACTGATCCGGTCCATATTTTCAGAACCTATTTTGATGGCACATGAGCTAGACGTCATGGTACAGTTACTGATTACAATGTTTTCGCAGGCACCATATTCTTCAAATTCGCGCCGGTTTTTTAAGCAGATACAGTCATCACCCGATTCGATGAAACAATTGGTAATCCGCACATTTTTACTGTGATCAAGGTCAATGCCATCGCTATTACGGATTTTTATACTGTTTAACAAGGTAATATTCGATATGGCTACATCATTACAGCCTATTAAATGAACCGTCCAGTAAGCAGAATTCTGAAATGTTACCCCATCTATATTGAGTTTATTACAACCGGTTAAGGTAAGCAGATGTGGCCTCGGATCTGTAATATTAAATGGTTTTAAAACATACGAGTCGCTCAGCTCCTCCCCCATAAACGAAATCCCATTCCCATCAATTACTCCTGTTCCGGAAATACTTACCTGCTCCAGCTTTTCGCCGCCGATCCAGATGGTACCTTCACCTTTATTTTCTCTAAAAGCACTTTGTGTATATAATTTTTCATCAGGGCTGGCCAGGAGTTTTGCCCCACCTTCTACTCTAAAATCAATAAAAGATTTTAAGTTAAAAGGCCCTGCTAAAAACACGCTCCCTGCAGGCACAATAACCTGCCCGCCGCCCGCAGCCGAACAGGCATCAATGGCTTTCTGAATGGCAGCAGCATCGTTTGTTTTGCCATCGCCAACCGCGCCATAATTTTTAATATTATACAATTTATTTTGGGCCATCCCATTGAAGGAGATCAACAGTGCAAAAAAGAGTAAAGGTTTAATCTTCATTTTTAAATCGTTATCAATATTTTGGTTTATTTAACTGAGTCCAATGACCAAAAACGATTTAAAAATCACAAAAAATCTCCATGTTGAAGCGTAATTTACCCGTTTAATTACGTAAACGTTTTCGCGAAACAACAGGTAAAAAATTAAATCCTAGCTTGAATAACCTGTAGATTCGCGCTTGACCAGTACCGATTTCAGGATAATATTCTGTTCATCATCCAGTTGTTTTTTGTTAAGAATTTTAAAGAGGCACTTTGCCGCTTCGCGCCCGATTTCGAAGGCAGGCTGCGAAATTGTTGTAAGGGAAGGGCTTAAAAGTTTTGCTGTACTCAGGTTAGAAAAACTCAGTATTTTAATTTCATTCGGAATATGTAAACCCGATTCCCTGCAGGCACAATAAGCAGGAATGATAAATTCTTCAATAGAAGAAAAAAGCGCATCGGGTTTGTACTTCTCAAGCAATTCTTTTATCTGCTGCTGGTTAAACGCTTCATCTTCATGATATTTAACAACAAGTTGCTCTGAAAAGGCTATCCCATGTGTTTTCAATGCATCAAGATAACCTGCAAACCTTGCCTTACCTGCCGGAAGGTTTCCGAGTCCAAATAAATAGGCGATTTTGGTACAGCCACACTCAATTAAATGTTCGGTGGCCTCAAAGGCAATTTCATAATCGTCGGTAGTTACTTTAACCGCATCCAGGTTTTCATAAACCCGATCGAAAAAGACCAAAGGGATTTTGCTAACCAGATTGGCGTAATATTCACTATTATATTCACTGCTCGATACAGAAGTAAGAATACCATCTACCCTTCCGTTCAATAAGCTGTTGGTAAATGCCTTCTCCGCTTCTATATTTTCATGGGTTTGGTAAATAAGCACATGGTAACCATACTGCCTGGCTATTTCTTCAATTCCCATGATAGCTAAGGAGAAAAAATTATTGGCAACGAAAGGTATAACCACCGCTATTGTTTTGGTTTTGTTGCTGCGCAGGTTGCTAGCCGCCGGATTTGGGGTATAATTCAGTTCTTTGGCTAAATCCCATACCCTGTTTTTAGTTTTTAAACTGATTTCATAGCTGTCGTTAAGGGCCTTGGAAACGGTCGCTATTGAAATATTCAACTCCTGAGCCAACCGCTTAATATTAACTGCTTCCGCCATGTTTTAAATTTGTTTTGTTAGTTTTTTTAGGATTATCTGGCCTTTTCAAAAATGCGATAGACTAAAGAATTTCCTTTTTTACCAGTTTTCAGGGCAAAACAGCAGTCCCTGCCAATACGGATACAAACAGGGCAAAATGATGTTAATACCAGGTAGCTGGTTCAGCAACACTATGTCTCCTACATCATCAATAGACACCCGGTTGCAAACGCAAATATAAAATAATCACGATATCAAAATCCTTTTTTTTCCTTTTGTCCATACTGTTTAACAGAAGGCATCGGGCAGGCCAAAAACGGATTATAACTACTTAAATCTAAATTATTTAATTCATATTTCAGCATCCTAAACAAGATTTTACGTAATCGTTTAAGTAAATAAAGTTGGGTAAAAATAAAATTTTAAGCTTTCAAAAACTGAATTTTAACCTAATAACCAACAAAAATTTCAAAGAATCAATTTCTGACCTTATGAGAAACCAACGTTCATCATCAGGGGATAATCAAAATCCCTTGCAAAATCTTGATCAGTGGGAAGAGGATATATTGAACCGCTATCCTGATCCCAAAAACATCAATGCCGACAAAAAAGAAGAACAGTTCAGAAATTATGACGAAACTGAAAAGGACAGTGTAAAAGAATTTTACAGGCTTAACCATACCTATCAAACCTACGATTTCGTAAAACAGAAAAAAGCAGATTATTTAAAGTTCAACAAACAAGAAATGCCGATCTGGAGTGCTTTCGAATTTTTAAATAAGTTGGTAGATGATTCTGATCCGGATACCGATTTAGATCAGATGCAGCACCTGTTACAAACATCTGAGGCCATCAGAAACGATGGACACCCCGATTGGATGGTATTGGTTGGCTTAATCCATGATATGGGTAAAGTTCTTTGTTTATTCGGAGAGCCACAATGGGCTGTTGTAGGTGATACTTTCCCAGTAGGTTGTGCGTATTCCGATCAAATTGTTTATCCGGAATTTTTCAGTCAAAATCCTGATTACACAAATGAGATTTACCAAACCAAATTAGGTGTTTACACTCAAAATTGTGGTTTGGACAACGTAGATATGTCATGGGGACACGACGAGTATGTGTACCACATGATGAAATCCTACCTGCCTGAGCCGGGTTTATATATGCTCCGCTACCATTCTTTTTATTCGCAGCACAGGGAAAATGCATACGATCATCTAATGAATGAGAAGGACCATGAAATGTTTAAATGGGTAAAACTTTTCAATCCTTACGATCTCTATTCTAAAAACCCCAATCAGAAAAGCTGGGCAGAACTGGAGCCATATTATAAAGCACTTGTGGCTAAATATTTACCAAATACTATTAAATTTTAAATTCTCTCGCCAAACATTAGTAACCAAATAAACAATTTATGAATCTAATTTTACAAAAATCATGAGATTTAACTGTACACGCTTAAAGTATAGTGGCGTATTTATGCTGCTTTTACTCATTAGCCAGGTGTTCAACATTGCCTACGCGCAAACTGAACGAAAAATTACTGGAAATTTAGTAGATAATACCAACCAACCCGTTATTGGGGCTTCTGTTTCAGTGAAAGGCACTTCGAAAGTAACTTCTACCGGTGCAGATGGATCTTTCAGCATTTCAGCGAAAACCGGCGACAAAATTCTTTTCAGTTTCCTGGGCTATCAAACCAGGGAACTTACCGTAGGTACAGCGTCTACCTATAAAGTGACGATCTTAGAATCTACGGCTGCTCTGAATGATGTGGTTGTAGTGGGTTATGGTAAAAGCTCAAGAAAAGCATTAACCAGCTCCATCTCTACGGTTAAGGGTGATGATCTCAACAAAGGTGCCATTAGTGATGTTGGCCAGATGCTACAGGGTAAAGTACCGGGACTAAACATCACCAGAAGTGGAGACCCAAACCGTAACGCAGCCATCATTATGCGTGGTGCCTCTACCCTGCGCGACGGTGCGCAATCGCCACTCTTTGTGATTGATGGTGTGGTTGGTGCTGACATTTCTATCCTTGCGCCAGATGATATCGCCTCAATTGATGTATTAAAAGATGCTGCCGCCAGCGCTATTTATGGAAACAGGGCAGCAAACGGTGTAATTATGGTCACGACTAAAAGAGGCGTAGCAGGCTCAGCACAAATTGCCTACAATGGCTACTTTGGCGTAGAAAATGTATCAAACCGTTACGATATGATGAATGCCGGTCAATTAAAAGCATTTTTAGCGAAAACCAATTCGGCACTTACGCCAGCCAATGATAAAGGTGCGGATACCAATTGGCAAGATGAAGTACAACGCAGAGATGCTCTATCCTATAATCACAACGTCTCTTTAAGCGGAGGTACCGAAAAAACTACCTACAATGCCAGTTTAAACTATTTTAAACAAGAAGGAATTATCAAAACCAGCGATTTAGATAGATTTATCGGTCGTATAGGTATTGAACAAAAAGCTTTAAACGATAAGTTGAAGATTGGATTGAACATCAGCAACTCGGTAACCAATGCTAATCTGGTTCCTTACCGTAATACGGTATTGTCGCAAATGCTTACTTACCTGCCAACATCGCCGGTAAAAAATCCGGATGGTTCTTATTTCGATAACCTGATCCAGACCAGCTACTACAATCCGGTTTCGATGCTTGAAAACGGTAAAGAGAACCTGAAGAATAAGAATATCCTCGGAAATTTAACCGTTAACTTAAAATTACCATTCGGATTCTCTTACGATGTTTCTGCATCTTATCAGAATAGTCAAAATGTTTATGGTGCATTTTACAACAGTATTTATACTTCAAGGTACAACAATGTTCGTAATACACCGGAGCCACCGGCAACGCCAAGCTTTGTAACTTTGGTGGGTAAAGATGGTCTGGCGGTAAGAAATGCTTATCAGAACACCAATAAAATTATAGAAACTTACTTAACCTGGAATAAAAAATTTGGAGACCATGATATTAATGCCGTGGTGGGTTATTCTTATCAGCAATCGTTGAACAATGATGGCTTTCAGGCTACCTCTACCAATTTCCCGATTAACCAGGTTAGTTATAATAACTTAAGTTTAGGAAACCCTTATGCCGTAACTGATTTCAGGGTTGATTTTAATCCCGGCGTAACCTACCAGGAAATTTTGATGATCTCTGATTTTGCAAGGGTAAATTATAACTTTAAAAACAAATACCTTTTACAAGGATCGATCAGAAGAGATGGATCAAATGTATTTGGTACTAACGAAAAATGGGGATATTTCCCATCTGTAGGTGCGGCATGGAACATTGATCAGGAGAACTTCTTTAAAAATGTTGGCGTAATCAAAACACTGAAATTAAGAGGTAGTTATGGTATAGCGGGTAACTCACTTGGTTTTGCCCCATTAACCACTAAACTTATTTATGGTCAGGTTGGTCAGTTTTATTATAACGGTTCGCCAAGAGAGGGTGCATATGGAGCCATCCAGAATGAAAACCCTGACTTAAGATGGGAGAAAACGGCTACAACCAATATTGGCCTGGATTTCGGACTATTTAATGGCAGATTAACAGGATCTGTGGATATTTATGATAAAAAAACAACTGATTTAATTTTGTCATTCGGCGTTGATAATAACTTATACCCTGCAGGTTCTTATACGGCTAATGTGGGTAGTCTGAGTAACAAAGGTATCGAACTGGTTTTAAACGGTACGCCGGTAAGCACCGATAACTTCAGCTGGACTACCGGGTTCAATCTGGCCCATAACCGCAATAAAGTGATCAGCTTGTCAGATGATAGCAGGTTTAATATTGAAGACCGTCTTACGGTTTCTCCGGATGGTGCCGGGCAAAGTGGTGCAACACTACAGATCCTAAAACCAGGTGAGCCAATCGGTACTTTTTTTACCTTTAAATATGCAGGTAAAGATGCAAATGGTGTATCACAATATTATGATGCTGCCGGAAACATTAAAACACAGAACCTGCTTAATAAAACCGATTATTATATCCTTGGAAATGCACAGCCGAAAGCATTGTTAGGTTGGACAAACAACATCAGGTATAAGAATTTTGATTTAAGTGTATTTATGAGAGCGGTAGTAGGTGTCAAAATTATGAACGTTACACGTGCTGATTTATTCAGACCAAGTACTGCCCAGTTCACTAATATCCCTGTAGAGGTTGAAAACGAATCAGTAGCTGATTTCAACTCCTACAAATATTCGAGCAGGTTTCTGGAAAACGGCAGTTATTTACGTTTAGATAATGCAACGCTTGGGTATACTTTCAAAAAGGGACTCATTCCTGGTGTAAATTCTCTTCGGTTGTATACCACAGCCAATAACCTGTTTGTAATTACCGGTTATAAAGGAATAGACCCGGAGATTAACCAGGGCGGTACTGCTCCGGGTGTAGATACCAATAACTTTTACCCTAAAACCAGAACCTTTTTATTCGGGTTAAACGTATCATTCAACTAAAATTTAAAAAGATGAAAAATCTTATCAAATACATTGCAGGAACTGCGTTATCGCTAGGCTTATTAACTTCCTGCCATAAACTGGATTTAAAAGTGGAAACACAGCTAACGCCTGAAACATTTCCTCAAACAGACCAACATTATATACAGCTAACCGGACAGGTATACGTACAGTTGCGCCAGAACTGGAGCACCGATTATTTCTTTATGCAATCGTTAAGCACTGATGAAGCCATTATGCCGGCCAGAGGTGGAAACTGGTATGATGGAGGCGTATTCGAAATGCACCACAAACATACCTGGAATAAAGATAACGGACATGTGAGTAGTGGTTGGGGATGGCTTTCTGCAACCATCAGTAAAGCGAACCAAAGTTTGTTCTTATTAAAAGACGCGCCCGAATCTCCGGGCAAAACAGTGGCCGTGGCCGAAGTAAGGGCAACCAGAGCATTAGCCTTTTTTATGATGATGGATTTATGGGGAAATATCCCGGTGGTAACTACCTTCGGACAAACCACCCCACCTGAAACCAAATCGCGTCTGGAAGTTTTTAATTTCATTGAAGCTGAACTTAAGGAAGTATTACCTAACCTCAGTAGCGCAACGGGTGCTGCAACTTACGGTCGCCCAAATAAATATACAGCCTATGCTATTTTGGCAAAGATGTACTTAAATGCTGAAGTATATACCGGTACTCAACGTTACAATGATGCTGTGGCCATGTGTGATGCCATCATTGGTGCCTCTGGGTCTCCCTATAGTTTAGAAAGTGACTACCGTAAAATGTTCTTCATTGATAACGGACCTCAGATCAAAGAATTTATTTTCGCGATCCCTTTTGACCCTGGCTTTAGTAATGGTACCATGATTTATTCCCGTTACTCTCTACCGCGTTCGTTACAGAAAAAATACAGCCTAAAATTTACGCCAAGTGCGCCAATGAGTACCTTGCCAGAGTATTATGCCAATTTCAATGACCCTAATGATAAAAGGAATGCACAATGGATAAAAGGATTACAGACTTATTATGACGGTTCGCCGGTAACGGTAGCGACCACCAAAAAAGGATATGACCAATTTTATGCAGGTTCTGATGGTTCAGCAGCACTCACCTATCAGGTTGATATTACACCAAACGTAACCCTTAGAGATGCATCAAGACCTTTTGATGCCGGAAATGATGAAATTGCCTGGAATATGGGATACAGAAACAATAAATTTTATTGTGACAGTACATCATCCAGCAGAAACCAAAATAATGATGTACCGGTTTTCAGATATTCTGATATCTTATTAATGAAAGCAGAAGCTATATTAAGAGGCGCTACGCCTACGCAAGGTCAAACTGCTTTATCGTTGGTAAATCAGTTACGTGCCGTTCGTACGACTTCACCTGCATGGACTTCAGTTACTTTAGAAGATTTATATAAAGAACGTTGCAGGGAAATGGCCTGGGAATGCTGGCACCGTAATGATATGATCCGCTTTGGCAAGTATGAAGGTACATGGGGCTTTAAAACGGATGCGCAGACATTTCACAGACTTATGCCGATTCCTGCATCAGCTATAATATTAAACCCGAAGTTGAAACAAAATCCAGGATACAATTAATTTTTATTTTTTCTGGAAGAGGCAGTATTATCAAATAATTCTCGCTGAAAGTTCGTCACGTTGAGCCTGTCGAAATGCTTGGTAAGGTATTTCGACAGATTCTTCGACAGGCTATCATTAACACACTCTCCGAAGAAAAGCCGTCATGGTGAGAAAGAACGACGATGCCGCTTCGGCGGCTAAAGAAGCCTTCGCGCAATGACGACCCCTTGGGAAGCCTTATTTCCATTAACTGCAACTTCACTTATATTTATCTTATACCATAAATGGTTCCTCATTTGCTCCTTAAATCAGTTAAACTCTTCGCGATGATTAAACGATTACCTTTATTGATATTGTTGATTTCTTCTGCTTTATTGCATGCACAAATCTTAACCAAAAATTCACCTCAAGCTGCTTTAACAAACAAAAACCTGACTAAAGAAAATAATGCTTTAAATTTTATTGCTATGGGCGATTGGGGCCGAAACGGTGCCGATCACCAAAAACAGGTGGCCAAACAAATGGGCATTACAGCAGCTGAAGTAAAAGCTAATTTTATCATTTCTACCGGTGATAATTTTTATCCCAGCGGCGTCATCAGTGCACAGGACCCATCTTTTAAATATTCTTTTGAAGATATCTATACCGACTTTTCATTACAGTGGGATTGGTACCCTGTACTGGGCAACCATGATTATAAATCAAACCCGGATGCACAGGTAGATTATTCAAAAATCAGTCGCAGGTGGAAAATGCCTGCCCGGTATTACACCAGGAAATTCCCCATTAATGGTGATCCTAACAGCCGGGTACTATTCGTTTTTATTGACACTAACCCACTCATTCCTGAATTTTACAATAATGCCGAGTATGGACCAAATGTGAAGGGACAAGATACCACTACGCAGAAGCGTTGGTTAGCCAAAACACTGGCCGATACAGATCCTTCCATTAAATGGAAAATTGTGGTAGGCCACCATCCTATTTATACAGGCGGAAGCCGCACCGAAGCCTATGATACTAAAGCGGTACGGAATTCGCTAAAATCAACTCTTGAAAAATATGGTGTAGATGTGTATCTTACCGGCCACGAACACAGCATGCAGTATATTAAACCGGCCGGAAAAACGCATTATTTTATTTCTGGCTCAGCTTCAGAAAAAACACCTGTAAAACTGATTGCCGATGCCGAAATGGTTGCCTCCGAATATGGCTTTATGTTATTTTCGCTTAGTTACAACCAATTGCGTGTGCAGGCCATTAACGATCAGGGCGAGGTTATTTATAACACGCTGATTAAAAAATAATTTAAAAAAATCTTTATCTGCAGCATGGATCAACCAACCCGCCCCCTATCCTCAACCGCACCACCGCCAGTTAAACCAAAGCGATTGCTTTCGCTTGATACCCTGCGCGGCTTTGACATGTTTTGGATTGTGAGCGGCGAAGGCATTTTTCATGGATTAGCCAATGGCATTAAAGAAAATCACGCCTTGGTAAGGAATCCGCAAAACTGGACCATTGCAAGCACTCCAGATCTTTCCCTGTTCGAAAAGATGCTGATCGGCATCAGTAACCAGCTGCACCATTCGCCCTGGAACGGTTTTACCTTTTACGACCTTATATTTCCGCTATTTATATTCATTTCGGGGGTATCTATGCCATTTTCTTATCAGAAATATTTTACCGAAAAAGAAACCGGATATGCTTCAGCAGGGAAGATTTATTATGCCCTGATTAAAAGAACCCTGATTTTGATTTTATTGGGTATGGTGGTTAACGGCCTGCTGCAATGGAAAGGTTATGAACACATCCGTTTTGCCAGTGTATTGGGCCGTATTGGTCTGGCTACCTTTTTTGCCGCCCTAATTTACCTGAATACCTCGCTTAAAAAGCAGGTCATCTGGTTTCTGTCTATCCTTGTTGGCTATTACCTCCTCATGCGTTTTGTACCTGTTCCGGGTTTTGGGAGCGGTATATTTACCCCTGAAGGTAATCTTTCTGCTTATATCGACCGCCTGTTGCTTCCCGGTAAACTCCACCGCGTAGTTTACGATCCGGAAGGTTTATTGAGCACTATACCATCCATTTGTTCGGCCATGCTGGGTGTATTTACCGGCACTTTTATAAAGAATCAAACCGTATGCCCCGATCCCAAGAAAAAAGTGTGGTATTTAATAATTGCGGGCATTGCACTCCTGCTCATTGCGCTTGCCGGCAGCTTCCTTTTCCCCATAAACAAAACCATGTGGACCAGTACCTTCGTACTCTTTGCCGGAGGCTGGAGCATCATTCTTTTTTCCTTTTTTTATTATTTTATTGATGTATGCAGTTATCAAAAATGGTGCATGCCCATGGTGTGGATAGGCACCAATTCTATATTAATCTACATTTTTGCACACGGTCTGTTCAATTTTGAATCTACTTCTCAATTCCTCTTCGGAGGAATCATCAATACAATCCCCATCGCCTGGCAACAAACCGGCGTATGGACAGGTGTACTTATCATACAATTGTTTATCTTGAAGTTCCTCTTTGATAAAAACTGGTTCCTAAAAATCTGATATGAAACTAAAAATGCTATTCGCAGTGCTTATTGCACTATCTTTCAATAACTTATGGTCTCAGGAGTATCTGGCATCCTCTAATCAACTCATTGCACGGATATTACCCAAAAAACATCAATCATTTGTTACCGAAAGTATGACCGCAGTAAATGGCAAAGATGTTTTTGAAATTGAAAGCAGAAACAATAAGATCATACTCAGGGGTAGCAGTGGTGTTGCCCTGGCGTCGGCTTTTTATCATTACTTAACTGAGTATGCGCATTGCCAGATTACCTGGAATGGCAGCAACTTAAACTTGCCTGCTACCCTACCTGCTGTAAAAACAAAAATAAGAAAGGAAACACCCTACGATTACCGTTACTATTTAAACTATTGTACTTTTAATTACAGCATGAGCTGGTGGGATTGGACTCGTTGGGAAAAAGAGATAGACTGGATGGCACTTCATGGCATTAACATGCCCCTTGCCATTACCGGCGAAGAATACACCTGGTACCTTTTGTACAAAGAAATGGGCTTTTCGGATGAAGAACTTAAAGGCTTTTTCACCGGACCTGCTTATTTCTCTTGGTTTTGGATGGGCAATATCGACGGCTGGGGCGGACCACTTCCGGTAAGCTGGATGAAAAGCCACTTTGAACTGCAAAAGAAAATTCTGGCCAGGCAAAGATCGCTGGGAATGAAATCGGTATTGCCAGCCTTTACCGGCCATGTGCCCGCAGCATTTAAAAATAAATTTCCACAGGCGAAGTTAAAGACTACCAACTGGACAAACGGTTTTGCAGACACCTATATTCTCGATTCGGAAGACCCGATGTTTGCCGAGATCGGGAAGAAGTTTTTACAAAAGCAAACAGAAATGCTTGGTACAGACCATCTGTACTCTGCTGATACATTTAATGAAAATGAACCACCATCTTCGGAGCCTGAATTTTTGAGTAAGTTAAGCGCCAGAATTTATGATGGCATGTCGCAAGCTGATCCTAAAGCCATTTGGGTGATGCAAGGTTGGTTATTTTACAGCGATAGAAAATTCTGGAAAGAGGCACAAACTGAAGCGCTGTTAAAAGCTGTTCCAAATGATAAGATGATTTTATTGGATTTAGCCACAGAAATTGAACCGGTTTGGAAACGTACGGAAGGTTTTTATGGTAAGCCATGGATCTGGAATATGCTGAACAACTTTGGCGGGAACACCAATTTATTTGGAAGAATGGACGTGGTAGCTACAGCACCCGCACAGGCTTTAAATGACCCGAAAAGCGGCAAAATGAACGGTATTGGTTTGACTATGGAAGGCATAGAGCAAAATCCGGTAATGTATGAACTGATGATGGAAAATGTTTGGCGCTCTACCCCAATAAACCTTGAAACATGGTTACCTCAATACGTTTTTAACCGATACGGTAAAAAAAATCCACATGCATTAAAAGCCTGGAAAACACTTCGAAAAACGGTTTATAGTGTATCCGCAGATAAGTATGTTAGAGATGGTGCCGAGTCTATCATACAAGGCCGGCCAACACTCGATTCTATGACCCGCTGGGCCAGAACTACATTAAATTACAACGAACGCGATTTATTGCCCGCCTGGGATGAACTAATTAGTGCAGCAGCAGATTGCAGGCAAAGCGATGGTTTCCAATATGACCTTGTTGATGTAACCAGACAGGTACTGGCCAATTACGCGCTTCCTTTACAAAGAAAAGTTGTGGAAGCCTATCGAAGCAAAAACCTGAAAGCTTTCCAAACAGAACGCAAAAAGTTCATTACTTTAATTGAAGACATGGACAAATTGTTGGGTACACGAAAAGATTTCATGTTAGGTCCATGGGTAAGTGATGCCCGTAAGCAGGGAACCAACGAACAGGAAAAAGCTTTGTACGAAATGAATGCAAAGGATTTAATCACTTTGTGGGGAGATGCCAAAAATCCATTACATGAATATGCATGCAGACAGTGGAGCGGGCTGATGAATGATTTTTATAAACCAAGATGGGAAATGTTTTTTAGCCGAATGGAACAATCTATTTCGGATAAAACTGAGCTCGACATCAATCAATTCAACGAGGAGGTAAGTAAATGGGAATGGAAATGGGTAAACCAGCGGAAAGACTATCCAATACAAACCACAGGTAACCCTGTAAATTTATCGCTTGAAATGTATCAGAAATACCGTAAAACCATAGGGCTAGTGCATCAGTAATTTCAGCGCTTAGAACCTAACTGGTAACGAGATTCAAAATGAACCAGGCTTTATCAGGATCTGCATAATATCAAGATCGTTAACAATGCACTAAGCAAAAGGATAAAAACAATCATGCTTACAGGAATGCCTTTATTCGGCTCATCATCGGTTTTATCTGATGGATTTGATTTTTTCTTTTCGAGCTTCATTGTGGGTACCATGTTGGTTCGACTGTATCTATATTAAAAAGATTAATACCGCAGGAAATTTATCTTTATTGGCCATCATATATCTCATATTTAACAATTAAACAACAACCTGCTAACCTGGAGTAAACATCGCTTTCCTAATTTACAGCTTCGCTTGCTTACCATCCGTACAAACTGGTAAACAACAATGTTTTAATAATACGTTAGGCTATGAAACAGCAGGTCCGAACGATCCCCGGGAAACTGGTAGATTTTGATTATAGCAGATACAGGTTACCCGCATTTGTGATGCAGTTTAAACCCTCCGTATATCAGGATGGTGATTGCTTTTACGCGGTATTATCTTTTGAAGAAGAACATGATGTTTCAGGCATTGGCACCTCTCCAGAAGATGCATTGATCGATTGGAACGATAAAATTTGCGAAATGCTTGCCTTATCAGGTCCGTTACGCACATCGTTAATCGTCAAGAACAAATAGGCTGCCTTAACCGGCATTTTATTCTAACCTAAATTTATCTGATGAACCAAAATATATCTACCGGCCTGGTATTTTATCAGGACCATCATGATCAGCTGAATTTTACCAGGAACTGCCATTTTGAAATCAAAAGGCCTTATGATTGTTCAATGATCCAGCTCCATCACTTTTATTTATTATTGAGAAGAGGGAATAAAGTTTCGGCTGTTGATCTTCCTGCTAAGATCTTTAACGCAGCGTTTCTCGCCTTCTGCTACAATGGCAAAAAACTGGTGGGCATTTCGGCTATTAAAAGGCCTACTATAGCTTACCTTCAGGATGTGCATAAAAAAGCTGGTATTATTACAGATATAGATAGACCATTTTTAGAAATCGGTTATTCCTTTACCATCGAATCGGTTCGCAATAAAGGAATCAGTGGTACATTAAAACGGATGTTACTCAACAAAATCAGTAATCACCAGGGCATTATTTTTTCTACCTCAGCAACGCCTAGCAGTCAGCGATTTCTTTTAGCCAATGGTTTCCGGGCAGAAGGGAATCCTTATCAGGGTATCTTCGATAATCATATCATCTATTTTGAACGTATGCAGTAGTCTTATTTCATATGCACTGACCAATTAAAGGCTTAATGGATATTTTAAAAAAGATCAGGACCTTTCTCAATCAAACTTCAGTTGACAAATGATGAAAAACTGAAGTGATTTACGATTTAACAACTACATTGCCTACGGCACCAATGTCGATTTAAAGGTTAAAACCATTACTTCACTCACCTTGTTTTATAGAATATCAACCCAAAGAATTGGATACAGTATTTCTATCAATTCTTTGCAGATGAATTAAAGTCCTGCTAACCATTTCTTGTTTTTCAGATCATGGTCATGATAACGAAGTGATCGGATTAACAAATTAAAAAATCATTAACCCGAAATCTATGAAAGGAATATCTCCTTGGGCCATTAGTGCACTGGACTGCTTCAAAAATCACCATACCGAACGTCATCAAAGAAACATTCAAAAATTAAGCTTTAAGATCACAGATACCGGCGATTCAGTATGGGTAAAGCTTGAAAAGAAAAAGTGTGAACCTCTATTTTTCCGCACCTGTTTTTCTCCTGGCGGAGATTTGGAAAATCTGACAATCAGGCAATCGGCAGATCAGACTCATGTTACGGCATCTTCGGCAGTAGGTGATTTTAAAATCGATATAGCCATTGAAGATGCGGAATTTCCCATATTAAAATATCGCAGTTCATTAAAGCTTCGTGAAACGATAACTGTACCGTTCTGGCCGAGGGATATCCTCACCATCGGCAATCTTTTATGTCCGCAAAAGGATATGGGTGATATCAGGCATAGTCAGGTCGGAAACCGTACCGGACTTCTGTTTATGGATTTTCCTGAAAGATCTTTAAGGATGTTATATTTTCAGAACCTCACCAGTCTATGTCCATATGCCGAGCACACGGGAACCGCTCTTGCGGATGTGGTAGGTGGCGAGGTTCCCGAGGTCGGGCTTGCGCTTCCACCCTCACCTATTAAGGAACTTGCCAAGGGAGCAGAAATTCAGCTCAGCGATGCTTTGGTTTGCTTTAAGGAATATAAAAAAAGCACTGATAACCTCAGCAGGGATTATCTTGATATGCTTGGCGCGATCTATACCAGATTTGAAAAACCCCAAACAAGCTATAAAAATTGGCCCGAAATACTAGAAAAAGGAATGAAAGACCTGATCGAGAGCCCGGGATGCTGGTCACAGCTTGATGGCCACAGCTACTTCAATGCCTATGTAAGCGATTATGATACGCCTCCTGAAATTATGGTTCAACTTGCTGTTCTTTTACCACTGGTAGATTATGTGGAATGGAGTGGCAAAAGCCTCGAAGTAATCAAAACCATAAAGGAAGGACTGCCATCTTTTTATGATCAAAAATTGAAGACACTGCTGCGTTGGCACCCTGCGGCTGAATCGAAGCTGAAAGGAGAGGAAGAACAAAAAATGCCCATGGTTATGGATTCGTGGTACCTTCACCATCCCCTGCTTAACCTTTCCAGATTGGCCTTAAAGGGCGATAAGGTTGCCGAAACCTTATTTTTAGATTCACTTGGTTTTGCCATTAAAGTTGCGAAAAAATTCCGTTATGATTGGCCTGTGTTTTACAAAATGGATACGCTGGAAATTGTAAAAGCGGAGACCAAACCTGGTGAGGGTGGAGAGCAGGATGTTCCCGGACTCTACGCACATGTGATGTTGCAAGCTTATGAACTTACCAACAATAAAAAATATCTGCTGGAAGCAGAGCGGGCTGCAAATAAACTGGCCAAAATTGAATTCAAACTCATGTACCAGGCAAATAATACGGCGTTCTCTGCAGGAGCGCTGTTAAGATTATACAAGATAACAAAAAAACAAAAATATCTCGAACTCAGTTATAACTGTATTGCTTCCATATTCCAGAATGTGCAGTTGTGGGATTGTAATTATGGGTTTGGAAAACACTTTCCAACGTTTTTTGCACTCTTTCCGCTCACAGATGCACCTTACACTGCGGTTTATGAAGAGCAGGAAGTTTTTTGTGCCTTTCATGATTACCTCAACCATGCGCATGGTGTTGAAATACCGGACAGTGTGAGGTTATTATGTGCTGAATACATCCGTTTTTTGATTAACAGAGCTGCTTACTATTACCCACCGATGCTCCCTCCCGAAATGCTCTCTGATGAAGTAAAAATGGGCGAAGTAGATAGAAACCTTTGGATTGCACTGGAAGATCTGCATGATGGCACGGAGCCGAGCGGCACTGTTGGACAGGAAGTATATGGAGCGGGTAATGCTTTTGGTATACTGCCCCGCCAATACATCAGACTCGATGGTGAATCTTTTTTGATATTCTGTGATGCACCAATGCACGGCATCAGAAAAGGCAAAGGTAAAGTTACGTTTTTACTACAAGGCCACCACAGTACTATGGCAAGATTGAGAATTACGGGTGAAGTAAACAAGAGAGTAGACCCGAAGCTAAAGTTTACTGTCTCTCCCGGAAAACTGGCAATTGTAAAAAATAAAATGCACGATTTAGAATGTTTTGTTGCCGCGGATGAGCGGATCACCATTTATTGGAAATAGACCTATCTATCCATTTATGAACGTAAAAGCCATGTTTGTTTTCTTATGCTCTTGTAAATATAAAACCGGTTGTTAAACTGAAAAAATTTCAGCAATGGCACTGCAAAATTTTCATAAAAAATGAATTTTTTGCAGAAAAAACCATTCTTAACCGACCTAAAAGGCCCTGGCACAGCACTTGATAAACCCAATGTGAAACCTTTGAATAAGGTTGAAGTGATAAATTAATTGATTTATAGTCCATTTATTATTAAAACATTAAAAGGAGAAAAAACTATGACATTGGTTAAATTCAATCCAGAAAAAAAGAACAGTTCATTATTGCCAGGCTTTAATGACATCTTCGAATCCGTATTAGGCGATACTTTTTTTACCGATCGTCGCTTAAGCAGCGTACCAGCAGTTAATATTTCTGAAACGAATGAAGAATACCACATCGAACTGGCTGCACCGGGACTAAAGAAAGACGATTTCAAAGTGTCTATTGAGAAAGATATGCTGACCATTTCTACCGCACAGCATACCGAAAACAATAATGAAGGTAAAACCTATAACAGACGGGAATATAGTTATTCGGCATTTACCAGAGCATTTACCCTTCCTGAAAGTGCCGATGTTGAGCATATCCAGGCCGCTTATACAGATGGTATCCTCCATCTTAACATTCCTAAAAAGGAAGAAGCCAAAGCGGTTTCCAGACAGATCGAAATACAATAACATCTCAAGTGCCGCGAAATGCGGCACTTTTTATTTGATCATGCCCGCTCTCTAACCATTTTGAAAAGATACAAAAATTTAGCTATGGAAACCCGTTTCACCATCAACATCAGCCTTCAGGGACCAGCAGGAAAAGTTACCTATGGCAAATTTTCTCTTGGCAAAAATAAAAAGGAAGCCAACGAAATTTTCTCCCAGCTAAAAGGCAGTGCAGAAGATGCACCTGGATGTTCATTAAAAATAGAATTTATGGAAGAAATAATGGAACTGCCCATTCTCATTGGCACTAAAAATTGTAACCTGGATGAACTAAAAGAAAACATTGCTATTATTTCAAAGGAAATATTCCGCATTGATCACTTGGAGAATGGAAGTATTGGTGTGGAATAATTAATATTTGAAGAAAAGGGGATCGTGCCGATACCCTTTTAATTATTGTCTTCCTGACTCAATTGGGGGTTTTGCTTTTAAGATAGATCTCTCCCCGCCTATACCGACAGGCACCGCGTGTTGCTTCAGCCGACGAAAGTTCACCTTGCCTTTTAGTTAAACGATTGCCAATCTTTCTTCTCCTCATACTAGCGGGAAGAAAAAATCAGTTTGATAAACCATGGGAGATGACGATTCTTACATGGAGTTTCCAAATGGAAACCATTAGCTAGCGAATTAGCTGAATACGTCATCCTGAACTTGTTTCAGGATCCTTTCCGTAAGATAAATTTACGAGGGCGAGGCCGAACTTTTAGCAGCACTACCTTTCCCCTTTTTACTTTTGTTTCTTTTCCCCCACCAAATCAAAAAACCGGATATGGGCAACGAAGCACTGATCAATGAAGCCAGAAAAGCCACAAGTTGCGACCACAGGCCATAAATCCTTCCGGTATGAAGCTCCAGATTGGAATTTCTCCATTTCATACCAAGCGTTTTTTTATCATGTGGAAGCTCGTCGATAAGATCCCCTGTCCTGCCATCATAAAAATAATAACTAATTCCCCTCCAGGCATCGTTACTTTCGATCTGCACAAAAGACATCGAAACTTTATTTTTTTTTGTCGGAATACCTATTCCTATTTTCGTCCAGTTATTTCCAAGCTTTTTGAGCAGGCGGTAATGGATCATGTCAATTTTGTTCAGGCTTGTATCTGCCGCATCGATTTTAGGAAGTGTTCTGCTAAATCCGGCTTTTCCTTTGTCTCCGAGAATCCGGTAAATTCCTGCTTCCCACCACTTGAAAGACCATACTAATCCGGTTATGGCGATCAGCATGGCGACAGGTAGTACATAAAAACCAAGGCTATTGTGAAGATCGTAGTTGACCCTTTTCCATTTGGCATTCCATTTAACAGTAATACTTTTTTTGAATTGCCTGTAATTTTTGGGCAGCCATAAAATAAATCCGGTAATGAGCGTTGCCAGATAACTGAGTATGCAAACGCCAACCAATGGGCTGCCGATGGGTTTAACAAGGAGCAGCTGTCTGTGCAACTGTTCTACCACGTTGAAAAACTCGTAGCGCATATCCATTACGCCTAAAACTTTTCCGGTATACTGGTTTACATAAACTTCATCCAGGTATTCGAACTGGCTAAAGTAGGAAAAGTTTATTTTCTTTCGGTCGTTAATTTTAAATCCGGAGAAAATATAACTCTTGTTATCCGAGCTAATTTTAACATTACTCAGCTCTTTATCTTTTCCAACTGCATGCTGGGCATTGGCCAGCAATTCAGAAACCGGCCTTGCAGGGCCGGTTTTTTTGACATAAACGATATCTTGATGAATGCTATCGAAAATTTCCTCATCAAACACATAAATGCATCCGGTTAACGAAACAACAACCACTACGAGACCTGTAATCAGGCCAATCCATAAATGGAGCCAACCCGCTATTTTTCTCAGCCCGCGCTTCGCCATTAAAATGAATAGCCAATAGTAAACATATAATTTTCGGGTTGACCAGGAAACAAGCGCAGGTAATCATAACCACCTACCCAATGTTTTTTATTACCGATGTTATTGGCATTGAGCTGCAGCTGGAGTTTACCGATATTATAAAATAAAGCAGCATTAAAAAGTGTGAAAGATGGAATGGTAATCTGGTTCTCTGGTGAAAATTTGGGATCGTAGAACAGGTTACGCCTGTCGGTATAGTTAATACCCAACCCGATACCCAATCCTTTAGCTAAGCCTTCAATAAATGTATATCTGCTCCATAAATTGGCTGTATTTTTTGGTGCGTTGGGTTTCTGTATGCCTATTTCTCCAACTGTTCCACTCTCCAGTATTTTGGCCCTGTTGTAAGAATAAGAAGCAATCACATTCCAGTTTGGCATAATCTTGCCAATCACATCCATTTCAAAACCCCTCGATTGCTCATCGCCAATCTGCCTTAAAACATCGACTACACCAGGTGTGGCATATAATGCACCGGTTTGTTTAATTTGGTAAACTGCTGCACTTACACTCAACTGATCCCTGAACCAGCTTGTCTTGGCACCAAATTCTACCATATTGCTTTTCAACGGATCAAATGGTCCACCGGCATTAGGGTTTGCGATGTTTGCAGCGGTTTGAGGGTTATAACCTTCTACATAACTTCCATAAAAATTAATATTGGGGTTAATGCTATAAACAGCTCCTAAGCGTGGCAGCCATGCATACGAATGCGTTTTAACTTCCGCTTGAGTCTTGTAACCAGCAAAATCTGTATAATATTCATAACGTATTCCGGCCAACACCTGCAAAGCACCGATTTTGAACTGATCTTGTAGGTAACCTGAGTTCAGATAATAATATGTAGGGGCTACTATTGATGGTGTAAAGAAAAGTTTGCTGTCATCCTGCATTCTTTGCGAAGACAGCGGATCACTCAAATTAAAATGCGGAACATTGGGGACCGGGTTTCCTGCTGCATCCAAAAGATATTTTGACTTGTTAGCAGGTACATAATTGGCAATTGCTCCGTTATTTGCCGCATTACGGTAACCGCCGGCCGTTAACTGCGAACCTCCTACAGGTAATTTTTCACTACCGAAATCATAACCAGCCACGATCTTATGCTCCACTATTCCTGTTTTTGGTGTATAATTAACATAACCTGAAAAATTATCGATAAACCTTTTGCGTTTTCTAATTTGCACATACATTCCTGCAAGGTTGTTGATAGCCGCACCATTTGCATCAACTCCATAAGCATTCGATGTACGGTGTTCGTTTAAATCTTCTGAATAGCCTGTTTTCAGGTAAGAGGCATTCAGACTCAGGTTATCGGTAATCTTATGGGTGATTGAAATAGTGGCGTTATAGGTCAACTCATTTAAATAATCATTGGTGGTATTCAATGAAAGTGACTGCGGGGTAGAATTTAAGTCAAAACTACCAAAAATGGGCTGTCCTCTATCCAGTCTGCTTTTAGAATCAGTATAAACGAGATCAAAGTTGATCCTTGTCTTTTCTGACGGAACAAATGTAAGCGACGGTGCAATGACGACGTTACGGTCGAACATCAGGTCTCTGAAGGTTTCGGCATTTTCATAACCCAGGTTCAACCGATAAAGCAAGGTACTGTCTTTTGTTGCAGGGCCGGTAAAATCTGCAAGTCCCCTGAATGTATTAAAGCTACCCATGGTCAGGCTGACTGTTCTTCGCGTTTCATCGAGTGGCTTTTTGGTTACGCGGTTAACAACCCCACCCGGACTTGCATTACCGAAAAGAGCCGATGACGGACCTTTTAAAACTTCAACCCGCTCCAGGTAATTTGCCAGCGACTGTTTCCAGAAACCTGTACTGGTTCTTAAACCATTCAATAATTGGGTATTGCTCTGCCCATTTACACGAAATCCCCTGATGGTTAAGTCATCATAAAAGCTAAACTGGTTTACGCCGCTAAAGTTCTTCACCACTTCACCTACACGCATCAAGCCCTGATCTGCAATAAGCTCTTTACTGGCATAAGATACCGACTGTGGAATATCCCTAAGTTCGTTTTCTATTTTACCGATAAAAGTAGCCTTGGTTTTATAGGTTTTCTCTTTACGTCCGGTAATTTCCACCTGCTGCAGATCATCGGTAGATTCCAGCATAACGATGTTTTCCTCAACAACTCTCCCACTTAAATCCAGGTTTTTTACAATCTCTTTAAAGCCGATAAAATTAAAATGCAATATTGCTTTCCCTGGATTCAGCTGCAGCTTGTATATCCCACGGTTATTGGTAGTAGTATAAAAATTGGTGCCCTGGGCGCTCACGTTAACTCCAGATATGGCCACGCCTTGGCTATCTTTTACGGTACCTTGTACGGTGATCTTTTGTTGCGCAAAAACATCAATACATAATAGTGCCAGCAGATTAATTAAAATTAGCGGTTTAGTAAAGTTTTTTTCCATTTAAAACGAATAATTATTATTTAGACTTAATAAATATAATGACGAAAGTAAAATATTATTATGACAAATAAAAAATTATTTAGATTAATTCTAAACTTAAAAAGCTGTGGATTTTTTCAACAAATGGGTTAATAAGAATTGAGGCAGACATTATTATTAAATAACCTCCTCTTCCGAAAAATGTATTGGTTATGTCGATTAATGAGCGTTAGATATTTTTAAGCTCCGCTAAAGCGAAGCAAAATAAGGTTGTAACCATCATTATCGGCATCAAGCATGATTTATCGTATAAAAATCAACGTCAATAACCGATGTTAAAGAAACCAAATGGACTTGGCGTATTATTTCCTCACAGATGAGAATCCGATGATTCTACAAAGCAAAATCTTTTAAGCTGATTCATAGCAGGTACAAAGATCTCTCCAATACGACTATGCTTCCCGCCAGATGACAATTTTACATTGAGTCTTCCAATGGCAGAGGTTAGCAGTTGAAAATCTGTCCCAAATATCGTTATCATAAACCCGTTTCGGGGCCTTTCAACCGCGTTTTTATCAACTCATTTTCTGAGTACAATATAACCTTGGGTTTAAAGTATTTGCTTCAGCAACATTTTTTAAAATCTATTAGTGGAGTATAGCCGGTTGATGAACCAAAAAATCCTTTTCCAGCTTAATATCGTCTGATGAACCACCCACCATTAAATGATAAGTGCCCGCTTCTACTTCCCATTGCATCTTCTGGTTATAAATTTCAAGATCTGATTGGTTTATACTGAAACTGATAGTCTTTTGTTCTCCCGCTTTTAAGGCAACCCGTTTAAACTTGATGAGTTGTTTAACAGGCATTACCACCGATGATTTTTTATGTTGCAGATAAAGTTGCACCACTTCCTCACCATCTGTTGACCCTGTATTTTTCAAATCTATCTTAACATTTACTGTTTTTTGACCGGGACCAGGCTCTATCTGAAGATTCTGATAAGCAAAGGTGGTATAACTTAACCCATATCCAAAGGGATATAAAGGCTTAGCATCCATTTCTATATAATCATGCTTCTCCGGATAACGCGAGTTGTAATAAACGGGTAACTGGCCAACAGATTTGGGAACTGAAATGGTTAACCTTCCCGCAGGGTTATAATCGCCGAAGAGTACATCAGCAATTGCATTACCTCCTTCCTGCCCCGGATACCAGGCATCGAGAATAGCGGGAACATTTTCCGCAGCCCAGTTTAAATTTAAAGGCCTTCCTTTAATTAATACCAGTACAACAGGTTTTCCTGTTTTCATTACTGCTTTCAACAGCTTCATCTGGTCGCCCATTAAATCAAGTGTTGCGCGGTCATAACCCTCGCCGCTTTCCATGTCGCTAACTGTTTGTGCTTTTGCATCCACTTTTGCCGCACCGGTTTCGATATATTCCGTTTTAAAATCACGGGCGCTGGATCCGCCCAACACGATTACCACAGCATCCGATTTTCCCGCTGCCATCACCGCGTCATCAATCCTGCTCGAAAGGGTATCACGGATGGCACAACCTTTTACATAATTGATCTTGGTTGTTTCCCCCAGTTTGTTTTTAATTCCCTGTAAAACGGTAACCACATTGCCTGCTGCCTGTGGCGCGGTGTAATCGCCCAGCTGGTTATATACATTATCGGCATTTGGGCCTATAACAGCGATACTTTTTAATTTTTTGCTCAATGGAAGCAGCTGATTCTGGTTCTTTAATAAAATTACCGATTCTCTTGCAACCTCACGGGCAAGCCTGATTTTTTCGGCATTTCTGACCTGCTGTTTAGCTACCTGAGGATTTACATAAGGATTTTCAAATAGACCCATCCGGAATTTTATCCGCAGCACCCTACTCACGGCAGTATCCAGTACCTTTTTAGACACTTTACCTTGTTTAATCGCATCAAGTAAAGCCTTTCCGTAACCTACTCCACTCAAATCGGCATCCAAACCGGCATTAATAGCCAATGCAGCCGCATCTGCTGCTGTTTCCGCAACATGATGGTTTGATTTTAATCCCGAAATACTGTTGAGATCAGACACCACAAAACCTTTAAAACCCCAGTCTTTACGCAGGATTTCTTTCATCAAAACCTCATTAGCAGAACACGGAATACCGTCAATAGAATTATACGAGGTCATCACCGACAGTACACCCGCTTTTACAGCGGCCTTAAATTGCGGTAGGTAAAACTGCTGCAAGGTGCGCATGCCCAGGTTAATGCTGCTTCCGTTATGTCCGCCCTCCGGTGCACCATAGGCGGCCAGATGTTTTAAGGTGGCCACTACATTTACTCCACTATTAATCGATTTTCCCTGTAAACCTTTCACCATTGCTTCGCCCATTCTGCTGATCAATACATGGTCTTCACCATAGGTTTCTTCCACCCTCGACCACCTGGGTTCCCGTGCCAGGTCAAGCACTGGTCCATAGCCAACATGCCCGCCCTGTACGCGTGTTTCTTCGGCAATTGCGCTGGCCATTTTCTCAATCAACTCCGGATTAAAGGTACTGCTTTGCCCTATTGAAGTTGGAAAAACGGTTGTGCCAATAGCCATGTGGCCATGTGGCGCTTCCTCAGAGAGCAATACAGGGATACCCAAACGCGTATTTTCGATCGCATATTTCTGAATGGCGTTTGTAGCTTTTGCGGCCAGTTCAGGATTTAATCCATTTGCCAGTGTCTTTTTAGTCCAGGGATCTGCCCGTAATGTAGCCCATAACATCCCGGTGTACGATTCTTTTAATGATTTTTTAAAGGCATCACTTACCTCAACTTCATCACCGTTTTTATTGTACATAGGCCAGCCTAACGGCATGGAAATCTGCCCGACTTTTTCCTCAACCGTCATCCGCGAAAGCAAATCGTTAATCCGGTTTTCTATTGGTGCTTTTGCATTTTTATATAAGGGAAGTGTGCTTTTGTTTTGTGCGAAGGCTGGGAGGCACAATGTTGAAAATGCCAGCCCCAGACATAAGACAATTTGAATTTTTTTAGTCATATCAAATAAAATTATGCCCAGGCCTTTTTCAGAAAACGTAACCAGTTTCCGTGCATCAGGTTTTCGACATCCGTATCGGTATAGCCTCTTTTTATAAATAAATCAGGTACTTTCTGTAAATCAGCAATGGTTTCAAGATCGTAAGGACACTGTTCTTTGCCAAAGGCACCATCCAGATCTGAACCGACGCCCACATGTAATGCATTACCAGCAAGCTGACAAATGTGGTCAATATGATCAATCATCACTTCAAGGTTACAATTCATCGCCTTAGGCTGTGAAATACCTCGTTGCCAGTTAGGCACCATCATCCAGGCATCGAGTGCCGCTCCAATTACAGCACCACGATCAATAAGTGCATTAATCTGTTGATCGCTATACTGACGGTTATGGTTTACCAAACTGCGACAATTATTGTGCGAAGCCCAGATGTGTCCGTTGAAACGGCCCAGGGCATCCCAAAAACTATCATCGCATAAATGCGTAGCATCTAAGATTATATTTAATCTTTCCATTTCCTTTAACAATTCATACCCTGATGCAGTCATTTTGCCTGTTGCATCCGTTCCCTGTGCATAGCGGCCGGGACCATAATGCGCAGGGCCAACAGCACGTAAGCCGTTTTGCCATGCCCGTTCGAGATGCTTGGGCGTAACAAATGAATCTGCACCTTCCAGACTGAGAATATAGCCCACAGGCTTTTCACTAGAAGGCTGATCATTTTGCCATAAGTTGATATGTTTTTCCAGTGTTTCGAGGTTATGAACCTGGAACATTTCACCGGCATCTTCCATGGCTTTGTACCAGGCCAGCTGCCCTTGGGTTTGCGCCCAGGCTTGTTCAGGAGAATGCCAGCCAGGCAAATGATTATCAGGCGCCACATATCTCGCAATCTGTGTGGCCACCACCAAACCAATATTTCCTTTACGCAGCTCTGGTAGCGACACGGTTGCCAGCGCGCGGTCCGGTTTGTCGGTTAATCCTGCTTCACGCTGGTTGATGGCTGAAACCTCCTTTGTTAAATCACGGTTCCATTCCAGGGCATTCATGCTTAAATCCAAATGGGCGTCTATCGTAAACATGCTTAATTTTTTAAATGGTTATTTTTCTTTTTCGGGATATAATTTCCCAATACTCGATGGATTGATCTGCCTTCAGACAAATGGCTTTTTCATGGAGGGCAACAGTTGGACAAACATGATAAGGCAATCCATACAGCATATCGCCAGGCAAATAGTTTTCAGGTGTGGTGTTGCGCAATACCAGGTGTTCTTCACTCTGGCTTTGAACTTCAAGAAGCGGGGCACTGATAAAAAACACACGGTTTTTCAATTCCTTTTCTGCCGCCACCGCTTTGTGTCCAAGGTCTGTACATATCCATCCATCATCCGGAAGGGAAACTACCCTGCTGGCGACCAACGCGGCAGTATAAAATGCCTGTTCGGGGTAAGCATCCTGATAACCCTTATCCCAAAGAATAAAAGTACCGGGACTACATTCAAAATCGGTTTCAGAGGCATAGATCGGAAAGGTAGGTGTACCGCCGGCAACAATTCTAAGGTCATATCCTAAATATGCCTCAAGCTTTTCCTGCAAATCAGACAACTGTTTGATAACAGGTGCCGATTTCTCCATCCTTACTTCCATAGCTGCATCATGAATATGGCCATCATAGGCATGTAAACCCTTTATCCTTAAACCGGTAAGACGCCGCAGGCTTTTCACTAACGATAAGGCTTGATCCGGAGATATGCCTGTTCTGTTCATGCCGACATTCAAATCGATGTAAACATCAACTGTTACATCCTCTTTAATCGCCATTGCCGAAAGCTGCTCGGCTATTTTTGGGTGATCTGCCAGACAGCTAAAAGCCGTATCCGGATACTGACTTTTAAGTTTAAAAAAGCGGCTGATATTTTCGGCCACCGGTTGATAAGCGAGCAAAACATCAGGCACCTGATCCATTGCCAGCATTTCTGCCTCGGCAATAGTGGCACATTTGAATTTGTTGATGCCTGCCGATAGTAGCAGCCTGGTAATTTCCCTGCACTTATAGGTTTTTACATGAGGTCGTAACCGGCTTACCCGGTCAATCTTACTTTTCAGTAAACTGATATTCGCCTTCAAACGTTCCTCATAAAAAATAAGCGATGGCGTTTCAATACGCTCTTCATCAGGTAACAGGTACCAGGCTTGCTCTTGCTCCATTTTAAAATAGTTCAAATAAGGCCTCAATCTCTACCGGGATATTATCAGGCAATGAGCCGAAACCTACCGCACTGCGTACACCAATCCCGTTTTCATTACCCCAAACTTTTGCAAAAAGCTCGCTGCATCCGTTAATAATGAAAGGATGTTTCTCAAACTCAGGCGTACAGTTTACCATGCCCAATACTTTAATTACGCGTTTAACTTTATTCAGACTGCCTAAATTGGCTTTGATTGTTGATAACATGGTTAAACCTACCTGCAAAGCGGCAAGTTTACCTTCTTCCTGATTTAAATCCGATCCGATCCGGCCGATAATGAGTGATTTATCATCCTGCACCGGTCCGTGGCCACTTAAATAAAGATATTTTCCATCAACCAGGCAAGGCTTGTACACGCCTAATGGCGCAGGCGCAGGTGGAAGGTTCAGTTTTAATTGTTCGAAGCGTTCGTCGGGAGTTAAATTTTCCATTTTATATATGTGTTATAATTAAGCGATAATCACGTGAAGCAAAAGTATGCCAAGTAAACCAACAATACCAACAATTGACTCCATTAATGCCCATGATTTGAAGGTATCTTTTAAACTTAGACCAAAATATTCTTTAAACATCCAGAATCCGGCATCGTTAACGTGTGAGAACATGAGGCTCCCGGCTCCTACCGCCAGTACCATCAGATTTGGATTGGTATGCGTTTGCTCCATTAAGGGTACAATGATACCCGCAGTGGTTAAACCCGCAACCGTTGCAGACCCCACACAAAAGCGGATCAGAGCAGCAATCAGCCAGGCCAGAAATAATGGCTCCAGCTCAACATGCTGCAGATAAGCCGCAATCTGGTTGCTCACACCGCTTTCGGTTAAAATCTCCTTCAAAGATCCAGATCCGGCAATAATCAGTAAAATCAAGGCAATGTCTTTTACCGCATCACCGTAAATGCCCATAATTTCCGTCATCTTTTTACCTTGAGACAAGCCTAATAACCAGGTAGCTGCGATCAATACGATCAGCATCACCACAGAAGGGTGACCGGCAAATAAAATGTAAGGTAAAATCACTGAATCATGGCCCAGTAAGAGCGGAAGAAAAGATGCAGCAGCTAATAATATCACAGGGAGTAAGGCGGTAAAAAAACTTTTAAAACCACTGGGAAGATCCTGTTCAGCTCGTTCAGCAGCACTGAAGGAAGCGATCGGTACGGCCGTAATATTTTTTAGTGTCCGCGAAAACATGGGGCCGCCGATAACAATTGCAGGGATAGAAACGGCCAGACCATATAACAAGGTTAACCCCATATCTGCCTTAAATTGCACCACCAAAGCTGCTGGCGATGGATGAGGAGGTAAAAAACCATGGGTGACCGATAATGCGGCAAGCATGGGCAGACCAATATATAAAGCAGGTAATCTGTAGCGGTAAACCACAGAGAAAATGAGGGGTACCATCAATACAAAACCAATGCCATAGTAAAGAGGAATACCGATCAGAAATCCGGTAAGTACCATCGCCCATTGAATATACTTTTGTCCAAATACCTGCATACTTACCTGCGCAATTTTTTGTGCAGCGCCACTTTCGGCCACCAGTTTACCTAACATCGCACCTGCGGTAATGATGATTGCCAAGGAACCCAGTACGTCGCCCATACCCTTTTCTATACTGGCGGGGATTTTTGCAGGAGGTAAGCCTAATGCTAAACCAGCCATAAATGCTACCAGCAAAAAAGAGATGAAAGCATTGATCTTAAAAACTGAGATCAGTACAATTAATAGTGCGATGCAAAACAGAACAATTAGTATAGTCATTTAATTTACGATAATCTCATCTAACATTAGCCAGGCTTTTGTTCCGGCACCATAAAAACCGTCGGGAATGACTCCAATATTACTCGCTTTAATGCGTATGTACCGGGCCTTTATAGGAGTAATTTTATGCAGGGCTGCATTGATACCTTCCACACTGAAAACGGTTTGTCTTGATACCTCTTTGTAAACCTGCTGATCAGTTGAAACTTCTATTAAAAGGAGTTTAGGCGGATGCATTTTTTGCCACTGATAGTTTAAGGTATTAATGCCCACCTCACGTATCGTTTTTTCTTCGCCTAAATCAACCAGGGCTTCAAAATCACCGCCGCTGAGCCCCAGCCATTCGCCATTATTGTATAAATACGATCCCTGAATACCATTGGTTAAACGTTGGGCATCGATGTTATAGTTGCCTTGTCCGCTATGGGCAAGTGTAACTTTTTTACCTGTTGCCATATTTTTAACCATTGCCTGTTCAAACATTTTCCCTACCGGCTTGCCGGCCTTAAAAAGCTGGGCTTTTATTCTTGCCGATTGCATAATGCGAATCGGGCCGGAATATTTTGTGCTGCTCAAACCAGGTTTTTTGTCATTTAGCGTATACCGGATTTCGGCATTTGGCAAATCAGTACTTAAGGCAAAAGCTTTTGCATCATTTACGCTTTCGCCGGTAATATCATAAAAAGCGGTTGAATAATTCAGGTGTTTTAAAAACCGCTCATTTGCCATTAATCGGGCCAGGAAATCAGGATAAAGCTTATTCTCCTGACGCGACCATGCGATTTCTGCAAGGGCTATCACACGGGGAAAGATCATGTACTCCGCTTTAGAAGCATCGCTCAGATATTCACTCCAAACATTTGCCTGAACACCTTTGATATATTGTTGTTCTTCTGCATTCAGTTCAGCGGGCATAGGTTCATAATCATACACTTTTTTTAATGGAAGATAGCCACCTGCAGCGGTTTGTTCCGTTTTATAAAGCGATTGATAGTAATCCAGATAAAGAAATTTTTCAGGCGTCATGATGACGTCGTGTTTCAGCTTGGCCGCAGCAATGCCGCCTTCCAAACCACGCCAGCTCATAACCGTAGCATCGGGCGCCAAACCACCTTCCAAAATCTCATCCCAGCCGATAATCTTTTTACCTTTCGCATTCAGGTAACGCTCCATACGGGCAATAAAATAAGCCTGAAGTTCGTGTTCGTCGTTAAGCTTCTCCACTTTAATTCTTTTCTGGCATTTGGGGCAGTTATGCCAGCGGTTTTTAGGACATTCATCACCACCGATGTGGATATAGGCAGAAGGAAACAACGGAATTACTTCATCCAGCACACCTTCAAGGAAATGGAAGGTTTCTTCATTGCCTGCACAGAAAACATCATCAAATACGCCCCAATAGGTTGCCGTTTGGTAAGGTCCGCCGGTACAACCAAGATTGGGATAGGCCGCCAGCACGGCCTGTGCGTGTCCTGGCATTTCTATTTCGGGTATCGTGGTAATCTGGCGGGCGCTGGCATAAGCCACAATGTCTTTTATTTCTTCCTGTGTATAATAACCACCATATCTTTTACCGTCAAAACGGTGAGGATTTGTCCTTTTGTGTCCGATCAACGTTTCTTTACGATAAGCCGAAAAACTTTGCAGCAAGGGGTACTGTTTGATCTCTATCCGCCACCCCTGATCGTCGGTTAAATGCCAATGAAAAGTATTGATCTTGTAAAACGCCAGCATATCCAGCCATTTTTTTATCGATTGAACACTAAATAAGTGTCGGGCCACATCCAGATGCATCCCGCGATAAGCGAAACGTGGTTCATCCTGAATGCGATATGCTGGTACCGATGTCACCTTGCCATTCTTCCTGATCAGCTGCACCAGCGATTGTAAGCCGTAAAACAGCCCTTTTTCATCAATGGCTTTAATGGTAATGCCCTTCCGGGAAACATCAAGTAAGTAACCTTCTGATTTCAACTTCAGGCGGGCATCAACCATTAGATTGATCCCTTTGGCCGCTGGCTTATGGCTTCGCGACAGTGTAAAACCCGATAAATCCTGAAGGTACTGATCAAAAAACGATGTACTCAGCTTAGCAGAACCGGAAATATGCAACCTGGTCGTCTTTTGGATTATAAAACTCCCGGTCTGCTTTATTTCAACAGCCGGTTTCGGAATAATGCCCGAACCCCTATGTCCCTGCGCCAATACTTCAGCCGGAAAAAACTGGACCACCAATGCAAAAAGCAAGGCAACGCATTTTATCCGATCTAAAAGAAATTGATTGAGGAGATACATCATCATAAAACCTTTTACCATCCCCTAAGGTAAGTTTAAAACTTTATTTTCTCCATCTATCATTACATTTTGCTGTTCTACAACGGCTTTATATTCGTAAGCACCTTTAGGTAATTTTACTGTTCCGCTAAAAGTTCCATCCGTCCTGATATTTATCCAGGGACTCATTTTCCAATCGCCCGCATAAAGTGTTTCTACCTGCCCCAGGTATGGACGATAGTAAAACCTTGCCCGTACGGGTTTAATTTTAGGGTAGTTAAGCACTTTGCCATTGAGCGTAGCAACACCTGCAGCAACCTGGTAATCACCACTCTGTACCATAGCGGCTTCTGTAAATACAGGCTCAATATTTTCAAGCTTAATTACTACAGGATTTGGCCAGCGGTGATCGTCGTAAATACGCTGTGCCTTCACTACGGAAAGCTCAAGACCATTGGCCGTTTGCTTAAATCTGGACGATACATCCAGATCAGGTTTGTATTCAATAATCTTACTGTTTTGTCCCAGCACACTGATTTTTGTGTTTGCAGTAGCCTTGGCAGATTTTAAAATAAAAGTTTTGCGTTCACCCTCTTTCCAGTTTTTGGCATCCATCACAAGGGCAAATAAAGTTCCCGGCGCTTTTTGGGTAAAGTAGATATTTTGTTCTTTACTCACCACCCAGCTGCGCACATTGTCCATGGCCTCATGGTTGATAAAATACCAGGCCCCCATTTCACGTAAACGGTCTTCCTGCTCGTTGGGCAATGCACCATTTGCCTTTGGCCCCACATTAAGCAACAATGAACCGCCTTTCGAGCGGGCCTCGATCAATAACTCGATTAATTGCGAACCTGATTTATATCGCTCATTAGTAGGTTGGTACTGCCAGGCCGTACCAATTGTAATCGGCGATAACCATGGCTGCGTAATTTTAGCCCCTGGTAAGGTTTGTTCAGGCGTTAATATTGCACCTCGGGTAATCAGAATATCAGGCTGCATTTTCCACGCGGTTTCTTTAACAGCTTCTTTCGGATCACCATCAATAAATAAAACATCTATCTTACCATAATTCTGCATCAGCTCTTCGGTTTGTTTACGGTTATATGCTGCATATTCCTTTTTGGTCGCCTCATCCAGGTTGGTGATATTTCTGCTGATAGGAATTTTGTGTTTATAAAGAAAATTAAAATCTTCCGGCGAAAAATAAAAACCAACATCCAGCCCGGCATCCCGTGTAGCTTTTACAAATTCTTTCAGGAGGTCTTTTTTATATGGTGTATTGGTAATTTTAAAGTCTGTAGTTTTCGTATCCCAAAAACAAAAGCCAGCATGGTGCTTGGTGGTAAACACAATGTATTTCATACCGGCCAGTTTGGCCAATTCGGCAATTTCTTTAGGATTAAAAGATGATGGATCAAATGTTTTGGGAAGTTCGCTGAAGTACCGGTCTGTATAATCATCAGAAGCGCCGACCAAAGAGTGGCTGATCACTACACCCAGTTGTGCATCTACATTGAAGTGGATAAATAAACCCGCCCCGGTGTTGCGTAACCATTCCTCACGTTCAGGTTTGTTTAAGTTGTAATTACTGGAAGTTTCATCTTCTACCACATCATTTCGTTGCGCAGAAACAGTACCTGTAAAAAATAAACAGACTAATAGTATTCGGTATATCATTCTTCGGATCGTTTAATTCATCCGGCAAAGCTTTGTGCGCCCCGCCGGATATCATTAGCATATTTATAATTTGTCCCACCAGATGCGGGTCATGAAATCGTCTGCACCCTGACGGGCGATAGCCGCATCAAGTGATGCACGGTTTAAATTCTGCTCAGAAAGTGGATATAACATTCTTCTGAAAATCCGGCCACCTGTAGCATTTCCAACATAATTTACGGGCACCAAAGCCGGATAACCTGTCCTCCTGTAACTGGAGAAAGCCTCCTGTGCATCAGGAAATGCTGCCAGCCAATATTCAGTATAAATCTGTTGCATTTTTGCATCAAACGTTCCAGTGGTATTAAACGGGTGGTATTTGATATAAGTATTGATCTGCAAATCGGTGATAATTCCATCAGCTGGAGCAATGATTGCCCATTGTTTCATGGCGGCACGGATCCCTGATTCGTAAAGTGCAGCGGCTGTGCTACCAGTATACCATCCACGTAAAACCGCTTCGGCCAAAAGGAAATTGGTTTCGGCTGTTGTATATATGAGCTTCGCTCCACCCAAGGCCAGCACAGTTTTCTGATTGGGTTCTGAATAGGTTACAAAATCAGTAGGTTTTGAGCTCAACGTAGCTGGCATGCCTTTTTGTATCGCCATAGAAGTATCGGCAACACCATTTACATAAACCACAGAAAGAATCCCTAAACGCGGATCTTTATTGTTTTTCATGTAAGTAATGAACGTATTCTGATATTTTCCACCTTCAGGGTTGCTGGTACCATCAGCCTTGATATAGTCACTATTATACAGACTTAAGGCAATGGGATTTTTATTGATATCCTGGCCGGCACTCATGTAAACGATTTTAGCGATATCGGCATCATCGGTGATCACACCTCCGGCTATTGCCTTTTTCACCCAGGTTTCAGCCAATGTGGCATCCACCTTGGTTAAACGCATGCCTAAACGGAGCATTAGGGAGTACGCAAATTTCTTCCATTTAACGGTATTGCCGGCATAAATCAAATCAGCCTGACCAAAAGTACCTTTCGCTGCATTTAAACTTGATGCGGATTCATCCAGTTCCTTCAGCATGTCCAGATAGATATTTCTTTGCGCATCGTAGGCTGGTTTATAATTCGAATTGGTATAACCCTGGGCGGCTTCGGTATACGGAATATCGCCATATAAATCGGTAATGCGACTAAAGCAGTAAGCTCTCCAGATACGTGCAGCAGCTAATAAATTCACCTGTTCGGGATCGTTTTTTACGGCATTGATCACCAGTGCCAGCTCATTAATTTCCTGATAGTAGGCATTACTGAACTGGGCCATAGACTGCTGGCTTTGACTGGAAACATATTTCGATCCGAAGCCTGCCACATCGTTAAAACTGGTGGTATACTGCATCGTTCCCAGCAACAAATTAAGGTTATTTTTGGCACCATCATATTGCGCTTTAGTAAAGACATAAGCTGGCTGAATAATCGTCGAAGATTCAGGATCGGTATTAATTTCCTGAAAATCTTTGGTACATGAAGCTAAAAGTGCACTGGTTAGTGCAACGCAAACAGCTGATTTATATTTATTTATTATTTTTTTCATCTTTCAAGTATTAAAATTTAACCATGAGGTTTAAACCGAAAGTACGTGTACGTGGCAATCCGATTGATTCGAAACCTTGCGCATTACCATTTGTAAAACTCGATTCCGGGTCGAAATTATCGGTCTTTTTATAGAAGGTTAGGATATTACGCGCAACAAATGAGATACTGGCCGACTGTATTTTAAGAAAATCAAGTTTCTTAACCGGAATATTGTACGATAATATAGCCTGGCGAAGTTTGATAAAGCTCCCGTCATGTACAAATAGTTCTGAGTAATTACGCATGTCGTTATAATAAGCACGCAGATCGCTTACCGGAATTAAAGCTGAATATGGATTTCCTGCCTGGTCAACCCCCGAAATGGTCAATCCGTTTTCGCGTCCGGGCAAGGTGCTCTTTAATAATCCCAAACGGGTAGCATAAACTTCTTTGATAGAAAACACTTTATTGCCGAATTTACCATCTATCAGAAAGTTCAGATTAAAATTACCAAATCTGAAATCCTGGGTTAAGCCCATGGTTAGCGGCGCTACCCCATCGCCAAGTTCCTGTAAACCTGTAGCTACCGGGCGTTTTGTAGTAGAATTATAAACAATCTGGCCTGCCTCGTTCCTCAGCATACGTGTTCCCACAATAGTTCCGTAAGAGCTGCCTACGGTTTGGTTAATGTAACCCCAGTTACCTACAGAACGTGCCATTTCAAAAGTTGTGGTCCCATCTACCAGTTTTAATACTTCACTTTTATTGTATGCTACATTGTAACTGATATTCCAGCCAAACTTATTGCCCTGTACCGGAGTACCTGTTAAAAGAAACTCTACTCCTTTGTTGCTCAATTCACCCACGTTTAATACCGCATTGTTATAGCCTGAAGTAGATGAAATCGCTGCGTTGAGAATATCGTTGGTTGTTTTGCGACTATATGCAGTGAAATCCAATCCTAAACGGCCTTTAAACATTTTTAATTCTACACCGGCCTCGTAAGTCGTAGAAGTATACGGTTTCAGATTTGGGTTGGTAATGTCGTTTGTGGTTACATTCTGAAGCGGCTGCCCCGAACTTGGTACATTACTATAACTCAGGTTAATTTTATATGGATCGGCAGCACCACCTCCTACTTCAGCCCATGATGCACGGACTCTCAATATATCAATAGACGATGGCAGTTTGAAAGCATCAGATGCGACAAAACTACCGCCCACACTTTGATATAAGATACTATTATTATCCGGGCTTAAAGTAGAAAACCAGTCGTTACGTGCGGTATAGGTTAGAAATAGTATGCTTTTGTAATCCACATCAGCAGATCCGAATACCGAGTTCGTCCTGATTCGCTGATACGTAGGGATGGTACTCGAAGTGGCCAGGTTTTTATAACTGTAGAAAAATGGAATGGTAAAGGTATTTCCATCCATATTCAACTGTTTATTTTCAAACCGGCGGCTGTTTGCTCCACCCAATATGGAAATTCCAATTTTATCTGCGATGCGGTTTTTATAATTTCCGGTAATCAGCGAGTTGGTTTCGGAAACATCCGATTTAATGCCGGAATACTGTCCTTTTGGAATGTAGATATCGCCGGTTGGCAAAATATTAACATAATTATAATTGTAAAAATCGCGGCTGATGACCCCTTTTAACTGGAAATTCTTCACGATATCATAGGTAATAGACCCCTGGCCGATAAACCTGTTTTTTACATCATTTTGCTGGTATTTATTGATCACAAAATAACCGTTGGTGGCAATACCTGCATCGTTCCAAGGCGTTTGGTTCCCGGCGGCATCGTAACCTGGGGCAAGCCAACGCACATCTACCGTATTGGCAACCTCATAAGGTGTCCAGTTTGGATTACCCAACGCATCGCCGGCCAGCGTTCTGCCAAAACCTTTTTCGAGGTTGTACTGCGCCAAACCTTCTACCTTTATTTTATCAGTAATTTTTGCATTAATGTTTAGGTTGGCGGTCTGTCTTTTAAACCGGGTACTGGAAATAATCCCTTTACTGTCCAGATCTGACAAAGATAAACGGTAGATAATACCATCTGTACCACCCGAAAATGCTATGGTATTGGTAAAGTTTGTTCCCGTAGAATAGAAATTTTTGATGTTATCCTTTACTGCACTGTAGGGATGGGTTAGTCCATCTGCAGCTACATAGTCAGATCCATCTATTTTCGCTCCAAATGATAAACGGCCGGTGGCAATCGCATCGTTCTTCGTCATAGGTTTAACCCCACCCAGCCCTTGTCCGTATTCATACTGATAATCATTATCATTAATGGCGTTCTCAATGGTAAAGGTGGTATTATATTCCACGCCGATACCTTTTTGTTTAACGCCCTTTTTGGTGGTAATTAAAATCACCCCGTTACTGGCGCGCGAACCGTATAGTGCAGCTGCAGTACCACCCTTTAAAACGGTAATACTTTCAATATCATCCGGATTGATACTTGAAATTCCATCACCCCTATCCACATTGGTAGCCAGGCCATTTGTAGTGGCTGCACCACCTGGTACACTGTTATCAATCGGCATTCCGTTTACCACATAAAGCGGCTGGTTATTGCCGTTAAATGAGCCATTACCACGGATGATTACCCGGCTGGACCCACCAGGCCCTGTAGATAAACCCGTAGCATTAACCCCTGCAATTTTACCTGTTAAGGCATTAGCTACGTTATTTTCACGGGCCTGCGTAAATTCAGATCCCTTTACTTCTGTAACCGCATAACCTAAAGCTTTACTGTCACGTTTTATCCCCAACGCGGTTACCACTACATCATTTAAGCTGCTTGCACTCTCTTTTAGTTTTACGCTTACGGGTGTTTTAAAATCACTTACCGGAAGTTCAAGTGTTTCGTATCCTACAGATGCAATGCTTAAAACGATGGGTTTTCCGGCCAGTTCGTTGGGAATGGTAATGCTAAACTGTCCCTGCGCGTCAGTTGAAGCACCGGTTTTGGTCCCTTTGATATATACGGTAGCCCCTATTAATGGCAGGTTATCGCTTGCTGAAAAAATGGTCCCCTTAATTACATCAGCTGCATTTACGGCTCCGGCACTAACAATAATATACTGCGACTCGCTGATCTTATTAAAATCAAGTGATGAACCTTCCAAAGCAACAGTTAAAGCCCTTTTGGCATCACCAATGGCCATCAGCTGTGTTTCAGTCAGGTTGCTGTCTTTGTTTTCCAGAATACCGGCTTTATAAGCTATCTTGATATCAAACCTGGTTTTGATCAGTTGTAAGGCCGTTTTCAGCGCTATTTTATTATCGTTATGGCTTTGCGCTTTTACCCTGTTCACATGTGCCACATTGCGGGCCAGGAGCTGGGCAGAACAAAATAATGTACACGCACAAAGCATCAAAGTAAGGCAGCTGTATTCAGCTACCCTCCTAAGGTAGAGTATTCTCATAATCCTGTTTAGTTTAGTTGTTGTTGGTTAATTGTTGTTAATTTCCAGCTTAGATTGGATTCAAGCGCTTAAATCTTTTCCAAACTATGGTGTTATGGTTATTTTCTTGTTACTTGTTGTAATATTTAAGTGTAAGGTGGTAGATAAAATCTGAAGCAACTCTTTAACGCTGGCTACATTTATTTCGCCTTCAACCTTAAGTTCGCTCAATTTTTTATCTTTTAACAATACTTCATAGCCCAGATCATCCTGTAATACTCCGATCATCTCTTCCAGACTGGCATTTTGAAACACTAGCTGACGGTTGATCCAGGCAGTTAAATGTTGCGGGTTAACCATTTTCTGATGAACCAGATTACTTTCCTCTGCGTGCTTTATCAAATCACCAGGTTTCATCACAAATTGTTTCCTGTGTTTGGCTTCATCTACGTAATCCACCCTGATTTTACCTGTTATCAGGCCAACAGTTGTTTTTTCATGTCTGCTTTTTACATTAAAGGTGGTTCCCAATACTTCAATGTTCAGGTCTCTGCAATGCACTATAAATTTTTCGGCTGGCTGGATGTGATTGGTATCCACATTGATGTGTTTCACCTTAAACAAAGCTTCGCCATCAATCCAGACTTCTCTTGGCCCATCACCAAAACCTTCAGCATAACTGATTTTTGAATTTCCATTCAGTGTCACCTCCGATCCATCTGGCAGGGTGATGGTTTTGATCATACCATAATCCGTTTGAACCGCATCTTTGTTCCATAAGGTGAAATAGAGTACAGCCGATAAAACCACTACGGCAAAAACCGCTGCTACCTTAAAGAAAGGTGAAAAAGAAAGTTTTTTGATTTTCGGCCCACCTGCTGTTACACTGAGCGAAATTTTTTCGAAAATCGATTGCTGCGCCTGTTCATTACTGAAAACTCTTTGCTGGCGATAAGCGGAAATGGTATCGAACGCAGCCAGGGCGATTTTGCTTTTATAAGGATGTTCAACTTTGAATTTTTCCCATGCCAATACATCCGAAGCATTCTGTTCCACAACAAATGTCAGAAAAACATCATCATTCAGAAAATCATCAAAAGTGTAGTGTGTATATTTAGAAAAATCCATATCAGCAAGTTATTTATAAACGCTATATACATGAACCAGCCAAAATTATCCCTACATTTTTGAAAAAAAATTAATTAATTTCTAAAAGTGCTTTTTTTGATGCCATGAAAGCCAACATCATCATTAAATCTACCAGTCTGACGCGTTCCTGAAGTTTCCCTATAGCCTTGTAAAGCAGTTTATAGCTGGAAGCAACATTCAGATTCATAATATCTGCAGCCTCTTCGTAGCTTAAACCTTCATAAAATCTTAGGTAAATAATTTCCTGTTGTCTGTTAGAAAGGGTATTGATAGCTTCTTTTAATTTACGCTGAAGTTCTTTTTTCGACTCATCTTCCATAAAAATGGTATCAAATGATACTTCAAAATTAAATGGATAATCGTCAGGGGAATCTACCTTTACAAAACGTTGCTGAGATTCCATTTTTCTAAACAAAAGGTTTCTTAGTGATTTATAGAGATAATTTTTTACCGATACGGGATTACCTAATTGCGCTCGCTTAGCCCATAAATTCACAAATAAATCGTGTACCGCATCCTCTATCAGGCTAACATCCCTGGTAAATTTATGACCGTAATTATTGAGTGCCTTAAAATGGATATTGTACAATTGTCTGTAAGCGTTCCAATCCCCTCCTTTAAAGGCATTCCATTCGGACGCAGTGGCTTCATTAACTTGAACCTTTTTTAACGGCATAGGGATCATTCGTTTTACTAACTTAGTAAAATTAAGCTACGAAAGAAATTTATTGATAAATAAGTTCATTTATTGGATTTATTGTTTGCTTTTTATCATTTCAGCCTTGAATAATCATCCGGATTATCCGGCGGTTGATGTTTTTATGTAATACATATGATTACATAGGCCAAGTCATATAAATTTCCGGGAAATTAAAATCAAAATTTCATTATGCGCTACACATCCTCACAGTTAAAAGAGATAAACTAATAATTATGGCCTCGCTTCTGTACTCTTCCCATACACAACACCGGGCTCAGCCCCCATATAAAATACCAGCTTACCACCTTTCAACACATCTTTATGCAGAATATAGGTATCAGGATAGGGTTTTCCGTTCAGTTCTACTTTCTGGATATACTTGTTTTGAATGCTGTTATTTACTGAACTGATCTCAAAGGTTTTTTGATTGCAGAGATTGATTTTTGCACTTTCAAACAACGGAGAACCGAACACATACTTCCCCTCCAAAGGATTAACAGCATACATCCCCAGGGCGCTAAAGGCATACCAGGCACTCATCTGCCCTACATCTTCATTTCCACTCAAACCATCAGGTTTTGTGGTGTAGAATTTTTCCATCACTTCACGAATAAGCTCAGCGGTTCTGGATGGCTGCCCAATGTAGTTGTATAGATAAGTGATATGGTGACTAGGTTCATTACCGTGAGCATATTGTCCGATTAACCCTGAAATATCGGGCGCAGCACTTTCATGTTGCCTGGACGACATGGCGAACAAATTATCCAAACGTTTTTTAAAACTGGTCTCACCCCCTAAAAGTGTTACCAGGCTATGTACATCTTGCGGTACGAAGAACAAATACTGCCAGGCATTGCCTTCGGTAAAATCTGAAGTTTCAGGTTTGGAATATACCGGATCAAGCGGGTGTTTGAATGAACCATCGGCCAAACGACCGTTGAAAAAACCCGTAGCCCTGTCAAAATACAGTTTGTACAGCTGGCTTCTCTTCGTAAAATAAACCGCATCATCCTGCTTTCCCAGTAAACGCGCTACTTTCGCAATGCCTGCATCAGCAATGGCATATTCCATCGCCCAGGCTACAGATTCGTGCATCTTGTCTGAAGGGATATAGGTCAGTTTATTCAGGTATTGAAGACCCATTGAATCGCGCGTGGCTGTATGTTTCATCGCCTGATAGACTTCTTCTTTTTGAGCCTCCTCGATCAGACCTTTCCCAAAAGCATCAGCCAGGATAATGATAGCAGGATTACCAACCATACAGTCGGTTTCACTGCCCACTAAAGGCCAAACCGGAAGCCTGCCCTGTTGCTGGTGGATCGCCAGCATGGATTTTACAACATCTTTAATTAAATCAGGCTGCACAATAGTCATAAACGGGCTCCATCCGCGGTAAATGTCCCAGATCGACATAGTTGTCAGGTTACGGAACGGTGCCCGCTGATAAACTTTCTTATCCGTTCCCCTGTAATCGCCATTGGCATCATTAAACAAGGTGGGTCCGTAATACATATGGAAAAGTGCAGTATAAAAGATCTCTTTATTCCGGTCACTTTTATCTGATATAATAATTTTAGAAAGGATCTTTTCCCAAGCCCGATCTGCCTGTTGCCTGTATTTGCTGAAACTGCCTGACGCTGCCTCTGTCTTCATATTGGCAAGCGCATTCTCCTCGCTTACAGGCGATAGGGCAACTTTCACTGTGAGATCAGGATTTTTAGCGGCGTCGAAGAACAAGGCCACTTTGGAATGTAAACCTTCTACCTGCTGTGATTGCTGAAGTATACTATCCGCGTAAAAAGCAGATTTAATGATTGGCTGCGAGGTTCTCAATGCAAAATACAGGCGCTGATCGCTAGCCCATCCTTTAGAAAACCTGTAGCCCGTATAGGTCGAGTCGTTTACTTTTTTAATGAAGGTTTTCACCGGCCTATCCCAGTTCATGGAAAATCCAAGATCAATCAACAGGTGGGCATTGTCTGCTTTATTGTAGTGATACTGGTGAATACCCACACGTTCTGTAGCTGTAAGTTTGGCGTCTACATTGTATTTGTCTAAGTGAACGGCATAATAGCCCGGGTGGCATACCTCCGATTTTTTGCTGAACAGCGAACCGTAACCGGTTTCAGGCTTGTTAAACTTCATGGGATAAAGTTGTACCGTGCCATTCGCCGGAACAATCATAATGTCGTTCAGGTCTCCTATCCCCGTTCCGCTTAAGTGTGTATGGGTAAATCCAAGAATTTCCTGACTCAGGTAATTATAACCGGAACACCAGTCCCAACCATTAAACTTATCCCAGCTACGGCCAATTTGCGACGGACCGAGTTGTACAGCCCCGAAAGGTACATTCGCTCCAACAAAAACATGGCCATGTTCTTCGGAACCAATAAAAGGATTTACATAACTTGTTAAGGATTTTTTCTGTGCATAAACTGCAGTTGACATTATCAAAGCGGTAATACAGATTATATTTGTTTTCTTTAGCATTTTTGTAATTTATAAACTGGATTCCTGAACCTCATCAGATTCGCCTAAAATAATAGATTTCAATTATAAAATGGCCACCATTGTAATTTTGTGGTGGAGAATATCTACGAAAATATCGATAGGCATCAGCTTCAGCTATATAATCCAAAAACGCTGTTTGTTATCCCGTTTCGGTTTTACAATGGATGGTATATCCGTCGAAAGTCAGGGTATATGATCTATTTGAAAACTGTTTTTGAAGATTGATCTTGATTTCCAATAACTGAATCAAAAATATTATTAATCATGGATAACAGATTAGCATGGATAACGTAGTTTATGATTCATTGTTCAAACATTTGCTTAGCCGTTACCGGAATTTCAGCAATCCCCGATAAAAAAGGCTAAAAAGTCTTTTTTCCTTTCAATATCCCTTAAATGAGTAATACAAACCATACACTATTTACCGATCTTTGGAGTACAAACTATTTTCTACTCAACTATTAGGATAAATGTTTCAAGTCGAAGTGAACAATTACCGGTTTATGGGCTTTGAGCTGAAAAAATCGCTATGTTATTTGGTATTGCCATTCAAAATACATGATTCGGTTTGTAACAAGTGCCTATCCTTTTAAAAGATAAACAGGTCATGGAAGATCAGATACCATTGTTACGTTTGCAAAAATTCAGAGGACCAATCCGTTCATTCAAGATTTTATGATATTTGGAAATCATGCCATATAAATCAGACACTAATAAACTTAGAGGGAATATTGAGAATATGAGGGCGTCAGAAATTGATTTAAGGATGAAGTCAGAAAACGAAATTACCCCTCTTTTTAAAGAGGTTTTCTTTAATCTGGACTCATCTGGAACATTCATCAGACTAAATAATCCCTGGACGCTTCTTTCCGGATATGACCTACAGCATTCTCTTCATCAATCTATCTTTACCTATCTTGAAGATCAGGAACAGATTAAACAAATTAAAGAATTTATATTTGGCAACGCGCGGCAAAGTTTAACTATAGAATTAAAAATCAAAACACTAAATTCTTTAAAATGGGTAAGCACCAGCCTACTTAAAACCGACAAGTATACGCCTAATGGCATGATATGGGGCACATTTACCGACATCACCAAATGGAAGGAAGAGCAAGATGTTTTGCTCAAACATTTAAGCCAGGTGAAGAATCAGCAAACAAGAAACATTGATTTATTCAAAAATTTCCTGCACGACATCAATTCTGCTCATGCCGGGATTTTATCCAGCATTGAACTTCTGGAACTGATCAATTCTGAAACAGACGCGAAAGGAAAACACGAAAGCAAACACTATTCTGAAATCAAATCACAGATTCTGATGATCAGCAATTTGCTGGATAACTTTGTGTCTTCCCTGCAACTCAAATCCTATTAACATTTCTTTCTTATCCCATGGCTCAGAATATAACAAAAATCGGAATCATTGAAGACAACGAATATCTTCTTAGAAATTACAATGATTATTTTAATCTGCAGGAAGGGTATCAGGTTAGTTTTGCTTTCAAAAATTTCGGTCTTTTCGAAAAAAACAATACCAAGAATTTCAATACAGATATCATATTGCTGGACATTAATCTTCCGGACATTTCAGGAATAGATGCAATTCCTATTTTAAAGAAATATTATCCCAAGGTAATTATCGTCATGCTTACGGCTTATAAAGATGTTGAATATATTATACGGTCTGTACAAAGTGGTGCACTGGGTTATCTGGTAAAAGGAATGCCTTTAAATGAAATTAAGCAATCTTTGGACACCTATAAATCAGGCGGAGCCGCAACAAGCCCTCTGGCAATAAAAAAAATATTCGAATACATCGGCCAGCTGCACAAGAAGAAGCAAAAGGAATTTGAAAGTCTAACTCCCCGCGAAAAACAGGTTACAACATGCCTTGTAGAGGGTTTATCTTATAAAGGTGCAGCAGTAAAACTTGGACTTAAGCCAACCACTATTAACCAGCACCTTAAGAACATTTACATTAAATTCAATGTGAACTCAAAAGCAGCGCTAATTTCAAAGGTACTCTCCAATCAGATTTAGTTGGAAGATCAATAAATCATCTATCTCCTCCATCCAGCCTGCTTACCAAAATCCGATGGTACAAAAACTACACTTTTGCAAAAGAACAGTGGGCGGGCTCAATCATTATCCTGAACGCTGATTTAACTGACATCATTAGATAATTAATTTTGATGTAAATGCGCGCCAAAAAGTTGACATAAAGACTCTGACTGCAATATTTAATCCATTAACTTTGCTAAAGTAATTTTAACGGTTGTGCCTTTGTTAGCCCTGCTTTCAATTTGTATAGTGCCATGGTTCATTTCTACAAAGGCTTTAGCGATCGATAATCCAAGGCCCGAGCCGGAAATTTTACCGACGTTTTTTGCCCTGAAAAACTCCTGGAAAAGAAACGGTGTATCTTCTGCTGAAATTCCTATACCCAAATCCTCAATTTCCAACACTACCCGGTCATGAAGATCTTTTGTACGGATGTATATCGGCGTATTATCGGGTGAATATTTCACCGCATTACTGATGATATTTTCCATAACATTCGTCATTAATGCGGCATCTATAGATACCCTGGCATCATTGGCAAAAAGAGAGATTTTTAATTCTCTTTCGCCAACTACCGTCTTCCCGTAAGTTTCCAGATAACTATAAATAAAACGATTAAACCAAACAGCGTCTGGTGTGTAAGGTAGTATGCAATCCTCGCTATTATTTACCTCAGACAAAGCGTTAACGATAGTCGAAATTCTGTGAGTTTCGGCAAGAATATCATCCAACTTCTCTTTAAACCTATCAATTTTCTTCTGATCCGGCCTATTTTCCAATAGCATTTTACAAATTTCGATGCTGAGTTCAATATTCGATAACGGAGTACCCAGATCGTGTACAGACATATTTACAAATCTGGAACGAAATCTATTGAGCTGCCTGGCTTTTTGAAGTTCTTTTAAAGTATGCTTAAAAGGCCATTTCACTAAAATAAATCTGCCTATTTTAGCAAAAAACGATAATAAAATTACATTTTTATTCATTATGCGCATTCTGCTTAGCTTGGTTAACCATGCAATCACAAATCCGCGCATAGTAATGGAAGATTTTTCGATTGGCACAATACAGCGTTGATTGTTAAATTCCATTTACCGAATAATAATCTCTGCCAAGATACGGTAGTCGTCTATAATCCAATCAATAATTTGATATTAGCATCAAAAAAATCATTTTTTTCATTCGGGCAAAGTATTTATAACCCGTGAGAAGGATGCGTACGATCTGAGCATTTCAAAAATGGTTAATTTAAAAGCCGAGCAGAGTTAAATTTTTAACATTTTTTATTTTTTGTAGTTTTTACCATTCAAATTAAGCTACATTATCTGAAATAAAATCTTTTATCCTTAACATTGATGTGTAAATTAACCTTATGATCAAAATACTCCTCATAGAGGATGATGAGCGCCTGAGACAAAATATTGTTGAAATTCTTGAACTATGCGAATATACTATATATACCGCTGTTAACGGAAAGGAAGGATATGAAAGATGCCTGCATTTAAAACCCGATTTAATTATCTGCGACCTCAATATGCCGTTAATGAACGGACCAGAATTTATCGGCAAAATTAAAAGCGGTGTTTTATCGCAAACCCCAATCATTTTGCTAACCGGAACGAGATACTTTGACGATGAACAGAAAAAGGCAATTGCAGAAGCCTGCGGATTTTTAAGGAAACCGTTTTTAACCAGCGATCTAATCCAGTTGATTAAAGAAAATACAGGTGATTTTTCAACGCCATGATGAGTTTTAATTATTGGGATACTTTAACGCTCTTCATAGCTCCAAGAGGCTTTAATTTTATGATATAGCACCATTAATCTTTCGATTTCTTTTTTTTGAACATCGTTTTTTTTAGAAATGCGGTACAGTTCCTTTCCCAGAAAAAAAGAAGCCAGGCAAATTCCGGAAACAGCACCAGCTATAAAGTAAGCAAACATAATATCTTGATTTAGTTGAATTAAAATGCTTTTTCATCACCCTTCAGGGCAGTGTAAATGGTAAGTAAACAAATTTTCAGATCTTTCATAAAACTCCAGTAAGTCAGATATTCGATATCTGAATCTATTCTGTTTTGCATCTCCACAATCTGTTTGGTTTCTCCCCTTAAACCTTTGATTTGAGATAAGCCGGTAATACCAGGTTTTATAAAATGGCGAACCATATAATTTTCAACAACCTGACTATAATCACACGTATGTTTTAACATATGCGGCCTTGGTCCAACCACACTCATTTCTCCGATCAGTACGTTATAAAATTGTGGAAGTTCATCCAGGCTGGTCTTCCTGATAAAACGTCCGATATGTGTTAAACGATCGTCCTTTTTCTGAGCTTGCCTGGTATCACTTTCAGTATTTACCTTCATACTTCTGAATTTGTAACACCAAAATGCTTTATTGTTTTCTCCTGTGCGGAGCTGTTTAAATAAAACAGGACCTCTGCTCTCCCACTTTATAATGCATGCTAAGAGCGGATAAAGCCAACTGAGCACAAATAAGATGACAAACAAGCTAAATAACACATCAAAAGTTCTTTTCTTCAAACGGTTAATGCTTTCTGCGAGTGGTTCAGGACGGGAGCAGATTACCTGGAACCCTGCCAGCGTACTGACCGTGAACTGATCAACAGACATGTCTGGATAAAAAGGTATAAATCTTACCCTTAAACAATGGCTGTCTGCCAACTTAATGTAAAGCCCCATATCTTCTAGATAGTCTTGGTGCATCACTACATATAGTTCTTTCAGTTTTGCTTTTGCAGCAATATTAATGGTATTCACCAGTGATGTCCTGATTCTATCCGGATAGTCGTGTGGCTCAGATTCATTTTCATCAAAGAACTGTACAGGTTGATTAATGGCTTCGAAGTAAGCAGCCAGTCTGATTCCAGCCAGATTAAAACCCCAGATTCCTATCTTCTGAGATTTGCTCTGTATTCGGATCAACAAAGAGGCGATGATGATCCGGGAAATCAATAAATACAAAAGCATACCGGTAAACAGCCATAATCCCGAAATCTGGCTTATTTCAATAGGCAACCGCCACAAAATGATATAGGTTAACAAGGTTTGCGTGACAAATACTGACCAGCTTCGTCTAAAAAACGCTATAACATGTAAATCTTCTTTGAAATGATATAATCTAAAAACGATTGCTGCCAGCACCCAGGTTATCACGGTTGTTTGCTGCAGATTAATCACATTGTAGTGATCATCGTTAACAGTATAGTGAAACAGGTGAAAAGAAACCAGCAAAGCGATGATATCCGCCATCATACACGATATCATGGTCATGTATTTATATCTGTTTCTCATGGTTAAATCAATACTGGTTTTTAATCCGATAAATAATTCCCAATACCCCTTGCTTGTAGCTATATGGATTTCTTTTCAGGGTTAATTTACCCATGGCTTGTAAATTTAACCCCCACTGATCATTGGCCCATATCCATGTGCCCAAACCAAAGTTTGCATTAAACTTATCTTTTCTTGCGGCATCACGCCAGCTATAGCCAATACCCGCCGTAAGGTAAGGCTCCAACCAATATTCCTTGGGCATCAGGTTGGCAAAACTGTATTTAAGATTTAAATCTGCCGAAAATAGCTGTTTACCGCTGGAGCGGTCATTGTTCCCGCTTAGCATCCCATTTACGGAAAAACTCCTGCTGAATTTGTAATCTGCAAAAAGGGTCAGTACACTAACATCCCAGCTGCTGGTGCTAAAAAAATCCCTGAAATATCTATTGCTGTTTTCAGCATCAAAGCCAGCATCGTTTACGGCATTAATGCCCACTCCAACAATCCATCTTTTTTTAAAAGTATAAACTTCGGGAATGCTATTGCTTTGATAAGCAAGTTTCCTGTCCGGATTTTGAACTTTAGCAATCTGACAGAAAGCACCTGTCGTGATAAATGAAGCAATAATAAATAAAAATTTCATAACATTATTTTAAGACTATTTAAGAAGAAATATTATCAGTTTGGTTGCGTTTGAAGAGCAATGTGCGCAACAGCAGAAAGATAAAACCCGTATTGGTGATTAAATACCGTTTAAACAACCTGCGCGGTTCTTTACACATCCTGAAGAGCCACTCCAGTCCGGAGCGTTCCATCCATAAAGGGGTACTTTTTTGCTGCTGTGTGAGAACCTCTAGCGCAACGCCAATGCCAAGCATTACTGCCGGGATTCTGTTTTTCATACGGGCCATCCATTTTTCCTGTTTCGGACAACCTAAGGATACAAATACAATGGCAGCTCCTGATCTTTTTATTTTCTCGATTACTTCCAGATCTTCCTCCTCACTCAGAGGCCTGAAAGGCGGAGAATAACTGCCCACCACCTGTATACCCTGGTAGTTATTTTCGATGAAGTTTACCGCACGCTCAAGTGCAGCCGCTTTTCCACCATAAAAGTAAACAGGCAATTGCTGTAATGCACATTTTCGGAGGATAGCGTCCATCAGGTGTCGGCCGGCAATTCTATCCGTTTTGATGCCGTGAAGCAACGCCATACTCCAGCAAAGCGGCATTCCATCAAGAACTGCCATGTCTGCATGCTGGAGAACCATGCCAAAGGCAACATCCTTTTTAGCTTCCATCAACATGTGTACATTGGATACACAGATATAAGCAGAATTTTTTTTCTCTGCCAAACCGATAATGGCCGAAACGGCATCGGCAAAGTTCAACGTAGAGAAATTGAACGAGAAAATTGGTTTTTTGGATATTAATTCCATAACTGTTTGAGGATTGGTTTATGTTTTGGCCCCTGGGGAGACGAGGCAACAGTATTTTTTAGGCATAGCGCTGCCATTACTGTCGAAAAACAGGTTCCTGGCCCAACCATAGCGGTTAAACCAGCACTGTGATAGATTTATTTTGCTTATTGTGCCTGACTGGCGTGCACTGTTGGTTTTTGGTTTTTATACTGAGTGGCTGTAAAGTACAGCCACGAATTAATGGTACTGATTCAAATTACGAATGTGTTTCAGTTCATCCAGATCATTTTCAAATCTTTTCCGGATTTTTTTTGCAGGTACTCCTGCATAAATCCAGTAGGCATCAAGATCTTTGGTAACCACCGAACCCGCTGCTACAATACAACCATTTCCAATAATTACCCCGCTCATAATAATCGCCCCATAACCTACCCATACATCGTTGCCCACAATAGTGATTAGACCTTTGCCTTTCCATTGATAATCCGGGCTCCTGATCTGTTCTGCTATTCTAATGGGTGTACCGATCTGCTGAAAATGATGGTCATACTTTCCCACCACGGCAACCCTGTTTCCAAAAATGACATGATCTCCAATGATACAGTCTGCCTCGATCTGTGAATCTCTTCCGATGTAAAAATTTTTCCCGATAACCAGTCTGTCTTTTGCCCACAACCTTGTCCGGATACCAGCATGAAAACCTTCGGCAATATGATACCTTCTCCAGACGGTTTTGAGCAGCAGCTTAATTCTGATGTGCTTAACCAGCGATATGATTCCCATTGCTAAACCTGAAGTGTTTTGGTAATGCCGGCAACAAAATTATTCACCATGTTTTCTACCGTATATAGCTTTGCAGAAGCTTCACAATTTATTTTCAACTGATGAATCTTTTTGGGCTTATTTAATAACTCTACTATGGCCGTAAGGTAATCTGTTACGTTATTTTTAGAAACGATGCCATTACATTCATTAATCAGGTATTCAAATTCAGGCCCATGAAATGCATAATCAGTGGTAATCATTGGAGTGGAAAATGCAAAAGCATCCAATATGGCTAATCCAATAGCCCCAGGCATTAAAAAGAGTGTCGAGATCTTAAAATACAAGGCTTTCTCTCTACCAAATTTAGGCCCAACCATGCGCATCCATGGCCTTGTAAGTGCTTCTTGATCTACATATTGCCTAAGAGGTCCTCCACCAACAATGATCAGCTTAAATGGATAACCCATAGCAAAAAGCCTGTCGCAGGTTTCTATAAGAAAATCTAATCTTTTCTCCTTATACAAGGCACCACAATAGATCAGTACCTGATCATTGTCACAAATATCCAGTGCCGACTTTAAACCGGATACTTCTGCCTGCGTAATGGAATTGATATCATTGATCAATTCACGGGTATCAATAGCATTCTCCACTACCGTAATTTTATCCGGAGGATAACGATTACCTATTAACCTATGCCTGATATTGGCGGTATAAGCGAACCAATGATCGGTATAATTGGAATATATTCTTTTAAAGCGGTTTAGCAACGATCCTTTGTTCGCTTGCATGTTACTCCCATGTCCCCAAAAGGCAAATTTCTGACCTAAGATAAATCTCCTGTAAAGTAATACATAGTTAATGAGCAGCTTATTTGCCTGTTCTACAATAACAAGGTCGGCGGTTTTTATTTCTGCCAAACAGGGTTGCCATATAAAAGCTTTCTTGCCAACGGTGAAAAACTTGTTTGGCCTGAATTGCCCGAAGTCTATTTCGCGGCTATCGTTTTTCCCCTGGGAGTCTACGTTTCCGTAGATAATATGAAGCTGGATAGACTTTTCTGCCAGTTTTTTATGGAGTAGGGAAAAAAATTCAAGGCGGTACTGTGGCATCGACTTGTAAAGAATCAATACATTCTTCATTTGATTAAATTAGTTTGAGCGTACGAAAAGAGAGATTATGCAGTTTTAGTATTAAAAATTAATCCGGCGACCATTCTGGCAAAATCGATCAGAAAATAGATTGGCGCAGGCGTTCGGGAATGCTTAAGTGCCCAGCGCCACCTTATTTTCAGATTTCCGGGTGATTTTACAGAAGTAAAAACTTTGATCAGGTAAGGCAGTGAAAAACGTTCAGATGCCAGGCCTGTTTCCGCAACGTAGCTGTGTACCAATGCTTCCGTACTCATGAGCAACGAATAGCCATGTTTTCTTGCACGAAGACTAAAATCTTCATCAGCTGCATAATGAGGAAAGTTATGCTCATCAAACAAACCCATATCTAAAAATGCTTTTACCGGGATTAACGTTCCTCTTCCGGGCAACAGATCTGTTCTGATTGTTTTGTACACCTGTCTTAAATCCGCATAACAAAGTGATAAATCTACCCTGCTTTTATAACGGGCTGTCCAGGGATCGTAACTGGTGCCAGCGAAAATCACTTTTTGTGGATCAGCTATATCTACACTTACGCTGCCCACTATAGTTTTCGGGTGAAGAGATGCTGCTTTTAACAGACTGCTCAGGTAATTCCGACCTACTTCAAGGTCATTATTCAGTGTTAAAATATAAGTTGCCTGTTGATTTAGCGCATGTTGCACGCCTAAATTGGTTGCAGCTGTCCACCACATATTCTCGTTGCCTTGTAAAATGACTACCTGAGGAAAATTTTCTTTGATAATGGCACTGGTTCCATCTGTAGATCCATGATCTACCACCACGATCTGAAAATCATGAATATCCTGATTTTCGAGGCTCTTCAGGCACTTTATAGTATAGCTGATTCGATTGAACACCGGGATAACGATATAAACCAAACCTTTCACTTTTAAATATTCCATTAACCAATAACTTAAAAAAGTAAACGTAGAGCATCATAGAGAGGCATCCGAAAAAAACGGTAGCCTGACCATTGATAATTAAAATGTAAAGGGCATAAAGAATAGCATGTTGAATGAGTTCAAATACAGCGCATGGCTGTGTAAGTTTAAGGGAAGTTTTATTGATAAAATAGGCCAGTGGAATCATTGCTAGTACACCCCAGCTACCATAGGCAAAGTATAATTCCGAAATAATTCCCGTCCTGATACCAAACTCAATGTTGTAAGCATTCATCCATACATAGGCGCTTCCCATGTGCGTAAGGGCCTCTTTATCAAATCCAAAAAAGTTCAATATGCCTGAGTTGAAAAAAGCTCCCAGGTTACTTAAAAAGAAATCATAATCCTTTACAGTCGTGTCACTGAATTTTTCATAGGAATACACAAAATCTTTGTATTCTACGCCAAAAGGAATTTTCTCGATAAATATTCCCAGCCATTCATCCACATTGTTATTGCCCAAACGGATGGCCAGCATACTAATATAAATTACTACTATCGCTGCCGAAATCATAATGATTGGCACATAGGATGTTTTCTGTTGAGGTGAAAGCAGCTTTTTCAGGTAATCGTTAAAAGGAATAAAGGCCAGCAGACAGATGAAAAGGATAAATCTTTTTCCATCAACCGACGAAATAAATAAAATAAAAAATGCAAAGATGATATTGAGCAGGCGGAACTTCTTGAGCTTAAAAAAGTAAACAGTGAGGAGAAAGCTGTATACACAAATAAATTTAAAACCATATAAGGCGCCGTAATCGTAATTATACATCTCATCAACGAAGTTATCTCCAGATAAAATGGGCAGAAAACCAACCGCTTTGTATAAAGAAATAATAAATAAAACCGGAAAAACCAGCATTACAAAGTAGAATACCGGATGATTGAGATGAAAATCATTGGCTCGCTTTACCGAAATAACTGTTTTGTTTTTGGACTCAAAACTAATCAGGGCAATGATAAAAACGATCAGATTCAGAAAATACAGTATCGATGCATCATGAATATTGACATAAAACGTGGTATCATACACAATTACACTGTTGATATTTAATACGCCAAGAAAAAAAAACGAAATCCAGAATCTTGCCAGCAAGAGGTTGTATTTGTTGCGAATAAAAGTTGATGCCCAATAACAAAGCGCAGCAAATACCAATACATCTGTTGGCGTATAGATCACCTTATTAGACCGCTGAAACAAAAAGCCTATAACCGGGTTCATCAATGCAATGAGCACATAGGGATAATATTTTTTTAGGAGTGTGATCATGACCTGATTGGTTTGATTAACCTGGCAGGATTACCCGCCCATATTTCATCCTCGGGAATATCTTTAGTGACTACCGAACCTGCACCTACAATAGATTTGCTACCTATTTTTACGCCCTTTAAAATGGTGGTGTGGGCGCCAATAAATACATCATCGCCAATAAACACAGCAGCGCTTTTTCTATTGGCCACATCCTGGCAGCGGTTCTTTCTTTGCAAATAATCCGTACTGTGAAAGTCGGTATCATAAATCACCGTATTACCACCGATCTTTACATTATTGCCAATAGTGATACGGTGGCTACAAATGATGGCAACAGCGCTCATACCCACATTTTGCCCGATAAGCAAAGCAGCGTCCCGGCTAACTACAAAACAGCATTTTTGCTGTCTGCCAATCATATTGTATCTGCCGCCGTTATTCATCTTAAAGTTTTCTCCTATACTCATTTTTCCGAATGGAGAAATGTCCAGATATGGAATACCATTGGATTTTAACCCACGACCAAATGACACCAGGTTTGCTTTTAAAAGCATAATAGAGATGAGGTATTGAAGTGAGGAAGAAACCGATCTATAACCCCATCTTAAAGTGCGGTAGGTCAGATTAACGAAGTTCATATTATAACATTTTTAATTGCCCCACCAGCCACTATTCGCACCTGCCAGAATTTTATTGCTCTGGATCCAGAGCAAAGTCGTCATTACAGCCAGCACTATCACATTTGAAAATACGGCACCAGCTACACCGATCTTTCCGGTCATCCAAACAGAGAGCGGGATATTAACGAAACAGGCAATAATGTAGAGGTATTTTTGCAACCTGATCTTACCCAAACCATTGAGAAAATAACTATTCAGAGACATTCCGGTGTATACCACCGCATAACAGGCCATGGCAAAGGAAAGTACCTTGGAAACCGACACTGAGCTACCTATCCACAGACTGTAAATCAAATCAGATAGCAAAAACAACACTGGAATAATCAGTAGCGAAACCAATAACCAGATTCTTTTCATCTTCCTAAAATTTGTTTTCATCCAAACCAGATCTTTTTTTGCATAAGCATCAGCAAATGCGCTCCAATAAGGGGTCATCAAAATGGTGAATGCCATAATGATGATTGAGAACAGCCGGTAGGCAATATTAAAACTGGTGACGGATTGAGGCCCGATTACACGGCTGATGATAATATTATCGGTTTGGAAAAGTACAAGCGCACCGAGCTGAATTAAAAAGAATGCCCCTCCAACATGGAGTATTTCCTTTGCATATTTTAGCTTTACATATTTTAACTCAGGACTGATATGGTTTAACCTGCCATTAAATAATATAAGTGTGGCTATTAAAAGTATAAACAAGGGCACAAATGCCAATGCAACCGTTACCATCAGCAAACTTGCCGGCACCGTAAATCTGAATATCAATACCGTAATCAAGACACCCAGCTGCCCCAGAAAAGATATAAATCCGGCCAGTGCAGACTGGTGAATAGCGGTAACCACCACATTAATGATCTGAGCACTTAGCTGAATACAAAATGCTCCAATTAAGATCAGCAAAAGCAAATGCATATCTGCCGTAACTGCGCATGGGATATTTAAAAAACCGCGCCAGTTAATTAGTGGGTTGATTATGCAAAAGAATAAAAATACACAGCCTGAAATTACAATTAAGGCGGCATAGGTAGAACTGATGTATCTTTTGGCTTCCTCGTATTGCTCATGAGCCATGGCATGCGTGAGTTTATTCCGTAGTCCGTTACCCATTCCGATATCAAAGAAACTCATCCAGCTCATGATCGAACTTAAAGTGAGCCAGATCCCGTAATTGGTAGCACTGATGTAATTAATGGTGAGTGGTACTATTATTAACCCGATCAGGATACTGCCTCCTTTTACGCCAAAGGAGATGATCACATTTTTAAAGATTTTAATTTCCCTGGCATCCTTCTTCTCAAAAAAAAAAGAAGCTTTCCGCCTATAAAAACTAAGGCTGTTGACAATACGTTTTTTCACTGCCATATTTATAATCGACCATCTACCAAATTTCTGTCAATTACGGATTTGGCATCGAATATTACCCCATTTTGATTTTTGAGCTGTTCGACATCAAGTTTCATAAATTGTTGATGGGCTACAGTAAGGATAATGGCATCGTAATTACCCTCGTGATGGAGATTGTTCATGATTTTTACACCATACTCACTGTATACCTCATCAGCATTTGCCCATGGGTCGTAAACATCTACGCTCAGGCCAAACTGAACAAGTTCCATATAAATATCAATTACCCTAGTATTTCTGACATCCGGACAATTTTCCTTAAACGTGAAACCCAAAATGAGGCATTTTGCATTTTTGATTAAAAGTTCTTTTTTGATCATTAATTTAAGCACCTTATTCACCACGAAACCACCCATGCTATCGTTTACCCTTCTACCTGAAAGAATAACCTGCGGATGATAACCGAACGATTCCGCCTTGTGGGCCAGATAATAGGGATCTACACCAATGCAATGGCCACCTACCAGACCTGGTTTGTACGGCAAAAAATTCCATTTCGTTGATGCCGCTTCAATTACATCAGTGGTATCGATGCCAATGCGATCAAAGATCAGGGCGAGTTCATTAACAAAAGAAATGTTAATATCACGCTGTGCATTTTCAATCGCTTTACTGGCTTCTGCAACTTTTATACTGGGCGCCAGGTGTGTTCCGGCCGCAATGATCGAGGCATAAAGGGCATTAACTTCCCTTGCAATTTCAGGCGTGGAACCTGAGGTCACTTTTTTAATTTTGGTCAGTGTATTGATTTTGTCACCGGGATTTATCCTTTCTGGTGAATAACCGCAATAGAAATCTTCGTTAAATTTTAATCTGCTGTTGGCTTCTAAAACCGGTACACAATCTTCTTCTGTACAGCCCGGATAAACGGTAGATTCATAAATTACGATATCACCCTTTTTCAATACCTTCCCTACTGTTTCGCTTGCTTTTAAAAGCGGGTGGAGATCCGGTTTTTTAAACTCGTCTATAGGTGTAGGTACGGTAACAATAAATATTTCGGCGTCCCGGATTTCTTCAATGGAAGAAGAAAAAATGATGCTACCTTCTCCCGGCAACTCCATAGCTGACAATTCATCAGCTAAACCATTGGCCTGTATTGCTGCCTCTGCAAAAGACAAGTGGTTTTTGGCCCTTAGGATGCCATCTAAACATGCTTTGCTAACCTCTTTAGTGCGGTCAAAGCCATTGTTCAGTTCAGCAATTCTGTTGGTATCGATGTCAAATCCAATCACCGCATATTTCCTGGCAAATTCAATCGCCAATGGCAAGCCAACATATCCTAGTCCAACGACTACAATTTTTTTTTGATCCATTTTTTGCTGATCTAAGTTTTTAAAACGGGTTGCATCCCTAATACTGGTTTGTACCTATATGATTTGATGCCTGTATTTTTTGGTTACCTCCATATTCAGGTTTTCTATATCGGCTGCCACCATCTCCTGTACCAACGCAGCGAGGTCGTATTGAGGTGTCCATCCCAATTGGGTTTTTGCCTTTATAGGATCGCCGATCAGCAGTTCTACTTCTGTTGGCCTGAAATAAGCCTCATCTACCGCAATGATCTCTTTGCCAATACCGATCTGATACTGCGGGTGATCGCACGCGGCAACATAACCCCGTTCATTTAACCCTGTCCCCTCAAAAGCCACCGTAATGCCTACCTCGGCGAATGCCATACGCACAAAATCTCTTACTTTAGTGGTGATCCCGGTAGCGATTACATAATCTTCAGGTACATCTTGTTGCAAAATAAGCCACATGGCTTCAACATAATCCTTCGCATGGCCCCAGTCACGAAGGGCATCCATGTTGCCCAAATAAAGTTTCTCCTGGTAACCCATAGCTATTGCTGCCACCGCCATGGTAATTTTACGGGTTACAAAAGTTTCGCCACGCAAGGGAGATTCATGATTAAATAAAATACCATTGCAAGCGTAAATGCCGTATGCCTCGCGGTAATTCACGGTGATCCAGTAGGCATACAACTTAGCTACCGCATATGGACTGCGTGGATAAAATGGGGTAGATTCTCTCTGCGGAACTTCCTGAACCAAACCATACAGTTCTGAAGTAGAAGCCTGATATACCCGTGTTTTTTTCTCCAGGCCTAAAATGCGGATGGCTTCCAGCAGACGTAATGTACCTGTTCCATCGGCATTAGCCGTATATTCAGGGGTATCAAAACTGACTTTAACATGGCTCATCGCTGCCAGGTTATAAATTTCGTCTGGTTGAGTTTCCTGTATAATGCGGATCAGGTTCGTACTATCCGTCATGTCGCCATAATGCAGTTTAAATCTTAATTCATCCACGTGTGGATCTTGGTATAAAAAGTCAATGCGTCCGGTATTGATCAGGGAAGATCTTCTTTTAAGTCCATGTACAAAATATCCTTTCTTTAAAAGCAATTCAGCCAGATAGGCACCATCCTGCCCGGTAACACCTGTAATAAGCGCTGTTTTCATTATATTTAATTTATGTTATTGTCGTTTTATTGAGCGTAGCGGAGTGCCTGGGTAGATTCCAGAAAATCGAGATATGCCTTGGTAACGCCCTTTTTCAAAATGGTCTGATGCTTCCAACCCAAAGCGTGCAACTTCGAAACATCCATCAGTTTGCGGGGTGTACCATCGGGTTTGCTCTGATCGAAAATTAAATCCCCTTTAAAACCGATGACTCGACAGATGAGCAAAGCAAGTTCTTTAATACTCAGATCTTCTCCGGTACCGATATTAACCGGCTCTTTTTCATCGTAATGCGTCATCAGAAAATAACAGGCATCAGCCAGGTCGTCAGCATATAAAAACTCTCTTTTAGGTTCTCCGCTGCCCCAAACACTAACCGATGGATAATCATTTACCTTGGCTTCATGGATTTTTCTGATTAAGGCTGGCAATACATGCGAATGCTCGCGATGATAGTTATCACCTTCGCCGTAAAGATTGGTAGGCATAACGCTAATAAAGTTACATCCATACTGATCCCTATAGGCTTCGCAAAGTTTTATACCTGCTATTTTGGCTATAGCATAAGGCTCATTGGTAGGTTCGAGTAATCCGGTAAGTAAATACGTTTCTTTTAAAGGTTGAGGTGCCAGCTTAGGATAAATACAGCTGCTTCCCAAAAACATGAGTTTTGTTACACCGTTGACGTAGGATTGATGAATCACATTATTCTGAATTACCAGATTATCATATAAAAACTCTGCTCTGTAAGTATTATTGGCTACAATCCCACCAACTTTTGCAGCGGCGAGAAAGACATATTCCGGTTTCTCTTTTGCAAAAAACTGGCCGACCGATTCTTGATCTCTGAGATCGAGTGCTGCCGAACTTCTGGTAATAATCCGATTGTAACCCTCTTTTTTTAATTTTCTATAAATGGCTGATCCAACCATTCCGCGGTGACCAGCTATATAGATGACTGCATTTTTATCCATGTTTTCAATAATTTACTTGGTTGAGACTATTGCAGTAAAGCAGGCTTTTCCAGTTCCAGTCTATCATAAATTTCTTTCACTTTCTGGCTTTGGTTCCGGGGAATCACAAGAATGGCGTCATTCGTTTCTACGAGAATGAGGTTTTCCAATCCGATAAATTCCACATGCTTATTTTGAGTAGCGATTACCAGGTTTGGCATGGCCTTATTGTTTCCGGAAATATTTTCCTTATAATCCCAAATGGCATCAAAAGAGCCGAGATCGCTCCATTTAAAATCAGCCTCAATTACCCTCAGATTAGCAGACCGCTCCATAACCGCATAATCTACACTGATAGCGGGTATTTCTAAAGTTTCGGAGGAAGGCATAAAGGTACCAGACCTGTGACACCATGTTTTATATGCGGCCTCGTAAACTGTGGGCGCATGTAGCTGCAGTTCTTTGATATATACGCCTGCCTTGAAACAAAACATACCACTGTTCCATAGGAAAGAACCATTCTCTAAAAAGCCTTTTGCAGTTTCCAGATCAGGTTTCTCTCTAAACGAAAGTACCCGGTTATCCGCCTTTTCGATGTAGCCATAGCCTGTTTCCGGTTTTGACGGACGGATACCGAAAGTAACCAGCACATCCTGCTCAGCCAGGGCTATACCTTCTTCCATTGACTGCTGATATTGTGTACATCCAGTTATCATATGGTCAGCGGGTGTTACAATTGCGATATCATTCTCGGCTAATCCGAAACAAGCAAAAGCGATGGCAGCTGCTGTATTTCTCGGAGTAGCTTCAATGATAAAAGAGTAATTATTGATGTTGCTATTGGCTATCGCCTGTTGTGAGAGGTGATGATTATCTTTATTGCCCACAATGATACAACCATCTGAGATGGCCTTGTTTCTGTCCAAAGTCAATTCAAACATCGATTTTCCATCAATAATGGGGAGGTATTGTTTTGGCGCAGATTTTCGCGAGAGCGGCCATAAGCGACTGCCAATGCCACCGGAAAGGATAACGTTATAAATCATAGAATTCTAAAAGTTTGATGGTGATACTGAAATTTCAGCTTATTTTTTCCGGAAGAAACCTAGCAAACGTTTTTTAAACCCGGTAGTTTCATCCATATAACTGCCATAACTATAGCTATAGCCATAATTACCGCCATAACCTCCCATTCCGCGTTGCTTTACACTATTGAATACGATGGTGAGTTTTTTGAGCTTACCCTCATCAATCAGTTGCCTGATAAATTTCAAGTAAACTTTTGGCGTATACTCATGTCTGACCACATAAAGCGATACCGAACTGAATTTTGCGAAGACCAGTGCATCGCTTACCAAACTAATTGGAGGGGTATCTACAATAATATAATCAAATTTATTTTTGAGCTTTCCGATCAGGTCGGAAAATTTTTCACTACCTATTAACTCTGTAGGATTGGGCGGAATAGCGCCCGAAGAGATTAGACTTAAGTTCTCTACCGGTTTTCCTTTTACTTTAGCCTGCTGAATGATCGCATCCATATCGGCAGCATCAATAAGATAATCTGTTAAACCTGGGCCGGCAAGTTCCGGAAAACCTCTGCTTAGCTTAGGTTTGCGCAGATCCAACTCCAATAACAGCACTTTTTTCCCGATCAACGACATGGCGATCGCCAGGTTTTGAGCCACAAAAGATTTACCTTCTCTTGGTATGGATGATGAAACCTGGATGATCTTATCATCTTTACCCAGGCCCAGATAGGATAAATTGATCCGCAATGCCCGAAATTGTTCTGCTATTATAGATCTTTTGCCTTCAGCCACAACGAGATTGTGTTTATCCTTATTATAAGATAGCTCACCTAAAATCGGAGCAGGAAGCCGCTGTTCCAGTTCCTCACGAAACATCACCGTTTGCATGAGTCCCTCCTTCAGCCATACTAAGCCTGCTGAAATTCCGATGCCAAGGGCCAGGCCAATGAAATAAATAAAGATTTTTTTAGGCTTAACAGGCTTTGAACTCGCAGATGCGGGTTCAATTAACCGACTATCGGCCGCAGCAGAAGCATAAGAAAGCGCGGTTTCTTCTCTCTTCTGCAGCAGAAAAGTATAAATGCCGTTTTTAATCTCTTGTTGTCGCGAGATATCAATCAGCGCTTTTTCTTTTCCCGGAATCTGTTTAAGCAATCCTTTACTGACGCTCAGATCATGATTCAGGCTGTTCGCTGAAGTCTTTAAATTGGTGCGGATATTATTAATATTTTCTAAAATCGCCTTTTTTAACCTGCTGAGTTCCTCATTAAGCTGTTGTTGCTGGTAGTTTTGTTTTCCGGTAATGCCATCAATTCTGGCTAACTGGGCCTCTACATCGAAAATTTTTCCGAGTAAATCTGCCAGCGCCACATCATCAATGCCCATTAGTGAGGGAGATATTCCGGTATTTGACTTTTTCTTGTAGATATAATCTTCCACATCTTTTAACACCAGCAGCTGCAGGTTTACCTGAGCAAGCTTTTCGTCATTATCCTTAACTGTTTCCAGGTAAATCTGCCCTTGTGCGCTGATATCGAAGATGCCCTCCTTTGCTTTAAAATCTTTAATTTCCTGTTCTACTGATTTGAGATCTTTGGTAATGAGTTTAAGTCTTTCATCTACAAACCTAAGGGTATTTACTGCGGTAACGTTTTTATCCTCAATAGCCGCTTCATTATAGGCGCTGAAAAGCGCATCGATAATTTTGATACCCTTTTCCGGATCTGATTCTTCCATACCGATAGAAATAACAGAAGACTGTTTTGAACTGGCTTCAGCCTTAATGTTCTCCTGCATGCTTTTTGCCAATTCTTCTAATGGCGTAATGATAATGGTAAGATTTTCAGGATGCTCCGCACCGTATTTGGCGAGATAATCCGGATTGACTGCAAATACAAAATCATGTCCCTGAATTTTTATAGCGTTACCCATTGCAAAGTTTGTACTATTGATGCCAACGGTGTGTTGCTTAAGGTTAACTGATACCTGAAGTTTGATTAAAGATTGGGGTAAATTTTCCTTATTCAGGGCATAGATTTTTAAAGGTGCGTCTTTCCCATACCGTTCCACGTCCCTAATTCTACCCTGATGCATTTGGGTAACATACAAATCAAGTTGTTTGATTACCTTTTTAATAAGTGGAGCAGAGCGGATAATTTCAATCTCATTCTCGACGATTTTCTTCTCTCCAAAAATATTTAACGCGTCTAATATCTTTCCGGCGTCTACGCCTTTTTTCTCATCTTTCACCAGAATCTTCGAATCTATTTTAAAAATCGGACTGGTATAACGCAGGTAAAGAAAGCTACAAAGAAGCGTAATCAGCGTACTTAGCAAAAACAATGGCCAAAACGGAAGAAAACGCTGAACCATATTGCCCAGTACATTTTTTTCCTGATGATCAGCCAGTTGAAACTGATGGTTTATTTCGTTATTCAAGATGATGTTTATTTGAAAATGGTGTTAACAAGAACCAATGCTGCCGCTGTAATAATAGCAGGGATGAGTGTTGCCATTTGGCTGGTTCTGAATTTTTTGGATGATCTTGGCTCAACATAAATGACATCGTTTGCCTGGAGATAAAAAAACTCCTGCGCTACAGACGCCCTGTTGGTCATATCAATGCGATGATATTGCTGGGCTTTCTCATTTTCACGAATCAGCATCACCCTTTCCAGATTTCCAAATTCGGTAATCCCTCCTGCTTCGCCAATGGCATCGAGCAGGGTCATTCGTTCATCTACTTTTCTATAGCTACCCGGCTTCATTACTTCTCCGATCACGGTAACACTGAAATTCAGCTGCCTGATGGTCACTACGGGATCTTTTAAATAGGCTTCGAGCGATTTGCCAAGCTCATTTTTGAGCTTGCTCTTGGTTTTCCCCGAAGCGTCAATGAGACCGAGTACCGGAAAATTAATCTGGCCATTTTCATCAACCAGGTATCCATTGAGTTGTAAAACATCTGTTTGTATGCTCCCGGCAAGAACATTGTTGAAATTAGCTGATCCCAACACATCTGCACTGTTTACATAGATATACAGCAGGTCACCTTTTTTAATGGTATCTACCACGACTGTTTTTGGAACACGATATGTTTGCTGATCTTTTAAATCATCAAAAAAATTGATTTTTCTACTTGTTCCGCAGGATAAGAGATCGAGAATAAAAATAAAGCCGATCAGGTAAGCGGATATTTTTGCAGCCTTCAAAGTAATAAAGTTAGTTTTTTATGAGAGATAAATCTGATGTATTGACAATAGCCGTAAGGCTCATGCCAATGGAGAGGATTTCGAGCTTAACTTGTTTGCCCGATGTGAACAGCACCCTGGCTTCTCTACCTTTCAGGTAACCTGAATTGATCCTGATTTTATCGTTGATCCTGATCTGCTCCTGGTTTACCTTCACATCAGAATAGTGATTCAGAAAATCCTTAATTGCCTCAATTTCTACCTCTCTGATGACTGCAGGTTTCCCCTGCCAGTGCACAAAGTTGACCACTCCATCGGTTTCCTTTACCCGCCACATATTTTTCTTATCGATCTTAACGAATACATAAGATGGGAACAAAGGTTGCAGGATCGTTTTTTTGCGATCGTGCCATTGCCGCACCACTTTGTTTAAGGGACAATAAGGTAAAAGGCCATTCGCTTCGAGCCTTTCGGATACTTTTTTTTCAAATCTCGGCTTTGTATAAACCGCATACCATTCTGTTGAGGCGCTTATCATTTTTAAATTCTGAGTGGACAATAGCTTCGCTAAACCTGACTAACATTCAGGTGAATTATTAAATAACCGGAAACAACATTTTTTATTTCCTGTGCAAATTTAGAGCTTGATGGAATAAACCATCCCCCTTAAATAAGGCAGGTATATATTTTTTAGTTCATTTTTTTTATTAATTTTATATACAGACAGGTCAGCCGATGCGGGTGCTAACGTTCCGGTACCACCGTACAATTAATGGAACCGTTAAGCCATTAAGTTTTGAGCCTTAAACTGGTTTTCTCAATCTACCGAAATGAAGAGGTTCTTCCCCTACCTTTACTTTGGATCTTGGCGGGCAATCCCTGTATTTCCGTTTATTCACCATTTAATCCCTAAAACGAGGGATAAAGCCGCTATTTTCAATAGATATATTTGCCGCAAAAACAAAAATATGTGCGGAATAGTTGGCTATATAGGCTACAGAGAAGCCTGGCCGGTGATTATCAAAGGCCTGAAACGGCTGGAATACAGAGGTTATGATAGTGCTGGAATTGCCATTGCAGGAGATAATGGTCAGTATATCTATAAAAAAGCTGGAAAAGTGGCAGCACTTGAGGATTTTGCTGCAAAACTCGATCAATCGGGCAATGCAGGCATGGGGCATACACGATGGGCAACACATGGGGAGCCATCAGACCGTAATGCTCATCCACATCTCTCCAACAACGGCGCGCTCGCCATTATCCATAACGGCATTATTGAAAACTATGCAATATTAAAAGAAGAACTCCTTGAACGGAACCATCAATTTGAAAGTGATACCGATACAGAGATTCTGATTCACCTTATTGAAGAAATACAGCAGATAGAGCACCTGGAATTAGACCGTGCCGTTCAGCTCGCCTTGCAACGGGTAAGCGGAGCTTATGCTATCGTGATTATGGATCGCAATGCACCCGATTGCCTCATTGCCGCCAGAAAAGGAAGTCCGCTGGTGATTGGAGTGGGTGTAGAAGAATATTTTATCGCATCCGACGCGACACCAATTGTAGAATACACCAAAAATGTAATTTACCTGAATGACAATGAAATCGCTTTAATCCGTCCTCATTCTTTGTTGATCAAACATCAGGACGATGTGATTCAAACACCAATGATTCAGGAACTTGAACTGAAGCTTGAACTGCTGGAAAAGGCGGGGTTTGATCATTTTATGCTCAAGGAAATCTTTGAACAGTCTCGAACGGTAAGGGATTGTATGCGTGGCCGCATTTATCCTGAAACCGGCGAAGTACGCCTCGGGGGAATTAAAGCGTTTGCAAAAAAGCTGGAAAATATAGACCGGATTATCATCGTGGCCTGTGGAACATCATGGCATGCGGGTTTAGTTGGTGAATATTTAATTGAAGAATATGCCCGTATTCGGGTTGAAGTAGAGTATGCCTCGGAATTCAGGTATAGAAATCCGATTATTACGGAAAAAGATGTGGTCATTGCCATTTCCCAATCGGGAGAAACCGCGGATACTATTGCTGCCATCGAATTGGCAAAAACACGTGGGGCAACTATCCTGGGGATCTGCAATGTGATCGGCGCATCCATTCCGCGTCTCACACATGCCGGAGTATATACCCACGCCGGCCCGGAGATTGGTGTAGCCTCTACCAAGGCCTTTACTGCACAAGTTACTGCACTGACCTTAATTGCCTTTTACATGGCACAGCATAAGGGAACCCTTACCACTTCAAAATTAATTGAACTGTTAACTGAACTCGATGCCATACCCGGAAAGATACAGGAAACCCTGAAATCAAGTCAGCTGATTAAACAGGTAGCCGAAAACATGAAGGATGCCAGTAACTGTTTGTTCCTCGGCCGCGGAAGTGATTTTCCTGTTGCTTTGGAAGGTGCATTAAAATTAAAAGAAATTTCCTATATACATGCCGAAGGGTATCCTGCAGCAGAAATGAAACATGGCCCGATTGCACTGATAGATGCAGATATGCCGGTAGTCTTTATTGCCACTAAGAATTCTTCATACGAGAAGGTTATCAGCAATATTCAGGAAGTGAAGGCCAGAAAAGGCCAGGTGATTGCGATCGTAACGCAGGGCGATACCGAAGTAAAAAAAATGGCAGATTATTGTATCGAAATCCCTGGTACCAATGAAGCTTTCCTCCCCCTCCTGGCCACTATTCCACTTCAACTACTCTCTTATTATATTGCTGTGATGAGAAACTGTGATGTCGATCAGCCAAGAAACCTGGCCAAATCAGTAACTGTTGAGTAGATGAACCCGGTTGTAAAAGGCTACAATGATTTTAGGGACCAAAGTTTGGAGCGAGCGGGCAAGCGCATTCTTTTTTAACATCATGAATTAAAAAAAAATGATCTTAACCCATAATGCCCCGAACATGCTGATAACTGAAACTAGTACGTGATTAAATTATTAATGTTCGAAATTGTCAAGTTTAAGGTAGACTGTAAACCTGCAGGCAGCGATAATGATAATGTTAAGATATCCAAAGTAATAATATCCTAAAGAAATAAATAAACTGCTCTACTCCCAGGCTTTGAGTTTGATCCCTATTTATTTACCGAATCCAGAACTGTTGAATACGATCCTTGATCTGTAATCCCAGGCGACTCGCACCATGCAAATTACTATCACAATAAATAAGCTTATAAATCTCACGATCTAAAGGCTTATTGCTATTTGTGCGGGGATGCAGGGTTAGCTACGCTGATCCTGGAATTTTTTTTTTGAGATAAGCTCCAGCCTTCGCAGCTCCCTGGCACTTCATGAAACAACAAAGCCCTTCTTGCGGTGCAAGAAGGGCTTTCATTTGTCGGGATGGCAGGATTCGAACCTACGACCTCCACATCCCAAATGTGGCGCGATACCGGGCTACGCTACATCCCGAACATTGGTATCGATCTTTTTTTAATCCTGTTGTAAAGTGGATTGAACTTTTTAGTCGGGATGGCAGGATTCGAACCTACGACCTCCACATCCCAAATGTGGCGCGATACCGGGCTACGCTACATCCCGAACTTTGGTATCGATCTTTTTTAAACCTTATTTCTAAGGGATGGCAAAGATATGGATTTTATTGGGTTTTTCCATTTATTTACCAACTTTTTTTTATTTCAGCGGTGAGGGCGGGATTCGAACCCGCGGTACCGTTACCAGTACGACAGTTTAGCAAACTGTTCCTTTCGGCCTCTCAGGCACCTCACCTTCAAACCTCCTTTTTTCCGCCCTACCGGCGTTGTTTTGAGGTCTGCAAATATAGTAAAACAAGTTATCGAACAAAAAAAAATTACAAATTTTGTTGATAATCTATCCGCACATGATAAATACTCATGAGCATCGTCTTGAATATCAATTTGATAGTCTCGATATCTTTTAACGTCAAATCGCAGTCATCTAACTGATTTTGCTCCAATTTATAGTTAATGATGCGTTCAACGATGTCGTTTATGTTCTGTGCATCGGGATTTTTGAGACTTCTCGAGGCTGCTTCCACAGAATCGGCGAGCATTAGCACCCCGGTTTCTTTGCTAAAAGGTATCGGCCCCGGGTAGCGGAAAATATTTTCGTCGACAAATTTTTCAGGTGTATTTTTTAAAAACGACTGGTAAAAATAATCGACACGGGTATTGCCATGGTGTGTTCTGATGAAATCGATGATGGCTTCGGGAATCTGGTTCTTTCTCAAAATTTCAATTCCTTTGTGTACATGCTGAATAATAATTTGCGCACTTTGCTCGTAAGGCAATTTATCATGCGGACTCACGGCGGTATTCTGGTTTTCGATAAAATACTGCGGATTGTCTACCTTACCAATATCATGATATAAGGCTCCTGCCCTAACCAGTACAGAATTACCGCCAATTTTAAATATTGCTGCTTCAGCAAGGTTAGCTACCTGCAAAGAGTGCTGAAAGGTCCCAGGCGCTTTAAAGGCCAGTTCCCTTAACAGTTTATTATTGGTATTGGTCAGCTCGATCAACGCTACATCGGAGGTGATGCCGAAAATACGCTCGAACAGGTAAATTAACGGATAAGCCAGGAGCGATAACAATACGCTAAAAACAAAAGGGACAAAATTCACCCATTCAATTTCGCGAAAAGAACCTTCGCGGAGTAAGGCAATACCCACGAAAGAAACAAAATAGGCCAGCAGAATAAGTAAAGCCGAAACCAGGAACCGCTCACGCTTCACAAAGTTTTTAATGCTGAATATGGCCACCATACCCGCTGTAACCTGATAAAACACAAATTCGAAACTGTTGGCCACAAAGAAGCCGGCAATTAAAATCACCAGCATATGGAGATAAAGTGCCAAACGGGTATCAAACAAGATCCTGATGATGATAGGCACCACACAGAAAGGAATATAGTACAAACTTGGGATCTCCATCTTTATGGCCCATGTTAAAGCTAACAGCATTCCCGTGGTAACAATAAGGATTAAGGAAAGCTGACGGTTATCGGCAAAAATATCCTTCCGGAATAGAAAAAGGAACGACATTAATATTGTGATAATAAAGCCAACCAATACCACCTGCCCCAGATAGACGAGTGCCCTGCTGCCAATGGTTTTGGTTTGTGCATCGTAGGTAGCTTTATAAGATTCCAGTTTCTGATAAATTTCTTCATCAATCACATCGTTTTTGGCTACAATAAGCTCGCCCTTTTGTACCATCCCTTTAGTAGTAGAGATATTGTTCACCGTATTATCCTGTATAGTTTGCGTCAGCCGTTCATCAAACACAATATTTGGGGTAATATGATCAATGGCCAGGTTGGCAACCAGATCGCCCATTACCTGATTTGGAGCCTTAAAATTATCTTTAAAAAAATTCAGGGCCGATTCGGCCGTAAAAACATCCTGTGTATTTTTCTCCTGTGCCACATTATTTTCAATCAGCGAAAAATCATAGTTTTTACCACCTGCCTGGTGTTTCACATTCAAGCCAATAATCCCCTTCTCATAAATACGCTGCAGCAACTTATAGGCGGCATTTTTATAAGTGTCCCGGTCTTTCTCGCTAAGCTGTTTCGATTTCCATTTTACATCAAATTCGTTGGCAAACTCTTCCAACGCATTCGCCGCAATGCTCCTATCCAGCTGATAAACCGGTAAAATATCTTTTAAGGCGTTTTTTTTATCCGCATTGACCTGTGGATTCGTTTTTAAAATAGCAAAACTGAAAGGCGCAATCAGATCCTTGTTTTTCCATACTGCATTTTTTTCAAACTCATATCTAAACCGGGGCTGTTTGGGCAGGAATAGCGTAATAATGAAAACGGTAAATATCATCATCACATACTTCAGGTTTGATGAATACTTCCGGTAAAGGATCTTGTGGGAATTTCTCTTGATCTTGGCCAAAACGATGTCTTTATTGTATTGTCAAAAGTAACATTTTTATCTAATATACATTTTAGGTGTTTTGTTTGCAATTGCCAGATTTTATATTTTACTTTATGATATCAAATTAATATCAATTATGTATCAGGAAAAAATTATCAGTCCGCCATCTGGCTATCTAACTTTCGCATTGAGCTTAGCATTATTAGGCGCTTCTGTTTTTTGTTTTGTTTCACAGATTTTTCTTTGGGGAGGTGTTTTATTAGCGATAGATGTATTTTTAATCTTTCCGGGTTTCTTAATTATCAACCCCAACCAATCGATGGTCCTCACGCTGTTTGGAAAATATATGGGTACGGTGAAAGCCGACGGCTTTTTCTGGGTAAACCCTTTAACGGCAAAAAGACGGGTATCGTTAAAAGCAAATAATTTAAACGGGCAGCAGCTAAAGGTGAACGACAAACTGGGCAATCCGATCGAAATTGCGGCTGTGGTGGTTTGGAAAGTAAATGAAACGGCTAAAGCCGTTTTCTCCGTAGAAAATTACATGCAATATGTAAACATCCAGAGTGAAGCTGCTGTAAGGCATCTGGCAAACATCTTCCCGTATGACCATGCTGAAGGAGATGAAGCCAGCATCACCTTAAAAGATGGTGCCGAAAAAGTAAGTGAACTTTTGGAGAGTGAGCTGAATGAACGTTTATCACGGGCGGGCATAGAAGTTTTAGAGGCCAGGATTTCGCATTTAGCCTATGCACCAGAAATTGCGAGCGCTATGTTACAGCGCCAGCAGGCTACAGCGGTAATTGCAGCCCGTAAATTAATCGTTGAAGGTGCGGTGGGTATGGTAGAGATGGCGTTAGAAAAATTATCGCAAAAGGGAATTGTTGATCTGGATGAAGAGCGTAAAGCAGCTATGGTGAGTAATTTACTGGTTGTACTTTGTGGCGACCGCCATGTGCAACCTGTAGTAAATACGGGTACCTTATATAATTAAACAAATGGAATTTGAGGAAAAACAGCATTTAAAATTGTGGTGGCTATACCTTCTCGTAGGTGTTGATGCCATAATTGTATTGAGCATAGTGCTTTTCGACAAAGGCGGCATGAGCTTTACAGACTTAAAAGCCGTTTATTTTGCGCCACTGTGGGCCGTAATTTTACCTTTTGCCATTATTTTCCTCATCCAGCAAAATGTTTTAACATTGCGGATCAACCAGAAGGGCATTTACTATCGTTATTTTCCATTTAAAGCCAGATTAAAACACCTTGAATGGGACGAAATAACGAAGGCCTACATCACAAAGTATGATGCCTTTGGTGGTTATGGTGGTTATGGGGTTAAAAGCCGACTTTGGTTTAAATTCAATGATAAAGCTTATCTCTTAAATGATAAAGACAGGGGCTTGCAACTGGAATTTAAGAACGGCAAAAAACGGCTTTTCAGCTCCAACCGGATCGATGAAATGGAAATATTCCTGATCAATTTAAAAACGAGGTATAATATACAAGCAATACAATAAGAATGGCGGAGAAAGATAAAAAAGCGTTTGTATTAAGGATTAGTCCTGCTTTGTTAAAAGAAGTAGAAACCTGGGCCGCCGATGAATTTAGAAGTACGAACGGGCATATTGAGTTTTTGCTTACGCAGGCTATTAAATCAAGAAAAAAGGGAAAAGCAAAGGACGATCAACTTTAAAGGCTAGCCGGAAATTAAAAACCAATTAAGCAGACATCAAAACATTAAGCTTTAACACTGCATCGTTATCATAAAACTAATCAGCCGCCCTGCGCCCCCCCACGTTAATAACGATGAGAATAATCCGCGCCATAAAAGAAAACACTCCCAAGCACCACCCACCTAAGTTAATTAAACCTGATGGCAGCGGCAGCTCCGAAGCATGAGGGCTATAGCGAACAGCAGGACTGAACTACCCTAAGCACTACAAGTTTTGCTTTCCAAAACCTTAATCAATGAAATAGCCATCAAGATATTAAGCTTTAACACCGCATCGTTATCATAAAACTAATCAACCACCCCGCCCTTCGGGCACCCCTCCTCAATAAGGAGGGGAGTAATCGGTGCCATAAAAGAAAACACTCCCAAGCACCACCCACCTAAGTTAATTAAACCTGATGGCAGCGGCAGCCCCGAAGCATGAGGGCTACAGCGAACAGCAGGACTGCAGCAAGCGAAAAATACTAAACGTTCATTTCCAAAACCTATACCAATTAAGCAGACATCAAAACATTAAGCTTTAACACCGCGTCGTTATCATAAAACTAATCAGCCACCCCGCCCTGCGGGTACCTCTTCCTAATAAAAGGGGAGTAATGGGCGCCAGAAAAGAAAACGCTCCCAAGCACCACTCACCTAAGTTAATTAAACCTGATGGCAGCGGCAGCCCCGAAGCATGAGGGCTATAGCGAACAGCAGGACTGAACTACCCTAAGCACTACAAGTTTTGCTTTCCAAAACCTTAATCAATGAAATAGCCATCAAGATATTAAGCTTTAACACCAGGTCGTTATCATAAAACTAATCAGCCACCCCGCCCTGCGGGTACCCCACGTTAATAACGATGAGGATAATCGGCGCCAGAAAAGAAAACGCTCCCAAGCACCCCCACCCCGCTTCATTAAACCTGATGGCAGCGGCAGCCCCTAAGCATGAGGGCTATAGCGTACAGCGGGACTGAACTACCCTAAGCACTACAGGTTTTGCTTTCCAAAAACTTATCATGATCAGCGTGCTAAAATCGTTTTTTATACGTTATTTTTAAACCCTGCAGGTTTTGGAAACCTGTGAGGTTTGACTAACTTAGCAGCCTAACCAAAAATTCATAAAATTATTATACATGAAAGAAGTTGTAATTGTATCAGCTGTGCGAACGCCTATTGGAAGTTTTGGAGGCTCATTGGCTCCATTTTCTGCTACCCAGCTTGGTGGCTTTGCCATTAAAGCCGCTATTGAGAAAGCCGGATTAAAACCAGAACAAATCCAGGAAATTTACATGGGTAATGTTTTATCGGCTAATTTGGGTCAGGCACCAGCTACACAAGCCGCTAAATTTGCCGGTTTGCCGGATTTACCTGCCACAACAATCAATAAAGTATGTGCTTCGGGTACAAAAGCAATCATGCTTGCCGCACAGAGCATTGCAAATGGTAATAATGAAATTATTGTAGCCGGTGGCATGGAGAGCATGAGCAATGTTCCTTACTACCTGGACAAGGCCAGAAATGGCTATCGCCTGGGCCACGGACAAATTACAGATGGTTTGGTAAAAGACGGACTTTGGGATGTATACAACGATTACCACATGGGTTCTGCAGCCGAACTTTGCGCCACTGAATGCCAAATCAGCCGGGAGGCACAGGATCATTTTGCCATCGAATCGTACAAAAGGGCACAAGCTGCACAAACTGCTGGTAAATTTGCCGATGAAATTGTGCCCATTGAGGTTAAAGACCGCAAAGGAGAAATTACTTTGGTTGATGCTGATGATGAACCCATGGCGGTTAAGTTTGATAAAATACCTTCATTAAAACCTGTTTTCAAAAAAGACGGAACGGTAACCGCTGCGAATGCTTCTACGTTGAATGACGGTGCAGCAGCGTTGGTTTTAATGAGTGCCGATAAAGCAAAAGCGCTGGGCTTAATGCCTTTGGCTAAAATTTTAGGTTATGCTGATGCACAACAAGCGCCTGAATGGTTTACAACTGCACCTTCAAAGGCCATTCCTTTAGCTTTACACCAAGCAAATGTAAATATAAAAGACGTAGATTATTTCGAAATCAATGAAGCTTTCTCTGTAGTTTCCATTGCGAATAACCAACTTCTCGAACTAACCGACAGTCAGGTTAATGTAAATGGTGGTGCGGTTTCCCTAGGTCACCCACTCGGTGCATCGGGTGCGCGGATTGTAGTGACCTTACTTTCGGTACTGGCGCAAAATAACGGAAAAATCGGTGTGGCCGGAATCTGTAACGGCGGTGGTGGTGCAAGTGCTCTCGTTATCGAAAAACTATAAAAAGCCTGTTTCTGCATTTACTGATATGAGAGTTATCCGGTTTTATATTCTTTTCATCTTTGGAACGCTAAGCCTGGGTTTAAGGGCACAGCAAAGCCCAGGCACATTAAATGTTTTTCAGGATTCACTGATTAGGATATCTTCAAGAGTTGTTGCTGCGCCAGGCGATGCACAAAAATTAGAAATTAACGGCAGTTTTGTAAAAATATTAGTGGAGGCTTTAAAAACGCCTAACTCCTTTTCCTATCCTTTCGATTCGCTTAAAAATGTCTCGGTAATTAAATCACCCGATCAGGCTTTCAGGATTTTGAGCTGGTATGTACTGCTCGAAAATGGTACGTACCGCTATTATGGGGCCGTGCAGATGAATACCAAAAGTGGCCCGCTGAAACTTTATCCTTTAATTGACCAGACTGATAATATTAGCGACCCTAATGCTATTACCAATAATCAGAAATGGTTCGGTGCCAGGTATTATGAAATTATTCCCGTTACCAGTGGAAGCCGATTGCCTTATTATGTCCTCCTGGGCTGGAAGGGTAATACACAGATGACCACTAAAAAGGTAATCGATATTCTTTCTTTTGATCGGGACAAGCTCACCTTTGGTGCGCCTGTTTTTGATGGCAAAGAGCTAAAAGGTAAAAACAGGGTGATATTTGAGTATGCCAGATCAAATGCCATGACCTTAAAAACGGATATGAAAGCAGGCATGATTGTATTTGACCATCTCGCTTCTTTCGATCCGGAAATCAAGGATAAATTTGAATATTATGGATCAGACGGTACTTTCGACGGCTTCAAAATTATAGGTGGAAGATTAAAATTACAGGAAGATGTTACGCTTAACAATGATCCGAACTCAAATGATGCGCTTTATGCAGACCCCAAAAAAAATATTAAACCCATCAGGAAGTTTTAATTTTTAACAAACCATTTAACTCAGTCTTCACTTAAAATTTGTGAGTTTGCCAATCGCTCACTATATTGCGCCCTGCTAACTCGCTTAAACAACACACAAATTCTGAATTCATAAATTAAAACCAACAAATGTTTTATGCAAACATCTAATGAAACCATTAGTATTGATCATGATAAGGAACTAAACCTCCACTTAACCAGTCAAGGCGTTTCCCCTGAAAAATTATTTAGCCATCCGGTTGGCCTTTTCGTACTCTTTTTTACCGAAATGTGGGAAAGATTCAGCTATTATGGCATGCGGGCCATTTTGGTTCTTTTCCTGATTAGTGATCTGAGCAAAAACGGCTGGGGCTGGCCACGGCCGGAAGCCTTACAGCTTTATGCCATTTATACCGGTTTGGTATATTTTACACCCATACTGGGTGGTTTAATTGCCGATAGATTTACAGGCTATAGAAAAGCGGTAATCATCGGTGCTTTTATTATGACCCTTGGCCACGCAGCCATGGCACTTGAAGGCTTTAGCAACAACTTTTTCTATTTAGGTTTACTATTATTGATTGTAGGTAACGGATTTTTTAAACCAAACATTTCTTCCATTGTAGGTAAACTTTACCCTCCTATCAGCGACAAAAAAGACAGCGCCTATGCGATTTTCTACATGGGTATTAACTCTGGTGCCTTCATTGGAATGTTAATGTGCGGTTATATTGGCGAAAAAGTAGGTTGGCACTACGGTTTCGGTCTGGCCGGTGTGTTTATGCTCTTCGGTATGCTGCAATTCTATTTTGGTCAGAAAATTTTTGGTGTAATAGGTGCATCTGTCGATAAAACCAAAGAGGTTGAAAAAGCAGACCCAACAGTAGAAGAAATTCCAAAAAAAGTGAGAAGCCAACGCTTATGGGTTATTGCCATCTTATCTATTTTTACCATTTTCTTCTGGATGGTATTTGAACAGGCAGGTGGTTCGATGACTATTTTTGCCAAAGATTATACGCTAAGAAATTTAACTGGCAATGCGGCAACCACTTTTAAGTGGGTAGACAGCATTCTTACGATATTCCCGCTGGTAGCCGTAACCTTTGTATTGTTCTCTTTAGCCAGAAAAATCTTCAAAAAATATCCGGCAACCATTTTATTTACCTTACTAAGCTTCGTTATTATTTGGGTATTAGCCATCTGGAAAGTGGACCGAGAACTGGGTTCTGTAAGCACCGAAGTACCTGCATCATGGTTCAGTGTACTTAATTCATTTTTTATCGTATCGTTGGCTCCAATTGTTTCAAAGATATGGGAAACCAAATTTAACCCTAGTGGTCCGGTAAAATTCGGATTTGGCCTTATCTTTGTAGGTATTGGGTTTGCTGGACTGGCTTATGGAGGCTCGGCAATTCCGCGGGGAGCTACATCAGCAGAAGTAAGTTTATTCTGGCTTGTTTTCGCTTATTTCTTTCACACTGTTGGCGAACTTTGCATTTCTCCGGTTGGCTTATCATATGTAAGTAAACTGGCTCCGGCTAATTTAGTCGGTTTAATGTTTGGTGTATTTTTCACCTGTACCGCTATTGGTAACTATCTTGCAGGAGCAACAGGATCGCTAATCGATAAAATCAGTTCGGCTTATTCCATCTCAACATTCTTTTTAATCTTCACCATTATCCCTATTGTAGCAGGCTTTATTATGTTTGCACTAAGTCCATTATTGCGCAAATGGATGCATGGTGTTCACTAATCAAAACATACTTTTAACTCAAAAGCCCGATCTTTGTCGGGCTTTTCATTTTTAAACCTATTTAATGGAAAAAACAGTTACAATAGAAGAAATTCAAAATTTTGAAGGCAAATACCCAAAACAGCTCTGGCATTTATCGTTAGTGGAAATGTGGGAGCGTTTCTGCTTTTATGGAATGCGGGGCGTATTGGCTTTCTTTATGGTAGAGCAACTGGGTTTAAGCGATCAAAAATCGAACCTGCAGTATGGCGCAATACAGGCTTTTGTTTATGCTTTCACCTTTATAGGTGGCATTTTTGCCGATAAGATTTTAGGCTTTAAAAAATCACTGTTTTGGGGCGGAACTTTAATGATCATCGGAAACCTGATCCTGGCATTCTCGCCACACGATCTGTTTTATGTGGGCATTACCTTATCAATTATCGGAACCGGTTTCTTCAAACCCAATGTTTCATCAATGGTTGGCGAATTATACCATGAAACAGATAACCGCAGGGATGCAGGATATGGGCTGTTTTATGCAGGCATTAATATAGGCGGCTTACTGGGGGGTGCCATGTGTATTTACCTGGGTAAATATTACAACTGGCATTTGTGCTTCTTGTCTGCCGCATTAGTGATGGTGTTCGGTTTAGGCACATTCATTTTTACTAAAAAACACCTTGGGCCGATTGGCAGTTCTCCATTGCTGCACCTTAAAAAATCAAAACAGCAGCTATATGAAATAGCCGTTTACGCAGGTTCCATATTATGTATTCCGTTAATTTACATTATGGTGAAAAATACTGACTTTACCGATTATTTCATGTACACGATCGGCATTGTCGCTATGGTCTATTTCTTGTATGAAACCTTTAAAATAAAAGATAAAAAAGCACAGTATAAATTACTGGCTGCTTTTGTTTTTATCTTCTGTTACTTCATCTTTATGGCCATATCCGAGCAGAGCGGCGGTTCGCTATCGTTATTTGCAAAAGATAATCTGGATCATAAAATCCTTTTCTTTAACATCGATCCGAATGTGGTAAACAATAGTGTTAACTCCTTTTTTGTGATCGTTTTTAGTCCGATTGTAGGCATTTTATGGCTGGGCTTGTACAAACGCAAAATTGAACCTAATACCGTAGTGAAATTCGGATTGGGTTTTCTCCTATTGGCTTTAAGTTTTTATGTCTTTTATGCCACCAGGTTCTTTGCCAATGCTCAGGGTATTAGCTCCTTAAATGTATTTACCTTAGCCTACTTGTTGCTCACGCTAGGCGAACTTTGTTTGGGTCCGATAGGCATGTCGATCATCACAAAATTATCACCAAAGAAAATGTTCGGTATGATGATGGGCCTTTGGTTTTTATCAAGTGCCTTTGGTCAACTGGCTGCCGGGAAACTAGGTGCAGAAATGTCGAGCATCGATAACGCTTCGCTGCAAACCAAATTAATGGCTTACACCGAAGGTTATAAAGCATTGGCTTTATATTCCCTGATTGCCGGTTTAGCGTTGATTATTTTTTCGCAACTGGTTAAAAGGTTAATGCAGGAGGTAAGGTAAAAGCAATTGTTATTCTGAACGGAGTGAAGAATCTTTTTTATTATCAAGATATAAAAGGAATAGTATTTCGGTTATATTCAGACTATTGACAGATACTTTAATCAGAAAAAAAATGTACTTTAAGATTTGGAAATGAAAGGACATCCTTTCCTGGCGGTCTTCTCTCCCGCGCTTTGTTTCAAGTCCTCGCCCTCATGCTTCGTTCTCCGGGCTTTACACGTCGATCGGGTTTAGAAACAAAGGTTGTGCTGCAAATACCGGAAGTAAATACAAAAGCTATACAGAATGATGTAACCTGAAGCTAGCCGGGATTTGTGATCCCTTCTTAAGGATTTGAGATTTGTAATGCTTATACACGGCTAAAACATATATCACAGCAGTCCGGATTGCAAATCCGGATCAGCTAAATGACTAAGGGATTTTTAAATCAATCTGCGTTGATTTGCAAAATCAGTGAAAAACCATAAAGCCTAATATATCTTGAGGAATAACGGCAACAAAATAGATCCTGAAACAAGTACAAGATGATGGGCCGGATAAATCAATTGAATCTTCGGTAATCTGCAAGATCAGCTGGAGATATTTAGCTGAGGTATTCGACGATGTTTAAACTGACCTGTTTTAAGCAGAAGATAAAACCATTTGAATTATTGAAAATTCATAAAGGTTTCATATTAAATATTTACTTTCGCACATTAAAAGCTCAACCACAGCAAACCAAACAGAGGCCAAAAGCTTATTTTATTTAAAATTACCATAAACGTGTCAGATAGTTTAGTCATCATTCCCACCTACAACGAGAAGGAAAACATCGAAAAAATCATTAGAAAGGTTTTTTCTTTAACGCAGCCTTTTCATGTTTTAATTATTGATGATGGTTCTCCTGATGGAACGGCTGAAATTGTAAAATCTTTGCAAAGAGAATACGAAGGGCATTTATTTATTGAAGAGCGTGCGGGCAAACAAGGTCTGGGCACCGCTTACATTTATGGTTTTAATTGGGCATTACAACACCATTATGCTTATATTTTTGAGATGGATGCCGATTTCTCTCACAACCCCGACGATTTACCGCGCTTACGCGAGGCCTGTGTAAATGGTGCAGATGTAGCCATTGGTTCCAGATATGTTAAGGGCGTAAATGTTGTAAACTGGCCAATGGGCAGGGTTTTAATGTCGTATTTTGCCTCCATGTACGTACGCATCATTACGCGGATCAATATTCAGGATGCTACTGCAGGCTTTAAATGTTACCGCCGAATTGTGTTGGAAACCATCCCGCTGAATAAAATTAAGTTTGTCGGCTACGCGTTTCAGATTGAAATGAAATTTACTGCCATTAAATTTGGCTTCAAAGTCGTTGAGGTTCCCATCATCTTTACCGATCGTACCGAAGGAACATCAAAAATGAGCACCCGTATCTTTAGGGAAGCCTTTTTAGGTGTAATACAAATGAAAGTTACCAGTTGGTTTAGGAATTATAGTCGGAAGGCTTAAGTTTGGAGCGGGGAGTTTGGAGTTGAGAGCCGCTAAGGGCGTATCTTTTCTGATGGCTCAATGATGATTTGAACGCGAAGATTTGAATATAGTCGGAAGGCTTAAGTTTAGAGCGGGGAGTTTGGAGTTGAGAGCCGCTAAGGGCCTATCTTTTCTGATGGCTCAATGATGATTTGAACGCGAAGATTTGAGATTAACGCTAAATTCGCAACTTACTCTCCTAAGCCCGTATGGTATTACGAAACTAAAAACTCCGAACTCACAACCTGCTCTCTCTGATCATTGCTCCAAAATCCAGTCCCTTATCCATTGCCTTAACGGTCATGACTATTCTTTTGGTACGTGTGGGTTCAGTTTTAGCCTGGTTAATCCAATTGATATAATAGTTTTGGTGCGATTTAGGCTGTTTCAAAAAGTTCTGGATGAGGTGTGCCTCTTCTGACAGGCATATTTCGAGATCTTCAGGCATTTCAATTTTAAAATCCTTATCTTCTTCTAAATATAGCTCAACCCCTGCTCCTGCTTCTTTTTTTAATTTTTGGCGTATTTCACCATTCAAGGCAATAATAAAATCGCCCTCTCCCATTGGCAGAACCGCCATTCCCTTGATCTCCAACTCATCTATCTTCCCTTTTACCCTGAAACTCTTTTTACAACCGGGTTTAATTTCATTTGCTAAAGCTGCCGGAATAAATACATAACTCCAGCCGGTTTTTTCGCCCATGGTACCGAAACGTTCTATTGCTGCTTTGAAGTGGATCATGAGTTTAAATATAGAAATTATGTTGAAGAAAAGCCATTAACGATACAATCGTTTAGCGATTACGCACGCGTTGGAAACGCGCGTGAGCCAATTCCGTTAAGCTACCGTTGACAGAGTCAAGTAGATTGGTGGTCATTCAATAGTTATCAGATCCCGTATATGCGGGAACCAAGCTGTGTTTAGCAAAGTTAATCTTAAGACGTTTGCATTAAGATTCCCAATCGAGTTGGGAATGACGACCTCCTGAGGCATATTACTTACTTAAAATTTATCTGCAAATCATATCGTTTTTATATAAACTAAATTATTCCTCAGAGGGAGAGATTTAAATAAAATAATTCTCAGAAAAATTATTCGGTTCATAAAAAAGCTAAATGATGAGCCGGTTAGCGAATTTATCCCGCTCATCATTTGAAAATGCTTATCTCATGATCTTTTTTAATTAATCGCTACAGGATTCATCTGAATATCCAATTTGGCGAACTTTAATACCTCGATACTCTGGAAACCGAAATCTTCTACCACCCTACCTAAAATCAGGTAACAGCCTTTTCCTTTAAAAGGATACATGGGGGTAGTATTTGGGAAATGGGTGGTATCAAAAAAATCGCCCCTGGCATCTAAAAAAGTACCAAACCACATTTTGGTATGTTTAATGGTATGCACGGTTTTTTCACATACGTAATTACCAACCATCCTTACTGTTTTACCCAGGTAATGGTGCATATCTGCGGCCATAATATCGCCACGATAGGAGGTTTTCAGAAAATCGAACATTTTATAGTTGAGCGGATACCCCAGCAGTTCCAACTCTGTATAAGCATTTTCCAGCTCAGAATCTGCCAATGCAGGAAGCTGATAGGTTTTATAGCTTAATTTAAAAAGCTCGGCATGGTTTACTTTTTTCTGTTTAAACCCCAGGTAATTGTGTACCTCCCAAAGCAGTGTTTTACGATCTTTGCCGGTAAACCGCAACGCACCAAGCCGTATTAATATAATGGCTTGCTCCAATGATATACAGGTCCGTTTTACAAAATCTTCGAGATGGGTATATAAACCATTTGCGGCACGTTCCTGCGGAATCATTTTAATGATTTTTTCTTCCAGGCCCTGGATGGCAATGAAGCCGAGATATACATCGCCGCCTGTTATATTCACCACTTCATCGCTATGGTTAACACAGGGCAAATGTACTTTGGCACCTGTTTTTTGCAGTTCGTACACGTAAACCCAGCGACTGTAAAAACCGCCATAGTTATTCAGTACAGCGACCATGAACTCCATGGGATAATAGGTTTTAAGGTAGAGGCTCTGGTAACTTTCAACGGCAAAGGAGGCTGAATGTGCTTTAGAAAAACTGTAACCGGCAAAAGAGGAAATTTGTCGCCACACTTCGGTAACGAGTTCTTCTGGGTGTCCTTGTTTTCTGGCTGACGTAAAAAATTTATTCACCAGTTCATCAAAAGCCAGTTTTGAACGGTATTTTCCGCTCATGGCTTTACGTAGGATATCGGCATCGGCCAGATCCAGCCCTGCGAAATAATGACATACTTTGATCACATCTTCCTGATAAACCATCACCCCATAGGTTTCGCTAAGCCGCTCTTTCATCACATCGCACAGGTACACCACTTTTTCGGGGGCATGATAACGCTCGATATAGGATTTCATCATACCTGAACTGGCCACTCCGGGACGGATAATAGAGCTGGCAGCTACCAGGGTAAGGTAATTATCACATTTCAGTTTTTTCAGTAATTGCCGCATGGCCGGCGATTCGATATAGAAACACCCGATGGGCTGACCTTCTTTAAGAATACCATTTAGTTTCTGATCGTTTTTAAACGTTTTAAAATCATGGATATCGACATCTTTATTTTTGTTTTTTTTAATAAGCTGCACAGCCTCGCGGATATGCCCAATACCCCGCTGACTTAAAATATCGAACTTTTCATAACCTATGGCTTCTGCTTCGTACATATCCCATTGCACCGTCGGAAAACCTTTTGGCGGCATATCCAACGCGGTGTAATAAGTAATCGGTTCTTCTGAGATCAAAATTCCTCCGGCATGGATAGAACGCTGATTGGGCATATCTTTCATGTAGGCATGCACAGCCAATAACTTTTGATAAGTCGCATTCCGTAAATTCTCACGTTCTTTGGTAGGGTCGGTAAAGCTATCGATCTCGCCCTTTGCCAACCCCAAAACCTTACCAATCTCTCGTATAATTGCCCGGTCTTTAAAAGTGCTCATGGTGCCTAAAAAAGCAACGTGCCATTTGGGGTAGCGACTAAAAACATACTTTTGTATGATTTCTCTTTCATCCCACGAAAAATCAATATCAAAATCTGGCGGACTCGTTCTTTTTTCATGTAAAAACCTTTCAAAATACAGATCGAGATCAATCGGATCTACATCGGTAATCCGCAAACAATAAGCTACAATGCTATTGGCGCCCGAACCACGTCCTACGTGATAAAAACCACAGGTATTCATGGCATAATCTATAATATCGTAGGTAATGAGGAAATAGGCGCAGAAATTTTTGAGTTCGATAATCCGTAGTTCTTTTTCCAGGCGGGCTACGGCCTCGGGATTATTTTCTCCGTAGCGGTATTTCAGGCCGCTTTCGGCCAGCTGACACAGCATTTGCTTATCACCATCTAAAGTGCCTGTATAGTAAAACTTATTTTTAGATGAAGGTACAGGGGTATTTTCAAAATAAATGCTCAAATCGCAGCTATCCAATAATTGCTGCGTGTTTTGAACAATGAAGGGATATTGCTCAAACTGTTGTGTAAGTTCTTCCTCCGGAATCAGGAATTCGTCCGGATCACATTTATCTTTATCGGCTACTTTGCTTAAAAGGGTATTCAGTTCTATTGCCCTTAAATATTCGTGCAGGCGATAAGTAACTTTATCGTTTACAGTAACAGGATGCCACACCAAGAGCTTTTCCTTTTGTCTTAAAAGTGGATGTTTGTATAAATGATTGAGCTGTTTGGAATGGATACCTATATATTCATTTGCGCTTAATGCCGAATTAAACGATTTCCGGAATGGGTAAACGATATATACATTCTCCATTTCGGGGGGAACTTCCGGTAATGGAATGCTATAAATATTATGATGGCTTAAAAACTCATTCAGCTCGCGCATGCCTTCTTTATTGCGGGCAATGCCTACGTACAGCAATCGGTTATCTTTTCTGAACTCAATGCCGGCTACAGGTTTAATCCGGTAGGGAATATTGCCTTTATGTATATCGTCTGCCTCTTTGGCAACACCTTGTTTGTAACATTCACGGATAAACTCTACTGCCCCGGTTGAGTTATTGATATCGGTAAGCACCATTTGGTGAATACCCAAACGCCTTGCATTAGCAATCAGTTGTTCAATACTGAGGGTACCATATTTGAGGCTATACGAAGAGTGAACATTCAAAAACATAATTATTCGTAAGATTTGGTACCGGTTATTCCTTTTTCACTCATAAAACTCCTGATTTTGGAACGTTTTCTTACTTCAGCATCTTGTTCTGCTTCTCCGGCATTTTCGATCAATATTTTCTTCTTACGTGGGTTGTATTTAATCACCTTTCCTTTTTCATCGCGTGGTGGCTGGGTAACAATACAGGCTTTTACCACCGCTTCGGCACCATAGCTGTTCCGTACCTTATCCATGGCCTGGCAAAGGCTATATTCTTCTTCAGCAATATTATAAAGACCAATCTGTTCATAGCCGCTTACCAGATGCGAAAATTTTACGCCTACCAGGCGCAACAACATCCGTTTTGAATATACTTTTTCGAACAGGCGATGTGCTTTGCTGATCAGAAATGAATCGAGTGAGGTATAAGGAATCCGCTCTTGCTGGGTAACGGTTTCGAAATTGGTGTAACGCACGGTTACGGTAATACAGGCGGTTAGTTTTTTCTGATTACGTAACTGAAAGGTTAAGCCACTAACCATCCCGGTTAAAATGGCCTTTAATTTCGCCATATCCATGGTATCGCTTTCGAAGGTAGCCTGTGTACCAATCGATTTTCTTTCACGGTAAGGCACCACGGGCGAAAGATCGATCCCATGTGCTTTTTGCCATAAACTTAAACCATGCTGCCCCAAAATTTTAAACATCAGCTGTTGCGGAATCTGCGTAAGCGTAAGGATATTCCGAACCCCCATTTCGCTTAACTTTTTATAGGTAGCATGTCCAATGCCCGGAATTTTGTGGATGGCCAAAGGATCGAGAAAGGGCCGCAATTCGGGAAAGGTGACCTGCCTTTCGCCATCAGGCTTAGATTCGTTCGTAGCTATTTTGGCTACGGTTTTGTTGATCGACAAACCGAAGGAAATGGGTAATTTCATTTCTTTCATAATGGTTTGCCGGAGTTCGGACGCAAATTTCATACAGCCAAAAAAGCGGTCCATACCCGTCATATCTATATAATGTTCGTCGATACTGGCTTTTTCGAAAAGCGGAACCTTATCGGCAATAATCTCGGTAATCTCATGCGACGCCTTGGAATATTCTTCCATATCGCCCTTTAAAAATATAGCCTGGGGGCATAGTAATTTTGCCGTCCTGCCGGGCATTGCAGAATGTATACCATATTGGCGGGCTTCGTAACTACAAGAAGCCACCACACCTCTATCACTTCCGCCGCCAATAATTACCGGTTTACCCAATAATCTGGGGTTTTTTCTGACTTCTACAGATACAAAAAATGCATCCTGATCCATATGAATAATCTGCCTGTCTTTAGCCATTCTCTTCTAATAAAGATAATTGAAACCAAAAATACTAATATTTTTAGTTCAAACAAAAGTAATAGAGATTATGGTTGTAATTTATACTAATTATTTTAGCTAAAAACAGGGGTCATTGGGCATGATTTAAATTAAAGCATTTATTTTATCGTTAAGTTGATCAATATAACCGATTAGTTTGACGGGTAAAAACAAGAATTAATGGAGATTTCGCCCGGAAACTGACCAACTATAATAACAGTCCTGTTTATTCGTCATCCCCTATGGTTTAACTAGTGTGGTATAGAAAGGCAGACATAACATAGGGTAGTTTAGGCTAAAAAGATGCTGGTGCAAATAGCCACAAAACAATTAAAAGATTCTTCACTGTGTACAGAACGACAGAAAGTGAGGATTACACAATCCTAAAAAAAATGCCCCCGATTTTCATCGGAGGCAAATACGAAAGATTGAAGTATATCCTAAATCTTCAACGTTGTTTACTGTTTTACGATTTTGATTTCTGTTCTTCTGTTTAGCTGATGTTCTTGTTCACTACACGTTACCCCATTACTGCATTTATTTAACAACTGTGTTTCGCCATAACCTTTAGCGGTAATGCGGTTTTTATCGATACCCCGCGAAATGATATATGCTACAGCAGATTCAGCTCTTTTTTGTGATAGATTCAGGTTGTAAGCATCCTTTCCCCTGCTATCGGTATGCGAACCTAATTCAATCCAGATGGTCGGATTATCTGTCATGATTTTAACCAGTTTGTCTAATTCGACAGCAGCATCCGGGCGGATATTCCATTTATCGAAATCATAATAGATATTTTCGAGCCTAATGGCTTTATTGATTACAATGCCTTCTAAATATAGATTTTGGTTGAGTACACTAGAAGTTGTCAAACCAATGGTTGCCAGATTTTCTACATCAGACCTGTAGTTTGTTTTTTCTGCCGAAACGTTGTATTCAGATTCTTTTGATAAATTAAACTGATATGCTCCATTTTCATCAGTTTCTGTTTTTAAAATACCACCATTTACCTTTGCCAGTGTTACCAATGCACCTGCTATAGGCTGATTGCTGCCTTTATCAAACACCCTGCCTTCTAATTTGAAAGCCAGTATCATTTTCTGATCAATGGCGTAAATATCATCACTACCTAAACCACCCTCGCGGTTAGAAGCAAGATAAATGATACCGGCTTTTTTGTTTAAATTAAAACTAAAATCGTCTTGTGGGGAATTAAAAGGATAACCCATATTTTCAATCTGACCGATCTTGTTAGCTTCTCTTAAAGCCTGATATACATCTAATCCTCCCATACCTATTCTGCCATCGCTGGAGAAGTAGAAGTTGTCCTTTTCGTCAAAAAACGGACTACGTTCATTGCCCTCGGTATTTACTTCTTTCAGATTAATAGGTTTACCCCAGTCGCCGGCGTCTGTTTTTAGGCAAACATAGATATCTGTACCACCTGAACCTCCCGGCATATTCGAAGCGAAATAAAGGCTGTTTCCATCTGTGGTAACGAAAGGATCGCCAACAGAATAAGCGTTTACGTTGTTATAAGCAAATGAAACCGGTTCGCCCCAAACGCCATTGGCCCCTTTTGTACTGCTGAAAATTTCTACGTTAACGGTTGTCGGCTGTTTTTTTAAGCGTTCTAGTTCATCGGTAATACGGGTTAATGTAAAATACATGGTCTTGCCATCGGCCGTAAAGCTTGCAGAACCAACGTGATATCTGGTGCCTGTTTTTATGGGAAACAATTGAAGGCTGTCTTTTGGTGAGGGTTTGAAGTATAGTTTCAGGTATCCGTTACCCGTCCACCCATATACTTTTTTATCAGGTTCTTTAGATCCGTCGAATTTTAAAAATGGTCTATTTTCTGAAGTGTTTAGTTTGCTGTTTGACCTATCTGAAGTGAATGCCACTCCTTCTTCGTATCGAACAGCCCCCCAATCTGATTGTGGACTATTTAAAGTTTTTTGGTTGATGAGTTCAATTTTCTTTGGGTTTTTGATCCATTTCAAAGCCGAATCGCAAGAAGCAATCCAAACGGTCTGCTGCTTTTCTGATACATTCTTCTTTTTATCGATGTAATTTAAGTACTGATTTTTTGCTTCGCTGTACTTCGAATTTTGTTGCAAAGCTTTAGCATAGCCCAGAATATTCTCCATGCTACTGCCAGGCATTTTAGTGGCAATGGCATACCAGCTTTCTGCCTGTTTATAATTATAAACAAGCGCATAGGCATTTGCTAAACGCTCTGCGGTATGTAAAGTTTCTTTCTTTTTGTAGGCTTGCTCGTATAAGTCTATTGCCTTGCTGTAATTAAACAGTTCGTATTCCTTATCAGCCTCTTTTAGTACATACTGGGCATTTGCCGAAAAACTGAGCCCACATAAACCATATGCAGTCAGGCAAATAACTAATAAAATTTTCTTCATTGCGTTGTTTGGATAGTTGGCTCAAAAATACGAAATATAGTTAACTTAAAACACCCTTGGTGTTGCCAATCTTATATTTTGTTTTATAAACGAATAAGCGATGGAAATCTCGTGCGTTCCGCCGCTGTAACCCTGTAACGGGCCGATTGAAAAATCGTAGCCATAACCGATCCGAAGCTTTTCAGAAGGAAAAATCTGTATGGCAGCTACGGCAGAGTTACGCGGCGTTAGATCGCGCTGAAGATAGCTTTTATCATACAACTTTACCCCGGTGCGGTACGAACCGCCAACCCAGATAAAATCCTTGATCATCAAAAAGGCATTCAGATCCAAACTCGTTGGACCCCCACGGTCGTCTTTCAACAAAAAAGAGGGCTTAACCTGAAAATCTTCTGAAAGCGGGAACAATGCACCAGCGGTAAGGTAATAATGCGGTTTAGGCTGTGGAATAAAGGCATAACGGTCGATATTGATATAGGTGGCAATCAGGTTATCGGCCGAGAAACCAGCATAATAATTATCGTTTGCAAAATATATCCCTGCCCTGGCATCGGGAACAATGGTACTCTGCATGCCTACAGGCTGGTTCGGTTCGGGGTTGTTCGGATTCAACAGCGAGCCGTCTATGCCCAACTGTACCATCCCTACACCTAGCCCCAGTGCCAACCTCGAACTCCCGTCATCGTTCATCCTGATCCGGTAAGCATAGTTGCCGTAAATACTCAGGTTGGTCTGCGCACCCAGTTTATCGCTTGCCACCTGAAGGGCCAAGCCCACGTTGCCGCTGTTGGCAATGGCATCAACGGCCAGCGACATGCTTCTCGGTGCACCGGTAATGCCTGTCCACTGGCTCCGGTAAAAGCTGTGCACGTTCAGTACTTCTTTATAACCGGCATAAGCGGGATTGATGTATATCCCGTTGAACATGTATTGGCTATACTGTGCATCCTGCTGGGCGGATGCCAAATGGCTAAGCAACAAAAATGAACCTGCCAGTAATACGATTAGTTTCTTCATCTTTTAATATCTTAAAGTACCGTCTGATTTAAAGCCAGACGGTATAAAGTCATACCTTATTTTTTAAATGCCCTGATCAATGTGATGTAACCTTTAAACACTTGGTACTGATCGTTTCCTGCTTTTTTAACACGTAGTAAATAGTAATAGGTACCTTCGTTCAAGTTCTCACCCGTCCAGTTATTCTGATAACCTTTGGCACGGAACACTTCATTACCCCATCTGTTTACAATAGTGAGCTCATTAGTTTGGTATTGGTTGATACCCAAAATCTCAAAAGTATCGTTAATACCATCACCATTAGGTGTAAACAGGTTTGGTATAGTAAGGCCTGTAAAGTTAGCCGTTAAAGTTACCGCAGCCACGTTGGTATAATACCCAAAAGCATCTTTAACACGGTAACTGAAGCTATCATCACCAATATAACCCTGGTCAGGCGTGTAGGTAATGCTGCCATCGGCATTTACCACCACTCTACCATGCTTAGGCTGATTTATTATTTCAATCGTTAACTGATCTAGCGTAGAATTTCCAGGATCGTCGTTACCCAATATGTTAATAGTAACCGGTTTATTGGTGATGGTACCACCTTCATCATCAATTGCCCTTGGCGACTTAGGTACCGTAATAACCGTAGCAGCATTATTGACTTCTGATGTTCCGGAAACATCGGAAACATTGGCACCACCGGTTGTTTTGGCATTTACACTTGCCGTGTTACTCACGGTACCCATATCTTTATCGGCCTGTGTTAAGGTATATACCTCAACAACCGTAACGATTGCACCTGGCGCAAGTCCGCCGGCTGCAACAATTACCTTATTATTTAAACTTAGCTTAGCATCAGTTAAAGTAATGTTATTTAAGGTAACCGAACCGGTGTTTTTAATGGTAAAAGTATAAGTAACCTTATTACCGCTAAATGCAGCGGTTTTAACCAATGATATTGCAGCTATGTCCGGAATTACTGTAACCGTTGGCGTATCGTTGTTTTCGGCTGTTCCAGAAATATCACTTATCGGCAAATTTGCAGGAGTTCTTGCTGTAACGTTAGCAGAATTGGTTACGCTGCCAGCATCTTTGTCGGCCTGTGTTAATTGATATACAAATGTATCTTCAACCTTACCGCCCGGAGCTACATTACCTGAATAGGTTTTATTTAATCCAAGCTTGGTATCTACCAGGTTTACAACATGCAAGGTTACATTTCCAGTGTTTCTGATGGTAAAGCTATAGGTGATGCTATTTCCATCGCTACTTAAAGTACCCGTTTTAACCAAAGTAAGATTAGATGCAGGTGCAATTAATGTTACCGTTGCATCATCAACAGCTGGCGTATTCGGATCATCAGATCTAAGTTTGTTTATGGTACCACCACTTGGCGTTTGGGCAATTGCCGAAGCCTGGTTGGTAAACGAACCGGCATTAACTTCAGTTAAAGTTACCGTATGTTTGGCTGTAACCGTTACACTCGCACCCGGCAATAAACTTGATATGCCAACTGGTAAAATCGATCCTGCGTCGGCACCGGCATCGGTAACGGCAACATTTGTTAAAGTTACATTACCCGTATTGGTTACCACAATGTTATAATTAATTACATCACCAACCTTGTCCACGGTATTGGTGGCCACTTTGGTTAAGCGCATCGACGGTGCTGGCACCAAAGTTACGGTTACTGAGACAGTTACCGTTGTAGTACCACCTTTACCGTCACTTACCGTTACAGTGAAGGTATCGTTACCTACGTATCCAGGATTTGGGGTATAAGTAAAAGTACCATCTGCCCTTAGTGCTACCGTACCGTGTGATGGCTGTGTGCTTATACTGAATATTAGCGCATCGCCATCTACATCGCTGGCAGTTATTGTTCCATTCGCTGATGTATTTTGAGGTGTGCTAATGGCTGTGGCCGCTGCAATCGGTGCATCGTTTACCGGATTAATAGTTACCGGAATAGTTACCGTCACCGTGCCACCTTTACCATCACTAACGGTTACCGTAAAGGTATCTGCACCGTTATAGTTTGGAGCAGGTGTATAAGTATAGGTACCATCAACATTAAGCAACACGGTTCCGTGTGCAGGTGGAGTAGTTAAGCTATAAGTAATCGTGTTTCCATCAGGATCACTGGCTGTAACAATTCCATTAACTGAGGTATCCTCGTTGGCGGTAATAGCTGGCGCAGATGCCACAGGCGCACGGTTATCTCTAATATTCACGGTAGCGGGTACAGTACTAGCGATTATTAATGAATTGCTTGTTGCAGCATTCATGGTTAAGATTACCGTTTCGTTGCCTTCGTTGATATTATCATCCAGTACCGGAACAGGAAGTGTTACGGAGGTTTGTCCTGCAGGGATAGTGATACTTGTACCTATAGAAGTGTAATCTGCACCACTCGTTGCTGTTCCACTTACGGTGTACGTAATCTGCGTATCGGTTATAGATGCATTACTTAAGGTAAAGGTATACTGTCCGGGAGTTGATGGTTCTGCCCCATCAGCCGTTGCGGTTACGGTAACTGTAGCTGCCGAACCATCAATAATATTAATGGTTGCAGGAATATTGCTTACTGTTACCATAGGATTAACTGAACTGCTTAGCGTTGCAATTACAGTTTCCGTGCCTTCTATCAATGCATCTTTCAATACCGGAATGATAATGGTTGCCGAAGTTTGACCGGCTGGAATCATAATTGTTTTGGCTGCAATAGCAGTATAATCGCTACCTTCTGTGGCCGTCCCTCCCAGCGTATAGGTAAGCTGTGTATCAGTAATCAATGGTTTACTCAATGTTATGGTAAATGCTCCATTAATCGGGCCGTTTTCGTTACCATTAGTTCCAGCTGTAATGTTTGCTACTGAAGCATCATTATCAATGATGGTAGTAGTTGCCGTGTTGGTAGCAATGGTGACCAAAGCACCTGATACATTACTGATGACACCATTAAAGGTTTCGTTCGATTTAACAATATTGTCATCAATGATAGGAACTGCAAATGTTAAGGCTGTACCTGCAGCAACACCTGCAGGGAATGTTAAGGTTCCGCTGGTTGCCGTGTAATCTAAGCCTGCAGTAGCAGCACCATTGGTTGTGGTGTAATCAACTGTAAATGCATTCTGAACCGCTGCACTTAAGGTGATGGTAAACGTTGCCGTTCCGGCACCTTCATTAACTGTTGGCGCGGTCGATATACTTACAGTAGCTTCATTATTATCAAGGATATTGATGGTTGCAGGAACATGGCTTACCGTTACCGCTGGATTGTTGGACGCGATTAAGGTAGTAATCACCGTTTCATCACCTTCTAAAACAGCATCCCTTAATACCGGGATAGTAATCGTTGCAGTGGTTTGGCCGGCAGCAATTACAACCTTTTGAGTTACCATTGCGGTATAATCGTTGCCCGCTGTGGCCGTACCGCCCAAAGTATAACTAAGCTCTGTATCAGTAGCCGATGGCTTGCTTAAAGTTATAACAAATGTTCCGTTAGCAGGACCGTTTTCGTTACCATCAACCCCGGCAGTAATGTTAGCTACCGACAAGTCGTTATCGATAATGCTGGTAGTTGCCGTGTTTGTAGCAATTGTTATTAAACCTCCAGTTACATTACTAATTACTCCATTAAATGTTTCATTCGTTTCTACCAGGTTATCATCGATGATCGGAACGGTGAACGTTAAGGTTGTGCCAGCGGTAGCACCAGCCGGGAAAGTTAATGTGCCACTGGCTACCGTGTAATCTAATCCAGCTGTTGCCGTTCCATCACTGGTGGTGTATGCTACCGTAAATGCTTTTTGAACAGCAGCACTCAGGGTCACACTAAATGTAGCTGATCCGGCCCCTTCATTAATTGTTGAAGGCGTAGAAATACTTACCGTTGCTGTATTATTATCGGCGATGGAAATCGTTGCCGGAACATTGCTCGTGGTGATCTGTGGATTATTTGAAGACACCAAGGTAGCAATTACCGTTTCCGCACCTTCTACCGTTGCATCTGCCAATACTGGTATGGTGATTGTTGCAGTGGTTTGGCCTGCCGGGATGGTGATGATTTTGTTTACAACCTGGCCATAATCACTGCCTTCCGTAGCTGTGCCACCTAAAGTATAAGTAATTTGCGTATCGGTAGCTGATGGATTATTTAAGGTAACTGTAAATCTGCCGTTAACGGGACCGTTTTCGGTACCGTTTGTACCAGCAGTAATCAAAGCAACTGCAGAACCGCTATCAGTAATATTCACTGTCGCAGGCGTAGAACTTGCAATAATCGAACTATTATTGGTAGAAGCATTCATGGTTATGATGACCGTTTCGGTTCCCTCTACAATGTTATCTGTCAATACTGGTACAGATACCATTACGGTACTTTGTCCAGCTGGTATGGTTACTGTATGATCAATTGACGTATAATCCGTTCCGCTGATTGCTGTTCCGCTTATAGCATAAGTAATCTGCGTATCAGTGGTAGACGGATGACTAATAGAGAAGGTAAACTGACCTGGAGTTGAAGGCTCTGCCCCATCTGCTGTTGCAGCAACTGTTACAATTGCTTCTGTATTATCTGCAATGGTAATAGCAGCATTTGTATTGCTTACCGTTACCAATGGATTGTTGGCCGTTAATAGTGTAGCAATAACGGTTTCGGTACCTTCTACAATATCATCGGTTAATACCGGAATTGTAATCGTTCCTGTGGTTTGACCAGCAGGAATGTTGATAGTTTTGGTTGAAATGTTACTATAATCACTACCTTCATTAGCTGTTCCTGATAAGCTATAGGTGAACTGGGTATCAGTGGCAGTTGGCTTGCTTAACGTTATGATAAATGTTCCGTTAACCGGTCCGTTCTCACTACCATTGGTACCAGTGCTTACGGTAGCTACCGATAAATCATTATCTACAATAGTTACAGTTGCGGTACTATTACCAATGGTTACCAAACCACCAGTTACGTTACTGATTATTCCGTTAAAGGTTTCATTGCCTTCAACAAGGTTATCATCAATAACCGGAACAGTAAAGGTTAAGCTTGCACCTCTTGCTGAACCTGCGGGGAAATTTAGTTTTCCGTTGGTTGCCACATAATCCAATCCTGCTTTTGCAGTACCATCAGCAGTAGTATAATCTACACTGAAAGCATCCTGTACCGCGCCGCTAAGGGTTACGGTAAAAGTTGCAGTTCCGGCAGACTCATTTACACTAGTTAACGCCACCGATATGCTCGCTGATACAGAATTATTATCGATGATATTGATTGTTGCAGGGGTATTGTTTACCGTTATCAGTGAATTGTTGGTTCCGGTCAAGGCTGCTACAACCGTTTCATTACTTTCTACAATGTTATCGGCAATTACCGGGATCACAATAGTACCGGTAGATTGACCAGCTGGAATAGTAATGGTTTTAGTCACTACAGTATAATCGTTACCTTCTGTAGCTGTTCCACCGAGGGTAAAGGTAATCTGTGTATCAGTAGATGACGGATTACTTAAGGTGACCATGTAATTTCCATTTACCGGACCATTTTCATTTCCATTTGTACCCGCAGTAATGCTTGCCTCCGACCTATCGTTATCAGTAATGGTAACGGTGGCAGGCAATGCACCGATAGTAACAACTCCTCCGGTAACATTACTCAGTGTAACATTAAATGTTTCTGAAGGTTCTATTAAATCGTCATCATTAATTGGTACGGTGAAAGTTAAAGTTGCACCAGCTGCAGCATTTGCAGGGAAGGTTAATGTTCCACTCGTTGCAGTATAATCCAGTCCGGCTATTGCTGTACCATTGGCTGTGGCATAGTTTACACTAAAGCTATTTTGTACAGCATTGCTCAGGGTAACCGTAAAGGTTGCGGCACCCACATTTTCATTTATTACCGGGGTAGCTGATATACTCACCGCTGCCACATCTGCGTCAAAGATATTGATGCTTACAGGCGTATTATTTATCGCAACTAACCGGTTGTCCGAGGCTGTTAATGTTGCGATTACAGTTTCTGTGCCTTCCGCTACCCCATCAGCGTTTATCGGAATAGTGATGGTTCCTGTGGTTGCGCCAGCAGGGATGATGAGTGTTTTGGTAACCGCACTATAATCGGCACTTTCAGTTGCAGTTCCGGTTAAGGCAAATGTTAGTGTTGTAGGTGTAGATGATGGATTGCTTAAGGTTACATTAAATATACCATTCGCCAGACCCTTTTCATTTGCGTTTGTACCTGCTGTAATGCTCGCGAGTGCACGATCATTGTCGGCAATGGCTATTGTTGCCGATCCTGTACCGATGGCAACATCAAATCCATTTATATTACTTAGATTCACCGTGAATGATTCTGAACTTTCAATCAGGTTATCGTCAATAACCGGGATGGCAATTTGTAGTACAGTACCTGCCGGCGAATTTGCAGGGAATGTTAATGTTCCGCTGGTTGCTGTATAATCTAAATCTGCCAAAGCCGTGCCGTTGGCTGTAGCATAATCAACCGTAAAGCTATTTTGAACCGCAAGATTCAAGGTAACCGACAAGGTAACTGTACCTATAGCTTCGCTCACGCTTGCTGCATCTACCGAGATACTTACATTGGCTATATTGGCATCAAGGATATTGATGCTTGCAGCATTCGTATTTACAGTTATGGCAGAATTGTTTGATGTACTTAAGGTTGCTATTACCGTTTCGATATTTTCTGCTGTCGCATCTTCAATAACCGGAATAGTAATCGTTCCGGTGGTCTGTCCTGCGGGGATTATGATGACTTTAGTTGCAATAGCCGCATAATCGCTACCTTCTGTTGCTGTACCGCTTAGCGTATAGGTCAATTGCGTATCAGTAGCAGATGGATTGTTTAAGGTTACAACGAAAGTTCCATTAATCGGGCCAGCTTCGTTTCCGTTTATACCCGGCGCTATGCTTGCTATAGCAGAATCATTATCGGTAATGGTTACGGTTGATGTACCCATAGTAATGCCAACCAATGGGTTGCTTAAATTACTTAAAGTAGCACTAAAGGTTTCAGATGGCTCAACGAGGTTATCATCTTCAACCGGAACAATGAAGGTTAAAGTTGCGCCTGCAGGTGAATTTGCAGGAAAAGTTAATGTTCCTGTAGTAGCGGTATAATCTAAACCCGCAATTGCAGTTCCGTTTATGGTGTTATAATCAACAGTAAATGCATTTTGTACCGCTGCATTTAAAGTTACCGTAAAGGTTGCCGTACCTGCATTTTCATTAAGCACCGGTGTGGTAGAAATCCTTACGGTAGCTGTATTGTTATCAATAATATTAATACTTGCCGGCGTACCGTTAACGTTGATCAACGGATTATTCGTATCGGCTAAAGTAATTGTAACCGTTTCTACACCTTCTACCACCGCATCAGCCAATACTGGGACGGTAATGGTTCCGGTAATTTGACCAGCCTGTAGGGTAATGATTTTTACAACCGGACTGTAGTCGTTTCCTTCAGTAGCGGTGCCCCCTACGGTGTAAGCTATCTGTGTGTCGGTTGATGAAGGATTATTTAAGGTTACCATAAATGTTCCGTTAACCGGACCATTTTCATTACCATTATTACCTGGCGTGATCGTTGCAATTGCCGTATCATTATCGGTAATATTAACTGTTGCAGGTGCCGAATTCGCCGTAATTGAAGAGTTACCCGTTGCAGTTGCCATCGTTAAGGTAACTGTTTCTGTCCCTTCAACAATATTATCGTTTAATACAGGTACATTGATTACCAAAGTCGTTTGTCCTGCCGGAATGGTAGCCGTTGTACCTAAAGAGGTATAATCCAATCCACTTGTAGCAGTTCCATTTACCGAATAGGTAATCTGTGTATCGGTTGCAGATGCATTGCTTAAGGTAAAAGTAAACTGACCAGCCGTGGATGGCTCTGCACCATTTATCGTTGCAGCTACCATTACCGTTGCAGTGGTATTATTGGTAATGCTGATACTAGCGGGCGTATTATTAATACTTACCAGTGGATGATTAGCAGTACCCAAAGTTACAACTACGGTTTCTGTACCCTCTACCAAATTGTCGGTTAATACCGGGATGGTAAGACTAGCAGTGGTTTGTCCGGCTGGAATGGTTACCGCCTTATTTACAATAGTCCGGTAATCGCTTCCCTCTGTCGCCGTTCCGCCAATGGTGTAGGTAATGGTAGTGGGTTGCGATGTTGGGTTGCTTAACGATACCACAAATGTTCCATTTACAGGTCCGTTCTCACTACCATTTGTTCCGGGAGCAATTGTAGCTACCGAGGTATCATTATCAATAATATTAACCGTAGCAGGTGATGTATTTGCCCTGATTGAAGGATTATTCGTTGCAGCAGTCATGGTTAAGATAACGGTTTCCGTACCTTCAGCAATATTATCGTCAATTACAGGTACACTTACTGTAGCAGTTGTTTGTCCTGCCGGGATGGTTAACGTTGTGCTGGCCAAAGTATAATCCACACCACTTGTTGCTGTACCGCCAATACGATAAGAAATCTGTGTATCAGTTGTAGACACATTACTCAATGTGAAGGTAAACAAGCCTGGTGTTGCGGGCTCTGCACCATTATTGGTAGCTGCTATCGAAACTGTTGCTGTAGTATTATCATCAATGTTAATGGTTGCTGGTATATTACTTAGCGTTACCAGCGGATTACCAGAATTGGTTAAAGTTGCAATCACGGTTTCTACCCCCTCAACCAGATTATCGGCCAATACCGGAATAATGATCGTTCCAGTAGTTTGACCCGAGGCAATGGTAATGGTCTTCGTAACTATGGTTGAATAATCGCTTCCCTCAGTAGCTGTGCCACTCAACGTATAAGCGATAACGGTAGGCTGTGACGATGGATTGCTTAAGGTTACGGTGAAAGTACCATTTGCTTGTCCGTTTTCGTTACCTGTGGTACCAGCTGTTAAAGTTGCTACGGCAGTATCGTTATCCGTAATATCAGCTGTTGCCGATGCTGTATTTGCAGTAATTGACGGATTGCTTGTTGCTGCAAGCATGGTTAAAATAACCGTTTCTGTTCCTTCGGCAATATTATCATCCAGTACAGGCACATTTACCGTTGCAGCTGTTTGCCCGGCAGGAATGTTTACTATGGTACCGATGGAAGTATAATCCAATCCGCTAATAGCGGTTCCACTAACAATATAATTAATTTGGGTATCAGTTGTAGATACATTACTCAAAGTAAAGGTAAATAATGCCGGCATGTTTGGTTCTGCCCCGTTATTTGTTGCCGCTACAGTTACAGTTGAGCTGGTACCATCAGTTATACTAATGGTAGCCGGTGAACTATTTACTATAATCTGCGGATTGCTTGAATTAGCTAAAGTGGCCACTACCGTTTCCGTTCCTTCCACTAAACCATCTGCCAGCACTGAAATAGTAATGGTTCCTGCAGTTTCACCGGCAGGGATGATCAATGTTTTAGATACAAACGGAGCATAATCATTTCCTTCTGTTGCGGTGCCGCTAAAATTGTAGGTAATCCGGGTAGCTGTAGATGCCGGTTCACTTAAGGTAACCACAAAAGTGCCATTAACCGGGCCGTTTTCATTAGCTGATACACCGGCTGTAATGGTTGCAACTGAGGTATCATTATCTAAAATATTTGCTGCAGCGGTTGCATTGTTAATTAGTACTACCCCCCCAGTAATATTACTTAGCGTTGCGGTAAAGGTTTCGGTTGCTTCCACGAGATTATCATCATTAACCGGCACAGTGAATGTTAATTTAGTACCTGCAACGGCATTAGCTGGAAAACTTAACACCCCACTCACTGCAGTATAATCAATTCCGGCAATTGCTGTTCCGTTAGCTGTTGCGTAATCAACACTGAAAGCATCCTGAACATCATTATTCAATGTTACTGTAAAGGTAACTGTTCCGTCACCCTCATTAACATTTGGTGTTGTGCTCATGCTGACACTTGCGGTATTGGCATCATGAATAGTAATGGAAGCAGGAGCTGCACTGATCGTTATCGCAGGATTTGAGGTGTTTATCAAATTCACGACTACGGTTTCTAAACTTTCTGTTATAGAATCTGCCAATACCGGAATGGTAATAGTTCCAGTGGTTTGACCAGCTGGGATGGTAATGGCTTTGGTGGCAATCGATGCATAGTCACTTCCTTCGGTTGCGGTACCGCCCAAAGTATAGGTTACCTGTGTATCTGTTGATGATGGCTCGCTTAAGGTAATAATAAAAGTTCCGTTTGCAGGTCCTACCTCATCGCCGTTTAAACCCGATGTTGCTGTAACAACAGACACATCGTTATCAATAATCGTAACGGTTGCCGAGCCAGTGGCTATGGTTACCAATCCACCCGTGATATTGCTTAGTACCGCATCAAAAGTTTCAGTTGGTTCAACCAGGTTATCATGGTGTATACCTACGGTAAATGTTAGTGTTGTACCTGCCGCAGATCCTGCCGGGAAAGTAAGCGTGCCATTTGTAGCATCATAATCTAATGTGATACCTGCTGTTGCAGTTCCATTGGCTGTAGCGTAATCAACCGTAAATGCATTTTGTACTGCGGTATTTAGGGTCACCGTAAATGTTGCCCTTACATCTGTTTCGTGTATACTGGCTGGGGTGGCAGAAATACTTACTGTAGCGATATTGTTATCAAAAATATTGATGCTTGCAGGTGTGCCGTCAACACTTACCAATGGATTGCCAGAGCTTGCTAATGTGGCAATTACAGTTTCTGCACCCTCAAGTATGGCATCAGTTAATACCGGAATGGTAACCGTTCCTGTGATTTGACCAGCTGGAATGGTAACAGCCTTGGTTAGAATCGTTGAATAATCACTTCCTTCAGTTGCTGTTCCTCCTAGCGTGTAGGTAATGGTGGTTGGTTGTGACGATGGATTGCTTAAAGTTATCGTAAATGTACCATTAACCGGACCATTTTCGTCTCCCGGGGTACCATTCGTAATGGTAGCTATAGCGGTATCATTATCGATAATATTGATACTTGCAGGTAATGTACTCGCGGTAACCGATGTATTGCTGGTTTGCGCAGCCATGGTTAAGATTACAGTTTCATTACCTTCAACAATATTATCATCTAACACCGGTAAAGAAACTGTAGCAGTAGTTTGCCCCGCAGGTATGGTTACCATTGTACCAATGGAGGTGTAATCTGCACCGCTGGTTGCTGTACCGCTTACGGTATACGTAATCTGTGTATCGGTTATACTCACATTACTCATTGTAAAGGTAAATCTACCAGGTGTATTCGGTTCAGCACCGCTTACAGTACCAGCTACTGTAACTGTAGCAGTTGTATTATCCGCAATATTGATCGTTGCCGTTGTGTTGTTTATGGTTACTGCAGGGTTATTGGTACTGCTTAAGGTAGCAATAACAGTTTCGTCACCTTCAACAATATTATCGGTTAACACCGGGATAGTAATAGTCCTTATAGTTTGACCCGCAGGGATAGTTATGGTTTTGGTAACCATAGTTGAGTAATCGTTTCCTTCTGTAGCTGTTCCACTTAACGTATAAGTAACCTGCGTATCAGTTGATGATGGATTACTTAAGCTTAACGTAAAAGTTCCGTTAACCGGACCATTTTCATTTCCTGGTGTTCCCGGGGTGATGGTTGCAACCGAAGTATCGTCATTGGTAATGGTTATTGTGGCCGTATTGGTTCCAATACCGACCAAAGTTCCGCTTACATGGCTAATGGTTGCACTAAAAGTTTCATTTTGTTCAACCACATTATCATTGATAATTGGAACGGTGAAAGTTAAGGTGGTACCGGCTATAGCCCCAGCAGGAAAGTTTAATGTTCCGTTGGTAGCGGTGTAATCGGTCCCTGCTGTAGCTGTTCCGTTCGATGTTTCATAATCGACACTGAAACCTGACTGTACCGTATTATTTAAGGTAACCGCAAAAATTGCCGTACCTGCTGCTTCATTTATGCTGATTGGTGTAGCCGAAATGCTTACTGTTGCAGCATCATTATCAAGAATAGTCCCAACACCTTCCGCCTGAGCAATGGTAGCTGGGGCAGTGGCGCTGCTTAAAATTAATTTAAAGCTTTCGGGGCCTTCAGTAACGTTATCGTCCGTAATCGGGATCAGGATAGTTTGCGTTGCTCCCGAAACTGATCCAGCCGGGAACGTAACCACACCAGCTTTAGCGGTATAATCTGATCCGGCAATTGCCATATTATCAGCAGTGGCGTAATTAATGGAAAGCGCATCTTGTATATTTCCGGTTAAGGTAACGGTAAAAATCATGTTGCCAGTGCTTTCTGGTGCAGACACACTATTAATGGCCACGCTTGCATTATCATCATCAGTGATGGTTGCGGTTCCGGTTGCTCCTCCCGCAGGGATGGTTACTACCGATCCGGCACTGATACTATTTAACCTCACCGTAAATGTTTCAGCCAATTCAGCGACATTGTCATCTACAATCGGAATATTGAAAGCTTGCGTTGCGCCATTAAGCGATCCGGCAGGGAAAGTGACACTGCCAGTTGTAACGGTATAATCAGAACCAGTTGCTGCTGTTCCATCTATTGTTCCGTAATTTACTGTAAATGCATCCTGAACGTTACCAGTCAAAGTTATCGTAAATGTTGCAATACCTATATGCTCTACTACCGAAATGCTGTTAACCGCTACCGTTGCATTATCATTATCGGCAATATTTACAGTAGCAGGCGTTGTACCAGTCGTAATTGCGGGATTATTGGTTGCAGAGGCCAGCGTTAACGTTATGGTTTCTGTTGACTCTGCAAAAGTATCATCCTGTACAATAACAGGTAAAGTTATAGTGGTTTGTCCGGCAGGGATGGTTACCGTTGTTCCGATCGGAGTGTAATCTATTCCGCTACTTGCTGTTCCTGTTACGTTGTAAGTAACCTGTGTATCGGTTGTAGATACATTGCTTAATGTGAAAGTAAATAAGCCTTGTGTATTTGGTTCTGTACCGTTAACGGTAGCCGTAACGGTTACCGTTGCGCTGGTATTATCAGCAATGTTAATGGTGGCTGTTTTATTGGCAGGTGCTGGTATTACTGTTACCAATGGGCTATTGGTAGCAACCAAATTGGCCACTATCGTCTCAGTGCCTTCAACAATATTATCTATTAGTACCGGAATAGTGATGGTTCCAGTAGTTTGTCCAGCAGGTACAGTGATGGTTTTGGTAATGATATTAGTATAATCATTTCCTTCTGTTGCGCTACCTCCTAAAGTATAGGCAATCTCCGTATCAGTTGAAGAAGGGTTACTTAATGTCACCGTAAAAGTTCCGTTTATAGGTCCGTTTTCACTACCAGGTGTTCCGGCTGAGATCGATACGGTCGCTGCATCGTTATCTGCAATAGTTGCTGTAGCCGTAGCATTGCTGATCAACACTACTCCACCCGTAATACCACTTAATGTAGCGGTAAACGTTTCGTTCGATTCGGCAATATTATCATTAATAACTGGCACATTGAAAGTTAATGCTGTACCAGCCGCTGCGCCCGAAGGGAAATTTAATGTCCCGCTGGTTGCTGTATAGTCGGCCCCTGCAGTTGCGGCTCCGTTAGCGGTTGCATAATTTACACTAAATGCACTTTGAACAGCATTGTTCAAGGTTACCGTAAAGGTTGCAATACCTGCAGATTCGTTAACCGATGGTGCGGTAGAAATACTGATGCTGGAGGTATTGGCATCAAGAATATTAATGGTTGCCGGTGTAGTGTCAACTGTTACCAAATTATTGGAAGTACCCAACGTAGCTGTTACCGTTTCTTTATTTTCTGCAATGGCATCCTGTAGTATATCAATGGTGATCGTTCCGGTAGTCTGCCCGGCTGGTATGGTAATGGTTTTAGTTACAACAGGTGCGTAATCGCTTCCTTCAGTTGCCGTACCGCCTAATGTATAAGTGAGTTCTGTATTGGTTGATGCCGGATTACTTAACGTAACCGCAAAAGTTCCTTTTACTGGCCCGGTTTCGTTACCATTAACACCCGGAGCAATACTGGCTATAGCGCTGTCATTATCAATAATGGTTACTACGGCACTTCCCGTTCCAATGGTTACCAAACCACCGGTTACCCCTGTTAAGGTTCCATTGAAGGTTTCGCTCGGTTCAACCAGATTATCGTTATTAATTGGAACCGTAAAGGTCAATGTGGTGCCTGAAGCAGAATTTGCAGGGAAATTTAACGTTCCGCTTGTAGCGGTGTAATCCGATCCGGCAATTGCTGTAGCATTTGTAGTGGCATAAGTTACATCAAATGCCCTTTGAACTGCGGTACTTAATGTTACCGTAAATGTAGCTGTTCCGGCGGCTTCGCTAACACTGGCTGGGGTAGCAGAGATACTTACAGTCGCTGCATTATTGTCGAGAATATTGAGGGTTGCTGTTTTATTGGCCGGTGCTGTTGCAACAGTAACCAGCGGACTGTTAGACGAAACAAGGGTTGCAGTAACTGTTTCAATCCCTTCAACCACGTTATCGGTTAAAACCGGAATAGTAATGGCTCCTATAGTTTGACCTGCAGGAATGGTAATGGTTTTGGTAACGATTGTAGCATAATCACTTCCCTCTGTTGCAGTTCCACTCAAATTATAGGTAATCTGCGTATCAGTAGAAGATGGATTACTTAGGTTAACCCCAAATGTACCGTTTACAGGTCCGTTTTCATTTCCTGAAGTTCCGGCAGTAATAGTGGCAACTGAATTATCATTATCAGTAATGGTTGCTGTAGCTGTTGCAGCAGCAATGGTAACCAGACCACCTGTTGGATTGCTTAAGATAACTGTAAAGGTTTCGACCGGCTCTACTACATTATCATTTGTAATCGAAACCGTAAATGTCTGGATTGCACCAGCACCCGATCCTGCCGGGAAGGTTAAAGTACCATTTTTGGCAGTGTAATCTGATCCGGCTGTTGCCGTGCCATTTGCTGTAGCAAAATCTACAGTAAATGCGTCTTGTACCGCCGTATTTAAAGTAACTGTAAATGTTGCATTACCGGCAGCTTCATCATAAGTAGTTGGTGTTGCCGAAATGCTTACTGTTGCCACGTCGTTATCGGTAATGGTAGCCGTACCTGTTGCGGTTGCAATGGTTACAGATCCTGTTATTCCCGAAAGTGTAGCACTAAACGTTTCGCTTGCTTCGGCGATGTTATCATCCGAAATTGGAACAGTAAAGATTTGCGTAGCACCGCTTACAGAGCCTGCCGGAAAAGTTATGGTTCCGGTAGTTGCCGTGTAATCGAGCTGTTGAACCGCTGTCCCATTGCTAGTAGCAAAGTTGACTGTAAAACTATTCTGTACCGCTCCGGTTAAGGTTACTGTAAAAGTAGCCAAACCGCCAGTTACGTTTTCTACAACCGAAATATTATTGATCGCGACAGAAGCATTGTCATTATCCAAAATAGAGGTGGTTACTGTTGCATTGCCCAATGATGCCGGACCTGTAATCGATCCGATAGACACCGTATAATTTTCAGTATTTTCAAGAATATTATCGTCCACTATGGTTACAGGAAAAGTAATGCTGCCGCTGGCTGCCCCAACAACCGATCCTGCAGGGAAAGTAATGGATGAGCTGTTAAAATTATAATCTGCAGCATTTGTGGTATTTGGTGTTATTCCGGTTACCACAGTTACTGGCGCAACAAGTGTTGTTCCAACCGTTCCTGTAAGCGAAACAGTGTAGTTAACCGTCCCTGCACTTTCGTTAACTGATGCCGGTCCAGACAATACCACTGTTGGATAAATATTCACATTAACCGTGATTGCATCACTGATTACGCCGTCGGCAGTAGTTAAAGTATAGTTATAGCTATCTGTTCCGGTGTAACCTGCATTTGGCGTATAAGTAACTTTTCCGCTTGCATCCACGGTGGTGGTACCGTGTATACCATTGCTTGCTGAAACCGTAGCATTGGCTGCGTTTGCACCGTCATTGGCTTTCACATCGGTAGTTACTGGTGTATTAACCAAAGTAGTAATATTATCGGTTACGCCTACTGGTTTAACTGAAATGATAAAGGTTTGTGCCGTACTCTGATCTATCCCCCCATTGGCCGTACCCCCATTATCTTTTAATATTACTGTTATCGTAACCTTACCCGTAAAATTGGCAGCAGGTGTATAGGTTAAATTCCCTGAAGCATCTATAGCGGGTTGTGCGGTAAATGCAGTGTTATTGTTATTATTCAAGATGAAATTTACGGTCTGCGCGGCCACCTCATCAGCTGGTCCGGCAGCAATAGCATTGGCCCAGCCAGTGATGGTTTGTAAACCGGCATTGGCATTAATTAGCTGATCGGCACCTTTTACAAAAGATGGCGCATCGTTTATCGGATTAATGGTGATGTTAACGGTTTTAGCTGTTGCGGCATAAGCTGTTCCATCAAACCCATTCCAGTTAAAGTTTGCCAATCCATTAAAATCCGCATTTGGTGTGAATGTTATTTTGTCCAGATCTGCGCTGTTAATTTCCTGTCCAGCAGTAATGTTTGTACCATTAAATTTAAGCACACCATTAGCGGGCAAATTTACCACCTGAATTTTGGTTAAAGCATTATTTTCTATATCGGTATAATTTCCGGTAAAATCAGGAGTGGTAAATGGTATAACAGTATCCTCATTTCCTATTTTATTAATATCGTTTAGTACTGGCGGATCATTTACCGGAGTAACCGAAATATTAACAGTGGCATTTGATGAGTATGCAGTACCATCGTTGCCAGCCCAGTTAAAGCTTACATTTCCGTTAAAGTTTGATGCAGGGGCAAAAACCAGTTTTGGGATATCTGAAGCAAGTATTTCCTGACCAGCAGTAATTGCCAATCCGTTAAGTAATAAAGTTCCCTGTGTATTTGATGGAAGGTTAGACAACCGAATTTTAGCCAATGCATCACCCTCTAAATCGCTGTAATTGCTGGTAAAATTAGCCAGCGTAAAAGACACGTTAACATCTTCAGCAGTGGTTAAACTGATGCTATTAATGGTCGGAACATCATTAACAGCTGTAATAACAATATTTACATTATTTGGAACGGTTGCATAAACTGTGCCATCACTTCCGTTCCATTTAAAGGTTACATTACCATTAAAGTTTGGTGCCGGTACAAAAGTGATGTTAGAAAGTTCGGCTGCCGGTATTTCCTGACCTGAAACGATATCGTTTCCGTTTAACTTTAATACGCCCTGTGCGGCTGGAGGCAAAGTTACAACCTGGATTTTAACCAGCGCATCGCCATCGGCATCTGTAAAATGATTGGTAAAATCAGTTGCAGTAAAGTTTAAAATTATATCTTCTATACCGGCTTTTGGTACAGCTACAATTACAGGGTTATCGTTAACGGCTACAATAGTAATGTTCACATTAGCCGGTGCCGTTGCATATGCTGTGCCATCGCTTCCGTTATAACTGAACGATACATTTCCATTAAAATCCGGGGCTGGTACAAAAATCAGGCCTGCCAGATCAGTAGCGGTAACTTCCTGTCCAACGGTTACATTAACACCATTTAATTTCAGGCTGCCTTGTGTTGCCGGAGGTAAGCTCAACACCTGTATTTTAGCCAGCATACCATCTACATCGGTAAACTGACTGCTAAAATCGGTTGCCGTAAAGTTAACATTGGTATCTTCTGTACCATTCTTAACCACATTGGCTACTGTTGGAATATCGTTTACTGACTGAATACTTAACGTTACTGTTTTGGTATCAGTTAATGCCGGCCCGCCGGTATTCCCCTGATCATTTATCAAAACGGTTAAAGTAACATTGCCATTTGCATTAGCCGCAGGCGCATAAGTTACTTTGCTGCCTGCAATGAAAGCATTAATAGCTGTGCTGCTTCCCGTGATGGTAATGCTGTTAGTACCTGTACCATTAATTACAATCCCAGCCTCGGCGGTAGCTGTTATTACACCCTGACCACCAGGTACGCTTAAAGTAACTGCCACATTCAGATTACCTGCATCAGCATCGGCTACGCTAATGCCAGTTAATGCCTGCGGTGTATCTTCTGTTAGGGTTATGGAGGCTGGTACTGTTGCTACGGGAGCAATGTTATAATCTTCGCGCCAATCGCGTTCCGGAGTAGTTGGTGTATCTAAATTAGGAAATGCAGTTGGAGTTTGACCATTAGTTGGGTTGTAAGCGGTATCATTATTATCAAAAGCATCATCCAAACCGTCCTTATCAGCATCGGCACCCACGGCTACTGTATTCGCCACTCCGTTATTATCGGTATCATAAGCTTCAATGGTATCACTATCGCCATCATTGTCAGCATCTAAATCCAGATAATCAGGCCTGCCATCGCCGTCTGTATCAACTGGAACGATCCCCGTTCCATAGGCATTATCTATACCATCCTGATTGGTATCACTACCTGAAGGCGCAATATAACCTGCGGTACTTTGTGCCTCAATGTTATCAGGAATACCGTCGCCATCCGAATCGAGATCAAGGTAATTCGGAATACCATCTCCATCCGGATCGGCAGTACCTTCTACCGAATCTTTAATGCCGTCTCCATCCGAGTCAAGATCAAGATAATTCGGAATACCATCTCCGTCTGCATCTTTAACCGTCATTGGGTCACCTGAAGGCTCTCCTGCTAGCGAACCCGTGAGGTTATTGTAGTCATCAACAACATCTGATATACCATCATTATCGAAATCAATAGTTACACCAGTACCCGCTCTTCCATCGCCATCTGTGTCAGGTCCGCCATTTTCAGCTACATCAAAAATACCGTCACCATCAGAATCCAGGTCTCTAAAATTCGGAATGCCATCACCGTCGGTATCCGGTGGCGTATAACCGCCGTTAGCCACTTTAGGTATGCCATTGGCATCTACTTCATTCGGTCCTATTAAGCCTATTCCAGGTAAACCGTTATTATCAGGATCAGAGCCACCTGCTTCAATCACATCGGGAATACCGTCGCCATCAGAATCCAAATCCTGGTAATTGGGTAACCCATCCTGGCCACCTTCATCTGTGAATCCATCAACTGTATCTAAAATACCATCGTTATCATCATCCAGATCAGTTCCATCAGGCACACCATCCCGATCGTGGTCTGATGAAGACCGCCAGTCCCTATCGCCACCCGGTGTCTGCGTATCAGGCATTGAAAGTGGTGTTTGGCCACCGTTGGTTGCATAACCTGCAGGACTATTATTGCCATTATCGTTATCATAAATATCAGCCAATCCGTCGCCATCGGCATCTGGCAGTAAATCCATGATACCGTCGGCACCTGATGCACCAGTTCGATTATTTTTGACATCTACCTCCAAAGGACTATCTACTGCGTTTTCCAGCCAATCTCTAAATCCATCATTATCAGCATCGGTATCTACATAATCTGGGGCACTACCTCCATCAGCATTCGAGTAGCCCGATACTACGCCTCCGTTATCTACATCATAGGCATCATCAATACCATCACCATCGGTATCTATTCCTTTTGGCGCTATATATAAGATTGTAGGCAATCCTTCAATAATATCTATAATTCCGTCGTTATCATTATCAATATCCAGGTAATTAGAAAGGCCATCATAATCACGGTCTTGGTTAAATAACGGACTAATGGTTACAAAATCAGGATCGTTTAAATCTGAAAGACCATCTTTATCGGCATCTACAATTGGTCCTGTACCAATAATACCATCGTTTTCACCATCAATTATATAAAAAGCTGCTTCATAAGTATCCGGAATACCATCCGCATCAGAATCAAGGTCGAGATAATTAGGCTTGCCATCTTTGTCCTTGTCCTGAATAACCAAAGGGGTGCCTCCTACAGCTGGATCCAAAGTATCAATTAATCCGTTTCCATTGGCATCTACAAATGCACCTGAACCAAATCTGCCATCTTTATCAGGATCGTTATTTGGATTTCCGTTTGATTCTATAGCATCTACAATACCATCATTATCTGAATCAACATCCAGATCATTTGGAATCCCATCCCGGTCAAAATCTCCTGTTCCTTCAACTGTATCTAAAATACCATCATTATCATCGTCAAGGTCAACACTATCGGGTACACCGTCACGATCAGAATCAATCGTTAGGTTAACTACATTGGAAATTACACTGGCGCAGGCATTATCACTTTGGGTAATCAATACACGGTATTTGTAACCTTCCATAGTGCTATTTACACCGGTAATGGTTAAGGTATTGGTTGTTGCACCATTGTATGAACTACTGTTGGCAATATTGCTAAAACTCGTACCATTATTGGTGCTTACCTGCCATTGGTACTGGCTGGTACCCGTACCTCCACTGGTAACCACACTTAAGGTAACATTAGATAGAGCCCTTACATTCTGATTAACGGGCTGGGTGGTAATGGTACTTGCCGTACCTACCGTAATGATTACCGGAGTTGTAGCCGCCGATCGGCAAGCAATTCCGTTTAACGTTGAAACTGTTGTTCTGCGATATTGTGTGGTTTGAGTTAAAGCTCCCGGGGCATATGTTGCAGCAGTTGCCCCGGCAATGGTGTTCCAAGTGGTACCATTTGTAGAGTTTTCCCAGATATAGGTTATTGTACCCGCCCCTGTTCCACCAGTGGCAGAAGTAATTGCGGCTGGTGTAGTATTAGCACAAATGGTTTGGTTCGCTGCAATGGTGCCAGCGGCAACTGCACTCTGTACAGTCACGTCAAAAGTAAATGTATTGCCGCTACAATTATCGAGTATGGGTGTTACTGTATACCGAACGGTTGCACTGCCCGCTGAGTTGTTGACCAGGGTTTGGCTAATCGGAGCACTAACGGCTGTTGTAACATTACTAAAACCAGTAACATTACTTCCGCTGATCAGACTGGCTGTCCATGTATATTTTAAATTCGCAATATTTGTAGTTGGAGTTACAGAAAAAGTACCATTGTTACACAGCGTGCCCGGATTTGAAGCTGAAGCTGAAATATTTGGTCCTACCACTACCGTGATGGTAAAAGCAGTACCCGCACAACCTGCATTGGTTGGGGTAACCGTATAAACAGCAGTAGCCGTAGTAGTACCTGTGTTGGTTAAAGTTTGTGATACTGAGCTTGCCGCAGAGCCTGAAGTGCCGCCGGTGATCGTGCCACCTGTTATAGTAGGCGCCGACCAGCTATAAGTGGTACCAGCGGGTGCATCTACAGGTGCAAAATTGAAAGAACCTGACAGACACAGATTATACCTTTGATTAGAAATACTGGGCCTGGTATTTACACTAATGGTTACAGGTGTTGATGATGCTTCAGTACACCCGCCTCCGCTTACAATTGCCCTGAATGAAGTAGTTACGTTTAGGTTGGTGTAGTTTAGTGTGGTTGAAGTGTTATTAGGCAAATAGGTAGCCCAGGTTGTTCCGTTATCGGTAGAAAATTCCCATCTTACCGGTGCTGCGGTGGTGCCACTTAAAGTTAAGGTACCATTACTACCGCTACAAACTGGTGACGTTCCTGTAATGGTCCCGGTAGAAGTAATGGTGATGGTATGTGTAGCAGTTTTAGGCGTACAACCTGCAGCGGTTGCAGTAACAACTGCCGTACCAGAAAATACGGGCGAGAAAGTAACTTCGCCCGTGGTGGCATTAATTACGGCCTGAGCATTCGTCGTGTTGATGCTGTAGGTTATACCAGTAGTATTGGTAGCGGTTGCTGCATAGATTTGGGTTCCTGCTCCCTGGCACCTTGTTGAAGAACTTCCGGCTGCAAATACTGGTGTTCCTACCAGACCATTTACCTGTATACTCCCGGTCGCTGATACGTTCGGGCTTCCACCCACTGTAGTTACAGTGTAAACCTGAGCACCGTTCGTTGTTGCACTTGGTGTTCCTGAAATGGTAAGCACCTTTGTTGAAGAATTATAAGTTGAAGTAACACCTGCTGGTAGTCCCGTTACATTAACCCCGGTTGCTGTACCACCAATTGAATAGGTAATATTGGTGATTGGTGAACCTATACACACGTTTTGCGCATCTGTAGATGCTGCTGAAGTTAAAGAAATAGCCGTAACTGGAGTGGTATTGATGGTAACTGCATCATTAGCCACGTTAGGGTCGGTTTGAGTTCCGGTAATGGTAGCGGTATTGCTATAATCTCCTGAAGCGTTTACCTTAGCCGTAATGATCAGCGTAGCCGTTGCATTTGGCCCCAAAGAACCAACGTTCCATAAACCTGTGGTATTGCTATAAGAGGTACCTGCAGAAACAGTATGACTTACATAGGTATAGCCTGATTTTAACAGATCGGTTACTGATACCCCGAGCGCGGTACCTACACCAATATTACTTGCTGTTACGGTAAACTTGATAGATCCGTTTACTGCGGGATTCGGGTTATCAACGGTTTTGGTAACTGCCCGATCTACATTGCACAATCCTACGGTTACCGGTAAAGACTGTGCGCTTGTACCGCAACTTAGCCTGGAGGTAATGGTGTAGGTTCCAGATTCAGTTGGCGTATAACTGGAGCCGGTTGCACCGGCAATTGCAACACCATTAAAGTACCATTGATAAGGCGCACTGCCTGAAGGATCAGCCGTTAAGGTTGCACTGTTACAACTGGGTTGTGCCAGTGTTGGTTTAAATGCTTGCTCTGGCAATGGCGTAATAAAGTTCGACATAGAATAACCACCACCAGTTTGCACCATGGCAATATTCATCCGGCTGGCACTGGTAAATGTTAATGTTGCAGGTGTACCAATGTTCACATTGGTAAAATCAATAATATAATTCCCTGTGCTTCCCAATTGTCTCCTCACTCCAACGCCTGCAATAGTTTCTATGTCAGTGTTGGTATAGTTAGTGTTACCACCGGTTGTGGTCAAAAAAACCTTATCGGTTGCACTTTTGGTAGTAATGTAGCCAAAATAAGGTAAATCGCCGCCACTACTATTTCTGAATTTAAATGTTTTAGCGATCAAACTACCTCCGCAAGAAGTTACAGGGGCCAACGTAAGCATATCTACCTCACAACTAGTCGCTGTTCCGGAATAGCCTACAACATTTTTTGTTGCTACAATCCTGGATGTACTGTACTGACTACCGGCAACGCCGTTAGGAATAGTTACAAAACTTCCGGCAGCTACCAAAGTATAGGTATTTGTTGAGGCTAATGAGCCGTTGGCATTGTAATTTGTTACCGTTAAACTGGTATTGGCCTGAGTGGCTACAAATGTAGTTTGCTCAGCCGTTGAGTTACCTGCACTCCTGATAACCAAATATTCATTCCCTAAAGAAGTAACTGGCGGAACCGGATTAAATACCCCGTCACCACAACCATCTGGTGCATCTAAATTGGAACCCGAATTCATTACTACAGAAGCAGAACTCTCCACCAATCCCCCTATTGGGGTTTGAAAGATATAACTCTGCCCGGCATTTAACGTGGTAATGGCCGTACCATTGAGTTTAACGGTAGTGTTATTTTCGATGGCCATTACACTATACACTACATTGGTTAAACCATCTCTGTAGTAACCTAACCTAAAAGAAGTACCGATTGCCGCATCACCGAAACTAAACAGTGCTGAGTTTCCTTTAATATTGGCATCTGTATAAGCATCAGAAGCCACGTTCCGGATATTTACGGTGATGGGGTTGTTACCTTCAACAATAATCCCGCGATCGTTCAATATCGTATTCAGCGCATTGGCCGGCACATTATTCGGATTTCCAACAAAGCGATAAACAGCGGGCGCTGTGGGCGTTGGTGTTAAAGTAGTAACCAAAGTGCCATCGCTCTTTTTTACCGTTACGGATGTTCCGGCAGTATTGGTCGTAATCACAAGCTCATTGGCCTGACTCCAATATTGCCATGGTGCCGGAGCAATATAATGCGTTTTATACGTTTGCGCCTGGGTAAATTCAATGTTGGAAAACAAAAACAGCGCTAGAAATGCTATAAAACGGGCTAAGCCATTGGCAATTGATGTTAATGAACCAAAAGTTTTAGATGAAAAGAAATGTGAGAGAAGAGAGTATAAGTTTTTATTCATAAGCACGAATAATGAGGTGTCCTCATATCTTTCTGGGGAATGATATTAGTTTTAAAATGGTCGTTTATCTGATCTGGAACGTATTTACGTAATCTTAAAACCTGCGGTTTTAAAAAAATAAAATTTATTACGATTTGGCTGGAGGTTGCTTTTTTTGCTTTGTATGGTATCAAAAAAACTGTAAAAAAGAGTTTTCTATCTTAGTAAAAGATAAAACCTGTTATGCATAATTGACACTGATCGGGAATACAAAGTAATCTGGCGCAAAATTACATGTTATCAGAATTGCAACAGATTAGGGCATTAACATTCTGATACATGTTAAATAAATAGATGCACTTATCGTTATTTATTTCCCAAATCAAAAGTGTGAAAATAACGTTACATACGCTATTTATTAGTTATTGTTGCTTTTATTTTTGGATTGCAGCTTCAGTTTATCGAATTAAATAAAACTTTGCCTGTTTGAAAATGTTGATTAACTAAGGACATCATTATTATGGAAACTAAAGACAAAAAAAACGCTGCTGAAAAAGAGCGACAAGAGAAAGAAAGCCAAGAAGAAAAAGGAAGTTCAAAAGGAAAAGCTTCTTTTGATCAGAATGGAGAGGGCGCTTCAGATAAATTTGGCCAGGCTGGCTCGTCGCCGAATGAATCTGGAGAAAGTGGACCTGGCACTGTAAATAAAAACGAAAAAGCGTAGAAAAGATAAAAAGAGTATTACACTCTTTTTATCTTTCGTAGATACTCATCTTTTCAGCCAGTTCTATAATACTTTTTATTTTGAGCTTTTGAAAAAGTCTCAATTTATATGTACTTACCGTACCCATTTGAAGATTTAACTGATTGGAAATTTCCAATACACCAATACCTTTTGTTAATAGCTCTGCTACTTCAAGTTCTCTGCCAGAAAGTTTAGTGAAAGGATTGTCTGCATCATTACCCAATATACTGTTGAACATGTTTTCTTTAACATTTCTGCTCGAATAGCGGCTGCCGGCAAGGATTGTAGTAATTGCAGTTACAATTTCTGATTCTTCGGCATTTTTGGTTAAGTAACCGGAAGCACCAGATTTTAAATAAGGTACGGCATAGATATTTTCATTTAAAGAAGAAAATACAAGGATTTTAGCATTGGGTTGAACCAATTTAATCTGATCGATTACCTTAAGGTTGTTACCTCCTGGCAAGTTTACATCAATGATGATTAAGCTCGGTGATTTTTCTACCTCTACAAGTGCTTGTTCTAAAGTAGAGGCATGAATGATTTCAACACCAGGCCAAAAGTCTGATATTAAACCTTTTAAACCACGTCGAATGATCTCGTGATCATCGGCAATGAGCACTGTAAAAGTGCTTACAGTATTTTTTGTTTTCATTATATTAAGGATATTATGCAAGTTAGTAAAAAGTTATTTTTTCTACGCAATTGTAGTTAATTTTTCGATAAAAAGTGTAAATATTATTATACATAAAATAAAAATTCTGTTAAAACACCCTTGGTGTTGCCAATCTTATATTTTGTTTTATAAACGAATAAGCGATGGAAATCTCGTGCGTTCCGCCGCTGTAACCCTGCAACGGGCCGATTGAAAAATCGTAGCCATAACCGATCCGGAGCTTTTCAGAAGGAAAAATCTGTATGGCAGCTACAGCAGAGTTACGCGGCGTTAGATCGCGCTGAAGATAGCTTTTATCATACAACTTTACCCCGGTGCGGTACGAACCGCCAACCCAGATAAAATCCTTGATCATTAAAAAGGCATTCAGATCCAAACTCGTTGGTCCCCCACGGTCGTCTTTCAACAGAAAAGAGGGCTTAACCTGAAAATCTTCTGAAAGCGGGAACAATGCGCCGGCGGTAAGGTAATAATGCGGTTTAGGCTGTGGAATAAAGGCATAACGGTCGATATTGATATAGGTGGCAATCAGGTTATCGGCCGAGAAACCAGCATAATAATTATCGTTGGCAAAATATATCCCTGCCCTGGCATCGGGAACGATGGTACTCTGCATGCCTACAGGCTGGTTCGGTTCGGGGTTGTTCGGATTTAACAGCGAGCCGTCTATGCCCAACTGTACCATCCCCACACCTAGCCCCAGTGCCAACCTCGAACTCCCGTCATCGTTCATCCTGATCCGGTAAGCATAGTTGCCGTAAATGCTCAGGTTGGTCTGCGCACCCAGTTTATCGCTTGCCACCTGAAGGGCCAAGCCCACGTTGCCGCTGTTGGCAATGGCATCAACGGCCAGCGACATGCTTCTCGGTGCACCGGTAATGCCTGTCCACTGGCTCCGGTAAAAGCTGTGCACGTTCAGTACTTCTTTATAACCGGCATAAGCGGGATTGATGTATATCCCGTTGAACATGTATTGGCTATACTGTGCATCCTGCTGGGCGGATGCCAAATGGCTAAGCAACAAAAATGAACCTGCCAGTAATACGATTAGTTTCTTCATCATACCTTTCTTCACCATTAATTTTTAAATGCCCTGATTAGGGTAATATAACCTTTAAATACTTTCCATTCATTACTTCCTCCCTTTCTGGCGCGTAATAGGTAATAATAGGTTCCTTCATTCAAACCTTCACCCGTCCAGTTATTCTGGTAACCTTTGGCACGGAACACCTCATTACCCCATCTGTTAACAATGGTAATGTCGTTCTCTGCAAATTCAGCCAGTCCGTTAATCTCGAACGTATCATTTATGCCATCCCCATTTGGTGTAAACAGGTTCGGAATCAATAAATCGCTACCTGTTATAATAGCTGCATCTGCCTTTACCATATTATTATTTGATACCGGATCTGGCTGATCTGCTTTTACAGTTGCCGTGTTATTTAACGGGCCGGCAGCCAAGGTTCTCGACTTAAAGGTTAGCGTTGCGCTCTGATTTAAATCTAAACTTTCAATCAACCATACAAAATCTCTGCTGCTAGTTGTATAACTTGTTGTACCTATAGTAACCGTAATTTCTTTAGGTGCATCAATAATTGTCGAAAGTTTATCCGTAATGATAATTCCCGTTGCCCTATTAGGTCCTTTATTGGTTACCGTAATTTTATAGGTTACATCATCACCGGTTTTAATATCAGTTTTGGTTAGCAACTCTTTTGTAACAACTAAATCAGCTGATTTATCTACATTGATAAGTGCTTCCGGCATAATCGTTGTTCCTGTTGCACTCGTCATTACAGCCACATTTTTTATGGTATTGTAGCTGTTTACATCAGGTGCAACTTTCACATCAAAAGTAAATACTGTACTTGAGTTGGCCTGCATGTTAATCTTCCATTTTAAAGTATTGCCTGTAACAGTACCATAACCGGAAACTGAATTCGGAACATAGGTTAAGCCTGCAGGAAGTTCATCAGTGATGGTTACACCATTTAATGCAGAGCCACCTGTATTTTTAACCTGAAGCGAATAAGTTAAAATTTCGTTGGCCTGTGCTTTGCCGTCTTTATTGCCCTTATTATCAGTAACTGATTTACTACCTTCCAACATTCCATCAGTTGGAATTGATACAGATGGATTTAATGGCGTTAAAATATTTGCAGGATCAGTTACGGTGGCGGTATTATCAATACTTAATACACCTGAAGGAATAACGGCATTAACAGTTACTTTAAAGCTAACCTTTACCTGTCCGTTAGCCGGAATAGTTAAATTATTCCAATTTAATGTATTGCCCGCCAGTACTCCACCCTGGTCTGCACTTGCATTGAGATAAGTGGTATTAACCGGAATTGCATCTATAATCTTTACCCCTTTCCTAGCTGTATTTCCGTTATTATTAACCGTTATACTATAGGTTAAAACCTCATTTGATTCGGCCTTTCCATTGTTGTTGGCATCGGAAACTGTTTTTGAACTCACAATTTTTGGCAGTTCCAAAACGGTTGGATAGTCATTATCTTCTTCAGTTCCTGAAATATCTGAAACCAGGGTTCCACTCGGCGTTTTAGCCGTTAGTGTAGCCGTGTTTCTTACAGAGCTTGCATTTTTCTCTGCCTGTGTAATGGTGTAAACTGCCGTGGCCACTGCTGTTTCATCAGGTGCAATACTTGCTGGTGAGAAACTAAGCGTTGATGAAATTTTTGGATCAAGCAAATTGAAATTATTTAAAGTAACGTTACCTGTATTTTTTGCTGTAAAAGTATAGGTAATCGAATTGCCATCAGCACTTAAAACACCTGTTTTTACCAAAGTAAGAGCTGGTGTTTCTTTGATCAGGAATATAGTTGCATCATCAGGAGCCAAAGTTCTTGGATCGTCTGAAAGTTTACTTAACTTGTTTGAACCCGAATATCCGGCAACCAAATTAGCCTGATTTACAAACCTTCCATTATCAATTTCTGGTTGTGTTAAGGTGTGTCTGGCTATAATTAAAGCAGTTTCGGAAGGTTCAAGTTTACTGATCATAGCAGGTGTTATACTTCCCGCGTCGGCCCCGTCATCGGTTACCACAATATCGGTCAACGTTACATTACCAGTATTGGTAACCTGAATACTGTACTCAATTACTTTAACCACACCTGCAGCGTTAGCAAATGCTTTAGTAAATCTTAATGATGGATTGGCTACGATCGGGCTGAAAGTTGCGTCATCTGGTGCAGGAGTTGATGGATCGTCAGATACTTTGACAATCGTATTTCCTTTAGGATCTTTGGCACTTGCATTTACCTGATTGCTAAAGCCACCAGCATTTACGTCACTTTGTTTCACTGTATGCTTAGCCGTTATATTTACAGTAGCACCTGGCAATACAGAAGCGATATTTGATGGCGTTAAACTGCCGGCATCTGCATTTGCATCAATCAATGCGATATCGGTTAAAGTTACATTTCCTGTATTTTTGAAGGTAATGTTGTAACTGATCACATCGCCGGCCTTAGTTGCACTATTGGTAGCAGATTTGGTTAAAGTAAAACCAGGCGATAAACTTAATTGTGTTACGGTAGGATTATCATTAGAATAATCAGTTCCCGAAACATCTGTAACAGTATTTCCAGCCGGAGTTTTGGCAGTTACAGAAGCTGTATTAGTAACTAAACCAGCATCTTTATCGCTTTGCGTTAATACATAAACCTGTTTATAGGTAAAGTTTGTACCTACTGCCAGTACATTAGGGAAAGTTTGATTTAAACCCAACTTGGCATCGGTTAATATAATACCATTTAATTCTACATCGCCAGTATTTGTAACCTTGAAAGAATAAGTGATACTATTGCCATCAGCACTTAAAACACTTGTTTTGACAAGAGCAATCTTTCCTTTTAACAATTGCGTTGTAACAGTTGATTGATTATTGGTATTATCTGGATCTGTTGATGTAGCAGTTGAATTTAATGCTACACTATTTACCAGTCCAGCTCCGGTATAAGTTGAAGCAACGCGGGCATTAACGATCAGACTAACCTGTTGACCAGCCGGTAAATCAGTGGTAAGCGTAAAAGTTTTTCCTGTTGAATTATAGTTTCCGCCAATTGCGCTGTAACTTACATTATCTAATCCCGCTGGAAGATTTTCTATCAGCCCTATAGAGTCTCCGCTTAATACTGTAGCAGGCCCGTTGTTTTTGATTGTGATGGTATAGCTGATATTGCCATTGTTTTCAACACCGGTTACGTTGGCAACTTTACTTACCTGCAGATCCGTGATCCAATTCGGGATATTTACCGTAACAATTGCTGTTGACGTTTTCGCCAAATTCAATTTATCGGTAATTTGATAAGTCAATGTATAAACTCCCGGAAGCGTTCCTGCTGCAACATTTACCTTTCCTGTTGCTGCATCAATATTTATTTTCGGATTCGAAGTTGAAACCTGATTGATTACTACGGTAGCTAGTGTTGCAGTTGAAACATCATTATACTTGTCGTTAACAAGAATATTATCTACAGCTACCCCACCAATGAAACCATTTGCCGTTCCAGTATCGTCTTTGGCCAAAATTATATTTGTGCCAACCGTAATGGTTATGGTGCCCGTTTTGGTTTGACCAGGGTTCAGTTTATCTTCTATCTGGTAAACCAGCGTATATGTTCCTGCCGGGGTGTTCGGCGCAACGTTCACCTTGCCGTTGGTTACATCAAGCGTAACATTAGGATTGGTCGTTGAAACCTGTGAAAGGTTTACCTCATTAAGTGTAACAGGACTTCCGTTGTAGGTATCGTTAGCCAACACATTTGTAACTGCCGTTCCACCGGTAAAGCCGTTTGCATTTCCTGAATCGTTGGTGACAGCCAATGCAGGCGCGCCAACTGTGATAGTTACGTTAGCCGTTTTAGTCTGACCTGGATTCAGTTTATCTTCTATCTGGTAAACCAGCGTATATGTTCCTGCCGGGGTGTTCGGCGCAACGTTTACCTTGCCAGTGGTTACATCAAGCGTAACATTAGGGTTGGTCGTTGAAACCTGTGAAAGGTTTACCTCATTAAGTGTAACAGGACTTCCGTTGTAGGTATCGTTAGCCAACACATTTGTAACTGCCGTTCCACCGGTAAAGCCGTTTGCATTTCCTGAATCGTTGGTAACAGCCAATGCAGGCGCGCCAACTGTGATAGTTACGTTAGCCGTTTTGCTTTGACCTGGATTCAGTTTGTCTTCTATCTGGTAAACCAGCGTATATGTTCCTGCCGGGGTGTTCGGCGCAACGTTCACCTTGCCGTTGGTTACATCAAGCGTAACATTAGGATTGGTCGTTGAAACCTGTGAAAGGTTTACCTCATTAAGTGTAACAGGACTTCCGTTATAGGTATCGTTAGCCAACACATTTGTAACTGCCGTTCCACCGGTAAAGCCGTTTGCATTTCCTGAATCGTTGGTGACAGCCAATGCAGGCGCGCCAACCGTAATGGTTATGGTGCCCGTTTTGGTCTGACCCGGGTTCAGTTTATCTTCTATCTGGTAAACCAGCGTATATGTTCCTGCCGGGGTGTTCGGCGCAACGTTCACCTTGCCGTTGGTTACATCAAGCGTAACATTAGGATTGGTCGTTGAAACCTGTGAAAGGTTTACCTCATTAAGTGTAACAGGACTTCCGTTGTAGGTATCATTAGCCAACACATTTGTAACTGCCGTTCCACCGGTAAAGCCGTTTGCATTTCCTGAATCGTTGGTAACAGCCAATGCAGGCGCGCCAACTGTGATAGTTACGTTAGCCGTTTTGGCCTGACCAGGGTTCAGTTTATCTTCTATCTGGTAAACCAGCGTATATGTTCCTGCCGGGGTGTTCGGCGCAACGTTTACCTTGCCAGTGGTTACATCAAGCGTAACATTAGGGTTGGTCGTTGAAACCTGTGAAAGGTTTACCTCATTAAGTGTAACAGGACTTCCGTTGTAGGTATCGTTGTCCAACACATTTGTAACTGCCGTTCCACCGGTAAAGCCGTTAGCATTTCCTGAATCGTTGGTGACAGCCAATGCTGGCGCGCCAACTGTGATAGTTACGTTAGCCGTTTTGGTCTGACCTGGATTCAGTTTGTCTTCTATCTGGTAAACCAGCGTATACGTTCCTGCCGGGGTGTTCGGCGCAACGTTCACCTTGCCGTTGGTTACATCAAGCGTAACATTAGGGTTGGTCGTTGAAACCTGTGAAAGGTTTACATCGTTTAATGTAGGAGCTATTGAAGTTCCATTATAACCATCATTAGAAAGGACGTTATTTACTGCCACTCCTCCCAGCAAACCATTTACATTTCCCGAATCATCCTGAGCCGATAATATTCCTGTAGCAACATTTACCTTAACCGTTGCGGTCGAAACTTTGGAGGCATCCAGTTTGTCGGTGATCGTATAGGTCAACGTGTAAATACCAGCAGGGGTATTTGGAGCTACGCTCACCTTGCCCGTAACCGGATCAAGGTTTACCTTGCCGTTGCTGTCGTTCGTACCGTTGGTGATCGTTACATCTGTTAAAGTTGGTGCAGTCGTGGTGCCGTTATAGTTGTCGTTCGCCAATACGTTCGCGATTGCTGTACCGCCGGTTACCGAGTTCGCGGTTCCCGCATCGTCCTTCGCCAGGATCGAGCCCGAAGCCACCGTCACTTTTACCGTTGCAAGTGAAGTTTTAGCAGCATCCAGTTTGTCGGTGATCGTATAGGTCAGCGTGTAAACACCAGCAGGGGTATTCGGAGCGACATTTATTGCACCTGTAGCCGGATCAAGGTTTACCTTGCCGTTGCTGTCGTTCGTGCCGTTGGTGATCGTTACATCTGTTAACGTTGGTGCAGTCGTGGTGCCGTTATAGTTGTCGTTCGCCAATACGTTTGCGATTGCTGTACCGCCGGTTACCGTGTTCGCGGTTCCCGCATCGTCCTTCGCCAGGATCGGGCCCGAAGCTACCGTCACTTTTACCGTTGCAAGTGAAGTTTTGGCAGCATCCAGTTTGTCGGTGATCGTATAGGTCAGCGTGTAAACACCAGCAGGGGTATTCGGAGCGACATTTATTGCACCTGTAGCCGGATCAAGGTTTACCTTGCCGTTGCTGTCGTTCGCACCGTTGGTGATCGTTACATCTGTTAAAGTTGGTGCAGTCGTGGTGCCGTTATAGTTGTCGTTTGCCAATACGTTCGCGATTGCTGTACCGCCGGTTACCGTGTTCGCGGTTCCCGCATCGTCCTTCGCCAGGATCGGGCCCGAAGCTACCGTCACTTTTACCGTTGCAAGTGAAGTTTTAGCAGCATCCAGTTTGTCGGTGATCGTATAGGTCAACGTGTAAACACCAGCAGGGGTATTCGGAGCGACATTTATTGCACCTGTAGCCGGATCAAGGTTTACCTTGCCGTTGCTGTCGTTCGTACCGTTGGTGATCGTTACATCTGTTAAAGTTGGTGCAGTCGTGGTGCCGTTATAGTTGTCGTTTGCCAATACGTTCGCGATTGCTGTACCGCCGGTTACCGTGTTCGCGGTTCCCGCATCGTCCTTCGCCAGGATCGAGCCCGAAGCCACCGTCACTTTTACCGTTGCAAGTGAAGTTTTAGCAGCATCCAGTTTGTCGGTGATCGTATAGGTCAGCGTGTAAACACCCGCAGGGGTATTCGGAGCGACATTTATTGCACCTGTAGCCGGATCAAGGTTTACCTTGCCGTTGCTGTCGTTCGCACCGTTGGTGATCGTTACATCTGTTAAAGTTGGTGCAGTCGTGGTGCCGTTATAGTTGTCGTTTGCCAATACGTTCGCGATTGCTGTACCGCCGGTTACCGTGTTCGCGGTTCCCGCATCGTCCTTCGCCAGGATCGGGCCCGAAGCTACCGTCACTTTTACCGTTGCAAGTGAAGTTTTAGCAGCATCCAGTTTGTCGGTGATCGTATAGGTCAACGTGTAAACACCAGCAGGGGTATTCGGAGCGACATTTATTGCACCTGTAGCCGGATCAAGGTTTACCTTGCCGTTGCTGTCGTTCGTACCGTTGGTGATCGTTACATCTGTTAAAGTTGGTGCAGTCGTGGTGCCGTTATAGTTGTCGTTTGCCAATACGTTCGCGATTGCTGTACCGCCGGTTACCGTGTTCGCGGTTCCCGCATCGTCCTTCGCCAGGATCGAGCCCGAAGCCACCGTCACTTTTACCGTTGCAAGTGAAGTTTTAGCAGCATCCAGTTTGTCGGTGATCGTATAGGTCAGCGTGTAAACACCCGCAGGGGTATTCGGAGCGACATTTATTGCACCTGTAGCCGGATCAAGGTTTACCTTGCCGTTGCTGTCGTTCGTACCGTTGGTGATCGTTACATCTGTTAAAGTTGGTGCAGTCGTGGTGCCGTTATAGTTGTCGTTCGCCAATACGTTTGCGATTGCTGTACCGCCGGTTACCGAGTTCGCGGTTCCCGCATCGTCCTTCGCCAGGATCGAGCCTGAAGCTACCGTCACTTTTACCGTTGCAAGCGAAGTTTTAGCAGCATCCAGTTTGTCGGTGATCGTATAGGTCAGCGTGTAAACACCAGCCGGGGTATTTGGAGCGACATTTATTGCACCTGTAGCCGGATCAAGGTTTACCTTGCCGTTGCTGTCGTTCGTACCGTTGGTGATCGTTACATCTGTTAAAGTTGGTGCTGTCGTGGTACCGTTATAGTTGTCGTTCGCCAATACGTTTGCGATTGCTGTACCGCCGGTTACCGAGTTCGCGGTTCCCGCATCGTCCTTGGCCAGGATCGGGCCCGAAGCTACCGTTACTTTTACCGTTGTAAGTGAAGTTTTGGCAGCATCCAGTTTGTCGGTGATCGTATAGGTCAACGTGTAAACACCAGCAGGGGTATTTGGAGCTACGCTCACCTTGCCCGTCGCCGGGTCAAGGTTTACCTTGCCGTTGCTGTCGTTCGTACCGTTGGTGATCGTTACATCTGTTAAAGTTGGTGCTGTCGTGGTGCCGTTATAGTTGTCGTTCGCCAATACGTTTGCGATTGCTGTACCGCCGGTTACCGTGTTCGCGGTTCCCTCATCGTCCTTGGCCAGGATCGCGCCCGAAGCCACCGTCACTTTTACCGTTGCAAGTGAAGTTTTGGCAGCATCCAGTTTGTCGGTGATCGTATAGGTCAGCGTGTAAACACCAGCAGGGGTATTTGGAGCTACGCTCACCTTGCCCGTAACCGGATCAAGGCTTACCTTGCCGTTGCTGTCGTTCGTACCGTTGGTGATCGTTACATCTGTTAAAGTTGGTGCAGTAGTGGTGCCGTTATAGTTGTCGTTCGCCAGTACGTTTGCGATTGCCGTGCCGCCGGTTACCGTATTCGCGGTTCCCGCATCGTCCTTCGCCAGGATCGCGCCCGAAGCTACCGTTACTTTTACCGTTGCAAGTGAAGTTTTAGCAGCATCCAGTTTGTCGGTGATCGTATAGGTCAGCGTGTAAACACCAGCAGGGGTATTTGGAGCTACGCTCACCTTGCCCGTCGCCGGATCAAGGTTTACCTTGCCGTTGCTGTCGTTCGTACCGTTGGTGATCGTTACATCTGTTAAAGTTGGTGCAGTCGTGGTGCCGTTATAGTTGTCGTTTGCCAATACGTTCGCGATTGCTGTACCGCCGGTTACCGTGTTCGCGGTTCCCGCATCGTCCTTCGCCAGGATCGAGCCCGAAGCCACCGTCACTTTTACCGTTGCAAGTGAAGTTTTAGCAGCATCCAGTTTGTCGGTGATCGTATAGGTCAGCGTGTAAACACCAGCAGGGGTATTTGGAGCGACATTTATTGCACCTGTAGCCGGATCAAGGTTTACCTTGCCGTTGCTGTCGTTCGCACCGTTGGTGATCGTTACATCTGTTAAAGTTGGTGCTGTCGTGGTGCCGTTATAGTTGTCGTTTGCCAATACGTTCGCGATTGCTGTACCGCCGGTTACCGTGTTTGCGGTTCCCTCATCATTCTTAGCCAATAGCGCGCCAGAGGCTACCGTCACTTTTACCGTTGCAAGTGAAGTTTTAGCAGCATCCAGTTTGTCGGTGATCGTATAGGTCAACGTGTAAACACCAGCAGGGGTATTTGGAGCTACGCTCACCTTGCCCGTAACCGGATCAAGGCTTACCTTGCCGTTGCTGTCGTTCGTACCGTTGGTGATCGTTACATCTGTTAAAGTTGGTGCTGTCGCGGTGCCGTTATAGTTGTCGTTCGCCAATACGTTTGCGATCGCCGTGCCGCCGGTTACCGTGTTCGCGGTTCCCGCATCGTCCTTCGCCAGGATCGAGCCCGAAGCTACCGTCACTTTTACCGTTGCAAGTGAAGTTTTAGCAGCATCCAGTTTGTCGGTGATCGTATAGGTCAGCGTGTAAACACCCGCAGGGGTATTTGGAGCGACATTTATTGCACCTGTAGCCGGATCAAGGTTTACCTTGCCGTTGCTGTCGTTCGTACCGTTGGTGATCGTTACATCTGTTAACGTTGGTGCTGTCGTGGTGCCGTTATAGTTGTCGTTTGCCAATACGTTTGCGATCGCCGTGCCGCCGGTTACCGAGTTCGCGGTTCCCGCATCGTCCTTCGCCAGGATCGAGCCCGAAGCTACCGTTACTTTTACCGTTGCAAGTGAAGTTTTGGCAGCATCCAGTTTGTCGGTGATCGTATAGGTCAACGTGTAAATACCAGCAGGGGTATTCGGAGCGACATTTATTGCACCTGTAGCCGGATCAAGGTTTACCTTGCCGTTGCTGTCGTTCGCACCGTTGGTGATCGTTACATCTGTTAAAGTTGGTGCAGTCGTGGTGCCGTTATAGTTGTCGTTTGCCAATACGTTCGCGATTGCTGTACCGCCGGTTACCGTGTTCGCGGTTCCCGCATCGTCCTTCGCCAGGATCGAGCCCGAAGCCACCGTCACTTTTACCGTTGCAAGTGAAGTTTTAGCAGCATCCAGTTTGTCGGTGATCGTATAGGTCAGCGTGTAAACACCAGCAGGGGTATTTGGAGCGACATTTATTGCACCTGTAGCCGGATCAAGGTTTACCTTGCCGTTGCTGTCGTTCGCACCGTTGGTGATCGTTACATCTGTTAAAGTTGGTGCTGTCGTGGTGCCGTTATAGTTGTCGTTTGCCAATACGTTCGCGATTGCTGTACCGCCGGTTACCGTGTTTGCGGTTCCCTCATCATTCTTAGCCAATAGCGCGCCAGAGGCTACCGTCACTTTTACCGTTGCAAGTGAAGTTTTAGCAGCATCCAGTTTGTCGGTGATCGTATAGGTCAACGTGTAAACACCAGCAGGGGTATTTGGAGCTACGCTCACCTTGCCCGTAACCGGATCAAGGCTTACCTTGCCGTTGCTGTCGTTCGTACCGTTGGTGATCGTTACATCTGTTAAAGTTGGTGCAGTCGTGGTGCCGTTATAGTTGTCGTTTGCCAATACGTTCGCGATTGCTGTACCGCCGGTTACCGTGTTCGCGGTTCCCGCATCGTCCTTCGCCAGGATCGAGCCCGAAGCCACCGTCACTTTTACCGTTGCAAGTGAAGTTTTGGCAGCATCCAGTTTGTCGGTGATCGTATAGGTCAGCGTGTAAACACCCGCAGGGGTATTTGGAGCTACGCTCACCTTGCCCGTCGCCGGGTCAAGGTTTACCTTGCCGTTGCTGTCGTTCGCACCGTTGGTGATCGTTACATCTGTTAAAGTTGGTGCAGTCGTGGTGCCGTTATAGTTGTCGTTCGCCAATACGTTTGCGATTGCTGTACCGCCGGTTACCGTGTTCGCGGTTCCCGCATCGTCCTTGGCCAGGATCGGGCCCGAAGCTACCGTTACTTTTACCGTTGCAAGTGAAGTTTTAGCAGCATCCAGTTTGTCGGTGATCGTATAGGTCAACGTGTAAACACCAGCAGGGGTATTTGGAGCTACGCTCACCTTGCCCGTCGCCGGGTCAAGGTTTACCTTGCCGTTGCTGTCGTTCGCACCGTTGGTGATCGTTACATCTGTTAAAGTTGGTGCAGTCGTGGTGCCGTTATAGTTGTCGTTCGCCAATACGTTTGCGATTGCTGTACCGCCGGTTACCGTGTTCGCGGTTCCCGCATCGTCCTTGGCCAGGATCGAGCCCGAAGCTACCGTTACTTTTACCGTTGCAAGTGAAGTTTTAGCAGCATCCAGTTTGTCGGTGATCGTATAGGTCAACGTGTAAACACCAGCAGGGGTATTTGGAGCTACGCTCACCTTGCCCGTCGCCGGGTCAAGGTTTACCTTGCCGTTGCTGTCGTTCGCACCGTTGGTGATCGTTACATCTGTTAAAGTTGGTGCAGTCGTGGTGCCGTTATAGTTGTCGTTCGCCAATACGTTTGCGATTGCTGTACCGCCGGTTACCGAGTTCGCGGTTCCCGCATCGTCCTTGGCCAGGATCGGGCCCGAAGCTACCGTTACTTTTACCGTTGCAAGTGAAGTTTTGGCAGCATCCAGTTTGTCGGTGATCGTATAGGTCAGCGTGTAAACACCAGCAGGGGTATTTGGAGCTACGCTCACCTTGCCCGTCGCCGGATCAAGGCTTACCTTGCCGTTGCTGTCGTTCGTACCGTTGGTGATCGTTACATTAGTTAAATTCGCTTGTAATACTCCCCCATTATAGGTGTCATTAACCAAAACATTTACTACCGCTATTCCGCCGGTTACTGAATTGGCGACACCGTTATCATCTACAGCTAATAAACAAACTGGAACATTTACAGTAACGGTAAAAGGATTGCCAATGCAGCCCCCTGTTATGGTAGCTTTTGGTGTTACCGTGTATATTATCGTTTGCGCTACATTGCTGGTATTGATCAGAGTTTGATTAATAGTATTACCTGATCCACTTATAGCACCGGTTACATTGCTATTAGAGTTAATGGTCCAGATAAATGAAGCGGGAATAGCATTTCCACCATTTGTAGTATTATTGATATTTGCAGTTTGAAGGTTATAGCTAAAATTACCTAAACAATTAAGCGTTTTAGTATCATTAAATCCTTTTGGCGTTTGATAAATCGTAACCGCAGCTGCTGTACGACTTACACTTTCGCATCCGTTAACGGTCTGGCTCGCATAATATGTTCCGCTGGTTAACGCGGTGGTCGATGCCAGGGCCGTTCCACCTGTTGACATGCTATACCATTTGATCCCGGTTCCGCTTGCCGTTAAATTAGCAACCGTCGCATTGGCAATTTCGCAAAAAGTCTGGTTAGCTGATGTAGGTGCAGGAGTAGCGGTGATGCTTACCGTAATCTGCGCTCGACTTGTACTTTCGCATCCGTTAACGGTCTGGCTCGCATAATATGTTCCGCTGGATAATGCGGTGGTCGATGCCAGGGCCGTTCCACCTGTTGATGTGCTATACCATTTGATCCCGGTTCCGCTCGCTGTTAAATTCGCAACCGTTGCATTGGCAATTTCGCAAAAAGTCTGGTTAGCTGATGTAGGTGCAGGAGTAGCGGTGATGCTTACCGTAATCTGCGCTCGACTTGCACTTTCGCATCCGTTAACGGTCTGGCTCGCATAATATGTTCCGCTGGTTAACGCCGTGGTCGATGCCAGGGCCGTTCCACCTGTTGACGTGCTATACCATTTGATCCCGGTTCCGCTTGCTGTTAAATTCGCAACCGTTGCATTGGCAATTTCGCAAAAAGTCTGGTTAGCTGATGTAGGTGCAGGAGTAGCGGTGATGCTTACCGTAATCTGCGCTCGACTTGCACTTTCGCATCCGTTAACGGTCTGGCTCGCATAATATGTTCCGCTGGTTAACGCGGTGGTCGATGGCAGGGCCGTTCCACCTGTTGAAGTGCTATACCATTTGATCCCGGTTCCGCTTGCTGTTAAATTCGCAACCGTTGCATTGGCAATTTCGCAAAAAGTCTGGTTAGCTGATGTAGGTGCAGGAGTAGCGGTGATGCTTACCGTAATCTGCGCTCGACTTGCACTTTCGCATCCGTTAACGGTCTGGCTCGCATAATATGTTCCGCTGGTTAACGCGGTGGTCGATGGCAGGGCCGTTCCACCTGTTGAAGTGCTATACCATTTGATCCCGGTTCCGCTTGCTGTTAAATTCGCAACCGTTGCATTGGCAATTTCGCAAAAAGTCTGGTTAGCTGATGTAGGTGCAGGAGTGGCGGTGATGCTTACCGTAATCTGCGTACGACCACTTTCACAGCCATCAGCATTTGTTTGGCTCGCATAATAGTTACCGCTTGTCAAGGAGCTGGTAGGTGCCAAAGCCGTTCCACCAGTCAATGTATTATACCATCTAATATTACTTCCTGAGGTAGTAACCAGGTTCGCAACCTTAGCATTAGAAATCTCGCAGAATGTCTGGTTGCTTGCTGTTGGTGCAGGAATTGCCGTTTTTACAATAACATTGAAACTAAAAGTTGCACCGCTACAGCCATTATAGATCGGCGTTACAGTGTAACGTACAGTTGCATCAGCTCCGGAAGTATTTAATAAGGTTTGAGAAATCGGGCCTGCTACAGCTGTAGATTGGTCCGAAAAGCCTGAAGCAGTTCCAGTTATCAGCGCCGCTGTCCAGGTGTAGGTTGTTCCATTTACATTGCTATTTGGTGTAACACTAAATGCTGAAGATGAACAAACGGTTGTTCCGGTTGCGGAGCCTGTTAGTGTAGGCACCACATAAACCGTAATAGTAAAAGTATTCCCTGCGCATGATGCATAGGTTGGGGTAACTGTATATATTGCTGTTTGCAACGTTGTACCCGTGTTGTTTAAGGTTTGATTTACTGCAGACTGACCTGTGCCAGCTGTTCCGCCAGTAATATTTGATGATGACAGTGAAGGAGCCGACCAGGTGTAAGTTGTTCCATTGGGTGCATAAACCGGGTTAAAGCTAAAGCTACCATTTTTGCAGATATAATATGTTTGGTTGGCAATTACCGGACGCGGCGTTACCGTTATGGTTGCGGTTCCAGAAATGGCGTTGGTACAACCATTACCAGAGACAATTGCACGGTAAATAGTAGTTGCCTGAATGTTAGAGTAACTTAAAGTCGTAGTGGTATTAGTAATCTGTGTCCAGTTGATATTATCGGTTGAGGATTCCCAACGTACAATAGTTGCAGGTGCACCTGTCAAAGTGAGGGTCCCGTTAGATCCCGAACATACCGTTCCTGATCCAGAAATGGTTCCAGTTGGGTTAATAGTTACCGTATAATTTGCACTTCTACTTCCACAAGGACTAGCTGCTACGGCTGTTATGGTTGCTGTACCATTATAGTTGGCAGACCAGGTTACGGTTCCGGTTGCTGCATCAATAACGCCCGAATTAGCCGGACTGATACTATAGGTGATACCTGTAGTATTGGTTGCCGTGGCAATATAACTTTCTACACCAGCCCCCTGGCAACGTGTAGAACTTAAGTTTGCTGCAAATAATGGGTTTGAGGCCGGAGGAATAACCGTTACCGATCCAAGTGTAGTGGTAATGGTAGAAGAAGCATAAGTTGCTTTTATCGTATAATTGTAGCTTCCCGCTGTTGACAATGTACCACCGTTAATGGTTAAAATGGTATTGCCATTAGAAGTACTGGAATTAAAACTTAAACCCGCAGGTAAACCAGTAACCGATACAGTCGGTGTTCCAGTAATGAGATAGGTAATCACACTGGAATTACTGCCTACACAAATCGATTGTGCGTCTGTTCCTGCTGCCGACGTCAATGTGATACCAGCCGGAACAACACTTGCTGATGCTGTATTATTCGACAATACGGGATCAGCTTGAGGACCGGTCACCGTAGCCGTATTATTATAATTGCCTGAGCTCTTTACAATAGCTTTTATGGTTAATGTTACCATCTGACCAGCAGCCATATTTCCAATTGACCATAAACCTGTCGTTGGATCGTATGTTGTTCCGGCAGTTGTGGTATTCGAAACATAGGTATATCCTGAAGGCAGAATATCGGTAGCTGACACACCGATAGCATTACCGGTACCTGTCACAGCTCCGGAAGCTATATCCGAATTCTTCACCGTAACCGTAAAAGTAACCGTCGACCCTTTTGCAGGTGTTGGATTATCAACGCTTTTATTCAGTATCAGATCAATATTACACAAAGCAAGTGTTACCGGTAGTGATTGCGAACTCACGCCACATTCTAACATTGAAGTAACGGTGTATGAGCCAGATAACGGAGCGTGATAGGTTGATGAAGTCTCACCAGGAATTTCAACACCATTAAAATACCATTTGAAAGGGGCAACACTGCTCGGATCGGCACTCAATAAAGCAGATGCACAATTTTCTATTATGGATGTCGGTCTTAAAGTTTTCTCCGGAAAGGGCGTCAGAAAGTTCGACATCGAAAAATTGCTACCCGATTGCACCATGGCAACCGTTATCCTGCTGTTGCTGGTAATAAAGTAAGAATCTGGATTACCAATGTTACTATTGTTAAAATTAATGGCGTAAGCTCCTGTGCTTCCCAACTGCCTACGCGCACTTATTCCACTAATGGTTTCAATATCGGTGTTGGTATAAACCGGATTACCACCAGTGGTTGTGATATAGACTTTATCTGTGGGACTTTTAGTAACCAAGTAAGCAAAATAAGGCAGGTCTGCTGAGCCATTGGATCTGAATTTTGATGTCTCAGCCTTTAATGAGCCTCCGCAAGAATTTAAAGGTGACAGCGTAGCAATATCAACCTCACATTGGTCGGCGGTTCCAGAATACGCTACAACATTTTTTGTAGCTACAATTCTTGATCCCGAAAATGGGTCACCTACCTGAACATTTCCAGTCCCATTTCCGGTCGAAATACCATTTGGAAAAGTAATAAAACTCCCTGCTGCAATGAGATTATAATTATTGGTTGTTTGAAGAACACCGTTATGGTCAAAATTCATGACCGATACGTTCGTATTAGCCTCAGTGGCAATTACGGTTGTTTGCTCAGCTGTTTTATTACCTCTCCCCCTGATTACCACATAATCACTTCCCAGCGAGCTTACCGGTGGAACGGGATTATAGGCACCATCACCACAGGCTTCAGGCGCATCAACATTTATACCTGTATTCATTACTGCCGGGCCAGATGTTTCCACCAAACTACCCATTGCAGCCTGCAAGATATAACTCTGGCCAGCATTTAAGGTGGTAATGGCAACACCGTTCAGTTTAACCGTAGTATTGTTCTCAATAGCCATTACGCTATAAACCGGCCTAACCGTTGAAACATTAGACGCAACGGTGTTCAAATCCCCATCCCGATAATATCCTACTCTAAAGTTATTACCGATAGCTGCATCTCCAAAACTAAATAGCGAGGCATTTCCTTTAATATACTGGTCGTTTACCTCGTTATAATTTCCTACCGGAATGTTATCTGAAGCAATGTTTCGCACATTAACTGCGATGGGATTATCTCCCGTTACAATAATTCCAGCAGCATTTAACACGGTGTTGATGCTATTTTTTGAAAGCCCTATCGGATCTCCAGCAAACCTGTAAACTGCCGGATTACCGGGTGTAGGATTTAAAGTGGTAATCAATGTACCATCACTCTTCTTTACCGTAGCGGTGGTACCCGCAGTATTGGTAGATACAACAATTTCGTTCGCGTTACTCCAATACTGCCATGGAGCCGGAGCAATATAATGTGTTTTGTAAGTCTGAGCATGAACTGAAAACGCTGAAAATATCAAAAATAACAACAGGGCTGTTAATTTGAGATAGTTTTGTTTGAGGTAACCTGAGAAGAGGAGCTGTGTAAAGTTATTCATTTTCCACTATGGGATATTGGGTAATTATTACTTAAATTTTGTTGGTCCAATGGTCATATATCCACTAAAAAGCAGGGTTTTTAAAACAAATCCTCTGCTTGTATGTTGGCATATCAGGTTAAGAAATATTACTGAAAATGAACTCACTTGTAGGAGAATAAAATGGTTTAAAAACCAGTTTTGGAGTTTGAAAACGGATGCTATTTTCAACACAAAAAGCCAAAAACTGTCTTTTCAATACTACAAAGTAAAGGAAAAAAGATAACATGAGATCATACTTCTGGTCGTCGAAGTCTGCAAAGAAGTGTTTTATTGATATAAATCAACAGAAAAGTTTTGACATGTATTACTAATAATACATTTCAGAAATAAATTTAATTTTCGAAAATAGAAAACTCATCGTATGGGACGAAATTTTTCGTGCCCGAATTAAATTGTGCCAAAGGTTTTTTAAGGGTGATTAGATCTTACTCCGGATACGGCTTAGTGTTTCTAACCTGATGGCCAGAAAGGAAGCAATATATTTTAGCGAAACGCGATTGATCAGATCCGGAAAAGAATCCAAAAATCGTTTATATCTTTTCTCTGCAGAAGAAATTCTGCACAAATAGGCCCGCTCCTCTGCAGAACGATAATATATTTCCATCATCTTTCTGCCTATAATGTTTGCTTCTGTAAAGTTTTCGTACAGATATTCTGATAAAACATGCGGAATGGCAATTAGATCAACATCTTCTAAGGCCTGCAGATATTCTTCCGATTCGCTCTCAACCCATAAATTACGTATCGTTCCAACTACTTCATTTTCCTTCGCAATCCAGGTGGTAATTTCGTTGTCTCCATCCTTTATAAATCCCCTAACCACTCCTTTTACTATCAGGAACAGAAATTTATTTCGATCAAGAGGTGAAACGAGGTATTTATTTTTCTTATAGCTCACCGGAAATGTATGCTGATTGATGCGGCTCTCTATCTCATCATTTATCGGATGGAACTTTTTAAAAATATCGATCAGTGGAGAAAAATTATTGTATTTCTTCCACCTATCCTCATCAGAAAAATTAACTGCGATCATAGAAATTACGGTTCAGATAGACAATTTTCTCTTTTTAAAGAGATTTACCGCGTAATAATAAGAACATTGATTTAAAAAACGAAGCTTTTTAATCACTTATAATTTTAAAATACACTAGAATGCCTTCTCCACGCCAAGTCCAAATAATGCAAAGTCATACTTAACCGGATCCAGTGGGTCAAATTCTTTTAAATGACCCGTTAACTCTACAGCGGTTAACCAATCTGTCTGCTTTCGGTTGATGAGCCCTAGCAATCGCCCCACCCTGTCTACATGCACATCGCATGGACAAATCAGATCTTTAGGATTTAGTGTATCCCAAATACCAAAATCGACACCTTTTTCATCATCTCTCACCATCCACCTTAAAAACATATTTAAACGCTTGCAGGTTGATTTTTGCTGTGGCGAAGAAATATGCTTTTTTGTACGGTGCGGAAAATCATCCAGCGAAAAGAAATAGTTCCTGAAATAATTGAGGCATTGTTCAATAGAAGCCGGCAGCTGTCCGGCTAAACAGATCTTTGGAACAGCATCTGTCAATTCATCAGCCATCTCCGGACGGGCAGCAGGTAATATATCCTGCTGAGGTAAAAAGGCCTGTTCTAAACTATCAAAACGACCATAATGCATTTTAAAGAACGAAATAAAGTATAGTAAATCCGTATCGTTAAAAGTGCGGTGCTTAAAATCCAGTAAACGTTTTAAATCATTGTCACTATGGTGAAGCACAAAATCGTGAGGTGCATTATCCATCCGGTTAAGCAGCTCCCGGCATTTACTGATAATCGTTTTCCGCTGCCCCCAGGCCAAAACCGCAGCAAAAAAACCAGCAATTTCAATATCCTGTCTTTTCTCAAAAAGATGCGGAATACAAACCGGATCGTCAGCGATAAAATTTGGGCTGTTATACTGTTCAACTTTACTATCGAGGAAATTCTTCAGCTCCAGAAATTGCATACAAGTAATTATTTAAACAAGAATAGCAGCACAACAGCGGCTACCTAAACCGGATTGAAACGGTATCCTTTTTTGTTTTTCGGATTTAATGAATCAAGCATTTTAACAAAAAAGATATAGTGTAAAGCCGGACAAACATAAAATTTAGAACAGCACTTGCTTTTTAAGAAAATAAAACCGGGCAAATGCTTTCCATAATGCCCGATTGAAATTTTAGGCCAATGCCTTTTCGAGATCTTCTAAAAGATCTTCGATATCTTCTACCCCAACACTTAAACGAAGTAGGTTATCGGTTACCCCTACCTTTTCTCTTTCTTCTTTAGGAATAGAACCATGTGTCATGGTAGCCGGATGATTAATTAGTGATTCAACCCCACCCAACGATTCGGCAAGGGTAAATACTTTAAAATTAGAGGAGATCCTAAAGGTTTCTTCCAAATCCGCCCCTTTCAGTGTAATGGAAATCATCCCTCCAAAACCTCGCATCTGTTTTCTAGCCACTTCATGATTTGGATGATCTTCGAAACCCGGCCAATAGATTTTATCAACCTTTGGATGTGTTTTTAAATAATGTGCGATACGCTCCCCATTTTCGCAATGAGCTTTCATTCGAAGGTGAAGTGTTTTAATGCCTCTTAAGACCAAAAAAGCATCCTGCGGACCAGGTGTTGCACCACAGGCATTATATATAAACCAAAGATCTTTATACAACAGCTCATTATTGGTTACCAAAGCTCCCATTACCACATCAGAGTGGCCGCCAATATATTTGGTTACCGAATGCATCACAATATCAGCGCCTAAATCGATAGGATTCTGCAGGTATGGCGACGCAAAAGTATTATCAACGGTTAAGATTAAATTTTTCTCTTTGGTAATTTTTGCTACGCCTTCAATATCAATAATCTGCATGGTTGGATTGGTAGGGGTTTCTATCCAGACCAATTTTGTTTTATCATTAATGTACGGCAGCATATTTTCTGGCTTAGAAAGATCCAGAAAATGGAACTTAATTCCGTATTTAGTATAAATTTTAGTAAAAATACGGTACGAACCACCATAAAGATCATTTCCGGTAATTACCTCATCGCCCGGTTGCAATAATTTCAATACGGCATCAGTGGCTCCCATCCCGCTGGAAAAGGCTAATCCATATTTGGCATTCTCCAAAGCAGCTAAACAATCTTCCAAGGCTTTACGCGTAGGATTGGTTCCTCTTGAATACTCATACCCTTTATTATCTCCGGGAGATTTTTGCCAGTAGGTAGAGGTTTGGTATATAGGTGTCATTACCGCACCGGTGGTTGGATCAGGCTCCTGGCCCGCGTGTATGGCTTTAGTAGCGAATTTCATTTTTTAAGGTTTGAGATGTGAGAAATTAAATTTGAGACATGAGATTGCATTTTCTGTAAAATATAATCCCCCTCTTATATCTAACTAATCTATTAAAATCATTATTCAGAAAATTCAAACTTCTGATTAACAATTCTGAACTTATTTTAAAAACGTGACCAAGGAGATTCAGGACTCCTAAGTCACGACTCAGGACTGACCTAATATGCTCTTGCAAATAATACCCTTTGTATAGATGCCTTTCCGGAATATATACAAACACCATCTTCCAGTTTATTGTTTAACGGAATACAGCGTATAGTTGCTTTGGTCTCTTCTTTTATTTTTTGCTCCGTTTCCGGTGTTCCATCCCAATGTGCCGAAATAAAACCAGCTTTGGTATCTAACAATTTCTTAAATTCTTCGTAACTGTTGGCTTCGGTAATATGCTCATCGCGGTAAGCCAATGCTTTATCAAACATACTTTGCTGGATATCTTCCAATAATTTGGCGATGTAAATGTCCAGGCCTTCCTGTGGTACCGTTTGTTTAACTTTGGTATCTCTTCGGGCAATTTCTACCGTTTTGTTTTCCAGATCACGGCCGCCAATCGCGATGCGCACCGGCACACCTTTCATTTCGTAATCTGCAAATTTAAAGCCCGGGCGTTGTGTATCACGGTCGTCATATTTAACTGAAATGCCCATACCTTTTAACCGCAGACTTAATTCATTTACGTATGCTGAGATTTTGGCCAGATCCTCATCACTTTTATAAATCGGAACAATTACCACTTGCACCGGCGCCAACTTTGGTGGAATAACCAATCCGGAATCATCACTGTGCGCCATAATTAATGCACCCATTAAACGTGTAGAAACACCCCATGATGTAGCCCAAACATGATCGAGTTTTCCATCTTTCCCCGTAAATTTAACATCAAAAGCTTTTGCAAAATTCTGACCTAAAAAGTGCGATGTACCAGCCTGTAAAGCTTTACCATCCTGCATTAAAGCTTCAATGCAATAGGTATCCAGCGCACCTGCGAAACGCTCATTTGGTGATTTGCGCCCTCTGATTACCGGAACAGCCAACCAATTTTCTGCAAAATCAGCATAGATATGCAACATGCGTTCCGTTTCCTCAATTGCCTCTTCTGCGGTAGCATGGGCCGTATGTCCCTCCTGCCATAAAAATTCAGCTGTACGAAGAAACAGCCGGGTACGCATTTCCCATCTTACCACATTCGCCCATTGGTTGATCAGTATCGGTAAATCGCGGTATGATTGAATCCATCCCTTGTAAGTATTCCAGATAATGGTTTCTGAAGTAGGACGCACGATTAATTCCTCTTCCAATTTGGCAGTTTCATCAACCACAATATTGCCATTACCGTCATTTTTTAGTCGATAATGTGTTACAACGGCACATTCTGTCGCAAAGCCCTCAACGTGAGACGCTTCCTTAGAGAAAAATGACTTTGGGATGAATAATGGAAAATAAGCATTCTGATGGCCCGTATCTTTAAACATTTTATCCAGTATGGCCTGCATTTTTTCCCAAATAGCATAACCATTAGGCTTTATAACCATGCAACCACGCACAGCAGAATGCTCTGCCAGATCCGCTTTTAACACAATATCATTATACCACTGGGAGTAATCAGCTTCCCTACTTGTAATTTCTTTGCTCATCTTATGTATTTGGAACGTAATTTGTACGTTAAAAAGTGTAAAATTAAATGGCAAATTTATAAATTTATGCCTACAAACGATTAACAACAACCTTAAATATTTTACAGCCGTTTTCCGATCAAAAAAATAGGCAATAATTAGCTACTTTTGATTTGTTTATTAAAGAAGTAAACGCACACAACTAAATATAAACACAATGAAACCAATTAAATTTTTACCCATTGTCATGATTGCCACCGCAGGAATGGTGGCCTCATGCTCAACATCAAAATTGGCTCAAACTAAGCCCGTCGATGATGTGTATAACTCTGTAGCGAAAGCCAGAGAGGTGGAAGTTGTTCTTCCTTCTCAAAATCAGCAAGCACAGTATCAAAACAACGGTCAGGAAGAATATGACGAGTATTATGGAACAAGCAATCCATATTACGATATGGATTATGCTTCAAGGATCAACCGCTTTCATAACGGATACAGCTTTCAGGGATATTATGATCCCTATTTTGATAATTATTATTACGGAAACAGTTATGGCCCTTCTAACTATCTGGGTTTTGGTTTAGGCTGGAACAGTGGTTATGGTTTAGGCGGATGGGGCGGTGGCTTCGGTTATGGCGGATGGGGCTTCGGCAGCATCTGGAATAATCCGTTCTATTATGGTAATTACGGCTTTGGCTGGAACAACCCTTGGGCATGGAACGCCTGGGGGCCTTACTCCTATTACGACCGTTTTGGTTGGGGCGGCGGATATTACGGCGGAGGCTGGGGTATCGGAGGCGGATACTATGGTGGCGGCGTGTATACCAATAACAATTTCAGACCAAGACCCGGAAGTAATGACAGAGGCACACCTAGATTTGGCAATGGCACTAACGTAGGCAGACCGAGCAGAAGTGGCATGGTTAACCAGAATGGCGGAGTATCCTATGCACCCAATAACAATGCCGGCAGACCGGTAAGAAACCAGGGTGGCTATACCCAAAATGATGGTATACAAAGTGGCAGACCAACCAGAAATAATAGCTATTCACCTCAGCAAGGTTCACAAAGTAACAGACCTACAAGAAATGACACCTATACTCCTCCTGCAAGAACCGAAAGCAGGCCAAGTTATTCTCCTCCACCATCATCATATGGCGGCGGCGGTGGCGGCTCTACTGGTGGTGGAGGCGGTGGCTCAAGACCGTCAAGAGCTGGAAGAGGTTAATTATAAAATCTAAACACACAAATGAAAAAAATAATCTTTGCTTCTCTAGTAGCTACAGTAGCTGCTATGGGAACAACATATGCCCAAAGTTATGCACCTGATGCATTCCGTTTCTCTCAAACCAACTATGGTACCTCCGCCCGGTTCAAAGGAATGGGCGGTGCACAAATTGGTGTTGGTGGCGACATTGGTTCAATTAATGCCAATCCTGCTGGTTTAGGCTTGTTTACCAAATCAGAATTCAGCATTACGCCTGAATTTAATTCCGTATCGAACAATAGTGCATACCTGGGAAATAATACGAAAGCCGATAAAAGCCAGATTAACCTGAACAATATTGGTGTGGTGTTTTATAGCCCCGCAGCTAAAATGAGAGGATCGGATGTAGACAAAGGTTTAGTCAGTACCGTATTTGGTTTGAGCTATACCCGTAATAATGATTTTTTAAACAACATCAGTTATAATGGCACCAACACAAACAGCTCTATCAGGGATTCTTATGTAGACCAAGCGAACAATTTTGGTATCAGCAACAGTATTGCTGGCGACGCATACAATAGTTTCCTGATCAATAAAAATACCCCGACTTTTCCAAACCAATATTCTGCTGAGCCTTACAATAACGCCAGTTTTAAACAAAACTGGGATGAATCGCGTTTAGGTTCCACTTCAGAATTTAATGTGGCTGGTGCGTTAAATTTTGGCAATAAGGTTTACATTGGCGCTACCGCAAGTTTTGTTAACGTCAGATACATCAGCGATGCGACCTTTACAGAATCAGGCATTGTTAATTCCTACAATGATGGCGATGCCATACCAACCTACAATGGAAACGAAAATTACAGTCTCAATCACTTCCGGAATCAGGAAACCAAAGGTGGTGGCTTTAATTTAAAATTAGGAGCTATTTTCAGACCGGTTAGTGAATTGAGGATCGGTTTAAATTTTCAGACCCCAACATGGATGAATATTGAAGATAACACTAGTGAGACCTTACAGGCTACTACTGCGGGAAATGCAAATACAGGACCAACCAAATCAAACAATCCAACTCAATATTATACATTCACATATAATTTACGTACACCGCTTAAAGCTTCGGCAGGTATCAGTTATGTAATTGCCAATACTGCGTTAATATCTGCTGATGTTGATTATGTAGATTATTCTTCTATGCGTTTTTCTGATTCTAATGGATCTGACCGGACAACCATCAGTGACAATAATGCATTTATTAAAGCATCTTATAAAGAAGCTATTAATTATAGAGTTGGTGCTGAGGTAAAAGTAACCAACGAATTTAGTTTACGCGCAGGTTACGGTGTAAATGGAAACGGTGTTAAAGGTGGTGATAACAAGTTCTACCAGGGCCAATACTACACGGGTGGATTAGGTTACCGTATTGATAATTATTATTTTGATCTTGCATACCAGAACTATAAAACAAACTTTAGCTCAAGCCCTTATTTGTTAGACGATTATAGCGAGCCGGTTGCTGATGTTAAAAGCAATAGAAATAACGTGTTCTTAACTTTTGGAGTGAGATTTTAATACTAATATTAGTATTTTAAAAGGCTTTGGTAAATTTACCAAAGCCTTTTTTGTTCCTAAAAAATATTCAGATTGTACATGCAAAAAAATATATGGCTATAACTATCCTTAAATCTTAACTATTCCATGCTTCACCGCATACAAAGCCAATCCGGTACGGCTTTTAAGCTGCAACTTTTCACACAGCGAATTCCTGTACCCGTCAATGGTACGTGGACTTACAAACATCTCAGCTCCAATTTCATTATAAGTTTTTTCAGTACATGTATATTTCAAAAACTCCATCTCCCGTGCCGTCAATTTTACAAAATCAGATAGCTTTGAACCGGATGACAAGGCACTTAATGACTGCATGACCTTTCGGGTAACCAAATCATTATAAAAATATCCTTTGCTGATTACTTCATCGAAAGCCCTTTGTAGCTCTTCAGGCTCAGCATCTTTCAACACATAACCTTTAGCGCCATTGGTAATCATCTTTATAATGGCTGTTTCGGCATCCATGGTACTCAAAGCGAGTATGTTTACTTCCGGATGGTTGGTATGCAACCACGAAGCTGTGCTATATCCATCCATTTCGGGCATATTAATATCTAGCAATGCAATGTCGGGTACACCATAGATTGCTAACTGTCTGATAAAATCTTTTCCGTTGGCGGCTTCAAATAATATATTGTAGCCCTGAAAATAGCTGATCAATGCCGCCAGTCCTTTTCTAAACAAACTGTGATCATCAACTAAGGCTATATTTTTAATCTGGTCAGACATAAGGAATAGTTAAGGTAATTTTTGTTCCATGATTAATTACACTGTTGATTGTGGCTTCTCCCATAATCAGTTTTGCACGTTTCACAATATTCAAAAGTCCCAATCCGGTATCCATTTTTTCTTTTTCATCTATACTAAAGCCGATACCATTATCTTCAATGGTGATGTTCAGTTGCTCCACAAAATTAAATCCAACAGCTATGGTGGTGGCTTGTGCATGCTTTAATATATTTTGCAAACTTTCCTGCACAATCCTGAAAGTGATTATTTTCTTTTGTTCTGCAATTTGATGCTCATTACCGCTTACCTTAACCTGGCCAACAATTGCCCCTGCCCTGTTAATGCGCTGCAGTTCCTGCTCAACAGCCTGTACCAGGCTTAACTCCTGAATACGACTTGTACTCAAACTTTTCGCAATATCACGTAAATCCGTCAGGGCATTGCCTACATTCCCTTTAATTTCGGTAATCAACACGTTATCGCTCAGCTCTTGTTTTTCCAATAGACTTAATTGCAGTTTAGCCAAGCTAAGTAATTGTCCAACATTGTCGTGTATTTCCTGGCTTATGGTATCAAAAGTTTGCTCCTGCATTTCCAAACGGGATTGAAGTAATTGTTCACCATATTGTTTTTCCAGTTCATCCCGTTCTTTTGCATATTGAAATTTCTTTTTCTGAAAATAGAGCATAAAAAAAACAATGGTTATTGATAAGAACAGAAAAATAACTGTAGTGAGCAAAACTGCTAAGAATACTTCGTTATAATGATCTTTTAGCATAAAAAGCATACGTAAATAAAGCATACATAATAATATTACTTACCTGAAGGCCGATCTGAAAGTTTATAATCAATGTTGGATAATTAACGATCAGGAAATTGTAAATCCCCATAAAAGGAACCTGACAAGAATAAAAGATAATAATACCAAGTGCTATCCAGAACTCGCTACAGTGATGAAGACTCACATTTTCGATTGAGGTTAACAACTGATAGCAATAAATTAAAGCCCAAATAATGGTAAAAGCGCCGCCAACCAGGAAAATATAACTATTCCATTCTGTGATCTTGAATATAAAGAACACTGAAATATACCAAAATACAGGGAATAAGATCATAAAGAAAGTTATTATGTTTTTTATCCATGCTGAGATTATAATTTCCTTAAAAAAGTAAGCATATACCAAAAATTCTGTTAACAAAACAATGTTGTATTGTGGCAATACATTCTTACCATTAATCAGGTTTCTGAAAAATGCTGCACCAATTTCCACTAATAAAACATAGGGCATCATTAAAACGATGCCCTTTAAATGAATTGGTAAGTTATTACTGAATTTTAATAATCCGGTTACTACAGCCGTAAATAAGGTTGTGATATAGATATAGGTTAAAATAGACATATTATTGATTGAATCTTAAACATCTAATGCTTCTTTAGTATTTGGTGGAGGTGGGGCAGGTATTCCTGTATCAAAGGTATCTCCCTGTGTATCCTTATTATCTTTAGTGAATTTTAATCGCTGTAAAAACTCCCCTGCATCTATCTGCTTAATTCCAATATCTTCACCTTCCCAATCTATAAATGTAAAGCCAATGGTGAGTCTTTTGTGATACCTAATGGGTTTCATACTGATAGATATATAATCCTGATCCGTGTATGATGCAAAACGGACACCAAATCCTTTAACAATGGCGGGATGTTTCTTTTTTTGATATTTCATTTCGTCAATTATGGATCTTATTTGCTTTACCGAAAAGAATATATGTTTCGATTCGTATTGGCAGGTATCTGTCGAATCCATGGTATATTTTGAAAGATTTACCCATTTTTTCTGCTGATAGTTACCAACCCATTTTTTTGCAGTGTCAACATCCAATAAATTAGAATCAAAAACTTCCTTATTAAAGGCATAGTATTCACCTGTATCTGCATGCTGATCACCAGCTGTAGCTGTAAAGATTAGAGTGAGCTTACCACACCCTCCTGGCTTCAATGTTTGGGAAGCGAAATAAATACGAACTCCGGTTATGGTGTCTTTAGTAGACTTATTCGAAATGAGCGAATCGAAAAATTTGATAGCGGCATCTAAACTATCAAAATTTAGTTTTCTAGTTTCATGTATACCTTCGTCTTTCAATGTCATGGAATCTAAAACCTGATATTTATACCTATCGAACCAGTTAAGCCTTTTGCCACTTTCATTTGTCGTAACATAGGTATTTGGCAGAACAAGCAAAGAGTCTTTCGCAATTTTACTCTTTGCTTGCTGATTTTTACAAGAAGTAAAAATAAATGCAATAGCGGATGTAAGCATTATCAAGCTCCGTATTGACTTTTGTAAAACAATTAATTTTAGATAATTCATAGCTTTTAATTTAGTTGAGGTTTATAAAATATTTACACCTAAATATACATCAACAGTGTTTAAATATAAAATCGACACGCACCACAAAAAATTCATTTTCAGACACTTAATTCACTTAAAATAGCTTAAAAAGCTAATTTTATCCAATTCTGTGTAGTTCCATTTATTTTAAAATACCGCGATTTTACGGTAGTTTACTGCGTTTTTCACGCGTATAAATTCTAATGTTTTCACGCTTGATTTGATTTGAGTTTCGAGAGTAGTTTTGGGTTAGAAAATGCCAGGATAAAAATCCTTCATTCTCTAATAAACTTAAAAACCAAAACCATGACAAAACTCTCATTGAACAAAGTCGAATCTTTTATAAAAGACCTCGACCAAAATCCTCAATTAAAGCAGCAATTTGATGCTGATCCGAAAGATACACTAATTAAAAATACAGCTATAAACCCTAAAAATGATATTTGGATTTATCGGATGGTGGTTGCTGCTTTAAGTTTAGTGGTTTTGATAATAACCACAGGCATTTTATTAAATATTGCTGAAGTACAGAAGGCAGATAAAGTAATAACAATCATTGCGTCTTTAGGTTCAGCAGCTATTGGTGCACTAGCTGGTTTATTAGCTCCTTCACCTGAAAAGCAGGACGCTGTTTGATATTATACAACTTTGTAAGTTCATTAGCCTTTCCGTAAACAAACTTTAAAATCAATTTTTCACTCTTAAAACTTAACAATGAAAAATTCACTCATATTCTTGATTCTTTTAGCGTGCTACTATTCAGCCAAGAGTCAAACAGCAGATCAGAATACGTTAAATCTAGGTCGATTTTATTCAGAGTTCAAGCTAGATTCAGTTGCTTTCAATACCATCTTAAAAAGAGAATTTAATGCAGTTATCAATAGTAGTGGAAAAACAACTATTGGTAATTATGCATCTGCTGATTTCAAAGATGGAAAAGTGGCATTTAATGCAACTAAAAATTTCAAAAATGGAGATATGCTATCCATCAATGCGAGTGGAGCAACAACTGATGGTTTTTTTTCCATTTTTAATCAAACTAAAATTAACAGCAATGTAGGAGTAAACTTTAAATACAATTTTAGATTAAGATCTTCTTCAATTTCATTTTACACTGACGAAATTAAAAAACTAAAAAAGAAAATAAGTAGTGCTAAAGCAGAATTTTTAGCTAGTCAAACCATCCATAGGCATGATTCTATTTTACAAGAACGAAAAACTTCCTTGTTAACAACAGAAATAAGGTCAATAAATGCAAAATTGAAAAATCCTTTAGATGAAGAACAAAAAGCAATACTGGAATATCAACTAGCACTCAAAAATTTACAACAAGATTCTGCTACATTAAAAAAACAAAGATATATCTCTAAAATAGAAGTAAACGACCAAAGTGCTATCAAAGAACGCAAGGCGAAGGCTAAAGCACTTTCAGATTTTAAATACACTGGTATATCCTTTCAATGGATTAGTTTGGGAGGAGGTTTATCTAACAACAACTTTAATCAATTTCTTCCTCGTTTTTCGTCTTTAGATAGCCAAATTGTAAAACAAAATAATGTTGTTTGGAACATGACCATAGAATATAACTTATATAAATGGAATCATCGCAGTACGCCCACATATTACTTACTATTTGGCTTTATGGGTAGTGTAGATGATAATTTTGCTGACTTAACTAAAGTTGAAATAAATGATACCGATCTTTACGGAAGTTCGCTGAATCAAAGATCAATTATAAAAAAATTCAATGCCTATAAAGGAGATTATACAACAAAATTGTTAGCGGCTAAATTTTATGTTGATTATTACAAGTTCTTCTTCAAAAATGAAGCTGCAATCCATATTTATCCGGAAGCGAATTTCACAAAAAATAGCAAGACCATTTATAATGCCGGCATTGGTCTTCTTTATTCATTTTATGACATGAAAGATAAAGAACTAAAAGCAAAATTAAATGCCGAACTATATTTCAGGCTGAGTGATCTGTCAAATAATACAGGATCTAAACTAAAAACATTTCAAAGAAACGAACTAGGATTACGTTTATCAATTCCAATATCATTTTTAAACTTTTAAACATGAATAATTATGCCACAGAAAAATTATCATGATCATTTTATCTTTAGCTTCCGTGCAGACTGCACAACATGCGAAACTTATGTAGGCCGAAGAAGAATATCAGAACTAGAAGCATTAACTGATGCTCAAAAACATAAATCTATTTCGGGAAATGAAGAACATAATGTTAAAATAGAAGTTACACAAAGTCATCACATTCTTATACCTTAAACCAGCCCAAACAATAATCCACCCTCTTTACCCATCTCATCAATTTTAGCCTCAACCGCTGCATCTTTAATCAACTCTGGTGCGTGGTGGGGCTTTTTTCGCGCATCAATAATCATCGGTCCCTTACAGCCCCAATGTTTATTGATGGTAAAATCGTTAACACCATAAATATCTGCTGCCGGGTTACTTCTTGTAAAGGTTACCCAAACGAGATTATCAATATTTGTAGCGGCAAATTCGGCATCATCAGCTAGTACAATAAGGGGTAAGCCCGAAAGATCCTGATCAATTAAAGCTATATTTAACTTAGCAATTTCCGCAGCTGTCTTTTCCGCACTAAGGTACTTATCACACTCCATTACTAAAACTCCAGGAATAGCGAGCTGTGATTGATAACAACCATCGCCAAGCTTTATTCCCTCAGGAAGCACACTCCATAAAGTTCGCTTTTTTTCTCCTGCTGCTGCAATCACCACCTTTGATCCACTGTTTAGTCCATCACCACTATAATCCAGCGTATCAATGGTGGTATTGGTATAGAAGTGAATATCTCTGGTTAAATCAATTCTTTCTAATATATGTTTTATAAAATCTTCAATATGGTGCGTACTCAATTGCTGATTATCTTCTTTCGCCGCAATAAAAAGATATTTAGCCAGGCTCAACTGGTTTTTACCTAAAATATGATTGGCAATGGTTAAAATTTCCTGTGGCCTTCTTTCCTTTAAATATGGTGTATAGCGTTCGCTACCGATAGCAAAAAGCAAAGGGTGAACACCCGCGGCGTCAACGGCATGAACTTCTTTTAAACCATGTATTTCCTGCGGAATGGCCGAACCTGTAATCTCATGGATCAATGCCCCAAAACTGGTATCCTCTTGTGGTGGTCTACCAACTACCGTAAATGACCATATGGCATCCTTTTTATGATAAACATTGTGTACTTTCATTAAAGGAAACGGATGTGTTAAGCTATAATACCCTAAATGATCGCCAAAAGGTCCTTCTGGTTTATTTTCATTTGGATAAACGGTTCCTGTTATGATGAAATCAGCATCTGCAGAAATGCAGAAACCCTCCTCATCATAAAAATAACGGAAGCGCCTGTCGCCAAGTGCGCCGGCAAAAGTCATTTCAGATAAACCTTCCGGTAAAGGCATTACAGCAGCCAGCGGATGTGATGGCGGCCCACCTACAAAAATACTCACCTTTAAAGGCTGTCCCAACGCATTTGCTTTTGATTGATGCACGCCAATGCCCCTATGGATCTGATAATGCAAGCCAATCTCTTTGTCCTGGATATAGTCATTGCCAGCCAGTTGAATCCGGTACATACCTAAATTGGCATTCATTACACCAGGCTTGTCTACATCCTCGGTATATACCTGTGGCATGGTAACAAAAGGCCCGCCATCCATAGGCCAGTTTACAATCTGCGGTAACTGACTGATGCTTGTTTTCAGAAACTTATTTTTCGCGGAAGGTGTTTTCAAGGGAAGTGCAGATAAAGCCGACATCGCCGTACCCGCATATTTGAAAGGATTTTTTAAGGCTTTTATGGGGTCGTTTCTTAACGCAACCAATTGCTGTACTTTAGGTAAGGTATCCCTGAAAATGAACTTTGATCTTTCTAAAGTTCCAAACAAATTCGAAACTGCGGGAAAAGGGCTTCCTTTTACCTTTTCAAACAGGATAGCTGGCCCTTTATTTTCGTAAACCCGTAAATGGATGGCTGCCATTTCTAAATAAGGATCTACTTCTTCTTTTATTCTGATCAAATGACCATGCTTTTCGAGATCTGAAACACATGCTGCTAAACTTTTGTATGCCATGTCCAAAGATAAATAATTAGACTTTCTATGAAACAAAAAAGCCTTATATAAGCAGATTTTACAATAAATCTACTTATACAAGGCCAGTAACCTACTATTGCAATGTTATCTCTTACCAGCGAAAGAGCGTAGCATCCAGGTATTTTTCTCTTTAAACTGCATAAACTTGTTTACCATGTCGTTGGTTCCGTCGTCGCCGGCCTGTTCAGACGCTTCCATTACTTCACGCTCCAGCTCAATGAGCGTAGCCATATCATCCAAAATAGCTTCAACCATGTCTAAATCTTTCATCCCAATGGTATCCACTTCCTTGATTTTCGACTCTTTGATGTAATCAGCAAAGCGGCTGTGCGGCGGTTTGCCCAAAGTTAACACACGCTCTGCAATCTCATCGATGGTTAACTGCGCATTGGTATATAACTCCTCAAACTTTACATGAAGCGTAAAAAAATTCTGCCCTTTAATGTTCCAGTGGCAGCCTCGTAATTTTTGATAATGGATATGGTAATTAGCCAGGTAATCGTTTAACAGATCTACAACCGGTTTAACTTCTTTTTCGTTCAAGCTTATTTCTTTAGCGTCCATTTTATTATAATTTATAATGTTTTTGATGTGAACCTAACAAACAAAATTTATAAAAGTTTTGCTCAAATTCGTCTTTTGAACAATACGTGATTTATTAAATCGTTTAATAGCTAACAAATAACAAAATGAGGATATTACAAGGATTTGTAAATGAATAATATACCAACATAATAAAGTTAAAATCATCATATTTTTACTGACAATCCAATAGTTCAGCGTAACATGTTTAGCAATATTATTCGTATAATTGCGCTCCTTGATTTAGAAATTTATATAAAAATAAATGCATAAAATATATTTATCTGCTGTTGTATTATTTGCCTTAAACATGGCAAATGCGAAAGCCAATACAGCAAGAGACTCTATCGGTGTAGAAAATAATAATGGCAAAAAACTCATCGTCCACCAAACTGTAGCAAAGGACACTTATTATTCTATCGGGAGAAGATACAATGTATCGCCAAAGGATATTATGGCTTTTAACAACAACAAATATCTACAGGTTGGGGTAATCATCAAAGTGCCCACAAATATTCCTTTTGCAGCTGGTGGATCATCGAATACCGAAACAGCTTCTGCAACGGCCGGTGTAATAGAACATACCATTAAGCCAAAAGAAAACCTGAATATGCTGGCTGAAAAATACGGCACCACCATAAATGAAATTAAGGCTTTGAATCAGTTAAAAAGCAATAATTTGAGCATCGGGCAGGTTTTAAAAATACCGGCTAAAAGCGGAATACAGGGTACAGTTGCTGAACAACCTGTTTCACAGCCAACCAAAATTAATACAGAACAAACTGTAAGTAATACAACTCCTTCAGATCAAACCATGATCGAACATACCGTAGCGGCAAAAGAGTTTCTGGGAAAAATTGCTGAGAAATATGGTACCACAGTTGAAGAGGTAAAAAAAGCCAATAATCTTACAGGCAATAACCTTCGGATTGGGCAGAAGCTTAAAATCCCGGCAACTAAAAATATTGATGAAAATAAGGTGGTGGCTGCTGCAGAAGAAAAACCGGTACAGGAAAGCAAACCTACAGATGCTGCAGGTACACATACCGTTTTAAGGAACGAAACGATCTTTACCATCGCCAAGCAATATGGTGTTACGGCTTACCAGATCAGGAAAATGAACAATCTTCCTGATAATGCCATTGCCATTGGGCAGGTTTTAAAAGTTCCGGGGGGAATTGTTACAGATGTGCAGGTACCAAAAGAAAAACAGGCTGAAACAACAACAAGAGAAGTTCCTGCAACCAGCAAAGAAGAGAGTTTTATTCATACCGTTGCTACGGGAGAAAACATTTTTTCGATTGCTAAAAAATACAATCTAACCGCATATCAGATCAGAACGGCAAATAAACTTGATGATAATAATATTAAAGTTGATCAGAAACTGATAATTCCTAAACCCCCACAACCTCGGTCAGTAAATGATCTGTCGAAGGAGGAACAGGAAAATGAGCCGGACAGCACCATGATTAAAGATCCCAAACTTCGCCGTGATCCAAGCGTATATGGCTTAAGCCAGATCGAAGAAAAAGGAACAGCGGTCTGGATTGCTGACCAAGATTTAGACGGAACGAAAATGTTGGTTTTACACCGAACAGCACCGGTGGGCAGGGTAATTAAGATTACCAATCCAATGACTAACCGCACTACCTTTGCAAAAGTTGTTGGTAAATTTACAGAGAACGAATCTACAAAAGATGTTATCATTGTAATGACTAAGGCAGTAGCCGATTCACTGGGTGCTTTAGACAAACGTTTTTTCTGCAATTTAACCTATAGTGCTCAATGAGTGTAAACAAAAAGCCATTTATAATCGGCATTGCCGGTGGTAGCGGATCAGGCAAAACATTTTTCTTAAACTGCTTTCTTCATCATTTCAAACAGGATGAAGTAACACTCGTATCGCAGGATGATTATTATATTCCTGCCGGAGATATGACGCAGGAAGAAAACAAATTATACAATTTTGACCTCCCCTCAACCATTGATAGCGAACAGTTTTTGAGAGATATTAAACAGCTTATCAACGGTGAGGTTGTTTATAAAAAGGAATACAACTTTAACAACCCACTGGCTGTTGTCAAAATCCTGGAAATTAAGTCTGCGCCTATCATTATCGTTGAGGGACTTTTTATTCTTCACTTTAAAGAAATTGCGGCATTATTGGATCATACTATTTTTGTTGATGCTGATGAGCAGACTGCTTTAGACCGCCGTATTAAACGTGATGGTCTGGAACGTGGTTATCCTGAAGATGATGTACTTTACAAGTGGCATAACCACGTGGTACCGGCCTATAAAAAATACCTGCTACCCTACCGCAACCAGTGTAACAAGGTAGTATTGAACAACACCAACGAGCCTGATGAGATTATTGCCATTACAGAAGATATTTCCAATGCTTTAAGGAATAGTGTTTTGGTTAATATACAGTAAAAAAGAGAAGTCAAGTTTTTAAAACTTGACTTCTCTTTTTTACTAAAGGAATCGTTATTCCCAACTTGATTGAGAATGTTAATGTCATGATAGGCTTACAGCATTCATTAGAGTTCCCGCCTGCGCGAGAATGACGATGATTCCATAGAATAACCATCAGTTGATCCAATCTCATTTCAGGAATTTCTTCTTCTATTACCAAGCCACCTAGTCGCCGCGGTTTGTGTCCTCACAAAACGCAAATTGATCCACTTTCATTTCAGGAATTTCTCCTGCTATTACCAATCTTCCAGCTGTAAACTAATCGCCGCGGTTTGCGTCCTCACAAAGCGCAAATTAATCTAATCTCATTTCAGGAATTTCTCCTGCTATTACCAATCTTCCAGCGGTAGATTGTTGTATAAACTCGATACTTACACCTGGTGCACGCTCTAAAAGTTTAAAACCACCTTCAGGCAAAATATCCAGCACAGCCAGTTCAGTTACAATTTTTTTAATGCATTTTACTCCCGTCAATGGCAGCGTACATTTTGGCAGCAATTTACTTTCTCCAGCTTTATTGATATGTTGCATGGCTACTATAATATTTTTGGCTGATGCCACTAAATCCATTGCTCCCCCCATTCCTTTTACCATTTTGCCCGGAATTTTCCAATTGGCTATATCTCCGTTTTCTGATACCTCCATGGCACCCAAAATAGTTAAATCTACCTTTTGTGCGCGGATCATTCCAAAACTCATGGCCGAATCAAAAATAGATGACCCCGGCAAAGTGGTAATGGTTTGCTTTCCTGCATTAATTAGATCGGCATCTTCCTCACCTTCAAAGGGAAATGGCCCCATGCCCAACAAGCCATTTTCTGATTGCAATACCACATTAATTCCATTTGGAATATAATTGGCTACCAGCGTAGGTATGCCGATGCCAAGGTTGACGTAATACCCGTCTTTTATTTCTTTAGCGATACGCTTCGCGATCTCTTCTTTTGAAAACATAGTTTTTAATGATTGAATGATTGGAATCTGTTGACCCTTGGGACTTCTGACCTCCGACTTCGGACTTATTACTTCCTCACAGTTCGTTGTTCAATTCGTTTCTCATAGTTTTTGCCCTGAAAAATGCGGTGAACATAAATACCGGGGGTATGGATATGATCCGGATCTAGTTCACCTGCCTCTACCAGTTCTTCTACCTCTGCAATAGTAATTTTACCTGCCATAGCCATTACGGGATTAAAGTTCCGGCTGGTGGATCTAAAGATCAGATTTCCTGCGGTATCTCCCTTCCAGGCTTTAACAATAGCGAAATCAGCGTCGAATGCATATTCCATCAGATAATCCTGACCACCAAAATTACGGACCTCTTTACCTTCTGCCACTTCGGTTCCCACACCCGCAGGTGTAAAAATTGCAGGCATACCATACCCGGCTGCCAGACAACGAGTGGCCAAAGTACCTTGTGGAATAAGCTCTACCTCAAGCTCACCGCTCAACAATTGCCTTTCAAATTCAGCATTTTCGCCTACATATGAAGAAATCATTTTTTTTACCTGGCGTTGTTTCAGCATTAAACCAATACCAAAATCATCAACACCAGCATTATTTGATATACAGGTTAGTTTTTTAACTTGCTTTGCTACCAGGGCGTTTATGCAATTTTCAGGAATCCCACAAAGCCCGAAACCACCTAGCATAAGGGTTGCACCATCTGATATATCTTTGATCGCCTCTTCAGCTCCAGATACCACTTTATTTATCATCTTACGAATTTTTGGTTAGTTCGCTAAATTACAAATTGCCTTTAAAACTGCAGTGTTTAATTTTTTATATCTATCAGGAATGCAAATTGATTGGAATTAATCTAAATAACTCTTAACTTTGTGCTGCAATGATTTACGAGAGCGCAGAAAGCATATTCCTATTGCCCACCGACCCTGAATTTCAAAAGGGTATGGGTTTTATTTTCAGTTGTACTGCTGAACACAAAAAATGCTGTGAGAAATTCAAAAAAGGCAAACGCTGTAAAAAGTGTCCTGGGCGGAAAAAATAACCGCTTATTTTGCTATCTCGACAATTTTATCATCATTTCCATTATTGGTACAGATGTAAATTTTACCTTCCGGCGATTGGCAAACCGCTCTCACCCTGCCATAAGTATTGACATAAAAATCTTTTGTTCCGGTAATTTTGGTTTGGGTATCATCTAATTTCAATTGCATCAACTTTGTTCCCTTTAACACGGCCAGCAATAAAGAGTTTCTAAACTGTGGGATATAGTTATTATTATAATAGGTTAAACCACTTGGCGCAATCGTTGGTGTCCAGTTGATTAGCGGTTCTGCTACATTGTTCGAGCTGCAAAAAGACTGCTCTCCGCTTTCATTACAAAAACCTTTTATATTTGGCCATCCATAATTTCTGCCTTTTTCAATGATATTAATTTCATCATCAGAATCAGGTCCATGCTCTGAAGAGAAAATTTTACTGCCCACCAGGGTTAATCCCTGTGGATTGCGATGTCCAAAAGACCAAACCGGGTTATTGGGATAAGGATTATCAGAAGGGATGGAGCCATCTAAATTTATTCTTAGAATTTTACCAGCCAAAGAATTAATATTCTGAGGGAGGTTGGTATCGGAAGCATCGCCAGTACTGATAAACAGTTTACCACCGCTGATTAGCAAGCGAGAACCGTTATGAATTGAGGCAGCAGGAATCTGATCTAATAAGATGAATGGACTGGTTAAATTCCCTCCTGCATAAGTATAGCGCACTACTTTAGCTTTATAGGTACTTCCATAACCATACACCACATACACGTAAGGATTGCTGGTAAAATCGGGATGGAGTGCCATTCCAAGCAGTCCACCTTCTCCATTGGTGCGTACCTCGGTTATGGTTAACAAGGAAGTAACCTGACCTGTAGCAGGATTTAATCTGCTGATTTTTCCAGCTTTTTCTGTAAACCAGATGAAATTATCGGGACCATATACCATTTCCCAGGGCAAGCTCAATCCTGATACAAGTACTTTTGATTTTAATTCTACATCTGGCAAAGTACCCGGATCTTCATTACCATTGTCAGTTTTTTTGCAAGTTGTGATAAACAATACCACAAAAAGGCAGAGTAAGATTTTTTTCATAACCGTAACGTTTTAAAAATAACACAGTTACAGTTATAAAGTTTTGTGTGCCGTCAGATGTTTCCGTCTGAAAGGTTGAATTGATAACAGAATACTACATTAATTTCAAACAGAGATTGGTAAACAGGATTTTCCTCAGTATCGGATGGTAATATTCAACACCACGATCCTTCTGGATAGATTTCTCCACACCGCTACACTTTCAGCCGATGACGCTTGGCCAACCTAAATTTCCTGTCTCCCATTTAGCATCTCATGTCTCAGATATCACTCATCAATTCAAATACACGTACGTGATACCATCGCCACCCCTATCAGCATGTTCATCTTCCATCCTGTTTACCTGACTGTACTTGCGTAAATACTCCCTGATCATTTTCCTCAAAATACCGTCACCTTTACCGTGAATCAGTTTAATGGATGGAAAACCGAGCATAATTGCTTTGTCTAAATATTTCTCCACTTCAAACAACGCATCCTCTGTGCGTTTTCCACGAAGGTCGAGCTCGGCCCTGAAGCCAGAAACCGCATCATTCATCCGCCCGGCGAAAGAATTGGCACTACTTTGAATTACTTTTTTGGCTTCGCGGTTACTCACCTTTTGTACACGGTTCTTTTTAACCGTCGATCGTAGATCGCCAATAGCTAAAATCAGTTCATTGCGGTTAATTTCTAATACCTGACCAATGGTTTCACTATCATTAAATTTCACCAAATCACCAATTTCTATTTCACCACCAACCACTACAGACAACGGCTTAGGGCGCTCTTTTGGCACCGTATTTTTAACCAGTTCTTTTTGCAAATTCTGACGAAGTTCCTTCGTTACCTCTTTATCAGCTTGCTTTTCCTTTATCTCGGCTATTGTATTTTCTACCAGTTTATTGGCATTTTTAATAATGTTTTGTGCCTCTTGTTTGGCCTCTCTAATCAAGACCTTTCTATTCTCTTCTAAAAAACTTTTTAACTTTTCATTTTCGGCAACCAGGTTTTTTGCTTTATTCTGCTGGTTGGCCAAACTTACTTTCGCATCATAAATATTTTTCTTTTCGCGCTCCAGATCAACAAGCATCGTATCTACCCTATTCTGGTTAGAACCTGTTTTCTCTTTGGCCAGCTGAATAACCTCCTTAGGCAAACCAATATTCTGTGCAATTTCAAATGCATAAGAACTCCCTGGTTTACCCATTTCTAACACATACAGTGGTTTCATTTTCGCATTATCAAAAAGCATGGAAGCATTTTCCAAACCCGCTGTATTACCTGCAAATAATTTTAAATTAGAATAGTGCGTGGTGATTACCCCCCGAACTTTTTTATTATTTAAAACTTCCAAAACAGCTTCAGCCATTGGTCCGCCAAACTGCGGATCGGTACCCGTACCGAATTCATCAATCAGCACCATTGTTTTTGGCGAAGCATGTTCTACAAAATAGCGCATCTTCTTCAAATGTGCACTATAAGTACTCAGATCACTTTCTATCGATTGATCATCGCCGATATCGGCAAAAATGTTTTCAAAAATACCTACTTCACTATTGGCATCAACCGGAATCAACAGTCCGGTTTGTAACATAATCTGCAAGAGACCGACTGTTTTCATACAAACCGATTTACCGCCCGCATTGGGCCCTGAAACCAGCACCAAACGGGTCTCGGCATCTATATGAATGTTTAACGGTGTAACACTCTTCTTTTCTGCCGCAAATGAGATGGATAACAAAGGGTGTCTTGCATTAATCAGCCTGGTTTTGGGTTCTTTTAGCAAACCTGGCATTTCAGCTTCAATATCCATAGCAAATAATGCTTTGGCACGCACAAAATCCAGTTTAGTTAAGAAACCGTGGTAAGAAAGCAATAATGGAGAATACGGCCGAAGATCATCCGTTAAAGCGATTAAAATTTTGATAATTTCACGGCGTTTATCAAATTCCAAATCGCGCAACTTATTATTTAAAGTAAAAACTTCTTCTGGTTCAATATAAACCGTTTGCCCCGTTGCCGATTCATCGTGTACAAACCCCTTCAGTTTGCGTTTATTCTCGGCCAAAACCGGAATACACATCCTGCCATCACGAATCGTTAAACTACCATCGGCGACCCAATTATTGGCTATAGCTTGTTTATAAATAGCGTCCATGCGCTTGCGCATATCTTGCTCTGTTTTCGATATAGCAGCAGTAATTTCCTGCAATTCTTTTGATGCATTGGGTTTAATCTTTCCTTTGGCGTCAATTACGGTTTCGATCTTCCGTAAGATGTTTTTTTCGATTGGCAGGTGTTCAAATAAAGCTTCCAAAGTAGGATATACTTCTGCACGTTCCTCAAAAAAACGGAGTACAGAAAATACAGTTTGCAACGAAGTATATACCTGAAACCATTCCTCTTCCAAAAGGTAAGTACCCTCTACCCTGATTTTTTCAACCAGTGATTTAATATCAAAAAAAGTGTTGATCTGTAAAGGCTCCTGATTTTGCAGGATGCTTTTAAATTCGTTGGTTTGACGTAAGAATTTATCAATTTGATCAAAACGGTTCATCACCTGCATCTTTTCCACCATGGCCTGGCCCATGGGGCTCAAACAATGTTTGCTGATCAGCTGCCTGATCTCTACAAAACCTAAACGTTCTAAACAATTATCGGGATATAACATATTATGGTACTGCAACTGGTGTAGGCACTGTGTTTACCATCCCAGCTTTTTTTATATTAATGAGTGAATCGGCCTCTTTTTTCTTTTTGGCAATTGCTGCCACAGCTTTAACTTTTGATAAAGAATCAGGTTTCATTTTTTTTCTAATCGCAAGAGAATCTGCCTTAAATTTCTTTGCAATCACCAACGAATCGGCTTTAAACTGTTTTTTCTTGATCATTAAATCGGCTAACGCTGTTCCTTTTTTTTGTTTGTCAAGCATTTTCTGTACGTTTTTATACAGGGCTTCCAGTTGCACCGGATTGGTATTATACCAGAGCAAACTTTTATTGTACTGGGCAGAGTCTGTCCCAAACTTTTTATAAATCCCCTTGTAATAGGCTGCAGCCACCTTCTTTGCTGAATCTACCACATAAATGCTGGAAAGGTATCCGTCTACAATGTGCATATCGTATAAAATCTTTTCCATTTGATCAGGTTTTATAATGTCATCAGGTATGCCAGGCTTACAGCCGAACCATAATATAGCTGTCATTAAAACCCATATTGATCTCTTCATCCTTAATTTAAATATTATTTTTTGCCCAAATTGCGGCAAGGTTATTAATTTTACCAAAAATAGTTATAAATGAGCATAGCTGATAATCTTAAACAATATAAAAGCGAAGTTGAGTCAGAAGGGGTTAAACTCATTGCAGTTTCAAAAACACAACCTATAGAATCAATTTTAGAAGCCTACAACGCCGGACAACGTATTTTCGGGGAAAACCATGTACAGGAAATGGTTGAAAAAGAGGCACAACTTCCCAAAGATATCGAATGGCATTTAATTGGTCATTTACAGAGCAATAAGGTAAAATATATTGCTCCTTTTGTTAAACTGATCCATGGTGTGGATAGCCTGAAATTACTGCAGGAGATCAACAAACAGGCGGCGAAAAACAAACGCATCATTGATTGCTTGTTACAAGTTTACATTGCCGATGAAGACACTAAATTTGGACTTGGCTTTGATGAAGTAGTTGAATTGCTACGGGCCGAAGAGTTAGCCGAACTGAAAAATATCCGCATTGTTGGCTTAATGGGTATTGCCACCAATACCAGGAACGAAAAACAGATTACCACGGAATTTAACGAACTAAAAGTATTTTTTGAGGGCATTAAAGTGAGCTTTTTTCGTAAAGATGATGCGTTTAAAGAAATATCAACCGGAATGAGCGCTGATTATAAAATTGCCATTGAAGAAGGCAGTACGATGGTACGCATTGGTAGCAGCATTTTTGGCAAAAGGGTAATCAAACATTTCAAAAACGACATTTCGGCCAACTAATATGGATTTCAATATCAGATTTGCAACTGCAGAAGATTGTCCAAGAATATTGGAATTAATTAACGAACTCGCCATTTACGAGCGTGCTCCAGAGGAAGTTACCGTTACTTTAGATCACTTCATTGATGCTGGTTTTGGCAAAAATCCAGTATGGAAAGCTTACGTAGCTGAAGTAAATGATAATATTGTAGGATTTGCATTATATTATACACGCTATTCTACCTGGAAAGGATGCAGATTATACCTTGAAGATTTTATCGTAACAGAAGAGTTCAGAGGGAAGGGCCTGGGCAAAATATTATTTGAAAAAGTGATAGAAGAGGCTAAAAACGGCAACTATAGTGGTATGGTTTGGCAAGTGTTAGACTGGAACGAGCCAGCAATTAACTTCTATAATAAATATAAAGCACATTTAGAAAGCGGATGGTTAAACGCAGCGCTATCTAAAGAACAGATCAAGGCATTTTAATATGGATATTTTTAAATTTGGAGGTGCCTCGGTAAAAGATGCGGCAGGCGTAAAAAATCTGGCCAATATTGTACGAGACTACAAAAAAGGAAATCTGCTGATCGTTATTTCTGCCATGGGCAAAATTACCAATAGATTAGAGGATCTTACGTACGCATTTCTCTCCCAAAACAAGGATGCCCATGCCATTTTTGACGAAATTAAACATTTTCATTTCAACATTATAGATGAACTCTTTCAGGGAAAACACCATCCCGTTTACGATGATGTAGCCAATACCTTTGTAGAAATTGATTGGTTGATTGAAGATGAGCCTGATCACAATACTGATTATATTTATGATCAGATTGTATCTATCGGTGAGATCGTTTCCACTAAAATTGTAGCAGCGTGGTTGAATGAAACGGGCAATAAAACCCTATGGGCTGACGCGCGCAACTATATCCATACCGACAATACGTATAAAGAAGGAAAAGTAGACTGGGCAAAGACTAATCAGCACATACAGAGAGACTTAAAACCACTTTTAATAGACCACATCATTGTAACGCAAGGATTTATTGGCGGGACGAGTGAGAATTATACCACAACACTAGGGCGTGAAGGTTCTGATTATTCGGCGGCTATATTTGCTTCGTGCCTGGAAGCTGCTGCCTTAACCATCTGGAAAGATGTTCCCGGGGTATTAAATGCAGACCCAAAATGGTTTGATGAAACAGAACTGATTGCCCAGCTTTCTTATCATGATGCTATAGAACTTACTTATTATGGTGCAACGGTAATACATCCTAAAACCATAAAACCCCTTCAAAACAAGGGTATCCCCCTTTTTGTCAGGTCGTTTATCCAGCCGGAAAATTCAGGAACGGCAATTACCAAAGAAAACAACCCGTTGCCCGTCCCATCTTTTATCTTTAAGGTGAACCAGGCGTTGATTTCTATTTTTCCAAAAGACTATTCTTTTATCATTGAAGAAAACCTAAGCAATATTTTCGAGTTGTTCCATACACATCGGATCAAAATCAATACCATGCTTAACTCGGCCATCAGCTTTTCGGTGAGCGTGGATGATCATCCTGTTCAGATTGAAAAACTGATCAAAGATTTATCGGAAGAATTTACCATAAAATATAATAAAGGGCTTGAACTGGTAACGATCCGTTATTACAATCAACAAACCATTGATCGGGTAACCGTTGATAAGGATATTTTATTGGAAGTGAAGAGCCGGCACACCTGCCAGATGGTAATGAAAAATAAAAGTAGTAGCAAGTAATTAGTATTAAGTAATTAGTATTAAGAATCAAGATTGGATACTACCCTTGCTACTTGCTTCCTGGTACTTATACTGTTATAAAACAATGAACGATAAACTTTTAGCTAAAGCTGTACAAGACTACATCAATGCAAATTTAAACAACGATGTCAATCAGATCGCTTTGGCAAAAAGTCCGTTCGAAGGTATTAGTGCTGCGGAGCTGGCCACACAAATTGCCGCAAAAAAGAAATCTGAGAAGAAGTTGCCTACCTGGTTCCATACGGAAAATATTTATTACCCCCCAATGTTATCCATCGAACAGACCTCTTCTGAACTTACTGCAAAATACAAATCAAAACTGGCTAAAGGTGATACACTGATTGATATTACCGGGGGCTTCGGCATTGACAGTTATTACTTTTCACAAAAAGTAAAAAAAGTAACACATTGCGAAATCAATGAGGAGCTATCTGCAATAGCCCAGCATAATGCGAAGGCTTTACAGGCAATAAACATAAAATTTAAAGCAGAAGATGGCATTGCTTATATCAAAAACAATGATACATTTTTCGATACCATCTATGTTGATCCTGCGCGACGAACTGAAAAGGGCAAAGTTTTTATGCTCAAAGATTGTACACCTGATGTGGTAACCAATCTGGACATATTATTGGAAAAATCATCCAGAATAATTGTTAAAACTGCTCCATTACTGGATATCTCTGCAGGACTATCAGAATTGAAGCAGGTGAGTGAAATCCATATTGTAAGTGTAAAAAACGAATGTAAAGAACTGCTTTGGATAATAGATAAGCATGATAAAAACGAAACCAAAATTAAGGCCATAACGTTAAACAATGAAATTGAAAAGGATTTTTTTTTTTACAAATCATCATCAAATGCTTCAGTGCACTTTATAAACCATCTGAACGTTGGTGAGTACCTTTACGAACCTGATGCCGCATTACTAAAATCGGGTGCATTTAATCTAATTGGTACTACTTATGGTCTCTTAAAATTACATCCGCAAACGCAATTATTTAGTGCTAACCGTGTAAAAACAGATTTTCCCGGGCGTATTTTTAAAATTGAGTCGATACGAAATACTGGTGAACTGAAAAAAGAGATAAATTTAAAAGGCAATGTAATCGTGCGTAATTACCCCGCAAAACCAGAAGATTTAGTAAAGAAATATAAAATCAACCCGGATCAGGATCAGTTTTTGATTTTTACCAAAATTGCGAATGGCGATCATGTGATTTTGAAAACATCCATTATTCAATATTATTAATACTGCTTTGTTTCATAAGGTGCGCTTAAAAGATATTCTTAAGATACCTTATCAGTCGTAAGCTCACCTTTGAATTCATTTCAGGGGCTTAATAGCAGGAATGATGCTGAAATGAATTACTTTATACTTTTACGCTTCGCTACCGGTCAGCCTAACAATGAACATAGTACAACTATCTAGGGTAAAATAAACCCAACAGATAGCGTTATCCCGATTTAGGTATTATTTTATCTTGAGCGGATTTCAATTACAAAAGCCCTTCTATCGAAAGGCTTTGTAGGATGAAGAAATATAATAATGAATGTTTAAACTTTCTTAACGTTCACCGCTTGCAGACCCTTTCGGCCTTCTGCTACTTCAAATTCTACTTTATCGTTTTCTTTCAAGCTTTCAATTCCGCCTAAAACATCTTTAAAATGCACAAATAAGTCTTTGTTGTCTTCCTGCACAATAAATCCGAAGCCTTTTTGCGTATTAAACCATTTAACTTTTCCGGTTGCCATAAAAAAAATAAATATTGTATAAGTAAAACAAACCTTTATGCCTTGATCAGCATTTATTTTAAACAATTGTATATTAATTTAAATAAAACAACCAGTTTAAGCATGAATATTGAAACAAAACTAACCAAATATAATAATTTTCACCTATAATGCAAGTTATCCCACTCTGTTAAATAAGAATGTTGCGCTAATAAACCGAATTATTTATTTGGCTGAGGTGTTGTACGTAGATAAGGTTTAATCACCTGATGTCCTTTCGGAAATTTAGCCGGGATATCTTCTGTCTTAATGCTATTTACTACAATTACATCTTCGCCATCTTTCCAATCGGCCGGAGTAGCTACGCTATAATTGGCGGTAAGCTGCAAAGAATCAATTACCCGCAACACTTCGTTAAAATTCCTTCCTGTAGATGCCGGATAGGTAATGATCAATTTCACCTTTTTATCGGGACTGATCACGAACAAAGATCTGACGGTTAATGTTTCTGAGGCATTCGGGTGGATCATATCATAAAGATTAGCCACTGTCTTATCCGGATCGGCAATGATCGGAAATTCTACAGCAGTATTTTGGGTTTCGTTGATATCATTAATCCATCCTTTATGCGACTCGGCAGAATCAACGCTTAGGGCTAAAACCTTAACGTTTCTTTTATCAAATTCGCCTTTTAACGCTGCTGTTCTACCCAATTCAGTAGTGCACACAGGTGTATAATCAGCAGGGTGCGAAAAAAGCACGCCCCAGCTATCGCCTAAATAATCGTAAAAATCTATTTCGCCAATAGAGGTGTCGGCCTTGAAATTCGGTGCGGTATCGCCTAATCTTATACTCATAATCTTAATTAATTTAATTTTGATGATAACAAATCTAAACAATAGTATAGTAAATATATAGATTTAATATTAATTAAAGACTTCCAAATTACAATTCCAATAAAAAACCCTGAAGAAAGGATCTACAGGGTTTAAGAATATTAATTTGTTTGGGGGTATTACTTTTAATATGCTTTGATCATAAACACATAATCCTGTATTTTTTCGATCTGTTTAGTACGTTTTAAACCAGAAAGCAAGCTTTTTTTGTTGGCAGTAAGTTTGTTTACGCCCAGCGAATCCTGAGGAATGGCCCTCATCGCCTCCAGAATATATTTCGATTTTATAGCAAAAGCTGCACCTTCAGTTTGATCTGGCTTACCGCTAATGATACCCACTAAATTTCCATTGTTATCTAACACAGGACCACCACTATTACCCGGGTTGACCGAAATGGCAACCTGATACTGTGTGGTATCACCTACAAAACCATTTTTGGAACTTACATAACCTTCTCCAAGTACAGCATCATCTTTCGGATAACCTAAAGTATATACAATTTCACCGATGTTACTGGTATTTCTTTTGATGGTATAAGGAATAGAAGATAAATTACTAAAATGTTTATCGCTTATTTTAAGAATGGCAATATCATTCTGAGGATCTGTGTAAACCGATTTTACCTTAAACGATTCTCCTTTACTATTTTGTACGTATAAAGAATCAGCACCATTAATAATGTGCAGGTTGGTTAAGATGTAACCATTTGTAGAAATGGCAAAACCCGTACCACCAAAACTGTTTTGATTATTTGGCTTATCAGAAGTGGCGTTACTGTGCTTTATATTTCTGATTAAGCTATTTTGTGTTTTAATGGCATTGTTTACCCGATTACTTAACTGCCTGTAGCGCTCGGCCTGTTGAGTGCTGTGCTGGATAGAGTAGATAGAGACCAAAGAAAGTACGACAAAAGATGCAGCAACAGCAATGGCAGATTTGTGTTTCCGCCATAACTGAACCAGACGCGAAGGATGAGGTCTCAGTGTAGAGGCCAAACTTTCCACATCAATTTCAGAATGGATATGATTCAACTGCTCCTTTAAACGTAACTGTTCTGCAAATGTATCCATAGAAGCTAAAAAGAACTTGTGCGAAACTACCTTATGATCTACTGTAGCATCGTTAAGACGTAACTTTTCAAAAGCCTCTACTTCTTGCGCATTAAGTTTACCTAATAGATAATCTTCAATAATTGCATCTAACTCCAAATCGTTTCTCATTTCAAATTATGGTTGAAAAAATATTTTCTTTAACCTTTGCAAACATTTATATTTCTGCGTTTTTGCATTATCGGTATTGGTATAACCAAACTTTTCGCAGATATCCTGCATGGATAAATTATGGATATAAAAATCCTGAATAATGGTTTTACAGGGTTCGCCAAGATGATCAAGCGCTGATTGCATTTTTACAAACGAAGCATCTTTTTCTTCGTGGTGTTCCAAATCCTCTTCTACAGCAAAAACATCTTCATAATCAGTAATACTCCCCGTCTTTTTACTATTTAAGCTGAGCTTTTTTAGCCAAATACGCCGGCAAACCGAATAGATATAAGTTTTCAGCTTGCTGCTAAGTTCAAAATTACCTGCCTTAATTTTGTTATATAAAATAATTATACCTTCCTGATAAACATCTTTTGCATCATCTTCATCACCGTTATTATTCAGGATAAACTGCAAAACCATCGCATAATAAGCTTTGTATAACTTGTTAAGTATATCTTCTGAGTTATTTAGAATACCTAAAATAACCTCTCTATCTGTTGGAACTGAACTCTTTAAACCGTTATTCACTAGTTAATACATTTTTCTGTAAATAGTAACCCAATATTAGACAAAAAAATTTATAGCCACTATAATTGCTTAATACAAAGATCAGGCAAACGGTAACCCAAATTCTACCAAAAAAATATTTTAACTTTTCTGCAAATTTTCGGGTTACCTTTTTACCTTTGCGGCATTAATAAGAAATTAATTACTTAAAAAAATTCAAAAATGAAAAATGCATTCAAATTAGGCTTTTTAGCTTTAGCTTTATCTTTATCAGTTGTGGCTTGTAACTCAGAAAAAAAAGCTGAAGGTGCTGATACTACTTTAACTGACTCTTCTACTATCGTTACTGATACTACTGCAAAAGATACTACAGTTAAAGATTCTACAGTTAAAGATACTACTGTAAAAGCTACTACAACTACAACTGAAGTTAAACACTAGTCTAACTTCACTATATAAAAAAGTGCCTTGAATTTGAATTCACGGCACTTTTTTATTTTTATTCATTTTTTTTATCTTTTTTGGGTTACCTTTTTAAATAAGTGGTATTAACATGTAAATTAATTAATTACTTAAAAATATTCAAAATGAAAAATGCATTCAAATTAGGCTTCTTAGCTTTAGCTTTATCTTTATCAGTTGTTGCTTGTAATTCAGAGAAAAAAGCAGAAGGTGCTGACACTACAGCTACTGACTCTTCAACTGTAATTACTGATACTACTAAAAAAGATACAGTAGTAACAGATTCTACAGTAAAAGACACATCTGTAAAAACTACTACAGAAAAAACTGAAGTTAAACACTAGTCTAACTTACTTATAAAAAAAGCCTTCGAAATTCATTTTTCGAAGGCTTTTTTATTTTAGCGAAAAAAAATAGGTTACCTTTCTAAATTCCCGGTATTAAAGATATATATTAACCCTAAAACATATATCAAGATGAAAAATGCATTCAAATTAGGCTTTTTAGCCCTGACTTTATCTCTAACAGTAGCTGCTTGTGGCGGTTCAACTAAAAAATCAGATGGCGCTGATACAACCATTACAGATTCTTCTACAATTATTACAGATACCACTAAAGTTGATACAGTAGTAAAAGATTCTACCGTAAAAGATACTTCTGTTAAAGCTACCACAGAAAAAACTGAAGTTAAACAATAATATAATCACTAGTTGTAGTGAGAAAAGGTCGCGATTTAAAATCCCGACCTTTTTTATTTAACTGTCCCGTCCTGAAATAAGTTGACACACTAGTTGACTTATTTTAGGACTAGTCAAACAAAACCAGGTTATTTTTTAATCTTTTTTTGGTTTAAGAGTTAATTGATTACTTTTTAAATCAAACAGAATGAAAAACGCATCCAAAACGGACTTTTTAGCATTAGCCTTAAAGTTTATCAGTTGCAGCGTATAAATCGGTGAAAAAGGATCGCTGAACCGATTCAGCTAAAGTTGGATTCTAACAATTGTTGATACTGCAGTTAAGGATATTACTTCAAAAGATACAACCGTTAATTGATACGCTGGTTAAAACGGATACCACTGCCATAAAAAATAGTTCAATCAAAGCTTTTGAAAAGGCTTTAGGTAAGCCAAGGCTTTTTTATTTAGGCATCTAGGCCTTAAAATCCATCAATTGTAGTAAATTTGCGGCAAAAATATAATCCGCATAATGAATTTAACATCGCTACAAGCTATTTCACCTGTTGATGGCCGTTACAGAAAAACTACAGAAGATTTAGCCGCTTATTTTTCCGAAGAAGCCTTAATTAAATACCGGGTTTTTGTAGAAATCGAATATTTTATCGCACTTTGCGAAATCAACCTGCCGGGCTTAGCAAATTTTGATCGAAATCTTTATGCTGAATTACGAAAAATCCACCAAAATTTCTCAGAGGCTGATGCTTTAGAAATTAAAGAAACCGAAAAAGTAACCAATCATGATGTTAAAGCGGTCGAATATTTTATCAAAAGTAAATTCGATTCATTATCGCTTCAAAACTATAAAGAGTTCATCCATTTTGGATTAACCTCTCAGGATATCAACAATACTGCCATCCCTTATTCTATTAAACTGGCCTTAAACGAAAGTTATTATCCGGCTATTAATGCATTAATAGAAAAAATAAATGCACTGGCAACGGAATGGAAAGATATTCCGATGCTGGCACATACCCACGGACAACCGGCATCCCCTACCAAACTGGGTAAAGAGTTTTTAGTTTTTGCGGAGCGTTTGGCTATTCAGTTAGAAAATTTACAAAAAATCCCTAACAGTGCAAAATTCGGTGGAGCAACCGGAAACTTCAATGCACACCACATTGCCTATCCGGAAGTAAACTGGGTTGATTTTTCGAATCACTTTGTCAATGACACCTTAGGTTTATCACGGGCACAACACACTACACAGATTGAGCATTACGATCAGTTTGCGGCGCAATGTGATACATTAAAACGCATCAACAATATTATTATTGATTTGGACCGGGATATCTGGACTTATATTTCCAAAAACTATTTCAAACAGAAAATCAAAGCCGGAGAGATCGGGTCATCAGCAATGCCTCATAAGGTAAACCCAATCGATTTTGAAAATGCGGAAGGAAACGCCGGAATTGCAAATGCACTTTTTGAATTCTTTGCTGCTAAATTACCCATTTCGCGTTTGCAGAGAGATTTAACGGATTCTACCGTTTTAAGGAATGTTGGCGTTCCTTTTGGACATACATTAATTGCCATTAATGCCACTTTACGTGGATTAAACAAGATTTTATTAAATGAAACTGCTTTACATGCAGATCTGGATGAAAACTGGGCAGTTGTTGCGGAGGCCATTCAAACCGTTTTAAGAAGAGAAAACTATCCTAATCCTTACGAAGCGTTAAAAGAATTAACCAGAACAAATACTAAAATCAATGCAGCAAGCATAGCAGAATTTATTGAAGGTTTAGCTGTTTCGGAAGAAATAAAAACACAACTGAGAACCATTTCACCTTTTAATTACACCGGCGTTTTTTAGCTAAATTAAATTGACGTTAAGCAGACAGCCAGCAAAGGTTTTATTAACGAGTAATTGTTAATTTTGTTTATTCAAATTGATTAAGACATGACGATTAACGTATATACAGAACAGACTCCAAATCCAGCTACCATGAAATTCATGGTAAACAAGCTGTTAATAAATGGCAGTGAGGATTTTGCGACTAAAGAGAGTGCTGAACATTCGCCTTTTGCTAAAGAATTATTTAAATTCAACTTTGTTGCCGGTGTTTTTTTCGCCAGTAATTTTGTGACCATTACCAAAACAGATGATGCAGAATGGGCAGACATTGAAGCCATTTTAAAGGAATTTGTTAAAGGTGCGGTAGAATCTGAATTAAAAATCAAAGAAGCTGCTGCTGAGGAAGCGCCTACCTTTGAAGGTACGGAAACTGAAATTAAAATCCAGCAGATTTTACACGATTATGTACGTCCTGCCGTTGAACAGGATGGTGGTGCTATTACTTATAAGTCTTTTGATGAAGGTGTAGTTACTGTAGAATTACGTGGCTCTTGCAGTGGTTGTCCGTCTTCCACCATCACGCTTAAATCAGGCATCCAGAATTTATTGCAGAGAATGGTGCCGGAAGTTACGGAAGTAGTTTCCGAAGCACTTTAAAAACGAGCATTTTTCATAGTATATATAGTGAAAAGGTCGCGATGAGAATCGCGACCTTTTTTTTACAGGATCGGTATGACGAATAGCCTTAAAAATACTTTTTAATCGCTTCCAACATTTCGGTAGTTAGTTTTCCGTTGGTAGCCAATATTTCCCTTTTTTCAAAGTAATCGTTACCTCCGGCAAAATCATACACCTCCCCGCCAGCCTGCTGAACAATGAAACAACCAGCCGCAAAATCCCATTGTTGCAGATTATATTCAAAAAAAGCATCAAAACGTCCACAGGCTGTGTATACCAAATCTATTGCCGCCGCGCCTATTCTTCGTACGCCGTGGCTTTTCTGCATCATTTCGGCCAGCAATTTTAAGTATTTCGCTTGTTCATCAAATTGATAATACGGGAAACCTGTGGCCAGCAGACTTGATTTTAAATCAGGATTATTGGAAACTTTAATTTCTTTTTTATTCATTAGAGCAGGTCCGCCTTTATACGAATAAAACATTTCTCCCCTATTTAATTCATAGACCACGCCTATTACAGGTAGTCGATCTTCATAAAGTGCCACGCTAATGCCATAGGTTGGAATGCCATGGATAAAATTGGTTGTACCATCTAAAGGATCGATGATCCAGGTGTAGGTTTTTCCGGCGCGGTTAATTGTTTTTTCTTCAGTAATGAACCCCGCCTCGGGCATCAATTTTTCCAGATTTTGAACAAGTTTCTGCTCTGCTGTTTTATCAACATAGGAGACCATGTCATTCAAACCTTTATATTCTATTTTCTGAACATCAAACTGCATCGCTTCCTTACGGATAAAATTTCCGGTAAGCTTAACAATCGAGATCACTTTATTGCATAGTAATTCGTAATTCATAACTATTTAAACAACAGAATAAGGCTGTTGTTGTATTTAATTGAATTTATCAGGTTCTTATTGGGCCAGTTTATTCTTGTTACGTAAAGCATAAACACTTAGGGCCATGCCTCCAACAACTAAAAAAGTAGAGATCATTTCTGCCTGCGTAAACGATAAACCAAAAACATGGTATTTAGAGTTTACCCGGATCAACTCAATACAGAAACGTTCCACTCCGTTTAAGATCATGTAAATACCGAACATTAAACCAGGTGCTTTTATTTTATCTCTGATGCTCCACAAAAAGGCGAAAAGGATTAAACAGATAATCACTTCATAAAGTGGTGTAGGGTATACACCCTGAGCCAATTCGTTACAGAACTTACCCGTACAACCCGGAATAGGGATCCCCTCGCCTACCACGTTGTTTGGGTATTTGTAAGACCACAACCAATCTGGCAACCAGGAGAACGGTTTCGGGTTAGGGTTCACAATACCCCAGTCTCCATCACCTGCCATATGGCAGCCGATACGACCAACAGCATAAGCCAGCATCATACCGGGTCCACCTACATCCAGCATATGTAAAGGTTTAATGCCATTTCTCCTGGCAATGATCAACACCGCTGCGCCGCCACAGATTAAGCCGCCATAAAAGGTTAAACCACTGAAAGATAATAAGCGTTCTATAGGGTGTTGAACAAAATCATCCCAATATTCCAGATTATCAAAAAACTTCGCGCCCAAAAATCCCCATATAGCTGCCCATACAATCAGATTACTCATGATCTGGTACGGATGAACGGTTACCTGTATTTCTTTTGGTTTATCTAGTTTATGTTTGTTCTTTTCAGTATAATCCCAATACGCAAATAAACCAGCAAAAAACAAACCACCTATTATATTTCCCTGGGTCGACATTAAAACCGACTGTGCATCATTTACAAAAAGTTTGTAGTTTAATAATGCGTAAACCAGTTTGTAACCGATAACAAAGCCAAAGAGGCCATTCATGATCAATTCTGATGTAGTGGCAGGCTTCCCAACTATAATCGTTTTTTTAATGGGATGAAGTATCCCTAACGCTTCTTTACGTTTAAGCTCTTTGGTAAAAGCCCAGTAACCGGCAACAAATGCGAGCGCTACAAAAACACCAAATGTATTAAAGGGGAGCGGTAAATTAATGCCGAACAGGTATTCTAAAAAATGTGAAACGGTAGGAAACATAGAAATATTTTGTTGCGAAGATAGGAAAGAAAGACTAAAGACCAAAGCATAAAGACTGACGTTAGAAAGTCAGATGTACGAAGACCAGAAGAAAAGACCAAAGCTGAAAGACTGAAAATCATGAACCATTCCATATCTTTCCCATCTTCCAATTTACATATAACACTTAAAAGATTATTCTCAGCGTTCAGAACAACAGTAAAGGATATTTGACTAAAGAATTCCGGCTAAAAACTCCAGACTAAACTAGTGGTGTGCGTAAGAGGTTTCCAACTCTGCCACTTCAACTTCTCCATCGGATGTAATTTCCAAAAGCTTAACGGCTTTCAATTCATTTACCATAACCGGATCGTATTTGGCACGTACTTTTACATAGTTTTTGGTAAAGCCGTGCATATAACCAGATTTCTGATCCGCTTCAAAAAGTACTTCTCCTTCAGTACCAATTTGCGATTCGTAGAAAGCTCTCCGCTTTTTATCAGACAGGATATGAAGCATTTTACTTCTCTCATTCCGTTCACTTCCTGCTACAACGCCTTTCATTTCGGCTGCAGCCGTTAATTCGCGTTCAGAGTAAGTAAATACATGTAAATATGAAACGTCCAGCTGGTTTAAAAATTGGTAGGTATCCAGGAAATCCTCCTTCGTTTCGCCTGGGAAGCCAACAATTACATCTACGCCAATACAACAGTTTGGCATGATCTCTTTAATCTTAGCAACACGCTCTACATACAAATTACTCCGGTAACGTCGGCGCATCAACCCTAAAATTTTATCAGAGCCTGATTGTAAGGGAATATGAAAATGCGGAACAAACCTTTTTGAAGTGGCCACAAATTCTATAATTTCGTTGCTTAACAAATTAGGTTCGATAGAAGATATCCGGATTCTTTCAATCCCCTCTACTTCATCCAGGGCTTTAACCAGATCGAAAAACTTGTCTTCGCGCTGCCCGTTTCTGATTCCAAAATCGCCGAGATTTACTCCTGTTAATACAATTTCTTTAACACCGCTTTCCGCAATCATTTTTGCACGGTTCACTACATTTTCAATGGTATCGCTACGGCTTGCACCACGTGCTAAAGGAATGGTACAGTACGTACAAGGATAATCGCAACCATCCTGTACTTTCAAAAAAGTACGTGTTCTATCACCAATAGAATATGATGCAATAAAGTTGTGGTTAACTTTTTCTATATTTTGCTGATGAACGAGTGCTTTTGGCTGTTTTGTTAAATCGGTAATATATTCGACAATCCTGAATTTTTCTGCCGCACCTAAAACCATATCAACACCTTCTATTTCGGCAATTTCCTGTGGTTTTAACTGGGCATAACAACCTACAATGGTTACAAAAGCATTTGGAGAATACTTTAAGGCTTCTTTAACAACTTTACGACATTTTTTATCGGCATGCTCGGTAACCGAACAGGTGTTGATTACGTAAACATCAGCCTGGTCCTGAAATTCTACCACGACATAGCCGGCATCGGTAAATAATCGACCGATGGTTGAGGTTTCGGAGAAATTGAGTTTACAACCTAATGTATAAAATGCGACCTTTTTCATTGAAGCTGCAAAGATATGAAATTTGTTTGGAGTTAACCACTTAAGACCTCCAGCCCTCACAAATTACAGTAAGTTAACAATAGGTTGGCTTGGAATTGGGTGTTTAGGGTCGGGAAAATTTAACATAGTTCCTAACCGAAAATCCCATACTTCATTCATTCCATCGATAACTTTCCTGTTCGAAACCTGCCAGGTCCAGTACCCTACTCACTACCGTTCCGGCCACTTCTTCTATGGTTTGCGGTAAACTGTAAAACGATGGGTTGGCTGGACAAATGATCCCTCCGGCTTCAGTAACCGTTTTCATATTGTTAATATGAATCAGGCTAAATGGGGTATCTCTTACTACGGCTATCAATTTTCTGCGTTCTTTTAACACCACATCTGCTGCTCTGGAAATTAAATCATTAGATATTCCCTGCGCTACCCTACCCAACGTGCCCATTGAGCAAGGGATGATAATCATGGTATCGTATTTGGCAGATCCTGATGCAAATGGTGCATTAAAATCGCTTTTGTTATAAAAAGTAAATTCTTTGAAATGGTTATAATCCTGATTTCCCAGCTCAAATTGCCAAACTGCTTTCGCATTATCGCTCATCACTATACCAACGGCTCCAATCTGGTCTTTTAATTTTAATAACTGATCAAACAAAACCTTTGCATATATAGAACCGCTGGCACCGGTAACCGCAACAACCACTTTCTTTTTTTTCATAACCACAAAAATAGTTTATCTAAATCTTTTAAAGCAAAAAAGGGCCAGAACAATGTTCTGACCCTACATCTACCTATGAAAAACATACCCTCGAAAGGGTAAGAACAAATATATGTAATTTTTTAAAAAAATGTAAACGAGAAACATTAAATCGCTCAAATCAAACAATTAAGCCAAAATTTAAACGCATAACACTGATTATCAGATCAATAATTTTTCAAATAAATATTAAAAAACTTTATAAGAATTTAAAAAGGCATTATTTTGAGTTAAAACTAGATCTATTTCGTATGATAAATTAGTCAATTTAATCAAATAAAGTTAACTTTATGGATTTCATTTACATTTAATTGCCTTCAAACTTACATTTTTTGATGTTCGCTTTACCTCAATTTATAACAAGGCAGGTATGTTTACCTATGCCATCATTCAAGTATAATCTTTTTAACATGAAGGATTACAATCGCAACAACATCTTCTAAAGCCTGTCTATATTTTTATATTAGTTTGTTCAGATCGCAGATATGCTTACACTTTTCTACAAAATCATATTCTTAAGCAATCCAAAAGCCAATCTTGTTATTTAAACATGCATTTATGCTAAAATGTTTTGTTGATGGTTTGCCGTACGTATTAATGATAACTTCATCAAAAGGAACTCATTTATCATATAACTCCGACCATATTGTATGATAAATATTATAAATTCATCGTAAATCAGTTGGAATTAATTGTTTATGGGTTATATTTGAGAAAGTGTCATCTCAGATTTTATGATAGATTCAGCTTCTCCATTTTTAAAGGCATTATTAAAACATTCTACTAGCCCAGTAGTCATTTTTAAAATAAAGCCAATATTGGTTGTAGTTGAATATAACGACGCTTACCAGGCTTTAATAGCGCGTGTGGGTGGAAAATCAAAATTCTATGATATTGATATTATTCCCAACCTTTTATCTGATGATGAAAAAATTACGCTGGCTAAAACAGTTCAAAAAGTAAGTGAACTCAAAACTAAGCAGGCACTGATTATTCATCCTATTTATTCAAACTCTCCAAACGTAAAGTGGGAACTGGAATTCTCTCCGGTATTACAAAGCGATCGCCCGGTTGAATATCTTATTTGTTCATTAAAGGAAGTTCCAAATGATGAACAGCAGCTTTCGCATATTTTATTTGAGCTTTCAGAAAGTGAGACACGGTTTAGGGGCTTTTTTGAGCAAGCGCCTTTGGGTATGTGCGTTTTAAAAGGTGTAGAATTGATTACAGAATATGCGAACGATAACATATTAAAACTTTGGGGCAAAAGCAGAAAAGAAGTTATCGGAATACCCTTGGAAGAGGCAAAGCCGGAACTCGAAATGCAGCAGTCGCTTATAAAAGATATTTTCAAAAATAAACAGCCAGTAACCATTAATGAACTTAAACTCTCCACCCCCGTTTCAGATGGTTATTTTATCGCTCTGTACGAACCTTTGAAAAATGATAAAAACGAAGTAACCAGAATTCTGGTGATTATTAAGGACATTACCGAGCAGGTTAACTTCAAAAAGGAGCTTCTCAAAGCGAAAGACATTTTAAAAATAGCCATGGATGCCTCTGAAATGGGTTCGTGGAATATCGACCTGTCGCACAAGCAAATACTTTTATCAGAAAGAGCACAATACATTTATGAACTTGAGCATAACAGGTTAAATATGGAGGAAGCCAAATCTATGGTCCGCCCTGAAGATATGGCAAAGCTTACCAGAGGTATTATACGTGCACTACACAACCGGGATGCTTTTAACATCGAATACCAGATTAACCTGAAAGGTATCCATGCAAAGCGTAAATGGATAAGAACTGCGGGAAAGGCCTATTATAACAGAGAAGGAAAAGCGATTTACATAGCTGGAGCCATTCTGGATATCACAGAGCACAAACAGGATGAAATAAGAAAAAATGATTTTATCAGTATCGTAAGTCATGAGCTTAAAACCCCTCTGACATCATTAAGCGCCTATGTACAGCTTTTACAACATAAATTTAAAGAAATAGATAACGTTTTTCCTGTCCAGATACTTGAAAAGATAAATGTTCAATTAAAAAAAATGTCGTTAATGATTGATGGTTTTCTGAACGTTTCCTTACTAGAATCTGGTAAAATATTGTTGAACAAAACAAACTTTAACCTTATTGAACTGATTAAAACCATTACAGAAGAAACCAAAATGGTTTCACCAAGTCATTTTATTCAGGTAATTGGTCCGGAAAAATTATTTGTAAATGCCGACATGGATAAAATCGGTAATGTAATTCATAACCTGATTGGCAATGCTGCAAAATACTCTAAAAAGGAATCGCTAATTGCGATAAAATGCGAGATACAGGAAAATTATCTGGTTGTAAGTGTAGAAGATGAAGGTATAGGCATTAGAGAAAATGATATAACCCGACTTTTTGACCGTTTTTACCGGGTAGAGAGTCCTGATACCAAAACTATTGCAGGATTTGGAGTAGGCCTGTATATCTGCGCCGAAATAATTGAAAGGCATAAAGGAAAAATATGGGTGGAAAGTAAATTAGGAGAAGGTTCCACATTTTATTTCAGCCTACCTTTTGAAATGAACAATAATTCCACAACATTCTGACTGTTTAAGTGAGTGTATTAACCTTCATTTCTTCCACAGCTAAGTTAACATTAACTGCCACCAAACCGCACGCTTGCAGTTCAATTTCAAAAACTATTTTCGAATTTAAACTAATTTGATCAGATACATCATCTAATCGAAAATGAATATCCTGGTCGTTTTCATCAGTAATGATCCCTTGTCCGTATTCAAAGTCAATCTGTGTAACATATCCCTTTCTTAACTCGCCCATTACAGATATTTTTTTAACAAATAATGCGCAATTATAGCTAATTTAAGTATTATTAAAAATACATAAAATATATTTTGTGTATTTTTTAACGATATTGGTTTATACAGCTTACCTACTAAAACGAATTAATAAACCGGAATAAGAGATTATGATGTGATACGATATAAAATAAATTTGATGTATTCAATTGTTTCAAGACTAACCGCTTAAGTGTAAATGCTGACTTTCAAATCTGGAAATTATTTTAAAAGAAAAGAAAGTTTTTGCATAAAAAAGGGTTGAAATTAATCTTTCAACCCTTTACAATAAGCATTACTTTATTCCTTATTTTTATTTTTGGGATTGCTCAGGCGCCTTGCCAATCAGATCCATAAATTGATCTAATTTAGGGGTTATAATAATCTGTGTACGTCTGTTTTTTGCTTTTCCACCGGCGGTTGCGTTATCTGCAATTGGGTTAAACTCCCCACGTCCGCCAGCGGTTAACCGTTTAGGATCTACCGCATATTTGTTTTGCAATACCTGTACCACAGACGATGCACGTAAGGCACTTAAATCCCAGTTATTGCGTATATTTGGCTGAGAAATCGGTACATTGTCGGTATTACCTTCTATCAGTACATCATAAGTATCGTAATCTTTGATAATCTTGGCAATCTTGCTTAACGTTTCACCAGCTTTATCTGATACTTCGTAGCTGCCCGATTTATACAACATGTTATCAGCTAAAGAAATGTATACCACACCTTTTAACACCTGCACATCAACATCTCCCAATTCTTCCCTGCTTAATGACCGTGTTAAATTATTAGTTAACACCATATTCAGCGAGTCACTTTTATTTTTGGCGTTAATCAGTTGTTTGATGTATTTGTTCGAACTATTAATCTCGTCAACCAGCTTTGAAATATTTACGTTACCCTGGCTGCTAGAATTTAAACATTTATTTAATGCATCCTGTAATGCCACAACATTGGCTTTTTCTGAAGCAATCTGCTCTTCTAAACTTTTAACCCTGCTGTTACTTCCGGTAAGCTCGCGTTGACTATCCTGGTATTTATTACTGAGCTCCTGATTTCTTTCTCTTAGCTTGGCATAAGTATCCTGAAGTTCGGCATATTTTTTATTGCTTACACATCCCGCAGCAAGTGTAAGGGCAAAGAGCATTATGGGAATTGATCTGTATAATTTCATAATATTACTTTATTTGTTATTACAGCATTAGCAAATTCCTTGCCGTAAAGTTTTAGATAGCCAGATACTGATGTTAAAAGGTGTTAACTTTTACCGAATCGAAGCTTGCGAGTGCTTTATAAGTTCTTAAACCTATACTCCCTGAATGATATTCATTATCTGATGCCGACAGCACGGGATTGGCTGATCCGTTTATAAATACGTCAAACTTATTACCCTTAGCTGCTATCTTTAAGGTATATATCTTATTCATTTCAACAGAAAATTTTTCTGAACTTATTACCGTCCATTTTTGTCCGTTAGCTTTTCCAAACACTATGGTTCCATGAAGTTGATCTAAGCCTACATAATAGCCCTGGTAGGCATCAGGCCCTATGGCAGGTTTAGCCACCCTGAACATTAAACCAGCATCACCTTTGGTGTTGATTTTAACATCCGCCTGGTAAATAAAATCCTTAAAGTCTGTACCATTGGCTACATATTTAGATCCATTTATACCATAACCACCAGAACCCGGATTTGAAGAAACATTCATCTGACCATCTTTCCAAAACCAGCCACCGCCATAAAACACCCAATTGCTGGCCATTCCATGATCAAAATTTTCTACCAAAGTTTTATTTATCATTTTCGGTTTACCGATTAGGGGGAAACAGCTTAAACGAATACTTTCAGATCCGTATGGTACCAATATAATTTCTTCAGGCTTTTCTGCTGATGCAATTGGACCGTATGGTACATCAAAAGCAGCAACCTTGTTGTAATCTAAACCCCATGATGGAATCTTTTTAGCCTGAACCCTGATTTTCAGCGGTGCATCTGCTGCGATGAAAGGGTTCTCCGGCATGCTCGACCGAAGTAAACTGGCATTGCTTAAATCACCTTTATCGATCATTAAACCATAATTCCATGCCGATTGTGGATAGATTTCATCATCAGTAAAACCTGTTACAGCGTGCGTTTTCGTCACCTTATTTATGGCCTTAATTTCGAGCGCATAAACGATAGGACCACGTTCTACACTTACAGAATTGTTTACCTGCTTTTCCGTAGTAATTCCCATCGGAAAATCCAACTCCAATTGATCCTGATTTTGCCATTTTCGGGCTATAGTGAACATCTCTCCAGCCTTTACGCCCTTTAAAATAACTCCGTTTAGCTTAATTTTAGGTTTCACACTCCAGGCTGGGATCCTTAAAATCAGTGGAAAAGATGTAGGATCAGCAAGGCCAATTTTTAATCTGATCTGTTCTTCGAAGGGATAGTTGGTTTCTTCAGTGATTTTTACCTTTTGGTTTCCGGCAACTGTAGTTTCTATTTCCATGGGGCCATAGCTAATTACAGCCAAACCTTTTTCTGGTGTGGCCACAACACTATTTTTCACATAATAGGGCCAGCCCATGTGCATGTTATAACGGCAACAGCCAAAGCCCGAATATGGACTGGAAATGATACCAGTGGCATAATCCTGATTAAAGCCATGTTCGCCGTAGATACTCTGCACCTGATTGGGCAATGTATAGTAAGAATGGTTTTTAAAATCCCGGCTAAACTGAGCAGGCAATGCATTAAAAGCCACTTTTTCTAACTGATCGCCGATTTTCGCATCATGGATAACCCTGGCAGCCGTTTCTAAACTCTGCATCCATTCTACTACCGTACAGGTCTCCACGCCTTCTATGCTACTGGTACCCGCCAGAAATTCAGTTCCGGAACCTAAACCTTCCGGTTGACCATGGTCGTGCATAATATGACCGATGCCTTTAGAAAACGCCTGAATGTTGACAGGAAGATCTTGAAGTTGCGCGTAAATTATCGGAAATTTTAAAGCCTGAGCCACATTAACCATATGTTTTGGCTGAAAATCGTCACCAAAAAAGTAAAATCCGTTGTTGGTATAAATATCAATCCATGGGTAGGCTTGTTCTTTTAACTTTTCTACAAGCGTTAACAGATACTTTTCTCCGGTTTTATTGTAAAGCCAAATGGCAATTTCCATGTTATCACCTGCTCTCGCTTTAGCCCACTCACTTAAAGGTTCAGCATCAAGGTGTTCAAGCTCGTATTTTAAGTATTTTGAGAGGAATGGAATAACCCTTTTATCATTTGTGGCCTCATAATAACTTTGCAAAGCATACATCATTGGCATACGCGGCCACCAGTCTTTCATTTTAGGCGGACCAAATAATCCGTTAGCTTGTTGGTTATTCAATGTCCAATCAATATACTTTTGCGCTTTCGCTTTTAGCATCGTATCATCTAAAGTATAGGCCAAAGCGACCAAACCTTTAACATAATAAGGTACACGCTCCCAACTGCTGCCATCTCCGCCTAGCCAATCAGTATTTTTACCCAGATTATCTTTTTCCGGGTATAGTGCTTCGGCCATGCCTGTTGCTCCGTCTCTTTGCTGTTCAAGTTGCTTTAACAACCAACCCCGGGCTTTAATACTGCCAATGGGCAACTGTACATAAACGTGCTGTTTTAAAGGGGTTTTATTAAACTCAGTTAAACTTTGGGCCCCTGCATATTTAATGGATAAACCGGACAGCAGTAAACATAGTGGAATTGTTATTTTCTTCATAAAGTATATTGGTTAGATGCTTATTAAAGTAAAAATAACAAATATATTCAACCAATAAAACGATTTAGTAAAATATCAGAAACCAATTAACTGCTTTCAATCAAATAAAAATGATCCAATAAATTATAGCGGATAAATTGTTGGGATTTGGATAAAATGTTTTTTAAAATCTATTTCTTGCCAAAGGTAATGCCCTGCCAGGTATCTGTCCTAAATGGAGAAGCTGGTAAGCCATCATTACTCATCAGATTGCATACCGGATTGTTTCCCCATGCATAACGAACGGCAACGGGATTTGCCACCATATCGCTACTCACGATAATCTGATTCCCTTTGATAAGGGCTTTGGCCCAATAAAATTTCTGATCTGCCCCAGCAATGGCAAAACCCGTAGGCGCTGCACCATCTGCGGTTTTTAATCCATTTTGGCTATTGCCAAAAGTTAATACAATCTGTTTTCCTTCAATTTTATTTGATTGATAAATTGGACCAGAATAATTTATGTTTTGGCCATATGTTTTAGCTAAAGCAACCAATGCCAATCTTCTGCCTACTTCCTGTTTATTTTTAGGGTGGATATCTTTTGCATCGCCAATATCAATAATTGTGGCCATGCCTGTATTTGGTAAAGCAAGTGTTTTTTGCTGTGCCTCTCTTAATTCTGCCCATGCTGATGCTGAAGGCGTATTATCAATCTGCATAAAATTAGCCAATTGTACAAAATAGAAAGGAAAATCGCCCTGCCCCCATTTCTGGCGCCAATCTTTAATCAGGGTTGGAAATAATATACGGTATTGGTAAGCTCTGTCGGCATTAGATTCTCCCTGGTACCAGATAGCGCCTTTGATGGAGAATTGCAGGTAAGGATGGATCATGGCGTTGTACAACACTGTTGGCCGGTTGGGGCCATTTTCTTCGTAGGGTTTAGGCTCGACGTTTTTAAAGTCTAAACCTATTTTGTATTTCCATTCTCCTGCTAACGAAATTTTGCTGGTTCCATTTGCTAAATTTAAATCGTTGGCATTACCGTATATTCCACCGCCACCGCCACTATCAAAAACCCTGACGGTAATTATATTTTCACCTACCTTAAGTAAATTAGCGGGTATGACATATGTTCTTGATACATTATAACCCATCGTTTCGCCAATTTTTACACCATTGATAAAAGTAATGTCGTTATCGTCAACAGTACCCAAATTAAGTTTTGTTCCATTTATCTTCCAGTTTTCAGGAATCAAAACCTTTTTTGTCAACCAAACTACGCCATCAAAATCTTTAAGTGCTGCATCTTCCCATAAGGTCGGCAGCGTCATGCTTTTCCAGTTATCACTCTCGGGTAATGCCCATTTAAAAGTTCCATTCTGATTACCTGAGTCTTTATCAGTAGTGATCTTAACCCAATTCAACAATTTTTCTTCGTAAGAAATTGATGCTGGATTCTTAGCACTTTTCTGTATCTGATCAACAGCTGCAGCGAAATCGGCCATCTTTTTTAGCGATTCGGCACTCGTCCAGGCTTCAGCAATTGTTCCTCCCCAGGAGGTATGGATCAAACCGATGGGGATTTTGGTCTTTTCATACACTTCTCGGGCAAAGAAGTATGCGGTAGAAGAAAATTCAGCAATATAATTGGGGCTACATTCCTGCCAGCCCCCGTTAGTCACTTTCGTATCGTTAAGCGGAACGTTACTGGCAATATGGTTAGTTTGCAATAAGCGGATATTGGGATAATTAGCCATTGCAATTTCTTTTTCGCTATTGAGGATTTTGCCCCACCCTGCCAGGGGCATTTCCATGTTCGATTGTCCTGAGCAGATCCACACATCACCAATGAGTACATTATGAAGTACCAATGATTCTCCATCTGATATGGTAACGGTATAAGGACCCCCAAAACCTGGCGTTGCCACTTTAAGTTTCCAGTTACCATTGGCATCGGCAATAGCGCCATAATTAATTTTATTCCAGGAAACCATCACTTTTACCGCTTTACCTGCTTCTGTTTTGCCCCAAATTGCTGCATTTGTTTTCTGCTGTAGCACCATATTATTGCCAAATACCGAAGGCAATAAAATTTTAGCCTGGGTAAATGGTGATATGAAAAGTAATAATACGAAAAGCAGTATGGTATTTAGCCTAAGGGTACTCATATCCTGAAATATTTTTGATGATTAGAAAAAACTAATGTACGTTTTATACCAGTGAACATCAATATCTTTTAACCTCTTCACTAAAAACTTATCATAAAATGGCACAAAATTCGTAAAATTTAGTTTGGGTAAGAATATCATTTTGCTTATTTTGCAAGCCTAAAGGAACAAAGCTACTTTTATAGTAGCCCTCAATGTTCTCTCAAATAAAAGAATAATGGTTAAGATTTTCATAGGTGGCCTTCCTGACAATATCCAAGAAATGGATTTGGCAATATGGGTTAGCCTTCATGGCAGGGTTGAAACAATTAAAGTAGTTCGCGACAGGGCTACGGGAAAATGTAAAGGCTATGCATTTATGGAAATTTACAGCCTTCCAGATGCCAAAAACATCGTATCTACCTTAAATGGCGAAACTTTTAAAGGTAATGTGATCACGGTGAAAATATCTGAAGAAGAAAGTGGTTCAAAAGCAGCAAAGCCAAAACCCAATCCCAATCCAACTTTTAAAAGTAAAAGGCCCAGGTTGCAACGCTAGGTTTGGCACCAGAAAAGAGCTACTGGGTCAGAATAGTTTTCGATAACACCAAAGGGTTATCCTATCCATTTCGGCAAATAAGTTTATCTTTTATGGTAATGGGATGAGCTATCCTTTTACTTTATATAATTTATTTCCAACAGAAAATTTTTAAATCAGTTCTAAACCTATATTTGCAGGCAAGTGTTCCCACACTGATTAATCCCTACATTTGCAGATATGGAAAATTACGCCATCGTAATATTTATTTTAGCCGTGATGATTGGCCTTTCTGCTTTAGCAGACCGGATTAAAATCCCCTATCCTATTTTGTTGATTATCGCTGGAATTATAGTAGGTTTTATACCTGCTTTGCCACCAGTTGATATCAACCCCGAAATTATATTCTTGATATTTTTACCGCCATTACTTTATGATGCCGCCTTCAATATCTCGTTCAGGGAATTTAAAACCAATATCAATACCATATTTACCCTGGCCATAAGCCTTGTTTTCATTACGGCTATCGGCATTGCTATAGTTGCACACTACATGATTCCGGAAATGGGCTGGCCAGTATCTTTTGTACTGGGCGCAATTCTTTCTGCAACGGATGCTGTTGCTGCGATGAGTATTACCAAGGGATTGGGTTTATCGCACAAAACCAATACTATTTTAGAGGGCGAAAGTTTAGTCAATGATGCTTCTGCACTGGTGGCCTATCGTTTTGCGGTTGCCGCGGTAACCGGAACAGCCTTTGTATTCTGGAAAGCTTCCCTTGAATTTGCTTTTTTGATGGCTGGTGGATTCTTGACAGGCATGGTAATGTCGAAAATTTTGGCTTTGATCCTTAAAAAGATCCACAGCAACCACCTGGCAACCATAAGCTTTATGTTATTGATGCCTTTTGTTACTTATTTAATAGCCGAACAGGTACATGTCTCGGGGGTTATTGCTGTTGTTATACTAGGGTTAGGCATTTCGAGGTTTAGCAACAAGGTATTTCCGGAGCAGCTTAAAAATCAATCAAAAAATATCTGGGACATTATTATCTTTTTATTAAATGGACTAATTTTTATATTGATTGGTCTGCAACTCCCTTATGTATATAAAAATATCAGCAGTGCAGATATCTTACCTTACATTGGTTATTCGCTGGTCATTACAGTTGTAGCCTTGTTGTTACGGATGGCGCGGGTTTTTCTACAAAAGGTTAATCTTCAAAAAGCTTTTCAAAAAGGAAAACACCGTATCACAGAAGATGCGTTACTTGATTTTAAGAACAGTCTGATCATCAGCTGGTCGGGTATGAGAGGCATTGTATCATTGGCTATTGCAATTGGACTGCCGGCTACTTTATCAGATGGCAGCGCATTTCCGCAGCGGAATGCCATTATATTTATATCAGTCGTGGTGGTTCTGTTTACCTTAATCGGGCAAGGGCTCACTTTACCATGGCTGGTCAAGAAACTGGCAAAAGAGAATAAATAACTGATTATCAGCACAAATTATAAACAACCATTGATTTTAACTTGTTTTAAAGGAAAGACGTTGAAATAAATTCAGCATAACGATTACCAGAAAAACGGTATTCATAAACTTGTTCAGGGTCTTTTAGGATGGTTAAAAGCTCTGACCATCTTGCAGTCATCACGTAAAAAAATGACAAATCAATCAACCAGATTTATTTTTAATCAATATGGGATAATGGTGGTTAAGAACTTTGACTATCTCCCGGGCATTGCGCCCAGGTGATAGTCAAAGTAAATAATCCTTGATCTAAAGGATTTACCAATACACACTGTAAAGCGCAACCAATAATCCAATTATGATTAAAGCGCCCACTGCAAAACTGGTAGTGGTTTTAAACATCTTTGCATCGATTTCCAATCCTTTGGCTTCGGCTTCAGCTTTATTACTGAATATACTGATGATGTACATTCCAACAATGCAGAATACAAATACAAAGCCCATACGATCGAGGAATGGAATTTCATAAATTCCAGCAGCATTCTTAACAGAGAATCCCATACCCGACAACCATGAAAGATCAGTCCATTTAGGTAAGAATTTAAGTAGGATGGATAAGCCGAAACCTCCAATAGTAGCAAAAAGGGCTGCGCCTGAAGTAGATCTTTTCCAAAAGAAACCTAAAATAAACATGGCAAAAATACCCGGAGATACAAAACCGGTATATTCCTGGATGTATTGAAAGCCACCTTTTTTATCAATACCCAAAAATGGTGCTATTATTACTCCGAGTAACATGGCTACGCCAATAGAAATTTTACCAGTCATTACCAGGTTTTTCTCCGACGCGTCAACATTTAATACCTTTTTATAAATATCTAAAGTAAAAATCGTAGCAATACTATTTGCTTTACCTGCTAAGGAGGCCACAACTGCAGCAGTTAATGCGGCAAATGAAAGACCTTTTAACCCGGCAGGAAGTAAATTTAACAAAACAGGGTAGGCACGATCGGGATTTACGGATCCATCCTGTAACATTTCTGTTTGGAAGGCACCATCTTTATATAATACATAAGCGGCAATACCAGGCAATACCACGATAATAGGCATTAATAGTTTTAAGAAAGCGGCAAAAAGGATACCGCCACGGGCAGTTTCTAAATTGGCACCTAAGGCACGTTGCGTAATATACTGGTTGCAGCCCCAATAGTTCAGGTTTACGATCCACATACCACCAATTAATACACTCAAACCCGGTAAATCGATGTAATTTTCATTATCAGGTTTAAGGATCATATGGAAATGCTCTGATGCTTTAGTCGTCATTAAACTATAACCTTCAAGTACACCGCTCGTTCCGTAGTGCGTGGAAACCAGGTTTAAAGCCAGGTAAGTGGTAGCCAAGCCTCCCAAAATCAGGAAAAATACCTGGATTACATCTGTATAGCCAATTACTTTCATTCCGCCAAGGGTGATGATGATGGCAAAAAATGCAATAGCATACATACAGAATCTCAAATCGAAACCGGAAATGCTGCTTACTGCCAATGCACCTAAATAAAGAATAGAAGTTAAGTTAACCACCACATACAGCAATAACCAGAAAACAGCCATAATCATGGCAACGGTACCATTATAACGCTGATGCAAAAACTGAGGCATGGTGGCTATTTTATTTTTCAGATAAACCGGAATGAAAAATACGGCCACAACTACTAAGGTTAGTGCACCCATCCATTCATAGGTGGCAATGGCCAATCCCATTTTAAAACCTGAACCACTCATCCCGATAAACTGCTCTGCAGAAATGTTCGATGCAATTAATGAGGCACCAATGGCCCACCAGGTTAAAGAACCTTCAGCAAGAAAATAATCTTTGGAGCCAGTAGATTCTGACTTTTTCTTATTGTAAATGTACAGGCCATAAGCAGCCACGATAACGAAGTAAATTGCAAAGACAATGTAATCCTTCGTGTCTAATAAATTGTTTTTCATTGATTTATTTTGGTTGGTATCCCTTTAGATTTTAATTAAATAAACTGGTTCCATTATCGGTTTGAACGGTATAGGAATCTAGCTTAAGGCCAAATTGCAACAAATATTTAGAAGACAGTTCTTCGATTAAGTCCGCAATTTTTTCTTCTTTAACAATATTGATGGTACAACCGCCAAAGCCGCCCCCCATCATTCTGGCACCAAGTACACCATCTAAAGGTTTAACCGCTTCAACTAAAAAATCCAATTCTTTACAGCTTACTTGATAATCTTTGCTTAAACCCTCGTGTGTTTCGAACATTAGATTTCCCAAACCCTTCAAGTTGCCATTTTCAAGTTGTTCTGCCGCTGTAAGTAAACGACCGATTTCTTTAACCACAAAGCTGCATTTTGTAAACACTTCTTCATCTTTTGGTTTAACATGCGCTTCCAACATTTCAAGATTTACGTCGCGTAATGTATTTACGTTAGGGTAATGCTCTTTTATCCAGGCTACACCTTGCTCACATTGAGCCCTTCTTTTATTATAGGCAGAGTCGGCAAGGGCATGTTTTACATTGGTATTTAAAAGCAAAAGTTTATAACCATCTAATTTTAACGGGATGTAAATGTGTTTCATCGATCGGCAATCAAGCATAATGGCCTGATCTTTTTTGCCAAATACAGAAGCAAACTGATCCATAATTCCACAATTAACACCGGCAAATGTCTGTTCTGCCTTTTGTGCAATTAAAGCAATGTCCGTTTTCGGAACCTCAAGCGAAAAAAGCTGATCTAGTGCAAAACCCGTTGCACACTCTACTGCCGCTGATGATGATAAGCCTGCACCCAATGGCACATCGCCATCAATATAAAAATTAAAACCACCTAACTGATAACCTCTTTCTTTTAGCTGATCGGCTACACCTAAAATGTAGTTTGCCCAGCTATTTTCTGATTGCTGTAAGTTTTTTACGGATGAGATATCAAACTGCTGATAACTTTCTGAAAATAAATGAATTTCATCGTCTTCTCTTTTTGATATGGCTACATAAATAGCTTTATCAATAGCGGCAGGCATTACAAACCCACCATTATAATCGGTATGTTCGCCAATAATGTTAATTCTTCCCGGCGAACGAACCAAAATGGGTTCGGCATTGAAAAGTCTTTTAAATGTATTTTTTAAATGTTGTGCATTCATTATCTAGTATTTAGTCTTCAGCCTTGCTGGTTTTATAGTGTACGGTAGACATTTCTTTCAATCGGGTTGCCGCAAATTCAGGCGTAATATCGCGTTGCGGATTGGCAAGCATTTCATAACCGACCATAAATTTTTTAACCGATGCCGAGCGCAACAACGGTGGATAGAAATGCATATGCCAATGCCATTCTGGATAATCACCATTGTTTACAGGTGCCTGGTGCATACCTGCCGAATAAGGGAAAGACGTTTCGAACAGATTATCGTATTTGGTAGTAAGGATTTTAATGGCCTCGGCCAGTGCTTTCTTTTCGGCAGCAGTAAAAAGTTTAATGCTGTTTACATGCCGTTTGCTGATAATCATAGTTTCATAGGGCCAAACCGCCCAAAAAGGCACCAATACTGCAAAATGCTCATTTTCAAATATGATGCGCTCATTTTTCTTTTGCTCCAGCTTTAAATAATCGGCAAGTAAACTTCTTCTATGAATGGCATAGTAAGTTTTCTGACGCTCTGTTTCTTTGGCAATTTCTAAAGGAACATCTCCCTGCGACCAGATCTGACCATGTGGGTGCGGATTACTACAGCCCATAATTTCGCCTTTATTTTCAAAAATCTGAATATATTTAATCCAATCGTTCCCTGCCAGACTGTTAAATTCGTTCTGCCAAACATTAACCACAGCTGTTATAGCCTCTACACTCATTTCGGGAAGTGTTAGATTATGTTTAGGGCTAAAGCTGATTACCCTGCATAACCCACGCTGGTTGTTCGCTACCAACAAGTCACTTTCATTCATTTCACCGGCTGGTGTATCTTGCAACAGCGCGGCAAAATCATTGTTAAAAACAAAGCTTTCTGTATACGCCGGATTGGTATCACCGTCTGCTCTGCCATTTCCAGGGCATAAATAACATTTTGGATCATACTCGGGGCGGTTATCCGGGCTAATGTCTTCAACTTTACCCTGCCAAGGTCTTTTTGTACGGTGAGGAGATACTAAAATCCACTCGCCGGTTAATATGTTCAGCCGGGTATGCGGATTACTGTCTAGTTCGAATGTTTGGTTCATTTTATATTTGATCAACTGTTAGAAAAAAGAAAGGCACATGGCCCTCCCATCTAATCGGCCAAATTATAAAATTATTATTAATTGTCAAAAAGACAATTAATAATAATTTTTATTTTCGTGAAAATTTAAACATATTAAGCCCATTAAAACCTTGATAAAAAATGATTGAATATTCCAGGCAGCCGCATTATCTTTTTGCTGTTGATTGCATTGTGTTCGGATTTGATGGCGAACATCTCAAAATTCTATTGGTGAGGCGGGGTTTAGAACCCGAAATAAACAAATGGAGTTTGATGGGCGGTTTCGTAGGCCCAGATGAAAGTCCGGATGATGCAGCAAACAGGGTTCTCAAAAAAATGACGGGTTTAGAAGGGGTTTACCTGGAACAGATGCAGATTTACGGGGAACCTAATCGCGATCCCATTGAAAGAACGCTTTCTGTTGGGTATTTTGCCCTTATTGATATCCATAAATATGAGGCACAATTGAATGACGATTATGAGGCGGAATGGTTTTTGATCAACGAGAGGCCTAAACTTATTTTCGATCATAACCAAATGGTTACTGATGCCCGAAAAAAATTAAGGTATAAAGCGGCCCTTCACCCCATCTTGTTCGAAATGCTGCCTAAAAAATTTACGATTCCACAGTTGCATATCCTTTTTGAAGAGGTAAACGATACTAAAATCGATACCAGAAATTTCAGCCGTAAGATTACCTCCACGGGATTATTGATTAAACTGGCCGAAAAAGATAGAACAGGCTCTAAAAAAGGTGCATTTTATTTCAAACTTGATAAAAAGAAGTATGCGGCCAATGCACAGGCCTTTTTAAACCTGGTTCCAAACTTAAAAGTGTAGCTTATTCCCTGCTTTTACAACGCTTAGTGTTATTAAAGGTAAAACAAAAGCAAAGCATTATTCCTTTGCTTAATTAAATTATACCTTTAATATGGCAAAGCACAAAAAACGACCTTTCCAGCCAATAGAAAACTATGGCGTTATCGGCAACCTGAAAACTGTAGCGCTGGTTTCGCTAAAGGGTTCGATAGATTTTTTGTGCGTACCAAAATTTGATTCGCCCACCGTTTTTGCCTCAATGCTCGATTCGGAAAAAGGAGGTTATTTCTCGGTTGAACCACAGCTCGAAAACTTCACCAGCAAGCAACTTTACCTGCCTGGAACAGCAGTTCTCCTTACCCGGTTTTTCGCCGAACATGGCATCGCAGAGCTTAGCGATTACATGCCCTTATCGAAAGAAACTGATTTCCCCAGTGCTATTGTGCGGCAGATCAAATCCATCAGGGGCAACATTACTTTCAAGGTTTTCTGTGTCCCGGCTTTTGGCTATACCAAGAGTAAACATACGGTTGAGCATGAAAATGATGAACTGGTATTTTTTTCCAAAACAGAAAAACTAACCTTAAAACTAAAAGCAGATGTACCGTTACATATTGAAAAAGGTACTGGTTATGCTGAATTTACGCTAAAGGAGTCGGAAACAGCTCACATCATTATGGAAATTATTGAAAATGATGAAGTTGCAGCTGATTTAGCTCATTATAAAGAACATGGCTACCGCAAAACCGTAGATTACTGGCGGGAATGGATCAACCAAACCACTTATAAAGGCCGTTATGATGAAATTATCAGGAGATCGGCAATTACCTTAAAGTTGCTTACTTCAGCAGAATTTGGTTCGGTAGTGGCTGCGCCTACCTTTGGTTTGCCTGAAACGATCGGTGGAAACCGTAACTGGGATTACCGTTTTACCTGGATCAGGGATGCGGCTTTTACCATGTATGCATTTTTAAGGCTTGGCTTTTTTGATGAGGCTACTGCATTTATGGACTGGATATTTAATCTTTGTCAGAAAATAGATTTACAACTGGTGTATCAGATTGATGGTAATACGAAAATAAAAGAAGTAGAAGCTGACCAGTTTGAAGGTTACCTTTCGTCGAAGCCCGTGCGCATTGGCAATGAAGCAGCCAGCCAGTTACAGATTGATATTTATGGAGAATTGATTGATACGATTTACATTTATAACAAATCGCACAAGCCAATTACATACGAGTTCTGGACATTGATAGAAAAACAGGTTCAATGTGTAATCAAACAATGGAAAAAACCCGATCATGGCATCTGGGAGATCAGGAATGAGAAAAAGGAATTCCTGCACACACGCTTAATGTGCTGGGTAGCGATGGATAGGGCAATTAAAATTGCGGAAAACCGATCATTCCCTTACCCAGAGCATGAGTGGCACAGTATCCGCAGCGAAATTTATAAGGATATTTATCATAATTTCTGGAATGAAAAATTGGGTGCATGGGTTCAGTACAAAGGTGCCACACATGTAGATGCCAGTGCCTTGCTGATGCCGCTAACACACTTTATTTCACCCCTTGAACCCCGTTGGCTTTCGACCATGAAAGCAATTGATAAGGAATTACTGCTGGACGTATTGGTTTACCGTTATAAAAACGGCATGACTAAAATAGACGGATTGGAAGGCGAAGAAGGTACTTTTAACATGTGTTCGTTCTGGTTTATTGAAGCATTAGCTAAAAGTGGAGAACTGGAACGTGCGGTTGAAAATTTTGAAAAGATGATCGGTTATTCCAACCATCTTTTACTCTTTAGCGAGGAACTGGGGCAAAAAGGTCAGCACCTGGGAAATTTTCCACAGGCTTTTACACACCTGGCTTTAATCAGTGCGGCTGTAGAGCTTAACAAACAACTGAGTCGCCAAACCGGTTAGCCTATTGTTCTTCGTAATGATAGGTTAATCCTCCATCAACATAATAGGTTGATCCGGTTACGTAAGCGGCATCATCAGAAGCCAGAAACGCCACCACTGCAGCCACATCTTCTACTTTACCCATCCGTTTTAATGGAATATTTTGAAGTACTTTTTCCAGTTGTTCTTTATTGTTCAATAAATCCTGATTGATCGGTGTTGAAACCGCGCCTGGTGCCACGTTATTAATCCTGATATTAAAGGGTGCCAATTCTGAAGCGAGATTTCTGGTTAACATCATTAAACCACCTTTACTGGCACAGTAGGCGGCAAAGTTCGGAAATGCAATTTCTTCGTGTACGGAACTCATGTTGATAACCGTTCCGGCTACTTTGCTTGCTCTACAGTAATTCACAAACGATTGGATGCTAAAAAAAACACCTTTTAAGTTTGTGTTCATAATGAGGTCGTAATCTTCTTCCGTAACTTCCCAAAAGCTGGCCTTCTTTTCTACGCCCGCATTATTTATCAAAATATCTAACTGGCCGAATACTGCTACAGCATCAGTTACCAGTTTGGTGGCCGCATCAGCTTTACTTAAATCGGCCTCTAAAAAAGTTACTCTTCTGCCGAGATTCTTTATATCTGCAATAAGTTTTTCGCCCCTTTCATCAAACTTATGACCATTTAAAATAATATCACAGCCCTCTTTGGCCAACCTTAAGGCGCATGCAGCGCCAATTCCCTGACTACTTCCGGTAATTAAAGCGATTTTGTTTTCGAAACGATGCATATAAAAATGTTATAATAGATAAAGGAAATATAGATCAATATGTTTGCGTAAAATTTAAGTAAATTAAAACGTTTGCTACACCAAATGTAAGTTCTTAAAAAAAACATCGTTATAGCTGTAATCATTTATTAGTATGTTTGGGCATTAAACACACAATAAACACTAATTTAATCTTAAAACATGAACATGACCAAAAACCTTTTGTTTACAACGCTCTTAGCTTTATTTACGTTAACCCTGTATTCTTGTAAAACAAAAAAACTTGTTGCAAAACCCGCTCCGGTTCCGGTTGAAAAACCGGCGCCAACAGTAGAAGAGAAAAAACCAGCACCTGCGCCAGAGAAAGAAGAGGCTCCGGTTCCGGTTGAAAAACCTAACTTTAACTTAGATAACATCCAATTTGAGTTTAACTCATTTGTACTTAAAACATCCTCATTCCCTATCCTGGATAAAGCGGTAACAGAGATGAAAAAATCGCCGGATACAAAATTTATTCTCAATGGCTATTCATCTGCTGAAGGTACTCCTGAACACAATATGCAGCTTTCTGTTGACCGTGCAAATGCCGTAAAATCATACTTTATCAACGCTGGTTTAAACGGAAATAATTTTACCGTTGTTGGTCATGGCGAGAAAAATCCTATTAGCAGCAATAACAGCGAAGAAGGCAGGATACTGAACAGAAGAACTGAAATAAAGGTTCAGAAATAATTATTAAAATATTACAAAAAGGGCTATGGTTTAATTTCCATGGCCCTTTTCATTTAACGTGCTGCCGTTTACGAACTTTTTTCCGGTTACTACCCATAGAGGTTAGCATTACGTCGCTACCGGTATCCGGGTAAATAAGTTTATATCAGTCAGACAAACAAAGCGAGTCGGAGACTTATTGCTATTCTTTAATCCGTAGTCCTCCGGAACACTACGGAAAGGCATGAGGTATTATTTCTAACGAAGTACCCTGAAACAAGTTCAGGGTGATGATATTCTGAATAGAATAGGGTGTTACAGGTATATTATTTCTGATACACCCTAACATAATCTACTTCCATCCTGTTGGGGAATTTGGTATCATTTAGCGGTCCGCCATTCATCCCACCCATAGCCAGATTGAGTAAAATGTAATGTTGTTGTTTAAAGGGATGGAAATCTGAGCCGTCGTCATTTTTAAGATCTTTTAACAAGGTCCGGTTCATAAGCAGGCCATCAACATACAAACTAATGGCTTCGCTATCCCAGTCCATACGCCAAACATGAAATGATGCAGCCCATTTTTTACCGCCCAGTTCAGTTATACTTTTGGTATTGCTAAACCATTTTGGCTTTTTATCGGCACCTAAACTAGCGATATTGGCCAATAATTTTCCCTCGTAATACTCCATAATATCGATCTCTCCATTGGCAGGCCAATGGCCCTTTAAGCCCAATGTCCAAAACGCCGGCCAAAGTCCGTCTGAGATGTCAATTTTCCCTCTCATTTCGAAACGGCCATATTGCCAGCTTTGCAAACCTTTGGTGATGATACAGGCTGAAGTATAGGTGATATTTTTGGGCTTTTTGCGCCAATCATTACTCCCTTCTACATAAAGAGGATTGGGCTTTTGTTCTTTTCGGCCTTCGATAATCAACTTGCCGTCTTTACAAAAGGCATTTTCTGGTTGATACCATTGAAGCTCCTCGTTACGTACAAAACCTTTTTCATAATCCCAATTAGCTGGATTGGGTGCCCCATCTTGATTAAATTCATCGCTCCAAACCAATTTATAACCTTCTGATGAATAGTTATCGGATTTTAGTTGTGATTTTAATGCGCAGGACGAAAATAAAATAGATAACAATAAAATAAAAACTAATGAGACTTTATTTACCATGTGGCTTATCTTAATTTAATTAATACAGTTAGATTTGGTGAGGACTAGTGAGGTAGCCAATAATATCCAGGTATGATATTATAGGTAAGATCGTTAAAGGAGTTTAGGGTTGAGACGATCTTGTCAGCAAGACTTGTACATTCTTCTATCCGTAATGCGCTTCGAAACACTACGGATAGAGAAGGTATTTTTAACAGCTTAATCCAGGGTTACTTTCTTAATTGTATTTAAAATCGGCTGATCAATTGCTTTTAAAATATTTTGATCAGGTTTAATCAGTTCCAGAACAGAAATATCGTTTTTCCCCTTTTTCAACCATTCCTGTGGGATATAAAGTGTCTGTTGCGGACCAATTGCCCAATACTTACCTAAGTTGTGTCCATTAACCCAAACTACTCCTTTGCCCCAATCGGACATATCTAAATAAGTGTCGGCTACGGTTGAAATCTGGAAAGATCCTTTTTGTAAGGTTGGCCCATATCCATTTGCTTTTGACTGACGGGCGGTAGTGATCCTATCGTTGGCGAAAGGAAAACCATACATTGACCAGTCTTTAATCTCGGTACCATCAAAAGTAACCTGCTCTGTGATGCCCTTTTTATTTTCCAGCAGATACTTTCCAAAATTGATGCGTCCCATATTCTCCACGAAAATATCGAGCTGCACCTCTCCTGCCGGAAGATCTAACGATAAGGTATTCTGGTTTAGTCTGCGATCTAAAATCCCGACTCTTTTCTGATTGATGAAAACGAGGGCATAATCGCGTAATTGTTTAAGTTGCAACTCACCTTTTCTACCACCTTTGATGGTAGTGCGGTATAATACGTAACCATAATCCTGACTTAGGTCTTCGAAAGTTAATGGGGTACTATTTTTCACCGCTTTAGGCAGGGCATTAAACAAGGTCACTTTAGTAGCCAATTTAAAGGGCGCTATGGCTATGCTTGGCTTTGCAGCAGGAACTGGCGGTAAGCTTTGTCCTTCGGGAAGATGTTTTTCAATTACACTTCTAAATGCCTTAAATTTTTCAGTTACGTTTCCTGCTTCGTTTAAAGGTGCATCATAATCGTAACTACTAATCTGTGGCTCATAAGGTGAAGTATCCTTATAATTGGCTCCATTCATAAAATCGCGGGTGGTTCCGCCATGGAACATGTACATATTAATTGAAATTCCTGATGCTAAAACAGAATCTAATTTTTGGGTATATTGTTCAGCTGGAACCGTGTGATGAGGGGTTCCCCACCAATCGAACCATGCAGGATACCATTCAGCAATAAAATATGGGCCTTTGCCATCATGATTTTCATTTACCAACTGCCTGATTTTTGTTGGATTATCGATCCCGTTGAGTGCCGGAAGTAATCCATCCAAATGCCCGTCTTTTACATCTGCTGCAGGATCGCAGGTATAAAGCAACCCGTCAAAGCCTGCGTCTATAAACATTTTCCGATTGATATCTAAATATTTTTTATCGGCAGCATAAGAACCGTACTCGTTCTCCACCTGTACCATAATGATATTACCACCATGGTTAATCTGCAATGGTGCCAACTGTTTGCCCACTTCAATGATATATTTTTTATACTCATCCAGATATTGCTGTTCGGTGCTTCTTACCACAAGGCCTTTTTCAGTTTGCAACCAATAAGGATAGCCACCAAACTCCCACTCTGCACAAACGTAAGGACTTGGCCTTAAAATAACCCATAGTCCTTCTTGCTGGGCAATTTTTACAAACTCTGCAATGTTGTTGTTGCCTGAGAAATCGAACTTGCCCTTTTGTGGTTCATGCAAATTCCAGAACACGTAGGTACCAATGGTATTTAAGCCCATTGCTTTGGCCATTTTCATACGTGCCCGCCAGGCTTCTTTTGGTACACGTGGATAGTGCATCTCGCCTGAAATAATCTGAAAAGGTTTTCCATCCAACAAAAAGTCTTTTTCTCCTAGCTTAAACGTATGTTTAGCTTCCTGGGCAAAAGCCGTTAAGGAGAAACATAACGCCATCAGCCATAGTAATCTTGGTTTCATTTTTTCTTAAGTTTGTTTTGAGATGACTGGATTTTTGGCAAAAATTAGTGTTTTGCGTACCTCTGCGCAATCCAATCATCAAGGTTATATTGAAAATTTGTTTTTCCCTTATTTTTTAAATACGCTCAGGTCCCATTCATCTGCCCAGTTTATTGAGATTTTATCATCTTCAAATTTAATCGGCAACCACAAATAACGTCCGTCAATTGCATTTTTAGGTACCCATTTATCCGCCATAAAAATAAACGATCCTTTTTTCCCTGGCACTGGCAATACATGCGTACTCTGTCCGCCAAAGGTTATGTTGGCACCTTCGCCCTGACAAGGGTTTCCCATATAAGTCCACGGACCCCAGATATTGCTTGCTTTAAACCATCTTGCTGCATTTGGTGCCCATCCTGTGCAGCCTGACCCGATCATATAATAGGTTCCGTTTTTCTTGAATAAAGCTGGTGCTTCAGTTTGATGGCCAACATAAATTCTGATAAATTTTCCGGTATGTCCTAAATAATCGGGTGTTAGTTCTGCCAGGTGCAATGTCAAATTCTCTTCAGAAGAAAATACATGATAAGCCTTTCCATCATCGTCTACGAAAACGGTCATATCCCTGGCCATCTGCCCGCCGGGAAAATCCCTGCAGAAAAAGCCATCACTTTCATTGGCTGGATGCTGGCAGTTTACCATATCTTTTACGTCAGTGCCTGCTGCATAAAAAGGCATTTTGCCAGGGTTTGGCCTGTAACTCCTGATAAAAGTATATGGACCGGTTGGGCGATCGGCTACGGCTACTCCCGACCTGGCCGCAGCATAACCTTTGCCCAAAAGTTCCAGGTGAAACCACATCACAAACTTTTTAGTTTTCTTATTGTACACCACTTTGGGTCTTTCAAGAATACAGCCTTTGGCAATATCGCTTGTTAAATCGTTAGAAACCGGTAATGCAATACCTTCATCTTTCCAGTTATATAAATCTTTTGATGAATAGCAATGTACGCCCACTTGCGCCGTGTTTCCTATTTCCCCTTCGACTTTATGTTCTCCAAACCAATAATAAACGCCTTTATGCTCTACAATTCCACCTCCGTGGGCATTGATATGAACACCCTTATCATCTTTCCAAATTTTACCCGGGGTAAAAGAAGTGTAGGTTTGCTGAGCAGAAACATAATTGCTTAAGCTCAGATTAAAGGCGATAAATCCTAAAACGAAACTGATTCTTTTGTTCATCATTTTAATCAATTAATTTTTAATGTTACAAAGAGGGCTATTCCCTATTTTTTATTTGTGTGTTAAAGTGTTACTTATTTTAAACTGACGCTATGGTCGTTCTCGAAATTCTCTCCACTCCAGATTTTTTGTGCGCTCCATTTCTCAGCCGGGTTAGCCCAAAAAGGATCTGATGCTGGCAAACCTAATGGCAAAAAGATATTTGACGCGATATATGGACTACCCTGATTATTATAAAAATCGCCAAGATTGGGTTGATCGCCATATAAACCTATGGTTAACCAGCCATTTTTATAGGTTGAAGGGCTCTCTAAAGTTTTTCTGATTACAGCCGTTAAAGCGCAACGTACCTGCGCCGGACTTAACTGTTTGGGCAATGTTTTCCGCCAGGCCATGTCTGCCAGGTGGTGAAATGCTGCTCCCCTGTAAATAATGGAGCGACCGGTAGCCGGATAGGTACCGTCGGTATTGATTAATCTTTCCTGAATTACAGCATAACGCTCATTGCGTTTCTTAATCTTTTCAAACATATCTTTATAGCTGTTCGTTCTGGTACCAATGATGTTGGCCAAAGTGGCCAGATAGGGATGGATAACGTAACTATTGTAATAATCGAAGGCGAAAGTTGTCCCATCGGTGTACAGACCATCGCCGGTGTACCACTGTTCCATTTGCTGCAGCGCGTAATCAACACGCATCGGATCCCAATCATAACCGAATCTGGCTAAAAATGCCTCATTCATTGCTGAAAACAGTAACCAGTTAGAAAAAACAGGCTTAAATCTTCTCGTAGTTACAATAGATTGCATCATCAGTTTCTGATTTTTCTTATCCAGATTTTCCCATAGCCATGGCGCACGGACCAGAGCAAGGGCTATGTAAGAAGCATCAACCAGTTGTTGCCCACCAATATCAAAGTTCATAAAATCTCTCGCATTCGAATCCAATGCATTTTTCAGTCCTTTAATGGCCCACTCCCGGTATTTTTTTCTTAAAGCCACCTCTTCTACAGAACCTCCTTCTAACTGTAACCATGGTGCGATACCACTCAAAACCCTGCCTAAAACTTCAACATATTGTACTTTAATGCGGTGTTCTTTATTATCGATATGGACAGATGTAACCTTAGGCATGGCAATTCGCAAACTATCATTAGCCAAATTATATAAAACAGGTCTCACCATCTTATCCATTTGCTGTAACCAAAATTGCCTGTCGGTTAAAGCGGTACTTTTGGTGCTTCTGCTTTTCTTTTGTGCAAAAACAGCCCCACTGGTCCAAATGATCAGCAAAGCTGCGATCAAAATATTTTTAAACCTCATTTTCTCCTATAAACATTTATTATTTGTTTGATAAATAGCGGTACATTTCGCTTCCGGCCAGCAAAAATGCCCCTACACCAAAATTTGCAGTAGAATTTACATCAACCACCTGCCCCGGAATAGCCTTTTCTCCAATTGGCTGCACATAACCCAGTTTACCATTAGGTTGTAATGCCGTTTTGGTTAAATATTTCCATGCTTTCTGCACAGCTGGTAAATAGTTTTTTTCTTTTAAATAACCGTTATTTATTCCCCATAATAAACCATAAGTAAAAAATGCTGTGCCACTGGTTTCAGGTCCTGGTGCATGTTGCGGATCCAGGATGCTCCTGGTCCAATAACCTTCTGCCTGCTGGCTTTTAACAATTGCCCTGGCCATATTATGGTATTTGGTTAAATATTCATTCCGGTGCGGATCTGTTTGCGGCAGATCTTTTAGCACCTTTGCCAAACCTGCAAACACCCATCCATCGCCCCTTGCCCAAAAATCTTTTTTACCATTGATCGTTTTATGTTTTGGATACACGTATTTGGCATCGCGATAATAAAGCTTTTCCTTTTTATCATACATAATGCTGTTGGCATACATAAAATATTCATACAGTTTATCCAGGTATTTCTGATTACCAGTTACTTTATGAAGTTTGGTCATCACCGGCATTACCATGTACAAACCATCGGCCCACCACCAATAATCGTTGTTGGGTGTAGCCATTTCGTATTCCATTACCTCTTTTGCCCGGGCAATTTTATATTCTTCGGGTTTTAAGTGGTATAAATCGATATAGGTTTGAAAGCAGATCTGCCAATCGCCAAACAATACATGGTCATCTGTTTCGCCGTATTTATACTTCCAATTGGATTTATCTGTCGATTTTGCGCCCATCCATTTATTATGCTCGGCCCAATTTTCTGAATATTTACGGTATGCCTCATTTCCCGTAACATTATAGGCCTCCATATTCCCTGTATGGTAAGCTGCGTGATCCCAAAAGGCGCGCACTTCGGCTTTATTGTTTTGTTGCCAATATGTGTTTGCGCGGTTAATCATTTCCAGCACTTCCTCCTTTGACGGCTGGTTTTGGGCGCTTACGGTGCCGTTGATTAAGACTAAAAGCAAAAGTAATGCGCTGTATAACTTCAAATCCATTAACGTATTGGTTTAATGCCGCCTATAGTTGGTTTCACCGGTTTAATGGTTCCATCGGTATTAAATTCCATTTTATCGATACAAACCTCCCGGTTAAAACCCGCAGCGTCTCCCATTAAAATCCCTTTCGGACGGGTAAAGCGGTGGTAAACCATATACCATTCGTCTTTGCCATTTATTTTGATTACACTATTGTGTCCAGTACCATAAATGTTTTGGGCAACATCCTTAGCTAAAATCAAATTGTTTTCAGGAATGGTCATTTTTCCTGTCGGTGATTCAGAAAAGCCATATCTTACCCTGTAGTTTTCGCTTCGGGTATCATCTTCCGACCATAGAAAGTAATATTTCCCATTTCGATAAAACACTTCTGTACCTTCTCTAAAAGTATTATCGGGTGTTATAATTTTAATTGCACTGGTATCAATCGAAATCATATCATCATTTAATGGTGCAACTGCCATGTAGCCATTTCCCCAATACAAATAACTTTTGTTGGTTTTAGGATCGTTAAATACATCCGGGTCAATCTCCTGTCCGCCTTTAATCCCCTTTGGCCTGCTCGCAATTAAAGCTTTTCCGCTATCCTTAAATGGGCCTGTAGGATGATCAGAAACCGCAACGCCAATCTTCTGTGCAGCCGAAAAATAATAGAAATACTTGTATACACCATTTACTTTCTTCTCCATAATGGTAGGTGCCCAGGCATTCCTTTTTGCCCATGATACCTCCGTTTGGAGGTCTAAAATTTTGCCTTCATCTTTCCAGTTAACCAGATCGGTTGAAGAGAAACATTTAAAATAAGTCCCACTCCAATTGTTAAAGCCATCACTGGTTGGATAGAGATAATATTTAGACGTTTTATTGGAATATAAAATTTCCGGATCGGCATAATAACCTTTGAGTACCGGATTATTGGCTATGGCAACACTTACCCCGAAGGTTTTGGCCAGCTGACCAGGAATGCTTACCTTCATTTTTACAGGACCTTTAGAAAAGTCCAGTTTGCCTTTTGGCATCACACTGATTTGGTTAAAGGTATCAAACTGAGGATCAAATGCCTTTAAATCAGTGCCATCATTTACCGGTAGATAAAGTTTTTGGTTTACACTATCGAGGACGACGTTATTCTGTTTTATGGCCTTATTTTTTGCGGTTTGCAGAACAGACTCAACAGTATACCACTGTTTAAGCAGCCGGTTTAACTCCTGTTGAGTAATCGGCAAGATAGTTCCATGCCTGGGATGAAAATCCATTGTTATATCCTGGTCCACTACAGTAAAATTGGTCAAATCTTTACTTTTGGTAAACTGATAACGGCCTTTCATATAAACATCGTACATCAGGATGTACTCATCACTATTGTTCAGCTTAAAAACACCTGCCCCTTCTACCGCTTCTTTAGTTTGTTGCAGGTATCTATCCTGTAACACATAACCTTCTGTCAGTTTATCAGAAACTGCTTTTTTGATACCATTGCCGTTCCCTTCCGTTTTAAAAAACAGGTTGTATTTTCCTTTATCATAAATAATATCCCCGTCGATACAAGAGCCATTTGTCGGACTAAAAAACAGTTGCTTTGGAGCAGTTTCCAGGTCGGTAAAATCAGCATTGGCATAAGCAAAATAAATTTTATCAGGGTCATTGCCATGCTTCATCGACCAGTAGATCATGTATTTTTTGGCCGTTTTATCGTAGATGGTCTGCGGGGCCCAAACACGTTTCAGGTTTTCATTATCTGGAAAACGTTTTTGAATATTCACAACTGCAGATGTCCAATGGATCAGGTCGTTTGATTTCAACAAAACCATTGCCCTGTTAGAATCCCAGCCGTTGGCCGAAACCATATCAGTTGCTACCATATAAAAGGTTTTCCCATCTTCACCGCGTAATATATGTGGATCGCGAACGCCACCTGTACTGCTGATTTTTTCAGAAGAGATGACGGGATTATTGTTGTTTAATGCCTTATAGTGATAACCATCAGTACTTACAGCAAAACGAATGGCTTCATCTGTCTTCGAATTTCCGGTGAAATAGGTAAATAGATAAGCCACATTTTCTTTTGATCCGCCTTTTTCAAAGGACTTTTTAGATTGTGCAATGATTTTGCCTGAGAAGAATATCAGTAATAAAAGAATACTATATTTTGTTGTTGAATACTTCATTTCTTAATCGTTATTTATTTTTAGGTTTCCAATCTAACACCTGCACCAGGGTTGGCAACCGATCTGCCTTTCCTTCGCCATCTATTTGGGTAACATTTTGCAGAAATAAGCTCAATATCTTGTTAGTTTTCCAAAGTTCAGTATCATAAGTAGGTTCCCAATCGCCCATGCCAGTTTGGGTAAGGTCCTTAATGGTCCAGTTTTCTGATCCGAGATAAGCGTTTAAAGCGATAGACGCCTTATTTTGGCGTTCAGCATCTCTAAACACCAAACCCGCGGCATAATGTTTCCCATTCGGCCAAACGATAATCTGCGGTCTCGAAATCGGAATCCGCTTGGTACCGGTACCACTTAGGCTAAACGTTGTTTTTCTAAAATTCAGGTTGCTTACTTTCCAGCTGGTATCTGTTTTAAAAACAAGGTGATACTGTGGGCCGGTTTGGTTCGCTCCGCGCCAGTAACCAGCAATAAATACCTTACCTTCTGCATCGGCAAACATCGATGTTTGGTTAATCAGCTCACTTTTTTGCGGAATTTTCACGGTATACTCTGCATTTTTTGCCGTAATGGGAAGCGTATATTTTTCGCCGGTAGATTTTAACCAGGTGATTCCGCCATCGGTTGATTTAGCATAACATAAATCATGATTACTGGCTACATCAGGGCTTTCGCGCCATACCCATGATAAATGGATGGTTCCAGCCTGATCTACCGCAACCTGCCAATAGGCATTTCGCTGTCCTTCCCCATCAATCATCCCATCCTGTACACGTGTCCATTTTCTGGTCTTTAGACTATACTGATTAATCATTAAATTTCCGTTTCCTGAACCTCCATCACGGTAAAAAAACAACAGGTTACCATTGGCTAACCTGTAAAATTCAGGATAACTGACTTTATTTTCCTTCACAGATAGCATTTCTTCCTTATTCCCCACAGTTAACGAACCTGCTGAAGTGGATTTGGCGTAATTTAAATTATTGTTATGCTGCCCCCAGGCCAGGTGTAGGAAACCATCACCATCTACCATAATACTAATTGATTTATGAGCATCGGTGGCATCGCCTTTATATGGTGTAGTAACTACTGCCCACTTAGTGGAGCCGATTTTGCGTTTGGCCAAGACCACATGCTGTTCATGATCGTAATAAGCAGCATATTGGTTATCTTTAAAGCTGATTAAAGCATTTTTACGAAAAATAACCGTATTTACCGAATTATTCGCCCAGCCATTACTGGCAATCGTACTCAACTGTGTTTCTTGCGCAGCCCCCATCATACCCATGCTGATAAGTGCATAGATTAAAAACATACTTTTAATTGGGTATTGATACATTACAGGTTACGATGTTCGGTTTCTTAACATTTGATAAAGCCGAAGTACCGAAATTTTTAAGCTTTACACAGGGGGCTAAATCATACTTTGCAGGGGGCGTTTTAGGCTAAATAGCCTCTAGGGCATAAAAAAGCGTAACTTTTATGTTGTTCCATTGATATTATAATATTTATGAAAACTTTTCCGATGCTTCTTAATAAACTCAGACGGCGTTAATTTAAACAGCTTTTGAAACTGCTCTCTAAAATATTTGCTGTCGTTTATGCCAACTCTAAAGGCAGCTTCATTAATATTTAAATTCGTATTGATTAACAACTCGGCAGCCTTTCTTAACCTGATAAACCTGATAAAGCCATTTATCGACTGCCCTGAAGTAGCTTTGATCTTTTTATAGAGATTAGAATGACTCATTCCAAGATCAGATGCCAGCGTTTTTACATTAAAGCTATCTTCCATTAAATTTTCTTCAATAATCATGATACACTTTTGAAGAAAGCCTTTATCTTCTTGTGATACTTTATGGGCATCACTTTTTAATGTTATTTCATTATAGAAATAAGACTGAAGATTGGTCCTGTTTTTAATGATGCTTTTAATCTTAGCTGTAAAAAGTTCTTTATCGAACGGTTTACCGATAAAGTCGTAGGCACCAACTTCAATTCCTTTAAGTTTTATTTCAGGACTAGGATCACCGGTGAGCAGAATTACCGGAATATGGCTTAAGGCGGAGTCTTCTTTTATCGCCTTACAAAGTTCTATGCCGTTGAGGCCATCCATATTTACATCAGATATTACAATATCCGGCAAGTACTCTTTACAAATTTTTAAGCCTTCGGTACCATTTTCAGCTTTATACACTTTGAAGTTATCCTGAAAAATCTGCTTAATGTAATCTATAATTTCTGGATTATCGTCAACAACCAAAATAGAGTGAAGATCGGAGATCAGTAATTCCAGATTACCTACATTGTCGCCGTCATTAATTTCTGATTCTTCTTCTTGTGCAATCAGTTCGTTTACGTAAGTTAATTCGTTTTGCAAAATACCGTTATGCTGCAGATTGGGTTCCCCAAACGGAATATCGATCAAAAAGATCGTACCCAAACCCTGGTTCGATCGGAACGAAATTTTACCTTTGTGCAGTTCTACAAAGTTTTTGGCTAAGTAAAGACCGATACCAAAACCCATTTTCAACGATTCGTTCGACATGACCTTATAAAATTTATCGAACAACTTTTCTCCTACGTGCTTCGGTATGCCGGGACCACTATCGCTTACTTCTATATGTACCCGCATGCCCACTGTTTTAACACTAAATTTCACAAAACCGCCCTTCGGGGTAAATTTAAGTGCATTAGAGAGGAGGTTAAAAAAAACAATTTCGAGTTTGTCTTTATCTCCATAAATATCCAGTTCCTCTTCTTCGCATTCAAAGCTATATTCGATATGGTTCTGCTTGGCCAGATAATTAAAGCAGAGGAAAATCTCTTTCGTAAACTTGTACAGGTTGATCTTTACAATTTTTAAAGTATCATTTTCACTTTCCGTCTTTCTAAAGAGCAATAACTGATCTACCAGGCTCAACAAACGCCTCGAATTGCGGTACACTACATTTAAATCGTTCCTTTCCTGCCCGGGTTCTTTTTGGTTGATGATATCTTTAATCGGGTTAACAATTAAGGTTAAAGGTGTTCTTAGCTCATGTGAGATATTGGTAAAGAAATTCAGCTTTTTCTCATTCAAATCTTTTTCGCGCTCCATTTTAAAATTGGTAAGCGCTACTTCATGTTTTAATCTTCTCTGCCGATTGCGATAGGTTTGAAAAAGATAAAACAGGAAAGATCCGATGATGAGGTAAATCGTATAGGCCCACCAGGTACGGTACCAGGGTGGTAAAATTTTGATTATCAGTATTTTTTCGTTGTTGCTCCAGGCCCCATCTGTATCGGTGCTTTTAATATGTAGTTTATATTCGCCCTCGTTTAATCTGGAATAATAAGCTGTACTCAATTTGTTTACATAATTCCAGTCTCTATCCCAACCCTCCAGATAATAGGCATACGAAATCTGGTCCTGAAAAGAGAATTCTATGGCTGCATAGTCTATAGAAATCACAGCAGCACTAAACGGAATTTCTATACTGGCTAAATTAACAATGGAAATATCATTGTAAGCAGAATCCTGATCAAGGGATATGTTATTGATCCTAAAATCTGTCAGCACTATTTTAGGTACCCTTCTTTTTTTCTTTATGCTATCTGGAGAAAAGAGGTTGAAACCACCAATCCCACCAAATAATAAATCTCCATTGTTGAGTTTTAATGCGGCATTATAGTTAAACTGATTACTCTGTAAACCATCAGTAGCATAATAATTTTTAAAATTATTATGCTTAACATCATACTTGGACAGGCCATTGTAGGTACTACACCATAAATTGCCTTGATTATCCTGAAGGATATTAAGTACCGAATTACCAGGCAATCCATCACGCTGGATATACCGCTTTATCTTTTTGGTTTCGGGGTCGAAAAGCAACAACCCTCCTCCTTCTGTGCCAATCCATAGCTGATGATTCAATCCCTCTTGAATGGCCCTGATGGCAAAGTTGATCTTTGTATAACGGTGTTTTTTATTACTGGGATCGATTTCGATCAGATCAGTATAATTTCCAGCCCAAAACCTACCTTTCGAATCCTGGAACAAGGTATGAATATCCTTTAATTTATGGTCGAAAAGTTCGAATTTATCAATATTTTTATGATAACGATATAGCGCACCACCTTTTGTAGTGCCTGCCCAGATATTTTGTTGTTTATCTTGATAGAGTTTCCAAATGTTGATATCATCAACGCCAGTAAAAGTATTATAACAGTTATAGTGAACAAATTTACCAGTTGTTTTATCAAAACGGTCTATTCCTCCGCTAAAACTGGCTACCCAAACATTGTGGTCTGTATCGCTTAAAATACTGGTTACAAAGTTACTGGTTAAAGAATTCGGATCACTGGTTTTAGTGTAATTGATAAATTTATTTTGCTTTCGGTTCCAAACGCTTAAACCACCTCCATCAGTGCCGATCCATATGTTTTTGTTCTCATCTTCACTGAAGGAGAGCACAAAGTTATTAATTAACGAATTTTTGTTTAACGGATCATTTTTTATCGTTGTAAATTGTTCGTTTTCAGGATCAATAACATTAACTCCACCGCGTAAGGTTGCAATCCACTTTCTGGATTCGCCATCTTCGTAAACCTGGGCAACAGAATTACTGCTCAGTAAGCCTTTTTCTCTTCCTGCAGAAAGGTAATCCGTTTGATGATTTTTTGTGTCGTAAATCGTAATTCCTCCACCATCAGTCGAAATCCAGAGTTTTTGTTTTGCGTCTAACAATAAACTCATAATGTTTTCATCACTTAAATGCCGGTTAAACCTGGTAAGATTACCTTTGGCTTTATCTAACTGAAAGAGGCCACGTTCTGTACCAAGCCATAGCATCTGGTCAGTACCTTTTGTTATACAAGTTACCGAGCGTATGCCATTGGTTATCAATCGGAGTATATTTTTATCATGATCATACCTGCACAGACCAACATCTTTTATAAAAAGCCAAAGGGTTTGATCTTTATCAGTATACAGGGCTTTTACCGTAAAATCGTAATTTTTACCAAACGGGATCCGCTTTGCCGTACCATTATTCTTTTCGAGCATGAAAAGGCCTTTTTCTTCAGTAGCGACATACACTACCGAAGCCTCACTTACGGCTATGGAATTAATTCCGTAACTTACTTCATTTTTTTTTCCCTTATCCAGATAAATCAGGGGATGAAATTTAGAATCGGCATAATCATAATATGAAACTCCCTTTTGGGTACCCACCCAAACCCGGTTTTTCCCGTCTCCGGTAAGTACGGTAATATGGTTATTTACCAGTGAATGTTTATCCCCCCAACCATTTCTAAATACTTTGAAATGATAGCCATCATACCGGTTTAATCCGTCATAGGTACCCATCCACATAAAACCGTAATGATCTAGATACAAAGAATTTACCACATTGTTAGACAGACCATTTTCTACCCCCAGATAAGTAATGGGAAGAGTTGATGGCTGTGCAAAACAAATACCTGCACACATCCATAAAATAAGTAGGAAGCAGGCGTTTTTTTTTGGTAAAAGGAACATAGAGAAAACAGTACTGTGGTATTATTTGGTATGGAACGAATATACGTATTTCTTCACACTCCATAACCAGCCATGCTTTAGAATTAAATAGCCAAAAGCGAAACATTTATACTACATCAAAATAGTATGTTTTAGGCATACCTGGTATTTTTATTTTGATGATCAGGGAATAAAAGACAATTTTCAGAAATAAAAATCCCCTAAATTACTTCACATCAGAATGACCAAGGTTTTTAGAGGGATTGACTTCGTCACGTATAAGTTGTTTTAGCTCTTTAATTTCAGGAAAACGTTGCATTGATTTTCGATCAAAAATCAGTTTTGCGCCAACATGAACCGTAAATACGCCAGATGTTTCACTTGGAATTAAGGTAACGCCTTTAACTTCATCGACGAAGGTGGTTAAAATTTCCTGTGCCATGTAGGCTGAACGTAACATCCAGCCACATTTAGGGCAATAAGTTATATCAACAAGCGGTTTTTCCATTTCTTTTTTTATAAGGGTACAAAAATAGAATAACAACTATTCAACTACTTTATTTTGTAAAAAATTTAAATTGTTTTTTAGTAGTTTGGTCATGATACCCGTCTCTGAAGTGTTATTTAACTTGTCTTCTATATCGCGTGTGATATTGTTCATACTCTGTGCTGATAAAACCCAATTCATGGGTACGCTTTTTTCTTTGGCCGTCAAGGGTTCATCAATAGCAAAACCTATGCTGCCTTCGTTTAAAAATTGCTTGATGCGGAACCTACTAATCTTACTATTTCCAGATCTTGTATGGGTTAATGCATTTAATATTTCTACAAACTCATTACCAAATCTGATATTGGGAACGGTTTTATCTTCTTCGCTAAAAAGCAAGGTGATTACTATTGGGGTAATCTGGTTGAAGTAGGCTGATTTACTTTTTAGCAATTGCAGCACCTCCAACATGGAAGCACTGCCTGTATTCTCCACATAACCTCCATCAAGATAATGCAAACGTGGATTGCCATTTAACCCACCCACTTTTGCTGCTGGAGAAAACAAAGGAAAACGGGTACTAAAATTTATTGCTGTGCTGTAATTCAGATCATTTACCTTTTCTGCTAATAAATCACGTTGATTTTTAAAAGCCAGGCTATCAGGCATCAGGTTGCTTACCCAACATTGTAATCCTGTTTCAACCTCTGCAGTGTTAATGACGAACAATGGTTGGTTCGGTTTTATTTTTCCGGATGCAAAACTCCGGGAAAATATATTCTCTTGATTTTTATCAATCAGAGATTGATAGGACTGCTCCCAGGCTTTTTCAAGGGCAATAGAACGGTCAAATAAGTTAACGTGTATGGGTAAAAATAAGTTCAGAAAATCGCCAAAAAGCATTTTCCCTATTATAGGCGATAGTGTATCATGCTGAAAAAATTTTTTAGCTAATTCTACTGATACGCTGGAGGGGATTTGAGCTTGGTTTTCGAAAGTTAAAGCATTGTACAAACCTAAACCAACAGCACCACCTGATACACCCGACATGGCAAATATTGATTTCTTAAAATCAACATTTTTTTCCTTTTCCAATTTTGCACTTAAACTTGATAAGAATAAACTGGTATAGGCCCCGGTGCGTAGCGCACCACCTTCGGCACAAATAAAAACAACAGGATATTTTTTCTGATGATCTCCTTTTTGCTTGTCCATATCCGCTTTATAGCTAATGAACCACCTGTTAAAATGATCAACAACGGATTCGCGTTTATCAGTTTTATGATCTGCCATCCGCACAGGATGATCCTGATTATAAAACGAGCAGGCTACCAAAACCATGAACAACAGGAAGCGGACAGAAATTTTCCATTTTCTGAGCAGAGATTTATCTAAATAAAGAAGTCCGGTATAAATACCTGTGTAACATGCAAAAGCAAAACAGATTAAAGCCGGGGCTCCTATCCACGCAAACACCGGCCACAAGCCCGGAATTAATGATATCAGCAGGAATAATAAAAATGAAACACCGGCAAATGATTTAATCTGACGATGTAAGCCGTTATAAAATGATGCAGGAATCTGATAAGTCCATTTATAGAGCTCACCTCTTCCTTTAAATAATTTCTTTCTATCGATGAGGTTAAATTCTGCAGGCACAATGCGTGTTTCGATAAGTACGTCTGGATTTTGAGGAAACCCTTCCGCAAAACCTTCAGTAGATTTTGTAAAATAATCTGTAAAACGCTGCAAATCTTCTTTATAACCTTTCTGAAAGCTCGATGCTTTTGGTAGCGTATAAATAAAATCCTGATAAATGCCATATAGTTTCCGCAGGTATTGCTGCTCGTGATCTGGCAAAGAGCGTTCTCCCAACTTTGTTTTTAAATAAACTCCGGCACTTGCTTTACCCGATTTGCGAAAGTACTGATTGGACAAAAAGGACATTAACCAATAGATAAGTATAAAGCACGTGCCAAAGCATAAAAATCGTGGCACCTTATCCATATAGGTGGCGCTGAGCATGCACCAAAACATACTGACCAAAACAATAAATGATGGCCACAACAAAAAAGCTGCAGCAAGTAGTTTCTGAACAGTTTTCCGCCAGGCCACCCTATCATCACTCAGGTTTTTGCCTGAATTATCGGAGATATAAATCGCATAGCGTACACTAAGCTCGGACACCATACTCCAAGCAGCAATCCCCAATAACAAAAAAAAGATCGGCCAAAAATTGAAAGTAGATAGGTTTTCTACCACAAGCAAAAGTGTATCTCTCCCTTGTGGCAATAACAGAAATATAAACCCAATTAAAAATGCCGGTAAAATAACAAAACCAATGCTAGAGGCCACTGAAACAAAATCGTGAACCAATATCCTTACCGTTAAACGTTTAAAGCTGAAACGGATTTCGAATATCCCTTTTTCAAAGGCTGGAACGAAACTGCCAGCAAGGTTTTTAAGGAATTTTTTCATGAACGATATTTAAGTTTGATAAAAAGCAGCCATAGATTATTGACATGATCTCCGGCGTGAATAAAAAATCATTTTATCAGACAAGATAAGAAGAACATTTACCTTATGTATTTATCTTTTTAATTAAACTGCGACAGTGGTTAACGCCCCTGAATCAGAAACGGTAATTCTCCATCGGTTGCCGTTTGGAGAGGCTAGGATAATCCCTTTTGTCGGATCAGTAATTTCCACATCAGATGTACCTGATAGCTTTACGAAAGGCAGATCCGCCATTTGTAAAGTTTGTACATCATGAAAATAATTATCGGGGCTAGATTCTATGTTTCTGATTAAAAACTCGAAATTTATGCTTGTAGAGGGCCTTAACGAGTTGTTAATATTCATCCCAGTACCATCTAGTCGTAGAATGTTTGCCGATCTGATGTTTATTGCACCAGATTCAGAATAGATATTCAATGTTCCGGTATAACTGTTTTTTAGCGAAGAGGTGGAAATCTCCAACTGTGCATCAATATTGCTAGTGCGGATGCCTGAAACATTTAGATTGGTAGAAGTCAAAGTACCAGTATTACCTTCTGAATCCTGTACGCTAACTATTCCATTAATCAATATATCAGCATTTTGTGGGGTAGGCGGATTTACCTTAATGGCATCACCATCGACCAAAATTCGGTGAAACTCCTCAACATTAGGATCAGTATTTAACGGACTTTCCGGGTCATAAATGAATAATCCATGTCCAAGGCCAGGTTGCCTTCTTAATTGAACCTCAACACCGTCTTCTGGAGAAAACTTTAAACCGGCAATTCCCGACTGTGTAGAGTAGCCAAAGGTTGAAATTCTGCCTATTTTCACCGTACCACCCAAATGTGGATTTGCAATAAAAGATTCATCTGATGGATCACTATCACTCACAATTCTGAATCGTCTTGCAGTCACCATATCAGTATCAATATCATCTCCTCCGAAAACTACATTTTTGTTGTCTGAGTGTCTGGTAATATTTCCACTATTTTGATTAAATCGGAACCCTTCAACTGATCCTGTTCCAAAAACAACATCAGAATCATCCAACCTGATATATCCCTCAGCACCGCCAGGCAATTTCCACTCATTACCCGACAAGGTAGATTCCGACCCGTTACTCCCTTCAGATAAGATCTGTCCTGTTTTTAAATTACCAGAAACAATACTGCCATTGATATCAATATTGGCATTCTGGGATGATGAAGGGTTAACTTTAATGGCATCGCCCTCTACCAATATCCGTCGCCAATCAGAATTACCTAGGCCGGTATTATTAGGGTTCCCTGGATTATATATCACCAAACCATGACCTAATGCATTAGGCTGATAGCGGAGCTGTACCTGCGGACCATCCTTTGCTTCAAAAGACAAACCCGTGTAGCCATTAGCATCGCTGATGGTAGATAGTACCGAAGGTCCATCTTTAAAGGTTGCCTGACCTACAGTGAAACTCTGACCGACCTTTAAGTCACCCGTAATATTAATATTCGCATTTTGCGGTTCAGCAGGTGATGCCTGAATATAAGCTCCGTTAGCTGGGCTGCCGCCGTTACCATTCAGATCCTTAAGCCTCACCACATCAAATTCATCAGTCGGTGTTTTATATACTTTCAGGCTTTGTGCAAACTTGGCCGTACCAAAAGATAAGGTAGTGGGTTCGGGATCATTACCTTTGTTTGGAATTCCGGGCGGAGTCATTACAATATCATCATCAGCATTGGAAAATGTTCTGATAAAAGTTCCCTGATAGGTTTTAACATACATCGCAAAGCCATATACTCCACCATCTCCGCCACCATTTTCAGCATCAGTTACTGATACTACCTTAGCTCTTATATACCAGCCATGGGGATAATGCCATAATGCTTCTAGCTGAATATCTGCTCCGCCATAATTCCCGCCATCAATATCGGGCAGTAACCTGAACCAGGTAGATGGTGTTCCCAAAAAACCACTTCCTGCACCTTCGCCCCTACCTTCACTATTGAATAAAACATATTTTCGGGTCAGGCCAGTATAAGAAGTTAATACGATATCCAAACTGTTATCAAAATAACCTTCTGAATAAAAGTAACCCAATATCCTATAATCGTTAAGTTTCCCTTCGTTGATCATGGGCACCAGAAATGTACTCTCTTCTATATAACCATTTTGTGTATCACGTATACTCCTTGGCTCAACTTCATATAAAACACGTAGTCTTTTCGAATTCGTTTGATGTTCAAATTGCCCAGTTCCGGTTATAGTTAAATCACCGGCTTTGGTTTGGCTTTTTAATGTAATATCTAAAAACAAATCGGTGTCAATTTTATCGTAGCCAATTTTTTTCCATTTCAAAGGGTAAACTGTAAAATCAGTTGAAGTTGGTGGAATAGAAACTGCATAGATCTGATCTCCGAGTTTAACCACAATTTTAAAAGCCAGGTAATAAAACATTTTTTGCGGTTTACAATGAAACAACAATATTCCGTTTTCATCAAACACCTTTATATCAAGTGTAACATCTTGATCAGCTGGCATATCACCCACAAAGTGATAGTCTGATGGGTTACCCGTCTGATAGGAAGCAATATACTTAGTAGAGTTTTTACCCACTCCAGCTGAAAAATCGGCAGGTAGTGGAGGTGAATCAATCTGAAGTACTCTGGTTTGCCAAGGCCCAAAGGTATACCAACTAAAATCAGCTGTATGATCGGGAGTCCAATTATTTCCGCTATCAAAGTACCATCCTTGTTGCCAATAGGTGGAAGCAGGTGCTGATGCATCTAACAAACCACTGCTCACCATAACGCTTTCTTCCGGTTTCAAGGGATTATTAAGATTATTACTGATATTAGATTGGTACAATACCCTGGTTCCATTTTCTTCTACCCACACCAGATCATCTTTCTGATACGTTTTCTGCACATCATAAGCCGAAACAGGATCAACTAACGATTTCTCTACCAAATGAGCATTGGTAACACCATTATTAAACCAAAATTCCTTCAGGTTGCCATTATCTAATACAAAAATAGTCATACCCAAAAACCGCATCTCTACTGGTAAGTTAGCCAGGGCTTCTGCAACCGATTGATAAGGTCTCCAAATATTATTTTCCCAAATTCCGGAATAATCATTTTCCCCAGACCTATCTCTTATCAATTTAATTAATTCCCTCAGTTTTACCCCCTGAGTTTTATTGAGGGTAGGATTGTAAGCATCTGGTGCTTTAATGATTTCATCTATATAAGCATCGGTAATTGGCGGTGTCTGTGGCATAAATATGTTTCTTGATTGGTTAAATAGTTAATTCTTTATCAGTAAGGTTCAATAACCCGGCAGTGTTTTGTACTTGCACTTTAAAACGATGATAAAGCTTATCGCCATCTTCATCAACGGCTAATAACGGGGCCGGGAGCAGATATTCCATTTGAGCTGATGAATTTCGCGCATCAACCGTATATACTTTCTCCCAGTTACCGCGGTTATTTTGTTTATATACATGGTAATTGGCTTTATTTGCTGTAGCACTCCAGGTTATCTTGTTTCCCGCCTTATGATAGGTCAATTCAGGTGCACCTGGATTAATATAATCAGGCAAGGTAATGGGTATTACATCTGTACCTAACGACAAGACCTCCTCTTGCTGTTCTTTTTCATTGATAATGGTTCGGATACCGGCCAGGCGATAATAAATAGTATCGCCGAGTGGTGCAGCTGTTAAATCGCTAAAATCGTCGGTAATTTCATAACCTTTACTATCTTCAGCTACGATATCACGGTCTACATGATATTCCATCCCCTGAAGGGTAACGGTCTTGTCTATATCTTTTGAACGGAAAATTCTGATTTTTGAAATCCGGTCTTCAGGCGAGATTGGCGCAATATTGAAAACTACGGATGCACCGCTTTCCGTAGAAAAAGAATCGAGATTAATGGCGAAGCTGGTCAGCAATGGGGCTGCCGAAGGTAATGTTTGCAAAATAGTTACGGGCCCGGCAAAAGGACTTAATAAGCCTGGCTCTAACTGATTGGTTACCTCTACCCCGGCAAAGAAATATAACTTTCGCGAAGCACCGCTTAAAAAATAATCAGTAAAGCGGATATAGGTCGTGTTTGGCTGCGATGGTTTACTATACTGCCTGATCATGGGGAAAGGATTAAAGGCCGTATCAGTAGCATCAAGTAAATTACCATCCAGATCGCGGATTACCGGCAATGCATTTTCAGTTTGCAGCCCTTGTTTAATAAATTCCAAAATTGGGGTCTGTTCGGTTAAAGGCAATAAAGTTTCCTGTATGGCAGCAAAATATTTCAACTTCTTAATTTCTAAACTATCATTTGGCTCCACGAGGCCTGGCTTATCGGGTCTTGGGAAACCATAAGGATTTGGTGTTGCAGAAAATACCTTAAATGAATCCGTAAGAGCCGGATCAAAAGTTAAATTAACCAATTCTAAATACCTTTGATTATAATATAAGTCTTCATCAAGATCTGCCAGTGCTTTCAAAATCCGGATCACGGTGCTGGGTTGGTATAATGCCTCCAATACATCCTCATTGGTGGTGCGGTAAAACATAAAGCCAAACGGAACCCGTTTTATACCGTTTAAAGTCGGTGCAATTTTAACATCAAAAGTAAATGAAGCTTTTCCGGTGGCATCCGGGCGTACTTTTAGGCCAAATGTAACCGGTGCTTCAAACTGTACAGGCTCTTCAATTTTACGCGCAAGCAGTATAGCTGGCACTGAAACTTCTGAAGCACTGTTATTACCTTCAGGTCTGCTATCTATTGTCTGTAATCCCAGCATCGTACGCCTGTCATTATCATTTCCTGCCGGAAGTATATGAGTGCCATTGAAGGTATGATCAGGCGTAGGTTCCGGGAAAAAATAAACCCGATACCCCGGATGGAAGTTTACCTTAACGGTTAAAGCTGCAGGCCCTGAAACCTGGATCGGATCGTCTGCGTAACCGGGATCGTAAACATACAGTTCTATTGGATGTGTTTCCTCTATTCTGATTACTTCCAAAAGTTTGGGTTCCGGCTCACCGCTTGCAGTAGGTATCCTGATCAATCCTTTATACCATTCTACATGCGCCTGCCTTAACTGATCTGGCGAATTTTTATTGGGATCGTTGACATCAAAAGGCATGTTAATTTGAGGATGGTCATTTAAAAAACCATTGCTGTCAAATTTGATCTTATAATAACCCAATAAACCATCAGGGTATTCAGCTCCGAACAAAGGTATGACAGTTGCCTGGTTATGGATGCCACCAACCCAATAAATCGTTTCATTACCTTCAGAATCAGTAATACGTTCTATATGGGGGTTATCTGCATCCGCAAAACTTTTTAACTGAACATTCTCCGTAATCGGCTCCCAGTTTGCGGGATTACTTAAGTTTTCAGCAACAGTAAACCTGCTTCCGATTTCCGGGAAAACTGTAAATTTTTGGGTTGAATAAATATCAGGTTCATTTTCATCATCAACTACTTTGCGCTCATTTATAGGTGCCACCACAATCTCTGTACCTGTACTCCCGTTCACAATACTTTCTACACGGTATTTACCATCAGGCGTAGCTAATAAGCTATTGGTGAACTTAAAAAAATTGCCAGGTGCAACCGAAGGTGTGATCACTGTACCGTCAATCTGTTTATAACTACCAATAATTAACCTGATCAGCTTTTCATCAGGTTCGTGAATAATATCCTTTATCTGACCTGTTATCGTTAGGGGTAATTCGGGATTAAAATAAGCTTTAACATGGTCTGCCCTGATGAGGGTATTCAGTTGTGCTGCCGACTGATTCATCAGTCTGGTGGCATCCAATATATCAAGCCAGTTAAAAGTTACACGGGTAAAACCAGTATCCAGACCTCCAAAAGTTTGTTTACGTCCGGCCAGCCAATTTTGCTCTGCAGTAGTGGTAAACAGTAAAGGATCTTCTTTCTGGATATACTGCACTGCCACATCACTTGGTGGCAATAGTGTATTTACTGCTTCAAATTCGGTTACATCAGTACTGACCTCATCGCTTAATACAGAAGCCCTGGAGAACCAGTTAATACCATAAATGGCATAAAAATGTTTACCCGGTTGTTTTTCAAAATGGATAAATAAACTCAGCACATCATCCCTTAAGGGCTCAGGTTCCAGTACACCTTGAGTATTGGCATTATCGTAGGCATAATATTGATAGTCATCAGGAAAACTACCACTGGTGATCTCGGGTTTCACATAAGCCGGCTGGTTTTCCGCACGGTATTCCAATCCATAAAAAACAGGCTTGGGATGTTCGAAAATATTCAGGTTTTCGACAACATCCAGGTCCGAAAAGAAATCATGATCAACCAGTTCGTCAGGAAAAGGTATCCTGCCGATATTAACTACCCTTGCATAATCGAATTTTGCATAACCATTACTGTCCAGCATATCATTCATGCTTTCATCATCACCTAAAAACTGGTAAGCTACAGGCCTCATTTCAGGTTTTTCTGGCAGCAGGTAATCAGTTTTAGTAACGGGTAAACTTGTATAGGCATAAATGGAATCAGCAGATGAATTTAAACTACTTTTATTCGTATAACGGACCTGGTAAATAAAAGCATCGTTATCGACCTCTGTATCGATATGTCCTAGTCCCAACATCCTGGCGAAATGGTAATCAAGTGCCTGCAGATTGATAATATCCAGGTAGCTTATCGAAAAACCCTCGTTTGGTTGATCAGGATTTACGTTGGTGATTATTTCCTCCGCCCTTGGATCGGTATCGCTTAACTGAAGATAAGTGCTTAGCGCAGCTTTAACCGAAGGATTATTGTTTCTGGGAATTAACCATTTATCCCGATAATTGGCTATTTTTACGGTGGTACCATCGTTAAAATGTGGCCAAAGCTGATCTATAGGATAGCTTTCATTTTCTAACCGATCGAAAACAACAGTATCATCTAAAGAAATGCCAAAACCGCTTCCTACTTCCACCCAGTCTGTTTCTTGACGGGTAATCAGAAAATCGTGGTAGGTTGAGAAATGAAAATTCTTAAGGACAGCATTTGCCGATTTTTTAACCGATATTTTGGCAATATTATCTGCTTTTATAAATTCCCAGCTGTCACCAGGAGCATCCAGGACCATTGTTTTACGTACTTCGGTAGAGTTATCTGCATCATGAACCATCTGCGAAAGTATTTTCGCCTTAATTACTGCCTTTTCGTTGGTGGTATTAATAAAATAGAAACCTACCGAGTAGCTGGTTTTATCTTCCAATTCTAAAGTAATGGTTTCATTGTAGGAGGATAAAAACCGGTAATAATCCAACAAAGGATCAATTGTTCTGGCCAGTTGCCTGTAAGCATTGGCATTATTAAATTTGAGTTTTACACGGTTGGTGATTTTTTTCCCGTTAACAGTATTATTACTGGTGTAAATCCATTGCCGGGTTTTAAAGTTGATTACCGGACGGTTGAATTCTAAATCGATAGATATAGTTGGCGCATTGATATATTTCGTCCGGAATACCCTGACATCATCATCCTTACGGTTAAAACCAGACAACTCACCACTCCTGCTGTTATAATAATCTCCTTTTGGCAAATGGTTATCCCCCAGTTCACCCGTAAAGCTCCACCTTAAATGAATGCCTTGTGCAATACCATTGCTTCCATCAGCGCCAGCTGCCTGGAGGTAAATGCCACCGGTATTATTCAAGTAAGTATCATCATCCGGGCCACAAGGATTCAAACCCAATTGGGCCAATAATTTTTTTATCGCATTAAACGCTTCCAGTAATGCTTCTAAAGCTTCGTTTAAAGCATAACGGTCTTCTTCACTGAAAGTATCTTCGCTGTAGTTATTGATTTCTTCGAGCATATTTGAAATGCTCTTAAAGATGGAACTGTAACCCGTACCACTGGTATCGAGGTAACCTACATAAAAATCATCAAACAGGAAATCGTCACCATCAAAATCTCCATAAAAGTAGTCAAGATTGCCCGGTTGATTGATCAGTAAGGTGCCAACATTGAAATCTCTATCTGAAAAATTCTTTTTGCTAAAATCGCCCCCAATATAAACCGTACCATTAGGGTCAATGGCTATTTTTAACACCTTTATTGCGATGAGGTATAGCTTTTTTAAAACATCTTTTTCGAGCAGGCGCAGTAAACGCAGCAATTCTGCATGGTTATTTAAGCTTCCGTTTGCTTCTAAAGCCTGTATAGCAGAAAGACAATCTACTACACGGGTATAATCGGATGAATAAGCATTAAAGTTGTTCGCAGGTAGCATTTCGAAAGTATTTTTATTAATTATTGTTCAATTTTTAACTACAGATTATTACAGTGTGAAGGGAATAACCGGCCCGTTATAACTGTCAAAATCTGTTTCATAATCGTTACCATTAAAGATTTTATACTTAAAGTGTAGTTGTAGGTCTCCGATCGGTATATTTAGTGCGCTATTGCTGATAAATACTGCCGATGTATCCTGTGCATGGATATAGGTAAATGATGCTGGTGCAAGCGTAGCCTGTCCTGATGGTGTTAATGATAAGCCTATAGTGTCATTTAACGAAGCCTGAGGTAATTTAGGATTGTTAAATGGCTCGGGATTGCGTACAATTATTCCTAATAATCGTTTGGCTGCATTAACAGGATCTATATTAACAATCAATTGAATCACGGTATGATCAATAGGTTCGAGATTTTGAATGCCCAAACCACCATATACCAAACGATCATATTTTGCGGCATACCTCATAACTTCAGCAGCATCATTCTCAGGGTTAATGTCCGTTAGATTTTTGATTTTCCCATCAATTTCTGCCTGTGTAAAACTTACGTTTAATGGATATACTGCATATTTTTCGGAGCCGGCACTACGATCTAGCACATAACTTCCGGCCTGTTCTGCAAAAGTGCTGAAACGGGATGTTTTGAAGTTGAAACGATGAATTTCTGCCCTCTGCTCTGACTCACCAAGCGGCTGGTAAATTGCAGTAAATAAGGCGGTGTACAAACGGTTGGGCTCAAGATCAGGAAAATGGTATGCACCCTGCTTTTTACGCTTTTTGATGCTTACCGGGTTTACGTTACACGAGTCTTCGAGCGCAGCTTTATTCATGAAATATAAGATCTGCTGATCGGGCGGTAATTTCATGAAGTTGTTATTGGTAATTTCCTCATCAGGTAATTGTTCCCAGATTAATTCAGGGCTTAAAATTGCGCCGTAAGGATCCAATAGCTGCATTTGCAAAGCACTTTTAACCGTCGGCAGGCCTAAATAGCCGTCCCAATCAGAAAACATGGCATTGAGGTAAGTTTTAATAAACAACAGTCTTACTTTCGGATCATGGCAAAACACGGGTTTACTTAAATCGTAACGGCTTTGTGCATCAGGGAAAGAACGCTCGTAATCGATATAGTACTTTAAATCGGCCAGTTTAAATGCAGCCGCTTTATCCTGTCCTTCCAATGCTTTGTAAATGGCATTTTTCTTTTGGAAGTGACCGATCGGTCCAACAGTTTTAAAACCATAAATATGGTTCTTTTGTACAGCTGCACCTTCGTTTTCTTCTACTACATCGCGGGTTTTAACCACAATGGCATAAGTAGTATCCGGCCGCCAAACCGGCTGGATGGTTTTATTTAAATTATTGCTCAATAGTTCTGCTTCATCAATAAAACCGGTACGGGTAATGTTATTTTCTTCCAGGCGGCGTTGCAATACTTCTGTTAAATAACTCAACTGGTTTAGGTTGGTTATTTTAACTACCGGAGCAACAAAATCCAGTTCTGAAGGGATGGCACTACTTGCCTTTAGCATTTTATCTATAAAAATGTCAATCGTTCCGGCACTGCGGTTTACCGAGATCAGGATTTGTTTATACTGTTTTTCGGTAAGTTTACCGGTATCACAGTTCAGGGTATATTTTTCTAAAGCAACTATTCCGGAGTGACTGAGGTCCTGGTAAGCCGTAAACCATATTTTGAATGACGGAACCGCTTGCCCGGTACCATAAACAATATCGGGATTGCCAGGGCTATCCTGGTACAGGTGCAAGGCGTAACCTTTCTTATTACCCGTTATAGGATCTTGCATAACCCTGGAGAAAAGTGTACTCACACCTGCTTCAAAAGGATTAAAAACAGCGGTAACTTCGAAAGCAAAATTTCCACCCTCTACTTTTAATCCGGGTTCAAAAGGAATCAGCAGCGCATCATCATTAGCAATATAATTATACGTTTGGTGCAACTGCCATTCGTTACTGCTTGTTTTGCCATAAAAACCATTTATCATACCCGGATTACCCGCAACCAGGGCATTTTGACTACCTAAAACAGGTATACGGTTATCCATTGGCCATTGGCCTATAACACCGGCCGGATTATTATATGATTTATTTAATACTTCTGCTGCAGTAAATGCCTTATTGTAAAGGGTTGCGTAAACCAGTGATTTATCTGCATCAAACTCATGCCCATTTGGGAAAGCAGTAGCCGAAATATAACTCGAAGGTAAATTGAAGTAACCACCCAATACGATATCGCTGTCAAAATTCAACGGGTATTTACTTTCAAAATGAATCACCACTTCGTTAATGGGTAAGCTTATATCATTATAATTTAAACTGGTATTGCTATCGGCATCATTAAGATATTGCGTTAATACCTGCACATTGTACTTCACCGTTTTTGGCACTAACACCCTGCCCTTCGTAAACGCACCGTATTGTAGAAGCGTTTTTGCATAACCAATCCTATATTGATGCTGTATATAATCCACACGTAAGGTATTGTCATTAGCTCCAAAATCGAGCGAAAGTGTAGTCACCGGTTCAGGTAAGATCAGGCTTAAAGAACCACCACTTTGCGCCACCTGTAATACAGCATTGCTAAAGCCAGCGTCGTACTGCACGCGTCCTTCAATAGCTGTAAACTTAAATGCAACGTTTTTTATGTAAAAGGTTTCGTCCTGATGATATACTTTATCCAATGGCTGACCAATCCAGTTCACCATATTCTGTCTAGATACATTTTCGTAACAGAAAAGGTCTTTCCGCTGAAAGTTTAAAGCATCAAGATCTGCTGCCGAATTGCTCATGCCATTACTATAGCTAAACATATTCTGCGATAATACCCTGATTTTGTTGTACCGGTTTGGTTCGTTAAATTGCCAGTACGCATTATTCAATTTACTTAGATCAATCGCTCCTGTGCCTGTATTATCGGCACGGATAACAGTAACAGCTTCGTAAATATGATAAGGTTGCCAGCTTCCGTTTTCATTCCAGGCATAAATTTCCAGTGCCAGCAGCTGCAGTTCGTGACGGACCTGACTGCTGATTCCTTTTTGCGGTGGCAGCATTTCTACATAACCATCAGGCAACTGATTAGCGGCCCCACCAATAAGTGCTGCCATTGGCTTTACGGGTTTTAACAGATCGATATCAATAAAACTATCTAATGGTATGGTAACATGCGTTAACGCATTTTCGTCATCGAAATTATACTGCCAGCCACCTGCACCTGGTGCGGGAATATTTACCGAGGCACCTGTAATTTCATAATTTACATAATTGATCGGGAAGGTTTCGCCCGAGAGCATATTGGTTGCCGCAGCAGGCATATAGCCCGTAGAAGGATCTGTCAGGTTTAATACTTGTATTGGTGCTAGCAGTGGTCCTTTATTATTATTAAAATTCCAGCTTAGTGCTATTTTAATACGCCCCAGCTTTCTTACCGGCCATGGTAAACCTAAATCAAGCTCCAATGAACCATAAATGGTAAATGGATTTGGGGCCTCGAAGCCTAATGTAACCGTAATTGCAATATTAAACTTGAATCTCAAGATCCTGATATAGGCATAACCTCCCATCCTGATGTAACCACCAATCTGGATCGGTTTGAAGCTGACGGATCCGCCCAGATCAACAAAAGCACCAAAACCAAATTCTACAATAGCGAAATTGGCTTTAAAATCAAATCTGGCTCCTGCACCCGCTTTAATACCGCGTGAGGAAATCATAAGGTAGGCATATCCCTGGAAAAGCGTGAGTATCCTGGCCCTGATTCTTTCGGTTTCAGGCTGATCTTTACCTACGTTAAGGTACCAGCCCGAAGCATTGTTAAAGAAGAAAGCCAGCTCAAGTTTCCCGGCAAGGCTAAATATAGCACCATCAAAAGCACCGCCTTCCGGTAAGCGGTAATTGACGCCTAAGCTGGATACAAAGGATTGATCATCTATGGCAATTAAAGCACTGAACGGTGGATCTACATCTTTAGTTAATCCAATACGCGAACGCAATACCCCTGCCTGGCCTTGCAGCAGAAAAAGGTTTGGTAAACCTAAGTACAGGAAAAGCTTGGTAGAAAAGGTAAAACCTTTATCAAATGAAGTTGCAATAGAAACCCCTGCCCCAACTGAATAACCGGGTTTATCCACAAATTTATCCAACTCTATCCCTTCCCTGTGGGTAATATTGCTTTTAGCTTTATAATATTCCCACCAGCTGGCCGTATCGGGTAAAGGTGGCGTAGCGGCCGATTTAGAGGCCATATAATGTCTGCCGATAATTCCCCTGAAACCATATATACCCAGGCCGGTTGCACCCAGCGGAATAGGGCCTGGCAATTCCATACCAATGTCGACGATAAAGGATGGCACACTGGGTTTCAAACGCATAGCAGCCGAACCGTTTAAACGGAGTTTGGGCATAGCGAAACTTACTGAACCTGTATATTCAGATCCGGCATTGGAGCCAGCAATAGCAGGATCGGGGTTGCTCATGCTCAGATAGCCGTTTAATATAAAAGCAGCTTTTTCTTTGCTTACATTGCCCGGAATAGTCAGGTCGATACCGATGCCATCTATGCTCGTAAAACTATCAAAAGGTTTATCGGTATCGTTATTATCAACGGTAAAGTAATATTTTATGCCGTTACCAGTGGCATTAACCCCGGCATTACCGGTATTGATCATCCCATCAAAACCAAAGAACCGGTATTTCCTTTCTATCCCGTTTAACTGTCTGGTATAGGCACCAAAAGCAATCTGGCTCACCTCCAGATTAACCGGACCGACTTTAAGTTTAAAGGCCTTAGGTATTACAAAGCTTCCGCCATCAAATTCAATATCGCCATTATCCCAGATCCTTAATTTCTGAATCTCAATATTTTCAGGCAGTACCTGCCCTAATCCCGGTATATCGGCTATAAAATCCAGGGTTCCGGCAATCTGAATATAAAAACCACGCGCTTCCTTGCCGAGGTTAAAACTTCTGATGTTTAAAACAAATACATTTGGCAGGGTAATCGGTAATAAGCCCTGCTGTGGTTGGGCGGTAAGTTCAAAATCACCATTATCCTGAATATGTAAACGGATATCAATGATGGCCTGCTGCCCGATAGTGTCTTTAAAACCAGGGATAGTAAGTTTACCTGCAATATCGGACGTTACAATGGCACCTTTTTTAAAAGTGAGCGAAAACAGGTTCAGTTCTGCTTCAAACAAACCAAAATCCTGGTATAGGGCTCCGTTAGATTCTAGCGAGATTTTACCTGAAACACCACCGGTACCGATCAGCATGTCTTCACCAATTAAAGCAACGCTGGTTTTTGTGGTGCTTTGTTTGCCAAAACGGCTTAAACCGATGGTCGCCCTCTCTATGTATAAGCCGGTAAAATCCGGACCGTACCCTGCTGCATCTGCTTCGGCAATATTCCTTTTTCTACTCAGGTCGAGCTTGGCTTTTTTAATCCCGATAAACAAGTTTGTATTGCCTATCTGGGCATATTCGGGTACCAGATTACCTGCAAATTCTACATCAGCTCCAATGCCAGCTTCGGTATCGGCATAAAATGTGGCCTCGCCGAAAGTAAACATCGATTTACGACCGTCACCAATGATGTTACCATTAGCATCGACTGGTTTTAACATGGTATCAGGAAACTCTATCCCGGCCGACAGTTTTAAGGTAGCTTTAATTTTTGGCGTAATCAGCTGTTTAATATAATCTTCTATTCCATTCGGTACCAGGCGGTTGTAAAATTGCTGCAACCGCCCGCGTGTTTCCTCCTCTCCGGCCTGTGAAATATAGATCTCAAACATCACAGCTGAAACACTTTTAGGGATACTTACCTCGTTATTAATCACGGCAACCACCTTATCAACCGTTGGCTCTTCACCTGTCGGGAGGCTTAAATTAGTTCTATAAACAACATTTACCGAATTCAGTAATTGCTCAAACTTGGTTTCGGTCTCCGTATCTTCCACAAAATAATTCAGGATGTGTGCGACGACCTCATCTTCAGTAATTCTAAAAATCTGAAGGCCCAGCTCATAAAATGCTTCCGGTGTAAAGGCAAAATTCTGTACTTTAAAAGCACGTAAAAAAGCCAGCATTTCCCACTGGTACTGTAAGGAAACCGGAAAGGCAGAAATACTGCTATCGCCTTCCAGATCAGGATTAAGTACCAGCCGCATGCCAAAAGGCAAATCCAGACCTATATTATTGCTTACAATATCAAGACTGTAAAATGCCGAATCGCCGCGCTGACTTTTAGAATACTGCAGGTTTTTGTAATGGATTTTATCTAATAGCAGATTTAAACCATTCTCGGCGAAGTGCAAAAATTCCGGCAGGTCATCTACGGTAATCACTTCGGAAAGGGCTGGATAATATCTATTGGTTACGGCTTTTTTAGCGGTTGGCATGCAATTAAATTTTTGTGCGTTTTACTTTTTAATACATGCTATTGTATTCTTCATCTATCTTACCAGTAATTGAAGATCGGTGTGTTACAAAAACAATAGTTAAAAATACTCTGAATGCCCTCTAAAAGAAAGTACCTAAAGCATTGTTTAAGTATTTGCAAGCAACCGTTAAGTATTGGCATATTCTGAGCCATTATTTAGAGTTTAGTCTTAAGTTAGTCTGGAGTGGAGAGTTGGGAGCTTGGAGTCTGCACACCGATTTCAATTTAATCCAAAGTCTTAAATCCGAAGCAAGATTCAGTTAACCAAACACTATAATATTCAATAAACCAGTGAACAAATTGACGTTAAAATAGTGCTGAGTCGGCAGTCTGGAGGTCAACGCCGAATAATCGAGTATACTATTTACCAATAATGAATAAACTAATGACCAATTCACCAATGACTAATGCACAATTGACAATTTTCAGTTTGCAATTTACAGTACCAATGAACATGTAAGCACTTTTCAGTTGGCGGTTTTCAACTGACAGCACCAATGAACAAATGACTAATGAAGCAATTGCCTTATCTGTTGGTTCCAAAACCAAATAGCAAAGTTAATGCAGCTACGAGGTTTCCGTTTTTGGTTACTGTTCCGTCGAAATTGCGGCCGAAGGAGAAAATAATTTTCTGATTATCAGCAAGTGCATAATCGGCATTGGCTACCAGCCGCCAAGAAGGTTTTGCTGTACCTGATGTGAGTATACTGCGGTAAAGTGCCTCAGCACCCCCGCCAAATCTGCCTTTGGTAAAAATAAAACGCAAACCGGTATCAAAGGTAGACAGGTTGGTGATACTGTTTTTCATATTATCAAGCGCAAATACTTCATCCGGGTTATAGAGGTACCGTGCCAGCCCTAAAACAGAACTGCCGTTGGCCCAGTTGTAACCAAAGGTTGTCCATACGCCTGAGTTAAATATTTTTGAATTATTAAATCTTTTCTTCCTGAACTCGGTACTTACACCACCGGCAATATCAACCGATAGCCCTTCGCGGTTACCGGTGAAAGTTTTAGCTTCGGCCTGCAAATCGGCTTCGAGTTTAGATTGCTTAGCCAGCTCGGCCTGTATTTCTTTTTTAAAAACTTTGCTCAGTTCGCTTTTCTCCAATTCATTTTTAGCAAACTCACTGGAGGGATCTTCCATCATGGTAAGCGCATGTGCTTGTTTTTCTGCTACGGTGAGGTATGGTAATCGCGAAATCGAATCGAGCAGGTAAATGTTTCTGATGCCCAGGTATTCGTAACGTGCCAATTTCCTTTTTTCGTCCAAACCAATTTTATAAATCATCAGCAATGCAAGCTGTTTTTCGTATATGGAATTTAATTTCTGTTTGGTTTCGGTATTGTATTGCGGCCTGATGATAGAAAATTTTAAACCCAGTGCACCATAGGTACTGGTTGGTTTAAAATTATTGAACGCCGAATCGGGATTGCGCAAGGCTAACGATACCACAAAACTCTGCCTGAAATAATCTTTGAACCGGGTTGATTGTAATCCGTTTTTTCCGGTAGTGCTAAAATCTGCACCTTTATTGCGGAACAGGTAAAAAGGGGCGAGATCTACCGCATAACTGGAGGGGAGTTTGGTGTAAGATGAACTGGCCGATTGTACCGAAAGCATAAAATCGCTCAGATCAGTCGGTTTTTCGATATCGGTCACGGCAAAACCCAATAATGCCGAAGCGGGAGAGCTTGGTGCCTTAAGCAAATCGAGTTTTACTTCCTTAATTTCTTTTGTCTGCGCAAAAGCGGTTGCGGTTAATGTTGCGAGGGCAATTAATATCGGATATTTCATCGCATTTAAAATTGATAAAAGGTAATTTCTGCAGTATAAACTGCTGAGGCGCCGGGTTGTACATTTTCCTGCATTTTATAACCTTTGGTTACAAAGCCCCCTTCTAATAACATATATAAATCGGTGTCGTTATGGTTTGGGGAGGTATCGGTAATTACCGTAATAATATTTAATACCTTTTTGTGGAGGTTATTATTTTGTCCGATAACATATTGATGGAGATCTCCCGGGTGATCTTTTAAAATGAGGTCATCGTCCAGGGTAATTAAACTGGCGCCGGTTTGTTCTATACCGCCAATAACCAGGCTCAATTTAATATCTTCTGAACTTCTGTTCAGGATGTAGGTTTTAACCAGATCTGTACTCATGTTTTAAGGCGTTTGGGTTTAGCGTAATGTTGAAGCACCAATTCAGCAAAGCAACAGCAGCAAGTTACGGCTTAATTACGGGTAAATAAATACCCATTACTAAGATTTTAATTGGGTTGACCGATTGTTGGACCAACGTTACAATGTTGACAGCCGGTGGTATTAACAAATGGCCTTGCTTAGGGTAGAATACCGGTATATTATTTATTTAGGCAATGGATCCAGCTATAAATTAGTTTAACTTATTTTTTAAGCTATAATGTTGATTTATTGATGGGTAGGTGTAAGATAAATCACATAAGCCAAAACATGAATTCTGCTTTTTGCTCAATAACAGCTGTACTCCATATAGTTAATATGATATTTAGCCACTTAGTATCCGTATAAATATCTTAAAATCAAAAAGACCGCGGCAACGGCGGTCTTTTAAAATGTTGTAGCTTTTATTTTCACACGCGGCACGCGTGCGTCCAATGTCGTTAAGTTAAGCTATATCCCTCTGTACATCAAAGGTTTTCTCTTTTCTTTATAGACCTTAATTCTTTTGAAGCTTCTATTGGATCTAACTATATCCGTGCAATTCTTTAATAACTTTAGGATTTTCTGGACCGAACAGACTATGTCGTTTCTGTAAAATATGTCAATCAAAAAGTCTTTAACTTTGGTTACTACCTGAGTTTTATTGATTTGTACGGCATGCTTGTGTCCTTTATCTTTTTGTCCGGCTTTTTCGATCTGCACTCCTATCATTGCTGAAATATTTAATAAAATTATCCTTGCATAAAAATCCTGTTGAATAGCATGTACCGTTCTCCCTGAAAAATATTCCATTTGTGCTACCTGTTTAATGCGCTTGTAACATTCTTCCACTCCCCATCTCATGTGGTATAGTTCTTTGATTGCTTGGACTGGGTATACATCTCTGTTACACAAACTGGTAAGTAGAACTTCCTGTTCACCATCAGGTAAATCTACCGATAGCAGCCTTAGCCCCTCAACTTTGGTCTGGAGGTTGTAGCTCCTCAATTTCCCGTATTCTTGCGAGGGACGCTTTTTTAGCTCAAAGTCAATATCTTTTTCTATGCTTGAATTTAGAGTTTCATGGGCAGTTTTCCATGCTGTACTCAACCTGAAACAAAAATCAAACCCCTCTTTCTTTAGGTAAGAAATTAGCCAAAGACTGGGATATCCCCGGTCAAAAACAAGAATATCAGTTTCACTATTTAAATTCTTTAAGTGATTTTTGGCCATCTCTTTCTCATCATCGTGCTGTGTATGGCCAATCAGCGCGTCCAGGATAATATTATTGCAGACATCATAAGCAATTGATATCCTGGCACCTGCAGAAATAGTTTTGTTTTGATTCGAAAAGTTACCAAATTTCTCTATTAAGCATTTTTCGTTTGGCAGTACAAGAAAACTTCCATCAATAGCGACAACCCTCTTGCCCTTCCAGTTTCTTTGAGAAGGGCTATTGTTTTTAAAATAATCTAAAAGAGATTGGTTTAAACAGATGAAACTCTCTGGCCTTAATTTTTGCCGAGCCTGAGTAAACGCACTTTTAGAAAAGGTGGTGATTTCTGAACCTGTACCGGAAAGGGATTTGAAGAACCTGTCAAGTTCGGTTCGGACGGAGGCACGGCTAAAGCCCAGGATATTGACAACAAGGTCCTTAAAGGAAAACTTACGCTTCCTTGTAAAATCACTAGAAACAGTTTTAGAGGAGACTCTAAAATCTTCATTTTCAATGTGATTAATAGTGTGTAAAAAAAGCCCTTCTATAAACTGGAAAAAGTTCGCCTTCCTTTATAAGGGCTGACATAAAGATACTGGTTAAATCCTTTCTTTGTAATGTTTTTCCTTAACTTAACGACATTGCGCGTGCGCCAGCGATGGGCCCAGCCATAAATAAGTTTAACTTATTTATTAAGCTATTAAGGAATATCATGTGTATTTCAAAATCGGAAATCTTATTCTTGCTTGGTTATCACATCTAATTGCTTTAACAAATCTGGTATCCTAAATTCACCCTTCATCTGCTCAATAAGATTTGATGCAAGTTCCAAATCAATACCCACTGATGAAATATACAACGGCTTTTTACTCTCCCCTCTGTATATCTGTTGAACTGTTTTGGTATTGCCATGGTAAAAGTTCTTTGCCACCCCTATTATTGGAATCTGTTTATTTAACGTTTGCCAAAGATGTCCGCCCAAGCCAAATCCCTTTTCATTATTGATGTAAATATATCCATCAATAACAATGCCTTGTAAATCAGCTAAATTTACCCTTTCGATAGTTTTTAACAGACATGGAAGTTCTCGTTTGTAAAACTCACCAGGAATATATTCTTCTGTTTCTCTAACATATTCTATCAAAATCTCTTTTGGCTGAACATCATTCCAATTAAATAAAATCCCAACTGATTTAGCTGAAGCATCATCTTTGTAATGCACATCAAGGGCAAGAACCATCTAATAAATGAATCTATCCTAAAATTCTGTTGATTATATTTCCATCATTATCAAAAACTAGATGTACAAGTAAGACGCCATTTTCATCCCAGTGTTTATAGGTACCATACCTTCTATTATACTTTAGATAGTATTCTTCATTAATTTGTCCATTTTCGTAATATTCTGTTTGTAAGCCATCAGTGTAACCATTCTTACACTCTATTTCTCCAACCAAATTTCCATTATCATAAAATTCTTCAATTATTCCTGTAAAAGGAACCCCATTGTAATTCCACATATTACCACCTCCTTCGTCTATACCAGCATATTGTATGCTATCATCATCCATATTTACTCTCATATCTATTTAATAAAGGTAACCAAATCTGTTAAATAAAAACAATCAGCACAAGGAGGCATAATTATATTGTCTATATTCTTAGTAACGATATTCCTATTATATCCCAAAACATTATTTTTTAACCAGGAATCAAACACATAAGGATCAATTAGAGTATTCCCCCATGTTTCCAATGCTAGGTGATTTAGAGCTCTTACTTCTGCATGAGCGGCCATATTTAAACCTGTATATTTAATATGATCTGGATTTAACATATTATATCTACCTGCATTTCTCGCATCCATAGTAAGATTATATCTCAATTTTAAATTTGGATGAAGACCGTTGTTTATAAAATCACTATATGTTCCATTATCTAACTCCTTTAGAGTAAAATTAGTAAATACATCTGAAATAACTCCTTCTTCCTTATCAGCCATTGCAGATACCAACTGTTCATTCTTCCCTAGGATTTTTCTTTTAATAGTACTTATAAGAGCTTGGGCCTTATTTTCAACTTTATTAACTAAACTTACAGCGTGAGGCCCATACTTTTCGGTCAATGCTAATTCTCCTATTTTTGGAAGTAAACCATCAGGTCTAACATATAATTTTTGGAATCTAAGTGATGCATTTACCTCTTTCTCGATTGAGCTAAGCTGGTTTATTTTTGCGATTCTTTTTTCTTGTTCTGTAAAATTCAGCCATTTGTTAATATACCCAGGATTGTCCTTTAATAATTGCGTAGTCTCTATTGAAGCATCATAAAAATCATCTAAAAATCTTAATCTGTCCGATTCTTCCAATGCAAAAATTTCTGTTCTTAAAGCAATATTGTCATTGAACTTAATAGTTGTTCTCGCTCTATTTACCGTTTTAGCTAATTCTGGTTCATATTTAATTCGATATAAACCATTTTCGAATATTTTAATACCATTTTCCAAAATATTTCTTTCGTTAACAGTCAATTTTGATAAAGCCTCGGCATCTGCAAGTACTTGTTTTCCTATTCCTATAAATTCAGCAGCTTCTGAAGCTGAATAAGTTTTAAGTATTCCAGAACCAACAACTGAGGTTCCTCCTAAACTTAAGACTAATCCACCGTACGACATAAGGGTCAAAATTGTGTTATAATCTCGAGGATATTTTTGAATTATATAATTCCTAAATGCAGTATCTTGAGCCAGATATGCAGAAGTATCTCCAGCTAGAATCCCTATTCCAGCAAGTAATCTTAAGTAACTGGCTCCTCGCATAAAAGCCACTATTTCACCTACGCCGATAGCCATAGATAAAACTGTTAATCCTGCTACAATTACCTTTTCTACCAGTTTCGTATTTTCTTTTTCTAAAAGATAATCTACAAAACCACCAAAGGTTAAAAAGCGCTGATCAACAAAACTCGTTGCCTCGCCAAGGTCAATGAAAGAAGGATTATCAAAAAAAGCAATCGCTACCAGATCGAAATGTTTAACTTCAATTTCTTTCTCCACATAATCATCACATATTGCAACCGTAAAACTATTATTGGTAGGAATCCCTAAACTATTTGAATTTTGTATTTCGACTCTATTAATTTTTGAGCATATTCTTTCGACAAAAACTATGTTTTCATTATTTTTTTTCTTAACTGAATACTTTACTTTATTTTCATTTCTTATGTTTCCCCACATAAAAAGTTTATCGGTTTTAGCCTTTAGTTCATCCAGTTCATAATCTATTTTATTTACTTTATTAGGCAATATAATCCCATTTTTTGCTAATACAAGTCTCTGAAGTGTTTTAATAAATGTTGTAAAATTATCAGGTCCAAAATAGTCATCAATTTTCTTAAACAACACCCTGTAAAGATTCATTTCGGTAAACTGAGGCGTAGAAATAAGACTTCCTAAAGGTAGTGCTGATAAATAATAAGATGGTTTAATAAGGAAAAGTTTTGTATTGATCAACTTGCTTAAGAACTCTGAAGACTGATCATTTCTTACCGAATCAATAACACGAACTACTAAGGTTTCCCTTTGCTGAAAACCATCTTTAAAATTAACGAAATACCAATCCATTAATGGCTTGGTACAAAATGTTAAAAGTATAGAGATTTTTTGATCAACCGTTAATGTCCCTAACATATTATATCGATACAAAATATCACATATTATATATAGTTGAGCTGGATCATCTAGTTTCTTAAGTTCGTTTTTGTATTTTTCATATAATTGTAGCCATTTTTTCAATCCATCTCGATAACCTAAAAGTACACTTCTCGTGTAAGTATTTGTAGGATTATCAATAATCTTAAATTCACCGTGCTCACCTACAATTGTTGTAAACTTATCAAAAGCATCGAGCATCTGTTTGTCAACTTTGCTTATCAAATTGGCTACCTCAGCAACAAGCCTTATATCTTTTTTAGATGTACCGGTTTCTAAATCATAAAACTCTTGATCTTTTAAACTATTGTAATAAGTTGTGGCTGTAACATTGCCTCCAAAATCATCGCATGAATAATCGGCTTTACGGGGAGGATAAAATGCATTAACTGCACCAATCGGCTCCTTGTAATCATCAGTATATTTCCAAGTATAATAATAAAAACATAACCCTGTATCGTCCCTTAATACTCCGAAAATATCATCATTAACAACAGCCTTATCTAGAGCATTATACTGATTAAAAATTAGATCTCTCCATAAACTGATATCAACACCGTCGTATTTATCTTTTTCTTTTTCTATCTCGTTTTTCTTTAATATGCTAAATCTCTCCTTTTCAACATAATCTATAAAAACAGTAGAGCTATATTGATAAAGAGCATAGTAGGCTTTCCCTGCATAAACAAATTCATCTACCTTACCATCTTTCGTAAATTTAATATTTACTACATCACCGAAATTGGATGCTTTTACAACTAAATTTCCTTTTTGAAGAACAACAGCATAGCTACTCATACCTTAATTTATTATTTCATTATTAGTATCACCATTTATTCCATCTATTTCCGCTTTCACATACTTACTGTACGCGCTAGTAAAATGATATTTCCGATCTATTGAATACACCATGAGATCAGTTGCTGGTAAATATAATTTCAGTTCGCCAGTAGCTGTCTCCCCCACTACACCTGCCTTATATTTTTGATAGGTAATATTTTCGGCAGAAATAAGCTCATTTCCATCTTCAAACAGATCGATTAAGAAAAGCCTGGCATTAGTTAAGTTATTGGTGGTGTTTAGTGCTTTCAACAAATCATTCTCTGCCTGGGTAAGTCCTAAAATAATCTTATTCGGCGTACTGCCATCTTTGGCCAATAACTGCAGCCCGGTAATGGTTTCTGTACTATCGGTAAAGAGCTGTAAATTATAATAAAAGGCGTCGGGTAATTGATAGGTCTTACTATTGCTTACCGCCCCAGATACCGATGGGTTGGATTTGGTATCGGGTGTCAATGTTCCCGTTACTGAAAGTGCCGAATTCAATACAGCAACCGCTTCGGTAATGTAAGTTACACGTTTTAACAACGGCGTAAGTGAATCTCCGGTTTCAATTACATCGTTAATGTTTAAGGTTTGTACAGCAGAAATCCCCAGCTGCGCCTTGTCGTGGTAATGGCTAATCAGTTTTACCTTTTGCGAAGAAAGCACCGCATAATCGCTATTTTCTGTTGCTTTTAACAATGGCGTAGCATTAAGCTGACCGAATACGTCATCAAAGAAATTGGGCAAGCCCAATACATTGGTGGTCACATTCTGGTCGTCGGTTTCCTGTCCTAAAATATATGGGTAAGTAGATCCCTGATAAATAAGGATATTAAAACTGGCTATATTCAAGCTGTTATTGCCGTTGGCTACCGCCGGATTATTGAGTGTAATGGTTTTGGTAAATAAACTTGGCGTACCATCGGTAGCGTTGGGTGCTTTTAAAGCTTCTGCATTTAAAAAGTTTTCTTTCGCAGCAACCACTGTGGCTACTTGTCCATAGAAAATGCTATTTGTACCATTATCGGTAATCAGTTGCAAAAACAAGGAGTTGTTTGCGGTAGCAGGCGTGTGTGCAGCCTCATCTATGAGTAAAGGCCAGCCATTGGTAGCATATATCACTTCGTTTAAAGCTTCTTCTACTGTACCCAACTTTAGGCTTTCTAAACCACTATTGTCAATTAAATAGTTGTTATAAAAATTATAAGAACGGCACCTATCGCTCTGGATATAGAGGTAAAGCCTGTTTTTGGTGCTAAATTTATTTACTGCTGCATTATAAATGGCTTCGCCTTTGATTTCAACACCATTAACATTTACCGATCCGTTAGCGGTATGAAAACCATAAAAAGCAGCCACATCTAAAAACTGCGTGATCTGCTCCCTCACCAATTTCTTACGGAATTCATCAGTAATACCGGCCAGGTTAATGTTTGCCGATGCTGCCCTGGCATAATTCAGGTCGAAGTTATATTCGGTATTAGGAGCAGGTAATTGGTAGTCGCCATAGTTGAGTACCACATCAATACCGCATTCACCGTTTATAAAACGACCTAATGAGGTACCTTTGGCAACCATGGGCAGTTCGAAAGCAGTATCTTCTTTTTCTATAAACTGGCCGGCATTATTTACGTATTCAGTCTCTTTAAAGAAAAACTGATCGAGTGGTAAATTAGCATTCTGGTTTGTAGGATCGAAACCAATGTATTTGGCCAGAAAGGGCGGTACGTTTTCGTTTTTATAGAAACCTGCAAAGCTTTTATTGATTTTTTTGATAAAACCCGATACCTCATTACCATCGGCCAATACCTGATTATCATTAAAGAAATCGCCTTTCTGCAAACCACGGTAAATGAAATAGCGGATATTTAAACCATTTATGGGCTGCTCGTAAGGGCGTAATATTAAATTAACTACATTACTACCAGCCGCCTGTGGCTGTATTAATACCACACCTTTACAAATGGCCAGGGCCTGCCCGCCGGTGCTGGTAAACTTGGCCGTAAGGTTAAATTCGGTTTCGGAAACCGGACCAAAAGCCTGGGCTGCCGTTTGGTTAATCGTGGCGGGATCGGTAAAAAAATGCGATTTCGGAACAAATGGGGTCATGCTTAAAATATCTTGATAAACTATTAGGATAAAATTGTGGGTACCGGATTACGAACCTTGATCAATGACTGAATTGATATTCAATGTGGCGGTTTTGGTTGTCTTATTATAAGCCAGGTTTCCAAGTTTGAAGTAATCGGCTATCGTACCATTTGCCTGTTTATGTTTCATTGTATTTAGCGGAATGGTATGGTTTGAAACCTGTACTCCACCCTCATTAACGAAGTTGGTGCCCACCAGCTGCATGGTGCCACCTTTGTATGTAACCAGTTCGATAGTAAAATCGCCCGAGGCAGGCGTGCCGAACCAGATGGCATAAAGACCAACTTCTATAATATTTGCCGAATTGGGGTGTGCAGCCACAAATTTTTCCATACCAATAAGCACGGCCTCAATGCCCGATGCACCTGTATTGTCTGATGCCCACCAGAGATAAGCATCGCTTTGCGGAACCGTATCGGCCGGCACGGTGCGGTTCGGTCCACCAAAACCTACGTAAATCCCGTCGAACACCGTTCCGGTCTGTTCAAAACCAACAAATATATCCAGATCCTGTCCGGCACCCTGCTGCCAATGATAGCGGACCGCCACGTGATCAAAATCTGCAATAACGATCTGTTCTGCAGTGGTAAATGTTAAAGTATCAGTCGGTACATGGTAATTGAAGCGGATGATATTCCGTAGATCAGCCTCTGAATAACTTCCATTTGCCCCTTTTACCACAAAAGTATTAAAGTTGGTATAATTGACTGTATCACCGCCGGTTACACTTGGCACATAACTACCGGCATCACCCGTCATTACCATTTTAGCTTCTTTGGTTTTTAAGCTGAAAGCACCACTTAAGTTTTGATCTGATGCGCCACGGCCTTTGATATAAAACACAAAATCGGTTGTTCCCGGATATTCTGTTATCAATTTAGCCAGGTTAAACTCAAAACGCCAGTTTGCCCCGTTCATCAGATCGGATGCCAATATATAGGCATTTTCGGCTACTACTGAAGCAGGCAAAAAATTATTTCCGGAATTAGCAGCCTGGTGGTTCACTGCTATTTCGGGATTATCGATCAGTCCGATTACATTCAGACTGGTATCATTAAACAAATCCACTACCAGAACAGCAGAATTAAACTGAGTAGTATTTTTAACAGTTACCTGTTTAGTAACCGGATTACCTGTAACCGGAGTAGCCGTAATGTTAAGGGTTTCATCGCTGAAACTGCTATCATTTTTAATGGTTGTTAATACATTGCCATTAAAACTAGCTCCTCCATTAACGGTAAAGGTATACTGGTTGGTCAAATCTTCTACGGTTCCGTCAGAAAAGTGGCGTAAGACCCTGTAGGTTGCCGAATCGCCCTCGTTGATCGTATCCGGACCGTTTAATTCCAAACCTGTTGGCACCTTACAGGTATAAAAGCTACGGCTTTTTATGCCCGACCAACCCTCACTGCTTAACACCCTTACCCCCACCGTATGGTTACCGCAATAGATCTTCCCGGCCAGGCTCCCCCCCCGTTCATTGATCATCAGGGTACCGTTCAGGTACCATTGATAGGCCAAAACAAGCTGCTGATCTTCAGGCGTGCCGAAAACAACCTGAAAACCAACAGTATTATCGCTAAAATATTCTTCACCAGTTAAGGTAAACGGTGGTCCGTACAGGCAAAAAGGATCAGGCATCGGTTTCTGGATTAACTTTACATTTTTAAGCTTTTAGCTTAAAGTAACAGTTAAAAATAGACCGAAATGTACCCAAACCGAAATGCGAAAAGCAACGTTTAAGTATTTATGGCTAACCGTTAAGTATTGATCTGTTTCTAGCCATTATCTGCATCTGTCAAAGCAATTTTGGGATGAATGGAATCGCTGATGAGTTCCATCAGATTTTTAAGGGAAATGGTAAACGGAACAATGGCACGGTCTAACAGGTAAAGGTTTTTCTTTTTCCTGTCGATCTTATTCACAAAAGTTTTGTTAATGAGATAGGTCTGGCTGATCCGGATAAACTGGCTGGATGAAAGCTGCATGCAGATTTTGGATAAGGATTTGGCCAGTGTATGTTTCTGTCCGTTATGGAGATTGATATGGGTATAACATCCATCCGATTGGCAGAAAACAATTTCGTCAAACTGTACTACATGGATGTAATCACTGTTCGAGATGATCAGTTTTTGAACAGGGGAGTTTGTAGAGCGCATAGTGGGTGATCGATTATAGGTTTTTCATTATTGTGTTATTCATAAAATAGGTTAAAAATAGCGTACAAGTCATTTCACTTGCTGGTTACCAAGTATAAACATCACTGTTAAATGTATCGACGACTAATTTTAAAAACTGAAAAGGTAAAAAAAATGTGGGTTTCAACCAACTTACAACCAAGCTAAAATGCGCGATAAAATGTTAATTAAACTGAAATAAAGTAGATGGAACAGATCATAAACATACCCTATCAGCGCAAATAAAGTCTTATTGTAAAGTTTTAATTTACTTTGCTATACTTAAAAACTCTTTTTTAACCCATTTATTATCCGATGAAATTTTAACCCAGTTATTTTTTTCTTCCATTACAAATACTTCCTGATTTTCGGATAATGAAGCAACTTTGGGATAGTTGGTACCGGGCCCACTGCGTACATTGAGCACATTGGCATTCACGATATAGCGTTTCACGTCTTTTGTATAAGAAGCATTTACCCAGTGATTATCAGAGGAAGATATTTTGTACCAGCCGTTTTTGATTTCGTAAACCCTCAGGATAGCACCTAAGGTAGCGGAATCTCTGCCCTTTACTTTGTTGCTTTTTGAGTTTGCATCTTCCCTTATGTTTAAGGTATCAGCAGTAACATAAACATATTTTAATACCGGAACATTTGCTGAGGGAGCAGCAGCCCTTAAACTATTGGCAACAAGCGGTAAAAAGTTTTTTTCACAATCGGCTACTTTATTTCCTCCAAAAAAATTGGTACCCGGACAGGTTTTATTGTTTTTGGTACCGTTATTGCGTTCGCCGGTGGAGAGGTTAAACCAATGGTGATACACAATTTTTTGGCTGTTAACAGGAATGCTGAATTTTTTACATAAAGCGGCCGTCATTCTTACAATGGTTTCTTTGTGCGCAGCCGTCATGGCATCTTTACCCAAATCAAAATTGCCCAGGTTTTCTATACAGATGGCATTGGCATTAAAACCAAAAATACAGGCTGGCGTATGCTCCAGACTCCTTCCGGTTAAAATACTGCCATCAGGAAAAGTGGTAAAATGTTGCCCGATATCCATCCAACCATTATTATTAACATGATAATTTTTCATGGCTAACTGCAGCTCAAAATGATTATCATTTTTAAAAGAGATATAACTTGGGTTCCACGTATGGTGTTGTTGAATATATAAAATGGTTTTGGCCACTTTTAAGTTGGCAATCCATTGTTCAAATTCGGAAATGCTTAGTTTGGTAAAGCCTAATTTAGAGATCATGACAGCGTTTTTTCTTTATCTTTTGGGTATAGGCTCCATTTAAACACGTATTTATACGGTGACCAATACGGAAAGAAAATTACATTTTTTTTGACAAATCATCAGATAATTTTTCAATTAATTATCAAACCTCGACAATGAATACCAATTCCAACAACCTGCGTTTGGTTAAAAACATTACCTTCTTTGATCGTGATTAAATTGAAGTATCGGGAAGAATGATCGCAATTAATCGCAATAAGAATGCCCAATCTTTTAAAGATTAAGCAAAAAGATTTATAAAAACTTACGTTTCGATTATTAATGTGGTTTTTAGAGCTACTCTTTCAAGAATTTCAGCATTGTTTTCGTCACCCCGATCGGATACTATCGGATTCATTTCAGGGTTTTAATAAAATGAAAAATGCCGATCGCGAATCTTCGCGACAACCTCACGAACACGTGAGATCAGGTGGCTTTAAAACACCCACTGTGATTTAAATGTTAACCGAACTCAGGTTAAAAGATAAACGGGAACAAATCTGTAATTGATAAGTTGTTTAAGAAATGTTTAAACTATAGCAACCATGCGGATGCGGTTACTTCTTTTTGTGCTTTTTCCTTTTTTGCCACCAGATCATAAAACCTGTTACGGGCAAACTCGCTGATACCAATGCCGCCATAAGTGAAAGAATTTTATTCGGAAGGCCAAAAAGCCTGCCCGTGTGCAGATCGTAATTGGTGGCCTCTATCAAGTCGGCCCCGTTATAATCTTTGTACAACTTCGCCCTGATCATTCTTCCGGTACCTTCTTCATAAAAAAAGGTATTCTGCTTGCGTGCCCATCGGTACGGATAAATCATCCTCAACCTCAATTCGCCCTTGCCCCGACGCGAAAGACTAGTAGAAATAGCCCCGGGATATTTGATTTTAGCTTCGGTATAAATTTTATGGTAACGTACAGGCAAGGGATCGATCGATGCTGGTTTGGCCGAAAGGACAGCTTCACCCTGCTTCAATTTACTGCCGGTAAAAAAGCTGGCTGCACTTTTTACTTCTTTAAAGGCAAAGTATAAACCGCTCAAGGCGGTAATCAACAGCACAAACGACGCATAAAAACCCAATACATTATGTAAATCATAATTCAACCGTTTAAATGATGCTTTTCTTTTAATCGTGAACGATTGTTTTAACAACCGCATTTGGCCCGGAAACCAGAGAATCAGTCCGGTAATGAGCATCAGTACAAAAATCACTACCGACCACCGTATGATAAACTTCCCGGTTTCACCTAACAATAGCGAAATATGGATATGCTCTGCCACCTGAAGCCAATCTTCTCCACCTTTTTTTACTAAAGTACCATCGTAAGGATTGAAATAGTAAACCTTTCCTTTTTTACTGGTCAGTTCTACTGTTGCATCTGGCTGTGCATCTTCGATTCTCACCAGCCTTAATTCATCTTTGGGCGAAAGTTTTTCAAATCCTGAGATCAACTTCTCCAAACCTATAAAAGGCTTCTCCTGAAGCCTTACATAACGAAAATCTTTTTGTGTAAAATTCCTGATCTCTTCTTCAAAAATATACAGAGCGCCCGTTACACTAATTATGAATACCACCAGTCCAGTTGCCAGGCCTAGCCAGAGGTGAATGTTCCTGATGGTATTTTTAAATTTCCTGTTTTTCATTGCTTAAAAAGCATAACCTAGCGACAGGTTAAATCTGCGCCCATTTCCCCTCACATAATTTACATTGCTGCCATAAAACTGAGAAATGGCAGGATAATAAACTTTATTCAACAAATTTTCTATTCCCAAAGATAATTTTAACGGCTGTGTAACCTGGTATACCGCTGCAACATTAAATAGGTTGAAAGCTTTCACCGGCCCTTCACCGATTAAATATTTCCCCGCAGCGTTGGTTTTAAAACGATCGCGGTTTCCTACCCGCATCCAGTTTACATCCAGACTTAAGTTTTTAATGCCTGAATACTTCAGGTAAACCGTAGTTTTTGATGGCGGGATACGCGTTGTGTTTAAATATACATCTTTCGGTCCATTAAAATCTCCATCATTATCTACATCTCCTTTTCCTTCTACCTGTGCGTAGTTACCGCCGATACTCAACTCTCTTAGTAACTGATAATCAGCCTGTATTTCAAATCCGTAAACCCGCTCAGGAATACGTTGAGAAATATAGGTACCGTTTACCTCCAAAAGATTGGCCCCCAATTTAGAAGTGCTGTAGTAATAAGCTGCACTAAAATTAAATTTATCTATACTACTGCTAAAACCTGCTTCATAATTGTTTACAATGATGGGTTTGGTTTCCAGTTGCGATAAGGTATTACTTTTTGCTGCCCTTAACACCCTACCTAGCTCAAATACGGAAAACGACTGTGCATAACTGATAAAAGGGTTAAAAAATTTGAATTTGGAGTAACGCGCACCTGCATTAAACACCAAAGCATTATAATTGAGTTTGCCACCCTGTACCGCAATACTTCCCGCACCGTTTGCACCGGTTGCCAGTGTATTAAAATCATCTACATCAATGTTGATATTCTCTACCCTTAACCCGCCTTTTATGGTTAAATCATCTATTAAAGTTGCAGCGGCCTGTAAGTAAGGTGCAAAGTTTACCATATTCATATCAGGCACCCATAAACGCCCATCGGTTAAACTTTGAGCCGTTTTATCGTTCATTAAATCCAAACCATAGTTCAATTGCATGGGTACCCGATCTGTCAGATTAAAAGGTGTGTTCAGGTTTACCCTGGCGCCCTTTTTTGTAGAGGTAATAGCCGATTGGCCGCCACCAAAAAATGATGCCGAATTAGAATAAATGGTATAAAAATCCTGGTAATATATATTTGCTGTTAAATCTGTTTTACCAAATAGCTGCTGATTGGTGTATTGTAAATTTGCATTATGGTTAAACCTTGTGCCTTCATCTTCACCCAATCTCTTACCATAAATACCTATAGCTGGTGACTGACCGTAAACACCTTCTTTGGTAATGTATTTAGAACGTTGTCTGGAGCTGAAATAATTATACATGAGCTGTAAACGTTGTTTAGGCGTAAAGTTATACCCTAATTTTACAAAACCATTGTAAGATCTGGTTTCGCCCAAACCATATTCCGGTGATAAAACCAGGCCAGCTGCGTCCCGGAAAACACCGGTTTTTTCAAACATCCCGCTTACTATGTAATCAAATTTACCTGTTTTACCATATAGCTGTTGCGAAAAACGGTAACCAATAGTGCTATCGCCTTTTAAGTTTCCTGTAATTCCAGCCTGCGAATAACCTCCAAATGATTTCCCCTGATCGGCTTTTTTAGTAATATAGTTGATTAAACCGCCTTCTGCACCGTTACCATAAATGGCCGTGGCACCTTTAATCACTTCAACGCGCTCAATAACAGAAGGGTCTATACTGCGGATGTCTCTTCCGCCTGCCCGCAAAGGAGTTGATTGCGGAATACCATCAATTAAAACCAAAACACTTCTACCGCGTAAAGTCTGACCAGAGTTACCGGTTTGATTGGTTGAAAAACCTAATCCTGGTACGCTATACGAGAGTATATTAGCCAAATTCGGACTAATGGTCGATTGTGTATTTAATTCTTTCGCTGTAAGCACCGTTACCGATGATGGGGTTTGAGATAATGATTCAGGTCTTCTGCTTGCCGAAACAATGACATCATTTAGCCCTTCAGCCTGCTCCTTCAAAACAAATGTGACCAAAATGGTATCATTTGCAGTAACAGACACCGCCTGTTCAAGCAGATCGTAACCCGTAATCGAAACTTTAATCTGCTGATTGCCTACCGGAACAGCATTTAATTTAAAGGCACCCCTTTGGTCAGAAGTGGTTTTAAGGTTCTGCTTTTTAACCTGGATATTGGCGAAAGGGATGCCGTTCCCCAGGGAGTCGACTACTTTACCTTTGATGGTTCCTTTTCCCCCTTGTGCAAATAAGGTAATTGTTAACAGCATCATGAGTGCTGTAGCAAAAAGTTTTAGGTATAGATACTTCATGTAATCTGAAAATTTCGGCAAATCTAATATTATTTAGACTTGTTAAAAATAATAATTCAAAAAAGTTGCTGAACTGGTGTTTAATCATGCACCTTTTTAAAATAAATAAGGCAAAACATTTATTTTATCTCATATTTGCTAAGATGTTGGACACCAAGAATACGTACGCAATAATAACCGGAGCCAGCAAAGGCATCGGCAAATCGATGGCCATTGCACTGGCCAAACGAAAAATCAATCTGCTGCTCATTTCACGCTCGGCCGATGAATTAGGCCTTTTACAAAGGGCTATTAAAAATGAATATGCGGTTGAAGTGCACATCATGTCCATTGATCTTAGTCTGGCTGAAGCCCCCAAAGCTGTATATAACTGGATAACAGAAAATAATTATGTTATTCAGATCCTGATCAATAACGCAGGCTACGGATTGTGGGGGAAATTTGCAGAATTGAGTCTGGATGCTCAGTTAGAAATGTGTCAATTAAACATGACTACCGTAACCGCGTTATGCCATTTATTGCTTCCGGTCCTTTCCACACAAAAAAAGGCCTATGTTCTTAACGTTTGCAGTACCGCAGCTTATCAGGCTGTACCCACCCTTGCCATTTATTCAGCAACTAAAGCCTTCATTTTATCTTTTACCCGGGCATTGAGATTCGAACTCAAATATGGTCCGGTTTCCGTTAGCTGCCTGAGTCCCGGCCCTGTTGATACCGGTTTTGCACACCGTGCCGGACTGGATGCTTTTAACAAAATGGCCGAGAAGTTTAATATGAAACCCGATGAAGTGGCCGAAATTGCCATTAAGGGATTGTTAGCCGGAAAAGCAGAGATTATTCCAGGTTTCACCAATATCATCAGTGTATATGCCAACAGGATGTTGCCTAAAGGATTTATCGAAAAAATGGCTGCAGGCATTTATAAGACCTAAGTTCTTCAATGCATGAGTGTAAGATGTAACATCTATAAGCAGGGGAAATGTACCGTCAGCTGTTACCTGACAGATTGAAATATGATTATTCTATCAGTTGGTGTCACGCCGACCGGAGTAGAATTAGGAAATGACCAGGCTATGGTTCCGAGTGATGTCTGGTCCCGCTATTCATTTCAAGTCTGCTCCGATGAAAATCGAGATCCGGGCTTTACATTGCTATCGGGTTTAGGAACAAGGGTTTATGTACCCTGCAACCTTTAAATTTTAAAATATTTTCAATTAAATTCTTCAGAACATTAAAAATATGTTACGTTTGTATTAAATACTACTAAATCTATAGATTATGTATAATAAAACTTCCTTGTTTTATTTTCCTTCAGTACCGAACCACTCGCGAATGCGAATGTGCTGTTGCTGCGCATAACTCGGATTCCAATTTATCTTTTTCCTAAATCTTTTAAATTTTTTACACATGGCAACATCGTATCCAACCTTTACCCTATCTGAAAGTTTAACATCAGAAAAGCTTGACTTTTTTAACACCCATGGCTTTATCCATTTCAAAAATTTTATCAAACCCGAAACGGTTTCTTCGATCATTAAGGCGTCAAAACAGGTTGAAAAAAAATGGATAGAACAAGATATCAAAAAAATAAACGGAGTACCCATTAAATACGGAAAGGATCTCGATGGCTCGCCAATTGTACAGCGTTTTGCCTTTATCAATCAACAGCATCAAACGTTAAGTGGCCTGCTGTTAGACCCCAGGTTTAATGCCCTGCTCCAGCTGGCTGGAGATGGTGCACGTTTAGGTACTGAAGAAAAAGATGGAATGGTATTTAACCATTATATAAACGGACCAGAAAGCAAATTCAGCAAAATGGGTTGGCATACCGATGGCTTAAGGGATATTTTCTATGGAACAAAACTCAATCCGATGTTGAATGTAGGGATTCATTTAAGCACGCTGAAACCTGAAAATGGCGGATTAAAAATTATTGCGGGCACCCATAAGCAAAGTATTTACCAAATGCTTTTTCGCAAAAAATATTTCCTGGATAATAAACCTGATGCCGAAGAGATAGCTATATTACCTGAAGCTGGCGATTTAACCGTTCACGACGGCAGGCTTTGGCACCGGGTGGCAGAATCTTCTGTTCGTGGGGAGGAAAGCAGAAGGCGTGTAATCTATATTCCGATTATTGCGGGTAAATACGCGCCAAAGCATGAAAATAGTCCAACCGTATTTTACCAGCGCTTTGCAGGCATCGTTAAATAGGCATGTTATTTGTACTGGCAATCAGTTACCTGGTCAGATCAGGGAAACTAAAACGGATGGCTGTTTTTTCAAAGGGTTTACCGAGAAGAATGAGTTTAAAATTTTATCGATCAGAAACGGTGATGTTATTTGGCCTGGTATTGGCAAGCTATTAAATTGGAGGATACTATTAAAGAGAAAGATAACAATACTGGGATATTTTCAGATCGGGAACGTACCAATGTTTTACATAAAGGCGAGCAGAGGCTCATCTTATCCTTGCTTAAAAAAGCACCGGGATGGATCACGCCTGATATCATGACGGCGATCGGTCTGTTTGGATCATTAATTGTTTTTCTGGCTTTTATTTTAGGCAGATTTCATTCCAGATATGATTTACTGATCGGTATTTTAGGTTTGATCATCAACTGGCTCGGCGATTCACTTGACGGCAGGTTAGCTTATTACCGCAAGATCGCGCGAAAATGGTATGGATTTGCGCTTGATATTGTGACGGATTGGCTCAGTATTATCCTCATTGGATTAGGCTATTACTTTTATGCTAACGGAACCACGCAGATTTTTGCTTTTCTATTTGTGGTTTTATATGGCTGGTCAATGATTACGAGTCAAATCCGCTATAAAATAACAGGTTGCTATCAGATCGATTCAGGATATTTAGGGCCAACTGAGTTACGGGTAATCATTGCGCTTATTCTGATTACCGAAACATTATTCGCAGGCAGCATTACCTACTTTGCTATAGCAATCAGCATTTTGTTACTGGTCATCAATGTGATCGATACGTTAAAACTTTTAAAAGCAGGCGATGCCAGAGACCGGGAGGAAAAGGCATGATCAGTTGGGCATCTGTAAAAGTGTTTCTAAAAGCTCAGGTATCAGCTTTTTCCGGAGGAGTTACTGATTATGGCTTAATGATCCTGCTCACCGAATGGCTGCATATCCACTTTACCATTTCAATTCTGATTTCGGGCACGCTCGGTGGCATCGTTAATTTTTGCATCAACCGTTTTTGGGCTTTTAAAAGCAATGATGGGTATTCCCGCTCTACCCGTAGTCAGCTTTTTCGCTTTTTTAGCGTGGTTCTGGGCAGTATTTTATTAAAATCAGCAGGTACTTATTTGTTGCAGCAAAGCTTGCGTATTGATTATAAAATCGGCAGGCTTTTAACAGACAGTATCGTTTCTTACGGTTTTAATTATCCGTTAATGAAATACTGGGTTTTTAAAATAAATAACTTAAGTGATGCAGAAACTGATGAAGAAGATTACATTGAAAGATTTGGCAAACAGCAGATTTGATGACCGGGGTTGGTCTTTCACCAGCATGCTAATTTTACCAGTCAAACGTTTGCGCATCGTTAGCGTAAAAATAAGCCCGGAGTAAGGGCTGCAGTTACTGGATGTTCAAAGGAAAGTCTGCCAAGAGAAATCGTTATGTTGACCGTAACGGGCCGGGGATTGGATGCGCAGTTTCCCTAATCCTGTCAATCCCCCTGATCATTTCTTCAAATTCCGGTTGTTTGGCCACATACTTATTCAATAAATCGATCTGGTTTAAGCCCCTTACCAAATTCTGCCCGGGATAGTTTGTTTTATAGTAAATGTTACCGTTTAAGAAATCAGTGATAAACCTCACTGCCTGCATGTAAATCATAAATTTGCCTGAATAGAGAAAGAACTGCTTCTCGATCGGCGTCAAAACATGGCCCATTTCTTCCATGTATCCCTTATAAATTGCAGCAAAAACATGCGCTCTAATGGCGATTTTATCAAAATCCTTTTCTTCTTCATTAGCTTCGGAAAGATAGGTACGTAACATATCACCCACGTCGCTGATAAAGTATCCCGGCATTACGGTATCCAGATCAATTACGCATAAACCTTTACCGGTTTCGGCCTGTAACAATACATTGCTTATTTTCGTATCGTGATGCACCGCCCGTAAATGAAGTGCACCGCTACTTACCAGTTGTACATACTGTTCTTCTATATCGTAATACCTGATAATCTCTCCTATTGCAAACTTTGCCTCCCTAATTCTTTCGTTACCAGCTTGTGTTAATGCTTTTTTAAACTGCGCTATACGTAAGGGCAGGTTATGAAAATCTTTGATGGTAGGCTTTAGTTTTTGAACATCAAAATCACTGAGCATGCAGGCAAATTGACCAAACTGTTTGGCAGCCTGGTAGGCCTGTCCGGGCCGTAGTACAAAATCGATCGTGCAGGAATTCTCCACAAATGGAAAAATCCTGTAAAAGTGATCGCTGATAACCACAAAATCATCTCCATTTGATGCCTTAACCGGGGCAACAAATAAATAATCGGGAGCTGTTTGATCCAGATATGCTTTTATCGCTTTGATATTCTGAGCAATATGCTCAGGCTGCCGGAAAACCATTGTATTTACCTCTTGCAAGATATAGGCTAAGCCATCGTGGTAAATTTTCCAGGTATGGTTAATTAAACCCGAGCCAAAAGGTTCAATTTTACATTTTTCTGCATGAAGCCCATATGCACCTAAAACTGCCTGAAACATAAGACGATAATATATTAAAGTGAAAATTATTTTGGGAAAACCATTTAAGCTGTAACCTAAATAAATTACATATTTAAAATATGCGGGTAAGCCATAAGCAATACCCGAAACCGAGACTAAAAACCGCTATCGTCTAAAGCGAAAGTATTTTTACGGTCCTTCCATTTTCCTTTGGTAAAATCAGGAAATTTCTGTGGCTTATTGCCCTCTTTTAATGATTTAGTAGATAGTGGGGTAATCACGCTCATCGTTACGGAATCGTATACATCAATCGGTGTTTGCTTTTTCTGTTTTACGGCCTGGATAAATGCATTAAACACAAACCAATCCATGCCTCCATGACCTGCGCCTACTGCCTCTGCTTCATATTTTTTCCAAAGCGGGTGATCGTATTTGGCAAACCATTCCTGAGCAGGGTCCCAAACATCATCTTTCTTTGATTTGTGATCAATATAAATCGATTTGTTTACATCCATCCAAAGCCCTTTTGTGCCCTGCACCCTAAAGCCAAGTGAATACGGACGTGGCAGGTGTGTATCATGACTCAACAAAACGGTTTCGCCATTTGCACAGTTGATCATGGTAGTGGTCACATCTCCATTTTTATAATTGATTTTGGCATTGGGGTGGCCAGGCGACATTTCTTCTACATAGGCGGCCAAACCTTTGGCTTTAGAACTGAACGATACCAGACTGGTAAAACGATTCCCCCTGTTAATATTGGCATATTGCATGATTGGTCCAACGCCGTGGGTTGGATATAAATCGCCATCCTGATCGATATTAAACTGCGTACGCCATTGTGCCTCGCTCAAGGCTTTAGGGCCAAACTCTACCCCGCCCCCGTAGTAATCTTTACCATTGTTAAACAATACGTTTCTTAAGTTATGCTGGTAGCCACCCTCCAGGTGTAACAACTCGCCAAAAAGGCCCTGCCTAACCATATTTAAAGCCGCCATAACATCTCTACGATAGCAAACATTCTCCAAAGTCATGTAAGGCATTCCGGTCCTTTCAGAAGTATTTACAATATCCCAATGATCTTTTACCGTTAAACCAGCAATTACTTCGCAGCCCACATATTTTCCTGCTTTCATGGCATCAACGGCCTGGTCGCGGTGAAATTGCCAGGGTGTTGCAATAATTACGGCATCAATATCTTTACGGTCTAACAGTTTTTTATAAGCATCTAAACTTCCGGTATATTCTGTGGCAGCAGGTCTGCCTTTTTTAGCTATAAAACTGCGACAAATTTTAAGTGAACTTTCCTGGGTATCGCAAATGGCCACAATTTCAACATCTTCTCTTAAAGCACCTTCAGCGATATGGCTCATCCCACGTGCCCCTACGCCGATATAACCTAATCTTACTCTTCCATTGTCTGACGATGCAAATAAACTTCCGGTGGGCAGGATGGTTAAGCCTGCAACCGTAAATGCGCCATTTCTGATAAATTCTCTACGTTCCATTGTTTTTTTTAAATGATGGTTTAGGTTTTGATTGAACTGGTTGTATGTTAAGCAAACGGATAATACGTATTTGTTTTATTGGTCATGCTAATTTGTATTTTTAAAAGTAGCCTAAGCAATTGAGCATTACAAGATCAATATCTGCGCAAACGATTGACTAATTTAGTTTAAGCATGTTTTATTATCAGATCAACATTAAAACCTGCCTGAAAGCATTAAACCTGTTCCACCTTGCCGATGGAAGGGAATGAACGTAAAATTTCCTTCTTTTTTTGTGGTAAAAAGGCTTTTGATACAGGGATACACCAGGTACGATATTTTTGTGGCAGCAATCCCAAATCCGGCACCGGCCACCACATCACTAAACCAATGTTTATTGTTATACATCCGCAATGTTCCGGTTGCCGTGGCAACAAAATAACCTGCATAACCAATCCATGGATTAACATCTTTATATTCCTGGCGCAGAAATTCTGCTGCCATAAATGCAGAAGCAGTGTGTCCGGACGGGAAAGAATTAAATCCCGACCCATCTGGCCGTTCCCTGCCCACCTCCTGCTTTACCAGATGGGTAGAAATGCCCATAATGGCAGCAGAGGTTACATATAACATGGAAGCATCAAATAAATTGTGTTTCCCTTTTATACCCGATAAATTTAGCGCATAAACTGCAGCAGCTGGCGCAAATTGCAGATAATCATCAACATGTGCAGCAAATAAAGGATGATCCTCTTGCAACTCGGCGCGGGTACTGATATCAAGTTGTTTTAATGCACGATGATCGTAGGTGGACGCAAAGCCGTAACCGGCAAACAGAACAGGTGCAATAAACGCTGATGCCTTAAATCTGTTTTTCGGGATCAGATGACCGGCATACCATTGCCCCGTCGAATCTGCAGGAACATTTTTAAGCGAATCTATAGTTTGCAGGGGTTCAAAAACGAATTTGGCATAAGTTTGAGTTAAGCCGCTCAACATTAATAGTATCAAAAAAATTCTTTTCATCATTTAAATTTTAGTTAAAACTATAATCCAATTATGGAGGAATTCTGAAGTATGATGAAATTCTGATTTTTTGAACCTAATGTATATCAGGAATCGCTTAAGCACTTTGCCAATAGAAAAAATCATTTCAAATTATACCGTATTAACTATTTTTTGGCATAGCCCGATCCGTTTCCATCATCCGATATCGGAGGATCTTATTTTAAAAAAATAATAAAACAAGCCTTAAATAAACTAATGAAATCAATTCATTTAATAATATCTTCAAGTCTAACCAAACCTTCAGGATTTCTTCAGAATTGAAAACTACCTTCGCCAATTACTTAACAATTTGCCAGGTAAACTCCTGTTTTGATCCATCGTTAATTATGAGCATTAAAGAAAAAACCAATAAATTACTACATCATAGATTTGGACCAGTTTTTTTAGTAACCGCATTATTATGTGTCATTTCGCTGATCACGAGAGTAGCTTTGTTAATTTATAGTGCAGCTGCTGTTGATTGGTCGGTTCTGAATCTTCTTAAAATTCTGTTTATTGGCTTATTTTATGACCTTGCAGCAGCATCTTTTGCCATCATTCCGATTGTGATTTACCTATGGCTGCTGTCTTCTAAATGGTATGCCAGCAAAACCAACAGGGTATTATTGTTCATTTACTTCTTTTTCGTTGTTTTTACGCTTATTTTCAATGCCATTTCAGAATGGTTCTTTTGGGAAGAATTTTCGGTCCGCTATAACTTTATAGCAGTCGATTACCTGGTGTATACGACAGAAGTTATTGGAAATATCCGACAATCATACCCGATAAACAGCATCATAACAGGTTTGGTGCTAGTGACCTCATTAGTTGTTTATGGGTTGAGAAAACCGATTACCGCCTCCACTATAAATGCAACAGGTTTTGCTCAACGCAGCAAAACGGCCCTCATTCTTTTGTGCCTGCCTGTAATCACCTATTTTGGTGTAAGTCACAAATTAAAATACCTGAGCAAAAACCAATATGTGAATGAGCTTTCGGGCAATGGCATGTACGACTTTGGATTTGCTTTCTGGAATAATCAGCTTGACTATAATACTTTTTACAAAACACTGCCGATCAAAAAGGCAGAGAGTATTCTGCACCATTTACTTCAACAAGATTCAACTGCAAGAGGAGCATTTAAAAATACGTCCAGAAACATCAGTAGCCCGGGCATCGAAAACAAGATGAATGTGGTACTGATCAGTGTAGAAAGTTTAAGCGCTGAATTTTTAGGCTCATTTGGCAATAAACAGCGTATTACGCCCCAGCTTGATTCGCTTGCTAAAGAAGGTTTACTCTTTACTAATCTATATGCTTCCGGAACACGCACGGTACGTGGTTTAGAGGCCCTTTCGCTTTGTATACCACCTACCCCGGGCCAATCTATTGTAAAGCGGCCGGACAATGGAAATCTGTTTACCTTAGGTAATATATTTCGTTCTAAAGGCTATAACAGCAGGTTTATTTATGGTGGTTATGGTTATTTTGATAACATGAACGAGTTTTTCTCTAATAACGGCTACCAGGTAACAGATAGAAGTGCGCTTCAGGATTCAGAAATCCATTACTCGAATATCTGGGGTGTGGCCGATGAAGATTTGTTTACGCTTTCGTTAAGAGAACTGGATAAAGACTATGAAAACAAAAAGCCTTTTTTCGCACAGATTATGACGGTTTCGAACCACCGCCCTTACACTTATCCTGATGGCCGGATTGATATACCCTCACACACCGGCAGAGAAGGTGCGGTTAAGTATACCGATTATGCGATTGGTAAGTTTATACGGGAAGCAAAACCGAAACCCTGGTTTTCCAACACACTATTTGTTATTGTCGCCGATCACTGTGCATCAAGCGCGGGTAAAGTTGAGTTACCCGTTGATAAATACCATATTCCGATGATTTTTTACAGCCCGGGACACATTACTCCGGGCAAATTCGAAAAACTTACGGCGCAGCTTGATATCGGCCCTACCATTCTGGGTTACCTGAATTTCAGTTACGAAAGCAAGTTTTTTGGTCAGGATGTTTTTAAAATGAAAGACTATGAGGAAAGGGCTTTCATCAGCACTTACCAGAGTTTGGGATACATCAAAAATAAAACCCTGGTGATTTTGAATCCGCATAAAAAAGTAGCTACTTATAAGCCCGATTTTACCAACGGAGGTGCCGTAGCGGTACCGGCAAACCAGAAACTGATTGATGAAGCGATATCTAATTATCAAATGGCTTCGTACCTTTACCAAAACGGTTTGTACGGGTTTGAGTTTACCAAGAAACCGTAATGAGGCTTGAACGTTAAATGATAAAATCACTGGAAACCATTGCCTACACTACATCAGATATTTTTAATCATTCTAACCAGTTCTAATTTTTCGCCATCCTGCAAGGGTTCTGCCACCTGATCAATTTCCGTAAAGCCCATCGCCTTATAGAGCGGAACACCGGGTAAAGTGGCACCGAGGGCTAAGCTGGAAAATCCATGTTTTCGGGCTTCACCCTCACAAAAATCCATGATCTGGCGGCCGATTCCTCTTCTGGCATAATCTGGGTGAACAAAAAACGCCCTGATTCTTGCCGGTTCGCTTATTGGATCGAGCAGCGTATCATGCAGTTCTTTATGCTGATCACCTCCATATAAAGTTTTTCGCCTGCTCCATCCACCGCAGCCGGCAATGTTCCCATCTGTTTCAACAACATAATAGGTTCCGTCAATAATCAATTGAGTATCAATCCCAAATATATACTTCAGGGCACTATCAATTTGACTGGTCGTGTAATACCCCTTACTCAAACCCCGAACAGAATCATCTAAAAGTTTTTTCAGTTCCGGAATATCCTGAAAGGTAGCTGGTCGTATCATCATCTGTTCAAATCATTTTTTAATTCGTCATTTCGCTTTATTTACTTATTTCGGCTTGCAGGTTTTTGATCCAGAATTTCCATAATCGAGTTCATATGCAAGGCAAGTTGTTTAATCTCTTTAGCCGATAAATCTTTTAGCAGTTTTTCGAGTTGCTTATCGGCTAATGTGTTTAAGGCCTCTAATTCCACCCTTCCATTATCAGTTAAACCGATCTGGCTTGCCCTGGCATCTCTTCCTGATTTTGCTTTAGTGATCAATTTATTTTTTTCAAACTTTTTTAATACCCGGCTTAAATAACTCTTATCAATGTGCATCTCCTCTATGATCTCAGCAGCATTTGTTTTACCGGTATCTATTTCAAACAATATCCTGGCTTCGGTTAAGGTATACTGCGTTTCCAGATAGCCCCTATCCAATAATCCAATCAGATGGGTATAGCAACGATTGAATGCACGCACCTGGCTTATGATCGATTTTTCCATTGCATAAAATATGTTCATCAATAAAGAACGCTAAACTAGTAATAATAGTTGACTAAGTCAACTATTATATAAAAACATTTATTTAGAAACACGTATCTGCAGAAACGGAGATCAGCAACAACCTTGCTGTAATACGCAAATTTGACGCTAGCGCCTTTATTGTCGGCCTTGTTAATCAAAGCGGTATTGAGGCTTTGCCTGGGTTGGCTACCGTTGTCGGCCTCACGGCTGCTGGCACGGTTTACCCGCTTATCGGGCCACATGTTGCCCACCCAAATTTAATGGTGCTCGCTGTTAGTTCAGTGAGTTTGTTTTGTTCGTGCGTAAAACGACTCCTCTTTCTGGCCGTTTAAAGCGTATTCAGGATGATCGATTAAACAAACATTTTATCCTGGTCGCTGATGGAAACGTTGGTTTCCGTTATCGGGTCAAAAAAGGCGACAACATTAGCCAAGGCCTAGTTAACATAAGAACTGGTCAATTTGGGATAGCTTATTAATTTACTAAAACAAAAGTGAAGCTTTAGATCCGACCGAGTTTTTAAGCAGATACAAAGAAAATTCTTCCTTTACAAGAAAAGGCCCGCAATTGCAGGCCTTTTACATTATTATGTTGCTTAAAAAAAATTAAGCCAATTCAAATTCATTCTGATCCATCTGAATGGAAATTTTAACGCGCGCATTCAAGGCTTTGAAAACTTTTGATATTAATGAAATGCTCACATTGTCATATTTTTTTTCCAATTTGGAAATCTGTGATTTATTCACACCAATAATGTCACCTAGTTCCTGTTGGGACAAATTACGCTTTTTTCTGGCATCTCTAATAAACTCCTGGATTAGCTCCATTTTGAGTTCCAGCTCAAAAAGATCCCTTGATGGAGTACCTTCCTTGCCCAGTTGTTCATCTTTGTATTGATCTAATGATTTTCCCCTTTTTCGATTGTTGGGAAGGTTAACAATCGTACCGTCTGACATATCTATCATTGGACCGGTCGATTTTTGTTTTTTCATTTTCTTCAATTTATATATGTATATCTATATGTATGTGCGATTACAGGTTACCTGCTCAAAGGCAGGTAACTTTTGTAACGCATCGTTATTTACGATTTATTTCTGACTGTATTCTTTTTTCAATCTTTCGGCTCTCTTTATTTCACTAGGAGGAGCCTTATCATCCTTTTTATTATAACCGTTTATCGCCAATATGGTGGCGATTTCCTTGCCATCTTCTCGTAAGAAGAAAGCAAATAACCTATACTAGGTATTATTATCCTGAACCCTGAATTCCCAAAGTCCATCAGTACCACTCAGTTTTTTGAAGTCATTTTTGGATATGATCCCCATTTCAACCTTTGAAAAAACCTTTACAAACTTTTTTCTTGACGACTCCTTGAGCCCCTCAAGAAAGGCTTCTGCCTCCTCTGTGATTTCTACTTCATAATGTTTCATCACGTTTTAGATTAATTTGTTTGATTCATATTTAAAGAACGATCCACAACAATAACAAAGATACCAAAAGTTTCCAAATATGGAAACTTTATTTTTTTATTCAAACACCTCAAACTCTGATAGTGTTATTATAATTACCTATACATATTTCATTGAGGTTCTTTAAGACAATTCTATGTAAATTAGTTAGAATTAAAAGTTAATACCAAGTACCCAACTTTTTTGCTGATTAACTTTTGGTATGGTCTTTCGACCGCAGTGAGTATAAAAGAAAATGCCCCATAAATTTCATTAAAAGTTTTCTGTGATCCTACCCGCCTAGTTCAGTTAATTTAGGTCACATACCTTGCCTAAGCCTTCGAAAACAAAACCAACATATATAACAAACTGAAATTTTGAACCATATAATTTTTCAATTCCCCTCTTTTACCCGCTCCCTGATTAACCACGTAGCCTCAAACAGTTTCACCAATTGCTCGTAAACATAATGACTTCAAATTTGCTCAGCCTTTCTTCCATGAAAGAGGTGTTCAGCGCATCGTGCAGCCAGGTGTGCAGGATTTTTTTGTACACATCCAGTTGATAAATCCTGAACATTTTCTGGAGTACAGATGAGGGCTTTACGATTTCCCGAATGCTAAGGTTTGCAGGGTAGTTTCGTAGCTTTTTCTTTTCCGTTTTGATATACCATTTTGCAATTTCAATTTTCTGTTTGTGATCAAAGTCAAGTTTGCCAGGCTTACGGTTTTTTAAGAGCCAGGCCGCCTCTATCAGCTTTATGGTCAGTTCGTAATGATACAGCAGGAAGACTGGGCTACATTTTTTTGATTTTTCGGATTCAAACGCGGCATCGTTTCGCCGGTGTTTCAGCATCTTCAAATGATCGGGCAACCAAGCGTGACTGAAAAACTCGCGTAACACTTTTATCGGATCTGCTGTTTCATCATGGTTAAGATAAACGATCCTTGTTATCGGATGTATTTTTTGGCTGCTTTTTCATCACCTTAAATGTTGATCTGTAATATTTTTTCGGTCTGTACCTGGTCGGTGTTTTTTAAAGCTGCAAAATCTGATGCCGATTTGGCAAGCAGTGCTATTTTTTCGTTGCACATCACTTTTGCCAACAACAGAAAAGAAGCCACCCGTTGATAGAGAAATTCGGCATCATGCCTGGAAACCGTAAAATCATCTTTATAACGGGAACCAGAATAACTTTTTGCCATGATCTCAAACAGCCTTTCATCTTCGGGAGTGGATAGGAAAAGTTGAAAAGGCTTTTCGGAAAAGCAAGTACACAAACGGAGCAGGCGGTAAAGGTTATGAAACTCAGAACGGTAGGCAATATGAACCCTCAACAGGCAGATACAAGTTTGTTCGACGGCCTGATGGAGCATAAAGGCACATATTCCAAACTTTTCCTTCTCCAAACATTCAGATGCGCACATCAGAAATCCGTCGGCCAGCGGTATGCGGTGTTCATAATGTCTTATTGCCTTGATAGCGCCCTTTGTGGGGATAAACGCAGGTATTGGATCATGGTCTAACAGTCCATCTTTACTATAGCGCAGTTCCCCACGGCTAAGCACGCTGATAAAAAAGCGGCTGTTTTGCTGTAATGCCTCGATAACCAATTGCCTGCCGTGGCCGATTAGGGTTATTGTTCCATGCTGATAATCGGCATTGGCAAAATCCTGCATTTCATAATCTATTCGTGTTGCCGTTTCGGTAATTGCCAACAGACAATAGTCGCATTTGAAATAACTTTGATTGTCATTAAAGCAGCCCCGGGACATCTGCGTGTAGCTGTGCTGCGAAAAGCTCAAGATCTTTAATGGTTCGAACTTCCGGGCGAGCCGATGGATAAACGCCCTGAAATGAACAGCGTGTTCGGCTTCTGGTGATAATTTTGGTTCCATATTGATCTCATTTAAATTTCTTTCAAATGAGCCTTAGGATTAGCAGAATCATAAATGTGGGATCTGCCAACCATGGTTACATAAAAGTTTCTGAAGCCTTACGTCAACATGGATTTACAGCAGATCCCACATCTATGCGGATATACAAATATAGCACATCCAGCCATAGATATAGTATTTTTCTGCTGTCTTGCGTTGACGGCTTCAGATTTTGTAACCGCAAGACTCTTATAATTACTATTGTTATTTCGATACTAATATAAACAAAAAACAATTACCATGCTATAGCACGGCAAATATTTTTTATTTATTGCTTACTTAGCCTTTAAATGGCGCAACTTACCGAAATAGAACAATATGTTATTGATAGAGTCAAGGAGAAAAGGATTCAAGCTGGGGACAAGATTTGGAGATGCGGCATACAAAGTTTACGTAGACTCGGTGCAGAAGAAAAGCGGAAAATTTTCTGCTGTTATTGAGAATACCGGTAGCACAAAGAATTTTGGAGCGCTGTCGATAACCCTTCCCGCCAACTATGAGGGCAAATCTATTCGTTTATCGGGTTTCATAAAAACAGAGAACGTAACCGAGGGATATGCGGGCTTATGGCTCCGTATAGATCCACAGATAGCTTTCGATAATATGTCTAACAGAGGTGTTACAGGAAGTACCGACTGGGCTCCTTTTGAAATAAATCTGCCACTTAATCCAAAAGAAACCAAACAAATAGTTCTTGGCGGCCTATTGGTAGGTAAAGGAAAAATGTGGTTAGACGATCTAAAGATCACCATTGATGGAACAGCATTAGGCGATCCAAAAATAAAGACCTTCCAAAAGGAACTTATTGCTGCCCAAGCAGATAAAACTTTTGATGATGGTTCGAAAGTTACTTTCCCCACATTAAATCAAGATTTAATTGATAATCTTGAGCTTTTGGAAAAAGTTTGGGGATTTATAAAGTATCATCATCCAGAAATTGCAAAAGGAAAATATAACTGGGACTACGAACTTTTTAGGTTCCTGCCTGATTATATAAAAATTAAAGACAAACAACAGCGGGATAACCTTCTTACAAACTGGATTAAAAATTATGGTGTGCTGTCGGAGTGTAAAACCTGCAAAGCCGCCCCGGCCAATGCCGTATTAAAACCAGATTTATCCTGGATCAATAATACAGGCTTATCAGTTAACTTAAAAAATAAACTTAACGATCTTTACAACAATAGAAATCAAGGCAAGAACTACTATATCTCATTTGAACCTGGTATAGGAAATCCGAACTTCTCCAATGAAAATCCTTATTCAGGATCGACCAATCCGGATGCGGGCTTTAGGTTATTATCTCTCTATCGTTACTGGAACATGATTAATTATTTTTTCCCATACAGGCATATTACAGATAAAAAATGGGATAGTGTACTGAAGGAGTATATCCCAAAGTTCCTGAATGCCAACGACAAACTTTCGTATGAACTTATAGCCGCAAAGCTGATTGGGGAAGTTAACGACACCCACGCAAACTTATGGGGAGGACGGGAAAAAAGTAATGCGCTAAGGGGAACCAAATTTGCAGCCTTCAAGGCGGAATTTGTGGAGAACCAACTGGTGGTTGTCGATTACTTTAATCCAGAATTTTCAGAATTGGCAAAAGTGAAAATCGGCGATGTAATCACACATGTTAATGGTAAGACAATTAATTCATTGGTTGATAGTTTAAAACCTTATTATCCTGCCTCTAATAGCGCGGCCAGGCTTAGAGATATGTCTATAGACCTTCTACGTAGCCCAAATAATACGATTTCCTTAAACTACCTCTCTGACGGTCAGAAACGGCAAGTTAATGTGCCAACATATGAGCGGCGGAATCTGCGCATGTACCATTGGTACAAGGTAGACAGCATCCAAAAATGTTATAAGTTATTGCCTGGAAATATTGGCTATGTCACGCTTGCCAATATTAAACAGGAAGACATTCCGGAAATAAAAAAGACTTTTAAAGAAACAAAAGGTATTATCATAGACATCCGTAATTATCCAAATACTTTTGTTCCATTTTCCCTTGGTTCTTATTTCGTGACTAAGCCAACCTCATTTGCAAAGTTCTCAATGGGAAATCCAGATAACCCGGGAGAATTTGTTTTTCGGGAAGGGGATAAAATTACCAGTGACAGTAACAAATATAAGGGAAAGCTTGTCGTACTTGTCAATGAGAATTCGCAAAGTCAAGCGGAATATACGGCAATGGCGTTCCGTGCGGTAAAAAATGCAACCATAATTGGAAGTACGACAGCTGGAGCCGATGGCAACGTTTCGACTATCTTTCTACCTGGTGGGCTTAGAACCATGATCTCCGGCATTGGCATTTACTATCCAAACGGAAAGGAAACACAACGTGTGGGTATCGTGCCTGACATTGTGGTAAGACCAACCATAAAAAGTATAAAAAATGGAAAAGACGAAGTGCTTGAACGGGCAATTAAAGTGATCACCCAATAGATATTCATGGTGGTTGCTTTTCTCTGACTGCCCCCTCTGTCCGTTAGCGTTAAGCATAGCGTATACGGATATTAGAGAACTTATAAACTCAAATATAATCGAGTTATAGACTCTTTTCTATTTGCTAATCGTAGAACATACATGGCCTGGGCCTTCCCAAATCGAACTCCGACGGGTATAAAAACACAAAAACCTCACAGTGCTGTGAGGTTTTTGTGATCCCGCTGGGATTGGCTCAGTCGCTCCAGGCCCGGACGCAATGCCTGAGCCTTCCAGAATCGAACCCGGCCTACCCTTCTGTTCGAACCCCGGCGGGATGAAAACAAAAAAACCCCAACTTTCGTTGAGGCTCTTCGTGATCCCGCTGGGATTCGAACCCAGGACCACTACATTAAAAGTGTAATGCTCTACCAGCTGAGCTACGGAATCATTTTCTCCCTTTAGAGGCTGCGAAGTTAGGAATTTAATTCGATCCTGCAAATGATAAACTTAAAATACTTAACAGAAAGTGACGATCAACAGGATAAGATTAAGTTAAATGTTTATTATTCATTTGGTTAATTAAAACCTAAAAATCCTTTTTTTTTATTTTTTATTAAATGGTTTAATTGAAAATCAATCAATCTGAAGACGAAACATATTTTAAGTTGGGCATAGAACCTTTTACACAAACATACTTAACGTTGAAATCGACCCGAAATTGAAGTCTCCCCCCTATTTTTTTTAGTTTTGTAAGCAGCGGCAAACAACATTCTTATTGGTTGTAAAAAAATTGTTGTTTTTTCTATTTCCATACTTATTTTCACACTTACAATTACACTCACTTTCTCTAATGAATATTGAAAATATTTATGGTGAAGATAAATGGGCTAAACTGGGTGGTTTCTCGCCAATTATCTCAGTCTTCCGGTCTTTCCATGCACTCACTCCAGAAATGGAAGATATTATTAACCGTGATACATTCCCTGTGCATTTTGCCAAAAATAAACATATTGCTTCGCCACTAAAACGCAACCGGTACATTTTTCTGATTTTGGAGGGGGCAGTTCATGGCTACCTGAAAATGGGAAATAAAAAAATTACTACCTGGATTGCTGCAGAAAATGAACTGGCAGGCACGATCAGGAATTTGTGGGAGAATGAAGCGTCTGATGAATACATTGAAACCATAGATCCGGTATTTGCGATTGCCATTCCACATGAGATGACGAAACTGCTTTACGAAAATTTCCCAATAGCAAACTACATAGGCAGAAAGATGACCGAAATTTATTTTCAGGGGGCATCTGAAAGGGCTTTTATCTGCAGGCTTCCAACTGCCATAAAACGCTATCAAAGGTTTTTGGCTTCATATCCATACCTCATTAACCGTGTACCATTAAAATATATAGCCTCGTTTGTAGGCATGAGGCTGGAAACACTAAGCAGAATCAGGAACAGGCCATAATGGTGACCAAAGTAAATTGTATCATAAGTTTAATTTCACCTTTAATTTGTCGTCAAACCGGAATATTATTTACTTTTCGACTCATTTAAAATAGCATTGTAAAAGCTGTTTATTGTGGTGGACTTAAAAATTAGCAAATTATAGTTTCAATTTTTTCAGATTTAATAACTGATTACGGTAGTTACAGATTTAGCAGGAATACGTACCTGTTTGGTATCCTGATATTGTTTATAGGGCGATAAATTGTATTGATCTGAGGTAACATAGGTTTTTACAGTACTTTGTTTATTTCCCTTAACCTCAATATCCAGATTGAGATCGTTTGCTGTAGGGTTAACCACTACGGTTACCAGCTTTTTATCTTGCATATAGGAGGATACATCAACCTGAGGCACACCTGTACTTAGGGTTTTCACCTGAACGCGCTTACTGCCGGCAGTAACAAAACGACTGTAGTTACCCAGGGCCCACAACATTTTACTATCGTAAACCTGTCCATCTGTTTTGTTTTTGTCGATATAAACCAGGCCATCCTTATAATCGCTGGCCGACACCGCCAGCCACCACTGCCATGAAGTAGCATTTGATAAAACCAGATCATGATGAATTAACCTTGCGATAAAAAGCGCTGTAACCATCCCCAGATCGCGCTTTTCGCCTTTAAGCACCTCATCACCCAGCACACAATATTCAGACATCCAATACCTTAAGCCTTTTATCTGTGCTACTGCCTCGGCCGTTTTTTTACGGACAGCAATAAATTTTTCTTCCGGGCTGGTGGTAAAATAACTATGAGCCGAAACAGATTGATCGATATTGGACAGGTTACCTACATAATTGGGCGAGGCAGGATTAAAGAACTGATCTACCTGGTTTCCCTTTGTACTGTTCCCGTTATTGTATAAATAATCGAGCTGTCCCGCTTCTCCTATCTGTATTTTAGTTTTAACCCGGTTTTTAACTAAAGCATCATTAATACCCCTGTAAAGTTGGGCCAGTTCGGTATTGTTATACGGACAGCCTTCCTGGTCATGTCCATTCCATTTCCACTGTGGTTCGTTTGCAGGGCTAAGGTAATTCAATTCTACTCCGGCTGTTTTTTTTATTCCCTTAATGGTCTTAACCAGGTAGTCGGCAAATTGGGGCAGTTTATCAAAATTCAGATTACAATTGCCATCCGTAGAGTAGGCTTTTCCATTTTTGGTAAACAACACATGTGGACTATTCACAAATCCGATAAATTGCTTTACCCCACGGTTTTTGGCTGCTTTTAAAAACCAAACTTGCCCTGGCATTACGTTCCAGTTATAACTACCATCCGGCTGTAAAAAAGCATATTGACGGCGCCATTCGTCGCCAATATCGCTTGCATTACCCTGGGCGGCGCTACCGCCACCAATACTAAAACGCCACATGTTAAGCCCAATACCAAGCGGTTGCCCTGCTTGTGTAGATTGGGTACTAAAAAGCCAATCGGCCATTTTATTCTTTTTTTCTTCCGGCCATAAGCCTGCAAACTGACAGCTCCATGCATCAGAAGCGCCAAAACCTTCGATGGTTTGGAAAGTGACGGCAGGATCTATTTCTATTTGTAGCGGCTTTTCTTGTGCAAGAGTTGTTCTGCCATATAAAAATAAAGCCAGACAGATCAAAAAACGGTTAAGACGCGAGGATAACTTTGACATAAAAAATTTAATTTCTATTGATTAAAATAATCAGGGGTTTGCTGCGATTTACCATATTGCATAATAAAACGAAATGCTTCCATGAATTTCATGATTAGAAAGGCGAATCGATAGGATAGCTAAAAAAGAGTTAACTGATGTAAAGATACGATTTACCACATTATTGTTCTGTCTGAATATACCTATCCGCAATACTTTACCTATTTACACATAGTGAAGTAAATTAAGATTTCCAACCAAGCCCGTGCGATCGTCATCCTGAACTTCTGCGCGGCCAGTCGGACGGGTGGCGCAGGATTTATCCGGTTGGTATTTTTTTTTTTGCCACGGAAACACAGATTGACACTGAAATTCAGTTCACCTTTGATTTTAGGCTTTAAGCTTTCTTTTTACTAAAAATCAGAATAGTCTGTCGGGTAAACAAATCTGGTATCGTTTTTAGAAACATTGTGCTGATACTCTGGCATAGCCGATAGCTTTTTCCAATAATCATCAGCCGAGAAAGCCTTCCAATGAGCATCTCTGTCAGTTTTATTTTCAAATGTGGTTAAATACATGAGGTTAGGCATATGGCTTCCGGCAATTACTTCGCCATAAAATACGGCATTGAAATTTAATCTTTTAAATAAACCGATCTCGTCTCCTTTATTAAACATTTGCACTTTGTTCTGAAAATATTTCTCCGTTGGTGCTTCGTAGCTTCTTAATTCATACACCCGTTCCCTCATCGGTGATTTTAGATTAGGCAACATAAAGTGAGGTGCATCTTCAAACGCTTTCAATACAATAGATTCCAGCCGCTCAAAAGGGGCATCTGAGTAAACTGCATCCAGGTAGGTTTTGCCATCAATAGCATATTGTTGATCTTTTGCCAGCTTTTTATCGAGTTCCAGAATTCCGTTAAGGGATTTTAAAGGAATAAATACATAGATCAGCTTTTCGGAAACTGCGGTCTGATCACTTACAATTGGTTTAAACACACCCACTTTAGCTATTCCGCTGCGGTGTAATGCCGGCAGATATGCTTTTTGCAAATAATCATCTACTGTTTTTTCCTGGGCATCGTTTTTCAGGTGATAAATTTTAATCTGATAAAAATCTACTGATGCATGAGCAACAGATGCACCAGATAACAGTACAAATAAAAACAATGAAAATATTTTAGTTTTTGGCAACATGGTTAAATAATATTTAATGCAAGTTGCCAAAGTAATCATTTATTTTGAAAGATTTGGATTTGGAGCTTCGGCATTGAGTAAATGTTTCACAAAGAAATCGCGTTTACGCCTACGCCCATAAACTCCCCCATCACTATGTCCCATGCCCGGAATGCTTAAAATATCGAAATTTTTATTCGCTTTGATCAATGCATCGGCCAATCTGTATGTTGATTCTGGTGGTACGTTTTCATCCGCTTCACCAACAATTAAAAATAGATCACCCTGTAGTTTGGCTGCATTGGTAATGTTAGATTGCTCGGCATAGTGCGGCCCTACCGGATAACCCATCCACTGTTCGTTCCACCATTGTTTATCAATTCGGTTATCGTGACAGCCACAGGCAGAAACGGCAGCCTTGTAAAACTCAGGGTGCGATAACAATGCACCTGTTGAGCTTTGCCCCCCTGCCGAAGTACCATAAATCCCTACCTTCGAAATATCCGCATTTGGATACTTAAGTGCCATGGCTTTCATCCATAATATCCGGTCAGGAAATCCGGAATCGGCAATGTTTTTCCAACAAACGTCATGAAAAGCTTTGGAGCGGTTGGCCGTACCCATGCCATCAATCTGTACCACAATAAAACCCAATTCGGCAATGCTCTGCATTTCACTGGCCGGCAGGAAACTTTTAGGCACAAAACTATCATGAGGACCCGCATAAATATTTTCGATAACAGGGTAAGTTTTGTTCGGATCCATTTTTGAAGGCAAACAAACAATGCCCCAAATATCGGTTTTGCCGTCCCTTCCTTTGGCTACAAACACTTCGGGCAGTTTAACCCCTGTAGCCAGATAAGCATCTGTTTTACCATGTTCTATTTCGCTTACTTTTTTTGCATTCTCAGTAAGCCTTAATTCAGTTATTGGCGGTACATTCACCTGCGAGTAGGTGTCGATATAATATTTGCGGTCGGGAGAAAAGCTGAGGTTATGGTTACCTTTTTCGGGCGTCAGGTTTACCAATCCTTTTCCATCAAAGCCAATCCGGTAGTAATGGATAAAGTAAGGATCTTCACCGGCATGCATACCATTTGCCCTGAACCATACCTGGCGTTTTACCACATCTACACTATCGATATCCCTAACCACATAATTTCCTTTTGTAATTAACTGCTGCTTTCCTGTCAAGGCATTTACCAGATAAAGATGTTGCCAGCCATCTTGCTCGCTCGTCCACAATATTTCATTGGTTTTAGGCAAGTATCTGGTATAAATGCGGTTTTCATAAATGAAGGTTTTGGTTTTCTCATCGATAATGTTTTTGGTTTTCCCGGTTAAAACATCCACTTCGATTACCCTGAAACGCTGGTGGCCGCGATCTACTTTCTCGTAGGTATAATACCTGCTGTTATTGCTGCGCCAATGCAGTTCCGGGGCACCAAAGAAATCAATCGGGTCTGCATCTACTTTAATGGCCGTTTTGTTTGCTACATTAAAAACATAGGGCTGATAAGCGGTAAAGTCATCACCAGGCTGCGCATATTCCCGCGTTTTTAATTGTCCGCGCGTAGTACCGGGAATAGAACTTAGTACATAATATACATTTTTAATTTCTTTCGGATCGATTTTATAGGCAACGATGTTTTTCCCATCGGGAGACCATGAAAATTCACCATAAGGTTTATCGGCACTACCATCAGTACTTAACTGGGTTTCTGCCTTTGTCGCCAAGTCGACCACAAAAAGATTGCCACCGCGGATCAGGATCTCACTTTTGCCATCCGGTGATTTTTTTAATGTGCGGTTTCCCTGCCAGCGCGATCTGCGTTGCTGTAAAGGCCGTTTGGCATTGTAACGATAAATAGTGCTATCATTTGTGTTGGTTAAACGATAATCTTTCAGGTTTAACTGGTACCAGTTATCTGCTATTTTTAATTTTGCAGTATTGCCCTGATCGGCAAAATATAGTTCTGAAAGCTGAATTCTTAACGGATTCTGTTTGTTACCGGTAACCTTTTCTATATTTTGCGCAAGTTGATCATGATCAAATGCAGTACGGCGTTTACCTGTTGCGGCATCTACATAATAATATTCCCATGTTTTGTTGGGAAGATTCTTTTTATACCAAAACGCCGTTCCGTCTTTTTTCCAGAAAGGAACGATATCATTATTGGTTGGGATATTACGTAACGTAGTATCCATTCTTAAGGATAACTGGTAAGCATCGGCCACTTCAGCGGCAGTAGGCGCATATGGCCGTAATATTGCCTGCTGTGCCAGCAATTGAACGGAAACAAAACTGAGTAAAATGAAGACTATTGATTTTTTAGTGTTGGCGTAAATGCTCATTACGTTTTTTTTTTATAAATATAATACTGCTGTTTTGCAGGTTTCTTATGGATTTTAATGAATAACGTCAATATTTTAACCCTTTACACAAGCTGATCTTTTGTTTTCAGATCATGACGGGCTATACCTCCTTTAATCAGGTAATAAACGGGGATCCCGATTAAAGTGATGATCAATCCCGGCCAGGTAAATTTAGGTTTAAACATGATCAGTAACAGGCAAAAGGCAAGGCCCATTACGATATAAATGACTGGCAATACAGGATATCCAAAGGCTTTGTAAGGTCTATTGGCATGGGGGCGTTTTTTACGGAGAATAAAAATTCCAAAAATAGTAAGTATATAAAACATTACCACCACAAAGGAGATCATATCCAACAGGTCGCCATATTTTCCGCTGATGCACCATAAACAAGCAAAAATACACTGTATCCACAATCCAAATCCAGGAACAGCATTTTTGTTCAGCGTACCCACTTTTTTAAAGAAAAGTCCATCTTTGGCCATAGAATAATACACCCTGGCCCCAGCCATAATTAAACCATTATTACAACCGAAGGTTGAAACCATAATCATTAAGGCAATAATGAAGGTACCAGCGGTACCAAAAATATGGTTGGCAGCAGAAACAGCCACACGGTCTTTATCTGCGTAAGCTATATCGTGTAATGAAAGTACGCCGGTATACATCACGTTGGTGAGGAGGTAAAGTACTGTAACGATAATGGTTCCCAGTGCCAGACTTAAACCAATATTGCGTGCAGGGTTTTTAATTTCGCCAGCGATAAAGGTAACGTTATGCCAGGAATCGCTGCTGAATATCGAACCTACCATTGCTGCAGCAATGGCACCGAAGGCCGCCAACGTGGTGTAAGAACCTATGCTTCCATCTGAAGATAATGGTCCTAAAACCCACATATTCTCCCAATTGGTTTTCCAGATTCCCTTGTTTAGAAAGAACAGTCCAAAAGCAATCAGACCAAACAGACTTAACAGTTTGGCCACGGTAAAGGTAGTTTGAATGACTTTACCGCCATTTACGCCCCTATTATTGATGTAGGTAAGTAAAACAATTACACCAATAGCCAATAGCTGTGCTGGTGAGATAGTAAAGAAGCCTAAATCAATGGCAACCAGATCTTCACTAAAGGCAGGCAGGAGATAAGCCGTAAACTTGGCAAATGCAACACCTACAGCAGCAATGGTTGCCGTTTGGATTACTGTAAAGAAACTCCAGCCATATAAAAAACTAATCAGCGGGTTGTATGCTTCTTTCAGATAAATATACTGTCCACCTGCTTTTGGGAACATGGCGCTTAATTCGCCATAACTTAATGCGGCAGTGAGCGTCATAAAGCCCGTAATCAGCCAAACCACCAATAGCCAGCCCGCGCTGCCTACATTTCGGGTGATATCGGCACTTACAATAAAAATACCCGAGCCGATCATACTGCCGGCTACAAGCATCGTTGCGTCCATCAGTTTAAGCGAGGGTTTAAATTGTGTGGTTTCTTTTTCAGTCATGTTGTGTTTGCTTGGTGTTTCGAAGGTGTTTATTGGTTTTATCTACTTAAGCTGATCGTAAAAATGCCATGAGGTTTTGAAATCGCGGGTTAAAGGCTGATTGGTTAAGGTAGCCCTGATCATTTCTACGGGTATGAGGTTTTGTTTAATGATGGCATCATGAAAATCCTTAAAGCTCATTTTGCCGCTTTCTACCAGTTCTTTTTTAAGCGCAAAAAGCTGAAGACCGCTGGTAAGGTAGGCCACCTGATACAAAGGACTATAGTCGCCTTTGAAAGACCGGCGTACTTCGCCTTCTGCATTGGCCCGTTCGTGCCCTACACGGTCGACCAAAAAATCAACACACTGCTGAGGGGTCCATTTTCCCAGATGGAAGTTCAGCGAAAAAAGAATCCTGGCACAACGGTGCATCCGCCAGAAAAGCATGCCCATTTTTTCTTCCGGTGTTTTGGCGAAACCCTTATCGTAGAGCAGAAGTTCCCAATATAAAGGCCAACCTTCTATGCTGAAAGGCGTTTTAAAAGGATCTCGATAGCTTTTATAACGGCTATTCATAAAATATTGATAATGGTGACCGGGTAAGAGTTCATGCTGTACCGTTCCTCTTGAAAAATACGGATTATTACCACGCATACTCATTAACTTATCATCTTCCTCCATCGTATTGGTTGGATAAGAAATACTGATTTCGCGCCCACCGGTAAAAAAGGGATTCACCAATTGCCGCTCGGCCGACATCATCACCATTCCCCAGGTTTCTTCTGCCAGTTCAGGGATATTGATCAGATCGTTAGCTTTAATAAAATTCAAGGCATCATCCTGTAATTTCACAATCAATTCTGGCTGCTTGCCCAATGGCACATAGCTATTTTTGATTTTTTCCTGTGCTTTTTTCCAGTCATTGCCAAAACCCATAGCGGCTGAAGCCCTCAAAAGCTCTTCATCGCAAAACTTAAATTCTTTTTCGGCAAGTTTGATCAGTTCTTCGGGGGTATACGGAATAAGTTCAGCATTCAGTTGCCTGATGAGTTCTTCCCTACCAATTGGGTTTCCTTTAATTTCAGATTTATTTGATTTTACGGCAAGAACAGCGTCCCCATCGTCAGTAAAAAGTTTAGCATAACTGGTTAAGGCAAGGTCTAACTTCTCGTAAGGTTTAGGTACCCACCAGGTAAAACCCGGCTCGTAATCCATATAAAATTGGTAGAAGCCTTTTAAACGATATTTCAAGCTCAAGCAGATGGCTGCTGCCATTTTATTCTGATCGGGTTTTAGTGTTCCTTTTTTGAAATTCAGACTTAGTGAATCAACTTGTTTTGCAATGTTTTCTATCTCTCCTGCCAACAAAGCACCATCTTTATAAGTACCTCTTCTTCTTAGATTTTCGAGCGCATAAATGGCATTGGCGAAAGTAAAATATTTTGATAAGGCATTATAATCTGCTGTTTCTTTACTTAAAAGCCAGACTGACGATTCGATCTCTTTTTTTAGGAGAATATAATCTACCTTGCCATGAATGCTAAAGTTTTCAAACCGGGCAGTTTTTAACTTGTTTAGGTAATCGTTATTGAGATCCTGCAGGCGTTTTCTTTGCGCCGGACTTTTAAAAGTGGCCATCGGATAAGAATATGTACCTCCGGTGGAATAAGGGTAGTAAAAATCGTTAATGGCATCAACATCCCTTTGATAACCTACAATCAGCGTACCCATTTCGCTGGTTTGTTCGTACAAACTTTCATTTGAACTTTGGGCGGATACAAAATGACCGGATAACAGGCCCACTAATAACAAAAGGGCAAAAAAGTTTAATTTGTTTGGCATGCGGTTCGGTTAAAAAAGGCAAATAGCATTGCCTCCATTTAAAAAAATGGTTAACTTTTTATATGAAACAATTACTGCTTAAGCGCCTATATAGCTTACCCTGCTTACATTATTGTAGGTATCGATATATGCCCTTGGTGATTGACCGATAATGCTTTTAAATACCCTGTTAAAATTGGTAATGCTATTGAAACCAGCTTTATAAGCCACGCCTGAAATACAATCGGCTTTTTCTCCTGATATCAGACTTTTGCAGGCATCATTGATTCTTACTTCATTTAAAAAGGAAACGAAAGTATGGCCGGTATGTTTTTTGAAATACCTGCAAAATGCCTGTGGCGTCATAAATGCAGCATTGGCTACATCTTCTAATGAAATTTGACTATTATAGTTTTCGGTGATGAAGTTGATGATTTTGCTTAAACGCATCCCTTCATTTTCTGTTACGTTAGATGAATACATATCAGAACATAACGGTTCCACATTTTCATTTAAATCCTGAAGACTGTTAACCAATTTTAGAAAGTTAAACAATACATCAACCCCCGCTGCCTGGTGTACATTGAGCATTTTGCTTACTATATTTTTAGCAAATGCATCCGGAACCTTGAAACCATGCTTATTTTTTGCTAAAAACGCACTGGCCAGCTTCATTTCAGGAAGATTAAATAAAGCAGCTAAAATACCGTTCGGATTAAAGTAAATAGAACATGCTTTAATGGTTTTATTGCTATCAACAGCGAAATATTCGGGATTGCTTTTAAACAGATGCGGAAGTTTGGCTCCAATTAAAAAAACATCTCCTGGCCGGAAGGCATGCATATCATTTCCTGCAAGTAACGTCCCCTCTCCTTTTTCTATATACGTGATCTGCCATTCATCGTGGCGGTGCAGGTATTGATAAAAATAAGGCGATTCAATTTGTTCCGATATCACACTTTTATCATCAGGAACAAGCATGGTAAATGGTAATACTTTCATAATCCAGTTAGTTAAGTTTGGTTGTTGATTATGAATTGAATATATGAATATTAACTCAAATAAACCAATAAATTCTATATAAGGTTAAAATACTGCTATAATTTGATAAAATATGACGGATTTAATCAGTAATCTGGCTACTATCAATATAGTTATAAAGATTATAACCATATACCGGAAGAGGAGAAAAAACAATTGCCTAGGAAGGTACTGGTCTGGATTGGTAAGCAACCTAAGTACTTAAAAAGTGCCGGGATTACAAATTACGGCTAACAGAATGGCTGGTCTGGATTAGTAAACCATAGGAGAATGCCCAGTGTCGGGATTACAAATCCCGGCACTGGGCAAAGAAACCAAATATTTATTAAATTATCGAACCAATGCGTATGGTTGTATATTGATATCAGTTGCTATACCAGAAACAATCTGGCTAACCAACAAACCTGTTGCAGGCCCTAAACTTAACCCCATCATGCCGTGGCCGGTTGCGATAATCAGATTTTCTCTTTTTTTGCATCTGCCAATGTATGGCAAACCATCAGGTGACGAAGGGCGGAAACCATACCAGATATCTTTTTCTACAGGAACTGCTGGCTTTAAATCGGGGAAATATGCCGGAACCGATTCTACGATGCCTTTAACCCTTTTCATATTAATGCGGGTGTTAATCTTATCTAACTCCATTGTGCCGCCGTACCTAAGCTGACCATTCATTGGTGTGATGGCCACCCTGGCTTCGCATAGTAATGCCGGGATGGTTAAACGCTGTTGAGGTTCAGGTTCCATAAAAGAGTAACCTTTACCGGGCATTAAAGATATTTTAGCATCAGCCATTTTGGCTATTGCCGGCGACCATGAACCAGCCGCTAAAATATACTCATCTGCCTCCCAGGCGGTATTCCCTGTAAAAACCTTTGTAATGCGATTACCTGAGGTTTCAATTTTGTCCACTTCTTTGTTACGTACAATATTAACACCATTGTTTGATAAATACGTAAGTAAAGCATTCATCAATTTTGTTGGATAAAGGTGCGCATCGCAACGATAATGTACCGCTCCTAAAACATCTAATTTTAAATCTGGTTGTAAAGCACGGCATTCATCGGCAGTTAGTACAGCCATGTCCAGGCCAAGTTCTATTGCCTTTGCAGCTAAATGTCCTTCTTCTTCCGCAGCTTTTTCGGTTTTATAAAATGCGAGAATGCCATTTTTAGTTAACTCGAAATCAAAATCAGGCTCTTTGGCCAGGCCTTCATATAGTTTTTTGCTTAGTAAAGATAAATCACGTAATGGCACTGCCGCTTGGTCTACATGTTTTGCAGTGGCATATTTCATAAATTTTAAGCCCCAACTAATCAGGTTTGCATTTAGAGAAGGGCGAACATAAAAAGGACTTTTGCTATCGAACATCCAACGGATCCCTTGCTGTATCATCCCTGGTGCTGCCAAAGGGACAAAATGGCTTGGCACAATCATCCCTGCGTTACCAAATGAGCAGTTGTCGGTAATATCTCCCTTATCCAAAATTGTTACTTCGTAGCCCCTTTTCTGTAAATAGTATGCTGACGTTAGCCCCACTATTCCACCACCTATAATTAATACTTTCGACATGCTTTTTATTTATACTGCTGATATCTTTTTTTAAAAAAATCTTAAATCACCTGAAAACCATATGCATATGGATCATCTTCAGGATCAATTTTAATGGTATTATACCCATAAACTTTTGCCCAGCCTTCTACGCTCGGTATAATGGCCTGTGTTCCGTTCAGGTCAACAACTTCTTCTACTTTTCCAATAAACTTGCTGCCAATAAAACTTTCATGGATAAAATCCTCTCCCTGTTTTAGTTTTCCTTTGGCAAACCACTGTGCCAAACGGGCTGAAGTACCTGTTCCGCAAGGTGAACGATCAATGGCTTTATCGCCATAAAAAACCGCATTCCTGGCAGTTGATGTAGGATCCAGGGTTTTTCCCGTCCACAAAACGTGGCTACATCCATTTATCGTAGGATCTTGTGGATGAACAAAGCTATACCGTTCGTTGATCCGTTTTCTGATGATCTGGCTCCAGTTAATCAATTGCGAAGCTGTATAGTTTTCCAAACCCGCAAAATTCTCCTGCGGATCTACGATGGCGTAGAAATTACCTCCATAAGCTACATCAAAAGTAAGCATACCCAAATCAGGGCATTCAACCTGAAGATTTTCAGCAGCCAGGTAAGATGCCACATTTTTCAGCTTAACAGACTTTACTTTTTTTCCTTCCTGCTTATACTCAATCAGCACCAGTCCGGCTGGCGCTTCCATTCTGATCTGCCCTGGCACTTTCGGCTGGATGAGTCCTTCTTCGATAGCAATGGTAATGGTGCCGATGGTACCATGCCCACACATTGGCAGGCAGCCACTGGTTTCAATAAAAAGTACCGCTACATCATTAGCCGGATCGTGAGGTGGATATAAAATACTGCCCGACATCATATCATGCCCACGTGGTTCAAACATCAGGCCTTTTCTGATCCAATCAAATTCTTTCAGAAAATGCTGGCGTTTTTCGCTCATGTTCGAGCCAATGAGCTGAGGCCCTCCACCAGCCACTAACCTTACCGGATTTCCGCAGGTATGTGCATCTACACAAAAAAAAGTCTTACTCATGGGATTTCGTTAATTTCTGATTGACCATTCTGAAAATACCCAATGGATTACCATCTTTTAATTCATCTGGCAATAATTCCTGTTCCCAATCCTGATAAGCCAAAGGCCTGACAAAACGGTTAATGGCGTTAGAACCAACAGAAGTAAAACGGCTATCGTTGGTTGCCGGAAATGGCCCGCCATGTTGCATGGCTGCACAAACTTCTACACCTGTAGGCACACCATTCAATATAATTCTTCCGGTTTTATCGGTTAATTTGTTTACCAGGGTCTGGTAATGCTTAAGCTCTTGCTTTTCGGCCATTAAGGTAACGGTAAGTTGACCTTCAAGCACTTCAATGGCCTGCTCCAGTTCAGCATGGTCCTTTGCAACAACCAATAACGAGTATGGGCCAAAAATTTCTTCACGAAGTGTTGGATTTTTAATAAAATCGCCGGCACTTACCTGAGCTATTTTTGCCTCCGATTGATTTTGAAGTTCCGTATTTTTCACCGTTGATGCCGATAAAAGTACAACACCGTCTTCGTTTACCACTTCAGCAGAAAGTTTGCCATAGTTATTGGCAATACCTTCGGTAAGCATTGTTGCTGATGGAACAGTTGAAATGGCCTCTTTTAACGCGGCTTTAAAATTTTCGAGCGCCGGCGATTGTACGGCTAACAATAAGCCCGGGTTGGTACAAAACTGCCCCGCCCCCAGGGTTATAGATGCAGCATATTTTTTGGCCAGTTCTTCTGCCTGGTTTTCTATGGCTAACGGAAGAAAAATTACCGGATTAATACTACCCATTTCAGCAAAAACCGGAATAGGTTGTTCGCGCTGTTGAGCCAGATTAATTAAGGACATGCCGCCCTTAAAAGAACCTGTAAAAGTTACGGCTTTGGTTAAAGGGTGTTGAACAAGGCCGGCACCAATGCTATAACCATCATCATACAACAAAGAGAAAACACCTTTAGGCATTCCCGTTTTTTCTGCAGCCTTAACAATGGCACCGCCTACCAAAGCACTGGTTCCGTAATGTGCAGGATGTGCTTTAACTATCACCGGACAACCAGAAGCTAGTGCTGATGCGGTATCGCCGCCTGCAACTGAAAATGCAAGCGGAAAATTACTGGCCCCGAAAACCACTACCGGTCCGATGGGAATCAGCATTCTCCTGATATCTGGTCGAGGCAAAGGTTGTCTATCAGGTAATGCCGTATCAATAATGGCATCAACCCAGGAGCCCTCTGCAACTAAGTTGGCAAATAACCGTAATTGTCCGGTTGTTCTGCCCAACTCGCCTTGTAAACGCGCTAAAGGTAAGCCACTTTCTGCTGAAGCCCTGTTTACCAACTCCTCGCCAAGATTAGCAATTTCATCGGCAATGGCATTCAAAAAAGTGGCTTTAATATCTTTGTTTAGGTTTCTATAGCTTTGGAAAGCCGATGTTGCTGCTGTTAAGGCATCATCAACCAGTTTTTCGTTAGCTTTGAAAAATTCACCGTCAAGCGTTAATCCCGTTGCGGGATTAACAGCTTTAAGGCTTCCTTCATTAACTTCAACATAAGTGCTGGCTACAATATTTTTTCCGTTCATATTTGGTTTTTAAACTATTTGCCCCAGCTACCTGCAGGTAATTCCGGGCGAACAGCTAGTGCATCGTTAATAATTTTCAACACTTTTTCTCTTTCTGCACCACTTAATGGTAAGCGCGGTGCACGAACCGCTTCGGTTCCTAATCCGGTTGCAACCTCTGCCAGTTTAATGTATTGTACCAATTTTGCATGAATATCCAATTCAAGCACAGGTAAAAACCAACGGTAAATTTTTAACGCTTCCGCAATGCGGTTTTCTTTAACCAATCTGAAAATAGCTACAGTTTCTCTTGGGAAAGCATCAACTAAACCCGCAACCCAACCGTGTGCGCCCATCACAATGCTTTCCATCGCTAATGGATCTACCCCGGTAAAGATTTTGAAACGGTCGCCAAAACGGTTGATCAATCTCGTTACGTTTGATACATCTCTTGTTGATTCTTTAATGGCCTGTATGTTATCGTATTTGGTTAAAACCTCGAACATATCCAGGGTTACTTCGATTTTATAATCAACAGGGTTGTTATAAATCATGATCGGTAAGCTTGTGCTTTCTGCAATAGCACCAAAAAAGGCTAGAGTTTCATCAGGAGCCGCATTGTAGCGCATTGGCGGCAACAACATTAAGCCCTGCGCACCAAGTGATTCGGCTTTTTTAGCCACTTCAATTGCTTTTTTTGTAGTCGATTCTGCAATGTTCAATAAAACCGGTACCCGGCCATTTACCACGGTTAAGGTGTGTGATAACAAACCAAATTTTTCTTCATCGGTTAGTACACTGGCTTCGCCAAGCGATCCACCTAATATAATTCCTTCAGCACCTGCTTCTAGTTGTGCTTCGATATTTAAATCGAAAGCTGGAAAATCTAACTCATCGTTTGCTGTAAATTTAGTGGTTACAGCCGGGAAAACCCCAGTCCATTTGATACTCATTGTAATGTTATGTTTATAAATATTTTCAAAAATTTATCCGGCCATTTTCCCATAAGCTGAGATCCACTGGCAGACATCATCTATTCAGTTACCGGTAATAAATGCCTATAAAAGATATTCAAAGTTAGGTAATCACTAAGCAGCAATATTGTTGGATTTTAACCGATATTGGTCGTAAATACGCCAATCGAACCGACAAATCTGACCTGAAAAAGCAAAATCCATGTGTTAAAGTGAACATACATCAGTAAAAAAGGTGTTACTAACAATAAGAACACCTCTGAATCAGTCAGATAGAAAAAGCTACTACCGATCCAATTTTGCAATAATTTATCTGGTGTTTTTCACCTGGAGGTAATACATAAATTCAATATCCTCCTTTGTAAAAAGTGTATCCTGCCCTTTGGCCAAAGTAACCTCCTGCCAGTTTTGTGAAGGCACAATTTTAAGTGTTTTAACACCTTCTTTTTTCAGCGTTAAGGGCAAATTAAACCCATTGATACAGTTGCTATACCGGTAAAAAGCTTTACCGTTTTTAAGGTAATATTCAAAAACGGGAATTTGCACCGTACGCAGATATTGATCAAAAACCTTTGAAAAATTAAAACCCGCTTTTTTAGAAATATAATTTTCAATCTGTGCAGTTGTTACCGTTTGATGATAGAAGGTTTGGTTTAGTCCGCGCAATATAGCCCTAAAAAGTTGGTCGTTATTTAAACTATGCCGGATAGCATGCAGCATGTTGCCACCCTTTGGATACATATCGCCGCTGCCTTGCGCATTTACACCGTAAGGTGGAATAATAGGACTATCATTTCTGATGCCTTTTCTAATGCCAAAATTGTATTCGTTTCCGGCTTTGGTACCAAAAGTGTAATCTACAAAAAGTGTTTCGCTGTAGTTCGTAAATCCTTCGTGCACCCACATATCGGCCAGATCGTTACTGGTAATGTTATTGCCAAACCATTCGTGTCCACTTTCATGAATGATGATAAAATCCCATTTCAGCCCCCAACCGTTGCCCGACATATCTCTACCTCTATAACCAAACTTATATCCATTGCCATAAGAAACTGCCGATTGATGTTCCATACCAGAATGCGAAGCATCTATTAACTGATAACCGTCTTCATAAAAAGGATAAGGTCCAAACCAGTACTCCATACTTTTCATCATTTTATGCACCTGATCGGGCATATAAGTTTTCGCCTTTGCATAATTGTAATCAAGCACCCAATAATTTACATCAAGCGGGCCTTTTTCGCCTGCATATTTCTCCTTAAAATTTACGTACTTGCCAATGTAAGGTATGATGCAATAATTACTGATCGGATTTTTAACATTGTACTGGTAGGTTGTCGTCCCATCATGGTTATCTTTTTTAAATACCAGGCGTCCATTACCCACCGCTACCAAAGTATCCGGAACAGTCATGGTTAAAGAAGCTCCCAGATTAGGCTCGTCGCTTTGATGATCTTTATTTGGGTACCATACTGAGGCACCTAAGCCCTGGCAGGCCACTGTCATCCATGGGCGCGAAAGCGAGTCGGTAGTAAAAATAAAACCACCATCCCAGGGGGCTTTTTTGGCCTGGTGAACCTTTCCATGGTAAAAAATATGGACATTATTTAACGCCGATAACTTTTGTGCCGGTACATGTAAATACCAAACACTGCCAACATGCTCAAATTTTAACTTTGAACGGCCATTATATACAACACTATCAATAATTAAGGGTTCCTGCAAATCGATCTGCATGCGGGTATTACCATTATTGGGCTGCACTACTTTATAAACGATTTTATTTGAACCGGTTATGCTTTTATCATTATAATCAGGCTTAACAGCGAGTTCGTAACGCTGTACATCCCACCAGTTCCGTTCGGCATTTAGGCTTCCCCTTAAAGTATCGGCCAAGGTGTAAACCTTTTTTGCTGACTGCGCAAAAAGCAGCATACTAAATATTGAGAATAGTAGGGTTAAGGAGGTTATTTTTTTCATTTCTTTTGCTGGTTATTTTGTAATAGCATATCAATAATTTGCAAAGCAAATACAGCTTTTCATCGTTTAAGGCAGTCCTGCTATCCCTCCTGCTCCGATGAAGTATCGGGAGCATCCGTTCTATCACCTGCCCGTTGCAAGGCGGGGGATCAGTTAACCTGGTTTCCTGCTGACTATCCGGTTTTCATTCCGTGTATCAGCCTATCGTTATTAGCCCTGACAGGAGCGGGCATCCCCATTAAGCACCTGTTTGTATTGTACTTTGGTATGCTTATTTGTTTCACAGGTTTTGATCGGAATAAAGCGAATGGCAGGAACCGGCTTTAAGAAAAGCGGTAGACCTGCGCTCCAAAAAACAGACCTTCAATAACTGTGCTTGCTAATAAGCTTCGCTTCTAACCGCTTCTACTTCCTCAGTAGTAATGGCCAAATGTTTTCCCAACATCCGGCTTCCGTTTTCGGTTATCAGAAAATCGTCTTCAACCCTGATGCCGCTAAAGTTTCTAAACTGCTCCAGTTTATCATAGTTAATAAATTCGGCAAACTGGTTGGCGGCTTTCCAGCGATCTATCAGTTCCGGAATGATATAGACACCTGGTTCTACCGTTAATACATAACCGGTTTCCAGCGCTTTGCCCAATCTTAGAGATTTTAGCCCAAACTGAGTGGTATTTTTAGTCAGCTCATCCGTATAGCCTACATATTGCTCTCCTAAATCTTCCATATCATGTACATCCAAGCCCATCATATGTCCGGTTCCGCATTGAAAGAACATGGCATGCGCACCCGCCTGTACGGCATCATCTATATTACCTTTCATCAGGCCAATATCCTTTAAACCCTGCGCCAGCATTTTACACGAGGCCAAATGCACATCTAAATACCTTACACCCGGCGCCAGCATATCTTTGCCATGGGTATACGCATTCAATACAATATCATAAACATCTTTTTGCTCCGCAGTAAATTTCTTGCCTACAGGAAAAGTACGCGTTAGATCGCCGGCATAACCCAAAGCAGTTTCTACACCAGAATCGTTTAAAACCAGTTGCCCTTCGCGGAGTTGATTGCCATGATAATGGTTATGCAAAATTTCTCCGCGAACTGTTAAAATAACCGGATAGGCCAGATTACCACCCGAAGCCAATGCAGCACCTTGAATGTTAGCAGCGAGTTCGCGCTCATACATACCTGGTTTTGCCTGCTGCATAACCATTAAATGGATATCGGCAGATATTGCTGCTGCACGATCCAATTCTTCAATTTCTTCAACAGATTTAACAGACCGTTGTGATACTACCGCCTTAATAAAACTTAAGGACGCTTTTTCCTTAAGTTGATCAATGGACAGGTTAAGCCAGCTGGCCAATTTAATTTTATTCTCAGAACGGTAAGGAGGTAAGAAGTGAACCTCACGCTTTTTGTCTAAGTATTCTTTAATATAAGTGTTTAGTTGTGCATAGGGCAGAACTTTGGTCAGGCCAGCATCCAAACTCTTTTCTTCGAGTGTTTTCTGTCGGCCCATCCATACAATGTCATCAATTCCCATTTCGTCACCGAACAGTATTATATCATCTTCGTCCAAATCGATAATAGCACCTAAAGATGGTTCACTGATACCAAAATAATATAAAAAGGTACTATCCTGCCTGAAATGGTAGGTGTTATCCTTATAATTCATCGGGCTTTCTTCATTACCCAAAAAGAGTAATATTCCTGAATTTACCTTTGATTTTAATGTTGCTCTTCTCTGGAGGTAAACTTTCTTTTCAAACATATTTTTAATCGTTAAGCAAATATCCCAAAAGCTAATTTTATTCGACAATAATTAAATGTAATAGCTAAAATATGGGAGGTATCTGCAAATTATAAGCTACTAATGCGGCATAAAAGTCACAATAAATTTCATTTTAACGAAAAAGAATATAAAATCTGTTTACCAAGCTCAATTTATTAATATTTCAAAGATAAAATTTATAAATTATAATATATATCTCTTTTATTTAGACAATTATAAAATTTATTTAAATTATTTATAAAGATAAGAAACAAACTATTAAACACTTTTTTATTAATAAAAAATACGAATAGATAAATTAACGAACTGATTTACAGTAGTTATAACTAATAATTATAAATTAATTTGAGATGTAATACTTATAATATATTGTTAATCAAAATATCATGAATTTAAATAAGTTTTTCTTATTAAATAAATTGTCAATATCTCGACTGGTGATTTAGTATTATTCTATCTGTGATGTTGAGTGCAGCGGGACTACGGATTACGAAATCGTATTGATTTTTAAGACTGAATAATGAGCGGCAGATGCTGCCCGTATTCTAAAAATCCGTAGAGCCTTCCGGAACTCTACGGATAGATTGAAGTAGATTGAAGACAGATCAATATTACTTTTGAAGAACAATTTCAGTAGTATGAGCTTTTGAAAGCTGGAACTCGTACCCTCCCCTCTTCTCCATTGCTTTGTTTTTTACTGAATAAACAGTAGCTCCATTAACTTTTGCAGGTTGCGACAACCTTAACAAAGCATTAGGGGCATATTCATTTGCTTTAGCTAACTGTAACCGGATTTCACCAGTTGTAATATTATAAGCTACTTGGTCAATGGTTCCGGCATCAAGACTGATCCAGAGCCCTGCAGGTGCGATGTAAACGGATGATTTTGCTGCCGTCGTCAATTTAACATTAATCACCTGGCCAGTTTTGTTCAGATTACCTCCGAAAGCTAACCAGCCAAATTCAGGATGCTTAACGATGTAGGTGGAAGTATTAACCGCATAGCCAAAAAAGCCAGATCCGTAATCGCCGGTAATACCGTCATTTTTTAAGGTTGATGGGTAAGCATGAAATGCTGCCGGCGCAAAACCTTCCCGGGTGATATTAGAGATCCCACCCAATAAGCCTCCGTAGCCAGCACGTAAAAGGTAAAAATCGCCAGGATTTTTACGGTAATCCATCAATACCGGAATGGCGTTAAGCGCTGACCCGTAGTGGTGGATCATGCGTTCGATACGGGAAAGTTTACCTCCATAAAGAAAATCCCAGTACCTACGGGCATTCCCATTATAAGCCCAATGTGGCATTACAGGCATATAAGCCAGGATGGCATCAAGTGTTACATTGGCTTTATCCTGGTAACCAAAATAACTCGACCATACATAAACTTCTTCTTGACCTGTAGAGTCCCAAGGCATCTCACTGCCAAAGGGATATTGCAAGGAGCGCCAGTGGTTGGTCCGTTTTTTCATTTCATTTTCTAAACGGGTAGCTTCTTCTGTTAAGCCTTCATTTTTGAGATCGTTTAAGATAAGATAGAACACTGTACCCTCCATTTGGCCGAACTCTGCATAGTAAGGTGCAATATTAACCATCGCCATACCTGTTTCGGCTGCATCAATAAGATGTTGTTTCCATTGTTGTTCTTCCATAAGGCCCCTGTAATTACGGGCCAACCGGTACATTACCCAGTGGGCTGCAGCAACATGCGGGTAATTATAAGATCGGCCCAGGTTATCAGCTTCTTTTTTTGGCCATGCAGACCATACTTTAAAGTTGATGTTAGCATCATAAGTACCTTTAGGAAGAGAATCTGGCGCATAATAAAACAAACTCTTTTTTACGCCATACTTTTGCGGGCCGCTGTTAATTTGTATCCTCCCAAACATTACGCTATCTACAAATTGTTTCAGCTTATCAACCTCCTCTTTTTTGGGTTGCACCAGTTGCTTCATCATAGCGCCCAACCACGAGCCTGCACCGCCTTCATCACTTAAACCCGAAATCCAGGCCCGGTTATCTTGTATTACCTGTTGATGCTTTTCATTATCATAGGTGATCACAGCAGGACTTCTTTTAAAAATAGGATCGGGCTGGTTAAACCATTGCCTGGTGGTTAAAAAATTACCGTAACTCGCAATTACATCACTCTCCGCTTCAATCACTTTATAATTGATAGTTTGCTCCAAACCATCTTCATAAGTAATGGATAATCTTGCCCTTCCCCAGGTATTGCCCTTTATCAAGTAACTTTTCCAACCGTTTTTGGTTAAACCTGATGTAACTATTTTCAAAGCATTCTCGGGCTGAACCTGAATGGTTTTAATCTTTTTGGGATAATTGATAAACAGTTTTCCTTCTACATCTTTAGGCAGTACATATCCTGGAACCGATATCGCTACTGGTTTCTTATTTTCAATCAGTTTGTTTTCGATATCTCTAGCTGTACCTGAGAGGATAAACTGAAGGGCATAACTACGGCTTTCGCCCGGTTTTAATACCGTTGAAGTCGGCGTGTTCCATTGCTCGGCATTCTTCCATTCGTTTTCAGCATAAGCTTTACTATACACCATCCATTCATAAAAGCCTTCAAAAGCAATTCCTCGTGGTGTCCGATCGTCGTTAAGCGGGTTGTAAGCCTCAAATGGTGTATTTTCAAGTGGTGCAACCAATAAAGAAGGCGCATGTCCGCTTAAGCGGGTAACCTGCAGATATCCGGCATCTTTACCGATATAAGGATCATAAAAAACATTTTTGGCATGCGTTTGCTCCAATGTACGACCTTCTAAAATATTGTCAAAAATCATCGGAATCCCCAATGCGCCGATTTCTATATTTTTATTGGTTTTATTTTTCAGTTCAAAGCGCAGTACAAGCTTTCCGTTCACCATTTCCCATATCCGTTTAACCTGTAGTGGAATATCGGCTGGAAGTGTTGCCGCGAGATCAGCAGCAGCGAGTATTTTTTTGCCCATTGCGATATTTTTCACAGGACTTCGTTTTGCCGCGGTGCTATAGCTTTTCCAGCTTGCTTCTCCAACATCGCGTAGTTTTAAATTGATGTCACCTAAATGATACAAGCCGTCCGAACTACGCACCTTTAAACTATCACTGGGCACAAAATCAAAATCTTTAACCATTTTAGGCTGGAGCCCTGCCACAGTTTGGGACGATTTAACAAGCTTTAGATTAAAGGCACCGGCATCATAGGTTGAAAAACCATTTTCTAAACCTAAAGTTGAGGGCCTTTTACTTAAGGCAAGCCACGGTGACTGGGCATAGGCAACCTGTATATTTACTAAAGTTAAAATACAGCAAAATATTGCTTTAAAAGTTATTACGTATAAAGCAATATTCTTTTTTGATTTGATGATCATCGCGACAAAAGGGTTTATGTATCTAGTGAAATCAAAAATAAAATTTAAAAGACAAAGCGGGCATTGAAGTTAACAATTGCGCAAAATCGGTAAAGAATTGGTGTATTTATGGGAAGTCGAATAAAATGTCAGTAGTGGGATCTAGTGAAGAGAAACAGTTAGTTATATCAGCTATTCCCATACAATCGAAACAAACTTATTTAAGTTCAGATTATATTCAGTGATGTCATCGACTGGTTCAGACTGGCAAAGATGATATTTTAGCACAACCTGATGCAAATTTACCGCAGATTAATAACGTATAAAGCAAACAGGCCCAAAAAATGATAAATCGTAACAAAAAACGATAATCATGGCGAGGTACGGTGCCATCTTAATGTGATAGTTTTAGCCTTGCAATAAAGATTGCTCCCCCTAGAGTGAGATGGCTGCCAGCTGAAAAAGCCCCCCCGCATCCGATACCGGATGACAATTATTTGGGAGATTTATTGAACGCGCTACCGTTAAAAATCAGATTTATTCATCTGAATTTTAAATAGGTTCACATTTCTCTTTTAACCACTTAGCTTCTTCCTGAGTTAACATCGGTTGAAGCTTCTCGAACACCATTTGATTGTATTGATTTAGCCATACAATCTGATCAGACACTAAAAGTGTTTTATTGATGATTGCAGTATCGATAAAACATAAAGTCAGGGTTTCAAAAGAGAGAAAATTGCCAAATTCACTATTTCCTTTAGGCACGCACAAAACCAGATTTTCAATACGCACACCATGTTTGCCCGGACGATAAATTCCAGGCTCTATGGAAGTTACCATACCTGGTTTAAAAGCTACATCTACATTAGCCGGACTAATATTCTGAGGTCCTTCATGTACATTCAGAAAAAAGCCTATGCCGTGTCCTGTTCCATGGCCAAAATTTATGGTGTGTTCCCATAGCGGTTTTCTACAGATGGAATCGATCTGATAACCCTTGGTACCTTCAGGAAAAACAAGTTTAGAACCTTCGATTAAGCCTTTTAGCACTAAAGTATAATCATCAGCATGAGTTGCAGAACAATTGCCAACAGGCATTACCCTGGTTACATCGGTTGTACCGTACAAGTACTGACCTCCTGAATCGACAAGAAACAAACCATCTCCTAAAATTTCCTGATTGCTTTCGGCTGTTACGCTATAATGTGGCAATGCACCATTGGCATTGTAACCCGCTATGGTATTAAAACTCAAACCCACAAAAGATTTTTGTTCCGCTCTAAACGCAGCCAATTTTTCTGCTGCAGACCTTTCCGTAATCTTTTCTTTGCCCAAACACTCTTCCATCCATTTAAAGAACCTCGTTAAAGCTACCCCATCATGCAACATCGCTTTGCGGATATGATTTATTTCAGTATCATTCTTTAAACTTTTCAAATGCGTACTTGGATTGGTACCGAAAATTGTTGCAGCACTTTTTGGCAAACATTCAAACAGGCCGAAACAGGTACGTTTTGGATCGATAAAAATCTGTATATCCTCTGGTAGATTTTTTAGTGTTTTAGCCACTTCAGCATAGGAATGCAGTGTTACTCCCTGCTGATTTAAAGTCCTTATATCTGTTTGCGACAGCTTTTGTTCGTCTATAAAGAGTTTTACCTCTTCAGGTGTTATTAAAGCAAAACTTAGCGTTACCGGATTATAGTCTACATCTTTGCCCCTTAAATTAAATAGCCAGGCAATGTCGTCAAGTGATGAAATAAAATGATAGTCAGCTTTATTTATTTCTAAAACTTTTCTTACCTCACTTATTTTAGCCGAAATGCTAAGTCCTGCAGCTTCTTCATCAATTAAAAAGGCATTTTCTACAGGTAGCCCTACCCTATCGTGCCAGATGGTACCGATAAAATCAACATCAATTATTACTGTTTCATGCTGGGCTAAATTATGCTGCATTTCCTGTGCCAATGCCACTGTAATGAGTTTGTGGTTAAAACCCACCTTTGCTCCCCTTGGCAGCACTTCGGATAACCAACTGATATATTCTGGTGTGTGCGGCACTTTCAGCTTTACCAATTCGTAACCAGTACCGATCAATTGTGCTTCGGCCTGTGTAAAATATCTCGAATCTGTCCACAAACCTGCAAAATCCTGAGTAATGACCAGTGTACCGGCTGAACCTGTAAATCCGCAAGCAAAAGGAATGGTCTTATAATGTTCAGGTAAATACTCACTGATATGCGGATCTGCAGCGGTAATGATATAAGCATCTACTTGTTGAGCAAGCATTAACTGGCGTAGGGCCTGCAATTTTTCTACAAAGGTCATGTCAGAATTTGTTTTATCGGGTCAAATTTAAATATTACACTGACATCTTAAAACAAAGCGGGATTAATACATGATGTTTAGATTATTTTTTGTCAAAACCAGAATCAATAAAAGCACGACACTACCAGAGCCGCTACAGCATTAGAAATTATTATTCTTTAACCTGAGTTGGATTATCAATATTGCGTCTGGCTTATACAGGCTTTTAACAAGCGGCCTTTACCCTGTACAGCGCCTTAGCGTGTTCACCGCAGGTAATGCCATTTGAGGGGTTTTCCTGTTAATAAGATGCCAGCCACGAGTTGCTACAACGCCATTGAAACGGTTGTTTCTATTGGTAAAATAAATCCGATAGACTCGGAATCGGCCAGGGACGCATCCTTTATCATTAAGTAAGACAGTATTTTAGTTATATCATTCTCGAGTTCAGGTCTACAGGTGAAAATATTATGAGATGTTAAGCATAGCGGTCAATTGCCCGAGCTTTGATTACCTCATATGATTCTGATTGCTGAAAGCACCGTACATTAAAGACAAGGGCGGATTCCCGCTCAGCCAAGGCGTGTATTCCTAATGTAAAGCGTTGTTTAAATCGCTTGGTACAAGCTTCTTTATGGCAAATTATTTCATAACGATGCATGTTTTCTACAATCACGTCAAGCACATACTTTGGCCATTGCTTTTTAATCAGATCTGGCAACCAGCTAAACTGCTGCATATTAATTAAATCACCCATCTTTCCAATAGCTACGGGGGGAATATCTTCACCAACAATCTGGGTCCAGATCCCTTCAACTTCATCAATAATACCTAATATCTTACATCCAGACAGCACCAACCATGGATCGGTCATACCTGCACGCATCAGCTGATAAGGTATATCTGCTGAAAATTCCTGTTCAAAGCGATAATTAAGTTGGATCATAGGGTACTTCAATTATTTATCGGCAGATTATTAAGTCGTATCAGTTTATCGATTATACCAGCGAAACGCTTCATTGAGATCGGTTTGCCGAGGTAACATTCAAAGTTGGAATCTATTTTCCTCACCTCATTTTCAAGATGGGAGGATGCATAGATCACAAATCTGGCTTTGGAGCGGAGATGCTGAGACAGTTCAGTCCCCTTCATTCCATCCATGTCGATGTCTAAAAAAAGGAAATCGATTTGATCGCCGGCACTAATTGTTTTTAATGCATCAACGGGATTATCAAAGGTGTTAGACAGCTTTAAAAAACGGGTGTCTTCAATATAATCATGAAGTACATCAATGGCATGCTGTTCATCGTCAACAATTGCACAACTGTAATACATAAGCGGATATAGATAGGTTACACCAAACTTAATATATCTTAATTTGAATCTATACAAAAAGACATAAAAAAGGTAAAATTACGGTAACATTCAACTTACTAATCAGACAGTAACGCTGACTTATGTATTTGTTGATAAGATACAAACACATCACCTATTGAAATCAGTGACTTAATTTCTCCATAGTTTTAGTTAAATCTACTTTGTTGGTTCACCAAATTAGTTGAACATTTCCTATATGCGTTGTCTGTCCGGAAAAGACTTTTCACTGCGTTCAGGATGACAAAGGCAACGGCTACACAAATAGATACATAACCTGATCTGAATTAGTGTTCATTCATCCTTAACTTAAATGGAAACTATACCCTCATTATTACACAACATAACAAAATATAGCGGTGCCGTGGCATGTCCAGGCGCCGCTATACAGGTATATTCGCTTTATTTATTGAGCCTTTAACAAATGATAAGCTTTAATGATTTTATGGAAGATTTGATTATTAGGATAAGTGCCACTGAAATTTTGCGAACCTGGGCCATAGGCAAAAACCGGAACCATGATCCCCGTATGATCGTTGGTGCTAAATTCGCCCCTTACCATTCCTTTTTCGGCAGCACCGTCTAAAAGCGTCAATCCGCCTGTTTCATGATCGGCGGTTACGATAACCAAAGTTTCTCCATCCTGATCGGCGAAGCGGAGTGCTTCAGCAATGGTACGATCGAAATCAAGCAATTCGGTAATCAGATAAGGCAGGTCGTTAGCATGACCACCATAATCAATCTGGGCACCTTCGGCCATGATAAAGAAACCACGTTTGTTTTTTGATAAAATCTGCAGGGTATGAGATAAGGATTTTTTAAGCATATCGCCCCGGCCTTTTATAAACGGTCTGGTAGCCGAATCATCCAGCAAAACCAGTTGTTTACCTTCTTGCTGCTTTTCAAAATCAGTTAAATTATGGGTTATCTGAAAACCTTTAGCTTTTAGATCTGCCAAAAGCCTGCTATTTTTATTCTGCTCGAAAGCTTTGCGGTTAGCGCCAACTAAAACTTCGGCCTTGCTACTTAACAGATCATTCGCAATTGCGCCATTATAAGAACGATCGAGCTGATGCGCGTAAAATACGGCTGGTGTCGCATCGGTCAGATCGCCCGCAGTGATAATACCACTTTTGATACCGAAGGTGGATAAAGTATCAACCAAATTGGTTTTATTCTGATCATCTGGTCCAATTCCGATGTAACGGTTATTGGTTTTATAACCTATGGCCATTGCGCTGCCACCCGCAGCCGAGTCGGTATTTCCGGCATCCGCAGCAGCGGTTTCAGAAAAGCCGATGTAATGGAACTTTGCCATGTTCAGATCGCCATAATTGGCCATCAAACCCGCGTGGATGGCAGCTAGTCCCATCCCATCGCCGATCAACAGAATGACTTTTTTTGGCGCCCTGTTTTGTCCGTCGGTTTTGTAAGTTGGCGTATAAGGTGTATAGGGTTTTGGATTGGTGTAAATCAATTTATCCTGATGCAGATAAAAATCTCTCAATTTGGTGGGTTGGTCCGTATTAATCCAGTCTGCACCAAGCCTTTCGAGTACAATCCAGGTGTTCGGACTATCCTGCGAAGCCCAAAAGCGAAAAGGTTTGCCTTTTTGATGTGCCTGTGTTATCGTGGCTCTCATCTTCGCTTCATCGGTTTTGGTCGGGTTGCCTTTGCCATTCCATACGGTATGATTTTTCAAATCATCGCTGATCATCGCTACCCTTGCCAATTGTGCATCGGTATAAACCGTTGCGGGCCTGCCATCAAAAGATAATTGCGCATCGTAATCTTTAAAATTGGCCGGAGCAGGCATATCTCCACTCACCACCACTTTAATGGCATTGGCATTCTTTTTTGGATCGAACACCTCTCCATAAGCTCCAAGTTCTTTTAATAATACAGGCAGTACATGCTGGTAATCTTCTTTTACATCAACCACCAATTGAAGTTTTAAAGCCGGATTGGTATAAGGGTGATTTCCTTTTGCTTTAAAAAACCGGGCTAACGGATCAAGATATATTTTTTTAAGTGTAAAATCCGGTTTAATTTCTGATGCCTCGTGGGCAATATACAATTCGCCATCTTTTAAAAACACATCTGCCTCAATTGACCCCATTTCGGCATAATATGCGGTAAGAAGCGGAATTTCCTGTTTATAATCGTTATGGCTATGCCCATGATTTGCATTTAGCTTTACCTGGGCAGATGCGCTTTGCAGCCCCAGCACAAAGGCCAGCGCCGCAAAGTTGATCCCTATTTTTTTTACCATCCTGGATTTTGTTTAATTACACCTGCACTGTTATCAATTTCTCTTTGCGGCACGGCCCAAACGTCATGTACCTGAGGATTGAAAGTTCTTGCGGGCCAAATCACACTTCCATCATAATCGTGCAAAGGTTTGGCATATGTGGCTTGCGCATCGCCCCATCTCACTAAATCGCGGTGACGATCTGCCCATTCTCCGGCAAGCTCATTTCTACGTTCGCGTTTAAGGTCATCGATAGTCATTCCGGTTTTAGCACCTAAACCGGCTCGTCGCCTGATTTTGTTCAGTTCGGTATCGCCCGCGCCTGCACCGCTCAGGTTGATGGCAGCTTCTGCTTTGATCAGCAATACTTCGGCATAACGCATTAATGGCACATTTAAATCAGTCGTTCCATTATCCCCGTTTGGATTAACATGTGTTGGAATCGGGTTAGCGTAAGAAAACGGCTCCATGTATTTTTTAAACTGGTAATTTGAAGTTGCGCCTCCATCTTTGGTAAAGCTACGCTCGGCACCAAAAAACATAAATTTATCGCCAGGTTTCAGGATAGTGGCTTCCCGGCGTTGATCTCCGGCTTCGTAAGAATCGTAAAGTTCTTTTGTTGGCAGATAATAACCCCATCCATTATAAATACCCCATGCTTTATTGGTTAACATTACGCCAGGAAGCTTGCTTCCCCATCCTGTTCCGCCACCGCTTGGTGTACAAACTACCGACCAGATATATTCTTTAGACCAATTGTTTGAAGCCTTAAAAACATCGGCAAAACCCGTACTGATTAAATCATGCTGCCCTGAATTAATGACCATATCGGCATATTTAACGGCATTGACATAATCTTTTTTGAACAGGTATACCTTAGATAAATAAGCCCATGCAGCTGTTTTGTGCGCTTTACCATAATCAGCAGGTTTCATTGCCGAAAAAAACGGAAGGTTATCTGCAGCTTTTAAAAGAAGCGAAATAATATAATCGTAGTTTTCGTTTACATTGTTAGCACGGGGAATGGGCTGTGACGCATCGGTTTCGGGCTTAACAATCGGTACACCCGCTTTATCGTTTCCGTAATTGGCCGCCAGCTGAAAATACACCAAACCGGCATTAAAATAAGCATCGCCAACAATCTGTTTCTTTAAACTTTCGTCCATGTTGATGTTGGGCACATTGGTAATGATATCGTTGGCACGTTTGATAACGGCATAACGCATACTCCATTGCGATTCGGTATAACCGCCACCTATATAAGTGCGGTTAAAGTTTTTAATGTTATCGGCCTCTGGTTTATTACGGCCGGTAACCATATCATCGCTGGCATTGATAAACCAGAACATCCCACGTCCATAAAAATCTTCAGCATTATAGAGTTCGTACATTCCGCCTTCAGCTTTCAAGGCATCTTCTTTGGTTTTCCAGAAATTCTGTGCCGATGGAGAGCCTTCCGGTATAATATCAAGCTGTTTTGTGCAGGAAGAGAAAACAGCAAGGGCGGCAAATGCCATATATTTTAAATTCTTTTTCATTGTTTTTGTGATTATAAATTTACGCTTAAACCAAGGATAAAGCTTCTGGCCTGAGGATAACGACCAACATCCACTCCGTTGTTGTCCATTCCGATTTCGGGATCAAAACCAGAATATCTGGTAATGGTGAAAAGATTGTTTGCCGTAGCATAAATCCTTACACCACCTGTTTTTAATTTATTAGCGATGGGTTTTGGCAAACTGTAACCTAAGGTTACGTTACGGATACGCAGGTAAGAACCATCTTCTATATAAAAATCAGAAGCTGCAAAGTTTCCGTTGGCATCGCTGGTTGAAATAACCGGCACTTTGCCCTCTGGATTTTCTGGCGACCATGCATCTAAAATGCCAACCAATTTATTATATGAAGGACCACTAGCACTGTAGGTAGTACGTTTTACGGCATTAAACAGCTTATTGCCCTGTACGCCCTGTGCAAAAATATTGAAATCGAAGTTTTGATAACTTGCATTGAAACTTAATCCGTATGAAAAATCAGGATAAGCACTGCCTGCAAAATAACGGTCTTTGCTGTCAATTGATCCATCGCCGTTAATATCTACAAATTTAAAATCGCCTGCTTTTGCATTTGGCTGTATCTTTTGTCCCTTAGCATTTTTGTAGTTATCGGCTTCTGCCTGGCTTTGGAAAATACCATCAGTTTTTAATACAAAATAACTATACAACGGCTGTCCTACCCTATTGGTTAAAGGGGCAAGTTCATTTCTGAAATTAGTAGATACCGTTTGGTTTTCTATACCAGGGATAAGCTCCTGTATCTTATTGTTAACCTTTGTTAAGGTAGCATTTACAGAATAAGTAAAAGCTGCTTTTTTATCACTGTTATAGGTTAAACCCAGCTCAATACCTTTATCTTTTACTATACCGGCATTAATGGTTTGGATGTTTAAACCAGCTGTTCCAGGCAGGGTTCTGTTCAAGATCATTTTATCGGTTTCTTTAATAAAATAATCAGCCACTAAACTCAATCGGTTTAAAACCGTTAAGTCAAGCCCGATATTGGTTTGTTTGGATTCGGCCCATGTGAGGTTTTTGTTGGCCAGAACAGTCTGTATATAGCCGTTCTGTAAAGCGGGCGATTGTCCGAAGTAACTCTGTGTGGGATTTAATAACGGATTTACTGCAGAAGGTGAAAGACTGCCCAGATTCCCTAAAATACCATAACTGGCCCTTAGTTTAAACTCATTTAACCAGCGTGTATCTTTTAAGAAATCTTCTTTACTCACTAACCACCCTGCAGAAACAGATCCGTAATTTCTGAACCGGTTTTCTTTGGCCAACATAGATGATCCATCGCGGCGACCGATCAACGATAAAAGATACTTTTCATCATAGTTATAATTCGCCCTGAAAAACAATGATGACAGCGCTTTTGCATCAAAATAACTGGAAGAAGGTTGTGGTATTGTTCCGTTGGCCAAATACCTGTATTGTTTTGATTCGTCATCAAAACCCGAAGCTGACGCATACAAACCGCTGCTTTTCGTTTTCTGAAAAGTATAACCACCGGTAAATTCTAACTGGTGCTGTGCGAAAGATGTTTTATAATTTAAAACCTGTTCTGCTAAAAAGTCTGTTGCTTTATCGCTTCTTTCTACCAAACTATTGCTTAACACCGGTTTTCCAACCTCTGGTCTTTTTGGTGTAAAGCTTTTAAAGGCAGCATCTGATTTGGTAACACTTAAATTCGATCTGAAAGTTAGACCTTTGGCCAATTTAAGGTTAGCATAAGGATTAACCACCAGCACATTTACCGGATGGTTGACATCAATACGCATTAATTCTGCAACCGGGTTAATAATATCCCCGTAATCTCCGGCATATGGTCCTGGCAAACCTGCAAAACTGCCATCGGCATTATAAGGTGTACCATTGGTTGGATAATAAATGGCAGAAAGTAAAGCACCTGTATAATCGCTGCTGGTGTTAGCTCCATTTCCATTGGTGCTGCTATACGAAAGGTTTTCGCCTATTTTTAACCAATTGGTTACCTCATGGTCAGTATTGATCCTGAAATTATAACGTTTGGTTTTGGTATTTAAGACGATACCTTCCGCGTTACGGTAGTTAAAACTGAGGTAATAGTTAGATTTTTCGCTACCACCGTTTATCGCTGCATTGTAATCCTGCAATAATCCATCTCTGAACACTTCGTCCATCCAGTTGGTACGGGTAATTTGTCCATCGGGATATTTTACAGGGTCAAAAGCCGGCAACAGATTAGTACCGCCATTTTTTGCAGCAGTTGCCGCCACCTGTGCACGTTGTTGTGCATTTAAAGGCTCCAGTTTTTTCCAGGCGCTTTGCTGGCCCGCTTTGGCGTCAAAACTGATCTGCATTTTTCCGCTTTTGCCTTTTTTGGTGGTAATTAATACCACACCGCCCGAAGCCCTTGCACCGTAAATGGCCGCAGACGCATCTTTGAGTACGGATATTGATTCAATATCGTTAGGGTTAAGTTGTGGCGTACCTGAAAATATGGATCCGTCGATTACATAAAGTACATTTTCTCCATTAATACCGCCAGCACCACGGATGTTGATACGTGGTGCAGAAGTTGGATCGCCCCCCTCATTAGTTACAATCACTCCTGGTGACTTTCCGGCCAGTACCTCACCAACACTGTTTAATGAACGTGAAGAAAGTTTATCGAGGCCAACAATACTGATTGCGCCGGTTAAGGTTTCTTTTTTCTGTGTACCGTAACCCACAACCACTACATCTGCAAGTGTAGAGCGCTCTTCTTTTAAAACCATGTTGATCACCTGCTCTTCACCCACTCTTGCTTCCCTGGTCTGGTAACCGATCATCGAAAAGGAAAGCACAGCATCATCGCCAACTGCGATTCGATAAGCGCCGTTTCCATCAGTAATGGTTCCACTTTGTGTACCCAATACTTTTACCGAAACACCCGGAAGAACCAAGCCTGTGGTATCGCGCACGATACCCGTAACAATACGATCTGGTTTGTTCATTACGGCGTTACTCAAAATTACATATCCGCCTTTCTCCAGTACCTGTAAACCAAGCCGATCTAAAAGTGATCTTACAGGCTCGGTGGTAAAATTGCCGCTTACCAGCATATTTTTTTGTTGCAACTGATCTGGATTGTACACAAAACTGAGTCCGGTACGGGATTCGATCTCTTTGATGATCTCGGTCAGCTTACGGCCCTTACTGATGGTAATGCTAACGGTGGTTTTCTCTAATTTTTGGGCCATACCTGCTGAAGCGAGGATAGAGCTGCAAAAAATGCAGAGGATGGTAAATGTTAAACATGAGTATTTCATGATTTTGTAAAGAGCTGGTGTCCGCTTGGCGGAGGTTGTTTTCATTGCTTAATTTGTTTGATTTTATTTTGTAAAGCTTTAATTATACTGGCCTTATGCCAGGAAGAAAAATTGGAGCAACCGATCTGATCGGTACCGCAGAAAATTTCTATATCCTATCTCTATCTCATCGGTATATATTAAATGTTTTATGATTTTTTGATGCATTGAACCTGAGGTGATGCAGACTGCAGATAATATCCAAAATCTCTTCAGGCGATTGCCTGCTACTGAAAGATCCTGTAGTTTTAAGTTTACCTAAAACGCTATCCTTTAATAGAATTTTAATGCTGTAAACATATTGCAGTTTGGTAATAACCTCATCCAGTCTTGCTCCATCAAAAGTAAATTCGATAAAAGCAGGTGCTTTGATTTTACGGATGGCGGCACTGCCGGCATTTTTATCATAAGTTAAAGACTCATCCTTAACCAGTGTACCCAGGTTACCTTTTTGATTGCTTACCGCAACTTTACCCGTAACCACGGCAACTTCAAGCTGTTTACTGGCCTGATAAGATTTAACTTTGAAAGCGGTACCTAAAACTTTAATGGTAACTCCAGCGCTGGTATGCACGGTGAATGGTCTCTTTTCCTGATGGGCAATATCGAAAAATGCTTCTCCCTCCTTTAACTCTATCTGACGGCTAGTTGAAGCGAATACTTTAGGATAGCAGAGTTTTGCTGACGGACCTAACAACACCACAGAACCATCAGATAAAATGATTCGCTTCTGTTGGCTTCCGGTAACCAGGGTTAGCTGATTATCAGGCGGCATTTTAGGGTTCAGTATCCAAATCGTTATCCCTACGGCAACCATGAAGAGTACAGCGGCGGCCGTCCTGATAAAAGACCGGAGTTTCAATACCTGGCCTGTTTTCGGCTCATTGCGCATAGCAACCTGAAGATGTGCAAACATTTTTGCCCCAATCGCGGCTTTACGGCCTGCCGGTATGGCCGTATCTTTTACATGGAGTGTGGCATACCACTCCTCAACCTTTTTTTGTTCTTCCTGATTCGCCTGCTGATCGAGATATTTCTGCAGCAGTTCTTTTGCCTGTTCTTCTGTCATTTAAATACATGTCAGTTGAAAAGCAGATCGGTACTAACCAAAAATGTTATCAGTAAATTAACTTTATGTTAAGCCGATCAATACAGCCATTAATAAGATATAAGAAAGGCTTTTTTTGAGCAGTTTTAAAGCAGCAGAAATCTGGTTTTTTACGGTTTGGGCAGAGATATCCATTTCTGAAGCGATTTCTTTGATCGATTTATCCTGTTTTCGGCTCATGGAAAAAACTTGTTGCATTTTTTCGGGCAGTAATGCAATAGCAGCATCCACTTCAAGATGAAGCTCTTTTAGCATCAGTTTATTATCGGCAGTAATGGTATCTTTTTCATCCGTTAGTGCGCTAAGCGCCATATAGTGGTGCGCTTTAAGATTACCTGATCTGAAAGAGTTGATTACTTTATACTTTACAGCACCATGCAGGTAAGCACCCAAACCTGATAAAAGATTAATCGTTTTACGGTTTTCCCATAGCGAAATAAAAATCTCCTGGGTAATATCTTGTGCAAGGGCTTCATCACCCGTTTTTTTTAGCGCAACGTCAAAAATATCTTCCCAATATAGCTGGTAGATTTCTGCCATGGCCTGATGGCTTCCGCACCGTAAAGATGAAAGTAAAGTTTCGCTCAAGGGATACTGCTTTTTTCGCAGCAAAGCTACCAGCTCAATATTCCCTTATTATTAATAAATCTTAAACAGAAAAAGAAAGAAGAAGATGTAATATGGACAATGTATGATGGGAAATGTAAAATGGGCGACGGAAAATTGAATCAGTCACCAGGCCCGTCAGCAGTATCTTTTATATGTTAATTGTCCTATTAATTGTTGTTTCACCAACCGATAGGAATAATTTTATAGAATTAGGAAATGAACGCCCGGTGGTTCCTGGCGGTGTGCAGCCCCGCTTCCGCTTATAGTCCTCTCCCGATGAAATCGGGATCCGGGCTATTTCACTCTAATCGGGTTTAGGAACAAAAGTCAGTGCACACTGCAACCGTATCCATCCGTAGAGTTCCAAAGGGCTCTACGGATTAGCTAAAAGAAAAAAGTCTCCGACTCCCTGTTGAAATTTAATATAAGTAGTCCGCAGTGACGCTGCGCTTAACACTACGGACAGCGTTGAGTTAATCTTTAAACAAACCTGCAAAAATTTCATTTGAACGCATTTTTGCCTGATGATCGTATATATGCGAGGTACTCATTACCTCATTTACACCATATTTTGAAACGAAAGCTGCTAAATTTTCTTTAATGGTTTCGGCGCTACCGATAAAAGAGTAGTATAACATCTGCTCAACGGCTTCTTTTTCCATACGGTCCCAATATACATTCACATCATCAACAGCTGGTTTGAGCATTTCTCTTTTACCGGTTATTACCCCGAGGAACATCCGTTTTACCGAACTCGATAAACGTTCTGCTTCCTCATCGGTATCTGCAGCAACCACATTTACACAAGCCATTACATAAGGTTCCTGCAAAAATTGAGATGGTTTAAAGTTATTTTTGTAAATCGAAACCGCCTGTTCGAAATAAGTTGGGGCAAAATGACTGGCAAACGCATAAGGAAGTCCTTTTTCTGCTGCTAAGCGTGCGCTATCGGTACTGGAACCCAAAATCCAGATTGGGATATCCAGGCCTTCTCCTGGTATGGCCCTTACACTGGCGCGGTTATTACCGGAAGAGAAAAATTGTTGTAGTTTCTCAATATCCCTCGGAAAATTGTGAGCGGCATTAAAATTTTCGCCACGGATGGCCATTGCAGTTACCTGATCGGTTCCGGGCGCCCTGCCCAAACCCAGGTCAATACGGTTAGGATAAAGTGAGGCCAATGTGCCAAATTGTTCTGCCACAATTAAGGGCGCATGATTCGGCAACATAATGCCTCCGGAACCTACACGGATACTGCTGGTGTTACCGGCAATATGACCAATAAGCACTGCCGTTGCCGAACTGGCCACACCAGCCATATTATGATGCTCGGCAAACCAATAACGGGTATAACCCAAAGCTTCAGACTGTTGAGCTAAATCACGGCTGGCTCTGAAGGTATCTGCTGCAGTAAACCCATCTAAAACGGTTGCAAGATCGAGTACGGAATAAGATATATTTTTCAATAAGGGATGTGACATAAGTTAAAAGGATAAAGTGTATTGCAAAAATATCTTTAATAAAACCTAAGTCTGCTTTAAATGAATACATATGACGCTTAGCCAACATAAAAGACAATTCGCCTAATCAGACAGTCCTTATTACACGGCCGTAGGAGTTTGTATATTCTGGTAACAAAACAGATGTGCATATGCTCTTAATTCAATTAAAATTATATATTGATTAGAAAATCAATAGTTGCGCATACCCTTATTCTAGAATGTTTTATGGATTATAGCTATTACACGCATCAATTAAACCTAATTGACAAACATTTACGTTAGTTTAATAAATAAGAACAAGACTTAAAATTATTGCGTACAGATAGTACCGTTTTCGTTACAAAAAGGCGTAATTTCGTTATAAGAGAACCAGATATTTTGAAGATGATTAAGTGCATAGCCATAGATGACCAGTACAGTTCCTTAGCAGGGCTACAAAAATATATAGAAGATACGCCAAACATGCGGCTTGTGCAGCAATTTACCGATCCCATTACTGCTTTAAGGGAACTGGCCAGTTTGGAAACGGTTGATGTAATTTTTATGGACGTGGAAATGCCACAAATTTCCGGACTGGAACTGGCCAAAGCCATCCGCTTCAGAACCAGAAAACTCATTTTTACCACTTCACATCAGCAATACGCTTTTGACGCGTTTGAGGCCGCAGGCGACGCTTATTTGCTTAAACCATATAGCTATGCTAAATTTGCTACAACCATTACCAGGCTTTTTGGGCATGAAATGACGGGTGGTGCCAACGAAGATTATTTTTTGGTTAAAAATAAGGAAGAGGAACACCGTGCGGTAATGGTTAAATATGAAGATATTATTGCCTTTGAAAGTTTTCATAATTACATTAAATTACATACGGTAAGTAAAGTAATTATTGCTTATTTAAGTTTAAAAGATGTTCGGGAACAGCTTAGTATTAAAAAAGGTTTTATACAATTACATCGTGGTTATATTGTGGCGATTGATAAGATTTTGTACATAGATGGCAATAGGATCACGATGAATAACCACCTTAGCTTTACCGTAGGTGATATTTATCATCAGGAATTTAAAAGTTTTATCTCAGAAAGGTTAATCATCAGTAGCCGCAAAAAATAACGGCTACCGATAACAACATTCAATTATAAAATAACACCCGTACTTGTAGAAACTGTTACAGTAGTTGGATCAGAAACCGTTGTTGGGGTATTAATCTCTCTACCAAGTTTTTTTTTAAATACAAAAAGTGTTCTTTTAGCTAGTTTTTGAGTCTTCATATTGTTTTTTTTTCGAAAACTAGCGGCGGCGGCACCCTATAACTTTAGTTGTTACACAGATAGTAAATAAGTCTTTATGAATAGATTAAAAAGGAGCATGAGAATTTTGCAAAACCGGCTATATATTTACCGGATACATATAATTGCTTGGTCTGTATTTATATTTTGGGAAACAGTGGTGGTTGTTTACTGGGTAGGTATGCTCGGTACATTTGGTAACTATGCCATTCATTATATAATTAATATCACCTTTTTCTATACCTATGCTTTCTTATTGGAAAAAGCGACAGGATTCCCTAAAGGAGCGTTATGGAAGGTTCCAATAGTTGTGATATCCTCCATCTCTATTTATTTGGGCATAGTTACTGGCGTCGATATTTTACTAAATACATACACCAATATTTTACCTGGAGAACTGCCAAGTCTTCGAATCAGAATAGCCAAGGTGCTTTACAGAGGCTCATTTTTTCTCATTTTTTCTACAGGTTATTATTTCTTAAAGCGTTTCATTAGAGAAAAAACGGAGAAATCCCGTATAGAGAAACAACGTTTTCAAACGCTTCTGGAGAAGGAAAAAATGGAGAAGGAACTTGCCATGTCTAAAAACGCCTTTATGAAAGCACAGATCAATCCACATCTGCTTTTTAATACATTTGAATTTGTGCACCAAAAATTAAATACTTACGCTCCGGAAGATGCCAAAGTAATGCTCTACCTTTCAGATATGATGCGTTTTGCGGCCAATACACAGCATAATGAGGGATTTGTATATCTGGGTGAGGAAATTTTGCAGTGCGAAAACCTGATTGCTCTGCACCAGATAACTCAGGGTACAATTTATATTGAACTGGCCAGCGCACCTGATCTTGATGAAATTAAACTAATCCCACTGGTTTTGCTCACCATTCTTGAAAATATGTTTAAACATGGAAATCTTCATGATATAGAAAATAAAGCAACAATTGCTGTTTACACCTTTGATGGCAAACTGCATATTGAAAGCCGTAATTTACCGAGATTGATCAAAAGCAAAGCAGGCTTTGGCTCAGGGATGGATAACATCAGCAACCGGTTAAAATATGCTTACCATCAAGATGCCGAAATGATTGCTGGAATGGATGAGGAAGGTTTTTATACTTTAAATATCAGCATTTCTTTAAACGCATTGAGCAAAGCGCCTAAAATTAAAAAAACTGAACACACTATCCCGGCTGAATAACTATTTTATAATCAAACTTCTTTGAAACGTATAAAAATCAGACTAATCAATAAAAATGACCATTTCTGAATTAGGATGATAACCGCTTTTCATTCCTGCGCTGGAGTTGTGTTACCAAACCATCTGTGATAACAGTAAAAACAAAATTGATATTTACCAGCTAATAAATATCAAAAGCATCTTTAAAACGTAATATTAAACAGACAAAAAAAATATTTTTCGAAATATTTTTTTACCTTTGCGGCATGAAAACCGGCAAATCAATTGTTCTTTTATTCCTGATAATCATCTCATATTCAATATTTTCAGTTGTTAATGCCCAGCAAAAACAAACACGACCATCGGATTCCAGTGTAGAGACTGAAAAAATAAATGAGAATGATGTGATTGCACGACTCGCGGATCAGCGGATTTCATTCAACAAAAACCCTTCGAAAAATAATCTTCCAAAAGCAGAATATATCATCAACAGAAGTAATTTCACCATCATTAATTTTAATGGGTTAGATTACTATGTAAAAAATAACCGTTTAATCGGCATCAAAGGCCTAAATCTTTCAGATTCCGTATTGAACCAAATTACAGCGAAACTGGTTCTTTTAGACAGCATCCAGTTCAATCAAACTGAGCGTTTAAATAATGAATACCTTAATCCAAGCACTGATCTTCAAAAGGCCTGGTACATAGACCGTCAATTTATGCTTACACTTAAAATGCTAACGAGCACGGTAAGAGATATAGCTGCATTTACCAAAAGCGAAAACCCAGCATTAGCAATTGAAGCAAATGTGGCTAAAATGCGTTTACCAAACATCAATAAAGCAGTAAAAAAATCAGATATGCAATCGCTGGTATCATTATCGAAATAATACCAGGTTTATTGGTAAGCGGCGAAAAATTATCAATTTATTTTCTTTTCTGAATATACTTCGGCAATCTGAGCAGAAAGGTATTTAAAAGCAAGAGGCATTTCGGTAGCCGCATTTTTGATGCTGCCTTCTATAAAAATAAAACCGTTATAATTTATTTTGTGCAATGCCCTTAAATAAGGTTTAAAATCATCGCCCATCACCCCAGGCAATGATCTGTTTTCTCTTTCAGCAACTTCCGAAAATCCAATCAATTTACCGGCCTCAACAATTTCATCGGGAGATTCTCCTTCACGCATCATATGAAATATGTCAGCATTGAGTCTGAAATTCGGATGGTCAACCTTCCTTACGATCTCTGCTGCCGACTTTAACGAAGTGATAAAATTGGTTTCGGTAGTTTCCAGATTTTCCAATAAAATCGTAACCTTATATTTCCCAGCAATTTGAGCCAGTTTTTTACATAAACCAACAAAATCGGATTTTGCCCTACCCATATGATAATCTGAAGGAATGCTCCTCGCACCTGAGCTGCCTAAAACAATAAACTTAACCCCTGCTTGTCCCGCTCTTGAAAGCACCGTTTCGGTATAGGCTAAAACTTTTGCTTCATTTACCTCAGGACCAGCAATTTTCATATCCGAAGGATAGAAAAGATTACAGCTCAACACCTTACATTTTGCCGTTCTAAGTTTTTTTAAGATGGCATCGAATTGTTCAGCTGTTACTGCAGGCGAAAGTAACCTGGGAACCGATTCGCCAATTATGTTAAAACCTGAAGCATAGGCTAAACTATCTTGTGCCAAACCAGATACAATACCTAAACGCGGATAAACCTGTTTATCTGAAATAAAACCACAAAACAGGGAATAAATCAGGCAGATTAAAAAAGTTTGACAACTGTGTTTCCTGCTTCTCATGCTATTTGAAATATTGGGTTAGAAAATCAAATTCCAAAATTTTCCCTGCGGTCGCCATAAAGTTAAATTACCATTCGGATTATTTTGGGTATTCCTGTTAAAGATAAGATAAAATCTGACCATTGAGCAATGCTGTAGGGGTAAATTGATTGGCTCAAGCTAAGATGGCAAACATTCTTCATGCCAATTTCCCGCTGTTTAAAATCGTCAAAACATTAAAAAGATTTTTTAATTAAAACTGTTCGCTGTTGCACAGCTACTGTTCGGAAATGAACAGCTCCATACGAGTAAAAGGCAAAAACATTGCTTAAAAACCGATTAAAGGCACTTTTAGATTTTGGCATCCGCTTGGTTAAGCATACCGCAGAATAACACGGTTGCGAACTGATTCGCATTAGCGATTAAACTTAAACTAAAAAATTTAACATTTAATTTAATAAAACAAAAGATGAAAAACGCTATTAAAACACTGATCACCATGGTATGCGGAGCCATAACTTTAACACTTACCTACCCAAACCATTTAAGGGCTGCAGAAAAAAACAGAACGATATTTCATCAGATTCAAAACTTTAGAAAGATCATGATCGAGGGCAATGTAGAAGTGATGCTGGTTCAGCAACCAACCGTTGGTGTATCTTATGCAGATGATAATACCGGAAATGTGAAAGTTACCCAACAAGGTGAAGCACTACACATTACCAACTCTGGTAAAGAAAAATGTAAACTGGTCATTTATGTAAAAGATCTCTATCGCATTGAGGCGAATGGAAATGCAGTAGTGAAAACAGCAGCGAAGCTGAATACCAGGTTTCTCCAGATTATCCTTAAAGACAACGCCTTCGCAGCTATAGACACCAGTAGTGAGGGTTTATATACTGAAATTCTTGATAGCAGTACATTAAAATTAAAAGGAAGTACCGATCATCATGCTTTGGTTATGGGTAAAGCCACTAGGTTAACCATCGATGGTTTTGCTTCTGCCCAAACAGTTGTCAGACACGTAGAAACAGCCCCGGAAGAAATTACCGCGATTGTTCTTTAAATCAACAGAAGGCTGTATCATCATACCGGATTGTCATCTCAGGCATAATTTATTGCATATCAACAAATTGATAAAAAAGCTAAATGGACCCGAAACACCGCCTATAGCACAGTGTAGAACCCAAAGGCGCGGCTAATCCAGATCTTTCTGATTTCGATAATTTAGTACAAAGCCCCCCCGCCTGTACGGGCAGTCAATTCGCGTGGCTCCTTTCGAGATGACGACTAAATTTTATTGCAATACAATTGATGATACAGTCTCTTTAAAATTTCAGTATTTGGAAACCTGATCAGCTTTGCTCAATTTCCTTCAGACTATTCATTTTTTTATAAGCTAAGAATCCTTTGATATCCTCAAAATGTTCCCTAACCCGTTTATTGCCAAATTCAAATACCTTTTGTACCAGTCCGTCTAAGAAATCACGATCGTGCGATACCAAAATCAAGGTTCCATCGAAATCTTTCAATGCATCTTTGATAATGTCTTTGGTTTTCATATCCAAATGGTTGGTCGGTTCATCCAGGATTAATACATTTACAGGCTCTAACAACAGTTTAATCATAGCTAAACGCGTTTTTTCGCCACCAGAAAGCACTTTAACCTTTTTAGTGGTATCGTCGCCACTGAACATAAAGGCACCCAAAAGGTCTTTAATTTTTATGGAGCCATCGCTTAACGGAATCTGATCGATGGTTTCGAAAACTGTTAGGTTCTCATCAAGTAAAGCAGCCTGATTTTGGGCAAAATAGCCAATTTTAGCATTATGCCCAACCTTTAAACTCCCTTCAAAATCAATCTCCCCCATAATGGCTTTAATCATAGTCGATTTACCTTCGCCATTTTTACCCACAAATGCCACTTTTTCTCCACGTTCGATGACCATGGATGCCTTTTCGAAAACCACATGATCGCCATAGGTTTTAGTTAACTCCTCTACCATTACCGGATATTGACCTGAACGTGGCGAGGGTGGAAATTTCAATCGCAATGCTGAGGTATCTACTTCATCAATTTCGATTATTTCAAGTTTCTCTAACATTTTTACGCGAGATTGCACCTGTAAAGTCTTAGAATAAGTTCCCCTGAAACGATCGATAAATTCCTGGTTATCGGCAATAAAACGTTGTTGCTCTTCGTAGGCCTTTAACTGATGGATCCGACGGTCAGCACGTAGCTGAAGATAATGGCTATATTTAGCTTTATAGTCGTAAATCCTTCCCATAGTTACCTCAATGGTACGGTTGGTGATGTTATCCACGAAGGTACGATCGTGTGAGATGACCATTACAGCCTTAGCCGAATTGATCAGGAAATCTTCGAGCCATTGGATACTTTCAATATCCATATGGTTGGTAGGCTCATCCAATAGAATCAGATCAGGCTTCTTTAATAAAATCTTCGCTAATTCAATGCGCATACGCCATCCACCTGAAAACTCAGCAGTTTGACGGTTAAAGTCTTTGCGCTCGAAACCCAAACCTTTTAAAACTTTCTCTACTTCTGCATCATAATTGGTTTCTTCAATGGAATAAAATTTTTCACTCAATTCCGATACACGCTCAATAAGCTTCATATAATCATCGCTTTCGTAATCGGTACGGATGGTGAGCTGTTCATTAAGTTCATCGAGTTCTTTTTGCATCTGGTTTACCTCTGCAAAGGCTTTCATGGTTTCCTCAAAAACGGTAACATGATCCTGCGTGAGCAAATGTTGTGGCAGATACGCTATTACAGCCTCTTTCGGACCAGTTACGCTTCCAGAAGTAGGCTTGGCCACATCAGCAATTATTTTCAATATGGTCGATTTACCTGCACCATTTTTACCCATAAGGGCGATTTTATCGTTCTCGTTTATGGAGAAAGTTACATCGCTAAAAAGCGTAGTTCCGCCAAATGAAACGGAGATATTATTTACATTGATCACGAATCGGGAATATTAAATCAGCGGCAAAGATAATGGAAAGCAGTTAAATTTAAGCCAGAAATAAAACTCACCAAAAAAAGCAACAATTGCAAACATTGATAACCAGTGATGAATGAGCAAACGAACTTTAAAACTTACAGGTATTTTTAAATTTAGTGAAGTTTTTATCCCTAACGATCAGTGAAACTTCAAAGGTACGCGGTTTATAAGTGGCTATATTATTGGTAAACAAAGAATAGTTCATTCCGATGGCAATATTATCTACATCAAAACCTATAAACGGAATAAATGCTTTTTCGTTAGTCTGGTTCCACAAACCAAAACTTAACTTAAGCTTTGATTCGACATGTGGTTTAAAGCCCAGTACAGCACCCGCCACCAAATCCGTGCTTCCTGCCTGGATCAGGTAATGTGCACTCAGGTTAAGGTCCAGGAGATCATTTGATTCGTACCTGAACCCAGCGTTAACCGTATGCCGATAAGGCAAAGTCACCTGATTGTTCTTAAAAAAGGAATCCTGCGGACGTGTTAAATGATATACTGCATAGCCGATATTTGCAGCGATCTGATCTAATGTGATACCGAAATTTATCCCTAAATTTAAATCAAGATAGGAAAAATGACCTGACTGCAAATCAAGACCATTTGGCAGTGCTGTATTAAAAGCGCCATCCTGATACTGTGATGCAACCGTTAGGGCATTGTAATTAAGTCGCCTTGAAACATAAGAAAGCTGGGGCGAAAGTCCGAACCTGAATTTATGATCAGCATCAAAATACCGGTAATAGGAAATACCGGCAGAATAAGTATAAGACTTAATGAATTTATGGAAAGATTCCTCCAGCAATCCTCCTACCGCAATTGTGAAAATATCATTATAATAATATTCATCCTGCAACTTTATTTCGCCTGAGGCACTATAGGTATTGTAGGGATTTCCAATATTCCCCCATTGTTGGCGGCTATTAATGGCCAACCTGTAATCTCCGTCAAAATAGCCGGTCATTGCCGGGTTCAAGGTTAATGGCGACGCAAAATATTGTGAAAATTTAGGGTCTTGTGCAAACACCGTTTTTCCGAATACCACCAACAAAACCAACAGATAGTTTCTCCTCATGGCAGTAATATTGTTTTCCCGGTTTTGGTAAAACGTTCATCTAATTCGTTGATGGCATCAACAAACCAGGTATAGGTTTCAAATGGTTGCAACTGGTTTTTATAGGTTCCATTCCATCCTTTGTCCATGTCCATCAAATTGGTTTCGAACACCAGATTTCCCCACTTGTTAAACACCTTAAAGCTATTTAGTCTTTTTATTCCCTCATAAAAAGGAAAAAGCGTATTATTTTTTTCTTTGAGCGGGGTAAACACAGTGGGTACATCAACCTTTGGCCTTGGCACCATTACAACATCCAGGGCCCCAAAGCTGAAACATCCTGAAGCATTATGCAACGAGATATAATATCTGCCTGACTGGGATATCGATTCGGGGTGTTCAAGAGCCTCCGTTAAAGCTGCATTCTTCCAATAGGAAATCGTGGTATAGCCACTACTTCCTTTTAAAATGCCTGGGTTTGTGAGATCTACATTTTCTGAGATAAATACTTTTCCGGGCTGAGTGATCACTAACTTAGGCATTGGATGGATGATTACCTCTATCGGTTTTGTAAGAGTACAGCCCTCATCATTTTTAACAGATATGTAATAAGTACCGCCTTTAGCCACATGTCGGGCATCATTTACAACTGCACCGGCAGCATCCATAAACTGATAGCTCAACCCATCATCACTCCCCTGGTATAGATTTAAATCTGTGATATCAATTGTTTCTGGTTCACAAACGGGTTCAGGATTGGCAACAATTAATATTAATGGGGGGTTAACGATCGTTTTTACCGCTGAAACAACACTGCAGCCCCTATCATTTATGGCCTTGATATAATACACCCCACTTTTTTTGATTTTAGTAGGATCTGCGATCGCTTCTGTGCAATCTGCGTCCATATAATAACTGAAGGTCAGACCAGGGTCGCTCCCATCCGTAATTATAGCTTTTGTTAAATCAATGCCTTCCGGCAAACATACCACAGCGGGATTAGTAATTTTTAAATTGGGCAAAGGATTGATTTCCAGAGCAACTTTTTTAATAATTACGCAATACGGAAACTGGTATCTTATGAAATAGTCACCGGATGTTGATATCTGCCTGGGATCGGTAACCGGTGTTTGCAGCGATATATCGCTAAAATAAGATACGCTGGCATTCTCGGGCACTTTTTTTTGAATCTGGTCTGAGGTGAGATCAAGGGTTTTACCACAGACAGAAAACTCCGGCAATACCTCTAATGCACCTAAACGATGAAAAGTGATGGTTACACTTTTTGTAGAAATACACCCATCCTGGGATATTGCTTTCACATAATATACTCCGGAAACATCAATTTTTTGAGGGTCAGCAATCTCCTGTTGCAGGGCATCATCAGCATAGTAAGCATAACTCACCTGATCAGATTTGTTCAGTATGAACTGGCTACTTGTTAAATCGACCACTTCATTTTCGCAGGAATTGATCGTTGGTACCAAATCAAGCTGAAAATTATAGGTAGAAATGGTAGTGGTTACGGTATTAGGGCAACCAAACCCCGCAAAGGGGCTTAGATCCAGCAATACTTTCGTCCCTGAAGGCAATGCCGGGTTCATTTCTAATATTTCGCCCTCGCCGTATAATGTACTTTTATCTTCGTTATACCACTTGTAATATTGATATCCACTTGGCCCTTTCAACCTGGTTGACTGTGCGCCTTCGCAACTTACATTTCCGACAATAACACTTTCACACCGCTCATCCACATCCACATAGGCATAACCAAAGTGTCCGCCCTCGGTACAATCTGCGGTGGTGAACTCCAGCGATAACGTTTTACCTTTGTAACTGCTCAGATCTATGGTAACCGGTGTCCATCCCTTGTAAATAACGGTTGGATCGATGGTGGAGGTTTTAAAACCCGGGATTCCGGATGTTGCGATGTATTTAAACGAGGAACATTCGATATATGCTCCGCTACTCACATCAAGTAGTTTTACATCAAACCGGGGCTGCTGTTCGTCGGTATGGTTGGGTGCCTGAAAAACGACTGCATATTGATAAGTAATCGTAAAATGATCTACCTGATCGGGAACATTGATTAAATAGGAAATACCCTCGGCTTGTTTACCATTGGTATTACTGCCCAGTTTAACGGCATGTCCACTTCCGTTGGGCGATAATACTGGAAATCCTCCGTACATATCACGGTAGGTAGCCGACGTCATAATTGTATGCCGCCCCTCCATAACAGCCGACGGCCTTAACACCATCGTATTTTTCCCTCCGGAGAGTGAAACCGAACCCGTAAACGTTTTCCAGTTGAAAAAACTGCCCTTTTCAAAACCGATATTCTCCGGACAGGTTTGACCATAAACTGACGCGCAAAAACAGGTCACAACCATCAAATAAGCCGGAAATATCCTTATTAAAAATAGAAAGCGCTGGTTTGGCATACGAAGTAATCATCTGGTGGCTGGTTCAGTCTAAAAAATTACCACATTTATGCGGTAAATATACTTGCGCTCAATGAGTATAGGATTAAAAAGAAATTAATTTTTCTTCATATCCAAATTGGATAAAAAAAGTTAATCTGAGTTAAGCAAGAGGCAGAATTTCTGCCCCTTGCTGTACAACCATAAGCAAAAGAGCCGGCCAAAACTAATGATGAAGTTTTTTGATCCTTAAATATTCAATCAGTTCTTTTGGCCGGTCGGTCTGGATCAGGTTGGCTTTGTGGCTGATCAGCCAACCCCAGCTTTCATCTTTTTTATTTTCTTCAACAGCCATGTCATCATCATGACCACCATTTTGCTCTGGCCATAAACTGTTGATCCATAAGCCATAGTTTTTCCTCAGGCTAGCGATATTTTTTACAACCGACAAGGTATCGGTACTAAAGTTGGCCTGGATAATGGTTTTCGGATGAATCTTATAACTTGCAATAATGTCTGAAGCATCGGCTCTTTTCATATCCACTATGGGCATAATGGTGATGTCTTTTTCAATTTTACCTACCTCCTGTTCTATTACGGAAAGAGGTGTGCTTCCCTTTACATTCACAATAGCCTGCCCGATCATTCCCTGTTCGCGCAGTTCTTTAATTACCTGCGGATAATAATCGTAACCTTTATCCACATCAATAATAATTTTATTTTTCGCGATGGCCAGTATCTCCATAAAGGTAGGCACATGGTGTTTAGTCGGGTGTCCTGTACCTGAGCGCAAGAAAAATGTTTTGATCTCGGCCAGCGTATAGTCAGAAACTTTGCCTTTTCCAGTGGTAGTTCTATCAATGTTCTGATCGTGCATAATAACCAGATATCCATCCTTTGTTTTTTTCAGATCCAGTTCCATAATATCTACGCCCAAAGCTATACAGTTTTTAAGCGCCTGAATAGAGTTTTCCGGCGTATTGCGCCAGTCTCCACGATGAGCAGTAACCAATACCCTTTTACTATCCGGGTTAAATACTTCTTTCAAGCTAGCTTCTGGTCCTGGTTGAGCAAACCCACTTAAAGCAATAAATAAGATGGACATTTGCAGCATAATAGTTTTCATTTCGTTTTTATTTAAGATTTAGATAATGATTATGGATTTTGTTTTAATTGCCGGATCTGTATCAATCTGGTCTTGCGGAAGAGGTGGCAGGAGGTCGCGTTCATTAATTCCATAGTTATATTTTGCGTGGCAAACCAGGCATTCATGACCGAAATGGCTGTACCTGTCCTAAACAGATCACAATATGGATGCCGCCCACCTATCCTGTCATTTATCCTATGGTACTCCTTGTAAATTTGATCGAAAACATCCCTATTGTACAACGGGTCGTTTTGAAATTGATGCTTTACCATGAAGAATTAGATTGGCCAAAAATATTTATACAAAAATACAGCGTGCATGTTAACGCTATATTAAGCTTCTGACGGGATGCTCAACAATACCTGTTTTTCCGGGGAAAGGAATAATTGATGAAAAAGTCTGATCAGTGAATCGTATCACATCGCAGGCCCGGAAGCGAAAAAAAAATTAACTGGATATCAACAAAATAAAAAAAAGCGTCATTAAAAAAAACACATTACATCCATTTACTGTTGTATACTCTAAATCCAACCACATAACGAGCGCTATCAGGCAATGATTGAGGAAAAATCAAAAACAACGGACCTTGCGGCGCATATCCATGCCAAGCTGAATCACAGCAGACTGGCGATGGCTACTCCCCCTTTAGTCGTTCTCGAAGAACTTTTCGAGTGTCTTTTCTACACCTCTATGAGAACAGAAGAGGGCGAGCTGACCAAGGTAGCCGTAACACTCATTGATCCTGCCAATCCAGATCCCACTCCGCCAAGGAAAATTGTTTCTGAAAGGTGGAGCTGTGTAGAATTTGCCCAACATCTTTCTCTTGATATCAGGTCTTTGGCCAAGCTCTCAAAAGCAGCCGATCCATCCGGCACCTCTCTTGCCGTTTATTATGATCAGGATGGAAAACTCTTCATCTGGGGAATGATTGATCAGGCCATGCACTACCAGAGTTTTCTGAATTACGAATCCGAATCAGGATCCGAACAGCCCGGCCTGTTTCAGGTATTTATTGATGATATTGCCACACTTAAAGTGATGTTCGACTACGAACTGCTGGCTACTTTAAAACAAAACGTACTGGTTACGCGCTACCTGGATGTGTTTACCATCGGACCGGTATCCAAAATCATCAGAAAAAATGCCGGTGCAATCAGGGCAGAAATCAAAGAGTTCCTATCTGTATCACATCCTGAGGAGGATTTTGCAGATTGGGAAGAATTTGTAGATAGTATATGGACCCAGACACTGTCCAGGTTATTGTTAAAAATCCAAAACTACCATCATGGCGGGGCGGTGCTGATCTCAGAAGATAGCACTGATGTTGATATCAAATATGCGGTGAACTATAAACGATTGCTACTGGCCATCAGTAGCTACCTGAAGCAAGCCATCAACAGCTATGTTACAGAAAACAGGATCGACCAGCGGCTGGCGGCTGGCAAACAAACGGTAACAAAATCACTTTATGAGCAGGAAACTATTGCCCTGCTTGCCAAAACGGAAGTGGCCAATGAAATTAAAGGTTCGGTGAGTTTCATCGCCTCTCAAAGCTGCGTGGATGGTGTGGTGTTATTTGGCCAGGATATGGTGGCAAGGGGGTTTGGAGGCGTAATCCGCTCGAAAAAGATGCCAGGAAAAATCTATATTTCATCCACGGCCACTGCAACCCCTAAATCATTGATCCCGACAGATCCTAAACACTTTGGTACCCGGCACCGCTCCATGATTGCCTACTGCTGGGCACACACGGGCAGTTTGGGCATCGTGATTTCCCAGGATGGAGATATCCGTGTATTTTCCAGAATCGAGGATAAGCTGATTATGTGGGAAAACATTAAAACACAGCAGTATCAAAAAAGCGGAAAGCTCAAGGCAATAAGAAACTAATACCAATAAATTAACGCTACATTTAAAACGATTTGAACGATATAGCAAAACTTCCCGAAAACGAAAAGCAGCGGCTAGAGGCCTTAGAATCTTATCAGATTATGGACAGCCTGCCGGAAGAGGATTTCGATGAGCTGACCAAAATGGCTTCGCAGATCTGTGGAACGCCGATTGCGCTGATTACCCTGGTAGACAGCTCGCGCCAGTGGTTTAAGAGCAAACTGGGCATCGATGTACAGCAGACCCCGAGGACACATGCTTTCTGTGCACATACCATTATTGATCCAACCGGTGTAATGGTAGTGAGTAATGCCAGGGAAGACCAACGATTTGCAGAAAACCCATTGGTTACCGGCGATCCAAACATTGCATTTTATGCCGGAATTTCACTACTGACCCCGGAAGGGATGCCACTAGGTTCGCTATGCGTGATAGATACCATTCCTAGAACGCTGGACGAGCAGCAGCTATGGTCGCTAAAGGTACTGGGCAAACAGGTGATTGCTCAAATGGAACTGAGAAAAAAACTATCGCTGCTCTGTGAAACGAACAGACGTCTTGCTGAGACCAATCAGTTTATGCAGCAGTTTGCCACAACTGCTGCCCATGATATTAAAAATCCGTTAACGACCATTTCGATGAGTGCCGAATTGTTAACCAGACACCTGGACAATAGCGGTGATAAAAAAGGACATAAATTAGCATTAACCAGCCTTAATGGTATAAAAGCCCTCAGAAAGCTGATTAACGATATGCTCGATTATTCCATCAGGCCCGAAATTCTGACAGTCCAACACGAACTCATCGAGCTTAATAGCTTTCTGCGCAAAACGGTATCTATGCTCAGCATCCCGGAAAATGTAAACATCAGTTATCCGGAAGCAAAGATCGAGATCAGCACTTCGTCAATCGCATTGCAGCAGATCATGATCAACCTGTTAACCAACTCTGTGCGGTACAATGACAAACAGACTTGCCTGATCCACATCGATTGTGTAATTATCGACGACCTGGCCCAAATCACCATTATTGATAACGGGATGGGTATCAGAAAAGAAGAGCTGGAGCGTATTTTCCAGAGAAATGTAACCCTAAATACATCTGACCGTTTCGCCCAGAGCGGGACAGGAATCGGCCTTGCTACTGTAAAACTTTTGGTTGAGAAACTTGGTGGACAGATCAGTGTTCAGTCTACCCCGGGCATAGGGAGCGCCTTTACTTTTACAATCAGATCAAAAAAAATTAACGTTCGCAACGATTTGGAAATCGTTGAAAAATAAAGAGTCGATATATGACACCATATTTGCTGTAAATCGATAAATAAACTTCTATAAACGAAAACGTCTGCCGAAAAATCGACAGACGTTTTTATGCTGCTAGTGGTACTAAAAATGGTAAGGATAGATTTATTTTTTAACCCGCATTCTTATACACCACTTCGAAACTTCCGTACATGGCCATTTCAGCACTATGAGCTACTGAAAGCTTTAGCTTTAACTTTTCGATCACCTCATTTGCAAAAATGATGCTTTTATTTAAATCCTTTATCCCACGGATCTCTATTCCCCTCGATAAGCGTTTGAACTTAGAAGGTTCAAATTTTTCAATGAATTTTTCAATATCAGATGTTTGTGTCATTTTATTCATAGCGTTATGATTTTACCATAGCAAACTTATCTGACGGGGGTTTTGTTTGACCCCTTGCCTCGAAAAAATATTAACAATTCAATAGCCTAAAAGCCATCAAACTGGCAATCAACTAACTAAACACAAAAAAGCGTTAATAAGTCTTCATGTTTACCAAAATCATTACTCATCCAGTGGTTAATGATTTCTCAAAACCATATCCTATAAGCCTCATGTTTTACGGTTGGGGCAAAACAAGCTGAAATCTACGATACCGATGCAGAAGATATAAAAAATCGAATAGCATCAATAAAATCGTTCATTTATCTATCTCCATCAGATGATCGAAAACTGGAATGCTGGTACAATAACAGATTTTTAGATAAATCTTCTGAAAGCAAGGTCAGTGAAATTATCTCTGAACTGAAATCAGCATCTGTCAGTCAAAACTAATCTTTAAAAAGGTGCCCCGTATAAATTCTCTTATTGCAGTTATTTTAAATTTTCACCATCCTTGAAATGTAACCGCCTAAATACAAAACCCGACAGTATAGTCAAAACACCCACTACAAGAAAGGTATATCTGAATGCATTATGGATATCATCATGGATGAGTTTCACATCTCCACGAAATATTTTTAAAATGATAAGTCCAAAGGCAACACCAAAACCAATCGCCAGTTGCTGATTGACGGAGATTAAAGAATTACCACTGCTGGTATGATACTCGCGCAGATCGGCAATTGAAATGGTGTTCATTGCCGTAAATTGAATGGAGTTAAAAAAGCCCATCACCACAATAATTGGTACATAATAATAAATGGACGAACTGATGGCAGGTATCGCCATCGAACAGATCAGGCATCCGATGATAAAAGTATTGGCCATTAATGTGGTTCTATAACCAAACCTGTTCAGGATTTTTATGACCTGCGATTTAGCAATAATAGCAGTTAGTGCCATAGGGGCGATGATCCAACCCGAAACTACTGCAGATTGGCCGTAAGCAATCTGGATCATCATGGGCAACAATAATGGTATTGCACTGATACCTAACCGGGTGGCAAGGTTGCCAAGTATACCCACCCTAAATGTTCTTACCTGAAATAAATTAAGTGGAAAAATAGGATTATTGTCAGTTACGGCATGTCGATAATAAAAATAAAGCATCAATACACCAAGTGATAAAATACCCAGGGCGGGCGTAGTGTAAACTGCATCTCCAAGGAGTTCCAGAGAAATGGAGAGTAATAATGATGCAGCAGCAAATATTAGAAAACCATGTAAATCGAAATCAATTACATCAGATCGGTAATCGGGCATATAACGCAAGCTGAGCACAATACCTAAAACTCCCATTGGTATATTAATTAAAAATATCCAATGCCATGATAAATAGTCTACCATATACCCTCCAACGAGCGGACCTAAAACTGGCCCGATGAGCGCAGGTATAATCGCAAAATTCATCGCTTTCAATAAATCTTTCTTTGAAAAACTCTTCACCAGTGCTAATTTACCAACCGGTGTCATCAAACTTCCGCCCACCCCCTGTATAATTCTTGAAAGGACGAGTTGAGTCAGATTTCCAGAGAGCGAGCAAAAAAGTGATCCCGCACTGAAAAGTACTAATGAAAGAATAAAAACTTTTTTGGTCCCAAATTTATCAGACAGGAAACCACTTACCGGCATAAACACCGCGAGTGTTAATACATAACCGATAATGGCATTTTGCATATTCAATGGAGATTGATGAAGATCCTTTGCAATGGCCGGCAGCGATGTATTGAGTATGGTTGAATCGAGCATCTGCATAAAAATAGCAGTTGCCAGTATCATGGGCAAAACGCGTCTTGTAGCTTCTATATTTTTCGGGGGTAACTCTTGCGGCATAACTAAATTGATCTGTTTTGATGATGTAACGTTCGGTATTTTTAAGTTTCAAAATTTATCTTGCCCAGGTACTATAATAAGTGTTTGTGGATATTATAAGCAATAAACATCGAACACACAGATTTGGTTGTTTAAATCTTAAACTTCACTACCTATATAATCATATCACACAGATGTACTGATGATTCGCCTGAAAGTCAGGTTTACCCTTGGTCCGATATGTTGAGCGGTCTTGGCAATCCGGTGTTCCCATTTTGCCTGCAAATCACCTTTCATGATCAAAAGAGATCCATGTTCTAACCTTACGGCATATTTCTCGCGGTGGTTTTCTTTTTTCCGGATATCAAAACTCCGCACTGCGCCAAAGGAAACAGAAGCGATAACCGGATGCGATCCCATCACCGTTTCCTTATCACTATGCCAGGCAACCGAATCATTGCCATTACGATAATAATTGAGCAGAACACTATTAAAGGTAATTCCAGCAATGGGTTCTACCAATCTTTTAAGTTCCAAAAGTGAGGCTGTCCATTCCATCGGCGTAGATTTGCCAAGCGCTCCATAGTTGATGCCCGCAATATCTCCATACCAGACAGTAAGCCTGGGTGTAAGTACTTCCCGGTCGTACATTTTTACAAGCCTTTGCTGCCATGGTGTATTTTGAATAAGCACAGTAAGCAAGAGATCGCTTTGATCCTGATCGATAAAACCTGCACGGTATTCGAGCACATCTTGCGGTAGTCCAGCAGATTGCCCGCTAGGAGCAAAAAAACTCAATTGTTCGGTTACCTGTTCACCTCTTCCCATCCAAATGATTCTTTTTTATAAACCAGTGGCTTTGCATGCAAGGAGAAATCATCCGAAAAATCATGGTTGAATACCTGGAAGTTTACCGCCCACTCATCCTTAAGCAGACCTGGCACAAATCTCGAAAATATGCCTTGAAAGCTGTTAAAATTAATCCCCTCTTTGCAAATAATCATATAAGCAGTATCAGACCTTAATACCACTTTTTCTACCAGATTTGGCCAACGCGAACTGATCTCCTGGGGAAGGCAGTTAAAATGCTGTGCGTCAATATGACCGGTAAGACCGATCAGCAGATCCTCGCTAAGTTCATCACCGCTTTGTAGCTTCCATGTACCTTCCCATTTTTTCATACTGCCAATCAGTTCACCATCCAGCACAATCTTCCAAGGCTCTCCAACCCCAAAACGGATCAATTGATAAACCACTGATATGCCATTTTCATCCTCAAAAAAATATTCCAACTCCGTCATAAAAAAGATCCTTTTCTATTTTTTAAAGATCAAATATAATTATTTATACTAAATAAATTAGCATTTATTAACATTTTTTGATTGCAAAAGTGCAATTGGAATTATTTAAAACCACAATCAGATAAATTTGTTCACAATTTAATAATACTAATATTTTTAGTATTACTTTTGCAAGGGTGGTAGCGAGATTATTTTCCCTTGCTCTGGCAAAAGGATATGGCGGCTGTTAAAAAGGATATTATAGGCAAACTTCAGGAACAGATCCTGAATCTTCAGGGCGTTAAGCCTGGAAGGAATGCTCATGCGATAGACTTTGGACTGGGCATAATTTCTAGTGCTTTCCCGGGTAATGTATTTCCATTGGCTGCCCTGCACGAATTTTTAGCCACAAATCCGGAAGATGCAGCTGCAAGCGGCGGTTTTATATCCGTACTGCTTTCTACCCTGATGAAAAAGAATGGTGTTTGCCTGTGGATCAGTGCACAACGCAAAATATTTCCACCTTCACTCATCACTTTTGGCCTGTCGCCAGAACGTATCATTTTTATTGATCTGCAAAAAGAAAAGGATGTATTATGGGCAAGTGAGGAGGCTCTAAAGTGCGAAAGCCTGGCTGCAGTAGTAACCGAACTGGATGAAATGAGTTTTGCGCAAAGCAGAAGGCTCCAACTGGTGATCGAAAAAAGCAGGGTTACCGCCTTTGTGATCCGAAAAAATGCTGAAAAACTCAGCTCTACCCTGGCAGCCGCCAGGTGGCGCATATCTGCCATGCCCAGTGGGACCATTGATGGATTACCCGGACTAGGCTTCGCCAGGTGGCACGTTGAACTGCTTAAGGTTAAAAATGGAATACCGGGCAGCTGGATGATCGAATATGCAGCCGGAGTTTTTAAACCGGTAAAAGAAGTACCTTTTAACGATCTGAAAATCAGAAAGGCGGTGTGATGCAAAAAAGATATATGTCTATATGGTTTTCTACCTTGCTTACCGACTGGATCCGCATCAAGCGACCAGCCTTAAGGGATTTGCCGCTTGTTTTTTCAGATAAGGCCGGTAACCGGATGGTGATTACCGCTGCCAGTAAAGAAGCTACTTTGCTCGGCATCCATTTGGGAATGCCGCTGGCTGATGCCAGAGCGATTGCCCCTGATTTGCAAGTGATTGAAAACCAATATCACAAATCAAAAAAACTACTAGAGGCACTTGGCAGATGGTGCATCCGTTATACGCCATTAGTGGCTGTGGAAGAAGATCAGGGCCTGATTTTGAATATCAGCGGATGTGTCCATCTGTGGGGAGGTGAAAGGGAATATCTGCGCGAAATCGTTAACCGCCTACGAGGGCTTGGCTATCAGGTCAGGGCTGCGATTTCAGATACCATGGGTACCGCCTGGGCCGTATCGCGTTATGGCAGGGTTTCTCCCATCATTAAAAGCGGCGAAGAGCTGAATGCGCTTCTGCCCCTACCGCCAATGGCGCTCTGCATTTCGCATATGGCCAGTCAAAAATTGATCAAGCTCGGGCTAAAGACCATCGGCAGTTTTATTACCATGCCACGATCGGTACTGCGCAGAAGGATTGGCGAAGACAGTATGGAAAGAATAGAACAGGTTTTAGGACAAAAGGAAGAATTTTTTCTACCGATTACGGTCCCCGAAGTTTATAGCGAAAGATTGGCCAGTTTGGAGCCGATCAGAACACGAAAAGGAATTGAAATCGCCATCGAAAAACTGCTGTTGCTGCTTTGTGCCAAACTACAAAGGGATGGAATGGGCCTCCGTTCGGCCCTGTTGCAGAGCTATCGGATAGATGGACGGGTAATTAAAACCCAGATCGGAACCAATTGCCCAAGTACTAATACGAGCCATCTTTTTAAGCTGTTTTCACTCCAGATCGATAACATTGAGCCTAAAATGGGCATCGAACTTTTCACCATGGATGCGGTAAGCTTTGATCAGCTGGATCCAGGCCAGGAATCTTTATGGATAACAGAAAAAAATATGGGCAATCAAAAGGTCATTGAACTTTTGGACAGGTTAGCCGGGAAACTGGGTGCACAGGCTATTCAGCGCTATCTGCCACAGCCTCATCACTGGCCGGAGCGATCCTTCAAAAAAGTGGATTCAATTACCGAGCCGCTTTCTTTACCCTGGCGTACCGACCGCTTGCGCCCGGTACAGCTACTTAAAGTACCAGAGCCTGTACAGGTTACTGCACCTATCCCTGATTATCCGCCCATGCTCTTTCGCTATCAGGGCGTTACCCATCAGGTGAAAAAGGCAGACGGGCCGGAGCGAATTGAACGTGAATGGTGGCTGGAGGAAGGTGAGCACCGGGATTACTATCAATTGGAAGATGCACAAGGAAAACGCTACTGGCTTTTCAGATCGGGACATTATAGTTCAGAGAAAGCCTCTCAGTGGTTTATACACGGTTTTTTTGCTTAGTGAAATGGAATATATAGAACTTCAGGTAACCAGTAATTTTAGTTTCCTCAGGGGGGCTTCACACCCGGAAGAACTGATCGATCAGGCGGCAGCCATGGGTTACCGCAAGCTGGCTATTACCGATCGCAATACCCTGGCAGGGATTGTGCGTGCACATGTAGCGGCCAGAAACCACGCTATCGAGCTGATACCAGCCTGCAGGCTCGACTTACTGGATGGGCCATCGTTATTGGCTTATCCAACAGACAGACAAGCCTATTGCCGCCTTTCTGCTTTGCTTAGCCTGGGCAATAGCCGGGCAGAAAAAGGCAGTTGCCACCTTTATCAGGCTGATGTGTTTGAATACAGCGAGGGAATAAAGTTTATTGTAATTCCCCCTGATGAAATGAATTCCATGTTCGATTACCAGGAAAACTTTAAAGCTCAACTGGCAGATTTCAGAAAAAAACTGGGCGGTAATCTGTTTTTAGCTGCAACCATGGGTTATACCGGAGATGACCACAAAAGACTGTTCAGGCTAAACCAGTTATCGCAGGTGCTGGATATTCCGCTCATTGCCACCAATGATGTACATTACCATCATCCTGATCGCCGTGAACTGCAGGATATACTCACTTGTACCCGTGAAAAATGCACGGTCCAGAACGCCGGATTTTTGCTCCATCAAAATGCAGAGCGGCATTTAAAGGATCAGGCAGAAATGATGAGGCTTTTCAGGCAATATCCACAAGCTATAAATAACAGTATTTTATTGGCTGAATCCTGCCAGTTTTCACTCGATAGTTTAGAATATGTGTATCCGGAAGAAATTACTACGGATGGAAGATCGCCGCAGGAGGAACTTAGCTATCTTTCCTGGAAAGGTGCCAAAGAGATGTTTGGTGAAGAAATCCCCGAAAAAATTGCAACCAACATTCGGTATGAACTTAAATTCATGGAAGAAATGAACTATGCTTCCTATTTTCTTACTGTATATGATATTGTCAGGTTTGCGCGTTCAAAGGGTATTCTATGCCAGGGCCGCGGCTCTGCAGCCAATTCTACGGTGTGCTACTGCCTGGGCATTACTTCGGTTAATCCCACCAAGTTCGACCTTCTATTTGAGCGCTTTATTTCTTCGGCCAGAAATGAACCGCCGGATATCGATGTGGATTTTGAACATGAACGTAGAGAAGAAGTGATCCAGTATATTTATCAGAAATACGGCCGCGACCGGGCAGCCATTGTGGCTACCGTAACCCAGCAGCATCAAAAAGGTGCGATACGTGATGTGGGTAAGGCCATGGGACTTTCGGTAGATACCCTGGCTAAATTATCTGGTGCAATCTGGGAGTTTACCGATGAATGGTTTGAAGAAGCGCGGATACTGGAAGCGGGCCTCAATCCAAAGGATCCGCTTTTAAAAAAGGTATTGCAGCTCACCGGACAAATGATGGGCTTTCCCCGCCAGCTAGGCCAGCATACTGGCGGATTTGTGATTACACAAGGAAAACTGACAGACCTCTGCCCCATCATCAATGCACGTATGGCAGACCGCACCAATATAGAATGGAACAAAGACGATATTGATGCATTGGGCTTTCTGAAAATTGATGTGCTGGGATTGGGCATGCTCACCTGTATCCGGAAAGGATTTGAACTGGCGAAAAAGCATTACAACCTCGATTTAACCCTGGCCAATATCAATGAAAAAGATGATCCCAAGGTATATGAGATGATCAGCAATGCAGATACCATTGGTGTTTTTCAGATCGAAAGCCGTGCACAACAGTCGATGCTGCCACGTTTACGCCCCAAGTGTTTTTATGACCTGGTAATCGAAGTGGCCATTGTACGTCCGGGGCCTATTCAGGGAGATATGGTGCACCCCTATCTAAGGAGAAGGAATAATGAAGAAGCTGTTGAATACCCTTCGCCCGAACTGAAGGAAATATTGTGGAGGACAAAAGGTGTGCCTTTGTTCCAGGAGCAGGCGATGAAAATTGCCATTGTAGCAGCAGGTTTTTCGCCGGCCGAAGCAGATGCTTTAAGGCGTAGCATGGCCACTTTCAAATTTAAGGGTCTGGTAAACCAGTTTGAAAAAAAACTCATCGATGGGATGTTGGAACGCGGCTATAGTGAAGATTTTGCCAAACGCATATTCAAACAGTTAGAGGGTTTTGGAAGTTACGGTTTCCCGGAGAGCCATGCCGCGAGCTTTGCACTATTAGTTTATGTGTCCTGCTGGCTGAAATGTTATTATCCGGATGTTTTTGGGGCAGCATTGCTCAACAGCATGCCCATGGGCTTTTATCAGCCGGCACAGATTGTGATTGATGCCAGGAACCATGGCGTGGAGGTTCGTGCGATAGATGTTAATTATTCGGAATGGGACAATATACTTGAGGAAAAAACTGGAAAATACCATGCCATTCGCCTGGGCTTTCGCCAGATCAAGGGGATCGCCACAGAAGAAATGAAACAGCTTATTAAAGGAAGAACGGCCTGCTATAAAATGATACATGAACTTATGGATGCCGGCGTATCACAGCACACGCTGGAAATTTTGGCTGATGCTGATGCCTTTCGTTCACTTGGAATGGACAGGCGGCAGGCCCTTTGGGAAGTTTCGGCATTGGCAGACCGCCCTGTTGGCTTATTCGAAAAACAAGCTTCTGAAAGTGAAAAAGAGCCACAATTATCACTCCCGCTAATGCGTAATTCTGAACATGTAGTACATGATTATGCCACAACGGCACTATCGCTCAAAGCACATCCCGTGAGTTTTGTACGTGAAAAGCTGAGTTTACTTAATATCCTTTCTACCAAAGAAACCGCAGCATCCTGGGATGGCAGATTGGTGAAAGTTGCAGGCCTGGTGCTGGTACGCCAGCGACCTGGAACTGCCGGTGGAGTCTGTTTTATTACGGTTGAAGATGAAACAGGTGTAGCTAACCTGGTTGTTTTCCAACATCTTTTTGAAAAGTACCGAAAGGAGATTCTGGGTGCAAGGCTTCTGATGGTAGAAGGAAAACTACAGCGTGAGGGTGAGGTGGTGCACATCATCGTTAAACGCTGTTTCGATCTGACCAAACTGTTGAAAGGACTTACCGATACAGGACAGGAAGAACTCCCTTTATTAACCCTTTCAAGGTCAGACGAACGCATGCCCTATCCTACAGAAAACAAACGTACACAGAAAAGAGAGCAGGCAGATGGAACAGTATTCCCTCGAGCCAGGAATTTTAAATAGTTTCAGGTTGACAGCATTAATAATACCAATCATACTTCAGCTTTACCAATCTACTGAAAGCGGGAAAAACCGGAACTGATGATGGAAAATCCAAATAAAGAACCCTGGAGACTAGGCCCCAGGGTTATCGGAATGTGCACCAAACAGCCTATGAGAGGGGCTGTATATTACCAAATACGGCACACCAAACTTTACTTTTCCAAAAGGGCAGCAGTACACCATAAATATGGAGATTGCCCATGCGAATCGCCCACGTTTCTAGGGCGGTCGTAATAATATTGTTTATCATTTTTCTTATTTGTACCTACACATACTTCTGCAACATCACCCTTTTCGTTGATGTAAGGCACTAATGCCAGCCAGGCCTTCCGGGCCACAGGTGCATATTCCTGCTTATCCAGCCACCCTTGTTTTACCCCGCTGATCAGCGCATAGGTAAACATGGCCGATCCCGATGTTTCCGCCCAACAATCTGGTTCATCAATTAACTGGTTCCACATGCCACTGGGCCTTTGATAATCTTTCAAACTTCTCATCATTATTTCATAACCTTTCAGGATCCGAGGGCGGTCTTTATTGTCTTTAGGCAGTAAACGTAACAGTTCGGTCATGCCTGCAGCCATCCAGCCATTGCCACGTCCCCAATAAAAAGGTACGTCGGGTGCGTGGTAAAAAAGGCCATTCGGTCGCTGTAGCTCATCCAGATAAAGTACCATTTCACGGGCAGCGCGATCGATGTATTTCCGGTCGCCGGTGGCTTTATAAGCCTGTGCCTGCACAATGGTAATCATGTACATATCATCGATCCATAGGCGGGTTTGCCATGAAAATCCTTTATCTGCCCATTCTTTCTGCTTTTGATCAGCACGAGGAGGGAGCGTCCACTGCGTATTCGCATAAGGCATACCCAGATCGAAATAACGTTTGTCTTTGGTAATCTGATAAAGTTCCAATGGTAAACTGCCAAACATGTTCAGGTCAACATGGTTCATAACCGGTAACAGCTGTTTTTCCTGTGAAGTAAGTTTCTTAAACCTTTCTTCCAAAAGTGATAGGAGCTTTTTATCTTTTGTTAATTTGGCGTAGCGAAGCGCCCCTGCCCAGTTAAAAGTTTCAGGATAGCTGATCCATTTACCTGCATGGAGCATGTGTTTTCTGTCAGGAAAGCGGTATGCCAGGCGTTTTCCCACTTCCTTTGGTCCAAAACCTGCCGGAAAATCTTTTAGCAGATTTTTCTGGGCAAACAGAAACTTACCGGGAATTAAGAATAAAAATAAGATAATTGATTTTCTATACATATTGATTTGTAATTTGATTAAAAGCATGTTCAGTGGAAAAATTTGGTTAAAAAAATGAAATCAGATACCATGCTTTGATTATAAACACTTCTGTCCTGCCTTCAGGATATTTTTCTACAATGAACCAGCAATGCTTAATAGCCAGGGTTCTGTTCCAACTTAGCACCGTTGTTACGTTCAATTTCGGAAGCAGGAATAGGCCATAGGTTATAAGTGGTTAGTATATCGTTATAATAAGGATTACATTTCTTTACGCGATCATAAACTAAGCCGAGCCTCATGAGGGTAATTCTTCTTTTTTCTTCCGATCCCAACTCACGCATCCGTTCGTCTAAAATATAATCAATATTCACATTCGCTGGCAATACAGGAGATGCATTTGATCTCCCGCGTACCACATTAATATCAGCCGCAGCCTTATCCAACTGACTCAAACCCAGATAGGCTTCGGCCCTGAGCAAATAAGTTTCTGCCAATCGGAACATGTATTGGTCGGCATAGGTTCCGCCTGCACTTGCCTTAAGCAACAGCTGCGATTTATCCTGGAACATGCCATCAGGGTGATCGCCAGGGGTAGTTACCTTTGATTGAAAAGCATAAAAATCTCTTCTTGGTACGGTAATACCTGCAGGAGGGTTTATGGTGGATATGGTTTGACCGAAGCGTGGATGCGCAGGATTGGTTACTTTAAATTCGCGCACAAAGTTGAATGGTGCGTTCCTGAGATCGTTATTAAAATCGCTCTGCCAGATTACGTCCGAGAAATATCTGGTGGGTATTGCCCAACCGATTCCCCTACCGCCGGTATAATCGCTGATGGGGTATAAAAATGGCTGAATACTGCTTCCAGCAAGCCTGAATGTAAGAAATTGTGGGGCAAAATGCCGCTCCATCTGGTAAGAACCGCCAATTCCTGTAGAAACAGCTCCACCTCCAGGTACATCAGTTTCAAACTGGATTACCCAGAGGCTCTCCCGGTTCGTTCCATTTTTCCGGTTTTGGTTACCGCGCTGAAAAAGGTCCCAATACACATTTTTTGTTGCATCCGACGCTTTTACCCCAAACCTGGTCGTCATCAGGCCAACATTGGGGTTACTGATCACCGTTGAAGCGGCATCTGCCGCATTTTGAAACTGCCCTGCCGCCAGGTAAACTTCCGACAGGAGATGATATGCGGCAAGGTTATTAATTTCCCCGTCCTGCACCACATTGATGGCAGGCAGGTTGGATGATGCAAATTTAAGATCGCTGATGGCCTGCTCCAATACCGCGGTTTTCGGTGCCCGTACATAATCTGTTTTGGGCGATACCACCTCGGTTGTGTTTAAAGGTACACCACCGTATAGATAGGCAAGTGTACGGAAAGCCATTCCCCTGAAAAATTTAGCTTTGGCTTCCATTAAGGTTTTATCTGCTGGAGACAATGCAGAAGCAGGAATACGATCGATAATGGTGTTCGACTCCGCAACAATTTTATAAAGAGACGTCCAATGAATTAAAGGAATTTCGGTACTCAGCGGCGAATAGGCCGCAACCATATTGGTGTGCCTGGTAGTGGACGGCTGACCATCAAAAACCAGGTCGCAACCAAACACATAATCGAAAGGCCGTTGCTCGCCACTGTTATAGAACTCGCTTCTAACCCGGCTATATAAATTGTTTACGGCAGCATTAAAGTCTTTAATATTATTGTAGGCATTTGTGGTGCTTAAAAAATCCAGTGGTTCTTCATCCAGAAAAGATTTTTTACAGGAGAAAAACGTCATGACCAGAGCAGCAGCTATAATCGTAAAGGTTATCTTTTTCATTGTTTTTGATTTAAAATGTAACATTGAGACCTAAAGAATAGCCTTTGAATACAGGCCTCCCATCATTGGTCAATCCCTGGTTTGTTTCCGGGTCCCAACCATCCCATTTGGTCCAGGTAGCCAGGTTTCTTCCACTTACAAATACATTCAGGTTCTGCAGTTTCATACGCTCAATCAGCTTCCCGCTGAATTTATAGGAAAGTGAAACATCCTGTAACCGCACAAAACTGCGGTTTTGGAAAAGTGGCGGGTTTAAAGTTGCAGAAACAATAGATCGGGGATATTTACCATCGGGGTTATCTGGCGACCAGAAATCTATGCCGCTGAGGTAATTGTTCCGGATGGAATTATCATCCCTGATCAGTCTTGGGGTATTGCCGGCAAGGTAAGATTTATCTCCCCCCTGAACTGAATTTAAGAATATGCTTAAGGTGAAGTTTTTGTACTGAAAATTGTTCAGCAAACTAATCCTATAGGCCGGGGCTGATGACCCCAATACCGCTCTGTCGCTTGCATTGATCACCCCGTCGCCATTTTGATCTACAATACGGAAAGTGCCCGGAGAATAACCGGTTGGAATTTTCTCGCCTACCTGCCAGATCCCATTTACCTGGTAATCGTAAATTACAGCAGTAGGCTGACCGATGAAAAGGCCACTCTGAGGGAGATCGTCTTCCACACCATCACCGTTACGATCACCTAACAGCTTTACCACTTTGTTTACATTCCTTGCGAAATTTAACGAAGATGTCCATTTAAATTCACCGCTATTGATGTTTTTTGAGTTTAAAGAAACTTCCAGGCCTTTATTGTTCAATTGGCCGATGTTGGTGAGGATATTGCTAAAACCGGTAATTACCGGAATGTTTACCGAATAAAGAAGATCGGTTGTTTTGGTATCGTAATACTCAACTACACCCGATAACCTGTTTTTAAACAGGGTAAATTCAAGACCCACATTGGCGCCTGTAGTTCGCTCCCACGTTAAATCCGGATTGGATAAGGAATTTACCTGCTGGCCAAACTGTGTAGAACCGCCATCTCCAAAAACATAAGAGGCACTTACGCCCACGTTGGCAAGTGATGAATATCTGGTCGTCTGATTTCCGGCAACGCCATACCCTATCCTCAGCTTCAGGTTATCTACCCAGTTAACTTTGAAAAAAGGTTCTTTAGAAATATCCCAACCCGCTGATACCGACGGGAAAATACCGTATTTATTGTTTTCTGCAAAGCCTGAAAACCCATCTCTCCTAATGGTACCGGTAAACAGGTATTTGCTGTCGAAATTATAATTGAGACGGAACATCTGATAATTCAGGGTTTCTTTCCAGGCATTGGATATCGCAAAACGGTTGGTGCCCTGCTGCAGGTTATCGTAACCCAGGGTTAACCTCGAAAAACCTGTGGAGTAAGCCCTGGTATAACTATTATCACGTTCTATAGCACCGTAAAGCAAAGTTCCGGTAAAATTATGTTTACCAATCACCTTATTATAAGTTAACAGGTTATCAAAAGTATAATCATAATAAGTAGTATTTTCTTTCGAAGCCTGCCCGGTAAGGTTGGCATCGTACATATTTGAAATGTTTTTAAAATCGAGGCGGTAATTATTGCCAAAACTGATCCTATAGCTCAGGCCTTTAACAGGCAGTTGAACGTTACCATAAACATTGGCAAAGAAATAATTGTGGCGGTCGTAATCTTTTGCCTGGTAATTTAGTAAGGGGTTTACCACATTGGTATTGAAAGGATTGATTTTCAGGTTCCCATTATTGTCCCAGGGCAAAATTAACGGCGACATGAGATTGATATCTACAAAATTTGGTTCTACGCCATCTTCATTTACAAAAGTACCAAACGATTGCAGGCCAATGGTAAGCCAGTCTGTGGCTTTGGTTTCGATATTCGCCCTGATGGTTTTCCTTTTAAAAATATCATTATTGATAAAACCTGAATTCCGGGTTAAACTGCCCGATAACAAGTAATTAATTTTGTCTGTTCCACCTGATACACTGAGCTGATTATCCACTATCGAACCCGTTTTAGTCGCTTCATCATACCAGCTAAAATCGTTTGGCAACAGGTTTCCCTGTGCATCTTTCATAGAGGCATCTACCTTGCTCACCAGATCGAAGGCCGGATTAGGCTTTGTAAAATCTGGGGCAAGAAAAGCCTCATCATAATATAAATATCTAATGTGATCTAAATATTCATCCCTCGCCATGGGCTTTAAATCGATATTAGGTTTTTGAGTGGCGTATTGAGTAGAAAAAGAAATTCTCGTCCGGCCGATGGCCCCTTTTCTGCTGGTGATGAGGATTACACCATTCGCGGCCTGTGCACCATAAACCGCAGTGGCACTTGCATCCTTTAAGATATCAATAGAAGCAATATCATCCGGATTGATAGAAGTTAAGGAGCCATTGTATTGTACCCCGTCCAAAATAATCAATACGTTCTGGTTGCCGCCCAAAGTATTTTGCCCCCTAATGCTGATACCTGGTGTGGCACCAGCACGGTTTACCTGCCCCACATTTAATCCTGGTACCGTTCCCTGCAAAAGGTTGGCTACATTGGTAGTAGGTGAATTTCTGAAATCGTCGAGATTTGCCCGCACAACCGATCCGGTCACATCTGCTTTTTTCTGTGTTCCGTAACCAACCACCACCACCTCTTCCAGATTGGCCTGTGCCGACTTTAACACCACATTGATATTTTTAAGATTACCTACCGCTACTTCCTGTACGTCGTACCCGATATAAGAAAATACCAGCACCGTTTGCGCATCACGTACACTGATTTTGTACATACCGTTTTCATCGGTTACAGCAGTGGTGGTTCCATTTTTTACCTTAACCGAAACTCCGGGTATCGGTGATTTCGTTTTTTCGTCTGTTACCTTGCCTGTGATGCTGATATCGACCTGGCTGAGGACAGCAAGTTCAGGTTTTTTATTTAGCAACACAGTTGCAATGCTGGCGTTTGCTGTTGTGGAAAAGGCCAATACCAGGATCTGCAAAAAAATGATGGCTATAATTCTTTTGGGTAGAATTCTATATCTCATATTTGGTTAAAATTATTGAATGTACGAAACCATTGTAAATGGGCATTATTGGCTTAGCGAAATCAACAAAGCGGTGATGCAAGGTTTTTATATCTGGTTTCCTGGTATCAAAGTAAAAAAATGCTGTTTACAAAAAATGTTCATTCCTTTGTCGTTTTATCTCAAAATGATAGGGATGATGAGCATGATGGGTATTGTTCAAACCTCTTATTCGCCCACCGGTACCGGAATATTCACCCCTGTAGCTGTGGCCGTTCCAAAGTTTGGTGAGCCATCTGCATTCCAGGTCAGTTTTTGCATCCTTGGTGTTCTTGATCCATTGCTGGTATTGGCTACGCTGCGGGCATGGTAAATAAACCAGTTTTCGCTATGCAGCACACCATTAGGGTCAGTGTAGCTACTGGTAAAAAAACCATTGTGACCAGGGCCATAAACGCCATTGGCATCGCTTTTAACAAACACCTGTTTTTTATTGATCCAATCGCCTGCTACCATCGGGTTGCCCCCATCTTTTAGCTGGATCTGCGCCAAACAATAATTATCGCTGCTGTAGCGGCTGGCAGAATAAATAATAAATACCGGACTGCTGTCATCTTTTCTGAGCATAATGGGGCCTTCGTTAACACCCGCACCCAAAGCGCCACTCGGTTCATATTTTTCCCAATTATTGGTTGGCGATGATATTTTTACCCTGTCGCTGCTTATTGTCCATGGGTTAGACATCTGAGCAATGTAAATGTATTGCTTGTATTTAGTAGCTACGTTCTCCCATCCCGACCAAATGAAATAGTTTGAAGTTCCAACGGTTAAAACTGATCCGTCAATCGCCCATTGATCGCTGGGATCGCTGATTTTCCCTTTAAATGTCCAGGTACCCGTAGTAGGATCGGCATTGGAATTTTCAAGCACATACATGCGATGGGTAACATCGCCCCCATCATTTGCGGCAAAGTAGAGGTACCATTTTCCGGAGAGGAAATGCAATTCGGGTGCCCAGATATTAGAAGAATAAGCTGCACCTGCCGGAGGAGTCCATACCACTGTTTCAGTTGCCGTAGAAAGCAAAGACATGGTTCTGGTTTTCCTCAGGCCAATATTACTGCCACGGGTATACATGAAATAATAATAACCATCTTTTTGAGCAACATAAGGATCGGCTCTGCTCGCATTAATAAGCGGGTTCTGGAAATTGGTATCATGAAAATTAAACATCCCCTGTGTACCGGTTAGCGTGGTTTTCTGCCTGATTTTGGTACCAGGCGTACTGCTTTCGGGATCGACAGCCATTTTCATCCCGGTGGCCTTGTTGGTAAGCGTGTATACATTGTTACTGCCGGTATAAGCAATAGCCCATTGCTGCGCATCGCTTCCATCATCAGTACCCTGTTGCAAAATATCGCCCGATGTAGCCGATGGCGATTTAAGGCATTTACTGCTCGTCATATTCACCAGTTTGTAATAAGTGGCATCGATTTTTACCAGTTTCCATTTTTGGCCATTGTTGGGAAACCACGACCATTGCTGAATAGCGGCATTTTCTGCCGTGGAGTTACCGGTAACTTCCACCACAGGCCCGTTGGGCAAGGATGAAGTGCCACGGATGCGGTATATTGCCCCATCAATCAAAGTACCCAGTGGCGGTGCCGCGGCAATTACATTTAAGGCAGACAGTTTTTCGATTTGGTTTACATCAGCACCTTCGGTTGACGGACCTTTCTGGCAAGAAGTGGTTAAAACAACCAGCGCGGTTGCCAGATGAATCAATAAGTTGTTTCTCATAGTAAAATGTTAGAACTGCAAAGGCGTGGTAAGCCGGTAGAAGGATTTGCAGTAAGGTTATTAATTTGGTTAAATCCTATCAAAGTAAAGAAATGATAGTTGTAAAATTTGTTCATCTTTTTGTCGATATGTCTCAAATCATCTTTACCAAACTACACAAACAACTGATAATCAGATATTAGAAAACCAGCTTTTCAAAAACTGGTAAAAAGGTTCCTAAATATGGATTACACCACAATTGGATTTATATATATTTGAGATTACTTGAATATGCGATTTGTATTATTTTTTCTGTCAGTGAATCTGTTTTTTGCAATTTCTATCTGCAAGGGGCAATCCCATTATTTCAGGCAGTACCAGGCCGATGATGGATTGGCGCATAATTCAGTGAATACGGTTATACAGGATAAAAAAGGCATGATCTGGGTGGGTACCCGGGGCGGTTTAAACCGCTTTGACGGTTATACTTTTAAAACCTTTAAAGATGAAAAAAGCAGGTTCGGAAACATCGGCAACAACATTATTGTTAGCCTTGCTGAAGATAAAAACGGCATATTATGGGTAGGTACCGGTCGTGGTATTTTTAAATATGACCCCATTAAAGAGTTGTTTACGCCGCTCAAGCCCGACGTAAAAAAATACATCAATGCCATCCTGGTCGATCATGAAAACAACCTTTACTTTTTAGCAAACAGAGCCCTGTTTAAATATGTACAGCAAGATAATAAGATCATAGACTTAAAAATAAGTGCAGCCTGCATGGCCATTGATGAACATCGGAACATTCTGGTTGGCACTGATAATGGTGAAATGGTTACCTACAACCCAGGGGATGGATCAAAGACCTTTGTAAAAATTATCGGAGAGCATGTACCGGCAAACCTTCGGTCAATCAGTAAAATATTTCCAACAGACAACGATAATATACTGGTAGGATGTTTTAAGCGTGGATTGAAAAGTTATAATACCAAAACCGGTAAGATCAGATCGCTGATCCTTAAAAATAGCGACAATACAGATATTTATGTACGTGACATCACCGTAGGTGAAAAAAACGAGTATTGGATTGCCACAGAATCGGGTATTTATATCTATAACCTGGCCACCAATACCAATATCAATCTGCGTAAACAACCGGGTGATCCCTATTCCATTCCTGATAACGCTGTATATACGGTTTGTAAGGATAATGAAGGTGGCATGTGGGCCGGCACCTATTTCGGGGGACTGGGTTATTTCTCCCGGAACAATGCACGGTTCGAAAAATATTATCCGCTGTTGGGTACCAATTCTATTTCCGGAAATGCAGTGAGGGAAATCTGCCCTGATCAGAAAGGCAATTTATGGATCGGTACTGAAGATGCTGGTGTAAACAAATTCAACCCAAAAACCGGGCTTTTTACCAATTATAAAGCCAACGGCAAGGACGGCAATCTATCGTACCCAAATATTCACGGTCTGCTCGCTTTGGGTAATCAATTGCTGGTTGGGCCGTTTTTACACGGCATGGAAATTATGGATATGGATAAGGGAAAAGTAATTGAACGTTTTAAAACCATTGGCGAAGAAAATGAAGAAACGAGCGATTTTGTACTTTCCATCCACCAAGCTAAAGATAGCACCATTTACGTAGGTACAGGCTATAATATGGGTTCGGGACTATTTATTTTTAACCAAAAGAAGAAGACATTTAGAAGGATTAAAGAGATTCCTGTTAACTCATATGTATACGATGTCTGGGAGGATCGGCTAGGCAATATCTGGACTGGCAGCGTTTCACGCGGGGCATTTTATTTTCACCCTAAAACGGGTAAACATGGCAACATTTCTTTTGGCGAAAAGGTTAACAATAAGACAATCCATGATTTTCCGGTATGCGGCATTATGGAAGACAGCAATAATGCCATGTGGTTTACTACAGAGGGCGGTGGACTGATCAGGTTAAGTGCAGACCGTAAAGTAATGAAAAAATTTACAACTGAAAACGGACTACCCACCAACATCTTGTTCAGGGCGTTAGAAGACAATTCAAAACGTTTATGGATCAGCTCGCTCAAAGGGTTGATCTGTTTCGATCTGAAGACCGAAAAATTTAGAATCTATACCAAATCAAATGGATTGATTACCAATCAGTTTAACTTCAGTTCGGCCTATAAAGCGCCAAACGGCAGAATGTATTTTGGATCGGTAAGGGGAATGATTTCTTTTGACCCCAAAGATTTTGAACTCAAAGACCCTGCCCCCCCTACCTTTATCACCGGTTTTCAGATCAATAATCAGGAAGTTCTTCCCAATGTTGAAAACAGCCCGCTGAGCAAATCCATTTCTTATACTGATACCATTGTATTGGCCCATAATCAGAATAATTTTAGTATCGAATTTGCTGCGCTCAACTTTTCTTCTCCAGAGGTTACCAGATATGAATATGTAATGAAGGGTGTAGACCAGGCCACTACCTATCTTAACAATAACCGAAAAGCCTATTTTACGGATTTATCTCCGGGCAACTATATTTTTTCGGTTAGGGCAAAAAGCAATATAGATAGCTGGACGGGTAAAGAACGTCGTCTTTTTATTCAGATTCTCCCGCCATTTTGGAAAAGTACTACGGCTTATATTTGTTACCTGCTGATGATTGCAACAGGCCTGTTTCTGTCCGTTCGGTATTATCATCGCTATATCGGGCGCAAAAACCTTAATAAATTACAATTATTCGAACATGAAAAGGAGAAAGAGATTTATCAGGCCAAGATTGAGTTTTTTACCAATATCGCCCATGAAATACAAACGCCACTTACGCTGATTTTAGGTCCGGTGGAGATGATGCTGGAAGAAGCACAGGAACAGCCCCTCAAAAGCAGTTTGCTGATGGTTGAAAAAAATGCAAACCGCCTGGCCAAGCTCACCAATCAACTGCTTGATTTTCGTAAGACGGAGATGGACCAGTTCGGCTTAAACTTTGTGAATACTGATATTAACCAGCTCTTAAAAGAACAGGTGAATGCTTTTAAACAGGAAGCCTTGAAAAGCAATATTTCACTTGATCTCGAACTGCCTAAAACCCATATCATTGCATTTGCCGATCGTGAAGCATTGATCAAGATCTATAACAATTTAATTTCTAATGCCATAAAATATGGAACAAGTGAGGTAACCGTGCGCCTGAACGCCGATGAAATCAACGGCCAGTTTACAGTTACTTTCAGTAACGACGGAAAAGGAATCCCCCTGCAGTACCGTTCTCAGATTTTCGAACCATTTTTCAGGTTATACGGCAAAGATAAACCAGGTACAGGCATTGGGCTTTCGCTGGCAAAATCGTTGGCAGAACTGCATAATGGCTCACTGCATTTATCGGAAAGCGATGCAGACAAGATAGTTTTTGAATTGACCTTACCTATACACCAAAAGTTTGAATTTAAATTGAGCAGTTGGAAAAAGATAAAACAGCCATGATGGAAAGCATTTTAATTATCGACGATAACGAAGATATCCTCGAGTTTTTAACGCAGGTATTCGGAAACACCTATAAATTGCATCTGGCCATTAACGGCGAGGTTGCTCAGGAAATTCTGGATAATGAAATCGTTGACCTGATTATTTCGGATATTATGATGCCCGGCATTGATGGTTTTGAACTTTGCAGGCTCATCAAATCGAATGTAGAATATTGCCACATCCCCATTATCCTGTTGACCTCAAAAAATACCTATAAAGCGCATATTGAAGGATTGGAAGTGGGTGCAGATCTGTACATTAAAAAGCCATTTTCGCCACAATTGTTACGGGTACAGGTAGCAAACCTGCTTCAGAACCGTTTAAAAATAAAGGCCCACTTTGCCAGTTCTCCTTTTGAGGATGTAAGGGTGGTAGCCAATTCTAAAATTGAAGAAGCTTTTTTAAAAAGGCTGGATGAATATGTCCGTAAAAACATTCAGGATCCTTATCTGGATATCGACCAGATGGCCGAACACATGCACATGAGCCGTCCAACCCTTTACCGTAAGATAAAAGCTATTTCTGCGCTATCGCCTAAAGAACTCATTGATGTAACCCGGCTCAAAAAAGCAACCAAGCTGATTGCCCAAAACGAATTCACTTTTTTTGAGATTGCCAAAATGGTGGGTTATAGCTCTCAAAGTTTATTCAACAAAAATTTTCAAAGGTATTTTAAGGTAACGCCACAAGAGTACATGAATTCGCTGAGTAAAGATACCAGGGAATAAAATCTGGTATTGGAGTAGCTAATAAGCTTAAAGTTTTATGTGAAAGGTCTGTGAGGACACAGACCTTCGCTGACTTACCAAGCTTAGGTGACTAATTTGGTGATCACGAAAAGGCTTTTTCAGCAATAGTGTTGAGGACAGATTTTGTACGCAATTTCGCCATGTAAGAAATATGAGAACATACCAGCTTATTTGCCCCTTTAAATGTCTGATATGGTAAAAACTAAAGGCAAATAGTTTAATTAAGGTCTGTGGAGACACAGACCTTGGAACTTTGTTGTTGAGGCTGTTAATATTTAAAAACTTTCCCTCCAACCATTACTTCCTGGCGGGTGGCATCAAAGGTGGCTTTCCCCCCGGTTCGTACTGCGGCATTGGTCATAATGTTTGCAATGGAATGCTGATAACCTGCTTCTACCGGGGCATTAGGTTCTTTTCTACTTCGGATACACTCCAGCCAGTTACGCATGTGGTTGGAGCTTAACACATCGGCACCTGTATTGGCCGATGCGGCAGCAGCAGATGGGGCTGCAAGTTTGATTTGAGGCAATAGGTTTGGTTTCATTCTCATCGCCGCTGCAGCCCTTTCAGTTAACCCCCCATGTGGCGAAATGGTATTGGTAATCAGGTTCAGCTCACCGCCGTTGGAATAATAAATCTCTGCGGGTTTTTCGTCGCCATTGTGCATCCTGGAACTAAATACCACCTGGAAACCTTTGGTAAGGTCATCTAATGGGCCATAGTCAAAAACAGCGGTGGTGGTATCCCAGTTTCGGCGACCATCTTTCCATTGATAAATGCCGCCGTTGGCAGTTACGCTGCGCGGGTGCGGCAAACCCGTAAACCAATGCACCGTATCTATCTGATGGCTCATCCATTGGCCGGGCATACCGGAAGAATAAGGCCAGAAAAGACGGTACTCCAGGTAAATCCTCGGATCAAAGGTTTCGTATGGGCGGTTCAACAAAAAGCGTTTCCAATCCGTATCTTCCTCTTTCAATTTGGCTACCAGATCAGGACGGCGCCACCGGCCCGGCTGGTTTACATTCCAGCTCAGTTCTACCATGGTAATATCACCAAACTTCCCTTCCTTAATAAAATCGGCAGCGGCTTCATAATTCTGTCCACTGCGGCGTTGTGAACCGATCTGGAGAATCTGTTTAGAAGACCTTACCGCCTTTAAAGCAGCGCGGGCATCATCCATGGTTTCAGCAAAAGGTTTCTCGCAATACACATCCTTTTTATTTTTAACCGCCTCAATGGCGTGCAAGGCATGTGCAAAATCCGGCGTGCTGATAATTACGGCATCAAGATCTTTCAGGGCATAAAGCTCATCATTGTTTTTACAGGAAGTAATGCCATGGCCAATTTTGTTTTTAATATGCTCAGCACCTAAGGCGCGGCGGTAATTCCAGAGGTCGGAAAGGGCAACAATATCAAAGTTCAGTTCCTTATGGTGGTTTAAAAAGCAGGGAAAAAGCGTATCCTTAAAACGGTCGGAAAACCCTACCACCCCAACCCTAACCCGATCGTTGGCACCAATGATATTCGCATAACTCTTGGCCGACATCCCTAAGGTACCAACATAAGTACCCGCCGCCGCAATTGCAGCCTTTTTTATAAAGTTTCTTCTCGATTCTTCCATCATTTCCGGTTATTAAAGTGTTTTGATTCTGATGTTTCGGTAAGAAACTGTGTTGCCATGATCCTGAATGAGTATATGGCCTTTTTTAGCTTCGCCAAAGTTTTTCCATGTTTTATACTTGCTTCCGGCCACCAGTTTTCTGAAGTCTTCTGATCCACGTTCGTACTCCACTACTTTTACGCCGTTCAACCAATGCTCTACATGGTTGTTCGGATAAACCCGCACTTCGCCACTGTTCCACTCGCCAATCGGTTTAATTACCGAAGCAGGTTTGTTAGATGGAATAAGATCGTATAGAGAGGCCAGTTTACGGTTACCGTTTTTGCCCAGTTTTGCATCGGGGTGTTTTTCATCATCCAATACCTGAAATTCGAGACCAATGCCTGAAAGATTTGTTTTTTCTTCTTCGGTTACAAAATATTTGATCCCGCTGTTTGCACCTGGGGTAAGTTTGAAATCAAATTTTAAAATAAAGGCCGAAAATTCATCACGGGTAACAATATCGCCCCCGGAACCCTGCTCCTGCCCGTTTGACGCCAATACCGTTAACACTCCATCCTTCATTTCCCAGCCCTTGGATGGAAACTGCTCTTTGAATATGGCACGCCAGCCATGTGCATCCTTACCGTTCCATAGCAATTTAAAGCCCTCTTTTTTTTCGCTTCCGCTCAGTACATTTTGAGCGTAAGTTAGGTTTATGGCAAAAATGCCTAATATTAGCATGTAAATTAACCTGTAGTTTTTCATTGAATTGAATTATTGTATTTATTGATGTGTTTATAGTAGTTAGCTTTGAGGGCAGATCTGATGCCTATTCTAAATGAAGCCAGCCAGGTGAGCCGACGTCATAATTATCCTTGATAATGGCCATAAATATTTACAGTTGATGCATTGGATAGGTTTATAATTGGTTCTATTGCCAAAGTAAGCCAATGAACTTTGTAAAATATGTTCAATTTATTGTTGATTCGTCTCATTTTGCCTGTTAAAAAAACAGAAATGGAGCAAAGTATCCGGTTTAAAAACGGCTTACACAAAATATAATAAAATGCTAACAAATAAAATCAACAACCTAAAAATCAATTTGTTACAATAAAAAAATCTTCTTAAAAAGAAATTAAAAAAGGATAAATAATGTGGCTTTCACCAATAAGAAATGATGCATTTAACCATATTCATTCCATTACAGCAACCTTTCTGTCATCATATAATTGTTTATTTTCGGACAAATAACCAAATAAGCAACAAGACAATTTATACCCTTATATACATGCTCAATTTTCGATTATCTACCTTCTTTAATCCATATCCAAATGGTATGGAGCACATACCAAATCAAGAAAATCCAGTTTCAAAAGAGCCTTATACTTTTATGGTTCAACCATTTGGCACCTGTCTGGCTGTTTTGCTGATCAGCTTTTGCCTCTTTTCCTGCGGATTAAAAAAAACGCAATCGGTTAGTCCGGATACCGAACTTCAACAACACGTATTGGTAAATCCTGCCTTACCCGGCGATAATCCGGATCCTTCTATCATCAGGATCGGAAGAACATATTATGCTACTTCTACCACCAACGAGTGGGCTCCGTATTTCACCATTTATAAATCAACCGATCTTAAGAACTGGAAACTGATTAATCACGTTTTCCCGGATGGATTTAAGGATATGAAAAATCAGTGGGGTGAGAATAACTTCTGGGCTTCGGAACTGGTTTATGATCAAAAACAGAACCGGATTTATGCCTATTATACAGCACATAACAGGGAAACAAAAGGTAACCCGGGTTTACAGTGCGGAACGGCATGGATTGATGCAGATAAAATTGAAACGGGTAAATTTACCGACAATGGCCCTGTGATTATTGAAGATGAATGCGGTGCCATAGATGCATTTGAATTACAGCAAAACGGCAAAATTTATGCTTTCTGGAAAAACGATGGTAATGGTTGCGGCAAAGAAAGCTGGATCTGGAAACAGGAAATTAACGGGAGCCGTACCAAATTGCTGGGGCAAAAAAGCAAAGTATTTACCAATAGCCAGCCATGGGAAACAGGACTTGTGGAAGGGGCCTGTTTTTTTACTTTGGGAGAATATGTATATAGCCTGTATTCGGTTGGAGGTTGTTGTGATGCAAAATGCAATTATAAAACCGGCATTGCCAGAACAAAAGATTTAAACAGCGGCATATGGGAGAAATACGGCAAAAACCCGATTATGGTAAGCAATGATCGTTGGAACTGCCCCGGCCATGGCACAGTAGTAAAAACTGCCGATGACAGGCTATTTATGCTTTACCACGCTTTTAACAAAAACTATGATGTTTTTGTTGGCCGGGAAGGCATTATTGAGGAATTGATTGTAGGGGCTGATGGATGGCCCGTATTGCATAATGCCACCCTCCCCAACCGTCCAAAAGCTGATCTTGATTTTACCGATAATTTTGAAAAGGATCAAACACTTGATCTCGCCTGGCAGTGGCCTTCCAAATCGCAAAGACCATTGATGTTTTTAGATAAAGGCCTGAAATTGTCGGCATCTGATGAAAACCACGCACTTGGCACCTTTTTAGGTCAGTACATTAAAACGGTAGATTTCAGCATCAGTGCAGAGGTAAATCCCGGGGAAGCAAAAACCGGCATTTGCCTTGGGGGAGCCATATTTAAAAGTAAATGGCCTGGCGAACTTGGCGGCATAGGCATTACAGCCTCGAAAGATGGATTTGTTGTTTTTGATAATTTTGAAGGTACTTACAACGTTCTTAAAGCATCGACAGAAAGTTTAACCAGAGCGGTTCAGTTGAAAATGCAGATCAGTAATGATGGCAAACAGATCGAGTTTTTCTATAAAAAACCGGCAACAGCGTGGCTTAGTTTTTATCGTACGGATTTTTTAGCTGGCAAATATGTACCCTGGGGAATGGGCTACCGGGCTGGCATTGTGGTGAAGGGAGACCCTTCTCAGACAGGGACTTTTAGTAGCTTTAAGCTAATCAATAATTAGTTATGCTTTCTATTGGTTGGTGTCCACCAAACAACCAGTAGATATATTTTTTTATAGTGGTCGGTGCCACACCGACCACCAGATGTACCTAATTAAGGTAGTTTACCACTGAATCTGCTGATCTTCATCCGGTATCAGCGTATTCAGGTCACGCTGCATGGACAAAGTTCCCTCTACTTTATATTTCAGTCGTTGTCCAGGTACGGTAGTGTAATCTTCAAACTCGTACGACAGGTAAAGGGTAGTGTAAACATGCTTTAAATAAGGAAGTTTCGGATCCATGGCCTCATCCCTGGTGTAATAAGATTGTGTTGCCCCTACCTTGAATTTATTATTCACCGTGTTGTCGCTCCAGATTTCCAGTTTTTTCTTTTGAAGATCTATTTTTTCATCAGTAAATTTGATAAAGACCTTGTAGTTTTTGCGGTCGAGGTAATCTATATCCCTGATCCCTGCGTAGAGAAAAACAGTTTTATCATCTACCACAAACGTCCTGTGGGTATTCAAGGTTAAAGGTTCAGTATCTCCCTCCAAAAATATTTTGTACAAGGTACCGCCGTATTCGCCGGAGTAATCATTAAATGGGGTAATGCGGAGCATTGTTCTTCTGTAATATTTATTTGGGTTCGCCTGGTAATCATAAGAAGGATCGCTTAAAATCTGCAACGGCAAAACCCATTTATCCGCCTGATCGAGGTTGCCCAAAGTAAAATCAATCGGTATGGTTACCGTACTTACCCCTGCAGGTGCCATTATGCTTTGTGGCATAGTATAATAATTTTTATCCAGTTGCTTAAAATACAGTTCCTGCCGGTGGCCATATTGTTCCTGGTTCAGTTTGGCCAGGGTATCAGGATCCAAACCGATGTGGATTGTACGGTCTTTAACATTTGCGGTAGAGCCGCTGATAATAACCGGTAAGTTAAATCTTAATCTCCCCTGAGCATTATAACGGATGTAACACCAGGTTACGCCCTGGGCAGTTGGGTTTGATTTAAATGATGCCATCTGGACGAATTGCTCTTCTTTCCACTCATCACTGCATGATAAACAGCATATTACTGTTGTTACCATGAAAATTAATTGATATATACGTTTCATTGTTGTAAATGCTAATCGGTTATTCAGGATTTGTCCAGCCAGGGTTTTGCGTAAGGTATTTATTCCGTTTTAATTCATCATAGTGAATAGGCCAGAACCACATTTTAAGCGTAAAGATGGAAGGCAGAGATGGCGTTTCTACAACCGTATGAAAAAGGTCTGCCTGTGCTTTGGTGGCATAAGCATTGTATCCATAAACCGGTGCAGATTCTTCCGAAGGAGCGTCCGTCCAGCGGCGCAAATCGAAATAACGTTGCCCTTCTGCAAAAAATTCGATCTGCCGTTCTCTTTTTAATTTTATGCGGAACTGGTTCGGATCAGCATATACCTGGCTGGTATAGTCAGCCAACCCTGCCCGGATACGGATGGGCTGTATCCCTTTTTTCATTTCTAAAATGTTGCGCGACAGGGCATGTGTCCGGCTACCATCCCATGACGGGATATTGTAAGAACCATTCAGCTCATTTAAGGCTTCTGCATAAATCAGCAATACTTCTGCATAACGGATGGCAGGATCAACTTTTTGCTTCATCCTGCTCTGATCGTAAGCAGTAACAGCTACATTACTGATATCGTCCGGGTGTATATATTTTTTGATGCCAACGCCTGTACGGGGCCAGTAAGAAGTATTTTTGTAGCCGTTAGGATCGCCCCTGTAATAAAATATCTGCATATTACTCTTTTCGTCTTTTACGCTCTCGGCATTCAATAAATTCCAGGTAGAGCCGTTGTACGAAACCGAAGCATAAAACCGGGGTTCACGACGGGCAAACTGTTTGTTTACACCCACGCCCAGCGGACCTAATTCCGGGTAACTGGCCAGTTCTTCCTGTTTTACATAACCCGATACCCTCGGTGCCGAATTGTAACGCCCCTCGTAACCCGGCCTGCCGGCATACATGCTATTCATACCCGGTATATCACTACCATTGTTCATATAATAGGCATCTACCTGTTTTTGCGTCATGCCGTGCGAGTTATAACCTTTCCCCTCCAGGCGCGGTAACTGGTGCAATACGAGTACATTAATCCCTTCCCCGCCCTGGTTTTGACCATGGGTAAAAATCAGTTCCGGATTTTGGTAAGCCGGAACCGTTCCGTTGAACAATGCGCGGTAAGATTCGAAAGGGTCAATATCGCTCCAGCCGGAAGGCCAGGCACTGTTAGAGAAATTACTATCGAACGGTGGGGTTACCGTTGCCGGGTAAGCGGCATCACCCGTTGCCTTTTTATAGGCCACATATAAGCGGTACTGCCCTAAATCCATCACATCTTTTGCCGCGGCAGCTGCCCTTGCCCATTTTGATTCATCGTAACTGCGCGAAAGTAAGGGCTTCCCATCTTTGGTCACCATTGCCGCCGCTACTTCTGCAGGCGCTTTTCCGTTAGCAAGCGGACTTGCTGCGTACAACAATATTCTGGCCCGCAGTGCCAAAGCGGCACCACGGGTAGGCCTGGCAATCTGTTGTATACCCTGTTGAACCGACAGCCCTTTGGCGGCCTCGGCCAGCTCGTTAGCCAGGTAAACCGCACATTCTTCGTAAGAATTTCGTGGTTGGGCAATATCATCATACTCTTTGGTATAATCGATGCCTTCGCTGGCTATAATGGGTACAGGGCCATAGGTACGCAGCAATATCCAATAAAAATAAGCCCTTAAAAAGCGGGCCTGCCCTTTTAGATCCGCAATTTCTTTTGCTGTAAATTTGGTGTTGATATCAATGTTATTGATAAAAATAGAAGCCTGCCTGATTCCTTTATAAGCGGTATTCCATATTTCCTTGCTTTCACCGTTCAGCCCGTTTTCGGTATACTGTCCGTTTTTCCATCTTTTGTATCCGTCACTTTCGTCACCATAATACATATCATCTGCAAAATTAAAAGGAACGGCTTTTTTGCTGCTTACATCCTGCATGTAGTTGCTGCCTAAAAAGGAGTATGCCTGTGCAAGCCACCGGTTTGCGTAATCGGGGTTGGTAAAAACCTCTTCTGTGGTTAGCCTTTCATCAAAAAGATAATCGGAATCGAGAAATTTTTTACATCCGTTAATGATGGTAACAGCGATCAGTAGGCTTAATGCCATCACCGTTTTTTTCAAATTCTTCATTGCTTATAAATTAACTGATACACCTAATGATAATGTTTTGCTCAATGGATATACTTTCCCGGTTGAACTTCCTAACTCCGGATCCCAGAGTTTAAACTTACTGAAAGTGAGCAGGTTGGTACCGATCAAAAAGAACCGGACATTGTTTAAATGTGCCCTGTTGACCAGCGTTTTGGGTAATGAATAACCAATATCTAATGTTTTTAAACGCAGGTAGGAACCATCCCTTAGCCAGAATGTTGATGCCCTGTAATTATTGGCATTCGGACCATACGTTAAACGCGGATAATCGGCATTGGGATCTTCGTTAACCCCTAACATCCAACGGTTACTATCGGCAATATCACTTAAGATATTGCCCCAGTTCTGGCCTAAGCTGAACATATACACCGAAGAGCCATTGATAAAATAAGTAGACTTTCCTACTCCTTGAAAATGCACATTGATATCCAGTCCTTTCCAGCTTGTTGAAATACCAAAACCATAGGTAAAATTAGGGCGGGTGGTTGCACCGATGGCCACAATATCGTTATCATCAATTATACCATCCCCGTTAACATCTTTGTACTTGATATCGCCCGGCATCACCTCGCCAAAGCTTTGCCGCGGACTGTTACGGATATCATCATAATCAGTGAACAGGCCTAAATCGATCAGTCCCCGCGCCTGGTCTACACGATGTCCTTCCTGAAGTTTATAGCTGTAAATCGTGTTTTCTTCATCCCGTTCAATAATTTCATTTTTGCTATAGGTGGCATTGCCCCTCAGGGTCAAATCGACATTATTGATCTTCTGTTTAAAAGTAAAACTGCCATCAAATCCATGGGCTTTTACCTCACCAACATTGGCTGATGGATTGTTCTCCAGGCCTACAAACCCCGGCAGGAAATTCCGGCTCATATAAATGCCGTCACGTCTTTCCCTGAAATAATCCACCGTCCCGCTGATTTTATCATGAAATAAAGCATAATCTATCCCTAAATCCTGTTTGGTAGCTACTTCCCAGGTTACATTTGGGGACGCTACAGAAGAATAACGGATCCCCGTCCAGGGATTCGAAGAATCGAAATCCCCAAAATTGTAACCACCTGCCGACATTTGTTCCAAACTGTAGAGATAAGGAAACCTGATATTACCTAAATTATCATTCCCGGTTTTTCCATATGAATAACGGATTTTAAACATATCTACCCAGCCCAATTTCTTTACCAAGGGTTCCTCGCCTACATTCCATGCACCCGAAATGGCAGGAAAAAAACCAAACCGGTAATCTTTATGAAAATTCTCAGAACCGGTGTAGCCGAAGTTAAAGTCTACATAGTAGCGTGAATTCCAGTTGTAATTCACACGACCTGCAACTCCCTGGTTGCGGCGGGCAATTCCGTTTTTGAGATCGGTACCAATATTCTGGGTAAATACCCTGGAGGCCTGCGTGTATTTGATTACAGCACCAAAATTATGCGAGGCAATGCTTCGGTTATAATGGGTTTCCCATTCAAAAAATTCATTTTTGTTACCATCAGAACCAGCGGTCTGCGTCATTTTCTGTTCTTCTTTAATCCGCTTGAATACCAGTTCGCCTGCAGTATTCCGGTAACGGTTGGCACTCCATAATTCAGGAAATTTATAACGTTTAATGTAATTGTTGTTGTAGGTATCATACCCGAAACGGCCCACAAAACGGAGTCCTCTGGTAATAAAATCGAGTCCCTGGTTCAGGTTTAGTGTGGTTTGGATATTGTTGCTCCAGCTTTCGTTGTAGCCTGTCATGGTACCTTGTACCCAAGGGTTGAAACGATCCATATCATTATCCGGATTATTGTCGCCGTCATCACTGGCAGGGATTTTTCCGTCTGAGTACCGAAGCGGTGAAGTGATGGCATTATAACCCATAAGCGCTGTCCAGATGGCATCACTGCCCACTCCAGGGTCGTTCTGTTTACGCAGTGAGCCAGATACTCCAACGGTTAACAGGGTAGATTTGGTGATGTCCATGTCTACGCTTAAACGGTAGGTATATTTATTGAAACTGGCGTTGGTATTATAATCTTTTAAAGCATCATCTACCTTGTACATCCCCTGCTGGTTCTGGTAACTGCCCGATAAATAATAGCGGGCCGTTTTTCCGCCCCCGCTCAGGTTAAGCATACTTCGTTGGCTCCTGGCCGCATCACGAAGAACTACATCCATCCAATCTACGTTCGGAAACAGGTCCGGATCAAGCCCTAAACGTAGTATTTCGAGTTCCGAACGCGAGAAAAGCGGTTCCTGATTACGTACAATCTTGGCTTCATTGGCCATTGAGGCATAAGTATAGCCATCTACAAACTGTGGAAGTTTAGTGAGTGTGTTATAAAAACCTTCCACTTTGGCATTAATATTCACCTTACCTTCCTTCCCCCTTTTGGTTTTGATCAGGATTACCCCGTTGGCACCTCTGCTGCCATACATAGCAGTTGCGGAAGCATCTTTTAATACCGAAAAGGATTCTACATCCTCTACATTGATTTCGTTCATATCACGCTCGAAACCATCAATCAATACCAAAGCAGCATTACTGGCTCCAAAAGTAGAAATACTGCGCACCCAAAATTCGGAAATACTGCCTGGCCTCCCCGAAGTTTGCATGGCTTGTATACCCGGTACCACGCCGGCCAGGGCATCGGCCATTGATGTGGACGGATTGGACTTGAGCTGATCAACATTTACGGTGGTAATGGCACCTGTAATGGCAATCTTTTTTTCGGCACCGGTAGCCGTTACCACCACTTCGTTAAGTACACTGGCATCCGATTCTTTTAAGGTAACATCTACCAGGCGTTGCTCTTTCACCAGAACTTCTTTCTTTTCGTAACCCACGTAAGAAAACACAAGGGTTTGATAGGCAGGCATTTTAATGGTGTATCTTCCATCTCCATCGGTAATGGCCCCTAATCCGGGCAGGTTACTTACCGAGATGCTCACCCCCGGAATCGGCAGCTTTTTCTCATCGGTTACGGTACCTTTAACGATCAACTCCTGGGCAAGGATATTAAAGGAAATCCCAAGCACCAAAAGGTAGGTCAATAAAATAAATCTCATCATTATATTGTGTATTTATCAGTTATTCTTCTTTAGCAATTTTGCGGATCAGCCAGTTGCCTGTATCGCCGATATAAAAGCATTTCCTGTTTTCATCATAGGTAATAGCCTGTGGATTATTGAAACGGGCCTCTGTACGTAAATCACCATCCGCGTAACCGCTTGTGCCGTTGTTACCGCGCCCGGCAAAGGTGCTTACCCTCCCCTGTGGCGTTAAAGTGCGGACGGCATGATTGGCTTTGTCGCAGAAATAGAAATCGTATTGATCTCCCCCGGTAGCTTCATAATCTGGATTTTTTACAAATACACCCTGTACCGGGTTATTTAACCGGGCATTGGTGCCAATTCCATCGGCATATCCGGCAGTACCTGCAGCACCGCAAATGGTATAAGGGGTTTTAAAAGTCCTGGTGGTGCGGTCATAATCGGTACGCATAATAAAATGCTTATCGTATTCAACCAGATAGGCATAATCTCCCGAAGGGTGCATTACCATGTAAACGGCTACAGCGCTGTAAGGATTGGAGAAGACCAGTTTATCCTCTTTGGTATTAAAATCGTACCTGCGGATATCCCCTGCCCTGAACCTTGAATAATAGAGTTCGCCATTTTGAGGATGTATCATAGTACCATTTACCCCGCGGGCGTAAACTTCGATAGCCTTCTTTTGCAGAAAGCTGGATTCGCGGCTAAAAATATAATTACCATATTTGGTATCACTGGAGTGATTGTGCGAAACAATCATGTCCTGATTGCCATCAATCCTCCAATTAATGATGGATACCCTGTCAAGATCTGTCCTGAAATAACTCACATATTTCTTTTCGAAATCGACGAGACGGCAACTGTTCACATCGGCTGAAAAGTACAGGCGATTTGGATTTTTCGGGTCAAGGGTAAGCCAGGTAATGCCTTTAAACGCCCCACAATCATTAAATGGGCCTTCTTTTTCCTCAAAATTTGAAGCCACCTGATAGTACTTACCTAAAAATGTAGAAACCAGCAATTTACGGGTATAGGAAAAGGCTTCTTTTGATATGGCCTGGGCGAGCTGCTGGTTGTTTCCATCAAGGATGGTGATTTTGATATCGCCATCGTAAGCCTCTTCGGGAATAACACAATAAATACTATTGTTATTTACCCCGATCACTTTAGCCACTTTTCCGCCAATGGTAACCTTTATTTTTGAGATATCATTTCCGAAATTATAGCCATAAATAACCAGGTTATTCCCTACTCCACCTTGTTTTGGGTAAAAATCATTAATCAGCACTTCCTTTGACGGATCATAAACATCCTCCTGCTGCAGTTTTTCTTGTTTACACCGCGTTAACGAAAGTGCAATCAGCCCGAGCAATATCCATTGGATCTGCCAGTGCATGGTTTTTACATTTTTTTTTGTTTTCATATATACCTATCGCTTTTTCCGGATTAAACCGGCTTGCATAATTAAATTGTTAACCACTTTTGGTACATGGGTTCCATAGATTGAGGGATGCTAGCTATCTCCTTTACCAGGGAGATTTCAGGAAACTATTGTTTAATATTACTGAGAGCCGGTCAGGAAGCAGCCTAAAACTGCATGGCTGAAATTTGGGACAAAGAAATCCCTGTCAGCCATCCATACGGTGCCGATGGCAGGTATAAATTGAACCTGCTGATCTTGCCTGATAATGATTGCATCTTGCTACAGTATGATGACTATACTGCAGCAGGAATCTCAAAAAGCACTAAAACGTTTTTACAAAACAAACTCTTTGCGTTACCACATGAGAATTACCACTTGATAATGATCAAAAAATTAACATTGACTTGCGCCTGGAAATAATTTTAGCATGATTTGTTTAGGCCATAAACCGACGTCATTGGTGGTTAGCCGATGAGGTTTTCGTTTTACAGAACAATAAACGTGTTTAGAATAAATAGGTAAGTGTTGAGCATCATATCAATTTAATTTTCCTTTCCCTGGTTAGTAATATATTAAGGTATTGATGATCAGCTGTCTGAAATAAATATCTGTTTTCTCATAATACATGTTGAAACTGCAAAAAGCATGTGTTGCCTATTGAAGAATTGCAGTAAGGTTTGTTATTTGGTTAATTGAAATCAAAGTAAAGGATTACTGATTTTATTATCTGTTCAATATTTTGTCGATTTGTCTCAACTTTGGCAATTACCTTATAACTTTTTTGTAAAGAAAAAAACATGGACGTCATTGTTGTTGAGCTATAAAATTTAGCCGCACCGAAGGTTAGAGGAAGCCTAGCTCCCCACAGGAACCGTTACGCTGACACTTCTTTTAATAAAAACCGCTCCAGCTACCGAAAGCGGGAGCAATAAAAATGGTATAAGATAATCAAGCCCACAGTTTACCACATTGTAATAATACATCACTCCGGTATTGGCAAAATAACTGCTGCTGGTGCCACAGTTTACCGGTGTATTAAAAAAGCCTGTGGTCAGCGCGCCTCCAAGAATTGCATACTGATTATCCGTACAAGTCAACTCGTAATAATAATTGGAATCATATTGGTAGCGGTAATTTAAACCGAAGGTTGGAGTGGCCTGGACATTATGATAATAGAGCCTTCCGTTAAAGTAGCATCCTGTTCCGGCAGGCGGAATCTGGGCGTATAACGATGAACAGCATAAGATTAAAAAAATTAAAGAGAGTACTTGTTTCATTATGATAAGCTTGAAGTTTGGTTTGAAAGGTGTATCAACGGAACAAAGTTTGGCATGGATTGCTGAAGTATCTTAATGAATAAAATGAACAGTTAGCAACCAGCATGTATGCTTTTAACCGGGAATCTGAACAGAATTCTGCTGATCAGTCAGAGCGTTTGACAGCCGTATCTAAAGCTTTATACAGCATTTGCAGGCAGGAAGGTTATCGGTATGTGTTACGACAAATATGACAGCCAAAACCAATAGTTAAAATCACTGTTGTTTAAGGATGGAAATACATGAAAAGTTTATGGCTAAAGCCATTGCACTATCGGAGCAGAACCTGCGATCGTTGAAAGGAGGACCGTTTGGGGCATTAATTGTCCGCGACGGTAAAATCCTGAGTGCTGAGGCAAATTCAGTTACGCAGGACTGTGACCCGACGGCCCATGCAGAAATAAATGCAATCAGGCAGGCAGCAAAAAAAATCGGAAAAGCCGACCTTTCAGGCTGTACGATCTATACCAGCGCCGAGCCCTGCCCGATGTGCTTAAGTGCCATATACTGGTCCAATATTAAGCAGGTATACTATGGAAATACCAGAACAGATGCGGAATGGGCAGGCTTTGGTGATCAGTTCATTTTAGACGCCTTACAGGAACCAATAGAGAAACAACCGGTATCATTTGAAAGGATTATGCCAGGAGAAGCCATAAAAGCATTTGAGCAATGGCGTGCGGGAGGCCAGATGCTGGAGGAGAAAGTTAAAAATGGATCTTTATGATCACTTCACAATGTGGAAATTAAGATGTTAAAAATTACACGTTTAAAGATGATTAGTTGTGATAAAAACAGACTATAAAACTAATTAAACACCCCGACCTACGGGCACCCCTCCTCAATAAGGAGGGGCGTAAAACGCTGTAACCTATTCCTACATCTTAAATCAATAAGAATTTCAGATCTGAAGATTCATAAACACAGAATGTAAAACTAATTAAACACCCCGCCCTACGGGCACCCCTCCTCAATAAGGAGGGGAGTAAAAAACTTCATGCTGTAATCTATTATTAGATTTTAAATCAATGAGAAATTTCAGATCTGAAGATTCATAAACACAAAATGTAAAACTAATTAACCACCCCGCCCTACGGGCACCCCTCCTCAATAAGGAGGGGTGTAAAACACTTCATGCTGTAATTTATTATTAGATTTTAAATCAATGAGAAATTTCAGATCTGAAGATTTATTAATCTGCTTTCAGGGTATAAACTGACACAGAACCTGCTTCGCAGTAAAACTCTGCCCATCCATCCTGGTCTATCGTAATTTCTCTGTCGCAATGTCCCAGATAATCGCTAAAAGTTTTGCCGGCAAACTCAACGCCCATTTCCATACGCTTATTTCCCGCTTCACCGTTTGATAAAATCACCGCAAGGCCCGACCCCTGGTGTTCCTCATCTCCCGAGCGTGTCCAGCCAATACAACTCGAATGATCAAAATAATCACGTTGAAAACCATAGGCAAATGTTTTCCTCAATTGTAACAATGCCTCCAGCTGAGGAAGTGCGGCCATAGTCACCTCATGGTCTTTTCCATCATCCCCTTTGTCGGTATAGGCCGATCCATATACATCTGCATAAAAAACGCAAGGGTAACCAGCTTCTCGAAGTAAAATGATTGCATAAGCATGTGCCCGGAACCATGGTTCTACTGTCTGTTCCAGCGATTGGAGTGGTTGGGTATCGTGGTTTTCAACCAATGTTACAGCCAGTTCCGGTCTGGATGAAACCAGTGATCCATTCAATATGGTACTCAGGTCATATTGTTCGCCCTCTTTACTGGCACGGGAGAAATTAGCCTGAAGGCTGGCATCGAATAACGACATACGGCCCTGCGTAGCATCGATATAATCCAGCATCGCCTGCGGATCGTATGGCGACCAATATTCTCCCACTGTAAACAGTTCTTTGCCTGTTTCAGCCCGAAGATAGTCTAGCCATTCATTATAAAAATCAGCCGGCATATGTTTGATGGCATCCAAACGCAGTCCATCAAAACCAGTGGTTTGATAAAACCATATCCCCCATCGTTTAAGTTCCTCTCTTACAGCAGGATTCCGAAAATCAATATCGGTGAGCATCAGGTAATCATAATTTCCGTTTTCAGTATCAAGTACATTTTCCCATCCTGATCCATATTGGTTCTGAATGCTATACACAGCCGACTCCTGGGTACGGGCGTCGTAATCTACACCGGTAAAGCATTGAAAATCCCATTTAAATTCAGAATATTTTCCGCCGCGGCCCGGATAGGTAAATTTGGTATAAGCATCTATCTCAAAAGGTTCTGAAATAAATTCATTTCTGTTCTCTGGGTTTACCTTGCGTACCATAACCGGTTCATGATCTTCTGCTCCGCCAAGATGGTTCAGCACAATATCTACATAAACATTTATACCGGCCTCCTGCGCAGCTTTTATTGCCTGGAGATATTCTTCTTTGGTACCATATTTTGTTGCAATACTTCCTTTCTGATCAAATTCGCCAAGATCGTATAAATCGTAAGAATCGTAACCGGTTGAATCTTTGCCATCCATGCCCTTGTGCGCTGGTGGCAGCCAAATGGCATCTATCCCCATTTCTTTTAGTTTAACAGCATCTTGCTGAACCTTCTTCCAAAGGCTGCCATCATTAGGATAGTACCATTCGAAGTACTGTAACATTGTATGATTTTTCATTTTTTTCATGAATTTAGTAGTGGATATACCTGCTAAACAGGATGATTGTTTTGAATTTGATCAATCCATACCGAATTTATTTTATAATGGGCGATTTTGAACTACAAATGAATGATATCAATACATTATTAGCGTACCATACAGATAGGATAAATATAATTTGATATTTTATGACCGATGAAGTTTTCCTATTTGGAAAAGCCGGCCGTTGATGTTGGCTAGAAAAAATCTGCCTCCTTAATCGTAATCCACCTTGAATTTGTCAGGTTTCGCCGCTGGAAGTTCAGCACAAGTAATTCAGGTTTTAGCAGACCTGTATCAATTAGTCGAAATTTTACATAGGCCTGTTCACAGTGCTGTTCGGGGAATGTAACTATTTTTGATAGGCCTAACGATTATCCAGCAAGTTGAATGGTAAATACGGTAGATGGTTTAGTTGTTTTCAAAGAAAAATCGAAACCATGGTTGAGTAGTATTTCTCTAACCAGCGTTAAACCAATCCCCTGCCCATCTTTTTTTGTGCTGAAGAAAGGACTAAAAATTTGTGATGCATTTTCTTCAGAAATACCTTCTCCGTTGTCGTAAATATTGAGCTGATGTTTAGCAGCATTCAGTTCTATCTGAATAACACCACTTTTTTCTATTGCCTGAATTGAATTTTTAAGAATGTTTATCAGGGCCTGTTCCATTTGTTCAACATCGGCAGAAATAAAATATGATGACGCTGGTAAGTCGAGTTCAAACCTGATTTCTCTTTCGTTTGCAGCGAAATACATTAATTCTGATACCGATCTGAGAAGTTCTGCCAAATCTGTTTTCTTCCTGTTCGCTGCCGGAAGTTTCACCAGATCGGCAAAATTCCGGATAAATACATTTAGGTTCTGATTACGTTCAACAGCAATTTTCATGGCATTTTTCAATAGTTGCTCTTCCTCTCTCAGCCATAAATTATCCTGAGCCAACGCCGTGTTAAGGATTGAATTTACGGGACCAACTGTATTGTTCACCTCATGTGCCATCATCCTGATCACCTTACTGTAAACGCTTTTCTCCGCCGAAAAAATTTCTGCCGTTACCTCCTCCATCATGATAAAAATCCGCTCAAAACCTCTGTCCATAAATCTCGACTTTTGAATTTTGTAGGTATGCAGTCCATCCGTCCGAAGCATTTTTGAAGTTCCGGTTTTCATACCCTGGATCTGATTTTCGAGCAAATCAGGATTCTCTTTTGTAATTTCCAACGCTTTTGGATTAATCTGCTTGAGCTGCCCATCATAGTCAAGAATAATAATTCCCGTTGGCGAAGTCTGAATAAGCTTTTCGAGAAAAAAATGCTGTTCCTCCTGTTTTGTTCGCTCGGTTCTTAATTCCTCAATCATACGGTTATAAACATCTACCAGCTCATCTACCTCTTTTTTTCCGGTCAATAAAAATTTAACATTAAAATCCCTGTCTTTTATGGCTGCAATGCCTTGTTTTAAATAAGTAAGCGGGCTGATCAGCTGCTTATAGAGGCTAATTGATATAACAACAGAAATGATTATAAATGCCTCCGCCAGCATAAATATGAGCTTGTTTTTTTCAAAAATAAAATAGCTCATCACCAGGCAGACCAGGTGAAGAATAACGATAAACAGGATATACTTAGTCTTCAGTTTCATGAAATGGAATTTGATATTTTTCCAAACGGCGATAAAGGGCATTTCTGGTAATTCCCAATGATGCCGCAGCTTTTGTAATTCTGTTTTTATGGAAATTCATGGCCTGTTTAACCATTTCCGCTTCCATCTGGTCTAAAGTCATGGTACCTACCCCCGGCAATCTGACCTTATCGTTTTTTAATGGTGATAAATTTAACTGTGATTGGAAATCATCAATCGTTAATTCATTTGTACTGCTGATCAAAACCGTTCGCTCAACCAGGTTTTTAAGCTGGCGGATGTTACCGGGCAAAGGCAGTTGCTGTAACCAACGTAAGGCACCGGGTGCAATTGATAACGCTTCCCTGCCGTAAATTTCTTTCAGATTATTGATAAAGAAGTTAACCAGTAATGGAATATCAGACGGTCTTTCCCTTAACGCGGGCAGATGAATAGTGATCAGGTTAATGCGGTACAATAAATCTTCCCTGAACAAGCCAGAGGCTACCCTTTCGTTTAAGTTTTTGTTTGTTGCACAAACCACCCTGGTATCTACTGTTTTAGTACGGCTACTGCCTAAAACTTCATACGTACGGTCTTGTAAAACCCTTAATAATTTCACCTGACCTGATGCTTCCAGATCGCCTATCTCATCCAAGAAAATGGTTCCCTTATTCGCCATTTCAAACCTGCCGGCCCTGTCGAAACGGGCGTCAGTAAAAGCTCCGCGAACATGACCAAACATTTCGCTCTCGAACAACGAAGAAGAGATTCCGCCCAGATTTACTTTGACAAAAGGTTTGCCAGAGCGGTTACTGTTTGCATGAATGGCCTCTGCTATCAGTTCTTTACCCGTTCCGCTTTCGCCGGTAATCAATATTGATGCATTTGTTGAAGCCACGCGGCCAATGGTTTCCAGTATATTGATCAAGGTCGGATCTTCACCGATGATCTGTTTAAAATTATATTTCTTATCCAGTTCCTTTCTGCTGCCTGAACGCGGTTTTTTACCGTTTATTTCCAATAAAGTTGCTACCGACTGCAGTAGATATTGATTGTTCCAGGGTTTATTGATAAAATCGTTTGCACCGAGTTTCATCCCTTGAACAGCAAGTTCTATACTCGCCCAGCCGGTAACTAAAATAATCGGGACACCGCTATCAACAGTTCTGATTTTTTTCAGCAAACTCATGCCCTCTTCCCCCGAGGTATCGATAGAAAAATTTAAATCCAGTATCACAAGTGCAGGCTTTTGGTTTTTTACCTCTTCAAAAGCCTGCACAGCGTTATCAACAGCTACCACCTCGTAACCCGCCCCTTTTAAGAGAAGCGAAATGGAAGTTCTAACGGCAATGTCATCATCAACTACTAAAATCATATACGAAGTTAATCAATTAGTCTTCATGCAAAGCAACGGCCGGATGAATTGCAGCAGCTTGCCTGCCCGGATATAAGGAGCATATAAATACTAAAACATAAATAAAAAGCATAGCTAGCAGTATTGCGATGATATAAACACTTGCCGGAACGTCAAAAACATTTAATAAAGGAAACTGAACAGCAAAGAAACAGCCGATGAGGACGGATATTGTAGCTAAGATTACCGATTCGAGTACCATTTGCGTAGACACGGAAACGCCACTTGCACCAATTGCCCGCCTCAGGCCAATTTCGCCTTTCCGCTTATTAATGTTGTACCATAACACACCGAAAAGACCAAGGGCAACATTAATAATCAGGAAACCCGCAACGATGATGAACAATAACATCGGGATAATAGTTTCCTTGTTTCTGGCATCGCGCATTTCATCAACGTGCTGAATTTCGACTGCACTGCGCATCGTTGTGGCCATAAACTTATATAGCTTGCTTTCAAAACTGGCACCGGCAGTTTCCCGTACCTTTATTAAAAGTGTACTCGCCCACTTCAAATTTGTTGTATCCAGCTGGCTAAACATCAGATTGTTGGCAGGAACAAAATCGCCGTTGGCCTTAAAATCGTTAACGACACCAATAATCTTAAATTTTCTCTTATCGTCAAAATCGCCGATCAGCTTGCCTGCAGCCTTTGCGGTTCCGAACATCTCTTTGCTAAAGGTTTCGTTAATAATAATTCCTTTATTTTTGCTGATTAAGTCTTCCGGAGAAAACCATCTCCCGTCAATGAGTTTGATATTCCAAACTTTTTGATAATCGTTTCCGACATTGAAATCGCTGATTTGATTAAATTTCTTTCCTCCTTGTGTTAATCCGGTACTCATAAAACTGGATGAATAGGGATAATTCGAACTGGAAAAACTTATGGCTTCAATTTCAGGCATTGATTTTAATGCCTTGTTCAGATTGTCGTAAAAGATGCTCAGGGAATCAGCATTTTTTGATAATTGATCACTATTATAGCTAACTGCCCAAACCCTATCATAATCAAATCCAAGTGGCTTGATATAATTCTTATAATAATAGGTTAAATAAGAAAAAACAGCAAATACAACAAGAAAAGAAATCAAAATCTCAGACAGAAAAAGGATATTCTGTCTCCTTTTATTCCATATTAATTTAAACAGATGTTTATACATAACCGTATTTTATTTTGAGGCGTTAAGCCTTTAATGCTTTAACAATATTTAATTTCGACATTCTCCATGCGGGGTAAACTCCTGATATTAACCCAAAGAAAAAACAGGTAATCAGACTAAAAAACAATACCGTTAAATTCATCGTGAGATCGAAGCTTGAGATGTAATCTGATTCGTTGATGAGGTAAATAACCAGCATGGATAAAAAGACTCCTATCACGCCACCAATAAAAGTCAGAATCAGGTTTTCTATGATAAACTGGTAAACCAGGGTTTTTGATGACGCACCAAAAGCCTTACGGACGCCGATTTCAGATGAACGCTCCATGATCCTGGTAATATTGATATTGACTAAATTCATGGTTGGCAGCAATAAAAACAGGAGTACAAAAATTCCGCCTATTGTGATTACTTTTGTGATCCCGTCATTGGTCGAATCTCCTGCCATTCTACGGGCAATGCTGGTTTTAAATCCATCTGCATTACAATAAATCTTATCAAAATCTGGTGGGATTGGCAGTTTATTAACCATTTGCATAAATTCTTTTTTCATCCTGGGCACATCATTTGCCGTACGGCCTAAAAGCACCGCATTATAGGAACCCATTAATTCTGTATTTTTGCTATCTTTAGCAAGCGTATAAGGCAGATACATATCGCCGGCAAAATTGCGGGCAGCACCTGAAACATTATCAACCACTCCAATTACACGATAATTAATGTTGTCTGCAGAAATGTATAAACCGATTACCGATTTTTTATCACCGAAGTAAGCCTCTTTTGTTTTTTTAGAAATCACGGCAACACGTTCTGCGTTTTTAATTTCCCTTTCACCATAAGGTTTGCCTTCTAAAAACCTGTATGATAAAACATTCCAGTAATCTGCATTGGTGTACTTGTAACCTATTACCAGCTTTTTATTGTTCAAATAAGCATTTGATGATTTCTGCGCGGATGAAATGGCCATTTTATAAACCGTTTTCAACCTGGAAACATAATGTTCGAAGAAATAAAACGACAGGTTGCTCATATTCATCCAGCCTTCCCTGGTGTTTTTTATTTCTATACGTTCTACATAAAGCGAACGATTTTGGTTGTAATCAGGATATCCCGGATTAAACATTTTATCTGCAAGTGCAGTGGCTACCATTAAGATGGTGAGCGTAAGGCTGATGCCAAATAAGCTGATGAAGGTGAAAAATTTCCGCCTTTTTAAAACAGCTACGGCTATTTTGAAGTAATTTTTTAACATAGCTGAAATTTACTGAACCTGTGAACCATCAAAGAGACGAACCAATCGGTGTGTTTTATGGGCCATGCTTTCGTCATGTGTAACCATCACGATTGTTGTACCTTCATTTTTGTTCAGATTGATGAGGATATCCATAATCTCATTCCCCATGGCACTATCAAGGTTTCCTGTTGGCTCATCAGCGAGGATAATCTGAGGGCGCCCGACAATGGCCCTGGCAATGGCAACACGCTGGCGTTGCCCTCCTGAGAGCTGCGTAGGGAAATGTTTTAAACGGTTACTCAGACCAACTTTTTCCAGGGCTTCGGTTGCCAGGGCCTTTCTTTCTCTCGCAGATGAATTGCGGTATAATAAAGGTAGTTCTACATTATCCAACACCTGCAGATCATTAATCAAGTGGTAACTCTGAAAAATAAATCCAAGCTTCTCATTTCTGAAATTGGCCAGCTTTTTATCAGAAAAACTGCGAATGTCCTGATCATCTATGGTAATATCCCCTTTAGATGGTTCATCGAGCAAGCCCATAATGTTTAGCAAAGTACTTTTTCCGCAGCCCGATGGCCCCATAATGGAAAGAAATTCGCCCTTTGCAATGTCGAGGTTAATACGGTTTATCGCCAGCGTTTCCACAGTTGCCGTACGGTAAACTTTTTCAATATTTTTTAAGCGTATCATCATGTATAAATAGTAATTAAGATTTATTAATAAGTTATTTTAGTGTTTTTTTCAAAATCGTAAAGAGAAAGATAGCGAAGCTGATAATAAGCGCCCCAAAAATCGCGGAGCGAAGAAACGTAATCGCGTTTTGCAGCATCATTTTCCTGAAAGGCAATGCTTAAATCGGTAATACTCAGGTTGCCTAAAACGTACCGTTCGCTAGCTATCTTATATTTTTCAGCAGCAATTTTTTCGGCGGCATCTGTAAGCTTAATCTGTTCTTTCATCATATTAAAAAGCGTTACCTGCGTTACAATCTGCTGTTTGAAAGTTTGCTTATCCTGCTCAACTGCATAAGTTACCAATTGCTCGTTCGCTTGTGCCGTTTTTGTTCTCGATTTAGATCTGCCCCAATCCATCACCGGAATAGATAACTGCAGTTCTACGGTTTGCTGATTTTTCGGATTCCGGTAAACATCAAAAGCGCTTAATCCGGCATTGGAAAAACCCAGATTTGCCCTTAATGTGGCTTTCAGTCCGTTTTCGCCCTTTGCTTTGGCCACATCTCTTCTGGCTTCTGCCAACCGGCGGGCAAAACCAATCGCATCAGAACGATTTGCAAAGGCTTCGGCCAAAACCTTGTCGGTTGCCACCGTCATCTGCGCAACCGCCTGTGGCATATCCAACTTTATCCTGTCATCTCCCTCAATGCCCGTGTAACTGCGAAGGTTCAGCGTGGCCACTTCTACATCTCTTTTAGCCGTTCCAACAGCTTTTTGGGCATTAAGTACCTCCAGCTGAAGTTGGAGAATCTCATTTTTTGAAATCTTTCCTAATTCAAATTTGGTATCTGCAATACTCAGAATTCTTTTGGTGTTCGCGTAATTTAAATCGGCAATATCGAGGTTAACCTGTGCCAACAGTAAATCAAAAAAATATTCGGTAACAGTAATTGATATTTTTTCCTGCGTTTCGATAAAAACCTGTTTACTCTCACTGTATTTTAACGGTTCAATTTTTTTGTCCCATTTTAAGCTGTTAAACTGTAATAACGGTTGTGTATAACCAATTCCATAAGGAATACCATTATAGAGCACACTGTTTCTATCAAAATCATCAAACCGCTGCAATTGGGTAGTTCCGTAAATGGTACCGCCAGTTGCGGCAATACTTTGGCTAAAATTTAGTGTTAAGGAGGAATTATCATAATGTACAGGTTGGAAAAGAATGCTTCCATTAGGTTGCTGTACCTGGGTATAAGTTTTGGTATAGCCGGGTAAAACACCTTCTAAAGCCAACTGCGGCTGGTAATTTGATTTAAAAGTACGCCACTCCCAGTATTTCGTTTCTTTAACCGTTGCGGCCTGTTTTGCCGCAATAGAATTGGCCCTGGCCATTTCAACTACCTTTAGCAGACTGAGTTTAAGCGTATCGGCAACCGCAAATACCGCATTTACTGAGCTAAGTGAAATTACTAATCCAATAAGTATAATTTTCTTCATCTTAATGGCTTATTGTTACTTTTTCCGAGTTTTTAAAATCGCCCATATCCGAGGTAATGATTTCATCTCCAGCTTTTAATCCACTCAAAACTTCAACATAATCAAAGTTGCTTAAACCTGTTTTCACGGTACGCTTTTCGGCAATACCGTTTTTCAATACGAAAATCTCCTGCAAATTGGAGCCGTTAAATGCCGGTCCGTTTGCCACTCTTAAAACACCATTTCGGGTATCAGTAACCAAAAAAACATCAGCTTTTTGATTAGGCCTTAATACTTTACTGTCTTTTTGATTTAACTGGATATCAAACGAGACTGTGGCATTGGTTACTGCGGGCGAAATGTTTACCACTGAACCCCTCAGTTGCGTATCACCAATTCTGATGATAGCGGCCATATTATGGTGGATTTTATCCAGTAGATTATCAGACATGCTACCTGCGACTTTAAAGCCGCTTAAATCGGCTATACGCACCAGGGCATCACCTTCGTGTACGCTGGAGCCAATATTTTTATTTACCCAGGTAATTACCCCGGGCCTGGTTGCAGTTACCTCAGCCAGATCGAGTTTCCGTTTCAATGCATCCAGATCATTTTTTTGAATGGCCAGTGCAATTTCAGCCTCCCTGATTTCGATTTTCATGGTCTGCTGCTTACTTTTAATTTCATTTTCAAGCTGTAGCTTCTCCAGTTCGGCAACCTTTAAATCAAGCTCAGCCCGCTCTACATCCTCCTTGGTTCCACCACCGGCTTTAAGTAATCGTTTCGCCGATGAAACAGCATCTTTAAGGTTGCTGATCCGTAACTGTTTGATGCTGTTGCTCGATTTAACATCGAAAAAGCTTTTTTCTAAATCGAGCTTCAGCTTACTTATTTCATTTTGTTTGGACTCCATCTGGAATTGTAGCTTTCCATAATCGGTTTGGCTTACTGATTTATCCAGCAACAGAATCGATTGTCCTTTATTCACTTTCTTTCCGGCATCCATCAATACATTTTTAATTAATGCACTTATCGGACTCGTTAATACTTCTTCAAATTCAGGTAACACTTCACCCGTAGCATTAATCGTATTTTCGATTATTCCGGTTTCCACTTTTGCCGTCGTGATATCAGCTGCTGTAAGCGAAGCTTTAAAATAAAACCGTACAAACCAGATACCAGCTATAAGCAAAATAAGGATGATAGAAATCAGGAAATAGGTTTTTTTCTTCTTTTTAGCTAAAACTTCTTCTTCAATAAGTTTGTCCATTTAAACATTTTTTGGACAAGCATTTACAAGCGGAATGCCAGTCTTAAAGAACTAAAAATCAGGTTATTATGTTTTTAAACAAATTTTAAAATGCCCGATATCGAACGTTCTGCCTGTTATCGAACGAATAAAAGTTGTATTCGGCAACAGTAAAAGTCTTTCCTTTCAAAAGATACTGAAATGAGTTTTTTTAGGTATGCTGATAAATGTGCGGACTTTACCATAGCAGATCAATAGATAAGGAAAGAAACCGAGGAGTTACAGTCATAACGACTGTTCCCTATTTATACTGACAACTTTTGCCACTGATAGAGAATAGAAAAAAAATTCGCGCCAAAAATGAAATCTACGCAAACATTCACCTTTTAAAGAAAGTTTGGTAGATATGGAACAGGATCAAAATGTAAAAACAGCGGCCAGAACAGTCGTTATCACTGGTGCATCAAGTGGTGCCGGACGGGCCATCGCACTGGCTTTTGCCGCAAACGGCGACCAGGTAGTGATTTCTGCGAGGAATATCGATGCGCTGAAAGACCTCGGGGCAGAATGCGAAAGTCTTGGCGGAGTGGCAGAATGCGTTGCATGTGACACCACTGATTATCACCAGGTACTCAACCTGGCGGCAACAGCTGCAAATATTGGTACCGGTATTGATGTATGGGTCAATAATGCAGGTGTACTCGCTATTGGCAGTTTCGACCAAACACCCATGGAAGTTAGTGAGCAGGTAATCAAAACCAATCTTTTAGGTTATATGCATGGTACCCACGCGGTAATACCTTATTTTAAAAAACAGGGTTTCGGAATCCTGATCAACAATATCTCTATCGGCGGGTTCCTGCCTGTACCCTTTGGTGCGGGTTATTCTGCCGCTAAGTTTGGTCTTCGCGGCTTTTCTGCCTCATTAAAATCCGAGCTTCGGGAATATCCAGGCATTCATGTATGTGATGCCTTCCCCGGCTTTCTGGATACACCAGGCATGCAGCATGCGGCCAATTATACGGGCAAAGTGCTAAAACCAGGGCCTGTAGTTTATGACCCTAACCGCCTTGCCCATGAAATCTTCAAACTCTCGCTAAATCCGAAATCTGAAAAAATGGTGGGCAGTTTTTCGATATTGATGCGCTTATCCCGTGTCCTATTCCCGAGCCTGACCACTGCGATCGCAGGAAGCGTGATCCGTACCTACCTCAAACATGCAAAAGCTATTGCCCCTACAAATGGCAATATTTTCAGTCCGGTAGCCTATGGTAATTCGGTTCATGGAGGATGGGGAATTCCCGGAAAACCCAAAGCGCACCGTAAATATGTGGCCCTAGGGGCAGGTCTGCTGCTCAGTGCATTACTCATTAAAAGAAAATGGTAAATGGTGCACAAAATTGTTTTTTTCGGGGATAGCCTGATGGCTGGATATGGACTCAAAGACCCTTCAAACGAGTCTATTCCGGCACTCATTGGTGCGAAACTAAAACAGCTGAACCTAAATTACAGCGTAATCAATGCCGGCGTGAGTGGTGACACTACGGCTTCTGCCCTGGCCAGACTTGACCAGGTCCTGAACGAAAAACCAGCGATTTTTATCCTTGAACTGGGCGCCAATGACTTCCTGCGAGGCATGAGTCCGGTGCTGATCCTATCTAACTTACAGCTCATCATCAACAAAGTTAAATCTAACTGTCCGTCGGCATCCATACTCTTGTTGGGCATCGAATTACCAAACTGGGCAACCGGCTGGCATCAAAGTGATTATTCTGGTATCTTTCCGGCATTGGCTGAAAAAAACGCAATTTCACTGGTGCCGTCATTTTTAAAAAATGTAGCAGGCATACGCACACTGAATATGTACGATGGTGTTCACCCGCTTAAAGAGGGCTACCAGATCGCGGCAGAAAATATCTGGCCGGAATTGTACAGGATTATTCAGGAGCGTAAAGACGTATGAGTTTATATAGGGCGTATCGGCCAAATCATCGGTTAACAACTTGATTGCAAACTGGCCGTTTTTCAAAAATATACACCCCCCATAGCTTCGCTATTTCAAGCCTTCGGATAATTCAAGTTCCTGCCAGTTATTGATAAGGATTAAACATCCAGTAGATTGTTATATGTTTCAGTAAACATATCAATAATTGCTGCTTCTTTTATTTTTAGATTTCCTGCCGCTCTGTTGAGTAATAAGTAACCACTGAGCTGCTCATAATCAACATGTTCAAAAGTTAATTCTCCAATTTTCTCCTTGACCAATTCTTTATAGATTCGATAGCGTTGTGTATTTTGATGACCTTCAATGCGTTGCGACGCCTTGTCAACAGTTCTAGCACCTATGAAGCCAAAGGAAGCTGTTGGATGTTGGGCTAACAAAATAGGCACCACACTTAAGCAACTCACTAGGATATTCGGTACATCACCTCTATTGGTAATTTTGGAATATTTCAGATCGCTATGCCTATGCGGCTGTGCGTAAAATTTAATACCGAATACATCTTCGTTGTGGTAATCTGCACGAAGAATGTAATTATACCTTGTAGCTGGTGAACGAAATTTATAAATGTATGTAAACTCGTGAGCTGATGTGTCTTTACAAAGTTCCTTTTGAATAAAAATTAATGGATATCCGGGAACGTCAAATCTCAAGGAATTAAATAGTTTTTATTCGACGACTCTGTTACAGAATATTTTGCTGTATCTGACTGTTTTACAAGATGCTCCGCTTCAGATGATCGCACTACCCAAGTGCCTTGCACAGAATCACGGGAAAAGCTGACACTTCTCGCATCTTTCAATGGAGCCCATTTTAATCTAACACCTTTCGGTGCCTGTTTGTGATAATCTGCCATACTAATTTGTTACTATACAAATATAAATCTATTTATTTTAGCATCACAAAAATCTTTCCATTTTTATGCTTTTTCCCATCAAAAATGACACTTATCTAAGCATTATTATATATATTTCTTTTAATAGTCTTGCCCTGTTACGGGTTAGTCCCATTACGTAATTCGAACCATTTCGTGGATGAATTGATTGAAAATAGTTTTCAAACTTCCAAAAAAATCTAATGAGGGTTGCCCCCGCAAGAGCAACCCTGTTATCTTTAAACTTTCAGCTGCCTGAAAGCATTTCCTCAGTAATTATTCCAGCGAAAAAGTTTCCCAGCCAGAAATCGTAGCCCGGTTGCATTTCATGGCCGATTGCCCGTTTTCTGAAGAAATGTACTTGCCATTATTTCCTTTAAGGGAAATTTTTCCGTTAGCATTTACCACCCAGTCAAATTTTTCCCAATCGCTAATGCTTGAGCGGTTGCAGGTGATCCCGGTTGCAGCGCCATTTTCTGAAGATACATATTTGTCCTTACTTTTCAGTGCGATTTTTCCCCCGCCTGCATCAACAACGGTAAAGGTTTCCCAGTCAGAGCCATTCGCACGGTTACACCTCATGGCTACTTTACCGTTTTCGCCAGACACAAACAGGTTATTGGAACCTTTTAGTTTAATCATCTGACCAATAGGAGGTTCGGCCTGTATTTGCAGATTACCCAATTCCAGCCAACCGTTTTTAAAAGTCCCGGTTACGGCAAGTGCAATACCAGGTTTGTTGGCATTTGTTTTATCGATGATGGCCACCGCCCATTTATAACTGCCAGCCGGTAGGTTAATTGCCGTTGTGGTAAAGTTGTAACTCATAGGGTTATCTTTTATCCATTTAGAAGGTTCACCATTTTCATCAATAAAAAGTTTTTTAACCGCACCAGCACTGTCCAGGATGGCAAAAGCTACTTTATACTTATAGTTCCACTGCGGAATGTTATTAGGACAGTAGCCCCAGCCCATATTTTTCCAACGATGGCTCAGTGTAGCGGTGGCCCCATTAGCGATTTCATTGGGTAATGATACCTGATCAGGATAAAGGCGGTAGCCTCCCTCTGCATTGAAACGCTGTACCAACGGAAAACTGGTTTGAAACCAGGAAGCCACTTCGCCAACCCTAAAATCCATCATATTTACGGCAGCTTCTGCTGACCTGTCAAATTCAGCTTTTCTCACGTCTTCAGGATGCCCTTCCCGGTATTGGCCGCTTGAATCGATCCAATAGCGATGTGTACCGGTTACAATCCATCCTCCCTCCATAATAATCGGGCGTTTATGTTTCCAGGTTGCGGCAAAGTTTTTCTCCCAGCTTTGGTAATAATCGGTCATTGCAAAAGCATCATGCCTCAGGCTATACCCTTGATTGATTGCTTTCACCAGTAACTGATTGCTGTTTGGGTTGGCTGCACCCCAGCTCGTTGGATGGCCGATTAGCCTGTGATAGTTGATCACCAGCGGAACTTTAGTAAAAGTCCTGTTGTAGAGCGCCATGATCCAATCCAGTACCTCTTCCTTTACGGTTTCTGTTTGTGCGGCCGTTAATACCCCGGGAGCAGCATACACGGTATTATGGGCTTCACCCCATTTGCCTAAACCATAGGCATCAATAAAAGAGGTGCGGACCGGATCATTAAAGTCTTTGGCAAGTTCTTCAATAAATGTGGCATAATATTGCCTGAAAATTGGGTCTTGGGGAAAAGGGGTTTTCTGCGCTGGTACTGCGGGGTTCGATAACCAATATTGAGCACCCGCCGTAAATACAAAAGAAGGAGTATTTTCTCCCTGGTCGCGTCCATCTACCACAATCCGGAATGCAATAGGTAAACCTCTGGTTTTAACACCGTTGATGAGTTTACCGATTTGCGAATTGGGATCTCTCCAGGCATAAACACCAGGGCTTGGATTAAGTGATCTCCAGCTGGTTCTAATGTAACAGGCTGAGGCATAATCGATCGCCTTTACATTGGCACCCAATTCCGGCACAAAAAACTGACTATCCCAATACGTTTCAGTAGCGTCACGTTTACCATACATTACCCACCCGTTTAGTGGATTCCTTAACACCGCCGTACTGTTATATACAGGGTTAATCACCACATTACTGGCGATAACAGCCATTTTTTGGGGACCTTTATTAAAGGTTTCTGAAAGATTTTCTTCCACCATTTTGGAACAGGAAAGTGAATGCAGACCCAGAAGAGCAAGCAGCGTTACCTTCCCGGTCCACCCGAAAATGAGTTTTTTCATAGTAATAAATATTAAATGTTAGATTAAATTTTAGATTAAATGTTTTTAGCTAATTCAGCACCTGATTGAAACTGAGAACCATGCGCAAAAAAAACTCAAAGATTAAAATGGAGATTGGCAAAGCGGATAAAATTTGTCCAGTCATAAACATTGAGGTCGTGTTTTCCTTCTCTGAAATGATAACCCATAGCCGAATGGATGAAGGGCCTGTTCACATCAGGCATATTTTCAGGAAGCGTTACTGTCTTGCCGTATAGATCATAAACAGGTTTGGCATTTAGCAACGACAAAAAAGAACCATAAGGGTCTGCCCAGCGATCTTCAGTAGCGTTGGTGGTATAAACCGGCCTTGGCGCAATCAAGCCGATAAGCATATGCTGATCAACAGGCAAGCTGTTTACATCATTGCTATACTTTTTGTAATTATTGTTAAACCAGTAACCAAACTGCTTATTAATCAGGCTTATCGTTTCTCCATATTTACGCCTGGCCAGCGATGCACCTGTACTGCCAGAACAACTGCTCAACACCATTGCGAAACGTTGATCCTGGGCGGCCGCCCATAAGGCTGTTTTACCACCCCGTGAATGGCCTATCAGCGCTACCTTGTTAAAATCGATGTCTTTATCCGTTTTGAAATAATCCATGACCCTGCTTGCCGCCCAGGCCCATACGCCAATAGCTTTCATGCCATTATCTTTTTCGAGTTCTGCAGGAAACAGCTGTTTTAACACGCCGTTCTGGTAGCTGTCCTTACGATCTGGCGACACATCTGAATGATGAAAGGCAGCAATGGCATAACCACTGTCGATGACCATTTCGGCTGGCCAGAAAGTACTTTTTTCTATTCTGGTCGGATCCGTATTTCTGCTACTGCGGTTGTTAATGAGTAAAAATACCGGGGCAGGTTTTGTCCGCTTGTTGGGAATGAAGAGCACTACCGGAAAAGATACTGAATTGCCGCCGTTCCAGGCCGTGATTGTTATTTGTCTCAAATGTGCGTTTCCCGCCATGGCAACCGCATTTTCATTGGTTACCACAAATTTTAAACTATCAAAACGAGCTGGTGTTTTTCCGTACACATATTCTTCAAACAGGGCTAAAATTTCCGGTCGGCGCTGCTTCTGCCAGTTGGAGACATTTTTAATCTTTTTGCCCTTTGCAGTAATCAATATATCGGGCAATATATAAGCGGGCACGGCACTTTCATCATAATTGACAATTTCTCCCATAAAGCGATCTGTTTTCTGCGCATATAATCCGGCCGATAAAAAAACCAGACCAATTAAGCAGACCAATGCGCTTTTCATGCAATTATTAAAGCATGAGCATTGTTGAACAAAGGATTTTAATCTCTTCCTCATACTTAATAACCTGGATTTTGAATGAGTTTATTGGCCTTATTAATTTCTGACTGCTGAAAAGGATACCAATAGTTTTTACTGGTGAAGGTTCTGTTTTCAATTACAAAAGGGCTATAGGTTAACGCAGTGCCTACTTTTGTTATCTTCATTCCCCTAATCGCTCCGTTAAAATTACTTTCGCCATCCTTCCAGCGGCGGACATCAAAAAACCGTTGTTCTTCAAAACACAATTCCACCCTGCGTTCATTTTTAATTCTAACGCGCATCTGCGATTGTGTTAATCCGGCCAGTGCAGGCATTCCGGCGCGGTTGCGTACCGCATTTATCGCGTTATAGACTTCCGTATTCGGACCTCCAAATTCGTTAAGCGCTTCTGCATAAATGAGTAAAATTTCTGCATAACGAAACAATACCCAGGGTCTTCTCACACTCGTGGTACCTGTGATGTTGTAAGTAGCATTACCGCTTAAAAACTTCCGCAGGTAATAACCAGATTTTGTACTGTTTACGTTGGAAGGAACATTATCACGTCCACCTTCGTAAGTCTCTACCGCCCTGCTTAGGCTTCCGGTTTTAAAATTTGCGCCGTTAAACACAATAAACTGATTTAAACGCGGATCTCTGTTCGCATATGGGTTTTGCGGATCGTAGCCAGATGCCGGGTCGGTTATAGGCCTGCCATTGGTCATTTCAAAAGCATCTACCAAATTCTGCGTGGGGTTTGTTCTGCCCAGTCCACCGGTGAAACTAATGGGCGCATTATTGGCTTCAATAGCGTTGGTATTGCTTGCAGGCGTGGCGAAAATCACCTCATTGTTATAAGAGGTTGCAGCATTGGTATAATCCCACAAGTTTGGAAATAAGGCGGTACTCAACAAGCTATGTTTATTTAAGTCGATTAAATCTTTCGCTGCATTGGCAGCATTTTGCCAGCGTTGCAGATCATTGCCCGTGTTGTATAAAGGACTTGCATAAACCAACAGGGTTTTGGCTTTTAATGCCATTCCTGCAGCCTTTGTGGCACGGCCGTAATTTGAAGCATCCCAATCTTTTGTGGAGGCTGCAGGAATCTGACTGATGGCCGAGTCGCAATCCTTAACAATTTGTTTAACAACATCATCAACAGTATTTCGGGGAATATTCAGGTCTTCAACCGGCGAAAAGGAGCGGGTGGCAAGAACGATGCCCCCATATCTTTTAAACAACTCATAGTGGAATAAAGCCCTCAGAAAAAATGCTTCTCCTCTTAATCCGCGAAGATCACTTGCCGGAAAAATGACCGCCGTGGGCGATCGTTCCAGAAACGTATTGACTACCCACAAACCATTATAAAGATTGGTGTACTGCTCATCAAAAGTCCTTAAACTGCTCCAGTTACCATTATTAAAGAGGTTTACGTTGCTGTTTAAGTTCGAATTTACCGCTTCATCACTTCCACTGGCCATTAATGCACCTGAGCCATCAATATTATACCTGGCCAGCATATAATTATAACCGTTGTTTAAATACTCCCGAACACGCCTGTCGGTATTCCATATTGCTTCTTCATTAACAGGACCTTCACTGTATGAAGGTTCGAAAAACTCGTCCTTACAAGCGCTAATGCTCAGGAGCAAAATCGCCAGAACGATATACATACCATATAAATTCTTTTTCATCTTCATTTTGAATTAAAATTTAACATTTAAGCCTACTGCAAAGGTTTTTACATAAGGGTAAGACGAAAAACGACCTGCATTGGGTGTTTCCGGATCAATATCGAGCTCATTGAGTTTTGAGATTGAAAAGATATTATTACCACTTACAAAAATCCTGGCACCTTTGAAGCGTAAGCGTTGGTTCAAGCTTTGTGGCGTACTATAGCCAATCTCCGCAGATCTGAGTTTTAAAAAATCTCCTGAATACAACCAAAAGGTAGAGTTGGCCGTATTGTTGCCATTATCTGATATCCCGATACGGGGATATTTTGCCGTAGCCGCTGTGGCAGGCGTCCAGGTATCTAAGCTTAATTGATTTAACCCGTTCGGACCTGCATATACAATATCAGAGATATCTACTGTTCTGCCAGCAACGCCCTGGAACTGCGCCCCGAGATCAAACTGTTTGTATCGGATATTAAAGCCAAAGCCATAATATATTTTCGGGATATCAGTGTAATTGCTGGAAACAGCGTCGTTTGCATCGATGATGTTATCATTGTTCACATCCCTGTATTTAAGATCTCCCGGCACCACAAGGCTCGAAAGGGTTTGCTTCGGGCTGGCATTAATCTCTGCCTGGCTCTGAAAAATACCTTCAGCAATGTAATAATTTCCGCCATTCACATACCGGCCTATGGTAGATTGATTGGGCAATACGTTTTCCGTTCTTTCCAAAATAATATTTTTAGCAGAGGTGAAGTTGGCATTCGTACCGATCAGCACTTCACCTATTTTTTTGTTGAAAGTTCCGCTGGCATCGAATCCTTTACTGCTTACTTTGCCCGAGTTTACCTGCGCAATCGCAATACCAACGATGCCTGGCAGGTTTGCAGGGCCAAGGATGTCCATCCGTTTTTCGTCAAAATAATCAACAGAGAAAGAAAGTGTACCTTTAAAAAAATCTACATCTGTACCCAGGTTCAACCGGTCAATTTTTTCCCAGGTGGTTAAAGGATTACCGGCAGGGCTCACCAGTCTGGCTGTGGTTGAAGTGGAAAAAGTTGATCCTAGAAATGGTCCGGCATCTCTGGTAAACAACGTACGGTATGGCAACCTGACCACATTACCGTTAGCATCGTAAGTGGGACCAATATTGCCCGAGCGACCATAGGATCCACGCAATTTCAGGTAATTGATCACGGAAGCATCTTTCAGAAAATCTTCTTTGGATATTAACCAGCCGGCTGAAACTGCCGGAAAAAAGCCAAAACGTCTTCCAGGCGCATAATTCTCAGATCCGGAGTAACTCCCTGTAAATCCCAACTGATAACGTTGCTTAAAGCTGTAATCTGCCCGCCCTACAATCATCCGGGAACGGTAATCCAGCCGATCTACCGCAGCACTTACATATTGCTGCGCCCGTACATTTGCCTTTACCTGGTGATCTGTAGCAAAAGTCCTGTTATAATCTAAGCCAAACCAAAGCTCGTTATTTTTGGTATTGGTTTGGAAAGCTGCAGTGCGGTAGGCAATAACCGCAGGTGTACGATAAGTTTGTACAGGCGTGACGTTTTGATTGAAAACGGCATAATTCTGAGATAACCCGTCGCCATAATTACCATAGCCATCATAAGAAAAGAATAAGTTAGCCGAAAGGCCTTTGGTGATGAAATCCATTTTCTGATCGGCCATGATACTGGCCAGCAAAATATTAGTAGTGGTTCTCGAAAATCCTGTAGCCTGTAACTGGCCAAGGGGATTACTTTGAAAGAGTGAAGTTCCGCCGTAAGATCCATCTGCATTTAAAATCGGAAAGGCATTTGGCGGTAAGTTGTACAAGTTACTCAAAACCGTGCTGGTGCCATCACCAACATCATTGCGTACTTCACTCCTTACACCTGCCAACAAGGTCAGCGTAAGTGTTTTGGTCACATCATAGTCTAAATTGATGCGAAAATTATAACGTTTATAGCCATAATTAGAATCGTAGTTGGGCGTTTCTGTTTCCTTAAAAAGCCCTTGCTGATTAAAGTAGCTCACGGAACTGAAATAACGCACCCTGTTGCTCCCTCCGCTAAACGTAAGTGCATATCTTTGTGTAGCTGCCCTTTTGCCCAAAAAGCGATCCAAGTAATTATTGTCTGGATAGAGGTAAGGGTTGGTATGGTTTTTATAACCTTCAAGCGCTGCATCGTTATAAGCCGGTGCCTGCCCCACATTGGTTAAACCCCGATTATATAAAGTGGCAAAATCAAATGAATTTAAAGGTTTGATCAGGTTGCTGGCAGATTGAAAACCACCCTGCGCATCAAAAGAAATCAGGTTCCGCCCTATCTTACCTCTTTTTGTGGTGACCAGGATTGCACCATTACCCCCGTTTAAGCCGTACCAGTTTAAAGCGGCAGCATCTTTTAATACCGTTACACTTTCTATTTCAGTGATATCCATATCTTCGAAATCACGTTCAATTCCATCTACCAGAAAAGCTGGCGTAGCACCTTGCGCATAAGATGATTTTCCGCGGATTTGATAGGACACGTTTCCACCACCTGGCTGATTGCCTGTCCATCTGAACAAAAAGCCACTTAACCTTCCGGCGAGTAAACCCGACAGGTTGCTGATCGGTACCTGTGTAAGCTGATGGTAACGGAGCGAACTCTGGGCATAATTCAGTTCTTCTCTGCTTCGCGTAGCAAAAGGAATTTCTATTAATTTATCTGTAGAGTCTGTATGGTTAGCTTTCACAATTCTAACGGTATCCTGCTTACCAGTAGTTTGTGCGAAAGCCGTGCAGGTTAACAGATAGCTGATGATGCACAGCATAACGCCTGAACATTTAATATATCTTGTCATTTCTTATCTTTTAAATTTATATACAACCCAATCACTACCAGCCCGGATTCTGTTTCAATGCACCACTGGTTTTATTCATTTCTGCCCGTGGAATAGGGTACAAATACATGTTGTTATGGAATACTTTTTTAAATGCCGGCAATTCTATCACGTTATAGCTGAAAGTGCCGTTGGCATTTTTAATCACTTTCATGCCCTTCATCGGCTGGGCCACAATTTCAGGCCCTTTTTTCCAGCGAAGGATGTCCCACCAGCGCATATCTTCGAAAGCGAACTCGACGGCCCTTTCGTTTCTGATGCGTTCGCGCATTTCAGCTTGACTGAGACCAGCTGGCAAAACCGGCATTTTAGCCCGCACACGAATGGCATTTACGGCATTGTACACTTCGGCAGTCGGCCCTGTTTCTTCATTTAAAGCTTCGGCATAATTGATCAGCACTTCTGCATATCGGTAAAAAACATAGTTCAGCAGGGCCGATGCAGTTGAGCCCGAACGTGAAGCCTCTGGCCAGAGTCTTTTCAGGTAATAACTGGTTTTGGTTATGGAAGTAGCCGTACTGATATCCGTTCCATAGGTGATAATACCCTGCGCATTGGGTTCAGATTGCCAGGTTTGTACTGCCCGCCCCTGCCAGGTGGCATTATTATACAAAATGTTAATATAAAAGCGTGGATCTCTATTGAGATAAGGATTTTGCGGATTGTATCCCGAGGTGGCATCGGTAATGGGTTTGCCATTGGCCATTTCATACAGATCAACATGATTCTGAACAGGCGAAAGATTAGATTGTGCCCCTCCATAGCTGGTAGGAATCAAAAAATCGCTTAAGTAGGTACCAATAAATCCACGGCCGCCACGGGGCCAGATCCGGATATATTCATTAGAGTTGGCTACCGTGAGTACATTGGCATAGTTTGGCTCCAGTGAAAATTTATTCAAATCTATAATTGCCTTTGATGCCTCTGCGGCTTTTTTCCATTTTGCCAAATCATTTTCAGGATTATTTAACGGGCTGGCATCGAAGAGCAATGCTCTTGCTTTAAGCGCCATGACTGCAGCCCCCGTAGCCCGGTTAGATTGTGCTGCCGGGTTAGGCCAGTCGGCATTGGTTAATGGCAATAGCGTAAAGGCCTGTTCCAGATCATTTAAAATCAACGTAAATGTTTCTGCATAACTGCTGCGTGGAAGATCTGTAGAAGCTTCTGTAAAGTCTTGTGGCTTGGTTAATAGGACTACTCCTCCAAAGCGTCTCAACAGCTCGAAATAGAAGTAAGCACGGAGATAAAGTTGCTCACCTTTAATGTAACCGGGATTGTAAAGATCGGTCCAGGGCACCTTATCCATATTGGCCAGCATCAGGTTTGCATTTCTGATTCCTCGGTACATCTGGGTGTAAATGCCCGCAACGTCAGCAGCCCCCGGATCTAAAAACTGACCGCTGTTCATGGCCGCCACCTCAATCTGGCCATTATTGGCAATAGACTCATCAGTAAACTGCGAGGTCATTCCCTTATATCCGCTCAGGCGGCCATAATCTGAGATAGAAAAAGTATAGGTAAAGTCGCCAAAACGGGAAGCCGTTAAAGGGTCTTTAAAAACTTCTTCAAGATTGCTCTGGATGCCCACATCACGCTGTAAAAAATCCTTTTTGCAGGAATAAGCCATACAGACAATAAATAAAAACAAAAGATATATGATTTTTTTCATGACGGTAACCATTAATTAGAGTGATAAATTGAGGCCAAAATTGAAAACTTTAGTAGTCGGTATAGTGGCGATAGATGAGGCATAAGCATTTCCCGATAAGCTGTTTTCAGGATCTATGCCATAAAAATTTGTCCAGGTAATTAAGTTCTGGCCGCTAACGAATACGGTAAGGCCATTTAACCGGAGCCTGTTTACCCATTTTTTAGGCAAACTGTAACTAAGCTGCACGTTTCGTAATTTGATATAAGATGCGTCTTGCAAGATGAAATCGTTGAGGCTTTCATTAGGATTTGCATTCAGGCCCGGACGAATTACCGGCCAGCTTGCATTGGTATTACCTGGTGTCCATCTATTTAACATTGGTGCATAATACTGGTTGAGGCCACCGCTTTGAAATACGACATTGGAGCTCACATTTGTCACCCCATTAAAAAGTGCCGATAATTGAAATCCCTTATACCCAAATTGCATATTAAGGCTTGCATTGTATTCCGGAATATTAGGATGCCCGATAGCGATTACATCCTGGTTATTAATTATGCCGTCGCCATTAACATCCTGATATTTAAAATCGCCTGGTATAGATGGGTAGGCCGTAATTTTGTTCAGCGGACTGCTATCGATATCTTTTTGATCGGTATAAAAACCAAGCACATGGTATCCGAAATAGGTACCGATCGGCTTGCCTGTTACCCGCAGGTTTTCTGCAAGACCAGGTGCTTCATCCAGTACCCTCCGCTCGTTTCTGGCATAACTCAGGTTACCCGTAAAGGAATAGGTAAAATCTTTAATTTTATCCCGGTAAGTTACCGAAAGCTCATATCCATGGTTGTAATTAATGCCATAATTGGTGCTTGGCACTGTAGCACCGTAGGTTGCAAAACTCGTCGCCGAACGGGTGGTTAAAATATCTGAGCGCTCGTCATCAAAAAGGTCAGCGGTGATGTTCAGCTTATCTTTGAATAAAGAAAGATCAAGTCCGATATTTCGTTTTAATGATACCTCAAAAGTGATAAACGGATTGCCATATTGTAACTGCGTATAAGTTGGTGCGCTGAAGTTGCTGTTCGGGTTTCCAAATACTACGTTTGATCCCGCTCCGAACCTGTTCTGGTAATAGAAACGGCTTGTACCCGGACTGGGTATCCCTACCCTTCCAATTGAGCCACGGAATTTAAACATACTGATCCAGGTAAATTTTTTCATCCATTCCTCGTTGGCCAGGTTGTAACCCAGCGTTGCTGCCGGAAAAAACCCGTAACGATAACCTTTGGCATAATTTTCTGAACCATTGTAAGTTGCACTGGCTGTTAAAAAGTATTTATTTCCGTAGTTATAGGTAGCTTCCGAAATGACGCCCTGGTTGGCGTAAGGAGCGGCAGCCGCAGCCGAGCCCTGAAGTTCGCGCTGACCGATTAGATTGGCACTGATGTTATGCTTTCCAAATGATCTGCCATAGGTTAAAAACAACTGCAGATTTGTTTTGGTAAAGCCACTTCTGGAATAGGCGGGCGCCCCAAAAAAATCATTATAGGTACCACCCACAGGTGTTAGCGCCAGAGTGGCCCTGTTGAGTTCGAGGTAGCCGATACTTCCACGCTGCAACTTTCCGGATAGTTGTGTGGCATCGTAACCAAACTGCGCTTTAAAACTGAGGCCCTGGGTTAAGAAATCAAGTTTTTGCTTTACAGTGAAAATTGATTCGGCAATATTATTATCGGTAAAGGCATATCCGCCATAGGTGAGTAACGCGTAAGGATTGAAAGCATTTACCCCGCCCAGCCCATAGTTTACGATATGGTTATAGTTTCCATCCAGCGCAATAATCCTGGGATCATCAGAATTGATGTATTCTTTAAAAAACGGGGCTGCCCATGATGGCATTTTCAACGCACGGCCCACCAACCCTTCAATACCGTTACTCACTACCCCCGCAGGATCATTATATTCGCTCATACCTGCCGGACTATAACGGTGCTCGTTCCTGCCTGCAAGGTTAACCTCAAAATTGGTGGTTTTAGTCAGATCGATGCCAACCCTGGCCCTGAAATTGTAACGGCTGTAGCTCGGGGAGGTAGAATAATCCAACGGCGTTTTAAACTCCTTAAAATTTCCTTCCTCACGCATGTGGCTAAATGAAGTAAAGTATTTTACCTTGTCACTACCGCCTGATATGGTTAGGTTTTGCTGGTTCTGCATCCAATGATCTTTAACCAGTTCATCGTACCACTGCACGTCCGGATAAAGTAATGGATTACCGTTTCCGGCCTTAAAGATCGCCAAATCCTCATCGGTAAAGGTCCGGGATTCACCCACGTTGCGCTGCCCTTCGCTTAACAGCATGGCACTCTCATAGGCACCAAGGATCTCTGGACGGGAGGTTGCACTGATGATGCCCAGATTACCGGAAAATGTTACCCTTGCCGGTCCCTCCACTCCTTTTTTAGTGGTCACTACAAATACGCCGTTTGCACCTTTCAACCCATATAGCGCAGTAGATGAGGCATCTTTCAGTATGTTTATACTTTCAATTTCATTGGGATCAATATCACCGAAAGAAGTCCGTTCCACACCATCCACAATGATAAGCGCTGTGGCGGAGGGCGAAACTTGTCCGCGGATATATAAAGCGGCACCGTTAATTCCCGGACGACCGGAGGTTTGCTGAACCACCAGGCCAGGTACGCGGCCGGCCAATGCATTGTTCACATTAGTAACGGGTGCCTTCAATAAATCCTGACCAGAAACGGTACTGATGGCAGCGGTTACGGCCGATCTTCTTTGTGTAGAATAACCGTTTACCACAACTTCACTTAACGAGCTGCTTGCAGAGACCAGCGTGATGTTGATCACGCCGGCAGCGCCTATGGTAACTTCTTTGCTTTCAAAACCAATGGTCGAAAAAACAAGCACCTGACCAGGGTTAACATTGATTTTGTATCTTCCGTCCAGATCAGTCTGAACGCCCGTAGGGGTACCTTTTATTCTGATGGTTGCACCAGGTATAGGTTGATTTTTCTCATCTTTAACGGTTCCGGTTATTTCCTGAAACCGTAACATAGGGTGTTTGGCAACGAAGCTGCTGGCGATTTTTATCGGCCTGGCCGGCAATGCCTGTGCCTTACACCAAAATGCTGCAACCACAAGAAGCCAGCCTTTGGACCTTAGGTTTATTTTTTTTATCATCTATCTGGGATATGGTTAGAGTTATAATATTTTAGATATTTCTGATTTTTTGCGCATAACAGGTCTCCAGGTCACCGCGCAGGTGTCCTCATCAATTCCCGAGAAAGGGTGTAGGTTTTACGGCTGAATTAAAAATGGAGATGGGAAAGCATCAAAAAGCGTCTGGTTTAAAGATTTTAAGTTAAACCTGATTCCGAGAAATTCCTATTGAATAGAAAGGCATTTTTAATGTTATCGCTCGTAATCCGGTTTTTGTGTTTCCCTGATTTGCAATAAAAGGAATGGTTAAGAAATAGGTTGTCATAATATTTAGGTTTATTATTTGGTTAACACAAATCTATATGCTTATCTATTTCAGAGGGTTCACTTTTGTACGGAAATGGTTTGTTTTTGTACGGATGGCCGATATTTGCAGTTTATTTTAAGAAAGTCTGTATTTTACAAATCAAAATAGCCCGTGAGGACTAAAGTTTAGCATCTGCAATGATTTTATCGGTTCGTTTTTGCTATCGTTTTAGCAGCCACTTTACGAAGGTATTGGGCAAACGCTTCAGAGACCGTTTCAGGTTTAAATCTGATATTTTTAATAGAATCATTAAACAGGATGCCATACCAGATAAGTCCGCCCAGGTATTTCCCCGCATCATTGGCATGGTTAGGATCGAATACAAGTTCTTTTTTATTCCAGTAGTAACCGATATTGATGGAGTGGGTCTGATCGGGCAGATTTGGGGCTGTGGGATGTTCATAATCAAAAGAAAGATCGGTGTTATAACCATATGTCCTATCCTTGGCTACAACCTGGAAAGCATCACCAACAGGCAAAATACGGGCGTTGATCCGCTTTGCCAGGAGATGATAAGCCGCACGTGATTTTTGCCACATTTCCTGCTGACTTATTGCAACTTTACCTTCGGCGGTACGCCCAAACTTTTTCGCATCCGCACGATAAGCCCAGGTTTGATGGACAACGATACGCACTTGGGGTTGCAATGATTTAACATAAGCGACGAGTTTATTGGCATAAGGATAATAGCTTGAGGAATCTGCTGAAAGGTAAGAATACTGTTGAATGGTAACAATATCCCATCTCTCCTGCCCTAATAACATTTTTAATGATTTTCCATGGTAGGGTCTCCCGGCGGGGTCATTAGCATTAGCTTCTGCTTTTTCCACATAATTCCAGTGCTGCTCAAGAGAATGCCCGCCGAGTTCAGCTCGTCCGATAATGAGCGTTTTCCCCCTTTCTTTTGCCAGCTGTGGCAAAAAGGCTGATGCGTTTTGAGAAAAACTATTTCCTATAATAAACAAACGTAAGGTATCCTGACCAGTTTGAGCAAAAACATCCAGAGCGAAGCCAAGCAGCAAAAGACAAAAAATGCTCAGCTTAATCAAATTCTGGAACTGTAATTTAATATTAATCTTCATTTTTATTATTCTAATTCGTTTATTTTTGCTTTTTAAGGTATTCAAACAATTGGGTTCCTGCCAGCAAAAATGCACCAACGCCATATACCTCGGTGCTGCTGGCATTTACCGCATCCGGACTTGCGCCGATCGGCTGTACATAACCCAGCATACCATCTTCATGCACAGCAGAAACCATAGCTTTCCATGATTTTTCTATCACAGGAAGGTATTGCTGCTTTTCTAAAATACCGTGATTTAAGCCCCAGGCCATCGCGTAGCAAAAAAAGCCGGTTCCGCTCATCTCCTTTACCGGAAAACTTGCAGGATCTAATAATGAGGCATGCCAGCTGCCATCTGGTTGCTGTAATCCGGCTACCCTTGATACCATATCCTGATAAAGCGCAATCAGTTTCTTTCTGTCTGGGTGGTTTTCTGGCATATTCTCCAATACCCTTACCAGTCCGGCCAGCACCCATCCATTGCCTCTCGACCAGAATATTTTTTGTCCGTTTTTCTCCCGCCTGGCAAAAAAACTCTCATCTCTGAAAAATAATTTTTCTTCGGGATCATACAGAAATCCGGTTGTTTTCCACCACAACTTGATAGCAGTATTCAGGTACTTCTCATCTTTCGTCGCCGTACTCAGATAAGCCAGGGATGGAGGACCCATAAAAAGTGCATCGCACCAGGCCCACTCCCTTTTCTGGATATTATTTTTCCAGTTCAAAGGTTCGTCGTGTGGCTGGCTGATGATACTATCGGCCTGTAAAATAAAAGGAGCAATCATCTTTTTCTGCTTAAATTTGCTGTAAAGCTGCGCATAAGTTTGTCCTACACAATAATCATCGGCATAAGAGCGCAAATGTCCGGTATTCCAACCCAGCTCGTTTCCAATATCTATCAGCGTTTTCAGGTAGCGTTCGTTGCCCCGCAAATTGCCAAAAGCGAAAATACCGGTGTAACAGGCACCATTCGTCCAATCCGCTTTCCGATGGTTAAAGCCTTTGTTCTTCCAGGTATTCAGCTGCCAGTCTGCAACCCGCTGCATCGTTTTAAAAATATTTGCGGTTGCCAAAGTGGAATCTCTTTTCAATGGTGTTTGAGCCGAAAAAGTATTCAGTACGCTATAGTTACTCAATAGTAAAACCAAAAGCAGTTGTTTTAAATTCATATTGTTCATTTCTTAACTGATTATTTTTGATACACCCTCACATAATCTACTTCGAACCTTGCCGGGAAGGTAGTTTTAGAGGGATCTCCCCCCTGTTTGCCTCCAATGGCCAGGTTGAGCAACATATAATGTGGTTGTTTAAAAGGATTAATATTTGTTCCATTCTGGTTTACCAGCTGGTTTAATGGAACCTGATTTAAAAGCTTGTTGTCTACATAAAGCGCAATGCTGTTTTCGTCCCAATCCATTCGCCAGATATGAAACCGTGCTGCCCAGGCCTTACCACCCATGGAATCGATATTTTTCTCGGTACTAAACCAGGCGTCTTTTCGGTCTGCTCCCATAAAGGCGATATTGGCGAGCAGTTTTTTCCGGTAATATTCCATCATATCAATTTCACCAGTTGCCGGCCAGGATCCTTTGGTTCCCAAGGTCCACCAGGCTGGCCAGATGCCATCCCGGATGTCAATTTTACCGCGCATCACAAACCTGCCGTAAAGCCAGCTGTGCAATCCTTGTGTTTTGATACTGGCAGAAGTATAATCCGCTTCCGGCCTATTCTTTTTCCAGTCGCTGCTTCCTTCCTTAAAATCAGAATTTGATTTTTTTTCTCGTTTGGCCTCCAGGATTAGCTTTCCGTTTTCACACCTCGCATTTTCCCGTTGGTACCATTGATATTCTTCGTTGCGCTCAAAGCCGAGCTCATACGTCCAGTTAGCCGGATCGGTTGCACCGTCATTGTTAAATTCTTCTGCCCATACCAGTTTGTAACCACCTGAATAAAGGGCCGGCGGTTTGGAATGCCTTGTTTGTTGGGCTGCTCCGGATAAGTTGATGCATAAAACACAGGCCAGCAATAATAATTTGAATACATATTTTTTCATGCGGAAAAATTTATTGATATCCATTTAATCGTAAAGGCATGAGCGTTGGAAATGTCCAGGCATAATCATGTGTGGTATACATGATGGGACGATAGGGTGCCAGGTAATCATTAAATTGCGGAGAAGGATAAATGCCATTCATCGCCTCCAGCAAGTTGGCTGGCCAGAAACCTGTTGCGGTATGTACACTTCCTGTATCCGGATTTTTAAAAAATTTCCACTCTTTGGGATGTTGATTATAGTAAAATAAATAATCCAGCGCCTTTTTAAATGATGCCCCATCCCGGGATGCCGTAAAGAGGTTTTCACCAGTCTGATTATAAATAATCCAGCTGGAAGCGGTAAGTGGTGCTAAAGAAAAATAGGTGTACCAAATGCCTTTCCCCTGCCGCTTTACTTCTTCAACCAGGTGGCCATCTGCTGCAATCTTATCAAAAAGATCTTTTTTAATCAGGCTAATATTCTGCTGCATATCTTCCTCGTCTTCCAAATAAGTATCGACCAGGATAGAAGCCAAACGAGACCAATCGCCAGAGTTATTCTTACGGTACCTGATGCTGTTTGCAGCCGCACGAAATACATTTTTAGTCCACCAGTTAAACTGCTTTACCTCTTCGGGCTGCCACCTTTTATAACCTTTAAGCAAATCTGCGCTGATCATTAAAGCGGTACCAGCATAAGACATCACCAGTGAGCCATCCAGTTGCGAATATTTTTTATTGACCGATGCCCAGGCATTGAGAAAATAAATGGCTTTTTCTGCATATTTTGTTTTGCCACTCAACTGATAAGCCAGGGCACAACTGTACGCCGAAAAACCATCTACCTGGAGCGCCCGTGAAGTTCGGCGGTGGGTTTCTTTATCAACATAAAAACCGGGAATACTGAAGTCTTCCACCGCATGTTGTGAGATCAACAGTGCCGAATCTGCCTTACCCAATAAGGCTTTATAGGCTGATAAATACGGCTCTTTTCTAGCTTTGATTTGCTTTGTAACAAAATCAATCTGCTGTTGCGGGTGCATTCCCTTAAGCTGATGCTGAGCAAAAATTTGCTGCCCTGGCATTAAACACAAAAGGGCAATTGTAAATAAAATGATGAGAAAGAATTTCAAATGGCTCATAGATTTATTTGGTTAATGATGTGCGTTTTAATGCCGCAACTGCTTCCTTTACAGATAAACTAATGTTACGGCTTAATTAAATTTCTGTACTATACCGCTTTTTATATTCAGACGGACTGGTTTCAAATTGTTTTTTAAAGCATACACTAAAATACTTGGCGTTGTTAAATCCGGTTTGATAAGCCACCTCTGCTACTGTTAAATCTGCATGTTCCAATAAGTAGGCACTTCTTTTAAGCCTGATGTTTAGAATAAATTCTTTGATAGACATGCCTACAATATCATTAATCTTTTGATACAGAATGGTTCTTCCGGTATTCATATCAGACACAAAATCGTCTACCGAATAATTCGGGTTAGCCATATGCTGTTCAATAAATTTCATGGCCTTAACCAGCAACTCCTCATCCATCGAAGTAATGGTTACCTTAGCGGGATCAACCACCAGTCGTTTGCTGTACATTTCCCTCATTTCCTGCTGGTTTTTTAAAATGGTATCTATCTGTTGAATCAGGTATTCCACTTCAAAAGGTTTATCAATAAAAACTGTTGCACCATGTTCGAGCGCCCTGGTTTTATTCTGGTTTACATCGCCCATGCCCGAAATCATGATGATGGGAATATGGCTGGTTTTAAAGTTTTGCCGCAGGTGGTTACATACCTCAAATCCATTGGTATTCGGCATCATCAGGTCGGTAATAATCAGTTGAGGGTATATTTTTTCAGCTTTAATAATGCCCTCCTGACCATCGCTGGCCAAATAAACATTGTACTTTTCAGACAAGCGCCGTTCCAGATAGTTCCGAAGGTCAGGGTCATCGTCAATTAATAAAATACTGGTCGATTTTCTGGCATGCTTTGGTGAAAGATCGGGTTCTTCAGCTTCTAAAAGGATTTCGTCAATTTCGGAGATGGTATAATCGTATATGTTCGACTGCATATCGCCCGATCCGGCTTCTTTTTTTAACGGGAGCATCATGGTAAAAGAAACTTTATTGGTTTTATTTACCATCCATATTTCTCCTCCAATGGCGTCTACCAGTTCCTTTACTATAGCAAGTCCAAGGCCTGAGCTTTCTTCAAAAGTTGGCCGATAAGACGATAAGCGGTTAAAAGATGTAAATAATGTGGCAATCTGCTCTTCAGAAAAACCTATACTGGTATTTAACACTTCTACCGAAATGTACTCCCTTTCAAGATGATCGGGTTCAATAGTCAACCTCGATTGTTCCCCGGCCGAAGACTGATAAATCCTGACCCCCACATAACCTTTGTTAGAGGTATATTTTAAGGCATTCGAAAAAAGATTGGTCAGAATTTTTTCAATAATATCATAATCGAAAGCCACAAACAAATGGTCGGCATGAGCAGTAAAATTGGTTTCTATTTCTTTTTTGTTTGCATATAATTCAAAAAGCCCAAAAACATCATGTACAAAACTGATAAAATCGCCAACCTGTGGGTTGAGGGTAACTTTCTGGCTTTCTATTTCCCTAAAACGCAGTAATTGACTAATTGAACGCTGTATGCGGGCCACATTTTTCTCAATTAATTGCATATAGCCCGCCGCATGGTCATTTTTCTGAACGGTTTCTTTTAACTGCTTCAGCGGTTCGAGCACCAGGGTGAGCGGGGTTTTCAGGTCGTGGGAAATATTGGTGAAAAAATCAGTCCTTGCCTGGTTTAAATCCCGCATGTTCTGTTCTTTGAGCGCTTCTAATGCCAGTCGTTCTTTAAAAACCTTTTTATTGGTATAATACCGCATCACGAAAAACAACAAGCCTAGTATAATTAAGGTATAAACGGAGTAGGCCCACCAGGATAAGAAAAATGGCGGATTGACATGAAAATAAAGCCTTGAAATTTCGCCGCCCCAGAGCCCATCATTGTTGGATGCCTTAATCTCAAAAACATAATCGCCACCCGTTAAATTAAAAAACTGAACAGCATGTTGATTGGAGTTTAGCTTCATCCATTTATCGTTTAAGCCAAGCATGCGATAAGAAAATTGATTCTTATCTGCCGATAAATAGCTGTTTGAAGAAAAACGGATTTCGATATTCGACTGGTCACTGGAAAGTGTGATCTTACCCTCATCGCGATTGCTTAATGTAGAAATATCTTGGGTTAAAGGTGAATCCTGCGTTACATTGCTTACCAATTGATTGTTAATTAATAAGCTGGTAAAAAACACCCTCGGCTTCTGGATGTTTTTATTGAGGTATTGCGGATCAAAAAGTACAAATCCGTTAGTCCCCCCAAACAACATCTCTCCTTTTTTAGTTTTATAGGCCGACCTTAAATAAAATGAGCCACAACTATTTTCTTTATAAAATCTGGCTTTTGCAAACTTTTGCGCTTTCTGATCGAAAAAGTAAAGTCCGTCGTTTGTACTGAACCAAATATTTCCTGAAATGTCATCTTCAAGAATGCCAAAAACGATTTTAGGAGCAAAACCATTGGTGCTGTTGAAATTAAGGTAGCGACCATCCTTCTTTAAAAGGTTGACACCTCTTCCCGACGTACCCAGCCAGAGATCTCCATTTGAGGCTTCGTAATAACAACCAAGGCGATTAACCGCGTAAGGCCCATTTTTGATCACATAGTGCTGCAGTACTTTAAGCGTCAGGGGATCTGCGATATAGAGCCCCTGATGGGTAACCAAACGAAGATGCTGCTGCTGATCAAGTGAAATGGCCTCTATCTCCACATCCAGCGCCTGTCCGTTTGCAGCGATCAGTTTAACCATTTCTGTTTCTGTTGCCTGGTTTTTCTTCCGGTGGAAAAAGTTTTTATCAGGATCGGTCATCCACCAGGTTCCTCCGGCATCCCGTACAAAATCATAAACCGTTAAAGGCTGCCTGCTTCCCGGTAAAAGGATATTGAGGTTACTAAAGTGCTTTGTAGCCATTTCATAGGCAGAAATACCTCCATTAAATGAAGAAATAAAAAGGTTTTTCCGATCAGAATCAAATTTTAAGCGTTTAACCATGTTAGAATTGATGGAATTGGCTTCGGCCTTGGTAAAATGGCGAAAGCTATCATCCTTCCGGTTCCAATAGTTGAGTCCACCACCTTCCGTAGCAATCCAAACATTAGCCATATCATCTTCCTGAAAACCACTTACTATGGGATGATTAAGTCCACCGGGGCTAGCTGTAAAATAGCGGACATAGGCATCATAAAGTGAACAATAAGCAATTTTACCCCCATAAGTGCCAATCCACGCGCCCTGGTCTGGGTCGCCGTAAATGGTCCATATCGAGTTGTTAGGCAATGAAAACGCATCGTTCGGATTCATTTTGAGCAGCTTGCTGGTCCGGGTTTGCGGATCATAGAGCAACAGTCCAGCTTGTGTAGCTACCCACATGATGCCCGCCTGATCGATAAAGATTTTTTTGGCCATCGTAGTCTGGACGCCCGGACCGTTAATCGGGATATTTTTTTTGATGACACCTTTGGCATCCGTCACGAAAATGCCCGCCCGCTGGGTAAGGAAATAATAATCACCATGATAGGCTACCGCGTCATTCACCACAAAGGAAGTTTGGCCCAGATTGGTAAAAACCGCAAAGCGAGCTGTTTTGGTATCGAACCTGTAAAGTAAATTTTCCTGAGATAAATAAATATTTCCATTTAAGCTGATCACACTATCGAAATACCTGTTGGTGGGAAGCTTGATTTGCTTAAAAACCTTTTTTTCCCGTCCGGATATATACAGGCTGTCGCCTGAGAGCATGTAAAGCTTGCCGTCATCATGTAGACAGATGGAGCGGATTTTTCCGGGAAGAACAAGGTCAAAATTAAATTGTCCATAGTTAAACTTTAATAAGCCGTGATTAGTGGCCACAAATAATCCACCCCTTTTATCTCTCACCAGCGTACCGTAAGCCCATTTCACTTTGGGGTCACTCCTGGAGGCCAGTTCATTTAACTGATAAAAACTATTGCCATCATACATAAAAACAGCATCTGGCCCGGTATACCACATGCGCCCCAAACTGTCTTTGGTGATACTCTGAATACCGCTGTAATACGATGTTTCAGGCATAACATGGAAGCGATACCTGGAAATATCAATCGCAGCCGCATTTTTCAGCAAAAATGCACAACAAAATAACAGCAAATAAGCCGTTTTCCGGATATCCCTAAGGTTAAAATGCATAAACAGGTTTTCTAAACATCATTTAAATTTTCTATCAATTTATTTCCATTTCCATCTGATGGATATCCATAGCCACAGTGATTCAGCTAAAATAAGGGTTCTCATCGCCACGGTTACGCGCATCTTTCATAAATTGCCATCCATTTCGAATTTGTTACGTTGAGTTTAGCTATAATTACCATAAACAGACTTTCAAAAAAATTGTCACTGCGAGGAGGGACGGCAAAGCCTACCGGCAACAGGTTGCAATCTATAGTGTAAGTGATTCTTAATATAAAGATTACTTCCCCGAAAAGTCGGGGCTAGCTGTCGGCTGAAAAAGACTTCTCGCGATGACGAACTTTCCAGGGGTATTTCCATTAAGTGCTACTGTTCTTCATATTAATTTTTGTCCAGTAAACTTTAGTCCGATTAATATTTGCACGCTAATGATCATTTTTTGTCTCTTTTTCTTAACACGATCGTCATGCTGAACTCGTTTCAGCATCTTTCCTGCCAGATAGACCCTGAAATAAATTCAGGGTGACGATGGCGAGTTTAAAATGTCTGCAGAAAATCTTTAGGGCATGTTATTAATCGAGTTCAGGCAACAAGTTATTCATCAGAATGCCAATCCCATATCTTCTAATACCAGGCTTACAATCTTCTCTTCAAACGACTCAGCGCCTCCAGGTAATAATAGTCTGCATAGGTTAATGGTACATCTACTTCAGAGTTAAACGGGAATGCACCGGTGCTGTGCATCAGGATAAAATTTCCGTTTTCGCCCAACTTTGCCGTGTATTCATCAGAGGCGAGTGTCAGGATTTGCTTCTCTACCACCTCCATGTATTTCTTTTTGATGTCAGTATTTACAAAGTCACTCAATTCAGTAAGCGCAGCGGCCATAATGCAGGCTGCCGAAGCGTCTCTGGGTGTATTAGCCCGTATTGGCGCATCAAAGTCCCAATACGGAATAAAATTTTTGGGCATTTTTGGATGATTGATTAGAAAGTTGGCGATATGCATGGCCTGATCCAGGTAGCGTTTTTCGCTGGTTTCACGATAGAGATAAGTATAACCATACAAACCCCAGGCTTGTCCCCGGCTCCATGCAGAATCATCAGCATAACCCTGATGGGTTTGCTTTTGATGTGGAACGCCAGTCTGCCTGTTATAGGAAACCACATGGTATGAGCTGAAATCGGGTCTAAAATGATGTTCTATGGTTTTATCGGCGTGCGAAAGTGCCATTTTTTTTAGCTGCTGATTTGCTGATTGTTTACTGGCCCATAATAATAATTCGAGATTCATGATATTATCGATAATGACCGGATACTGCCAGATGGCTTTATTATGGTCCCATGACCTGATCAAACCCACTTTAGGATCAAAACGGGTAGCCAGCGATTGCGCGCCCTTGAGCAAAACAGCCTGATAAGCGGCGTCGCCGGTTAAACGTAAGCCATTGCCAAAACTGCAATAGAGCATAAAACCGACGTCGTGGTTATCCGTGGTAAATTTTTCGCGTTCTACCCTTGCCGTGTATAATTTGGCGAAGGCTAACAGTTCCGGATTTTTACTATGCTCATAAACATACCAAAGCGAACCCGGAAAAAATCCGCTACACCACCAACGTGAATCAGATACGGTACTTTTTCCCGCTTCGAATGACCTTGGTAATACGCCAGCCTGATGCTCATATTTCCTGGCCATCAATAAACTTTGCTGTTCGGCAAAAGCCAGGGCTTTATCAACAACGGTTTTCAGTTGCTGCGCATTTGCAAAGCTGCTCCATAATACCCCTGTTAACAACAGTGCTAAAAAATATCTCCTCATAAATTTTATTTGATGTTTTTGTAATAATCTGCAATCACATACCAGGCTTTTTTACGAAATCCCTGATCAGAAACCAGTCCTTTTCTGTTCCAGCCATCCTGATAGGTGGGATGAAAGCGGAATGGCGACCGAAAATCGAACAGTACCCATGGCGAGATTCCATTGAGATTTGGGATGTTTTTAAACATTTCGAGGTTATCCTTATACAGTTGGGCCTGATAGTCTTCACTCCATGAACCGGCTACATCACCATCACCGGTTTTACCATACAAAGCCTCCGCACCAAATTCTGAAATGATCAAAGGTTTATGACTGGCTACCTCCCAAATGGCTTTTTTTGGTGTAACGGGCCAGGGATGGTACCAACCCATATATTTATTAATGGCTACCACGTCTATTTCGTTAATAAACGGATCGTCCATTATAAAGCGTTGCTTATCTGCATTAAAGCGAACCAGATCAAATGCAGCCGTAATTAAACGGGTGCTATCAATATCCTTGGTGCATCTGATCAGGTATTTCAGGAAATCGTTCCGGGCAGCAGATGGCTGCGTTTCATTGGCCATACCCCAGAAAGAGATGGCACATCGGTTTTTATCCCGCATCACCATCTCCCTGATCATATTTCCGGCTTTCTGTTTGGTTTCCTGATTTTCAAAATCGATGCCTTGCCATATAGGTGTCTCCTCCCATAATAAAAAACCCATTTTTTCGGCTGCACGCACCGTATATTCATTTTGCGGATAATGTGCCAAACGGATCATATTACAGCCCAGTGCCTTCGCTTCAGATAAAAGCATCATGGCGTCTACTTCGGAGAAAGCCCTGCCTTTGCGCTGTGGAATCTCTTCATGAAAACTAATAGATTTTAGAAAAATCGGCTGCCCGTTCAGGTAAATCTGAGTTCCTTTTACCATCAGGTTTCTAAAACCAATCCTTTCTTCTACACGATCTGTCGCGGTAGATATGACCACCTGGTAAAGTTTGGGAGAAACCGGTGACCAACGCTGTATTTTTTTTACCTTCGCGATCGACATGCTCGCCATCCCCAGCCCATCGGTAATAAGCTTTTGCCTGATATTCAGTTCCGGGATTTCAATGGTTACCGGAATATGATTCTGAATATCAGTCAGTTTAACCCTCACATTGATCTGATCACTGCGCTGTTTATCCAGCTGAACAAAATAATCCTGAATAAATGTTTTTGGGGTTGATACCAGCATTACATCACGGGTAATGCCCCCATAATTCCACCAATCGAATGATTTCGCCGGAATGGCATCTGCAGTCCGGGTATTGTTTACCTCCAGGGCTAAAAAATTGTCTGCTTGCTGCACCAGATCGGTTACTTCAACCTGAAAAGGTGTAAACCCACCTTCATGCGCCGCAATTTCTTTTCCGTTAAGATAAACTTTACAACGATAACTTACCGCAGCAAAGTAAATAAACAGCCGTCCATGATGTGCTTTGGGTGCATCAAAACGCCTGGCATACCAAACCGTCCCTTCGTAGTATTTGAGTTCGGGCAATTGACTGTTCCAGTCTGAAGGCACGTTCAGTTTTAAGCCGCCATCAAAGGCATATTCATAAAAATCTGTCTTTCCGGCTGGTTTTTTATTGAGGTAAATTTTATTTTTCCGCCCCTGGTCGTACTGGTCTATAATCGCTTCCCATTTACCGTTGAGGGATTGTATCGCTCTGCCATATACATTAATCAAAGTCTCCTGTGCCGAAAGCTCAGACGAAAAGCAACACAACAGCACAAGCAAATTAAAAATAGTTCTGATTGATTTCATAGCCTATTGTGTTTACTTTTTAAAGATTTTCATCGCGAAACCACCACCCTGAGCCATATTGACAGATAACTTTCGATCGGCAGGGATCTCTATCCGCTTCTTTTTGTAGTCGGTAGCGATTTTACTGGCATTAATGCCGTCCTGATAAATTTCTGCAGCATAATCCCCGCTGCCAAGAAAGCTGAGGTCGAGATCAAGTTTGCGCGCCTCCCAGTTGGTTAAAGCACCCAAATACCAGTTATTGCCCTTTTTACGGGCGGTGGTAATATATTGCCCAATCTCACCATTAAGCACAATGGTGTTATCCCAAACCGTTGGTATTTCGCTGATGAAATCGGTGCATTCCTGCTCCTTCGCATAACTGTCCGGACTATCACAGAGCATATTTAATGGCGACTCAAAGACCACATATTCTGCCAGTTGCCTGCAGCGCGTCCCCTGACTCATGGGTTCATCATTTATTCCCCTATGGCTACTCCTGGTGGCGTTACGCATGGCACCCTGCGTATAATCTACCGGCCCGGCAATCATCCTGATAAAAGGCATGGTCACATCGTAGGTAACCATGTCCATTTCCGGCCCGGTCCATTTCATCTGCTCCAGGCCATTTACGGCTTCGTAATTAATGACATTCGGGAAAGTCCGGTTTAGCCCGGTGGGTTTATAAGTACCATGAAAATCAACCATCAGCTTATATTTAGCGGCTGTTTCTGCTGCCTGGTAATGAAAATCAACCATTTCCTGGTCATCTCGGTCCATGAAATCGATTTTAAAGCCTTTTATCCCCAGCTGAGAATAATGCCTGCAAACCTGTTCCAGATCGCGTGCAAAGGCATAGTAGCCTGCCCATAATATCAGGTCTACCTGTTTGGATTTCCCATAAGCAACCAGTTCTTTCAGATCAATTTCTGGTACAACCTCAAACAAACTTGCCTTAAGGCTTACCGCCCAGCCTTCATCCAGAATTACATATTCAATTTTATTTTTGGCGGCAAAGTCTATATAAGCCTTATAGGTTTCCGTATTCACACCTGAAACAAAGTCTACCTTACTCAGGCCCCAGTTATTCCACCATTCCCAGGCCACTTTCCCTGGTTTTACCCACGAAATATTTTTTAATCGGTTAGGCTCGGCCAACTTGTAAACCATATCGTTATCAGCCAGGGCTTTATCGCTGGTGGTTACTATGGCTATACGCCAGGGAAATCTGGCTTTTGCCTTACTTTTAGCCAGGTAAGGCTGGCGCGAGGTGACGATTTGCTGCAGTTGGTTATGTCCACCCTGCAAGGTAGCTTTTGGATAAGTAGAAAAGTTGCCTTCCAGAAGAGTTCCTCCGGTAGGATTGAAAAGAAACATACCCGGATAGCTTTGCAAATCAGCTTCGGCCAAACATACTTTTTTACCTTGATCCAATTCAACCACCAATGGAGAAAAAGCAAGCTTCTGCTTATCCATTTTAGTCAAAGGCCCATAGGTATAGGTATTTTCAAACGAATTGAAATATTGTCCTTCAACTGTTTTCTCTTTGGTTTTTACATAAGGAATGTACGCTTTAAAATCTTTTGAAAAATGGAAAGTGGCCAGCTCTTCATTTACGATGAAATTCTGCTTAGCCATAGATACAAATCGGTAAGCCATGCCTTCATTATAAATTCGAAAAATGAGTTTAAAATCTTCCCTGAAATCCATTATCAATTCTGCATATTCATCATTGATATGGTTTCTTTTATAAAAATAGGCAGGGATTTCCTGTTTAACGGTAATGGTTTTGCTTTGTTTCAAGTGAGATCTGATGCCAAAGGTTTTACCGTTGTCTAGTTTCATCGCTATGGCGCCAGAATGGAGTACCCTTTCACCATCATGTGCCAGCTGAAAACGGATACTATCAGCAATGCTTACATCCACCTGCAACCTCCCATCGGGAGACTTCACACTCAGCCTCGTTTGGGCGATTGCGGGGATGCTTAGAAACGTTAACAGTAATAAATTTAATATATGTTGCTTCATTGGTTTATTTTATAATGGTGTAGCTGTACATCACGAAATCATTTACAGCAGGTAAAGCTACTTTCAGACTGCCTTTCCTACCTGTTGTTTGAATCACCTGCTTCCCGCTACCCAGTAGCGGTTTTAACTGTATTTTGACCTTTTCGGGTAACCAGGTTTCCAGTACACCCGTTTCATCAGGTGTGTTTTCCCTGAACACGATAAAATAACCCCTATCTTTTTGAATCGATTGAAAACCTGTCCATGATTTGCCCGAAGGTTCCTCACCAATCGGTAAAATGGTTCCCTGATGGAAGTCGTGCTGCACCTCTTTATACTTGTTAATCAATGTTCCCAGTGCTAATGCTGCTTTAGGTAGCCCCGTGCCTTCAAACCAGGCCAGTGGCTGGGCAGCCATGGTAGTGGCAAATAAATATTCAAAAGTATAGCAGGAAGGAGCGAAAGGATCATGGCCATACTTGTCTGTATTTCTCCATTTGTTTAAAAATTCGATCTGCAATTTTTCCGGCGGTACATATTTAGAAAGTTGCCATAGGTTACGGAGTGTCCAGTAAGGATAGTAGTTTTGCCAATCGGTATAACGGTTCTCCAAAAAAATATTACCGTATTCGGTAAAGAGATGGTAGCCACCCCTGCGGCCCGCAGTGGCATCGAGATTGAAAACAGCCTGGTTTCCTGTTTCATTCAATACCTTATTAAACATTTTAGTCAGGTTAATCTCCGATTGCTTATTTGGAATGGAGAGACCATCAATTTTAAATGTCCTGATTCCGTACATCCGGTATAATTCGGCCATTGCCGAAGCGTCTTTCTCCCAGTCTGCATAGTTATGCTGGATACTTGGATTAAACCACAAGCAAATCTCAATACCCATTGCTTTGCCCCTTTTTACGATCGGACCGAGTCCATTCGGATATTTTACTGTATCGGGTTTCCAATAATTAGCGTTAGTCCAAATATTGGTAAAAGAGCCTTTGGCCAAGGCAGAATTCGGACTTTTTCCCTGTTGCCATCCGTCATCGATCTGAAAATGGGTAATACCGAGCTTGGCTGCAGCTTCCAATTCCAATAGGCTAAACCTTTCATTCACTTTAGCATCCTGGCTCCTATCACCCCAGGTATTCATCATCACCATTTCATCCCGCCGTGGCTCATTTTTACGGATGGTTTTCTGGTAGGTGCGTAAGGCTTGCAGCTGTTCAAATGTCTGCCCACTGTAAACACCCAACACCACCGTATAGGCTTTGCGCCATTCGTCTTTACGAATATCGACCGAATTCAGTCCCAATCCGTTCACGGCAAAATGGCCAAATTCAGTTGTAAAATCCTGACCGCCGTAAGCAAGCTGGGTAGCAGCGCCTGGCGCTTCCTTTAAGAAGAAAAAACCGGCATCTTTTTCCTGGTTATGTGCAAAAAGCAGGTTGCCCCGGTAACCTTTTTTTCTATAGGGGATAAACTTATTTTCCAGCACCAGATTGTTGTTCCAATCGGTTACGTCAAAAAACTCGACCGCCTTAGCCTGCCAGTGGAAACCCTCCAGCTTGAACTGATCTAAAACCGCGGCGGCACCACCAACCTTCATATCTTCAGCAAACTCAATATTTTTTTGATCAGCGACGTTGGTTGCTTGTCCCCCTGCGATCCCAGCTAACTGCCCTTTCAGATAGGTTTCACAGGCGATGGAAGCGCTTTGAGCATTTATCCGGTAAATCCGTCTGACATCAAGTGCGCCTGTAGAGAAAGAAATAATGGTTTCCTGTGTAGCAATGCGAATGGCATCTTCTTTCCTGACCAACACTTCATAATGCCCATTTTGAGTGGCAGTGCCAGCTTGAATGTAAAAATCGGGGTTCTTGAGTTTGTTAAGCCAAATTTTCCCGCCTTTCTTATCGCTTAGGCTGTGGGTAATCACATTCCCCTTATTCCATATAAATTTGCGCTCGATAAATTGATTGCCTATGGTCAGGGTGTCCTGATCGAGGCGACTGTAGCATCCATCCTGAGCGGAGCAAGGTATATTAGCCGCCAGGAGCAAAATCATCAGTAAAAAAGCGTAAACTCCCCCTGTTAAATTACCTTTAATTTTCGCAAAGATTGCTATCGGCATCCCCTGTGATAGAAGGTTACCCAAAAAACTTTGCGGAGAATACCGCCCATTGATCTCATAATTTATAGCTGTCATATTTGGAGATTCCAAAACTAGCTACTTGTGCTTAAGGAGGGGTTCAGTTTTGTACGGAAATGGTTCAGTTTTGTACAAATTAACCAAATCACTGATTTTTTTTAACCGTAGCCACAGGCTTAAATAAACAAAAAGTGGTTGACCTAGCCAGACGCCAGATGTAAGCTACCTGGCGGGTGTCGCATTATCCGCAGTTACTGCCCTGAGCAATTATTGATGAACCCTTAAATTCATCAACACACCTGGTCCGGTTTTAACCCAGACCAGGTAGCTGATGTGATATGGTATTTCTGATGTTTTGCCGTTATCGCCCAAAGAAAGAAAACAGCCTCATTTTAGGTAAGGCAAGGTTAGCGACAGGGATTTAATTTAGCGGCGACAAAAAATTCTAACTGGCAAACTATTTGCCATTCTGCTTTCGCTCAAGTAAAATGGCGATTTCTACGTCAAGTTTTTTCTGAAGAACTTCTCCCTCAAATCCAATGGTCCTGAATTGCATTTTTCCCTGCTGATCGAGAACGGCAATGGTAGGAATTACCGTGAAGCCTACTTTTTCGCCTATATTTTTGTCGTTGTTGAAATAAACAGGAAACTGATACTGTGGATTCTGTTTTGCCCATTTTTTTGCGTCTTCAATGGTGTTATTGGCACCGCTGTTTACCACCATGAACATCACGTCCTTATTATGACGGTATTTCTCGAAAACTCGATGGAAATAAGGCATTTCCTGCATGCAGGGTACACACCAGGTTGCCCAAAAATCAAGGATCACAATTTTTCCTTTCATCATTTCTGCGGTAACCGGCCGGCCTTCCAGGTCAACCAGTCCCGATAATTCCGGACCGGGTTTATCCATCATCAACAATTTAGTTTCAGCCCTTAGCCGGGCGATTTCCAACGCTTCCAGCGCTGCCAGTTTTGCGCTAAAAGCGGCTTCTGAAGGATTATATTTTAAAAAATTGATTTTTGCGCTTTTGATTACAGTTGAATCTGTTGGATTTTTGATCAGCAGCTTCCAGAGGATATCAAAAGCCTGCTGATTTTCATTAAGCCTGGCAAAAACTTCGGCACTGTTGATCAAACCTTCCCTTCCCGCTGATTGTTTTACCGCCCGGTTCGCCAGTAGTCTTGCCGAATCGGTTTGGTGTAAGTCGAAATAATTAAGTGCTTTGATAGAAAGCAGCGCAGACCTGGCTTCTGCTATAGCCTGTTTTCTGGTACTATCCGGAACATAAGATGGAATGTAACCGAATTCAGGAAAATATCGGATAATCCCTACCGGCCAGGTACCCGATATTTTTAACGATCGGTCTGCATACTTAATAGCCGCAGCCGGAGCAATTTTATTTTTGGTCAGCGTTGCTGCAATTTCCTTAAATGCCTGTGCTGTGTAAGGATTAACTTTTACATTCAGTTTTGAGGCATGAAACAATGCTTTTACAGAATCTCTTACCGAAGCATAATGATCAAAGAGCATTTTATGAATACTTTCAGATCCTTCTTCGCCAGTGTGATCACTTTTTTTTAACATCGCTTCCAGTTTTGCAATTTTGACTGCAGTATCCTGCTCTTTAGCGATCATTGTCGCGCGAAGGTCTCGGGAAATATCTGCATCGGGGAAACGCTGCATAATTACCCTCCGCAAAGAATCGAGCCTGCTCTTTTCGCCAATCATCAGATAACCCATTGTAACCTGGTTCACATTGCCCGGTATGGTAGGGTTTTCTTCAAATTTCGCAGCAATGATTTTCCTGGCTTGCTCCCTTAACTTCAATTTTTCTTCAGGGCTTTTAGCCATGGTCATCCTCGTATTAAGCTGTGCTATCTTGGCCTCATAATTATCCGGGTTGTTTCTGAGCTCTTCACCAATAAGCGCCAGTTTTTTGGCCTGAAGATCTGCAGACTTAGGCATCTGGGCAGACAGGCTATACGATTCATGCAAAAAACTACTTTTTACTCTTTTTTCATCATCAAATACACGTAAAGCATAATGCTGATCGACAGCAGGTTGATCAATCTGTTCTCCGCTTTGAATATAAAAGGCTGCAAATGTTGCAAACCTACCGGCCACAAAAGAAGCTGTCCATATTTTTCCCTTTTTTACCATGGGCATTTTCCAGGGCAGGTCGTAAAAAGTAGAATAACTAAAAACGATAGTAAGAGAAGGGGCGTCTGGTGTTATTTTAGCATAGGTAGCTGCAGGGTCGTAACTGATGGTAACGGTATCCCCTCTCTTTATTTTTTCTGGCTTAATGGTTACACTTTGTCCCCGTACCTGCATAACGGCAAATACGAGGAGTATATAGCTGAATATTATTTTTTTCATCGGGAGTCGATTAATTATAACCTGGGTTCTGCACCATGTTCGGGTTGGTGCGCATGGCCTCAACAGGAATAGGAAAAAGCACTGCGGTGGATTTCCAGGCCGGCTTGGTTAATGGAAGAATATCATCTGCACGGGATTTTAACGGATCTCCTGAAAGGCTTTTCCAACGTTTAAGATCGAACCAACGGTGTCCCCATTCCGAAAACAGTTCCACCCTTCTTTCCTGTTCAACCTGTGCCATGGCAAGTGCCGGGCTTGCTGCAACCGCCAGCGGTGTCAATCCGGCCCGGGCACGAAGTACATTAAGATCATCTTTAGCCTCAGCCAGCCTATTTAGTCCTACCCTTGCTTCTGCACGGATCAGGTAGGCTTCGGCAAATCGTAATATCATGGAATATTCGGTTACTGCAGCACCGGCCGCTCCAACCCTAACTTTATATTTAAAAGGATAATAATGCGTTACAACAGGTGCCGTAGCGGTACTGTAACTGCCTACCCAATTGCTAAAACGTTTATCTCCTGCTTCGAAACCAGTTTCCAGACCATATGTTCCCTTTGTAAGCCTGTAAAGTGGAGATGCTGTTGGCACCAGGGTATTACCTTCCCATGTATTTCTACCGCCAAGCGTATTCACTACCTGAAGCTGCCAAACGGCTTCGTTTGAATTTTTCAGAAACACCTTGTTCATGTGTCCGGCGTCATTTGGGTCGGCATTTTTTAAAATGGAATACTGCGTGGAGTTCGCAATTACTTCACTGGCTTCTGCCTCTGCCAAAGCATTGTTTCCAGTATATAAATAGACTCTAGACAGTAGCAATGTAGCTGCTGTTTTATTAGGCCGTGTGCGCTCACCCGCTCCGGGGTAAGCGGCTACCAATAAGCTTTTTGCATCTTTTAAATCCTGTATAATTGCAGCATAAACCTCACTCTTGGGGCTTCTGGCCTTGCTGCTGTTGTTCAACACGTCGGTATTGAGGATAAGCGGTACATCGCCAAATAAATTGACCAGATAGAAATGGCAGAAGGCACGCATAAACTTGGCCTCGCCCAATAGCTGGTTTTTAACCGACGGTGTAAGCGTTGTGGAAGCCGTAACACCTTCTATAACAGCATTAGACCGGTAAATAAAATTATATGGCGAAGCCCACATGATCCCTACATAGGTATTTCCAGATGTCAGGGCATTGTTCTTAAATTCATCAAAGTTGGCCAATACAGAAGCATACACAAACTCATCAGCCGCCATGGCACAGGTAAAGCTGGTAAGCACATTAGCAAACTGGTAATTAGATGCATTCATATCACTGTAAATACCCACCATTGCGGCAGTTGCGGTAGCATCGGTGGTAAAAACCGTTCCCGTAGCCAGCTGATCTTTGGGATCTTCGATTTCTACATATTTTTTGCAGGACAGACCTGTACTCATCAAGGCAAGTGATAATATATAATAGATAATTTTCATCGGAATTAATTTATTTAAAATGAAAGCTGTAAACCTGCGGTATAAACACTTACAGGAGGCATTGAATACCCTTTTGTTTCGGGATCAAAGCCATCGTACGACGTTATAGTAAAGAGATTCTGCCCCTGAACATACATGGTGATATTGTTAAATTTCCAGCTTTTGAGCAGGTCTTTGAAGTTGTATCTCAACGAAACATTCTTCATCCTGATAAATGAAGCGTCGCCCCAAACCGCATTAGAAAGCCTGTAATTGTTCTGGTATGCGGTATAGATGGGTTTACCTGCAGTGGCACTTGCTCCCGGTATCGTTGCCGGAACACCTGGTGTCGTCCATCTTTCCAGCGCACTAAGATCCTTGTTTCTGAGCGCATAACCATTGGCATAACTTAAATACCCATAGTTTAATAAGGGTCCTTCCTGTTTTACAAACTGGAAGAAAAAATCAAGACTAAAGTTTTTGTAAGTTAAACTGTTCTGAATGCCTCCATAAAATTTAGGCATCGTATTTCCAATCACGATCAGATCCGCTGGATCGGTAATGGCCTTATCTCCGTTGAGATCCCTGAATTCAGGCACACCTGATTGTGGATTTATCCCAAGAAAATCAAAACCCATCACGATCGATAAAGGCTGGCCGATGACATACCTGGTCGCATTTGCCGAATTTTTCAGGTCTGGATATTCCAGCAGTTTGGTTCTGGCCACGGTAAGATTAAAGGAAGTATTCCATGAAAAATCCTTTTTTCTGAGGTTGATCGAATTCAGCTCAAACTCCCAGCCTTTATTTTCTACCAAGGCTGGTAAATTGGCCTGGTAGCTGGTAAATCCAGATTGCGAGGAAAGTGTGCTTCCGATCAACTGGTTATCAGATCGGTTGCGGTAGAAATTTGTAGTGAGTAATAGCCTTTCATTAAAAAAACCAAGATCTAAACCAGCTTCCAGCTTCCTGTTCACTTCCCAACTGTAATTGGGGTTTGGAAAACGGCTAGGCGATATTCCTCCTATGCCACCATATGGATAAGTGGTGGGCGTCCAGCTGTCCAGGAACTGGTAGTCACCAATCTGGTCATTCCCTACCGTACCAAAACTTCCTCTTAGTTTACCAAAACTCAGAAAAGGAAGATTGTCTTTGATAAAAGTCTCATTGCTGAACAGCCAGGCTGCCCCCATGGCACCGAAATTACCAAAACGGTTATTCGGACCAAATTTCGAAGAGCCATCCCTCCTGAAAGTACCGTTTACGATATATTTCTCGTCCCAGTTATAGGTAAGTCTTCCAAAAACTGATGTATAACGGTATTTGGTATAACTATAACTTCTTGGCGTGATCAATGTAGCTGCCTTAATGTTATCCAGTTGCAGATCGCTGATATAACCGCTTCCGGTTACACCTTGTCCTTCTCTCAGGCTATGTTGCCAGGTTCCGCCCAACAATGCAGACAAACTACCTTTTCCCAGTTTTACATTATAGGTTAACTGAGGTTCCACAATGTATGAACTTAAATTTCCGTTTCCGTAGTTCGCGCTGCTCCCGGTATAATTGACCGGGTTGAAACCTAATTTCGGAAGGGTTTGAGTTTGTTTCATATCCATCCTGTTAAAACCTGCACTTACTTTAGCGGTAAGACCTTTCAAAAACTGATAGCTCAAAGTGGTATTGGCAAAAATGTTGTTGGTATTGCTCACATTTGTACGTTCAAAATAAGCCATGGGGTTCTGCTCGTTTCCTATCCAGTAATAATTGCCTTGTGCATCATAAATCGGAAAATTTGGCGCCAGGTTGAAAAAGCCGGTTACATCACTCTGTAAGGTGTTGTTTTCATCGAGCGTATATTTAAAAGAGCTGGTGAACTGAAATTTTTGATCAACCGAGTTATGATTGAGCGACATGTTCAATGCCCCTCTTTTAAACCCTAAATTACCGGGCAAAACTATTTTCTCGTCCCGGTAAGTTCCGCTGATCAGGTATTTGGTTTGCTCGGTACCGCCGCTTAACCCCAACTGAAGTTCAGAAAGACTGGCTGAATTTCCAATCAACAGGTCCTGCCAGTTCTGTTCAAGATTCTGGTCCCATAATAAAAGGTCAGGTGCCTGCGCTTCTGTGGGCGTAACCGCGTCCTTGGCGTAAGCCTCACGTCTCATGGCCAGATATGCTGCACCATTTAGCATCTTCACACGCTTACCAACTGTAGAAATTCCGGAATATACATTCGCTGTAAATTCCGGCTTGCCCGATTTTCCTTTTTTAGTAGTAATTAAAATCACTCCGTTTGCTCCCCTCGAACCATATATTGCCGTTGCATCTGCATCTTTTAAGATATCAATCTGCTCAATGTCGGCAGGATTGATACTGGCCAGCGGACTTTGGCTCCCGTTTGCACCCGAAAACTGGCTCAGGCTTTCTGAAATAAAGGGAACACCATCAACAATATATAAGGGCGAGGTACCTGCCGAAATCGAATTTTGGCCTCTCAAACGCACATTGTAAGCTGACCCTGGATAACCGGTTACCGACGAAATATCCAGACCAGCCACTCTGCCCTGCAAGGCAGCAACCGGATCTCCTACAGGCTGATTGGCAATCTGTTTAGCACCGACCGTGGTTACCGAACCCGTATTGGTTCTTTTGGTCGTAGTTCCATACCCGATAACCACAACAGCATCCAATGTTCCGCTTTGCAGCTCCAGGAATACCTCCATCGGTTTAGCACTTTGCACAGGTTGCTCTATAGTAGCATAACCGATATAACTAAAGATCAGGATATCATCTGTTGAGCATTGGATCTTGAATGCACCATTGTTATCGGTTATGGCAGCAATGGTTTTGCCTTTTACCTTAACAGAAACGCCGGGCATTTCCTTGCCCTTTTCATCCTTTACCACACCATTAATTTCTTCTCTTAAGCTAATGCCTGGTGTAAGAGCACTTTTTTCCTTAAAAATGATAATGCTGTTATTGAGCAGTTTGTATTTTAACCCACTGCCCTGCAAAAGCTCATCAAGGGTCTGTTTTACGCTCCTGTTTTTAATTTCAAGCCGAGGTGCTTTTATCCCCGAGATAACCTCTTTTTTGTAAGCAAAACGAAAATCGGTCTGTTTCTCTATTTTTGCAAAAGCCGCCTGTAAGTTCTCTTTAGAAAAGCCTAAAGAAACATTGACATCCTGCAGGCTCTGGGCTGAGCTATTAACGGCATATAGGCTACTGATCGCAAATAATGAAATAACCAATAAGATCGCGTTTACCTTCATGAAAAATCTTAATTTTTGGATAATAGTGTAGTGATAAGTCAATAGGAATTGACTTGCAAAAGGTGTATTTTTATAATACATTGCAATAGTTTTAGGTTGTTCGATATATAATTTAAAACTGTTGTAAGCCCCGGTGGCGGCCGGGGTTTACTTAATTTCGTTCCTATATCATGTTGGTGATACTTTTTTCTTCATCAGATTTTTATTTTTTGGTTGGTTTATTAATTTTCACATCCTGCACCGTCAATCAGCAAAAGGTTGCCTTTGCGTTCAAAAGAAGCTCCGGTAATCGCGCTAAGCACTTCTGTAACCTCGCTCAGGTTATTGCGCCTTAAGAAAGCAGCGGTAAAACGGCATGTTTTTACCTGATCACTTTTGAACGAAACTTCTATGCCGTAACGCTTTGCAATCAGCTCCGAAGCCTGCAACAGGGTAATATCGTCCATAATCAGATCCTGTTCTTTCCAGGCGGTTACCTTTTCGGCATTTACCGTCTGCTTGCCCTGATCAACCTGGCCCAGCTTCCAGCTCAGCTGCTGGTTTGGTGTTAATATGGCCAGGGTTTCATCGGCCCGTTGTACCATAACCCGGCCCCTGGCAACCGTTACGGTTACCGCTTTCTGATCATCGTAAGCAGAAATATTAAAGGCGGTACCCAGTACCGTTGTCGTGATTTTGCCGGCATGGATAACAAAGGGATGTGCTGCATCATGTGCCACATCAAAAAAGGCCTCACCAAATAAGGTTACCTCTCTTTTTTTCTTTCCTTTAAAATTCTGATCATATACCAAACGGCTATTGTTGTTCAACTGCACAGAAGTTCCGTCTGGCAACTTGATCCATTGATGCCCTTCAGCATTTTTGGCTGGTTTAGCTGTTTTATTTTTTGCCGCGATAACAGGCCTGGTTACCGGTTTAAACACAAGAAATGCAATTGTAGAAATTAATAGCACCGATGCCGCATACCCAATCCAGTATAAAGGCTTTTTTGCCTGCTTTAACGTTGTGCGATTTTTTATTTGGTGAAAAACTGCCTGCTGATCAGCCAGTTCAGCTTCTTCAATAGCCATTTCAAATTCAGACTGAAATTCCGTTAAAGCCTGTCTCCACTCTTCCTGATGGCTACCGTCCTGCATCATCGAAAGCACCTGCTCATTTTCCTGAGGTGATGTCAGATTTCGGATGTACTTTAAAAAAAGTTGCTTGATCGATTGTTCCAAAATAGCTTGCTGTTTATATCATAACACTTAAAGCCCATGGTACATTTACCCGAAAAGAAAATATTTTTTATTTTTTCTGATATCCCGCAAAAAAGGAAAATATCGATTGAAATTTAGACCGGGCTAGAAAAACCAGGACAGAAGCGCTCCATTCCTGAGCAGGTATTTTTTAATCGAGCGGATGGCTTTAACCATTTGACTGTTGATGGTTGCATCTTTTAAGCCAAGTTCTTCAGCTGCCTGTTTGTAACTATAGCCCGATCCATGGCAAAGCTCATAGATTTTTTTACGTTGTGGGGGTAACAACTCTACAGCACGGGAAACAAATTCCTTCGTTTGCTTATACTGCGCAAAAGCAAGTCCATTATCATCCCGGTCCAGCGCATATCTGGCTATCTCTTCCGTAATCATGGTTTCCTTCGCTGCTTTACGGATCACATTCAATGATAAGTTCCTGGCGATGGTAAACAAATAAGACTGGAGGGGTAAATTAGGTTCCAACTTAGCAGCGGTTTCCCATAATTTTACAAATACTTCCTGAACAACATCTTCTGCAAGTACAGGAGATTTTAAAATCTTGAGTGCAAATGCGTAAGTCCTTTTTACATGTCTTTCATAAAGAAGAGAAAAAGCAGTCTCGCTGCCGTTTTTCAACTTAAGCACCAGTTCAGCTTCTGAATCTTTGACAACACGCATAGTCTACAAATTAGTAGATTTTATTAATAAACATTAATCATTTGAAAGCCGTGTTCCAAATTTAGAAATTACAGGGTAAATACCGGAAGTTTTAATTAAGATAATCAGATCCGATTATCAGGATATAGCCGTTGCCATAGCTGCTTTCTTAACAGCGAACTGCACGAATCATCAAATGGGAACATATTGGCCCCGACTAAACCTGAAAAATGAAGTAAATTTCGTTTAAAAAATACTTACTTCAATATTTTAGCACTATAGCCTGTTCCATTTAGTGGAAATGCGGTTACCAACCGGGCCGAAACACCGTTCCACCTGATCTCGTAACTACGGAGATCTACCATAATCACCTCTCCATTCGATAAGATGTGACGGAAAGGACTATGGATACAAAATTCACCTGCACTATTAAGGGTCTGCACGAGCAAAGCATAATCCTCTTCCGGCCGGATATCAACAATAGTCATGTTTAAAAATTCAGACCTTGAATATCCATAAATCTTACATGCAGCATCATTCACTTCGAGAAAACTCAAAGTTGATATTTGAAACACCCACATGGGATCAAAGCTATAATAAAAAAGCTTGCTGAATGGAGAGGACTGCTCCCCCAAACTTAAATGATGGCCTTGCTGTTCCTGGCGAACATGTTCCTGCCATAAACTCCAGTTTTCGAAACCACAATACGAGGCTAAGGTATCCAAAGTGTATCGTGATGTCCGAAAATTATATTTTGCAAACCCAAAAAGCCGTTTGAGCGTGGTTTCGCTGATTTTTCTACCTGTCTTTTTTTGTAATAAAACTGAAAGTGCAAAACAGATATCAGGACTTGATTGATTAAATCCAGAAAGGTGAAGTATTTCAGATAGGATTTGGCGAAGGCCAAATAAAACTGCATTTGACATAGATTTTCTAAATTCCGATAATTTCAGATCTTGATATTCGATTATCTTTTTGCGGGAATAAATTTAGGGATCGAACTTTCAATCTGCAATCTGTTTGATAATGTAATACAACTTTTACCATCAAATCATCGCTCGAAGCGAAAAAGTCCGATACGGATTTAACCTAAAGAAACCTGCTGGTACAATTGAAGCATTCCTTGCCAGAGCCGGGGTTTTCATAAAAATACGGGAAAATGCTTGGCCAATACTAAATTGCGTCCATTTGATTATGCTGAAAAAATTAAACGTACATCAGTAAATAGGCATAACGGTAAAAATGCTTAATTCTTGTGGCAACAATTATTTCATTATCAAACCTGAGTGACCGCGCCAGGAATGCTTCCACTGATAAGCGTTTAGTTGCAGAACCTGCGCCCGTTTTGCAGAACGGTAATCATGAAATCCTAAGGCAGGTATACCTTTCGTTCATGATAAAACATCAAATGATTAAATCTATTTGGATTTATTCTAAATAAATATACCTTTGCAAAAAAAATGCCACAGCGGGACCTGAACTCCGTGTGGCATTACCGGATTTAATCCGGATACCTTTAACGTCTAATTAAAAGTAAATGCAATTTAAGAAAATTTTATTCTTAGGTGTGTGCTGCACCGGAATATTTGCAGCTCACGCCAGTTCTGTTACTTCACTAAAAGGAAATTATACAAATCCTTCAGATAGCCTTGTTCAACACCGCAATGACGAACAAACGGGTGTAGTGAGAGGAAGAATCACCACTGCCGATGGTAGTGTAGCTGCTGGTGTAAGTGTTGTGCTGAAAGGCACTCGTTATGGCTCGGTAACTGACGAAGACGGATTTTACCAGATCAGGCGTGTGCCGGTTGGCGATTATACATTGGTGGTTTCGGCGGTTGGCCTTTATCCAAAAGAAAAGCAGATACAGGTGTCAGCACGTGGTACCGTGATTGCTGATTTTTCTTTGAAAGAAAACCGTTCTGAATTAGATGAGGTACAGATCAGCACGAATAAAAAAAGATATAAGGTAGATAAAGTGTCTCCTTCATTACGGTTGCAATCTCCCCTGATTGAGGTACCGCAGAATATCCAGGTGGTAACCGGCAAGATACTGGCAGACCAACAGGTATTTGATATTGTTGATGGTGTAACCAGAAATGTGAGTGGTACCATACGCGTAGGCCATTGGGATGCCCAATATGCCAATATTTTTATGCGTGGCACCAGCATTCCGGCCTTCCGGAACGGCATGAACCAAAAAATGCCCTGGGGGCCATTGGCTGATGATGCCGCAACTATCGATCGCATTGAATTTGTAAAAGGCCCATCCGGCTTTATGATGGCCAACGGTGAACCCGGCGGTATTTATAATGTGGTAACCAAAAAGCCTACCGGTCAAAACCGCAGTTCGGTAAGTGTAGCTGGCGGAGGTTACAACCTGGGCCGCATAGCTGCTGATCTGGATGGTAAATTAAGTCGCGATGGCCGGTTACTGTTCCGCCTCAACGTAGCTGCACAAACCAAAGACAGTTACAACAAATACAACTACACCGATAAATACATTATTGCTCCCGTAATCAGCTACCAGATAGATAGCAATACCGTAATTACCGCTGAATATACTACCCAGCATGTAGAAGCACAGGCGTTAGGTTCATACGGATTCTCGCCAAAAGGATTTGGAGATACCGATCCCAGTTTCTTTCTTGGCGATCCGGCACTTGACCCCGCAAAGCTTTATGACCATAATGCCACCGTTTATGTGAGCCACCGTTTAAATAATGACTGGAAAATCAATGCCCAGGCGGCTTATCTCCGTTATGGTTTAGATGGCGGAACTCCATGGCCATCGAAAATTGCAGCAAATGGTGATATGCGCCGTTATCTGAACATCAGCGAAGAACTGGCCATTAATAAAAACATCCAGGTAAGCCTAATGGGCGACCTGACTACCGGGCCGATCATGCACCGTATACTTGGCGGACTTGATATGGGCAATTTGAAAACCTGGGGCGATTTTTCCAGCGTAACGAAATCAGATCTGCAATTGGCAAACGATGCTACCTTTAATATTTATAACCCGGTTTATGGCATTCCCTTTAACAATATTCCTTTCTTTGATCGTTCGCGAAGCATTCAGAACCGTTCAGGATCTAATGTATATGCCACTAACCTCACCTATACCGGCGCTTATTTACAAGACGAGCTCCGCATGCTGGATGGCAGGGTTCGTTTAACATTAGCCGGCCGTTTTACACATGCTGTAACTGTGGGCAAAACTAACCTCACACAGATCTCTGATAATGTTTTTAGCCCAAGGGCCGGTTTGAGCGTAACCCTGGCAAAAGATTTTAGTGCCTATACCCTCTATGACCAAAGCTTCCTGCCTGTTGCCGGTCAGGATTATGCCGGGAATCCGTTTAAACCAATCCGAGGCAATAATATCGAACTGGGCCTTAAAAAAGATTTCTTTGACGGTAAATGGAACGTCACCGCTGCCGCCTTCCGTATCAAAAAGAAAAATGTGTTAACTGCCGACCTCGATCCAGCACACCTGGCCATGAATCCTAACGCACAGATCCAATTAGGGGGTATCATCTCAAAAGGTATTGAACTGGACGTTAACGGCGAAATTACTCCCGGATTAAATGTGGTATTAAATTATGCGTTAACGGATGCCACAGTAAGTGAAGATGCTAAACCAGAACTGGTAGGCAGACATACCCCTAACTCGGCAAAACACATTACCAATGGCTGGTTGTCTTACCGCTACCAGAAGCAAGGGGCCTTGTTAAACGGTTTTGGATTAAGTGCAGGATATCAGATCCAATTGGATCGTTATGCCGGGTCTACTACAGTTCCGTTGATGTTACCGGCTTATTATCGTTTTGATGCAGGCGTTTCGTACGAAAAAGGTAAAATTACCATTGCCGCGTTAGTGAATAACCTGTTAGACCGCAGACTGCTGACACAGGGATCATATACGAAGCTGGCTACTGAAACAGCAACATCCGTTTCGTATTATACCTATATCTATGAGGTTCCGCGCAATGCACGACTGAGCATTACCTACCGGTTTAAATAATCAATATCCGATCAATAAAACAGGCACCATGACCAAGACCCGAAATCAAGGAAAAAAGAAGCAAAAAGACACGCTTTTAAAGCGCATCAACAATTGGCTACACTTGTGGTTAGGATTGATATCTGGCGTCATTGTACTCATCGTGTGCCTCACGGGTTGCATTTGGGTATTTAATGAGGAAATCACCGGAATACTGGAGCCAGACACAAAAGTCGCCTGGCAGAATAAGCCTGTGGTTAAACCTTCTGAACTGATGCAGATTGCAGCGAAGCTTTACCCGGAGAAAGTACCCTCGTATGCCAACTACCAGCAAGGCCGGGCCATTAATTTAAACTTACGGGCTGCTCATGCTGGTCCAAAGGATCGCCGTACGGGCAATACCATCCTGAAAGTGAACCCTTACACGGGCGAAGTGATCAGTACTGAGGTGCATAAACCGGGCGAATCAGATTTCTTCAGGTTTATTTTAAACGGACACCGTTTTCTCTGGATGTCGCCTCAAATCGGTCGGCCAATTGTTAACTATGGCACCCTGATTTTTGTTGTTTTGCTGATTACCGGGCTGATCTGGTGGTACCCCAAAAAATGGAATCAATCCACGCGTGATAAAAGTTTTAAAATCAAATGGGGTGCATCTTTTAAACGGGTAAATCTCGATCTGCACAACGTACTCGGCTTTTACGCTTTATTATTTTTACTGGCCATCGCCCTTACGGGGATGGTATATGGTATTAAATGGTATAGTGAGGGTATGTACTGGGTTACATCAGGCGGCGAAAAGCTGGCAGAATACAAACGCCTGGATTCAGACTCGACGCGAAAAGGAACGGGCTACATGCCGGAAAAAGCGATGGACATCGCCTGGAACAAGGTCATTGCCCGACACCCTAAATCAATGGGCTTTTATTATAACTTTGCCGATACGGCTGATGCCAAGGCCGCCATTAACATCACCGTATACCCAAATAAAGGGCAGTTTTACAATAGCCAGGGTTACACGTTTGACCAGCACAACCTGAAAGAACTAAAGCGGGACGATGCCTATTCGGTGGCCTATGCGCAAGCTTCTTTCGGGCAGAAATTGCGAAAGATGAATTACGATATCCATGTAGGCAGTATTTTAGGATTTCCGGGAAAGGTATTGGCCTTCCTCGCCTCACTCATCGGCGCCAGTTTACCGATTACCGGATTTTTGGTATGGTATGGCCGAAAGTTTAAGAAAAAGAAACCGGGAAAAATTTTGACGAAGCAGCCTACCCATATTTCTCCGGAACCTGCGGAACAGCTACTGGTGAAAATATAAAAACAAGCCCCGGATTTGAAAAGCCGGGGCTTCGTTTTTTAAAATCTGAACTCAAAAAAGTTAACTTTAAAAGGAACCCATCTAATAAATCTTATCATTTAAACTTAAACTGCAGTACGCATTGCCGCCCGCCTCGACATTATTTTCTCGATCAGGCCGTGTAAACGGCTCCGGTAGTCGCTGCCCAACCATTTGATATAGTTTTTGGTTACCGAACCCAGGCATTTACTGTATTGTTTTATCCTCCAATCGATTTCTTTATCAAGTTCAGTTGCCAATGCCAAGGCGTTGCTCACCGTGTCAGCATTGTCAATGCACATCGTGGCATGTTGCCTGATGGAATTGCGGAGCACAGTTTTTGCTTTTTCCCCTTTATCCATTGCTGTTTGATAGGCGGCCAGTACATCAAATGCGATTTCCGTGCTGTTTGGAAAACTGTTTCTCATTTCCGCAGGCATCTGGTGAATATCATCGCTGGCCTTTGCCAGTATCTGGTGATAGATTTCAGGGTTTTCGAATACATGCTGCCAGTCTACCGGCTCATCCCATTCTCCAAACCTTTCTGCATTATTGCCGAGGTCTATAATAGTAAAAGTCTTTTTACCGGGCAAACGCCTCGCTCCCCTCCCGATCATCTGGTGATAAAGCGTAAGTGAGGTAGTAGCACGGTTGAGCATAACCGACTGCACAGACGGTTCATCAAAACCTGTAGTTAAAATAGATACTGAGGTTAATATTGCTCCCTTTGTTTTTTTAAACCATTTTAATATTTCAATCCGTTCCGCATTTTCTGTCTGGTTATCTAAATGGCGGATGGGGTAACCAGCCTGCTGAAAAACTTCCAATACCTTTCGGGAGGTAAATATGCCGTTATTGAAAATCAAGGTTTTTTTCCCAAGAGCGTGTTCCCTGTAGGCGTGGACCAAAAGATCGAGCATTACTTTTGATGAATACAGCTCATCGGAACTGCTCACCGTGAAATCACCATGTATGCCCCTATTCAGCGTGTTGAGTTCTACCTCATAGGCAAAACTCTTTGGCTTTGCCAAAAAGCCCTTTTCGATCAGTGAATTGATCTGCTCTCCAAGCACCAGCTCGGTGTAAAAGCTTTTCATCGGCAGCGCTGCATCTGCCGAAAAAGGTGTGGCCGTAACGCCGATTATCCTGGCGAACGGAAATTTTTTAAGCAGTTTATGAAAGGAATTGTGATGGGCCTCATCTACAATTACAAGGCCTACCCCTTTAGTATCAATCAGACCATCATCTATCCTATGTTTAAGGGTCTCGACCATGGCTACATAACATTGATAATAGTCTTTTTTAGCTATCCGTTTAACTTTACTGTCTACCACTTTATTAAAAACGCCAGCATTTTTCATGACAAGTGAAGTCTGTTTGCACAACTCTTGCCTGTGGGTAAGCACAATGACCTTTTTTCCGTATTGCCTGATAAAACGATCGGCAATTTCAGAAAAGATAACCGTTTTACCACCGCCTGTAGGCAACTGGAAAAGCAAACGCAGCTGATCAGTGCCGGTCTGCATTTTTTGAAACAAGGTTTCTATCGCATACTGCTGATAGGGATATAATTTTTTTGCTGACCCATGCGCAGCCGTGGAGGATAAAATCTGCATGGTGTTACAACCAATTAAACCGGCTGAAAGTTTTAAGATTTAGCAGGATAAGTCAGCTCCACATGCTCATGGTCGTAAGCAATAGTACAAGGCCTACTTTTCACAGGCTTTTATCAGAGTGGGAATTCTTAATGAAATTGAGACTCCGATTTCCGAGAACTTTATACAATTCAGTTTAAAGTGCCGATAAAATATCCTTTTTATCAAACAGCAGGTTGTTGATGAAGAACAAACAGATTTGGTAAGTTACGGTATATGAAATGGCGGTTAGCATAAAAAAAGCGGAAAAAACCAAAGGCTCTTCCCGCTTATCTAAATTAACGCTCTCAGTATATAAACACCATTACCGGCAATATGTTTGGCGCAATAAAAAAAAATCCAGATTCATCTATCTCCATCCAAGCCCCGGTGCAACGTGTTCCAGGATGGCGGTTAAGATATGAATATTATAATCAACACCCAGGGTATTAGGAATGGTCAATAATACTGTATCCGCTTCCTGTATGGCTTCGTCAGCAGCCAATTCCTTGATCAGCTGATCGGGTTCAGCGGCATATCCCCTACCGAAAACCGCCCGTTGGGTGGGCTCGATATAACCAAAACTATCCGCCGCCTTCCCTTGCTGTCCAAAATAATACCTGTCCTGATCGTTCATCAGCGCAAATATAGACCGGCTGACAGACACCCTTGGTTCGCGATCATGTCCGGCTTTTTTCCAGGCTTCCTTATACACCCTAATCTGTTCAGCCTGCTGGACACTGAAGGGCTTGCCATTCTCGTCAAATTTCAAAGTGGAACTCTGCAGGTACATGCCGTTCTCTGCCGCCCAAACCGCGGTAGCATTGGAAGCAGCTCCCCACCAGATGCGTTCGCGAAGTCCTGCCGAATAGGGTTCCAGCCTTAACAGTCCAGGAGGATTAGGAAACATTGGATTTGGATTCGGCCTTGCGAAACCTTCTCCATTCAATCTTTCCAGAAACTCCAAAGCCTTTTGCCTGCCCATATCAGCATCGTTTTCACCATCCTTTGGTGAAAAACCGAAATACCGCCAGCCTTCCGTCACCTGCTCAGGCGAACCCCTGCTAATGCCCAGCTGTAACCTGCCACCAGAAATCAGATCGGCTGCGCCAGCATCCTCAACCATATATAAAGGGTTTTCATAGCGCATGTCGATAACGCCTGTTCCGATTTCGATCTTCGAAGTTTTTGCACCAATGGCCGAAAGCAGCGGAAAGGGTGATGCCAATTGCCTTGCAAAATGATGTACCCTGAAATATGCTCCGTCAAGACCGATCTCTTCGGCCGCAACAGCCAGGTCAATGGACTGCAGCAAGGTATCGCTAGCGGTACGTGCCTGATATGAGGGATGTTCGGCCCAATGCCCGAACGATAAAAATCCTATCTTCTTCATTTTATTGATTACGAAATCCAAAGTTAGCATTACTCGTAAAGTGCAAGGGTCATCCTGTAGTCATAACCACTACTGTCCTTTAGCAAACAATAGCCCGAGCTGATTGTTCCAAATCAGTCATGTCAAAAAGAAAACAGATACGGTCAAAAGAGCAGTTTGCTGCTGCGCTTGAGCTGGAAAGAGCGGGTGATCACGCTGCCGCATTAAAACTTTACCAGAAATCTGCCACGACAGATCCTGCTAATTCCCACGCTTGGAACAGGCAGATGGTACTTTTTCGCAAAACTAAATCAAAAGAAGATGAGGCCAAGCTCATCAAAACGGCCATAGCCGAATACCGGAAATCATACGAAACTAAACAACAAGATTGGCTTCAAAAAAACCAGGACAAGGCGGAAAGCACACGGGAACTGGCCCATATATTAGGTATTTTAGAACCAACGGGCCTTCCAGCAAACCATGACGCCACCGTCGAAAAATGGCAAACCAGGCTGTATCTGCTTGAATACCGTATCAAAAATGTACGAAAGAAGAAAGCTTCGTTAGAAAAGCCCTTAAACAAATCGTCAAAAAGAACAGCTGCTGAAAAAAAACGTAAGCAAAATGCCGTTACCCAACCCAGGCTTGAAAAAAGCGATAAGATCAATCCAATCTGAACAGCCCCTTATTGCCGCTAACACCGCCAACCACCTGATAACAGCAAAATCCCATAGCGATAAAACATAAACATAAGCCAATATGTTGCTTAGCTATGCCGGCAGCAAGAAAACCATCTTATCTTGATTTTGATAACGAAGCATATCCATGGAAGCGGGATGTCGATTATAGAGACTATCCTGAAAAATACCGGGTTGGCAAGGGAGAACAAGGCGTTCTGATCTGCGAGCCCTATAAGTCTGAGATTGGCCAATTCTGGAGGTTCAGGACACCAGAGGTTGCAAAAGAAAGCAGTGAAAAGATATTTAAAATGTTCCTTAACTATACACGAGAAAATGATTTTGTTGGGGCAGACATGGCAAGAAAATACCTGCAGATGGGTTACACCCGCGCCAGGCGATACGCCAATTATAAAGGTGGGAAGAAATACGATAAAAACCAGGATTATACGCCACTTGAACGTGGCACCGGATCCGCAGAGAAAGCAAAATCCGCAGCAATATTCTACGCCACCTATAAATTAGCAGAGGCCCATCCGATTTACAAATCGATGAAGGCAGACTGGAAAAAACGGCTGGGATAGCAAATTCAAATGTCGCCAGAATTAAAGCAAAATTTGTCTGGTAAGATTTCAGGATTGCTTTTTAGGAATATAGTCGCTGTTCATCGGTATAATAACTGGCCCTTCCTTTGATCTTTTCTGACTTCACTACTGCTCCGGAAGGAGATTTTTCCAGCTTTGCCCCATGTACTTTCATAAAGTCGCTCAGCTCGCCGCGAAGCTCATCTCCGTTCTCTTTTGCGATAGCTGTAATGGCTTCCTGCAAGACAGACTTCAAACTATGGAACAATTTTTTGACAATTTTTTCCGGTATGGCCGAGCTGATCGAAAACGGGGATACTCTGGCATCCCACAGGATCTCATCTGCATATGAATTACCGATGCCTCGCATCTTCTTCTGATCCATCAGCAACTCCTTAACCATTTTTTTGCTCTTGCACAGCACCCCGGCAAAATAATCTTCATCCATTTCAAGCGCATCTGGTGCCTTTGCAGCGTCGGGATTTAAGGTAGGTGTTGCCGCACGCAAGCTATCTAGTATAGCAAAGCCTTCACCCCCTGAAAAATGAAAAGCAAGTATAGTGTATTTTGGCAGCTCCGAATCTTTATCCATTGCCTCCAGTTCGCCCCTAAGCATCAGATGAACCTGTAGAATTTCCTTACCGAAATGAAAGTGCAAAGTTTTTCCGTAGCGTAAAACCTTCGAAAGTTTTTTTCCTTCGAGCTTGGCCCGGAGCTGGGTAGCAGTCACGTTTAGCTTTTTGGTCACTTTTACTTCCAGTTCCTTTAGGGTTTTCCCTTTAAACCGACGAGAAAGGATCTGCGCAAACACTTCTAAGTCTGGTAGTTCAGCCATAACATTTTTTAAGATTAAACACGCCCATTTTTATACTTCTTACCGAACTCAGTGATGGGTTTGCAGGATTGAAACATTGTTCATGCCCGAAAAGTTTAGACCTGCTCCGCAGCAGATACTAATAGGTATCCCTAACGATCTGGCGCAGCATATTCAGGTTGGCATGTGCCTCTCCCATCGTATTATTGAAATACACAAATACCTTTTTGCCTTCTGACAGCCATTCGGTCACATAACTTGCATACTCGTACAATACGTCGTCAGCATAACTTCCCCTATAGTTTCCTCCCGGACCATGAAACCTGAGGTAGATAAAACCAGGATGGCTTTCCCTTACCGGAGAACTGGCTGGCGACTTATCATGTATCACCATACCAAGCCCAAACTCTTCCAAAAGTTCATACACCTCATCTATATATAAAGAGGGATGCCGAAATTCAAAAGCGATCTTCCATTCAAAAAAAGGATCATGAGTTCTAAGCACCGACATGAGAAAGCGCAGTTGCGCAAAATGAGAAATCCTGACGCTCGGGGGGAACTGCACCAAAAGACAGGCCTTTTTTTCCTCCACATGCGAAATAACTGAAAAGAATCTGGATACGACCTCCGGATCAAAGGCCAGGTCCTTATTGTGGGTCACCTCCTTAAAAAGCTTAAAAGTGAACCGAAATTTCTCAGGCACATCAGCAGCCCATTTTTTCATCGTGGAAGCCTGCGGTATTTTATAAAAGGAAGAATTGATCTCGATAGAATCCATCAGCGAGGCGTAATAGCACAGCCTGCTCTTCTCTTGAAATTCTTTGGGGTAGTGCAATTTATTGGGAACGGGCAACAGTAATCCGCTGGTACCCGAGTAATAGTTCTCAAAAGCGATGTCCATATTAACTAAACAAGTTGAATAGAAAAATTGTTGAACGGCCAGGTCAGAAGAATAGCCACCTGAGGCAGATCGGAAAATCCCTTAAAAAAAAGCAGCTCTTTTCAGAACTGCTTTAAAACCCGGGTTAAATCGAGATTCAAATTTAAGAAGCCTTCAACGCTGATTTAGCGCTATTAGCCACTCTTCATGACAAACTAATGATGGTAGATCCCAATATTTCCAAAACTCACTTAGCACCGGAGCTTACCGATCAGGTATGCTAGGATTTTTTGTCATTTCTCTACTGTTTTTTTTAGTAGACCCTGGTAGAGATCTTTTAATACTCTCTTTAGTAGGGTCATTTTAGTTCGGTCTTAATGACGCCTGCAAAAGTTGCTGCCCATATCGCACCATTCTTGTCTTTCGCAATCCTTTCAACGTTTACACTGGGTACGCTGGAATTTTCAGTGGTATATATTTCTGTCTTTTTTAAAGAAATGTCATATCTAATGATGCCGACATTATTCTGGCTGAGCCACAATACATTTTTTTCTTCATCGAGAAAGAAGTCGTTAATACTATTGGCTGCAAACATCTTTTCGTCCTCCTGCCACATGCGTTGCCATTTTCCATCAGGAGTGTAGTTATAAATTCCGGCTGCTGTACCTTTTTCGTTGTATAACGAAAACCACAGGTTTCCTGATTTATCTTCCTGCATTTTGGATATATATGCTCTTGAAAGCGGTGAGGTAGTATCGTTCAGAACAATTGTTTTTCCCTTTTCTATCATGACGTTTCCTTCGAAAGTACCAATCCACGTGCGGTCCTTACTGTCCACGAACGCGCCCAATGTCTTGTCTGACGGAAGTTTGGAGTTCTTCTTGTTCATCACTGACCATCCACGACCATCAAACTTAATCACCCCTTCCCAGGAAGTAAAAAGTATATTATCATGCCGATCGACAAAAATCTTTCTGGCCCAGTTGATGGGCGAGTTTACAGAGTCGAATTTGGTCCAGCTCCTGTTGTCATAGCGGTAAACATCATAACCGATCACAAACCATTTGTTGTCCTTTCGGTCAACCTCCATATCCCTCACGGACTGCGTCTGGTTCTTGTTGTATGAGGTTGCGCCTATTGCTGTGTTGGAAGCATTGAAATGTGACCACTTGCCATCGGTGATTTTTACAATGCCATTGTCCGTGCCAATCCATACATCTCCCTTTTTATCGCAAGCTACTGCCCTCGACATGTCCCAAGGGAGTTCTGAATTGTTTTGGGTATAAACTTTCCAACTTTCGCTCAGCTGGGATTTTTCGCTTCCCTTTTTGTCGGGTGTGCCCGCAGCCTTCATATTGGACTGGTTGGCAAAATTAAATATCCTGCGCTTGGCCCGAAACTTGCCATCTTCGAACTCCAGGATAAGTGATATTGAACTGCTCTCCTTTTTATTGCCGTTCATGGCGGGCGTCCAGTTTTCTGTGGCATTGATCGAGCGTTTTAAGCTCAGCAATTCAGAACTGATCCCGGTCTTATTTTCCACACTTAGTAGGCAGGGTTTGCCATCCTGGCTGATAAGGATCTGCATTTCGAGGCTTCCTTTTAGAGTGGCCAGTTGCTGTTGTCCTATACCCCTAAGAATATTCTGGATGACCGTTTTTGGCGGTTGGGCCTGCGGGTCGCCGCAGTCAAGACAAAATGAGGAAAGTTTGCAGTCTTCGAATTTTTCGGAATATAAACTTTGTGCCAGTATAACTTTGGCAAACAGTATCAGCACAATAATTAGTAGCGCTTTTTTCACGGTATATTTGTTGTTGATTTTTTGATAGTGGTTCACGATGGGTTTGAGCTAATTTTTTTGAACTTTTTTTAAAAAGAATTAATGACCTATTAGAGAGGCTATCGGGCATTCAAGGCAGCAATGATGGCTTGGTTGATAGCAGAATATAATGCGGAAGACAGGTGTTGATATTCCTTGTCCAGCTCCCCGTCATCCATTACCATATCATTCCATGATCCCATGCCCCCGAATACCCATGCTCGGCTGGCGGCAAAAAGCAATTGCCGTTCTTCCAGGTTATATACTAGCTCAGGCAAGAGGTCAGGATGATAAAAGCTAGCTTCCGGATTTGGATCGTTCAATGTTTCCAGGGCTTTAAGAAAAACCGACACATAGTTTTCCCGACCAATACGGTTTGCAAAATCCGTAATGGCAAGTAGCGTTCCGGAAAGTAGCTTCCGCCGGGTTTCCAGTTCGAGCTGAAGGTTTCTGAGCTGAATCTTGTACTCAACCTTTCGGTATTCCACAGACCAGATCCGGTTATCGCCGCCTGGTTCTTTGGTTACCTTCCAGCCAGCATACCACATATCTGAGTATTTAGGATAAATTGTTTCGATGCCCCAGGTTCCTCCGCCTCCGACCATTCCAGCCATTTGGTAGTCAGCGTTATTCGAACTGCTTTCTGAACCTTCATAATACAACCGAAGTGCCTGGCAGCCTTCATGGCTTAAGTAAGTGTACCATTCCAGCGGATTTTCAGCAACGGTGGTGATTTTTGTCGAAGGAAAAAAGGTCTTTCGTTTCTCAGCGGTAAAAAAGACCTGATTGCAATACTGAAAAGTGCTGTTCTGTTTAAAGAAATTGGGATGGCTTCGAGGGTTTTCGATGCACTGATTTCCATATCCGACCATTGCGATGAGCTGAGCCAGGGTTCCTACCATGTGTTTGAGCGTAACAGTTGAAAAAACATAATTGTAGGAAAGATAAATCTTTAATCGCTTTGCTCAAAATTATTTTCTCCAATGTCCGAAACCAGACGACTAGTCAGCATTTTTTTTCATTGGGTAGCGGTCGTGTGTGGTGCGTTTTTCAATCCAGAAAATTTACCGGAGTTCATAGCCTTTCTTGGAAAAAATCAGAAATTAAATAAAATTACAAAGGGATTGGGAAAAACCTAATTCAGAAAGTGGAATCTGGTAATCTCTGAGCAGATCCGAGGGGTAAGCGTTAGGCCGCAAATCCGGAGTATCTACTGAACAGTTTGGAACTTATAGGGATGGATAGTATTCCCGAAATACACAAGTAAGGCTCATTACTTATCTTTTATTAACTGTGGTGTTATTTAAATACTTGAGTTGAAGAGTTGAGAGGTCAGATTGGCCCATTATAATACGCTACCTCATCAATATCCTCATATTTCGTAACTTCCAGAGCATCCAAATCTTTTTCGGGATCGATCCAAAGCTTTAAAATAGAAATATACTTAAATGATATTTCATCCCTATGGTAGGTATCTCTTAAAGGTATATTGCCAACAAACTTGATCTCCCCCCAGGTTTGCCTGAATAATTCAAAACTACTTCTCTCAGGTGTTTCCTCTTGATATGGATTAACAGGCAAGAGCCATCCCGATTTTGTTAGTTTAAAGTGGGTAAAATCTCTCCTCCTGTTAGTCCTTTCGCTCCTTCGCTCGAAATAATTTATAGGATAGCTATTCAAAAATCTACATCCGCTGTGATAGCAATGGGTTACGAAAGGATCTTGTGCCAAACAGGGTACTGTAGCCAAAGTTTTTGGCACCCAACTCTTCAATTCGTTGATATTTCCAGATTTAATAAATGAATTCATAACATCAAGATTTAACTTAATGATAACGGCTATTTGGAGAGGTATGGTATAACTTGACAAACCAACTTTTTTGATCTCTTCTCGCCAATCTCTAATCATCTGCAAGCTTATTAATAAAAAGTCGCTACAAGCAAAATATTTTTGGCGAGAAGAAATCAATTAGCTTCGGTTTTATCGAAAATAGAGATCGTTCTTCCAGAGTGGGCTGGTTCCGCTGATCTAAAAATAAGTGGTAACCATCGTCCATTGTTTTAATACGGATAAGTTCAAATTGAGCTATAAGATCAGTAGGTAATAATAATTTAAGTAGTTCGGTCTCCAAGGCAATTCTGCTAAAAAAGGCTAAACTAAAAATTTAATCCCAGCCCCCAACTTTTCCGCTTGATCCTAAATTCAACGATTTAAAAAACCACTAAAACGAAAAAGTCCTTTAAGATATCTTAAAGGACTCACGGGGTGGATGATGGGGCTCGAACCCACGACCCTCGGCACCACAAACCAATACTCTAACCAACTGAGCTACATCCACCGTATTTTTTGATGTCACAAAAGTACGACTTTTAACATTCCCTGCAAATATTTTTTTTAATGTTTTGATAACAAATTTTTAATTCCTTAACATTCAATTATTTGAATTTGAAAAAAAAAATTCGACAATAGATAAAATGGGCGATTTTAAACCTAAAAACATAACTTTACCCCGTTTATGATCGAAATTTATACAGACGGAGCAGCTAGCGGCAACCCCGGACCAGGTGGCTGGGGTACCATTTTGAGGGCTGGGCAACACTATAAGGAATTGAGTGGAGGCTTTAGAATGACCACTAACAACCGTATGGAGCTATTGGCTGTAATAAAAGGATTGGAAGCATTAAAGAGTTTAAACCAGGAGGTAACCGTTTATTCAGATTCGAAATATGTGGTAGATGCAGTAGAGAAAAAATGGGTTTTCGGCTGGGTGAACAAAGGTTTTAAAGACAAGAAAAACAAAGACCTCTGGTTGAGGTTCCTCGAACTCTACAAACTCCACAAGGTGAAATTCGTTTGGATTAAAGGCCACAACGCCCATCCGGAAAACGAGCGTTGCGACCGACTGGCAGTATTTGCCTCTCAAGACAAGCAAAACTTAGCGATAGATAGTGTTTTTGAAGCGGAGCGAAATAAACTCCTTTAATAGCCCCTGCAATCACAAAAAAAGAAAACACATCATCACCTTTTCTGGAACTGAAAATGTTGATAACATTATAACATGACGGATGAACTGAAGCGTTTACATGTCATCAAATAACGATAACCTATATGATCTGTCCGATATTTCAAAAATAGTTTGATATTTAACTATTTTACTTTTATCTTTGTGAACGTAATGGAAAATTCAGAAGAATTGAAACAGTTTGTTGATGCCATTCTAAACCTTCGGATGAGCATGAAGCAATATGTGCAAAAAAAAATCAGAGAAGATAAGATCGATCTCACCTATGAAATGCTCCAGGTATTAGCGGTACTGTGGACGAGTGGAGAAATGAATCAGCAGGATATTGCAGATAAAATTCAGAAAAATAAAGCCAGCCTGACTTCCTTGCTTGATAACCTTGCAAAACGAAACTTTATTATCAGAACCGAAGACCCTGTTGATAGAAGAAATAAAATCATATCCTTAACCGACGAGGGTAAACAACAGGAAGGTCAGATTTTTCCATTGCTCAATCAATTTTATCACACCTTGCATACGGGCCTTAGTGGTAAGGAAATAAAACAGGTAACTATACTGTTAAAAAAAATGCAGAACAATATCAGCTGATATTTTTTGCCTATTTAGTTTGATATTTAACCGTATAATATTTAACCATAAAATGAAAAATAATAAACGATTGCTGGTCATATTAATAACCCTTTTACAGATAACCTCTTCAAAAGCCCAGGATACGCTTCACAGGGTAATAGGCATCCAGGAGATTTTAACAATGACCGAAGAAAATTACCGGGCACTCAAAGTATCCAGACTCGCCGTAGATCTGGCTGGTCAGCGGGTCGAAGTGGCAAAGCTTCAACGCCTTCCGGGTGCTTCCGCGACGGTTATGGGTGGCTATCTGGGTAACGCCACCATTCTGGATCCCGACTTCAGTAACGCAAAAACAATTCCGATGCCGCACTTCAGCAATACCTTTGCTTTACAGGCTAGCCAGGTTATTTTCAAAGGAAATGCCATTAACAATGCCATTGGCATAACTTCCTTACAGGAACAGCTATCGGTGATTGGCTTCCAGGAAAACCTCATGGGAGCAAAATTATTGGTCATTGGCAACTACCTCGACATCTTTAAACTATACAACCAGCGTCAGGTATATGAAAAAAACCTATCCCTGGCCTTACTGCGGCTTAAACAGATCACAGTGCTATATCATCAAGGTATGGTAACTAAAAATGATGTGATTCGTACCGAACTACAGATTGCGAATATCCGCATGGCCATCACCATACTAAATAATAATTATAACATCATCAATAAACAGCTCACCACCATAACCGGCTTAAATGAAAATATGGTTATTCTACCGGATACCAGCATCCTGGAAAGGAAACCAGTGTTGAACAATTATACTGTATACAGGGACCAGGCACAAAATAACGCCCCGGCTATTCGCGCAGCACAAACAGGAGTTACTATTGCGCAACACAGTGTGGCAATGGCAAAGGCCGACCGCCTTCCCACACTTTCGGCTTATGCAGGCAATAATCTTGCCCGTCCCATTACAACAGCGCTGCCACCACTCGATAAATATACCAATGGCTGGCAAGCCGGACTTAGTTTATCTTTTAATATTGCATCTATTTACACCGCTCCAAAAACGGTCAGGTTGAACAAAATTCAGCTTAAACAGGCCGAAGAAAACGAAAAGCTTACAAGAGACAATAGGAATATTGCCGTAAATGCGGCTTTTATAAAACACCAGGAGGCTATCAGCCTGAGTGAAACGTTAACAGAAAACGTACGCCTAGCCGGCGAAAACTACCGGATAACGGAAAAAAAATACCTCAATCAACTCGCTTTACTTATTGATGTGCTGGATGCAACCAATGCCAAACTCGATGCTGAACTGCAGCTTATCAATTCAAAAATCAATATACTTTACACCTATTATCAGCTACAAAAAGAAGTGGGCACTTTGTAATCTTACAATGAAATAAAAAAATGGCAGAAAAATCAACACAACGCAAAGGTGGCAAAAACCACCGCAAATTAGTATTAATAAACAGTATAATATTTATTCTGGTATCCGTAGCCCTAATCTGGAGTCTGCTCCGCTACCTCCACATTGGAGAGCAAACCTATACGAATGATGCGCAGATAGAATCCTTCATTAATCCTGTCAATACGCGGGTATCAGCCTACATTAAAGAAATCAGGTTCATAGAACATCAGAAGGTAAAAAGAGGTGATACCCTCGTTATTCTGGATAACCGGGAAATCGCCACCCAGGTACAGCAGGCCGAAGCAGCCTACTTAAATGCGTTGGCAGGTAAAAATGTCAGTTCCGCTACAGTAAACACAATCAGCAATAATATGGCCGTTATGGAATCGAATATTGCCGCAGCTAAAGCCCGTTTATGGAATGCCGAAGAGAATTATAACAGGTATAAAACACTGCTTAAAGATGAGGCGGTAACCCGCCAGCAATATGACCAGGTTAAAACCGAATATGATGCACAAAATGCACAATATCAGTCACTGCTTAGGCAACGCAAAACGGCCGGTCTGTCTGTGGTAGAAGCCAGTTCCAGGATCAAATCCAATGAAGCAGAAATCAAAAGAACTGCTGCCGCACTGGAAATGGCAAAGCTTAACCTGTCGTACACGGTAATTACCGCAGCAAATGATGGTGTACTTGGTAGAAGAACAATTAACGAAGGCCAGCTTTTACAGGCCGGGCAACAAATTGCGACACTGGTAACCGATGACAAAAAGTGGGTAGTTGCAAATTTCCGGGAAAAACAAATGCATGCAGTTAAAATTGGATCAAAAGTAAAAGTCACTGTTGATGCGCTGGACGGAAAGGCTTATGAAGGTAAAATCACAGCCATATCCGAAGCTACCGGTGCAAAGTATTCCAGTATACCTGTTGATAACTCTACCGGGAATTTTGTCAAGGTACAGCAACGTATTCCGGTGCGGATAGAATTTACCAAAAACAATTCAACTGAAGCGGTTAAACAATTAAGAGCCGGTATGAATGTAGAAATAAAAATCATTTAACATGCTATACAACCAAGGTTTGTTCAAAGATAGGGTACCCAAAAAACTACGATTGTTGCTGATGGCAGTAATGACACTTCCTTTGTTGGGAATTAGTCCGATCTACACCACCACGCTGGGCGATATGTTTTCTGGAATCGGCGTCTTGTCGGAAGATTTGTCTTTTGCCAATAATGCATCAGTAATAGGAATGGTACTGGCCATCAGTTTTGTGTTTAAGTTTAAGGGTTGCTTTACCGGGAAACAAATTTTGATAACCGCTTATTTGCTGCTTACAAGCTGTATCGCGCTTATTTCTATCTCACAAAATATTTTCTGGATAACCATACTAAGCACTGCCATAGGGTTCATCAAATTAATTGGGATGGTCGAATTGTTATTACCACTGATGGTTATCATTTCTCCCACAGGCGACAGGGGTAAATTTTATGCTGTTTTTTATCCCTTAAGCATCATACTGGGTCAGTTATCAGGTTTTTTGGCAGCCCATATAGCTTACCAGTACAATTGGCAGGAAATATATTCCCTAATAATAATACTATTACTGTTTTGCAGCTTACTGGCCCTGGTGGTGATGCATAACAAAAGAGCAGGCAAAAAGCAATCTTTCGGTAAACCAGACTGGATAAGTATCCTATTGTTAACCACCTCCCTCCTTCTGGCAAATTATGTACTGGTTTATGCCAAACAACAAGGATGGTTAAGCTCATCAACTATCGTATTTTCTGCTTTGGGCTTTCTTATCTGCGGGCTCTTGTTTATCCTGCGCCAGCTTACCCTGGCAGTACCATTTATCGATATCAGGATCTTCAAAAAAAGAAGTGTCATATCAGCGCTTATAGTGATTTTTTTAATGGGCCTCTTTCTGGCAACTTCGGCATTGCAATCCACTTTCACAGCACTTTTGAAATACGATGCACCAACCAATGCAGCTTTAAACCTGGCCATGATACCCGGTGTGCTGCTTGGGGCGGTAATTGCTTCACAATGGTTTAAACGAAACTGGTCTATAAAATCAATGCTCTTCATTGCATTTTCGTGTTTCTTGGCAAACACGCTGATCATGTATTTTTTAATCGCGCCGGTAATTGAAATAAGCGACCTGATACTGCCTCAGGCACTAAAAGGTGCCGGAATGTGCCTGGTATATATCGGTGGTTCATTCTACTTTGCCAGCAAACTTTCGCCCGGACAAATGATGTCAACCATTGGTATTGCCGTGTGTGTCCGATCATTTATCGGTTCAGCTTTTTTTACCGCATTGCTGTCCTGGGCAGCTTACCAATTACAATGGGACAGTCTCAATACCCTATCGGGAGGTATGGATGCAAACGACGCATTAATTAATTTGCGCGGAGCAGGAATACAGCTGTTTTCAGCCACACAGCCACAAGCCATACTGGCCGCCATCAAAGAGTTATTCGGTTATGTTGCCCTGGCAGGCATAATGATACTGTTTTTCGTGCTTTTACATCCTTTTGAAAGGATGTCGCATAGAAAACTGATTATTTTTCGCAAGCGGTTTAAGGGAGAGCTCCTGGACGGTTATCGGATACCTGACAAAAAATCTGGCGAACTGCTCGAAATCGGAGCAGCAGTAATTTAACAGATGAAATACCTAAACTGAAATAAAGCAATTATGATGTTAAAGGAGAAACAAATCGAAATGATAGAGAAAGCAGAGGCACTCTTTGCAGATAATGGATATCAGCTAACCGGCATCCGCGATATCGCCAAAAAAGTGTGCAGCAACTCATCAATGGTAAACTATTATTTTAATTCCAAGGAAAATCTCCTGCGTGCGATTATAAATTACCGGACTGCAGATCTGGAAAAACTACTGCTCAATAAGGTATACCAGAATAACACCCCTTTTGAGCAAATATGCCAGATATTGGATACATTTGTGAATAAAGCATTCAAATTTAAGGATTTCCACAAACTGCTGATCCAGCTCGAAACCTCAAATGCGGCAGATGATTTACTTAAAGACTTTTATAAACTGAGGGTTAGTATTTTCAATCATATCCAGGCAATTATCAATACAGGTCAACAAAAAGGACACTTTAAAAAAGAGATAGATGTATTCATGTTTTATACTGTGATATCAGGTACCATTGCGGCCACGATTCTTAATAATCACCAGCTGGCTGGCGCCTTGGTTAGCGAGGGAATTCCGGAAAAACATGCGGATGAAAAACTCCTTGAACGTACATTAGCTACTTTAGGTACAATAGCTGATGCGATGTTGGTCGCCAATCATTAAAATCAATCTATTCCACTGATAATGCCGAGGCCTTCCAGTTTTGCCTCAATACTTTCCACATCAGCTTGCGGTACGACAGTATATAACCGCATCATTTCCTCCGCTTTTTCCACCATATTTTTAGAACCAATAAAAATGGGTACCCGCTGGTGCAGTTCGGTAGGATTAATGTCGAGGATGCGTTCAAAGCCTGTTGAGGCCTTTCCCCCCGCCTGTTCAATGATCAGGGCCATGGGGTTGCACTCATACAAAAGCCTTAGTTTACCCTTTGGCGACCTGGAGGTGGTCGGGTATATATAAATTCCGCCTTTGATGAGGTTCCGGTGGATGTCGCCCACCATCGAACCAATATACCGTGAAGTATAAGGACGCCGGGTAGCATCATCTTCTACCTGGCAGTATTTGAGGTACTTCTTTACGCCATCCGGAAAATGCACATAATTTCCCTCATTGATAGAGTACAGGTAACCTGTTTCGGGCATTTTCATTTCAGGGTGCGACAGACAAAACTCCCCTATCGATGGATCCAGCGTAAAACCGTTTACGCCTTTGCCTGTGGTGTACACGAGCATGGTCGACGAACCATAGATGATGTAACCAGCGGCCACCTGGGCGGTGCCCTTCTGCAACACATCGTCCAGGTTTGCCCGGCCTTCCGTCGATTTGCGTCTGTAAATCGAAAAGATGGTACCCACCGCAACATTTACATCCGTATTGGATGAACCGTCGAGGGGGTCGATGCAGACAATGTATTTTGCATTTTGCGACACCGCAGATTCGATGTGGATCACATCATCTTCTTCTTCTGTAGCAACCAGACAACATTCCCCACCACTGGCCAGGGCAGCAATAAACTGCTCGTTTGCGTAAACATCCAGTTTCTTTTGTTCTTCTCCCTGCACATTCGTGCTTCCGACGTCTCCTAAAATGTCAACCAGCCCCGCCTTGTTTACTTCCCGGTTTACGATTTTAGCGGCAATGCCAATATCGCGCAGCAGCCTGGATAATTCACCCTTTGCATAGGGAAAATCCGCCTGTTTTTCAATAATAAATTGTCCTAATGTCTTGACGCCACAAACCATACTTAGTGTATATTTTACATTATCTACCTGATAATTCTATGACCGCTAAGGTATGAATATTTTCGTCAGTAATGCAAAATCTGATCAACGTTCGTACTTTGTGCCAACCTTGTTTCCCTGCTGCACCAGGGTTTATATGCAAACATTTTAGCTTTTCATCGAACATCACTTTCAAAATATGCGAATGCCCTGTAATGAACAATTTCGGAGGGTTAGTGTAAATTTCCGGCTTTACCAAAGCTGAATATTTTCCGGGATAACCTCCGATGTGTGTCATCCAGACCGGTACATTTTCGCAGTTAAAGCGGTTGTGTTCGGGAAATTCGTTTCTGATCGCGGCATCATCGATGTTTCCATACACCCCACGCAGGGGTTTGAATGCAGCCAGCGGCTCCGCAACGCCGGGTCCGAAATCGCCAGCATGCCATATTTCATCACAGTCGTCAAAATGTTTGAAAACTGCATCATCTAAAAAACCATGGGTATCTGAAATCAATCCTATTTTTTTCATCAGGCAAACTTAATGGTGTGTTTATTTTACAGGATAATCTCCACAGTAAAAGCATAAAATTTAATAAACAACTACATAGGAGCAAAAAATAGTTGCAAAAAGCTTTTAATCACCTGGCAAAATACCCTATTTTGAACGTACAATCTTGATATCTATTTCAACATTAAATCAATAGGCTAAAAAGAAATCTTTAAGTAGTATTTTATATTCAGCTGTATGCACTTTCAAATCTTGATATAGATAGAAATCACTTTCCTGTATTGCCGTTTTAATTTTCCCTAAACTTATCATCTGCCTGAAAGCAGCTTTAGAACGATCGGAATGAACATGTATTTTTTCCAGCAACTCCATTCCATAATACCCAGCCTGTACAACCACCTCATCGGCCTGTTTTACCGGAAGGATCAGCCAGGCCTGGCCATCAGCAGTCAATAACTCACTGATCTTTTTTACCAGCAGATTAAAAAAACCATCTTTGGCATGCCTGGCAATGCCTTTCCGAATCTCTTCATTTTTAAGATCATTCACAAAAAAAGGTGGATTGGAGACAATCAGATCAAATCTTTCGGGAGAATGATATTGTTCAATTGCTATATTGCTAATGTTTAAACGACGATTGAATGGCGATTCTTGAAAATTCCGTTCCGCAGTTTTCGCAGCTTGTTCATCGATTTCTACCGCATGTATCTTTGCATCAGGAAAACGTTGCGCCAACATCAGGGCTATCACACCTGTACCTGCCCCAATATCCAGGATGTTTTTAGGATTATGGTGATTGGCAGTCGCGCCTATCAAAACGCCATCGGTATTAATTTTCATGGCACAACCGTCTTGATCGACCTTAAACTGCTTGAATTTAAAAATACTCATGCTAAACCTCGTACAATTCTAATGGTAAACCGTCCGGATCGGCAAAAAAGGTAAAACGCTTACCCGTAAATTCGTCAATGCGGATCGGTTCGGTGATAATCCCCTGTTTATTTAACTGCTCAATCTCCTGCTCCATATCGGTTACCTCGAAGGCAAGATGGCGCAACCCCTGTGCCTCGGGCCGCGATGGCCTTGCCGGTGGATTTTCGAAAGAGAAAAGTTCGATCTGATAAATGCCATTCACAGCCAGGTCCAGCTTGTACGATTTCCGTTCTGCCCGGTAAACCTCAGCAAGCACCGTGAAGCCCAGTTTATTTACATAAAAATCTTTTGATTTTTCGTAATCAGAACATATAATGGCAATGTGGTGGATTCGTAGCATAAGTAATGATTGAATTGAAGAATGAGTGTATTATTGAATGATTCGCAAAGTTCTGCATTCTCTAATTCAAAATTCTATCATTCGGCCATTATTTTAAAATCGTTCAAAATTCTATCATTCAATCCTTCATTCCTTCACTCATTAAATTTAAAAACGCTAAATTTGCGACTTCAAAAAAAAAGCATGATTCATTTCTTCTCTAGTTATCCTGAGCCTGTCGAAGGGCAATCGCAGACGATTTTTGTTTTACAAACAGACAAAACGCTTTCTACAACTGATATTACTAAACTCGAATGGTTATTTGGTGGGGCCAAAATCTCGCAGGAAACAGCGCTAAAGGGCTTTTTTGTAGGTCCGAGGGCAGCTATGATCACCCCTTGGAGTACCAATGCAGTAGAAATCACCCAGAATATGGACATGCAGGGCATCATCAGGATCGAAGAATTTAAACAGGTTGACGAAGCCTTTTCAGATTACGACCCGATGCTTTCTCAAAAATATGATAAAATTGACCAGGATATTTATACCATCAACATCAAGCCTGAACCAATTTTAGAAATTACGGATATTGCCGCTTATAATAAACAGGAAGGACTCTCTTTAAGTGATGAAGAAGTTGACTATTTAAATACTCTAGCGCAAAAATTAGAAAGACCATTAACTGATTCAGAAGTTTTTGGCTTCTCGCAGGTCAACTCAGAACACTGTCGCCATAAAATCTTTAACGGAAAATTTGTAATTGATGGTGTAGAGCAGCCTACTTCATTATTTAAGCTGATCCGGAAAACTTCTGAAGAAAACCCGAACGATATTGTTTCAGCCTATAAAGATAATGTCGCTTTTATTAAAGGGCCTAAAGTACAGCAGTTTGCACCAAAACGTGCCGATCAGCCTGATTTTTATGCCTTAAGTGATTTCGATTCGGTAATTTCTTTAAAAGCAGAAACACATAATTTTCCAACTACTGTTGAACCTTTCAACGGTGCTGCAACAGGATCAGGTGGCGAAATCAGAGACCGTTTGGCGGGTGGCCAGGGATCTTTACCTTTGGCCGGAACGGCAGTTTATATGACTGCCCTTTCCCGTCTGGAAGAAAACCGCCCCTGGGAACAAGGTGTGGAAGAAAGACAATGGCTGTACCAAACGCCAATGGATATCCTGATCAAAGCATCAAACGGTGCTACAGATTTCGGTAATAAATTTGGTCAGCCGCTCATTACCGGTTCGGTTTTAACTTTCGAACACGAAGAAGATAACCGCACCCTGGGGTTTGATAAGGTAATTATGTTGGCCGGCGGTATTGGTTATGGCAAAGCCAGCCAGGCGCAGAAGCTTAAACCACAGGAAGGTGATAATATCGTGATCTTAGGTGGCGAAAATTATAGAATTGGAATGGGTGGTGCAGCAGTTTCGTCCGCTGATACAGGGCAGCACGGAAGCGGCATTGAGTTAAATGCCATTCAGCGTTCGAACCCTGAAATGCAAAAACGTGCGGCAAATGCCGTTCGTGGTTTGGTAGAAAGCGATCACAACCCGATTATCTCCATTCACGATCATGGTGCAGGTGGTCACTTAAACTGTTTATCAGAACTGGTTGAAGAAACCGGTGGTTTGATTAATCTGGATAAACTTCCGGTAGGCGACCCTACCCTTTCGGCCAAAGAAATTATCGGTAACGAATCGCAGGAAAGAATGGGATTGGTAATCGGTAACGAGCATATCGAGACCCTTCAAAAAATTGCCGACCGCGAGCGTTCACCGATGTATACCGTTGGCAAAGTTACCGGCGACCACCGTTTCACTTTTAAATCGGCCAATAGCGGTTTAAAACCCATGGATTTGGAGTTGGCAGCCATGTTTGGCAGCTCACCGAAAATTGTAATGGAAGATCATACGGTAGACCGTAAATATAGCGAGCTGAATTACGATGCCAGCCAGTTGAATACTTATTTGGAACAATTGCTTCAATTAGAAGCCGTAGCTGCTAAAGATTGGTTAACCAATAAAGTAGACCGTTGTGTGGGTGGCCGCGTAGCCAAGCAACAGTGCGCGGGTCCGTTACAATTGCCGTTAAACAACTGCGGTGTAATGGCATTAGATTTTCAGGGTAAAGAAGGTATTGCCACTTCGGTTGGCCATTCGCCAGTTTCAGCACTGATAGATCCGGCTGCAGGTAGTCGTAACGCCATAGCCGAATCACTTTCTAACATCGTATGGGCACCTTTAAAAGATGGCTTGAAAAGTGTTTCACTTTCTGCCAACTGGATGTGGGCCTGTAAAAATGAAGGCGAAGATGCAAGGTTATATTCAGCCGTAAAAGCTTGTTCTGATTTTGCAATCGACTTGGGCATTAATATTCCAACCGGGAAAGATTCCTTATCGATGAAACAGAAATATGCCAACGGCGATGTGATTGCTCCCGGAACAGTGATCATTTCTGCTGGCGCCAACTGTGATGATATCACCAAGGTAGTGGAGCCGGTATTACAAAAAGATGGTGGTGCCATTTACTACATCAACTTATCAAACGACAGCTATAAATTAGGCGGTTCATCTTTCGCACAGATTTTAAATAAGGTAGGTACCGAAACACCCGACGTAAAAGATGCAGCACAGTTTAAAAAGGCATTCAATACCTTACAACAATTAATTAAAGCAGGCCAGATCCAGGCCGGACACGATATTGGTAGCGGTGGTTTAATTACAACCCTGCTGGAAATGTGTTTTGCCGACCGCGATTTAGGTGCTCAACTCGACTTATCGGCCTTGGCAGAGCAGGATAGCCTAAAATTGCTTTTTGCCGAGAATATTGCCATTGTTTTCCAGGCTGATGCTGCTGTTGAAGCTACATTGACCGAAAATGGCGTTATTTTCCATAAAATCGGTACAGTAACCCCTTCAGCTACGCTTGAAGTCAAAAATGCTGGCGACAGCTTTAGTTTTGATATCGACCATCTACGCGATGTTTGGTTTAAAACTTCGTACTTGTTAGATAGCAGACAAACCGGTAACGGGTTAGCCAAAGAGCGTTACGATAATTATAAAAACCACGTTTTAAATTACAGTTTCCCGCTTACTTTTGATGGTAAAAAACCGGTAATCGACGAAACCAAACCAAGACCAAAAGCAGCTATCATCCGCGAAAAAGGAAGTAATTCTGAGCGGGAACTGGCAAACGCCATGTATTTAGCCGGCTTTGATGTAAAAGATGTACACATGACCGATTTAATTACCGGCAGAGAGACTTTGGAAGATATCCGGTTGATCGGTGCGGTGGGTGGGTTCTCTAACTCTGATGTTTTAGGATCGGCAAAAGGTTGGGCAGGTGCATTTTTATATAACGAGAAAGCGAGAATTGCTTTAGAAAAATTCTTCGCCCGCCCGGATACTTTATCAGTAGGGATTTGCAATGGATGTCAGCTATTTGTCGAGCTGGGCTTAATTAATAAAAATCACGCTGATAAACCTAAAATGCTACACAACAAAAGTGGCAAACACGAAAGCATTTTCACTTCACTAACCCTACAGGAAAATAATTCGGTGATGTTATCGAGTCTCGCCGGCAGCACTTTAGGGGTTTGGGTATCGCACGGTGAAGGACGATTCTCCTTACCTTATGCAGAAGATCAATACAAAATTGTAGCCAAATACGCTTACGAAACCTATCCGGCCAGCCCTAACGGTTCTGACTACAACACCGCCATGTTATGCGATGAAACCGGCCGTCACCTGGTGATGATGCCACATATTGAGCGTTCATTGTTCCAATGGCACTGGGCAAATTATCCGGCAGGCCGTAAAGACGAAGTTTCGCCATGGATGGAAGCCTTTGTAAATGCCCGTAAATGGATTGAAAACCAAGGGTAATATTTGGATGGAAGATATAAAATGGATGATGGAATTAAAAAACCGTCATCCATTTTTTTTGCGATGTTAAAACTACTTCCATTTCAAATGGTCTCAGCAAATCGGAGACCATAAAATACATCTCACAGCTAAACCCTTGAAATTTAAAAGTACTGATCGCCGGGTATAAATAAGCGGAGTTTAGTCTTTACAGACCTCGTGTCTATTGTTGATCAAACCATAAATAGTCCGTTTGCTTCAAATATTTTTCATAAATAAAACTATTTAATTAGTTATTTTGTATATTTAACTAAATTTTTAGTTAATGAAAAATCTAAGGAAAACTATTCTGTTTTTGCTGGTACTGATTGCCTTCAAAACAAATGCACAACTACAGGGTAAAATCCCATCGCTCGCTGATACGGCATGGACTTTAAGCAACAAGGCAGGCGTCAATCTAAAAATAAAAGGCGATAAAAATGGCTATTTCAATTTGGATATAAGCAACCTGCAGCCTGGCATCTATAATTTTGGCGACATGGGGGAAATCTTTCTGGCCCCGGCGTACAAAACCACCGTCGATTTCGTTGATGAAAGGTATCAGATAAAAGGTGATGGTGCCCTGGAAAATAATATTCTGACAGACTTAAGAAAAAGACTGCAAACCTTTTTAGGCAATCCGGGCTATGATGTTAATTTTAAATATTTGATAACCGAACCAGCTACTTTTATACCAATGCTTGATGACTACGTTCAAGTGATCAGTACAAAATCAGAAAAATCGAATAATAAATTTTTTAAAGACTTTATTCGGTCAGAAGCGGCTTTTAGCAAGAGATACGTACTGTATGCTTACTCAAGATTTTACGGCCTGGACTCGTCAAGAATGGCTACTTTGAGAAAAGTGCTGACTATTCCAATTGCAGAACGCAACGAGAATTATAAAAAAGACCTTTTTGCTGCTTACCAAGCTCAATTCTCTAAAAGGTTATCTGCTGAAGAAAAAGAATTATTAAACAAAACTATTTATGATGGCTGGGATGTAAACAATGAAATATTTTATAAAAACTCAAACTACTACAAAACGATGATCAGCTATCGGATCGATTACCTGTCCACCCAGCCAGCGTATCAAAATATCAGGGACTCAATAAAAAATGGTGATCTTATTAAATTAAAAATCACTAATAATTTAATAAATAACACTTTCATAAAAGAATATTTCACATATATCTATAGCAATGGGGCTATCAGAAAAGCAAAACAGCCCGCTGAAGTTACCTTTATATATGATTCGTTCGTAAAGAATTCAAAAAACCAAAAATATATTTCCGAGATAACTTCCAGTTACCAAAACTTGGTAGCCACCGTAAACCATGTTCAGGCACCAGATTTTAACTTTATATCTTCCACCGGCAACATGGTCAGTTTAAAGAGCCTTAAAGGAAAATACGTTTACATCGATATTTGGGCAACATGGTGCGCACCTTGTATCGCACAGATACCTGAACTAAAAAAGCTGGAGGAAAAATACAGGAATAAGAACATTTATTTTGTTAGCATTTCTGTGGATAAGAAGGCGCAAAAGGAGGATTGGTTAAATTTCGTCGCAAAAAATAATTTATCAGGTATTCAGCTAATGGCTGATCAGGATTTTGAATCTGATTTTATTAAAAAATTTGGAGTAAATTCAATTCCGAGGTTTATTTTGATTGATGCTGATGGTTTAATTGTTGACAATAATGCCAAACGGCCATCAGACCCGGCACTTGCAGAACAGCTACAAGCGTTAAAACTTTAACTTCGTCCATTACCTGCCCTGCCACCTAAACCCGACCGAAGTGGAAAACCCGGAGCCAGCGGCACGAGGGCGAGGATTTGAAACAAAGGGCGGGGCAACCGGAACCGAAAAGCACTGTATCTGCTTTCCAAAAGATGATCAGGCTCGAAGATGCTCAATACTGATAAAAATCTGGAAATCATCTGCTAACACTAACTCCTATTTTTTTTTATTAGGAAATGAGCGTTTTGCTTTTCATCGCAACTGTACTCCCGCCATCGCTCATAGTCCTCGTTTCGGTGTACTCCACTGCGGGCTAACCGCTCTGTCGGGTTTATTGAACAAACGCCGGTTAGCTGATACAAAACCTGTTTATGCGTTCGCGATATACCATGAATACGGTTACCAGCCACGCCACCTAAACCCGACCGAAGTGGAAAACCCGCAGCCAACGGCACGAGGGCGAGGATTTGAAACAAAGGGCGGGGCAATCCGAACCGAAAAGCATTGTATCTGCTTTCCAAAAGATGATTAGGCCCAAAGATGCTCAATACTGATAAAAATCTGGAGATCATCTGCTAACACTAAATCCTATTTTTTTTATTAGGAAATGAGCGTTTTGCTTTTCATCGCAACTGTACTCCCGCCATCGCTCATAGTCCTCGTTTCGCTGCACTCCACTGCGGGCTAACCGCTCTGTCGGGTTTATTGAACAAAAGCCGGTTAGCTGATACAAAACCTGTTTGTGCGTTGGCGATATACCATGAATACGGTTACCAGCCACGCCAACTAAACCCGACCGAAGTGGAAAACCCGCAGCCAGAGGCACGAGGGCGAGGATTTGAAACAAAGGGCGGGGCAACCGGAACCGAAAAGCACTGTATCTGCTTTCCAAAAGATGATCAGGATGTATATATCCGGATATTATCGGCAGCAAGGCGAACAAAAAAAACGGCCTGAGCAATGCCCAAACCGTTTTACCTAACCCTACATCTACCTAAAAACCAAGAGCGTTAATAGTTGAAGATGGTACAGGGTAAGATGGAAGGATAACCATCACCATTTTCAATCTCTTTATTGTAATTTCCCGTCATCCATTTTCCATCCAACATCATTCATCTCTTCATATCCCCTGCACATCCTTTCTCACTTCTCTTCTCCAGCCCTTACCATATTTTTTGTCCATAAAAGAGGCGACTACTTTATTGTAATCTTCAATCCTGATGGCTGAAGGCCCTACACAACCAAAATCATAATACACCACGCCGTATTTTTGCTCAAACAGCTCTTGCCCTTTAACACGGGTGGCTACAATCCCGCCCCGAATCAGGAATTTAAGCCTGCCATTTTTAATATCGGCATTGGCCTGTTTAACGCTTTCTGTTTTAATACCATCAGCAATTAAAAATGGTTTCGCACTTAAGTGTCCAGAAATCAAACATAGCGTTAACCAAATTAAAGCATACTTTTTCATGGATATCGCAATTAAATTTAATTAGCAATCTGAAAATTAATCGCCATATTATACCTCACCCTTACCGGAACACCTTTGTTTTTGCCAGGTTTCCACAGCGGTGATTTTTTGATCACTTTGATGGCTTCTTCGTCACAGCCATAACCCAGCCCCCTCAGCACTTTAACATCGGTAACCGAACCATCTCTCTCCACCACAAAGCTCACAAATACTTTACCCTGTATCCCATCTTCCTGTGCCTGATACGGATACCTCAGGTTACGCTCCATATATTTAGACCAGGCTTTTGCACCCCCGTTAAATTCCGGGTATTCATCCACTCCGCCCAGATCGATAACCGCACTCGGATCGCCGGTACCCTCGCCATTTTGGGCTGTACCTGTACCATCTCCACTGCCTTTATTATCGCTGATGACCAGATTAGGTGCAACAACACCATCTTGTGTTTGATCGCTGATCACTGCATTTTCAATTTCTTTAATGGTTGGCGGATCGGGAAGATCTACTTTATTTACCACAACCACCTGTGATGGAAGCGCAATTGTTTTCACCTTAACCGGATCAGCTTTTGCAGGTTCAATCTTTTTCTCCGGTTCAGGCGTTTTTGGTTTCATTTGGTGGATCACCTGAGTTAAATCAATAACCTTGGCTTTTTCTTCAACCACATTTTCTTTAGGGACCAACTTATTATAAATTAAAGGGGAGAAACAGGCGAGCACAAATAAACTACCGGATATAAAAAGCACCCTGGTCATAATCGACGATGATTTGGATCTTAAATCATAAGCGCCGTAGTTTTTGTTGCGGTCTGCAAATACAAGATCGAGCCACTCGGTCTTGTATACGTTAATTGAAGAGTTGAACATAGCTTTCATTTTTATACCATGATGCAACAAAATCTGCAATTCCATAACGCTACCAAAAAATCTATTTTTATTGCAAAAAATGAAATTTTCCTTCCGAAAAACATTTTTTTATTTCATTTTCAATAAAATTGCTATAAATTTTGCTATTATTTTATTTGAATTGATAAAATATGCTATTTTTGACAAAAAACATAACGAATTAATGAAAAGCTTAAGAACCATCGCATTAAAAGAGGCTCAAAACAGAATTTCACCTGAAGTTAAATCTCCTTCTAATAAAATTTCTGACTTTTTTGGCGCTAATGTATTTGATAAGAAAAAAATGAGAGATTTCTTATCTAAAGACGTGTATGAGAAATTAATTTCATCTATCAACCAAGGTGAGTTAATTAATGCAGACGACGCGAACCAGATTGCTACTGCCATGAAATCATGGGCAATGGCTGCCGGAGCAACCCACTACACACACTGGTTCCAGCCTTTAACCGGTACTACAGCCGAAAAACACGATTCGTTTTTTGAGCCTAGCGGTGAAGGTGCAATCGAAAAATTTTCAGGTAGCGCTTTAGTTCAGCAAGAACCAGATGCATCGAGTTTCCCTAACGGTGGTATCCGTAATACTTTCGAAGCACGTGGTTATACGGCTTGGGATCCTTCATCTCCAGCCTTCATTATGGAAAGTAAAGCAGGTAAAACCCTTTGCATTCCTACCGTTTTCGTATCTTATACAGGCGAGGCCTTAGATTATAAAGCACCTTTATTAAAAGCATTAGCTGCGTTAGATAAAGCTGCCGTTGATGTATGCCAGTATTTCGATAAAAGCATCACTAAAGTAAATGCTTCTTTAGGTATTGAGCAAGAATATTTCCTTGTTGATGAGTCGTTATTTAATGCCCGCCCGGATTTATTGTTAACCGGTCGTGCTTTATTCGGACACATGTCTGCCAAAGGTCAGCAATTAGAAGATCACTATTTCGGTTCTATCCCTGAGCGTGTATTCACTTTCATGGTAGATTTCGAAAACGAAGCCCTGAAATTAGGTATTCCTTTAAAAACCCGTCACAATGAGGTTGCCCCTTCTCAATTTGAGTGCGCACCGATTTATGAAGAAATCAACTTAGCTATCGATCACAATCAATTGCTGATGGATTTGATGGAAAAAGTTGCCCGTCGTCACCACTTCCGTGTTTTATTACACGAAAAACCATATGCAGGTATCAACGGATCAGGTAAACACAACAACTGGTCGTTAATTACCGATACCGGGAAAAACTTATTGGCACCTGGTAAAACGCCAAAAAACAACTTAATGTTCCTTGCTTTCTTTGTGAACACCATTAAAGCAGTGAGCGAGCATGCCGATTTATTACGTGCAAGTATTGCATCGGTAAGCAATGATCACCGTTTAGGTGCCAACGAAGCGCCACCAGCCATTATCTCTATCTTCCTGGGTTCACAATTGAACGATGTATTAGATGAGATTGAACACTCACGTATCAGCAAAAAAATCAAAGAAGATAACGCGCTTTGGTTAGGTATCCCTAAAATCCCTCAGATTTTATTGGATAATACCGACCGTAACCGTACTTCTCCTTTCGCCTTTACCGGTAACAAATTTGAGTTAAGAGCGGTAGGTTCTTCTGCAAACTCTTCTGCTCCGATGACGATCTTGAACGCGATTATGGCTGAGCAGTTGATTAAATTCAAAGCTGAGGTAGATAAATTGATCAAAAAAGGTGATAAAAAAGACATTGCTTTATTAACAGTGATCAAAAAATACATTAAAGAGTCTAAATCAATCCGTTTTGAAGGTAATGGTTATAGCCAGGAGTGGGAAGATGAAGCTGCAACACGCGGTTTATCAAACATCAAAACCACACCAAAAGCTTTAGACGCTTATCTGACTGAAAAATCAGCTGAATTATTTGCAACAACCGGTATTTACAGTTCACGTGAAATTCATGCCCGTCATGAAATCATGTTGGAAAACTTCTACAAAAAATTACAGATCGAAGCACGTGTAATGGGCGAAGTAGCCAATACATCTATCATTCCTGCTGTAATTGCTTATCAAAACTCATTAATCGAAAACATTAAAGGATTAAAAGAGCTTGGTATAGAAAGTAAATCTTCTTTAGAAATTGCTAAAAAACTATCTGAGCACTTAGATATCGTGAAAACCAATATCGATGCGATGTTGGAAGAACGTAAAGTAACCAACAAATTGGAAGATACCCGCGAAAAAGCGATTGCTTACGATGAGAAGGTTAAATCTTACTTCGATACCATCCGCTACCACGCAGATAAATTAGAGCAAATTGTTGACGATAGCGTTTGGCCTTTACCAAAATTCAGAGAGTTATTATTCATGAAATAGATTTTAAGCCATAAGGTTTAAGTATAGGGCGTAAGGTTTAACTTTACGCCCTTTTTTTGCTTCTTAATTCATTGGTTTATTTATCATTGGTTCCTTGGTATTAAAGTCGATAACTGAAACCTGGTAATTAAAAACTATAAACTCCCATCTTATCGTCATCCTGATACACCCGACCGACCGGAGGATCTTACAGTCCATAATAATCAACTACGTCTATTTTCTAGAAAGCAATACCCCTGCTCCTCGGTTAAGATAGTCCTGCTTTCCTTCCTGCTGTGAAATTTTTCTTAAACTAAATTCATCTTCCACAGCATCCATTCAATCAGGTTTATTTAACAAAAGACGGTGCAAGCCCCCCAAAAAAACGAACCAAACGCTGTACCCTAAGCCCCAGCCGATAGGTATCGGATGTACGAATGCCGTTTCATCCGTTATTTTTTTCTATTCCACAGTTTTAAAACGGCAGCAAGAAAGCGGGACAGCAAACCGCCATGGAAAGCGACCGTTCACTTCCAAAACCACATCTGATTATTTACTTTGCACAATCGATTCCCGACTTTAGACTTTAGACTCCGGACTTCTGACTCCCGACTTCAGACTTTCTATCTTCTCCCCTTTTACCTTCCACCTTAAACAACTATCTTTGCGGCAACATGAGTGATAACAGGTACAATCAACGTGGCGTTTCTGCCTCAAAAGAAGATGTGCACAATGCCATCAAAAACATCGATAAAGGAATTTTTCCAAAAGCATTCTGCAAAATCATTCCCGATATTTTAGGTGGTGATCAGGCATATTGTAATATTATGCATGCTGATGGTGCCGGCACCAAATCATCTTTAGCTTATGTCTACTGGAAAGAAACCGGCGATATTTCGGTTTGGAAAGGTATTGCGCAGGATGCCATTATCATGAATATTGATGACCTGATCTGCGTTGGTGCTACCGATAATATCCTCTTGTCATCAACCATTGGCCGCAATAAAAACCTCATTCCGGGCGATGTAATTGCAGCGGTAATTAACGGTACAGAAGAAATTCTGGCCGATTTACGCGCGCAAGGCATATCCATTTATTCAACAGGTGGCGAAACAGCCGATGTGGGCGATTTGGTACGTACCATTATTGTCGATTCTACAGTTACCTGTCGTTTGAAGCGTGAAGACATTATTAGCAACGATAACATTAAACCTGGCGATGTCATTGTAGCATTAGCCTCTTCGGGACAAGCTACTTACGAAACCGAATACAATGGCGGTATGGGCTCGAATGGTTTGACCTCCGCCCGTCATGATGTTTTCGAAAAATCAATCGCCAATACCTACCCGGAAAGCTTCGATCCGGCGGTGCCGTTTGATCTGGTTTTCTCGGGTGGCAAAAAATTAACCGATGAAATCGAAATCGAAGGTTACGGTAAAATAACCGTAGGCAAACTGGTACTTTCTCCTACCCGTACCTATGCCCCGGTAATTAAACAGATTTTGGAGCAATACAGCAATCAGATTAGTGGTATTGTACACTGCAGCGGTGGTGCACAAACAAAAGTGCTTCACTTCATTAATGATGATATCCATGTCATAAAAGACAATTTATTTCCTGTTCCGCCACTATTTAAGCTGATCCAGGAACAATCGGGTACCGATTGGAAGGAAATGTACAAAGTGTTTAACATGGGACATAGAATGGAGCTGTATGTGCCACAGGAAATTGCCGGGAAGATTATCGAAATCTCAAAAAGTTTTAATATCGATGCCCAGATTATTGGCCGCGTAGAAAAAGGTAATCAGAAACAGGTAACCATTGAAAGCGAAAAAGGCACATTTGTTTACCATTAAATATCTTCGTCATATTAAATATAAAAGGCTTTGGATAAAAAATCCGAAGCTTTTTTTGTTAAACGGGTTTCTTTTTATGAGTATGATTGAAATAAATTTATTACAATCTGTAAAAATCATTTTCCACCTGAAAAAAGATTTATATTAGTTATACCAATTAACAGAACATGAATGATAAAAAGACCATAGTAATGGGCTTAATGGCTTGCTTGATATTAATCCTCAGTGCCTTTATGCCTAAACCCGAACCAGAACCGAAAGCAAAGAATTTGAAGGTGTTGCCAAAAAATATCAGTAAGGAAGAACTGGATAAGGTAATGGACGATTTTAAGCTTGCATTAGGTGTGCGATGCAGCCATTGCCATGCGCCAATGAAAGACAATCCCAGAAAGCTGGATTTTGCCAGCGATGAAAAACCTGAAAAGGAAACTGCCCGCGAAATGATGCGTATGACCGCCAAGATCAATAAAAAATATTTTCACAATACCATGAAGGAAGGGAAAACGATTACCCAAATCGCCTGTATAACCTGCCATAACGGTAAAATAGAGCCAGCGAAATAAAAAATTACCCAAGTAAAATTTTACTATTAAAAGCAAGAAGCCTGATTTATAGATCAGGCTTCTTGTTTTTAATCTCTCGTTACGAACTTATGAAAGGTACTTTCTTCTCCATCAGCTTTCTTTTCCTGATAAAGGAAATCAAGTTTGTGCTCATCAAAAGTTTTGAAGAAAGTATCCCAATCTGTTTCTTTTAAATCGGATTTGTTATCGCTATGTTTAGGAAAATGTATCCTTAAAACACCTCCTCCGCTTTTTTTATCTGTATCTGCAACTATAGCAGGTACACCACCATGTTCTTCAGCCCATGCTCTAATGTTGGCATGGTTATGGGTTTGTTTTGAACCGCTCATTGTTTTATAATTTAATTTTAAATAAATAGACTAACAATAAAATCGCGTTCAGGTGGAAATGGTTTTTATAAAATAAAAAAAGCCCCGATCGCTTTGATCGGGGCTTTAATATTTATTACCGTTTAAGTGTTAATTAAAGTTATAACGAACACCAAACTGCATATAATAAGTAGATAATATAGTTTGAGTTGTCCCAAAAGTTTCTTTAACAATATCGCCTGATGAATTAGCCAATCTAAATAATGGCTTCGTTCCAGCAGCAATTGATGAAATATTTTGAGGAACAAGAATTGCAGCGTTGTTTACAAAGTTTTGATTTCCCCATTTACGGTTTAACAAGTTACCAACATTAAAAATATCAACTGTGAATTGGAAAGAGTTCTTAGTTTTTCCAAAATCTTTGAAAACCTCTTGTGTTAACCTAAAGTCGAATTGATTTCTCCAAGGAGAAGTTCCACCATTGCGTTTTGCATACTCACCTCTATGCTGACTTAAGTATTTGTCTTGATTGATATAAGCTTCAAATAAATCAGCTTGCTCTTGTGCGCTGTATGCTCTCGCATAGCCGTTGGTATTTGCAGGTATGGCTGAAAAATCACTTGCAGTAAATTCACCCTGTTTAGGAATATAAATTAGATCGTTTCCAGATACACCATCACGATTATAATCTCCATTATAAGTATAAGAGAACCTTCCTTGTTGAGTTCCTTCATAGAAAAGCGAGAATGATGTTGCCAAATTGCCAAAATATGCCTTTCTATATGAAATATTGGCTACTATACGATCTGGATTTAAGTTACTTGAATAACTTAGTGTAGGAGTATTAGGATTAACAGAAGTTTGTGGCAACGACCACAAGTTAGCTAGCTGGTCACCATTTTGATCACCGTAATTGCGTTGATCTGAACGGGTATAAGCGATCATCGCCGATAAACCACTTCTAAACTGTTTAGTTAACTGAGCCGTAGCCATCCAGTTATAACCACCTTTAACATTGGTCATCTGAATTGCATTAAATCCTGTAATGTTACCATTAGCACCGCCATTTGGAGTTCCTTGCGCAACTGGTAAACCTGAGGCGTTGATAGGATTATAATATTTATCTGTATTTGCAGCCGGATAGAATAATCTAGTATCCCCGTAACCTGTAATTTGTATAGCTGGGTTAACCAAATTTAAATTTTTAGCAAAAGCGACATTAAGATCACGTCCGTAAATACCTTCGATGGTTCCAACTACTCCCCATGGTAGTTTAACATCAAATGCTAAACTTGATTTCCATGTTTGTGGAAATTTAAGATTTGGAGCCATCACACTAACTCCAGAAGATGGAATAGAGCTTCCTGCCGGAGGAGCGGTGGTAGTTAATTGAGGAGCAATGCTCGGGTTAAAGAACGGAGTTGCGTTACCCACATAACTTTGAGTATATTGCAATAAACCAGCATCACCCGATTGAGAAACAATCCAAACAAATGGAATACGCCCTGTAAAAATACCTGTACCACCACGTACTTGGAATGAGCGGTCGCCCATCACATCCCAATTGAAACCGAAACGAGGTGAGAAAGAAATTTTATTTTCAGGTAAAACTCCTGTATCCACTTTTTGACCTGCAAAATTTAATCCCGCCACTAAAGGATGAGTTTTAATTTCAGTCACATCAGGATAACTGGCACGCTCTACCCTTAAACCTGCGGTTAACTTTAAGCGGTCTGAAACAGTAAATTCATCTTGAAGATAAGCAGAATATTGCGCGAACTTAAAGCTTGGATAAGCCTGAGAACCATCAGCAGTTAAAGGATAGGTAACGGTGTATTGAGCAGGCCTCTGATTTGTGACAAAATCATTCCATGATCTAAAGGTATAAAAACCTGTTCCGAAACGTTGAAAGCCATTTTTGGTCGTGCTGTATTCCGCCTGAACACCTAAAGTTAAGTTGTGTTTACCTAAAGCTAAACTTAAATCATCACTATAGGTATAAGAACTTACATCTCTTAAATTGCCATAAGAAAATGGTTCGTAACCAAAAGATGTTAAAACATTACCTAAGTTTGCGCTTGTCCCGGTACCATCAAGGATGTCAACTAAAGGAAATGGAGATCCATCTGTAGTTCGGGGATCGTTTTGATGAGAATAAGTAGCCCTTAAAACATTAGTTACTTTGCTGCCAAAATTGGAATTTAACTCAGCAACGCCAGAATATAAATTTGCTGCTTGATAGTAATTGGTATTTGCGAAAGGTAAACCAGCATTTCTAAGGGTTCCAGATCTAGAATTCAAATATGAATAACCAGTAACTGTTCCAATTGGTGAACCACCGGTTGATGTACTAGCAGAAGCAGGAGTTTTACTTTCAACCTGATTATAACGTACACTGAAACGATGGTTCTTAGTAATATTCCAATCTAATCGAGCAAACATTTTTTCATTGTCGCTGATATTTGAATAACCTTGGTAAGGACCGGTCACATAATTATATCTTGATAGAAGGTAAGAACTTACCTGGTTTAAAAAGCCTTCCGTAGCCTGCACGGTATTTGGATTAGCAGAACTATAAGGCACTGCTGCGGTTGCAGCTACACGTTGAGTACCAGGCTGAATGGTATGTTTCTTTTCGTAGTTAACAAAGAAAAACAATTTATCTTTTACAATGGGACCGCCCAAGCTAAAACCATAATTTTTCTCATCCAATTTCTGTAAAACAGGAATTCTATAAGTTTCGCCAATTCTTTTTCCTTGCTGCTCCTCTCCACGCATAGTATAAAAAGCATTACCTGAAAAATTATTGGTACCAGAACGCGTCACAGCAGTAACAGAACCTCCGGTGAAACCAGTTTGACGAGCATCATAAGGCGTTACATTGATCGAAATTTGCTCCAATGCATCAATTGATATTGGTGAACCACCAGCTGGAATGTTCTGACCAATACCAAATTGGTTGTTAAAGTTAGCACCGTCTACCGTAAAGTTATTAGAACGATAGTTACCACCACCAATCGCCGTACCATTAGCCTGCGGTGTTAAACGTGTTAAATCGTTAACACTACGTGAAATAGTTGGTAAAGACTGAATCTGATCTTTATTGATGACTGTTGAAGTTCCATTTTTATTAGAATTCAAAATGGCACTTGCACTTTGACCCACTACCTTAACTTCTGCTAAAGTTGAGCTGTTATCGGTTAGCGTTAAATTTAGAACATAAGGTTCACCTAATTTCAAATAAACTTCAGTTTGTTTTTCAGGCCTGTAACCAACAAAACTAACCTCGATGGTATAAGGACCACCAACCCGCATTCCACCGATGGTGAAACGACCGTCATTGTTTGTAGAAACAGAATAAACAGTCCCCGTAGGTGTGTGGGTCGCTTTAACACTAGCACCAGGCAAAGCGCCTTTGGCATCCTTAATTGTTCCCGTCATTGATGATGTGGTTACCTGTGCATCCGCACCAAAAGTAATACCTACGAATGCAACAATAACCAGTACTAATCTTAAAAGTAAAGATTTCTTCATACTTTGATTTTTAAATGTTTTTTTTTAAAATGATAATTCAAAGGGATTTTATAGCTGCAAATGTCCTAATAAAATTTAACACATTTTAACATTCAATGTTAAATAATTATTAAGTCGGCCATAATTTTTCAACATTTAACACATCAGGTACTAATTACAACTTTCAGTTTATCAACACATTGATTGGAAAACTAAATTTTTAACAACAAAACCAATAATTGCTTATTATTTCAACATAAAAATTAAATTAACATTGGTATTTTTCTAATAATACATATCAACAATTATTTTTTGAACAATAACATCGATATTATTCAACTTTTAATCTGCTTTTCCATATATAATTTTGCAAATTGACATAATTTTAGATTTCATTTTTTGGCGGGAAACCCAAACAATATTCAACCATTGTAAATTTTAACAGCGATCTGCATATTGACTTAGCCAATTGACATTTTTTTTTTAGTTTTGGACGATGGTTAACGGAGCAGTCTCCGTTAATTTTTGGTAATGTTAAAGTTCAGGTCAGGGATTAAGATTGAAATATACAGATTACCTACATCACTTATAAATACAGAACATTAAGAAACAAATATCTTTAAGCAGAACGGAATTACAGCCTACAATTAATATTCATGATGTAATGGCAAACTCCATCTGAAAGATAAATAACAAATTAAAAAAAACAGATGAATTACGACGTTATTGTTTTAGGCAGCGGCCCCGGTGGTTATGTAGCTGCGATCAGAGCTTCTCAATTGGGACTAAAAGTTGCCATTGTTGAGCGTGAATCATTAGGTGGTATTTGTTTAAACTGGGGCTGTATCCCTACTAAAGCACTTTTAAAAAGTGCTCAGGTTTTCGAATATATTAATCATGCTGCTGATTACGGAATCACAACGGCCGGTGCAACGGCAGATTTTGCTGCTGTGGTAAAACGCAGCCGGGGTGTGGCCGATGGTATGAGCAAAGGCGTTCAATTTTTAATGAAAAAAAATAAAATTGACGTAATTATGGGTACCGGTAAGGTAAAACCAGGAAACAAATTAGAAGTTAGGGGTGCAGATGGTTCCCAGAAAGAACTAAGTGCCAAAAATATCATCATTGCTACCGGTGCCCGTTCAAGGGAATTACCTAACCTGAAACAGGATGGTAAAAAGATTATCGGCTACCGCCAGGCCATGGTACTTCCTGAATTACCAAAAAGCATGGTGGTGGTAGGTTCTGGAGCCATCGGCGTAGAATTTGCTTATTTCTATGCGACCATGGGTACCAAAGTAACCATTGTAGAGTTTATGGAAAACGTGGTTCCGGTTGAAGATGAAGACGTTTCAAAACAGTTGTTACGCAGTTTAAAGAAAACTGGTATCGATGTAATGACCTCGGCAAGTGTTGAATCTGTTGATACCAGCGGTGCGGGCTGTAAGGTTTCTGTTAAAACAGCTTCGGGCATGCAAACCATTGAAGCCGACATTGTCCTTTCTGCAGCAGGTATCGTGGCCAATATCGAAAACATTGGCTTAGAAGAAGTAGGTATCAAAACCGAAAAAGGTAAAATTGTTACCGATGAGTTCTATAATACTTCTGTTAAAGGATACTATGCCATTGGCGATGTGGTAGGTGGCCAGGCACTGGCACACGTAGCTTCTGCAGAAGGAATTATTTGTGTAGAAAAAATCGCCGGTCAGCATGCTGAGCCTTTAGATTACAACAATATCCCGGGATGTACCTATTGCACACCTGAAATTGCTTCGGTAGGTTATACCGAAAAAGCGGCTAAAGCAGCTGGTTATGAATTAAAAATCGGTAAATTTCCGTTTTCTGCATCAGGTAAGGCAAGTGCTGCCGGTGCCAAAGATGGTTTTGTCAAATTAATTTTCGACGCTAAATACGGAGAATTATTAGGTGCACACATGATCGGCACCAACGTTACCGAAATGATCGCCGAAATTGTTGTGGCCCGTAAATTAGAAACTACCGGACATGAAATGATCAAATCTGTTCACCCTCACCCAACCATGAGCGAAGCGATTATGGAAGCTGCAGCTGATGCTTACGGAGAAGTGATCCATTTGTAATTATAATTAACAAAAATTTGAAAAGCCCCGAAGATTTTGGGGCTTTTTTCGTTGCAGCCACTAAACAATTTTATGGCTGGGCACCGTCTGCTGCGACCTTTCTGCCGATCAATATAAATACGACCTACTATATTCCTAAAACATTTAACGCGACTATGTGTTCGGTAATTAGCTAATAAATGATTATTTAAATAAGGGATATATTATGCATTGGATTTTACTAGTTATTGCCGGGCTTTTCGAGGTGGGTTTCACCACATCATTAAAATTATCAGATGGTTTTACCAATTGGAAATGGGCTGCAGGATTCGTGGTTTGTGTTATCATCAGTTTTGTTTTTCTAACCAAAGCGATTGAACAAATTCCGTTAGGTACCGCTTATGCCATATGGTCGGGAATCGGTGCCGTCGGAACAGTTCTGGTCGGCATATTTTATTTTAAAGAAGACGCTAATTTCTGGCGGATTTTCTTCATCGGCCTTTTAATTTTATCTATTGTAGGTTTAAAACTGGTCACACCAGACAAATCATCTTAGCAGAACAATTTCGCCCTTCGCCTAAAACATCATAAATTTAGCGCCTACTATTATTATATCAACGGCGATGACATTACATACTATAGATACCGGTTTTTTTAAATTAGATGGTGGTGCCATGTTTGGCGTTGTACCCAAGGTCATCTGGCAAAAAACCAATCCGGCTGATGCAAATAACCTTTGCACCTGGGCCATGCGCTGTTTACTGATAGAACAAGGCAATCAGTTAATTTTAGTGGATACCGGAATCGGAAATAAACAGGATGAGAAGTTTTTTAGCCATTACTACCTGCATGGCAACGATTCCCTGGAAAAATCACTGGCAAAGCTGGGCTTCGGAACGACAGATATCACTGATGTTTTCCTGACACACCTCCACTTTGACCATGTTGGAGGTGCCATTGTTAGAGCAGGCGAAAAACTTTCACCAGCTTTTAAAAATGCTAAATATTGGAGCAATGAAAAACATTGGCAATGGGCGGTAGAACCCAATGCAAGAGAAAAAGCTTCATTTTTGAAGGAAAATATTTTACCCATTCAGGAAAGCGGACAGCTTAATTTTGTGGCTGAACAAGAGAATATAGCATGGCAGAAAGATATCAATATCACTTTCGCTTACGGCCATACCGATGCCATGATGTTGCCTAAAATCAATTATAAAGGTAAAACCATTGTTTATATGGCAGATCTTTTACCGTCAGTAGGTCACCTGCCCCTGCCCTATGTAATGGCCTACGATATGTTTCCGCTAAAAACCTTAACCGAAAAACAAGCTTTTTTGGAAGAAGCGGTAGAAAACAATTACATCTTGTATCTTGAGCATGATCCCGTTAACGAATGCTGTACCTTACAACGTACGGAAAAAGGCATTCGGGTGGCAGAAACTTTTAAACTAAGTGAGATATAATGATCAGGCCTGCCAAACCGGAAGATGCCTCGCAAGTTGTTCCTTTGTTACTCCAGGCGATGGGCGAGCTCGCACCAAAGTTAACCCAAACCAAAGATCAGGAAACCATATACGACATCTTTGAGCATTTCTTTCAACAGCAGGGCAACCAGTATAGCTATGAAAATACCTTAGTTTTTGAAGAAGCAGGAAAAGTACTTGGTTCAATAACCGCTTATGATGGCGCAAAACTGATTGAACTTAGAAAACCCTTTTTATCTTATCTGAATCAGCCTGATGCGGATGTTACCGATTCAGGCACAGAAACTCAAATTGGCGAGTTTTATCTCGATAGCATAAGTGTAAATGCCAGTGCCCAGGGCAAAGGCATAGGCAAACAACTCATTAAAGCAGGCCTGGCCTGGGGAGAACAATCAGGCCATCAAAAGATTGCTTTATTGGTTGAACAAAATAACGGGCGTGCCCTGAAGCTCTACCAGCAAATGGGCTTTATAATCCAAAATGAAAAAGAATTTATGGGCGGATTTTATTATCACCTGATATTTAAACCGCAAGCGAATTATCAATCCAGACTCAACTAAAAGTCAGAAGAAAACAATTCACAGATCGCAAAAATCATAAATAGCTGAAATTAAACTTGAGAAAGTCCACGCAAACCTTTCCCCCTATCGCAATCAACATTATTATTATCGATCACGCTTTTCTTAACACCAGACGCTACCCACCAAAAACTAAACATTTTTTTCGCATTTTATTTGTATTTAATCTAAATAATACCAATTTTTGTAACCGATGGAAAAAGCGTGTATAGATATTAATCAACTCGTTAACGTATTCTCAAATACCCATGGTTCAATTTATCAATCAGATAGATTAAACTGTTTTTATGTAGATTTTGGCGGCAAGTTTGCACGTTACAATTGCCTTTCGCTTCAAAAATTAAAAGCTGTAGTAGAACAGATTGATGTTGAAGCTCTCCTTTTAAATACCCATAAAGCAGATTTCGAATTGGTTACCTTTAACGGTTGCGAACACATCTATTTATTAAGTGCACTCGAAATTATTGCTTTAAAAGATTTACTGCAAGGTACCTTTACCATGTTCAAGCTTAATCACATCATTAGCGACTGTCTTTATAGACTGGTTTGCTAGTTATTGGTTCATTAGTCATTTGTTTATTGGTATATCAAGTTAACCATTAATTGATTTTTCTATACATCACTTCCTCCTGAATTTGATTGCTGAGTTAAAATGACTTGTTTAATTGTTAATGATCGATAATAAGGAGATCTTTCTGGCATCATAAAAGATTCATCATTGCATTCGGGATGATAAATTAGAGGAAAAAGATGTTTTTGTACTGGATATGGCCAATTGGAAATTGTATTGTATCAATTACATCCGTTTTCGATCAATTTCATTCAGCATGTCATACTGAACTTGCTTCAGTATCTGTATAAAGAGATCCTGAACTAAACTCAGGATGACGACCTCAAGGGAAATTGAAAACTGCATTTGAAACTGCCAACTGAAAACCGTCTGTCATCCTGTTGATTTCCAGCCATTATCCGTTTGGCGTTATCCCGTCATTAATACGGCCAATCTCGTTTCACTAATCTGTTATTTAAACTGATTACAAATAACTAATTATCAGCAATTTAGACTAATTTCATATTGCAAATAAATTAGCATTCAGAACAAATTCAGTTTACATTTGTATTGTTATTAAAGTACAGAAATATGAAAGATCTAATGCGTATCAAATGTTTAATATCCCAGGATATCGAAACATTATTAAATCAGCAAATCAAAAAAGAAGCTCATTCTTCATCACTATATTTATCCATGTCATCTTGGTGTGACCAAAATGGATTCGATTATTCGGCAGATTATTTCTTAAAGCAATCTGAAGAAGAAAGGGTACACCAACTTAAATTGTTCAAATATGTGTTGGACATGGGCGGAAACGCCGTCTCTCCGGAGGTTAGTGGAATCAAAACAGATTTCGCAAGTTTCAGAGAAGTTTTCGAAGATGCGTTGGAAGCAGAAATCGCGATCACTCAGAGTTTCAAAAATATTGCAGCCAGATGCCACAAAGAACAGGATTTCGTAACCATGGAATTTTTGAACTGGTTCCTGAAAGAGCAACGCGAAGAAGAATATAAAGCACGCAGAGCCTTAGAATTGTTCGAAGTAATCGGTGAAGAAGGTACCGGAAGATGGGAAATTGATAAACATGTTAATAAAATCTCCTATTCAGAAGAATAACAACAACAAAACATATATTAAAAAGCTATCCGAATTGGGTAGCTTTTTTTATTTCATTTTTTTTCAATAGCAATGATATGCTAAAGCATCATAATCAAATGAATATGCGAGGATCACGATTGCTATAATTCCGAAGTTTCGTTATTCCGGTCCCAATGCCGCCTGTGCGGACAGGTCTGACCGTACAGGCGGAGAGAAAGCTTTAAAAGTGATGATTAGCTTATGGTATTAAATCTCCACCTTCGCGGGGATGACGATATCCCTATACCGAAATAATAATATTTCTCCCTTTAACCTCAGTCCATTTATCAGTTAGGAAAGTTTTAAAAAAGAAAAGCTCCGGTTTTCCGGAGCTTTCTTGGTTTAGGTTGTTTGGTTTATGTTGATTATGAATAAGTCTTGTAGTTTTTATAAAAAAAGCGCCGTTGCCAGCGCTTTTTTTAAACCAAATATATAATAATAATTAACGAGCATTACAAAAGTACAAAATTTATCCATAATAGCAAGTATTTTGAGTAAAAAATATTTTTTTTTCATCAAAAAAGGATTAAAAAACTAAATTTTAGACATAAAATGCAATAAATTCAGACAGAAATAGCATGAATATTAAATATTAACATGAAAAAGTTGTTTATTTTATACTAAAAATGATAATTTAAAGAAATATTTAACCGAAATGATAGAAGATTTTATAAAAAATTACTTTAACCACCCTAAAACATACGATGAAATGTTCTTAGATGGTAAAAATTACAGAAATCACTATACAAATTTCATCAATAATTTCTCTAAAGAGTCTCTCGAAAACTTAAACAAAAAGGAAGAACTTGCTAAAAAGTTATTTATGAGTCAAGGCATCACCTTTACTGTATATGATAGTGGCGAAGGAATCGAAAAAATCTTCCCTTTTGATATTATTCCCAGGATAATCACCTCTTCTGAATGGAGTTTTATAGAAAAAGGAATAAAACAACGTTTAAAAGCGCTCAATCTCTTCTTAAAAGATGTCTATAGCAATCAATTTATCTTAAAAGATAAAATTGTCCCCATAAATGTTATCTATTCATGTCCACATTTCTTAAGGGAAATGCATAATGTGAATGTACTGCACGATATCTACATCCATATTGCAGGGATAGACCTGATCAGAGATCATGACGGAACATTTTATGTACTCGAAGATAACCTGCGTACGCCTTCGGGGGTAAGTTACATGCTCGAAAACAGGGAAATTACCAAAAGGTTATTCCCCGATCTGATTCCGCAATGTGGTGTAAGGAGTGTAACCGAATATCCTGCCATCCTGTACAAAAATCTGATGGCCCTTTCACCAAGGGCAGTTTCCAATCCTACCATTGTACTGTTAAGTCCGGGAATGTATAATTCAGCCTATTATGAACATACTACCCTCGCCCGCCTCATGGGGGTAGAACTGGTAGAAGGCCGCGACCTGGTAGTTAAAAATCAAAAGGTATTTATGAAAACCACTACCGGGCTGCAGCAGGTGGATGTGATTTATCGCCGTGTAGATGATGACTATCTTGATCCTTTGGTTTTTAATCCGAACAGCGTACTGGGAGTAGCTGGCCTGATGGGTGCTTACCGAAAAGGCAATGTAGCCATTATCAACGCGGTAGGCAATGGCGTAGCCGACGATAAGGCCGTTTATACCTATGTACCCGATATGATCAGGTATTACCTGAATGAAGAACCTATATTAAAGAATGTACCTACCTACCAGCTCAGCGATCAGGATGAGCTTGATTACGTGTTTGCAAACATCAATACCATGGTCATTAAAAAAACCAATGGAAGTGGTGGCTACGGCATGTTAATGGGCCACGCAGCCAGCGAGCAGGAAATTGAAACGTACAAAATTGAGGTTTTAAAAGATCCACGCAACTTTATTGCCCAACCTACCATCAGTCTGTCTTCCGCGCCCTGCTTTATCAATGGAAAACTGGCTCCGCGCAGAATTGACCTCCGCCCGTTTGCGTTAAACGGACCAGATGGTATTTCAATTGTACCGGGAGGCTTAACCAGGGTGGCCTTAAAAGAAGGTTCGCTGGTGGTAAACAGCTCGCAGGGCGGCGGCAGTAAAGATACCTGGGTTTTAACTTCTTAGAATATACAATATGTTAAGCAGAGTAGCATCAAGCCTATATTGGTTAAGCAGATATGTTGAGCGCAGCGACGGTATGCTGCGCATGTTGAAAATAAATTACGCTTCCTCACAGGATACGATACAGGAATTTACCTGGAAACCCGTAATCAGGATTTTTTCTTCTGATGACGAAAACGAACTATTGAATATCCAGCACGATAGCCGCGCGGTGATCGAATACCTTTTGTTAAACCGGGAAAATCCAAATTCGATCTTAAACATCGTTACGCTTGCGCGTGAGAATGCACGGAGCGTTCAGGAACACATCCCAAAAGATTTATGGCAATGTTTAAATGAATATTACCATGCGGTTAAAGACGAGAAATTATTGTGGTACGTACAAAAGGATGATCCCATTACCGCACTGGACATTTTGATCAAACAGATAATGCTCTATCACGGAACGGCCGACAGTGTAATGGAACGTGGAGAAAGCAGAAGTTTTATGAAAATCGGCAAGCACCTGGAAAGAAGTATCCAATCTATTGATATCCTCGACATTAAATTCAGTTCGGTGAGCACCAACCCCGATCTCTTAACCGATATTTCCTATTGGAAACATTTGTTATTGTCATTAGGCGGCTATGAATTATACCTGAAAACCTATCGGCAAGGGTTTGATGCAAAAAATATCATCGAACTGGTAATGCTCAACAACGATTTTCCGCGTTCGGCATTGTATGCTATGAATAATATAGAACGATACTTTAACCGGCTAAAGAGCGAAAGCAATATCGAACATTATAACAGCCTGTCGTTCAAAATCGGGCGCCTGAAGAGTATGATTACATATAGTTCGGTCAATACCATGAACGAGGAGCAGTTACACCACTACCTGACCGAAATCAGGGCCGAACTCTTCGGGATCGGAAATCTTTTAAATGAGTATTATTTCGCAAATTCATAAACTAAATGTTTACCCACAGATTAACACAACCATTTTTTACTGATTTCACATCTGTGTTTATCCTGTTTAGCTGCGATAACATATAAATAACTACAACCCATATGCCAGTTTTCAAAATCAAACATATCACCAATTACAAATATGAATCGCCTGTCCGGGATAGTGCGAACCAGATTATTTTATTTCCGATTAAAGACGATTTTCAGAAAGTAATTAAACACGACCTGAATATATCCGGCAGCCCTGAAATTGAAATTTTTATTGACTATTATGGGAACGAGGTGGGTACTTTTACCCAAAACGAACCGCATACCCAACTCAAAATTTACTCGAAAGTAAGCGTAGAAACTTTTCCAAAACCCTTGCCACAGGATGATATGTTCAGTAGCGAGCAATGGAACAGTTTAAACAATTTAAAATTTGAAGTACCCTATATCGATTATTTACGGCAGGAAAGTTTTGACGGCATAACCCAGTTAAAGGAAACAGTTATGGATATAAAAGGAACTGACGATACCCCTTACCAAACCGCTATAAAATACTGCGCCCACGTGTTCAACAATTTCGAATACATTAAAGGCATAACAGCAGTTGATACCACCATTGATGAAATTCTGAACCTTAAAGCAGGTGTTTGTCAGGACTTTGCCCATGTATTGACCGCCATGCTGCGTTTAACCGGGATCCCTGCACGGTATGTAAGCGGTTATATCTGTCCCAACAGAGATGGCATGCGCGGTGAAGGTGCTACGCATGCCTGGGCCGAAGCCTATTTACCCGAATACGGCTGGCTGGGCTTAGATCCGACCAATAACTGCATCGCTAACGAGAACCATGTCCGCCTGGCCGTAGGCCGCAACTTTGCCGATTGCTCACCCGTAAAAGGGGTTTATAAAGGAGGCTTCGAACACGTTATGGAAGTTAATGTATCGGTAGGTTATAATGATGAAGATTTAAACGATCAGGAAACCTACTTCCAGCCAAAAGAAGTGAATTACAGCAAACCTTCAGCAACCATAAGCAGCGCCAGAACAAAGAACAGCTATCAGCAATATATGGAAGCCATGCAACAGCAACAACAGCAACAGTAATTTGGAGTGGAGCGTTTGGAGTTTGGCGTAAACTACTCACTAAAAAACTGAAAACTGTGTATTGAAAACTGCCAACTGATACGTTTTTTTTTTCTAAATTTGCGCCTTTTACAAATAACAATATGATTAAGAGACAGCAAATTAAAGATTTATTAAAGTCGACAGCATTTGACACAGAAGTAACGGTTATGGGATGGGTGAGAACTTTCCGCAATAATCAGTTTATTGCCTTAAACGACGGATCTTGCATGAGCAATATCCAGGTGGTGATCGATTTTAATAATTTACCAGATGAGCTGTTAAAAAGAATCACAACCGGTGCAGCCATTTCTGCAACAGGCAAACTGATCGAATCGTTGGGCAAAGGCCAAACGGTTGAGATTAAAGCTACCACTGTAGAAATCCTTGGCGATAGCGATCCTGAAAAATTTCCTTTGCAGCCTAAAAAACACAGCTTAGAGTTTTTACGCGAAATCGCGCACCTGCGTTTCCGTACCAATACTTTTAATGCTGTATTTAAGGTACGCCACGCTTTGGCTTTCGCCATCCACCAGTTTTATAACGAACGCGGCTTTGTATACATGCACACCCCGGTAATCACAGCCAGTGATGCGGAAGGTGCAGGCGAAATGTTTAAAGTAACCACTTTGGATTTCGACAACCCGCCACGTACGGAAGATGGTAAAGTTGATTTCTCGCAGGATTTTTTTGCCCGCGCCACCAACTTAACCGTATCGGGTCAGTTAGAAGGAGAATTGGCAGCTATGGCTTTTGGTAAAATTTATACTTTCGGACCAACATTCAGGGCTGAAAATTCAAATACCACACGCCATCTGGCCGAATTCTGGATGATTGAGCCGGAATTTGCTTTTGCCGACCTGGAAGACAACATGCAGCTTGCAGAAGACATGATGAAGTATGTGATCAAATATGCTTTGGATCACTGCAAAGAGGAATTGGAGTTTTTAAATAACCGCTTAGTTGAGGAAGATAAACAAAAACCACAAAACGAGCGCAGCGAGCTGAGTTTATTAGAGAAACTTGATTTTTGCTTGGCGAATGATTTTGAACGGTTAACCTATACAGAAGCCATCAGGATTTTAAAATCTTCTAAACCAAACCAGAAGAAACAGTTTAAATACCTGATTGATGAGTGGGGAGCGGATTTACAGAGTGAGCATGAACGTTACCTGGTAGAAAAACACTTTAAAAAACCGGTAATCTTAACGGATTATCCAGCTGATATTAAATCGTTCTACATGCGCCAGAATGAGCAGGATGCAGAAGGCAGACAAACAGTGGCAGCAATGGATATCTTATTCCCCGGTATTGGCGAAATGATCGGCGGATCGCAACGTGAAGAACGTTTAGACCGCTTAACCAAACGCATGGAAGACCTGAATATTCCGCAAGATGAATTGTGGTGGTACTTAGATACCCGTCGTTTTGGTACGGCACCACACGCCGGTTTCGGTTTAGGCTTTGAGCGTTTAGTGTTGTTCGTAACCGGAATGACCAATATACGCGACGTGATTGCTTTCCCGAGATTCCCGAAAAACGCAGAATTTTAGCCTTTGGGTTTAGGGTTTAGGGTTTAGGGTTTAGGGTTTAGGGTTTAGGGTTTAGGGTTTAGGGTTTAGGGTAAACAAATTGTACCACTAACGGGTTTGAATTATAATAATTTGAACCCTTTTGTATAATGTCACTAACCAACTACTTCCAGACTACAGGGAAACGCAACAGTTTTAGTTAAAATTAAGTAGTTGAATAAACTTAATATAAATCGTCATCTCGACCGTAGCGGAGAGATCTTTCAAAGATGTTTAAAGATCTCTCCAGGATGCGTTGCTCCGCTTTAGATGACGCTGATTTTAACAGCTGTAATGGGCAAGCTTTTAATTAAAAATTCTTATTGTTGACTATTGCAAATCTTCGAATATTTAGGCTGACAAAACTGTATTTATAGCTAAATACTTGAATACATAAACATTAATCGAACTCAGGTTAAACAGTTTTACCTTTGGAATTTAATCATGGCCGTCTCATCGGCACACCTCACGGGTAGCCAATTGTAAAATTGGCGTTTCGTTCCGTAGGAACGTTTGGTGATTTAAACCTTTAATCCCCCATCTATTGTAGCCACCTAAACCTGATTGACGCGAAAAGCCCGGAGCGTAGTGAGGACTTGCAGCAAAAAGCAGGAGCTGAACCATCCTAAGTATTGCTGCCCCTGCTTTTCAAAAAAAATTATGCCTGTACCAAACGCTGGCGTTCCGGTTTACATAGCCTTATGCCCTTTAAAACTTTGCCAAAGAACCTATCTTCCATCCTCATGCATGGTATCTCCGTACGGATTGGCATGCGAATAATCTACCGCCGAAACCTTATAATCGGTAGGCGCAAAACTTTTTGACGTACTTAGCGCCATGCCCAGTTCGTAACGCGTTGGATAAGGTGTTTTTAACAGACTACCCGCCGGAATATACGGGAAAGTCTCCAGATAACTTTGCATCACACTCGGGCTTACGCGCCTGTTAATATAAGCCCGGGTTAACTGATGTGTTTCTCTTAAACCTGCAGCACCGAGCAGCTCCACTGCGCTAGCCACGGTAAGATTATGGAAATTTTTAACGCGAACGGCTTTATCTTCCACTACCAAACCTTTCATCAGGCTGGGGTCTTGCGTTGCTACCCCAGTTGGACAGGTATTGCTGTTACATTCCAAAGCCTGGATACAGCCCAGGGCAAACATCATTCCGCGGGCCGCATTACACATATCCGCACCAAGGGCTATATTTTTAACCAGGTCGAAACCTGTGGCCACTTTACCTGAGGCAATAATTTTGATATGCTTTTTAAGGTCAAAACCATTTAAAACATCATACACAAAAGCCACACCTTCGCGCAATGGCATACCTACCGAATTCGAAAACTCCTGCGGTGCGGCACCTGTTCCACCCTCACCCCCATCAACGGTGATGAAATCAGGATAAATACCGGTTTCTACCATAGCTTTACAGATGGCATAAAATTCGCTTTTACGGCCGATACACAGTTTAAATCCTACAGGTTTACCACCAGATAAATCGCGCAGTTTCTTGACAAATTCCAGCAAACCAATAGGGGTATTAAAGGCCGAATGTGCCGGTGGAGATAATACATCTTTACCCTCAGGCACCAAACGGATCCTGGCCACCTCTGGTGTCACCTTTTTGGCTGGCAGCATACCACCATGTCCTGGTTTAGCCCCCTGCGAAAGTTTAATCTCGATCATTTTTACCTGATCAGTTTGTGCCCGCTCGGCATAAGCATCGTAATTAAAAGTACCGTCCTCATTACGGCAGCCAAAATAACCCGTACCAATCTGCCAGATCAAATCGCCCCCGGGCTGGCGGTGGTAATCGCTGATGCCACCTTCGCCCGTATTGTGGGCAAAATTGCCCATTTTGGCGCCACCGTTTAAAGCCAGAATGGCATTCTGACTTAATGAACCAAAGCTCATGGCCGAAATATTATAAATACTGGCAGAATACGGTTTCTTACAATCCGGTCCGCCAACCGTAACCCGCGGATCTAAATTTAATTCGTGGTGCGAAATAGCCGCTATACTGTGACTTAACCACTCATAACCGTTCTCATATACATTTAACTGAGTTCCGAATGGAATCGTATCATTATCGGTTTTGGCCCGCTGGTAAATCAGCGAACGGTTTAACCGGTTATAAGGCGTTCCGTTGGTATCACTTTCTACAAAGTATTGATATACCTTAGGCCTTAACTCTTCCATAAAATACCTTAAGCGGCCAAAAACAGGGTAGTTCCTTACAATACTGTGTTTAGGCTGGTATAAATCGTAGATACCGAGCAATACAAAAGGACCCGTAAAAATGAAAGTCCACCATAAAAAAGGATGATAAAGGCCCAGCATAATGGTTAGGGCAATTAAAAATGCCGCAATGGCAACGAAAGCTTTTCTCATGTTGTTAATGTTAAGTATGATACCTGCACTGTAGGAGGATAATTTTGTTATCTTCTACTTTGTAAACAAGTCTATGTTCTAAATTAATCCTCCTCGACCACCATCCGGAATATTGATGTTTTAGTGGCTCGGGTTTTCCGGTACCTTCAAAAGGTGTGCGTTCGATTTCTTTTATCAGGGCATTTATCTTCTTCAAAACCGATTTATCGACCGATTGCCAATGGAGATAATCCTCCCATGCACCATCGAGAAACAATTTAATCATTATCGATCAAGTCTTGCTCCTTGGCTAAACCATTCTCGTAGTCTTTTAGTCCTTGCTCAAGCCTAATGGCATTTTTTGGGCTTTTCAACAAATAAAAGGTTTCTTGCATACTATCATAATCTGCTTTAGATAGCACAACAACATCTTCTCCTTTTGCCCGCGTAACAAATAAGGGGGTATGGTTCGTAAAAACCTTATCTAAATAAGACTTTAAACTTTGCCTGAATGAGGTATAATTTGTGATTTCCATATGATATCAATAATATTCAAAATTAAAGATAATAAAAAAACTGTACAATTATTTGTACATATTTAGAATGTTTAAGATTAATGTTATTTAAACAACAAACGTATTAAATTGTTATTTTTACACTATGCTTATTAAGATTTATCCCGAAAACCCCAATCAAAAGGCCATTGAACAGGTGGTTGAAGTGCTGAAAAAAGGCGGCCTGATTATCTATCCAACTGATACGATATATGGTTTGGGCTGCGATATCACCAATCCGAAAGCAATTGAAAAAATTTGCAGGATCCGTGGGATAAAACCTGAAAAGGCCAATTTTTCTTTCATCTGCCACGATTTAAAACATATTTCAGATTATATTAAACCGATCGATAACACTACTTTCAGGGTATTGAAAAAAGCGCTACCCGGTCCGTTTACCTTTATTTTTAACGCCAATAACAACGTGCCCAAATTACTTAGTTCCAATAAAAAAACGGTGGGTATCCGGGTGCCTGATAACAATATTGCCCGTTGCATTGTAAAAGAACTGGGCAATCCCATCCTGTCTACCTCCATTAAAGATGATGATGACGTGATTGAATATTCTACCGATCCCGAATTGATCCATGAGAAATACGAAGATCTGGTTGATCTGGTTATCGATGGCGGTTATGGCGGTAATGAAGCTTCTACCGTAATCGATTTTACCACCGGCGAATTTGAAGTGATCCGTGAGGGTAAAGGAAATATCGAGGAGTATCTGTAAAAGCTTTACTGTATGAATAAAAAGTGTAATTGATCTGCTTTTTTGGAAGTGGACGGTCCCGTTCCATGTGGCGGCCTCCTGCCCTGCTTTACACTTCAAGTCCTCACTCGTGCCTCGCTCCGGGCTTTTCGTTTCATCCGATAAATATCGGATCAGGCTTAGGAACAAAGTCTGTAACTATCAGAGGCAAACTTTTGTATGATAAGATCCCCGTTTATCTGTTTAAATCAGTGGAAAATATCAATAGCATGCCACCAATCAAAGTCATGACGGTTTAATTTATTTCATAAAACGATAAAAAATGATAGGAGAATTAAACAACAACCTTCTGATTTCGTCATTGCGAGAAGGCTCTTTCAGCCGACGAAGCAATCTTTATGGACGCGATTACCGACATAAAAGATTGCTTCGTCGTTCCTCCTCGCAATGACGTAAAATAATAATAGCATGCCACCAACCAAAGTCATGACGATTTAATTTATTTCATAAAACGATAAAAAATAATAGGAGAATTAAACAACAACCTTCTGATTTTCGTCATTGCGAGAAGGCTATTTCAGCCGACGAAGCAATCTTTATGGAAGCGATTACCGGCATAAAAGATTGCTTCGTCGTTCCTCCTCGCAATGACGACCTTTCTTCTAATGATTCTCCTGAATAATCTACAAACCTGACAAAAAAAAACTGCCAACGTCTGCAAAACCAAAAAATTACCCGGCATTACATTTATTTTTCCACATTCTTTCGAATTAACATTAAATTAATCTGATAATAAGGCGATTGCCTATACATTTGTGATAAACAAAACTTACTACATGAAAAGACCTTTACTGCTCATTTTATTTTTTCTGGCTTTTGCTCATCATTTATCCGCTCAGGTTTCCTTAACGGCATTAAATACCGCTAAATCAGAAAATTTCGACGGCATGACCGCAAGCGGAACTTCAACAGTTGCCGGCTGGAGTGCCGTTAAAGCCAGCGGCACAAACACCGCAGCCGTTGGTTCGGCATTAACATTAGCGGTGTACGCCACGTCCTCAAACAGCGGCGCGGCTTACAATGCAGGCACAGCCGGGGCGGCCGACCGTGCCCTGGGAAGTCTGGCCTCTGCTTCACTGATACCGCGGTTTGGTACCGCATTCCAGAACAATACCGGCGCAACGGTAACCTCAATCGATTTATCGGGCGTAATGGAACAATGGAGAACCGGTTCAAACGCCACCGTTAACGAGAAACTGAATTTCGAATATAGTTTTAACGCCACCAGCATTGCCGATGCCTCGGCCACCTGGCAGCCGCTTACCGGCATGGACCTTAACGAAAAGTTAACCACCACTACCGCCGCAGCTGGCGTTGATGGAAACCTGCCTGCCAACCAAACGGCCATTTCAGGAAGTATTACCGCCATTACCTGGACCAATGGTTCGACACTTTATATCCGCTGGACCGATACCGACGATTTAGGAAGCGATGGCATTTACGCGATCGACGATTTCAGCATTACACCAAATGGCAGCGCTACCGCTACACCGGTTTTGTCAGCTTCAAATACTTCATTGGTTTTTGGCGATCAGAACATCAACTCAAATTCTGCCGCACAAAATTACACCTTAGGTGGTGCCAATTTAAGTGCAGGTGTTTCGGTGAACGCTACCGCACCTTTCTTCGTTTCTAAAGACAATGTTACCTTCAGCAATTCCATTAGCTACACTACAGCTGAAGTGGCGGCATCACCACTGGTGTACGTACGTTTCAGTCCGACGGCGGCTGGCAATGCCACCGGCAATATTACCAACACCAGTATAGGCGCAACCCCTGTTAATGTTGCCGTAAGCGGAAACGGATTGTCAAGCATTTTAACCGTAAACCAAACCGCTTTCGATTTTGGTTCTCAAAACACGGGTACCAATTCTACGGCGCAAACCTTTAATTTAAGTGCAACGGGTTTAACTGATGTGGTAAATGTAACCACTACAGCACCTTTTTACCTGTCAAAAGATAATACTACTTATAGCACCTCATTGGTATACACAGCTGCCGAGCTGGCTACAAGTAAAATAGTTTATGCGCGTTTTAGCCCGACAACTACAGGCCCGGCATCAGGCAATATCAGTATTTCGAGTACCGGTGCAGGCACACAAAATATTACTACAGCAGGTGTAGGCACCACGCCGCCTGCTGCAGCCACCCATGTTGTTATTTCTGAAGTGTATGGCGGTGGCGGAAATACCGGCGCAACTTATAAAAACGACTTTATCGAATTATATAACCCGGGTAATACCGCGGTTGATTTAACCGGCTGGAGTGTGCAGTATTTAAACGCTACGGGAACTGGAACCTGGGCCAAAACAGATTTAACCGGCAGCATACCAGCCAAAAGTTTTTATCTGGTACAGGAAGCCGTTGGAGCAGGTGGCACGGTTAATTTACCTGCGCCTGATGCTACCGGAACCTTAACCCTATCGGGTACAACCGGAAAAGTAATTTTAAGCAATTCAAATGTGCTTTTAACAGGTGCTAACCCATCAACCGCAGCCGTGGTAGATAAAGTGGGTTTTGGTCCAACGGCCACCGGTTTCGAGACCGCACCTACGCCTGCAATCTCCAATACCACTTCTATTGAACGTAAGGCAAGCGCCACCTCAACAGTGGCTACGTTAGCGGTAGGCGGGGCAGAAGAATTTAATGGCAACGGTTACGATACCGATAACAACAGTACCGATTTTGTAGTGACTGCTCCCAATCCTCAGAACAGCAGCATCAAAGAACCTACCGGCGCTAACCATGTGGTGATTGCTGAAGTGTATGGTGGCGGTGGCAATTCCGGTGCCGTATACAAAAACGACTTCATCGAGTTATACAACCCAACACTAACTGCGGTTGATTTAACCGGATGGAGCGTGCAATATGCCAGCGCAACCGGAACCTCATGGCAGGTAACTACCTTATCGGGCAGCATTGCACCAAAAGGCTTTTACCTCATCCAGCAGGCGGCAGGTTCAGGCGGTACCACCAACCTGCCCACACCTGATAAAATTGGCACCATTACCATGAGCGGTACCGCAGGTAAGGTTTTACTAAGCAATAGTACAACGGCACAAAGCGGTATTTTACCCACAGGAGCGGCCGTTATCGATCTGGTAGGTTTTGGCGCTACGGCCAATGGTTTTGAAGGTACTGCTCCTGCAACGGCACCAAGCAATACCTTATCCATTGAAAGAAAAGCAAGTGTTACATCTGATGCCACTACCATGGGCACTGGCGGAACAGAAGAGTTTGCCGGTAACGGATACGATAGTGACAACAACGCTGCTGATTTTATTGTAAGGGCACCAAATCCGCAGAACAGTTCGGTAACCGAACCGGTTTCAACAACAGGCCCTTACCTGGTGGTTACGCCAAAAACTTTATCGTTCAGCAACCAGGCCATCAACACCACATCAGCAGCAAAAACTTATGTACTTTCTGCCGGCAATTTAACGGGTGCCACTACATTAACCACAACGGCACCTTACACTATTTCGAAAGATAACATTACTTTTTCTAACTCGTTAACTTATAGCGTAGCAGATTTAGCCACCAATCAAACGGTGTATGTAAAATTTAGTCCAACGGTGGCGGGCAACTCAACCGGTGCTGTTTTACATAACAGCGCGGGTGCAACAGCCGTTTCTCTGTCATTAACCGGTCCGGCAGTAGATCCTAACCAAACGGCTTTCAATTTTGAAAACTGCACAACCGTAGGCAGTCCGGCACTTTCTGATGGTTTTTACCAATACAGCGTAACAGGTCCGCAAACCTGGGGCTGCACCACTACCTTCGGGCATGATGCCAGCGACCCTACAGGGGTGGCAAGCGCAGGAAATGCTGTTCAGATCAACGGCTATTCAGGAGGTAATATTTTAAACGAAGACTGGTTAATCTCTCCTGCCTTAAATATTTCATCATTCAATTACGCCATTTTATCATTCTGGACCAGATCAGCTTTCGCCGGAGATAAATTGCAGCTTAAAGTTTCTACTAACTATTCCGGATCCGGCGATCCGGCATTGGCCACATGGACTAACCTGGATGGAAAATTCCCTGAAACCGGTAGCGATAAATGGACCAAATCAGACAACATCGATTTATCAGCCTACAAAGCTACACCAGTTTATGTGGCTATTGTATATAACTCCACCACATCATCAGCCAGCCGCTGGACGGTGGATGATTTTGCCGTAACCAATTCGAATACACCACCTGCGGTTGATATCAGCACCTCGCCATCCAGTATCAATTTCGGTTTTCAGGCAGCTAACACTACCTCTACGGCAAGCAGCTTTGGCTTTTCTGCAGGCAACCTCACCGGTGATGTTACCTTAACCGCTCCGGCCAACTTCTCGTTATCTAAAACCAGTAACGGCGCCTACAGCAGCAGCATTACCTACCCTAAAGCCGATATCAACAATACTTCGCCAACCGTTTATGCTAAATTTTCGCCAACAGCGGTGAATGCCAGTTATACAGGTAATGTAACCATTGCTACTGCAGGTTCGGCAAACAAAACCGTTGCCCTTAGCGGAAATACTTTTGATGTAGCCAACACCTTAGAAGTGGTGAACTGGAACATCGAATGGTTTGGTAGCCCGGCTCAGGATCCATCAAACGATGCTTTACAGGCTGCCAATGTAAAAACCATTGTAAATAACATCAATGCCGATATTTATGGCTTTGCAGAGGTGGTAGATACTACGCTATTTAAAAATACGGTTCTACCAGCAGGTTATAATGTGGTATTCAGCGAGTTTGGATCTTACGCCGATAACAAAGCCGATGCCGATTACCCACTGGCACAGAAACTGGCTTTTATGTACCGCAGCGATCTGATTAAACCCATTTCTACCTTAGGCATTTTAAGAGATACCTATAATCCAGCGGTACCCTCAACCAGTGCCGATGGCAGCCCTTATAAAAACTGGTCATCTGGCCGTTTCCCTTATATGATGCAGGCCCAGGTAAAGATCAATAATAAACTGGATACGGTTTATTTCGTTGAGATTCATGCCAAAGCCAATACGGGCACCACTGCCGATCAGATTGATTCGTACAACCGCCGAAAAGCGGGGAACAAACAGTTAAAAGATTGGCTCGATGCTAACCTTCCCGGTAAAAAAGTGATCATTCTCGGCGATTTTAACGATGTGCTGGATGCCAATAAAACCATTGCCCCAATGCCGGCGGGTACAGGTACTTCTTATTCAGACTTTACGCTAGATGCCGCTAATTATTTCCCGGTTACCCTGCCTTTAAGTTTAGCCGGAAAACAATCAACCGCCGGATTTAATACCGTCATCGATAACGTGATCATTAGCAAAAGCCTTAACCTCAATTACATTCCGGCCTCGGCCGAAGTTTTGGATGGCGTTAAAAGCCTGGTAAGCAATTACAGTTCTACCACAACCGACCATTATCCGATCAGAACGAGGTATTTGTTCGGCAATGGTGCACCGACGATTAATACTGTACCAAATCAAGCTGTTTGTTACACATCGGCCAACCAGAATATTGCTTTAACGGGTATTTCTGCCGGTCCTGAAACCAGCCAAAATACCACACTTGCTGTCACTTCAGATAACGCCAACCTGTTTGATGTGCTCAGCATAACAGCAAACGGAGCTGATAAAGGCATCATTACCTACCACTTAAAAAACAATGTGAGTGGAGTGGCCAATATCACAGTTACGGTAACGGATAATGGCGGAACAGATTTTGGAGGAGTGGATAAAACCATTAGAACCTTTAAGTTAACCGTAACTTCAACCGCTACGGCCGGCATTTCGGGTACAACGGCAGTTTGTGTAAACGGAGCAACACCAGCCATCACCTTTACCGGTGCAAACGGAACGGCACCTTATACCTTTACCTACAACATCAACGGCGGTACCAACCAAACGGTAAGCACTACCGCAACAAGCGCGTCAGTAAGTATTGCTGCACCAAGCAACGTAGCCGGTACTTTTGCCTATAATTTAGTCAGTGTAAAAGATGCCAACTGCGGCCAGCCCCAAACCGGAACAGCTACCATAACGGTAAATGCTTTACCGGTGGTTTCCATCAGTAGCAATAAAGGGTTAACCATCTCTAAAGGCGATGCGCTTGTTTTAACGGCTACAGGTGGTGTGCAATACAGATGGACAGGTTCCGAAATCACCAGCGGACAAAACACCGCATCGGCAACCATCAGACCAAAACAAAGCGGTACCTATAAAGTAACTGTAAGCAATGCCAGTGGTTGTGTAAGCGATCAGACCATTTCGGTTACCGTAACGGAAGATTACAAACTGGAAGCCAGTACCGTAATTACACCAAACGGTGATGGTTATAACGATAAATTTATTGTGAAAAACATCGATTATTATCCAAATAACACTTTAAAAATATTTGATAAGGCCGGGCGGATTTTATACACCAAACAAACCTATGCCAACGATTGGGACGGCACCATAAACGGCAGTCCGCTAAGCGAAGGCACTTACTATTACATTATCGATCTTGGTAAGGGCATTGGTACATTTAAAGGTTATATCAACATCATCAGAGACTAATTACAGACATGAAAGCAATTACCAAAAACATAAAGCAAATGCGTCGCGTAACGTTTCTATTTGCAGCCAGTACCTTATTTGCCTGCAGCGTAAAGGCGCAGATCCTTCCGCTCAACGCACAATATTTCCAGAACCGTTACCTCGTTAACCCATCCATGGCGGGCATTAACGAAGGATTTAACATCAACGGCAGTTTCCGCAAACAGTGGTCAAACATCCCGGGGGCACCCATTACCCAAAGTATCACCTTAGATCAGCAGGTTAATAAGGTGGGATGGGGTGTTAATATCTATAACGAGAAATCAGGTGGCATTCAGCGCACCAAAGCCGTGGGAACTTTTGCCTATCACCTGCCTTTAAACAGCGCTGATCAGAAACTGAATTTCGGGATCTCTTTTGGTGCCAGTCAGGATAAACTGGATTTAAATAGTGTAAGAAACAGTGATATCAACGATCCCTCTATTGCCCGTTTTAACGACAGGGGTTATTATCTGGATGGCGATTTTGGTATTTCCTATACCTCCAAAGGGTTAACCGTTGAAGGTGCCGTGCCCAATATGCGTTCGGTTTTCAGGAAAGATGATTTGAACTACGCCGATAAATCAACGTTTTATTCGGCAATAGGTTATAAGTTCATGCTGGGGTCGGGTATAAATGGCATCAGCCTCGAGCCCAAAGGGGTGTTCAGGGGCATCAAAAATTACAAAAATTTATGGGATGCCGGTTTAAATGCGAATTTCGCCAATGATAAACTGTATGTAATGGCCATGTACCACAATACACAGAATGCTACGGTGGGTTTCGGCATGAATTATAAATCAACCTTATATTTCATGGCCTATTACAATACCGCCACTTCAGCCATTAGCGGTTATACAGATGGTGATTTTGAAGTGAATATCAGGGTAAATATTGGTAAGAAACCTTAACATGTAATCGTCATGCTGAATTTATTTCAGCATCTTACACATTATAGAATAAATCCGATAATCATCAGATTAGAATCGCGAACGAATAAAGCCGTAGGTTCTGAGATTTTATGCTCAGGCTCTGCGGCTTTTTTGTTGTGTCATCCGAGGGATCGTCATTGCGAGAAGGAACGACGAAGCAATCTTACAACTATCGCTAGTAGCGAGCGCTTTAAGATTGCTTCGTACCTCGCAATGACGACTTTTTTAGGGGGCTTTCAATAGTAGCGAAGCGAAGGATCTTTATAATACTCTTCATAACCACCCCCGCCCCTCCTAAATCAGGAGGGGAGCTCCCCTCATAGTTTCATAGGAATCGATCCACGGATAATGTTTATGCGCCATGCTATCTGCACCCTGCTATCGGCACCACGCTATCTGCACCACGCTACCGGCCTAGGAGATGATGGAAGGAGAAAACGTTAAAGCTTTTGCACCTCCTTTCAACCTACCACTGCCCAGAGGCAGCACACCCTCCCCGATCCTTCATCGGGGCTTGTGCTGACGACCTCAAAGCTTTGACGAATTTATCCAACATCAGATCCAAGCCTTTTAGTTATGCCTTGTTTGTTGTTGTTTTAATGGCAGGCATGCTTTCGCTGCGCTCAGGTTTTGTTACCTTTTTATCAAGAAACCTGCGAAGCAAGCTTGAAGACCATTAAAAATTTAAACAACCACTGAAAAAAGGTAAGAGCCCCTCGGCGGCGGTGGACCTGTACCGATTTTTCATCGGTAGCCGAGGCAAGACCCGAGGCCAAGGCAAACCAAAATTGTCATTCTGAACGCAGTGAAGAACCCGTAGGCGCTGCGAAGCAAATCTTTAGATCAAAAGATCCTTCGTACCTCAGGATGACAAAATCTATCAGTCCAGGCGTCATCTCAACTGTAGCGCAGCGAAATGCCTGCCCGTACAGGCGGGGAGAGATCTTTGAACTGAGTTATTGAAATCTAATTCAAAAGATCTCTCCACTGCGGTCGAGATGACGATGCATCGTGCCCCTCACAGTTTCCAAGAATCAATCCATAGCTATCGTTTATGCTCCACGCTATCCGCACCCTGCTACCGGCCTCGCAGATTTCCGCCGGAAAAAGGCAAGGAAATCTTTGCACTCCCTTTCATACCCCACAGCCCAAGGCAGGATCAAAGCGAGCGCGTTGGGACAAAGCAAGGGCTAAGAGCCTCGATGCTGCCGCCATCAAGATTTCCGTAGCTTTTTACAAGGAATTGCGCAGCAATCTTTTATACCGATAAAAACAACATTAGCCCATAAAAAACGATGCCAGCCTTGGGCTTTTGTTACTTTTGGGCCAAGCCAACCTGCGAAGCAAGCTTGAAGACAACTAAAAACATCAACAACCACTGAAAAAAGTAAGAGCCCTTCGGTGGCTAACCGAGGCAAGCCCAAAACGAGGGACTTAAAGAGAATACTCTTCATAACCACCCCCACCCCTCCTAAATCAGGAGGGGAGCTCCCCTCATAGTTTCAAGGGAATCGATCCAAGGATAATGTTTATGCGCCATGCTATCTGCACCCTGCTATCGGCACCACGCGATCTGCACCACGCTACCGGCCTCGCAGATTTCCGCCGGAAAAAGCACGGAAATCTTTGCACTCCCTTTCATACCCCACAGCCCAAGGCAGGATCAAAGCGGGAGCGGTGGGACAAAGCAAGGGCTAAGAGCCTCGATACTGCCGCCATAAAGATTTCCGTAGCTTTTTACAAGGAATTGCGCAGCAATCTTTTATACCGATAAAAACAACATTAGCCCATAAAAAACGATGCCAGCCTTGGGCTTTTGTTACTTTTGGGCCAAGCCAAAAGTAAGAGCCACTCGGTGGCGGTGAGCCGAGGCAAGACCCGAGGGCCAAGGCAAACCAAAATTGTCATTCTGAACGCAGTGAAGAACCCGTAGGCGCTGCGAAGCAAATCTTTGGATCAAAAGATCCTTCGTACCTCAGGATGACAAAATCTATTAGTCCAGGCGTCATCTCGACTGTAGCGCAGCGAAATGCCTGCCCGTACAGGCGGGGAGAGATCTTTGAACTGAGTTATTGAAATCTAATTTAAAAGATCTCTCCACTGCGGTCGAGATGACGATGCATCGTGCCCCTCATAGTTTCAAAGGAATCGATCCACGGATAATGTTTATGCTCCATGCTATCTGCACCCTGCTACCGGCCTCGCAGATTTCCGCCGGAAAAAGCACGGAAATCTTTGCACTCCCTTTCATACCCCACAGCCCAAGGCAGGATCAAAGCGGGAGCGGTGGGACAAAGCAAGGGCTAAGAGCCTCGATACTGCCGCCATAAAGATTTCCGTAGCTTTTTACAAGGAATTGCGCAGCAATCTTTTATACCGATAAAAACAACATTAGCCCATAAAAAACGATGCCAGCCTTGGGCTTTTGTTACTTTTGGGCCAAGCCAAAAGTAAGAGCCACTCGGTGGCGGTGAGCCGAGGCAAGACCCGAGGGCCAAGGCAAACCAAAATTGTCATTCTGAACGCAGTGAAGAACCCGTAGGCGCTGCGAAGCAAATCTTTGGATCAAAAGATCCTTCGTACCTCAGGATGACAAAATCTATTAGTCCAGGCGTCATCTCGACTGTAGCGCAGCGAAATGCCTGCCCGTACAGGCGGGGAGAGATCTTTGAACTGAGTTATTGAAATCTAATTTAAAAGATCTCTCCACTGCGGTCGAGATGACGATGCATCGTGCCCCTCATAGTTTCAAAGGAATCGATCCACGGATAATGTTTATGCTCCATGCTATCTGCACCCTGCTACCGGCCTCGCAGATTTCCGCCGGAAAAAGCACGGAAATCTTTGCACTCCCTTTCATACCCCACAGCCCAAGGCAGGATCAAAGCGGGAGCGGTGGGACAAAGCAAGGGCTAAGAGCCTCGATACTGCCGCCATAAAGATTTCCGTAGCTTTTTACAAGGAAGGATGCCAGCCTTGGGCTTTTGTTACTTTTGGGCCAAGCCAAAAGTAAGAGCCACTCGGTGGCGGTGAACCGAGGCAAGACCCGAGGCCAAGGCAAACCAAAATTGTCATTCTGAACGCAGTGAAGAACCCGTAGGCCCTGCGAAGCAAATCTTTAGATCAAAAGATCCTTCGTACCTCAGGATGACAAAATCTATTAGTCCAGTCGTCATCTCGACTGTAGCGCAGCGAAATGCCTGCCCGTACAGGCGGGGAGAGATCTTTGAACTGAGTTATTGAAATCTAATTTAAAAGATCTCTCCGCTGCGGTCGAGATGACGATGCATCGTGCCCCTCACAGTTTCCAAGAATCAATCCATAGCTATCGTTTATGCTCCCTGCTATCCGCACCCTGCTACCGGCCTCGCAGATTTCCGCCGGAAAAAGCACGGAAATCTTTGCACTCCCTTTCATACCCCACAGCCCAAGGCAGGATCAAAGCGAGCGCGGTGGAACAAAGCAGGGGTTAAGAGCCTCGATGCTGCCGCAATAAAGATTTCCGTAGCTTTTTACAAGGAATTGCGCAGCAATCTTTTATACCGATAAAAACAACATTAGCCCATAAAAAACGATGCAAGCCTTGGGCTTTTGTTTCTTTTGGGCCAAGCCAAAAGAAAGGGCCCCTCGGCGGCGGTGGGCCTGTACCGATTTTTAATCGGTAGCCGAGGCAAGACTGCGCGAAAGGCGAAGAGAAGCAAATGCTTTAAGGTTCCTGCCTCAGCCGGACCCAAGAGCTACTAAATGACGAACATATTAAACAACATTTCAAAAACATCCCATATCCCTGCTCCATTTTCACTACTTTTACCCCCATGCCTAAACTCATCAATTTAGAAGTATTTCAGCGTTTCTTCCGCTCCGGACAAGTGGGCGGCTTTTTATTGCTGATCTGCGTGGCCATCTCCCTCATCATTGCCAATACTGCATCCAAAGAAAGTTTCGAAACCTTTTTGGCCACCAGGTTAGGCTTTGATGCAGTAAATTACAGTATCCTCGCCTGGATCAACGATGGCTTCATGGCCATATTTTTCCTCCTCGTCGGACTCGAAATCAAACGCGAACTCTTAGAGGGCGAACTCTCCTCCCTTAAAAGTGCAGCCTTACCTGTCATCGCCGCTTTAGGAGGCATGCTTGTACCTGCTCTCATTTATACGCTGTTTAATAAAGGTACTGAAACCGCTGGTGGCTGGGGCATCCCGATGGCTACCGATATCGCTTTTGCCCTGGCTATTATTGCCTTGCTGGGTAAAAACGTGCCACCCAGTCTGAAAATTTTTCTTGCCGCTTTGGCTATTGTTGATGATCTGGGCGCCATTCTCGTCATCGCTGTTTTTTATACCCAGCAAATCCATTTCGAATACCTGGCCATGGCCGGGGGCGTTCTTGTGCTTTTAGCGTTGATGAATTATTTCGGCGTAAAGCAACTCATGTTTTACCTCATTCCCGGGGTATTCCTCTGGTATTGTATCCACCACTCCGGTATCCATGCCACCATTGCCGGGGTATTACTGGCTTTCACCATTCCCACTAACGAAACGGACGAAGAATCGCCTTTAGAAAAACTGGAACATGCGTTAACCACACCGGTTAATTACCTCATTATGCCCGTTTTCGCCCTGGCCAATACCAATATTACTTTCCAAAAAGAAATGCTTACCGGGTTGGTTTCGCCTTTAGGCCTGGGCATTATCACCGGTTTATTTGCAGGCAAAACCATTGGGGTTAGCGTTTTTAGCTGGCTGGCCGTAAAACTAAAATGGGCCGAATTACCTACCGGCGCAGGCTGGAAACACCTCCTGGGTTTGGGCATGCTCGCCGGTATCGGCTTTACGATGTCTATTTTTATTGCCCTGCTTTCGTTTAGTGATGCATTGCATGTTTCAGAAGCGAAGTTTGCAATATTAACCGCTTCGGTGTTATCAGGGATTGTTGGGTATGTTTTTTTGAGGGTGGTGAAGAAGATTTAAAGTAAGAAATGATTAAACCTTTTTGAGTAAGCACTAAACAAAAAGAATATAGGAAAGAAGTTTGGTATATCTTTTTTGGACAATTTCTATTCAATCAATAGAACAAATTTGTAATAATCCTCACTTTCTTTTCCATCTACAGTTAATTATTTACATTGCTCAGCATATAAGACTTGCACTAGGGCATTACAAGACCGATGATTGCTAAACGGAAATCTTCCAATAAAATTTACTTAGTAAGTCCAATCAGTGATGACTTTTCTTTTTTCAATCCGTAGCACCTCTCTGTAATGCTACGGTTAAATAGATTTTTTAGAAAAATTAGTAACAATTATTTCGCGATGTTAGGAATGGATTTTCCATTTTATTTTTGCATTTTATCGAAATTCGTTCCGTCAAACCCGTAATAATCGATTAACCATTTGTTGCTAATCTTAGTTAAGGTAAAAATGTATTGGCTGAACTTTGAAATATCAAATTTAACTATTGCCTTATCATAAATCCTGTAGATTTTGGTAAACTTACCTTCCTTTACATGATCTAAAATTTCTTCTGGTTCAAAACCAAAAATCGGATCAGCCTCAAGCCCCACAATAGGCCCGAAGTAATCTACTATTGGATGTTTTATTAAAGTGTCTGATACATTTTGATATGTTTGTCTAAGATTATTAAGGAAGGTTTTTGAGACATAACCAGCTCTATTGAAATTTGTTAAGTATTGTTCTACAGCCTCCATATTAATCTTAACAATCATTCCTTTTTTAATTGTATCGGTATTAAAACCCGTTATGATTGTTGTTTTTTCGAGTTTGTTCTCATTAACTTTATACCAATTTAAAAAGCCGACAATTGTTTTTTTAATCTTCTGGTCTTCTACCGATACTTGCTTAGTTTGCCCTCTACAAATATTGATAGCTAGCAAACAAATAATACTAAAAAATAATGTTCTCATGATATTAATTTTTTATGCTTTTACGAATTTGAGTAACGGTATAGTCTCTCATTCCAGCCTGTGTTCTATATCCTACTATAGCTGTTTTACCTGTTATTTTTCCAGTAGAAGGATCAAAATATAGACGGTTACTATAGCTTGCTCCTGTACTAGGATTATTAGTTGCACTATCCATAAATTGAAAATATTTACCTTTCTCGTCAGTACCCATTGCAACGACTACGACATAATGGTCTGTTGAATTGTCTTTATTAGCACTTGGAGCGCCTGGTCTATTGTCAACACCTATTAAAACTGGTATTTTTTTGCTTAAAGATGTAATCATATAACTAATAGCCTTTCTAGGCTGAGTAAGGTTCACCCCATCTTGGGTCGTATAAATTGAAAATGTTTGTGTGCCTGGTAAAAAGCCGGAACAAGTATAGCCAACTTTTCCTAGTTGTTCTTTAGCTAATATTAGACAATTTACATTTTTTAGGTTCCCATCAGGTCCAATAATTTGTCGCATTGGAACATATTTTTCAAAGGGAATAACCCTATCAATTGTAGGCCAAGGGGCTTGGTCTTGATATTCTTGGTAAGCTGTTTGATCAGGATCAAATAAAATCTCATCATCAGGATCAGACCAATTATCTGCATATGGATCTGCTATTAAATTAGTTACTGGCATAAACTGATTTTTGAAGTTATCGATATTAATATTAGGATTTTCAGTCAAATATCCAAAAGACCAGTGAACGAAATTAGTATTATCTGTTGATAGACCGTTATTTATCAAGTATTTACTTAATTCGGTAATCGCTACGCTATTCAATGGGTTATTAACAAAGTTCAGTTCCGCCGCATCAAGATCGAGATGATTCATTAAGTATTGTTGCGGCGTTTGGGTGGTAGTGATCACAGGGGGACCAGGTAGTTCATCGCAATCTGTTGGCGCAGCAACCATGAGCCTTGTGCCTCTTTCAAAGGATATACTACCCGAACCTGCTGGCTGTGGGGTGCCATCACAAGGATTGTAAGTGCCCGGAGGATTAGGAGTTGTACTGCCGCCAGATCCACCACCACCCGTGCCTCCACCATCTGACGGAAAATTTGGCATCGCACAGTTTACAACTGTTGTGGTGTTAATTGATGTGCTTGGTGGCCAATCATCAGAGCGTGGCTCCCAGGTTCCATAGTAGTCAAAATAGTTGCATTCACTTCTGCTTAAGTGACCGTGTTTGCATGGAATTTGAACTACCGTGACTATATCGTATATCTCACATTCCCCTGGTAGCAAACTGATCACATTTCCCAATCCCGATTTTCCGTTAATACTGGCCAGCATCCTATCTTTTAGACCGGTCTGTTTCTTTTCCAAACCATTTGCTAAACCTGAATTAACATCTTCCAGATTTATCTTGTTGAAAACTATTGTTCCTTTAAAGGTAGTTTTAAGGTTCTTCCGCCAGTTGTCTAACCATTCCCTCTCAGGATAATAGGTAGATAAAAAGGCAGTTGTTTTGGTGTTGATTACCTGTATGGTCAGGTTCTGAAAAGTAGTTGCCCTGGGTGTTTGGGGTTTAATAGCAATTACATAACTTATCGTGTCGCCAAGGGTAAGTTTTTTTACGCTATCCATCTCCAGGTCAAGGTTTCCAGCTAGTGCCTGGGTGCTCATCACTTTTGCTTTCTGGCCGGATAGTACTGCTTTTAAACTTCCAGTCGAATTGAGGTCAATGGCGCCTATGAATTGAGAATAGGGAATAGATCGAATTTTATCTGGAAAGGCATTCGCAACTTTTTTGGGTACTAAGAGGTCTTTTTTACATCCATTTATTAAAACCAGAAGTAAGAGCAGAAGGCAAGCCATGGCTTTGCCATTGTGGAGCATTAATTTGTTCATCGTTAATTTAAATTTGTAAAATGAGAAGCTTGATGTTACAAACATAAGCAACAGAATTGTTACCAAAAGTGCCATGCCTTAATTTTACACCAAATCAAATGGGAAGGCCTTTTTTGTTAATGAAGCTATATTTTTAATTGAAAAATTACATTAACATAGGTATCTCTAATGATACACGTATATGTAAATCTGCTATCTTTCTCATCATAAGCATTTTGGAGAATTATACAAGTTCAACTTTACCAATGCAATGTATTTGCACCACAAAAATTATAGTCATTACCCCCTCTTCACTTCATACCACTTCCCCACCCCCTCCACAAACCCCTCAAAAAACTCCCTGTAATACCCTTTCGGTACCTGCACCCTAAAATTTACCTTACTAAAAAACCAAACCAGTTTATAATCCATTTCCGCCTCAAGCAAATACCATAAATACGGTTTAGCGCTATCGCAAACCAAAAACAAACCAGGTTGATCCGTATTCAGGTGCAGCAGCTTCCCTTTCACTTTAATTTTAAGCAGCAGTTCGTAATAGTCGCCCTCATCCTTTAACGCGAAACTTAAAACAGGCACCTCCATGGCGAACTCGACCATTTTCATATCCCGCATTACCGGTTTGCCCGTAACATTGCGCAGGCCATAAGTATTAAAGTGATGAGTAAAACGTTGCTGCATCAAGAGCGGCAAAGCCTTGTTCCATAACTTAAAAAGGGCGAGTTGGTTGGCATCATTAACCGCATTAGTTTTAGCAGCGGTTTCGGGCAGGTTGGCATTGGCGCTAAAACGTATAGCCGCCAGCGGTTTCATGGCGAAGCAAATGCTGTTCAGCTCCTCCTGTTGTGGCGAGAGGCTTATGCCATCCACATCGTTCGTATTAAACACGAAACGTTTAAAAGATTTAACCGTTTTAAGGTAAGCCGTGGCCGCAAAAACATAAGGAACTAAAAAAGGATAATGGTTGCTGTTGAAATGCTGCAGATCGGTATTGGCGAAACAATAACCAATGCTAACCGGTGCCAGGCGTGCCATAACCTGTTTACCCGAAAGCCTCTCACGCGGTACTACCGCCCGTTCGGTAACATCCGGCAAATCATCACCAGGCCTAAACAAACCGCTAAACTTTTGCTTCAAGGTAATGGTGATGCCGTCAGGTTTCTTCACCACATCTACAAATCCCGATCGCTTGTTGCCCAAAGCAAAACATCCTGGCCAGTAATATGCCTGAAAATCGCAGTAACCACTCCGCATCATGGCCCGCAACGTAAGGTAAGCATAACGCCCAAGGTAGCTTTCATCCGTATCAACACTACAGCTCACCAACAGGCAATCGTATGCTACCGCGATGTAAACCCTTGCCCCTTCCCCTTCCAATTTAACAGTAACGATTAACAAACCCTGTTCAAAAGAAAGCGATGTGATGCCCAACGGTTCTGGCCTTTTACCTGCACTGAATGTACAATGCGACTCCAGAACCGCTAACCTTAATACCCTGCTCCCCTTTTCTAAAGGCAGTTGATAAAACCGCGAAAGCGGTTTATCTGCAATGGTAATGGATTTAGTTTTCATACTCGTATGTTTTTACGAGTCTTGTTGGGCAGAACAGTCCCTAAATAATAAATGTGGGACTACCTACCATGGTTACAATAAAGCTCTGACCCCTTACGCTAACATGGATTTACAGCAGCCCCACATCTATTTCGATGTACAAATATATACATCTACGCATAGATATGGGCATTAATCTGCTGTCTTGCGTTAGCGGGGTCAGAGATGCAACCGCAAGACTTTTATTGATACCTAATTATAATACCCTAAATATAGAAATTAATTTCTTTTGTTACAAGATCTTATAACAAAAAATGCATTTTATTTTAGTGTATTTATTGAATGAATGAAGAAAGAGATAGAAAACGTTTACAAATTTTTGGACAGAACTTAAGGACAATTAGAGAAAAACTAGGTTTAAGCCAGGATCAGGTAGTGGCGAATTGTGACTTGACGAAAGGAAACCTAAGTAATATAGAGAACGGAAATAAAGATTTCACATTTACAACACTTTTAGAAATAGCAAAAGGATTAGGAATACCTCCAAAAGAGTTGTTGGATTTTTAGTAATCTTAATATTAATAAAATAACTGAGTCAAAAGATATATTTTGTAATATAGGAATCTCGTCGACAATGCTTATTGGCTTGTTCAATTATTTTATTTCAATTAAAAACCGTAAAAATAACTTAAGAAACATCAATATATTCTAAAATTACGAATAGAATATTCAAGAAAAAACTATATGAGCGAAAGCCCGATCAGCGATGATTGGGCTTTCATTTTTTCAAAACACTATAGAAAATCTACTACAGCAATAAAGCAACTTTAAAAAATTAATTTTAGTAAGTTAAGGTCGCCTTAATTCTTTAGTTCTTAATTTCTCAGTTTTAATTGTAGAAATAGTCCAAAATATTAAGCCTATTATACTCAAAGGAATTCCAAAAATTAATAACCCTATTGAATATGAGTTATAAGTATCTGCATACTTCTTTAGTAATGCTATTTTTTCCTTATTGTATTTTATGATAATTACTTTCGTATTTAATTCTTCTAGCTTTTTTTTACAGCTAAAATTCTTGGCATTTGTTTCTTCTTGAATCAATTTGATTTTTGCATCAATTTTATCTTTTACGGTAATATTTTTATTAGCTTTTTTCTCATTTTCAAGAATTTCACACTCTTTATTAGCACTTTTAACAATAGTTTTTAATTCTTCAACATTTAGTCGTAAAGTTTTTACTTCTCGATTTAGTAAGTCTACTTGCTGATTATAAGCAATCATTTCGCTTTCCCTTTCAAGTTTTTTTTGCAAAGGATATATCATTGCTGTAAATACCATAATTAATCCTCCTAAGAAAAGGAACTTAAAAAGATTATCGGTCGACGGAAATAATGAACTATAGTCCATAATCTATTTGAATGAGTTAACTTTGTTGATATCAACTTCTAGGACTTGCATATCATGATTGATAGAATCCAAAACATTTGTATCGATAGCCTTCACGTTTTCAAGTTTATCAAGTTCTGCCTGCGAAACGGGAACAGGTAAATCATTTGGAGCACAACCATTAGCAAGTGCTAAAAGAACGGCAAGTAAAATTAACGATGTTCCTGAACGTAACTTTATAATAATCTTTCCTGGAGATTGTAAATTAAGCTTTATTGAACTATCATTCGTATCTTCGTTCAAAACAAACTCTTGATTTATCCTTTCCAATAGTATTTGAAGATTTTCAACTAAAGAGACTAGAGGTTTTATATTTATATCTTCGTGAGTATTTACATCTAAAACGTAATAACTGAAACCATCTTTTTTATATACGACATCAGTAACTGCATCGATAAATGTATCATAATCATTAATGCTACTTATTGCATGTCTAGTGTTTTTGACTTGATAAAAGATTGGATCTAAATCTCTTACGTTTTTAACATCAAGCCATTCAACTTTTCTTCTTTTATAATAATCACAATTGTAATGCTGATCAGCATCAACATAGATTCTTTGATCAGCAATTATTCCAAAAGCGAACCTTGAAGAATTTGCGCTAGGTATAATAATTAAATCGCCCTTTTTTAAATTCTGAAATCTTTTAAGTTTATTAAAAATAGCTGAAACCTGCCCCTTTCCCCTAGTAAGAGCAATATCAATATTATACACATCAGCAATTTTACCTTTTATTTCATCTGGAGTTTTTGTTCTCAGATCATTTAGAGTAATTTCGTTCCAACCTATACCAATAAAGTTGTTTTGTACATAAGTTTCAAAATGAATTCCATTATCAGTTCTTACGAACCAATAGTCTTTTTCAGCATCAGTTTTACTTACTGAATTAATTAAATCTTCGAGCATATAATAATATAGATGATTGCGTTACCTAATCAAATGTAATAATCTTTTTATAAAAAGTTGAACAATTAAGGCATAACCCCATAATAAACTTAACAATATAAACGCATCTTATTAATTTTAAACAGAAAATTTCAATAACATGAATTAACAAGTTTGTTTCAAAATAGAAGTACCCGTTTAGATATAGATAAGCATTTAACTAAATAGTAGAGACACATGAAATTGAATGTTTTATATTATTAATCAATATTTAATTCATGCCTTACCTTTAGTTGCTTCAGGCATCCTGAACATTGACCGCAAGCTAAATTCGAAATATGACATGAATGAGCAATAGTTAGCATATCAATAGGAACATTATATTTTGATACCAACTCATGACTATAATAATTTAATGTAGGGCAATGAACCTTTAAGCCCCCTTCTTGATAAGAGACCGTATCATTTATTAATTTGTAAAATTCTTCTGTTCCGTCTTTGTGGAATTTATCTGATTTTACCGAAGCCAAATATAAATCACTAACGCCATCTTTAATTCCCATCATTGCTGCAAATGTGATTAGCAGTTGATTTCTATATGGCCACCATTCTTCGGATGGCGCAAAGCTTAAATTATCAGCACCAGCCAAGATTCCTGCCCCTAAACTTCTACAATTAATTTGTATAACCTTATGTTCAATATTTAACAATTCGCAAATATATTTCGCCACATATATTTCTCTTTCAGCAACAGTTTGGCCATAATCAATTGTGTAAGCGATGTCGGGCATTAACCCATAAGTCAAACATATTGAGTCAACTCCTCCTGATAATAGGACTGCTTTTTTTACACATTCCATATTGTATGATAAATTGCTGTTGTTAAATTGTTATAAATCGTTACATCACCTGCATTTAACATTGTTAGCTGAGGTTTATAACAAGTTCTATGATAACCAATCATTTTTTTCCCATTTCCCATTGAATAACCAATTTCTACTAAGGTTCCAGGGTCTAGGTTATCTAGAACACAGAATACAATATCCGACTTATTAATCCCTTCAATATCTTTTTTCGCAATAGTCGCATCATCTCCTAAACCAATATCGTGAAACGGAGAGAAAACTTTAACACCGAATCCAAGAAAAGCATTTCTTATTTTATCAATTAGAATTAACTCGGCTATCGAAAAAAAAGGAGCTGCCAGGTATATACATATGTCAGTCAGTTTATTATTAGCAAATCTTTTATAGTTAAATGTCGGCCCAGAGGAAGTGTTTATATAAATCTTTTTATCACAATACAGGGCGGTTGACATTGATGCATAAAGGGCACACTCCTCGAGCTTTAGCCCCATTTCCATCCAATAGTACCCAAAACTTGATGTGAAGACATCCCCCGAACCAATTTTATTTACATTGTCTGTTATAAATGAAGGAATTTGCACTTCATCATTTTCATGATATAGTGTTGCACCATATGGTCCATTCTTAATAATAACCGCTTTAACATTTTCTTCATTAAAAAAGTACCATTTAATTTCATTTATATCCTCAGAGGAAGCAATTGATCTTGCTTCATTTAAATTTACGATATATATTAATTCATCAGCGGTACCAATATCTTTAAATTTTATTGGCTTTATAGAAGTTTGAGGATCGTAAACAACTTTATTACCCTCTACACTAAAATCTGTTTCCAACATTCCGTAACAAATAATATTCGTACCAGTTAGGTATATTTTATTTGACTTTTTAATATTAAGAATACTTGGAAATATAGTGGGATCGTCTAGTGCAAAACTGTATTTAAAGGTTATAAATTCATCATATTCAATACAATCGAAGTTAAAATTTTCATAAACCTTTTTATTTTCTGCCAAAAATTTCGAAACCTCCGAACTACCTGTAGTATTAAATTCAACCGCACACTTATTTTCCAATAGAAATTTTACGCATCGAAATCCAGATCCGAAAATTTCCATAGCAACATCGTCATAATCAATTTCTCTATATGTTCCTCCAACAACTGATATCATAACTATCTTCTTCTTATTAATACTCTACAGGCTGGCGATTTGATATCTGATATTTCCGCCTCATATTCGGCTCCGCCCTTGATACATTCTATAATATCAGAAGTATTAAGATGCAATATAGCACCAAGGATTTCGCCATCGCCATCTTCCAAAACCAACGCGTTACTACTTCCTATTTCTACATTAAGAACATCTCCTATCTTATGTTTATCTAAAACAGTAATATTTATTGATGAAACGCTTGAAGTGATAACACTGGTTTGACAATCGAAGAATACTCTTTGTGGTGGCATATATCCACCTCCTCCTGATCCGCTCATAATTTTTTATAGTTTAAGTTTATTTATGATGTACTATTAAAGTATCGATGATTATAAATGATACTGTAGCAACTAAATAGTTGATTGATGGAAAAAAATCCCTTGATGAGTATAAAAGTATTGAGCTAGAATTATTTAGTTAACACAATATAAATCAAGGTTTTGAAATCTACAACCTTCACAATCTATATTTATTGTTACTCAACTCTTATTGCTTCAACAGTTTTAGTCAGATAGGTAGGGAAACTTTTACCAGTAGAACCATAAGAAAAGTTTTTGCTTATTTCATCACTATAAATTCTCCATCCATAGTTTGAAATAAGATCTAAAGCATCTTCTGTAGCAATATCCTTTTTCTGAAATTTATGCTCTACTTTTTCAAAATCCCAACCGCTATAACCTCTTGGAACAGGACAAATATCCAAGGTTTTACCTTTATATCTTAAAACAGAAACATAAAAAACGATACCACCTACTTCGGTTTTGTCTTCTAAATTTGCGCTATCACCTCCACTGTTTATAAAATTTAAAGTGGTTAAAGCTATCTTTTGTCCTTTCTCTTTAATATAAGCTGGTTTAGCACCAGCTCCATCATTTACATCTACTGCGGCAAACTTTAAAGTAGTAAGAGCAATTTCATCACTTTTTGGTGCAGAACTATTACCGGAACTATATGAAGAGGTACTTCCAGAACCTGCAGTATAACCTCTTACATGTGGGCGCACATAGGTGCCATCTTTTCTGGTATAACCCCTAACACTTGTAGATCTTCGTTGTGCCAAAACTGGCATAACCAACAGGCAAATTTGTAATAATAATAAAATTGTTTTTTTCATATAATTTCGTTTTTTCATTATACGAAAGTAACAGGTTTTGAAAAGTAAAATTTACGGTTTCCCGTACTAAACGAAGAATAAAGAACAACCTTTTAAGCCAGCACACGATCAAATACGCCTACAACTTTAAAATCTGTCAACTCATCAGAAACTAATTCAATAGTGTGGTAAGAGAGATCATCAGATAAGGGTTCTAAATGAATAGTACTGTGCTGCCAGCCTTCATCTGTTATTATTTTTTTGCTATGATACTGTTTTACAGTATAGCCGGAACCAAAGTCTGCATCTTGAATAGCAGTACTTTGCACCAATACAATTTTACCTTCCCTACTCCCCCCACCGTCTTTCCTGAATAAACAATAAGCGCCATTTGGAATCCGCTTATTCATCGACTCACCTATAACTTTACAAACAAAACAACCTTCTTGAGGGCTGATATTAAACGGTAATTCTACCCATTCAAAATCGCTATGGATCTGTAAATCGCTAAAATTACCCGCGGCAGCCGTAATATCTAATAACGGTACAGCATTAACGTATGGTTTTACTTTATTAAATGGTATGATCCTTAAAGCAGGTTCTTTTTCGAATAATGGAATATGTTTTTTAAGATAAGCTGCCAGATTAGGGTTGCAGGCATAAACGAAACTGCCTTTAATGCCACGATATAGTATGGTTTTATAAATGTTTATGATATAGGATTTTAAATCCGCAGGGCTGTCGATTCCCTTTTTACCATTAATATCAAAGTATTGTTTCGGATTTATTTCAATTTGATCGGTATCTTTATTGTAATCAATTTCTTTCCCGAAGATCACACCTGTATAATTCAAATCGTATCCCTGAGTGGTATGAATACAGCCGATTTCTTTAAAAGCATTTGGAGAGTTTACCCAATCTTTATCTGTCTGGTTCCACTGAAAGGATATGTTATCAATTTCAATATCAATGGCGGTTTTATCATTTTTTGATCGCCACGGCCAGCTGTAACCAGCCACCATTCTGCATAACTCGTAATGCTGCTCTTTTTTACCTAATTCGCTATATAAATCCGCTAAAGAATCGAAATACAGCAAATCGTAATTTGAAGAGCTATAAACTGTTTCCTCCCTGCGGTTTAAACTCAGTAGATCATCAATAAACTTGATATAATTTTCTCCCCCCTGAACACGCATCTGAGAGTTAAGTTGTAATTTAATTGTATTCGGAGCTCCCAGAAGCCTGGTAAAATGTATGCCAGCTATATCTGATGGTTTTACAGATTGTGCTTCATCATAAAAGAAAATCTGATTTCTACTGTTAGCCATAATCCAGTCGAGTTCATTTCCTGAATCACCCAAGCCAAGCTTTTGGTTATTCTGCCGAAAAGCACCCATCCAGCTGATGTTTTTGTACTGGCGTAAACGATGCGCCTCATCTACAATAAGCAGATCGTATTTTTCTTTACTTTTAAATGTTTCAGATGGGCTAAAAACCATTGATGACTTTAAGCCTGGCACCTGTTTAAAAACTTGCTGTAGCGATTCCCTCAACGAAGTCATAGCTACCACTAAACCAATTTTCGCATTTGGATACTTTAATTGAAAATTTCGGATATAGTTTACTTCCCTCAATTCATCATCATTAAATTCCTCCACACCAGTATTTAAAATATTGGTGGCCAGTAACTTTAAAAGATAGGTGGCCACTACAGTTTTGCCTGTACCCGCACTGCCTCTTACAAAAATGCTATTGTTATTGTTTTGAGTTAAAGCCTCCAGAATTTCCAATACCGAGTGATACTGATCTTCGTTGAGCGATTTATATGGTGAGTATTTAAATAACTCAGAGTTCTCAATTTCTTTTAATGATTTACTGACAACTTTTTTATCAATCAGTTTCTTCCAGATTTCCTTAAACAAATCCTTGTATAAATCCTGCTGATAATAGTTGTGGTTAACCAATCCCGAATTACCATTCTGTAATTTATAAGTACCCTCGGCTGCAATGTATTGAATCAGATTAGACTCAATATCCAAAGTAGCCGATTTGTTAAACTTATCACTACCAATAATCGAGATCTTATTAAATACTGATGCCTTAGCCGGATTTGCCAAATGATTGGAAATACGGTTGTAGGCATTTGTCGATTCACCCACATAAGCTTCAGCTATTGCGTCGTTTTGGATGAAATAAACCAGTGGCCATTGGTTTTTAACCCATGGGTTTTGTTGAATCTTGCTTAAGCTTTGTTTGTTAAAGTCGTAAGGTTCAGAAACATCTATTGAGAGTTCGAACGACATGCTCATAACTCATCATATTTTTTAGCGGTACCTTTTGCCTTATCTACAGGATACTTGGCATCATTATGCTTAATCTTATCAAGAATGATTTGCTTCACATCAAGATTATATTTTTCGGCTAACAATAACGCGTAAGAGAAAACATCGGCCAGTTCTTCTTTTATCTTCTCAACGTTCGCATCCTCAGCATTTTTCCATAAAAATAGTTCAAGCAACTCAGCCGCTTCTATATTTAAGGCAAGGGCTAAATCTTTAGGATTGTGAAACTGCGCCCAATCGCGATCGTCTCTAAACTTTAATAATGCTGCTGTTATCTCTTCGGTCATAAGGCTAATGATGCCCAATTTAAGAATATAGTGTTGATTTGGGAAATTCTACAGTAAAAGATATTTGTAAAAACTTTAAATATTTTTACCCTATCTTATATTCAACAAAATTGACTTCTATGTTATTTCAATATTATGACACAGGTTCCGATTTAGTAACCTCAAATTCCACATCCAAATCAGAGTGTTTCAATTGCTTTTTTAGTTCAGGTAAATAAGGTTTTATTGATGCTTCAAGTAAATTAATATTCTTAATTAAAAAATTAATAATCTGTGTCCAATCTTCTTCATTAAAATAATTTACATGTGGTAAAGCGAAAGATATTCTTGAGCTTTTCTGCTCATCTGCCCGTTCCCAATTGAGCGGAGAACCAAATGACTTTTCAATCTCATTTCTGTATTGATACAATACATCAAAAAGTTTTTTATTTTCTTCAGTGCTGCTTCTACCTAGGTATAGTAAAACGCTAGCATAGTTCATCGTTATTACTAACTGGTAAGAAATGCCTGAGATATTTAAGCCGCCCGCTGTTAACCAATGATCCTTTGTAGCACTAGAATTTTGAAATAATAATGATTGCCCTTTGATTGCATTGAGTAGCTTTCCCCAAAAAGCCAATCTAACTCTATGCCTATTCTTCGCTTCCTCTTCAGTTCTTACTTCTTCCTGTGCCTTACTTGCCATCGATATCATATAGTCCTGCGCATCCTTTATTGGAATAATTTGGTCAAGGGTTAAAAATAGTTGGTCGTTTAACTCAAAAGGCGTAGCTTTAAAACATTTAAGTTGAATATTAAACCTCATCAACCAAAGCACCGTTGCGGTAACTTCTTTACGGAAATTCGCAGCAATAAAAATAATCCTTTGAGTGCTTCCTTTATTCAAATTGATTTCTGAATAATCTGCATGTTCAAAAAATTCAGACAAAAGTAAGGTTGCTGATTTACTATTTCCTTGCGAGACCAAATAATTTTGAAAAATTTCCTCAATCTGATCTTTGGTCAAACTACTGCAGTAGGCCGCATATTTTAAAGCCTGCCAAGTTACATCTTTCCCTGAATCATCAAGCTTGTTTTCAATAACAACAAGATTACCTGCTTTATCTAATGCGAGCAAATCCAACCGCTCGTAAGTATCTAAAAAACCACTAAACTCTTTTTGTATAATTAATAGCTCCTCGCCTAGTGCACTTGGATTATCAGCAATCCATTCTTGCAAATGTGCTCGCTCTTTTATCCCCAGTGCTGTAAATGTTCTTTTTACTAATGGTTGTATAGAATTTGTTTCTTTATTGATCAGATACATTTTAAATTTTATAAAGTATTGGAAGTCTTTCGTTATTTAGGCACTTTGTACTGGTATATGCCAATCTAATCCAGGATGCAAATCAGCAAGTTTCTTTATTTTGTTAAAGGCGTCAATAAACCAATTTTCAATATCTTCCTCCATAGTCTCAGAGCTAATAAAATCAGACATCGGCTTTGAAAGTTCCAGACAGGTAGAACCATCATTAAAACCATCATTAAAATCAGCAAGAAGCTTTTTAAAGTCATCAATTTTGGGGTTTTCTTTAGGTGTCCAAATCCAAACGGTAAGATGTGGATAGGTAGTAAATTTAAAGCCAACACCTAATTCTGAATAGTGACTGCCAAAAAGATATTCTTTCCAAAAAACGTGGCGACTATGTTCTCTGATTTGCACCATATTTTTAAGCATTTTTGATTCTCCAAACATGGAGTGGAACCGAGGTCTTAGCTTATCTAAATAAGCATCCATTTTCGATAAGGCCGGGTTAAAGTTTTCGAGAGCAAGTATCTCTTGCAATGTAAAGTCTGTTGAGTTACCCATATTGTTAATTTCTAAAAATTCGAGAAAAATTCTAATCAATTCCTGATCGCTCCAGGAAGATAAAAAATTGGCTGTGTTACACCATCTAAACTGTTTAAATTCATGTTCGGTAATGTGTGCCTTGTCTTGATAAAATTTCGTACAAAATCGAAGATAGGTTTTTTCATGCTGTTTCAAACCGTCAAGCACTTTACAATAGTTAGAGAGCTGCCCAAATCCTTCTCCAGAGTGCACCTTGTTCTCTAAAAAGCATATAGATTCTTCATTACGGAATACCATATCTATTCTACAGGATGAGCGTCCATTTTCTAAAAATAAGAATGTTTCCTGCGAAGAAACACTAAAACCACTGCCTGGTATTTTAAGTATCTCAGTTACAAATTGATTTCTGATCTCAGCGTTTTCTTGTAAGATATTAACTAAAATCTCTGTTGAAAAATCTTCCAAAGGCGTCTTAAGCCCATTCGAACGATAAAGCTTGATTAGGGATACAAATAGATTCATTGAGAGTATTAATTTATAAATAGCTTTCCAACCTCTGATTCTTGAAGTGTAGGCAGCCAAAAATTATAATTATTATTTAGATTCGGATCATTTTTTTTCAAACTACTCATGTATCGTATAAAATATCTTTTGTTGTCTATAAACTATTTACCAGATTAGTTTACCAGATACTTTATTCATCAAACCTCTTTAATTTGCACCATCTCTTGCTACGGTTTCCCGTAACTCCATAAAAAAATATTGCCACTCCTTTTAGTTGTAAAGAAAATAATATTAACTTAATACCAATTAATCAATTTTATTTACTTTTTAAAACTACAAGTGATGTCTAAAACGAATGAGACAGGCCACGCCAAAAACGTAGCCAACTTCGAAACCCTTTTGAGTTATGTAAGCGGTTATGGCGCCGTGTACAACCCCAGCAATGCCAACATCCAGCTGAGCAGTTTAACCGAGAAAGCCACTGCAGCCAAAACCATTAACGAGCAGGTACACGATGCTGCCGCTAAAAACAGCAATGCCATAGCCCTGCGCGATCTGGCTTTTAAGCCCTTAAAAAAGCTAAGTACCCGTGTGCTCAGCGCCGTTAAGGCAAACAGTGTACCGCAACAGGTATTGGATAATGCCGTTAGCCACCACCGCAAAATACAGGGGCAAAGGGCAACAGCCAAACTCACCGCCGAAGAAAAAAATAACCTGGCCGCCAGCGGCACGGTAGTTAACCAGGTTTCGGCCTCGCAACAGAGTTACGATAACCTGCTCGATACGCTCGATAAGCAGATTAAACTTTTAGCCACCATACCGCAGTATGCCCCTAACGAGGTAGATTTGCAGCTGGCCAGCCTCACCACTTTATACAACGATTTATTGCAGAAAAACCGTGATGTGGTAGCCAATACCTCGCAGTTGAGCAGCCTCCGGATTAACCGCAATAACGCGCTGTACGATGCAGAAACCGGTATTGTTGCCCTGGCACAGGATGTGAAAAACTACGTAAAATCTGTTTTCGGCTCAACCAGCCCCCAATACAAACAGATTTCGGGTATTCCGGTACGATCGCTGGAATAACCAACCCATAATACCCTAAAAAAAATCATCCCTAATTTATTTCCCTATTTCCATTAACAAGCGCCAAACGGGTTGCTGTTTCTTTTTCAGGCCATGCTTAGCGCTAAATGGCTCATCGCATCTCTTCAACTATCTCTTAATACCGCTAAACTATCTGCTGCAACGTCTGAACTATCGACTGCAACGTCTGAACTACCGACCGCAACGTCTGAACTGTCGACCGCAACCGCTGAACTATCGACCGCAACCTCTGAACTAACGACCGCAACCTCTGAACTACCAACCGCAAAGTCTGAACTATCGACCGCAACCTCTGAACTATCGACCGCAACCTCTGAACTGTCGACTGCAACATCTGAACTATCGACCGCAACCTCTGAACTATCGACCGCAACCTCTGAACTACCGACCGCAACGCCTGAACTGTCGACCGCAACCTCTGAACTGTCGACCGCAACGTCTGAACTGCCGACCGCAACCTCTGAACTGTCGACCGCAACGTCTGAACTACCGACCGCAACGTCTGAACTACCGACCGCAACCTCTGAACTATCGACTGCAACCTCTGAACTGTCGACCGCAACCTCTGAACTACCGACCGCAACGTCCGAACTATCGACTGCAACGTCTGAACTACCGACCGCAACCTCTGAACTATCAACCGCAACGTCTGAACTACCGACCGCAACGTCTGAACTACCGACCGCAACTCTGAGCTACGCATTAAGGTTAGCTTCGCTGAGCACTTCGTGGTTCTCCCCTGCGCGGGATCTGATAGCTATCGGATGACGGATTTATTGGTTGAAGAATCACCATACTAAAAGCTATCCTTACACATCATGCTATCTACACCACGCTACCGGCCTGGGATATGATGGAAGGAGAAAACGTTAAAGCTTTTGCACTCCATTTCACCCTACCACTGCCCAGAGGCAGCACGCCCTCCCCGATCCTTCATCGGGGCTTGTGCTGACGACCTCAAAGCTTTGACGAATTTATCCGACATCAGATCCAAGCCTTTTAGTTATGCCTTGTTTGTTGTGGTTTTGCAAGGCAGGCATGCTTTCGCTGCGCTCAGGTTTGTTTCTTTTCTATCAAGAGAAAAGAAAGAGCCACCCGGCGGCGGTCAGCCGAGGCAAGCCCAAAACGAGGGCAAAGAATAGCCAGCGCATTAAGGTTCCCGCCTGCGTGGGAATGACGACCGTGTTATAACGAATGCCTTAAATCCCTGTGCGCCAGTATGCAATTTTTCGCTAAAAAGGAAAGGATTAAAAGAGGATTTCATTCCTAACCACCCCCACCCCTCCTGAATCAGGAGGGGAGCTCCCCTCATAGTTTCAAAGGAATCGATCCACGGATAATGTTTATGCTCCATACGATCTGCACCCTGCTACCCGGCCTGGGATATGATGGAAGGATCCTTCGACTCCGCTCAGGATGACAGCTAAATAAGACCTCCCCCTACTCAATGCTATCTGCACCCCGCTACCGGCCTCGCAGATTTCCTCCGGAAAAAGCACGGAAATCTTTGCACTACCCCCTCATAGCCCCACAGCCCAGGGCAGGATCAAAGCGGCGGCGTAGCCGTACCGATTTTACATTGGTAGTGGGATAAGACAGGCTGAGAGCCTCGATGCTGCCGCAATTAAGATTTCCGTAGGTTTTTACAAGGAATTGCGCAGCAATCTTTTATACCGATAAAAACAACATGATCACATAAAAAACGATGCAAGCCTTTCAGTTATGCCTTTTTTGTTGTTGTTTTTTAAGGCAGGCATGCTTTCTCTGCGCTCAGGTTTGTTACTTTTGGGCCAAGCCAACCTGCGAAGCAAGCTTGAAGACAACTAAAAACATCAACAACCACTGAAAAAAGTAAGGGCCCTTCGGTGGCTAACCGAGGCAAGACTAAGCGATGTGCAAAGAATGCACGCTATTAACCTAACTTAAAAGATTTCTCCCCGCCTGTACGGGCAGGCGCTACGGTCGAAATGACGGATTGATCGAGGTAAATAGCAATACAAACAAAAAGCACCAAGAACATCGCGCTCTTAGTGCCCAAATTTATACACAAACCTATAAGGTCTTAAAGACCTTATAGGTTTAGATATAGGTTTAGATATTTCAATTAATTCCAGCCTCCCCCTAACGAGCGGTACAAACCTACCACCGCATTAAGCTGTTCTGTTTTAATGGTGGTTAATTCCAGCTCGCTTTGCAATAAATTACCTTGCGCGGTAATCACCTCCAGGTAGTTGGCCATACCGCTTTTAAACAACAAATTGGCATTACGCGAGGCCTGCTGTAAGGTCTGTGTCCGTTTTTCAGCGATGCTGTATTGTGCTTTTAACTTCTCTACTTTAGTTAATTCGTCAGATACCTCCCCAACGGCATTCAATACCGACTGGCGGAACTGGATCACCGTTTTCTCCCGATCAATTTTGGCCAGTTCTAAATTGCTTTTTAACTGTCCGCGCTGAAAAATGGGTTGGGTAATGCCTGCACCAACCAATCCGAATAAAGATGCCGGTACATTAAACCAGTTGCTGGCTTTAAAGGAGTTGATGCCACCGCTGGCCGTAATCACGAGCGAGGGATACAAACTCGCTTTCGCTACGCCTACCCTGGCATTGGCAATGGTTAAGGCCAGTTCAGCACTTTTAATATCCGGCCGGCGGCTTAACATGGCCGAGGGGAAACCCGCATTTAATTCCTGCGGAATATTCATCTGATCTAAACGGCTCTGGCGGTTAATCGCTTTAGGCAAGGTACCGATCAATACACTTAAAGCATTCTCCTGCAGGGTTACATTTTGCTCCAAACGCGGAACCAACTGCGCAGCAACCAGCTGTTGTGCCTGGGCCTGTTGTATCGCCAATGAGGTAACCTGACCCGCATCAAACTGTAAGTTGATAATCCTGAGGGTACTATCGTTCAGTTTTAAGTTCTTTTTGGCAATTTCCAGTTGCGCATCCAGCATCAGCAGGTTATAATAACCTTGCGCTACATTGGCCACCAAACGGGTCTGAACCGCTTTACGGGCTTCTTCGGTCTGCAAAAAACTGGCTAAAGCGCCAGCTTTTTGATTGCGGATTTTACCCCAGATATCGGCCTCCCAAACTACACCGAGGTTTGCATTGTAATCTTCAATGTGTGTAGAACCGGTAAACTGGTTCAGGCTTAATCCGTTTAAACTGTTATCGCTGGGGCGGCTCGAATTTGCCGATACCTGCAGTTTCAGTTCGGGTAAATAACCCAGTTTCGATTGTTTAAACAATACTTCGGCCGCGTCGATATTTTTCAGTGCGATCTGCATATCGTAATTTTTAACCAAAGCCGTATCAATTAAATTCTGAACGGTGAGGTCGCTGATAAAACTTTTCAAAGGCAAGGTGCCAATGCCCGAAGCCTCTGTTGATGAGCCGTTTCTGAATGATCCCGGCGCGATATTAGGCAGCGCTGTATCTTTTGAAACCGAACATCCGCTCCAGATTAAAGCCAGGAGCAAAATGGTGATGATATTAAACCGTTTCATAAACTGTATGATTTATAGGTGTTTCATGATGACGAACCACCTCATTTGATGATTTTTTTGATAGTTTTTCCTGTAAAGCCTGGAAGATGACAAAAAGTACCGGGATAATAAACAAACCTAAAATTACACCCGATACCATCCCGCCTGCGGCACCGATACTGATGGAGTGGTTACCCTGTGCCGATGGACCGGTAGCAATACTCATCGGGAATAAACCGAACACAAAGGCGAGCGAGGTCATGATAATTGGCCTGATCCTCAACCGCGACGCTTCTATAGCAGCATCAACCAAACTCAATCCGGCCTTTCGTCGCTGTACGGCAAACTCCACAATCAGGATGGCGTTTTTAGCCAGCAAACCGATGAGCATAATGAGCGCTACCTGTACATAAATATTGTTTTCGATACCGGTTAAACCCAATACCACAAACACACCGAATACACCTGTAGGGATGGAAAGAATTACCGCCAATGGCAATATGTAACTTTCGTACTGTGCAGATAATAAGAAGTACACAAACACTAAACAAAGCAGGAAGATCACGGTCGATTGTCCGCCTGAAGAAATCTCTTCACGGGTTTGTCCCGAAAATTCGTAGGCATAACCGGTTGGCAATTGTTCTCTGGCAGTTTCTTCAATCGCTTTAATGGCATCACCGGAACTGAAACCAGGTTTCGGGATCGCATTGACCTCAATGGAATTAAACAGGTTATAACGTGAAGCCGTTTCTGATCCATATACACGGGTTAATTTAACCAGGGTACTGATGGGCACACTTTCGCCGTTTTTGTTTTTCACAAATACACGGTCGATACTGGCGGGATCGGTTCTATCTGCAACATCTGCCTGTACCACCACACGGTAGTATTTACCAAAGCGGTTAAAATCTGAAGCCTGCGCTGTACCGAAATAAGTCTGCATGGTTTGTAAAATATCTTTTTTGCTTACACCCAGCTGATCGGCCTTTTCGTCGTTCACATCCAGCTGCAATTGCGGATAATCGGCTTTATAAGAAGTAAAAGCGTAAGCGATAGCCGGTTTCGCCATTAACTTCGCGATGAAGTTGTTGGCTACACCGCTAAATTTATCCAGCCTGCCATTGGTTTTATCCTGTAACATCACGTTCATGGCCTCTACGTTACTAAAGCCCGGTACCGTTGGGAAACTGAACACGAAAAAGGTACCGGCAGATATAGCCGCCATTTTGGCCCTGACGATGTTCTGGATTTCGTCGATATTTTTAATGTCGCCCCTTTCTTCGTTCGGTTTTAACAATAAGAAAATCTGACCAGCCGAAGGACTGTTGGACGCAGTTAAAAAGTTATAACCCGCCAGCGACATCACAAACCTGGCCGATGGCATGGCCCTCAACTCTGCTTCAGCCTGTTTTAATATCTTATTGGTATTGGCCAATGATGTTCCCGACGGACTGGCAACCGCAATGGCCACAAAACCCTGATCCTCTGTCGGGATAAAACCTGTTTTGGTTCTGCCCACCAGAAAAATGGTAATCAGCACCACTAAAGCCAAACCAGCCATGCTCAGCCATTTATGACGAATTAACACTTTTAAGCCGCCAACATACCGGTTGGTCATGTAATTGAACCCACCGTTAAAACCGGCATAAAACTTTTCTACAAAACCTTTTTTAGGCACTTGATGATCACCTTCGGCATGTTTGTTCTTTAAAAACAGGGCCGCCAGCGCCGGACTCAGCGTTAACGCGTTAACCGCCGAAATAATGATGGCAATGGCCATGGTTAAGGCAAACTGTTTGTAAAATATCCCAGTTGAGCCGGTCATGAAACCTACAGGTAAAAATACGGCCGCCATTACCAGGGTAATGGATATAATGGCCCCGGTAATTTCATTCATGGCCTCGGTTGTAGCCGCCTTCGGAGTAAGCGAGGGGTTTTCTTCCATTTTAGCGTGTACCGCCTCTACCACCACAATGGCATCATCTACCACAATACCAATGGCCAGTACCAATGCAAACAGTGTTAACAGGTTGATAGAGAAGCCGAAAAGCTGCATGAAAAAGAAGGTACCGATAATGGCCACCGGAACGGCTATAGCCGGGATTAAGGTTGACCTGAAATCCTGAAGGAAGATAAATACCACGATGAATACCAGTAAAAAGGCTTCGATCAGGGTGTGTTCTACCTGGTTGATCGATTCGTCAAGATCGGTTTTGGTGCGGTAAAACTGGTTGTATTTAATACCTGCCGGGAAATCTTTGGAAAGTTTGGCCAGTAATTTATCAATGGCAATCTGGATTTCGTTGGCATTAGAGCCTGATAACTGGATCACCCCAATGGTGATTCCATCGTGCCCGTTTAAACGGTTAACACTGCCATAACTGTAAGCACCCAGTTCTACACGGGCCACATCTTTTAAACGTAAGATGGAACCATCCGAATTAGAGCGGATCGCGATGTTCTGATATTCCTCTGGTTTGGTGAGTTTACCTTTATATTTAACAATATATTCAAAAGCTTCATTACTTCGCTCTCCAAACCTACCCGGTGCGGCTTCCAGGTTTTTATCCTGTATGGCCGCGATCACTTCATTTGGCGTAATTTTGTACGTAGCCAGCTGACTTGGGTTTAACCAGATCCGCATTGAATAATCTTTAATCCCGCCAAATACACTGGCTGAGCCCACACCCGGGATCCGTTTAAGTTCGGGAATGATATTGATCTGTGCATAGTTATTCACAAAAACGGCATCGTATTTTTTCGGATCCTCCGAGTAAACCCCGATGGCGCCAATAAAACTGTTTTGCTGCTTGGTCGTGGTGATCCCATATTGTACTACCTCTGCAGGTAACTGACTGGTGGCCTGCGACACCCGGTTTTGCACGTTAACCGCCGCCTGATCGGGGTTGGTACCCTGCTGAAAATAAACGGTAATGGCCAGGGTACCATCGTTACTGGCACTGGAGGTCATATAAGTCATATTCTCTACACCGTTAATGGCTTCCTCCAGTGAGGGGGTTACCGAACGTAAAATCGTTTCGGCATTGGCCCCGGGGTAAACTGCGGTTACCAATACCGATGGCGGCGCGATATTAGGAAAGCGCTCCAGAGGCAACTTTGTAAGGCCCAGTATACCAACGATCACCAATAAGATGGAAATCACCGTTGAAAGTACAGGCCTGTCTATAAATTTTTGAAACATGATTGCTTTAACTTTAGGGTTTGATTATTTTTTTGTTTTGGCCACAGCTACTTTATCGGCTGCTTTTTGGGGTTGGATCACCATGCCCTCCTGTAATTTATCCACGCCGCTTAACACAATCTGGTCGCCAACTTTTACCCCGTCTTTTACCAGGTAATTTTCGCCGGCTTTACCCACAATGGTAATGGCCTGTTTTTTCACTTTACTGCTGTCGCCAACGGTAAATACAAATACTTTATCCTGCATTTCTACCGTTGATGCCTGCGGTACCAGAATGGCATCATTGTGCTGCAAACCTAAACGGATCTTGCCGGTATTACCGGAGCGAAGCGTTCCGCTGGCATTAGGGAAGCTGGCTCTAAGTGTAATGGCACCCGTGTTTTTATCAAACTGCCCGTCGATCATATCGATCTTTCCTTTAATCGGATAAGCAGAATTATCGGCCAGTAACAGTTCAACCGCAGGTAAATGTTTAATGCGGTCGGCAGGGCTTTTGCCCGGGTAGTTTGCATTAAAATTGTTAAAGTCGTTTTCAGCCAGGGCGAAATAAACGTGTACCTCGTGGATATCAGATAACTGGGTTAAAGCCACCTGGTCAGTCGGCGAAACCAAACTTCCCTGTTTTTTCGGAATACGGCCGATGTAACCGCTTACCGTAGCTCTAACGTTGGTATAACCTAAGTTGATCTTCGCCGAAGCTACACTGGCTCTGGCTTGCTCGGCGTTAGCCTGGGCAATTTTATAAGCCGTTTTGGCTGTTTTTAACTGGATATCAGAAACCACCTTATTCTGAACCAGCGGGGTTAACTTATCTACTTCCAGCTGTGCATTTAACATGGCTGCTTCTGCGGCGTGTAAACTGGCTTTAGCATTATTCAAAGCTTCGCGGAAAGGATTTTCGTTAATTTTGAACAGGGTCTGGCCGGCAGTAACATAAGCGCCCTCGTTAACGAGCACACTTTGCAAATAACCGCTTACCTGGGGACGCACATCGATATCAACCGCGCCCTGTATAGAAGCCGGATAATCGACATAGGTGGTTTCGGTGCTTGAACTGATCGGGCTTACCGGCAAAGCTGGCGGTGGAGGCGCAGTTGCTGATTGCTCAGGAGATGATTTACAGCTTACCAAAATTATAGATAGAATAGAAATGGTTAACAATGATTTAATACCATTAAACCATTTAACGGTGTTAAGTAAGGGGTACAAGCGATGTAGAGATTTCATATGACTAATTTTAATTGGATTATAGTGTATAAATAATTTAACAGTGTTAAATCACTGCTAAAAAAAATTGCTAACTGTTAATAGATAAGGTAATGCCTTTGATAGCATCTTTCAAAATTTGTTGATTCAGCTCGTCTGTTGTTCTGCCATTCGGGCGCACAAGGTTAATCGAAATTAAACCGTGGATGATGGACCAGTAGGTATAATACTTCATACAGATATCATCATCGGATACCGGTTTTTTCTCAAACAACGATTCGATCACATTGGCCAACATACCACCTACCGTTTCAGCTTCGGGCATCGAATTTTTGACATTGCAACAAACCATATCTACACCGTACATCAACTGATAAAATTCTTTGTGGGCAAAGGCGAAGTTCCAGTAGGCAATCCACATGGCTTCCATTTTATCTTCAGGAGATTCGTGTTTGTCCCGCGCTTCGCGGATATCTTTGGCCAATATTAAATAACCCCTTCTGGTGAGTTCCAGTAAGATGCCTTCCTTGTTGGGAAAATATTCGTAAATAATAGGTGCAGTATATTCAATCTGGTCGGCAATTTTACGCATACTCAATGCCTGCCAGCCCTCTGTCTGAACAATGTTCAGGGCAGCATCCAGAATTTTGGTCCTGGTTTCATCTTTTAAACGTAGAATTCTTTCTTTACTTCCCATGATTGGAATATTAGGTGTAAATAATCTAACACCGTTAAGCAAATGTAGAACCATTTCCAGAATTCGCCATCATTTGTTTGTCATATCGATTTTTCTGCAACAAAAAATGCAATCCATTTCTATTTAAACCAGTTTTTTAATATCAGTATTATTTTGAAAAACAGCGATGCTAACATTTTATCTGCTGACAAAAGCTGACATCTTTGTATTTCGAACCGCCATTACAGCAGCCTTTTTGGCAGCAGGCCGTAAAAGAGGCTGAAACAGCATGAAGCGATGAGCAGGAAACTTTTGCATTTAGCCCCGATTGAATGGATGCCCCCGATTCTTCATCGGGGCAGGAAGGAAAGCGGGAACGATGAAACCGATCAGCACTGCCATTGCGCTCCAAAAGCCTTGAATGAATATGTTAAGCTGGAATGATTAACAAATTTAAGGGCAAAACCTGCTTACGCTGCAGACAAGAGATTAACTACCCAAGAGATGTAAATCCGCTAAAGCCTGAACCATATCAGCAATATAAGTTACGTATAAGCTCCAAATGTAATATGCTCTGATGTTTCTTATCTGGCCAAAACCTGGTAAATGAATCAGTGAGCCCCTGAAACAGCCGACCGGCCTGGCGGAAGTTCAGGGTGACACACCAAAAAAGTCTAATATTCTAATGGAACTATAGGTTCCTTCTTGGTAGTAGACATGATCATCATCGTCTGGAAAGTTTTCACTACCGAAATCTTACTGATTTTATCCATAATTAAACGTTCGTAGGCTTTAATATCCTTCACATAAACCTTTAACAAAAAATCAGCCTGTCCGGTAACATGATGACACTCGGTAATTTCTTTAATCTGATTTACCTCATCCAAAAAGATCTGGATGGTGTTGTTTTTATGAAAATCGAGTTGAATCTGAATAAATGTTTTAATACCCAAGCCCAGTTTTTCTTCATCTACCAATGCATGATAACTTTTGATATATCCTGCCATTTCAAGCTTGCGCACACGCTCTAAGGTTGGTGCGGGCGATAAACCAATTTCCTGTGATAAAAGCAGGTTGGTAATTCTTCCGTTTTCTTGAAGTATTCTTAAAATTTTAAAGTCAATTTTATCTAATTCAGATGCCATATGGTGTTAAAGGTATTTGATCATACAAATAACCAAATTAAATTCTAAATTTTAACATAATTTATCATATATATTTTAAGAATTAATTTTTAGATTTACCTAAAAATAAAATTAGGCAAACGTAAATGCAAAGTTATACTGAAGAGAACTATCTGAAGACAATTTATCATCTGGCAGAGAAAACTGTAAATGTTCAAACCAATGCCATTGCAGAACAAATGCAAACCAAACCCGCATCGGTTACCGATATGATCAAAAAATTAGCAGATAAAGGCTTGATTGATTATGTTAAGTACCAAGGGGTTACCTTAACCGAGACCGGAAAAAACACGGCGATAGATATTGTACGTAAGCATAGATTATGGGAAGTTTTTTTAGTAGATAAATTAAACTTCAAGTGGGACGAGGTACATGATGTGGCCGAAGAATTAGAACACATCAAATCAATTGAGCTGATTGAAAGGTTGGATGAGTTTTTAGGTTTTCCGAAAGCAGACCCCCATGGCGATCCCATTCCCGATAAAAACGGGAGATTTGCCAAAACCGGGTTTATCAAACTTATTGAATTAAAAATAGGCGACTCTGGCACCATTACCGGTGTAAGTCAGCACAGTTCTCCTTTTTTAAAACATTTAGAAAAATTAGGCCTTACCCTGGGCAAACAAATCCAGGTGAATGATGTTACCGATTTCGATGGTTCGGTAGAAATCCAGCTATCCGATAAACAAGTTAATATTAGCAGAGAAGTAGCAAAACATATTTTAATCAGCAGTAATGGCAAAAACTGAATCGTTAAGTGAAGTACATCAAAGCGTAAATACCGATAAAAGAAAAGGCTGGCGCAGAATTCTGGCCTTTATTGGTCCGGCTTATTTAATCAGTGTGGGCTACATGGATCCGGGCAACTGGGCTACGGATTTGGCAGGCGGGAGTAAATTCGGTTACCAGTTAATCTGGGTTTTACTCATGTCTAACCTCATCGCGCTACTGTTACAATCGCTAAGTGCCCGTTTGGGCATAGTGAGGGGATTGGATTTGGCGCAGGCCTCTAAACAAGCTTATCCCCGTTGGGCCAACATTCCATTGTTCGCCTTGGCGCAAACGGCAATTATTGCCTGCGATCTTGCCGAAATTATCGGTATGGCCATCGGTTTACAGTTACTCTTTGGCTTACCGCTGATCTGGGGCATTACCATTACGATTTTCGATACCATTTTATTGCTGTTTTTGCTCAATAAAGGCATGAGGGCCATGGAGGGATTTATCGTTTCGATGGTTTTTATCGTCGGAATTTCCTTTCTGGTGGAGATGTTTATTGTGGAACCCTCACTTAAAGAAGTAGCCAAAGGTTTTGAGCCTTCTATACTCAATGGCGATGCACTTTATATTGCAATAGGGATTATCGGCGCAACGGTAATGCCACACAACCTTTACCTTCACTCTTCTTTGGTACAAACCAGAAAAATTGAACGGAGCAACAAAGGGATTAAAGAAGCCTTAAAATTTAACCTTATTGATACCACAGTTGCCTTAAACCTGGCCTTTTTTGTTAATGCGGCCATTTTAATCCTTGCTGCTGCAGCTTTTTATAAAAATGGTTTACATGAGGTGGCAGAAATTCAGGATGCGCATAAATTACTTTCGAATATTTTTGGCAGCGTAGCGCCCACCTTGTTTGCCATTGCGCTAATTGCTGCCGGGCAAAGTTCTACCGTTACCGGAACTTTAGCCGGACAGATTATTATGGAAGGACACATCAATTTAAGGATACAACCCTGGTTGCGACGACTAATTACCCGTTTGTTAGCCATCATCCCAGCATTTTTTACCATTTTGCACTACGGCGACGATGCGCTTGGGGGTTTATTGGTACTAAGCCAGGTGGTATTAAGCTTGCAGCTGGGTTTCGCCATCATTCCTCTGATCCATTTTACATCAGATAAAAAACTGATGAAAGATTTTGCGATAAAACCATGGGTGAAGGTTTTAGCCTGGGCAAGTGCCATCGTTATCATCGCGCTTAACGTTAAACTGGTTATTGAAGAAATAAGTGGTTGGGCAAAAGAAGCCAATAACTGGTGGATTTATGCCATTGTCATACCGGCATTAATCCTCATTGTATTACTTTTGCTCTATGTTTTCTTCCACCCTCTACTGGAACAGAAAAAAAATGCATCCAGACAAATTGTTCCCCACGGTGATGCTTTGGATATTGGCAAAATTGATAAGATTATCTACAAGAAAATTGGCATTGCGGTAGATTTCTCTAAAAACGACAGAAACACCATCAGACATGCTCTAATTCAGGGCGGCAAAGATGCGCACTATTACCTCATTCATATCGTGGAAACAGCTGCTGCACGCTATTTGGGCAAGGAAGTGATGGACCATGAAACGCAGAGCGATGCGGTTAACCTGGAGCGGTACAGAGCGAACCTGGAAGACCTTGGATATGACGCTACACCTTTTATTGGTTTTGGAAACACAGGTAAGGCCATAGCCGATATCAGTAACCGGAACGACATGGAACTTTTGGTAATGGGCGCACACGGACATAAAGGTTTAAAAGACCTTATTTTCGGCACCACGGTAGATTCTGTCAGGCACAAGGTAAGAATTCCCGTGTTGATCATCAGGTAGCTGTTGAGCGTTAAATTTTAATTAGTCGCAGATATGATTAGGTTATCTGTGGTTAAGATGATTATTTACCCACAACCGTCATCATTTTTTTAATACCTCCATCACCAGATTGGTACATTAACAACTTTCCGGCAGGCGAATATAAATACATTGCCGGATATTGTTTCGGTAAAAATGTTGGAATAAATAATCGTTTTTTATCCTGTAATACCAACACATTGGGTTTTGTATTTAAGCCTTTGGCATACGAATTAAAAAACTGTGGAATGATGAAAGCCTCATCCATGGTGATCATATAAATATTTACATCCTTAAACCTGGCGTAATTGGCATTCAGGTTTTTACTTTCCCGCTGACAGTGTTCACAGGTACAATCAAACAATATAAATAGATTCTTTTTCCCCTGCTTAATATCGCTGTTTGAAAAGGCTTTACCATCCAGTTTATAAAAGGTAAACTGCGGCAAGAGCGTGGGTTGCTGGGCTTCTGCCTGAAAAGTTACGGCTAACAATAAGATTAAGAGTAGGTTTCTGAATTTCATTTTTAGTAATTTAAGCTCAAACTTAAGCCAATAAATACGAACATAATAATATGTCCCTGAGCTTTTACAAACTGATGAACATTTTATCGGTTTTTACCTGCTGCTACCGGAAAGCAATCTGGTGTGGTTTGTTATCATCAGCATCATTAAGCGCGACTCATTGTAAATCTTCGGGCAGAGAAGCTGTACCAAAGAAAAATTAACAACTATTTGTACCTTTCTTATAACCAAAGTTCAGGTTGAATACTCCTCTCACCGGAGGAAACGCTGCGTTTTTTCCCATACAATTAAATTAAAACTACATTATCACATCATTTTTTTGGATATTTGCGATCTTGCTGACGACAAATCGCGTAAACGGCCTTCATCCTGAACAGATAACGTCCAATTCGACTTCAGTATCTTCACCAAAAGATGCTGAAACGAGTTTGGCATAACGGGTTGCATTTGTGGTCCAAACATTTTGTTTTACATACCGTTGTATATAATACACTTATTAAAATTTTGAAAAACGACATTAATATAAAGAATAAAAGAGCTTATTTCGACTATAATCTTTTAGATAAATACGTAGCCGGTATCGCCCTTTTAGGAACAGAAATAAAAGCAATAAGACAAGGTAAAGCCAACATGACTGATGCATTTTGCATGTTTATTGGCGGGAATCTCTATGTCCGCAACCTTCATATATCTGAATATAGCCACAGTTCTTTTTATCACCACGATATTAAACGCGACCGCGCCTTATTACTTCAGAAAAAAGAAATCAGAAAACTAAAGCTTAAAGGCGAAGAAAAAGGTTATACCATCGTTCCTTTACGGATTTTTATCAACGAAAGGGGTTTTGCCAAAATGGAAATTGCCCTGGCGCAAGGTAAAAAAGAATTCGACAAACGCGATAGCATTAAGGAAAGGGATAATAAGCGGGAGCTGGATAGAGCGATGAAAAGGTAGGTTAGCCACCAGTCATGAGTCCTCAGTCCTTAGTCTAAATCGACTTCTGACTACGGACTTCTGACTATGGACTCAAAAACTACCATGCCTGATCGCCAACTAAAGGTACAAACCTAAAGGTATCCAATACAATTTTGTCGTAATCTGTTTCGCTTACGCGGATCACCGTAACCATTTTCTGGGTTTTCTCATCTCCTACCGGGATCACCAGAATGCCGCCTATTTTTAACTGTTTTAATAAAATCTCCGGAACCATTGGCGCACCGGCGGTAACGATTATTTTATCGTATGGTGCATGGGCAGCAATTCCTTTAGAACCATCGCCACAATAGAAAGTAGGCCTGTACCCCATGCCGGGTAAAACCTGAATGGTTCTGTTGTAAATATTCTCCTGTCTTTCTATCGTAAAAACGGTAGCACCCAACTCCATTAAAATACAGGTTTGATAGCCCGATCCGGTTCCGATTTCGAGTACTTTATCCCCTTTTTTGATATGCAGCAGTTCGCTTTGGTATGCCACAGTATAAGGCTGAGATATGGTTTGTCCGTCGCCTATGGGGAAAGCAATGTCTTTGTAAGCCTGACTCCAAAAAGTCTCGTCAAAAAAGAAGTGCCGTGGAACTTTACCTATGGCCGCCAACACATTTTCATCTTCAATTCCGCGGGATTTCAACAGCTCAACCAGTTTTTTTCTCGCTCCACGTTCTCGGTAATTATCAACAAATTTATACGCCATGAGCTTCAAAATTAGCTTTTTTTAACGGTGATACAAGGATAAAATAAGAGAATGATCGAATTAGTGAATGGATTACCTGAGTTAGAGAATGATACATTATCCACATCAAAAAAGGATTAAAAGAGAGATCGACGGCATGAAAAAACATTCCATCATTCAACATTCAATTATCCCATCATTTCTAGTACGGATCTACATCAATTTGTGTAAAAATGCCTTTAAATTCCCTGGTCGCGTTAAATTCGGTCAGGGTTTCTCTTAATGCATCTTTAACTTTTTGAATGGCCGTGTGTTTATCTGCTTTGATAATCATCTGTTTGATATAAAGGTTCCGCACACGGCTTACCAGCGGTTGTTCGGGTCCTAAAACACGTTTACCGAATTTTGCTTTCAGTATATTGGCCAAAGTAAGCGCAGCATGATCTAAAACATGCGAATCTTTATGTTTGATGTATAAAAATATCATTCGCGAAAACGGCGGATAGAGGAATTTCTCCCGCTCCACAATCTCATCGTGATACATCCCTTCATAATCATTGTTCACCACCTGTTTGATGATCCTGTTTTCGGCATCGTAGGTCTGGATACAAACATTGCCCTGGTCGGCTCTTCTGCCTGCCCTACCTGCTACCTGTGCCAACAATTGAAAACTCCTTTCGTATGCGCGAAAATCTGGATAACCTAAAAGGGTATCGGCATTGATTACACCGATCAGGTTCAGGTTATCAAAATCCAGTCCTTTGGCCACCATCTGTGTACCGATTAAAATATCGGTTTTCTTTTCCTGAAAATCATTCAGAATTTGTTGCAGACCGTTTTTGGTACGTGTACTATCCATGTCTAACCGGGCAATGGATACCTCAGGATAAAGTAGCCTGAGTTCTTCTTCAATCCGCTCGGTGCCAAAACCTTTTTGCTCTACATGTACCGAACCGCAGGCCGGACAGATATTGATACTACTCTGCTGATAACCACAATAATGGCAATGTAATTTACCACTGCTTTTATGATACGTTAAGCTGACATCACAGTTTACGCATTTTGGCGTATAACCACAGGTTGCGCAAATGAGAATGGTAGCATACCCCCTCCTGTTCTGAAACAATACAATCTGCTCTTTTTTTGAAAGTGCCAGATCAATATCTTTGATCAATACACTTGAAAAATACGAACTCATCGTTTTTTTCTTGGTTTCTTCGGCAATACTCACCACCTGTTGGTTCGGAAGCTGAACCCCGCCAAAACGCTCTTTCATTTCTACCAGGCCATATTTGCCCTGTAAAGCATTGTAATAACTCTCTAAGGATGGTGTTGCCGACCCTAAAACAACCTTAGCCTGATGCAGATAACCTAAATAAATAGCGGCGTCACGGGCCTGATAGCGTGGTGCCGGATCGTACTGTTTATATGAGGGTTCATGCTCTTCATCAACTACGATAAGCTTTAAGTCTTCAAAAGGGAGAAAAACTGCTGAACGCGCCCCAAGAATTACTTTATATGCACCTGTTCTTACCTTATTCCAGATTTCTACCCTTTCGCTATTGTTAAATTTAGAATGGTATACCCCTATCGAATTGCCAAAATAACGTTTGATCCGTTCTACAATCTGTGTGGTTAAGGCAATTTCAGGCAACAGAAACAGTACCTGTCCATCGGTATTTTGAATAATTTCTTCAATCAGTTTAATATAAACCTGCGTTTTTCCTGATGCGGTTACCCCATGCAGCAAAACCACCTCTTTCTCTTCAAAATAGCGGTTAATCTGGTCTAATGCTTTCTGCTGACTTTCGTTTAGTTCAAAATTAACGCTGAACGCTTCATCATGGGCAGCCAAACGGCTAACCGGCCTTTTCATCACCACAAAAATTTCTTTGTCGGTCAAAGCTTTTAATGCTGCCGGTCCGCAATTGCTTTCTGCTAAAAGCTGCTCTTTGGCAATTGGCAAATTTGTTTTTCTCAATTTCAGGTAAGCCAGTAAAGCGTCTAACTGTTTAGGTGCCTTGTCTAAAACATTAAAAAGTTGTTTCAGATTTTCTTCATCGTTATAAAAATCGTTTAATATAATGAACGATTTAAGCAAAGGTTTATACTTCTGTACCACCTCTTCGGCCACCAGTACCAGTTCCTTATCCAATAGTTGATTGATGATCGGATATACCGTTTTTTGCCCCAGCAGTTTAGAAACATCATTAACCGTAAGTTTCTGTTGCTGTTTCAGTGCATTGACAATAATTTCTTCTTTATCGTTAAGGGCAGTATTTTCATGGTCATCTTCGCGAAGAACCAGTATGGTTTCGCTAGCCAATTTTAAACTGGCAGGCAAGGCAGCCGCCATTACATCGCCTTCGTTGCACATGTAATAATTAGTCATCCATGTCCAGAATTTAAGCTGCATGGGTGTAATTACAGGCTCCGCATCTACAACATCAATAATGTACTTGGCCTCATAAACTGTTGGTGGTACGGTAGTGATTCCGCTGATTAAAGCGGTGTAAATTTTATGCTTTCCAAATTGCACCACCACCCGTTTTCCAACAGCAATCTGATCGTTTAAATCAAAAGGTACCCGATAGGTATAGTTTTTTGCCAAAGATAAGGGCAAAATAACTTCCACAAAAAGTGTTTCTCTTTCTGAAAAAATATCGTTTTCGAAAGTGTTCATTATTTATCTTTAAACGCTGCAAAAAAGAGCATTATCCATCCCAATACAAATAAAAGCCCGCCAATTGGTGTTACCGGACCAATAAATTCGGTAAATCCTAAGTGCGATATGCTTCGGGTAGCCAATAAATATAATGATCCTGAAAAAAGGATGATTCCAAATGTGAAGCAGAAATAAGCAATATTGATAAGCTTGTTCCGGTAGCGGGCAAAGGTAGAAAGGTATAATAAAGCAAATGTATGATAGAACTGATAATCAACACCTTTTTGCCAAATCTCCAATGATGGGCCATCGATCAAAACTTTTAGCCCGTGGGCACCAAATGCGCCAAGCAAAACGGCAACAGCACCAAAAAAAGACGCAGTGAGGATTATTCGTTTATTCATAATTATTTGCAAGTAGCAATCGCTAAATTAATAAATTGGCAAAGAACTTCTCACTAATCAATGTAATAAATTAAATTTGTTGCATAGCAGATGAAAAAAATCATAATTTTAACAAGTGCATTATTTTTAGGTGTGGCCTTTATGGCCTACTTCTATTTTTCGAAACTGGGAATTGATAATGACGCAAAAGACCTGGCGCTGCAATCGGCAACCAATAACGCAGCACTGGTGTTTTCTTTCCGGAACGACAAAGGTTTTTATGATATAATGGAAGGACAACACCTGATCCAGCAGGTTTTGGGAAGAGATAAAATGACCCTCCTGAAGCAGCTAAAAACAAGTATTATTGACGATAATCTGCTCAACAGGTACCTGAAAGATCAGCAGGTTTATATTAGTGTGCTGCCTGATTCGAATAAAACCCTTAACTTCCTGATCACCTTACAAATTCAGCCGGAAAACGACATCAAAAAATTCTATGGGCAGCTAAAAGTTAAAAAGGCGGTCAGCGAAAAGGCCAAAGACCTATTTGCCGTAAAGATAAATGACAGCTTATCTGTTTATTTAGGCGTACATGGCCAGGTATTAACGGCTTCAACATCACTTAAATTGATTAATGACGCGAATGTGCGTTTAACTGAAAATCCTTTTACCGAATATATTAAGGAAAATAACCGCCAGATTAAAAATGTACTGGCTAACATTTACATTAACTTTAACCAGGCTCCGCTATTGCTCAAAAATATTATTGCAGGTAACATCAATGGTGAAATTGCCTTATTTAACCAACAGAACAGTTTTGCTGTACTTAATTACAATTTCAGTAAAGAAAAAATTCTTTTTAATGGAAGTACCGAATTAAAAGATCAGCATAATTATCTTAAGCTATTTGAAAACACCGCCGCGCAAAACACCTTTATCCAGAATATCCTGCCCGATAATACCGCAAATTATGCGCTTTATGCTTATGATGATTATCGCAAATGGCTCAAGAAACTAAATACCTGGCAGGAAAAAAAGGAAATACTTTCAAAAACCGATGCAGTAATCAAAAGCGTAAAGAATGATTACAGAACGGACTTAAACTTCATTTTTACCAATTACACAAAGAATCAGTTTATTGTTTTTCAGTTGAGTACAAGCGAAAAATTAGGTGCAATTTCATTATCAGATGGCGAAAAAACAAAACAGTTATTGCTTGATGTAAGTACAGATTATAATGACGACATCAAACTCTTTAAATCTGCCGATATCTTATACAGTTATTTTGGTGAACCTTTTAAAAAATTTACGAGGCCTTATTATACCATTGTTGACAATAATCTGGTTGTAGCCAATAATGCGAGCACGGTACAATCATTTCTAAATCATTATAAAAACAACAGGCTTTTAATAGAAACTCCGCAATATTTAGATGCAGTGAACGAGATTTCTACCACTTCGAATGTGAGCTATTACATCAATACCAAAAATTCGGCAGATATTTTCAGACACAATATTCAACTGAGTTTCTACAGACATTTACGGGCCGATAGTGGTTTGAAAAGTTTCGATACTTTTTGTTATCAAATGAGTGCCGACAAGAACAAGTTTATTACTAATTTGCTTCTAAACAAATATATACAACCAGAAATACCAGATTCATTAAGCAACCGTTAATAAGGAAACCACCCCAATAAACCATTTTACATGAAGAGACTTTTACTCGCGTTACTGGCAATAGCCAGCTTCGGCGTTGCCCATGCACAACAGTATGCGCTTTTCGGCACCAGAACCATATTCGATGCATTCGAAAATCCTTCTCAAAAATCTTTTACTTTAGATTCATCAAGAAAATTTTCTTCAAATTTCTTTCTTCCTTATTTTGGAACCAATGCCATTAACAAAGGCAATTCGAAGTTTGCCGTAAGAAAATTAACACAGGAAGGTGTTTTTGATACCAGAAGTTTACCAATCGGCACCGGCGAGGTGAATCATTTTTTTGAAAACAGCAATATCTATGTAGCAACATTCAGACTTTTCAAATCCTACAAATACCAGAAAGAAATGGGCTTTTCATGGCAGATCAGATCTGATGCCCATGCCGATTACACCAACGAAACTTTGGCAATTTTTGATTCGTACAAAAGGTTTAATACCAACCAGCAGTACATCGGGATTTTCAACACCAAAGGTTGCCAACAAAGTTACCATCAGTTTAGCTTTACCTATCGCGAAAACTGGGACAAAAGGCTGGCTTTTGGTTTAAAAGCCAGCGTATTAAGTGGGATACTTTATAATAAATTGGATATTTATGACTCTCAATTATTTATCGACCCTGAGTCGAATGCGTTATTTATCGATGTGAATGGTACTTATTCTGCCAACTTCTCTGATTTTAATGAAATAAACAGGAAAAACTTTTTCCCAAACTTTAAAAACCCTGGTCTATCATTTGGTTTTGGCACTAACTACACTACCAGAAAAGGTTTATTTTTAATGGCTAACGTTAAAGATCTGGGATTTATCTGGTGGCGCAGCAATTCCCAGCGTACAACGGTAAATCAATCAAAAATTATTGAGAATATCGAGAATAACCAATCGAATACCAATCAACAGATAAAAAACATTTTCTTGCTATCGCAGGAGCCTAAAAAGTTTTTGGCTCCAACCAATGCTAAACTTGATTTTTATATGTCTAAACGCTATGGTTTTTACAAACCTGCATTGGCTGTTTCGAAAAACCTGTTTTACAAAGGTGGCGATATCGCTTTCGTCAATACCTTTATTGCCAACGATTTTTCAGTAAGCGCAACACCTATGTACAATTTAAACGGTGTTTTTATGCTTGGCGCACAAGGCAAATACCAAACACCCAATTTCGAACTGTTTTTAGGGACTGATAATTTAGTTGCAACCAGTTTCCAGACCATTGGTACCGTTAAAAAAGATGCTACTGTAGGCAGCGGACCTAACGGTGCTTCATTTTACATGGGAGTAGGCATTAAATTCGGTAACGTGGTTAACCATCCGCAGTTTGCTGACATCATCCCAGGCATAAACGACAATGAAGGCGGAAGTTTCTTTAAAAGCTTGTTTTCGGTTTTTAAAAGGAAATAGATTTTAACCTTGTGCTTGTTGCTTTTTAGATTGGGTAACCACAAAATCTTTCAGGTAAAAAGGCTCAAAATAGGCGACATCTTCAAAATTACGGTTATTGAAAGCCTGGTTAGCCAACCGTGACATATAGGTAGCAGAATTAAAATTGCGGGTATCGAATTTTGCATGTTGAGGTGTTAAAACTTCTGCACATTTGGCTGCCCCATCGCCCAAAAAGGTAATGATCTGATTTGAAAGAAAGTTGTTAAAACTCGTTTCGTCGATAATTTTAGCTTCAGTTGGTAATAATATATGTAATAACGGATCAAAAACTGCAGTATATACTTCCATCCTTCTGGCATCAATCATCGGGCAGATCAAACCTGAATAATCCGGGCTTTCAGACAAAAAACCAGCAGCCATCATTTCCAATGTCTCAATGGCAATTAAAGGTTTATCCAGGGCGTAACAAAGTCCTTTAGCTGTAGAAACGCCAATGCGCAAGCCGGTATAAGACCCCGGACCTTTGCTTATGGCAATAGCATCCAGCTCCTGATAGTTTAAGCCAGCGGCTTTAACTACCTCATCAATAAAAAGGGTTAAATTTGCTGCGTGCAGGTTTTGCCCATGCTCCTCTTTAAATGAAATGGTTTCGCCGTTAACAGATAATGCCACAGAACAGATTGCTGTAGCGGTTTCTATTTGAAGTATTTTAGCCATGGGGCAAAGATAAGTAAAAATGGAAGAGGTAAGAGGGAATTATGGAAGATGGTTTAGAAGAGTTCGTCATCTTAAGTCTCCGGTCAAATCTCTTTCTTCTTTGTCATCCTGGATGCAATAAAGGATCTTTAATGACGGAAGATATTAAATGAATGATAGCTTAGGCGGTCTTTAGTCCGAAGTCTTGGGTTTGTCCTCCATCATGTCAATCCTGAGCGCACTCGAAGGATCTTTTAAACAGATTGTTCTCCTGAATATTGGGACTAAATCACAGTCGAATGGCGACGATTGAACACCAATTTACAGGTGGCAATTTACAGCTAACAACCTGCAAATAACTAATTTAAACAGTTAACCGATTAACCGAAAATAGCCAGTAATACAGTTGCAATTTACCAATAAACCCGTGCCCAGTGAACTAATAAACCGCTACGGAACCGGATCATGTCCATGTTTTCCCCAGGGATGACAACGGCCAATACGTTTCAGCGCCAGCCAGCCGCCTTTAAACGGGCCATGTTTTTTAATGGCCTCTATTCCGTATTGTGAACAGGTTGGGGTAAAGCGGCAATTTGCACCCAGCATGGGTGAAATGGCGTATTGATAAATTTTAATCAAGCCTAAAAACAACCATCCAAAAATTTTATTGATGAATTTCATTGGGCCGGATTAAATTTTGGAAACGCTTAAAGGTAGCGATCAGTTTTTTCTCGATAAAGGCAAAATCATATTTATCTTTGCCCACAAACTGGATAGAAAACAGAAGCAATCCCCTATCGGTAGGTAAAGGCAAGTATAATTGATCCTGTTTATTTAAGCGATAAGCTTCGCGAATGCGCCGCTTGAGCAGATTGCGGTCTACCGCCCGTTTATATCTTCTTTTAGGCACATTGATCACCACCTGTGCTGGTACATCAGTGGTAGCATCAACAAAAAGATAAGAAATCCGAAAAGGGTATAATAAAAAAGAAGAACCGTTTTTAAACAACAGGTCTAAATATTTCCTGCTGCATAACCGTTCTTCTTTCCTGAATGTGTACATATATTTTTGATTGATAACTGCAGATTTTGCTCTGCCAATCCCGAATGAACGGAAAAGCAATCAAAAATTATGCTTTATGCTTGCGTTCGTCAGAAACTGTTAATCTTTTTCTTCCTTTAGCACGACGTGATGCTAATACTCGTCTGCCGTTAGCTGTTGCCATTCTTTCGCGGAAGCCGTGTTTGTTTCTTCTCTTTCTTTGCGAAGGTTGGTATGTTCTTTTCATGACTGTATATTATCTATTGTAAAATTAAGAGGTGCAAATATAAAGCGATTTCTCTACAAATGCAAGCGTGATTAATTATTATTTTTCTATTTAGATGCAAATCTAAAAAATCTTTTGAAAAACAGGGTTAATGTCCAAATGATGGATGATTGGTTAGGTCGTTTATTTCTTCCACCAACGTTACTAACGGGAAGAAATATGCAAATTCATTTTTTCAGTTATGATTTGCCCCGATGGGACAAATAAGGGAATTTTGCCAATATCTCTTGTGATTGGTTTCTGGTGCCGGAAAGGAACAGGCAAATAATAATAATGGCAGAGGTCACCGTAAAAAAACCTGATTGTAGTGACAATCCTTTTTTACCCAAAGCCCAGCCAAAAGACAAAAAGATTGGAACGGGAAGTAGGATTAACCATAACATTGGTGATTAATAGCGCCCGGAAAATCAGTTAAAGTCCCAATGCCGCCTTCAGTTTTACATAGCCTGTTTTGCTTACCGGAAGCCAGATATCGGACTTCAGCAATACCACGTAGCTATCTTTCTCTTTCAGCTCTATTTTAGTTACCTGCGCCAGGTTGATGATATATGATCGATGTATCCTGATAAACTGGTTAATATCGAGGGTTTGTTCAAAATAAGCCATGGTTTTGTTCTTATAGAAGATACCGTCAACTGTACTTAATTTTACATAATCATCATCAGCCTCTAAATAATTGATATCTGCTACAGGAATTATCTTAATCACCCCATCCTTTTTAACCACTACCCTATTGTTTTGTGCCGGGCTTAATGCTGCAGCATCCAAAACAGCTTCTGTATTTTCGGTCTGGTTTAATTTGCCCGGTATTTTTTTGATGGCAGCGTCAAAGCGCGGTTTATCAATCGGCTTGAGCAGATAATCTACGGCATTAACTTCAAAAGCTTTAATGGCGTACTCATCAAAAGCGGTGGTAAAAATTACCGCAGGTTTATCTTCCACCAGCTCGAGCATTTCGAAACCGCTAATTTTGGGCATCTGTATGTCAAGAAAAATTAAATCAGGCTTATGCAAGGTAATGGCCTTCAGACCTTCAAATCCGTCGCCACACTCGGCTACAATCTCTATTTCGGTATGATCTGAAAGGTAATACTTTACAATATCTCTGGCTAAAGGCTCATCATCAATTAGTATTGTCCGGATCATTTTTTTGTGGAATTTTTAGGGTGGTAATATATAAATTATTTGCCTCAATGTCGGTTTGTAATAGATGGGTATTTGCAAATAAAAGGTATAACCTACGTTTAATGGCACTTAAGCCAAATCCTGTCCCCCCAGCCGCTTTCATTTCGGGATCGAAAGGATTTTGTACGCGCAATTGTAAAATATTATATTCAACGGTAACATCAATTTTGATCGTAATGCCTGCAGAAGTATTGTAAAGACCAAATTTAATGGCATTTTCTACAATAGGCTGCAATAATGTACCTGGCAAACAAAGCCCCAGGGTATCTTCGGCAACATTTACTTCAATATTCAACCTATGGCTGAATCTTACTTTTTCGATATCGAGGTATAATTGAATATATTCCATTTCTTCCTCAACCGAAACCCATAATTCATCGTCACGTTTTAAGGTTCCACGAAGAAAAGATGCTAATTTTGTAATCATCACCCCTGCTTCTTTTGGATTAACCATAGTAAGTGCAAATACCGAATTTAAACTATTAAAAAGAAAATGTGGCTGCAACTGATGCCTTAACTTATTTAACTCGGCCTCTTTAGCCAGACTTTTTGCTGCCGACAGCCTTTCGTGAGTTTCTGACTGTTCTTCTAATCTATACCACAGTATATTAGCTAATGCACACCAGGCCAAACACATAAACGAAATTAAGCCCCTAAAGGCAAAAGAAAAATTATAAAAATCTTTATATTCTTTATAATCGGCAAAAATATAAAGCATACAATATTTGGCAGCATAAATAATTACAAATGTAAGGGCCAGGGTAAGAATCAGTACATAGAGAATCCGTTCATTTTTTGGCTGATAATAACCCAACATATTGCTTAGCCCTATACAGGCCAACGCTAACAAAAAATTACTGGTTAAGCTATCGGTTATGGCTATCCACCAGGAGAAATTAACTACATAATGTAATCCGGCGGCACATATTACCGTCCACACGATTGCAATGGTGAGCGATATTTTCTGTATTTGCGGAACGGATAAGGGTCTAGTTGTCAAAATGATTTTGGTTAGTTAATGATTTATTGCGGTGTGCCAGCTTTTCCAAATATTGTTTTACTGATTTAGGCTCAACAATCCTGGAACTTACTTCCACACCATCAGTGAGTTCTTCCACCATCGATATTCCGCCTACACCTAAAAATTTCCATACTATTTTATCTCCGTTACAATTATGTAAAGGTGGGTTAAAATGTGCAGCATTTAATTTAGCCTTATCTAAAGCCTGCGCAATCCCATCTGCCTGGATTAAACGCGTTTGTTCGTTAAACTGGGGTGTATGTTTTCCTTCACCACAAATTACCTGATAGATACAATTTACTGCAAACCATTTCATAGGCGATGTATCACAAATGTTTAGAAACTTTTAATTTCGATCCCGCCAAATAAAGCTGTCCCCTCTAAAATCAATGTTTTTTTCAGCTCTGCCACCGGCATCACGTGCGATCTTTTGTCTTCAACGCTACCGAATAATGCGGTTACGTTCGATTTTATGGCCCAGTTTTGTGGCACAATTAATTTAATTCCACCAAAAACAGCCGTTACATCAAGTGATACGGTTTCCGGAAAATCAGCCTGGGTCATTACAATATCGGCGCCGCCAAAAACAGCAGTAATATCTCCTCCCTGAAAATTTTTAGTGTATACCGTTTGATGACTGCCACCAAAAACAGCCATCACATCTATCATATCGTTATGATTTATAGAGTCTTTATCCGTTACGCCTTCAAAATCAAAATCAGCCTTCTTTTTATCTTTTTTCTTAGCAACGCAGCTATTCTTTGGTCTGAAGATTAAAAAACCACCCACGATCACCAAACCAAGGCCCAAAGCGTATTTAGATAGGTCGAAATCCAGACCTGGTATGCGAATTAAGGTATTGTAAGTACCGATCAAAATTAAGATCAGCCATCCTATCCCCTTAAAGTTACGTCGAACGCCGAGAAACACGCCCAATAGAATTAAAAAATTAGACCAACTGAAGATCCATCGCGGAATATTTAGCCCCATATTGTCCAACAGAAATGCAAGTCCAATGATAATGATGATAAAGCCGCTCCAAACCCGTCCTGAGTTTTTAAGCTGATTGTTATGGTTGTGATTCAAGTTTTCCATTGTGCTCGTATTTAATCCTTCAAAAGTATTGATCAGCACCAGATCTTCATATATGCCACATGTAAGAACCTGGTAAAAAGCGGTAGGCGGCCTTATTTTGTCGGTGAAAATTATTTTGTTATTTTGAAGGTATGAAATTTATGCTATTTATACTTGTTTTTGCTATTTATACTGGCCTGCATGCGCAGGAAATAGGTAGTCGTTACAAAATTTACGATGTTAAAAAACAAAAATCAATTTCAATAGATGATATTGTTGCTGATATGGAACATGCAGATGTTTTATTTTTTGGCGAAGACCATAACGATTCTGTAGGACATTACCTTGAAATGGAACTTCTCCAAAAACTTCATTCAAAATATCCGCTTAAAGTGGCGCTATCTTTAGAAATGTTCCACACCGACGTACAAACTGAGCTAGATGAATACCTGGCGGGATTAATCTCGGAAAAGAATTTTGTTAAAGAAAGCAGAGCCTGGGGGAATTATAAAGATTACAGACCTTTAATCGAATATGCCAAACAGAACAGATTAAAAGTTATCGCTGCAAATGCGGCTACACGTTACAGCAATGCTGTTACACTTGGTGGACTGGAGGTACTGAAAAAGTTTCCCAAAGCATCATTCACTTTTTTGCCTCCCTTACCGATTGATACGGCTCAGGGCAGGTATTATGAAAAATTTACAGAAACCTTAGGTGGGCATAACATAGGTACAATGAAAATTTACCAGACCCAAAATTTATGGGATGCAACCATGGCCTGGTCCATCAATAAGTTTATCAAAGCAAATAAAGACATCAAGGTTTTACAGCTCAACGGTCGGTTCCACAGCGATGAAAAGCTTGGCACATTAGCCAAACTCAAACAACTCAATGCGGGATTAAAAATCCTGAATATTTCGTCGTTTTCTGATGAAAGTTTTACCAATCCCAAATGGGAAAAATTTAGCCATCTGGGTAATTACATCATCATCACCGACCCGGGGGTTAAAAGAAGTTATTAAAACGAAAAGCTCCGCAGCTGGGACCGGTCTGCGGAGATTGTTTTTATGCTTTTGCTTTTAGCAAATCTCTGATTTCAGTTAAAAGCACTTCTTCTTTTGTAGGTACAGGTGGCGTAGCAACTGCTACAGCCTCTTCTTTCTTTTTCATCCGGTTAATGGTTTTAACCATAATAAAAACAATTAAGGCCAGTAAAAAGAAATTTATCGCAACGGTAATAAAATTGCCATATGCAAATATAGCCGCATCGGGAGCAGCTTTTTTGGCATCGGCCAATGATGCGCCCTTAGGGATTAGTTCGGATCCTTTACCCATTGCAAAATAAATGCTGCTGAAATCGGGTTTACCTACCATAGCAGCTACTACAGGCATAATCAGATCTTCAATGATACTGGTTACAATCTTACCAAAAGCGCCACCTATAATTACTCCGACTGCTAAATCGAAAGCATTGCCCTTAATGGCAAACTCTTTAAATTCTTTTACGAATCCCATACCTTATGATTAGTTCATTTTTATTTATTTACTAAAATAGCAAACATTAAACTCAATACAAACGTTTAGCAAATAATTTTAAAAACCGAACATATCAATAGGCATTTAGGTCAAACCAGCATAATATCTGAAATCTATTGTTTATTTTTGCCCTATTCTTTTTTATTTACTATGCTAAAACAACATCTACAACAAAAATTATTACAAAAGTTATCGCCGCAACAGATACAGTTCATCAAATTGTTGCAGGTGCCAACCGTTGCTTTAGATACGCGTGTAAAAGAAGAATTGGAAGACAATCCGGCACTTGAAGATCCAAGTTTAATGACTCAGGATGAGCCCAAGAGCGAATATGATGATTTAAATGATGGTCCGGAGGATTACGAACAATCATCAGAAGATACCAGTATGGACGAATTTAATGTAGATGATTATCTGCAGGACGATTCGGCCAACGATTACAGTACCAACTATAATAATGGCGACGAAGATGAGGAGAAAAAAGAAACGCCAATTGCTATCGAAAGTACTTTTTTTGAGAGTTTACAAGAGCAATTAGACCTCATACCTTTATCCGATCAGGATTTTATTATCGGCAAACAGATTATTGGCAGTTTAGATGATGATGGTTATTTACGCCGTCCGTTGGGTTCCATGATCGATGACCTGGCTTTTTCTCAGAATGTGATGGTAGAGGAAGAGGATGTACTGGAAATGTTGAAACTGATTCAGGGTTTTGATCCACCGGGCATCGGGGCTAGAGACCTGAAAGAATGTTTATTGATCCAGTTAAAAAGGAAAGATACCAGCAATCCCATCATCGTTAAAGCAATGAATGTGGTAGAAAACTATCTGGATGAGTTTACCCGTAAGCATTACGATAAATTGGAAAAGAGCTTAGGTTTAGATAGTGAAGAACTTAAAGAGGTGGTAAATGAAATTTTACGGTTAAACCCTAAACCAGGTGATGCCAATCAGGTAACGACAAAACAAATGCAGATTATTCCTGATTTCCACATCAGTAATAATGACGGTGTATTGATTTTGACTTTAAATTCAAAAAATGCCCCTGAACTAAAGGTAAGCAGATCTTATCAGGAAATGTTTGAGCATTACGACAAGGCGGCATCTAAAGATAAAAAGCTGAAAGAGGCCGTTCAGTTTGTGAAACAAAAATTAGATTCTGCAAGGTGGTTTATAGATGCGATTAAACAAAGACAACAAACTTTGTTAAAAACGATGAATGCCATTATGCACTATCAATACGAATATTTTTTAACTGCAGATGAGCGTAAAATGCGCCCAATGATCTTAAAAGATATTGCAGATAAAATCGATATGGATATCTCAACCGTATCAAGGGTGGCAAACTCTAAATATGTACAGACCGAATTTGGTACTTTTCTGTTAAAATCTTTCTTTTCTGAAGCTATACAGACGGAAAACGGCGAAGAAGTTTCGAATAAAGAGGTGAAAAAGATATTGGAAGACTGTATTGGCAATGAAGACAAACGCAAACCTCTGGCTGATGAAAAACTAACCGAAATTTTAAAAGATAGAGGTTACAACATTGCCAGAAGAACGGTTGCCAAATACCGAGAGCAAATGAATATTCCGGTAGCCAGGCTGAGGAAAGAACTTTAGTACAGTTGGCAGATTTCGATTGCCAGATCGCACTACAAAACAACAGCTTATCATTATTGATTTGGAAATGAACGGTCCTGTTTGCTTGGCCGTCTGCTGTCCTGCCATTCGCTATAGTCCCGATGAAAAACCGGGAGCTGCCGCTGCTGTCAGGTTTAAGATAAAGGGGCTTCCTGCAACCCCGAAAATGAAAACTGCCTGGAACATTTGTATTACCGATAGGAACACTATTACCACATTTTAATATAAGAAGGCACTTTGTAGATGTTGTTCAGCAATAATCCCAATACGATTTCATGGCTGCCATTGCTTACCTGGTTCAGCTGCGAAGTGGTAAAATCGTAAGAATAAGTGAGGTTTACCATCTTTCCAATATTAAAACCTGCCATTGCAGCAAAAGAATCGTCTTTACGGTAGCTGCCACCCAACCAAACTTTATCTTTAAAAGCCAATTTCAGGTTTACATCTACCGAAACAGGTGCAGGTGATACATATTTGACCATAACCGATGGGATAGCAGCAATTTCATCGTCAACAAAAAATTTATATCCTGCGGTAGCAAAATAATGTGGCACTTCTTTACCCATGTTATAACTGTTATCACCTGTAAAGCTTAATTTCTGAGGTAAAATTTGCTGTACCGAAACACCGGCAAACATTCTGGCACCATATAACCATAAACCTATACTTAAATCAGGTTTTACCTGGTTAATCAAAGCCCTGTTCATAATCGGATCAACCGGCATATCGAAAGTAAGTGCATTTACATCTAATGCAATACTTGAAATACCTGCTGCCACACCTGCCGAAAGATTAAAATTATTACTTAATTGTAAATGATAAGCATAGGTAACATTGGCGTCCAACCTTTTTATCGGACCAGTTTTATCTAAAACAGCGGTTACTCCCATGCCATGATGGGATGGAGACGACATATAATTTTGCGTATAGTTTCTATCCATCGGGTTCCCCGTTTGCTCCGGGAAAGCAGTAAGCGCATTGCTCCATAACTGATTATCGCCCAGCGCCCAATGTGCAGAGACAAATGAGGTTTGCGGTGCATCGGTAATACCCGACCATTGTTTACGGTAACCAGCTTTAAAATCAAGGTAATTTTCAATTCCAGACAGTGCCGGGTTTAGCAGATACTGATTAAAAATGTATTGCGTATACTGAGGCTTTTGTTGCGCAAAAACATTTAGAGATGTAAAAAATGTAAGTATGGTAATTAGCTTCTTCAATTTATCTGATTATAGTGAGCGGTCCTGTTATGGTTTTACGGCCATTTTGTGGATTAATAATGTAATAATAAACGCCAACGGGTAGTGGTTCGTTCTGGTATGTACCATCAAACGGGACTTTGTAACCTTTACTTGAAAATACCTTAAGTCCGTTTCGGTTAAATATCTCTACGGTAGCATTTGGATAAGATTCTAAATATTTTATTACCCATGTATCGTTTACATTATCACCATTTGGCGTAAAGGTATTGGGTGGATTTAAAACCTGCAATACTTTAATCCATACTTTTGAGGTGGCTGCACAACCATCCGGCTGTGTGGTTGCAGTAAGTGTATATTCGGTATCGTTCTCAGGCGATGCAATCGGATTTAGCACATCCGTTCTGTTTAAACCTGTTGCAGGCGACCAATGGTATTTCAGATTTGTTCCTTCAGCAGTTGCCGGAATTTCAATCTGTCCGCCGGCCAACACGTAAATTAATGTACCCGCGTTAGCCACAGGAGATGCATACACCTCGATAGTTTTACTTATCGAAGAAAAACAATCGTTAGCACCTTTAAAGGTGTAAGTGATGATATGTGATCCGACACCTGCAATCTTCGGATTAAAAGTGCCATCTGCTTTTATACCATCTCCAGTATATTCTCCGCTACCACCAGCCACTTCTTCTTCATTTTTCTGTTTAGCTTGCGTAATGATTACTGTTCCATCACCTTCACAAACAGCTGGCATATCATCAAACACCAATTGTGGAACTGATTTTAATGTAACCTGTTTATCTACTGTTTTAAAACAACTTTCACCTGAATAAGCGACCAGCCTGACATTAAAGCTGCGATCTGTAGCACCACCAAAAGTATTGTACTCAATTTCTATATCACTATCATCAGGATAAGAAATGGTTTTATAAATACCGGTTTCATTTGGATAGTCGCGATAAATCTCAATTTTCGTAATCCTGCCAGCAAAAGTAGTTGATGTATTTTTGATAATAATCTTATCGCTCACACAAACATTATTTTTTATGATATCAAAATCAGCAGCTTTAACTGCCCCGTTTACCGTAAATGTAAGCGTTTTAGACATTTCACATCCATCTCCATTGTTAACAGTTAGCGCCACGGTATAATCACCGGTTGCAGTAGGCGAAAAGGATCCATCAAAATCGGCTGATGTTGCGACTATACTGCCATTATAGGTATAGGTCCAGTGCGCTGTTAAATCAGTTGTACTCCCATCAGCATTTTTGGATGTATTTTTAAATCTCGCTACACCATCATCCAAACAGAAATCGGGCAGTTCAAAATCAGCAGATTGCGGGTTAATTACAGTTACATTTTTGCTCTTCGTTTCACTCACACATCCTTTATCACTTTCGGTAATAAGGGTAATCATGTAAGAACCCGTTGCGTTATATTGATGGATGGGATGCTGCTCCGTTGAAGGTGTGCTTCCATCGCCAAAGTCCCAGGTCCACTTTACAATGCTTCCCGGATTTTCGATCGTAGATTTTTCGGTTAAAATAATCGGTTTGCCTACACATAAACTTTTTACATCAAAATCAGCTACAGGTTTAGGATTGATTAAAATTGGAAATGCAGCAGATGTTTCGGAACACTTTGAATCTGTTGTAGCCGTTAAAACCACGTTGAAAGTTCCTGGTCGATCATAAACATGAACAGGGTTCTGTTCAGTGGATGTTTTTCCGTCCCCAAAATCCCATAACCACTGCGTAATGCTCCTTGAGTTCGAATTGGATTGGCTCTTGTCGGTAAATGGAATTCCACTGGATTGACAACCGGTAGCCGGTAATTCAAATGCAGCAGTGGGCTGATTATCGACAGAAAAATCAATAATCAATTCTTCAATGTTTCCACAATTATCAGCACTGGGCTTAGTGGCAATTACTTTAAACTGATAATCGCCCGGACTTGGATAGTTTAGCCGGTTAGGATATTTGTAAGTGTAATAGGTATTGTTGTCATTTGGTCTGGTAAAAGTATTAACAGGTGCAGGGTTTCCATCAGTAAAACTCGGAGCACCCTGAATTTCCCAATCCAGTTTAGTGGCTTGATAGGGTAGATTTATTGTTAGACTTATGGGTTCTCCTAAACATCCACTGGTTATGGATTGGCCGGTAACCGTGCTGGTAGGCTGAAAGGTAAAATTTTGAATGTTTGCGCCTGCGAGATACGCATATGATTCTACAGCACCATAGCCATATGAAATTGCAGAGAATCCTCCGGCAGCAGACAATCTGTGTTGGGGCTGCGTGTTGGTTACATCAATCACCGCATAGCTAAATACATTATCAATAGCAATAAAATTATTCACCGGATTACCATCAAGTCTAAACGATGCGATATCTGTGGTTTTAATGATGACATTTAAATAATATCTGGAAATCTGAGTAGGCACTCTTACAGATTTAAGATCTGAAAAAACGGTAATGTTATTTAACGTTTGCTCCACAGGATTAAGCACGGTTATCTCAGGATCCCCTAAAAAGGATCCTCCCTGTCTCGTATCTTGTGCATTATTTGGATTGCAGGTTTGCGAGGTCTGATATTGCGCAACAGAAATAGGCTTTGAACCAGATATCACATTTGCCGTAGTGGAAAAAAATGTAACCACTGTACCCTTACTGTAAGGATTGGAAAGCGGGGTTCCGTTGGCAGTGGTCGTACTTCCATTAACAGTTAATATGGTATTATCTTCAGCTACAATTACCCTCATAATATCGGTATTACCATGTAGGGTATTATAAAATGGTGCTGTAACAAAATTCTTTCCCCAGGCCGCAACCGAAAAAACCTGCTGATATAGGTTGTCACCCCCGCTTGGAACACGGCTATTGCCCTCATTACAAAAGGCTGCCCAGGTATTACCCGAAAATACAGCTATCGGATTACAATTCAGGGCTTTAATATGGCTTCCTGTTAAGTCACCAATTGATTGATATTGATAGATATCACCTTTATTTAATTTGATGGTAAAAGTCGTATTGGCCGTTCTTCCGCCATTTCGTTCATTTTGTTTAGGTGTAATTTCTATATCGGTATTATCAGCGGTTGCAACAATTGTAAATTGTGAAAACCCTTGTTGATTTCCATGATTTTCATAGCTAAAAGCATAATATTCCTGCCCAAGTGTGTTGGTTGGCAATACCAGGGTACCACCGGTACGGGCATTGTTAGAAATGATACTATACAGTGATATTGCTTTAGTTGTAACAACGTTAATAGCTTTGTTACGCTCAACTACATTGGAGCTGCTCATTAACACATTATATGCATTTGGATCAATTACAAATGGAAGGCAGGTATTAGCAGCAATAGTGGCTCCCGCGGGAGATACCAAAACCCCTCCTATGTAAACTTTGTAATCAGTTGCTTGATCTGCGGATAAAAATAAGGTTAATCTGGAGTTATTACCATCCACATGTCCTGCATAAGGAATATAAAAATCTTTTCCCTTATTCGATGTATTTTGCGCGAAAGAAGAAAGGCTGACAGAAAGCAAGAAAAATAAAACCAATAACCAATGCTTGTTCATCACTTATTAGTCCATTTTGAAAACGTTGTACATGTTTGCTTGATTAGGTATGCAATATACTATTAATCAAATTACATGAAAAACAATTATAGAATTTTAACCACTTTTAAACACAAAAATTCTCTTTTGTGTAATAAAGCGAGAGGTTAGTGTAAAAAACTTTCAGCAACAAATAACTTTAACCAATGATCTACGTCATGGTTATTCAATCATCACTTTGATCGGATTGATTGCCACTTCCATACTTTTCAGAGAAATCTTTAGCCTTTTCATCGGCTTCTATATCATTATGCGCTTCAGGCTCTAAGTTTTCATCTAAACGTTCGTTCCAATGATCAAGCCCTTGTTCCGGTTTTTTTGCATTTTCTTCCGTGAAATTTGATTTCGCCTGATCTTGTTTTTGATTTTCCATTTTTAAGGTATTTGGTTTAGTTTAAACAGCACCCGTAAAGGAATGTTTCAATTACCAAAATTATTTAACCGGCGGCTCATTTTTGGCATCCTTAAATTCTCTTACGCTCTTTCCTATCCCCTTCATCAGTTCGGGAAGTTTTTTACCCCCGAAAACTAGCAGGATAACTACTCCGATCAAAATAATTTCTATTGCAGACATATCGTTATATATTTTCACAATATACGGGAATTCGTTTGAACCGGATCCTCCCAATACGGGTTTATGGGAAGTTAGGTATTGACGGAATACGAAACACGCAGTCTTTAGAAACATTTCAAGGTCCCTCCGGAAAGCACAAATGAAATTATACTTGTTCACAACCCTGATAGAATAAGTTGAAGAACCTAAAACCTAATTAAGTTACAGCAAAAACAAGATTTTTTTTTTAACAACTTAGGGTGAAGGATGAGGGCAAATACATTACAGAATCTATCCTTAAGCCCATTAACCGATAATTCTTCTTTTAAACAATCCATGCAGGCTTATTAAAACAGAAGGGCATTTAATGTTCGTTTTTTAATTTTTGGCACCGCGCCGTTACGCATAAATTCGGCTAAACCTTTTAATTGTTTAATCGACTTAATCGCTTCATATCCTTCATAGGAAGTTCTGATTTTGTTCAACAGCATGGTATCTGTTTTAAACAGGTCGCTTTCAACCAATATACCTTTATCCAGAAACCGCTTAATCAGTTCGGCCATTTTACCATTAGCATATAAATGCAGAGGCAATTTAAACACATCATTGTTCAGCTTCTCGAAAGCTTCATTAATCCAGGCTACTTCAGTTCCTGCATTTACTGCTATTTTTCCATCTTTCAGAACAACAGCAGTTAAAAATTCGCGGGCGCGCTGACGGGAAATCACCCCACCATAAACACCATCACGTAAAGTATAATCTAAACGATCGGCACAGAGCGCCGGCAAGGGCTGTTCTAAAATATCAAAGGTGCCATGCAGAATCTGACTAACATTATATCCATATTTCAATAGTACACCTGGTACTTCCGATTTGCATAAAACTTCAGCAAAAACCTTTTCATGATAATCTTCATCCGTATTACCGAAAACATAATCGCCCACATGCGAAAAAGCGGTATGCGAAATATCGTGCAACAGGCCCGCGATCTGCTCCAGTTCCGAACCACCCAACATCCTGATCAACATGGTTACCCCAACAGCGTGTTCCAGTCGGGAATGGCAGATATCCGGATTAACCAGAAATATGGCACCACTTTGATGTACCCCGCCCAGCCTTTTTAAAGCATCAGTACTCAAAAGATCGGAAAACACCATAGGTAGCTCCATTTTGCCATATAAAAAATCGTTAACCTGGATCATATTATGTGATTTAATTCAAGGAATAAAGAAAACAAAAATACTAAATAATTTAGTCAAAACCTAATTTAACGGGAATAATAAAATTTTTAAAAACTAAAATAATTAGCCCAAAAACAAACTTTCAATTATTTTGAAAGCTATTATTACAATTTCGTGATCAACAAAAAAACCGGAATAAAAACAAGGCATTTAATTAAACGTTATACTTGTAAAAAACAGCTATATGGCAACTGCTCAACAAATTAGAAAAGGGTATTTAGATTATGTTTTAACCAATAGTGAAAAGCCAAAATCGGTTTATGTTTTTGCAAAAAAGCTTAAGATTACCGAGGCCGATTTTTATCAGTTTTTCTCTTCTTTCGAAAGCATTGAAAAAACAATCTGGTTTGAACTCACTTTCGAAACCATTACTAAAATAAAAGCACAGGAAATTTGGCTCCGGTATACTGCAAGGGAAAAAATGCTCTCTTTCTTTTATAGTTATCTGGAAAATCTGAAAAATGAACGAAGTTTTGTCATTTATAGTTTGAAACGTCATCGTGGTAAGTTTTCTACTCCTGAGGTACTCGCTGGTGTTAAACCTATTTTTGAAAACTTTGCACAGGAAGTTATTGAAGAAGGGTTAGATAGCGGCGAACTTGCTGAACGCCGTTTTTTAAGCAAAAGATATAAAGATGCCTTATGGATCCAGTTTGCCTTTATTCTTAACTTCTGGATCGATGATGACAGTGAGGGTTTCGAAAAAAGCGACGAAGCCATAGAAAAAGGTATTAATGTTACCTTCGATCTTTTCCAGCACTCGCCAATTGATAATTTACTGGAATATGGAAAGTTTTTATCCAGAAATGGAAAGTTTGCAGAAAAAATGAGGTTCTAAACATCAGATGAAGACACAAAAAACTATTCCAACTACCAAAGTAGAACGTTCGGCAAAATTTGTTAAAACCGGCATTCAGATCGGGGGTAATTATATTAAACATTATTCAAAAAAATTGTTCAATCCTAACCTGGACCGTGAACAGCTTAATGAAGATAATGCAACCGATATTTATCAATCGTTGAGCGAACTAAAAGGAAGTGCTTTAAAAATTGCACAGATGCTGAGCATGGATAAAAATATCCTGCCAAAATCGTACGTAGATAAGTTTAGCCAATCGCAATATAATGCACCTCCGCTTTCGGGTCCGTTAATTGTGCGCACTTTCACTAAAAATTTCGGCAAAACTCCTGAAAACATTTTCGATAGTTTTAACCTAAACTCCAGCAATGCAGCTTCCATCGGGCAGGTGCACCAGGCCATGCTTAATGGCAAAAAGCTAGCCATAAAAATTCAATATCCAGGTGTGGGCGATAGTATTTCATCTGATTTAAAGCTGGTAAAACCTTTCGCATTCCGTTTATTGGGCATGTCGGAGAGGGAATTGAATATCTATATTAAAGAAGTTGAAGAACGGTTGCTTGAAGAAACCGATTATGAACTGGAAGTGAGGCGTTCCATTCAGTTTTCTGAAGCGTGTAAAAACCTCGATCACGTAATTTTTCCAAAATATTATCCGGAATTATCGGGAAAGCGGATCATCACCATGGATTGGATTGACGGCCAGCATTTAAAAGAATTCCTACAAACCAATCCTTCTCCGGAACTTCGGAATAAAATCGGCCAGGCCTTATGGGATTTTTATAACTTTCAACAACACGAACTCAGGGCTGTACATGCAGATCCTCATCCTGGAAATTTCATGATTACTTCCGATGAAACTCTTGGTGTAATAGATTTCGGCTGTATTAAAGAGATGCCTGATGATTTTTATTATCCATTCTTTTCCTTAATTTCTACTGATGTGATGAATGATAAGCATAAAACGATCGAAGCTTTTAGAAAACTGGATATGATCCACGCAGACGATTCTGCCGAGCAGGTTGAGTTTTATTATCAATCGTACAGGGAGATGATTAGTCTTTTTGCGAAACCTTATACCAGCAAATCATTTGATTTCAGCGAACCTGATTTTTTTGAGCAGCTTTATGCATATGGCGAGAAAATTTCTAAAATGCCAGAATTTAAACAGGCCCGTGGAGTAAAACATTTTATTTATGTTAACCGAACTAATTTTGGATTATATCAGATTTTGCACGAGTTAAAAGCTACTGTTAAAACAGATACGTTTAAGCCTCATGTTTAAAGAAGGAAATTAATTCCTTTAAGTTAAAAATAACCATCATTCCAAAGGATAACTTATTTGTACAAGGTGAAAGAAATAATTTTGCTTAGCAAAATCATTTAAACCTGATCCAATAATCTGCGGTAACGATCTATCCCAGCCTGTAGAGGCCGGCCTGTGCACTCGAGCCGGCACTTTGCATTGCTTCTTTCGAGATGACGATGAATCCATTGGAGCCTGTCAATGGTAGCGAAACCGATAGTTATTGGCAATGACTTAAAGGGGCTATCCGACTGTTATGATATATTATGCTCAGGCATTTTTCTTTACTACATCCACCATGTGATCGATATCAAATGGCTTTTCAATATAATCGTCGGCTTTGCAATCTTCTGCCTGTTGGGGTAGGTTATTTGATGTTGAGGTTAATACGGCCGATACATCTTCTGTTTCAGGATCTGATTTCAGCTCTTTAATCACCTGCGACCCTTTCTTTTTACCTTTGATGTGATCGTCCACAATCACTACATCCGGCTCAATTTCTTCTATTTTCTCTATAGGCTCGGTTGTTAGCGATGGGGTAACATCAAAACCCTCCTCTTTTAATACCTCGTCCATAATATCAAGGATATCTTTATTATCCTGAACAAGCACAACCTTTTTCTTCATAAATAAGCAAGCCTAAATTCTCATTAAAGATAAAAAAAAAGTGCAATCCAAAAGTAGATCTTAAAATATTTTACAAATGCTTGGTAAAAGTTCCGGGTATTCGTCTTTAAATAAGGCCTGTTCGTCGGGTATTAATTATGGATGGTATAAAAATGCAACATAGCCTGCAACGTTTTTGATTTAATGGCGTCTTATTATCAAGCAGCAACAAGGAAACAAACATAAACAACTAAAAAACAATTAATTAACACTTAATTTTTAAAATAAAGATATTATGAAAACCACCATCAAAACCCTACTCACCACTTCATTAACAGCCATTGTTTTATCATCAGCTGTATTTACTACAAATGTTTCGGCAAAAGAAAAAGAACCGGATGCCAATATAAAACTATCGGATTTTAAGAGGATTTCTGTAAAAGGAAACGTAGAATTAACCATTATCCAGCAGGGCACTCCTGGTATTGCTTATAATGAAGATAATGAAGGAACAGCAAAAGTTATGCAAAATGGTTATGATTTAAAAATCACTTCAACCAGTACCGAAAAAGCTAAATTAACTGTTTATGTAACTGATTTTTACAGAATTGAAGCTTCAGAAAATGCCATTATCAGAACCGAAGGAAAACTGAACACGAAATATTTTCAAATCTTTTTAAAAGGAAATGCCCATGCTGATATCAATACCATTTCGGAAGGTTTATATACGGTGATTTCGGATCATGCTGATTTAAAATTAAGCGGCTCTACCGATATCCACACTTTGATAATGGGTAAATCACAAAAGTTAACCATTGATAAGTTTGCGGCTTTAAAAACCGATATCAGTTCGATAGAAACTATTGCTGTTGGAGAAGAGCTGGCTGCAATTAAATAACATACACAAACACACAAATGAAACTAAGGTTTACTGGTTGGATTCAGTAAGCCTTTTTTTTGGTTACGCTATCATCTCTATTAAAAAATAAATAATTGTGAACCCCTGCAGGGTATATTTTTTAGTCAGAAAACTTATTTTAGTTTGATCTATTTTATACAACAAACCAACAGAATAAGCTGAATCCTGGTCTACATTATAAATTTAAACAAAAAAAGCGACCTGTTCAGCCGCTTTTATCTTAGTTCTTATTCCAATCCTTTGGTAGCCATGGATGATCATTTTTTCCATTACCTTCGTCAGCCTGATCATCAGCTGAAGGTTCTACACTCGTATCTATCCCTTTTAAAAGATCACCAGGCTTGATAATCGATTCATAATCCAAAAGTTCATCATATTCGCCGTATTTTGGTATATTTTTCCAATTCTGAGAAACATTAACAGGATGTGCAGCTTCCTTTTCTTCCCGTTCAATCTTAACAGATGGTTCACGAATAATAGTTTCTGTTGTTAGCGTTAGATTTCCTTTAGGAGTGAAAACTAAATGTTGGTCTTGTAAAAGATCTTTTAACATCTCATCATTTTTACCGGCATAACTTCTAATCCATACCTCACTTAAAAACATTTTATCGCTGTTTTCTTTTTTAAAAACCATGCCCACAGTCCAAAACAGTTTTTCATTGAGAAATTTAATATGGACAGTTTTGTCAGTATTAACAATATAGGCAAATGGCTCATTGTCTTTATATACTGTTGTTGGATACCAAAGGTTATGCTCATGTGCATATTTTGCCCAATCCTTAGTTGTTTTGCCATATTCTTTCCAAATTGCTTTAGAGACATCATCCTCAACCCTTGTTTTGATGTTATTTAAACTTTTTTCTTCATCCATTATTAAATAACGGACATCATTATAAAATCTATGATCGAATGAAATATTATCCATAATTTAAAATTTAATAACCAATGCCTTTAAATATATCTTCAATGTTTTCAACTATCTTAACTCCTTGATCAGCTGCATGCTCTAAAACTTCCTTTGAAACGTTGCCAATCTTGTCTACCTGTAAGAATTTTTCACCCTCTAAAAATTCACCTTTTGATTTGTTAGCAATCTCCATCCCTTCCTTATATTTTTTAGCTAGCTGGTCGATATATTTTTTAGCTGTCTCTGTAGATACCCTCGATAAATCAGTTGCTTTACGCTCAATTATAGCCTTTCCAGGTATGTAACCATCAACCCTCGAAAATAATTTACCCCCCTTTTTCAGCCATGTTTCAGAAAAGTACTTTAAGCCATTTTCTTCAGCAAATTTAAGCATTGCCGCATTAGCCTTTTTATTGAAAGCAATTCCTCTTAGAATATCAAGCGCCCATTTTTCTCCCGCTTTTGCAGCCGCAGTTAAACAAACCTGTGCATTATGAACCAACCAGGCCCATACTCCTACAAAATAAGTATGCCAGTTCTCAACTTCAAAGTTAAAAACTTTACGCTTCTGGTAAGCAAACTTATGCGCCTTTATAAACTTCCATTCGCCATCTTTTGTTTTCAATTCATCATCAGTGGTTAAATCAGCAGCATCTTTCCAGCCTTCTCGGGTATAAAAAGGGTGTTCGGCAGTGGTTTCTATGATTTCTCCTTCCAGCGTTATTTTTACTGTGGCATCAACCTCATGCTGCATGGTGGCTGTTACCCTTTTCAGGGCAAGGGTTCCGCTATCTTCATCCCAAGCCCACACTTCGTCACCGGTTACAATTTCCTCAATGTTTTTTTGTCCTGAAATTGTATGTACAGGCGTACCTGCTGGAAAACACGCAAATACACATATTTTACCAGTAGCCATGGCAATATCATCTACATGTTTAGCTAAGCCCTTGGCAAGCGCCTTTGCACCTTGTTTGGTAAGTACTTTGCCTGCACTTTTGAGTGCGGCTTTACCAGCTACCTTTAAACCTGCTTTTAATCCGCCTTTTGCTGCAGTAGAAGCTGCAGTGGTAGCACCAAAACTAGCTACACCAGCAATATCAAGAGCAAGAAAACCAACATTAGCCGCGGCCATCCACCAATCGCCTTTTGCTGCCGAGCGTACAATCCCAATTACACTCCCTACCACGGGAATCAACTCGGCAGTATCCCACCAGCCCCAGCCTTCATCTTCCTCTTCCTCACTATGTTCATCGGTCATACTGGCCAAATCTTCCTCACTCACCGGAACTTGCCCGCTAGTCATGAATTCGATTTTACCACCTACAGTACAGGGTAGTTTGGATTTGAAAAGCAATGTTTCTTTTCCTTTTATTTTTACCTTATAGGTATCAGTCCAATCTACAGGTGCTGGTGCACAAGCAGAACCGGTGACACTACAAACTCCGAAAGATGGTATATTTGCAATGGGTATCTTATCAGCCTTTGTGCAGGCCATACAACCATTTATCTTGACATTCTGATTGGCCAGCCCTCTGAAAAAATTGGGCGCAGCACCTTTATCGCAATGGCAAACGGCTTTATCAACAATATATTCTAATTCATCAGGCATAATCTTAAGTTATATCGGTATCGTTAGAATTGATTCTTATTGTAGCTGTTCCGCTAATTTTAACATCGGCACCATCAATTTTGGTTTCTGTAGTTCCTTTAACCGATGCAGATGCTGTCGTACTTTCCATGCTTACATCTGTTTTACCCTTAATAGCCACCCCCATTTCCGTAGCATCTAAAGTAATGCCTTCTGTGTCTGCCGTTGCAGCAATAGTTTTTTTGGCGCTAATTGCTATGGTACCTTCACCACCTCCTTGTTCACCCGGTTGTGCATTAATTGCAATGCTGTTACTGGCATTTACAATAAAATCTTTAGTATTAATGGTAAAAGAATTGGGTGCCGTTAACGTAACCTGCCCATTACCATGCATAGTGATTACGTTACCACTGGGGTCTTTAACGTTAATGCTGCCATTACTATCGTCCATAATAATAGTGTTGCCGCTTCTGGTAGTTAATGATTTGGTTTTATTGGTATCTCCTCCACCGCTTCCCGATTTGCCATGATAAACACTGCCCAATACGATGGGACGAGCTATATTCCCCTCTTCAAAGGCTATCACCACCTGGTCACCCGCTTCAGGTACAAAAGAAAATCCACGGTTTTTAGTTACCGTTTCACTGCTTCCGGCATCTGGTGTTATTACCCTTAGCCATTCAGTTACGTCGTTGCTTTGGCATTCCCACTTAAATTTAACTTTAATGCGACCTTGTCCTTTCGGATCAGCGTTATCTACTACATCTGCTAGCTGCATATCTGGGTTCGGTTTAGTATAATTTTGTACCCGGATACGTTCTGTTGTAGAAACCAGCCCTTCAAAAGTATTGTAATATTTACCTGTATCATCAATATCATGATTAATACTGGTAATGAGGAATTTACCCAGACTCTCGGTCGTGAAGGCCAGTTCTTTTCTGACGCTCATCGTAATTTCTGCAATACTGCCTATTGCCAGCGCTGCATTATCGCCACTTCCATGCACCTTTAGAAGATTACTAATATTTGCTTTTTCCTCATTATCTACGTGGCTCTTGATATCACTATTGTTATCAACCCTGATTAAAGATGGCTGGTTGAATATCTTGCTAAATGTTTTATAAGATGCCTGAATAGCATGATCCAAATCGGGCGATCCGTTGGCGGCAGCAGCACTTTCACTATGCAACATTTCATCCTGCTTAGGGTTATAGGCAAAACGTTTGTTTTTGATCGGCGCAATTTCCATCGCGTACTGCAGATTCTGTACGTCGCGGCCATAAATTAAGGCAACTTCTTTCTGATCATCTGGTTTACCAAAATTCAGTTGCTTACCATCATAATAAAACCATTCATGGTATTCGCCCGAAAGCCTGTTCAGGAAATCGAAATCACTTTCACGGTACTGGATCAGATAATCAATAGGTTCTTTTCTCGCCGCATTGGCTACGATTTTAATATCGTTTGACGGCACATCAGAGGTGGCAAGATTTACAATTGTATTTAAGTCTTTATCAAGATAAGAACCCAAATCTGGTCCTCGATCAATCAAAATGGTTGGGCTGTAACCGCTTACGATCAGTATACCATGATAACCATGGCTCTGCGCCAGTTCGACCTTTGTTACCATGCCTGCAAATTCCTGTAAACTCCCCGAGTCGTAACCGAAAGAAGCGGTGAGGGTTTTTCCTACAAAATCCCGACTATCGTCTAAGCTGATCATTCCGGGCAAACCCATCTGATCGTGGTTAAACCGTAGTTCAAAATAATGATGGGCATTAAAAGCCTGCTTCAAACTGAAGGAAGAAAAGTGGGTAATGGCCTTATCTTCTATGTTTATTTCGGTGATTAGTTTCTTTTCCATATCAAGTTATAATCTTTTGCGCCTACTTGAACATCCCTTCACGAAAGGTTAAAACGTTTCTCTTACCCGTGAGTGCATAACCATCTTTTGTTTCATTCACTTCGGGATAGCTAATGGTTTTAGCTTTAGCATTATAGGTGATGGCCAATCGGGCCAATAGCTTTTCTTTATCCTGGTTGTCCTTAAGCTCTGCAGATGCGAATAACTGTGTTTTAACCCCTTTGCCTGTTTTGAACAAGGCTTTGGTAATGCTGAATTTTCCCTGATCGATCACGAGTGTATGGCCAACCGTATAAGGTTCGGTTCCACTCATTTGTCCATATCCCGTAAAAAGATATGTGCTTTGAGGCGATGTATTTAAAGTGTAAATGTGATCAAAAAAGGGCGTAGGACTGCCCTCATCATCTTTATCCTCGTAAAGATTGTTAAACGATAGGGCCGTTACCGCATTATTTTTAGTTTTATATTGAACAATGTTCTGCACATGCCACATGGAACCCGAATAGGGAGAAAGCCAATAAAATATTCTCAGGTTGCCATCATCTGCAGTCAACATCCGGATATCGTATTTCTTCAGGTTATTGAAATTGGTTTCAAATGCCTTTGGTTCTTCTAAAGCTTCAATAAACGCCTTTATAAAAATCTGCTCAGCATCCGTATTGCCATCATTTTGATAACTTTCTCCTGAAGCAACCATTTGCGCAGCCAGTTTTTCGAGCGAAATTATTTTCGCAGGAACTGAATCTGTTTTTTGATGGGTAACAGTAGCTGTATCATTATCTTTTGCAGGCTGCTGCTGATTGTGCTTTGCACCGCATGATGACAGCAGGAAAGCCAGAGAAAAAAATAGGATGCCTGTTGCTTTCATATCATTGCCTTGGTATATTGATGATCCCCCTATTTTCCATTGCCTTTAAAATAACAGCTGTTCCGATCTGCTTATTTACATAATCAAGGCTAAAAACATGATCTCTCGGAAAACCTCCCCTGGTATACAGATTAGAGCCACCCCATAGATATGGCGAATTGATGTTATTGCGCTGATAAGCTTTTGCTATGCCGTTGTACTGCTCTAAACGCAATAATACCTTAGGTAATGACCAGACAGTTTCTTTATCTAAACCACGTAACTTCAGGGCATCAACTGCACTTTCCTCAAAGGTAAAGGGTGGGCCATGGTCAATTTTTGGCCTATTTGCAGGATGCTGTCTGGTAAAGCCACTTAATGGATCCCCATTGTGAAGGTGCCGGGTAAAATCGGAATTGCTCTCCCGGTAATGCACACAGGCAATAAAATACCATGGTATACCGCTGGTTTCAGAAAAGAGGCCGGTATCTTTAAACGACCTGTTAAAAAAACGATTTGCACTTTTTGAATTCTTTTCCAGAAAGCTATCTTCCGGCTCGGTAAAAAAGCAGGCGTTACGATAAGTGTACCCGGTTAAATTCAGCAGTTTATTTCTAATTACCTGATATCTAGACTTATTGCTTAATATTTTATCATCAATAATCCTGTTGATCTCTGCAGATTTCAAGGGAGAAATTTTACACTGATTAAACAGGTTGATGTATTCTAAATCGGTAGCCATAGGTAGCGCTTTAATTATGCCCCAAAAAAGAAAAAACGTTATTAGCACCAGCTTTAACCTGAAACTAATAACGATTTAAATCGGATTAAGCCTTAGGCCAATCGTTTTCATGCTCGGCGTTGCCCAGTTTTAGCTTACGCGCCGATACCACAAAACTTAAAGTCATCGGTGTATTGTCGTTCACAGCAATACCTTCGTTATATTGGATAATGTAACCATCTTCGAAAGACAGTTCCTTCATTTTTGCATCTTCTTCGCCTTTTTTGAAAATGATGTTGCCGGAAAGCGGTTTATACTGGTTGTTAACCATCGATTCGATCACTGATGTATCTTCTGTTGATTCGATTTCGATGTGGATGGTACCACCATAAACACCTGAGGATGGACGGCCTTTTGCATCAACATCTCTATTTAATGAAAAGCTGCACTGTAGTACATCAAATTCTTTTGATCCTAAGTTTAAACGGGTTTTGAATGCCATTGTAGTAAATTTTAAATGTTTTTAAATGAATGAATTTTTAAGCGCATGGGGTTTGGCGCATGGCGTCAGGGATTTAAAACCCTCCTCTCTAAACTCCTTAGCGGTTATTGGTTTAGTGTTTAGACTTCCCTACACCTTCTACCTTCCTACCCTCAACCTCAATTAGGCCTTTGGCCAGTCGTTAAGGTGTTCTGCATTTCCTAATTTTAGCTTGCGGGCAGAAATCTGGAATTTAAGCGTCATCGGGTGATCGCCCACAATGTTTATCCCTTCGGAATATTTAACAATGTAGCCATCTTCGAAATGAACTTCTTTCATTTTGGCATCTTCCTCTGTTTTCTTGATCAGAAGGGTTCCTGTGATAGGTTTGTACTGGTTGTTTACCATCGCCTCGATAATTGAGGTGTCTTCGGTTGATTCGATCTCAATGTCGATGGTACCGCCGTAAACTCCGGAAGAGGGTCTTCCTTTTGCATCTACATCACGGTTTAACGCATAGGCACAGTTGAGTACATCGTACTCCTTGCCTGAAAAATTTAATCTAGCTTTGAAAGCCATAGTTTTAAAATTTAAAGGTTAAAAATTTGATTATCAGTAGCCTCCGCCACTAAAATTTCTAAGCCAAATATCGGGCCAATAATTCCTATAACACTCATAATGAAAGGGATAACAATCAGCAAAAGGCTTAAAATGCTTTACTGTGAATTGGAAAAGGCATTTTATAAGAAATCCAAATGTGGAAAAATTCTAACCACACTTAAATCAGACAGAAAAAATATTAAAAAAAATACCCAAATTGTGTATTAATTCTACAAATTGACACATTTATCCCCAGGGTATTCAATTGCAAAAAAAAATCCCCCAATTTAATTTGGAGGATTTTACTAAACGATATGTTTAATGTTGTAGTACTTTCGCAATTTCCTTTTCGATAGATTTGATCTCTTTAGGCTTAAGTTTTTTAGCTGTATCTGTTTTAGTTGCCGCTTTATCTTCCAGATACTTTACCCCTACCCTTAAGGCTTTTAAGCCTGATACGCCTTGAAGCTCATCGAGTTCAAGCTGTTCTAAATCGTCGTTTAAATAGCCCTGAACCTGCATGTATTTGATATACTCGATATACTCCTTAGCTTCTTCCGGATTAAAGTAAACCATAGAAATTTTATGGGGTTGTGTTAAACGCTCAGTAGTGCCTTTTATCAGCACTTTATCAATACGTTTTTTAACTACTTCGTAACGTATATTATAAGCTCCTTCTACATCGAAACGGCGCTCATCATTCCTGAAACTAATATCAATAGCATTTGAATGGATAAAAATCAATTGCGTAGTTTCGAGTGCACATGGCATTTCGGCGATTAAATTTTTAGATAACCGGGCAATATCGACCATAGAGGTAAGCTGCCACAAACGGATATTTTTCAGGTAAAGTAAATCGAACGGTTTCTCGGGTGCAATATCTTGTCCAATATAAATGTCGTACTCTACCCCATCGGTTCTGAACTTGGCAAAATAGCAAGGATAAGAAGCCTGCAGCTTCGATTGCGATTTTTCCAGGTACTGGCTCACTTCAGTATTGATGAGCTGCATGGAAACCTCAAGCTGCCTGCGGTTTTCGAATGCAGCACCGGTTTCGGGCACCACCACTTCGAAATACTGATCAATTACTTCCGCCGTGTCGGGGTGGTTTGCTTTAATGATAGACAGGAAAGGGTAAACCTCAACTTCCAAAAACTCGTTCAACTGGCTTTCTTCATTTGAAGAAGCAAAATCCCCTATTCTTTTAATCCAGTCTTTACAGTTGAAAATCAGCTTATCAATTAATTCTAAAGCAACGTTTTTACTAATAAATTTTAAAGTATCAATTAAGGTTCTCAACTGTACTTCCATATCATTTTTTAACGCTTTATTACGCTCGGTAGTAGAGTTTCGGATATCAATCGCGCCAAAAAGCGGGTACAAATGCTTAAAGGTAATGGTTTCGATTTCTTTCAGCTTGTGATAACCATTATTCTGCTGCAGAAAATGCCAAACGGCCTCGTTAAATTTCCACTGAACGGAAGGCTGCAACGCGGTAAATTTATCCATCAGGATTTCGTCCATTTTAGCATTAAATTCCTCAATACTGTATTGGAAAAGCTGACCGATCAAAGGCATCGCCGGACGCAACCTCGATAACAGTTTATCATCAACTGCTACAGCATCTTTGGAATACACTTCTAATACCCCAGCCAACTCTTTATTGTAATAAATAGGCAGTACCGAATAAGAATTAACCCCTGCAGCTTTTAAAACCTTTAAAAAAGGATCTTTCTCTATCTGTTCTTCTTTAATGGCACTTACAAATATAGACCGTGGATTTTCCTTGTATTTATCAACCAGGGCATAAAAAACTTCTTCCTCTAAATTGGAAGCCTTTGCCGAATTGATCAGCATACTTTGAGAAAACTCCTGATTATCGAATACCAGCTTATTGTTAACCGTTAAAAAAGGCATCAGACCGAACTCGAGCTTACTGTTACCACTTAGCGTTTTTAAAGCATGTATTACATGGCTATATGCTTCAGTCTGGTAGTTATGATCTACCAATGCACCACGGATACCTTCAATGGAGTGCTGTAGCGTAACATCCGTAATGGAAATGATGCTGAAGCCTTCAAAATGAAAATTTGTCAGCGGCAGGTGTTCCAGCAGGTATTCCAATTCAGTTTCTTCCTGGAAATGTTTACTCAGTGCCTCAAAATTCAGCTCAGGTAAATCACCCTTGTGCATAATATCCACAAACTTGGTATCTGTCTGAATATTATAATACTGCGTAAGCTTCGTATCCTGATTAATGTGTGCATAAATAATCTCATTTTTCAGTACCGAAGTAAAATTATAGAAACGTCCCAGAATGACGTTGTAGATAAATTTCAGCTGTTTTTTCTCAATAGGCTCATTATCTTTAGTTACTTTATTTTTAGGATCGTGATCCTTAAAAAATTTATAGAATGCATTGGTGCTAAAGAAAATCTGATCTGGAATGGGTGTACTTAATGCCCAAAACAAATCGTCTTCATTATCCATTAAAGGGGTTAGAATGGTAAAAATTAATTCTAAAGTATCTTTATATTGAGATAAATCCTCCGCACTGATATTGCCAAGCAATACATCATCTTTTTCTATTTTTTGAAGTAAAAACCTGTAAAATTCAGACTTAACCGATTTTTCTGTTTTCAACCTGCCTTTTAGATACTCCACAAGCGGGCGGAAAGACAGAGATGAATCTACCTGGCAATGTATACATTCGTTTTTATGTATGTGTATGACATTGGTGTTCATTGTATAAGTTTTGCGATAGGGTAAAAATTATAATGTTCTAACGGGTTGCTAATCAACTGCAAAGATAGCTACTACCCTATATGTTGTTAGTCTGCTGAACGTAAATACTTTTGTAAACCGTTCATAAGAGTGTTATGCAAATTTAATACCTAAAATTGATTGACACATATGGATACCAGCCATCTGTGGAATGTCCCATTACAAATCGCACAACTGTGAGTGATGCGGGAGCAAAATAAACCCCTCCTCCTACACCATGGTGCCAGATTGTTGATTTTTCGTCACGTTTCCAAACCCTGCCAACATCATAAAAACCAAGTAAGCCAACTTGTCCGGGTAAGATATAACTTACTAAATCGCCTAGCTTTGCCCTAAGTTCTAAGTTGTTGTAAAACATATGTTCACCAGCAAACCTAAACTGCCTGTAGCCTAAAAGATTGCCCTGCCCGCCTAAAAATAAAGCCTGGTAAAATGCAGGTTTACCAACCGTTACTCCTCCGCCGAAACGGTCGGCCAGGATAAAATTCTTTCTGCCATCTAAATTTTTGTAAAGGGCAATGCTGCCTGTAAACTGCGCTATAGAATTAGAATATTTATTCACTCCTTTATAGCCCAAAAGTTTAAAATCTACAAAACTACCCAATGTTGGCAAAAGGTCGTTATCGCGGGTATTATTGGTAAAGTTTACAAACGCACCGGCAAACATCTTTTCGTTGCGTACGGTTAAGCTATCTGATGAATGCAGCTGTGCAGCATTTTCGATAAACCTCCCCTCATTATCTTCCCGGTTAAATTTATAATACTGAAAAGCCGGACCAACGCTAAAAGTAGATTTCGGACGGCGCCAGCGGATGGAAGCATCTACCTGGTACAGGTTAAAACGTGCACGATAATACCTGATCTCATCGCCATGTTCATCAAAATGGGTTTCGTTACCAAAACCAAAGAAATTTTGTGTGTTGTTGGGTGCAAAGGCATCGCCTTTTAAAACAAAATCGCCTTTTCCTAAAGCTTTTAACCACTCACCTTTATAATTAAACCTAAAAGCTTTGGTAGAGAATGAGTGCAAAAAGGAAACCGTTTGGGAATTGCCATAAGGTTGTTTTCTGAAACCAGGGTTGGTTTGTTTATAGATTAAGCCCAGTAAAACACCATCATCCTGATTGTAACCAGCATTTAATAACCAGGAATTGCGACGGTACATATCTTTAGGGATATAGCTGAAATTTGCAGTATCGTTAGAGATAATTTTCCTGATTTTATCCTGGTCATTGCCCAGGTAAGTTGCTTTTGTGGTCCGCCCATAAAGTTTTACACTACCATTGCTGTTTTCAAAATCGTAAACTTTATCACCCTTGCCACCAATAATCCGCAGTTTGATATTCGATTTTTTATTGTTCAGTATCAAGCTATCGTTTCCATTGTGCATGTAAACCCTGATCTCTTTGGTTACTTTCGGATCAAATTTCCGATCAAAAAGCTCTTCTTTAATTTTACCTTCTTTAGAGATTTTATTGATTTTTACTCGCAGACCATTATTAACGGCGTCAGTGATCTGAATCAGTTCATTTTTATTGGTGACTTCAATATCTACGATGCGGTTAAAGAAATGATAGTACTGGTTCATTAATTTTGGCAATGTAGCGATCCGGTTACGCAACTGCGCCATAAAGGCATCATGATGTAATGAATAACTCGGTTCAGGCAATTTTTTCAATGCCTTTTCAAAAATAGCATCGTTGTAATTTGCACAGAAATCCTTCACAATTTTATCAAATTCCTCCTCGTCGATATTGGCGGTCCAGCGGCTGCTGATTTCTCTTCCTTCCCATAAAAACCAATTGATATCTTTTATCCCGCGTTCATAGCCCTGCATCATCGGCAATAAAGATGAGGACTGCGTATAGCGTTGCAAAAGTCCGTCTGACCGAAAAAATACCTGATCGCGGTCTCTAGGTACAGGCGAATAAAGCGACCCATCTTCCGTTTTGGTTTCTTTCCAGCGCCACTGGTCTTCGTGCCTGTCCCAATCGCCCAATAATACATCAAATGCCCTGGCCCTAACCCACGCAGGTCCATCTAGTCTATTATCGTTATCTTCTGTTAGTTTTTTATCCATTTTAGGAGAACTGTCTGATTCACCCGTCGGTTCTCTTTCCTCGAATAAACATAAAGTATTGGCAAATGCCGGTTCAAATTCGCCCAGGTTATCATCAGGAGAAACCCAACCGATAATCGGATTGCTGTGTGCAATGCCGCCAGCTTTGGCAAGTTCGGGTACAACCAGTGCCGAAAACGGATGTTGGGCCGACATATTATCTTTTAAAATATCTTTGGCAAAAGTTTCGCGCAATGCTGCCGGCAATAATACCTCCGGAAACTTTTCTACGCTCCGCAGCACATATTCTTTACCGTTTTTATCTTCCAAACGCAAGGATCTCGATTGGTTACCTCCCCCACGTTTGGTTGCCTTTAAGCCACCCATCATTTGAGAAATGCGCAATACAGGTACTTTTGTTTTTGCAGCGTATTCTTTGCGGTAATTTTCGCCAAAAATGATGCGGTGAAAACGACCAACACTATCATATTCCGGCTTTACGCGCACAAAAATACTGTCAGCCGTAATCGGTTTGTCTCTATTTCTTACTTTTTTCGGAATGGCTTCAAACTTTTTAATGTAACTGTAAACCCTTTTAACGCTTGTATCTGAATAAATATAATATTCGTAGCGCATATCATTGTTTTTCAACTGATCGGCAACCACGTAACCTTGCTGCATTTCGTGAAACAACGAGGCTTTACCTTCTTTATTTGGTGATACTTTGGATCCTGAGCCGCTGATCACCTGCAGCTGTTTTCCTTTGATTAACTGAAGGCCGTGTTCATGCCCGGCAACGTAGGTTACGTTTGGATAATCGCCAAATACACCGGTAACCGATTTAATCATATCTTTATAAGCCGGATGGTTTAAATCTTCGGGGCTTAATAAGGTAGAACGTAATAAAGGATAAACAGAACCCAGGACAGGCAAAGGGATATAAAGATTTTTATTTAAAGATGTTAACGGGAAAAGATGGTTCCTTAAATTAAAATAACCACCGTGGGGGCCATAACTCTGAAAGGGATGGTGAGATGCCAAAAGGATTACTTTATCTTTATTTTCAGCTAATAACTCTTCCATTTTTACCAGCACCTCATCTTTAGTGTGGCAATCACAATCGTCATTGGGGTTAGTTTTGTTATAAGGGAACAGCCACCATTCACTATCGTAGGTAATGATGGTGAGTTTATCTGTTAGGTTAATGGCTACGGGATCGGGGCAACCATTATCAGGGATTAGTTTAAGCAAAGGATCGTTCTGTTCTCTGAGAAAATTGCCCTGGGCTTTAATCTTGGCCAGGCCTTTTGGTCCTGACTTATCCCAATCGTGGTTGCCGGAAATAAAATAAACCGCAGCACCCATTTTTCGCATTGGTTCGAATTGCGATCGCAGAATCTTTTTGGTTTCTTCTTCTTCTACACTTCCGGGCAGCCCCATTCCGGTTGGATAGATATTATCGCCCAGATATAAAACCGTAGTTTTTTTGGGAAGAATCTGCTTAGCTGCATTTTTTAAATCCTGCATTTGCGCAGGATTCATTTCGCCTGCATCGCCAAAAAGAATTACACGGTATTTTACATCATCCTGTGCAAAGGCAATGAAGTTGATTAAAAATAAGATGGTAAAAAGGGTAAATCTTTTAATCATAAACTCGGCGTTTGTATAAAGGTAGTTATTTTAAAATTTAATTTTTTCGTTGCAATTTTTGACATTGCACGTCATGCTGATCCGATAGTTGGTTATCGGATCAGCATGACGATCACATCAGGATACCGCTACCGGATTTATTTCCTCAATTTGAACATTAAGATATTTCCTGCTGATAGCGTCCCCCCCTCATTAGAGATATACAGGTTATTATCGCGATCGAAGGCGATGCCTTCTGGCTGGTTAAATAACTGCGGATTTAAAGGGTATGTCGTTTTAACCTTGAAATCAGCATCTGTTACTACCAATAGTTTGTTTACTGAAGAAAGGATATACCATTCTCCGGTTTTTGTATTTTTAGCCAATGCTGATGGACGAAACCTTGATTTTGAGCTTTCGGATGCTTTTTGAATTGCTTTATGAGAGAGGCTAAATTCACCGGCTGCCGTTAGCGAAGCATCATCAGCAACTTTAAAGCCATAAATACTGGAGGCTTTTGCTTTAGAATCGGCTTTGCTATCCTTAGTCAGCACATAAATCATGCTGTTTTTTTCATCTGCTGCCAGTCCTTCATATTCCGCTTTGGGCACCAGATTTTTGGTTTTAATTACATCAGCGGCTTCCGGCTTGCCTACTTCAGTAATTGGGAAAGTGTGTAGCTCGCCATTACTTTTTAATACAATGACATAATTTTTGATGATGGTAACATCTTCATAATCGCCTTTGCCGCCAAATTTGGTAAATTCTGATTCCTTATCGCCCAAACCGAGGTGAAAAAGATCGCCATCTTCATCCTGAATGGCAAATACTTCTTTGGGATCGCCGTCGTGAAACACAATACCTGAAATTTCGAAAAGATTTTGCGGCATGTTATATTTGACAGGACTGGCCAGATCGTAAGGAAAATCTGATTTTGCTGTTCCGGCTGCAGAAATGTTTTCTGTTGAATCCTTTTGTTTATCATCACGGTTACTATTCACACAGGATACGCTAAGAAAAGCTGAAGCGATTAAAAGACCTGAAGCCAAAAAAGTTTTATTGTATTTCATAAGGGTAAAATTTAATTTTTACTTGTCCTGATCTGTGACCTCACAGACCATGGGTAGACAATGGATAAAATCATACTAACTAAAATCGTGGCACCAATAAAGTGGTCTGTGAGGACACAGACCACGGTATATAGAGGATACAGACCACGGCATATAAATTTAATTTTTACCTGCCATGGGCTGTGTCCTCACAGACCTCGGCATATCACGGTGTATTATCATCATTCACTTTCAACATTTTGTAAATGTCATGTTGTGATGAAACCAGCTTTTTGCCTGCTTCAACCGGTATATTATCCATGTTTTCATTTATACAAACCGCCTGTACGTTATCTTGTTTTTGAATTTCGATCATTTCTATCATTTCCTGTTTGATCTGCTCATCATAAACCGGGAAACAAACTTCAATTCTTCTGTAAATATTCCGGTTCATCCAATCGGCAGAGCCTAAATAAACATCGTACTTACCCAGGTTATTAAAAATAAAAACACGTCCGTGTTCGAGGTAACGATCAACAATACGGGTAACTTTAATATTTTCGCTCATCCCTGTTACCCCTGGTATTAAGCGACAAATACTCCGTACGATCATATGGATTCTTACGCCCGCCTGTGAGGCTTCGTAAAGTTTATTGATCAATACTTTTTCTTCTAGGTTGTTCATTTTAATGGTAATGCCTGATGATTTACCTTGTTTGGCATGTTCAATTTCCCTATCAATGAGGTTAAGAAAGCCCTGTTGTAAATTAAACTGGGCCACTAATAAATGCTTAAAATTAACCTGGTCGGGCGATGTGGGCTTAACCCGTTTGGCCAGGAAAATAAAAAGTAACTCAACTTCGCGTAACATTTCTTTATTGGCCGTCATTAAAATATGATCGGTGTAAAAAGCAGCGGTACTTTCGTTAAAATTGCCGGTGGCAAACAAACCAGCGTAACGCATTCTATCACCAATCTGACGTTTTACCAGGGCTACTTTGGCATGCACTTTAAGCGCAGTAACACTATAAATAATATCAACGCCGGCATCTTTCATTTTTTTTGCCCATTTAATGTTATTGGCTTCATCAAAACGGGCTTTAAGCTCAACCAGTACGGTAACTTTTTTACCGTTTTTTGCTGCGCTGATTAAAGCATTAACAATTTTAGAATCGCTGGCTACGCGGTAAAGCGTCACATAGATTTCCCTGACCTGGGCATCAATGGCCGCTTCATTAAAAAACCGCAAAACACTATCATAACTCTGGTAAGGCGTATGTACAATAATGTCATTTTTATAAATGGCTTCGGTTAATGAGCCGTCAATCAGGTCGGTATTACATAGTTTAGGCCAGTTCAGGTTGGATAATTTTGGCGAACTGACCGGAAAACCCATAAAATCTTTCAGGTTATGGTACCGTCCGCCTTCCATCCTGTTTGCCTTTTTGAGGTTAAACAATTTTTTAAGCAGTTCCGATACATTGGCGGGGATGCCGGGTTGGTGTAGAAAACGTGTAGCCAAACCCAAATCGCGTTTCAACAATTGTTTTTCGAGCTGTTCTGACAAATTGCCGGCATATTCATCTTTCAAATCCAGTTCGGCATCCCGCGTGATTTTGAAACTATAACATCCGGTTACTTCACCATGCGGAAAAATGCGGTCTAAATGAAAACGCACGATATCATCCAGAAATACCACAAAGGTTTCATCTCCTGACTCGACTTTGTAAAAACGTGGTAACTGACTGGAAGGAATGTTTAAAACCACTACTTCTGCATCTTCTTTCTTTTTTAATGTAATCAGAAAATAAAGCTCATTGTTAGAAGGGAAAAAATCGGAATCGGCATGTAGATACACGGGTTGCAAAAAGGCCATTACCTGGCTGAGAAAATACCGAGTTATATTTTTTCGGATTTCTGCAGGGAATGGCTCTCCATAAATTAAGTGTATCTTATTTTGTCTGAGCAATGGAATCAGTTCTGATTGAAGCACCTTGCCATATCGTTGTTGCTGATCAGAAATAAGCTGATTGGCCGTGCTTAGTAAATGATCATCAATCTTGATGTCGTTATCATCTCTGTTGCTTAATTTCTCCAAAGCGAGTAGTACAGGCATCCTAACCCTGTAGAACTCGTCGAGATTAGAAGAAAATATCGACAAAAATTTAATGCGCTCTAAAAGCGGAACAGTGCTCCGCTCGGCTTCCATCAAAATACGCTCATTAAACTTTAACCAGCTTAAATCCCGATTAAAAAAAGAGGTTTCTACCAATTGTTCCATTAAAGTTTACCGTAAGCTGCGTAAGCAATTACAAATGCCAATACTGCGGCAATTAAACCGAACATAAAAATATTATAAGCCAGTCGTATCAGTTTATATTTTCTGCCCAGCACTACCCCTTGCGAGTATACATCGGTAATTAATGTGCCGTATAAAAAATCCTTATCGTTCATTACCTTAATCATCCCTTCGGTATAACTAGGCAGGCTCATTTTGTAAAAATTGCCGAAAAACAGCAGGTTTACTTTTTTCTTGTCCATATCTTCCTGCGTAAATTCTCCTTTTGGTATGGATGGCCGGGTTGATAAAATGGAAACAACAACGCAGGTTAAACTTACCAACAACAAGATAAATGTGGGGATAATCAGGTTGCCGTGATCTTCCAGGCGCCTTAACAGCAAACTTACAATCAGAGACAGCATAATAGAATTTACGGTAATGAGAATATGTGCTTTATTATCGGCCATATCGCTCAACCGTTGGTTATTGGCTGAGGTAATCCTGAACATGGTTTCAATACCCTTATCCGGCCTATCACCTTTATCTTTCTTCTTTTTACCGGTCACAATTGCCGGCGCAAAGTTTTTGGGTTCTTCGAGTTCGGTACTGATCACTTCCTGTCGACTCAGTTTACTTTTGAGTTTTTCAATGTTTTTTTGTTTCTGATCGCTTAACAACAGGCTTGCATAATCGGTATGGTAATGGTGCGATTCCATGAACTGGATATCTTTTTTGCGCCAGTCTGATTTGCTGATGTCTTTTTTATAGATCAATTCATTTTCTTTATGCATCAACTTCCCTTTTACCCGGAAATCGGTAAGCCCCAGATGGAACAGATCTGCATCACAGAGTATTTTATCAATTTCATTTTTAGGTTTTTGGGGAATCCTGGTGGCCAATATGGCACTTTTAACCTGATCACGTACCGTTTGATTTACCTGATGCCTGGCTAAAAAGTCATCAGCCAATACTGCTCCTTTTGCTTCGTGGTTTAACGCATCTTCAAAATATCCGGTATCATGAAAATAGGCGGCCACCGTAACCGCAAAAAAATCCTGCTCGTTTAACTGGTAGTGGTTGGCTATCTGCTGCGCAGCATTTACTACTTCCTGCGTATGTTCCAGGTTGTGATAAACCAAACGTGGATCGCTATGGGTATGGAAGTAGTCGACAACGTGATTTTCTACATCTTCCTGGAGTTTTTTATAGTTCATGAGCGTATCGGGATTGTGATGATTTAATAAGATGACGAAAATGCATTTTACTTGGAAATCTTAAAAGCTGAAAAATAACGGTACTATTTACGATGATAAAATTAAGCTATTTTTTTAAAAACGATATAGTTCTGCGATCTACAATAATAATGCCCGGTTTATTTTACAATTAAAAGCAGTAAAGCTGTTCGTAAATGCTGTTCATATTTTGGTTTTATTTGGAAATTCAACAACCAAAAGTGTATATGGTTTCGGCATTAGAAATTTATTTTTAGCTAAACTCAATTCAACTGCTTACTGCAGGCAGCTAATGGGTTGTGCTTCATTATCCTATTGGTTAGTGCCGAACCTATCAGGATGAACGAATTTTTAGCATTAGGAAATAGGCAACCTATGGTTCCTGCCGGTTTGCAGTCGTGCTACATTCCAGTTCCGTGCTACGCTGTGGGCCCTACATTGCATCCGATAGCTCTCGGATCGCGTTTATAAGCAAGGGGCTGTCCCTCTCCTGCAACCTCAACGTGCATAAAAAACGGAGCGGTCATCCAACCAACTCCGATCATCATTAACTAAAAACTAACAACCTATTGCCAGGTCTACTTTCTATTACGGGAAATGTCTTGTTCCATAAAATATTTTGCGAAATAAGACCGCAACCGTTTCTCGAAATAAAGTTTTGCAGACCCTTCGTAATGGTGATCCTGCCCGGGAAGAACCATTAAATCAAAATCTTTGTCGGCCTTGATGAGTGCATCAACCATCCTGTAAGTATTTGCCGGATTTACATTCTCGTCCACTTCGCCTGTTACCAGCATTAAATGACCTTGTAGTTTTTTGGCTAAATCTTCATTTAAAGGCATTTTATTTTCCAATCCCTGGTAAGTTTCACCCCAGGTGCGGTTATAAATCCGGTTGTCGTGGTTCCCTGATGAGGCTACGCCTACTTTATAGAAATCGGGATATTTACACATGGCAGCAACAGTCATCATACCTCCGCCGGAATGTCCGAAAATCCCCACTTTATTTATATCCATAAAGGAATGTTGTTTGGCCAGTTGCTCCAGGGCATATTTATCATCATCAATGGCATAATCGCGAAGGTTACCATAACCATATTTGTAGTATCCGGCATTGCGTATGGGCGAGCCCCCCCTATGCCCAACCGCCACAACAATAAATCCTATTTGTGCTAAAGCTGCATTATTATATTTATCAAGCACGGTAAAATCAGTCCAAACGGTTTCGATCTGTGGACCTGGGTAAACCTGCGAGATGACCGGATATTTTTTAGCCGGATCAAAATCGAATGGTTTCCAGATCAATCCATAGAGATCGGTTATGCCATCTTTAGCTTTTACGGTAAAGGGTTCGGCATTTTTCCAACCATAGGCGTATAGATTACTTAAATTTGGCTTTAATACTTCAGAAATGGTTTTGCCATCAATTTTGCACAACGTAGTTACGGGCGCCAGATCAATGCGGGAATAATTATCTACAAAATATTTTTTATCTGGTGAAACATATACCTGATGGGTGGCATTTTCAGGGGTAAGCAAACGCTCATTTTTACCATTTAAAGCCACCTTGTATAACAGGGCATAATAGGGGTTGATATTGCTCTCCTTGCCATAACCATATAAATAAATATCGCTCTTAGCGGTATCTATAGCTACGATTTTTCCTGCAGTAAAATTGCCGCTGGTAATGCGGTTAAGCAAATGACCCTCACCGTCGTAACGATAATATTGGCCCCATCCTGTTCTGTCACTCCACCAGATAATTTCTTTCCCACCTTTGATGAAGGAAACATTGAAAAAATCTTCGTTGATAAACGGTTTACTGATTTCTTGTATAATGGAACGAACATTCCCGGTAGCCAGGTCTACCGCACAAAGTTCCATTTCATCCCTGCTTCGTTTGCGTCTGATCACGAAAACTTCTTTAGTATTTCCCCGGGCTTCGAAAACTTCCAATTGCTGATCAGGCCAGCGTTTCAGATCTGCTTTTTTGAAAGATCCACTTTCGGCATTGCCAATATAAAGTTCATATTGTGCTACATCCTTATCGCCCGGTAATTCATATTTATAGGTAGATACGCGGGGTCTCGGTGTTACCGCCGAGCTGATTACAGACAGGGTGGCTACTTTCCTCTTGTCTACCCGCAAGGCATAAAAATATTTTGCACCTAACCATTTTGCATGAGAAGGATAAGCTTTATCTGTAGGGTATGTACCCTTTTCATCTACACAAAAAGAGAAATAAGGTTCCGCATCAAAACTCAACTGACGTTCATTTTTTTTACCGGTAGTTGTAGCAATGTACAAATTATGTGCTTTGCTATAAAGCGCCCACCTGCCATCGGCAGAAACACCAAAGTTGGCGGTTTTTTTTAGTGGTGCTTTGTTGATTTGTGAGCTTAATTTTTTGGTTTCGTAGTAATAGTCGTAAGTTTTTGTGCCGTATTTTATGATAACACTTTTCTCATCGTCTGAAAAATTAGGCCAATAAGTCACTTCCTTTTCTTCAACCATGTGTCCGGTAAGTGCTTTTAACTGCTTCATTATTTCAGGTTTATCAAACAAGGTCTGCTTTTTCCCTGTAACTAAATTTACGATGTAATGCGTGTTTTTTTTCAGGGGGGCATTAAGAGAATCGCCCGATACCCCCAGTTTTTTATCATTTAAAGTGGGTTCATCAGCTGTAAACCAAAAATACCTGCCATTTTTAAGAAAGAATGGAATCACCTTGGTGGTACCAATCAGCTTACTCAAATTGGGCGCATCAAATTTTTGCGCAGCTTTATAATTAGCGTGCTGTGCAACAGCCGCTGCACTGCAAACCAGCCATAATAAAATTAAACTAATTGGCTTTTTGTACATATCTCTCTTTCATGGACTTAAATAAACTTACCAGGTAAGGATTACCCGAAGTTTTGGTGATTTCATCTGAAAGTTCGGCTATTTTTGGAAACGTATAACCTTTGATACTTCGGGCAAACGTAACATAGTCGAAAAGGATATGGCGGTTTTCTTCAGAGAATGATCCTAAATGCTTCAAAAACAAATTGGTAACTTCATCAATGTTTTTCTCTCCGGCTGCGATGGCAATATCCATCATCACCAGTAACTGTTTTTTATCTGGCATTTCGGTATTTCGGATTTGCGTTTTATAGCGTTCATAATCATTCTTGTTGAAAGGTTTTACTTTAGCATAAAAACCATTTAAGGTCCATGACGCAATTTGTCGGTATCCGGAGGAAAGCTTTTTATCAACGGTATCCTTGGTGTTTTTTGCCACAAAATCTCTCCAATGTTCGGCCAGGTATTCGAAGTTAGGGCTGGAGAAATCAGATAAATACATGGTATAACGGTTTTGTCCAAATAAAAACCAGTTTTCAGGGCTGGCTTTTTGCTGTGGTGTTAAAATGGTCATCAGCTCATTATTCAGTTCTTTCGCTCTTGATTTTTCCATTACCTTAAGTTTTTGTTTGATGTAAGCCCGCATTAACTCGGGTGTACGATCCCCATGCTCGTAACGGGCATTGAGATTGGCTTCGTCATTATTTGCCGTTAGTCCTTTCCTGGCATGGGCAATGAATTCTTTCGCCGGCATGCCGCCTACAAATTTATTCCTGATTTTCCCATCGGCATCTAACACCAAATAGGATGGAAAAGCTTCGATGGAATACCTATTTTTAACCGCGGGGCCCTCACCTTTTTCCATATCCACTTTGATGTTGATGAAGTTTTCATTGTAAAAATCAGCAACACTGTCTTGGGTAAACACATTGGCTTCCATTTGTTTACAGGGAATACACCAGCTGGTAAAACAATCTACAAAAACCGATTTATTTTCACTTTTAGCCTTGGCCAACGCTTCTTTGAGGTTTAGCTTTTCGAAATGGATTTCTTTTTTCTGGGCGCTTACAGCCAGGCTCAAAAAAAGCATGGCAACTGCAATATTGATTCTTCTCATGTTATCTGGCATTAGTTTCGTTATTCATTAACATCTTCATCAATTGAAAATGCTCCTTTGTTAAAGCATCTTTATGGGTGCTGGCTACCTCGTTGATGTGCTTACTTAATGAGGTACGGTAAGCATTTAAAACAATACCGATTTCGCTTAAACCGGTATTGATTTTGTTCTTTGAAATCAAAGTCAATAAGTTTTTAAGGTAATTATATTGGTTATTACGTTGATAAGTGCTTAATGCTGTGTTCGGATTGAAATCCAGAAAGATATAATGATCTACCTGGTTAAACAGATCTTTCGTGCCAAAAACATTTTTTTCTCCAGAATTTTCGGCTTCCAGAAGATTTCTGAGCAAATCGGCAGTGGTAAGGTAACTGATGATCTTGTTCGAAGTTTTTGAAACCAGTGTCTCGGTATTGGAGCCATCCATGGATTGTGCCCTGTTGTTTCTGGTCCATGCCGGCACTTCTTTTAATACATTTTGATATAAAAATTCGAAGGTGGCCAGTTGCCTTGCCTTTGGCACATAAACGGCCGGTGTACTGTTGTAGCCTTTCATCACCACAAAACGTTGTTTACCTCCTATATTAGGTAAAACACTAGTGGCATACTGATCGTACGACATGATAAAATTAGCAGCAAGCAACATATAGGTATCCCAGGTATCATCATCCATTTTGGCTGCAATTCCTTCCATTTTCGGGTAGAATGTTTTCAGGCGGTTTATACCCACTTGTGCGGCTTCGATATTTTGCGACGATAAATCTTTTGCCTGCGCATAAGGGTTATTCTTATCTTCTGCGGAATAGTAAAGTGCCGGATTTATTTTACCATCCTTTAAAAAGGAGGCACCATCAATGCCATCCTGAAACTGACGATAAGCCCAGTTGATGGCTAAATGATCGTAAGCGCCTATGCGGGGTAAAAATAGTTTACTGTTAAATGTCTTTGAAGCAGGTACCATTAAATAGTTAAACTCTAACTGATCGGTAATTGAAGAGGTAAAACCATATTGGCTTACAAATTTAGGATCACTGAGCTGCTGTACGGTATAGGCAGCACTTGCAGCATAGTTTGGAAGCATGCCCAAAACTTCGGCCATCGCCTGGCTAACTTTAAACTTCAGAATATCCTGGCGTACGGCCGGTGATGCTGCATCTTTTTGGATCCGGGGGTCGTAAGCCCCACATTGGACGAAATATTTTTGAAGCAGATCATCAATCATAAAATCGCAAAGGGTTACCTTAGCGGTTTTGATTTCGGCGGTGCGGGGGTCGTCTACCAGATCTACCACTGCTTTTGGGTTTACCCCTGCCCAGGCCACTAATACGCTACCTTCTTCCATGGCCACCGGCTTACCGTTTTCAGGCAACACAACTCTGATTGCATTTTTAAATCCAGCGCTTTCAAAGCACTTGTTCCAGGCTAAAACACCATCCTTAACGGCGTTGATAAAGAACTGTGGTACTGAAGGATGTATATAAACCAGAATAGGTTGTTGAGGCTCTACCAGATTACCTGCTTTGTACCTGTCAACATCCTGTGGTTTTACCAGTAAATTCCATTTTTTAATTACCGTAACTTTTTTTGCAGCATAACCTGCCAACCCAAAATCAGTAAACTGGCGGGTATCAAAACCGATCCGTTTATCCGTTAATTTAATTGGCATCTGCGCTTCAGATAGCTGCTGTAACAACAGACCAAATTGCATGGTATTGGGCTGATCTGAGGTTTTGCCATTATAATCACGTCCAGGATTGTTCTGGGTTCTGAACACATTAAAAAAAACGCCGTTTTTAACCGCTTCAACCCTTTCAACACCAGACCTGCTTGGATCCGGATTGGCGATAAGATTGTAGTTCTTGAAAGAGAAGAGTTCACCTCCTTCAATCAGTTGCCTGGTAATATCGATGATGACGCTACCGGTATCTTTACCCAAAGCCTCTACTTTAAAGGTGAAACTAATAGGTTCAAGCGTTGAGCCACTTAACAGATTAGACATGGGCGCATTGTTAACGGCCTGTTCGCTGTAATTATTTCTGGTAACATACAGGTTTTCTCCCAGTCCCTTCACAAATCTGAGGATGCCCGATGATTTAGAAACAGCTGAAGATCCAAAACGGATATCGCCAGCCACCAGAATATCTTTATTTAGCTGGTTAGGCCCAATTTGCAGGTAATATTTTTCGTCAGCCTGGTAAATGGGAAACGTACCGGCTACGACCTCTTTTTTATCTTTTATAAATTTTTCGAAACTGAGTGAAGCACTTTGTTTTGACTGCTGGGCTATCACTGTTGAAGTAATGGCAAAACCCAGCAACACCGTCGTTAATATTTTTTTCATCCGTATCATTCTGCTTTTTAATGAAGATGAAGCCATTATGATCTTTCTTTTTTTAATCATTAACGATTCCATCTGTTTATTTATGTTGGTTCTGCACTAACTTGCAGGCTTGCTCTCCTGCCATTGTTTTATCAATTCTGAAATGCCCCTCAAATGATCTTTTGATAGCTGATCGGTCTTGATCTGCTGGGCTGCATCACAGGCTTTTTTAATTTTATCTAATTGCTGTTTCATTAAAATCGCTTCATTATTAGCAAAACTGGCAGGGTTATATACCGAACCCAAAAGTTTGTTAATGTAATTCCGCTGCAGCATTCTGCGGTAATCAGAGATAGGTACCGCATTGTTCACATCGCCAAAAATGCCCTGGTAGAGATCATCAAAAAAATCGTCAAGGGTATAAGGTGTTTGCCCTGTGATGCGTTCGTTCTTCGAAATGGCAGAAAATTTATAAAAAACTTTCCCTAAAAAGGCTTCATAATCGGCCTGTACTTCACCGGCAAATACAAATCTTGTTTTATCGGTTATATTTTTAGGAAATAGCCAGGTTGGCTCCTGGAAATAATACGTATTGATGAACGCCATGGCCTCTTTTTGTGTGGCACGGCCTACCGGTACAAAATTGGGCTTATCTTCTACCTTAAGAGCCTGATCGCCATATCTGCCGCCAATATTCTTGACCACATGTGACAGATATTCATTGTAACGGCTTGCAACTGAAGCATGCATCCTTCTCATCATGCTGTAGTTTTCATCATCATCTTTCTCCAACCAATCTGCTATGTTATTCATGATGTATTTAAGATTTTTAATGCCTAAAGCACCCGCTTGCATGGCATTACTACCCATATCTTCAGACTGTACACGCGGATCGGAAAAATCGCCTTCAGGGAAATAAAACAACCGCACATCTTTACGTTTCTCTGTCACCCATTTTTTTAAAAATTCGCCCTCTTTATAGGCATTGTCCAGCTCAGGGAAATATTTATATCCCCACTCAATCGCAAACTCATCATAAATACCAATTCTTGGATGAAGTTCTTCCGCCGTAAAACCGTCTTCAGGCTGTACGACATAGTTAAAGCGCAGATAATCCATAATAGAGGCACCAAAACCATTTTTAGCGACATAATCGCGCTTACGCACACTATCTACATTGTAACTATGACTACCTGCAAAATCATGACGAAGACCCAGGGTATGGCCAACTTCATGTGTGATTACGGTTTGTAACATACGGCCCATAATGTCTTTTGCCAGCGGTAACTTTCGGCCTCTTTGATCGATTGCTGAACACATCACAAAGTACCAACGCTGCATTAAATCGGTAATGTTATGGAAAACGGCAACGTGCGAACTCAGAATCTGACCGGAACGCGGATCGATCACCATGGGTCCGTAAGCGTTTGCAGTGGTAGAAGGTTTATAAGAAATCACAGAATAATTGATATTATCTATAGAAAAATCGGGATCTTCTGCTGCGGTAGGTGCCATTTTTGCTACAATGGCATTTTTAAAACCTATTTTCTCAAAAACCTTTTGCCAGGCATCTACACCGGCAATAAAATACGGCTGTAAATATTCCGGGGTATTTCTGTCTACATAAAAAACGATGGGCTGTGCAGGTTCAACCAGTTCACCACGTTGGTATTTTTCTACATCCTGTGGTTTGGGCTCAATTTTCCAACGGGTTGCCAGGCCACGCTCTTCCAATTTAAGCGGGTTGCTGGAATAATCATTCAACCCACGTGTAAAATAACCTACCCTTTTATCAGCAAAGCGCTGTCGCATCGGGATGGCCGGCAACAAGTACCAGCTTGCTCCAACTTCCCATGCGGTAGGTCCGTTCTGGTTAACAGTCTGTGTTTCCTGCGGTTGCTGGGGTTCAGCAGGTGCTTCGGCCGAATTAGGCTTTGGCGAAGTTACCCCGGGCGAATAATTACGCAACGAACGGAACACAATGTTGTTTTTATAGGCCGAGATGGCGGTTAGCTTTGATAAGTTAGCCTGATAGCTACCCAGGCCTAGTTCTTCTTTTGCACCACTTAACGACAGGATGGGCATGTCTGCATTGATTGCCGGCGTAATATCGATCAGCACAGCACCAGCATTTTTGGCAACCGGCTTAAAAGACATGATAATCGGCGATGGCCTGGAATTAATGGTATTATAGAAAATGCTATTCGCTTTAGGTGCATTATAGAACTGCGACTGTTCCATATTGACCTCACCTTTTTTATTCCTGTTGAACTTGAAAACAGCTTCGTGTACTACATCTCCCGCAAAACCAAAACGCCTTCTCGAATCTCTGGCTACCTGTGCCGAACCTTTGTTAATGACAATCATGGCCAGGATATCGCGGTTTAACAACGAATCCGGTAGTTCCATAAAATACTTATCATCCTGCTGATAAATATTGAATACACCCTGATAAGAAATCGCATTTTGTTTTATAAACGTGCTGATAGCCGGTGGCGATTGCGGTGCCTTTTGTGCCATTAAACTGGTGCTTAAGCAAAGATTGCCCAACAGCAACAACTTTTTTAGTAGTTTCATTCACTTTTGTTAAAAGCACTGCCTGCTTTAGGTTGAGCAGGCAATGCTTAATTTATAAATATTAGGTTAGCTTAAAGGCCCCTTGTTGCATTACCGATTGCCTGAAGATCGACACCATATTCATTGATGAAATAGTTTCTAACGATATTGTATCTCCTTTTGATCAGCCCTGCAGTATCTTTGGTAGCATTAAGCATTCCAGCAGGTGTACTATCTGTATTGGCTACCGAAGCATTTAACTGCGGGGTAGAATAGGTAACCATTGCAGTGATATAGGCGTTCCAATCCAACTGTGCCGAAATATTTGAGGTACCCATAATTATCCCCCTGGTATAGGCTTGGGCAAGCGTACTTACACTGCTCATGTAATCGGCACTACTGGCAAAATCTGAAGTTGGTGCAGATAATCCTCTGGCAAAAATGCTTTGCATAAAGATTAGGTTAACCTTGTAAATAAAGGCTCGTTGCTCAGCAGCAGTCATGGAATTTACGGTTGCGTCTCCATAATTCACCTGAATGTTGTCATAATTATAAAATGCCGCTACTTTTTTTGTTCCTTTCGCAGCCATGAATGTCGGCGTAAAAACATAAGTGGTAAAAACAGAATCAACCTTTTTACAAAGCATAATCTTTACCGGGAGATATTGTTTGAGAAATTTATCTGAGTAAAAACCAAACCACTTACTTTTAATCAGCCCGAGTTGAGATGCGATATATGCCGGATCAGATGCTTCTACTTCTGCACCAGCAGACCATATTCCGTTTGTAGCAACCGGTTTTTTCCAGCCCGTTGGTGTCCAATACACATCTTTTTCAGAAAACTTATATAACATATAAGTTCCGTAGCTATTGTAATAATCTACTATAGTCTGATCAAATGCATTATTTCCCTGAGGAACTTTATAAGTGTCATCTATACCAGATGGAGTAAGTTGCTCATCTTCTTTTTTACAAGAGGCGATCATAATGGCCAACGTTAAGGTAAGTAAGATCAAAGAATTTTGTTTCATCATTTTTTATTTTCTTAAATGATTATTATCTAGGGTTTTGAGAGAGGTCTGGATTATTGTTCAAAGCATTGAATGGGATTGGCAATGCGTAAAGTAAACTGTTCGCAGGTAGCGTATAAACTGTGGATACGCCATCAGCACCTGTGAAGTTATGCGTTACCGGAATGGCCCATCTTCTGATATCCTGCCATCTGCAATTATTCTCTAAAGCCATCTCCCTTCTACGCTCCTGCTGATAAAAAGTTAAAAGCGCTTGAGGGTCGGTAATTGATACCGGAACATATGCGGTATTCCTGGTATCATAACGATTACTTCTTAAGTAGTTAAGATCAGCAAGAGCTTTGATCCGATCTGCATCATTCCCCGTTAGTATGAATCGTCTGATTAAAGCTTCTGCCCTGTTTAGGTATACTTCAGACACGCGGAATCCAGTGCTTCCACCAACCGAATTTGCAGACGATTTAGCTGATGCATACGGTGTGGAACTATTTTTTGTAAAGTACATCTGATAGCGTAAATCTCCATAATTGGAGCTGTTCGGTCCTTGTTGATAAAGTGAGATTAAAGACTGCGATGCGCTATATGGAGGTGCAGATCCTCCGGTTATAGTTGGAAAATACGTTCCATCCAACCTGGAATTTCCACCATGTACCCATAAAACTTCTACATTTCCCGGATCAAAAATACCTGTGCCTGAAATCGCGTTAGTTGATGTGAAAAACGTTGTTAATGGTGTGAGGGTACTCTTTTCTGCCAAAACCTGCTCTGCATAACGGATTACCTGATCTAAATCTTCATTTCTACCCTTCAAAAGATAGAATCTTGATAAAAATGCATTTGCCGCTGGTGCCGTAATTCTATATGGAGTTGTGGCTACACCATTATTCTTCAAAAGATCGGCGGCTTCCAACAAATCTTTTTCAATCTGATCATAGGTTTGTTTTAGTGTTGGCCGAGTAAGTCCACCATCCCTTATCTGGCTGCTTAAAATCAGTGGAACACCCAATGCAGTTTCTGGATTAACGCCATTACCGCTATATGGTAAGCTATAAGTGGTAACCAATTTAAAAAGGTAATACGATCTTAGAAACAGACACTGTCCTTTAATTAAATTCTTTGCTTGCTCTGTACCAGAAACATTGGCCAACTGATCGAGTACAACATTACATCCCTTAATTTTACTATAACAGTTCTCATACAAATTGGCCCCAGCCGGTATAATACTGCCAGCATCGAACATAGACGAACTAAAGGTGAACATTGCAATGCCATTGTTAAATGGCGTTACATAATTGGCAACAGGCGTACCATTAGTAGTTGCAAGGCCGTTACTTTGTACATCATCGGTTAGCAGATCCAGATTATCCAATCTTATGCTGTACGGATATGCATCGCTGTACATCAGCGCAGCAAGGTCATTAGTTGTACTCGGACGCATCTCATCCTGACTATACTCTGTTAGAAATTTTTTACATGAACCTAATACTGTACAGAACAATATCAGGAAATATATCATTAACTTTTTCATATACATGCTATAAACTTAAGTTCAAATTAAAAGTAAATGTTCTGGTTCTGGGTTGCTGTCCGGTAGCCACCTCTGCATCGAGTCCATTGAAATCCTTACTATTAATGGCAAAAACATTAGATATACCCGCACCGATATTAATGTTCTTGGTTTTCAACCGCTGCACTACAGAAGCGGGAAGCGTATAACTCAAACTGATATTATTGCAACGTAATGCAGTGGCACTAACTACCCGAGCGGTACTATAATTATACATCTCGAATGGTGTTGGAGCCGTTCCTCCAGAATTAGCTGTTCTTCCTGGTAAACTCACGGTAGGAACTGAACTATCTGGTAACCGCGGTACGCTACCATTTGGATTAGATGCAGACCAGCGATCTAATAGCTGACGCGATAGGTTCTGATATTCTGTAGGGAGATTATTTACGAGTGTATATAGTGGAGACAGAAACTTCTTACCACCAACCTGCAGGTAAAAGCTCGAACTTAATGTTAACATTTTATATCGAAAATTCATCCCCAAACCAGATGTAAAGTCAGGATCCAGCTTACCAACATACTCCATATAAGACGTTGGATCTTGAGGATCAGCATTTGGTTTTAGAGACAGGTCGAAAGTTGGATAGCCATTTGATGGATCTATACCGGTATATTTAAATGCATAAAATCCAGATACCGGCCTGTCAAGAGCAGTTAGCGTTCCGGTAACCGCTGTTCTCCAGCTCACCAGCTGAGGACTTACTTTTACAACACTGTTCATATTTTTTGAAGTGTTCAATGTTACATTCCAGCTGAAATTTTTAGTACGTACCGGAACGAAGCTGGCCGCCACTTCATAGCCCTTATTATTGATTGCTCCGCCATTAACAAGCGTATTGGTAACACCATATTCTAAAGGCACACTCAAACTGGTAATCAATTCGCGACCACGTTTATTGTAATATTCAAATGATCCAGTTACCTTATTGTTAAAAAGGCTGAAATTAAGTCCTAGATTCATACTTGCATTCTGCTCCCATCTTAAATCTCCGTAGGGCAAAGAACTAATGGTAAGTAAACTTTCACCTGTAAAGGTATCTGTACCACTAGCACTTGCACCTGTAGGTGTCTTGATAATCAGATCGGGGCTTACATTTGCCGCAATATTTCTTTGATAACCAAAGGTACCGCTAATGCTCAGATCGGATAGCCAATAGGATTTGTTAAACCATTTTTCATTCGCCACGTTCCATTTCAAACCTCCAGCCCAAACCGGGTTAAATTTTTCACCGGTAAACTGTCCAAAACGATTTGAACGATCATTCCTCACGCTGGCATTCACTACATATCGGCCATCAAAGGTATAACTGGAAGTGAGGTAAAGGCCCATGGTATTCACTAACCGATCTGTTATTTTAGGAGAAAATTTGGTCAGAAAATCGTTGTTTGTAACGATTGTACCCACAGAGAAAGTTGTTGGTATAGTTGCAAATGATTTTCCACGATCTCTTAGGTATCCTAACGTGGTATTGGTATAGCCCAGGTATTTTGTACTGCTTAATTCATGGCCAAACATAAAGTTTACTACGTGTTTTCGGTTAAATACCTTACTGTAGGATATGCTATTTCTCCAATTCCATACGCTACTGGTTGCCTGGTCTACGTTGTATTCACCCCCTACCGGCAATTTACTTTGTTTATAACCAGCATCTGTTGGTTTAAAAACACCGTAATTATAAAATCTATATTGGCGGGCCACATATTCTGTTTGCTCTGTGGCATAAGATTCGCCAACAGTAGAACTTGAACTGTAACTGTACAGGGACTGGAAATTAAGTCCCTCAATGATCTTATAATTGGCATTAATAAATGTATTAACAGTTAAAACCTTATTGCTATTCCCTGTCTGGCTCCTTTCATTAAGAACATTATAGGCGTAACCAGAAGCATTTGGATAAAACACCAGGCTTCCATCTGGATTCTCAGCTCTTATTGCTCTGTTTGTACCCTTGGCATAGCCATATGGGTCTACCTGGTAAAAGCCACTCACCTGATTTTTTGATGCTGAAAGGCTAGCATCAATCGTTATTTTGTCTGAAAGCTTGGTATTTACCGAAATTTTTCCGGTTATTGCTGTGGCATCGTTCCCCCTGGCTGTTCCGGATGAACTATTATATCCAAAAGATGAATAATAGCGTGTATTTTGGCTGCCACCTGAAATACCAAAATTATGCCCATTACTAAATGGTACCCGATAAAGTAAATCGAACCAATCAGTGTTGACTGTTTCCATATCTCTCACCCTCGCATTAAACTCATCGGCAGATATCGATTTTTTAAATAAATAATCGTTTAAGGCACCTGCATAACCTACTGTACTGTTCACGTAAGTAGCGGTCAATCCATTGGTAAAGATTTCTCTTGATACCGCTACCCGCTCTTTTGAATTCATTAAGTTTAACTTGTCGGCGGTTACTTTTTCAGTTGTACTAAAATTTGTTGAGTAAGTGATTACAGGAGGGCCAACACGGCCTTTTTTAGTGGTAATCACAATTACGCCGTTTCCAGCCCTGATACCATATATTGCGGTGGCAGAGGCATCTTTTAATACTGTAATATCTTCAATATCCATAGGGTTTAACCAGCGGATCGAATTACCAACGAAGTTTCTTATAAAATCAATGTTATCAGAATTTATCTCACCATTGCTGTTAAGGCTCTGAGCCTTAAATGGCAAAGGTTCCTCCTGAATTACACCATCAACCACCCAGATTGGCTCTTGTGAACCCGATAAGGTTGAAGTTCCACGCACACGTACGGTTTGCTTGGTTCCGGTAAGGCCACTGGTATTGGTTACCACCAAACCTGCAATTTTGCCCTGTAGTGCCTGCTCAATCGTGTTTACGCCATTTAAATACAGATCTTTAGCGTTTATTGAAGCCGTAGATCCCACTACGTCCGATTTTTTGAGTACCTGATACCCGGTAACCACCATCTCTTCCATTTCTTTAGCGGCCATGGATAGCGTTACATCTATTACAGATTGATTACTTACAGCAACCTGCTTGCTTTCCATCCCCACAAATGAGAAAATCAAAGTAGCGGGTTCCTGACCAATTACATCAATTTTGTACCTACCCTCCCTATCTGTAGCGGTTTTTACATTGAGTTCTTTTGATAATACCGTCACCCCTGGAAGGGAGCGGTTTTCAGTATCAGTTACCCTACCCGTAATTAAACGGTATTTACCCCCAGGTATGGATGCCGGCGGTCCCACTTGCTGTGTGGGTTTGGATTTAACGATAATGGTTTTATTTTTAATGGAATAACTTAACGGCTGGTCTTTAAAACAAGCTGCCAACGCGCTTTCCAATGTCGCATTTTTTATGTTTATGGTTACTGGCGTCGTTTCACTGATATGACTGGAGGTGTATACGAAATCGTATCCTGTCTGTTTTCTGATCTCTTTGAAAACATCAACAATTTTTGCATTACTTTTTGAAAGGGTAACAGTTTGCGCCTGACTCTTACCTAACTGAAAGACAAATATGGTGAACAAAAGTACCGCTACTTTCATTATAAAGTCCATATTTTGTCCGGAACAACAAGCACTTAGCTTATTGTCCATTGAAATGGATTTTTTCATACATTTGAATAGAATACTATATGCGGGAGCAATGGTATCCTGGTTTGTTTGGTTGTTTGGTTTAGTTGAATATCATTCTTCATTTATACCGCTCCAAATTTACTGCCGGGGGTGCTTCATCTCACCTCCGGTTCTTTCTGGGAACGTGGTTATGTAAAATTTATGGCATCACGATTACCCTCCTTCCTTCAATTTTGAAATGTACTCCGCCGGTTTCTTCAAGCGATGAAAGCACATCCTGCAGGGGTTTACTTCTGGAGATGGCACCACCAAAACTTTCTTTTGTTACCGGCCCACTGTAAACTACTTCTACGTTATACCACCTGGCAATATCCTCCATAATCCGTTCTATCCCCTCGTTCGTAAACTGGAAATTGCCGTTTTTCCAGGCAATAACATCTTCTACATCAACTTTATTTATATTAATAAGCCCGTTAACAGCTGTGGCCTGCTCACCAGGAATAATTTTTTTGGCAGTGTTACCATCAACCACCCTTACGCTGCCCTCAAGCAAGGTGGCTTTAAGTGATGGTTCACTATGGTAAGCCCTTACATTAAAATGGGTACCCAGTACCTCAATAGATTTGTTGTTAACCGTGATAATAAAAGGTTTTCTTTTTTGAACACCATTAACTGATGTGTTTACTTTTGCTACTTCAAAATAAGCCTCGCCCTGTAATTTTAAACGCCTTTCGAAATTTGATGAAAAGTTCGCGGGCAGCAAAATACTGCTCGAAGCATTAAGCCAAACTTTTGTGCCATCAGGCAGTTCGACCTGGTAGGTACCGCCATTTGGTGTTTTGATCTCCATCTCTTTGGTTAAAGCACTGGTTTTATCGAAAACAATTCCACTTCCATCGATATATTCCAGATCAGCAGAATTGATTTTTAAGCCTAACTTATTTTTACTTAACTGCAAAACCTTTCCATTAGATAGTTTCAAAGTAGCCGTATTCATTCCAGGTAAAATCTCGGTTTTAGTTTTATCAGGATAAATGAGCATGCTAATCCACCCTGACTGGTAGGCGAGAAAGCCAAAAGCGAGTACCAGTATGGCTGCGGCGCTGGCAAACCAAAAGGGAAAAGGTCTGGATCTAACCGGTTGCATTTCGTCTTCCATCCGGCCGTTTATTTTGGAATAAAGGCTTTTTTCCAGCGCATTAAAACTGGTGTAATCAGTTTTCCGAAGATCAAGTTCTTCGTCATTAAAAGAGGCATACCATTGCTCGTAGAAGGCTTTTTCTTCCGGCGTAGCAGTTCCTTTTTGCCACTTGTAGGCAATTTCCGGTATGGAGTAGTTTTTTTCGCGTTGATCCAATTGTTTGTTGATTTAACATATAGTCACATCAACATGGCCTAACCCTATATTAAATTTAAAATAAATTTTATTTGGAAAGCAGATACAAAATAAAAGGTATACCAATACCCAATTTACCCTTCAAAATTTTAAGCGCCCTGGTAATGTGGGCTTCGACTGTTTTTTCAGCTATATTTAATTCTTCGGCTATTTCTGTATTGGATTTATAACCTTCCCTACTCATTTTGAAAATCAGTCGGCATTTGAATGGAAGCTCATTAATGTGCCGATCCAGTTCCTGGCGGAGTTCCCTTTCTGAAAACCATAGTTCCGTAGTATCTATCCCCGGTTCTGCAATTTCTTCGATTGACTTTTTTCTGCTTTCATTAAAATAACCTCTACTTTGCTTATTAATAACCTGATATTTGGTTGCTGCACTTAGGTATGTGTGCAGGGTGTACCTGATCTGCAAACTGGAACGCCTTTTCCAAAAACTTAAAAACACTTCCTGTACCACTTCTTCAGCTTCAATCTGGTCAGCCAGACGATGGTAGGCTACAGCGAATACTTTCTCCCAAAACCTGCGGTATATTTCAGTGAACGCAAGTTGATCGCCATCTTGCATATGGGAAATCAGCTGGGCATCCGAAAAAGATTCGTAGCTATTCATCGCTTTAGGGAAAGTTTAAGCAAATTAACTTATAAAACAGCAAAAACCAACATATTCCACTGTTATTTACCTGAAAGTATAATAGATGGCTACAGAAAAAACAGTGTCAACAGTAAAAATATATAAATTTATAGATCGCAATAGTGTTCGTTTTATCTTCGCTTCAATGAATAAATTATACTTTAGCGCTTACTCATTATCTTTATTGGAGTGAAGTGCCCAGATCTGCTATTTTTCACTTTTATAAGATGATATTTCATGCGAAGAAATGTTTTTTTTAAACACAGTTATACATGAACATTATGGTCTAACTTTTTATTAAATTTTAAACCATCTCTTCCCAAATGATTAAAGTGTTGGGCCTTTTGCAAAAACTTAAACATGCAGATCAATAATTACGCAAAGTTGCATATACGCCATATGGCTGATTAGTGATCTCATAAAGTGGACGCAGTGTAAAGTTATTATCAGCGTTACGAAGTTTGAAAATATTCTTCCCCTCACGATTCAGGCTTTTCAGGATTTCCTGTTTAGAACCTTTTAAAACAAATTCCGCATCTGTTTCTGCTGCCAAAAGCGTTGGACCATAGAAAATGGCAAATACATTTTCATCATCAGGCATGGCTTTAAGGTGAAAACGGTAGTGCAAAACCAGTTTGATCTGGTCGCCAGCTTTCCAACTGCGGTTTAAGCACACATAAGTACCGGCACCCGGGCTATTAGGCTCAAGCTTTCCATTGATATAAACCGCTGTCCCTTCAGACCAGCTGGGGATAAGAAAATTTAATCTTAATGCTTTTGCTTTAGTAGATTTGATGGTGAATGTAATTGTTGAATCAGCAGGAAAATTACCTTCCTGTTGAAGTGCAAATTTCTGTTCTTTCCAGTTTAAAGTAGAAGGCACATACAGGTTGATCCATAAGGAATGGTTGTCATGATAATAAATCCCTTTATTTAGCGATGCAAAAGCTTCAATAGAAGTTCCGTTACAGCACCTGAAATCGTCTTCTTTTAAAAATTTCTTTTCTCTTGGCGAACCGAGCGGCAAATGGTACACTACTGCGCCTGTATTTCCGTTTTGTAGAGCCATTACCGAATTATAGAAAGTATTCATATAGGTTTCGGCATAAGCAGGTTGTTGATCCTGGCAAAACAGATAACTGGTTAATTTTTGACTATTATGAGATACGCAGGATTCGGCAATTTCTCTGGTCATGGTGCTGCTCAAATGATCTGGAACACCCCAATGTTCTGCCGTAAGTGACGTTGGGCTGGTTACATTTGGCCGCGGGCCGCTGCTGGAACCATTGGCATAGGCATGATGTTTAATCAGCATGTTCCAGAAATTCTTTGCAGCATCCAGATAAGCAGTTTCACCCGTAGTAACCGCACGTTGTGCAAAACCGTTTACCAGTACCAGATGGGTATTGGAGTGCAGCCCTGAAAGGATATTCTGATTTTCGGCCAGCGGATGAAAAAACCAGTCCCTATCAAATAGTTTTGCCAGTGCGAGGTGTTCAGGCTTATGAGAGACCTGATACAGATTATACATCACCTCGTTCATCGGACCTACTTCATTGCCCGGATTAGCACCAACCGTATATAAGATCTTTTCAATGCTTTGTGGATCCAGCCGTGCCATTCGGTTTTGCACATAACTTGCCATTTGATTAACCATATCATAAGCCTTTTTATTTCCGGTGTGCATATAAACATCTAAAAGTCCCTGCATAATTTTATGGTAGGTATAATAAGGTGCCCATACATTACCAAATGTTTTTTCGAGGGTATCAAAATCACGTTCCGGAAAAGCACTCAGGTAACCTTTACCTAAAGATTGCTGGCATTTATATAATTCATCAACCATATAAATTAGTCTTTGATGCAATAAGGGGTTTTTATGCTGCTCTACCAAAAGTGAAACTGCAGAAAGGTAATGGCCGGTAAAATGCCCGCGAAGACCAATGGCTGGCGCCTCCCATCCGCCTAAAGGCTTGGCTTTAGAAGGGAGGCCGGCATTGATTTTAAAATTATGCAGCAGTCGATCCGGATCAAGTGTTAAAAGATAGCTGGCATTTAATTCTTCGCGGTTTTTTATCCACGAAGGGTCTAATCGAACATCATTAGCCTGAAATACAGAAACGCCTGGCGCATGACGGGTCGTTTGCGCGTAGATTTTTTCCGACTGGAATAAATACATTAATGAAAGTATGATTATTCCAGAACTCATTTTTTTTAAAATTCTTTTTTTTAAAGCTATCATCAGCAATTAAAATGATGTTTCTTATTAAACACAGTTCGATTCTTAAATATTCAGTAAAGGTTCGCCCTCAAAGTTGTATCATAAGCATAAAATTGTTATCGCGAGAGATCATTTATTATATACGAATCAATATGAGTGATAGTAGCATTAATCGGAATAAACCTCTCTGGGGATCGTCATTGCGAGATGGCTTTTTTAGGGATTCTGTCAATTGTCGTTCAATAGTTTATTCTACCACCGCTACAAAACCACCACGTGGCAGGCAATTAATTTTAACCGGCTTTCCTTTACGCCATGCTTGAGTTTCTGTCTTAAAAGATTTATCATTTTCACCATCCCGGATAATCTTGATGTTTGCTTGCTTTTTGTTTAAAAAATCTAAATTAAATTCAAGTACTCTGGCATCTTCCTGCCCATTCAATCCACCAATGTACCATTTGGTACCACGTTTTCTTGCCATTACTACATTTTTTCCAGGAAACCCACTTAATAAGCGTGTTTCATCCCAGGCCGTAGGCACGGTTTTCAAGAAGTTTTTTGGCGCATCAGGCAGTGCATAGTAAGCTTCAGGGCGGTCTGCAAAATGTTGCAAGGCCGATTCAAAGACAACCGAAAGCGCCAGTTCATGGCCATAAGAAGTGATATGTGGATGTTGACTGTTGGAAAAAGTAACCGGGGTATAATCCATAGGACCGATTACGTTTCTGGTAAAAGGCAAGGTGGTATTGTGTACCGCGGCTTTGCTGGTCATTACATCTCCATTATTATACCATTCAGCGCCAAAAACTGCTTCCACACTCATCAGGTTTGGGTAGGTTCTAGACCAGCCGCGCGGAATGGTTGCACCATGGAAATTAACCATCAAATGGTGTTCTGCAGCATCTTTTAAAATATCAAGATACAACTTCATCATATCCTGCTGATCGCCTGCAAAGAAGTCTACCTTGATTCCGTAAACCCCGATTTTATTTAACCATTCAAATTCTTTTAAACGTTTATCGCGCGTACGCATTCTATCAATTGGTGTAGCGTTAGACCAATCTGTAGTACCCGAATTGTACCAGATCATCGGTTTAATCCCTTCCAATTTGGCATAATTAATTGCATCTTCCAATTTTCCGCCATTGCTCATTACATCCCATTCCCAGTCGATCAGCACATAAGGCCAGTTCATCGCCTTGGCCAGGTTGGTATATTCCACCGCTTTTTGATAGTCTTTAGATCCATGGTTGTAAGCCCAGTAAATCCAGGCCACCGCGCCGGGTTTGATCCAGTCTTTTTGTGCAATACGACTTGGTTCACTAACATCAGTAATCAGGGTAGATTCTACCACAGTTGCCAGGCTTCCGATCATCACGGTATGCCACTGCGACTTCCAGGGCAAATTGCTGATGTCTCCTTGTTGCGGAAAACTTTTCCGTCCTGCCGAGTAACTGATTTTGTACCGGTTAACATCTTTATTGTTCACTAACCTGGAAGCGGCATTAAATTCACTATTTCCGGCTTCAGAAATCAGATACCACACCGGTGCCTGTTTATGCTTAAACAAGGCAGGGTAAGACCACTCCTGGCTTTTTTCTCCTTTACCGTTATTACTATAGGGATAAAAATCTTCATAACCCGGATCATAGGACTGTGCCCAGCGATCCGTCTGAGCAGGGATGTTAAAGGTGGTATATTCATCTTCGATATGAACCGGCTGATCTGACCATTTTGGAAATTCGTACCGGAAAGCGACACCATCGTTATACACCCTAAAAACTACATTTAGTGCTTTTCCATTTGCATTAACGAAGGTATAGCTGCTTTCATTTGCCTGGTTGCGGCAAAGCTTTCTTTTACCGCTTACCATTTCATAGCGGGTGTTCAGCCGTTTAACAGATCCGGCTTTTTTTAAGGTCAGGTTTCTAAATTGCTCCTTTTGGGTTACGATACCGATTTCGGTATCCGAAAGAATCGGTGTCCATTTTCCATTGGTCCAATAATATATATCAAATTTTGCGGATGAAGTACTGTCGGCCTTTATCTGTTGACGATATTCCAGCACCAGTTTGATTTTCCCATTAGGAGAAGTGATAGGGTAAGACTGGCCTTTTTGTGCGTAAGTGATGCTGCAGCAAAGTGAAGAGATCAGAAGATAAAGGATAAAGGACTTTCTTTGTATCATTTGATTTGTGTTTTGTAATTTTAAGGTATCCTACTGAATGTTATTCATTCACCAATTGCCAGCTGAAAACGGTTCCGTCTTTACGGTTGGGCAAAGTGCCTGGCCAATCAGCACCGTATAATTCTCCTGTATGCGGATCCAGGCCTACAAAACGGTTGGTCTTTAAAGACAGCAGCATACACTGCCCCCTCAACATATCCTGCCAAACAAACAGGCTACCAGGTGTTTCTTCTTTGATTAACCTCACATCGGCAGATAAACCCATGCTGGTAATCGTCAGAAAACCGGTTCCGTTGAGGGCCTGTAGGGCTACTTTTCCCTGGCCTCGATCCAATACCCTGAACTGGTAATTGACATCGTTTTCTTGAGAAAAATTTCTGCCGGGACAAAGCATTCCATGTGGATTGGCCCAGGCCTGGCGGCGATCAGCCAGATTGGTCAAGGTAATCACTTTACCTACAGGCAGATTTTTGGTACGGTCTGCAAGAGGTTCTTTCAAAGTAAAATTTTTAAACTGTGCATAGCCACCTGCGGTACCTTTGGTATTGTAGGCAAAAAGCGCATATCGGGTACCCTGAAAGGTCTTCAACTGGTAAGGTAACCGGATGCTGTCGCCAATTTTTTCAAATGTTTTTCCATCCAGGCTATAGCTCAACTGTGCAATATCATCGTCGAAATTGCCAAAAGCACGCAGGAAAATCCGCGGAGATGTTAAGGGTTTTTCAATTGTTTTTTGCTGATACTGATCAAACATTCTGAACAGATAACGGTTCCCCTCCCGCAGGATACCGATCCAGGCGTAAGGAATGTTCATCAAACCCAAACCGGCGATATCGCCATCTTTAAGTTGCTGACCATTCAATTCAACCGTAGCCTCAGATTCCGGCCCTACACCCCGCTGGGTCAGGGTATTTCTTGCCCAAAGGAAATCTTTGGCCGGTAAGGTATGCAGGCGAAGACTTCCCCCCTTTAACTGCCATTTACGATCAACAGGATTATGGTTCCATTGCCAGGCAGAAGCCAGTTGAGGGCCATTAAAATCGTCATTTCTGACGTATGGTGCCTGCGGACGATCGGGTTTGGTTACATTGGGTTTAAACCAGGTTCGCGGCGATCGGCCCAAATTACCTTCAATGCCAAAAAACGGCCATCCCTCTTTCCAGGTTACCGGAGAGAGAAAGGTTGTACGGCCTACCGACCGAAAATCCATCATCGAAAAGCCCCACCACTCACCATTCGGCAGATCGACAATGCCCCCCTGATGCATGGGTACAGAAGCAAAAAGCTGATCGCTCTGTTTTACCATGCTTAGTTTTGCATCGGCCGCAGGTAGAGCAGAATCTAACCACATATTCTGGGTAAACCAGCCAAGTGAGGTCCCCATGGTTTCTTTAGCACTTACTACAGTAGTTTCATAAGGGCCGCGTATATCTGTAGCCCTGGCGCATTGCAAACGGCCGTTATCGGCATTGGTGATGTAATATTTATTATTAATTTTGTAAAGGTGATTACCTTCACCCATGGCGTTCCCCCTGGGGATGATCACCCGATCGCTGCCTTCTACAAAACCGCTGAGGTCAGGTTTCAACTCAATCAGTTTAATTTCTCCAACGCCATAAACGACATAGATTTTATCATTTTCAAACAAAACAGAAAGGTCGTAGATATGGCGTTTAAGCTGATGCTGTTTCCATGGACCGGCGGGATTGGAAGCTGTAAAAACCTGTAAACCATGGCGATTCACGTTGGAAAAGATATAAAAAACACCATTATGATGCCTGATGCATGGAGCCCATATTCCTTGTCCATACGCTTCCTTGTCATTGGTCAGGTCAAATTCTTCCCCGAGGTTAAAACGATCCATCGCATAACTGATCACTTTCCAGTTAACCAGGTCTTTTGAATGCAGCACCGGTAATCCGGGCACGCTGTGCATGGTGGTACCGGTGAGGTAAAAATCATTCCCTACACGAATGAGATCGGGATCGGAAAACTCATCATAAAAAAGCGGATTGGTATAGGTACCATTTCCATTATCTGCTGTCCACGAACTTTGGGCATAAAGGCCTGAAGTATTTAAAATGAATAGCAAAGCACAGCAGCTCAGTTTTAATAATCGGCTAACATACCGTTGAATAAAAAGTATAGGGTATTTTAGGGAGCTTAATATTTTATTTATCATAATCATAATGAAGGTAATCGACATCTATATAACCGCCTTTGCCAAGAGGATTGTAATTGAAAATGGCAATCCGGTCTCCCCGGTATGATCCCCAGCGAAGCTGGTAAGGCTCACCAAAAGGTTTAAATGTTTTGCCATCAGTACTGTAACTAAAGGTACTCTTACCGTCAAGTCCCCAAACTGAGCGGATCCAAACTTCATTTTCCGGAATTTCAGGGCCAGGTAAAAACTGGTCTTTCGTTGTAAAAGATAGTTTTTTAGTCCCACCGGTACATTCAAAGCCGAGTGTAGCATAATCGGGCGCACCAAAATGAGATAAACCTGCCTTCTGGCCATCAGCCATTCCACGGAGATCAAACTTTACGGTAACGGTATTTTCCGAGGTGCGGTAAACCCGTTGTGTAATGGTATTGCCGGCAGAAAGAATATGATCTTTTAGCGGTTTAAAGGCATGTAAACGCAACCAGCCTTTTCTTTCGGATAAAGACCATTGATCTTTTTTGGGCTGGTAGTTCCACTCCCATTGAGGCTGAAGCGTTTTGGCATTAAAATCATCACTGCTTTGCGGATATATTTTGCGGGTTGATTTTACCGGCATCGGTGCCGACCATACCATTTCGCCAATGCCAGCAGCATTGGGCTTGCCGATTACCGGCCACTCCTCCATCCAGGTTACAGGCAGCAGACTTAAAATCCGTCCTGACCAATCGCCAGAACCATGGTGGGTTAAGAAGTACCAGCCACCCGTTTGGGTCTGTACCAATCCGCCCTGATTGGGTTCATTAAATTCAGGCTGCCCTTCGCTAAGCTGTCGTGGTCCTTCATAAGGACCCCGGATATTTTTAGCCTTTTCCATCATTAAAACGCGAACATTGTTGCGCACCTCACTGAAAAGATGATAATAATAGCCATTGATTTTGTACAGCTTATTGGCTTCGCTCCCATGTGATTGATAAATTACCTGATCTGAATCTTTGATCAGCGACTTGCCATCAGCTGTCATTTTAAAAAGATGAATTTTATAGCCATCAGCAAAGTGGGTTCCGATGAGATAGCCCTGGCCATCTTCATCCCAGAAAGGACAGCAATCGTCCCAACCTTTTTCAGCCCAAACACGATGCAAAGGTTCCCATGGCCCTTCTGGTTTAGCGGCAGAACTCATAAAATAACCTTCGTCCGGATCGCCAAAATAAATCCAGAAACGTTTGTTATGATAACGGATGGCACCTGCCCAGATTCCTTTTCCGTAACGGTTCATCTGCGTATAGTTCATGGCAGGCGAAATAGTACTAATATCTTTAACAGCATGCCCCAGTATCTGCCAGTTTACCAGATCTTTCGATTTCAGGATCACAAATCCTGGTGAATATTGAAAAGTAGAAGAAACAGCATAGTAGTTATCGCCAACGCGAATGCAATCGACGTCGCTGTAATCGCCAGGTAAAACAGGGTTGCGGTAAGTGCCATCGCCCTGATCTCCCCAATGGGTCCAATTGCCCCAGGCGGGTGCTGCAACCGGAGATTGTGCAAAAGTAAAAGTATATAAACATAGCGTCACGAAAAGCAGCATCATCACACGCTTCCGTATCACTTCATTAGCAATCATATAGCGACTTTGGTAAGTCATTCATACACCAAGATAGTGTATGAATGATGTGTTTTAACAATTTAATGAGTAAAAATGTGATCTGGCTCCTTACATTCCAGGATGGAGGAATAACCAACCCATTTGGGCAGCAAATCCTATTTAGGCAATAGCGCCATGAATTTTAAATACATAGGCAATGGAGCCCGGTGCCTGCTCCGGTACCGTGATTTTTAAGCCCGCACTGCCTTGTTCAAATTCGATTGCCCCTGGATAACCCAACAGGCTAACCTTCTGTACCTGGCCAGCTTTACCGGCAGCTAAACTTTTGACGATGGTTGTCCGGTCGGTAGGCCAGCCCAGCATTGCTGCATACAGGTCTTTACCTTTGGTGGTAAATCGGAAATCCTGCGAACCAAATGGTATTACACTGCCTTCATTAAATCCCTGCATATTAAGTGGTTTAGTGGATGCAAGAGCCGGGCCTTCTCCAAAGATGGTCCACGGACGTGTACTATAAATGCATTCACTGTTCCTTTGCATCCAGTCGGCAATGCCTTCCACTACGGTTCGTTCTTTATCATCTATCGTACCATTTCCCCTTACCGGGATATTTAACATCAGGTTACCGTTTTTGCTCACGATATCCAATAACATATGAATAACGGTTTTAGCATCCTTATACCAATTATTATCATAAAAAGGACGGTCGTAATGCCATGCCCCGATACAGGTATCGGTTTGAAAAGGTTCTTTTTCGATGCCGTTTGTCTGGCCTCTTTCGATATCCCAAACCATACACTTACGTTGTTCCTCGTTTAGCACCTTACCAAACAATACGGCTTCCAGTTTGCCATGTTTTTTTATGCTCTGATTGTACATGTGTGCAGCAATCCTTAGCCCTACATCGCTGATTGGATATAATGGCAAAATGGTATCATCGAAATAAATCGCATCCGCGCCATATTTATCCAAAAGTTCGATAGTACGTTTATAAAATTTTTCGCAATAAGCTTTTGAAGGTATTGAAGCACCATTGCCCCAGGCCCACTGGCTATGGATCATACCATTATCTTCACTGTTTTTACTTAAAGGGTGTCTTTGCGCATAAAGTTCCTGCGGATCTTCTCCTTCCCACCATGTACCTTTACCATCTGCTTTGGTGAGGTTACCATCGTAAGGGATGCCGGCCATAGGGCCTTGCTTGTCGGCACGCTGGGCGGTTTCCATCCAGCTCCAGGCATGCGCTGCATGAACGCTTACTCCGAAACGCAGATCGTGGTTTTTAGCCGCTTTGGCCCAGCCACCGATAATATCCTTTTTAGGTCCCATGCGGGTAGAATTCCATTTCTGATAGGTACTGTCATACATATCAAAATTGTCGTGATGGTTGGCCATGGCCATAAAATACTTGGCACCCGCTTTTTTGTAAAGCCCTACCAGTTCTTCAGGATCCCATTGATCGGCCTTCCACTCGTTAATAATGTCTTTAAAACCGAATTTAGAAGGGTGACCATATTTTTCGAGGTGATATTTATATTTATGTCCGCCTTCCATGTACATTTCGCGGGCATACCAATCGCCAAATTCCGGCTGACACTGGGGCCCCCAGTGTGCCCACATGCCAAACTTGGCATCGCGGAACCATTCAGGCACTTTATATTTGGCCAGTGAATCCCAGGTTGGTTTAAACGGACCTGCCGCATAAGGTGCGTTGATCAGGTGTCTGGCGTAACTTTTTGATAAATAAAGTGATGACAGGCTTAGGGCCATCCCTTTAATTAAGGTTCTTCTTTTCATATTGGGTTAGTCTTTGGCAAAGACACAACGATCCGTATAATCATCATGGCTCAGCCCGGTTCATTTGGTGTTCAATTTATTTATATTATACAAATAACTTGTTATTCCAAAAATAAGTGACCTAATGCTAAAAAAACTAACCAAATAAGACTTTATTTTGTACAAAACCGACTTTTTCAATTTTAACTGAGTTCAAACCTGATAAAATTTTTAGTAAATCGATTTAATAAAAATAATAGAATTTTAGTAGGCCATCCCGGTCTGATGAAAACGATTAATATCGGAATAGTGATAAAAAATGTCGGTTTCGGATAAATTCGCAATACTGGTATGAAACTATATTTGAAAATCAGATCAAATACATTTAACACATAAATTTAAGGACACTTATTTTAAGTATCCTACCCTATTTTTCCAATGAAACTAAACTATACAACCAGGTTCCTAAGCATTTTGATATTATTTAACATAGGCTTAAGTTGCGCTCAAACCAAAAGCACTGTTCCACTCATACCTTATGACAATAAAACCTTGTGGTATACAGCGCCTGCCAAAGTGTGGGAAGAAGCCTTACCGATCGGAAATGGTCAGTTCGGTGCCATGATTTTTGGTCACCCGTCTAATGAAAGGCTTCAGCTCAATGAAATCACGCTATGGTCTGGCGATCCACAACCTGATGCCGACCGCAAGGATGCTTACCAGTATCTGGACACCATCAGGCGAACGATACGAAACCAAAATTATAAATTGGCCGAACAGCTAACCCGCGATCATTTTACTTCTCCTGCACCATACAATGCCTCCTATCAAACCTTAGGCAATTTAACCATGAAGTTTAAGTTACCGGAAGGAAAGCCTGTAGAGAATTACCGCCGCTGGCTAAACATCGACCAGGCCATCGCCGGTATTTCTTTTAGCGTAAATGCTATAAATTACCAAAGGGAAATCTTTTCCAGTGCAGCAGATCAGGCAATAGTACAGCGGCTTACTGCTTCTAAAAAAGGTAGTTTGAGCCTGAAACTGGGGCTGAGCAGGATTGAAAATGCCAGAACGCGTTTTGTTGCCCCAAATACACTCATTATGACAGGCCATGCCGGCGGAAAATTAACCTATGAAGTACAACTTACCGTACTAAACACCGGCGGTTCGGTGAAGGCTTCAGGGCAGGAACTGGAAGTTGTTAATGCTGATGAGTTAACGATTATCATGGCGGCGGGCACCTCTTATACGCTTGATTATGAAAAACTTTTCCTTGGAAAAGATCCGCATGCCTTAGTAACGCAACGGATGGAACGGGCAATCCATAAACCTTACCTGACATTAAAGAAAGATCACATTAATGAATATCAGCAGTATTTCCGCAGGGTAAGTTTCGAACTTGGCAGTAATAAGGATCCGGGATTACCTACGAATGAACGTTTAAAGGCTTATGGCAATGGCCTGGCTGATCCTTCCTTTGCCACACTTTTTTATCAATATGGCCGGTACCTGCTGATATCTTCCAGCCGTCCCGGTAATCTGCTCCCTTCTAATTCGCAGGGTTTGTGGGGAGATGGACTGGATTTACCATGGAAATGCGACTATAAATCAAACATTAATTATGAGATGAACTACTGGCCGGCTGAACAAAGCAACTTGTCAGAAATGCATCTGCCTATGATCCGCCTGACGCAGGCCCTGGTGGTACCCGGAACCAAAACCGCCAAAACCTATTACGGTCCGCAGACACCGGGATGGTTCTATGGTTATACCACCAATGGCTGGGCCTGGACAAGTCCCGGTGCAGACCTCCCCTGGGGTGTTTTTATCGGTGGAAGCGGCTGGGCTTGTCAGCACCTTTGGGAACACTATGCTTTTACCCGTGACAAAAATTATCTGAAAACCATCTATCCAACACTAAAAGGTGCAGCAGAATTTTATATGGCAACCTTAATCAAAGATAAAAATGGTTTCCTGGTAACTTCACCCTCTACCTCCCCTGAAAATTACTTTGTTACCAATGATCGTAAAAGCGGAACGGTAACTGAAGGAGCAACAATGGAAAAATCCATCATCTGGGATTTACTGAACAATGTAGCCCAGGCTGCATTAACTTTAAATGACGACCCGACCTTTCAGCTTCAGGTGAAAAAAGTACGTGATGAGATCAGTCCTTTAAAAATAGGCAAGGCCGGGCAGCTCCAGGAGTGGAATGAAGATTGGGACCTGAATTCGGGCGATCCGCATCACCGGCACGTTTCCCATTTATTTGCCCTGCACCCCGGAAAACAAATCACTGCACTGGGTACACCAGAATTAGCCAATGCGGCCAGGAAAACACTGGAGTTACGTGGCGATGATGGCACCGGCTGGTCTATCGCCTGGAAAGAAAACTTCTGGGCCAGGTTAAGGGATGGGGATCATGCGCATAAGCTCCTATCCAATCAACTGCGTGCTACTTACCAGACCGAAACCATCATGGCAGATGCCGGAGGCACCTACCCTAATCTTTTCGATGCCCATCCACCCTTCCAGATCGATGGAAATTTTGGAGCGGTATCCGGAATGACAGAAATGTTGCTGCAAAGCATGCAATCTTACACCAATGCTGATGGCAAAGATTCCTACATCATCGATCTGTTGCCGGCACTGCCTTCAGCCTGGCCTGATGGCGAAATTTCAGGCTTAAAAGCCAGGGGTGGATTGGAAGTCTCGCTGAAATGGGAAAAAGGTAAACTCCTGAGTGGAACCATCAGATCCTTGAAGGGTGAACCCTTTAAAATCAGAACAAGTGAGGCGATTAAAATTAAAGGCATGAGCATCTCAGGTAAAAAAGAAGCAGATCACTTCCTGTATAGCATCAATTCGAAAGCTGGTATGATTTACTCCTTTTCATCACTAAGGTAAATTTAAACCTCTCAGGTTTTTGAAACCTGAGAGGTTTTAATCTACACTAAATAATATCTGCTACAGATGTTTTGCCAAGATCTTTTAGGTCAGGTCTGCTAAAATTTCCTACTTTTAATTGCTGAAACCAGGAAGAAAGATCAGCCAATGTCAGCGGAAAAGATGCCTCATAAGGAATTCAGATTTCAGGGCTTAGATGCCAGGACCGAATGGAAAACAGCTTTGCTGCTATTTATTCCCGCTATCGTCATCATGCTCGGATTTCTTTTCCTCCTGTACCACTTTTTTCCGCAATTTCATCCACTTAGCGCAACTATCGGAGCAGGAACCCTTACAGCGACCAGCATGATCTTATTACATCAGCAACTGGTAAAGCGAATCAAAGATAGAACCTGGACGATCATTATAGATGAATCCGACATGCTTGAGATCTCCTTTCAGCAATACCACTACCGGTTTCCGCTGACTGATCTCGTTACCATTAAGAATTTAGGAAATGTAGATCTGCGTTATCTTACGCTGATGACCAAAACGGCCGTCATCAAAATAAGGGTAGGCAATGCCGCATTTGCTTCATTTTCCAGTACACAAGATATTCAAACACTTGATACTTTTATAGCCCATTTAAAACCCTACCTGGATCAGCATTTTAACACAAAGATATTACGGAATAGAATTACACCCCCAGGCTTCCCAAATTATGGAGTATATGTCGTTAAAACGGAGCAAATCCGGTATAGTTTACTTAATAAACTGGAGGCTTGGCAGGTCATTCTTTTGGTTTTTGTAAGCGGTGTGCTGTTACTGGTAAGTATCATGTTGCTGCTGGAGCATTTTTTCCTGGACTAATCCCCGTCTTTAGCCCCTTTTCCGTCAATAACTGATTCCAAACTTGGGTTTGTATCCGCACAACAAGTGTTTCTGACTGAACATATATTTCTTCTTCTACCATAAAACGAGGTAGAACCATTAAATAACGGGGACAAAGAAGATGCCCTGACATTTAGGACATCCTCTTTGCATAAAGTTGTGTCAGAACATTCATTAATTGTTTACCATACCGGATACCGAAACATCCGCCAAACCGATATTACTTTGTTGCATAAAGCTAATCCGAATATACCGACCGGAAACATCTAAATTATCCAGAAGTTGACGATCAATACTTTCCTGATTATGGGAAAAATCACTCAACATTTTCCACTCATTACGATCGTCACTTACTTCTACCTTAAACCGATAATTCCTTGATGCAGGAAATTGAATTTGAATTTCGTTGATAGCAACTTTCTTTTCCATATCCAGTATCCAATAGGGCGATCGGTCATCACCTATCGGTTTCCACCAGGAAGACTTTTCACCATCAGCTGCCAGCCCGGAACTATAGCCTTCGGCGGAACTGCTGGCAAAAGTTGGATTGTTTCGTCCGAAAACCTGGCGCTGCCTTTGCTGATCTGATCTTTTAAATCGGGTATAAGGCCTGTCTTTAACCTTATTTTCAGGACTATAGGCATGACTTCCTTTAAATTCAATATTAATTTCAGTAGATTTTAGTCCGGGAGATGTTGCCCGGATAATTGTTTTACCAGAATACCACGATCTAAGGGCTATAGCGGCTTGTCCATCCAGAATACGGATATCACTTTTTTCACTAAAAAGAATAGCTGTACCTGTCGGAAATTCCCCTGGTCCGGAAACTATCTCTAATTTTACATCCGGGCTATTGCTTAGCGGGATACCTGCGGCATCTACAACGGTTACTTTTAAGAAAACATCATCTGTACCATCTGTAGCAGCAATTTTTTGATCAGCTTCTAAACGGAGTGCTGCTGCTGCTCCGGGCTTTGGCCATTCAGGAGGGGCAATGCCTAAATAGTGATTGCGATACCAATACCAGGCACGCTTAGGAATTCTAAAATAATCAACGATGCCCAGCTTTGCCATCGATTCTCCTGCAATAGAGCCATGATCAAATGCGCACCAAATCACCTGGCCTGAGCGCCATGCATATTTGGGTTCGCCATTGGCACTGGCCAAATCTCCCCAACCCGGGTCATATTCTCCAGGTCTGTTTGCAAATGTCCCTCCGTATTCAGATATAATATTTGGAATCCCAGGATTTTGAAATGCTGCTATTGATGCTCCGTCACCATTATAACCAGCAATATCTCCAATCTTATCAATACGCAAATCGTCGATAGGCCGTTGTGCACCGCCTACAGCAGCGGGCCTGCCCGGATCTTCCTGATGCACCACTTTTACCAGTTTTTTCAGTAAGTTCCTCATTGGAATTAAGGTATTTTTGGAAGTAAAAAAGGGTTCATTGGAAATACTCCATACCACTATTGAGGGATGATTTCTGTTGATCCGGATCATTTCTTTCAGCTCCTGCTCAGCACTCCGGTTAAAGGCAGCGGTGTCTGATGGATTTTGTGGATACGAATTGGTATTCCAGTACCCTTCAGGAGCCTGATCACTTCCACCTATGCCCCAAAAATTATTTTCAGACCAGAAGAGGAGTCCAATTTTATCACAGGCCTCTGCAAATGCAGGATCGTGAGGATAATGGGAGCCTCTTATAAAATTAAAGCCTGCATCTTTAACCATTTTTACATCTCTGTAAAAACCACGATTGGTAACCGCATCGCCCCAGCCAGCCTGATCCTGATGAACATTAGCGCCACGTATATACAGGTGTTCACCATTAAGAAAAAAGCCCTGATCTGCTGTCCAGCGAAAGAAACGGATGCCGAACGATTGTTTTTGCTCATCTATCTTCCTGTCGTTCAGATATACCGTTGTGCTGGCCATATAAAGATATGGATGATCGGGGTGCCAAAGTAAAGGCTTTTTGATTGATGCAGATAACTGTTTGATTTTGTTGATACCGGTTTTTGCCAGGGTTGTCATTGTCATCACCTGGACCTGCTTGAGATCCGGATCGAACAACTTTGTTTCTATTCTTAGTTTCTGTGCTTTTGCGGTCGTATTGTTGATTTCCGTTTGTACCTCAACATTAGCCTTTTCTTTGGTAACCTCCGGGGTGCTAATGGATGTTCCGCACCAGTCGATGTGTACCGGATCTTTAAAAATGAGTTTGACATCTCTGTAAATTCCGCCCGAAAACACATGTTCTCCGGCGCGCGGAGCCAGATTAGCCCTCCAAAGATTATTTACTCTCACGTCAATCGTATTTTTTCCGGGCTTCAGTTGCTTGCTGATGTCTATTGAAAAGCCGGTATACCCTCCCTTATGCGACCCTGATTTGATACCATTAACAAAAATTTCTGCTTCCTGAAATACACCTTCAAATTCCAGAAAAACCTTTTTGCTTTTTTTTATCCATGGTTCCAGGTTGAACTGTTTCTGGTAATGGCCGTATCCTACATAAAAATCTGGCGACATAAAGTAAGGAATACTAAAAGAATGCGGGATCCCAACCGATAACCATTGCGAGGTATTAATACTTTTTATTTCCTGGTCCTCTATTTTTCCTGGCTTAAATTTCCAGTCCCTGTTCCAATTTAATGTTGTACGGCCTGTTTGCCCGATCAGATAATCAGATTGTTTTTTCTGTGCAAAGCTGGTTTTTGTTAAGAAACAATTTAACAGCAAAAGAAAAATGAAATTAGGAAAAAAATGTTTTGAAAAAGCTGAATTGAACTTGACGACAGTTCTTCTGAAATAAAAGTTTAGTTTCATTTTTGTGTATTTATGATATAAAGTATACAGTGTTGAAGCATCAGATGTTATCCCAAAAAGGAAGTGTTTAGCGCGGTGAGCTTCCTAAAAAGATTAGGTTTCAGGAATGTTTGGCTGAGTTGTTACTACTTTAGTACCATCTCTCATTGGTTGGTTTGCTGCTGTCCGAAGATATCAATTCGCATTTAAACTGAATAAATTACTACTGGTTGAGGTTCTGTGATAGGCGAATGTCGCAGTAATACTTAAAAAAGAAGAGGGGCAATTGAGGCAATGAAGGGGGGATAATAGAATAATTTCATCGTTTAAGCGAGATTATTGGGTCTGGACATTATGGATGATGTACATATAATATGAAAGATTGAGCCTGTCTACAACCTGATGTTAAAGTGGTGATGACACGTTAACAAGCTGTTAAAAAAACAGTAACTTCTGAAATCCAGTCGCATAAATTTAAGTGGGATAATGGTGTTTAGGTCATAAAGCAGGCGCAGAATGATCTTTGCTATCATACGAAAAAGAAACTAAGCAGAATGAGTTATTAATATCTTAAAAAGACAAAGTTATAGCAGCATTATGCAACTTCAACAACCGGGCGATGAAATGTATGTTTTTGACAAGACTACGATTGATCGTCAAGACCAAACCAGCTATAAATGGATATGAGCCTGAATAAAAAATAATGGTTTTAATAAAAATACGCAAGCATTTCTGCGTTAACTTCTGGCCCCTTTGCTTCCAATGCCTGGATTTAAATGCTGGTTTTCGGCATATTTTCTCCTGTATTTACGGATAAAATCAGATGGATTCATCCCAAAAAGTTTATTGAACTGTTCACGGAAATATTTAAGATCCTGAAAGCCGATTTGATAGGCTACTTCTTTGATCTGCATTTCCGTTTGAATCATTAGTTCAGCGCTCTTTCTGAGCCTGATATATCGGATAAATTCTATACTGGAGAGTCCTGAAATAGATTTGATTTTTCGGGAAAGGGTGGCGCGCGTCATGCACATTTCTTCAGTAAAAATTTTCATTGAAAACGCTTCATCGTCAAGATGCGCCTCTACAACAGCAATGCATTTTGACAGGAAGTTACCAAATTCTTCAGGGATCTTAAGGGTATTATTTCTCAAGGTAATTTCGTTGAAGAAATATTTTTTTAATGTGGATCTTCCTTTTAAAATACTTTTGATTCTTGCAATTAACAAATCACTTTCAAAAGGTTTGGTAATGTAATCTTCTGCACCGCATTCAATACCTTTTAATTTAATCTCGGGAGAAGTACTTCCAGTAAGTAAAATCACCGGAATATGGCTAAAAGAGGGCGACTCTTTTATCTTCGAACAAAATTCCATCCCTGTGATGCCGCTCATAATAACATCGCATACGATAATATCGGGTTCATTTTCCAGAACGGTTTCGAATCCTTTTTGAGTGTTGTCAGCTTCAAAAATGATAAAAGTGTCTTCTAAAATTTCCCGGATATAACGTCGCATTTCATCATCATCGTCAATCAAAAGCAAAACCGGCTTATCGCTAATCAGACTGCTCATCACGTCCAATACATGCGCATCTTTCTTTAGCTCCTTTTTATCGGGATGGTTGCTGCTATCTATCGTCAACTCTTTCAACATGGGGTTTAAGAGTCCGTCGAACTTTGCAGGTTCTGGCGTTATGGCAATCTCAGCTTCCACAGTTTTAGGCAGGCTCACATAAAAAACTGTTCCTTTTCCAATTTCACTGGTATAGGTTAAATCTCCGTGATGTAATTCCACATATTTTTTGGCGAGGTAGAGTCCTATCCCAAATCCACTTTCAAAAGCAGATTCCCGACCATCTTGCGGTAACCTGTAAAACTTTTTAAAAAGATTTTCCCCGGTATCTTTCGGAATGCCATGTCCGGTATCTGCAATGATAATATGAATATCCTCATCCGTTTCTTTTAAGGTTAGCGTGACAGATCCATGCTGCGATGTGTATTTTATCGCATTAGAAAGAATATTAAATAAGATCAGTTCCACCTTTTCACGATCGGCAAAAACGTTGGTTATGACGTCTGCACTCTTGAATTGATAATGTAAATCTTTGGATTTGACCTGATTGATGAAACAAAGAAAAACTTCATGGCAGGTCTCCCTGATATTAATAAGCTGTGGCCGGAAAGCCAAAATTTCATCATCAGTGCAACGGAAAAGCAGCAACTGATCAACAAGACTCAACAGGCGCTGAGCATTGCGATATACCGTGCTGAGGTCTGCCAGTTCCGGGTGATCTCCGTTTGTTTGCAAGAATTTCTTGACCGGATCAACAATCAAAGTAATAGGCGTCCTTAGTTCATGCGAAATATTCGTAAAAAACTCAATCTTTTTATCAGTAAGCTCTCTTTCAAATTTAATATCATATTTAAGTTTTGTCTGTTTTTTTTGATAGAGATAGTAGACATAAATGAGTAGGAAGCATAAAATCAGATAAGTGATATACGCCCACCATGTTCTGTACCACGGCGGCAAAACCGTAATTTCAATCACGCGCTCCTGCTTATTCCAGCGTCCAGATGCATTGGTAGATTTAATTTTCAGCCTGTATTTGCCTTCGCTCAAATGAGAATAGTTAACCGTTCGCTGTGAATTGACATCATTCCATGCTTTATCTCTTCCTTCAAGGAAATAAGCATATTTAATTTTTTCAGGTAATGAGTATTCCAAAGCGACGTAATCAACAGACAATACCGCTTTATCATACGGCAACTCGAGCTTGCTGATTGTATATAAATTATTGGCACCAGGTACAAACTCACTTTTGGTATCGATAGCGGTATTGGATACCCTCAGTCCGGATAATAACAATGGAGGAAAGTCAGTAGACTCCATTAAACTGTCAGGAGAAAAAATGTTAAATCCTTTGATGCCCCCAAACATGAGCTCGCCCGTACTAAGATGGGCAGAAGCATTAAAATAAAACTGATTTGATTGCAAGCCATCTGCTGCATAAAAATTTTGAATTTTACCTGACGCTGGAGTTATCTTCACTAAGCCGTTGCAGGTACTGGCCCATATGTTTCCCTTTTCATCTTCCTCAATGTTAAGCACCTTGTTATTACATAAACCATTAGCTTCGGTATAATTTAAGAATTTATTATTCAAAATATCATAACACATCAGCCCACGCCCATAAGTTCCAACCCATAACATTCCAGACCGTGCTTTGCAAATTGCTCTCACTGCGGTACCTAAATGGATTGTTTTATCAATTCCTTTATGTTTATTGGCGTGTAAAAGACCATTAAAACTCCCGAGCCATAAGTTTTCCCGATCATCATCTATAATGGTAATAATATCCTCCTTCACAGAAAATGGAGCAGGCATAAAAGTGTGCCGTGCATCATTATAAACAAATAAGCGAGACTTTTCCTTTTCATTTGCTCCCCCTTGCAGTACCGTAGCCCACAGCTGGCCATTGTGGTCGTTATATAACTTCCAAACGGAATGGAGTTTGTTTTTTGACCAAAACGGAACAACCTCAAATTTGCAGTTCTCTGCATTGAACTTCGAAACACCATTCCGATAAGTTGACAGGTATATTTCGCTTTGGTGGTTAACCACACTGGTGATGCAATTGTCCTTTAAATCCCCATTTTGGTAGGTGAAATTTTTAAATGAATTGGTTTTTCTCTTCCATAAACTAAGTCCTCCGCCATCTGTCCCGATCCAGATATCCTTATTCTTATCTTCGCAAAATGAAAATGTGAAATTACTAACCAGGCTATTCGCTTGGTGAGGAATTTTAGCATAGGTACGGAATTTGTGTTTTTTAGCATCGAGAATATCAATCCCTCCCCTAAAAGTTCCGATCCATTTCCTTGATTGTTCATCTTCAAAGAGCGTATACAAATTGTTGCTCGATAAAGAGAAGCGATCATCATGCTTTTTAACTATGGCATAACTTCCATCCATGTTAATCTTGATGATTCCTTCTCCGTCAGTCATTACCCATAAAGTATTTTTATGGTCCAGAAAGCAACTGGTAATTTTGGCATCATTTACCTCTTGTTCTTTCGCGATAAACTTAACGTATTTACCTATATTGATCTGATAATGGTATATTCCTGAAGCGGTACCCACCCATAGCCTGCCCCTGCGGTCGTTCTGAATGGATACCACAGGGTGATGGGGTTTATATACCGGTAAAAATGCCTTTTGTATATGATCATACTGGCATAAACCAAACTTATCGGTGGAAACCCAAAAGTTATTTTTATCACTTAGGTCGATGGCATTTACGGTGTAGTTAAATGTTTTGTTATGATTAGCTAAAACAGGAATCTGGACACCTTCCTTTGATCCAGGTTGGAAAAATAAGCATCCAAAAATAGTTGTTCCTACAAACAGATTTCCTTTATTATCTTTTTTAATATCATTTATCCAATCATTTACAGGCAATTTCTTGCCCGCAAAATTTTTAAATGCAACTGTTGAAAATGTTAAAGTCCTATTGTTTAAGATAGCTAATCCTGTTTGCGTACCCACCCATATATTTCCCAAACAATCGTCATTTAATGCCATAATGATATCATTTGGAAGCGAATTCGGATTGCCAAACTGGTGTCTGAATATTTCAAACCTGTACCCATCATATCGGTTTAGGCCATCTAAGGTACCAAACCACATGAACCCGAATTTATCTTTGTAAATGGAGGTAACTGTATTATTTGATAATCCCTGTTCAATCCCAAGGTTAGAGAACTGCTGCGCAAGAGCTTTTAATGGATATCCAGAAAAAAGTGTAAAGAAAATTCCGCATAAAATAAAGTGAGCGAGCTTAAGGCGCATCATTTTTTTCATTGGTGTAGTTAATTGATCAGCCATTCCATAATACAACGGAATACCTTAAATCACAAATGTTTGGACATTAAAGATACAATATTTATTATAAGATGGTAACGATTTCTAAAAAAGGCTTTACAGCAGGTAAAAAATAAATTCCGGTAGCCAGCACGGTGCTCTTCTTGCGGATCCACATTCAAAAAACAAGGTCGGCGCAATCCTGCTTACCGACCCTGTCATCATTAACTAATCTAAAATCTTTTCTTTAGCCAATCGATCATAAGTTTCATCGCCACATCCGAAAACCCGGCTTTAATCGACGGAATTTCGGCCTGATTGCAGGCCACACAAGGCAAAAACAAATGATTTAAATTAGGAATCAGCACAGTATCTACACGGTTATTCCCGCCTCGCCGCGTATATTCTTTCCAATGTTGCAGGTTTTCCTTTCCGGCTACCATGAGGTCACGATCACCATTTAAAGCCAAAACGGGTATTTTAATCTGCGCCAGGGTTTTTATCGCATTGTATTTGATAAAAAAACGGTACCAGGGAGTAGTAGCCATTTTCACATAACTGTATGCCGGAAAGCGGAAGTGATCAAAAGGTTGATTCAGTGTTTTGAAATAAGCATCATCTTTCACTTTCCACAAGTTATAGGCTTCATTTAATTTTGCCTCCATATTGGCAGAGTCTGCATATTGATAGGCAGTTTTAAACATCAATTCATTAATATCGTTGGAACGTGCTTTGTCATAATCCGTCAGCTGTGAGTTTGCAACCAGATCACGGTTCTGCCGAATCAGGGCATCCAGTCCATTGGAAGCCAGCCCGGCAATACTGATCAAAAAGGCGATCTGTTTGCTGTTTGCCGCAGCAATGCTAATGGCTATGCCCCCTTCGCTATGACCGAGCAAACCAATCTTTTTGGCATTGATCTCCTTACGGTTCCGTAAATAGGCTACGGCAGCCAAAGCATCATTGGCAAAATCAAGTGTAGTGGCCTGCTCGTAAACACCGCTGGTTTTACCAACGCCCCGGTCATCCAGCCGGAATACGGCATAACCATTTTCTGACAATCCATCTGCAATATCCAGAAATATCTTGTGACCGCCCATGGTACCATCACGGTCTTGTTTTCCCGTACCAGAAACAATTACAACCGCCGTGAATGGTCCCCTGCCCTTTGGAATGGTTAAGGTTCCGCCATAGGTGATGCTGTCTTTTGCTGAGTGGAAGACTACTTCTTCTGAACGATAGCGCTGTGCATAAGCCAAACTGACGAACAGCAACAAGACACCTAGTGATACGATTTTCCGCTCCATTAATCTGCGCTTTTAGTCAGTTCAATCAGGCTTGAAATTTCATCCGCCAGGGCGGTTGCACTTCCGCCATAACCAATGGAAATAAACCTTAAAAAGCCATTCCGATCAATGATCAGTTTTTGTGGAATGCCCGAAATATTAAAGGTTTTGGCCACGCGACTGAAAACTTCGTCGTTGGTTTTGGCTCCTTCGGTTTGGTTATCAAACAAGACCTGAAAAGGGTATTGATTATCTTTGATGTACCTGTCAACTTCATCCCGGAAGCCAGCTTTATATTCTTCTGTATCGATAAAGAGGAAAACTACACTCGGATCGTTTTTGTACTTCTCTACGGCCAGTTTCATGCCGGGAAAGGAAGCTTTGCAGGGTACACACCAGGTGGCCCAGAAATCCATTACAATGGTTTTACCCTTAAGGCTGGCCAGGGTAACGGTGTTTCCTTTCATATCTTTCATGCTCCATGTAGGCATTTCCTTTTTAATCATCCGGGCTTTTAATTTTTCATGATTTTTCTGCAAATCTGCAGGATTCTTTAGCGACTCCAGGTAAGCCTCAAAACCGGTAGCTGATTTTTTGCGTTTGACATATAAGGATTTGAGCATGGCCGTCATTTCGGTCGAACTTTGATTTTCGAACATGCTTTTGATCAGCAGCTTCTCCAGTTCGGCATTTTTACCCAATTTTTTAAGAGCAATAGCCTGCTCGTTGTTGATAGATGCTTGTTTGTATTTCAGGATTTTTTGCGCTTCCTGTGTAACCTGGAGCGCCTTGGCATAAAGGCCAGCTTTGTTTAGTAAACCAGCATATACCCTACTTACATTAATTACAAAAAGCCGGGTATATTCTTTCTGCCATTCTAAGGGCGAAAGGTAGGCCATACTTTCCGGCTGGTGTATCTTGAAGTATTCAAATCTTTTCACCAACAGATCTGAATATTCCTTTAAACGGTTCAGATTACCTTTATCATAAGGAATCTGGATCAGCTTATAATACACGTTCGGCAGGTTTTCAAAAGATAAAGAATCTACATATCGTGCTACTTCATTACCGTCCGGATGTTGTACAGCAGAAAAAACTATGATATTCTGGTATACCATACCGTAATTCACGCGATTTTGGGCATCGATTTCCGGGCTGCTTTGATATTCGGGAAAATCTTTCAGAAACTTTTCTGAGGCAGCCAAAATTGTAGCTATATCACGGCTTTGTGCAATATTTTTATAGGCAGCTAAACGGGCAAGACTACCATTTGGAAAACGTTGCAACCATACTTTTTCGATAGAATCGGCTGTATTTTTATCATTTAAAAGATATTGTGCTATCCGGCGGCCGTTAAATAAGTCCAGTTCACTAGCATCAGGCCTTTTCAAGTAAGCCATTACCCGTTGTAAACGTGGGGTTGCACTGTCTTTATAGGTGGCCCTTAAAGCTGAAGCGTAGGGATAAGCCAGTATAGACTTTGATGGCTGATTAAAACTGATCTCCTGATTAAGCCAATGATAGGTAGCCGAATCGCTGATTCCGTCAAATTTGATATAATTCGGGATATCCATACCATATTTAGGCGAACGGGCCATGCCCCATCCGGCGTAACCACCAGGCGCAATCAGTCCTTTTCGCTTGGGATCAGCTAACATCACAAAATAACCCTGATCCCGATTATTATCAATCTGATCTCCTGAAGTAAATTTAAAACCCAGGAAACCGCAGTCTTCAGGCACATTAAGGGTTGCTTTCCAAAGATTCGGTACCCCATTAAGTTTTAGATCTGCGGCTCTCCACTTATAATTAATATACTGGTAAACCACGGCATTTACCTGTTTTTTACCAGACAGTGGTGTCTGCGAAGCATCGTAGGTAATGGTTAAGGGCTTACCACTTTCAGGTCTCTCGGGAGATACCTTAAACGCTGCAGGCGATTGTGCATAAACAACAAGGGAGAAAGCCAGTAAAATGTGCAGGAACAGGATTTTTTTTAACATGCTTTTTAGTTAGTGGCACAGTAAACACTGTGCCATGTAATAAGTAATAAATTATGGATTTGGTTCCAGTTCAGGGTTTAACGAACGGTAATATTCGGCAATTGGAAATACATAACGGTTACTGTTTGGCGCCAATGTATAGGTGGTACCATTAAATACCCGTGTGTAAGTTCGCTGGAAATTCGTTTCATTATTTAACCTGCGCATATCCCACCAGCGTAGGGAGGTACCGAAAAATTCACGGCGGCGCTCATCCATTACCTTGTTCAGGGCGTCATTGGCATCAGTTGCCGTTAAAGATGTGTAATCTGCAGTTTTAAATCTTTTAATGCGAAGGTTGTTTACCCAGATCATTGCATTGACCGCATCATTGGCACGCGCATAGGCTTCAGCACGGATCAGCATCATTTCCGGCACAGAAGGGCCTTCATTTCTTGTCTCGCCTATAGCACGTTCTTTGGTATAAACCCTTCCCCTCAGGCTCGATGATATACTTGATGCAGGTGTGGTAAATAAAGTATAACGCTGATCTTTAGTTCCTAGCAGGTTAAACCACTCATCACTGGGTTTTAATACCGTTGGGAAGAAATTTAAGGTTCCGTTAAAAGGCACTTTAGATAGCAATATTTCAGGGTCTGCGATTCTTCTCGGATAATTTGCACTGCTTACGGTTGAAAGTGTTGATAAATCATTCAGCGTACTTCTTAATTTCAGTGCTTCATCTGCAAATCGGCCAGCATTTACATAATCTTTCATCAGCAGATAGCAACGGGCCAGTTCGCCATAGGCCGAAGCTTTTGAAGGTAAGGTATTATAGGCTTGCGTTTGCGGCAGTGCCGGAATTGCTTTATTGAGATCGCTGATGATCTGGTTATACACCTCCTGCACAGCAGCGCGGTTTAGTTTCTGACTTAAGGTTTGTTTCAGGATCAATGGCACACCCAGATCGGATCCCGCAGTTGCGGCGTTGTATGGTTTTGCGTATGTATTTACCAGGTTAAGATAACTATCCGCCCGATGCACCAGGGCTTCAGCGGCTAACGCTTCTTTTTCTGCCTGCGTGCCATCACTGCCTGGTAATTCATTAATAATGGTATTACAATTCAATACATTAGCATACAAGCGGTTCCAGTTCAGGTCTTGTTCCACATTTGACCCTATTGGGTAGATGACCGGCTGCCAGGTATAGCTGGCTACGAGATAATTGTAATTCAGCGATCCTGAAAGTGCTGTTTGTTGTGCAGCATCGTTCAGGTTAATATCTGAGGAGGCGAAATCAGACAGGTTAGCTACTGTTTCAAAATTGGAGGTATTATTAAGCAGGTAACGGTAATTGATGGTTTGATTGGGTACCAGCTGTCCCTGGGTTTTAATATCAACAAATTTCTTACACCCCGCCAGTGTGGCAGTGGCTAAAAGGAAAGTAAAGATTTTATATTTTGAATTCATTTTCAATCAGATTAAAAGTTAGCATTAAGCGAGAAGTTATAAGACACTGCTGAAGGAAGTCCGAGCGTTGTAGAACTTAAACCGCCAACAAAGTCGGGATCCAGTCCTTCTTTATTAGCCCTCCAGATCAGGCCCAGGTTTCTTACCGAAAAGCCCACATTAGCGGAACGGACAAAATGGAGTTGCGCTACCGGAACCTGATAGGTTAATCCCAGTTCTCTTAAACGGATATAATCGCCTTTCAATACATTAATGTCGGATTGCTGATAACGCAGCAAACTGGTGGGGGCAAAGCTACCTGCCGCACCCGGTACATTGGTGAAGGCCTCATCGCCGGCCTTGGTCCAGCGTCTGGTGATATCTTCATGCAGATCATATTTTACGCCTGTTCTTGAGGATGGATAAGCCGAAATAGTCGGACGCATAAACACATTTCCAAACTGGTACGTGGCTACGGCCAAAAGGGTGAAAGCCTTATAACGGAAGGAAGTGTTAAAACTACCGAAATATGGGGGTGTGCTGCGACCGGCATAGGCCAGCGCATCAATAGAAGTTACATTCTGGTTCGAGCCTACTTTATTTCCGTTCTGATCAAATACCTGTGTTAATCCATTGGCATCTAAACCGGCATTGCGGAACACAAAGATTTTATCTGTGGCATAACCATTTAAAGGCACACCACCAAAGGCCGGGTTCGATAGAAAAGAGGAATTGACAATGAAACGGGTATCCGTAATTTCATTTGTATTATAGGCGAAATTCACACCTGCATTCCAGTCATAGTCTTTTTCGCGGATGATGGCACCGTTGAGATTAAATTCCATACCATGTCCGGAAAGGGAGGCCACATTCCTGAAAATGGAGGTAAAACCGTAAGTTCCGTTAATCGGAAATTCATAAAAAAGGTCTTTACCTCTTTTGGTGTATACATCTACTGAAGCCGATAAACGATTATCCAGTAAGGCAAAATCGAGTCCTAAGTTGGCTACATATGTTTTCTCCCATCTTAGTTCGGGATTGGCCGGTGCAAGGATGCTGGCATTCGGTAAACCGGTAGCACCATCGCCAGAACCTAAACTGATCCAGGTAAAAGGATAAGTATTGGTAGAAATGTTTCCATTTACACCATAAGTTGCCCGCAAACTTAAGCCGTTTAACCAATTCTCATTTTTCAGAAAGGATTCTTTTTTGGCATCCCATTTTAAACCGGAAGACCATAACGGCGTAGCCCTAAATTTACGATCTAGCCCAAAGTTATTATAATCATCATAACGCACACTTCCGGAAAGGGTATATTTTCCTTTATAGGTATAGGCTGCATTGCTGTAGTAAGAAAGGTATCTTCTTACCTTATCCTGCTGTGTCGGACTGCCCGGCAATCCCTGGTTGAAACCCTGAACGGTGGCATAAGGTGTAAAGAAATTTACTGCTCTCGAAATTCCGTTTCCGGTATTATAGCCATAAAGTACGTTTGTACCCTGCCCTGCTTTGGTTTGACGGATTTCCGAACCGGCAACCATGGTTAACTGATGGTCAGTGCCAAAAGTCCGGTCGTAATTTAACTGGCCTCTGAGGGTATAGTTGTTATTGTTACTATTGATATTGGTTAAAATACCACTACCGGGAGACAGTCCGATACTGTTTACCGCTCTTCCTGAGGTAGGGATCGGCGTATAGGTATTAACCAGGTTGCGGTAATAGAAAGTTGATTCATTATAATAGTTTCTGGTATAGCCAAAACTTCTTTCATTGGCAAAAAAAGCATTGGCAGATAACCCTTTAAAAACAGGAACGTTGAGGTTGAGGTTGAAATTATAGTTGTTTTCATTTTGGGCGTTATCTACATTGTCCATCTCATCCAGCACGCTGTATTTCCAATTCAGGTAACCCTGGTTTTGAAGATTCTCTACCCAACCAGAATAGTAGGCGGTTGCATAAGCGGTCCGGTTACCGTTCTCATCTACGAGTTGATTATAAGGCATAAAAGTACTGGCTGATGGCGAGAACAGATTGTAAAGACTTATCGCTCCGGTTTTGTATTTAAAGAAAGAGGCCCTGAAATTTGTAGATAGTGTAGCGACTTTAAACAATTTAAAATTGTTGTTCATGGCTAAGGTTAAGCGCTGCCCTTCGGTACCCTTGGTGTAGGGATTTTCTTTACTATAAGAAGCAGAATAAAAATAATCACTGCTTTTCCCTCCTCCGCTTACAGAAAGGTTATATTGCTGATTATTAGACGGACGCAAAAGGTAATCATCTATTTGCGAACGGTTATCCCTGGCACTCAGGCGACTGATAGCAGCATCGTAGGCGCCTTGGGTAATGGTTCCGGCTTTTAGCTTAAAAGTCAGATCAGTTGCTTCAGCCACCGGGCCACTTAGAGCCGTGGTTGCACTGGGTGCAAAAATTAAGTTTTTGTTCACAAGATCCTGCTCATAGGCAATTGCCTGAGCAGCATTCATCATTTTCAGGTAGGCCAGATCAGGATGATTCGCCACAGCTGCGTTCATGGAGAAGTTTATTGCAGGTGCCTGTTCGGTACGTCCCTTTTTGGTGGTGATCACCACTACGCCGTTGGCAGCCCGCGTTCCCCAGATGGAAGCCGCGGCAGCATCTTTTAAAAAAGAAATGTTGGCAATATCGTTCGGATTGATCGTGGACAAGTCCAGTTCCATAATAGCTCCGTCTACCACAATCAGCGGAAAAGTCTCCCCTCTTAAGGTATTGCTCCCCCGGATGGCCATGTTATAATCCGACCGTCCAAGCGTACGTGTGCCCCCATTAATGGCCTGCTGGGTATTGCCATAGGTAAACATATTATCAGAGTTTAAGGTTACCTTCAAACCTGGCACCAATGATTCTAAGCGTTGTATTACGTTAGGGGTAGGGATTTTTTTCAGATCATCGGCGGTAACAGTCCCGAATGCCCCGGTTGAACGCTCTTTAGGCAATACCTGATAACCGTTGGAAACGACATTAACATCTTGCAGCTGGTTACCGGCAGCCGGCGTTAACCATACATTCAGGTTCCTGGTAGCAGAATTTACCGGTAAGTTATTGGTTTGATAACCCAGGTAGGAAAAACTGATGGACGTGGTGGTGTTGGGTACAAAGATCGAGTAATTTCCCTTTCCATCTGTGGTAACCGTCCGGTTAGATCCATTAGATTTGATGGTAACGCCCGGCAGTGGATTATTGTTTTCATCTACCACCTGGCCGTAAATGTAAAATTCGTTACTTTCGTTGTTGCTGATTTGAGGCAGGTTAGCCTGGGCATTTAACTCCAGACCTTTTCCGTCTCTGCTCACGATGGTATAATTTCCTTCGCTCACATACAGAAATAATAAATGATTAGGGTATAATACATTCTTAAGTGCTTCATCTACCGATTTAGCTTTCAAACCTGCAGTAGAGGCCATTTTACCCTGTACAATGCTGTGTTCGTAAGCAAACTTGGTTTTGTATTTTTTCGAAATGGCATCAAGCGCCTCTTGCAGACTGATTTGCTTGTCTTGTGCAGCGGCCTGGAATGTAGCACCAAAAGCCAGCAATACCACCAGCAGGAAATAAAGGGGTCTGGTAAAGTTTTTGTTCATGTTGATTAGTTTGGTTGTTTGTTTGATAATATAGGCGGGTATTACCTGTTTTTCAGATAAATAACTTTGCCTTGTTTTTGGATATTTACATTTAAAATATGGCTCAGGGTAAAGAGTAAGCCCTCTTCACTTTTGATCGAAATGCTGCCATCAATCTTTTTATCACCAAGTGCAGGATCATCCAGGATAACCCGATAACCATAAACATCTTCGAAATCCCGCAGGATTTCGTTAACAGTGGTTTGATTAACAATTAAGCGGCCATCTGTCCAGGCTGATTGTTGTAGCGAACCTTGCTTTTCAACAGTTAACAAACCGTTGCGACTATTTATCTGTACTACGTTGCCGGGTTTCATCTGGTAACGCTGCCCGGTTTTAACCGAGCGGACCCGTACGCTTCCTTCTATCAAGGCAACATGCGCCATGCCCCGTCTTTCTCTGATGTTAAAAGTCGTGCCCAGAACTTGCACCTCTATGGTTCCCGTTTGTGCCGTAAACAATTCGCCCCTTTTCACCTGAGCGATATCACGATTTAGGTGTTTGACTTTGAAATAAGCTTCGCCCTCAAGCTTAACTGCCCTGTTTTGTTTCCAGGCATAGGCTCTCGGGTAACTTAAGGTAGAGTTGGCATTTAAAATCACCTCAGAACCATCTGGCAGCGTAATTTTTTTACGTTCGCCATAGGTTGTATGAATACGCACGGTAGCGTTGAAAAACCAGCTGATAAATAATACCATGAATAAACTGGCAGCTATACCACCTGCCCAATAGTACTGTTGCCTTCTGATTCTTAATCTCTTGTGACCTTTCGCTATAGATTGATGAATAGTGGCCAACAGATTTTCTTCCAAACCGGGAGGAGTTTTAAGAGGTTTTGGACTGAGCATCAACTGGAGCTGTAACTCTGCAGCCAAATATGCAGCCAGGTTCTCCGGCTTTGCCTCCTGCCAGTTTTTCCAGAAAAGCCTGTCTTCCGGCAACTGATATTTAACATGACGCAGAAAATCAGGATCTTCTAAAAAATCGCTTATCGTAAAGGTAGTATAATCTTGTTTGGTCATAAAACAGTCTGACCAATGGTGGCCATACGATTATACAAACAGAAAAGAAAAGGAAATTACCCCACGGAATTTTAATTATTTTGAAAATATTTTCCTGCGGGGCAACGGATGGTCTGACAAAGGGCCGTGATACTCGATTACATGCTACAACGAACTTTGGTTTGGTTTACCTCATTTAGAAATACCACTTATGAAGTTTGTTGAATTCCAATAAGAGCAATACCAATAAGGTTTTATCCACCTTCATGATCTCGCGTAAGGCTTCCAGTGCCCTGGCACTAAGCTTATAAGTACCCTTAGTGGTCAGACCCATAATTTCTGCAATCTGGCTATAATCCAGTTCTTCGAAATATTTAAGGTAAATGATTTCTTTTTGCCTTGGGGTGAGCAGATTCATAGCAGCAGCTAATTGTGCCGCTTTTTCGTGCATTATTTCTTTGCGGATGTACGCCGATTCGAGCGTGAAGTTCAGATCAAACAGATGATTGTCGTTCGCTTCAATTTTCTCGTACTTCGATTCCTTTGCCCGATGGTTTATGATGGTATTTCGCAGGGCAGCAAGCAGATAATAGCGGATCTGTGTTGTCGGATTTAATTTTCTCCGGTTTTCCCATAGTTTAACGAAAAGATTATGCAGGCAATCTTTCACCTCATCTTCCTGATGGAGCATGCGCATTCCATATTGGTACAAAGCCTGAAAATGTTCCTTGTAGATTAGATCCAGGGCATCTTCCTCGCCATTAAGCAAGCGGGACCAAAGGGCAGTATCCGAAAGTTCAGGGTTCAAGTTGGGTTGTTGATAACCAAAGATACAACTCCTTTGCAAAAAAGGACTTTTTAACAGGGGATTTCTTTTGGGAGCTTAACCAAAAGAACAACCTCAAATGCTTGATGATAAAAGTTTTTGTAGTTGGTGCCCTTATCACTGGTTCAAACAGGTCTGTTATGCATCCGATAACAGACCTGCCGGATGGTTTGCTCTGATTTAGCGGCAGCTTAATTAAATTCATTTCCGGACGCAGTGGTTGGTGCGATAACCCGAAAATAATTGTAAACCAGCTCGATAGATTCAATTATAATTGTATTTTCCTGAGATTTGAGATCTGAAACCGAATATTTAACCGGGTAAGCATGATGAAAAGCCCATTTTACATATACCCTCCCCGTGCTATCCAGTAAACTTAAGCTGATATCCTGCGTAATGATGGTATTATCCAATCCACCATCCATACAACTGGCACACCAATCGTTCAGTAAAGACCCTTCAGAAACTACAGCTCTTTTAAGTATCAGGTTCTGACCGGAAGAAACGTCAGGTAAACGATATTTAAACCTGTTTTCGCCTCCATATGCAACATCTTCTAAATTGAGTTCTTTAGAAATGCCTGTTATTTCCTGAAAAGCAATATTTTCTCCTTTGAAAGAAAGTTCGAAACAAAAGCCTTCCGAATCTTTTTTATTAGCCATTGGTAATGGTGATTTGTTCGTGTGCAATTTCCATGGTATCAATGGCTACCTCATTACCATCCGATTTCAGATCGGTACTGGTTATTTTGGTTGGCCATGCATTATTTAACGACCATTGCATGGTCATATTACCACTTTCATCCAACAGCTTGATCAGGATGGTTCTTCTGTTAACCGTATTCATCTTAATTTTGTCCAACCAGTCCCAGAATGTCTTGTCATTTGCAAAAATTCCCCTTTTTAAGGTTACCTGACCATACTTTGCAATACCAGGCATTTTTATGGTTGAAAACTGCCGACTGTCGCTTGTCCGATATTCTATAATTTGTGTTTCCATATTTAATCCTGAAACTTCCTGGAAGGCCACACCTTTTAATTCTGTTCCAAAATCTACCTCAAACCTAAATTTGGGCATAGGCCACGTTGAGCCTTGTTTGCTGCCATCATCTGTCATCATTTTATATTTTTAATTGAATATTATTGTTGGATCATCATTAACCCTTTACCTGCATCTGCTGGTGGAAAGTGAACTCAATAAACTGTGCAGGGCGGATTGGCGCTACACTTATTACCACTGTCATGAAACCGTTTAATACATCATCTCCCGTCATAGTAGTACCTAAACCACAGTCTACCGAAAAAGCATCGGCAGGTGTTGGTCCAACTAATCCGCCTTCTTTCCAAATGTTGGTTAAGAAACTACTGAGCATGGATTTAACAGCCTCCCAGGTATTTTTATCATTGGGCTGAAAAACATAACTACGACAGGCCAGTTTACAAGATTGTTCCAGAAAAGTGATGGTTCTCCTTGTCTGGATATACCTCCAGTCCAGGCTATTGCTATCTAAGGTACGCGCGCCCCACACTAAAATACCTATGCCTTTAAAATAGCGTATGGCATTGATTGATTTACCGGAAACATCAACATTTAAGTTTACCTGCTGGTTTTCAGTTAAATTGATGGGAAGCGATGATGCCCCAACTATACTGGTGTTTGCAGGCGCCTTCCATGGCCCAATCTGGTTATCGGTATTGTTAATTATACCGGCTATAGCACCGCTTGGAGGCAAAATATTGGCAACAGCCAGCACCTGATTGATGATATTACGGTAAGTTTCGCTGGCATTGATTAGCGCGTTATGGTATTGTGCCACTGTTAACGTTGTATCCGAGGGATTTTCCATATTGGCTAAAATCTGAGCCGCAGCCGGATTGGGATGATCGGCCGGATTTAAAAGAGCAGCCAGCTGTTTAGTATCGCCACCAAACAGATTCGTATAATCGATATCTGAAGTTTGCATAGTAACTGTACCAATAAAAGGATAATATGCTACCCCATAATTAAGCCCCACTTGCCCCGTATTACCCCTAAACGTCTGGATAGCCTCTGTATATAACATGGGGTCAGGGTTTCTACCCCCAATTACATCAAATATAGAGATGGCTGTTTGTGTTTCCGTGCATTGCAGTAACATGGCTTGCATTAATGCACCGTTATCTGCTACGGAGAGCAAGGTAGCTTCAGGGCAGATATACATGGTTGGTTCCTGTTCGTTCACTAATAAGGCCAATCCATCTGTTAAATCTTTCAGTTTTACATTAGGATTAATCAGTGGCGTTCCCAAAGCGATGGGGCTATCAGATGGTTCGCCATAGGTACCGACAGAAACGATATACGCATCACCACCACCATTCTCATAAAACATTTTTACGCTATTATAGAGGTAATAAATGGTGTTAGGATCTGGAAGAACCGAATAATAATTGCCATTGATGACCATGCAATCGGGATCAGCCGGTTTCGATTGCTGTTGCAGCAGGTAATACCCGGGATTATATTGTTTTGCCTTACTAGCGGGTGCAGGTGGATCGGGATAACAATAAAATGCTTTAAAATCGGAAAACGAGGTAATTTTTTGCGCTACACGGGCATAAGATTTTCCCTCATACACGGCCTGTGGTGTATAACCGATAAAGGCAGGTACTGCGGATGCAACCGGCACTACCGAATTGGGGAAAGCGTTAAGCTCGTTGATGTAAACCCCGGGAGAGTTAATATTAGATGAAGTCATAAAATTTGTTTTTTAATGATTGATGGTTAAAAACATATTGGTTACAGATCAGTTAGAACATGATTATTTCCATTCCTTATCACGTAATCGGCCGCACTTGTCATGATAAACAAAATTAGCATAAATGTGTAGAAACGGTTAACCTATCTTATTATTCACAACGTGTGTACTTAAACTCGTAATCAATTTTAGCGACATGCATTAACAGTCAATTATTATAACCGTTCAGTTGCTTAAATCAGGACTCCATAAAATTTTAACAGGTGATTGTTAAGGCGTATCTTTATGTTTAAAAGTTTGAAATCGCTCATGCTTACAAATAAAAAATCAACCGAAACATTATCAATAAAATTAATCATGAAATATCTTTTTTCCATTTTCCTTTTATTAACTGTTAATCAACTTTTTGCACAAGACACAAAAATTAAAAAGGAAAAATGGCACTGGAATAATTCGAAACAAGATACAGTAGCTGGTTATGCGCAGGTTTTGAAAGTAGATAATATTCTTTACATTTCAGGTGCTGTAACCACTAATCTTAGTCCAGAAGGAATTACTCTTGTTTACAAAAACTTAGCGGCATCTTTAGCGAGTTATGGCGCTACATTTGAAAATGTGGTGAAAGAAAATTTGTTTACCACGGATATTGAAACCATGAAAAAGTACAATTATGCCAGGAAAAAATTTTATAACGGTGATTTTCCGGCAGCCACCTGGATTCAGGTTGAACGGCTATATATGCAGGATGCAAAACTGGAAGTAGAATTAATTGCCCACTTACCAAAATAGCAGAAACAAATAGTATCTGCTTCCAATAGTTTAGAAAGTTAGTAAAAACTACTACTATTTATTTTAAAGCGACCATTACGTGATGACCGCTTTAAAATAAAGATGATTCAACATTTTATTCCACATTACCTTTATAGGCTACCTGATCTTTAACGTAAAGAACTGATTTTTTCGCATCATAGCGGTAAGTATCATTACCATAAATCAAATCTCCGGTTTTATTTAAAAGTATGGAGTGCTGATCATCATCTGGCAGAAACAACTCTATCTTGGATTGGTCATTACTCATCAGCACAAAAGCACTGATCACCTCCTTGTCTTTTTCAATGGCTACCGGATTCAATCGAAATCCTGCATCGAAAATTTGTATACAATCATTTTTTAATTTGCTCCAGGTATACCCGGCTGATCCGATACAGCCATGTTCATCCTTATCTGCTCCAACATTTACAGCATCTTGCTTGCCTTTCTGTTCTGAATTGCCGGCTCGTTCTCCACAGGCAGAGCATAACATCAGTCCAATCACTACTATTGCTAATCTGTTCATATCAATCATTTAAGTTTATACCATAAACAATAAATATGCCAGCTAAAACCCGCTTGTACCTTGTCGTTCGCCGCAGTTTGGAATCCGAAGCTTAGCGAAACTAAATCTTTTCAACCAGACTTCAGTAACGCTGTGTGTTTGAAAACTTATATAATAACACGCCATGTGCCGGCACTTTTAATTTTATTTTTGAAGTTTTAGTGTCTACTGTAGAGATCTGTTTTTGTCGCCAGAGATCTCTTACGGTAAAATGTCCTTTTAATCCCAATTTTACAAAATCTGCATAATTCATATCTACAGGCTCCGTCCCGAAATTGCAGAAACCGATGGCCTTTCCTCCATCTTCCAGTGCTTTAACATAAATCCTTAAATCGCCAATGGTTTGCAAACACACACCCTGTTTGCCCAATGGATCCTGATTGATTTCGATCACTTCATCATTGGTAAGCAGGTTTAAGGTAAAATCATCGAGCTTTTCCATATCGCAACCTATTAATAAAGGTGCAGCGAACATGCTCCATAAACTAATATGCAAATATTGTTCATCTGGTTTTAGCTTACTTGGGTGAGGATTTCCCCAACCAACCTGGCCTACTACCAGCATGTCGGGGTCGTTCCAGTTGCCTGGTTTGGCGTAAGGAGCAGCCTGATCCTGTGCCAAAGCAATACTTTTCACACTAGCCCAGGTGTCGGTAATATCATTGGTGGTTCTCCAGGCACTTCCGTACACAGCATCTCCCCATTTCCACACATCAGACATTCCGTATTGGCATAAACTAAAAACAATATCACGCGGCTGGGCGCGCAAATAATCGCCCATCATTTGAAATGGTTTGATCGCGGTATTTAATTTTTCGCCGCCTTTATAAGATAATGACGAAACTTTATAAGGATCGTGATCTGGCAAACCATCAATTACGTTGCCATAGCTGCACCAATCATACTTCAGGTAATCAAAGCCCCATTTGGCATAACTTTCGGCATCATTTTTTTCATAGCCGTAACTACCTGCACAGCCTCCACAGGTCCACGGGCCGGGACTGGAGTAAAGCCCGATTTTCAACCCCAAGTTATGCACATAGTCAGCAAGACCTTTCATATCCGGAAATCTTTTATTGGTGATGATATTTCCGGCATCATCTCGGAATTTGCCCTGTAAGTCGGGATTTTTTGAATCACGGTTATTTTGCCAAAAGTCATCAATATTGATGTAAGTCCAGCCGTGATTAATTAACCCACTCTTAACCATGGCATCGGCTGCACGTTTTATTTTGTCTGCAGAAACCTCATGAGCGAAACAGTTCCAACTATTCCAGCCCATTGGAGGTGTTAATGCAATGCGATCGCCACATGTTATTTTAAACTTTCTTTCGGCCATACCCTTAGCGTTTTTGGCCTTTAACGTAACCAGATAAGTACCTTTCTGCGTAAGCATCCCGGTAATCAGACCGGTTTTAGCATCCATTTTCAGGCCTTTGGGCAGATTCACCGCCGCAAAATTCAGGGGCCTTTCGCCTGTTGCTGTAACGCGATGCTGAAACGGAGATCCCGGTCTGACACCAAATACTTTTGCACCTGTAAATTTTGGAAAAGCAGCCGGTTTGGGTGTCAATATATAAGGTGTTGATGCAATTGGATTGTAAGTTTTGAAAGTATTTCCCCTTATCGCTTCAAACTTAGCCCCGGCCCAGTTTACATGATCGTAATAGTCGCCATTACCTCCATCTGTAACCACCAGTTCTAACCTTTTTATGCCAACCAGGTTAACCTTGCATAATTTGGCTTCATCACCCACTTGCATTATCCCACTGCTCCAAAGCCGTTTCCCGTCGCCTATAACCACAAATTCGGCTGCCGGTTTTTGCCCTTTCACTTCATCATCAATGCCTACCATAGCAGAAAAAGACTTTGCGTTTCCGTTTAAAATAATGGTTAACTGGCTGGTTGCGTGCGTGCCAAAACCTCTTTCGAATGTTTTTCCAGCTATCGTCATCGTTTTACCGTCCACTGTTTTGTTTTTTCTGGGTGTTCCATATCCCTGCGTTGCACTACTTAAGTCTAATTCATCTAACCAAACAATTTGTGCAGACGATTGAGCGATGGCCAAAAAACTTAACACAACCAAGCTTATGCTCGACATGAGGTACTTTAGTGATTTCATTTGGATTCCTAAATAGGCTTTTTTATCTGTGTATAATAAATATTTGGTTTAAGCATTAGCGGAAATGCATCTGGTAAAGCTAATTACCTTACCGACAAATTTAGGTCAGCTAAATATAGCAATAGGGTAAACTTGTGCGGTTAACTTACAATAATGTTAAATCTACACAATAATACAAGTAAATTATTGGGCATGAGCGAATAAATGAAAGCATCTACTTTGCGAAGGAACATTTGGTGGGAGGTATAATACTTTAAGGCTATCGTCAAACATTTTTGTATTAAACAGGGTTAGTTTGATACATGAACATTAAATCAAACAACGGGATATTCAGGACGGTTACCTCAATTATCCTTTATACAGCCGGACTTATTATTCTGCTCTGGTTTCTGTTAAAAATCTTAAGCATCGTGCTTCTGGGTATTTTCGCTATCGTTTTAGGACTAATTATTAATGCTCCGGTAAGCCGCCTGGAGAAAAAAGGGATGAAGCGCTGGCTGGCCTGTTTGATCGTATTTTTCATCATTTTTGGGATTACGGCGTTGCTTGGCTGGATGGTAGTTCCGCACATGAGCAACCAGCTGGACGTATTGATTGGAAACCTGCCAAAATATTATGCGAGCGTCTCAGGTTACCTGGATTCATTATTGCGGAAATTTCCTGAACTGAGGAAGGAAATGAGCGAGGGAGGTTCCTCTATATCATCTGCAATTCCTTCCATAGGCAATACTGTAATGGGGATTGGAAACTTTTCATTTTCAATACTCGGAGGTGTTTTTGTATTCATCGTGTTTATCTGCATGGTTGTCTTTTTTGTGGGGAACCCTAAACCTATCATTGAGCTTTACCTCACCGTATTTCCCTTGAAACAAAGGGAAAAAGCAGAAAATGCAATGAAACATACGTCGGTGATGCTTGTTGGCTGGATGAAATCAAATCTTATTGGAGGTGCTATTGAAGCAGTTCTGGTATATGGTTTTCTTACGCTGATGAATGTTCCGGGCGCATTGGTGTGGGCAGCACTGGCTTTCTTTTCTGAACTTATCCCAAAAATAGGGTTCTATATCATGGCCATCCCTCCTACCCTGGTTGCACTCTCCGTTAGCCCTGCAACAGCACTTTGGTGCCTGGTATTTTTTTTATTATTGAATGAACTGATTTCTGATTTTTTGATGCCCAAACTCCGATCCTCTACCATGAATATCCACCCGATGTCGTCTCTGTTCTTATTACTGGCTATGGGTACAGCGTTTGGATTAACGGGTGCACTGCTGTCTACGCCACTTGCAGCCATTATCAAAGCCTATTACGAAGAATTTTATTTGCGGCAGTTTCCCGAAGATCCGCAATTGGAACGACGCACAAATGATATTATTTATTGATAATTTGAGCGTTCTTGCATATATTTTAGGCAAATAGTTTAAGATGCATGAGTGCCATTTAAGCCAGACAACTCGGCTTGCTGAATTGATCATTTTTGTAACGGGGAGGCATCATGGGATGATTCTCCTGACCTGGGTTTAATTCAACAAATCCAGAACTATCCAGCTTAACCTAATAAAATTTTTATGGGGGTTATTGGCCGGTTTGTAGCCAAAGCCTTCGATAAGCGGATAACGCGCCTGATATCCGGACGGACAATTACAACTAGTGCGGGCCAAACACCAATTTTCATGCTTTAAGGTTTGTTGGTTATGAGTGTATGTTTTAAACCGGGATACTGTTTTATTTAGAACAAGATGTAAAACAGATTGAGATTATGATGATTGCAATAACTGCGATTATAATGACGTAATAATTTCGCTTTTTCATTTATTGGTTTTTGGCTGTGAAATATGGGGGATGTAATTGTAGCGTCTTAAAGTTCCTCATATCAAAAATTTTATACATCGTTATTTTGAAAACGGGAATGCGTGAGCATCCCCGTTCATCCCTGTCTATCCCCCTCTCAACTGATTGTGCAGTTGTAAGAATAAAGACCCTGTAACAATCCTGTTAACAGATATTGATGTAAAGTTCCAGAAATTTTGATTAAGACCCGCTATACTTTAGATTAGTTCGAGCTGGCAGAATGGATAGTTTGATGAATTCATCAAACTTTATCCCAGCTGATTAAGGTAAGGTTATTTTTTATACTAAATGACATTTACGCTATTCTTGGTACTACGCCTATTTACCCGGTAAATTTTAAAGGAATCCATGTTTATCAAACAAAATTTAGTTCATCAATCTCAGTTTTTATTGATGTTTAATTCAATAAATGGTTTCTGCCATACGATAACATTGTTTTTGTCCCAGTAGCCGGCAGTGATATATGCAATATGAGCTACACTAGAATTTAAACCGTCTTTAAAAGCTTTAATGTTTGCCAATAATTGATTGTAAAGATCATCTTGATCTTCCTGGGAATTTGTAACTATCACCAGAAGTTTCTCCCCTTTATCCATATCAATTTCAATCGTTGCTTTAAGTTCCATTTCAATCATAGTTTGTGATAGATTATACCTATATTTTATATCCGGTTAGGTACAAGATTAATCTTCAAAACTATAGCAATCATTTGCCAAAAACCCTGGCAAAAGGCTTCCATATGTATTAATATTTAAAAACGATACATCTTTTAAGATATTCCCTTTTTAAGAACTGCGATATAACTAGATGGCGTATAGCCAGTTAACTTCTTGAATACCACTATAAATGTATTTCTGGTTACAAATCCGGCATCAGATGAAATCGCCTCTAATGTGAATCGCTTCCAATCTCCCTGCTGGAGTCTTCTCTTTACATATTCAATCCGTAAATGATTAATATATGCATTAAATCCCTGCTTATAGTGACTATTGAATAGTTCGCTAAGCTTATGATTTGGAACATCGCAGTATGCGGAGAATTCACTAATTGTTAGTCCTGATTGCCTGAAAATTTCTTTTTGTTTCATCAAAACCTCCACTTTATTGATCAATACCGGATCAATTATTTTAGGACGGGAGCCTATCTTTCTCTGCGTTCTTTCTTCATGTGAAATAACAACCACCGGTTCATTCTCAGCAGGATCAGATTTCCCGGCACGATCGGGCAATGATTGCTGATCATTAGGTAAAACTCCGTTAGGATCATCCGATTTTGAAGAGCGGTTTCCTAAAACAAACTCTGGATTGATGGTAAATAGAAGACTTAAGGTAAATATGCATAAGCAACCCAAGAAAACGAACGTTCCGCTACGAAAGACGTGAAGGGGTCCATTTATATCAAATTGAGCCTTTAATGTGGCGGTTAATGTACACAAAAAAAATAAGGTCAAAACCACTGTGTAACTATAAAGCCATATAGTAGCTTTTTTTGTTAAGCCTGATGATCTTCGTGATCGACGGATATTCGCAAATAGGAAGATGCAGTAAATGCATGCGACACTTGGAAGGAAAATCCAATGCCAATTGCCCACAATATAAGGATGAGGGCTAAATAACAAAGTCATGTCGTTAACCAGTCCCTTAAGTACGCGCCTTTGTTCATCAGTATCCAATAAGTTATACGGAATAATTGATACAAGCGCAGGCAATGCAGGAATGATATGCAATAAATGAGAAATTTTAAACTGCGATTGTCCAGGATCAATTGATCCTTTTACATAAAGATAAAAAGACGGAGCAATTAAATAATATATTGGAAGTCCCTTATTGTATAAAATTGGATAATGCTGGATGCCACCAGATGCAGTTAACAAAAAAATCATAACAAACCATCCGATGCCGAATAAGGAAATAGATAATAAGGTGTTTAGATATCTATTTTTGTGTCCATGAATAAATATCTGTATGATGTTGGTAACGAATATAAATATTGCACCAATGAGTAGTAAAAAAACAGGATGCATAAACAAAATTTTTGCTATGAACATCAAACATAGCAACTTGAGTATGATCTCACAACTAAAAGGAGTAAAGTTTATTTTACTTTAAGATTTTCCATAATGTTAAATTGAATCACCCTGGCGAACTCATCATATCATTAAATCTTAATTAAATAAAACTTAACCATCATATTTAAATAAGCGGTTTTATACACCAGGATATTGAAATTAATGATTTATTGCTTTTCGCATGTAAAACAAAGGGAAAGCAAGGATAGGCTGGTTCAGCAGAATTAAACATCGTAAGTAACAACTAACACGTTCTTTTTATGCAGGTTAATATTTAATAAAAAAACTACCGGCAAATATGCTTGGCTGCATGATACCAAATCCCCCTCCCCCCTCATAAGAGGTCCAGGCAACCGGTTCGTATCGGTTAGGGTTTATCGCTATAGACTCAGTATATTTTGCAGTGCCTGTATTTCCAAATACTCCATCATTCCCGGAGGCAGCAAGAGATTCTATATGCTGATGAAGCGGCATATGTACATCACTCAAATAAAGAAGTTCATTACCTTCCCGTAGGCCAAAAGATCTATTTGACAGACCTGGTCCTGTACCAATATTACCATAAATACGTCCTCTGAGATCAGGCAGATTAAATGTGGTTGAGCCGTCGCCACTACCAAAGGTTGTTCCGATTAAAGCATATAAAGCTGAATAAGCTGTTCTGGACACTGCAGAGCCGTCACATTTCAAATAGCCACTAAGACTATTAGTAGAAGAATACTTATATACTCCAACCGGATCAAGATTTTTGTATTCTTGTAACAGTTTCCAGGAGCCACCATAGTATATATAAACCCCAATCCCCCTTAAGTTATTTGTGGTAACATCATTTGTATTAAAAGCCATCATCCCATTTTCCGGGGTAGTACCATTTAATTGCATGGTAGAAGAACTCAAGGCAATACGTGGTAACAGAAAACCACGATTGCTACTCTCAACATCAAGCATTGCTGCAGTATTGGGTACTCCCGGTGATACAGCAATTTTTACCTGGGCAGCACTGATAAAAGAAATACTGTATACAAGAAGACCTGTCAAGAAATTAATACGAGCAATTTTTTTAAAGGTTAGCATAGATTTCGCGGGTAAGTTATATTTCGAAATTAGTGTAGATACCGGAGTTTAAAATTTAATAAAAGTATTACCGGCATATAGCGTTGGCTGGATAATAGAAAATGGTAATGGCGAATTACTACCAGAATAATCGGTATAAGCAACTGATGCATTTTGATTTGGCGTTCCACTAATAGATTCTGTATAAGATGTAGAACCCGTATTGCCAAATGAACCATCATTTCCAGCAGCAGCAAGAGAGGTTCTATGCCTGTGATAAGGCATATTATTAGAATTTAATGTCACCGCTTCCGAACCGATAGTATTCCCTAAGGATCTTGTTGTTAAACCCGTACCAGAACCCACGCCACCAAAAACACGGCCCCTAAAATCAGGCAGATTGAACGTTGAAGAACCATCGCCCGCTCCAAAAGTTGTTCCGATAACTGCATACAAAGCTGCATAGGTTGTCCTTGATACGGCAGATCCATCACATAATAAATACCCGGTCATGGAATTAGCTGCAGAAAGCTTATAAGAACCTGCGGGATCTGCAGCGCTACTTTCCAATATCAGGGTCCACTGACCGTTCCACACGTACAAACCAGTACCGGCTAATCCTCCTGCTGTAGATGTATTCGTATTGAATACCATCATTCCATTAGGAGGTGTAACACTATTTAGTGTCATGGTGTTAGAGGTTAAAGCTATTCTGGGCAGCAAGAAACCACGGTTAGTACTTTCTACTTCTAATATGGCGCCTGCATTTGGTGCACCTGTGCTTGCGCCGATTTTAATTTGTGCCATACCAATTGTTGTGAAGAATAACAATGGCATAATAAGCAAAATCTTGTTTTTCATTTCTTAAAGGATATTAATAAAACAGTTTATTTCGTTAATTCAGGCCGAGACATTATGCCAACCTTTCTTCAAGTTTTTTTTGGGGATATTTATATTCCGCCCATTTCATTATAAATAGTTGGCTTTTACATAATCCACAAAGTGAGTACTGCTATCAGAGTGGGTTGCATATGATAAGATACAATGCTCAACAAAACGTGCTGAAGAGGGTTGGAAAAGCATGTATGCAAATGTTAAAGCGTCGCTATCCATCTGTTCCTGGTATTGATCAAGATAATTCATCAAACGCTTTTGAATCAGATTATCAAGACCGTTATAAGTAATGTATAATTTTAAATAAGAAAAAAATTCATGAACCTCGTGCGGAAACTGAGTATGCAGCTGTTTTGCTTTCTCAATACTGGTTACGCTGGAGTTTGATGTTCTCATGTATATTATTAGTTTAATACCAAAAGATCCTGATACTGATTTAGTATGCTGTTAATTTTACCTGCATGGGTTGTCGTAATGCAAAAGTTAAATAGTGGCTTAGAATAATCATTACGATAGATCATAGCAGCAGAATACATTTCATATTTTATACCATTGGTAATAAGGCCAAACTTAGATCTGAATTTTTTCCAGTAATCGTTTAAAAAAGTCTTACAATCATCCATATTGTATTGATGGTGGCTGTATGCCACCATGATATTAAGCCTGTTATATTGAAAGATGGCAAAATTAGAATGGCCATTTCTTCTTTTCATCAGCATACTGATTGATGAACCTGATTCAGGCATTTCTTCATCAGATCCCACAATCTGCAGAAAAGGGATAACTAACGCATGCGCTGTTAACTCTTCGGAGTATATGCAGGGAAGCATCAGATTTATTCTGGACGCCAATTTCTTTATTGCTGTTTTTCTGTTCATCTTTTTTAATATTCAACACATAAACTACTGTAAAACAATAAACTACACATACTTATCATACTCCCGACAGACTTCATCATCCCAGAAGATTTAACCCCATTGATTATCTGTCTTTAATCGGCTTTGTTTCGCTTAGCTGTTTCATTTGTGTTGTTTCTAAAACCTGTGCTGCAGCTACACTAACTTCCTTTAGATTGCTTTTTTTAAGGAGCTCAATGATAGCGGTGAGCTGCAATTCATGCGCTTTACGCTGTTGCTCAAGGTTGTTATTTACCAATCTGAATGTTTCGGCAGCATGATCCTTTATATCCTGGAGTTCTTTAACCAATATGTGATTGCGCTCTGTTAACAGCCTGTTCTCTTCCTGTAGTTGATTAGTCCTTTTAATTAAAGCCTGGATAGCGATCATATTTACGCCATCTATATCCGCGCTGGAAATTGTGGTATCATTTCCGATCTTACCATAACTATCTTTTCCAAAGGCCTGATAAAAGTCTTGTGCCATAGGACCGTAATGACGGAAGCTTTTAGGATCTTGCCCTTTATAATTCCAGCTGCTCAGCTGCATCGTATCAATTTTACTCAAAAAATGTTCTCCATTTACTTTCTCGAAATTTTCTTTTTTTCTTCTGTCAGATGTGATACTCACGCCATTGGCGCCCGCAGCGATGTCAACATAAGATGAAAGATTAGCCGATGTGTAGAAACGATATCCTCCTGCAAATCTCATGACCATCTGATTGGCAGCTAGTGATTTTACCGTATTGGCCGATGAGCCAGATCCATCACCCAATGCAAATGCTCCGGAAAAACCATTAGTAGAAGCAAAGGCCCCAATAGCAACGGCCTGTGCAGCGTCAGCAACCACATTATTACCCAAGGCAAATGATTCACTCCCTGATGCTGAAGCTTGCAAACCTATAGCCATGGATCGGGGTCCGCTGGCTGTACTCAAACCTCCGCCTGCGAAAGATTCTACACCAGTAGCGCTATTCACAGTACCATATGAAAAACTATTGTTACCACTTGAAGTCCCGCCATTACCAGCAGCAACAGCATTTGATCCCGAGGCAATGGTATTATAACCCAAAGCAACTGATCCTGAACCCACACTGGTATCGTCCCATTGCGTACCGGTTACCTGCCCAACCCGGAAAGCAGATTTACCAGGATAGAACATCATCCTGGTTCCGGCACCGGTAACCGGAATAACTCCTGAACCATTTGTTCCAATGGCTACAAATCCACTATCACTTTTGAATGTTTTCTGCCCGGCTACTATCTGTGCCAGATAGCGGCTCACAAAGGGGCCTGTTGCTGATAGTGAATCTACATAACCTTTATCTACCAATGAAAGTGGCGTAAACAACGCCCTGCTGTTGGCTAAATAAGTGGCCACACCATTTGCACCTATGGTTAGCCCTTTGGTAGCGGCGTTTGATGCATTTATTGCAGAAACAAATTTATATCCTCCCCTAAAACGCATCAACATCTGATTTGCTGCATCGTTGGTACCCGAAGTACCTGCAACAGTATTGTTATCACCAAATACGAACGATCCCGCAAATGATCCTGTCGACACATTAGACCCTAAGGCAACGCCGCCCTGTGCGAGCGCACTTGCTGTGTTACCCATTGCAATTGAATTTGCGCCGGATGCAGTGGTATTATATCCTAACGCGGTAGAAGCTGCGCCAATGCTGGCATCATCCCACTGGGTAGCTGTTACCTGACCAACCCGGAAAGCTGACTTTCCCGGATAAAACATCATTCTGGTTCCTGCCCCGGTAACCGGAATGATTCCCGTACCGTTAGTTCCAATGGCCACAAATCCACTATCACTTTTGAATGTTTTCTGCCCGGCTACTATCTGTGCCAGATAGCGGCTCACGAAGGGGCCAGCTGCTGATAGTGAATCTACATATCCTTTATCTACCAGCGACAGTGGCGTAAACAATGCCCTGGCGTTAGCTAAATAGGTAGCCACACCATTTGCGCCAATGGTAAGTCCTTTGGTAGCGGCGTTTGAGGCGTTAATTGCAGAAACAAATTTATATCCCCCCCTAAACCGCATCAACATCTGATTCACTGCATCGTTGGTACCTGATGTACCAATGGCCGTATGGCTATCACCGAACACAAAAGAGCCGGCATTAGAACCTGTGGAAACGTTTGAACCCAAGGCAACAGCGCCTGCGGCAAGCGCATTGGCCGTATTACCCACTGCAATTGAATTTGCCCCGGATGCAGTGGTATTGTATCCTAACGCGGTAGAAGCCGCGCCAATGCTGGCATCATCCCATTGTGTGCCTGTTACCTGTCCAACCCTGAATGCTGATTTACCCGGATAAAACATCATCCTCGACCCTGCTCCGGTAGCCGGGATAATCCCATTCCCATTGGTACCAATTGACACAAATCCACTGTCGCTCCTGAAAGTTTTTAGTCCCCGCACCGTTTCGGCCAGGTACTTGCTTACAAATGGACCTGAGGCAGAAAGCGAATCTACATAGCCTTTGTCCACCAAAGAGAGCGGGGTAAATAAAGCCCTTGCGTTGGCGATGTATGAAGCGGTACCGTCTGCACCAATCGTTAGTCCTTTTGTAGCGGCATTTGATGCGTTGATCGCTGAAACAAACTTGTATCCTCCTCTAAAACGCATCAGCATCTGATTAGCGGCATCATTGGTACCCGAAGTACCTGCAACTGTATGGTTATCTCCGAATACAAAAGATCCTGCATATGAACCTGTAGATACGTTTGTACCGATTGCCGTTGAATTTATGCCCGACGCGATGGTATTGTATCCCAGAGCGGCTGATCCAGCACCTATACTGGCATCATCCCATTGCGTGCCTGTTACCTGCCCTACGCGGAATGCTGACTTGCCAGGATAAAACATCATCCTTGATCCTGCTCCTGTAGCCGGGATAATCCCGCTGCCATTCGTACCAATTGCGACAAATCCGCTGTCACTCCTGAAAGTTTTTAATCCCCTTACCGTTTCGGCCAGGTACTTACTTACATAAGGACCTGCAGCTGATAAAGAATCTACATATCCTTTATCTACTAACGATAGTGGCGTAAACAATGCCCTGGCATTAGCTAAATAGGTGGCCACACCGTTTGCGCCGATGGTAAGTCCTTTGGTAGCGGCGTTTGAGGCATTTATTGCAGAAACAAATTTATAGCCGCCTTTAAACCGCATTAACATCTGGTTTGGGGCATCATTGGTGCCAGAAGTACCCAGAACTGCATGACTGTCTCCAAAAACAAAAGATCCGACATTTGAACCTGAAGACACATTAGAACCTATAGCTACCGATCCCAATCCCAACGCTGTGGCGGCATTACCTATTGCAAGAGCATTGTTGCCGGAAGACAGCGTATTTATACCCAAAGCTACTGATGCCACTCCTTTTGCACTCACTCCGGATCCTGCAGCAAAAGAATATAGCCCGATATTGCTGTCCTGACCTTCAGTGCCGGATTGCAGACCAACTTGAAAGGCACCCTTATTGGGTATCCACGACATTCTAACGCCATTGGGTAAAGTGGGTACAGTGCCCTGCCCCAAACTGCCCGTTGCGATGAGACCTCCGTTAGAAGAGAAGGTTTTTACACCATCTATGGTTTGGTTACTGATCAAATCAACAAAGCCAAGGTCTGATATGTTTCCCCAAACTGCGCGGTTGGTTGCATTTGTTCTTAATATTTGATTTGCTGCAGTTCCAACTTTCATTTTGGATGGAGCAATAACACTATCAGCTAGTTTAACGGCAGTTACAGTTGCATCGGCAATCATCGGTGTGAGGATTTTCGAAGCACCGATCGCAGTTACACCAGCATTACTAATCGTTACATCACCTGTCATCGCAACCGACCTGGCCGTACCTGTGGCATCTCCTACCAGTATATTGGCATCTGCCAAACGCGTTGAACCATATGTTATCCAGGAGTTATTATCCCTGATGTAAAACTTATGCGTTGTTAAATCATAAACCATCATTCCTTCAAGCAGATTAGCTGCAGGTATAGCCGGATTTGTTGCATCTAAAAGATTGGTTACGCGTGGAATCAGTATAGCTTTTTGCCCGTTAACCTGTAATGAAATTGACGCATTGTTAACAGCTGAAGCGGTTCCTATCACGACATTCTCCGCATTGACCACTTGAACCCGATTCAGGTTTTTACCATTCATGTCCAGATTGTTGGTGGCTTTATGATTCCCCAGGTTGTCGCCCATCCGTTGTTGACCATACATACTGTTAGCGACGAGTAGTAGTACCATCAGGCATATTATCTTTGTAAAATTTATTCTCATCTTTATCAACTTTATTTTTTCTATTTATCTGTTTACCGGCACTTGCGCTGGTTATTTATCATTTCAAAAGCGTTCCACCAACATTGTTTCACCATTCTATGTCTAAGTTGGCCAATTCAACATCTCTGTTATCATGGTTAGCGATACCATGTTCGGGGATCTCTTTCACTGCCTGAAAGACGGATACCTAACGTAATTTCATGAGTAGCGTTTTGAAAACCCGCAACCCTTTTATTTCCGAAAACAAAAGAATAACTATAACCCATATTGAATTGCCCTAACCTGTAAGATGTGAGTAACGCTGACTCATTGTTAGAACGGTAATTAAATCCTACCCCAAGGGTTTCCCTGATCCATATTTTAGAAGATACATCTACCTGTAAAGGAACATTTGAAGTGTAGGCTAATACCGAAGCTGCTTCCAGCCTAAAGTCATCGCCTAAATTCGCCAAGTAGCCCAGGTTGGCAAAATAGAAATTTCTGAAGTAGCCCACATCACTCAAACTTCCCTTTGCATTTCCAAGATTGATGCGGGGGATAGAAACACCTGCATAAAATTTTCCTGGTACATAAGCCATAATGGCTGCTCCAACATTAAAACGGTTATCTCTAACATCGGAATTTGATAACAGAGGATCATCGGTCTGCAATGAAGAATATAAAATGTTATAATTTCGAAAACCTCCATTTAAGGCTGTAGAAAAGTAAAGATCATTTTGTAACTGCACTGATTTTGCAAAAAATAAATTAAATTCTGTTAGCGATTCGGGCCCCACACGGTCAGTCATTGAATTAAATCCAACCGATGATCCGATATCTTCCAGCAGAAAGGCCCCATTAGCCATAAACGTACGGGGCGCGCCCTCTACATTAACCCATTGCTGGCGAGCCAGGAAGTTAAATTCTGAAACTTTCCTGGTAGTCGTCCAGGCCGGGTTTATAGGCGCGATATTATCAATGTATTGCGTATAGGTGAACTGCTGCTGAGCGAAAGATGGCAAGCACCCGACCAATAGGATGAACATCAAAAAAACTTTAATTTTATTCATTTCTTATCTAATACTTAAGTACAAAATATCCTGTCTTACGTTTCGTTACACCATCACGCCGATATACAATAGAATAGAAATAGGTTCCTGCCGGTAAGTTATCAGTCCTGATGCGACCATTGAATGAGCCATTGTAAGTTCCCCTTCCATTAAAAATAATTTCTGAATTATCGTAGTTTTTTACATCAAAAACCTTTGTACCGTTTCGGTTCACAATCACAACATTGTTATCAGGAAAGTTCTCTATCCCCTTGATAACCAAAACATCATTCATTCCATCTCCATTTGGAGTAACGGCCAGAGGCACACTGATATCATCCCCTTCCCTGCTGATGACCTGTACTTGTTGTGTTACTTCTGCAGCTTTGTAATTCTGGCTTCCCGCCTGATTTACGGTAATCGTTGAACGGCCAAGATCAACGGGGGTAATGATATTTCCCGAAACCCGAACAACAAAAGGGTTTGAGTTATGATAAGCTACAGGCAGCCCTTTGTTCGAGTAAGCATTCATCGTGAAAGCAGGATCGCCTTTATACAATACAGGTATAAGATCAAAAGTGATCATCTGCGTGGCCTTATCAACCAGCAAAGGCTGATCTTTGGAGATACTGGTTCCTTTTATCGTCGCCCTGATGTTAGCCGTTCCCGCTCCCACTATCTTTACGGTGTTCCCATTTAAGATAACTGCTACATCAGTATTGGTACTCATGTATTCGACAGGACTACCATCACTGGCATGGGCAAAAAGCTGAAAATCTACATCTTCATACGTTTTTGAAGAAAGCGGATCAAAAATGAGCATCAGCTGAATCATCCGATCAATTGGCTGCAAAAAGCCCTGCGTCAACAGCGCTCCGTTCGGTAATGAGGCGGTGGAACTTACCGCAGTACCACCAACGCTCCATTCAACAGTTGTTCCATTTACAGTAGCATGGCCACCAGATGCGCTGAACACATCTGCACTGTTAGACTGTGCACGAACGCCTGTCCAGGCCAACATTACTAAAACATGAAATATGAATCTGTAAATTTTTCTCATAGGTTCCCGCAAATAGCCCCGGTATTGACATGGAAGCCGTACCGGTGCTATTTTTTATATTTATGGAGTTTGTCTGTAACGTGTAACCACGAATTTTTTACCGCTTAAGAGGGTTGATGCAGGCACCAGTGGTGTGCCATCTGCATTTTCTTGTCTCATATCTGCAATGGCAACACTTACCTGCAAATTATCGGTTGCTGTAGCATTTAATATAGAAATGTATTCTAAACCTGGTGTGGCGGCAAGATCTGCGGCATCGTAATTTACAACCACACCGTCGTTCTGCTGCACGCCAGGCACGGTAAGCACTATTTTTGTGGCCTCGTTTGCACCCAATGTAAATGTCGGGACAGTTACTTTTTGCTTAAAGAACGCATTGGCCACAAAAGATGATCTTCTTACTTCGCCAGAAGCTGCATCTACAACTAAAAAGTTTTCTGCTTCGGTATTTAACGCCGGAACGGTATTTGAAAATACAATTCCATTCACAGGACTCGAATTTGTACCTGTATTTCCGTTAAGTGTAGTCTTATTAGATACGGTAAGCCCACCATTAAGGGTGGTTTGTACAACTGCACCAGTCGCCCCTACCGTAAGGTTACCATTCAGATTCGTTGTTCCGTCGGTAACAGTTAAATTTCCTCCGGTTAACAGTGAAAAACTGCCTTTCAGAGATTTATCACCTGCCAGTGTCTGCACACCAGTGGTAACCACACCCGGGTTAGTTTCATCAGCAGGTGCGAGTTTTAAGACAGTATTTTGTCCAACCTGAGTCAACGTATACGCATTAGGATTCGATACCGATTCTATTCCGTCTGTACTTGCAGTTAAAGAGAGGGCAAATGTTACCCATGCGTTGTTTTGATAGAGATAAAATTTATTTTCGGTGGTATTATAAATGATCATACCGTTAAGCGGAGTGACGATGTCAGTATTAGCGGCCACATTAGAGATAAGAATTGCCTTATCTGCCCCGGTAATCTGTAACGCGACACTGTTGTTTGCTGCTACTGTGGCACCAATTACTACACCAGATGCGTTTAAAATTTGTTTGCCGGCAAGTTGCAGGTCACGGGTGGCGGTGTGATTACCCAGGTTATCACCCATTTTTTGGGTCTGAGCCTGCGCAAAGCCTACGGCCAGGACACACAGTCCTGTAACCGTAATCGTTTTTAAAAGCGTTGTTTTCATATTTGATTATAATATTCTGCCCTGAACTACGGTCTTGGAGTAAGCGCTAACACCACATTTGCTGCGTTGTATTTGGTAACAATCAGGTTTGCACTATCAATGGCTGGAACGGTGTAACCCGCTACGGCAGGATTTCTAAAGTCGGCTATGTTAACCTTAACGATACCATCTGCACTAGCGGTTGCAGAAAGTATGGTTAAGCCGGCAAACTTTGCAAGGTCAGCAGCAGCGAAGTTTACTACAATCGCATCGTTAGCCTTAATTTCGTTAATGTTTAGCGTAAATTCGACACCTGAATTGCCTTCGGGATCAAATGCAGCCGAGGTGCCCAAAGGTACCGGAATCTGATATTTTGCAAGACTCGCATTACTGGAGGCGCCTCTTTTCACATTTCCATCTGCATCCACTACAAGATATGATTGTATATCTGACGCTGAAACATCAACCGGATTAATAATTTTAATCGCAGAAGTAGGGGTTGAAGCTCCCGCTATGGCTCCCGTAAGGGTAGATTGCCCGTTTACGCTCAAGGCCCCATTCAGAATGCTATTTGCCGGAACTGATGCAGAACCTACGGTAACATCTTTAGCAACAGATAATGTCCCGCCTAAAGTTGTAGCACCGTCAACAACATTTAAACTGGCACCCGTTGCTACGTTGACATTTCCATTAAAAGTTTTATTACCTCCAAAGGTTTGATCAATAGTAGTTACGATTCCGGGATTCGTAGCATCTGCAGGAGCTAATTTAAGTACTGTTTCCTGTCCGACCTGGGTAAGCGTGTAACCATTTGCATTGGAAGCACTTTCTATACCATCAGTACTGGCCTTAAGTGAAAGTGCAAATGTAACCCACGCGCCATTTTGATATAAATAGAACTTGTTATCGGTATTATTGTATACAATCATACCGTTTACGGGTGTCGTAATATCGGCATTGGCCGTTACTGAAGAAATTAAGATGGCCTTATTTGTACTGCCTATTTGTAAAGCAACACTTCCATTGCTGATGGTAGCCGTTCCGATGGCAATACCTTCAGCGTTAAAAATAGACTTTCCAGCCATTTGTAAATCTTTGGTAGCCGTATGATTACCAAGGTTATCGCCAAATTTTTGAGCTTTTGCAAAAAATGCAGTAGCAAACAACAGTCCAATCATCAGGACTGATTTTAGTAAAAATTGTTTCATATAATTTTTGTTTAATTTTGAATGAGAAGAAGTTTGTACTGCCGGCCACTGATATCGACGGGGATTGGCTGGTAATTAGCCAATCTGATACTAACCTCATTTGGAGCACTTACCCATGATGAAATAATGGAGTATTCTGTTTCATCTGCTACGTTATTAAGGAAGACTGAATTACCTACCTGCGCGCCAACAACAGTTATTTTTGCTTTAGCTACATCATTAGCCGGGATCTTGCTGGTCCCATTATCTAAAGAATTAAAACTGACCGTTGCGATTTTACCTTTGACTAATCCGCTTTCTGCCGCCGACTGCCATTTAATTTGTTGTGTTTCGTCGGTTATCAAGAAAGAAGCGGGCGCACCAGGCTTGAGATTAATCCCCAGTTCCTTAAGTGTAGCGCCGGTAGCATTTGAAAGGGAAATGATATCAGGCTGGCTTGTTACCACATCTGCACTTGCAACTGCGGGTACTGATGTAGGCACCCATTTAGTTCCATCGAACCGAAGCACCTGACCTGCTAAGGGAGTCTCATCACTAACCTCAACGCCCCGTAGTTTCACCACCGATGGAGATGGGAAATCTCCTGAAAGATCACCACCTGCACTTTGTCCGGTCAGCTTTAAGGAATTTAAAAAATCAGTAGCAGACCCAGTATTGCCGGCATCTAACCAAATCTGGTAAGCAGATTTACCATCCTTTCCTGCAACAGCATTTGCAGCATACAATGCATAGGGCACGCTTAAAAGCTGTGTTGTACCTGCAGCAACAAAATTGCGGCCGCCATTTAAATCAACTTCCACCTTAAGATATTTTAAACCGAGCGCCCAATTGATAGACGAAAAATTATTAGAACTGCTGATGGCACCAGCTGAACCAATAGCTACAGTATACATACCCAATGATGTGGTGGTAAGATTTCTCGTTTCCGTGTATTGCACATCTCCCTGCTCGGAACCGTTTAAGATTGAAAGACGTAACGAAATGCTTTTTCCCGCAACAACACTTCCATCCTGATTGCGTAACACCCCCTGATAATTAAATTGTTGGGGAGCTTGTGCAAATACCGGCGAAATGCCGAATAAAAGGGATACCGTTAATAGAATTAGTAATTTTCTTTGCATAAAATATTGTTTGTCTATCTTGTCTGGTCATATGCTATACAAGCAAATGAAACATATTATTTCACAAAATTAGAAAATGAAATAATTAATTGCAAATTAATAGCAATATTATTTCAAAATATTTAATTTCTGATACCAAATGAAAACAGCCCACACGAAAACCCAACCAAGGCCAATTACAACGGCTAAGCTGCATTAAAAAAAACACATGAAGTTAAAAGGCAAAAAGATTATCCCTGAACCTCCATAAAAGAGAATACAGGACAAGAAACGGCAAGAGTTTAGGCGCTCTTGCCCATAATATCATAAACAGAAGAACCCCACAAACCCAACAATCACATAAAAGCCCAGGACCCTATGCGATAAACAAGAAACAAAGGCAACAATCAGTATTAAGGACGATCTACCAAAGCCCTAATCCTATTAATCTCCTGAGTTAAGTCACGAATAGTATGGTCCACACCGCGGTAGGACTCACCCTGCCCAAAATTTTTGGTGATAGCAAAGGTAATTTTAAGCTTGACCTCCCAAATTTCCATGATAGAATCTATTTCAATACGATCGTTTAGAAACTGATTAGATTTGGATTGGCATTCAAAAAAGCCTTCGGCATCATACCCTAAAATCTTGGTGATACCTATCTGATCATTGAGCACAATAACATAAACCCTCGACAAAACTACACGCAGTTTATCGTTTACCAATTCACCAATTACAATATCCTGATCACACAATGAAACTTCAGGCCTATCGCCCTCTACATGAAATGCCCGATAAGGCCCTTTGGAAAGCTGCTGAAAGGGAAGATATAATTTTGGAAGGCTATGCAGAAAGGATTGCTGATCGCGGAATTTAAGATACAACAGAAAGTCTTCGCTTTTAACCAACAACACTTCCTGACTACCGGAAGAAACCGGCTCTACTTCGGTTACGTGAGATTTAGATATCGACTGAACCGAACCATCAATTATCGCCTTGGCATCTGAAACAGGAACAGAATGAGAAAGATCGCCATGAAGTATCCATTCATATTCTTTATTATACACCTCTGCCACCTTCGAAAGAACAGCATAGGACGGGAACTGCTTCCCTAACTCCACCTGAGAATAATGACTCCTTGACAAGCCCAACAAATCAGAGGCTTCGGCTTGTGAAAGCTGTTTAGACAATCGCAACGATCGTAATCTTTCCCCAATACTTTTTTTTGAAATAATATCTTGCATTATGCTTTTAATTTTAGCAGATTTACAATCGTAAATGTAGTTGATTTACAAAATTTCACAAACATAAAACTTGTAATGAAACAATTGTAACAAATATAGCGAAAAACGACAAGTATTATTGCGAATACAAACAACAATAACTGCCAAATACTTCTTAGAAAACCAATATCATATGAAACGCATCAAAATCAATCACAAATTTAACCAGCATAATCAAACGAAAGTGTTGTTAACATCGCTTCTCCCCATCATGATGAACGATAATTATCTGCATCTGGATTCATCAGGTAAAATCATGGAGTATTCGCAAAATACCATTAATTTTTTCAGAACAATATTAAATACCACAATCGAAGTTGACACATCATTATTTGCGAAGTTAATTAATGACAAGAAAGCCGTGTCAGCATTGCATTATTTTCTTGATCACAACATCAATGATGAGATCGTAGATATACATATAGCACTCAATAATATCAGTATACAACTGCGTTTGATTAAAATTTTCTACCAGCAGCAGCATATAGGATATAATTGTATCCTGGAGCATAAGCGAGAGATCGACGCATCCCCCATTCAAACCCGTATCAGAAGACTTCAGGATTTCTCAAAATTAATGAATAAAACTTTGAGCATCGGCTTGAATGCGATTAATGATGCATCTTTTTGCTTTTCAGGCAATAACAAAAACATCTATAAAAAACTTTCAGCTGAATTCCACCTCCTGGCCAGACAGTCGGCAGTGATGCTTAAAAGTATAGAAGAAACCTTCCACATTTCAGAGTTAGCTACTCCAAAGATTAATATTGCACCGAAATTTATCAACCAGCATATTAAAAATATCATGGTCATCGAAAGTGAAAGACTGAGCCATATGGTTACCCGATCTTTACTAAAGAGCATTTCAAAAAATTTCAACGTCTTTTCTTTTATGTCGGTTGATGAAGCTTCCGAATTTATCCGGACACACCCGACTGACCTGATCTTTCTGGAATTTGAAATATCTGAATCCATGGGAAATAAGTTTTTGGAAACTATTGATAAGCTTATGCTTGACACGCCAATCATTTTATCATCTACGTTCACTGATCCGTCTACGATCGATAGCATCATCAAATATCGTCAGATCAAGGGAATTTTAGATAAACCGATAACCAGGGAAAATTTATTACACATCTTCAATTCATAATTGAAGCAAATGTCAAAACCCAGAACATAGGGTACCCCCTAAATCTTATATGGTAAGAAAAAACATCGTTCATGAAAACAGCGGACAATATTACAATCATCATTAATATCACAGCTGACGGTAGTCAGAAAAGTAAAGAAATCCTAAGTCATTATCTCTATCCCATAATATCGGAACACCCAAAAATGATCTTCAATCCGGAAAACATCAATCAGGTATTAATGGAAAAATTTAACCTTTCGGAACGAGAACGTCAGGTTCTTAACGGAATGATAAGAGGGTTGCAGAATAATGAAATTGCAGATCAGTTATTTATTTCCGTCAGCACAGTTAAATACCATTCCAGAAAAATTTTTGAAAAGCTTAATATTAGTAACAGGAACCAAATCATTAACCGGATACATGATATCTAAGGTGATGCAGCCGATCCGGACTTTCACAAATGCCTGCCGTTCTGAAGGTAATAAAGAACTGAAAAATTAGCCACATCAATATATAACCGAAGCCGATCTTTCACATCAAAGGTAAAAACGTTTAACTTGCGGTTAAAACACGATGCATTACTATTGTTGTTTGATAACATCAATAACAAAATTTTACAATTTGAACCCGATCAAACCGCATTTACAAAAGATAACTGTTTTATTATCATTGATAGGATTCTGCTATATACCATTGCGCATGTTTGTTCAATCGCAACAGTTGGTAGAGATCAATGGAAGAATACACAATGTTAACGCTTCCAAAACCAGAATACCATACTTCTCTTTTCAAATTGAGGGAAAACCTGGTACTTTTTATAACCCGGGCAATGGTTCGCTTTCATTATTTAAAACGAGGATAATTGATGCAGGACAGCCTATTAGTTTTAAGATCAGGAAAGCGGATCTACCAAAGATAAATGCGGACAACAGGTTATTATATTTCGCTTATAACGGACATGATCTGTGGATCGATTTATATTACAGTATCGTTAGACCTGATTTCATCACGCAATTTGGCTATCTAACATATTTCTTTTTATTGGGTGTTGCGAATCTGATTTGTATTTACCGCCATAGGCAAACCAGGCTTTTTACCAAGTTGTTCATGGGGTCGGGGATATTTTTCTTTATGATGATGTTGTTGTAAGAAAAAATCAACAGTAACACACTTGGTTAGTTTCCCCATAACAAGCCTGGTGGTAAAGCCCGCTAAATTTCTAAAACAGAAGCGAATCATCGTAAATCCAGAAAGCTTTAGTAAGCCTGGCTGCGCTCTTGAGTTGAATATCGTGTCGAGTTACTGTCTTTTATATAATTAAATGGCTTGTGAAATATAATTTAAGGCATAATTTCGCCGGCTATCATGATGAAACATTACTGCCAGTGCTAAAAACCATGGGCATCAGTATTTTTATGGATGTGCAAAAAGCAAATGAAACACCCGATGATGGGATGAAAGCAATAAAACTAGGCATTCAGGGATTACAGACCGATCACCCAAAGTCATTAATCGACTATCTTCGGGCACATAAAATAAGAGCGGGGATATAAAAAATTTTATAGATTGAAGATAAATCTTACTGCCGGAATTATCTTCAATTCATAACTTACTAAAGATCAAAATCCGTTCGCAGGTATCGGCATGTTAAAAAAATCTTTGCTCGCTCCAGAGAGCTTTTATTGTACGCAGAAATTGCAAAATTATTCCGGAAAGCCGTTTAAAAAAAGGCTGACTGAAATGATCAGAACGATTAAAGAGTTGAGGGCTTGGGTTTATTAGTTTTCTCTCAACCAACGTTTAGCCTCCTCTATGTCATAAAAAAAACGAACATTAGCTTTCCCGTCCGACACATCGAAACTTTTCTGTGCGGCAAGTTGAGCAAAGATACTTGGAGATAAGATCCAGGCAAAATTCTGAAGACCTGCTCCGGTCATCATCGGAAACCAAACCTTTCCTGCCCAGTCCGATGCCTCCGACCAATTACCAAGTACTTCTCTATTATCATTAAGTACTTTTTTAAGTCCTGATGACCTCAGCAATTCTACCATCTTAAGCCCCCCATTTTGCACACTTTTAAAATTATGATGTCCGGTCCAATTTGCCTCCATCCAGCCTTGCTGATCGTTACAACTAATGGTAAGGTATTCATTGCTGTAGTTCTGCCCTTTAGTAACCGGGTCCTTTATAACCACTGTTTCTTTCAACGGAACACGTATATAAACTGTAGTCCCTACTCCAAGCTCACTTTCAATCCAGAATGTACCTTGATGAGCTTTAATGATTTCGGAAGAAATAAAAAGCCCAAGGCCAAGTCCGCCAAAGCGCTCCGCAGCATTATCCGATCGGTAATAACGGTCAAAAAGCTTTTCGAGTTCCCGACTATCAATACCTATACCATGATCTTCTACAGCGATAATAATCGATTCCTGTTCAACTTTGAACGTAACATTTACCACATCTGCATTAGGGGAATATTTTACGGCATTACTAAGTAAATTATCAATTACCTGTTCCATTCTGAAACGGTCAGCACATACATTGATTTGTTCGGTTCCACTCCAGATGATCCGATGGGTATTAACGCTTAGCTGAAGGTTTTCGCAGCATTCCTGAATCAGCTGGTCTAGGTTGAAAGTGGTTTTGTTAAACTGGAGCTTACCTGCATTGATCTTGCTCACATCCAGCAAATCATTAATCAGGCTCTCGAGTTTAGTTGTAGCCACATCTACTTTTTGTAAATAAGATTTTGCCCGCTCAAGATCGTTCGTTCTGGCAAGCAGCTGGTTAAATGCCTTAATACTGGTTAATGGTGTTTTTAATTCGTGCGAAGCGATAGAAATAAATTCATCCCGCTGCTCCTGCCCTTTCTTTTGCAGATCTATATTGGTATTCGAACCAATCCATAATATAACCTCACCATTTTCCAAGATCGGCACGGCCCGGCCCAGATGCCAGAGATATTGACCATCTGCCATTTTCAATCTGAACTGAACCTGGTATTCGGTACCCTTACTAAGGGAAAGCATCCATACCCTGGTACATTCCTGCAAGTCATCAGGATGAACATAGTGTTGCCACCCAATACCAAAACGAGAATCCGTATCAAGTGCAAAATCACGGATGATCACCCCATTAACATAATCAATAGTGCCATCAGCTTTGGCTGTCCATACTTGTTGCGGAAGGGTATCCAGAAGCTTCGACAGATGCAGTTTCTCCTTCCTGACGATAGTGATATCCCTAAAAATAACCAAAAGCCTAATCTCAGAAGCATTGTCGAAGATTTCCGGAATGATCTGAAATGAATAATAGTGGCTTTGCTGCATGTTCACTTCCAGCTCTCCGGCAATACTTTTCCTTGTTGAAAGCGCCTGTTTCAATTCATTCCAGATTCGTTTGCTCAACGATTGAACATCGGAATCAGCAAACTGCGGAATTTTACTGATATCCCGGTTGATATAGATACAATCCAGGTTTTCATCAAAACGCATGATCACATCCGGAAGGTTTTCGGCCAAAGCCTTATATTCTGTCTCGCTGGCCTTAAGCTCACGAAAAATACTTGCCATAGGCTTCTCAAAGGCCATTTGTACATTAGCCTTGTAAATCAAAAAGAAAGAAATCAGCTTACCATAATGCCCCCATTCATTTAAAGGGCCATAGTTTGATGTATAAGTAGCAAAGCAACATTCACTCAGGATGGCCGCTATGATAGAACCAGAAAGAAGTTGGTAAGTCTTTTGATCGAAATTAGCCCTTCCTCTGTAAAGCAGAAACAAGCTTCCCAACAACAGTAAAATAATGATGTACTCACATACCACCTTGAAAAGGGTCTGACCAACTCCGGGCACAAAACAAAGCGGAAATATCTTCCATACCAGAATACTTGCCGCAATAAGTGAAGACACTACAAAATATAAAAGGAAAATGAGCTCAGTATTCACTTTTCGTTTGCGACCAATCATTAAAAAACCGCCTAAAAAGATCATTGCCTCCATACCACGTGTGGCCACCCAGAACTGGTTGGCAGGATATCCGGGTAAGGGGATTATATTCATCCCCTTATAACTCAATGTATGTAATAAATCCAGCGCACCAATAAACAGATAGGAAATCCCCACAACATGCAGGTATTTATTATCCTGCATTTTCCTTGAATTCCACGCAACAATAAACACTGCGAAAGCTATTACGATGGAAAAAAGCTCAACCAAAGTATGGAAAAGTATGTAGCCAAACCTTTTACTGTAAACAAAAATTAACATCAGACAAATAATGCCAAATGCGGTACGATAGTAACGGTTGAAAAGAGAGGTGATATTTTGCAAGGATATAAATAATCTAACAGCAAATATAGGCTATTGAGAAGTGTTATGGAAATAACAACTGAGAAATTGATCTGATCAAAATTTTAATCTGCTTTATGAAAAAATCAGTTAAAAAAGAAAAGCTGGGCCGGAGACAAGCGCTTTTTCATGTCAATCCTGGTAAAGGCCAGAGGATGCGGCTTTAATGATCAAAGCAATTTTTTACCATTAATATTTACGTGATTACAGAAATCTGGCCTGCACTGCATAAATAGCTGCATGGGGGTAACTGGCCACAGATCTTTGGCTGGTCAAGATGACGGGCCTGCCGGCAGTTAAGGTCTCAAGCATTTACCTGGCGGAGCCATTAAGCGGGCTGATTTTAATCCGTATAGCTATTTTGCTCCCAAGCCTGAATCGCCAGAACAGCCTTATAAGCATCGCTATTTTTTTTTCACACCACGCATCTTCAAACTTACATTTTTATAGTAAGCAAACTATTAAACTGTTTTTGATGTTAACCTACAATACAGAAATTATGGAAGACAACACAAACAAAAAAGAGCAGCAAGAAGAACACCTGAATGATCAGGAAAAGCTTGCCCAGGCCGCATTGGGGAACACCGAAGCAATTCAGCCCTCAACAGACAACAACAACGATACCCCAACCATCCCCGAGATCTCGGGAACCGGAAGCAATCCATCATCTGCCGCACCGCATTCGCTTATTGTACGCGAGGATGAAAATGGAGAAAAAAAGTATGAAGAAGGTAGCACTGAAACTTCTACGGAGAAAAAAAAATAATACTGGCATTTCACTCCCGACCACACATTTCAGTTAACCAGATCGGAAACATAACGTAATCAATATTGATAACTGGACGAAATATCTTTATTTTGGAAGACGATCCCCGCATGGCTAATATTATTGAAACAGGAAGGAACTTTGCGGTTAAACATTTAAAAAAATACTTTTCAATAGTTGGTGATGAATGCAAATGCGAATTACCAGATGTGATCAAAGGCTGTTCAATATAAAAAATAGGGAATCTAATCCTTTGATATTCATACATTGGCAATGAAAATACCAGGCAGATCAACTTTGAAAATATTACATTAAACTTTATAAGGCGACTTTAAACTGATTCACACCAAAACAAATCTCAATATGCAGGATATCGACTGGACCAAAATAATGGTGGGCGAAGAAAAGTGGGGATTTCTCATCGAGATTGCCATACGCACCATATTGATGTACTTCATCATATTAATCGGGCTAAGGCTTCTGGGCAAGCGCGGTGTAGGACAGTTATCGGTATTTGAAATGGTGGTCATCATCAGTCTGGGCTCCGCAGCAGGAGATCCGATGTTTTATAAGGAAATCGGGCTCATGGTACCGTTAGCCATTTTCGCCATCATTGTGGGTGCCTACAGGCTTACCACCTATCTAATGGCCAAAAGCAAGCGATTTGACGACCTGGTTGAAGGCAAAGCTACCTACATCATTGAAGAGGGCATGTTTTCCGTTCATGAATTCCGGAAGGAAGCCCTTGCCCAGGACGAATTCTTTTCGGAACTGCGGCAACAGGGCGTTTCCCATCTCGGCCAGGTTAAAACGGCCATACTGGAAACATCCGGCTGCGTAAGCATCTTCTTTTTTTCAGATGAAGAGGTGCAGCCAGGCCTGCCGATTATGCCCAAAGAATTTGCAAAAGCGTCCAGAATAGTTGACCGCGAAGGGATTTATGCCTGTAGCTTCTGTGGAAAAGTCCACCAAATTGGTGAAGGACAAAAAGCCGAATGCACCAGTTGCGAACATGATGAGTGGGTAAAAGCAGACGAAGGACCAAGGGTAAAATAACTTAGGGAAGGGAACCGTTATCAAAATCGCAAACAAATATATCCCCTAGCTGACATACTTTACCGTGTTTTAATTCGGTCAATTATTGAAATCCTCTGCTAATGACTTTGAAACAAGATCTGGCATAAATAATTTCAATTAAACATCAATTGCTTTGAAAGTTAACAGCAAAAGCGGGTAAGTTTAGGTTGCAAAATAGCCTTTCACTCAACAAAAAACCCCTCTAAGCATTCCTTAAAGGGGTTTAAAGCAGTGGGCCCACCTGGGCTCGAACCAGGGACCAAAAGATTATGAGTCTTCTACTCTAACCAGCTGAGCTATAGGCCCGGAAAAAAGGTATTCCTTTTTTTGAGAGTGCAATGTTACAAATTTGAATTGAAATTAAGAAAATGTTTTCTGCATTTTTTCATAAAAAAGAAGAATACAAACTCATTTTCAAGCGCTTAATTTTAATCATGATAATAACACTTTCCACGCCTACCTCTAAAATGTGGATAAAACACCCTTTAACCTGTCTTAAAATCAATTCCCAATAGGTTAATTTTGTAATTGATATGAATACGCCTGACCTGGACAACCAACTTCTTTTAGATTTTTTAACTACCACCAATCAGCCTGTTTTTTTAACCGGCAAAGCCGGAACGGGTAAAACTACCCTTCTTCGAAAAATCAGGGATACCACCAAAAAGAATTTCGCCATTGTTGCACCTACTGCTGTTGCAGCCATAAATGCCGGTGGTGTTACGCTCCACTCCTTTTTTCAGATTCCTTTCGGGCCATTGGTTCCCGTTGTTGATGAATATGCAGAAACCAATTTTAAATATTCAGATGAAAAAACAAGACTCTTACGCTGCCTTGATCTGTTGATCATTGATGAAATTAGTATGGTCAGGGCTGATCTGATTGATTTTATCGACCGGACTTTAAAACGTGTTAAAGGCTCTAATCGTCCTTTTGGTGGTGTGCAGGTATTAATGATTGGTGATCTTTACCAGCTTTCGCCTATTTTTCACGATGCCTGGCACATTTTGAGCAGTTATTATTCCAGCCCTTACTTTTTCGATAGCCTGATTTTCACGTCTACGCCGATGCTGACGTTCACTTTGGACAAAGTTTATCGTCAGTCGGACCCTATATTTCTTGATATTTTGAACGGCATGCGTGAAAATAACCTGGATGCGGACCTTCTTGCCAAACTGAATGAACGTTACGATCCCTCTTTAGATCAGGAATGGAAAGATGATTACATTACCCTTACCACGCACAACCAATTGGTTAACGAAATTAACGAAGGCTGTTTAGCAAAATTGCCAGGAGAAATTTTCGAATTCAACGCAGAGGTAAGTGGCGATTTCCCTAAAGATGCCTATCCTACCGACGAAAAACTTCAGTTAAAGCTTGGCGCACAGGTTATCTTTATTAAAAATGATTCTTCCGGTAAAAAACTGTTCTACAACGGAAAAGCGGCTAAAATTACCGCAATCAGTCAAGATTTGATAAAAGTAACGTTTACCAATGGTGGCAGGGAAATCGAAGTAGAAAAAGAAATCTGGCAGAATGTTAAATATAGCCTTAGCGATAAGGAAAATAAAATCGATGAAACCAGCACCGGATCATTCTCGCAATATCCATTTAAGCTGGCATGGGCCATCACCGTGCATAAAAGCCAGGGATTAACTTTTGATCAGGCAATAGTGGACGTGAGTACCGCATTTACCCACGGACAGGCCTACGTAGCGCTGAGCCGTTGCAGAAGCCTGGAAGGACTTATCCTGAAATCGCCTGTAATGGCTGAAAATATCATTACCGATGCCAAGGTGATCAGTTTCTCGAAAGCTGCTCATCAGGATAAACCTACTCCAGAATTGCTAGCGCGATATACACAGCAATATACCTGGGGCTTGATCCACGAACTTCTGGATTTCTCGCTGGTGGCCAAAGACTGGGAAAAACTCGGGCGCTCCAAACTGATCGATAAAGATGAGCTCAATGCCTTTTTATCTATCTACGAACAGGGAAACCAGATTTTTCAGCATGAGATCTTTAAGGTAGCCAAAAATTTTATTGCAAAGGAATTTTCAAAAATCGATACTGATCAAAATCCGGCTGATGAACATGCTTTTATGGACCGTTTGCAAAAAGCATCTGATTATTTTGTTCCAAAACTGGAACAGCTCACTGCCTTAACGGCTAAAATTGTATCGATCAACTTTTATAATGATACACACTCCGATAAACTGCTTACGGTATTAAACAATTGTAATGATGCACTTCAGATCAAATTAGCACTGTTTAAAATTTCGTGGAATCCTTTTTCAATCAAAGATTATATCCATACTTTACACGCAGCTGGCAATAAACCGCAAGAGAAAAAACCAGTAAAAACGAGTATTAAACCAAAAGAAATTTCCAATCCTCAGGTATACAAAAACTTGATCGAATGGCGCAAAACAATCGCACAGCAGCGTAACACTCAGGATCATGCCGTGCTTTCTGATTTAGCACTACTTTCTATTGCCGAAAAATTGCCAAGAACGACTGATCAGTTGGCTGCACTGAAAAGTGTAGGTATTGGTAATGCAAAAGAACTTGGCCAACAGATTACCCGCATTGTAAATGCACATTTGGGCACCAGCGAGTTATTTTAAAAAAATTTAGTTCTTAACACTTTTTTTAATACTTTCGCAGCCCCATTTTAGCCCGCCAACCCACAGCATAATAAACCATGAGTAAGTTTTTATACGGAATCGATTTTGGCACGACCAATTCGGCACTTTCCATTTATGATGAAGAAAAGAAGGAAATTGTAGACACCATTTCTATACCGTCGTTAATTTACTTTACTGAAGTAAAAAGTCTTGTTGATGGCGAAAGTCATATCGTTGGCGAAAAAGCAATAGCTGCCTATTTAAGCGACGGCATGAAAGGCCGTTTCATTAAATCCATCAAACAGATACTGTCCAGAACCACTTTTACAGAAACCCGGATCCATAATAAAAGATATACCGCTTCTGACCTGGTCACTTTAATCCTTAAAGATTTAAAAAGCAAGGCCGACCAGATTATTGGTAAAGAATGTAACAAGGCCGTCATAGGTCGTCCGGTTTTTTTTGATGATGACAATACGATGAAAGATACCCTGGCACAAACCAGGTTAAAAAAAGCAGCAGAAAGTGCTGGCTTTACCGATGTCCGTTTTCAGTTTGAACCTATTGGAGCAGCTTTTGCCTACGAAAAAACCATTACCCAAAAAGAGCGTGTTTTGGTAGCCGATCTGGGCGGAGGAACAACAGATTTCACCTATTTGATCCTCGATCCGGACAAGGTTGGCAACAAAGACCGTAAAAACGACATGATTGCCTCTGGTGGCATCTATATCGGTGGCGATAGTCTTGATTCAGCATTTATGTGGGACAGAGGCACACCTTATTTTGGGAAAAATACCTTGTACGAGGCCACACCTGGCAAGGTGTTAAATGTGCCAAAATCGCTTTTTGCAAACATCTGTACCTGGGATAAAATGAATTTCTTTAACGGTCTGAAAATTCAAAAAGAAATAGAAGAATATTATTATTACTCTGGAAACGATCCGAAATTCAAAAACCTGATTACCCTGATCGAAAATAACCTGGGTTATTCCTTGTTCAGATCCATAGAAAAAACCAAGATTGAGCTCTCTGATCAACCGGAGTCTACATTCGCCTATCACAATATGGAAATCGAGATTGATGAAAATATTTCGCTCCAACAGTACAATTCCATCATCGAAAAAGACATTAATAAAATAGATACCTATCTGGACCGTTTTATGGAAACATACAAAATCAGCCCGACAGATATTGACTGTTTGTTTTTAACCGGAGGTACATCAATGGTATCTGCCGTGCAACACTTGTTTAAATCGAAATTTCCGCACATTCCGTTGAACTCCGGCGATAATTTTAAAAGTGTAGCCAAAGGACTGGCCTACAGCGGCTATCTGTTTGAAAACTAATAAAAAGTAAAGGCTACTGCATGGAATCAACAGCAGCAGAATCGATTTATATGATGGCAGACCTAAAAGATTTTTTTATATAGAGAGATCCTGAATTTTGCGAAAATGTGTAATCGGAAGACAGGAAGAAAAGTAGTATTTTGTAAAGACCGTGCACTCCATGTATAAATATTTTCAGGAAATGAGCATTCAGTAGTTCTTGGCATTTCCAGCCCTGCTTTGCGCTTTACTCCGTTGCACTCCGTGTTCGCTTCAATCAGGTTTAGGCACAGGTGGAAGTGCATATACAACCCAAAGAATGAAAAGCTGCAAATGCCATTTAGCCCCCTGCCCGTTGCAGTTGGGCGAATGCGGCATTTACCAGCAGCGATGAGTTAAGAGGCAGCAAAGCGTCTAAACAGAAAACGGAAAGAAATTCAGCACTTTGTATTAACCTTGCGTTTCCTAAAAATAGTTTAAAATATGGATTAAACAGGGTTCAGTTCTTTCAGCCTCTATGAGTTGAGCTACTTCATCAAACAAATTTCACTTAAGAATCTATAGTTGTACACTTTCCGGAATATTTCGACTTCCTCAACCTGAACGATTTTTTTAACGGACTGCGGATGACTAAATTTGTTGTTTTTCCCTCATAACACAGCTCAGCAGCGGATGTAAACACTAAAATACAACTATGTAACAGATTTAGGAATATTTCTTTTTCTTTATCGATAGATTTTATAATTTAGCAAACATAATTGGTGCGGCTGAAAAAATAGGAACAGTAAGCAAAACTTTACGCGTTAGGCGAGGAACAATTAATGTGGTGAGGTGTGGAATACCTGTTTTCTAGAAGAGATCAAATCAAACTGATGAACGTTTCTTGGCAGACGCACCAATTTTTGATTTCAATTAAGGCTTGAACGGGAAAACTGAAGTACCGACATGCCTTTATACCGTTTAAAACTGGTGTTAAAGGAAGTTGTTTGTCCAAAACCCAATAATTCGGCTATTTCATCAATGGTATAATCACTATGAAGCAATAATTCTTCAGCTTCGCGCATAATGCGGTCTTTAATGAGCACAGCGAAACTTTTTCCAAGCACCCGATCTAAAAATTTATTTAACTTGCCAGGACTCATTCCCATGCCTTCGGCATAAAACTGAATGGATCTTTCCTGCTTGTAAAATTGTTCTAAAATTGCCCTGAATCTCAGTACGTGCTGTAAATCATCTAAAGTTAAAGCAGCAAGATAGCCATCCAGGCCAGCTGTAAAGCCCAAAAATAATGATAAATATTGAGCTAAAAAGGGCATATCCCTTTTATGATCAATTTCCTTTCTTAGCTGATCGAGTAAACCATACGTTTTAACTGAATTTTGTGGGTCAAGATCCCTGAAAGATAAATTTAAAAACAGATTTTTAGCTTGCGGATCTAAGTGCTGCTGTAAAAACTCCGCATACAATAAACTACTAAAACTCAGCCAATAGCCTAAAGTGATTTCTCCATCAAGCCTAACAAGACCTTCTTCAGGAATAAAAAAAATCCGACCTTTTACAAGAGAATAATCGCCTGAATTCATGCGTAAAAAACCTTTTCCCTCACATACAATCAGCATGCGCATAGGGTATGTGGCCTGTAGTGCACGCTCTTTGTGAAAAAAACCGCTAATTGGCTCCAGCTGTATCATAAAGTTTTAAGGATAAACAACCATAAGACCAAATTTATTCACTTTGGTTACAGGTTGTTAAAATAAATTATGATAATCAGGTATCAATCTTGATGCAATAGCGGTAAAGTAAATCCGTTCATTAAGTAGTTTAGACCGTCCTGCTTAATTCTTTTCAGTCCAAAAAATGATTAACTTTTAAATTTTGTTGTTATTAGCAACAATTGCTTTCAAAAATATTTTAATTCCTGTTATGCAGATAGCACAGTTACCTTAGTGGCCTCAATACCATGTGGTGTAAATTCAATATCAAACTGAACAATGTTACTGGTTTTTATGGCGTCAATTACACCATGGGCAAAAACACTCACTTCTCTCCCTCCATTTGATGGTATGATACTCCCAATCCCTTCTTCCTGGTTATAAAATTTTACAGTACCTAATCTCATCGAATTATTGAATCTTTTTAACATAAACCGCATTAAGACCTTTTTTCCCCTGCGCTACCTCAAATTCTACCCGATCATGCTGACTTATTTTATCGGTTAAGCCGGTAGCATGAACAAAAACTTCTTCTCCGCTCTCCGTTGTAATGAAACCAAAACCTTTAGATTCATTGTAAAATTTAACTGTTCCCTGCATTTTTTTATTTGGAATTTTATTCCATAAACATACAAAATGCCTAAAAGTTTTGGTGATTAAATAGATTTTCGTAACTGATCAATAGATCAGGCTATGAATGGTGATGATTTAGTGATCAGCCTTTATGATGCGAACGAATAAAAAGACATATAAAATTCCCTTCGAAAAATAATTAGCAGAAGCTTAGTGGAATTAAACTGATAAATAAGCATATTAACCAATGTCGAAACATCTATTGGCACATCAAAATATTGTCTGCATTCAATTCGGCATAATTCAGCAATTCCGCATTTTACCTTATTGATAATGCCAGAAAATAAGATCAATTCTATTTGGATATGGAATTTAGCGAACTGCCAAAAGGAGCAATAATATGCTCCAATTTTTCTTTAGAATCGACTAACTCTTTTTACCACTAAAAATCACAAAGAAAACACTAAAACCACCTAAGAGGAAAACTACCCCAAGAATAAAATTAACTTTATCGTTCATACCGTAATTTACAGATTTAAATTACAATGACAATAGACTGACATAAAATAAACTCAAAAAACAACCTTTGGTTGTTCGATTTTTAAATTTAGCGGATTCTTCCTGCAGCTTTTAAGAAATCATGAGATGGAATAAACTGATAATCAATAGACTTTTAGTTTTCAAACAGCGATAACTATATCGATCATCAAGTTATTTATCCATATCTATATTAATACCTTTCGCATAAATTTTGATACAATACGTTAGGCTATAAAACTATATCCTATATTTATTGAAAATCCTTTAACCAAATAGATGAAAACAACATTTACCTTCTTAATATCTGCTATTGCACTTATTTTTATATCGGCAACAACATTAAACAAAAACGTTTACCAGAACAAGACTTTCGATTTCTTTCCTAAACAGCATATAGATACACCAGACCAGGATCGCTTTGTGAAAGTTACCCTGGCGCAGGGCGAGTTTACAGAACCTACCGAAATGACAATACTTCCCAATCTGGATATTTTAGTTGCCCAGCGCAGAGGTGAGGTATTGATTTATAAAAACCAGACCAAAAAAATAAAAGAAGCTGGCAAGCTCGATGTCTATTTCAAAACCAATACCCCAAATGTAAATGCAGAGGAAGGTTTATTGGGTATGGCTGCAGACCCAAAATTTGCGGTAAATCAATACATTTATCTTTTTTATAGTCCATTTGACAAATCTGTAAACCGTCTGTCGAGATTTAAGTTGGTTAACGATCAGATCGTTAAAGAATCAGAAAAAATTGTGCTGGAATTCTATTCTCAACGCGAAATATGCTGTCATACCGGCGGCTCTATTGCCTTTGGATCAGACAACCTGCTTTACGTATCAACAGGTGATAACTCTACCCCATTTGATGCACCAAAACAGCAATATGTAAATAAAGGTTATGCCCCCCTTGATAACAGGAAAGGATTTGAACAATACGACTCCAGAAGATCGGCAGGTAATACCAACGATTTAAGGGGCAAAATATTGAGGATTAAAGTAAATGAAGATGGAACCTATAGTATTCCTGATGGTAACCTTTTCCCTAAAGACAATCCAAAAACCAGACCCGAGATTTATGTAATGGGCAACAGAAATCCTTACCGCATTTCTGTTGATCAGAAAACCAACTTTTTGTACTGGGGCGAGGTTGGCCCCGATGCCACCAACGATGATCCGCTTAGGGGGCCAAGGGGTTACGATGAGGTAAACCAGGCACGTAAAGCAGGTAATTTTGGCTGGCCCCTATTTATAGGCAACAACTATCCATATCGGGCTTATGATTATACCAATGGAGCAAACGGGAATGCATTCGATCCTGCATCGCCGATAAATAACTCGCCAAACAATACGGGTCTGGAACAACTTCCGCCTGCTCAACCAGCCTATATCTGGTATCCTTATGGCGAATCCAAAGAGTTTCCGCAGGTGGGTGCAGGTGGCCGTACTGCAATGGCTGGTCCGGTATATTATGCCAACGCCAACTCACCTTACCCAACTTATTATAATGGAAAGCTGATTATTTACGAATGGGTACGTGGATGGGTTAAAGCGGTAACCATGAATGCACAGGGCGATTACCTGAGTATGGAGCCGTTGATGTCTAATGTTTCTTTAGCCGCACCTATTGATATGGAGTTGGGGCCTGATGGAAAATTATATATTTTGGAGTATGGCAAAGGCTGGTTTTCCAAAAACCCTGATGCTGCAATTACCAGAATTGATTACCTGAAAGGCAACCGTCCACCGGCTATTGAACGCCTTAGTATTGCCAAACCCAGTGGTTTATTACCTTATAAAATGACAGCAACTGTTACGGCTAAAGATCCTGATGGCGATCCCTTAAAATATGTATGGAACTTCGGAAAGGGAATAACCAAAACCACCAATACGCCAACAGTAACTTATACTTTTACTAAAAAAGGCGAATATCCTGTAAGTGTTACCGTGATAGACAACAGTAAAGCTTCGGCAAAAAGCCAGGTGATAACTGTTTATGCAGGCAACGAACATCCAACTGTAACCATTAACCTGGCTGGAAACAAGAGCTTTTATTTTCCCGATAAAACCATTGATTATAAAGTTTTAGTAAGTGATAAAGGTGCGAAGGTAAATACTGACCGTATTTATATCTCAAACACCTATACCGAAGGAATTGATTTAGCTGGGGCAGAATTAGGACACCAACAGGCCGCACAAACACTAATCGGCAAATCACTGATGCTGAAATCGGATTGCAGTACCTGCCATAAAGAATCAGCTGTTTCTATCGGCCCTGCTTTTAACAAAATTGCAGCAAAATATAAAAACGACAATAAAGCCGTTGATTACCTGGCTTCAAAAGTAATTGGTGGCAGCCACGGCGTGTGGGGAGAAGTACCAATGCCTGCACACCCAGCCATGAAAGAAGCTGAAGTGAAAAAAATTACAGAGTGGATTATGTCTTTAAGCAACAAAGAAGCCGTTAAAGCCTCATTACCAACTTCAGGAAAAATTGTTCCTACAGCAGCTAAAGATAAAAAGAAAACGGTATTTACTTTAAAAGCAACCTATACCGATGCCGGTGGTGCAGGTTTAAAACCTTTAACCACAACAAAAGTGATCAACCTCAAAAGCAATATCATTGATGCAGACGACATTAAAAACTTTGAAGGTTTTGAACGTAAAGATATTTATGGCGGCGAAAAACTCGTTCTCACCAGGGCTAATGGTTGGATAGCTATTAAAAATGTCGATTTAACCGGCATTTCAGGTTTTAGCTATTCATTCCTGAACCTTGATCCTGATTCGGAAGGAGAAATTGAAATCAGATTGGACGATAGTAAAGGAATCATGATCGGGAAATCTAATTTTAGAAAAAGTGTACCGATCCAAATGATTTCAGACGGAAAATCTCATGATATCTATTTTGTATTTAAAACATTAAAAACGGGCGGTAAAAAGAACCGGACCATAATCCAGTCGGTTACGGTAGAGCCTAAATAGGCCTGGAGATAAAATTTTTCGTCATTCCCACCCGATAGCTATAGGGTGGGAATCTCCATGCACAATAAGGTTATTTGCACGTGTTAAGATTCCCGCCTGCGCGGGAATGACGACCGTTCTATCGGAGTATGCCTAATGCTGGCCTGTGAGAGAAGCTTTTAAACACCTTATCAGCTGTTTCGACGAGCACAACTTATCATTTAAAAGTGAATCTGAGCTTGTTGTTAACATCATTTGATAAAAAAACATGATTTAAGATCCATCATCTATATCTTTGCAGCAAATCAGGATAGCTACATGCAAAACATTAAAAACATTATTTTCGATTACGGGAATGTAATATTTGATATCGATTTCAGCATTGCCCAGGCTTCCTTTCAAAAATTGGGCATTACAGATATCGAAAACTTTTTTGCGCACAAAGCGCACAACCAATTATTTGATGATTTTGAAACCGGTGCCATTTCTCCGGCCCAGTTTAGAACAGGAATTAGAAATGCAGCAGGCAATCCGGCATTAACCGACCAGCAGATTGACGAGGCATGGAACAGCCTGTTAATTGGTACCATACAAGAAAACCACGATTTACTACTGAAAGTAAAAGAAAAATACCGTACTTTCCTATTGAGCAACAACAACGAAATCCACTACGATTGGATTATCAACTATCTGAAAACCACTTTCCAGATTAATAATTATGATGCTTATTTTGAGAAAGCCTATTTCTCTCAGCACATGAAACTGCGTAAACCCAATACCAATATTTTTGAACAGGTTTTAAAAGAAAATGACCTCAATCCGGCCGAAACCCTGTTTATTGATGATAGCCCACAGCATATCGAAGGTGCCAGAAAAGTAGGATTAAACGCATTATTAATGACTGAAAAACCAGCAAAACTGGGCTCATTTTTAAAAGCAAACGGAATTTTATAAATAAGTAGATGTCAGATAAAAAATTTAAGTCGCTTAAAGAGTTCTACCCGTTTTATCTATCAGAACATCGCAATACTACCTCGCGTGTTTTGCATTTTATCGGTACCGGTTTAGTTTGCCTGGCTTTCTTTACCGGATTTCTTTTTCACAATTGGCATTTCTTTTTGGCCATACCTGTACTGGGTTATGGATTTGCCTGGATTGGACATTTCTTTTTTGAGAAAAACAAACCTGCAACTTTTCAGTATCCGGTTTATAGTCTTGCGGGTGATTTTATTCTATTTTATGATTTGCTAACGGGCAAACAATCTTTTGTCGTGAAGAATTAATTTGGAGATATTTTCAGCGCATTGTCCTTTCAATCTAAACTCGATTGAAGCGGCATCCTTTTTGGCTGTCACCCTAAACGTAGACGAAGGGCAGCCAAAAGATACAGCGGAAAGCGAGGCTGCACCTCCCGAAGAACTACGGCACGCTCATTTCCAAAAAAACAAGTGATTAACGCAAGGGGTCGTCACCCTGAACCGAGCCTGAGCGAGCTCACCGAAGGTAATTTATTTCAGGGTCTTTTAACTTAATAGATTTAATAGATACTGAAACACCCGTCCGACCGGCCGGGCGGAAGTTCAGTATGACGGAATCATAGAAACAGTTGGCAATTTTCAATTCACAGTACTTCTTACCGTCAAAAACTGAAAACCGCCAACTGAATACAGCTAACTGAAAACTGAACTACAGTCTCCTTCTTTTCAATTCTCTTTCAATCAAACCTAACTCACGGCCTGTTTGCCCGGCCACTGAAGTATTTTCCTGCGCCCTTCTGAATAAATAAGGCATTACCGCTTTGATCGGTCCGTAAGGAACATATTTTGCTACATTATAATTCGAATCAGCCAGATTAAAACTTAAATTATCGCTCATCCCTAACAATTGGGCAAAGTATATATGAGGATGATTGTGCGTGATATTTTTTTCCTCCAAAAGGTAAGTTAATAAACGGCTGCTATCTTCATTATGCGTTCCGGCAACAATGGCAATATCATCAATATGATCAACACAATAACGTAACGATTCGTTATAATCGTGGTCTGAGGCTGCTTTATCAGGCTGAATTGGTGAAGGGTATCCCATTTCTGCAGCGCGCTTACGCTCCTTTTCCATGTAAGCACCACGCACCATTTTTACGCCCAGAATAAAACCATCCGCTTTGGCAATTAAATGATCGGCTTTCATATCGGCCAATTTATCATGACGATACATCTGGTAAGTGTTGTACACAATAATGCGCTCGCGGTTAAATTTACGCATCATATCCAACGCCAGTTCATCAATAGTATCCTGGATCCAGGTTTCTTCTGCATCAATCATGATGGGCACACCTCTATCATAAGCGGTTTTACAGATCATTTCGCAACGCAGTTTCACTTTTTCGTATTCTGCCTGTTCTGCAGCAGTTAAAGTTTCTTTGGCATCCAGTTTCTGCAATAGCGCAAAACGGCCGATACCTGTTATTTTGAAAACCGTAATCGGAATTTTGGCATCACCATCGGCACGCACAATGGTACGGATAATTTCGGCACAGGTTTCGTCAAAAACCTGCTCTTCTTCCTCCCCCTCTACCGAATAATCTAAAATGGTACCCACCCCACCTTTGTCCAATTGCGCAATGGCTTTGTCACATTCTGCAATGGTTTCACCGCCGCAGAACTGCTGAAAAATGGTTGCTTTGATCGCACCCTGAATCGGCAGGCCGATATTTAAAAAGAAGTTGGTAATAGCCGGACCAACTTTGGTCAGGAAATTGTTTCCGATCATTTTAAAAAGCCAGTATGCTTTTTTAAGCTCGTGGTTAGATTTTTGGCGGAAAGCAATTTCCGTATTATCGAAATTTGGCAGTTTCTTGGTGGATAAATCCATTTGTTACGATATAATAAGTCAGATTGGTGCAAAATTATAAAAAGCATTGGTTGTTAAAACTAAAAACCTTTAAATAATCGTATTTTTGCACAAAATGATACAATTTAAATTAGAGGGCGAATTTATTCCATTGATCCAACTGTTAAAAGCAAGTGGATTAGTTGGTAGTGGCGGTGATGCCCAAACCGTTGTTGAAGAGGGTTTGGTAAAAACCAACGGTGAGGTCGAATTCCGCAAACGTTATAAGGTTAGAGTTGGCGATATGATTACTTTTGGCGAAAATAAAATAGAAATTATTTAATGGAACCACTTACCAGCGCAGGCCATACGCTTTATTTTGAAAGCAATTTAGACGCTCTGAAAGCACTTTTAGCAAGCAACAAATACAGCAAAGTTTTTGTACTGGCTGATGAACATACGAGTGAAATATGCTTACCCCTTTTTCAATCCATCTTAGATTTTTCTGAATTCGACCTGATCGAAACTTCGGCAGGTGAAGAAAATAAAAACATCGATTTTTGCATTGGCATCTGGAAAACTTTACTGGATTTTGAAGCCGACCGTAAAAGCCTGATGATCAACCTTGGCGGAGGTGTAATCACTGATATGGGTGGCTTTATTGCCTCTACCTACAAGCGCGGAATAGATTTCATTAACATCCCTACCACCCTCCTTTCTCAGGTTGATGCCTCAGTGGGCGGTAAAACGGGAATTGATATCGACAACGTAAAAAACATGGTAGGCACCTTTACCCTTCCACAAATGGTTTTTATTGAAACTGCGTTTTTAAAAACACTGCCCGCACGCGAACTTTTGTCGGGTTTTGCCGAAATGATTAAACATGGTTTAATTTACGACAAACCTTATTACGAGAAATTAAAGGCAGGCAACTATTTAACGCCAGCGGCAGAAGATATTTACCGCTCAGTCGAAATTAAAAATGAGGTGGTAACCATTGATCCGCATGAGAAAAACCTGCGCAAGATTTTAAACTTCGGACATACCATCGGTCATGCCATTGAAGGTTATTCTCTGGCAAACGACGAAAACCCCTTAACACATGGCGAGGCCATTGCGATTGGTTTTGTATGCGAGGCCGCACTTTCAATTAATAACAGTACACTGAGTACAGAAGAATTGGAAGATATCAGCAGATACATCTTATCCTTATATCCTAAATATCACATTAAAAAAGAAAGTTACCCTACACTTTTGGATTTAATGAAAAGTGATAAAAAGAACGAAGATGGAAATATCCTTTTTTCTCTTTTGGAAAGCATAGGTAAATGCACGTTTAACTGCCGTGTAAGTACAACCGATATTTTAAGCAGTTTAGATTATTATAACAGTTTATAAAATGAAATATACCGGAAGTGATATTTCCGTGATCGGACTATTCAGCTTTGTAATCGTTTTAACCCTGGTTGAAATGTATTTCAGCTATCAGCATGACAGAAAATTATATACCAAACGCGATACCTGGACAAACATCTACCTGATGACGGCTGCCGTTGTGATTAATTTAGGCACCAAAACCTTTACATTTTTCTTATTGGCCTATTGCTACCAGTTCCGCTTGTTCCAGATTAACAATGTTTGGGCCTATTGGATTGTGCTGATTTTAGCGCAGGACTTTTTGTACTGGTTTTTGCACACCGTGGGTCATTACGTCCGCTTTTTCTGGGCCATGCATGTTACACACCATTCATCTGAACACTTTAACTTAACTACTGGTTTCCGTTCAACTGTTTTTGAGCCATTGTACCGTGTTTTCTTTTACCTGCCACTGGCTTTTATGGGCTTTACGGCGGTTGATATTCTTTTTGCCTATCTGGTTACCCAAATTTATGGCAACCTGGTTCATACCCAATACAACATCAAATTCCCGAAATGGTACGAGTATATTTTTGTAACACCATCTCATCACCGCGTACACCATGCCAGCAATGTACGTTATCTGGACAAAAACATGGGCATGGTATTAATCCTCTGGGACAGATGGTTTGGAACATTCCAGGCCGAATTACCAGAAGATAAAGTTAAGTATGGCTTAACTACCCAGCCTACCGATACCGGACCTGTAAACATTATTTTCCATGAGTTTATTGCTTTAACGGCAGACGTAAAAAAGGCTCCCACCTTTATGGATAAAGTGAAATACATTTTTAATCCACCCGGATGGAGCCACGATGGAAGTACAAAAATTGCCAAAATCATGCAACAGGAATTGCGTGAAGAGGAAAAGAAAAAGTATGAGGAACAGCAACGGTAAAAAATAAAAGCACTTAACGACCGTGGCGAGCTAAGTTCTGCAGGATAAAAATGAGCCAAGGTCTGTGTCTTCACAGACCTTTTTTGTGATATGTCCGATCTAATTTTGCCACTGATTATGCTCCATCAGACACCGTTTTGGAACTTTTTAATATCTCTTATACTTAGATATGATTCGTATTTTTGGTATAAAGTTTACTATATGGCCACATTAACCATACAAGTTAAAGATATCGACACTGAATTTCTTTTAGAGGTATTAAAAAGAATTAATGCCAAGATAATTCAAACTTCTAAAAAGCAACTTTTGCTAGATAAAATAAAACAAGGGATAAAAGAGGCTAAAGACATTAAAGCCGGAAAAACTGCACCGCTATCCCTCAATGATATATGACTGAAGAATTTAAAATTATATCTTCCCCTAGTTTTACAAAAAAGCGAAGCATTAAAAAAAGGAACATTTATCATTAATTAACGATTTATCTCAATTTAAGGGTAACTCTACTCAAAAATCCGAGAACAGGTATCTATTTGGAGAACGATATTATCTACAAATTGAAAATGAAATCAATATGATTTATATTTACGACAAGTCGGAAGAAGCAACGATTACGAAAAAAGATATACAGAAAACAATTGCTGGCTTGTAAATGTGTGTTGAACGCTTTACCAACATCCTCAGATCGTTAGTTCAAACCTGTTCATACCTATATCAAAAACAGTATAAATTTAACAAAACTAAATTTTATTAAAAATATTTTCAATTTCCTATTGACAAATTAAATTTTGTTACTACATTTGGCTCAACAAAAAAAGAAATGCAAAATACTAACACATATTACTTTGGTTACTTTTACTATTTTAGTGAGAGCCGGGGCTAATATGCAAAAAGATAGATAAAAATATTAAAATGTATAAGAAAGTCCCGGTAAACAGCCGGGACTTTTTTGTTTTAACGCAAAAATGGAAACGACAAAACGTGTAGCAATTCAGGGTATTAAAGCATCTTTCCACGAAGAAGCCGCATACAAATTCTTTGGTAAAGATATTGAAACTGTTGAGTGTAACTCTTTTAAAGAGACCTGCGATAAACTAGAAAAAAACGAGGCAGACTTCGTAGTAATGGCTATAGAAAACTCTATCGCTGGCAGTTTATTGCCAAACTATACACTGATCAGAGATTTTGGTTTTTCAGTTGTGGGCGAAGTTTACTTACCTATTCAGTTGCATTTAATGGCGCTACCAGGTGTAAAGTTTGAAGATATTAAAGTGGTTACCTCTCACCCTATTGCCATCCGCCAGTGTATCGATTTCTTTTACGATTATCCACACATTAAAATTGTTGAAAGCAATGATACTGCTGCCTGTGCTAAACGGATTCAGGAAGAGCAATTAACCGATACCATGGCTATTGCAAACAGTTTAGCGGCAGAACTTTATAACCTGAATATTTTAGAACGCCGTGTAGAATCAAACAAAAAAAATTACACGCGTTTCCTGATCCTGAAAAAAGACAAAACAGACGAAGGCAAGAAAATAAACAAAGCATCCATATGTTTTCAGGTTGGACACAAAGCCGGCTCATTGGCCACTGTGTTAAATATATTTGCAGAACAAGAGGTAAGCTTAACAAAAATACAATCTATGCCGGTTTTAGGTAAAAGAAATGAGTATTACTTTTACGTGGATCTGGAATGGCCCAGCACCGAAAAATATGATAAGGCCATTAGAAAGGCATTAAAATACACTTCGAACTTTAATATCCTGGGAGAATACCAGAAGAACGATAAAGTATAGCAAGTCGGGAGTCCGAAGTCAGGAGTCCGCAGACAGATCGCAGCACATTAAAACTTGTAATAAAATAACTAAAATATAACTCCGGACTTCCGACTACGGACGCTGGACTTTAAACAACCCCATCATCATGAAACTTAATTTAAACATTCAACCTTTAAACACCTGGTTAAACGTAAACAACGAACCACTAATTATTTCTGGTCCTTGCAGTGCAGAAACTGAAGAACAATTATTAACTACAGCACACTTATTGGCCGCTACCGGTAAAGTATCGGTATTGCGTGCAGGTATCTGGAAACCACGTACCCGTCCGGGAGAGTTTGAAGGTATCGGAAGTATCGGTTTAGAATGGTTAAAACGCGCCAAAGCAGAAACGGGTTTACCTACGGCCGTAGAGGTTGCAAATGCAAAACACGTTGAAGAGGCTTTGGCAGCCGGTGTGGATATCCTTTGGATCGGAGCACGTTCTACGGTAAATCCTTTCACCGTGCAGGAAATTGCTGATGCTTTAAAAGGTCATGATGTTCCGGTATTGATCAAAAATCCGGTCAACCCTGATTTACAATTATGGATCGGCGCAATTGAGCGTATCAATGGTGCAGGAATTACTAAAATCGGTGCTATTCACCGTGGTTTCTCGTCATTCGAAAAAAGTTCTTTCCGTAATGAACCAATGTGGGAAATGGCTATCCAGTTAAAAACTTTATGTCCTGAACTTCCGATCATCAACGATCCAAGCCATATCTGTGGTAACCGCGAGTTAATCCCTTACGTTTCTCAAAAAGCGCTGGATTTAGATATGCAAGGTTTAATGATCGAATCTCACGTAGATCCTTCTGTTGCCTGGACAGATGCCAAACAACAAGTTACACCAGCAGCTTTAGCTGATTTGGTAGACCGTTTAACCGTACGTGAACCTGAGGTACCAAACGAAGCCTCTGCTGATAAATTAGCTGAATTACGTAAATCAATCGATAAAATTGATGATATCTTATTACAGAAATTAGGTGAGCGCATGGCTATTGTAGAGAAAATCGGTGAATTTAAGCGCGATAACCAGGTAACGATTTTACAGGTTAACCGTTGGGATGCTATCATTAAAAAAGGCCATGCTTTTGCCAAAGCCTTGAAATTAGACTTAAACTTTACAGAGAAATTCCTTGAATTAATGCACGGAGAATCCATCCGTAAGCAAACTGAAATTATGAATGCCGGTAAAGCTGAAAAAGGCATCGCTGCGGAACAACATAACGAGGTTAAAGCCTAAAAAGGTAGAAGGCCAGCAGGTTTAAGGTAGAGGATGAAACTTAACCTTAAAAAGGAATCCTCTACAAATAACATTTATTGATGTGGTGTCAGATCTAACCACCTGACACTTACATTTAAGTATAAAATAGAATAAAAATGTCTAAAAATGCCTTAGTTTCTTTTAAAGGAACCAAGAATATTAATGCGGAAATCCAATTAACGGGCTCAAAAAGCGAATGCAACAGGGCTTTGATCATTAGCGCTTTAAGTAAAAAACTGGTTAAAGTAGAAAATCTTTCCAACGCTGCCGATACGGTAACCTTAAATGGTATCCTAAACAAGTTGGGAGTTGAGGGCAGTGAGTTGCGAGGAGACTCCAAACTGAAAACTGCGAACTCCGAACTGGTAGACGTTGGTCCTGCAGGAACTGCTATGCGTTTCTTGTCTGCATATCTTTCAGCTAAAAATGGCAATTTCCTACTTACCGGTACCGAGCGCATGAAACAACGCCCTATCGGTATTTTGGCAGAAGCCTTAAAAACTATTGGTGCTGATATTTCTTATGCGGAGGCCGAAGGTTTTCCACCGCTGAATATCAACGGTCCACTGGATCAAAAGACAAACCAGGTGAAAATTAAGGGTGATATCAGCAGTCAGTATATCTCGGCCTTGCTGATGATTGCACCTATCCTGCCTCAGGGCCTGACTTTAGAAATTGAAGGTGAGCTTACCTCTAAACCCTATGTAGATATGACTTTGGATATGCTTGCGGAAGTTGGTATCGAACACAGCTGGAATGGGAATTCCATTTCCATTAAACCACAGGCGTTTAAACCAGGCACGCTGATTGTAGAACCCGATTGGAGTGCTGCATCATATTGGTATAGTATTGCCGCCTTAGCTGATGAAGCAGAAATTACTTTGCCAGCCTTAAAAGCGAAAAGTTTACAGGGTGATAGCCAGATCAAAAATATCATGAAGATTTTTGGCATTGCGACCAGCAAAACTGATAATGGAATTGCCATTAGCAACCTGGGCCTTTCTTTAGATACAAAAGAAGTTTTAAACCTAAAAACCTGCCCGGATTTAGCACAAACGATTATCGTTATTGCCGCAGCTTTAGGTAAAAACATGTCTTTTACAGGCCTGGAGACATTAAAAATTAAAGAAACAGACCGTATTGCAGCCCTTCAGAACGAATTAGCTAAAATCGGCGTTACATTGACGGAAAGTAACCTGGTATATACGCTAAATACCGATAATCTTCACTTTCCAGATCAGATTACCATTGCAACCTATGAGGACCATCGCATGGCCATGGCTTTTGCACCCCTTGCATTGCTGATCAAAGAAGTTGAAATTGAAGACATGCAGGTGGTAGAAAAATCATATCCCTACTACTGGGAAGATCTGAAAAAAGCGGGATTTAATATTAGTATCAAGAATTAAGTAGCAAGATTGGGAATTTAACACCATTCTATCATTCAAAAATCAATCATTCACTTATTAAAATATGGCAGGTAACTCATTCGGACAACTTTTTCGCATCACAACATTTGGTGAATCCCATGGTGTGGCTATTGGTGTAATTATCGATGGCTGTCCGGCACAACTGGATATTGACATGGATTTTATCCAGTCGGAACTGGATAAACGTAAACCTGGACAGTCTAAAATTACCACTCAAAGGAAAGAAAGTGATTCGGTTCAGATCCTATCGGGTGTATTTGAAGGAAAAAGTACCGGTACACCAATTGCACTTTTAATCCCGAATGAGGATCAGCGATCAAAAGATTATGGACATAATGTTGATGTTTACCGTCCGAGCCATGCCGATTATGTTTACGATGCTAAATATGGGATCCGCGATCACCGTGGCGGCGGCCGTTCTTCTGCCCGCGAAACCGCTGCCCGCGTAGCAGCAGGAGCAATTGCAAAGCTGTTTCTAAAGCAACAGGGGATCGAGATTTTCGCCCATGTAACTTCAGTAGGCACAATTGAAGCACCGAATCTGGAAAGCAATGACCTATCTGCCCTATTGCAAATCAGAGAAGAAAATATTGTGCGCTGCGCCGATCCTGCAACTGCACACGAAATGATTGAATTTATAGATTCAGTTAGAAAAGATGGCGACACCGTTGGGGGGAAAATAAGTTGCGTAATAAAAGGTTGCCCGGCAGGTTTAGGCGAACCTGTTTTTGATAAATTACATGCTGATTTAGGTAAAGCCATGCTTAGTATTAATGCTGTTCATGGTTTCGAATATGGCTCCGGTTTTGCCGGAAGCGAATTACGGGGATCTGAGCATAACGATATTCCCCAACCAAAAGCTGCAGATTCGAAAGTATTTAAAACCACTACCAATTATGCAGGGGGCATTTTAGGGGGCATTTCTAATGGAATGGATATTACGTTCAAAGTGGCATTTAAGCCTGTTGCAACCATCATGCATAACCAACAAACCATAAATGCCGCAGGTGAAGCTTCGGAGATTAAAGGCAAAGGCAGGCACGACCCTTGTGTAGTACCGAGAGCAGTAGTGATTGTTGAAGCCATGGCCGCACTGGTTTTAGCCGATCAGTTTTTAAGAAACAAAGCCAGTATTATTTAATTTCCGTCAATGAGAATCATTACCTTTTTCCTGCTCCTGATCAGCATGAATAGCTATGCTCAAAGTTATGCTGAACAGATTGCAAAACATCGTGAGGCTTATAAAGAGGATTTCATAAAGGACGAGCGATCGCCACTTAAAAAAAGTGACTTGCAAAACCTGCACTTTTACGACGCGGATAGTACATATAAAATTTTAGCCGTCGTAGAATTGCTAAAGAACGAAAAAGTTTTCAAAATGCCTGCTTTTAATGGCTCCAGCAGTGATTATTATAAATATGCACATGTAAACTTCGTTATCCATAACAAAAAAGTCCAAATGACTTTGTATAAAAGTGTTTCTTTATCAAGCAATCCATTGTATAAAGATCACCTCTTTTTGCCTTTCACAGATGAAACCAACAATAAAGAAACTTATGGTGGTGGCAGGTACATTGATCTGAATGCAAAAGAAATTGCAGATAATCATATCGAAATCGATTTTAATAAAGCATATAATCCTTACTGTGCGTATAGTGACGGATATCGCTGTCCTGTGCCACCGGCAGAAAATGATTTATCATTGGCCGTAAAAGCTGGAGAGAAATTATACACCGGTAAAAAGAAACACCAGTAATAAATTTGACTTTATTAATAAACGATATGATAAATGCATAATAATTGACATTTTAATGTAAATTACATTCTTTAAAATAAGAACAGTTTTCTAAATTAATTACATCCTGATATCGAAATGAAATACAGCTGTTTAATTGTTGATGATAATGAAATTGAAAGGGATGCCATAGAAATGCATCTTAAAAAAATCCCATCATTAGATATTATTGCTGTTTGCACCAATGGTATAGAAGCTTCGCAAATTTTATCAACCACTTCAGCAGATATCGTTTTTTCTGATATCGATATGCCAGAACTTTCTGGTATGGATTTATTAAAGAGCTTAAAAAAACAACCGCTATTTATCTTCATCACCTCGTTTAGCGAGTACGCTGCAGAAAGTTTTAACCTGGATGCATTGGATTTTATTGTTAAGCCCGCAACTTTCGAACGGATATTAAAAGCAACCAATAAAGCGATCGAGTATATTGAGTTAAGGAAACAGGTAGATAAACTACCTGAAGAGAACTTAAACACTGACGATAAAACAGATGAGGATTATTTCTTTTTCAGGGAAACTAAAGGCATAACGAAGCTGAAATATAATGATGTGATTTACATAGAAAGTATGGGTGATTTTTCAAAACTGTTTACCCGTAACAATAAACATATTATTTTAGTAAGCCTAAAAAATTTAGAAAAACAATTGCCTTCGAAAATTTTCTCCAGGGTACATAAGCAGTACATTATTAATGTAAACCATATTGTAACCTTAACTAATCATGAGATTCATCTAGAACATAACTTTTTGGTTCCCATAAGCGCTGCTAACAGGCAAGAACTGCTGGAAAAATCAATCGACAAGAAAATTTTGTCGAGATTTTTAAAATAAATTATTTGTTCAACGTTATTTTAAAATAACTTCCTCCCCCAGGGTTGGTACCTGCGCTAATTTTACCATTCATCAGGCTTATAAAGGTTCTGGAGAGTAATAAACCTAAGCCTGTACCTTTTTCTTTATTGGTACCCAAAGTACTCACCACCACGCCAGAATAACCTGTCTGATTAAAATGTCCGATCTGTGCGGATGTTAAACCGATGCCTGTATCAGAAATTTTAATCTCAAGCGTACTTTCAGTTGTAAGCATACTGATGGTAATGGTGCCACCATCCGGAGTAAATTTAATGGCATTGCTGACGATATTTCTTATAACAAGTATGAACATATTCGAATCTGCCCTGCAAAATGCCTGGGTTGGCACCAAATTTTGAATAGTCAGACTTTTTTCATGGGCATGATGTTGCAAAGAAAGAATAACTTCATCAATCAGTTCGTAAATATCCAACGGTTCTAAATATGGATTAAACCCCTGCATCTGGCTGGCTGCCCAATTCAGGAGGTTTTCCATCATTGTGGAAGTGTACGTAAGGTTATTTCTTAGTGAAACCGCATACCGTTTCAACTTCTCCTGTTCAATATTACCGTCCTCAAGCAATTGCATAAAGGAGATTAAAGAGTTTACGGGGGTACGCATATCGTGACTCACCACGCTAAAAATACGGTCTTTAACCTTACTTAGCTGCTCCAATTCCCGTTTTTGTTTATTGATAATGATATTCAAGCGCTTTGTTTTTCGCTGATTGTAAAAGATCACCATGGCAATAATCAGAATCAGCGTAGTGGCTATGGTGAGGAATAATTTCACACGACTATCAAATTTAATCTGCTGTACCTGCTTACTAATCTGCCTATCCTTTATGCCGCTGGCTAGCTGGGCCTCGAATTTAGCTTTAGCAAATTTACTCTCCTGAGCCAGGCGCTGAATATCAAGATCAGCTTTTGCTTTTTGAAAAGTCAACAGATCCAATGCTTTTTCTTTATCAATCAAGATCAATTGTTGCCTCTTCAGTTCAAGTTCCTGCTGCTGCCTCTTTAACTCGCCTTCGGTAAGTTTTTGTTTTAATAAATAATCACGCTCCTTAATGCCAAAATCAAGCTGCATTTGCCTTCTGGTAATTTCCTTTTCCTTTTCCTGATCAAAAATTTTATCTCTAACCGCAATATATCGCCTATAGTATGCTAAAGATTTGTTGTAATCTTTTAATTTTTCATATACCACACTCAAACCTAAGGTAGATTGTTTTTCAATTTCAAGCAGTCTATTTTCTTCTGCAATTTTTAGACTATTATTGAGCAGGTTAATTGCATTTTCAAAATCATTTTCATTTTGGTAAAAGTTACCTAGAGCATATAAACTTGCAGCATAGGCCTCTTTATCTTCTTCCGATTTATTCAGCTCAACAGATTTTTGATATGATTTTAATGCTATATCCTTTTGTCCTATTGAAGTATACAAATCAGCCAATTCTCTTTTAACCGTAGCGATTATACCTAAATCTCCAATAGCCTCTGATACCTTTAACGATTTGTTATAATAGGTTAATGCCAGTTTTACCTTTTGGCTGGGCATTACATTCATCTCCATTAATTCACGATCTGAAGCCTCGAAATAATTGTTTCCGATCAACCCATAAACAACTGCTGCCCCTCTTGTATTTTCGCCATCTTTAATAAATATTTTTAAGGCCCTGTTCATGTAAACCAGGGCCTGACTTTGATTGCCCAGACGCTGATAAATAGTTGAAACATTGGTATAACAACTTGCCAGATCAACTTCATTGCCCATTTTTTCGTAAATAGCAATAGCTTTCTGGTTTACATCCAATGATTTAACATAATCAGGAATACTGCTATACAAGGCTCCCAGGTTAAGGTAAGTACCAGCTACCATATCCAAATTTCCCACCGAAGCAAATTCAGCAACTGCCTTTTGATAGTTTTCTTCTGCTTTTTGGTATTCAGACCTCCCGTGGTACATTAAACCTCTACGGTAATAAGCCATTGCAGAAAATTTTTTCAGATTCTTCTCATGAGCAAGCTTAATGGTTTTATCCACATATTCCTCCGCCTTTTCTACCTCTTTCATCCTCATGTATTGGCGGTAAACCTCCGTCAATATTTTAATTTTAGTAGAGTCTGATTTCGAATTCTTTTGATTTAAAACCAACAGACTATCCAGTTTTTTCTGTGGTGCAGCGATCTGGCTGAAGCCTACCGTACATAGGAATGAAAAAAAAAGAAACAGCATGCCTTTTTTTAGAAAACATACTTTATTTACTAACTGGATATTTCCAAGACAGGACCTCATTTTCAGATCGAACTAATTAATTATCTGATCTGAAAAATTCATTAAAAATCTTGAAATTACAGCGTTTATATCCGGGATGAGATAAGACATTCTGAAAATTACAAAAGTAAATTTGGCTTATAAAGGTAAAAAAGGCGGACGAGTCACAATTTTTTTACCATTACTTCAAAATTACAATCATTTGTAACATAAACAAGAAATTTGGCTGTAAAACGTTAAAATTATCTGTACTAGACCCTTAGTTAAAATAGTGAGGGGTACTTATTGGGATTTGCTTCATGCATCATTTGATAAACGGCTTCGATAACATCATCTACAGATGGCTTGCTGAAATAATCACCGTCTGACCCAAATGGCGGACGATGTGCTTTAGCCGATAATGTTTTTGGCTGACCATCTAAGTAGAAATAGCCTTTTTGTTCTTCAAGCACCTGTTGCAGGATATAAGCTGAAGCCCCTCCGGGAACATCCTCATCTACGACCAGTAATTTACTGGTTTTGGCAAGCGACTTTACACAAACCTGCGTGGTATCAAACGGTAAAAGCGTTTGAGGATCTATAATCTCGACAGAGATACCTAATAAGCTCAGCTCTTCTGCCGCCTCCTGTACTATTCTTAAGCAGGAACCATATGAAATAACCGTAACATCGGTTCCTTCTTCCAACACCTCTGCTCTGCCCAATGGTACGGTAAATTCTCCAGCATTACTTGGTAGTTTTTCTTTAAGTCTGTAACCATTTAAACATTCGATTACAATTGCTGGTTCATCAGCCCTAAAAAGAGTATTATACATACCGGCAGCCTGCGTCATATTTCTTGGCACACATACATGCATTCCCCTTAAAGTACTTAAAATCATACTGATTGGCGAACCAGAATGCCAGATTCCTTCCAGACGATGGCCACGGGTACGTACTATAACCGGTGCTTTTTGAATTCCTTTGGTACGATAAGAAAGCGATGCCAGATCGTCGCTCAGTACATTTAGTGCAAAAATTAAATAATCCAGGTATTGTATTTCGGCAATAGGCTTTAACCCCCTCATTGCCAGACCGATACCTTGTCCCATAATAGTCATTTCCCTAATTCCGGTATCGGTAATCCTTAATTCCCCATATTTGGCCTGCAACCCTGCAAATCCCTGGTTTACGTCTCCAATGTTCCCTAAATCTTCTCCAAAAGCAACTAAACGTGGATCGCGTGCAAAGTTTTCATTAAAGCAGGCATTGAGTACTTCCCTACCGTCAACCATTTTTGGTTGTTCATCATATATGGCTTCAACCAATGCAATCGTATCCGGACTTTCTTTACCGTTGGTATGCAACTTGGAATTGTAACGGTCATAATTTAAATGATCCTGTTGTTTATACCACGCTAATAGCTCATCACGTTCAGGACTGTTCAAACCAGCTGATAAGCGTATGGCTTTTCGTGCAGCAGCAAATACTTCCCTGCGTTGTGCATCGGCAATTGAAGCTAAATTTGCTGCAATTTTTGCCAGTTCGGATTGATGTTTAGCTATGGCTCTAACTAAATCAACCACTTGTTTTTGCTCTGGTTTAATGCTATCCAGAAATTCATTCCAGGCTTCTTTTTGTGCGTTGCGTACAAAAACCTTTGCGTTTTTTTCGAGTGTTGTAATTTCCTCTTCGGTTGCCAGCGCCGATTCGAGCATCCAGGTACGCATTTTCTGAATACAATCATATTCAGTTTCCCAGGATAAACGGTCTTTTGATTTATACCTTTCGTGCGAACCGGAGGTAGAGTGTCCCTGAGGTTGGGTAAGCTCGGTAACATGAATTAAAACGGGTACATGTTCGTCTCTGCAAACCTGTATTGCCTTTTCATATACCTCACATAAAGCCGGATAATCCCAGCCTTTTACTTTATAAATTTCATATCCTGGTTGATCAGCATTACGTTGGAAACCTTTCAAAACTTCGGAAATATCTTCTTTAGTCGTTTGATATTTTGCCGGAACTGAAATACCATAGTCATCATCCCAGATAGAAATGGCCATTGGTATCTGTAAAACACCAGCAGCATTAATGGCTTCGAAAAATACCCCTTCCGAAGTTGATGCATTACCAATGGTACCAAAGGCCACTTCATTTCCGTTTACAGAAAAATGTTTTAGATAATCCAGTTCTTTATTTTGCCTGAATAATTTAGAAGCATAAGCTAAACCGACCAACCGGGCCATCTGGCCACCCGTTGGCGAAATATCAGATGAGCAGTTCTTAATTTGTGTTAAATCGTTCCAACTGCCATCTTCGTTAACAGATTTTGTTGCAAAATGACAGTTCATCTGTCTTCCGCCCGAAAATGGATCGGCTCCATCGGTTGGATTGGCATAGAGCTGTGCAAAAAATTCTTTAATGGTAGAAATCCCTGTTGCAAAGGCAAAAGTTTGATCGCGGTAATAACCCGAGCGCCAATCGCCATTTTTAAATGCTTTCGCCATCGCCAGTTGCGGAACCTCTTTACCATCGCCGAAAATACCAAATTTAGCCTTCCCTGTTAATACTTCCCGACGGCCTAAAATACTGGCCTGCCTACTTTCGAAGGCAATTCTATAGTCGTTTATAACGATTGATTTAAATTCGTTAAAACTAAGTTCGGAAGCATCAATAGTTTTGGTCATCAATTTTTCATTCGGCATAGTAATCAAAGATTGGTTGCGGCAAATATAGGCAAAATTAAAAGCTTGCCTTTATCCTCTATTGTAAAATTATATATGGATTTGCAAAATATAGTTGGAATAGTTTTTGTTTTATCAGGAAAACATTAAATTTGTTTTAGAATTTTAAAAAATAAATTACAACCGCATAACATGAAAAAGATCTTAGTATTATTCGCTTTTGTTTTAGGTTTTGGGCTTGCAGTGAATGCACAAACCAAGCCTGCAGAGTTTAAATTTGAATCAGAAACGCATGATTTTGGTAAAATTGTTTTAAACAAACCAGTAACATACGATTTCAAATATACCAATATTGGCGAGGCACCGTTAATCATCACCAAAGCTGAAGCAAGCTGTGGCTGTACCGTACCTAAATATACTTCTACACCAATCAAAAAAGGTGAGACAGGTGTAATTTCGGTAACTTTTAATGCTGCTGCTGGTCCATCAACTTTTTCTAAAGCTGTAACCATTACTTCAAATGCTAAAACACCAATTAAAGTGCTTTACATTAAAGGCGAAACAGTTGCCGCATCTTCAAAATAATTTTTTTTAAACGATAATATTTAAAAAGTCCGGATTTTCATCCGGACTTTTTTATTTTTGTGCCATGCCAAAAATTTCACAAAAAGGTGTGCAGATGCCTGCATCACCAATCAGAAAGCTAACTCCATTTGCAGATCAAGCTAAAAAAGATGGTAAAAAAGTTTTCCATTTAAATATCGGTCAACCAGATATCGAAACACCTGAAGGAATGTTAAACGCCATCAAAAACATTGATTTTAATGTTTGGGCCTACACCCCGTCAGAAGGTACGCTTGCCTATCGTTTAAAACTTACCGAATATTATAATAAACTGGGCTACAATATTACACCAGAAAATATTCTGGTAACCGTTGGTGGTTCTGAGGCCATCACCATTGCTATGCAAACCTGCGTAAACGAAGGAGATGAAATTATCATTCCAGAGCCTTTTTATGCCAATTACAATGGTTTTGCCTGTATGAGCAATGTGGTGGTGAAACCGATCCTTTCGTACATTGAAAATGGTTTTGCGTTACCACCGATTGCCGAATTCGAGAAATTGATTACCGAAAAAACCAAAGCGATTATTATCTGCAATCCCAATAACCCTACCGGTTATTTGTATTCGAAAGCAGAATTAGAGGCTTTAAAAACACTTTGTGTTAAATACGATCTGTTTTTATTTTCTGATGAAGCCTATCGCGAATTCTGTTACGATGGAAGAGAATTTATCTCGCCGATGCATTTAGATGGTTTAGATGAAAACGTGGTGGTTATGGATACTGTTTCTAAACGTTATAGCGCCTGTGGTGCACGGCTAGGCTGTTTAATTACCAAAAATAAAGATGTTATCGCTTCAGGATTAAAATTTGCACAGGCAAGATTAAGTCCGGGCATGGTTGAACAGATTGCTGGTGCAGCGGCTGTAGATACACCAGACAGTTATTTCGAAAAAGTAAATACCGAATATACTTTACGCAGAGATACTTTGGTTAATCGTTTAAATAATATTGAAGGTGTTTTCTGTCCAAATCCGGGGGGTGCATTTTATGTAGTGGCCAAATTCCCAATTGATGATGCCGATAAATTCTGTCAGTGGATTCTAGAAGATTTTAACCATAACAACCAAACGGTAATGATGGCACCAGCTACCGGCTTTTACTCCACTACTGGTTCTGGTAAAAATGAGGTCCGTATGGCCTATGTATTAAATACCGACGATTTAAATACAGCTATGGACTGTCTGGAAATAGCATTAAAGCAATATCCGGGAAGAGTAGATTAAAACATTATTGTTTAAGCCGGTTAATTGTTGAGCAGCAGTTCAAACAATTAATCGGTTTAAACAGTCAATACTCATACCTGGTTATTGATTAATCTGGTAAGCTATCACATTTTACCGAAACAATAAGCGGCATGCAAAGGTTTTGAGATCATGACTGCATTTAACATTGAAATTAATCACAGCGATCTGGCGATAACGCTGACCGTTATTCCAAAAGACGATTATTTTAAAATCGTTTATTCAGGGGAGATTTTAGGCATTTTAAAAAAACAGGAATCTGACTGGATTTTGCTTAAAGCAGAAGAGATCGATCCTGAGATACTAGCGGCTGATTATAAATTGGCTGAAAACAATCATCATCCTACCCTTGGCGTGGCCGAAATCAATCAGATTTCTGGTGCAATCGAAAACCATTTAAAGTAATGGCATTCCAGATGTAAATGGCCTGAATAAAATTTAGGTGCCACTCCATGTCCTTTTCCATCCTCATTTAATACCTGTTCCGCTTTTTAGCATCAAATATCCTGCTCACACCAGTCAAAAATCGTTAACTTTTAGTTTCACCACGCTAACGCTGCTTTTTACCACGTTAATTCGAAAGTTGAAAATAAAAAAGCTAGAATTAAGCAATTGGCTATCGAGCAAATGATGTATGAACTTATAAGCTTCAGGGAGTTGATTTTGGATGCTACTAAAATCAAAGCGGTTTGTAAATGCGCGGATAAAGAATTTCAAGATAAAATTGTAGAGGAAAGCAAACGGATATTCAGCTCCATTCTGCATCATGTTATACAGGTAGATCCTGATAGATCAAAGTCTTACGTGAGACAACACCAAAGAGGGTTAATGCAATTAATAGAGGAGTTAGCAACTTTGATTAAGGAGAATGTACATAACGCTGATCAACAAAACAGAAACGACACGATCAGTAACATAGTCACCCTGCTCAATCAGATGATTATTGATCTACAGCAACATTTCCCCTATTATTTTGACTTTGATTGTCCCATCTCAGTATTTAGCCAGCAACAACTCTTGTTAACTATTTCAGGAAATTCCGGCAAGATTCTAAAAAAAGTTGAAGAACTGCATGCCGACCATGAAACCATAAGCTTATTTAAACAAATCTTCAAAAACCTGAATGACTATCAAGGGCGTTTCACTTTTGAACAGGCCAAGTATTTGTACGACTTTTTTGATTCACTAAAGACGGCATTAAATACATTTGTGCCGCCTTTAGATTTTTCCGATATGATTTCCCTACTCGTGTCGTTAAATTTTAATCATCCCTCTTTTTATCATTCCTGCTGCAGCCATCTTAATCATGAGCTTCAGAACTGTGAAAATATTAGCGAGCAATATAGATTAACCCATTTTTTTAAAAAACTGATTGGGCAGGTCTTTAAAACCATCAGCACACCATACAATAGAAATTTGCCCGATATTGATGAAGCTTTGTTGAGGTATATTGAAGGCGAAATCAGCTATCTTCGATCAATAGATACCATAGCCGAAGACCTGAGTAGCGGAGGTATTTTGGAGCGCCATTTTAAAGTAACCTTTACCGTTAGGCAGCTTGCGCTCTTTATCAATCTACAGGTTGAGGCAGGCATTATTACAACACAGAGCCCGAAACTGCTGCATCAATACATAACGAAACATTATAGTACTGCAGAAAAAGAAGTGATATCGGAAAAAAGCTTCAAAAACGCATACTATGGAAATTTGGATAAAGATATTGAGAAGGTGATCGAAAAAATCGTTGCCATGTTAAGCATTGCCCAGAACAAACACTAACCGAGAAGATTTAATAATTCTTTTTTATGTAAGAAATTTACAAATTCAAAATACCAGTGCTCTGAATAATCCTCCAGCGCAGATAGCTCTTTCTGTTTTACTCCAATGATATCCTGAAGCGTAAAAAAACCCATTAATTTACTTCTAAGCTTAAAATTCTCGGATAGTGGAAGTTCTGCAATTGGCAGGTTGAGGAGAAAATAATTTGACTGTGAGGAACTGTCCATAAAAAGCGTGGGTTAACCTGATATCCGCTTTAGAGGCACCGCAAAATGCCCAGACACAAGATAAACAGGCACCCACGCATAGCGTAGGCAACCATCTATTTTTCCTGTGTCTTTTTGAAGTTTTGCGGTTTTCTAAAACAGTAAAATAGCTATTGCTACAATATCAATATGTAAATTACTTTTTTTATTTCATAGCTCAAATATAACAGATCTGAGCCATTTTTTCCTTAAAACAAAAAAATAAAGGGGTTGCCGGCGGTTGCTGGAACAGCAACTTGACGAACTTTAAAATATGCCTTTCTTTACCCTCAAAACAGGTTATGGAAAAAAAGCAATACCTCTCAAAATTATCCTCCTACCATAAAATTACGGTTGGCTTCAGGGCCTACCTCAGGTACTCGACGTACCAAACCGATTTCAGGAAAATGGAAAAAATTTCGCTCGACAATTTAGAACTCGGTCACTTTTGTTACCTGGCTAAAGGCAGTGGAAGATTATATACTTATGACACCGAGAATGAGCAGGAAATTACCATCCTGTTCTTCCAGTCACAGGATATGTTGCCAGATTTTAAATCCACCTTTAGGTATATGCAAGGGCAGCTTTTTATACAATTTTTAGAAAATACAACTGTCTTAGGCATCCCCATAAAGCACAGCGATAACCTGAGCAAGATATTCCGGGAAACAGCCATTTTAAGTACTGAAATAAATGCCGAAATACTGGCAAAAATGATCATGATCATGATCGGATTGAAAACCCGAAATGCCGACTACAGGCTGAATAAACTACTTGAAAATTTTCCGACAGTTTTTAGCCAAACCGCAGTCAAAGATGTGGCTTCATACCTGGGTATCCATAGCAGTACGCTAAGTGCTATGAGAAACACAAATAAAAAGCATACACTATAATTTAAGCCTCCTGTCAACAAAATAATAGCTTAATAACCCATCCAGATGCTACCGATTTGCTATAATATACAGGTTTTTCCCATCTAGATGTGAGGTGATTTAGCTGCCAATACCTCAATTTCGAAATAACATAGCAAATCGGATATGAAAACAACAATTGTACAGGTTATTTCGGCAGCATTCATTTTGCTCTGGATATATACAGCTGGAAGCAAATTGACCAGCTTTCAGTCTTACAAACAAGAAATGAGTCTACAAGTTTTCAGTCCAGGTGTGGCAGGTGTGCTTTTATATGCAATTCCATTATTAGAAATCCTTGCTGCAACATTGCTATTAATTAAAAAAACCAATAAGCTGGGCTTAGTCTTATCACTCTTACTCATGCTGGTTTTTACGGGTTATATTATCCTTATTATTTCTGGTTATTTCCCCAAAAAACCGTGCAGTTGTGGTGGCCTCATTAAAGCCATGGGCTGGAAAGCTCACCTCATTTTCAACATTTTTTTTCTTAGCGCTGCAATTCTCTCACTATTTATTACACTAAAGCCGGAGGTACGTGACAAAGATTAAAACTCTACAATGGTTCTGGCCAAACCGACAGACAAGAAACCACAAGCTGTATTGATGGCCAATAAAAATCAACAGCCGGGCTAGCTGCTTAAGCTCTATCTGATAAGCAGGATATTAAACTCAAAAAAACATGTTAAAAAAAATCAATTTAGGCTTTGCAGCCCTCTTATTGGGGTTCGGCCTTATCGCAACACAAAGTGCTTTTACGACCACCAGAGCAACTACTTTCTGGGCTTACCAGCCAAATCCAGACAATAATTTGAGAGACCATACAAAGTATATGCACACCTCGGAGCCTTCTGCACAATGCACTGAAGATAATGAGCCATTGCCATGTGTGATCGAAGTTCCGGAAACAGTTACCTCCCAATCAGATCTTCAAGCTTTTTTGGCGGGAAAAACTGACAGTGAGATTCTTGCCTTATCGGCTCAACGTACACCAGAACAATAATTATAAAATTAGTGGGGAAATTCTTCCCCACTAATTTTTATCTAGGATTTTGCTCAATACCACTTATTGCAATCACATCTTGCGGAATTTCCAGGGCATACCTCTTATCATTGGGTTTAAGTTCATAGTTAATGCCATTGGCGGTTCTTCTCAACGTAATGTTCGCACCCTCAAGATTACACCGCTTTAAATCAGTCCAGCGCAAGCCTCTCATTACCAACTCCTTTCTCCGCTCTTTTAAAATCAAACCTAAAATATCCGGCGAATTGACCGTATAAGGAATGTAAGTACCACTTTTATAACGTTTGATCAATAGCGCATTCAGATCATCTACCGCAGCTTGGAAATTTCCTAAACGGGCACTACACTCCGCCCGGATGAGGTATTGCTCATCAACCGTAATACCCGGAAATACACCTTGCCCTGCCCTATAACTTCCTCTCCAGCCAAAGGTTCCGTTATTGTTATTTTTAAAATAAAGCACTTTCCTCAGGTCGTTATCAGTATATTGGGCAATCAGTTCAGGAACAATCTTTGCCCTTGAATTATTCAGAATCTGCGGGATAGAAGCAGCAGATTCATAAATAACCTCAGCATTGAACCTGGCAAAAGGAAATGTTGGTGTAGTGCTGATCTGATTATAATCCAATAAAACAGCTTTAATTTTAAGGCATGAATCTGCGTATAGCGCGGCTTTTCCATAATCCCTCATGCTCAAATAAACACGGGCAAGCAAGCCAAAAGATGCCTGCCTACCAGGGCGAAGCGGGTGTACCGATACATTTGGCAGCAAGCGTTTGGCTTCAAACAGATCAGCAAGAACATAGTTGTAGCCCTTGGCTACCGATGATCTGACCGAAGTTTTGTTAAAATCAGTAGATTCTCTTATTACCGGGCCTAAATCGGTCGCTGCTGTACTGCTATTATAACCCACAGACCAAAGTTGTAACACATTGTAGTAAGCACGTGCGCGATTAAAATATGCCTGCCCTTTTATATTATCATATTGGGCAGCGTTTGACGAAGTCCGCTCGATTTTCTCCAGGTTCTCTAAAATGGTATTAGCGGTATAGATTAACGTATACAGGTACTCCCAGTCATTGGGGAAGTTTGCGCTGGTAAATAAATTATCCTTTTCCCATGTATATAGCCTTCTATTTTGCTCATTTGATAGACTGTTCAGGTCTGCATCAGTCACAAAATAATCATCAGCACTAACTTCAGCGGCGCCCGGATCTACCGCATTGTTTAAATTTTCGTTATTCAGCAGTGCCTGCAAATCGTCAAGCCGTTCTGGTACGGCCAACTTCATATCAGATTTTTCATCCAAAAACTTTTTACAGCCAAGTAATGACATGGTCAGCACAATAGCTACTAGATATAATATTCTCATATAATTCATTTAAGATTAAAAGCTGGTCCTTAAGCCAACTGAAACTGTTTTTGGAGGAATTAGCCCATTTAAACCGATTTCATAATCAGGATCTAAACCCTGTTTATTTGCCGCCCATATCAGGCCCAAATTCGAAATGGTAGCATAAACTGTAAAACTTCTAAATACCTTCGAGTGAATTTTTGGGCTATAACCCAGATTGATATATTGCAGCCGGATATGATCGCCTTTTGTGACCAGCACTTCAGAACCCCGGTAAAAATTATCCCTGGCACTAACCGCGGGGTATATTTGCGAAGGTATATCCGTGTTAAGTTCATCGCCTGGCTGCTTCCAGCGCAGGCTATAATCAGCATGGCCTTGTCCGGCAATATTCAGATTAGCATACTGAATGGAATTTCTTCTAAAAAAATAATCAAGCTTAAAGCTAAACTGAACATTAAGTTCGAGGTTACCATAGTGAAAACCGTTGCCTAAGCCACCAAATACCCTCGGCACAGCAGAACCATAATAAACCAGGTCAGAAAGCTGTGTACCCGGTCCTGTAATCAGGTTATAATCTTTGCTGGCATTGCCATTGAGGTATCCGATGGGATCGCCGTTAGCAGGATCTAAGCCGCCCCACCTGTATCCGTATATGGAGTAAACCGGACTTCCAATGATGCCCGAAATTGAAGGTCCCCCTGCAATGCCCAAAAAATTGCTTCCCTGGTAATTTGACAATAAATATTTATCGATCTTATCCCTATAACCGCTTATGTTAAAACTACTTTTCCAGCTTAACCTACCTTCCGTATTGATGGAATTAAGCTGAATCTCCCAGCCATCACCACTCATTTCAGCCACGTTTTTAACAATAAATTGTCCTACACCACCCGAATAATCTAAACTTGCCCTACCAAACAAATCTTTTCCTTTTTTATGGAAATATTCCAGAGAACCAGACAAGCGGTCTTTCCACATCGAAAAATCTACACCCAGATTTGTCATTGCGGATGTTTCCCATTTTAAAGAAGGATTGGAATAGGTATTGAATCTGGCATATGGCAGTCCGGTATTGGTAGAATTTCCTACATAAACGATAGTTGAAACTGACGTCATACTAGGATCAATATTACCGGTAAGCCCATAAGTTGCCCTGATCTTTAGCGAACTAAACAGGTCTTTATCAAAAAAATGCTCATTTGATAAGTTCCATAATAGCCCTGCTGACCAAAGTAAGTTCCATTTATCATTTGTATTAACCCCAAAAAGATTTGAGGCATCCCTTCTACCGCTCAGCGTAATGGTATATCTGGATTTATAGGAATAAGATAAATTGGAAAAAACGGAAACGAATCTCGTGTTGGTAGCTATTATCCCATTTCTATCTGGTATAAACGAATTATTTCCGGTGACTAGCGAAGGATATGCGGTCGTATAGTCAACCACCCCGGCAGAAATGATATCATCCCTAAAACCATATAACCTGGAAGACAGTCCGTTGGCAGATGCCTGCCTTGTTTCTGCACCAATAAATCCTGCTAAAACATGGGCCGGTGTATTTAAGCCATAGTTGAGCTGCCCCCGCAGATTATGTACCTGTAAAGAATTGAAAGAATTATCCAGAATTCCTCCCTTCGGAATCCTATAGGTTAAAATGTTGTTGGCATATTGAGCAAAATCATTAACCAGGTTACGGGCAAAATAACTTTGCTCATCGCTAAGCACCGTATTTTTCCGTTCCTGATTTTCATATTGGTATTTTAACGTCACAGAAAATCCATAAGGTAATTTTTGTATTAAAGCGGCATCAAGAAGAAGGTCTCCCACCTTGGTCTGGTTGTTAACATGCTGGTAATCCGTTAAAGGATAATATTTCCAATCGCCCAAAAGGCCACCCGCCAACCCACTCAGATAAGATGCACGCCTTTCCTTTGGAATAGCAAGGGCATTGCCACCGGCATCTGCAAATTCTGCATAAGGATAAAGATTGCCTGATATGGAACTGATGCTGCCATAATCTGGCTTTCCTGTGCGCGCAGTACTATTGGTATAGTAAAATCCGGTGCTAAGCTCCAGGCTTTTATAGGGCTTGTAAGTCATGCTCATTTTTGAATTCAACTTCCTAAAAACGGCATCTGTTACTGATGTGTTGTCATCAACGGCAACAGAAGAGTACCATTTAACTAATTCCTGCCCACCGGAAATATTAACAGAAGCCTGATTATTTAATCCTGCTGAATAAAAATACTGCTTATACTGATCCCTTACATCCAGCGATTTTAACCGGTCAATCTCTGCCTGCGCGTCATCACCCGATATCGTTCCTTTCTCTTTTTTCAGCAACAGTTCTACAATGGGGCTTAAGGCCGGCTGTTGAGCATTGTTGACTTGAGACTGATAAAAACCTTTTGAAAAAAGAAAGATTTCGTTATCTATGTAATCAGCCGAGGTGATCAGCTTTAACCGTGAAAGATCAGGACTTTGAATAAAACTGGTATTGATGTTTGCATCGATTTTTATTTTCGAATTAAACCGCCCATTTTTTGATGTGATAACCACCACTCCGTTTCCAGCACGTGCGCCCCATATACTTGAAGCAGCAGCATCTTTCAAAATCGTGATACTTTCCACATCGTTAGGGTTTATATTGTTGATATCGCCCTCATAAGGGAAATTATCCAGTACAATCAGTGGTTCTTTGGGACCCTGTATCGAACTTAATCCCCTGATCATCAACCTTCCACCACTATTGGTAGACCGATCAACAATCAAACCAGATGAAACTGCCTCCAGTCTGGAGATAATGTTAGGTCCTACCTGTTGCGCCAATAGCTTATTATCTAAAGTGGTAAATGAGCCTGTAGAGCGCTCTTTTGGCAAAGTCTGGTAACCTGTATGCACCTCAACATCTTCCAAAAGCCTTACCGCAGGCTGTAAGTAAATGTTAAGATCAGCTTTTAAGGGCAAGCTTAGCTTAACCAGAGTTTTTTCATACCCCATATGGCCAAGTTCAATCGTATATTCTCCGGTATATTTAGGTATTGAAACCTTACCCGTGCTATCACTAAGTAAAGTTTTATTAATCGTTGTAAATTTTAAGATCACTCCTTCCAAAGGTGTTTTTGTTTCTGCATTAAAAACCCGTACTTCAGCTAACCTATCCTGGGCAACTGTGTTTAATGCAATGAGGAAAGCAGTTAAAAATAAGATGTATCTCATATTAGTTTGTTTTATCGGTTTTACTAACTACAAGCATTTCAAGTTCCTGATGATCTTCTACCATCGATAAGCCATAAGGATTGAGCAACGCATTTAATCCTACCATATCCTTTACCTCCGAAAGCTCCAGATCGATCAAAAAATCAAGATTAGCATCATTTAAAACCGGATATTTTATAAAGGCACAGTCTTGAATATCATTTATCAGGTTGGCTATGGGTTGATTGATGAATTTCGATCCTTTATGAAAACCCAGATTAGCGGGTTGTCCACCCTTTGTTTTCAGCTGGCGGGTAGCCTTTGATGGTAAATACACTAACTTATACACTGCGGTGTTGGTTACTTTTACCGCAGCCGAGTATCCTGAATTTTCGTTCAGGTACTTCATCGTCAGTTTTTTTAATAAAGCAGATTTTTCCTCTGGTACCCATACGTCTACCGTCCAAAGACCGTCTGGCTTCAAAGATGGATTATTAAAACCGTCTGTATCCTCGAAATCAAGCTTAAACCGCTGATCAGAGAACCAACTGAATTCTCCTCTTGCCAGCACACTGTATATCCACCGTAGCGGATGATTGAAAATGATCATTCCAGTATTTGCCCCGTTTGAGCGAAACGTGGAGCTCGAAATACCTGGTATTCTGCCTTTAATTAACAGGTTAAACGATTGCATGCCCTCTGGATTCCGGTTCATCATTAAAACCGTATTTGGGTAAATGTAATTTAAGGGGGATACACATAAATTTCCAGATAGGGCTGCCTTAATATTTGCTTCTGATAGTGCATCTCCCTCGGTGGTATTTCTCACTATTCCCTGGTTATCGATCCAAACCAGATGCGGAATTTTGTTGTGCAGAAAAAGACGGTTTAACTCTTTATCATCTACAATTGAGGTAAAATCTTTACCAAGTGGATTTCTTTCAGAAGAATAAAAAGTGGAAACCAGTTTTTCGTTATCCGTCGTTACGCTAACGATATTGATCTTTCCCCGGAACAACCTGGAAAGCCTTTCTTGTTCTGGCATCCCTTTAATACATGGAATACAGAAGGTAGCCCAAAAATCGATGATCAGTGGCTTACCCCTAAACTGCTCCATATTCCGCTGCACTACCTTACCACCAATCAAAAAATTTCTAGGCGTCGTCCAGAAAGTATCTGGCACCCGATCGCCCACTTGCAAAGCCTTAACAGGCGACTGGGCATATAAAAAAAGAGAAAAAACAAGCATCAGGCCTGTTGAAATAGTTAGTTTCATAAAATTGAGTTAATTAGCTTAAATCGGAGTTTTAATAGCTTTAGGCAGTTATAAAACTGCACTAAAGCTTGCCGTACCTGTTTTGCGGATCAGGAGTGCCGGCATCAGATAATTTGTTAATCCGCTTAACATTTTAAGGATAAGTATGCTACACCGAAATCGTTGCTAATGGTTTGTTTTGGTTAGTTGATATGTAAATAAGAAAGTCCTGCCATCAGACCCAATTCTAAAAAAATATTTTTTTTTAAAACGTGAAAAGCAAGACCACAATTTTCGTTTGGTTTAAACCTTCTAGCATGCAGCAATCAAGCATAAACCATCTAATTTTTCCTATGCGCTCCACATTGATCAGCTTTATAAAAAACAAATGGAATGTTTTCATCTCTTAAATTGCAAGCTTTATTATCATGCCCAATTGTAAACCTAAATGATGTATCAGTAAAAGTATAACAATCAAAATTCCTTCTCTCACTCCTCTCATGATGATGCTTAACCTTCAGATCAACGGATTTCAAATTTTCATTTTGTTCAAAAGCATACCATATCACCAGCGGACTGTACAACAAAGCCCAGCAAAAGAAAAAAAGCGGCAAATAAGCATTATTGAATCTCATTTTTTTGATGACGTAATCGGTTGATTTGAACTTAAAAATAGTTTATGGAGAAATCTGTCTGGCGGGAAAAGCAAGTGTTAGGCGAAAAATTTAGACATAACAATCCCATTGCAGCATAAGCCACTTATTTTTTATAAGATATTCCGTTAGCACATAAAGGCTATCGGCGTATCAAATAATCTCTGCAAATAGGAATAAGGCAGGCCATCATCATTAAAAAACCTAAATTTTCATTAACCTTTAAGGCTAGCCTGCCTTATCAAAAAATCATTCCGGATTTTTGGGTTTTAAGGCGTAAAGCCTGTCGAATGGACAACTGAATAGAGAATGGTATAGAAATATCTGAAAAAAGCAGGTAAATAAAATGGCACACTGATATTTACTTACTTTGGTAAGTATTTGCTCATTTATCCTATTTATTTTTTGCCTGCCCATAACTTTATGTTATGAGTCTTGCCGGAGAGAAGAGAAAAGTGGGCTTCCCAAACCATAACCTCATAATGTTTCTCACGCCTTACGTTGAAATGGAATTACAGCAGAAGCCCACTCTTATTTTAGAAAGCTAAAGATAGCAATTCCGCTATAAGAAATGGGATAAAATCTGCTGTCTTGCTCCAACGGCGTGAGATTTGAGGTTGCAAGACTCTTAATTTTATCTTTTAGTAGTCTATTTTTTTCTGTAACGTAAACCTAAATAAAAAAAAGACAAATGTCAAGTAATTACATGACATTTTTAAATAAAATATGAAAGACATTGCCAATCATATTTTTATTTGCAATGAAATGATCAGTGAGAAAGAAAAAAAAATTCTGAAAAGCTTTGGTGAGCATTTAAAATCCTTAAAAGAAAAACAGGAACTTTCTTATCGCGAATTTTACAAAAGAAGTGGGGTTAACACCGGCGATATCATCAAATATGAGAATGGAGAAACCAGTCCAAATTTTATTACCATTATGAGACTGGCCATCGGTTTAAAAATCCACCCGACAGCACTGCTTGATTTCGATTTCGGAGTAGATTTTAGTGCCGGATTGGAATAGTAAATGACTCATTTACAAATTACGCTATTAAAAATGGGCAGTAGCAGCTATTGATACATTGAAAAATGTATCCTGATTTTGAGAAATAATTTAAAATCATATATCAGATTAGGCTCCAAAATTTTCAGCCGAAATTTAACTAGAAAGTAATTTTTAAACCTGAAATTGAAAAAATCTTTTCTAATGCGATCACTTGGTGATTAAGTTTTGGGTATATAAGGTAAGTCTGAGTAATTATTTATTGGATAAAATTTAATATGCGTTACAATTTTTTCTAATCGTCCTCCGGGCGATCGTCATTCCCAACTTGATCCGATTGCTATCGGATGGGAACCACAAAGTGTTCATGAATGCCATTGACTAAAAAACAAACACTTATGAATAATAGTAATCAAAGCGCTTTAAGATTAGTTTCGCTGAGCACTTCGTGGTTCCCGCATGCGCGGGATCCGATAACTATCGGATGACGCCCTCACTGGCGGATTCTGTCAACGATACTATTGAAGAACTTTGCTAGTCAAAACAAAAAAATTATTCTGAACAGGTTCAGTGAAAATGCTTTATTATTTTATTCGCAGTTTAGGGGTTTATACCGTACAACATACTGATCCGTTTGCAATCAGATCAGCAGAAAATATCATATTTAAACCGTTAAACTATCCCAAATTACGTGATAAACATCTGGTGCCTCTAAGGTTTTATCAACCGCTTTTGAAGTAATCAGAACGGGTTTATACTGATCAGCTACATTGATGCTACCATGCGATCCCTTAACTAAAGTAGCATCAAGCGGAATGACATCCATCACATAACGGAAGCCGGCCTTTTTTCTTAAAAGTTTATAACCAGCCCTCAACTTAGAGGTCATAAACATCTCTACCGGATCGTATCCAGGTTTTTTATGGATATCCACTACCCTGGCATAATCTGGTGCCTTAGCATCATCTAACCAGAAATAATAGGTAAACCAGCTGTTTTCTTTTGCAACCAATACCAGATCTCCAGAGCGTTTATGGTTAATATGGTATTGTTCCTGCTCTGTTTTATTAAGTATCAAGTCGATACCAGCTACATTTTTCAATAATGCTTTAACTTGTTCAGTTACGCTTTTATCATTAATATAAACATGAGCAACCTGATGATCGGCTACGACAAAGGCTTTCGAAGCACCTGCGTCAAGCAACTCCAGACCCCTTTCTTCGCGGATCTGGATCAGGCCGTTCTCTCTGAACAAACGATTCAGATGAATTGGCTGATTTACAGGTGCAATACCATATTCAGAAAGTAAAATGATGCGCGCCCCCCTGCTTTCATAAAAATGCACGAGTTCTTCCACCACCTGGTCAATTTCTTTCAGTTCGGCACTGATTTTATCCAGCTCCGGACCAAATTTTTGTAAACAATAATCTAAATGAGGCAGATAAATTAAGGTAAGGGTTGGATGATGCAGCTTCTCGGTTTCCATCGAGGCATCTGCAATCCATCTTGTCGATTTGATATTGGCACCGGGTCCCCAGAACTGAAACAAGGGAAACTGCCCCAGTTTAGCCTGTAAATGGTCGCGCAATTCGGCCGGTTGTGAATAACAATCAGGCAATTTACGTCCATCGGCAAGGTAATTAGGGCGTGGTGTTACCGAAAAATCGGCTGTCGAATACATATTGTACCACCAAAACATGTTGGCACAGGTAAAATCAGGATCTTCTTTTTTAGCCTGATCCCATATTTTTTGGGCATTGACCAGTTTGTTCGACTGTTTCCAGAATTTAATTTCCGCATCTTCATGGTCGTACCAGCCGTTACCTACGATACCATTTTCTGAAGGGAATTTACCCGTCAGATAACTTGATTGCACAGCTGTGGTAACTGCAGGTAACAAAGGTTCAATAGTGGTAAGATGCTGTTCGGCGATATACTTCTGAAGAAAAGGCGTATGTTTTCCTATTACAGAAGTGGATAGGGCTACGATATCGATAACAACGGTTTTATGCATATGCTTCTTAACTTATAATAAATTTTTAACCCAGGCCAGTTCCCTGATGATAGAATCATTAAGGGGTACTTTTAATGCCGTGGGTAAAACTTCCCATGTATAGGTTTCTACTTCTAAATGATTGGTAAAGGGATTATGTTTTTGCAGATTCAATACTGCTGTAATATCTGACTGCGTAGATTTGATCAAACCCATGTCCTCTACAAAAATAGGCACATGAAAATGCGCCCGCCATTCCGCTACAGAAGGATTTTCGCCTTCTGCCAATGCTTCTTTAAGGTCAGGGTAACGGATTAAACTGCCATCATTTTTTCTGGCAATTACCTGGTGAAGATAAACAGGTTCATCAAAGCGGCCAAGCTGACCCAGCACCTCACTTCTTTCTGCAACAGATACCGGCAATTCCGCCTTTAGTGCTGCACTGATCTGGATTTTCCCGATTTTGATGCCTTTTTGCTGCAATTCATTGATAATGGCGGTATGTGGCTCATAACCGATGGCAAAATGGCAAACATCATAACATAAACAAACGTGGTTTTTGATCAGCTTTTCATCGTTTGCGGCAGGTAAGAGTACATTTTCATACCAATCGATAAATTCAGGACCAGATTCGAGAAATCCGTCTGGTTCAGGCTCAATATCCAGATGGATCACCTTTCCGCTTTGGCTGTAGAGCTGATGTAAACCTTCCGCCACTTTTATAATATTGGCCGTTGCGCTGGCTGTGGCACTTTCTTTGGCTTCGGCATCATTAAACCAGGGTTTATAACTCAATGGTGAGGTCGAAATGCCGCCATCCGTATCATCAGGAAGCAATTGCGAAAGGATTTCAGCCAAACGAAGTGTATATTCAACCCGCTCTACCGTGGTCCAATCGGGTGCATGTACCTGGTCTTTCACCCTGGTGTGGTGGAAACCGCCGTACGGAAATCCGTTCATGGTAAAAACATAGCCGCCTTCCTTTGCCAGCCATTGTATAAATATTTCAAGATGATTTTCCTGCAATAGTTCTATACTGGCCAGATTGGAAAGGCGCAAGCCGATGCCCATTGGTGCATCTGGCGATAGTTGTGCCTTCAGTATCGGGAAACTAGATTTTAACACGTCAAAATGTGCCATCCAGTTTTCCCCGGCATAAATATTGGTACAGAAAGTTAAATGCCCAGAATTTAATTTCATAGCTTAATGTTGAATAATAGCGGCCTGTTTATTTAAAATTTCTGCAGCCTGTTTTAAAATTTCGGCATCAATTTCATGAACTTCCTCTCCAATACCTAAAGCGTTAAGCAAAGTGATGGTGAGTTGACCTCCAAGATGTTCGCGGAATTCTTCCAGGCCATCCAGAATCGGACTATTGCCTTCGGTAACCTGCAATAACGGATGCGTTAATTCAAAACCAAGTTGTTGGATCAGGTTGATGACCCTTTGAGCATCTTCTGCGCTGATCCTGCCTGATAAATGGGAATATAGGGTATCCAAAGCAATGCCCATAGCTACAGCCTCCCCATGTTTCACTTCGAAATTGGTGAGATATTCTAATTTATGCGCGCTCCAATGGCCAAAATCCAAGGGCCGGGCAGAACCTTGTTCAAAAGGATCGGCACTGCGGATATGCTCCATATGGAGCTTGGCACATTTCCAGATCTGGTAGTTCATGGCCGTGGTATCGCGATGTGCGAGTGCAACTGCGTTATCTTCCAGCCATTCAAAAAATTCAGCATCTTTAATCAGTGCCACTTTAATCGCTTCGGCAATTCCAGAACGCCAATCGCGATCGGATAATGTGCTTAACAATATTTCATCGTTAAAAACGGCAACAGGTGGCGAAAAAGTGCCCAGGAAATTTTTCTTATTAAAATAATTGATCCCGTTTTTAACTCCAACGCCCGAGTCGTTCTGTGAAAGCACGGTACTCGGAATCCTGATGTGTTTAATCCCGCGGTGTGCAACGGTAGCCGCATAACCCACCATATCCAGTATTGCCCCGCCACCAATTGCTGCAACAAAAGAATGCCTGTCTATACCATTAATATTAATGGCTTCCAATACCTGATCGAAATATGCTGTATTATTTTTCACCAGTTCTCCGCCAGGGATGACAAGAATATCATGAACCAGTTGTGTTTTATTATGCTGCAAAAAATAGGCTTTAATTTGAGCAACAAGCTCCTGGTGTGCATCTGCTACGCCCTTATCAATTACAAATAAAATTTTCTTAATTGCAACAGCCGGATTTAAGTTAACCAAAAAACTGTTCAACAATTCGTTTTCAGGTGAAAAAAGCGAAGAAGTAAAGAAAACGTTATATTGATATTGTACAGTAAAAGATTGATGTAAATGTTCCATAACAATTGATAAAGTTGTGTTTGATGGTTAAGTAACGGCAAATAATTTAGAGAGCCACATGGATAAAGGCAATAAGGCTGCAATGATAAAGGCTAAAAACAAGGCATCGAACGTTACGGCCCAGGCGGCATCCATTAAGATAAGCGAAATGACCCCTGCTTTTACTGCACCACCAATATTTTTACCGATAGGTTCTTTTATAGCTTTTAAAAGTGGCCTGAAAATCATAAAGGCGAAAGGAACCAACAATAGCAGTGACCATGCCAACCTATCATTTATAAAAGCAAAGTAGCCGATTGCACAAATCACTATGGCATACAATAAGGCAGCTAAATAGAGGTTTTTAACATGGCCTCCATGAACTTCGCCACGGCTGGTCATGGTAATGGAAAAAATATAGATTACCGGGATAATGGCCAGATAATAATGACTACAAAGCATTTCCGGTACGATACTTAAGCCCAACAACAGGTTAAAGCCACGGCATAAACCCATATTCAATGGGCCGAAAAAAGCATGATGTTTGCCAATTTTATTATAAAGCAAAGCAAAAACAGCCACCAAAAGTGCCAATAATCCTGAAGTAAGACTATTTAAAGCAGCTAAAGCAATTCCCGTAAAAAGTAATAGACTTCCTAATATGGTTGCATGCCGTAAACTGATCATGCCACTTGGAATAGCACGTTCCGGACGTTCGATTTTATCAAGATCAGCGTCAAAAACATCGTTAAAAACAATTCCGCCACCATATAAACAGGCTGTTGAAGTAGCCAATAATACAATGGACGACCATGGAATAGAAAAGCCACTGCTTAAAATCCCGGAAATGGCAATTCCTGCCAGAATATCAGCTACTGAAGTAACGATATTGGCTGGGCGCATCATGCGCAGATAGACAATTATTTTTTTCAATACTTTAACTAATAATGATAGAAGATTTGTCTGTTCTGGGCTGCTGTCCGCCCCTTAAGATGGTATTTCCTTCAAATTTCTCAGTAAGGTCTATCGGTGTATTAAAATCGGCTTCATCAAGCTGTCCGCTCTGTGCAAACGCCGTAATTGCATTATTATAGGTAACCAGTTCAATATCCTGATTGCTTAAACCACGCATTTTCATCAGTGCGGCGGTTTTTGGTACCGCCAATGGATCGCTGATACCCCAATCGGCAGCGGAATTTACCATAATACGCGCTGCACCATATTGCTTTACAATTTCTACCATACGCTCGTTGCCCATTTTGGTAAATGGGTAAATGGTAAAAGCGGCCCAAAAACCTCTATCTAAAACCTCTTTTACCGTTTCTTCATTATTATGATCGATGATCACACTATAGGGATCAAGGCCATGTTCCAAAGCGATATCCATGCTGCGCTGGGTACCTTTTTTCTTATCGCGGTGTGGCGTATGCACCTGTACAGGCAACCCTGCTTCTTTAGCAAGCTCCAGCTGTAACCGGTAATATTTTTCTTCCGCAGCAGTCTGATCATCGAAACCAATCTCACCAATACCCACTACACCTTCCTTATAAATAAACAAAGGCAGGATTTCCATTACCTCTTCGGCCAGGCTTTCATTATTGGCCTCTCTGGAGTTAAGACCTATGGTGCAATAATGTTTAATGCCAAACTGAGAAGAACGGAAGCGCTCCCAACCGATCAGGCTACTATAGTAGTCCCTGAAACTATCCAGTCCGGTACGAGGCTGGCCTAACCAGAATGCAGGCTCTATCAAAGCAACAACGCCTGCATCAGCCATGGCCTGGTAATCGTCTGTTGTTCTGGAAGTCATGTGCACATGCGGGTCGAAGAACTTCATTCCTTTTACTGCACTGATATCGAAAGCTTCAGGCTCACCCATCAGGGCTTTATCTCTTTCTATTGAACTGCTACAACACATCTCTTTATCTTAGATTTTTATAGGTTAAAATGAATTCCAGTTTAAGCTTCCATCGGCCAAGGCCAATTTAAGTTCCGGAAAAGTATCGATATAATCTTTCGCCGGCTGGTAATCACACTCCGAAATGGCCAGCGCAATGGCGCGTTGTTCCATCTGATTGTAATGCTGCAAACCGGTTTTAAGGGTTTCAAAAATTTCTGGATTGATAAATTTACCCACCAGGCGCCACAACTGTGGATGTACTTCCCTGCCTGCAGCCCAACGTTCCTGAGCATAATCCACCAGTGTTAAAGCAAGTTTTAGATTGGCACGTTGATCTAAACCCACTATCAGATTAATATTTTTTTCGGTAAAAAAAGCCTTTAGCACCAGCTGGTTCCATGCCGCTTCGTCCAGGTTTGCTGCCGGATACGGATTGTTTTCCATAATGGCTTCCAGCACGGAACCAATATTGCTCCTAATTCCTTCGGCACAGCGCTTTACCCAAATTTCAGGATAAGGCAAAAAGGGTAAAGCCGAATATAAAGCTACGGCTTCGTTCACCTCTGCCGACAAAAACAACCGGTTAATGGCTGCAAATAAAAGTTCTTTATCATTCACATTCAAACCTGCCAACAACCATACGCGACTCAACCGATCAACAGTCCAGTTACGAATATAGCCGAACCCCGCTGTATTCAGCGCCTCTTGTTGGTCATCAGAAACTGCAACGGGTAATTTACCTGTTTTACGGGGCAGCATGACGAATACCCGGGCTAATAGTGCCAATTGATCTGTAGCTTGTGTAAAATCGTCCAGCCAGTTTTCGGCTTCTACACTGATGTTATTTTTAACAACAGCTCCTATGATTTCGTTTACGGCTTTCATATGCTCACCTCTCCTAAATAAATGTCAAAATGGCTATTATGCAGTTAGCCCCGCAGAAACAAAATAGTTAATCAACAGTGCACCGGCAATAATCAACAGACCAAAAAATTCTCGTGTTTGCTCGATATAAGGTTTGGTAGCCTGCATACTCTGCACCAGGCTCTCACGTCTGTATTTAGTGATCCAATCGCGTACGCCGTCTTTTGCAAAAAACAGGATGACCGCGTAAATCAAATAAAAAGCAGTTAAAAACAGATAAGCAAAAGGGTAAAATTTACCGGCTGCAGCCAATCCGCAGCATATTGCAGCGCTTAAATAAATAGACACCCATAAAAAAGCGTCGTTATCATTAAGGTTTACATAGGCAAAGCCCAAAAAGGAGATACAAAAAATAATGTTAAGAATAATTAAAAGCATTTTAGTTATTTGATTTAAAATAAATCGATTCCCGACTTTTCATTCAAAAGCAAAGTTATTTAAACTGAATGCTTTTTTTGCTTATAAAATGTAAATTATATACTGCGGTAAAATATTTTTTTGATTAACCCCTAATCCTCAACTAAAAGGTTTAAAATATTGGCCAGCACAGGATTGTGGTCTTCAGCCCGCCAGTTGATCCATAGGTCTGTTTTAAACGGTAGCGGAATAAAACGCAAGCCCGGACTTTGATGGTGCATATACGAGTCGGGTAAAATGGCGATGCCCAAGCCCTTCCTCACCAACGCGATTATTGTGGAACCAAATTCAGAATGTAAAAACACATCCGGAGCAAAATCGTAAAATTTGAATAAAGCCTGGATGATCTCGCCATAACTACTTCCCTCATCCCTGGTCGGCAATATAAATTTCTGCTTTTTCAGGCTTTCGGCAGATAGGTCTTCGAACACTTTAAAAGGATGTTCTATTGGAACCACCAATGCAAGATGATCGGAATATATTTGTTTTGCCCTGATTCCCGTTTCGCTGTTGATATCTCTTGTAATGGCCAGATCAATTTTGTAGTTTTTGAGAAAATCCAGTTGATTTTCATATAACACCTGCACCAATTTGATTTGAAGCTGGGGAAATGCCTGCGTAATCTTAGCCAGCACATCGGGCATGAGAGAAGCAGATATGGAATCAGGATGCGCGATGGTAATGGTTCCACGCTCGCCCAGGTGTAGCTGTTTAGCAAACTGATGGATATATTCCAGTTCATTTAATTCGATTTCCCACTTTTTTTTCAGGAATTTACCGGCCGGGGTAAGTTTCACATTACGCTTATTACGCTCAAAAAGCTGTAGGCCCAATTCACTCTCGAGTGATTGGATCTGGCGGCTAAGTGCCGATTGTGTAATGTTGACCTTCTCGGCGGTTTTCCAATAGTGAAGCTGCTCTGCCAGCGCTAAAAAATATTTGATTCGTTGGAGATCCATTGATGCAAAATATGCATTAATAAATGAAATAATAACATTTTAAATCATTTAATAACTGATTAGATTCGTGCCATGAAGATCAGTATTGATAAGGTGACGATAAACGACATCCAAAAACTCCGGGAAATTGGGAGAAGCACATTTTATGAAGCTTTTGCCAATGTAAATACGGAAGACGATATGAAAGATTATCTGGAAAAAAGTTTCTCGGAGGAGAAATTGAAAACAGAGTTGAATCATAAGGATTCGCAGTTTTATTTTGCACGGGTAGATGGTAATGTTGTGGCCTATCTGAAAATCAATCTTGGCGAAGCACAAAACGAAAACATAGACAACGCAGTCGAAATTGAACGGATTTATGTATTAAAGGCATTCCATGGTAAAAAAGTAGCGCAAGTCCTTTATCAAAAAGCCATTGATATTGCCTGCGAACAAGGTGTAAGATACATGTGGCTTGGGGTATGGGAAGAAAACCACAGGGCTTTAAGGTTTTATGAGAAAAACGGTTTTAAAGCTTTCGGTAAACATGCATTCTGGCTCGGCAAAGATGAACAAACTGATCTGTTAATGAAAAAAGAGCTGGCTCATTCGAACGAATTAAAGACATCATAATGGAAAAAAGAACCCTTTTTCTGATTTTGCTAATTTTGGGTACCGCTTTCTGGGGAATTTCTTTTCCCGTTACCAAAATGGCCATTGGCCATGGGCAGCCACTTTTATTTTTATGCTACCGTTTCCTTTTAGCTACGGTGGTTTTATCGGTAATTTTTTGGAAACATGTAAAGGAACTTAATGTAACCACAATAAAAACCGGTACTGGCCTGGCCGTATCACTGGTATTGGGCATTTACCTGCAAACCCTTGGCATTACCCATACTTCAGCATCGCAATGCTCATTTGTAGCCGGGATAACCGTGGTGATTATTCCGGTAATGAAACTCATCATTTATCGAAAAGCTGCACCATTGAAAATATGGATTGCCGCCTGCGCAGCGCTTATTGGCCTTTTCGTCATATCGGTTACCAACAGATTAAGTATTGGTACTGGCGATTTGTATACGATTATCGGCGCTTTCTGTTTCGCCGTATATTTGATTCATGTTGAAAAGAAATCGAAAGAAGGCGATATCGTACCCACCATCGTCCCCATGTTTGCCACCTGCGCAATATTGACCTTTTTACTGGCCTCCTTTCAAAAAGACACGGTCTGGATTCCTGACACACAAACTTTTTGGTTCGGTATCATTTTCTGTGCATTATTTTCTACCGCATATATGTACACCATATCAAACATCGCTCAAAAATACATTAGCGCTGAAAGGGTATCGATCATTTATCTGTTCGAACCGGTTTTTGGTGCCTTTGCAGCGCATTTTATGTTGGGTGAAGCCATTACCTCCCGTTTATTGATAGGCGGCGGACTGATTTTTACAGCCACACTGATCTCGGAGCTTAAATGGAGAATGCCTGCCCAACTGGCAATAACAAGCTTATCCAAACAGAAAAAGGCTTAGGCCAATATTTGATGCCTGGTAAATGATCAATATCTTAGTAAAATGGAAGCTATTGAACTCAACAGATCGCAGGCACGAAAGATTATTTTACACGCGGCAGGACTCTCCAAAAAAGCCCAGTTTGGAACCGGAATGGAAGCTGCTTACCGGGTAATTGACCATTTGGGCTATGTACAGTTAGATACGAATTATGTAGTAGAACGCGCCCACCACCATGCCCTGTTTGCACGCGTTCCCGATTACCAAACGGAATGGCTTTTCGCCCTTTGTGATGACGGTGAGGTTTTCGAATATTTTACCTCCGATGCAGGATTTCTGCCTATGCACGATTTTCGCTTTTCACTGCCGGTAAAGAGGGCATTTGCAACGCAAGGCAGCCCCTTAACAAAAAGAGAATCGGATTTAATGAAGCAGATTTTAGATCAGGTGGAGCGTGACGGAGCGGTAATGGTAGGCGATTTTGAGAATGACCGAATAGAAGCCGGTTCGGGATGGTGGGATTGGCGGCCAGCAAAGGTTGCGTTAGAAAAACTCTACCTGGAAGGCAAACTGATGATCAGCCGAAATAGCGCATTTCAAAAAGTTTACCAACTCCCTTTGGATGTGGTACCGCATGATACCGACCAAACCATGCCTACAGATGAAGCTTATGCACGTTACGTAGTCAAGCGCACCCTTGGCGCATTGGGGATTTCATCTGTAAAAGAAATGGCCTGGCGTTCCCGTCGCGTAAAAGGTAACCTGGTAAAAAAAGAACTGGAAAAAATGCTTCAGGCGGGAGAAGTTAAAACGGTAATGGTAGACGGTGTGAAAGGACCATTATATATGCTTTCCGGAACCGATATCAACATAAGCATAGCGGATGAAGTCTTCATTCTTTCTCCTTTTGATATCTTGAATGTCTTCCGTTTCCGTTTAAAAGATTTTTTCGACTTTGATTATCAGATTGAGTGTTTTGTACCAGCTCCAAAACGAAAATTTGGATATTTCTCCCTCCCTATCCTATCCGGAGAACGATTTATTGCAAGGATGGACGCTAAAGCCGACCGGAAAAAGAAAAAACTAGTCGTTCACAACCTCCATTTTGAGCCTATTGAAATTGATGAAATAACGATCGGTAAACTCGTCGATAATTTAAAGGAATTTATTTTGTTCAATAAATGTAACGATGTGATCTTTAAAAAAACAAACCGTAACGACCTGCTTAAATTCATCAGTAAAGCATTTTCGGATGGATATTAAGTTTGAAAGATCCACATCTGTTATATACTCTTGCAATGTTAACGACCGTTTGTTAAGAGCTAGCCAACAATGTTTTTATTTTTAGAAAAAAGAATGTAGGTTAACTTTAACGTGAGTTATAGGTCTTAATTTTGCCGACGGGCATGAACGTTTGGCTAAGCCAAAGCAGAACATCTTCGTTCTCGGCGTCACCGGCCTAACAAATTTTTCGGGAAGCACAGGCAAAGCCTGCTTCCTGCCTTTAATAGAAAACGGCGTAGCCCTCATGAATGCAGCTGAAAAATATAACAACAAATGAATAAATTCTCGGCCGGCGTTTTATTAATGGGTATCCATTGTTTGCATTTGCATTAATGAGCTCGGCAATGCCTCGGTTTTGTTTCTTTTTGACGTCAAAAAGAAAAAAGCCCGTCCGGTCAGGACAAAAAGAATGCTCAATTAATATAAAAACACAGTTTTGGTACCACAAACGATCTTTTAGATAAATGATTCACGTCAACTTTAGTAAAAAGAGTTTGTATAATACCAAACCCTTTTAACCAATTAGCAGAATTAAATACCTGGATAGCTTCTTACTGCGGATAGTATCCTACTTAAATTTAAGGTTTAGCGAGACAATATTGGAAACCAGACTTGTTGACCGGGAATAATGACCGTACCTCAATTCTAACATATTGAGTCTTTGCCATCCGAAAACACCTTTGGGTGGAGCAAAACGGATACCTGCACCGTAAAAGTTGCTAGTTAGTGTAGAAAGGTCATAATCACTGGTAAAATACTGTGCTGAAGGAGCATGTTGGCCGTAAGTTGCAAAATATCTGGTACCCAACTGGTTGTTATAGCGATAGAAAGGACTGATGGAAAAGAAAGAATTGATCTTAACCGGTATCTCAAGTTCGGCTGTGTGGGCCCTGATGCCCCAGTTGTCCATGTAATAGCGGTAGAAAGTGCGGATTATAAAATGATCATCCAGAAAATAGTTCATCCGTAAACCAATGGGAAGTTTATAACGCTTATCGGGCAAGGTTTCTGCACGCAGTGAACCATCCGTAAAGTAATCACGCTGGTATTTGGTTGCCAGCAAACCCTTCTGATAAGACGGCTCCAAAATCAGGGATGCCTGGAACTTTTGGCTGATAACCTGAGATAGCGAGAAAGATGCACTAAATGAATTTCTGGGTGCAGTATCATATTGTTCGTGTCCCTTGCCTGTATTTTCTGTCCGCAATTCTATGGGCAGAATCACCGTCCACTGATCTAAAAATGCCTGAAGCTTAAAATCAAACTGGGTATTTTTATCTTTTGACAGGCGGGTTAAATTAAAGGCTGCCCCCATCGACTGATAATCAAACTCTGTAGAATAAGATCCGGTAAAACCAAACGAATTACCGGTCTCTTCATTGGAATGTGTCCAGTTCAATGATGGATAAATACGGGTATCTGCCGAAGAAGCGGAAGAAATAGTATTTGGATCAATTTTATCCGAAGAAGCAGAAGTATAATGATCAATACCAAGCTCAAAAAGAAAAGTATTTTTTTTGCCTCTTTTATTAAACTTAGACATTTGAAGATCAATGGTATTCGCAAAATCACTCAGTTTCTCGGTACCGATACCACCGGTTACTGCAGAATTATTACCATTTTGATGATAATAAGCCGACACCAGATTAATTTCATCAATTTTAAGCTTTCTCGACTGGTAGTTGCTGCTATCTATTTTTGCTGGTTCCGGTCTGGTTTGTGCATAAGTGCTTAATATACCAAAATACATAAAAAGCACGTGGAGATATATTTTTCTCATTTCCGATCATTAATTAATTACAGCCGCAGCCACCGCCACTTTTACCACCGTTAGCACCCGAAGCACCTTCCCGGTAAAGCTGGAAACTCTGTTCAAACTTCTGGACTTTTCGGGCCGAAAGGGTCATATCGCCATCGTTAATCTTATTTTTTTGATAAGGCTTCACACTACTGCAGGCACTAAGCATGCAGCTTAGTGAAATTGCAGTTACCATTGAAAGGAAAATTGTGCTGGAAATTTTCATCTATATACTATTTGTTTTATTGACGATAATTTATGTTTTTTTTATGGGATCAATGAACTCGCAAGCTCGGTTTAAAGGTGATGAAACGATCATGATTTTAAATATTCATTCCCCTGCAGTTTTGGTAAAATCATGATGGTTTCATCATGATATCACATTAATATTGTTTGTGGTAAATACCCTATCATAGTCATCAATGACGATACAGGCTACTTGTTTAATCTGGTTGATCAGTTCGAGTCCAACTTTTACCCCCATTATCACAACGGGAGTAGCCAGGGCGTCGGCCAATTCAGCACTCGGACAGATGATGCTCACACTCTTTACGCCGCTTACCGGAAGTCCGGTTTTGGGGTCGATTGTGTGCGAATAACGTTTCCCGTTTATGGTAACATATTTTTCATAGTTACCCGAAGTGGCAATGGCCATATTGCTGATATTTAGTGCAGAAAACGGCCTGTTTGTTTGTTCCGGATCGGCAATACCAACTGTCCATGATTGGCCACCTATTTGCGTACCCCATGTAATCAAATCGCCGGCTGCATTCACAATTCCACTTTTAATGCCCCATTGTTGCAGCATTAATTTAGCCCTATCGGCTGCATAGCCTTTTCCAATCCCACCAAAGCCGATCCTCATACCTTTATTTTTGAGCAGAACAGTTGACTGTTTTTTGTCAATGATTACATTTCGATAATCAATCAGTCCAACAGATTTAAGCGCAGTTTCCTCATCAGGAAGGCTGGTCATTCCCTGATCAAAATTCCACAATCTTTTATCTATAGAACCATAGGTAATGTCAAAAGCGCCGTCGGTAATTTCCGATATCCTAATGGAGCGTTCGATCAGATTGATTACTTCTTCATCAACCTTTACCGGGCTTAAACCCGCATTTGCATTGATCAGACTCGTTTGACTGAGGTCGCTGAATGTAGTAAGCAGCTGTTCTATCCGCTTTACTTCTTTTATGGCTGCATCTATTGCCGCATTCCCTTCCTGTTCATGCGTAGCAATCACCGTAAACTCAAAGCGGTTTCCCATGAGTTTCAGTATCCGGTTTACATAAACAGGTTTAGCCATCTCATTTAAATTATTTTTTCAGCTTATCCAATTCGGATACAAAAGCCTCAGGACTTTCGTTAGGAAATCCATCCCAGGTTTTAAGCACCTTTCCATCTTCATTAACGAGAAGTGTGTACGGAAACTTACCATCCTTATTATAAACTTCTGCTAATGCTTCGTTAAGCTTAACCTGCTCTTTTGTTAGCTGGTTTTTCTTCTGCCGGGGAAAATCTGCCCTTACCAAAATCAGGTTCTTCGCGGCATATTGTTCAAAGCTTTCTGACTCGAGGATTTCTTTGCGCAGCCGAATACACGGACCGCACCAGTCTGAGCCTGAAAAATTGATCAGCAGCTGCTTATGTGTAGCTTTAGCCTGTTTTTGTGCTTCTGTAAAGTTTTCCATCCATACCGAAGGAAGAGTAAAAAACCCCAATAGGGCAACCAAAAGTAGTTTCATTATTCTTTTAAGTTAAGTCAGCAATACGGGAAGATGATCCAAACATCCGGTTATAAATAATCTTTTATAACTGATCAATATAGCTCGAAAATCTTTTAAAAATTGTGCCTGTAAAAATTTCTGATTTAAATATACTACCAACTTTCCATTCTGCACCATAACAAAATCAGAAGGTTGATCTTTTAACAAAACTATTCACCAAGTCTGAAGACATTCTGAAGTTTTAAAAGAAAATTTGTTAAACAAATGTTAATCATGACACCTTAAAAACACCTTTTTAGAAGACCTCTTAAGTGATGCATCTTGCAATGAGAAATGCCGCACCAGCGGCAATAAGTCCAATAGCCGTAACCTTTACAGCTCCTTTTAGAGGTGGCTGACCGGTTAGCTTACTTTTGAAGTAGCCAAATATGAATAAACAGATGGTGGTCAGCACAGCAGATAGTATCAGTCCATTTTTTGGCATTGAAGTAAAAAAATATGCCGAAAGGGGTATCATGCCGCCAACACAATAAGAAAAGCCTATAGTTATTGCACTGTTACGGGCCCTGTTCACATCTGGCTTTTCCAGCCCGAGTTCAAATTTCATCATAAAATCCACCCAATGTTTTTTATTTTGGCTTAACTGATCAACAATAAGACCTTGCGTCTCGCTATCAAGCCCATACTCCGCAAAAATCGACTTTACCTCCTCTTTTTCCAGTTCAGGTACATTTTCCACCTCCAGACATTCCCTTCTCCATTCGCTTTCATAATGCTCCTGCTCTGTTTTCCCTGCCAGATACCCGCCCAGTCCCATGGCAATACAACCTGCAATAATCTCGGCAATACCGGCAGTAATAATGATCGAATTGCTGCTTACTGCGGCACTTAAACCTGCGGCAAGTGCAAAGGGTACAGTAAGCCCGTCACTCATCCCGATAACGATGTCGGAAATAAATGCGGAACTTTTCAGATGCTCTTCTTTATGGAACTTTCTCATTTTTTCAAGAAATAATGTCTGTCATCGTGCGATGTTGCTCAACCCCCGTTAATCATATCTGAAACAATCCCTTTACCATTCTTTCGTTCGGCCAGAAAAAGGCCAGCCAAATGAAGAAAGATAAAGCCAAGGATCAGGTACATGCAAAAGCCATGGAATTCCTTTATGCTGTGATTAATATTTCCGGGAATGCCGGTATAATCTTCGAAGGCCAGTAATAAGCCTGTAACCACCATGATCAACAACAAAATATAAAAAACCAAATAAAGCCCTTTTACCAGGCATTCGTGTTTTGCTGCCTCACGCTCTTTTTTTAAGATAAAATAAGCGAGGTAAGCTTTTTTAATTTTTGGAGCAATCCTCTGGGCAGCAGGCAGAAAAAATTCAGCAATCAACCTGAATAAAAAAAGCACAGCAAGGGCGTAGCCAAAGTAAATGTGGATGCCCCAGACCTGATCCTCAAACCCATGGGTTACCGCTCCTGCCTGCTTATCACTTACAGGTACGCCGGCATTTATCAGTGCTGCCTTAACAAAATTACGTTGCGCATGATCAAAAAGCGTGGCGTTGATAAATACCGTGAACAGGGAGCCGAAAAGGACTATAAAATTTACCCAATGCCAGAAGCGCAGGGTAGCGGGGTATTTCTTTCCGGTATTAATCTCTCCGATTTCCTGTTTAAGAGGTTCGATAACAGCCATGTTAACTAATGTTTAAATGTTATAATGAAAGTGTGCAAGTCGTGATGATAAGTATAATTTAACAGGTAATGCTGGCGGTTACAGATCTGCTTTAGTATGGCAAGCCCTAAGCCCGTACCTTCAGAAGCATTGTCTTTATAAAAACGATCAAATATTTTTTCCGCATCCAGCGCCGGATGATGGCCGGTATTGGCAAATATCATTTTCTCCGAATCCAAACGGATTTCAATCTTTCCGCCATCATAATTATGCCGGATCACATTACTAAATAAATTGTTGATTAATATCTCCAGAAGCTGATGGTTCGCATAAATGCTTACATCGGTCAACACAAATTCAACATGTATATTCCGGGCATTGATAAGTTCCTGAAAATAAAGATATTTCTCTTCAATAAGCAACTTCAGGTTTATTTTTTCTTTATCCTGCAGCAAATTATTGTCAATTTTTACCAAAAGCAGCAAAGATTGATTAAGCTTTGTTAAACGAGAGGTTGCCTTGTACAATTCAACAAGCGTTTCTCCGTCCTCTTTCCCCAAAACATTTGACTGGAGCATATTATCAAGTTTTGAATTGATCACCGCAAGGGGCGTCATCATCTCATGTGATGCATTTTCAGTAAACAGCCTGATCTCGTTATAGTCGGATTTTACTTTACCAGAAAGCTCCACCAACACTTTATTCAGTTGCCTGAATTCGGAAACAGGCATTTCTACCGGTTGGTAGGGCACTTCATGATTAATATTAAATGCCGTAATATTTTTTAGCAGCTGTTCGAAAGGCGTCCAGATTTTCTTAAGCAAAATCCGGTTCACCAGCAGCACCAAGGCAAAAAGCAGCATAACCGGGATGAGAATAATCAGGCAGATGTTCTGTATCTGTTCCTGGCGCTCAGCTTTTGAGGCGATCACCAGAATCTGATAGGGTTGCCCTAAAAGTTCAAGTTCTGTTTTCAGGTATCTTGCCGTTTCGGTACGGTGCTTTACCGGGTTATAAAAAATGGTATCGGCATAGCTGCTGGAAGGATTGGCTTTTTTTATTTTTTTGTATTGAACAATCAGGTCTTCAAATTCATGCGGCTGGTAAAAATTTCCTTCTGAAGCATATTCTTTTACTTCCATAATCTCTTCTACCAGATCATGATCGATCTGCTGATCGAGATAATAGCCCAGCAACCGATAAAAAAGAGAACCGATCAGCAGCAGCCCTAAAAGACTAATAATCATCAATATGATATTATACCTGGTAAACAACTTCATATTTCCATAAATTTATATCCAACTCCATATACGGATTGAAAATAATCGCCACTACCGGCATCAGTTAATTTTTTTCTGATGTTTTTGATATGGGTATAAATGAAATCAAAACTATCGGCCATATCCGAATCATCGCCCCAGATATGCTCTACCGCTGCAGATTTAGAAATTACTTTTCCTTTATTGGCAACAAAATAAAGCAGGAGATCAAACTCTTTTTTGGTCAGGTAAACCAACTTACCTTTCACCAGAACCTCTTTCGCATCTAAATCAATGCGGATTTCTTTGAACTCGATATGGCGTTCTCCGTTTGCACTTTTACGCCGCACAACAGCAAGTATCCGGGCATTGAGTTCGGAAAGATGAAAAGGCTTGGTCAGGTAATCATCTGCACCTAAACGCAATCCTTCTATTTTTTGATCAATCGAATTTCTTGCTGAGATGATGATTACCCCTTCTGTTCTGTTCAGTCTTTTTAAATAGTTTAATAATTGAAGTCCCTCCGCGTCGGGAAGCCCCAGATCAAGCAGGATGCAATCATAATCGTATGCTCCCAAGCGTTCAAGTGCCTGTGCATAAGTTGAAGCCATACTGCATTGATTGCCTTCCGACATCAGGTATTGCGCAATACTTTGTTGCAAAACCGGCTCGTCTTCAATAATTAGAATCTTCATGATAAGCAAATATGGTATAAGATACTGAAGACATGTTGAAGTTTTGCATAAAAAAACAGTTGACTTAAATAATCTTGTGCATTACGCATCTTAAAACAAAATATATCAAGTACTGAACATAGTTAAGCTTGATAACGTAGCATTACTTTCAATAGCCTAAACAAAAATGGGGCGATTTTAAAAAGTCTGTATGCATAGATGGTCCGTATTTAGTTCTAAAAAGTTGCCAATTGTCATTTCTGCTGCTTTACAAATTCTATTGCGCGTTTAAGCACGGGATCATCGTCATGTATAACATCTTTCAGCGTATCATGCACCTCAATATCGATCGGGATCCCCTTTCTTTGTGTCTCTGCTCCATTTGGAAAATAAATCCCCAATCCAGAGAAGTTGATCTTATAATTTCCGGGCAGTATGGTGCGGGTAACATTTCCATCTGCTCCAGCCGTTTGGTTTCCGATAACGGTTACATCAGGTGCGGTCATCAATGTCATACAAGCCCATTCAGCAGCACTCTGGGTTCTGTAGTCTACCAATAAAATAATTTTACCCTGATAAGGTTTTGGATTATTTTTCCCCACCCTTGATACATCAGTATCATCGTTGGCAACTTTATATTTAAATATACCCGGAAAAGTAAAATCCGGATAGGTATTTCGGGCATAGATTTGCGGTTGACTTAAAAAATAATCGGGTAAGTAATAAGTACCATACCCGTTTGTCGGATAATTGCGCATATCAAAAATAATCGACCTCGTATTGCGTAAAGCATTCATTGCGCTGTCTAAATTTTTTCCATTAATATTACTAAAGTAAATGTAGCCAATATTTCCTTCCATCACTTTAGCAGTTACCAAACTTGTCATTTTCATAAAATCCGTATACTCCTTAAGAAAGTTTCTTTCCACCTGTTTAATGGTTGCCACCACCTTTATTCCATCTGGATTTTGAAACGCATACAGGGCTTGTGGAACATGGCTGTTCAAAATAAAGGATAACATCGTTTTAAGTTTGCCCCCATAGTTTGATGCTGGTACAAAATCTAAATTCGCTTTGATCCTGCTTTTAACAGATGTCTGATCAATGGAAGAAATTACACTGCCAACCCGGATACCTGAACCTTTACATAATAAGCTATCTACGATTTTGGTAACTACCGCCTTTCCATCTATCAGCGTAAAATTAAATGGCGGAGAATATTTTCCGGTAAATGATGTAAAAACGGAAGGCCATAAACCTCCGTGTGAATAGTTGATGGAGGCTGACATTTTTGCCAGTGCTTTGTGATAAGAAAGTGTATCGGTGGCATTTATCATTACGGGGATCATCTCTTCTAACACAGAACCCCATGACTTTCCAATGGCATATTTGTAAGGGTAGTAATAATTAATTACATTCCAAAACCTGAACAACGAAAGCAAACGATAGTTCGCATCCGGATATAACATTTCCTTATACGGTTTTTCGTTTGGTGTAAATACCGTACTATCATTATCCGGATTGGCCCGGGCATAAAAATTTGGCCCTCCATAAGGATGTTTTGTATTAAAAATCAATAACTGCTTTTGTTGGGGAGACAGGATTCTACTCTGCCTGATCCAGGAATGATCATAATTTTTAAGCGATATAGGAAGCATGTTTTGGGCGATGCGTTCAGGAGCAGTATTTTGTCCGGCGATCTTAAACAACTGGCCTAGCTCCGCCTTTACCTGACCACTTTTTTTCGAAACCAAAATATTTTGAATAGCGCTGATCAGAACACTATCCCAGTTGTGCCTACCAACGGCAATCTCCGGATGATAATATTTGAGGTGTCCCCAGGTTTTCGCCAATGCAGCCAGTTGAGCCGTTTTATATCTATTTTGAGCAAGCGTTGATTTTATGGCAAAAGTTGCCAATATCAATAGGATATAATATTTTTTCATGCCCAAAGATGGCAGACCATATTTGACGGGAAAAATAAGTTAGTTGAGCTCAGCTTTTTTCCCGATGAACTTTAATCAGGTAATTTCACCGAGAAAAAAGTAGGTTTCATCTAAAAACCTGAGTTCCTAATGATTAATCTGCTTACATTCAGCCATGCGATTTTCATTCTCAACACTAACCTATAAGCAAAAAGGCCTGCTTGCGGAAATAATCTATCTTGTATTTATTGGCATCGTCAGTCCTTTTGCGGTTGGTCTTCAAATTTTCAATCACCTATCATTTACCTTAAGCCTGGTATTGCTCAATATCTTAGAATTGCCCGTTATCGTTCTCTTTTATAGAGCCTATCTTCCCTACACTATCGGTAAAGGAAAATATATTCTGGCCTCCACACTATTTCCTGTATATCTGCTGCTATATGAACTGAACTCCAGGCTAAGCTGTATCATCCTTATCCATCTTCCTTTCATCCCTGAAAAATACAGGAGCAATCTGATATCAGCACATCCGGAAGACTTTACCAGAGGCTACTTCAACCAATCATTGGGTTACACCTGTCTGGTACTATTGGCGGCAACCTCACTTTATGTAGTTAAACTGCTCTTCAAAAACCAGGAAAATTTAATCCATGTAGAAACAGAAAAACTCAAATTAGAACTTAACCAGTTAAAATTACAGATCCAGCCTCATTTTTTCTTCAATACGCTTAACAATATGTATGCGTTAAGTGTTCAAAAATCGCCTGAAACGCCAACGATGATTAAAAACCTTTCCTCCATTATGAGGTATGTACTTTATGAAAGCAACCAGGACAAAGTTACTTTAGAAAAAGAGGTAGATTTCATCAACAGTTATATTCAGTTAGAAAGTTTTAGGCACACCCCATCAGATTTGATTGAATTTTCCACCCAGGGGAATTTTTCGCACGTGATGATCGAGCCACTGCTGTTCATGCCGCTAATTGAAAATACATTTAAACATGTACTGCATCAAAATATACCAGATAAATGGATTAAAATCGTATTGTCTGTTGATGAGCAGGAACTCATCTTCCAAACCTCAAATGTGCTGCCTCCTTTAATTAATACGGTTAATGAATCAGGAGGCATAGGAATGGAGAATGTAAGAAAACGGCTAAACCTGCTTTACCCTAACCGGCACGAACTGACCATTTTTGAAGAGGATAATAGCTTTACGGTAACTTTAGCGATAAATTTGGCATGATAAACTGTATAATAGTTGACGACGAACCTTTGGCCAGGCAACTGATTGCTTCCTATATCAACGAGCTGCCTGAATTACATCTTGCAGGCAGTTATGAATCTGCTGCTGATGCTTTTACAACTCTACACAATCAGCTGATAGATGTAATGTTCCTTGATATCGAAATGCCGGGAATCAATGGAATCAACTTTGTAAAATCATTGAAGAGACATCCTAAAATCATATTTATTTCGGCACATACCACATTTGCCGTCGATGCTTTCGAGATAGATGCGACCGATTACCTGGTAAAACCGGTTACATTTGATCGTTTCCTGAAAGCGGTAGATAAAATTATAAAACCAACTGGTATAAAACCTATTGAAGAATTCCCTAAAGAAACCGCCAGCATTTTTTTAAAGGTAGACCGCCGTTTAGTAAAAGTGGATTTTTCGGTTGTCCTTTACATTGAGGGCATGGGCGATTATTTAAAAGTACACCTCATGGAAAAGACCTATGTTACTTACCTGACGATGGCAAAAATAGAATCCCTGTTACCACCCTCCAAATTCGCCAGAATACACCGGTCAACCATCATCAATATTGATCGGATTCAATACATTGAAGGTAACGTGGTCGTGGTAAATGGCGTAGCACTTACCATCGGGCTCACCTACCGCGAAACTTTTTTAAAAAGAATCAATTGATTTACATTAACTATTGAGGTGAGAAATTAATCTCTATCTCCCCTATCAATAGCAGAAACACCTTAGCCCTTTTCAGAAAGGTAAAACGAAGATTCCGCATAAAACCGGATAGTAATCATCAATTTCCCTAAGTTCCCCTTAAGCATGTTTATGTGTGCAACATTCACAACTTATACCTGTCTTATATACAAATCCATTACAATAATATGAAAAGAACAATTTTCGGCCAGTTGGCAGCCCTGGCCATTCTATCGCTGATTTGTATTCCAACCGTTTTTGCACAGAAAAATAAAACTTTATCTTCAACAAAATCATATTTCCCTCAGGAAAGCACAAAAGTGTTATTTGTGGGGTCTTTTCATTTCCATTATCCCGGATTAGATGCACATATAACCGCAAACGATGATAAAGTGGATGTCCTTTCACCATCCAGGCAAAAAGAACTTACTGAACTGGTAAACTATATCAAAAAATTCAGACCTACAAAAATTGCCATTGAGGCTTTGCCTGAATGGAAAGCGACACAGAAATTAAAAGCATACAAAAAAGGAGCCTACAACACGGAACGTGATGAACGCTATCAGCTTGGTATGCGGATTGCAACTGAACTGAAGCTCGATACCATTTATTCGATTGATGATCATTCAATGGTTTCTGCATTGAGCAAAATCGATCCGGAGTATTTTAAAGCTTTGTTTAAAGATTACGATTATAAAAGTGAAGACCCTTACTCCAAAATGTATGAGCGTTGGTATAAAGCTGAAGACAGTTTACGCGCTAAAACATCCCTGTTAGCCTACTTTAAATATACAAACTCGAAGCGCTATCACCAGCTCGGGCATGGTGCCTACCTGGTTGGCGATTTCAAGCTGGATCATAAAAGAGGTGCTGATGCCCTTGCCATAAACTGGTACAGCCGGAACCTGCGGATTTTTAGAAACCTTCAGGAGATCACCGAAAGTCCGAAAGACCGGATTCTGATCATATTCGGGAACGGTCATGGCGCTATCCTCCGACAATTACTGGAGAGTTCGCCGGAATATGAGTTCGTCGAATTCGACAGCCTGAAATAAGGCTAATGAATTAACTTCTGAAAAGCCAGGGTTTATACAGGCAAACAAAAGGCTGTACCGATACTGAAGCCAAGCAACAACATAATGGCAAAAAATATGGCGGGCAACTTCCCAAATGAATCTAAACTCTCCATAAAAAATAACAAACGTAATGGTTTGTGAAAATCAGCTGAAAAATTAAGCCAGCTTTGCTAAGGTCATGCCAAGAATGGCGCTGACGACCAGACAAATAAAAAATACATGTAAAATAATTGAAAGTAGCCTCTTAAAAGTTTCCATGCCGAAGAAACGAAATCCGAAGCATTTGGTTTTCGAAAATTTTAAAAAAATGTATCCTTCAATTCCATTCGTCTACTTTCGGGTAAAGTTATTGCTAAAATGCTTGTTATCCTCTCCACAATACTGTATTCATCTAGCCAATGCAACGTATATCCAGCCTAAACCTCGGCTTAACTCACAATGTATTTCGAAGAAATCAACAATAGTAATGTCCGGTCTGACTTTGCTTCTTCAAAGTTTTCTTTCAGTAGTTTATTGATATGGGGATTATGGAGCCTGATTGCCGCCATCTGTAAAATCTGAAAAGAAGCCATTTCTACACTTTCGATGTTCTGGAGATAGAAGATAATCGAAAGGTCCTGAAGTTCTGCTTCTCCTTTTTGTTCTTCAATGGCTTCAAAGGCATCATCAATTAAGCCGGAGAGGCCATGAATACTACCTTTCGAAGGATCACAATCCAGCAGGGTATAAATCAGCTGCAAGCGGGCAATCTGCTTCTCCACATTTCCAACGGTATCAAAAATGGCTTTGCGAAGATCTCTGAAACGGGCCTCTTCGGCCAGCAGCGGTAACTTATGGGTTAAATGTATTTTAGCGGTATAAATACGGTCGAGATGCTTGATGAAAAACAGCTTTAACCTTTCAGAACCAAGGTTGATCCTTTCCCAGGCATTTGGCGGATTGGTTTGTTCGGACATAGGATTTTAAAATTGCCCTAAGTTAGCAGTTTCTTTACTTTATCCATCAGATAATCGATATTAAAAGGTTTTGCAATAAAATCATCTGCACCACAGCGCCGGGCCAGTGCATTTAAATCAGATTCTGCCGATACCAACAAAACCGGTGTATTGAAAAGGTGCTTATTAGCCTTGATTTCTGTACAGATATCAACCCCGCTTTTTGCATAACCGATAATGTTTACATCAAGCAATACCAGATCGGGTGCTGCCGCAATAATTTCTGCTAAGGGAATTCCGGATTGATAAGTAATTGTCTGAATCTGCTCCTGGTTCAGAATCGTCTCAAAAAGCCATAAAAGTTCCTTATCATCATCAATAACCAGTACTTTTTTATCCATATACCCAGATTAAAATATTTTAATTTACAGCAGCGCTGTAACATCAATTCCATAAATGTTATAGAACATTTTTTTAAACCGGCTGGTGGAGGAAAAACCTGCCATTCTACCTAAAGCAGCCGGGCTGTGTTCTTTTCCTTTCGAGATCATCTCCCACACCATGTGCATTTGTACCATGGTAATGAGTTTTTTCGGCGTCATCGAAACAATCCTATCGATATAGCGGTAAACCTGGCGTTCGCTCATGGCCATTTCCGCACTTAAAAACTTTAAATTCAGGTTTGCCGTACCTGCATGTTTACGCACAAGCATTTCAAATTTTTCCATCCACTTCTGGTCGGCAACGGCTAAGGTCTCGTTAAGTCCCAACCACCTGAAGTCAGGCACTTCACTATGTATTTCCGGATTGATAAGGGCAATTTCCTGCGAAAACCTGGCCTTTTGCTCTTCTCCCAAACGGTTGAGAATGGAAATAATATGACTTTGTTCTTCTTCTTTTTTCTTGCCGGTGATATCTTTTGCAATGGAAAAAAAAACCTGATCGCGCTCTATAAAAACAGATGACCAGGAAAGCCATACCGTTTTACCATCTTTGGTCAGCAAGCGGTTATCATACTCGGCGAAATGTTCGCTATTTACCTGCGCAGTTCTCACATGAGAAGCCACTTCCCGATCATCGGGATGGATAAAATCATCGATAGGTGAATTAAACAGCTCTTCATCCGAGTAACCCAATAAATTTTGAACCGCAGGATTAATTTTCTTCAGAAATCCGTCTTCACCCACAATGCACAGCAGATTTGGGTATTGTTCAAAATAATATTCGAGGTCAGCCTGGTTATTAACGTATTTATCTTTCATTTTACATGTTTCTCCATGATAAACAGGCATGTTCCCCGTTCATACCTTATGCATTTGCAACACATAGTTATAGCTATTGTTTCACAAATCCATGAGATATAAAATTTTGTCAGTTTTTGGTTTAATATGGCAGTTTTATAACCAGCATTTAACCTAAATTATCGTAACAATAAGGGTTAATTGTGGTATTTAAGCTACATTTCTACAGTGATTTGTTGCAATATGGGCAATCCATGCCCCACCCGAACTGCATAAAGATCAGCCTAAAATGCTGATGATCATTTTTGCATTAATTTCTTGGTGAGTTTAGATTTTATTTCTAAATTGCCAATGCGAAATGATAATAAACAGAATTTTCAACTTAGACAGAGAACCGAATAAATAAGCAAATCAATTTTTAACAATATTCCTGGGTGAGCGGTTTGGCACCGTATCTGAATTTTCTCTGAAAAGAGTTTATTGTTGTTTCGCAGCACCCAGGATCTTTTTAACAATGTTATGCGAAACAACAATTGTAAAAACCCAAACACCCAGCTCCCTGTTCAGGTTGCAGCTGTAACCAGCCACATGAATGTATTGCCTGCCATTTGCGCGGTAAAGGCCACCTTACATCACATTGATGGCCAGGTTTCAGAAATCACCATGACGTTGCCACGTTACAGCGGTTGGGCAGAATTTTTAGAGGATGGGCAAAATGCCGTTCGGGAATATGTATACCAGCTTACCCGGCATTGGATCCGGATTAGCCATTTCTTTATCGAGACCGGAACCATCAACCCCAACGGCACCATAGCTTCTTGTTTTTTGCCCCGCCGGTTCGATATCCCACTCGGCAAATTTTATAAACCAATGGTACCCGGCGCCTGGGTAACCGCAGAGCAGCATCCACACCATCCAAGGTGTAACCAAAAAGGATCGAGTAAAAGTTTATCAGCATTGATGGCTATTGCAAACCGTAGAAATGATGTGGTTTATCATCAACTAGAACCTGATACCATCCTTTGCGGTGTTCCAATCGAGAGTCAATCGGCTTACTTTGAAAAAGGGGATATTCCGATCGGGAATTTTGAAAAGGATGGGATGGAGTATGTGGTGATTTATAGTTTTGTGGTTGGGAAAGGAAGTTTTGAATGATGAAGGAGGTAATCTAAATTTAGGCCCTTACGGATGTGAGGGCTTAAATAATAAAGATGTTGCTAGTTTGATAAGCAAAAAGTTATAAAATTAAAAGTCATTGGCATGGCTAAGAATAATTTTTTTAGCGCAAATTCATCCACTAGCACCTTGCCTTATCATAAAGATCTGTATTAGTAAAGTAAAATGCTCTGCTATTAATTAATCCGTAGTCTCCCTTCCCTCAATCTGAAGATTACGGAAAGTTGGGGAAAATTGGCGCAATGTCGAACATACTTTTATAATGAAATCGGAAATCAGATAGGTATATTAAAGTTTAATTTCATTCAAAATAAATTAAAGGGGCATGAGGCTCAGCTTTCTTTACATGTATTAAATACCTTTTTCAGTCAAGTCAAGCGACTTAATCTTAAACCGAGCATTGTACTTAGTAGATGTTTATATCGCAAAAATATACAATGCTGAACGTGCGTCCGGAATAGCGGGCATAGCTATTTTAAGTTGTCTCGAGATTAAGAGCAAATGACCAAGTGTCCCCAAACCTTCGAGTGTAAGCTAAGAGATCCGCCCAATGAGGGGCATATTTAGCTTAATAGAAATTAGTTTCAAAAAATTCTTTGTGACTGACATCCATTTTTGGAACACAGTAATTAATGAGCTGATTCTAAAGTCTTAGAATCATACCCCCATATTTACCATAGTGTGATCTATGCAAATCTTTTTCGTATGCAAAACGTTACCAATCTGCTTAATTCAATGGGTAAGTTCTTTTGCTACTGTCATTAGTGGGTTCCAGCTTTGTGTCAAAACTAATAAAAAAACAAATATTACTCTTAATTAAGAGTATACAAATAAGAGATTAACCAAAAAAACTATATTTATTATATAATCTATCAACATTTAAGTCTGAACAAAATCACAGTAAATATTAGAAAGCTCTAAGCTTACATAATTTTATTTCAATGATTTCGAAACTTAACACGATCGATTTCACGAAGATTTTCATGAAAAGAGGTATTTACCCTATAATATCTTATGTCAAAGTAAGGTGGTTTATAGTCATTTAAAGCAGAAACAATATATTTTATCTCTGTCGCTAATTTAAGTTCATCGTTTTCTAGCCTTTGATCTGCTAAAAACATTAAAAAAGCATTCCGATTCCCAAAAATTTGTTCAAAAAAGGGTTCAGGTACATACCAAAAGTCTTCTTCAGAAATTTGATTACTAGAGGACCAATATGGACGAATGAAATTTCTTAAATAAAAAATCAACGACTCCTTCTCTGTAAGCTTATTTTTTATAGCCTTCCTAGCATTTAAACTTAATAGGACGTTATTATCAACAATATCGTCTACACAGGAATAAAACAATCTCATCCCATCAGTGGATAAAATATTTACAGACAAATAATTATACAAAAATTCCTCATTAATCTCTAAAAATCTCTGATATGGAAGGAAATCCTCAAACATCCTGGCCTCAATATCATTTTTAGATCGGGCGATCACCAGTAGTATATTCCTAATAAAAACACTTGTGTTCAAGCAGGGAGGAGGCACCTTGGATTTAAACACGCTAATGAAAGCATTGCTCCGCTCCAAAATATTTATATTTTCATTGAAAGTGTTATTTCTAATAATTTTATCAATCAAAATTTTGGCAGCAGTGTCCCTGTAGTCCGAAAACTCTATCAATAGTACGAGTACTTCAATAAGTGCAGTAAACTTCAATATGTCTCCGGACCTCGGCATGATTTCGATGTCACGAAGTAGACCTTCATCTTGTCCGGCCCGGATAACACGTCTAATTATATCTTCTCTCGTCTCTGCCATGTTAAGGAATTCCTAAAGATGCATTTAAACCAATTGCGGGAGGTCTAACAGCGTAAATAAAATAATGAGGAAAATTAGTAATTTTTCTTAAAGTCATTGCAAAGTTAAAGTCATTAAGTATTGTCTCTTCAAAAAGAGCATCGATGAGTAACGTAATGTGCAATGGCTGGCCACTTCTGACATCAACCATAAACTTGGAGGCTTGTGGTAGACTGGAGGCTGATAAAGAATACAAATCCCAGTATGGTTCGGTTGTAGAAGTATTAACTGTAAGATAATATTTTCCAAATGGCAGTTGGTTATAAACCTTGTGATCAGACAGTTTCACTAATTCCAATATAAAAAGGTCTGGCAAGTAAACATATTGATGATTTGATCTGTACATCAGTAAGAAACCATTAATAAACCGAATCACGTCTCTTTTATTTTTTAATATCCTCCAAATCGTTTCCTGAATAGCATTTATTTTGGCATCATTACGGTTAACACTGCCATAAATAAGGTTATTAAATTGGGTTGAGATCGAAATAAAATCAGATTGAGGTAAGCCAAATTTATCAAGACCATCTTTGAATAACCGATCTAGCATAACAGCTAATTTAGTCGCTTCAATATAAGGCAACATGATTTCCATATCGAATATTTTTTCCAGGTATTTTTCTGGTGCATAGATTCCATTTTTTGAAAGGGAATTTAAAAGATAATCCTTATCGTAAGCAGCAACAAAAATCACCCGTGAAAAGTTAGCAGTATTTCGAATCAATCGGAGAACCTCGAACACTTCTTGATTGTCAAGCCTATCCATATCATCAATAATCACTACAAAACGCTTATTTGTTTGTTTGATTAATTCCGAAACTGAATCATGCCTTTCTTTTAAAGAGGTCTCACTTTCAAAAAAATTCGAGATAGCCTTCAAAGGATTCTTATCCTTATCTATCTTTGACAATGCACGACCATACTTGATAATCAAATTATCTGTTTCGATATGTTTTGACAGGGTATCCTCTAATTGAGTAAAAAAATCAAGCGTGAGACCTAGTTTATTCGATGACATCCAGGGATTGTATTCCATATACACAGTCATTCCCCATTCTTCTTTATAAATCTCCTTGAGAATTTTCAACAATGAAGTTTTTCCGTGGCCCCAACTACTATTTATTCCAAAAGAAAAAGCCTTATCAGAATTAAAACTGATTTTTTTAAGCTCGGTTTGTAAGTGACTAAAGTATTGCTCACGAAAAAAGCCGTCATCCGTTAACCTCTGAATGGGAAGATCTTGCTCAAATAAGCTTGTTCTGTTTTTATAAATTGAATTACCGAATACATTATAAAATAAAACTAAACCTAGTATCGTAACCAAGATCATTGCAGGATCGATAATACCAATAGTTGGCCTAAATACTTTAGCTGAATAAAGTGGGTATTGTACATAATTCCCTCTTTTGAACCAATACAAAAGTATTATCAACATGAGCAAAAAAACATGGTATAGTTTTGACTTGTAACCTGTTAAGAGAAGCTTACGGTAAATTTCTATGAATATCACCGTTACCACAATCAAGAATGCTATTAATAGCGGAACGTCGAAAGGTTGAAAACACCATTTTTCTAAAATGGAATGAACAACTTTCTCTTTAAATAAAGGCCAGATAAAAGGAACAACGAGATGATAGCCAATTAAAGAAAGTAAAATCCAGAGAAAAACTTTAGGCTGCCAAAAATATTGTGTCTGCATATCTTGAATTTCAGCTGAGCACTTATTTTTAAAATCCGACCACCAATTGGCTATCTTGGATCGTAAGTTTATCCAGAACTGTCCAGCGAAAGCTACAGAAGAATTGTAAAGATTTTTTAAAGATGAGAACATGATGACCTGAGAGAAATTAACTACCGATGCGCAAATATATAATACTAATTACATAATTAATAAAAGTTGAATTAAAATTACGGGAGCTTCCGAGGGCTTACCTGTAAAATGGTATCTTCTCGGGATCAACCCAATCTGTCCGTAGAGTTAAGCAAAGCGTCTCTACGGATTATAGTATAGTTTTGAGTTTCTAAACTCAACTTGGTTTTCTAGTAAATACGCAGTTTCCTTACGCTCAACCTAAGGCTCAAGGCTACAGATAGTCGCAACTTTTAAACCACCAAAGCCTTATTATCTGAGTTACATTTGGTCTTAGCGAGACACTAAGATTAGATGGTAGCTTGATCGCCATTTGATGAACGCAATCATTATCTAGCTCAAATCCCCAAAAATAAAAGCCAGAAGGGAAATCGAACCAATTAATTTAACCATTTATATTTAATTTTGAGTAACTAACTCTATAAAACCTTTGAAGATACTCGTCATTTTTATTAAAATTAAGAGTGTTCAGATACGTTAGTGATATACTATTTTTATATTTCAAAATAACTTTGTCGACTTCTAGATGAATTCCTATATGTACTTTCCAGTATACTTTAACCGGAACGGGTATTTAAATATATCGGGATCTAAACTGCAATAAATAAATCTATTAAAGGAAGACTTTCTAAACAATATCTTTAGTTTGAAAATACAATTGGGATACCTCATCCATTAAAACAATTAGTTCGTTATTTGCTATTTGTTTATTTGAATTAGTAAGTAGATGGAATATTTCATGTCTTTCTTGGGCTCTTATATTTATAAGTTCTCGGAGAAAATTGATTAAAGCAAGAACTTGTAAGAAAACGTTATTTTGCTTTACTGCTTCCTCATAAGCTTTTAAATATAATTTTTTCCCTAATGATACATTTCCATATTTAAATGCGATAAGTCCATTTGTCGCTATATAAGTAATTTTCCATTCGTCTGTCAGATCTTCAATTTTAATTCTCTGAAAGGCCTCTATATAGTTACGACATTCATCTATTGTATTGTTTCTAGCATGTGCATAAATCATATTATTTAAAATCGAATAATCACCGGGGTTTGCTTTTAGTCCAGCTTCGCACAAAGTGATAGCCAAAGATTGGTCGCTTAAGAAAGAACTAGCGATGAAAGATCCCATTAGTACTGGCCCTGTAGAGTAAGGTAAATCAAAAAACCATTTTACCGTATTAACGAAAGCATTTTTCCAATTATTATTAGCTTTATCTTCCCTAGCAAAAGCTTCAAATGGGTTCTGAACATTTGTGAAAGCAAATGGATTAAAGTCTATTTGTTTATCTCGCTTCGCCAGCCACTCTAATTGAGCCAGCGAATTATCATTTGGCGACTGCATTGAAAGAATAAACAAATCCTTTGATTTCTTGAAAGAACCACTATTATATTCTAATGTTCCTAGAGAACTCGATAGTTCTGTGAGATCATAATTGGAAAAATTTTTAGACTCCAATAATTTCACGCCAGATTTAATCAAAGGTGAATATCTATTCATCAGTGAAGACGTTGCTATATGAGCAGATACCAACCATGGATCTTTCACAGTTATTTCACTTTTCCTTAGATAATATAATGCCCTCTCATAATCCTCTAAATGTGCCCAAAAGCGTGTTGCGGAACGCAAAACAAACCTATTATTAGGAGCCAAATGAACAGCGACTAGCATAGATTTTTCAGCTTTATCGACTTGACCAAAAACAGAATATAATCGAGCCAATTCAACCCAAGGTATTGGATTATAAAGTTGTTGAAAAGCTTTGGATTTTGTTTTCTTTATTAGTCTGAAAAGTTGCTGATCATCCGGAAAACTGAGTTGATGAAGGTTTTGAGGGTTTAAATCAATATTGTTTCCTAGCAATTCATCTCCCACTATGTTTGGTGATTGATGGATTCCGTTTATTGCATGCGCCAGACCTATTAGTGACTGACTTTCATTATTATTTATTATAAATTCTATAGCCTGATTAAGTTCTACGAAATCCGTTTTACCAGATATAAAAGAACTATTTATAAGATCAGCTGCAATACCGATATTTTGATCATTTCTCCAATCATTTAAAGATCTGGATATATCAATATCATGAACTAGTGGCTTACTCTTATTTGCCAGTTCCTGCATCTTTAATGTCCTTGTGTAATCTCTCCAATTAGGAATGAGCGTTCTTTCTTGATCTTCAGAAATCAATGCCATAATTTAAATATTCTGCTTTAGTTGCCAATACATCTAACTTTGAAGTAATTCTTTCAAAATCATACTGATTCCCAGATTGTTTTAATGTTTTAGGATGCCCACGTTTCTCAGGATACGGGAAGCAACACATCTCTAGTAGCATCCCTAATTCTTCAGCTATTTTTTCATGAGGAATACTGGCTTTGAACTCGTTTACACTTTTAGAAAATGCATCAACTAAGTAATCCTTAACGTCATCGAATGCTCCTCCCCACCTATCCCACCTGAATTGTTGATCCATATTCTTTCCTATTAGTGCCGTCATGTTGGTTCCTGTAAAATAGAAAGTTATTAAGCTCCCGAATAAATACAAATCGGTAGCCCTTATTCTTTGATTCCAATTTGGCTGAATATACCTATATAAAAATTCTGGTGGAGCATATGTGAAATCGCCAGTAAATCCACCGTCACCTTCGTGCGGTGCTTCAATATCTGCGCATAATGAACGTCCTAAGTCACCAATCTTTGAAATACTGGCTTCTTGATAAAGCAAGACATTAGATGGCTTTAAATCCTGATGCCCAATTTCTACACTATGTAATTGTTTCAACCCAACTGAGATATTATGTAATGAACGTAATTTCCAAGCAAGTTCAATTTTATTGTTAAAATTAATTCTAGATCTCATATCACCATCTGCCATTTCAAAAACTAAAAATGGAACATTTGGAATTGTAAAATCTTCAAGAATAGCTTCTCCCTCATCAAGTATTGTGGAAACTTTTGATAATTTTTTTTCTTTACACCTTACCAAAAGATCACGTTCGAACTTAAATGCGTTAGTTTGCTCTGAAAGAATATCCATAACAGGCTTATCTTTAAACATTTGAAAAAATGCTTTAAAGTTTATAGCCTTTAGAAACGCTTCAGAATGACCATTAGTAACGATATAGCAAACACTAAAAAAACCACCTGTTGCACCAGGTTTTGGGTCTAATCTCTTGACAACTTTCCAAGTATCTTTTAAGGTTAATCCCTCAAGCGCGTGCGCAGCACTGTCATTTATGTTAAGAGCCATAATAATTTAGTTATATGTTAAATATATACAAAGATTAAATCAATTTAATAGAATCTTCAAAACCCCTTGTAAAATAATGCGAAATAAACATCTAATCGGCAAATTTATAAGAAAAATGCATATTGTTTTACGGTTAACCATAATGACAGGATTCATTTAACCACAATTTATCCGTATTAAATCCATGGAATAGTAAAGCACATTGGAATGCTACCTGTGGTCTTCAACTCTTTGTGCTGAGCAACTTCAATAACTTGAACATTAAAATACTTTTCATCACTTATTGAGCCTATTACTGAGGATTTGGAGAAAACAATCAATCTTTCCACCATTTGCTTACTTTTAAAAGCATGGAGAAATCCTATATCTAACTATTTTAATTAGACAACTTCTTCTAGCGCAAGTCTAGCGTTTAGGTAACTTCCGTGGCTAGATGTTAATATCGATCCGCAAAAAGGGTATAAATTGAAACCATAAGAAAACAAAAAAGCTTCGGTTTTACCGAAGCTTTTAAAGTACCCAAGAGGAGATTCGAACTCCCACACCCATACAGGCGCCAGCCCCTCAAGCTGGTGCGTCTACCGATTCCGCCACCTGGGTTTGATTGTTGCAAATATATAAATTAACCGTTTGCGCGAACAAAAAATTCATAAAATATTTTTAACCGAAACTAACGATAAGGTTTATAGCGAACTTTCGACGCACTTACGCCGGAGTTTCGTCAGACTTATGACAATTGCACCAGAAAAAAAGCCGATGAAAATTAGAAGTAAATCCATTGTATTTGCTTATTAATCAGTAATTTACTATATTTTGTTATATAAACTAATGCAATCATGGGAAAAATCGAAAACGGAATTAACGGTGGCTTCACCGGCTCGGTGGGTGCCGTGACGGGTTATTACCTGAACGGGAAATGGGTGATCAGGAGCAAACGCAGAAAATCTATCAAAAACAAAACTGGTAGTGCTGATCAAAAGGCCTGCAGATCGCGTTTTACCATCATGCAGAGCTTCTTAAGTCCTATTGTTGCTTTTGTGAGAATAGGTTTTAACCTGGAGTCGAAAAAACGAATGATGACCGCCCATAACGTCGCAAAATCTTATAACATGTTAAATGCACAAAATGCCGCCGGCGAAATTGACTATGCCGCTGTGCGTTTAAGCTTTGGAAAGCTCACTGCCGCGGAGGGTGTTCAGCTGGAACATGACTATGCAGGTGTACACTTCAGCTGGACGGATAATTCTAACGGCAATCATATCAGGAAATATGATCAGGTGATGCTGATGGCCTATGATGTGCAGAATAAAACGGCCATCTTTGAAACCAGCGGCGCCAGGCGATTTAAAGAAAGAGAAAGCCTGGAAATTCCGTCCTTATATAAAGGCAGGACATTTCACACCTGGATGGCTTTTATTTCAGATGATAGAATGGACATATCAATGAGTAGCTATTGCGGCAGTTTCGTTTTTTGATAAAAACAATTGACCGCTAGCTTTATGATTTAACATTCAAAAGACAGACCATCATAAGCCAACCTGATGTTCGATGGTAAATCTTTTTCTACCTCGGCATGTAAACCTAAATTATGACTGATATGCGTTAAATAAGTCATTTCTGCTCCAACCCTTTCTGCAAAGGCAATGGCTTCGCCCAAGGTAAAATGAGAAATATGTGGTTCTTTCTGCAAAGCGTTAAGCACTAATATCTTTGATCCTTTTATTTTTTCAAAACTCTGTTCTGATATGGTTTTGGCATCCGTGATGTAGGTAAAATCACCGATCCGGTAACCCGTAATGGGCAGTAAATGATGCATCACCTCGAAAGGTGTAATGGTGCTTTCGCCTATTTTAAAATCTTGGCCATTGGTTACCGTATGGAGGTTAATCTGCGGTAAACCGTGGTATTTGGTTTCGGCAAAGATGTAATAAAATTCCCTTTTTAAAGCCGTTTGCACCCTTTCGGTAGCATATACATCTATTACCTTATGTAATAAATAATTAAAAGGACGGATATCATCTAAACCTGCAATGTGATCTTTATGTTCGTGGGTGAACAACACCGCATCCAGATCTTTCACCTTTTCGCGCAAAAGCTGGTAACGGAAATCCGGTCCACTATCTACTACAATGGTTTTATCAGCTGTTTCGATTAAAATAGATGTCCTTAAACGGTTATCGCGTTTATCGGTAGAACGACAAACGTCGCATTTACAAGAGATTACTGGAACGCCTTGAGAGGTACCTGTACCTAAAAATGTGATCTTCAAATTGCTACGATAAAAGTGAACAGTCTATTAAGCCGCAATTTAAAGCTTTTTATTTAAATATCGCTTTAGATACCCAACCTGAGTAAGATTTTAGGAATAATCAGGCATAACTTAAACTCCAGCTTATTAAAACAATTCGGTTTGTTGCAGGGAGAGATAAAACTGGCGTTGCTTCTCCTCCAGCAGGTTTTCCTCCACATTGGTTTGTTTTACGAGTGTGACCAGTGCCGCAATTTTCCCTTCCAGATTAGAAAATTTATTGACTACGATGATTTTGTTATGCTCCAGCACACAGGAACCCGTTTTAAAATTCCCTTTCTCATAACGGACTTTATAGCCCATGGCCAAAAGCAGGGCTTCCAATTTCTCTAAAGTATGGTTTGTTAGCGGCAATGACATTGAAAACAAACTTAGATAAATCTGCGCAGCATTCATAAATACGGGAGAAAATTTTATCAACCAGTGCGTTCATTTCTAAAACATGTAGAAAATCAAAGTGCTGTTAGCAATCCTATCGGTTTCGAGAATCATGTTCGCTCCTATTTATCAAACCTGAGTTAGGCGCTTTGCTAGCTTACGTTAATAAACCACAGGTTTTACAAAAGAACGCCGTCAATCCCAAGAGCCGGGAAATCAAAAAAACAGTTGTACAAAAGAAAAAATAGCAATACCAAACCTGAAACGCAGTGATTTTGTGTTCGTAAGCAATGAATTAAAGCTTTGAAGAGAATTGAACACAAAATGAAGTGCCGCTGTTTTTTTGATGTGCATGGGAATGTGCAAAAGGGCTCATTGTTGGATTGACAAAGCATTTTTGCATACTTTTGATGCCTCAAAAGTTTGATGCCCTGCGGCATAGGAGCAAAAAAATAATATTTGTGCCTTCTTAAGGAATCAAGGCCAGTTAATAGCTGGAAAGATGCTGAAACAAGTTCAGCATGACGACCGCCTTAGGACTATGTACATTAAAACTTAGGTGATTAAGGCATTTTACCCATCCTAGCTTTTTCACCACCTAAGTTACTTTAGCACACCTTAGTTGATAAAATGAATAGGATATTATTAAAAACAAAAAAGGTCCAGCTGTTTCCAACTGAACCTTTCAGGTTTCATCCCGCCTTGGCGGTAATAGCTATTATCTTAAATCTACCACTTCAACACCAGGATATTTTTTGGCATCGAACGCAAAAGTAGTTTCCGGTACATTAACGTTAGGTGAAAAAGTTTTCACATTGTACGTGTATTTGTTTCCGTTTTTATCGAACAACACCACGTTTGCAATTTGTTTAGCGGCTTTATCAATACTTAAACGTACTTTAAAAATCGATTTTTTAGCATCTACCGGCGTTAAATCAATCATCTGATAAGTTTTAGCACCGACTTTTTGTTCTCCTGTATAAACGTACTTAAATCCTTTTTCGTAAACAGTGAAAATTTTTGCCGGATTAATGGCATCACCACTATTATCTACATTGCTTACCTGCACTTCTTTATCTTTTTTCAGGTAAGTCCACTGGCTTTTGCCATCGCTAAACAATTCCTGGTTAGTCATGGCTACTTTGTATTTGTTAGAATTGGCTTTAACGTATAAAGTACCTTGCTGGGTTTCTTTTACTTTAGCTTTCGGATTATCGAGCGTAAAGGTAAAATCTGTTTTCACCACATTGTACGATTTGTATTTTTTACTCACTTCAGCTAAAATGGCTTTAGCTTTCGCATCAGTTTGAGCATAAGTTGAAGTTGTAAAAGCAACTACAACCATAAATGCTGAAATTAATTTCTTCATCTTTTCTTTTTTAAATTTTTCCTTTGAAACGTTAGAGTAGATTCTCTGCTATTGGTTTAATCTAATCTTTGTCATCCATACTATTCAAGAATTGTTCCAAAGAATATTCGTCGGGATATAAAACTTCACGTGCTTTACTTCCTTCAAATGGCCCTACAATTCCGGCAGCCTCCAATTGATCAATAATACGGCCTGCGCGGTTGTAGCCCAACTTCAGCTTGCGCTGGATCAACGAGGTTGAGCCCTGCTGGTGCATTACAATCAGCCTGGCTGCATCTTCAAAGAACTTATCCCGCTCGTTGGGATCAAAATCAGCTTTGCTTCCCTCACCTGCTTCATCAATATATTCCGGTAGCTGATAAGCATCTGCATAACCGCGCTGGTTGCCGATATATTCAGAAATACGGTCTACCTCAGGTGTATCAACGAAAGCACACTGTAGCCTGATTAAGTCGCTCCCTGTAGATAAAAGCATATCTCCGCGACCAATTAACTGATCGGCACCACCACTATCCAAAATCGTCCGCGAATCGATTTTCGACAATACCCTGAAGGCCAGCCTGGCCGGGAAGTTGGCTTTAATGGTACCGGTAATAATATTTACCGATGGCCTTTGGGTTGCCAGCACCAGGTGGATTCCGATGGCACGGGCCAGTTGGGCCAAACGGGCAATTGGGGCTTCCACCTCTTTACCTGCAGTCATCATTAAATCGGCAAACTCATCTACCACCAAAACAATAAAAGGCAAAAAGCGGTGACCAAGATTCGGATTAAGTTTGCGTTTAACAAACTTATCATTGTATTCTTTTAAATTCCTCACCTGCGCATCTTTCAACAAATCATAACGCTGATCCATCTCGATACAGAGCGAGTTTAGCGTATTCACTACTTTTTTCGTGTCGGTGATAATGGCATCAGCCTCCCCAGGCAACTTAGCCAGGAAGTGTCTTTCAATCCTGTTGAACAGGGTTAATTCTACTTTTTTCGGGTCAACCAGTACGAATTTAAGTTGTGCAGGGTGTTTTTTAAACAACAGTGAAACCAGAATGGAGTTGATCCCTACCGATTTACCCTGACCGGTTGCCCCGGCCACCAATAAGTGTGGCATTTTAGCCAAATCAGCAATAAACACCTCATTACTAATGGTTTTACCTAAAGCAATGGGTAAATCCATCGTATTTTGCGCCCATTTTTCGGTATTTAAAATACTGCGCATCGGCACCATTTCCGGATGCTGGTTCGGCACCTCGATACCAATGGTACCTTTGCCCGGCATTGGCGCAATAATACGGATCCCCAAGGCCGCCAAAGAAAGTGCAATATCATCTTCCAGGTTTTTAATTTTTGAAATCCTGACACCCGGGGCCGGGATAATTTCGTACAGGGTAACCGTTGGACCGATGGTAGCCTTAATCTTATCAATTTCGATATTGTAGTGATTAAGCGTTTCTACAATTTTATTTTTATTGGCCTCCAGTTCTTCGGCATTTACCGAAATTTTATTCGTTCCGTAATTTTCTAACAGCTCAACTGTAGGATATTTGTAACCCGATAAATCCAGTTTTTCATCATAATTACCAAACTGCTCCACCAGGTCTTCTGATTTTTTTTCTTCTTCGGTTTTTTCAATCGTAAAAGCCGGTTCTTTTTCCACTTCAACCGGTGGCTCTACCGTTAAAGGCAATGACGAAGCCGCAGCGCTAGCCAATGGCAAATTGGTGGCCAATGGCGATAACACCACAGGCGCCACCGTTTCTTCTTCCTCTTTTTCTTCAAAACGGCCTGGCTGTAATACAACGTTTTGTTGCTTACGTTCGTTATTTACCGGTTTATCACGCACCGGAAATTCAATCGGTGCGGTCGGTTCTTCGTAGGTTTTGTTTTTTACCACCTGCTCCCTGATATCGTTTACATAATCCGGCGTTTCATTATCGAGATAAACTTCTTTCGCTTTACGCTCGGGAAACTTAAAATCGATATTGTAGGCAATGATTAAAATGGTTAATCCGGCAAAAGCAATCAGGCCGGCAACACCAGCGGCGCCAATCTGGGCACTTAACAATTTATTGCTCCAGTAACCAAACTCGCCTTCTAAATAATGTGGCGATTCTGACCAAAAACCATGTGCAAAACCTAAGGTTAACGAAATAAAAAGCAAAAAGAAAAAGCTATAGCCTAATGTTTTAGAAATGGAAAGAATTTTAACCTTGAATAATAAACGATAACCGATAATAAAAAAGGCCAGAACAAACAGGAAAGATGCAATGCCAAACCATTCGTAAATAAACTGGTGTGATAATAGCGCACCAAACTTACCCAACCAGTTCTGAACAACAGGTGTGGTAACGCCGGCATCTTTTAGTTCTTCAGCTGTTTTAAAAAGATTGCTCCAGCCACCATTTGCATCGATTACATAACTCTGATCGTCCTGCCAGGTAAACAAATAAGAAGTGAAAGCAATTAAAAAATATAATGACAAGATTACGAAAAACAGACCTACAATCTTAACTGCACGGCCATCTGCCAGGTCGAAACTTGGCAAAAAGTCCATTTTTCCTTTCGGCTGCCTGCCTGTTGATGATCTGCCTGGTGCATGTTCTGCACCTTTTTCTCTGAATGTATTGGCTTTAAACTGGTTACCCCTTACCGACATTTTCTATCCTAAATAATTTAATATTTAACAAACTTAGATAAAACTGCGCAGCATTAACGAAAGCCTGACAAAAAAAATAATCACATTTTGCAAGCACCGTTTTTATACACTTTCTACCACGCCTCCTCTTATTAACAACAATATATTAACCTGAGGAATGATACTTACCATCTTTAATCTGCCTTAAATTAAACAAAAATTATTCATCAGGCATTAAACCTTAAACAGAAATTCTGGTCTATTATTTTAACAACACACAAGTTGTAACGTTTTGTCAAATGAAACGGATTTTGTTTTAGGTTTTATCCCGTTTTGCCTGGATAGGTTAAACGGGATTTTTTTTTTAAAAACCTGTTTTTTTTTAACCATACGTCATACTGAAATTCCGCCCTGCCGGTCTGCCGGGTGTTTAGCATCTTTATTTTAGACTCGCTATCCTAACTGGAGGAGTTACTTATTGAAAATATTATCAGGAAATACTCTTGAAGGGCATCGTCATTCCAACCCGATCCGATTGCTATCGGATAGGAACCACGAAGTGCTCATGAATGCCATTAAATAGAATAACACGGATCAATAATCGTAATGCAAGCGCTTTAAGGGAAAGACGACCTTTCCATAGTAATCTGTCATTGATAGCTTATCGAATTACCTTGTCCACTTATTTGCTAAACATTATTTGAAAAGCAGGTTCCAGTTCGTTTTAGTTGCGATAACCCGCTATCCCTCTAAATCTTCTCCCAATGAAAACCTGAATCCGACTTTCCGTTCGATCACCTGCCCCGCTACAGGCGGTATTTATTCAACCCGGGTCTGTTGTTCTTAGAACTTTAGAGTCATGATCAATATCGCTCCGGTTTTTGAAACCTGAGCAGTCTAATCTTTGCTAATTTGCAGCACTATGTATATATTTTTTAGGCATTTGAGGTTACAATTCCTTAATTTTCGTTAATTTAAAGCGATTTTTTTAAATAGTATTATGGATATAGCGCAACTCGAGGAACAAATTGAAGCCGGAAATTTTCAAGCAGTGAAAGAAATTTTGGTTTTAAATCCAAAACTGGCAAATGTGGACACCTCTCATCAGATTTCGCCACTTTTACTGGCCTGTTACTATAAAAAACAGGATATCGCTGATCTGATTGCCGAATTTGTAGATCATTTAACCTTATTTGAAGCTTGTGCAGTAGGCAAATTCGACGAGGCTACCCTTTTGATTTTTCAAAATCCTGCCAGTATCAATGAATTTTCTAAAGATGGCTTTACGCCGCTTGGTTTAGCCTGCTATTTCGGGCATGAGGAACTGGCCCGTTTTCTGGTGCTAAAAGGGGCTGACGTCAACCTGGCATCGAAAAATGGTTTTAATGTATTCCCTATCCACTCGGCAGTTGCAGCTAACAATTTTAAGGTCACCAAAATGCTTTTAGAGGCAGGGGCATACCCCAATGTTTGTCAGAAAGCTGGTTTGGCGCCTTTACACACTGCTGCACAATTGGGAAATATTGAATTGATTATTTTATTACTGGAACACGGTGCCGAGGTTTCTTTACGGATGGAAGGCGGAAAAAGACCGGCAGACTTAGCTGCAGAAAAAGGCTTTAATGAAATTGCAGAAATTTTAAGAGACGATGACTAGAGAGTCTTAAGTCGTGAGTCCTAAGTCCCAAGTCTTTAGTCTTGAAACTGCCAGCCGGACTATTCCCAGATCCGCAGCCGCATTCTTTTCATATATGTCCTGATATCGAGTACAACAGCAGCCAGGAAATAGAATAATATCGGAAAACCTACCGCTAAAAAAGACGAGTAAATAAAAAACAGGCGCACTTTAGCAGTACTCATACTCAGCTTATTGGCCAAATAGGTAGAAACTCCAAAACTCTGCTGTTCAAAATAAGTTATAATTCTCTGGAACATGTTAAGCTTATTTTAAAATCTTATGCTCTGCACTAAATAAGAACGCTCCAAAACCGGAATCATTATTTGATCAGATATTCTAATTTAGGAAATTTAATTGGTTAAATGCAATACTATAATTCAATTCATTTATTCCAAAATCAGTTTTTCAAAATCCTGTTTATCTTCGTGTTTAATAAAAAGCGTTTGCTGTTCTTCCAGTCCCGAAAACTTTTTGACCAGTTCATCCTTAAATTGATGAATATCGACATCTCTATTTAAAATAATCGTTAAGGCATCGGCATTGCCCCTTACCTCAATAATCTGATTAGGATATAGTTCTTTTAGCTCGTGTGGAAATTCCATAATACGGAAACAGCTTACAGCGTATAATGTTTTACCGGAAAGCAGAAACTCTTAAGCCTGTTTTAAAATTTTAATTCCAATACCACACGACAGGCATTTTTTCTCGTCGCAATAGTGCTTTTTTAGCTGCAGAATTCCCTGAGAGGCAAATGCATTTTCCATCTTTACTCCCGCCCCGGTAAATTTACCGGTAATAGCGTTTTGCTCAGCCGGCAAACTTTCCAATAACTTTATCGCCCTGCTGATAAAATGTGGCGTTGCGGTATGTTTGCCATAAGCAAATAAAAACAAGGCTACGGTATTTAACAGAATGTTGTCTACCGATGTTTTCCCGATCTGGATATTTACCGAAGACGTTGCCTTTTTAAAATGATAATGTGTTTTCCAGTAATCGTTTACCGGTAGGTTTTCAAATAAAGTACGAAGCTCAGCCACCTGCTTTATGTCCATAATTTTTGAAAAAAGATGATTGGCCCTGGTAATTAATGCTGCAAATTGTGCCAAACGGATGGTTGGAAAATTTTGAGGGCGCATACGCATAAATTTCCAGATGGAAACATCAATGGGTATAATGTTGTATTTTTTTCGGAGAAACTGAAATTCAGCTTTCAACTTTTGCGGATATTCTTCTTCAAAATGATCATTTAAAAAGCCTGCCGCACCAAAAACCAATGCCTCTATTTGATGTGGATTGTTTTTATGCCGGGCATAAATATGCTGCGGAACTGCTTTGGCAAAAAGTTCAAAGGGTAAAGCATTTATTTTGAATCCAAAATTACGCGCCATGAAACGGTAAAATGTCTCATCCCAATTCCCCTTCAATTCAGCCAGGGTTTCTGTAACTGCATTGGTTTTCTGCTCAAAACGCTCAACCAGAGTCCGGGATAAAAAAGACTCGATAATCAACTCATCTATCCTTCCTATTTGGGCAATGCAGGGAAAATCGGTTAAGGTGAGGAAAAGATTTTCGTACTTTCTGATGAGCTCAGCAGAAATGCGGTCTTTAAGTTCCAGAACCGGCAAAACGGTTCCATCCATTCTGGTTATTTCGGCATCATGCTGGTAAACAACATGCAAAATCACATTTTCGTATGCGGCATCAGCCTGGTGATTGTGTTTTAACCAATCAGAAGATTTTAAATGAATTTCTATATTTCCCGCCCAGGTGGTTTCACCTATCTTAATCTTCGCATGGCTAAAATCGGGCCCCGCATTTCGGTTGAGCAATCCGGTAGTGATAATTTCCAGGTCTTCACCATCACAGGTCTGCAGTCCGTTATAATCAAACGACCTGAACTGCCATACATAATGAAGAAAATCTTCCGGAAAATTCATCCTTGAAGATAATGAATTTATCTCTTTATAACTAACTTATAAGTTTAAATTTTGGGCCTCCTTCGAGTAGTTATTAAAAACGTAGGTTATCAGCAAAAGATTCGTTAATACAATTGTCATCCGTTTGCGATCGGATCTCAAGCGTGCGAAAACTACACATTACTCAGCGAATCTGATCTAGAAGCATTTGCATTACGGCTTCCAAACGATAGCTTTAAGATTTATTTAGCATCTTTTATCCCAGAAGACCCTGAAATAAATCCGATGGTTATCGGATCAGGTTGACGAAATCCCTGATGACTAAAAAATCACTTACACCAACCCCGCTTGAACCAAAATCTGCTCCATTTCCTGTTGCAGTTTTAAAGCCTCTTCCCTGGCCTTTTCGGCGAAATCTTCACCCTGGCTGGCATAGATGATTCCCCTTGATGAATTGATCAATAAGCCACATTGGGCATTTAATCCGTATTTACATACTTCATTTAAATCTCCACCCTGTGCACCAACCCCGGGTACCAACAGAAAATGATCTGGCGCCAGTTTGCGTACATCACCAAATGCCGCACCGCGTGTAGCCCCAACTACATACATCATTTGCTCAGCTGTAGCCCAGGTTTGCGATGTTTTAATCACTTTTTCGAAGAGCTTATCTGCTCCAACTTCCTGCAATTGAAAATCGGCATGCCCCGCATTCGAAGTTAAAGCCAATAGAATTACCCATTTATCTTTAAAGGTCAAAAACGGCGTTACCGAATCGCTCCCCATATATGGCGCAACGGTAACCGAATCGAAACTCATCTCAGAAGATGCCGCATTAAAAAAAGTTTCGGCATACATGGCAGAAGTATTGCCAATATCGCCTCGTTTAGCATCTGCAATGGAAAAAATATCCTGTGGAATATATTTCCAGGTTTCTGTTAGTGTTTCCCAACCTTTTTTGCCGTAGCACTCATAAAAAGCAGTATTTGGCTTGTAAGCAACACACAAATCTTTCGTAGCATCAATAATCTGTTTATTAAATTCCAGAATCGGATTTTCATACTTTAACAGGTGTTGTGGGATCTTATCTAGCGAAGAATCTAGTCCAACACACAAAAAAGAACGTTTTTTTTGTATCTGCTCAAAAAGTTGTTGTCTGGTCATATATGTGCTTATTTGCTGCAAATATGAAGATTTTTAAGTTTTCTGAGCGACAAAATAATGCTCACATCAATTATTTTTATAAACATTTTAAACTTTTGCTTGCAGATTACGTTTCAAATACATACAATTGCACCATAATTTCTCAACCGTTTATCTGAATATCCCAGAAAAATTTATCAAGACTTGTTTTTTGTTACCATTTTTTAAAAGCAAATATTGCTTGTTATTCAGCTTATAAACAATTATGAAACAATTTGAGCATTATCCCTAATGAACTCATTTAATGTTTTATAGCCTTAAGAACTTATGCACAATAAAAAGCCGGGCTTGCGCTAACACAAATATTTTTTAAGCCTGTGCAAATTTATAACAGAAAACATCCGTTATAAACAAATGAAAAATTTCTTGAAACATATATATTTAGAATGTTTAGTAAAACAGAATTAAATGATAAGCTCACAACAGAATTACGTGAGCTGGCAAAAAGCTATGGCATTGAAGGTGCCGACTCCCTAAGAAAAATAGACCTTGTTGAAGTACTTTTACACCAGCAGGAAATTATAAATGCTGCTAAATCTGGTGCAGATCCTTATAGCGAAACTGAACCTGTTACAGCTACACGTGTACCTAAAACCAAAGCTGCAAAAGCACCGAAAGTTGCCGCAGCGGCAACAGCAGCTTCTTCGGTAATTGCTGAAAAACCTGCTGCTACAGACGAGAAACCGGTTAAAAAAAGAGCAAGATTAACCAAAACTGAAGCTGCGGCACCCGTTGAAAAAAGAAGAGATGCGGTTACTTTATTTGACGAGCCTCAGCATGAAAAGCAGCCCGAAAGAACTATTGAAGCTGAAGAAAGTGTAAAACCAATCTCCGCTTTGATAGAAGAAAGTGCGGAAGTGCTGCCAGTAGCGCCAAAACAAAAACAGGAGCCCAAAGAAAAACAGGAAAAACCACAACGTGACGAAAACCGCCAGCAAAAGCAACCTGGTGGCGGCAATCACCACAAAAACGAAAACAGTTACTCTAACCTGGATTTCGATAACGTGATTACCAATGAGGGTGTTCTGGAAATTATGCCGGATGGTTATGGTTTCTTACGCTCGGCAGATTATAACTACTTAACTTCTCCTGATGATATTTATGTATCTCAGTCTCAAATCAAACTTTTTGGGTTAAAAACCGGTGATACGGTAAAAGGCAGCATCCGCCCACCAAAAGAAGGCGAAAAATATTTCCCTTTGGTTCGTGTAGAAACCATTAATGGCCGAATCCCTGCTGAAGTACGCGATCGCGTTCCTTTTGATTATTTAACACCGCTTTTCCCGACCGAAAGATTAAACCTGTTTACGGATACGAACAACTATTCTACCCGTATTATGGATTTGTTTACACCGATTGGAAAAGGACAACGTGGTTTAATTGTAGCACAGCCTAAAACGGGTAAAACCAATTTATTGAAAGAAGTGGCCAACGCCATTGCCAAAAATCATCCGGAAGTTTATTTAATTATCTTATTAATTGATGAGCGCCCTGAGGAGGTTACCGATATGGCACGTAGTGTAAGGGCTGAGGTAATTGCCTCCACCTTTGATGAGCCGGCTGAACGTCACGTTAAAATTGCCAACATTGTTTTAGAGAAATCGAAACGTTTGGTAGAAAGCGGCCATGATGTAGTGATCCTGTTGGATTCGATTACCCGTTTGGCCAGAGCGTATAACACCACAGCACCTGCTTCAGGTAAAATATTATCAGGTGGTGTTGATGCCAATGCCCTGCATAAACCAAAACGTTTTTTTGGTGCGGCACGTAACATCGAAAACGGGGGCTCCTTAACCATTTTAGCTACCGCATTAACGGATACGGGCTCTAAAATGGATGAGGTAATTTTCGAAGAATTTAAAGGAACCGGTAACATGGAGCTTCAGTTAGACCGTAAGTTATCTAACAAACGTATTTTCCCTGCTATCGATATTACCGCATCAAGTACCCGTCGCGACGATTTATTGCACGACAGAGACACCTTACAGCGCGTGTGGATTTTACGTAACCACCTTGCTGATATGAACAGCCAGGAAGCAATGGAATTTGTTCAATCTCAAATTAAAGGAACAAAAAGTAACGAAGAGTTCTTAATTTCGATGAATAGCTAGTTAAGGCTGGAAGGCAAAAGGTGTAAGGCTTAAGGATCCTATTCGGATGCCTAAACCTTACACCTTAAACCTTAAACCCTATACCTCATGAAAAAGCATCTCCCCAATGCAATTACCTGTGCAAATCTTCTTTCTGGTTGTATCGGAATTGTTTTTGCATTTAATGGTCATCTGGAAACCGCGGCATACTTTGTTATTTTATCCGGAATATTTGATTTTTTTGATGGTATGGTTGCCCGTTTGTTAAAGGTTAAATCGGCAATTGGGAAAGATCTTGATTCTCTGGCAGATATGGTGAGCTTCGGGTTCTTACCCGGTGTGGTTATGTTTCATCTATTAAAAGCAAGCGACTATTCTTCCGAATACCTCCCCTATCTGGGCTTTATCATTACCGTTTTTTCGGCGCTTCGGTTGGCCAAATTCAACAACGATACCAGGCAAACGGAAGATTTTATTGGCCTGAATACACCAATGAATACGTTGTTTATCTGTTCGTTACCTTTTATTGCGAATGATTATCCACAGATTATTTCCTCCAGCATTTTATTGATTGCCATTACAGCCATCACCAGCTTTTTATTGGTAAGTGAGCTAAAAATATTCTCTTTAAAATTCAGCGATTTAAGCTGGGCGAAAAATAAAATCAAATTTATTTTCCTCATCCTATCGGCTATCTTAATTGCCTCTCTACAATTTGCAGCCATACCTTTTGTTCTGGTCCTGTATATTGCTTTATCTTTTCTACATTTTAAGGGTGACTTCAAATAAGTTGCCCTGAGGTTAGTACAAGGGCATCTGTGTTTTGAATTTATAAGCTTCAGTGGTCTTCGACTGCGCCTATCAATGACAGATATTCTAATACAAGGTTCGTCATCTTGACTGGAGTGCAACGGAATGCCTGCCCGTACAGGCGGGGAGAGATCTTTGAAGCAAATTATTGAAACCAAATTTAAAAGATTTCTCCACTACGGTCGAAATGACGATCCTTCGAAACTGTTATCTTCTTAAAATTCTCTGTTATTTGTATCGAATTTACAAAATAAATTATCCCTCGGGGTTGACAACCATACGCTTAACTTAATAGCCTTGATAAGACAAGAAAAATTCACAGCACCTTTGTCGTCCATGCAGACATTAGAAACTTGATACATTAAAGCTTCTTAACCTCAAGTGGATCGCTTATATTTCTGCAGATCGACAACATGGTTTCTCCAAGCACAGGATGCAAAACATCAGGGGCAATCTCTGACAGGGGTTCCATCACAAATTTCCGGTGCTGCATTTGCGGATGAGGCACCTGGAGTTTACCGGGAATATTGATGATTTGGTCTCCAAAAAGGATAAGATCAATATCAATTAAACGCTCACCCCATTTGTCTTTCCTTACCCTGCCCAGCTCCTGCTCAATACTTAATGCAAGATCCAAAACTTCCAAAGCACTTAAACGGGTTTGCAAAGCAACAGCCTGGTTCAAAAATGCAGGCTGATCGGTTTTGCCCCATGCGGCCGTTTCATAAAGGGATGAGATGGCTAAAACCTTCCCCGCTTTATCACTCAGTAGTTCAATGGCTTTTTTCAGATTTGCCATTCTATCGCCTAAATTTCCACCCAGTAACAAATAAGCCGTATGGTACTCTAAAGCTTGATTAAGCATCATGTATTTTTATATCTTTACAGCACAAAATTAAAACATTTAAATGAGAGAATTCTTTAAGTATTTATTCGCCTCCATGTTGGGCTTTTTCTTATCGATCATCATCGTATTCATTATCGGCTTCGTGGTTGTGGTTGGATTAATATCTTCGATTGATAATGACAAAACGATTACGGTGACCAACAATTCGGTACTTTTTCTAAATCTGGACCAGGCGATTCTGGAGCGCACACCCAAAAAAACATTTGGTAACCTTCCAATTGTTGGAGGAGACGAAAAAGATGCCATAGGCTTAAACGATTTCTTAAAAGCCTTGCAAAAAGCTAAAACAGATGATAATATTAAATGTATCTACCTGAATGTGAGCAGCCCCAATGCAGGTTTTGCCACTTTACGCGAGGTTAGAAATGCACTGATCGATTTTAAAAAATCGCATAAAAAAATTATCGCCTACAGCGAAGTATATACCCAGGGCGCTTACTATCTGGCTTCAGTAGCTGATCGGGTATATTTAAATCCCGAAGGCGCTTTAGAGTTTAAAGGTTTCAGCTCAGAACTTACTTTTTTTAAAGGAACATTAGAAAAAGTTGGTGTAGAAATGCAGGTTATCCGCGTAGGAAACTACAAAAGTGCCGTAGAGCCTTTTATTTTGGATAAAATGAGTGAGTACAACCGTAAACAGGTGACCGCGTATGTTGGTGGATTATACAATACATTCTTAAGTGATATTGCTGAAAGCAGAAATATCCAGAAAGATAGCCTGTATAGCATTGCCGATAACTATAAGGTACAACAACCACAGGATGCGGTAAACTTTAAAATGATCGATGCTTTAAAATATAAAGATCAGATTTTAGAGGAATTAAAAGGATTGTCCGGCAGAACCAGGGGAGAAAATATCCGATCAGTTTCAATTAATGATTACGCCAAAAACAATGGCGATACAGGTGAAGGAAAAGACAAAGTTGCGGTGATTTATGCCAACGGCGAAATTAATGGCGGAGAAGGCTCTGACAACCAGATCGGATCAGAACGCATTTCAAGAGCAATCAGAAAGGCCCGTTTAGATGACGATATCAAAGCGGTTGTACTCCGTGTAAACTCGCCTGGGGGCAGTGCTTTAGCTTCGGACGTGATCTGGAGAGAGGTGGTATTGACCCGAAAAGAAAAGCCGGTTATTGCATCATTTGGCGATGTGGCCGCATCTGGTGGTTATTACATTGGTTGTGCTGCAGATAGCATTTTTGTACAGCCGAATACCATTACAGGCTCTATAGGGGTATTTGGCATTATCCCTAACTTCCAAAATTTAATGACCAATAAATTGGGAATCACATTTGATGGCGTTAAAACGGGGAAATATGCTGATATTATGGCAACAAACCGTCCTATGACTGCTGGTGAAAGGTTTATCATTCAAAATGAATTGAACAGAATTTATAGTGGTTTTGTTAGCCGGGTGGCCGACGGCAGAAAGAAAAGTAAAGCTTATATCGATAGCATTGGCGGTGGACATGTTTGGATTGGAACAGATGCCGTTCAAATTGGTTTAGCCGACAGAATCGGAGGTTTTAAGGATGCCATTAAAGCCGCTGCTAAAAAGGCTAAGCTAAAGAATTATAAGGTGGTAGAATATCCGGATGTAATAGACCCATGGAAATCGTTACTGGACGAAGGTACAGACCGGATTAAAACCTATTACACCAAACAAGAACTGGGCGATAATTATATGCTTTACCAACAGATGAAAAAAGTGATCGCAAGCTCTGGAATTCAGGCACGAATGCCATTTGAAGCGGTAATTAAATAATGTAAGACGGAAATAATGGAAGATGGAGAATGGAATAAGGGTTGATGGGTCATAGTTAAATAGTTAATAGCCAATAGGCATAATATACCAAGCCATTAACTATGAGCCATTAAACCATAAGCTAAAAAGTCCATTTTCCATTTCACGTCTTACATCATTCCACGATTTTCCATTCCGGATGCAAAGTTAAATAAGTTAGGTTAAGCGCAGTATTTACGGGATGTACTGTTACAGAAATACTTTTCCCTTTTAAAAATTCGAAGCCAATCCCCTCTTTTTTCGCATCATAAACAATTACGGTATCTTTTTCCTCATTCAGATAAGAAGAAATTTTTTCGATATCCGGCAATTTTAGCTTCGTATCTTCTAAAGGGGTACCGGTAGCCAAACCATCCTGTGTTTTAAACTGGTATGAGGTGACCCTGATCTGCTTTACATCTTTCACCCGCATACTGGTATCGCGATAAGCAGAATAAACGGCAATTTCAGCTCTTCGCTTTGCTGTCGAATCGCTGCTGTACCAGATCCCCCAGGCTTTTCCCATGGCCGCATCACTAACATCGGGTCTTCCAAGTTTTTTACTCACCTGTTCCATATCTTCGCCAAGACTGATCTCTCCTATCGAATGGCCAGCTACAATCAGGAACCGTTTGTCCACGGCTTGTGTAGAAGCAGAAGTAGCGCTTATTAACGAATCTTTCTTATTTTCGTCGGTTTTCTTTGCTGATTGACAGGCAAGCAAACTGATGCATAATCCTAAAAGGAAAGTTTTTATAAATTTCATGAGTGTAAAACAACACTTTAATAAAATTGTGTTCAGAAACTGATCAGCCTGGTCAAAATTTGGGGCATTATTTCCTAATTTTACCCCTTATGGAAAATAAGACCATCGCCCGCACCTTACGCCTCTTATCGCAGCTCATGGAACTGCATGAAGAAAATCCTTTCAAGATCAAATCAGTGGCCAATGCCTATTTTAAAGTAGATAAATTGCCCTTTGCCTTAAAAGACAAGCCCCTGGATGAACTGGATAAAATTGATGGCATAGGTAAAGGACTGGCCTCCAAAATTATAGAACTTCTTCAGACCGGAGAATTACGGGAGCTTAATGAAATACTGGAAAGAACACCTGAAGGTGTAGTAGAAATGCTGGGTATAAAGGGCATCGGACCAAAAAAAATATTTATCATCTGGCGTACCTTAGGAATTGAAAATATAGGCGAATTATATTACGCCTGCAACGAAAACCGATTGATTGAAGCCAAAGGTTTTGGTTTAAAAACGCAGGAAGAAATTAAAAATGCCATTGAATTTAAATTGGCTGCCAACGGCAGATTTTTATATGCACAGGTAGAAGGTTTTGCCAAAACTTTATTTACCCAGCTTGCAGATTGGACTGGAAAAATTGACCCTGCTGCACTTTTAGGCTTCGCAGGGCAGTACCGCCGTGCATGTGAGATTATTGATGAACTCGAAATGGTGATCGGCAGTGAAAATATGGATTCCATTAAACAAAGCTTACCTGCATTTGATCCGCTTTCGCTCATCGAAGCCGAAAACTCGTTCATTTGTACTACAGAGGCGGGCTTCAGGATCAAAATCTATGTTGTAGAAAAAGCATCTTTTTATTTACAGTGGTTTACCTTAACGGGAAATACGGAACATGTTGAAAAAGTGCTGGCTTTAGCAGGCAGCGGTCCATTCGCAAATGAAGAAGAAATTTACAGCAAGGCTGGATTAGCTTTTATCGAGCCCGAGCTTCGTGAAGATTTTGATGAAATTGAACTGGCTAAGGCCAATAAACTCCCAGCCTTAATTCAATACGGGGATTTGAAGGGCAGCTTACACAACCATTCAACCTGGAGCGATGGTGTACACACCCTGGAGCAAATGGCCGTTTACTGTAAAGAGAACTTAAATCTTCAGTATCTGGGAATATGCGACCACTCTAAAACTGCTGTTTATGCCAAAGGATTAAACGAACAACGCGTTTTTGGACAGCACCGGGAAATTGATGAACTGAATAAAAAACTTGCTCCATTTAAAATTTTTAAAGGCATTGAAAGCGATATTTTAAGTGATGGATCGCTTGATTATGCTGATGATATTCTTAAAACATTTGACTTTGTGGTAGCCTCTGTACACAGTAACCTCCGCATGGACGAAGCCAAGGCGACCGCCCGTTTGTTAAAGGCAATAGAAAACCCTTATACCACCATTTTAGGTCACCCAACTGGCCGTTTACTACTGAGCAGGGCGGGCTACCCTATTGATTATAAAAAAATTATCGATGCCTGCGCCGCTAATAATGTGGTGATTGAAATTAATGCCAATCCATTACGTTTAGATCTAGACTGGCGCTGGCACCGCTATGCCCTCGAGAAAGGCGTATTATTATCGGTAAATCCAGATGCGCACCGTACAGAAGGTTTCCATGATATGCATTACGGTATTTTAGTGGCCCGCAAAGGCGGTTTAAGCGCTGATAAATGTTTGAATGCTTTTAATTTAGAGGAAATTACTGCATATTTTGGTAGTAAGAAGGTTTAAGCCTAGTCTTTAGTCTTTAGTCTTTAGTCTTTAGTCTTTAGTCTTTAGTCTTTAGTCTTTAGTGAAAAACGGGTACTAAATGATCTTGTTTTAAATTTTGCAAAGAAAAGTCGGTGTAATCCCTGAATCTGTGCAATCAACCCACAAGGAAAAAAATCCGTGTGACTCTAAAACCTATCTCAATTTGATATAAAAGAGATAGCCAAAAATAATATCTTTGCCCCATGATCAGTGAAATTGCCAACCGCATATTTAATCAGGTGATTACAGACTACCACAAGTTTGATGATATTGACCATCCGGTTGAAAGCCCTTACGATGCCGAAAGTTTAGAGCATCTTTTTTATCTCAAAAACTGGATTGATACCGCACAATGGCATATGGAGGATGTAGTGCGTAATCCTCAGATTGATCCTGTCGAAGGTTTAAGCTGGAAAAGACGCATTGATGCCCAAAACCAGGTACGTACCGATATGGTTGAGTTTATTGATGGCTATTTTTTAAAGCTTTATCAGGGAATTACGGCGCTGCCTGATGCCAAAATCAATACGGAAAGTCCGGCATGGGCGATTGACAGGCTTTCTATCCTGGCTTTAAAAATTTACCACATGCAGGAAGAGGCCGAACGCGAAAGCGCATCAGCCGAGCACCGTGCACAATGCCAAACTAAGCTCAATGTATTGTTATCGCAACGTAACGATCTTTCAAACAGTATTGATGAGTTACTGGCAGACATTGAAGCAGGCAAAAAATACATGAAAGTATACAAGCAAATGAAGATGTATAATGATCCGAGTTTAAATCCGGTGTTGTACAACAAGGTATAGCAAAACAGAACGACCAAAGCCGAAAGCGAAATTCATGTTATCAACCCAAAAAATTATCGTATTACGTTTTTCGGCTATGGGGGATGTGGCCATGGTAGCTTCCGTATTACAAGAATTTTCGGAGCAGAACCCATCGGCTGAACTTATTATGGTCAGCCGGCCAGCTTTTAAACCATTTTTTGATCATATTCCCAATCTGATCTTCCACCCCATCCAGCCAAAAAATATTCATAAAGGCATATATGGGTTATATCAACTCTATCGGGAACTCCGAAGCTACAGGCCAGACGCTATTGCCGATTTACATGACAATTTAAGAAGCAGGGCAATTTCTACTTTTTTCCGCTTAACCGGAACAACAATTAAAAGGATAGATAAGGGAAGAGTAGAAAAAAAAGCCCTGACACGGACTGTCAACAAAGTTTTTAAACCTTTAAAACAAACGGTAGAACGTTACGCCGATGTTTTCCGCGAATTAGGTTTTAGTATTAAACTCAGTCACCAGATCAGCAAATCTGCACAAGCTTTACCCGAAAAGGCCAAAACATGGTTTAATTTTAGTGATCAGAACTCCAAAAAAATCGGCATATCTCCTTTTGCCCAGCATATTTATAAAGTATATCCGCTAGAAAAAATGGAAGCAGTAATCGCTTCACTAAGCCGATTGGGGTACGAGCTTTTTATATTCGGTGGTGGCGAAAAGGAAAAACTAGTTGCCGAAAACTGGGCTAAAACATATCAAAACACTTATAATTTAATCGGAAATTTTAATTTAACAGAGGAGCTTGCCATTATCTCAAACTTGGATTTAATGTTAAGTATGGACTCATCTGGCATGCATATGGCATCACTTGTTGGTATACCTGTGGTATCCATTTGGGGGCCAACGCATCCTTATGCGGGTTTTTTAGGATATGGACAGCTGGAAAGCGATTGCATTCAGATCGATCATCCGGCAAGGCCAAATTCTATTTATGGAAACAAACCTTGCCTTTGCGGTGTTGAAAACTGTATAGACTTGATTAAGCCAGAAACCATCGTTAACAAAATTAAAGAGAAATTAAATGGCAAAACAACTTCTTCTCGTCCGCCATGGTAAATCGGATTGGGGAAACATAAACTTAAGTGATTTCGATCGCCCGTTGAACAAACGTGGCAAGGAAAATGCGCCAGAAATGGCCGAAAGATTACTTAAACGTGGTTTTAAAATCGATCTGATGGTAAGCAGCCCCGCAAAAAGGGCCAAATCTACCGCCAAATACTTCGCTGAAGCCTATAATATCGATCACATTCAGTTCGAAGAATCTATTTATGAGGCCAATACCACAGCGTTACTTCGTGTGGTTAACCAGCTGAATAATGGTGCAGACCATGTGGTGATGTTTGGCCATAACCCAGGTTTTACAGATTTTGCGAATGAGTTATGCGAAGCTGACATTTACAACATTCCAACCGCAGGCATGGTATTAATTTCTTTTCCTTTTGAATCATGGCAAATGGTGAGTAAAGGAACCGGAGAAATGGTGTTTTTCGATTACCCTAAAAGTAGTGATGAAATTTAAGTCTTGTTACCGTTAAGGGGTGGAGCATGAAGGCGGGTAGACATTTATTTAATTGCCACGGAAACACCGATTTACACTGAAAATTGTGGCTTTGCATTTAACAGAGCTTCAGATATAAATACTTGGAATGGCTTTATTACATCGGCGCTGGAATGGTTTTGCAACAGGCACAAAGCCCGTTTAAATAAACCCGGTAGTAGCGGCAGCTCCCGATCCTTTATCGGGACTATAGCGGATAACGGGGCTGAATAAGCCAAGAACTACTGAAAGAACATTTACAAAAAAATCCAATTAAAATATCGCAATTTAGATAAGCATATTACGAATCAAATAATTTTACTACCTTTGGGTACATTAAACGAAAGTCCGGCAATAGACATTTCGGTGAATTCATAACCTAAACTCTTCTGGTTATTTCATAATTCGTATCGCCGGAATATTTATCCATTAATTTATCTATACATGAGTTTTGATTATAATACTACGCGCAGCCATCTGATTTTATCGGAATATGGCCGCAACGTACAAAATATGGTGAAGTATATCTGCGAATTACCCACCATCGAAGAACGTAATAAATATGCCCAGGCGGTAATTGACCTGATGGGTTTCTTGCAACCTCATTTGCGTGATGTTGCCGATTTTAAACATAAGCTTTGGGATCACCTGCACATTATTTCCGGTTATCAGATTGATGTTGATAGCCCTTATCCAAAGCCATTAATTGAAAATGCCTACATCAAACCTGAGCCCCTGGCCTATCCTCAACAAAGAATTACCTACAAACACTATGGTAAAACCGTTGAAAATCTGATCGAAAAAGCCATGCGCGAAGAAAATCCGGAAATTAAAAAGGCAATGGTGCAGAGCATCGCCAATTTTATGAAAATGGCCTATGTAACCTGGAACAAGGATAATGTGAGTGATGACACCATTATTAAAGATCTGAAATACCTTTCTGGCGGATTGTTATCACTTGATGAAGGTGTTAACCTGGCCAAGGTGGAGTTTAGAGCACAAAATCCTCGTCAAAGCAATAACAATAATAACCGGGGAAGGAACAACAATAATAACAATAACGGGAAAAATCGTCAGAACAATAACAATAATAATAACCGTCAACGCAACAACAATAATAAACCTAAATATTAAAGAAAAGGTAAAAGGCAGAGAGTAAAAGGTGGAAAGTTAACGTCTACCTTATCTTAATACTTACTACTTGATACTAATTACTAAAAGATATATGAACGCATTTGAAATAACAGGCGGAATTAAATTAAAAGGCGAAATTACCCCTCAGGGTGCCAAAAATGAGGCTTTACAGATTTTATCGGCTGTATTGCTGACCGAAAAGAAAGTAACCATCAGTAATATTCCTGACATTAAAGATGTAAACAAACTGATTGAATTACTTGGCGACCTGGGTGTTACTGTTGAACGTATTAATAAGGATACCTATACCTTTGAAGCCAGGAATATCGATTTAAATTTCTTTGAATCTGATACCTTTAAAGCCAAAGGTGGTGGTTTACGCGGTTCAATTATGATTGTTGGACCATTGTTGGCGCGTTTTGGTAAGGCAGCAATCCCGAAACCAGGTGGTGATAAAATCGGTCGCAGAAGATTGGACACCCACTTTATCGGTTTCGAAAAACTAGGTGCAAAGTTTGTTTACGACAGCAAAAAAGCTTTCTTTAACGTAGATGCCACTAATTTACAAGGTGCCTACATCCTGCTGGATGAAGCGTCGGTAACCGGAACGGCAAACATTGTTATGGCAGCGGTTTTGGCCAAAGGTACCACGACTATTTACAATGCGGCCTGCGAACCATACTTACAACAACTTTGCAAAATGCTGAACCGCATGGGTGCAAAAATTTCGGGCATCGGTTCTAATTTGTTAACCATTGAAGGTGTAAAGGTGTTAGGCGGAACCGAGCACAGAATGTTGCCGGATATGATTGAAATTGGTTCTTTTATCGGTATGGCCGCGATGACAGAATCAGAAATTACCATTAAAAATGTTTGTTATGATGAACTGGGTGTAATCCCCGAGGTTTTCAAAAAACTGGGGATCAAACTTGAGCGTCGGGGAGATGATATCTACATACCATCGCAAAAACATTACGAAATTGACACTTTTATTGATGGCTCTATCTTAACCATTGCCGATTCGCCATGGCCGGGTTTTACACCTGATTTATTGAGTATCGTTTTGGTTGTGGCTACGCAGGCTAAAGGAAACGTACTGATTCATCAAAAAATGTTCGAGAGCCGCTTATTCTTTGTAGATAAGTTGATTGATATGGGTGCACAGATTATCCTTTGCGACCCACACCGTGCCACGGTTAATGGTATTGATAAAAAATACAAACTTCGCGGTATCAGTATGACTTCTCCCGATATCAGAGCAGGGGTTTCCTTGTTAATTGCAGCTTTATCGGCAGAGGGTAAATCAACCATTTACAACATCGAGCAGATTGAGCGTGGTTACCAGGATATCGACACCCGTTTACGCGCTTTAGGTGCGCAAATTAAACGTGTAAATGCCGATGCACCGAGTCATTAAGGTTGAAGCGGAAAGATTAAAGCTTAAAGCAAAAATAGCATAATGGAAAACGTCCGTGTAATAATTACCGGACGTTTTTTGTTTTGGTCAATTTTAAGCGGAATTGTCATGCTGATCCTATAGCCATCGGATTCATTTCAGCATCGATCTTGTTGTAAGACCCTGAAATGAATTCAAGGTGACGATCGTCGGAATTATTATACTTTCCATCTTTCATCATCCATCTTACATTATTACCCTGATATGGCATTAATAATATCGTATTGTGTAATGATTTCAATCTTCCCGGTTTCATCTTCAACCAATACAGCAGAATTTTCTTTGTTAATCAATGAAGAAATTTTATCAATAGAAGTATTCAGATCCACAAATGGGAAGGTAGCGGTCATAATTTCAGAAATTGGAGCCGATTTCAATCCCGGGTTTTCCAGCAAAGCGCTTAAAATATCACTTTCAGCAACTTTACCTACAATCATTCCTTGTTGTGTTACCGGAATTTGAGAGATATTCATTGATTTAATGGTATTAATGGCTTCAAGCACAGTTTTTTGAGCATCAAGGGTTACAATCTCTGTGCTTTCTTTTTTGGATAAGATTGATTTTGCGGTCAGTTTTTCATCCTGTAAAAATCCGCGTTCACGTAACCAATCTTCATTGTACATTTTGCCCATGTAACGGCTGCCATGGTCATGAAAAATAACCACCACTACATCTTCTGGCTTAAGTTTATCTTTTAACTGAATTAAGCCACCAATTGCAGCGCCGGCAGAGTTGCCCACAAAAATACCTTCTTTACGGGCAATATCGCGCGTCATTAAAGCAGCATCTTTATCGGTCACTTTTTCAAACAGATCAATCACATCAAAATTCACATTTGCCGGAAGGAAATCTTCGCCAATACCTTCGGTGATATAAGGATAAATTTCATCCTTATCAAAAATGCCCGTCTCCTTATACTTTTTAAAAACTGAGCCATAGGTATCAATTCCCCAGACTTTAATGTTAGGGTTCTTTTCTTTCAGATATTTCCCGGTCCCGGAAATGGTTCCACCTGTACCCACCCCAACTACCAGATGCGTAATTTTACCTTCTGTCTGCGCCCATATTTCCGGACCAGTTTGTTCATAATGCGCCTGAGAGTTCGCTAAATTATCATATTGATTGGGTTTCCATGAATTTGGAACCTCGCGTTCTAAACGTGAAGAAACAGAATAATACGAACGGGGATCTTCAGGTTCAACGTTTGTAGGACAAACGATTACCTCAGCACCAAAAGCACGTAAAGCATCTACCTTTTCTTTTGATTGTTTATCAGTTGTGGTAAAAATACATTTGTAACCTTTAATAATAGCTGCCATGGCAAGGCCCATACCTGTATTTCCGGATGTTCCTTCAATAATGGTTCCTCCCGGTTTTAGCTTACCACTTTTCTCCGCATCTTCGATCATTTTAACCGCCATACGGTCTTTAATGGAATTGCCCGGATTAGTAGTCTCTATTTTTGCCAGGATTGTTCCCGGAACTCCCTTAGTTATCGTATTTAATTTAACCAAAGGCGTATTGCCTATCGTTTCTAAAATATTATTGTACCACATGTTGCAAAATTAAGCAAAGGCATTAACTATTTTACAAACTATATTTTATTTAAAACATAATTTCAAAAAATAAAAAATAAAAGAATTTAATTCCATAATCTATAATCATGATGGGCATTATAGATTGATTATTGGGTAAAATACAATTTCAGTTGCAGGTTCTTCGTTTATGTTAAGTTACCGAATCGAAAATCTGATCACCCTTTATTCCCTAAGATTTATGCCAATTTATAAATTTTCCCTGGCAAAGACACGATAATGCCCTGCATCTCTAAAGTCAGAATCACAATGGCGAGTTTACTTTGCTGAATATTCAGTTGATGGGAAAGCTCATCTATTGAAAGCAGACCATTTTGTAAAGCATCAATAACCCGCTGTTCGTTAGGGGTAAGACTTAATTGCAAGGTAGTTTGTTGAGGATGGTGTTTAACTTTTATTTCGTCATCCCAGCCCAGATAATAAATCAGGTCGTTAACATTGGTAATCAATCCGGCTCTGTTGGTCTTAATCAGGAAATTACATCCTTCCGAAAAAACATCATTTGTTCTGCCAGGAAAAGCATATACATCTTTATTGTAAGAATTTGCGATTTCTGCGGTAATTAAGGCACCTCCTTTTATTGAGGCTTCAACTACAATTGTAGCATCTGAAATGCCTGCAATAATGCGGTTTCTTTGCGGAAAATTGGGCCGGTCGGGATTGGTGAGGATTGGAAATTCGGTGAGCAGGCCCCCATTCAAAACCATTTTCTGTGCAACCGTTTTATGGATTTTTGGATACATCCGGTCTAAGCCATGGCCAAGCACGCCAACAGTAGGGATACGGTGGGCCAGACATTCTTTGTGAGTGGTTACATCAATACCATATGCCAGTCCGCTAACAATCAGAACCTGGTATGGTGCTAAAACTTCACATAATTCTTTGCAGAGATTTTTACCATAATTTGTTGCATTACGCGTTCCAACAACGCTGATGATCCGCTGCTGGTTAAAATCAACGGTACCTTTTGCATAAAGCAGTATGGGTGAATCGATACAATTCTTTAACCTTTTAGGATATTTTTCGTCTGAAAAAAACAATACCTCTATCCCATGTTTTTCAATAAAATCCAATTCCTGCCTGGCCCTTGTCAGCGCATCGGTACCGCGAATGGCTTCAATTGTTTTCTCTCCAACGCCCGGAATCTGCAGGAGCTGTTTTTTACTTGCCGAAAATATATTTTCTGCACTTCCACAGTAGGCCAGCAGGTTTTTTGCCGTTACCGGACCAATGGATTTAATAAAAGTTAAGGCAATTTTATGTAGCGTGCTCATCATCTAATAAGGTTAAATAAATTCGGGATGATTTATTTCCTTAAAGCAAGCTTAAAAATCGATATCGATTAAACTTTTTAACGGAATATGAATATTGTTTTTTAGCTGTATATATTTCTCTGTTACTGCCCAAACGGTGGTATCAACACGTTTTGGGCCAATGGTGGTATTAAAAGTAATGACGGCTTTTGATTTAAATTCATTACCTAATCTTTGCGCTTCATCAAGTTTGGTTTGCAGTTCATGAGAATGATCTTCTTTAGCATTGATGATATTTAAATAACTAATGTGTTCCTTTTCTACAATTTCTATCGGCATAGCTCTCTTTAACGATTAATGTTAAACAAGCTTATCAATTTTTTATAAAAAAAGCAATACCTATTTACTCAAATATTATAATGAATATATCAAAAAAGGCCAGATTTGAAATACAAAACCAGCCCTTTTTGATGAAAATTCAGAAATTATTTAAGCTTTAGCTTTCTGGTTTCAACCATTCCTTTAAACTCATGATCGAGCTTTTCGTTAGCTGCAGCTGTCTGTTGTCTGCCTATGCCGGAGGTGCTGCTAATCATGTTATCTTTAGTCAGTGCCAAGAAATTATTATTTGCAGAATAGTACAAGGCCTGAGACAGCATTTTTTCTGACGGGTCGCCGAAATCTTTGGTCAGATCATCTGCAACATCTTTATCAACGGTCATTCCCGCAAAATAATCTCCCTGGTCTAATTGATTTTTAGTCTGAAACTGCGGAATGTATAAATCATTTTTATCAATTCGGATCGAAAAGAAACCTACGGGTTTGCCATAAGTGGTTTTACCGATTAATTTCACGTCTATTACCGGTTTTAAATTATTGATTAACAATTCGCTGGCAGAAGCTGTGCCACTGGTAACCAGGAAATAGACGCGTGTTAATCCATTTAAAGATCCACGTTTGGCAAAAACTTCCTGATTGCCCGCTGCTATGGTAGGCTTATAGGAATAATCGAAATAGGAATAAAGCCTGGTTACACCATCATTCCCCTTAGCGTAAAATTTCTGGTTCTGTAAGATAGTTGCATTACCATCCTGCATGGTTTTGGTCCAATAAGTAGTGTACATCACTTTACCATTTTGCGCAGGGGGTGCAATTAAGTTGGTAAACAATTCGGAGGTAGCCACAGAGCCGCCACCGTTATACCTTAAATCTACCACCAGCTCGGTGACGCCATCGGTAGTGAATTTCGAAAAAGCAGCATCTAAAGCAGCAGTAGCATTGGTGGTAAAACTGTTAAATACGATATAGCCTACTTTTTTTGCGCCAACAGTATAAGTATTCGTAAATAAAACAGGGTTGATGTTGTAGCTGGCGCGGTTAATAACGATATCCTGTGTTCCGCCACCGGGTTTTACAAAGGTTAGTGAAATTGAAGGGTTATCGCCAAATATAGAAGCATTTAAGTTGGCAATATCGGCACTTGATCTTGAAGTACCACCTCCATTAACTTTAGTAAGCTGATAACCACGCTTTAGACCTTTTAAATCTGCAGGAGATCCTGGATAAACATATTTAACCCGCAACAGGTCAGATCCATCGAAATTAGCAGAAAAACCATAATCTTCACCTGCCCCACTAAGCTGACTGGCTACCGATCCGTCATCAATAAAAGAATATTTATCTTTTCCGCCAGTACTCGGCAAAGCTTTAATTGCTGCAATAATTGCATTGTTTGAGCTATATTTCCTTGGATTAAAGGTATCGTAACTTGGCATGCCAACATTCCAATAATATGTTTGCTGTGCATACAGATAAATCGAATCTTTGGTTAATTCATCCCTTGTTCCTGATGCACCTTGCGGCACACCTTCTTTATCAGGAGTGTTACTCGATTTTTTACATGATGCGGTAAACCCAAGCACAATAATCAAAGCACAGAAAAGTGTGTTCTGTGAAATAAATTTTTTAAGCATATTTATTTGTAAATTTCTAATGATACAATATACTGCAAATTAATTGATTTGGATTGTTGCTCATCAAATTTATTTGCACCAACAACTAACGCCTGGTTCACCAATAAATTGTTGTCATTTAGTATGTTCTGAAAAATTTCTGCTTTAGGCTGTCCCAGCTCATCAACAAAGTACACGGTAAGATACTGCTCCAGTCCATTCCATTCGGTTTGCTTAATTTTATTCAGTTGTTGCTCGGGATTTCCAGCCGTTACAATTACAATTTTTTTACGGTCTACCACAAGGTTCTGCATAAATTCGAGCATGTTTTTATAAAGCAAAAGCTTTAAAGGCAAACGCGCATTTTGATGCAAAAGGTTAAAATTATATTCATATTTGATGTCGATATCGAACTGGTCAGCTGTTTTTTGAAAAAGCTTTTCTGTCCCGATATTTTCGTATTCGTTGCGCATAAACTCCAGAATGGGCTTTGCGTTTTTTTGCTCGGTGTACTCTATAAACTGGGCAAACAGATAGTAAACCTGTAGTAGATAATCTTTCTCCGGGAATAAAACATTATCCAGTTCAAAAATGACCAGCTGCTTGTCATTAAGGTATTGATCTGCTTCCATATTAAATTGTAAAAAGTTTCAGTTCATCATCAGCAACATTGTACCCGAATACCCCGTTTAATTTTTCATCAGTTCTGACAAAAATTTCTTTTCCGCTGGCAAACAGGCATTCGCCTGATACAAAAACGGCAAAATTTTGATAAGTAGTCGATGCATTGGCCAGATAGCCGGCTATTAAACCCGCATCAGGTAATAAAACCTGAATGCCATACTCTCCAAAAAGTACAGCCGATTTGGCTATTGGTTCAACTTCAAATTGGTGGAGTGGAATAATACAATCAATCCCCTCAGTAATGCAGAAATTTAATAAAATATGGGCTATGCTGTCTTTATTGAGCAGTCCCAACGATGAAAAGGCATAGTTTTCGGTGACCATCCCCGGTACATCACCATAATCGGCCAATAAAACAAAATGAGTAGGAAAGGCTTTCATTACCTTTAAAGCTTTTGCATGATTGCTACCTGTAATGAGTATTTTCAAAACTTAATGATTGAATGAATAAATTATTGAATGATTAAATAAATTTTTCTATTTCTAAAATCTACAGTCCTTTAATCCTAAACGATCAAGCCGTCTTTCATCATTACCACCCTGTCGCTGGTTTTGGCCAGGTGTTCATTGTGTGTAACAATTACAAATGTTTGGTGGAAATTATCGCGCAAACTCACAAACAATTGGTGTAATCCTGCAGCATTTTCGGAGTCTAAATTTCCCGAAGGCTCATCAGCCAATATGATGGAGGGATTATTGATCAACGCCCTTGCTATAGATACGCGTTGTTGTTCACCGCCCGACAATTGGTTGGGTTTATGCTGTGCCCTGTCTTTAAGTCCGAAGAGTTCCAGGAGTTCGAGTGCTCTGTCTTCAGCCTGCTTTTTACCGGTTTTGGCTATAAATGCGGGGATGCAGATATTTTCGATGGCGCTAAATTCTGGCAATAAATGATGGAACTGAAATACAAAACCAATATTCTGATTTCGGAAAGTACTTAATAAGTCGCCATGCAACTTATTGATAACCGTACCTTTTAATTCCACCGATCCTTCATCAGGCTTATCTAAAGTGCCTAAAATATGTAATAAAGTACTTTTCCCGGCGCCTGATGGACCAATAATACTCACAATCTCTCCTTTTTGTACTTCGAAATTTACTCCTTTTAAAATTTGCAGATTTCCGTACGATTTTCTGATTCCGGTGGCTTTTAGCATGGTTCAAATTTAGTAAAAAAGCGGAAAGACCAAAGGGGAAAGAATAAAGACCAAAGGGGAAAGACTAAAGCAGAAAGACTAAAGACCAAAGGGGAAAGACTAAAGCAGAAAGACTAAAGACCAAAGGGGAAAGACTAAAGCAGAAAGACTAAAGACTAAAGCAGAAAGACTAAAGACTAAAGACTAAAGACTAAAGCAGAAAGACTAAAGACCAAAGCAGAAAGACTAAAGACTAAAGCAGAAAGACTAAAGACTAAAGCAGAAAGACTAAAGACCAAAGCAGAAAGACTAAAGACCAAAGCAGAAAGACTAAAGGATGAAAACCAGTGTACAAAGACTAAAGACATCGCTGAAATTAGAAAACTCATCCTAAAAGTTAGAACTTTAAAATCTGTATTATCACCAACGAAAAAAAACAAAAAAGATTTGCAGATATTAATTTTCTACTTAACTTTGAAAAACAAAGCACTTTTAAAAATGAACAGTCCGGAAGAACAACTAAATACCTTAAAAGATATCAGAAATATGATGGACAGGTCATCCAGATTTATTTCTTTGAGTGGTTTATCGGGTATTTTTGCTGGTGCGACAGCCTTAATTGGCGCTTATTTTGCAAACAATGAAATTAACAAATTCACCCATAAAAGAGGTTATGGTTATGGCGTAGAGGGAGAAATAGGCCTCGAATTTAACCTGATCAAACTGGGCATTTTGGTGTTGGTAATTGCTTTGGCTGGCGGTGTTTTATTTACCTACAGAAAAAGTCAGAAAAACAATCTTCCGATCTGGGATAAAACCTCTAAATCACTTTTGATCAACCTATTTATTCCTTTGTTTGCCGGAGGACTATTCATTATTGCCTTATTGATCAACCACCCGAATACCTATAGTATTATCGCACCAAGCTGCCTGATTTTTTATGGTTTGGCACTGATTAATGCCAGTAAATTTACCTACAGTGATATCCGTTATTTAGGCTTTTGCGAAGTAATACTGGGCTTGACCTGTATGTTTTATGTAGGTTATGGATTAATTTTCTGGGCTTTGGGCTTTGGTTTGCTACACATTGTTTATGGTCTTTTAATGTATTTTAAATATGAGAGAGGTCAGTAAGGATGAAAAACCCGATAGCAGATTTAAATAAAATATTCGATAGCCGGATCAGGCTGGGCGTGATGTCTGTGCTGGTGGTGAACAAAGAAATTGGCTTTAACGACTTAAAACAGATGCTCGAATTAACGGATGGCAATTTGGCTTCACATTTAAACACCTTAGAACAGGCCGAATTTATTAAGGTACACAAAGGTTTTATTGGACGTAAAACAAGCACGACCTACTCTATTACCGAATTGGGCAGGCAAGCCTTTAAAGCGCACTTAGATGCACTCGAAAAAATGATCAGGAAGCTATAAATTATTTTTTTTAGCTATTTACTTTGAAATACAAAGCACTTTTAATAACCTCAATAATGAAAGAAATCAAAGAACCACAAATGACTTACTTTGGAAGAAAGCTTGCCTACTATTCTGCACTTTTCGGAACCGGAATCTTACTGGCATACCTGATATCACATGCAGAATTCTTGATAGGGCTAGGGTTGTTTTACTTACTATCAGCATTTGTGATAAACAGCATCTTTTTGTTTGCACTTTTGATAGAGCTGATGTATAACACTGCCCAGTGGCGGGCCTATATCATAGCAATGCTCAGTATGCTGCTTAATATTCCCTTAAGTTTTTTCTATTTCTTTCTTGTATCACATCCTATTCTTTCATTCTAAACAACATGACAACAAAATCCAACTTCTTACTCCTCTCTGTCCTGATCGGCGGATTGCTTTTCAGCTATATCTTCTGGGAAGAGTGGCTAGGCTTAAACCAACTGATTTACAGTATTTTTATTTTAACAATTACGTACTTCAACAGTGAGGTACCTAAAAGCAATAAATTTAAAATATATGCATTAGCGCACCTTTTGGCTGCAGTACTCGTTGTGGTAAACAATTCGGTACTAACGAGTGTAAGTTATTGCATCAGCTTACTTTTTTTTGTAGGCTTTGCCCATTACCAGGCAGTACGAACAGTCTATGTTGCTGCTATAGCTACCGTGCTGCAGTTGATTACAGTTCCAGCGGGTTTAATTAAAAGATTTTCTGAACTGAAAATTGGCAATTTTAATTTAAAGCCCATAATCAAGCCAATTAAATATATCATATTACCGCTTATTATAATCTTTGTTTTTACATCGATATATAGTGGCGCCAACGAAATTTTTGGCCATTACCTAGAAACTACTTTCAATGGCATTTACAATTTCTTCAACAACATTTTCGGTTTTATCTTTCGCGATCTAAGCCTTCCCCGCTTTATGCATTTCTGCTTCGGTTTATTTTTAACTGCTGGACTGATAATCACCTTTTATAGCAAAGCCATCGAAAAGCTCGAAGCCAGCTGTAATGAAAATTTGTTGAGGATAAGACGTAGCCAGAGGCCCAGGAGTATCTGGTATGAAGTGGCCCATACTTTTACCAGCCAGCTCATCACGAAAAAGATGGCATTGAAAACCGAATATGTCATTGGTCTCATTTCTTTTGTTTCGTTAAACCTTTTGCTCTTATTGGTAAACCTGATCGATATTTCGACACTTTGGCTGGGCTACAAACCCAAAGGAAACTTTTCTGCCGACCTGCACGATGGCACGAATGCGCTAATTTTCAGTATTATGCTGGCCATGGCGGTAATTTTATATTTCTTCCGTGGAAACCTTAATTTTTATCACAAAAGCAAAACCTTAAAAAGTTTGGCCATTGCCTGGATGGCGCAAAATTTCATCCTCATCATTTCTGTATTTATCCGCGATGGCTATTACATTGAATTTTATGGTCTAACCCATAAAAGAATCGGTGTTTCGGTTTTTGCCATCCTTTGCATCATTGGTCTGGCCACGGTTTACATTAAGGTAGTAAAAGAGAAAACCTTATTCTACCTCTTTAAGGTAAACGGAAATATCTGGTTTGTGCTACTGTTAGCCTTCAGCCTGATCAACTGGGATGTTTTTATCGCCAAATACAACCTCTCCAATAGCGAGCGCATTGCTGTAGATGCCGATTACCTCTTATCCTTATCTGACAAAACCTTACCCATATTAGACCAAAATCGTTCAAAACTACATGATACGCCAACCAAACATATTTATGGAAGGGAAATCGCAAAATCCAAAAACACACGGTTTTACGGAGAACTATTGGATGAGCGCATCGTCTATTTTAAAGAACGCTATCAAAATGTTAGCTGGCTGTCATGGAATTTACAGGATTGGAATACGGCCAAATATTTTGGATTGAATAAATAACCGGTGATGAAAAAAGATCAGGCCTACATATTTTATTTAATAAGCATTTTATCATTTGTAGCGATTAAATTCAGCTATAACGCTATTGATGTAGCAGGATTATCATTTATACTTCGCCCAACCGATTATTTTGTATCCATAATAACGAATTCAAATAGTGTGTTTATTCAAGGGCTTGGTTATTATCATCAGGATCTTAACATTACTGTAGAAAAACCATGCTCAGGATTTAACTTCCTATCAATCAGCTTTTTAATCATTTATTGCTTATGTGTCAGTTATTTAAAAAGCTTAAAATCAAGATGTTTGGCCTTCCCTGTATCATTTTTATTTAGTTGGCTGTCAACCATTTTCGTTAATACCTCCCGAATAAGCACTTCTATTTTCATCAGTAAAAGTTTCATCGTTCCGAAACACCATCAGGCCTTTATACATCAGGCAGAAGGTATTTTTATATATCTACTCTTTCTGATATTATCCTACAGACTAATTAACCATTTACTCAAAACTTATCTTGTTAGTTATGAAAAATCTGCTCAATCCTAAATGGCTTATTGTGATCAACATCATCCCAACTGTAATCCTGCTATTGCTTTTCTACAGCCAATACAACATGATCAAAAGCCTCCTCTCCACAAAAACAGCAGTGATCTGGTTAGATTTTTCATTGATATTGATTTTGTTTACCATTGCTCAATTGGTTTATACCCTATATAGCATTTACAAAAAGTATAACATATCTATATTTTATGCATTCTTTAACTTATTGATCTATACCATTTTTCTCTATGCATATGCACAGTACACCGATGAGTTAATGCCATTTTCAATTCCACAATGGATGATCAATGTGGACGTTGTTTTGTATCCAGGGACTTTTTTAATGCCAACCTTAGTCCATTCTCTTTTTATACTGGTTGAATTTTCGAGCCGTAAAAGCAGATCATCATCATCGGCCTGGTTAAGCTTTTTATATGGCATAGCAATACCGATATCGGGGTATGTGTTTTTACAAATTGTACTGCCTTTATGGCAAAAGACTGAAAGTGGTTTCGATTCCAATGCATTGATGATATTGTTGATAGTTGCTTCCATATTATTTCTTTTCTTTATCTGTCGTGGTATTTACATCCTGACCAATTTAAATGCACAAAAATTATCCACGTACACCATTTTCCTGAAAATATTAATTGCTATCGTTTTTCCAATCGTCGGTTTACTGGTAAACAACGGCGGATTCATCTTAAACCGGGGTTTTGGCACATCGATATTCGGAAATTTTAGCAGCATCTGGTTTTATATCATTGCCCTGATTAATGGCGTATTGGTATGTTTGCCCAACTTTAAAAATCTACGGTTACGCCTGCTCCGTTTTTTGGGTCTCGCGATCTGTTTTCCTTATACCCTGTACTTTTTTCTGGTATTCTTGCCCTATCTACCTTTATCTGTGGTGGCGGTTATTGCTATTGGCGTAGGATTTCTGATGCTATCACCTTTGTTCTTGTTCATTTTACAGATTAACGGGCTACACAAAGATTTTACAGCGCTCTGCTCAGCCTATTCCATGTTCAGACTCAGTATCTTTGCCGGCTTAGCCCTACTGCTTATACCTGCTTTGATTACAGTGTCCTACCTACGCGATAAATACATATTGCATGAGGCATTAGCATATGTGTATAGCCCTGATTATGAAAAAAATTATAATATCGACAGGAAGTCATTGGCTAAAATATTGGCAGTAGTACAACAAAATAAGGGTAGAAATAACTTTTTTGCGAAAGATCAAACGCCATTTTTAACGCCCTATTATAATTGGCTGGTACTGGATAATCTGATTTTATCTGAATCAAAAATCAATACTTTGGAGGCTATCTTTCTGGGCAAACCTACTGATCGGCCAATAGATCCTATTGCTCAAGTAAAAGGCAAAGTAAAAATCTCAAAAATAAGCAGTAACAGTAAATTTGACGAAAAACAACAGGCATGGATCAGTACAATAGACCTTGAATTAACCAACCCTGAAACTTTAAATTTAGAAAGCTATGAAACCGAATTTACCTTACCTGAGGGGTGCTGGATCGGCAACTTCTATTTAAATATTGGCAATAAAAAGGAATTTGGAATACTGGCCGAGAAAAAAGCCGCGCTTTGGGTCTTTTCACAAATCAGAAACGAAAACCGAGATCCCGGGATTTTATATTATTTAACTGGTAATAAAATCGCATTTAAGGTATTTCCTTTTTCGGCTAAAGAAACCCGGAAAAGTGGAATAACATTTATCCATAAAGCCCCTGTAAATTTTAAAATAGATGGCAAAAGCATTTTTCTTGGTGATAACAGCACCAACCATCAGGTTAAAACTGAATCCATAAACGGCAGCATTTACCTGCCACTGGCTGAAAAAACAAAATTAAAACTGGTTAAAAGAAAACCGGAATATCATTTTATCATTGATGTTTCCAAAGACCATGGAACAAAAAAAACCAACTACATCAAACGCATCAGTAATTTTGTAAGCAGTAATCAAATCCAGGCCGAAAACATCAGCCTGAACTTTGCGAGTACTTTTAACGAACAAACAGCCTACTCCAGTGATTGGAAAGATAAATTTAACAAAAGAGCATTTGAAGGGGGATTTTATCTGGAGGGTGCCATCAAAAAAATATTGATTGATCATTATAAGGCTAACCGTGCGGCTTACCCGGTTATGATCGTAGTAAGTGATTCTTTAGAAAATAGCATATTGCAAAATGATTTTGCTGATCTTAAGATCGCTTTTCCAGAAGGCGACCATTTTTATGAACTTGATCAACAGGGTAAACTTTGGCGCCATTCTCTCACCGATCAGCCCAAGAATCGGTTAAATACTGTTGAAAAGATCAGGAATCCGAGTGTTTATTGCTGGCCGGATTTAAAAAATCCAAAAGCTTATCTGGCAGCTGATCAAGAAGCTTCTATTATTATCGACCTGAGAGAAACAAACAAAGAGTTGATTCCTCCCAGTGAAAAGCAATGGCTTTCAGGCTTGAACCTCAAAGGGCTTTGGCTCAAACATCAGGTAAATGGCAAGCAATCGGATGTTGCGCATTTGGATATAATCAAAACGAGTATGCTTAGCGGCATTTTATCGCCAAACACCTCATATCTGGTGGTAGAAAACCAAGCTCAAAAAATGGCGCTTAAGAAAAAACAGGAGCAGGTTTTATCTGGTAACAAAAACCTGGATCCTGATGAAGAAACACAACGGATGAACGAACCGAATCTGGACATCTTAATCCTTTTGCTCACAGTAGTCTCCCTTTATCTTTTTAGGGATAAAATAAATATTTCCTGGATCAGTAGCGATAAAAGCACTTATAGTTAACTTCTCAAAACCCCTTAATTTCGGTTGGTTTCTTTCTCCCGTTACGCCGAGTATCGGGAGATTCTAAAACCTAGTTTATAATTCTTATATTAAAACATTAAAAATCATGAAAATTCAAGAAAAATTACATTCTGGAAAGTTTAGGATCATTGCCATTTTAACCTTAACCGCAGGCATTTTGGCCATCCCCTTAATTGCCATGCAATTTACCGATGAGGTAAAATGGAATTTAACTGACTTTATAATGGCCGGTGCCTTATTGTTAAGTACAGGCATTGCTATAGAACTGGTGATCAGAAATCTGAAAACCGGTATATGGAGAACAGTAATCCTCGTTTTTATTTTATTGGTGCTTTTTCTAATTTGGGCCGAGCTTGCCGTAGGAATCTTCGGATCGCCGTTTGCAGGAAGTTAACTGATGCCATTAACTATCTGGTTCCCGCAGATCTAAGATGATTAGCGCAGAGTGATTTTTTTTGCATTTGGCATTAACAAACATTGTTTTTAAGCCTGATTGCAGCGGTAAGCCCGTAACGCCTTAAGGACTGATAGCGAGCAGGGCTGCACCAAGCGAAACGCATATAACCGTTCATTTCAGAAAAACCTAAATTAATTAAACCAACGTTACGAAATTTAAGTGTTAAGCCAAGTTATTTATAAGAAACTACCCAACCACCCCGCCCTACGGGAAACCCTCCTTGGTAAGGTGGGGAGTAAACTGGTTCCTGAAATCCAGCAACCCGAAGCGGCACCGGCCTAAGTAATTAAACCCGATGGCAGCGGCAGTCCTGAAACGTGAGCACTACAGTGAGCAGGGCCACCAGCCGCCACCAGGAACTGGTCCCTCACTTTGAAATCAAAAACATCTGCTAAATTGGCCGGTCACCCTAAACCAGCGTACATTACAGATACTCATTTCCCGTTTAACACAAAACGTTCATTTTCTTAAAAAATCGGCAAATGCTATTGGTTTAAAGGCTGTGAAATTGTAGCTTTGGGCAAATTTTGTAGCAAATGAACCCGCTGCTGTTAAAATGATTATTTAATGGCAAAAGGCTTCATCTGACAGATAAAGACAAAAATATAAACAGATGAATATTCACGAATACCAGGGTAAACAAATATTAAAAAGTTTCGGTGTTAACGTTCAAGAAGGAATAGTTGCCGATACTCCTGAGCAAGCTGTTGAGGCCGCTAAGCAACTGAAAACCGATTATAACTCTGACTGGGTTGTAATTAAAGCGCAGATCCACGCTGGTGGTCGTGGTAAAGGTGGTGGTGTTAAATTGGCCAAAAACCTTGAAGAAGTTAAACAACGTGCTACCGATATCATCGGCATGCAACTGGTAACTCCTCAAACCGGGCCAGAAGGTAAAAAAGTGAATAAAGTTTTAGTCGCCCAGGATGTGTATTATCCAGGTGCTTCTGAAACCAAAGAATTTTACATCTCTGTATTGTTAGACCGTGCAAAAGGCCGTAACATCATCATGTACAGTACCGAAGGCGGTATGGATATTGAAGAAGTTGCGGAACATACGCCACACTTAATATTCAAAGAAGAAATCGACCCGAAGGTTGGTCTTCAAGGCTTCCAGGCACGTAAAATTGCTTTTAATTTAGGTGTTAGCGGTAACGCTTTCAAAGAAATGGTTAAGTTCGTTACCGCTTTGTACAAAGCTTACGAAGCAACCGATTCTTCCATGTTCGAAATTAACCCGGTATTAAAAACTTCTGATGATAAAGTAATTGCCGTAGATGCTAAAGTGAATCTGGATGAAAACGGTTTATTCCGTCATCCGGATTATGCAGCCATGCGCGATGAAACCGAAGAAGATCCAATGGAAGTTGAAGCGAGTGCAAGCAACCTGAACTTTGTTAACCTTGATGGTAACGTAGGTTGTATGGTTAACGGTGCAGGTTTGGCCATGGCGACCATGGATATCATCAAATTAGCCGGTGGTGAGCCTGCAAACTTCCTTGACGTAGGTGGAACTGCAAATGCACAAACCGTTAAAGCCGCTTTCAACATCATTTTGAAAGACCCTAATGTTAAAGCTATTTTAATCAACATTTTCGGTGGTATTGTTCGTTGCGACCGTGTTGCTCAGGGCGTTATCGATGCATATAAAGAAATCGGCAATATCCCTGTGCCAATCATCTGCCGTTTACAAGGTACAAATGCCGAAGAAGCTAAAAAATTAATCGATGAGTCTGGCTTACAGGTTTACTCGGCAATTGCCTTAAAAGAAGCCGCTGATCTGGTAACTAAAGTTTTGGCTGAAAAAGCATAAGCTGAAGCTAAAAGTAAAAAGACTAAAGCAAAAAGCCTATACTGAAGCCCTTTCAATTAAAATTGGAAGGGTTTTTTATTACCATCTTTTCCAAAACCATCGGAAAAATCGTCATCTCGACTGTAACGCAGCGGAATGGAGAGATCTATCTGGACAGTTTTTTTTTGAAAATTAAGGTTCTGTACATTTCGGATCCGAAAGCCCTGCTATCCCTCCAAGTCCTCACTCATGTTTCGTTCCGGGCTTTCCGTTCTATCACGTTTAATAAGAAAGGTTTGTGGTTCTTGGCCTGATCAAACCTCGCAGGTTTTTGAAAACTCCAAGGTTTATTCAGCGCGGAATTCAAGAATATCACCAGGCTGACAATCTAAAACTGCACAGATGCCTTCCAACGTCTCCAGACGGATGGCCTTTGCCTTGCCTGTTTTCAGAATAGATAAGTTAGACATCGTTATCCCCACCCGCTCGCTTAACTCGGTAAGCGACATTTTGCGTCGGGCCAGCATCACGTCTAAATTTATAATAATAGGCATTTAAGTAAATAGAATTAAAATGTTTTGATTACCCTAAATGGTTAAATCATTTTCCTGCTTAAGGCTTCTGGAATATGAAAGCAACTCGTAAATTATGCTAAATATGGCAATGAGCGAGATTACGCCCAAATTGATATTTTCAGCAATTATAGGCTGATATTTAAAGGCTTTACCTGTCAAATCCTCAACATACCCTTTCATTGCCCAAAAAGAAAGAAATTTTAAGCTAAAAAATAAAATAATACCTGCGCCTATCCACTGCCACAATCTAACCTCGGTTAAGTTCTCAAGCCATTCTGGCCGCTTGTAAGCGATAAAAAGTATTATACTTCCAAGGAGGAGATAAAAAGCAGCATGAGAACCAGGGACGTCAATCCCTTCACCCGATAAAATAATAGCCTGCTTTAACGTTGGTTTAAACGCGTATGAACCTATATGGCTATTGGTAAACCTGGCCTTCCCAATATTTTTTACTTCCTGCACTACGTTGTTTTCAACTAAATTAATCGAAAGCGTTCCTGCATTATAATGATCTATCGCCTCAATTAAATGATTGGCTACAGACATCAGCGCGATAAAAATCAAACAAAATCCGGCGTACTTAAAAATCTTGATCAGTTTATTCATAAAGTATGTAAATATGGTTTAATCGATTTCCTTAGCGGCTAATCGTTGATTTATTGGAATAATTATGTTGATTTTAATCAGCACATACAAATTTGTGTTTCTATGCGTAATGCCGAAGAAATCCAAAAATGTTATGTTTATTTTAATTATTTACTGTACAAGTATAAAATAAAAATTATTATTAATCAAAATATATTTATTGTTTTACAATAAATATTAATCGAAAAGCAGATATATGTACTTAAAATATATCTACTATGCCAAAAACTTTATTGGAATGATTTTTGTTATAAGTAAAAGTATAAAAAATAGGTGCAAACGGTAACATTTTCAGCATTTTATCCTTTCGGATTGTCGTACAATTTCGTAACTTTGCACACTTCAATAATTAAAGAGCACACAAAACGTATAAATGAGACAACTCAAGATAACGCAATCCATTACCAACCGTGAAAGTCAGTCGTTAGACAAATATCTGCACGAAATTGGTAAAGTAGATTTAATAACAGCAGAAGAGGAAGTAATTTTAGCAAGGAAGATTCGTGAGGGTGATCAGGCTGCATTAGAGCGGTTAACCAAAACCAACTTACGTTTCGTGGTTTCTGTTGCAAAACAGTACCAAAATCAAGGTTTAACTTTAGGCGACTTAATTAATGAGGGCAACTTAGGTTTAATTAAAGCTGCAAAACGCTTTGATGAGACTAAAGGTTTCAAATTTATTTCTTATGCGGTTTGGTGGATCCGTCAATCTATTTTGCAGGCTATTGCTGAGCAAAGCCGTATTGTGCGTTTGCCTTTAAACCAGGTGGGTTCGCTAAGTAAAATCAGCAAAGCTTTCTCTAAGTTAGAGCAGGAATATGAGCGTGAGCCTTCTCCGGAAGAATTGGCAGATATTTTAGAAACTACGGTTGATAAGATTTCAGATACATTAAGCAATTCAGGCCGCCACGTATCGATGGATGCTCCTTTTGTGCAAGGTGAAGAAAATACATTATTGGATGTATTGGAAAACCATGAGCCAAATACAGATAGTTCATTGATCAACGAATCGCTATCTGAAGAGATTAAACGTTCTTTATCTACTTTGACTGAAAGAGAGAGAGAAATTATCGTTTTATTCTTCGGCCTGGGTTCTAATCACCCACTTTCTTTAGAGGAAATTGGCGAGAAATTCAACTTAACACGTGAACGTGTTCGCCAGATCAAAGATAAGGCATTACAGCGCTTACGTCATACTTCCAGAAGCAAAATATTAAAATCTTATTTAGGATAGAAGTTTAGATCCAAACAGATATTAAAAGATCGGCAAATGCCGGTCTTTTTTTGTTTTAAGGACACCGCTTTCCCAGTTAAGAACCTTAAACAAATTCAGGGTAAAGATTAATTTACTCATACGTCATGCTGAATTTAGTTCAGCATCTATCATCTCTTAGTAAGCCCCTGAAACAAGTTCAGGGTGACGATCAATTTACTGGATAGGTCGTGCTCAATTTAGCTCAGCAACGTTCTCTTAATAAGACCCTGAAACGAGTTCAGGGTGACGAATTTTATAATATTAAAACAACAGGTGTTTAACCGTTAAGCCATTGTTGATTAATTGTTTTAAGGAATCGATACCAATACGTAGATGTGTTTCTACATACCTTTCGGTTACGGTACTATCGCTTTCAGCAGTTTTAACGCCTTCGGGAATCATCGGTTGATCAGAAACCAGAAGCAAAGCACCAGCAGGTATTTTGTTTGCAAATGCTGTGGTAAAAATTGTTGCCGTTTCCATATCTACCGCCATTGCACGTAAGGTTTTTAAGTACCTTTTAAATTCCTTGTCATGCTCCCAAACCCTGCGGTTGGTGGTGTAACAGGTCCCGGTCCAATAATCCCTGCCATGATCGCGGATGGTGGTCGAAATTGCCTTCTGCAGGGCGAAAGCTGGCAATGCAGGCACTTCTGCCGGAAGATAATCATTTGAGGTCCCTTCACCCCTAATGGCTGCGATAGGTAAAATTAAATCGCCTAATTGGTTTTTCTTTTTTAAGCCACCACATTTACCCAAAAACAAAACTGCTTTAGGCTTAATTGCCGTTAATAAATCCATCATGGTAGCTGCCAAAGGACTTCCCATCCCAAAGTTGATAATCGTAATACCGTTTGCGGTAACACTTTGCATCGGCTTATCTAAACCCATAATCGGAGCATGATCGTTCCACTCCGAAAACATGCTTACATATTTACTGAAATTCGTCAGCAGGATATAATCGCCGAATTGATCTAACGGTCTGCCAGTGTAACGTGGCAACCAGTTTTTAACAATTTCATCTTTTGACTTCAGACCTGATTTAACCGGACTTTCTACTTCTTTTACTTTTTTCGATTTCTCAACAATTTCCTCGTCTTTTTTTACGTCTTTTTCTTCGTTCATATTCCTTAGTTTTTGAGCATAGCGCATAGCGCTTAGCGTTAACATTATCCTCTTACAAAAAATCCCTCCCGAATTACGGGAAGGATTTGAGTTTTTTAAGCGGCCTGTAGTTTTTTAAAGTCGGCCTTTTCAAATTTCTCTATCGCGTAATCGAGATTGATGTGCAGCTCCTTCACGTCAGTCTGTGTCGGTGTATCAAACATCGCGTCCAACATAATCGCTTCGCAGATCGACCTTAAACCACGGGCACCCAATTTATATTCCATTGCTTTATCCACAATAAAATCTAAGACTTCATCATCAAAAACCAACTTCACATCTTCGTAAGCAAAAAGCTTTACATATTGTTTGATCAATGAGTTTTTAGGCGCTGTTAAAATATTCCTTAACGACGCTTTATCCAATGGATTTAGATGTGAAAGAACCGGTATACGACCAATTAATTCCGGAATTAACCCAAAAGATTTTAAATCCTGAGGGGTAATATACTTATAAAGATTCTTAAGATCTAAAACAACCTCATCTTTCTTTACTTTATAACCTACTGCCTGGGTACGTAAACGATTGGCGATTTTACGCTCAATACCATCAAATGCGCCACCACAGATAAATAAAATATTATTGGTGTTTACCGGAATCATTTTCTGATCGGGATGTTTACGTCCGCCCTGGGGTGGAACGTTTACTACCGTACCTTCTAAAATTTTAAGTAGAGCTTGCTGAACCCCTTCGCCTGATACATCGCGTGTAATGGAAGGATTATCACTTTTCCGTGCTACTTTATCTACCTCATCAATATAAACAATACCGCGTTCGGCAGCGGTTACATCATAATCAGCAGCCTGAAGTAAGCGGGTCAAAATACTTTCAACATCTTCTCCTACATAACCTGCTTCAGTTAAAACCGTAGCATCGCAGATACAGAACGGCACATGCAGAATTTTTGCAATGGTTTTAGCCAGTAAAGTTTTTCCGGTCCCTGTTTCGCCCACCAACATGATATTCGATTTCTCAATCTCAATCTCGTCCTTATCAACCTTTTGGTTTAAACGTTTATAGTGGTTATAAACCGCAACGGAAAGTACCTTTTTGGCATCATCCTGACCAATGACATACTGATCGAGATGTTGTTTAATTTCAAGAGGCTTTAATAAGTTAATGGCCTCCTGAATATTTTTTGTGCCTTTAGTGCCTAATTCCTGTGCAAGCAACTGATTGGCCTGGGTAACACATTTATCGCAGATAAATGCATCCATGCCTTCAATCAACATTAACGTTTCATGCTTGCCAGAATGGCAGAATGAGCAACGGGATTCTTTATTTTGTTTCGCCATCTTTTTTTGCGTTTCTCGATAATACTTCATCAACCATACCAAATCCTTTAGCCTCGTCAGCTGTCATCCAGTAATCGCGGTCTGAAGCTTTCTCAACCCAGTCATAAGTCTGGCCAGAGTGCTCTGAAATAATATCGTACAATTCCTTTTTCAGTTTCAACATCTCTCTTAAGTTGATCTCCATATCAGATGCCACACCCTGTGCACCGCCTGATGGCTGGTGAATCATTACTCTCGAGTGAGGTAACGCAGCACGTTTACCTTTAGCACCTGCCACCAATAAAACAGCACCCATTGATGCCGCCATACCTGTACAGATGGTAGCTACATCTGGCTGTATGTACTGCATAGTGTCGTAAATACCTAAACCAGCATACACCGAGCCACCTGGAGAGTTAATGTAAATCTGAATGTCTCTATCGGCATCTGTTGACTGTAAAAATAATAACTGTGCCTGAATGATATTTGCATTCTGATCGTAAATCGCATCACCTAAAAAGATGATACGGTCCATCATTAACCTTGAAAAAACATCCATCTGAGCCACATTCAACTGACGCTCTTCAATAATATATGGCGTCATGTTCTGAGGGTTCAGATTAGCCTGTGCAATAAATTTATCTACGTGTAAGCCGCCAATTCCCTGATGTTTAACGGCGAATTTTCTGAATTCTTGTGAGTCTATGTTCATGATTATAGTGTTTGGCGTTTTGCGGTGAGCGTTAAGCCCGCCTAAAACGCTAGTTACTTTAATAAATATTTTCTGAAGTTGGTTAATTTCCGTGCCAATTTATCTAATTCTTCAAGATAATCATTCAACTCTATGTCAGAAATATATTTTCTCCGTTCTAAAACTACTAAAATATTTGCATTCTCAAATGTAGAACGATGTGCAATATTCAGATAATGAGCAAATTCCTTATTTGAAACTGATCCAGACCCTTCCGCGATATTATTAGATATGCTAAGAGCAGCCCCATTGAGCTGCTCTGCAAATCTATCCTTTTTATCAACTGCCAATCGGTCAGCAATATCCAATAGTTTATCGGTCAATACAATTGATAACTGCCAAATTTCGAGCGATTGAAATTTAAATTGTGCCATAATTAAATATAGCAATAGCACAACAATTTACAAAACGCCTCAGGCATTATAATAACGCTTGGCGCTACTCGCCAACCGCTTTTATTTTTTCTCTACCAACTCCACAAACTTATCGTAATCAATATCTTTTTGTTCTAAAGTAACAACAGATTTGATTTGTTCGAAAGTTTTTAATGCTTTTACCTCTTCGAAAACACGGTTTGCATTTTCTTTTTCCTGTAAAAATTGAACAGCATATTGTGCCAATTGATCTTCAGGAAGCGGGCTTGGGCTATACATTCTGAATTGTGCATCCAATTTAGCTTTAGCCGCCTGAACTACATCTTCATATTTGATTTCAATGCTGTTATCTTTGATAATCTTGTTTTCGATCAAAGTCCATTTCAGGTTTTTAGCGAAATCATCATAACCTTCAGCCAATTCTTCGTCGGTTAATTTTTCGTTTGTAGCTTTTAACCAACGGCGTAAGAATTCATCCGGCAATTCGAAATTGTGTTTGCTTAACAATGCCTCATAAATATCATTAGATAATTTACGTTCAGCATCCTGTTTGAACATGCTTTCTACTTCTTCAGTAATTTTTGCCCTGAAACCGGCTTCGTCAGTTACCGTGCCTTCACCAAACAATTTATCAAAAAATTCCTGGTTTAAATCTGATTCTTCCAAACGGTTAACATTTTTAACATGAAGTTTAAAGCTTCCTTGTAAAGCTCCAGCCTCGCCTTCAGCAATATTTAAAACTTTTGCAATTACCGAAGCGTCTTCGAATGCTTTCTGGACATCAATGGTTACCTCATCGTCTTTCTTTAAACCAATTAAAGATTTAAGGATTTTTTTATCTTTAATTTGATCTAAACGAACACTTCCTGTACTGGTAATGCCACCTTCAACAGCGGTACCATCTTCAGCTACCTGGGTTAATTCGGCGTATAGTACGTCACCATCAGCAGAAACTTCAGGATTGGTCATTTTACCGTAACTACGACGGATATTTTTGATACGGCTTTCCAGAGTTTCCTGATCAGCTTTAATTACGTATTCCGTAAATTTGTCTTTAGATGAAAGGTTTACATCAAAGGCAGGTGCTAAACCCAACTCATAATCAAACTCGAAATCATCAGTATTATCCCATTTAAATTCGCGGTTATCGTCCATTTTAGGAAGTGGTTGACCTAAAATCTCTAATTTTTGCTCAGCGATATAGTTAGATAAAGTATCGTTCAACAAGTTGTTAACCTCTTCTACCAGGATACTTTTGCCGTACATTTTTTTAATGTGGGCAGCAGGAACCATTCCTTTACGGAAACCAGGTAATTGTGCTTTTTTAGCTTGATCTTTAATAGCCTTATCTACTTTTCCAGTGTAATCAGCAGGTGCGATCTTGATTTTTACAACAGCATTTAAGTTGCCGGTTTTTTCCTGTGTAATATTCATTTTTTCTGAGATATATTAAGATGTGATTTAGATCGGAGAATGAAAATATGAGAAAACCACATATCGAAAACCGAAACAGCACATCAATTTTTATTAATCCATGTTTTTAAAAACAAAACCGTTCCGATGTAAACATCGGAACGGCCTTTATCTTGTTGTGCGGAAGAAGGGACTCGAACCCCCACGCCGTGAAGCGCCAGATCCTAAGTCTGGTGCGGCTACCAATTACGCCACTTCCGCAGTTAGGATGTTATAAGGACTGCAAAGATAGAAACAAGATTGAATAATCAAAAGGCATCGCTCATATTTTAGTGATTATTCGTTAAATTAAATGCTAACTCATTAATTTCTAAGGAGAAAATTTTATAAACAAAAGCGTTCTCAACAGATCTGTATCCTCGTCAAACAGCTTTTCCCCTATTTCAACAGCTGTTTAGACAGGTAAGAGATACTAGCAGATAGGAAAATAGCACGTTAATGTTTCAACACTAAACGTTCCTACGGAACGAAACGCCAATTACCAATTGGCTACCCGGGAGTCGTCCCGCAGGGACGGCCTGTTAAACTTTCAATTTAAAAGTTGGTATCTCGCCGGCCTACTTTAAATGCTTAATCTAGAAGTTGGGGGGACACCAACCTCTATTTAATGTTTGTTTACCCCCTAAAAATGCATGATCATTGTTTCTGAAGATGCTTTCGGCAGATGGGGACAAGCAGATTAGGATAAGTGATCAGGTTTGGAAACTGAATCATATCATTAATCCGTAACCTCATAAAAAAACCGTCCTGTGCTATCAGAACGGTTTTTTATATCGTGCGGAAGAAGGGACTCGAACCCCCACGCCGTGAAGCGCCAGATCCTAAGTCTGGTGCGGCTACCAATTACGCCACTTCCGCAGATAGGATGTTTTAAGGACTGCAAAGATAGAAACTAAATTGAATAATCAAATTTTTATCACTCATAAAAATTATTCACAATGTTTGCGGGACACTGACCTGATACGGCAAAAACACAACTCGTAAGCACGTCATATTTTCCAGTGATCTATAATTTCACAAAAGTTACATCAACCAGTTCCGGGCCACCGTCGACAGGATAACCCTCCACTTTTTTTCCTTTAATCGTAACCTTTTTATCTAAATAGGCATCAAGATTAACGGTCTCACTTTTTAAAGCATAAGTTTTATTATCGGCTTTTAACAAATGTGTACCATATTGAAAGGTACTCATTCCGAGTTTTTGAATGGTTCCGCTCGCAGTAACGGAGGCGTTATCGTTTGTACCTTTTATGGAACTGCAACCAGCAATTACCGCAATAAAAAGGGCTAATACCAATATTTTCTTCATGATGACTTAAACGGGAAAATTTAATTTTATGCTACAATTTAGAAAATTAAAACGCTATGCTTAATCAAGTTGTTTTTGGAATTCGAAAAAATACTGAACAGCTTTCACCAGCCTGCTACCATACCAACTGAACATTTCTCCATCAACCAGCATAATTTTAGCATTGGGAATGGACGATTGAATCTCTTCAATGTGTTTTTGGCTAAAAGGATAAGGCTCAGACGAAAGCAGAATCAGTTCACATTTTGAAGTTTTTAGCTCCTCGAGTGTTACTTCCGGGTAGCGTTCCTGACCGATGATGTTTTCCATGCCATTGGTTATCAAAACATCATTAATAAATGTATTTTTTCCAGCGGCCATATAAGGTTTCCGCCAGATGAGATAGGCTACCTTCTTATCAATTTTATTTTGAAGCGCAAGTGTTTTCAGGTCATTAAATCCAGCTGATATTAAATGATTCAGGTAACTGGCTTCTGGCTGTCGGTTTACCAGCTCTCCTATCTGCTCTATGGTCTTCATGGCATCATCTAAAGTAAAGATATCACTCATCCATACCGGAAAATATCCGGCCAGTTCTTCTATATCACCCTGTGTATTTTCCTCCTTATTGCCGATAATGAGATCAGGATTTAAATCTTTAATTAAGTCGATGTTTAATTTTTTGGTACCTCCTACCTTCGTCCGTTCCGCAAACTTCTCTATCGGATGAATGCAAAACCTGGTTAATCCGATAATTTCCGTGTCGAGGCCGAGATCAAATAACAACTCGGTTTGAGAAGGCACCAAAGAAACAATCCGTTTGGGTGGAAAATTGATGGCAACCTCCCGCCCCATCTGATCGGTAAACGTTTTTTGCATAGCGCAAAGGTAATTAACCACAATTAAAAAGGATTGCTACAGATGAAAAGAAGTTAAGCTTTAACAGCCACATCCTCTTTTACCACGCCATCGGCAATATGTAATATCCGGTTTCCATACTGCGCGTTCTTTTCTGAATGGGTAACCTGAATAATGGTAATTCCTTCCTCTTCATTCAGCTTTTTGAACAGCGTCATGATTTCTTCTGCCTGCGCCGATTGCAGATTGCCTGTTGGCTCATCAGCCAGAATAATAGAAGGTTGTGCAGCCAAGGCCCTGGCAATGCCCACTAACTGTTGCTGGCCGCCCGATAACTGATTGGGAAATAGATCCTTTTTAGCCACGATATTAAACCGGTCGAGCAGATCGGCGATCCTGCTGGCTCGCTCGGCGCTACCCACCTTTTTATATAAAAGCGGTGCTTCAATGTTTTCGTAAACGGTCATTTCATCAATTAAATGATAAGCCTGAAACACAAAACCGATGTGGTTGCGGTACAGCTCAATTCGTTTACGCTCATTCAAACTGGTTACATCTCCGCCCATAAAATAATAATTACCATATGTGGGTTCTTCCAACATGCCAATAATGTTAAGCAAGGTAGATTTTCCGGCACCGGACGGCCCCATGATGGAAACAAATTCGCCCTGATTAATAGTTGTAGTTACCAGGCGTAACACATAATTTTTAACACCCTTGTTGGCGTAATACTTTTCGATATTGCTAAGTTGTATCATATTTTTTAAGGTTGAGGGTTAAAAGGTTAAAGGTTTGAAGGTTTTGGACAATTTAGCCCTCTACCTAAAAACCTTCTGCCTTCTTGCCGTTATTCATATTTAAGTGCATTCACAGGGTCAGTTACAGCGGCTTTTCGAGCCTGTATACTCACTGTAAGTATGGCTATAACTACAGAAATCAGCGTAGCAGCGGCAAAAGGCAAGAAAGGTATTTCTATACGATAAACGAAGCCTTCAAGCCATTTTTTTATAATGATGTAAGCTATAGGCCAGCTGATCAGATTGGCAACAATTACCAGTACCAGAAACGATTTATTCAAAAGATTTACAATCTGAATATTTGAAGCACCAAGCACCTTTCTCACTGCAATTTCTTTTGTCTTCCGTTTAGCCAAAAATGTGGATAGTGCAAACAAGCCAAGCAATGAAAGCGAAACAGAAACCAAACTAAAAAGAATTATCATATTCATAAACCGTCTGTTCTCTTCCAGGCTTTTTGAAAAGGCATCATCCAGGGAATTGTATTCCATTGGAAAGTTCGGATACAAAATTTTCCATTCCTTTTCAATTTTGCTGATAATCTCTTCATAATGAGCTGTATTGAAACGTACCAGTAAATTATTTGTAGTGGAAGTTCCGCCAAGTTTGGTCACCTTATAAACCGTTGGCAAAACCGCTTTGTCAAAACCTTCGTGATGATAGTTTTTAATGATGCCAACCACCTGAAAAACATTGTTTTTGCCTTGCCAATCGGTTTTTTGATAGGTCTGCCCGATTAGATTTTTTCCAAATAAATTCGCCGCTGCCTCGTTTAAAACTACAGTATTTACGGTATCGCGTTTATACTCTCTTGAAAAAACCCTGCCCTGCAATACTTTCACACCAAGCGCGGGCAATGCGTCCATTGTAACGGTAACGGTATTTAATTTTATGGGCTTACCCTTGAATTTAATTTCTTCAGGCACATTAAAACTATTCCCCAATACCTGGGTAGTCGTCGCAATATATTGAACGCCGGGAATTTTCTTCAGCCGCTCCGCAAAGTTATCTTCATAACTGGTTCTTATATTGATCAGATTTCCTTTTTCAAAGCCTAAATCCTTATTGCTCATAAAGTGATATTGCATTTGCATTATGCCGATAGATATGATAAAGGTTACAGAAATGACAAACTGAAAAACAATGAGAACATTCCGGAGAGCAATACCGCGTAAACCATTTTCATAATTCCCCTTTAAAACAGCTACCGGATTATAGTTAGATAAAATCCATGCGGGATAGAAACCTGCAAGCAGCGTTACAAAGGCAAATAAACCTACTAGCTGGGCAATCAGTACCGATAATCTGGAATTGTGCCAAAAGCTTAAGGTCACATTAAACTGCTGGTTGAAAGCCGGTAATACCATTTCAATTAAAATGATGCAGATAAAAAGTGAAATCAGGCTCTGCAACCCGGATTCGACCAAAAACTGCGCGGTCAACTGCCTTTTGTAAGAACCCAGTACTTTTTTTACGCCTACTTCCTTTGCGCGCTGAACAGATTGTGCCGTAGCCAGGTTGATGAAGTTGATGATGGAAACCAGAAGCAAAAACGCGGATATGGCCATTACCGGTTTCAACTTTTCGAACCAGCTAAGGGTATATGGCGGATTGGAATGTACCGTTTCTAACGGGATAACTTTTAAGCCAGGCAATTTTTCAGGTTGGTGGATATCTTCATCATCCTGCTTTTGTCCTTTCAATAAGTTTTTCCTGAAATCGACATATAACTTTTGTAAAGTTTGGTTTAGCACGAGCGTATCGCTGGCTTTGTTAAGTTTGGTATACACCAGACAATAATTATTATTTGTCGGATCCTCCGGATCTTTATCTTTATTTCCGGTTCGCGTGATGGCGTTAAAACCGACAGTTTGCGGCGATCCGGGCTCACTTACCACACCGGTAACGGTTAATAGATTGCCCTTATCATCCCTCCAGCGAATCATTCTGATCGTTTTACCCAAAACTTTCGTTGTACCGAAAAGTTTTAAGGCCAGATCCTCTTTCAAAACAATCGTATTTTTATTTTCAAGCGCTTTGTCGGCACTGCCCTGAACGAACTGGTAATCGAAAACCTTAAAAAAACTACTGTCCGAGTCCTTTATTTTACTAACCATAACCGGATCGGCATGAGCTGTTTTAACAGAGTAGCCGGTACCAAAATCCCAGTCGTTATCTACCTTGGTTACTGCAACTGCCTGTGGCAGTTTTGTCCGGATCAAATCTGCAATGCGGCTGTTCGAAACCTCATTCCAATGTTCCTTATTGTCAGGGGTAAAAAGATCGTGTTTTTCCCTGATCTGATAGACGTTCTTTAACTCCGGAGACCACTTATCGTAACTTTCTTCATGATTGATATACAAAATCATGAGTACAAAAGCAGTTAAGCCAAGTGCCAGTCCGACAATATTTATGGTAGCATATACCTTATTTTTCCAAAGGTTGCGAAAAGCGATTTTAAGGTTAAGTTTAAACATATTTTAGAGGTTGGGGGTTGAAAGGTTAAAAATTGGAAGGTTGAGGGTTCAGGCGGTTAAACCGTCTACCCTAATACCTTCATCTTGCCACCATTATTCATATTTAAGTGCATCAATGGTGTTTGCTGAGGCCGCTCTATAGGAGCGGATACTGACCGTAACCAGTGTAATTGCCATTGATATGGCCATAGCAAAGGCAAATGGCCAGACGCTGATATCAATGCGATAGGCAAAACCCGCTAACCATTTCGAAACAAACAGGTAAGCCAGGGGCCACGCTACAATATTGGCTATGAAGACCAAAATGAGAAAAGAACCATTCAGCATTTTGACCAGTTCGAGTGTGGAAGCTCCCAAAACCCTTCTGATGGCAACTTCTTTGGTTCTTTGTGTGGCGACGAAAGATATTAATCCGAACAAGCCAATAAATGAGATGAAAATAATTACGCCGGCAAATACTTTAAATAATATGCTGGTGATGCGCTCACTTTCATAATAGCTTTTTATCCCCGCATCAACAAAATCTGCATCATAAATACTGTCAGGAAAGGTACTGTTCCATAGGGCTTCTATCTGTTTCATGGCAGACAGGATCTGTTTGCTATCCATTTTTATCGCCACATTCCAATAATTAAGTTTTCCGGGAAAAATTGCAAGTCCTGATATGCTTTCTCTCAACGATTTATCGTTATAATCTTTAACCACGCCTGTAATTGGCACCAGGTTGCCACTTGCATTTATCACTTTACCTATGGCATCTTCAGGTTTAAGAATACTCATTTTTTTGAGGAAGGTTTCATTTACCACACAGCCGTTGGCGGTATCACTTTTCTGAAATATTTTGCCCGCTATAAGCTTTAAATCGAAAACTTTAAAGTAATTTTCGTCTGCCCTTACCGTTCTTAACTCAAAATCTTTGTTCTTGACCCCATTATAAGTGAAGTCTGTTGAATTTACATCGGAAGATAAAGGCGGTGTCTGGCAAAAACTAAGCAACTCTACTCCGGGAATCTGTAAAGCCCGTTCTTTAAAAGTGTTTAATTTCGTTTTGCTCAAACTATCACCCGGCATACCTACCATTGCGACTGCATTTGCGTTAAAACCCAATGATTTCTGTTTTACATATGCCATTTGCCTGGTAATGACCAGTGTTCCGATAATCAATATGACAGTTATTGAAAACTGAATGACCACCAAAATTTTGCGGAGGCCTAAACCATTGCCATTTAAAGCAATTTTATTTTTGACAGCCAGGGCCGGATGAAAACCCGACACGACTAATGCAGGGTAGAAACCAGCAAGAAAGCCCACAAAAACGACTAAAATTGCCATAAAAATGAAAATTAAAGGATGTGCAAAGAGACTGAACTGAACCTGACCTTTGAACAGGTTTTGCATTGACGGAATGGCTAGTTCGGCAATTACGCAGGCTATTAATAAAGCCATGAAACTCACTACAAAAGTTTCGGTTAAAAACTGTACAATTAACTGTTTCCTTTTGCTTCCCATCACTTTACGAACACCAACCTCTTTTGAGCGGTTTACAGATTGCGCCGTACTTAAATTGATGAAGTTGATGCAGGCGGTGAGTATCAGAAACAAACCAATAATAGCCAGACCATAAATTTCACTTTTGCCGATAGTAGAATCGGCAAAATTATCGTATTTTTCACTAAAATGGATATCTCTTAACGCCTGCAGCTGGTTATTTTGGTTGCCGGCTATTTTTTCAACTGGATAATATTTTTTATTAAACCTCGCTAACGGAGCCTGCATATCGGCAAGTGTTATTCCTTTCTTTAACAGCACATAACTCGATGAGCTGGAATTTACCGAATCCCAGTTGGTATTATTGCGGCCATAATACGTTTCATAGCTTACAATGATCCCAAGTGGGAAACTACTGTTCTGCGGCATATCCTGTATCACACCTGTTACTTTCAGGTTAACACGGGTTCCCATAGTGATGGTTTTGCCTACTGCATTTTCTACCGAGCCAAAAAATTTAATTGCATTGGTTTTGGATAGCACTACAGTGTTGGGTTCAGAAAGGGCCGCTCGGGGCTTACTATATTCCCATTTAATATCCTCGAAAATCTCAAAAAAATCCGGATCAGCGTAGTAGACTGCTTGCTGGGTTTTAATCTTTTCTCGTCCATGGTCATCACGGATATGAAAAACATCGCCCCGTTTTACAATAAAACCCACTTTTTCAAATCCTGCAATTTCATTTCGTGCTGCTGCCGGAAAAGTGATCGGTACACCGGAAGAAAAATCGTCGAAGGCCTCGTATTTCCAGTTAGTGACTACCCTGAAAATACGGTCTTCATTTTTAAAACCTTCATCGAAACTTAACTGATACCGGATAAAAATAAAAATCAGGATACAACTCGCCATACCTATAGATAGGCCGAGAACATTGATCAAGGTATAGCCCTTGTGGTTCCAGAGATTTCGCCAGGCGATTTTTAGGTTGAGTTTAAACATGTTTTTGAGGTTGAGGGTTGAAAGTTTAAAGGTTGGGGGTTCAGGCGGTTAAGCCTTCCACCCTGGTACCTTTGTCCTTCCCGCCATTATTCGTATTTAAGCGCATCAACGGCGTTGGCTTTGGCCACTTTAAAAGTTTGCATACTTACCGTAACCAGCGCAATTAGTATCGAAGTGAAAAGTGCCAGCAAAAAAGGCCATGGGTTTATGGAAATTTTATAATCATATTTATCCAGCCACCGGCTTACCAGAATATATGCGACCGGAATGGCGATCACATTTGAAATCACAACCAATTTCATGAAATCTTTATTAAGCAACACCAGAATATCTGATAAACCGGCGCCCAGAACTTTGCGGATGCTGATCTCCTTGCTGCGTTGCTCGGCCATATAAAGTGCCAGTCCTAATAAACCGAGACAAGAAATGAAAATCGCAAAGCCTCCGAAGATATTAGAAAGCGCACTCAAAAGCTTTTCGCTTCTTATTTTCTCTGCCATACCCTCGCTCACCAATTTTATTTCGGCCGGATAGGCCGGATTTAAACGCCGACTGACCTGTTTAATCGTTTCCAGCGACGCGGTTAAGGATTGTTTGGTATTCAGTCTAAGCAACAATGTTTTGCTTTTTTTCACATTGTAATAATAAACAGTTGGTGAAACTTTTGCCCCTAATGATTCGTTATAGAAGTCTTGTATCACACCAACCACTTTCAAAGGTGGGTTATCACCCCAGGTGATAATTGTTCCGACAGGATTTTCCAATTGCATTAATTTAACAGCTTCCTGATTTAATAATAAAGAAGTCGCAGTATCCGCTGAGAATTTCGGAGATAAGTCTCTTCCCGCAACCATTTTAACGCCCACTGTATTTGCAAAATTAAAACCCGTACTTCTGTAGCTTACAATAGAAACATCATTCTTTGGCTTATTAGGCCACGATATATCTCCTGTAATGTTTCCACCACGGGTAAATGCACTGGCATATTCTGTTGCTGATTCAATTGCACCCGCACGTTCGAGTTCGCTCTTAAAAATTTCCATTTTACCTGGCTTGCTTAACTCACCTTCTAAATCCATCTGTACCAATGCGGTAGCATTAAAACCCAGGGGTTTATCGCGCATATGTTGTATCTGCTTGTAAATCACGATTGCAGAGATAATCATACAGATGGATAAACTAAACTGAAATACGACCAGTATTTTACGAATAGATAACGAGCCTGCAGAACCTCTGAAGCCTTTTAAAACTTTTACGGGAATAAATGATGACAAATAAAACGCGGGATAGCTTCCGGCCAGCAAACCGGTAATTAACACCAAACTCAGCAATGTTATCCATAGTTGTGCCGATCCGTACTGCAGTACAATTTTGATATCGAGCAGATTGTTGAAATATGGCAATGACCCCTCTAACAACGCGAAAGCGATAAGCATGGCCATAAATGACAGTATTAAAGATTCTATCATAAACTGACTCATAATTGTTTTACGTGTTGAACCTAACGCTTTACGAACACCAACTTCCCGGGCGCGCTTCTCTGAACGTGCTGTAGATAAATTCATGTAATTAATGCAGGCAATTAACAGCACACAGAAAGCCAGAAAGATAAATAACCTTACCTGGTCTATCCGCCCGCAAACTGATTTGCCATTCTGAAAATGGTCGTAAAGATGCATCTTGGCAAAAGGAAAAAGGAAAGGCTCATAAGTCATTTTCTTTAAATCCTGTTCTTTGTTTACAATGAATTTCTGTAGTAACTGATTGGTTGATTCTACTGAAACACGGTCCTTTAATTCAAAAAAAGTAAAGCAGGTAATGGTACCCCATCCATTTTCTTTATCCTGAGGATTCAACTGGTCAAAGAAAGCCCATGGGTGCAAAACATCAAATTGCATGCTCACATTTTTTGGTAAATCTTCTATCACAGCGCTCACTTTGAGTTCTCGTTTACCGTTGTAGGTAATTCGCTGTCCGATCGGATTTTGACTTCCAAAAAGTTTTTTCGCAGTTGTTTCATTGATGATCAACGAACTTGGTTCATTTAAAGCGGTTTTGGCGTCACCATAAATGAAATGATAATTAAAAATCCTGATAAAATCCGGATCGACATATAAAGCGGTTAATTTAAAATTATCCCGGCCATGACTGTACAGTGTCACATTATTTTCATTAGATGCTCTTGCAGCCCTTTTAAAACCCGGCAATTCTTCCATGGCGGCCTTCGAAAGTTTATTGGGTACAGCCATGGTGGTCGCCAGTTTTCCGTTAAACTTCAGATTCAAACCCGTTATGTAGATGTTATTCAGGTTTTTAAATTGTTTATCATAACTCCATTCGTATCCCACATATAGCAGCAGCATTAAACAACAAGCCATGCCAATGGCTAGTCCACCGATGTTGATGAGCGTAAAACCTTTGTTTCTCCAAAGATTTCTGATTGCAATTTTTAAATTGAGTTTGAACATAAGGTTTAAGGTTTAGGGCGTAAGGTTTGGGGTCCGGCGCAGGTGTCTATTCATACTTTAAGGCATCAACGGGGTTGGACTTTGCAACTTTTATGGACTGTATGCTAACGGTTAAAATAGCTATTGCAATAGAAATACCAGCGGCGGCCGTAAACGGCAAAGCAGAAATGGATATGCGGTATTCAAACCCGGAAAGCCATTTACTGATGATGATATAGGCCAGCGGAAATGCAATAACGTTGGCGATAATGACCAATTTGATGAAATCTTTATTCAGCAAAGTTAGAATGTGGCCTGTACTGGCACCCAGTACTTTACGGATACTGATTTCTTTTTTGCGTTGCTCGGCCATAAATAAAGCCAGGCCCAATAGGCCCAGGCAGGAAATAAAAATAGCAAAGCCACCAAACCAGTTTGAAAGGGTACCTAAAAGTTTTTCATTTTTGAATTTCGCCTCGAAATTGTCGTCAACAAATTTTATATCAACAGGATAGGCAGGATTTATTTTTTTAACAACTTCACTGATGGAATTTACGGCGCTGCTAATGTTGTGCTGCGCGTTCAATCGCATCACCAATGTGGTGGCTCTGTCCGGATTTTGAGCAATCAATAACGGAGTTGGTTTTTGATAGGCCGATTCCATCACATAATCTTTGATCACCCCAATGATGCGTAACGGCTGTCCCCAAGTGATCATCTTACCCACCGGGCTTTTCATACCCATTACTTTTACCATAGCCTCATTCACCAGCACATTTGCCGTATCTACATAATCTTTGGAGAAATCTCTTCCCTGCACAATCTCCATTCCCGTCGTCTTAGTCAAATCGATTGAAGTAAACCTGGTATTAACGAGAATTTTATCATTTTCATTTTTACCCGGCCAGCTTATGCCGTAGGTATTATTACCGCCCGCGGTTAAGGATAGACTGTATTCGGTTACAGCCGTAACCGCGCCGGATTTTAACAATTCATCTTTTAAAACCTGTCTTTTTTCCTTTTTACCCAACTCCCCAACCGCCGGGATTTGGATCAGGTTTCTTCGATCGTAGCCAATGGGCTTGCTTTTAATGTAATCCAGTTGTTGATAGATGACTGCCGTACAAACAATTAAACATGCGGCAAACACAAACTGAAAAACAACTAAAAATTTACGGATAGACAGTGAAGAACCTCCACTCAGCTTAAAGCCTTTAAGTACTTTTATCGGGTCGAAAGATGATAAATAAAATGCCGGGTAACTGCCTGCAATAACACCAGTAAGCAATGTTAAACCTAAAAACACCATCCAAAACCGCCATTCTGCATAATTTATCTGAATGGTAATTCCCAGCAAGCGGTTAAAATAAGGCAGGCTCACCTCAATTAAAACGAATGCGATCAACATGCTAAAGGTGGTTAATAAAATGGATTCGAACATAAACTGGGCAATAAGATTTCTCCTTGTAGAACCAATTGCTTTTCGAACGCCCACCTCTCTCGACCTTTTTTCTGATTTTGCGGTGGAGAGGTTCATAAAGTTAACGCAGGCGATTAATAGAATACAAAAGGCAAGAAGAAAAAATAGGCGGAGCTGGTCTATCCTGCCGCCTGCGTTTTTACCATTTTCAAATTTCTCGTACAAATGCCATTTCGAAAGCGGATGGATAAAAGGTTCACTATTGGCGTCTTTATCATGGGCTTTTATCATGCCATGTAACTGATTATTCACCTTGTCAAAAAAAGAATTGTCTTGCAATTGCAGAAACATCATGCAAAAATTGGTACCCCATGTACTGTCTTTCGTCCATGGGTTTAATTTTTCGTATAGTGACCAAGACAGGAGGTAATCAATTTGCAGGCTGCTGTTTTTTGGCCGGTCTTTGATTACCCCTTCAACCTTAAGGCTTTCCTGGTTATTTAACTTCACTATTTTGTTTAACGGATCTTCATTTCCAAAAAGATTTTTTGCCAGTGTTTCAGATAAAATCACACCATCCGGATTTTTTAGAAATGTTGCCGGGTTTCCTTTCAAAACACCGTAATCAAACATTTTTAAAAAATCGGGATCGGCAAAACTGGCAGATGCATTAAAATTATTCTGGTTATAACTAAGCAGCTCCATTTCAGGATACGACAAACGGCTAACCCACGCCACCCCCGGAACCTTGTTCTTTACATCTTCCCGTAATTTCCCCGGAAATGCCATAAAACTGTAGGTTTCCGAAGTTGCTTTCTGGTTATTATATAGAACGTATGTTTTTTCGTAACTGGTAAATTGTTTATCGTAGCCATATTCATAGGCGACATATAAAAGTAAAACCATACAGCTGGCGAGGCCAATAGCCAATCCGCCCAGGTTTATTAGCGTAAATCCCTTGTTTTTCCAAAGGTTGCGCAATGCGATTTTTAGATTGAGTTTAAACATCCCAGAGTTAACTATATAAATTGATAAACTGATTAATTGTTAAATGGCCAACAGAAATTGCTAATTGGTTTACTCGTATTTTAAAGCATCAATAGGATTAGACTTGGCCACTTTTACCGACTGTAAACTGACCGTTAAAACGGCAATTAAAATGGAGATGACAATGGCCAGTAAAAAGGGAATAAATGAGATAGCCACACGGTAATCAAAAGCAGAGAGCCATTTATTGATGATGATATAAGCCAGTGGAAAGGCAATCATATTGGCAATGGCCACCAGCTTGATAAAATCTTTATTGAGCAATACCAGGATATTGCCAGTGCTGGCGCCTAAAACCTTACGGATACTGATTTCCTTTTTGCGTTGCTCGGCCATAAAAAGCGCCAGGCCCAATAAGCCCAAACAAGAAATGAAAATAGCGAAACCACCAAACCAGTTTGAAAGTGTCCCTAATAATTTTTCATTTTTAAATTTTCCTTCAAATGATTCGTTCACAAATTTCCGGTTTACAGGATAATTTGGCTCCATTTGTTTTACCAGGTCATCAATTTTAGCCAAAGATGAGCTGATATTTTGATTTGGACTTAACCTTGCTATAAGTACCCTGGCATCGTCATTTGTATTTGCCCTGAAAATCATCGGGGCTACTCTTTGATAAGCACTTTCTACCACAAAATCTTTGACCACCCCAACTGTTGTTAGCTTTTTACCCCAAAAGGTAATCACTTTACCAACCGGATTCTTTAAACCCATCATTTTCACAGCAGCTTCATTTAACAACACGCTGGTTGTATCATGAGGAAATTTCACCGAAAACTCCCTGCCGCTTATCATCTTTGTGCCAATAGTTTCAACAAAATCATATCCTATTGATCTATGGTTAAAAGAAATATCCTCATTCGGATTTTTACCCTCCCAACTTACTGCCGTTGTATTATCTCCGCCTTCCGTGAAATCGGTACTAAAAGAAGTCACATTCGTGACTGCACCAGCTGCGATCAGTTGTGTTTTAAGTAATTCTAATTTAGCAGCATCTCTCATGCTGCCCACTACAGCTATCTGAATTAAATTGGATTGATCATAACCAATAGGTTTGTTTTTAACATAATTTAGTTGCTGATAAATAACTGCCGTACAAACAATTAGTGCTGCAGCAAAAACAAATTGGCCAACCACCAATACTTTCCTCACCGCAGCGGATGAATCTGTTTTAAGGGTAAAACCTTTTAAAACTTTAATAGGCTCGAAAGATGATAAATAAAGCGCCGGATAACTGCCGGCAATCAATCCGGTTAAAATCATTAATCCCAATAAGGTTAACCAAAACAAGCCATTATGGTAATCTATCGTTAACTTGATATCTAACAAATGATTGAAATACGGTAAACTAATTTCAATTAAGATAAAAGCTAACACTGTAGCAATAAATGTGAGGAGCAAGGATTCTAAAAAAAACTGATTGATCAAAGCCTTGCGTGTTGACCCTATTGCTTTACGAACACCAACCTCTTTTGCCCTGCGTTCCGAGCGTGCAGTGGATAAGTTCATAAAATTTACACAGGCAATCAACAAGATGCAAAAAGCCAGCAATAAGAATATTCTAAGCTGATCTATTTTACCTCCTACCGATTTGCCATTAACAAATTCATCGTACAGATGCCATTTGTTTAACGGGTGTAACAAAGCTACAGACGTGTTATCTTTCTGATTACGTTTATAAATATCATGAATCAAATTATTTGCAGCGGCAAAAAAGCTGTTATCCTGTAATTGGACAAGCGTTAGGCACATATTATTGCCCCAATTACCCTCTTTTGCCCAGGTTTCCCGTTTTTCGAACAGCGCCCAAGGCATAATACACTCAAAAGCCAAACTGCTATTGGCAGGCACATCTTCTATTACGGCTTCAACCTTTAGTACATCTTGATTTTCAAGTTTTACCATTTTATTAATAGGATCTTCATTTCCAAATAATTTTTTTGCAAAAGATTTGGTGAGGATAATGGTATTTACATCTTTTAAAACCTGAACCCGATTGCCCTCAAGAAATTTATAATCCAGTATTTTAATAAAATTTTGGTCGGCAAATATGGCACTACTATTTATTTTGTTATCGCCAACAGTTATTAATTTTTTTCCGGGGTAGGTGGTGTGAGCGGCATATTTAACGCCGGGGATTTTTTCCTGCACTTCTTTAGCCATCACATTAGGGGTCCATGCCCAGCTAAAAGTTTTACCACTTGCCTTCATATTTTGATAAACTACATAAGTTTTATCGTGATTGGAGAATTGTTTATCGTAACTCCACTCATAAGCTACATAAAGCAATAAAACCATACAACTGGCAAGGCCAATGGCTAGTCCGCCGATATTGATCAGCGAGAAACCCTTGTTTTTCCAAAGGTTACGTAAAGCTATTTTCAGGTTTAATTTGAACATATTATTCAGGTTGAAGGTTGGAAGGTAAAATGTTTGGAAGGTTTGAGCGCGTAAAGCATACGCGCGCTATCTTCAAGCCTTTTACCTTATTGTTGCCAATCCCTAATCTTCCCATCCAGGAAGATTATCGGGCGGCTATCATTAACTAAACTAAAATCTTTTTTAGAGGTGGAAGGCGGTAAGGTGGCAGGTTAAAGGCCGACATAATTCCACCTTCTACCTTAAAACCTTCAGCCTTCTCTCCTTATATCAGCTCCTCGTTTCTACTTTTATTTATTTTTTCTGATATCACGTGCCCGTCTTTCAGGTTAATAATCCGGTTAGAGAAACTGGCATCGTGACTCGAGTGAGTCACCATTACAATGGTGGTTCCCGTTTCATTAAGTTCGCAAAGCAATTCCATTACTTCATTACCGTGCGAACTGTCCAGGTTTCCGGTCGGCTCATCGGCCAGAACCAGTTTTGGTTTAGTAACCAGGGCCCGTGCTACGGCTACCCTTTGCTGCTGTCCACCGGAAAGCTGTTGTGGAAAGTGGCCGCTACGGTTTACGATATTCATCCTTTCGATGATTTCGTTGACCAGTTTTTTGCGTTCAACCCCGGGAATTTTATTGTAAATCAATGGCAATTCAATGTTTTCAAAAACGGTTAATTCATCGATCAAATTGAAATTCTGGAAAACAAATCCCATGTTTTTTTTCCGGAAATTTGAGCGTTCCCTGTCATTTAAGGTTAAAAGCTCCGTATCTATAAACTTGTAACTTCCGCTTTCAGGTTTATCCAACAAACCCATTACATTTAACAATGTAGATTTTCCGCAGCCTGAAGGGCCCATGATGGATACAAATTCCCCTTCCTTCACATGAAGATTAATTCCGTTAAGTGCCGTTGTTTCTACTTCTTCCGTTTTATAAACTTTCTGTAGATTTTCGATTTTGATCATAATACTTGTATTTATTACCAGGTTCAGAACTGCAAATGGCTTTTAATAATTGTATCGCCAGATGGCTTTACCTTGGTTCATATATTTTCTGTAGCTATCTCTATTTTTCGTTCAGGATGTTATTTACATAATTCGTCCATTCAGAAGCAGGAATTCCCTTGTCCAGGTAATAATCGGGTTGGATGCCTTTTTCATCTATGGTAAAGCCCGGTATGCGCAGGCTCCTCGAAAGGGAATAGCCCAACTGAAATTCCTTGCAAGGCGAATCGACAAAATACATGTTGGAAATATCGAGCACGCCAAATGTGGTTACACCGAAGAGCTTTACCTTTTTACTTTGCTTGGCCTCCAGCAGGAATTGTTCGGCGGTGCTACCGTTTGCCTCGTTAATTAGGATCCCGACATTTTGCGGAAATGGGTAAATCGTATCCTTTTTGATTTCGGAAGCGACATACTCATTCGGATTAACAAACTGCCCCAATTTATTTTCCAATTTATCATAGGTTTTCTTTGCCCATTTTTTATCTTCAGCACTAAATCCATATTCCGGTTTATTTATAAAATCGAGCATCCGCTGATTGTTTAATTTGGTGGATAGGTATTCAACCCCGACACTTCGGATTGGATTGGTATACAGGTAAGGTATGATGTTCTGGTAAGCGTTATCGCTTCCACCTCCATTATACCTGATGTCGATAATGAGGTTTTTCGTGTGCAGTATTTTCTCTTTGTTTAAACGTAGTACACTGTCTATACTTCCTTTCACACTTCCTTCAAACGAGGGTATCCTCAAATATAAAGTGGTTTCGTTTAATTGCTCCAGGTAAGGTTGGTTAGCGCTTATTGATTTAAAATACTGAACATATTTGGGTTCGTCTTTCAGCTGCGGATAAATTTTTGTCAGGTTGAAATTTCCAATCTGTAAATGGTTTTTACCAGTTAAGACCACATTGTCGAAATCTAAAGCCGAATGATCCCGTACATAAAAAACCGCCTTTGCGCTGTCATCCTTGATGCTGAACTTTAGTTTTACCTGCCCCTTTGTCCAGGTCGATGCGCCTGAGGCGATGATGAAACCAATATACTGATCACCGTTTTTTTTGATACCGATCTGATACGGAGGTGTCTCCCAGATGCCTTCGTAATCGGTGGTTTTCTTACTGTTTAAGTAGGCTTTAAATTCTTCCGTTTCAATAGGGTACCTTTCCCAATCGGGGAATTGTTTATCTGATTTTACGGGATTGTCTTGTTGCGCCTGGTTATTAATCCGGATACCGATGTGCCCGGAACGGAAAAATTTTAACCATTCGTATAAAATCGGTGTACATTCGTTTAAGGTTTTGGCCTTCAGTACTTTACTCAAAATCTTTTTATTATGGTCCGCATAGGCCTGCGCGCCTTTTAATTTTAATGCATATTGAAATCCTGCATCATTTTCTTCAAAGGTTTTCTTCACCCATTCATAATTGACTTTACAGTCACAATGCTGTGCAAGTGCAAATGTTGTCGGAAAAACCAAACTTATCAACAACAAATTTATTTTCAACATCATGTGGTTTCGCTTATAAATCATGGTATGTGTATCATTTACTTTTTAAACTATTTATTAATCTCCACCTCATCATATTGATTAAACTGATCATATGAGGAAGTAATTACCTCATCACCTTTCTTCAATCCATCCAGTATTTCATAATACAGGTAGTTTTTTCGCCCGATTTTAACATTTTTCCTGATTGCTTTTCCGTTGTTTACCACAAACACCCACGAGCCGCCTGTACTTTGAAAAAACTGCCCCTGAGCAAGAAGCAATGACTTGCTGTTATCAGATAAAGTCAATTTGGTTTGCAACGATAATCCACGGCGCAAACCTTCAGGTGCAGCGCCTTTAAAAACCATTTCTACCTGAAATTGCCCGGACGTCACTTCCGGAATCACCTTGCTTACCGTAAGGTTATAGGTTTTTCCATTGAATTCACAGGTTGAGGTCTGCCCCTCTTTTACGCGGTTAATGTAGTATTCATCCACACCAGCCTGAAGTTTATAGCCCTGTAAAACATCAATTTTACCAATCATTTCGTTGGAGTTATAGGATTTACCGATTACGGGATCGTAAGAAGACAACTTGCCGGAAACCGGTGCCTTAATTGTCATGTTTTCAATATTCTTACGAATCATTTCCAAACTTTCGTTCATCTGCCCCATTGACTGGTCGATTTGGGCAAGCTGCATTTTGCGACTCTGGTTTTCCTGTTTTATGGCCTGCCGTACAATTTTCAATTTGCCTTGATAATATTCATAATCCTGGCTCGATTTGTTAAACTCCTGGAGCGTAATTACCTTTTTGGCGAAAAGTGCACTATCTAATCGGTATTGGCGGGTTGCGGTACGTAAATTATTTTCTACATCCAGTACATCCTGATTCAGAATTCGTTGATTCTGCTCCAAATCTAACCTCGATTTACGCAATTGGTTAATTTGTTCGGTAGCAGCCGTTTGTTGCGAGGTATAACCCAGCATGGCGTTCGAATTTGCAATCCGCAGCAGTGGCGTACCTTTTACCACAGATGCACCATTTTCAGTGAAGATCTCCGCAACTGTTCCACCCTCTGATGAACTCACAATAACAGAAGTCAAAGGCACCACGCTGGCATTCAGCAAAACCACATCTTCAAAATCGCCGTATTCTACTTTGCTGATGGTCAGCTTCTCGGCATCGGCGCGGTAAGTCTTCTTTAAAGATAAAGAGTAGCCGTAGATGACAACAGCTACAAAAGCAATGGTGCCTGCAGCAATCAATAATGTTTTAGTACCAAATCTTTTCTTCTCAATCTTTTTGTCCATTGTTCGGTTATACTGTTTGATTTCCTGAGTAACCAAGCCTGTGCCAAAGTCCTAAAACATTTTTAAGATACTGATTATCAGACACTAGATGATAATTTTATTTTTCACATGTTCGTTATCGGACAGTAAATGTGCGGGAGCGGACAGTTTTATTAAATTTGCCTATTCCCTTGATCAACCCGTAGAAGGATTGACTAAACAGGAAAAATAATAAATAATAAATGAATAAGGCTAAGTTATGTTAGACGCCACCGTTTTAATTATTGATGATGATGATGATATCCTGCTAAGTGCCCGTTTGTTTTTAAAACAACAGGTAAAGCAGGTTATCACATGCAAATCGCCTAAAGAGATTAATGTTTTATTAAGCAAAAACGAAATTGACATCATTTTGCTGGACATGAACTACCAGAAAGGTGCCAGCGATGGAAGAGAGGGCTTGTATTGGTTAGAACATATTTTATCCATTGATAAAGACTATGTGGTTATATTAATGACTGCTTTCGGAAACGTAGAACTTGCAGTAAAAGCGATAAAAAAAGGAGCTACTGATTTTATTCTTAAACCCTGGGAAAATGAAAAACTGTTTGCTACCATTTCATCGGCGTCTAAACTTCGCGAATCAACCAAAAAGGTAAAAAAGCTGGAAAAAATACATTCATCGCTCCAAAAAGATCTGACGAGAGGTTTCGAGCATATTGTTGGCCAGGCCGATGAGATAAAGCAGTTACAGCATACCCTCTTAAAGGTATCCCCTACCGATGCCAATGTCCTGATTCTGGGCGAGAATGGAACGGGGAAACAGGTTTTCGCCTATGAGATACACGCAAACTCACAAAGGAAAAATCAGGTGTTCATGCATGTTGATTTAGGTGCTTTGAACGAAAATTTGTTTGAAAGTGAATTATTTGGCTATGCGAAAGGTGCCTTTACAGATGCCAAGGAAGATAAACCCGGTCGTTTTGAATTAGCGGATGGCGGGACAATTTTTTTAGATGAGATTGGCAATTTATCCTTACCGCTCCAGGCAAAATTATTGAGCGTTTTACAAAACCGTACGGTTACCCGTTTAGGTGAAAGTAAAGAACGCAGAATAAATGTACGTCTCATCACAGCAACCAACATGCCGCTGAACGAAATGGTAGCAAAAAACACCTTCAGGCAGGATTTATTGTTCCGGATCAATACGGTTGAGCTGTTATTACCCGCTTTGCGTAAACGCGGATCAGATATATTACTGCTGGCCAACCACTTTATGCAGGTTTTTAGTTCAAAGTACCATAAAGATATACAAAAACTGAGTGTTAAGGCTCAAGAAGCACTTTTACAGTATAAGTGGCCGGGTAATGTACGTGAATTACAGCATGTTTTAGAAAGAGCTGTTATCATGAGTGATGGCGCTGATATTGCGGAGGAAGATTTACAGTTAAGCCCGCAGCGCTACACCCAGCATCAAGCTATGCCTGATGAAATGGCGCTGGAGGAAATGGAGAAGATGATGGTGCAAAAAGCCATCGGCAAGCATAAAGGAAACATATCAAAAGCCGCAGCAGAATTAGGTTTGACCCGCGCTGCACTGTATAGAAGAATAGAAAAATTTGGAATCTGAGAAATGTTAGAAGGCAAGAGGGTTGAAGGTGGAAGGTTTTATTCTATCTTAAACCCTCAACCTTTTAAGCCTCCACCTTCAACCTTAAAAACATGTTCTACCAACGCTTTACCTTCCGTTTAATCTTCCGCCTGCTAATCATCAATTTGCTGGGCTACCTGCTGTTCTACCTGATCAAAAATACTGAACTCTGGTTTACGATCATCGGGATTGCACTGATATTCCTGGGTACCATTATATCCCTTTATTACTACATTAATCAAATCCGGTCGGATATTAACCGTTTCATTCTCGCTGTAAAGACAAGAGATCATACCCTAAACTTTAAAAATAAGGTAACTAAAGGGAGTTTCCCTGAACTGTATGAATCGTTCAGTGATATTTTACAGGTACATAAACAGATCAGGCTGGAACAGGAAGCCATGTTTCAGCTCATCAAAACCATTTTGGAGCAGGTTCCTGTTGGCGTAATTGTAGTGAGCAATACAACAGCAGAAAAAGAGGATGAAATTGTGTTTTTCAACCAGGCTGCTTCTAACCTCTTAAGCGTACCTGCCTATAAATACTGGCACCGGTTAAAACAGCATCTTCCTATATTCGGGGCAGAAATAGAGCAGATTTCTACTGGCGGAAAGCGGTTTCTGGAACTCAAAATCCAGGATAAACTGATTCAGTTATCTACGGAGGTAATTCCTTTAAACCTGTATGGAAAAAACTATATCATCATTAGTTTCCAGAACATTAAAGACGAAATTGAGCAAAAAGAAACAGAAGCCTGGAACAGGTTAGTTGGTGTTATTTCTCACGAAATTTTAAATTCCATCACGCCCATCAGTTCATTATCGGATACGATCAATAAAATGGTAACGGATAAAAAGAATTTAAACGAGGATGAAATGGATGACCTCCGAACAGCGTTACATACTATTCAAAGGCGCTCGTCTGGTTTGTTGGATTTTGTAAAAGATTACCGTTTGATTGCTGAACTTCCTACACCAAACCTTGAACCGCACACCATCAGAGAAATATTAAAGCACATTAAGGTGCTGATGCAGCCATTTGCAAAAGTTAAAAATGTGGTATTGGATGTAGAACAGACTTCATCAAAAATCACCATTCAGTTGGATCTGAAGTTAATAGAACAGGTATTAATTAACCTGATTACGAACAGTATTTATGCCGTCGAACATAAGGAAATGCCTTATATCAGTGTAAATTACCGTTTAGAAAACACCAAACTGTATATAGATGTTAACGATAATGGAAAAGGCATAGCTGCCACTGATCTGGAAAAAATATTCGTTCCATTTTACACCACCAGGAAAAATGGATCGGGCATAGGATTAACCATCAGCCGCAACATTATGAAGATGCACAAAGGCAGTATTGAAGTAATTTCTACTCCTGAAAGTGGTACAACTTTTTCATTGGTATTTAATTATGTTTAATCATCTGAATGTTTTTTTGACCTAAAAATTCAAACAAAACCATTTTGATATGCTTTTAAAGATATAGATACATTCAATACGAGCATGAAGACAGTTATAATATCGAATAGACTCCCCGTTAAAATCATTGAAGAGAACGAAGAATACACGTTTATCCCCAGCGAGGGCGGCCTTGCTACCGGCCTTGGTGACGTGTACAAATCGGGCAACTCCATCTGGATCGGATGGCCTGGAATTGAGGTTCCGGAAGAACGTCAGGAAGAAGTTACACAAAAACTTGCCGGGCTAAACCTCTATCCTGTTTTCCTCACCCAAAACGAAATTAATTTATACTACGAAGGTTTTTCAAATGAAGTATTATGGCCTGTATTTCATTATCTGGTTACCTATGCACATTATGAACAAAGTTATTGGGATTGCTACCAATCCGTTAATGAGAAATTTGCAAAAAGTGCCATGCAGGTATTGGGCAGAAAAGATAAAATCTGGATTCAAGATTATCAATTGCTCCTTCTCCCTGGTATTTTGAGAGAAAAACTTCCAAATGCCACCATCGGTTTTTTTCAGCATATCCCTTTTCCATCCTACGAAATTTTCAGGTTAATCCCCTGGAGGGAAGAATTATTAAATGGCTTAATAGGTTCCGATTTAATCGGTTTTCACACCTATGATGATGTCCGCCATTTTATCAGCACAGCCACACGTTTACTTCCCGTAAATTCATCATCGAACGTACTTAATAGCCACGAAAGGCAAATTGTGGTAGAAGCTTTCCCTATGGGTATTGATTTTGATAAATATTCGGACTTACCTGCCACAGAAAAAGTAAAAAATGAAATTGATTATTTCAGGACTGGAAAAGAAGAGATGAAAGTGATCCTTTCTATAGACCGGCTCGATTATAGCAAAGGTATTCTCGAACGGTTGAAAGCTATGGAATTACTCCTTCAGCACCATCCTGAATATATCGGCAAAATCGAACTTTTCATGATTGTGGTCCCTTCAAGAGACACCGTACCACAATATAGTGAGTTGAGAGATCAGATTGACCAATTCGTTGGAAATTTAAATGCAAGGTACCGCTCTATGAACTGGATTCCTGTAAATTATTTTTACCGCTCTTTCCCTATTGAAGTACTCTCTGCGCTTTATTCAACTGCCGACATCTGCCTGGTAACGCCTATGCGCGACGGAATGAACCTGGTTAGTAAAGAATATGTGGCCAGCCGGAACAACAATGATGGTGTGCTGATTTTAAGTGAAATGGCCGGCGCTTCCAAAGAATTAACTGATGCCGTAATTGTTAATCCAAATAATATGGGCGACATTATGGAAGCGATTGTAACTGCATTAAAAATGCCTTTGGAAGAACAACAGCTACGCATGAAGGCCATGCGGGCTATAGTAGAAAAATTTAACGTTAAACATTGGGTTAACAATTTTATATTAAGATTAAACGAAGTGAAAGATTCTCAAAAATCGTTATTAACCAAACATGCAGTAAACTCGATTAATGAAGTCATTGCTGCTAAATATGCAACAACAACCGATAGGGTTTTATTTTTAGATTATGACGGCACCCTGGTAGACTTTACCGGGAACATTGATGATGCCTCTCCTGATGATGAACTTTATGATTTAATAGAAAACCTGACCATCGATCATGCCAACAAAGTGGTGATTATTAGCGGAAGGAGACATGAAACCCTGGAACAATGGTTTGGCCATTTAAAGGTAGACCTGATTGCTGAGCATGGTGCATGGCAAAAATCGTATGGAGATAAGTGGAACAGCCTGCCGCTGCTTACCGACCAATGGAAACAGGAAATAAAGACTTTATTAGAAACCTATACCGATCGTACCCCAGGATCGTTCATTGAAGAAAAAAGCTACTCATTAGTGTGGCACTATCGGAAAGCAGAAGAGGGATTAGGTGATTTAAGAGCCAATGAAATTGTGAGCCACATGAAAATCCTGGCTGCCGATAAAGGATTGCAATTAATGCCGGGGAATAAAGTAATCGAGTTTAAAAATATAGAAGTTAATAAAGGAAAGGCTGCTTTAAACTGGCTATACGATAAAAAACCTGATTTCATTCTGGCATTAGGCGACGACCACACCGATGAAGACATTTTTAAAGTACTGCCAGATGATGCTTTTACCATAAAAGTTGGCAATAACATTTCGGAAGCAAAATATTACTTAAATGATTTTAAAGAGGTAAGAAAGCTACTTTGGAGTTTGGTGAAAGAAGAATTTGTAGAACGCGGTTAATAAATAGCTCGTCCATTAATATCATGATGCCAAGGTCTGTGTCCTCACAGACCTTTTTCTTACGAAATAAATTGTCATTTGGAGCGGAGTGCAACCAAATGGAACAATATTTTCAGATGGAGTTTTCCCCGCCCGCCAAGGCGGGCATTTAACTGCGTTCAAAAGGAGATGATTTTTTTTCGGAAATCCAACACCACAATCTGCTCGCGACATGCTTTTTTAGAATAGCTTTAACCACCTTAATATGCTTTTTGCATATTAAAGTGGTCAAAGTTTAATCTACTTTTTATAAAAATATCGGTCTATCCAGCTTAATGGCAATGCGGTAAGCCGCATTCATTAAACCTACGTGGCTATAAGCCTGAGGGAAGTTACCCCATTGGCTACCTGTTTTGGCGTCAACATCTTCGCTAAATAACAGCAGGTGGTTACAATATTTAATGATATTTTCAAACTCTTTTATCGCTTCATCTGTACGGCCCACACAGGCTAAAGCTTCTACATACCAAAAAGCACAGATTAAAAAGGTTGTTTTCGGTTTGCCGAAATCATCAGCATGTAAGTAACGATAAAAAAGTCCATCCTCAGTTTTCAGTTCTTTTTCCAAAGCGATTAAATGGTCCTTTGCCCGGTCAGAGGCTGGATCGAGATAATTCATCATAATCAATTGTAGGGTGCTGGCATCTAAATGCGGGCTTCCCACGGCATTGGTATACACTTTTCTTTCCGGATCGTAGCAGGCTTCTATATGTGCCGAAGCCTTATCAATCAACACTTTCGCGCGCCTTTCGAAATCCTCATTGCCAATGGTTTTGGCCATTTTTAGAGCAGCCTGTGCGCCTGCCCATTGGAAAAGGTTACTATAACAATGTACATTGGCAATGTTTCTGAATTCCCATATTCCCGCATCTTTTTCGTCAATGGTACGCTCAATTTTAGAAAGTACACTTTCAATCCACTTTACCGAATCTCCACGTTCCGAAAAAACAAAACGATGGTCGGTATAAAGTGGTAACATGGAAATTAAAACCTGTCCATAAATATCATTTTGAATATGCTCGTATGCCTGGTTTCCTAGCCTAATTGGCTGTTCTCCTTTATAACCTTCCAGATGATCAAGCGTACGCTCCGTAATTTGTCTTTCGCCTGCAATACCATATAAAGGCTGGTAACGTACGTCTTCAGCACGCGAAATATCAGAAAGGTAATTGAAGTACCTTTCCATTTCTTCAAAATGGCCAATATGGTTTAATGAGGTAAGCACATAATGCGAATCGCGCAGCCAACAATAACGGTAATCCCAGTTTCGTGTGCTGCCTGGCGATTCTGGCAAACTGGTTGTACTTGCGGCTATAATGGCACCTGTATCTTCGTATTGATGAATTTTTAAAACGAGGGCCGAACGGATTACAAATGGCTGGTAAAAACCTGCTATTGACGAATGTTTAATCCATAAACGCCAGTAAGAAATCGTTTCCCTTAAAAAGTTTTCTGCTGTACTAACTATAGGGGCTTCTAAATTTTGCCCATAAGTCATCACCAGGTATTTAGGCTCATTTAGTACAAATGCTTTCTCGTCAAAAATATAGGTAAGCGATACATTGGTACTTAAACGTATATTTTCATCACAGCCCAAATAGTCGATGTGATTGCTGCCCCTGCTCGACTTCATTTTACCTTTTCCATAATCACAAACCGGCTCACATTTAATGGTAATGCGTGGGTTGCCTTGCAAAGGTTCAATCTTCCTGATAAACATCAGCGGTTTAAAATAGCGATCATATAAATGAAAACGTGGTGCAAAATCGGTAATCCGATATTTCCCATCTTCAGCGGTAATTTCCGTCCTTAAGACATTGGTATTTTCGATATAATATTGATGCGAAGTAAATTCTCCCTGGGGTAAGATCGAAAATTCGCCCCCTTTTTTCTCATCCAATAAACTGCCAAATACAAAAGGGCTATCAAAGCGTGGCCAGCAAAGCCAGGATATATCGGTATTTTTATTTACGTGAGCAATGAAAGCGCAATTCCCTATAATTCCTGTTTGATAAAGGTGCTGTTCGGTCATAAACTATTTTTTGTTTATCTACTAACAAGCTTATGGGGAAAATGTTGGGTAGAAAGGTTAAAAAAGACTTTTTAGATTTCCGGCCTTTTAAATTTTAAAAATTAAGATCCTTTGTTGGCGAAAGTTTATTTTTTTGGAAAGGTATGCTTTTGCTTTGATGGCGGCCGGCAGTCCTGCTATCGCTTCAAGTCCTCACCCGTTCCTCGCTCCGGGCTTTTCGCTTTATCACTTGCCCGATGCAGGCAGGGTTTATAAATAAGGAGGTCTGTAATCAGAATTTATAAAGGATTTTTCGCCACGATTGTCAGCGTCTTCAGGTAGGATCGTCGTCCGATAGCAATCGGATCTCGCGCATGCGTAAACCACGAAGTGCTCCGCGAAGCTGATTTTAATGCAAATGTCTTAAGATTTCCAATAAGTTGGAAATGAAAATCTCCCGAGTGGCTTAACCATAAACTACGCATCAAAATCACAAACAAAAAGACCTTAAAGGTTTTTGAAACCTGTAAGGTCTTTAAAGATTCCTCGCTTCGCTCAGAATGACAATATATATTAAATCACTGTGCCACTTGGCACTACTGCGCCCTTTTTAATTACAACTATACCATCTTTAACAGCGTAAAGTTCAAAGTCGCCATCTTCCAAATGGTCGCCACCATTAATTTTAACATCGTTACCGATACGACAATTTTTATCGATAATGGCATTATTGATAAAACAACGGTCTCCAATTCCGATCAATGAATTTCCTTTGTTTGTTTCCTCCTGTATCTCTTCGAGCGTTTGGTACCTATCACTACCCATTATATAGGCATTTGTAATAACGGTATCCTTACCAATTCTTGATCTGATCCCTAAAACAGCATGTTCCACTTTGCTGGCCTGAATGATACAGCCTTCGGCAATAATAGTTTTATCCAGCGTGGTACCCGAAATTTTAGACGGCGGCAACATCCTCGCCCTGGTAAAAATAGCATGGTTGCTATCAAACATATTAAATTTAGGTATTTCGTCCGTTAAGCCTAAATTGGCTTCAAAGAAAGATGAAATATTACCGATATCAGTCCAATAACCTTCGTACTGATAACTTAAAACCCTGCTTTGTGTAATGGCCCTTGGTAAAATTTCCTTACCGAAATCCTTTTCTTCTTCGTTCTCGTTTAAAATGTTGATCAGGTATTCGCGGTTAAAAACATAGATACCCATCGATGCCAGAAAATTACGTCCCTCGCCTTGCATTTCTTCGCCGGTATCCGAAACCCAGTTCTCCAGTCCGGTTTTAGGTTTTTCGATAAAAGAGGTTATCATGTTTTCCTCATCAGCCTTTAAAATACCAAAATCGGTTGCATCTTTTGCCGTTACCGGAATCGTAGCAATAGTAATTTCCGCAGCGGCTTCGATATGTTTTTCGATCATATCTTTAAAATCCATCTGGTAGAGTTGGTCGCCTGAAAGGATCAAAATATAATCAAACTCATGCGAAACAATGTGATGCATACACTGACGGACAGCATCTGCTGTACCCTGGAACCAACCAGAGTTTTGTACCGTTTGTTCAGCAGCCAGAATATCAACAAAAGCAGTACTGAAGTGACTAAAATGATAGGTATTTTTAATGTGTTTGTTAAGGGACGCCGAATTAAACTGGGTTAACACAAACATGCGGTGGATACCTGAATTGAGACAGTTCGAGATCGGAATGTCTACCAAACGGTATTTACCAGCTATCGGAACTGCCGGTTTAGAACGTGTTTGTGTGAGTGGCGATAATCTAGAGCCCTGGCCACCGCCAAGGATAACGCCTAAAACTTTGTCAGTCATGCTTAAGCTTATTTTAAATTTTGGTATAATTCTATATAATTCAAGGCTGCCCTGTCCCACGAATGATCGATTTTCATCATGGTTTTTCTTACAGCTTTAAATGCTTTTTTATCATTGTAAAATCCAACTGCGCGGTTAATGGAATGTGTAACATCCCAAATACTGGTTTGGTCGTGACAGATCCCGAAACCATTGTCGCCAATATCAATGACGGTATCCCTCAACCCACCTACCCGGCGCACAATCGGAACCGTTCCGTAACGTAAGGCATATAACTGATTCAATCCACAAGGCTCCACTCTCGATGGCATGATCAGGAAGTCTGCACCAGCGTACATCTGATGCGAAACCTGTTCGTTATAACCTATATAAACATTATATCTGCCCCCAAAGAAATCCTTCAACTGGTTTAACCTTCCTTCCACCCAGCTATCTCCCGAGCCTAAAACCAGGATATTGATGTTATCGCCATGCTGTTGTAAAGCAGTATAAAAAATGTCGGGCAAAATATCGGCACCTTTTTCATCAACCAATCTTCCGATAAAGGTAAACAGAGGCTTCGATGAATCTAATTGAAAAACATCGCAAAGTGCTTTTTTGTTTGCCAATTTCCCAGCTTCGACTGTTTTTACCGTATAACCTTTATTTAACATTGGATCTGTTCCAGGATTCCACACTTCGCTATCGATTCCATTTAATATTCCAACTGATTTCCAACGCTCCTGTCTCAACAAACTTTCCAGTCCACGTGCAAAACCCATCATTTCTTCCAGGTAAGTCGGCGAAACCGTAGTGACCTTCCAGGCACATTTAATGGCAGATGCTAAAGGATTTATAGCATCATCCCAACCCAGTAAGCCACCCTTCCATAAATCGAATGCTGGTAAATAGTACAATTTATCCCAGCCGAACTGACCTTGATATTGTGCATTATGAATGGTTAAAACGGTTGGGACGCCACTTATCAGATTATATTTTAGGCAATTTGAAACCATAAATGGGACTAAACCTGTATGGTGATCGTGACAATGAATTACATCCGGGCGATGTTCCCACTGTACAATCCAATCAAGGGTAGCAATCTGGAAAGCAACAAATCTCTCCGTATCGTCGTTATAGCCATATACATTTGGGCGGTCGGTTAAGCCTTGTATATGGACAATATATAAATCGAAACCAAGTTTATTGGTTTTTTCTTTCAAAATACGGTACTGAAAATGGTTGTTTCCATAATTTGCCCAGGCATCATATGTAACCTCAAATTCACTTTCGCGGATAAATTTGGTATCGTAAGCAGGAACAACCACCTTGGCAATATGGCCTAGTTTATTCTGGTATTTAGGTAAGGCCCCTACTACATCGGCTAAACCACCAACTTTTGCAACAGGGTAACACTCGGCACTTATGTGTATAATTTCCATCAAATATTTGGTGTAGATAACCCAAGTAAGTTACTAATTGTTTTGAGTTTTGCAAATAATGAAAATTATATTTTTAGTTGATTATTACTTTCGTCATGCTGAGTTTATTTCAGCATCTATCCTACTATAAAGACCCTGAAACAAGTTCAGGGTGACGGCTCAAGAAATTAATTTAAGTTTTTTTAGAAAGTGAATGTTCTGTTTTCTGTGGCGGCCTGCAGCCCTGCTTTACGTTGCAAGTCCTCACTGCGTGCGGGCTTTACACCGCAATCAGGCTTATCAGCAAAGTTGCTTCCGATCTAAAGCAGATATTAATTTTTCAGCGGTGATCTTTTTAGATCTGCGTGAACAGACGGCTAATAATTTCCCGCTGATTTGCAGATAAAAGCGGCGTTTTTTTTTTAAAGCAGCTATTTACTTCAAAGACCCTGAAACACCCGTCCGACTGGCCGGGCGGAAGTTTAGGGTGAAGCCGCATAGGTTTTTAAAATTGCAGCACATAAAAAAAACCGCTTAAATCCATAAGCGGTCTCTTAACAACAAAACAAATATATACTTTGGTAAAAATACCTAATATTCTTCAGCGATGATCTCGTAGAAATCGCGGATAGGCTGAAATTGAGGGTGTAATGATACTACATCACCGAAAACCAATAAAGCCGGAGCCGTTATTTTTTTATCTTCCACAATCTCCGCAATGGTATCAACAATACCTACCGCGATTTTTTCCTCAGGTGTAGAACCATTTTGAATGACTGCAACGGGCAACAGATTTTTATTTTCTGCCTGAAATATGGCTGCAATCTCTTTTACCTTTTCAATCCCATTTAAAACAACAATCGTCGCTTTGGTTTTCGCAGCAATATACAAATCCTCTGAAAGATCACCTTTAGAATTTGTTCCGGTTACTGCCCAGAAGCTTTCGCTCATGTCTTTATAAATCATGGGGATCTTCTGCAAACTTGGTGCACCTGTAGCACTCGAAATACCGGGAATGATTTCAGTAGGAATACTATAAGATTCTGCAGCATCTATTTCTTCATATCCTTTTGCAAAGAAAAAGGGATCGCCACTTTTTAAACGAACGACATGGCCATAGTTTAACGCATAATCGATGATGAGCTTATTCACTGCATCCTGAGAAAATGATTCATCATCAGAACGTTTGCCCACATAAACTTTCGGAATACCATCTGGAGCATAACAAAGTAAAGCTTCATTCACATTTGCATCATATAAAACAACATCGGCTGTTTTTAATGCTTTTACCCCTTTTAAACTAAATAAATCCGGATCGCCGGGACCTGCACCTATCAAAGTAATTTTTGGTTCAATGTTCGCTTTTTCTACTTTATTCAAAATCATAACTGAAAGTTTATGTTCGTTATTCGTTTATTCGATAATACAAATATATAAAGTCTATAGAAATTGTAGTAATTTATTTTAAAATATTTTTCCGTCATTCATTCTGAACGCGGTTAAGAATCTTTATATGGTTGTCATCCCTGATCTTATAGCTATCGCTCAAAATGATGGTAACACAGAATGGAGCGTAACAAGCAAAAATGTCTACTTTCTTTCCGGGTATCCGCGGCTAAAATAAACCATGATCGATACATTGGGTCTTAGCGAAACGCCAGAACCAGAATTCTAGAATGAAAGATCCTTTGCTGGGCTCAGGATAACCAGGCTTATTTGCAATCCACTTCCGAAAAAGTAAACTTACCCGCTTCGTAATTGATGGGTTTCCCTTTAACAAAATACGATCTACCTAAAGTGGTTTCAATCTGTCCAACCCCCATCATGAGTTTACCATCTTTCTTTAGAAATGCCAATGGGTTGGTAAATGCCTTTGTGGTATCTTTGCCCGTGTTGAAACGATAATCAACCAGTAAAGTATCACCATTAAACTTTCCACTTATTTTGCCGTTATTTTCAGGCTTTTCAGCATATTTTACCAACAATGAACCGGTTACTTTGCCAGATGCCATGGTTTTCACAATCATAGCGGCGCTGTCTTTTTCGAAAAAAGCAGCGTAACAGGTTTGATTGACCACCGAATCCTTTTTTACAGTATCAGTCTTTTTAGCTGATTGGTTACAGGCAACAACAAAAGGAATAGCTGTAAAAACGGAGTAAAAGAGATTTCTTTTCATATGGTTTGATATTGGGGTTTACGTTTATAATGTAATTGGAAGATGAAAAATTTGAATCAATTCCATAAGTTAAATATACAAAAAACCCAGTTACGAAAAACGGGACTACCATTTGGCGTCCCGCTGAAATTGTTTTCGCTTTAGCATAATCTAAAGCATTCCTTATTATTTTTCCAACATTAGAGAATTAAGAACAGTAAGGATTTTACACGTACAAAAAATCTTCGAATACGCTACCATTTACAGAATCGACCAGCGCGTTCGTCATTCCCGCGCATGCGGGAATCCTAACACAGGCGCTTAAGATGATTCATGCGTTTTTTTTTGTTCTGTGGCATTCATGAGCACTTCGTGGTTCCCAATCAAATTGGCAATGATGATGAGGAATATTATCAAATAAAATTTCTGTCGCTCGTATTGATTTTTATAAAATAAATTATCCCTCAGGATGACAAATGTATGAAGCTATCCGGAATATAGTCATCACAAATCGGTTATTCCCCATCATCCATCTTACATTACTTCATCTTATACCTTACTCCACTGCTGCCCTGAACATTAATGCTCCAACAGTTAAATTGGTACGGGTATCAACTAAAATAGCCGAACCATTTGCGCGGTTATCATCATATAAATCAAAAGCTAAAGCATCAGCGGTTTTCACAATCACACGGCCGATATCATTCAATTTAAATTCTTCTGCAGCATGTTTTTCTAAGGTATTGATATCTACCTTATGCAGAATTTCGCTGATTTTACATTTGGTAACCTTGCTGTTATGCTGGATGTTGTACATGATGGAGGGATCCAGGGCACGGGTATCCATCCAGCAAAGGTCTGCTTCAATCAGCTTTGTTTCCTGTGGCAAAGCCGATGCGTTTACAATGGTATCGCCACGACTAATGTCTACATCGTCTTTTAAATGAATGATAACCGATTGACCCGCGTGCGCTGCATCAAGCTCTTCATCAAAAAATTCAATTTTCTCTACAACAGAACTTGCTCCTGATGGAAGAACAGTAACTTTATCGTTTAAATTAAAGGTTCCACTCAACACACGTCCGGCATAACCACGGTAATCGTGCAGTTCTGCTGTTTGCGGACGAACCACCCACTGTACGGGCATCCGGGCTAATTGCGATCGGTCCAGGTGATCAGTATCCACCTTTTCTAAGAAATGTAACAAACTCTCTCCTTCATACCATGGCATATTTTCTGATGTTTGTACCACATTATCTCCTTTTAATGCACTTACCGGAATATAAGTTACATCGGCCAGTTTTAATTGCTGAGCCAGAATTTTGTATTTTTCGATAATGGCGCTATATACGGTTTCGCTGTAATCAACCATATCCATTTTGTTGATACAAACCACCACATGTTTGATGCCCAGTAACGAAACAATATAGGAATGACGGATGGTCTGTTCTACCACACCATTACGGGCATCAATTAAAATAATGGCCAGATTAGCCGTAGAAGCACCTGTAACCATATTTCTGGTATATTGAATGTGACCAGGCGTATCCGCTATGATAAATTTACGTTTTTCTGTCTGAAAGTATTTGTAGGCAACGTCAATGGTAATTCCCTGTTCGCGTTCTGCCCTTAAACCATCTGTTAAAATGGCTAAATCTATTGTTCCATCATCATTTTTTCGGTTAGAGCGTTGTAAAGCTTCTAACTGATCGGCTAAAATAGAATCTGTATCGTATAACAAACGGCCAATTAAGGTACTTTTACCATCATCTACGCTGCCTGCTGTAAAAAATTTTAAGATGTTCATGTTATTTGTAGTATTAAGATAAAAGTATTAAGTATCAAGACCTTATCAGGTTTATCAATTAATACTATTTACTTGAATTATTTTAAGGTTTGTTAAAGTGGGGCCCAATCTTGATAACTGATACTCACTACTTGATACTCCCTAAAAATATCCTCCCTTTTTCCTGTCTTCCATTGCAGCTTCAGAAACTTTGTCGTCTAACCGTGCACCACGCTCTGAAATTTTTGAGGCACTGATTTCTGAAATGATATCATCGATCAAAAATGCATCCGATTCTACCGCGGCGGTGCAAGACATATCGCCAACCGTACGGAAACGAACCTGTTTGCGTTCTACCACATCTTCCTCATCCATATTTAAAAACGGTGAGGCAGCCATCAGTTGTCCGTTGCGGGTAATTACCTCACGTTCGTGCGAGAAGTAAATGCTTGGCAATTCTATTTTTTCGCGACGGATATAATTCCATACGTCCAGCTCAGTCCAGTTACTGATCGGAAATACACGGATGTTTTCTCCTTTGTGGATTTTACCATTGTAAATATTCCAAAGTTCAGGGCGCTGGCGTTTTGGATCCCATTGGCCAAATTCATCGCGGACAGAGAAAATACGCTCTTTTGCTCTGGCTTTCTCTTCATCTCTACGTGCACCACCAATACAGGCATCAAACTGATATTTGGCAATGGTATCGAGCAAAGTTACCGTCTGCAATGCATTTCTGCTGGCATTTTTTCCGGTTTGCTCTACTACTTTACCCTGATCGATAGATTCCTGAACAGAACCAATAATGAGCTTTTCGCCAATTCTTTCTACCATTTGATCGCGGTAGGTAATGGTTTCCTCGAAATTATGACCAGTGTCTATATGTACCAGTGGAAAAGGAAATTTACCCGGACGAAATGCTTTTTCTGCTAAACGAACCAGGGTAATCGAATCTTTTCCCCCTGAAAATAACAGGGCTGGTTTTTCAAACTGACCCGCAACTTCACGTAAAATGTGAATGGCTTCGGCTTCCAGTTCGTCTAAATAATCAAAATTATATGTACTCATTTCAATCGTTGGAATGTTTAAATGTTGAATGTTGGAATGTTCCAGACGCTCAAAGTTATTTGTTATTGTATTATTGTTGTTAAAATTGTTGGAATGTTTGAAGGTTGCCAGGCATTCATTCAATCGCACTGTTTGCTATTTTCCATTTCCTCCGCCACTTACTTATTTCACTTTTACTAAAAGATTGCCTCGTCGGCTGAAAAAGCCTTCTCGCAATGACGTATCAAGGGTTCCATTTTACATCTTCCATCAGCTAGCGGCATGTAAACCACATTCTTTTTTACTTTGCTCTTCCCACCACCATCTTCCGGCCCTAAAATCTTCACCCGGCTGTACTGCTCTTGTACAGGGTGCGCAACCTATACTCGGAAAACCTTTATCATGTAAAGTATTGTACACAATATTGTTCTCTTTGATATAGGTTTTCACCTCATCCAGCGTCCAGCTGAAAATGGGGTGAAATTTAATCAATTGGTTTCCTTCGTCCCATTCTACATCATGCATATCCTCGCGGTTGGCACTCTGATCGGCCCTGATGCCTGTTATCCAGATTTCGTTTCCTTTTAACGCTCTTTTTAAAGGTTCGATCTTACGGATGTAACAGCATTCTTTTCTATTTTCTACCGATTCGTAAAAGCTGTTGGGGCCTTTCGTGTTTACCATATCCTGTAACAGTTCGTTCTGCGGATAATAGGCATGAATAGGTTTATTATAAATTTCTAATGTGCGGTTCCAGACATAATAGGTTTCCGGAAACAAACGTCCGGTTTCCAAGGTAAAAACCTTGATCGGAATGTTGTTGGCAAAAATTAAATGGGTAATCACCTGGTCTTCCCAGCCAAAACTGGTCGAAAATATGATACGTCCGGCGTATTTATCTGCCAAAAATTTCAGCTTATCTATAGTACTTAAACCTTTCAGTGCTGCTTTGATCTTCTCTGGGTTCCCCATCACTAAATTAATTTTAGAATAAACATGATTACGCTTCGTAAGCTTACGATCATTACAATGATCCCCACAGCAACCATAATGGTTTTTGCAGAAATTTTGTTGGATACTTTTGCGGCTATCGGCGATGCGATTGCACTCCCGATAATTAAGCCCACAACGGCTTCCCAATGTTTGCCACCTAACATGGTAAAAAAAGTAAGTGAACTTAACGTGGCGATAAAAAAGCGGCTGATTTTTACCGTACCCAAAGAAAACAAGGGATGCCTGCCACCGGCGATCAGACTGGATAATACGATTGACCCCCAGCCACCACCAAAGGCTGCATCGATAAAACCACCTACAAAACCCAATAAACCAATTTTTTTAATTTTCTGATCAGCTTTTTTTCTTTTAATGTTAAAAGCTTTCATTAAAATAACAGCACCCAGAAATAGTGTATAAACGGCAACAACCGGTTTAACATAACTGCTGTAATGTTCTAATGAGGAAAGGATGTAAGCGCCTAAAACGGCTCCGATGATAGCAGGAACGATTAAAATTTTAAATAATTTCCAGTTTACATTCCCCATCCGGTAATGCATCCATCCTGCAATTCCGTTACTCATTACCTCAGAAATGTGTATGGCCATACTTGAAGATGCAGGAGGTAAGCCCATGGCCAGCGAGAAAGATGCGGTGGTCACACCATACGACATCCCAATGGCACCATCTATTAATGCAAATACAAATCCTGCGCCTAAAAACCAATAAAACAAGGGATCTATGTTGATTAAGAAACTTTGAAATTCTGGTTCAGTATTCCACAAAGAAAATCCGATAGCACCAATCAGTAAAACCGAAGCCACCCAAATTAACCATTTGATATTGCGCTCCGCAAAACTTCTTTTAGGGTTGATTAAACTTTGGGTAACCTTATTCAGTTTTTTTACTTTTGCCGAAAAATCACCGTTTAAAGTCTGGCGCAAAGCACTCATATTCTGCAAAGTTTCATCCAGCTCGGCCGGTAAGCCTTCATTTAAAATCTGCTTTAAACGTTTGGCAATGGTTGGCGATTTTCCATTGGTCGAAATGGCAATTTTTAAATCGCCTTTCTGAACAATCGATCCAAGGTAAAAATCGCAAAGTTCGGGTTTATCAGCCACATTGATCAGCAGACCGCGCTCGTGCGTAACCTTCCTGATCTCGTCATTTAATATATAGTTATTGGTTGCTGCAAAAACAATATCAATATTATCCAAATCATTGATATCAAAACTTTTCTGCTTCACCTTTATATGTGGATAATTTGCAATAAGTGTATAAATTTCTGATGAAATGATTTCTGCAACGATGGTAACAGTAGCACGATGGCTGTTATTCACAATCGCTGTTAACTTCTCCAACCCGATATTCCCTGCCCCAATTAATAATGTACGCAGCTTGTTCAGCTTTATAAAAACCGGAAAAAGCTGATTGCCTTTTTCTTCTTCAGAAAAACGTGCTACATGATCAGGTTGGTTAGGCAATACTTGCATATTGTTTAATTAAGTCCTTGAATGATGGATGCAATGATACAACTTCTCCGAAAATCAATAAGGCAGGTGCCTTAATGTTTTCCTGTTGCACCAGACTTTCGATGGTTTCAACCACGCCAACAACTAGTTTTTCATCTTCTGCCGATCCGTTCTGCACCACTGCAGCCGGTAAACTATGCTTATCAGCCGCTTTGAAAATCTCCACGATTTTTGATAATTTTTTAAGTCCCATCAGTACCAATACCGTAGCTTTGGACTGTGCTGCCTGGTAAATATCGGCAGATACCTCGCCCGATGTAGTTGTTCCGGTAATTACCCAAAAACTCTCACTCATACCACGGTGGGTAACCGGAATCTGTTGTAAACCCGGCACACCGATAGAACTTGAAATACCCGGAATCACACTAACCGGAATGCTGTAAGATGCGGCATAATCCAATTCCTCGTATCCCCTTCCAAAAACAAATGGATCACCTCCTTTTAAACGCACTACGTGACCATAGTTTAAGGCATAATCGATCATCAATTTATTAATGGTATCTTGAGGATAAGAATGCTCACCAGAACGTTTTCCTACATAAACCTTAATGGCTTCGGCAGGCGCATGCTCCAGTAAAGCCTCGTTGGTCAAAGCATCGTACAACACCACATCAGCAGTTTGCAATGCTTTTACACCTTTTAAGGTTAATAAATCCGGATCGCCGGGACCTGCGCCCAAAAGGGTAATTTTTGATTCTATATTTAATTTCTGATCGCTCATCTTTGTGTTTAATTCGGAATATTGGATGTTGAATGAGTGAATGTTTAATAGCAAGTGTTTATTATTCGCTAATTCTATCATTCAATTACTTTACCAATACCGCCCTTTTCTCTTTAATCTGATTTAAAAATTGACTGGCTTGGTTAAAATATTGCTGTGCAAACGCTGCGGTTGGTTCGTTTTTATTAATCTGTAAAACCAGGTCAGAGAAATTGGTTGGTAAATTAAATTCACCCGTTTCTACATAGTGGTTATCAAACTCACGGATTACACCAACCTGTGTGCTACTGTTCACTCCTTTATCCAACAATAATGATTTTGCTGCGCTTACAAATGCGGCATAGGTATGGTAAATAGCATCGGCATAAGCACCTTTATCTAAGTTCTGTTTCGCCCAGTCAAATTTTTCGTCAGCTTCCAACAATAAGGTAGCCACTAAATCGATCACTACACCAGCACACTCACCCACACCAATGGCAGTTACAAATTCTTCCACATGTCCCCAGTCTACAAATTCCTCGGTCTGCAGGTTCGTTAAATCGGCCAGTGGTTTTAACAGCTGATAAAAGTGATCCTTACCTTTTCGGTCATAATACTGGTGGAAGTTTTCATCAGCCAGGTTATTGGCTTTAAAATCATTCAAAATAAAGTGTAAAACACTGGTTGCCCTTTTAGAAGGCACCTTAATTACACGTTCGGCTACCCTACCTACACCGTTTCCTACCGTTCCACCGCCCAACATGACCTGTACAGCCGGAACCACTTTTCCATCAGCTTTTAGAGAACTTCCGTGAAATCCGATTTCAGCCAGTCCATGCTGACCGCAAGAGTTCATGCAACCACTGATTTTGATCTTGATATTTTTCTCGTAAATCAACTCCGGAAAATCGGTATAAATTACTTCTTCCAAAACTTCGGCAAGTGTCATTGAATTGGAAATACCCAGATTACAGGTATCGGTACCCGGGCAGGTGGTAATATCGGCCAAACTATCGAAACCGGCTGTAGTAAAGCCAATTTTATTTAATGCGGTATATAGAGAAGGTAACGCTTCCCTACGCACAAACTTTAACAATAAGCCCTGGTTTTGGGTAATCCTGATTTCATCAGCCACGTATAACCTGATGGCATCAACAAATGCTCTTGCTTTATCTGTTTTGATATCGCCTACCTGAACTTTTACATAAACGCCGTAAAATCCTGCCTGCTTTTGCTCAACTACATTGGTCGCCAACCAGTGTTTATAATGTGCCTCGTTCAATATTTCTACCGCAGGATATTCTTGTTCTAAAGGCAAGAGTGGCTGTGAAACAGCGTTAACATCAATTTTAAATGTTTTTACTTTGTTGGCAATGCGTTCTTCAGCAACCAAACGCAGCACCTCCTCTAAGCCTAATTTCTGAACCAGGTACTTTAACCGTGCTTTGTTACGGTTGTTACGCTCGCCATAACGGTCGAACACGCGAAGAACAGATTCGGTAAAAGGAATTAACTGATCTTCAGGCAAAAATTCGTGAACGGCATTGGCTAAAAAGGGCTGCGCCCCTAAACCACCGGCAAATAAAACCTTAAAGCCACGTTCCCCTTTTTCATTAATCTTCGGAATGAAGCCTAAATCATGAATGTAACTAAATGCGGTATCCCTATCGCTGGAAGAAAAAGAAATTTTAATTTTGCGGCCCATTTCCTGACAGATCGGGTTCCGCAAAAAGTAAGCAAATACCGCTTGTGCGTAAGGTGAAACATCAAAAGGTTCTTCTGCATCTATTCCTGCATTCGGAGAAGCGGTTACATTACGCACCGTATTCCCACAAGCTTCGCGAAGGGTAATGTCGTCCTGTTCCAGTTTGGCCCAAAGTTCTGGTGTGCGATCTAAACTCACATAGTGGATCTGTATGTCCTGACGGGTAGTTAAGTGCAGGTTACCACTTCCGTATTCATCGGCAATATCGGCAATACGCAATAACTGTTTGAAGGTTACCTTACCAAAGGGCAGTTTGATACGAACCATCTGCACACCTGGCTGCCTTTGTCCGTAAACACCGCGTGCCAGGCGCAGGCTTCTAAACTTTTCTTCGTGGATGGTTCCATCTCTGAAAGCTTTAATCTTATTCTCCAAATCGATAATGTCCTGCTCAACAATCGGATTTTCGAGTTCTGTTCTGAAACTTTGCATATGTGTTGTTAGCTTATTCTAAAAATGCTTCCCTATCATCGAGAAGCATTCCATATTTTATACTTAAAGTAGTGTGTAGGCTCCTGTTATTGCGTTTTACAACAGCACATCATTTGCACAGCGGTTAACTTTTTTAGGCATAAAACTGAAATTCATACGCCAAATATATAAAGTATATAGGAATAGTAGTAATTTATTATGAAAAAATTTACATCTTCTAAACGTCTTTTAGATTGAAGTGCAGCGGAATGGAAAAATCCGGATATTAAATTTTAAATAGGAGTAACTGAAGAATACCAATTGCTAACTCAACTTATAATTACAAATTGCCAACTGATAACAGCCAACTGAGTGTTTCTAACTTAATGCTATTGACTTAAACCGCGGGATTTTGCATAAAATATGATAAAACGGGTTCAGCATGAACGGATTGTGTCTTAAGAATGAATGCTTATAAATTAATGGCTCCGATTTTCAGGTTATCCTCACGGCCAATTACATCGGCAATACTGGTTTCAGTTAAAACCTTAAGCGTAGCATCTCTCACGTCAATAAAAGCACTTCTGATTCCACAGGTTTTCTCATCCACACACTCATCACATTTGTGGTAAAAATTTAAACTCGCACAGGGAACCATGGCAATAGGGCCATCAGTTACACGCATTACATGTACCAATAAAATATCTTCAGGTTTTTTGTTCAGGCTATAACCACCTCCGGCACCTTTTTTACTGTACAAAAAGCCGGCATTACGCAGATCGAGCAGAATCTGCTCCAAAAACTTTTTAGGGATATGCTCCTCCTCTGCAATTTTCGAAATCTGCATAGGTGGTTTATCTAAATTTTTACCAAGCGCAACAAGCGCTTTTATGGCGTATTTTGTTTTTTTGGACAGCATATTTGCACAAAGCTAATAAAAGAAAGTAAATTATAAAATATGCAACAGACAGTTGATGATACAATAAATGGTATAAACGGTCGTCATCTTACCTGTAGCGAAGCGAAAAGCTTCGAAGTAAACCGAGCCTTAAGCGAGCTCACCGAAGGTAATTTATTTCAGGATTTTCCCTACTGATAAAAGATGCTGAACGATCTATATTAATCAAAGAAGCGTAAAAATAACAGCCTCCCGTAACAGTAGGTGTCTCTCTGCGTTTAAATTCTATTTTAGCCTTTCTGATTTACCCATTTAATAATGAAGAGAAAACTCAATCTATTGCCGCTGTTGATAGTTGCAATTATATTTTTTGCCCTTAATGCTTATGTTTTATCGGGGCTGGGCACCATCAGTCAATCCAGTCTACTAAGTCCGATTTTTTGGGTTTTTATTATTGCTTTAACTTTTTCCTTATTCTTTGCCATTCAGCAGATGCGGATTCAGGGCATCAATAAATTTTTCCAGATCGTCAGTCACACTTTTCTGATTGTTTTTGCTTCAGAAATTGTCTTCGCTTTTTTTCTGCTGCTTGGCGACATTTTACGATTATTAATGGCACTCGCTACTAATTTTGAACCAGGCGGATTTCATATCGCCGGGCGTAACAACTATTGGGTAGATTTTGCTTTTGTCATGTTCTGTTTAACCATTGCTCTGTTTGCATACGGCATTACCCAGGGAAAATATGCCTACCGGGTAATAAAACATACCTTATATTTTGATGATCTGCCAGTGAGCTTTGATGGTTTTACCCTGACACAAATATCGGATGTACATGCCGGAAGTTTTACCAATCCCAAAGCCGTACAAAAAGGTATTGATATGATCAACGCACAAAAAAGCGATCTGTTTGTATTTACCGGCGATTTGGTCAACAACGCCGCTTCAGAAATTGCGCCTTACATCGGGCATTTCTCACAGATTAAAGCACCATTCGGACAATTTTCTGTTTTAGGCAATCACGATTATGGTGATTATATCAAATGGCCTACGGAAGCAGATAAAATACAGAACCTGAATCGATTAAAAGCTTACCACAAAGAACTTGGCTTTAAACTTTTATTAGATGAACATGTAGAACTACATAAGAATGGAGAAAAAATCATATTAGCGGGCATAGAAAACTGGGGAATTGGTTTTGGAGAACGTGGCAATCTGAATAAGGCTTTACAAAACACCAGTGTTAACGATTTCAAGATTTTGCTCTCGCACGATCCTTCACACTGGGACGCGCAGGTTAAAAATTATCCTTCAAAAATCCAGTTATCATTGGCCGGACATACACACGGCATGCAGTTTGGCATTGAAGCTTTTGGAATTAAGTGGAGTCCAGTAAAATACCGTTACAAACATTGGGCCGGCATCAAAACTGAAAATGGAAGATATCTGAATGTAAACCGGGGTTTTGGTTTTCTCGGCTTTTCCGGGCGAATTGGAATCTGGCCGGAGATTACAGTGATTGAGTTAAAAAAGAAATAAACAACAATGCCAAATTGGGACATTGTTGTTTAGGTGATCGTGATTCCCGCGCAGGCAGGAACCACGAAGTGCTCAGCGAAGCTAATCTTAACACTGCTTGCAAGCCTGGCTATGGCATTACAATTCCCAATCAAGTCGGGAATGACGAACCACTTAATAATTAAGCGTATACGTTAGATTATACGTACGGCCGCGGCCGGCATAATAAAAAGTTTCTTTCTTTGCTAAAGATTGATACAAGAACTGTGAACGCTGGCTCCAGATGGTCTGGTAGTTTTTGTTCAGCAGGTTTTGTACACCAAATGATAAACTTCACGTAAATAGCTTCAGCGATCCCAGCAAATCAACAGTGTAAAGCCTTTCAACTCATTTTGTACCACAACATTTGCAACTGTGGCATAACCTTTTGAATCAAAGGAATGGAAAGCCTGAGCCTTTATGCCAAAAACCCTTCCATTATACCCCAGGTAGCCTGCAATTTTTGATGGACTGGCAACCGTGATATCCTGTAACGACCAGGTACCATCAGTATTTTGTTTCTGTGTTTTGATGTATAAACCGTTTACACCCGCTTCGAAACCATTTTTCAGGTTCAATGATAACGAACCTTCAACTCCGATATTTCTAACATGTTCATCGAAAACCTCGATATTGAATGTGCTATTGGTTTTTACATTTTTATCAGATAAGGCATAAAAACCCGCTACCTGTGCATTAAATATACCTGTGCGGTAACGGTAACCGGCTTCGTACTGTTCTGTTTTAATACCGGTTAAAGGCGAACTTCCAACATTAATCGAATTGCCTAAATTATAGTTGGTACCTACCAGGGTATAACTGCCCTGTCCGTAATATTTGTCAGGATCTGCTAAATTAAAACCCTGAGAGAAATTAACCCATGCCTGTTGAGCTGTATTGATTTTAAATACCAAACCACCGTTTAACAGATTTACATCATAATGATTTTCGCCACCAGCAATAGCCGTTGCAGTTCTCCCAACGCCATAAGCTAAAGGCACTGCTGCAGCGGTACCCACAAAATCGCCAACTTTAACAAACATCCGTATACCAAGAGATTTCTAACTCAAAATACGATCCAATACCGCTCCTGATGCTGCTTCACAGAAATCAATGCCGGAATAATCTGGATTATAACCTCCTATGTACGGAACGGCCATGATATAGATTCTTTCATTCTCATGGCCAGCTTCATCAACCACCTGAAAATGATCGTTAATCGTAATACCAGGAACAGTTAAAAAGTAATTATCGCCATTCTTGGTAACCAGATCATTGTGTTTTATTTTTTCCTCCCCTATTTTAGCGGATTTGAATTTTAATCTCGCCGGACTAATGGTTCCATTGGTGATTAAGCTTTTAAAAGGAAAATCATCAAATGAAAGATGGGGTTGGCCGATGCAATCGATAAAGGTATCGAAATGTACGGTTACCTTTTGATCATCCACCTCGTAGTGATAATCAGCACCGCCTGTTTTTAAAGGTTCAACCTCGGCATGATCGCCAACGGCCACAATACTTAATACGCCAGCATCATGCAGGGCCAACAGTTCCCTGCAAGAACTTTGGGGCACAAATGCAATTACAATGGAAATGAGTGGCATCAATACTTTCTGCAAGCGTTCCATATCTTCTGCCGAAAGGTATTTTGCAGGATAGTTCATCGCGAAGCTTAAAATGGCGAGCGCTTCTTTCCAATATATGGATTTCCTTTTCTCGATCGATTTTTCTGCTTCATCATATTCTTTTTTGAAAAGGTCAAATGGCTCCATTTTTTCACGATAGTCCATCATGGCGCCTACAAACTCTTCCAGGTTCATGTCTTTGATCTTTTTATAAAAAACAGGATCTTTTTCCATGAACATCTCTTTAAAATTCTGCTCAAATACAAAATCTAAAGGCAAAAAGCCTCCGTTTTCTTTTATGCTCTGCTGGATTTCTGCTTTGCTCAGTGTTTCTTCTTTACCTAAATGAGAATCTTCCAAATGAAACCTCACCGCTGGCAATAGCCCACTGCGCGAGTGCATTACAATTTTAAAACCCTTATTCTCCGTCTGGTAAGAATAGGTACCATCTTCATTATCGGTAAACTTTCCGTTCTGCCGGGCCAGGGTTCTTAAGGCATCAATGGCAGTTAATGAAGAACCCATAATGCCAACGGCGTGATTTACTTCCAATGCAACTTTTTTGGGTGGATATGGAGAATCGAAATAATCAGGAATTTTACCTTCATATTTTTTTGGCCAATTATGACCTGTACAGATGATTACCTGATCAAAATAGGCTTTTTCCTGTCCTTTAACGCTTACCGCGACCTGATGATCTGCAGGGGAATCGATAATATCATCCACTATGCAATTTAAATGTACATGGGTTTTAATACCTTTATTTTCTGCAACTTCTTTTAATAAATTGAACTGAGCGGAAAGGTATTCACCAAAAAACAATCTGGGTAATACCTTGTACTCATTGAATTTATCTGCATTAATATCGAATTTTTTTAAAATCTCTTTTGGTGCAATTTTTACCCAATCTTCAATAGAATTGTATATGATTGGAATTTCATTGTCAGACACATTGGTAATGTGTTCTACATTTGCCCCTTCGGCACTATAAGGCATGCCTGCCCCTAAATAGTCTTTGCGTTCGAATATCTCTATTTCGAAGTTGGGGTTTTTAGATTCAATTAACCGTTTATACATGAACAGACCACTTGGGCCTCCACCAATAATAGCAATTCTCTTTTTTGTAATAGCTGTATTCATCTATTTTCGAAGCGTTTTATTTAGTTGGCGAAATAGCCCGTTTAATCCGCTAGGTCATATAATCCTAAAAAGAGAAAATTGTTTTAGATTGATGAAAATTAAAGCTGGATGATGGAATTGATTGCTATTGATCCGTGAAATGGGATCATTTCTGCCGCAGCAGAGAAATCCCTCAACATCGTTCAAAGATTTCTCTCCCGAAGGTTCGGAACTGCCCTTCAGTCGAAAGGACCAGGATCCTATTGCAGTCTATGTTCAACTTTTTGCCTCTGTGCATTTCTTTTTGTCCTCTTTGATTAAAAGTAAAGAAAACCAGGAATTATCAGAACCTATTTCGATTGATGCTGTTAAAAGAGGTGAGTTTTATTAATGATTGAATTTTGAATGCTAGAATGCCGGAAGGTATTAATAAACGAATATACTAATGAACGAATTAAAATTATATATGATTTTACTGGGCTCAAAAGCCCCAAAACGAAATGTAGAACAGCACGACTATTTCTTCGGCATCGCCAATTCTTTAAAAGATCTCTTACCAGAGATTAAAGCATTCTGGCCTGAGGCGGGTACTAGCCTGCATATTGATGGTTGGCGGGAAGTAAATAAGGTTGATGATTATGAAATCAAAATCGGGTTACGTGACGAGTACACCATACCTTCGCTACATAAATTGTTCTTTATTAACCTTGGCGGCTATTTAAGTAATCAGTTATACGAACAGCACCATATTGTATTATCAGTACATGATGAAAGGGCCAAAGCGATACAGGAAGCGAAGAAAACGGTATTTTTTAAAACCAATTCCATAAAAGGTGCCAATTCGCATATTGACGAAAAATATGGCATTGATGTAGACGATATTTATAAGATTGAAGATATATTAAGTGATGAATCGAAACAGAAATACCATATCGAAATCAAACCATCTCCGGGCCATTTACCTGAAGATGAGATTCATTTAGGCTATTTTAAGCTGGATAAGCTTTAGTATGAGGTCTTCAGCAAATCTTATTCGTTTCTTTCCGGCAATTTTAAGCTGATCAACGCAGCAATTTGGAAACTTTATCGATTGTTATGTTTTTGCAAAAGGGATTTTAACCACTTAACTAAATCTACAGCGGCTTTATCATTTTCAAAGCCCATTTCTTTTGGCAAACGGCCATTAACATATTCATCGTACAACCAGGGATCGGCAATAGCAATTGCCTTACCTTTACCATATTGAGCAAGGGCGATAACTGTTGCACCGGTCTTATTTTTTAATACTGGTTTAGCAGCGCCTTTGGTTTCAATGGCGCAAACATCTTTCATAAATATTTTTTGTGCCGTTTTAAACACAGGATTATTTTTGGTGGAAATAGCTCCGTCTTCAAAATGATTGTCATCAATCACATGATTTTGCAGGTCATTGGTAAAGTGCATACCAAATACGTTGGCCAGTTTATTAAAGTGCGGCAACTCCACATTAGCGCTATCGTTAGCAAACATCACCAATACGCCACCCTGCTTTACCCATTCAGAAATCGCAGCAATATGGCTAGCCTCGATGTAATTCGGCTTCGGGTTCTCTTTCGGACGATCGGGATCTACAATTAAATAAACATCACTTCCCTTTAAATTAGTTAATGTTGGTGCTGTTTCAAGGGAATCCAATTTAAATCCTTCTTTTTTAAATACACTGCCTAAAATAGAAAAACCACTCATTGCCCGCTCACCCCACAGGTAATGAAAACGAACCTCTTTACCCTGTTTATCTTTATGGGTTTCGCGATTGAAGAAATAATCTAAAGTAACCGTTTGAGCACTTGCCGCAATAGCAGAACAGATTAAAACAGAGAGTGCGCAAGCCCTAAAAAGCATTTTCATAAACATATCGGATTAAATTGTAATCACCCAAAAGTATAAAATTTAATAATAATGAGACTGCTATAATTGCTTTATAAAGCTATCTTTAACATAAAACCTATTCTCGGCCAGACCAATTTAATTTACCAAAAAATATATCTTTCAAAGTTATTTGACATTGTTTCATCGGCCCTTGTTCAACGTGGCGGCAGATATATTCTCTTGTGATACTAACAGATTTCCAATCCGCATATCCATTCCCCTCTCTCCTCCTCCGGTAGCGATGTACGCAGGACGGGGTGTTTTGAAAACTTGTAAGCAGATATCCCCTGTTAGATGGTAACAGCTGACAGCACAGAAAACTGACAATTGCTAACTGTAAACTGAAACCTAACTATTAATGCCCATGGCATACAGGATAATATTTACCCCGAACTTGGTATTGTCTTCAGCTAAAAAACGTTTGTTCCTAAAGTCGTAATCCCATTCGCAACCATAATCTTTATTGCTGTACAATACCCCTATCCTATTGTTAATGGTAATGGCTTTCAGGTAATCGTGTACCAGATCATCGCCCCAGCCGTTCAGTTCGAAAGAAGTGGTAGGTGGCCCCTTCTCAAACTTAAAAAATGCGCTGTAAATGCCATGGTTATTGGGAATTTTCTTTAACGCCTGAGGGCCGAAAAGGTTACTCATCTGGGTTTCAAACGAGCGGGCAAACAAACCATCTATATCATGGTTGCAATCATCAACAAAAACGAAGCCTCCATTTTGCACATAAGTTTTAAAATTTAGGGCTTCCTGCTGCGTAAATTGAACCAGTTTATGTCCACTTAAATAACAAAAAGGATATTTAAATAAATCGCGGCTGCTTAATTCTACAATTTTCTCTTCTTCATCTAATGGAATGGTAGTATATTCCAATAAAGAATTTAACAGATTAGAAGGCATGCGCTGATCGGTATCCCAATCGCCTGAATTATATTTTATCCTCGCAAATGTAAATTTAGCTCTTCGCACAGTCTAAAATTACCTTCATTTTTTATTATTTCGACTTTTTATCCAAATTATCTTGTAAATTTTTTGATATTCTTTTCTTCTGACTAAAACTATCTGCCAATATGCGCTATATTGAAGCACCATATCATTATACTTAAAAAGTCAACCGTTTTGGAGCGTTCAGAAAACAACCTAAAGATATTGATCGATAAGATCTCCCTGTTAAAAAGCGAAATACAGAAGGTTATTGTAGGTCAGGATGTAATTATCGAAGAAATGCTGATTGCATTGATGGCGGGTGGACACTGCCTATTGGAAGGAGTACCTGGTTTAGCCAAAACATTGATGGTAAGAACTCTATCGGAGGCATTAGATCTTTCTTTCAGAAGAATCCAGTTCACGCCCGATTTAATGCCTACCGATATTGTAGGTACCGAAATACTGGAAGAAGATCATGTGACCGGAAAACGGTTCTTTAAATTTAATAAAGGACCATTATTTGCCAATATTATTCTGGCTGATGAGGTGAACAGGACTCCCCCAAAAACACAATCGGCTTTGTTAGAGGCCATGCAGGAATTTGAAGTAACCTATGGCGGGCAGACTTATCCTTTAGACCGTCCGTTTTTTATCCTCGCTACCCAGAACCCTATTGAACAGGCCGGAACCTATCCACTGCCCGAGGCGCAGCTGGATCGTTTTCTGTTGTACATCAAAATCGGGTACCCTACTGCTGCTGAAGAAACACAGATTTTAAGCAGTACCACCGGTAGTAAAAAAGTTATCATCAACCCGATTATCGGTGCAGCGGAAATTAAGGAACTCCAGGCCATCACCCGCGAGGTAAGCATCAGCGACGACCTGATTACCTATGTAAGCGAAATGATCCGTGCTACCCGCCCTGATACCACTACGGTAAATTTCGTAAAGGAATGGGTACGTTGGGGTGCAGGTCCGCGCGCAGGGCAGGCGCTGATTTTAACAGCGAAAGCAAGAGCTTTATTTAAAGGCAGATACGCGGTAATTTTGGAAGATTTACAAGCCATGGCCTATCCGGTAATGCGACACCGGATATTAATGAATTTCAAGGCAGAGGCCGAAAATGTATCATCAGATCAGGTTACCAACGAACTGATCAAAGCCATTTCGAAACCAAAAGTCAATATTTAATGAGTAAACTGCTCGATCCGAAAATATTAATGGCCATTAAAGACCTCTCCCTATCGGCTAAAATGACGATTGACGGGTTTATGAATGGCATTAATAAAAGTACCCTAAAAGGTGCGGGATTAGAGTTTAGTCAATACAGAAGTTACCAACCCGGCGACGATCTGCGCGCACTCGATTGGAAAATGTTCGCCCGTTCAGATCGCTATTATATCCGTGAATCGGAAGTGGAAACAAATATTTCCGTGCGTATTTTGATAGATGCCAGCGCATCGATGAACCATAACGATGGCGATTTTGACAAAATAGATTATGTCCGCTATCTCGGTGCATCATTAGCTTACCTGGCCAATTTACAGGGGGACGCGATTGGACTGTATGTACTGAAGAACAATGGCATCTTTTCTATGACAGCCAGACAGGATTATCAGCATCTGGCCAGGTTATTTTATCAATTGGAACAGATCGTTCCTGATGGCACGTTTACCCAACCTGTACATTATAAAGAATTATTTGCCGGTACCCAAAAACGCGAATTGCTTATCTTCTTGACCGATCTTTATCAAAAAGACGATGAGATCACTAAACTACTGGACACGCTGAATTCATTAAGGCATGAAATCGTGGTTTTTCATGTGTTATCAAGAAATGAATTTGATCTCGATTTTAGAGGTTATAGCACTTTTGAAGACTTAGAGACGGGCGAGACCATCCAGATCGACCAGGAAAAAGCCAAACAAGACTATAAAAGTAAACTCGCCACTTATTTAGCGGAAACCAGAGCGAGCCTGCTCGACAGAAGAATTTCCTACCGAACCATTTGTACTGATGAACCTTTAGATGAGGCTTTAAGAGATTTTTTAAAACAAAGAAGTAAACTTAGATTTTAAACTGTGCATTTTTTATACCCCATAGGTCTATTGGCGCTGGCCGGATTAATTGTTCCGTTCATGATTCACCTGTGGAATGTTAAACAGGGCAAAACCGTTAAGATTGGCAGCATTGCACTCCTTGGTGAAAGTTCGAGGGCAAGCGCTAAAAGCGTTAAAATTAACGACTGGTTATTATTATTACTTCGCTGTTTGCTTTTGGCATTATTGGTATTGTTTATAGCAAAGCCCTATTTTAAAAAAATAGCCATGGCCGAAAATAGAACCGGCTGGGTTTTACTTGATAGAGCCACTTTTAAACAGGTTTTCGATTCAAATAAAAAAACAATCGATTCACTGCTAAGAAAGGGCTACGAAATTCATGATTTTAATGTAGGCTTTAAGACTTTAACTTTAAAAGATACGGCTGATGATCAAACAAAACCAGCAATTAACCTCAGTTATACGGCCTTATTACATTCAGCTAATCAGTTCATTCCGGCAAGTGCAGGTGTTTACTTATTTGCCAATCGGCGCTTAACCCATTTTGGCGATGAACTACCGATGCTTAATTACAAATTGAATTGGATCCCTTTAAATCAAACCGATACCCTAAGCAGTTGGATTACCGGATATGCAGGAAAAAAATATGAAGCAAAATCAAATCCATCCAATACCACCTACCAGGACTTAAATTCAGGGGATGAAGCACCGATAAATATTGCCGTACACCAGGCTCCGGGAACTGCTGATGGGAAATATCTTATTGCTGCCTTAAAAGCAATCGGCAGTTTTACCAACCGGAAAATCATGATCAATTCACGCGATTCAAAAGCTGATATTGGTTTTTGGCTATCAGGTGATGCAGTGACCGCCAACTTTAAATCTTCCATCACAACAAATGGAATCCTATTTCAATATGAGAGCGGGAAAGTAGTTGCCGAACCTTCGTTTATCAACCTGGATGGTCGACATATTAAATTGAGTAAAAGAATTGCCTCAACCAATAACACTAAAAAAATATGGACCGATGGTTTTGGGAATGCCATTTTGACCAAAGAAAAAGCTGATGCCTTACACATTTTCCATTTTTACAGCCGCTTCAATCCAGCATGGAATGAGCTGGTTTGGGATGGTTTGTTTGTAAAAGCACTAATGCCAATGGTAATCAGCACTGAAAATACGGCAGCTTTTGGCTTTGAAAACAATCCTGCCGATCAGCGACGTTTATCTGCCAGGCAAAATATGGTCTTTCACCCCAGCGAAACCGAATCCACTATGAAAAACGCCCGAAATGTACCACTTCAACCTTTATTTTGGGCAGCAGCCATATTGATTTTTGTTACCGAACGGATTTTGTCATTCAGAAAAAAAACCAGATGATGTTAAAAACGGAAGGTAAAAACTGGATTACTAACTTAAGGATAAAATGGATTAGCTTTTATCTGATTGGCATGGCTTCCATTGCCCTGGCCATCGCTTTGGTTTTATCCTTTATTGGCATTTACCTGCTACATTATTCTCCATGGCTTTTTGCAATGGTTTTTCCTGTAGTACTCGGCATCCTTTTATGTGTAAAACCCATTTGGAAAATCAACGATAACGATATTTCGCGTTTTATAAATAACCGATATCCGGAACTGGAAGAAAGTGCCCATCTGCTACTGCAAAATCAGGCTGATTTATCCCTGTTACAACAGTTACAGCGCAATAAGATCGAAAACATCATTACTAAACTGGCGCAGCCAAAAGAGCCTGTAAAAAAATTATATTCAGGCTTAGTGATCCTTTCAGCAGGACTACTGATCAGTTTTGGTATTACTCAAATCCCTTTGCGCAAAAATGTTTTTTTAGAAGACCGGGAAAAGGCAAATCAAACGCAACCGGTCAAAGAAAATATCCCGGTAGAAATTTCCGGTTTCAGTGCGACCATTATTCCGCCAGCCTACACTCAAAAAGCCGAGCGTAAGCAAAAACAGTTTACCATTGCTGCCGAAACAGGTGCGCGGATAAACTGGAAAATAGAAACGAATAAGGGTATTAAGAAATTGAAACTTATTTTTAACAATAGTGAAATTGTACCATTAAAAGCTTTAAACGCTGCACACACACAATGGACTTTCGGCAAAATCATCCAAAAATCAGGTTTTTACCAGCTTGATCTTGATGGTAAAAAATCGGATCTCTACCAGATTGAAGTGATTCCAGACCTGCCGGTTAATATTAAAATTGCCCAGCCAAAACAGCACACAACTATCGATATCGGCCAGCCACAAAAGATTAACCTGATGGTGTTGCTTACGGATGATTATGGCATTAATGATGCTTTTATATCGGCCACCATGGCCAGTGGCAAAGGTGAGGGTGTGAGCTTTACAGAGAAAAAACTATCATTTGATAAAAATTTTGGCAACAGGAAAAGCATTTCCCTGGAGAAATTGATTGATTTAAAAAACCTTGGCATGAAACCTGGCGATGAACTTTATTTTTTCATCAAAGCGATGGACAACCATGGCCAATCGAGCCGTTCGGATGTCTATTTTGTTTCCATTGCCGATACTGCTGAATTAATGAGTTTAGCCGGAATGACCACTGGTGTTAACCTGGTTCCGGAATATTTCAGAAGTGAAAGGCAGATCATTATCGACACCGAAAAATTATTAAAAGAACAATCATCCATACCCGTACAGATCTTTAAAAACAGAAGTAACGACATTGGTATTGACCAAAAGCTACTGCGCTTACGTTATGGCCAGTTTTTGGGTGAAGAAAATGAAACTGAAATTGGTGGCAATCATGATGACCACGATGAACATGCAGCACATCAGCACGAGGATGAAAAATTTGGTGATGTGACCCAGATTATGGACAAATACGCCCATAAACACGATATTGCAGAAGACGCTACTTTTTTTGAGCCTGAGATAAAGGCCCAGTTAAAAGCTGTTTTAACTGAAATGTGGAATGCTGAACTCCGCTTAAGAACTTACAAACCCCAGGAAGCCTTGCCTTACGAATATAAGGCGCTCAGGTTACTGAAAGATCTGCAACAGAAATCGCGTGCTTATGTAGCTAAAACGACGGTAAAAACGGCAGCCTTAAAACCCGAAAAACGTTTAAGTGGTGAGCTGGATAAAATCACCCAGCCGGTGCAAAAAATGTCGTTCGAACAAAAAGAAAAGAGAATAGCTACACTCAAAATAGCATTGGCACGATTGGAAAACAGAAAAACAGGCAAAAAATTTACAGCGCAAGATCAGTTCGTACTTAACCAAACGGAAAAATACATGATTGGTGCCGCTGCCGATCATCCTGCTACTTATCTGGATGCGCTTAGCAGTTTAAGGAAATTAAGCATAACTAAAAACCCGATAATCAGCGATATAGATCAGGTTCAACAAGCCATACAAAAAATGATCAGTACCGAGGTCCCAAAACCGCTGATGCAGCATGCTGCACCGGCCTCAGCTTTGTATCAAAACTATTTTAAAAACCTGAATAAAACCGACAGATAGCTATGGAGTTTAAATATATCGCTATGTTGGCAGGCCTGATTCTGTTGGCTTTTTTGCTTTATAAAGAGCTACATAGGCTAAATAAAGCAAGATTAATCTGGCGGATTTTAGCCAGTATTATTGCAGTAAGCTGTTTTGTGCTTTTAATTGTACCGATCAGATACAAAACGTATGTGCCACAAAATGCAGATGAGGTTATTCTAATCACCACTGGTACTCATCCGGATTCGGTTAGTGGCCTTAAAGGAAAGAAATATGTATTATCTCCTGCAAATATTAAAAACACGAAAGCAATAAACGTTCCGGATCTCTCCTATTTCTTAAAATCGAATCCAGATATCTGGAAACTAAGCGTTTACGGCTACGGATTAAATGCAGCTGAATTGGCACAACTCGAAGGGTATCAGGTCACGTTCCACCCCGCTGCTAGTCCCACCGGAATAATCTCAGCCAATTGGCCAGGCAAATTAAAAACATCCGAATCATGGCAGGTTCAGGGCATTTACCAGAACTCAGGAAGCGAAACCGTTAAACTCTTGCTTAAAGGCTTAGGCAAAACCGTAGATTCAATCGTTATTGGAGCAAAATCGAACAAAACCTTTTCTTTTAAAACGACACCAAAACAAACAGGAAAAGCTGTTTACGAATTAATTAGTTTGCAGAAAAACGATACACTGGCAAAAGAACCAGTGCCTGTAGAAGTCGTTGACGAAGCACCGATGAAAGTATTATTACTGGCAGCATTTCCAGATTTTGAATATAAATTTTTAAAAAACTGGCTTTATGAAAACCAGTATCCATTGGCTTTCAGAAGCCGGATCAGTAAAAACAAATATGCTTTCGACTTTCTGAATACCGATAGCATAAATCTTAACCGGATCAATACTTCATCGTTAAAAAAATTCGATGTCCTTGTTATTGATGAAGAAGAACTAGCCGCTATCAGTCCAGATGAAAAGTCATCAATAGATCTAGCAATTCAAAACGGACTGGGTTTATTGATCAGGGTGGCTGACTTAAAAGCTTCAACAATTCTCAGTGGCAGGTTCAGCAGGTTCGAATCCCCTGCCTTAAAAGGAAAGGCGCTCAATCTGATACTTACAGCAGATCATTTCAAATTTAACCCGTTACCGATCGAACAAGCTTTATTTCTAAAGTCTAATCAAAATGATCAGCCTCTTGTTATGGATCCCAATGGAAAAATAGTGGTCAGTAGCAGCATTAACGGTTATGGCAAAATATTAATTTCTACACTTTCTTCTACATACCATTGGATGCTATCAGAGCAAAAAACTGATTATGCTACCTTTTGGGCTAAACTTTTAGCCAATGCAGCGCGAAAAAGAAATGATAGGCTAACCGTAAATATTATGCCGCAATTCCCTGTAATTAATCAAAAAATGAGGATTATTACAGATTTGGAAGTATCAGATCGAATACCAACATTAAAAATGGATAGCATTTTACTTACTCCACGGCAAAATATGGTACTCCCTTTCCAATGGGATGCTTTTTACTGGCCGCAGAAGCCAGGCTGGACTAATCTGCAAGTGGATCAAACCATCGAGTCAGTATACATTTATAAAAAAAATGAGTGGCAAACACTCAAGAACCAGCAAAAATTGAGTGAAACTCATCAGTTTATTAGAAACCTGAATACAATAGAAAACAAAAGTAAAGTAACAGGCATGGTTATAGAAGAAGAAGTTTCAATTTGGTGGTTCTTTGCCGGATTTTTACTTGCTGCTGCATTTTTATGGTACGAAGCCAGGATTTTGACTGGTTAAATTTATCTGGATTTCTGCTCACACTTGTTTTTGCCTAGCGTCTCAATAACCCATTGGTTTTCAAGATGAAATCGTATCAACTACTTCTGCTCTTGTTTTGAAATAAGCAAGTAAAATGCATTCAGAATGAGAAAAAATCAGTCGCTATGCAGAATAGTTCGGAATAAAACACCTCTTTTCAACTGAAATCATTTCATTTTCAACTTTGAAACTAAAATGTTATAATGAAATCCCATTTTTAGTCGCATAAATGGCTATATTGAAATCGTAAACGAACTAAACTCGACCAATTGAAAAGAAAAGACTTCCTTTATTTATCCGGAATGGGTATGGGTACACTACTCCTGCCCGATCTTTCTGCATTCGGAACCCCTATAGACCCTTTACAGGCCCTAGATGCAGTCGACGTAAAAATTAAAAAAGAACTGGCAGACGTTGCGCTAAATGCAGCAAAATCAAAAGGCGCAAGTTACGCTGATATCCGCATCGGGCGTTATCTAAACCAGTTTGTGGCTACACGCGAAAAACGTGTTCAGGGCGTAGCGAATACCGAATCGTATGGTGTGGGAATCCGCGTGTTGGTTAATGGTTGCTGGGGTTTTGCGGCAACCAATAACGTAACTAAAGATGCCATTGCCAAAGCAGCCGAACAAGCGGTTGCCGTTGCAAAAGCCAATGCCAAAATCCAGGGTGAACCCGTTCAACTGGCACCTCAAAAAGGTTATGGCGAGGTAAGCTGGAAAACCCCCATCGAAATCAATGCCTTCGAAGTTCCGGTAAAAGAGAAAGTAGACCTGCTATTAAACGTAAATGATGTGGCCATGCAGAATGGTGCAAATTTTGTAAATTCCGTTATTTTCGCGGTTAATGAGCAAAAATACTTCGCCTCAACTGATGGTTCTTATATCGATCAGGATGTTCATCGCATTTACCCTACTTTTAACGTTACCAAAGTCGACCGTGAATCGGGTAAATTTAAAACACGCAACGCATTAAGTGCACCTTCTGGCAAGGGTTACGAATATATGCATGCCCGTCCTGAAGATAAAGTTACCGGTATTGTAACGCGCTACAAAGGCCGTTATGATATGCTCGAAGATGTGAAGGAGGCGGCCCGTGTAGCGACAGAAAAGGTAAAGGCCAAATCTGTAGAGCCAGGCAAATATGATCTGGTTTTGGATCCTTCGCACCTGTGGTTAACCATTCACGAATCAGTTGGCCACCCGACAGAATTAGACCGTGTTTTGGGTTATGAAGCCAATTACGCAGGAACCAGCTTCCTGACATTGGATAAATGGGAGTCTAAAAAATTCAAGTTTGGCAGCGACAAAGTAAATATTGTAGCCGATAAAACCCAGGTAGGCTCTTTAGGCGCAGTTGGCTACGATGATGAAGGTGTAAAATGTAAAAAATGGGATCTGATCAGGAATGGAATCCTCACCAGTTACCAGGCCATCCGCGATCAGGCACATATCATCGGTTTAACAGAATCGAACGGCTGCTGCTACTCGCAAGGCTGGGACGATGTTCAGTTTCAGCGGATGCCAAATGTTTCACTACAGCCGGGCAAAGAAAAACTAAGTGTGGATGAGATGATCAAAAATGTTGAAAAAGGCATTTACATCATCGGCGATGGAAGTTTCTCTATTGATCAGCAACGTTACAATTTTCAGTTTGGCGGACAGATTTTCTACGAAATTAAGCAAGGTAAAATTGTTGGCATGCTCAATGATGTAGCTTACCAGGCTAACACACAAGAGTTCTGGAACTCATGCAATGCCATCTGCGATGAAAGTGATTACCGCCTGGGCGGCTCGTTCAATGATGGAAAAGGTCAGCCTTCTCAAAGTAGTGCCGTTTCGCATGGCAGCGCCACCACCAGGTTTAATGGAGTTAATGTTATCAATACAGCAAGAAAAATATAATTATGGCCATATTAAGTAAAGAAGAAGCCCAAGCGATATTAAAAAAGGTAATTGGCTATTCGAAAGCCGATTTTTGTGAGGTAGGTTTAAACGGCTCTGATGGCGGAAATATCCGTTATGCCCGTAATGCCGTTTCTACCGCTGGCCAGATTAGTACCATGAGTTTAAGCGTAAGCTCAACCTTTGGTAAAAAAACCGGTTCTGCCTCCATAAATGAGTTTGATGATGCCTCTTTGCAAAAAGTGGTAAAAAGAGCAGAAGAACTGGCCATGCTGGCGCCGGAAAACCCCGAATTTATGCCTCCCCTAGGTCCGCAAACCTTTGCAGAATCGAATACATACAATGATAAAACGGCTGCTATTACGCCCGATACCCGAGCCGAAATGGTGGGTAAAAGTTTAAGCGTATCTAAAGCTGCGAATCTAGACGCCGCTGGTTTCCTCGAAAATGCTACGCGTTTTAATGCCATCATGAACTCTAAAGGTTTGTTTGCTTATAATAAAGGGACAAACGTTTCTTTTTCAGTTACGGTTAGAAACAAACAGGGAACAGGTTCTGGTTATGTGGAGCAGGATTTTAATGATCTGGACAAAATGGATACATTGGCACTCAGTAAAATTGCAGCAAGCAAAGCCAATGGCTCGGCAGGTGCAAAAGCCATTGAACCAGGCAAGTATACCGTAATTTTAGAGCCGCTGGCTGCCAGCGATATCATTGGCAATATGTTTAGGGGCTTTGATGCCCGCAGTGCAGACGAAGGCCGGAGTTTCATGAGCAAAAAAGGTGGCGGTACACGTTTAGGTGAACAGTTATTCTCTGAAAATGTAAACATCTATTCTGACCCCATGAACGCTGAAATTCCATCATCTACATTCACAGGAGAAGGCTTACCGGTAAAAAGAACACAATGGGTGGAAAAAGGAGTGGTAAAAAACCTATCCTATTCAAGATATTGGGCCGCACAAAAAAATGTTCAACCACTTCCTTTAAGCCGCAGCATGATTATTGAAGGTGGCAACCAATCATTGGAAGACCTCATTAAGAGTACGGAAAAAGGCATTTTGGTTACCCGTTTCTGGTATATCCGTTCGGTTGATCCGCAAACCTTATTACTTACCGGATTAACCCGTGATGGTACTTTTTACATCGAAAACGGTGAAATTAAATTTCCGATCAAAAATTTCAGGTTCAACGAAAGCCCGGTTATTATGCTGAATAATGTAGAAGCTTTGGGCAAGCCGGTGAGAACCGGAAGTGGGTTGATCCCGCCGATGAAAATCAGGGATTTCACATTCACTTCATTATCGGACGCGGTTTAAGGAAGCAATTCGCGCCAAAACAATCCCTGATTGCGGGGTGCGAAGCATTCTTAATGCGCACGCTGGTAGCGATCGTAAGATTGCCTGCCTGCAGCAGGCATCGTCGTTCCTCCCCGCAATGACGGTGCTACGATGAATGACGAACTTTTTTATTAAAAAACATAGAAATTGAGAAGAAGAGATTTCCTATACATGACCGGTGTTGGTCTTGGTGCCAGTGTGATGCCTAACATTCCTGCTTTGGGCAAAATAGTTTCTGTTGAAGAATCTTTAACGCCTATTGATGTTGCCTTAAAGAAAAAAATGGCCGATGTTGCGCTCAATGCAGCAAAAAGTAAGGGTGCTACTTATGCTGACGTTCGTATCGGGAGATATTTGAACCAGGTGGTGGCCACCAGGGAAAAACGGGTAGAGAACATTTCCAATTCCGAATCATACGGTTTAGGCGTACGTGTAATTGCAAATGGTAGCTGGGGTTTTGCCGCCACCAACAACATGGATGATAGCAGCATTGCCAAAGCTGCAGAAGCTGCCGTAGCCATAGCCAAAGGAAATGCCAGATTGATGGAAGAACCTGTTCAACTGGCTCCTCAAAAGGGCTTTGGCGAGGTAAACTGGAAAACTCCGATTGAGATCAATGCTTTTGAAGTACCGATCGCCGATAAAGTTGATCTTCTCTTAAAGGTAAATAGCGAAGCCATGAAAGGTGGTGCAAAATACATCAGTTCCAATCTCTTCATGATCAATGAGCAAAAATATTTTGCCTCTACCGACGGATCGTACATTGATCAGGATATCCACAGGATATGGCCAACCTTTACCCTAACCAAAACCGATTCGGCAAGTGGTAAATTCGAAACCAGGAATGCATTGAGCGCACCAATGGGAATGGGTTTTGAATACCTGCAACCGAAAGATGAAGAAAAAATAAAAGGCGGACCGGTTACCATGTACAAAAAACGCTATGATATCCTGGAAGATGTGCGTGAAGCTGCAGTACATGTTGACGAAAAATTAAAAGCAAAACCCATTTCCCCAGGCAAATACGATCTTATACTGGATCCATCGCACCTTTTCCTAACCATCCACGAATCGGTAGGACACCCGACAGAACTCGACCGGGTTTTAGGTTACGAAGCCAATTATGCCGGAACCAGTTTCCTGACATTGGATAAGTGGAAATCCAAAAAATTCAACTTCGGCAGTAAAGAAGTGAACATTATTGCCGATAAACTGGAAACAGGTTCTTTAGGTGCAGTAGGCTACGATGATGAGGGGGTAAAATGTGGTAAATGGGATATTATCAAAGACGGAATCCTGGTAAATTACCAAACCATCCGCGATCAGGCACATATTCTAGGCCTGAAAGAATCGCAGGGTTGTTGTTATGCCGACAGCTGGGACAGCATCCAGTTTCAGCGGATGCCCAATGTTTCATTAGCACCTGGAAATTCCGCCTTAAGTGCTGCCGAAATGGTTAAAAATGTTGAGAAAGGTATCTATATGTTCGGCCGGAATTCTTATTCTATCGATCAGCAGCGTTATAACTTTCAGTTCAGCGCACAGCTGGCCTATGAAATTAAAGAAGGTAAAATTGTGGGCATGTTAAAAGATGCCGCCTACCAAGCCAATACCCAGGAATTCTGGAATTCGTGCGTACAACGCTGTGATAAAAACGATTACCGCCTGGGTGGGACATTTTCAGATGGCAAAGGTCAGCCAGGCCAGGTAAGTGCAGTTTCGCATGGTAGTGCAACCACTCGTTTTAATGGCGTTAATGTAATTAACACCGGTAGAAAGTTGGGGTAATTCGACAACCTGGAGTTTACAAAAAAGAGCAAGAAGCTGCTGTCGTTCTGAACGCAGTGAGCATAATCTTAATGCCTAAGCTGATAGCGATTCTAAATTGCCCCACGGAAAGCCGGGGTATGCTGTCGGCCGAAAAAGCCTTGCCACAATGACGATTTTTAGCGGCTTATCATTGCATCAGGATGCGTAAAGCGGAAAAAATTAAAAAATCTACTATTTCTATAGAATTTATAGAAATTAATAATTACTTTTGTGATGTCTTTTCAAAACTGAATAAATAATTTTTGAAAAAGCCATATAGTCATGTGGCCGAGTGGCGAGGTAAAGGTCTGCAAAACCTAGTACGGCGGTTCGATTCCGTCCATGACGTCTAAATATTTTTATTGTTTAATATATGCTTATCAAGAAAGACGGAGGGAATGGCCCATTGATGTCTTGGCAACCTGTTGCCGAACAAGGTGCTAAATCCTTCTGCTAGCGCAGAAAAGATGAGTTTGGAAGCAGTACCAACTGTTTCCCACAGATATCAGAGGCCAATCTTTTTCAAACTTATATTTAAAAGTTATTTATATGTCGGTATATTTTGATTATCCATCAATCAGGGATTTTTTTGAGATCGATGGAAACACATCCTGCGAAAAAATAAATGACTATGAACACTGCAGAACCGGGTATCACGAACAGTTAAAAAGCGAAGATAAAATCGCGATAGAGAAAGAAGAAAAAACGGACACCTGAATTAACCAGGCTATTTCATTTCAAAGACCTAGAATGTATCCAATACCAGTCAAAAACCTAATTTTCAGCATTTTAAATTTTATTCTTTTTGCCACACCAACCTGGTCGCAATCGAAAGATCCTTCTCCTATAAATTTTCCCATACCCAACAGTATAGATCATATGCTGTTTTATCTCCAGCGCGATCCAAATACCAATACCCTCATTTATGCCTTAAATTTTGAAAAAAATGTGAATATCAATCCTGATCATCCTATTCAGGTATATTGGATCCGTTATGGTGAAAAAGGACAGAAAAAAGAACTCGGGTATATCCAGCGTAAATTTGGTTACGGTATTGATACAAAGGCATTGGGAGGAGATAAATATGAATTTCATTTTGTTTCTTACAAAAAACTACCTTTTTACCTGCAAAGATTTCCTGATAAAAGCTATCATGTTTCAGTAACGGTTAATAAGCGCACGATTAAGGTTAACCGACTATTTGTAAGGATACAGGGTGGCAGTTTCTGGCTCCCAAATGTGAAATATGCAGAAATTGAGGGCATTGATGAAGCAACAGGAAAATCGCTGGTAGAAAGGGTAAGTGTGGAATAACTGCGTATGGAAACTACTGTATGCTTTCTCTACAACCCCGGATTTCCGGTTAAAGGCGCAAAGAACACTACGCCTAGGTCGAAAAGTTACAAAAGGCATAGCATTTGGATTAAGATTTAAATAATCAATTTCTTTCGATAGGTATCCTTATCAAAGAGGGTGTTCACCTGCTGTCATTCTGATAAAATGGGCCGGCATTTCCACTGGAGCGGGCCGGTTTTCACCGGCAGCGAAATGCCCGCCTGGACAGAACCTATCGGGTCCGCCAGAGAGGAAGACTCCGGAAACGGCTTCAGTGATATTGACTTTTATACCGTAAAATTATTCCCCAGAATCACAATTTAGAAGTGCATCTGGAATCAAAATTAAATAATACCCTTGTAATAGAACTTTGAGTATTAATAGAGAATTTATCAAGATCGTTCATCATTGCTTTGCTCCTCTTAGGCATCAGGTAGAACATAGTGCCATATGTATAGGGCGCTACGAGACCTGATGCCGTCAGAATGAGCATGATGAGCGTATTAAAACTAAAATAAAGAACCCTTTTGTCCTGAATGCATTTGCGGACACTGTTCTCTGGCCGGATGAACAGATTTTTTAGGGTAAATAAAATGCCATTGTCTACTTGCCAAACACCATGAATAAAATCATATTCAGGAAGGTGTTTAACGGAATAACGCTCCGTGGCAGACTTTTGTCCGCAGTTTGCACAGTAATTCTGCTTCACCTGGACACCATAATTTAGACAATCTGCTGACATGGCCAACTATGATTTGACGTTTCTATTTTTAAGTTCAGTATTGATCTGAGACAAACTGATGAAAGCTGGCAAAAGTGTTAGCGAACTGCAAATTGGAACGATAATCAGTACTTTTGGCATTTTAGACGAAAAGACCAGATAAATTATAATTAAACCCGCAATCAGCAAAACCAAGCCAAGTCCGATCAGTGCACCTTGTAAACCTTTTTTCTTTTTATGCAATTCTTCTATCGGTATTGCCGAAATGGAAGTTTCCTTTTTCATGTGGTTTATTCAGATTAATATCGTTTGGTTCACGCGAAGCTTCGTCATTATTTCAGACATCTCTCCAGTCAGACAAATATACAACATATCACCAATTGGTGATAAAAATATTTAAAATGATTGTGTAATTTTCCAAACGGTTATTTTTTATGATATGGAAAAGGAAACAGAAGCGAAATCTTTAAGGAACAAAGAAAAAAGCAAACAGAAATTTTTAGATGCTGTAGAAAAAATACTCCACACTAAAGGTTTCTCAGGCCTTAAGGTTAATGATATTGCACGTACTGCGGGCCTGGACAAAAAATTGATCTATAATTATTTTGGTGGAAAGGACGGTTTGATTGATGAATATATCCGTTCACAGGATTTCTGGAGCAATGTAAAAGATGAATCAGGTGAGACGCTGATAAACGATGGCGGGAAAAAATTCTCTAAAACCATGCTCCTCTCTCAATTTGATTATATTTTTAAGAATAAAAATATACAAAAAATTCTGCTTTGGGGATTGATAGAGAACCGTAAATCGCTAAAAAAACTGGCAAACGATCGTGAAGAAAATGGTACACGTTTATTTGAAAGCATTACCGACCCACATTTTAAAGAAAATGCCAAACGATACCGGGCCATTATTGCATTGCTAATATCTGGGATTTACTATTTAGACATTTATGCCACCACAAACGACTGTACTTTTTGTGGATTGGACCTGAAAAGTGCGGATGGAAGATCGGAAATTGAAAATGCAATTTCTTTTTTGATTGACAAAACTTATAGCTAAGAAAGTGAAGAATCGTTTAGTAACGTTCTTCACTTTCCTTTGTTAAATAATTCTTGTTTTGTGATCTAAAGCAAGTATACCATATCAGTCCGGACATGGGAATATTACCTATGTTAAATCATTTTTTCTTAGCAACCACCCTGGGGAGGAACACGTTTAAAAATTACTTTACCATCCCGTTCTACATATTCGGCCGATACTATTGGATATGAATATTTAGGCGCGTATGAGACGTTACGGCTTATCACCCTGATTTTATCATTAACTTTTAGGCTGCGTAATTGCTCTAGTTTAGACTTTTCTGCCTCAAAACGTAAAATATAATCGGCGCCATTAATCCTGGCCATTACGCCGAAGCCTAATCTTGATCCCGGTGGAAGAGATAAATAGGTTACAACAGCATCCATACTGCTAAAAGCGCTTATTCTAGCAGCACTGGCCTGTACACTTTTTCCTGTGGGTGATGTTTCCCATTTTTTGAATTTTATACCATCAGGACTAGCTTCCCATTTTTTCATTTCGGCAACCCGTTGTGCAGCAGAAAGGGGTTTTGGGCTTCGTTTTTTAGCAGTTTCGTCTTTAATTTCACGATTGGCAAAAACCAGTCCGCTTACCACCAGCAACATGAAGATCAGTGCATAACTAAATTTATTCATCTTTTTTGTAGTTTTGATCAACATAGATCGATCTGCTGATAAAGCAGATTCGTTTAAGGCATTTTTTTTATTTTTCATATCTTTTAAAGTTTGTGCAACAAAATTACTTTGCTATCTTTTCGTCTGAAGAAGCAGAATTGTAAATAAAAATGTAAACTTTGTAAATAAAACATTGACACTATGCAACTTAGTCAAAACCTCCTATCCGGTAAGGCCAAGTACTTCTTTGGATTCGTCTTACTCTTATCATTCATAACAATCTATGTGGCTTTCGATATGACAGATAGTGATGATTTTGATCTTTCCAGAAGGGAAGTTTTGCTCCGCAGGATCGGACATGAACTGCTCTTACAATCGGGCGACAGTACATCCAGGGTGCTCCCAATAAAAAAGATTGCAGACAATGGATATCAAATTCAGTTTGAGCATGAGTTTACTTTTAACCCCATCTCGCTGGTGAATGCGACCAAACGCCAGTTGGCCAAAGATCCCATGACAAATGATTATGTAGTTAAAGTATTAAACCTAAGGGATTCCAGCATTACTTACGGGTACGCAATATCACCGCATAAAAAAGATGAGATTATAGCTTGCATAGGCAGAAAACAGCCAAAAGCTCGGTATATGATCGACATTCAAATGAGACCGACAGGCATCATCACCAAGAAAAATGGATATCTTCTGGGCAGCCTGCCATTTCTGGCATTTGTTGGTTTTATTTTTTTAAGATCGGTTAAACCGCGAAGAGATTTGCCCAATAATGATCAACATAAAGATCTGATTACCTTGGGTTCGGTTCTGTTTAATGCTAAAAACCGGAAGCTCTCCATAAATGAAAAAACAATAGAATTGACCGGTACGGAAACCAGGCTATTGCTCATCCTCGCAAATTCCCCTAACGAAACCATAGAGAGAAGCCGGTTACAAAAAGAGATATGGGAAGATGAAGGTGTTATTGTAGGGCGTAGTTTGGATATGTTTATATCAAAGCTTCGAAAAAAACTGGAATTCAGTCCAAATATTAATATTGTTGTGGTAAGAGGCAGAGGATATCGACTCGAAGTTAATGCTTAAAAATAATCTGCCTACCTCATGGCCATCACTAAACCAATTCATCGTGCTGATCCTGGTAGTTAATAAAGTGACTACCATAATATTGAATTCTTTCACCTGAGAAAAAGGGGATATAACTGACCGAAAGTACGTTAATCAGATTCAGATTATGATAAAAGAGCAGGATAATCAATATGATATACCAGGTTAGTCCTGCTCTTTAAATTTATCGTCATTCTTTTTCAGAACTACGAGAGGATAGTGTTATTCATCAAAACTGATCAATGCTTTGATCAGCGAATCATTTGCATGGAGTAGATGATTAAATTTTTCTTTCACCTCCATAAACGGGACATTATGGGTAATAAAATCCATAGGTTTAATCAGCCCTTTTCTGATGCAATCAATTACATAGGCAAAGTCGTGCGGCAGTGCATTTCTGCTGCTCATCAGTACAGCTTCCCGCTTATGAAACTCCGGATGCACCACCTCAATCGTACCTTTCTGAAGGCCTATCATGATAAATTTACCTGTATGCGCTAAAAACCGGAAGGCATTGTTAATGGCCTTTAAGTTTCCGGTACAGTCTATTACCACCTTTGCCATTTCTCCATTGGTAATTTTTGATAACTGCTCCAAGGGATCTGTTTTTAATGGATTTATGGTGTGCATGATACCAAAACGCTCGCTGCAAAAAGACAACCTGTTATCGTTTACATCAACAACAATAATCTCAGCCCCACTTATTTTGGCAAATGCAATAGTGCCCAAACCAATCGGTCCGGCACCAAGTATCACCACATGATCTCCTTTGTTTAACTGTGCAAGGCCAACGCCATGCGCACCAATGGCCAGTGGTTCTATGAGTGCCAGTTCATCTACTGTTAATCCTTCGCCACTAACAATTGAGGATGCAGGAACTGTGATGTACTCCTGCATGGCACCGTCTATATGGACACCGAAAACTTTAATATTTACACAACAATTGGTTCTGCCACTCCGGCACGCGATACAGGTTCCACAATAAAAATATGGACTAATGGTAACCAGGTCTCCGGTTTTTAGGTCTATTCCTGTCCCGGCCTCTACCACCTCGGCAGCAATTTCATGTCCAAGGATTCTTGGATATTCGAAAAATGGTTGTGTTCCTTCAAATGCATGGTAATCGGTACCGCAAATCCCCAGTCTTCTCATTTTAAGCAGCACCATACCATCTTCAACAAATGGCATATCTTTATTGATATAGCTAAATTCTCCCGGTGTATTACAAACTAATGCTTTCATCGTTATTTTAAAATTCAATCAATCCCTGTTTTTGCATTTCCTGCCAAAATCCGACAGGAATTTCTTTATGGGCCAACGCCGCATTTACAGCTACTTTCTCAGGCCGTGTAGTATTTAACGCAATGCTTTTTACGCCAGGGAAACCTGCAGAAAAACTGAAACAGGCCTCCGCAGGAAGTACACCAAACGTTTTACAAACCTGATAAAATTTATCTCTCCAATCTAAAAGCGCTTTCCCGGTTAAACTGCCAGCATCAACCGGCTGGTAATTATAAAAATCACCACCTGTTAAAAAGCCACCGTTAAATATGGCAGAATTAATTACTTTAATATTTTTTTGGTTAAGCTCCTTTATAAATGCAATCAGATCAGGAGGATGCGACTTGACGGTCAGACTGTTGGCAATCATTACCCAGTCGAGATCAACATCTGCCACGATGGACTGGATAATTTTCCAATCTTTTGCCCCTACCCCAATAGAAGAGACTAAACCGGCAGATTTTAATTCGGCCAATGCCATGTAAGCATCCAATATATGCTGATAACGTTCTTTATAGTCTTCCTGGCTATTGCTTGCAAAAAGATATTCGTCAGGATCGTGTACCGATACCATTTGTGCATGGTAATCCCCCAACAGTTCATTACCTTGTTCAAAACACTTTAATATCCCATCATAACTGATCATCTGAACAGCATCATGTTCAATATCCTTCCATATACCTGGTTCGAATGTAGGCTCAGGCGTTAAAAGAGGTGTTCTGTACCAGCCCAGTTTATTACTGATGACTACCTGTTTGGGAGCTACCTTTAAATCTGCCAAACATTTTCCCAGTGATTCTAATGCCAGACCTGCCCCATATTTCCCGGCAGAATCGAAAAATGCTACCGGTTTTGAGGAGGCTAAACAGGCTTTTACTATTTCCAGTTTAACACCATAATCCACTGCCTGATAGAGATTTCCCAAACTACTGGTCCCGAAAATAACCGGAGGCAGCCTTTGGGCCGACTCCTGATGTTCATTGTCGCTAACCATTTAATTCGAATATTTTTTTCATTAATACCCACTTTTCTCCTGGTTTTGCGAATGGCAATGCTTGCTGGTAATTCCACATCAGTGTTTCCCATTCCTGTACCTTCGGGTTAGAAGCGTCCATAAGTGCTTTATTTTCGAAACTGAAATCGTCTTCCGTTTCCATAATCATAAATAAGCGGTTGGAAACACGATAAATTTCCATATCCAGTATACCCGAATCGGTTATGCTGCTTTTAATTTCAGGCCAACCCTTAACGTGGTAAGCTTCATATTCTGCGATCAGTTTTTCATCATCAACCAGATCAAGGGCCAAACAGTATCTTTTCATTTTTAATTATAAAATTTCATTAGGTTGATTAATGATGTCTTTTCTGGTCGTTTTTTGCCCCATTAAACCAAATAGCATAATGACAACAAAACAAACCATTGGCACATAATATCCATTTTGGATATTGCCCGTTCCATCACTTATATATCCAAAAAAACGTGGAAGTATTGCACCGCCCACAATAGACATGATAATTAAACTACTTCCCAGTTCGGTATCCTCTTTAAGATCTTTAATGCCCAAAGAGAAAATGGTAGGAAACATAACCGACATAAAAAAGCAAATGCCGATAACGGCATACACCGTTGTGATGCCCGCAGCCATTATAGCAACAAAGCAGAGCAGTGCGCTGATAAAGGCATAGGTAACCAATAAATATTGCGCCTTAAAAAAGCGCATGAGGAAGGTGGTAAAAAAGCGTCCGATCAGAAACGCAAAACCACATACACCCAGGTAATAAGTTGCCTCTTTTTCTGTAATACCTGCTGATTTGGTTGCATAAAGAATAAACAGGCTAAATACAGATACCTGCGCACCAACATAAAAAAACTGTGCAGCTATTGCCCACGATAAATGTTTATGTTTAAAAACTTGCCAAAAGCTATGTTTGGTAGGGCCTTCGTCATTTGTCCTGATATCGGGTAATTTGATAAAATAAAATATAGCCGCCAGTACGACCAATATGCTTCCCAATACAAAGTATGGTCCCTGTACAGAGGTGGCTTCTGATGCCAGCACCGATTTTCTTGTAGCCAAATCCATTTTGGCCAGCGCGCTATCTGATACACCCTCTACCAGGATGAGTTTACCTCCAATGATGGGTGCAAGTGAAGCCGCAAGCCCATTAAAAGACTGGGCAAGATTTAGCCTGAAAGTAGAAGTTTCCGGTTTTCCAACTAAGGTGATATATGGATTTGCTGCTGTTTCCAGAATAGTGAGTCCGCAGGCAATAATAAAAAGAGCAGCCAGGAAGAAATTGTAAGATTGTACCTGCGCTGCCGGCAAAAACAGGTAACATCCAACCGAAAATATCAGCAAGCCGATAATGATTCCACTTTTGTAGCCATACTTTTTCATGATGATGCCTGCCGGCAGCGCCATTACAAAATATGCGATAAAAACCGCCGAATCTACCAGTGTGGCCTGTACAGTAGTGAGCGTAAATGACCGTTTTAAATGCGGAATTAATATCGGGTCGAGATTATGGGCAAATCCCCATAAAAAGAACAGAGAGGTAATTAGTATTACGGCCAGTGTTGAGCGCTTGGTTTCCATCAGAGAAGATTAAGTATATTATTATTTATTAAATCCTATTTTAAATCCTGTTACCGCCCAGGCAGGGTAATTTTTAGGCTTTTTGATCACTAATGAACCATTGGTTTGTGTCCAGTCTAGTTTTTCCTTGCTGCCTAGAAGGGAAACCGAGCTAATCGTTTTTTCGAGATATTTAGAGTCTTTTCCTAACAATTCCATTTTTATCTCTGTTTGAGGTGCATTCAGGCAAAATGCATAAATGTTGCTTCCCTTTGTGGTATAACGGATATCCGTTGCATCATATCCGCGCGTATCGGTCAATCCGCCAAAATCGCCCTTTTTCTGGTTCGACTTGATTGTAGATGGTCCTTCGCCATATACTTTCCAAGGCCTTGTGGCATAAATTCCTTCTCCATAAGTCTTGGTCCATTCGCCTAACTCCGTTACAATCTTAATCACATCGGGTTCTAAATCTCCCTCTGGTGTCTGTACCACATTAATCAGCAGATTTCCATTTTTACTCACTACATCAATCAAAAGTTGTGCAATTTCATCCGCACTTTTGTAGCGTTGTCCTGTTCTGTAATACCAATCACCGATTGAAGTATCGGTCTGCCAGGGGAAAGGACTGATCGAATCCAGTACACCACGTTCTACATCCTGTGCCCATTTACCTTCAGAAGGTTCTTTAGGTGTATAAACCGCTTCAAGTTTACCTTTGTTTTTAGCCATATCCTGGTTGTAATAATGCGCAATCATTTTACGTCCATATTCTTCAAAAGGCACTTTGCTATCAGAGTAAAGCAGATCAGGATGATAATTATCAATCAGTTCGGTTACATAGTTCAACCATTTTTTATGCCATGCCGGATTATTGGTCAACCATTCTTTTATATCGCTCGAATCAGCCGGCAAATGATACAGGTCTGAATATTGTGGGTCATGTCCGTCATACGGAACTCCGGCAAATTGGCCGGTTTTATCTGAACCATGACTGGGCTGAAACCAATTGAAGCTTGCAGCCAGATGTTCAGAAACTCCAAAACGGAGGCCTTCTTTTTTTGCCGCTTTTTGCCAAAGTCCAACCACATCCTTTTTAGGCCCCATTTTCACCGAATTCCATCTATGGATTTTCGAATTCCACAAAAAGAACATATCATGATGCGAGCCCATGCTAACAAAATATTTGGCACCCGCTTTTTTATAAAGGGCCATTAACTGCTCAGGATTCCATTTTTCTGCCTTCCAAAGTGGAATAATGTCTTTATAACCAAATTTGGATGGTGTTCCGTAATGCGCGACATGATATTTATTCTGATCATTGCCTTGCAGGTACATGCCTCGCGCATACCAATCGCCCTGACGGGGAACTGCCTGAGGCCCCCAATGCGACCAGATACCAAATTTGGCATCACGGAACCACTCCGGATATTGATATTGCTTCAGGGATTCGTCTGTAGGATTGAATTTACCCTGCTCAGGATTAATGGTTTTTTGCTGAGCTTTTGCATTTAGCAATAGAAAAATTGCAACAATGCCTATGGATATTTTTTTTTTCATTTGTGTAATAACGGTTTTATATTTGGTTACTATAGTCAAAAATAAACATGTTATCTAATCTATTTTTAAATAAATTAGACTATTTATTGTAAAAATCCGACATTTAAAAAATGATTAAGCGAGTACTGCAAAATACCTTTTCACTACTCAATGTAGATTATGTAAAATTATCGGAAAAATGGAATTACTCAAATGTAATCAGTCCTTATTTCAGGATTTATTATATAGATGAAGGAAGCGGTGAGATATCCGACCAATCAGGCTCTTTAAAGCTTGAACCCGGATACCTCTATATTATACCCAGTTTTACACTTTGCAATTTACATTGTGATGGATATTTAAGCCAGTACTTTGTGCAGTTCTTTGAAGAATCTGTAGACGGAAATTCTCTCTTCGCCCGAAGCCGTAATGTTTCGAAAGTTAAGGCAAAGCAGATGGATATTGATCTTTTTAAACGATTGCTTGAAATCAATCCCGGCCGTGGCATCAACCGATCTGATGATCCAAAGATTTATGAGAAAAATATTTACTATAAAGAATATCAGGAGCTGAACAATATGCAGGGTTTAGCCAGTTACCTTGAAACCCAGGGCATACTGCTTCAACTAATGGGGCGCTTGCTCCAACCACAGTTACACCGTAAACCTGAAGAGCGGCATGCTCCGGTCAAAATAGTAGAAACGGTAGGTTACATCCTTGTAAATCTGCACCAGGAATTATCTGTAACCAGTTTAGCCTCACGTGTTAATCAGCATCCCGATTATTTCTCCCGTTTATTCAAAACCTTTACCGGCCAACGCCCGGTTAGTTACATCCTAGAAAAACGGATTGAGCGGGCCCAATATCTACTGGCCACCAGCCGGTTTGCGTATTCGGAAATTGCAACACAAACCGGGTTTGATAATCTCTCCTACTTTTCAAAATCTTTTAAAAAACTTACGGGGATGTCGCCCAGTGCTTATAAGAAACAGGTTTATACAGTAGGTTTTACGTTGTAGATAAATACCGACGGAGCAAAGCCCAAGTTTTAACCCTAAATAGTAAAATAATCTATTTTAAATGGTATTGGCATTTACAGATACGTTCTGCCATAATATGTGGTTTAATCCCTTTATTCCTGATCAGTAATTAATCATGTAAATTAAAAAAGCAGTCCGACTATTGTTTTAAGCTCAAATATATTACGCCAACGGTAAAGAAAAATTAAAGGTAGCACCTTCACCCGGCCTGCTTTCTACCCAAATCTCGCCACCATGGCGTTCAATGATATCTTTTGATATAAAAAGCCCGAGGCCCAAACCCGACGAACTATCTCTGTGTTCCTTGGCTTGATAAAACTGGCCGAATATGTAACGTTGGTTTTCTTCTGAAATACCCGGACCAAAATCTTTAACCGAAGTATGTACCGCATTATCCATATGGAATACCTTTAATTCGATTGTTTTTTGTAGGGGCGAATATTTAACGGCGTTGTTCAGCAAATTTGTTAATACCTGTTCAAGGCGCATCCGATCAGCATGAACAAAACTTTCTTCAGGCATTTCAATGGTCAAAATATGCTCCGGGTGGGCTTGCAAAAAAGATTCTTTCATTTCCTGAACAAGTAAAGCCAGATTAAGGTATTCCATATTCAATTGTAGTTTTCCAGACTGGATCTTGGAAACATCAAAAAGATCAGTAACTAAAACGATCATTTTTTGCAACTGTTTAATTGACTTTTCAAGTAGCGTTTTTGAAACACCTTCAACTATAGTACGATTGGCCAACTGTAAAAAGCCAAAAAGAGAGGTCATTGGTGTTTTTAATTCATGAGAAGCCATTGCAATAAACTCATCTTTTTTCATGCTCAGGTCCTGCACTTCTTTAAAAAGTCTCGAATTTTCGATGGCAATGGCGGCCTGGGAAGCTACCGTTAGCACCAGATCCTCATGTTCCTCTTTAAAAACGGCCCTATCTTGATGACCAAAAAACAGCCCGCCAATTACTTCGCCCGATTTGGTTTTAACCGGAACGGCAAGATAGCTAACCACGGCTAAATTTCCTGAAACTTTTTCCAAAAAGGGTACATCTTTACCGTAGCAGGAGTCCTGGGTAATGTCATCTGACCGTACTACTTTTGTTCCGCTAAAGATCGGATGAAATAAAGTGGTATTGGGTGGCATCGGAAAATCAGCAAAAGCCCCCTTCGAGTCGCCAGATAGGGTATACAACCAGTAAGATTCGCTTTTCTGTTTAGCCTGATTATAAAAAAATGCTCCAAAGGCTGCACCGGTAAGTTTTGTAGTGGAATCAATTACCTGCTGTAATATTTGCTGAAGGTCCAGAGATCCGTTAATGCTTCTGCCCACTACATTCAACAGCTCAAGACGCTCCATGTGCTTGGCAATTAATTTTTCAGACTCTTTTTGGGAAGTAATATTACGAACAACTTTAGATGCGCCAATAACAACTCCATCGCGGTTTTTAATAGGAGATACCGCCAGCGAAATATCTAATAAACTCCCATCTTTTGTTTTTCTGATGGTTTGGATATGGCCTACCCGCTCACCACGCCGCAGGCTTGCAATGATAGCTTCTTCCTCGCTCAAACGGTCAGCCGGGAGAAGTATGGTGATTGGCTGTCCAATAGCTTCTTCTTCAGTATAGCCAAAAATATGCTCTGCTCCTTTGTTCCAGGTCGTAATAATTCCATCAAGTGTTTTACTGATAATAGCATCTTCAGAACTTTCTATGATAGCAGCAAGCCTTGATTGTTTTTCTTCGGCCTGGTATTCGAAAGAGATATCATGTGCAATTTCCAATGTACCAATAATTTTTCCGTCCTGATCTTTGATCGGCGAAAAGCTTAGGGAAACCGGTATTTCCTTGCCCAAACGGTTAAGCATGACTGTTCTGAACTGACTGATCTGCTTATCAGCTAAAACTTCCTGCATCAGTTTTTTCTTTTCTGCATGATTATCATCCGGAATCAGCAGAAAAATAGATTGCCCTGATATCTCTGTCGCAGTATAGCCAAACAGACGTTCTGCAGCGGGGTTCCAATTGGTTATCCTGAATTCAAGGTCATAACAGTATATGGCATCCTGAATGCCTTCAAAAATGGATTGAAGCGTGAAGAGATCAGGCAGATGAGCTGATTTTATCATATTATTAGGAATTAAATCCATCGGAAACACTAGTCAAATTTATTGAAGATATTTTATACAATCATTTAGCTTAAATGTTTTTCTTTGGAAACAGCTTTCATTAAGGAAGCAGCTATACTATAACCATCATTATACAGATCGTGTTACCTGTATAAGCAAGCTGATTTCTTCAAATTTATCTTTAAATGTAACAATCATATGGCCGTTAACAACATTAAAGTTTATTTGATGATCATTTTATATCATTTCAATAGATAAAAAAGGTTTTATTTAGCTGTCTTTCAATACATAAACCTGATACTTCGAGCTCTAACACATGTTGGCCAATAAGTGCCTGATCTCCTCCTGCAAGATTAATCAAAACTTAATTGAATTTAGCCTGTTGTTTAGTAACCTATCTACCTAATTGAAAAACTATGAATCAAAATGAATTCAGCAGGGCTGCTGATGGGCACGCTATTGCCCTCCTCACCCATGCAATGCGGTTTACCCATGACGAAGATGATGCAAAAGACCTTGTGCAGGATACGCTGATTAAAGGAATTCGATTTTGCGCAAAGTTTGATAAAGGCACCAATTTACGTGGCTGGCTTTATGTAATTATGCGAAATACCTTTATCAACGACTATCGTAAAGCTCAGAAGAGACATTCAGTGATCAGTAGAGATGAAGATTTATCAAGTCCTAACCTGCTTAAAAGTTCAACCAAAATTTCTTCTGAAGGAAAATTTGTGATGGATGACATCCAAAAAGCATTACGGAGTTTACCTGAACAATACCGGATCCCATTTCAGCGGTACTTTGAGGGCTATAAATATGAGGAAATTGCCCAGGAGCGCGGTATTCCCTTAGGAACAGTAAAAACACATATCCACCAGGCGAGGCAGATTTTGAAAACGTATTTGAGGCAGTATCGGACGGCTTAGTGCCAAATTAGATTGATTAGCTTTAATAACTTAGCCGGATCAACTATGATCTGGCTAAGTTATTTTATTTCCTTTCGTTAAATACACCTAGTTCAGCAATAACCGGCGGACTATCAAAATCTGTTATGGTAACTTTTATTTTTTCACACCAGATCCGTTCGAACCTGAAAATGTTCACTTTTTTTTCTCCTTCATTGCTTACCGGCAATGCATTCCACGTGCCATTTGCATAATATTGTAAATGATAAGTTGCCTTATGGTTATTGCCTGCGGTTAGTACAACCATGTTACAAGCCACTGCCTTTTCGAAATTCAACTCATACCATGGCGATTTTACGGTATGGTTGGATGACCAGCTTGAGCCAAAATTATCATCGTTGGCAAAATCCATAATGTTCATATCGTCACTCCAGCTACTATTGCTTTTTACGTTTTTGGCAATGTTACTGGAAATAATCGGAGCAGCATGTTTTGGGATACGTGGGAGACCTACAGGTTTTTTATAAAGCTGTCCCATTTCCTTAAGAGCCGACAGGGCATTGTCATCTATCAAACCATTTTTACCGGGTGCTACATTGAGGATAAAGTTACAATATGCACCGTTGTATGGAATAATAAATTTGTTAACCAGTTCAGGTACATTTTTTACTGCTGTAGTAGGGAATGATGTTTTCCAGAACCAGTTGGCTTGTAGCGGAAGACAGGCAAGCGCCGGAAGTTTATTGTTTTCTTTTGAAATAAACTGACCTGCCCCTTGTTCGTAAGATTTAATATCAGTATAAAAAAGTGCTTGTGTAGGATATTTAGCCGCATTCAGATCCATTACCAGGCAATTTGGCTGTAAAGATTTAATGAGGTAATAAATATCTTCAAAAGGCACCTGATCATAAGAAATCCTCGACCATGGAGCATCCCATCCATCAATGATCAGGGCGGTGATTTCGCCATAGTTTGTAAGCAGTTCGGTAAGCTGATCTTTAATCATTTTCACATTATCCGGTGTAATCTGATTTGGACGGATCCCATGGTGGGTATCCAGTATAGAATAATAAAGCATTACCTTTAAGCCATTTCTGCGAAAAGCATCTGCATACTCTTTTACCACATCACGCTTTAACGGCGTATTCATTACGTTGTACGCTGTTGTTTTGGTATTCCAGATCGGAAAACCACTATGGTGTTTGGTGGTTAAACAACCATAGGTCATATTGGCCGATTTTGCCGCTTTCGCCCATTGATCGGCATTAAGTTTCGGCGATTGAAACAGGGAAAGATCTGCATCCGGATCCGACCAGTCCTGATCCATAAAAGTGGGCATGCCGTAATGAATAAACATACCCAGTCCAAGGTCAACAAAATCCTGTTGCAATTCGGATAAGGGTTTGTTGGCAGCTTTCTGCTGCGCCCGAACCGGATAAAGGGATGTTGCAGCTGAGACAATAAGTAATAATAAAATCCTTCTAATGGCCATTTTTTTTTTGGGGGGGGGTTAAGTAAAAGGTAAATCTTCTGAACAATAGATTTATCTGCTATTGTTGCTGAGAGTTAGACTGATCAATAAAAATCTGATTGATAAGTGTCGTCTATCTTCATTATTCAAAGCTACGTCCAACATCGCAACAATTTGCCAAACGAAAACGTAACAGAAACCTAACAAAAGCTTAACGGCATACTAGTTATGGAATAATATGTCTATTTTTAAAGTATAAAATGAAAAATCGGATATATAAATCAGTTGTATTGCTCAGTTTTCTGATATTACTTCTCGTGCAATTCAGGTTAACTTATAACTCTTACGTACTTAGAGACAGGGATTATAGTTTAAAAGAAAAAACACTGATTAACGATGAATATGGCCGCAGTATATCTGAAGATAAAGTTTACAAAGGTGGTGGAAAGATTATCGATTCGATCCTCACCATAAATATGCCCGCACTCAAAAAAGCTTATCTCAGCAACAGGCACGAATTCATCAAACTTTCACAAAGCGTTAGCATTAACTTATTGAAGGAACTTCAAAAGAAAAGCACTATGGACAGTGTTTTCCGATCGATAGTAAAAAAAAATGGACTAGACAGCAACTTAGAATACCTGCTTACTTTTCAGCAGATAGACATTAACTTTGATACTAAAATCGGTGACATTTCCCTACTTGACAGACATACCCCTACGGATTTTAAAGCAAACCAAAAAACGCCGTTCGGTATAATCATCGATGGTACATTGACTCATCCAACCCTACAGAACAGAATTACTCATCTCTCTGTTAGTGATAAACTGGTTTACGATTACAGGGTAACCTTCAACCTTTTTGTTGATTCCCCGGGCCGTATGCTCAAAGTGGCTTATCAGATGCTGCCTACATTTTTATTGGTAGCACTGTGTATTTTGATCATCGTAGGCATTAACTATTACACCTACATGAGCTGGATGCGCCAAAAGAAAGAAACAGATATCAAATCCGACTTCCTGAACAGTATCAAGCACGAATTTAACACGCCCATCACCACCATTTTAGTGGCAGGCAAAAGCTTGCATGAAAATGAGGTACTCAACAACCGGAATCGTGTAAATACACTGGTAAATATTATTGAGAGACAGGCTAAAAGGCTTCATTCACACATTAACCAAATGTTGGAGGTATCGGAAATGAACAATAATATCAATTTAGAAGAAACAGATCTTAACTATGCTGTACTTACCCTGGTAAACGATTATAAAATAAAAATACATGAACCAAACAGCCTGACTTTTGATCCGTACGATTCGGAAATATTGGTGATGATGGATCCTTTTGTATTTACCACCATGCTGCAGAATATACTCGACAATTCTTTTAAACATAACGATAACAATGTTAAAATGACCATGCTATTTATCACTAAAAATAAGGATGGTTATGCCCTGCATATCAAGGACAACGGAAAGGGAATGGAAGACGATATGAAAGAAAAAATATTTGATAAATTCTTTCGTGGAGGTAAAGATGGTACAGTTTCAGGCCTGGGCCTTGGCCTATATTATGTTAAACAATGTCTTGATATTCATGGTTGGGAAATCAGTGTAAAAACAACGCCTGAACAAGGAACCGAATTTCTGGTGCATATACCTGCAGCGCAGATTAAGATTGTTATAAATGATTAATAAATTGCAACCCTATGCTTAACGATATTATAATAATTGAGGATGAAACAGACCTGGGCAACGTCATCTCATCATACTTAAAGTTACGGGGTTTTAGTGTACAATGGTTCAAAACTGCTACAGCAGCACTAGATTATTATGCTGCAAACCCAGTTAACAATAAGCTGGTGATTGTTGATGTGCAATTACCCGACCTGAATGGTTTTGATCTGGCTGCTGAGCTGGTGAAAATAAACCCTAACCAACCGTTCTTTTTTCTTACCGCACACAACGAAAAACAAGACCGGCTCCGTGGGCTTAAGATCGGCGCCATAGATTACATATCCAAACCGTTTGAAATTGAGGAACTGGTACTGAGAATCGTAAATATCATCAACAAATTTTCACCTGATCCAAAAGCCCCCGCTATGGCAAAAGCTGGCTACATTAATCTGGGCGATATCAGGTATCAAAAGGATCAGTTGTTTGTTTCGATGCCCGATGGTAAAGAAATTTCCCTCACGGTAAGAGAAGCAGAAGTATTGGATCATCTGGCAGGCCATATTAATCAGGTAGTCAAAAAAAAGGATCTGCTGCTAGCGTTATGGGGAAACGATGACTATTTCAATGGAAAGAGTCTTGAAGTATTCATTTCAAGACTTCGCAGGCTTTTCAGGGCGTCCAATCAGGTTAGTATAGAAAACGTATATGGCCTGGGCTACATTTTGAAGGTAGATAAATAAGCCGGAAATATAACTATTTGGCGGGAGTAGAAATTACCTAAAAAAATCTATAGTATGGACACCTCTTTTGTATAACTAGCAAGATCTTGTGAGGTTTCCATTCTTTTTAAAATTACCCTTCGCAGCCTGCTTTCATTTTCATCGCCCCAAAAACCTAATGCGGATATTACCGGCACTAAGGTTTTACCAAAATCTGTAAGGGAATATTCAACTTTTGGCGGAACCTGAGCATAGATTTTCTTCTTCACCAGTTCGTGATCTTCCAGTTCTTTCAACTGGATGTTTAAAACACGTCTTGAAGCATCTGGAATTTTACGCTGTAATTCACTTGGCCGCAGATGCCCCTGATGAATAAACCATAACAAACGGATTTTCCATTTGCCGTAAAGTACTTCACCGATCAGGTCGAGGCCACAGTTTAAATTTAAAGGTATTTTTCTTTCGTGCATATACAAATTTAATCCAATGTACCTAATCATACAATAGGGGAAAAATTTGTCCCTATGCAATTCGGTTTTCCGTTATTGCCTGATAGCGTGATACTTCTCAATTTTGTATCAAAGAATTCGACAAATGGAAAATCAATTTAATTACAACAATGAACTTCAAGGTAAAATTGCCTTGGTAACCGGTGGAACAAAAGGAGCCGGAAAAGCAATCGCAGAAAGGTTGCTGCAAGCCGGCGCAACCATTATAATCAGCGCAAGAAATGCACCTGAAAAAGAAAACCGTAACATGCATTTTATTGCTTCTGATTTGAGTACTGCAAATGGAGTACAAAAAGTAGTTAGCGAAGTGCTGTCGACTTATGGCAAGCTGGATATTCTGGTGAACAACCTTGGTGGTTCATCAACGCCGGCCGGTGGATTCTCTGTGTTAGGAGATGACGACTGGGAATCGACCCTGCAAGCTAATTTGCTTGCTCCGGTTAGACTTGACAGGGGATTTTTGCCACAAATGGTAGATAGAAAAAGCGGTGTTATTATTCACATCGCATCCATTCAGGGTAAATTGCCTTTGTACGATTCTACTTTACCTTACGCCGCAGCAAAGGCCGCATTGAGAAATTACAGTAAAAGTTTATCGAACGAAGTTACCCCTAAGGGTGTTCGGGTGCTAACGGTTTCTCCAGGTTGGATCAACACAACAGCATCGGCAGCCTGGCTGGGTGAAATTGCCAGAAACGCAAATAGCACCATAGCAGAAGCGCAAAAAAGTGTAATGGATGCCTTGGGTGGAATACCTTTCGGAAGACCTGCCGAACCGGAAGAAGTAGCTGAATTGGTTGGCTTTCTTGTTTCGCCAAGAGCCAGCTATTTAACAGGAACTGAATTTGTAATAGACGGCGGTACAGTGCCAACCATTTCATAATCATAAAATATAATACGATGAATTTACCACACATGATCTCCGAATTAGTAAAAGCGCAAAACAATTTCGACAGTGTTGCGTATGCCAATTGTTTTGCAAAGAATGCAGAAGTATTTGATGAAGGCAAAACGCATAAGGGAAAAGCAGAAATCGAAAGTTGGATTGATAAAGCCAACAAAGAATATCGTGCCACTATGGAGCCAGTAGCTTATGACGAAGATGAAAACATCCTATCCGCGAAAACATCAGGAAACTTTCCGGGTAGTCCGATCATTTTGAAATATCATTTTAAATTATCTAATGGATTTATTCAATCGCTGAAAGTAACAGATTAATAAAATGAGCAAAAATCACCCCTTGTATAGCAAAAGGGTGATTTTTTTTAGACAAATCTCATAGCGTAATCAGGAAAGAACTTGCTACTGAATCGATTCAGCCATTATTCTGTTTTGCCAGTGTTTAAATACATTAAGATTGCTTCATAAACACCTGATGGATTTTCTTCAAACATAAAATGACCGGTATTTTCCAGATTCACCAGTTGATAATTCTCCGCTATGGTTGGTAAAGCATATTGGTAAAAACCAGAAGCCACATTGCTGGCTATACCCAGAACAGGCATCCGGAGCTTCGAATAATGTTGGGCATCGGCTATATCCTGGGGAAATGCCTGGTACCAGCCATTGGAGGCCCGTATCCGTTCGGATTGGTTGTAAACGTACGCATATACATTCCTTTCAAAATCAGGCATCTTCGAACTGTCCACCATCACGTAATCGAAAAGCCAGTCGAGCAGGTAACGGTAACGTCCCTCCAGCAATTTTTCAGGCAGTTCTTTAACTTGATTGAAACTCATCCACCACATATAAGGTTGCTGTTGATCTATTTTCCCGCCAAAAGTTTCCTGAGGTGGAATCAGTTTCATTTGCATCATTCCTTCATTAGGATGCAGGCCATCTGCCAGGATCAGGCGTTCAATCACATCCGGATAATTATGCGCCAGACTGGATGCGACCATACCGCCTATATCATGGCCTAACACAGATGCTTTACCAATGCTCAATAGGCCCATCAGCTTGTACACATCAGTAGCCATTGTTTTTTTGTCATAGCCTGACGCTGGTGTTGCCGAACTGCCCATGCCACGAATATCGATTACGATAACCCTGAAGGAATCAGCCAATGGAAGCGCAACCGAACGATATGAATACCAGGTTTGTGGCCAGCCGGGTAGGCAGATCAATACCGGGCCTTTGCCACCGCTGTCTACAAAGTGCAGTTGCGTTCCGTTCACTTCTACTATATGGCTGGTAAAACCCAGCCAATGTTTTAAAAGCTGCGCATTACTATATAGCTGTTTCATTTTGTGCTATTCTATTGTTGTTTATTGCGTGAAGTGTTATTTCTGCTGTTTGCCAGCTTAAACCAGGGTACCGGTCATTGTCAAGAGCATGGTGATGAGCTGCAAACATGCTATAGAGATATTGCATCTGCTGCCATTGCGGGTAAAGTTGCTTTTCGCCATCGGGGTTTTCTGTCCGTAACTTTTGAATATAAGCCAAAAATTGTTCAAGGGTACCTTGTTCTTTTAATTTGAAATGTTCACCAAAAACGCGTACGGTGAGCGCTGCCAGTTCGCTCGGGCTAAAACGGAAGCCTGCTATGCGGAGAAATCGTGGCGCGGTATCATCCATTGCGGCACATGCAGTGAAAGCGGCCGTATCTTCTATAGTGGTAAAGTCGATCTGCCAATCAGCTTTACCGGAATAGTAGGTAATGGTCTTTGCTTTTGTATCAAGAAGTGGGATATCATACTGCAAAACATAGGCAAAGGCACCGTTAAATACAGAAGTAGCTTTGATATTACTGGCCTCAAGCACGGACTGAAACGCTTTACGCAGGTCGAAATTTCTATTTTCGCCTGCCTGTAGCTGGGTAAAGTCTGTACAAAAATCGGATGGAATAAAGCGTGGAACGCCCGCTTGTACAGCAGCCTGAAGCAACTGGCTTTGTGCCGTTACAATCACCTCCCGCAAGCCAGCAAGTACCGATACCACGCAAGAAACGCCTTTGCACGCCGATACTAACCCAGCTTCATCTTCAAAGCTGACCGCTACAATCTCTACCCCTGATTCACGCAGTTCATTTACTTTGTCCTGATTACTTTCTGCTCTCACGACGACGCGTACACTAGCGCCATTTTTGAGTAAATGTCTGCACAATCTGCCTCCCAGGTCGCCAGTAGCGCCTGCAACTAAAATAATATTGTCCATTGTTCTTTTTTATTGATTTCACAAAGCTATGCCCGTAGAAAGTCAATCGAACTACCATTTGGTAGATAATGCCATTAACGAAGATTTTTACGAATGCGACTTAGCGCATTCGGAGTTATACCGAGGTAAGAAGCGAGTTGCTTAACAGAGATAAATTGCATGAAACCAGGCTTTTGAAGAAATGCCAGGTAACGTTCCTCTACAGTCATGGTCTGGAAGCTGATGATCTCGCTGATCATGCGCACGGCCATACCTTCCCAGAGTTTTCGCCCAAACTCCTGCCAGGCGGGAATTTGTTTATAAAGCAAATCCATATCGTTTTTATGAATGTAGTATAGTTCAGTATCTGCAACCGCCTCTATATTGAACCGGGAAGGCAATCCCGGATTCAGACTGGAAATTTCAGCGAAAAACTCTCCCGGCTGTACAATCCAGGCCGTAAGCTCCTGTTCATCATTATAGAAAAACCGAAGTGCCCCTTTGTTTAAAAAATAATAGTGTGAAGCGATCTGGCCACGTTTCAACAACAATTGTCTCTTTTGCAGTGTTTTTACGGTAAAATACCCTAAAATCTTATGAAGATCCTCTTCCTCCAGCCAAACGCTGGAACGTATCAAATTTTTAAGCCCCTGCATATCTAATTTGTCCTTAAATATATCTAATTTTTTCGAATCGTTGGCTCCTCCCTACCTTGAATCAAAGTATATAGAATCCCGGAATACAGATGAGTTAAAGCGAAAGATCGGGCAAGCGGCACCCTTATTTGGCCGGCTCCATTACCGCTTATCACAAGTACCTCACAATCGGCAAACTTTCCTGAAAGCCAAGTGACTTCACTTTAAGCCCATCATTGGGCAGAAATTTTTAAGCTACGTAGTAAATCCAATACAGCTAAAAATAGAATTTCCTACCACAGCGTCTTGATATCAAAACCATTATAGGTTTTTAGCGTTAACCTATACAAATAAAATTCAAAACGCTACAATGAAAACTGTACATCTAATTCTCGCATTGATTTTATTATCAGCCTGCAGCAACGCTCCTAAAAAAGCCGGAAACAAACTAGATTCTAAAACCGCAGTCAAGGATACCGTTATGGTACCTCAATCAAAAAATAACCTCGAAGTAAGGAATTGGTCAGATGACTTTAAGAATTTTAGAGAAGCCGTTTATTTAAAAGATATCAAAAAACTGAAAACGTATTTTGATCTCCCAGTTACTGACGATGGCGGCTCTATCTTGAACTTATGCAATTTAAACGAAGCAGAAATAAAGGTAAGAAAAAATAAATTCAAAAATCCCGATTTATTTTATGAGCAGGATCTGGAACTATATTATAGCAGAGTTTTTAATGCTGATTTTATTAAAACATTACTGAAAATTAAAAATCATCTCTAATAAGTTATTAAATCTAAATACGATGATGAAATCGCTTCAAAAATTTGTACTCCTTTTTAATCTTTCAATAACCATTATCGCTTGCCAAAACAAAAAACAGCAAGCAGAAACCATATTTACAGATACTGTAAAAAATCAAACGGAAGTTTTTCAACATGCTGATTCCTCAATTGTCGCCCCTATTTTTCCCGGCACCGGCAATACCACACAAGATTTTGTTCCGGCCAACTACAAAATGGATTTGGAAGCAACAGGCGACCTGAACAACGATGGCCTAAAAGACGCAGTTATTGTGCTTATTAACACGAGAGATACCACCGCCGTTCGCCCTACTTTAGTGCTCTTTAAACAAGGCGAAAAATACAAACTCCACGATCAATCATTTTCGGCAGTAGAGCCCAAATACAGAGAAAACGGTTATCCGATCTACGATTATGAAAAAGTTGATATTGACAGTGGAAGGCTGGTTATTTCCATGCAGGCTACCGGCCCTGCCGGAAGCATAAAAAGCACCTATCAATACCTCAACAAAGGTTTAATTTTAATGCAGATTAGTGCTTATAGCATGGGTGCGGGAGGACAAACAGAACAGAAAATCGATTTGTTGAAAGGCACTTACACCCAAACGGACATAAATACTATGAAAGAGGATATGCCAAACACCACGACAACAAAAAGTTACGAAATAACAACTGTACTTTTTAAAGATAGCAACCCAGGCAAAATCTTAACCAACGCTTTTAATAAAGTTGGGAATTAAATTATCTGGCAGGAAAAATCATCATATATATAAAACATTTTTTCCTGTTGCAGATGATTAAAATATCAAGAGTATACTTCTATCATGACAATAAATGAACGAGAATTGCAAGTTTAGCAAACACCTATGAAACAACTAATTATTATTGCAGGCATATTTATTTTAAAATTATCGACTTATGCACAGAAAAAATTGGTAAAAGACATTGATCTCGATGGAAAGATGGATACTGTTTACCTGGATAAACGTGATTATACCATTGTATGTAGACTATCCATGCAAAACTTTAAAAAAATAAAAAGTAAAAAATTAGAAATGGCTGCTGGAGATAATACCCTCATCGAACCTAAAAAAAGTGGTTTCGAAATTACTACAAACTGGATGCGTTCGGGTTACGCTTGCCAGTTTAGGTACGAGAGAAATGAGAAACGAATGAGGTTAATCGGCGTGAGTGAGTACGCTTTCGGCAACGCCACTCACGACGGCAGTGGTGAAGCAAGTATAAATCTACTCACTGGCGACTATGTCGGCAACTGGCATTATTTTGATCATTTAGCAAATAATAAAAAAGGAGAGCTAATCAAAATCCCGACCATAAAAGCGAAGATGCAAATCAAAAAAATTTATTTAGAAGATTTTGATGAGGAACAATATAATTCAATATCAGAAAAATTTAGTGCGTTGATAGAGCGGCATAAAAATTTAGCAATAAAAAGAAGAGAAAAGCATTAAGCCAAGCAGCGCTAATGATTAGACAGAAAATGGGCTACACCTTGCAAGTGTATGGTACAAAAAAAATATAAATTTATTGATTCGGAAATCATGAAATTCGCAATTTAAGGGATAAAAATAATTTAAGAAAGCAACTATAAGCTTGAAAAAGATATGCCTAGGTATCATGATACACTTCCTATCATCATATCGATGCTGATGTAATGATTACCCAATAAATGATGTACCAGACCTTATTTCGAACTATCGCAATGAAAAAACTTTGTGTTTTAGTAGCCTGCAAACCCTTTTTTGCAAGGCGTGATAAAAAATCGATTATTAAACAAAAATAGCTGCGAGCCCTGGGCCGCAGCTATTCGTGAATTGTTCTCAAAGAGAAATTATTTGAAAATGCCTGCCAGGGTTTTATTCAGTTCCTCTCCTCTCAAATCTTTGCCTACTACCTTACCTTCGGGATCAAGCAGAAAGCTTGCCGGTACAGCTTTTACGCCATAATCCTTAACCGCGGCATTAGACCAGGCCTGTAAATCTGAAACATGCGTCCAGGTGAGGCCATCAGCTGCAATGGCTTTCAACCAGGCGTCCTTTTTGGAGTCTAGCGATACACCCAGAATTTCAAAGCCTTTATCATGGTATTTTTTGTAAGCGGCAACTACGTTTGGATTTTCTCTCCTGCAGGGACCACACCAGCTCGCCCAGAAATCAACCAGTACGTATTTTCCTCTAAAATCTGACAGCTTTACGATTTTACCATCCTTATCAGGCATCGCAATTGCCGGAGCAACCTTCCCTTTAGCGGTTTTTGCATTAGTTTTTATGGCGGTGCTAATTTGTTCGCCAATATCTGATTGCCGTGCTTCTTTCGTAAGCATCCCATACAACTGTTCTGCTACCTGAAAATTGGGATAACTTATAAAGCGGTCGTAAATAATTGCTGCCGACCCAGCTGAGCTAGGATTTTTGGAAATGTATTGTTTTACAATTCCAATATTCAAAGTATCCAGGGCTTTAAATTCCTTATCGAAACCTGCACGGGTAGCTGTATCCATTTTGCCAGCTTTCTCCACCTGATCAAGCCTCCCGTAAATATTTCCCGCTTTAGCTGTGATTGTTTTCCATGGGCCATTATAAAAGTTCATGTATACATCATACGCCGGAGAACCAGTAATCAGCACCGGCGATACACTGTCGGGTTTAGACACATTGATGGCCGCATTTTCTAATATAAAAACGATTGGGTTTTTAAGGTGTTTGCTTTCCAATTTGTAAAAGCCCGGTTGTTTAACGGCTCCTTTAAACATAAAACTGCCATTAATAACTTTGGCCGAATCTGTAACTACATATTTGTCTCCAGCGTCGTGACCAAGATATACCTTTTCGTTAACGGCAGGCAACTTACCGGTGATTACATATTTCCCGTTCTGTGCAAATAACGGGCCTCCACAACACATTAGCGTTGCAGGTACAAGGGTTAATAGGCTCTTAAATAAAATGTTCATGCTTTATCGCTTTTAATTTGGTCATTAATCTACTTTTCTACATTCTGCTTGATGGTTCCATTACCCGGATTTTTTGAAGCACCCTGTGGAAATGGCATTGTCCACATACGAGAGTTTGGTGCAAGCGTTAAGGCTTGTCTATTTTCCGTTTTACTTAATGTGACAGCGTAATTGGCATCTTTATTCAGGCGACGTGCATCAGCAAAAGGTGTAATACCCAAAATAAGCTCGTTTGCTTTGGTCCGCTGAATAAGCTTTACTGCTTCAATGGTGTTAGCTGCGCTTAGCGGCGCGTAGTTTGCAGCAAAAATTCTTTTTACCCTCACCGCATTTAAGGTAGACATTGCACCAGGAACATCGTTCAAACGTGCCTGACATTCTGCTTTGATCAGATAAACTTCCGTTGTGGTTAAACCACCCACATTGAAGTAACCGGTGGTAATGCTGGTATAATAAGTATCTGCCCCAACGGTCCGGAGTTTCCAGCGTGAAGCAAATCTTGCATCTCCCTGTTCAAAACGGGCCGCACGGTCAACACGAATTGACTGTTCCCGGCCAGCATTGCTCGAAGCTCCATGACGGAAATAATAATTTTCTATGTAATTGAAACCCATTGGCGAAGGGGCATTGGTATATACATTAACAGCCTCTATCTGAGTTTTGTAAGTGTTATAAAATGCTGTCCAGTCGAACAGTTTATCATTGTACTTCAGTGCTTCATTTGCCGCAGCCAGCGCGTCTGCATATCTTCCCATTTGCAAAAGTATCCTGGCTTTCAGCGCATTTGCAGAGCCAAGGTTAGGATGTAGCACTGTTGCACTAGTGGCGCCCAAAGCCGGAATGGCCTCATTGATGTCCTTTAGCATGAAATCATAGAGTTCTTTAATTGTGACCTGGCTATAAGCAGCACCAATATCAGCACTAAGAATCAGCGGCACCGATAATTTAGCGGCAGCGTTTGCCTCTTCATAAGTATCTGCGTAATAATTAGCCAGGATATCATAATCAAATGCCCTCAGTACTTTAGCCTGCGCAATCAGTTCAGCTTTTTGTACATCTGTGCCACCGGTAGTACCGGCTGCTTTTTCAATAATCAGGTTGCTGGTATTTATTCCCGTATACATATTATAATAAGTGCCTTCATCAGCATTGTTCAATGCAATCCTATCCGCCGATTCATTCCAGTTATAATTTGCCTTGTACAAGGGATAGTAATTCAGGTTGGCACTTGTTTCGAACTTATCATTAAGCAGAAGCACCGCCTGGGTTATGTCTGTCCGATGGTTGCCATACTCATCGCGTAGCAGGGCTTCATAGTCTGACAGTGCGGTAGGAATCTGACCGTTTCCTACAGGAAGTATATCAATAAATTTATTGCAGCTGCTAAAGCTAAGTACCAAAGCAAGAGCCGCCAATTTTATGGTATTTGAAAGTATTTTTTTCATCACTTATGTCTTTAAATCTTCTTTTACTGCTAATGCAGTATAAACGGTTTCTAGAAAGTCAGATAAGCCCCCAATACATAATTCGGCATGCTGTATCCATTAAGCAGGTATTTTGCAGTTTGAGATCTGGCCAGTGTAAATGCGTTCTCTACATTAAACTGGAAACGTATATTATTCATCCCTGCTTTTTTAGCCACCAGTTGCGGTACTTTGTATGCAAGTGAAATATTTCTCAAACGCATATTGCTCGCATCAATCACATTGATATCAGCATAGCCGTACATACTGGCACTTTGGCTGTTATACGCAGGATCTTCTGCAAAAACCACTTTAGGCACATTGGTTGTGAGCTCATCACCAGGATTTCTCCACCGGTTTACAATATCTTTATTTACGGTGCTAATTTGTGTTACATAGCCATTAAGGGCACTATTATAGGCCGATCCAAGCGTAGGTAAAAATGTATTCCTCATTTTATGTCCGCCCTCGAAAGTTAGCAGGAAGGACAGAGTGAAGTTCTTGTAATCCAGCGTACTGTTAAATGATCCGCTGTATTTTGGAACTGTCGTTCCGCTGTACACAATAGATTGCAGGTTAGTTGGCGAAGCCAATACCTTCTCTCCTTTTTCATTGTAAACCTGTGGCAATCCTTTATCACTTAAACCAGCCCATTGATAACTGTAAATGGCATTGTATGGATTTCCGATACGCGGGAAGGATTGCGGGTAATCAAGCTGAAGAATATAAAAAGGCGCCTCGATATTTACATAGGTAACTTTATTCTGGTTGTAAGCATACTGCATACCTAAATTCCAGTTCAGATCTTTAGCGCGTAAAATATCCGCCGATAGCGCCAATTCAATCCCATTGTTCAACATCTTTCCGTTATTGATGACATAGGTAGAATAACCAAACCCTTCTGTAGGTACGCCCTGCGTATTGGCAAGCAAGTCGGTACCTCTTTTACGATAATAATCTATTGAACCCGATAAACGATTGTTCAACACTGCGAAGTCCAGGCCTGCGTTGGTCGTGGTGGTTTTTTCCCAAGACAACAGCGGGTTTGGTCTGGTACCTACTGTGGCCTGCAGGCCACCCACATTGTAATTGGGATTAAAATTGAATGTGGTAAATGGCGCAGTATTGGTGTAAACGTTACCGCCTATACCATGCGAACCGCGCAGTTTCAGTCGGTCTACCCATTCCAAATTAAAGAAAGATTCTTTGTTGATATTCCAGCCCGCACCCACCGACCAGATTGGGGAATGCTGATATTTTGAACTCGTACCCCATAGGTTCGACCTATCCCAGCGAATACTACCGGTAAGCAGATATTTTTCATCATAAGTGTAGCCCGCATTGCTATAGAAAGAAACAAAACGTAATACGTTAACCCTCATTACTGCTGCATCTGCTGCTGTAAAACTTCCACTACCAAGAATGTTTCCCGGATAACTACCCAACAATGGCTGGTTCAGCAGGCTGTAGGTTAACGTGTTTGGATTGTAGTTATAAAGTGTCTGATTTCCGTATTCTATTTTTCTGTCTCTAATTTCAGAACCTAAAATTGCCGTTAAATTGTGTTTCTCTCCAAAGGTTTTATTGACATTGAACTGCTGCCTGAAATTGTATAAATTGCTGAATTGATTTTCTTTGTAATAAATATTTCCGTAAGGAAGATTGAAGATGGCAGTTCCACCGGCCACCGGATTAACAGAGGCAAAACTGTTTACCCTGCTTCGTACATAATAAGAATATTTATCATTTAACTGTTCCAATCTCCTGTTTGAATATTCATATTGAAAACTCGGATTATAGGATAACCAGTTGGCAATTTTTACCCCAAACTTGATGAACGACCTATTGGTGAAACTCTTTGTACTACCAAGGTTCATCCCCTGCTCATTCAGTGGATTAATATCCATATTATACAGACGGTTATTGTTGATCTGCGTCATGGTATTGGCAGATAAACGTGATGCCGCCGTAGAGGTAAAGTTGCTTCCATCGGCATTTACTAAACGGTCGTAAGGTAAATAGGCATAGCCTGGAGATAAGGTGTTATACGGTTGGGTATTTCCTTGAGCATACGATAGGAATGTACTTAGTTCCATGTTCAGCCACTTGGTGATCTGAGTGGTATTGTTAATGTTAACGCCAACAGACTGATCGCCAGCAAATTTATCCTGCGTTTTATTGTTACGGTAGGTTACGGAAGAATATAAAGCATTTTTTTCAGTCGCGTTCCCTACACTCAGGTTATACTGCTGATAAAAGGGATTACGCTTGCTGTACTGTTCCACATCATCGTAGTATTGGTATCCACCAGCTGACAACTGTGCTAATTTAGCGTTAAGATCTGCCTGCGAAAGCATGCCTGCAGCATTTTTCAGAATAGCATTAATACCCTGGCTTGGATAGGCCATATTCTGTAGCAGGTTGGCTGCATATCCAGATGCATTTGCGCCGCGTAAGTTCGGGTTATTAGCAGCCCATTCTTTTTCAAGCGCTACAATATCTGATGAATTCGTTAGGTTATCAGTGTAAAACCGGTATGGCGATATCGTAAATGTACTGGAAGCAGAAATTTGTGGCTTGCCAGTTTTTGCTTTCTTGGTTACAATAACAATTACACCGTTAGCTGCCTTTGCGCCATAAATAGAAGCTGCAGCTGCATCTTTTAATACCGTAACACTCTCAATATCTTCAAGATTCAGTCCTGGTATGCCATCCGTTACATTTCTGCTGTTTGCATTTAAGCTTACGTTTTCTACAGGAAAACCGTCAATTACGTATAATGGCTGAACCAAACCGTTCATGGAAGTGGTACCCCTGATCAAACCATTATTGTATCCCGGTATGCGGCCTTCAAGCAGCGACGGCAAACTGCTTAATCGCTGTTGATCCAGTTGTTTGGACGACACTTTCGAAAAGGATCCGGTAACGCGTTCCCTCGACAGCGTTTGGTAACCTGTTGAAACGGTCACTTCATCCAACTGACTGGTTTGGATGGCTAGTATAATATTGCCGAGATTTTGCGAAGCCTTGATTTCTCTGGTCTGATAACCTAAAAAGGCAATTACAAGTATAGCATCTTCATCTACATTCTCCAGTTTAAACTCACCGTCATTGTTGGTTACTACCTGTTTTTTCAACCCTTTTACGCTTACGGTAGCGCCAGGAAGAGGCATATTCTTTTCGTTGAGTACTCTACCGGTAATATCAATCGCCTGAAATTGTTTAATAATTTTTTCCAATAATGCAGGCTCCTTCTTTTTTACGAGTACAGATTTGTTGGCAATCGTAAACTCCAGCGATTGATTTTTAAATATCTGATCAAGAACGTCTTTCAGTTCGGCATTTTTAACGTCTATTGTAACTTTTTTGGAACTGTTTAATACAGAGTTTGTAATAACAAAATCGTAACCGGTTTGGTCGCTGATTTGGTCAAAAATGATAAATAGCCCTGCATTTTTGGCCGATAAGGTAATTTTTTGTGCGTAGGTGCCCGCACTTACCTGCATGATAATAGTAAGTATGAGTAAAGTGGTTAGCTTCATAACTCTCCATAGTTTGTGTTGCACGCTAAGAAAGCGCACTGGTTTGGTGCAAATTTGGTACATTTGATAAGTTTGGTTATTGCTTTAAGCCTTGTATTTCGAGTTCGCGGCTTTTAGCGGTTAGTTAACTGTTTGGTTAATTACCGGACTTTTATTACCAGTTCGATTGGCGTCGGACTGGTATTTAAATTTATTCTGCGTCATAGCCCGTTGTGGTCCCGGGAACGAACCTGAATTTCCGATAGATTAGATTTTGTAGATCTCTATTGTATAACGGTTACCCTCCTTCCTTCAACTTTGAATTTAACATCGTTCGAATAGCTGAGCATATTCAGCACTTCGCTTATATTTTTATGGAGCGAAATGTTACCATTAAACAGCTCACCCGATACCTTACCGGCGTACACCACATCAATATCGTACCAACGGCTGATTTTTGCCATCACCTCTTCAATCGGTTCGTTTCTGAAACGGAAATAACCATTTCTCCAGGCCATTACATTTTTTATGTCTGCGGGCGAAATGGCGATACCCTGCCCTTCCTGTACTGTCGATTGCTCTCCTGGCTTAATGATTTTTGTCTGTTGTTCCTGATTTGATACCCGCACGCTTCCTTCAACAAGTGTAGTTACTGCTTTGCGGTGATCAGGATAGCTGTTAACATTAAAATGTGTACCCAATACCTGTACCTCCTGAAGGTTGCTTTTTACAATAAAAGGATGTGCTTTATCTTTTGCAATTTGAAAATAGGCTTCACCAGTAAGTTCCACTTTACGAAATTTTGCCGATGCAAATGATGCTGGGAATTTGATTGAAGAGGATGCATTCAGCCATACTTCACTTTGATCTGGCAAACGGAGGCGGTAAGTTTCACCCCTGGCAGTCGATAAAGTGTGCAGGTGTATCCCTTCAGTCTCATTACTCTCTGTTGCGGTATAAATGAGTTGTCCATCGGCAGTTTTACTAATGATGATTCCTGCTTCGCTGGCCAGCTGACCGTTGCTGGCAGCAGACAAGGCTATCTTTTTGCCATTATCCAAGGTGAGGGTAGCAGCACTTTTGCCAGGAGGAATATCGTTCACGATAATATTGACGAGATTTTGTGGTTGCCGCTGATACCTGTTATAAATCAAGCTGATGGCTATAATGAATAAAACTGCAGCAGCTGCGATGCTGAACCAAAGTTTACGCCGCCTAACCTTAGGCTTTACAATTGCTATCGGCCCGATCTGCGTTTTTAATTCAGCCCATTTTTTATTGGTATTAGAAAAAGAGAAGGCTTTCAATGCATCTGCAGATTCATCCCTGATGGCACGAAGTTCCGCTAACAATAGCTGTTCATCGTCACTCAGGGAATTTGACAACTGTTCGTCTGCTTCCAGTTGGTCTAAAATCTTGTTCCAGTCGGGAGTAAAATTGCTGAAATTTTTATCCATATTGAAACACTGTCGTAGATGTATCGATAATGGGTGACAGCAAATCGGAAAATTTCTATTTTTTTTCTAAAATAAACTTAAAAACACCCTGAAAATGAATAAAAGCAGCGCAAAAGAGGATTAAATGATTGCGAAGCGCAGAATATGCTCTACTTAACTGTGTTTTGACCGTATTAACAGAAATACTTTGCTTTTTAGCAATTTCTGCGTAGCTCATTTTGTCTACCGCATGCATGATAAAAATATTTTGCCTGTTTTCCGGAAGTTTTTGAATCAATTCTACAATTTTCAGGTAACGATGATGTCTGATTTCGTTAAATTCCGTCTCATCAACGTCTTCTTGCTCTTCTTCCAGCGCGTTAAGCATCGAATTTCTTTTTTCAGTCACTGCACTTTTACGCAGAAAATCAATGCATTTATATTTTACAGCCCGGCGCGCATAGGCTTCAAAACCTGTGGTCAGTTTAATGGTATGACGCCTCTGCCAGAAGTCTAAGAAAAAGTCTTGCACCATATCTTCTGCTGTAAACTGATCATGAACGTATTCCATAGCAACAGCACATAGAAATTGATGATTTTTGCGAAACATCATTTCAAATTTGTCGATATTAAGTGTTACACTCTCCTCTCCTTCCATTAATTAAAATTTAATGATCAACATAGTTAGCTAAAAGCAACGAATTTACGAAATGAATGTTCCATCAAAAACTGTCTATTATTTATGGCTGCCATTGCTTGTAACCATCTTTTATCGTGGTGATATTTGATACTACAGAAATAAATCAGGAAATACGAGATTGGTAATTGAATTCAAGCAGCATTTAGCCTGGAATGAAGCGGTTTCTGCTTGATGAGCGCGACGTTTGAAAATAACTCGCTGAAAATTAAAGTAAACAGACTGCTTTTGAAAAATGAAATCGAATTTCAAAACTTTTCTGAAACATTCCTACCTGATCCGCGTTTATACCCCAAGATACTATTATCCGCCTTCGACTTCGATCGCTGTGACCGTATTGGCATCACTTAAAATCGATAACGATGGAAAAATATATACTCATAATTGAGGATGACGAGGATATTAGTGAATTATTTCAGGTTATCTTTGAAATGGTAGGTTATCATACTACGGTACTCACCGTTGCACCTGATCCCGAACTTATCGATAAACAAAATTTTCATTTGATTATAATGGATATCAGGCTCGTAGGATCCAGATATAACGGCAATGAGTTATGCCGGATTTTCAAATTGCAATACCCGGATAATAAAACACCTGTTCTATTGATGTCGGCAGAGTCGAATGGAGATATTTTAGCAAGGGAATGTGGAGCAGATGGCTTCATGAATAAACCTTTCGATGTTGATGATCTGGTGGCGCGCGCTTCTGAAATGATGGCTTAGAAGCCTATACTTTTATACTGTCGGAAGAAGAGTAAATTAAACAATCACATCAATTCTATTTTTTCAGATTTTGCTGAAAAAACACAAAGTGGTATTCAATAGATTTCCTCCAATAATCCGTATCATGGTTTCCGGGTTGTGAGATAAATGTTATAGGGATTTTCAGATGATCGGCCAATGATTTCAGTTCTAAAGTAGCGGAAAATAAAATATCTTCCGTTCCGCAATCCAGTAAAAACGTTTTCTTTACCGGATAATTCTTTATCAGTTCAGAGATGCTATAGCGATTCCAATTATGGTTCAGGTGGTTTCCGAGCAGTCGTTCGAGGTCGTCTGTCAGCCTCCTATTACCGAAAAACTGTAAGCTGGCTGTTTTAAGCTTATCAAAATCTAATGCTAAAGCACCGCTTGTACTTCCTGCCGTATTAAAATAATTATGGTGTGTGATAAAATACCTCAGAGCACCGTAACCGCCCATACTAAGTCCACTGATAAAAATATTTTTTTCATCTATGTTGAACGAATGATGAACTTTCGGCAACAGTTCGTCAAAAAAGAAGTCTTCATACCTTAATTTCTTATCAAAAGGACTGTTAACATACCATGACACAAATCCATCTGGCGTAACAATGATAAAACCATACCGGTCAGCCAGTTTTTGCAGATCAGTAGTTTTTGACCATTGCCGGTAATTTTCACTGTATCCATGCAACAGATAAACTAAGGGATATTGTTTAGCTTGCTTGTATGCTGTAGGTTTGAAAACCAATACGGTATCGGATTTTGCCAGATACTTTGATTTCAAAATCCACTTTTCCTGTGCCTGTACAGCAGCTGTTGTAAATAGCCCAATCATAATAACTATTGCCTTAATCATATTCTGTATTTTTGTTACAACAAATTTCCACAAGCATTTTTTCGTGGACAATAACGAACAAAATTGTGAGTGACTTAAAGAGATCATTATGCGTAAAGAAAATTCAACCAATGCTGTTAATGAGCAATTTTTGTTTCAGGTCTGTGAATTAAATTCAGCTATCGCAATGATTAGCGGACGCTGGAAATCACAAATTGTGTACTCAATTTCCCAGGGGAATAACCGCTTCCATCTGCTTAAAAAAGAATTACCCAATATTTCCGAACAGGTATTGGGCAGACAACTCAAAGAACTTGAAAAGCATGCTATTATCATCAAAAATGAAATCCCGGCTACGGTCCCTATTGGAATTGAATATATTTTAACCAGTAAAGGGAAAGATTTAGTACCCATCCTCAAAACCTTATGTGATTGGGGAAAAAGCTATGCCGAAGGCAAAAAAATAACAATTTAATTTTATTACGCTGCCATCGAAGTTCAACCGCGGCCAGTCAATGCCAAAGGAGAATCAAAGCATTTAGGAAAATACAACAAAATTTCAACTCTTTTTTTAAGATTCTGTAGATACTTTATGAATGCTAAGATAAATTAATATTATTTTTTCCAATTGGAAGACAGATCACCATATTTTCTTTTCAGATGATAGTACCTGAATAACAGACCATCGTACCACAGGGTGCCAAGTAGTAAGAGCACAGGCAGTAAGAGGATCTTCAACTGAAAATGCTGATATCCGAACCCACCGACCATTCCGCCTAAAAAGAATCCACCTATGATCATTGTTTTTAGAAAAATGCTTTTGTGAAGTGCTTTACGTACAGCAATTTCTTTATAAAATAATAATTGAGAAAGTGCTATCCCGAGATCTGTGAAAAGTCCCGTTAGGTGTGTTGTCCTCACGACCGACTGCGATACCTTTGTTACGAGTGCGTTTTGAAGTCCCATTGCAAATAACAAAGCGGAGGCTATTATAGTGTGGTGTGAATTACCCGAAGCAGGAAATATGATTGACCCGATACTTACAGACAAAATGATCGCGATTTCCAGAGATATGGGAATAATATAAGATTGGTGAGATTTGTATTTTGACCCATATTCTATAATGACACCTGAGACAAAAGCTCCTGATAAAAAAAACAGAATGTAACAAAGAAAGGTGAAAGCTGCACTATAATTCTTAAGGAACAGCTGTTCGGAGAAGAAGGCAAAATGTCCTGTCAGGTTAGTTGTTAAAGTATGTACCGACAAAACTCCCGAGATATTCACGATCCCCGCCACAATAGATAATATGGAGGCTAGTTTCAAGTTATGGGCATATGTCCGCCCTTTCCCCTTATGTCTGAACATTGGATTTTTTCTACAAATTTACGAATTCAAACCTAACTGTATACGCTATTTCATTTTCAAAAAGGTATTGCGCCTCATCAACGCATGGTAGCTAAATCATCCTGTTCCAGCATCATCCTCATGGAACTATCTTTTTCAATACTGTTGGTTCTATTAAAGTTTCTCAAACTTAGAAGGAACTCATCATGTGGATTAAAAATCATCATTTCCTTTTCTAAGGACCGATCTGTAATTTAGAACATGAGACGTTATAGTTGTCACTGTTAACAAGGGGTTAATACAACTGGCTAGACGATAACTGTTTCTTTTAGATTTTCATGAGATATTAATTTATCGGATACAATTTAAATCAATATTGTTTAGCAATGGGTGTGCAAATGATCTGGTAGATTAGATTACCTTATCTAATCTCATAATTAAATGATATAATATTTAACCAATGAACGCGGCAAGAAATCAATTAGCATATTTTTCTCTCCAACCTCCTTATCCACTTACTAATTTCGTGGAAAGCATCTGGATGATGAAGTATCATAAGGATGAGGCAGCAGAAAGCATCATTGTTCCGGATGGAAAAATAGATGTAGCCCTGTTGGCCGTGGAAAACGGCAGTTTTGAGATGTTTATATCTGGTATATTTACCGGTCCGATCATCAAACCGCCATTTCCTAAATCAACGATGTTTGTCATCAGTTTTCACCCGATAGCAGCGGAATACATCTTTAAACAGTCTTTTGCGGATTTAAAAAACGCGAGGAAGAAACTTGCCGCCGGTTATTGGGGATTTTGTGAAGATGATCTTTCAGATTTTGATCAATTTTACAGAAAAGCCTGCGAAATTATTGCTGTACAACTGAAAAAGGAAATCGATAGACGAAAAAAGAAATTGTTTGAGTTGATTTATCTAGCGAAAGGAACGACTACGGTAAAAGAACTGTCAGAACAAGTAGGGTGGAGCAGCAGGCAGATAAACCGATATTTCAACAATTGGTTCGGCGTATCATTAAAATCATATCTCAACATCATCCGTTTTTCAAATTCATTGAAACAGCTGAAAAACGGCGATTTTTATCCCGAACTGAATTATGGAGATCAGTCTCATTTTATCCGGGAGGTAAAGAAATTCTCTGGCGTAAAGCCTACAATTTTAAACAAAAACAAAAACGACCGATTTATCCAATTGAGCATGATGCCTGAAGATTAATTTTGTTTGGTGAATCAAACAAGAAATACGATGAGTTTAAATCATATCAATTTGGTGGTGAAAGACGTAGATAAAGCAGTGAGCTTATTTGCAGATTATTTAGGATTTAATTTAATAACGAACCGCAACAGTAAAATGGCAGTACTGGAAAACAGCCATTATTTTGTCCTGGTTATTTGGGGGCAGGTACTGAATAAGAAAAGTGACATACCAGAATACCCGGAAAATTTCCATATCGGATTTTATCAGGAGGATCAGGAAGCTGTTTGGGATATTTACAGCAAACTAAAGGAGAAAGAGGGTCTGCGATTAGAAGCAGAACCTAAAAAGATCAGAAATACGTTTGGGTTCTATTTTTATTTTGAAAATCTCATGATCGAGATCAGTTTGAATCCATTCAAAGAAAACGTAGACTGATTTACAAACCGTCCAGCGGGCTTATTTTATTGTCGACAGGCGTTTACCATATACTATAATATATAAATTGTGCCTTTAAGCGCTGCATATTATAATTATCAGACGTTGGAAAAAGCCCTGATGCGCTATTCGAAAAGAAGGAGTTATGGCAAAAAAAATCCGGGATTTAAAATGTTGAAATTCTAAATCCCGGCTTGTACCCGGAGCCGGAGTCGAACCGGCACGGTTTCCCACAGGTGTTTGAGACCAGCGCGTCTACCAATTCCGCCATCCGGGCATTCGTGTTGGACGGGGTTGCAAATGTAGAAATTGAAAATTAAAATCCAAAAATTATTTTTATTTAATTCTTAACTCATTTATTGTATGCCATTTACATTTTCCTGACGCTCATCTTTTAGCTTTCGATCTACAATAAATGGAGCAAATGGCAACAGGGAAGCCAAAAAAATCAAGGTCGCTTTACCAAACTTCCATTTTTGCTCTTGCCAGGCCAAAACCAACGTAGCCGCATATAATACAAATAATAAGCCGTGAGCCCATCCCGTATACTTTACATACAAGGGAAGGTTGGCAAAATATTTTAGCGGCATGGCGATAAATAATAAAAGCAGGTACGATATTCCTTCTGCTACAGCTACTTTACGAAAAATAGAAAGGGAGCTATTCATTGATCTGATTGTTTGCCCCGAAAGTATAACAAAGCCTTTGCCTAACCAAAACTAAAAAATGATTTTACAATAGTGTGTTTTAAAAGGTGGAAGGTTTTAAGGTGGAAGGTTTAGGGTTTAGGCGATCGCAATTACAAAACTCGTTTGAGTAGCAATTCTCTCTCTATTAACCACAGACTTCGCGAAGTATAGACACAAAGAACACCGTGTCTCTCCACCAAGTTATGGCAATATATCATCGGACTTCGGACCTCAGACATCCGACTTTAATCACCAATCTCATTTTTTACCACAAAGTGCCCTGAGTAATGACAAAGAACACAGTGTCTCTCCTCCAAGTTATGGCAACATATCATCGGACTTCGGGCCACCGACATCCGACTTTAATTTCCATCAAGCCAATTTTTCCCTGATCCGGTCGATATATTTCTGACGATAAAAATTATCTTTAATAGCAGGTAATAAAGCATCAGCATCTTTTGGATTACTGTCGAATTGCTTCGTCAGATCCTGTAATTCGTTAGTTAAACCCCGTTCTATGGCCTCAACATCAAGTTTTAGCTGTGCGTTTTTTTCTGCATCAGGCTCAAACTCCAAATCCATTAAAGCCTCATTAATATCCATCATTTCCATCAAAAAAGATTGTGGCAGCTGATAAGCTTCATCAGCTTTCACAATACCTTTCAATTCCAACACATATTTTAAGCGTTTCTTAGCGTTGTTCAGCGTCTGGTAAGCCTTATTGTTCAATGTCGATAGATCCAGTACTTCCTGCTGCTTGTCTTCGCTTTCATTGGCATAAAAATCGGGGTGAAACTGCTTGCTAAGCGCATAAAATTTGGCTTTTATTGCATCTTGATCCGGATAAAATTGAACCGGTAATTCGTAAAAATCGAAATAGTTAATATCTGATGCTTCTACACTCATGATGTATGTTAAATTAAAAAACCGCAGATGTACAGATCAGCTTTAAGCTCTGCACATCTGCGGCAATAATATAAATTTGGTTTTACTTACCGAAAGATTTTAAAATATCATTACCAAAAGCGAATACCATTAAACAGATCAGGATAACAAAACCTACAATCTGGGCCCGCTCCAGCACTTTTTCGCTTACAGGTTTGCGTTGTACCATTTCGATCAAAAGAAACACCACATGCCCCCCATCTAAGCCTGGGATAGGTAATAAATTCATAAATGCCAAAGCCATGGAGATCAATCCTGTCAGCGTCCAGAATTTAACCCAGTCGAAAGTACTGCCATATACCTTTGCAATACCAATCGGACTGCTGATGTTACGTGCACTCAATTTGCCGGTAATCATTTTTCCGATACCTTTAGCATTGTCTACAAAAGTACTCCAGGCCATATTGGCACCTACAGGAAGCGATTCGATAAAGCCAAAATCTACATGTGCAGTTTCAGGCATTTTCAGGTTCGGGATAATTCCGATCGTTCCCTCTTTGCTCACCTTAAGATTGAATGTAATCTCTTTTCCCTTCCGCAAGGCTTTAACCGTAATAGGCTTTAACTTATTTGCAGAAACTTCTTCTTTAAACTGATCGAAAAAAGTAATCTGTTTTCCATTAACCGACAAAATACTATCGCCCGGTTTAATGCCGGCCGTGTAAGCCGGATATACGGGTTTCTCGAACTTTTTGCCAAAGAGGTTATCAAAAAAAGATGGTTTATCTGCTTTTTCATCAGGTGCGCTCACCTTTCCCACACGCTCCATGATATATCGCGGAGAGATAAAATTTTCCTTATCGTTTTTTGATATTTTGTTCAGAATGGTATCCGGTACCGAAATATAAAGTGTTTTGTTGTCTCTTAAAATAGTTAGTTGTGCGCCATCAAACAATACTTTGCTGGATATCGCATCTTCAAAGCGAATCAGTTTATTGCCATTGATGGCCAAAATCCTATCTCCGTTTTTCAAGCCAATTTCCTTCCCGATTGTACCTACAGAAATACCATCATTCAGTTTACTGTTAACGGTATAATTTTGCCCGATGTTGAAGGTTAACATCCAGAAGATGAAAATACCAACAATTACGTTAACGATAATCCCCCCGAGCATGACAATTAAACGCTGCCAGGCTGGCTTGGAACGGAATTCCCAGGGTTGTGCAGGCTGTGCCATTTGCTCGGTATCCATACTTTCATCAATCATCCCGGCAATTTTCACATAACCGCCAAGTGGCAGCCATCCCACCCCATATTCAACATCACCTTTTTTGAAACTGAAAAGTTTAAAACCCCAGGCATCAAAAAATAAATAAAACTTTTCTACTTTAATACCAAATGCCCTGGCTGCCAAGAAATGTCCTAATTCGTGTAATATTACCAATAAAGACAATCCAAGCAGCAGTTGCCCCGCCATAATCAATCCGTTCATATTCGCTTATAAAATTTTTATGTTAGATGTTAAACTTTACTTTTTGTTACTAATCTGCCGGCTAAGATACGGCTATGTTTGTCAGTTTCTAAAAAATCGTTCAATTGTGGTTGTTCAACAAAACCGATTTCTTCCATACACTGTTCGATCACCTCGCTCATCTGCAGGAAACCAATTTTATCTTCCAAAAATGCCGCAACCACTATTTCGTTCGCTGCATTTAAAATACAGGGCATATTCCCTCCCCTCCGTAAAGCAATAAATGCAAGGTCTAGATTCCTGAATGTTTCCAGATCGGCCTTTTCAAAACTGAAGGTCGGATAATCTAAGAAATTAAAACGTTTAAAATTGTTTTTTAGCCTATCGGGATAATTTAAAGCATATTGGATCGGCAGTTTCATATCTGGAACACCCAGCTGGGCTTTCATAGAACCATCGGTAAACTGAACAATGGAGTGAATGATCGATTGAGGATGAACAATCACATCAATCTGATCTACATCCAGGTTAAATAACCATTTGGCCTCAATTACCTCCAAACCTTTATTCATCAGTGATGCCGAATCGATCGTTATTTTTGCACCCATTATCCAGTTGGGATGTTTTAATGCCTGCTCTTTTTTTATGGCCGATAAGAAATCTTTTGTCTTTCCTAAAAAAGGTCCGCCCGATGCCGTTAAATAAATTTTTTCAATTTCATTTTGCTCTTCGCCAACCAAACATTGAAATATGGCAGAGTGCTCAGAATCAACCGGTAAGATTTTAACTTGATTTTCAGTTGCCAGTTGCGTAATCAGCTCGCCTGCAACCACTAAAGTCTCTTTGTTGGCCAAAGCAATGTTTTTTCCTGCTTTTATGGCTGCAATGGTTGGTTTCAGCCCCACCGAGCCCATTAATGCGGTCAGTACAATATCGCTATCTGCATAGGCTGCAACTTCTGATAAAGCATTCTCTCCGGCCAAAACTTTTATATCAAAGCCGAACAGCGCATCTTTAACCTCCCTGTACTTGTTTTCATCGCAGATAACAACAACTGCTGGTTTAAATTCAATCGCCTGTTGGATAAGTAGTTCTGAATTCTTTAATGCAGATAAAACAGCTACCTTAAAAACACGGGGATGATCCCTGATCACTTCCAGTGCCTGTGTACCTATACTTCCTGTAGAACCTAATATGGTTATTCTTTTCAAATCGTTTTTACATTGTTATAACCGCCCTGGTACGTGTCCTCACGAACCATTCTCGCATTTAGTTTCATTAAAGCATGAACTGAAGCGCTAACTATTCTTTAATACAGTTTGCTCAAATCAATTAAGCTTTATTTATTCATGCCATCACACGACCATTTTGTCATTCTGAAAAGCATCTGTTGAGCAATCGTCATCTAGACTGTAGCGCAGCGGAATGGAGAGATCTATCTAGACAGATTTCTCGACTGCGTTACACTTCGCTCGAAATGACGACTCGTCGTTAAAAAATATATAACGAACCGTGGAAGATTAATTAAACAATATACTTCTCCAATCCTTCTGCCAGTTTTCTATCGTTGCTCAACCGAGGCACTTTATTTTGTCCACCTAATTTCCCCTCACTTTTCATATAATTTACAAAAGCATCTTTTTGCAGCTTACGTATGATCAATGGCTGCAAGATATGACCTTCAATGAGGTCAAAGTAATAAATATTTTTCTTTTGTAAAGCCTCATCCACCTTTTTACTAAAGGCAGCCAAATCTTTTGGTGGAGATGAGAATTCTACAAACCATTCATGATAAGGCAATTGGCCTGCTTCCGGATTAACCTGCGGCGCCACGGTAAATTCTGTAATTTCTACCTGCTCTGCATTGGCCACGCTCAAAATAGCCTGTTCCACCTCTTCTCCTATTACATGTTCGCCAAAAGCAGAGATAAAATGTTTTATCCGCCCGGTTACCACGATTTTGTAGGGATTTTTTGAAACAAACTTAACGGTATCACCAATACTATAGCCCCATAAACCTGCATTAGTATTTAAGATCAGGGCGTAATTGGTATCCAGCTCCACCTCACCAAGCGATAACCTCGTTGGATTATCATTATAATATTCATCTGCTGGTACAAATTCGTAAAAAATACCTGCATCAGCCAACAACAATAAACCCTTATCTTTTTGCGAATCCTGATAAGCGATGAATCCCTCTGATGCGGGATAGGTTTCGATGGCATCAACTTTTCTACCGATACTTTGCTCAATTTTCGCCCGATAGGGTTCAAAATTTACCCCACCGTAAATGAAGAGACTAAAATTCCTGAATATTTCAGCAATTTTCTTTCCTCCGGATTTTTCTGAAAGTTTATCGAAATACATCTGTACCCAGGGTGGAATACCAGAGATCAAAGTCATGTTTTCATTGATCGTTTCTTCCACAATGGCATCTACTTTTTGTTCCCAATCTTCGATGATATTGGTTTGATAAGAAGGTAAACGGTTCTTTTGCAGGTAGGCCGGTACATGGTGGGCCACAATACCCGATAAACGACCTACATTGATTCCATTTTTGACACTCAATACCGGACTTCCCTGCAGGAAAATCATTTTTCCGTTTACAAAATCTGCCTTTCCTGTTTCATTGATATAAGTTAAAATGGCATTCCTTGCCGCTTTTATGTGTTCTGGCATCGATTCTTTAGAGAGTGGAATATATTTGACGCCCGAGGTAGTACCCGATGTTTTGGCGAAATAAAGTGGTTTACCTTTCCAAAGTACGCCGGCCTCTCCAGCCACGACCCGGTCTACATATGGCTTTAATCCTTCATAATCCTGAACCGGAACATGTTTTTTAAAATCAGCATAGGTGTTGATATCATTAAAATGATGATCTTTCCCAAAAGCTGTATTTTCAGCTGCTTTAACCAGCCGCTTTAATATCTTATTTTGAGCATCAACGGCATTATATTTCCATTTGTTGATCTGCCAGACTGCAAATGCCGCAAAGGGTTTACTTAACGCTGCTTTAAGTCCCATTTTAATGATTGAATTTGGAATAATTAAATGATTGATGGAGAAAATCCTCCCTAAACAATATTATGTAAAATATCAGGATGTTGATCGCCTTTATACTCGCTTGAAATTTTTCGGTATGCAACGGTTAAAGCCACACTGGAAAGCGGAACAATGATGAATGAACTTAAAATATTTACTATAAAGGCAATTAAAGGCCATTGCAGGTAATTTAACAACAGGTAGATCAGGTATCCTCCACCTAAAACAACCAATAATAGCAATATCTTGGTGAAATTTCCCTTGGTAGTGGCCAAACTCAATTTGATAGAATCAAATGGGGTGGCACCTTTATCAATAATAAAAAATGGAAAAAATGAGATCCTTAACCAGGTGATAAAAATGGCAATAATCCCTACCGAGATGGCTACATTTTTAACTATCGATAAATTTATTCCGGTATAAATGAATGGGAAAGCAACGAGAATTACTACCAGATAAACACCAAGGATACAGCCTACAAAATAAAGGGTAGCGATCAGGAACCTGATAATCTGCTGTCTGGTTGGAAGCGTATCTACAATTTTTACATCATTTTCTTCATCGTCCATTAAATGGAAAATATATTTAAATAGCGAAAGATTAATGGTGAAATAAAGCAGAACGAAAATAATTACCATAATTACGCTTAAAGCTTTGCTTACATCCTTGATAAAAAAGGCCATTAAGCTCGATGCACTAGCGGTGATAAACATCAAAAAACATAATGTAGCGATCGAGAAATAGTGTTTTCTGGTAATGCCCCATGCCTTTTGTATCACATCGTTAACGGCAAAAGTGCTTTCTTTTAGATAATTGATCATTGTTATTTGAATACCACACGTTTAAATAAATCCTGTATAAATCCCAAACCATAAGCAGTTAATTGGATAAATGAAGATATAATGCTCAAAAATGCAACTTTTAAAGATTTATTTACAGACCATGAATGAAAAAATATCAACATAAAATAAATCAATAAGAAGAAGTTACAAACATATGCTAATGGAGGATATATAAAGTTACACAAAATAGTGAAACCAAAACCCAACGTAAAAAAGGCTGGAAAAAAATGAACGAGTTTTAACTCTTTTGGGAAATGTTTATAAATATTGATCCTTGCCCTTCCAAAAAAGTGCAGCTGTTTATAAAACTGGCTAAAGCTGGTACGGCGCTTATGATAAACCTTTGCATCGGGAATCAAACCGATTTTAAAACCGTTCTCATGAATGCGGATACTGTATTCAATATCTTCACCTAAACGGGTTAAAATAAAACCACCAACCTTTTCCCAGGCCTGACGGGAAACGCCCATATTAAAGCTGCGGGGATGGAACTGCCCGACATGTTGTTTATTTCCACGAATGCCACCTGTGGTAAAGGGCGAAGTCATGGCATAACTGATTGCTTTTTGTACAGGCGTAAAACTATCGTGGGCTGCATCCGGACCACCGTAAGCATCTAAATGATGTTCATACAGATAGTTTTTAACAATCTCTAAATAATTGGCAGGAACCAGAATATCAGAATCGAAAATGACAAAGTAATCGCCTTTGGCCCTTTCAAAACCAAAATTACGGGCAAAGCCCTGTCCTGCATTTTCCTTAAAGTAATATTTAACGTCCAGTTGATCTGCATAAGAAGCAACAATTTCCTTCGCATCGTTTTTAGAACCATCTTCAATCACCAAAACCTCAAACTGTAAATAAGTCTGTTTGGTTAAAGTATATAAAAGTTCGTCAATTTCCTGCGGACGATTGTAAAGGGGAATGATGATGGAGAAAAACATTTTTTGGAGGTTGAAGGTTGAGGGTTTAAAGGTTGAGGCTAAAGGGGCGGATGGACCTTCCGCTTTCCTGCCTTCTACCTTAATTCCTTTTCTATCAAATACTGGTTTCTTTCTGGTGCATTGCGGGTTACCAGTTCTGCCACAAAACCTGTTAAGAACATTTGCGAGCCAACTATAATAGCAACCAACGCAATGTAAAATAACGGCTGGTCGGTAATTTCTCTTTTGTAAGGAATATGTGCAGCAAGGTGATAAAGTTTTTCACCGATCATCCATAATGCCATAAAAGTACCAATAAGAAAACTTAAAACTCCCAATGAACCAAAAAAGTGCATCGGGCGCTTGCCGAATTTACCCACAAAGAAAATAGAGAGCAAATCTAAAAAACCATTGATAAATCTGCTGAAACCAAATTTGGTTGTGCCATATTTACGTGCACGGTGTTCTACCACCTGTTCAGCTATTTTGCCGAATCCGGCCCATTTGGCAATTACCGGAATATAACGGTGCATCTCGCCATATACTTCTATGGTTTTGATCACGTCGCTCCGGTAAGCCTTTAAACCACAGTTAAAATCGTTCAGTGCTATACCGCTCATTTTGCGGGTAGCTGCATTAAAGAGTTTAGTCGGTATTGTTTTCGTAATCGGATCATAACGTTTCTTTTTCCAGCCCGAAATCAGGTCCAGTTTCTCTTCTTTAATACGACGGTATAATTCCGGAATTTCATCCGGGCTATCCTGCAAATCGGCGTCCATGGTAATTACCACATCGCCCTGTGTAGCTTCAAAACCAACATTTAATGCGGCTGATTTACCATAATTACGTCTAAATTTAATGCCTTTTATGGCGGGATTTTGAAGCCTTAATTCTTCAATTACCACCCAGGATCGATCGGTGCTACCATCATCAACCAAAATAATCTCATAGCTGAAATTATTTTCAGTCATCACTTTATCAATCCAGGCCGTTAATTCTGGCAGGGATTCATCTTCATTAAATAAGGGTACTACAACTGATATATCCATTTTTGAGTATTATCGTCATTGCGAGAAGGAACGACCAGGCAATCTGTTTGAAAGATTGCCACACCCCTACGCTCTTCCTGAGTTTTGTTCGCGATGACGCATTATTAAAAACGTGCAAATTTCATCAAATTAAATGATAAAACCTGCACGTTCAAAATTTTTGATTCAATTATAATTTAATGTCTTTAGCTTTTACTTTGATAATCTTCCCCTGATCGGAAAAAACTAAAACACCGTCGTTCTTGGCCTTGTATGCAACAAGTTTTTTGAATGCTAAGTTGAGGCCTAAACGTATTTTGGATCGTAATTCGATATTGTTATTATTTTCCATTATTTAAAAAATTAAATTTCGACCAAGTCTTTTTTTCAAAGATAGTGATTTCATCCGTCAAATTCCCTTCTGCTATGAATTGCAATTGCCTATCTGAACTATTAATAATTAACCAATAATCAGCAACTTCGGTAAATTGTTCCAAATTTTGCAAGCCTTTTTTATACCTTCTTCTAATTACATCTTCAGGAATATCGTGTCCACCTTCAGACACCCTCATTTTAACCCTCTCGATCGCAAGCTCTACATCATTTAACCAAAAGAATAAAAGCGTTATCTGATAACCTGAAGCTTTTGCTTTTTTGATGGTATTTAAGTAAGATTTAGTAGTGAGTGTAGTTTCAATAGCAAAATCTGCTTTTTGCCATAGCAGCTCATCAATCCGTTTCAGCATAATTTTTCCAGCCTGAATGGCTACACTTTCGGGTTTAAACGGAGAAATTCCGCGAGCGATCTCATCGGCGTTAACAAATTCTCTACAGTTCAGGATTTCAGGCAGAACAGTAAATGATGCCGTTGTTTTGCCAGCTCCATTACAACCCGAAATAATATACAGATGAGGCATAACAATTGGCGATTTAAACTAAAAAGTGCAGATTTCATCAAATTAAATGATAAAACCTGCACGTTCAAAATTTTATAAAAAGAATTTAGTCTTCTTTAGGAAACGAGTTGAAGGTAACTGGCGCTTTTCTTTTCAAAATAGCAGCCAAGATGAGCGAAAGCACACCATACAGTGCAAGTGAAACACCAAAGCTGGTAAATATATTTTTAAAAGTAGGTTCAAGTTTCTCCTGCATATTACCTGCCTTAGCAATCGCTTCGTCAATTTGTTCGCTGGCCATTCCAAATTTCTCCATCATTGCTCTTTGCGCTGTTTCAATAGCATCTGCAGCCTTCGCCGGAAGATCGGGATCGATGATCTTCATCAGCACTACATTATAAAGTGTTGCTGTTAAGGCCAGTATCAAAGAAATAATTAAAAAAGCCTTAAACGCTTCTCCAAATGTCCAGAAACCACCAATTTCTTTACGAATATTAATCCCCACTACTACCAGCAAAGCAATAAATAAAACAAATATGGCTATCTGCGCCATAAAACTGGTGTAAATTAATACCGGATCGATAAAATGCAGCGTCAAAGATAAAACGATTGATACTGCAGCCAGCATTAATCCATTTTTTAAAGCTAATTTGGAAATAAGAGCACTCTTGTCCATTTTTTATTTTTTTTAGTTATTGATTGTTGTGATCAATGTATAAGATGCAGCATCGAAAGCTTTGTTACGGCTAAACTGAATTAATTCTTTCTCGGTTTCCTTACTACCTTCCACATCCAGGAAGAAAACCATAAAAGGCACAAACAATTCCTGCATTTCTTCGCTGATACTTAATTTTGAAGCGGTTTTACAGATCTCTTCCACACTACTTTCGGCCAGTTGCTGGTTGCTGATCAGTTCTTCGTAAATCTCAAACTCATCCTGAAACTCGTCATCTTCCACCAACAAAAATTCTTTTAAGAAATCGCCCAGTTCAGGTTCTAAATCTTCATCCTTACATTCTTTAATATAGAGCAAAAGATTTAAGAGTTCAGTTCCCCTGTCAATGGTTTCTTCTTCAATATTGGCCCACTCATCGCTTTCCAGATAGTCGTCTTCCAGTTTTTGCACATCGCTACTGAAGAAATTCACCATGAGTAAATCAAAAAATATTTCGCGCAATTCTTCAAATTTAGGATAGGAGTCAAAAACGGCATCAAAAGCGGTGGCTTTATCTAAAAAGTTAACATCAAGCTCAAATGCAGCTAACAATTCTGTTTCAAAACCTTCCACATTAATGGCTGAAACCTCGGCGTATTTATGAATGGAAGCGCTTAGCGCTTGTTTTACTCTATTATCCATGATTAAGATTTTTAAGGTTATAGGATTTTAAGATTATTAAATCGATCCGTCATGCTGAATTTATTTCAGCATCTATATACAATGGCAGTTAAGCTCTTTTCAATTAATTCTCCCAGTATTGATTATTATGATATACCAATTTTACCTTACCAGTAAGTTCAGTACCCAACAACGGACTGTTTGCTGATTTAGAATAGTTGCTCGCCGCATTATACAACCATTTTTCACTTGTATTTACTACTGTGAAGTTAGCTACTGCTCCCTCCTCAATTACCGGAACAGCTAAATTTAACAATTTACGTGGATTAACGGCCAATTTCTCTACAATTAAGGCAATGTCTAATCCGGCTTTTAACAACAATGGCAATACCGTTTGCAAAGCAATAATACCATAATGGGCAATTTCGAACTCCACATTTTTAAATTCAATTTCCTCCGGACGGTGCTGGGAAGTAATCGCATCAATGGTTCCATCTTTGAGCCCTGCAATTAATGCCTTTACATCAGCTTTTCCGCGCAGGGGTGGTTTAACCTTGTAATTGCTATCAAAATCACTCAAAAGTTCTTCCGTAAACACCAGGTGATGCGCCGTTACATCACATGAAACCTGAACACCATCTTTCTTTGCTTTACGGATCAAGGCTACTGCACCAGCAGTTGAAATATTGCTGATATGGATTTTAGTCTCGTTATAGCCAGCTAAAAAAATATCTCGGGCAATGTGCATTTCTTCGGCCAATGCCGGTAAACCTTTCATCCCCAACAGTACTGAGTTTTTACTTTCATTGATCTGCGATTTACCTGCAATTGATTTATTTTCAGGATAAACCATCAACAAGGCATTAAAACCTTTGGCATATTGCAAAGCGCGGCTCATAAAACCATCATCCTGCAAAGCTTTATCGCCATCAGAGAAAGCTACAGCACCTGCCTGCTGCATATCAAACAGTTCAGCCAGTTCTTTTGCCTCACGGTTCTGACTAATGGCACCCACGGGCAAAACATCAACCAGATTATTTTTGGCCTTGTTAACAATATATTCAACCTGAGATTTCGACTGTACAACCGGGCTGGTTTGCGGCAGTAAGGCTACCCCTGTAAAACCACCAGCTTTTGCGGTTTCGGTAAGTGTTTGGATATCTTCTTTGGTTTCAAAACCCGGATCTCCTGCTACACAGTTTAAATCGAAAAACCCAGGTGTTAAAAAAGCACCCTGAGCATCAAAAACGGTTTCATTTTTATCGGCAGATAATTGACCTATGTTTTTAATTTTACCATTTTCTACCCTTACGTCGCATGGTTGACTGTTAAACTTACTTTGCGGATCGGCAATGGTTACATTTTTAACCAGGAGATTCATATTGTTTTCTTTGTGTTGTTAAAAAATCGGATGAGCAAAATTTCTGCTGCAATAAAAATCAGCGACAAAATTAGACAAAGTTTCCATAAAGTTTGCCCGATTTTATTGTCGCCGGCAATTAATTTAATAGCATCTTTATCGGTATCGAATACTTTCAGATTACTTTTACCTGCCAGTTGCTCCAGTTCTGTTTTGCTGAAGTAATGCAGATCAGATTCGGTCCGGCCATTGTTAAAACTATAAATAGCGAGCAGCGAATCGGCAAGTTTCAAGTTATAAAAGCCAGCATTTTTAATCTGATCGGCAATATAAATCAATGTTTTCCCATTTACCTGTCGTATTTCAGGTATGGCCTCAAAATGATCGGCGGTCATTTTTAAACTCTGGTTTTTACCTATAGAGACTTTTTTACTTGCCAGTGTATTATCATTGCCAATATCATAATATAGTGGTATATCATTTCCCCCACTTAAGGCTAAGCGATAAATTAACGGTACAAAAACCGGATGACGCGCCAGATTTCCATCATTTACGTTCAGGCCGGAGGCTGATAAGTAAATCTGGCCGTTCCCTACTCCATATTTAGAGAAAAAAGGCCTTTTTCCTGGCAACCACATGATGTCTTCTTTGTTAGCTGTATTTTTCTCCGCAAAAGAATAGTACCGGGAAACAACTGGCAGGTCCAGGTTTTTGGGAATTTCTTCAAAAACAGTCTTGAAAATAGGATGGTGCAGATCAATCTGGTCAACCTTGCTGGGAGTAGTATTTAAACCTTGAATAGTTGGAAGTGATAATCCGCTTAGAAATGAATTATATGTCTGAATGTCGGCATCCAAATCGGGAAAAAGAAGTACCGTACCACCTGCATTTAAATAGGCTTTCAGCTGTTGTGCCAATCCGCTTGAAGGATTTTTCAATCCGTTTAATACAATTAAGCCATAATTGGGAAAATTGCTATAATTTATATTGCTTTCGGTATTTTCAGCTAGCTTATAGTATCGGTCGGCCGCAAATAACGCCCTCATATAATTACCCGCGCTGGCCCCGTTGATACTTAAAACCGGGAAACTTTCATCTACTTTAAAACTGAAAGCAAGGGTATCATCAAAAGTTACCGGAAAATCTTTGATACTCACCACACCTTTTTGCCAACCGGCGTTAAGTCCTGAGAAATTTAAGGTATCCTTAACTGTTTTACCTGCAGGAATGGTTACAGCGCCCAATCCCTTTTGCTGGTTATTGAGGCTTAATTTTAACGGAATATTTTTTGCTTCTTCTTCCGAATAATTTTTTAGCTGTACCACTAAACGTTCATTCGCACCGGGCTGATGATTTGGTGAAAGTGTCCAAACGCTATCAACCGCAACATTGGGTAAGGTATTGGCATTCAATTTCAAAAATGAATATTGAATATCGGCTCTGGTTTCGAGCTTTTTGTTGGATGAGATATTTTTTTGAAAATCGGAGATCAGGAAGCTATATTTATTTTCGGCTCCAGTTAAAACATTTTCCTGCCGATTCAAGATCTGCTGGAGATTACGGTTTGATGCCGAGATTTTTACGTCATCCAAAGCCTTTAAAAATGCTTCTTCGTTTAATAAACGCTGGTATTTGCCTTCAAAATCGTTCGTTAACAGCTGAAAACGGTCGTTTATACCAAAACCTTTAACCAGTTCTTTGGCCCTACGTTTGGCTTCGTCTAGCAAACTGCCGTCTTTATTTACGGCCTCCATACTGTAAGAGTTATCGATGTAAATACTGACTATATTTTTTAAAGCGGTAGTTTTTTGGTTATGACTCGGAATATAGGGTTGAGCGAAGGCCATTACTAAAAAGATAATCGCCAAAATCCGCGATGCGAGAATAAGCAGGTTCTTAAGTTTTTCTTTTGATGAATTTTGCTGTTCTACTTCCTTTAAAAGCTGAACATTAGAAAAATAAACCTTCTTAAATTTTCTGAAATTAAATAAATGGATGATAACCGGGATAGCAACCGATATTAATGCAAAAAGAAAGCCCGGATAAAGGAAATTCATTAAAAACCAAAGATAGAAAAATTATGGAATTGGTTTAATATTCCTGATTTATTATTATCAATGTTACTTATTATCGGTTGGCAATGACATTAACTGAAAAAGTTAGCATCGTCTCGACCGGAACGCAATGGAGTACGCGCCCGTAAAGGCGGGGAGAGATCTGCCCAGATAGATCTCCCAGCTACGTTATACTCCGCTTGAGATGACGTGAACCTGGGATAACTATCTACTTATTTCATTCTAATAACTAAACCCCGGAAATTCGACATTTACAATCTTCCAATTGCCATTATGGAGCACGAAATACAATTTAAAGGGTCCGCTTACAATTTTTGATTGTTTTTGAATCACCTCCCGGTAACCGGCTACGCCTTCTACAAAGCCCATACCTTTACCATCGCCCAATAATTCAAAATTAGCATCGATAATATCATAACGTCCGCCTACATATTCGTCTGATGGTCCGAAAATGCCTTTCAAACGCCCAATGATTACATCTTTGCCAATAATTTTATTGCCAGGGAGGATAAAAAAATCGTTCAGTTCATTGGTAATCGCCTTTGATTGTTTAAACCATGCGTTTATAAATCTGATGGCACTATTTACAATATCGGCCTGATGGTTAAAAGAAGGTGTTTCCTGCATTTTGCAAACTTAGCACTAGTTACCTAAATTTCCTCATCGCAGCCCAAAGTTTATCATCCATACCATAAACATCAGGACGATATTCGATCTGATTATTTTGAGGCCAGGCCGTAATGTAGGTAATCAATAAAGGCACAGGTTTTTTTGGACCGAACCAGGCGGGTTTTAATTGAAAGGCCTTAGTGGTATCTGCCTTTTGAGCCATGCGTTTTTTATACCATTTTATATGTGTGCTGTCTATTGGAGGTAAGTCAACCTCTGCCCTAAGCTTATCATAAGTATAAGAATCTTTTACCAAAAGTTCGGCAAATTGAAGTGGTTTTTCGATGCGTACACAACCATGACTGATGGCCCGGTTTGTCAGGTTAAATCCGTTCTTGTTATTGGTATCGTGCAGGTAAATGCTTGAGCCATTATCAAAGATAAATTTAAACTTTCCTAAAGCATTTCCACCACCGGATCCCTGCTTAAATCTGAATGGCAATTTATCACGGGAATACCTGCGCCAGTTGATGGTATCAGGCTCGCCAATCAGCTTATCTTTGTAGTACACTTTAATGTTACTGTTCGATAAATAAAAGGGATCTTTTCGGGCCATCCAATAGATTTCACTTTGGGCAATACTTACCGGAATATTCCAGACCGGATTGGCCTGAATGGAATTGATTTTACTGAACAATAATGGGGTCTCATGGTTCTTCGGTTTGTCATCTAGATTACCCGATTTTGCGAAGACTTTAAGCTTCTCTTCATAATCCTGTTCACGCCTCCCGCCAACGCAAACTTTCATGGTGATGACGGTATCTTTTTGATCAAACCAGGTCAACCTAAAATCAGGAATATTTACCTGTACATAATTGCTTCCCGTCTCTGGCATTCTCCAGCGAAAACGCTCCATGTTCAATGATAAAATCCGCTTTTCATTTTCGGAATTTGCATTTAAATAAGCAGCTTGCAAAGCTTTGTATTGAGCTGATTCCGGCTGAACGGATCTTAGGGTATCAACAAGGCTTTTACCATCTAAAAGATTAATCATTCCCAAACTATCAGGACGCTTAACTTTGATGTAATAACGGGAAAAAATCGTCCGGGGATTTACAACCCCATATTTTAAATAATTACTATAATTCAGGTAAGCATTTGCAGCTAACAACTCTAATCTGGCAATTACAGGATAACTTTCCTGCACTTTTTTAAACTTATTGGCTGTTAACTCGGCCAGCAAACCTTTAATTTCATCTACCTTAAAGATTTTCGGGTTAAATCCATGTATCCTGCTTTGATCTAAATAACCCACTAATGAATCTAATTGGCCATTGATATAAAATTGCGTAACTAATTTAGGCTGGGTATTATTATTCGCGTAAAAAGCTTTTATAGATTTAGGATTTACGAATTTACCTGAAAGACTGTCCATTGTTTTCAGAAAAACACTATCGTAAGCTACAGTATCAAAATCTTTATAAATCTTATTTTTGAAATGTTCAGCGAGTACTTTACCAATCTCCGGCGGGCTTTTAAACCACCCACAGGCAGATATCAATAAAATAAAGGGTAAAATAAGAAAGTGAAACTTTTTCAAAAGCGTAGGATTTTAATATAAAATAACAGTTAATGATAATAAAAACAGCATAATGGCAAATTAAGTGCCATTATTTTTTGTTTTACCAAATCAAACACTATATTTGCCAGCGCTTATCAGCTAACGTATTGATACTGGCAGAAATAATTTATGAATTTAACTTTGAACCATCACTTACATTTACACCATCGCCGATAGGCGATATGATATGTTTGTTTTGTACTTCAAAACTTTTTTCCGTAAAATAATTTCCTGTTCACTCTATATTCAATACTTTGAAAACACTTAAAATTGCTATCCAAAAATCGGGTAGGTTAAACGAAAAATCTGTAGAAATACTCAAAAACTGTGGTTTATCTTTCGAAAACTACAAAAGCTCACTCATCTCTACCGTTACCAATTTCCCTTTAGAGATTCTTTTCCTTCGGGACGATGATATTCCGGAATACGTGCAGGATGGCATTGCTGACCTGGGTATAGTTGGCGAAAATGTGATTGTAGAAACCAAAGCCGAAGTAAACTATCTACAAAAATTAGGCTTCGGGAAATGCACCTTAAAAATCGCCGTCCAGGCCACCAGTAACATCCAAAAACTGGAAGAATTAAACGGCAAAGCAATCGCTACTTCCTATCCGGTAATCCTCGAAAAATTTTTACAGGAGAAAGGTATACAGTCTGATATCAGAACCATTTCAGGATCCGTAGAAATCGGTCCGGGTTTAGGATTAAGTGACGCCATTTTCGATATCGTTTCTACTGGCGGAACATTAAAAAGTAACGGGCTAAAACCATTTGCTGATGTAATGCAATCGGAAGCCGTTTTAATCGGTAACAAGTCCATCACCAACAATCCGGAGGTAGCAGAATTATTGCAACGCATCCGTTCTGTACTGAGTGCAAAATCAAACAAATATGTGGTGCTGAATGTATCGAAAGACAACCTACAAAAAGTAGTTGATTTATTGCCAGGTGTAAAAAGTCCTACCGTGGTTCCACTCTTCGAACCGAATTGGGTAGCCGTTCATTCCGTAATTGCCGAGGAGGATTTCTGGGATAAAATCAACAGCCTGAAAGCTGCAGGTGCCGAAGGTATTTTAGTGATGCCTATTGAGAAAATCATACGGTAAAATTTCAAAAACATATATTAACTATTAGTTAATTTTAAAATATAAAACGTTGAAAATCTACAATTATACAGATTTATCTAAATCAAAAATTGAAGAACTGTGTTCCCGACAGATTGAAGATGATAAATTGATTGAAAGTCGTGTTGCCGACATTGTACAAGCAGTAAAGACAGAAGGCGATAAAGCCCTTTTCAATTTTGCCAAAACCTTTGATCAAGTCGAATTGGAAAAACTTTTCTTAGATGGCGAAGAGCTAAAAGCAATTGCAGCCACTATTCCGCCTGAAGCGAAAAAGGCAATTGATACCGCTTATCAAAACATTAAAAATTTTCACCTTTCGCAGTTAAAAAAAGAAGATAAAGTAGAGACGATGCCAGGTGTAGTTTGCTGGCGGGAAGCGAGGGCAATTGAAAAGGTTGGACTTTATATTCCGGGAGGAACAGCAGTGTTGCCAAGTACCTTTTTAATGCTGGCGATACCAGCCCTTATTGCGGGTTGTAAGGAAATAGTAGTCTGCTCCCCTCCGCAGCCTGACGGGCAAGGCAAAACCAATTGCTACCTGGCTTATTGCGCAGTGTTATTGGGTATCGAAAAAGTATTCCTGATTGGAGGCGCACAGGCAGTAGCAGCTATGGCTTTCGGAACAGAAAGCGTACCACAGGTATATAAGATCTTCGGACCTGGCAACCGCTATGTAACCACAGCCAAAACCATGGTTCAGAATAGAGTGGCTATCGATATGCCGGCCGGACCATCGGAAGTATTGGTCATTGCTGATGAGACTGCCAATCCGTCATTTGTTGCAGCTGATCTACTTGCGCAGGCAGAACATGGTACTGATAGTCAGGCTATTTTAGTATCTACCTCTAACGATATTATATCTGAAACCTTAAAAGAAGTTGAAAACCAGCTGGCTATTCTACCAAGAAAAAACATTGCAGCCAAAGCGATTGCCAATTCTTATGCTGTTTTAGCGAAGGATCTGGATGAAGCGATGCAGTTTTCAAATGAATATGCACCCGAACATTTGATATTGGCCACTGAAAACTTTGAAAGTGTTATACCTTTGATTATCAATGCAGGATCAGTCTTTCTAGGTAATTTTACCCCCGAGAGTGTTGGCGATTATGCCTCGGGAACCAACCATACTTTACCAACCAGCGGCTTTGCAAAAGCTTACTCGGGCGTATCAACAGATGCTTTTTTGAAAAAAATCACTTTTCAGCATTTATCCCCCCAAGGTTTGGACAATATCGGCGCTACCGTTGAAATACTTGCAGCAGCAGAAGGCTTAGCGGCACATAAAAATGCGGTAAGTATAAGACTTAAAAATTCAATTAGATAAACATCTTTGCTGTACGTCATGCCGAATTTATTTCAGCATCTATAACAGTAAAGACCTTGAAATAAATCCGATGGTTATCGGATCAGGGTGACGAATAAAACACAACAATGGACATTAACGATTTAGTAAGAGAAAATATAAAAAACCTTCGCCCCTACTCTACCGCAAGGGACGAATTTAAAGGTCAGGCATCAGTATTTTTAGATGCCAATGAGAACAGTTATGGCTCACCGCTGCCAGCTAATTATAACCGCTACCCGGATCCTTTACAGCTGGACTTGAAGGATGCCATAAGCAAAATAAAAGGCGTACCAATTGAGAATACTTTTTTAGGAAACGGTAGCGATGAAGCAATAGATTTATTGTTCCGCGCTTTCTGTAATCCCGGAAAAGACAACGTAATTGTGCTGCCTCCAACTTACGGAATGTATGAAGTTTCGGCCAACATAAACGATGTAGAAATACGCAAAGTGAGCCTGCTTCCGAACTTCCAGTTAGACATGGAAAAGATTGCAGAAACGATTGATAAAAACACCAAATTAATCTTCATTTGTTCGCCAAATAATCCGACCGGAAATTCGATAAACCGGGAAGATATTGAAACCGTTTTAGCCAACTTTAATGGTATCGTTGTAGTGGATGAAGCGTACATCAATTACGCCCGTCAGAAGACCTTTATACAGGAGCTAACCGAGTATGCAAACCTCGTGGTTTTGCAAACTTTTTCGAAAGCCTGGGGGCTTGCCGCCTTACGTTTAGGGATGGCTTTTTCTTCTACAAAAGTGATCGATGTTTTGAATAAAATCAAGCCACCTTACAACATCAATCAGGCCACTCAGGATTTAGCTTTCGAAGCGCTAAAAAACATCGTTCAGGTGAACGACTGGATTAAAGAATCTGTTGCTGAAAGAGAGCGTTTAAGTAAGGCATTAAATGCAATAAATATTGTAAAAAAAGTATATCCTTCTGATGCGAATTTTATTCTCACAGAAGTTACAGATGCGCTAAAAATTTATGATACTTTAGTAGAGCAAGGAATCATTGTACGAGACCGTTCTAAAGTCACTTTGTGCGAAGGTTGTTTAAGGATCACTGTAGGGACAAAAGAAGAAAACGACAAGCTGTTAAATGTTCTAGAAAAATTTTAAGATGAAAAAAGTATTATTTATAGACCGGGATGGCACTTTAAATATCGAGCCAGATGACGAACAGGTAGATAGTTTTGCGAAGCTTAAATTTTATCCGCGTTCGTTATATTATTTATCGAAAATTGCAGCCGAACTGGATTACGAACTGGTGATGGTGACCAACCAGGATGGATTGGGTACACTTTCAAATCCTGAAGAAAATTTTTGGCCGATCCACAATTTCATGCTGGAAACTTTTGCCGGCGAAGGTGTTCATTTCAGCGAGATTGTGATCGATAGAACTTTCGCCAAGGATAACGCACCAACCCGCAAACCCGGTACCGCTTTGTTGACGAAATATTTTAGCGAAGATTATGACCTGAAAAATTCTTTCGTCATCGGCGATCGTCTGAATGATGTAATTCTGGCCAAAAATTTAGGCGCGAAAGCCATCTTTCTCCGTCAGAACGATGCATTAGGCTCAACGGAAGCATTGGATAAGCATGAAACGCTATTGGATGTGATTATTCTGGAAACCAAAAAATGGGAAGATATTTATAACTTGCTCAAAGCAGGAAGCCGGAAAATCCATCATGAACGCAAGACCAATGAAACCGACATTACCATTAACCTTGACCTGGACGGAACAGGAAAGGCAAAAATCGAAACTGGTCTAAACTTTTTCGATCATATGCTTGATCAGATTGCCAGACATGGTAGTGTTGATCTGGAAATAATGGCAAAGGGCGATTTACATATTGATGAACACCACACAATAGAAGATACTGGTATTGCACTCGGAGAAGCCTTTGCTAAAGGATTAGGTAATAAATTAGGCATCGAAAGGTATGGTTTTTGCTTACCAATGGACGATTGTTTGGCACAGGTAGCAATAGATTTTGGAGGAAGGAACTGGATCGTGTGGGATGCTGAATTTAAACGTGAAAAAGTGGGCGATATGCCGACTGAGATGTTTTACCACTTCTTTAAATCGTTTAGTGATGCCGCAAAATGTAATTTGAACATAAAAGCTGAAGGCGATAACGAGCACCATAAAATTGAAGCCATTTTTAAAGCATTTGCAAAAGCGATTAAAATGGCCATTAAACGCGATGCCGAAAAAATGGTATTGCCGAGCACCAAGGGAATGTTGTAAGAGAGTTGGAAGGCTGAAGGGTTTAAGGCGGAGGGTGTTGACGCCTATCCGTTGTTAAATAAACCCGATAGAGCGGAATAGCCCGCATCCCTCCCGATGTAAAATCGGGATTCATCGGGAAAGGACTATAAGCGATAGCGGGACTACAGGCCCGATGAAAAACTGACTTTCATTTTCAAACCTATAAAAAAAGAATATTAACTATTATATTATGGTTGGAATTATAAATTACGGAGCAGGCAATATTTTCTCTCTTACTGCAGCACTAGATCGTTTAAACGTGACGTACGGCATGGTAAATACCGAAAATGAACTCGAAAAATACAGCCACATCATCATCCCTGGTGTTGGCCATGCGGGTGCTGCCATGGAAAAACTGAGGGGAACAGGCCTGGTTGAAGCCATTAAAAAACTGACCAAACCCGTGCTTGGTATCTGTGTAGGCATGCAGCTCATTACCGAACATTCTGAAGAGGGCGACGCAACGCTTCTAAATATCGTTCCGGTGAAAACCAAAAAATTCGATAAATCACTGAACATCAAGATTCCGCACATGGGCTGGAACGCAGTGAAACCAAAAAACAATTTATTGTTTAAAGGGATTGAAGATAATACACAATTTTACTTTGTGCATTCGTACTTTATTGAATATAACCCTACTTTTGATATCGCATCTGCTGATTATGGTTTAACGTTTTCAGCAGCGGTACAAAAAGATAATTTTTACGGCGTTCAGTTTCATCCCGAAAAATCGGGAAAAGCCGGAGAACTAGTATTAAAAAATTTTTCAAACTTAAGCTTATAAAATGTACATAATACCTGCAATTGATATTTTGGATGGAAAAGTTGTCCGTCTTCGTGAAGGCGATTACAACCAGAAAACGGAATATGATGTTTCCATTCCCGAAATGATAGAGAAATACCGCTCGAACGGCACAGATTTCATCCACATTATCGACTTAAATGGAGCCAAAGGTGACTTTAGCAATCAAAAAACGCTTTTTGAGATCATCAAAAAAACCGATATGAAGGTGCAGTATGGCGGAGGCATCAGAACCATTGAGCAGGTAACCAACTTGCTTGATGCAGGTATCCACAGGGTAATTGTGGGTACACAAGCCATCACCAATCCTGATTTCTTACGACAATTGAGTGAGGCTTTTGCAAAAAAAGATGATTATGCCAATCGAATTGTTATTGCAATCGACGTTTTAGATGAAGTCATCAAATATTCAGGCTGGATGGAAAGCTCGCCCATCAAGCTGATGGACTATGTGGATAAATGTCTTTCGCTGGGATTTTTCCGCTTCTTATGCACTGATATCAGCAAAGATGGAAAGTTGGGTGGTGCAGCGATTGAATTATACCAAAAATTATTAGAACACTCACCAATGATCAAATTAATTGCTTCTGGTGGAGTAAGTTCGATGAAAGATATTTACGAGCTGGCCAAATATCCAATCAGAAGTGTGGTGGTCGGAAAAGCCATTTACGAAGACAGAATTACGATTGAAGAGATTAAAGAGTGGAATCTGAAAGCATTGAGTTCAATTTAAAAATATACATTTTAATATTTGGTTCGTTGTAACATGCAATCGTCATGCTGAATTTATTTCAGCATCTTCATGACATATAGAACCTGAAATACATTCAGGGTGACGAATCGGGCGAGGCAAAAGTATTAAAATTGCTTCATGTCTCGCAATGATGAAAATCAAACAAAACATGCTTAGTAAAAGAATAATTCCCTGTTTAGACGTTAAAGATGGCCGTACGGTAAAGGGGGTAAACTTTGTTGATTTACGCGATGCGGGCGATCCTGTGGAACTTGCTGCGCAATATGCACAACAAGGTGCAGACGAACTGGTTTTTCTGGACATAACAGCCACACACGAACGCCGCAAGACGATGATTGAAATGGTAAAATCAGTTGCGCGACAGCTAAACATTCCATTTACGATAGGTGGTGGAATAACAGAAATTGCCGATGCTGATGCCCTTTTAAATGCCGGTGCTGATAAAATCAGTATCAATTCTGCAGCTGTACGCAATCCAAAACTGATTGAAGAATTGGCCAAAGCCTTCGGTGTACAATTTGTGGTTTTAGCCGTTGATACCAAATACGTAGACGGCAAAAATATGGTCCATTTAAATGGTGGAAGACTAATTACCGAGCTGGAAACCGAAAACTGGATTAAACAGGCCGAAGATTTAGGCGCAGGCGAAATCTTATTAACCTCTATGGACCATGACGGCACTAAAGCGGGTTTTGATTGTGGATTATTAGGTCAAATAAACCAAATGATTAATATCCCGATCATTGCATCAGGTGGGGCAGGAAATATGGAACATTTTACCGAAGTATTCCAAAAAGCCAATGTAGATGCCGCACTGGCTGCTTCCGTATTTCATTATGGTGAAATTTTAATCCCCGATTTAAAACAGGAGTTAAAGAGGAATAACATTCCGGTAAGAATATAAGTTAGTCCGGAGTCGGCAGTCCAGCGTCAGGAGTCTGCTTTCCGAAATAAAAAAATAAAATGACAATCGATATTAATTCCCTTGATTGGGATAAAACTGCAGGCTTACTACCTGTAATTATCCAGGATTACAAGACCTTAGAGGTTTTAATGCTGGGTTATATGAATGCTCAAGCTTTGGAAAAAACGCAGGCTGAAGGTAAGGTAACTTTTTTTTCACGTTCCAAAAACCGTTTATGGACAAAAGGTGAAACCAGCAACAATTTTTTGTACGTAAAAGAACTTTTCGTAGACTGTGATAATGATACCATCCTGATTAAAGCAGATGCGGTTGGCCCTACCTGCCATACCGGAAGCCGCAGTTGTTTTAAAACCGATTTTAACCAGAATTTCATTTTTGAGCTCGAAAACATCATTAATGATCGTTACAAAAACCCGGTTGAAGGCTCTTACATCAACAAAATGCGGAACAAGGGGCTTAATAAAATTGCCCAGAAAGTTGGCGAAGAAGGTGTAGAAACCGTTATTGCTGCATTAGCAGAATCGGAAGAAGATCTCATTGGAGAAGCTTCGGACCTGATGTTTCACTTGTTGTTTTTATTGAAAGAAAAAGGCTTATCTATTGAGGATATTGCCAGAAATTTAGAGAAAAGACATAAATAAAGGTAGAAGGTTGAGGGTACGAATATCCCTCAACCTTCCAATCTTCCAACCTTACCCGCATGCTCAAGCACATTAAAACACTTCCTGGCCATCAGAACCCTGTTTATGCCCTTGCTCACTCAGATCAAGATGAATTATTTTTTAGTGCGGGTAACGATAAAGGCATTGTAGAATGGTCTTTAGCTGAAATGGCTTTTGTTAAAGTTAAAATGCCGGTACAAAGTTCTGTTTACTGCCTGCATTATTATGATTACCAGTTGTTTGTAGGCGAAAGAAGCGGTGCTTTCAGTGTGTACGATTTAAAAAAACAGGAAGTTATTACGCGCATTAACGCGCACCTGAAGCCTATTTTCAACATTAAAACCGTCCAATCTAAAAATGAGCTCATTACCACAGGCGAGGACGGAACCGTTGCGGTTTGGTCATTAACTGATTTTAAGGAGATTTACTGCTTTCAGGCAGCTTATGATACTGTTCGTACCATTGCCCTGTCTCCGGATGAAACGGAGATTGCATTTGGGTGTAAAGACCACCTGATTAAAATTTACAACCTAAGCGATTATAGCCTGAAACAAAACCTGGAAGGACATAAACTTCCGGTTACAGCGCTAGCTTACCACCCCGAAAGCAGGTATTTAATTTCAGGTAGCCGCGACGCACAACTGAAAATCTGGAGCCTGCCGGATTATGAATTGCTACAAACTGTACCGGCGCACATGTTTACCGTTTACGATATTGCTTTCCACCCTACCCTGCCCTATTTTGCCACGAGCAGCCAGGATAAAAGCATTAAACTTTGGGATGCTGAGAACTTTAAACTGTATAAGATATTAAGCCTGGAAAAAGCCGGCATTGGCCATACCCATTCCATCAACAAAATCATCTGGAGCAAGGGTGGCAAATACCTCGTCTCAACCGGAGATGATAAACAGGTGATGATTTGGGAATTGGAGTAATTTCGTTTAATTAGTACCTGGCGTTTCACTGACCTGTAGTACAGCGGAAAGCCATGAAGTAAACCGAGCTTTAAGCGAGCTCACCGAAAATAATTCATTTCAGGCTCTTTAGTTAGAGATGCTGAAAAATTTTAGCATGAAGATTTCAATATAATTAAAGCCAAAACGTCATCTTTTCGAATAAAATATAATTTAAAACATTATTCCACAAAACGTTTAATAATTCTCAGTTGATGTGAGTATTTACCCAATTCTTTATTAAAAATCCCCTGATCGTCTATTGGATCGATTTTCACCTTCGCAGATGAATGGATAATCTCGTTGGGACTCAACATAATACCCACGTGTGTAATCCGGCCTTCTTCATTATCAAAAAAAGCAACATCACCTGGCTGACACTCGGCCAGAAAACCAACCAGTTCACCTTGTTCGGCCTGCTGGGCAGCATCGCGGTTTAATTTAATACCCAACATTTTAAATACGGTTTGTGTAAAACCCGAGCAATCTAAGCCAAACAAATGCCTTCCGCCCCATAAGTATGGCGTATTCTGAAAAAATTTAGCGGTTTCCATTAATTTATCTGTAAAATTCACAGCACGATTATCGTATGCTTCGAAATTCAGTTTAAACCTTTCTTCTCCTGCATAACAATATCCATCTTTTATAAAAGGAAGATTACTTGCCGGACTTAAATGATATAAACTGCCATCATTGGCAGTTAACACGTTATTAAAACTTAAAGGCGCCAGCAAATGGCAATCGTGCATCTGGGCGAACTGATCCTCGTCAATAGGTGCCAGCTGCCTGAAATCTATCCAGCCTTCATAACCATCATAACCGTTCTGAATCAGCCACCAACGTTCTTCTTTCTGAATGATTTCAACATGATCACCAAATAATAATTGTGAAACAATTTCTGCTTTATCTGATGCATCTGCTCTTAACGGGGCTACCGCGACTCTACAAATACCGTATTGATTTTTCATATAATCTGCTCAAGAAACTATTGTAAAACTAATAAAATACATCCATTGCCTAACATTTTGCATACAAATTTGTTATTTTTATGATGTTCATTTTTAAATATGCCCGCCATGAATTTTAAAAAGATATTAATTGCCGTTGATAATAGTACCTGCTCGGAAAAAGCGGCGAAAGCCGGTTATGATATGGCTGAGAAATTTGGGGCAGAAGTAGCGCTGGTTAACATTATCGAACCTATACCTGCTAATGTAAATCCAGACTTAACACTGGCACCAGTTTTTTTAGAAACTTATGATAACAGCGAAGAAAACAGCCACGTTTTATTAAAGGAAATGGAGACCAAATACGGAAAAGGCATACCCACCACCTACCTGAGCATTATTGATACCGCAGCACATGGCATTATCCAGCAATCAGACGAATGGGGATCAGACCTAATTGTTATAGGAACTTACGGCAGAACAGGTTTATACCACTTTTTAATGGGAAGCGTAGCCGAACATGTAGCCCGTAAATCTGCCTGCCCGGTTTTGATTATCCCTAACAAGAGTGATATAGACTAGGCGGATTCATAGTCCTCTTGTCATTAGTAGGCTTGAGGCAAGGAGAATTCGTATCTTTTTTTCGAAAAAACAGGTAGCAAACGTAGTTCCCATTGGTAATTAGCCAACTACATTTACCATGCCCAGCCAAGAAAAAAGGTAAACATTTTAAAGCAGCAAAAATTGAATCGCTATCCAGAACGCAAAGCCTCTACGGAATACGAAGTTTTCTCCCATCTTTCACTTAGCGGTTGCAGCCGCATAAACCTTTGTTCCTAAACCCGACAGCAGCGGCAGCCTCCGATTTTTTCATCGGAGCTAAAGCGGATGGCGGGACTGTTAACCGCTAAGAACCACAGGCCGCTCATTTCCTAAGTAAGCCATTGATTTCGGTCATTGATAAACTAAAGAATACGATAATATTGGGTTAGGCGATCAGTAGCGAAGGAGAAGGATCTATATACATGTGGTTAACGGCACTGCTCTATTCCACTAGTCTCTACAAAAAATGAAGATTGTTTTATCTGGAACAGGCTCATTTAGTATAATACCTAAACTCCATAAATAAAAAAAGTCCCGCAATATGCGAAACTTCCTTCTTAATATCTGATCGGGACTATCCTTCCTGATGCAACCAGGCTTTCTTAGCCAATAGTTCTTCTTCTGTTTCGCGGATATCCTCATCATCCACACAGCAATCAACCGGACAAACTGCCGCACATTGAGGCTCGTCATGAAAACCTTTACATTCTGTACACTTATCGGATACGATATAATATACCTCATCTGAAACTGCCTCCTGAGCGGCATCAGCTTCTATCTGTTGATTACCAAAATCAATGATACCCTCCAAATTAGTACCATCAGAGAAACGCCACGCAGTTCCCGCATCATAAATTGCGTTATTCGGACATTCTGGTTCACATGCCCCACAATTTATACACTCATCTGTTATTTTAATTGCCATGTTTTCGTCTAATTCTTTTGCTTAGTTTACCTTTGCGCTGCAAATATAAGATATAATCCATTAATAATAATTCTAAATATGTCAGCATTAACTCAGGAAAAAGCAATAATTGCGTTCAGCAAACTCGGCACGAAGCTCACAAAGCCTACTGACATACTAGGAGATGCACTTTATACTGCCGAAAGCGCCAATGCATGGTTTACTCAGGAAAATATTAAAAAATCGATCTTATCATTTGCTGAGATGTTAAATGAGTCAGATCTGGCCCTTTGGTTCCAGTCGGTACAGTTTAGTGCATCCCCTAAAAAGGTTGGCCTGATACTGGCCGGAAACATTCCATTAGTAGGCTTACATGATATTTTATGCGTTTTAGCGACAGGAAATATAGCTTTAATCAAACTTTCTTCGTCAGATGACAAATTGATTAAAATTGTTCTTGCCGGACTGGTTAATATTGAACCTGCTTTTGCAGATCGGATTGAATATGTAGAGCGTTTAAAAGACTTCGATGCGGTAATTGCTACCGGTAGTAATAATTCATCCAGATATTTCGATTATTATTTCGGTAAAGTGCCCAACATCATCCGCAAAAACAGAAATAGTGTTGCCGTTTTGGATGGCACAGAAAGTAAAGAAGATATCCAAAAGCTGGGCGCTGATATTTTCGATTATTTTGGTCTGGGTTGCCGGAATGTGTCTAAAATCTATTTTCCGAAAGGTTATAATGTGGCCCATTTGTATGAAGGTATAGAAAATAATAATCAGATTATCAACCATTTCAAATACCAGAATAATTACGATTACAATAAATCTATTTACCTGGTTAATGCAGCCAAACATTTCGATAATGGCTTTTTGCTGTTAAAAGAAGATGAAAATTTAGCTTCACCACTGGCCGTGCTTTATTACGAAGAATATGAAAACCTGCAGGATGTAGAAGATAAACTGAAAGATAAAGCTGCTGATATCCAATGTGTAGTTACTCAATCGCCCATAAACATAGCCAGTTTTGATTTTGGCCAAAGCCAGCACCCGAAACTCTGGGATTATGCTGACAATGTAAACACAGTAGAATTTTTAAACAACCTTAATTAACTTTCTCCAATTTAGTCTTTGCCCTTTCTCCTTTGGTCTTTCAGCTTAAATAGCTATTTTTGGACACAATGTATATCGTAAAAGTTAAAGGCATAGCCAAAATTCCGGATTACGTACAGTTAAGAGATGACAAGTTTACACTTTTAGCTTATTTTAGGGTAGACAGGCCTGATAAATCACTGGAAAAACTGGGGCTTGGCGATAAGCAAGAATACATTATGGAAATGGTAAAAGATTTGCCTTTCGGGCAGATTGCAAAATTAGAAATATAATATGGCAGGCAACTCAGTAATTCATTTAAGCAATGTTGATGTTTTTCAACAGAAACATTTAGTCCTCTCCAATGTAAATTTACACATCGAAAAAGACGAATTTATATTCCTGATTGGGCAAACAGGGTCTGGAAAGAGCAGCTTACTTAAAATATTATATGGCGACCTCCATATTGGCAATGGTGAGGGTAATATTGCTGGTTTCGACCTTAAAAACCTGAAAGAAAGCCAGGTACCGTTCTTACGCCGTAAACTGGGGGTTGTTTTCCAGGATTTTCAACTGCTTACCGATAGAACTATTGAAAAAAACCTTGAATTTGTACTTAAAGCTACGGGTTGGAAAGACGAAAAGCTGATCAACGAGCGCATTAAAGATGTTTTGGATAAAGTGGGCCTGCGTTCTAAGATCAAAAAAATGCCGCACGAAATTTCGGGTGGCGAACAGCAGCGTATTGTAATTGCAAGGGCTTTGCTTAACGACCCGGAAATTATCCTCGCAGATGAGCCGACAGGCAACCTGGATCCCGAAACTTCTGAAGAAATTGTAACCCTGCTGAAGCAGATCAGTCAGACCGGAACGGCAGTTTTAATGGCTACGCATGATTACCACATCATCCGTACTTTCCCATCTCGCATTATCAAATGTGAAAACGGCATCGTTCACGAAGGTGTACAAATAGCATAAAAATTCTGACATCCGTCAGCTAATCAGCCAATCTGTTCAGATAATTGCAAATAAATCTGACAGCTTGGCTGATTTACGTTTATGGCAAAATAGTTGAGATTAACACCAAAAAATTCAGCCTTATATTATGTTTAATAAGAAGAAAAATAACGATAAAGAAGAAAATATAATGAACCCTGAAAACACGTCAGAAAATACTACGGAAAATGTAGAAAATACTGATGCCACTGCAAATGAGACTGAGCAAACACCAGAATTATCTGCCGAAGAGAAATTGCAGGCGGAGGTTCAACAGCTTAATGATAAATACCTGCGTTTATATGCAGAATTCGACAATTACAAACGCCGTACGCAAAAAGAGCGTGTAGAGTTGTTACAAACTGCCGGTAAAGATGTGATTGTTTCGCTTTTACCTGTTTTAGATGATTTTGACCGTGCGTTAAAAGCCATGGAAAGTGCTAGCGAAGTAGCTCCAGTTAAAGAAGGTATTTCACTGGTCAGCAATAAATTAAAAAATACTCTGGCACAAAAAGGTTTAAAAGATGTAGAAAGTATCAATCAGCCTTTTAACACCGATTTCCATGAAGCTATTACCAATATCCCCGCCCCTACAGAAGATTTAAAGGGCAAAGTTATAGACGAGGTTGAAAAAGGTTATACTTTAAATGATAATGTAATCCGCTTCGCTAAAGTAGTAGTTGGCGCTTAAAAGAATTAAAAAGCTGGAATGTTAAATTTGGAATGTTGCAAACCGCAATTTCAACAACTGTTTCCAGTCGATAAAAAATAATAAATAGAATGTTTGTTTGGTAGCTGCACGTTAAACGTTTCAACCTTCAAACATTTTAATGTTTATAAAGAAAATGAGTAAAAGAGATTATTACGACGTGTTGGGCGTAACCAAAAGCGCAGGTGCTGACGAGATCAAGAAAGCTTACCGTAAGATGGCGATCAAATATCACCCGGATAAAAACCCGGGAGATAAAGCCGCTGAGGATAAATTTAAAGAAGCTGCAGAAGCATACGAAGTTTTAAGCAGCCCTGAAAAGAAACAGCGTTACGACCAGTTTGGCCATGCCGGTGTAGGCAGCAGTGCTTCGGGCGGTTACGGTGGTGGCAGCATGAACATGGATGATATCTTCAGTAATTTTGGGGATATTTTTGGTGGACACAATCCATTCGAAAGCTTTTTTGGCGGTGGCGGCGGTGGCCAGCAACGCGGCGGCCGTAGAGTAGCTAAAGGTTCTAACCTACGTATTAAAGTTAAACTAACACTTGAAGAAATTGCCCACGGTGCCGAAAAGAAGATCAAGGTTAATAAACTGATTGTTTGTAAAACCTGCGATGGTTCCGGTGCAAAAGATAGATCTTCGGTAAGTACCTGTGGTACCTGCGGTGGTAGTGGCCAGGTACGCCGGGTAACCAACACCATTTTAGGCCAGATGCAAACCGCTTCTACCTGCCCTACCTGTAATGGAAGCGGCCAGCAAATTACCGCTAAATGTAATGTATGCCATGGCGACGGTGTGGTACGCGGTGAAGAAACCATTACCATTAATATTCCTGCAGGTGTAAGTGAGGGTATGCAATTAAGCATGAGCGGAAAAGGAAATGCAGCTCCAAATGGTGGTATTCCGGGCGATTTAATTATTTTAATTGAAGAGATTCCACACGAAACCCTGAAACGTGAAGGAAATAATGTTGTTTATGATTTGCATTTAAGTTTTGTTGATGCTGCTTTGGGGATGAGTATCGAAGTACCAACTATTGATGGCAAAGCCAAAATTAAAATTGATCCGGGTACCCAAAGTGGAAAATTATTGCGTTTAAAAGGTAAAGGTTTACCAGAAGTAAATTCATACCATAGAGGCGATGAGATTATCCACATCAATATCTGGACACCAAAAGCTTTAAGTAGCGAAGAACGTAATGTTTTAGAGAGATTACGCGAATCACCAAACTTTAAGCCTCAGCCAGGTAAAAATGATAAAAGCTTTTTTGAAAGAATGAAAGAATACTTTGAGTAAATAATCCAATACAATGAGGAAGCCGATGTTTTTAGCATCGGCTTTTTTGTTTATCATACTAATCTACAAAATTATTATAAGCAGAACGCATGCTATCCTGGAGGCGGACTAATTCTTCGATATTATAATCCGTTAACCGACCAGAAGCTGAAGCATCGCGCATCATTTTTCGTGCAGCAATTAAATAGTCATTAAACCTTTCGTTAAAATTTCTGAAATAGCCGTCCTTTCCCGGATATTTTGTTGCATCGGGTATAGCCATAGCTGTATGTTTATGATACTGATTCTCAAGGGCCTGATAAGCAGCTTTAGCCTTTGTTTCTATTGATTTATAATTTTTATTACTTGCCATCAACTTGGTAAATGCAGCGGTTGCACTGCGGTCATCCTTGAGCGCAAATATGTAGTCCTTTAAGGGATGTGTCTTCAAAATTACCCGTTCTGCATCATCACCAATCAGGTTTAATTTAGCCAAAACCAACTCATCATGATTATAGTATTTTTTACCCATGCCGTAAATAGAATCTACCAAAGCTTTTCCCTTAGTTCCCTTATCATCTTTCCAGTCTTCTGCTTTGATATATTCATCTAAAGATTTGTAGGTCTCTTTGATCTTATCCAATAAACCGGTCATTGCGGTTACATTTTCCTTAAAAAAATTTTGATCATCTTTATTTAAGGCACTGGGTGGGGTATCAGGCTTTAGTTTGCTTCTATTAATTGTAGGTATCGAAAAAGGTTGGATTAAACCAATAAAAGCAAAGTGGTCATTCGGATTTTGCAATCCTTTTTCAATTTTGATCAGGTTACTTTCGATACGTTTGATATAATCGTTGTTTTTATCTGTAAAACTTACCAATACATTATTATATTCAATAATGGCATTTACATCTTTTTCATCTGCTTCGGCATAAGCAGTTTTAGCGTTATCGTCTTTTTTCTTCTCATTTTTACAGGCGGTAAAAGACAGGGTAAGCGCAAGGACCGTTAATTTTAGGATCGTTTTCATAGCATAAATTGTTTTCATAAATCTGATTCCCGATCAGAGCAATTTTTAAACCAAAAAGTTGTGAAAAGACAGGAATTTTATGATTTCGGCATCTTTTCGATGCCTACCAGTTACTCAAACTGATGAGAATTAAGGTTAACCAAAAACGGTAAAACCTGACCTCAATTAATAAAACGCCTTTATAGTAATGTTTTTACTTACATTCGTCAACCTGACCTGTAGCTAAGCTGAAAGCTACGAAGTAAACCGAGCCTTAAGCGAGCTCAACGAAGGTAATTTACTTCATGGGCTATCTAGCAAGAAAGATGCTGAAACAAGTTCAGCATGACGATAGGGATAGGGAAAAAGACACTAAATTAACCGCTTAATTTATTTGTTAACCTTACTTTAGGTTTTACAAGTAGAAAAGACGAAATTTAACGGATAGCAGAACTATCGGGACCGAAGGATTACGTTAACTGCTTTCCAATAATAAAAACACTATGCGCATCGCAGTTATCGATTTAGGTACAAATACCTTCCACTTACTCATTGCTGAAACAGCAGAAGAGCAGCCAGAAATTTTATATAAAACCAATGTACCTGTCAAATTGGGAGAAGGAAGAATTAACGATAACATCATTATTCCGGAAGCCTTTGAAAGGGGAATTAATTGTCTTAAAGATTTCAGCAAAACGATCGCTGATTACCAGGTTGATGTGGTCAGGGCGACAGCAACTTCAGCTGTCAGGAGTGCAGAAAACGGGAAAGATTTCGTTAATGCAGTAAATGAAAGAACTGGAATAAAGATCGAAACCATTAGTGGTGATGAAGAAGCTGAACTGATTTATCGGGGAGTAAAACTAAGTGGCGCTATACAAGAGCCATCATTAATTATGGATATTGGTGGTGGCAGTGTGGAGTTCATCCTATGTGATACCGAAAAATTAATCTGGAAAAAAAGTTATAATATCGGGGCAGCGCGGTTAATGCAACAATTTTTTAAATCTGACCCGCTTTCTGATTCCGACAAACAGCACATTCTCTTCCACATCCAGAAACAATTGATAGATCTTTTTGAAATCTGCGAAAAATACAAACCACAAATTTTAATTGGTTCGGCCGGCGCGTTTGAAACATTTGCCGAATTGCTTACCAGAAAGCACCACCAAAATATAATTATTGAACAACTAAAAACTTATCCGTTTAACCATGATGATTATATTGAGATTGCACTGAAGCTCATCAACTCCACTCACCAACAACGTTTAAAAATGCCGGGTATTATTCCGCTACGGGTTGATATGATTGTGATTGCCGCCTTAATTACGAACTATGTATTAGGCAGGGCGAAAATAAACAGATTAACGCTCTCCACCTATGATTTAAAAATGGGTGTGCTGGCCAGTATGATGTAAAAATGAGCCATCAACAAATGGATGGATCATCGCGCACTAAACGTATAAATTTAGCGGTTATTTCTTTTTTGATGTGATTATCATTCTACCCATAATCATCGGTTCTGCCTTTGTAAGCTGAAGGTTATTTTGTTTCGCTCTTGAAAAATCGAGTGTTAAAAATGCCGAATAACGGATACTTTCGACTATCAGTTGGTTTTTACTGACATCAAACTGATCACCTAGTATAATTTCATAGCGACCGTTCTGATCAGTTAAGGCAGTATATCGGGTATCCACGATAGATAGCCTGATTCCAGCGGCTGGCTTGTTATCCACTCCAATAACATAACCATATATTTTTGCAGGTACAACCGGCTTTCTATCATCTGTTTTGTAGCCGACTGTTTCCGTAATTTCAATTGATGTTTTCAGGTTCCCGGCTTTTGCATCCATTACAAAAATGCTCATACCCATAGCCAAAACACCCAGGTATTTCATCCAGTTTCTATTCTTTGTTGGCACAATAGTCAAATGATAGTTGAGCTGGTTCAATTGGCTTTGGCTCAAACGACCGCATACAGCAGTGCCTGCATTTGCCAATACATGAATGATTTCGGCATCGGAATAATCAGAAAAATCGATTACATTTTTACTGCAAACGGAACAAAAACTAAAACCTTCGTATTTTTTCATTTCATTCCAGTTCTGCGCGCAGGGTTCTGCAATGGTAACTTCGTTAATTTCCGTTTTCATGCTGTGGGTTTTCTTAGATGATGAAAATCTGGAGAAAATTCCACAAAGCGATTTTAAATAAACTTCAAGAGTTCACTATAAAGCTTTTCTGTTGGCAAGCCCATTACATTTGTATAAGAGCCTTCTATGCGTTCTACAACAACAATACCCCACCAATCTTGCACGCCATAGCTGCCCGCCTTATCAAATGGGTTATAATGATCGATATAAAAATCAATTTCTGCTGCAGTAACCGCTTTGCAATAAACAATGGTACGATCATAAAATGAATGTACCTGCTCTCCTCTGACAAGTGTTACCCCTGTAAAAACCTCATGTTTACTGCCCGATAGCTTTTTGAGCATTTCCTGTGCATGCTTCCGATTTTCTGGTTTACCTAAAATTTCCCCATTCAATGCCACAATGGTATCTGCAGTAATTACTATTTCATCATCAGCTGTAAAGGCCTTGGCCTTTTTTTCTGAAATGTAAACCGCTATTTCTGCAGGACTTAAATCTGATGGATAGCTTTCATCAACATCTTTCAGCTCGACTTTAAAATTTAAGCCCATAAGTGTTAAAAGTTCTTGTCTACGGGGCGATTTAGAGGCTAAAATGATTGGTGGAAATTGAACTGGCATAATTTATTTTTTTGCTAAAATAAGAAAAGCGACATAAAGCCGCTTTCTTATTTTATCATTTGCCATGATTAGTTATTTCCACCGCCTTGTCTGCGTTTTTCCATCTCCTCACGTTGCTCCTTTTGCCAGGCTTCGTAAGTTTTTTTCTGATCTTCTGTTAATACAGCAGTTACTTTTGCATTATGATCAGCCCGCATTTTTTGCATTTTCTCTCTCATGGCATCTCTATCACCACCTTGCATCTCTTCGCGCATTTTTTTCATGGATTCAGCCTGTTCAGTAAAAACAGCAGTGAGTTTTGCTTTCTGATCATCAGATAACTTTAACTTTTCATCCAGCAGTTTTACCCTTTCTTCGGGTTTCATCATCATTCTGCCTGGTCCGCCACCCTGTTGCGCATTGGCGAACCCAGCTATGCCTAGCATTAATCCGCAAATCATCATTAATTTTTTCATGTTTTTCTTTGTTGTTTTTGGTCCAAATTGAGTTTATTGGAGTTCAAAAAAAAATGAAAGTTTAAAGGCACCATGTAACTAAGCTGTTGCAGAATCAGATCCATCAGTCTTTTAACAGTAACACCGGTACATGCGATTTAATGGTCAACCTTTGAGATACACTTTCGTGTAATAAGTTTTCGAAAAAACTATATTTCTTTGGAAGTGCAATGATCAACTGGGCTTCTTCATTTTTGGCAAATCTGACGATTCCTTTAATGGTATCGGGATGATCAGCATAGTGGTATTCCGGCATGAAATCTTCTAGCATTTCCTGCAGAAAATGTTCTTCTTCAGAATCGATAGCCTGGCCAGAACTGATATTGAGTACCAAAAGTTTTAGTGCGTGTTTGCTTAAGATTTTTTTCAGTGCCTGCATGGGCATTACCTCTTTAACCTTTTTAAAATCGCAGGCTAAAACGGCTTTACGGATGGATTGATAATCAGCTTTAGGCGGTACGACCAAAACCGGCACAGGACTCGACTTGGAAATTTTAATGGCGTTAGAACCGATATCGCTTTCATCTTTGGCTTTTTTACCATTGCTGCCAATAATAATCAAGTCGATTTCTTCCTTATTCACCCGATTGATAATTGATCTCAATATGGTTTCTCTGGTTAAAGAAACCTCAATTTCGGCATCGGGGTTAATTTCCAACATTTTGAACTTCAGTTTTTCGAGTGCTTCAAGCCTGCGTTTCATTTCATCGGCAATATGTTGATCTGTGGTAACAATTAAATCAGGGGTTGGCAGGATGCTTTCGTATGTTGAAACATAGTAGGCATTAAGCAGGATAATTTTTGCATTCTCCATAGCGAAGCTTAGCCTGGCCGCATATCTCGCGGCATGATCAGCTGTTTTAGAAAAATCAACAGGTATAAGATAGGTGCTCATGTGATTGAAATTATATTTTTATATTGATAAATTTAATCAATCGATTGATTAAATTCACTAAACAAATTTCGTTTATAATGTAATATATTGCAAATTTTAGAAAGAAAGAATTATAACGGGAAGGTCATTCTGATCCATAAATTCATTTCCATTGAAGCGCGGGCGAACTGGTGAAATCTATAATATAAATAAATACTTCGACTATAGGCTACCATTGAACGAATCCACTGTTCGGGTCCTCATCCGATAGCGATCAGATCTGGCGCATGCGGGACCATGAAGTGCTCAGCGAAGCTAATCTTAAAGCGCTCGCATTAAGATTATTCTTAAGTTTTCCTTTTTTTATTGGTATTCACGGGTACTTCGTGGTTCTCAAGCAAGTTGGGAATGACGATTTCTTTAGGGATATTACTAATAAAAGATATAAATAAACTCATCACCAGTCAACTAATGACGAATGAACCAATACCTAATAACTATTGAACTAAAAAATAAACCTACTTCCCTGAATCGGCAGCGTTTGGATTTTCATCGTGCCATCTGCCCTGCACTTTCATCACTTTCTCAATAATATCGCGCACCGCGGTTTTGCCTCCGTTATATGGCGAAATGAATTTAGATATCGCTTTTATTTCTTCTACGGCGTCAGCCGGGCAGGTTGGAAGTCCTACAAGTTTCATCACTTTTAAATCAGGGATATCATCGCCCATGTAAAGCACCTCTGCTGCAGTAATGTTTTTATCCTGAAGATATTGATTAAAAATGGCCACCTTATCTCCTGTGCCAAGGAAAACATCGTTTATACCCAGATTAAAGAAACGCTTGCCCATAGCAATACCGTCTCCACCAGATATGATGCAAATATTATAGCCTTTTTTAACAGCCAGCTGCATAGCATAGCCGTCTTTAATGTTAAAAGTACGCAATGACTGACCACTATCAGTAACCTGAACCGATCCATCTGTAAGCACACCATCTACATCAAAAATGAAAGTGGTGATTTCTTTTAGTTTCTGAAGGAACATTTTCTAGTTGGGAGTTGACAGCCTGGAGTTCAGAGTTGAATGGAGCCTCTAAACTCCAACCCTTTACTCCAAACTAAAATTACTGATTATCTCTCCACTCGTAAACCCAGGCAGACTGAATTTGCTCCAAATGGCCTTCATTGCTTTCTTCCCGGGTTCCTTTAAAGTTGGGCAATGATAAAACCCAATCTAAAAGTTCGGTAAAGCGAACACGGTAGATTTTGGCTTCGGTAAAATCATCTCCGAATTTCTCATATAAAGACATGGCAATATCTTCATAATCGTTCCAGTAAAAAGGTAAAGCAAATTTATCGTTGTTCATGTTTTGTTTGTTTGTGGTTGAAAAGTTGAAATGTTTTAATGTTGAAGGTTTCAGACTCCAAACTAAGGACTCTAAACTCTAAACTAACTAGTGTCCCATAAAGCCTGACTGATCAGGAATGGTCACTTCGATATCGCCGTTGATTACCACACACTGGCAGCCTAAACGCGAATTAATTTTCGGACGAACAGCCCTATCGATAAAATCTTCTTCCTTATCGGAAATCTCTTCAATATTATCCATCCCTTTGTTTACATATACATGGCAGGTACTGCAACCACAAACACCCCCGCAGTTGTGCTGTAATTCGATTCCATTATCCAGGCAAACATCTAAAACAGATTCTCCAGCGGCTATTGGCAATTCAATAGATTCGTGATCTGCTTCTTCAAAATTTATTTTTAGTTTAAAAATGCTCATAATTATTTTGCAAAAGTAATAAGCAAAAGCCGTAATTATGCTATTTCAGCGTTAATTTTATGCTATTGCTCAATGTTTGATAAATGTTCTGCAATTCGGGCATATCGGTTAACATGCTCAAATGCTTGGTTAAGGTACTCTCATCAGCCCGTACTGCTGGTCCGGTCTGCACGTTTTCGGGTAAATTACCCATCACTTTATCAGCCGTTTCGGCAATTAAAGGCCTGATAATTTCAAAGTTTAAACCATTCTGATTTAAAATCTTATTGGCCAGTGCATACAGGTGATTCGGAAAATTACAGGCAAATACAGCTGCAAGGTGTAATACTTTCCGCTTCTCACCATTTAACTCATACACCACGCTACTTATCTTAGCTGCAAGATTCTTTAAAATTGCTAATTCATTTTCGCCGTTTGCTTCGATACAAAGCGGAATATTTTCAAATGTAATTTCTTTATCTTTTGAGAAAGTTTGTAAAGGATAAAAAACGCCCGCCTTATCAACTTGTGATGATAAAATATTGATATCGGTAGTGCCAGAGGTATGTACCACCAGGCCAGTTACCTTTTTTAATGATTTTACAACACCTTCAATGGCATCATCTTTTACCGAGATGATATACAAATCAGCATATTCTTCAATTTCAGTAAGGTCGTTTATGCCTTCCGCTCCAACTATACCAGCCAATGATTTTGCGTGGTTTAAATTTGGGCTGTACACCTGTGTCACATCTTCACCTTTACTTTTTAGTGCTTTCGCTAAGTGTGTGGCAACATTACCCGACCCCAATAAAACAATCTTCATGATTTTATGCGGTTTTGGCCTCTTTTCTCCTTCTGAAAATTGAAAGTAAGAAACCTACCACCATTACAATGGTTCCGGCCCAGTATAAATTGATGAAAGGAAATTCTATGGCTTTGAAAACAACCCAATCTTTAGCCTGCTGTGGTTTCTCAAAAATTTGAAGCTCTACCTTTTTCTCATCTGGCAATACATTCGAAAAACGGAATTTCAGGTCTAATTCATCGATCTTACGTGCAAAATCAAAAGTATTATTTCCTTTGATTAAGAAAATAGGCTCTGTATTATAAATTTTCCCAGCAGCATTAACCTCTAAAGGTAGACCCACGGCATAATCACCTTGTGCCAGTGCTAAATCTTTAGCAGTCGGTTTTCTATCCAGATCTTTCACGGTAACCACTCCACTGGAGGTATGAATGGTATCCCCTACCGAAACCTTCACAATACGCGGTGCTTTATAATTTTCATCATCAGAGTGCCCTTCATGATCATCATGAGCGGTTTGTTTAACTGCTGCGCTGGTAATGTGCGTATACACGTCATAAGTAAGATAATGTTTGGTATCGGGAGAAGCAATTAAACCCATTTTTTCATTATCCTGAGTATGGGGATGTAAATTAAAATCTTCCTTAACCTTGCCATCTTTATCTATAACCTTAAAATTAAGTGTATAATAGGTATTTGGCGCTTCCGTAGTATCGCTCACATAAGTTACCGTGTACTTGCCCATTTGTTTAGGCTCGTTTTTATACAGCATGATATTTTCGCCGGGCTTTTCTGTTTTTTCAAAATCCTTTACCGGAATAAAATTATTGGCATTGATGGATAAAGGTTTATTAGTAGCTGCAGAAATTAAAGCACCCAAAATCAGGAAAGCAAAGCCGATATGCGCAATCGCAGATCCCGCCAGTTTAGCCTTTCCACCAAAAGCCTGGTATAATACACCAGCGTTAGAAAGTACTGCAAATAAACAGCTGAACGTAATCAGGATATACATGGTATTGGTATAAACCTGAGTTACATATACCAAACCTGCTGTTAATACGATAGAAAAAACAATTACAGAGACCAAACTGCTGTAAAATTTGCGCGGATCTGTTCTTTTGTATTTTAAATATTGAGAGAAACCTGAAATTAAGGTAATTAATACCGCAAAAGGTGCCTGCCATTGATTGTAATATTTTACGGCATCAATTGGAGGAGAAAAGTTAGTTCCAAAGGCTTTGTTAAAAACCGGAACCGAAGTAGAAAAAATAACCTGGATACAAGCAATGGTTACCACCAAAGCCCCAATAAACATCCAGAATTCGCGTGAATAGGTTTCCTCATCCTTAGTTGTGATCGGCAATTCTTTCCACCGACTGATGATCAAAGCAATAGCCAAAACCGCGAACACCACATTATACAACACCAAATGGCCAAACATTCCCATATCGGTAAATGAGTGGACTGAAGTATCTCCCAAAATTCCGCTTCGGGTTAAAAAAGAGGCATACAATACCAATAAGAAACTTAAAAACACCAAAGCAATTGCGGTAAAATAAGCATGCCCTGTATTTTTATACGCAATCATTACGTGTACTGCACCAATTAAAGTTAACCAGGGGATTAAAGAAGCATTTTCAACAGGATCCCAAGCCCAGAAACCACCAAAGTTTAACGCTTCGTAAGCCCAGAAAGAGCCCATAATAATACCTGTACCCAAAACCATTACCGCAAAAAGCGTCCATGGCATGGCAGGCTTAATCCATTCTTTATATCTTTTTTGCCATAAAGCGGCAATCCCGTAAGCAAAAGGAACCACCATACTGGCAAATCCTAAAAACAGGGTTGGAGGATGAATAACCATCCAATAGTTCTGCAACAATGGATTTAACCCTTTTCCATCAGTGATAAATTTCAGGTAGTTTTTGTAATTTTCAGGATTTGCAAAAACTACAGGAGCCTGTGCTTTTAAATCTAATGCATCTCTTAACAGGATAAATGGGGAACTTCCGATGCGCTCGCCGAAAATTTCTACACCTAAAAGCATGGAGGTTAAAAATACCTGAGAGAAAGCAACAACGGTCATTACCGGACTTTCCCATGATTTGGCTTTCCAGATTAACAAGGTACCCAAAAAGGACTGCCAGAAAGCCCAAAGCCAAAAGCTCCCTTCCTGCCCTTCCCAAAATGCAGATATAATGTAGTATACCGGAAGTTGTTTTGAAGAATGGGATTGAACATAATAATATTCAAAATAATGGCCAAGTACCAGGTAAAACAAAATGACACCGATCCCGATAATACTGGCAAAATTAATCAGGTATCCAATACGGCCTAAATTTCGCCAGGATTTTTCTTCGAAGTTTTTATCGCGACTGGCAAAAAAATACGATATGGTTGATAGTAATGATGCACTAAAAGCCAGTACAATAAAAAACTGTCCGATTTTACCTGGTAACAGGTGTTCGCCTACAAATTGAATATCCATTAAATTAGTTATATTTTTTCTCGCCGTACTTACCTACAGTATCTACTTTGCCATCTTTGTTGATCTCTACCAGATTATCATTGTACTTTGAAGGGCATTTCATTAAAATTTTCGATGCGTAGAATTTGTCCTGATCCATTTTACCAATAAGCACCAATTTTTCTGACTTTTCGAAATCCTGCGGTTTGGTACCTGCGTAAATCACCTCTCTCACCTCTCCTTTTTCATCTTTCATATGGAACGAAAAACGGTTCGCATCTTTTACCGCATCGTAATGGGTACCCATTGATTTTACCCAATAGCCCATCACATGCTCTTCTTTTTCAGAAAGAGCCGCCTGTTTAAAATTAGAATAGGTGTCGGTATTTGCATTTAAGCTAAATAAAATTCCTACAGAAATTGCAATGGTAATCAATCCAATGATGGCACTTTTCTTCATGGTTATACGGGTTGTAAAAGCTGGCAACAAAGATAGAAAAATAGGCTTAGCGAACATTCTTTTCCATTTATCTTGTCTTTATATTGACAATCAGCTGATTTTTGAATCAAAATATTTTTTGTCTGAGACCTATATTTATAATCAATCTAAACGAATACTTTACTTCATTGAAAAATCAGGAGCGGAAAATATTAAGTTTGGTCTCTCAGATCAACAGTTAACTGGCATATTCTACCGTAAAACATCAACCTGACTAACATGCTCCTGAAACAATTTTATAAACTTTTGTGATTTATTGTTTTGTATCGATTTTAAGTCCTGCCTGGAGTAGAAAAAACATTCTGCTTTTTTACTCAATAGCTCAATTGAAAACAGACCTTTGTCCCTAAACCTGACGGGACGGATGCCAATTCCTTCAATTTGGCAGGAGGTACAGCAGGACTAACCCTTCCTATGAAACACAGACCTCTCCTTTCCAAAATAAAAGTACGTGCTATTATATTTGTTCTTTATTTTCTTAATTAAACGTTAGTATATTCGTAAGTTCATCACATAAAAACATCTTAAATGCTTCACGACAATTTGATTCTTATTTTGGTTTTACTTTTAGGTGTAACCCTATTGGTGATGGTTGGCCAAAAGATAAAAATCTCCTATCCTATCTTTTTGGTATTGGCCGGCTTACTTATTGGCTTTATCCCCGGTATACCACATATCAAAATTGATCCTGATATTGTTTTCTTACTTTTTTTACCCCCACTACTTTATGAAGCGGCCTGGTTTACCTCTTGGAAAGACTTTTGGGAATATAAGGGTGCCATATTTTTAATGGCCGTGGGTTTGGTTTTTATAACCTCAATGGCTGTTGCCTATGCTTCTGTAGCATTTATACCAGGTTTTACCCTGGCACTCGGCTTTCTACTGGGGGGTATTGTTTCACCACCCGATGCCGTGGCCGCAGCAGCAGTGTTAAAGGGCATGAAGATTCCGAAGGTGGTGAGTGCTTTACTGGAAGGGGAAAGTTTGGTAAATGATGCTTCCAGTTTAATTGTATTTAAATTCGCATTGGCTACTGTAGTTAGCGGTACATTTGTAATGCAGGATGCCGCAGTAAGCTTCGTTACTGTTGCCGGCCTGGGTATTTTAATTGGTCTTGCCATTAGCGGCATATTTTATGCTATTCATCGCTGGTTACCCACCACCGATAATATTGATACGGTACTGACCTTACTCACACCATACTTTATGTACATTATTGCCGAGCATTTCGAAGCTTCTGGTGTAATGGCAGTCGTATCCGGAGGCTTGTTGCTCTCCAGTCAATCGCATATCATTTTAACTTCAAATTCAAGGATTAAAACAGTTAATGTATGGTCATCATTAATATTTATGCTCAATGGTGTTGTATTTATATTAATTGGTTTGGCCCTGCCAGATATTGTAAATGGCTTAGGCCCTGATTATCCGATAATCAAAGCTATCGGATATGGATTTGGAATCAGTATACTGGCGCTTCTTGTTCGCATGGTATGGTTGGTTTCAACGGCCCAGATAACGCTGCTTTTTAATAAAAAAACGAGAGTACGTTATCGTGATATGACATGGCATTCTTATGTGGTGATCATTTACGCGGGAATGAGAGGCGTGGTATCTTTAGCCGCGGCACTTTCCATTCCGGTAATGATTTCTGATTCGGTTGCTTTTCCTCTAAGAAACCTGATCCTGTTCATCACCTTCGTGGTCATTTTCATTACATTGGTTTTGCAAGGACTTACCCTTCCATTGGTGATTAAATGGCTTAAAATTCCTGAGCCTAAAAGCAAATTAACAGAACAGGAGCAGACTAATCAGATTAAACTAAAATTGATTGATCTTTCTTTAGATAAATTAAATGCTGACTATCAGCACCAATGCACCCACAATGAGTTAATGGTTAACTTAAAAGCAGAGTTACACCATTCTTTAAAAGAAAAAAGGGATAATATCCACGCTTATAAAAGGGGCGAAATTGATAAAGAGGATTTAAAAGCTTACCAGGAAATCGTGCTGACCTTAATTCAACTTCAGCGGGATGAGTTACATCATTTAAAGCGCAACAAAAAATATGATGATGAAGTCATCAGAAAAGAAGAATGGAGGCTGGATTTAGAAGAGTTGAGTATTACAGCTTAAGGCAGGTTTAATAGTTAAATAAATAGAAAACGTTTAGCCGCCAAAAACAACTGGAAAAACTGGCAAGTAACAAAAAATCCCTGCAAATTTTACATCTGCAGGGATTTTCGCTTTAAGCTTTAGTCTTTCGGCTTTGCGCCCTTACGGCCAAACGCCCAAATTCATATAAGAAACCGCAATTTTATCAATCGAATTAACAAAAGCAGCAGTTCTTAACGTTTGTGTACCTGGTTTAGTCATCAAGGTTTCGCGGATTTCGTGGTATGAATGGATCATGGTATCTTCTAGCCCAGAGTTAACCAGTTCCATTTCAGATGCACCCTTCACAATCATTAAACGGTGTTCCGGAAGAATCGTTTTACCGGTCAGATTTTCCAAGGTATTGATCAGGTTGGCATTTGAGTTAGCCGCATAACGGTTTTCCATACGACCGAAAGCCACATGCGAAAGATTTTTTAACCACTCGAAATACGAAACCGTAACACCACCTGCGTTACAATACATATCAGGAATAATAATACCGCCCATTTCGGTAAAAATGGCTTCGGCTTCAGGTGTAGTAGGTCCGTTTGCACCTTCTGCAATAATTTTTGCTTTAATGTTGCGGATATTCTGCTCGGTAAACTGGTTTTCCAAAGCGGCCGGAACAATGATGTCGCATTCCTGCTCTAAACCTTCCATCGAATTTTTGAAGCTGGTAGCACCAGGGAAATCTAAAATTGAACCCGTGTTTTTACGGTGTGCAAAAACCTCATCAACGTTTAAGCCGTTCGGGTTATAAATTGCTCCTTCAAACTCGCAAAGCCCAACAATGGTCGCTCCAAATTCAGATAAAAATTTAGCAGAGTGATAACCTACGTTACCTAAACCCTGAACAATTACTCGTTTATCGCCCAAACCAGCTTTAAAACCAAGTTTAGCCATATCTTCCGCAACTTCCACACATTCGCGAACGGCATAAGCCACACCACGTCCTGTAGCTTCTTTACGGCCACGGATGCCGTGTAAAGCAATGGGCTTACCGGTAACGCAACCCAATGCATCAAGCTGACCAGGATTCATGGTCATATAGGTATCGGCTATCCAACTCATCTCGCGTTCACCAGATCCATAGTCAGGAGCAGGTACATCAATACCAGGACCGATAAAGTTTTTCTTAATTAATTCTGTAGTATAACGGCGGGTAATGGTTTCCAGCTCGGCAACGCTGTACTGTTTGGTATTAATTTTAATACCGCCTTTTGCACCACCAAACGGAACATTAACAATGGCACATTTGTAAGTCATTAAGGCAGCAAGTGCCATCACTTCATCTTCGTTAACCATTTCGCTGTAACGGATACCGCCCTTTGTAGGACTCATGTGATGAGAGTGTTCTACGCGCCAGGCATCAATTACTTCAAAACCATTTCCACGGCGGATGGGGAACTGGAAACGATATACACTATTACATGTTTTAATCTGGTTCAATAAACCTTCCGGATGATTGGTAAATTGAGCCGCACTGTCAAAGTTCTTACAAACATCTGCAAAGAACTTGTTCTCGTCTGCTAGATTAGCCATTATTTATTTTTTATATTGATAAGTTTTCGGTGCAAAATTGCCTAAAAAAAATGCACATATCCAAATGCAAAAAGACTTAGTGTACAGCTAACACCACCCTTTGGAGAACAGATAAAAGGTTTTATACCCATTATGTGAATCTGTTCAAAAACAATATTTAAACAGGTTTAAACAGCGATATCTACATCCGTCAGCAGTAATAAAACGACTAATTTAATAGGTTTAATTATGGATTAATCAGATGAAAAAAAATTATAAAAAAAATATCCACAAGAACGTTTCGTTGCGATACTGATCAATTGACATACAAAAACATCGCTATAATTACGAATATCATAATTTCACCTCAAAAAATAAGACATAAAAAAAGAGATCAATATATTTGATCTCCTTTTAAAAAATTATCAAGGATATTGCAATTACGACTTTTACTTATTTACTGATGTGGTTTTCTTTTTCGATTTTCTTCAATCTTTTATCGATTGAGAAAAGGTATACAAGCAAACCTACCAGAATAATTACGATGCAGATGACCACCACGTAAATTTTTCCATTACTACGAAGACTATCGGCCATTTCTACGCCATTATTTTGTGCAAATAACTGCATAGTGGCCATCATCAATATCAGGGAGAAAAATATCTTTTTCATTTTAGTTATGTTGTTGTTTGTTCTCAATAGTACGTATTCTGTAACGGATGGTATATACCCAGTAACCGATCAGGATCCAGCCTAAACATGCAGGATAAAATACCATGCGCATGCGACTATCCAAATCGTAACTGTTGAAACCGGGGTTACCGCCATTGCCTGGATGTAATGAATCTTTCAAACGGGGTAAAACAAAAAGTAATACCACCATCATCGGGAAGGCAAAAATATTGTAAATGGCCGAAATCTTTGCTCTTTTTTGTTCTTCATCAATCGCATTCCGAAGAATTAAGTAAGCAAAATAAAGCAATATTGAAATGGCAGCAAAATTCTGTTTAGGATCGAAGCTCCAGAACTGTCCCCAGGTAAATTTCGCCCAGATGGCACCGGTAATTAAACCTAAAATACCAAAAATAATACCGGCATTAACGCTTTCTACAGCTTTTATATCATCAATCTCACTCCTGGTACTCAATGATTTTATACTGTAAAAAACAGAGATCGAAAACAGTACAATCATGGCAAACCACATCGGAACATGAAAATACAGGTTGCGGATCGTTTCGTTTAAAATAGCCAGATGAGGTACGCCCAGTAATAATCCTGCAATCGCAGTATAAATGACCAGAACCGACCCTAAAATTTTCCACCAGGTTTTATACATACTTATATTTAATTATTGAATTTTAAATGATTGAATCCGCTAATATTGCGCTGTTCCATCATCCATTTTACATCTTCCATATTTAATCCCTCCAAAGGTAAGGAAATAACAATAAAGACGTGGCTACTACAAGTACATTCACCACCAGCAACATGGTTATTTCGTCGTAGCTATTCTCCCATGGCAAGCCATCAACCGCACTTTTAGCGAGTTTAATTAATAAAATCAGTACCGGAATAATGATCGGAAAGCTTAAGATCGCCATCAACATCCCACCGTTACCTGCTTTGCTCGCTATGGCCGAGACCATGGTAAATACCGTTGAAAAACTGATGCTTCCCAATACCACAGCTACATAATACAGCAATAAATCCGGCGGGGTAAAAGAATCGAAAACCAGGGTATAAAAGCCTAAAGCAATTGTGGTAAGCACCAGCATAAGCAGCATGTTATACACCGTTTTAGAAATTAAAACTGCTGCCGGACTGGCCAGAATATAACTATACAACTGTTGACCTTTGGTTTCCTGCAAAAAACTTTTTGACACGCCATTAATAGATGCAAAAAGCATAATAATCCAAAACAAGGCATTCCATGTTAATTTATCGCCCAGGCTAACAAAAGAGAGGTAACAAGTAAAAATAGTAGAAACTACATAGAGTAATATACCGTTAATGGTATATTTGGAACGCCACTCCAACAACACTTCCTTGTGAATTAAATATTTAACCTCTTTGGCCAATTGCATAACGGCAAAGATACTTTTATTGCCAAATATTGCACGCTTAAATTGTTGTATTGTTGTAATTTTGTTTGATAACTAATTTAGCCACTGAGACGCAGAGAAAGCTTTAATTACGGATGGAAAGGATAAATACAGATCGCTTTTATCAGAAGGTTATCGGCAGTTAGTTAAAATCTGAGAAAAAATAAAGATATGAACTACGCATCAGTTATTACCTCTCCTATTGGCCAGATAACCATCTTTGCCGATGATGAATTTGTACATGCCGTAACTTTGGCTGAAACAAATATTGCAGGACTTACCGAAAATCCGCTCACACTAAAAGTTGCGCAACAATTAGGTGATTATTTTGATGGTAAATTACAGCATTTCCATTTTCCGATAAAACAAAAGGGTACTGAATTTCAGCAGGAGGTTTGGCAGAATTTACTAACCATCCCTTTTGGCGAAACCATCTCCTATGCTAAATTTTCTGCCCATCATCCATTAGCAATACGGGCTATTGCTGCCGCGAACGGGAAAAACAATATGGCCATTGTAGTACCCTGTCATAGGGTTATTGGCAGTAACGGCAAACTGGTGGGCTATGCCGGAGGTTTATGGCGTAAACAATGGCTGCTGCAGCACGAACGTGAAATTGCCAAAAAAGGACAAACCGCATTAAAATTTTAAAACCATATTCTGAAGATGAACACAGATCAAGCCGGAACTAAAAATAATTACCTGAAAGCCATCCGTTTAATTAACATTGAGGAAAATAAATGCGCCTTCGAAATTGGCAGAATTCCCATCCGCCAGCACATCAATGCCCATTATTTTTTCGCTCAAACCGACGTATCAAGTTTAGAAAGAATCCCCCACCCTGCGCCCAGGAGACAATACGTGATTACACTAAAAGGCAAACTCCGTTTTACGGTGAGCAATGGCGAAACTTTTATTATTGAACCGGGCATCATCCTTATTGCGAATGATACCGCCGGAGAAGGCCATACCTGGGAAGTAGTAGATGGCGGTGAATGGGAAAGAATTTATATTCCGCTGGATGAAAGTAGCGATGATTACTTTATAGCTGATTAAAGCTCAAAACCAGGATGAGGTCTGTTTCGTAAATCATATTAAAAACCGATGATATGATGAAAACAATCTGCTCCCTCCTTTTTATTCTTTTTACCCATTTGCCAATGGAAAAAAATGTTCCCGTGGCCAAATTGGATTTAAAAAAATACGCCGGAACTTGGTATTCATTGTATTCCATCCCTACCATTTTTGATAAAGGCAGCAGGGAAACTACTACAAAGTACACGTTAAATAAAGATGGCTATTATAACGTAGTTACCACCTATAAAAAGCCGGGGGATGAAAGGGTTTATTCCAGAACATCGAAAATGTTCCCATCCGAAAATGGAGATAAAGGAGCTTTAAAGGCACAATTTATCTGGCCGGTAAAAGTGGACTATTGGATTATAGAACTTGCAGATGATTACTCCTATGTAGTAGTAGGTCATCCCGATCATAAATTTTTGTTCATCATGAGCCGCAACCCGGCAATGCCGAAGAAAACCCATGATGAAATTATTGCCAGGTGTAAGGCTAAAGGTTATGAAGTGGCCAAACTCACCTCACAATTGCACGAAAAAGCTTAAGCCGCTATTTTTTCGCCACGTTTAACACTGAAAAGCATCAATATAACGCCGACCAATAGTACAATCCATCCCCATTGGAAATGAACCACTTTACCAATCAGTTTATTGGCAAAACCGTATTTGGTATAGTTATTTGCAGTAAAATAAACAGCAATTACTGCTAAAATATACCAGATTGCCATGATAAAACCCATAAACCGGAATGCCCCAACTTTTCTGATAAACAGGAACAATACCGAAATAGCGATGATGGCATATGTAATTAAAAATAAACGGGCGTCAGACTGATATAAGTTCCAGTTACCCTTGATTGGGACTTTCAACATAGGGCAGAAACCGGCAATAACGCATAACAAAATGCCCAGCCAGGCCCTGAATTTATTTAATACTAACATAGTTAAAAATGACTACACTGATTTTAAAGATTCCATTAACTGGTAATTGTTTGTAATGGAAGTTAATTTTTAATCGCTAACTTACCTTGTATTTTTTAAAGACTAAAGACCAAAGACCAAAGACCAAAGACCAAAGACTAAAGACTAAAGACTAAAGACTAAAGACTAAAGACTAATGACTAAAACTACTGCCCTTCAATAATACCCATCTTATCTGCAAAATGGGCGCAATAGTCGCGCAAATCTTCTACAATCAGCGTTTCGCCTGTTGCTTTTAAAAAACTATCGCCCATGGTTTGCAGGGTTTCATAGAAAAAACGTTTCATTTCATCTACAGGCATATCTTTTGTCCAAAGATCTATTTTTAATGTATTTTTATAATTATGATCCCAAACGGATAAAAACATAGCCTTTGCAGGCACTTTATCAGCGTTTCCAGAATCTGTACTCTCCCAGAGGATGTTATCAGGGTTGTTGCCTTCGTCTAACTCAACGGTTAATTTTATTTCTGCTTTTTTCATTTTTTGATATTGATCTCACCAATAAAAGAAATAGTTCTATTTATGGTATTTTATTTTTGGCAAAGATGATGATTTTACCAAATACTTCGCTTTTGTATTATACCAGTTTTTGTAATATTAACATCAATATTGCGGCAATCACTAAAAATAACAGTTCTATCATCCAGATCCGTTTAATATCTTTTAAAGTAAAACGGAAAATAAGATCAGTGACGAAAGTAACCACAACCAGACAGCCCAGAATAAGCAAATAGAAACCACTGAAGTTAATTTGCCCTCTTGCGGGATTTTTTTCAGAAAAAAGACCAGCTACCATCAAGCCCAAGCCAATGGCACCAACAATATTTAACGGCGTAATACGAAGTTTCATGATTATTTTTTCTTATCGAAACGTTTAGCCTTTTTAAAGCTTTTAACTGCCTTACCCGCCTTTGCCTTAGCTTTATCCCTGGCCTTCTGTTCTATAGCCTTTGCATTTTTCTTTTCGTGGAAAGCACCTTTAAAGTCAGGATCTTCCTTACGTTTTTGCAGATCAATTTCTTTGGCTATATGCTGGCGCTCCTCATAAGGGGTTTCTTCTATAAAAACGCCCTGCGGGATGACTTCAACCGGGATTGATTGGCGGATTAGTTTTTCAATTTTACGGATATAGTATTTTTCACCTTCTGTAGCAAAAGTGATCGCGTCGCCCTTGGCAAAAGCCCTACCGGTACGCCCTATACGGTGTACATAATCTTCGATAATAATGGGTACATCGAAATTGATGACGTGACTCACATCGCTAACATCTATACCCCTGCTGGCTACATCTGTAGCTACCAAAACCCTGATATTTCCTTCTTTAAAACTGTTAATGGAATTAATCCGGGTATTCTGACCTTTATTTGCGTGGATTACACGCACGTTCTCCGCACCATATTTACGTTCAATAAAACTGAAAATATTATCAGCAACCGTTTTGGTTTTGCAAAAAATGATCAAACGAGTAAAAGCCTCATCATTCTTCAGCAGATGCTGCAGCAAATTCAGTTTCGTTTTAAAATTTGGAACATAATACAGGGTTTGGGTTACGTTTGCCGCCGGCGTTGCCTGTTCAGCCGTTTCAATAATAGTAGGGTTTTTCAAAAAATCACCTGCTATTTTCTGTACCAGATCGCTCATCGTTGCAGAAAACAGTAAATTCTGGCGTTTCCGTGGCACCACTTCCAAAATACGGTGTATCGAGCCAATAAAGCCCATATCCATCATTTTATCGGCCTCATCCAGTACCAAAAATTTTAAGCTTTGGGTGTTAATATCTCCAGTTAAATATAAATCAAGGAAACGGCCTGGTGTAGCAATCAGAATATCAATGCCTTTTGCCAGTTGTTCCTTCTGCGTTTTTGGTCCGATACCACCAAAAATCACTAAGGAACGCAGATCGGTATAACTAGAGAAGAGTTTTACCTGTTCTTCAATCTGCATGGCCAGTTCGCGGGTTGGCGATAAGATCAGGGCACGGATATTATCGCCTTGCGCATATTTCAACTGCATTAAAATCGGCAATACAAAAGCAGCCGTTTTTCCGGTTCCGGTTTCGGCTATGCCAAAAATATCCTGCCCAGATAATATGGGTGCAATTGCTTTTTCCTGTATCGGCGTAGCAACAGTGTAACCTGCATCGGCCACAGCATTTAAAATTTGCCTGTTTAACTTAAATTCTTCGAACGGTTTTGCCATAGCGCACAAAGATAGTTTATTTGAGCCGAAAAGGCTCAAATATCGTCCAGAGTTCGGAGTCTTCAGTCTTGATTCCCACTTTTCAAAAAAATTAAAGCTATAAATCCTCAGGTTAAATCAGCTAATTTACAATTTAAACGCTTAACCAATTTAAACAGTTAACCCAAATTATTACCTTTGAAACCATGAATACTTACCTGATAAAAGCGGCCACAATTGTAAATGAGGAACAAAAAGTTGTTGCTGACGTATTGATAAAAGATGGATTGATAACCAAAATCGGTCAAAACCTTTCAGCACCCGAAGCACAGGAAATTAATGCTGAAGGTCAGTATCTTTTACCAGGTATGATTGATGACCAGGTGCATTTCCGTGAACCTGGACTTACGCACAAAGCCGATATTTTTACCGAAAGTATGGCTGCTGTTGCCGGTGGGATTACGTCTTTTATGGAAATGCCCAACACGGTGCCCAATACCTTAACGCAGGAATTGCTTGCGGATAAATACGACATTGCCGCACAAACCTCGCTGGCCAACTACTCGTTTTACATGGGCGCCAGTAATGATAATATTGAGGAGGTTTTAAAAACCGATCCAAAAAATGTTTGTGGCATTAAAGTTTTCATGGGTTCATCAACCGGAAATATGCTGGTTGATAATGAAAAAACTTTGGAAAATATCTTTAGTAAGGCCCCTATGCTTGTGGCCACACACTGTGAAGATGAAGCGACTATCCGCCATAATCTGGCAGAATATAAGGCTAAATATGGTGATGACTTAACCATTGAGATGCACCCGTTGATCCGCAGCGCAGAAGCTTGTTACAAATCATCTTCGTTGGCAGTAGAGCTGGCAAAAACTTACCAAACACGTTTGCATATCCTCCATATCTCTACAGCAAAAGAAATCACACTGTTTGATCACGTTACGCCGTTAAAAGATAAAAAAATTACGGCTGAAGCCTGTGTACACCACCTTTGGTTTAATGATAAGGATTATGCTACAAAAGGCAATTTCATTAAATGGAATCCTGCGGTAAAAACGGAAGACGATCAAAAAGGAGTATTGAAAGGTGTGCTTGAAAATTATATTGATGTAATTGCAACAGATCATGCCCCCCACACGCTTGCAGAAAAGCAGCAGCGTTATACTCAGGCCCCGTCAGGTGGCCCATTAGTACAACATGCCTTACCAGCATTGCTGGAAATGCATTTGCAAGGTAAAATCTCTTTAGAAAAAATCGTTGAAAAAACCGCGCACAACCTCGCGATCTGTTTTGATATCGAAAAACGTGGTTTCATCCGCGAAGGGTACTGGGCAGATTTAGTGTTGGTAAACCTGCAAGATGCATGGAAAGTAACCAAGCTTAACAATTTCTACAAATGCGGCTGGAGCCCTTTTGACGGTGATACCTTCCAGGCCAGCATCACCCACACTTTCGTATCGGGAAATTTAGCTTATCAAAATGGCAAGTTTACGACTGATCAGATCGGCAAGCGTTTAACTTTTACGAGATAGATTTGCTATATTTGTTTATTAAGCAATACCAAAATGAAAACTTTGATCGCACATCCCAAAAACGAAGAAAAAGCCACGTTTTGAAACCTTTGAAAGCTCATATCATCCGGAATTTGTTGAGAAAGTTCTAGTCGGAGTAAATGCTAAAAAAGCTGGAAAACCCTGACGTAGCAATGATGTTAACACGCTGTGGAAATCATATAAATCATTTTGATCTTAACCTGGTGATTGTATGCAGATAGCATTATATGAGCAAGCAATTACTGATTTAGAATTTTGGAAGAAATCAGGCAATAAGGCTGTTCAGCAAAAATACAGCAATTAATCCTGGCAATTCAGGAAAATCCCTTTATGGGTCCAGAGCAGTTAAAACACGATTTATCCGGCCAATGGTTTGGAAAAATAAACGACAACATCGAATGGTTTATAAAATCCCTGACAATGGCATTATTGTTATCCTGGAAATTCAATCTTTAAAAAGACACTGTTAGTTGTGCTTAAGTATTCCGTATATAAAACATTTTTATTATTAATCAGTTTAGCCATACTGATTTATGTTTTCGGCTTCTTCCCTGTCCTTGTTCAAAAATATTATTCAACAGGTTTTTATCCTTACATCTCTTCAGCCTTAAGGTTTATTTCTGCTCTGTTTCCTTTTGCTGTTGGAGACGTTCTATATGTTTTACTTATTGGCTTCATACTGTATAAAATCGTTAGATTTTACAAAAAACGTAAATCACTAACAAAGCAGGATAGAATGGTTATCCCTTTACAAATCTTAAACTTCATTTTAATTCTATATATCATTTTCAAAATCGTATGGGGATTAAATTACAGCCGGCCAAGTGTGAGCGAGGAGTTAGGGATCGGCAATGAAAAATATGACGTTAAAGAACTGGTTATTTTGGGCAACTATTTTGTTGATAAAACCAATGCTTTAAAGTTAAAGCAAGGCAAAATCCCCGTTTATCAGGTTTCCGATCTTGAAAAAAAATCAGCCCGGGCCTACCATTTAATGGAAAAGAAAAATCCCCTGTTCAGGTATTCAAATCCCTGCTTAAAGGCAGCGCTTAATCCGTGGATAATTAGCAAAGCGGGCATTGAAGGCTATTACGCCCCACTTTCCGGCGAGGCCAACTTAAATACTAATCTGCCTGATTTTGTTAAACCTTACGTTTCCTGTCATGAAATTGCCCATCAGCTCGGCATCGCTTACGAAGATGAAGCTAACCTGCTTGGCTACCTTACAGCAAGCAATAGCACTGATTTAAATTACCAGTATTCGGCTAATTACGAAATGCTCAGGTATATCCTATTTGAGATTAGAATGAAATCGCCTGACGATTATAAATTATTGCACAACAAGCTTTTGCCGCAGGTGTTAGCGGATTTTAAAACTGAAAAAGAATTTTGGCGCAAATATAACGGACAGATGTTTGGTTACATGGATGCCGCTTTCGATCATTTCCTGAAACTGAACAACCAGAAAAAAGGAATTGACAGCTATCAGGACATTGTGATCTGGTTGTGGAACATTTATAAGTCGGAAAATCAGGCGTCCGAAAGTCAGAAGATCAAATAATAAATACCGCCATCATCCATTTTCCATCCAACAGCTTACATCCTTTACCCATGTATCGCTTCTTTGGTTCCAAAACTCTGTATCAGTTCCCCTTCAAAATCCAGCCATTCTTTCCAGCGTTTATCCACATCTACATCGGTACTGTATTTACGGGCAAAGTTTAAGAAAGTAGTATAATGGCCAGCCTCCGAAACCATCAATTCATGGTAAAATTTGGCCAGTTCTTTATCCTGGATGTTTAAAGAAAGTACCCGGAAACGTTCGCAACTCCGGGCTTCGATCATGGCAGCAAACAAAAGCCTGTCGATAAAAGCCTGGTTACGGCTCCCGTCTTTTTTACTGAATTTTACCAGTCGGCCTACATAATCATCCTTTCGTTCGCGGCTTAAAGTATAGCCACGTTCTTTAATGATATCGATGACCATCTGAAAGTGCTGCATTTCCTCAATGGCAATAGCCGTTAACTCATCAACCAATTCCTGGTGTTCTGAATTTTGTGTAATTAAGGTAATGGCATTACTGGCAGCTTTTTGTTCGCACCAGGCATGGTCAGATAAAATTTCCTCTAAATTCGATTCCGCAATATTTGCCCAACGCGGGTCTGTCAATAATTTTAATCCTAACATCCGATGCTTTGTAATTGAGGTGCAAAATTAGAAATAATCGGCACGGTTTTAAAATTGTGAACTAAAAACCACTTATTTTGCAGAAAATTAAATCATGACTATAAAGAAATTATTAATTATTGGATTGGTTTGGCCCGAACCCGCTTCATCGGCAGCAGGCACAAGAATGGTCCAGTTGGTTGATCTATTTCTGGCCAGTGGTTATCATATTACTTTTGCTTCAGCAGCATCGAAAAGCGAATTCAGCTACGATTTTAGCCATACGCCGGTTGTTGAACAGCAGATTAAGTTAAATGATAAAAGTTTCAATACTTTCTTAAATACTTTAAAACCGGATATCGTTTTGTTTGACCGTTTTATGATGGAAGAACAATACGGTTGGCGGGTACAGCAGGAATGCCCGGGAGCCTTGCGGATTTTAGATACCGAAGATCTACATTTTTTGCGGCAAGCGCGACAGCAAAGTACCAAAAAGCAGGTTGTGTTAAACCTATTTTCCGATACCGCGAAACGCGAAATTGCATCTATTCTGCGTTGTGACTTGTCTTTGATTATTTCCGAAGCGGAAATAAAGCTGCTGGAAGAGCAATTTAAAATTGATGATAGCTTATTATATTACCTGCCTTTTTTAGAACAGGAAATTACTGCAGATACCGCCCGGGAATGGATTTCATTCGCAGACAGAGCCGATTTCGTTTTCATAGGCAACTTTCTGCACGAGCCCAACTGGCATACAGTACAAATTCTAAAAACTAAAGTATGGCCTTTACTCCGGAAAATACTGCCCAACGCCAGCTTGAACATTTACGGAGCTTATCCGACACAAAAGGTATGGCAGCTCGAAAATAAGGCTGAGCGCTTTTTCGTCAAAGGCAGAGCTGTAAATGCGCAGGAAACCATTGCCAGGCACAAAATTTTACTGGCACCGATCCAGTTTGGCGCAGGTGTTAAAGGCAAATTTATTGATGCTATGTTAACCGGAACACCATCGGTAACCACAACTATTGGCGCCGAAGCCATGAAAGGCGAGCTGCCCTGGAATGGCGTTATTGAAGATGATTTAGACAGGTTTGCCGAGCGGGCTGCTCAACTATACCAGCACGAACCCGAATGGCATGCCGCACAGCAACAGGGTGTTCAAATGATCAACAAGCGTTATGCCTCCACTGCTTTTGCTGATGCTTTTATCCTGAAAATAAATGAACTTTTGTCAAACTTATCGAAACACCGCCAAAACAACTTCATTGGCCAAATTTTAAACCACCATACCATTCAAAGTACAAAGTACATGAGCCTTTGGATTGAAGAGAAGAATAAATGAGTCAGGAGTCAGAGGTCGGAGGTCCGATGATATAGCTGTATAAAACTTCAAGTCAAAACTTAAAACTCCGAATTCCCAACTAATAATTATGCCTGTTCTTCCGACTTCGGTCTCCGGACATCCGACTTCCAAACAAAACTAATTGACTTTTAAAAAACATTCAGGTTCTGAAAGCTAGGAACAATATTGTAAATTTGCGCCTATGGCAAAAATATCGATTAACCTTGCTACAGGTTCGTTTCAAAAGGAAGAAATTATCGTCGGAATAGATTTAGGTACCACCAACAGCTTGGTAGCATTTATCAACCCGGATAAAAATCCACAGGTGATTAACGATTCGGGCAAGGGCGTATTGGTGCCATCGGTGGTTTATTTTAACAACCAGAACGAAGCAGTTGTCGGTAACGAAGCTAAAGAATTTTTAACGACTGATCCATCGAACACCATATTTTCGGTTAAAAGATTATTAGGTCGCTCGTATAAAGATGTAGCCGATCATGCGGCCACTTTTTCTTACAAAATTATCGATGATGATACCGATGCCCTGGTAAAAATCCAGGCCGGAAACCGTTTTTATACACCGATCGAATTATCTGCAGAAATATTAAAAGAGCTAAAAGCGAGAGCCGAACATGCCTTAAAAACACCGGTTAACAGGGCTGTAATTACTGTTCCGGCTTATTTTAACGATAGTCAGCGCCAGGCCACCCGCGATGCCGGAAAACTGGCAGGTTTAGATGTGATGCGTATTGTTAACGAACCCACTGCGGCCAGTTTGGCTTATGGTATTGGTTTAGATCCTACGCAACAGAAAACCATTGCCGTTTACGATTTAGGTGGAGGTACTTTTGACGTCTCTATCCTACAGATTCAAAACGGGATTTTTGAAGTGTTGGCCACCAATGGAAATACTTACTTAGGCGGCGATGATTTTGACCGGGCCATTTTAGATTACTGGATCGCTCAAAACAAACTTGAGGTAACCGCGCTCGCCCAAAACAATATTTTGATGCAAACGTTAAGGTTACAAGCCGAGGCAGCAAAAAAGGCATTATCGAGTCAGAATTTATATAATGAAAAAGTTGGCGAAATCTGGTGTACACTTGATAGGCAAACTTTTGAGCAATTGATTGCTGCAAAAGTAGAAGAAACCATTACAGCCTGTAAAAACGCACTAAAAGATGCAGATTTATCTGCAAATGATATAGACGAGGTTATTTTAGTAGGGGGTTCTACGCGTACGCCATACGTAAAGCAGGCAGTGGAGCATTTCTTCGGCAAAAAACCTCAAGATAATATTAACCCAGACGAAGTAGTGGCTTTAGGTGCGGCCATCCAGGCAGATGTATTGGCCGGAAACCGCTCGGATATTTTATTATTGGATGTAACCCCACTTTCTTTGGGTATCGAAACCATGGGTGGCTTGATGGATGTTATAATTGCGCGTAACAGCAAAGTACCAACCAAAGCAGGCCGGCAGTACACCACTTCAGTTGATGGCCAGGTAAACATGAAAATTTCTGTTTACCAGGGAGAACGCGATCTGGTTAAAGAAAACCGTAAACTTGCCGAATTCGATTTAAAGGGTATCCCGGCTATGCCTGCAGGTTTACCTAAAGTAGATATCAATTTCCTGTTAAACGCAGATGGTATTTTAACTGTACAGGCAATTGAATTACGTTCTGGCGTAAAACAAGAGATCGAAATTACGCCAAGCTATGGTTTAAGTGATGATACTGTTGAGAAAATGCTTTTAGACAGTATTGAGCATGCACAAAGTGATGTACAACAAAGGATGCTGATCGAAGCCAGAAGCGAGGGTGAGCAATTGCAATACACAGCCGAACGCTTTATCGAAAAACATGCTGAGCATTTGACCGAGGCTGAAATAGCAGAAACTAAAACACATATCGAAGCGCTTAAAACTGCATTGGCCAGTCAGGATAAAGATGTAATCCTTAAAAAAGCAGATGAGCTGAACGAATTTACCCGCCCTTTTGCCGAGCGCGTAATGGATGCAGCCATTTCTACCGCGATGAAAGGCAAGAAGATAGAGTAGTTTTAAGTTTTTAATTTGCAGTTTTCAATTGCCAAGAAAAATGGCTACGTCATCCTGAACTTGTTTCAGGATCTTTCCTGTCGTTAGAATCAATACATTCTTTTTTGGAAAGCAAAGACAATACGCTTTGGTTCCGGGAGCCCCGCTTGCCGCTTTACTACGTTGCACTTCGTGTTCGCTATAATGGGTTTAGTTCACCAGGGCCAGCATACAAAACCCAGGTTGCAGGGTGCATAAGCAGCTTCATTTTAAGTACTTGCGTCATCCTGAACTTGTTTCAGCATCTTTCCTGTCATTAAGGCCAAATCGTTCATTATTCGGAAGATGCTGAAACAAGTTCAGCAGGACGATAGCATAAATAATGAAGCTAAGTGATTAGTAATCGTGTACTTTAAATGGCCCGAGAATAGCGTTTAATATCCACTTTCTTATCATACATCAAAAGCTGCTTCCGAATTTCGGATTAACTTTGTTAAAAAAATTATCAATATGGAATTAGGTATCGGTATGTTTGGCGATTTGCAGATCAATGCAAAAGGAGAAATTCAACCCGCACAGCAAAGGCTTCAGGAAATTATAGCAGAGATCAAACTCATGGATGAGGTTGGTTTAGATTTCTATGGCATTGGCGAACACCATCGCCCTGACTATGCCGTATCGAGTCCTGAAATTATACTTGCTGCTGCAGCCACGGTAACCAAAAATATCAAATTAAGCAGTGCCGTTTCGGTTTTAAGTTCATCTGATCCGGTTAAACTTTATCAGAACTTTGCCACTATAGATTTAATTTCGAATGGAAGAGCCGAATTAATGGCGGGTCGTGGAAGTTTTATCGAATCTTTTCCACTGTTCGGCTATAACCTACAGGATTATGATCAACTGTATGAGGAAAAGCTGGAATTACTCCTTAAAATAAACAAGGAACCCAAAATTAGCTGGAAAGGTAAATTCAGGCCGGAACTCAATAACCAGGAAGTTTTGCCAAGAGCGGTGAATAACAATTTAAAAATTTGGGTAGCCGTTGGTGGTACACCAGAATCAGTAGAACGTGCGGGTAGATTAGGTCTACCGGTAATGTTTGCCATTATTGGAGGTCAGCCTATACAGTTTAAACCGCTGTTTGATTATTACAAGCGTGTTTATGAAGCGAATGGACACGACATGCGTAAATTCGAAGTGGGCGTTCACATGCATTCCTTATTTGGCGAAAACAGTAAAGAAGTTGCCGACTATTATTATCCTCTTTATTCAGCACAGATGAACCGCATTGGCCGATCGCGTGGCTGGGCACCTTATCAACGCAATCAGTTTGATGGCGGCAGAAGCAGTAGTGGCGCTTTAATTATTGGCGATGCGAACGAATCGGTAGATAAAATTCTGGCCATGCACGAAACCTTCGGATTAACACGATTTTCTGCCCATATGGATGTTGGCGGACCATCACACGCAGCAATGATGAAATCAATAGAGATTTTCGGGACGAAAATTGCTCCGGAAGTGAGAAAAGCGCTGAATAAATAAAACTAATAGACGGGATTTTTAGTATCCCACCTCAATTATAGCGGCAATTTATCATGAAAATTACCGCTATAATTGAGCTCTAAACTTAACCGGTTACCATGAAAGATGTTATTGAAATTGGCTTTAAAAAAAGCAATATTATTTTCAGTATTGCTTTATGTCTTTTGGGTAAGGTGTTTTCTGTATTTTTGCTTTTTCAATCCTATTTACCAGTAAAAATAATATGCCTGATATGGATGATGCTGATATTAATCATTCTTTCAGAACGAATTTTACAGCTAAATCAGGCAATAAAGGAGAAAGTAGCTTTAAAACTGGATGGGGAGGGATTAACTAATTTTACACCAATAAAAACTGTGTGCATTCCGTGGAATGAGATTGAAGGTTTCCAAACAGGGCTTTACAGAACAAATTCAATTTCAATAAAGGTCAGTAACCCTGCTCGACATAAAACGACAACAATCAAAGATTATGTTTCATTAATTGCCTACCTTAATGATTTATTTAGTTCAAGGCCATATCTGTTGTGGATAGATATGGATGTACTCAACATTAAAAAGACCGAGCTATTGGCAATTTTGCATAAGCGGCAACTCTTCATTGCTTCAAAAAATCAAAGAAATTAAGCTTTACTTTTGGTGATCAAATTAATAACCGTATACACATAACAACCAATACAAATACTAAATAAACTTTCCAAAAGTGCAAATGCTGTCAGGAGTAAAGTTAATATTAACGCGGCTGTATAGTAATTAAAGATAAATATCGCGGTAATCAACAAGCAGAACCCAAAGCCCATGGTTGCCGCGAACTTTTTCGGCGCCAAATCTTTCATTTTTGGTGTAAGCGAGAGTCCGTTTGCTATTTTAATGGCCATAAATTTTAACATGCTGAATTTGCCTGTTGTAAATGCCCTTAAAGCAAAATCAATTAATAAAAAAACAATTGCCCAGTAATTTGAAAACACCACACAAATAATTGCAATTACAGCCACCATAAAAGCAATAATCCTTACTACATTTTCATTTATTCTTTCTGCTGATATTGGGCAGGATAATTCCATGGCATAAATTTTCAGTAAAATTACTGAATTAATTTAAGTATCTACTATTCAGAAATCCCCCGCCCCTCCTTGATAAGGAAGGGGAGCTAATCCACCTATAAATTATTTGTAACAAAAGATTAAATCAACAATTAAACCTTTTTATTCCGTTTTTAAACGAAAAGAGTTATTTCACATCTCAAACAGATAGCCAAAGGGTTTAAACCAGGCCCTAATACTAGGAATTTATTTTGCTTCAGCGGTTCCAACTCCCCTCCTATTTTAGGAAGGGTAAGGGGATGGTAAACTGAACAAAAATTAATTTAAAAATAATTATATTGAAACATGGCAATCCATAACCTTAAGTACCTAAAAAATAAAAGAAAGGAATTGAGAAACAACCTCACTCCCGCTGAAGCTACCATGTGGATGTATCTACAAAATTCAAGACTCGGCAGAAAATTCAGGAGACAGCATAGTGTTGGAAATTATATTTTAGATTTTTATTGTCCATCTGAAAAATTAGCTATTGAAGTTGATGGAAGTAGCCATGATGATTATTCAGCAGAAATGTATGACAAGCAAAGAACTGATTTTTTAAACAACAAAGGAATTACGGTAATCAGATTTAATAATCTTGATGTTTTTGAATCTGAAGAGCTGGTTTGTGGGGAAATTAAAAAACATTTTAAAACCTAATAACCACCCCCAGCCCCTCCTTGATAAGGAGGGGAGCTAATCCAACTATAAATTATTTGTAACAAAAAATTAAATCAGCAATTAAACCTTTTTATTCCGTTTTAAAACGAAAAAAGTTATTTCACATGTCAAACAGATAGCCAAAGGGTCTACACCAGGCCCTATTACTAGGAATTTATTTTGCTTCAGCGGTTCCAACTCCCCTCCTATTTTAGGAGGGGCAGGGGTGGTAAAATGAAGGATTAAAATTATAAGCCTAATCTTTTGCTAAACCCTAGGAGTTTCAAAAACATTGCTTATATTAGATGATATGAAAAGATTAACGATTTTAGCCGCGTTAATCATCCCTATATTTCTTTGTAGCTCCTGGGGTTTCTTTGCACATCAAAGGATAAACAACCTGGCTGTTTTTACTTTGCCTGGAGACATGATCAGTTTCTACAAAAAGAACATTAAATACATTACCGAGCATGCTGTTGATGCGGACAAACGCAGATATGCGGATACCCTTGAAGCACCACGGCATTACCTCGATGTGGAGAATTATGAGCAAAATATCGATAGTATCCCCGAAAAATGGGATGATGCCCTGGCCAAATACGGTCTGAAAAAGTTAAACATCGATGGTATCATCCCCTGGCAGATACAGCGCAGTTATTATAGTTTAGTGAAAGCCTTCAAAATGCGTGATTCGGTGAAAATACTGAAATATTCGGCAGATCTGGGGCATTACATTGCCGATGCCCATGTTCCTTTACACACGACTGCCAATCACAACGGACAACTCACCAATCAGGTCGGCATCCACGCTTTCTGGGAAAGCCGTTTGCCCGAATTGTTTTCAACACACTACAATTTTGTTGTAGGCCGGGCCCATTACATTGAAAACCCATTGCAAGAAATATGGAAAGTAATTAAACATACCCATAGTTTGGTTGATACCGTGCTAAGCTTTGAAGCGGAGTTAAATGCATCATTCCCTGCCAGCAAAAAGTACAGTTTTTCAGAACGGAACCATACCGTGCTGAAACAATACTCCAGGGAATATGCAAAAGCCTATCATGATAAGATGAACAATATGGTCGAAAAACAGATGCGAGCTGCCATATTAACTACAGGTTCGTTTTGGTATTCAGCCTGGGTAGATGCCGGACAACCAGTACTTCAAAACCTGGTTAAAACAGAAATCTTTCCAGACGAATTGGAAGAAGACGAGATTGAAAAAAAATACCAAAGAGGAATCCTGATCGGCAGGGAACTTTAGTTACGCGTTAGGATTCTCGCCTTCAATTATTTTTTCCACCTTTTTAGGCTGTAAGCGACTCCTAATGGCAGCCCAAATAGCAGGAACAAATGTTACCACGGCAATAAAAATAATTACGATTTCAAAGTTATTTTTAATTGCAGGAATCTGTCCTAACAGGTAACCACCAATTAACAAGGCAAAAATCCAGGTTACACCACCAATAATATTGTAATAGGTGAAACGGCCAAATGGCATTTTAGCTATACCGGCAACAAAAGGGGCAATTGTCCTGAAAATCGGTAAAAACCGGCTCAGCATAATGGCTTTACCACCATGTTTTTCGAAAAATTCGTGAGATTGATGATAATATTTGAGTTTTAAGATTTTGTTTTTCTCTTTAAATACCCCGGCGCCCAGCACACTTCCCAGTTTATAATTAACGGTATTTCCTAAAATTGCGGCAACGATTAATATCAGAAGCATAATCCAAATATTTAAGCCTGTTTCATGTTCGCCGGCGATCAAAGCACCCATCGCAAAAAGTAACGAATCGCCGGGAAGAAATGGTGTTACCACAAAACCGGTTTCGGCAAAAATGATCAGAAATAAAATAAGATAGGTCCAGGTACGGTATTCGTTAACAATTTGTGCTAAATGAACATCTATATGGAGAATAAAATCTAAAAGCTGCTGTAGTAATTCCAATTTATCTGATTTTGGGCAAAAGTAAGCATAGTAAAAGGATTATATGCTTTAAATTGCAATAAATAATTAGTTTGCGGGGATGATCCGGTTTTTGAGCTCTCCCTTTTTATCACCATCAAATAATATCAGATAAACTCTTCCCTTATTAATCGTCACTGAATCTAAGCGCGTTACAACAGGTGGTGGATTTGTTGCAGTGGGACTGGATAATTTAAAAGCGTACTTCGTGTTCTTATTTACTTTTACTTTAAAAGTTTTGATCTCACCATACCCCAGTAAAGATTCAGTTGGTTTAGCTGTATTTGTACTATCGGTAATTACAATTTTAGAACCAAGTGTATAGCCCAGGTTCAAAAGCGTTAGCTTAGCAGAATCCAGATCTGGTCTTACATCATCCTGATATACCTTTAACCTGGCGGGCTTATCAATTGCCTCCTTTACATAAAAAACAGAATAATTCTCACCGATTTTAAATTTCTGATCTGTCAAAGAAGCAACATCTACACCAGTGCCAATATTTTTGCTTGTAATGTTAACAACAGAATCGCCAGGTATAACCACATAACTGGTATTGGTATTGTAAGCTACTGAAGCGCCGATCTGCCTCCCATTTAAATAAAAATTTTGGGTGGTATCGGTAGAAGCCACCTGAAAAAAACGGATTTTAGCATCTCCTTTAACAAAATTATTGTTTTTGATGCATGAGCTGATTAAAATAGCGCACGCAATAAGAAAGAATATCCTGGAAAACAATACTGTATTTTTCATATCAATTACCAATGCTAATAAAACGTAAAGATAGCAGAAAGCGCACTAAACTATGAAATTAATTATCGGTAATGATATGTGCAGTCAAAGTTGCAGCGGTAGCACCACTAAACCAGATGGTATAAATTTTACCTCCCTGCAAACTTTTGGCATCAATGGTTTTGACACTGCCCGAACCTACTACAGAATACTTTAAATTTACGCCCGTATCAACCGTAAAATAATTTGATGCTTCTTTAAAAACCAGGCCGTTAACAAATTGTATACCGTTCTGTACCATAACATTTAAACCTGTTGCAAAAGTGGGTGTAAGATTAATTAGTTTAATCTTTGCCTTGGCCGATTCTGTATTGCTCAGATTATCTTCGTAATTAGCAATTTCCAGTTCGCCTTTTTTATTGGTCACTAAAAAAGCAGTGTATGTGATAGATGGTGTAAAGTTTAACGAGGTATCGGTACTCTTATTACTGGTTCCCGTGTAAGAAACACTTCTATTACCTGAAGGAATTTTGACATACTCACTGGTTTCGCCAAAAGCTAAGGCAGAAGTGGTCAATTTTTCATTATCCAGATAAAAATCCTGATGCACATCGGCCGCTGAAGCATTGACCACTTTCAACTTGGCCTGCCCGTTTACTACCTCATCAGGATTATTCTTTTTACATGATGATAAACTTATACCAAATATAGCAATGAACAAAATCAGTAATGTAGAGCGTTGGTTATAGATTTTCATTGATTTATCATGGTTGATTTTAAACAAAAATGGCTCGGTCAAAAACCAAGCCACGTTTATATTAAAAATAATAAATTAGTTGTTGTTAGTAACTATTGTTTAACATCACAGGCATCACCAACATTAAAACATCCTCATTTTCGTCATTGGTTTGTGGAATTAAAAGCCCTGCCCTGTTTGGTGTAGAAAGCTCTAAAGTAACTTCATCACCGCTTAAGTTACTTAACATTTCAATTAAAAAACGTGCATTAAAGCCTATTTCAAGATCTTCTCCATCATATTGGCAACTTAAACGCTCGTGTGCCTCGTTAGCAAAATCCAGATCTTCAGAAGAGATATTTAATTCGCTTCCACTGATTTTTAGCCTCACCTGGTGTGTTGTTTTGTTTGCAAAGATTACAACCCTGCGAAGGGTATTTAAAAACAAACCTCTGTCAATGATTAGCTTATTAGGATTATTGGTTGGAATAACTGCCTCATAATCAGGATAACGTTCGTCTATTAAACGACACACCAGGTTTATATTTTCGAACTTGAAGAATGCGCTGGTTGCATTATAATCTACAGATACATTAATATCAGTTGAAGGCAAGGCAGCTTTCAAAAGTGTCAAAGCTTTTTTTGGAAGAATAAATGAGGTAGCTTTATCAGCCTTGCTATCCATACGGCGGTATCTTACCAATTTATGTGCATCGGTAGCTACAAAAGTGATGTGCTGAGGAGATAATTGACAAAACACACCTGTCATCGCCGGGCGTAGTTCATCATTGCTTACCGCAAAAATAGTTTTGGTAATGGCTTCGGTTAACACGGATGCCGGTAAATTTACAGAAGATGCGTTTTCTACTACGGGGATCTTCGGAAAATCATCGCCATTTTCGCCACTCAACTTATATTTACCATCACCGGCACTAATTTCGATGGCAAAGGTACTATCATCAATATTAAATGCAATCGGTTGGTCTGGCAATGTTTTAAGCGTATCTAGTAAAATTTTAGATGGAACAGCCACTTTACCTTCTTCCTTTGATTCGACAGCTAAAGCAGTTGTCATGCTGGTTTGCAGATCGGTAGCAGAGATAGTTAAGTTTCCATCTTTAATTTCGAAAAGAAAATTTTCTAATATAGGCAAAACCGTACTGCTGCTTGATGCACCATTTACGGTTTGTAAGTGTTTTAACAGCGTTGATGTGGATACAATAAATCTCATGATATTATTTAGTGTTCTTCAAAAATATAAAAATTATTTAGCGTACTTGTATTTGCGGTAATAATGTTGAAAAATCGCAAAGAATATTAACAATAGCAAAGGCGCCCCCATATTGATAAATTGCCACTTTGCTTTTTCGAGCCTGATTTTGGCTTTATCCAGCAATCTAATTTTTATTTCTTTATTCCGCAGCTCAATTAAGTTATCATTATCCGTAAAATAATCAACAATATTAAGCAATAAGGCTTTATTGCCAAAAGTACGCTGCGAATAACGGTCAAAACCTAATGGTAAGGGCGTTCCGTTTTGCTCCGACACCTGGTTTTTGAAAACATCCCCGTCACCTATCACGATCATTTTGGTTGGTTTGCTGGTGTTTGCCAGAGTATAGGGCTGCGTAATGGTAGCGGGTAAGGGTCGTCCGGCAAAAACCGATGGAAAGTTACCTTCCAGCATCAAACCAACATGCTGCGGTTTACTCTGAAAAGAACGTGGATCCAGCTGTTCGCTTAGCATTTGCAAGCTGAACAGCTTCGGCACACTATACACTTTATTGAATGGAGAAGTACTTAAAATATATGATTTTTTTACACCCTTAACTCCGATCGTATCTACCGTACCTGGAAATTCAGATTTTACACCATCCAGCTTTTTTACCACACTTACGGCGGTATCGGGCAATAAAATCGGATAATAAATCCAGGGAACCAGCTGCATCTGGTTTTGCCCGCCTACAACTCCTGTTGAAACCGGAATTTCGGCACAGTTTGCCGGATCGGCAATAATATTATAATTAATCCTGGCCCCATACATAAAAAGCATATCATCCAGGTTTAAGTTGTTGTTAAGGGCCATTTGTCCGCTTTTGGTGCGCAGGCTATCTAGTTCGGCATTTACCTGATCGATACTCCACAATACCCGCCCGCCGTTCATGACAAAATAATTGATTTTGTATTTCTCCGCTTCAGTAAAAGGTTTCCTGGGCTTGGCTATGATGAGCATTTTCAATTTATCCAGCCCTGCTTTATCAATACTATTTAAATCGATACGGCCAACCAGATAACTATTGGATAAGGTATGTATGGCATCAGCCAGTTGCAGATCAGAAAGTTCGCCATTTGATTCTGAAAAACCGATCCTTGGGTTGTCACCCGAAATTACCTTCTTTAAACCTAACGTAAATATATACTCCAGATTTTCAATCGCACGATTGATATTGTCTTCATAATTTCCGCGGGTATCTAAATTCTGAAAAAGTTTAATTGGGAACTCCCGGCCCCCGCTTTCCATCATGGCCATCGGAAATACAAGCTTCTGCGTTAAGCCGTTTTCTGTTTTAACGCTTAAATTGGTAGCCTCGATGCCTCTTTCGTACAAATTGTTGATCACCGTATCCTGATCGGCCTGATTAAGCCCGTCCAAAGGATCCACAAAAACGACCTTAACATCTGCTTTAGCATAAGCCTGATAATCAGATAAAATATCAGACACTGCAGCCTGCAGGCGTTTAAACGCTGGTGGCAATTCGCCAGCTAAAAATACGGTGATCATTACCGGTTTTTCATTTTGCTGTAGTAAGTTTTTTGTTTTTTGGCTCAGTGTAAAACGTTTATCGGCTGTAAAATCAAAACGATAAAAAGCATACTGACCTAAAACATTTAAAATAACCAGCGCTATGATTAAGATGAAGAAATTAATCCGTTTATGCTTCAGCTTCATTATCGTTTCCCTCCTATTATTAATTTGGTGAGCAATAAAAATAACGCGGAAAACGACATAAAATAAATCAGATCTCTGGTGTCTAACACACCACGGCTGATGGAAATATAATGTTGGTTGATCCCCAGGTTATGGATGAGGTTTTCGATACTTTGAAGTGCTGCCATCTGGCTGCTATAATCGAAGCCTAAAAAAGCAAATGCACATAAAGCGGCACTAATCACAAAGGCAATTACCTGGTTTTTAGTTAATGCAGATGAGAAAATGCCAATAGAAGTAAAGGCAGCCCCCAATAAAAACAATCCGATATAGGAGCCAATAACCGATCCTGAATCGATATTTCCTTCGGGGAAACCCAGCTTCGAAATACTATAATAATAAATTAAGGTTGGGATCAGGGCAAATAATACCAGAACCAAACTCGCCAAATATTTTGCCACAACGATCTGCCAGACTTGTATGGGCCGGGTAATCAACAGTTCGAAAGTGCCTTCTCTCCTTTCTTCAGCAAAAGCACGCATGGTAATGGCCGGAATAAGGAACATGAAAAGATAGGGTACTAAACTGAAAAAGCCATCGAGTTCTGCATAACCGTAATCAAGAATGGAGGTATCAGGAAAAAACCAAAGTAAAAGGCCAGAAACCAACAGAAAAATACCAATGGTTGTATAAGCCACCATCGAACTCAGGAAACTGAGTAACTCGCGTTTAAAAACTGCGTACATAGTTAAATTTAAATGCCGAAGTTAAGAAATATTTTTTCTATGGTTTACCCGGCTAAGCATTGCAGCGTTACTTAAAAGTTAAAAGCCAAACACATAGGCAAACCTAATCCCAACAAATCCTTTAGTATTGGATTTATTAATACTGATGATATCGTTTTTACCCGTCCAGCCTTCGTATCTGATTCCAAGATCGATTTTGTTTCCTCCGGATAATTTAAACTCGTTTCCAATACCCGGCGACCAGACGAACAAGGTTTTTTGCTGCTTATTTAAAGGTAAAGCGGCTCCCAATTGACCTTCGGCATAAAAACTTTCGCCCAATTGGTATTTCAACCCGGCTTTTGCAGGTATATAGGTTAAATCCTGTACATTAAACAATGGATTTCTTTTGCCGAAAAAGTTCATAAAACCGGCATTTAAAGTGATTGCGAAATTTTCCGCAACCGGAAGATCCGCTTTTACCGAAGCGCCCAAGCCAATTCCCGATAGGCCGGAGAAATTGCCTGATGGTAAACCAATTTCTGAGGCAATACCAATGCCGGCACTATTTTGAGCTTTTAAAACTGTCGGACTTGAAAGTAAAAAAGCTATAAGTATAATTTTAATGCTATGCATGAATTTAAGCGGTAAGTTTTCTGAAAATATCTTCTAGTGATTGCTGCTGATACACTTTTTTAAGCCCCTCCAGCGAATTGTTTGCTACAATTTTACCCTGGTTAATAATAATGATATCATCACAAATAGCTTCAACCTCCTGCATAATGTGGGTAGAAATAACGACCGTTTTAGCCACGCCCAATGTTTTGATGAGCTGCCTGATGTCGACCAGTTGGTTCGGATCAAGTCCGGAAGTGGGCTCATCTAATATTAAAACCTCTGGATTATGGATGATCGCCTGCGCCAAGCCTACCCTTTGGCGATAGCCTTTAGATAACATATTGATCTTTTTATGCTGCTCCGGAGTTAAGCCCACCATTTTCACCACTTCATCAATCCGTGCAGGTAAATTGACAATTTGATAGGTTTGCCCCACAAAACTTAAAAATTCCTTTACATACATATCAGCATAAAGGGGGGTATTTTCGGGAAGATAGCCAATATGCTTCTTTGCTTCAATGGCATCAGAAAGAATACTTTTACCCGCTATTTCAGCTTCCCCGGAGGTAGGTATCAGATAACCCGTAAGCATGCGCATGGTAGTGGATTTGCCCGCACCGTTCGGTCCCAGAAAACCAAGGATGCGACCTGGTTTAGCTTCAAAACTAATGGCATCCACTGCTTTTTGCTTATGGTAATGTTTAGAAAGATTTTTTACTAAAATGCTCATGTCTATAAGTTTAAACGCAAAGGTTTTCGCAAAGATAACAAAGTTAATAGCAGCGCCTTTTTTTCCTCATTCCGCCTGGTAATAACGGTCAAATTAATTAATGTATGCTGAACTTATTTTTTTATTGTACCTGAACTTATCCAGCTCCTCTGCTGCCTGTGGTAAATTATCCCCAGATAATATATCTGCACCGTTATTAACCAAATGATAATAAACATTTTTTGCCGGACTGGCTATCGCGCTTTTATCAATATTCCCCATCGTGCCTAAAATAGTGGTAATACCTTTATTATGTAAGTATTGATATAATGCTTTATCTGGCGCGGAAACACCAACAAAAGCTACAATACGGTTATTCGGGATGCCCATGCCATTTAACCGTTTCAATTCCGCTTTTTTCTGAACAGATGCAGAGATCATTAAATCAGGTGCCAACTGATGCACCTCTTTTGCCTGATCTGCAGTATAAGTAATAATTATGGAGTTGTTCTCTGCTTTATACTGCCTTACTTTTTCGATCACTTTTGCATAAGAAACGCCCTTTTTCAAGTCAATAGTCAACAGAACCTTTCCTTTGCTCCAGCTGAGTACGCTATCCAAAGTAGGGATTTTAAATTTTGTTTCCTTGCCATCCCCATCTTTAAGGTTAAAGGCTTTCAACTCCTCATAGGTATAATTGCCAATTGGTCCTTTCCCTGTAGAAGTGCGGTCGAGCTGATCATCGTGCATAATCACCATAACCGAATCTTTACTGTAAGCAATATCAAATTCGATGACAACCGGATTATAAGAAGTGGCATTATCGAATGTTTCGATACAGTTTTCAGGATAGCCGGGCATTGGGCCTCCGCGATGCGCACTGATGAGCGGAAAACGGTTCTCCGGTGTCCATTTTAAGAATTGATATAACTCTGTAACGGTGTTAAATTTAATATAGTGATGCTTTTTCTCTTTTGGTTTGCATGAGATAAACAAGATAACAATAACCAGGAATAACAAATGATGGAATTTCATGATTCAAAAGTAGGAAAAATTAGAATTTTTAACGTTTGGTTACGTATTTGCTAAAATCGATTAACTGCACCACCATAACATTCTGGCATTTATTGAGTTTAAAGGGGTTTATAACATATAAAACGTTACGCTTTGGTGATTTAAATCTGATTACAGCAGACATGATCCCGATTTTTCGTCGGGAGAAGTAGAGCGGAAAACAGGAACTCCGAAACCCATTAGTATGGGCTTTGCTTTCCTAAATACCTAAACCATATGAGTGATTAAAAACAGAAGATAACTGGTCAAACATTCAATTTTCTCCCATAAAGAAATTGGGTCGGCATCATGGTAGAGTTGGTTTTTGGCTTGATCAAAAACCTTTTACCTTTTACCTCTTACCTTTTACCTTATTTATTATCTTTGCTGCATTATGGCTCAAAAGAATAACGACGAACAATTTAAAAATGTAATATCACACGCTAAAGAATACGGTTTTGTATTCCAGAGCAGCGAAATATATGATGGCTTAAGTGCTGTTTACGATTATGGCCAATTGGGTGCCGAATTAAAAAACAACATTAAAACCTATTGGTGGAAAGCCATGGTGCAAATGCATGAAAACATTGTAGGAATTGATTCTGCAATTTTTATGCATCCCAAGGTTTGGAAAGCCAGCGGACACGTGGATGGCTTTAACGACCCGATGATTGACAATAAAGATTCGAAAAAACGTTACCGCGCCGATCAGTTGCTGGAAAACAAAATTGATGAGCTGTATTCGGAATTGGCCAATTTCAGTTCAGAAAACAAAGCCAAATTTGAAGCGTTTCAACAAGAAATATTGGGCTTGAGCGACGAAGGACAAGCTGCATGGATTCCTGGTTTTAAAGACGAAGAAACGATATTAGACAACGCGAAATATCCTTTTGTTGATGAAGCCAGCTGGAGATTTGTAAAAAAGGGCTTAGCGCTTGAAGTAGAAATGAACCTTGCACTTAAATCTGAAAACTTAGCACAGTTAAAAGATTTAATCGTAAATTATAAAGTAATCTGCCCGATCTCAAAAACTTCAAACTGGACCGATGTCCGCCAGTTTAACCTGATGTTTAGCACACAGTTTGGTGCCATGGCTGAGGGTAGTGATGAGGTTTATCTTCGTCCTGAAACCGCTCAGGGTATTTTTGTAAACTTTTTGAACGTACAAAAATCGGGCAGGATGAAAATCCCTTTTGGTATTGCGCAGATTGGTAAAGCTTTCCGGAATGAGGTAATTGCCCGCCAGTTTATTATGCGTATGCGTGAGTTTGAGCAAATGGAAATGCAGTTTTTTGTTCGCCCGGGTGAAGACAAAAAATGGTTCGAATACTGGAAAGAAGCACGTTTAAAATGGCACAAGGCTTTAGGTACCCATCCTGAAAAATACCGTTATCACGATCATGTTAAACTGGCACATTATGCCAATGCGGCCACCGATATCGAATTCGAATTTCCATTCGGGTTTAAAGAAGTGGAAGGAATTCATAGCCGTACCGATTTCGATTTAACACAACACCAGGAATATTCTGGAAAGAAAATGCAGTATTTTGATAACGATTTAAATGAAGAAGGCAAACCTTACGGCAACTATGTTCCTTACGTTATCGAAACTTCTATCGGTTTAGACCGTATGTTTTTGTTAACCATGATCAATGCTTTTGAAGAACAGGATTTAAGCACCGAAGATAAACAGGATAGCCGTACTTTATTGCGATTACACCCTGCTTTGGCACCATATAAAGTGGCCATTTTCCCGTTGACCAAAAAAGATGGTTTACCGGAAAAAGCGCGTGAAATTATGGATGAACTAAAATTCGATTTCAACTGTATTTATGAGGAGAAAGATGCCATTGGTAAACGTTACCGCCGCCAGGATGCCATAGGAACGCCATTTTGTATCACGGTCGATCACCAGAGTTTGGAAGATCATACGGTTACCATCCGCCACCGCGATAGCATGGAGCAGGAACGTGTGGCCATTGCTGATTTAACTGGTATTATTGGTAAAGCTACCAGCTGGAAGGCATTGTTGGCTTAAAAGTATAAATTCGTCATATCAGGCGGACTTCAACAAAGTTGAGAACCAAGTAAGTGCGCTGCGAAGCTAAATCTGTATTGAGATAGATCTCTCCACTCCTCGATGCTTCAGCAGAGATGACGACCGTTTTATCAAGTCGCAGGTTTACCCCCGCGACTTTTTTTTTGCATTTCAAAGTTAAACAGATCGAACTGGTTTGTAACGACTGGTATCAAGGGGAAAAACACGTAAAAAAGCTCCATACCTTGTTGTTCGCTACAGATTAAGGTAATTCTATTTGGACATCGTGACAGATAAAATCATTTAAAGGAATGGTATATTTGTAAAGCGATCAAAAACATTGACATGAAAATTCCACAGAAGTTTTTTGCCCGTCGACATGAAATTGCGGCAGATTATTTAAAAGAATTAGACAAACACCTTGACGACATTGTATCTGGCCGTGCTACAGAAATGTTTGAGGTAAGAGATTTCGCCGGGCTTATCCACGTTCATCCTACTCATTTAAGCAATACCATAAAGGCCGCTACCGGACACTCACCCTGTTATTTTTTCGAAGAGCGTTTAATGGAAATTTCCAAATCGATGTTACAGAACGTGAGCATGCCCATAGCCGAAATTGCCAGGATATTAACCTACGATCCATCCAACTTTACCAAATTTTTTAAACACTTCGCTGGCCAGACGCCAAAACAGTATCGGGAGGCTTATTTCGGGTCTTTAGCTGCCAATAAGGAAATTGTCACCACATAAAACTTAAACAGTCACCATTTTTACTTAAGCTGTCACCATTTTTACAGCCTATTTCCATTTAATTTTGTTTAACCAATAAAAAGACAATGGAAATACAAAATAAAATTGCCCTGATAACCGGCGGTAGCCGTGGATTGGGGAAAAACGCAGCCATAAAAATCGCCTCAAAAGGTATTGGTATAATTTTAACCTATCAATCTAAAAAAGAGGAAGCAGATGCTACTGTAAATGAAATAAAAAAGTTGGGTGTACCAGCAGCAGCAATACCATTAAATGTTGGTGATGCCAAAACTTTTGATGCTTTTTTCAGCGAGGTTAAAAGTGTATTAGAATCTGTCTTCCATGCAGAAAAATTCGACTTCCTGATCAACAATGCAGGTATTGGCATTCATGCTTCATTTGCCGATACTACTGAAGAACAATTTGATGAATTGGTCAACATCCATTATAAAGGCGCTTTCTTTTTAACCCAAAAAGCCTTGCCCTTATTAAATGATGGAAGCGGAATCATTAACGTTTCATCCGGGCTGGCCCGTTTTGCAACACCAGGTTATGCTGCTTATGCTTCGATGAAGGGCGCAATGGAAACCCTAACGAAATATCAGGCGAAAGAATTAGGTTCAAGAGGAATCAGATCGAACATTGTTGCCCCTGGTGCGATTGAAACCGATTTTGGCGGTGGAATGGTACGGGATAATGATCAGATCAATGCCGCAATTGCCGCCAACACTGCTTTAGGCCGTGTAGGTTTGCCAGATGATATTGGCGGGGTGGTGGCATTTTTATGTACCGAAGATGCAAGATGGATTAACGCACAGCGCATTGAAGCATCTGGTGGTATGTTCTTGTAAACCATTTGCAATTTAAACCACACAAGGGCACAAAGATCAGTTTCTTTGTGTTCTTGTGCCGTTGTGGTCGTTTTTTAACGTAGCTACTAAGCGCTAAGCGCCAACGCTAAAATTGCAAACCAGAAAATAATCTGCATCAAATGGCGTTTATCCATGAAAACCATCTGATGCGTAAAACATTTTTACCTATTCTTTTATCCTTATTTTTCGTTACTATCGCAAATGCCCAGAAATGGACAGATGCCGAATTCCGCAGGGCCAATACCGCAGCAAATGCTAATTATTTAACTAACGAAGAGAAAAATGTAGTGATGTATATGAACCTGATCCGTATTGATGGCGAAAAGTTCTATTACACTTTTTTGGAAGACTACATTAATAACTACAATGCTAAAGTAAAGCAGTATAGAAATTACAACGAACTGCGGATTGCCCGTAACAACAGCTACTATATCTCTTTGTTAAAACATTTAAAGGGCGTAAAAAATCTGCCGGTATTTTACCCTCATGATAAATTATCTGCGTTAAGCCGTAGCCACGCCCAGGACCTTAACCGAAATAACCTCGATACACATGAAAGTAGCAATGGCGATAAATTTTCGAAACGTTTATCCAAATATTTTCCGAATAAAACGATGAGCGAAAATATCGACTTTGGTTTTTCGAACAGTTTGGACATTGTATGTCATCTCTTGTTAGATTGTGGCGTGCCTTCGCTTGGTCACCGGTTTAACATCCTAGACCAAAAGTTTAAATTAAACACCGTTGGCGTGAGTATCCAGCCCCATCCGTCTTACACATGGTGTGCAGTAATTGATTTTGTGGCCTTACCCCCTACCAATGTGGAGGAGGAGTAAACACCTACATGATCTTTTACCGAGCAATAAAAATTTAATTGTAAATTGCGCCAAAAAACAACAACGAATAGTTTAAGTAATGCGCAAAGCAATTTTAGCCATCATAGATTTTTTTCATCCCCCTTTTAAAAAGTTTATTTCCCTCCATAATTTCAGGTATATGGCTACTGGTGGCGGCACCTTGTTACTAGGTATTCTAAGCTATTATTTTGCTTACTTTGTTATTTTTAAAACAGAAGAAGTAAATTTTGGCACAATCGTGCTCCAAAGAGAAACCGCATCATTATTAGTAGATTACATTGTGGCCATTCCAACTAGTTTTTTGCTCAACAAATACGTTATATTTACGCACAGCGAATTAAAAGGAAGGGTACAGCTGTTTAGGTTTTTAAACCTTCAGTTTATCAATATACTGGCTACTTATGTTTTTTTGAAATTTTTACTGGAACTTTTAAGAGATTATCCAACTCTGTCTATTTTATCGAGAATACTCGTTTCAGTCTCAATGGCACTTTTCAGTTATCTATACCAGCACTATTTCACCTTCAGTGTAAAGAAAATTGGGGATAAAAAAGCTAAAAAGGATTAATCAACGAAAGATTTTGCCAAGGAAACACGGATTATCACGGATATGTTGTACATCGCCATCTATCCGTAGGCTCTATGGCTTATATCATAGAAAAGAATCTTTGACTCTTTATTAATTATTGGGTTTACAAATCATTTTTTTTAAGCAGTTACACCAGCAATTGGGTTGATTCAGTCCGGCCTTCGCTACACGTCCTCACTCGTGCCTCGCTCCGGGCTTTACGCAACAGTCGGGTTTAGGTGGCCAAAAAAGTGCTGCTATCTTCGTTTATAGCAAATTTCAGAGAAATGCACTTCTTCTCCAAAAGCCTTTGTAAATAAACGGGATGGAAGCGGCATCCTCCGGTTTAAGCACTATTTTTGTTTTTTTATGGAGTGCTTGCTTGTTTCACAGGTTTCATCGGAGATATAGCGAACAGCCCGGCCGGAGCCTCCTGATAAAACGCTACAGCACCTTTTCAAATGATAAACCTAATCAATCCTGTTTAATCTTTCGGAAAGCAGTTTCAAAAGCAATTGGGTTTATTCAGTCCCGCCTTCGCTACAAGTCCTCACTCGTGCCTCGCTCCGGGCTTTACGCACCAGTCGGGTTTAAGTGGCCAAAAAAGTGCTGCTATCTTCGTTTATAGCAAATTTCAGAGAAATGCAGTTCTTCACCACAAGCCTTTGTAAATAAACGGGATGGAAGCGGCATCCTCCGGTTTAAGCACTATTTTTTGTTTTGTTATAGTGTGTTTGCCTGTTTCACAGGTTTCATCGGAGATATAGCGAACAGCCCGGCCAGAGTCTCCCGATAAATCGCTACAGCACCTTTCCAAATGATAAATCCATCATTTCGGCCAACTGAAACCTTTATTACGTTAACCTGTTAATTTATACAGTGGCTTTCTTGTTAAGATAAAAACAACATCCTAACTTAGCTGCCGACCAACTTATTTCATAACGACCATGAGCCATTTTAATGATTTTAATAATGCGCAGGTAGCTAAATTGCCCAATCATTTAAAACAATTTATTGTTGCACAAAATTACGGGAAATACACACCTATAGACCAAGCCGTGTGGAGGTACGTAATGCGCCAGAATTACAGTTATCTTAAAAATGTGGCTTATTACCCTTATATAAAAGGCCTGCAACGGGCTGGCCTGAGCATAGAATACATTCCCGACCTGCAGACGATGAATGATAACCTGGGCAAGATTGGTTGGGGTGCCGTAACGGTTGATGGCTTTATTCCGCCTGCAGCCTTTATGGAATATCAGGCTTATCGTGTATTGGTGATTGCTGCCGATATCCGCCAGATTAACCACATCGAATATACCCCGGCTCCCGATATTATACACGAAAGTGCCGGCCATGCCCCCATTATTGCCGATACTGATTACAATAATTATTTAAGCTATTTTGGTTCCATTGGTGCAAAGGCTATGTTTTCGGCAAAAGATTTTGAGCTTTACGAGGCCATCAGAAAACTATCCATTCTCAAAGAAGCTGCAGATGCTGACGAGTTGCAGATTGCACAGGCTGAAAAGGAACTACGCTTTATTAGCGAAAATATGGGTGAGCCTTCTGAAATGGCCTTACTGGGTCGACTGCACTGGTGGACCGTTGAATATGGCTTAATTGGCACATTAGAAAATCCGAAAATTTATGGAGCCGGTTTGCTTTCATCTATCGGTGAAAGTGCAACCTGTATGCAAAATGATGTAAAGAAACTTTGGTACAACATTGATACGGTTAACTACGCTTACGACATTACCAAACCGCAACCTCAACTTTTTGTAACGGAAACTTTCCAAAATCTGATCGATGTATTGGAAGAATTCGCCAATACAATGGCTTTTAGAAAAGGCGGATCGGAAAGTGTCATGAAAGCCATTGCCTGCAAAAGTGTAGCCACTGCTGTTTATAGCTCCGGCCTGCAGGTGAGTGGTATTTTTACCGATATGGGCATTAGCCCTGATGATGATGTTACTTTTATTAAAGCTACAGGACCATCTGCGCTGGCCTTTCAAAATAAACAACTCACCGGACATGGGAAAGATTACCATGCAGATGGCTTTTCATCACCTGTTGGACGGCTAAAGGGAGCAGAAAAACCGTTAGAGGATTACAGTCCATTGGAACTACAATCACTGAACCTCATTAAAGGCGCGGAAACCATACTAACATTTGAAAGCGGCATCAGCGTAAGCGGTACGGTTAAAGATATGATTATAGCAAACAATAAGCTCCTTTTAATCGCCTTTAACGATTGTACAGTTACCGAAAGTAATGGAAATATTTTATTTAAACCAGAATGGGGTACTTACGACATGGCTGTTGGGGAAAAAATTGTTTCTGTTTTTAACGGAGCAGCTGATAAAGATGCTTATGAGGAGATTACCTTAATCAGTAAGGAGAAAACGCACCACATTATTTATGATGATAAAACTTTACAACTGCACAGTTTATATCAGACAGTCAGAGCGATCAGGGAAAGTGGTGAAAACCTGGATTCGCTTGGTGAAATTTTCTCACAACTGAAAACAAGCCATAGGCAAGACTGGCTTTGTGCCCTTGAAATTCTGGAGATTATCTACCGTAAAGAGGTTTATCATCAACTGAATAAGGAAATTCAGGTCTATCTTGAAATAAAGGCAGGTAAAGAATCAGACCACACCAAATTGATTAATGATGGCTTACATGTGATTAAAAATCCGGTAAGTCAGCTGCTTGTGGAAGATTGATTATCGCTTTAAATTCATTAACTTTACGTTATGACAACCATCACAGTACAAGTAGATAACGAACAAAATGCCGTACTTCTTGAAAAGATGCTTAAGGCAATGCCTGATTAAAGTCGGTCGTCACCCTGATCCGATAGTTATCGGATTTATTTCAGGGTCTTAACGCAAAATAGATGCTGAAATAAATTCAGCATGACGAATTGTTTTCATCGGTTCACCCTACCAAATTTCAACGTAATAGAATAAAGTAAGTGATGTGATCCCTATTTTCTAATCCTTGTCACAAGCCAGGCTTTAGTCGACTTACTCTTTTTTTCCTAACTTTGAGTCATCAGGTTCGGAACATTTCAACCTTTTATCATTACATCAATTTTTACATTTTACAATGAACATTATAATTACAGGGGCCAGTAGCGGAATTGGTTTCGAAACCGCTTTAGAGTTTAGCTTACATAAAGAAAACAAGATTGTTGCCATTGCCCGTTCGGCTGATAAACTGCGCAAACTGCTGGAGATTGCCCGTGGCATTAATCCAGATTGCACACTTTTGCCGGTAGAATTTGACATCATAAACGATGATTATGCTGCACTGATTCCTTTTTTGAAAGAACGCTTAGGTACAATAGATATCCTGATCAATAATGCGGGAGCTTTAATTAATAAACCGTTTTTGGAAACGACAGAAACTGATCTAGGCGAGATGTTACAGCGCAATGTGATTGCGCATTTCAGAATGATACAAAATATTTTGCCTTTAATGCAAAGCGGAAGCCACATTGTAAACATTGGCAGTATGGGTGGCTTTCAGGGGAGCGTTAAATTCCCCGGACTTTCCGCATATTCAGCCAGTAAGGCAGCCTTGCACACGCTAACGGAATGTTTGGCTTTTGAATTGGCAGAAACGGGAATTAAAGTGAATTGCCTTGCCTTAGGATCAGCACAAACAGAAATGCTGGAAGCAGCTTTCCCTGGCTACCAAAGTCCTGTAATGGCTTTTGAAATGGGAAAATATGTTGCTGATTTTTCTAAAACCGGACATAAATTTTTTAATGGAAAAATTTTACCTGTAGCAGTTACAACCCCTTAATATGATATTTTTTAGTAATTTGCAGCATCGAAAAACTAAAAAAATCTATGGAAACAAATTCTCCTTTTAAAACCGTCGACAGTGGCAAAAGTGCCGCTGTGGTGAGTTACATCTTTCTGATCGGTTGGCTAATATCGTACTTTGCCATGTACAAAGACAAGAAAACGCCCCTGTCCAGTTACCACTTAAGGCAATCCTTATTGCTTCATCTGGCTATAATTGTACTTAACGTGGCCGTAACCGTATTGATTATGATCGTGCCAACTGCCTTATTCGGATACTTAAGTTACGTAATTTATATTGCCTACCTGATTTTAATTATTCTCGGTGCTGTAAGTGCAAACAACGGTGAATTAAAACCCCTTCCCTTAGTTAGCGACAAGGCTCAAACCATGTTCCAAAATATTTAATTAAAGCTGAATACTTCATTTAAGTCCGGATATGTTAATCCGGACTTTTTTTTGTTTTAACTGGTTTTCAACATTTTAATACACTTAACATATTTTTCATATCTTTGGCCCCAACATATGAAGAAAATAATAGTCCCGATTTTGTTTTTCATTTTGTCTGCCACGGCAGGAAAAGCCCAAACAATCATCCCCGTGCAATACCAGGAACTGGTAAAGAAATTAGTAGCCAATCTTCCGAAAAACACTACGGTTACCGAAAACCACTCTACTACAAACTCTACAACCCTTATCGATTTTGCCAAAAGCATGTTAGGGATTCCATATCGTTATGCTACGAGCAACCCAAAAGTTGGTTTTGATTGTTCTGGTTTTGTAAGTTATGTTTTCAGTAATTTCGGTTTCAAAGTGCCACGTTCTTCTAGAGAGTTTAGCTATGCTGGTAAAGAAACCAGTTTAGAAAATGCAAAAGTGGGCGATGTGTTGATTTTTACCGGTACAAATTCCAGAATAAGAAGGATCGGTCATGTGGGGATTGTTTATTCGATTGATGAAAACGGGATCAAATTTATTCATGCCTCTTCAGGGAAAGCTCATCAGGTAACCATTACCGAGCTTAACGGCCATTATAAGGACCGTTTCATGAAAATTGTGAGTATCCTGTAATCATCTTTTATACTTCCACATTCTTGTTTTGCCTTCCGCAAGCCAGGCTAAGGTGGTTTCCAGTCTTCTCATTCTGGTAGCTTCCGTTTTGGCTTCTTCCAGCCATAAGATATAATCTTTTTTATTGGAAGGACTGAAATTCTGGAATACCGCTAATGCTTCAGGTGCTTCATTTAAAGCCTCTGCAAAATATTCCGGCACGATAACTTCCTTTTTATCGTTGGATTTTGGTTTTGAGGGCAGCTTAATATTATCCTCATTTAATTGAATAGCCTGCTGAATGTAAGCGATAAGGATTTCATCTGCCGGCAGATCGTCAAAAGATTTTATTTTGCCCAACCAACCCATGGATTCAGAACGTTCTTTGAAAATACCATATTCGTCATTTATTAACGCACCTTTCCAGAAACCAAAAGCACAATGATGCTTAAAAGAAGCCATATGGCAAACCGTTCCTTTATAATCGAAGAACGGCATCCCCCATTTAATCTTCTCTTCGATGCGTGCATCGGCTTGATGTACCAGATTCCTGAAATGATCCAAAATGGGAATGGCAAATTCTGCAGAATTGATAATGTATTGGTCTACCTGAACAGTGGTATGCATGGCCTGAAATTTTTATAATTAAATCTACAACAAAACGATCTTTAAAGCAAGGTCTACATCCCCAATATTCAAAAACTTCCTGGCCAGTTCGTGCAGTTCCCTTTCGCGGTTGGTGCTATCGCCAATGGTGGCATCAAGTATTTCTTTTACTTCGGGATTTGTGCTGATCAGATCAATTTCTTCATCGGTAGGTACTTGCTCCACATTGCCAAGCATACCCAAATCGTTTCCGGTTAATACTTTAGAAAAACGGACCGATTGCGGCAAACGGTCTACTCCTATGCCCAATTTGGCCAAGGGTTTTGCCACTTTAAACAAATTATCGCTGGTGACCCTGCAATACCAATCGCCACCTAAACGTGCAACAAGATCCATTTTATGCTGATCTATCCTGCCATTTTCATCTAAAACCGCTTCATTAATATGGATAACTTTTATTTCAGCCAGTACCAGGTTGCCGGCCCCATGGCCATCACCTAAAGCAATCACTTCATTTACCATACATTCAAACTGCACTGGCGCCTCTGCAACTCTTGGTGGCCGAACCAGATCAGATTTTAACATGGTAAATCCTGCTTTTTCAAACTCGTTTACACCTTTGGCATATTCAGTACTGGCTAAACTCATCTGCTGCACCATATCGTAATTTACAATATTAACAACACATTCTTTAACCTGGAGTACATTTTCCAGGCTGTGTTTTGTGGTATTATCGCGCACCCTTCTTGATGGCGAAAAAATACAGATCGGCGGATTTGTACTGAACATATTAAAGAAACTGAAGGGACTTAAATTAATATGTCCTTCAGCATCAACTGTTGAAGCAAAGCAAATCGGTCTCGGAGCGATAGCATATTGAAGATAGTTTTGCAGTTCTACCGGGGTTAAATCTGAAGTATTTAGGGTTAGCAAGTTTTTATTTGGTTAAATGTTGAAAGGTTTAAATGTTGAAAGGTTTAAATGTTGAAATATTGAAAATGTTCTGGATCCTTAATTAAACTCACTAATTACCTGAACGTTGAAAGATTTAAAGAACAAAACAAAAGATTATATTCCTTTTTTCAAAACTTCTTTTTCTTCTCAAAATCTCTTAAGTAATCGATAAATCTTTTTGTTTTGGCAGAAAATTCGACGCATTTGGCATAAAGAAATTTAAAATCATCAATTGAAAGCTTTTTGGCTTCCTCCAGCACAATAAGTTTATTTCTGAATTCGCCGGAAGAGCCTTTGGCATAAACCAAAAAGCGAATAAAATCTGGATTATTATTATATTCAAATCCTTCAGCAACATTATCAGACATAGACATTGCTGCTCGCCTGAACTGATCTTTTAAACCAAAGTCAGATTTCATGGGCTCTGAATCTGAAATACGGTAAGCCTCAACTCCTACCTCTTTAGCTAATTGCCAGATTTCTAAATCTTCAAATTTCTCAACTTTTGCCATTATCAAACTGTATAAATGAAACTATTAAGATATAATCAAATTTCAATTGACATATTTGGTCCTTACAAATAAAGATTCCTTTAATTGAAATTCAATATACGCCCAAAACATTCAACCTTAAAGCTTTCGAACTTTTAACGTTAAGACTTCTTCAGCGCCAGAATTGAAAAATCCGTATCAGCTTTCGTTATCGTATTGGTTAGTGCTCCCAAACCTGTTATCTCCATCTCCACCACATCACCAGGCTGCAGCCATTGTACTTTATAATCCGGATCGTTCAGTAAACCGGTACCGTTCAGTTCCAGAAAACAGCCTGTTCCTACTGTTCCTGAACCAATTACATCACCCGGGAGGATATCTACCCCGTAAGCACAGCGTTCTATAATTTCGGCAAAAGTCCAATCCATATCGGCAGCATTTCCTTTAGAAACCTCTATGCCATTTACCCTGCAGGTCATTTTAAGATCGTAAGCGTTGCCCACATGTCCTTCTTTAGGCGCAACCTTATACTGCAACAGTTCATCTGGTGTTACCAGCCATGGACCAATTACGGTAGAAAAATCTTTTCCCTTTGCAGGGCCTAAATTCAGTAACATTTCTTCCATCTGTAAAGTACGGGCACTCATATCATTCATTACCATATAACCGGCAATATATTCATCAGCCTCTGCAGCTTTAATATTTCTACCTTTTTTACCGATAACAATGGCTAGTTCCAGTTCGAAATCCAGCTTATCAAAATGATCTGGCATGCATTCGATTTCCCCTGTTCCCTGAATAGCGTTGTGATTAGTGAAATAAAAGATCGGATACTCATCAAACTGAGGGATCATATCCACCTTTCTGTTTCTGCGTGCCGCAGCAACATGCTGCCTGAAGGCATAACCATCACGGCAACTCGTAGGATGTGGAACAGGTGCCAGAATCTCGTAAAAAATTTCTTCTTTAGCCGCTAAACTCCCGTCTTTTATCTGATCGTCTATCCTTTTTGCTCTTTCCATTAATACTTCGCCGCCCTGCAGGAACATACTCATATTATCCGGAAGCAATTTATCACAACTATTTAAATTATAAATATGCCCGTCGATAAATATGCCAAGATGCTCCCTGTCTTCGGTTTTATAGGATACTAATTTCATATATGATTTGGTTAAATACGCGGTAAAGCTAAGCAATTAGCCCATTCAAAATAAAACTTAAACGTGATTATTTTAATACGGTATACTTTTGAAGATCTGATTTAATTATAGGAAAATCCTTTGCCTGCAGCCCTTTGTAATGTTTTTTATTGGAAAGTAGACCACCGATTAATAAACCACCAGATACGCCAGCCGGCACACCCGCGACAATAAATACTATTGATTCCACCAACTTATCGCTCCTGGCAGCTAAAACAAAAAAGGTTAAACCTCCGGCAATGGCCAGCGGTGCGGCAATCCCTTTGCGATGGATATCTAATGCACTGATGCTGTCGGCGCTCAATTTTAGGGTATCCTTCCGGTTTCGGATAATGGTTAGGCCATCATTTGCCGCTGCATAAAAGGAACCCCTAACGCCTTTGCCGTTTCGGTCTATAACCCTGATGTTGTACCTGGCCTTTTGTTGCGCAAAAGTGCTGTAACCCAGGGCTAAAAAAAATAAAAATGTAAAAATAAATTTCATTGAGATAGTGTGTAGTAAGCAATTAAAGATAATTAAAATTTTAACTTTTAAATAAAATACTTACCTTGGTATCATTAAAACCATGATCTTAAAAGCATTACATATTACGCTGGTCAACGACGCTATAGCGGCCCGTCGCTACAAGATGCTATCCAAGCTGATCATGGCTCAATATTCTCTGTAATTTTCGTTTACCTTTCTTTTTAAATTGAAACGCATTGCCGTTTTAATTGTTAATTCATTAAGATTTTTTCTTTCTCACCATAACACCATTTAATTATGCCTGTTTATCATAAAATGGGGCAGATTCCAGCTAAACGTCACACGGTTTTTCGTAAACCTGATGGGAATCTTTATGCCGAAGAACTGGTATCAACCGAGGGTTTTTCCAGTTTATATTCATTGGTTTATCATTGCCATCCGCCAACCATCGTAAAACACTTGGGTGAACCTTATAGTCTTGAGCCAAAAATAGCACGCGAAAAGCACCTGAAACACACCAGTCTGATCGGTTTTAACATTAAACCCGAAGATGATTTTTTAGAAAGCAGAAAGGCTGTTCTGGTCAACAGCGATCTGCATATCGTTTTGGCTGCACCAAGAAAATCAATGACTGATTATTTCTATAAGAATAGTCAGGCTGATGAAATGATTTTCGTACATGAAGGTTCCGGAAAGCTGAAAACAGGATTCGGAGAAATCAAATTTGCTTATGGCGATTATCTGATTATCCCAAGAGGAACCATTTATCAGATGGAATTTGATACTGAACAAAACAGGTTGTTCATCGTAGAAAGTTTTAGTCCTTTAAGGCCTCCAAAACGATACTTGAATCAATATGGACAGTTGATGGAACATGCGCCTTATTGTGAGCGTGATTTAAGACTACCGGAAAACCTGCAAACACATGATGAATATGGCGATTTTAAAGTACTCATTAAAAAACAGGGCTTAATTTATCCATACACTTATGGTACGCACCCTTTTGATTATATAGGCTGGGACGGTTATCATTATCCATATGCTTTCTCTATACACGATTTTGAGCCGATAACAGGCCGCTTACACCAACCACCTCCGGTTCATCAAACTTTCGAGGGACACAATTTTGTGGTTTGCTCTTTTGTTCCCCGCAAATACGACTACCATCCCGACTCGATTCCCGCACCTTACAACCATAGCAATGTAGATAGCGATGAAGTGCTTTATTATGTAGATGGTGATTTTATGAGCCGCAAAAGCGTGGTTAAAGGGCAAATTACACTACATCCGGGTGGTATTCCGCATGGGCCACATCCAGGTACCGTAGAGAAATCAATCGGAAAAGAAAAAACAGAGGAGCTGGCGGTAATGATCGATCCTTTTAAGCCTTTAATGCTTACGCAGGACGCCCTGGATATTGAAGACGAAGATTACCACAAGAGCTGGCAGGAAGGATAGTTTGGAGCCTTGAGTCCAAAGTCTTGAGTAGGAAGTCCGGAGACCGTGGTCCGAGGATCAGGCATAAAGGGAATAGATAGTGAGCAATAATCCAGCATTTAAACTTTACACCATTCAACCTTATAACATTTAACAACAACAAACATCCGACTTCGTCCCCCCGAGCTCGGATTTAAATAATAACAAACAAATGGAAACACAAACTTTTGCAGAAAAAATATCAAAAGCACCAGATTTTCTGCCTATTAACGGAACAGATTATATCGAATTTTACGTAGGTAATGCCAAGCAGGCCGCGCATTATTATAAAACGGCATTTGGTTTTCAAAGCTTAGCCTATGCCGGACCGGAAACTGGTGTGCGCGATCGTGCATCTTATGTATTGCAACAGGGTAAGATCAGATTGATCTTGACCACAGCACTAAAATCAGATCATCCAATATCAGAACACGTTAAAAAGCATGGAGACGGCGTGAAAGTATTGGCTCTTTGGGTAGATGATGCCTATAGTGCCTTTGAAGAAACTACAAAGCGTGGTGCTAAACCCTATATGGAGCCTGAAACTTTAACAGATGAATATGGTGAGGTGAAAATGAGTGGGATTTACACTTATGGCGAAACCGTACACATGTTTATCGAGCGTAAGAACTACAGTGGTACTTTTATGCCGGGTTACCGTGTTTGGGAAAGCGATTATCAACCTGCAGATACCGGTCTTTTATATATTGATCACTGTGTAGGCAATGTAGGTTGGAACCGCATGAATGAAGCTGTACAATGGTATGAAGATGTAATGGGTTTTGTAAATATTCTATCTTTTGATGATAAGCAGATTAATACTGAATATTCGGCCTTGATGAGTAAAGTGATGAGTAATGGCAACGGTTACTCGAAATTCCCGATCAATGAGCCGGCAGAAGGTAAAAAGAAATCGCAGATTGAAGAATACCTGGAATATTATGAAGGAGAAGGTGTTCAGCATATTGCCGTAGCCACAAAAGACATTGTGAAAACGGTTAAAGATTTAAAATCTCGTGGTGTAGAATTCTTAAGTGCTCCGCCAGAAGCCTATTATGATATGATGCCACAACGTGTAGGCAAAATTGATGAAGAAATATCTTTATTGGAGAGCCTGGGCATTTTAGTCGATTGCGATGAAGAAGGTTATCTTTTGCAGATCTTTACCAAACCAGTTGAAGACCGCCCTACCCTTTTCTTTGAGATTATTCAACGTAAAGGTGCGCAAAGCTTTGGCGCAGGTAACTTTAAAGCCTTATTTGAGTCGTTAGAACGCGAACAGGAATTGAGGGGAAATTTATAGCAGTTCAATACCCAAAGAGCCCGTCCTCTCGACTGAAACGCAGTGGAATGGAGAGATCTATCTAGGCAGATCTCTCGACTACGTTGCACTCCGCTCGAGATGACGTTTTCTTAGTTTATAACACCTCTCCCAAGTGTTTATAATTCGATTTTATCGTATCCAAAACCTCACTCATTTTTCCACCCAGCATCAGTTTTGCCATTGATTCTGTCATGCCCTTTATCTGCTCCCATTCTACTTTTGGGGGCATTGCCAAAGCATTCGGATTGGTCATGATGTTTAACAAAACAGGACCATTTTCATTGAGCGCATAACTGATTGCTGTTTCCACTTCTTCCGGTTTGGTTACCGTCATTCCTTTAAATCCCATGGCCTGTGCTACTAATGCAAAATCGGGATTAACCATATCCGTTTCATTATCCGGCAAACCATCAACCTCCATTTCCAGTTTCACCATACCCAAAGCCCTATTATTAAAAACAATCAGTTTTATAGGCAACTTATACTGTTTAATAGTTGCCAGATCGCCCAGGAGCATAGATAAGCCACCATCGCCACATAGTGCAATTACCTGTTGTTCAGGATGTGCCAATGCAGCGCCAATGGCCATTGGCATGGCATTCGCCATAGAGCCATGGTTAAAAGAACCCAGCATTTTGCGTTTGCCCGTTCCATCTATAAAACGCGCTCCCCAAACACAGCACATCCCCGTATCAACGGTAAAAATGGCATCATCAGCCGCCAGACGGTTGATCGTTTCGGCTACAAATTCAGGCTGGATTTTATTTTCTTCACCCTGATCTTTAACATAAACCTGCTGCCTTTCCTTAACTTTCTGATAAAATTCTAATTGAGATTTTAAGAAATCTTCATCTTTCCTTTCAGTAAGCAGAGGTAATAACGCCTTTATCGAATCGCTGATGTTCCCGCATAAACCCATGGTCAGTTTAGCTCGCCTGCCCAATCGTTCAGGTTTTTCGTCAATCTGTACAATTTTGTTCTTAACCGGCATAAAATTTACATAAGGAAAATCGGTTCCCAGTAAAACCACCACATCGGCCTCATGCATGGCATGGTAGCCGGAAGGTTGTCCTAAAAGTCCTGTCATCCCTACTTCATAAGGATTATTATACTGTATGCCCATTTTCCCCCTGAAAGAAAATCCTACGGGTGCTTTAAGTTTAGCTGCTAATTCTACCACCTCATCATGTGCTTCTGAGGCACCTATACCGCAATAAAGCATCATTTTCTTTTCGCTGTTAAGCAGGTCTGCTAAATCTTTCAACTCCTGATCGGAAGGACGGACAACCGGCTTATTGTTGAATAATTGCATAGAAGTTACGCTATCTACAGCATCCAGTTGGGCTACATCGCCAGGCAGGCCAAAAACGGCAACGCCCTTTTTATGAATGGCATGCTGAACAGCCGTTTGAAACATCCTGGGTGCCTGTTCGGCAGTGGTGGCTACCTGGTTATAGTAGCTACAATCGTCAAATAATTTTATGGTATTTGTTTCCTGAAAAAAGTCCGTTCCAAATTCGCCTGTTGGAATGGTGGAGGCAATGGCAATTACTGGCACATGGCTTCGGTGTGCATCATAAAGACCGTTAATTAAGTGTACATGGCCGGGACCACAGCTACCCGCACAACAGGCAATTCCGTCAAGTTCGGCTTCGGCAGCGGCGGCAAAAGCCCCCACCTCCTCATTACGTACGTGGATCCACTTAATCTGGCCATTTCTTCTTACAGCGTCGTTAAAATAATTCAAACTGTCTCCGGTAACGGCATAAACTCTTTTTACGCCAACCTCAACCAGCATTTCAACCAGTTGTTCTGCAACATTTTTACCCATGGAAATATTTTTTAATGATGGATTCTATCTAGCTAATAAATAGTAGAAGCTGATTTATTGTTTTAAGCCGAAAGCAAAAACAACCAATCTGACCTTGAAAAGACTTTACATCAAATGTAACATTAGTAAAGCTACGATAGCTGCATGAAGTTTCTTCACTAAAACTTCATAAATGAAGTGCACCTTTGAAATAACAAAACACGAAGCGATTTCAATTTTGTTAAATTCTAAAAACTCATAATTAGTTTTTTAGTTTTCCGGTTACCCTTATCTGATACCTCATGTATTGCAAAATATATGAGGTTTTTTTTATTTAAATTTTAAAATGCAGTTGCAAGCGCTTTATTTCTAAAGAAGTAATAACTTAGGTTAATCATAATAACTAAATTATGCTCACGAAAGTATTAGGAATATTCACAATCATTTGTTGCGGGGCTTTTAAAACGCCGTTTCAGGAAATAAGCAAAGAGGTAAAGCAGGCTAAAACTACTGTTGTTCAAAAATCTCAATTATTTAAACCAATATTAAACGATACCACCAACAGGCGAAATACGGTTTACGTAAAAGACATTAAATATACACATGATGATTTCGGAACATTTGCCTACATCACGATTAAAAACACAACTAAAAAAACAATAACCGATATTTCCTTTCTCCTGGATGGACATGTGCCTAAAGGTTGCGATAAGTCGTACGACATAAAGCAGAAAATTAACCTTAAACCTAATCAATCTCTCACCATCTCCCAACGTTTAGCCAAGGATGATTGCGAAGTTCATGTCGTCAAAAATCTTCGTATCAGATTTACGATAGCTGTTAACTTTACAATTGATTAAAGGGTTTTGCATGTAAATTTTCAGAGCTATATTAAATAGTAATTCTTGGTTACTATTAGTATCTTATTCCGCACTTTCTTTAAGCATTTGATAGAGATCAGTCGCGCCGCCATCAAATTTGGTTCCGTTGACATAAAATGAGGGGGTTCCGTTTACCCCACTTCGCACACCACTGTCAAAATCATCTTCTATTTTTCGTTTGATTTCTTCTGAAGCACTGTCTTGTTGAAACTGCTCCAAATCTAAACCAATATTTTCGGCCAATTCATCAAACAGCTCACCATTGAGACGATATTGATTTTCGTAGAGTGCATCGTGCATTTCCCAAAACTTACCCTGTAAATCCGCAGCTTCTGCAGCAATCGCAGCCGGAAAAGCAAATTCATGCGCATTTGTTAAAGGAAAATGCCGAAAAACAAATCTGATCTGATGACCAAACGTTTCCTCGATTTCTTTCATAATCGGGTAGGCATTACCGCAATATGGACACTGATAATCGCCAAATTCGACAATCGTAACACTGGCCGAATCATCTCCTTGAATATGATCCTGACTATTTATTTCCGGTTTTAATGTACTCATCGTTTATTTCTTACTTAGGCCTTCCAATGCATCCAAAATACCATCAGCACCAGGATTAACGGCTACAGGTGATAAATAACTCCAGGCAATTTTACCCTCTTTATCAATTACAAAAAGGGCTCTTTTACTTTCGCCAACTTCATCATCGTATACACCATAGGCTTTAGAGACCGCACCCTTTGGTTCGAAGTCAGCCAGTAGCGGAAAATGAAGTTTTCTATTTTCTTCAAAGGCTAAGTGGCACCAAACGCTATCAACAGAAACACCAAAAATCTGCGCATCATATTTAGTAAAATATTTCAACATTTCGTTATAGAGCGCCATTTGGTCGCTGCATACCGGACTCCAATCCGCAGGATAAAAAGCCAGGATGACATTTTTGCCTTTGAAATCTTTAAGTTTTATTTTTTGATCGGGGGTAGCATTCAATTCAAAATCTGGTGCAGTATCGCCTTTTTGTAACATATCAGGAAGCTTAAAATTTAAATCATTAATACAACAGTTCGAAAACCGCCTTGTTTTGTAACAAAATGTTAACCCAATTTTTGCCGTTTGATTAAATAAGACTGAAGAACCGGATAAAAACCCCCGTTCATATCGGCATCAATTAAGTCGATTTTATATTGAGCACATTTTAGTGCAACCTGTTGCCGATAGGTAGAAACCGCAGTTATATAATTTTCCTTTACCTGATTAGTGTGTACTTTAATGGTCTCTCCAGTTTCCATGTCTACAAACTGGTACGGACGGTTTTCAAAATTGAAATCTACTTCTCTTTTTTTATCAATCACATTAAAAACCACTACCTCATGTTTGTTGAATTTCAGGTGTTGCAGTGCCTCAAAAAACTGATCGGTTTTATCGGCATTAGTTTGCGTATTAAACAGATCACTAAAGATAATCACCAAAGAACGTTTGTGGATCAGTTCGGCAACCTGATGCAGCGTCTCGCTTAAATTGGTCTGTGCATTTACCTTGGGTTTTTGTAGCAGCTCTTCCAGTTGCGTAAATAAATATTTCTGATGTACCGTTGTAGATTTTGCAGGAGAGCTGAATAAGATCTCATCGGTAATTAAGCTCAGTCCAAAAGCATCACGTTGTTTCTTTAACAGGAACATTAAAGACGCTGCGGCCTGTATAGAAAATATCAATTTATTGTTTTCAGGTTCAGGAAAGTACATGGAGGAAGAAACATCAATCACAAACTGGCAACGTAAATTAGTTTCTTCTTCGAAACGTTTGCTGTAGAGTTTATCGGTTTTGGCGTATAATTTCCAATCTATATTTTTAACGTTATCGCCGTTATTGTACTGACGGTGTTCGGCAAACTCAACCGAGAAACCATGAAACGGGCTTTTATGCAAGCCTGTAATAAAACCTTCTACTACCTGCTGGGCAAGCAATTCTAAATTACCATAACTTGTTTCGTTCTCGTAGTTTACCGCCTGCATATCGTAAAGCTAGTAAAAGATTATTAAAAAACCGGAAATTAGTCAACACTTCAGAAGTTTAAAAAGTCTAGCACAGTGCGACTGTAAAATATAAATTATAAACGACGAATTACAAATTGGAAATTGTGAACTGATTAGGGCGTTCCCCAAGCTACGCAAGGGTCGGGCTTTTCAGGGCTGCGCTGCGCTCCGGTACCGATGAAAGATCGGCACTGAACCCTTACAATCCCTAACGCAAAACCTGCCGCCGTAAAAATAACAAAAAAGACCTCACAGGTTTTTGAAACCTGCGAGGTCAAATAACGCTATTTTTCATTTAGAATACCCATAACTTGCTTCAGCTCAGCTTTTATTTCAGCAATTGATGATACTAAAGATGTATTGGGCTTTATGATAATTTTAATCACAGTATCTCCAAATAGATAATACCTGGCTTCTACACTTTTTTTAATTTTTAAGTCTTTCAAATAAATAGGCTTATTATAAAACGTTTCCTTTTTATATAAGAAAAACAACCTTTTATTGTCTAAGTAGTAATCGGTTTCAGTCTTTCCAGTCTCGCCATAAAAAACACAATGCACCTTTTTAAGCTTGCCTTTACTATAATAGCCAGTTACTATGCCACCTTCTGCCGACATTCCGGAAACATCTTTGGTTTTCTTTTTAAAAAATTTCAGTTGTTTATTAATTAAAGTAAAATCTGATTTGATTTTTTTGATTACAGCCGCGCTATCTATCGCATCATTAATTGGATGTTTGTCAGCAGCAAAGGCATTAGGGCTGCTACAAATAACAGCTATTAATAATATTAAAAGTCCTTTTAAGCTATTTTTCATTTTTTAAATCTTTAATACTTTTCCCAAAAGTCATCTGAAAATGCGGATAATCTTTAAAGCCCTTCCAATTCCCTCCCCATTCGAATCCAAGTTGTTCTCCTATCTGAACAACTTCTCTCGGCAAAATACTCCAAACTGCTTGTCCTTCTTTTACGATTACCACATCTATAGCTAAAGCGTAATTATGATAACTTGAACCTCCCTTTGCATTGGTAACAATATTACCCGGTGTTGTTCTACCTTGATTATATAAGGCATTTTGTTCAGCGATAGTTCTCAACGCCTGTACAATCCTTAACCGTATCCCAAGTTCTTCTTCAACTGTATTGATAAATTCTCTTGCTGGGTTCTGCAACCTTCTATCTAAAGTTAAAATTCTTTTATTTGTTGTGTCATCCCAAGTTGGCCTTAAATGTCTGGGTAATCCATTTTCAACAATTAACATTAGCGAATTCGCTTTCTTGTTGAACTTAATGAATCTCTTTCTATCCCAAAATGTCCGCGAATCAAGGTAGTAATAATCTATATCCATTCCACCTTTTGCAAACTTTTTTTCTACTAAATAGTTCTTGTGGATAGTATCAATAATCAAAGGTATTGAAGAACTGGAGTACGAACATGAGTTAAAGCCCTGAAATGATTTGAAAGGATCATAAAAAGTAAATAAAATACCTGCATTCCTTTTTTCTCTTAAAGAATATTCCATCATTATATTATTAATGTTTTGACAACTAGTTATGAAATCACAATAAATAATAGGGAATGATAATTTTTCAGCAATTAAAATGCCATAATTACCTCTAGAATAGTTTGTTTATCCTTAAAATAACATTTTAAGCTTTGTAATTCGTTATTTGGTGGCTATTAAAACAATTTATACGTTCTTAAACTAAATATCAGCAAGCCCCCGCTTCTGCCGATTGAAAAAATCGGCATCTCGCTACGGTCGGGTTTAGGTGGCAAAGATTGTACTACTATTTGTGATGAATAAACCCGATATCGTAGTCGCCGCGGGCCTCGTGGGAACTACAACGGACAGCAAGAGAGAAAGCCGTAATGAAAGACCGGGCCTGAGGTTCCTAAAACAAATAAACTTATGTGAAAGCAGAAAAACGCCTTAGAATATAATAAAAAAGACCTCACAGGTTTTTGAAACCTGTGAGGTCTGAATAACTAAAATTAAATTTAATTACTTTTTCGCTATTCTGTACAAATGCCCGTTATCGGTTACAGAATAAAGCGCTCCATCTTTTTCAACCATATCCCTGAAACGTTCGCCTTTACCTTCCAATAAGCGCTCTTCGCCAACAATTTTATCATTTTTTATCACCAATCTGATAATATGCGAGCCACCTAAACCGCCTACAAACAAATTGCCTTTCCATTCGGCTATATTGTTGCTGTTATAAAAAGCTATGCAACCAGGAGAGATGCTTGGATTCCAATAATAAACCGGTTGTTCCATTCCTTCTTTTTGTTGAATGCCATCACCTACTTTTTTTCCGCTGTATTCTGTTCCGTAGGTAATAATCGGCCAGCCATAATTTTTGCCGGGCCTGATAATGTTGACCTCATCACCACCTTTAGGGCCAAATTCCGCCTCCCATAAATCCCCAGTTTGCGGGTTAATGGCTAAACCATCCGGGTTACGGAGACCATAGGCATAAATTTCAGGTCGGGCATCCGCTTTGCCTGCAAACGGGCCATTTGCTACTGCTTTTCCGTCCGGAGTAAGGTGCAAAATTTTACCTAACGAAGAGTTTAAATATTGCGCCTGGATTCTGATATCGTTACCGGAACGTTCGCCTGTACTTACAAATAAATTCCCGTTTTTATCAAAAACAATTCTAGAACCATACTGAAGTTTACCAGTATAAGCTGGTGTAGCCCGGTAAATAATGGTTTGATTTTCTATAGCAGTTTCACTTGCAGCCAGTTTTCCTTTGGCAATGGCCAATAAAACGCCTTTATCTTGCGGCTCAGCATAAGCCCAATAAATCATTCTATTTTTTGCAAAGTTCGGGTCTAAGGTTACATCCAATAAACCACCCTGACCGGATGGATCTACTTTTGGTAAACCGGTAATTTTTTTGCTCATTTTCCCATCAGCATTTAAAATAACCATGGTACCTTGTTTTTGACTAATTAAAAAACGACCATCAGGAAGTACCGATATAGCCCATGGATTTTCCAGTTTTTCATTAATAACGGTAACATCCAGAGGAGTTTTGGTTTTTACGCCCGCAATCCGGGTTTGACCGGTAAAAGCTGGTTGATAGTCAGCTGAAGGTGCATTGGTTTCAACAGGATTCTGCGCCGATACACAGGCAATATTTGCACAGTTTAGGGCCAGACCTGCCACTAAAACACCTACAGTTTTATTTTTAAATAAGTGAACAGTCATGATTGTTAGTTTTTATTAAAGGAACAAAATTATGTTTACAATAAAAAACCCAAATCCATCAAATGAACCTGGGTTTCTGTAAAATTATTAGTGAAGTTGTGGGGCTGGGTTTTCTGAAACCCGCTACCTTCAACCTTTATTAAGCCAATTGCTTGTTTAATTTTTCCGCCAATACCGATTTTGGAACAGCGCCAACTTGTTTGTCTACCACTTCGCCACCTTTAAAGTATAATAAAGCAGGAATGTTACGGATACCAAACTGCATTGAAATTTGAGGGTTGTTATCAACGTTTACTTTTCCAACTACCGCTTTACCATCATATTCTTTAGCGATCTCTTCTACAACTGGACCAACCATGCGACAAGGGCCACACCATTCTGCCCAAAAATCTACTAATACGGGTTTATCTGATTTTAATACAAGCTCCTCGAAGTTTGCATCTGTGATTTCTAATGCCATAATTAATTTTTTTTATGTTCAAATATAGGTATTCAATTGTAATGCCACCAATTCTGTAATGCCAATTTGACATTATTTTGAGGTAGAGGGTACAAAGGTGAAGGGTGGAAGGTTTAGGCGCTTCAACCTTTAAACCTTCGCCTTCCACCTTAATTCAGCTTGTAATTAACAACATTCATTCCCATCAATTGTTCTATGAACTTGTTGTTAGGGTTTATTTTTAAATTTTTAGAAGGCAGATCCAACATAATCTGTTTTTCAGTATCAAAAACAGCAAAGTTAAGCTGGCAGTTTTGCTGCTCAGAGTTTGCCTTATTATCTGCTAATATAGCCTCAATTTCTTTCATTAACTGATCGTTAACCCGCTCAATAGGCACCTGGATAGTTAAACTTTTTGCTAATTTATCACGCAGCTCAGACATCAGGTTAATGGCTGTGATTTTAAATTCCCAATCGCCTGCTTTCCCGAAACGTTCGCCTACCCTTCCTCTGATCTGCAAGAAATATCCTTCGGTTAAAAAGGACTTAAACTTTAAAAAATCTTCACCAAACAAGGCCATCTCGCAGGCATCATCATAATCCTCAAAAACAAAAGTCCCGAAAGGTTTACCAGTTTTGGTAATCCGTTGTGATGCCGTTACCACCAGGCCACCTACACAAAGTTCGCGGTTTTTCAGTTTTTCGAATTCGGCCAAAACCTCTTCGTTGCTATCACCCATACGTACTTTATTGATGATACTGAGCTGCCGGACACTGTTGGTACAGAATTTATCGAGTTCGAGTTTATAGTTATCCAAGGGGTGGCCGGAAAGGAAAATCCCGATCGCATCTTTTTCATATTTCAAGCGGTCCATCAAAGCCCATTCAGGCGAAACAGGTAAACTTGGCTCTAAAATCAGATCGGCCTTTGATCCACCAAAAAGCGAAGCCTGCGACGTACTTTCATTGTTTTGAAAATCATTGGCATATTTAATAATCTTTTCAATGCCGTTCATCTTATCATTAGGGCCAATATAAAAGTACTGCGCCCTGTGTCCGCCAAATGCATCAAAAGCACCGCTATATACAAAACTCTCGTAAGCTTTTTTATTTACAATACGTGTATTAGAACGCTTGGCAAAATCGTACACGCTGGCATAAGGACCATTGGCCGTGCGCTCTTCGATGATACTCTCTACCGCCTTCTCACCTACTCCTTTTACTGCCGACATTCCAAAACGGACTTCGCCTTTGGCATTAACAGAGAATTTAAGGTCAGATTCGTTTACATCCGGGCCTAAAACGGTAACACTCATCTGGCGACACTCTTCCATAAAGAAAGCCACCTGCTTGATATCGCTCATGTTATTGGACAGTACTGCAGCCATATACTCTGCCGGATAGTGTGCCTTTAAATAAGCCGTTTGGTAAGCGATCCATGCATAACAGGTGGAGTGTGATTTGTTGAAAGCGTAAGATGCAAATGCTTCCCAATCCTTCCAGATTTTCTCTAAAACGGTAGCATCGTGACCTTTTTCAGAAGCTTGTTTCACAAACTTAGGTTTCATCTTATCCAAAACATCTTTCTGTTTCTTACCCATGGCCTTCCTTAAAACGTCGGCCTCACCTTTGGTAAAGCCAGCCAGTTTTTGAGATAAAAGCATTACCTGCTCCTGGTAAACCGTAATTCCATAAGTTTCCTTTAAATATTCTTCGCAGGCATCCAGATCGTACTTAATTTCTTCCTCACCATTTTTACGGCGAACGAAACTCGGAATATACTCCATTGGTCCGGGGCGATACAGCGCGTTCATGGCGATTAGATCGTCAAAAACCGTTGGTTTAAGCTCTTTCATGTATTTCTGCATACCCGGACTCTCGTACTGGAAAATACCAATGGTTTCACCACGTTGGAAAAGTTCATAGGTCATCACATCATCAATCGGGAAATTATCTGGATTAAGGTCGATGCCATGTCTTTTCTTAACCAGTTTCACGGTATCTTTAATCAGGGTTAAGGTTTTTAACCCCAGAAAGTCCATTTTTAATAAACCGGCACTTTCTACAACTGAGTTATCAAACTGGGTAACATATAAATCAGAATCTTTGGCTACCGATACGGGAACGAAATTGGTAATATCGCTAGGGGTAATAATCACACCACAGGCATGGATCCCCGTATTCCGCAAAGATCCTTCTAATACCTGTGCCTGCTGAATGGTTTCTGCACTTAAATCTTTCTGACTGCCCAGGTTTTTCAATTCTACAACCTTCTCATATTCATCGGGCCGTAAAGCATCTTTTAAACTTTTCTCGTCGAGATTGAAAATTTTGGCCAGCTTCATATTCGGAATCAGCTTGGCAATTTTATCGGCCTCAAACAGGGGCAAATCTAATACACGTGCTGTATCGCGGATAGAAGACTTAGCGGCCATGGTACCATAAGTAATGATCTGTGCTACCTGGTTAGCGCCATACTTATTAATTACATAATCCATTACACGGCCACGGCCCTCATCATCAAAGTCGATATCGATATCGGGCATGGATACGCGGTCGGGATTTAAGAAACGCTCAAAAAGGAGATCGTATTTAATCGGGTCGATATTGGTAATCCCCAGACAATAAGCTACCGCCGAACCCGCAGCAGATCCCCGGCCGGGGCCAACCGATACATCGAGGTTACGCGCTTCAGCAATAAAATCCTGTACAATCAAAAAATAACCCGGATAACCGGTTTTTTCGATGGTGGCCAACTCAAAATCCAGACGTTCAATTACATCATCGGTTAACGTTCCATAGCGACGTTTTGCGCCTTCGTAAGTTAAATGTCTTAAAAATTTGTTCTCACCACGCTTACCGCCATCAATTTCATCTTCCGCCACCAAAAATTCTTCCGGAATATCAAATTTAGGCAAGAGTACCTCACGGGCCAGTTTATAGGTTTCGACTTTATTCAGAATATCCTGAATATTTAAAATGGCTTCGGGCAGGTCGGCGAAAAGCGCCTTCATTTCATCAGCCGATTTGAAATAATACTCCTGGTTAGGCAAACCATAACGATAACCCCGGCCGCGGCCTATTGGTGTGGCCTGCTTTTCACCGTCTTTTACGCAGAGTAAAATATCGTGTGCATTGGCATCCTTCTTACTTACATAATAAGTATTGTTGGTTGCCACCAGTTTAACTGAATGTTTACGGGCAAAAGCAATCAAAGTTTCGTTTACACGGTCTTCATCTTCCTGGTTGTGGCGCATCACCTCCAGATAGAAATCGTCGCCGAACATTTCCTTCCACCAGATCAATGCTTCTTCTGCCTGGCTTTCGCCCATGTTGAGGATCTTACTGGAAATCTCACCACCCAGGTTGCCTGATAAAACAATGATATCTTCCTTGTATTGTGCTATAACCTCCCTATCAATACGCGGTACGTAATAGAAGCCTTTGGTATAAGCTATCGACGACATTTTGGCGAGGTTATGATAACCATTTTTATTTTTTGCCAGCAATACCATCTGGTAGCCATTATCTTTAGCGGTGCGGTCTAAATGGTTTGCGCATACAAAAAACTCCACCCCAACGATGGGCGTCATGATTACCTCGGTAGGGCGTTCACCAGCTTCAATTGCGGCAGCATTTTTAGCTTCGGCAGCTTTATTATGATTAAGTACGTTGTTTACGAAATGGAAAGCCCCCATCATGTTCGCATGATCGGTCATGGCTACCGCAGGCATTTTTTGTGCAGCTGCAGCTTTTACCAGATCAGGAATGCTGATGGTACTCTGTAATACCGAAAACTGCGTATGGTTATGTAAATGCACAAAGGTTGCGGCGGCAAGCTCCTGTTTGTTACCGGCTAATGTTTGTTTAGAAATTCCGCTGCCTTCGGTTTTTTGCTGGCGTTTACGGATTTCATCAGATGCAGCCTTTAAATTGATGTGTTTTAATCCTACCCCCTGAACTAAGCCAGGGTTTATTTCTCTGAAACGAGGAAAATATTCTACATCAACAAGCAGCTCTTCTTTTTTGAATACCTCTCTTTTTACCAGTTCCAGGAAACAACGCGTAGTTGCCTCAACGTCGGCAGTAGCATTATGGGCCTCATTAAAGGGTTCACCAAATAAATACGAATGTAATTCGGTTAAGGTTGGCAATTTAAATTTACCGCCCCTACCTCCGGGCAATTGCAAAAGTTGTGCGGTAACTTCGGTACAGGTATCTAAAACAGGCATTTCTGCCAGGCGGTTAGCTACACCAAAACGGTGAAACTCGCAGCCCATAATATTCACATCGAAACCAACATTTTGTCCTACAATAAATTTAGCTTTGTTTAAAACTTCATTAAACCTGGCCAGCATTTCATCGAAACCAATCCCCTGCTCCATCGCAAGTTCGGTAGAGATCCCGTGAATCCGCTCTGCATCATAGGGGATATTAAACCCTTCCGGTCTGACCAGATAATCCTGATGTTCAACCAATCTCCCCATCTCATCATGTAGCTGCCAGGCAATCTGTACACAGCGCGGCCAGTTATCCGTATCGGTAATGGGGGCATTGTAATTGCGGGGCAAACCGGTGGTTTCAGTATCAAAAATTAAGTACATATTGTGCGGCAAAGAATTAACCGTTGTAGAATAATAACGGTTTTTCAAAAATAAGGAATTTGATGGGCGAAGTTGTCAGGATTTTATCAACAAAATCGTTCGGCAAACCTTAAAATTTTTGAAAACCTGTAAGGTTTAAAATAGAAAGATGATTATCATCGTTTCCTAGCGAGCACATCCATATTCAAGCGATGCTATCGTTTTTAAGGGCAAATTATTCAATGAAATATTTATTTTTTTAAAAATATAGGGTTCGGTGTTTCATAGAGGATTTCATCCTCCCTTTCCGTTTTATTCCGATGAAGGATCGGAATGTTCGCTGCAATCGGGTTTAATTACCGAAGATAGTAACACGATCGGCGCCACCTAAACCCGACAGCAGTGGCAGCGCCCGATTCTTCATCGGGCCTATAGCGAATGGCGGGACTGCATAAACCCAAACGCTTCTGCACTTGCTTTCCATAATACCTTAATAAATCTTTAGCATTTAGAACAATGATAGGATTCTTCGCTGCGCTCAGAATGAAAAACACTTTATCGGTATGCAACCGTAAACTGAAAACCGCCAATTGCGAACTTATCAAAAATGCTCCTGGCTTACCAACTCACTTACTTCATATCCCTTCTGCCTGCATCTTTCAATAATGTGCACCAATAAATCTGCCTCCATCTTTGGTTCGCGGGCCATAATAAAGAGGTATTTTTCATCCGGATGCCCTACCACTACATAACTATAATCATCAGCAAGCTCTATAATCCAATAACCGATCTTAAAAGGCCATAAAAACTGGGCTTTCATATCTCCATCCGCTTTTTCCTTATCGAAAAAGAGTTTTGAGGTAATCGATTTTTCTTCAGGTTTTCCATCCTTATGATAGGTGGTGTATACCTCAAAATGATCATCGTCAGCCAAAGTATAAGTTTCAGTAGTCTGTTTCCAATGTTTATCCAATAAAGTCGGGATAGAATATAAAGAATACCATTTACCCTCAAAGGCTTTGTAATCGATATTAGAAATGGGTTTATTTTCCATAATTTGTGAGAACAAAAATCGCTATTAGTACTTACTAAGTAAACCCCGATTAAATTATAAAGTTTTAAAATGCATTTTTAAACCTTATATTTATTTCTACCTTCGGTACATATTAAGGAAAGCGAACCACTAAAAATATAAAGATATGAAAGTAACGGTTGTTGGCGCAGGCGCAGTTGGTGCCACTTGTGCAGATCATATTGCCCGCAAAGAATTGGCGAACGAACTTGTATTATTGGATATTAAAGAAGGTTTTGCCGAAGGTAAGGCAATCGACATGATGCAAACGGCAACCCTTGTGGGCTTCGACACCAAAATTACCGGGATAACGAATGATTATAGTAAAACAGCTGGTTCTGATGTAGTGGTGATTACTTCGGGGCTGCCACGTAAACCAGGGATGACCCGGGAAGAGCTAATCGGCATTAATGCAGGCATTGTTAAAAACGTTGCCGAAAATATTTTAAAATTCTCTCCGGAAGCTATCTTCATCGTGATCAGTAATCCGATGGACACCATGACCTATCTGGCCTTGAAATCTTTAGGTCTGCCAAAAAACCGCATCATCGGTATGGGCGGAACTTTAGACAGCTCACGCTTCAAATTCTATTTATCGCAAGCGCTAAATTGCAGCCCAAATGATTTACAGGGATTTGTAATTGGCGGCCATGGCGATACCACCATGATTCCACTCACCCGTTTAGCTACTTACCAAAGTTTACCCGTAAGCCATTTATTGGATAAAGTTACGCTCGATCAGGTGGCGGCAGATACTATGGTTGGAGGTGCTACTTTAACCGGTTTAATCGGAACTTCGGCATGGTATGCACCAGGTGCGGCAGGCGCGGCATTGGTTGAAGCCATTTTGCGCGATGAGAAAAAACTGTTCACCTGCTGCGTTTCGCTTGAAGGAGAATACGGACAGCAAGATATCTGTTTAGGTGTACCGGTAATTATCGGCCGCAATGGTTGGGAAAAAATCGTAGATTTTAAATTAACCGAAGATGAACAGGCGGCATTTAATAAAAGCGCGGATGCGGTAAGAAATATGAACAGTGTACTGGCAGAAATGAAACTGGTTTAACCATCTATATTTAATGATACCGTCACCCTGAATTTGTTTCAGGGTTCTCTAGTCAAGATAGATCGCTCCCCGTCTGTACGGGCAGGAATTCAGCATTGCTTAGGTGAAGAAACAGGTGGTGGATATTATGGCAATACGAGCGGCTTTTTTATCAATTATACCCTGCCAAATTCTCAGTTAACCGGGCGCATCCGCTCGTTAAATTTGTTATTGAAGAAAAACAAAATGGTATTCCTTTTGGTCGCGGTGTAATGCCTGATAACGAAATACAACCCGATATTGAAGAATATTTAAGGGCTACGATGCAGAAATGGAATTTGTAAAAAACCAGATCAAAAACAAATAACCAACTCCTGACATGGTTTTCGGCTAATTAGCCTAATTTAGGCTCCCAAATATTTGTTATGAAAGCCATTTCCGTTCCTTTAAAATTAATAAACTTACAAGACGATGGTTTCCACCTTTTAGTGGAAGTTATTGTTTTTAAGGAAAAACATCTCGCCGTTTTAGACACCGGGGCGTCGCGGAGTGTTTTCGACAAGTCATTGATCGAAAAACATTTGTCAGAAACGCTTCAGGTATCGGATGAGATTAATGCAGCTACTCTTTTTACCACCACGACTACCATTCAGGCCACCCTTCCTCAACTAAAAATCGGCACTTTAAAGATCAACAATTATGAAACCGTGGCGTTTGATCTGCAATCGGTGAGTGAAACTTACCAACAGTTTGGCCACCCGCCCATTATGGGTATTATTGGAGGAGATATTTTGATGCAGTATAAGGCGGTTATTAATTACCAGAAAATGACCCTTAGGCTTTATAAATAGATATAACTTCCCTTTATGATACCAATCATTTTTACTAAGCCATTTTAACTGATATTTGATCTTGATGAAAAAGTTAATCGCAATCTTTTGCGTTATTTTTTGGGCGGGATTGATGGCCGGAATTAGTTTTTTGGAAGCTCCATTGAAATTCCAGGCACTAGGAATAACCATACCACTTGGTTTAGGTATCGGGCAATTGGTTTTTCAGGCACTTAATAAAATAGAGATTGTATTGCTTGTTGTTATTTTAGCCTGTTCCTTACCGGCAGCGTTAAAAAACATCCGCAGTATATTACTGTTTTCGGTTACCATTCTGGTGATGATCGATACTTTTTGGCTGTTGCCACTACTTGATGAAAGGGCAAAACTGGTTTTGGCTGGCCATGCCCCGGCAAAAAGTTATCACCATATCCTGTATATCATTATCGACACCTTTAAATTTCTGATATTGATTGCATTAGGTTTTTTAAATTTAAAATCATTGGGCCATGAAAAAAGATATTCATAATCGAGCAGATATTGTTGTTTTGGTAGATATGTTTTATAAAAATATTGTACTTAACACAGCGATCGGCCCTATATTTACCGATGTTGCCAAAGTAGATTGGCCCCACCACTTACCAAAAATGTACGATTTTTGGGAAAGCATCCTTTTCGGTAAAGCGATTTATAAAGGAAATCCAATGCTAACCCATTTCGAACTTCATAAACAAATACCGTTGCAGCAGGAACAGTTTGAAATATGGAAAAATCTGTTTCTCCAAAACGTAGACAATTTGTTTACAGGCCCTAATGCAGAACTGATTAAACAAAAAGCCCAATCTATTGCAGATTTAATGCACTTTAAAATCAATTTTCCCTTATCGAAGACCAAAATTGTTTAGCTTAATCTGCTTTGAATTCAATCGTTTTCTTTATAAATTTAGTTAACCAAACTGAATTATGTTATGAAATTCCTTAAAATCTTTTTAAGCATTATTGCTGTATTGGCAGTAATCATCATTGGCGGTAGTTTTTTTCTTCCAAAAAGCTATTCGGTTAATCGGAGTATCACCATTCTTGCACCCGACAGTATCATTTATAACAACATCGCCGATTATCATGAGTTCTACAAGTGGAATGCCTGGTCTAAGATGGATCCAAAAGCCAAAATCACCATTACCGGTGCTGTTGCTCAGCCTGGTCACTTGTACCAATGGAATGGCGAAAAAAGTGGCACCGGACAAATGTTGATCAACAAAGTAGAAGCAAATAAAATGGTTGATATGGAACTGAAGTTCATCAAGCCCATGGAAAGTGTGGCAAATACCCGTTTTGACATTGAAAAAGCCGGGAACGGGAATAAAGTAACCTGGACCATGAGTGGAGAAAGCAAAGGCATCATCAATAAATGGTTTTGCTTATTTATGGATAAAATGATCGGCAAAGATTTTGAAGGTGGATTGAAATCACTGAAAGAGAAATCAGAGAACGGGAATTAAAAATTTTGCCACGGAAGCACGCTATACTTTTGAAGGAATATTAGTAAAGTAAATTCAACATTATCCACCTCACCGTGGTATCTTCATTGCGAAAAGACTTTTTAAGCCGATAGCCAGTCCCGACTTTTCGGGGAAGCAATCTTAATTACCTGAATTCGATTAATAATGTGCTTTAATTTGGGCTATTTTGCACCTTGCATGAACGGTCGTCACCCTGAACTTCCGCCCGGCCAGGTCGGAAGGGTGTTTCAGGGTCTTATAGCAAGGAGGTTTAACAGGAAAGATCTGACCACGAAGTAGCTATAAGGCAATTGAAAACATCATATCTGCTTCTAAAATAAATTCAGCATGACGATCTCATTATTATAATTATCTAAAAATTAGCTGTGTACATTTAGCGAATAATCGATCTCAGGTTAACAGGAAAAATTACCAACTTGAAAGATTGCTTCGTCGGCTGAAAAAGCCTCCTCGCAATGTATTCTGCCAAGAGTTCGTTCTATTCTTTAAAAGAACCCAATCAAACAATTATCTCAGCTTTGGGTTAAAAAAGTATTAAAAGTCTTCTAACCATCAATTAATATTTTGTAATTTCCTACTTTTTAGATTACTTGCCGGCAAATGAATTTATTACTTGTAGAAGATGAACCAAGCGTTGTATCTGTAATTTCGAGAGGTTTAACAGACGAAGGATTTACCGTAAGTATATCCCCTGATGGCTTGATCGGGAAACAGATGGCTTTAGAAAATCAGTTCGATCTGATTATCCTTGATATTATGCTACCTGGAATAAATGGATTGGAACTCTGCAAAATCATTAAAGAACAGAAACCCAACACGCCTATTATTATGCTTACCGCATTGGGTACTACTGAAAATGTGGTAAACGGACTGGATAATGGTGCAGATGATTATTTAATCAAACCATTCAAATTTGCTGAACTTTTTGCGAGGATCAGAATGCTGCTGAGGCGATATCATGGCGCAGTTTCGCAAGATCAGATTATTGCTGTAGGTGATCTGCAGCTAAATTTGAGTGCGAAAACGGTTAAACGAAATCAACAGGAAATCGTACTCACCGCAACAGAATACCGGCTATTGGAGTACATGGCCAAAAACAAATCCAAAATTTTATCCCGGATAGATATTTTAGAAAACGTTTGGGATATCGATTTTAACCTAGGCACCAATGTAGTTGATGTTTATGTTAATTATCTGCGTAAAAAAATAGATAAAAATGCCGATCAGAAGCTTATCCATACAGCGGTAGGTTTAGGTTATATTTTAAAGGAAAAATAAATGGAGATCGCCAAGAAAATCACTTTACTCTTTGCCATTTTATCGGCAATTATTATTTCCTTGTTAAGTGGTTTTGTTTGGTATTTCTCGAACGAATTTGCCTTTGAAGATTTTTATAAACGTTTAGAAGCCAGGGTTAATATTGCTGCCCAGATTAAACTTTATGAAGACGACAACAATAAGGTTTATGCAAAAATGCGCAACAGATACCTGGAGCGCCTCCCTTCTGAAAAAGAATATATCATGCAAGCGGGGAAACCAACCAATAAACTAGACCGTGAATTGCCCGCAAGTTTTTATAATCGGATCCACGCGGGTTATGTAGCCCGCTACCGAACAGAGAATCACTTTTATGCCGGTAAATTCTTTAAAAATTCGAATGGAGGATACATTGTTATCGTTTCCGCAAATGATCCTGTTGGCTTCCGGGAATTAAAAGACCTGCAAAGAATTTTGATTATTGGTTTTTTTCTTTCTGTTATATTGTCATTTGTGGTGGGTTGGAAATTTTCCAATTATATGTTAATGCCCCTTCGAAACATCATTAAAAGCGTAAAAAGAATAAAGGCCGAAAATTTACATTTGAGGCTGGATGTCAAAAAAGGAAATGATGAAATGTCGCAATTGGCCCAAACCTTTAATAACATGCTCAACCGTTTGGAAACGGCTTTCGAAACACAGAATAACTTTATCAGCAATGCTTCACATGAGCTGAGAACACCTTTGACCATCATTAGCGGAGAGGTTGAACTGGCGATGAAAAACATAGCGGATACGGCCAAACAGGAAAAGGCATTATCAAAAATAAAAAATGAAGCAGAAAGGTTAGAACATATTTTAACCAGTTTATTGGGTTTGGCACAATCGGGTTTCAATGGAAAAAACCAGCCCTGGGAGGAAGTGCGAATGGACGAACTGTTATGGGAAATTAAAGAATCTGTAAACCAGGTTCATCCCAACAGTAAAATAGAGATCGATTTCAGTAAACTTCCCGATGATGATGAACTGCTTTCATTGCGGGTAAACAAAAATCTGATAAAACTGGCCATTAGCAACATTGTAAACAATGCCTGCAAATATTCCAATGAAAATTTGGTAAGCATTAGTATCGAAAGTAATACCAATGTACTTTCTATTTCGGTAACCGATCGGGGCATCGGTATCCCGCAAACCGATATCCAGCATATATTCGAGCCTTTCTACAGGGCATCAAACACCAATGATTTTAAAGGTTATGGCGTTGGTTTACCACTCTCTTTAAATATTATCCGTTTGCACAGGGGAAGCATTGCCATTAAATCGCAGGAAGGGGTTGGAACAGAAATTAAAGTTTTGTTACCGCTATCTGGTTAATTGTTTAAATCGTTTAAACTGGCTAACTTTAAATTAGTCTTAACAACAGAATAATTCTCAACAATATAACAAATGATCAAGCAGTTTAAATCATACCTTTGGCTTCGGTAAAGATGAACCAATGCCTAATGAACTGCTCAACTATTCTAAAAAGAAGTATATTCTAATCTCATTCTAATCTCACTCTTATTTCGCTATAATAACATCGGGCTAAACTTGTATAAATAATATTTCCATTCATTTAAACAAGATATCGCGATGAAAACAGTATTAGTTCCAACCGACTTTAAATTAGAAAGTATTAAAATTATTGATGCGCTGGTACAACATCAAAAAAATGGAATATTGAATATCATTTTTGTACACGCCTTTAAATTATCCGATTCCATAACTGATATGTTAATGTTGAGTCGCCGCAGCCGCGATTACGAAAATGTGAGCGATGAATTTTATCAGCAATTAGATCTGATCAAGGCAAAGTATCCTACCCGGATTAATACCATCGGGATTGAATATTTTTATGGAAGTACCGTAGCGGCTTTTAAAAATTTTATTGAAGCGTTTGATGTAACATGCATCGCCTATTTAGAGGGATATAACTTTACGCCAATCAACAAATATAGTATTGACCCTAAAATATTGACAGCCCGTGCAGGCTGTGAGGTAGTTCTATTAAACGCTTTGACCGTTCATGCCAATGAAAATCTGATCGATACCAAAATACCCGAAACGCAGCTGCACGAAGCAAATTCTTAATTACCAACCACTAAACTTTATATTATGCTATTACGAAATAATATTCCGCTCACTTATATATTCGGAAAGATCAAAAATGAGCTTCTGTTTGTTATCGGTTACTCTATAGGTATTGTGATACTGTACGAGAACCTTCACGTTACCCGCATTTCCATTCCCGTTGCAGTACCCGCTTTATTAGGAACAATCATTTCGCTTTTATTGGCATTTCGCTCTAATCAGGCTTACGACAGATGGTGGGAAGCAAGAATTCTATGGGGCGCCATTGTTAACGATTCAAGAACCTTGTCGCGACAGATCTTATCGTTTGTTGAAAATCCTTATGGATTAGATGAAATTGAGGAATTTAAGGCCCGATTTATTAAACGGCAGATTGCATGGTGTTATGCCCTAAGTCAAGCGCTGCGGGGTTTTAATCCCAGAAAAGGCTTAGAAGAATATCTTTCAGCCGAGGAATTCGATTTCATCAAGAAACGTAAGAATGTAACGGCTACCATTTTAGAGTTGCACGCCATGGATTTAAAAAAGGCCCTGCTGGAAGGTTGGATCAATAAATATCAACAGATAGAAATAGATAAAACCATAACCGGTTTATGTAACCATATGGGCGGGTCGGAAAGGATTAAAAACACCGTTTTTCCGGTAACCTATAGCAAGTATATCAACATGTCTATCCATTTATTCATTGTATTGTTGCCTTTCGGATTGCTCGAATACTTTGGTTACATGGAAGTTCCGTTAGTGGTGGCTATTGCAGCATTCTTTTTATTGGTAGAAAAAATGGCTGTTCATCTTCAGGATCCTTTTGAAAATAAGCCTACAGATACCCCAACCACAACCATCTGCAGAACCATTGAACGAGATCTTTGCCAGATGTTAGATGATAATAAAATTTATGAGGATAAACCTCAAACCGAATTGGCCCAAGTGGGATCCTATTACATTTTGTAATGCGTCCTTCATGGCCAAAAAATTAATCTCATTAAGAGATGGTTAGTTAAGCGCAATGATTCTTCTTTGGATAAAGAGCAACCATTGCAATAGTTGTATAATTACAAAAGCCATTCATTTTTTGAATGGCTTTGTTTTTATTGTGGATTTAGGTATTACCTGACACACCATTAATTGATAAGAAAAATTGCTGAAGTTTAAGCAGATATTATCTTACACTATGATGCCTTCAGCGTCAGTTGGGAATAAATGACGCCACCGATAATAACTGACACCCGCTAAAGAACAAAAACCCTCTTCAAGTTAAATAATTGAAGAGGGTTTGTATATCAAAGTTCCCGAAAGAAATTTAAGGGATTAAGCATCAATTTTTGCATATTTTGCATTACGCTCAATGAAATCTCTGCGTGGTGCAACCTCATCGCCCATTAACATGGAGAAGGTATGATCACATTCAGCTGCACTTTCTATGGTAGCCTGCATTAAGGTACGTGTAGCAGGATTTAACGTGGTATCCCAGAGTTGCTCTGCATTCATCTCTCCCAAACCTTTGTAACGTTGGATGTGTACACTATCTTCTTTACCTGCACCTTTTAAACGTTGAACAGCAGCATCGCGTTGTGCATCATTCCAGCAGTATTCAAATTCCTTACCTTTTTTAACCTGATAAAGTGGTGGGGACGCAATGTAAACATATCCTGCCTCGATTAAGGCACGCATATAACGGTAGAAGAATGTTAAAATCAAGGTGGTAATGTGCGAGCCGTCGATATCGGCATCCGTCATGATTACAATTTTGTGGTAACGGAGTTTGGTTAAATTTAAAGCCTTATTATCTTCCGGTGTACCAATACTTACCCCAATAGCAGTAAACATATTTTTGATCTCGTCATTTTCATAGATCTTATGCTCCATTGCTTTCTCCACATTCAAAATTTTACCTTTTAAGGGTAAAATTGCCTGAATGTTACGGTCACGGCCTTGTTTGGCGGTACCCCCCGCAGAATCCCCCTCAACCAGGAAAATCTCACATCTCTCCGGATCACTATCCGAGCAATCGGCTAATTTACCAGGTAAACCTGAACCACCCATTACACTTTTGCGTTGCACCATTTCGCGTGCTTTACGGGCTGCAGCACGTGCAGTGGCCGCTAAGATTACCTTATTGATAATCATTTTGGCTTCCTTAGGATTTTCTTCCAGATAATTACCCAAAGCCTCTCCTACCGCAACATCTACCGATCCCATTACCTCACTGTTTCCGAGTTTGGTTTTGGTCTGTCCTTCAAATTGTGGCTCCTGTACTTTTACCGAAACAACGGCAGTTAAACCTTCCCTAAAATCATCACCGGTGATTTCCATTTTTACGTTCTTCAATAAACCTTCCTTATCAGCATAGTTTTTTAAAGTACGGGTTAATCCCCTGCGGAAACCGGCAATATGTGTACCCCCCTCGTGGGTATTGATGTTATTCACGTAAGAGTGAACATTTTCTGCATAACTGTCATTATATTGGAAAGCCAGCTCAACCGGAATACCGTTCTTGATCCCCTCGATATAAATCGGCTCGGCCAAAATGGAAGTACGGGTGTCGTCCAAAAAGGCAACAAATTCCTTTAGCCCGCCTTCTGAATGGAATGTTTCTGAAAAGAAAGTGCCATCTTCCAGTTTTTCACGCTCATCAGTCAGCGTTAATCTAATCCCTTTATTTAAGAAAGCCAGCTCGCGCAAACGGCCGGCAAGGGTATCATATTTATACTCGGTAGTTTGCGTAAAAATGGTAGGATCGGGACTAAAAGTTACAATGGTACCACGTTTCTCGGTATCACCTACTTCCTTAACGTCATATAAAGGTTTACCGATGTTATATTCCTGCATCCAGATTTTACCTTCACGGTGAACCTCAGCTTTTAAATGTGTAGATAACGCGTTAACACAACTTACCCCCACACCATGCAAACCGCCTGATACTTTATAGGTATCTTTATCAAATTTACCACCTGCGTGTAAAACCGTCATTACGATTTCAAGCGCCGATTTATTTTCTTTTTTGTTAATCCCGGTCGGAATACCACGACCATTATCTTCAACCCTGATGGAGTTGCCTTCTAAAATGCGAACATCAATGGTATCTGCATGACCGGCTAAGGCCTCATCAATAGAGTTATCCACAACCTCATACACCAAATGGTGCAAACCTTTTACACCAGTATCACCTATATACATCGAAGGGCGCTTACGCACCGCTTCCAAACCTTCTAAAACCTGTATATTATCTGCCGAATAATTTGACTTTAAATCCTGTTCTTCGCTCATATTTTAATTAAAAACAATAAGTATCAAAAATACGCAAATTTTGCCAGTTAAACTAATATGTGGATAATTTTTGAGCCTTTAACAGATTGACGCAAAAGCCTCTTCCATGGAATAAAAAGGGGTTTGAAAAGCAAAACCTGCATTCCAATCCATGTCTCCTCCCGCTTTCCATTATAAGTCCCGCTGAAGAAGCGGGAGCTTTCCATTTCAATCGGGTTTAGAGGGCAAATTGGTAGTGCATTTTAATGGATTATCCACGAAACGTCCCCTAGGAACGAAAAAACATCCCATTTTTCGCTAATGGCATGCGTCGCTACGGGAGTTTTTTTCCAGAATAGCAAAAATTACCTCTCGCCTCCTTGAGGCTAGTCATTATAATAACGGTTTTTAATCACGGATAAGCACAGATTTTTTATCTGCATGAATCCTTTTTACATGTTGTTAAAAATGATGTTACCTGCGCCAATGACTTTAAAAACAATACCTGCCTGCGGTCCCGGTAGGGACGGTTTATAGGTGGTAGCCAATTATTAAATTGCGTTTTCGTTCCGTAGGAACGTTTGGTATAATAAATTTGGCCCCGGCGCCATGCAACTCCAAATAGTAGCATATTCCTCGCCATCTAAACCTGATGGAAGCGGGCATGTAATAAAGCGGACAGCAGGGCGACCAACCGTTTGGAATAGAGGCATTGCTTTTCAAATCTCCACTATCAGATTGAGCCGTTAGCGCTAAGTTAAGGGTAAATGAAACGCATTACGCAATTCGCCAAACGCGAAATCATCCTTCTATCACAATAGGCTTTTCTTTAAATTGCATATCAAAACTAATTTATATAAGTTTGCTAAAATTTATTAAACAAGAATGGAAAGAAGAACCTTTAAAACCTTTGGTTTACTTGCAACAGCAACTTTGATCACTGCTTTCTCTGCATGTCAGAACAAAGACACTAAAACTACTGAAACTAAAAAAACAGAGGGTACTACTGCACCGGTTTCTCCAACAGAGAAAATTGTGTATGTAAACTCCGACTCGTTACTTACAAAATATGAATACTTCAAAGATCTTAAAGTGAAATTTGAAGGCAAAACCAAAAATGCACAGGCTGATATTCAGGCTAAAGGTCAGGCTTTTCAAAGAGAGGTAGCACAGTACCAGCAATCGGCACAAACTTTATCGGCCGATCAACGTAAAAGTACTGAAGAGCGTTTAGCACGTAAACAACAAGAGTTACAAACTTATCAGCAAAATGCTGGTGGTGCTTTACAGAATGAGCAAGCTGCTGAAAATGAAAAACTTTATGATAAAGTAGCTGATTACCTGAAAGGTTATGCAAAAGAAAAAGGTTATAAAATGGTTTTAACTTACTCAAAAGGTAACAGTGCCATTTTATTTGCCGATGAAAGTTTGGATGTAACTTCAGAAGTAATTAAAGGCTTAAACGCTGAATACAGCAAGAAATAAATTAAAGATGTTGTAATGTTGATGCCCCGAAAAAATCGGGGCATTTTTTTTGTACTAAGCTTTTAAATCAAGGCAGGCAAGCCATTAAACTAAACACAGCAAACATGGAAAAACAACATCAGGAATATATGCAAATGGCCATCGACCTATCAGTAAAAAATGTAAGCGAGTGCATTGGCGGACCATTTGGCGCGGTAGTAGTAAAAAACGGTAAACTGATTGCCAAATCGGCTAATAAAGTTACTTTAACAAACGATCCGACGGCACACGCCGAGGTTTCGGCCATCAGACTGGCTTGTACCGAATTAAATACTTTTGATTTAAGTGGTTGTGTGATTTATACCAGCTGCGAACCATGCCCTATGTGTTTAGGTGCCATTTACTGGGCAAAAATTGATACCATTTATTATGCCAATACCAAAGTTGATGCCGAGTATATTGGTTTTAGTGATAAGTTTATTTATGAAGAATTGGATAAACCTATGGAGAAAAGAAGCCTTCCGGTGATTCAATTGATGCGGGATGAAGCGCTGGCGGCTTTTAAGCTATGGGAAACTTCGGCAATGCGGGTAGATTATTAAAGGGAGAAAGGTGCCGGTAGCTCAGCACCTTGTTGGCAATAAAATCGGTTAGCACTTTCTTTAAACCGGTGTGATGCCTTTTAAAATCAGCTTTCAATAAATCGGTGGTCTTTACCCTCTTGAATTAACTTTTCTTCCTCTGTATAGGCCTTGGCATTTTGGCCATCTTTGATCAGATAGCTAAATTAATTTTTAAGGAATAATTTTTGCAGGATTAACCGCATGACCTACGAACAAAAAATAAGGAGCGAACTGGATTTCTGGAAGTTCAAAACTTTACAGAAGCCTTCTCTTTTAAATAAGGTGACGGATAAAGTTCAAAAGAAAATAAACAGTTATATACCTGACAAAGTCCATGACGCCATAACCTCAGCCATAAAACAAATGGTGAAGGCTGTATTATTTGGTTCTACCTTTACCACTTCAAAACCCACTGCCGATTTAACTTTGATGCACCGGGAAGCCTTAATTAAGCAAAAAATTGAAAATTACAAAACAACCGGAGCTGCCGAAGGTGGAATTACCGGTGCAGGTGGTTTTTTAATGAGTCTTGCTGATTTTCCCTTACTACTGGGCATAAAAATGAAAATGCTTTTTGATATCGCCGCCATTTACGGATATGACGTTAAAGATTATCGCGAACGCTTATTTATTTTACACATTTTTCAACTGGCTTTTTCGAGCAAGGAAGAAAGTCAGAATGTATTTTTCAAAATGCAGAACTGGGATAACAAAGCCCATCAATTACCGGCCAATATTGACGAATTTGACTGGCTCACTTTCCAGCAGCAGTATCGCGATTACATTGATTTGGCAAAACTTGCACAGATGCTGCCATTTGTGGGGGCAGCAGTGGGTGCCATTGCCAATTACAAATTAATTGAGAAATTGGGTAAAACAGCCATGATGAGTTATAGAATGAGGCATTTCAGTTTGCAGTACGCAATTGCGAGTTCACAGGAAACTGAAAACCGTAAACTGAAAACTGGCAACTAATCTTCCTCAAACATTCCACCCAACAAGTCATCAGTTTCGCGACGGTCTTTTTTCGTTGGACGCCCTGTTCCCCTATCCCGCTTCAAACCTGGCGCATGGAACATCGATTTAAAAGCATGTGTTTCTTCAACAGGAGTTAAATCGTTATACTTGGTTAAAGCCGTTGGAGAATCTGTTCTGTTATACGAAAGTTCAACTACCTCGATAATTTTTTTCTCAATGCCTTTTGATACCTGGTAAACATCGCCAACTTTCACAATAGCAGAAGGTTTAATATTCTGGCCATTAAGCTTTACCCTACCCGCTTTACATGCATCAGTCGCCAGGCTCCTGGTTTTAAACAGCCTGATTGCCCATAAATATTTATCTATCCGAAGTTTTTCTGTCTCTGTCATAAAGTTTCAAAAGTAAAGAATTGTTAAATTGTTTTATTGCTTTATTGTTAAATCATTCTCATCATTTAAACCCGTTAGGCCCGCAATCTGAACAATCGAACAATTCAGCAATCTTTTACACTAACCATCTAAAAACAATTTATACAATAAACCCTTTAATAAGCAAAAATTGATTTATTTTGCGTAAAATTAAAAAACATCATGTATTCAGATTTAAAGAAATTAATTGAAGCCGCTTGGGAAGATAGAACACTTTTACAATATAGCAACTATTGCGAAGCCATCGAAACCGTAATCCTGGGTTTGGATAAAGGCGAAATCCGTGTAGCTGAACCAGTTTTAAACTCTTGGGGCATTAATGAATGGGTAAAAAAGGCAGTAATTTTATATTTCCCGATCCGTGAGATGAAGGAGATTAAAAGTGGTCCATTTGTTTACCATGATAAAATGGAATTAAAAACCGATTACAAAACAACTGGCGTACGTGTAGTGCCTATGGCAAGCGCGCGTTATGGTTCATTTTTGGCAAAAGGTGTAATCATGATGCCATCGTATGTAAACATTGGCGCTTATGTTGATGAAGGTACCATGGTTGATACCTGGGCTACGGTTGGTTCTTGTGCTCAAATTGGTAAACGTGTTCACTTAAGTGGTGGTGTAGGTATTGGTGGTGTTTTAGAGCCTGTACAAGCTGCTCCGGTTATCATCGAAGATGATGCTTTTTTAGGTTCAAGAGCAATTGTTGTAGAAGGCGTTAAAGTAGAAAAAGAGGCAGTTCTCGGTGCCAATGTAGTGCTAACAGCATCAACCAAAATCATTGATGTTACCGGCCCAACTCCTGTAGAATATAAAGGTATTGTTCCGGCTCGTTCGGTTGTAATACCAGGAAGTTATACTAAAAAATTCTCTGCGGGCGAATATCAGGTTCCTTGCGCTTTAATTATTGGTAAACGTAAAGAAAGTACAGATAAGAAAACCTCACTTAACGATGCGTTGAGAGAAAATAATGTGGCGGTTTAAGCTGAAAGCAAAAAGGTGAAAGCTGAAAGCGAAAATAAAAATCAAAAGGCCGATAGTACTGAACTTGATCAATCAAGCTTTGGTCTTTCGGCTTTAAATTTTAAGCTTAAAATAGGGTTTGACGGTAAGCGTGCTGCCAATAACTTAACCGGACTTGGTAATTACAGCCGTTCTTTAATTGAGCATCTGGCGGATCAGTTTCCTGAACACGAGTATTTGATTTATGCACCAAAAGTAAAATCCGCCAGACAGATAGATGCTTTTTTTGAAAAGGAAAACATCAAATTAAGGCTTCCTAAAAGCGGGCCTTTTTTATGGAGGACGTTAAATATTCTAAAAGATTTAACCCAAGACGAATGCCAGATTTTTCATGGCCTTAGTCATGAAATTCCGTTAGCCATACAACATACCAGAATTAAATCAATTGTAACCATACATGATTTAATTTTCCTTCGCTATCCAAAGTATTATAAATTTATCGACCGGAAATTATATGAATGGAAAAGTAAATCGGCTTGCAAACGTGCCAATAAAATTATCGCCATCAGCGAAAAAACAAAGGAAGATATTATCGATCTGTACGGGATTAACCCTGAAAAGATTGAAGTAATATACCAGAGCTGTGATGATAGTTTTAAAACAGCGTTTCCAAAAGAAAAATTAAGCAAGATTAAGGCAACCTATAAACTACCTGATAAATATCTGCTGAATGTTGGCACCATTGAAGAGCGTAAAAATCTAAAACTGGTTGTCCAGGCTTTAAAAGAAGTAAGCAAAGAATACAAATTGGTGGTGATAGGTAAGCAAACTGCTTATTTTAAAACTGTAGAAAAGGAAATCGAAAAGCTTGGTCTTAAAAACAGGATCCTATTTTTAGAAAATATTCCTTTTACCGATTTGCCTGGCATTTACCAAATGGCCAGTGTTTTTGTTTATCCGTCTTTCTATGAGGGCTTCGGAATCCCGATTATTGAGGCATTATATTCAGGAATTCCGGTCGTTGCGGCAACAGGCTCGTGCTTAGAAGAAGCCGGCGGCCCAGACAGTTTGTATGTTTCGCCAAACGATACCCTGGGATTAGCCAACGCTGTTAATCAAATTGTGGAAAGCCCTTTACTTCAAAAAGAAATGAAGGAAAAAGGGCTGCAATTTGTCCAAAAATTCAATAGTTCTGTAGTTACACAGCAACTGATGAATTGTTATCTATCTCTATAAGGCTATTCCGTAACGTGCCCATATTTCCTTGATACAGCGCATGGCGAACCCATAATTTCAGAGTGAATTGAAAAAAATGGCTTTTTATATTTGAAAAGCAAGGATTCTGCTAATATAAATGTTAGCCCTGTCAATGCTATAAGTCCTCATCCGATGAAGAATCGGATTACGGGCTTTCCGCAAATGTCAGGTTTAAGCTGGCATTGACTGTACAAAAAAAGGCTGGAATTATTTAAAATTCAACAGCCCTCTTGCAAATTTAATTTCTCCTGCTTATTTGGCGGTGACACCATTTGATGGATATTGCGCCAATATTTCTTTTACACCGGTATACAAACGTTGTTCCCTTTTATTGAAGTTATCGAGGTTAAAACCTGATCCCTGTCCGTGCCAGAATAAAATCTTTTTAGCCGGATCCAGGAAGTCGATAATGATGGTACCATCAATATACTGGTTCACGAAGGTTCCGCCGCCGCCCCAGAAAGGATTTCCCCAGCCGCCACGCCAGCCCCATCCCCAGCCACCGTAATAACCTGGGCCATAGATATCGGTTTTTTCACGGGCAACCACTACCAAGTTAACCAACATATCCGGGCGATCTGATTTGGTAAAGCCTTTCGCATTCATTTCAGCTTCAACCGCAGCCATTAACCTGCGCTTGTCTAAATTGTTGAGCTTTATCCTTGCGATACCTTTATCGTAAAAATTGTAAGTTTTATAACTGCTTAAATCAACATCTTTATCATAGTCTGATGCGGTGCGGAGTGTTGTACATCCTGCTAATGCCAATACCACTGTAAAAAGCATTAATAATTTTTGTGCTGTTCTCATTTTGTGCGTTGTTGTCTAAATAACCTGACATAAATATAACGATCTTGCAAACCAAATGGTAAATCATTTAACATTTTTTTACAATCAGATTGTTATCTATAAAACGATTTCTATCTGATTATGTTTTGACGTTATATCACTCAGACTAAATATTTTACAATTGGATTAATTGTTGAATAATCAAGAAAAAATCTTCCTGTTTTAAATATATTTTATATAATAACCAGTTATTAGAAATTAATCTATTGCCTCAAAACGTAACAACCAGTTGAAATAAAATATATACAGATGCTAAAATTCTTTTTTAGGTACATTACTGAACTTAAGCTTTATCAATTAACTTTGCAAAATGCTAAAAGATGAGATTAACAAAGCATTAGAAGTATTAAAATCGGGCGGGGTGATCCTCTATCCTACCGATACCATTTGGGGAATAGGTTGCGATGCAACGAATCCGGAAGCAGTAGATAAAGTACTTAAAATAAAAAACCGTCCCGCCGAAAAGAGCTTAATTGTTTTATTGGACGTAGACAACAAACTGCAAAGTTATGTTGCCGAAATACCCGACGTGGCTTACGATCTGATCGAATACGCAGAAAACCCACTCACCATTGTTTTTTCAAATGCTAAAAACCTGGCTCCAAATGTAATCAATACTGATGGTAGTGTAGGTATCCGGATTGTTAAACACGATTTTTGCACGCCTTTGATCCAACGTTTCAGAAAACCTATCGTTTCTACCTCTGCAAATTTAAGCGGACAACCATCGCCAAAATTCTTTGATGATATCGATCCTGAAATTATCAACGCTGTTGATTATGTAATAGATTTTGAACAGGAAAGTCGAACCAGCAAAAAACCATCAACTATTATGAAACTTTCCCCAGGCGGACAGTTTGAATTTATTCGAAAGTAAAACTCAATACCTAAAGGGGCTTTGAATCTTCTATAGTCTTTACCGATCAAATGTTTTGCTTAATTTTGAACAATTAAACTACCCTTACATATGCAGTCTGATTTAAACGAGGGGAACCCCAAGTCCCTTTTAGGGGATTTAGGGGTACACCTACAACATCCAATATTTAAAACCTTATCACAAATTGCCGATAAGCATAAAACAGAAGCATATGTAATCGGAGGATTTGTTCGCGATTTATTTTTAAATCGTCCTTCAAAAGATATTGATGTTGTTGTTGTAGGCAGCGGCATAGCCTATGCTGAAGCCGTGGGCAGAAAACTGAACACCAAGGTGGCTGTTTTTAAAAATTTCGGCACGGCAAATATCAAATTTCAGGATTTGGAAATTGAGTTTGTTGGTGCCCGGAAAGAATCCTATCGCTCTGATTCGCGTAAACCCATTGTGGAAGACGGTACTTTAGCAGACGACCAGCTCCGCAGGGATTTTACCATCAACGCTTTAGCAATCCATTTAAATGCCAATCGTTTTGGTGAATTACTGGACCCCTTTAACGGGGTCAAAGATCTCGAAAATAAGCTGATCCGTACACCGCTCGATCCGGAAATTACCTTTTCTGATGATCCTTTACGCATGATGCGGGCCATCCGCTTTGCTTCACAACTTAATTTTGATATTGATGAGGCCGCACTTCAGGCCATAAAAACACAAAAACAGCGTATCAGCATTGTATCAAAGGAGCGGATTACTGATGAGATGAATAAAATTATCCTCTCGAAAAAACCATCTATTGGCTTTAAATACCTTTTTGATACGGGATTGTTACATATCATTTTCCCTCAGATGGCACAGCTGTATGGCGTGGAAATTATTAAAGGCAAAGGACACAAAGATAATTTCTATCATACGCTGGAAGTATTGGATAACATCTGTGCGGATACCGACGACTTATGGTTGCGTTGGGCGGCTATTTTACATGATATTGCCAAACCGGCTACCAAACGTTTTGAAGAGGGTCACGGCTGGACATTCCACGGCCATGAAGACAGGGGTGCCAGAATGGTTCCAAAAATATTTGCACAGTTAAAACTCCCTTTAAACGAAAAAATGAAGTATGTACAAAAATTAGTGCAGCTTCACCTGCGTCCGATTGTGCTGGCACAGGAAACAGTTACAGATTCTGCCGTAAGGCGATTACTTTTTGATGCCGGTGAAGAAATTGAAAGCCTGATGTTGCTCTGCAATGCCGATGTAACGACCAAAAACGAATACAAGAAAACGAAATACCGGAATAACTTTGAACTGGTAAAGCAAAAGTTAAAAGATGTTGAAGAACGGGATAAAATCAGAAACTGGCAACCTCCCATTACCGGCAACGATATTATGGAAACTTTTGGCCTCGATGCGGGGAGGGAAGTAGGGTTAATTAAAAATGCCATTCGTGAGGCCATACTGGAGGGTGAGATCACAAACGATTATCAGGAAGCCTTTAATTTTATGCTTAATCAGGCAAAACAAATGGGATTATATCCTGTTAATAAATAATTTGATTGCCGTAACAATGTAAATACGGTGTCTTTTATGGCACATCGTGTTTGCGGTAATTACAAATTAACTTTATTTTTACGATTCCAAAATAAAATAATGGCCATTTATAAATTTAGAATTACTTTTGAAGATTTTGATGATGTTGTGAGAGAGATCGACATTAAATCAAACCAAACATTTGAAGATCTGCATAAAGCTATCCACAGATCGACGGGTTATAATGTCGAGAAACCTTCATCTTTTTATGTAAGTACCGATAATTGGTTAAAAGGCGATGAAATTGCTTATTTACCGAACGAACGTAAAAAAGACCGTGTAGTTTTAATGGAAAATTCCAAACTGAGCGGTTTTATTGAAGATCCACATCAAAAGTTTTACTATATCTATAATTTCGATCGTCCTTATGATTTCCATGTAGAACTGGTCAAAATCATACTTGATGCCGATCCTAACATTGAATACCCGTTTTTAGCCAAAAGTATTGGTGAAGCACCAAAAATAATGGAGCAGAATAGTCCACAAGCGGTTGACCCGAGAGGGGCAGCGGCGGCCAGTGAATTTGATTTCCTGAATGAAATGAACTTTATACCTGAAGACACCGACGAACTGGAGGCCATGGGCGAGATGGGTATAAACGAGGAAGAGCGGGATGATGAAGATGAAGAAAATGAAGAAGACGAATTCGGAGATGAATTTTCTGATGACGATCATTTCGAAGATGATAGTCACAAAGATGATTATTAATCTTATTTATCTTCATGCTGATCCGATAGCTATCGGATTTATTCCAGCATCCACTTAACAAATTATAAAAAACTTAAGTCAGGTATAAAGCATATCTGACTTTTTCTTTTACAATAATGATGGCATCAGTTAAATCATCTTCAGAAAAAAAGAAAACCATGATATCCATTGTTGGCCCTACTGCCATTGGCAAAACAGCCTTGGCTATTCAACTGGCTCAACATTTTGGAACAGAAATTATTTCTGCTGATTCACGACAGTTTTTTAAGGAAATGGCAATAGGTACCGCAAAACCTAGTACAGCAGAATTGGCAACCGCTAAGCATCATTTTATTGATTCGCACACTATAACGGAATTGTTCAGCACAGGCGATTTTGAGATAGAAGGATTAAAAAAACTGGAAGAAGTTTTCCAAAACCATGATCAGTCTATTATGGTCGGGGGTTCTGGATTATATGTAAATGCTTTGATAAACGGTTTAGATGAAATGCCCGATGTCGATTTATCGATCAGGGAAAAATTAAATAAACAGCTTGAAGATGAAGGTTTGGCTGTTATCCAAAATCAACTGGCTGAATTAGACCCAGAATATTTTGAAAGGGTAGATCAACAAAATCCTCAAAGAATGATCAGGGGTCTGGAAGTTTTTTTATCCACCGGACAAAAACTTTCTTCTATGCTGTCGGCCACTAAAAAAGATCGACCTTTTAATATCATCAAAATCGGGTTAAATACCGATCGGGCTGTTCTTTATAATAGAATTAACAGCAGAGTGGATCAGATGATGGCTGATGGCTTATTGGACGAAGTAAAATCGCTCCTCCCCTTCAGAAAATACAATGCGCTAAATACGGTAGGCTATAGTGAACTTTTTGATTACCTGGACGGAAAACATTCTCTTGAAGATGCCATTGCTGCCATTAAACAGAATACCCGCCGCTTTGCCAAGCGTCAGCTTACCTGGTTTAGGAGAGATGAGGAAATCAACTGGTTTGAGCCCGATCAAAGCACAGAAATTATCGATTTTATTGAGCGTAAAATAACCGAAAAATAAAAAAGGGGAGCATAAAATACTCCCCTTTTTCATGAATTCTTAAATCTTATTTCGCATCAGGAAATTTCACTCCTCTATATTGTGTAATGTCGACTGTAGGAATAGCAGAGCCGTATTTAGAATTAATAGCATCGATAAATACATTCGCAATTACTGCGTTTCCTCTCGGCGTTAAATGAATCCCATCTAAAGAGAAAGCACCACCTGAAATAAATGCAGCATTAATGCCGATACCTTGTACCATTAATCCAGTTTTTACCTGGTTAAAATAAGCATAAGTATCTGCTATCGCTAAACCCTTGCTGGTTGCAATAGATTTTATGCTGCTATTGTAGCTGTTTACATAATCTTTGACCTTAATCACCTCATCTTTATCCAGTACCCAATTGTTTGCAATTGGGTTTAATGGATGTAAACCATAAGGAATAGTTCCCTGACCAAATAAACCAGCTGATTGAAACGGTAAACGGATTAAATCTTCATCCGTTGCTGCCCTTACTGTACCGGTACCGGTTTGAATAAATACGGCCTGAGCAGCAGGATTAGCGGCCTTTGCAGCAGCAAGTAGTAAAGAAGGCTTAACGGTATTGAAGTAAGGAATAGCCGTAACATCAGGAATAGTGGCTACAATACCTTTTTGACCGCCAGCAGTTAAGGCATTTAATAAATTAGCATACAAGGAAGAAAAGGTTACTTTATCTGTTAATACAGTGGTCGGATCACCTGCTACAGTTACCGCACCATTTAAAGCATAACCTAACACATCATTATTTCCCAACCAGATAGAGAAAAAGGTATGGTTTCTTCCCTGGATATATTGAAAATAATTGGTTTTGCCCACTTGCGCATCGGTTAATAAACGCTCAAAAAACGGATTAGCTGCACTAAAAGTAAATGTTGGATCGAAAGATAAATCGACACGCATACCCGGGATACCCAAATTTTGGATTTCTCCACTGTATTTATCCAAATGTTTTGCGGCATCTCTATAAGCTAATTTATCTGTTACCTGAGTTAATGTTGGCGAACCGTTAACCAATGCAGACAATGACAAATAACCTGAGCCATTTAAACGATCTTCATTAAAGAACGGAGAAGCAAAGGCTCCTCCTCCTACTGAAGACATCTTCGCAGCAATTAAATTTGGATATGCCACTTTCTGGCCTTCTAAGTATAAACCACCATCAGCATAACCTGATGTTAATGAATTACCCACAGCAATGTACTTGCTGAAATTCGCTTGCCCTGCTGTTGTCCCCGCAGGTGTTTCAATTTCTGGTTTGCAGGCTGCCGTGAAAAGAATGGCAGCAGCAATGAAACTATTTAATATATATTTTTTCATCTTAAATTCTCCTACCATTTATAAGTTAATGAAATACCTGGTGCATAAACCAAAGTTTTAAAAGTACCATCCAGGCCGGTTTCTATATTTTTTTGCTTGCGAGATTTAACATCTTCAAAAAAGAATGATGCATTAACCTCGAAATGGCGGGTAGGCGTATAACCTAAACCGGCGCTTAAAATATAACGATCGGCATCCGGTGCTTCAGGTGTTACATAACCATCCTGTACCGGCGAAAGCGCATAGCCCACGCCAGCCCTTAAGGCCAGTTTTTCTGATGCCTGGTGATTAATACCTAGTTTAAAAGACGATCCATCACGGTAATTACGTGCAGACTTTGTATCGGCCAACGCTGGAGTATTGGTCGCATAATCAAATGATAAATCCTGGTAGATATGCCATTGTACCCAACTGGCATCAAATGCCAATGTAGTACTTTGCGATAATGGGATGCCTACACCTAAACTCGTTGTCGCAGGTAAAGGTAATTCTGAACTGAATGTATTTCCTGCAGGGAAAGAAGACCTTAATGAACTTGGCACATCAAACTCTGCAGTACCATTATCTAACTTCGTAATTACTTTAGATTTATGAACGAGCGCAAATGAAATATTGCTCAGGGTTTTAATATATAAGCCTGCATTCCAACCATAACCTTTTCCGGTTCCTTCCAAAGTAGCATGTCCAGAGCGCCCATCAGGATAATTTACCGGTAGCGCCCTTTGAAGATTTACATCACCATGATTGTACACAAAACCGGCTCCAATACCAATACGATCGGTAATTTTAATACTTAAGGTAGGTTGGAAATAAATAGCCTTTAAATTTAATGAGGTTAATGCATATCTGCCAGACCAATCATTTCCCCAATCAACCAAACCGCCGAATGGCGTATAAACACCTAAGCCTAGCTTCCATTTATTTGATTTGGGACCCCAAACCGCATAAAATTCGAAAGGAGGAGCAATTTTATTTTTTACATTCTCCGTAACGTTAGAACCTGTTTGCTTAAAGGCTGATTTAAATAATAATGGGTTTACACCTGCTGAGACTGAGTTTTTCTCTAAGAAAGATACTGCACCGGGATTGTAAAATACAGAAGCTTCATCTAAAGCCAGCGCAGAACCCGCACCTGCCATACCAATTTGCTTCTGACCTTGTAAATTAACCTGGAAACCCTGCCCCAAAACCCAAAGTGGAGCAGAAAGTAATACGCTCAATAAAATTTTTTTCATCTATAAATGGTTATATCACAAATATATACTATGCCAACATAACAAACAAGCTTTTGCTCATAAGAATTTTATGCATTTAGGCTTGAGCAGTCGGTCCACCAAAACCCATCGGAAATGGTGGTTCTTCCTGCGTTTTGATACGTCCGTTTACAGCTTCGAATTTTTGTATGTTATCATCCAATGCTGATAATAAACGTTTTGCATGTTCCGGAGTTAAAATAATTCTTGACTTTACCTTCGCTTTCGGTATACCAGGCATTACGCGGATAAAATCCAATACAAATTCGGTATTGGAATGGGTAATAATAGCCAGATTAGAAAAAATTCCCTCAGCAATTTCTTCTGATAATTCTATGTTTAATTGATTTTCGTTTTGTTGTTCTTCCATAATGGTTCAAAAATAAAAAATTCCGCTGCTTAATGGCGGAATTTAATATATAATATTTAGGAAAATCCTTTAAACTCCTAACCTTCTATTTTTTTAGATAAGTTAATATTATACCAACCGTAACTGCAATCTGGCCGATCCAGAAAATAAACATCCACTTAATAATTTCAGCTTTGGTATTGGCCAATGCCTCCTTTGTATTGGCAATATCTTCTTTTGTAGCCAAAATCTCTTTTTTGTTATCCAATTCAGTTCTTACTTCTTCCTTGACAAAAGAGACCAACTGCTCTGCCTCCTGCTCGCCAAGCTTAGCTTTTAAAATCTGAAAGAGTTGGATTTCTGTAACACTCATGACTGCAAATTTAAATTAAAAATACAAAATGTATGCCATATAAAAAAGCCCCGGCAAATGCCGGGGCTTAAAATTACTGTCAGATTAAAACCTAAGCTTCTACTTCTTCTTGTTTCGAAGCCAATAATTTATCGTATTCTTCTTGCGAACCTACGATGATACGCTCGTAACCACGTACACCAGTACCTGAAGGGATTAAGTGACCTACAATCACATTCTCTTTCAAACCTAACATATTATCGCGTTTACCTGCAATCGCTGCCTCATTTAGTACCTTCGTAGTTTCCTGGAACGAAGCCGCAGAAATGAACGATTTAGTACCTAACGATGCACGGGTAATACCTTGTAAAATAGAACTTGCCGTTGCTGGTCTTGCATCTCTAACCGTGATCTGTTTTAAATCTTTACGTTTTAATTGAGAATTTTCGTCTCTTAATTTACGTAATGATACAATCTGACCTGGTTTGAATTCAGTCGAATCGCCTGCATCTTCAACAACTTTTTTGTCGTACATGGCATCGTTTTCTTCTGAGAAGTCCCAACGGTCTACTGCATTGTTTTCCAAGAAAATAGTATCTCCCGGATCTTCAATGTGAACTTTCTGCATCATCTGGTGAACAATAACCTCGAAGTGTTTATCGTTAATTTTCACACCTTGTAAACGGTAAACCTCTTGGATACCATTCACTAAGTATTCCTGAACTGCAGCAGGTCCTTTAATGGCAAGGATATCAGCAGGAGAAATTGAACCATCAGATAATGGCATACCCGCTTTCACAAAGTCGTTGTCCTGTACAAGGATGTGTTTAGACAATGGAACAAGATATTTTTTAACTTCACCATCTTTTGATTCGATTGTAATCTCACGGTTACCACGTTTAACGCCACCTAAAGTTACCACACCATCAATTTCAGTTACTACAGCTGGATTAGATGGGTTACGGGCTTCAAATAATTCCGTTACACGAGGTAAACCACCCGTAATATCTCGGGTTTTACCAGTTGCACGCGGGATTTTAGCAATAATCTGACCAGTTTGGATTGCTTCGCCTTCATCAACTGAAACGTGCGCACCTACCGGAATGTTATAACCTTTGATAAACTCACCTTTCTTGTCAACGATTTGAATGGAAGGGTTTTTCGTTTTATCACGGGTATCGATAATTACTTTTTCGCGGTGACCAGTTTGCTCATCAGATTCTTCACGGTAAGTTACACCATCGATAATGGCATCGAATTGTGCTTTACCGGCAAATTCTGAAAGAATAACCGCATTGTACGGATCCCATGAACAAATTTTATCGCCTTTAGTTACTTTATCGCCCTCTTTAACAAATAAGAAAGCACCGTAAGGAATGTTATTGGTTACGATAACTCTACCACTTCCCGGCTCAACAATTCTAAACTCACCCGAACGGCCTAATACCACCTGAACGGTTCCTTCTTCTGTTTGTGTGTCAACAGTACGGATATTTTCGAATTCGATTACACCATCAAACTTAGCTACGATATTAGATTCTGCCGCGATGTTTGATGCAGTACCACCCACGTGGAAAGTACGAAGGGTTAACTGTGTACCCGGCTCTCCGATTGATTGTGCCGCAATTACACCAACTGCCTCACCTCTTTGAACGCGTTTACCAGATGCCAGGTTACGTCCATAACATAATGCACAAACACCACGTTTAGACTCGCAGGTTAATACCGAACGGATTTCGATACCTTCAAGCGGCGACTCTTCGATCGCTTTAGCTACATCCTCATCAATATCCTGGCCAGCAGCTACCAATAATTCGCCATTTAAAGGATTGTACACATCATGTAATGATGTACGACCTAAAATACGCTCATATAATGGTTCAACAATATCTTCATTATCTTTTAATGCGGTTGTGTACATACCTCTTAACGTACCACAATCGTCATCGTTAACAATCATATCCTGTGCCACATCATGTAAACGACGGGTTAAGTAACCTGCATCCGCCGTTTTTAACGCCGTATCTGCCAAACCTTTACGGGCACCGTGAGTAGAGATAAAGTACTCTAATACGGATAAACCTTCTTTAAAATTTGATAAGATCGGGTTTTCAATGATATCGCCACCTGAACCTGATTTTTGAGGTTTCGCCATCAAACCACGCATTCCGCAAAGCTGACGAATCTGCTCTTTAGATCCACGTGCACCAGAATCAAGCATCATGTAAACAGAGTTAAAACCCTGGTTATCTGAAGATAACTGAGTCATAACAAAAGTAGTTAACCTGTTGTTGATACGGGTCCAGATATCGATAATCTGGTTGTAACGCTCGTTGTTGGTAATGAAACCCATATTATAGTTGTTTCTTACCTCTTCAACCTCAGCAGCAGCCTGTTCTAATAAAGTATGTTTCTCTACCGGAATGTTTACGTCCTGTAAGTTGAACGATAAACCTCCCTGGAACGCCATTTTGAAACCTAACTCTTTGATATCATCCAAGAATTGAGAAGCACGGGCCATACCGGTCATTTTCACTACTTCACCAATAATATCTCTTAAAGATTTTTTGGTTAATAATTCATTGATATAACCAACCTCTTCAGGCACCATCTGGTTGAACAATACCCTACCTACAGTAGTTTCAGTTAATTTATTAACGATAGAACCATCAGCTTGTTTAACATTTACCCTTACTTTGATAAACGCGTGCAAGTCTAATTCTTTCTCGTTATAAGCGATAATAACTTCTTCCGGAGAATAGAAAGCAGAATCCTGTCCTTTAACCACTCTGGTTTCATCTGTTCTACGGCCTTTAGTAATATAATAAAGACCCAAAACCATATCCTGTGATGGTACTGTAATAGGTGTACCGTTAGCAGGGTTTAAGATGTTGTGAGCAGCCAACATTAATACCTGAGCTTCCAAAATTGCTGCGTTACCTAATGGTAAATGCACAGCCATCTGGTCACCGTCGAAATCGGCGTTGAATGCAGTACAAACCAATGGGTGTAACTGGATCGCTTTTCCTTCAATTAATTTTGGCTGGAAAGCCTGAATACCTAGTCTATGTAGCGTAGGTGCACGGTTTAATAATACCGGGTGACCTTTTAATACATTTTCTAAAATATCCCAAACCAATGGATCTTTTCTATCAACGATTTTCTTGGCAGATTTAACTGTTTTTACCACACCACGCTCAATCATCTTACGGATAATGAACGGTTTGTAAAGCTCAGCAGCCATATCTTTAGGAATACCGCACTCGTGCAATTTAAGGCTTGGCCCTACAACAATTACCGAACGAGCTGAATAATCCACACGTTTACCTAATAAGTTCTGACGGAAACGACCTTGTTTACCTTTCAGGATATCTGAAAGTGATTTCAAAGCACGGTTACCTTCAGTTTTAACCGCGTTAACTTTACGTGAGTTATCGAATAACGAATCTACAGCTTCCTGTAACATCCGTTTTTCATTACGTAAAATTACCTCTGGCGCTTTAATCTCGATCAAACGTTTTAAACGGTTGTTACGGATGATTACGCGACGGTATAAATCATTTAAATCTGAAGTAGCGAAACGGCCACCTTCTAATGGAACCAACGGACGTAATTCTGGTGGAATAACCGGAACGATTTTAACAATCATCCACTCAGGGCGATTCTCGATACGTGTATTGGCACCACGGAAAGCTTCTACAACCTGAAGACGTTTTAAAGCCTCATTTTTACGTTGCTGAGAAGTTTCGTTAGCAGCCTGGTGACGTAAGTCATATGATAAAGTATCTAAATCAATACGTTTTAATAAATCTTCTAATGCTTCAGCACCCATTTTGGCGATGAATTTATTAGGATCTTTATCATCTAAATATTGGTTTTCTTTAGGTAATTTATCCAAGATATCTAAATATTCCTCTTCAGTTAAGAAGTCCATATAGTTGATACCTTCTTCAGCCATTAAGCCTGACTGGATAACTACGTAACGCTCGTAATAGATAATTAAATCTAATTTTTTAGTAGGTAAACCTAATAAATAACCGATTTTGTTTGGTAAAGAACGGAAATACCAGATGTGCGCAACAGGAACCACCAAAGCGATGTGTCCCATACGCTCACGACGTACTTTCTTTTCAGTTACTTCCACACCACAACGATCACAAACGATACCCTTGTAACGGATACGTTTGTATTTACCGCAATGACATTCGTAATCTTTTACCGGACCAAAAATACGCTCACAGAACAAACCATCACGCTCAGGTTTGTAAGTACGGTAGTTAATGGTTTCTGGTTTCAACACCTCACCGCTTGAACGTTCCAAAATAATTTCCGGAGATGATAAGCTAATCGTGATGGATGTGAAATTGCTTTTTAATTTATTATCCTTTTTGTAAGACATACTTATGTAAGGTTAAAGGCGAAAGGTGAAAGGCGGAAGGCGGAGGGCGTTTGAACCCTCAACCTTCTACCTTTTAACCCTCTACCTTATTTAATCTAATGTAATATCTAAACCTAATCCGCGTAACTCATGTACCAATACGTTGAACGATTCCGGTACACCTGGCGTTGGTAGGTTTTCACCTTTAACAATGGCTTCGTAAGTTTTGGCTCTTCCGATTACATCATCCGACTTAACGGTTAAGATCTCCTGAAGAATATTAGCTGCACCGAATGCCTCTAATGCCCAAACCTCCATCTCACCAAAACGCTGACCACCGAACTGGGCTTTACCACCTAATGGTTGTTGTGTAATTAATGAGTATGGTCCGATTGAACGGGCGTGCATCTTATCATCAACCATGTGACCTAATTTCAACATGTAGATAATACCTACAGTTGTGGTCTGATCGAAACGCTCACCTGTTAAACCATTGTACAAGTAGGTTTTTCCTGAAGCAGGAACACCCGCTTTAGCAATCCACTCTTCTACCTCATCGTGCGTAGCACCATCAAAAATCGGCGTGGCAAATTTAACACCCAATTCTTTACCGGCCCATGCCAATACGGTTTCATAGATCTGACCAAGGTTCATACGTGAAGGTACACCCAGTGGGTTCAACACGATATCAACCGGGCTACCATCAGCTAAGAAAGGCATATCTTCATCACGTACAATACGTGCAACAATACCTTTGTTACCATGGCGACCTGCCATTTTATCACCTACTTTTAATTTACGTTTTTTAGCCACATAAACTTTTGCCATCTGTACGATTCCCGAAGGAAGCTCATCACCTACACTGATTGCGAACTTATCGCGTTTGTAAGCACCTAACTCTTCGTTCACACGGATTCCGTAGTTGTGAAGCAACATTTTAATCAGCTCATTTTTATCATCATCAGTAGTCCATTTGTTAGGGCTGATGTGTTCATAATTAAGCTCGGCTAAAATTTTCTGCGTAAACTTAGCTCCTTTAGCAACTAACAATTCCTTATAAATGTTATATACACCCTGCGATGTTTTTCCATTTACAATAGTAAATAGTTTGTCAACTAATTCTGCCTTTAATTTTTCAGTGATATTGTTATATCCTTTGTCTAATTTCTCAATTGCTGATTTTTCCTCGGCTTTTGTCGTTTTCTTAGCACGGCTGAATAACTTGGTATCAATTACCACACCCTGTATAGAAGGAGGAGTTTTTAAAGACGCATCTTTAACATCACCTGCTTTGTCACCAAAAATTGCGCGTAGTAATTTCTCTTCCGGTGAAGGATCAGACTCTCCTTTTGGCGTAATTTTACCAATCAAGATATCACCTTCTTTTACATCAGCACCAATACGGATAATACCGTTCTCATCAAGGTCTTTGGTAGCCTCTTCAGAAACGTTCGGGATATCTGGTGTTAATTCCTCTTCTCCACGTTTGGTATCACGTACTTCCAATTCAAACTCTTCAATATGCAATGAAGTGAAAACGTCATCACGAACAATACGCTCGTTGATTACAATCGCATCCTCAAAGTTGAAACCCTGCCATGGCATGAACGCCACTTTTAAGTTTCTTCCTAAGGCCAATTCACCATTTTCAGTTGCATAACCTTCGCAAAGTACTTGTCCTTTAGTTACTTTCTGACCTTTCTTAACGATCGGTTTCAAGTTGATACAAGTATTCTGGTTGGTTTTTTTGAATTTAATCAAACGGTAAGTTTTGCTATCACCTTCAAATGAAACTAAACGATCATCTTCGTTACGCTCATATTTAATAGTAATTTCGTTAGCATCCACATACTCTACCACACCGTCACCTTCTGCATTGATCAAAGTTCTTGAATCACGTGCAACACGACCTTCCAAACCTGTACCTACAATTGGCGCTTCAGGACGTAACAATGGTACGGCCTGACGTTGCATGTTCGATCCCATCAAAGCCCTGTTCGCATCATCATGTTCCAGGAACGGGATTAACGAAGCAGCAATTGAAGTAATTTGGTTAGGGGCTACGTCCATCAAGTCTAATTTCTCAGGCTCAATGATCGGGAAGTCACCCTCATAACGCGCTTTAACACGTGGTGTGGTAAAATTACCATTATCGTCATATTCTGCATTGGCCTGAGCAATGGTTTTACCATCTTCATCTTCTGCAGATAAATAAATAACGTCAGAATCTACAACTACTTTACCATCTTCAACACGTTTGTATGGTGTTTCAATGAAACCCAAATTATTGATTTTTGCATGCACACAAAGTGATGAAATCAAACCAATGTTTGGTCCCTCTGGTGTTTCAATCGTACATAAACGACCATAGTGGGTATAATGAACGTCACGTACCTCGAAACCGGCACGCTCACGTGATAAACCACCTGGACCTAAGGCCGATAAACGGCGTTTGTGTGTAATCTCTGCTAACGGATTCGTTTGATCCATGAACTGAGATAACTGGTTGGTACCAAAGAAAGAGTTGATTACTGATGATAACGTACGGGCGTTAATCAGATCAGTTGGTGTAAACACCTCGTTATCGCGGATGTTCATACGCTCACGGATGGTTCTCGCCATACGGGCTAAACCAACACCAAATTGTGCGTACAACTGCTCACCTACCGTACGTACACGACGGTTCGATAAGTGATCGATATCATCCACCTCTTCTTTAGAGTTGATCAACTTGATCAGGTATTTCACAATCGCGATAATATCAGCTTTTGTTAATACTTTAACCTCATCAGGGGTATTCATTTTCAATTTACGGTTAATGCGGTAACGACCAACATCACCTAAATCGTAACGTTTATCTGAAAAGAATAAACGATCGATGATACCACGGGCTGTTTCCTCATCAGGTGGTTCTGCGTTACGCAAAGCACGATAGATATTTTCTACAGCTTCTTTTTCTGAGTTTGAGGTATCCTTTTGTAAGGTATTATATATAATGGTATAATCAGCCTGACTTGCGCCATCTTCTTTTGATAAGATGATGCTTTTTACGCCAGCTTCGATAACCATATCAATGTGCTCGTCTTCTAAAACGGTTTCTCTTTCGAGAATCACTTCATTACGGTCGATAGAAACTACTTCACCAGTATCTTCATCAACAAAATCTTCAACCCATTTTTTCAATACCCTTGCCGCCAGTTTACGACCGATATATTTCTTTAAACCCGATTTACTAACTTTTACTTCGTCAGCAAGATCAAAAAGTTCCAAGATATCTTTATCAGAATCGTAACCGATAGCACGTAATAAAGTGGTAACCGGGAATTTTTTCTTACGATCGATATAAGCATACATCACGTTATTAACGTCTGTAGCAAACTCGATCCATGAACCTTTGAAAGGGATTACACGTGCTGAATACAATTTGGTTCCGTTAGTGTGACGGCTTTGACCGAAGAACACGCCCGGAGAACGGTGTAACTGCGAAACGATAACACGTTCTGCGCCGTTGATTACAAATGTACCTTTTGGTGTCATATACGGGATCGTACCTAAGTACACATCCTGTATAATGGTTTCAAAATCTTCATGTTCTACATCATTACAAGAAAGCTTAAGCTTTGCTTTTAATGGAACATTGTAGGTTAATCCACGTTCAATACACTCGTGTATATCGTAACGTGGCGGATCAACAAAATAATCAAGAAACTCTAATACGAAGATATTTCTCGAATCTGTTATTGGAAAGTTTTCAGCAAACACTTTGAACAAACCTTCGCTAGAGCGATCGTCTGATGTGGTATCTATCTGGAAAAATTCTCTGAATGATTGCAATTGCACATCCAGAAAATCCGGATAGTCTATAATGTGCTTACTTGTTGCAAAATTTACTCTTTGTTCGACTGTCTTTGCCAATGGACTAAAAGATTTTAGTTTAAGAATAAACTATTTGTTTGGTTCGAATTTCAAACAGGCTCATTAACCAAACAAAATGAGGTGTTTATAAACAGGTAAAGACACCGACATTTTCAGTCGGTGTCTGATACATTTTTAGCTTAGCTAAGTTAAGTGATTACTTAATCTCAACTACTGCTCCAGCTTCTTCTAATTGTTTTTTAAGAGCTTCTGCTTCGTCTTTAGCAACACCAGCTTTTAATTCTTTTGGTGCACCGTCTACTAAGTCTTTAGCTTCTTTCAAACCTAAACCAGTTAAGTCTTTAACAAGTTTTACAACTGCTAATTTCTGACCACCAGCTTCTTTTAAGATTACATCAAAAGATGTTTTTTCTGCAGCAGCAGCAGGTGCATCACCACCAGCAGCAGGACCAGCAACTACAGCAGCAGCTGCAGGCTCAATACCATACTCATCTTTTAAGATTTGAGCTAATTCATTAACTTCTTTAACTGTTAAGTTTACTAATTGCTCAGCAAACGCTTTTAAATCTGCCATTTTATTAAGATTTTAAAAATTTACGTAAAAATAATTGTGTTTAATTTGCGAACTTAAGGTGTCCGTTAACCTTCTCTTTCCTGAAGAGTTTTAACAATTCCTGCAATTTTGCTACCGCCTGATTGAAGCGCAGATAGAACATTTTTAGCTGGTGATTGTAATAATCCAACGATATCTCCGATAAGCTCTTCTCTTGATTTCAAGCTTACCAGGTTATTCAATTGGTCATCGCCAACATATACTGATGAATCTATGAACGCTGCTTTAAGCACTGGTTTATCAGATGTTTTTCTCAAAGCTTTAATCAACTTAGCCGGAGCATTAGCTGTTTTTGAGAATAACAATGATGAAGAACCTTTAAGCGCTTCATATATCTCTGAAGCATCACCATCTAAACCTTCAATCGCTTTGCGGATTAAAGAGTTTTTAGCAACCTTCATTACGATATCGCCTTCAAAACATTTGCGACGGATGTTATTGATCTGCTCAACAGAAAGGCTGGATGTATCAGCAATATAAAAATTGCCAAATTCCTGCATTTGTCCTTGTAGTTCTAAAACTACTTCGTTTTTTTCTTCTCTGTTCATGATTAGATCCCCGCTACTGATTTTGTTTCAATTGCAATCCCAGGACTCATTGTTGAAGACACGTGAATGCTCTTAAAATAAGTTCCTTTTGCAGCAGATGGTTTTAATTTAGAAATTACTTGAATAATCTCAAGTGCATTCTCATAAATTTTGTCTGCTGGGAATGATACTTTTCCTATCGAGGCGTGTATGATACCCGTTTTGTCTACTTTAAAATCAATTTTACCTGCTTTAACCTCTGTTACAGCTTTACCAACTTCGTTGGTTACTGTTCCAGATTTTGGGTTAGGCATTAAGTTCCTTGGACCTAAAACACGGCCCAATTTACCTACCTTAGCCATACAAGCTGGTGTAGTGATAATAATGTCTACATCGGTCCAACCACCTTCAATTTTAGCTACATACTCGTCTAAACCTACGAAGTCTGCGCCAGCTGCTTTTGCCTCTTCTTCCTTATCAGGAGTTACCAAAGCTAAAACACGTACAGTTTTACCTGTTCCGTGTGGTAAAGTAGCAATACCACGTACCATTTGATTGGCTTTACGCGGATCTACACCTAAAGATACATCAATATCAACTGAAGCATCGAATTTAGTAGTAGTGATTTCTTTTACCAAAGCAGCAGCATCCTTCAAAGTATAAGCTTTACCAGCTTCTATTTTAGCATGTGCCTTTTTTTGATTTTTAGTTAATTTCGCCACTGTTGTAAACTGTTTTTTAATTAATTGTTCCAGGGTGCGTCACCAGAAACGGTGATTCCCATACTGCGTGCTGTTCCAGCAACCATACTCATTGCTGATTCGATTGTAAATGCATTTAAATCAGGCATTTTATCCTCAGCAATAACTTTAATCTGGTCCCAGGTCACCGACCCAACTTTCTTACGGTTAGGCTCAGCAGAACCACTCTGTAATTTAGTAGCATCTTTTAACTGGATAGCTACCGGAGGGGTTTTGATGATGAAATCGAATGACTTATCAGCATAAACAGTAATTACAACTGGCAATACTTTACCTGCTTTATCTTGGGTACGAGCGTTGTACTGTTTGCAAAACTCCATAATGTTCACCCCTTTAGCACCTAATGCAGGCCCTACTGGTGGCGATGGATTTGCCGCTCCGCCTTTGATCTGTAATTTGATCATTGCACTGACTTCTTTTGCCATTTTGTGTTTTTTGTTTATTTAAAACTCAATGTTAAATATTGGAAGCATGTAACATTTATTTTCCTTTATGTTCCTATAAAACCAAAAGGACTGCAAAGATATGGATTAACTTACAGTAAAACAATAGTATCGATAAAATTAATTTGAGTGCATTTTTTATGCAGCATTAAAATCCGAAATTAACCTATTGTATATATAACGAACAAATATTAAAATTATTCCCTATATGCTCCACAATCGCAACAAATTCACGGTGACAAAAAAAGCCCCGGATGATCCGGAGCTTTTTAAATATTTTAATGCTGTTGTTATTCTTTTTCTACCTGCATGTAGTTAAGTTCAAGTGGTGTTTTACGACCGAAGATTTTAACCATCACTTTCAGTTTTTTCTTCTCTTCGTTTACCTCTTCGATAATACCAGAGAAACCATTGAAAGGTCCGTCCATTACCTTGATGCCTTCTCCAACGTAGTAAGGAACGTTCATCGTTTCTCCTTGCTCGCTCATCTCATCAACCACACCTAAAATACGGTTCACTTCTGCCTGGCGCATTGGGATTGGGTTACCAGCTTTATCGCCTAAGAAACCGATTACACTGTTTATTCCTTTAATGATATGTTCTAATTCTCCATCTAATGTAGCTTCGATTAAAACATAACCCGGATAAAAGTTACGTTCTTTGGCAATTTTTTTACCATCTTTCATTTGGTAATATTTTTCCATTGGTATTAAAACCTGTGGAACCAAATGAGAGAAACCTAAACGGCTGATCTCAGCATCGATGTACTGTTTTACTTTCTTTTCCTTACCGCTAACTGCCCTTACAACGTACCACTTTAGATCGCTCATTAGTAAATATTAATTAGAAAGTGATTTATAAAAAGTATCTAACACAAATGTAGATCCTTTATCCATTGCAAAAATAACCAATGCAATAATTAAAGAAGCCACCAATACAAGAATTGCAGAACTTTGCAGTTCGCCCCAGGTAGGCCATGTAACCTTCTGGGTCATTTCATCGTACGATTCTTTTATAAACTCAACTACTTTAGCCATATCAAATTATTGAATGAATGAATGAGTAAATGAGTGGATGATATTACCTGAAAACTAAGCTTCAAATTCAATCATTCACTCATTCTTGTACTCAATCAATATTAAGCACGGGAACAAGGATTCGAACCCTGATCAAAGGTTTTGGAGACCTCTATTCTACCGTTGAACTATTCCCGTGTATTTTAAAAAGAGCTAGCCTAAACCAGCTCTTTTTTATTGTTGTAGCTTAAAATTAAGCTAAGATTTCAGTTACCTGACCAGCACCTACTGTTCTACCACCTTCACGGATAGCGAAACGTAGACCTTTTTCCATTGCAATCGCGTTAATTAATTTAACAGTGATTGTAACGTTATCACCTGGCATAACCATTTCAGTTCCTTCAGCTAGTGAGATCTCACCAGTTACGTCTGTGGTACGGAAATAGAATTGAGGACGATATTTGTTGAAGAATGGAGTGTGACGACCACCTTCAGCTTTTGATAATACATAGATCTCAGCTTTGAAATCAGTGTGAGGAGTTACTGAACCTGGTTTACAGATTACCATACCACGACGGATATCAGTTTTCTCAATACCACGTAACAATAAACCTACGTTATCACCTGCTTCACCGTAATCTAAGATTTTACGGAACATCTCCACACCAGTTACGGTAGATTTTAAGTTCTCAGCACCCATACCTAAGATTTCAACCGGATCTCCAGAGTTGATTACACCACGCTCAATACGACCAGTAGCAACAGTACCACGACCAGTGATTGAGAATACGTCTTCAACAGGCATTAAGAAAGGAAGATCAGTTAAACGTGGAGGAATTGGAATATAGCTATCTACAGCATCCATTAATTCCATGATTTTACCAACCCACTTAGCATCTCCGTTTAATCCACCTAGTGCAGAACCTTGGATTACAGGAATATCATCACCTGGGAATTCGTAGAATGATAATAATTCACGAACTTCCATTTCTACTAGTTCTAATAATTCTGGATCATCAACCATATCCACTTTATTCATGAATACAACCAATGAAGGTACACCAACCTGACGAGCTAACAGGATGTGCTCGCGAGTTTGTGGCATTGGACCATCAGTAGCAGCAACAACGATAATTGCACCGTCCATCTGAGCAGCACCAGTAACCATGTTTTTCACGTAATCCGCGTGACCTGGACAGTCAACGTGTGCATAGTGACGGTTAGCTGTTGAATACTCAACGTGAGCTGTATTGATAGTAATACCTCTTTCTTTTTCCTCTGGAGCAGAGTCAATTGAATCGAATGAACGTGCCTCAGTTAAACCAGCATCAGCTAAAACTTTTGTAATAGCCGCTGTTAAAGTTGTTTTACCGTGATCCACGTGACCGATTGTACCGATGTTTAAGTGCGGTTTACTGCGGTCAAATTTTTCTTTTGCCATTTTATTTATAACTAATTAGTAGGTTAACTTTTTATTATTTTTTATTAATTGTTTTGATGCAATGCAACACAAAAAACCTTGTCTACCCTGCATATTAAACAGATTTAACAAAGCTTTATTATTCCTGAGCCAAAGATGGGACTTGAACCCACGACCTCTTCCTTACCAAGGAAGTGCTCTACCGCTGAGCTACTTCGGCTTTTTAGTTTCCAGTTTCAGCATTCAGTTTCAGCAAAACCACTAAACTGACAACCGTTAACTGCTCACTTTATTTTTGGAGCGGAAGACGAGGTTCGAACTCGCGACCTATAGCTTGGAAGGCTATCGCTCTACCAACTGAGCTACTTCCGCTTTTAAAATTAGTGATTGATTGAATGAAAGAATGAGAGATTTATTCTGCCATTAAAACATTTGGTCATTCATTTAAAGTGTGGGGAGAGAAGGATTCGAACCTTCGAAGTCTTACGACAACAGAGTTACAGTCTGTCCCATTTGGCCGCTCTGGTATCTCCCCGTTTTTTACTTTAAAATGCTAACACTTTAACATAAAAAGAGCCTCCTATCGGAATCGAACCAATGACCTACTGATTACAAGTCAGTTGCTCTACCAGCTGAGCTAAGGAGGCTTTAAATTTTCTGCAATGATACGAAAAATCTTCATTTTTCATACTATTAACGTGTTTTTTTAAAACTTTTATCTTTTCACAGAACTATCCTTTTCTTCCTGGCCTAACACCGTTTCCGAAAGGGAATGCAAATATACACACTTATATTTCACTTCAAAATAATTTTGAAAAAAAATAATGAAGTTATTTAGATCAAAGCCTACCATACACCTCAAGGAGCTTCATAATCAATCTCTTAAAATCGAATATTTTTTCTTTTATTTATACCCTTTTTCTTCCTTAAAAGGATTACAATCTCCAATCACAATCCTTAACTGAAAATAAAAAATAAAATCAGGCAAAAAAAAGTCAAGATTTATGCTTCGTGCAGAGTTTTCTATGGAGAATAGCTTAGAAAATTAAAACAGGCTTATGGAAATTGTACCAACAGCTTTCTATTTCTTTAAATTATTTGAAGAAACCAACATAGAAAAAGTTTTCCTTTGAACGCTATCTTCTTAACTTTTATCAATATCGACATCTTTACAAAAAGCTAAGTTCGATTGACAATATTCCATTGAAGGATTCCCTTTAATACGCTTAGTCCATATCGTTACCTGAGCCGAAAGATAGTTATCGGATTTATTTCAGGATCTATCCAGCAGAAACGCCCGTCTGACCGGCCCGGGCCGAGGTTCTGCATGACGAAAACTATAAAAACTAAACAAAAAAGAGCGGCGCATTTAACTGCGCCACTCTTTTACATTTTTTATAATGAAGTGATTTTGTTAATAATCACCAGCTTCTATCTCATTCAAAATGGCTTTATGTTCACTCAATTTTGCACGCGTTTTATCTTTATGTTTAGTAATCTGCTTTCTTAATGATTCGATGGCCAGATCGGTGGCTTCTTCAAATGATTTACATTGTTCTTTAGCAAAGAGGGTGCCTCCTGGTACAATAAGTTTTATCTCACTGATTTTATTAGCCTCGTCCTCTACGTTCTCTAACTTTAAATACACTTCTCCGCTAATGATCTGGTCAAAAAACTGATCAAGCTTATTGGCTTTTTTCTGTATAAAATCTAACAACTTACTATCTGCATTGAAGTGGATTGATTGAACTCCGATTTTCATTTTTCCTCCTTTTTTTATGCCTTTGGATGGGCTTGTTTATAAATTGTTTTTAATCTTTCAATCGAATTGTGGGTGTAAACCTGGGTGGCCGCCAAACTGGCGTGGCCCAAAAGTTCTTTAATGGCATTTAGATCTGCACCTGCATTCAACAGGCTGGTGGCATAGCTATGCCGCAACACATGGGGGCTTTTCTTTTCATTGGTTGATACATGGTTTAGGTATGAGGTAACAATACGGTATATCAATTTCGGATAGGCCGCCGCACCTGTATTGGTAACGATTAATATTAGCAAATTGTTATCAAAGTTTTGCAACTTTTTTAGTTCGATGTAGGTATTTACCTGATTGATAAGCTGTTTATTTATCGGTATGATTCTTTCCTTGTTCCTTTTGCCCAAAACCCTTATGGTTCCTGAATAGAGATCAATATCAGTATCTTTCAATTGCAATAGTTCAGTTAAACGCATTCCCGTTCCAAAAAGCAGCTCAATTACCAGATGATCGCGAACAGAAGGGAAACTTTCATCGAAATAATGTTGAGAATCCAGTAAATGATCCATTTTCTGCGCATCCACGAAAACAGGCAGCCTTTTAGGTATTTTCGGCGACTTAATTAAAACTGCAGGATTTTGATGAATCTCCCCGGATTTATGTAAAAATTTATAAAAGCTCCGTAAAGCAGAGATTTTTCTGTTAATGGTATTCTCTGAATGCCCTTCGTCCATCAGTTCAACCAGGTAGTCGCGAAGTTGTTGATGTTTAACTTCGGTAAAACCAATTTCTAATGCCCGGATAAACACTTCAAACTGATCTAAATCCTTTTGGTAAGCGGTAATGGTATGCCGAGAATAGCGTTTCTCGTGAGTTAAATAGGTAATGAAACTTTTTTGCAACATTCAATAACGTTTTATGGGGCATTGACATGAAGTTACAAATAGTTTTGATATAAAGAAATCATTAACGAATTGTTTATTGCAAGTTTTTGACTTCTTTTAAAACCAAAAAATCCCCCTGAATTAACATCAGGAGGATTATAACATATTTATATCTTAAACAACTATGCAGTTGTATCTTGATTCATATTCTGAATGTAAACAGCATGTTTAATTTCAGTACGGCGGGCAACGGATTTTTTCTCGTATGCCTGGCGACTACGTAGTTCTCTCAATACACCAGTTTTTTCAAACTTTTTCTTGAAACGTTTAAGGGCTTTATCTAATGATTCGCCGTCTTTAATGTTGATAATGATCATAACGCTGAAATACCTCCTCTCGTGGTTTTTTAATTCTCCGTGTTATCGGGGCTGCAAATGTAAGCAAAATATTGAAAATGAGAAAGATTTTATAAAAAGAAATATTATTTCAATCATTGATTAAACTAAACTGTTGTTTAACTACATTTATATATACATTATAATTTATGACAAAAGGTAAAAAAGTAGGCTCGATTATCGCCGTGATAGTCGTAATTACACTGATCGCAATTTGCTACTATCGGTATTTCTTTGTTTTTGGAGAGGGTGTTAAGGCAGGCGAACTAAACTATGTAGTAAAGAAAGGCTATGTATTTAAAACCTGTGAGGGCAAATTAATTCAGAGTGGCATAAAATCGCGACAAACAGGAACCCTGCAGAACAACGAATTTGAATTTTCTATCGCCAATAAGGAAATTGCTGAAAAAATGATGGCCAATAGTGGCAAGTTTTTCGAATTACACTACAAAGAATATAAACACTCCCTTCCATGGCGCGGATTTAGCGTTTATGTGGTAGATAGTATTTTAACTTCGAAGGATATACCGCAGTAGGTTTAGGCTTTAGGCTTTATAAAACCTTCTGCCTTCAACCCTTCTTAGGTACTTTCGCTCCTGCTTTTCTGGCTTCCGATAATCCGATAGCAATCGCCTGCTTTTTGGAAGTCACCTTTTTACCTGATCCGCTCTTAAGTTTACCTTCTTTCATTTCGTGCATGGTTTCTTCTACTTTCTCACCAGCTTTTTCTGAATATTTTGCCATTTTATGATTCATTTAGTTCAGTAGTCATTTGTTCATTGGTAATGCCAAGCGCCAACTGAAAGCTGTTAATTTCTTTAATCTTTAATCTTTAATCTTTAATTAAAACATTACATAAAGAAGGGAAGTTTTAAAATTTCAAATAAAAAAATCCGGAGGTGGTTAAGCCGCCCGGATTACTCATAATATATTTGGTTTGTTGTTTCCTTATAAATGTACCTATTTGCTTTTGTCTTTAAGCTCTCTGTTTTAAGCTTTACTCAATACTTCACGGGCAATCACAATCTTTTGTATTTCAGAGGTTCCCTCTCCTATTGTACATAATTTACTATCGCGATAAAATTTTTCAACCGGAAAATCTTTGGTATAACCATATCCACCAAATATCTGAACGGCATCTGTAGCTACCTTTACCGAAACCTCCGATGCAAAATATTTTGCCATAGCCGATTCTTTTGTCATCGGTAAGTGCCTGTTCTTTAAATCAGCTGCCTGGCGGATCAATAGCTCTGCAGCTTCAATCTCTGTAGCCATATCAGCAAGTTTAAAACTAATGGCCTGGAAGCCGGAGATGGGTTGGCCAAACTGCTGACGCTGTTTCGAGTAAGCCACCGAAGCATCAAAAGCGCCTTTTGCTATGCCTAAGGCTAATGCAGCAATAGAAATTCTTCCGCCGTCCAAAACTTTCATGGCCTGTTTAAAACCTTCGCCAACATTGCCCAACAGATTGGCTTTCGGTACGCGGCAATTATCAAAGATCATTTCAGTGGTTTCTGATGCCCGCATGCCGAGTTTGTTTTCTTTTTTTCCTGCGGTAAAACCTGGCGTGCCACGCTCTACTACAATGGCCGAAATTCCTTTCGAACTTCCCTGCTCACCTGTTCTTACCATCACCACCGCAATATCGCCGCTTTTACCATGGGTAATCCAATTTTTGGCACCGTTTATAATGTAATCTTCGCCATCTTCAACAGCAGTAGTCATCATTCTTAAGGCATCCGAGCCGGTATTGGCCTCGGTTAATCCCCATGCGCCAATCCATTCGGCTGTGGCCAGTTTAGGCAGCCATTTCTGTTTCTGTTCTTCGTTTGCAAATGCCAGAATATGGCCGGTACATAAAGAATTGTGTGCGGCTAATGATAAGCCGATTGAACCACAAACCCGGGCCACTTCTACAATCACATCAACATATTCCTGATATCCTAAACCTGAGCCACCATATTCTTCCGGAACCAAAACGCCCATTAACCCTAATTCTCCGAACTGCTTAAATAATTCAATAGGAAAATGCTGTGCTTCATCCCACTCCATAATATGTGGACGGATGTTTTTCTCTGCAAAATCGCGGACCATGGCCTTTACACTTTGCTGAGTTTCTGTTTCTGAAAAATCGAAGCTTACGCTCATTAAATATATATTTTTATAGTTAGTTGAGGCAATTATAAACAATTATTTGATAGTTAGTTACCATTAAATATTTGTGCCATTACAGAATGAAATGGTATTCGGTTCAATTAGTTTCCCGGTTAATTTTAAACATCGAAAATTAAGGAGAAAAGTTTTTTATGATTCTTTAAAACGATAACCGAATATTTTGGAAAATAGGTTCATTTGAATACGGATAAAATATTAACAGCTTAAGATACTTAAACGTGTTTTTTCAGGAAAGCAGGTTCAGAAGCGTTTAGGCTGCTTCAGTCCCGCTTTCGCTTATAGTCCTCGCTGCGCTGTGGGCTATTCCGCTTAATCGGGTTCAGGTGGCCCGGCCGGTAAGGAGATCGAGGGTTGCAAAGCGCAAAATTTTACTATGCCTTTAAAATTTCCATGAATTTTACAGCACTGTCCAGCGTAACTAAACCCCTGCCCGTTGCAGGCGGGTGATAGAAGCGAACACGGAGTGCAACGGAGTAAAGCGAAGAGCAGGAACAAACACTGCCATGGAATACAGGTTTTGCTTTCCAAAACCAAAAATAATTATTCTTTCTAAAAAGAGATATAAGGCGTAATTTTATCGATCACCTGCTGGTTTAAGAGAATGATCTTTTTTAAATCAGCTACTCCGGAATAATGACCGTGCTGCCTGCGATACTGAATAATGGCATTGATCTGTTTAAATGTAAGATAGGGATTACGCTTTAACTCATTAAAAGTTGCCGTATTGATATTTATTGTTCTTAACTGAACGTTACCGATCACAATCTGGTCTTTAATTTCCTCATACTTAATACTGTCTAGGCCATAAACTTCAAGAAGTTGTTCTTTTTTATGGAAACCACCTAAACGTTCGCGGTATTTAAGAATTCTAAGTGCAAAAGTCCCTCCAATGCCTTTAATCTCATCCAATTGAGCAGAATCTGCCGTATTAACATCAATAATCACCGGAGCTTTTTTAGCATACTCTTTTCGTTCGAAAGGCGAATTGTTTTTGGAGATATTAATTGATTCGGGTATATGGGCATAAGGCAATATTCTTTTATACATTTCCGGCGAAATGGTATACATTTTCTGAAGATCCTCTGGTTTATAAAATCTGCCTCCCTTATTGGTATAATTCACAATCGATTGTGCCTGTTTTGCTGAAAGGCCTAAAGTTTGCCAACCTTCCACATCTAATGCGTTAGGATTGAATTTAAAAAGCTTAACTGCTTTTTTGTGGCTGAAAGTTTCCATCCGATCGCGAACAGCCTCATCATTCGCCTGATCTATTATGCTAATCTGTTGAATTTGTGCCAAAAGATCAGGATCATCCTTTGAAACCGGCTGCCAATAGCCATATATAATTGGTATAGCCTTGATCACAATGATAATTAAGACCAGAAACAACAGGCCATTAAATTCACTTTTGCTAACACCAAAATTTTTGTTGAACCAAATTCTCATTGATGCGATATGACATGTGGATTATAAATATAAATCTTATTTTTGGGATTGCAAAACCGAATAGGTTTTGCCTATCAACAATCTAAGAATTTATATGAAGATCATAACTACATCTGAGTTCGCGAAAGCAACTAAGATAGATAAGCTAGGTGTACCAGGTTTAGCAGGTTTGCTGATGGAGATCATGAAACTGAACGACATTAACGACGTATTTGCTCAAAACCAACACTTTAAAGGCTTGGAGTTTGTAGACAAGATATTAGAAACCATTGGTGTTTCTATAGAATTTGACGATGATGATTTAAATAGTATTCCGAAAACAGGCCCTTTTATTGCCATTGCAAACCACCCTTATGGCGGTGTGGAAGGTTTGGCCCTCGTTAAACTGTTGTGTACGGTTAGACCGGATGCTAAGGTAATGGTCAATTTTATTTTGAAAAAAATACCAAACCTTGATGAGTTTTTTGTGGCGGTGAATCCTTTCGAAAATGTGCAGCATTCTTCGAGCATTAGCGGATTAAAAACTACTTTTGACCTACTTAGAAATGGAACACCGATTGGTATTTTCCCTGCCGGAGAGGTTTCTACTTTTAAATTAGATGCCCAACAGGTAACCGACAGGATGTGGCACCCGGTTGTTGGAAAACTGATTGCTAAAGCGAAAGTACCGGTTGTACCGATTTATTTCCATGGCAATAATGGTGTTTTCTTTAATATTTTGAGCTTTATACACCCTACTCTGCGTACCGCGAAATTACCATCTGAATTTTTAAATAAACATGGGCGCACCATTAAGGTTCGGATTGGTAAACCCATAGCCGTATCAGAAATTTCGCACATGAACAGCAGCAATAAGCTGATGGACTTTTTAAGAGCCCGTACCTATGCGCTGGGTATTGGTTTAGATACAGAAAAAAAACTCTTTAACCCATTAAACTTATTTAAGATTAAAAAGAAACCTGCAGAAGTAATTGAAGAAACTTCGAGGGTTTTAATTAAAAATGAGGTAGCGGTTCTGGAAGATTTCAGGGTTTGGACAGAAAAAAACTATGAGGTATATATTGTCCCGACTTTAAAAATCCCCAATATTTTAAGGGAAATCGGCCGCCTGCGCGAAATTACTTTCCGTGAAGTTGGCGAGGGCACCAACAAAAAAATCGACCTTGATAACTACGATATTTACTATAACCACTTATTTATATGGGATAAAGATTTAGAAAACATTGTAGGTGCCTACCGGATTGGTAAAGGTGATGAGATTTTAGAAAGCATGGGACGCCGTGGTTTTTACCTTTCTGAACTCTTTAAAATGAAAGATCAGTTTTATCCGATGTTGAGACAGGGTATCGAATTAGGCAGATCGTGGATCAGAAAAGAATACCAGGGTAAACCATTGCCACTTTTCCTGCTGTGGAAAGGGATTTTAAAATACCTGATTGATAATCCACAGTACCGCTATATGTTTGGTCCGGTAAGTATCAGCAACAATTTTTCGAAATTTAGCAAGGCTTTAATTGTAGATTATATTACCAAAAACCATTTCGATTACGAAATGGCCAAATATGTTAAACCCAGAAATAAATTCAAAGCTGATTTATTGCCAATAGCTACTGATACACTGGTTGATAGCAGCGAATCTTTTAAGGATCTGGATAGTATTATCGGAGATATTGAAAATTCGCATATTAAAATTCCGGTATTGTTAAGGCAGTATATGAACCTGAATGCAAAAATTATCTCATTTAATATCGACCCTAAGTTTTCTGATTGTTTGGATGGTTTCTTAGTGGTTGATACCCATAGTATTCCAGCAGAAATTTTGGAAAAACTTGGTAAGAATTTATAATTTAGTTCATAAAAAAACCCAGACATCCATCTGGGTTTTTTATTATCAACTAACCTAAACTTTATAAATACTAACCAAATATTTATGCCACAAAAGTAGTTTGGCCATGTTAAATTGGTATTAAAGAAATGTTATTTATAGAAATTTATTAATGTAGCGGAAGAAATCTGCCAATACCCGTAATTGACATTGAAAAGACTCCGGTTTAGCAGACCGGGGCCAATATGTTAACACAGTATTAAGGGCATCCTAAATGGTTCACATAAAGAAATTGTTGCTTTTATATTAATAATAAGTAAATTTAATGTAACCAAATATTGTGCGGTTTGAAAAAAAGAATTTACATCTATATTTTGAGGAGTGTTATGGTTGCCGGCCTGATGACGAATGTAATCAGCTCAAAGGCGCAGCAATATGCTTTCGATTTTTATAATGGAACCTTTAATTTCAGTGCCGATTCTTCGGTGGTTTTCTCCATACCACAAACAGCAACAACATCAGCCGTTTCAGACTTTTATCACCGGATCTCTTCCGGACAATACGCTTCAGTTATCGCCTCTTTAGAAAAGTACCAGAAAAAATATAATTTAAATGACTGGATTTATTATCAACTGATCCGTAAAACAGCCGAACAGATTAGTCCGAAAGCCAATAACTATTTTGCCTATACTTTGTACAAATGGTTTTTACTTAGTAAATGTGGTTACGACGCCCGGCTTGCCGTGGGCAATGATCAGGTCATTTTTTATGTTAGAAATGAAGAGGACATCAGCGATATTCCGTTTTTTATGATTGATGGGCAAAAGTTTATGTGCCTGAACTATCATGATTATGGCAAATTATTTAAACAGGCCGATGCCTACAAACCTGTTAAAATTTTTATACCAGAAGCTAAAAATCCATTCTCTTATAAAGTAACAAGAATGCCCGATTTTAGACCTGAAAGTTACGAGGAGAGGGACATTGAGTTTAGTTACCGTCAGAAAATTCATCATTTCAGGCTAAAAGTCAATCAGGATGTACAAACCATTTTCAAAAACTATCCCGTAGTTGATTTTGAGAGTTATTTTAATATTCCTTTGAGCAGAGAAACATACAGTTCCCTTATTCCCACACTAAAAGAAAATCTGAAAAACATGGATCAGAAAAAAGGCGTGGATTACCTGATGAGATTTACCCGTTATGGCTTTCTATATGAAGATGACAGTGAAAACTATGGTAAGGAAAAACGGTTCTCTCCAGAACAAACCTTATTGAGTATATATAGCGACTGCGACGACCGGGCTGCATTATTCTTTTACCTGGTAAAGGAAATATATAACCTGCCGATGATTGCTTTGCTATATCCCAAACATTTAACCATTGCTGTACAGTTTGATAAACCCATTGGCGAAGCGGTGACTTATAAGGGTAAAAAATATTCTTATTGTGAACCTACCCCGCAGGCACAAAACTTAAAAATAGGACAAATTGCCACCAACCTTAAAAACCTGAAGTATGAGGTAGTCTATGCTTATGAGCCTGGCCATAAATAAACGTCCCGATATATTAAATTCAAGTTAACTAAATATTAAAATAATATTATTTTATCAAGAACAGGCAGATCAGCACCTTATTTGCCGTATTTTTAAAGGCTAAGTATAATAACCATATGGCCGCTATCATCTATACTGTTATCAAAGAATTCTTTGTCGAAATTCACGGTCATCCGGTCAAAGCCAGAATCCTATCGCCAATTAATGACGATAAGACCTTTACCTTTCAGGTAAGCTTAAACTTTAAAAATGCCAGCGAACAGGAAGCCAACATACCGGCCTCCACATTTACCTCTTATGCCAATGCCGAACGCCATTTGCTGGGCTACCTTGAAGCTTTTCAAAATACATTGGATTTAGGCGGCGATGTAGCACCGGGGGTTGATTTTTGAACATGCTACCAAGCATATTTCGTGCAGCAGTGTTTAATATCCGATTGATTGAGATCCATCCAATCTGATCAACAACAGGAAATATTTTATATGTTAACTATGAGGCTTACCGTTAACATAATCATAATATTAACTTAACTTTCTGTTTTTTTATCTTTGTGAAAACCCATAAATTTCAGATGAAAAAGAACAAATCCAAGTCGAAAAATCATTCGACCAATAAAAAGCTACGCAAAGAATTGGAATCGAAATTGACATTTGCATTTAATAAGCTGGTTAGTCAATATGGCAAAGCAAAAAAAACGGACAAAGTAATTGAGAAGTTTGCCAAACAGCTTGCTAAAAAGGTAACTATTCCTGCTGTAGAAGATGATTCTATTGCGCCTTTTATCAAGGAAGAAGAAATAGCAGTTACCGCACCAAAAGCAAAAACGGTTAAACCTGTTGCCGTAAAAAAAGCTAAGAATGCAGCTGAAGAAGTTGTATAAAATTTTAAAAAAAAACAGGTGTTATCCTCAGAAAACACCTGTTTCATTTTCTATGAAAAATGGTTACCTCATTAGAGATATTCACCTTACACTTTAAATCATTGAACAACGATATTTTAGTGGCTGTTTTGAGATTATATTGCATCGGGAAATTGTATACCTCAGCTGATGATCACCTGTGTTACTAAAGCTAATCTCGTTCAATATCAAATCAGTATTGTCTGTAAATTTATCATAATAGCTTGTATCGCTGACCCCGAAGCTTCCCATTTATAATAAATTCCAGCTTCATCAGACTTGCAAGTTACTGTTACGTAAATTCAATCGTTGGCTTTACAGTTTTTATGAATGTAATCGGTTTGGAACCGTTACCGGGTGTAACCAAAATTGTATAACGAATTCGAATACCATCAAGATTAGTTACATTATAATAACCCGTGCTAATACTATAATCTTGACGGTGCTGCACCTTAAAGGTAATGCGTGTGTCAGTCATATTTGTACTACTACCACAAGCATAGATTTCCTCCCCAATGATTTCTTTACCGTAATCTGATGGGAGAGGCCATTCGGGATCATTTCTATCTAAAAACCTCTGTATCGTTGTTTTTTCTGAAGGACGACCATAATTTGCATATCTCTGCTTATATGGAACAAGTACATCAACTCTGGTAACTTTAACAGTTGTTCCATCATTTTTCACCTCCGGGTTGACTTGTAGGGTAATCCCATCAAGGGGTCCATGAAAATGAGCTACGCTATAATCATCGATATACTTTTGGGTAGTGCCTGGAGCTTCGTAAATTGGAACTTTTTGATTCGTTACGAATAAAATCGGAGCAAGTGAAAAATCAAAAACACCCAAAATTTTGTTATAACTAGGTATATACCCAATGGAATTAGCATTTGCCGATCCAGGCATTGCCAAGGTTGTATTCAAAATCCCACTATTGTTTGTGATCGACCCCTTTAAATCAGTTTCTACTTTCAATTTTAAATCAACTACCTGTGGGCTAGTAGCAGATCCTCCCAGGATTGCACTAAAAAATCCTTTCACAGCACCAGTTAAGCCCCCTTTAATACCATCTTCAATAGATTTGGTTACATCTGTTCCAAATACTTTTGATTTAGGTAGATTTAGTGCCTGTATACCTTTTAAACCCGCAATGTGAATGGCTGTATTTCCTAAATTCCCTAATAAACTGCCCAGATTGAAACCGCCCGAATTTGCAGTTCCAACCGTACCAGTTAATGTTCCGTTTGAAGTTCCATTTAAAACCATTTGCGATACATTAGCCGAAGATACGTTCCAAACGAAATTTAAATTTTCCTGATTACTATTTACAATATATGGATCATAGGCCAATTCATATTGACAAGCATACCATGCTCCTGTAGATAGTATTTGGTAATTCTGAATCTTTGTAACAGATCTTAACACATTTTCAGGATCGATAATCTCTTTAGAGAAGTTCATTATAGAAGAGGGATATGTCCCTGATATGCCTAATCCATCACTAAAGTATGATGATGCATATGGGCTTCCTGGAGGTAGATACAAATAAAAGCGTATAATTCCTCTATACTTGTTGTATAGTGCAAAAAAATTGGGTGACGTTGCCTGAGTCGGACTAAAAGTATTGTAAATCAGATTCCAGCCGTCGGCCCTTTTAAAGTCAAAAGCTATATCATTTGAAAATAACTGATTACTTCCAGATGCCCATGGTACCAGGATAGGAGGAGAACCAGCTGGTGTAGGCATATAATCTGCTGTTTCCCAATCGAATACATGAGTTGGAATACCTGCCATTTTATTCGGTATTTTTAAATTAGCAGGCTTTAGGACGGGACTATTTTCTTTCTTACAACTAAAGAGAAATGTTGCAGTTCCAAAAATTACAACTATTGCAATCTTGATAACAAAGTTAGATGGTATTTTCATATTTAAAAATACCAGCCTAACATTACAAAATTATTAACAACATATTATGATACCTAATTGCTAATACAGACTAGGAAATATTAAAACACAAAAAAGCCAGATATCGCTATCTGGCTTTTTGTATAATATCTATTTAAATGCTATTAATACACATTTGTTTTAGGTGTCCAGCTAGCCCAACCGGTAGTCCAGTTGGTAGTACCGAAAGCGCCTTTGTAGCTAACCTTTTCAAAGAATGAATCATTTTGATCGCCTGCAAAAACGGCACCTGTTAATGCGATAGAACCAGTAGCTGGCAATAAGTTAGGAGCAGATAAGTTGAATGCGTCCGTTAAGCCAGCAGCAGCGGAAGAAGCTATGCTTACTGTTCCAGAAGCTAAAGCTTTAGCCTCAATAGCAGCAGCAGAAGCGCCAGTTACAGTAACATCACTTCCTAATTTGAAAGGAGCCGCTAAAGCATAAATAATATTGTTATTGAACTGAGAAGTGCCATCTATGAACGCATTATAAGTACCATTAGACTCTAATGATAAACCACCTTTCGGATGACCTAACATAATTGAATTATTTAAGATAAAGGTTGTGTTTCTTCTCCATCTATTAGCAAAGTTATGGTTAGCAGCAGTGTTGGCAGCTCCATTAGGACCTAGTATTGTGAAATTAGAAAGATTAGGTTTTGTTCTTGGAGTCGCATCTGAACCGGTTGCGTTATTATCGCATTCAATGCCGTTACCAGCATCACCACCGTCAACAAAGTTTGGATCTCTTAAAGACATTGCGAATTGAATTTTACCTTTATATCCATTATCAAAATCGAAATCATCATCAGCAGTAGCATATGCAATTAGATATTTAGCATTTACCGTTCCACCAAAAAACTCGAAGGCATCATCGTTACCATAAGCAACCATGATATGATCAAGTGTAGTACCAGAACCCACGCCTCCTAATGTTAAACCGTTAATTTCAGAATTTGGTTCAGCAGCGATACCTGCGAATTCGATACGCACATATTTGATCACTCCCGAGTTATCGGTATCAACATTACCGCCATATTGTTTGCCGACACCGCCCTCGATGGTTGGATTGCTTGCATTAACTGTTGCCCTACCCAAAACAATAATTCCACCCCAATCACCCGGAGCTCTTTCAGCGGCAGCTTTTCCTGATGTAAATACAATTGGGGCGTTTGCTGTTCCTTCTGCCATAATTTTGGCACCTCTTTCAATAATTAAAGCTCCTTTATTAGACACACTTGACTTAACAATGGTTCCAGGCTCAATTGTCAGTGTGGATCCTTCTTCAAAGTAAGTGTAACCCGAAAGTGTTACTGTGCCTTTACGAACAACCACGTTCTGGCCAGCTTTGTAAGTTCCAGAAATAGTTCCGCCGTTTGTAATCTCTACATTACCTGTTGTGGTTCCTGTTTCTTCATTGTTCTTTTTACAAGCTGTAAAGCAAACCGTAGCCATTGCTAGCGCTACCAATGAGATTTTGATTTTCATACTAATTGTTTTTTTAAATTACGTTTCCGTGTTAACTTGACTGCTATTTATATTTATAATTTATTTTTACTTGGCAAATGATAAGTTGTAACTAAAACTAATAGTGAAATTAGTTCCGAATCTTGATGTAACATATTGTTTATCTACCTTACTGTCAAAATTGGTTTTATCATCCATATTTAAATAAAAGATGCTTTTTTGATTAAAGATATCCCCCGCATTAAGTTTCAACTCCGCTTTATTTTTAAGTAGCTTTTTACTAATCTGGAAATCCACTACGTCTCTTGAATTTTCCCATATATTCGGGATTAAAGTATTTCCAACAAATGCAATTCTTTGTCCTACCCTATTGTACAAACCGGTAAAAGTCAGTCCAGTTGGCTCATTAGCATATTGTAAACCTGCATTAACTAAGTAAGGAGATTGACCTTGAAGTGGCCTTGCATCTAATCCAATCGTGCTCAGTTTAACTTCTGATTTAATATAACTCAGGTTGGCAAAAAATGTAAGATCGTTGAAAAACCCTGTTTCGTTAATAAAATCGAATCTTTTTCTGATGTCTACCTCTGCACCGAATGAATAAGCCTTTCCTATATTAAAATAATTAACCTGACGACGTTCAGGTGTACCACCTTCATCTAGCGTTTGTTCTATTGCATTATTAAAATCTTTGTAGAATAACGAGAAAGTAATTGCTTCGCCTGCTTTAGGATATATCTCATAACGTAAGTCAGCATTATTGATAGTTCCTCTTTTCAACATCGGATTACCTAAGGTGGACGTCTGGCTTACGAAATCATAAAACGTAAAAGGGGCAAGCTCTCTTAATTCAGGACGCGAAACGGTTCTCGAACCTGAAACCCTGAAATTACTTTTCTCATTGATTGAATAAGTATAGTTTACAGACGGCAACACATCAAAAAAGGTCTGGTTAAAATTTTTGCTCGTTCCACTTAAATCAATATAATCGATATTCTGGTGATAATGCTCAATCCTAGCGCCCCAAGTTAACCTGGAATTTTCACCAAAATGATTATCCAACATTAAGTAACCGGCATTTAACAGGGTTTGCGCCTGATAAGAATCTGTATTACTTGTAAAGTCGTTTAAATAGAATCCTCCTGAAGTAGACATGTTAGAAGGTTTAAAAATAACATCTTTTGGTTGGCTAAGAATTTGCTCATCATAACTCGCAGATCCAGAAGTATTGTATAGGTAGTTAAAGATTCTTGCCTTAAAATCCCTTGTTTTGTACATACTTAAAAAACCGGTTTTAAAGATGCTCTTCTTCTTAAATAATGAAAATGGCAGGGAATAATTTGCTAAGGCTGAAAAATTATCCTCTTTCATGTCTGCAAAAAAGCGACGGCTATTCCGATCAACAAGTGAGTAAACATTCGAATTACTACCACCAACCTGGCGATAATAAATAGACCTTAAATCAGGCTGATTCCTGTTAATATTAGAGTAACTTAAGTTCCAGTTGATTTTCTGATCAGCTTTACCAAACTGATGTTCGCCTTCCATCTGTGTATTATATATGGTTTTGCGGGTTTGATCAGCGTTGTTAAAACGTAGATTAGCATCGATATTGGTATTAAAGCCACTTCTCTGCGTATATATATCTTCTAAAACATTATTCAGTAGGTTTTTGAATCCAAATTTGTTTCTACCTTTTTTGTAAGTAATGTTTGCCAATACCCCAATACTCGTGTTGAAAACGTTCTGTGTATCATTGTAATCATAATAAATATCCCTGAAATCATTCTGATAATCATTTCTTTGAACAGGATTAATACTTTGAGAGTTTCTATACGATAGCGAAACAACACTTCCCAGTGATCCGCCATTTTCGAAATCCTTTCGGTTACCCCAAGTAATCTGGTGATTTTGAGAAGGCAGTGCTTTGTAGCTGTTTTCGGCATAAGCATTTGGTAAAAGTTTAGAGAAATTTACCTTATCCTGTGCTGGCAGAGGATTATAAGTTTGGAAGGACTTCGGAAAAGAAGAAGGAAATTTTCTATCCTGATCAATCAGGCCCAGATATTCACTGCCGCTTCTCTCGTTTGATGTGAAATCTTTAAAAGTAGATTGTGTATTGTAACCCCAGCTGGTAGAAAAATTTAAATAGCTCTGATCTGGAACATCTTTTGTAATTACTTGTATAATACCACCGGCAAAGTCACCTGGTAAATCAGGAGAAGCAGTTTTATATACTACTAAGTTATCAATTAAATTCGCCGGAATAATATCAAAAGCGAAAGCTTTTTTATCCGGCTCAGTTGAGGGTAACAATGAGTTGTTAAGCATTGAAGTATTATACCTATCAGCCAAGCCCCTGATTACTACAAATTTATTATTTTGAATACTGGCTCCACTTACCCTTTTTAATACTTCGGAGGTATTTCTGTCGGGAGATTTTTGAATAATCTCCGCTGAAATTCCGCTAGAAATGCTAATGCTGCTTTTTTGTTGGGCATACAAGGCATTGATACTTTCTTTTTTGAAAGATCCTTTAATAACAACTTCAGATAAATTTTGGGAATTGGCTTCCTCAAGTATTACATTAAGTGTAGTAATTTTGCTATCGGAAACGTCGATATCCCCAATTTCCTTGGTTGTATAGCCAACATATTGGTATACCAAAGAATATTTTTGTGATGATAAACCGGATATGGTGTATTTGCCATCCACATCAGTAGCCATCCCTTTAGTTGTACCCTTAATTTTAACGGTTACACCAATTAAGGTTTCTCCTGTTTTTTTATCGGTAACGGTTCCAGAAATTTTTCCGGTCTGTGCATACGAAAGTATGCTGATCATTAGCGCGAACACCGTAAGTGCCGCCTTTTTAAAAGAGTTTAGTAAGTCCAATTTGCCTTTATTTGATAAGGGCAAAATTATTACCACAGTGTTAACTGTAAGTTAGATGTTAATTAAGATTGTTTTACTTTAAAGTTAAGCGAGTATTAACAGGTGTCTTTGATCAGTAACGGATGCCCACCTTTTTACATATAAAGTGCAATAACCAGATCGGTCCAATTAACAAAAACTTAACATCATCTAAAAATGATGGTTTTTTCCCTTCAATTTTATGCCCGATAAACTGACCGATCCAGGCAGCTACGAATATTGCTGCATAAATGGCGTAAGCCATTCCACTCCCTAAACCAACTGCCTGTTCAATTTTTACGATAATGTAACTCATTAGTCCCACCACCCAGATCATCATGAAAAATAAAACCGGTGATAACGTGAAATAATAATACAAGCTAAAGGCTATCAGAAACGAAGCCCAGTTAAAGAATCCGTTGTAGCTGCCCAGAAAATTCAGATGCGGAAACGGAATCTGCCATACTAAACCCAATAGACTGAACATGATCAAAGGGACACAGATCCAATGAACCAATTTATTGGTTGGGTTTTGGTGACTTTCGGCATACTTATCAAAAAGTACAGCAACAGGTCTCTTAGGTTCAATTTTTATGGTTTGCTTGCTCATTATGTAAAAATAAAAAAAGCGATGGAATATCCATCGCTTTATATTTTGTTTATTAAACAGCTCGTCATGCTGACCTGTAGCGCAGCGGAAAGCTACGCAGTAAATTTATTTCAGCATCCTTTCTGCTATATAGATCCTGAAACAAGTTCAGGATGACGATTCGGCGAATTGACTTCTTTATTTCGCAAATGCTACCGAACGGGTTTCCCTGATTACGGTCACTTTAATTTGCCCCGGATAAGTCATTTCAGTTTGGATACGGGTAGAAATATCAGCTGCTAAAAGCTCTGCCTGCGCATCGGTAATACGTTCGCTTTCTACAATTACGCGTAGTTCTCTACCGGCCTGAATGGCGAAAGTCTTTTCTACACCTGGATAAGATAGCGCCAGTTCTTCCAAATCTTTAAGACGTTTAATATAACTTTCTACCACCTCGCGGCGTGCACCCGGACGTGCGCCAGAAATGGCATCACAAGCCTGTACAATTGGTGAGATCATTGAAGTCATCTCTATTTCATCGTGGTGGGCACCAATGGCATTACAAATTTCAGGGTGTTCTTTATATTTTTCAGCGAGTTGCATACCCAAAATAGCGTGTGGCAATTCCGGATTATCATCAGGAACCTTACCGATATCATGTAACAGACCCGCACGTTTAGCCATTTTGGCATTTAAGCCCAATTCTGCAGCCATGGTAGCACAGAAATTCGCTACCTCACGTGAGTGATGTAAAAGGTTTTGTCCGTATGATGAACGGTAACGCATACGGCCAACCATACGGATCAGCTCAGGATGCAAACCATGGATCCCTAAATCGATTACGGTACGCTCTCCAATTTCTACAATCTCATCTTCGATCTGTTTTTTGGTTTTGGCTACAATTTCTTCAATACGTGCCGGGTGGATACGTCCATCGGTTACCAAACGGTGTAAAGCCAAACGGGCTATTTCTCTTCTTACCGGGTCGAAACCAGATAGAATGATGGCTTCCGGTGTATCATCCACAATAATCTCGATACCGGTTGCAGCTTCTAAAGCACGGATATTTCTACCCTCTCTTCCAATAACGCGACCTTTAATTTCGTCACTTTCGATATGAAAAATAGATACAGAATTTTCAATTGCCGCTTCGGTAGCAGTACGTTGAATGGTTTGAATAACCACTTTCTTAGCTTCCTTGCTCGCTGTTAATTTGGCCTCATCCACAATATCTTTCACCTGCATCATAGCCTGGGTGCGGGCTTCCTGTTTCAGATTTTCTACCAATTGTTCTTTAGCTTCTTCAGCAGAAAGGCCGGCAATAGTTTCTAATTGTTTTAGATGCTGGTTTTTAAGCACTTCAACCTCTTCTTGCTTTTTAACCGCAAGTTCCGTTTGTTTTTCGAGGTTAATTTTATGCTTTTCGAGTTCCTGCTCTTTTTTATTAAAGTTCTCCATACGCTGATTGACCGATTGCTCTTTCTGCTTAATGGTATTTTCGCGCTGGTTAATGGTGTTGTTTCTGGCACTAACTTCTTGTTCGTGTTCGGCTTTTAACTGTAAAAATTTCTCTTTTGCTTCTAAAAGTTTATTCTTTTTTAAAATCTCTGCATTGTTTTCTGCATCTTTTAAAATCTTTTTCACTTTGTTCTGTGCGGCAATTTCCTGCTGTTTAAGCAAGTTACGCAACAGAAATCTTCCTATTACTACTCCGATAGCTATACCCGCTATCACGGCAAATACATATCCTAATATTTCAACTATTTCCATTTTGTTTTTTATGTAAAAAAAAACCGCAACTAATTTTTAAAGTCTCATACATTTTAAACCTCAACTAAGCATAATTAGGGTTTAAGCCATTTTCAGGTGCAATAGCAAATGAAATACGCCCTCTTAACCCTATAGATATTGAAGTGTTAAGTTTTATAAAATTTGAAACTCAAAAACTAGCTGCGGCTATATTTTTGTGCTAATATCGTGTTTTGTCTTGAAGCAGAGCGCATAGGGCCAAGGCACCAATCCGCGGGGTATTCAGAATCCAAGATTTACGCCCCAGATCCTTCATTGCATTCAGTGTGACAAAAAATATAAAGAACGAACCTTATTTTGCAAAGAAATTATTGAGTAAAATATCCAATTCTTCAACTTTATCGGCAACAGCAGTATCCTGGCTCTGTACTTTGTTTTCTGTTCTTAAAACGGCTGTTGCATAATGCAACACGGCCATAGAAAGAAGGTCTTGCTTATCTCTAACCGCATAATTATCCTGGTAATCTTTTATGCGCTCATTGATCATTTTTGCTGCCCGTCTCACAATTTCTTCCTCTTCCACATTTACTTTTAGTGGGTAAATACGGTCGGAAATGGTTATTTTAATCGAGATTTCTCCCATTTGTTAGCTTAGTTTCTGATTTCCTTGCATCATTATTTTTTTAATAATGCAATACTCTTATCAATCTCCCGCACAAAATCGTTAATTTTTTGTTTAATGTCAAGCGATTTTTCACTTGTTCCCTCTATACTTTTAGCCAATTTTGTAACCCTTAATTTTTCTTCAAGTTCTACATTTTTGTCTTTAGCCGTATCGAGTGCTACCTTTAACGATTGGTTTTCAAGCTTTAATAAATCATTTTCTTCCTGCAGCGCATTACATAACTCAATTACCCGAGCCGTTTTTTGTAATACTTTATCTAATTGATCTGCAACAGAAGCCATGAATTTATTTCTAAAAATACGAATTTATATTTTATTTCCTAATTTCTGCACCTGCTTGTGCCGTTAAATTCGTGATTAGTTTCTGCATGGTATTCTCAATCTGCTTATCGGTCAGGGTTTGGTCCTCATCCTGCAAAATAAAATTTAAGGCGTAAGATTTTTTTCCCTCTGGCAATTTATCGCCAACATATACATCAAATACACCAACTTCCCTGATCAGCTTTTTATCAGTTTTAAATGCAATGCCTTTCAAAGTATCGAAAGTTACATTTTGATCAATCAGCAAGGAAAGATCGCGACGCACCTGCGGATATTTAGCAACATCTTTGTGTACGATTTTATTTTTCCTTACAATATCCAATAAAACAGCCCAATCAAAATCTGCATAAAATACTTCAGCATTTACATCAGCTACTTTACGGTCGGCTTTTGAAACGGCCCCGAAACTTACCAAAGTTTTATCTCCACGGAAATATTTAATGCCATAAGCAAAGTTTTCGTCGTTTAAAACATCAGACTGATAACTGGTGATGCCCAAACGTGATACGATGGCATCAACTGCTGATTTTAAATTGTAAAAAGTTGCCGGTTTAGCCTGATGGTTCCATTGTTCACTTTGTTTGGCACCAGCAATCAACAATAATAACCTTGGACGCTCAACATATTGCTCGTTAATTAAATGATAGGTTTTACCAAATTCGTAAAACTTCACATCCGAATTCTTCCGGTTCTGATTGTATGCTACACTTTCTAAAGCCGGCATCAATAAATTCTGTCGCATTACATTTAAATCGCTGCTCAACGGATTTAAAATGAATACGGCTTCATCTAAATTTTTCGAATAGGCCGATTTGGTTAACGAGTTACACATAATCTCTGCAAAACCATTTGCAGTGAGCATATCTGCAATTACGTTATGCGTATTTTCCTTTTCAGGCTTTACACTGTAAGAAAGCGATGCATTTACTTTTGAAGGAATTTCGATATTGTTGTAACCATAAATACGCAATACCTCTTCTGTAATGTCGCATTCGCGGGTTACATCTACTTTGAATGATGGTACCCTTAAAGCTAAAGTATCATCAGAAGTATTCGTTGCCGAAATACCTAAAGCGGTAATAATGTGTTTGATTTCAGCCGAAGGAATATTTGCGCCGATTAATTTATTGATATTGGTAAAACTTACCTCGAACTCAAATGGCTTGACGTGGTTTGGGTAGATATCAGCCACCGGAGACGAAATTTCGCCACCAGCCAGTTCTTTGATCAACAAAGCAGCATATTTTAATGCAGTAACCGTAATCTCAGGATCGGTACCACGCTCGTAACGGAAAGAAGCATCGGTTTTTAAACCATGTCTTTTAGATGTTTTGCGAACAGAAACAGAATTGAAGTAAGCACTTTCGAGGAAAATATTTTTGGTATTGATATCAACGCCTGAAGATTTCCCGCCAAAAACACCGGCTATACACATTGGTGCTTCAGCATTGCAGATCATCAGATCATCTGCACTCAACTTACGTTCCACCTCATCAAGCGTTACAAAAGGCGTTCCCTCTTCAGCTTTTTTAACAATTACTTTTCCACCTGTAATTTTATCAGCATCAAATGCATGTAAAGGCTGCCCCAAACCATGAAGCACATAATTGGTGATATCCACCACATTATTGATCGGGCGTAAACCAATTACCTTTAGCTTGTCTTTTAACCAATCAGGCGATTCTGTAACGGAAACACCCGAAATGGTAACACTGCTATAACGTGGACAAGCTAGTGAATCTTCTACTTCAACAGGTATAACCAGACTTTCGTTATCCGTTTTGAATGCCGAGATATCAGGCATTTCATACTCACTTCTGAAATAAGCGGCTAAATCTCTCGCCACCCCTAAATGCGATGCTGCATCGGCACGGTTGGGTGTTAATCCGATTTCGAAAACAAAATCATCATCCATTTTAAAATGATCTTTTGCACGGATCCCAACTTCAGTATCCTCAGCGAGAACCATAATCCCATCATGCGATTTACCTAAACCGATTTCATCTTCGGCACAGATCATTCCCTGCGAAAGTTCTCCCCTGATTTTTGATTCTTTTATCTTAAAAGGTTCTCCCTCTAAAGGATATACCGTGGTACCCACTGTAGCTACAACCACTTTTTGGCCGGCGCCCACATTTGGCGCACCGCAAACAATCTGAAGGTTTTCTTTGCCGCCAACATTTACGGTTGTAATGCGCAAACGATCGGCATTGGGATGCTGAACACAGGTCAATACTTCGCCGATAACCAAGCCCTCTAAGCCGCCCACAACAGGTTGCACTTTTTCTACACTTTCTACCTCTAAACCCGCATTGGTAAGGATTAAGGAAAGTTCCTGAGGTGTTTTATCAATTTGTACGAATTGTTTTAACCAGTTATATGATATTTTCATTTATTGAGATTTGAGATTCGAGACCTGAGATTTGAGACTTAAGAGCGCTAAAATCCTGGTTCAAGAATTATAAAACGCAAAGATATTATTTAAAGGGCAAAGGAGAAAGTTAATTATCGAGATTTGAGAACCGAGATATGAGGGATGAGATTTTACATTTAGACTTACAAGCACTAAAAACATCAGTGTTAACAAACAAGCACCAAAACTAATGGCCAATTTTTAAATTGGACAGGATGACTGCACATGCCCCCGCCCCTATCACCAACATCACAACCGAGGCAATAATCAATTTAAGTCCGGATTTAACGGGCTGGTTATTGACTGCTTTTATAATAACCTGCACGATGCCGATTACAAACAACAATACCGCAATTACCCAATATATGACAAAAATTCCCATACGCTTATTTTACGATTAACTGTTAAAAAGCAATACGGCACAAGCGCCAAAACCGATTACTGCCATAATTACGGAAATGATAAGCAGTTTCAATCCGGGTTTCACCGGTTCGTTTCTAGATGATTTAACGATGATCTGAATAATCCCCACTACAAAAAGTACAATCGCAGTAAGAACATAGATCACAAACAAGCCGAATAAACCGCCCATATTAATTCATATTTAATTTTTCCCTGATCAGATCTATTTTATTATCGCGGTAAAATATATTCATGGTTTCGAAAGGCACCATTTTATATTTATCGCTTACAATATGTACACATGATTTTTTAACGGCACGCACATCAAAATCAAGCGGATCCATAAAATTCATGATAATAATGCGGAATAAATTATCGTAATTCAAGCTGTCCGATTTTACTCTTGGCAGGCAGCACATCAGTTCGCCAAAGGTATCTTCGGCACAATCAACCGAAACACCTGTGCTAAACAGATTGAGCATATGTTGTTTCAATTTCTCGTCATGTTCAAACACGATGGTATTTTTTGAATTATTGAGCAAATCTTCAGGATTGATCAGGTGGGTCATTGGCATAACCTCATCACCGATTTTTAAAGCATAAGCCATGCATAATGCATCTGGATTGCAGGGTACGGGGATCAAATCCTGTGGGGTAAAGGTTGGGTATTGCTCATAAATCTTTCTTCGCACCTCAGTTAAGGTAATTCTCCCCTGTTGATCGTTGTAATCATCATTTCTTCCGGCAACCTGGGTGGGTTGGAAAGTAACGCCGCGAACACATTTCTGCTTTAATGCATAATCCAGAATATCGCCAATCTCATGATCGTTTAATCCTTTCTGTAAAGTAACCACCAAAGTTGTCGATAAATTAAACTGATTTAAGTGATCAATAGCTTTTTTTCTTACCTCAGTAAGGTCTTCGCCTCTTAACCTGGTTAACACATCGGCACTGAAACTATCAAACTGCAGGTAAATTTCAAAATCGGGCATATAACTGGCCAGCTTCTCTACAAAACTGATATCCTTGGCAATCCTGATGCCATTGGTATTTACCATCAAGTGTTTAATGGGTTTGGTTTTGGCGAGATCTAAAATCCTAAAAAAATCAGGATGCACGGTTGGTTCCCCGCCAGAGAGCTGTACCACATCAGGCTCGCCTTCATTGGCCACCACTACATCCATCATCCGCTCTATTTCTGCCAAAGTTCGGTGCCTGCCATAATTTGGCGACGACATGGCATAACAGGTTGGACAGGCGAGGTTGCAGCGATCGGTAACCTCTATCACCGTTAAACAAGAATGCTGCTCATGATCGGTACACAAGCCACAATCGTAAGGACAACCGTAATGCACTTTGGTATTAAACTTCAGTGGCATTTCAGATTGTTTATTGTAATTCCGGATCTGTTTATAATACTCCACGTCATCTGCAATCATCACTTTGCTATTGCCATGTACCCTGCAATTTTTCAGCATAAACACCTTGGCATCCTGAAAAACAATTTTCGCATCACAGAGCTGTAAACATTCAGGACAAAGGCTTTTGGTATAATCGTAGTATATATAATCTCTGGTATTGGCCATAATGTTTACCGGTTAGGTAAGACTTTTTTAGAAATTCTAAAGATGAATCTATAATAATAAATAAAAATAAACAAAGCAGACCAATGAATGCTGCTTAAATTTAAAAATAATGAATGGTAAGGCTTTATAAACTCCATCAAAAACCGAAATAAGAAATAAAGCACCATAAACAACTTAAAGCGGTCGCCGTTAATCAATTCTTTATTCTTCAGGCTATAAAAAAGAAAGATCAGAAGCACGAGGTAAATCATTTCATAGAGCATAACAGGGTGCCTGGGTATACCATCGCCGAGGTCCATTCCCATAAAAAAGTGGGTTGGAATGCCATAGGTCGGTTCATCGGTCCCCATAGAGAAGCAACCGATCCGTCCGATAATCAGTGCAACCAAAATCGGGATCACGTAAACATCTCCAGAGGCAATTTTGACACCGATTATCTTTTTAATCAATTCTACGCCAAATAAACCTCCAAGCAAACCGCCAACAATGGTTTTACTTTGATAAAGTACCGAAAAACTAAGTTGATGGAGTACCTGAGGGGTTTCGAGTACAGCAATTACCCTTGAGCCGATGAGGGCGCCCAACATGGCACCTAACATAATCCACAGCCTGTTTTCGTCAGATATCGGATCTACGATTCCTTTTTTATAATAGTAATACAACCTCACGCCAATGATAAAGGCCAGGGTTTCGAAAATATAGTGATAATGGTATTGGTTACCAAAAAGCTCGAACTGGAAAGGGAATGGTGATACGGATTTTAAAAGCATCTATTGAAAGTATAACCGGCAAAAAACAGGTAAATGATCAGAATAATACCTTTTATCCTTGCTATCGGTTAATACAGCAAACTTTTGCACTTTAAATCCTTTGTTTACAAAAACATAGTCTATCCTATCTTTTAGGTCGCTATTGAAGTGAAAACCATTAAAAGTACCAGTTGGGCCATATGGCGGCTCTACTGAAACTTCTTTTGCATCGGTTAGAAAAGACTTGATGGTAGCAATGGCCTCAGTTTCTGGTGTTACATTTAAATCACCGGTAAAAACAACCGGTAATTCAGGTGCAATCTGCTGTATTTTTTGTTTTAACAATCTGGCCGATTCAATTCTTGCTTTCACCCCAACATGATCATAATGGGTATTAAAAACGATAAATTCTTTTTTATTCAACTTATCGTAAAGTTTTACCCAGCTACATATACGGTTAAGTGCAGCATCCCATCCTTTTGAAGGTATATCGGGGGTTTCTGATAACCAGAATGTTCCGCCATCTTTTTTGGTGAAACGGTCTTTATCAAAATAAACTGCAGAAAATTCTCCTTTTCTTTTACCGTCATCGCGCCCAACACCTACCACATCAAAATTAGAATTTTCGAGCAAGGCATCAAATTGTTCGGGCAGGGCTTCCTGTAAGCAGAGAATATCGGCATCGTGAAACTGAACCAGTGCCTTTACGTTGTCTTTTCGGTTTGGCCAGGCATTAATTCCGTCTGATGCAACATTTAAGCGGATGTTATAGGTAATGATATTAATGGGAACAGCCGTTTTTTGAGCGAATGCCGCAATGGTTAATAAAAGAAAAAGGGGGATGATTTTTAAAGCATTCATAAATGTAATTTCACTATTTAATTCATATTGGTGGCTTGTAGCACCTGATTTTAAGCCGCAATTATATTATTATAACGTTAATTGTACTTTAATATCCAATATATTTTAAATTAAATCTTCATCTCTATAACTATAATAGCGGTTATTGGCAAAAATCAGGTGATCGACCACATACAAACTCAACAAATTGCCTGAAGCCACCATATCCCTGGTCAATTTATCATCGCTCTCGCTGGGCTTTAAATTTCCTGAAGGATGGTTATGTGCCAACACTATATTTGCGGCGTTGTTTTCCAAAGCTGTTTTAAAGATAATTTTTGGATCGGCTACCGTGCCTGCCTGTCCGCCTTTACTGATCAAAAATTTGCCGATTACCCGGTTAGACCTGTTGAGCAGTAATATCCAGAACTCTTCGTGATTGAGATTAGCAAAGGTCTGATGCAGATATTTATATACATCATTAGAGGTAGTTACATGCGTAATCACTTCCTCTACGGTTTCTTTCCGTCGTAAACCAAGTTCTAAAGCAGCGATTATGGTTAATGCTTTGGCTTCTCCAATTCCTTTAAACCTTGAAAGTTCCTGAATGGAGGCCTTTCCCAGCTTTGTTAAATTGTTATCGTAAAAAGATAAAATCCTTTTACTTAAATCTACGGCGGTTTCGTTTTTATTGCCAGAGCCAATTAAAATAGCAATGAGTTCGGCATCTGTTAAATGTCTTCTACCGTGCAACAAAAGTTTTTCACGTGGACGGTCTTCTTCGGCCCATAACTTTATACCCAGTTTCTGTTCGTAGTTTTCCATTTTTTAAGATAAAAAAAGGCATCCTAACTTATCGTTGGGATGCCTTCCTAATATCGTAAAAAATTGGCTTATTTTAAACCGTTAACGAATTTCGTTAATTTTGATTTATTATTTGCCGCTTTGTTTTTGTGGATGATGTTCTTTTTAGCTAAACGATCTAACATAGAGATTACTTTAGGCAATAAATCTGATGCAGATTTTTTATCTTCTGCAGCACGTAATCTTTTAATGAAAGTACGCGTAGTTTTTGCCTGATATCTGTTACGTAAACGTTTTGTTGCGTTTGCTCTAATTCTTTTTAATGAAGATTTATGATTTGCCATTTCTATTTAGCCTTTTATTTTTCTTATTCGTTTCCTTTAATTCGGGTTGCAAATATAGGATTAATGTTTTTAAATTACAAAACACTTTAAACTTTTTTTTAATCAAAACAGAACCCTGTTTTTGAACAGCAAAAATAAGTTAAAATTATTCATTAATAATACTTTAACTTAATTGAATAAAAATTCTTTTACATGGAGAAAACAGGCTTAAAAATACTATTTTTGGGCAAAACGATTTTGAGTGAAAAAAAGAATAGCCATCTTTGCATCAGGTTCCGGCTCTAATGCCCAAAAACTGATGGAGCATTTTAAGCGGAGTAATGAAATAGAAATATCTTTGGTATTGACCAATAATGCCGACGCCTACGTGTTACAAAGGGCCGATAATTTCGAAATCCCCACTCATATCTTCGATCGTAATGAATTCTACCAAACTGATGAGGTGGTAGATCTGCTAAAAAATCTTGAAATTGATTTTATTGTACTGGCTGGTTTCCTTTGGTTGATCCCTAAGAGCCTGATCCACGCCTACCCTGGCAGAATTGTCAATATCCACCCGGCCATCCTTCCAAAATTCGGCGGAAAAGGCATGTATGGCGACCATGTTCACCAGGCGGTTATGGCCGCGGGCGAAACGGAAGGCGGAATCACCATTCATTACGTTAACGAAAATTATGATGAAGGCGAGTATATTTACCAGGCCCGCTACAGGATAGATAAAAACGATAGCCTCGAAATGGTAAAGTTTAAAGGGCAGCAGCTTGAGCACCAGCATTATCCGCGTGTGGTAGAAAGCCTGGTCAAAAAAATCAGTAAATAATAACTAACAATAAATTATTAAAACAATGCTGGTGCAGATTATAAAATCTATCGTGCATGTTTTAAATGATGCCATCATAAAGATATCCAACACGCTTAACTCATTAGTGAAGCTAACCCTCCTTCTCTACCCATCCGTTTTTTTATTTGCTGATACCCCAACTGCTAATTAAAAGAACAGACAACCCGCAAAGGTTTTTTTTGCTTTAAAATCCGATTACCCACCATTCGCATTGAAAGCAAATCAATCCTTTCTTTAAAGTAAATCCTATTGCAACAGCTATATAGGACTGCATGAGCATTGGTAGTTTGACCGTGTTTTTTTTTAACCGGGAGAACACCTGGTTAATCTATATAATAATCTCAAACGGAAACATAACGATTAAATCTGTTTGCCTGATCAAATAAAATCCAACTTAGATCAACCATCGCCATTTTGATGTTTCAGCGTTTTTATACAAAACAGTAACGAATGTAGGCTCAATCATCCCGTATATCAATTCTCTCTTGTATCGGTATTCTATTTTAGGGAAGTTTAAATATGGTTGAGCAATAACGCGTGCTTGCTTCTCCATATCTAAAATGAAAAAGGTTTTGATAATATATTTTTTGTAGACGTACAAATCATAATTATAAAAGCCAATTATCAAAAACCCAAACGCCAGGGTAAGGTGGCGAGTTTACCTAATTAATAAAACTTTAAAATGAAAAACTTAAAAGGGATGCAGAAGAGCCTTTCTTCACTGGAAAACAAAAGACTCCAAGATTTAAGTACAATCCAAGGTGGTTTGTATCTTATTAGATCAAATGTTGCCTGTCCGAGCCAGTACCCAAGTGAAACTGTGGAATATGATGCTTACGAAAGCAATGGCGGTAAATATATCGGAAGAACATGTCAATCTGCTGTTTCAGCCCCAAGTTCTGATATAGGAAACTGGAACGGTGCTAACTAGGTAAAGTTTAAGTCGAGCCCTAGTTCGTATTATTGATAAACGACTAAGGTTTGACAGCAAAAATGTACAAAAAACTGAAAAACAGGATTTTGAATTTCACTCACTTAAAAACCAATAAAATGAAAAACTTAAAAGGAATGAAGCAAGACTTCTCTTCACTTGAAAACAAAAAACTAAATGATTTATCATCAATCAATGGCGGAAGAGCGATGGGCGGATATACCGCAATTCAATCTAATGTATTTGTAGGAGAGGGATGTATAGAGTATGATCACTACGAGGGGCCAAATGGCACAGGTGGGTATATTTACAGGGAAATCCGTCGTCTTGCACCTGGCGAACCCGTTCACAACTACTAAACTTTGTTTAAATGTAATCTCGGCCATCACTTCGGCAGAAATTACCTTTAATCACACCCATTAAAAGATATGGGCTGCCTTCTTAACAGGGGCGCCCTATCAAAATCATTCACGGCCCAATTAAATAAAGATGATTTTAATTATATCCAAGAAACAGGAGACTACCACCAACGAAGTTATCAAATGGCTTTTGGCAATGGATAAAAAATTTATTCGGGTACAAGAAGACGAAGTTTTTGAGATCAAAACGAAAGCGAAAAGGATTTATATAGAAAGCGGCAGAAACTGTTTTTACATTGATGAAATCAGCAGTGTATGGTACAGAAGAGGCGGCTTGAAATTTAAAAATTTCCAATACGATAATGTTTCTGTAAACATCCACATGCAGGAACACCAACATTGGCTTCATGACTATGTAATCAAAACACTTGAATCCAAAAAGCACATCAACAAGCAGAGCAATAGCGCTGTAAACAAACTATTTGTTTTAGAGCAGGCAAAAAAAGTTGGACTAAATGTTCCCGAATATTACCTGGCTGAGAATACGGCTGATGTGGTTTTGGATAAAACAATAATAAAGCCGTTGACAGGAAACATCACCATTGACGCTTACCAGGATTATGGGGAAAGCATTATGTACACCCATGTTATTGATCGCCAGGAAGAAGATCGTTTCTTCATCACCTTTTTTCAGGAAAAAATTGAAAAGGATTTCGAAATCAGAAGCTTTTACCTGAACGGTAAGTTTTTTTCTACGGCAATAATATCTCAAAATGATGAGCGAACCAAAACAGATTTCAGAAAGTACAATCTTGAAAAACCCAACCGCAACGTGAGATACAATCTACCTGTTGAAATTGAAAGGAAAACCCATCAATTAATGGAATTATTGGATGTAAACTGTGGCTCAATAGATTTTATAAAAAGTGGCGAGAAATTTTATTTTTTGGAAGTAAATACTGTTGGCCAATTTTTAGGGGTTAGTTCCATGTGTAATTATGGTGCAGAGAAAGCTATAGCTGAATATTTATGAGATATCAAATCGAAGACAAAAACAAGCTGCCACTAACATTCAAATTTGTAGATGAATACAGGGGTAAAAAAGATAATCAAAAAGGTAATGATGTGCTTTACGCTACATGCAAGCGATATAAAACCAACTTCCTTATGCTCGTAAAACCATATAAGCCAATTAGCAGATTATTATGAGGTACTTCAACTTATTTAGCGATATCCTGATCACAAAAGGGGTAAACAGAATCTTAATTTCCGATCTACAACGCAACTACTCTGAATTGCAGTCTTTAGAATTGAATAATATAATTGAAGATTTAAAACTAAATTCTATCGAAGAAGTATTCAAACTTTATGATCAAGAATCAAAACAAATCCTGCAGGAATATCTAGACTTTTTAGTAGAAAAAGAGTATGGTTTTATTACCGAAAATAGTTGGGACGAAAACTTTCCGCCATTACCAATGGAATTTAGTGATGCCAGTACCATCTCAAATATGTTTGTTGAAACTGCCGATTTAGTGCTTTCGCCACAATTGGCGCAATCTATTGAAAATTTAGGGATAAGACACATGGTAATCTATTGTGAAAGCAAACTTTCCTTGATGGACTTTTTGAGATTAGAAGATACATTTAACGATTCATGCTTAGAAAGCATAGAAATTTTTTCGCTGTACCATGAGGGCGTAACTGATGATTTCATAAAAAAACTGAACGAAAAATGCGAACGGATTTACAGCTTGATATTTCATAACTGTGATAAAACTCCATTTGAGGTAACAGAAACTTTTAAATTCAACCTGGTTTTTACCAGTGAATATCTAAAAATAAATTCTTGCGGAAAAATAGACTTTAAGTACTTTGAAACAAACATGCTCAAGGTTTTAGAAGCGATTAACCACAATTCTTGTCTTCATAAAAAAATAGGTATTGATATAAATGGCAATATCAAAAACTGTCCGGCAATGTGTAACAGCTTCGGAAACCTTAACACAACCACGCTCGAAGAAGCAATCCTCCATGAGGATTTTAAAAAATATTGGAACCTAACCAAGGCCGGAATTGAGATTTGCAAAGACTGCGAGTTTCGAAACATATGTACAGACTGCAGAGCTTTTACAGAGCAAACCCATAAAAATCATGAAGGCTTGGATATTTCAAGGCCCTTAAAATGTGGCTATAATCCGTATACCAACGAGTGGGCTGAGTGGAGCACTAATCCACTTAAGCAAAAAGCCATACAAAATTACAGCATGCAGCAATTAAATTACGATGCCTAAAAAATTCCCTTTTTATAAACAACCAGATACAAAAGACTGTGGCCCTACCTGCTTACGTATTATCGCTAAACACTACAAAAAAAGTATTTCGCTTCAGCATTTAAGAATATTGACGGAAACCACCAGGGAAGGCAGTGGCTTGCTGGGCCTCAGCAATGCAGCAGAAAGTTTAGGTTTCAGAACTTTAGGAGTTAAGATAGATTTTAAAACCCTGGTTGCAGATGCGCCTTTACCTTGCATTATACATTGGAACAAAAACCATTATGTTGTAGTTTATAAAATTGATAAAACCGAAAAAGTTTATATATCAGACCCCAGTTATGGCTTAATTACTTACAAAAAAGAAGAATTTATTAAACATTGGATTGGGGAAAATGCGCATGAAGAAACCGAAGAAGGTATTGCGCTTATTCTGGAAACCAGCCCGTCATTCTATCAGGATGATTTTGAAGAGGAAGAGAGGAAAACGAGCTTTACTTTTCTATCCCGATATCTATTAAAATATAAATCGCTTGTCATTCAGCTTGCCCTTGGCTTACTCGCCGGAAGCTTGTTATCGTTGATTTTCCCGTTTCTTACCCAAAGTGTGGTAGATGTAGGCATCCAAAATCAGGATATCAATTTTATTTACCTGGTTTTACTGGCGCAGGTAATGCTCTTTATGGGCAAGATGGGCATTGATATTATCCGTAGCTGGATCTTGCTGCATCTTTCTACCAGGATAAACATCTCTATCATTTCTGATTTTTTCATCAAATTAATGAAACTTCCGATCAGTTTCTTCGATACCAGAATGACGGGAGACATTATGCAACGCATTAACGATCACCATAGGATAGAACAATTGCTGACAAGCTCCTCGCTAAATACATTGTTCTCTATGGTTAACCTGGTCATTTTTAGCATGGTATTGCTCATGTATGATTACCGACTGTTTGCGGTTTATCTTATCGGTGCCGTCCTTTACGTAGCCTGGATTACCTTTTTCCTTAAGAAGAGAAAAGAACTGGATTATAAGATGTTCTCTCAGGTTTCGCAAGAGCAGAGCACCGTAATTGAGCTTATTAATGGCATGCAGGAGATAAAAATGCATAATGCCGAGAAACAAAAAAGATGGGGATGGGAATTTTTACAGGTAAAGTTATTTAAAATCAGGATAAAGGCGCTTTCCTTAGAACAATGGCAATCTGTAGGTGGAGGTTTTATCAACCAGATTAAAGATATTTTAGTCAGTTTTCTTTCCGCAAAACTGGTACTTGATGGAAATCTTACCTTAGGGATGATGCTGTCTGTGCAGTATATTATCGGTCAATTGAATAGTCCCTTGTTACAATTGATAGATTTCATCAAACAAACTCAGGATGCCAAAATATCTTTGGAAAGACTTGGTGAAATTCATGATAAAAAGGACGAAGAAAGTATCGATGATCAACATGTAACCGAAATTCCGCAAAAAGATTTTGTGCTGAATAAGGTATCATTTAGATATGTTGGCTCAGATACGTTCATTTTCCAGGATTTGAACCTGGTTATCCCCTATCAAAAAACCACTGCAATTGTTGGTGCCAGTGGCAGCGGAAAAACCACGTTATTAAAATTACTTACCAAATTCTACGAACCAGAAAAAGGTGATGTTCAAATTGGTGGCACTGACCTCAAAAGTATATCACCTAGCCATTGGCGAAAACATTGCGGCGTAGTGATGCAGGAAAGTTATGTGTTTAATGATACTATTGCCAATAATATAGCCATTGGTGAGGATATGATCGATAAACAGAAACTGAGAAAAGCGGTGGAAATTGCCAACATCCAGGATTTTATTGAGAATTTACCCCTAAGCTATAATACCAAAATAGGCAATGAGGGCATTGGCATGAGCGGCGGCCAGAAACAAAGATTGTTTATTGCCCGGGCAGTTTACAAAACCCCTGAATACATCTTCTTTGATGAAGCTACGAGTGCCTTAGATGCCAACAATGAAAAAATCATTATTGAAAATTTAGCGCAGTTTTTTAAGGGAAAAACTGCAGTTGTTATTGCACATCGGTTATCAACAGTGAAACATGCCGATAAGATTATAGTACTGGACAAAGGAATTGTGGTAGAGGAAGGCAACCATAACCAGCTGGTGGCAAAAAAAGGTGAATACTATAGATTAATTAAAAATCAGCTCGAACTTGGAAACTAAAAAAGATAAACTGGATGAGATACAGCTCCGTTCTGAAGCTGTTCAGGATGTATTATCAAATCCTCCACATTGGATGTTCCGCTGGGGCAATGCCATCATTTTGGGTATTCTATTCATGATTTTGCTGATGAGTTACTTTATCAAATATCCAGAATTTGTACCTGCTACAATTATTATCACCTCACAAAATCCGCCGGAAAAACTTGAGGCCAGAATAGACTCTAAGTTGGAAAAAATCTTGATAAAAGATCACGAACGGGTTCATAAAAATCAGGTTTTGATGGTGCTACAGTCAACAGCAAACTATGAGGACATTTTACAACTCATCAATATCATTGATTCAACAGCTCCGTCCCGAATGGCCTCTTTTCCAGTAAACAAAGTATCAACATTCAAATTGGGCGAGCTTCAAAGCGATTATAACAATTTCGCAAAGGCATTTCAGGATGAAAAATTATTTGCGTCTCTTAAGCCCTATGCGCCAGAAAACAAAGCTACCGAGCAAAATATAACAGCCAACAGAAGTAGGGAATTTGCGTTAAAAAATCAAAAGAAACTGGAATTGGCCAAATTTGAACTGATAAAGAAAAATTATCAGCGAACTTTGCAGCTCGTTAATCAAAAAGTAATCTCCACCGCCGAATTTGAAAACGAGAAAATTAAATTCATACAAGCCGAGCAAAGCTTACAAAATATAGATATTTCCCTATCGCAAACACAAGAAGCCATTGCAAACCTTCATAAAACCAAAAGTGGGATAAATATTAGCCATGAGAAAGACAAAAGCAATTTTGCTTTGCAAACCTTACAATTATTTGAACAGTTAAAAAAATCGTTAAGACAATGGCAGCAAAATTATTTAATCATGTCGTCAACAGACGGTATAGCAAGTTTCCAGCAGTTTTGGGGCGAAAATCAATTTTTAAAACGGGGTGATGCCATATTAACGGTACTTCCTGACAATAAAAAAGCACTAATTGGAAGATTACTTGTTCCAGCCACCAACTCAGGTAAAATAGCGCGGGGCGAAAAGGTGCTGATCAAACTGGATAATTATCGTTTTCAGGAGTATGGCATTTTAGAAGGCACTGTGCAGAATATTTCTTTCACCCCGGATGAAAAAGGAAACTACTATGTAGATGTTAATTTGCCAAAAGGATTAACCACTTCGTATCATAAAACCCTTACTTTTGACAAAGAATTAAAAGGTAACGCAGAAATTGTAACCCAGGATTTAAGGTTAATAGAACGGTTTTTATATCAAATCCGAAAGTTATTGGGCTACCAGAGTTAGCGGAAAATTATGATCAGATAAAAAGATGATAATATAATCGCAACCAAACTTCTGCAGATTGGCAATTAACTGTTCTCCTAACATTTGCTCGCTTTGTTTAGCAATTTAATTCCAAAGTGCTTCGTTTCTCCAATCTGCCTTAAAGCCTAATGCATTTGGATCTACCGATGGGTATTTGATTAATAATTCCTTCATTTTTAGCGCAAATGAATTTTCTGGCGCTATGATATTAAGCATGTACCTGATAATACATAAATGAAGGTACAACTTTTGTGTATCTGTTGGCACATCAATTAGCCAACGAAAAGGAGGCTTAGACAATATTTTAGGAGTTCCAGGAAGATTTTTATTCCATAATCTACTATGATGTGCGCAGTAATTTCTTATTTGTGCAATAGATTGTAACCAACTTGGAAGGTAAGTATGGTTTACGGCTCCTAATTCTTCGGCAATAACATTTTTTGATTCGACAGTATTTTTAAGATTGCCATACAGTTTAGAAAGTGAACCGAAACTGGTCATTTCTAAAGATTTCCAGGCTGGAGGAAACCTTAAATCTTCTTTATATTTCTTTTTATGTTCTTTGATGAAAATGTCTTTCGATCGGTCAATCTCCTCTTTCAAACTGGCAAGCGTTTCTACAAGAGCACCGCTATCTTTAAATATCGCTATGTTTTGGAACCACCAGGGGTCAAATTCATGGGAAAGATGGTAAATTAACTTTGTACGTAAACTAATCTCAATCTTTTCGATCGCGTCAAAAATTAAAATCCGTAGTTCCCTATCAAAATTATAAAGGTGAATAACATCTTCAAATTTACTATTGGGCTTAAATATATGCTGTTCTTTACCCAATTGCATGGGCCATCAATAGCCTGCTAAACGATAATAACTTACATGCGACAGGTAATGGGTAGCTAATGCATGGTCTGCGATGACCAATCCCCTTTCTTTAAGTTGTGCAATGTGCTCCTCGATGGTAAATGTTTTTTTATTATAAATCATGGAGAGATAGTTTTACAACAAAAATAGAAACCCGTTAAAAAACGCTTTTAAAATCGAACTAGGAAGTTCATTTTGAAAGAATGAAAACGCTATAAAAGCAAAAGACCCGCCCTGGGACGCTGTTCTGACGGGTAGCGTGGCGAGTACTATTAGCACAAATATAGTATCTTTTTTTGGCATGATAAAAATATACTGAAATATTTTTATAAGGTAAATACTGGTCAATATAGATTAGCTTGAAAACCACTGCCATACTTTCAATATACTTTCGCCTCAAATCCAATGACCTATCGATTAGTTTATCATATTTTATCATTTGGCAGAAATGAGCATAAATCAATCAAATGGAACATTTTGACTAAAAATAAGGCTATGGAAAACCTTAATTTTAGACTAATAAAACCCTACAATCTATTTTATTAATTTTTCTTAGCAAAAAGTCTATACAGCACCGCTATTCCCAATTATTAAAAAAGATCTAACTCAAAGGTTTTCCGTAACCCTTTAAACATTTGATCTATCAGTTTCCTTCTCTGTGTTTTTGAAGTAGCTAGTATCAACTCGACCTTAAACAAACCCGAAACAGCCAACGCAAATCTTATTCTTTTTTTGCCCATCTAACATAATAAAAAAGCCATACGATTTTACTACCTTTGCGGCTCAAAATTTTCAGTAGAATGAGTCAATCCATTAAAATCAAAAACGCTTTAATCTCAGTATATTATAAAGATGGTTTGGAGCCATTGGTAAAATTGTTGGCCGCACAAGGGGTACAATTATTTTCTACGGGTGGAACAGAACAATTCATCAAAGATTTAAACCTTCCTGTTACAGCGGTTGAAGATTTAACAGGTTATCCATCTATTTTAGGCGGACGTGTTAAAACCTTACATCCAAAAGTATTTGGCGGAATCTTAAACCGTAGGGCATTAGCTAGCGACCAGGAGCAGATTGCTGAATACGAAATTCCTGAGATTGACCTGGTTATTGTTGACTTATATCCATTTGAAGAAACTGTAAAAGCAGGCGGAACACCTGAAGAAATTATCGAAAAAATAGACATCGGTGGTATTTCCTTAATCCGTGCCGCAGCAAAAAACTTCAATGATGTGGTAATTATCGCATCAAAGAACGACTATCCTACTTTAGAAGCACAACTGGCCGAACAGCATGGCGAAACTACTTTAGCTCAGCGTAAGGCATATGCTAAAAAAGCATTCCATACTTCTTCTCATTACGACACTGCCATTTTCAATTATTTTAATACTGAAGAGCCACTTGATGTTTTTAAACAGAGTGTTACTGACGCCAAAACTCTACGCTATGGCGAAAACCCTCATCAAGGTGGTGTATTTTATGGCGATTTAGATGCCATGTTCACCAAATTGAATGGTAAAGAGCTTTCTTACAATAATTTGGTTGATGTAGATGCCGCCGTTGCTTTGATAGACGAATTCGAAGAGCCAACTTTTGCCATTTTAAAGCACACTAACGCCTGTGGTATTGCTTCACGCCCAACTGTTAAACAAGCATGGATTGATGCTTTAGCTTGTGATCCGGTTTCGGCCTTCGGTGGCGTATTGATTACCAATGTTGAAGTTGATCTCGAAACAGCAGAAGAAATCAATAACCTGTTTTTTGAGGTGTTGATTGCGCCTTCTTACCAGCCAGAAGCAGTAGAGCTGTTCAGCAAAAAGAAAAACCGCGTTATTTTACAGCGCAATGCGGTTGAATTGAGCAAAAAACAATTTAAAACGTTATTAAATGGTGTAATTGAACAGGATAAAGATTTAATTATCGAAGGTCCGGAGCAAATGACAACGGTTACCGATAAAGCACCAACCGAACAAGAACTAAAGGATTTGTTCTTTGCCAACAAAATTGTAAAACACACAAAATCGAACACTATTGTTTTGGTTAAAGATGATGTTTTAATTGCAAGCGGTGTGGGCCAGACTTCGCGTGTAGATGCCTTAAGACAAGCAATTGAAAAAGCAGCTTCTTTTGGTTTCAGCGTTAAAGGTGCGGCAATGGCTTCTGATGCTTTCTTCCCTTTTCCAGACTGTGTGGAAATTGCTGCCGATGCCGGAATTGCAGCTATTTTGCAACCAGGTGGATCAATTAAGGATGCCGATTCTGTAGCCAAAGCAAATGAAAAAGGTATTGCGATGGTAACCACCGGGGTAAGACACTTTAAACACTAGTTTAAGCTAAAAGCTGAAAGTCCAAGGCACAAAATTACTTTGGTCTTTCCGCTTTGGTCTTTAGGCTTATTTTTTAGCTTTTTATTTTACGAACATTTTAATTGCCTTAAAAACAATTTAATAACTGTAGAAAATAAAACTTAAAACAATAAAAATCCTATTTTTACATTAGGAATAATATAGATTTGATCAAATAAAGAAAACATACCTTATACATGGGATTATTTAACTGGTTTACGCAAGAAGTTGCCATCGATTTAGGCACAGCGAATACCCTGATTATACATAACGACAAAGTAGTGGTAGATGAGCCATCTATCGTTGCTTTCGATCGTACTACAAACAAAGTTATTGCAATTGGCCGTCAGGCCATGCAAATGGAGGGTAAAACTCACGATAATATTAAAACTGTACGTCCGTTAAAAGATGGTGTGATTGCCGATTTTAACGCTGCTGAAGCGATGATTAAGGGGATGATCCGCATGCTTAACGGTGGCAAAGGCTGGATGTTTCCTTCTTTGCGTATGGTAATCTGTATTCCATCTGGTATTACAGAAGTAGAAAAACGTGCCGTGCGCGATTCAGCCGAAATTGCCGGTGCAAAAGAAGTATACCTGATCCACGAACCAATGGCTGCTGCCGTAGGTATCGGGATTGATGTTGAAGAGCCAATGGGAAACATGATTATTGATATAGGTGGCGGTACTACCGAAATAGCCGTTATTGCTTTATCGGGTATTGTTTGCGATCAGTCTATCCGAGTTGCCGGAGATAACTTCGACTCTGATATCGTAAATTATATCCGCCGTCAGCACAACATCATGATTGGTGACCGTACCGCTGAAAAAATTAAAATTGAAGTTGGAGCAGCTTTACCTGAATTACAGGATGCTCCTGCTGATTTCGCAGTTCAGGGCCGGGATTTAATGACGGGTGTACCTAAACAAATCACCGTTTCTTATACCGAAATTGCACACTGTTTAGATAAATCGATCTCTAAAATTGAAGAAGCGATTTTAAAAGCTTTAGAGATTACTCCTCCGGAACTTTCGGCAGATATTTACCAAACCGGTATTTATCTAACCGGTGGCGGTGCCTTGTTAAGAGGTTTAGATAAGCGTGTTGCAGCCAAAACAAAATTACCTGTTCACGTAGCAGAAGATCCACTCCGTGCAGTAGTCCGTGGCACCGGTATCGCCCTTAAAAACATCGGCGGGTATAAATTTTTAATGCAATAACATCCAGTTTGGGGTTTGGGGTTGTGAGCTTGGAGTTTCCACTCATACACCAAACGATTAACTCCCAACTCCGAACTTTTAACTCCAAACTCAAATGCGTAACCTTTGGATTTTCATCAGCAGATACAACGCATTTTTCTTGTTTATCATTTTTTTCACTGTCGGCATTTACCTCACGGTTAAAAACAACGCTTATCAGCGAAGCGTAACCTTAAACTCCAGCAATGAGATCGTAGGCACTGCATATGAAAGGTTAAATATTTTTAAACGGTATTTGAACCTGGGGATGGTTAACGATAGCCTTGCGGCAGAAAACGCCAGACTTAAAAGTCAATTACTGAGCTTAACCACTATAGATACGGCCAAAGATGTTAAAGTGGCAGATACTCTTACCAATCAACAATATACGTATCTGGCAGCCAAAGTGGTTAAAAACTCGATCACTTTGCGCAACAACATCATGACGATTAATAAAGGTACGGATGATGGGATTAAAAGCGGCATGGCCGTTATCGCCCCTCAACGCGGAGTAGTTGGTTTTATCCGTGATGTATCTGCACACCTGGCCACCATCCAGTCGTTATTGCATAAAGATACAAAGATCAGTGTCACCTTGAAAAAGAACCATGCACTTGGTTCGTTGGTTTGGGGCGATGGGAATTTCGATATTAAAAAGGCATTTGTGAAAGAGGTGCCCAACCATATTAAAATGTACGTTGGCGATACGGTTGTTACCTCTGGTTATGGTTCTTTTCCTGCCGGTGTTCTGGTTGGAAAAATCAGCAAGGCGAATGTGGCCACAAACGATAATTTTTTATCAGCAGAATTAAATTTGTTTACCGACTTTAGCACCTTACAATATGTATATGTGGTTAAAGATAAAAGAGCTGATGAGCAGAAAGCTTTAGAAAGCATGGCTAAACCGAATGAATAGTAGAATCATAATTGTAAATGTTGTCAGGTGGTTTTTACTCCTTTTTGTGCAGATCTTCCTGCTCAAGAATATGGGTTTTTACGATCTTTCGACCCCTTTCATCTATGTGCTGTTTTTACTCCTGCTCCCATTTGGCATTCCCAATATTTTATTGTACTCACTGGCTTTTGCCACCGGATTAACTCTCGATGCTTTTTACGACACCATGGGCGTACATGCCACAGCTTGTGTAGTCCTGGCTTTAGTGAGGATTTCTTTTATATCCATCAGTTTAAACCGCGACGCCATTGATGACCCGGAACCATCGTTAAGTTATATGGGTTTCCAATGGTTTTCACTGTATACTTTTCTTTGCGTTGTAGCACACCACCTGGTGCTATTTTTTCTCGAAACATTCAGGTTAACCGAAGTTGGTTATACCTTAATGAGATGCGGCTTAAGTTGTATCTTTACACTGCTTATTATTTTTTTGGTAGAGTTTATATTCTATAGAAGAACGCCACGCTAAATGGATCAATTATTTAACCGAAAATATATCGTCCAAGGATTATTTATTGTAGTCGCCCTGATTTTACTGGGAAAGTTATTCTATATCCAGATCATTAGCGATAAAGCCTTTAGCTCTGCCGAAAGTAACGTACTTCGTAAAATTTACAAATACCCTGCCCGCGGAGCCATCCTTGACCGGAACATGAAGGTAATTGTGCAGAATGAACCCGTTTACGATTTAATGGTGATCCCAAACGAGGTTAAACCGTTTGATACCCTTGGATTGGCCAACGCTTTAGAAATCACTATTGAAGATGTGCGTAAAAAGCTGAAAAAAGCAAAAGCGCAATCTCCTTATCAATCTACATTTTTTGAAAGACAGATTTCGGTACAGAGTTATGCACGCCTACAGGAAATCATGTATCGTTTCCCGGGCTTCAGAACACAGGACAGGACGATCAGGCATTATCCCGATAGCATTGCCGGACAGCTTTTCGGGTATGTTAAGGAAGTAAGTCCTGATGATATTGAAAAATCGGAAGGTTATTATAAACCAGGCGATTTTATTGGAAAAAGTGGGCTGGAGCGTTCTTACGAAGATTTTTTAAGGGGTGAAAAAGGGGTGATCAATACACTTTACGATGCCAAAAACGTTGCTCAGGGAAGTTATGCCAATGGTAAATACGATGTAAATGCGGTCTCCGGAGACCGCTTAATTTCTTCTTTAGACATCAGAATCCAACGCCTTGGCGAAGAATTGATGAAAAATAAAGTAGGTGCAATTGTGGCCATTGAACCTGCAACCGGAGAAATCCTGGCATTTGTAAGTAGCCCGGGCTATGACCCTAACCAATTAGTGGGTAAAGATTGGGGAAAAAACTACATGAGTTTGATTGCAAATCCTTATCGTCCTCAAATTGTAAGGCCTATTGCCGGACAATATTCTCCCGGATCATCATTTAAGCCGGTTGATGCCCTGGTTGCCCTGCAAGATGGTGCCATAGATCCGAATACTACATTTTTCTGTCCGGGTTATTATATGGCCGGAAACCATAAAGTAAAATGCGAGCACGTTGATGGTACCATTAACATGCAACGTGGCATTGCCCGCTCCTGCAACACCTATTTCTGCCATGTTTTTCAGAACATCATCACCAAAAACGGTATGAAAAACCAACGCCAAACTTATGCGCATTGGCATGAACAGATTTCGAAATGGGGTTTTGGCCGTAAATTGGGCATCGATATGCCTTTCGAAAAAAAAGGTATATTTTATGAAGCTGATCATTATGATAAGATTTACGGCAAACGCTGGGGGTATACCACTGTAATTTCGCAGGCCATTGGTCAGGGTGAGATTACCTCTACCCCATTGCAAATGGCCAACGTAATGGCAGCAATTGCTAACCGTGGCTATTATTTAAAACCACATTTGATTAAAGGTATTGGTGATAAAAATGTAGTAAAAAAAGAGTATGTGGTTAAAAACTATGTGGGTGTAGATGAGAAATATTTCCCTATCGTAATTGATGGAATGAGAGACGCAGTGAACAGCCCATGGGGAACGGCAAAAGAATCGCAGATACCCAACATTTTGATGTGTGGCAAAACCGGAACCGTACAAAATCCACATGGCAAAAACCACTCTGTTTTTATTGGTTTTGCACCTATGAACAACCCTAAAATTGCCATTGCCGTGATTGTAGAAAATGGCGGTTATGGAGGATCTTATGCTGCACCGATTTCGAGTTTTATTGTGGAGAAATACTTAACCGATAGCATTAAACCACGTTCTAACGGTTATACCGTTAAAGCGTTCGCCGAAACCAATCTTTTACCTGCTTTAATTGATAAGACAAAAAAGATTAAGCCAACCAGATTAGACAGCCTAAAACTAAAAAAGGCCGATTCGCTTAAAAAGGTTAAAGACAGCTTAAAAATAAAACCGGCTATATTAAAACAAACTGTTACTGCCACACCGAAAATAAATCAGCCCTCTGTAAACCAGAAACCTGTAAACAATAAGTTATGATGCAACAACAGGGAAACCGTTTCTTTTTTAATGTAGATTGGATTACCGTTTTAATCTACATGGCTTTATGCATTGTTGGTTTTATCAATGTTTATGCTTCTATTTACAATCCAGATAAAGCAACAGGTTTTGATTTTGCGAGCAGTTATGGTAAACAATTAATTTATGTAATTACAGGTGTGATATTGGGCCTATCCATTTTACTGTTCGACGGCAGGTTGTTTAATGTATTTGCGCCTTTTATTTATGGCGCCACCCTGTTTTTACTGGTAGTGGTACTCTTTGTGGGAAGAAATGTCGGCGGAAACCAGGCATGGATTCCCATTGGCTCTTTTAGGCTGCAGCCTTCAGAGTTTGCCAAATTTGGTACAGCCTTACTTTTGGCCAGGTACGTGAGTACATTTAATCCGAAATTCAGGGATATTAAATCAATTGTCATTGCCGGTTTAATTGTATTAGCTCCGCTTTTGTTAATTATGCTGCAACCTGATACGGGCTCTGCTTTAGTTTTCCTGGCCTTTATGTTCCCCTTGTATCGGGAGGGGCTATCGGGTTACTTCCTGTTGATTTTCCTTGGAATGATTGTGCTCTTCGTTGCCGATTTCCTGGTACCAACTTACCTATTGATTCTTATCCTAACCACAATTGGCGGCCTTTTTATCTATAACAACAGGCGGAAACAAAAGATCATTATTTCTACCGTATTGGTTACCATCATTGCCATTGCCTACCTATTCGTAGTTAAAATTGCCTACGAAAAGGTTTTGGCACCACATCAACGCAGCCGCATTGAGTTGATGTTAGGTCTAAAAGCTGATAATAAAGGTGCAGGTTATAATGTTATCCAATCGCAGATTGCCATTGGTTCCGGGCAGTTAACCGGTCGTGGTTTTTTACAGGGGACCCAAACCAAATATGGTTATGTGCCTGCACAAAGTACCGACTTTATATTTTCTACCATTGGTGAGGAATGGGGCTTTGTAGGCTGTTCGGTTGTAATTGGCTTGTATATGTTTCTATTGCTCCGATTGATTAATCTGGCAGAAAGGCAACGATCTACTTTCTCCAGGGTTTACGGCTACAGCGTGGCCTGTATCCTCTTTTTCCACGTATTCATCAATATCGGAATGACTATTGGGATTATTCCGGTAATCGGAATTCCGCTACCATTTATCAGCTATGGCGGTTCGTCGTTATGGAGTTTCACCATCCTGTTGTTTATATTTTTGAAACTGGATTCTAACCGGATGGGCTTTATTTAATAAGTCGGGAGTCCGGAGTCTTTAGTCTTAAGTCGATATTTCGAAGTTTTAATTTAGAAATTAAGAGATATTGATTGTTTTTTGGAAGGCAAAACCTTGCACGCAAATGATCGTGTGCTCCCGCTAACGCTTTACTTCGTGTCCGCTTTTATCGTCCGCCTGCAACGGAAAGGGACTTAGGTGGGCAGCTCAGTGCTGCTATCCCCAGTAAAATAAACCCGACAAAAATGGAAATCCTTTTTGGAACAGCAACATTCAAATTGTGGGCAGCTTCTCAAAAAGATTGAAATGATGGCGGGGCTGCAGCACCCATAAAACACTGAACGTTCGTTTACTAATCAAAAAATTAAAAGTTTTTTTTTACGACATTGCGAACTTATATCATTTATTAAACTGCTTAGCTCTGCCTTACTTACTAAATCTCCTATTCAACAGTTCATAAAACTGATCAACAGTGGCCTGTTTATTGGCCCAGTTATTTTTCACTGCATAATTATGCTGTAAGTAACTATCTGCAGCTTCAAAACTGCTCATTTTATTGATGATATCAATCACTTCAGAATAGGCCAGATTATATCCGTTAAAAAGATCTTTAATAAAAAGTAACTTCTCATTTAAATTAATGGCCTGTTTTAAATCGGCAATCGGTGCTTTAACAGGCTCATTATTCTGGCTGTTTGTTTTAGCCAATAAGTCGTTTAAACTTGGTGCAGGTTTAACCACCGCGGGCTGCGGAGCAGGTTTTACAGGAACGGCTTCAGGTCTGAATATGGGACGCTCCTCTTCTACAGGTGGCGAAATAACGGGATCATCCAGTTTTACATCCTTTAGTGCTTCAATAGGTTGTGTTGCAGGTATAGGTGCTTCCACTTTAACGGCCACAGCAGGGTCTTCCGTACGCTCACCTACAACAGGCTCTTCTCTTGCAATTACTTCCGGGGCTTGTTCTTCGTGCGGAATCAAAAAAGGCTCCGGACCAATTTCATCTTCATCAGCTTGCAACGGCTCCTCTCGAACACTTAAAGTTGCTTCCTTATCGTGAATAATCTTCTTACGTGCCAAAATTTCTGCTTCTTCCTTGCTTAGCGGGCGGTCAAAAATTTCGCCTACAGATCCATTTGCAATCGGATTTGCTTCGTAATCAAACTGATCGTTTTGATGATGCGTATGGAGTACAAATTCGAAAGTATGGTCGTCCTGGTCGGGCTTAAAGAAATCCTTATTCAAAAGTGAAGCAGCCTTTTCCTCCTCAATCAGTTCATCATCAAGCACTTCTTGTTCTGGTTTTACATCTACGCGTTCTTCCTCTTCCTGGGCCGTTACCACTTCTTCCAGTTCCTGCGGATCGAAACATTCATCATTGTCGGCGTAACTTTTTTCAGGTTCTGGCAATACAATCGTATTTTGTTCGGCCAACAAGGTATGTTTTCCGACTTCAGTTGATTTATTTTCTATTGTGGCATTTAATTTTTTAACGATATTAACATGATCAGAAAGGAAATGGGCATTGGCCAGAAACAGCTCCAATTCCAACTCGTTTAATTGCTGCGGATTTTGAGCCAAAAACTGGTATTGCTCATTTAACTCTGTTAAAATACTACCTATCTTTCTGAAAATATCTTGTTGGTTCATCATAAAATTATAACGAAATTTTAGCCGATTTATGTTGGTAACTATGCGTTCAAAAATAACACATAATTTTAATATTTATTTTATCATCATTGATGCTTAGAAGGTAACAATTTAATACCTGCAATACCTGTTATTTGACAAAATAGCTCAATATATATCACAAACCTAATAATATCTCAATTGTTTTCCATACACAAAACACGCTTGTAATTTTGGGGAGAATTTATTACCTCTTTAGTGCTGAATATGTCTGAACTCTGCTTAATTACCGCGCTTTCATATTGATGATATTTTTGTATTTTTATCAAATTTATTTCAAAAAAGTAACAACTATGCGCTCACAAACCTGTGCTATACTCCTGGGTATGCCTGAAATTTTTTTGCTATTAATCGCTATATTAATTTTTTGGTCGGTAGCCAATTTTGGAAAGAATACTTCTTTGGGATTTTGGGGTTCACTACTACTCGCAATATTTACCACTCCGATTATTGCCTTTTTAATTATTTTAATTTTTTTCAGAAAAAGATAACTGCCAAATATAAAGGAAGTTTGCAAAAATGATTAAGTTAAAAAAGTGATTACCCGTTATTTTTAACCTTTTTAAAATACAAAATCCTCATATTTGTTTGGTTTAAAACATAGGGGAAATAAAAAAAACAGGCATGTTATTTAGCGAACAGAATTTCAGGAGAAGGGGCGAATTTTCGGGAAGTATAGAAGTTGTATGTGGCTCTATGTTTTCCGGTAAAACAGAAGAACTGATCAGAAGGCTAAAGCGGGCGCAGATTGCTAAATTAAATGTCGAAATTTTTAAACCCCGTACCGATACCCGTTACCATGAAACGGCTGTGGTTTCGCACGATTTAAACTCCATCAACTCCACTCCCGTAGATAGCGCCTCAGCCATTTTATTGCTGGGGACCAATACACAGGTAGTGGGTATAGACGAGGCACAGTTTTTTGATGATGAGTTGCCCGATGTCTGCAATAAACTGGCACTTAAGGGTATACGCGTGATTATTGCAGGCTTAGATATGGATTTTACAGGCAAACCTTTCGGCCCGATGCCAGCTTTGATGGCCATTGCCGAACATGTGACTAAAGTAAATGCGGTTTGTGTTTGTTGTGGTAATCCTGCCCTTTACAGTTACCGTACTGTTGCTGATGAAGCTACCGTATTATTGGGCGAAAAAGAAAGTTACGAGCCACGTTGCAGGGCCTGTTACAATCTGGATAAAGGATAACCATCACCTGATTAATCCTTATCTTTAAACCAGATTAATATCAATATGGATAAAAAAGCTCAATTAGAAGCATTTAGAAACGGTATAGCCCAATTTGTAACGTTTAACGATGCAGAATGGCAAATCTTTACTCCCTACCTCAGTTTTGCTGCCCTGAGCAAAAAAGAACATTTTGCAGTTGAAGGAAAAGTGTGCGACTATATGTGCTTTATTACAAGTGGTGCCGTTCGCTACTACCATATAAAAGACGGGCAGGAAATTACCGGATACTTTAGCTTTGAAAATGAGTGGGTAAGTGCTTATAAAAGTTTCCTTAAACGCACACCCAACACCAATTACATTCAGGCACTTGAAGAAACAGATTTGGTAATGATCTCCTACCAAAATCTTCAGCAAATGTTAAATCATCCGTTATTAGCTTTAAAAACGGAACGTTTCGGTCGTTTAATAGCCGAGTATTACATCTGCTGTTATGAAGACCGCGTTACCGCATTTGTTACACAGAGTCCGGAAGAGCGTTATATCACACTCGAAAAAACAGGAAAAGATATTTTTCAACGCATTCCACAGCACTTTATTGCCAACTTTTTAGGTATTACGCCTGTCTCACTTTCCCGTATCCGTAAAAGAACACTTTTGCAATAAAAGAGGTGACTGCTTTCTAACTAACAGCCTATTAATTTGTTAACGCTGAATGATCTGAAATCCTTATCTTTTGTTAACGTTTTCATGGTACCATGCCACGTAACTTTGAACTATCAAAAACAAAGATATGCACACTATACTTGGCGCCGGCGGACCAATAGCCAACGCACTAACCACAGAATTAAACATTACCAATGAGACCATCAGATGGGTTAGCCGAAAACCAGTAACTACCAGCAGCCCAAATGTAAGCTGGGTTAAGGCTGATTTACTAAATGAAGCTGAACTTTTTACTGCAGCAGCAGGTTCAAAAGTTATCTACCTGTGTGCCGGTTTGGCTTACGATAGTAAAATATGGCAGGAACAATGGCCCGTTATTATTCAAAATGTAATTAATTTAACTAAACACACCGGAGCTAGGTTAATCTTTTTCGATAATGTTTATATGTATGGGCTTGTAAATGGCCCTATGACAGAAGATACGCCTTATCATCCATGTAGTTTAAAAGGAGAGGTAAGGGCTAAAGTAGCTGAACAATTAATGAGCGAAGCCAAAGCAGGCAAAATAAATGTAACCATTGCCCGTGCTGCTGATTTTTACGGAGCAGATTCTATGAACAGCTTTTTTGACATGATGGTACTCGATAAGTTTGCCAAAAAAGAAAAAGCGCAATGGATTGGAAACCCGGATACTTTACACAGTTTTACTTACATCGAAGATGCCGGCAAAGCGTTATTCCTATTGGGACAAACACCCGATTCTGGCAACCAGATCTGGCACCTTCCCACTGCCGCTCCTCTAACAGGGAAAGCATTCATTGAAATGGCCGCTAAAATTTATGAAACCAAACCCCGGTATCTAACTATTAATAAACTGATGCTGCGCTTGGTAGGTTTATTTAAAAAAGTAGTTGCCGGTACGGTAGAAATGTATTACCAGTACGATCATGATTATCATTTCGACTCTGGCAAATTTGAAAAGGCCTTTAATTTTAAGCCTACTGCTTATTATGATGGAATTTTGAAGTTATCCGAAACAATGTATAAAAAACAGAATTGACATGAAATCAGCCTAAATGATAAGCTAACTGTTTATCTTTATAGCAAATGATTCAAGATAATAAAAAGGATAGCAAAGTTCAAACCGTATCAATTTTAGGTTGTGGATGGTTTGGCCTGGCTTTAGCCAAAAAACTGGTCGGATTAAATTACAAGGTTAAAGGTTCCACCACCAGTCAGGATAAATTAGCGATCCTCCAAACCGAACATATACAGCCATTTTTAGTTAATTTTACGGCAGAATCGATTGTTACAGATGCTGCCTTTTTTGTGGCTGATGTGCTGTTTATCTGTATTCCGCCGAAGCGCAATTCAGCTGAACTCCTTGACTATCCAAATAAAATAAATTCTATTTTGGCCGCTGCAAAAGATATATCGAAACAGGTGGTGCTGATCAGTTCGACAAGTGTTTATGCTGATGACAATAAAACGGTAAATGAAAACAGCGAAACCGTTCCGGATACGGATTCGGGAAAGGTTGTTTTAGCTGCCGAAACATTATTTAAAAAACTATTTCCAGAAAATTGCACGATCATCCGCTTTGCAGGATTAATCGGTCCAGACCGTAACCCAGGTAGATTTTTCGCCGGCAAAATCAATATTCCGAATGGTTTAGCTCCGGTTAACCTGATCCACCAGACCGATGCCGTCGGCCTTGCAATAAAACTTTTGGAAAAGCAGGCATTTGGAAGAACATACAATGCCTGCTCACCCAAACATCCTGCAAAGATGGATTTCTATGTGGAAGCGACCAAAGCAACGGGTTTAGCTGTTCCTGAATTTATTGAGGAAAAGAAAAATTGGAAGATTGTAGAAAGTTTAAATGTACCCGAATTTTTGGGGTATGAATTTAAAGTTGGGATTTAGAGATTTCTTCTCTTTTTCGTCACCCTGATCCGATAGTTATCGGATTTATTTCAGGGTCTATTTTACAAGAAAGATGCTGAAATAAATTTACTGCGCAGCTTTCCGCTGCGCTACAGGTCAGCATGACGATCGCGTAAGTTGAAGAGGCTAAAAATTATCACCACGAATAAATAGCAATAACTTTAGGTCAATAGATTTCTCGACTTTGTTTCACTCCGCTCGAAATGACGGAGCTTTGTTATAATAAAAAAGGAGTGCCTCTTGGTTCATCTCTGCACGACTTTATTTAACTCAACAGCCCTAACAACTCTTTCCTGGTTAAATGTTTAAAGAAACTACCCTCTGTTTGGATCAGATTCTTGACCAAATCCTTTTTAGTTGCCTGAAGTTTCATGATTTTTTCTTCAATAGTATCGGGGCAGATTAGCCTGACTGCCATCACGTTTTTATGCTGGCCGATCCGGTATGCTCTATCTATAGCCTGGTTTTCTACCGCAGGGTTCCACCATGGGTCAACCAGGTAAACATAATCGGCTTCAGTTAAATTCAATCCCGTACCGCCCGCTTTTAAACTGATCAGAAAAACCGGAATATCGGCATTTTCCTGAAATGAAGCAACCGCTTCAGCCCTTTTTCGGGTTTGCCCGGTAAGGTATTCGTACCTTATTCCCTTACTTTCCAATTGCTTTTTAATCAGGTCGAGCATGGTTACAAATTGAGAGAAAACAAGAATTTTATGATTTCCCGCCCTGCTTTCTATCTGCTCCATTAATACATCAATTTTTGATGAGGCCTGTAGATAAGATTTTCCATCGGACAGTAAAGCTGCCGAATTGCAGATCTGCCTTAAGGTGGTGATACTCTTCAATACATGCATCGAACTTTTAGGCAGTTCATCTTCCTGTTTACCTAAAATATAATCCTGAATTTCCTTTTTATTGGCTTCATAAATTTCTCGTTGCTCCTCACCCATTTCGCAGTACAATACAATTTCAGTTTTATCGGGAAGCTCTTTTGCTACCTGCTCTTTGGTTCTGCGCAGGATAAAGGGCCTTATTTTTTTCTGGAGTTCTTCTGCTCTTTTACTATCTTTAAACTGATCGATCGGGGTTGAATACAAATCAGCGAACTGCTGTTTACTGCCAAACAAACCCGGGCAGGCAAATGACAGCTGTCCATACAAATCAAAAGTATTATTTTCAATCGGAGTTCCTGTCAGGGCTACTTTATTCCGAGATTGTAGCATCCTAACCGCTTTATAACGCTGGGAATCCGGGTTTTTGATCAGCTGCGATTCATCTAAAAAGATATAGTTAAAGCGATAGTCCTTCAGGAAACGGATATCGGAAAGCAATGTCCCGTATGAGGTTAAAATAATTTCATAATCATCGAAAGTATCTGTGGTTTTTGTCCGCTCGCCGGCATAAATGGTTTTTACTTTTATGGATGGTGCAAATTTCTCTATCTCTGCTTTCCAGTTAAAAATTAACGAGGCAGGCACAACCACCAGATTGGTATTTTGTTTTACCTTTTTACGCTGTGATAAAATGAAAGCCAAAACCTGAATGGTTTTACCCAGTCCCATATCATCGGCCAAACAAGCACCAAAATTAAAGTCATCTAAAAAGTTGAGCCAGTTTAAGCCATCTTTCTGGTAATGGCGTAACGTTGCGGTTAAACCTTCCGGTACCTCAACCTCCTGTATGGAGCTGGTTCCATCAAACTTCTGCCTATACCATTTTAATTCATTTTTCACCTCGCCATCCAGCAAAGCATCTTCGTAAAGTTCGTTTATAGAAGCAAACTTAATTTTTGGTGTAAGAATGGCTTCCTCAGTTACTTCGCCAGCACTGAAATAAGCCGCAAATTTTTCTATCCATTCATGCGGAAGTATGCCAAGGGTTCCATCATCAAGTGTTACAAATTTGCTTTTGTTCCTGATTGATTTATGGAGATGTTTCAAGGCCACCTGCTGTTTGCCAAACTTTACTTTTACTTTGGTTTCGAACCAGTCTGTTCCACTAAGTACCTCAATATTAATTTTAGCCTGAAATTCACTCAGTTTATTGTTTTTGAGCTGATTGAATCCTAAAATATGAATTCCTTTATTTCGCCATACTTCAAAAGCATTCAGGAACCAGGCTTCTTCAAGGAAACGTTTGCGGTGCAGGTAAAAGGAATCGTTGGTTTCCTGCTCGTAGAAATAAGGATGTTGTTTTAAAATATCCCCAATAAACTGCAACTCTGCTGCTTCATCACGGTGCAGGGTAAAAAGATTGCCCAGTTTATCCTGTGCCTGAATTTGCTTTTTAGAAAGAACAGGGATTTCCAGGTTTCCATAACGCATAACCGGCGTAAGCAGAATATAATCTTCAGATTCTGACAGGTAGATCAATTGCTCGTTTTCGAGATCGAAACCTTTTTCTTCAATCTGACGTTTGGTGGCAGGTTTTAAATAAGCATAATCGACACGGATACTTCCTTCTAAGGGCACCAGAATAAGTTTTTGAAACTCCGGATATTTGGTTTTGTGCAGGATTAACCTGTTGCTCTGTTTTTTGAAAAATCCGATTACCCGTAAAAAATCCAGCCTGCCAATTAAATAAAGTTGATGATGAAGTTTAACAAAATACTGGTGAACCAATACCAGGTTATCCAGCTCATATGATTTACCTTCGATAACCAATCGACCTGTAATTTCGTAATAATCATCGCGTTGGCTTACCGAAAGGTGTAAATCTACCTCCAGCAAATGTACCTCAACCGCGGTAATGGTAGAGGCTTGAATGACCCCGGATTGCTTACTATCCTGCAGATAGAAAGGAATCTGTTGAGGATTTTTCACTATGGCTTTTAAGGCTTCAATTTCTGCCTCGCTTGGATCGCTGTCATAATGCTGTTGAAAAGTGGTAATGCCACTATAAAATTTTAACTGATCGTTATCATTGGTTTTAAATAGCAAATCGGCCGGATTAATTCCTTTAATAGGATTTTTAACCTTACCATTTTTGGCGATGTTGGCTTCAAATAATTCTACAGTTAAATTATGGTAATAGCGATGCCGCCCAAAAACCAGGATCATTTTACCTGGATCACTTTTGACCGGTAGTTTTGACTTGGATTTACCAGCTGGCAATAAAAGTTCCTGTAAATTTTGCTGGGCCTCTTTATTAAAGGGCTGGAGCGCATCCATTTTCGGCCGGATTACCACCTGACTGTTTTCGTAATGGAGATTGAACAGCAGATCGAGATGCACCTCTTTTTCCAACCCATAATCGACTGCGATTTTGGCAAGCTTTTGTTTCCTCAGGTTACTGTCGAAAAAAATGAGCAACTCCTGCCGTTGAAGGATATTGTACAAAACCCTTGCCTGGTGTTCGCATAACTTATATTTAGGTGTAGCACACCTGCAGGAAAGTTTTACAGCGTTTTCATTTTGCTGAACCTGCACAATTGGAAAAGCTGATCCAGCAGTTTCATCGCTAAAAGCAGCAAAATCAATCTCAATCTGTTCCGGAAAAAGCTGATAAAAACCTTTAACATCTGTATGGATCAGTCCGCTTAAATGTTTTAGGATAACAATCTGGCTCAGGTTTTTCAGATTGAAATCCCTTAATATATAATCGTAAGGATTTTGTTCTGATACCGGATGCGTTGTGACCTGTCCACTCATTTAAACTAAAAAGCTAAAGTGATAAAAGTAATCATTAATAAGTTTTAGCTAAAATGACTTTTAGCTTTTTATGCACAATTAACGGATATAAATGATTTTTTAGTTTAGCGAAACTAAATTTTGATAGATTTCTCCATTTCGTCACACTTCCGTCGGGAAGAACTAAGCATGTACCACAACGGTCAAAATGACGATTTATGTGGTTGAAAATGCAGATATTCTCTCCACAATATCTTCAATTACATCCGCAGATTTGAGGATTTTATAATGTCCTACCTCTTCAAATGATTTTGCGTTTATTGCAGGATTTTTAGCTAAAAACTCTTTTAAAAACAAATACGGCGAAATATGATCGGCTGGATCAAAAGCCAGAAAATGTTCTAAATCAGCATCCAAGTGATAAAGTTCAGTCAGGTTAAAGTGTTCAGCCGGAACAGGAAATTCATGGGCAAAGTTGCTGAAAAAGATATCCTGATCCTTTGCGCCAATATTTACCGAATCTAAACTTTGTTCGAAGTTTTCTCTCAGTTTGATCAATGGTGCAATGCTAACAAGCAAGTTAGGGGTAATCGATAATTCCTGTACAGCAATTACGTTAGCCATGCCACCAAGTGAATGCCCAATAAGAACATCAGGCTGTGCGTATTTTAAAGAAATAGCTTTTACTGAATCTGCATATAACATCAGGTTGGAAAACTCGGAAACTGAACTTCCGTTGCCAGGTGCATCAAAAGCAATTATCTCCAGGTCATCTATTTTCTGAAGTTCGATAATCAGCTCATAAAAATCCAAAGCTTTTGAGGCCCAGCCGTGTGTAAGTAATACTTTTCGCTTTCCATTTCCCCAGCTAAAACAATTAATGGTGACGTTGGCTTTGGTAAAATAGGTATCGAAAACCTGAAGGCTAAACTGCTTTGAAACCGCAATAAGCTGTTCCTGATGCAGGCGTAAGGGCATTTTAGGTGAATAAAAAATAAACTCGCGCATTAAAGCAGCATCAGGAGTATCCTGCCTTGATTTAAGCTCGTTTACAATCTGTTTTAGCCTTTTCAATTTGCGCTTATTTGAATTAGATCAAATGTGATTTTAAATCGGCTGGCGAATAGTTAACTGATTTCAAAGTCTTATCATCAGACTTTCTGAACACTAAAAACAGTCCGTCTATTTCTTTATAATAAGATTCTGTTCCGTCTTTTTCCAAATAAAACCGGATGGTTTGTTCAGCCTCCTCCACCGTTTTACAGGCTTTGCTCATGTTGGAGCGGTGGACTTCGTCAAACAAAGTTTTAAATTTTCTACCCAGCCCAAATTCGTGGATGGCACCGGCCAAAACATACTGCAAATCGCAAAGGGCGTCAGCAACTTCCACCAGATCATCATTTTCCACGGCTTCCTGCAATTCTTTCAATTCTTCTGCTAAAAGCGAAATACGCAGATTGGCCCGCTGTTTTGAAGGGATTACCGGACTTTCCAGGATGGGATGTTTAAAGGTAGTGTGAAATTCTGCAACCTGATTTAGCGAATTCGTTTCTTGCATGATGGTGTTTGATTTAATCTTGATACAGCAAACTTAAAAAAAACGAAAGAAATATTGGGGAGAATTTATACACAGGTTGGTTAGCTGGCTAACTGTTTAAGTTGGCCAACTGCAATTATGAATTGCTAAAAGATTGTTCAATTGTTGCATTGCTAAGTTGCAAATTGCCAACTGAAAACTGTTCAGAATGGTTAATCGGTTAATTGTTTAAACTGGTTAACTGAAAGATGAATCCTAGCAATTGAACAATCTAACAATTCAGCAATATTTAAGTTCCTCAATTAACCAGTTAACCTATCTATACAATTAACCAAACTACCCCTACTTCTTCCCCTCTCTTACCACTTTAAAAAATTCTTCTTTATAGGTTTCGCCAACGGGGATGGCCTGGTCGTTGATATAAACCGTATTTCCATCTATCATCTTAATTTTTTCCAGCGAAATAATATAAGATTTATGGATGCGGTAAAAAGGAGGCTGAGGCAGTTCCGTTTCCAGCTCGCGCAATGCCTGATAAGTCACAATTCTTTGGGTTGCCGTATAAACCGAAACGTAGTTTTTCAAGCCCTCTATATAAAGAATATCTTCATAATTAACCTTTATAAATTTGTTTTTAGTGTCACCTTTGATGAAAATAAAATCGTTTCCCTGCATGGCTGGCTTCTGAACAACTTCTTGCTGAACAGGCACTACAGGCATTAAAATCTGCTGTGCTTTTGTAGCGGCCTTATAAAAACGTTCATAGGAGATCGGCTTAAGTAAATAATCTACCACATCTAGATCAAAACCCTCTAAAGCATATTCGGGATAGGCAGTGGTTAGGATTACCTTGCATTTACCCCCACAGATTTTCAAAAGCTGGATACCCGTTAACTCAGGCATTTGTATATCCAAAAAAACAAGATCCACCTTACCTTCCTGAACGAGGTTAAGTGCTTCAAAAGCATTGGTAGTGGTTCCAACTAAGTCTAAAAAGGGAGTCTTGTTGATAAAGGCAGCAACAATATCTGCGGCATAAGACTCGTCATCAACGGCAAGGCAACGGATCATAAGGTGGAGGTTAGGGGTTTAGCGGTTAGGGTTTGGTGGTTAGCGTGGCGAACTAAAATATTTCAATGATACAAATTATACATCAGAGATTTAAAATCAAAGTACTTTTGTAGGTATTTCCGTTATTGGAAATCAATAACTCATGTTTCTCGGGATAGATCAGATCTAACCTCCGGTGTATATTTACCATACCAATACCGCTTGAATGGTCTTTCTGCGCATGACTGATCTTATTGCTCACTTCAAAACTTAATCTTTTGTGTTGCACTTTAAGCCTGATACGTACCGGTTGAGTCTCATCATTCACCACACCGTGTTTAAAAGCATTTTCAACAAAGGGGATCAATATCAGCGAAGCTATTTTTTGATCGCCAACGCCATCTGCTGTAAAATCGACATAAAATTTAGGTTCAAAACGCATCCTGAATAATGCCACATAACTCTCCAGATATTCAACCTCTTTATCTAAACTCACTTTACCATCCGGGCTGTCGTTTAAGGTATATCGCATCAGGTCTGACAATCGCAGAACAGCATTGGCCAGCTGATCGGAAACGGGAATAGCCAGCGAATAAACATAATTCAACGTATTATACAGGAAATGTGGATTGATCTGCGATTTTAAAAATGAAAGTTCGGCTTTAACCACTTCTTCCTTAAGTTTACGGTTTGCCTGTTCTGATTTAAAGCTCTGTTCAATTCCATATACCGCCGCCGGCACCACAATAAAAGCTAAACTCCAGTAAATATTATCTGATATATAATTCCATGCCGTTACGCCATCATCATAATTATGAAAACCAAACCACTTTAGATATAGGATCTCTTCTATTAAATACCGAAGTGAGGTAAAAACGGCTATGGTAAATAAAATACCGCCTATTAACTGGGGTAATTTATTTCTTTTCAAAAATCTTGGATATACCCATGCATAACAGATATAGAATTCTATCACCTGTATAAAATTCATAGAAATGCTAAAAGCAGATTGTCTGAAGGTTGTGCCATCAATTAAATGTCCACCATAAAAATAGCCCAAAACAAGCAACCAGCCAAGAAGATGAAAAGAAATGATTTTTATTGTTTTCATAGTCCAAAACTAGACAAAGCTTTTTTAACAGCCTATTTTCTTATTCCAAACGGACAAATAATTATCCCAACCGCTACATTTTAAGGATGAATGCCAATTGTGCGCTAAAAATGGATTGGGATAATATCTTAAAGGGTTGGGATAATGTAATTTTTAAACTAATGCAACCTCTTCATATTTGAAACGTCAATATCAAAAACCAACACGATGATGAATCATTTATTTAAATCCATTCTTTTTGCCCTGCTTGTTTTTAATTTCCAAACTGCTCTTGCTCAAAATATGAAGGTATCAGGAATGGTTACCGATAACAAAAATAAAACACTCGATTATGCGTCAGTAGCCTTAATCCACTTACCCGATTCGGCATCTATCTCCTTACAGGTTACCAACAAACAAGGTTTATACGAATTTAGTAATGTTAAACCAGGCAGATACCTCATTAAGGCTTTAATGATGGGTTATAAAAAAAACCAGTCTGCAGCATTTGAAGTAAAAGACAGGCCTGTTAAAGTTCCGTCAATCATACTGGCAGATGAAACGCAAAACCTGAAAGATGTAAACATCATATCGAGAATGCCTGTAATTGATCAAAAGGCCGACCGGGTGATTGTAAATGTAGAGCAGATGAATACTGCAGGCGATAATGCACTGGAAGTGATCAGCAGGTCGCCGGGTGTGAAACTGGATAAAGATGATAACATTGTACTTAAAGGTAAAAAAGGGATCAATGTAATGATTGACGGTAAAATGAGTTATATGACAGGCCTGGAACTAACCACTTACCTAAAATCGCTGCCCGGATCGGTACTAAGCAAAATAGAATTGATTTCTAATCCTCCTTCTTCTTTCGATGCTGCAGGCACAGCCGGGATCATTAACATTAAACTGAAAAGAAATAAAATGCAGGGATTTAATGGCAACATAAATCTGGGCGGCGGTTATGGCCGATATGAAAAAGTTTACGCAGGTGCCAACCTGAATTACAATATCGGTAAGGTGAGTACCTATCTACGCTTAGATGCCGGACACTATAACTCTTACAACAGACTCACGTTAAATAGAAGCATTGGCGACGAACAATATAACCAGCTTAATTTCTGGCATCCGATAACCAACAGCTTAAATTATTCTACAGGTGCCGATTATTTCATTAATGAGAAACATACCTTAGGGCTGATGATTAAAGGCTTTACCGCTCCTGAAGACACGAAGGTAAACAGCAATTCGGTAAATTATAATGCTGCAGGTATAAAAATGGGCGGCACATCGATGTTCAACCCACAAAGCAATACTGAAAAAAACCATGCGCTTAACCTTAATTACCGTTTTAAAACAGATTCGTTGGGCGGTGAATTAGGTTTTGATGCCGATTACGTAAGGTTCGATAATAGCAAAACCGAAACTTTTACCAACAATTACCTTGATGCAAACGATCAGCTTATCGGCAATCCTATCGATTTGCGGAATAATGGAATGGGAAACGTTTCTATCTATGCTATCAAAGCTGATTATAGCTTAAATTTTTCGAAAACATTAAAAATGGAAACCGGCTGGAAAAGCAGCTGGGTTAAATCGCAGAGCGATGTGCGTTTCGATTCATTAAAAACCGCAGGCTGGCTTAACGATCCCCGCAGGACCAATGCTTTTCTATACCATGAAAATATTAATGCTGGTTATCTTTCCCTTGATCAAAGTTTTAAAAATATACAGATTAAAGCAGGTTTGCGTGCTGAGCAGACTTTAGGTAATGGTAGCTCATCAGGTACCAACACCTTGATCGACCGAAAATACTGGAAGCTTTTTCCAACGGTTTTTGTTTCCTTAAAACTCGACTCAAACAACCTCGTAACGGCTGCATACCGTAAGAGCATCAACAGACCATCATACAGCAGCTTAAATCCCTTTACCTTTTATACCGATCCATATACGGCCATACAGGGAAATCCGTTACTACAGCCATCTTACGCCAATAGCTTCGAATTTAATTATTCCATTAAAAACTTCAGGGTATTGACCTTGAGTTATTCTGTAAACAATGGTTCGATATCGGAAGTGGTTTATCAGAATAATATGACGAAAGAAAGTATCTCCAGGCCAGAAAACCTGAATCGAACCACAAACTTTTACATGGCTACCGGGAGTCCTTTTGATATAACCAAATGGTGGAACAACAGTACCGAAGTTTCAGCAGGATTTAACCGAACCGAATCAGCGGTCCAGGGAAATGGGTACAATGCTTTCTCCTGGAACTGGTCGGTAATCATGGATAATACCTTCACATTACCTAAAAACTATAGCTTAACCACTTATGCTTTTTATGATTCGCCATCCGTTAATGGCCTTTTCCGCAACCTGGAGAGTTATCAGCTCAATATTGACGTTAAAAAATTGTTCTGGAACAAAAATGCCACACTGGCACTAAAAGTAAACGATATTTTTAATACGAGTAAATTCAGGGCTAACCTGGAATATAACAATATTAAAACTTACTGGCAAAATGAATGGGAAAGCCGTAGGGTAAATCTAAGTTTCACCTATAAATTCGGAAATATGAAAATCAAAACCGCCCGCAGAAGACAAACCGGAACAAGCGATGAAGAAAACAGGGTAGGCAAAAATTAAAGATACGCGTAAAATAAATCGGTTAACTCTCTAACGTTATCCAGTTAACCGATTAACCATTTTATTTAATCAAACCAGCTATAAAACCAGTAGCATCCAGATATTACAGGCATAATGGCCAGAATTGCCCAGCGGACCTGCGAGTTTTTTAAAACCTGCCTTTTCGTACATGGTAATGGCTTTGGCAAGTTCAGGAAAAGACTCCAGATAAATTTCATTGTAACCAAATTGCTGTGCAGATGCTATACTTTTCTCCATCAGCAATTTGCCTATACCTTTGCCGCGTGAAGCCGGAAGGGCATAAAATTTAACGAGTTCAACACAACCGTCCGGTAAACCGTCTGTTGGATAAATACCGCATCCTCCAATAATTGCCCCATCCTCTTCGGCGAGCCAATAAGCAGATTTAGGGTGTTCGAAAAGCGTTGCCAAATCATCGGTTGTAGGATCGGTATAAACGGTACCTGGTTTGTCTACTTTAAATTCTTTTAAAACCGTTCTGATCATTGATGCAGTGGCAATATTATCTGCCGGAGTAATTTTCCTGATGGTTATGGCCATATCTTGTCATTTTTATCCAAAATTAAAAAACCACCAATTGTTTTAAAATAAAAGCAAACAAAATGCAATCGAATTCCATTATACATGTTAAAACGGATTTTAAACATGGAAAACGAGGAAAATAAAAAAGATACCAAACAGAACAGCAATCATCCGAAACCAACAGATGATGTACAACTGGAAATAGAAACTGTAATACCTTCAACAGAAAAGGAAACTGCTCAACCAGGTGAATCTGTACAGAACACCGGAGAAGCCGAAGATCAGGAAAAATCAAAATCAAATGATCAGGTTGATAAAGAAGATTTTACAGAAAAACCAGTTGAAGAAACTAAAACTGACGGCGATGATCAACGCGACGATATTGAAACCACTACACCGAGTGCCTAAGTTAATTTTGGTTAAACCGGTATTCCAGCTGAAATAGTTTTAGTATTTTGGCGTTATGAATGATATGAAAAAGAAACTATTGCTTTTTTTGTTTACCATAAGCATTTTTGGCTGTGGAATAAACAGGCAGGCGCAACAGATAAAAGCACTGGAAAATTGCACCTATAAAATTACCGGAGTAAAACAGGTGACAATAGCGGGAACAGATGTTAAACAATTGATGGATCAGCAAAGTTTTAGTCTAACCAGTTTACCCGGGGTAGCATTGGGTCTGTTAAGAAAAGACATTCCCTTAAAAGCGAACCTGAATTTAGAAATAACCAACCCGTCAAGTAATTTAGCCGCCATAAACCAGTTTGAATATAAAATACTGGTTAATAATACTGATCTGGCAGAAGGCATTGTTAATCAAAATGTAAGTATTGCACAAGGTCAGACCGTAACTGTCCCTGTACAGCTGGTGAGCAATATCTACGGGTTGATATCTAATGGTAATGTTTTCAACGATATTATTAAGGCGGCTCAAAAGGGATCATCTTCAAAAGATGAAAAATTAGGTTTATTAACTATTAAAATAAGACCAACTTTTATGCTGGGCAGTACACCTGTCAAATATCCAGGTTATATCACCATCAACAAGGATATCAGCAGTAAAATACTATTGTAAATAAAATCGTATCAACAAATGCCTGCTTTACGTATTTAATTAAGCGGGCATTTTTATTAAAGTTTCATTAAAATTTCTTGCGAGGTGTCATCACCATTCCTTTAAAGCCATTTGGATCCAGCTTCTCATCCAACTCCCTCAATTGAGCTACTGACAATTTGGGAACTGCTGTGGTTGCTGTGCTTAAACTAGATGTTTTTTTCGCTGTAGTTACAAAACTACCATTCTTCGCATAGGTCAAAGCATAATTCAGCAAGGTTTCAGTTTCATCGCCCCATGCTTTACTTAAATCTTCTGGCGATTCTTTATCAACCGTAAGGCCATTATAATAGCCTCCGACTCCGAGTTTGTTTTTAGTTTCAAACTCCGGGATATACATATCCACCTTATCTATCCTGATCGGAAAGAAACCCACAGGTTTACCATAAGTTGTTCTCCCGATTAACTTTACATCCATTACGGGTTTTAAGCTATTAATGGTTAGTTCACTGGCCGATGCGGTAGCGCCCGTTACGATAAAATAAACTCTATTCAATGCTAAACTACCTGATTTAGCAAATTTTTCTACGTTGTCTGTAGCGGTTGGCGAGTAATTTAAATCAGCATAAGTAGCATATTTTCCATTTACCCCCGTGGTAAAGGTTTGCAATTTACCTGCATCATCCAACAAGGGCTGGTGTGCCAAAACAGAGCTTTTTCGCTGAGCTGTGGTAATATTTTGCAGATAATCGTTATAGTAAGAAGTAAACATGGTATTACCGTTTTCTCCCGCAGGTGCCATCAGATTGATCATTTCGATAGCAGTTGAAACATAGCCTCCACCGTTATAACGTAAATCAACAACTACTTCGCTTACCCCCTGCGTAGCAAAATTAGCAAAAACTGCACTGATGGCTGAAGAGGCATTATTGGTAAAACTATTAAATACAATATAACCTACTTTCTTTGTACCCACAGTGTAAACATTTGTAAATAATATCGGATTAACTGTATATAGACCGCTCGATATGACAGCAGTTTTAGGGTTTCCGGCAATGTCATTAAAAGCTAAGGTAACGGTTGCATTTGTTCCAAAAATAGCGTTATTCAGGAAATTGACCGCGCCCGGATAGGTCAGATCCGTTCTTCCGTTCACACTGGTTATCCTACAACCACGTGTTAATCCCTGCAATGCCGCCGGCGAGTTGGGATAAACATACTTCACCATCAAATCTGTATTGCTGTTGTAATTATACTGGACAGAAAAACCATAATCATTGGCCGAGCCGTTTACGTCAGCTTTAAGCGCGCCTGTTTTACCCGTTGTAGCTGCCGTATAATCGAAAAACGAATATTTAGGTTCACCGGAATTGCTTACATATTCATATGGCTTGCCTGTTGCCGGATCTAAGGAATACTGTGTCATGGCATATAGTTCAGCCTCATTCGAGCTGAATCTCCTTGGATTAAATACGTCGTAGGTTGGGAGCGAAGTATTCCAGTAATAAAGTTCTTTTCCGTATAAAAAAATAGAATCTTTTGTCAATTCATCGCGCGTTCCGCTGGGCGTGGTTACAACCGGTGGTGTTTCGGGTTCTTCAGGCACCGTACTGCTTTTTTTGCAGCCTCCAATGGCTACAAAGCTTAAAAAACTTATTGCAGCCAGATAAAAGAATCGCTTATTTCTCATAGAAATTTTAATCATATTTTTTATATACGTACTGAACAATAGTTAAGTTGTTTCAAAATAAACTTTTATCCATAACTTCATCTCATTCAAAATATTGCACGTTTATGCCACGCCATTAATGAACTACGTAAATCTACCGATTAAATTACGTTTAACAGCGATATCTATTAAATTTAAAAAAGCCATTTAAATCAATCCCCAAACTTAGCCCTTTTAGCCTCATAAATTGTCGCCTTTGCACCGCTTTAACCGGACAACTTATTTGCAAATTTGACTAGCCAAATTAAGATTAACTTGCATTAAATCATACCTATAATCAATCTTAATAAACAATAACAAACCTTAAATTACGACTTAAGGAAAAAACTCAATTTAAAATCACGATTAATGCTCCGAGAGAAAAAGTTTGGGATGTGCTCTTCGGTTTAAAAACTTACCCTGAGTGGACCGCCGTATTTGCTGAAGGATCGCAAGTGGAAACCGACTGGAAAAAAGGAAGCCGGACCATTTTTGGAGATGGCAAAGGGAATGGGATGCTTGCGGTGATCCACGAAAACATACTCAATCAACACCTGTCTATCAAACACATTGGGGAAATCAAAGATGGCAAAGAAGCGTTGCACAATTGGGGCGAAGCTTTCGAAAATTATACTTTGAACGAAAAAAATGACGAAACTGAACTATTGATCGATATGGATATGGTTGAAGAATGGGTAGAATATTTTCAGGAAACATGGCCAAAAGCTTTAGCAAAAGTAAAAGAAATAGCCGAAAGGTAAGATTTACAGAAACCTATTAAAACCAGAAAAGCCTTTCATTGCTGAAAGGCTTTTAGATGTGGTGCCACCTGGATTCGAACCAGGGACACAAGGATTTTCAGTCCTTTGCTCTACCGACTGAGCTATGGCACCATCCGTTTGGGATTGCAAATGTAGTGTTCTTTTTCTCAAATCCAAAAAAGGATATCAGATTTTTTCTAAAAATGCAAACATAATGCGTCAACTTTTTGATAGGCAGAAAGATGCATTATTTTTTTTTATTCACTCATCTAATCATCATTCGTACAGAGGATCCAAAATCTGCTGTTCCGCTAATATCGAACATTTTAAAAACCACCAAAAACCAAAAAAGCCTTTCATTGCTGAAAGGCTTTTGGAAGTGGTGCCACCTGGATTCGAACCAGGGACACAAGGATTTTCAGTCCTTTGCTCTACCGACTGAGCTATGGCACCATCCGTTTGGGATTGCAAATGTAGTGTTCTTTTTTCAAAAGCAAAACTTTTTTTCGATTATTTCATTGTTACTCTGATTATCAATTAATTAATTTTTCTTTTTTCAAAATGAAGATTAATATCATTGCTTAGAATGAATACAAACAAATATTTTTTACTATTTTTTTATGCATGCATAGTAATTTATTTGGATTAATATCCTATTTTAGCATAACAATCTAATATTGCATGGTAGCACAGATCATTTTTCTAGTACTTACACTTGCAGCAATTGCGCTGTTTACAGTTAACCTGCGGAAGATAATTCGCAACATCCGCTTAGGCAAACCGGTAAATCGACAAGATCAACCGCAAAAAAGGTTAATGACCATGCTTCGGGTGGCTTTTGGTCAATCTAAAATGGTTGTTCGCCCTATCCCGGCTTTTCTCCATTTTTTTGTATACATCGGCTTTGTCATTATCAACATCGAAGTGTTGGAAATCATGATCGATGGGCTATTCGGCACCCACCGTATCTTTCATGGCCTGGGCGGTTTGTATAACTTTCTGATCGGCGCTTTCGAAATCCTGGCCTTTACCGTTTGGGTTTCCTGTGCTATCTTTCTTGTCCGCAGGAATATCTTAAAACTCAAACGCTTTAGTGGAGTAGAGATGAAAAGCTGGCCGAAATCTGATGCCAACTATATTCTCATCACCGAGATTTTATTAATGAGTGCCTTCTTGTTTATGAATGCAGCCGACGCAAAACTGCAGCTTATGGGGGCCAGCCATTATGTTAATGCCGGTGCATTTCCCGTAAGCCAATACTTAATCAACATCCTGCCATCATCAGAAAGTGCCTTGGTTGCTATAGAACGCAGCTGTTGGTGGTTTCATATCATCGGTATCCTGGCTTTCTTAAATTACCTGCCCTATTCAAAACATTTCCATATCCTTTTTGCTTTCCCAAACACCTATTTTTCCAATCTGGAACCTAAAGGAGAATTTAACAATATGGCCTCCGTAACCAATGAAGTAAAGGCAATGCTCGATCCTTCTTTTGTTCCGGCAGAAAATGAACCAGGTAAATTTGGTGCAAAAGATGTAACTGATTTAAGCTGGGTTAACCTGATGAATGCTTATACCTGTACTGAATGCGGTAGATGTACCTCGGTATGTCCGGCCAATATTACAGGCAAACTTTTATCACCACGCAAAATTATGATGGATACCCGCGACCGCATTACCGAAGTGGGGCAGAACATAGATAAACATGGCGAAGCACACCAGGATGGAAAATCGTTATTGGACGATTATATCAGCAGAGAAGAGATCTGGGCCTGTACCAGCTGTAATGCCTGCGTAGAGGCTTGTCCGGTAAATATCGATCCTTTACAGATTATCATGGAACTCCGACGTTTCGCCGTGATGGAAGAATCGCAGGCTCCAGGCAGTATTAATGCGATGCTGGGCAATATCGAAAATAACCAGGCCCCTTGGAAATATTCTCCGGCCGATCGTTTTAACTGGGCGCAAGAAAGTTAGCGGTTTGCAACGGATGGTTTTCAATTGACAATGAATTAGAATAATAATGACATCAAGTCTTGATACTCAATACTTCATACTTGATACTAGATAATAGACAAATGGAATTTAAAGTCCCTACAATGGCCGAATTGATGGCCGCAGGTGAAGAACCGGAAATATTATTTTGGGTAGGTTGTGCCGGAAGTTATGATGAAAGAGCGCAAAAAATTACCCGCGACATTTGTAAGATTTTACATCACGTAGGTATTAAATATGCGGTTTTGGGCACAGAAGAAAGCTGCACCGGAGATCCTGCCAAAAGGGCCGGCAACGAGTTCCTTTTCCAGATGCAGGCGATGACCAATATTGAAGTATTGAATGCTTATAACATCAAAAAAATTGTTACCGGCTGCCCACACTGCTTTAACACCATTAAAAATGAATATCCAGGTTTGGGTGGCAGCTACGAAGTGATCCACCATACACAATTGATACAGGATTTAATTAATGACGGAAAACTAAAAGCCGAAGGTGGCGAAAGTTTCAAAGGCAAAAAAATCACTTATCACGACCCCTGTTATCTTGGCCGTGGCAACGGCATTTACGAAGCACCCAGAAAAGCATTAGAGGTACTCGATGCGCAGTTGGTAGAAATGAAACGCTGCAAAAGCAATGGCTTATGTTGCGGTGCCGGCGGTGCGCAGATGTTTAAAGAACCAGAAAAGGGAAATAAAGATATCAACGTAGAACGTATTGATGAGGCTTTAGAAACCAACCCACAATTTATTGCAGCAGGCTGCCCATTCTGCATGACCATGTTAAGTGATGGCATCAAACTAAAAGATAAAGAACAGGAAGTTAAAGTGCTTGATATTGCTGAGATTACAGCAAGGGCAAACGGCCTGTAACCACTGTTTTAGGTCCACTTGATAAAAGCTGTACCATAAGAATAGTTGTCAATCTCAGCGTTAGCCTGCGTCATTCCCAAACCGATCCGATGGTTATCGGATGGGAACCACGTAGTGTTCAAGAGTACCGATAAAAAAACAAAAAATTAATGAATAATCTTCATGCAAAATGGCATCCGTTCGATCAGGTTTATTTTGGTCCTTTTTCTGCTGATAGTCAGTTTTCCCTTTGCACAAACCTAAGTTTATAGCCCTGATCGCAGCGGCATCCCCCGATCCTTCATCGGGGATAAAGCGCAGTGTAGGAATAACTTTAAAAAAAGCGAATGACACTGCGCTCCGACTAACCAACTACCTTAAATTTATGATTTGATAGTTTCCATTTCAGGAAAGCAATTTCAGCAATCCTTAGGTTATGTTTTTCCTGCTCTGCCTCCTGCCATGAAAAATGGCATCCGTTCGATCAGGTTTAGTTTGGTCCTTTTTCTGCTGACAGGTCAGTTTTCCCGTTGCACAAACCTCAGTTTATAGCCCTGATCGCAGCGGCATCCCCCGATCCTTCATCGGGGATATAGCACAGAGCAGGAGTAACTTTAAAAAAAGCGAATGACACTGCGCTCCAAAAACAACCAAATCTTTACATCACCATGCAATTCTTGCTTATTCTCAGAAAGCAATTGCAACCATAGTTTAATTTCTTCCTGCGCTACCTCTTGCCATGAAAAGTAGCATTCGTCCGATCAGGTTCAGCTTAATTTTTTTCTACCAGGTCAGTTTTCCCGTTGCACAAACCTAAGTTTATAGCCCTGATCGCAGCGGCATCCCCGATCCTTCATAGGGGATATAGCGGAGAGCAGGAATAACACTTAAAAAAAGCGAATGACACTGCGCTCCAAAAACAACCAAAAATCTACATCACCATGCAATTCTTGCTTATTCTCAGAAAGCAATTGCAACCATAGTTTAATTTCTTCCTGCGCTACCTCTTGCTATGAAAAGTGGCATTCGTCCGACCAGGTTCAGCTTCTTTTTTTTCTACCAGGTCAGTTTTCCACTTGCACACACCTCAGTTTGTAGCCCTGATCACAGCGGCATCCCCCGATCCTTCATCGGGGATATAACGGAGAGCAGGAATAGCTTTAAAAAAAGCGAATGACATTGCACTCCATAAACAAACCATAATCTATTATTTTACATAATGCCACCTAAACCTTAATAACATCGCGTCGTAATTGTTGCCTGGTTTAAGAAAGCAAATATTATAGAAGATCTATTGCTTCTGAGGAGTGGAAGCCTCTGCATTGATTTTATTCAGGTTATCGCGGATTAGATTCAAATCTTCGGCTTCGATGTTTTTTAAAGGGATAACAATCTGCGTAGCCATCGAATCTACGTCGCCTCCCCTATCTTTATAAGTCTGCACAATCACGTCATCGCCTTTGGTATGGATATATAATTTACCTGCGGTGGTTGTACCATAATAATCCATATCTTTAAATTTCGACAGCTTGAAAGCGAAATATTCGGTTTTACCGTTATTAAAATAGCGTTTATAGCGACAAAAACCATTGTTGGTAACATTTAACTCGTAGCGTTTTATCCGATCGCTTTCCTGGCTGTTGTCGTAATGATCGGTAAAGGTTTTTTGAAGATAGCTGGCACACTGTTCCACAGATTCGGGGTCGGAAAAAGCACATAAAAACATGCCAGAAGCCAAAAGCAGGGATATTTTCAAGCAGCGTGTAAACTTTTTCATCGGGTTAGCGTTTTTAACACAGCAATTTAATTAAAATCGTAAATTTGTATATGAGTTTTTCTCCACAATCAAGAGTCTGGATATACCAAAGTGATCGCAAATTTACTTCTGCTGAAGAAACTGAGATCTTAAACAAGCTAACCGCCTTTACCAGCCAATGGAAAGCGCACGGGCATGAATTGCTTGCAAAAGCGGAAATACGCTATGGCTTTTTTATTATCCTTACCGTTGACGAAAGTCAAGCCGGCGTTACCGGTTGTTCTATAGACAGCTCTGTTCGCCTTTTTAAGGAAATTGAACAGGAGTACCATGTAGATCTTTTCAACCGTTTCAACATTGCCTATAAAGTAAATGGTGAAGTGGTGGTAAATAATAAGGAGGATTTTGAAACTTTGGTTAATATAAAGCAGGTAACGCCGGAAACTATTGTATTTAACAATATGGTTCAAAACCTGGCTGAGCTTGAAACGAAGTGGGAAGTCCCTTTTCAGAATAGCTGGCATTCTACTGTTTTTGCACATTTACTGTAAGCCTGTGTTCATTGTAGATCTTAAATATATAGTACCGTTAACTGAGTTAGATGTGCATATGGAAGCCCATGTGCAATATCTAAAGAAATACTATAAGAAAAATATTTTTGTGGCTTCGGGCAGAAAGGTGCCCCGTACGGGTGGAATTATTTTAGCCCTGGCCAAAGATGAGGCTGAATTAAAGAAAATCCTGATGGAGGATCCCTTTTATAAACACCGTTTGGCCGATTTCACTATCACCCATTTCCTCACTTCGCAATACCACCCGGATCTTAAATCGCTTTTGGGTTGACCCATTTAAAAGTGCTGCTGTGATGACAGCTATTTTTTACTGTTAGCCAAACAATTAGCTAACAAAAAACATTATATTGGTTAAATCAAATAATGTGTATGAAGCGCTGGCTTAAAATCTCCTTAAAAATTTTATCTGTTCTAGTTGTACTGATTGTATTGACCTGGCTGGCCGGTGCTTTTTACATCAGCAGAAATAAAAAAGAAGTACTGGCTTCTATCCTTTCGCAACTGAATAAAAATTTAAACGGAAAGATCACCGCTGCCAGTATGGAGCCTACACTACTGAAAAGTTTTCCGGGAGTTTCTGTTTCTTTAAATGGCGTTTTATTGAGGGATAGCTTATGGGCGCAGCATAAACACGATCTGTTAAAGGCGCAGGATATTGATGTATCTCTAAATGTACTCTCCCTTATCGTAGGCAGTATCAATATTAAGCAAATTGCCATTAACAACGCTTCCATTTATATCTATACCGATTCTACAGGTTATAGCAACACCAGTATTTTTAAAAGTAAGCCTAAAAACGATCAAAAATCATCGCCAAAATCATCTGCGCTGGAAGTGAAAAAAATTGATTTTAACAAGGTGAGTCTGGTATTGGACAATAAGAAAAGATTTAAGCTGTTCAATTTTAATATCGATCAAATTCAGGGTAGAATGGAGTACCCGGATAGTGGCTGGACCGGTAAGATTAAGTTAATGACCAAAGTAAACAGTTTTGCCTTTAATACACGCAAGGGTAGCTTTTTGAAAGATAAAACTTTAGAAGGCACCTTAAAAGCGCATTATAGCAGAGATTTGGATGCGATATTATTGGATCCCGAAATCCTGAACATTGGCGGTCATCCTTTTAAAATCGGTGCTAAAATCGAATTGGCTAAATCTGCTTTTGCGATTAGTATTGCTGTTGATGATATTTTATTCAGAGATGTTGCCCTACTCCTATCACCCAACATTTCCTCAAAACTACTAAAATTCGGTATCGAAAAACCGATCAATATCCGTGGAAATATTATTGATGACGGATCGGGAAAATACGGAGATCCTTTGATCAAGGTAGGCATAACGGTGAGGAATAATGTAGTCTCCATTCCAGCAGGCAAATTAACAGCTTGTAATTTTGATGGTTCGTTCACCAATCGCGATACTGTTGGTGGTATTATTGGCGATGAAAATTCGTCCATCAAATTCCATAGGCTTACGGCAAAGTATTTTAATGCACCACTTAAGATCGACACGTTTACGGTTAACAACCTATCCCGCCCTATTGCCACCGGATTGGTTACCTCGCAATTCCCGCTAACTAACTTAAACAATTCATTAGGCACGAACGACTTTGATTTTAAAAGCGGCACAGCCAACTTAAGGTTATATTGTAAGGCTGATATTGACAATTTCAGGTTTACCAAACCAGTGGTTTCCGGTAAAATACAAATTGCCGATGCCGATATCCTTTATATCCCAAGAAAACTTCATTTGGTAAAAAGTGCCCTGAATATTGATTTTAACCAAAATGATTTATCCATACATAATGGACATTTCCAATTGGGAAAAAGTGAACTCAATGTGAGCTGCAGCATTGCCAACTTTGCCAACCTGTATTATACTGCGCCTGAAAAAATATTGGTAAACTTAAAAATGTCGAGTCCTCAGCTCTACCTAAAAGAGTTTTTACCTTTCTTAGGACCGAGAACGGCGAAGAAGAAACCGAGTGGAAACAAACAAGTGGTTTCCAAAGAGCTGAGCAATGTGCTGGAGCTTTCGAAAATGAACATTCGTTTAACAGTAGATAAAGCCATTTATGATCATTTCCTGGCCAAAAACCTCGATGCCGACATTTCTTTACGCGGTGGCGGTATATTCTTCAACAAAATAAGTGTAATGCACGCCGGAGGTCAGTTATCATTAAACGGCAATATTATGCAGGAAGCGGCGTCAAATAGTTTCAAGGTCAATTCAAAGATCAGCCATGTAAGTGTGAAAGATTTTTTTTATTCATTTGATAATTTCGGACAAAATACCATAACCAATAAAAATTTAAGAGGTTATTTATCTTCGTTGGTCAACATTTCGGGCAGGATATCGCATGCAGGAAAAATTCTTCCCCGATCAATCAACGGCAAGGTGGTTTTTAACCTGAAAAATGCCGCCCTGGTTAATTTCGAACCGATGGTTAACGTCGGTAAATTTGCTTTTGCCAACAGAAACCTGTCAAATGTAGAGATCAAAAACCTTGATGGAACGCTTAATATCCGTGGCGATAAGGTAGAAATCAGTCCGATGCAGATCAACTCCAGCGCTTTAAATTTTAATGTTAAGGGTACTTATGCTTTAGGGAGCGGCACAAATGTACAGATGGACATTCCACTAAGAAATCCAAAGGGAGATGAAAATCTAACCAAATCAGAACGAAGAGAAGCCCGCATGCGTGGCATCGTATTGCACTTAAAAGCCATTGATGACGAAAAAGGCGGAATAAAAATCAGGTGGAACAAAGATCATGATTAGTGGATGGAAAATGTAAGATGAATAATGGAATTAGAGCCCCTTGTCCATCATACATCCCACATCTTACATTAAAAATCAAGCGGTCCTAACCTGTTCATATTCCTTAAAATGAGGTATTGTCGGTGCCTGATGTATGGAGTTGCGTTTTTCGGCGTCCACCTTCTGGGATTTGGAAAGCATGACGCAATTAAAGCGGCTTGTTTCTTGGTCAACTTGGTACACGATTTGCCATAATACTCCTGCGAAGCGGCCTCGGCACCATAAATTCCGTCGCCCATTTCAATCACGTTGAGGTAAACTTCCAATATTCTTTCTTTGCTCCAGAACAGTTCTATGAGCAAAGTAAAATAAGCTTCAAAACCTTTTCTAATCCATGATCGGCCAGGCCAAAGAAAAACATTTTTTGCGGTTTGCTGCGAAATGGTACTCCCTCCTTTTATCTTTTTTCCTTTAGCATTACTGGCAAAAGCTTTTTCAATGGCTTTCATGTCAAAACCGATATGGGTTAAAAAAAGCTGATCTTCGGCCGAAACGGCTGCCCTCTTCATATTATCAGAAATATCATCAAATTTTACCCATTTTTTTTCTGTTTTAAAAGGCTTTCCGTCAGCTTTACGCTCAATGTTCCGCAATACCATTAAAAGGGTAATTGGCGGATTGATAAAACGAAGTGCGATTACCCAAAATACAGAAACCAATAAAAAATACAGAAATACTTTTGTAGCCACATTGGTAATCTTCTTTAGCAGCGGATGTTTTGCTTTGCTTTTGTTCCTGGTTGCCCGTTTTTTCGCCATAAGCGCAAAGGTACTTAAAGAGATGGAAATGAAAGTGCTAATCATGGCTCTAATTATGTCGATATTAAAATCAGCTAACGCACACAAAAGCAATTATTTTATACCAGGCTAACTTATATCTGATAAATAACTTTGTTTGTGTATTTTAGTCCGGCGACTTCGAATTAACCGTTCTCATTCGCTAAACCACACAAAACCGAATTAGAACCATAAATGATTTAATAAATGAAAAAACTTAGTTACTTATTTCTCGCCCTTGGTTTATGGGGCTGTAGCACCACTAAAAATATCAATAACAAGAGTGAAAAGTGGATAACACTTTTTAATGGAAAAGATATTAAAGATTGGAATGTTAAAATCCACCACCACGATTACAATGTAAATTTCGGAAACACTTTTAGGGTTGAAGATGGAATTATTCAAGTTCGGTACGACCAATATGGCGATTTTAATGATCAGTTCGGCCATCTTTATTATAAAACACCTTTTTCATACTATCATTTAAAGTTGAAATACCGTTTCGTAGGTGAGTTACAAAAAGGAGCGCCCAGTTATACCTTACGCAATAGCGGTGTAATGTTCCATTCTCAGGATCCGAAAACGATGCCTAAGGAACAAGACTGGCCAATTTCGATTGAAATGCAATTTTTAGGCGGTTTGAGCGATGGTCGCCCACGCCCGACCGGAAATATGTGTTCGCCAGGTACAGATATTTTTTATAAAGGTAAATTATATGATGAACATTGCCTGGATTCTAAATCTAAGACATACGATGGTGACCAATGGGTATCTGCTGAATTGATTGTTCTTGGCGACTCGCTGGTTACCCATATTATCAATGGTGATACGGTGCTACAATATAGCAAACCCCAGATTGGCGGAGAGGTAGCTAACCGTTACGACCCAAAAATTAAAATTGATGGCAAAGCGCTTAAATCTGGTTTTATTGCCTTGCAAAGCGAAGGGCAACCTGTGGATTTTAAAGATATCCAGATCATGGAACTTCCCCACCACAATATGAAAAAATCCAGGTAAACATTTTTCGATATCATACGTTACAACAACATGAAAGTTGCATTAATTACAGGCGGAAGCAAAGGAATTGGTTTTGGCATTGCCGAATCACTTTTAAAAGAAGGCTACAAAGTAGCCATAACAAGCAGAACGATTGCCAGCGCAAATCAGGCTGCATCTCAGCTGGTAGCACATGGCGATGTATTGGCTATTGAAGCAGATGTTGCAGATTTTAAATCCCAACAGGATGCTGTAAATCTGATCATTGAGAAATGGGGACAATTGGATGTACTTGTTGCCAATGCAGGTGTTGGTCATTTTGCCCCTGTTGACGAATTGGATATTAATTTATGGAAAGAAACGATTGACACTAACTTAACAGGCGTTTTCTACAGTATTAAAGCCTCAGTTGAGGAAATTAAAAAAACCAAAGGACATATCTTTACCATTTCCAGTTTGGCAGGCACGAACTTTTTTGCCGGAGGATCGGCTTATAATGCCAGTAAATTCGGCTTAACAGGATTTACCCAATCGGTGATGCTCGATTTAAGGAAGTATGGCGTAAAAGTAAGCACTATTATGCCGGGATCTGTTGCGAGTCACTTTAATGATCATCAGCCTGACAGTGAAAATGATGCCTGGAAGATCCAGCCGGAAGATATGGGTAAACTGATTGTTGATTTATTGGCCATGCCGGCAAGAACACTGCCTAGCAAGGTAGAAATCCGACCAACTACACCGAAGGGATAGAAACGATGGAAGATGTGAAATGGATTATGGAAAACGGAGTTCCCCCATCTCACATCATTACCTTTTACATCCAATAAAAAAAGGCCTCTCGATTTAATCGGAAGGCCTTTCTTATTGACTTGATTTAACAATGCTTATTCAGCGATTACTTCGAAAGGAACCTGAACTTTAACTTCTTTGTGTAAGTTTAAGTTAGCCACATATTCGCCAACAAATTTAGGTTCAGTTTCGAAAGTAATACGACGGCGGTCTACATCAAAGCCTTGTGCTTTTAATGCTTCAGCAATCTGGATAGTGTTAACCGCTCCGAAGATTTTTCCGCTTTCGCCCGCTTTGGCACCGATTGAAAGTTTAACATCAGCTAAACGCTCAGCAACACCTTCAGCATCTTTCTTAATTTTATCTTGTTTAAAAGCAGCTTGCTTTAAATTTTCTGCCAATACTTTTTTAGCAGAAGAAGTAGCTAATGCTGCAAATCCTTGAGGAATTAAATAGTTACGGCCAAAACCTGGCTTTACTGTAACTACATCATCTTTCTCACCAAGGCCTTTAATATCTTGTTTTAAAATAATTTCCATATCTCTAGCCTCCTATTTTAATTGATCAGCAACAAAAGGTAATAAACCGATATGACGGGCACGTTTAACGGCCTGAGCCACTTTACGTTGGAATTTTAACGATGTACCGGTTAAACGGCGTGGTAATAATTTACCCTGATCGTTAATAAATTTCAACAAGAAGTTTGCATCCTTGTAATCGATATATTTAATTCCGTTTTTCTTGAAACGGCAATATTTTTTACGGTTATCCTCTACTTTAGGGGCAGTTACGTATTGTATTTGTTCTCTGGCCATTACGCTGCAACCTCCTTAGTTTTTTTGTTAAAAGCACCACTACGCTTTTTCTCATTGTAAGCAACAGCATGTTTGTCTAAACGGATAGTTAAGAAACGTAACACACGCTCATCGCGTTTTAATTCAAGCTCTAATTTAGCGATCAAATCTCCTGAAGCTTTATATTCAGTTAAGTTGAAGAATCCATTTGATTTTTTTGCAATTGGATACGCTAATTTTCTCAAACCCCAATTATCTTCCTGGATAATTTCGGCTCCGTTATCTGTTAGAACGGCTTTGAATTTAGCTAATGCCTCTTTCGCAGCTTCTTCAGATAACAACGGGGTTAGAACGATAACAGTTTCGTACTGATTCATTGTTATAAATTATGTTTTTAATTTTTTTAATCCCGAGGTATATTACGGGGATGCAAAAGTAATAATATATTTCTTAAAATCAAATGATTAATTGGATTTTATATCATGAAAAACATTGGGGTAAAACGGATGAAGGAAAATGGTTAAGGGAAGACGGAAAATGGAAGATGGAAAGCGAAAGTGAGAGAAGAAAATCGAAATAAGAAAGTCGCATAACATCATCCATCTTACATACTCCATCTTACATACTCCATCTTACATAAAAGGTAATCAGATTTTATCTATCGAAGGCTGTCTTGCAACACCATCCATCTTACCTACCCCGTCTTACATAAAAAAGAGAGTTCGTCTATCCGACAATCTCCCTGTATCAATTAGCGGTAAAGATTTTTAATAGGTTTCTATCGTTTTTACAAAACTATCATCATTATACTTCACCACAAAGGTTAATTCTTTAGAATCTGTTCTGCCGACATTGAATTTTTTTAACCATTGCGATTTATCTTTAAACACCTCATTGTAAACCACATCGTTGTATTCGTTATATACCCTCACTTCTACCGGATTGTTTTCCAGGTTTTCAAGGTTAAGCGTAATTACCTGATCTTTTTTAGTAAAAACAGGTTTAAATATCCTGGATATCTTTGGCTCAGAAACAATTGCTTCACCATTTTTAATCAATACATTATATTTAGCCACCTTTTCATCCGACGCTGCTTTAAGCGTATATTTTCCATCAGGGAGTTCATTCAGATCATAGATTTTGCTGGAAGCAGCCGTAGCATGGATGCTTTCTTCAAATAGCACCTCGTCATATGCATCAATTAGCGATACATTAATATTTTCTGCTTTATCTACAGAGAAACGGATAAATTTTTCCTTTTCACCTTTTACTGTTAAAGTAAAATCACCATCGTTAGCGTATACACCCGTAGCAGTAAAAAATAACGCTGCTATTAAACCGATTTTTAAGAACTTTTTCATAACCAATATTTTGTTGAGTTAATCATTATAATGACACCACTAAGATAAGGAGGCATCCTCAAGCCAGGTGATTGCATATTTTCCAATATCTATGCTCTATTACCCGCAATTACCTGTAATTTTAACAAAACCCATAATAAAGCATATTTTTATGTATTTTAGCCTAAATAATTCAACGAAATATGAAACCAAGTTTTGAGGTTGTTGAGCCTTCTTTCGGGAGTTCATTTTATTATTCTAAATACGTAGAGAATGCCAATAACATGGCCCACCTCTGGCATTACCACCCCGAAATTGAGATCGTATTTGTTAATGGAGGAGCCGGAAAAAGGCAGATTGGCAGTCACGTTTCCTATTACACTGACGGCGACCTGATCCTGATTGGCAGCAACCTGCCTCATTGCGGCTTCACTGATACCAATACCGGAAATAAAAACGAGACCGTAATCCAGATGAAACCTGATTTTTTGGGCAGCATTTTTTTAGGCCTGCAGGAAATTAAAGGGATACAGGAACTGTTCGATAAATCAAAGGCTGGGATAGCCTTTGGCAGGGAAACCATGCAGGCAGTGGGAAACAAAATAGAAATGATGGACGATCAGTCTCCTTTTAACAGGCTTTTATCCCTACTTAGCGTACTAAAAACGCTTGAACATGCAAAAGACTACAAAATTTTAAACGCCGACGGATTTTCGATGGAAATGCAGGTACAGGATAACGACCGCATCAATATGATCTTCAATTATGTAAAAGATCACTTCCAGGAGCAGATTAGCCTAAAGCATATCGCTGAAATGTCGAGCATGACCGTCCCCTCCTTTTGCCGTTACTTTAAAAAGATTACAAAGAAAACATTTACCCATTTCGTAAACGAATACCGTGTGGTACATGCCTCTAAACTTTTGGCCGAAAAGCAGACCAGTATAGCCAATATTTCTTATGAAAGCGGATTTAACAACTTTAGCCATTTCAATAAATTATTTAAGGAATTTACCGGAAAAAGTGCTTCAGAATATCGGAATGAACTGAAAGCTATTATGACCTAAACATAAAACATCATTAAACCAGGTATACTACACGATGAAAAGTTTTTTGCTATGCTTATTGGCTAATTTAACCAGTCTTATCTGTTATCCTCAATACGTCGACATCAATTTAGTCAATTGCAAAATAAGCGACACTGAGCAAAAGAAAATAGAAAAACTGATTGCCTACGAACGTATGTTCTGCAACGAAATTTTTGAAACCAGAGAAAACATTACTGCCCCGGTAAAACTAAATCTCTATGGAAAAAATAAAGATTTTCGGTTAGTACAAAAAACATATAAAGCACCCATAAACAGCTCCGGATTTTATATAGCTGCAATTAACGAAGCTTTTGTATACAAGAGCAGCGATTTCATTTCTGTTGCCCTGCATGAGGCCAGCCACAGTATTTTTCAGTTCAATTTCAAAAATTCGCCCAAATGGTTAAATGAAGGATTGGCGGAGTTTTTTGAAACACTGGATTTTGACAGCGAAGGAAATTTATACGCCTACCCGCAAAGTAGCAGAATTAAGAATATAAAGGCAGGAATAGATTTAAAAAACACCGAAAGGTTAAAAAATTTCTTTAAAATTTATAGCGGTTCATTTTATGGGCATGATATAGATGACAATTATAACACGGCCTATAGCGTAATTTATTTTTTCATCAAATCGAAGAGAACAGAGATGTTAAAAAACATCATAAAACTAAACACGCAGGGTTATGATACCGAAAAAGCAATCGAACTTACTTTCGGCAGTTTCAGCAAGTTTGAAGAAAGATATAGACAGTTTTACTACTATCATGGATAGGCCTGAATACTTAACTACCAATAAAGCTTCTTTCATATCCTATTTCAACTTTTCCACATTCCGACTTTTCAATCTTACAACACCTAAATTTTTCCTATTTTCGTGCCGATGGAAAATTTTATCGTTTCTGCCCGTAAATACCGCCCAGCCACCTTCGAAACCGTTGTTGGCCAGCAGCATATTACCGGCACGTTAAAAAATGCCATTAAAAACAACCAGCTTGCCCAGGCATTTCTATTTTGCGGGCCGCGGGGAGTAGGTAAAACTACCTGCGCACGTATCCTGGCCAAAACCATTAACTGTACCAACCCTACAGCCGATATGGAGGCCTGTGGCCAATGCGACAATTGTTTATCTTTCCAGAACGGTCATTCTTTTAATGTACACGAATTAGATGCGGCCTCCAACAACTCTGTTGATGATATCCGTAGCCTGATTGAGCAGGTTAGAATACCACCACAAGCCGGGAAGTATAAAATTTATATTATTGATGAGGTTCATATGTTATCTCAAAGTGCATTTAATGCCTTTCTGAAAACACTGGAAGAGCCACCATCTTATGCTATTTTTATCCTGGCTACTACCGAAAAACATAAAATCCTGCCAACCATTTTATCGCGTTGCCAGATTTTCGATTTCAACCGCATACAGGTAGAAGATATTGCCAGTCACCTGTCGAAAATAGCCCAGCGTGAAGATATTGCTTTCGAAAGTGACGGCCTGCACATTATTGCACAAAAAGCTGATGGAGGTTTACGAGATGCCCTTTCCATGTTCGATCAGATTGCCAGTTATGCAAACAAGAACATTACCTATAAGGCGGTAATCGACAACCTCAATATTTTAGATTACGATTATTTTTTCAGGCTGACCTCCTATTTAACCGCAGCAGAAGTGAGTCAGACCCTGCTTCTGTTTGATGAAATCCTGAACAATGGTTTTGATGGCAACAACTTCATCAATGGTTTGGCCAGTCACTTCCGCAATTTATTGGTAGGTAAAGATGCCGCTACCATTAAGTTATTGGAAGTTAGCGAAAACATTAAACAAAAATACCTGGATCAGTGCAGGCAAACCGAACTATCATTTCTGTTAACAGCACTGAATTTAGCCAATACCTGTGATTTAAATTACAAAAACTCTAAAAACCAGCGTTTACAGGTAGAATTGGCATTGATTAAAATGTGCCATATCCGATCGGTCGTCAATTTAGCACAACAGCCTTTAAATAATAATACAGCAACTGACGCAGATCAGGATAAAAAAAAAACTAATGTCGTAGCTGAACAAGCTGAAAGTCCAAAGCTGAAAGCGGAAAGTGAAAAGACTATTCCTACACTAACACCTACCGTTAATGTTCCCGTTCAGCCCAGTATTCCTGTAGAAGAAAAAGCGAAAGAAAACTCAGAAGGAAACATTCCGTCACCATCTACAACTTCCATCAGCATTAATATCCCGAAGGCTAAAGTAACAAGTATGCTTATTCCGTCTTTGAACGATTTTGACCGCATCGCACAGGAAGAAGAAGATAAAGGCCCTAAAAAAGCAACCGGCGAAGCACGCGAACCTTTTAGTTATGATCGTTTATTGGAAGTATGGAATGCCTTTACGCAGAAGATGAAGGCAGCGGATAAGATTAACCTTTTCACGATCTTAAATAACTTTGCACCGAAACTTTTGAATCCTGAGCTGATCGAAATTTCTGTAGAGAGCAAAACACAGGAACACCTCGTACAACAAGAATCAGTTGAACTTTTAAATTTCTTACGAAACGAACTTAGAAACTTTGGTATTGAGGTTACTTATAAGTTAACCGAGCGTAAGATAGAAAACAGGCTTTACGGTAATCGTGAAAAGTATGATTACCTGGTCAATAAAAACCCGAAATTGGATGAATTGAGGAGGAGGTTTAATTTAGATATTAATCCTTAGGCAGTTTTCAGTTAGTAATTTTCAGTTGGCAGCTGAATTTAAACTGCCAACCGAAAACTGTTAACTAATCTTGTGGGGCGTCATTAACCGGATAACCTTCCTCATCCAGATCATCACGGTTATCTTCAGGTGTACGGGCAAGAATTTCATCTTCCGGGCTAAGTTTTACACTTTCACCGTTATCTACGTGCATGCCCAATTCTTCCAGGTTATCTTCTGCAATTTCTTCATTACTTGCATATTCATCACCAACATAAGGGTTGGCCTCATCGTAGGTCGAGTCATCATCTCTTGCACCCGCAGCAACCGTTTCATATCCCATCGGGTGATCGTATTCTTTGTCTGTCCCCTTTACATCGAGTTCGTAACTCTGCTTAGTTTCATCATAAGCAAGATTTTCTTTATTGATTTCGCTATTTTCTGTGGTGCTATGTATTTTATCCTGCGATCCTTTATTTTCGTTAATTTCCATGATATAAGTTTCCTTTAATTTATATTGTTATAACAAAGCGGTATAGATATGGTTTTTCTTTAACCGTAAATTCTGTTATTATTTGAGCGTGCCCCAAGCTGCGCAAGGGTCGGGCTATACACTACAAGTCCTCGCCCGATGAAAAATCGGGCTGTGGGCTTTCCGCTGCTATCCCTCACGCAGGCAAAGCGTCTAAAATTCTTTTTTTAAAGGCAGAATATTCTATTAGATTTACGGTAAAATATTAAAATGAATACCCTAAAATATTGAAAAATCTCAAAGCTTTAATCTTAGGTTTCATTACTTTAATTTTCGCCATCTATCTTTTGGCTGATATTCTTTTTCCCAAAAGATTACTGAAAGAAACTAAGGGTGTCCTCGATCATTCAATGGTAGATATTGAAACAGTAATCGTTCAAAGGAGCCGTTCTTACACAGCTGATACCAATAAAGTAGCCGTTTTAAGGTTTAAACTAAAAAACGATAAGCAATTATTTGAAGTTAAGCAAAGACTAGAACAAATCCACGATAGTAGAAAAGAATTGGACGCAGTGAATGACGGTTTAAAAACTTCCAAAAATCTCAATATTTTAATAAAGAAAAATCTTGTATTTGATGATTTTAAAGTCCAACAGATCAACGCAGATGGATTAATCATTTATGATAACACTGAAAATGCCAGTAACACTTCATTTCTATTCTTCTTTCTTTCCATTGCATCTTCTATTTCCTTTTTTGCGATTTATTTTTGGCCAAACAAGGGCAGCGATTAAAAAAAAAGCAAATTAAATGAAAATAGTATTTGCGCTTAATTTTTTCGGTCTGTGGGGACACAGGACCGAGGGATTAGGGATTAACAACTTCGCAAAATTTACACCATCGGCCAGGCCACCTAAACCCGATCAAAGCGGGATGCTACCGATCCTTCATCGGGAGCAGCAGCGGGAGCGGGACTACTGTAACCCAAATGCTTCTGCTACTGCTTTCCAAATGAATAAGAATCATAAAATTCCAGCGAAATGAATAAAATTCGAAATTATACATCATAAAAAAAGCGTCCCGATTTTTTACATCAGGACGCTAAATATTTCAGGAGTTGTCAACTCTCAATTAAAGAAGCACATTAAAGTGAACCACTTAGCTTATAAACTAGCTAAAGCCGTATTTAATGTTTCACTTGGACGCATGGCTTTACTTGCCAATTCATCATCAGGGTTATAGTAACCGCCAATGTTTTGAGGTTTGCCCTGTGCACCGATCAACTCTTCATTAATTTTCGCCTCATTTTCCAACAAAGTTTTAGCCAATGGTTCAAATCTGGCTTTCAGATCAGCATCTTTGCTCTGAGCTGCTAATGCCTCCGCCCAATATAAAGCTAAATAAAAGTGAGAACCACGGTTATCAATGGTACCCAATTTTCTACCTGGCGATTTATCAGTGGCCAAAAATTTAGCATTTGCTTCATCTAAAGCATCGGCCAATACCCGGGCTTTTTCATTGTTCTGGGTTTGAGATAAATGCTCTAAAGAAGCTTGAAGTGCCAGGAATTCACCTAGCGAATCCCAACGCAGATAACCTTCCTCAATAAACTGCTCAATATGTTTCGGAGCAGAGCCACCGGCACCGGTTTCAAACAAACCACCACCGTTCATTAAAGGAACGATAGATAACATTTTGGCAGATGTTCCTAATTCTAAAATCGGGAATAAATCGGTTAAATAATCACGCAATACGTTACCGGTAACCGAAATAGTATCTAAACCTTTGCGGATACGCTCCAAAGTAAATTTAGTGGCTTCAATCGGAGCCAGAATGCGAATGTCTAAACCTGTGGTATCGTAATCTTTTAAATAGGTATTTACTTTTGCAATAATCTCTCTGTCATGTGCTCTTTGTTCATCTAACCAGAAAACTGCAGGCGTTTCTGATAAACGCGCCCTGTTTACGGCTAATTTTACCCAATCCTGAATCGGTGCATCCTTGGTTTGGCACATGCGGAAGATATCGCCTTTTTCTACTTTCTGATCAAAAAACACGTTACCATCTGCATCAGTAACACGGATGGTTCCTGTAGCGGTAGCCTGGAAAGTTTTATCATGTGAACCATATTCTTCAGCTTTCTGAGCCATTAAACCAACATTTGGTACCGAACCGATCGTAGTTACATCAAAGGCACCATTTGCTTTACAGTCATCAATAGTTGCCGTATATACGCCAGCATAACAACGATCCGGAATCAAAGCAATGGTATCCTGAAGTTTACCTGCTGCATTCCACATTTGTCCTGAAGTACGGATCATGGCCGGCATAGAAGCATCAACAATCACATCACTTGGCACATGTAAGTTCGTGATCCCTTTATCAGAATTTACCATGGCCAAAGCCGGACCATTTTCAATGGCCTGTGCTAATGCAGCTTCTACTTCAGCCTGTTTAGGGTTACCTGCAATTTTAGCGTATACATCTCCTAAACCATTGCGTGTATCGATATTTAATTCTTTGAAAAGATCTGCATATTTTGCAAAAACATCTGCAAAATAAACCTCCACAATGGCACCGAAAATAATCGGGTCAGACACTTTCATCATGGTTGCCTTTAAGTGTGCAGATAATAACACACCAGCAGCTTTAGCTTCAGCGACTTCTTTTGCTACAAAAGTTTTCAAAGCCGATAAGCTCAATGCCGAGCTATCAATCACCTCTCCTGCTTTCAGTGGCGATAAACCTTTTAACTCGGTTACCGTGCCATCAGCAGCTACAAATTCTATTTTAAATTGACTTGCTTCAGCAACAGTGGTCGACTTTTCTGAACCATAAAAATCGCCTTCAGTCATGCTGGCCACTTTAGTCTTCGAATCTGCCGACCATTTACCCATGGAATGCGGGTTTTGCTTAGCATAGTTTTTAACCGCCTTAGGCGCTCTGCGATCAGAGTTACCTTCACGTAAAACCGGGTTTACAGCCGAACCTAACACTTTCGCATATTTAGCCTTAATTGCTTTTTCTTCATCGCTTTGTGCATGATCAGGATAATTTGGAATAGCAAAGCCCTGCGCCTGAAGTTCGGTAATTGCGCCTACCAGTTGTGGGATAGAAGCAGAAATATTTGGTAATTTAATAATGTTTGCCTCTGGAGTGGTTGCTAAAGTACCAAGCTCTGCCAGCGCATCACCAATTTTTTGATCGTCTTTTAAATACTCCGGAAAGTTGGCCAAAATTCTTCCTGCTAAAGAAATATCTCTGGTTTCTACATCAATACCCGCTGATGCGGTAAAAGCCTGTACGATAGGTAAAAGTGAGTAGGTTGCCAACATGGGCGCCTCATCGGTTTTGGTGTAGATAATTTTTGATGTATTTGACATGTTTATATTGATTTTGCTTATTACGTTTATTATTCAATCAGTTTATAGCTTAAACCAATCTTTTTAAAATCGCCTAAAGATAAAATAATCGAATGAATTAAGGAACACAGTAATGTTATTTATGGTTTGGATATGCAATTCATTTATTAAAAATCTATAATCTTTGATTGTAGTAATTGTAGTAAAAGAGATAATAAAACATACCATTTTATTTTGGAACACAGCTTATACTGTATATTGTAAAAAACTACAGCGCTCCGCTTTATCCAATAAAAAGTCCTTTCGTGCAGACGCATTTTTCATGATTTGAAGCGCAGGGTCATTCGCATTTTTTAAGGTTATTCCTGCTCTCCGCTTTATCCCCGATGAAGGATCGGGGGATGCCGCTGCGATCAGGGCTATAAACATGGGCCTGCTGCACGGAGACTGACCTATCATCAGAAAAATGACCAAACTAAACCTGATCGAACGGATGCCATTTTTCATGGCAGGAGGCAGAGCAGGAAGATACTCACCTCTGGAATACTGCAATTGCTTTCCTGAAAAACAAGACATGCTTTATCATTCTGATTCCCTGCAACATTCGCGATAATTTTACGTCAGGCAAATTCTTTGGCTAAACTTTTGTAGCGAAAACCGAACATCACTATCTATTTTAAATATTTTAATTTAAATGAACGGAACGACCTTAGATCAACTCTTAAATGCCCGAAAATTTGACGAAGCCAAAAGCTTAATGCAAAACGGCGAAAAACTGTCCAAAAATCTCCAGGATTATCAGAAATCATCAATTTTCGACAATCTCTTTCGAGAAAAACAATACGAAATCCTGAAGATGATGATCAAAGATAAAACCATCGAAACCGACATTTATGAATTCGACAATTTTGACAAAAGTATTTTCCAGGGTATTGTTCGCAATCTCGGAAATGAAGAGGATGATATCAGCTTCTTCAACGAATTTATTGGTCACTTTGATAATCTGAACGATGAGGTAAATACCAAAACCTTATTGGGTTATCTCTTCGAAAATGGTGTTGGTTTAAGTGTGATCGAGGCTTGTATCGGTGCAGGATGCAACACCAATTTTAAAAACAATGCAGAAGAAAACTATATCCACCAGGTTGTAAAAAGCAATCTGAGAAAGTATAACCTGAATGATGAACAAACCACCGATCTACTTAAAGGATATATCGATATTCTTCTTACCGAAGGAGTTGACATCAATGAAGGTAATATTATACAGGAAACACCTCTAATTACAGCAGTAAAGTTTAATAAAAAAAATTTAATTGCACATTTGCTTGAAAATGGTGCAGACCCTAGCCAAACCGACCGCGAGGGTAATTCAGCTTTTTTCTATGCAGTGGCACATGCCCAAAATGAAAACATGTACGATACCCTTCGCAATTTTGACATTCCCGCATTTGATCAGGTTAACAAAAAAGGAGAAACACTATTGTTTGAATACGTACGTATGATGTCTGACAGTGAAAACAGCATCAACTTCCTCAAAAAGCTGCTAAATGATGGTGCCGATCTATACCAGTCCAGTACATGGTACAATGCAGATAAAACCCCGTTAGATGTAATTGCTGAAAAACAGTCCAATATTTTAGAAGCTGTTTTAGCGAGTGGACAGTTAGATATTAACAGAACAGATGATCACGGTAATACTTTATTGCACAAAGTTTGCACATACAATGTAAATTACGAAGCTGAACAAGCAAAACAAACTTACCGGAAAGTAAAACTCCTGATCGAAAATGGTGCAGATACTACGCTCACCAACGATAAGGATCAAACAGCTTTAATGCTGGCCTCGGATGATAACCTGAAAATAAAAACTGTTGAACTACTGATGAAACAATCTTAAATATGTCAATGTCATTTATTATTGCATGCGAAAGCGGCAAACGAAAAATAGCCGAACTGTTATTGACCAATAATGAAGTAGAGGTGGGTTATACGGATGAGAAAGGCCGAACAGCATTGCATTATGCTGCACATCATGGATATTTAGATCTGGTAAAGGTGTTAATTGAACGCGATGCAGATCTGGATTATGAAGATCATAACGGAGAAACCCCTTTTTATTTTGCCTGCCTGCAAAAACAGAAACAAACAGCGCTCTATTTATTGGATAAAGGTGCAAAAATTGATATTAAAGACCTAAAAGGCAATAGTTTACTACATTTAACCGCCCAAAACGGACAGATTGAAGTTTTGGAAAAGTTATTGGATAAGGGTTTAGATGTTGACAATGAGAATAACGAGGCAGAGACACCCCTGCTTATTGCATCAGCCTGGAGAAATAAAGAGGTTGTTCAAAAACTGCTGAATTTTGGTGCCAATATCAACACCACCAACAAAAATGGAGATTCGCCGCTAATTTTTGCGGTTAAATCTAAAAATAACCCCATGGTTGAGCTGTTGATTGATCAGGGCGCCAACATCAACCATGTTAACCATGCTGGTGAATCGGCATTATTGCTTGCCTGTTACGATGCTAACCGAATGCTGACCAGAACATTAGTAGAAAAAGGCGCCGATGTTTTTGTATCTTCTAAAAATGGTTTATCGCCAATCTGGTATGCCTGTGCCAATAACCAAAAAGAAATTGTCGATTTATTTTTGACCAATGGTGTAGATGTAAATTATACCAGGCCACTTTCCGGTAATGATGATTCCATGTATTCGTATCTGGAATGGGTAGAAACGGCTAACAACATTTCTATTTCGGCCAGTTTCTCTTTTGATAATAATTACAACTACGGGGGCGAAAGCATGTTACATGTAGCTGCGAAAAGTGGACATTTAAGCATGTTAAAGCTGCTGATAGAAAAGGGTGCGAACGTAAATATTCAGGATGAAAGCGGAAATACAGCATTACATTATGCCGCAGCGAATGGAAAAAAAGATGCCGTTAAATTTTTGCTCGAAAAATCTGCAGATCCTTCCATCGTAAATGTAAAAGAGCAAAAGGCGATTGATTATTCGAATATTAAAGGCTTTAATGAAATTACCGAGTTCTTATTGAAGTATGGTCCCGCAGCTCATTCAAAAGTGCAGGCTACAAAAATCGGATCAACAGAAAACAATATGGAGACTCCAAAAAACGATATGGCAAAAAAAAAGCAGGCTTTATTGGATTTAAAGGAGCTATTAGATGCCGGAATTTTATCACAGGAAGAATTTGATGCGGAAAAAGCGAAGATTTTGAAAAGTTGAGTTAATCACCAGGAAGTTATTGTATGAATTCATTTATCGTGTAAAATATTTCACATCATGGTTTCTTTAGGAATTCCAGGCGGTGATAGATCCTAATTCCTGTGCATAGGGTCTTGCGTTACGATTCACAATCGAGTTGAGAACGACGATTTACTACTATACTCTCTACTTTGGATTGGCGTTAATGAAAATGATTAATCTGCTAAAATTATTGTCGGATAAATTTTTAGTTCTAAATTTATTCAATAATTTAATGTAATGCTCACACCAATGAAACCTACCTCTAGAATCAATCTCCAGGGATTTGCTCTTTTCTTTCTTTCAGCCTTGATATATGCTTGTTCTCCGAAATTGTATGTTGATGAAAATAAACGTTACCAGGCGGGTACATTATCTGATACACAGATCGATTCGCTGCATACTTTTTTAAAACAAAACGAAAGGCTCACATTAAAAGATACCGTCATTATTAAGTATGATTTTAATAATGACCCCTGCTGGAATGCCCTTAGCTACCAGAATGCAGAATTCCTAAACAATGTAAGATGGGCCTTTCAAAAAAATATTCAGGAAAAAGCCGAGGCCAGACCAAAAGTTGCCATTTATCAATACCGTGAAGAAGGAGAAAGTTTTAGCCCTATTAAATCGAAGGGTCTGGAAATAGAAACTGATTCGGGTTTTCTAAGAAAATTATTGTTTAAAGAGGCCACTTCCTGCGGAACCTCAGCCATTATCCTTCCTAACGGAAAATTTTTATTGGTAAAATCAGACCCCCAGTTTTCTGCACTGATCTTAAATGCCAAAGATATCGAAACGAAATTACGGGAGAATTTGGTCAGATAACGTCTAAAAAATCGACATACCGGGTTAAACGAATTTAACCTGTTTCAACTCAGATTAGGTGAAATACGATAATTCATTTTTGATTAAAAGTTTTCAAATGAACAGCTGGAATATCGGTGTTAAAACTTCTATCCGTTTTTGATGTTATATTTTTTGAGATAAATTCTTAATCAAAAACCGGTTAACATGAAAAATAAGATTTTTTACGCATCACTACTATCCACTGCTCTGCTATTCGGATGTCAATCCAATACCAAATCAGAAAAACAAGGAAACGATACCACTGTAACCACCAAAACCGGAGCAGTAGATTTACCTGCTCCTGATACCAATGCTGCTAAAAATAAATTCAGTAAGGTAATTGGCTGGCCTGATGGTAAAACACCTGTTGCGCCTGAAGGTTTTGTGGTTACGAAATTTGCTGCAAACATTAAAAGCCCACGCAATACCTACATCACGCCAAATGGCGATATATTGGTCGCACTCTCCAATTCAGAAAGAAGCGCCGTTGAAGCAGTGGCCAATACGGTAACAGGTAAAGCAAAATCAGAAGTACCAGGAAAAAGTGCCAATACCATTCTTCTCTACCGCGATGAAAATAAAGATGGTAAACCCGAATTGGTTACTACCTTTTTAAATGGCCTGAACCAACCATTCGGCATGCTAGTCATCGGCAATTCGTTCTATGTAGCCAATACTGATGGCATCTGGCAATACCCATATCAAACAGGCGACACGAAAATAACTGCGACAGGCAAAAAAATCCTGAGTCTTCCGGCAGGTGGTTATAACAACCACTGGACAAGAAACCTCATTGCCAATGCCGATCAAAGCAAAATTTACGTAACCGTTGGATCAGGTAGTAATATAGGCGAAAATGGAATGGAAAATGAGGTAAGGAGAGCCAATATATTAGAAATCAATCCCGATGGCAGTGGCGAAAAAATTTATGCCAGTGGGTTGCGAAATCCTGTCGGAATAGATTGGGCGCCATCAACCAATATGTTGTGGACAGCGGTTAACGAACGCGACGGATTAGGCGACGACCTGGTTCCAGATTATATCACGAGTGTTAAACAAGGTGCATTTTACGGCTGGCCATACTCCTACTATGGTCAAAATGAAGATCCCCGGTTAAAAGGGCAAAATCCCGAAATGGTTAAAAAAGCCATTGCACCTGACGTTGCGGTTGGCGCACATACCGCATCTTTGGGGTTGGCATTCTACAAGGGCAAAAAGTTTCCTCAGAAATATCAGGGAGGTGCGTTTATAGGTCAACACGGCTCTTGGAACCGATCGGCTATTTCCGGTTATAAGGTGGCTTTTGTACCTTTTAAAGATGGGAAACCCATTGGAAAACCAGAAGATTTTTTAACTGGTTTTATCGCTGACCAGGATAAGGCAGAAGTATATGGCCGCCCTGTTAGTGTTACCCTAACACCTGAAGGCGCTTTATTGGTGACGGACGACGTTAGCGGTGTAATCTGGAAAGTAGCGGCGAAATAATTTAAATTAGCCACAGATTAGCAGAATATGCAGTAATTTTATTTGCTAACCTGTGGCTTAATACTAACCCTTTTTCATTTTGAAATCTAAATTTACCTTACTGTTTGCCCTACTTTTTTCTACGGCCTTCTCCCAGACCATCAAAACAGATTCGATCAAAAAGCTCGAAGACATTACTGTAAAAGGTTATTATAACCGCCAAACTTTACTAAGATCAGTATCAGCTGTAAATCTGATAGATAGCAGCTTAATAAAAAACCAACCGAACAGTTCAATAGTGAGTATGTTAAATACCGTACCCGGGGTACGTATGGAAGAACGTTCGCCAGGGAGCTATCGCCTATCGCTCCGCGGCAGTTTACTCCGCTCGCCTTTTGGCATACGAAACATTAAAATTTATATTGATGATTTTCCGTTAACAGACGCAGGTGGAAATACGTATTTAAATGCTCTGGATGCATCTGCCATAGGTACAATGGAAATCTATAAGGGTCCGGAAGCCAATATCTTTGGAGCAAATACAGGTGGTGCTATTTTGATTAACACGCCTATCACAAACCACAATGAAATTAATTTTTCAGTAACAGGCGGTTCTTACGGTCTCTTCCATCAAACGGCATCCATCAAACAGCAATATAAAAAATACAGTTTTAGTTTTAGCGAAGGCTATCAGAGAAGTGATGGCTATCGACAAAACAGTGCAATGAACAGAAAATACCTGCAGACCTCACAACAATGGAATTACAGCAATCACGGTACTTTAAAGGCTTTTGCTTTTTACAGCGACTTAAAATACCAAACACCGGGTGGATTAACAGCTGCACAATTAGATCAGGATCCTAAACTGGCGCGCCCGGCAACACCAACATTACCCGGAGCCATTTCGCAGCAAGCCGCTATTTACAATAAAACCATTTTCGGAGGAATATCTAATTCCTATCAGATCAGCCAGCGGTTGAAGCACGTTATTGCTTTATTTACCACTTATACCGACTTTAGAAATCCTTTTATTACCAATTATGAACAGCGTTATGAAAGTACACTTGGCTTAAGAACATTTTTAGAATATGATCAGATAAAACAAGATTTAAAATTTAACGCTCAAGTTGGTTTAGAAAGTTCGGGTACCAAAAGCCAGATTAAAAACTTTAATAACAATGGTGGTGAAGCGATTGGGATGCAGGCTTCAGACCGATTGAAGGCGGCTCAGGATTTTGCTTATTTTAGGTTAAATTTCGATATCAATAATAAATTTCTGATCGAACTTGCTTCGAGTTTAAATTTTTACAGATATGATTACGAGAGTTATTTTCCCATTGTTGTGGCCTCAAAACAAAGAAAATTCGATGCCCGGTTTATGCCAAAGGCAGCAGCATCCTATCTCATCACTTCTGATTTTTCGGCCAGGGCTTCGATCAGTAAAGGCTATTCTCCACCAACAATTGCAGAAGTCAGGGCGTCAGATAACAATATCAATAATAACCTGCAGGCAGAATTTGGCTGGAACTATGAATTGGGTTTACGTTATAAAACCAAAAACAACCGTTTTTATGCTACCGGTAACCTATTTAATTACCATCTGAAAGATGCTATTGTTAGAAGGTTGAACCAAAACGACACCGAATACTTCACTAATGCCGGAAGCACCAGCCAACAAGGAATTGAATTGGAAACTGCCATTTGGATAATTAGAGACAACCCTTCCTTTTTAACAGCTTTACAATGGAGGACTAATTATACGTATAGCCACTTCAGATTTGAAAATTTTACAAGTGGCGCTAACATGTTTGATGGCAATAAACTTACAGGGGTTCCGGAAAACGTTCTGATTAATAGTTTAGAATTTAACTTTACGAAAGGAATTTACCTGTTTCTGCAACATAATTATACTTCTTCAATTCCTTTGAATGATGCCAATACTGTTTTCGCAAAAAGTTATCATTTGGTTGAAAGCAAATTAGGTGTCAGAAATCTAAGCATCAATAAAATCCACTTAGACCTGTTTGCAGGAGTAAACAATCTACTCAATGTACCATATAGTTTAGGCAACGATTTAAATGCAGCAAATGGAAGATACTTTAATCCAGCCACAAGCATTAATTTTTATACCGGCCTTTCTGTCAAATTCTAATCATTAAATCGCACCATATAGATTGTTCACCTATATGATGCGGTTTTTGTATCAGCTAAAAGGCCTCTTTCTTTTCTCTCTCTTTAATCACGATATCGCCAACAACTATTTCGATTGCATAGCGCTTTTTCCCGTCTGCACCATCATAAGTATTGGTTTGTAACCTGCCTTCAACTGTTAAAGCTGTACCCTTTTTAACCTGAGCCTCGGCAAGCTCTGCTTTTGAATTCCAGAAAATTAAATTAAACCATTGTACTCTTTTTATTTCCTCTCCTGATGAATTTCTGTAGTTTTCGTTTATAGCCAGGTTAACCCTTGCTAACTTTTGACTTCCAAAATTTTTAACTTCTGCATCTGCTCCTGCAAATCCGCTCAATACTACTTTGTTAACTGCACTTTCCATAATTTCTAAATTTTAAGTTTCTAAATGTTTAACGAACAGTCATCACCTCGATAACCGACAGGACAAAATTGCAAACAGCATCAAAAATTAGTCGGGTAGTAAACATTTATATCCGTTTATAAACGTTTATAAACGGATAATGTATTCTTAAGCATCATTATGGCACTTTATTTTTTATTCATTTTTTTATTTCATATATTAGATCATCATCCCATAATAAAAAAAGCAATTATTATGGAACGTTTATGTTTAGACTGCGGAAGTCCGATAAGAGGTAGGGCTGATAAAAAATACTGCGATGATTCTTGCCGCAGCAATTATAACAATCGCATCAATAATCAGGATAATCTCCTAATAAAAAGGGTAAATAACATACTCAAAAAAAATCGTGCTGTTCTTGCTGCGCTAAATCCAACAGGCAAAACAAAGGTTACCGGTAAAAAGCTGGTTTCGGCAGGCTTTAACTTTAAATTCCATACTTCAAGTTACAAAACCCAAAACGGTAACACTTATATTTTCTGTTATGAATTTGGCTATCTAATCCTAAATCAAGATGACTACCTCTTGGTAAAAAGAGAAGAAAGCTTGGGTTAACTTCGTTTGAAAAGCTTTAATTTTCATTAAGACTTAAAGCAACAAAGGACAAGTTTAAGGATTTTTTTATTCGGGCGGAGATGTTTAGTTTTATCAACCTATGATCAATTATAACAATAAGCTTTTTAAACCTGTACACAATACGGAAAATGGCGAAACATCAAATGAAACCATTTTCAGATACAGGCAAAGCGGAAATATCCTGACCGCCGAATACGAAGGTGGAAATATTATCTATGGCCATTTGATTGGTCTGGTAGATCATGATGGAAACATCGAAATGCGCTATCACCAAATTAACAAACAGGGTGAATTAATGACCGGGATATGTAACTCGAAGCCAGAGCAACTGGCCAATGGCAAAATCAGACTCTATGAAACCTGGCAATGGACATCTGGAGATCAATCGAAAGGACAATCTATTATTGAAGAGCAATAGGCTTGATTAATGATAAACCTGCTACCAAGTGGTGAAACCCAATATGCCGCTTAAAAAATCAGATATCATCTATAGTGCTAACCATAATTGAGTATGTAACTTGCAGGATGATCAAAATTGATCTTCAGAATGTAAATGAAAGTCAGGTACATGGAGCCAAAATCCGGTTAAACTTAGCAAGTTTCGGGTAGTTTGCCTTTTCTTTAAAAACTACTTTTGAATATCAATTAGTAACACCATGAAAGCACAAGAAGAAATCAATTTCAACCGCATAGCTGAAGCCATAAGTTATATCAGGGAGAATTTTAAAAATCAGCCTGGTTTAGAAGAAATTGCAGAGCGAGTAAACTTAAGTCCCTTTCATTTCCAGAGATTATTTAGTGAATGGGCAGGCACTACCCCTAAACGTTTTTTACAATATATCAGCATTGGTTACGCAAAAGAAATGCTGAAAGAAAACCAAAGTTTATTTGATACCGCATTAGCAACCGGCTTGTCGGGTACCAGCAGGCTACACGATCTTTTTGTAAATATTGAAGGAATGACACCTGGCGAATATAAAAACGGCGGCGGAAACCTTTGTATCAATTATAGTTTTGCGAAAAGCCCATTTGGGAACATTATTGTAGCCAGTACCTTAAAAGGAATCTGCCATATCGCTTTTTATGACGACGAAAATACTGCTCTAACAAATCTGCAACGCCAGTTCCCTGCGGCTCAATACCAGCAGATCTTGGATAAAGAACAACAAAATGCTTTATATATTTTCGGTCACGATTGGAGCAAACTGCATCAGATTAAACTGCATTTAAAAGGATCTGACTTTCAGTTAAAAGTTTGGGAAGCCTTATTGAAAATCCCTATGGGTAAATTAGCCACTTACGGAAACATCGCCAAACAACTGCAGAACTCAAATGCATCAAGAGCGGTGGGTACGGCCATTGGCGAGAATCCGGTGGCTTTTCTCATTCCCTGCCATCGGGTAATACAATCAAGCGGTGCTTTGGGCGGTTACCACTGGGGAGTAAACCGAAAAACAGCCATGATTGGTTGGGAAGCAGCAAAAACCAACTTTAGCGCACATGATTAAACATATCAATATTTCAACTGAAGCGTTCAAAAAGTATTTCAAAAACAAAGATATTTGCCTGGGCGGAAATGCCCGATTGAAAATTTACGGACTACTCAAATGTAGATCGGGAAAGCGGATGAAGAAAGAAAACCGGGTATTTTTCCGTTCTGAAAAAGAAGCAATCAACATGGGCTATCGCCCCTGCGGACATTGCTTGAAAACAATATACAAACAATGGATTTATTCGACACCAAAATAGACAGTGATCAAAACCTGCTTCCCTATGATGGAACTGTAAATTATTATGGCAAAATATTCCGGCAATCAGCCGCCGATCATTATTTTGATGTGCTGATGAAAACGATTGAATGGAAGAACGACGAAGCTTTTATCATGGGCAAACACATCATCACTAAAAGAAAAGTAGCCTGGTACGGAGATGAAGCTTATTCTTATACCTATTCTAATAAATCGAAAACAGCCTTACCATGGACAAAAGAATTAATGGAATTGAAAAAGATCTCAGAAGAACAAGCAGGCACAACATTTAACTCCTGCTTACTTAATTTATACCACAATGGCGATGAAGGCATGGCTTACCATAGTGATGATGAAAAGGACTTGGCAAAAGATTCTGCCATTGCATCATTAAGCTTCGGTGCAGAGCGAAGATTTTTATTCAGACATAAAAAATCTAAAGAAACGGTGACCCTATTTTTAGAACATGGAAGTTTACTGGTGATGAAGGATCAAACACAAACCAACTGGTTGCACAGGTTACCGACAAGCAAAAAAGTAAATAGCCCGAGGATAAACCTCACTTTTAGAACAATGGTGGTTTAGGTTAATGGAATCTGACAATTAGTAAAACTAACCAACTGTCAGATCAAGTCGTGGCTATTACACTTTAGTTTAAGACCTGGTATAATCGTTGCCAATAACACTACAAAACCTTAACGTTTAAACTCACTAATGTCTACAATACGGTCATCATCAGCATTTTTCTTTAAAAATGATGTTCCGTTTGCATTTGCCACCCAGGTATAATCTCTCTGGATATTGCCAACAAGTGTTTCAGGTTGATTGATTAAAGCCGCCGGCAAAGGAAGATTAAAGGTTTCGCCCGTCGCTGTATTTACCTGGTATAAAGAATTAGCGGTTAAAAACACCAAAGTTGTTTTATCGCTCGAATACATAAAAAATTTCCCCTGGATACGTTCATCCTCTTTCTGACGTTTGATCGGGTAAACCCTTGAATTGATTGTAGTGATGAAAAAATCGTTGTTCACCAATAAATTACTTCTGGTTAACTCTTCCAATCCGTTTGTATATTTTTTATCTTCAGCACCTTTTGATGGCTTGTTCAAGCTTACCACATCTGTTTTTCCGCCATTTACGTAAACGATATAAAAAGGATCCATTTTGCCCTTACCATTGTCCCCCTGAACCAATACCGCTGTCTTCTGCGTATTGATAAAAGAAGCAACCTTAAATTTCTTTGTTTCAGCATTTGGTGCGTCATCTATAACAATGGCTGTATCCTTAGATTTAATGCTAAAACGATCGTCGGCAGCTAGTTTTCCTGAATCAGTTTTCACTATAATTAATATGTCTTTTTTCGATTTTGGGAATACATTAAAATCATCACTTGCAGAAAATGCGCGTGCTTTAAAGGTTTTTTCCAAATTGCCTCCGCAGCCAAATAAAACAACGGAAAGTAAGATTGCATAAAGCGTAATTTTCATGTTATAGCTATTTATATTTCGCGCTAATTTAAAACCTTTATTGCTTTTCTATTATAAAATCACCAGAAAATTACCAGTTAAAGTTAAAAGTTTGATTGTAGGGTATTTTAAGACATTTCATCCACTATGCAGAAAATAGTTCCTGGATCAAAAAAACATGGTCTGCGAACAAGTTTAGATCGGTCTACCGTAAATCTCACAGAATATCGCAGGATTACACCATCATCCGTATTCCATATCACATCTTACATAACTTTATATTAATTTATTGGTTTAGTTTTTGATATTAAAAAGTAAATGATATAAACTTTTTATTATGAAAAACCTCATCTACTGTGGAATAATACTCTTACTATTGAGTGCATGCAAAGAGAAATTAGATCCATCAAGCTTTACCAATACCAAATGGGAATTAACATCGCTGCCAGGATTAACCCTACCCTCAACCGCAAAAGCAACCCTGAATTTTGCCGATAGCCTTAAAATCAGCGGAAAATCGTTCTGCAACAGTTATGGCGGACAGGCAGCAATAGCAGACAATAAAATAACCGTTAAGAATGTTTTTAGCACAAAAATGTTTTGTCAGGAAACCGATGCGGCCGAGCGTGCCTATCTACATGCCCTAAATCAGGTTAATAGCGCTAAAATAACAGATAATAAGCTACATCTGTTAAATGGTGATAAAACGTTGATGGTTTTCACTAAAACAAACTAAAATCTTTAAAATCATAAAAGGCCGGACAAAGTATTTTTACTATTTTCGGCCTTTTGAGTTTAACGCAGGAATAATGCCATCGATAATACAAGATCTGAAGTTTTTTTTCTCTACCATAAGAAAAGCATTTAACTTATTTCAGCAGAATGATCCTTTACGTTTGGCAGGTGCTACTGCTTTTTTTACCAATTTCGCTTTACCTCCAATATTGATCATCCTGATCAGGCTTTTCGGCATGTTTACCGACAGAAGGTTATTGGCAACACATCTTTTTGAACGTTTAGCGAGTATTCTGGACAATGAAAGTATTTTACAGATCAGAACTACGTTAAAAAACATCCGGGGAATCGATCAGGCGTGGTATGTTACTTTGTTTAGTTTTATATTTTTCCTTTTTGTTGCGACTACGCTATTTAATGTGATTAAAAATTCCCTGGAACAGATCTGGAATATAGGTCAGAAAGATAAAAAAGGAATTATTAATACCCTTAAATCAAGAGCCATATCTGTGACCATTATTTTATTTGCAGGAATATTATTTTTTATCGGCCTACTGGCCGATAGTGTGCAGGCCTATATTGGTGCATTTCTTAAAAACGGCGCTCCATCATTTGGTTTAATTTTAACCTCAATTATCAATCAATTGGTTTTCGTCATCATTGTAACTACCTGGTTCACCATACTTTTCAGGTATCTAACCAATGGCCGTCCAACCTGGCGGGCAGCTATTTCGGGAGGCTTGTTAACCGGATGCCTATTTACAGCAGGAAAATATATTTTAAGGATTTTATTGCCGTTGAGCAATATCAGCAACATTTACGGATCAGCGGGATCAATTATCGTTATTATGCTTTTTGTATTCTACTCTTCATTGATATTCTATTTTGGAGCTTCATTTATAAAAGCATTAAGCGTTGGACGTGCCACCCCTATTGTTCCGAAAAATGGGTCCTTTGCTTATGAGTTGACCGAAGTTGGACAGGAAAAGGAAGATAATTAAATAGCGTTAAACAGCCAGGTTCTGAATCAGTTTATCAAGCAAGCTTTTGAGTTGCAAACTTTCTTCTGAGCTTATCTGCATTTGCGCTCCAAGTTGGGCCCGTAAAGCCGGCGCTTTTTCCTTTAATGCCATTCCCTTTTCTGTAAGCGATATGACGATACTCCGCTCATCTTGTAACGATCTAACACGTTTTACAAGACCGGTTTCCTGCATCCGCTTAAGCAATGGAGTTAAGGTATTCGATTGCAGCATCAACTTTTCAGAAAGCAGGCTTAAATTAACTGAGTTATTTTCCCACAATACCATTAAGACCAGATATTGCGGATAAGTTATTCCTAAAGTATCGAGCACAGGCTGATAACATTTGGTTACTAACCTCGAAGCAGCATAAAGCGGAAAACACAACTGATTTTCCAGTTTCAAAGACTCATCTATTTCCATCGCCTATTTTCTTTCATCATAAAATCTTAGCTAAATAAATCATTTTCTCCGGAATTTGCTGTTCAATGCAAAAATATGGTTGTTATTTTAGCTGGAAAAGGCAGAGAAATCTTCTAGCCATGTTGAAGATTTCTCACCCGAAGAATTTACGTGGTAACACCATGACCGGAGCGGCACTCCACTTACCAAGCGGCCCATGATGGTTTCAGTAATTAAATTACTTCTAATTTAACATCAATATTACCACGTGTCGCATTTGAGTATGGACATATCGCATGTGCTTTATTTACCAATTGTTGAGCCTGTGTAGTTTCTATTCCCGGGATATGCACTTGTAACGAGACCCCTAATTTGAAGCCGCCTTTTTCATCAGGATGTAGCGATACATTTGCTTTGACTGACGATGGCTGCTCGGATCTAACTTTATCCTGATGCATCACCAGGTTTAATGCACTGTCAAAGCAAGCGGCATAACCTGCAGCAAAAAGCTGTTCCGGGTTAGTATACCCATCGCCGGTACCGCCCAGTTCTTTTGGCATTCTCACTTCAAGTTCTAACACACCATTTTCACTTGTTATTTTTCCATTACGTCCGCCAGTTACTGTAGCGCTTGTTTCATATAACGTTTTCATATTTCTAAATTTATTTGTATCGTAAACGATTATATCGTTTACGATACAAATATAAGCAACGTTATTAAAAAAGCAAATTAATCTTTACAATCCGGAGGAAGTTTATTGAAAATGTGAAAACAAAATCTTCGGCATAAAAAAAGGTGCTCATTTTTTAATGAACACCTTTCTGTTTTAATTGATTTTTATTACAAAATTCTATAACCTAAACCAATTGTGAATAAATTCAGCTTGGTACCCGGATAACCGGATTTATTAATCTTAGATAGCCCCAGTTCGTAACGGGCATCAAAGCTTAGTTTTTTAAGATCTAACCCTGCGCCAAATTGCCAGGCCAAAGCCTGATTTTTAAAATCGGCACGAAAAACATTTCCTGCAGCCTGACTAAAACTTTGGTTTTCATCTAATATCAGCGAGAACATGGGGCCCGTGTTTAAACGAAGTCCGACACCAGCTGCACCGAATTTTGTTCCCACCAATAAAGGCACATCCAGACTTGTAAAACGTACTTTATTTACTTCTCCTGTGGATTCGCTGACCAGTTCTGTTTTTTTTCCTGACAAATAAAGCTCAGGTTGGAAATAAACGCCGGCTGCCCCTACCCTGGCCCAAAGGCCTCCATAAAAACCAGTTCGGTTGTTGCTGTTAAAAGTATTTTCACTATCAAATTTCGAAAAATTTGCACCAGCTTTAACTCCTAGCTGGAATGATGGCAGTACCTGTGCGCTGGCAAATAAGCCACCTAGCAAAAAGGCAATGGTTAAAGATAAAAATTTCATATCCGATTAAATTTAGCTGGTGGCATTGTTAATGGCTTCTTGTTCTTTTAAAGCATCAACATTGTTTTTATCACCAAAGTTTTGTGTTTTACCGGCAAAATAATCTAAAATTCCCGAAATAGTATCTAAGTTATCCGCCAAATTTTGATGAATTTCTGGTAAATCCTTTTCCAGACGGCTATCACCCAATTCGATATTATCAACTTCAATTTTTGCAATTTTCTGAATAAGTGCCTGCTTAGAATTTTGTAAATCTTCCAATTCACGCACGATCTTTTCCATTAATTCAAACTTCTTTAAAGTGTTCATAGGTTCTTATTTTAAGTTAAACTATTCTTTATAAACCCCTTTGTATAGTTTTTGTTTTGTTTCTCCATTTTTTACTTGACAATTTGGAACTACCAAAAATAACTAATATTTTAGTTTAAAATTATTTATTATGAAGCACCTATTTACGCTATTAGGATCAGTTATTTTAACTTTAACAAGTTATGCACAAGAAGCAAAAACTGTAGACAAGGAGAAACTTTTCGACCTCTATCAAACTCAACGTTATGCAGATGCTGCTCAGTACCTGAAAGGTATTTATGGTGAAGATGTAAATGATTTTAAAATCCTTAGCCAAATGGGTTATTGCTTTTTAATGGCAGGAAATAATGTTGAAGCAGAAAAATTTTATAGCAAAGCATATACCCTGCAACCAAAAAATCTTTCCATTTTGTTTAGCCTGGGCAGTATTAATACTAAAAGAGGTAATACGGAAAAAGCCAAGTTATACTATGGTGAAATTGTAGCAATTGACTCTAACAATTTTAGTGTGTACAAGTTACTGGCTAATCTTTACCGCATCCCTACCGATTCGCTTAAATTATTTTACCTGCTAAAAGCCAATAAAATTAATCCTGCTGAAGGAGATGTGGCTGTAGACCTTGCCGGCATTTATACTACAAAACAAGCCTACGAAAAAGCTTATCAGATCCTTGATATTGCCAGTAAAGCCGATAGCGACAATCTGATCCTGCAAAAGGAAAAACTGCCTATAGCCAATCAGTTAAAAAGATATACTGAAGTAATTGCAGCTGGCGAAAAGTTATTAAAGGACGGAGATGATGCCGGTGTATTAAAGGATGTAGCCAAAGCCTACTATTACACCAAAAAATACCAGAAAGCGATTGATCTTTTTAAATTGCTGGAGAAAGTCGCCATGCAAAACGAAGCTACTTTATATTATACTGCATTAAGTTACCGGGCCTTAAAAAACTACCAGCAGGCCGCCAATTATACGAAAAAGACGATCGAAGAAGCTATTTCGCCCAACACACCGAGTTATTATGCGCTGTTAGGCCTCGTTTACGAAGAAAACAATCAACTGAGCCAGGCCAATTCAGCTTACAAAAAAGGGCTGCAATTTAATGCTGCCCCTAACTTGTATTATCGCCTGGCTGTATTTTATGATACCAAGTTAAAACAGTCTGGTAATGCCTTAAAATACTACAACCTCTATCTGAAAAGCAAACCCAGCGTTACAGATGATAAAGCAGAACTTAAATTCGTCAAAGATCGTGTCGCACAGCTAAACCTGGCCGATTAAACCAGATCTTCGAAAACCGGTTTTACATTGTCCCAAAATTCGTCCAGAGCAATTATTCTCGGTTTAAAAAAAGAGATGAGTTCTGGCCAATGCTGCTGATTAAAAATGCTTACTCCAGTAATGGTGATTGAAATCTGAGATACCGTTTTACCAAAATCATCGGTTACATCCTTGATCCAGTCCCATTCTTCATTTACTGTATTAGTAAACAATAGTTTAAATTCCTCAAACTGTTCGAAAATAAGGTGTCTGATATCGGTATCAGGATGTGAAAGCTGTATGCTGATGAATGCTTTTTTATTGTCCACATCCATTTTAAAGAAAATATTCTTTACTCCTGTTTTATAATTGGTCCAGTTTACGGTAGAGCCACTTACTGATGGAACAGGTTTCATATACTGTCCGAAACTGATCCAAAATTGTTGGCGTAACCTCGCTGATTCTTCTTTACTGTACATTTATCTTAAGATCAAGAGGTGCTGCGTCAACATCCCCTAAATCGTCATTCCCGCGCAGGCGGGGGATCTTAAAGCGAACGCCTTAGGATTCCCAATCAAGTTGGAAATGACGATTTCCTGTAAAAAAATATTAACGATGTCTCTTTACCGGGCTGCAATATTAAGCGATTAATATTTGTATTCAAAATGATCACTACCCGAACCTATCTCTTCCTTTTTATCTATAAATTACCGGTTCATCAACCGGGCTACATATTTACCGATAATATCGAACTCTAAATTTACCGTATCCCCAACATTAACTTCCTGTAAATTGGTATGTTCAAAGGTATAAGGAATGATGAATACCGAAAATTCGTCGTCAGCTGAATTTACAACCGTTAAACTAATCCCGTTTACACAAGCAGAACCCTTTTCTACGGTCACGTTTCCGGCACTGGCATCATATTTAAAACGATATTCCCAGCTACCGTCCAGTTCTTCCCGTTTCACGCAAACCGCGGTCTGGTCTACATGGCCCTGCACAATATGACCATCTAAGCGTGCATTCATCTGCATACAGCGCTCAAGGTTAACTTTACTGCCTACTTTTAACGCATCCAGATTGGTTTTATTCAAAGTTTCATCTATAGCGGTAACCGTATGCGTCCCGTCATTTAAAGCTACAACCGTTAAACACACCCCATTATGGGCCACGCTCTGGTCAATTTTCAGCTCATGGCTGATGGCCGATGATATGGTAAAGTGAATATTGGTATGATCGTTTTTAATGGCAGTAACCTCGCCAAGTGTTTCTATAATTCCTGTGAACATTTTATTTTTATTTAAAGGCCGTCATTCCCGCGCATGCGGGAATCTTAATGCCGAATACAAGCTTTAAAGGCATTGAGATCCCTATCGGATCAAGTCGGGAATGACGATTCCATACAATGGATGGTTTAATTATTACTAAAAAAGATGCTGAACACCCGTCCGCCGGGCGGAAGTTAAGCGAAACGGTTCCATCGGGACTTTTCTTAATATTTTAACCTATTCTTTCTCCAATCAGACGTATTTTTAATCAAGCTATCGCCCAATATCACCTCTTTCTTATCAAACAATTTTACAGCAATTGCTGCAGCAATCAGTGCTTCTGTCTCATCCTGTTTCTTTAAATTTTCCGCTTTAAAGTATTTACTTACAAAGTGTGTATCAAAATTACCTGTTTTAAACGCCTCGTGCTGCATTACAAATTTACCAAAACCCAACGTAGTTTCTATCCCGGTAATATCATATTCATCAATAGCCCTAATCATTCGCACCATAGCCTCTTCTCTGTCTTTGCCATAAGTGATTAGTTTTGCAATCATTGGATCATAATAAATTGGTATTTCCATCCCCTGCTCAAAACCATCATCTACCCTTACACCATTGCCTTTAGGTGTATGATATGTTTGCAAAGTGCCGATATCTGGCAGGAAATTATTGGCCGGGTCTTCAGCATAAACCCTCAGTTCGATGGCGTGACCACTTATTTTCAGGTCATCCTGACTAAAACTCAATTTTTCTCCTGAAGCAATTTTGATCTGCTCTTTTACCAGATCTATTCCGGTAATCAGCTCGGTTACCGGATGTTCTACCTGCAGGCGGGTATTCATTTCGAGAAAAAAGAAATTAAGATGTTCATCTAAAATAAATTCTACCGTTCCTGCTCCGGTATAATTTACAGAACGGGCCACGTCTACCGCACATTTGCCCATTTTTTGTCTTATTTCTTCAGTCAACACCGCTGAAGGTGCTTCTTCAACCACTTTTTGATGTCGGCGCTGCACAGAACATTCACGCTCAAACAGATGAACAATATTGCCGTGGCTATCGCCCAAAACCTGTATTTCAATGTGCCTAGGGGAGGTCACATAACGTTCGATAAAAACAGCACCATCGCCAAATGCCGAGGTAGCCTCGCTTACCGCCAATTGCATCTGCTCTTCAAAATCTTCAGCCCGCTCTACAATGCGCATTCCCTTACCTCCTCCTCCTGCAGCAGCTTTGATTAAAATCGGGAAACCGACTTCGATGGCACGCTGCTTTGCCTCGCCTACATCCTGAACAGCCTCTTCCGTTCCGGGAACCATAGGAATATGATATCTTAGCGCTGCGGCCTTTGCCGATAATTTGTTGCCCATGGTTTCCATCGCGTGAGGAGAAGGACCTACCAGAATAAGCCCTGCATCAGCAACCATCTGCGCAAAACTGGCATTTTCTGATAAAAATCCATAACCTGGATGAATGGCTTCAGCACCGGTTAGTTTACAAGCATTGATAATCTTTTCGCCGGCCAGATAACTTTGGTTAGAGGGTGCCGGACCAATACAAACCGCCTCATCGGCATAACGTACATGCAATGCATTCCGATCTGCTTCAGAAAAAACAGCAACCGTTTTAATTCCCATTTCCTTAGCTGAACGCATAATACGTAAGGCAATTTCGCCACGATTAGCGATTAGAAGTTTGGAGATCGGGGTTTGGAGTTTGGAGTTTTCGGGCATTTTGGTTAGACTTTGTATATATGCAGATTGTAAATGAACTACCTGACTGTTGACCATGAATTATAAAACTATTGACATCGGACTTCTGTCTTCAGGCCTCCAACTAATACAAATGTAATATAATTTCAATTGCCTGATCAATCATTTCGGCAGTTAGATCAAGGTGGGTTACTAAGCGGATGGTGCTGGCACTAGTGGTATTGCAATGTAGTCCTTTTTCCTTTAAACGGTGTACAATCTTCTCTGCTGATCCCTTTTCTACTTCAAAAATAACGATATTGGTTTCAACAGGCATTACCGATTTTACATATTTCGTGCTGGCCAGTGCATTGGCCAATGCCTGCGCATGTACATGATCGTCTTTCAAACGGGTTACATGATGATCGAGCGCATAAATACCTGCTGCGGCCAAAAAACCTGCCTGGCGCATGCCTCCGCCAAAAGCTTTTCTAATTTTGCGTGCTTTATGGATCGTTTGTTTATTTCCTAAAAATACTGAACCCACCGGAGCGCCGAGCCCTTTAGATAAACAAACCGAAATACCATCGAAGTATTTACCGTAATCGCTTGCCTGGTCGCCTGTAGCCACCAGTGCATTAAAAATACGCGCCCCATCTAAATGCAGCTTTAATCCTTTAATGTTACAGAGATGATGAATTGGCGCAATCTGCGATAAGGTATAACAACTTCCACCACCTTTATTTACCGTATTTTCCAAAACAACCAAACTTGAATTAGGATAATGAATATTGTCTTCATTAATTTCAGGCTCAATCAGTTCAGGCGTCAGGATTCCTCGCTCACCATGCAATAGCCTTACCGATGCGGCGGAGTGGAAAGCAATGCCTCCAATTTCGTAGCGATAAACATGCGCAGTCTGATCACAGATCACCTCATCCATGGGCTGGGTAAAACACTTGATTGCAATCTGGTTGGTCATCGTGCCGGAAGGGCAGAAAAGCCCGGATTCCATATTAAAAATTGAAGCCAGCTTGGTCTCTAAAGCATGCACCGTTTCATCTTCACCAAAAACGTCATCCCCCACTTTTGCATTCATCATGGCGTCTAACATTCCGGCAGTTGGCCTCGTTACCGTATCACTCCTAAAATCTAAAAATCGCTTGTTCATTTCGCTATTTTGTTGTAAAATATTGTTGACGTTAAAAAAAAGACCATTGCCCTTTCCGGTATAATTTTAAGGTTTTTCGGTGATTACACGCCTTATATAGTGTATTTTTTACACACTTCATTTTCAGCAACAACAAATTGTTAAAAAATTATTAAAAAAAAGAATACAAAATATAAGACTTTTTATACTTTTATCGTGCTAAAACCAAAAATAAATAAAATGATAGTAATTGCAGACGGCGGATCTACCAAAACAAATTGGTGTTTGATTAACGAGGCCGGCAGAAAAATTTACTTTAACACCGAAGGTTACAATCCATATTTTTCAAAAGGAGAGTACATTGTAAAGTCTTTGAATGAGACTCTTCCTGACCACCTGGAAAGAGAAAAATTGACAGCGGTTTATTACTACGGTGCCGGTTGTTCTACACCTGCAAATGTTAAGATTGTATCCGATGCCATGCAACAGGTCTTCACTAATGCATCCATCTTTGTAGGCCATGATTTACTTGCTTCATGTAGAGCACTTCTCGGAAACGAGCCTGGATTTGCTGCTATTTTAGGCACAGGTACAAACTCATGCCTTTATGACGGGACTGAAATTACCATGAACATCGACTCTTTGGGTTATTTCTTAGGTGATGAAGGTAGCGGCTCCTACATCGGCAAACGCATTTTAAGCGATTACATGAAAGGTTATATGCCAAAAGGATTACGTGAAGCTTTTTATGATAATTATGCTTTAACCAACGAAGATATTTTTGATAATATTTATAATAAGCCATTGCCCAACCGTTTCTGTGCAAGCTTTAGTAAATTCTTATATGATTTTAAGGATAATTATGAAGATTATGCTTTCAGCACTATCGATTATGCATTTACCGCATTTTTCGAAGCTTTGGTTATCCACTATCCAAACTATAAAGACCACAAATTAAATTGTGTGGGTTCGGTGGGTTATAGTTTCCGCGATATTTTAAGTATTGTGGCTGACCGTTACGAAATGGGCGTAGGCAAAATTATCCGTTCGCCTATAGATGACCTGGTGCATTACCACTTAGAATTAGCCCCGAAAGCCTAGTTCGGAGTTGGGAGTTTTCAGTTTGGAGTTAACAGTGCTGAAACTGGAGAGAACAATAAAAATCCCGGTTTGAAATTCAAACCGGGATTTTTTTATTACCAATTTCTAGCCTCATTTCCTTATCCGATCGTCATGCTGAACTGCCTGCCGGACGGGTGTTTCAGTATCTTTCCTTTTAAATAGTTTCTGAAATAACCCCAATAACTACCGGTTCAGTTAGATGGCTGCCAAACGCTCTCTGCAAAGCGCCGCCGCTTATCACATCCCGCTAAAACGAAATCTCCTTACCAAAAAGCTTCGCGTATTTACGCTTATCAAAACGGTACAACGTAGCTGCACGATAGGAAACACCTTTTTGTTTTTCATCAAGCTCCTTCAACACGCCAAAACTGATAATTTTCTTTCTGAAGTTCCTTTTATCGAGTTTTTTACCCAGCACCAGCTCGTAAACATGCTGCAACTGTGTTAAGGTAAATTTCTCTGGCAGGAGTTCGAAGGCGATAGGCTGGTGTTTAATCCGCCGTTTTATTTTTTCTAAACCTTTATCGTAAATTTTCTGATGATCAAAAGCCAGTTTTGGCAGATCGGTAATCGGCAACCAATTGGCCCGCTTGGCGTAGGTACTGATCGGGCGTAATTCCTTATCACCGCCCAAACGGATCAAAGCATAATAGGCCAAAGTAATTACCCTACCCTGCGGGTGCCTGTTCGGATCACCAAAAGCATAATACTGTTCCATATAAATGCCGCGCAAACCGGTAAGCTCGTACAAAATCCGAGAGGCCGATTGATCTAAACTTTCATCAGGACCAACAATGTTACCGGGCAATGCCCACCAATCTTTAAATGGTTCTTCATTCCTTTCGATTAGCAGGATTTTTAATTCCTTACCATCAAATCCAAACAAAACGCAATCTATCGAGAATACGGAATCTAAATGAGGTAAAATTTGTTCCAAAGTAAAATTTAGTTATTTTAAGCAGATAAAGGTATGACTTTCAATATTAAGTAAAAAAAATAAAATAAATTACTTAGTGTAAAAAATACACACTATATTCGTGTTATAAAGATGAAGCCAAATATAAAAAATATAGCAGTATTAACATCTGGAGGCGATGCCCCTGGAATGAATGCAGCAATCAGAGCTGTTGTTCGTACCGGAATTTACCATGGCATTAACATGTTCGGGGTAATGCAAGGTTACCAAGGTTTAATAACCGGCAACATAAAACCCATGGACGCCCGTTCTGTAAGTAATATTTTACACCTGGGCGGTACCATTTTAAAAACTGCGCGCTGTTTAGAATTCAAAACAGATGAAGGTCAGCAGATTGCCTACAATAACCTAAAGAAAAACGACATTGATGGACTGGTGGTCATTGGAGGCGACGGAACATTTACCGGGGCTAAACGTTTTTCAGAAACATTCGGGGTTAAGGTAATTGGTATACCGGGAACGATTGATAACGATTTAGTCGGATCCGACTTTACTTTAGGTTATGACACCGCTATTAATACCGTAATTGAAGCGATTGATAAAATCAGGGATACTGCCGATGCACACGACCGTTTGTTTTTTGTAGAGGTAATGGGCCGTGATTCTGGCTGTATTGCCTTAAGAAGTTCCATTGCCAGCGGTGCAGAAGCGGTATTGTTACCAGAAAGAGAAACCAGTGTTAACGAATTGATTGATAAACTGGCCTTGGGTGCAGCAACTAAAAAATCATCAAGCATCGTTATTGTGGCCGAAGGCCATAAACAAGGCGGTGCTTACGATATTGCTAAAAAAGTAAAAGAAACTTTTGACCATTACGACACCAAGGTAACCATTCTTGGTCACCTGCAAAGAGGTGGAAGTCCTAGCAGTTTTGACAGAATTTTGGGCAGTCGTTTAGGTTTTGCGGCAGTAAATGCGTTAATTGCAGGCGAAACGGAGCAAATGGTAGGTTTAAAAGGAAACGAGATAAAATTAACCAGCATAAGAGAGGCACTAACTGCTCATTCTTTTAAACTCGAACCCGATTTAATGGAAATGACAGAAGTACTTTCAATATAATATGGTAGCAGTTGTTTATAGCGGATCGAAAACGGCATTTTGGAAAATAACCCGGAATGGACAGGTGGTAGCGCATTGTAATACTACCGGCCTAAATCCCTGCTTTGTTGATCCGAAAACAATTTTACAGATTTTAAACAAAAAAGTTGTCCTGGTTAACCATGCAGAAAATATCAAGAAGATTTATTTTTTTGCAGCCGGCGCTTCATCGTCAGATAGAAAAGAAGTACTGGCCAAAACCCTGGCGTCATTTTTCAGATACAGCAAAATCGTAGTCGAAAATGATTTATTCGGTGCAGCCAAAGCCGCCTGTTATAATCAGCCAGGTATTGTTGGCATGCTGGGCAGCGGGGCGAATTGTGCCTATTTTGATGGGAAAAAACCGCTGAACAACAATTTTGGATTAGGCTATATCCTGGGAGATGAAGGCTCATCAAATTATTTCGGGAAAATACTGCTCAAAGAATTTTTAAGCAAAAAAATGCCACAGGATATAGAGGCCAAATTTATATTGGCGTATAATCTGGACCGCCCTCAGATACTGGAACGTATTTACAATAAGCCACAGGCTAATATATTTCTAACTTCGTTTTTCGATTTCATTACCCATAACAGCAAACATGAGTATATCAGTAAGCTGATTGATGAGGGATTTGAAAAATACTTTGAAACATATATTCTGCCTACATCACTGAAACATAAAGATAGTGAACTACATATTGTAGGGAAAGTGGCTGCCGAACTCGAAGACCGCTTAAGGTTTGTAGCCGGTAAGTATGATCTAAAAATTAAAAGCATCATTAAAGAACCAATACAAAATTTATTAAAACATTACATTAATTAACAAACAATGAGCAAAATTGGAATAAACGGCTTTGGCCGTATTGGCAGACTGGTTTTCAGAGCTGCATTAAAAAGAGGATTGGATATTGTAGCGATCAACGATTTGATCGAGCCTGATTATATGGCATACATGTTAAAATATGATACCACGCATGGAAAATTTGATGGCACTATTGATGTTGTTGATGGCAACTTAGTGGTTAATGGCAAAACCATCCGCGTAACTGCAGAAAGAAATCCTGCTGATTTAAAATGGGATGCTGTAGGTGTTGAAGTGGTAATCGAATCAACAGGTTTGTTCTTAACCCGTGTTGATGCTGAAAAACACATCGCCGCAGGTGCCAAAAAGGTAGTTTTCTCTGCACCTGCCAAAGATAGCGATATCCCTACTTATGTAATGGGTGTTAACCACGATAAATTAACTGCAGATCAAACTATTGTTTCTAACGCATCTTGCACTACTAACTGTTTAGCGCCAATTGCTAAAGTTTTAAACGATAACTTCGGTATTATCGAAGGTTTAATGAGTACCATCCACGCCGTAACTGCAACCCAAAAAACTGTTGACGGTCCTTCTGCTAAAGACTGGAGAGGTGGCCGTGGCGGTTTCTCTAACATCATTCCTTCTTCTACCGGTGCTGCTAAAGCAGTAGGCATGGTATTACCTGAATTAAAAGGTAAATTAACCGGTATGTCTTTCCGTGTTCCTGTTGCCGATGTTTCGGTAGTAGATTTAACTGCACGTTTAGAAAAGCCAGCTACTTATGAGCAGATTAAAGCCGCTATGAAAGCAGCTTCTGAAGGCGAATTAAAAGGCGTTTTAGCTTATACTGAAGATGAAGTTGTTTCTTCTGACTTCATTGGTGATGACCATGCTTCGATTTTTGATGCTAAAGCTGGTATTTCATTAAATGATAACTTCGTTAAAGTGGTATCTTGGTACGATAACGAATGGGGATACTCTTCTGCATTAGCCAAATTTGTAGAATATTACGCAAGTTTGTAACTTAAAAATTGCTTAAAGCAATTTCGAATCATATTAAGGGCAACATTATTCAATTAATGTTGCCTTTTTATTTTGAAAACATGCTTCATCAATAAAAATTTTGTTCTAAAAACAAACAAAATGTTTGTTTTATCAAAATTTAACATCACAGATCTAGCTAGCAACTATTTGAAAATAAAAAATCAGATAGAAATTGAGGTAAAATTCATTTCCAGGCCGTAACCGAATCCAATTTCGGCTGAAAGACAAACAAATCAAAGATATTTAACATTTTATTAACACACTTTTGCCTTATCTTTGCAAGATCATCGTTTTAAATCCTAAATTTTATCTAAAAAGGAACAGGAAATAAAAAATGACAAAAAAAATACTTAAAAATTTCTTAGTGTATTTTTTACACTATCATTTTTTTTACTATATTTGTATCATAATAAACGGAACGATGTTTATTATCAAGAAAAAAGATAAATCACTTTCTGGATAAACCAAGGTTTAGAAAGAAAGTTAAAGACAAAGCCTGGCTCATAACAGGTTTATATTTGGTTAGAAAAAAGAGATACGTCTGGATGGAGTATCTCTTTTCTTTTATACAGGTTTTTTATTTGTAGGATGATCTAACTAATAATTAAAAGCAGATAACCGTCCGTTGTTACAATTGCTTTACAATAAGTTAGCCCCCAATTTCCCACCCCACAATCAGTTTTTGTAACTATGGTCAACCAAATTGCAACATTCCTGATTTGACTAAGCTAAATTCCCGGATAAAATTTCTTTGTTCTATATTTGATAAAAACCGCAACTATCTAAATTTTTAAAACAGCCTCCATTTCATGAGTAAGTTTAAAAAGCTCTCAACTGCTACAACCAGATACGAATCTCTGCGTTTGAACAAGCTTAGGCGTTATGACGTTATAGATTCACCCCCGGAACTTCTTTTCGATCTGATTGCCGAGATAGCAAAGACCGCCTTCAAAGCTGCCGGATCATTTATTTCGTTTATCGATGATACACAAGTTTATTTTAAAGCCAATACCAGTCTGATACCGGTTTCGGTAATGAAGAAAAAAGATAGCTTATGTACCCTGGCTTTACAATCGGATGAAATTACCCTGATCGAAGATACTAAAACCTGTATTGCATTAAAAAATAATGCTTACGTTAAAATGGATCATGGAATCCGGTTTTATGCCGCCGCACCAATTACCACAATGGAAGGTTTTATAATTGGAGCTGTTAGCGTAATGGATAATAAAGCCAGGCATGACATCGACAAAGACCAGCTAAGCGTATTGAAATGGTTGGCCAGGATTACCCTTGAAAAACTGGAATCACGATTAATTAACCGCATTTCGGTACGTGCTTACGACGACCGCTTGCACCGGCTTGCCCACGATATGAAAAACCCGGCTACATCGCTGATTGCTTATGGCCAGCTCTTGGACAAAGGTTTGCTTTCGAAGGAAAAACTTGCGTCTCTAGGCAACAAAATTGAGCAAACCGGCCGCAATATCGAGCAGACAATGAATAACCTGCTGAATGAAGCCAAAAATGAGAATGCTGCCATAGATCTCAAATTCGAAACGGTTAAAGTAATGGACCTGATCAACACGGCGGCTGCAACTTTTGATTTTACACTAAAACAAAAACAACAAACGCTCAAGATAACCTGCCACACTGAAGGCTATATCCAGGTAGACCAGGAACGTATAAATGATGTTTTCAATAACCTGTTGAGTAATGCGATTAAATATTCGCATGAAGGTGCAAGCATAGAGATAATCTGCAGTGCCACCGCTGGTAATATCATATTCGAATTTAAAGACAACGGTTTGGGGCTGAACAAAGAAGATATCACCAAGTTGTTTACCAAGTTTGCCAAATTATCATCAGTACCAACTGCAAAAGAACGCTCTCATGGCATTGGGCTATATATTGTTAAAACATTAGTGCAGCTGCATGGCGGTAAAGTATGGGCAAAGAGCGCGGGCAAAAATTTAGGCAGCTCATTTTTTATTTCCCTGCCAAAATAAGAAAGCCTACTGATTAAGGATTAACGCAAATTGTTTATCACTTATTTCAGAAGACCTTGAAATAAATTACTTCATAAGCATCAAAGGTTTCACCGACACTGATTATTAATTGGCGATCATAGCAAACTTAGGTTTATAAAAATAAAAGAATTTTAACACTAAGTATCTGATAAGCCACGAAAAGGATCATCGCTGTAAAATAAGCAACTGAAAATACCTGCCACATAACATCCAAAGCCAGAAGAAAAAAGGGATGTAACCTCCGGCTACATCCCTTATCTAAATTAACGCTCTCAACTTATGAAGTTGTATAAGGCTCTCACCCCTTATGCCTACAATATTACGACAGAAAAATTAAGATTTGATGAAGATTTTTAAATTAATTGCAAATAAATCAATTTTCCTTCTGTTTAATCGATTAAAAACAAACATTTACGCTTTAAACTCGGTGACACATCTTAATTAAGGTCGAAATCTTTCGTCGGGCTAAATCACCCGTCTAACCACCTTACTCCGGATTCTGCTTAGCGTTTCGAGGCGCATACCCAGATAAGTAGCCAAATAACGTAAGGGTACCATAGATATATCAAAAGAATTCAGCTCCCTAAACTTTTCATAACGCCTTTCAGCAGATGGGATGCGTGCCAGCATCGATCGCTCTGAAGCTGCATGGTACTGGATTTCCAGTATTTTTCGCCATATGATGTTTGTTTCCTGATAATCGGCGTAAAGCTCATCTATTAATAAGTATGGAATGGCAACTAATTCTGAATTCGCCAATGCCTGTAAATATTCTATAGACGGTTTCGGCGGAGTACCCGGATATTGGATTGCGCCGACAAATTCATTGCCCACGCTGATCCAGGTAGTAATCTCTTTACTCCTGTCTTTAATAAAACCTCTTACCAATCCTGAAACCACAAAAAAAATGGAATTATTATTATCAATAGGCGATAAAATGTGTTTATTCTTCATAATGAGAAGAGGCTCCGCATTTTTCTCTATTTTTTGTATAAATCCAGATGTTATGGGACATAACTGGGTGAAATAGTTTAACATAGCGTTTACCAAAAACGCCTTCCGGGATTCGAGCATACACAAATAGGGTTAGACTTTAGACCCTTAATTATAGCAATTTCGAATGAAATATAAAAATATAATAGATTATTGGAACGATTTTTAAACTAACAGCATTATAATGTAGACTTCTTGATGGTTTGAAATGCCAGTTGATTTATCCACGTAAAGATCCTAAGTTTAGTTTTATCAAATTGTGGAAAAGATTGCCAAGCTTCGCAAAATGTCTGTTCTAAAATTAATTTAGCTTTTTCTTCATTATCCACATGGCGTATAATATTTCCATAAACAGCTGCTGAATATCTGTGATAAAACGCTTTGAATGCCGCACCATCATAAGCCTGTAGGGTAGTAAAAAAGAAATTATCATCCGATAATTCAGCTTTACAGCCAATGCTTAGTTCCTGATGAGTATTCATTTGATATAATGGATGCATGAGTATCTGATATTCGTAATAACATCCCGGCTTGCTGTTTGTTTATGCCAGCTCATAAAATCAAACAACCGAATGGAGTAAGAAAAATACAGTCTGAAAACGTTAACTAAATAGCGCAATAAACTAAACGTTCTCCTATTCGTTTTTTTTTAAAAATAAGTGCAAACGATATACACTCAACAACATAAATGCACTATAAACTAATTAATCAGATATTTTGCATCAGAAGTAACACTTTGGTCTTCTGCTTTTTGCGGTCTGCAAGTAATAGCCTATGGATAGCTCATGAGAACCATAATCATAGTTACTCAATTTATTTAAACTATAATCATAACCATAGCCAATCCGAAGATTGTTGCGAACAAAGAACTCCATAATGAGTCCGATGGCACTTCTTGCTCTCAGATCATTTTGTAATGCCGGTTTAGGGTAAAGTTTTACAGTGGTTCTATATGCCGCACCTAACCAGAGCTTCTCCCTGATCATTAAAAAAGCGTTAAGATCCAATGAGGTTGGTCCGTTCAGATCATCTTTGATTAAAAAAGTGGGCTTGAACATAAAGTCATTTTGCAAAGGAAATACCATGCCGGCCGTTAAATAAAAATGCGGCTTTGAAGTAATACTAAGTAGATTATTATCTCTGAACACAGGAAGATACTGCGTCAACAGATTATTGGCAGAGAAGCCGATAAATAATTTCTCGTTCGAATAATGTATACCTGCCCTGATATCTGGCACAGTTCTGCTTTCATAACCGGTAGGAATCCGTTTGTCGCCAGTTTCTGCAGGCTCCAGCAAGCTACCGTTAAGTCCCAACTGCATCACGCCGATTCCAAAACCAAATGCAAGTACATTGGTTTCAGTGCGGTCCAGTTTTATCCGGTAGGCAAAATTACCTGATAAATTTAGCGAGTTCTGTGCACCGATCTTATCTTTAGATACCAATAAACCCAAGCCTAAACTTTCTTCTTTAACTGCTTCATCTACTGATATGGAAAGCGTTTGCGGGGCGCCTTGAATACCCGTCCATTGCGCCCGTACAAAAGCCTGCATATAGAGTTCCTCCTTATAACCGGCATAAGCCGGATTGATGTACAAGCCATTGAACATATATTGCCCAAACTGAGCATTCTGCTGAGCGAACAGACAGAGATAGAGCAGATTTAACAATATCGTTAACATTATCTTTTTCATATCCTCACCTTTTAACTTTCATTATCTCATCACAGTTACATAACCTTTAAATTCCTGCCATTGCGCATCTGGAGTTTTCACCCTGATCACATAGAAATAAGTTCCATCTACCAGCCCATTCGCGGTCCAATCGTTCAAATAGCCTTTTTTTTCATAAACTGTACTGCCCCAGCGGTTGATAATGGTAAGCTGGTTTTCGCTATAAAAGTCTAACCGTTCAATGTAAAAGGTTTCATTCTTTCCATCACCGTTTGGTGTAAACACATTTGGTATTTTAAGTCCGGTGATTTCCTTGGTATCAATGGAGGTATTGTTTGATGGATCGGGATCCGGTTCATTAATCGTAACCGTGGCACTATTAATCACGTGGCCAGTTTTAATTGACCTTACATGAACGATCAGCTCCACAAAACTGCCGTTGGCAAGTGACGGTATAGCCCAGGAAACCGTTTTGGTTTCCTCATTATAACCCGCAGTACCAACTACAGCAGGTTCTATACCAACAAAGGTTAAATTTTCTGGAAGATTGTCTTTAACCTGTAGATTGGTAGCCATATCCGGCCCGTTGTTACGAACCAATAAATTGTATTTAAATACTTCTGTATTAAGAACCCGCCTGCTTTCAGACCTTTTAAAAATGGAAACGTCCGATGAAATCTGTGATTCGGTAATCACTTCCATCTCTTCAGAAAGATCTGAACTACAACCACCTGAACTAAAAGTAATCACAGTATATTTTCCCGCAGTATTTACCACATAATCTTGCATGTTTGCACCTAAAATAGCTTCTCCATTTTTAAACCATTGATAAGATGCAGCACCTGAACCATTGGCCCTAAGTTTAACGGTGACACCTGGCTTAAGCTTAAATATGTTCGGATTAGGCGATTGTGCAGCACATGCCACAGCAGAAAGCAGCAGCACACTGAATACAAATACTCCAAATCTATTAAACATTATCATGATTAAACCAGCTCGGGAATAGCTATGGTGCTACAGAGATCGTTGCTTTGCCCGGTTTGGCAGTAACCGTTATGGCCTTACCCGCTGTTGCTGTACAACTTGTAGATGGCACAATAAGAGCTGCACCTACCGAATATTTACCATTAGCCGAAAATACATAAGTATCTGGCGAGACACCTGCTTTTAAAGTAAATAGTTCATTATTTGTTCCTGATTGAGTACCCAGAGTGGTAAGATCGGTAACTGCCACACCGCCTTTGGTTGCAGACCATGCATATACCAACGATACACCTGTTGGCAAAGTAAGCGCTGCGTCTTTAGCAGCAGTAATTACTGTTGTAGCCGTCTGATCTGTACAATAAACACTTCCCGGAGCGGTTACGGTAATTGCAGGAGGCGGCAGCTTTTCAACAACAGTATTGTCTGAAGCGTCACTAGGACAAAGATTTGCATCAGCCGGTATAACCTGAACCGAATAAGTATGTGTTCCTGCAGGCAATGTTGCCGGTACATTAAAAACAATATCTGCTGCTGTTGCATAAACTATAGGAGATTGAGCAGCATTATCAACAGTCCAAACAATTTTATCACCCGCTACAGGAGTATAACCTGTAAATGTTGGCGTTAGTTTTACAGTACCAGCTCCACAAAGGTATACATTTGGCGTTTGTGCGAAAGCGCCGAGCGGTAATAAGCACATCAAGAATATAAAGATTCTTAGGTTACATTTTGTAGTTTTTTTTGTCATGATTTTAATGGTATGGAATAATTGATTTATTTGCTGTTAGTTAATAGATACTATTGGTTTATGTGGCACAAGCTTTACCCTAAAGCTAAAAGGTATAAGCCGTTCGCAGCCATTTGCATTTTTGATGCTCAAAACGCCGTGGTACACCGAAACAGGAGTAGTTGATGGGATCGTAATGGTAATTTCATTTGGAGATAAAGCCTTATTTAGGACAGCGGGCAACGAATTCCCTGCCCAATTAATACTATAAGTTATCGGATTAAAAACAGGATTGGTGTAAGTAATTGTGGCTGTGGTCAATCCCTCACAAATACCTGCATTTGGTCCCAAGGTTAAATCGGGCTGTGGATTTACAGTTAAAGGAAAATCTATTTTTTCGCCACAATAAGTAGCATCATCAGCAACAGTATAACTAATTACTGTATTACCAGCAGCCACTGCACTAACTTTACCTGCCGCATCTACTGTTGCAATGGATACATTGCCCGTACTCCATGTTCCGTTTGGATAAACATTTGTAAATGTTGCACTTGTTCCTGCACACATGCTCGCTTCACCATTTATTGCCGGTACAGGAGCATATTGTTTTACTTTAACTTCTACAGGCTGGACACCACCTGCATTTTTACATCCGGTTACTTTGTTTACTGCTTCTACATAATAAACAGTAGTTGCTGTTAAGACTGGTGTGGTATAAGTAGTACCAGTATTAAAAGGTGTTCCCCCAGAAGGAGACGAATACCAGTTATAAGTATAATCGCCATCAGGAGCAGTGACAGAGAGTACCGTTGAAGAGCCGATACAGATTATACTATTTGGGACTGTTAGCGTAGGCAATGGATTAACCTTATATTTCACCTTCAACCGTTCCGAAACTGTGGTAGCACAATATGTTCTGCTTGCTTGCACGTAATAATTATACGTTCCTGCTGCAAGCATATTTGACGGTGTGAAAGTTAAACCGGTATATATTAAATTACCTCCTGTTTCGGCATCGTACCACTGATATTTAGTACAGGCCTGCGCATTCTGAATAGAAAAAGTGGCAATTTGCCCCTGACAAACCGTTTTTTCATCAGTAACAGAAGGGTCAGCCAGTGTACGCGGTTTTGCCAGCTTACGTTTAACATCGTATATCCTCAAACGACTAAAAGCACCTGTAATTCCGCCCATTGTGATCTCTAAACGGTCGTATACATCAGTTACCAAAAATGTCAAGATATATCTGCTTGTTGATCCGGGAAGTAATTTAAGGCTCAAAAATGTACTCGTGTTTTTAAATGCCGGCCCGGCCTTAACTCCATTTAAATAGGGCTGTATGGTAAAACCTGTTAAAAGGTTAAGATCCAATGTTCCGCCACCTGGATTTTCGAGTATGATACTGACCGAATCGGCAGGCTGTGAAGGTTTATTAAAAATAGGTGTGAGATATACCTCATTGACCACAGAGGCCCCGAGATCAACCAGCGCGAAGCTATTAAGATCTGGATCAATAGCATTAAAGGGATCCGTTACACTCCCGGTTAGATTTGCAATACCACCTAAAGAAGTTGGTTTTACACCTGAAAGTACATCAATCGCTTCATCGCAGTTGATTGATCCTGTACCAGGCTCCATAATATAAGCGTGGAAAACCTTTAATGATAAAGCTGTGGATGTTACCGCACCTGCAATCCTGATATATATTCCGTTAAAATCCTGCGTAGGTGTTACCGCTATTTCCATCTCTCCTGCCCCGCTGATCACTCCGGCAATATTCGCTGCGCTATAAATCGGATTTTTCGTTGCCTCATAGCCGGAATCATATCCATAACCGATCAGGGGCTTATTTTCTGCAACAGCATGTAGATCAGTGAAACTTCCAATCTCAAAGCTGCTCAAAAGTCCAAGAAGCTCCTTTGGTAACGCCAGTTTAATGGTTACAGTGGTGTTTGCTGCAATGGTACGTTTGCCGGTATTGGTACCATCAGTAGTAAATTCCAGAAATTGCGTAGCTGAACCTGTAAGCCCAAGAACCCCGATCGGAACGGACAAAGTTGACGCATCTTTAACTACTCCGTTAACTGCATTAGGTGCATCAATGATATTACCATACAAATTTGCACCTGAAATACCCATTCCATCAAGATATGACCCCTGAAAGTTTGCATAAGTACGTACTGTATTTTCACACTGCGCATACAAATACGTAGGTATTAAAAACAGCACAAACACCAATAAAGATAGACAAGAGCGCCTTTTCAATGTAAATTCGGGATAGCGTATTAACTTAAATCTGTTTGTTTGCTCGTGATATAAATCCAGCACGAGTCAATGCTACATTATCCGTTCCAAATTATCCATTAATACCTTTACAGATACGTAAAAGCATATCTTTATTGATATTTATCAATAACCTAAATTGTTTTAAACCTAATTTTATGGATTTGATTTCGGGAATAAAAATTTGGCCTTTTTATTAAGCTTCCTTTTTCATGCCGATTGATTGATATGACCTGCAATATTCCAGGCTATGGTTAAGGATACTTAGTTTGTTGATGCAAAATATCGTACCTCACAAAACAGCCGAATTGTGGCCGATGGCAATAAATTAATCCAATTTAATGTAATATTGGAGCTATACTGAAAGACAATTAAACAACTATTAGGAATACTCATTATCAAACATTACAATTTATAACTTAATAATGCTTGCAAAAAACAAAGGTTATTGTATATTTGCACCCGCTCTGGAAGCTTCCACTCCAGTGCTTAAGAAAGCTTTCCAGTAATGGGAAGCTTTTCTTATTTAAAGTAATGGCCATCTCTCCAAACATACTCAGGTTTTGAAGAGATACAATCAGTAATGTTTTTTATTTGCTTTTAAAAATCACTACGGCCAAAGGTGGCAAATCGACAAGGATTGAATATTTTTGTCCATTATACGCTTTTAGATCTGGAACGATATCTCCTCTGTTGTTAATACCGCCACCATAATAAACAATATCATCTGTATTAAAAATCTCCCTCCATTTGGTTTTAAACGGCACGCCAATTCTATAATTCTCACGAACCACCGGGGTTAAGTTTATGGCAATAACCAAAGTATCTTTAGCCTTTGGCCCCTTGCGCATGTACACAAATATAGATTCATTTGCATTATCGGCATCAATCCATTGAAAACCTTCGTAACTAAAATTAAAATGATACAATGCAGGTTCTTTGCGATACAGAAAATTTAAGGCTTTAACTGTTTCCTGCATGCCTTTATGCGGAGCGTATTGTAGTAAATGCCAATCTAATGACTGCGTAAAGTTCCACTCATTGGTTTGACCAAACTCGTTACCCATAAATAGCAGTTTTGCTCCCGGGTGGGTAAACATGTAACCATAAAGTGCCCTTAAATTGGCGAATTTCTGCCAGTCGTCGCCGGGCATTTTATAAAGCATCGGCGATTTACCATGTACTACCTCATCATGAGAGAAAGGTAGCATGAAATTTTCGGTAAAAGCATAAGTCATGCTAAAACTTAACTGGTGGTGGTGGTGTTTCCTAGCCAAAGTGTCTACCTTGAAATACTTTAAAGTATCGTTCATCCAGCCCATCATCCATTTCATGCCGAAACCCAATCCACCGGTGTGTACAGGATGGGTAACACCAGGGTAAGTACTGCTTTCTTCTGCAATAGTTTGTATGCCTTCAAAATTTCCATAAACAGCAACGTTCAGATCCTGCAAAAACTGTATAGCTCCAAGGTTTTCACTTCCACCATACTCATTGGTTGCAGCGTCTCCATCTTCTCTCGAGAAATTGAAATATAACATCGAAGCCACTGCATCTACCCTTAATCCGTCAGCATGGTATTGATCCAGCCAAAATATAGCATTACTGATGAGAAAAGACCTTACCTCATTCCTATCGTAATTAAAGATATATGATTTCCAGTCCGGATGAAATCCTTTACGCATATCAGCATGCTCGTAAAGGTGAGTTCCGTCAAATTCATATAAACCATGTCTATCACCCGGAAAATGAGAAGGTACCCAATCCAATATTACCGCAATATTGGCTTTATGCAGTGCATCAATAAGATACATTAAATCCTGTGGTGAACCGTAGCGTGAGCTTGCCGCAAAATACCCGGTTATCTGGTAGCCCCAGCTCGGGAAAAATGGAAACTCCATTACAGGCATCAGTTCTACGTGCGTAAAACCCATTTCCTTCACATACGGCACTAACCTGCCGGCCACTTCCCTGCAGGTTAAAACGCGTTCTGGATTGTCCGGATCGCGTTCCCAGGAGCCTAAATGCACTTCGTATACCGATATTGGTTGGTCTAAAGCATTTAGCTTCGCTCTTTTGTTTAGCCAGGTTTTGTCTTTCCAGGTGTAATCGGTATCCCAAACAATAGAGGCGGTTTGAGGCGGATGCTCCCACCTACGTGCATAAGGATCGCCTTTTAAATGTTCAGCATCATCAAAGCCTTTTACAAAATACTTATAAACTTCACCTTTGCTTATCCCTGGAATAAAACCCTCCCAGATACCGGATTTATCCCATCTTTTGTTCAAGCCGTGTGAGGTATTAGTCCAACCGTTAAAGTTACCCACCACACTTACAGCAATGGCGTTAGGTGCCCATACTGAAAAATAAGCCCCAGCTGTACCATCAACTGTGATGAGGTGCGAACCCATTTTCTCGTAGAGCCTAAAATGCTTTCCAACCAGAAAAAGATCAATATCGTAATTGGTAAATAAACTGTGTACCCAAACCGCTTTTGTATGATTGGTTTTGGCTAAAGCTGCTTTTTTTGCAGTAACTTTTTTGGTTGATGGCATAGCTGTTTCTTGGCTAGATAAATTTAGCCCCGAATGCTAAACAACATTTGGGGCTAAAAGATTTACAGACTTAAAATCTGTATTTCGGAGAAATTTTTGTTGCATTTGAAATGCAATATTTGCTGGTCGTCAGTATAAAAATCGGTGATTTCTTTATTATCAATAATAATTTTTTTCACCTGGAATTTCACACCAATAACATTACAAACATAAAACTCATAATTCGGCGTATATAACCCTTCAATACGCTGGTTTATCTTTAGTGCCTGCATATCGCCTTTAACGGTAAATTTCTTTTCGAGGTAAATATCCTGTTCGTAAGCAAAGGTATCACCATGGTCTTCGTACATGTATGAATTCACCTCGTAATCACTAGGATAGATATTTAAAATCACTTCCGTAATCGATTTTTCATCCACATACTGCATTACCGGATATTCTGGCAAAACAGCACCTGCGCGCACAAACATCGGCATGCTGTCTATCTTGGCATCAACGGTATATTCGTTACCGCCTTCTAAAATCTGATTGGTCCAGAAATTATACCAGGTACCTTTAGGCAGGTAAACTTTACGTGAAATGGCTCCCTGCTCCAGTACCGGACAGATCAAAAGTTTATCACCATAGCAAAACTCATCCTGACGGAAACTGTTGCTGATATTCTCCTGCTCAAGCATGACCAACGGCCTCAAAATCGGGAAGCCATAACGGTGATGCTCCCAGAACACTGAATACAGGTAAGGCATTAAACGGTACCTGAGTTCAATAAACTTGCGGTTAATGTTTTCAAAAAACTCACCAAAGCTCCAGGGTTCGCGCTCGGCTGTATCTCCAGCAGAGTGGGCACGCATAAAGGGCGAGAACGTGCCCAATTGAATCCAGCGGCTAAACAATTCGCCGTCAGGCTCACCGCTAAACCCGCCGATATCTGTTCCGCAGAAAGGTACACCAGAAACCGATAAACGCTGACACTGGATGTTTCCAATCTTTAAGTGTTCCCAGGTGGCAATATTGTCACCAGTCCATACGCTGGCGTAGCGTTGCATACCCGAATAGCCAGCTCTTGTAATGGTAAACGGACGCTTGTTGCGCATGAGTTTTTTAAGCCCTTCGTAAGTAGAACGAACCATCTGCATACCGTAAACGTTGTGTGCTTTGCGGTGCGAGCCACGGTAACCGTCATAATTGTGGCGTACATCATTGGGGAAGGTACCCGAACCAAATACCGCAGGCTCGTTCATATCATTCCAGAAACCGGCTACCCCCATATCTACCAGCTCTTTGTATAAATTACCCCACCAGGTACGTACTTTAGGGTTGGTAAAATCGGGGAACTGGCAGCGGCCAGGCCAAACATGCCCTTCCATATAATAATCGTCGCTTCGGCGACAGAAAAATCTTTTCTCTTTCCCCTCCTTAAATACCCAGTAATCGTCGTCTACCTTAATACCGGGATCGATCATCACCACGGTTTTAAAACCATCATCAGAAAGCTCCTTAATCATTCTCTGCGGATCGGGAAAGTATTTTTTATTCCAGGTAAAACAGCGATAGCCGTCCATATAGTCGATATCCAGATAAATGGCATCGCAGGGAATTTTACGTTCCCTAAACTGTCTGGCTATTTCTTTAACCTTAGTTTCCGGATAGTAGCTCCAGCGGCATTGCTGATAACCTAAAGTCCATTTTGGCGGCATAGGATGGGTACCCGTTAAAGTAGCATAACGCTTAACCACATCCATGATATGCGGCCCGTGAATGTAGTAATACTGCAATTCGCCACCATCAGCCCAGAAACTGGTTTTATTCACATCTTCTGAACCGAAATCGAAGTATGATTTAAAGGTATTATCGAAAAAAATGCCGTAAGCGGCCTGGTTATGCAACCCAATATAAAATGGTATGGTACGGTATAGGGGATCCTGGTTCCAACCATAGGAATAAGCGTCAGTATTCCAGTTTTCGAAGCGCCTGCCTCGCAGGTTGAAATTACCCGATTTATCACCCAAACCAAAGAAATTTTCTTCAGGATGGCATTTTTTAGTTGCATAAATGTAATAACCGCCAAAATCCACATTTTCTTCCCAGTGCATAGAATTGGCTTCATCAACCATCATCACATTGGTAATATTATCGTGGAAAGAAATATGGAAATTTGCCTTTTCTATTTTGCAGGTTACAGCATGAGTAGAAATCGTATAATGATCATCGTGTTCCTGCATTTTAAAAACAGAAACCTTCTGGTCTACTGCTGGTACTGCGTAGGAGAAATCATCGAGAAAAACGCCATGTGGAGCCAAACGTACCCTTATTATTTCGTCGCTTACCACACGTATTTCTACTCTCGCATCACCATCAGAAAAATAAAAACGGTTCCCTTCTTTCTTTATTTTTTTTACCTCACCAAGGTATTGTTTAACAATTGGTTTTACCGATATATCAACTGGATTGTTTAAATGCTGCACTTCCTGTTCCTTTTCGATCAGATCGCTTGCCTCGTTAGGTTTATCGTTTTGCGCTTCCATCCTTATTTATTCAAATTTTATATTCCTAGCTCTTAAACCTAAATATGCTTAAGAAGGTACTATAATACAAATATTTTATTAAAAGGGATCAAGCTTTTTTTCAATGCCTGTTGATTAAAGTGTATTATTTACACTAAGACAATCTTTGTTAGTCATGCATCAAGTATAAAAATTAGATTCAGACTGATCAAAAGCAGGCCATTTCATGAATTTATATCCGATTTGAATTCGACTGCCTTTAAACAAAAAAGCCCGCTGAATTGGTATACAGCGGGCTTAAAAATCAATAAGTTAATTATGGATTAAAGGTTAATCCAACATAATAGATTGCGCCAGCCATAGGATTACCATAAGACGTGATATAATATTTATTCAACACATTAGAACCACCTAATTTAACAACTGATTGTACTGATGGAATTCTTAAACTCACCTGTGCATCTAAAGAACTGTATGCAGGTACCTGCCCTGAAGCGAAAGAAGAATTCCAGTAAAACTGATCTTGCCAACGGTAAGAAACGTTAAAACCAAAATTTTTAATGATTTCTTTATTGCCCAAACCTAAGTTATAGCGGATTTTAGGCGTATTAAAATCATTAATATAATTAACCGGCAAATCGCCAATCTGGTTGTAAGAAACATTACCGCTCATGTTCCATTTACCTATCAGGTAATCCAAACCTAAAGCAGCGCCATAAGAAGTGACTTCGCCTTCTGCATTAACCGGGACACCGAATTTAACAAAACTTCCGTTTACATTCTGGTAAACATCAACCGCAGTGATAAAATCTTTATAAATATTATAATAACCATAAGCATCGATGAGTAAATTAGGCAATACCAAACCTTTGTAACCTAATTCATAAGATTGCACACTTTCAGGACGAACACCCTTTGCATCAAAATTATATTGTTGCAAAAGTGCCGGGTTTGGCGTCCCCGTAGCCGCAGCCGATGCCAAAAATGCACGGTAACTCACATCGGTATAGGGCTTATTGACATCTAAACGGTACTTACCGAACATAATTTCTGGCAAACCGCCAATTAAACGTTGCGAACCTCCACCAACAGATAAATCGATATATTGGTTCTGCGTAGTTGGGTTACGGTAGCCGGTTTGATATGAAACCCTGATGTTGTTATCTTTGGCAACCGTAAACACGCCGGTGATCCTTGGTGTAAAACGGCCTTCAAAGTTTTGACTTTTATCATAACGACCAGCAAAGGTAAGTTTAACCTTATCATTAAAGAACTTTTTACCGATTTGCCCAAATGCACCGTATTCTTTAATGTCGATTGAATTAATTAAGTCGTTAAAAATGGTTCCGGCTGAATTTAAATCATAAAGGCGATAAGAGGCACCAACCTGTAATTCTACCACTTTATCAAAAAGATTGGTGAAGTTGTACATTCCTTCATAATGATACAGGTTTGATTTATCATCGAATTTTGCACCATAAATACCTTTCGATGGATCAGAAGCACTGATAGTGGTATTCATAATCTGATCTTTTGCCTGATTAAACTGAGGTGAACCTGGCTCAAAACGGCCCTGGTTAGCAGCATTTCTGGCTAAAGCATGCGCAGCAGCATCGCCCTGCCCGGCAGCCCTGGCACCAACATAATTGCCAATATATTGTGGAAACCAGGTTGTAGATGGTTTCGAAAGTTCATTGATATAACTACCTAAAATAGATGAAATATAGGAATCGCCCGAGCGCTCCTGGGTGGTGTACGCTTTAACAAAAAAATCTTCGCCTTTTACTTCCAGTTTATATTGGCCAATGTTAAAATTGCGCAAGGAGTAACGATCAGAACCGGTATATACAGAAGTTCCTGTACCCCAATTGGCCTGTGCTACAGCCTGAATTGTATTACTGATATTGTAGTATAATGCGCCAGAAGCTTTTAATGACTTGGTATTATAATCAACCAGATTTTCTTCATTATAACCCGTTCTGGATACATTCTGATCAGGAATCAAATTAGCTTTTAAGCCCACATAAAACGGTAGATAATTTTGCACTGCAGGTCGTAGTGCAGCCGGCAAACTTGCAAGAAACCCCGCCTGTTGCGCCGCAGTTGGAATAGCCGCTCCGAAAGCTCCATCCATAGCTGTTTTAATGTTTGGGATTAAACCGCCTGAACCAACATTAATCCCAGAAATTGTTGCATTCTGAACGCTTAGCGCCACATTTCTCATATTCTGGCTTACCTCATCTCCATAAACATTTACTCCGTCGTAATTAGTATCGCTGTTTCGGTCGCCAGCTTTAGCTGTTCGGGCAATCCGGTCGAAATTTGAATAGTTATTCCCAAACCAGTCTTTAGCCTGCAGGAATGAAAATGCGGCTTTTACCCCAAATTTATTGTTCCATGATTTAGCCATACGAACATCCAATTGGTTAAAAGGTTGTACCGTACTGTTATTATCGTTAACATGGTTTACGCCTGTTTTGTATTGAAAGCTGGCTCCGGGATATTTAAAAGGATCTTTCGAAGTCATTAACAATGTACCACTGATACCGCCTGCTCCATAAAGTGCAGATGAAGCACCTGGCAAAAGTTCCACATTATCTACATCAAGCTCGGTAATCCCTACGATATTACCTACAGAAAAATTTAGCCCCGGGGCCTGATTATCCATTCCATCGATATATTGGTTGAAACGCGTATTTCCATTTGAATTAAAACCCCGTGTATTGATCGATTTAAAAGTTAAACTCTGCATGCTGCTTTCTACGCCTTTCATATTGTTTAAGGCATCGTAAAAGGATGGAGCAGCAATTTCCCTAATGGCGGCAGCACTCATCCGCTCGATGGACACCGGCGACTCTAAAATACGTTCGGGCGTACGCGAAGCAGAAACCACCACATCACCTCCCAATACAACTGCAGTTTCCATTTCGAGATTAATACTAGATGTACTTCCGTTAATCTGCTGTTCTACTGTGCCATAGCCAACATAAGATGCCACCAAAGTAAAAGGTACTTTTGCCATTGTACTAAAGCTAAAAGTTCCATTGGCTGTAGACGCCGTACCACCAGATTGGCCTTTAATGGTTAAACTAACCCCAGCCAATCCTTCTTTGGATTGCTTGTCTACTACGGTTCCGCTCACCGTAATACGCTGTGCACTTGCTGCCATATTACCAGCAAACACAAACAATAACACATAAAAGATCTTTGTAAAAATTCTGCTCATAAGCGATTGTTAATTTGGTTGTTTGTATTATTAGTTATCTAAACTTAAACTCTTTTTTTTAATTTAGCAAATGGTGTAAGCATAATAATTTCAAAACAAATTATAATTTTGATTGATATACAGTTTGTTGTATTTTGCGCTAGACATAAACCGTCATTTTGCCCTATCTTAGCGAAAGACTTGTTAGCTAACCATTATGAATAAAATTAAAGCCCTGTTCTGCATCGTCATCCCGATCGCATTAGCTTTTTTATTTAATACGAAATTAGGCAATACGCCCCCATTATTAAAATTTCTAAATCCTTTTATGGGTTTCTGGCAAAATGCAGAGAACAATCATTTTATGTTTAACCATAAAGCGAAGATAAAAGGGGCAATTGATAAAATTGAAATCGTTTTTGACGACCGCATGATTCCGCATATTTTTGCCCAGAACGATCACGATCTGTATCTGGCACAAGGTTATGTTACCGCTATGCACCGCCTTTGGCAAATGGATTTTCAGACCCGTTTTGCAGCTGGAAGAATTAGTGAAGTGGTGGGCAGTAAAGCGATAGAGGTAGACCGGTATCAACGCCGGATGGGCATGGTTTATGGCGCTGAAAATTCTTTAAAAGGGATGATGGCAGATCCTAAAGCAAAAGAAATGATCTTAGCTTATACCGAAGGGATTAATGCCTACATCAAAACACTTTCTAAAGCCAATTACCCCTTAGAATATAAAATCCTGGATTTTAAACCCGAAAATTGGACACCTGTGAAATGTGCATTACTGTTAAAACAGATGTCGGCAGTATTGGCCATGGGATCTGACGAATTTTATATGACCAACATCCTGAAAAAATTCGGTCCGGAGGTAACTAAAAATCTCTTTCCGGATTATCCTTTCCGCGAAGATCCGATTATTCCTGTCGGCACAAAATGGAATTTTTCTCCCTTACCCATACCTAAAACACCGGAAAGCTTCACACAGGCCCAAACCGGCGAAGTTAGAACAACCGAAAAAGTTGAAGGTATCGGAAGTAATAACTGGGCATTATCCGGTAGTAAAACGGCATCAGGATATCCAATCTTGGCCAACGATCCACATTTAGATTTAACACTTCCATCCATCTGGTACCAGATTCAGCTACATGCACCCGGCGTAAATACCTATGGTGTTTCTTTACCTGGTGCCCCTGGCGTAATCATTGGCTTTAACCAAAAAATAGCCTGGGGAGTAACCAACGTTGCTGCTGACGTACTCGATTTTTATCAAATCAGATTTAAGGATTCGACCCATAACGAATATTGGTATAACCATAAATGGAATGCTACTAGCAAGCGGCTGGAGACCATTAAGATACGTGGTGGAAAAGATGAAGTAGATACGGTTTATTATACCCACCATGGCCCGGTAGTGTATTTCCAGAAACCCAAATACGGCAGGGCAGACAATGTACCTGTTGGCGATGCACTCCGGTGGATTGCACATGATGAATCGAATGAACTCATGACTTTTTATTACCTTAACCGGGGTAAAAACTATAACGATTACCGCAAGGCATTAACTTTTTATACAGCGCCTGCACAGAACTTCGTTTTTGCCAGTGTCGATAACGATATCGCCATTACGCCAAATGGTAAATTTCCTTTAAAATGGAAAGATCAGGGGAAATTTATACTGGATGGAACTGATCCTGCTTACGATTGGCAAGGCTGGATCCCAAATGCACAGAACCCGACAGTTAAAAATCCGCCACGCGGTTTTGTGAGTTCGGCCAATCAGTCTTCTACCGATACCACTTATCCATACTACATTAACTGGGAATTTGCCCCCTATGAGCGGGGTAAACGCATTAACGATCGTTTATCAGTGATGAACAAAGCCACTTTAGACAGTATCCGATTGATGCAAACAGACAACTATAGTATTCTGGCACAAAACCTGGTGCCTGCATTACTACCTTTGTTGAACAATGAACAATTAAATGCCACACAAAAAGAGGCATTGGCTTATCTGCGCAAATGGAATAAACGTTATGATGCACACGAAATTGCAGCCAGTGTGTTCGAAATTTGGACCAAACGTTTATTGTATGATATATGGGCAGATGAATTTGAAATCAAAGGTGTTCCGATGCGTTACCCCTCGAGAGACCGTACGGTAGAGATGATCCTGAAAGAACCCAATGCAACCTGGTACGATAATATCAACACCAATAAAAAGGAAACACTATCTGACTTGGTTAACGAAGCCTTTAAATTTAGCTGCGATAGCCTGGAAAGGCGCTTCGGACCAATAAATAAAGATTGGGACTGGGCAAATGTAAAACAGACCAATGTACCGCATCTGGCCAAAATACCTGGATTCGGCTCAAGGGTTTTACAGATTGGCGGTGCCAAAAGCACCATTAATGCTTTGAGCGAAACCAACGGACCTTCCTGGCGAATGGTGATTGAGCTGGGTAAAACGCCAAAAGGGCATGGTGTTTATCCTGGTGGTCAATCGGGTAATCCTGGAAGCAAATTTTATGATAATATGATCGGTACCTGGGCAAATGGCAAATTGTACGATCTGTTTTACATGCAAAGTCCTGATGATCAATCGGGTACAGTTATTTCTCGTTTAAAAATTTCTAAATAGGTTGAAATGGTTTTCATTGTTATATTAATCATCTGTTTCCTTTTACAAATGGTTGCCCCCTGGTGGGTCATCATCGTCATTTCTTTTGCCACCTGTGGTATTATCGGCAAAACAGGAAAAATAGCGTTTTGGCAATCTTTTTTTGCTGTTTTTGTGCTTTGGATCGGATATGCTTTATTTAAGAGCCTGCCTAACGATAATGTACTCGCCGGCCGTGTGGCGGTAATGACCGGTATAAAAATATGGTGGGTATTGCTATTGATTACAGGTATTTTAAGCGGTTTGGTGGCCGGAATTAGCGGTTATTGCGGCTATCAGTTCCGCATGGCGATGCTGGCTAAAAAAACTGACGAGAAAATAGCATAATGCTTTGTACTTTTGTCCTGTGAATTTAACCACTAGCGAGATATTTTCTGTAAAAGACAGTAATACATTTAACACCCTTGCCTTAAATATTTTTAAGTTACAGGCTCAAAATTGCAATATTTACCGCGAATATATCTTCCACTTAGGTATTCATGCAGATGAGGTAACCGAAATTGAAAAGATTCCATTCTTACCCATCAGCTTTTTTAAAAGCCACGCTGTTATTAGCAGTAATCAACCTGTAGAAATTACCTTCAGCAGCTCAGGTACAACGGGTATGATCCAAAGCAGTCATCATGTAACCGATGTTAAGTTATATGAACAGAGTTACCTGCAGGCTTTTGCGCAGTTTTACGGGGATGTATCTGAATATTGCTTTCTGGCATTGTTACCTTCTTATCAACAAAGATCAGGTTCATCATTAATTTACATGGTAAACGATCTGATCGAAAAGAGCGGTCACCCACAAAGTGGTTATTTTTTATATAACCATGAAGATCTGTTGCAGACGCTGCTCGATCTGAAAACCAAAAAACAGCGGACAGTTTTAATTGGCGTAACCTATGCGCTGCTTGATTTTATAGAACAATACGACATCAATTTTCCTGAGCTGATTGTAATGGAAACCGGCGGAATGAAGGGAAAACGTAAAGAAATGGTACGCGAAGAACTTCATGAGCAGTTAACAAAAGGATTTGGCGTAAAAACCATCCATAGCGAATACGGAATGACCGAACTACTTTCTCAAGCCTATTCTTTAGGTGAAGGTATTTTCAACTGCCCGGGCTGGATGAAGGTTTTGATCCGCGACACCAATGATCCTTTAAGTTTAATTAAAACCGGCAGGACGGGCGGCATCAATGTGATCGACCTGGCGAATATCAATTCATGTTCATTTATTGCCACACAGGATCTGGGCCGAATCAATCCTGATCAAAGTTTTGAAGTTTTAGGCCGGTTTGATCATGCCGATATCAGGGGATGTAATCTTTTGGTACAGTAATTCTTAATTTATCTTATCAGCGCAACTGGCACATAAACCCGTAGCAATCAGATTAAGACGATCTACCTTAAATCCAGCCGGAACTTTCAATGCCGGAATTTTAACGGTATCTAAACAGTAAATCTTATGGCATTTGTCGCAGTTAAAATGTACATGCTCATCATGATGCTCATGCGCACTGCAACCATCCGAACAAATGGCATAATTGGCTGTTCCCTGCTGGTCTAAAACCTTATGGATAATCCCTTTTTCTTCAAAAGCCTGCAAAACGCGGTACAAGGTAACACGGTCTGCATCCTTTCCCATCACCTGCTCTAAATAAGGTTGAGACGTTGCAGAATCCCTTCCACTCAAAATTTCCAGCACCTGCAAGCGCGGAGCAGTTCTTTTAAGTCCATTCTTAACCAAAAGTTTTTCGAAACGTGCAGTATTATCTTCCATAGCAATACAAAAATAAGCAATTAATATATGAGTTTGGCATTTTTGATGGTTATTGGGGGCTTATAACTCGCATCCTTTTCTTCTAATTTTAAAATTCCCCGTACCTGAATGGGTTTTTCACTATATGGCACTGCATTTTCCATCTCAACCATAATCATCACCGGAATACCATTTTGTCCGCAAAAATAACATTGATTGATGGGTAGGGTCGCCAAAAGAAATTTCTGCTGTTTCTGTCCGCTTTTTATAGGTATCAGATAACCCGTTAAACCAAATTCCTTATTTTCAAAACGCCTGATCGTTTCTGTAAAAATAGGCAAAAGTTCGTTCTTATCCGTCAGTTCAAACTTTACTGAGCCAATTACATCCCAGTTTAAAGACCGTAACTGATCTTTTGGATTATGTTTTTGCATTTGTGCAGAGGCTGTACAAACTGAAAATAGAATAAAAATAACAGATAAATGTTTCATTTTTTTACGGCATCTAAAAGAAAAAAGGTAGACCGGTTATCACCTGAATCATTGATCATAAATTTTCCCCGAAGTGTAATGGGTTCTTCCGTCCATTTAATAGGCTTTAAAGTCTTCACTTCTATCATTGATGGGATATCGCCTGTACCACAATACGGGCAGGAGGCAATCGGTACCATCGAAAACATAAATTCGTTAAAGCTATTGCCAACTTTGGTAGGAATAATATATCCTGGAAGTTCAATTATCTGATTATGAATAGCCTTTAATGAGGGTGGGAAAACGGGCCGCCAAACCAAGGGCTTGATCTGCTTATCGTATTTTAGGCCGATAAGGTTCCAGGTAGCGGTGCGCAATTCGGTATGAACAGCTACCTGTGCAACGGTGTTAATGGAAGTTAAAACCAAAAATATCAGCATACATTTCTTCATGATTGAATGAGCTTATAATTGTTTCGCATTTAAAAGAAAAAATTCACTTCTATCATCGCCAGAATCGTTGATGATGAAGATTCCCCTAAGCTTAATTGGTTTTTCGGTAATGGAGACCGCTTTTAACATCTTTACCTGTACCATTGATGGGATATCGCCCGTACCACAATATGGGCAGGAGGCAATGGGTACAATAGAGAGCATAAATTCGCTGAATTTCGAACCCACCTTTGTTGGGATGATGTAACCGGGCAGTTCAATTATCTTATTGTTTAACGCTTTTAATGCTGGCGGAAAAACACTCCCCCATTTTCGTGGCGCAATTTCGGCATCGTACCTTAGCCCGATTAAATTCCAGGTTGGCGTGCGCATGTCGGTATGTACCTTCACCTGCGCAGCCAATTCCCGGAAACCTAAACATAAAAAAACTAAAAAAACCAATTTCTTCATTACTTAACGGTCTTTCGTTAATGTTGCAGCAATATCAACTTTGTAAATCTGCATAGCCGGAATAAGCGAAGCCAAAGCGCCGATAAACAGTCCGATCCAGATCAGATATATTTCTTGTGCAAAGGCAGTAAGTCCTGTTAATTTTGCCTGCGAAGTTTCCTGATAAATTCCGATTAGCTCCAGGGCTACATGCCCGATGAACAATCCCAAAAAGGTGCCGATGAAGGTTACCAAAACCCCTTCAAATATGACCAGAAAAAATAGCTTAAATTTTGATGCCCCTAAACAACGCATAATGGCCAGGTCGTATTTTCGTTCTTTCATCGCATTATAAAGGCTGATAAAAATGCTCAGTGCTGCGACCCCCATAATAAAAATGGCAAACCATTTCAGGGTATCAATACCGACACCAATTAATGAAAACAATCTTGCACTTTCCATTGCCGGAGAGGCAGCCTGCATATGGGTACTCTGATTAACCATACGGGGAAAAAGAATAACCGACATCGGTGATTTATACTGGATCAACAATGCAGTAATCTGTTTATCGTTAATCTCTTTGGCTTCTGTTGTCGGCGCGTGGTGGCTTTCCCCATGTTTTTCTTCATGCATTTTGTATACACTGCCAATATTGGTCAGGATGAGATTATCGGTAATATTTCCCTGGGGTTTTAATATACCTTTTACCACATAGGCATGCTGCTTATGAATATCGTCACTGCCCGTTAACCCATGGGCACCGAAAAAAGAATCGCCAATCCTCAGTTTGGCGTCTGAAGCTACCGTACTGCCAATCGTTACCTCTAAATCCTTTCTCCAAAAACTTCCCTTCTGTACAGCCAAGCCATAAAGATTAATAAAAGAGGTATCGGTACCCACAATACGGTATCCATTGTAATTATCACCCAATGCCAATGGAACGGCTCGTTTAACCATGGGGTTACGTGCCAGCTGAGCAGCCTCTTTAGCCGGAATATTACCGGTTGGATAGTCAATATGGTAAATACTGCTCAATATCAGCTGCAATGGACTTCCCTTTGCACCAACTACAAGATCAATGTCCTTCGCATTTTCTTCGAGTTTATGGCCAATCTGGTTCGATGCAAGAAAAAGAATAGATAAGATGCCAACCCCAAAAGCAACCAAAATAATGTTCAGGATGGTCGTCAGTTTATTTCTGACCAGATTTTTACCGCTGATTTTTAAAATATTCATTAGAGTAGATAAGTTTTACCAATATGGTCACGAACTCGCTGATCGTGCGTAGCGATAATCAGTGCAGCACCATTATCTTTAGCCTGGCTGGTCAGCATTTTCACTACCTGTACCGCATTATCATCATCCAGGCTTGATGTGGGTTCGTCAGCAATCAGTAAATCAGGCTTGTTTACCAGACCCCTTGCTACCGAAACACGTTGTAGTTGCCCCTGGCTCAACTCATCAGGATAGCGCTTTGCCTGGTCTTCAATACCAAGATCATGTAAAAGCTGCAGGTTCCTTTCCCGATCAACAGGGAGGCCAGCCATGACCGCAGCAAGCTCGAGGTTATCCAGTACGTGAAGGGACCGGATGAGGTGCGGACGCTGAAAAATAATGCCAATATGTCTCCCTCTGAAGCGATCCATATTTCTAGCTGTTAACGCATATAAGTCTGTATCATTGATCAGAATTTTACCAGCTGTAGGCTTTAGCAAACCGGAAATGATGTTGAGCAAGGTACTCTTGCCACTGCCTGACGCGCCCAGTAAAAGCCATTGATCCATATCTGCAATTTCCCAATCCGGAAATTTTATTCGTCTTCCCTGTTCATAAACATGAGACAATGATTTGATGTTAATCATGATGCAGCTTTTTTTGCATTTTTTTTACGACGATATTTTTGATCGCATAACGCCTGTAAATCGCCATGCCATCATCTGTGCCATGCCTGCAGGCGGGGTTCAACATAGCTATAAACAGTAAAGCCGGAACAAAAATGATTTTATAATTTTTAGACATACCAGGATAAGGATATTTTCAGTGTTGATGATCAATCGGACAGGATTTTAACATTTTCAGGTTAATAAAATGCGCTACAGCAATGGTTAAGCCACCCAACGGGATCAAAACGGGCTCCAACATTTCAATCCCCGAAAAATGCCCCATGGCAATACAGGCAAAGCCGGCAATAAGCACCAAAATTGGTAAAATGCGGCGATGTTGTTTCCGGTAAGCCGAACTAAGACTCCATATACCGATAACCAGAGAAACTGCTACCATTGCAATTTCAACAGCCTCATTGGCCAGAAACTCCATACCCCACATGGGCAATACGGTAATTAAAAAAGGTAATGCAGCACAATGTATAGCACAAAGTGTGGAGGCTGTAATGCCTATCCGGTCGAGGTTGATTTTGTATAGCCGTTGTTTCATTCCAATAAATTTATGCTCAAATATAAAAGCAATTTAGTTGCATTTAAAATAATCAACATTATATTTGCAACATAATTGCATTAAAATGATAAAGAAATTACCTGTAACCGTATTGAGCGGTTTTCTTGGCAGTGGCAAAACCACACTGCTCAACGCCATATTAAAAAACAAGCAAGATTTAAAGGTGGCGGTTATTGTAAACGACATGAGTGAGGTAAACATTGATGCGGCCATGGTTAAAAATCAAAACAGCTTATCTAAAACTGATGAAAAACTGGTAGAGATGAGCAATGGCTGCATCTGCTGTACACTACGGGAAGACCTGATGATTGAAGTAGAAAAACTGGCAAAAGAAAACCGGTTCGATTACCTGTTAATAGAGAGTACCGGAATATCCGAACCTATTCCGGTAGCGCAAACCTTTTCATTTATAGATGAGGCTTCGGGCATTGATCTGAGCAGATTTAGCCGGTTAGATACCATGGTAACTGTTGTGGATGCTTATAATTTTTACAAAGATTTTGGCTCGGCCGATAAACTTGCCGACCGTAATATGGTTGATGATGTGGCAGACCGTCGTACCATTGTTAACCTGCTTACCGACCAGATTGAATTTGCCAATGTAATTTTATTGAACAAAACAGATCTGGTAAGCGAAACCGATCTTAAAGTATTAAAAGCATTAATTGCCAAACTTAACCCTGCAGCAAAGATTTATCAGACCCTTTTTGGAGAAATAGATCCGGCTTTAATCTTAAATACCGGCTTATTTGATTTTGAATCGGCATCAGAAGGCGCCGGATGGAAAAGAGAACTGGAAGAAATCCATCTGCCCGAAACGGAAGAATATGGGATAAGTTCGACCGTATTCCGCGCTAAAAAACCTTTTCATCCTGAAAGATTATGGCTCTATCTTAATAGGGAGTTTCCACAAAACATTATCCGTTCGAAAGGAATTTTCCATTTGGCAGCCATGCCCGAAAAGGCCATTAATTTCTCGCAAGCGGGTGGCTCGTTGCGTATTGATCTGGCTGGGGTTTGGTGGGCGAGTATGCCGCAGCACGAACGTGAACAATATACAGACTACCTGGAAAACAGAACCGAAATTGAGGTGGAATGGGATAATGATTTCGGAGATCGCAAAAACGAACTGGTTTTTATCGGACAGGAGATGGACAATGAAGAATTAAAAAAATCGCTGGAATATTGTCTTTTAACCGATACAGAAATTAAAATTTATAAAGCAGAAAACAGCTTTAAGAACCCTTTTGAGCGTATTTTGACTTAAAAGATAAAAATAAGTCGATAAAATAGTTAAAATGGTAGTTTTTTGATGATATTCTAATATTTTATTTTGCATAAATTTGATTTATCCAATCAAACTTATACTTATTATGAAATCTTCAGAAGAATTAACACTGGTTAAAACTCGCTTGTCATGTCCGAAGTGTAAGAATTTTGAAACTTATCGGATCCCCAGAGGTTTTATCTTTAAAACCCTTATGCCATGGATTTCTGCCAAACGGTACAAGTGTTATAAGTGCTTTAACAAGTTTTATGTATTTAATTAGCGTGAGTTAAGGGTGTTTTTTTGTATAGCAGTTATTTAAGATTTGCCTTTGCCATCGTGAACGCAGTGAAGGACCTTTTCGGACAGATATATAACTGACTACTATAACAACCAAAACAATGAAGTGATGTTGAGATCACCTCATCATCCGCTTTTCTTAATTCACGAGAAATATGAGTTTAACAGCGGCGGTTGTGGGAGACAATTTCCTTTTTGAATTTTAAATTCGAGCCCAGCGAACAGATCTATGATCTGTTTCATTGAGCCCGAAATATTATCCGGCAATTAAAAGAAAATAGTTTTTCTTCCCTTTTTGTACCACAATAAATTGATCATTGATCAGGTTTGCAGTATTAAAAACCTGCATTGCATCAACTATTTTTTCTTTATTTACGGAAACACCACCGCCTTGTATCAGTTTTTTCGTTTCGCCTTTAGAAGAGAAAACGGTCGCTTTTTCTGCAAGTAAGGTAGCCGCATCAATCCCGTTGGCCAATTCAGATTTCGAGATGTTAAATTGGGGAATACCCTCGAACATTTCCAATACCTGCTTTTCGGTTAAAGTTTTTAAAAATTCCAACGATCCATTGCCAAATAAAAACTCAGATGTTTTAATAGCCGTTTCTAAAGCTTCAACAGAGTGGGTTTTAACCGTAATATCTTCTGCTAAAGCTTTTTGCAGGATACGCAGATGCGGTGCAGCATCATGCTCCCTTTCCAGGGCTTCGATTTCTTCTTTATTTTTAAGCGTAAAAATACGGATCCATTTTTTCACATCATCATCTGATGCATTTAACCAAAATTGGTAGAATTTATAGGGAGAAGTTTTCTCCGGATCTAGCCAAACCGCACCGCTTTCGGTTTTACCAAATTTAGTTCCGTCTGCCTTTTTAATCAATTGTGTTGTTATGGCATAAGCTGTGCCGGCATCTTTTCTTCTGATCAGTTCGGTACCGGTAACAATATTCCCCCATTGATCGGATCCGCCCATCTGTACCAAACAGTTTTCGTTTTTCCACAAATGATAGAAATCATAACCCTGGATTAACTGATAACAGAATTCGGTAAAAGACAGACCTGAATCACCTTCCAAACGTCTTTTAACACTATCTTTTGCCATCATGTAGTTTACGGTGATGTGTTTACCTACATCCCTGATAAAGGTAAACAGGTTCATATCCTTAAACCAATCGGCATTGTTAACCATTACCGCACCGTTTCCACCTTCTTCAAATTTTAAGAATTTAGCCAATTGCTTTTTCATCCCCTTTAGGTTGTGTTCAATCATTTCAGGGGTCTGAAGATTACGTTCATCAGACTTGCCAGATGGATCGCCCACCATACCGGTAGCACCACCAACCAAAGCAAAGGGCTTGTGACCGGCATTTTGAAAATGGATCAGTGTCATGATCTGCGTTAAGTGACCAACGTGCAACGAATCTGCAGTAGGGTCAAAACCGATATAACCAGAGGTCATACCTTCGTTTAACTTTTCTTCAGTATCCGGCATAATATCATGCAGCATGCCACGCCATCTTAACTCTTCAACAAAATTCGTCATTGTACAAACACTTTAATAATGTGCGTGCAAAGATAAAATTTTAGCTTAGTTTAAAGCAAATTAGTTGGTTTTGTAAACGAGTTATCGCCAATGATTTTTACAACTTCCCTTACTTACCAATATTTTATTATCTGCTCTTTACAACCATACCAGAAAACATTACCTTGCAAGATGAACTTTTTATCCCATTATTATTTCGACCGGACAAATAGTGATGCCAACGTGGTAATGGGAACGGTTTTGCCCGATCTGGTTAAAAATGCAGTAAAAGAGGCAAATTTATATCCGCATAAAAATGAATTTCTGTTTAAAGGAAGTCCTGATGAAGAAAATCTGCTAATAGGTTGGAAAAGACATCTGGCTGTCGACCTGCTTTTTCATTCTTCTGATTTCTTCTTAGAAAAAACCACTGAACTTAAACAACTTGTTAAGCCTATTGTAGAAAATACAGCCGTTCGCCCGTCATTTCTTGCCCATATCGGTCTGGAGCTATTGTTAGATCATTTATTGGTTGAGCATAATTTAATTCAGGTAAACCATTTTTACGAAAAACTGAGTGCGGTAAAAAAAGAATCGTTAAGTGATTTTCTTGAACACTGTAAGCTAAAAAATCCTGAGGTATTTTTTAATTTTTTGGAAAAATTTGTCAGCAGCAAATACCTATTGAGTTACCAGAAACTAGAAAACATCAGTTATGCCCTGAACCGGATTTGTATGCGTTTATGGTCTAAAACACTCGATGAAAAGCAATTACAGCAGCTTACCTTTGAGTTAGAAATTTTCAAGGATGCGCTGAAGCAGGATTACATTGTTATATTTAAGGAGATTGAGAAAAAATTAGTTTAATCTTCTTAGAGAGCATAAGAAAAGCAGGTTCCGGCTGAAGTTCTTCGCACCCAGACTACGCAAAACACTAAGATATTTCTCTTGTTTGGCTTCTGTGTCTACATTATTCAACGCCATAATTCAGATACATTGATTAATGTAAAATACAAATCCAATGCTACAAATCAAAACGGGAAAATTTTTAAAAACCACTTGCTTTATACAAAAAGTAGCATATTAAGTTTAACAATTATTAAGATCGCAGACTTTCTTCGATCAATTTAAATAGTTAAATCTATAGATAAATCGGAGTATTCTACATATTTATTTCAGCTCATTTTAAAAACCCCTTTATCCTTTTTCTATATTTGTCTTATGTCGCTAACTGCAATAAAAGAAGAAATGGATGCCCTGGTGGCCGAATTAAACCAGCACAATTATAACTACTATGTGCTGGCGATGCCTACCATTGGTGATTATGAATTTGATAAAAAATTAAAGCACCTTGCCGAGCTCGAAAAAGCAAATCCTGATTTCGCTGATCCGAATTCACCAACCCAGCGCGTAGGTGGCGATATCACCAAAAATTTTGTCACTGTAAAACATAAATACCCCATGTTATCTTTGGGGAATACTTATAATGAGCAGGATCTCCGCGACTTTGACGAACGCATCCGTAAAGCCATTGGCGACAATTTTCAATATGTATGTGAGTTAAAGTTTGATGGCCTATCCATCAGTCTCACTTACGAAAATGGCAAACTTATGCGCGCCGTTACGCGCGGTGATGGCACAAAAGGCGATGACGTAACCAATAATGTAAAAACGATCCATACCATTCCGCATCAGATCAAATCTGCAGTAGCACCTGATCATTTCGAAATACGTGGGGAGATTTTTATGCACAAAGCGGCTTTTTTACGCTTAAATGCTTACCGGGAAGAACTTGGCGAAATCCCTTATGCAAATCCACGGAACTTTGCTTCAGGAACCATTAAGATGCAAGACAGCAAGGAAGTAGCCAAACGACCTTTGGATGGTTTTATCTACTTTTTGTATACAGATAAAAATGAATTTAAAACCCATTGGGAAAGCTTAAATGCTGTAAAAGAATGGGGTTTTCATGTTTGTGAGCATACCAAACTAGTTTCGGATATAGACGCTGTCCTGGAATTTATCCATTACTGGGAAAACGAACGTTTTAAATTGAGTTATGATATTGACGGTATCGTAATTAAGGTAAACAGTTATGCACAACAGCAGGAATTGGGTTTCACCTCCAAATCACCGCGTTGGGCCATTTCATACAAATATAAAGCAGCAGAGGTTGAAACGGTTCTGGAAAAAGTAACCTATCAGGTGGGCAGGACCGGAGCAGTTACACCAGTTGCCAATTTAAAACCTGTTTTATTGGCCGGAACTACCGTTAAACGGGCCACCTTGCACAATGCTAATGAGATAGACCGCTTAGATTTACATGAAGGTGATACGGTTTATGTTGAAAAGGGTGGCGAAATTATCCCGAAAATTATTAAGGTAAATCTGGAGAAACGGTTACCTGGATCAAAAAAGGTGCATTATCTTCATCATTGCCCTGAATGTGGAACGGAACTGATCAGAAAAGAAGGTGAAGCGGTACACTATTGCCCCAACGATGAAGGCTGTCCGCCGCAGATTGTCGGAAAAATCCAGCACTTTATTTCGCGAAAGGCCATGAATATTGATGGGCTTGGAGACGAAACGATCGAAACTTTTTACAGACATGGCCTCGTAAGGCACATCAGTGATTTATATACATTACACGAAAAATCAGACCAGCTTAAAACCTTAGACCGTTTCGGCGAACGTTCAATCGAAAATATGCTTAAAGGCATTGAAAAATCGAAAGAAATGCCTTTTGAAAAAGTGCTTTTTGGCTTGGGCATCCGTTATGTTGGCGAAACAGTTGCAAAAAAAACTGCTGCCGGAGTAAAAAATATCGACAATCTGGCAAAGGCTACTGTAGAGGAATTAATCGCCATAGACGAAATTGGACAGCGCATTGCGGAGAGTATTGTTGAGTATTTCGGAAAATCTGAACATTTACGGCAGGTAGAATTATTAAAATTGGCAGGATTGCAGTTTGAAATTGAAGAAAAAGTAATTACACTTGATAGTGACCGACTTATTGGAAAAACATTCGTAATTTCGGGCGTTTTTGAAAACTTTAGCCGCGATGAGCTTAAAGATATGATTGAGGCCAATGGAGGAAAGATGCTAAGCGGCATTTCGGGCAAATTGAATTATCTGGTAGCAGGCGACAATATGGGACCATCGAAACTGGAGAAAGCAAATAAACTCAACATTCCGATCATCAGCGATGCCGAGCTATTGGAAATGATAAAATAAATTGAGAGAAGGATGGATTGATGAATCATAGCAGCAGCAGGTATGCGATGATTCGCCAAAAAAATTCAACAATTATAAATTAAAATGAACAAATTTCAGGGTACTGGTGTAGCATTGGTTACACCTTTCAACACAGATGGATCAGTTGATTATAATGGCTTAAAAAACCTGATTAATCATTTGGTAGAAGGAGGAGTAGATTACCTCGTTTCTTTAGGTACAACCGGCGAAACCGCTACAATGACCAAGGAAGAGAAAAAGAAGGTGTGGGCTTATACTGCTGAAATTAACAATAACAGGTTACCATTGGTTGCCGGTATTGGAGGGAATAATACTTTAGCTGTAGCTGATGACATTAAATCGTTCAATGCCTCGGGTTATAGCGCAATTTTATCCGTTAGCCCTTACTACAACAAGCCTACCCAGGAAGGCATTTATCAGCATTATAAATATTTAGCCGAAATTTCGCCATTGGATTTAATCCTCTACAATGTTCCCGGTCGTACGATGAGTAATATGAGTCCGGAAACGACTTGCAGGTTGGCGCACGATTTTAAAAACATCATCGCAACGAAAGAAGCATCAGGAAGCTTTGATCAGTTTAACCAGATTATGAGGGATAAACCAGATGATTTTCTATTAATTTCTGGAGATGACCCGGTTACCTTACCCATGATTGCTTTAGGCGCTTCGGGGGTAATTTCCGTGATTGCAAATGCGGTTCCAAAACCTTTTACAGACATGGTTAATTTATGTTTGCAAGGCGATTTTAAAGCGGCCAATCCTTCCCACTTAAATTTGGTAGAGTTTACGCGTTTAGCCTTTGCAGAAGGAAATCCGGCAGGAATTAAAGCTGCTTTGAAACATTTAAATATTTGTGGGGATGCGGTGAGATTACCACTGGTAAAAGCATCATCATCTTTAGAACAATTAATTATTGCTGAACTTGATAAAATAATTCAAACGGCTTAATCGCGTGATTGAATAATAATAAAAAGGCTTCCAGATTGAAAATATGGAGGCCTTTTTCGCTTGGAAAGAATTATTTAAACAACATCGGCGTAAATGCTGATAAGTAATCCCGCCAGTTCGACCAGGTATGCCCACCCTCACTTTCCTTATAATCATATTTGAAGTTCATTCCATCAAGCTTTTTTCTAAAATCACTCACATTTTTATATAAGAAATCTGTTTTACCTATCGCAATCCAATATAAGTTGTAGCCATTTTTCTTTTGCGCTTCAAGTTTCGCATCCAAATCTTTGTATATAGGGCTTACTGCATTGGCAGGTGGCAATATCGCCGGAGAAAATAAACCGACATAACCAAAGGTTTTAGCATAATTGGCCGATATGTACAGGGAATGAAATCCTCCCATTGATAAACCTGCAATGGCCCGGTCATTCTGCGTTTTACCGGTACGATAGTTTTTCTCTGTAAAATCTATAATTTCTTTAAAATAGGATTCCATATCACCATTAAAAACATCAGGTGTCATCATAATCGGCTTATAGAGTCCTTTTGAAGATTCTCCCGGTGCAGCGGTGTTACTGGTGTGACCATTAGTCATCACCACAATCATCGGCCTGGCTTTGCCTGCAGCAATAAGGTTATCTAAGATCTGAGAAGCTCTGCCGAGTTGCATCCAGGCTTCTTCATCCCCTCCAACACCGTGTAACAGATATAAAACAGGATAATTCCCTTTCGATGCTTCATAACCTGGCGGCGTGTAAACAGTAAGTCTGCGACTGGTTTTAAGCCCATCGGACTGATACCAACGTCTTGCCACCGTTCCATGCGGTACATCTTTAACCATATATAAATCTGCTTTGCCATTTCCCACTAAAAACACATTTACAACAGATGATACATCTCTGATCAGGTAAACGTTGTTTGGATCCCGGATCCTCAAACCATCAACGATAAAACTGTAACTGTAAAGTTCCGAGTGCAAAACTGAAGAAGTATATGACCAAATACTATCAGTTCCCAATTTCATTTCCTGCGTGGGTGGAGTATTTGGCTTCGAAACCAAAAAATCACCCTGTATCTCTACCTTCCTTGCGTTTGGAGCTTTAAGCCTGAAAGTAAAAGTACCGTCAGGATTCGTTTGCGGCGATATGATTTCTTTCTGACGGCCAAAATTTAAATTTTCCTGGGCATACATGAATTGGGTGCAACCAAGCAGCATTAGTAGAATTAGTTTTTTCATGGTAAGAATAAGGTAATCGTGATGATTTAATTTTATCTGATAAAAACAATGGCCTCTTCGTATAAAGAGGCCATCTGATATCATATTTATTTAAAATTGCTTAAGCTTTATTTTTGGTTTCCTGAACTTCTAAACGGATGGCCTGGGCTAAGTTTTTCAGATCCTGCATACCTTTACGTACACGGGTTCCTGCCGCGCTGTTGCCTTTGTTATAAAATTTGTCTGCGTCAGCTTCCAAAGCTGCCACTAAACTTTTTACTTCTTCGAATTTTTTCATTTTTGATTACTCTTATGGTTCTTTAAAGTTTTAGATTTAATTATCTAATTTAAAGGGTTTAGCGAAATAAAAAAATTTTGAAACAACAAAAAAACAGCCTGCTAAACCGTTTTTTTCCACACCTATAGATTTATAAACATATAATTTTAAAAAACAAAATCAACAAATAACTGATACACAGTTATTTACAACAAAAACCCACAAAAAAAGCCCTTTAAACGTGTTTAAAGGGCTTTGTAAAATTTTCATTGATCTTAAGCAGTAGCGAAAAGATTCTCTTTATAATATCCGTTTGCTAACTTCTCCGCAACTTCGCTAAAAGCGTCCAAAGTACGTTGTACATCTTCCAGCGTGTGTACAGCCGTTGGGATTAAACGCAATTCGATCATACCTTTAGGAATTACCGGATACACTACAATTGAGCAGAAGATGCCATAGTTCTCACGTAGATCGAATGTAAGTGCTGTAGCATCAGAAAGTTCCCCTTTTAAGAAAACCGGTGTAACTACCGAATCGGTAACACCTAAATCGAAACCACGCTCTCGTAATCCTTTTTGAAGAACTGTGGCAATTTCCCAAAGTTTATCTTTTAACTCCGGACGGCTTTTCAATAACTCTAAACGTTTTAATAATCCAATTACCATTGGCATTGGCAAAGCTTTGGCAAAAGTTTGTGAACGCATGTTGTATCTCAGGAAATTAGTAATTTCTTCGGTAGATGCAACAAAAGCACCAATACCAGCCATTGATTTGGCAAAAGTACCGAAATATACATCAATCCCGTCAATACAATCCTGGGCTTCATGTGTACCCGCTCCTGTTTTGCCCATGGTACCGAAACCGTGTGCATCATCAACCAAAATACGGAATTCGAATTCCTTTTTAAGATCGACAATTTCCTTTAATTTTCCCTGTGCACCGCTCATACCAAAAACACCTTCGGTAATCAACAAAATACCGCCGCCAGATTCTTGCGTTAATTTCGTAGCGCGCTCTAACTGTTTGCGGGCACTTTCAATATCATTGTGTTTATATACGAAACGTTTACCCATGTGTAAGCGCAAACCATCAATAATACAGGCATGCGATTCGGCATCATAAACAATTACATCGTTACGATCAACCAGGGTATCAATAATCGATACCATCCCCTGGTAACCATAATTTAATAAAAATGCATCAGGTTTGCCAACAAAAGCGGCCAGTTCCTGTTCCAACTGCTCGTGAAACTTAGAATTGCCACTCATCATACGGGCCCCCATCGGATAAGCCATACCATATTGAGCTGCAGCTTCTTCATCTGCCTTTCTTACTTCCGGGTGATTGGCTAAACCTAAGTAGTTGTTTAAACTCCAAACCAAATGCTCTTTTCCTTTAAATTGCATATGCGGTGCAATTTCTCCCTCTAATTTTGGAAACGAGAAATACCCATGAGACCATTTCTGGTGTTGACCGATCGGGCCCATGTGTTTCGCTATTTTATCGAATATATCCAATGTATTACCTGTTTTTTTTATTATTAAATTTTGCGAATTTAAGCTTTATTCAGCTTAAAATCAACCTAATGATCTTTTTAAGTATCAGCTAAGACTTTTTAGTGTTCCAATTGTATGCCAAAAAAGCCCCGATGTTACAACGGGGCTTTAATTTATATCTGGTTGGGTTTAATCAACGTTATCGTGCAGAAAAGAATTATTAGGTCTAATCTCTGTACCGCCGTCCTGATCGTTGCTTAAAGTAAACCTACTTACCTGCGATTCGGAAGAATGCTGAACTTGTTGCAACTGCATTTGCTTACGTTTGTAAGCGGGTTCATTTTCCAGTTCCTGTAAACCATTGGTTGTGCGCAATTTCATGCTCAGATCTTTTAAACGCAAAATACGTTCTTTAGATTTTTTCAATTGCTCTTCCATTGATTCGTCACTTTTATCATCATCTAAGCCAACCACCGGCATCTCGATTTCAGGTTCAGGCTGCGGCATAGGAGCCGCTTTGGCAACTGGTGTTTCGAATACAAAATTGGTTTCAGCCAATTTAACTTCGAACTCAAATCCGGTTTCTTTGGCTTCTTCTACCTGAGGCTCCTCTTCAATTAAAGTATGGCGAACCACATTATTTTCGGGCTCCTGAACTTTTTGAGGTTCAGATTTACTGAACATCCCACCAAAAAGATCTGCCTGCGAAACTTCTTCCTTGGTTTTTAAAACAGGCTCATAAGATGGTGCTGCTTTAGGCTGAATGAAAGAATTTACTGGTTCAACCGGACGAACAAGCGGTGCTTCTTCTGGTGTTAAAAGTGATATTTTCTTTTTATTTTTTTCTTCTTTTACGCGTTCTTCTGAAGTTTGGAAACCTGTTGCAATAATGGTTACAGAAAGTTTATCACCCAAAGATTCATCTGTACAGTTACCCCAGATCAAATCAGCTGATAAACCAGCTTTCTCCTGGATATAATCGGTAATGATTGAAACCTCATCCATGGTTACTTCACGCAAACCAGAGCTGATATTCAATAAAATATAACGGGCCCCTTCAATTTCATTATCTTTTAATAACGGGGAAGCCAAAGCACCTTCTACTGCCTGTAATGCACGGTCATCGCCCTCTGCGGCGAAACTACCCATAATAGCCACACCGCTATCTTTCATTACGGTACGAACATCCTTAAAATCCACGTTGATATACCCCGGAACCGTAATAATTTCTGCAATGCCTTTTGCAGCCGTTGTTAAAATATCATCGGCCTGGCCAAAGGCAGAACCTAAGGTTAAGTTTCCGAATATTTCGCGAAGGCGGTCGTTGGAGATAACCAGATAAGAATCTACATATTTTTTCAACTCTTCCAAACCCTCATCGGCCTGCAGTCTACGTCTTTTTCCTTCGAAAGAAAATGGCGTAGTAATGATGGCTACAGTTAAAATGTCAAGCTCCTTAGCTGCTTTAGCAATGATTGGTGAAGCGCCTGTTCCGGTACCACCGCCCATTCCAGCTGTAATAAAAAGCATTTTGGTGGTATTACCCAACATGGCCTTAATATCATCTATATTTTCTATAGCGGAGTTTTTACCAACTTCAGGAATAGAACCAGCGCCCATTCCTTCAGTTAAACTAGCGCCTAATTGTACCTTGTTAGGTATAGGACTAGATTCCAAAGCCTGGGCATCTGTATTACAAATAATAAAATCTACACCAGTAATACCAGACAGGTACATATGGTTCACTGCGTTTCCGCCACCACCTCCAACACCAATAACCTTGATGATAGAAGATTTATCTTTTAACATTTCGAACTGCATATCTTTATGAATCAGTTGTTTAAAAATTTTAAATTCTGTTCATTACTCCATGTAATATTAACACTTTTTCAACAGACGTTTTCCACAAGTGTTAAGAATGTGGAAAACTCTTTCTTTGTTGAAAAATAATTAGCTTTTCAGGTAATCTTCATCACTCACATTCATATCATCCTGAATGAAAGTTCTTGTTTTTGCCAGTAATTTATCAAACAAACCTGGTCCACGTTTTTCTTTTTCTTTAGCTGTTTTTGGTTTTTCGACAAAAACACCGGGTTGCTTCATTTCCTCAATCAACTCTTCTGCTTTCTGAATCCCTTTAATTAGCAAACCCACACTGGTTGCATACATTGGGCTTTTCAGATCATCATAGATAGCTTTAGGCATATCTTCATATTTAGACAAATGCTCGTTCGGGTAACCGATACGGCAATCTAAACCGGTTACATACTCAACCGCCTGAGATAAGTGCTTTAATAAAGCACCGCCACCGGTAATTACAATACCACCGATCAGTTTTTTCTCATATCCGGAAGATTTGATCTCGTAATACACGTGTTCAATAATTTCTTCCATGCGTGCCTGAATAACGTAGGCCAGATTTTTAACCGAGATTTCTTTTGGTTCGCGGCCACGTAAACCAGGAACGCAAATAATCTCGTTTTCTTTGTTTTCTTCAGCCAATGCCGAACCGAAACGCGTTTTCAACAACTCAGCCTGGTTACGCATTACAGAGCAACCCTCTCTGATATCTTCGGTAACACTATTGCCACCGAATGGAATAACAGCGGTATGACGAATAATACCTTCGTGGAAAATAGCAATATCTGTAGTACCACCACCAATATCAACCAATGCAATACCCGCTTCTTTTTCTTCCTCGCTCAACACCGATTCAGACGAAGCCAATGGCTCAAGAATTAAATCCTGAGTCTGTAAGCCTGCATTGTTTACACATTTGATGATATTTTTTACGGCAGTAACCTGACCGGAAATAATATGAAAGTTAGCTTCAAGGCGAACCCCTGCCATACCGATCGGATCTTTGATTCCCGGCTCATTATCGATGGTAAACTCTTGCGGCAATACATGGATGATCTCCTCACCCGGTGGCATTACCAGCTTAAACATATCATCAATTAACTTATCAATATCCTTTTTACCGATTTCGTTGTTTAATTCTCTTCTTGTTAAAATACCCCTGTGCTGTAAGCTCTTAATGTGCTGACCAGCGATCCCCACATTTACCACCTGTATTTCTACATTGGATTGTCCGCTTGCCACTTCAACAGCCTGAGCAATGCCCTGTACTGTTTTTTGAATGTTAGAAACCACCCCACGCGTTACTCCGGCTGATTCTGCCTTTCCTATTCCTAAGATTTCTATCTTACCGTGTTGCGTTCTACGGCCTACGATAACACAAATTTTTGTAGTACCGATATCCAATCCTACTACAATGGGCGACTGACTGGTAAATTTTGCCTTGTCCATATTTGTTAATTTTGCTGAGTTTTATACTGTTTTTCCAGGGCTTTGATTTCTTTCTCTCTTGCTTCTTTTTCTTTTTTCAATTGCGCCTCAGATTTTGCCGGCTTTGGCTGTGTTGTTACCGTTTGCTTCGGTTTTTCTTTTTTATCCGCAGGTTTCGTTTCCTTTGGTTTTGTGGCTGACGTAACCGCCGGCTTTTTTACTTCTGTTTTAACTGGTGTTGTTTTTTGGGGTTCTAATTTTTTAGGCTCAGTTTTTTTAACTTCAACCCTTCGAACTTCAGTTTTTTTTGGTTCTTCTTTTTTTTGTTGACCAGACTCCGGGCGATCATCCATTGCCGCAACAATTGTACTATTGATTAAGGAGTCGGTTACACTTCGTTGTATCCTCAAACTATCTGCTGCAGAAATTGTTTTAGCTTTTTTTCCTAATTCTGTAGAATCTCTTTTTTCGCAAACAATTTGGTTGGTATACTTAATATTGATGGTTCTGTAAGTATCCCATCCTACCTGTGGCATCGCCTTTTTGTAAAACAGCAACAGGTTTTTCATCTTCTTTTCGAGCGAATCGGCATTACCTAAAATAATGCGCTGATTACCGACCCTTGGTATCAGTTCGATATCATTTTTCTGATCAACCACCACCTGCTCGATCTGAGAATCCCAGAGTGTATCTTTTTTAATGAACTGTGCAGTTTTATATAAATCTCTTGCCAATTGTGTATGTAAGGTATCAACCCTACTACCAAAAACTTCTGTAATATGCCCTGTTGCCACCAACACATTAGCCGTGAAGTTTGATGAAATAGGCATTTTCAGTCCGTCATTATCAATGTAAAAATCTTGTCCGTTTTCGTTCAATATGCGAAGGATAGGCTGACGCTGTTTTACTTCAATATGAAGTACCCCATCCATATCCACATATACTTTAGCAAAACCGATGTAAGGGTTAGACTGCAGTTTTTTCTCGATTTTATGGATATTGATATTCTCGAGGTTACGACCTAAAAGTACTCCCTGATCTTCTTTCAAAATCGCGTCGATCTCTTCGCGTTCTATAAAATTATCTGCCCCGGGGATCAGGATCTTAACATCTGTACATTTAACCGTCCGTTTCTTTACATTGATAAAACTCAAAAGCACCACCACCCCTGCAAGGCTGATGAGCCAGGCAAAGCCGGTAAAAATTGCGCCCCAGTTTATCCGTTTAAGCATTGTTCAAAGCATTTTTAAGGGGTTCGATAATCGTGTCGATATCTCCCGCGCCAACTGTTAAAATTAATTCAGGTTTCGTATCTTTAACATACTGAACCACTAAATCTTTTCCACCTATTTTTTTATCTGCAAGCGTGATTTTATCCAACAAAAACTGAGCATTTATGCCATCAATCGGCAATTCTCTTGCCGGATAGATCTCCAATAGCATGAGTTCATCTACCGTGCTTAAAACTTTTGCAAATTCATCTGCAAAATCTCTTGTCCGTGTGAATAAGTGCGGCTGAAAAATTACCGTTAACTTTTTATCCGGATATAACTGCCTTACCGCATCAAAACAAACCCTCAATTCTTCAGGATGATGTGCATAATCATCAATATAAATCTGATTGTCATTATTTACAATATATTCAAAGCGGCGTTTAACGCCCTTGAAATTAGCAACAGCCAGTTTTACCTTCTCAGTATCAATGCCCAATTGCAGGGCAATGGCAATGGCAACCGTTGTGTTTTCTACATTGTGCTTGCCCGGGAGCATTAAACTGATATTTTTTATGTTTTGGGTACTGTCTCTATAATCGAAAAAAAATCTGGAGCCTTCTACCCTTAAATTTTCTGCTTTAACTGCTGCTGTTGAACTTGCCGCGTAACCGATGCTTTTCTCCAGCGGCAATCCTTCGTGCGCATAAAGTATACCTTTGGCTTTGAGCTGGCCGGCAAATAAACGGAAAGATTCTTCGAGATGACTTTTATCTCCGTAAATATCCAAATGATCGGCATCCATCGAAGTAACCACCGCTACATCAGGGTGCAGGGTAAGAAACGAACGATCGTATTCATCAGCCTCTACCACAACCACATTATTTTTTCCGAAAAGCACATTAGTGTTGTAATTGCTGGTTATGCCACCTAAAAAAGCAGTGCAATCGTAGCCGGTATCTTTTAAAATATGTGCAACAATAGATGATGTGGTGGTTTTGCCATGCGTACCTGCAATGGCAATGCAGAACATTCCCCTACTGATAATGCCTAAAACTTCTGAACGTTTTTTTAATGTAAAACCTCTGTTTATAAAGTGGTTTAAAATATTCGAATCTTTTGGAATTGCTGGTGTATAAACAACAAGGGTATCATCCTGATGACCCAGAAACCCATCAGGCAATGAAGATTCTTCATCAAGATAGGTAATAAGAATACCTTCCTGCTCCAAGGTTTCAGTCAGTTTAGTCCGCGTTTTGTCGTAACCACAAACCACCTGTCCGCGTTTAGCAAAATAACGGGCAAGCGCACTCATGCCGATACCACCGATACCTACAAAGAAAACCCTATTTATTTTACTTAATTCCATTTTTTTTAGCTAAAAGCAAAAAGACCAAAGCTTAAGGCTGTCTGTCTTTCTCCTGTTTTATTTTGTTATTTTCTATCGCTTTAAGATTGCTGCCCCGCAATGACGATCTGTCTTTGCTTCGGCGTTTCTGCTTTAGTCTTTAAGCTTATTTAATCAATTTCAATACTTCTCCGGCAATAATTTCATCCGCCTTTGGCAATGCCATTTTAGCCAGGTTCCAGGCCAATGTTTCGCACTGTTCTTTATTTGTTAACAATGCCAACGCTTCTTTTACCAGCATATCTTCTGCAGCTCGATCATTAATTAATATGGCTGCTCCATTTTTAACCAGGGCCATCGCATTTTTGGTTTGATGGTCTTCGGCTACATTTGGTGAAGGCACTAAAATCACCGGCTTTCTGATCAGACAAAGTTCTGCGATGGTTCCCGCTCCTGCCCGGCTGATAATGACATCGGCAGCGGCATAAGCCAGATCCATTTTATTTAAAAACTCCAGGATCCGAACGTTTGGATGATAATCCAGCCCCAATCTTTCTATAACCCCTTTGTAGTAATATTTACCGGTTTGCCAGATCACCTGTACATCTTCCGCAACAATTTCAGCTAAGTGTTTTTCTATTGCCTTATTTAATGTTCCTGCACCTAAACTTCCACCGGTAACCATAATGGTTTTTTTCAGTGGATCTAGCTTTAATAATTCGGCTCCTGCATGGTGTTTGCCTTTAATATCAACTACTTCCTGGCGTACAGGATTTCCTGTTTTTAAAATCCGATCAGCTGGAAAAAACTGTTCCATACCATCAAAAGCGACACAGATTTTCGAAGCCTTTTTACCTAACCACTTATTGGTGATCCCTGCGTAAGAATTCTGTTCCTGTATGAGGTAAGGAATTCCTTTTAATGAGGATGCATACAACAGTGGTCCGGAAGCATAACCACCAACACCAACTACTGCATCGGGTTTAAAATCATTAATAATCTGCATGGCTTTACGCACACTACCGATTACCTTTAGCGGAAGTGCCAAATTTTTAACAATCGAGCCGCGTTGCATGCCGCTAATATTTAATCCTATAATTTTATACCCTGCTGCAGGAACTTTTTCCATTTCCATGCGGCCCAGGGCACCCACAAATAAGATTTCACAGGTTGGAACCATGCGTTTTAGCGCATTGGCTATGGCTACGGCGGGAAAAATGTGCCCGCCGGTACCACCACCTGATATGATAATTTTTGGGGAATTATTCATTTTAATTGTTTATCTGTTTTTACTAATGCGTGCACTGAGTTCTCACAGAGGGCACTGGGCTTAATTTTTAACCGCAAAGCGCGCAAAGTTTTCGCAAAGCACACCAAGTATATTTTATCACTAAGGCACGAAGACACAACCTATTTTAGGGCCTTGGTTTGACTTTCCAACCTTTCAATTCTTTAAACATTCCCACTCTCAATCCTACGCCTTCAACCTTCCTACCTTCAACCTTCCCACCTTCAACCTTCCCACCTTCAACCTTCCCACCTTCAACCTTCAACCTTCCCACCTTCAACCTTCCCACCTTCAACCTGACTAGGCTATCGCAGGTATTTCACCAATTATTACTTTATTTTTAACCTTTTCCTTATCTTCTTTTGTTGCTGCATTGGCATTTTCTTCTACATCACGGCTTACGCTCAAAATAATACCAAAGGCCACACTGGTAAAAATCATTGAGGTACCCCCCATACTTACCAGTGGCAACGGAACTCCGGTTACCGGACCTAAACCAACGGCTACTGCCATATTTGCAAAGGCCTGAATGGTCAGACTGAAACTCAGTCCGGCGGCCAGCAGTGCCCCGAAAGCCTTGGGCGCCCGGGTTACGATCTTGATACATCGGTATAAAAGCACCAGGTATAGTATCATGATAACAATTCCTCCCACAGTTCCCCATTCTTCAATAATAATGGCGAAAATAAAATCGGAATACGGATGTGGTAGGAAATTGCGTTGTGTACTATTACCTGGTCCTTTACCAAAAACACCACCAGTAGCCAAGGCAATTTTTGCCTGATCTGCCTGGAAAGTTTTATCTGAATGCTGCATTTCAGGATGCATAAACGTATTGATACGCGACATGTAGGTTTTTCTCCTCGGTCCCAAAAAGAAAACAAACAACAACAGGACAAAACCTCCGGCACAAACAATCGCGATCTGTTTAATACTGATTCTCCCGATAATCAACAGCAATATACTTACCCCAAACAGCATTAATGCTGTAGATAAATTGGCCAGTGCGATTAAAACAAATACCACACAAACCGAACCCATAATGGGTATAAATGACTCTTTAACGTTCTTAATATTTTCTTGCTTTTTGGTTAACATCCGGGCCAAAAAGGTAATTAATGCCAGCTTGGCCAAATCGGAAGTTTGAAAGGTCAGCCCAATTACGGGTATTTTCACCCACCTTGAAGCATCGTTTAGGTTGGTACCAAATATTAAGGTGTAAAACAACAAAGGAATCGTTACAATCATCAATACCTTCGAGATACCGGCATAATAGCGGTAATCGAGCAGGTGGGCGATATAAATCATACCTATACCCAGCAGTACGAAAATAAGGTGCTTGGTAAGCAACAATTTTTCTACAGCTTCTCCTTTTTTATAGGCCAGAGTACCCGTTGCGCTGTACACCGCCATAACAGAAATAAGCGAAAGCAGGATGATGATCAACCAGATCCATCTATCTCCTTTTGTTTTATTAAGTAGTGCCTGCAACATCTATTGAGCCTCCTATTATAATTCTCTAACTGCCGCCTTAAACTGGTTACCGCGGTCTTCATAATTTTTAAACAAATCAAAACTTGCACATGCAGGCGATAGCAATACGGCATCGCCGCGTTTAGCCAGGTGGAAAGCAATCTGTGTAGCTTCTTCTGCAGAAAAAGTATTTACAATGATCTCTACATCATCCTCAAAGGCATCATGAATGCGTTTATTGTCTTTACCCAGGCATACAATCGCCTTTACTTTACTTTTAACCAGATCCTTCAGCATGCCATAATCGTTACCTTTATCAACACCGCCCATGATCAGCACTACATCGCTCGTCATACTTTCTAAAGCATACCAGGTAGAGTTCACATTGGTGGCTTTACTATCGTTAATGAAATCAATCCCCGAAATTTTTGCCACATGCTCTAACCTGTGCTCAATATTCTTGAAATTACCCATACTCTCGCGGATGGACTCATTTCTTAATTCTAAAACTTTAGCCACAATGCCAGAGGCCATAGAATTGTAAATGTTGTGCTTGCCCTGTAAGGCTAAATCTAAAATAGACATGGTTAGTTGGTTATTAGGTTCTGTAAGGATATGTAGCGTATTTTCTTCTAGATAAGCACCTTTTTCCAATGTTTTAACAATCGAAAAAGGATAGGTTTTGGCAAGAGGCTTGGTTATAGCCATGGCTTTCAGGCTTTCTTCGTCGTCTGCACAATAGATGAAAATATCATCTGCAGTCTGGTTTTGAATAATGCGCATTTTTGATGCTGCATAATTCTCCAGTTTATAATCGTACCGGTCTAAATGATCGGGTGTGATGTTCAATAGAACTGCAATATCTGCCTTGAACTGAAACATATCATCAAGCATAAAACTTGAGATTTCAAGCACATAATATTCATAATCTTCTGTGGCCACCTGGGCCGCAAAACTCTGCCCGATATTACCGGCCAAACCTACATTTAACCCCGCATTTTTTAAAATGTGATAGGTTAACAAACTTGTGGTTGATTTACCATTGGAACCCGTAATGCAGATGGTTTTGGCATGGGTATACCTTTTGGCAAACTCAATTTCAGAAATCACCGGAATGCCCTGGGCAACCAGTTTTTTAACGATAGGTGCTGTTGGCGGAATACCCGGACTTTTTATTACTTCGGTTGCATTCAAAATCAATTCTTCAGTATGCTTTTCCGATTCGAAGGGTACACCAAGCTTTTCTAAAACAGCTTTATATTTATCGGTAATTATACCATAATCAGAAACAAATACCTCAAAACCTTTGGCCTGCGCCAGCCTTGCTGCACCTACCCCGCTTTCACCAGCTCCAAGAATAACCACACGGCCCTGCCCGGTCATTGCTGACTTCGTATTGCTTGATGTGATGTTATTCGTGTTCATTGTTTTATATTTTAGTATTAAGTGATTAGTATCGGGTATCGAGACACTACTATTACACTTTTATTTATTTTTCATTTACTGATCTACTTAAACCTTACACCCTCCACCTTTAAACCTTCCACCTTGAATTACCTCAATTTCAATGTCACTATGGTCATAATCGCCAGCATGATTCCGATAATCCAGAAGCGGGTTACAATCTTGGCTTCGTGATATCCTTTTTTCTGGTAGTGGTGATGCAAAGGCGACATCAGGAAAATCCTACGGCCTTCTCCAAATTTCCTCTTGGTGTATTTGAAGTACGAAACCTGCATAATTACTGATACCAGTTCTACCAGGAATATTCCGCATAAAATCGGGATCAAGAGTTCCTTACGGATCATCAGGGCAAATGCGGCAATGATCCCTCCAATGGCCAGACTTCCGGTATCGCCCATGAAAATCTGCGCAGGATAAGAATTGTACCAAAGGAAACCCACGCATGCGCCAACAAACGCACCGGCAAAAATCATCAGCTCTGCCGAATTCGGGATATACATGATATTCAGGTAGTCAGCCATGATCGTATTACCCGATACATAAGCCAGAATTCCCAGGGTAATGCCAATTACAGCAGAAGTACCAGTGGCAAGCCCATCAATACCATCGGTAATATTGGCTCCATTTGAAACCGCCGTAATAATAAACACCGTAAAAATGAGGAATATGATAAATGCATACTTCTGATAATCGCCTCCCAAAAACTTCAATACCTTGGCATAATCGAACTCGTTATTCTTATAAAAAGGCATATTGGTTTTGGTCGATTTTACATCTTGCGTATAGTAAAAGGTTTCACCTTTCTGACGCAGTACCATCGGAACCGTAGAAGTATTTTTAACATTATCCTGAACAGTTTCTCTCACCACAATATTAGGATGAAAATACATGGTTGTACCAACAATTAACCCCAGGCCCACCTGGCCAACAACTTTAAAGCGACCCGCTAAACCTTCCTTATTTTTCTTGAAGACTTTAATGTAATCATCCAGAAAGCCAATTGCGCCCATCCAGATCGTGGTGATTACCATCAGAACGACGTAGATATTGGTTATATTGGCAAAAAGCAGTGTCGGTATCAGAATACCCAGCAAAATGATGATACCCCCCATAGTTGGCGTACCCTGTTTCTGCATCTGACCTTCTAAACCTAAATTCCGAACGGTTTCGCCCACCTGTTTCTTATGCAAAAAATCAATTAACCTACGGCCATATACCGTAGTGATGATCAGCGACAAAATGATAGAAATGGAAGCACGGAAAGTGATGTACTGGAACAACCTTAACCCAGGTATATCATAATGCTTATGCAGGTATTCGAATAGTAAATATAACATCAGCTGATTGGTTTTAATTGTTCAAGTAAAATTTCTTTATCGTCAAAATGGCTCCTTACACCATTAATTTCCTGATATTTCTCATGTCCTTTACCCGCAACAAGAATAATATCTCCTGGCTGCGCTAAATGACAGGCCGTTTTTATGGCTTCCCTTCTATCTAAAATGGATAATGTTTTACGTTTATTTGTGGGAGAAACTCCGGCTTCCATATCGTTAATAATGGTTTGGGCATCTTCCGTACGTGGATTATCAGAGGTGAGGATCACCTTATCGCTCCAATCGCAGGCCACCTGAGCCATTACTGGGCGTTTGGTTTTATCACGATCTCCGCCGCAACCGATTACCGTGATAACCTGTTCGGTTCCTTTGCGTATATTGGCAATGGTACTTAACACATTCTGAACAGCATCCGGGGTATGTGCGTAATCAACAATACCAATAATTTTGTCGACAGATGTTATATAATCAAACCTTCCTTCGGCACCGGATAAACGGCTCAGCATTGTCAGTACCTTTAACCTATCCTGCTCCAATAAAATTGCGGTTCCGTAAACGGCCAATAGGTTATAGGCATTAAAAGAGCCTACCAGTTTAAAGTATACATCCTCGTTATCAATATCTAGATGCAGGCCACTGAACTGGTTTTCAATAATCTTTGCTTTAAAATCGGCCAGTTGTTTAAGGGCATAGGTTTTTTTATGTGCTTTGGTATTTTGCAACATCACCATACCATTTTTATCGTCGATATTCGTCAATGCGAATGCCGTTTTAGGCAGCATATCAAAAAATGCCTTTTTCGCTTTCAGATAAGCATCAAAAGTTTTGTGAAAATCTAAATGATCATGCGTTAAATTTGAAAATACGCCGCCAGAGAAAGTTAATCCTTCTATCCGGTGCTGGGCTACGGCATGCGAACTCACTTCCATGAAACAATAATCGCAACCTGCGTTTACCATATCCCTTAAAAGTTGATTTAAGGCAATTGGGTTTGGTGTAGTATGCGTAGCTGGCACAACCATATCATTGATGTAATTCTCTACGGTTGATATCAGCCCGGTTTTATAACCCAGATCTTTAAATAATTTAAAAAGAATGGTCGCAATGGTGGTTTTTCCGTTGGTTCCGGTAATACCGATCAGTTTTAAATCTGCTGATGGATTTCCAAAATAATTACCGGCCATAATCCCCAGTGCTACCGACGTATTGTCTACCTTAATATAAGTAATCGTAAAATCCTGGATTTCGGGTAAATTTTCACAAATAATTACCCCTGCGCCCTGCTGAACAGTCTGTTCAATAAACTGGTGTCCATCAACTAACGTACCTACTACTGCAAAAAAGATATCGTCCTTACCTACCTTACGCGAATCGAAATTCAGGGCATTGATCTGCCTATCGGTTTTACCAACCAATTCTTTAATCGTTACACCGTAAAGTAAATCCTGTAATTGCATTTTTTTTATTTTTTAGTATTAAGTAGTGAGTGTCAAGCAACAAGACCTTAAAACCCTACACCTTAAACCTTACACCTTAATTCAACTCTATCTGCACAGCTAATCCCTTGCCTACTTTCGTACCGGCAGCAATCGACTGACTGATCACTTTTCCCGAACCAAAGACCCTGGTTTTTAAACCAGCATTTCCTAACAGATACAAAGCATCTTTCAGGCCCATCCCTTTCACGTTCGGCATTACACCTTTGCGCTCGTTATTTTCCTGAAAAATTGTCCCTGCACTGGTATCGATAATATTGTAATATTCAGATTTAGAAGCAAAAAGAGGTTTAAACCCGAAAGCTTTATACACTTTTTGAGTCGCTTTACTCTGCCCAGCCTTTGTAGGTGGTGTTCCGGTATTGCCCACCAAGCGGGTAGGTACATCATTGTACATCTGCATATCGCTGGCGTAAATACGATCAGCAATTTCCCTGAATACCGGTCCCGAAACCGTAGCACCATAATAAGCACCCTTTGGATCATTGATCACGACGATTAATGAATACTTTGGCTTATCAGCCGGAAAATACCCTACAAAAGAAGCCTGATATTGCTTATTAGCTTTATATCCCTTATTCGCATCAGCCACCTGCGCAGTACCCGTCTTACCGGCAATCGGATATAATGGATTGTAAACCACCTGTTTCCCGCTACCTTCTGTTACCACCCCTTCAAGCATTTTTTTAATTTTGCTCAAGGTAACATCCGAACAGATTTTATCATTAATTACCCTTGCTTTGAACTGCTCGATCGGATTGCCCAACCTTCTGATCTCTTTTACAAAAATCGGTTGCAACATCTTGCCATTATTGGCCACCGCATTATACAAAGTCAACATTTTTAATGGGGTTAACTGCATTTCATAACCATAGGCCATCTGGGGAAGGGTCATGTTTTTGTTCCAGCTTTTGTTTGTTTTAGGATTTTTAACTACAGGCCTCGCTTCACCAGGAATCTGTAGATCCATTTTTTGATTCAGATGCCAATCATATAGGTGATCGGTAAATTTTATCGGATCGCTACCATAATGCATGTTAATCAGCTTTGCAATTGCAGCATTGGACGATGTTTCAAAGGCTTTTTTTGCGGTAACCGTTTCAATTTTAGGGTGCGAATCTGTGATCAGTTTTCCCGGAATCTGGTAATACCCGGTTCCGATCATGGTATTGGTATCAATCAGTTTATCTTCTAAAAGCGCCATATAGGAAGCCAGTTTAAAAGTTGAGCCCGGATCTTGATTACCCGCTATGGCATAGTTAAATTTCTCTTTATATACCCCTTCTTCTACTTTAGAGAAATTGGCCACCGCCCTGATTTCGCCAGTTGCCACCTCCATTAAAATCACTGTACCGTGATCGGCCTGCGACTTAATCAGCTGCTTCTCTAATGCACTTTGGGCCAGATCCTGCATATTCACGTCAATAGTCGAGATAATATCAGCTCCATCTTTGGGCGCAACTTCAGCTTCTTCATTTACCGGGATATAAACCCCTCCTGCAATGCGCTGCATCAATCTTTTTCCGGTCTCGCCATTGATGTATTCTTTATATGCACCTTCCAAACCCACACCATTGGCTACATTTTCGTTTTTATACCCGATGGTACGGGCAGCTAAGGCCTGAAAAGGAAGAATACGTTTATTCTGCTGCACGGCAATTAAGCCACCACTATATTTACCGATATTATAAAGCGGAAAGGTTCTGATCGTTTTGAGATCGGCATAACCTACTTTACGGTGAATCAATAAATAACGTGCACTATCCTGCCTGCCTTTACGCAGGTAACGGGCATATTCCTTAGCCGTTTTATCCTGAAAAATCTGTGATAATTTATATCCCAGCGAATCTACTTTTTCATTAAATACCTTATCATCAGCAATACCGCCGGCAAACATATCCATACGCAGCTCGTATTCCGGTATCGAGGTAGCCAGCAAACTGCCGTCGTTAGAATAAATATTCCCACGGGTAGCTTCCACATTTACATAACGCGTAGAAAGACTATCTGCCATAGCTTTCCATTTTTTCCCCTGTACAAACTGCACCTGACCGAGGCGTAAAAACACCGCGAAAGCAAAAAGCACAATTAAGCCAAATGCCAGATATACACGAAGCAAGATGTTTGCTCTAATATTCATCGCTTTTAACAATTATTTTTTTTGGTGGTTCAATCAGTTCTTTTATACCAAGGGTATCTACCTTTTTAGCAACCTCCGTCAATTTACTTTTGAACATCAGGTCGGCCTTAAGGGACTTATACTCCCATCTTAATTCTTTTACTTCTTTATTTAATTTATCAATACGACGTACATTGTTCACCGCAAAATGGCTATTGGCAATATAAATCATGCCCAAAAAAGCCAGAAAGCACAAATATGGCAAAGCATCGGTCGCCGCCTCTTTACTTACCAATCCATCATTAAAAAGCTTGCTGATGAAAGAGTTGCTATCCATTTTTTCTTCAGCAGTTTTCGGCTTTTTGGGCGCAGCTTTTAATTCCGGCTCAGGTCCAGTTTCCTCTTCTTCTATCTCCTCTCTAAACCTGTTCATATTTTTTCTGCAATTCTAAGTTTGGCACTGCGGGCACGATTATTCTGCGCAATTTCCTCATCCGTGGCAACAATCGCTTTACGCGTAATTACATTAAATGGCTTTTGCTGATTTCCGAAAAAATCTTTTTCTACCTCACCTTGAAATTTCCCTTTCGCCATAAAGTTTTTAACCGGCCGGTCTTCCAATGAATGATAAGACATGACCACCAAATGGCCACCCGGCTTTAACACCTCGGCCGCTTGCTGTAAAAAATCTTCAAGCACCTGGATTTCTGCATTCACTTCTATCCTAAGTGCCTGAAAAACCTGCGCCAGGTATTTATTTTCTTTTCCCTTTGGGATATAGGCCGATATAGCCGATTTCAAACTATTGATATCAGTGAAAGGCCGCTCCAAACGCGAAGTAACAATAGCACGCGCTAAAGATTTTGCATTTTTAACCTCGCCATAAATTCCGAATATTTTATGTAGCTTATCTTCAGAATAGGTATTCAGGATTTCAGCTGCCGTTAACTCCCGGTGCTGATCCATTCGCATATCCAGATCGGCATTGTGACGGATGGAAAAACCACGTCCAGGCACATCAAACTGATGAGAAGACACCCCTAAATCAGCCAGAATACCATCAACCTGCCTGAAACCTTTCAAGCGAAGGTTATTTTTCAAAAAACCAAAGTTCTGGTCGATAAAAACAAAACGCTCGTCAGCCGGAATGTTAGCCTGCGCATCAGGATCCTGATCAAAAGCAATCAGCCTGCCTTTCGGCCCAAGATGTTTTAAAATCTCTTTAGAATGACCGCCACCACCAAAGGTTACATCAACGTAAACCCCATCAGGTTTAATATTCAAACCATCAATACAAGGCTGCAACATTACAGGCACATGGTAACTATTCTCCATCAGCACCTCCTTTCTTATCACCCATCACCTTTTGAGCGAGGCTGGCAAAATTAGCCGGCACATCATCAAAAATATCTTCGTAAGATTTTTTATCCCAAACTTCAATACGATCTAACTGACAAGCCAACACCAGATCACTACCGATACCCGCATAATCAACCAGCGATTTTGGTAATAGCACCCGACCGGCCGCATCAAGCGAAAGCTCGGTTGCTCCACGTGTAAAAGCCCTTACAAAGGCCCGGTTTTCCTGATCGTAAATATTAAGTTTAGAAAGATCAGCTACAACAGCATCCCAGACTTTCTTTGGATAGATAACCAGGTTTTTTTCAAAACCACGGTTGATGATTAACCCTTCCTTCTCAGATTCAGGCAATTGTTTCTTAAGCGCAGCAGGCACCATAAGGCGGCCCTTCGCGTCAAGTTTACAATCAAATTCTCCTAAAAGTTGGGTCATAGTGGTATCTACACTTTTTATCTAGTGTAAAAGTAAATAGTTCTACCACTTTTTACCACTTTTTACCACAAAAAAGTTTTCCACATCTTTTTTGTTACATTATTAGCTGCCTAATGTAGTCTCAGCAAGCCTCACCGCACAGTTAACAAACCATTAGCAACTGATAATAAGCAGCTTAAGCACATATCAGAGAAAAGTGTCACGTCTGCCCAGTTTTTCCGTCTAAAGTCAAATATTATTAAAAATGAGCATCTTAATAACTTATCGATGTAAAATATGAAGTCGGTATTACCCCTGTCTTAAACTTTTAACTAAAGGTACAGCGTAGTATCACAGCTGATCATATTGTTATTCATTTAAATAAAAAAGCCCTGCAAAGATCATTTGCAAGGCCTTCAATATAGGTATGGTTATCGCTTATTCGTTAATGGCTTTAACGCCTGGTAATTCCTTGCCTTCCATATATTCAAGTAAGGCACCGCCACCGGTAGAAACATAACTCACTTCATCCTCCATACCGAATTTGGCTATCGCCGCAGCTGAATCGCCACCACCGATTAAAGAAAAAGCTCCGTTATCTTTAGTTGCAGCCACTACCGCATCGGCAACGGCTTTAGTACCCACCTGGAAGCTTTCCATTTCAAAAACACCCATTGGTCCATTCCACAATAAAGTTTTGGAGTTTTTGATTACATCCTGAAATAATTGAGCTGTTTTAGGGCCGATATCCAATCCCATCCAATCAGCCGGGATATGACCTGCTGCCACATCCTGTTTCGCGGCATCGTTGGCAAATTTATCTGCAATAACCGTATCAATTGGTAAAATCAGGTTTACACCTTTTGCTTTCGCTTTTTCGATCAGTTCTAAAGAAAGTTCCTGTTTATCAGCCTCCAACAATGAGGTACCAATTTCTCCACCCTGTGCCTTGGCAAAAGTGTAAGCCATACCACCGCCAATAATCAGGTTATCTACCTTCTCTAACAATTTCTCGATCAAGAGAATTTTATCAGATACTTTAGCACCGCCCATAATGGCTGTAAAAGGTCTTTCAGCGTGATTTAAGATTTTCTCTGCATTTTCTACTTCAGCAGCCATTAAATAACCGAAGTATTTTGCATCCGGAAAAAACCGGGCAATAATTGAAGTTGAGGCATGTGCGCGGTGCGCGGTACCAAAGGCATCATTTACATAAACATCACCCAATTTTGATAATTTCTCTGCAAAGGCCACATCACCTTTTTCTTCTTCTTTGTAAAAACGAAGGTTTTCTAACAATAAAACTTCGCCCGATTTTAAATCAGCCGCCTGTTTTACTGCACTTTCGCCAATGCAATCGTCAGCAAACTTAACCTCAACACCAACAAGAGCAGATAAATCAGATAAGATGTGTTTTAAAGAATATTTATCGGTAGGACCATCTTTCGGACGACCTAAGTGCGACATTAAAATTACCGCGCCGCCATCTTTTAAAATTTTGGTAATGGTAGGTAATGCTGCTCTGATTCTTTTATCGTCGGTAATTTTAAATTCATCATCCAAAGGCACGTTGAAATCTACCCTGATTAATGCTTTTTTATCTTTAAAGTCAAATTGGTCAATGGTGTTCATGTTTAATTATTTTTGATTTAAGTTTAATTTCATTTCGTAATGAAAACCGATGCCAGGGATATCAAACTCCGGCGATTCGGTGGTAAAGCCGATTTTTTTATAAAATGCCGCTGCTGTTGAGCGGGCATTACACCATAAATAATCGGTTTTATATTCTTTCAGATATTCGATAGCAAAGTTAACCAATGCCGCCCCGTATCCCCTGCCTTCTGCATTTGGATGTGTGGCCATTCCCCTTAACTGATAACCTTCACCTTCTTCAGGGAAAAAATCATTGCGCATAAATGTGGCAACAGATTTAATTTCGCCATCTTTTAAAAAACCCAGGTGAAAGGTATCATAGGCCAGGTCGCCTTCAAAAACGCAAGCTTCGAATGGTTTGCCGTTCCGTAAAACCAGACTTCTTAAAGGCAGAACTTCTTCAGGAAGGATAAATTTGACCATATTTTTTAATTATCATCAGAGACATCCAAAACAGGACATCGCCCTTACTTGCACCGAAAACGTTTGCAAAGTTAATAAAGCAATTGAAACGCTCTAATAATAATGCCAGAAAGTGTTACTATTTCGATATTAAGCCCATTTCATCAACAATCTCAGCCAAAGTAGCCATAAAACACACATTGTATCAAACAGACCTACCATTTAATTGTTGATTACAATAGGTCAGAGTTAAAGGAGTAATCTGCATTTTTGACTGCTTAAAACGGACTTTTTAAGTAAAGCGAACTATCTGGTTAAGGGGTATTTACAAATGAGTTTTAGTTAGATTACCGGACTTAACCCATAACAATTGAATTCCAGACTTAATATAGACAAGTGAAAAAAGAAAACATCAAAACTACAGCAAGAATATTACTTGGCGCAGGTTTAATTACTGCGGGCGTTGGCCATTTAACTTTTGCCCGCAAGCCTTTCCAGGCACAGGTACCAGATTGGGTACCTTTGAAAAAAGACGATACCGTTGTATATTCTGGTTTTGTTGAAATTGCCCTGGGCACGGCTTTAATATTAACACCTGAAAAACATAAAGCTTTGATTGGCAAAATTGCCGCAGGCCTGTTTGTCAGCGTTTTCCCCGGAAATATTGCTCAGTACAAAAACAAACGCAGCGCATTCGGACTTAATACGGACACTAAGCGCCTACTACGCTTATTTTTTCAGCCTGTGCTTGTTTATTGGGCACTAAAATCAACCCAAAAGCCATAAATTAATTTACAGAAAGCGCATTGATTTTTTTTACCACATCGATTAAACGACTGCTGTAACCGTATTCATTGTCATACCAACCCACTACTTTAACCAGATCACCAACAATTGAGGTTAATAGCGAATCGAATATGCAGGAATGAGGGTTATCAATAATATCAATAGAAACAATGGGATCTTCGGTGTACTGAAGAAGGCCTTTCAATTTATTTTCGGCAGCATATTTAAAAGCCGAATTAATTTCTTCGATAGTGGTTTTCTTCTTTAACAGACAGGTAAAATCGGTTAAAGATCCGTTTAAAACCGGAACCCTGATTCCTGCGCCACCCAAACGGCCCTCCAATTCGGGAAAAATATGGGTAATGGCTTTTGCTGCGCCCGTTGTAGTAGGGATAATGGAAGATGAAGCCGCCCTTGCCCTACGCAGATCTTTGTGGTTGGCATCATGCAGATTCTGATCGCCGGTCATGGAGTGGATGGTTGTGATATAACCCTCTTCAACGCCCCAATTATCGTTCAAAATCTTAATCATAGGAGCAATATTATTGGTTGTACAGCTTGCATTTGAAAGTATCGCACTGGTTAAATCAATATGATCGTCGTTTACACCTAATACCACCATTGGAATATCATCGGCAGCCGGGGCAGAAATCAGTACCTGTTTCGCACCTGAAGCAATATGTTTTTCGGCTGACGGTCTGGTAAGGTTTCTGCCTGTGCAATCAACGACCAGATCAACATGCAATGCCGCCCATGGAAGTTCATCAGCCGATGCAATAGCAAAAACCGGAATCGACAGGTCATCAATCGCCAGCATATCGGGCTTAGCAGAAACATGGCCTGCAAAAATACCATGAACACTATCGTATTTAAACAAATGTGCCATTGTTCTGGCATCTGCCAGATCGTTGATAGCCACCACCTCAAAACCCTCGGCCATTGCCAAGCGTAAAAATGTTCTTCCTATTCTACCAAAACCATTTATTGCCAGCCTCATGATTATAAAAAATTAGAGCGCAAAATTAGTATTAATTTACCATAATGAAAGTGGGACACCGGAAGATGGAGATGCGATGATAATAATAAGAAGCCACGCAGCAACTATTTATAGTCTTTTTGGATAGAACCCGAAATTAATGGCTTTTTCTTTTTTTGCAGGATCAAGGTAAGTGACGTATTAAACACCACACAAAGACCAATGATGAGAAAAATGAGCATAAAATTTCCAAAATGCTGAAGCATAATGGTAGCTGCAATGATAACAAGGTTAAATCCGGCAGTAGAAAGTACAATCCAGCTGGGCTTAAGTCCCAATCGTTCTAAACGGTGATGGATATGGTTGCGGTCTCCTTTAAACGGCGAACGCCCCTTTAAAATACGAATGGTAAACACCCTTAAAGAGTCGAATATCGGCACTATGAGTATAGCTACTGCTATTGCAGGTGCCGAATAAAAGGCAGGTCTACTTCCTGGTGTAAATTTATTGGACTCGATAAACTTAATGGCCAGTGCTGCAGAAACAAGCCCAATAATAAGTGCGCCGGTATCGCCCATAAATATTTTAGCAGGAAACCAATTGTACTTTAAAAAGCCTGCAATAGCGCCTGCAAGTGCAAAGGCAATAAATGCATAAGCAACCTCCCCCATCGATGAAAACAAAACACCGAATACAAGGCTTGTTAATATGCCAATTCCACCTGCCAAACCATCTATGCCATCAATCAGATTAAAGGCATTATTTAAGAAAATAATCAACGCAATCGAAAAAAGACTTCCCCACAGCGGCACCATATCGCCTATGCCCAACACACCGTACAAACTTGTTAAACGAAAAGCGCCAAAAAATACCAGAATAAAGGCTACCACAATTTGCAAGGTAAATTTTGTATTGGTATTGGTTCCATAAACATCGTCTTTTAGCCCAAGCGCCGAAAGGATGATACAACTTGCGATTAAAAAATTGGCCTCTTTAAAATTGATTATGGCTGAAAAAAGCAGGATGCTCACCGTAAAGCTACCTACAATAGCCAGGCCACCTAAACGGGATATATTCCGTTTATGGCTTTTACGGTAAAGATCATTTTTATCAAAAAGACCATATTTCAGCGAAGTATAAATTATACTTGGAATACTGATAACCACAATGGAAAAGGCCAGAATAAATATGGCTGTATAGAAGTAGTGTGGGTTTGTATTCAGAATATTCTTAAGCAAAACGTTATGACTTGATAAACAAATATAAACAATGTACCCATAAAAATCAGTGTTGCCAGATCTTTAACTTGACATAAATCAACGACATGGAAGAGGTCCTCAATAAAGATTAAAACTGGCTGATTTTGCTCAACTTTTTCCTCATCACAGCGAAAAGCGGATAAGGAATTTTATTTCTTTTAAGGGCCTTATAATCATTAACAAAGGCAGCTAACCTGCTCCTTAAAGAATGGTTACTTATACCACCTGCACGCATGCTTACCATTAAGAGCGGCAAATATACCGCCACAATCTTATGGGTAAAAAAGTATCTTAAGATTAATTCGTAATCTGCGGCGGTACCTAAATCCAGGGAATAATCTCCATTTACCCCAAACAACGATCTTTTCAGATAAAGTGTGGGGTGAGCGGGCATCCAGCCTTTTTTAAGATCTGCATAGGTATTCTGTTTTGATTTCCACGTTCTGATAATGCTATTTGCGGTAGGATGAATGTAATTAAGGTCGCCATAAAGTCCATCTATTTCTGGCCGGTCGATAAAGGTTTTGGCTACTGCTGCCAGCACATGGGCGTCAGCAAATAGATCATCGGCATTTAAAATCCCAACCACCTCTCCTGTTGCATTCCGGATCCCTTTATTCAGGGCATCATATAAACCTTTATCTTTTTCTGAAACAAAGTAATCAATAGCAGATCGGTTTTTTTGGATAATCTGCAATGTCCCGTCTGTCGAGCCTCCATCAATTACAATATACTCTATATCATTATATGTTTGTTCCTTTACAGAATTAAAACATTCTTGCAAAAAGGTTTCTGCATTGTAAACAACTGTGATAAGGGATATTTTCATGATTAAACCGGGATTTTGCAGCGTTTTAAATATCTAAAACCTAAAACCAGGGTAAATATAAAAATAAAGGGGGCACACATAGGGCATAATCTATAAGAAAGCTTTAGCGAAATGGTTTAAAGTTTTTTATTTTTTCTGAAAATAAAAATGCTAAAGAGACTGGCAGCTGCACCAAAAAGCCAGGTTTGGCCGTCGAGGCCGCATTCTACCATTGTGAATACTCCTTCTCGTCCATTAACAGTTGTTCCTCCAACACATAACAGCCCTACAGCATTTATAGTGCCGAAACACACACTACAGGGTGCAGTTGAAGCAGATGTCCAGTTGCAATAATTACTAGAAAGTGATGCCGATGAAGAATTACTGTAAAGTCTCAGTCCAGCCAATGAAGTGTAAGTAGTATAAACTTTATTATCAGGAAGTAAACAACCACTAGCCGTTCCTTGCGCGAACACAGTTAAAGAACTTAAAGAAAAAACTAATATAATGATAAGCAAACTCCTCTTCATTTCATATCGATATTTCGATATAAAATTAGCCAGCTTCCATTGTGTATTCGTTGTTCTTTTTGTTCAAGTCTTATCTTAAGCTGAACCAGTTACATTTTAAACTTAACAGCTGCATCAGTAAAAAAACAACCGCTCAACCATTAATCAGTATTCCTATTTCATCAGCCGAGGATACAAATTTTGGTATTCTCATAACTGTTAATTTTAAGATTAAAAATGCACTAATTCCAAATAGCAAGTTTTTGTTGTTTTCTTAGAAAAACAAAGGTAAATGCTGCTGATGCCACAAATAATATTGATATCGAGTCATCTAAAGGTGCATTACACTGATTATAATTATTATAATTTATAGTCCCTAAATTACCTTGATATATGCTGCCATTTATATTGATAAAGCAGGGTGACCATGTTTGAAACCATACATAACTATTATTAGGGTTAATTTCACCGCAGTTAGGATTGTTATATGTACCATTAATTACACCAGAAGCATCATTATAATAATGATATAAAAAAATACCCCAACCGGGGCGGATATCATCTTTCCAATAGCTTGTATAGAATTTATTATTCGAATATGACCAACATGCATAATTGGAGCCAGGATTTCCAGCAAATAAGTGAAGAGAACAGGTAAAAATAATTAATGTAAAAACTAGTTTTTTCAATGGAATAAGTAAATAAAATATTTTAAATGAACCGTCGATTTAAAAGATCAAAATTTTCAAAAAAACCAAAAAGCGGTCTAATTACAACTACAAAATTAACCTATTTAGACAAGGAATAAAATGAACAAAATGTCAATTCAGGTTGAAATGACAAGCGGGAAAATGCGAAAAACGAGAGAAAAGTGGGTCTGCTTTGTTTAAAGGCACAAGTTGGCAGGAATCGTCTGTTGATGATTATTGTAAACACTTGATTAAAGTCAACAACAAAATTGTTACCTACTCTCAAAATTCTGCTATGTCGCACAAAATCTCTCTTATATCATGTCAGAAATGTACAATCTTACATGAACGGAAATAAAAACCAGTGTGAATAAAGGTTATTAAAATGATATTTTTTCAGGGTATTAATATGTATAAATCAACATTCCGGTAACTGATATTTCTGTTTGATTAAGATGATGAAACTATTGGCAAATGATAAGAAAATAATGCATGCCCAATCGACATCATACACGTAACAGTAGTACTACCTTGAATTCAAACGCTCAGCCCGAAGAAAACCTTTTAGAATGACTTACCTTTCCAATACCAGAACTTAGCCGGGCATAGTTTCGTTAACCTAAATACAATTGATTTTCTAATAACATTGTCCGGATGTAATCTGCCTAAAATGAAAAGTGTTAAATAATTATAAATGAGTAGCATGTAAATACGCTCTTGATGCCATCATTTATTTAAACTGCTTCTGTTGGATTTTAAGTTGGCCAATCTATTAAAATATTTATCGGCTATAGGTACAGAAATTTACCACCATGCTAAATAAAAACTATATTTGTTTTGTTTAATATTTGTGATTAAACTGCTGTCTGACTTTCCAAAAGCCTAAGCAGCCAAACGGCAAAAGCATAAATATGATATTCTGATCTACCGGTAGATTGTTAGCAGGCGCGTTACAGGGATAATTAGGATCAGCATCAGCGTAATATGCGGGATCGTTATATCTGTAGTCTACCTCCTCATTTGATTCACTACCACCACTATTGCTATTATAATTGGCAGAAAGGGAAGCTGCTGTTCCACATCTTCCACTGTAAGTTGCCGTAATCTCCTGAGCTGCATTATAATGTACATTGGAATTGGAAGCAGCAACATATCGGGTACCCGCTGAATATATATTTATATAACCACATCTATAGCCAGCATAACCATTACCGTTAATTATTGGTACAATGGTAGAAGAATTGGAACTATAAACCCTTATTGATTGATTCGGATCTCCATTATAAGTTGCCGTTCCTAAAAATTGTGTAGCTACAGAATTTCCCAGGCTGCAGCCTCTTCCGGTGATTTGAGCTAATGCTAGATTAAAAAAGGCCCCTGAAAGAAGGATAGAGACGAATAATAAAAACTTCATAAAAAACATATTTAGTATTTTTTATACTACAATATTTTACAAATATTGTAAATTTAGAAGTTATAAATGCAGCCTTAAATAGTCTGGTTCTAAAAAAGACATTAAAAAAAACAAAACACCCATTTGTTTGTGAGCGCAATTTGCTTTAAAATATGGATCGTGGGCGTTTAAAAGGGGATATTGTGAAAAATGTAGCGCTTTAAGAGCTATCATCAATCTATTGACAAATATCATAAACAAAATAAGCAGCCCTCCATTAATCGTATCAGCTAATGCTGTTTAATCAATAAGTCGGATGAGCATAAAATAGAATGGAATAACTAATATCATTGATCCGGATCAAAAAATCTTTCATCAGTGTAGAGAAAAAATTTCATTTTTAATTTTAGCTTTGTCTGTAATATTATTTAGCCGTACACCTATTATTAGTTTCAGATGCGTATACTTTTCAATCTAGCTGTTATACCCTTATTTTTATCTTTTTTTTGCACTGCTAATGCTTTTGCTTCTATACCAGTCTCTTCTGTGCCTCCTCCCCCGAAAGGCTGTTTAGTTGGATCGAGAATGTACACTCAGTATTTGCGTAATGTTTATGTATACGATCCGAATAATGCCAATAATGTAAACGAGTATCGCTATATCTTCAGTTCTAGCTATTCCGTTCCACAATCGTGCATCAGTGGTGGAAACGTTTTTTCCGGTCCCAGCCCAAGTGGTTCCGGAACGGTTCAAATTGGTTGCGATCTAGATAAGACTAGTTATGCATCTTCAGTCCATAACCCATCTTATGAGAATTTTACCGTAAATTGTCCGTTAGATGATCATATTGGCTTGTTGTTATTTTCCTCAGTTGCTTTAATTCTTTTCCTTTTAAAAAGACAAATAAGGAGCTTCTGATTTTACATAGTTAAAATCAATAGGTATCTGAATAGACGCTGTCTATCAAGTTCATGGTGATTATTTAGTTAGGATATATCAACCAATTGATGGAATAATGACAGGTTTCTGCAACATTTGCATTGATTGATATGATATTGGCATATTTCTATTATCCTGTAGAAAAAATCCACCTAAAAGCGTAAAACTTTTTGATTAATCTATATCAATCTAAAAAACTTCTATAAATTCGATTACATTTATTTAATCAATTTTAAAATTGAAAATTTAAGAAGGGAAAGATATTGTCGATGAGGGAGACTACCGAATGAAGCCAATCAGACATTTTGCTCATGCTTTAATATGTAATAAAAAGGCTTGAATTCTAAATTAATTTTTTTTAAGCATCTTTAACGTATACTTTTGTATTTGTGCCCCGATCTTCTATCTACATGCTGATTAAGACTATGATCCCAAAAAAGACAACTTTTAAATTTCTTTGTTTATTATCTGTATGCATATTACTTGCCAGTTGTGCTGCCAGGAAAGAGCATAGTCTGTTTAACGCTCCCAGCGACATCGTTACCGATACCATTAAACAGGTGTATGTAGTAAATGACCAGGGCATTAGTGATGCCTATTATAAAATAAAAGTGAATGACCAATTGGCTGTCCGAAACCTGCAAAACAAGGAATTTGGCGCAACTGCAGCCGCCAACGGCAATGCAATTGGTAACCAAACAGCAAGTGGATCTATTAATAATACGCTTTCTTATCTGGTAGACGTAGACGGGACAGTAAACCTTCCTGCTATCGGAAAAGTGGAGGTATCGGGCCTTAGCAGACGGGAAGCTGCCATTAAAATACAGGATTTATATGCCAAAAAATTACTCCGCGATCCTATTATAGAACTCAGTGTCGTAAATTTAAAGGTTACTTTATTGGGAGAATTTAGCAAACAAGGAAACTTTTTACTGGAACGGGAAAATGCAACTTTAATTGATATTATTGGCGAAGCCGGCGGAATAAGCAAAACAGCAGATCCTAAAACCCTTAAAATTATCCGTGGTGATAGAAGCCGCCCGGAAATTATTTATGTCAATTTAAACGACATTAACAGCTTAGCCAGCAAAAAATTGGTTCTTCAGAACAATGATATTATTGTACTCCAACAAACCAAGAGTTCGGCATTAAGCGAAAAGTTAACAAGTGTGAACAATATCATACAACCTTTGCTCGTGGTAGTTAACCTGGCTGTTTTAATCTTTACACTAACCCGCTAATGAATCAAACAACACCAACCGAAAACAGAAAGTTAGCCAGCCAGACCATCAACTACTGGAAAATCGTATTGATTTTTTTAAGCAGGTGGTATTGGGTAGCCGGAACGGTATTGATCAGTTTTGTACTAGCATGGTTATATATACGGAGTATCACTCCTATCTATATCACTTCTGCTTCGCTAAAGTTAGATGACGACCAACAGCAACAAATAAGCTCGCTTCCTGGCTCACCAGTAAATTATAATCCTTTTAATCAAAACAAGATCCAAACCGAGGGCATTATCATGCGTTCGGAAGATGTTATTTTAAATGCGTTGAAAAACCTGGATTATAAAATCAGTTACTTTTTGGAAGGCAGGATACGTGAAACCGAACTTTATCCAAAACAGCCTTTTCAGATTGATATTCTTACTCAAGATTCTGTTAATTTTAGCAGGGCTACCTATTTTGTTAAACCTGTAGACCGCACAATCTTCGAGCTATCAAGTAGCGATGATAACAAAAAAAGTGTAACAAAATACCGTTATGGGCAAGCAATTAATGCCGGAAATATGGTATTTGCCATTAAAACCGAAATCCCTGCCGACGCAAAGTACAGTTTCAAATTTAATGGGATCAGAGATTTGTATGGCAGGGCTGCTGGTGGGTTAAATGTATTTGAACAGGAGAAAAACACCAATATTATGGGCGTTAGCCACACCGATAGCAATCCGGTTTTTTCTGCTAATATACTCAACGAAATAATTAAACAATATGTTAAGAATGACGCTACACTAAAAAAACGATCGGCCAAACAAACCATAGATTATCTGGATAGCCAGATTGATTTTTTAGATGCACAGGTGCATAAGGCGGGGAATAAGCTCTCTAGTTTTCAAAGTGATAATAAAATCATCGATCCCAATACCGATAAACAATTGGGAAGTTCTAAACTGAGCAATTTACAAAACCAGGTTGCGGAATTGCAACTGCAGGAACTTGGCATCCAACAGTTAGAAAACCAGGTTAAAAATAACAAGGACCGGATACAACTTAACCTAAATTTAGAAGGTACAAACAATACACTGCTCACCGGTTTAATTACACAACTCAACGGACTCATTATCAACAGGGAAAATAAATTACAGAATTTTAATGCCGATGCCCAGCCCGTCCAGGATATTAACCGCCAGATTAATGAAGTAAAACAGGCCATTGCAACCAATATCCGTTTGTTACATGAGCGAAATCAAAAAACCATTAGCTACCTAAGGGGGCAAATTGGACAAGCCAGTAACGCCTTGAGCAGCATTCCGGCCAAACAGAACGATTTTGCCAAACTACAGAGTAATTTCGACATCAACCAACGCATGTTTTCGATGCTGTTTGAAAGAAAACTATCTGCGCAGATTAGCGCCGCAGCCGTGGTTTCAGGTGCTACCATCATCAGCGTTGCACAGCCTTCGTTTTTTCCCATTTCTCCTGTGCCAAGGAAAATTTATTCTTCATACCTCTTTATGGGCTTATTTACCGGGCTTGGTTTAATCCTATTGGTCAGAATATTAAATCCTTATCTATATGATATTGAAACAATAGAAGGCTTAACAGCAACACCTATTATAGGGATAATTTTAAAATATCCTAAAAAAGTGCAACCAGGCGAAAGTGTTTTATCAATAGAACGCCCTAAATCTATATTTGCCGAATCGGTCAGATCTGTAAGGACAAACCTGAGTTTTATGGCCAGCGATCAGGATACTAAGGTAATTTGCATTACTTCTGAAGTTTCAGGAGAAGGAAAATCTTTTGTGAGCTTAAATCTGGCTGGTACATTATCTATTATCGATAAAAAGGTGATTTTAATTGCTGCAGATCTGCGGAAATCGAAACTCCACCATGCCTTTGGTTCCGACAATCGTATAGGTTTAAGTAATTATCTGTCAAGACAGGCTGATTTATCTGATATTATATTTAAGGATGAACGGCACAATATCGATTATATTACCTCTGGCCCGGTACCTCCAAATCCATCAGAACTGCTCCACCACAAATCTATGACAACACTGATCACCACACTGAGGGAAAGTTACGAGTATATTATTATCGATACTGCACCAGTTGGCCTGGTTTCAGATTCTATACCACTGATTAGAAAGGCTGACATCAATCTTTTCATTATCCGTTCAGGAGTTTCCAAATTCAGGGCAGCCACCATTCCCGATCGCTTATCAAAAGAATACGGCCTCAGCAATATTGCCATTATCCTGAATTCATTTGGTGATGAAAAATTACATGCAAATATTTATACCACCAACTATGCACATAGCAATAGCGGAACATACTATTATTCCAACTATACTGGATACGGAAAAAGCGGCTATTATAATGATGAGAAAAATTGGTGGGAATTTTGGAAGAAAAAAGAGTAGATGTCAAATATTGTAGAACATTTTACAGCTACAAAAGCACAAAACAAAAAGATTCAGGATAAGGTTAAGCCAAATGATAGATCAAAATTATAGATGGTATCCGGTTTATACACACTCAAGGGCAGAAAAAAAGGCTAATGAAGAACTGAACAGAAAGGGCATCCAGACTTATTTACCCCTTAAAAAGGCAGTTAAACAATGGAGCGACCGTAAAAAAATCGTTGAAGAGCCCTTGATTAAATCTTATCTATTTGCGTATATTTCGGCGAGAGAGTATGCAGAAGTTTTGATGACCAATGGTGTAGCCAGGTTTATTTATTTCTCTAACCGGGTCGCTTCTATTCCCGATCAACAAATCCTCAACCTTAAGCTCTTGCTCGCTACAGATGCCGATCTGGAAGTTATAGATTATGATATTAAACCAGGGGAGAGCGTGATAATTAAGGCGGGACCTTTTAAAGGAATTAAGGCAGAATTGGTATCTGTACATAATAAGCAACGTATTATTTTACGTTTAGAAGATATGGGCTATTCGATCAACATTAATACGTCAATAGCTTTTATAGAGCCTATTTAGGATGGCAAATGTAAGAGGGAAGATGGCAAACAATGCCTTGGCGGCACATAAATGCTGGTGTATAAGGCTTCAGCTTATGGAGAAATAACAAATTAATCGGTCATTTTTAAAAAAATAATGTGACTGAGGAGGCGAAGCTGTATCCGGTGCAGAATAAACAGCCTAAATTTAAGATAAAAGAATGTGTCGCATAGCAGGCATCATCAATAGTAAAAAACCGTTCGCAGAAGTTAATCAACAGGTAAAAGCCATGTGCGATAGTATGCAACACGGGGGACCTGATGACTATGGCATTTATGCTGTCGAAAACATGCGCCTATGTTTAGGTAACCGCAGATTGGCCATTTTAGATCTGAGTTCAGCCGGGCATCAGCCAATGTTAAGCCATAAAGAAGACCTGGTGATTACCTACAATGGAGAAATTTATAATTATCTGCAGATTAGAAGCGAATTAATCAATTTAGGTTATATATTTAAAACACAAACAGATACAGAAGTAATTCTTTACGCGTACCAGCACTGGGGAGAAGCAGCCTTCGGAAAATTTGGTGGTATTTTTGCGTTTTGCATTTTTGATAAAAGAGAACAATGTATTTACCTGGTTCGCGATCAAAACGGAGTAAAGCCACTTTATTATCATTTTAATCATGAAACATTAACTTTTGCATCAGAAGTAAAAGCTTTCAGGCAGGCTGACATCTTTCAGGAAAATGATTATTGGCGGATCTATTATCTTGCTTTTGGGCATATTCCGGAACCTTACACCACCCTTGAAAATGTATATACCTTAGGTAAAGGCTGTTTTCTGAAATATCATATCAGAAGCAGGGAGCATTTTATTCAATCTTACCATGAGTTTGAAAACAAAGCTTATATCACCAATGAAAACCTGGCTATAGCAAGAATCCGCGAACAGCTTGGTTATTCGATCAAACAACAAATGATTGCTGATGTTGATATAGGTGTATTATTCAGTGGCGGTATTGATTCGAGTATCATTACCATATTGGCCAGTCAATATAATCACAATCGCTTATCAAGTATTTCGGCCAATTTTAACGAAATAGATTTTTCTGAAAAAAAACAACGGAACAACCTGCTCCAGAACATCCATATTCAAAACATTGAACAGCTGATTACCTATCGCGATTTTGTACAAAATTTCGAAACTGTTTTAGCCAGCATGGACCAGCCTACAAATGATGGGATTAATACCTGGTTTGTATGTAAAACAGCAAAAGCACATGGAATAAAAGTAGTGCTTTCCGGTTTAGGTGCCGATGAACTTTTCGGGGGCTACCCTTCATTTGACCGGATATATAAAATACAAAATCTGAATGGGCTGAGTAAAAGTGTTTTACGAAGTATGCGCTTCTTTAATCAGATCAGGTTTAAACGATTATACTACCTCAGTTTAAATTCTCCTATTGGCGAATATCTGTGCTTGAGAGGGGTTTATTCTCCCGATGTAATTGCCGAATTACTGGACATTGATATGAAAACAGTTATCGACTGCCTTGAAGAGATCCCCCTCCACCATGGTATCAAAAAAATCAGTAATGAAACCCGGGCAAGCTGGTTTGAGTTTAACATGTACATGCAAAATCAGTTATTAAAGGATACCGATTTCATGGGCATGAGCCATGGCGTTGAAGTAAGGGTTCCATTTCTGGACCGTAATTTTGTTGACCTAGTTCACTCCATCTCAACAGAAATTAAATTTGATTACGAACAGAAAAAAAAACTCCTTGTTGAGGCCTATAAAGAGGATCTTCCGGTAGAAACATGGAAAAGATCTAAGATGGGATTTACCTTTCCCTTTCAGGAATGGATGAGAAAAAGCCGCGAGATTGCCGATCCATCCCAATATGCAAATAAAAGGGCAAAATCGCTCATACAACTCTTTGGACAAAACAAATTGCACTGGAGTTCAGCCTTAGCCTTATATAGAATATATCATGCCAATTAAGGTGTTATTTTTAACGCTTAAAACTTTTAGTCTTACCGGTGGCATCGAGAAGGTTTGCAGAAGCTTGTGCCGTGTACTGTACGATTTGAGTGAAGAAGAGCTTCTTCAGTCGACAGTCTATTCCATGTATGATAAAAATACAGACCGCGATTCGAGGTATCTGAGCAAAAATCAATTCCATGGTTTTAATGGCAACAGAGAACGATTCGTAATACAATCTTTTTTAAGTGGGTTAAAAGCAGATGTAATTTTATTAAGCCATATCCATCTGATCAATATTGTCTATTTCATTAAAAAAATACATCCTCATAAAAAAATCTATTTATTGGCCCATGGGATAGAAATCTGGAAAAAGCTTTCAGATAGCAAACTTAGGATGTTAAATCAGTTGGATAAAATTATTTGTGTAAGCCATTTCACAGCAAATAAGATTATGGAAATGCATCAAATTCCCGCATCTCGGCTTGAGGTATTAAATAATTGCCTCGATCCTTTTTACTATCTGCCCAGGCATTTTGATAAACCACAGATTTTATTGGACCGCTATCATTTAAATCATGATAATACCGTGTTATTCTCCCTATCCCGGTTGTCTTCTTCAGAAAAGTACAAAGGATACGACCATACCATCGAACTGCTGCCTCAACTATTGGAGAAATACCCGAACCTGGTTTACCTTTTGGGTGGCAAATGGGATGCTGTAGAAAAGAAACGTTTAGATGATTTAATTGGTGTAAACCACCTTCAGAAACACATCAGGCTGATTGGTTTTATTGATGAGGCTGAACTTACCGAACACTTTTTACTGTCTGACATTTTTATCCTCCCGAGTAAAAAAGAAGGATTTGGAATTGTATTTATCGAAGCCATGGCCAGTGGCCTCAGGGTAATCGCGGGGAATAAAGATGGCAGTGCAGATGCGCTTAAAAATGGGTCGCTTGGTTTATTAGTTGATCCTGATGATCAGGAAGATATACTAAATGGTATATCTCTGTTACTAAAACATGACCAGACCAATAAAGAGAAAAAAAATCTTCAGGAAGAATGTATGCAAGCATTTGGATATAAACAGTACTTAAACTCCATCCGAACCCTGCTGCTTAATGAACAAATCAGTTCCAATCAGATTTAATTTGACTAATGGTGTGGTTAGCGTTTTGAGAACCAGGTAAAGAAACAAAGTCATGAAAACAACAAAAAAGAAATCATCACGGCGATATTATGGTTAAAGAAGAGCACGAGTGGACCATTGAGGCAAATTCCTCTTTATTTGATCTGAAGCTAACTGAAGTTTGGGCCTACCGCGACCTGCTGGTGCTATTGGTCAGAAGAGATTTTGTTTCATTCTACAAACAGACCATTTTAGGTCCGCTTTGGTTTTTTATTCAACCCTTGTTTACCACCATCATTTTCACCTTCATTTTTGGCAATTTGGCGGGCATCTCAACGGATAGTTTACCGAAGCCTTTATTTTATATGGCTGGCATCACCGCCTGGAACTACTTTGCAGATTGTTTAACTAAAACCTCATCAGTTTTTAAAGATAATGCAGCCATTTTTGGAAAGGTATATTTCCCCAGATTAATTATGCCACTCAGTATTGTGGTAAGCAATTTGGTACGTTTTGGCGTACAGATGGCCTTATTTCTGATTTTAATGGCCTATTATTATTTCTCTGGTGCTAATTTTGGAATGAGCTGGGCCATTTGCCTCTTCCCTCTTATTGTTGTATTAATGGCCTTATTGGGCTTAGGTGCAGGAATGATCATCTCTGCGATGACCACCAAATACAGGGATCTGGCTTTTCTCATCAGTTTTGGTGTCCAGTTACTGATGTATGCAACGACGGTAATTTACCCACTCTCGGAAGCGATTAAAAAATATCCTGCATATGCATGGATTATTCAATATAATCCCATGACGCCGATTATCGAAACATTCCGCTATGGTTTTCTGGGTGAAGGAAGTTTTAGCTGGTTTAGCTTAGGCTACGCCACAATTATTACCCTGACATTATTGTTGCTCGGTACGGTCGTTTTTAACAAAGTAGAACGGAATTTTGTAGATACAGTATAAGTTACTGCATATGTTTGTTTCCCACCCCATATAATCTGAATATATTTAAATGTCAGACATTGCCATTAAAGTAGAAAATTTAAGTAAAGCCTATCAACTTGGGCAAATCGGAACCGGCACCATCAGTCGCGATCTGGAACGATGGTATGCACGCATCAGGGGAAAAGAAGATCCTTTCTTGCGCATTGGTGAAAGCAATGATCAAAATACCAAAAGTGAAAGCGATGTAGTATGGAGCTTAAAAGATATCAATTTTGAAATCGAACAAGGAGATGCGGTTGGTATTATCGGCAGAAATGGGGCCGGCAAAAGCACTTTGCTTAAAATACTCAGTAAGGTTACCGCGCCTACCACCGGTAAGATATCTGGCCGTGGCCGCATTGCCAGTTTGTTAGAAGTAGGTACAGGCTTCCATCCCGAGTTAAGCGGCCGCGAAAACATCTTTTTAAATGGAGCCATTTTGGGCATGCGCAAAAAAGAAATCCAGCGCAAACTGGATGAAATTGTAGATTTTGCCGGAATAGAAAGATATCTGGATACGCCAGTAAAAAGATATAGCTCTGGAATGTACGTTCGTTTAGCATTTGCTGTTGCTGCACATCTGGAAAGCGAAATACTGATTGTAGATGAGGTTTTAGCTGTTGGCGATGCAGAATTTCAGAAAAAATGTTTGGGCAAAATGGGCGAAGTGAGTAAGGGAGAAGGCAGGACGGTATTGTTTGTAAGCCATAATATGGAGGCAGTTACCAATCTTTGTAAAAATGGAATTATGCTAAAACATGGGCAACTTGATTTTGTAGGTGACTCGAGCTCAGCCGTCAGACACTATCAAAGCAATAACCTAAATACTATAGAAAGTTGGGAAAATACGCGAAAACTTAACAGCCCACATTTTACTTTCCTGAAATGCAAGGTCTCCGGAAACCAGCCCAATCTAAAACTGGTCATTGAATTTAAGACCAATTCAGTCATCAAACATCCAAACGCATTTGCAGTATTTGGTATTAAAGGAAGTATGGGAGGAACACTCATGGAAGCTATTCCTAACCTGACTCCATTTATCACATTTAGTGGAAACGAAACTTCGCACAGCTGCGAAATCATATTAAACGGCTTTATCCCCGGCCACTACTCAATTTATGCATGGCTTGGCGCGAGTGAGGCCGAAGGTTATGATTGGGTGGATGACGTGCTCCATTTTGAAATTATGGATGCCCCTATGCCCGATAGAACTTTTCCATATAGCCCAAGAACCGGCTATATGGTGGCAGAATCGAAATTAATTACCAGTGAATAGTTTATGATCGAAGAGGTAGTGTATCAACAAAAACAGTTGGCAATTATTATTCGAGCCAACTATAAAAAAGAAGGAATTTCTTTCTTTACACCAGGTGATTTTTCTCAACAATTAGGCTATATGAACAGGCCCCAGGGATATATTATTGATCCACATGTTCACAATTTGGTCGAAAGAAAAGTTACCTTAACTCAAGAGGTTCTATACATCAAATCGGGAAAAGTAAGAGTAGATTTTTATAATGATGAGCAAGATTATTTAGAAAGCCGGATTGTAGAAACCGGCGATGTAATCTTATTGGCCTCAGGCGGACATGGTTTCGAAATGCTGGAGAATACCGAGATGATCGAAATTAAACAAGGCCCCTATTGTGGCGATGAGGATAAGGTTAGATTTGACCACGCACCTGAAAAAATAAACCTTATTTCAAAAAAAAATGAACCAGAATTTTAAGTTGTATAGTCAATATTATGATCTTTTATACAGTGATAAAGATTATCCCGCCGAAGTTCGCTACATCGAGCAATTAATTAATCAGTATCGCCCTGAAAGTAAGCGCATATTGGAACTAGGATCTGGAACAGGCAAACATGCTAATTTGCTGGCTGAGAAAAACTATGATATCCTGGGTTTGGAGCGCAGTGCCGAAATGGTTGCAATTGCCAATAAAAACAAGTTGAAAAACGTCGATTTTAAAGTAGCAGATATTACTGAATTTCAGATAGATCAATCTTTTGATGTAGCTTTATCGCTTTTCCATGTGATCAGCTATCTTACCGATAACCAAAGCTTAATTAATACATTTAAGAACGTTCATCATCATTTAAATGAAAACGGGCTTTTCATTTTTGATGTTTGGCATAGTACAGCAGTAAATTTTCTGGTACCGGAACAGCGTACCAAAACACTTCAAAACGAAGTTATTCAGATTACCAGGCATGCAAATCCTATTATTAATACCGAACAGAATATAGTGGAGGTAAATTACACAATAGAGGTGAAGGAATTAAAAGATGGCACAACGTTTCATATTAAAGAATCACATCCTATGCGCCATTTTTCTAAACCAGAAGTCGAATTATTAGCTTATGCCACCGGATTTGAAGTAATTCATAACGAGGAGTTCTTAGGCAAAGCCATACCTTCTGCAGAAACCTGGGGCGTATGTTACATTTTAAGAAAGCTATCATGAATCCAATCCCTGTTAATACGCCCCTACTTAACGGCAATGAATTAAAATATTTAACCGAATGTATTGAAACGGGCTGGATTAGTAGTGAAGGACCCTTTATCAGTAAATTCGAAAAGCAATTCAGCGCTTACATCGGTCGTGATCATGGCATAGCCGTGAGTAACGGTTCTGCCGCATTGGATATTGCAATTAAAGCTTTGAACATCGGTCCTGGCGACGAAGTTATTATGCCTACTTTCACAATTATCTCTCCAGTCCAATCTGTGGTTACTGCTGGTGCGTTGCCCGTATTGGTAGATAGCGACCCCTTAACCTGGAATATGGATGTAACACAGATCGACGCTAAAATAACTTCCAGAACCAGAGCGATTTTAGTGGTACATATCTATGGATTACCAGTAGATATGGATCCGGTAATTGAAATCGCTAAAAAACATAACCTCAAAATAATTGAAGATGCCGCAGAAATGCATGGCCAAACCTATAAAGGTAAAATGTGCGGTAGTTTTGGCGACATCAGCATTTTTAGTTTTTACCCGAATAAGCACATTACTACGGGAGAAGGTGGGATGATTATGACCAATGATGAAGCACTTGCCCAACGTTGCAAAAAGCTAAGAAATTTATGTTTCGAGCCTAATGGTCCACGTTTCATTCACCACGAAATTGGATGGAATTACCGAATGACCAACCTACAGGCGGCACTAGGCCTTGCACAACTGGAGCAAATAGACGGCTTTATTGAAAAGAAAAGAGACATGGGTATAGCTTATCAGACAGGCCTTTCATTTTTAAAAGATAAAGGTTACCAGTTACCCATTGAAAAAACGAGTTTCAGCGAAAATATTTATTGGGTTTTTGGAATTATAGCACCAACAATAGAAGAAAAAGAAAAAATGGTATCCCATTTAAGCGAAAGTAAGATTGGTACACGTCCCTTCTTCTGGTGTATGCATGAGCAACCTGTATTTCAAAAAATGGGGTTATTTAAAGATGAGAGATATCCAATAGCTGAAAAACTGGCCAGAAATGGATTTTATCTGCCTAGTGGACTTGGGCTAAAGCAAAACCAGCAACTTGAGGTGATTTCATGTATAAAATCAGATTTGATTTAAACTCCCTTGATTTTTAAGAAAATGTCAGAATTTAAATTACGCGTGGGTATTCCGATTGATTATTCTAGTTATGACATGCATGCAGGCGGATCATTTTCTTATGTAACGCAATTAATTGCAGGTATTGACAATCATACTTTTCCAGAAGGGATTGAGGTCATATTTTTAGATTACACCGGAAAGGCAGAAATCAAGAGTAAAAAAAAGGTGGTTAGTTTTCATCCGTTTCAAAAACATAGTCTTTCGGATCGTATCAGAAAAATAACCATCGAATTGTTAAAAAAACTCGGAAAGAATTTTTTTGGTAGTTTTTACAACTTCTTAGAGCGCAAACATGCCGAAAAAAGAAGTATAAATATAAAAAAGGCTCTGATAGAAATCAACATACACCTTATATTGTATGTAAAACCTGACGGTATCGACTTCAACTTTCCTTTCGTTACTATACATTGGGATATTGGGCACCGATCGACCTATATGTTTCCAGAATTTGGAGAATCTTTTGAAAGCCGAGAATCATATTATTGCCAAACTCTAAACCGTGCACTATATATATTAACTGAAACTCAAACTGGCAAAGACGAGCTGATTAATTTTACATCAATCAGTGAAAATAAAATTGGGGTGATGCCTATTTTTCCCGGCGCCGTCGTTAATGAAAATGTATCTGATGAAACTCAAAATGAGATACTAAAAAAGGCTGAAATAACTAAATATGAATTTTTTATATATCCAGCTCAGTTTTGGGCGCATAAAAATCATAATTTATTAATTGAAGCAATGCAGCAAATCAACAAGTTGTATCCTCGAATCAAATTGATTTTAACCGGTAGTAACAAAGGAAATCTTCCATACATCGAAGATCGCATTAAGGCCTCTAACCTGAAAGATACCATAAAAATACTGGGTTTTGTGAGTAATGAAGAGTTATTTACATTTTATAAGAATGCAATTGCTTTAGTTATGCCTACGTTTTTAGGTCCTTCGAACATGCCACCATTGGAAGCTGCAACTTTAGCTTGCCCAGTATTAATTAGCGATTTGGCGGGGCACAGAGAATTAATGAAAGATTACGCCACCTATTTCGACCCCACAAATGTTGACGATCTAATTGAAAAGATGCAGTCGAGCATTATGAACAAAACAGCAAAGAAATTTGATTCTAGTAATTTTAACATTCATGCTGCAATGTTAGCTTTACAGAAATCTCTGTTAAAAATCAGGTCCATAAGATCTACCTGGGGACATTAACAACATCATCATACGTCATAAATTGAATATTAACGAATTACTTCCAAACTTAGCGAGTTATAAAGAACAGTTTATCAACGGAGGCATTAGCTATCCGGTACCGACTATAAATTTTTCTGAAAATGGCTTGTTGGCAGAATTACCCAAAAGCATAAAAAAAGGTTGGCCTTGGGATAGACAAACCAAGCCAAGTCGGTATCAAAAAGATATCAAATGGCCCAAAATCACAATCGTTACCCCATCTTATAATCAAGGGAAATATATTGAAGAAACGATTAGGGCTGTGCTGCTTCAAAATTATCCTAACTTAGAATATATTGTTATGGATGGCGGGAGTACAGATGAAACCCAACAAATTCTGGAAAACTACTCTCCCTGGATTAGTTACTGGCAAAGTAAAAAAGATAATGGACAAGGGAATGCGATCAATTTGGGATTCAGCTTAGCTTCCGGCGAAATTTATGGCTGGATAAATAGTGATGATTTTTACATGGAGGATTCATTTTTTAAACTGGCAGAAGCCTATTCCAAAGGAAAACCGGATTTCCTCTACGGTGATTGCTTAGTGATAGATGAGAAAAAAAAGAAAATCTTTTACGAAAAAGCCAACTATGTGATTGCTAAATATTTGTTTTCGGGAGGAATACTGATGCAACATTCGTGTTTTTGGAAGGCAGAAATACATGAGCCGATTTTAGAACAACTCCATTGCGCGGTCGATTCGGAATTATGGTTCAGACTCGTTCCTAAAAGAAAGTTAAAACACGTTAAGTTTCCTTTAGGTATTGTAAGAATACAACCTGATGCTAAAACTCAAAACAGCTCATTCGTGGAAAAATGGAAAGCCGATAATACCTTAATCGCTCAGTTGCACCGGTTTGACAAAAATATTTCATTTTTCAAATATATCCAATCATGGTTTTATCCCAGGGAAGTGATTTATGTTCAAAAGCTATACAAATTTTTCAGCACGATAGATGAGCAAAAATATCTGTCTAAAATTAAAAATTTTGATGATCGTTAGGTATCCTTTGGTTTCATGATTTCAATCGTGACCTGCTCAATCAATCCGAAAAAATTAGCTTTGTTGCAACAAAGCCTTGTCGAAACTACGTTTCATCCTTACGAACTGATTGTTATTGACAACACCGAGCACAAATACAGCATTTGCAGTGCCTACAATTTTGGAGCTTCAAAGAGCAAATTTGAATACCTTTGTTTTGTGCATGAAGATATCATCTTTAAAACACAAAACTGGGATATTAATTTTATTAATCATTTCGAGAAAAATGCAAACATTTCATTAATTGGGGTAGTTGGAAATACTGTAAAAACTGCTTTCCCATCTGGTGTCTATTCCATCGTGCAACATACCAATCGCATGAATCAGTTACAAGCGGTTTTAAATGAAAAGCCAATTCATTATTACCATAACCCAAAATACGAAATGCATAGCGAAGTCGCCACTTTAGATGGCATGCTGCTGGGCACCAAAAAAATTTTTTGGCAAAAATATAATTTCGACGACTTGACATTAATGGATTTTCACGGCTATGATATTGATTTTAGTTTAGCAATGGCACAATTAGGAAAGGTTGTCGTGGTCTATGATATGCTAATTGAACATGCAAGCAGCGGCGGAAATACCGTTGCCTGGATCGAAAGCCAATTAAAAATAACAAAAAAATGGTCGGCTTCTTTACCGGTTCAAATAGAAGCCGATCACAAAACGCTCCGTGAAAGGGAGATTGATGATTTGAACCAATTCGCAATTTCGTTGTTGCGATCTAGGTACAGTTTGAAACTGGCTTACCAGTTTTGTTCGTTAGCCTTCTTGAGGAGACCGTTTCAACGAATCAATCTATTTTTTTTAAAACATTTGATGCTTCAAACCTTTAATGGATCGGGTTAACTATATTGTCTCAGACAAACTTGACTATTCGAAATTGATTTGCAATGATGCGGGCCCCGGCTATGCGAAATCTATGTCCTGGGATGTTGTGCGATTGAGTAGTTTAAAGAAATTTTCTTACAACGAAATTTATGTGATCGACAACAGGATTGACAAAAGTGAGTGTGATTATTTAGCCTCATGTATAACAGAAAATCCAGAGATTACTTTTATTGTCAAAATTGTTGATCCTTATCTTGAGCACCAAAATAGTTTCTATTATAAGTGGATCATCAGCATCTTAAAACACGAAAACATCAGGTTGTTGACTGTTTATGAACCAAAAGAACTAACTGCAGAATTCGCAGTATTGACTAACAAGCCCATAATTTACATTCCTTATGTTTACGATGAAGCAAAAGAACAACGATTGGATAATTTACTTCAAAGAAAAAGCAAAGTGATCATATCGGGTTCGATTAATAAAATTATTTACCCTTACCGTTCCAAACTCTGGTTAAAGAGCCGACGTAGCTTATCAAGAATTTTCTTTACCGTTTTAAAACATCCAGGGTATCAGGAAATGCAAGATTTGCCCCCAGCTCATAAGTTTGTTGCCGACAAGTTTATCTCCTATCTTTCTGGTTATAAATTTATGTTATTATGTGGTTCGAGATGCAATATAGAGTTCTTAAAATTTCACGAATGTGCCTATGCAGGCTGCATGCCAATCGGAGAGGCTCCTACCTGTTATCCAAATGAAATTAAGTCCCTTTTTAAAAAAATAAGTCCAATCACTATTTTCTTTTCTGCTTTGAAAGTAATAGCAAATTGGGAAGAAAGAAATCACATTGAGGTGGTTGAAAAATACAGAGATTTTTTAAGAAATAGCCGTAACCAAGCAGTGCTTCACCAATCATTTTTAGATCAGTTAAGACAAGCTAAATGAAAGTTTTATTTATACTTCCAGAATATTATCCGCACTCGGGAGGTGGTATTTCAACTTATTACATCCATTATGTCAAAAAAATCGCAGCTCAATGCGAAGAAGTAAAAGTAGTGATAGGCAGTGGTTATTTTCAGGGCAGCTCAGGTTTTGAAGATAATAACATCAAAACCGAAGATTTGAAGCCCTACCTGTTTTCCAAGTATCTGCAACAGTTTTCTCATCTGAGGCTGACTCCAGATTATCAACGAAATTTGGCAGCGGCCTGGGCAATGTGGGAACAGAGTAACGCTGGCGAAGGATATGATATCATAGAATGTACTGATTTTGCCTTAGGGTATGTCCCTTGGACAATCCATCACAGCAAACCAATAATAACCAGATTACATGGAAGTTACGGACAAATAGAACGACATGAACCCCAGCTAAACGACAAATTTAATGGGGACATTAATAGGAAAACAGAATTGCTTTTGCTCAATCGTTGCGATCAATTGGTTACGCATAGCGAACAAAACTGTAAGTTTTGGCAAAATATTTTTCCCAACAAACAAATTACTGTTGTATTACCGATTTATAAGGAACCATCAAAGCCACGACAAGTAACAAAAGAAAATTTTGGGATCGTTTGTGCCCGCATTCAGCGATGGAAGGGTCCTGAACAACTGTGTGAAGCCGTTGAATCGTTGTCCGACCCTTCTATTTTGATTAAATGGTATGGACGAGATACAGCCTATTCTTCTGAATTAAGTACCTCAGCATATCTAAAAAAGAAATATCCTACAGTGTGGGAAAAAACAATCGCACCTCAAAATGCATTGCCAAATCAAGAAATTAAGGTAGAACAAGCCAAAGCAAAATTCGCGGTTATTCCTTCAACTTGGGATATGTTCAATTTTACACTTTTAGAATATTTAAGTGTCGGTACTCCAGTGGTGTGTGCTGACGGTGCAGGATCATCATCCTTAATTAAGCACGGAGTTAATGGTTTTAAATATAAGGCAACTAATCCCAAAGAATTGGCAAATTGCCTAGCTCTCATTTCAAACTTGGACCAACAAGCCTATCAAAATATGATAAATGAGGGGTTTAAAACTATGCGCACAACGCTTTATGAAGATGCATTGGCGGAACAAAATTTTTCATTATATCGACAAACCTTAAAAACATTTAAAGCTTTGCCAAGTAACATTTATTTGGACCAACTCTTTAAACCTGTTTATAACAAAAACACAACTTCAGAAATTTTGAGAACTTTCCCGCTAAAGGTAATTTTCAAACATGTATTGCAAAGAATAAAGCAAAAAATAAGCAGATGATTTTGAAACCCTCACTTGCTTTATGTATTCCAGCGTACAATGCCGCACAGCATTTGCCAAGGATTTTAATGTCTGCGAAAAATCAGGAAATCCCATTTGATGAAATCCTTGTTTACGATGATTGTAGCAACGACAATACGAAAGACGTTGCCGAAAGTTACGGTGCTAAGGTGATCAAAGGAAAGATCAACGAAGGCTGTTCTTTTGGAAAAAACGAGTTAGCCGCTTATGCAAAATCTGATTGGCTACACTTTCATGATGCCGACGACGACCTTCTTCCCAATTTCACACAAGAAATACATCAGTGGATTGAAAAAAATGGCAATCAATACCAAGTTTTGCTTCTGAATTTTCGATACGTCAATTTCAAAAGTAATCTTGTATTAGGTGAAGCTAATCATAATGTTGATGCGATGCATGCTGATAGCCTTAAATATGCGATCGAACATAAAATTGTGAATTTCGGGGTATATAAAAAAGAAGATTTGATTAAAGCTGGAGGATTTGATCTTGACAAAAAAGTGCTTTATAATGAAGATAATGCATTTCATATTAGATTAGCTACAAATGGATTGAAATTCGACTATTTGCCAAAAATTACTTGCATTAATTACCAGTACGAGGAAAGTATGTCTGCATCAAACAGATTAAATTGTGCAAAAGCCAACTATTATGTTTTAGAAAAAGCGGTAAAAAATAGCGGTAAAAAATATCCAATCGAACTAGCAAGTGCGCTATTAGATGTTGCAACAATACTAGCTGCAGAAAATGATTGGAAATATGTGAAGAAGGCATTGAACTTAAGTAAACAGACCTATTCCAAAATAAAATTTAAAGGGAGTAACTCATTTAAGCTCTTATCATTAATTAATCCTCTGTTTGGATACTGGATGAGAGAGAAACTAATTAGATTTTTTAAGCCGAGTTTGAGAAAATGACTAATGAGCCTTTAATTTCAATTATTATGCCACTTTATAATGTTGAAATGTATGTTTCAGATTCAATTGAGTGTATTATAAATCAAACGTATTCAAATTGGGAACTTATTATTGTTAATGATGGAAGCACTGACAACAGCCTTAGTTTGGCAAAAAAGTTCGAATCTCCAAAAATAAAAATATACTCTCAAGAAAATCAGGGTCAATGTGTTGCGAATAACTATGGCTTTAAACAATCCAAAGGCGACTACATTAAATTTTTTGATTCTGATGATTTAATCTCCTTAAATATGCTGGAGGAGCAAGCGAAGTTATTAGCTAAAAACCCAACATCAATTATATCAGCAAAGTGGGGTCGTTTTTATTATAATGATATATCTACTTTTAAATTAAGTTGGGAAGAATGCTGGAAAGATTTAAAGCCAGTTGAGTGGGTTCTTAGCAGTTGGGAAAGTGGAAAATCCATGTTGCAATGTGGTTTATGGTTAATTCCCAGGACTACTCTAGAGAAAGTCGGATTATGGGATGAAAGTTTAACTGTTATCAATGATTTAGAGTTTTTCACTAGATTAATTTTAAATTCCTCAGAAGTTAAATTTTCAGACCAAAGTATTGTATATTATAGATCAGGTAACTTGGGAACTTTGTCTGGTGAATATGGACAAAAAGCGGTAGAATCATGTTTTAAATCTATTAATTTAAGCACCGGATATTTGCTCGAAAAGGATCAAAGCGATAAAGCAAAACAATGCGTAGCAAATGTATGGCAGTCATTCATTTATATGTGTTATCCTGATTATCCAGATTTACTGAAACAAGCAAATAATAAATTAAAGTTTTTACCAAAACCAACACTTAAATATTCAAATAATAAACGTTTGCTATTTAAAATTTTTGGTTGGAAATTTATAAAACGATTAAAAAAAATCCTTGATACATAGATTATTTTTTCCAGTTAAAAAGATACTGTCCAAATTTTTCGGCACGTACATAAAATTCAGTTTTTCCCAAGTAGGAGAAGACTTGATCCTCAAGTTTATAATAGATTCCCTAAAGTTGAAAAATATAACTTATTTGGATATCGGAGCAAATCATCCCTATAATATGAACAATACATATTTGCTTTACCTGTCTGGCTTTAGAGGTGTTTGTGTAGAGCCAAATCCTACACTTTACAATAAAATTAGGTTACATAGGAAAGAGGATAAATGTTTAAATGTTGGTGTTGGAATTGGTGGTGCAAAAAGTGGTATCTATTACCTAATGGATAATTCGTTACTCAGTACTTTTTCTGCTGAGGAAGCTAATAAAATTGAAAAGAATGGTGAAGGAAAAATTTTAAAGGCAATTCCAATGGATTTAATTAATGTTAATGAGCTGATTAGTTTGAATTTTAAAACCTGTCCTGATATTATCTCTTTAGATGTGGAAGGAATTGATGTTGACATATTAAATGAATTCAACTTCAAGATCTATCGACCTAAATTTTTTTGTATCGAAACTATTTCTTATTCAACCAACCTAACAGGTGTTAAATCTGATGAAATTATACAGCTAATGTTAAGGAATGGCTATAAGATTTTTGCTGATACTTATATCAATACCATTTTTGTAGAACAAAATCTTTTTAACTAGTGGGCCTTTTTAATAAAATAATTCTTAGGCTTAATAATTTCCTCCAAAAGAAAAAGAGGTTAAATAAATTAAAACATACACCAGCTAAGGATTTACATTCAGGACATATAGATTCTTTGGAGTTATTGGAACTTATTCAATCTGAGGCTCAAATTAATGTTATTGTTGATATTGGAGCAAATACTGGTACTTGGACTTTACTGGCAAAAAGCATTTTTTCAAATGCACAAATTTATGCATTTGAACCTTTAGAATTCTGCAGGTTAGAATTTGAAAAAAACACCAAAGTTTTGGATAATATTAATTTATATCTCAAGGCTGTTGGCAATGAAAATATTACTTCAAAGATCAATCTCAATTCTTTTGCAGACGCATCGAGCATCCTAAATGCTACGCCTTTACTTCACAGTTCATTCCAAATTAAAGAACTTGATAAATTAGTGATACAAATTGTTAAGCTCGATGATTTTTTTAAACAAGAAGGATTATTGCAACCTGATCTTATTAAGTTAGATATCCAAGGGTATGAACTTGAGGCCTTGAAAGGAGCTGTAATGCTCTTAAGTTCTGTTAAGTATATTATTATGGAAGTAAGTTTTATAGAATATTATAAGAATCAACCATTATTTGAAGAAGTAATCCTATTTATGAATTCAAACTATTTTAAGGTTAAAGCCTTTGGTGAAAATCTGCGAAATGGTAAAAACCTAACCCAAGTTGACATTTTATTCGTCAATCATCAGTCATGAATATCTTTCTAGCTTTCTTACAATCCAAAGTAAACCATAATATATCCGCTTATTCATTCTGGGAATATTATATTAAAAATGGAATTGAAGAAGCGGGATTTAATTGGTGCGAAGCTACAGTAGATTGGGCAGAAGGATTGGTACATCAACAAGGGACAGATAAGTTTAAAAAATGGAAATCTGATACTTGGGAGCTTACAGTTAAAGAGATTAAAAAACAACATGGTAATAAGCCAATCACCTATTTTTTAAGTTATTTTTATCCACAGCAAATTGATGAGCAGGCAATTAAAGAAATACAATCACTAGGAATTCCATGTGTAAATTTCTTTTGTGATAATGTGCGTGAATTTAAAAACGTGCCTAAAGAGTTTGCAGTATTTGATCTTAACTGGGTGCCTGAATACAATGCATTAAAAATGTATCAAAAACATAGCTATAACTTTCTAAACTTGCCAATGCCGATGTGGGTAAATTATAAAAATAGAAATCTTAAATTAAAGGAAGCTAATGAAATATCCTTTATTGGCTCAAAGGATATACAAAGAATCATGTTTTTAGAAGAAGTAATCAAGCAAAATATAAACCTTAAAATTTACGGCGCTGGCTGGATAAATGATGAAACAAAAGATTTAACTAAGCCGCTAAAAAAACCGAGTATCTTACAAACAGCTAACAATCAAATTGATTTTATCAAAAGATTTGGGTTTAGTAGTTATTTTGAAAAACTAAAACGCAATCATCATTCTTTTGAAATTTCATTGAAATTACAGCCTCAACTCAACGGAAAAATTGAATTTGAAGACTATATTAAAATTACGAAACAAAGTCTTATCACACTAGGCATTAATCGCTATCCTAGCTTCAATTATCCTTTAAAAAAGCCAAATACTTACTCAAGATTAAGAGATATTGAAGCCCCAATGCTTGGTGCGTGTTATCTTACGGAATATACAGAAGGTTTAGAATTTCTCTATGAATTAGGCACTGAAATTGAAACTTATAAGAGTGTTGAAGAACTATCAGAAAAAATAGAGCTCTTAAAAAAAGATAAAAATAAAAGAGACCACCTAAGAGTCGAAGGGCAAAATAGATCTTTAAATCAGCATAGCATTCCAAATTCACTTCGTAAAATCAACAATTATTTTAATGGATAATTAGAATGAGAATTGCCGTAACCGCTGATCCATTTATACCCGTTCCGCCTGTTAACTATGGTGGCATTGAAAGAATAATTCATTTTTTATTAGATGGCTTGAAAAAAAATGGTCACGATGTAATATTAGTCGCACATAAAGATTCTAATGTTAATGTTGACTTAATAAAGTATACTTCTACATCCAATGGTTTGATAGATCAATTGAAAAATATAGCTACTATTAACCAACTAAAAAAATGGCGCCCAGATATTATTCATAGTTTTAGTCGCCTAGCATATTTAGCGCCTTTTTTTATGACAGATGTACAGAAAATTATGTCATATCAAAGAAAGCCTACAATCGGACAAATAAAAAAAGCTCTAAGAATTTCACGCAAAGAAACATTAACATTTACTGGTTGTAGCAACTATATTACCAATCAAATCGCACCATTCGCTCCCGCAGAAACAATATATAATGGTGTAGACCAAAATATTTATGATTATCGCAATAGAGTTGAAGATGATGCACCATTGATGTCTTTAGGCCGAATCGAGCCAATAAAAGGAACCCATAATGCAGTAAAAGCAGCACTCAAAACAAATAGAAAACTCATCATTGCAGGCAATATTCCAACTGAGCATCAAAATTATTTTGACAGCGAAATTAAACCGTATTTAAACGATAAAATAGTTTATGTTGGGCAAGTTAATGACGATGAAAAAAACAAACTCTTAGGAATTGCGAGCGCCCTTTTAATGCCAATAGAGTGGAATGAACCTTTTGGGATTGTAATGGCCGAATCTTTGGCTTGTGGAACACCCATAATTGGTTATCGCAAAGGAGCTGTGACGGAGATAGTAGAACACGGAGTTAATGGTTACTTAGCTAACGATTTTGATGAGCTGTGCCAATATATAGAACAATCTGCTTTAATATCTAGAAAGAAAGCATATTTAAGTGCTGAAAATAAATTTTCTAGTAAAAAAATAGTGGAAAATTACATAAAGTTATACGATGCTATTTTACATAGATAATCTAATCAGGATTTGAAAAAGAGGCTCACCCCAATACTTTTAAATCACTTGAAGGAAATTTTAAATTAAATAATTTAGATACAAATATTTTATATCAATTTGCATTTGAGAAGATGACAAAGAAACTGTATTTTCAAATATTGGATCTGATGACCAAATAAAGTCATTGATGATAAGATTGGAACAAATAAAAGCATACACCTACAAATGAGAAAATTAGATCACTTATTTGTTCTTCTTACGATCTCTCCTTTGAAAAAAGATGTAGAAGGATGTGAATTATTTGTTGTAAAAGGAGCTTTAAAAAATCTTAAAATTTGTTCATCTATTTATTTTGAATACTCTGTTATTAACAAGTATAATTACCATCCTATTGAGATTATAAATCTTTTAAAATCACTTCACTTTTCAATATAGTTGCTAACTATTAACGGAGCAAAATTAAATCTAAACATTTTTGACGTGGAGCATCAAAACCTTGAATTAAATCTCTTGGCTTTTAACAAGAATCATGGTTACATGATTAGTTCGAATACCCTATGAATTAGTTATGCTTTATTCTTTTAAAAACTTGTTTAAATCAGAGTTCAATAAAGAGAATAAGATAAATGCCTTTAAGCGTTTTTTGTACTGGAAAATTATTCGCATACTGAAGTTAAAGGATGTAATTTATCCATTTTGGACGAATAGAAAAATTCATTTAAATTACGATTCTTTCCATTCCATGTGGCTAATGTATAATTACATTGTAGATTGGGAAGAATTTATATTTATAAGTAAGTTTTTAAAACAAGACGATCATGTTTGTGACATCGGAACAAATATTGGATTCTACACGATTTGGATGTCTAAATTCATCAAATATGGAAAAATTCACTCATTTGAGCCTGACGATATCAATTTTAATAGGCTTGAAAATAACGTGAAACTTAATGCATTAAATAATATAGTTTCTTTAAACAAATTGATTGTTAGTGAAACAAATGGCAAATTAAATTTTACTGAGCAATTAGATGGAGAAAATCATATTACTAATAATTTAGATAGTAAAGGAGTACAAAAAGACTCAGTTCAACTAGATACTTATTCAGAAGATAAGCAGATAACGACATTCAAATTTGTAAAGATTGATACAGAAGGCTTCGAGCTATCTGTTTTAATGGGTGCCAAAAAATTGTTAGATCAAAAAAAAATTAAGGTAATCCAGCTAGAAATCAATGCTGGCCTAAAAACATCAAATATTGAACCTAAAGATCTGATTAACTATTTGTTATCTAAAGATTACAAATTGTGCAGATATGATGTTTTAAATAACCAATTATGCTACACAAATTACCAACCATCTAAAGAAAATTATTTTGCAACATATGATTTAGATGGCGTGAACAGTTTATTATCACAAAAGAATAATTAGGTGAATGATAATATTACTTTGCAATTTAATCTATCTCCCGGAGATATAAATTATGCACTTATAACTATACCAGCATTAGTAAATCAGCATTTAGCTATAAAAAACAGACTATTAATAGTTGATTGTTGTAAACCACAGCGGACTAAACTTGTCGATCCATCTAAGAAATACCCCGAACCTGCTTACAGCGAAAGGGTAATTAAAATTAAGCAAATTGCCAATACACTATTGTCAAATGGAACGGTTTCTGAAGTTCATTTTTTAGAAAAAGATGATCCCATCATAGCAATTACATCAAAAAAATATTTAAGGAATATTGTAAAAGATACACATGAATATGGTGGAATAGGCATTACTTCCTATTTAGCTGGCTTAGAATTAAGCAAAACTAGGTATGTACTACATTTTGATGGAGATATGATTTTTTACCAAAAAAGAAATTTTATATGGTACGAAAAAGCTATACGATTATTAGAAAAAAACGATGATTGTATTTCTATTTGCGCTGGCTCAGCCCCTTTGAATGATCTTAAAATTTCGAAACCAAGCTATGATCATTGGTCAAAATTTAAATCAGTATCCGATGGATTCAAGGATGAGTTTTTTTCTGCAAGACATTTTTTAATTGATAAAAAAAGATTGGAAAAATTACTCCCTATATTAAAAGGCCCTGCGTTAATTGAGACTTTATTAGTTAAATATTTGGATAGAGGCTATCCTAGAGCAGTAGAAAACATGTTCTTTAAAAGATTTAAATATGCTGGAAAATACAGGTTTATAATGAATGCTAATGATTGCTGGTCATTACATCCGCTTGATAAGCCTAAAGATTATTTAAATATTCTACCTCAAATAAATGATTCTGTTAAAGATGGAATCGTTCCTACAGAACAGTTAGGCTATGAAAATATTAAATTGAAATCTTGGATTAATTTTTTTAAGAATAGTTGAAAAGAATCGTACTCATTACATCTGGTCAACCTTCATTAAACCCTAGGCTGGTTAAAGAAGCTGATGCCTTAGTTGAAGCAGGATACGAGGTTAAAGTCATTTATCAATATTGGAATGATTGGGGCACCGAACTTGACATCGAATTATTAAAAAACAAGTATTGGAAAGCCATTCGTGTTGGCGGTAGTACTCATAAACAAAAGCTAATTTATTGGTATACTAGAATTCAACATAAACTGGCCACTTCTATTTTGAAGCTAACAGATCCAAGAAATTTACTGGCGGAAGCAGCTATCGGACGTAGTACTTATTTGTTAACCAGAAAAGCACAAACCATTAAGGCAGATCTTTATATTGGACATAATTTAGCGGCACTACCTGCCGTGATCAAAGCTGCCAAAAAAAATAATGCTAAATGTGGTTTTGATGCTGAGGATTTCCATAGAAATGAACAGTCTAATGAAATTAAAAATTTCGATGTACGATTGAAGACATACGTCGAAGATAAATACATTCGGGAGCTAAATTATATTTCAACTTCAAGTCCTTCAATAAGTAAAGCGTATAAAAAGCTTTATCCAAAAACTAATCCAATAACTATACTCAATGTATTTCCCAGACAAAATTTAGGCATTAAAACTACTGTGCATAAACATCTAAGGCTCTTTTGGTTTTCGCAAACAGTTGGTCTACATCGTGGTATCGAAACAGTTATAAAAGCGATGGGTATGTTGAATAATCCAAAATTAGAACTACACTTATTAGGATCTTGCACTGATGAAATCAAAACTTCCTTTAATAAGTTGGCGGAAACAAACGGATTAGGTGATCACGCCATATTTTATTATAACCCTGTCCCTGAACCTGACATTTTTAATTTAGGATTAACATTTGATATTGGTTTAGCTACAGAAACTGATGTACCCCACAATAGAGATATATGCCTGACTAACAAAATCTTCACTTATATCCAATCTGGATTGGCTGTTATCGCATCAGATACCTCTGCTCAAAAACAATTCATGCAGGAATTCCCAAATATGGGGATGGTTTATGACAAAAATAATGCAGCATCTTTGGCCAATCTTCTTAAAATTTACATTAATGATAATGTTTTATTGAGCAACCACCAAGAACAGGCGCTAAAATATGTTAATGAAGTTTTGAATTGGGAGGTAGAAAGCAAGAAATTTTTAAATATTGTTGAGCAGACACTTCGATGTTAAAAGAAAATTTTAAAGCTTTAGATGGTATCAGGATTCACTGCATTATATGTTATGATTTACCATGTCCGATTGGCACTTACACAATCCTATCAAAATAGCTTGGCTTCACACCCAAAAAACTATGCATGGTATGATAAGTTAATGGTTTACTTTTTTAGCGCTTTTAAGTTTGGCCACGAAGCGGTTATTATATTATTTTACAGAGAGACTGGTCATAAACTATAAACGAAAAATACATTGAAACGCGTACTCATCATCTCTCCTTACTTTCCACCGGCTAATACCGCCGACATGCAGCGGATCAGGATGAGTTTACCTTATTTCGAGAAATTCGGTTGGGAAGCTGAAGTGATCACGGTTGACGAACGCTACTATGATGTAGTTGAAGATAAACTTCTATTAAATTCTGTTCCTCCGTCGATTAAAATTCATAAGATTAAAGCCTTACCGAAAGAATGGACTAGTAAGTTAGGTTTGGGAAGTTTAGCTTTAAGATCATTATGGCATTTCAGAAAAAAAGGAGCTCACTTATTAAAACAACAAAAATTTGATCTGATCTATTTTTCAACGACAGAATTTCCAATATGCATTCTCGGCGCTTATTGGAAAAAGAAATTCGGCATACCTTATGTAATTGACATGCAAGACCCCTGGCATACCGATTATTACCAGAATAAACCCAAAGCTGAAAGGCCAAAAAAGTATTGGTTTTCCTATCGTTTACACAAATTTCTGGAGCCTAAGGCTATGAAAAAAGCGGATGGACTGATCAGCGTATCCGCCACTTACATCAAAACGCTGCATGAACGGTATCCAATACTCAAAACAAAGCCTTTTAAAGTGATTACATTCGGTGCTTTTGATATAGATTTCAAAATTGCCAAGGCAAATAGCGCACAACTTCCGATAGCTTATGCTCTACGAAAAAAAATCAACCTGGTTTATATTGGGCGTGGCGGCCATGATATGAAACAGGCCGTTCATACCCTTTTTAGTGCTTTTAAGGAAGGTCTGGTTTCCCAGCCGGCTCTTTTTAGTAGCATACATCTGCATTTTATTGGCACCAGTTACGCACCAAAAAGTAAAGGAATACCAACTATTTCTCCAATAGCTGCCGAACTTGGCATTGCTGAACAGGTAACTGAATATACCGACAGGATTGGCTTTTATGAAAGCATTAAAAACCTGCAACATGCTGATGGCTTGATCATCATAGGCTCTAATCAGGCAGCCTACACAGCATCTAAACTTTATCCTTACATTTTGGCAAAAAAGCCCTTGCTCGCGATTGTGCACCCCGAAAGCAGTGTGTTAAGAATCATCAGTGATTGTAATGCAGGTTTTTTAATTCCTATCAACCAGGCGGCTACAATTGCAGAGCAAACATTGACCGGCTATTTAGCTGCCGTAACGCAGCACACGCCTTCGGCAACCGATTGGAGCAAATTTGAAGTTTATACCGCTTCTTCAATGACGAAAAAACAGGTTGCGTTGTTTAACAGCGTAATAGAATAATGGTTTTACTTTAAATGATCAGTTTCAAAAACCTTAGATTGGTGAATATTTTATCCTCCCGATATGCCTAAAAAACTGGCTATCATTATTACCCACCCGATCCAGTATTACGCACCTGTTTTCCAGTTACTGGCGAAACAATTGGAAATAAAGGTTTTTTACACCTGGGGTGAAAAGTCTTTATCTAAATACGATAAAGGCTTTAACCAGCATATTGAATGGGATATCCCACTGCTGAAAGGCTATGATCATGTATTTTTAAAAAACTCGGCAAAAGATCAGGGCACCCATCATTTCAACGGAATCGTAAACCCATACCTGATCAATACTATACAAAATTATAAGCCCGATGCCATTTTAGTGTACGGATGGGCATGGTATAGCCACTTAAAGGCAATCAGGTTTTTTAAAGGAAAAATTCCGGTTTATTTTAGGGGAGATTCTAATTTGCTCCATAAACTAGCCGGAATAAAAGGCTTTTTAAGAGGCATGTTCCTTAAATGGGTATACCACCATGTTGATCTTGCTTTCTATGTAGGCTCGGCTAACTGGGCATATTTCAAGGCTTTTGGACTTAAAGAAAAACAATTAGTTTTTGCGCCTCATGCAATAGATAATAACCGTTTTGGTGTAGATCGGTCTGCTGAAGCAGCAAATTTAAGGAACAGATTTAAGGTTGCTGAAGATGAAATCCTGGTTTTATTTGCCGGGAAACTCGAATCTGTTAAAAACATCCTCCTTTTGCTTACTGCTTTTCAAGCCCTCAATTTAAGACAGGTACATTTGCTTTTTGTAGGGAACGGGCATTTGGAAAATAGTTTGAGGGAAAGTTTAGATAAAACTTCCCAAAAAATCCATTTCCTAAATTTTCAAAATCAAAGCCAGATGCCGGCTATTTATCAGGCATGTGATCTATTTTGCTTACCTTCAAAAAAGGAAACTTGGGGGTTGGCAGTTAACGAAGCGATGGCTGCTGGAAAAGCAATCCTGGTATCGGATAAGGTTGGCTGCGCGGCTGATCTGGTCAATCCGGGAGTTAATGGAGCAGTATTTAAATCAGGTGATTTAACTGATCTGAAACAAAATCTTAAAATACTAACTGAAAATAAAACTAAATTAACCCAAATGGGACTGGCTTCACAAAAAATTATCCAAGATTGGTCTTTCGAAAATCAAGTGAACGCTATTGTGGATGCCATTCAAAATAAACATGCAAAATAACAATCCTACTAAACTAATCTTAACGTTATACTTGCCGGTCTTGATCTCTTATGTATTGATCAATAGCCCGATCATATCGTATTTTACTGCCTGGTTTGGTTCGCTTTTTATTTTTTATACTACCATATTATCACCCGCTGCCATTATCAATCAGGATTTGCCTATCCATAAGCAGATTATGCGGCCCATATTTCTGCTGCAACTCATTTTTGCTGGATTTATGTGTGTCACGTCTGTATTTTACTTCATGGATCATTTGGGCTACCGGTATTTAACCGAAATTAATTATGGTTCCCAATTTAAAGAAAATGAACAAACGATGTTGATTGCCAGCTGCCAGCGCATGAGTTTATTAGCACATGCTGCATTGGTTACGGGTATGCTGTTGGTTCAGAAACACAACATTAGGCCTAAAAGTGCGAAAACTTTCGAAAGTGACGATTTCCTCATCTGGCTCAGTATCATCGTATTTGGCATTGGCTCATTAACACAACGTTTCCCTAGCCTTAACCAAATTGCCATCCCGCTCACTATAGTTGGCATATCATGTGCCGCAGTATTATTTGTTAAAGGTGTTAACGCCAAAAATATTAGATACCTGGGCATTGGTGCCAGCATTTTTGTCATCAACTTTCTACATGCCTCCCTATCAGGTTATAAAGAACCGATTATTATCAACGTGATTGTTATTGCCTGCGTATTTTTTCCATATTATAAAAAGCTGATTCTTTATTTAGCCATTCCAACTGCTTATGTATTACTTTATTTTTTACCTACCTACAACAATACCGTTCGGCAAAGCTGGAATGGCGAAGTAAGTGCTCAGGAAGCGCAGCATCAAGCCTTTGAAAATCTAAATTCAAAAAATGAGGAACAAATCGAAGAAACGAATTGGAGTTTTTTAACCAGAAGGTTAAGTGAGATAGAAATGTTTACCCAATTTGTAGATTATGTGCCTGAACACCATCCATATTATGGCTGGGAAATAGTTGAAAATTCTTTGGAAGGCTTAATACCCAGATTTTTTTGGGCAGGAAAGCCCAATATGGAAACCGTTTCCATGCAAAGGGTTTATGATGCTGGGGTTGCTAATCAACTATCGATAGTTTCGGCCAAAACCCGCCCTGTTGTTGATGCTTATTTAAGCTGGGGCATTCCGGGGATATTTTTTTTTATGGTGTTGTATGGCATGCTGGTGCAACACTTATCTGATAAGGCTGAGGAAATATTCGGTGGTTATGAATTGGGCTGCGTCATTATGTTTAATAGCATTTTTCAGGGGCTTTGGAGGGGCAATAACTTCGAATTTATGTTCAATAACATCTTTTGGGGTTATGTAATTATGTGGGTTCTATTTGCTTTGCTAAGGACAATAAAAGTACTAAAGCCTGTATTTGATTAGGTGGTTAAAAGATTTATCTTTTGAGCCTGGATGCTTAGCAAATTAAAGTATTAGAAAAATTGAAAGTAATACACATTACAGCTTCTTATAAACCAGCTTATATTTACGGTGGACCGATACAGAGTGTGGCAAAGTTGTGTGAGGCCTTAGGGAAGGGAGCGGTTGGCGATGAGGGGTTAGTGGTTAATAACGTGCAGGTATTAACGACAACAGCTAATGGTACAAAGGAGCTAAATGTAAAAATCGGCATTCCAATTTTGATCGATGGTGTAAGCGTTACCTATTTTAAGCGCCAGACAAAAGATCACAGTCATTTCTCGCTTGGGTTGTTATTGGAATTAAGAAAAAAAATCCTGAGTTACAACCGGGATGACAGCAATAATGGAATATCCAAGCTCCAGCCTCCAAACGCTAAACTCATTGTTCACATCCATGCCTGGTGGAACCTGGTGTCGATATTGAGTTGCTTTGTTGCAAAGTGGTATCGTATTCCTGTCGTGCTTTCTCCCCGCGGCATGCTTACTGCCTATACCCTTGGTAACCGGAACTCCCGCTCAAAAAAAATCATACATGCAATGCTCGGAAAACGGTTATTAAAATATTGCCACATACATGCCACCAGCGAACAGGAAAAGAAAGATATCGTTAAAATAATTACCCCCAAAAGCATCACCGTGATTCCTAATCTGGTCAGCTACCAAACTTCCATCCTGAGCGTTCATGAGTCAACAAACGAAATGTTTCGCCTGCTTTTTCTTTCCCGTATTGAAGAGAAAAAAGGACTTGAACTTCTTTTTGAAGCTTTGGCATTAGTTAATATCCCTTGGCTATTAACCATTGCAGGTTCAGGAAAAGAAGAATATGTGCAAAGCCTGAAGTTTAAAGCAGAAGAATTGGGAATTCATCAGCAGATAACCTGGATTGGCCAGGTAGCTGATGAGGATAAATTCAATTTATTGGCCAGGCATGATTTAACAGCCCTAACCTCTTATAATGAGAATTTTGCCAATGTGGTCGTAGAAAGTTTAAGTGTAGGCACACCTGTATTGATCAGTAAATTTGTTGGCCTGGCTGAATATGTTGCAGCTAAAAAACTGGGCTGGATTACCGGGCTAAAAGTGGAAGAAATTAAAACCGGGATACTTTCTGCATATGAGAATATTAAACAAAGAAAAGAAATCAGGGCCCTGGCTCCTTTACTGGTAAACACTGATTTTAAAGATGATGCATTGGCTAAACAATATGTAGCATACTATAAAAAAGTTTTGGCTACCCAATTGCTTTAACTTAAATGAATCCTAATTTTAGTTTTATTATTCTAACTTTTAATGAGCAGATACATCTGCCCAGATTGTTGGCGTCCATTAAAGCGCTAAATGCACATATATATATTCTGGATAGCGGAAGTACTGACGAAACCTTAAAAATTGCGGGTGTTTATGGCGCTGAAGTAAAACAGAATCCGTTTATAAACCACCCTAAACAATGGGATTTCGCTTTAAAAAACTTTAAGGTAGAAACCCCCTGGACGATTGGCCTTGATGCCGATCAGATTGTTACCCCTGAACTTTTTGAAATGCTTGCTAACTTTCATGATGATGAACACCGTGATATTAACGGCATTTACTTTAACCGCAAAAACTTTTTTCAGGGAAGCTGGATCAGGTTTGGCACCTATTATCCTTTTTATATTTTAAAAATGTTCAGAACAGGAATCGGTTTCTCTGATCTGAACGAGAACATGGACCACCGTTTTATTATTCCCGGTAAAACCGAAATCTGGAAAAAAGGCTGGATTTTGGAAGAAAACCTTAAAGAAAACGATATTGCTTTTTGGAAGGCCAAACATGAACGATATAGTGACCTGGTAGCCCAGGAAGAGGTAGAAAGGATGTTAAAGCTGCGTATGCAAAGTTTAAGGCCTAACTTATTTGGCAGTCCTGATGAAAAGCGAGCATGGTTAAAACAATTATGGTGGAAACTTCCACTCGGATTTCGTCCTTATCTTTACTTTGGCTACCGTATGTTTTTTAAACTCGGTATATTTGAAGGCCGTACCGGAATTAAATTCCATTATCTCCAGGGTTTTTGGTTTAGAAAACTGGTAGATCGAAAAATTATGGCAATAAAAAAGCAGAATAATATATATGACTCCGGAAGAAGCGAAAAAAGAAGCAAATAAAAAGGCCATCAAATTTTTGATTGTGCTGTTCATATTGTACATCCTGTTTAACCAGGGCAATCTGTTTATGAACAGCGTAATGACACCTGGCTCAAGATTTCACAATGCCTATATTGCCGATCACTTCGACTATATCCAGGGCTTAAAAACGGCATTGATTGTACCCGCGGTATGGATGATTAAAGCATTTGGTCTTTATGCCATTTATAATAAAATGGATGTGATGGTGGTTGCCGGGCCTTACCTCAGGATCAACTACTCTTGCCTGGGCCTTGGTGTAATGAGTTTTCTGGCTGCTTTTGTACTGGCATTTCCTGCCTCATGGAAGTCCAGGTTTAAAATGCTTTTTATTGGCATTTTAGCCATTTATGTACTTAATATATTACGCATTGCAGGATTAGGTATTTTATTGGGAGTTTTTAAATCTCAACGTAAAAATTTCACTTATCACCATGAAGTTTTTAACATCATTGTGTATATCTGTGTGTTTACTATGCTATATTTCTGGATCAGAAGAAACAATAGACCGAAAACAATTAAGCCATAATTGTACTACTAAAAAATTATTTTGCTAAAAACACAACTTCATAAAAATTTTGATACGGGCGATTTTAAGATTGGTGCCAGCAGACTAAAGCAATTGCTTTGGTATTTTACCAATGTTTTGTTCTTTAAAAGTGGGATAATGCCAATCAGTTCGATACTGGTTGCATTGCTACGGTTGTTCGGCGCAAAAGTAGGTAAAGAGGTCCGCATAAAGCCAGGCATTTACATTAAGTACCCATGGAAACTGGAAATTGATGACTTCAGCTGGTTGGCAGATTGTTACCTGGATAATCTGGATGAGATTAAAATCGGAAAAAATTGCTGCATTTCACAACAGGCGGTTCTTATCACAGGAAATCACAATTATACGGATACTAAGTTTAACCTCATTACTGGACCAATTGTGCTTGAAGATGGCGCCTGGATTGGCGCAAGAGCCACAGTTGGCCCGGGTATAACCATACATAGCCATGCCGTTTTAACGATGGGAAGTGTTGCGACGAAAAACCTGATGCCTTACGCCATTTACCAGGGTAACCCTGCAATCATGATTAAAGACCGTATAATGAAAGCTTAATACCAGATTCAGAAGAAAACATTTATGCGGATTGCCGAACAGCAATCCGTTTTTTTATGGTCAATTGTCACTGGTTGATAAATATCAATAGCTAAAGATTGCTTTAACAAAAAAAATACTTCAATTAAAAAAATTATCAGGATATTTGCATGATTAGTCGCCTCAATCCTTTTTGAGTTGGTAAATTTCAAACTAATGAAAAATAAGTACTCCTTATCTTCTAATCTTATTTTAATTACATTTTTAATCGGGATAGTAAACCTGTTTTTCTATGACTACGAGAGTACGTATGAATTGGCAGTCCTCATCTTTATCCTGATTTTGCGCTATGCGATATTTGTCCTTATTAAACGGCGGTTTGAATGGAGCAAATACCTTTTGGTAATCATTATTGCAAGAAGTATCTATCGTTTGTGTGTGGTGTTTGCAGATATAGATGCCGTACCGGTAACTAAAATAAACCTGATATTGCAATTACTGATGTCGGTAATGGCCTTTGCTGTGCTATTTATCTTTCCAAAAATGAAAGAGTGGGCAAATGATAGAAGGGCGTATTTTCGTCCTGCAACCCATCCGCAGCACTAATTTATTGTATTTTATCAAAAAAACTTTCCAGCGAGAGATTAAGTTGATAAATTATTATTGATTTATCTTTAATCAGGTAATGGATAGAATATGAAACTTGATGATTTTTATTGAAAGAACTGTTTTACAGAAGGATCTGACTAGACAAATTTATCAAGCTGATCCGATGGCTATCAAAAAGAATACTCAGTTTTAGAAGAAAGTGGCGTACTAAACCTAAAGGATCAGCACGCTACACTGGCTAGTTCTTGACCGCCCATGAAACAAAAACAAAAATATTTTATTTGCAAATTAACACAGAATCTATCGGATTTATTTCAAAAGTAGAGTCAGTGTTTTCAATTATCTTATAGCTACTGCGCGGTCAGCATCTTTTAGCAGGAAAGACCCCGAAATAAATTACCTTCGTTTAAGCCGCCAAAATAATATTATTAGCAAACTTAAAACAAAATGAACGTTATCCTCGCTTCTACCTCTACATTATATAGCGGCAATTACCTCGAATACCTGAAAGATGAGCTGATTATACTGTTTGCCGGATTAGATGAAATTATATTTATCCCTTTTGCAAGGCCAGGAGGTATTTCACATGACGAATATACCAGCAAAGCACGCGATTTTTTCTCCACGTTAAATATCAGCGTTAAAGGTTTGCATGAATTTAATGATCCCATCAGCGCAATCCAGGCAGGCAAAGGATTTTTTACGGGCGGGGGAAACACCTTCCTCCTGGTAAAAACGCTCCATGAAATGGGATTAATGACGCACTTAAGTGAAAATATCAAACTGGGCAAACCTTATTTGGGCTGTAGTGCCGGCAGTAACATCGGTGGCCTGAATATGAAAACCACTAATGACATGCCTATTGTATATCCTTCTTCTTTTGAATGTATGGGCTTGGTTCCTTTTAACCTCAATCCGCATTACCTCGACCCCATTCCGGAATTGAAACATAACGGAGAGACAAGGGAAACGAGGATTATGGAATTCTTAACACAGAACAACATCAAAGTAATAGGCTTACGCGAGGGCAATTGGATCAGGATATCTGGTGATAAAATCACAACTGAAGGCAGTGAAAATACCAGGATTTTTGAAGCGGGAAAAGCGCCGTATGAATGCCAGCCTGGTAGTTCATTATTATAATTTATTAACTAAAGATACGGGCATCTAAATAAAAATTTAAGTAGCTACAAGTTCATGATCAAGCCAGCATCATAAACTTGCAGCTCTTATTCTTATCCGATTATTCAAAGAAAGATAGCCTGCGAGGCAATACTTCGTTATGCTACTGCAGCGTTGTTCTTTTTTCGTGAACGCAGGTAGACCACCAATCCGCCAAAAGCCACGATCAATATAATAGGGATAATCAAAGTAGCACGTAGAATTTCGGGGCCTGCCAGATTTTTGGCATTGGCCAGCGCCAGCGCATATTCAGAATTTTCAGGTGCTTTTAAATAAGCATCGAATGAAGCACCTTCAGGTAAATATTTAACAATCAGGCTATCGTAAAAACTACCCATGAACATGGTGTAAACAGAAACCGCAAACATCCCGGCCCCTCCCATTAAGTTTAAGCCAAGTGCGCCAGATTTAGGAACGTTTTCAGCAACAAAACCGATCATGGTTGGCCAGAAATAACAAACACCTATACCAAAAACGATTGCCGCAAAGAAAACCGAATTTCCGGTGAAGGTGCTTAACATGTAGAGCCCGGCTGCGGCAAATATGGCAGAAAAAAGCAAAACGCCCTGAGGGGCAAGACGGTGTACCACAGGCTCGGCAAAACCCCGCCCGATTACCATGATACCCGTTGTAAGCGTAAGCAATAGAATGGCATTGTCTGTTACGTTTTTCAAAAGCAAACCTATCCATTGACCGGTAAACAACTCCGTAATGGCCGTACCAAACATGCAGATGAACATAAAGATAAACAATGGAGAAAGTACAGCTTTATACATATCTGAACTGGAATAACCAGATGATACCCTTTCGGTAACCGGGAAATCCAATTTTGAAAAAAGGTATCCATAAATCAAGGTAGGGATAATCATCATGGCCACCTGTACTTTCCAGCCCAATCCCAGCTGAACAAATAGCGTAACCAGCAATGTACCGATTACGATACCCCCTGGAAACCATAAGTGAAAGTGATTTAATTTAGTGGTTTTATTCTCCGGATATAAAGCGGCAACCAATGGATTACAAGCAGCCTCTACAGTCCCATTGGCAATGCCGATGAGCAAAGTAGATAAAAACAGGCTCCAATAACCCTGTGCAAAAATAGTAAGGATAATACCGGCCAGGTGAAAAACAAAGGCCATCACCAGCAAACGTTTCATGCCGATCATATCCACTACAAATCCTCCAACTACGATGGCGAGTGGAAACCCCCAAAAGGCAGCAGCCGTAATAGTGCCCAATTGGGCAGTACTGAGTTGAAAATCGACCCCCAGCTGGTTCATGATCCCCGCGCGGATACCGAAGGAAAGAGAGGTGACGAGTAAGGCCAGGCAACTTGCCCAGAATAGTTTTGTGGTTTTAATGTTAAGCATAAGCTCAGATTTAGTTTATAATTGGTTTTTAATTTCAGAACAAATAAAGATTTAGGAATGATGAGTGTTTCCTCTGCTAAGCAAGGTAAATTTTGCTTTTGACAGGAATCCGATCAGGTAAATACGCTAACGCTTTGGCCAAAACCTTTAGGAAGGAAATTTGCCAGGTTTTAGCCCGGCTCGCTAATTTAATGAGTTGGCACTCCTTCATCTTTTAAAATATTTGGTTAGCAACACACGCATGAAGCAGTGTTATGATTGGTTAATGATCGTTAAATGCCATAATAATAACCAATTGTATCGATTAATGCAATGATTGAAGATAAATTTTGTTCGTTCGTTAGCGGGACCTGATTAATGGATACGATGGTACTACGGAACGATAAATTTGATATTCTCTCTGTTAATCTATAAATTGAGGCGGAATCTTATCCAGATCCTGATAAACATTATGAAAAGATATCTTTTTATTATCCTTTTAGCCATTTCTTCTGCTGTTCAGGCGCAATCCAATACAGCAAATTATAAATATATCATTGTCCCCGAGAAATTTAGTTTCCTGAAACAAGTTAATCAATATGGCTTAAATACCCTCGTTAAAGCTTTATTTGAGGAAAAAGGATTTACGGTTTACTTTGACAATACCGAATTACCACAAGAGATTGCGACTGATAGATGCAAAACACTTACTGTAGAACTGCAGGAAAAAAACAGCATGTTTGTAACTAACCTTACCCTTTTACTTAAAGATTGTAAAGGCACTATAGTTGTAAAGAGCAAAGAAGGTAAAAGCAGAGAGAAAGAATATAATACATCTTATAATATGGCCTTGCGAGATGCTTTTACATCCTTTAATGATTTTAATTATGCAGCTGATCAACCAACAGTGGCAACCAGTACAGTGCCAGCCAATACAAACACGGAGACCAAAACCGTACCTGTAATTGTTGATCAAACTACAGCCACTAAAACCGGGCATGAAACACTATTATATGCACAAGCCATCAACAATGGCTATCAGCTGATTGATGCAACCCCGAAAATTGTGATGACCTTACTAAAGACATCTATGGAGGATTGTTACATCTCGAACAAAGGCAATGCAAACGGCATCGTTATCAAAAAAAATGGCAATTGGTTTTTTGAATATTACAAAAACGATGTTCTGGTTGCTGAAAAACTATCGATTAAATTTTAGTCACTATAGCAAATGTTAAGGTGGGAACTTATGTATAGTCAGAAGCAACATTTTGTCCATTATGCGGCCTCATCTGCAAAAAACAACAAAATTCCGTCTGAATAGAATAGCTACAGGACTAAATAACAACGGACTTTCTATGTATTTTTTTTGATAAATTAATCCTTTACATTCGATTTCATAAATCGTTTTACTACTTTGTGCATGTTGAAAAGATTACATTATTCATAATACAAATGGCCAACATCAATGGCTGGTATAATTTTGAAAGGTATTCTGTTTGCAGCATCTATTTAAAAGTCCCGACATGAAGAAATATACCTATACTGTATTAAGCTCAATATTTTTATTAATAGCCTGTATCCACCCTGCGCATGCGCAACCTAAAAAACAGCCTGTAGATTATGTTAATCCCTACATTGGCAACATCAGCCACTTACTTGTACCCACATACCCCACCGTTCATTTACCCAACAGTTTATTAAGGGTTTATCCGGAGCGTGATAATTTTACCAGTAATACCATACACGGTTTGCCAGTTGTAGTTACCAGTCACCGCGGCAGCTCTGCCTTTAATTTAAGCCCTTTTCAGGGCGATCTTAAAAATGCAGGTCACGTCATTTCTTATGGCTACGATAATGAGATCGTTAAGCCTTATTACTATCAGGTTGATCTTGATGATTATGGAATCAATGTACAATTTGCCCCATCTCATCAGTCAGGGATATATTCACTCGAGTTTGCGCAGACAAATGTTCCGGCTTATCTGATTTTGAATACCAAAAACGGTGAACTGAAAGTAAGCCAAAATGTGGTAAGTGGTTTTCAGAAACTGAACAATAACACCAAGGTTTACCTTTATCTGGAGACTGATTTAAAACCTGTTGAATCGGGTACGCAAAGTGGAAACAGCCCTAACTTAACGGAACAGTCTGCATCCGGTCGGGATGCTTATCTTATTTTAAAATTTCCTGCTCAAACGCGTCAGATCAGGACACGCTATGGTATATCATTTATTAGTGTAGAACAGGCAAAGCACAATCTCCGTCGTGAAATCAAGGATTACAACCTGAACCAGGTAGCGCAGACGGGAAGAAATGTTTGGAATGCCACGCTTGGAAAGATTCTGGTGACGGGTACTGATGAAACAGCCAAAACCATATTTTACACTTCACTTTACCGTACCTATGAAAGGATGATCAGCTTATCTGAAGATGGAAATTATTTTAGCGCCTTCGATGGAAAAGTGCATAAAGATAATGGTGTGCCATTTTTTACCGACGACTGGATCTGGGATACCTACCGGGCAACACACCCGCTCCGTGTGATTATTGAGCCAGAAATGGAGGGCAATATGATTAATTCTTATCTGCGAATGGCTCAACAGATGAACGACCATTGGATGCCAACTTTTCCGGAAGTAACCGGCGATAGCCGGAGGATGAACAGCAATCATGGCGTTGCAACTATAATTGACGCTTATAACAAGGGTTTGAGAAGTTTTAACCTTAAAGAGGCCTACCAGTATTGTAAAGCAGCCATTACCGAAAAAACCCTTGCGCCATGGTCGTCAAAAAAAGCAGGTGTTTTAGACCAGTTTTTTAAAGACAAGGGCTATTTTCCTGCTCTACCTGAAGGGGAAAAGGAAACCGCTGCAGAAGTTCATGGTTTCGAAAAACGCCAACCTATAGCGGTAACGCTCGGTACGGTTTATGATGAATGGTGCCTGGGCAACATCGCGCAGCAGCTGGGTAAAACCGAAGAGGCAAAAAACTTTTTAGATAAAAGTACCAGCTACCATACGGTTTTTAATCCGGAGACCAGATTTTTTCATCCGAAGGATGCAGAAGGCAAATTTATTAAACCGCTGGATTACCGTTTCTCGGGCGGACTCGGTGCCAGAGAAACTTACGACGAAAATAATGGCTGGCTCTACCGATGGGACGTTTTGCATAACCTCGGTGATCTGGTGAATATGATAGGTGGCAAACAGGCCTTTGTTGATGAACTGGAGAAAATGTATAATACCCCGCTTGGGAAAAGCAGGTTTGATTTTTATTCACAGTTACCCGATCATACAGGTAATGTTGGGCAATTTTCTATGGGTAATGAACCGGCCATGCATATTCCTTATCTGTATAATTATGCAGGACAGCCCTGGCGAACACAAAAAAGAGTAAGAAATTTGTTAAGCCAATGGTTCCGTAATGATTTAATGGGGATCCCTGGTGATGAAGATGGAGGTGGGCTTACTTCTTTTGTGGTATTTTCGCAGATGGGTTTTTACCCGATCACCCCGGGCCTGCCCATGTACGTAATTGGCAGCCCCACTTTCGCCAATGTTAAGCTAGACCTGGGAAACAACAAAAAATTTGAGCTGAACTGTATTAACTATTCCCCTGAAAATAAATACATCCAATCGGCTAAACTGAATGGTCAGGTGTGGAATAAATCGTGGTTTACACACGATGATTTAATGAAAGGGGGCAAATTAGAGCTGGTAATGGGCAAACACCCAAATAAGCTTTGGGCAGCGGATGAAAGTTCAACGCCACCTTCATTTAAAATGCCGGGGAAATAAAAGAAAAATATTTTGATAAGATCAATATCATTTAGGTAAATCGGCTAAGCTCACCCAATGTCGTTTGCCATTAGGCGAGCTATTTTATAGTTATACTGATAAAAAACGCTGAACCAGCGCTTCCCATTCCTGATCTAATGATATCTCGGGCCGTTTTTCGCCAGCTCTGGCATACCAATAATTGGCATTCCAGCTATCGCCTTCTTTGCGATGCAGGTATGCGTGGATACGGGCCGAGGCCGTATCGCCTAAATGATCAACCTGATCATGGGCCATCTGCCAATCTCCTTTTGCATCGTACCAGAGGGCCCGCAGCTGAACTGATAAGTGTTCATCCGGTCTGTCTTTTTCTAACAACTTTTTAAATTCAGCGATATTCTCCATTAATTTCTGATTCTATTTTCTGGTCTTATACAAAATAAGCGTAAAACTTTATAATAGTCGACTGTTTTTACCAATTAATATCTCATGGGTATTCTCAAATCGCAACACTAACACAAAGTACTGAACAACAAATACTTAACATAAAATATTTACTTAACAAGATTCGTTTAATGTTCAGTTTTTGTGAGTGGGCTTTTGAGTTTAACAAAACCATAAGCTGATGAAACCTGTTGTAAAAACGGGTACTTCATGAACAGCCCCCTTAAAAAAAGCAATTATGGATTCAGGAACTATTGTATACAGTAATTTAGAGGAACTCTCAAAAAGTAATTATGAATTAAGTGATGGTGAGACCAATATTCAAGGATGGCCTGTAAGAAATGAAGCCGGCGATTCAGTTGGAAAGGTTCGAGATCTTCTATTTGATCCCGAGCAAAATGCAATTCGGTACATTATTGTGGAACTTGCCAACATGGGTGAAGATTTGGAGGAAAAAGCCATACTGATCCCAATTGGCCTTGCAAATTTGGGTGAAGATAAAAAAGAAGTTGTTTTACCGGATATCCACTACGACCAGTTTAGGGCTATGCCAAGGTATATCATCGGTGAGGTTACCCCTCAAATGGAAAATCAGATCCGTAACGTGATTGGCAGTCCGGCTGCGCTGCGGATGGAAGATGAAATCGTAGAGATTGATCGTGCGAACTTTTATCGCCATCACCATTTTGACAGGAATAGTTTTCCTGATCAAAATCCCCGCAATCAGGACGCTGATCCATTGATTTAACACACAGTTGGATTGGAAACGATGCAAATGCATCACCAGTGAACATATCATCAGAAGAAACGGGAGCTTTCAATCAGGAAGCTCCCGTTTTATTTAGCTAATGCTGCCCCGCTTAATCAGGTACAAAATCCAAATTCTCCAGTTTAAGCTGAAATCCCACATGTGTTTTTTATCTTTATGGCATGAATCCATTTTTCCTTTCCGGGTTGTACATTTACCCCATTAAATCACTGGGCGGCATCAGTTTACAACAGGCAAAGCTTGAAGCGAGCGGTTTACAATACGACAGAAGATGGATGCTTGTTGATGAGGATGGCGTGTTTGTTACGCAAAGAAAGCATTTTGAGCTTGCATTGCTACAGGTAAGTATTTCAGATGATCAATTAATCGTTTCCCATAAAACATCGCCCGGATTAAGTGTATCTTTTTCTTTGGATGAAGATACCGGGGAGCAGATTTCAGTTGTGATTTGGAACGATATGGTTACCGCCCTTGAAGTAAATCGAAACATAAGCGATTGGTTTTCTGATTTCCTAAAGTTTAAGGTTCGATTGGTAAAGATGCCTTTAGCTGAAAAGAGACTGGTTGATCAGGATTATGCCCGAAATAATGAAATAGTGAGTTTTGCTGATGGTTACCCTTGCCTGCTAATCAGCCAATCAACGCTTGATGGACTGAATGAAAAACTTTCAGAACCCATTCTAATGGACCGTTTTCGCCCAAACTTTGTTTTTACCGGGGGCGAAGCTCATGTGGAGGACCGTTTTAAGGACTTTTACATTGGTGAGGTTTTATTTTCTGCCGTTAAACCATGCTCAAGGTGCGTACTCATCACGATCGACCAGCAAACGGGTGAAAAAGGACAAGAACCCTTGAGAACGCTGGCCAGCTATCGTACCGTAGATAAAAAAATTATGTTTGGACAGAATTTACTGTATCAACAAACTGGGACCATCTATGTGGGTGACGAACTCAAGGTAGTGAGATGGAGGATGTAAGATGGAATACGTAAAAGGAATATGGAGTTGAGATCAAAATAAAATCTATTCAGTAATTAACCTCTTAACCATAAAAATCTTAAGGCTGTTTCCATTCAATATTTTCTGATCGCCTTAAACAGCTAAAATCAGCTAAACCCTGGTCATGAACCAAACGATCTTATCTTCCTGTACAAACTTTTCAACACATTTAACGTTTAAAACAACTTCTGACTTGAAGATTAAAAACTAATGATTTAAGCCTCATTAAATGAAAAAAGCAATAATTGTAGCCGCCGGTAAAAAAGATTATGAAAAACTGATTGAAGTTTGGGAAGGTTCGGTGAGGGCCACACACCATTTTCTTTCTGAACAAGATATTGTTGGTTACCGCTGGTTGATTTTATATGAGTATTTTGATCAGGTAAAACTATATAACATTAAGGTTGAAGGAGAAATTATGGGTTTTATAGGCATTAACGGTAAATCGATCCAGATGCTTTTTATCCACCCAGATGCAAGGGGAAAAGGACTGGGCAAAAGACTGATTGATTTTGCGAAACAAGAACATGATGTAAACATAGTTGATGTAAATGAGCAGAATAAGCAAGCAGTAGGTTTTTATCAAAAACTTGGTTTCGTGACCATTGAACGGAGTGAGGTAGATGGAGCCGGGAAACCTTTTCCAGTACTTTCTATGGAATTAAAGGCGTAAATTTGTAACCAGGAGCAGCTTAGCGATTACCGCTAAGACAGCGTACCTCGAAATTTTTCTTTCTCATTTATCGATCTATGCTAGTGAGAATCTTCATTTCGAGAGGTAATTTATGATATAAAGTCAATATAAGTGACAGCTTCTTTATCAAAATTTTAGACTACCAGAGATCGTCATTCCCAACTTGATTGGGAACCACGGAGTGCTCATGAATGCCGATGAAAAAAGGAAGGCTTATGAATAATCGTAATGCCAGGGCTTCAGGATTAGCTTCGCTGAGCACTTCGTGGTTCCCGAATGCGAGAGAATGACGAACGTAGTAGTAAATTCTTTCAAGCTATAGCAAGCGCAACACAGCTGAAATGATACTTTTATGAAGGTTATTTCTGTACCGGTACATTAATCTGGTATAGTTTATTGTGTAAAGCTTTCATCTGCGTTTCTGAAAACTTAATGTCTTTTCTATCATAGGTCATCAGTCCATTGGTTTCTACTTCAACATCGGTAGTTTGCGTATATACTCCGGCAGAAAGCCCTAGGGGGATTAATTCTTGCAAACGTTTCGCAAACTGGGCATATTTATTAAACAGATCTGTTTTGTTTTTAAAACTCTGGTAACCCCAGTTATTTTTCTGTTGCCATACGTGGCCATCAATAGGCAGACCGAGTCCACCAAACTCGCCTAATACCAAAGCATAGTCTTTTCCAAAATAATCGGGACTAGGCATAGCAGGGTGCGGATAATTGTGCAGATCGATAATATCGCCAACCGGATGGAAATTACCGCCACTGGCCGTATTGACCAACCTTGAAGGATCTTTTTCTTTAGTCCACTTGGCAATTTCTACGGTTTTAAACTGGCCCCAAGCCTCGTTGAAAGGTGTCCATACCACAATGGAAGGTACATTGTAAAGTGCTTCGATAATGGCATTCCATTCTTTTTTATAATAGCCTTCTGATTCGGCTGTTCTGTTTTGATCTGTGCCATGATCTAAAACTCCTGGTCGGTTTTCCCAGCCGTTACCCAAATCGCCACTTGGCATATCCTGCCAAACCAACATGCCTGCTTTATCGCAGTAGTAATACCAGCGAGCCGGTTCTACTTTGATGTGTTTTCGGATCATATTAAAACCCATTTCCCTGGTTTTATCGATATCGAATTTCAAGGCGGCATCTGTAGGTGCTGTATATAAACCGTCTGGCCACCAGCCCTGATCTAGCGGACCGTACTGAAAAACAAATTCATTGTTTAAAAGCATGCGCTGAATACCGTTCTGATCTTTGCCCATTGAACTTTTGCGCATGGCGAAGTAACTTTTTACCTCATCTACCTTTTTATTTTTAGCCATCAGTTCCACTCTTAAATCGTATAAAAACGGACTTTTTGGACTCCATAATTTTGGGTTGGCTATTTTTAAGGTAATTGCGCCTGTACCGTCAGCAATCTGCTCTGCCACCTTGGTTGCGCCATCCCATGCCGAAACCTTAACTGTCCCTGTACCTGTTAGTGATGGAGTAACCGATACTGTTTGCTGATCGATATCCGGTGTTATTTTAATATGATCGATATGTGATGTGTTAACTGCCTCGATCCACACGGTTTGCCAGATCCCGGTTACGGACGTATACCAGATCCCTTCTGGTTTTTTTACCTGTTTTCCCCTTGGTTGAGGGCCATCATCAGCAGGGTCCCAAACTTCTACGGTTAAGGTCTGGTTACCGCCTTTATTCAAAAACGGTGTAATATTAAAGCTGAAAGGATCGAAACCACCTTCGTGTTTACCTACCTCCTTGCCATTAATACTCACGGTACTTCTCCAATCAACCGCTCCAAAGTGAAGCAGAATTTCTTTTCCTTTCATGTTCGCCGGAACCGTGAACACGGTTTTATACCATAACAGGCTATCTTTACCAACCGTTTTGCCTACACCAGAAAGTGCAGATTCTACCGCAAAAGGGACTAAAATTTTACCCTGGTTAATGGCTGGGCGTTGCGATTTTTCCGAAATGGCATAATCCCAAAGTCCGTTTAGGTTTTTCCAGTTACCCGTGCGCTCGAGCTGAGGGCGTGGATATTCTGGCAATACATTTTTAGGATTAACCTCCTGTGCCCATGGTGATGAGATTTTCCCTTTTACCATCGACCATGATTTGTTTTGCTGCTGGGCAGAAAGGGATAGCGAAAGCCCCAGCAGTGATAAAATAATAAATACTTTTTTATTCATTTCTTTAAAATTTGTGTGTTGAGATTTGGTTGCCAATACCTATAACAGGCCCCATAAATTACCGTCATTTCGAGCGGAGTGCAACGCAGTCGAGAAATCTTTTTAGAGAAATCTCTCTCCCGAACGTTCGGAACTGTACTACATCAATGACAACTATTTTATGGGGTGTGTCAGTATTAGCATTAGCGGATAATTTGGTCAATTAAAGGTCTTCGACTCTGCTCAGACTGACCATAATTTATTTATTGTTAAGTTTTTTAATCAGGTTAACCTCATCCTGACGATAAGGGGTACCATCAGGCTGGAAAATTTCGTGAAACCATTCAATCGGTTCAGATCCATCTGCAAGCGGGGTATCCCAGGCATATTTGGTATTGGTTTTACCGGCAGCAAAACCCCAGTTTATAGCACCAACATTTTCTTCTTTTAGCATCGGTAAAATGTTAGCGAAACGGCTGTTCCGCGATCTCGCCATATATTCGGTACAGATCAGTGGCCTGCCGCTGGCTTTTAACAGATCAATGGTTCTTTGGTGCCATTCTGGTGCCTCGTAGTTATGGTAGGTTACAATATCCGAATTGGCCAGCTGTATTTCGTTTAACTTTTCGAAACCCCAGCTCCATAATCCAATTGAAATCGGTTGATCTGGATTAACGGAACGGGCCCAACCGATAGTCTTGGTTAATAAGGGGATTGAAGCCTCTAACTTTCCGCTATTTCCAGGTTCATTATATAAATCCCAGAGCAAAATTCTTTTATCATGAGCAAAGTGGTTCAGCACATCCTTAACATATTTTTCCAACCCCGGAAAATTGGCCTCTTCCTTGAATGCCGGATCACCGGGATCCTGTAACCATCCTGAATTGTGAATGCCTGTTTTGGGCGCCGGCTGTTTGCCAATAGCTGAAGTTTTATTCCAGCAATCATCAAAAAAAACAAACATCGGTTTAATACCATGTTTTTGAGTAATGGTTAAAAACTGATCCATTCTTTTTTTAAAACCCTCAGGATCCTGGCTCCAGGCTTTACTGAACAGGAAAACACGTAAGGTGTTAAAGCCAATACCTTCAGCCCATCCCAGTTCTTTATCGATGAGATCGGGTGAGAAAGTATCAGCCTGCCACATTTCTAACTGGTTAATGGCATTGGAGGGAATATAATTTGCACCTGTCAACCATTTATGTTCCTTATACCAGGCATTGGCCTTTTCTACTGACCAAACCTTTGCAGGTTCGGTGCTTTTTTTTGTTTTTTGTGCAAAGCCCATGCTGATGTTAAAGCTCAATACAGCAAGCAGCAAATAGTTTTTTAAATTCATATCGGTATTTATCTGGTTATTTTTTGTTTTGGTTTGATGGAGATGTTAAGCCCGACCCTGTTTTTACCGGGGTGCCAAAATTTGGTGTACCATCCTTATTCCAGGAAAATTTTTGGGCCCGGGGCGAGCGGAAACCTCCGCAGCCCTGGCCCGGTTTATCATTGGCGTGATATAGGATCCAATCTTCTTTACCATCAGGCGATTTAAAAAATGAATTATGCCCTGGCGCATAAACGCCATCTTCTGGCGATTGCCGAAAAACAGGCTCATTAAATTTTGTCCAAGAGGCAGGATCGAGCAGGTTACTTTTTGCAGAGGCAGAGAGCATGCCCAGCGCATAAAAATCGGTCCAGCAACCACTGGCCGAATAAATGATGAAGATTTTACCTCCATGTACCAAAAACTGCGGACCTTCGTTTACATCAACATGTTCTCCACCGCCTAAATCGCCATTTCTTTCCCAGTCGAATTTTGGGGTAGAAATTTTTACGCGGTTACCCTCTACCGTCCAGGGATTTTTCAGCCTGGCAATAAAAATTTCCTGTTTACCGTTTTGATCTCCCTCCCATCCCGACCAGATCATATACAACTGGCCTTTAAAATCAATTACATCGCCATCAATGGCCCATTTATCGGTAGGGTCGGTAATTTTGCCTTTAAATACCCACTCGCCTTTCATCGGATCAGCCGAAGCATTTTCTAAAACATACATGCGGTGGTTTTCGTTCCTACCATCATCCGCGGCAAAATAGGCATACCATTTTCCTCTTAAAAACATCACCTCAGGCGCCCAGATTTCTTTACTGTACATGGTTCCGGCTGGTGCTTTCCAAATGGTTTTGCGCTCGGCATTTTTTAAACCATCTAAGGTTTTCGTTTTCCAGAGATCTACACGATTTCCTGTGGTGTGGGTATAATAGTAATAACCATCTTTATAATAACTATAAGGATCGGCACCGGATGGCAATAAGGGGTTGCTGAATGTTTGTGCATTTAATTCACCCATCGCCAACAAGCAAAAAACAAAAAGCAGTTTAAGTTTCAATTTATTCATTGTTAAAGTTTTGCAACCGCAATTTTATTTCCAGGCTGCTGCATTTTTTCCAGCCTCAAAAAAAGTGATTTCCTTTTTCAAACCCGCCTTCTTTTGTTTCAATATTTCTACAAAAACAATCAATTTCCGTCCTGCGTTAAAAAGCGGAAACTTTCCGGATTTACCTGCATCTGTTCAATACCGTTTTTATCTTTCACAAAAGCAGCTTTTATAATAGCTGTAGCCCTTGGCGATACTTTTTGATTGTTATGGTGTGTATGAAATACATATGCTAACCCACCATTTTTACCGGTAAAAAAATCGCCATGACCGGTACCATTTATTTCCAATAATTTTCTACTGATGATCGGGTTGCCTGCATATTTTATCCACGGCCCTTTGGCTGAGCTTGAGGTGGCATAACCCACCGCATAATCAGGATTCCGGAAATCGTTTGCCGAATAAAAGAGATAGTAAAGATTGTCCTTTTTAAGAACTGTTGGTCCTTCGGTTACCGGCCAATCTGTTTTAGCTGTATTTTCCCAGGGTTCAGTTCCTGATAAACAGGCCTGTGTTGTTTCCGGGATGATATCCGAAAAATCAGCCTTCAGTTCTGCTACAAAAATCCGGTTGCCCTGATCAAGTTTAACATGATAGAGGTAATTTTTTCCATCCATATCGGTAAATACAAATGGATCGATCTGTTTCCCTGCGCCTGAAATGGCTTTTAATGTTTCCTGTTTAAATGGACCCAAAGGACTTTTACTTTGAGCAATGGCAATCTGCTCATCAGCGGTATAAGCCATATAATAAGTATTTCCCCTTTTAAAAACCTGTGGCGCCCAAAAGCCCTTGTTCCCAAAAGCATCGCCCTTTTTTAAGGCAAAACCATAGTTTTCAGACTTTCTCTTCCAGCTTTTAAGGTCTTTTGAAACATAAACCAAAAACCCCTGATCGCCACTGGTGCCATATAAATAATAGCTGCCTTTATCAACGAAAACAGTTGGGTCTGCAAGATATAGGGTATCATTTAACTGTTTGGCAACTATTTGTTTACTTATGAAACATAGTGAAAAACAGAAAAAAAGGGCGGAAATATATTTCATTAGCGATGATTAACTAAAGATATTGATTAGAAAGCTATTGCCATTCCCAAACGATTTGAAAATCTTAAAACATGATCATTCACGACGTCAGCATTAAGATTCCCGCTTGCCTGGGAATGGGGAAACTATTAAAAAATTAAAAACTTATTTTAGTTACAGGCGTAAAAATCAAATCGTCAACGCCGGCAATTTTAACGCCTATCCTGGCAAAAACATAATTTTGCGCAGGTGTAATGCCTGGAATCGTTACGCTCATGTTCAGGTTATTGAGGTCGGCGATGGCTGCGCCACTAATCTGCTGGGTAGCAATGTTATTGCTGCCATCTACAAACTGTGTTTTGTTAATGTAAAGCGATACATTTTCAATATCCTTAGCATCGGCATTGGTGATGATTTTTTCAAGTTTGCAAAAAGCATTCACTTTGCCTGCCGTAGCTGTAAGTGTGGCTCCACGGATCATATAATAAGGCGTCACTTCAATATCCATCACTTTGTTGCCACTGATGTTTACCGAAATGGTATCCTGTTTACCTGCTGCATTCTTTTTCCATAAAAAAGGCCCCTGATTCGGTGAAAAAACCAGTTTATAGTCTCCATTAAATAATTTGGCAGAATAGGTCCCGTCCTGGCTTACATTAACATTCAGCGCCGAATAGTTTCCAAAACCTGACTGCCAGAGTTCGAAATTTACCTGACCATATTGAACACTGATGGGTTCGCCCTTATACACGATGCGACCGGTAAAATCAGCTTCAGGTGCATCATAATTATCTTTTTTACATGAAGCTAAAAGTATGGAAACAAGTGCCCCAATCATGAAATAAAATCTAATTTTCATATCTATATCTGCTTATTGGTTAGGGTTTCTTACAATTTTAGGGTTTCCGTTAAGCACATCCTGCCCGATTGAAGAGTAATAATTACCGATACGGAAACGGTGTGCAGCGGTTACGCGGCTTGGCTTAATCACTTTAAAAATATATTTCAAATGATTGGCATTGCCAGGATTATAATATTTGTAGGGCCACAAGCCAAATACCTGCGTACTGGTGCGTGTTGCGCTGCCAATATTGTTTGCATTAATAAAATCGGCTGGCGACATGTTACTGCCATTCCAAACTTTATCGGCCAGCCTCCAGCGTTTCATATCCCAAAGTTCATGTCCTTCAAAAGCAAATTCTACTTTACGCTCATGTACAATACGATCGAAAGTGATCTGCGCCGGCGTTAATGCTACAGTTAATCCGGCACGATCTCTTACCTGTTTGATGTAGTTGGCTGCTGTGGCCGGATCACCTAATTCGAACGCTGCTTCTGCTGCATTTAACAATACTTCGGCATAACGGTAGCGGATCCACCAAACATCGCTCCGGGTACCAATCTGGCCTGATCCTGTTGCCGGATCTAAATACTTGCGGACATAAAAACCTGATTGTGCGCTGAATTCCAGACCATCAACAGGGCCATCTCTTCCTACTACCTGTACCGATGCCGGATTATCCGGTAGTACATTATTTTTGCTCTGCCCGAAATTATCGCCGGTAATGATCGTACCATTAGCCAGTTGATAACCCGCCCAGATATCAACCGTTTTACCCTTAAACTGTGTTCCGGGGAGGATTACCGTACCTGCCAGGCGCGCATCGCGGTCAGCAAAAATATCAGTAATATTAGTATAATATATCGGGTTACCACTTGCATCAACCGAAGCCATGGATGCAAAGGTATTATCCAGTTTTTCGAAAGATTGTACGAGGTTTAATGACGGGTTTAAACGCCCACCCTGTGCTTCTTCAGCAGAAGAACGTGGTTGATTATCAATGGTAAAACCATGAACCTTATTGGTTTTCAATTTAAAATCTTTGGCAAAAATTACTTCCGGATTGCTGCCTTTATCCGTAAAAAGTGCGGCAAAATTTTCAGACAAATTAGGATTCTTTTTGTATAGTGAATATTTCCCACCGTCGATAATCTCTTTTGCTGCAGCTAAAGATTTGGTAAAATAACCGTTGGCCAGGCTTGAAGAAATGCCAACCTCCCCACCAGGCAAAGTTAACTGCGAATTGCTGTATTTCGCAATTGAACCGGCATATAATGCTGCTCGCGATTCCATGGCCAATGCCGCAGCTTTTGTAGCCCTGCTCTGTACAGTCGGATTATCGGGCAGTGTGTTCTTTACGGCTTCCAGTTCAGCAATCACAAAATCATAAATTTCGGTTTCTTTTGCTCTCGGAAACTGAAGGTAGCTTGGATCGCCGCTATAATCGTAATCTAAAACGGTTGTAATCAATGGTACGCCGCCCATTCTTTTTACCATTTCAAAATATACTCCCGCCCTGATAAAACGTGCTTCAGCCAGAAAACGATCCCGGTCTTCTGCTTTTAAAGCGGTAGATTCCTGACCACGTTTAATAAACATGTTCAAGTCGCGGATATAACCATAAGTACCCATATCCCAATACCTCCAGGCATCGTAACCGTACTCTAAATTCTGGTGGCGAAAATAATCGCCACTGGCGGAAGCAAAACCTTCGTCAAAATCTGTAAAAGTCCACCAGGCTTCAATGGTCTGGTAATCCGGATAACGGTCGTAAAGGTCGCCAACAACGGTGAGCACCAGGTTTGGATCTTTCCATACCGCATCAATAGGCAGGGTACTGGTAGGTTGTTTATCCAAAAATGCTGAATCTTTTTTACACGACTGCGCAAAACTTAAAAAGGCGATGGCAGCGAATACATATATAATTTTTTTCATCTGATTAGTCTTTTTCATGTTACAGCGTTAATTTAAGTCCGATGTTAAAAAACTTGTTCTGTGGATACTGTAAACCGTTATCGTCTGCAATTTCCGGATCCACACCGTAATCGCTCAGGTTATCGATAGAAAACAGATTATATCCGTTTACATAAACCCTGGCATTCTGGATCTTGATTTTTTCGGCCCATCTTTTTGGTATGGTATAACCGATCTCAAGCGTACGGGCACGTAAATACCTTACATTATGCAGCCAGAAAGTGGAGTTTTTGTTGTAATTGCTGTGTCCGCCATCATTAAAGCGCAATGCGGGGTATTTCCCAGGGATCCATGCGCTGTTAAGATCGTATGGATTGGTGCGGTGCCAGCTGTCATCAGCAAAATTCTGTAATAAAGCACCAGTATTCTGGAATGCCCAGCGCTGTTCCCAGTTCTGGTTCCAGGAATACATCGCACCGCCTGAAAAATCTGCTGTAAAATCAAAGTTCTTATAAGAACCACCAATGGTGAAACCGAAGCCGATATTTGGCTGACCTGTTGTGGTATATCCGATAGGTCTTTGATCCAGATCGTTGATGACACCGTCGCCATTCTGATCCTTATAAATTAAATCGCCGGGTAATAAAGAGCGGTTTCCCTGTCCATCGATGTTTACCTTATAATTGTTGATCTCGTCAATGTTCTGGAACTGGCCGGTGACTTCATATCCCCAAAAAATATCGGTATAACGCTGGTTGTAGCTGTTTCTGTAATTGTCCCATGAATTGCCATAACGCGGCTTGTACTGATCTAAAAATTTTCTCCTGCTGATGGAGATATTTCCCCCAACGTTGTAATTGAATTCTCCGATCTTATCCCTGTAATTTAAAGCAAATTCGGCACCGAACTGCGCATCGCTTTCCAGATTTTCTGCCGCCAATGGATACCCCAGTTCGATTGGTACCAATACATCGTTTTTAACCTGTTTTAAACCGGTGCGTTTTCTGTAGAAATAATCTGCAGTTCCACTCAGTTTGCTGTTGAACAATGAAAAATCCAGACCTATATCTGTAATTTTGCTCTTAAACCAGGTGAGGTTATTGATCACTGGCCCCTTATCCCTCGAAGTGGTGATATTTTTTCCATCCAAAATCACAGAACCCTGGTTGTAGCGGTATCCGGGGATGTAGGCAAAAGGATCGATGCCCAGATCATCATCACCCAGCACACCGTATGAGGCACGGAGTTTCAAATCATTTAAGATCGTGCTTTCACCTAAAAGCGATTTCATAAATTTCTCCTGGGTAATTCTCCAACCAATGGATGCGGAAGGGAAATAACCTACACGTCTGTCGGGAGCAAACTTCCAGGAGGCATCCCTACGACCAGAAAGCTCTAAATAGTATTTATTATCATAATTATAGTTTAGCCTGGCCACGTAACCAATACGGGCTTCTTCTTCCTGGATGTCGGCAAAATCCTGACCATCCATGTCGGCAAATTGCAAAACAGGCAAAATATTGGTTTGTGGTACCGCATGCTGGAAAGTATAGGTTCTAAAACGATCTAAACGTTCTGCAACTAAAACGCCACCAATGGTATGTTTGCCAAAAGTACGGTTATAGTTGGCCTGTAACTGATAGGTATTGGTGTATATCTTTTCGTTTCTACGTTCCCTGTAAGGATTAGAGCTTCCTACTTTTTCTTCATAAACACCTGTTTCAGGATGGTAAGTATATACATTGTAGGTATACTCGTGACCGTTGATTACGTTATCGGCGATATAATAAGAATACAGGCCTTTAATTTCCAACCCTTTGATAGGCGTATCATAACTTGCGGATAAATTGGTCTGTAAAACCCTCCAGTCTGATTTCCAGTAGCCGCTCAAGGCTTTGCTCTGCACAGCAAACTGCTCCGTATTATGCCCAATATCGTTCGGGTAATCAGGATTGCCATTGGCATAAGCCTGTTCGGTAGGTCTGTTTCGCAATAGTGCAAAACGGGCAGCCCAGTAATCATCACCACCAGGAACGCCCGGCTGATCGCGGCTTTCTATACGGCCATTGATAAGCATGCCCACCTTAAAACGATCGGTTATTTTAGCCTCTATATTACTCTGGATATTGGTTCGTTTAAAATCAAACTCCCTTGCCTTTCCGTATACCCCTTTCTGATCTAAGTGCGTGCCAGAAAAGTAATAATTTACCTTATCACTGCCCCCTGAAGCACTTAAATTAATAGAAGACTGTGGTGCGTTAGGCGCAATGATGATATCTTTCCAGTTCTGGCTCTGGTAACCATATTCTGTTCCTGCTTTCCATTTATCCAGTTCGGCCTGGGTAATATCAGTTTTACCGTTTTGATTCAATTCTGCGGTAGCCTTTCCCAACATCCATTGGTAAGCATCGGTTGTTTCCGGGAAACGCACCCAGTTCTGCCATCCGGTATAAGCATCAACACTGAAAGTATTGCGGGTACTGTTTTTACCTCTTTTAGTGGTTACCAGAATTACCCCGTTAGCGGCCCTGCTACCATAAATAGCGGCCGAAGCATCTTTAAGTACACTAATGGTTTCAATATCATTGGGAGAAATGTTATTAAACTGACCGGCATCCTGCTGAATCCCGTCTATCACATATAATGGATTGCCCATGTTACGGATCTGGATGTTGGCACTCGATCCCGGTCTGCCATCAGGCATCCTGAACGATACACCGGGAAGTTTACCCGCAAGGCCCGTACTCACGGTTGAGCCACCATGTACTTTCTCGAGGTCTTTACTGCTGATGGAAGAGATAGCCCCTGTTATGGCTTCCTTTTTCTGAGTGTTATAACCCACCACCACCACCTCAGAAAGATCGTTATTGGAAGGTTTAAGTTTAACATTAACCTGCGAACGTCCTGCGAGTGCAATTTCCTGATTGGCATAACCTACGTAAATAAAAATCAGCGTTGCATTTTTATCGGCTACCTGAATTTTAAATTTTCCGTCTGCATCCGTTGTCGCCCCGGTGCTGGTACCTTTAATTTTAATGCTGGCACCTACAACTGTTTCGCCCTTCTCGTCGGTCACGGTGCCAGTAACAGTATTTTGTTCCTGTGCAATCAGCTGCAATGAAAATAAGAATAAGGTAAGTGCGGTTAAAATAGCAGAGCGGATTTTGCTTTTCAGAAACATCTTTTGAAGCAAGTACCGATCCGGGCTTACAAAGCCTTCATAGGAGAATAAACTTCTTTTCATATTTGGTTAGATTTGGTTATGACTGAAGTAAATGGTTTTAGTTGCATTTAATTCTTCTCAAAGATTCAGTTTTTAGTTTTTCAGAGGGATATACATTTGTATCAATCTTTCTTCATTTTGTCTCGATTTGTAGTGATGGAACCTGTTTAGCCACGGAGCCTCGGAAATACAGAAAAGCCGTTCAATGCGTCTTCCCCAGTTCAGCTCAGGGTCTTTATCAACTTTTTTTTGGAAATGTTGGGCTTGGTTGCCTTTCGGTCACTCGGTCCTGCCATCCCTCCTAGTCCCCACTCATTCTTCGTTCCGGGCTATCCGCCCTATCGATTGTTCCGTTACAGGCGGCGGGGATTAGTTAACATCGGTCAGTAGTCTTTAGGCTATTTTAGGGGTAACGCCTTTGTCAGTTTGCAATTTGCAGTTATCAGTTGGTAGCTATCAATTCATAACTTACAAGTTATTTAATTGAAAGTTTCATCCGGTACAAACCGATTCGTCTCAATCTTGCTACATATCGTCTCAAATGTAAATTAGCCTGAAAGCAAAACTTTTCTTTAATATATTTGAAGCTACTGACCACAATCTCTTGAAAAAACTCATCATACTTTTATGCCTGTTGTTTTCGGCAAAGCTACTTTTGGCACAGCCTTATTATTTCAGGCATTACCAGGTAGAAAACGGGCTTTCCAACAATACTGCCTTTTGCAGCGTACAGGATGGAAACGGTTTTATGTGGTTTGGCACAAAAGATGGACTGAACCGATTTGACGGTTATGCTTTTAAAACTTATCGCCACGATCCGGATCAGGCAGGCAGTTTAGGCAACGATCTGATTTATGCCCTCCACTACGATCAGGAGCAAACCCTTTGGGTAGGTACCAATAATGGTGTATACCAATACAATCCGGCAAAGGAAAGCTTTGCCATGATTGCAGCGACCAAAGGAATGCGGATTATCGATTTGGCGAGCGATCAACAGGGAAATTTATGGATCCTGTCTTCATTCAAAATATATCTATATCAAAAGCGTAGCAAGAAAATACGTGCTTTTGCGCATAACGCACCATTTGATGCCTCATTGGTAACCGTTTTAAAAGATGGTAGTGTATGGATCAGTACCGGAAAGGGAACGCTGGAAAAATACAACCCCAAAACGGATAATTTTGAGCCGTTTAATATTAATGGAAAAAATGCCAAGACTGAATATGGTTGGGTATCCAGAATTGCAGAAACTGAAGATGGAAATTTGTTGGTGGGTACAACCAATCAAGGTGTTAAACTCTTTAACCCCATTACCTTAACATCAAAAAATATACTGAAATTAAACGACGACCAAACGCCAATTTTTGTCCGCGACATAAAAAAGACAGGATCCCACGAATTCTGGATAGCTACAGAATCGGGCATTTACATTTATAATGACGAAAGTGGAGCAATCATTCACCTCAAAAAGCAATACAATAATGATTATTCTTTAAGTGATAATGCTGTTTATACCATCTGTGTGGATCGTGAAGGCGGAGTTTGGGCCGGGACGTACTTTGGAGGTGTAAACTATTATTCGAGCCATACTTCATTGTTCACCAAATACTTCCCACAAAATGGCACCAATTCAATCAGCGGAAGCGATGTAAGGGAAATTACGAAAGATCAGGCTGGAAATTTATGGATCGGTACGGAAGATGCCGGGTTGAATAAACTCCAGATCAAAACAGGTTTATTTAAACATTTTTTACCCGATGGAAAACCCGGAAGCATTGCCTACTCCAATATCCACGGTTTATTGGTTGATGGCGACAAACTCTGGATAGGCACTTTTGAACATGGGTTGGATGTTTTAGATCTGAAGACAGAAAGGGTCATCAAACATTACCAGGCTGGTGTAGGAAACTCATTACGCACCAATTTTATCGTTACTTTTTGCAAAACGCGATCAGGTGAAATTCTGGTCGGAACCATTAATGGCATTTACCGATACAACCGTAAAAGAGATGATTTTGACGCTATTGCAGGCCTTCCTTTTATTTTTTATTATTCGGTTATGGAAGATAGCAAGGGCAACATTTGGGCAGGTAGTTTTAACGATGGTGTATTTCAGTTTAACCTCTCCAAACCGGGTTATGTAAACTACCGGAACATCCCGAAGGATGCAAAGAGTTTAAGCCATAACTCCGTAAACAGCATTTTTGAGGATAGCCAAAAACACATTTGGGTAACCACTGATGGTGGGGGACTTTGCAGCTTTGACCAGCAAACGCATCAATTTAAGCGCTATGGAATAAAAAATGGCTTTCCCAGCAATTACCTGTTCCGCATTGAGGAAGACGCATTACATAAGTTCTGGATTAGCAGTACCCGGGGACTTATCCATTTCGATCCCGTTACTGGTTTAAGTAAAACCTATTCAAAAGCTAATGGACTGCTTACTGACCAATTCAATTACAGCTCTGCCTACCAGGATCAAGATGGCAAAATCTATTTTGGGAGCGTAAAAGGACTGGTAAGCTTTAATCCGGCCAATTTAAAGACCACAACATATGCGCCGCCGGTATTTTTGACCGGCTTTCAAATCAACGGTTCGGAAACAGGTTTAAACGGAAAAGATCCGCTTGCCAATAAATCGATCGTTTATGTCGACACCATAGAACTTAACTATAACCAAAGCTCCTTCAGCATCGATTTTGCGGCTTTAAGCTATCTATCACCCGAAATGACCGAGTATGCTTATAAAATGACGGGGATTTATAAAGACTGGGAATATTTAAAAACCAACCGGAAAGTTTATTTTACCAAACTTGCACCGGGCAATTACATTTTCGAGGTAAAAGCCTTGGTTGAAAGGAGTAGCAACTGGAGTTCTAAAAATGCCAGACTGCTGATTAAAATTCACCCTCCTTTTTATTTCAGTCCTCAGGCCTATTTACTTTACCTGATCGCCATAGTTGGGATTATCTTTTTCCTGATACGAAGTTACCACTTAAAAATAGCGGCAAAAAACAGCAGGCGTATGGAAGTTTTTGAGCATGAGAAACAGAAAGAAGTTTATCAGGCCAAAATCGAATTTTTCACCAATGTTGCCCACGAAATCAGAACCCCGCTCACCTTGATTGTCGGACCGATGGAGAAACTGATTAAACAGGCAAGCGCTATACCAGCAATAGAAAAGAATTTACGGATTATGGGTCGAAATACCGATAGATTGCTCAAATTGACGAATCAATTATTGGATTTCAGAAAAACAGAAACCAGCGAATTTTCGTTAAACTTTGTAAAAGCCGATATTTCCGAACTGTTAAAAGATATATTTATACAGTTTCAACCAGCAGCAGAACAGCAAAACATCACCTATAACCTTCATCTACCTGAAAAAAACCTTCATGCTTATATCGATATTGAAGCTTTTTATAAAATAATCAGCAATCTGACAGATAATGCCCTTAAATATGGGAGAGCACATGTGGAGCTTAACTTATCACTAAAGGAAGGCGATAAATTTATGGTAATGGTTAAAAATGATGGGAATAAGATCTCTATGGAAATTAAGGACAAGATATTTGAGCCTTTCTTCAGGGGCAAGGAAACAGACATAAAGGCAGGAACCGGCATAGGCCTTTCGATTTCAAAATCGCTTGCACAACTGCATCAAGGGGAACTCTATTTAAATTTCGATGATGGTGATTTTAATATCTTTGTATTAGAGCTGCCGATCCATCAGCGAATTGAATTTAATCTGAACGGAAAATGGAAGAAATTGTAGATACGTTTACCATAAAAGATACTGATTTGGAAAGACCTGTAGTATTATTGGTTGATGATAATGAGGATATTCTGGATTTCATTTCAGATGATCTGGAAGAAAAATACCATGTTTTGCAGGCCAGAAACGGTATAGAAGCCCTCTCGATATTGCAATGTGAAACCGTTCAACTTATCATTAGTGATGTGATGATGCCAGAAATGGACGGTTTTGAGTTTTGTGCCAAAATAAAATCCACCCTGGAGTTTAGTCATGTTCCGGTGATCTTGCTTACTGCAAAAAATTCGCTGCAATCTAAAATCGAAGGTTTAGAACTAGGGGCCGATGCCTATGTAGAAAAACCCTTTTCGCCCGAGTTTTTACAGGTACAGATTTCCAGTCTGCTCAAAAACAGAAATAAGATCAAAGAATATTTTTCCAGCTCACCCCTCCTTCACCTGAAAAGCATGGCCTATTCCAAGGCCGACGAGTTATTTTTAGAAAAATTACAGGATACCATTAACCAAAACATCAGCAATCAGGATCTGGATGTAGAACATCTGGCAGAAAAGATGAACATGAGCCGGCCAACACTTTACCGTAAAATTAAATCTATTTCTAATCTGAGCCCGAATGAGCTGATCAATTTAGCGAGGTTAAAAAAAGCTGCTGAACTTTTAAATGAGGGATTAATGAAAATTTATGAAATTTCAGAATTGGTGGGTTATAGTTCACAATCGCATTTCGGACGGAATTTTGCCAAGCAGTTTGGCATGTCGCCTACTGAATATGTAAACAGTAAAATAGCGCAGAAGAAAAGGGGATAACATCAATTTGATTGGAGCAACGCGAAACGTAGAAATCTGCTACCACATCGCGTTCTGGTCTAAATTTATATTACAGTTAACGATAAACACCAATTTGTTAATTCGCCGGCCCGGTATGAGCAAAAGTCTCCTCAATTTCAAATCATTAGCTACATATTGTTATTAATATTTATTATATGTAAATTGTAATAACCAAAATATAGAAGCTATGAAAATGCTTAAGAAAATCGAAAACTGGGGCGATCACCACCACCCAAAATGGCTTGATTTTTTCAGAATCTTATTAGGCCTCGTGTTAATGTGGAAAGGCATTGATTTTTATATCAATATGCAAGCTTTTAGTAATTTAATGAGGGGCGCTTTCCTGGGTACGGCAATCAGCATCAGCCTGCTGGCACACTTTATTATCGTTTTACATATTATCGGTGGTTTGGCCATAACACTGGGTACGTATACCCGTACATTCTGCCTGATTAACTTACCGATACTGATCGGTGCCGTATTCTTCATCAATAGTTCAGGGGGCATTTTTAAACCTTATTCCGAATTCTGGTTTTCAATTGCTGTACTGGCGGGATTAGTCTGTTTTGCGATTGAAGGAAATGGATATTTATCCGTTGAACGGCATAAAATCCGCCCAAAAGAAGCAGTTTAATAAGGGTTAACGGCAACCTATTATGACTATTAACAGCCTAAAATAGCCGCATATTGATGCTTTTTTATTTTTTTATCTATCCTAACTAAATGATTAGCAAGGCTTAAAATATTAATTAAAATATTTGAACGGAAAAGGTTTGCAGATTAACGCCAAATTCCTACTTTTGCAGCGGAGAGCTGGCAGAGTGGTCGAATGCGGCAGTCTTGAAAACTGTTGACTGTAACAGGTCCGGGGGTTCGAATCCCTCGCTCTCCGCAGAATAAAAAAAAGCCTGAAATCGCATGATTTCAGGCTTTTTTTTATTTAAAACATCCTGTCTCAAATTCTCATACTGATCATATTCAATCCACTTGTTAATTGTATCTTTCATTAAGCTCAAATCTGCCTGTTTTCAGGTACAGTACAATTTTGAACACGATAATTTCTTCATCATAGGCATCCGTTTTGCCTGTTCCATGCGACGGCTGCTCAGATGGTGTATTGGTTAAAGGCATCATCCGATGGATAATGCCCTGCAAAACATTTTGTTTTTCTGAACTGTCGGCTATTTCTTCAAATCTGCCCCAGCACACTACGCTTTTCCAGTTAAAGGTGTTACGGATCTGGTCAACCTGGAAACATACCTGTGGGTTGCTTCTCATCATCCTGATTTTTTGTCCGGGAGCAGAATGGGCATAAACTTTACCATTGCTATACACATAATTAATGGGTACGATATAAGTCGTCCCCTGGACGTGGCAGCCTAAACGACCGATATATTGTTCTGTAAGGAGTTTTTCAATATCCTCCTCTTTTAATGTCCCTAACATTTTTTAAAAATTAATCTTGAATAGTTATTGCTGCTGCTTACCTCAAATATCTAAAACAACCCTGCCCTCGATCTCTCCCCTTTTCATCTGTTCAAATACTTCGTTGATGTCTTCCAGTTTTGCAGGATTAATCCGGGCCCTTACCTTGCCATCTACAGCAAATTCGATAGCCTCCTGCATATCTTTTCTGGTACCCACAATGGAACCCCTGATCGTAATCCTGTTTAATACAGTATCAAATATGGGGAGATCGAAACTGCCTGGTGGTAATCCATTTAGCGACAAAGTACCTTTTCTACGCAATGCGGAAAGCCCCTGACTAAAGGCAACAGGCGATACTGCGGTAACCAATACGCCGTGCATTCCTCCGGTTTGTTTTTTAAGAAACTCCCCTGGATCCTGTTCAAGTGCATTAACTACAATGTCGGCACCCAACTTTCTGGCCATCTCCAATTTATCGGTAGAAACATCAATCGCAGCAACCTGCAATCCCATGGCTTTTGCATACTGAACCCCCAGATGGCCTAATCCGCCAATGCCTGATATGGCAACCCATTCACCTGCTTTCACCTCGGTTTCTTTCAACCCCTTGTAAACGGTAACCCCTGCACAAATAATCGGTGCCATTTCTGCAAAATTTACGTGCGAAGGAAAATGGGCAACGTACCTGGAATCGGCAATTACATATTCTGCAAAACCACCATCAACACTATAACCGCCATTTTGTTGTTCGTAGCATAATGTTTCCCAACCTGTTAGGCAAAATTCGCAACAACCACAGGCACTGTACAACCACGGAACGCCAACCACATCGCCTTCTTTAACACTTTTAACATCACGCCCCATTGCGGCTACCAAACCAATGGCTTCGTGACCAGGTACCAATGGCATTTTTGATTTTACCGGCCAGTCACCGTTACAGGCGTGCAGGTCGGTATGGCATACACCGCTTGAAATTACTTGTACCAGGATCTCATATTGATTGAGCGGTCTGACCGGCAGTTCTTCCATGGCCAGCGGTGCTCCATACTGATGAACAACAGCGGCTTTCATTGTTTTAGGATACATATTTTTTTGTTTAGAATAGATTCGCAATTAAGTCTCAGAAAATCAACAGGCTTTACATCGGAATGCGGTGTTCAGGTGGTAAAACCAGAAGCGGGATCTGAATATGATCTGACATGGTTAGTGTATAGCTACCATTGAACAAACGATAAAAAAATCCTTGTTTCCGATGTACCATCACCAGCATATCGATCTGACCATTTTCTACGATCCAGTCTAAGCCATCTTTAACCCTATGGCTGTTTACATGCCTGTGGTAGATATTTTTATAGTTGACCCTATCAGCTACCCGATTTAAAAAATTTTCGGTTTTCTGTTTGTAACCTGCCGGCTCTGATGCTGGATGCGCGGTATGCATGATGAGTATATCAGCATTAAAAGGTTTTGCAAATTCGGCAAGCGTACATAAAACGGGGATATCGGTATGACTGAAATCGGTAGCGAAGGCAATTTTTTTGGGTTTCTTAAATTGATAACCACCAGGTATGAGCAAAAGCGGTATTTCGCGCTCAATCATTTTTCTGGCATTACTACCGACCAAAATTTTGGAGAGCTTACTTGCATTGTTCAAGCCGATTACAACGAGATTCATCTTACCTTCAGTAAAATACTTACAAACCTCATCATCTACTTCGCCATAAACCAGTTTCGAATATACTTGTGGTTTAATGCTGTAATCTTTGTAGGCAGCTTCGTATTTCTTTTCGATCCTATAAAGCAATTTCTCCAATGCTTTTTTAGCGTCGTCTTCCATCTGATTGTATTCTCCAGAAGGCCACACCATCGATGCTGCTAAGGGTGGTACCACAGGAAATTGAAAAACATGAAATAGTTCTAACCTTGCCCCAATATGGAAGGCCAAATCAATTGCATAATTTGCTGCATTCTCTGCTGTTGGAGAGAAATCAACAGGTACCAGGATCTTTTTCATACAATGCGCTGTTTATTAAGCATAAATTTTGAAAAAAAATCATGTTAAAAATGTGAGCAGCATCAGCTATTTAAATGATTTTCAACGAAATGCAGTAAGGGTATGCTTCCTGCAGACCGGTTTCAATAAAAAGAAATTTATAACGGAATCTACAATTGCATCGTTATTTCCCTAATGAAAAGAACTTTAGGCATTTTAATTTTGTCCAATACTGAACAATCAATAAACTTAACGAAAGCGCAAACCAGGAAATGTCCGGGCTGAGCATACACCTTGCGCCAGATAGGTAAAGACATTTAGACTATAGATAGATAAAAAATTTATCGGCTATCAATTTTAATTTCAATGAAACATTTTGCGATATCTTTGCATCATGAAAATCCATATCCTTGGGGCATCCTGTGCAGGTACTACAACACTGGGAGAAGCTTTGTCTGCCAGATTAAATATCCCTTATTTTGATACTGATCATTTCTTCTGGGAAAAATCTTCGGTGCCATATACCGTAAAAAGAGATCCGATATTACGGAACCAGATGCTTAAGGAGGAATTAAGCCAAATAGAAAGTTATATTGTAGGTGGATCGCTGGTAAGCTGGGGAGAGGAGTGGAAACAAATGTTCGACCTTGCAGTTTTCCTTTACCTACCAAAAGAAATCAGGATGGAACGCCTGATAAAAAGGGAAGCAGAACGATACGGAAATAACATTTACGATGATCCTCTGCGGCACAAATTGTTTCTGGAGTTTATAGATTGGGCATCAAAATATGATGACCGCACTTTTACAGGCCGCAATATCGGTATCCACGAAAGCTGGCTGGCAGGTATAAACTGCCCGGTTATCAAAATTGAAGGAGATACCACTGTATCGGAACGCTTAAGTCGAATTATTGACGCTGTTGACCGTAATTAAAGCTTTTTAATATTCTGGAGCTAAAGCAAAAATGTAAATCTTGCCAATATGATGTGAGTAAAAACTAGCGATCATACCGAAAGCAAATTATTCTTATACTTTAATGCTAATAGACTTTTCAATAAATCTTAAAAATTTTAGGTTTGCTGGGGGAAGATGATCAGATAGCTTGTTCATAACGTGATCTTCTTAAACAAATTAACGTAGAGAGATCTGCTTAAATTGATCTCTCTACGGCATCTTCGCGATTAACCTCAACCGATAAGGATAAATCTATTTAACAGCCATTTGCTGATGGAACGGGCATTTACTGATATCTCCAACGTTCTTTTCGGCTACGGCGGGCGCTGCAACTACAGGCGTAGAAACTGGCCTTCTGCGGTGCTGATCCTGCGTAAGGGGAAACACCGAGGTAAAGAAGTTAGACCACCCTCCGGTACGCACGCGCAACAGATCGAACTGTTCGGGTGAACTTACGGCCTGGGTATAGGTATCTGCGCTGGCTACGGTAATGGTCAATATATTTGATGAATGACCTTCTGCAAATTGTTGCATAACCGCTACAATTTTTTCGGCAGGATAATTCTCATTGATATTATAATCTGTTGGCGCACCATCGGTCATCATATCGGTACCTTTACCTTCAAAACCGGCAAGCGAGGTTTCGAAACCCGCATATTGGTGGTCGATCGGTAAATCCATCGGACTTGGTGCTGAACTCAAATCTGATGCTACAGCGGTACCCAACCGGCGTCCATCGGCACTGGCACCGTTCCAGGCACCCATCTCTACATGGTTTTCAAAAGTACCTACACCCGGCTGAATCTGGATTCCGAAAGGAAATTCTTCAGTACCGTAACGTGTGGCGAGGTTTTGTAAAGCACTGTACATCTGTGGTAGCGGTTTGGTAAAGGTTTCAACCGAAATCCTTGCGATGCCCTCTATAATGGTATTTCCAAAGGTATCGATTTCGTGATGACCGCGGCCGTAACGTGGCAAACTCAAGGCAATATCCCTTAAACGTTTAAAGCGATCGGAACGACTGGCAATTCTCGATTCGCCCGCTAAAGTGCTAATAAAAGGTTCGGTCATTTTATATCCCCAGTCACAGCATAAACATTCCAATAGTTCCGGCAATGTGGTTACGGCATTTTTATCGTCAAAAACCATGGTTTTAATAGCATACAATGAGTTGATGGCCGAACTTAGGGAAATATAACACGGCCCGTAAATATTGTATTTGGTACCACCGCTGTAAAAATCGAGACCACGACCTAAACAATCGTCCATTAATACGTTTAATATTGGTGAGGGACAGAATTTGGTATTGGCGCCAAAGCCCATCAGCTGTCCGTTAAAAGCTTTGCGGTTTAACAGTTCGAAATGCTGGAAATAGATTTTAACCAGTTCGTCGAAACTTTTAATCTGATCAGCCGGTTTCGAATTAAGCGAAACATTTTGCCCGAAAAGATAAGATTGTCCGGCTGAAGAATAAGTTCTGCCCTGATTTAAAGCACACTCTAATGGCTGTAAGGTAGAAAAGCCACCTAAGGAGAACCAATTCTCTCCCGGAAACTGCGGTTCATAACAGCCGTCGCAGGCATAATTTTGTGCAGATTGCAAGGTTACGGTCGAATTCCATTTCTTATTGTCTTCAGCAAGGCTTCCACCTACGCCATCACCACTGCGGTACAATCCTTCGATAATTTTTTCGTCGTTAAGCAGGATTGGATGCGCACCACCCGAAAGGATGGCATGCGCCGCTTCTTCCAAAACATCTTTAGGGATATCTTTACGGGTACGCAACGATAAACATGGCGCATTTAAAGGCAGCCTGCCTGAAGCGCGGATAAAAAGTTTTGTGACATCGTTATAAGCCGGTTTTGATTGCGCAAAATCTGCTGTTCCATCGGCCACAGTTCCACCAACAGTAATCTGCTGAATCCATTGCCCTAATGATGCACCTTGAGGGTATGGCCCCGAGGCTCCACCCATGGCCAGGTTACCAAAAGGCTGATGATCTTCCATAAAAATCCTGTTCTGTTGTACTTTTTCATCGAGTTTGATATAAAAAGCATCGATAATTTCCTGGGCTTCATCTTCTGTAACATCGCCTTTTTTATAAAAAGGATCTAATAGCTGATCCATGCGACCAATGGCGGTTGGTTCACCATTTAAGTGCAGGCACGAATGCAATGTGAATATAAACTGTACCGCTTCCACAAAAGTTTCGGGCTTATCGGCAGATAATTTTTTCATACGCGCAGCAATGGCCAGCAGATTGGCTTTTTCCCAAGCCTGTCCTTCTGCCATTTTTTCGGCAGTTTCACTCGCTAATTTTTCGTAGTTGAGAATGTATTCGGTAATTCCTTGCAAAGAAAGATAAGAAGAACGGTAAAAATCCCGGAGTTCTTTGGTAGCGGCCTTTTGCTCGTAAGCCAATACCTCATCTTTCATCTGCTTCAAACCTTTCTGTATGGCTTTTTCGTAATTCGGGATGACGTGGCCAACGCCCGAAGCTTCGCTTAAATTGCTTAAAAAACCATCCATACGTTCGGTTTCAGAAAGGTATTTCATTACATAACGGCCTTCACCAAGCGATAGGTTCGGCATGGCACCCACGATAATTTCCTCCGGTGAAATCCGATAAGTGTCAGATCCATATACACATTCGCCCTTAGCTTCGATAAATGACGAATAGGCGTGCAAACTGCCGTCAGGAAAACGGATTTTACGCCCACGGAAACCATATTCTGGAGAGCTGAACAATTGCAGACTCATGCGCACCGCCCAGCCTTTTCTGACCATGACCGATTCTTTCATGATATCAGCAGGTTTGTCGCTCCCTTGGTAAGCGTTAATATAGTATTGTAGATCTTCTTTAATCTCTTCCTGTTTACGGTTAAAGTACCAGTTATCCTGCCATAACGAAAAGATATTTTCCATTAAGCTCAGTATCCGGTTGCTGGGTACCTTAAAATATACGTTGCGCCTGTTGATACCGGTGGCCATGGTAAAAAGGTAATTCTGATGGTTGTAATACATCAGTCCGTTTTCGGAAGCAACCTGGTAATGGCGGTCTAAACGCGACCAATCTACGCCCGGAAATCTCGACCAATCACCCTTGTCAACATAAGTAAAATTATTACTGTAATCCGGATGTTTCTCCAGCTCCAGATCTTCGATGCTCGGAATATAGAAAAAGCCACCCAGATCAGATTTAAGATGGTTAAACAAACGGTCGTTCATAAAACCCTTATCGCCACCAACTTGGTTGCTCATAATGTTTTCGAGAATAGAAGCTTCTTTGGCAAAACCGGCAAAATAAATGCCTTCTTCATCAGAAACAGTAACCGATTTGGGCGCCCTGAAACCAATGGATGATTGTTTTGCACGGCCAAACGGTAAACCTAAACGCAATATTGGTGTGGTATTGCCATACTCATCCTGTAACCTGGCCGATTTAATGTGACTTCTCGAATCGCGGTCGGGGATAATCGTATCATCTGTTTTACGTCCAATCAGGTCTTCAATCTGATCTTCAGTCATCATATTAATCTGGTTCCAGTTAATCACAAAACGTTGTGCCAATACAAATGAACCACCAAAATGATCCATATCTTCGCCGCCGATGAGGGTATGTTTGGCAATGGTAATCGGATCGGAAGGATTGTTGAGGTTTTCGGAGAAACGACAGCCCAGCACTTTGCCTCTGTTGCCATCCTTACTGTTTGATTTCGAAGCCGCATCCTGCGCGAAATAATGTTGAGTTACCGCTTTAAGCGAATTTATGATCAGATCCAACAGCAATTCGCAGGCGGTTTTGCTATCGCTCTTTAGGTGTAACCAAAGGTCGCCTGCGGTATCATCAAACACACCTTTTGATGCATCAAAAACATCAGAAGTATAAGGATCAGACGCTGTTGGGAAATTAAGTCGCATACCTTTAGGTAGAGGCAAGTTATCATTATTGCAGATAGCAGCCCAGTTTTTAAAGGAAACACCAAGTATTACAGAAGTGTTGCGGTCTTTAAGACTGGGATGGGTATTGATTTCTTTCCTCAGGAAAGCCATCAGATCAGCTAATTGCTGACGATTAACGCGTGTTTTAGTCCAGAATGTAGTAAAAATGGCAAATGGCGAGGGATAAACCAATCCGCGCTGACAGTGTTTCCATACTTCATCTAATCTTTCTTCCAGTTTAAGTGTAATCATTTTTAGAGCAATTTATGTTTGTAGATGGTTAATTATGCCCGCTAAAGAATAGGACATGTACTGCTCTAAGTAACTAAATTTCTGTAGATTAAAATACCGTATAATCACCCTTATTTACAATTGGTATGGCGTTAACTAAGGAGGGAAACAATACCATGATACTGATAAAATGCCCTTTACGACTATAAAAAATGATTTTTTTACACAGGATTCTTTTGGTCGGCATTGTTTTTGTTACAAAGGTGGTATGAAAAGGAATGATGTAATCAGTGCGCTCTTAGGTATGTTGATTATGGCCGTCACTTATTGGCTTTTGTTTTATAAGTTCTCCTCTCCACAGGAACACAAAAATGTAAGAATCTCTTCATCAGCACCCAGTTTCAAGAATATCGAATAGCCTATTCTGCATATCTTAATTTAGGTAAATTCTTATATTTTGTTTAGGTTATTGACTGTTTCCGAATGTAAAACTATACAGGCTATAGTTTACAGTATCACCCTATCAAAGTAATGACCTCCTATTGTCAAATAATAATAAGTGCAGTTGTTTTCAAACAACAAAAGATGTAATCATCTGCAACAATTTGTTTTTATAATCAAGTCAGATCTAAGATGAATTTCATTTAATGAAGATAACTGCAATTACTTTAACTGCTGCAGAAACAAATTTAAATCTTCATCTTTGCCCAGACCCAATTTTTGTTTAATCCGGTAACGGCTCATACGCACACTTTTAGGTTCGATACCTAAGCGAGCTGAAACCTCTTTATTGGTCAAGCCCATCAGCATATAAGAGCAGTATTTTAAATCGAGCCGGGTAAGTGCGTGGTTGGCTTTCCCTTGCAGCCGTTCAAAAAAAGCAGGATTGGTTTCAAAAAAATCTATCTTATGTTCTTCAAATACTTTATCCATCTTTTTCTGCTGGTTCACAATTCGTTTGATCTGTTCATCAACCGAAAGGTGACTTTCAGGATTTAACTTTTCGGGTATAAGCTCCAGCAATTCATTCTTTTCTTCGATCTGTAAATTCCCAGCCAATACTTCTTTTTCCAGGCGCTCCTGACGCTCTTTGAGCAATACCTGCTCGGTTTGAAGCTGTATCGCTTCTGCCTCTTTTAACTGTGCCCTTAATTCGACGGCCTTTTTTTCCTGATCAATCAGTTCTTGTTTTCTGATCGATGCTTTAAGCTTATAATTGTAAGACATCAGCAATAAAAGCAATGCGGCAATTCCCGTTAATCCTGAAATAACATAAACCACATTTAGTTTTTTGGTATACCTGGCTTGCTGTTGTAAATAGGCAATCTCCTGCTCTTTTTTTGCTGATTGATACTGTGCTTCTATCCTGGCGGTGCTATTTATTTTTTCTTCATCAAAAGCTTTTTTATAATAATCGAAATATTGCTTAAAATAGTTTAAAGCGGCCTGCTGATTACCTTTTTTCTCGGCAATATTTGCCAGTCCCTGGTATATTCTGGCCTGCGTGAGTGGCATTTTTACGACCGCACCTGAAATTTTATTCAATCCGGCAAGGAGTAGCCTTTCTGCCTCATCGTAATTTCCATCGCGTAATGCATATTCGCTCCTTAATCCATAACAGTTTAGTAAAACCTCCAGTAAATTTGTTTTTGCAGCTATTTCCATTGCAATATCAACATATTTTTCGGCGCTATCGCGATATGAGGCTGGAAAATATTGAAAATAGGCATTGGCGGTATTTAACGCGGCAGCTGCCGTATTGCTGTAAGTGAGCATGCGGCCTTCCTGTTCTTTTGAAAGCCGAAGTGATTTTTTATAGGTAAACAAAGCCGAATCAAGCAGGTTGCGTTTTAGCGTATCTTGCTTATAGCGGTCAAAATAACTTTGTCCAATAGTAAAATAAGCATTGTTTAACACGTCAACCTGTTTACTTTTTATCGCACTCGCATAGCATAATCTGGCATATTTCTGCTGTTTTGATGGATCATTGCCATAACCATAAAAACTGGCCATATAGTGGTAAATGGTACTTTCGTAATCATCAGCATGCTGGCCTTTAAAAAAATCGAGGGCTTTAAGCAGCTTGGCCGACGATTTATCATTTTCATCGTTCACGAGGTCTAACCAGCCACTTCTAAACCATACAAAGCCTAATGCAATAGGGTCTTTTGTTTTTTGTGCATAATGCCTGGCGCTATCTAAACTGGCATAAGCGCTTTTAAGGTCTTTTTTCCATACATATAAATGTACGAGTGTAGCATAGGTCATTGCTTTACTTTTTCCATCCCTTAATCCTTCTGCAATTTTAAGGGCCTCATTGGCTTGTTGAAAAGAAAGCGGAAGATTTTTTTCAAAATTAGCCTTGGCCAGTCTGCAGTATACATTCGCCTTTTCTTCCTTCGACATGCTGCTCTGTGCCAGCAAACGATTTAACGAGTCGATATAGATCTTTTGCGCTTCGGCATTTTTTAGAAAAAGTAAAAGACAAATTAAAATACCTGATATTTTTTTCAGTGGTAGCTGCATCATCAAAAATAAAAAACAAACACTTTACAAAAATAGAATTACAATAAATAATTGAAATTTAGCCGTTTTAAAGGCTTTTGTAGTCTCCTTGTAGACGGCATTTAAAAAATTCGTAGTCGGAGTGTAGCTCCCTTTTTCTTGGTTGGACATAAAGGCAACCATAATTTTGTATTGTTTAGTTCACCAAATTTTAATCTCATGAAACAGAAAACAATTGCACTGGTTGCCTATATCACGCTCATCGGCTGGATTGTTTCCTACCTGGAATTTAAAAAATCGAAAGATAAAAGTGCATTGGCCAATTACCATTTGGGGCAGTCACTTGGTATTATCATTACCACTATCCTATTCAGTATCTTAAGTGGTATTATCCTGGCCATCATTCCATCATTAGGCTTCATTTTTTATCTCATTTTATTAATTCCATTTATATTGATGCTACTGGGTATGGTTACTGCAAATAATGGTTTGGAAAAGCCTGTTCCATTAATCGGCAGCATATTTGAAAGGAAATTCAATTTCATTACCTAAACTTACGCCAACAACCCATACGAGATTAAAACGGTAAAATCTTTGGAAACATTTTAAACTTAACCAAAATTATCATGACCTCTGAACGATATAAGCAGCAGTTTACATCAGATGATAGCCCCGGATGGCAGGCGATAGATGACCAACTGAAAAAAATTTATGGTACTACCGAAGCCCGGCATTATCCACCGCTTTGCGGAATCCATTATGTTGCAGGCGGAACCGATCCGATAGATGGTGTCAGTATTTATGATAGCAACCACCAAAGCTTTCACCAACACCTCATCAGCTATGGCATGAGCGAACTTTATTACAATGAAGAAAAAGCAGGTGGGGAATTTAGCAAGTGGGGGTTTGAATTCACCTTTCGCTTAGCCCCATTTAAAGATGATGAAAAAGATCCCATCTGGGCCATACAGGTGATGAATAATTTAGCCAGGTATGTATTTTCAAGTGGTAAATGGTTTGAGGAAAACCATTTTATCCCGGCTAATGGGCCTGTAAGGCTAAATACTGATACCCAGATCACAGGTTTTGTTTTGGCATTGGATCCTGAACTGGGAAAAATTGACACTCCTCACGGCGAAATAAGCTTTCTGCAGTTAGTAGGAATTACCAATACTGAAGTAGAAGAATTGAAAAAAAATCCCTCTACAGGAGCCGTTGAAGAACTGCTCGAAAACCTAAAAAAAGATAATCCATTATTAATTACCGATTTAAACCGGAATTAACATTCCATTAGGATTGACTTAAGTAATATCTATATTCTTTAAGCGCTAAATTATTTTAAGTTTTATGGTACAGAGAAATATCTTTTTTACGCTGCTGATCTTTTGTTTAATTGCTTGCCAATCGAAAAAGGCAGTTCAGCTAAATACAGTCCTTGCAAACTCAGAAAGAACTGTATTTAATATCATGGTGGGTAAAAACGGACCCAACGAAAGAAAGCTTAAATGCATTATTGATTGCGATTTTAAATGTGCCCTACAGGCGATTGATGATAAGGAACAGGCTTTTAATAAGGTAATTAACGAGATAAATGCGCTGGAAATAAAAGATGTAGAATACGGAAATGACCTGAAGAAAGCCGCAATCAGCTATTATGACGCCCTAAAACAATTGGAAATGTCAGATCGCCGGGAAATTGCCCTACAGCAGCTAAGCCAGGATAAAAACAGTACAATACAGGTGCGTGATCGTGTTACCACTAACCAAAGGGAGTTATTGAACCAAAAACTGGAAATGCGTAAGCTCATCAATCAAAAAGAAAATAAGCTTTCAGAGGTAAAAAGACGGTTTAATTCGGTTAACCACCTTAATTGATAAAAAGAAGCACACTATCCAATATCCTGTAAAAACAGTTTTAGGTCTTCATCCCTACCCAAACCCAACTTCTGCTTTATCCGATAACAACTCATTCGTACACTTTTGGCTTCGATATTCATCAACCGGGCAATTTTTTTGGTATCCATTTTTAGATGAAGGTAGGCACAAAGTTTTAAATCGAGTGGGGTGAGTTTTTGTTGTGCCCGTTGATTTATCAGTGAAAAAAACTCCGGGTGTACCTCCTGGATCTGAAATTTAGCTTCTTCAAAATCATTATCCAACAGCAATTCTTCATTCCAGATTTTTTTGATATTCAGCCGCTGGTTATCAATAAGTTTTTCCTTAAGTTGAAACAGCATTTCCTTTTTATGCTCAAGCTGCAATTGACTGGCCATCATTTCTTTCTGTAATTGTTGCTGCTGGCTTTCCAACAAAAGCTGCTCCGCCTTCAACCTCGCCTGTTCCTCTTTTTCAAACTTCATTTGTAGTTCGGCATCCTGTTTTTCTAAATGCAATTGCCTTTCACGCTGTAAAGAGTACCTTAACCTGAAGTGGTAAGAGCGAAACATAAATATAAGGCCCAGTATAGAGGCAATGGCAATACCAATGTAGAGGTACTTTTGCTGCCTGGCGTATTTTTCGCGCTGCTTTAATAGTTTAACCTCATTACTTTTCTTTTCAGCCTCATACTGTACCTCGAGTTTCTGGGCATTTAAAGTCCGTTTCTCATCAAAATATTTACTATTGTATTCGGTTACCCGTTTCTGCAATTCTAACGCTTTTTTGTATTCACCCTGTTGCTCATAAAAAGTAGCCAAAGCGGTTGAAACATTGATTAAAGTGTAATAGTATGGAACTTTTTGAGTTTTTAATACGCTATAGGCTTCTTGCAGATAAGCTTCAGTCATTACAAAATTTTTATCTCTCCTGGCATATTCACTCAAAATCCCCAAACTGCTTGCCCTGATTTCTTCACCATTAATCGCCCCTTTCATGACTTCATTAGCCATTTCTGCATAGCGAATGGCATTGGCTTTTGCAGCCTGATCGGTATCAGAAAAGTAGCGCAGGTAATAATCAGCGCTATTGACACAGGCAATGCCATAAGTTTTGCGGGCAACGTATTTAGGGTATTGCTGGTAGAGGCTTTGAGCTTTATTTAAATAGTAAATGATACTATCACGTAACGCTTCATTTTTATTACTGGCGTAATTATAATCAGCGGCAACAGATAAAGCAATATAACAATTGCTCAGCAGGTTATAATCGGTGGTTTTTAGTGCATTTTCGGTAGCAGCACGTGCGTATTTATTTACATTTTTAACATCGTCCCAATGGGTATTAACCATGTAGAGCAGGTAATATATTTTAGCACTAAGGTAAGGGTCAGCTACTTTTTCCAACAGCTTTAACGCAAGCCCGCAATATTTCGTAATCTGCTCTGAATTGTCTATTGCATTATAAAATAAAGCCTGTGCATAATAAGCATAGGCCATTGCAACAGGCTGCCGTGATTGTTGTGCAATCAAAAATGCACTGTCGCCCGCTTTTTTTGATAAAACAAACTCTTTGGTTGTAGCATATATGCTCGACTGTATGGTATAGGCTTTCGTAGCCTCCGTTAAATTTTTAAATTTTAAAGCTAATGCTGCGCTTTGCTGAGCCTTTTGAATCGCTCCTTTATAATCGCCGTTAATTCTATTTCTTTCAGCAAGCTGTGTTAACAATGCCGGTTTATCTTTATCGCTCAACCTGTTAAGTGAAATACTCTCCAATAAAGTTTGCGCATTGGTTACAAAATAACTGATGCAAATGCCAATTAAGAGAAATATCCTTTTAAAATGTTGATGTTTCATAGGGTAAAATTAGCATAAAGATTGGAGTTAGGTGATTATTGTAGACAAAACGATAAAAACATAAGACAACATAAAAATCTGACATACAAACAATTACATTAAACTGTAGATGTATTGTAGACGCTTTACAAAAACGTTGTAGATGCTCTGTAGCCACCAGTTTTTTTTAGATGATGATGGTTAATGCCAAATTTGATCTAAATAATTTTCAACCTTAAAAACAGAAATCATGGACAACAAAACCCTTTCAATCGTTTCTTACATCACCCTTATTGGTTGGTTAGTTGCTTATTTTGCCGGAAAAGATAAAGCTGACACTTTGCTTAAATATCACTTAAGACAGTCGTTAGGTCTTGCCATCGTAAGCATTATTTTCAATGTAGCCTTTAGCATTATTGCCGGGATAGCACCTGGTTTATCCTTCCTGGGATTTGTAGGTTACGCATTCATCATTCTTTGGATCATTGGAATCATCAATGCAGCAAATGGTGCGTTAAAACCTGTACCATTTATTGGTAAATGGTTCGAAGACAAATCTTCATTTGTTGGTAAATATTAATAAAGAAGCTTATGCGCCTCAACATCAACATGTGATGCTTATGGTGATGGTTTACCATCACCGCATCCTTTTTGCGGTAGCCCGGGATTAACCTGAAGTTATACCTGAAACAGATATTATCAAAATGAAGTACATATTATAATCTCCATAATCATAAAAATGGAATCATTTAAATACTTGGAACAAGAAGGAAATACTTATTATCTAAAAGCACAAAAGGGACTTCTATATAGCCTTACATTTGGCTGTGTTGCGTCCATAGTAGCCATATTGATATACAGTACGAGCAAAGCGACATTTTTATATGTTGCTATTTTGGCTATTGTGGGCCTATTGTGCATCCTGCGCACAACAGGTATTATTATTTTCGATAGCCTAAACCGGGAAATACAGCGTAAGCGTTTTTTCTTCAGTAAACCGGTAAACTACAGCTTTGATGATTTTGACCATTTTCTCATCGCAAAACAAAAGAGCTATTTTATCACCATACTTGTTCAGGCCCTTATGGTCATGAGAAAGGATAATAAAACCCGGCATATTTTATTGGCGCAAACGTTATTTACCGCTAAACCCTTGCAAAGACTTAGTGATGAAATAAGTACGATAATGGGCTTGCCGCAATATTAAAAACGCAAAACCAAGGTATGACAGGTTATAATTTAAAAACAGAAAGTGGACGTCTAAGTTTTCAGCCTGAACGAGATTACAAAGGCAAGATTTTATGTTTTACATTACTTGCCGCAGGAATATTTGTGGTAACACCCATGCTTCATCTCTACCGCGATACACACTGGGGCATTATGGCAATTGGTTTTGTATCTGCACTAACAGCACTTTACGATTTTATCTTCCATTTTAATGTCACTTACATTTTTGATCCATACACTGGCTATGTCTATAAAAAGATCCCTGGGTTATTTACCCGAAAAATAATGGCATTTGAAGATGTATATATCCTTCATATACAGGAAGATGGGCTATTGTATTATGCCTTATCACATAAACAGAATAAGTTTGGCAAAAGCTTTGCCATTAGCCATACCTTTGGCAGCAACCGCAAAAGCCAGATCCGCCAGGCAACTTTTGAAACAGAAATTTTAACTGAGATTAAAAAAATCATCCACCACAGCATATGACCGGTTAAGCCCCATTAAACACCATTACCTATATTGATCTGGCTAACCCACAAATATGAGCAAAGGATTATCGATCTTCTGGATACTTGACATGTTGTTTTTTTGCAATTCCGTTTCCCATGTTGATTTATCACAACAGCATGCATAACCTGATGGGCGATCATCCATGGTATTCCCTTTCGATACTGGCCATATCTGTGCTATTTTGGATGCCCATTGGCTCCGGAAACATTCAAATGCAGAAAGAAAACCCGATTTATGCGGGCTTAGCCAGGGGAATTCGTCGAAGAAATTACAGCTTTTCTTTTTATTCTGGAGTAATAGAAAAATTATCAGCAGCCAAAATGTAGTTGAAAGACATAGTTTTGGCTGAAGATAAAAAATATCAATATAAACAAAAGTGCTTAAAATCAGGTGGTTTAACAGATATAAGCATAAAATTTCTGGCTTTTACTTAAGGTCGTCGGTTAAAAAAGTGCTGTAAAACCCGAATAGCCAGGCCCTACACAGAACCATTCTAAATTAAGCGATGCATTTTAGCTTAACACATACTTTAATTTCTGGAAACATAGCCCGTTTAATTTTGCCGAAACGGAAAACAAAATGATGAACAAAACTTTAGTAAAGCAAAAAGCTTTAACCCTTGCTATTGCTGCATTCGTTACTTCGGCAGTTGTAATCAGTGCCTGCAAAAAGAATAATGAGGCAGAAAACCCAGAAATCACTACACCGGCAACACTAAAAGATTATTCAGTAAACCCCGCTTTGGTAAAAGCAATGCCCGGTTTCGAAAACCTGAACATTACGACTTTAATCAGCTCGGATGATGTACTGCCTGAATCGCCGAATTTTATTTTTGGTGCGCAACCTGATGGAGCAGGAATAATCAAAAACCCTGCAGGCGAAGGTTTTATTATGATTAACAATCATGAAATTCTTCAATCGGTATCACGTGTATATCTGGATAAAAACTTTAAACCGTTAAAAGGAGAATACATTGTTGATTCGGATGGCGGTATGACCCGTTTATGTTCTGCTACCATGGTAACTCCGGAAGAACATGGCTTTTCTAAGCCCGTTTTTTTAACAGCCGGAGAAAGCGGTGCAGAATCGATGATCCACGCCATCGACCCGCTTGGTGCAGCTGATAAAAAGAACAAACAAAGAACAGTTAGCGCATTGGGCAGATGGAGTGCTGAAAATGCTGTGCCTCTCCCTAAAGGGGCATTTGCAGGCAAAACCGTAATTATGATCGGTGAAGATGAGGGTGACGGACAATTGGCCATGTATGTATCCAATACACAAGGTGATCTGGAAAACGGGAAGTTGTATGTAATGAAACGCAGCAATAACGACCCGATAGAAACCAATATGGAAAAAGGACAAAGCTACGATGTGGAATTTGTGGAACTTGATAATGTAAAAAGCAGTACTGGTGCACAGTTACAGCAACAAACGATTGATAAAAAAGCGTTAATGTTAGCCCGTGTAGAGGATATCGATTACAGAAAAGGCAGCGCTGCAAACGGACGTGAGGTATATTTTACGGCAACTGGAGTAAGCCAGGGCGATAAAATTACACCAGTAAGCGGAAAAACCATGTGGGGCCGCGTATACAAACTGGTATTGGATGCGGGTAACCCATTAAAAGGCAAACTGGAAGTTGCTGTTGACGGAAATGACAATCCTGGAAAAAGCATTGTAAACCCGGATAACCTTTGTGTAACCGAAAACTATGTTTACATCCAGGAAGACGGAGATTCATTTTACAAAAACAACGACCACGACGGAACGATATGGCAATTTGCAATAGCTTCAAAATCGTTAAAACCGATGTTGCAAATGAACCACCGCCGAACAGATGCAACCTTTAACGCTAAATATAACCCATCAAATAATGTACAGTTAAGCAGCTGGGAATATGGGGCCATGTACGACATCTCTGCACTAACCGGCATCCCGGAAACATTTATAGTTAATTTACACCCACACACGTGGACGAGTGATAAATACAAAAATGCCGATGGTGGTACCACCAGACTGGCAAATAATAGCGAAGGCGGACAAGTGGTAATTGTTCGCGGCGTTTCGAAGTAAGCTGTTTTACCTTTTTATCCCTTTTGGCAAATGCCGGAAGGGATTTTTATATTTTATTTCACCCCCTATCCGAGTATGTTTAGCCTTAAAAAAATTGTTTTTTTCATTGTACTCATCACCCTTACTACCCTGCTATCCATTTTCTGCAAAATGAACAACAAATCAAATGCAGAACTGGTGAAAGCAGATTTTGACCGGGAGCTTAGTGAACTTCAAGAGATTATTGACAAAAATTTATTTCAGGCCATTCAAAAAAAGGATGAAAAAGCCATTAAACAATCTTTTCTACAGGCGAGAATAAAATATAAACAGTTAGAGTATTATATCGAATATTTTTTCCCTTCAACTTCTGTTTTGCTTAATGGTGCACCAATTGATGAAATCGAACTGGGCGAAAATCTGATTGAAAATCCTACAGGTTTTCAGGTGATGGAAGAAATTATCTACCAAAATCCAACTATAGAAAACCGAAAGGAATTAGAGAATGAGGTAAAAAAAATGCAGCTCAACCTGCAACGGGTTAAACGCTTTAATGAACAGTACCAGATTACCGATGCGCAATTATTTGATGCCATCCGGTTAGAAATTTTCAGGATCACCAGTTTAGGCATTACGGGCTTTGATACCCCAAATGCTTTACAGTCGATCCCCGAAGCAGCTTCGGCACTAAAGGGAATAGCTAACGTACTTGCCCGGTATAAAAATAATGGATCAGCTAAATTGATAGCTTCAGCAATCAGTTACCTGAATAGCCACAACAATTTTAATCATTTCGATCGCTTAACCTTTATCACATCATATCTTGATCCGATCAGTAAACACATCAACCAACTTCGTTTAGGAAAGAAAATACCTGTCGCCGCCAGCGGCTCTGCGCTTCGTGATGATGCAACAAGCATGTTCCAGGTAAATGCCTTTGATGTAAACAAATTTGTAGGCAACAGCACTTTATTTATCAATGACGATAAAATTGCGCTTGGAAAAGTACTGTTTAATGATGCCGTACTTTCTAACGGAAATAAAAGAAGCTGTGCCAGCTGTCATCAACAGTCACTCGCGTTTACTGATGGTTTAACCAAAGCAGCAGGAATAGCAAAAGGGGAAGTATTATTAAGAAATACCCCAACCCTAGCCTATGCAGGTTTACAACGTGGGTTTTTTTATGATTTAAAGGCAGGCACCTTAGAAGACCAGGCACTTGATGTAGTCCATCACAAACAGGAAATGAACGGATCGCTCAAAGAAGCGGCGATGCGCATCAACTCATCAAAAAATTATGCTGCCCTTTTCCGAAAGGCCTATCCAGACAAAAGCACAAAAGCAGATCCATGGAAAATTCAACATGCGCTGGCTTCCTACATCCGCTCATTAAACCCGTTCAACTCCCGGTTTGACCGCTATATGCAGGGAGATAAAAAACAGTTAAATCAGCAAGAGAAAGCCGGATTTAATCTTTTTATGGGAAAAGCCAAATGTGGAAGCTGTCATTTTGCCCCCCTGTTTAACGGTACGCAGGCACCCTTATTTATGAAGAGTGAGGCAGAAGTTTTAGGCGTACCGGCTACAACAGATACCCTAAAGCCAAAAATAGATCCCGATTTGGGGCGGTATGCACTTTACACTTATCCACAATATAAACACGCTTTTAAAACTTCAACCGTAAGAAACATTACCAAAACCGGCCCATATATGCACAACGGTGTTTATAAAACCCTGGAAGAGGTAATCGATTTTTACAACAGGGGTGGAGGAGCTGGTATGGGTATTAAGGTTGATAACCAAACGCTGTCTGGTGATAAGCGAAATTTAACGAAAACCGAGATTAAACAGATTATTGCTTTTTTAGGAACACTTGAGGATTCACTATAACCAGATTTAACTTTTACTCATAACCAATACATGAGGTGGTTAAAAAATAAAATGATATCGCCACACCGATAAAATAACCTCCGTGCTTTCTCTTTTCTCCGTCTGTGGTTAAATATTTTTGGCCAGGGAGACATGGAAACCACGGAACCTTATTTTTAAACATAATGCCTAACCCTGGTGTCCTTCCGGGATAAAAACTACAATAAATCCTTCAATACCACCCAAACATTCTCTGCTAAAATCTTATCCCCTTCTGCTGTAGGGTGAATGCCATCGGCCTGGTTTAATTTTGGAACACCGCCAACTTTATCCAATAAAAAAGGAATCAGGGCCATGTTGTTTTTCTTTGCCAGTTCAGGAAACATGTTTTTAAAATCGGCAGCATATTTTGCGCCCATATTCGGTGGAACCTGCATGCCTGCCAATACCATTTTAGCATCTGGATATTTAGCTTTTACGCGATCAATAATTGCCTGCAGATTTTTAACCGTCTGTGCAACTGGCAATCCTCTGAGCCCGTCGTTAGCCCCCAGTTCGAGTACAAAAATATCTACACGCTGTTTGAGCAGCCAGTCAATACGCGATTTACCTCCGGCAGAAGTTTCTCCACTCAAACCACCGTTTATTACGTTATAAGGCATTTTCAAAGAATCAATCCGGTTTTGGATCAATGCCGGGTAAGCTTCTGTCGGGTCTAGTCCGTAACCTGCAGTTAAACTGGTACCAAAAAAAAGGATATTTTTTCGTTCGGTTACTACAGCAGTCTTCTTTTGGTCAGTTGAATCTAAAGTTTTATCATTATCATTTTTACTTTGCCGGTTTCCGCAGCTAAAGAGGATCAGGCTCAAAACAAATAGCCCCATTAATCGTTTTCGTAACATATCTAATTAATCTGTATCTAATTATCAAACCATTATCTTAACAGGAAATGCCCTGTTATGTTTGGCTTCATCTATACGCAAACCCTAAAAATTCAGCTATTGGAAAGCATATTAAACATCCGAAATGTAAGCAAAATTTACCAAAGTGCCGGACGGGAACTCCCCGTTCTGGATAACATTAATTTCGCTATAACTGCCCGCTCAACGGTAGCCATTACAGGGCCTTCGGGAAGCGGAAAAACCACCTTACTCGGTTTATGCGCCGGTTTAGACCGGGCGAGCAGCGGAACAGTTGAACTTAACGGAATTGCGCTTGAAAAACTGAATGAAGATGAGCGCGCTGCGGTGAGAAACCAATATGTAGGTTTTATTTTTCAGAATTTCCAGCTGCTACCTACCTTAACTGCATTGGAAAATGTAATGGTACCTTTAGAACTAAGAGGTGCCAAAAACATCCGTAAACATGCCTTAGAACTATTGGATAAAGTTGGTCTGGCCGACCGATCGCACCACTATCCCATTCAATTATCGGGTGGAGAACAACAGCGCATCTCTTTAGCAAGGGCTTTTTCGAACCAACCGGCCATACTCTTTGCGGATGAACCTACAGGAAACCTTGATGCCGAAACCAGCGAAAAGGTAATCAAATTGCTTTTTGATTTAAATAAAGATGCAGGAACTACCCTGATCATTGTAACCCACGACCTTGAACTGGCGGCCAGAACGGAAAGGAATATTAAAATTAAAGGCGGCATCATCATTTCAGACGAAAATCCTGCTTATGTCCAATAGCCTTCCAAAACAATCTGTTCCGTTTTCCTGGCTGTTTAAAATGGCCTGGCGCGACAGCCGAAAAAACCGTACCCGTTTGCTGCTCTTTATCTCATCGATCATTTTGGGCATTGCGGCTCTTGTTGCCGTTTATTCGTTTAAAGATAACCTGCAAAAAGATATTGATGCACAGGCAAAAGAACTTACGGGTGCCGATCTGGTGTTGGATAGCCGCAAGGGTGTAAGCAAAGCCATGCAAAAAATGCTCGATACACTTGGCGATGAACGATCGCAGGAGAAAACTTTTGCTTCGATGATCTATTTCCAAAAGGGAGGTGGCAGCCGCTTGGTACAAATGAAGGCGCTGGAGGGAAATTATCCATACTTCGGAGAGATAGAAACCATTCCGCTGGCCGCTGCAAAAAACTTTCAAACCGGAAGAAATGCCCTGGTGGATCAAACCCTGATGATGCAGTTCAACGCAAAAGTTGGCGATTCGGTGAAAATAGGTGACCTCAATTTTAATATATTGGGTACGTTAACCAAAGCACCCGGACAAACCGGGATTGGGGCCAGCATTGCCCCCACGGTTTATATCCCGTTACAACTGCTCGATAAAACCAACCTGATTAAAACAGGAAGCCGGATCAACAATAAATTTTATTTCAGGTACAATGATCCATCCGGAATAGATGAGTGGGTGAAAAAGAACGATAGTAAACTGGAACAGGAAGGCTTTGATGCCGATACAGTAGAATCGAGAAAAGAACAAACCGGAAGATCTTTTAAAGATGTGAACCGTTTTCTGGCTTTATCCGGTTTCATCGCATTGTTACTGGGCTGTGTTGGCGTGGGTAGTGCCATCCACGTGTATATCCAGGAAAAATTAAGTGCCATTGCCACGCTGAGGTGTTTGGGATTAAAATCCCGTCATGCTTTTTTGATCTACCTGATACAGGTCTTTTTTATTGGTTTAATTGCTGCTGTTTTAGGTGCAGCTTTAGGCACAGGCATACAGTTCCTGCTTCCGTTGGTGTTAAAAGATTTTCTACCGGTCGAAATTACCATGCAGGTTTCGTGGCCGGCTGTTGGTCAGGGAATTTTATTAGGGTTGATCATCTCGGTCCTCTTCGCCCTTCCCTCCCTTTTATCCGTTAGAAAAATTTCGCCATTAAACGCCATCCGGATCTCTTTCGAAAAAACCGGAGGTAAAAGGGATCCTTTAACCTGGCTGGTGTATGTATTGATGGCCGCCTTTATTATCGGCTTTACCCATTTGCAAATGAAAACCTGGGTACAAACCCTGGCCTTTAGCTTGAGTATCGCCATTGCTTTTGTGCTGCTCATTATCCTGTCTCAGTTATTGATGTTCCTGGTTCGTAAACTCTTGCCAAACTCATCCAGTTATTTATGGCGACAGGGATTTGCTAACCTTTACCGCCCAAATAACCAAACCTTAATGCTTACGGTTTCCATAGGCTTATCAACCGCATTTATCTGCACCCTATTTTTTGTTCAGGGCATATTAATGAGCCGTGTTACACTTTCAGCTGGCAACAACCAGCCCAATATGGTGATGTTTGATATCCAAAATGCGCAAAAAGAAGGATTAGACAGTTTAACCAGAGCTTTCAAACTGCCTTTAATGAACCAAGTGCCGGTAATTACCATGCGCATTGAAGAGATTAACGGGAAGAAAGCCAGTGCTGATACCAACAACAGGAGAGCTTACCGCAACGAAATCAGGGCTACTTACCAGGATACTTTAACCGCAGCAGAAAAAATTACAGCAGGGGAATGGATCGGAAAAATAAAACCCAACGAAACCGTCTATATTTCATTGGATCAGCGTTATGCCCAACAGATTCATGTCGGGCTGAACGATAAAATTCTTTTTAATGTTCAGGGTATGATGATCCCGACGGTTGTTGGAAGTTTAAGGGAAGTAAACTGGAGCAGGATGCAAACCAATTTCAGAGTAGTTTTCCCTGCCGGGGTACTCGAAGAGGCACCTCAGTTTCATGTGTTGATGACCAGGGTACCATCTGGTGAAGTTTCCGCACGTTTTCAGGGCGAAGTGGTACAAAAATTCCCGAATGTTTCGGTGATTGATTTAGACCTGGTGTTAAAATTATTAGACGAATTATTAAGTAAGATAGGTTTCGTCATCCAGTTTATGGCAGGTTTTAGTATGGTTACCGGCTGGATTGTGCTTATTTCTTCGGTATTAACCAGTAAAAACCAGCGGATAAAAGAGAGCATTTTACTGCGTACCATGGGTGCCAGCAGAAAACAGATTTTTGCGATCAACGCCATCGAGTATTTCTTTTTAGGCGCATTTGCCGCAGGTGCCGGATTAATTTTAGCCATCAGTGGAAGCTGGGCATTGGCTAAATTTACTTTTGATGCAGCCTTCATACCTCCGTTGGTGCCAACTTTACTATTGTTTGGTTCAATTGTGTTGCTTGTAGTGGTTACGGGCGTGTTAAGTACAAGAAGTATTTTAAACCAACCACCGTTAAAGATTTTGAGAACGGAAGGGTAAGCGTGTTCAATTAAAAGTTTTCAGGAGTTATTTTTTTAAAAGTCGTCATGCTGAATTTATTTCAGCATCTCTCTCGCAGTCAAAGTAGCATCTCTAAATTAATTTAACATAAACATAGCTACTGTTTCCTTATCATCAGAAGACCCTGAAATAAATTCAGGGTGACGATGCCTTTTTAGAAACGCCAAAAGTTATCCGCTTTTAAAATCCATTTAAACTACAATAGAGTTCTTATTAATAATCGATACTTTTACTTTTATGATCAGATTAAACAGCGATACGCCCAACGATATTCTTCAGGAGGTAAAAATAGGAGATATGGTTACCGATACGTTCAGTAAAACCGGCCTGGTAGAAAGCATAGCAGTAAAAGACGATGGCCTATACCGGATTTACGAATTTAACCTCGTTACCGGAAGAACCATTACGATTAAAAAATAGTTGAGGTTAAAAACCTATATTTAATCACATTTACCTCATATTTCTAGCCAAATGTCATTATTGATCCTGCTTTTCGGTATTTTATCGCTTTTTGTGTTAATCTTGAAAAAGATTAACCCTATGATTGCGTTGATTGCGGTGGCCATTATCACAGGTCTTTTGCTGGGGATGCCCGCCACAAAGATGATGACGTCCATTAGCAATGGAATTGGTAGTACGCTGGGCAGCATGGTTATGGTTTTGGCGCTTGGCGCCATGATGGGCAAATTAATTGAAGACAGCGGATCAGCAAAAAAACTCGTTTTCATTTTAATCCGGGCTTTCGGTAAAAAAAACATCCAGTGGGCCGTGCTGTTGACGGGCCTTTTAGTGGGCATTCCATTATTTTACAATGCTGGTTTTGTGGTTTTAATTCCTCTGGTTTTTGCCATTTCAGCCACAACCGGGTTATCAAAATTATACGTCGGCATCCCAATGGCCACTGCCCTTTCGGTAACACATGGGTTTTTACCCCCTCACCCGGGGCCTGTTGCTTTAGCCGGAATTTTCCATGCCGATATTGGTAAAACATTAATTTATGGGTTAATTTTGAGCGTTCCTATTGCAATTATCGCCGGAATCTATTTTCCACGATTGATCCTCAAACAAAATCAATCGGTCGCACTGCACAACTTTAATCTTAGTGAAGAAGAAAATCTTCCCTCTGCTGCAAGGAGTTTTGTTACCGCATTGTTGCCGGTATTTTTAATCATCGCCGGAACCATAGGGAGCAGTATCAAGATAGATTATACAGGCAAACCGCTGTTTATATTCTTAGCTGATCCTACTGCTGCCTTGTTAATTTCGGTTATTATTGCGCTGGCTCTTCAAAAAACCTCCATTACAAAAGCGATGGAATCCTGTACTGAAGGCGTTAAAAGTATCGCCATGATTATCCTGATTATTGCAGCAGGTGGCGCCTTTAAACAGATCTTGATTGATAGCGGTATGGGCGAAACGGTAAAACAACTTACCGGCCACCTGAATTTATCGCCCTTACTGCTCGCCTGGCTCATTACCGCATCGCTCAGGGTAACCCTGGGTTCGGCAACGGTGGCCGCACTAACGGCTTCAGGTATGGTACTTACTCTAATTGGCCCCGGCGCACCGCCAGAGCTAATGGTATTATCCGTTGGTGCAGGAAGTTTAATGTTTTCTCATGTAAACGACACCGGTTTCTGGATGTTTAAGGAATATTTTAACCTCAGCCTTAAAGAAACTTTTAGCACCTGGACCATGATGGAAAGTTTGGTTTCGGTTTTGGGGCTTGCTGGGGTGCTGGTTTTGAACCAAATTTTGTAGGGAAGAGCGTTGTCAACTTTTAATAACCATAGCGCTATTAAGTTGACAACTCTTCAACAGGCCATAGATTTATCTGATATAGTGTTTCAGTTAAGATAAAGATCATTTTTTTTTGAAAAGCACTTGCAGAAGCGTTTAGGTTAAAACAGCCCCGCTCCCGCTTCCTCGCAGATTTTCCTATTAAGAATCGGTCGTCATTTCGACTGTAACGCAGTGGAATGGAGAAATCTTTAAACTGTGCTTTCCCTTACTTTTAAGCATATCTATTCCCGATGGCAGCTTTCCCCTGAAGTGAAAAAGTTTCATTGTCATTCTGAACGCAGTGAAGAACCCCTAGGCTATGCGAAGCAAATCTTTCAATCAAAAGATCCTTCGTACCTCAGGATGACAGAGAATAATAACGGAAGCCCGAAAATATCATTTACTAACCACCCCCGCCCCTCCTAAATCAGGAGGGGAGTTCCCCTCATAGTTTCCAGGAATCAATCCATGGATATCGTTTATGCTCCACGCTATCTGCACCCTGCTACCGGCCTTGCAGATTTCCGCCGGAAAAAGCATGGAAATCTTTGCACTCCCCCTCATTACCTCACAGCCCAAGGCAGGATCAAAGCGGGAGCGGTGGAATAAGGCAAGGGCTAAGAGCCTCGATGCTGCCGCTATCAAGATTTCCGTAGCTTTTTACAAGGAATTGCGCAGCAATCTTTTATACAGATAAAAACAACATTAGCCCATAAAAAACGGTGCTAGCCTTGATTTATGCCTTCTTAGTTGTTTTTTCATAGGCAGGCATGCTTTCACTGCGCTCAGGTTTTGTTACCTTTTTATCAAGAAACCTGCGAAGCAAGCTTGAAGACCGATAAAAACATATACAGACACTGAAAAAAGGTAAGAGCCTATCGGCGGCGGTGGACCTGTACCGATTTTTCATCGGTAGCCGAGGCAAGACTGAGCGAAGGGCAAAAATAAATTTCATTTATTAACCACCCCCGCCCCTCCTAAATCAGGGGGGAGTTCCCCTCATAGTTTCCAAGAATCAATCCATGGATATCGTTTATGCTCCATGCGATCTGCACCACGCTATCCGGCCTCGCAGATTTCCGCCAGAAAAAGCACGGAAATCTTTGCACTCCCGCTTCATAGCCCACAGCCCAAGGCAGGATCAAAGCGGGCGCGGAGGAATAAGGCAAGGGCTAAGAGCCTCGATGCTGCCGCAATAAAGATTTCCGTAGGTTTTTACAAGGAGGGCTGCTAGCCTTGGGTTTTTGTTTCTTTTGGGCCAAGCCAAAAGAAAGAGCCCTTCGGCGGCGGTGGACCTGTACCGATTTTTCATCGGTAGCCGAGGGAAGACTGAGCGAAGGGCAAAAATAAATTTCATTTGTTAACCACCCCCGCCCCTCCTAAATCAGGAGGGGAGTTCCCCTCATAGTTTCCAAGAATCAATCCATGGATATCGTTTATGCTCCACGCTATCTGCACCCTGCTACCCGGCCTCGCAGATTTCCGCCGGAAAAAGCACGGAAATCTTTGCACTCCCGCTTCATAGCCCACAGCCCAAGGCAGGATCAAAGCGGACGCGGTGGGACAAAGCCAGGGTAAGAGCCTCGATGCTGCCGCAATAAAGATTTCCGTAGCTTTTTACAAGGAATTGCGCAGCAATCTTTTATACCGATAAAAACAACATTACCTCATAAAAAACGGTGCAAGCCTTGATTTATGCCTTCTTAGTTGTTTTTTCATAGGCAGGCATGCTTTCGCTGCGCTCAGGTTTTGTTACCTTTTTATCAAGAAACCTGCGAAGCAAGCTTGAAGACCGATAAAAACATATACAGACACTGAAAAAAGGTAAGAGCCTATCGGCGGCGGCGGACCTGTACCGATTTTTCATCGGTAGCCGAGGGAAGACTGAGCGAAGGGTAAAAATAAATTTCATTTGTTAACCACCCCCGCCCCTCCTAAATCAGGAGGGGAGTTCCCCTCATAGTTTCCAGGAATCAATCCATGGATATCGTTTATGCTCCATGCGATCTGCACCCTGCTACCGGCCTCGCAGATTTCCGCCGGAAAAAGCACGAAAATCTCAACTATCTATAACCTTAATTCTTCACCCTGTTCTTTTCAGCATCGGCACCAGAAGATTCATGTTTGGCTGGCGAAGAAAAGGTCTTTCCAAAACGATAGCTAAAACTTAAAACAAAATTTCTGGAATCTTGTCTGTTTCTCCAACCCGCTTCGGTAGCCGCAAGGTTATTAATTATCCCATTGTATATGCGGGTTCTGAAAATGTCGTTTGCAGTTAATTTCAGGGTACTTTTTGCTGAAAGTTTTTTCTGCACTGCTGCACCAAACTCATGCACAGCGCCCAGTAAAAACTGCACATTGGAAAGTTTACTCTGATAATTCATGTTCATTTCCGCATTCCACGTCGGACTGATTTTAAATTGCAAATTCGGGTTTGCCCTTAAATAACTCCCGTTGGTTACCAGAAAGCCCGTGTAAAAAGCTGTTTTTGAAACTATTTTTGCGTACTCGACATATGCATTCAGTTTGAGCCATTTAGCAAGGTCGATTTCTGCATTTACTGAAATATTAGCTATCCTTGTTTTGCCCACATTTGCTGGTCTGCTGTAGTAGGTACCATTTAAAATCTCGATGGTTTCATTCACTTCGTCCCTCACCCAGCTATAACTCAACGCCGTGGTAATCTTACCTTTATAAGTATGAGAAAGTTCGATACTTTGGGTAAAAGAAGGTTTTAAGAACGGATTACCCACATAATAGGTAAACTTATCCAATGGTGAAAAGAACGGATTAAGGTCCTGATAATACGGACGATCGATCCTTCTCCCGTAATTCAGTCCGAGTTCGTTATTTCCTACCGTATCAAGCTTGTAAGAAAAATAAAGCGTTGGAAACAAACTGTTATAGGTTCTTTTAAAAGTAGAATCAGGTTTGATCGGATTGCCCAACTGATGCCCGTTAGAAACTGTATTTTCATACCTCAAACCTGCCTGAAGCGAAAACCGCTTTCCTTCCCTGCTCATGTTCAGGTAAACCGCATTAATATTCTCCTTATACAAAAAGTGATTGCTCTTTTCATCATCTGCACTCGTTTTTCCATTTGCGGTATTAGCATACTCAGCAATATTATCTGTTTTGGTATAGGCGGTTTTAACGCCCGCATCCAGCTTCCACTTGTTTTTTAAAGGATGCGAATAATCCATTTTGGCAGTATAAATATCAATATCCGATGGCAGGTTACCCGTTAAAATATCCTGGTATTTTAAAGCTCCGCCGGGCAGGTAACTGAAGTTATAATAGGTCTGATCGGTTTGATCCCGATAAAGCAGGTAATCCGCATCAAAGGTTAATTCCCGACCTGCCTGCTTAAATTTATGCCTGTAATTTAAATTGACACCTGCATTTTGGTATTTGATCTGATCAATATTTTCGGCCCTGATGACCGAATCTAACTGCATGGAGGCATTAGAAAGATTACTGGTATTGTTATTTACCTGTTTGGAAATCCTGTTCATGCCTGTAAGTACCACACCCCATGTAGTTTGCTCTGACGCATAATAATCAAGCCCGGTTTTCAGGTTTAAAGTATTACCGTGCCTGCGGAAATAAGAATTCTGATTAAAGTAGGATTTGGCACTACCATCAGCATTTTTATATTTCCGGTTCAGATCAAGATCGGTAAAACTGTTATTGAGGTTATAACTCAGGTTTCCAAAAACATTAACCTTATCTTTTCGGTAATTAAAGTTGAAACTGTTGTTCGAACGGCTTAGCTCGCCCTGGTTTAAACTCAGATTAATCCCTCCGTTAAAGCCTGCGCTTTTAGTTTTCCTGGTTTTGATGTTAATTACGCCTCCATTGCCGGCAGCGTCGTACTTGGCCGGTGGATTGGTCATCAGTTCAATCTGATCAAGAGCAGAAGAAGGCAAGGAACGCAAATAATTCTCCAGATCAGAACCCGATAAATAAGTTGGTTTATCATCAATAAAAATAGTTACCCCGTTTTTACCTTTTAAAGAAATAACTCCGTTCTGATCTACATTTACGCCGGGCGATTTGCTCAGCACATCTAACGCAGTGCTGCCCGCATTCGAAATCAATGCATCCACATTCACAACAGTACGGTCTATTTTCCGTTCTACAAAAGCTTTTTGTCCTGAAATAGTCACCTCTTTTAAATCGGTTGCCCCGGTTTTGATTTTAATATCTGGTAAGGCAATAATGCTATGGTCTGCAGTTAGTACCAATGTATCGGTTTGGTATATAGGCGATCCGACTACCGATATTTTAATCAGATATTTTCCATATCCAAGCTGATCAAAACTGAATAGTCCATCTTTCTCGGTAAAGGTAGTTTTAAAAAGCACTGAATCTTTAAGGAGGGCAACTGTAGCAAATTCAATATTCTTTCCCTCGGCATCCAATACTCGACCGTAAATTTTTGGCTGAAGGCTTTGGATCTGGGCAAAAGTAAAGGCAATATTCATCCATAGGCTTAAAAAAGCCATGATCTTAAATTTCATGATGTAAATTGGATTAGCGCTTTTAGAACTTAGTTTTTGTTGTTTTCTATCAGGAAATTATACATTAGCGAGTGCCTATCATTCTTCAAAAACCGCTTTTTATACTTTTGCTGAACTTCGGTATTTTGTTTCACCCCATTTACAATCAGCTCATCTTTATTGAGTTTGTAAGAAAGTTTATTGGTATTGCTGATAATGCCATCCTTTAGCAACTCCTGGTTGATTGCATTGGTATAATCATGGCCATCGCCATTGGTTACCGTTTTCGAAGTAACCGTACGCTGAGAACTGGTTCTGGTATTCCCACTTTTCCCATAAACAGATGGTGCCGGAGGCATAGCAGGAACATCAGATGCAGCTGGAACTGTTGGTACAGCATATGCAGCATGAGGGGCTTTTGGTGCTTTTGGCGGGCGAGGTACCCTTGTAGATATTGCATAACCTATTGATTTATCTTCCCTTGCTAATCCCCGATATACTTTTGCGTCTTCAGCAGCTTGTTTAGCATCCGCAATGGCTTGTTTCCTATCATTTTCGGCTACTCTAGCATCAATAACGGTTTGCTTAGCATCTTCCAGGGCCTGCTGTACATCATGCTCCCATGTCTTTTCATCCGCTTGCCTGGTTTCTTCATCAGTAAGCCTGGCCTTTCTATCTTCTTTTGTTTCCGGCAGCTGTTGTCTTTCATTGATCCTTTTCAGCTCGCTGTCTACCTTTGCATTGATCTCTTTTTCCATCTGGTCTGCAGATTTTCCTTCTGCGGACTTAGCTTTTTTCTTAGTTGTATCCTGCAAGGTTACAATTGTAGTAAGTGTTTCTTTTCTGGTAATTGTTTTTGAATGGCCAACACTTTTAAATGCAGCACTGCAAAACACCACCGATACTAGGGCGATGGTTAATATCGTTTTTTCCATTTTGTTTAAAGTTGAATTGGTATTGAATAACATCCTGCTTGCTCTGTGCAGCAGGCTACCTTTAGTCCCGCTCATCGCCATGGCATAAGCAGGTGCACGCTGCTTAAACTCCTGACATACAATGAGGGCCTGAACGTAGTTTTTGCGATCGTTTACACAGGCGATGGCCAAATCATCGCAGCAATGCTCTCGTTCTGTTTTGATTAATTGCGATACCCAAAGTACCGCCGGGTTAAAGAAGAATACAATTTCAATGAAACTCTGCAATATATTTACCAGGTAATCTTTCCGTTTAATGTGGGCCAGTTCATGAGACAGAATGGCTTCAACTTCGGCATCGGATAAACCATTGAGCAAACCCAGCGGAATGAGGATTAAAGGTTTAAAATGCCCCACTACCAAAGGTACCTGCGCAATACCCGATTGCATTAGCTTAACCTGTTGCGTTAAACCCAGTTTTTGTGCAAGTTCGTTCAATTTTTCATCCCACTTTTTACCCGCAGCGTAAGTTTTATCATGACGCAGGTGATACACCCCGTTTAGCCCCACCATTAACTGGATACTTTTTCCGCAGATGATCAGGAACCAAACCAACACGATCTGATAGGCATAAGCATTCCACAACGATAGGATGCGATTAAGTCCGGCGTACATATCATGTTGTACATTTGTAACTGCTTTTTGATCTGCAATTGCCTTTGGCAAATTAATCCCTGTTTGATGAGTTACCTGTGATTGTGTATGGTGATCCGATTGCCGAAGCTCCTGATAAAAAGTAAAACCTATGGCCACAATAAATAAACCTAAACATAAGGTAAGCAAGTTATAACGCCATGTAGCGCTTGCCTTACGGGAGGTAAACATGACCAAACCAGCCAGCAAAGCTAAAATTACACCAAGCCACAAAGAGTGAAATAAGGTAGCACCTAAGGCATGAAGCCAGTTTTCGGGCAAAAGATCGGTTAATTTAAATTCCATGAGGGTGGTTCTGTATCTTCTGTTCTGGTTAATTAGTCCATGCTATCCAATAGCCGCTTAATCTCTTCAATTTCCTTTTTTGATGTTTTTTCGTTCCCTAAAAGCTGCATCATCAATTTCGATGCGGAGCCCTTATATAAGGTGTTTACGAAACGATCTAGCAACTGATCTTTGGTTTTTTCTTCAGCTTCTACCGGAATATAAATGTGTTTCATTTGGCTTTCATCACGTTTTAAAATTCCTTTTTCAGCTAAAATCTGCATCTGTTTTAAAGTAGATGTATAATTAACTTCTCTGATCTCGTTCAGCTTATCATTTACAAACCGAACGGTTGATGGCCCGAATTCCCATAACACCTGGAGAATTTCCAGTTCAGCTTTGGTTGGTTCGGGCAGATGATTTTCAGTTTGATTACTTTTCATACCCTAAAGGTACGACAAATTTCGTACGATGCAAGTATTAGGTTATTTATTTTTAATAAATCAATACAAGAAACTGATTTCAAGAGGATTACATTAATTAATTCTAATGGGCATTCATAATGGGACGCACATTTTTAGGTTTGAAAATATAGCATTTCCATTTTTATATATAATAAATATGTAAATTAAATTATTCAGATACAACAACCATAGGAAGCATGCCCCCTATGGTTATCCCCTTAGCATTAAAAGGATCTCTTTACGCTTTAATATGTTTAATTACGGCAATCAAATCTTCCTCTCCGTATTTGGCGGTTGCTGCCTCAAAAGTATTCAATGCGGTTTTGGCCAGGGGTGAATCAAGCCCGATTGCCTTTGCCAGATTTAAATCTTTCACGATATGTTTAAGGGCAAAAGCAGGCTTGTAGTTATCGGCGATAATGGCATCGCCCTTGATTTTGGTGAAAACATTCGCTATCGCGCCATTATTGAGTAAATGAAGCAGATCCTCAGTTTTAATTCCCTGTTGATGAGCAAACAGTACTGTTTCGGCTAAGCCCTGTGTGTATAAAGCCAATAGCGAGTTGATGGCTAATTTTGAAACATTCCCAGCTCCTGTATCACCTAAGTATACAGCCATTTTACCGATTTTTTCGAGGATTGGCTTTACCTGTTCAAATGTAGTTTCATTACCACCAACCATAATCACCAGCTGACCGGTTTCGGCCTGCTTTACACTTCCTGAAACAGGCGCGTCTAAATATTGTCCGCCTTTTTCCTTGCACAATGCACCCATCTTTTTTGAAATGGCAGGCGAAACCGTGCTCATGTTGATAATCACTTTATTTGAAATATCAGCATCAAAGAGACCATCTTTCTCATTAAAAACCTGATCGATTGCAGTATCGTCAGATACCATCAGCAACACTACATCTGTGCGGTTCATCAACTCTTTAGGGTTTTCAGCTACTATTGCACCAATTTCTGTTAATGCAGCCTCTCTACCCTTGCTTCTGTTGTAAACTACTACAGCATAACCTGCTTTTATCAACTGTCCGGCCATCGGGATTCCCATGTTACCCAAGCCAATCCAACCTATTTTTATTGTATTCATTTTGCTATTTTTTTATGATAAACAAATTTGCCAAAGAAAAAGCTGATATTCTTAAACATACCTAAATATGATGACTTTTATCTAAGTGGATCCACAAACGCTGATCGATCATCGCCCGGAGAACAGAAATATTAAAGCGGATCTCGTTACGGCATTAAAATTCTCTTCCACTAGCTATTTAATCAGACTGGGGATAACAGGAAATCCTGTTGAACAATTATTCAGGAAATACTAACGTTTTTAGTAAATTAGCCGGATATTAAAATTTCCATATCTAAAATTATTGAACCATGGCCAGCCTGCTTAAAGATTTATATTCTCCTGCTTTTTACAATAAATTAAGCGATGTACTGATAATTGCTATACCAGGCTTTGATAAAAGTTTATTTATTAAAAATATTTTTACACCCGAATTCGAATCTAAGGAACTAAAAGAGCGAATGAAACATACCTCGAAGGTATTACATGATTTTTTACCTGAAAGTTATCCTCAAACGATTACGATCATCAAAAAAATAATTGAACACTTAAGGGTAAAGGGGATTGGAGAGGATGGACTGGCTTATATGTTTTTACCTGATTATATTGAAACCTATGGTATTGATGATTTCGAAAATTCTGTTGAAGCACTCGAATTTGTAACACAATTTGTGAGTTGTGAATTTGCCGTTCGTCCTTTTATCTTAAAATACGGAAATGAAATGATTTTAAGCATGCAAAAATGGTCGCTGCACGAAAGCCATAAAGTAAGAAGGCTTGCCAGCGAAGGCAGTCGCCCGCGATTACCCTGGGCCATGGCTATTCCTTTCCTCAAAAAAGACCCGACATCCATTTTACCGATACTGGAAAACCTTAAGACAGATCCTTCAGCGTATGTAAGGCGGAGTGTTGCCAATAGCTTAAACGATATTGCAAAAGATCATCCCCATGTGGTTTTAAATATGGCTAAAAACTGGTCGGGTTTAGGTGCCGAAACGGAGGCTATTATTAAACATGGCAGCCGTACATTATTAAAACAAGGCCATGCTGACATCCTTAAACATTACGGTTTAAATGATGAAGGGATTTTATTAAAAGACTTCAAAATCCTAACACCTCTGATCAAAATTGGCGAAAGCCTGCAATTTTCGTTTTCCATTTTTAACAGCAACGATTCTGAACAAAAAGTGAGAATGGAATATGCTATTTACTATAAAAAGCAAAACGGGCAGAATACTAAAAAGGTATACAAAATTTCAGAAAGGATCTATCCCGCAGGTACCTCAATAAACATCATCAGAAAACAAAAATTTGTGCTGATTACCACACGTAAATTTCATCCGGGCGATCATCAGATCTCGATCATTATTAATGGTGCAGAAAAGGATATTTTACACTTTGAATTAATGGCTTAACTTTGATTTTAATTCATCAAGCAAAGCAATCTGCTTTTCATTGATATGCGCAATGGCTTCGCTATAACCGAACCAACCTGCTTTGTCTATTTCAGCAAAACTTTGTTTTTTACCTGATCTTGGCGGCCATTCTATTTCGAAGGTGTTACTAACGATTATTGAGGGGTCAAGATCTCCTTCAAATGCCCAGCACAATACTTTTTTACCACCCTTTTGCAAAACCGGTGTTAATTCGATGAAATCGCCAGCTAAGCTTTGACCGGTTTCTTCTTTAAATTCGCGGATGGCTGCATTTAAAGCCTCCTCACCTTCATTTAATTCTCCTTTGGGTACCGTCCAAAAGCCAAGATCTTTTTTAGCAAAGAATGGTCCACCGGGATGAACCAGAAAAAATTCCAGTTGCCCGTCTTTTTTTCTGAAGAGCAATATTCCTGCGCTTTGTTTCATCAATTTAATCAGAAATTTGGAATTAAAAATGGGGGATAAATGGCTATCAAATTTTTCACAAAAGATCCTGAAATAAATTCAGGATGACGATAGCTTCCTCTATAAATCTAATAAAAAAGCAGCCGACTGTTTGTAGTCTGCTGCTCTATATCTCTGTTAGGAAGATTTTATTGGAAACGTTTTACAACAATCCGTAAAGGCCATGCGCATAATTTCTCAAAGTGGATGATACCGACTTCATTTTATCCGGAGAGGGGCCTTTTACTTTATAAGCTTCCGGATGAAGTTCTAAAGGTTGTTCGTTAACTTGTTCTAATGTGTTTCTATTGCTTAACGTAGCATGCTGTTCTTCGCTTAATTTTAAAGGTGCCATGATCTTGAATTTATACTACAACAACAGCAATAAAGGAATTTAGTTTGCCACTTTTTGTTAATTTCTGAAATTATTTTTTGAGGTCCGAAATCCAGTTTTCGGTATCTGAAATTTTAACCGGAACGGCTGACGCCACAATTTTTAACCGCCCTCCGGTATTAATATCTTCCTGCGTGATATAGTTCTTTTTGAAAGGCTTTCCATTAAGGAAAACGGCTTTGATATATTTGTTTTTTGCGCCAAAATTTTCTGTTTCGATCGTAAATGTTTTTCCTTTTGGCAGGTTGTAAGTGAGTAAAGGAAATAAAGGCACATTTAAATAATACACCGGCCAGCCTACACAGGCAGGAGAAAAACCGCTCGCTGCAAACACATACCAGGCACTCATCGCTCCGGCGTCGTCGTCCATGGTACGTAGATAAGCTTTTGGCTGGTTTCTGTAGATTTTACCGATGTAACTTCCAATTCCACGGCTATTATCATTAAAGTAATTCTGAATAACGGTATCAGCCGCCAGTTGGTGCATCCAGTATTGCGATTTATAACCCGACCTGGTGACATTGTACATCAAAGGAACCTGTAAATCGGGTTCATTGGCATGGTTGTACAAATCACGTGCAAAAAATTCATCCAGTTTTGCCAGATAAGATTCCTCTCCTCCATCCAGTTCAATCAATCCTTTAACATCATAAGGTACAAACCACCTGTATTGCCAGATCGTACCCTGGTATAAACCACGCGCCTGCATCCGGTCTACATCATTTTTGGTCATATCTTTGAAATCCTTATTCCAATATTTTTTGTATTCTAGTGCCTTGTTAAGATAAAAATCTGATTTTTCTTTATTCTTTAAAATTTTAAAAATCTCTGCCAGCGCCCAATTATCATAACTTGATTCTAGAGCTTTATCTGGCGATTTATAATCCAGGCCATTTACCTCCTTCACCAGTGAATCGGATATTTTGCTGAAGTCAACCGGATATCCTTTCCGGTAAGCATCAAGCAAAACTACAATAGCATGTTCAGACCGAACGGTATTAGATGGCTCATTTTGTCCGGCATAATCTTTTTTACCCGAATGATACAAGTCGGCAATTGAACTTATCATCCCGGCATACCTATCCTGTTCAATTAACGACAGCAAAGGCAACTGTGTGCGGTAATTGTCCCAAATGGCCCAGCCGTTGTAGCGGATTTCCTTATCTTTCTGAATTTCACCCTTTGTATTGCGGTATGTTCCATCAGCCTCAGATATCACATATGGCGATTGCATGGTACGGTATAAAAGCGAATAGAAAAGCTTTGCACTTTCCGGATCGCCATTTACAGCGATTTTAGAGAGATTGGTATTCCAATCGGCTTTACTTTGTTCTTTTACAGTATCGAACGGATTTTTATTGATTGAAGCTTTTGCCGCCTCTACACCTACGGCAGAAAGGGCGATATTGATTCCCACCGAAGTCGACTCTTCTTTAAGCATGGCAATCATTTTATGTTCATCGATTACTTTCCACGATACGTTATCACCGATCTCCATATAGTAAAACAACTTGTATTTACCTGCTCCGCAAGTTGTTTTCGAGCTAATCCATCCGCTTAAGGTATTCCCTTTAACCTCATGCGATTCGGCTACGAAAGCACCGTTAAAAGCATAACTCAGGTCGAGATAAAAACCTTTAGGCCCTTTCGGAAATTGATAGGCATGTTTACCCGCTTTACCCAGTACGGTAAAACTGGCTTTAATTTTATTTTCAAAACCCACTTCATAAAAACCCGGATTTGCGTTCTCAGAAACTTTGATCAGTTCAGACATTGCCGGATCACTACCTAAAAAGGGTTTGATAAAAATATTACCACCCGAACCCTGACAACCCACGCCTTCGAAACGGTTGTGGGTAAAACCTTCAAATTTCTTAGCCAGGTATTCGTAACCGGTATGTGTTTTAGGGTAAGTTTGTGGGCCTATACTCAACATACTAAAAGGTGCGGAGGCGGCTGGCGACATCTGTCCGTGATCGGCAGAAGACCCTAGAAAAACATTCACCTGATCAACAGGTTTTGCAGTTTTTACGGAAAAAAGTTGTGCTTTTTGTTGTGCTAAAACGTTTAACGAAAGAAGCGGTATTAAGGCCAGTAGTTTAAAGGAAAGCTTCATTATTTGTGTTTATTTTTAAATCGCCCTAAAATAATGTTTTAATATGAAGTAGATATTATGTTTTAGGTTCTTTACATGGCTATAACAGCATTTCATTCCTTACGTTGCAATAGGTACAAACCTTCGTTCGTAAACCCGATAGAAATGTAAAGCCCGGAGCGCAGCGAGGACTTGAAATGAATAGCGGGACCGCACACCGCTAAGAACCACTGTCTGCTCATTTCCCGGTTCTATCCCGTTCGCTGAGACACCAACAGATAGAATGAAGGTTCCATTTGTTAGGTTTCAGGGCACAAACCTTTGTTCCTAAACCCGATAGGAATATAAAGCCCGGAGCGCAGCGAGGACTTGAAATGAATAGCGGGACCGCACACCGCTAAGAACTACTGTCTGCTCATTTCCCGGTTCTATCCCGTTCGCTGAGACACCAACCGATAGAATGAAGGTTCCATTTGTTGGGTTTCAAGGCACAAACCTTTGTTCCTAAACCCGATAGAAATGTAAAGCCCGGAGCGCAGCGAGGACTTGAAATGAGTAGCGGGGCTGCACACCGCTAAGAACCACTACCCGCTCATTTCCCAGTCCTATCTCATTCGTTGAAACACCAGCCGATAGAATGAAGGTTCCATTTGTTGGGTTTCAGGGTACAAACCTTTGTTCCTAAACCCGATAGAAATGTAAAGCCCGGAGTGCAGCGAGGACTTGAAATGAATAGCGGGACCGCACACCGCTAAGAACTACTGTCTGCTCATTTCCCGGTTCTATCCCGTTCGCTGAGACACCAACGAATAAAATAAGCGGGTTACTAAAGCTGGCAAGAATTATTACACAGCAATTTCAAAAAAAAGGGCATAAAAAAAGCCGCCCAGATATTAAACCGGGACGGCTCTAAAGAATTTAACCTCATTATTTAATAGTCACTGGAACAGAAATTTTATCCCATTCTAAAGCAAAACCGCTTTTGGTAATTTTATAAACCAAACGCTCTTGTGTGGCTTTTAATGCTTTGGTTTTAACATCAACACGCAAAGCATCTTTCGATTCCTCGTATTTGTAAGCGCCCCATTGTTTTGGTTCTTTATTAAAAATAGCTGTCCAGGTTCCGCTTTCTCTAGGGATTAAAAAGAAGCTGTATTTTCCTGCTGCCAAAGGTTTACCTTCTACCAGGATATCTTTATCGGTTTCGAAAGTAGTAGCCTCATTTGCTCCAGCGCGCCATACTTTATCGAAGGCTTCTAAACCACCCCAGATTTTGCGTCCTTTTACTGCCGGACTACTGTAGTTGATCGTAATGGTTGCACCTTTAACTTTCCCTGTTGCAGTTGCTGCCGGGCTCGGTTTAGGTTGCGCATCTTGTGCCATTGCACTTACAGAAATGGTAATTGCCGTAAACAGCAATGTGATTGATTTAATCAACGTTTTCATAGTATTTATTTATCTGTTTTTGTTGTTTTTAATTTTACGAATTTATGGCTTTGGCGCGATAAAACAATAACCTTGAATAAATTGATATGGGAATGACGATTGTGGACAGTATCTTACCAGATTTTATCCATAGAGACGGCTGTAAATTCTATAATCTGTAGCACCGCGCGGAACGCTACAGACAGTTGGAAATTATCTTCGGTTTTTGGAACAATAAGCCTATAACTGCAAAAACAACCACAGCGGAAGCACCAACTACATTAAGCCACAAAAAGGAAACAATATCGAACTCATAGATAGCAATCACCACAATTTCGGCAAGGATTGCGGCGATAAAAACCAAGGGGCCTCTTATCTTTTTTAAATAAAAAGCGACCAGAAAGATACCTAAAATCGGCCCATAAAAAAGTGAACCCAACACATTAACGGCTTCGATTAGCGAACCCATTTGTGTAGCAAACATGGCCACTGCAATTGAAAAGATGCCCCAGGCCAAAGTATGCAAACGGCTGTATTTTAATTCCGTCTTGTCATCTACTTCTTTTTTACCAAAAATGAGGTGGATATCTTTTAAGGAACATGCTGCCAGCGAATTTAATGCCGCTGAAATAGACCCCCAACTGGCCAGAAATATGACGGCGAAAAGCAGACCAATCATTCCCACCGGAAGGGTATTTTTTACAAAATATAGAAAAATATAATTGGTATCGGTTTTCTCTGCATTATAATTTGATTTATTGATGGCCTGTTCTACCCTGCTGTGCAGCTCCTTTACCTCTTTCTGGGTCGATTTAAAATCCTCCAGAGAAGCATTTAGCGTGGGCGATTGCCTTTCCCTTTCTTTCAGGATGTTCTTCGATTGCTGGTTAAATTTATGTGCTAGTGCTTGATGTTCTTTTTCGAAAGCTGCGGCCTGCAAAGGCTGTGCGTCTTTTAAATGCTGATAGGACCGCTCATTGAAGTAAATCGGGGCCGGTTTTAGAGAAAAAAAAGCAAATAATAACGCGCCTATTAAAAGGATCGCAAACTGCATCGGGATTTTAACCAAACCGTTTAATAATAATCCCATTTTAGCGTTGGTACTATCTTTTGCAGTAATATATCTTCCAACCTGGCTCTGATCTGTGCCGAAGTAAGAAAGCGCCAGGAAAAACCCACCGATTAAACCGCTCCAGATATTATATTTATCTTTCCAATCGAAACTCGTGGTAATCACATTTAATTTACCCGATTTTCCTGCCAGATAAAGCGCATCTTTAAACCCCATCCCATCAGGCATATGCTGCACCAGAAGATATCCGGCGAAGGCCATCGTACCCAGAATAATCAAAAACTGCAATTTCTGTGTATGCGCAATTGCCTTCGCACCACCCAGGTAAGTGTAAATTAATAAAATACCACCGGTAAGGATATTGGTTAAATAAATATTCCAGTTTAAAACACTGGAAAGGATAATACTGGGCGCATAAATACTGATTCCGGTTGATAATCCACGCGAAAACAGAAAAAGCAATGAGGTTAAAACCCTTGTTTTTTTATCAAAACGATTTTCTAAATATTCGTAGGCCGTATATACATTTAACCGTTGAAAAATGGGGATGAAAGTAATGCAGATGACAATCATGGCCAACGGCAGACCGAAATAATACTGCACAAAGCGCATACCATCGGTATAAGCCTGACCGGGCGCTGACAAAAAAGTAATGGCACTGGCCTGTGTGGCCATGATACCCAGTAACACAATGTACCAGGGCATTTTATTATCGGCCTTTAAATAGGAAGCATTGCTTTTTTGCCCGCGGCCAATAAAAACACCATAGGTTACCACAGCGAGCAAAGTAAATATCAGTACGGCCCAATCGATATTACTCATGCCCAGAATTTAGTAAACAAATAATAAAACACAAGCTGAAATACCAGCGCCAAAGCGAGTAATACATACCAGGTATTCCAGTTTTTAAGTTGGTTTTTCATTTTCAGAGATTACATTTTTAGATATCAGGATTACAAACGATTATTTCGCTTTAGCAATTCCATCTTCAAAAAATGATGCTATTGTTTTAATATTTGTTGTCCCGATCTTTTCTAGTGATAATAAATCCTGATCCCCTGTTAATAAAAAATCTGCATTCCCATCAACACATAGCGAAAGTAAAAAATTATCCTTGGCATCTCTAAAGATCAACTTTAGAAATTACAGGGATAAATTCCCCATATTCTTCTATCGTTTCTAACAGTTCTTCTATATCTTTTTGAGCAAATTAACGCCTGAATTTTGGCCGCTTAACAACCTCAAGAAATTCTTCTAGCAGTTCTTGACTGAAAATTATAATACTTCTTTTGGAAAAAATGATCTCATCAAGTTTAGAAAAGTCTTTGGTGATCAGAAAACTAATCCGAATATTTGTGTCGAGGATTATCCTACTTTTCGACCTTGGCATAACGCTTAGATCTAACCAACTCCACTTCATTTGTTATCTCTTCAAATGTTGGGACGGTTTTCGATTTAGAACGTAGTTTTTTTAACACTTCTGCAAATCCATTTTTGGAAACATCTTGAATAGCAATAAGATTTAAAGCTGCCAAATCTTTCAATAGTTTTGTTGCTTTGGGATTTAATATGTTAATTCTAATGGTATCCATAAATCAAATTTAAAGAAAAGAAACCAATTTTCCTTGCCACTATTTACAGTTTCATCACTTTCCGGCTGATAAAAAGTTAAAGAACAGCCTGGCTGCGCCAACATTACCTGCTGGCAACTGCCTGAAAAATGCTAAAGGCGTATAAATGAAATTCCCTTTGCCGTATTTAGCATACAGGGTTGAACCCTGAAGTGGCTCCTCGCCCGTATCGTGCATTTCAAAAAGCGTTTCGTATCTGGAATCCCATTGATCGGGGAAGTAAGCGCCCCTTTCTTGCACCCAGCCTTTAAAATCTTCAGCAGTGATTTTATTTGGATAGTTTAACAATTTATGTTCCGGTTTTAAAAATTTAACCTCTGCATTTTCCTCGGTTACCCTTTTACCACTAATGCTAAACGGATAAATACCAAAATCCTGAAGTGCCATATCCTGTGTAGTATTGTACTGCATCACAATAGTTCCGCCGTTTTCTACATAACTGCGTAAAGCGGTTTGCCAGTTTTTAATTCTCTTTTCGGTATTGATTACCCTTACACCCGTTACCACGGCATCGTAGCCTGCCAGTTTTGCCGGGTTCAGGATATCTGCCTCCGTCAGCACGTCAACCTGTAAACCGGCCTGCCTTAAAAACTCCGGAATGAGGTCTCCTGCCCCTTCAATATAGCCAATTTTTTTCGCCAATACTTTGATGTCTCCCTTAATTAACCAGGTAGTGGCCGGAACAAAATATTGAAGGGTTGGCAAATGCGGATATTGAATTAATACCTGCCCTTTTGAATACTCATTTGTTTCTGATGAAAAAACGGCTTCCAATTTATTCTGACTGGTTTTAATTTTAGCCAAATCTTCAATTGGGATAATGAAATTCATGGTATTAACCGTATTCTCGGGCAGGTTAATGCCCTGGAAGGTTTTCAGCACCTGGTTACCAATTTTAAAGGTAATTTTACCATAATTAATATTCTTATTGGCCTTTAAGCGCAGGCTGACGTTTAAGGCTTCTTTTTCTTTAGCGAAATAAACAGGTTCGCTAAAACTTAAATCCAATGTGGGGATAATTCTCAGCGATTCTACCACATCACCTTTAACCGGATCCAACTTTTTATAGGATAAGGGCAAACTGACCGCGAATTTTTCAGATTCTATTTTCAGTGTTAACGACACATTAATGGGCGATTGCATTTCCGGAAGTCCGATCAGTGTATCATTTGCCACGCTAAATGTTGCCGCATTTTTTGCAGGCTTAGCTAACCAATAAGGTTCAGTAGGTGCAGCATCTGCCGGAATCTGGATTTTACGTTCAATGGTAATCAGCGAATCGTTGGCCAGCGTTCTGTTTAAATGATCAGTCTGGTTTAACCAGTTTATACTTTCTATTTTTACTGGTGTAGCCGATCTCGAGATTAAGTTTAAACGGAAATTATAACTATTGCCGGCAAGTGCTTCGGGTTGGTTGGTCACCACCTCACCCATAAAACCTGCACTGCTTAAAATAATGTTATCAATAGCCGCCAGTTTATCTTTTCTTAAGGCTACATCCTGCAATTCTGCAATTTTTCTTCTTAGCATCAACAGCCCGTGCAGGCTTTTATCAGGCTGGTTGTAATTAAAAGATAATAGTACAATGTCAATGAGTTCATCAATATCGCCTATGCCTTTATCAGACCAGTTCATGCTTATGCCATCAAAAAGCGTTCTCCTGGCTGGATCGCCCAAAACGTTAACGAAATACTCCGAACGTACACCAGCAACAGACTGTGTTCCTGCCCCCTGGCTTTTATGTAAACTTCTGCTCAACCCGGCCAACTCTCCATAACCCATACCTAATTGCGCATCATATTGACCAACGGTAACCTTTAACTGATTTTCAGCTATGGTATTAACATTACCGAACCTAAAGGTATTCCATAACAATCTTTTTGGCTGCCAAATGTTCACATATTTCAGCTGTTCAGGAAACATGTTTTTATCGGCAGCAGCTTTAAATGCTTTCTCGGCAACAACTGCAGAGGCGGCATGCTGCCCATGACCAGCGGCGGCAGTTGGTGGGAAACGGCAGATAATCACATCAGGCCTGAATTTTCTGATTACCCAAACCACATCAGCGGTAATGCTATCGGCATCCCACTGCTTAAAAGTGTCATTGGTATTTTTAGAGAAACCGAAATCAATAGCCCTGGTAAAAAATTGTTGCGCGCCATCCAATCTGCGGGCTTCCAAGAGTTCGTGCGTTCTGATCAGTCCTAATGCCGCACCTTGTTCAGTCCCCAGAAGATTTTGTCCACCATCTCCTCTCGTTAGCGATAAATAAGCAGTTTCTACATTTTGATCGTTAATTAACCATGATAATAAACCTGTATTTTCATCATCAGGATGAGCCGCTAGATATAAAACCTTAGGCAGGTGTTTCAAGGTTTTGAGTTCCCTGTAAATCTCTGCCGATTTTGCCGGTCGAACTTGTTGCGCCACACAGCACATTACCGGTAAGCATAGGGTGAATATGGCAGTTAATCTTTTGAACATACTATTTGTTTTGCAAAATTCAAATATGCTCAAAAAGCTTTTATTTTAATGCCTCCGAAACGAAAAAGGTACAAATTAGTCCAGAGCCGGAAGCCCTGGTCCAAAGCTTTGAAGTCCAAAACCTCTTAACCTATATTTCCACTAACTATTTTCTTTTTGCCAGAAAAGCACAGAGAACATGAAAACCAGAGTAGCTTATTTTATCACCTCATCATCTTTCGTTATTTTTATTGTTAATATTGCAGCATAAATTTAACCTATGAATGGGATGGTCCTCATCATTGATGATGAAAAGAAAATCTGCAGTTTACTTTCCAGAATTATAGAATTGGAGGGCTTTAAAACTCTCCAGGCCAATACAGGTAAAGAAGGACTCAAACTTTTGAAAAACAATGATGTCAGCATTGTTATCAGCGATGTGAAACTTCCCGATGTAAATGGTGTTGCACTGGTTAAAGATATCAAGGCTATAAAATCCTATGTAGAAATCATTAACCTAACGGCTTATGGCACCATTGCTGATGGTGTTTTGGCTATTAAAAACGGGGCATTTGATTATCTTGTAAAAGGCGACGATAATGAGAAGATTATTCCACTTTTATACAAAGCGATGGATAAATCTAATCTGCAACGCAGGGTTTCTGATCTCGAAAGCAAAATTACCAGGAAACATAGCTTCGATACCATTATCGGTCAATCTAAAACACTAAAGGAAGCTATTGATCTGGCAAAAAAAGTAAGTAAAACCGATACTACCGTTTTATTGCTGGGTGAAACCGGAACAGGAAAAGAAGTTTTTGCACAGTCTATTCACTATGAAAGTCTTCGGGCGGCAAAACCCTTTGTTGCTTTAAACTGTAGCGGCTTTAGTCCGGATTTATTGGAAAGCGAATTATTCGGATATAAAGCCGGAGCTTTTACAGGTGCCAATAAGGATAAGAAAGGGCTGTTGGAAGAAGCCAACGGCGGTACGTTATTACTGGATGAAATAGGAGAAATGAACCTGGATTTGCAGGCCAAATTATTACGGGTTCTGGAAAGCCAGACTTTTATCAAAGTAGGTGATACGCAAACACAACAGGTTAACGTTCGGATTTTAGCGGCCACCAATAAAGATTTAAGAGCTGATGCCTTATCAGGAAAATTCCGATCGGATCTATATTATCGCCTTTCTGTTTTTACCATCACCTTGCCTCCGCTCCGAGAGCGCAAAGCCGATATCCCGGCACTGGCAGCATTTTATCTGAAAGAATTTGCCAATAAGGTAAATCGGTCTGCGCCAAAAATGGATAATAAAATCTTATCCCTATTGAACGGCCATAGCTGGAAAGGAAACATCCGTGAGTTAAAAAATGTCATCGAGCGTTTGGTTATTTTATCAGATGGTGATCAATTGAGCGCCACAGCCCTCCCGCCTGAATTCTTTGAATTTACACCAATAGAAAATGATTATAACCTGCAACAAATCGAAAAACAGCATATTCAAAAAGTACTTATCCATACCAAAGGCAACAAAACGGAAACTTCCAGATTATTGGGCATCGGTTTAACCACACTTTACCGGAAGATAGAGGAATATCAGATTAGGGAGTTTTGAAGGCAGGAAGGTTGTAGGTTAGAGGGTTGTAATTTTTTCTGGTGCTGTCAGAGTTACCATCTGATGGGAATTACGAAGCTTTAGTTAGCGAGTTGAAAGGTTTAAAAGTTGGAAGGTTAAAAATCCATCCGCTAAAATTCAATTAGAATCATTTTTAAGTTAGCACAAGCATCGAAATTTGGAAAGTTGAAAGATTTGGGCGCGAATGGTGGTGCCCATTATCAATCTTCCATCATCCATTTTACATCAGCTTAAGCGCCAAACCTGATCCACTTATCGCCTTCATGGCCGAAGATAAATGAACCTGGATGCAACATTTCAGCAATATCTTCAATAAGAGAAACAGCATTTTCGGCCGTCCGTTCCCGTTCTACGTCATCATTTAACAGAATAATGCGGTTGTTTTTTACGGCAGGCCAGTTCGCATCCAATACCGAAGGTACTTCCCGCATCAAATCGGTAAGCGTTTTGCCCGGCTGGTAATAGATAATGAAAACAGCGCTTAAAATATCTGCTTCGAACATCCCTCCTGCTAAGGCAATTTCTTCTGATAACTGGTAAACCGGATAATTACCAGTATCTAAACAGGCTACAGGCATTTTATCCATAAATTTAATCTTGTGCTCCACCAGATCTAAACGCTCCTGTAATTCTTCCTGTTTAGCTTCGTCAAGGCCAATAAATAAATCGTTTAAAAAAGACATCTGCATTAAATTTATTAATTTGTGCAAAAATAACATTCCTGATCGCATGCGAGGCTCATTTAACTATATATTTTGGATTTTTTGTATCATGTTACTCTTTTCCTGTAAGGAAAATAATGATCACAAAGACAAAAAAGTATTCAATATCAACCTCGATCAGGGTTTAACCTCTATTGATCCCGCTTTTGCCCGCAACCAGAACGCGATCTGGATGACTAACCAAATTTTCAACGGACTGGTACAGATCGATTCATCTTTGGCAACCCTTCCCTGCATTGCCAAAAGCTGGCAGGTTTCGGAAGATGCACTAACCTATACCTTTAATCTTCGCAATGATGTTTATTTTCACGATGATCCGATTTTTAAAAGCGGAAAAGGACGAAAAGTAGTTGCAAGCGATTTTGTATACAGTTTTTACCGGTTGATCGACCCCAAAGTGGCCTCTTCCGGCGGGTGGATTTTTAGTGATAAGGTAAAGGACAAAAACAATTTTATTGCACTGAACGATTCTACCTTCCAGGTTAAACTGGTGCGCCCTTTTCCACCCTTTATGAGCTTGCTCACTACACAATACTGCTCTGTTGTACCCAGAGAAGTGGTAGAACATTATGGCAAAGATTTCAGGAGCCACCCGGTGGGTACCGGACCTTTCAGGTTTAAGTACTGGAAGGAAGGCGAAATACTGGTGCTGCTAAAAAACGAACATTATTTTGAAAAAGATGCCAATGGCGTGACACTGCCCTATCTTGATGCCGTAAAAGCCAGTTTCATTACCGATAAACAAAGCGGATTTATGAGTTTCCTGAAAAAGGACCTTGATTTTTACTATAATGTAGATGGCAGTTACCGCGATGATATCCTGACGAAAAGCGGAAAGATGACCTCAAAATACAAAGGAAAATTTACGTTGACCAAAAGTCCTTATTTGTGTACGGAATATGTTGGTATTTTGGTTGATACCAATCTTGCGATTGTAAAGAAATCGCCGTTACGCTTTAAAAAGATCAGACAGGCGATTAATTATGCCATAGACCGTGACCGTTTGATTAAATACTTGAGAAATGGGATTGGTATTGCAGCAACATCAGGCTTTATCCCTAAAGGTATGCCTGGTTTCGATAGCCTGGCGGTTCGGGGATATGCCTACAATCCAAAACTCGCAGCCAGACTTTTAACAGAGGCGGGTTTTCCGGAAGGGAAAGGGATGGGTGAAGTAACCCTAAATACCACCACAACCTATAAAGATCTGATCGAATTTATTCAGGGAGAACTTACTGCAATAGGGATTAAAACTAAAATCGATGTAAGTCCAAGTGCCAGCCTCAGAGACCTGATGTCGAAAAATAGCGTCAATTTTTTCCGTGGCTCCTGGCTGGCCGATTATGGTGATGGGGAGAATTTTCTTTCCATGTTCTACTCAAAAAACAAAGTCCCTTACGGTCCAAATTATACCGCTTTTTACAACAAGGAATTTGACCAGCTTTTTGAAAAAAGCTATTACGAAAGCGATAATGAAAAGCGCTTTGAGCTGTACCGCAAAATGGATCAGATTGTTATGGATTATGCTCCAGTGGTACCTTTATTCTACGATCAATCGGTCGTGATGTTGCAGAATAATATTAGCGGCTATTCTTTTAATCCGTTAAGTCTGATGATTTTAAAGCGGATTAACAAGGGAAAATAGATTACATTTTTACTGATAAGGTCGCCTAAAAGCAATGCGTAATTCCCTTACCTAGAGAAAGCTTATTGCATACGATTCCCATTCAAACAAGGATTGACAAAACCTCCGTTAGACTCGGGCGGATACAAAAGCCTACTGTTTACCCATTAACTTCCTTTTAAGAAAATCAGCCGTTGCTTCGCTTACCTTTAAACCATTTGAAAATTTCATCCAGTGGTGGGTATCATCCGGGATGGCCAAAAATTCAAAATCGAACTTTTTATCTTCAAAACGTTTAACGAGATCAACACTTTGGCTAAAAGCAACATTCCGGTCATCATCAGCATGGATAATCAATGTGGGCGAAGTCCAGGTACTTACATAGCTTACCGGTGATGATTGTTCGGCTATCTTTGCTGCAAGTGCGGCATCAGGAGCAGGCTTTCTTCCTTCCTGATCTGAAGTCGTAAACCGGTTATTTACACCATGAATATCTACACCAGCGGCAAACAATTTAGAATCTTTACCAAGGGCAAGCGCGGTGAGGTATCCGCCATATGAACCGCCATAAATCCCGATTTTATCCTTGTTGATATCAGGCTGTGCGGCGAGCCATTCGCCAGCAGCTTTAATATCCTGATATTCTGATGCACCCTGCGCTCCTGCATTTAAGGGTTTATGAAAATCATAACCATATCCGATGCCTAAACGGTAGTTTACAGACAGCACAGTAAAACCCAGATTCACGAGATATTGATTTAAGGCATAATCTATCGAATAATAATCCATCGGGTTCCAGCCTAAAAACATCTGCCTTTGCGGCCCGCCGTGCACATAAACAATTGCCGGCTGATTTTTAACCACTTTTTTTGGAGAAAACAACTGGCCATAAACAATATTGCCATCGGCAGCTTTAAAGCTCACCTGTTTAGGAACCACCATATCTTTCAGCGGAAAATCATTTGGAATGAGTGATTCTCCAATAAGCTCCAGTGCTTTTCCTATCTTGATCAGCGCAGGTAACAGCGGCCTTTCGGCAGTAGAACTCAGGCAAAAAATGGTTTGGTTATCGGCAGCAATAACAGGATAGGCTTCTATGCCTTTGCCAAAAGTTAAGGGCTGCATATTGGCCTGATTGACCGAAACTTTATAAATATGCCTTCTGTCCGTATCATCAACATCTTTGCGCTTGTTGGCAGCAAAAACCAATGTTTTTTTATCGGCACTTAATTTAATATTCTCCACGGCAAAATTACCGGGCGTGAGCAACAAACGTTTTGATCCGTCCGGGTTGATGGCATATAGATGAGGCCAGCCGTCCTCATAGGAGGTAAAAACAATTTTCCCATCGGCCCATAACAGGTTTGCGCCACCATCTATTGAAGGAAAAGAACCGCGCAAAGTTTCAGGTGCCTTCCAGATCATTTTTCCTGCACCTGTATTAACATTTACCCTCCATATGGCCCAGGGCTGATGTTTTTTAGTTAGAATAGAGTCGGTTTCACCCCCGGCACCGGGCGTTCTGATAAACGCAATATCGTTTCCATCTGGCGACCATACCGGTGTATTATCTTTAGAAAACGAAGGCAATAACCATTTTATTGGGCTTTGCTGGTCCGTGTAAATCCCTAAAAAGGAATGATCGTTCCGGTTTGAAATAAAAGCAATCTTCTTCCCATCCGGCGACCACCTATAGGATCCGTTTATTCCTTTGGCATAAAACAGGTTTTTAGCCGATGATGTTCCGTCAACAGGACTGATCATTACCTGACCATTTTTTGCGAAAATAACCTGGTTGCCAGTGGGCGAAATTACCGGATGATCGCCTTCACCCAAAGTTATTACTTTACCTCCCTCAAACGGAACGCTAAATACCTGGACTTTTGGTGCAATTGGCGATGAACTTGCGTTAACCGGCCCGCCATCTCGCCCTCCATGATCTCCACCACGCACAAATACAATCCATTTACCATCAGCAGAAACAGATAAGCTGGTTAGTTCCTGCCCATCATCCTCGGTATAACCGGTGATTTTTACCGCGTTATAACCTGGTGCCTGTGCCACGTAAATATTTCTTTTCCCCTTTTCGTTTGCTGCCTAGGCAATTTTAGCACCTAAAGGCGCAGCTACCAATTGAGTTGGAAAAGGATACGATAAAACAGATTTTAAAGTGAAAGACTGCGCGAATATATCGGAGGCAGAAAGTAGAACGAACAGGATAAGCGATAGTTTCTTCATTTCGTAAAGGATTTGGCATTTAGCGCATTGCGAATAACGTTTGGCAGAAGTCAGATCAACTGCTTTCTGCCAAACGCATTTCAAGGGTTAAGCTGTTGGCGAAAAAGGGGACAGGTGTTATCCGCCAGAGACCATATGCTCTAAATTACTGATCCCACCAGAGTTTAGTCGTTCTTGGAACATCAGCAGGCACATTTGCACCGTTTTTACTTCTTTCGCCCTGTGGATAATCTAAACGGCGTATAAAATCCGGTAGCACAGCATTCACCGGGAGCGTAAAATCTTTGTATTTATAATCATATCTGCGGGCATCGTTCCAAGCTTCCGGATTCAGATAAGTTGCAACATACTTTTCTTTGAAGATCAAATCTTTGGTTAATGCAGCTTCGCCAACTGCTACGCGCGGATCGGCCAGGTAAATTGCTTTATCAGCAGCAGCTACCTGAAATTTGTCCATATTAGCACTAATTGCAGCTAAATAAGCGGCATAAGCCCTTGTTCTATTAATGGTTAATGCGGCCTCCGCCTCAATAAACTTCAATTCAGCATAGGTTGCAATAAATATCGGAGATGTTGCGCTTGTCCATGGAGAGTTGACAGAGATATAACATTCGTCTTTAGTCGTATTTCCGGCTGTACCCCGGTTACCTGCACCGTTTACGGTACCTATATAAACGTTGTTAATGGTTTTATCGGTTATTTTAGCAATTCTGGGATCAAATAAACCATACGTGGTTCCGTTAAGATGATCTATCAACTGTTCAGAAAGCCATCCACCTAACGATTGTGATGCATTTGCAATGGCTACGCTTGCCCAAAAATTTCTGATCACAAAACTTCCCATTGCTGCATCATCGGCATTTGAAGTAAAAGAGTTACTTACGGCATTAAGTACGGCTGTTGGGTTATAAGCTGATGTTTTACTTACTTTATTTAACAGCCTCGCTTTAAGTGCATATGCAAATTTTAACCAGTTGGCACGTTCGTTTGCGGCAGCTGCGCCATAAATGAGGTCGTTTGCAGGGGTTAATTTAACTGTTGAATTTGTTTTTGAAAGTTCTACAATAGCTTCATCTACAAGAGCCATGCTTTGATTGTAAACCTCTTGTCCACTGTCATATTTAGGTGTAAAGTTAGTTACGTCAAAAGCTTGGGAAAAGGGAGCATTACCCCATAGGTCGTTAACCATGATCAGGTTATAGGCAATAAGTATATCTGCAACTCCCTTGTATTCACTCGATCCTTGCGATATAGCCAGTTTTTTCATTTCATTGGCATCGGCCATGGCAAAATAAAGTGCATCCCAGGTGGAGCTGAAATCAATAGATTGATAGGTATCACCTGCTCCACTTGCTGCGGGGTTTGCAGTGTACTGTACATAAGGTACGATTACGCTGGCAACATTATAATTATTGATGCCTGCCTTTGCAGTTGAGGTAGCCAATAAAGACGGTAGTGTTGGTACGGTGACTTGGTTAGGGTTAGCAGCCAATTTATCAAAATAGCTGTCTTTACAGCTTTGCAAACCTAGTATTGCTATTAAAGCTGAAAATAATGTGTATTTTATATTTTTTTGCATCTTATTTCCTTTTTAAAAACCAACATTAATAGAGAAAAGAATAGTTCTTGCACTTGGATAAGTAAAACCTGCAGAACCATCATTATTACTTCCTGAATCAAAAGAACTGGATTCTGGATCTACACCATAGTATTTTGTCCATAACCAAAGGTTATTTCCTGTTACGGATAAACTTGCCGATTTTATTGTTTTAGCGGGAAGCCATTTTGCCGGAAGTGCATAACTTAAACTTGCAGAACGTAAACGCACCCACGAAGCATCGGAAACAAATGGCTCAGAAACGTTTCTATAGTATACCCGGTAATAACCTTCTCCATAATCTACACCGTCCACCGTATTTTGGCCTAACCATACGGGTTTAGTATTTGGTGTTCCATTGGCCAACACACCATCAAATACCTTATACGATCTTCTATCTGCAGTATAGTCAGGTAATCCGAAAGCGGCATAAAAATCTTCGAGCCAATTATATTTTTCAAAACCTAAGCGGGCATCAAAAAGTACATTTAAACTGAATTGTTTATACCTGAAGGTGTTACCTAAACCGATAACATAATCGGGCTGTGAGTTACCCAATAAGCGCTGTTGTCCACCAGAAATTACCGGAAAGCCGTTCGCCCCAATCAATAGAGGAAGATTTTTATCTAAGAATACCGGATCCTGTGCTTCAGGAGAATATCTGGTAAAATAACTTCCGTAAATATTTCCATAGGGCTGACCTTCGATTAACTTCATCGTTACCCCTGCATTTCCATATCCCCTGGCAGCACCGTAAACCAGTTCTTTTATACCATTTGGCATTGTTAATACTTTATTCCGATTAGCCGAAAGGTTGAGGTTCACATCCCATCTAAACTGTTGATTAACAATTGGTTTTCCATTAATTACAAGTTCTACTCCTCTGTTTCGAATATCGCCTGCATTAATAAAAGATGAAACATAACCTGTAGCAGAAGAAACCTGTGCACGTACAATCTGGTCTTTACTTAAGGAATAATAATAAGTAAAGTCGAATCCTAAACGACTTTTAAGGAACGACATTTCTAAACCAGCCTCGAAAGAGTTTGTAAATTCAGGCCGCAGCGTAGTGTTTCCAAGATTTGGAGAAATGGTTAGGCCGGTTGTACCTGTTGGCAGATTGACATAATTGGTAAAACCGGAGGAAGTTGCGTATTCTAACGCATCTTTTCCGATCTGAGCATAAGACAATCTTAATTTAGCCTGGCTAATTGCTGTCGGAAGTTTAAAATGATCCGAAAATACATAACTCAGACTTGCTGACGGATAAAAGAAAGATCTGTTATCTTTTGGTAAAGTTGAAGTGATATCATTTCTACCGGTAAGGGTTAAGAAAAGATAATTATTATAGTCGAAAGTGGCCTCTCCGAAATAACCAACCAATCTTTTCTCTGTTATAGTTTGAGATGGCGTTAACACTTTTGCATTCCCCAAATTGAAGAAATTATAAATACTCAATTGACTTCCCAGCACGCCTACATCCTTAACCCGCTTATCGTACACTTCTTGTCCAACCCTTAACGTACCATTTAGGCCCTCAGCTATTTTCGTGCTTAATGTTGCTACCAATGTACTGTTCAAAGTCCTGAATTTCGTATTGTATTCGCCATAAAATCCAAATTCGTTATCGTAAACATTTTCACCGGTAAACATAGGCCCCCGGGCTGTCCTTACCCTGTTATCATTATAAGTATCTACGCCAAAACGATATGCAAAATTTAACCATTTAACAGGTTCATATACTACACTCGCTCCACCAATGAAACGGTTTACATCACCTTTCAATTTATTGTTTGCAGTTCCCCATATCGGGTTGTTAGTTCCAAGGTAAACCTGTGTCCCATCAGGATTTTCAGCATTAGCTACATCATAGCGTGGCGACCAATAGGCCAAACCTTCACCAAATCTGTCGGCACTATAGGTATAACCGCCAGAATTGTTAAAATTCATATTTACCGAAGCTTTAAGTTTAGGGCTGATGGTAAAATCCGTATTCAACCTTGCAGAAAAGTTTTTATAATCAGTATTGGGCATCATACCTTTCTGGTAAAGTTGAGAAACTGACGAAAAGAATTTAACGGCCTCGCTTCCACCTGCAACCGAAACCGAATTTTTAATTTGTTGCCCTGTTCCAAATGCCTGTTTATAATTATTGAATAGCTGGTCGGGATGTGTCGGATCAATCAATTTTGCCTCGGCAATAGTTGGTCCCCACGCCGGTCCGATACCGGCAGGCGGATTAGTATAAACACCTCTGACACCCTGTGTATATTCTGTCTGAACATCAGGGCTGATCAATACATTATCAAAACCATAAGTACTGTTGAGGTTAATATTAAATCCGCCGGCCTTGCCTTTTTTTGTGGTAATTACAACAACACCATTAGCTCCCCTTAAACCATATAATGCGGTTGCTGCCCCACCTTTTAAAATATTGATGGTTTCAATATCTTCAGGATTCACATCCGAAGCCCTGTTGCTTACACCTCTTGCACCATAGGCTGTTCCTCCCGGGTTGGCACCCAACGTTGAGGTGGTGTTATCAATCTGCACTCCATCAATTACATATAAAGGATCGCCTGAAATGTTCGGATCGATGGAGTTAACTCCCCTGATTTTAATGTTTGCTCCCTGACCAGGGCCACCACCTGTACTCGAGATTGTTGCTCCTGCCACTTTACCCTGTAAAGCATTGATCAAATTTGGCTGGTGATTAAAATTAAGGTCTTTATCGTTAACCGTTTGTGCGGCATAACCTAAAGATTTAGCCTGCCGGGTGATACCCAGAGCTGTTGAAATGGTTACTTCCTGTAATTCCTGAGCGTCTGAAGCTAAAACCGCATTAATAGTAGTTTTACTGCCAACATTAATTTCCTGCGTTTTATAACCAATAAGGCTGATCACAAGAACCGCACCGGGCGATGGGGCCTGAATAGTGAAATTGCCATTACTATCTGTTGAGGCACCCGTTGAAGTGCCTTTGATTTTTATACTTACTCCGGGTAACGGACCACCATCATCAGAAGAAATTATTTTGCCTGTGATGGTTTTTACCTGGGCCAAAGTGGTAAGGCCGGTGAGTAAAATGCATAGAAAAAGAAGTGAGGTAAAGATTTTTCTCATATCTGGATGATTAAGGATAATGATTGGTTTGTTAATTGCAAGATAAGTTTTTAACGACATAAAAACGCATAAAACACACAGTAACATCCAATTTAAAGTATTTTTTACATTACAAATTGAGATATCCCGCACTAACAAGCAGACTGCACACCCAAAAAACCGCAAAAACTCGGACGAAAATTACGAATACGTTAAAAAACACTTAAATAGCATCTTAAAAATTGACAATATCGCACTAAAGGAACAATTTTAGCAATCGCTCCACTAAACTGATGGAATTCAAAGATAAATGAGGTGCGCTCAGGTGGATTAGGTGTTCAAATTTTTATGGCATAATTAAACACCGCATTAGCTTTCTTCATCACTTGAGTTACCTAAGACTGTTTAAGGCATATGCCAATAGCGCTATTGGGTTGGTTTTCTTTTAAAAACAAAAAAGTCTTTCCGAGTTAACGGAAAGACTCTTAATATACATCTGATTGTTTTTTTACTGCTGAACGCCACCGCCCATTCCACCTTGTTGCTGATCTTGCTTGATATCGTCGTTTTTGATTTTTTTCTTCTCTGTGAATTTAAGTTTACCGAAAGAATAACTAAAGTTGATGCCAAAAGAACGTAGTGGATAGTAAATATTAGTGCTCTGATACAAGGTGCTTATTTTATTGCCGTTGGCAGTAACAGAGTTGTTAACTGTTTTAATGTGTAAATCTCTTGTAAATGGATTCAAGGTATTGATACCGATTGATCCTTTTTTATTCAGGATATCTTTTTTAAACGATGCACCGTAAAATACCATTGCATCTGTTTTACCCTGATAAGTTCTTCTGGGCGAGTTTACCACACCAAATAATTCAAAATTGTAACCTTTACCAAATCCATATGCTGAACGGGCAAATATGTTATAATTTAAGAATGTTCCTGTACTTACACCTGTAACCTTATTGCTCACTTCATAGGTGTTTACCCCAAGATTGGTCATTAAAGTCCATTTTGGTTTCGGGTTGTACGAGGCAAAAACATTAGCACCATATGTTTGGGCTACGCCCACATTGATATAAGTAGTTAAGGTTTTATCAATACCATTTTCTTTGAAAGGTTGAAGCGAGCTCTCAATTACGCCACCTGTACGACGGTAAAATACCGATGCATTAATTACCGAACCTTTAATAAAGGTAGAGTATCCCAACTCCAGGTTATCACTTAACTCAGGACTTAAACCAGGTTGCCCCTCTCTAACATTAAATTGGTCACTTTCGTTACGGAATGGATTTAAATAAGATAAACTTGGTCTTTGCACCCTGCGGTTATAACTCAATTTCAAAGTTGCATTACCTTTAAGTGTTTGCGAAATAATGGCACTTGGAAACAGGTTGAAATAATCGTTTTTCTGTATTCCGGCGCTTTGGGTGTTAAAACTAATGCCGGTATATTCAGACCTTAAACCACCTTTAAAATTTAACTTTTTACTTAATTTAAAACTGATTACCCCATATGCAGACGCTACATTTTGGTCGTAATTAAAATCGCCTGCACTATTGTTGCTGAATTCACTGCTGATATCTCTAAAAATACCTTTTACACCTACTTCCAGAATAGTGGATTTGGTAAAAGGATAGGTATAATCAGTTTGTGCCGTATACTCTTTGTTTTTACCCGTATTGCTGTTACTAATCGGTTTAAATGCAGAACCAACGATCTCATTCTCAAAATCCGTAGTGTTTCTACCTGTTGATAACTGACCTGAAATGGTAAACTCTTCACCTTCTTTTTGGGTGGTATGCTTATAATCCACGTTCCAGTCTAAATTACTGAAACCCATATCCATATCGCTTTTATTAACCAATGGCACGCCATTAAGGATATAGTCTGCGCTTCCCGGACCTCCGTTAGAAAAGCTGTTGTATTTTAGGTTAGAGCTTAAGTTGTTGTATGCATTAAAATCATAATCTACACCAACACTACCATTATAACCATTGCGGCTCCATTTTGAATAACCATCCTGCGAAATCGTATTATATTTTATATTTCCCAAACTATCAATCCGGGTATTGTTTTCAAACTGTACCCTCGATTTTTGTGCATAAGCTAAATTTGTACCCAAGCTGGTATTAATACTCAATCGGCCGGTTTTAGCCGTTAGATTAAATGCACCGTTATTTTGGCGTGTTCCTGCAGAAGCATTTACGGTACCACTTACCCCTTGCGCATTCGATTTTTTAGTGATGATGTTAATGATACCTCCTGAACCTTCGGCATCGTATTTAGCAGATGGACTGGTAATTACCTCTACACTTTTAATCTGTTCAGCAGGAATCATTTTTAAGGCATCAGAAACACTGCTAGCCATTGTTCCAGAAGGTTTACCGTTAATTAAAACGCGCACTGCACCACCGCGGAGCTGAACATTTCCATCAACATCAACTGATAACATCGGTACTTTACGCATTACATCTGTTGCATCACCACCGGCATTTGTTCCGTCAGCCTCCGCATTGTAAACCATCCTGTCGATTTTATTTTCTATAACTGCTTTAGTACCCTGAACCTGAACATCGGCCAAAGTATTTTCACTTGATGCAATATAAATTGTACCTATATTATTGTCGGGTTTCGATGGCGTGGTGGTAACCAGAACAGATTTTGTTTTATAGCCCATAAAACCGATCATCAGTTTATAGGAATCAGGTGAAACATTTTGTAAAGTTAGTTTTCCTTTTTCGTCGGTTACGCCACCATTTACTGATTTATTGTCTTTTACATTAATTAGAGAAACCGTAGCATAATCAATTGGTTTTTTAGTTAATGAATCAAGTATAGTAGCAGTAATTCTTCCGGTTACGGTCGATTTTTTGGTCGCCCCACCAAATCCACCACTGGGAAACTGGGCATGTGCGGTAAAAAATATGGCAAGGAAAAAGTTTAATAGTAAAAGTTTTTTCATGTTAAAAGTTAGTCTTTTGTTATTAGTCTGCGCAAATTGCATTTTGTTACAATGATACGCTATACTTTTTACACCAACTCTATGGATGAGTCGGCAAACACTACACTTTTACCGGTAAAAAACATGGAAGAAGTAAAATGTATAATGGAAGATGGGACTTCAGATGCTCCATTTTACTTTCTCCTCTTACATCTTCCCTTTCACATTATCTTTACCTCGAAATATTGTTCGGTCTTGAATAAACCATTTGCATTACATTAATATTCCGCATGGCGAAAGCGGCTTCACAATAATTCAGGTAATAATTCCACTTGCGGATAAAAGGTTCATCAAAACCTAAGGCTTTTACTTGATGGAGATTTTTATTGAATGCCATAAACCATAAGTGAAGTGTACGGGCGTAATCCAAACCCATATCTTTTAAATCGACCAGGGTTAATTCGCCGGTTTCATTTATTGCTTTGTTTATGGCAGCTACCGAAGGTAAAAGCGAGCCTGGAAAAATATGCTTCTGAATCCAATCTACACCGTTTCTTAATTTGTCGTATCTGCAATCTGGAGAAGTAATTACCTGAAAGGCTAAAATTCCATTGGGTTTTAACAACTGCTGGCATTTTTCGAAATAGGTTTCCAGATATTGATGCCCCACGGCCTCTAGCATTTCAATGGATACGATTTTATCAAAAGCACCCTCAATTTTGCGGTAATCCTGGATAATAATCGAAACTTTATCGGCAAGTTTTTCAGCATGCACACGCTCCATCGCCAATTTTTGCTGTTCTTTAGAAATGGTAACCGAAGTAACTTTACAGCCATAATTTTTAGCTAAAAAAATGGCATTACCTCCCCAGCCACTTCCAATTTCCAATACATGATCGGTCGACTTGATTTTTAACTGTCTGGCCAGGCGATCGTATTTGGCATATTGCGATTCTTCTAAACTCAAATCATCCGGATTAAAGTAACCACTGGAATAAGTCATGGTTTTATCCAAAAAAGTAGCAAAAAAATCATTGTTCAAATCGTAGTGCTCCGCAATGTTTTTCTGTGATCCGGCCACAGTATTTGCCCTGCGCACGTGATAGATTTTGTTCACCCATTTGAAAATATTCAGGGTGATGGAATTTACCTTACTCCCGGTTACCGAGGGTGCGTTTTCAATATTCAGGATGACCCACTTAATCACGTTGGTAATATTTGTGGTATCCCAAAGGCCAGAAGTATAGCCTTCGCCGAAACCGATATCTCCATAAAGTGCAATAGATTTAAAGAAATCGGGATGATTTACCTGTATATGTGCTTCGATCTGATGATCACCATTTCCAAATACCAGTATTTCGCCATTTGGCAAGGAGAGTTCCAGTTTGCCTAATGTCATTTTAGAAAGTGCATTCAGTACTGCTCTTTCAAAAAACCCCTTTGATGTTCTGACAGCGGTAAGCGTATTCATAGTGTCTGATCTATTTAATTTGTGGTTTGTAAGGTTTATATACGTTGCGTTGCAGCTCAGGGTTTTCAGCTTTTGGATGAAAGGGTATTTTTTTTATCCAGAGTTTAAAGGCCTCCCAGTGGATCATGCCCATGATCTGTAACGGGATTAAAGGCATAGAAAAAAAATACCGCAGTAAAGCTGCATTGTTTAACGGCTTCTTTGTTCCCATTAAAGTACTGATAAAAAAGTGCTTGCCCTGCTTATCAATATCATCAATTTTAATATTCAGTGTATCAGCAGGTACTTTTAATTTAAAATCGAATGCATCATCGTGATCTATAAATGGCGAAACATAAAAATATTTGGTAGTGATTTTTTTAAAGGTATCTCCGTGCAATTCATCCTTTCCAAAGAAAAACAGTTTCATTTCGCGGTAAGTATTGCTGATTTCGGCCACACAACACACCGGATTTTCCTGCTCATCAAAACAATAATAAAAGGAAACAGGATTAAAATTGTAACCTAGCACATTGAGGTTGGTAAGCAGTTTTATTTTAAGCCTGCTACCCTCAACTCCATTCTCTTTTAAATAATCTTCTATATGCTGACGTGTGTTTTTGGTTTGATCGGGATTTTCTTTTGGCAATTGCAGGTGTTCGGCATCGCGAAATGAAAAAAGGTTAAATTTATTCCTGCTGAACCAGCGCAGCTTTTTGTCCAGCTGATCCAACTCATCAAGATCAATGTAGAACATATACACCCTGTACCAAAAAGCATGTGTTTTGGGTGCCAGGCGATGGTGCATGACTTTTGCGGTGTAAATGCTTGATGTAAGATGTGAAATGGATGATGGAATATTCATGTTCAATGCTAAATGTGATGGAGTAACCTCAATTCGTTTATTGCTTACGAATTACTTATTGGAAGAGATTTTGATCGAGGTAAATATCTTTTTCAATTCTACAGCTTCAGCTTTAAGTCGCTCGAAATCTGCCTGATATTTTTTATCTTGATATAGTTCATTAAGGGTGCGTAACCAATATACACTTTCTCTAGCTTCTCTATATGAAATTCCTATTTTGTGACTAAAGTCTCTTCTACTTACAGCTCCTTGTGCTTCTTCGTAATTTGCACCAATCGAGGTTGAACATCTACTTAACTGTAACATAGGTACCTTATAGACAAAATTGTAAGGTAACGTGCCTAAAAACTTTAAAACATCAACGCCGAAACGAAATGTTCTCTCTAATAAGTGGGTTGTTTTTTCGTTCATCTTAAAAAGTTTAAATAGTAAAACTTCTAAGGATGATTTACCTAAAGCTAATAAAAAAATGTAAGATGTAAAAATATAAGGTGGATAGTGGGATCAAGCAAATAGTCATGAGATAGCCCATTTCACATCTTCCATATTACATCAACCCGCATCATCAATCTCACCTCTTCCAATTCCCATTAAGATACGTCATCCCCCTTACCTCTTCCATTTTCCATCATGGAGCACAAATCCAACGCACTTGTATACGCATCCTCATGAAAACCATATTTGAAATAACTTCCGCAATAGTATATCGGTCCGGTTTCGTTTAGCTTGTGCAAATGTGCCTGCGCCTGCATAGCCGGAACATCAAACAATGGATGATGGTAATCAATTTCTTTAATAATCTTATCTGGATTTAAGGTTTCAGTGGGATTAATGGAAACAAAGTAATTCTGTTTTTTAGAAACGCCCTGTAAACTGTTCATCCAATAAATAGTACTCGGCAGTAATTTATCACCCTGCTTTTCTACGCGGTAATTCCAGCTGCTCCAGGCCAGTTTGGTTTCGGGCATCTGCTTTTCATCGGTATGCACAACAGCTTTATTTAACTGGTATTTAAATTTGGAAAGCAGTTCGGATTCGAGTGCTGTTTTGTCTTTTACGATCCCAAAAGTCTGGTCGGCATGGCTGGCCATAATTACTTTGTCGAATTCGAATTTCTCACCGTATTGGTTTTCTACTTCAACTTTACCGTTATCCAGCCGTTTTACTGAAACAATTTTAGTATTGATCTTAATGCTGTCACGAAAAGGAGCAATCAGTTTTTCACGGTAAGCCTGACTGCCATTTTGCAGTGTATACCACTGATGTTGGGTATTTAAACCTAAAAAGCCGTGATTTTTAAAAAAACGGATCAAGGTAATTGCCGGAAAATCCAGAATCTGTTCCATCGGCGCACTCCATACGGCAGCGCTCATCGGGATGAGGTATTGCCAAAGCATATCGTCACTGTAGCCGAACGCTTTGAAGAATTGGCCGATCGAATAGTCCTCGTATTCGGGTTTGTCCAAAATCTCTATACTTTGTTTGTTGAAACGGTTAATCTGCATCAACATTTTTATATAGGAAATATTAAACAGATTTTTCCGCTGGGCAAAAAGATGGTTCAAGCTCGAACCACTATATTCTAACTTTTTGGGCAAAAACTGCACACTGAAAGACATATCGGTCTTCATTACCGGTGCATCAATCTCCGCAAACATTGCTGTCAGATTTGGATAAGTTTGATAGTTAAAAACCATAAAACCACTATCCAGATAAATGGGATTACCATCCTCCTCGAGCGTTATCGTATTGGTATGTCCACCGATATAATCTGCTTCTTCAAAAAGCGTAATATCATATTGATGCTGCAGTTTATGGGCGCAACCCATGCCTGCTATTCCTGAGCCAATAATGGCGAGTGTTTTCATGAGGGAAAATGTAATATGTGATATGGAAAATGGATGATGTAAGACAGATGACGGGCATATCGCTACCTCCATTATCCATCTTACATCCTTACTTCTTACATTATTTATTCTTTTCAAACAAATAGTGGCATACCATCCATTCGTTTCCTTTATTGTAATTAAAAAGTTCTGCACACGACATATAAAACAACCTCCAGTATACCCACCATTTCACTGCCTGGTCTTCACCATAAGTAGATGCTAAAATAGGCATGATTTCCTTTTTATGCTTATCCATATTGCTTAGCCAGGCTTCAGATGTTTTGCCATAGTTCGTCCCGTTTACCACCCAATGTTTATCAATTTTAAGGTCGTCGTTAAAGTAGAAAAACAAGTGGTTAGATGGCATAATCCCTCCGGTAAAGAAGTATTTGCTCATCCAGTCGGTTTCATCAATCACTTCAAATTTGTACGCCAGGGTTTTATGCGTAAATATGTGTACGAATAACTTCCCATCAGGTTTCATAAAAGAGGCCACCTTGTTGAGCAAAAATTTATAGTTGCGCATGTGTTCAAACATCTCTACCGACACTACCCGATCAAATGTATCGGCGATGGTAAAGGTATTCATATCAGCAGTTAAAACCGTCAGATTCTGGATTCCGCGTTGCTTTGCGGTTTCATCGATAAAGATTTTTTGGGTAGCCGAGTTAGACACCACGGTAAAAGTGCTTTCCGGATATTTAGCTGCCATATACAGCGAAAGCGACCCCCAGCCACAGCCCAGCTCCAATACATTTTGTCTGTTCTGTAAATCGGCTCGTTTACAGGTTAAAGCCAGCATATCATCTTCCGAAGTATCAATATCCTTAACGCCAGGTTTCCAGTAACCGCTGCTGTATTTTAAATTTTTGCCTAAACAGTATTGAAAAAATTCGGTCGGCAGTTCGTAATGCTGTTCATTGGCGTCGGCTGTATGTACGGCAATGGGCGATTGCTTTAGCTCGGCAACCAGGTCCATAAATTTTTCCTGCTGCAGCTCTTCATTGCCCAGCGTTTCGTCATCCAGGCGCTGTTTGCATAGTTTTCTGATGCCGATACGCAAGGCGGTATCCGGAAGTTTATCGTTTTCTAGAAGTTTATCGTACCACATTTTGAGGTTGGAAGGTTAAAGTTTGTAAAGTTGAAGGTTTACGTATAATAGAAATATGATGTAAAGTTTAGGTTAATGTACGATATGAAAAGGTCGATGGATTTACAAGGTTGCGTTCCCTTCAACGCCATCACATTTTACTTCTCCCGTCCTTTTTCCACCACGGGAAAAAGGCACTTGTTGTTTCCTGGTATCTTTTATACGCCAAGGGTTTGCTTCTGAGATTCTGCTCTTCATTGTTCGGAACACCGGTAACCCTGGTCAGTAAATATAACATCAGCACGGGGCTAATAATGGCCAAAATTCCCCATGGAGAGGCCAGCGCAAAAATGAAATAACCCATCCAGGTTAACCACTCGAAAAAATAGTTTGGGTGCCGGCTGTAATACCAAAGCCCGGTATCGCATACCTTGCCTTTATTAAGAGGATCCTTTTTAAAAGCCGCAAGCTGTCTGTCGGCAATCATTTCTCCAAAAAAAGCAATTACCCAAACCAGTGCGCCTGCATATTCTAAAAACGAGATGCCTTGCGATTGATTGGCCGTAATGATAAAAAATGGGATGGCCAAAATCACATTAGAAATGGCTTGAAACTGAAAAAATACAAAGAAATTGCGCTCAGCCTTATCACCCCATTCTTTACGCAACTGCTCATATCTACCTTCTTCTTCATCTAAATGACCAATAACACGCTGCCAAAGATGGATACCTAAGCGCAACTCGGCCAGTAAAAACATACCACAGATTAAAATTTTTCGGGGATCGTAACCATCAGCCAAAAAAAATATGATAATGGTAATTACAGGGAAATTCAGCGCCCAAAAAACATCAACCACGCCTGCGTTTTTGATTTTCTTTGCCCAAAGCCAAACTATGGCCATAGTAAAGCAACATACAATAAGCGAAATAAGTGCGATGATTAGTAGATGTCCTGTTTGGAGCGGCATAAGGTTTAAGGTAAAAGGTTTAAGGCCTAAAAGCCAAATCAGCTTTGCTATAATAAACTCCTTATAAGACCTTTACACTTCAAACCCTACACCTCATGCCTTAAAAGTAATTCTTTAACACCTTCGCCATCTTTTAGTTTAAATAAATGCACCAAAACATAGGCCAAGGTTGCTATGCTACCTAAACATACGAACAAAACCGTAATAGAGATTTTAAGAATAATGCTTTTTTCTTTATAGAACATCCACAGGGTGATGATGAAGATGTTAGCATAAAAATCCCATAGCGTAGCGCGCATCCAGGGAATGCTGCCCAGGAAATTCCATTGCTCGAACAGGTTACTTTCTAACGACGTGCTGATTACTTTATAACACATAAAAATCAGCAATGCTGAGAAAACAATTTTGAGGGTGTTGATCATCAGGTGATTTTATTTTTTAAAACAGACTGGAATATATACGTTAAGATAGGCAAAAGAGATTTGATTGTAAAAAACCTGGCGCATGGGGCTACAAAACGCCATGTATTTAAGTGATTTAGTAACTAAATATTGATGAGCTTTGTGGAAAACAAGATTCTGTTCGTTTCGGTTGACATAGTCCTGCCATTTATGCCTATACTGCTCCGCAGGTGTACGCTTTGTCGGTTGCAGATGCTTTATATCTCAGCATGACCGAGTAGGGTTAGGCTTCTGCCAACAAGAAGGGATTTTGCTGCTGTCAGGTTTAGTTAACAGAGAATGTTGGAAGGAAGGGAAGTTCAGTGGTCTGTGGGGAAACAGACCATGGGAGATCTTGAATGATGGAAAATTTGTAATGGTCTGTGAGACACGGACCATGGAGGCCTTTAAACCTTTCTGATTTTAATGATTTTCATCCAGTGCAATACCTTCATTACCGGATAGGTTGGATCAAACTCCCACCATTTGGTTGCAAAATTCGGGCTATTGGGTTTTTTGTGGTGGTTGTTCTGAAAAAGCTCGCCCATCAACAAAAAATCCCATGGTAAAGAGTTTTTGCTATGGTCATCATTATCGTGGTTAGCATAACCATATTTATGTCCACACCAGTTTACTATAGCCCCGTGTAACGGACCCATTAAAAAGTGGACCGGCAATAATAAGTACATCCACCAGTAATTGGCAAAAGCAACATAAAAGCCAATATAAAATAAACCACAGCTTATTCTCCATATCCACGAATCACCAATCCGGTCAATTAGAGGCCATTCAGGATAATTCCCACGGAAAGCCGGTTCAGGCTGTATTTTAAATTTCAGATAATTCATGTACATGTTTTTCGTTGCAATCATCATCCCGAAAACATCCTTAAAAAAATGTGGAGAATGCGGATCTTTTTCGGTATCGCTGTAGGCATGGTGCATCCTATGCAAGATGGCATAAGCCCTTGGGTTTAAAAATGATGAACCTTGGGAGATCAGTAGTATCAAATAAAAAAACCTTTCCCAAAAAACCTCCATTTTGAACATCTTGTGCGATGAGTAACGGTGAAGGAAAAAGGTTTGGCTAAACAGGGATAAAAACCAATGACAAAGAAAAAAAATGAAGATGATCATGTATGGTGTGTATACTTTATAAACGTAGCTTCGAGATCTTTAGTTTTCATTCTGCATAAAAACTATACTGGCCTAAACGTTTAGAGAAACAGTATCCCGTTCCAAATATAGAACAGGATGCTGTTTTTATTATTTTATTATCTACCGAAATCGTCTTGTACGCGTACGATATCGCTTTCGTCTGATGGGTTTGAAGCATCGGTATGTTGCCAGATCTCAGCAACTACTCCCCAATCTTCTAAACCGATTAAACGGTGGCGTTCGCCCTGTTGTAATTTGATCTGGTCTTTTGGTGCGTATTTTTTCACTTCACCCTCTTCATCAGTCTGGCTGGTTTTAATGCCAACCGTACCGGTAACCACCTGCCAGATTTCCGCCCTGCGGTGGTGATATTGCCAAGATAGACGGGTATTTGGGGCAACGATTAGAATTTTCGGACTTAATTTACCACCAATTTTAAGGTCTTCAACATTTAATCCATCAAAATAAGTATCGGCAAATTGTTGTGCCTGCGCTTCATCTATTACAAAGAAACCACCCCAGGGGCGGGTTTCATCACGGTTTACTACATTAAAACCTTCAATTTTTAAACGTTGCGCTACGCTTTCGAATATTTCTTTTTTGTCGTTTGTCATTGATAAAATATTAGTTCTGTAATGATTGTCGAGGTGCACAGAGATTCATAATCTCCTGTATGGTTCTTTAATTTGCTGCAAAAATAAGCCTAATAAATTAAAAAAGGCATTTAAGGCCTTTTATTTTTTTAAACTCAATTTATAAACTGCCATAAAGCAACTTACTAGTCATATGTGAATATCACGACCACGACCTGGTGAATAGTCTACCCTTCTAATAAAAAACGGGTGCCCGATGTACGGATACCCGTTTTTGCTAAAATTTATTGATGGTTGGTGAAACACCAACCATTAGCATGAATTATTAAACACTGCTCTCTAATAACCTGGGTTAGGAGTCAGATTAGGGTTATTTTTGATTTCTGGAGTGGGAATCGGAAACAGCAAATGTTTGGTTTGCAAAGGTTGGTTTACATTTTTATTGATATGGCCAACAAAATTGTCAAACCCATTGGTGGTTTCATTGTATACTTTACGCAAGCGAACCATATCAAACCATATAATGCCTTCGTAACATAGCTCGTGCCAGCGCTCTCTCCAAACCGCCTCTTCGAACTGCGTTTGGCTCAGGCCTGCAAGATCAGCCAATTGTGCTCTTTTGCGTACGGCATTTAACGCTGCATAGGCAGCAACATTCGGAGTACCGTCTGCCCTGTTTTGTGCTTCTGCATAAATTAATAAGGTTTCGGCATAACGAATCTGTGGAATATTCAGATCGCTTCTGCTGGTACCTTCTACACCTAGTGTACCATTGGCGATCAGGTCGAAGTGTTTAAAAATATAAGGTTTACCCCGGTTAACCAGGGGCATCTTAAATCCATCTGTATAATAATCAGTAAAGAAATAACCGTCTCTGTTTTTAGCTCTTAAATCTCCCGGCTCATACGAACCGTAAAAATTTGTAGTTGGAATAGCAGTTCCAATACCATCAATTTTAGAAACCAATGGCTGGTGTAAAGGTAAATAAGATGACTGTAAGGGATTACCGGATCCGGCAGCATCGTTGTACTGGATTCCGAACAAATGCTCTACCTTATTGTCATTTTTTGCATCATGCAGCGCTCCGTAATTGGAGAACAAACCAAGTGATGATGGATTCGCTGTCGAATAGTCAATTACCTCTTTGGCTTTATCTGCAGCTAGTTTATAATAAGCTGTTCCCTTGTTAAGGGGTTGCCCGGCCATGGTTAGATATACTTTAGCCAGTTCAGATTTAATTGCGGCTGTTGAAACACGCCCACTTGCATCCATAAATGGCAAACCAGCTGCTTCTGCAGCAACCAGATCATCAACAATCAATTTGTAAACCTGTTCCTGTGGCGTACGTGAAGGAGAAAAATTGGGATCGTTAGGGCTGGTAATCGGTTTGGTAATTAAAGGCACGTCGCCCCATAAGCGCACCAGATAGAAATAGGCCCAGGCCCTGACGAAAGCCGCCTCTCCTAAAATTCTTTTTTTCTGTGCGTTGTCCATCGGGTTAATACCCGGAACTTTATCCAACACCAGGTTGGCTTGTGCAATTACCTTATAAAACCCGTTCCAGTTTTGGTTAACGTGCAGGTTTGTACCATCATAAATTAGTGAATACAAATTGTTCAGATCGGAATTCTGCGCGGTTTCGGTAGACTGTATTCCTGTTGGCGCATCAAGCATCTGCCAGTTGCTGGAATAGATACCGGCGCCGTTTCCAATAAACCGAAGCTCTGCATAAACAGCAGCAATACCTGCTTCTGCATGTTCTGGTAAAGTATAAAAATTATCGGGTGAAAGATTGGTGGGATCGGTTTCATCTAAAAACTTCTTACATCCCGAATTTCCGATTATAGTGCCGCTTAGCAACAATAAAACAGCGATATTTTTTATGTTTATTTTCATGTTGATATCCTTTCTTTAGTTAATGTTTATAATCCAATGTTTAAACCTACCATGAAAGTGGTTGGCTTTGGATAATCGAAAAATGTTTGACCTTGTGCAAATGCATTTCCATAAGTAGTTACCTCAGGATCATTTCCGGTGTACCTGGTTGCCAGGAAGAAATTCTGAACTGACGCATACACACGAAGTCTGCTCAAGCGTAACTTTTCGACAAGCGTTTTATCAAAAGTATAGCCCAATAGAAGGTTTTTTCCACGGATGAAAGAACCATCCTCTAACCAATGGGTATCCACATTGGTCACATATCCGGCAGCCTGATCCCTGATTGCGGCAATGGGTGTATTTTGATTTTGAGGCGTCCAGGCATTTAATACGCTGGCAAAACTATTGGCCTGTACCTGTCTGTCTTCACCTGAGTGATGGGTCATATTTAAGACATCATTACCATAAGAGTATTGCAATTCTACAATCAGTTCCAAATTCTTATAGCGAAAGGAATTACCCAGCGATCCCCAGCCTTTTGGTGTTCCATTCCCAATAATCTGACGGTCTGCATCTGTAATGGCATGGTCTCCGTTTACATCCAGGTATTTGATATCGCCCGGAAGGAGGGTCTTACCGCCGCGGTAACTTACATATTTAGCGGCTTCATCTCTTTCCGCCTCGCTCCAGGTTCCCAAACGTACAAGCCCCCAGAATGACCCTACCGGCTCACCTACTCTGATAATACCGGTTTGATTGGTGAAATTAGGGTTACCCACACCAAAAATATCATCAGGAGTAGCTAAAGAAAGTACCTTGTTACGGTTAAGGGAAATGTTAAAGCTGGTTTTCCAGGTAAAATTGTCTGTTTGTACGTTTACCGTATTAATGCCTAAATCTAACCCTTTGTTCTGCATTGACCCAATATTTTTTCTGATTACCGAGTATCCCGTGGTACGCGGAACAGGGGCATCCAATAACATATCGGTTGTTTTTCTGTAGTAAAGATCGGCTTCTAAATTAATCCGATTGTTGAACAAGCCTAATTCCAAACCGGCATCTACCTGTGCTGTTTTTTCCCAAACCAGATCTGGATTAGCCAACCTGCCGATACCAATACCGGTTACCCTGCTATCGTTAATAATTGCGGCGTTATTAACCAACGTAGCCAGCGACTGATAGGCAGGAAGTTCTGAGTTACCACTTAAACCATAACTGGTTCTCAGTTTTAAGTTAGAGATGGTTTTGTTTCCTTTAAGAAAATCTTCATCTGAGGCTTTCCAGGCCAATGCTGCGGAAGGGAAAAAGGCGAACTTATGGTTATCACCGAATTTGGATGACCCATCTACCCTACCGGTGAAAGTAACCAGGTATTTATCTTTAAAGGCATAGTTTAATCTTCCGAAATAAGAGTTAAAAGCCGATCTGTTCCGGCTGGAACCAACTGTAATCGATTTACTTCCAGACCCCATATTATTGTTTCCGTAAAAATCGGTTACAAAATTTTCGGCATGGCTGGTATTACTAAAGAAGTTGGTGGCCTGCCACGAGATCCCTAACAATGCATTAATGGCATGCGATTCGGCAAAACGTTTGTTATAGGTTAAATAGTTTTCCAATGACCAAAAGGTTTCCCGATCGTTGGTTACATTCGCCGTTCCATTCTGCCCGTCAGAGATACCGTACAATTGTTTGGCATTGTATTCGTTGATGTTACGGCTCACAATATTGGCACCTAACTGGGTACGGAACTCTAAATCTTTGCTGAAACTAATGGTTGAATAAATACTCCCTAAAGCAGTTTGGGTAACCATACCATATTTTTGATCGGTTAAGATGTGCACCGGATTAGAGCCTCCTTCTGCCCATGGAATCAGTTTGTTATCGCCCCATTTGCCATCTGCAAGTTTTATCGGAAGAAAAGGAAATGCTTCTGTAATCATCCGCACTGAATTTAAGCCGCCCGTTCCCTGATCAACAATGTTTTCATTTTGGTTATTATAGCTCAGATTACCGCCTACTTTTAACCAGGCTTTAATTTTGCTGTCAAAATTAAACCGGCCCGAATAACGTTTTAAATAAGAGTTTAATAAAAGTCCCTGGTCATCGCGATAACCTGCAAAAACACCGTAAGTGCTGTTTTCGTTCCCCCCGGTAAAACCCAGCTGGTGATTTTGAGAAAGTTTATGCTGAATAGATTCTTTCAACCAATCGGTATTATATAGTGGATCTCCATTGCCATCAAAAAACTGAGGTAAGGCAATTCTGGCAGCTTTAGGAACAGGTGTGGATGCATAACTTCCCGCTGCCCAACCTACCGGATCGTAAACTTTAATATTTTCATAAGCCAGGTCCTGTACTTTCACATACTCAAAAGCATCCAGCATCTTAACATGGTGAGCCGCCAGCGTGTTGATACCAAAATCTGCATCATAGGTAATGCGTTGCGCATTTGCTGTTCCCTTTTTAGTGGTGATTAAAATGACCCCATTTGCACCCCTTGCCCCGTATATCGCTGTTGAAGAAGCATCTTTTAGCACCTCTACTGAAGCAATATCGCTCGGATTAATGTAATCGATGGCATTACTATTCTGCGTTTGCGACCCTACCGGCAAAGCTACACCATCTACTACATAAAGTGGATTGTTACTTGTGTTAATGGAACTGAATCCGCGAATTTTGATATTGGTTTGTCCACCGGGCCTGCCTGAGTTGGTGTTTACCTGAACGCCAGAGATACGGCCTGCTAATGCCTGGTTTAGCGATGAGGACGGGCGTTCCTGAAGTTCACTGGCTTTAACCACACCAACAGATCCCGTCAGGTCTGTTTTTTTCACCGAACCATAACCAATCACGACCACCTCGTCTAACCTGTTGGCTTCGGCAGGTATCATTTTAACACTAATATTGGCTTCACCGCTAACTGTAACATCTTTATTTTGATAGCCTACATAAGAAAAACGAAGTACCTCGTTTGGGTTGGCTTCAATGCTGAACTTACCAGTATCATCAGTTACAGCAGTTTTACCCGAAGAAATGTTTTTGATGCCAACTCCGGGAATAGGCATGTTTTTTTCGTCCAATACGGTTCCGGTAATTACTTTTCGGTTATGGTCATGCACCAGAGGCATTTTCAGGCCGGAAAACTCCCCCAGGCTTTCCATAGCCGGATTCATCGAAAAAGCAGGACTATTGAGCAAAAAAAGCACAGAAAGCCCTGAAATCTTGAGTAGATTGATTTTCATAGGTTTAGGTTTAGTAAATGGTTAGTTATATAATTCTGCTGACAGCAGCTAAAACGCTTTATCAAATCTTTCTAATCAGTAGCTTTTGAGTTAAATAATGGTGTAATGGGATCTTCTATTAGGATAGATTAAACCTACACACAACAAAACCAAACAGACATATCCGGCACTCAAGTGGCGAATATTTCTAAGCTTTTACTTAATATCGGTTATTAATAAATCGTTTTATGTAGTCAATAATAAATATTTTATTACAAAATCAAGAATTTTATTTTGATGTCTAGGATGACAATACCGTATTAATAAAAATGTAGTATGATTACCTTTACAGGCGCTGAAATTTTTGAATAATAATTAAACCGAATCAAAAACAGATTCAACCTAAAAAATTCATAGTCAAAATATTTAGGTGTATTATGAAAATTTTATAAAAACTCTGGTTTAAAGCGGAAGTGCCAGGTATCTTTTAAGTGGCCTTAATTAGCACTACCGTCGCCAGACTAGTGTCTGAATCAGCATGGTATATAAAATAGAAAGCCTCATATTTCTATGAGGCCAATTATTTTGTTTTATTTGCATCCACAGAATAAAACTAAACCAAACAAACTAATGAGACTATAAGACAAATGAGTTTGGGAATTGTTTTAAGAAATAAAAAATATTTTAATATTTTTTATTATTCAATTGATGAGCATGAATAAATGCTATTCAGACAATGTGAGTGACAGAACAATTTAAAGTAAAAATCCGCTATAGCGTCGTCATTGCGAGAAGGCCTTTTCAGCCGACGAAGCAATCTTACAATGATCGCTACCAGCATGCGCATTAAGATTGCTTCGTTCCTCGCAATGACGATTTCCTATTGGAGTCGTTTAAACCGTAACTTGTCTGTAACTCCGTAAAGAACCTGTTTTAAATATCTTACAAGGCCTTTCTATAAATAGTCAAGCCCAGCATAAGCTGAGCTTGACTTAACAAAATCCATAAAAACTGGCCTTAAACAGCCTCTTATCTAATTAGTTCTTAAGGATTACTTCAAATCAAAACGATCTAAGTTCATTACTTTATTCCAGGTGGCCACAAAGTCTTTTACAAATTTACCTTGTGCATCAGCGCTTGCATACACCTCTGCAATGGCTCTTAATTCTGAATTCGAACCAAATACCAGATCGGCCCGGGTAGCCGTCCATTTTGGCTGGCCAGTGGAGCGGCTGCTTCCGATATAGAGTTCCTTATCCTCTGCAATGGCTTTCCATGCGGTTTCCATATCTAATAAATTGACAAAAAAATCGTTGGTCAGCTGACCTGGTTTTGTAGTCAGGACGCCATTTTTAGAACCATCGAAGTTAGTATCCAGTGCACGCAGACCGCCTATCAAAACTGTCAATTCAGGTGCGGTTAAAGTAAGCAACTGGGCTTTATCAATCAGGAATTCTTCTGTAGGAACAGGAGATTTAGCTTTACGGTAGTTACGGAAACCATCAGCAACTGGCTCTAAATAACCAAATGATTCGATGTCGGTTTGTGCTTGCGAAGCATCCATCCGGCCGGGGGTGAATGGTACTGTAACGGAATGTCCGGCATCAGCGGCAGCTTTTTCTACTGCAGCGGTACCTGCCAATACAATTAAATCAGCTAATGAAACTTTTTTGCCATCAAACTGCGCTGCATTAAATCCATTTTGAATCTTTTCTAATACACTCAATACTTTTTGCAACTGTGGTGGATTGTTAACCGCCCAGTCTTTTTGCGGTGCCAAACGGATCCGTGCGCCATTGGCCCCGCCGCGTTTATCAGAACCACGGAAGGTAGAGGCTGAAGCCCATGCCGTAGAAACCAGTTCTGAAACACTCAATCCAGCAGCCAACACCTTTGCTTTTAATGCAGCCACATCGTTTTCATTGATTAATGTGTGGTCAACAGCAGGTATCGGATCTTGCCATAACAACTCTTCCTGTGGTACTTCAGGCCCCAGGTAACGTGATACCGGGCCCATATCGCGGTGGGTTAATTTAAACCAGGCCTTTGCAAATGCATCCGCAAACTGATCAGGGTTTTCTAAGAAACGTCTGGAGATTTTTTCATATGCCGGGTCGAACCGTAAAGCGAGATCGGTGGTTAGCATGGTTGGCAGGTGTTTTTTTGAGGCATCGAAGGCATCAGGAATAATGGCATCTGCATTTACTGCTTTCCACTGGTGTGCACCAGCCGGACTTTTTGTTAACTCCCATTCAAATGCAAAAAGGTTTTCGAAAAAATTGTTGCTCCATTGCGTAGGTGTTTTGGTCCAGGTTACTTCCAATCCGCTCGTAATGGTATCAGCACCTTTACCGGAACCATAACTGTTGTTCCATCCAAAACCCTGACTTTCAATATCAGCAGCTTCAGGCTCTTTGCCTACATGATCTGCAGAAGCAGCCCCATGGGTTTTACCAAAAGTATGTCCACCGGCAATTAAGGCCACTGTTTCTTCATCATCCATCGCCATGCGACCGAAGGTATCGCGGATATCTTTAGCGGCAAGAATGGGGTCTGGATTTCCATCCGGTCCCTCAGGATTTACATATATCAAACCCATCTGCACAGCCGCAAGTGGTTTTTCTAAATTACGGGTATGTACGTCGCCATCGGCATCATCATCACTCACCAACACGCCATGTGCCTTCCCTGCTCCATCAGAGCCGTGTGCATAGCGAAGATCGCCACCTAACCAGGTGGTTTCGGAACCCCAGTAAACCGATTCATCCGCTTCCCAAACATCTTCGCGTCCACCGGCGAAGCCAAAGGTTTTAAAACCCATCGATTCTAAGGCGACATTACCGGTCAGGATCATTAAATCTGCCCAGGAAATTTTGCGACCGTATTTTTGTTTAATCGGCCAAAGCAGCCTACGCGCTTTATCAAGGCTCACATTATCCGGCCAGCTGTTTAGCGGCGCAAAACGCTGTAACCCGGCACCAGCACCACCGCGGCCATCGCCTACCCTATAGGTTCCGGCACTGTGCCAGGCCATACGGATAAACAAACCTCCATAATGACCGAAATCTGCCGGCCACCAATCCTGCGAATCGGTCATCAGTGCATGAAGGTCTGCTTTTACTGCAGCCAGATCTAAACTTTTAAAAGCCTCAGCATAATTAAATCCGTCATCCATTGGGTTAGATAAACCGGAATGCTGACGTAAAATACTCAACTTTAATTGTTTTGGCCACCAATCGACATTTCTGGTGCCACCACCTGCTACATTGCTCTTCATGCTGCCGTTATGGAACGGGCATTTGCTGATATCGTTCGATTCTTTTTCCATTATGTATAATGTTTTGTTAGTGAAATCTGATCTGTTGTTAAAAATTATCCAATGATTAAAATTAGAGAATAGAAACAACTAATCACAATCATTTAATTCTATAAGGAAATAGTTAGAATCTATTACTACGGGAAATCAGCAATTTATGATCATATCAAAGGAATTAATCAATGAAACTTAACATCATATTCATCCTTCCTTAAAACAAAAAATGCCACATTAAGTATTAAAATTCGGCAGATATGATGGAAGTGGCCTGATCAGAATATCCCCAGAAATTTCTTTCTCTTTTTACCATTCTGTTTTTTGGCTTTTTCTGATGCTTTTACTTGCTGTGCCCATCGTCTTTTGGCATTTCTGATGCTGTCTTCTCTCGCTGTTTGCAAGGCTTGCCGGTATTGTTGATTTGCGATTTCAAATGGTGACCGATATGGGGTTGCCGGCGGGCTTACCATATTGTTGTTTTCTGTCTTGGTTAAGCTGTAAACTATAAAGGCAACAACTACGGTACATGCGGCAGCGTAGCCTAAAAAAGCCTTCCTTGGTGCATGAATGTAATTTTCCTGATGATACTGGCCGGTTAAACTATTGTATTTTATTCCGGCCTTCAGGGCCAGGGGTTTTAAGGTGGCCACTTCTTTTTCAAGCTTTTCGTTCTTTTGCTGTATCTCACCATACAGGGCGGCATAACGCAGGGTTTCATTGGGCACGGTGTTTTCTGTACGCGCAATGCCTTGTGGCGCTGACAATAGGCCCGCAGTAACTGCCTTCTGCAGTTCCATTCCATTGGCATACCGGTCAGCTGGATTTTTTTGCAGGCATCGCCCGATCAGCTCAATCAACCACTGAGGTACCTGCATTTCGGAATTCAGGATATCGTCCTGAAAGTTATTTTCCAGATTTCTTTTGCGCAATAACATGGGATCGGGGATTTCCTTTTCCAGATGTGATACCATAACGGTATTGCGGGCGGTATCGCCTCCCCCTTCGAGTGGAAAAGGCACCTGCCCGGCCAGAAGTTCGTACAGGATGATACCGTAACTATAGATATCCGTTTGTACCAGCATTTTTCCTTCATGCTGTTCCGGCGCCATAAATTCTACTGCCCCTGCATGACGAATGCTTGTTCTGCGCTGCTCTTCACTCATAATGGCCAGACCAAAATCCAGCAACACGTAATTGGCGGTCTGCGTATTGTACTTCACATTATTGCTTTTAACATCACCATGTTTGACCCCAAACTGATGACAGTGAGCTAGTGCCGCAGCCAGTTGTTCAGCTACTTTCAACAGTTCTTTAACGGAGAAAACTTTTTGATGCGGAGGCAATAGCAGTTCGCTAAGTTCGGGACCTTCGATGTATTCCATTTCTATGTAAGGAAAAGCTCCGCTATCGGTAATCCCTGAACTGAGCATCTTAACCACGTTCGGGCTGGGATGGGTGTTTACCTGTTGCAGCTTATTCACTTCATTGATAAAATTCCGGTAGTTTTTATCGCTTTCATCTTCCACATAAATTGGCGTAGGAATAAGTTTGATGGCCGAATAAACCGGTCCCATGCGCATCCCTTTGTAAACAGATCCCTGCCCACCGGTTTTTAATGCGCCAAGGTTTTGCAGCCCTTCTGCGATTGTAAAAATTTTACTCATGGTGCTATGGGTTAAAACTAAACTCCAATACAACTGATTCGCCTAAGATAATCTGATCTCCCTCTGCTAATTCCTGCCCAATCTGAGTTGCGTGGAGCTTTACGGTCTTTTCGGTAAGTGCTGAACGCAGTTTTACCTTATTTCGGGGTGGTATTCCACCTTCATCTGCAAAGATTAGAAATTTGGCGAGGTTAGTATCCCATTCGATATGCGCATGCTGTCTGCTGATGTACTTATTTCGTTCATCATCACTTTCCGATGGAAATGCAATATGGTTGGTGCGAAAATAACCTTCATCAGACTGTGCCTTTTCATCTCTGCCGATATTGTATTTTCCACCCGTGGAAGTTATTTCATAGCTTGGCTGTAAAGTTTTACCGCTAAGTGCTTTCAGATAGGCTTTAGCCTGTTGCTTAACAAAATGGATTTTGGTTTTGACTAACAAGGCAACCGGCAGCTGCTGCATTTCTACCGCATCGTCTGGAAAAGCTTCATCGAAAGCCACTGTGAGTGACCAGCCTGAGGGCAGATCCAGGGAATAATCATCACTGATCCGTTGTATTTCATTTTTTAATTGATCGGGATCCTCGCTGAATACGGCAGCATCATACACATGGCGCTCTGCAGGGCTGCAGTGGATGAAGATCCCCAGACCTTTGATATTTGCGCCTTCTCCGCCTTCCGCTTTTTGTAACTCCTGCTTTACAAACTGTAATAAGGCGTGCCTGATTCCCTTCACATCATCGGGATGTTCCCCACTTGAGCTTTTGAAGAGGTCGAATATCATTTTCATTTGTCTATTTATTAGTGTTTTGCTAATGTGTTATAAAAATATCCGGTTTAACACCTGCGCTGTTCCCAATCGGGTGAAGCTCCACAATCCATGGATTTATAGTTTGTGTTAAAATGCTCAGCGCTTCAGTTAAGTGCTGTCACAGGTGCCCTGTTATTATCCTTCACCGAAGGTAAAATGCTTTTGATATAACCGCCCTCTTTTAAAAATGGGATTACATGCCTGCCGGCCAACCGTACAGCGTCTGATGATCCTTTGGTAGCTTCAATGCGTATACAGACTACAATGTGGCCATTGCCGGTTGCGGTTGGTGCAAAAAATACATACCAGCCATCATTAATCTGTTTTTTCTTCCAGATCCGCTCTGGCGTACCTGTTTTACCGGCTACGGCCAGTCCAAGCGTTTGCACTTTTGGACTGCTCTGTTTGATCATATACTCCTGCATCAGCCTGGCGTATGCCGGATTGTTTACCAATTTCGTACCAGTTTTTATCGCCTGTGGCTGACCGTTTACTTTAAGAACAAACCTGTTTGCGATCATGTTTCCGTTATTTGCAATCCCCGCAGCCATTCTCGCCATCGCCGCCGGGGTTGCAATAAGTGCGCCCTGCCCCCAGGCCATTCCGGAAATTCCCTTTGCCCTGGTTTTACGGATATTGTTTGGATCATACTTCGGTTTGGTATTAAACTCGGTCCTCCGCCAAAGCTTTTTCCATTTTTCTTCCTGTGCTGCGTTTTCGCCAGGTTTGTTGTAATAATAACCTCCGGCTCCATGCAGAAACATGCCTGTTTTTAAGTACAGCTCGCCCATGTTTTCCTGCAACTGCTCCTGGTTTGCCAGTTTGATGAAATAGACGTTGTTGGATTTGACCACTGCCCGTTCCAGATCAATCCATCCCGTTTCGTCCGGCTCAATACCTTTTGTTCGGATACGCTCCCAGGAGGCCACCTGGTATTTTTTTTCGGCAGCGGCCATGCCCAGTTTATTGAAGGATGCCATGGCGGTAATCAGCTTAGCAGTTGAGCCTGGCTGTGTAAAATTGGTAAAGCCAAGATCAGCGGTCGTTGTCCACCCCGAAAGCTGGTTCTGTTCTGCATTGGTCATGGTTAACCGTTCCCAATCATGTATGGGTGGCAGTGGATATACTGCTGAAGTGAGGACATCACCAGAACTTGCTTCCATGATCACCACAGAAACCCGGTTATCCGAAAGCGAAGTGTCCCGGGCAATTGACTTTTGGATCCTGGTCTGCAGGCCGGCATCCATGGTTAACTGTATATCGCGATTTTTATTTTTAAATTCTTCCACCTCTTTGCTACTGATTCCGGCCAGAAGTAATGGAGAAAGTGCAGCATAATCTTTTTTCACAACCGTCATTTCCTTTACTCCCCGCGCCAGGAAACGGTTTTCGCTGTATCTCTTCGCAAGTACGGTAAAGCTTTTTACGGGTAATTTAAAACCGCGGAGTTCGGCCGCATGTTCATACTCTGCAAAATAGCCGTTAACACTTCCGTTAAATACACCTGAATTTGCATCACCCGTCCAAAAAAACAATTGTTCTTCGAAAGGATAATACCGGTCTAATCGCTGATGTACTGCAGAGTCGAGATTATAATTTGGGATACCTGCACCGATGAGCTTAAAGTGTTGCGCCCTCACACTGTCGACATTGCTGGTTGCCATTAAAACACCCTTGCGGTCGTGTATGGTTCCGGCTTTTAAACGGCTCATCAATATTGCGATACGAGGATTGTAGCTGAACATTCTCGCGCCGCTACGGTCTGCAACCAAGGCCGGCTGTACAACCCATTTCCGGTTGTTGAGCACATAGCCTGCTACATTAGCGCCCAATAGCAGGATGCCTAAACAGGCAGCGATTAAGGCCGGCACCAGGTTTTTGTCTTGCGTTTTAGCGATGTATTGCATCTGAACTTCGCTGCCCCTGACAGCAGATACTGATAATAAAAATCCGGCAGCTAAAAAATTGAGTACAAGTGATGATCCCCCATAACTTTGAAAAGGCAGGGATACCCCTGATAACGGTAACGCTCCGGTAGAACCACCTGCTATGAGCAGAAACTGTACAAAGGTGGATACGCCAATACCCGCACTTAAATAAAATAGAAACGGAGAGCCTGTCCGCCGCCCGATAATAACAGATCGGTGCAGGTACAACAGAAACAGCAGGAAGATGCACAACATACCGGTTAATCCAAATTCTTCACCTATTGAAGGTAAGATCATATCAGTATGTGCTTCAGGGATGGTTTTGGCAAAACCCTGACCCACACCCTGGCCGGTTGCGCCGCCGGTAGACATGGCCCACAAACCATTGGCCACCTGGTCGCCGCCATAAACATCATTGTTCCAGGCATCCTGCCAAATTGCTTTCCGGTCTCCCAGGCGCTGTACCGGCCCCGGGAAAACACGGTCCAAATACGGAATCTGGTCAATGGTTAAAAAAGCCGACATAATTACCAGCACCATGATGGCAGACTCACTAAGCTGCCTTCGCCCGAAAAACATCAGCACACCAACCAAAAGCAAGGTTACCCCGGTGGATATCCATATGTTTTCAAAAACCCATGAAGCCAGAACGTATAATAGGATAGCGCCTGCCATGAACATAAAATCGCCCCGGGAGAATGAAAAAAGTATAATAAAAGTGAAACAGACCACCATCGCCGGCCCCAGATCTCCCAATATCAAAAATAACATAAGGGTTAACAGTATCGCCAATAAGGCAAAGGAGAAGAATGACCATCTTTTTTTCCAGCTCATATATTCACTGATCAGTTTCTCGTTTATGGCGAAAAATCCTGCAAGAAAAAAGATGATCAGATACTTTACCACTTCACTGGGCTGAAAGCCGAACAGGTTTACCTTTACACCACTTCCTTCTGGCCCGGTTCCGAATAAGATCGTGAGTGCCAGCAATCCAATGGCGGCCAGGGCCCATGGCCAGCCGTTTGCAGCTGACCTGATGTGCTTAAATAAAAGCAGGCGATAAATCCAGGTATCGGTATTGAAACGACGCAGTTTGATGCACAGCATCAATAAGATTCCCCCAAAACCCATAAGCAGGTACAAGAGCGAATCTTTAGCTAAAAAACGGTCGCGCAGCGGATCCTGCAAACTCAGTAACATCAGGAATGAGATGCCCGTAAGCATCATCACTACCGGTAATATGACCTGATCGGCAGTACTGAATTTCCATGAAAGGATTAAGTGGACAAGTAAGAATCCACCAATCAGGCTTCCGCAAATGATCATAAACCACATGTTGAATTCTTCAGGTGTTCTGATGATCAGCGATTTTTCCTTTTTCAGGATATTGAAGTCCCTGGTAGAAAAAAGCTTTATCGTATGTGGACGCTGTTCAAATGTGAAGGCGGTATTTTCATCAAGGTCTTGTACGCCCTTTGAGGCACCAAACTGAAAGCCCGGTTTTAAAGGTAATACCTTGAATGCATGGTTGCCAGGCAAGTTGGCAAAAGTGAATTCTCCTGCAGTACCGGTGCGGGCGTAGGCGGTGAGCTGTTGTAATTTCCGTTTGCCAGCTGTATCCAAAGTATAAACCTTTGTAATGCCATTTGCTTTTTCAGTTATATTTTTGATGGATGCTGTCGGCTCGTCATTGTAAATACTGTCCTGCGGCAAAATCATTTCCAAACGGACCAAAACTCCTTTTACAGCTACTTTATTTGCTACGATTTTCCCACTGATACCATACTCCCCCATGCCGAGATTTACCTCGGAAGGGTAAGGGCGGGGTTTACTTTGCTCCTGGTCGAATTTAAGTGAATCATCACCCGTATAACCGAGCAATGCCCGTGATGCCAGCACCCTTGCTTTAAATGATTTGCCTCCTTTTGCATAGGCTTCATCTGCGGGTAAAAAGTACCTGCGTTTGTTCACCTCGCCAATATTGTCTAATTTCTCTGCATTTGGCGTCGCAAAAGCAATGATTTTTTCTATCAGATCAATATCGCGCTGGTCTTCAAAATAGTAGCCTTTTTTAAGTAAATTCCCGATATGTTCAGCAGGTTTTTCGGCATTCAGGTTCACCATCGTACCAGCTTTTAAACGCGGCTCAACTTCTGCAAACCTAGGCTGAATGATTGTGTATAACTGATAGAAGAAGAGTGCCAGAACGGCTGCAGTTGCTAATATAAAAATCCGTTCCTGAACCCGGCTTACTTTATCTGCTCCTTTATTCTGCTCCATTTTTTGAGTGTGCGGTTTTAATGGTGTTACCTTTTGGTGTACTAACCTTCATTAGTGCTGCATTTACCAGTGTCCGGTCAGGGAAGTGGATGCTGTTTTGTATGGGAAGCAAACAATTGGTAAAAGTGACATTTTTGAGTAACAGGGCCTGGTCTGAAATGGTGATAGCGGTAGCGAAGCCTTTAAACTGCAGACTGTCTAGCTTCATGAGCTTCGATTGAGGCAGCATCGTTATGGCCGCACCTTTGTATCCACTATCTGCTTGCAGCACAATGCCATTTGCGATAACATAGAGCGTGTCTTTCCGCAGGCGTAACGTATCGCTGATCAGAACCGGACTTTTAAAAACCGAATCGGATAATACCAGCGTGTCTCCCGGGGCATGGTCAAACGCATCCTGTAGCAACTTCTCCTGGCTGTTTCTTACTTTTTGTTTTGGCGACTGATTTACTGTTGAAACAGGAGTGGCTGACTGTTGGCGCTGCAGGTACAAAAATACGGTAGTACCAAGAAGAATGAGACATAAAATAAGCAGCGCAGTAAACCAATAATTTCTTTTAGGTGCTGCAAGAGTTGATGTTTCCGGATTTTCAAGAGGCCGTAGGGCTTCATTTCTTTCCGCTCCTGCTCCCGTTTGGGCCTGTTGTGTATGGTCTGGCCTGGTGGGCTTTGCCTGCTGAGGCGTTTTATTGTTCTGCAGCAACACAACGGTGATATTGTCGCGGCCGCCATTTTCATTGGCAAGAGCGATGAGATTGCCTGCTTTTTTTGCCAGTGTATCTCCCTGTAAAAGCAGGGTGGTCATATCCTGCCTGTTTACCATATCAGTCAGTCCATCACTGCATAATAAGAGGAGATCGCCCGGCAGGAAAGGAGATTGACCGGTTTCAATATAATGCTCATCGGTAGCAATCTGCTCACTGAAACCGATCGCCTTATTAATTTCATTGCGTTTTGGGTGCTGCATGGCGGCCGTCTCATCCAATCTTCCCGAATCTTCCAGAAAGCCTACAAATGAATGGTCTTTAGAAATTTTGATCAAGGATCCATCCCTTAACAGGTATAATCTGGTATCGCCAACGTGCGCGTAATAAAATTGATTGTGTTCAATATCCGCAACTACTATAGTGGCCACACAGGCCATTTCAGAAAGGGTTGTTTCGGTTTGCTTTTTGGCAACAATCACCTCATTTGCATTCCTGAATGCGCTGATCATCTGGGAGATTGGATCGCCCGGACGACCTGAAAATTGCATCGAAATCTGTTCGGTTGCAATAGCGGCTGCTACCTCTCCGCCATGATAGCCACCCACGCCGTCTATTACAGCTGCCAAAATCAACTGATCGCTGGTAAGGGGCTTAACAATAAAGCTGTCCTCGTTATTGTCTCTGGATTTGCCCGTGTCTGTGAGGCCAAAAAAGTGTTTATCCATTTTTATTACGGGAATTTTTAATGTCTTTGAAGTGAACGATCATCAGCGCAACGACCAGTGATAACAATAAAATTGATAGCAGTTGCGACATAAGCTAGGATTTAAAGAGGTTTACACCAATTATACCGTTAAGTAACATCCTGGAGTTAAGCGGCAAGGAAACCCAATGTGGTGAATTAATTTCGCTGCGTTGCACCAAAACCTCGTTCAAAGTGGTAAGTTCGCCAAAAGAAGCTAAGTAGAAATTACCATCTGTTTTATTGTAGCGGATATGTAAATGTGGTGAATTAACCCATTCTGAGGAAATCTTGAAAATATTGGAATCTTGACGTCCATCATCATTTCCCGAAACGATAGTATCTTCAGTTTTGATCAGGAACTCGATTTTTTTGCCCGAAAACTGTTTATCGGGTACAATGGCTTCCAGTCGGCCGATAACGGCCTGGTCCCCGGAAGGGACAGTGTTGCCCTCGGTATATTCCAATTGCGCATCATATGGGATTTCCATGTAGCCTTCGCTGTAATAGGTAAAACCTTTTAAAATATCATTATTGATATCGAATGTTTGCGCAATACCAGTTTGCCGGGGAATAAAAGTGACCCGGAGATTTTCCGATTTCTGATGATTGTCTGGCAACAGTTTTCCGATAAAACCCTTATCGCCCCTTGCATAATCAGGATGTGACACCAACCGAAATACCCATTTTGAGCCAGATGGTTCAACATTCTTTCCTGATTGCTGGTGTTCTCTTAAAATCTCATAGAATTTTTTAACAGTTTCCTGTACAATTAAGCCCAAAATCCCCTGTTTGTTATCTATAAATTCCCGGTAATCTTCGGCGTTAAAGGTGATGATGAATTCATGATAAAAAACAATGCGGTCTGCAAAAGATAATTCCCTGATGGACTCCTTGAACTTATCCACAATAAAACTGTAAATGGTTTCCGGAGTAAGTTGCGGGGATTTTTGGCCGCTGTTCTTGTTTTCATCGGTTAGAAACCAATCCTGAATACCGATACGCTGCCAGAAATTTGATTTTGTTTCCATATGTTAGGGGCCAATTGTTCTTAAAAATTAAAATTCTATAGGACTAGATGAAGTATCGGGGTCAAGGTTTTCTATACTATCGGCGGCTTTATCTCTGGCTTTTTTGATCTCCGCGTTGATTGCACTATCTACCATCCGCTTTGTTGCTGCAGCTTCAGCCAGTTTACGCTGGTTTGCCAATCTCTTTCTCTCTTGCGCTGCGGTATCAACTACCGATGGGATCGAATCTATGGTTTGAACAGTTTGCTGTGTCGCTGATTTGCTTCCAAACCGGGAATATCCCAGAAAAGCGATCAATCCAATAATTGAGATGATCATCAGGATGAAAGCAAAATAAGGTAATAGTATACCGTTTTTTTCGGGAACCAGGGCGCTACTTTCCAGTGCCAATACCTGTTTACGGAGTGCTTCGTTTTCCTTTTTGAGCAAATTGATAGCTTCATGGTCTATGGGAAGTGCATTGCCTGATAAACTTCCGTTGAGTACCGCTTCATGCAAGGCCATGCCATCGCTGTACCTAAGCATAGGATCTTTCTGCAGGCATTTTTCGATCAGTTTGAGGAGCCAATCCGGAACCTGCATTTCCCGGGTCTTCTGTTCCTCGGTCCAGCTTTGGGGTAAGTTTGCCTTGCGTTGGGCAATCACGTCAGGTATTTCACTTTCCATATGACTGATCATTACCGAATTACGTGCTGTATCGCTATTTCCACTTAGGGGAAAAGGAACCTGGCCACCGAGTAATTCGTATAAGATAATGCCATAACTGTAAATATCAGTTTGTGGAAGCATTTTGCCTTCATTTTGTTCGGGCGCCATAAACTCCACCGCGCCTGCATGCCGGATGCTACTTCTACGCTGCTCCTCACTCATAATAGCAAGTCCAAAATCGAGCAGTACATAGTTCGCTGTGTGCAAATTATATTTAACGTTATTGCTCTTAACATCGCCATGTTTTACGCCAAGTTTATGGCAATGCTCAAGGGCAGCAGCGAGGTGTTGAGCAACTTTTATGACTTCGCTTAGCGTAAATATCTTTTGATGAGGAGGTTGAAGCAGCTCGCAAAGATCAGGCCCCTCGATGTATTCCATTTCGATAAACGGAAAGGATCCGCTTTCGGTTATGCCGAAACTGAGCATTTTTACAACATTCGGACTAGGATTTTCATTTACCTTAAGCAACTTTGCAACTTCATTTTCAAAATTGCGGTAGTTTTTATCTGTGCGGTCCTCGGTATATATCGGGGTAGGTATTAATTTCACCGCAGAGTAAATTGCACCGATGCGTTTCCCTTTATATACCGATCCCTGTCCGCCCGTTCGCAGCGCGCCTAAATTCTCCAGCCCTTCTGTAATTGTAAATACTTTACTCATATTTCTCCTAATAACAATTATAGCATTTTTTTGTTGCCAAATAATATTTTTCATGTGATCAGGGCTTATAAAGCCTTTCCTCTTTTGCCTGGCGAGAGCAAATTTCCATTGTTACCGGCCGCCTCCGGTTTAAAACACGAACAGGTTAAAATAATAATCAATATTGCCAAAATAAAGTATCTGGTTTCTTATCTGATTCACAAAGCTATTATTGTGCCAGAACCAAGTTGGCAACGTAACCCATATCATGGTATAAAACAAAAACCGGCGGGTTAGAATTTTAGTCTACTCATCTCTCGAATTACTGGTACATCAGTTATTTGTTGAGCAAAATCGATCAGATACAACAAAGGCCTGCAATCAATGATTTGCAGGCCTTTTTCAGTAATTTTTGATAATGATTGAAGTGGAGCCGAAGGGAGTCGAACCCTTGTCCAGTTGTGAGATAAATTATACCTTCTACATGCTTATTTTTCAGTTGATTTTCGGGAAATAAACGGGCTGAAAACCGACCTTATTTATATCCTTAGATACTTTGTCTCACTTTAAGTCGTATCTCCTTAAAGCCAGCTTTGTTGTTTCGATGCCCCAGGTTCTAACCCAACAATGCAGCAGTTAGAGGGACAAAAGCTAAGCTAGTTCTAAACTAGGCAGCTAAGGCGTAAGTATTTTCGCCAACTAAAATTTGATCGTTCACTTTAAGTGCTCTCCGAACAACGCACTGCATGCTAACATAACTTTCGCCACCCCGTCAAATCCAAGAACGGCCCCAGAGAAAGTTTTTATGGTACAAATACCAGACCACAAATATACGAAAAACTGTGTTAAATCACAATTCCCATCATCAAACCTCTGAAAATACACAGCGACAACCCGCTTTTTGTCTTCAAATTTTGGGCGTTGGTCGATTAGCTTCCCAGGCTGGTATAATGCTGTGGTTTACGCTGAAACGTTTGCCGTGTCTGCACGTCTTATTATCAGAACAATCAATAAAAACATTATAAAAAATTAAAACTTAAAGCATATGAAAACTTTACTTAAAACATTATTCGCATCATCTTTAGCATTGGTATTATCAACTTCAGCAGTAGTATCAGTTCATGCAACTGAAACCATTAAACCAGTTCACGCTTCAAAACCATTGAACTTTAAACGTATTAAAGTTAGCGGGAACGTAGAACTGACCATTATACAGGGAAAACGTACAGGCATTAGCTATACAGATGAAAACAGCGGGGAAGTTAAGGTGATGCAAAGCGGAGATGGTTTAGAAATTACCGCTCTGGATAATAGCAGTGCAAAACTGACCATTTATGTAAATGATCTTTATCGTATCCATGCCATGGATCATGCTAAAGTGAAAACACAGGGTAAAATCAATACGCAATACCTGCAGGTATTTCTAAGCGGAAATGCATCGTTAGAACTGAATTCACAAACTGAAGGATTATATACCGTGATTGAAGATCAGGCTGATTTAACCTTAAGCGGCTCAACTAAAGACCACATGCTGGTAATGGGCCAGGGACAAAAGCTTACGATGGACAAATTTGTTGCCGCGAATACCAAAACCAGCTTAAACACTGACATTGCAATAGCCTTAATCAGCAAATAAAAAAAAGGCTCATATTTTGATTCAGGCGGTCTGTTATGGGCCGCTTTTTTGTTGGTTAAGCAATTCAGACACTTGACATAATGGAAGAGTATCTGCTCCTTAAAGAAGTCGTCAACCCTGTATCAGAAATGATTTTGGAGATTTTTGGCAGAATAATATTTTGAAAGGTCGTCATTCCCGTGAAAACGGGAACCTTAACAAGATTGAATGGCAAATAAGTAAGTCCCTACCAAGTCATTAAGATGCCCCAGTCAAGCTGAGCATGACGACACCGCCAAATTGTAAGATTGTTAAACATTTCTGCTATAAAACTAAACAATCTGCGCAATCCAAAATGCATGCATCAATTATCTTTAAGCAATCTGCTTAACGCTTCATCTGGAGGTTAGGGCGTACTAAACAACTTAATTAACCAAATATGATGAAACTCAAATTTATGATCATTGCACTAAGCACGGGCCTCAGTTATGGCATGTGCCAGGCACAAAACAAGCCGGAGAACATTAAAGAAGACTTTAAACCAGCTGTAACCAATCAACCCGTCCAGGAATTTCCACAGGTTAATTCGCAAGGCTACGCCCGATTCCGCATTAAGGCACCACAGGCAGACAGCATCAGGGTAAGCCTTGGTTTGGGTGGACAGGGCGGAACCAAACTCAGTAAAACGGCCGACGGATTTTTTATAGGTACCACTGCCGGCGAAATGGATGAAGGTTTCCACTATTATCATCTGACCATTGATGGTGGCGTATTTAATGATCCGGGCGCGATGAACTATTTTGGCTCCTCACGCTGGGAAAGCGGGATTGAAATCCCGGCCAGGGACGAAGATTTTTACGCCAATAAAAATGTAGCCCATGGAAATGTGCAGCAAATACTTTTTCCTTCAGAGAGTACCCGTTCATCTCGCAGGGCATTTGTTTACACTCCCCCAGGTTATGGAAAAGACAAACAACGTTTTCCGGTATTGTACTTACAACATGGATGGGGCGAAGATGAAACGGCCTGGACTAATCAGGGCCGGGCAAACCTGATTATGGACAACCTCATTGCAGCAGGAAAAATTAAGCCCTTTATCATTGTGATGACGTATGGAATGACCAATGAAACCAAATGGGGACGTATGAAAGACTTTAAGATTGATGGTTTTCAAACCTTGTTAACTGAAGAGCTGATTCCGTACATAGACAATAACTTTTTAACGATCAAAACCTCAAATGGCCGTGCTATGGCAGGACTATCGATGGGTGGTATGGAGACACATGCCATTACACTTAATAAACCAGGGCTTTTTGGTTATTATGCACTACTGAGTGGCGGAACGTTTAACCCTGCTGAACTGAATGGTAAGCCAAAACCGAAATTAATTTTCATCAGCTGCGGAAGCAAAGAACGTCCTGAAGGCGTGAAGAATGCTGTGGCAGCATTAAAAGAGGCTGGTTATCATGCCGTTTCTTATGTTTCCGAAAATACCGGTCACGAATTCCAGACCTGGCGCCGCAGCCTCCGTGAGCTTGCTCCGCTATTGTTTAAATAGATTAATCTGGCAAACTGTATAAAAAGCATTAGGAACAACAGGAGATTTTAACCAATCAATAGCCCATGAAAAATATTCGTCCGATCGTTATAGGATTGGAATTTTCGCAGCCGATCAGATGATGTTCATCAACTATCTGATCATCTCAATTTTTATTGGCCCGAGCTAACTGGGTGGTAATTTATCTTCGTAGATGATTTTTCCAAAACCACTTCCGGATCAACCATCCATATTTTTACGGTGTGCCTGCCAGCGGTTTTGAAGGAATGTGACGAGGTAAGCGCTGGCATTATCCTTTACCGCGTTCGCCCAACTGGCATCCGCTCCTGAGGCACTGGGCTTGGCTATTATGTTGAGGGTTTGAGGAATGGCGTCATCTATGGAGATTCCAACCTTTAACCCTTCCGATGAAAAATTGACCGTCGGTTCCACCACCAAATCAATCTTAACCTTGCCGATTTCAGCAAAGAAAACAGATAAATTTTAATTTTTATTTGGAGCGCAGGGTTTGTGCTAATAGAGTAGCGTGTTCCCGTCTTTTGCTTTTACGCTTCGCTGCCTCGTACCTCGTTGCTGCAGGGTAACGCTTCAGCCGGGGCTAATTGGCTAATTTTGTAGTTCATTTTTTGCGTTGCTTGGTAGATTCAATGTTAGCTTCCGGAAGCTTTAAGATAAAATAGTTGAAAACCTCTTTTGAATATTTCAAAGGCGTTTCGATACTTCATAAAGCTCAATAAAGGCTAAGCCCGACGTGACAATTAGAGGTGACATTTTACACCTTATGATACAGCCTCGACGATAAGAAATAAAACCTTTGTTAAACACCTCTAGCATTCCTAATTTTTTGGTTATGCTTCGCTATCGCTATTTATTTCCTTCCGCTTCGAAAGGGGAAGCCGGTAAACCTGCTTTGTTGTATAAATTAGCCCGATCGGGATTATCTGCCCATGCATAACGGACAAAGGCTGGCTTTAAAACCATTGGACTCGAAAGTACAACGGTATCACCTAGCAACCTGGCCTGGGCCCAATAGAACACCCTATCCTCACCCGCAAGGGCGAAACCGTTCAATTGATCAGATCCTTTAATCATCAGCCCAGGCGAACTATGATCAAAATTTATGGTCAATTCAGATCCTTTTAACCGATTTGATCTATAAATAGGCCCAGAATAGGTAACCTGCTGATCGTGGTAAGCTAAATGCCCGGCCCAAAGCGCCAAACGTTCACCCACGTCTTTTTTATTCAGCGGATGAATATCATTCCATTCGCCGGCATCTATGGTTACTGCCATCCCGGTATTGGGTACAGAAAGTGCCTGCAGCTGGCTTTGCCTAAACTGCGCCCAATTACTTTCTTCGGGCAGATAGTTGGCTTCCATAAAATTAGGCAGCTGCGCATAAATAAAAGGCAGATCGCCTTGCTTCCATTTATTGCGCCAGTCTTTTATCAGCGCTGGCAACAATTGCGCGTAAATTTTCGGATCTCCGGTATTGGATTCTCCCTGGTACCAAACAAAACCCTTTATAGCAAATTTTACAGCGGGTGCAACCATGGTATTAAATAATCCGGTCGGCTCATTCTGTGCCACTAAAGGCATTTCGGTCCCGGTGCGAAAACCCTGGTTTTGCTTTGGTTGCGCATAACCCACTTCAAAAGTCCATTCTCCGCGTAAGTCTATTTTTTTATCGGGCGTGATTAAAGAATAATTTTTATCAGGTACAAAACCGCCTTTTCCACTGCTGCTGATCACTTTAACAATAAGAATATTTTTTCCAGTTTTCAACAATCCGGACGGGACAACATACCTGCGCGGTGGGTATTGATAGGTAGTATTGCCGATAAATTTGCCATTGAGGAATACCGAATCTGCATCGATAATTCGCCCGATATAAAGTTTAGCCTGCTGCCCGCTCATTTCAGCAGGGATTTGCAGTTCTTTTCTGAAATAAAAAATCCCGTTGATATTGCGGATTCCCTGATCTGCCCAGTAGCCCGGCATCCAAAATTTCCGCCAGCCGCTGGCATCAAAATCAGGATCGGTCCATTTTACCGGACCTGAAAGCCCCTCATCAATTATAGGGGCTAATGTTGATGGCCTGGCTAAGTTCTTCTCTTTAAGTTTTTTCTGATCATTGGCCATAAAAGCTGAATCCCTGAAATGATCTATTTTTCTGAGTTGTTCGGGATTCGTCAAAAATGCATCGCGGCTCATCCAGGCCTCAATAGGAGTACCCCCAACGCTCGAATTGATAATACCTATGGGAATGTTATATCTTTGAAAGAGCGTTTTCGCAAAAAAATAACTGGTTCCTCCGAAACTTAGGATACCTGCTCCGGTAGCGGGAACCCATTTTCCGGCGGGGAGATCGGTAGCTTCTGCAGATAAATTTGCTTTGGTCGGAACAAAAAAGTTCCTGATCAGTGGAAAATGATCCTTTTCAATCACTTGCGGATAGGCTTCTTTTAACCTTTCCATTGGTAGGGCCATATTTGACTGCCCTGAACAAAACCATACCTCTCCCACCAGAATATCATCCAGTGTAATTGTATTTTCTCCTTTAATCATCATCTTAAAAGGACCCCCGGCTTTCATTTTACCCATTTTCACCGACCATGATCCCTGATCATCGGTAATAGCCTTATAGGTTCTCCCCTTAAAACTGACGATTATTTTTTCTTTTGCCGCTGCCCAGCCCCAGATCGTTAATGGACTTTCGCGCTGGAGCACCATGTGGCTGGATACCAATTGGGGCAAAACAACTTTAGCAGAGACTGAAAAGCTCAAAAGCACTAGCCAGACCAGGCTGCATAAAATAAATTTTGTTCTCATATCTTAATCAATGCCCAAAACTATTTAACCGTGCCGGGCTTTTTTTTGCCATTTGAGTATAATACGGCCATTAATGTTCAAAACTGCCTGCCTTAATAGAAGTAGATCAATATCATATTTTAAAACGACCTGGTTTAATTAACTTTGATATGGAAATAATCAAAGTCTGCATGCCCGCCAACCTGCTCCGTTGCATAATTGAAAAGACCAAAACGGTAGCCCATAAAGTGTGGTAAGGTGTACGACATCTTTAGTTTTTCGCCAACCATATTCCACGATTTACCGTCTAAGCTGTAAGCAAAAGAAGCCAGGTCATGGCGATCCGTAAAATCACAACTCGCCCTTAAATAAATTTTTTGCTGTTTCAGTGGAATTTTGATGCTTTCTATGGGCTGATTATCGTTTACTGTGTTCACTACAATAAACAAGCCTTCTTTTAAAGATTTAACGCCAATCCAGCCGTACTTTTTCTGCAGCAATAGCATGCCGGTGCAATCCCCAATCTTCATATTTTCCAGATTGATGCTGGTTTCGGCTGAACTTGCCGGTCCTACCGTTCTTTGGGTAAGCGTATTTCTGGCCGAGAGTACCGAGGTATCCATCCTGGAGGTTTGGATTGTTAGAAAACCTTTTCTTTTGGTGAGCGACCAATTGGCATGATCGGGATTATGGTTCCATTGCCATACTTTTTTAAGGCCGTTTTCTTCTCCTTTTCCATCAAAATCATCAGAATCGACAATGCCGGGAATCGGGCTTTGATTTTTAGCCAGGAGAAGTGTATCCTGAACTTTTGAATTTACCCCCAGAACCGGCCAACCTTGTTCCCATTTTACCGGAACGAGATAAGGAATCCGGCCAACGGCGCCATAATCGCGAAAAAGGTATGAAAACCACTGCCCTTCAGGGGTACTGATCAATCCGCCCTGTGCAACACCTTTATCCTGTAGCCCTATTTTCCCGGTGTATGGTCCCATCAGGTTATCAGCTTTGTGAATAATGACTGTACGCATGCTGTTTCTTGGCCAGGTAATGTTAAACAGATAATATTTGTCTTTTACCTTGAAAAGTTGCGAACCTTCGGCAGGCAAACCTGGATTATCGCCAGCCACCTGCGTGGCATTTTCTATCAATACCTGAGGGCTTGTACCTGTTTTTATGCCAGATAAATCGGTATTTAATTCTGCAAGCATAATTTTGCCAGCGCCGTAAACCATAAATACCCTGCCTTTTTCAAAAAACAGGGAATGATCATGAAGGGCAGGACTAAAGGCATACCTTTTCCAGGGGCCTTTTTCGATATCTTTAGTAGAATAGATGTAGGTTTTGTTGGTTGTACCTAAAAAAGTACTCACATAAAACAGTCCTTCATGATAGCGTAAACTACTTGCCCATGATCCTCTTCCATAATCATTTTTACCATTGTTTAAATTTAACTGATCATTATTGGCCAGGGTATCATACACATAAGTTACCATTTTCCAGTTTACCAGATCTGTAGATTTCATAATCGGAAGACCTGGACTCATGTGCATGGTTGTACTGCTCATGTAATAGGTTTTTCCTACCCGAATGATCGATGGATCAGGTACATCAGCAAAAATAATGGGATTTGCAGCGGGCTGAGCATGAGCTGTAAAATGAAACAATCCATTTAAAAGCACGGTACAAAGATAAAATACGAGGTTTTTCATAATGGGTAAATTGAATTTATTGATGAGGCTGGATCATATAAAACAAGTTGTTTTTTTGGGGCTGAACTCGATGAAGTATTTGAATATATAAAAGTATGCTCAAATAAGTCTTTCCTCAAGCTATTGAAAAAAAATGGTCGTCATCTCGACCGAAGCAACGCGGAGTGGAGAGATCTTTTGAGCCTGTTATAGTTTCGCTGAGTAAGATTTCCGCATGCGCGGGAATGACGATTTTTCCAAGAGAGCCGTGGCGTAATTCTCTCTTCATTGATATTTACTTGTATAGATCTCTCCATTCCGTTGCACTCCAGTCGAGATGAAGATTTAACTTTTGAGTGATAGATCTCAAAAGACATCGTCATTCCCCATCAAGTTTGGAATGACGATTCTTTGAGGAGAGCTATATCTTGAATGCTTTTACATCAACTATAACTACAAACAAAGCTTACTTGCCCCTGAGTGCTTCTGCAACCCCCACATAAGCAGGTTTACGCACGAAACCTCCTGTCCATAATCCAATGGGTTCATCAGGTCTCCAAAACGAACTGGCCGGGCTATCCAACGGACTCCAGATGGTAATGCCATAACGTTGAGCCGGCGGAATAATCTCAAAATACTTATCAATTACATATTTGTACATATCTGCCTGTGCTTTGTATTCTTCTGGTGTTACTGCAGCTGTTTTTTTATTCGAAACGCCGAGATCAAGTTCCGATATCTTGATCAATTTGCCTGTAGCCGCCAACAATTTGAACATTTCAACGATTTTCGTTTTATCATTTTCTGTACCCATGTGCATTTGTGTACCAATGCCATCCACTTTGGCACCTTTACTCTCAATATATTTTACATACTCAATTAGTCCCCTGCATTTATCAAGGCTGCTTTCTAAACCATAATCATTTATAAAATGAATATCAGAGGCATTCCCGTACTGGCGCGCCAACTTAAAGGCGGCCACGGCATAATCTTTACCTAAATAATCCTGCCAGTAAAATTCATCGGTAGCTATATTGGTTTTACCCACGCCTGTTTTCAACTGTGATGGATCTGGCCAGTCAGACATTGGCTCATTTACCACATCCCATGCTTTTACATTGGCTTTGCTCACAGCAAGCATTCCGGCAATCCACTTGTCAAGTGCATTTGTTAAAAGCGTTTTTTTCTCATCGGCCGTTTTTTCGATTATTTTATCGCCACCATTTGGATTTACCCGGTTGAGTGATATTTTATCCATAGAAATTTTACCGGCATAAGCTCCAAAGCTAAAAACCAGACGGGTTCGATCACCTGCAGTAATGGTTTTTTCCAGTTGTACAAGTTTCCAATCCGTTGAAATATTAAAAGAGCCAAAATCATCTGCTCCATAACTTTTGGTTTCCTGTGCTGCTACCGAGGCTGCCCCCGCAACACTCCCCTTAACGTAAAAGCTAAGTTTATATGTTGAAGCACTTTTAAACGGAGTGGTGAAATCCATGGCAGTCTGTGCTTCCCAGGAATTAACAACCTTAGGATTAGACATATTGAGCGCATAGCCGGTACCACCATATCCATCACCTTTTGCGGAGACCTCCCTGACAGAACTGTTTCCCCAGCCAAACCAGCCTGAAATATTTCCCGACTCAAAATCACCATTGCTAATCAGGTTATCTTCAAGTGCGGGTCCGTTGGTTCCTTTAATGATAGTTGGCGCGATTAAACTATTAAGGTACCTGGCATTTTGGTTGGCGTGCCAGCAAAGGGTATGTCCATAAACATCCATGCCCGAATTTTTAGCATTTTCGAGTAATTTCTTCACATTATCAAAATCCATACTGCCATCATCTTTCACAATGGCGCCGTGCTTCATTTCATAACCGATTACAATCTGGTTGAAATTGCTGTTCGCCAGGCGATACAACACCCCTTTGTTATTGTATTCGGATAGGGATGTGGCTACCCCCAGTTTAAAATTCGGATTGGCCGACCAGTTAAAATAAGATTTCAGTGCTTTGTAAGCATCAATTTGTTCCTGTGCCGCTATTGATGCAGGTTTTTCAACAGAAAAATCAAGTGTTTCGTGCTTTTTGCATGATACCGATAAAACCGGAAGACCGATGATTAAGGCAATTTTATAAATATTTTTCATCTTGATTAACATTTTATTTTTTAACCGGATTAAAGGTTTCCATGGTTACGCCACGGTTGCGCATCACAAGTGTATCAGTAGTGGCTACAGACATGTCGGTAAGGTCGATGTTGTAATTCAGGTAAAGCGCATCTCTGTCGGTATTTCCCCAGCTGTTCTTTTCTCCACGTTTGATAAATTTGCCATTTCCGGTAGCCGTAAATGTATTATCGGCAGCAGATACCGTACAGTTACCTGAATTATCGAAAGTAAGCAGCAATTTGCAGGTAATATTCCGGTTGTCTTTATCTTTGAATACCGCATTAAATGTATTAGACTTTAAAGAGGTAGTTACCACCTGATTAACCTCATCACTTTCCACATAGGTCATGTGTCTGCTAACGGTTTTATTCAAACTGGTGTTGCCGTTTTTACCGGTGATTACATCTTTACCGCGGCGCAGGTAATAACCATGCCATGGATTGATGTATTTGATGGCATATAGCGTATAGTTCTTGGCTTCCAGAATCTTATCTGCATTTTGTACCGAAGTCATCCGCAGCGGAATAACGTATGTATTTTTCAGCGCAAGCGGATCGGCAAAAAAAGCATCAGTAAGCTGTACCTGAACCCCACCCGTAATTTTACCTTTCGGGATAGTAATAGAACCACCCTGAAGGCTATAGTAGTTTGCGGGCATGGCTACCACATTTCCGGCACCACCAAAAGTAAGATTGCTGGCCAGGGTATTATCTACCGCCACTCCAATACTTACATCATTTTTAACTTCATATACACCACCCGTTGTAGCCATGATTTCGCAACGGTACTGGTTGTCCAGAGCGGTATCATATAAATCCTCGCCAAGGGTAATGGTACGAACAGGACTTTGGTATGCAAAATACACAGTTTGGGTTCCGTAATCGGGAAATTCCCATTCCTGATTTTTGCATGCCCCTAAAAACACGGCCACTGCCAGCAACAATTGGATTTTCTTTTTCATTTTCTTTAAATTTTAATCCTGGTATCGATGAATTTACCAGCCTGCGTTCTGGATAAGATTATTGTACTTTAAAATTTCACTGTAAGGTATCGGCCCATAAATCATAAAGGGCTGATAAACCCGGTTTTCTACATTAATCGGGGTAAATGTTGTCCCGGTAATGCTTACGCCCTGAGCCACCTCGTTCAGGCTGGCATTCCATCTGCGCAGATCCCAGAAACGAAAACCTTCAAAACACAGTTCCAGGCGACGTTCGTTGCGGATCAGTTCTCTCATTTTTACCTGATCTGATTTGATTGATTCCAGGTAAGGATCGTTATTGGTTGTACCTACCCCTGCTCTCCGGCGGATCGCTTTGATCACATCATAAGCTGAATAGGCATTATTACCGCCATTTAAAGGCCCCCAGGCTTCATTCGCAGCTTCAGCATACGAGAGATAGATTTCTGTATACCGAATGCGTGGATTATAATGTTTCTGGTTGGTGGTTGATGAAGGGTTAAGGTTTACATCCTGCCTAAGCAGTTTACGCATGTAATATCCGGTACGGGTAGAAGTTTCTACTTTATTCAATGCATCATTGGTAGGTCCGTTAAGCGTGGTATTAATAGCGCTACCAGCAGTTCCTGCCGTACCCCCATTCACCAGGATGTATAACTTCAACCTTGGATCGCGGTTATCATAAGGACTGGATGCAGAAAAGCCACTGTTGGCATTTCCGATAGGATAGCCGTTCGCCATTGGGAATGCATTCACCAGATTTTGCGTCGGATTGATCCGGCCGCTGCCAAAAAGTGTTGGCGGAAAGTTATTTCTTTCCAGATCATTACTACTGCCCACATCGGTTCGCCATAAAATTTCGGAAGGGTTTACGCCCGATGCCAATCCATCTATACCGGCATCCCGGTCATACCATTTAATGTCGTTCGCAGTCAGGTTCACCAATCCACCCCTCAAATTAATTACAGCGGCCGCATCATTTGCTGCTTTTTCCCATTTGGCAACTGTTGAGGGGTTAAATGCCGGACTTGCGGCCAGCAACGACGCTTTCGCCCGGATGGCTTTCGCAATACGTGCCGTTACACGCCCCCTGAAATAGTAGCCAAAAGCACGGTTATAGTTATCTTTTCCTACTCCTGAATATTTAGCAGGCACCTGCGCATCACTGGCAACATCCTCAAAATCAACAGGCAATAGTTGTTCAGCCATATCCAGATCGCGATAAATTTGCTCCATAGCCGCATCAAATGTGGTTCTGGGTTTATTGAAATCGGCATCCTGGCCTTCTGGTTGCAATACAACAGGAATACCAAGCAGTTGCCCGTTATTGCCCTTACCAGCATGCGCCTGCAAAAGGTAATAATTAAACAGGGCACGTAGTGCATAACCCTCTCCTTTCATCCGGTCGTTAAACATTCGGTTAATATTGGGTTCAACGGCCCATTTCACCTGGTCGGTTACCGAGAAAAACAGGTTGAGGTATTGTATAGCAGCACGCGAATTGGTCCACTGAGAAAGTGGGTTGTTTATTGCCGTCCATTGCCCGGTAGCAATTTTCAGGTAAGCATTATTGCGGTCGTTGCTCACGGCATCATCGGTAGCTACATCATTAAACGACCAGCTATTGGTGGGTATACGGGCATAACCATTCAGGAGCAAACCCTGGGCATAGGTTGCATTATTGTAAGTACTTTCCAGATCAAGATTATTCTCGATTTCAGGTTTTAACATATCCTTGCAGCCAACAGCGAAAAGCAATACTGCCAAACCGATCAGAAGTTGTATTTTTTTCATATCTATTTGTTATCAGGGTTAAAACAAAGCCTTTACACCAAGGTTATAAAACCGGGTTTGAGGTGAGGTATTGACGTTAAGTTCCAGTATTTCTCGTTCTGGCGCAATGGTAAGGAGGTTCATACCGCTGGCATAAATACCTAATTCCCTTACGAATCCGTTACGGAACAAGTTTGCAGGAAACTGGTAAGATAACTGCACTTTCGACAAATCAAAACGGTTCGTACTATATAGCCAGAAATCTGATGAGCGGAAATTATTATCGCTGCTTGCTGTCGTCAACCGTGGATAGGTTGCTGTAGCTTGTGTTTCAGGCGTCCAGCGGTCTCTAACCGCTATGGAGTATTTATCTTCGCCATCAACCCAGAAATAATTACTGTTTTTCATCGCTTTTGCCCCATAACGGCCGGTACCCAAAACAAAAAGGGTTAAATTTTTCCATTTCGCAGTCAGGTTTACGCCCAGAGTCATTGGTGCGCCTAGCCATCCGCCTTTACCCAGGTAAACTTCATCCCTGGTATCAATAATGCCATCACCATTCTGATCTTTGTATTTTAAATCTCCGGGTTTAACCTGACCAAAAGACTGGGCAGGCGAAGCAGCTATATCAGCTGTGCTGGTAAAGAAGCCCATACTTTGTAGTCCCCAAAGTGCATCAAGTGGTTTTCCCGCACGGTTCAGGTAATCAAACTGGTAAGATTCGGCACGTTTGGTGGCTTTGGTATCGTAATAGGTACCGGTTACTCCCAGAGTCCAATCTATCTCTCCGATTTTTTTATTCATCCTGATGCCAAAATCGAATCCTCGGCGCTGATCGTTATCATAATTGACATAAGGGATATCCGAATATACCGGAAATCCTGTAGTCAGATAGGAAGGGTAAAGTACACCTGGTTGTACCACATTGCCACGCGTTTGATTGAAAAATGCAGAAGCCGTAAAGTTGATCAGGTTTTTATAGAACGATCCTTCCAGACCGATATTAATCTCTCTTCTCTGCGGAAACTTTAAATTAGGGTTATCTCCTCTTCTACGGTCAAAAGTATGTACCAATCCTCCATCACGCCAGCTGTACCATGCCGCATCATTATAGGTAAAGTAGCCCTGGTAAAGGTTGTAATTGTTAATGTCGAGGTCAGTATTGAGGATTCCTGCAGAAGCCGTAACCTTCAACTGATCAACGGTTTCAGAATTTTTAAGAAAGGCTTCTTCACTAAGGCGCCACCCTAAAGAGATTGTCGGCGAAAATGCACCACGGTTAGCTGTTGGTAATTTTGCTGAATACACATACGCACCGCTGAAATCGGCATAGTAGCGGTGATCATAGTTATAACCCAACTGTAAACCCAGATTGGCGTTATTGGTAGCATGGTAAACCGAAGATTCGCTGATGTTAAAACCATAACCCAACAGTGATCCGGTAACATTATGCTTTTGTTTAAAAGTACGTGCATAATTAAACTGCCCTGAAAATGAGATGGTTTGGCGGTAGGCACTTCCGCTTACATTCTGTACGCCCGATCTGGCATCAATGCCATACTTTGTTAAACCCGAAATCTGGTCAAAGCCTGCGTAATTATTCCAGGCTGCTTCGTAAACCGAATAAGTATTATTATATGATTGGTTAAAACTGCTGGAATAATCAACGGCAAGCATGGTTTTAAAGCTCAATCCCTGCATCAGGCTGTTAAGGTCGAAATTTATTCCGGTATTAAACTGGAACTGACGCGAAACATTGCGGTTATAGCCTCCTGCATAAATACTGGCGAAGCTATTCGTCTGATCCAACTGGCTGCCACCCAAAAGGTAGCTACCATTGATGATGTTGCTGCTGTTATTGGCCTGTGCCAGCGACGCCGCATCACCGGGTTCGATCATGCTGATGGGAATAAGTGGTGCAAAACGGTACGGGCGAACCGTAGCTGCGCTTCCCCAATAATCGGTATTTACGCCTTTTCCGGTATAAAAACTGGCAGTAGCATCTACATTTAAGGAAATGATCTTATTCAGTTTTACATCAATATTTCCACGTACATTAAAACGGTTGGCACCGCTGTTTTTAACGGCTTCACCAAAATTCAATAGCGAACCTATTGACCAGTAACCGAGGTTGGTATAATAACGCGTTCGGTTGTTACCGCCTGAAATTTCTGCGGTCACATCATTTCGTCCGTAGCTGTTTCTCAGGTAATCTGAAGAATAGTAATCTACGTTAGGGTAGCGGTAAGGATTTGTTCCTGAGGCATAGTTGTATATGGTTTGCTGTGTATAAAGATCTGGTAATCCGTCATTGCGGCGCGCTTCATTATATAAGGTCATATATTCGGCAGAACCCAAAAATTGTGGATAGCTTTTAGGAACATGCAAACCTGCATTGGCCCTAACATTTACCTTTTGTTGATAATTACCTCCTCTTTTAGTGGTAATATACAATACACCCTTGGCTGCACGGCTGCCATATAGCGCTACTGCATTAACGCCTTTGAGTATGGTAATCTGGTCAATTTCCGTTGGCATAATGTTATTGATGTCTCTCGGAATCCCATCTACCAATACGAGGTAGCCACCCATTCCCCAAATGTTACCGTTAAAACCTGGCAAAAGTGCATCCAGGCCTTCAAGGCTGGAGGTGGTATAGTTTTTTTCCAGCATTTGAGAAAGATTTATTGCGGAAACATCACCTAAAAGGTCCCGTTTAGCCACCTTCCTGAATGCTACCTGCACAGAATCTACCTGCGGCATTACAAATATGGTATCTTGTGCCAGGCTTTCTGCGTTTGTGTTAACGGATTTATTATTTTTTCTGATCTGCCTATTGGTTTGCGCTGATCCTGCCGCCGGCAGTAAAAAGGCAACAGCGAGGCATAAGGCTGATATTATCTTGATCTGTTTCATTTCATTCGTTTGAATTAGTTTACGCCCTTACCAGCCCGGATTTTGTTTAAAATCTGCATACATGTTCACATCAGCATTTTTGAGTGGCAGCCAGTAATGTTTCTGACTAAACTTCCGCTCCAGGATAACCACTTCTTTTAGGTTTACCACCCGGTTGGCAGTAGGATCGGTAGTGCTGAAAGTTCCGCTACGGTCAAACTCAACTGATGTTTTTAAGGTGTAAGGTTTCTCGATCAACAGTAACCAGCGGCGAAGATCGTTAAAGCGGTGGCCCTCAAACGATAATTCTACGGCACGCTCTCTTCTTACCTCACCCAAAAACCCATCTACCGAAGTCAGGAACTTAGCTGCCACATTAGCTACTCCGGCCCTGGTGCGGATTACGTTGATGGCATCAACAGCTGTTTTGGAAAAACCGGGATCTTTACCTGTAGGCGAGTTGTATCCCATCAGCGCAGCTTCAGCATACATCAGGTATATATCGGCCAAACGCATATAAGGAACATAAATATGAAGGCTATTGCCATACGAATAACCATTATCGTATTTATTAGCCGTGATCGGAATAAATTTGCGCAAAACATAACCCGTTCTGCTTCCCGTACTTACATCACGGTAACTTCCGTTGGTGTATAAATTGGCATACCTGTTTTTTTCATCACTGGCACCCATGGCCCCTTGTACAAATTTTACACCGTCAAAAACGATATCATTGTAAAATCTCGGGTCTCTTCCTTTCCATGGATATTCCGGATTGTAACCCGATTCACTGTCGGCCCTGGTCACATCAGGGATCGGCAAGCCATTGGCCATACCATAATAATCCACATAATTAGCGGTAGGGGTAAACTTTAGGTCGCCTTCTGAAATCACTACCGGTGTATATTGCTTACTGGTTCCCCAGTTGGAATTATTGGCACTGAAAAACGGACCCCGGAATATGGCTTCGGTGCTTCCTGGTAAATCCCAGTTTTGCCCGCTGGTGTAAAAATTACGATAATAATTCTTAAATTCTACCAGTGCGTATTGTGTGGTACCACTTTCGGTAAGGGTAAGCAGCTCGGCAAATGCAGCTGCTGCTTTTTTACAGTATTCCGCATCATAGGTCTTGCTACCTGTCGATTCGAAATTCATCAACGGACTTCCGGCCCACAGGTAGTTTTTACCGAGGTAACCCAAAGCCATAATTTTATTGATCCGCAAGGCGTTTTTTCCCAGGGTACGTTTACCCGCTGTGGTATTGTCCCAGTTAACCGGTAAAATATCTGCAGCAGCCCTAAAATCTGCAGCAGCCTTGTCTGCACAGGCTTTATAGCTTAAACGTGGAAGCGTCAGTTTTGAATCTGTTGGTAAAACCGTATCTATGTAAGGTAAGCCACCAAAATATTCCATCAGCCTGTGGTGAAACCAACCACGGAAAAACAGCAGTTGCCCTTTAATGAGGTTTCTTTCCTCATCCGTGGCATCTGTCATCTTATCCATATTGGCCAGTCCCATATTTACTTTACTGATACCATACCAGGCCGCTTTCCAAAGATCCTTGTTAAAACGGTCGTTATTGGTGCTAAAATTATTACGGTTCATCCATCCCGATCCCCAGCCATCAAATTCAGATTGCCACCCCCAGAAATTCCCATCGTCTATTTTATGGATGAAATGAAAGTTTCCGGCGGTTGACGTGATCTCATCTTCACCCCAATTCCAGGAGTTGGTCCAATAGTTTGTGGTAAAATTTACTATACAGTTGTAAAGCTCTTCAGTGTAGCCCTGGAAATTGTTAAAATTCTTAAAAGCTTCTTTTTCCGAAATCACGGTTTCATCGGCTTTATCAAGGTATTTTTCACACGAAGAAAGGGATACTGTCGACCAGATAATGGTACAACATACTAAGGTTTTGATATATTTTTTCATGATTGTAGCATTAAAAAGTAATGTTGGCCCCAATGTTAAATCGCTTTACAGTTGGATAAGCACCTTGCGATGCCCAGCCAGTTCCTGCAAAATTGGATTCCCGGTCATCAGGCATTTTAGTCCATACATATAAATTGTTTCCGTTTACATATACCCGCAGCGATTCCATGCCGATACGTTTGATGAAGCTTTTACTTTTTTCGAAAGTGTAGGCCAGTTCGGCATTTTTTAACCGGATATAAGATCCGTCGTACATGTAGCGGTTACCAGAAGTATAACCACTGGCGGTAGACAGCCACCTGGGTAGTGGTACATCAGCATTGGGGTTATCTTTGCTCCAGTAAGATCCCTCATTGTACACCAGATGGTTCTGGCCGGCTAAACTGCTAAATACCACCTGACGGGTTACATTGTTTACGCCATAAAGCTGAACAAACAAACTAAAACCTTTCCAATCTACACCAAATGTAGCATTGTAGGTATTCTGAGGGTTTGATGGAAAGCCATAAGGAATATTATCTTTTGAATCGATAATACCATCGCCGTTATAATCGATGATGTAATAATTGCCCGGTAATTTTTGCCCGTCGTTATTATCGTGAATGGTGCTGCCATAAAGTTCATCCCAGGTATTGTAATTTCCTGCACTTACATAGGAATAACTCTGGCTGATTTGTTTGTTGGCCCTTTTCTGATATTCTGGCAACAATTGTGCGTCATCAGCTTCGATTACCTTATCCTTTGCATGTGTATAATTCAGGTTGGCCCAGAGTCTCCAGTTCTGTCCTAATCTTTTATTAAAGGCCAGCTCAAGCTCATAACCCTTATTTTCTACAATACCGAGGTTAGCCACCGGCGCATCAACACCGAAATAAGATGGGATGGCGCGGTTAGCACCGAGAATCAGGATGTCAGTACGGCGATCGCGGAAAAAGTCAGCCTTTCCGGTAACCATACCTCTAAAGAAACTATAATCAACACCAAAATTGGTTTTCTTTACTTTTTCCCAGTGTACATCCGGATTGCCAAGGGCTGATATCTTATACCAGTTGTACGGGCTTAATTCAGAACCCTCACCAGTTACACCGAGTTTGGTCTGACCACCATAGGCCCACTGCGTAAGGTAAAGCCAGCGACCACTTACATTATCATCACCAATGGCTCCATATGAAGCACGCAACTTAAGCATATCGATAAATTTCAGTGGTTTCATAAATTTTTCCTCACTCAGCATCCAGCCCAATCCTCCTGATGAAAAGAATGCGAAACGATTTTTAGCACTGAATTTTTCGGAGCCATTGTATGCACCGTTATATTCGATCATGTATTTGTTGGCATAATTGTAGGTAGTACGGAAAACCCAATCTTCACGGTAGTTTGGAATCTCACTTCCTGTTGCTACTTCATTCCGGTTGAAAAGGCCCATGGCCGTAATGTTGTGGTTGGCACCCAATTTTACAGCGTAATTGAGTTGGCCCTGATAGAATAATCGGCGCTGGGTAGACCAATCCTGTACAACACCACCGCTGGTAGTCCAGTTGATCCCATTTTGAAAATCAAAGCGGTTGGTTCCGTCAAATGCCTGCTCATAAGTGGTCAATCCGGTTTTTGGATCAATCCACTTGCTTTGGATACCATTATACAAATCATTAATACCTCTGTTTCCTTCGATAAATGAATTATCAAGCGCTATGGTACCTTTGAAGTTCAAACCCTTAATCAGCGATCCCAGGTCCTGGTCAAGCGTAAAGTCGGTGGTAATCCTGCTTGTAGTGGTATAGCCTACTCCACTAACGGCCAGGTTCCGTGCAGAGTTTAAACCTTTTTGCACATTAGGTGCATAATAACCCCATGTACCATCCGAATATTGCGGCATAAATACATCCGGAGCAGTAGAATAAGCGGAAATCCAGTAAGAATAATCGCTGTTTGAATTGCCCCACGGGCTTTTCTTCACCCCTCGAGAACCTGATAAATTTACTTTAAACAGCGTGGATTTGCTCAATTGGAAATCGAGGTTACTTCTTACATTTAACCTGTTAAAACCGTAACCCGGCTCATAACCGCGATCGTTTTTAAACGTGCGGAACAAATCGCCTTCATAAAGGTAATCGGCATTGGCAAAATATTTTACTTTGGAAGTTCCACCCGAAATGTTAAGGTTTAGATTGTTCGAAAGGGCATAATCCTTAAATAATACCTGGTCCCAGTTTACATTCGGATAGCGTTCTGATTCGGCTAAATTTGCCGGGTAACGGTATTTATAAATCGTCGCCTGTGGCAGATAATCGGCCCAGCTTTCGGGTTTGAGGGAAAGTTCATTTTCTATAGCCTGGTTCTTGATGGTCAAGGCATCATAAGAATCATATTTTCCCGGTAAACGCGATGGAGATTTAATTACATTATTGATGGTACCTCTGATAGATGCCTGCCCCTCGCGTCCACGTTTGGTGGTAATCAGGATTACGCCATTGGCTCCTCTTACCCCAAATACAGCAGTTGCAGATGCATCTTTCAAAACTGATACCGTTTCTACTGAACCGATATCGACACTGTTCATCGGGCGTTCAATTCCATCCACCAAAATGAGCGGACCGGTATTGTTCCAGGTACTTCGGCCACGGATCAGTATTTGAGGATCTTCCTCCCCTGGCATTCCTGTACTGGCAGTGGTAATCACACCTGGTACATTACCCGTTAATGCAGCACCTATGCTCGATACGCCACCCGCACGTTCCAATACTTTACCCGTAGTTTGTGCAATGGCAGCTACCACACTGGCCTTTTTCTGTGTACCGTAACCAATAACCACCACATCGTTAAGGGCCGATTGATCTTCTGAAAGCACAATTTTAAGGTTGTTCTTCCCCTTTGTAGATACCTCCTTGGTTACCATACCCACGTAACCAATAACCAGAATGGATTGATCGTTAGGAACGTTGATCACAAACCGACCGTCAATATCTGTTTGGGTACGGATATTGGTACCTTTAACAGTAACTGTAGCACCTATTATCGGGGTTTGCTTATTATCGGAGATTGTTCCGGTTACCTTTGTCTGCTGTGCAAAAGTGACTTTAATCATCAGCATTAAGGTTAGCATGGTTAAACAACATCTGTTAAAGAGTTGCCTTTTCAAAACCGGGTTATCCCCAGCAAAATACAATAGTATAATTCTTTTCATTTTTCGAAATCATTTATTGAGGGATGTTGGGTAAAATTGATGACGTCTGTTCGATATGGGATTTGGAACATTCATTTCCAGTAAGACGTTTCGAAAGAAAGCAATTCTCCTAAACGGAATTTTAAGTAAATCTCTTAGCATTATCTATTTGGTTAGTGTGTTTTAATAGAAGAAATTTAATCATCATTCTTTTCTTCAATAATGATTAGCTCTCCCCTTCAATTAAGTGATTTGCAGACAGTATGGTATCTTTTGATCATATAAATCCTTAAAAACAGCTATTATGTTGGTGGTTTCATCCCATTTCATTTTAAGGTCTTATTTTTATCATCAGCAGTTCCGGTCTGCGTAATTCACTACCGTATCGTTATTTGCTTTTATCAGTAGATGCCATTGGCATTCGAATCTTCCTACCCGATAATTTTAGGCAAAGCAATTGCACAATTATGCTTTAATGGATTTCGGGTTGAACCCTTGTACCTCAATACTTGCAGATAAATGAATTGTAAAAAGGGGATTTGCTTCATCTTCGCTACCTGAGGAAATTTAAAAAGAGCCTTATTTTCTATTTATCAGCAAGCCATTGCTTAGCCATTTCAGCATCTGTTTTACCTATCGCTCAATGGAATTGAAGATGGGCAAACTGAAGTTTTGGATTGGTATTGATTTGACATTGCCGGCGGGTTTGCCCCGGTTAGCGGGGTAAAATTGCTTTGGCCTTCCTCATAGAAGTTGATCAATTGATGAGTCATAGTTTTTAAGATTTATTTGGTTAATCCAAACATAGCTCAAAAACGAATTTGGAGGTTAGAATATTTGTGCATAAATGTGGTACAAATGTTTCTTCATAATAAATAACTGAAATACAGATAATTAGCTCTTAAAAAAAGCAAATAATGATATAAACTATCTGGATATTACATTTAGTAAAACGTTTTTACCAGCTAATAGCAATCGATTGCATAATGCTAATACTACTTAATTTCTATGCCAGCAGCACTATCTGGCTTACGGTACAGGTTTAAATATTCTGAAGGTTGCATGCCGAATTTTGATTTAAAAGATTTGGCAAAATAGTTTGGGGTGGCAAAGCCTGCCAGATAGGCAATCTGGGAAATATTCAGGTCGCTTTTTATTAATAATGCCGCAGCTTTATCAAGCTTTACTGATCGGATATATTCCACAGGCGAAAGTCCTGTTAATTCCAGCACTTTGTGGTAGAGCGAGCCCCGGCTCATCCCTACATTTTTGCTTAAATCTTCTACCGATAGCTGCGAGTTATTGATATTATCTTCAATGTACTTTAAAATATTCTTAAGTAATTTATCACCGTGCGATTCAACCAAAATCTCAGCCGTTTCCATTTTGATCTGTTTGGTATAAGTATTTTTAAGGGTACGGTTAAGAAGTAAAAGGTTTTTGATCTTAATATTGAGGATATCGATATTAAAAGGCTTGGTGAGGTAGTCATTCGCGCCAATTTCAAGCCCCGTTAGCTGTTCCTGCTCTGCGGTAAGTGCGGTTAACAGAATAACCGGAATATGTTTTGTTCTTTTATCTTCTTTTATTTTTTTACATAGCTCAATACCTGTCATATTTGGCATACTAATATCACTTACAATAAGCTCAGGATGGTTTGCCAGTGTTTTTTGCCAGCCTTCTTTACCATCGGCCGCTTCTACAATACGGTAATTCGCCTTCAGATTATCTCTCAGGTATTCCCTGAGGTCCTGATTATCTTCTACGAGGAGAATGGTGTGGATTTCTGCATCAGTTTCGCTCAGGTTTTTTTCTGAAACTTCTTCTCCAACCGTTAACGGGGCTTCGGTACCCGAAAAATTAAGGTTAAGCTTTTCAATATGATCTAGCAGCGGCAATGGCAGGGCAATCATAAAACGTGTACCTTTTCCAACTTCGCTTTGTAAATCGATGGTACCACCCTGGATTTTGACAAATTCTTTAATGATGGAAAGCCCGATCCCGCTTCCCTGGTTAAGAATAGATACCTCGGTATCGGCCTGAAAAAACCGCTCAAATACCTTCTGTTGCTCTTCCTCACTGATGCCAATTCCGGTATCGCTTACGGTAATCAGAACAGTTTCCTCCTGCCCATCCCGCGGTGTTCTTTTTAAGTCAACCGTGATCGTACCGCCTGATGGCGTAAATTTAAAGGCATTAGAAAGCAGATTGAATAAAATACGTTCGAGCTTATCATGGTCAAACTCCGTTGGATAGCTATCAAACTGTGTCTGAAAAGTGAGACTGATCGATTTACGTTCGCTTAAATCATTAAAAGATTCGATTACATCAGCAACAAAAGAAACCAGCTCGCCCGGGGTTTTATTGATTTTGAGCTCATTTTCTTCAATTTTACGAAAATCGAGAATTTGATTTACCAGGTTGAGCAGGCGACGGGCATTCCGTTTCACTATTTTAAGCGATGCATTTTTGGCCTCATCTCCCTGTTGCGAAAGCAGTTTCTCAACCGGCCCCAAGATAAGTGACAGCGGCGTACGAAACTCGTGGCTCAGGTTGGTGAGAAATTTAATTTTTAGTGAATCAAGCTCATGCAAACGCTCGGCCTCTTTTTTATCCTGCAAAATCTGCTGTTCAATTTTTGTTTTTTCCTGCATCAGCGCAAACTTTCTTTCCAGATTTTTGATGCCCCGGTGACGGATGTAAAGCAACGTACCGGCAATAGAAAGCAGGTAAAAGGCATATGCGTAGATGGTTCTCCACCATGGTGGATGAACAATTATCCTGATGGAAGATTCGGTCGTATTCCAAACGCCATCATTGTTGCTCGCCCGCACATGGAAAATATACTCTCCCGGATCGAGATTGGTATAAGAAACCGTTTTAGCCGTGCCCGCATCAATCCATTCTTTATTAAAACCTTCAAGCTTATAACTATAACGGTTTTGTTCCGGAGCAGTGTAATTTACACTCACGAAACTCAGTGAAAAATTTTGCTTATAATCCAGGTCTATTTCTTTTGCCACAGAAATATGATCGGTTATCGGTCCGTCCTCACTCGCCTCGATCACATTATTGGAAATTTTTAACTCGGTAAAAAGTACAGCAGGAACATTTTTGTTTTTTCTGAATCCGGCCGGGTTGAAGTAATTCATCCCTTCTGCGCCACCAAAAAATATTTCACCGTCTTTGCATTTTAAGGCTGCTCCCCTGATAAAGTTATTGTTCTGCACCCCATTATATATACCGTAGTTGCTAAATTTTTGCGTTTTCGGGTCAAAACGGCTAATTCCTTTGTTGGTACTCAACCAGAGATTATGATTATCATCTTCTACAATCGCATTGATCACATCATTTGCCAAACCGTTGCGTTCGGTAAAATTGATAAACTTGTTCGACTTTTGATCCAATAAATTTAAGCCACCTCCCGCAGTCCCGACCCAAATCCGTCCTTTCGAATCTTCCAGAAAAGCCTGGGCAATATCGCCCTTAAGGCCTGAGTTAACCTCGTTATAATGTTTAATAATTGTCTTATCTGCACTAATCATGGCTACGCCTGAACCATGAGAACCTATCCATATGTTTGCAAACCGGTCTTCTTTAATAAAACGGATGTAATTATTAAGCGGAAATTCACGGTCTTTGGGCGATTGCACTTTGCTGATATATCTAAAAACAACTTTGTGGTTAGCATCCATCACATTAATTCCACCTCCATTGGTCCCCACCCATATCAGTCCGTTTTTATCCTGGGTAATACAAAATACATCGTCAGAATTAAGGCCGGCATCTGTATTTGTTTTCCGGTAAGATGCCGCTTTGGTCAGCGTTGAATCCAGCACGGTCAGCCCATAGCCAAAGGTACCTACATAGAGTTTCTTGGAAGAACTGACAAAGAGCGACATCAGGGTTAAACGCGGGGGTAAACCCAATTTATCGAGGTTTACTTTGTGGAACAGGGAAGTATTCCGGTTGAAAATACTCAGTCCGCCTCCTTCTGTAGCTACATACAACTCTGTGTTGTTTTTAGACGCAAATGAAGTGACCACCGGTGCATTTAAACCATATACATCGAATGCATTGCTCCGTATAAGGTTAAAAAGGTTGAGGTTGCTATCAAACTTATTGATCCCCTCGCGGTATAAACCCAACCAATAGATGCCCTCCTTATCAATATACACACATTTTACACTGGTTCCCCTCAAACTATAAGGGTTCCTGGGGTTTGGGCGATATACCCTAACTTTTTTGGTGCGTGGATCAAAAACATTAAGGCCATCCTCCGTACCCAGCCATAACTGACCGGTTGGCGATACCGCTATACTTTGAACATTATTATCGCTCAGTGAATTGGGATCTTCGGGAAGGTGCTGATAGTTTTCAAACCCCATACCATCCGATTTAAGCATACTTAAGCCGGAAGTAGTACCAACCCAGATATTACCGTTGCCATCTTCAGCTAAAGACTTCACGATAGTGCCTGCCAGTTGCACGGGTTTATCTGCTGCAGACCCGATCCGGATAAAAGTAGAATTTTTTCGGTTAAAAAGATATAATCCCTCCTCTGTTCCTACCCACATCCGGTGTTTGCTATCTTCCATCAGGATGTTGATCATAGTTGGCGGAAGTTTGCCAAACTGGGCGGCAGCGATAGGAAACTTAGAAACTTTTTTGGTGTCTGGATCAAAAACATCAAGTCCTGTAAAGGTGGCCACCCAAATTTTACCTAAATAATCGCTGGTGATATACCTGATCAGGCTGTGACTAAAGCCAGTTGGGCTGTTTGAAGCATGATAATTGATAAAAGAATTTTTTCTTCTGTCAAAAAGGGCTAATGAACCTCCACTCGTCCCAAACCAAAGGTTTCCCTTACGGTCTTCATGAATGGCCTTGACCTCGTTAGCCTGAATGCTCGTAGAATCGTTTGCCTGATATTTATAGGTGGTAAAGTTGGTGCCGTCAAATTTATTTAATCCGTCTTCTGTACCAAACCACATCAATCCGTACCGATCTTTAAAAATTACGGTTACATTGTTTGAAGATAATCCGTTTTTCGAGGTAAGGGAGGTGAAGCGCAATTCAGGCTGTTGCGTTTTAGGCTGTGCAGCAGCTTTTCCAGCGCTAAAAAGCAAATAGATCCATAAGATTATTGATAGATATGCAGACCTTTTGAGCATAATTTAATGATTTTTCAGTATTAATAAAATTTCAACTTCAAAGGCGTACAAGAGCTGAACAATGCGCTAAAAGCTAAGGAAGATTCAAAATTATCTGGATACATGATCTATTTGGTTTAGTGACGGTAAGATAAAAAATTAATTTAGTTCAGAACAATACCGGCGTTGTACCGTATATTTTTTTAGCGCGATCAGGAGAAAAACTGCAAAAACAGAGATGGTAACGGTTATAATGTAAAATTTACTGGTACGCATATATATTTGGTTGAATAGCAAAGTCGGTTTCGTCCCATTAACACTTTAGGATAAAATCCGTTAAATTTAGACCTAAGTAAGCATACCAGCAGTCATATTTGTCAAAACAATAAGAACAGATGTTTAAAAATGCACCAAATGGCTAAAAATTAGAGGAATCAATAAACACATAAGCAACCGGGTCAGCATGTCATAAATTCATTACACGACATTTGTTTCCGAAAATTGACGATAAGAAGCTACATGAGGATAAAAAACATACGAATTTGCCCCTTTATCGCTTTACCTGATCGAATATGAGAAAACCACACATCATCTCCTATCTGGCTGTCCTGCTCCTTATCACTGGCCCAATGTTCAGTGCATATAAAAACAAGGATCTTGACGCCAAAGGATTGAAAGACTACTACCGGAAATATTTTCCTATCGGCGTGGCCGTTGCACCACGAGACCTTAGCGGCGATAAACGGAATCTGATTCTTAGCCAGTTTAACAGCATCACCTCTGAAAATGCAATGAAAATGGGGCCAATACATCCCATGGAAAATACCTATAACTGGAAAATTGCAGATTCTATAGCTTCTTTCGCCAGGATAAATGGCTTGAAGCTACGCGGCCATTGCCTGGTATGGCATAATCAAGCACCCCGCTGGCTATTCAAAAATGAAGATGGAAGCGTGGCCTCCAAAGAAACTTTGTTGAAAAGAATTCAAGCCCACATTAATACTGTGGTAAGCAGGTATAAAAAAGATATATATGCGTGGGATGTAGTTAACGAGGTTATCGCAGATGATTCTGCCTATTTCCGCAAATCGCCGTTATACCAGATTGCAGGCGAAGATTTTGTTGAAATGGCTTTTAGGTATGCCCACCAGGCAGATCCCAATGCCCAGCTGTTTTACAACGATTATAATACAGAACAGCCACTAAAACGTGAAAAAATTTACCGGATGCTTAAAGGCCTGCTGGCTAAAGGCGTTCCGATCCATGGCGTCGGACTCCAGGGACATTGGTCCGTCAATAATCCGAGCCGTTCTGAATTGGAAAAATCCATAGCCCTTTTTTCTTCCCTGGGGCTTAAAATCCAGGTCACAGAGCTGGATGTATCAGTATATGATGGCCACCAGGGTGGACAATTGATTAAGGACAATGCGCAACAGGCAGTTGCAGCATTTACCCCTGAAATGGAAGAAAAGCAGTTGCAACAATATAAAATGATCTTTGATGTCCTGCGTAAACATAAAGACCATATTACCGGTGTAACTTTCTGGAACTTATCAGACCAATATAGCTGGCTGGATAACCGGGGCCGCAAAAACTATCCATTACTGTTTGATCAGGAACTTAAGCCGAAAAAGGCCTATTTCGAGGTCACGAAATTTTAACTAATAAGCAGAAAAACATCAATTCAACCCTAATTATCAGTTAAAAACGGCTTTCTTATTACCAAATACCATTACTTTCACCACGGAAGCAAAAATTTCCCTGATAGATAAAAGTCTATAAGTTAACTCAACATGAAAAAACGAATTAAAATATCATTTATACCCTGTATTCTATTTGTCTTTCTTTTAATCCTGACTAAACATGCGCAAGCTGATGATCATATTGCCGGCCACCGGCATCTGGCAGACCCGGCCACACTGGTCTATAACGGGAGGGTTTATCTTTATGCCTCAAACGATGATGACAACTCGGATGATAAGGATAGCGGATACAGAATGAAATCGATCGTTTGCATTTCCAGTAGCGACATGAAAAACTGGACCGACCATGGTGTAGTGTTTGAGGCGCCGCGTGATGTAACCTGGGCCGCCAGAACCTGGGCGCCTTCGGTTATTGCCAGAAACGGCAAAATTTATCTGTATTTTGGCAATGGTGGCTCAGGGATTGGCGTCGCTACAGCTTCCTCCCCAATCGGCCCATTTAAAGACCCTTTGGGCAAAAAGTTAATTGATAATGAAACTCCCGGTGTACAGCCTGCAAAAAACATGTGGTTGTTTGATCCAATGGCTTTTTTAGACGATGATGGACAGGCCTATCTATATTTTGGGGGAAATGGTGAAGACAATATGCGGGTAATTAAATTAAATGAAGATATGATCAGCGTAAACGGTCGGGCAAGTTCATTTCATGTACCCGCTTTTTTTGAAGCTTCATGGATGCATAAAAGAAATGGCAAATACTATTTTTCATATTCTTCTAATCCTAAGGCTGAAATGCGGATTGATTATATGATGAGTAAAAATCCAACCACCGGATTTGTTTACAAAGGTATTATAGGCGCACAGCCACCCCATAATAACAACAATAATCACCACGGCATATTTGAATTTAAAGGGAAATGGTACCATGCCTATCATAACAGGGTTGTAGCAATAAAAAAGGGTATTCCTCCGGTTTACAAAAGGAATTTGGCTATTGAAGAGTTAAATTACCAGCCTGATGGTTCGATTGTTCAAATCACTTATACCGCAAATGGTGTAACGCAAATTGGTGCTGTAAATCCTTATCAACGCAACGAGGCCGAAACCCTGCAAGACCAAGATGGGATCATGACCAAAAATACGGCTGACGGCGGGATGCTGGTTTCGGACATGAAAAATAACAACTGGATCAAAATTCAAGGAGTAGACTTTGGTAAAAGAGGGCCAAAGCGTTTTAGCGCTCAGGTAAGCGGCCTGTCACCAGGTACGATTCTGGAAGTACGCGCAGGCAGTTTAGATGGGAAACAAATTGCAAAACTGGTTTCAACTGGCAAACAGGCAGCTGGCTTACAACTCTATACCGCAAAAGCGGAGCCCATTAAGGAGAAACAAGATCTGTACCTTGTGGTATCGGGCGATGATACGGCAAAAGGAATTGATATAGACTGGTGGCGTTTTCAGCAGCGTTAAACATTCGGTCATTAATCTCAATAGGAGCAAAAAGATTTGGCCACAGTAGCAGAATCGGATCAAATAGACTGTAGCATGATTATAAAAGGGAAAAAGGCATATATTAAAAGGGCGATTATTGTTGCATTGCTGATGCTAAGCCAGGCCGCCATATTAAAAGCCGACGATGGCCACGCCCTGTGGCTTCGAAACCATTCGGCCGTAAAAGTTGATATTTCCAGTGCAATCCAATCCGCTACTGTAAATCTGGCTATAGCTGAACTCAGAAATGGCTGGTTGGGTAAGGAGAATATGGCCATCAAACTTAACCTAAGTAAAAATCCGGCGATCAAGGGAGATGGCTTTCAGCTGGAAGAAAGTGCAATCAACGCCCGCACAGAACTGGGTTTGTTATATGGTGCCTACGAATTGTTGAGGCGCCAATACCTTAACCTTCCGCAACGCCATTTTATTTCAAATCCATCCTACTCCAGGCGAATTCTAAACCATTGGGATAATTTGGATGGCAGCATTGAAAGAGGTTATGCCGGAAGTTCGATCTTTTGGGGCAATACTGCCAATGGATTGGATATTACTGTTAAGGACCGGGAAAAATGGAAAGCCTACGCCCGGGCAAATGCATCAATTGGGATTAACGGCGCGGTTTTAAACAATGTAAATGCCTCAGCCAAAGTCCTGTCCCGGGCTTATCTGGAAAAAGTAAAGACAATTGCAGAAAGCCTGCGTCCTTACGGGATAAAAACTTATTTATCCGTTAATTTTTCATCGCCTGTTCTTATCGGCAAATTAAAAAAAGCTGATCCTTTGGATCCTCAGGTCAAACAATGGTGGAAAGATAAAGCAACAGAAATTTACAAACTCATTCCCGATTTTGGAGGATTTCTGGTTAAAGCCAACAGCGAAGGACAACCTGGCCCACAGGATTACGGAAGAACCCACGTGGATGGCGCAAACATGTTGGCTGATGCCCTGGCCCCTTTTGATGGAATCGTGATGTGGCGTGCCTTCGTTTATAATCCATCTCCGGAAGACAGAACCAAACAGGCTTATAAAGAATTTTTACCGCTGGATGGCGCCTTTAAAAAAAATGTAATTTTACAGGTAAAAAACGGCCCGCTTGATTTTCAGCCCAGGGAACCTTTTAGCCCCTTATTTGGCGCGATGAAGAAAACACCAGTGATGCCTGAATTCCAGATCACTCAGGAGTATTTGGGCGGCTCCAGGCAATTGGTTTTCCTCTCTGCCTTATGGGAAGAATGTTTAAACAGCGATACTTATAAAAATGGGAAGGGCAGTACCGTTGCCGCCTGCACCGATGGCTCATTAAGCAAAACAGATTTTACCGCCATTGCAGGCGTAGCTAATATTGGCAACGATGTAAACTGGACCGGACATACTTTTGCCCAGGCAAACTGGTATGCTTTCGGACGCCTGGCCTGGAATAACAAACTTGAAAGCAAAACAATTGCCGAAGAATGGATAAAACAGACTTTTCTGGATGATAAAGAAAAGAAAACCGATGCCAACTTTCTTAAAACCACTCAAGAGATGATGCTGGAGAGCAGAGAAGCCGCTGTTGATTATATGATGCCACTGGGACTGCATCATATTTTTGCCGAAGGCCATCATTATGGGCCGGCACCTTGGTTTTCCAATGATAAAATCCGTCCGGACTGGACCTCGGTTTATTACCACAAGGCAGACACCGTAGGGATAGGTTTTGACAGGACCAGAAGCGGAAGTGATGCGGTTGATCAATATCATGAGCCATTAAGCTCCACCTTTAATAACCTCTCCAGCTGTCCGGAAATGTACCTGCTCTGGTTTCACCACGTGCCATGGTCTTTCCGTTTAAAAAACGGTAAGGATTTATGGACGGAACTGTGCATCCGTTATGACCATGGTGTTCAAAAAGTGAGATCTTTTCAAAAAGACTGGGACAAACTAAAGGGATCGATAGACAATGAACGCTTTGCAGAAGTGCAATCCAAGCTCAGAACGCAAAGCAGAGATGCCCAAATCTGGAAAGATGCCTGTTTGCTTTACTTCCAGCAGTTTAGCAGAAGGGAAATTTCATTTGAAATTGAGCGCCCTGTACATGACCTTCAATCGCTAAAGGAACTGACCAAAAGCCGGGATTATCAGTAAGAGTATGATCAATATAGAATTGTGTCCCTAAAGATTTATTTTACACCTTCAGACCGTCATTTCGAGCGGAGTGCAACGCAGTCGGGAGCCACGTAAGTGCTCAGCGAAGCTAAATCTATTTCGATGGATTCACGAACCGGAAAGCTCAGCGATACAAAATCCGTCCAAACCGTCACCCTGAACTCGTTTCAGGGTCTTTCAGTTGAGATGAATGACTAGCTTTTGGGATCAATCAAATGCAGTGTAACGCGGTTGAAAAATTTCCTGGATAGATCCCTCTGTTTAAGCTCACGCTCGTTTCCAAACGACCGTTAAATAAAATGTGTTTTAAACACAAAACGATAAAATCGTTAAACTACTTCCGCACTCGTTAAAAACGAGCGCGGCCTTTGAATCCATTCCGTAACGTCTCCGAGATATCGTCACCCTGAACTCGTTTCAGGGTCTTTCAGTTGAGATGATGACTAGCTTTTGGGATCAATCAAATGCAGTGCAACGCGGTTGAAAAATTTCCTGGATAAATCCCTCTATTTAAGCTCACACTCGTTTCCAAACGACCGTTAAATAAAATGTGTTTTAAACACAAAACGATAAAATCGTTAAGCTACTTCTGCACTCGTTAAAAACGAGCGCGAGCTTTGAAAAGCAAAATCCATTCCGTAACGTCTCCGAGATATCGTCACCCTGAACTCGTTTCAGGGTCTTTCAGTCGGGATAACGATTAGTTTATTGTAATTATCAATGCCATTAACATCCCCGCTTCTTTCCTTCCTTCGCGCTAAACTTTGCGAACTTTGCGGTTAAAAAGAGAGTACTTTTATTTTTTAAACAGCGTATAGGTTTTCCCCATAGCTGTTTTAATATCATACAGTTGCGTTTCGGGCAAATCAACCGTTACAGCAGGTGCCAGTTTAGAAATAGTTGGTTTTGGCACTTTTGTCATGAAGAAAAAGGGATTTTGGTTCTCACCAATGGCATTTTTGGCTTCAAGATTAGCTAAATTTAACTCATTTGGCACCCTGATCCGTAAATTTCCGCCCAAATGCGATTTAATCACCAATTTCGTAATCCTGCCATTTAGCCATTCCAGTTTAACAATTTCAAATCCTCCCTTAGCCCTTAAACCGTTAACATATCCATTTGCTTTCCATACATCGGGCAGTGCCGGCAATAGTTGAATGGCACCGTTGTCCGATTGCATCAGCATTTCCGCGATACCGGAAGTACATCCAAAATTACCATCAATCTGAAAAGGCGGGTGCGCATCAAAAAGATTATTGTAGGTACCACCACCCGCCTGGTTGCCTCCAACGGGTGTTAGCTGGTTCTGAATAAGTTTATAGGCGTGGTTTCCATCCAGCAGTCTTGCCCACCAGTTCACTTTCCATCCCATGCTCCATCCTGTAGAAACATCACCGCGCTGGATAAGTGTTTTTTTAGCTGCAGCATACAACTCCGGTATTTGATATGGCGATATCTGAGCGGATGGAAATAAGCCATATAAATGAGATACATGCCGGTGATGATCATTTGGATCGTCGATATCATCGATCCATTCCTGCAACTGGCCATATTTTCCAACCTGCATTGGCGGGAGCTGGCTGCGCATTTTTTTCAACGTATCCACCAGGGCTTTATCTTCACCGAGAATCGCTCCCGCACGGATCACAGTGCTAAAAACATCGTATATAATCTGATTACTCATCGTTGTTCCGGCATCAAGCGAGGAACCCTGATGTGCCGGTGGAGCATTTTCAGGAGACATATCTGGATTAATGACCAAAAATCCTCTTTCAGGATCTTTAACCAGAAAATCAACATAAAACATCGCTGCCCCCTTTAAAGTTGGATAGACTGATTTAAGAAATGACCGGTCTCCACTGTAAAGATAGTGTTCCCAAAGGTGCTGACTGGCCCAGCCACCGCCATGCGTCCAGGCGCCCCAGAATGCGCCATCAACAGCACCGGTCGTTCTCCAGATGTCCGTATTGTGATGTGCCATCCATCCCCTGGCTCCGTACATATCGTGGGCAGTTTGCTTTCCTGTTTCTCCCAGTTCCTGAACCATTTTTAAAAAAGGTTCATGCAGTTCGGCCAGATTGGTTTTCTCGGCAGGCCAGTAGTTCATCTCTGCATTAATATTAATGGTATACTTACTGTCCCAGGGTGGATATAATTTATTATTCCAGATGCCCTGCAGATTGGCAGGCTGTCCCCCGGGCTGGGAGCTCGAAATAAGCAGATAACGTCCATATTGAAAATACAGGGCAGCAAATTGCGGATCGTTAACCGAATTGAAATTCTTGAGTCTGATATCTGTAGGTACCTGTTCAAAATCGCTTGTCCCTAACGATAAATCTACCCGGTTAAAATATTTATGATATTGTAATTGATGTGCTTTTAAAATGCTCTCAAATTTTTTCGGCAAGGCACGGTTTAACATTTCCCTGGCCTTTAACTTTTCATCCCCGCTGATATCTTTGTAATTGATAAAATTGGTGGCAATAGCTAAATAAATGGTTACCGCATTGGCATTTTCAACAACAATTGTACGTTCCGTGTTGGAAATTTTGCCGCCAGTATTCTGAAATGCCGCAATCCCATCAAAACGGACGAGCCCTGGTACGCCCTCATGTGAGGTAGAGGTTCCGGTAATTTCAATTTGCCCGGGCACTTGTGTATTCATTTTCGCACCGGGCTGCAGAGAAGATAATGAAGCTGTAAAACTTAATGCACCTGGTTTACTCGAGCGAAGCTCAACGGCAATCACACCATCAGCCAGTGAGGCCAGAACACGCCGGCTGTAAACCACATCTTTAACTTGGTAAGTGGTGGTGCTTACCGCATTACTGATGTCTAATTCGCGGTAGAAGTTGGTATAGGTTTCATGACCAGCAAAATCAAGGTGCAAATCTGCAACGGGTTGAAAAATCTGTCCCTGCGACTTTTTGCTGATGATCGCTTTATTGGCAAGCTGTTCTGCCTGTTTTTGTTTGCCTTCAAAAATAAGCGTTCTAATGCGGGCCAATGAATCTAATGCCAAAGGATTATCATTTCGGTTGGGGCTGCCGCTCCAAAGGCTATGCTCGTTTAACTGAATAATTTCATTAACCACATTTCCATAAACCATTGCGCCAAGCCTACCGTTACCCACAGGTAATGCATTCTCCCAAATTTGGCCAGACGGGCTGTTATACCATAGCTTTAACTTTGGTTTTTGCTGCGCAAGGCTTGATAAAACTACAGTAATGAATAGCAGTAGGGACGCTAATTTTTTCATAGAAAAGAATACTCAGTCGTTAAGGATTTAAACTATACTTTTGAAAGGCGGCCTGATCAACCGGTTTAAACAACAACTGACTAAACAGGTAGAGATCATTCTTCCAAACTTTAAAATCATGTACACCTGGTTCAACGTAATAAATATGGGGAACATTTTTTTCTACCAGGTATTCGTGAGTACGTTGAGAGAAATTAAGTAACCTATCGTTATCCCCGCAGGAAATCCAAAGCAACTTAAGCATGGTTTTCGCTTTGGCCGGATCTGGCAATAATTCTGCCGGCACTTTGGTATTTGGCGCAGAAGAAAAACCGCCAACCCAGGCAAAGGTATCTAAATTACCCAAACCAAAATTTAAGGATTGCCCGCCCCCCATAGACAATCCGGCAAGGGCACGGTGGTTCCTGTCTTTAAAAACAGGATAATATTTTTCTACATATGGGATCAGATCCAGCAACAAATCCTTTTCAAAATTTGCAAAGGCCGCAACTTTATCAGGAGCCATGATATTTCCGGTAGCGCGGTCATCTATCATCGCTCTGCCATTTGGCATCACCACTAACATAGGTTCAAGTTTTCCTGCGGCATATAGGTTATCGAAAATTACCTGAGGTTTACCGCCATTCAGCCATTCCTTTTCATCTCCGCCGATGCCGTGGAGCAGATATAAAACCGGGTATTTTTTGGTTTTCTGATAACCTGGGGGGAAATAAATAGTGGCTTTTCTGTTTGTCCCGACAGTTTTTGATGCATATTGTATCGTATCAACTTTTCCATGAGGGATGGTTTCCTGGTTGACATCAAAACCAGCAGGCGCCGTCGGAATCTGCTTTTGTGCGAAAACTGTAGTCTGAATAAAAATCAGTGTGGCTAAAATGGAGATTAATCGTTTCATTTGAATTGGTTAGCGATGATTGGCAGCAATAATTGATAACCTGCCAGAAATTAATGATTAATACAAACTTAAGTGCATCATGTCGCAGGCTGATGGAACCATTGATTATTTTGAGTGTAAAAATGTTCAAAAATGCCGTTGAGTAGAACAAATCATCATTTATTTAAAAATCTTTAATGAAATTCGGTAATAGATACTAGTTCCTGACCGGAAATATTTCAAAAATAATTGACCTAAACATCAACTAAGCTAACAAAAAATTGGCATGATTAAGCATTTTGGCAATCGATTGCAGAAAAACCAGTGATGCGGGCTTGATATGTATAGGTCAAAGGCAAAAAAACCAAATATGAAACACACCATTAAAGAGCGGCAATATATTCTTGTTCAAATAAAAAGCAAATTGGAAATATGACGATCTACGATCAGAAAATCTTTGAAAATAATACCGTTTTGCTATGAAAATGATCCAAACCGTGCGTTGGTATGGTCCTGATGATATTGTTACACTCGCCCATATCCTGCAGGCAGGCTGTACAGGAGTAGTAACCGCTTTACATCACATCGCCTTTGGGAAAATCTGGACCGGAGCAGAAATGTTGGCCCGAAAATCACTCCTAAAATCCTATGGGTTGGTTTGGGAAGTAGTAGAAAGTTTGCCGGTACATGAAGACATAAAAAAGGCAAGGCAATTATCAGCGATGGATTGAAAATTATAAAATTAGGCTGGAAAAACCTGGCCAGCTGCAAACCAAGCAAATTTCTTTATAACCAAATACAATTATGAAAAAAATCCTTTATTTATTGTTGTTATGCTTTACCTCACAAGCATTTGCACAGATAAAATTTACGAATCCCATTCTTGCCGGTTTTTATCCGGATCCAAGCATCACTAAAGTAGGTGCTGACTACTACCTGGTTAATTCTACCTTTTCTTACTTTCCCGGCATCCCCGTTTTTCACAGTAAGGATTTAAAAAACTGGAAACAGATCGGAAATGTAATCGAACGCAATACGCAGATGACTTTTTTGGGCGATGGCACCTCACGTGGTTTGTTCGCACCTTCTATCAATTACCATAAGGGGACCTTTTACATGACCTGTACTAACATCGACAAGGGCGGAAATTTTGTGATGACGGCTAAAAATCCTGCGGGCCCGTGGAGCGATCCGGTGTGGCTACGCGAGGTAAGGGGAATAGATCCATCTTTATTTTTTGATGACGATAAGGCCTATATTGTTTATAATAGCGACGCGCCAGACAATAAGCCGCTTTACAGCGGTCACCGCACCATACGCACTTATGAATTCGATCCTGCAACACTCGAAGTTGTTGGTACCGAACATTTGCTGGTAAATGGTGGCGTGGACATTACAAAGAAACCAGTGTGGATTGAAGGGCCACACATTTTTAAACGTGAAGGCTGGTATTACATATGCGCTGCTGAAGGTGGCACCAGTGTAAACCATTCGCAGGTGATCCTTAGAAGTCGCTCCGCTACCGGCCCATATGTTCCTTATGAAAAAAATCCGATTCTGACGCAACGGGATTTAGATCCGAACCGTGCAAACCCGATAACCTCTACCGGCCATGCAGAATTGATTGAAGGGCCTGATGGAAAAACTTATGCCATTTTTCTTGCTGTGCGCCCGTATGAAGGAAATTTTTACAACACCGGAAGGGAAACTTTCATCGCGCCGGTTAGGTGGACCGATGGATGGCCTATCATTAATCCAGACTTCAAAGAAGTACAATATCAATATGAGGCAAATTTTAAAGAGGTTAAACAAAAAGGAATCCCTCCACAAAGCGGCAATTTTTCGTATCGCACCACATTTGATAAGGGTTTAGATCCATCGCTATTATTTTTAAGAAAAAACGACAGCTCATGGTATCAACTGGATAAAAAAAATGGGCTGACGATGAAACTTAAGCCAGAAACCTGCATGGAAAAGACCAATCCGGCTTTCCTCGGAAAAAGACAGCAACATATGTTCTGTTCGGCCAGTACAGCACTCCATTTTTCACCAAAATCTGAAAATGAGAAAGCAGGATTAATGATTTTTCAGGGTGAATTTAATTTTTACTTCATGTGTAAATCCCTTAAAGAAAAGGCAGCTGTTATTCAGCTTTTTAAAGGCGATAAAGCAACAAACCAAATGGTATTACTTACGGAAATGCCTTTGCCTGATCCATCAGCCGATATTCAGCTGGAGATTGAGGCCAAAGGCGGTCTTTACGACTTTAAATATCGTCAGGGAGGCAGCGAATGGAAGGTTCTTAAAAAAGATGTTGATGGCAAGTATTTAAGTACACAGGCTGCCGGTGGATTTATCGGTTCGCTTTTCGCACTGTATGCTACCTCATCTGGCCAACCGAGTGATAATAAAGCCAGCTTTAAATGGCTTGATTACAGCGGAAATGATAAAATTTATCATTCGAAATAAATAAACTCGAGCGGGTTTCCAAAGGAGGCTTGCTGATAATGGGTTTACACACAAAACGATAAAATCGTCAGGAGATCTGCGCATTCGTTAAAAACGAGCGCAGGTTTTGACGGTATCAGAATTAACTTTCAAAGATTAAAGAGAATTACATTGGGTGAGATTCGTCATGCTCAGCTTGACTGGGCATCTTAATGCCTTTAACGGGAGATCATAATCAACCTTCTATGGAGCTGCGATTCACATTTTTATGAGCATGAGGATTTCCTTCATATTGACACATTTCTTTAAGAGTTTAGTTTACGCGAAGGAACGGCAAAGCAATCTTTTCTGTTGAATTAGATTGCTTTTGTGCTTCGTCATCCTGAACTTTCGCCCGGCCGGTCGGACGGGTTTTTCAGGATCTTTTATACAAAAATTGATGTAGTCTACGAAATTTCAGAACATTCCCGCCTGCGCGGGAATGACGGATGGATGGGTCGAATCATTGATCGCACCGCAGGCAGTTAACCCTTATTCGGTTTTATAAGCCCAATGGTGCCATCTTCAAGGTGTTTCAGCTCGGTTACTTTCACATTTCTTAAATGCGTTTTCCCCGAAAGCTGGGTATCATGATAAAAGATATACCATTTACCTTTAATTTCAACAATAGAATGATGGGTAGTCCAGCCCTCTACAGGTGTCATGAAAGTGCCCTGATATTTAAAAGGTCCCCACGGACTCTCAGATATGGCCGATGCAAGGTAATGTGTATCGCCTGTTGAATACGTAAAATAATACTTACCATTGTATTTATGCATCCAGGCACCTTCAAAAAACCTGCGATCGTGATCCTTTGTAAGCAGCGGTTTACCTTGCTGATCTAAAATGACCACATCTTTCACTTTACCGTCAAAAGCCGTCATATCCATACTTAGTTTGACAACTTTTGCAGTTAAAGCAGGCTCAGTTTCTTTTTGAGAATCGGTTTTAGAGCCATTGGGATCATATTTCCCGTCTTTCCAGCGTTGAAGCTGTCCACCCCAGATTCCGCCAAAATACATATAGCTGCTGCCATCGGTATCGGTAAAAACCGCAGGATCGATACTGAAACTGCCTTCAATCGGTTCTTTAGCGGCTTTAAATGGTCCGGCCGGATCTTTCGATGTTGCTACTCCTATCCTGAAGACATCATTTTTATCTTTAACAGGAAAATAAAGATAATAAGTACCATTTTTATAGGCCGCATCCGGCGCCCATAATTGCCTGCCCGCCCATGGAATATCACTTACAGACAGTGCAGGTTCATGAATAGTAACCTTGCCGCCAATGCTATCCATACTCAGCACCCGGTAATCTTTCATGTAAAAATGATCGCCATTGTCATTTTCTTTCACACCTGATTCGATATCGTGCGACGGGTAAATATAAATTTTACCGTTAAATACATGTGCAGAGGGATCTGCAGTGAAAATTTCCTTCACCAAAGGCTCAGAAAGATAGTGTTTCTTCTCCGTTTTTAAAGTTTCACTTCCCGCTGAACGCTTGTTTTGTTCCTGGCAAGAACTCCCTAAAGCAACCATTAGGGCAATGGCCATAGCAGATTGGCACTTAATGTTTAGACTCATTTTTATTTATTTTTGGTTAAATACAGTTACATAAAAAACTTTACCCTGTTCAGATCGTTCAACATCATTTACACAGAAATTAAAAACCTATCGAAGTACCGTCATCCACAGGCAACACAATCCCAAAATTTTCGGATAAAATGGATTCGAAAATCATGGGAGGGGCAAAAGATAAAACTATATTAAATGAAGAATTTTGGATGCAAACTTTGAATAATATGATAGCAGAAATGTTGATTAATGGCTTAAAATCCCCCTATCAGTTTACTTTTTTAATACGCCGCTAATACAAACCTTAATCCAGCGTGATTAGGCCGGTTAACAACAGGCATTAGGATAATGGTTTCAATTTTAATCATATGAGCATTGTTTATGTTGAAAAATGCTACTGCTAATCTGCGGCATTTAATACTTTAGCCTCAGGTTAAACGACGAATCAATATGAAAAGAATAATCGCCAACAGGCTTAAACGTGCCATAACATATTCAAACCAAACGATAGGATTTAGATTAGGAGTTATCGTCTTACTTGCGTTAATATTCTGCAATAATGAAAAATCCTATGGTCAGGACCCTAAATTATATGTTTTCCTGAGCTTTGGTCAATCTAACATGGAAGGTAATGCACCTTTTGAACCTCAGGATACCACATTAAACAATAGATTCAGGGTACTTCAGGCAGTCGATTGCCCGGAATTAGGCAGGAAAAAAGGAAACTGGTACACGGCTAAACCACCTTTGTGCCGATGCAAAACCGGCTTCACACCAATGGATTATTTTGGCAGAACCCTTCTGGATTCATTGCCTGAAAAGGTGCGCATAGGAGTGATTAATGTAGCCGTTGGTGGTTGCAAAATTGAGTTATTTGATAAAGATGCTTATCAAACCTATACTGCTACTGCTCCAGATTGGATGAAATCAGCCTTAAATGCCTACGACGGAAATCCTTACGGTCGTTTAGTAGAACTGGCCAAAATCGCACAGCAATCAGGGGTAATAAAGGGAATTTTGATGCACCAGGGTGAATCTAACACCGGGGACCAGGAATGGCCAAAAAAAGTTAAGGCGGTTTATGAGCACCTCATCAGGGACTTAAATTTAAATCCGTTGACTACCCCCCTTCTCGCCGGCGAGGTGGTTAACGCAGACCAGGGCGGAACCTGCGCATCCATGAATAAAATTATCGCAACCTTGCCAAAAACAATTCCTAATGCACATATCATTTCATCAGCTGGCTGTACCGCAGCGGCAGATCACTTACATTTTAATGCGCAAGGCTATCGTATGCTTGGTGAGCGTTATGCTAAAATGATGTTGCACCTGTTAAAATAGTATACAACTCGCTGGCGTACACGACCTGTTTCTGATATTTAAAGGTGAGGGTAATTACCTCTTTAATTTTGGACTCCTGGCATTTGATCCGATAATAGCTTTTTCAATAATTGCCTTAATATTGGGATATATTATGTTGATTCAGCCAAAGCAATAAGATTGAGGAAAAAACAATAAACGTTACCATAACATTTAAAAATATTTCCTAATTTTCAGCTTTGAAATACTAATCCGATCAATCTAAACCAACAAACTTATTCTGTTGTGATGAATATTCCCAAATCGTTAACTATGAATTATTGCAAAGGCATTTTATTGGCAATGGCAATGGTTGCCAGCCACTTTTTATCTTTTGCCCAGGACATGAACGTTACCAGTCCGGATCAGAAATTGATGGTTAATCTTTATTTAAATGAGGGTAAACTTTACTATAATGTAACCTTACAGGGAAAAGAAATGATCGAACGATCTCCTTTGGGACTTCGCGGTAGCCAAATGGATTTATCATCAGGTCTCAAACTAACTGGTAAGCAGTTACGAAAAATCAATGAGCGCTACAGTGAACCCAAAATTAAGATCAGTACTGTAAACTACCAGGCAAATGAACTCATCTGCAAATTTGAAAATGCCACAAAAAATCAGCTTGAAGTCATCTTCCGCGTGAGCAACAATGATATTGCCTTCAGGTATCGGGTTCCCCAGACCGGCGAACCTGCAACCTTTATTATTGAAGAAGAACTGAGCGGATATAAATTTCCGGAAAATACCACTACATTTTTAACCCCACAGGCTACCCCTATGATTGGCTGGATGAAAAGCAAGCCAAGCTATGAAGAAGAATACCATCCCGATCAGGCCATGGGCGTCCCATCAAAATATGGTATAGGTTATACTTTTCCGGCCCTGTTCCATTTAGGGAATGACGGCTGGGTATTGCTTTCAGAAACGGGCGTAAATTCCCTCTACTGCGGATCAAAATTGAGTGAAGGGACAAAAGACGGCCATTACAAAATTGCTTTTCCGGAGAAAGGTGAAAATAATGGCATCGGTAGTGCTAATCCAACCATATCCTTACCAGGCAATACCCCCTGGCGTACCATTACCGTAGGGCATACACTTAAACCCATTGTTGAGACTACTGTGCCATTCGATGTGGTAGAACCACAATATCCGGCGTCAAAAAACTACACTTTTGGCCGGTCTACCTGGAGCTGGCTGTTATGGCAAGATGAAAGCATCAATTTCGAAGATCAGAAAAAGTTTATTGATCTTTCAGCAACCATGGGCTACGAGCTGGTACTGATCGATAACTGGTGGGACAGCCGGATCGGGCGAAAAAAAATAGAGGAACTGGTGGCCTACGGCAAAGCGAAAAAGGTTGGCATTGCCTTATGGTATAACTCCAATGGATTTTGGAACGATGCGCCACAAACTCCTAAATATAAAATGAATACGGCTTCTGCAAGAAAACAGGAGATGGCATGGATGCAGAAAATTGGCATAAAAGGGATTAAAGTAGATTTTTTTGGTGGCGACAAACAGGAAACCATGAAACTTTATGAAGATATTTTAGCTGATGCCAATGCTTTTGGTTTAACGGTGATTTTTCATGGCTGCACCATACCCAGAGGCTGGGAAAGGATGTATCCCAATTATGCCGGAAGTGAGGCGGTACTGGCATCAGAGAATCTGATATTCGCACAACATGCAGATGATAACGAAGCCTTCAATGCCAGCCTGCACCCTTTTATCCGCAATGCTGTAGGGGCAATGGATTTTGGTCCGGTGCTTTTAAACAAACGCCATAACCGGAAAAATGATGGCGGGACAATTAGGAAAACAACAGAAACTTTCCAGGTGGCAACCGCTATCCTTTTCCAGAATCCTATACAAAATTTTGGCGTCACCCCCAATAACCTCACCGATGTTGCACCCCATGTGATCGATTTTATGAAAAAAGTGCCTACTACATGGGATAATACGGTTTTTCTTGATGGCTATCCCGGAAAATATTGTGTACTGGCACGCCGTCATGGTGATACCTGGTATATCGCCGCCATAAACGCCGAAACGACGGAGAAAACGATAGACATTTCACTTCCCATGCTATCAGGTACCGAAGCTACCTTATACGCTGATGCCGACGACCGTTCGCCTCAAATCAAACAGCTGAAATTAAACAAGGCAAAACAACTAAAAGTGAAACTTTTACCGGGCGGGGCAAATGTAATTGTGGCCAAATAGATTTATTATTGGATCATCACATGAACTAAACCAACACAGTTGCAGGGATCTTCATCCAAAGCTATCTGATGCTAAGAGCTTTTTTAGCCAGGGAAGCAATCTTACAACGATCGCTACTTGCGTGCGTATTAAGATTCCCGCCTGCGCGGGAATGACGATCCTGCTATTAGCGTCTGTGAATGGTAGCTTAGTCGAAAGACCTTTAGCCAAATTAATCTGGCTATATAAAATACCAGAACGGGTAGCAATTATCTAAAGATGATTTAAAAACTATTTCGGCCAAAACTTCTTAGATACACAATCTCTTCCTATCCGGACGCCATAAACATACTCCTTTTAGGAGTGTGTTTATGTAACAGAATTGAAACATTTGCGCCCTGCCCATGTTATCCCTCCGATTAAAATAAACAATATGAATAAAAATTTTACAAAATCTACCATGTTGATCGCTTTGGTAAGTTTGTCAACTCAACTGTTTGCGCAGGAAACACCGACAACTTCCGAAAGATTTGGGAAACAATCTTTACGAACCTGGAGTGTAGGCGCACATGGAGGTATCCTTAGCCAAAATACTTTTTTAGGTAGAGGAAGTGTTAAAGCCAGAGAATTTAAAAGCATTGGTTATGGTGCCTTTATCAAAAAGCAGATTTTACCAGCGCTTGGCTTACAGGCCGATTTTCTTCGTGGAGAGATCAAAACTTTAAACAGCACCAGCACAATTGAACAAGTGAACAGCATTAACTGGTCAGGTTCCCTTACGGCAGTATTGAATATTGCCAACTTCAGCCTGAACACCCAAAATGCGGTACTGATTCCATACGTTAAAGCGGGTGCCGGATATATGTCTTCAGATTCAAAAGTAGCCAACGTTGATGTGTTTACTGATAGAGAAGGATGGTATATCCCAACAGGCGTTGGATTTAAAATTGGCGTAGCCAAAGGAATCAATATTGATTTAGGTTACGACATTAATTTCATTAAATCTTCTCCTACTGTTAAAAGTGCATACAATGAAAGCAGGTTTTCTTATGCGCATGCAGGATTGGAATTTGCACTTGGAAACAAAGAAAATTCTCAATTACAAAACTACAGCGCGGTTGCAGACCTGAGAAAACAAAGTGCTGAAGAAAGCGCAGAATTAAGACGGGCATTAGCTACAGCCGAGCAAAATGCTGCTAGAGACCGTGAGCAATATGCCAAAGATTTAGGTGATGATGATAATGATGGCGTAGCAAATAAATTTGACAAATGTCCTGGAACTGCAGCCGCAACCGTGGTAGACGGATCAGGATGCCCGATAGCGGTTACGCAAACCGTTATTAAAGAAACAACTGTAGTAACCGAAGCAGACCGCAAAATTGTGAGAGATGCCATTTCAAATCTTGAATTTGATTTAGGCAAATCAACCATCCGTGCCAAATCTTATGCTACCTTAAACCGGGTTGCAGCTTTGTTAATCGAGAAAAACTTCAGCTTAAAATTAGCCGGGCATACCGATAACACCGGTGGAAGGGAATTAAATCTGCGTTTATCTAAAGAAAGAGCTGAGTCGGTGAAAGCTTATCTGGTTTCACAAGGCGCAAATGCTTCCAGAATCGAGGCAACAGGTTATGGTCCTGATCAACCTATAGCATCCAATAAAACTGCCGCAGGTCGTCAGGAAAACCGTCGAGTAGAATTCACCTTATATTAATTTTTATAAACTATCTATCAATCATGAAAAATTTTCTAGCAACAGTAATCATTTCAGCATCTACCATTTTTGCGGCAAATGCCCAGATCCAAAAAGGCAACGTAATGGTTGGTGGAAATTTAACCAACATCAACCTTGGTTTGGATGACCCAAAAATATTCAGCGTAGACATTACCCCAAAAGCAGCCTGGTTTGTACAGGACAATGTTGCGGTGGGTGGTTATGTAAATTTCGGTTTAAAAACGGCTAAAAATTCAAGTACCACTACCAGTTATGGTGTTGGTGCATTGGGTCGATACTATACCGGTAAAGATGTTGAAGTGTTACGCCATGGCCGTTTATTTGCAGAAGCTACTGTTGGTATCGGCGGAGTTAATGTGAGCAATGGCGGTGGTAATACAAACGGATTGAACTTAAGCGTTGGGCCAGGTTTTGCCTATTTCATTACACCAAATATTGGTTTGGAAACATTATTGAAATACAATGGACTGGTTGGTTTTGGAAGCGCAACAACCCAAAATAACCTGAACCTATCATTCGGATTTCAGATTTATTTGCCAGGACAGAGAACGGCGAACAAAGTAAAAAGAGACGTTGCTAATTAAAACAAAAAATCCAGAAGCTGCTTCCATTAGAAAGCAGCTTCTTTTTTAAATGAACAATTTATTGGCTTTAGCATTTTTTAAATTTACTATACACGCTTACAACAAAATAATAAAATCTACCAGGCAATGACTACAGGAAAAAAAATAGGGACCATTGCAGCAGTAATTGGCATTTTGCTGCTTATCGGCTTTATCTATTATCATTACTTTTTTGTTTTTGGCGAAGGAGTAAAAGCCGGAGAGCTGAATTATATTGTAAAAAAAGGATATATTTTTAAAACCAATGAGGGTAAACTCATCCAAAGCGGGATTCGATCCAGACAAACCGGTACGCTGGAGAACAATGAATTCGAATTTTCTGTAACTGATGAAAGTATAGCGAAACAGATGATGGGAAACAGTGGTAAATTTTACGAACTGCATTACAGAGAATATAAAAAAAGCCTGCCATGGAGGGGATTTAGCAGATATGTAGTAGATAGCATATATGCAGCTAAAGATATTCCGAACAGATAAAATATAACCGGATGTTTTTTCAAATGAAAATTAACAGAAATATTCATCATAAATAAAAAAAAATGGACAAATTAGAATTAAAAGGTGCCTGGAACGAACTGAAAGGAAAAGTTAAACAGGCTTACGCAGATTTAACTGAAGACGATTTAAAGTATGAAGAGGGAAAAGATGACGAACTTTATGGCAAACTGCAACAAAAAACAGGTAAAACCCGTGAACAGGTTGTAGATTGGTTAAAATCTTTGTAAAAAACTAAAGGCTCCTAATATGATCCAGGGGCCTGTTTTATGATATAAACACCCGCTTTTTTATCGTGTTATTTTCTTTTGGATAATTTTAAAATCACTAAACGACGCATAACCGGAAATATCGCCGTAGGTAGCATGATAAACACCAATTTCTAAAGCGCTGCTCATATCATCTCTTTTTATCGGACTGCCGGGAAGATTTACCCAGGATTTTCCATCATGGCTGCCACGCATAAAAAATAAACTTCCCTGGCGTTGTATTTGTAAATGACGATAAAAATTCCATCCCGACAGGTTGTTGAACTGTTTGCGTTCCCCGGCGTTTAAATTGGTAACAATGTTTCCAACACCCCAGCCTGGCATCACACCATTTTGTAAAAGCTTTTTCGAATTAGAAGGTTCTTTAACCATTATACCGGCTTCGTTTGCGCCATTGGCTTTTTTCTGTTTAAAGCCTAACAGATCAGATAGCATCACCTCGGCAACAAAATCGCCTTCCACCTGGTGGTAAGCAAAAGGTCCGGCAGGCATTGATCCATCCCAAAAGGTATTGTGCGACACTAGTTTTAACACGCCAGCTTGTTGTGCAACAGTGTCTGCATTCCCCGTAAAACCATCCCAGGAAGTACCCTTTAACCCGTCAGCTTCTGCCGGAACTGATATGGCAGATCCATTTTGTTTTCTGATGATAAAAAGTGTAGAATCTGTTGTAACCATAACAGGCAGGGAGTTCAGCGTAACATTGCCAAAGTTATCTCTCACCTTTACAGAATAAGTATAGCGCATTTGAGGTGCAACAGAAAAATCAGTATAAGCTGAAAACGTTTGCCATTTTTGTGAGCTTTTACCTTGATCGTATCTAAAAAGATATTCAAAACTGGTACCTGGTAACGCTGGTTTATTTGCGGCCATATATACCATATTTGGGGTAACTGCTGCTGGTTTAGAGGCGAAAGATGCATGGATAAGATTATTATTGAGTGTTTGTTTCCAAAAATTAAACTCCTGCTTACCCCTATCATCATCAAAACCGTAATTAAATACAGTAATAAAAGATATCGCTATCGGAGTAGTCGCGTTTGCTGATCCGGTTAAAATACGCTGATCTTTTTGCGGGCTGGGGGCATTTACATTTTCAGTCATTTTACCATCTGCCATTACCTTAAATTTCCCTTGATTATAAGTGCATATTACCTGCTGCCACTTTCCGGTACCTGCTATCCTTGCGGTTTTACGCCCAAAAAATAAATCTGTTTTAGCACCAGCGGGCGCATACAGCGAAAAAATGGCGGTAAAGGGTTTTGAAAATTTTAATTTTTTGGCCAATTTATTTCCGATCAGCAGTTGTCCCCTGCTGTCTAATCTCACCGCTATCTTTCCGTTTACGTCTGCTACTTCTGCCTTACCTCTAATTACGAGTTCCCCCAAAGCAGCTCCGTTATTGGTCCACTGATCTAACTTGCCATAATCAAGATTTTTCGCCTCAACATGTAGCAGTGTATGATTTGGCAGTCCTTTTTTATACGCAGCTTTAATTTCTTCATGGCTTAGCGGGATATCATAAATTTTTAAGGAAGCCAATGCACCGGAAAATCCTGCGCTTCCATCTTCATTTCTGCCGATAAGAAAATGTTTAAGGTTATTGATGAAAAGCATTCTTCTTTCGGTCCTGTCCAATTCTCCATCCACATAGATACTTTCCATTGTGCCATCAAAAACAATGTTGATTAAATGCCATTCATTAGCTTTTGGCAAGTGTTTGTATCCTAAATCTGCCCATCCCAAATGACTTACAGCGCCGGCAGTTTTACTACTTCCATAACCAATAGCAGCATTACTTAAATTAACACCTCCCTGTCCTGTCCACGATACAATGGTTTCTTCTTTATCAATCTCCGGATTTCGAACCCAAATACTTACGCTAAAACTGCTGTTTCCAAGCAGAGATTCGGGTGCAGAAACGGATGAAACCAAGTGCTCCTGCCCCGTAAAAAGCAATGCTTTTTTGCCACCGATCATTGAAATAGTGGGTTTAGTGGTCCCCCTGGCCAAAAAGTACCCACCCAACTTGCCTTTGTTTGAAACGTTGGTGACAACATTACCGGTTCGGAGATGATCTAATTCCAGGTCTACTAATAAACCTTTTGGCTCAAATACATTTAACGGTTGCCATTTTTTAATTTTGGTATGCACTACAGGTCGGTATTCTGCATCATCAAAAACCTTAATATTCCATATGGCTTTATTTAAGCCCGGATATTCCGTCTGTAAAACTATTGTCCGGATATACCTCGCCTTAACATTCCCGAAATCAATCATCGGACTTCCATGCCGGGTATTTTTGCTTCGGTCGGCATATGTTTTCCAGATTTTTCCGTCAGCTGAATACATGATTTTATATTGATAATACCAGGTAGCGTATTCAAACTGCGTATGGACGCTTTTAACCAGGGATATTTTCCCCAAATCCACCTGCACCCAGGCAGGCCCCACATTGCTTTTACCTTTCCATAAAGTTCCATTGTCATCATCAAAGGCAAATTCCGCTTTAAAATTTTCATCATAGCTGGAAGATGCTGATGCTTTTTTACCTCGTGCTAAATTTGGATGTGGGTTGACATCTTTCGCCAGATACCCGATTCCGCTGTGGGTAGGCACAATCTTCAGTATATTCCCTTCATCGTCAAACTGCATTTTATCTGCAGCTACCTGTCTGTGGTAACCGCCATCATTATGCGGATTATTATGACGATGATACACCAGGTAAAAATCATCACCTTGCTGTAATACAGATTGGTGGCCTGGCCCATGCACCGTTCCATCTTGATTTGTAGACAAAATAGGGTTGTTAGTACCATATTTAAAAGGACCCATCGGGCTTGTTGCTGTGGCATATTGAACCCTGTATGTACCATCTTCACAATAACCTGATGAATAAGTCAAATAATAGATTCCTTTTCTTTTAAACACAAAAGGGGCTTCGAAAAACTCTTTTGCATCCGTATTGGGAATCTGGGCCAGCTTGGAAAAGGATTTCATGTCTGCATTTAAGAGGCCAACACCACAGCCATGGTTGGGGTAAATCCCCCAGGTGCCCCAATACATATAATACTGGCCATCATCATCCTTAAAAGTCTGTCCGTCAAGCGTAATTACATTTGGCACCATAAAATTGGAGACAATCGGATTGCCTTTAGGCAGAAGCGAAGTCCAGGGACCAACAGGGGTAGAAGATGAGGCACCGAAAATTTCAACGGGCTGGCAGTAATACAGGTAATATTTACCATCGGCACCCTGGGTTACATCCGGCGCCCAATAATAGTGTGTGGTTGGCCAGTTCATATCCTGCATGGTCCAATTCACAAAGTCTTTAGATGTCCATACCTGAGAAGGACCGAAACCACCGCCGTTACCATCTGTTGTAGCATAAATGTAATAGGTATCTCCAAACTTCTTTACCGTTGGATCTGCAAAATAACCCGGTATAATTGGATTTCTGTGTACCGCAGCTTCCTTTGAAGATTGCGCCAATACAGCTTGACAGATAAAACAAAGCAGCCATACCATAAATGGCTTTAGATATTTTTTCTTCATGGTTAAACGTTATATGAAGGATATGGAAACCTTGCTGGCACAGGTTAGCCTGTAAATATAAAAGATGTACGGACCAAATTTCCGTTGTATATTAATGTATAGTATCAGTATTTTAACTATTCATTCTCTGAATGCAGATTTTAAAACATTATCTTAATGTAAAAACAGCAATCATTCAAAAAGATTAAATTTACGACGCTATCAATTAAACTCGATAATTATTGACAAACAAACTGTTTTATAAATATCTCTTGATAACCAATTCGTCATGCTGAATTTATTTTACAAGTAGATATGATATTTTCAATTGCCTTGTCGCTACTTCGTGGTCAGCATCTTATTATTGAGAAGCCCCTTAAATAAATCCGATCATTATCGGATCAGGGTGAGGAGGGCGTTAAATCGAAAAGCTGATATTGTTATTTGACTTACTTAACCTTTAAATAAGGTTAAAATATGCCCAATACCTGCAATTTATAAGGCTTTGTTTCCTATACTTTTTGCCTAATTTTATCTGTTATGAGAAGTCTTCTAAATATTAAAATTCATAAATTACTCCGTTACGCTATTTCATACTTTGCTATTTTAATATTGGCAGGACACACGGCCCTGGCACAAAATGGCGATCAGATACTGGATGGCATCGGCGAAACTGGAATGAGTGCCAGGTATGTTTTTAATGGTGACTTAAAAGACTGGTCAAGAAATAATCTGCATGCCAAATTTCAGGGTGCTAACCCGATGTTCGTTAACGATAACCGCTTTGGAAAGGTTTTATCGCTTAGTGGAAACGATCATTCTTTCATTACCATTCCTTCGGAAGCACTTGCTGATGTAGAATCAATCAGCATATCTGGCTGGATATACTTACAGTCTGCCGGGGTTGGACAGTCGTTTTTTGATTTTGGAAAAGATGCCACTAAACACTTTTTTGCAGCACCATCAGGCACAAAAAATCAGAAAGGTTTCCTGGTACAGTTAAAAGCAGATGAAGATCACAGCAAAAGCGCGATTTCTGCTCCCATCGAAACAAACAAATGGATTTATCTTACGGTAGTAATCGATGCACCTTCAAAGTTGATGAGTACATATGTTAACGGCAGGCCCGTAGCCGAAGCTAAAGCGATCTCACAGCAACTGACGGCCGTATTTGATCAGCAGTCAAAAGACAAAATACAGCTCTATATCGGAAAATCGATGTTACCGGGCGCCCCCTATTTAAATGCCCTATTGCACGATTTCCGCATCTACCGTATTCCCCTAACCATAAAACAGATTACCGGGATTTACAACAATTCGCAGAAAGGTATGCAGCAAAACGTAGTGAATGTGGGTAAAAGCGAAGATGATCTTCCACACTTTACCAAAAACCAGGCTCAGCTGTATAACAAGTACCTCACACAGGTTACAGATATTAAAATAGAAACTGCTGTTGGGAATTTGCCCCGATTACCAAGTCACCTTACAGGAACTTACAAAAATGGGGTAAAAGGCCCAAAAGTACGGGTGCTCTGGCCTTCTGATATCGATAATACGGCCGTTCTTAAACCTGGAAAATATACTATAACCGGCCGGGTTCCGGGGACAGATTTCAAACCTAAAGCATTTGTCACCATCATTGCTTCCAAAAACGAGGATGCACCGGTTTCAAATCTGGAGGCTTTTCACCTCAATGAGGTTTCGCTTAAAACGGATGCACATGGCCACCAGACTAAATTTATTGAAAACCGCGATAAATTTATCAGCACACTGGCTAAAACCGATCCGAATTCCTTTCTTTATATGTTTCGCCACGCTTTTGGTCAAAAACAACCTCAGGGTGCAGAACCTTTAGGCGTATGGGATAGCCAGGATACGAAATTAAGAGGACACGCTACCGGCCATTACCTTTCTGCCATTGCACAGGCCTATGCCGGAACAGGCTATGATAAGGCACTCCAGGCCAATTTTGCCAAAAAAATAGATTACATGGTGAATACGCTCTACGATTTATCGATGTTATCAGGAAAGCCACAAAAACCAGATGGCCCATATGTATCCGATCCTACAGCTGTTCCATATGGCCCGGGCAAAACAGGTTTTGATTCAGACCTGAGCGATAAGGGTATCCGCACCGATTACTGGAACTGGGGAAAGGGTTTTATCAGTGCTTATCCGCCAGATCAATTTATCATGCTGGAAAAGGGGGCTAAATATGGCGGACAGAACAATCAGATATGGGCACCGTATTATACGTTGCATAAAATCCTGGCTGGCTTAATCGATGTATACGAAGTAACCGGTAATAAAAAGGCCCTCGATATTGCAAAAAACATGAGCGACTGGGTATATGCCCGTTTGAGCCAACTACCCCAGGAAACACTTATTAAGATGTGGAACACCTATATTGCCGGCGAGTTTGGCGGCATGAACGAATCTATGGCGCGTATGTATAGCATCACCGGCGAACAGCGTTACCTTAAAACCGCACAGTTATTTGATAATATTAAAGTATTTTTTGGCGACACTGCACATTCGAACGGCCTGGCGAAAAATGTCGACATTTTCCGTGGCCTGCATGCCAACCAACATATCCCACAGGTGGTGGGAAGTATAGAGATGTATCGTGTATCCAAAAATCCGGAGTATTACAAAGTGGCAGATAATTTCTGGTACAAGATGGTGAACGATTATATGTATAGCATAGGAGGCGTTGCAGGGGCAAGAAATCCGGCCAATGCAGAATGTTTTACCGCCCAGCCGTCAACATTATACGAAAATGGTTTCTCTGAAGGGGGCCAAAATGAAACCTGTGCCACTTATAATATGTTAAAGTTAACCGGCGACCTGTTTCTTTTCGATCAAAAAGCAGCGTTGATGGATTATTACGAACGCGGCCTGTACAACCATATCCTGGCATCAGTAGCCGAAAAAAGCCCTGCCAATACTTATCATGTACCGCTTCGGCCAGGTTCTGTTAAGCAATTTGGCAATCCGGATATGAAAGGCTTTACCTGCTGTAACGGAACTGCAATAGAGAGCAGCACCAAATTACAAAATTCGATTTATTTTAAAGGCAAAGATAACGGGGCACTTTATGTAAACCTCTATATCCCATCTACACTGGATTGGAAAGCGCGAAACGTAAGGATAGAACAAACCACAGATTTTCCGAAAGAAGACCACACCAAACTGACGATTCATGGAAGTGGAAAATTCGACATCCATGTGCGTGTACCAGGATGGGCGACTAAAGGCTTTTTTGTAAAAATCAATGGCAAAGTACAGCATCTTCCGGCCAGCCCGGGCAGTTACCTGAAAATTAGCCGTAACTGGAAAGATGGAGATACTATAGAATTAAAAATGCCATTCACATTTCACCTTGATCCGGTTATGGATCAACAGAATATTGCCAGCCTGTTTTACGGCCCCATATTGCTTGCGGCCCAAGAGTCTGAAGCCAGAAAAGATTGGCGCAAAATTACCTTAAATGCACAGGATATCAGTAAAACCATTAAGGGTGATCCGAAGCAGTTAAGGTTCACGATTGGTGATGTTGCTTTTAAACCATTTTATGAAACCTATGGTCGCCATTCAGTTTACCTTGATGTAACGTTAAAATAAATATGCCGAAGGGGCAGAAACACTCCAATTCGAAAAAAAAATCAGCTGCACTGATAGCAAATCAGTTGTTTAAAAAAAGAAGAAGTGCTTTTGATGGAAAGGGGCAAACTGACTGATTTTGAAACCCTTTTGCTGATTTATCAATTTCAAGCTAAAAAAACAAGAATAGACCATTTAAATATCATCAGGTTAAAAATGAGTTATATCTAGGTAAAAACCTGTAGAGATAGTTTTGGGGTTCTCGTTAATTTGCTGAATACATCAATTAACCCCTAAACCATGAACCACTTATCAAAATTAATGCTACACCGGCGAATCGGTGCTGCACTTCCCTTAATTTTCTTATTAAACTTTACTGCCTGTAAGAAAACTAAGGTAGTACCTGATGCTCCTGCAAATGAAACCGGTACGCAGGCGGCTACCACGCTGCAGATTTACAAACCAAAATCCATGCAGAATATGGATTGGAATGCTACCGAAAGCGAATGGTGTTATGCCCGTTCGAAGCAATCCGATCACTTTATACTGTTCTGGGGAAAAGGATATGGCAGTAGCAATCCTTCCTCTACAAATGTAGATTCTAAATACCGTGTAGATATCGACGACCTGCTGGCAAAGGCCGAATCATTTTATAACCTGAATGTGAACACATTAAAATTTGTCACTGTTGGAAATGGGACTTCAAAATTAGACAAATATAAATTAATGATTTTTTTATATTATGAAGATGGTTGGCGTGCAACTGGTTCAGGGTACGACGATACCATAGGTGCATTATGGGTAAGTCCGCAAACCTGCAAGCCCGTTGGCTCAACCATCGCGCATGAGATTGGCCATAGTTTTCAATACCAGGTATCCTGCGATTTAGGAACATCTCATGGCTTCAGGTGGGGTTTCGGAGGCAATGGAGCAGGTGGAAATGCTTTTTGGGAACAAACGGCACAATGGCAGGCTTTTACCTCTTACCCCGATGAACTTTTTAGCAGCTGGTTTGATCCTTACCTGGATAATTACCAGAAACACCTCATCCACGAGGATTACCGTTATGCTAATTATATGATTCACCAGTACTGGGCACAAAAAAGAGGCGTTGATGTTATTGGCAAAATATGGCAGGCGTCACAGAGCTATGAAGATCCAATTCAGGTTTATCAACGTTTATACGGACTTTCAGTGAGCCAGCTAAACGATGAATTATACGATGCTGCATCTAAATTTGTAACCTGGGATATTAATAACATCCGCACGCTGGGTGCAAGCAAAATTGGTGCTCATCATTATAAAATGAACCTGATGAACGATGGCGCTTTCCAGCCTGCTCCAAGCTTTTGCCCGCAAACAACGGGTTACAATGTGATGCCTTTAGAGGTGCCTGCTGCAGGCACCGTTGTTACAGCTGCATTTCAAGGCTTACCAAACGCATCGGGCTATAACCAGGTAGATGCCAGCATTGCCGGATGGAGGTATGGTTTTGTTGCTTTATCAACAAATGGTAGCCGAAGCTACAGCACCATGTTCACCAGTGCCTCCGGAAATGCAAGCTTTACTGTTCCAGCCAATTGCAGCCGCCTCTGGTTTGTGGTAACCGGTGCGCCTACAAAATACAATCCGCATGCCTGGGATGATAATAATGCCAATGATGAACAGTGGCCATATAAAGTAAAATTTCAGAACACCAATTTACCTGGTTACAATAATCAGGCACCTAAAGATGTGGCCTTTACTTACGATCTTGAAGTAAAACGAAGCACCACTTCTTATGATTATGCCACAGCCGAAATTGATGTTGCTAAACTGGCATCTGCCTTTCAACTACCTAAACAAGATATTACCAGCAAAATAGGCACCGATATTAAATTTTATGCAATTGAACCTAATAACAACCTAAACGCTACCCTGACAGCTAATGGCTACGGACAGTGGTTCGATGCCAATGGTTATGTAATCAGCTACAGTTCGGCTAATTCACGTGTGTTTTGCGAGTTTGATGTGCAAAATTTTAAGCTGAGCGCTGGTCAGTATCCCAACCGTGTGAATACCGGTGATAAATATACCATGAAACAAGCATTGGTATATACGTCAGCTTCCGGCAGTAAGGCAACTGCCACCTTTATTGTCAATTTAACCATAAAATAATGGTTCCGACTTAACCTGAGTTCAATTATCTACATTGCTACCAGCTAGAAGCCAGCCCCCAAAAAGTTAAGCACTAATTGGGGGCTTTTTTATCGTGTTAACATGCTTTGCTATACAATCAAAAACATCCGTAACGCAAGTTAAAATAAGATTGGTGAGGCCTGTTATTTGGGAAAGGTGCTGTAGCTCATCATCGGTTGGGTTCTGCCGGGCTGTCCGCTATATCTTTTGTTGAGCTTCTATGCCCCCGGCCTTTACAGCAAAAGTATGCCGCTCCCATCCCGTTTAAATATAAAGGCCTGTGCAGGAAAACTTCATCTCTCTGCAATTTGCCATAAAACAAAAACAGAAGCCACTATCCTCGCCACCTAAACCCGACTGGAGCATAAAGCCCGGAGCGAGGCACGAGTGAGGACTTGAAGCGAAGGCGGGACTAAAAAGACCAAATGCTTCTGGAACTGCTTTCCAAAAAAGTAAATACCATTAACGGATCTTCATTTCGAACAATACGCTTTAAATCATTTAAACATCCGCTCGCAGATGTTACTTAACGTTATCGTGACGATTACATTTATAACAATATAGTTCCGAAAAAGATTCTTTACGGCCTTCATGATTTCGCAAAGCCATGTGGGCTCCAGCCACCAGCATCACTAAATTAAGATCTCCGTATTTTCTGTCTATCTCTTCCCTACACCCTCGCTTGTCATCACTACTCTTTTAAGCGTTCTATCGTTGTTGTAAAAAATTTCATCTATACATACCGATCTGTTATTGCTTCCCCCACCAGGCTGCATAGCGCCATTATGATAGAAGAAATACCATTTGTTTTTAAATTCAACAATAGCCTGATGGTTGGTATCACTATTCCCGGGAATTTCGTTTAAAATACCCTGATATTTCCACGGACCGTCAAGGGATTTACTCGTCGCATAGGCTATTTTTTCCGGGAAACCCGTAGCATAAGACAGATAATAGATTCCATTTTTCTCATGTATCCATGGCGCTTCGGTAAAGTTAAAGCCTTCAAAATTGACTCTTTTTACCGCGCCATCAATTTCGATCATATTTTCCTTTAATTTTGCATAGTAACACTCACTATTCCCCCAAAATATCCATCCCTGCCCTTTTTTATCCACAAAAACTGTCGGATCAATACACGCCCAATAATTTTTGGAGTCATAACAATCTTTATTGGTGAGCAGAGGTTTCCCAAGTGCATCCTTATACGGCCCCTCAGGTTGATCGGCAACTGCAACACCTATGCCCAATGCATTGGTGCTGATATACCAATAGTATTTGCCATTGCGCTTAATTACCTGGCCTGCATAAGCATCACCACCCTTTGCCCATGAAAAGTCAGAGAGCTTAAGTGGAACCGGATATTGGGTCCAGTTCTTCATATCAGTTGTGGAGAAAACCGACCAATCTTCCATTTTAAAGGTCTTTTGCTTCCCACCTGCATCATGCCCTGTAAATAACCATAGTTTTTCCTGGTCCACAATCGCTGCCGGATCTGCGGTATATTGATGCGTGATAATCGGGTTTCCATCAGCAACGAATGAAAACTGATCGCCGGGAAGTTTTGGAATAAGCAATTCACCAGGCATACCTTTCCAGATACTATTCAGATGGCGGGCTTCATGGGTGGTTATCCCGATCACACTTCCATGCCTTGGAAAGAAATTTTTGGTAAATGACAATGGAGCATCGCTAAAGTTAAACAGATCGGTGCTCTTTTGGTATTCATATCTGCCTTTTGTATAAAGATCATACATCAGTACATAATCCGGAGAATCGTTCAGTTTAAAAATACTCGATCCTTCCACCGGAGTATCTGTTCCGGCGTAAACATCCAGGTATTTAAAATCTTCTACCCATGGGCCTTTTAATGATCTGGAAGTGGCCTGCTGTATACCATTTTTTACTTCCTTTCCCTCTACCTTGGTATTTCCTTTATAAAAAAAGTGGTATATGCCATCTTTAAAAATAATATCACCATCAATGCCCCCAAATTTTGGGCTAAACATTAAAGTCGGCTCCTTTTCAAAACCTGTAAAATCTTGGTTGGCGTAGGCACAATAAAAATCGAGCTTCTCATTATCTTCAAACCTGATGGTAAAATATACCAGGTATTTCCTGGCTATCGGGTCATAAATCGTTTGTGGGGCCCATACCCACTTTACCTTCGCAAATGTTGCAGGATATTCTTTTGCCAAATCTATGGCACTGTGGGTCCAGTGGCCCAAATCGGAAGATTTTAACATCACAATTCCGGTATTCTTAGCCCAGCCGTTTTTATGGGTATTCATATCTGTTGCCGTAATCAAAAATCCACTTGCACCTTCCTTTCTGAGGATGTGCGGATCGCGGATGCCACCAGAATTAGAAATGGTATCAGATTTTATCACCGGATTATTTTGGTTAAGTGCAGACCAGTTTACCCCGTCAGCACTGGCTGCAAACCGAAGTTGCTCCTGTCCATCCCCCGGGCCCGATCCTTCAAAATAGGCAAAAAGATACCCATCAAATTTTTTGGAATATTTTATTTCCTGCGCGAAACCGCTAAAAAAAACAATTGCCAATGCGACAATTACCATCGTACATTTCGTATAAAACTTCATAAATTCAAATTATTTGGGATACTATTGATCAGAAATTAAAAAATTAGCCTTAGATTATAATCTGATTGACTTGATTGATCATTGTTAGTTAGCGATGTTTACAACTATTCGACTGTATAATAGATGCTTACCATGAACATAAATAAACTTGCAAATAACATTAATTTTCAACTGTAAAGAAGCACAATGAAATATGTTGATATCGCTGGTCTTTGCGCATTAAGTTAAGCATTAATGCAAACACGACTTTCAAGCAAATTAACTCATATTTTTAACTCAGACCAAGTCAAATCGCGATGTGAATGTAGCTACTTTCTGCAGTTTGTTCATTAGCGAAATATAAATTGATTGATTTACCCCCCAAAATCGATTGATTTACAACCCCTGTTACGGCTTTTTGTATATTATATTTGAACTACATAAGTAATTATTAATACTATTCTGTAATTACCTAACCAAATATGATATGAATCGCAAATGTTTACTATTAACAGCAGTAAGCCAAAAAAGCCTGGCATCAATCAAACCGGGTATTCCAATTTGTTTAAACCAGGCTGAACCTGATTAATCCTCAACCAAACCGGAATTTATGGCTAACAAACCCAGAGATTTTTCGAATCAAAGATTTTACGCCTTTGGGAGATATAAAACCTTGGTAGTAGCGTAAACTATCATTTAAAACCTAAACATCAATATGAAAAACAAAATGCTTTGCTTAAAGTACGCGGCCACGATTTTAGTAGCTGCTATTTGTACCACCAGCTGTAAGAAGGTAGCCGAGGTAAATCCCAACGAAACTGAAACGTTCAATTCGGCAATAACGAAAAAGAAAATCCAGGCCATCCAGGCTATTGAAATCCCACAGGCAATTGCAAATGGAACCTTTTATATCATGAGTAAAACCAGCAGTAAGGTAATAGATGTACCCGGAGGCCAAAATGGAAACAATACAAGTGTATTCCAGTGGGGTGGAACAGGTGGGACTAACCAACAATGGAAACTGACGGCTTTATCAGGTGGATACTATAGTATAATTGGCGTAGAAAGCAACCGAGCGTTAACTGCCGCTGATAATACAAACGGTGGTAATATTCAGATCAACGACTATACTGGTGCCGATAACCAACAGTGGCAGTTTGTAGCATTAGGGAGCAATTATTACCGTATTGTAAACAGGGCAAGCGGAAAGGCACTGGATTTATGGGATTCTTCATTGGAAGACGGTGGCGACATTAACCAATATGATTCTCATGGTGGCGATAACCAGCAATGGGTTTTGGTGAAAACAAAATATAACGGACAGGTTGGCTGGGCATGGACATCAACCGATGGCGTGCCCGCAGATGTGATTACCAGAATAACAAACGCCATGAATGATGCATGTGCCCGTTACAATGCTGGAGCAGATTGGGACTCAAGAACACTTAACGTAAGTTACAATACCGGAGTGCCTACCGCAGAAGCAAATGTAAACGGCGACATCCGTTTCGGTGAAAATACAAGTTATCAAAATGTGCGTACGGCCATGCACGAAATGGGGCATTGCTATGGCGTAGGACAAACCGGGGGTTGGTATAATCTAACCAATGGAGGAACATACTCTGGTACAAATGGTATTGCGACGATCAGAGCGTTCGAAACACCTACCAGTAATATTAGTGCCGGAGGGGGCCACTTTTGGCCTTACGGACTGAATTATGATTCGGAATGGTCAGAAACCAATGCATTCAGACACGTCAAAATTGTACGTGCCATGGATTTAGACGGTGTTTATTAGTTAGTTAGTTAGTTAGATTGGATAGCTTACGGGAGCGTTAATTGATAATTTGGTTTATCGGTTGATACTCCCAATGAGCTATTTTCTCCGGGAATTCTGTCTTTTATAGCATCTTCATCCCCGTAAGCCATCGACTACGAGAAGGCTTTTTTTCAGCTGTTGGCATGTACTGAATTTCTGAAAATAATCTCCCTATCAAGGATTTTCAGAAGAAAGTTTGCCTGACTGTTGCCTGCAGCCTTCGTCTTTCCGCCTCACAATGAGGAATCTTATTTTGATATGTGTCAATGATAGCCCGCGGAAGGACTACTATCATATAATTTGTCCTCATTTTCTTTTGCCTTATGATCTTATATAACCAAATCATCAGCTCACTTTTTCGATATGCTGCTAATGAAATTAATGGCATAAATGGTTTTCAACCCTACCGTCAGGTTTGGAGAAATTGAAATACAATAGATGCCCCTTTAATATCTTAGGTTTGCTGATATTTGTAATGTGCCATTAGCATAATCGGCCTTTCCGTACGCTTATTAGCTTTCCTATCGGTTTAAGCCCGGCTTCACTCCCCTGTCTATTGCTTAGTTAAATGTTAAGAGATAATATTTAACTAAAAAGCTTATATTAAAATACCCGCAATACATTTCTGGAGAAAGATAATCTGAAATCGAGGTAAATAAACCCTTCAAAATTAATTGCTAAAAAAATTAAACGTTATCATAACATTTAATTTAAAATAACTAACTTAGGAGTAAACAATGTGTGGCTTAAGGCTAATCATTGTTGCTAACCAAATTTACACGTCCAGCCAGGAGAGGATCATGGATTCTTCATGGAATTTAAGTTTAATAAATCAACTATATTAATATGCATGAAATCTCACTGAATACCAAAAGGCAGATTATTTTTCGAAAAAACTGACAAATTATGCCAAAATACCTGCCGTTATTATTTTGTTTGTTATTTATCACTGGACGTATAACGGCCGAACAACACGATGAGCGCCTGTTTAGTATAAATGAAGGACTTTCCAATAACTCGGTAAGGTGCATGTTTCAGGACCATTATGGTTATATGTGGTTTGGTACTTACGATGGCCTGAACCGCTACGATGGAAGTGCTGTTAAAGTGTTTCGTAACCGGCTTAAAGATGATTATTCTCTTCCGCATAACTATATTTATTGTATTGCCGAAGATGCTGAAAACAACATCTGGGTGGGCACGGGGCAAGGTGTGGCCATATATGATGCACTAAGTGGAAAATTTATGCCAGCGTACTACTCCTCTCGACGAAGGGGTAAATCTTTCAAATTAACCGTTGCAGTAAACACGATCTTCCGCGACTCAAAGGGTAATTTATTTATTGGCACAAACGGAACGGGAATGTTTTACAAAGGTAAACAAGACAAATACCCTTATCAGATATTCAATAGCGATAAAAACCGGCCACTTACCAATGCCAATATAACCAGTATAACAGAAGGGAATGAGAACCGTATTTGGATTACAGTAAGTGGAGTGGGATTATATCGTTTTGATGTCCGACAAAAAGAACTGGTTCTGGTTAGTACTGAAATGATGCTCACCAACTGCATACTGGCAAAGGAAAATCATTTATGGGTCGGAACCAGAGAGGGCCTCTATCAATTTTCGGTTATCTACGATAACAAAATACCAAAGGTGTCCTCCAGGAAGAAATTGTCTAACGGAAACATATTGTCACTCATGTTAAATCCAGGAAATAAACTCTGGATAGGAACTGAAGGCAGTGGCATGTCCATTTTGGATTTAAAAACATTACGCGTTAATCAAGCTAAACTCACACAGCATCAATCTGCTTCTACCAGTGGTGAAACCATACCAGCCATGTACAGTGATAAAGATAACCGCAAATGGATTGCCAGATTAAATGGAGGTGTCGTAATCATTGACGGTACAAAAAAGCATTTTCAAATATTCTGCAACAACCCACTTACCCAAAACAGCCTGGCGCATAATTATGTATCCTATCTGGATGAAAAAGTTAATGGCGACATTTGGATTGGCACAGATGGAGGAGGTCTAAGCCTGTACTCCACAAAAACAAATAGCTTTACCCATTTCAGGCACGATCCAGCTAAATCAAATTCTTTAAGCAGCAACATCGTTACGAGCATATTAACAGATCGAAAAGGCAACACCTGGGTAAGCACTTTTGGTGGTGGTATTAACAGGTACAACGAACAGGCCCATTCCTTTAACAGATATCGTTGCATTGATAATCAAGGTAAGGAAAGCAATTATATCTGGCTCATTTACCAGGATCATAAAGATATGATTTGGGCAACCACAGTTGTTGACGGAGGCATATACAGATTAAATACTCAAAATGATCGGTTCGAACTCTTTGATTCCAGCCTCTGCAATCTCAACGTATTTAAAGAAGATTCTTTCCATCAGCTCTGGGCCGGTACTTCAAATGATTTGGTAAAGATAGATACCCAGGTAAAAAAACACGTCTATTATCCAATGGGTAAACCGGTTAGAGCCATATTCGAAGATCGGAATAAAAACCTTTGGCTCGGCACCGAAGGCGGTGGTTTGATCCTTTTCGACAGGATAAAGGGAAAAATAAAGGCACAGTTTTCTGATGCTGATGGTTTGTGCAATAATTCGGTGCTTAGCATATTAGAAGACAATCAGGGATATCTCTGGCTGAGTACTTTTAATGGTTTATCACGGTTCGACCCGGTGCATAAAACCTTCAACAATTATTATAGTGAAAATGGCCTCTCAAGCAATCAATTTTCCTACAGTGCGGCTTTGCGTCTGAAATCTGGCGAAATGGCATTTGGGAGCATCAAAGGTTTTACACTTTTTAACCCTGGAAATTTTCAGGCAAGCTCCATAAACCTCCCCGCCCCTTATCTGTCATCGGTGTATGTGAACAACCGGTTTATAAGTGCAACTGATGAATCAGTAAATCAAACCCAACAAGAGCGGATTTACGAATTAACCGTCCCCTATCATGATGCAGTTTTATCACTCACTTTTTCGGCTATAGATTTTGCAGATAGAGGCAGAATTAAATTTTCGTACCATTTAGAAGGAGGTAATAATGGATGGATGGAAACCACAGCCGCTACTCCCATTACTTTTCTTCGGTTAACAGATGGTAAATACATATTGCATGTTAAACGCAATAATTATATTGGCGGATGGGGCCCTGATTATCGCCTGCTAATCATAAATGTACTCCCTCCATGGTACCGTAGCTGGCTGGCTTACCTTTGCTACGCGCTTTTTGGTTCTGGGTTAATATATGCCTATAATGCGTACAGGGTGCGACAGGCAAATCTGAATTATGAAATCAAAACAGCCCAGATGAATGCACAAAAGGAAAAAGAACTGAACGAGAAAAAATTTGCTTTCTTTACCAATGTTTCGCACGAGTTTCGAACACCCTTAACGCTGATCATCAATCCGCTGAAAGATTATATACAGCATCATCCAGGTTCTGGCAGTAAAGGAGGCCTTGATCTAGTTTATCAAAATGCAAAACGGTTGCTTAAACTGGTAGACCAGTTATTGCTATTTCGAAAAGTTGGAGGGGAGAGTGAAGATTTAAGAATCTCTAAACTACCTTTTTCCGAAATCTGTAAAGAGGTCCATACCAGTTTTTCTGGCCAGGCCGCATTAAAAAACTTAACCTGTAAATTTGCATGCACCGATACATCTATTGAGCTATATGCTGATAGGGAAAAGATACAGGCAATCCTTTACAACCTGATTTCAAACGCAATAAAATTCACCAGGCCTTATGGTGAAATAAATATGCAGTTATGGGAAACGGAAAATACAGTAGAGCTGAGCATAAAAGATAATGGGATCGGTATTGATCCTAATGTTAAAGAAAAATTATTCGATCGGTTTTATCAGGTTAAGGAAAACAGTTCTGCATCGGGATTCGGTATCGGACTATATCTCGTAAAGCAATTTATGGATCAGCATGGCGCACAGATTTCTTATGAAAGCATGACGGGAAGCGGAACCACATTCTTTCTATCTTTCAAAAAAGGTAAAAGCCATTTTGGTAATCTTATCGTTTACGAAGATATTCTTCCGGAAACCTATCAAACTGAAGATAAGGTCAAACTCACTCCACCAATATTAAAAACAGATCCGAATCTGCTGCTAAGCACACAAGATCTCATCCTGATCGTAGAAGATAATGAAAATATCCGCGAATATATTCAGGGCATATTTAAGCATGATCACCTTGTTATTACTGCTTCCAGTGGAAAAGAAGGACTTGAACAGGCCATTAAACACTTGCCCGATATCATTATCAGTGACATCATGATGGAAGATGGCACGGGGCTGGAACTATGCAGCGCCATTAAAAATAATCCCACACTTGGACATATACCCGTGATTTTATTAACCGCGTTGTCTGATGCCGAAAACCGGTTAAAAGGCACCCAATGCGGCGCGGATGATTACATTACCAAACCTTTCGCAAAGGAATTGTTAATGGCAAGGGTTAAAACGTTGCTTGAAAACCGGACCAAACTTCAGCAATATTTTTATAACGAGATCACTTTCAAAAAACAAAACTTCAAAATCTCACCCGAATACCGGGAGTTTTTATCAACCTGCATCAATATTATTGAGCGGAATATCGGAGATGAATCTTTTAACATTAAAAAGTTTTCGCAGGAAATTGGCATGAGCCATTCCGGCCTGTATCGAAAGGTAAAATCTATTTCCGGCCAATCAATAGCCGGTTTCATTCGATTCATCCGCCTTAGAAAGTCTGCTGAACTTATGGTTGAGTCCAACTATACCATTAAAGAAATCGCCTGGGAAGTGGGGATCAATGACATCAAGTATTTCCGTAAACAATTTAGCGCATTATTCGGAATGAATCCTTCCGACTATATGAAAACATATCGAAATACTGCACGCAAATAATTTTGCTTTTAGGATTAGTAAAGCTATCAAGAAGATTGATAACAAAAATCGTCGCTAACGGCGCAACGACTAGCAGAGAGAGATTTTTAACGATATGGAAGACTCCCTCATCAGAGCTGAAAACATATGGTTTTCTGTCGGTACGCAGGAAATATCCTCACTTCTACTCGCATGATAAGAAAATCTTTCTGTTAGCAACCTTACCATAAAAGCCGTTTAACAACCAGACTACCTTCAAATAACGAATCTGTTCAGAAGATGGTTTAGCAACGGTTCTATCTCCAGTTTTCATAAACAATAAAAACAAAACACTTACATCTTAAAAAATGATCCAATTCAGATGTCGTTTATGGATCAGCATGCTTTAAACCGCATCCAATTACAGCTGTATTCGCGATGACAATTTAATACCCTTTGGGCAGCTTTAAATACCAGAAAAACCTGAAATCAGTGCTGAAAATCTAGTTAATCATAACAATAGCAATAAAAACCGCTTTAAATAGGTACAGAAGCGAAAATTGGTGATTTACCCCCGCTAATCTGACCAATTTATTCCCTAGACAAACGCCATCTCGTGTTAGATTAGGGCTTATAAAATGATCCATCAACCAAACTTAACTGAATCCTTTTATTAGCAGATATCAACAACAGGAAATGTAATAACCTATTGTTGTATCAAAAGGCGGTATACTGTATAGATAAAATATTTGTGCATACCAGCCTTAGAACCAGATTAAAAATTTAACCATTGCTAACCAAACAAATCAGTTATCTCGAGATATCGGTTTGAATTCTATAAACCAATTATAAACAATAAAAGCCTATGCACGAAAAGACATTAGTAAAATATCCTTAGTCCTAAATGATTCCGATCATTAATTATTAACTCCAAATAGAACTATATGAATAACCAAACTTTACAAAAAAAAATTATTCCCAAAATCCTTTTACTGTTTCTACTGATTGTACCCTGCATCAGCTTTGCGCAAAACAACGAGATTGTTGTTACCGGAAAGGTCAGTTCTGATACCACAACAATTGTTGGCGTAACCGTACAATTAAAAAACTCCAAGAAAACAGTTTCTACAAATGCCGAAGGAAAATACTCCATAAAAGTACCTTCAGATGGTATTCTCGTTTTCACTTATACTGGTTTCGAAAAGCAGGAAGTTCCCATCAACGGTCGTCCCGTGGTTAATGTGATGCTAAAATCAAGTGAAAATACGCTGAACCAGGTCGTGATAACCGGTTTTGGCGGTTCGCAAAAAAAGGCAAGTGCCATCAGTTCAATTACAACAGTAAACGTAAAAGAATTAAAAGGGCCAACCGGAAACCTTACCAATACCCTGGCCGGTAGAATACCTGGGATGATTTCTTTCCAGCGAAGCGGTGAACCCGGTTTAGGTACAGATAACTCTGCATTTTTTATACGTGGCCTTTCCACATTTGGTTCAGGTAAACAAGATCCTTTGATTTTAATTGATGGGGTTGAATCATCCACTACCGATCTTGCCCGCCTGCAGCCTGATGACATTTCAGACTTTTCCGTACTGAAAGATGCCGCAGCGGCAGCAGTATATGGCGCCAGGGGAGCAAACGGGGTTGTGCTGGTGAACACCAAAATGGGTAAAGAAGGTGCAACGCAGTTTTTTTTCCGCGCCGAAAACCGCATGTCGAGCAATACAGAAAATTTCAAGTTGGCAGACAATATCACTTATATGCGCTTAGCTAACGAGGCATTGCTCACCCGATCGCCATTGGCCAAACCTACTTATAGTGAAAGTAAAATTAATCATACCATTGCTGGAGACGACCCTTACCTCTACCCAAATAACGACTGGATGGGCCAGATGATCAAAAAGAGAACGCTAAACCAAAGTTACAACCTAAATATCACCGGGGGTAATGCGCGTAATAAGTATTATATCTCGGGTACTTACAACCAGGATAACGGAGTTTTAAAGGTAGATCCTATCAATAACTTTAACAGCAATATCAAGCTGGCAAACTATTCTATCCGTTCCAACATCAGCCTTAACCTCACCAGCACCACACAATTTAATATTCGTATGTATGGTCAATTTGATGACTATAACGGGCCAATTGGCGGAGGTCAATTATCATTTAACAATGTACTTTGGGCCAATCCGGTAATGTTCCCTGCCGTTTATCCCAAATCAAAGCTACCTTATGCCGATCACCCCTTATTTGGCTCGGGCCGTATTGTAGAGGCAGGCAGTCCAACCTCAACGCTTTACGTAAATCCTTATGCGGAGATGGTGAAGGGCTATACCGTATACAAAACATCCAATATACAGCCACAGCTTGAGCTTCAGCAAAACTTAAATGCCATCATTCCAGGGTTAAATTTCCGGACGATGGCTTATTTAAGAAGAGCTTCATTCTATTCGGCAGACCGGAGTTACAATCCCTTTTACTATGAAGCCATTGTAGACCCGGCAACGCTTGATTATAGTTTAAATGTATTGAACAGTGGAACCGGCGTAACTGCCGGAACGCCGGGTACAGAGTATCTTGGCTTTCAGCAGACCGGTAAAAAGCTCGATTCGCGTTTTTGGCTTGAAGGCGCGCTAACGTACAATCATACCTTTAAAAAACATGCGGTAAGTGGCTCTTTAATATCGTTTATGTCAAACTATGAATCAGCCGACGCCAATGATCTGACTGCATCTTTACCGCAGCGAAACCAGGGTGTTTCTGGCCGTTTCTCTTATGGCTTTGATGATCGGTATCTGGCAGAGTTTAACTTCGGTTATAACGGTTCAGAACGTTTTGCACAGAATAACCGGTTTGGATTTTTTCCTTCCGCAGGTATTGGTTACCGCATTTCTAACGAAAAGTTTTTCAAACCGTTAAGAAGTGTGATCGATCAGCTTAAGTTCAGGGCCACCTACGGATTAGTCGGAAATGATCAGATCGGTAACATCGGCGACCGTTTTTTCTACCTGTCTAATGTTAATCTAAATGATGGCGGCTATGGTGCATCATTCGGAACCGGAGACGGAATTCCATTTTATAGCCGTCCTGGTGTTTCCATTTCCAGATATGCCAATAACAACATTACCTGGGAGGTAAGCAGATCCTTAAATATTGGCATGGATTTAACCGCATTTAAAGATCTCAACCTTACCGTGGAAGTGTACAAACAGTTTCGTTCACAAATATTGCAACCAAAATCCAGCGTAGAATCAGCCGCCGGCTTCGAGGCCACACCTTTCGCCAACTTTGGAAAAGCTGAAACCCAGGGAGTAGATTTCACACTGGCCTACCAACGGTCTTTTAGTAGCGGTGCCTGGGTAAACGTACGTGGAAACTTTACGTATGCGACCAGTAAATTAAAAGTAAGTGATGAAATCCAGTATACGCCTGATATCGCTTACTTATCAAGGGTTAACCACTCGCTTTCGCAAAGCTGGGGTCTAATAGCGGAAAGATTGTTTGCAGATGAGAAAGAGGTAGCCAATTCCCCGCTTCAATATGGAGACAATACACTTCGTGGAGGAGATATAAAATATAAGGATGTGAATAAAGATGGGATTATCAACGACGATGACATGGTGCCTATTGGCTATCCGCTACAGCCTGAAATCATCTATGGGTTTGGGGTATCCAGCGGATTCAAGCGCTTCGATCTGAGTTTCTTTTTTCAGGGTTCTGCCAGGTCCTCATTTTTTATCAATCCTGACAATACGCAGCCATTTTTCATGAACGGGGGTTTCCAAAACAATCTACTGCAGGCTATAGCAGATAACCATTGGTCTGAAGATAAGCAGAATATGTATGCTTTCTGGCCAAGGCTAAGTACCAATCGGATTTATTCCAACAACAGACCTTCAACATGGTGGATGCGCAACGGTAATTTTCTACGCTTGAAAAGTGTTGATCTGGGATACAATATACCTGAAATAAAGGCACTGAGGTTAAGAAGTACAAGAATATATTTTTCTGCAACCAACCTGTTCGTCTTCAGCAAATTTAAAATGTGGGATGTGGAAATGGGTGGCAACGGACTAGGCTATCCGGTTCAGTCGGTCTACAGCATTGGCGCACAATTCAACCTTTAACAACAAGACACTTTCATATGTATAAAATGAAAAAACCATTAAACCAAAATAGGCATATCGGTATAATCTACCGGGCTACGATGCTCATGAGCATTATAATTGCCATTACATCATGCAAGAAGTACCTTGATGTAGTACCTGATAACGTTTCTACTATTGATAATGCTTTTAAATTGAGATTAGAAGCAGAGAAATATTTATTTACACTTTATTCCTATCTGCCTAAAAACGGCGACGGCTGGTATAATCCGGGCATGACGGCTGCAGATGAAATCTGGTACCCTCAGGATGACCAGGCACATTGGCACGCTGCTTTTAGAATTGCAGAAGGACAACAAAATAAGGCAGATCCTTATTTTAATGACTGGACAGGCGCCAACAAAGGCCAGAATGTAACAACAAAGCCCATATGGGGAGGAATAAGAAATTGCAATGTTTTTCTGGAGAACATGGCAGACCAAACCAAAGTGCCAGACATTACGCCTGCCGAACGTTCCCGTTGGATTGGGGAAGCACTTTTCCTCAAAGCCTTTTATCATTATTACATGTTGCGCATGTATGGGCCTATACCGCTCATCAACACCAATGTGCCTGTAGATGCTGACCTTGCCGGAGCTTACGTGAAGCGCAAACCTATAGATGAATGCGTAAGTACCATATCCAACTGGTTTGATGAGGCGGCAAAGTTACTGCCAGATCGTATACAGGATGAAAACACGCAAATGGGAAGGGTTACCAGGCCTATTGCATTGGCAATGAAAGCAAAACTATTGATCATGGCCGCGAGTCCGTTATTTAATGGCAACAGCGACTTTGCAAACTTCAGAGACAAAGAGGGCAATAGTTTATTTAATCCAAGCAATGATCCACAGAAATGGATTATAGCACGCGATGCGGTGAAAGCAGCTATTGATGCCGCCACCAGTAATGGCTTTGGGCTTTACAATTATACCAATGATGGACTGGGGCTAAGTGATACCACGAGAACACAACTGAGCATACGCAATGCCATTACCAAAAAATACGGTGTAGAATGTATCTGGGGAAATGCGCAATCTTATTTTATCAACGAATGGTTATGCATGCCTCCCACAGAAGATAATGGCGTAAACGGCAGAGGACCTGGTGCAGGTGTCTGGGCACCGCCAATCAAGATCGTAAAACTATTTTACACATCAAATGGAGTACCAATAGAAGAAGACAAAACCTTAGATTTTAGCAAATATAGTCAGTTGAGAACTGCCACAGACAAAGAACGTTTTTACATTAAAAATGGCTTTGTAACTGCCCGTCTTAATTTCGACAGGGAACCACGTTTCTATGCGGATCTGGGATTTGACGGATCCATATGGTACATGAAAGACGGTAACAGCAGAGGCAGTGATGAGGATAACTTTTATGTAAAAGCTAAAAATGGAGACAAAGCAGGCTTCGGTAACGATTTCAGGAATTGGAGCGAAACCGGTTATTTTATCAAAAAACTGGTGAACTGGGAATCTACAACCAACAACAATTCGGTTGCCTGGCGTCAATATCCCTGGCCGGAAGTTAGGATGGCAGACCTTTATTTACTTTATGCTGAAGCCGAAAATGAAGTCAATGGCGGTTCAACCCTGGCCATACAATATCTGGACAGGATAAGAACACGTGCCGGACTTAAAGGTATTGTGGAATCCTGGACGGCATATTCAAATAATCCCAGAAAATATACTACTAAAGAAGGCCTTCGCGCCATCATTCACAGGGAACGCGCGATTGAGATGATGTTCGAAGGACAACGTTTCTGGGATCTGCGTCGCTGGAAAGAAGCATCAGAAGAACTTCAAAAAGACATTACCGGCTGGAATATAATCGGCAAAACCGATGCAACGTATTATCAGGAACGTTTTATCTTCAGTCAGCGTTTTATCGCTCCGAGAGATTATTTCTGGCCGATTGGTAACTATGATACCCGAAGGAACACCAACCTGGTGGAGAATCCAGGCTGGTAATATAAAAAATGAACAGGTAAATATATTTTATATGAAAAGTAAACTAAAAATCCTCGCGATAATAGCTTGTTCCATCATCCTTTTAGCTTCATGTAAAAAAGGAGAAGAGCTAAATACCAACGAACCGGTCAACAATGACCCAACACCTCCTGCTCAGGTGAGTAATGTAAGCGTAGTTAACCAAAATGGAAAAGCGATAATTACTTATACCGTACCTAAAGATCCCAGGTTGCTGATTGTAAAAGCCATATATAATTTGTCGTCCGGCAAGCAATATGAAGCGCAAACGTCCTATTATAACAACTCACTTGAGGTTATGGGCTTTGCCGATACGGATGAACATGAAGTAAAAGTGTATTCCGTTAGCCGTTCAGGCATATTATCAGCACCCATCATCGTAAAGGTAAAACCGTTAATTGCACCAATCTGGCAAACTTTTAAAAGTTTAAAAGTGCAAAATGCTTTCGGCGGTTACAATCTAACTGCATCTAACCCCTCCAAAGGCGATGTAAATATCATGGTGATCGGTAAAAACATGTACAACGAACTTGTTGCAGATTATGATAAAAGTGTTTTCACCAATATAGATAGTATCTTTTCTAAAGTAAGGGGTTTAGACACTAATGTTCATCGTTTTGGCTTTTTTGTTCAGGACAGATGGGGAAATAAAACTGATACGATTTATCAAGACATTAAACCAATCTTCGAAGTACAGCTACAAAAATCTAAATTTCAGGAATATAGGCTTCCCGGTGATCCACCGATGTGGGGAGCGGTAAGTAAAGCCTGGGATGGCAGATATGGGTGGGAAGCCTGTTTTACACAACAGATAGCCGGTGGTAACGGGCCACATACGGTAACGTTTAGTTTGGGCATATCGGCAAAACTGAGCCGGATCTGGATGCGTCCTTATGCCGAGGTTAATCCAACAAGGTATTACTACCTGCAAGCCATGCGCCGTTTTGAAATTTACGGCTCAGATAATCCCAACCCAAATGGTGCATTGGACAGAAGTTGGACTCTTTTAGGTTCTTACACCATTACGAAGCCATCAGGCTTGCCTTATGGTGTTGAAAATGACCTCGATACACGAACTGCTGAAGCAGGCTTTGATTTACCGTGTGACCTTTCGGCACCAAAAGTAAGATATCTCCGTGTACGTTGTCTTGAGAATTGGGTAGGCGGTACAGGTTTGAATATTGACGAGTTGACCGTATATGGTGATACGAGATAAAAATCAACAACAAAGGCCCCTGATGTTCAGAACATGTGCAGAATGTAAAAAGGGAATAAAAATATGATAAAATGGAAAAAAGAAAATTAATAATGTTCACAACCATAGCCATCCTAATGCTTGCTATGGTTTCCTGCTCCAAATGGGATGATTTTAAAAAATATAACGCCGATGGAGAAACAATTTATAGTGGCAAGGTTGATTCTTTAAAAATACTGCCCGGAAGACTTCGCGTTCAGCTAAAAGGCCTGCTGTCAGCCGATGCTAAAATTGAAAAGATTAAAATCACCTGGAATGACAAAAAAGACTCCTTGATTTTTGGCATAGCAAAAACCGGAAGACCTGAAGCTATTGAGAAAATTTTTAGTGTAGATGAAGGGGTGAAGAATTTTAACGTGCAAACTTTTGATGCCAGTGGTAACGCTTCCCTAATTGTAACTGCGACAGGGATTGTATATGGGCCAAAATATGAAAGCAATCTCTTCAACCGCCCTATTCTCAATGCCGAACTGCTGGATAATGGCAGTGCAAAGATCGATTGGGATACTTTTGATACATCAACAGGCGCAAAAGGAACATGGATTACGTATACCACTACAGCCGAAAAACGGACAACAGTATTTTCAGCAATTGGTGAAAGTTCTTTAACATTACCAAACTACAAACCAAACACAACCTTTAGTTACAAAACAATGTATTTGCCTGTCCCAACAGTTATCGATACCTTATATTCTGCCCTGGATACCAAACTTATCCAGTAAGGAACAGCGAGCTGTATCGTTAATATAGAAATAGCCGCTGAGCATTGTCTTTTTTACCGCGATGCCCGCCTTTGCGGACAGGCCTGCTCATACAGGCGGGGAGAAATTTTTAACCTTTGTTAGAAATTTCTCCCTTACGCGGTATTGCACTAGATATTATTACCTGAATTCAATCATTAATTGGAAGGTATCAGAAAACAGAATCTGACTTGCAGACGAAGCCAAAGCTATTATTTTCCAAAAATTAAACGGCGTAGAGGGTTCTGGTGTAGGATTATATCTTGTTCATACGATTGTTAATAATTCAGGTGGTAAAATAGGAATCGAAAACCATGCTGAAGTTGGTACTGTGTTTAATATTCCTTAAAAATTAAGTTTTCCTGGCCTAACAGGGATTTGCAACTCTGACCTACTGTATTCCGATAAAAAAATCTGATGATAAAACAATGGTTTCCAATACTCTTTAACATAACTAATTGCAAGAGTGGTAGATAACATGATTTTCTAAAATCTGTCATTTTTTGCTAAATGTGCCCTAAAAATTTCGCAAAACGTTTTTTTCTCCTCATTTTAATGACAAAAAAAGATATGGCTAAAAACGTTTTGGCTGCAAAGTACGAGAAAGTTGATGATTAATTTTTTTAATACTTATGGGGTTTAACCTAAAAGTCCCGGCAATTAGCCAGGACCTCTATTTTTTTTCATCACTTTACAAAGGTAATGCTTGTAGCTGATTATTATGGTCAATCTTTTTGGTCGCCGATTAAGCGTTAAGCCGTTGATGTATGCTTACCAACATCTCTAAGTTTAGTTCTTATCTGGTCTCAATCGGGAGCTGTGCAGTTTTTAAACCTTTACCAGAAACACTCAGCTTTAATTTTCCAGCTTGCTCTGTTGATTGAACGGTAATCACCAGTTTACCTTTAAAGGCCTTCATTTTTGGCAGGTGAAACAATTCCAAACTGGTCGGATCGCCATTGGCCACAACTTTATATGTTCCGTTTCCGGTAACTTTAAAAGCTAAGCTATTATCTGCATCAGGGCATAGGGTACCATTGGCATCTACCACACTTGCCGTAATGTAGGCAAGATCCTTTCCATCTGCTGTTAAAGTATTACGATCTGACGCTAAAACAATATGGTGTGGTTTACCTGCAGTTTTAACGCTTTGTTCAGCAACAGGCTTACTATTCTCATCATAAGCAACTACCTTTATTTCTCCAGGTTCGTATTTTACAGTATTCCACATTAAGCGGTACCTGCTGGTACTGGTCGCTTTATTTTTGCTTTGCCTGCCCTGGCTTTTGTTGTTAATAAACAATTCTGCTGACGGATAATTGGTATACACAAACACAGGTGTAACCTGCCCTTCACGTCCGGGAAAAGTCCAGTGTGGCACAATATGCAGCGTCGTTTTTTCAGGATTCCATTTGCTCCTGTAAAGGTAAAAACGATCTTTAGGGATACCTGCCAGATCAATAATCCCAAAATAAGAACTGTGCGAAGGCCATTTTTCATCATAAGGCGTAGGTTCGCCCAGATAATCAAAACCTGTCCAAACAAATTCACCGATTACGTATTGCAATGAATCCTGCATCATAAATTCATCATCCGGAATCTGCGACCAGTTACAATATTCCAGATCATATGATGAACTTTGATTGTCATCGTACATTTTCATTTTCTGCGGTACAACAGGGAATTTATATACTCCTCTGGAGCTAACGGTAGAGGCCGTTTCAGAGCCTAAAATCATGCCTTGTGGCAAGCGTTTATACGCTTCTCCATACCAAAATGGCTTATAATTAAAGCCCGGGATATCCAACACCGAGGCAAAGTTATTGTCTAGCGCATCTTTGATCCGGTCCATGCCCGCGGTTACCGGCCTGGTTGGATCTTCACGGTGGCATATATCCTGTAAAAACTTTAGAATCTTGCCCCCTTCTTTGGTCGATTGATCAGGCACTTCGTTTCCGATACTCCACATCACCACAGAAGGATTGTTTCTATTCGCATGGATCATATTTACGATATCTTTTTCAGCCCACTCATCAAAAAGGTGACTGTATCCGTTTGAAACCTTAGGTGCTTTCCATTCATCAAAAGATTCGACCATGAGCATAAATCCCATTTCATCGCATAACTTTACCAGTTCTGGCGCTGGCATATTATGCGAGGTTCTGATGGCATCGCAACCCATATCTTTCAACAATACAAGTTGCCTGCGCAAGGCCGCAACAGTGATGGCGGCCCCAAGCGGCCCCAGATCGTGGTGGTTGCAAACCCCCTTGAACTTGCGGTAAACACCATTTAGCGAAAACCCTTTATCTGCTTCGTATTTGATAGAGCGAATGCCAAAAGTAGTGGTATATTCATCTTTTAAACTGTTTCCGGCATATAGTTTTGTTACTGCTGAATATAAATTAGGTGTTTCCGGCGACCACAATTCAGGTTTTCTAACCACTAAATCCTGCTCAAACTCATTCAGATCACTTTCAGTTAAATTTTTGGTTGCGGAAGCTACCGTTTCGCCTTTTGCATTTATGATGGTGGTTTGCAGGCTCAAAGCAGTATAGTTTCCACTAAGCGAATTAACCTGCGTTCTTATCTTCACCCGTGCAAAATCTTTGTTGATTACCGGCGTGGTGATATAAGTGCCCCAAACCGGGATATTTACCTCATCCGTAATAATGACATGTACATTCCGGTACAAACCAGCGCCTGGATACCAGCGTGAGGCTTCCGGTAAATTTTCAAGACTGATGGCGAGTGTATTTTTGCCGACTTTCATTTTGTCGGTTACATCCATTGAAAAAGAATTGTAGCCGTACGCCCAATGCCCAACAGCCTCTCCATTTAAAAACACTTTGGGATAGCTCATGGCGCCATCAATTAATATCACTGCTTTTTTACCTTTTGCAAAAGCAGGTGCAACAAAAGTATTGCGGTACCAGGCTTTGCCGACAAAAGGCAAACCGCCTGTTCTTCCTGTTTTTAATGATGCTGTTTGCTCGCCATTTTGTACAATTTGCACATTTTGGCTATCATTATTCCCATCAAATGGACCTTTTATCGCCCAATCATGCGGTATACGTACCGTCTCCCATTTGCTGTCATCAAAAGCAGGATTTTTAGATTCAGGAAAATCACCCTTGCTAAACTTCCAGTTTTTTTCAAGCAGGTACTCTGTCCTGCCCTGCCCTTGCACTGTGCCACAAAATAGTGCAGCCGATAATAAAATGAATAAACCCCGATATAACGATATTTTAATTGCATTCATTCTCAAATCTAAATGTTAAAACAGCCTTCAACAACTTAGGGAAAGAACCGGTTAAAATAAGCCAATAAATGGTTTAATTTTAGTTGGTCTACTTATAAAAGCAGCACCATCTCAGACTTAATAATCAAAATTTTACACGGAGCAAAACCTTAAACAGACCTTGGTTTGAACTATAATTACCGATATTGGTAAGTAAAAAATATCAGCAAACCATAAAGGATAGTTGAATCACTAATTGTAATTATAATTGGCTCCGGTAAACAGCGAACATTTTGTTTCCCTGCTATGCTTTATTTTTAATATTCAATATGTACGTAACCACATCCAATTTATTAAACCACATTTTACTTTTCATACTGCTTTTTTCAGGCGCTCAATCGGTAAACGCAACTGGAATTATCAGGTTAAAGTGCGAACATCTGATTAATCCGATTGGCATTGATAACCCCAGCCCCCGATTGTCTTGGATGATGGATGATGACCGTAAAGGTGCCTTACAAAAGGCTTACCGAATTATTGTTGGTACAGATTCTTTACAGCTTAAGCATAAAATCAACATACAGTGGGATACGGATCAGGTAAATTCAGGCAACAGTTTGGTTACCTACAAAGGCAGGGCATTAATGCCCTTTACCAAATACTTCTGGAAGGTCGATGTTTTGGATCAGGACAATAAGTTAATTGCATCTGGAATTTCGAGTTTTGAAACGGGTATGATGGGCGCTGAAAATTGGAAAGGAGACTGGATTAGCGATGGAAAGGATATCAATACCCGCCAGGCGCCCTATTTTAGAAATGTTTTTGAATCTGCAAGGCAGATAAAATCTGCACGGGCATATATTGCAGCAGCAGGTTTATATGAGCTCTATTTGAACGGTAAAAAGGTTGGCAATCACCGTTTAGACCCCATGTACACGCGTTTCGACAGAAGAAATCTATATGTTACCTACGATGTAACGGCCAGCATCCGCCAAGGTAAAAACGCTATTGGCGTTATTTTGGGAAATGGTTGGTATAACCACCAGGCGATGGCCGTTTGGAATTTTGATAAAGCGCCCTGGAGAGCCAGACCCGCATTTTGTTTAGATTTAAGAATTACCTATACGGATGGTACAACCGAGACCATAAGTTCTGGAAGTACCTGGAAAACCAGTTTTGGGCCAATCATTTCTAATAATATTTACACTGCAGAACATTATGACGCCAGATTGGAGCAAAAAGGATGGAATAAAATTGAATTTGATGATGCAAAGTGGCATGAAATAAACCTAAGGGCAGCACCATCAAAAAATACTGCTGCCCAAACCATGCACCCTATCCGTAATGTGGAGGAAATAAAAGCAAAAAGCATGCGTAAATTTAATGATACCCTTTACCTGTACGATTTGGGAAGGAACATTGCCGGTGTAAGTAAAATAACAGTTTCAGGAAAAAAAGGAACTGTGCTTAAAATAAAACATGCAGAACGCTTATCTGCCAGCGGCCGGGCAGATTTATCCAATATTGACGTTTACTATCGCCCGAAAGATAATACCGACCCTTTTCAAACCGATATTTTTATACTAAATGGAGATGGCAGAGAAGAATTTATGCCCTTGTTTAATTATAAAGGGTTTCAATATATAGAAGTTACATCAAATGAACCGATCAGATTAGAAGAAAAGAGTTTGGTAGCCTATTTTATGCATAGCGATGTACCCGCTATCGGAAAAATAGCTTCTTCAAATCCACTGATTGATAAAATCTGGTGGGCAACAAATAATTCTTATTTATCGAATCTATTTGGCCTCCCAACTGATTGTCCTCAAAGAGAAAAAAATGGCTGGACCGGAGATGGACATTTTGCGGTAGAAACCGGCTTGTATAATTTTGATGCTTTAACTGTTTACGAGAAATGGTTAGGCGATCATCGCGATGAACAACAGGCAAATGGCGTTTTGCCAGATATTATCCCTACCGGTGGCTGGGGTTACGGTACAGCTAATGGAACCGACTGGACCAGTACAATTGCCATTATTCCGTGGAATATTTATAGGTTTTACGGCGATACAAAAGCCTTGGCCGATAATTATACCCACATCAAACAGTATGTTGATTATGTAAACAGCATCAGTAAAGATGGTTTAACCACTTTTGGCCGGGGAGATTGGGTCCCTGTTAAATCTACATCAAACTTAGAATATACCTCTTCTGTTTACTTTTATGTTGACGCTGATATTTTAGCTAAAACCGCTAAATTATTCAATAAGCAAAATGATTATCTGGTTTATAGCGCCCTGGCCAGCAAAATTAAAAAAGCCATTAACAACAAGTATTTCAGTGCAGAGACAGTTAGCTATGGTTCAGGTGTACAGACAGAATTGAGCATGGCTTTGCAATGGAATATTGTGGAAGATCAATATCGTTTGAAGTTGGCCGAAAATCTGGCCAAACGTGTTGCCGCAGATGGTATGCATATCGACGTTGGTGTTTTGGGTGCAAAAGCAATTTTGAATGCCTTGAGCGATAATGGACAGGCGGAAACAGCCTACAAACTGGCTGCACAAGATACTTATCCGGGTTGGGGATGGTGGATCGCCAATGGCGCAACAACACTTCATGAAAACTGGGATATGCAGGCTACCAGGGATATTTCTGATAACCATATGATGTTTGGCGAAATTGGCGGATGGTTTTTTAAAGGTATAGGTGGAATAAAAATTGATGAGCAACAACCTGGTTTTAAAAATATTTTATTACAACCACACTTTGTTGAGGGCTTAACGCATTTTACAGCGACCCACGAAAGTCCGTACGGCACCATTTTATCCTCGTGGAAAAGAAATACAAAGGGTGTTAAATACGAGGTAAAAATTCCAGCCAATTCAAGTGCCAGTATAACCATTCCGGAAATAGCTGGAAAGAAAGTTTATTTAAATGGAAAAGCAGTTAACAACCGGCTTGATATGCCTGCCGGCAGGTACATTTTTGATATCAGATAATAAAATGCTGGCTTTGTTTGATGTATATAAAATAACATCTACATGCAAACCCTTTTTTGTTTAATTATATTTTAACCGTTTATTTCAATCTGTGATTCTTATAAAGAAAAAACCATCTACAACTTTCGCTACAGATGGCTGGTTTAATTAAAATAAATTTTTATTTGGTTAGCGCTAGTATCTTTTCGTGTTCAGCTTCTATCAACTGACTGTAGAACTTCCAGTCGATATTGGGATTTCTCATTGCAGCAACTGAGATCGTTTTCGTTTTATCATTCTGATTTGCAACATACATTTTTTTAAAATCTCTCAAGGTCGCTCTCATTCCGCGGAGAATTGCAAAAAATCTGCGATCATATAAAACGATATTATTCTTATTTCTTTTGCCAGACCTATATTCTTCATTGGCTGCTTCGCTATACGCTTTCTGAAGTTTATCAAGAACTTTTAACCTGTCGCTGATGTTTTTCAACGACTCTTCCGATAGCTCCATGTCTTTAATACCAATAATCTCTTTTTCATCAGTTAAGACCGTAACACCACCAATGTTTATTTCGTGCTTACCCTCTCTGGAAAACAAATAAACTGAAGGAGGCAGATGATCAATATCAAACGAATCCAGTTTCAGCAAATTTTTATTGAAATTTACACGGGTAGCCGATAACACGTCGGTAGACAATGGCTTAACGATTTGGGCTTTAGTGCTAGTCACTAACAATGATAACACTATGATTTTAAGAGCGTTGTTCATAAAACAAAATTACTCTTAATTATTTCTTAAAGTTTACCTAACAAAAATAAATCCTTGACATTTATCAACAAAGTGCCTTGAAACAGCTAATTAGCGCCTTTTTATAATGTAACAAAAACCAAGATAATCGTATGATTTATCTGACGTTTTCAGATTCTTTTGGTTAACATTGTATTAAAACTATATAAAATATGGATTGGATTAAATAGAGTTACCTTAGCTACGATGCTATGGGTTTTCATATTCTTCTCTTTTCAAAATTTATATAGCATGCCGGTAATATAACATTACAACGTTCCAATACTAAACTTGTCTTGGATGATGTGCGCTTGTATAGCAGAAAAAAGCTTGCCTAAATCTACTGCTTATGCGTTTTTAGTGATGATTGAATAAATTGCCATTATCTGATTAAATGTAAATATTTTCCTTTTTTTAATAATTCAGACATATCGGATTTGTGCAAAAAAAAGTCTTTTTACAGCAAAATTTTAAGCTCAGCAAAAAGTAGTTTTGTATCAGCGTTCATCCCGTGTGATCAATTTTAAATGATTAGGATTAACCGGACAACTAACTAAATATGAGGAATATCCTTAGTCATTCAATTCAAATAGACATTGGCTGGCATCGCATACCCTTTGGCAGGTATATTTACCAAATCGCCGAGACATAAATTAACCCTGATGATTATTAGCATGATGAATAAAATTAAATATATAAAGTTAAATTGCTTAGCAATTGTGTTTCTCACACTTACTGTAAACGCTGCTTTTGCACAAATAGCCCGCAAAGCCGAAACACTTAAATCACCTAATGGCAAACTCCTCATTTCTTTTAATTTTCCAGACTTAAAACAAGTCACCTATGCATTTACAGCATACGGAAAAGCATTGATCGGACCATCAGTATTAGGCCTGGATAGTTTAAACCAAACCCGATTTATCCGGGCAAGCCGTCGATCAGTGAATACTATTTGGAAACCTGTTTGGGGAAAACGAACCATCGTGCCAGATCAATTCAATGAAATGACCATTGATTTAAAAGCCTATAAAATCGTTGCACGTGCGTATAATAATGGTTTTGCGATTAAATACCTGTTGCCTTCCGGAAGTCTCAGAACAAAAGATCTGACCCGGTTTAATTTTCAAGGAGATTACACCGCATGGTTTTACAACGGAGAACTTCATAATATCGGTCCGGAAAAATTAACCGATGTGGATGGAAAGCGTTTGCCAGTGATGACGGTAAAGGCAGGTGATCATGATTATATGGCCGTGCATGAAGCTGATTTAGAGGAGGGTGAGCCACTTATACTGGAATCTAAAAAAGGTTCAAAAAACTTTACCATTGCTTCAAAGTCTAATTCTGCCTGGCGGGTTATAATGTATGGACGCACGCCAGGCGAATTGGTTGACTCACATTTGATAGAACTATTAAACCCACCGCCAGCAAAAAATACTGACTTTTCATGGGTAAAGCCCGGAGTTGCCGTATGGGATTGGCGAATTAACGGCGCCAAAGTAGATAATTTCGAGTATAAAATGTCGCTACCGTCATGGAAACGTATGGTTGATTTCGCGGCGCAAAGCAGCATGCGTTACCTGATGCTGGATGCTGATTGGTACGGGCCAGAATTTGCAGAAGGCTCTGATCCGGTTAAAGGTGGCAAGGTGGCACAAGTGCATGAAATCATAACCTACGCCAAAACAAAAGGTATTGGTATCTGGCTATATATCAATGATGTGGGCGGTCGTAAGTATCCGATTGAGCAAACTTTGAAACAATACAGTGACTGGGGTGCAGCAGGGATAAAATATGGTTTTATGATTGGCGATCCGGAAGAAAAAAATATCCGGACCAAGCTCATTACCGAACTGTGTGCCAAATACCGTTTGTTATGCGATTTTCATGATGGTCCTGTTCATCCATATGGACAGATGCGTACCTGGCCAAATGCGCTAACCCGCGAGTATGGTCCTGCTCAACTGGATGCGCATCGCGTAGTTGCCCCTAAAACATTTGTAACAGAAGTATTTGTTAACATGCTCGCAGGCCCGATAGATATGAACAATGGATTGGCAGACCTAACCCAGGCTGGCCGCATTGACGAACCTTCACCTGTACCCTCTACTTTGGTTGGTGAAGCAGCGCGGACATTGATCATGTTTTCGGGTGTTACAGTAATTCCGGATATTCCTGAGAATTACAAAAAACATCCGGAAATACTGAAATTTTACGCCTCAGAAAAGATGCCATGGCGGGAAAGTAAAACCATTAGGGGCATTATCGGAGAGTATATTTCGATGGCCCGGCAATCAGCCGATGGAACATGGCTGGTTGGTGCGGCCACTAACGAAGAACCACGCGATCTGGAAATTCCGTTATCTTTCTTAGGCAAAGGCAACTACCATGCAACTGTTATTCAGGACAGTAAAGATTCTGATTATCGTACACATAAAGAAGGTTATACCTCGAAAGAAATGAAGGTTACATCCGGCACTACAATTCGTGTAAAACTTGCACCAGGTGGTGGCGCCTGTATGATGCTAAAAAAGTTGAATTAAGCTGAATCTTAAGATATCACTTATCAAGATTTAAAACGATGCCAGCTGCTTTCATTTAGACAATAGAGAGAATAAATAAAAAAACCTTTCAGTTTCCTGAAAGGTTTTTTAACGGTTGGTGGAGAATACCGGATTCGAACCGGTCACCTCTTGCCTGCCAGGCAAGCGCTCTAGCCAAATGAGCTAATCCCCCGGTTTTAATATCCAATAGTAAATCAATTACATATTGAATAACAAGCTTCCTGCTTGGGCAGCAAAAATAGCAAATACTTTCTCGAATACAAATGATAATTTAAATTTTATTAATCTTTAAATTTTAAAGCAAAATCGCCATCAAACAGACTACCCCAGGAACCGATTGCAAAGGATAATTGATGAACAGAAAAAGTACAAATGTGACTGTTACTCACATCACAAAAAACATCATAGCCTTGAAAGCAGTATCCATTATGGAACATGGCTACAAAAGCCAAAAGATAAAAAGGAACAATCATGGAAGTGATAAACAAATAAACGCCTAATGTTAACTGGGTATTAATTATCGTTTAGGTTTAGTTTCCTAAAGGTTTAGAGTAGCCATATGTGTTACTTCTTTGTTATTTAACAGCACCTGATAGCCATCTACAAATTGGGAAACGTTAAACCCATCCATCAAAGCATGGTTTACATGTATCGATACGGACATTATTTTTCTTTCATTTTCATCTCTTAGCTTACCAAAAGATATTTTAGGGCAGCTATCCTGAAAAGCGTAGTTCCGGGCATGTGATAAAGCCGTAAAATTTAGCCATGGCAATGCCGAATAATGGATCACGTTTTCGCCTGATGCGGACGGAATTAAACCGGTGCTGGCCTGTACTTTTTTAATTTCCTGATTGGCGGCCATTCTAAAATCTTCAAAATCCTCATAAAAATCCAGATAACCAAACCCAAACGTTCCATTCGGGCGGTTAATCGTGGCCGCAGCATTTAACGTGTCGTATTTCCAAACTTCACCATCAATAATGCGAAACTTAAAAGATTCTACCTGATTGGCGGCTACCAGCGATTTGTGCAGATAAAGCAGGAAAAAGGAAACGTTTTTTTCTTTTGCTTCTTGGTAGGTAACAGTACAATCTAATTCCACAGTTACACCGAAGAAGGGCTCTTGAAAGGCATTGAAAAATTTAAAATGATCTTTTCTGATCCAGGTATTAATATCTATTTTTTCTTTCATTCCATTAATTTTGATAAAACTTCAGACAGACTTTCCATCTGGTAAAAATTTGCATGTTCAATGGTATGATCAATATGCTCATGCGCCCAGGTAGTATGGAAAGGGATGTGAACGGCATGTCCGCCAATATTCAGCACAGGTAAAACATCCGATTTTAAGGAATTTCCCAACATTAAAAACGCTTCAGGCTTACAATCCAGGTGTTTGATCAGTTTTTGATAATCTCTTTCCTGTTTATCACTCATAATTTCGATATGGTGAAAATAGTGGTCCAGTCCTGATTTGGTCAATTTTCGTTGCTGATCCAATAAATCGCCTTTGGTAGCCACTACCAGTTTATATTTTCCGTGTAAGGCTTTCAATACTTCTTCAACGCCATCAAGCAGTTCTACCGGTTTTTGGAGCATTTCCTGCCCCAGCTCTATTGCCCTGTTGATCACAATCGGATCTATTTTACCTCCTGTTATCCTCAAAAGAGTTTCGATCATACTTAATACAAAACCTTTAATTCCATAACCATAAAGTGGCAGATTGGCTATTTCTGTTTTATAAAGTTCTGCCAGGACCTGATGATGCGGCATAAAATCTTCTAAAAGTCCTGCAAACTGGTTTTCGGTTTCCCTGAAATAAGGCTCATTTACCCAAAGGGTATCATCTGCGTCAAAAGCAATTACAGTAATTTGATTTTTCATGGTTATGCTTATTTTAGCATCACAAAAGTAAAGCAACAACTTCCTTTAAAAAAGGACATTTGTCTCGACTAAATAAATATGCTACGCACCAATCTTACATTCTTATCCTTTATTGAACGCTTTTGCACCGAAAATAAAGATGCGGTGGTTACACTCAAAAACTTTAAAGCAGGATATAGATTTATCGAACAGGGCGAAAAAATCAGCAACATTTACATCATTAAAGATGGAATCAGCAAATGTTTTATTTCTGAGGAAAATGGTAAAGATTTTATTATCGAATTTTTAGGCAAGGGCGAAGTGGTTGGAGAACTGGAAGCGCTAAAAAAGATCAATTGCCTGTGCAGTGTAGCTGCAATTAGTGACGTTACGGCCTATGTTATCCCTCATCAGCTTTTCCTTTCATTAATTAATAAGAATAGCGAGTTTACTACAATCTTATTACAGGAATTATCTACCAGGATTATCCAAACCAGTACACGCGCATCCTTTCAACAGCTATACACCTTAGAATCTGCACTTTTGAAATTACTGAAGTTGCAGGCTGATGAACATATCTCCATCTCCAAAGAAGACATGGCCGCCTATCTGGGTATTTCTGTAAGGAGCTTTAACCGAAGCTTAAAACAAATAATAGCTAAAGGAGGTTCTGTTACACCTGACTTTCAAAATACCCTGCAGCTAACCAATATGAAAAAGCTACTGGAAAATTAAAAAGCCAACAGCATTTGTGGTATAATTATTGCTCACAGATAATTTTTTTTAAGTTAATTGTAACGTTTTCCCGTTTCGGTCCGTTTAAGTACTTGAAATTTAAGAAGCGGCCCTTTTTCGGACAATAATACACACAACAAACCACATACAAATGAAAAATAACTACTGTCAATACACCTTAAGATTTCCGAGTTAATCGATATATTGAAGTACAGCTATCATACATAGCTACACTTCAATAAAATGATATCCTTAATTATCATTGAAATAAAGCATAGTGCAAACAGCCTACGCCATTACATTGATTCAACCAATCTTAATAACATGAGCGCTTATATTAACATCTACACCAATTCATTAACAGATGATCTTATCCCAACAATTTTAAAACGTTTAAATGAACATGAGAACGTTCTGGATATTCATTCCTCTTTTTCATTCCGGAATCCGAACGGAAGTTTACCAATCGTTTTTAAATGGGACAAACCTACCCTGGCAATATTTAATGAAAATAGCTTAAAATTAAATTTTAGTGTTTCTCATAAATCGTTTGATTTGAAAGAGTACAAGAAAAAGCTTTTTAAAGAAAAAATCATTAAACAGAGTATTGTCCAGAAAATCATTGGTTTATTTAAAAAGAAAAAAAGGAAAGTTGCAAAACCTGTAAAACTAAGCGCAACAGTTGAAGCCCAATTACAAAACTACAATAAAGTATTTTCTCTGAAATATCACTCCGGAGATGTATTCGAAAATCATTTTGCAACATTAATTGGCGCAATTATCACCGAATTAACCAATGGTATTTGTCATTTTACTCAAGAAAACGTGTGGTATAATGCTCAAGATGTACTGAGAGAATCGTTGGTTAACTTATATACACTGGAAGAATTGCCTAACCATATCAACAAAAATTCGGTAGCAGTTGCAAGCTAAAATATCAGCATACTACAATTAGTCGTCATTTCGAGCGGAGTACAGCGAATTCGGGAAACCCATAAAAATAAATCTCTCGATTTCATTCCATCCGAAAGCTATCCGATCGGGATGACGATTTCCCACCCAAAAGCTCACATAATCAGGCCTGACAACAAAAACTCAATATGCTGTCGACTGTAATTTCGGCACCATAAAATACCTGTCAAATCAGTAAACATTTCCGGATAAAACTTGTTAATAAATCTATTAAAAAGAAATCGGCGAGCGCGTTTTATTATAGCCTGTATGCAAAATTACAGAAACAGAACCAGCAAGCCTTAATAGATCTTTTTTAATATTATTGCTGTGTAATAACAACATAAAATAATTAATTTATCCGATAAAGCTATTAAAGCACAAGTATGAATGTAGCAGACGTTTTTAAGAACAACGAAAAATGGATCGCAGAAAAACTGTCAATTGATCCCAACTACTTTACTGAATTATCTAAAGGACAAAGTCCGGAGTTTCTGTATATCGGATGTTCAGATAGCCGTGTTACGGCAGAAGATTTGATGGGGATACAACCTGGGCAGGCTTTTGTGCACCGGAATGTAGCCAACCTGGTAAACAACGTAGATTTAAACGTCATGACGGTTTTAAATTATGCTGTGCGCCACTTAAAGGTAAACCATATTGTAGTTTGCGGTCATTACAATTGTGGAGGTGTTAAAGCTGCTATGCAACCTGCTGATATGGGTATCTTAAATCCATGGTTAAGGAATATTCGCGATGTTTACCGTATCCACAAAGAGGAATTGAATGCCATTGAGGATGAAGGCGCACGCTACAACAGGCTGGTAGAATTGAATGTTCAGGAACAATGCGTTAACCTGTTAAAAACCGCAGCAGTGCAGGAAGCCATTACTGAACGTGGAATAACCGTTCACGGATGGGTTTTCGATATCCACACCGGTAAATTAATCGACCTTAAAATCGATTTCGAAAGTATCCTGAAGGATATTAAGGAAATCTATAATCTTTATTAATTCAGGTGTAAAGCCGGGTGTTTGGCGTCCTACACACATCATCAAGTTTGCTAAACAAAAAGAAGTCAAGTTTTCAAAAACTTGACTTCTTTAATACGAAAACCTGGAGTGATCGACTCTCAACTCCCAACTCCAAACTCCAAACTCATCACTCCAAACTCATCACTAACCTACCTTCCCATCCAACCGCCATCAACGGTCAAAATCGTTCCGTGCACATAATTGCTGGCTGCTGAAGCCAGGAAAATGGTTGGCCCTTTAAAATCTTCTGGTGTTCCCCATCTTCCTGCAGGGATACGTGATAATATCGAGGTACTCCTGTCCTGATCTTCACGTAAGGCAGAGGTATTATCGGTTGCGATATATCCGGGCGCAATCGCATTAACATTTACCCCTTTTGACGCCCACTCATTTGCGAAAGCTTTAGTTAAAGATGCGATCGCGCCTTTACTTGCTGCATAACCAGGCACGGTAATACCACCCTGAAAGGAGAGTAATGATGCCGTGAAAATGACCTTTCCGCTTCCCCTTGCAATCATTGCCCTACCAATTTCGCGCGTTAAAATAAATGGTGCCGATTGGTTTACAGCAATAACCTCATCCCAATACTCGTCTGAATGCTCCGCAATGGGCTGGCGCAGGATGGTCCCTGCGTTATTCACCAAAATATCGATCACAGGATGATCTGATTTTACCTGAGCCGCAAAAGCTAAAGTATTTTCTCGTTTACCAAAATCGCACTGGTAGGCATAGAATTTTCTACCCAGCGCTAAAATTTCTTTTTCAATAGCACTGCCCTGAAGTTCGAGACTTGCAGAAACACCGATAATATCGGCACCTGCTTCGGCCAAAGCCAAAGCCATCGCTTTGCCTATTCCTCTTTTACAGCCAGTAACCAGTGCAGTTTTACCTGCTAAATTAAATATGTCAGACATTTTTTTTTCTAAAGTTCTATTTTAAGTAACGCTCCTCTGATATACCCGATTGAATAAAATAATAGTTTATTTTAGTTCGGTAATGGCACAATGGTCCATATCGCCATAATCCAGGTTTTCGCCGGCCATACCCCAAATAAAAGTATAGTTACTTGTACCTGCTCCTGAATGGATAGACCAGTTTGGCGAAATTACTGCCTGATCGTTCTGCATCCAAATATGTCGGGTTTCTTGCGGCTGTCCCATAAAGTGGCAAACACTCTGTCCCGCTGGAACCTCGAAATAGAAATAGGCTTCCATCCTTCTATCGTGTGTATGTGCCGGCATGGTATTCCAAACACTGCCCGATTTTAGTTCCGTCATCCCCATTTGCAACTGGCAGGTTGGCAAAACGCTGTTCACCAATAACTTATTAATTATTCTATGGTTCGCGGTTTCGGGCGTACCCAGCTCTACAACCTCTGCTTCTGCCTTGCTTACCTTTTTAGTAGGGTAGCTATGGTGTGCAGGAGCAGAATTGATGTATAATTTAGCAGCTTCTCCAGGGGTAGCAGATTCGAAAAATACCTCTTTCGTGCCTTTTCCAATATATAAAGCTTCTTTATAATCCAGTTCATATCTTTCCCCATCAGCAGTCACAATCGCTTTTCCACCAACATTGATTATCCCCAGCTCCCTCCGCTCCAAAAAGTAATTCGCTTTTAAATCATCAGGATTTGGCAATGCGATTTTCTGATCAACAGGCATTGCGCCACCAACTATATATCTGTCAAAATGAGATAAGGTAAGGTTTACCTGGTTGGCTTCAAATACGTTTTCAATCAAAAAGTTATCCCGCAAAGCTGCGGTATCCATTTGTTTAACTTCTTTAGGGCTTTGGGCGTAACGGCTTTCGAATTTATTCATTGGTTAAAAATTGAGTTTGGCGATAAGATATAAACTGATACCAGATCTTATCCGCAAATATATTTATACGATCATGATAATCGGTATGAATACGCAATTTTATAAACCTTTTTTTATGGTTTTTTCAATCCAGGCTGCTAAACTGGTCCAGGGTGTAGGCGGATATGTTCAAAATCTATTTATCGACAGGCAGTACTAAGGCCAAAAAGTGGAAAAATCAGTTTATATTTTATTCTTTCTAATATGCACGTTTACTAGCTAAAGCGAGTTTGTTCAATTATTTAGAGAGCAGGTTCCTGTGCAATTATTCAGGTATCGTCCCGCTTTTCGTTTTACTTCACCCGATGAAATATCGGGCTCGTGCCCACTCCAATCGGGTCTAACTGGCACGGCACGCATGAATATCATCGGCTGAGTACGTAATCAGCAAGCATTCCTCTTAGCGTTTGTTTTTTTTAACGAACTGCTGTGCATAAACCCGGTAGTAGCGTACATCCCGATTTTTCCATCGGGATAAAGCGAATAACGGGACTGTTGTTCCCGAAGAAATGCTGAACACTCGTTTCCAAATAAATCAATAAACTTAACTTAAGCTTTGGGATAAGCTGGTATGAAAACAAACTGCAAACCTAGTAGTTTTTACCGACTAATTTTCTCAGCAACGCTTACCTAATACCTATCCTACTAACCTGTCTATCAAAATGATTATTCATGATACCCTGATAAACCTGTTCAGCAATCACATATAGCAAATCTACTTTCCCGAACAGACTGATTACCGCTGATTCACTGATTGCGTAATTGTTTTCATACCTTACGGCCAGATAGGCCTCATCGAGCAAATGCAACAGGCCTGCCTCTTCCTCACGATCATTAAACAGCGTTGAAAGCGGTTTTACAAAAGGCTTGATATACAATTGATGAACCCTGATGCGGTGCGTTTTTTTATCCTTCCCCATCACCAGCACTTCGATAGCCCTGTACATCAGATCGAAAACCTGGTGCAGCATAAAAGCGCAGTATTCGAAATCTTGCCCTTTAAAATAGAAGGCCGCCCCTGTTAAAAATTTATTGGCCTTGTTAATTCCCTGCTGGTAAGCAATGCTCACCTGATCTGCAATCACATCAGGCATGCCACGATCAAGAAAAACACCAGACCTACTAAATAAACAATTTGCTGCAGCGGTGGCATAATGAAAAAATAAACTCCCCTCCAATAGTGCCTGCTCCACCTCATGCACATGAAAAACCCGGTAACTCCATTCCATTTGCCCGTTAAATACCATATTTAACACTGGTGTTAATTCATTTAAAACACGTACGTGCTTAAACGAAACCATAATCAACATTTCCTGAACAGCTTCACCATCAAAAAAGTGGTGATGGAGGTAAATATATTGAACAGGTACTGCAGCCATAATCTCCTTCAACAAACGCCATATTCGTTCGTCTTTTATCGCAACATGTTCTGGATTCAAAAACTTACTCCGCATAATAATAGTTCCTTTCATCAATTTCGTCCAATGGAGGATGGGTGATCATCACAAAAAAAGCTTCCACAATCATCAGCATGGATTCATACTGTTCAAACAAAAATTCCTTATCTAGCAGTTTAATGCTGCTTTTGGTACTGAAAGCGGCATACAACCATTCCAAAAGCCCTAAACGCAACCGCTTAATTTTTTTGGGAATAAAGAAAGACGATACAAACAGATAAGGATTTTCGATATGCACGGCAGACAGTGTATTTACCTCGCAGAGGCTTTTCTGGTAACTATCACCATTTTTTGACTGATCTGTAGCAAACAAGTTTTTTGGTGGTGTACCCTGATAAGTTAAGTTTTTAGCCGTAATCAAAAAACCGGCATTAAGCAGTTTGATAAACTGATTATATAGGAAAAAATAATCGGCTACATCGCTCAAACACTTCTCTTCAGCCAGGGCAGCCCGATACCAGTTCTTTAAATAGGCTTTATGCCCGCTAAGGTTATCAAGGCTAAAGAAAAATTCTATTACCTTAAATGGATCATTAAATAATTCCTGTTCAAAGGCTAAGGGCGATGTACTTTCGAATATGGCCATATGGTAATAACGATCGATACTTTTAAAACTATTTCTGGTGATGATCCTTTCGTGTATGAGCCAGCAAGCCTCCAGCATTTTTTTTGTGTTCTCATAAAACGGAAAAATATATTGGTCCCAATCCAGATCGAGCTTGTTTTCTAAGGCGGCCAACAACCATTCTTTGTACATCACTTTATAGGTATCTGACTGGAAGAACAAGAAAATATCAAGAAAAGTAAGTTTCGGATTTTTGACTTCTCCGCTGCTCAATAATTTCGGACAATACTCTAGTAATACCATTTCGCGTTCTACACCACAATCATCCGCCGAAATCGCCTCTACAAATTCAGTATCAGTTTCAATATGATTAAAAACCAAATCCGAATAATCGAAAAGCGGTACCAGTTTTTCATAAAACACCAACAGCTGTGCAGGATGCTTTTGGGGTGAAAAATCGAACTCGTTACCGGGTGGATTTAACCAGTTTTTTAAAAAATTTAAGTGATAATCTACCCCATTTGTAGCAAAAAAACTTTCAATCGCATCTATTAATGCCATCGTTTCTTTTTTAAAATTCAGGTGCTCTTTCATAGCGTATATTTTTAAATGATTATATTAGCTAACGAATTTAGCAAAATAATATAGTTAAACTATAATTAATTCAAAAAACTTATTAACATTTCCTATGAATGAAAATCAGCGCTTAAAAAGGTTAATGGAATTACTGCATTTTAAAACTCAAAAGGATTTTGCTGCTGCATTGAATATTCAACAAGGTTCCTTATCAGATATTTTACGAGAAAGGGTCAACGTATCTAATGCTATCAAAGATCGGTTAGAGATGAGATTCGACGTTAATTTAACCTGGCTGGAAAATGGAATTGGCGAGCCATTCTTCAAAAAGAGGCCAGCCGTTGGCGAAAGCAAAGAAGGAGTACCTTATTTCGATATGAGCTTATCTGATGCCAAGGAACACATAGTGGAAGAACAACGCGCAGAATACCTGGTCAACTATTTGCCTTTTAACGATTGTACGGCCTATTTACCAGTTTATGGTGATAGCATGTCTCCACAATATGCCGCAGGCGAAATTATAGCCATAAAAGAAATCACCAATTACGAAATCCTGCAGTGGGGAGAAGCTTACGTGGTGATGACCGATGAAGACAGTAACAGTTTACGCACCATCAAACTCATTTTTCAGCATGCTGATGATACCAAACTTATCCTTCGTTCTTCAAACCCAAATTTTAGTGGCGATACAGTGATCAGCAAAAAGAATATCCTGTCGCTTTACATCATCAAAGGAAAAATTACGAGGAATGTGATTTAGAGAAGCGGTTAACCGTTCTCAGTTAATGGTTTAGAGTTAACTGAAAAACAATCGTATTGAAGAGAAAAGGGCTGGAGATATCGTCATTCCCAACTTGAGCGGGAACCACGCAGTGCTCATGAATGCCACTTAATAAAACCAAAGTCTTATGAATAATCGTAATACCTTCGCAGGTTTTTTATGTTGCTTTAAGATTCCGCATGCGCGAGATCCGATAGTTATCGGATGACGACCGCACTAATAGATTCTGTCAATGGTAACTTCCGCCCGGTCGGTCAGACGGGTGTTTCAGGATCTACAAGAGTGATTATTTTCTGATTCAATTGCTTGAAAACTGAAAATTGCCAACTGCTAACTAAAAACGCCTTATAAAAAGGAAGTCAAGTTTTCAAAAACTTGACTTCCTTAGGATTTAACTAATATCCGGGATTCTGATACATCTTAACCGGATCTAATTTCACCTCATCAAAAGGAATAGGATAATACCTGTCTTTTGTGCTTACATTATTCAGGTTAGCAATACCAAATGAAGATTGTGGCTTTGCCTTTAAATAGCTAACCAATTCGGTTGGCGTAAAGTTTCGGATTAAATCGAACCACCTATGGTGTTCAAAGGCAAGTTCTACCCTACGCTCATGTAAAATAGCCAATTTTAATGTAGGAAATTTAGCGGCGTAAGTAGCGTCAGTTTTGGCAACCGCGTAAACTGGCATACCTGCCCTTGTTCTTACCATATCTAAATATTGAATGGCAACCGCATTATTTCCCTGCAGCATATTCACTTCAGCAAGCATCAATATCACATCAGCATAGCGCATTAAAATCCAGTCGTTGCCCCCATACCCGTTTTTTGTAGCCAAATCGCTGGCATCACGGAATTTGGTGATAAACCAGTCTTTTACCGTAGCATCATTTGCATATTTCACTGAGAAATTTTTCCTCAGATCATTTCCTTCATACTCATTAATCAAATCGAGCGTAACATTACCACCAACACCAGTAGCAGTTTTTTGCGAATTGATGGTTTCTCCCTTCGCCTGATTATTGGCCGCAATACTTGAGCTGTAAGTAATGTCGCCTTGTTTGTATGAAATCTGGAAAATCAATTCCTTACAACTGGTTTTCTTAGTTACATCAAAAACATCGGCATAAGGTATTTCGGATAAATTACCAAATGCCCTCATATTGTAAGCGGCCATTAGGTAAGTATTGGCATTAGCCAGGTTCTCTGCTTTATTTGCATCTAAAGTAGCGGCCATAGTTAAATATACTTTGCCCAGGTACGCATTAATGGCGGCTTTAGATGTTCTTCCGATATTCGCTGCCGCGGGGAAGTTGGGTAACGTGCTGTTTAATCCGTCTTTTAAATCGGCTACAATCTGATTATAAACATCTGCTTCGGGCGCACGGAAAACAAAAGGCTTCACCTCCTCATTGGTTGATAACTGTGTTGTCACCAACGGTACAGCCCCCCACTTCCGTACCAGCTCGAAATACATAATGGCCCTGATAAATTTAGCTTCTGCAGCGTAATTTACCTTATTGGCCGGAGTGGTAAAATTCGCTTTATCAATGTTGGATAAAATAAAATTGGTTCTGGTAATCGCGTTGTAAAGGGCTAACCAATGCGCTTTCAGATAGGAGTTACTTGGCAACAGGGAAAAATCGTTAAACTGAAAAGGTTCACCCGCATTACTCTGGTTATCATTTCTTCCGGTATCGTCAGAACGTTCATCAGTAAATAAACCACTGTTCTCACCCATAGTGTTATTGCTTCTCAACGATTGATAAGCACCATTTACGGCCAGTAAAACATCATTTTCTGTTTTAAAATAATTTTCAGGCGCTACTGCATTTGGATTCTTTTGGTCCAGAAAATCCTTTTTACAAGCACCAAGACCAACCACAAGGGCCAGGACTAAAACGATATAAATATTTTTTCTCATGTTCTGAATTTTAAAAAGTCAACTTAATGCCAAGATTGTAAGTTCTTGCTAGCGGATAGTTACCATAATCAACACCAGGTGTTAAGTTAGAACCTCCGCTATAATCCACCTCAGGGTTATAACCTTTGTATTTAGTAATGGTAAATGCATTATCTACACTGCCAAACACACGGACATTACTCACTTTAAGGGTACTGGCAAGCGATTTCGGGAAAGTATAACCCATAGTAATGTTGGTACACCTGAAATAAGATCCATCCTGGATGTAGAAAGATGATAAACGGGTACTGTTACTTTGCGTACCTGCACGCGATGCACGGTAGTTTAAACCACTGCCGGGGTTAGCTTCGTTTCTATAACGGTTGGCAACCTCCACATATTGGTTTCCGGAACCTTCAAAGTTATACAGATAATAATCTTGCCCATCTAAAACCTGGTTCCCGTATGATCCGTTGAATGACACCCTTAAATCGAATGTTTTGTAAGTAGTGTTTAAGGCAAAACCATAGGTAAATTTAGGATATGGTGTACCGATAATCGTTTTGTCTGCATCATTCACAATGCCATTGCCATCCGTGTCCTGGAAATATAAATCGCCGATTTTTGCGGGATTGGTTGCTGAAGCAGAAGGCGCAACCTTCCCGACATTATTTGCCGTTAAACGACCTAAAACCTTAAATCCGTAAAACATGCCTACCGGATATCCTTCCTGAGTGGTATGTGTAATATATGAGCGCTCTGCACCATTGGTGAAGATGCTACTTGCACCCCCCATATTCAAAACTTTATTCCTGTTAGCTGCAATATTTCCGCTTAGGCCTAATGTAAAATCCTGATTTTGGATAATTCTGCCGTCCACCTGTAAATCGAAGCCTTTATTCCTGATTTTGCTATCATTCAGATTAGTCAGGATAGAGGAGGTACCTGAAATTCCGGAAACCGGCTGATTGAACAACAGGTTGTAAGAATAACTCAGGTAATAATTAGCGATAATGGATACACGGTTGCGGAACAAGATGATATCGGTACCAAAGTTGTATTGGGATGTAGATTCCCAGCCTAATTTTGGATCCTGGATCGCATTAGGCCAGATGGCGGTAGCTATCGCACTACCGAATACAACACCATTTGGCGCACTCATTTCCTGCTGTGTTCTGTAATTTGGAATGTTGTTGTTACCACTCAGTCCCCAGCTTGCCCTCAGCTTCACTGTAGATTGCTCACCAAGAAAATCCCTGTAAAAACTTTCATCCGAAAGGTTCCATCCTGCCGCTACCGAAGGGAAGTTACCATATTTATTTAACGGACCAAACCTTGATGATCCATCGCGACGGAATGAACCGGTTAAAAAGTATTTGCCGGCATAATTATAACTGAAACGGCCAAAATAAGATAGTAATGTATTGGTGGATTTTGCTGCATTATCCAAAGTGAAGAAACTGGCGTCGGCACCTTTATCGGTAATTTCACCAATATTATCATTCTGAAAACCTTTGGCAGAAACACGCAGTAAATCGCTGGAGGTCTTTTGCGCAGAATATCCTCCAAGCACATCAATTTTATGCTTACCAAAAGTTTTATTATAGTTTAGCGTAAACTCACCAAGCTGATCTACCTGGCTAAGGGTTTGTGCAATAGCATTCGCCGCCGTTATCGCAGCAGTAGAATAAGGTGGATTATTACCGTTGCTTAAACTTGTCGGCAAATAAAAATCATATTTTTCATTGTAAGTCTGTGTACCTAAATTGGCTTTAAAATCCAAGCCATCCACTATTTTATAAGTGGCATTGGCATTATAAGTACTTCTGGCTCCCTTTCTGGTAATTTTCAATTGCCCTACGGTTGCAAGTGGATTTTCCGGATTTTGAATACCATATTGTGAAGATAAAGCCCCCATGCCAAACTGGATCGGATTTCCATTGGCATCTCTTGCCGGTAAATAAGGCAGGTAAATCAAAGCCGACATCATTGGGCTTAAATTATAACGTCCTTCCTGTACCTCACGGTTATCGTTCTGCGTATACGAAATATTGGCACCTACGTGTAAACGCTCGCTCACCTTGCCATCAATATTCCCCCTAAAGTTGGTTACCTTTTGGTTGGTGTTGGTTACAATACCATCATTGTTCTGATAACCACCGCTTAAAAAGTATTTTACATCTTTTGTACCGCCAGAAAAAGAAAGGTTATGGCGTTGAAATGCTGCATTGCGGTAGAGTTCATCCTGCCAGTCGGTGTTGTAAGTTGCAGGGATGGCCTGTTGTGTACTAAAATTATAAAGATCAGCAGGTATGCTCACACTACTTCCATTACCAACGTTAGCAATTCGGGTTGCGTTACTATCGCCAAACATGGCATCGTTCCAGGTTTTGCCCGCATTTACCCATAAATCTTTATAGGCATTGTTGCGTCCATCAATTAACAATTGGATAAATTGATCGGCATCTAATAACTTAACTTTTTTGGCTAGTTGCGAAATTCCACCCTGAACGTCGTATTCAAAACGGCCTTTCCCATCCTGGCCCCTTTTTGTTGTAATTAAAACCACACCGCCAGATGCCCTTGAACCATAAATGGCTGCGGAGGCCGCATCCTTTAAAATGTCGATAGTCTCGATATCCTCTGGATTGATGGATACATTGTTCCCCGCCGGATAACCGTCAATTACATATAAGGGATCTGAACTGGCGTTAATGGACCCAATACCCCGAACCCTGATTTTGGTACCCGAATATGGCGCACCACTGGTTTGCGACACCTGCACACCGGCAACTTTACCAACCAATGCCTGCCCAACCGTAGGAGAAGTTAAGTTCATTTCGCTGGCTTTAACGCTACTAATCGCACCTGTCACATCCGATTTTCTGATTTTCTGGTAACCAATAGCCACCACTTCATTTAAAGTATTGCTGCTTTCTTTTAAAACAACATTAATATTTTGACGGCCATTAACCACAACCTCCTGATTATCGTAACCGATGTAAGAAAATACCAGAACAGCCCCTTCCTCTACATTAATGGAATACTTACCGTTAGAATCTGTAACGGTCGTTTTTTTTGTTTTCTTTTCAAAAACACTAACACCGGGCAGAGGTTGGTTATTCTGATCGGTAACCGTTCCGCTAACCGTGGCAAATTTTTTATGGCGTAAGGTCGGAACCGCTTCAGCATGGTTTATTACTATTGCATTAGCATTGCAGATGGCCAGTAAACCTAAGGGCAAAAGCAATTTCCTGCAAGTACGCTTTATACTTGCGGTTAAAAAAAATGATGTCATCTTTTTGTTCTTTGTAATGGTTTTTTTGAAATAATTGGAAACTTGTGTTTTTAAGTAGAAGCGTAGATTTTAACATTTACATAGGCTTATCCTTTTAAAATTAATGAGCAATTTTTAGAGCGTTCTACCGCCGCAAAAGTAAAGGTGTATCTTTAACACGATGTGTCTTCTGTGTTAACTCTTTACACGAATAGGAGTAGCTTCTTTAACTTAATATTAACTCAAATTAAAACACCCCTAAATCGGTTTATCAGAATTTAAAGGATAACATCACCTTAATGTTGGTTTAATGGCTGCAGCTTAAATTTACATCCAAAACTTTTCGATGAAATCCTGTTATCTCTTTCTGGTATTTTGGCTGTTATGCCAAAGCTTAACTGCACAAAATGTCCCCTCGCAGTCTTATCAATTAATCAAAACCAGAAATGCAGTACAATACAAAAATTATTACCTGCTTACACTTTTTAAACAATTGCCCGGGCTTAACAAGATGCTGAAAGAAAACAGCATGCTGGAAAAGATTTCACGTTCGAAAAGCGAAAAGATAAACGAGGCATTAAAAAATTGTAAGGCAGATATCAGTTGTTATGCCCGTGCTTTGAAGTTTAGTCCTGAAGAAATTACAGCGATCAGCCAGCAGTTGAGCAACAGCTATCATGAAAATAACGAATTAGGAAAACTGGTAAGCAATCACCTGATTCCTTCCGGTTGTTATGCTTTATATGCTAACGAAAATCCCAAAAACCTGCTGTTGAAAGCATGGGAGCAAGATGCCAATGCCATTAATTATGCTATTGGCGTATATGTAGAGGGTAATAAACCCAACTATCCGAAAATAGATTCCATCAGCTTCAGCTCAAAAGATAAAGAATATGCAGAACTTACGGCAACCAATGCCTGGTTAGCCCTACAAAGCGATCATCAATTGTTTTTTGAACCCGCTATGCAATTTGCGCTTCAGGCATTAGAACTAAATGAACGTAATGAGGCTGCCGATGATGAACCCATGGACAAAGGTGTAAACTTCGCTGCTCATAAACAGATCAAAAAAACAGATTGGAAGAAATATCCCTACAGCGTAATCCTGGTTCCGGGCGCTGGCCCTGAAGAAAAAGATGTTGCACTAAGCGCTGGTGGAATGATCCGCTGCCGTTTAGCGGCCTTACAGTATAAAAAAGGTGTAGCGCCATTCATTGTGGTATCTGGCGGAAGGGTACATCCCTATAAAACCAAGTTCAGTGAAGCTTATGAGATGAAGAAGTTTTTAATGCAAGTACTCGAGATACCCGAAAGCGTCATTATAATGGAACCCCACGCCCGCCACACCACCACTAATCTTCGTAACTGCGCCAGACTCATGTTTAGATATGGGATGCCTATAGACAAACCAGGGTTAGCCTGTACCGTAAAATCGCAGAGCTATTACATTACCAATATCTTGCCCGAACGCTGCAAAAAAGAACTGGGTTACTATCCTTACAAAAATGGAAAACGTTTAAGCGATACTGAATCAGAATTCTACCTAAATACCACATCCTTGCAAATTGATTTCGACGAACCTTTAGACCCTTAAGTTTATGAAAGTATTAAACCCAATTTTAGTGCTGGTGATAATGTTTTTTGTAGCCCAATACAGCAAAACGGATGGGAAAATTACGAAAACAATCACCATCGACTCCCTAGGTGCCTGCCAGGGAATTTCAAAGCAAAACGGACATTATTTTCTGTATGGCGATAGAGAAGTGGGTGTAATGCGCGAATACAGGCTTCAGAAAGATTCGCTTATTTACGAACATAAGGAATACAGGTTTACCATTGATGGCAAAAATATCATTAAACACCCTACCGGTATTGCCTACCAAAAGGGACTTCCAACATTTGTGGGCAACTCGGTTAAGCAAGACCCAGCAGGCACACCCTGGAAAGCAGAAATTAGCTGCATCAATTGGCCGGGTTTTTTAAAAAGTAAAAAATTAGATGGCAACCTGATTAAAACTATTGAAGATGATGCCTGCATTCAGGGTACGCGGCCAGAATATGTAAAATACCAAGGCAAGTGGTATGTGGCCACTGCCGATTATGGCAATAAAGCTAATGAAGTGCGATTGTACAATCCCCAAGCCTTATCGAAGGCCAATAAAACCAGCGAAAAGGGCGTGCTTTTCAAAAAATTCACCTGTTCGCCCTGGGTACAAAACTTACATTGGATTGCAGATAAGGACATACTCGTTTTAATCCAAAATCAGATCGAAGGACATAAATGGAGAATTACCTTTATCGATCTCGAAAAATCGTTAGCCAAAGGTCAAGAAGTTGTTTTAGCTGTAATCAATACTGATAAAGCAGACGAGCTGGAGGGTTTCACTTTTACCGATCAAGCGAATAGCGGCATTGCCGTAAGTTCTTCGCGCAAAAACAATGTGAGCTTCATGGATTTCGCTTTTGGTAATTAGAGTTTATTCTATCGGTTATGGTCTCACCTACTGAAATAAATTGATTATCCAGGAAATGAGCGACCTTTGGTTCGTGGCGGCTCGTAGTCCCGCTTTCGCTTATAGTCCTCGCTGCGCTCCGGGCTATTCCGCTCAATCGCGTTTAGGAACAATGGGCTATGCAGCCTGCAACCGTTAATATGAAAGCTGCAAAAGCCACTTAGCCCCCCTGCCCGTTACAGGCGGGGTTGAAGCGTTACCCTGTAGGTTTAAAAGATTTCTCCCCGCCTGTACCGGCAGGCCTGTCCGCACAGGCGGGCACTGCGGTCGAAATGACGATACTTAGAGACCATCAGCTTCTTTACTATCTATCATTCCTATTGATTCTATACAATAAATTATTTCTTGGGATGACGCTTTATTCTATCGGTTGGTGTCTCAGCGACAGAAATAAAACTCTTCTTTCAAGGACGAATGCTGTAGAAAATCCATACCCATCTTTACTTTCCTTTTACACATCTTCAACGTATCTTTAGGTAATCAAAAAGAGAGAGATATATGAATACTGAAAAAGCCATTCTTGCAGGCGGCTGCTTTTGGGGAGTAGAAGAACTAATCCGTCATTACCCGGGGGTAGTTTCTACGGTTGTCGGATACACTGGTGGTGATGTTCCCAATGCTACTTACCGGAACCATGGCACACATGCTGAAGCCATTGAAGTGACCTTTGATCCGACTGTTTTAACCTATCGCAAATTACTGGAATATTTTTTCCAGATCCACGATCCGAGCACACGCAACAGACAGGGAAATGATGTAGGTACATCTTACCGATCAGCTATATTTTACAATAGTGAAGAGCAAAAAAATGTGGCCGATGCCTTAATTGCTGAACTGGATGCTTCTGGAAAATGGCCAGGCAAAATTGTAACCGAAGTGGTACCCGAAACCGATTTTTGGAATGCAGAGGAAGAACACCAGGATTATTTACAGAAAAACCCTTACGGTTATACCTGCCATTTTGAAAGGCCTGATTGGAAATTATAAATCAGTTTGGCGCTGGGGGTCTGGCGTGTAGCGAATGGAAAAAACATAGACAAAAAAGGTAATTTTCCCGATCGGAAATTGCCTTTTTTGTTTAAAATCAGATGATAATTGAAGTTTTAATCATCATCTTTTTTCTTCTTTTCAAGAATCACAAAAGCGCTTCGTTTGGGCGCAGGCATTACCGACTGCTCGCCCTTAACTGATTTCCATACCACTTCATTTAAATCTAAATCTGGTGCCGAATCTTCTTTCGCAAAATTGAACAGTTCAGATCGTCTGCTACTCTCGTTAACCGCTACGTTCCGGGTATCTAAATCAATAAGGGGCTGTAACACATTATATGGCCTGAAATCTGGCTTAGCGGTAAAGCACTCATACAAAGGCATTGCTCCTGCATCGTACTGGCTCATCGGTGGTAAGCCTAAAATCAGTTCCATGGTGCGCAAAAAGCCTGAAGTCGAATACATGGTGTGCACCACTGCATTTCTTTTCACATACGGGCCAATTACATAAGCCGGAGAACGGTGCGCATCTACATGGTCTGGCCCGTTTTGTGCATCATCCTCCAAAATAAATACAACCGATTCGTTCCAAATCTTACTGTGCGATAGGTGCTCAATAATCCGGCCTACTGCCAAATCATTATCAGCAACGGCCGCCTGTGGCGAATATTTTCCTTTCTTCTGGCCACTGGTATGATCGTTAGAAATGCGTAAAGTATTAAACTGCGGCACCGCACCAGCTAGCAGTAAAGAATCGAAATCGTGCTGCCAGGCATCTACACGCACCTGGTCTTTAATATCCATATCAAAACCTGGTGAAGCCGGACACATATGCCCCTGCAGTGATTTGATATTCGCTTTAGCGTAAGAACCAAACTCGCCATAACTGCGGTAACTTATTCCTGCCCGCTCGCAGTAATCCCAGATAAAGCCTCCTTTCGGATAGGTTACAGGCCTGCCACCTTCAAAACTGGTACTGCCACCACGTGCGCCATAGCTGGTTGGCCATGTTTTTTCTACCACATCTGTTGCATAAGCTGCCATGCTCCAGTTATGTCCATCGGCACTCACTTCGGCATCTACATAAAAATTATCAAGCAATACAAAATGCTCAGCCAAAGCATGTTGATTCGGCGTCACTTTGCGACCGAAAAGGGTTAATGTGGAATCGCCATTGCCTTTTTTAATGTCGCCCAATACCTGATCATAAGTGCGGTTTTCTTTAATAATATAAAAAACATGTTTGATTGGCGACTTTTCTCCCTGTTTTCTTGGAATCGGATTTCCGGCTTCACCATTGGCAGTAATCGCTCTTTTGTCACTAAATGGCGTATTGGCATACACTTGTTTAGTATACACTTTTAATTGCCCGGGTTTTGGCGCATCAATAAAAGACAGTGTACCTTTAAACAAACCGGCAATATATTGCAGTCTGCTGTTAGCCGTACTGCCCATATGGTAATCGCTGTTATCCACTTTCGAAACGGGTTGAGGCCCTTTAGGATTCGCCATTGAGGTATTTCCCTTACCATTGGTAACCAAAATTTTATTACCCAATACCTTAACACTTGTTGGATACCAACCTACCGGAATAAAACCCTGACTCAAGCTTACTCCAGGTTTACTTACATCAAACACCGCTAAACAATTATTGTCAGCATTGGCAATGTACAAAGTTTTCTCATTGACACTTAGGGCCAGGCCATTGGTGGTAGAACCTGTTAATTGTGTGGCATAAAGCGTGGTGGCAATGGTTTCAATTACCCTATTATTTACCGTATTGATAACCGAAACCGTATTATCGTTTGCATTGGCCACATACAGGATATTGCCTTTTTTATTAAGTAAAAGCTCATTAGGATGGTCGCCAACAGGAATCTGCTGAATAATGCTTTCTGATTGCAGATCTACAACTGCCACTGCTTTTCCGCCCCAAAGCGAAATATACAGTTTACGCTCATCGGCAGCCAGCGCGCAGCTATAGGCAATAGCGGGAAGCTGAACCCGTTTTGAGACCTTTTTCGCTACCGGATCGATGATATACAAGGCGCTGTCTTCTTTTGTAACAGTAAATAATTTACTGTTATTTCTATTGACAACAATGCCGGCAGGACATATTTTACCCTTCGGCCAAACCGGGCCCAGGCTAATGGTATCGCTCTTGCCCAGTTTATTGTTTACGATGTTAAAGTCCAGAATCCAATTATCGTTGCCGCCTGATGCATAGAGGTGTTTTTCATCTTTACCAAAAGCAATTCCGTACCACGATTTGCCCAGCACCTTTTCGTCTAAAATCTGTTCTGTTTTCGGATCTATAAGTTGCAGCGACTGCTTACTCTGACCATTGTTGGTTATGGCCAGGTATTTACCCGATGTGCTAATTTGCATATTCAAGGGCAAATCGCCCAGTTGCAGCGAATGTCCTGCCGGGCTCAGCCTCCAGCCATTGGGCAACAAAATTTGCTGTGTAGTTTCATTTTTACCAGGCCATTGTGCAAAGCCTTTCTGGACGAACAGGAAACCGAATAATATAAACAGGTATGACTTTTTCATTTTATTAATTTGAAGAATGCAGACTAGCGATGAAGATTAAAATTAACCAGGGCCCTGATGGTGTAGCCATTGCCCGAGGCAACAGAACCGATTTCCCGGATAGCCTCTGATGGGACCGCATTACTACGGGTTGCATAAAAAACAGGTCCTCCGGAAATAGAGAAAGACATTTTCGAATGGTTCGGCTCCAGGTTGATTGATGGCCCAATCATTAACTTTGCACCACCTTCTGCCTCGTCCTTTTCCCAAAAGCCTTCTAAATCTTGCCCTAAGGTTTCAAAGCCAACATATAAAATAGGAGAAACACGATGTTGATATCCAAAGCTGCTGATAAAATCAAGCTTATCTCTGTTTTTATCGAAAGCTTTTTCGAAACGAAGGTTGCCCGCCACTCTCCAATTTATCTGATCGAATGAGGTCGTAATCCTGCTAATGGCCGCACCAATGCCTGACCAATCTCTGCTTAGACCTAAACCTGCGCCTAATCTAAAACCGGTTATGCCTTTGCCGCCTACCAAATCTCTGATTACTTCAGCCTGTTGAGCAGATGTTACGCCTCCCGAATTGGCAAAACCGATTGCCGCTGTGGCGTAAAGGGTAAATCTACTGCCTAGATATCCTTTAACCCCGAACTGTTGCCCTAAGCCATCGTAACCAAACTGTCCGTTTGTCCTTTCTCCATAACTTCCTGAATAGTGGATATTCCAGCGTGGATTTTCTGCCGTTAAGGTATTCAGCGAAAACAGAAAGGGCTGCGCGGCATCGGTTCCTGTTTTAATATCGGGCTTCGTTTCGCTTATTTTCTGTGCGGCACAATTTAAAATGGCACCAACAAAAACAACCATTAAAAAAATCTTTTTCATCAATATTGTTTATTGGTTAAAACTTGGTTTCATTTAATAATGGTGATCCGCTTGCATTTACCTGATAAGTCTGGATTTTATTGTTTTCATCAACCTCTACAATCCGGTAGCCTTTATAAGCCGTACCCCAGTTTCCACCAATGTGTGCATCAAAAAAATGAGGTAATTTACCAGTATAAAACACGGCATCTAAACTATGGTCGTGGCCATGAAAAACGGCTTTTACATTTGCATAGCTATGCAGGAGCTTAATCGTATCCGGACAATCAACAAAAGGGCTTTCAGGCACCCAAAAATGTGGTGGAATATGCAATATCACAAAAACAGTTTTCAGGTTTTTAAACTTGTCCAATGCCTGTTTTAAAAAAGCATTGTCGGGGCATAAATAAGCGCCTTTGGTATCGGAAGTATTGGCCAGAACAAAACCCACTCCATTTTTTTCGAAGGAAAAATTATCCTCGTAACCAAAAACCGATTTCCAGATTTTGGCATCTGCATGATCATGGTTACCTGGAATGGCATAAAAAGGCATTGCAAGCTTATCATAATAGTCTTTTTTAACCTCTGGCAGTAAATCAGGACGGTCATGAACCAGATCGCCATTAATGATGACAAAGTCCAGCGGATTTTTATCATGCGCCTCATTCAGCCACTTTATAATATTCTCATGGTTTTGTTTATACGCTGTGCCGGCCTGCCCATAGTGACCATCAGAAGCAATGGCAAAACGCAATTTTGGGGTTTTACCGGCTTTAGCGGAAACGGGATGCTGTTCATCGGCAAATGAAGATAAAACCGGCGAAATACCGGCCACAACCGCAGCGGCAAGACTATTTTTCAGAAAAAACCGTCTGTTAGACATAAGGATCAGATATGTTTTGTATCAAAGTCCAAATTAGGTTGATCAAACTTCTTTAACATAAATTTAATGTTATGATTAAGTTAAAAGCACCTTCCCTGTGTATCAATCTTATAACAGAAAAGATCATTAACCTTTATGCAAGGCATAATGTTGATCCCTATAAAACAATTTACCACTTGCCGGGATTATTCTATTATGAAACTACTTAAATCGTTACTTGCTGGCTTTGCAGGTGCTGCAGCCTTGAATATATTACATGAAAGTGTTAGGCGACTTGACCCTAACGCACCAAGGATTGATCTGCTCGGCAGGGAGGCCCTCGCCAAATCAATGGACCATTTCAACCTGGATAGCCCCAGCGGCGACAATCTTTATCTGGCCACTCTTGCTGGTGATATGATAAGCAATAGTTTGTATTATAGCGCCATTGGTTTAGGAGATAAAAAAAATATTTATCTGAAAGGTGTAATTGCAGGCCTTACCGCTGGCCTGGGCGCAATAAACATCCCAGATAAAGTTGGATTGGATGATACTCCGGTTACTAAAACAGATAAAACAAAAATATTAACAGTAGCCTGGTACGTAATCGGTGGACTGGTGACGGCAGCCGTTTTTAACCGCTTAAAAAAGACTTAGTTTAATGAAGATTTCCAGATCAACACTTTGGCGCTCTTCCGTTGCTATGGCAATAGGTTTACTTTCCTGCAAAACAGGATCCGTTAATCTATTTAAGGCCGCCAGTCCGCATGAGCAATACCAGAAAAAGTTAGTAAATGTTGGCCTGGATAAAACGGCCATGGGATCTGCATGGTTGAATGCGGCTAATATGAGTACCCAAAAAGCACTAAATATTAACATCCCTTATAAAGAGAACGGTTATTTTGCTGCAGATAAGGTTCCGGCAACTGCTTATAAATTCAATGCGACCAAAGGGCAAAAATTAAACATAAAGCTGAGCAAAAAACCTTCGGCCGGCGCTTTGGTTTATATTGATGTTTGGTATAATGCAGATCAAACCCAAAAACTTATTGCCTCAGCCGATACCTTAAACAATCCTCTTAGCTTTGATATCGAAGAAACAGGTCCTTATCTGATCAGGTTACAGCCAGAACTATTGCAGAATGTAGCTTACGAATTGGAAATCACCGCTGGTCCGTCTCTTGGTTTCCCAATAAAATCAAAAAATACCAACAGCATCAAAAGTTATTGGGGAGATGGCAGAGATAATAACGCAAGAAAACATGAAGGTGTAGATATTTTCGGCAATTTCAGAACACCTGTTCTGGCCATTTCGGAAGGAACGGTAACACGGGTAAACGAAAATAACCTGGGTGGAAAAGTGGTTTGGATGCGTCCGAAGGGTAAAGATTATACGCTATACTATGCCCATTTGGACGAACAGCTAGCAGTAGAAGGACAGGACGTAAAAACAGGCGATACTTTAGGCCTTATGGGCAATACCGGCAACGCCCGAACCACACCTCCCCACTTACATTTTGGAATTTACACCTTTAATGGGGCCGTAAACCCATTGCCTTTTATAGATCCCATAACCAAAACACCCGGTGCCGTTACCGCTCCGAGCAATAAGTTCAATAAAACTTTAAGAACCATATCTGCCACCAAAATGTTGTCCTCTCCACAAAGTAAAGCAACTGTTCTGGCTACACTTAATACCGGCACTATTGTAGAGGCAAATGCAGCAACAGCAAATTATTATAAGGCAGAACTGCCAGATGGAAGCACGGGTTTTATTCAAAGCAACAGCCTTGTACAGGTAAGTGAACCCCTTAAAAAATTTAAGATAAATGTACGCCAGCAAAAAGTTTATGACCGACCGGATAGTTTAGCAGCACTTAAAACAACCTTAAAAGAAGGACAGACTGTAAACCTTTTAGGTAGTTTCGGTAATTATCAACTCATTGGCAGTGATGCAGAAACCGGCTGGATTATAAAATAACAATCAACTGTTTCACAATCAGGTAAGCGGCCAGTGCATATAAAAATATGGCAATGGATTTATTGATAATCAGACTGCTGAGTGCAAATTTCTCCTGAATATAGGTTGCAAAATGGGCATACACATAAAGTGCCAGAGAGGAGCCTACCCCCGAGCCTAAACTAAATATGACCAGTGAAAGGTAATCGGTTTGAATCCATTGGTGTAAAATTACATAATTACCAAAAAACAGCCAGAATGGAATCTGGACCGGGTTTAACACACCCAAAATCAATCCATACAAAACGCTTCCGCTACGCTTGTCATCTTTTTTGCTACTGGTTTTTGGTGTTTTTTTTCTGTTTTTCCAGGTAATGGTTCCCATTACCAGAAACATCACAATCATAAAACAATCTACCAAAGTGCTTAGTCGTACTTCACTAATGGCCTCATTGGGGTTGATATCGCTCATCGCCCACCGGGCAAAGCGCATCATCCCAAAAGTAAAAAACACTTCTACGCACGAGAAGGATAAAATGAAATACCAAACCTGCCGCATACCTTTATTAATGGCAAGCTGCGCTACGGTAAGATTAATGTTGCCAGGAGGAATATATCCCATGGCATTGAGAAGGATGCCGATTAAAAACGTTAGAAAAAGCATTTCCGAAATTATGGATTTAAATTTAAATGCGCAGCCAAATATTTTCCGGTATACGAGTTTTCTACTTTAATCAGTTCTTCAGGCACTCCTTCAAATACGAGATTGCCGCCACCATCTCCTCCCTCAGGACCGATATCGATAACCCAATCGGCACATTTGATCATATCCATATTGTGTTCGATAACCAAAATGGTATTGCCTTGCTCAATAAGTGTATTTAAAGCTTTCAAGAGTTTTTTAATATCATGGAAATGCAGACCAGTTGTTGGTTCGTCAAAAATAAATACCGTTTTATTGGCATTGTTTCCTTTAATCAGAAAAGAAGCCAACTTGATCCGCTGTGCCTCACCACCAGATAAGGTATTTGATGATTGTCCGAGATGTACGTAACCTAATCCCACATCAACCAATGGATTTAATTTATTCAGGATTTTTTGTTCATCCGTAAAGAAAACAACCGCTTCATCAATGGTCATGTCTAAAATTTCAGAGACATTCTTTTCCTTGTAAGTTACGTCTAATACCTGCTGTTTAAACCGTTTGCCATTGCAAGCCTCGCAAGGCAGGTAAATATCGGCCATAAACTGCATTTCGATCTTCACTTCGCCCTCACCCTGGCATACATCGCAACGGCCACCCTCTACGTTAAATGAGAACGCTGCCGGTTTCAATCCAGCGGCCTTTGCAGCAGGCAAGCCCGAAAAAAGTGCGCGGATGTCATCCCAGGCTTTAACATAAGTAACCGGATTTGAACGACTGGAACGACCAATTGGGTTCTGATCTACCAGTTCTACCGCACTTACCAGGTCGTAATTACCAAAAATACCATCGTAAGCCCCAGTTTGTTCACCCGCATAGTTTCCGATCGCTTTTTGCAGCGCGGGATATAAAATCTTTTTGACCAAACTGGTTTTACCTGATCCGGAAACACCACTTACAGCGGTAAATACCCCTAAAGGAAACTTCACATCTATATTTTTCAGGTTGTTTTCCCTTGCTCCTTTAATCAGGATATGATCTTTCCATTTACGGCGTTTGGCCGGAACAGCAATTTTCTCTATTCCAGAAAGATAACGACCTGTTAAGCTATTCTTATCTTTTAAAATCTCCTCATAGTCGCCGCTAAAAACCAGGTTACCACCATGGGTACCTGCTTCCGGACCAATATCGATAATGTGATCAGCAGCACGCATCATTTCTTCTTCATGCTCCACTACTAAAACGGTATTGCCTACATTGCGGAGTGAAATCAACACTTCAATCAGTTTATTGGTATCGCGTGGATGTAAACCGATACTGGGCTCATCCAATACATAAACCGATCCCACAAGGCTACTGCCTAAAGATGTTGCCAGGTTGATTCTTTGCGATTCTCCTCCCGACAAAGTATTCGATAAACGGTTTAAGGTAAGGTAACCCAAACCAACATTGTTTAAATACAGGAAACGGTTATTGATCTCTGCCAGCAAACGTTTGGCAATTTTAGCGTCGTTTACACTCAATTTGAGATCGTTAAAGAAATCCAGTGCTTTCGATAGCGGCATCAGTACTACATCAATAATCGATTTTTCGGCAATTTTAACGTATGATGCATCTTTCCGCAAACGGGAACCCTTACAATCAGGACAGGTCGTTTTACCACGATAGCGCGATAACATTACCCGGTACTGGATTTTATAAGTCTGCTCTTCCAATTCCTTGAAAAAAGCATCCAAACCCGCAAAATATTTATTACCAGTCCAGAGTAATTGCTGTTCTTTTTCAGTAAGCGCACTGTAAGGACGATGGATAGGAAAGTCGAACTTGGGTGCGGCTTTGATAAAGTTTTGCAACCAAACGTTCATTTTTTCTCCGCGCCAGGGGGCAATGGCATTATCATAAATACTTTTGCTCTTATCAGGAATCACCAAATCTTCATCAATGCCGATAACATTACCATAACCTTCACAACGTTTACAGGCACCATAAGGGTTGTTGAAAGAAAAAAAGTTTGGCGTAGGTTCTTCAAATTTTATTCCATCCAGCTCAAAACGATCGCTGAAATGTTTCGTTGTAGCCTGGGCTTCTACATAACAATCGCCTTTACCTTCAAAAAAAGCGGTCTGCGCCGAATCGGCCAATCTGCTTAACGTTTCCTCTTCCTGGTTGGTTACAATCCGATCGATCAGAATCTGAACGGTCTTGTCATCAGTAAGTTCCGCATCTTTAAAATCTGTGTCGTCTAAAATAGATTCAATCTTTTCTATTTTATCGTTAATCAGAACGCGTAAAAATCCTTTCTGTAATAAAATAGCCAACTCTTCTTTGATGGTGCGGTTGTTATGCGGATATAAGGGACAAAAAATGGTTACCGTTGTATCCTCAGGCATGGCATTTACATAATCTACTACAGTGCTTACCGAATCTTTTCTCACTTCTTTGCCCGAAACAGGCGAAATGGTTTTCCCAATGCGCGAGAAAAGCAGTTTCAGGTAATCATAAATTTCAGTTGAGGTACCAACAGTAGAACGCGGGTTGGAAGTAATCACCTTTTGTTCGATGGCAATAGCTGGAGCAATACCTTTAATGTAATCAACATCAGGTTTATTCATCCGGCCCATAAACTGGCGGGCGTATGATGATAAACTTTCTACATATCGGCGTTGTCCTTCGGCATATAAAGTATCAAATGCAAGCGAAGATTTACCCGAACCAGACATGCCCGTTACCACCACAAGTTTATTTTTTGGAATAGCAACATCGATGTTTTTTAGGTTGTGCACTCTTGCACCTTTTATGATAATATTTTTATGCGGATCTTTTTCGGCCTCTTTTTTGCTCATGTATGGTAACGAATATAAAATATATAACCCCAGAATGTGGTTAGGGTTTTTAGAAGATACAAAAATAGGGTACTCAGACGGTTAATTTATTTTTTATCATTTTATTTTTTGTTTTTTGATAAAAAAATAACTTTCTTTGAACATTAACAACCTCAAAACCAAACTAACACATTTCAAAAAACATAGGAGACAAGCTATAGAAATTAAACATCTACAAATTAATTTTTAGCAAATAGTACGGGATTTAGTGTAGGTAAACCTATGAATTTACAATCATATAATGATCAGGACCTGGTAAAGTTATATATTGCCGGGAACGAGAATGGATTGCAGGAGCTTCTGAGAAGACATAAAAGTAAAATTTATACCTCTATATACTTATTGGTAAAAGACCAATATCTGGCTGAGGATATATTCCAGGATGCTTTTATAAAGGTGATCAATACCCTGCGATCGGGAAGATATAACGAAGAAGGTAAATTTTTACCCTGGGTAATGCGTATTGCACATAACCTGGTTATCGATTATTTCAGAAGAGAAAAGAGAACACCGATCATCACCAGTGCTGATGGAATGGATGTATTCAATATGCTACACTTTTATGATGAAAGTGCAGAAGATAAAATGCTTCGCGATCAAACCCATAAAGATCTGAAAGCCTTGATCCATTTACTGCCTGATGAACAGAAAGAAGTACTCCTGATGCGCCATTATGCCGATTTGAGCTTTAAAGAGATCGCAGATTTAACCGATGTAAGCATCAATACAGCCTTGGGGCGTATGCGTTATGCATTGAGTAATTTGCGTAAAATGCTCAAAACAAAAGAGATGACCTATAAAGGGTAGTAAAAATGTTACATAATTTTTTTGCGGGTTTGAAATAAAGCATCTGAACTATCGTTAAGTTTATAAAACTTATCACATTTAGCTGCTTATGACAAAAACCTCTACATCAAAAAACAATGTAAATTTACCTACACCCAACATGTTTCAGCCTAGAACTGACATCGAATCGGACGCAGAAATCGACTTATTTTATGATCAAATAAAAGGTAAGTTAGATAGACTTGCTAAAAATCCTCAAGATGAAACCATCAACAAGATTCTAGCTTACAGCAGGTCGTTATAAATTTTTCACTTGTAAAAAGGTTATTCCACAGGGTGGGGTAACCTTTTTTATAGTTCAGTTCTTCATTAGCCATTGGTTCATTAGTAGAATTGCCAACGGTCAATTAATAACTGCCCATCGAAATTGAACTATGGTTAGTGGTTTGAATCTTTCAACTTTAAATCGACCTTGCCATTCGTTATCCTGAACTTGTTTCAGGACCTGACAAAAGAACTTGTAAAAAATATCTTCCCTTACCCATCATCCATCCCCTCATAAATGTCCTAATTTTTACAATCTCTACCATAAAAAGCTCTACCTTTGCATAGTGTAATTTTAACACTAAGGGCACTATGAACAAGAACTTACTTCCACTTACTTTAGGCGGTTTAGGCATTGGGATCACTGAATTTGTAATGATGGGCCTATTGCCCGATATCGCTAAAGACCTAACAGTAACTATTCCGCAGGCCGGGCATTTAATCTCTGCTTATGCATTAGGTGTGGTAATCGGTGCCCCTTTGCTGATTATGATTGCAGGTAAATATCCGCCAAAAATGATATTGATTGCATTGATGGTCATGTTTACTGTTTTTAACGCCTTTTCTGCTTTTGCCCCGTCATTCAATACCTTATTTGTTGCCCGACTGCTTTCAGGCTTACCTCATGGGGCATTTTTCGGCGTAGGATCGGTAGTAGCCAGCAGAATAGCCGAAAAGGGGAAAGCCGCACAGGCCGTATCGCTCATGTTTATGGGCTTAACCGTTGCCAACATAGTAGGCGTACCATTAGGCACCTTTATCGGTCACAATTTCTCCTGGCGTATATCTTTTGCTGTGGTGGTATTTGTGGGTTTGGTAACCTTATTAAGTTTAAAATTATGGTTACCTGCTTTAGAAGCAACAAAAAACAGAGATTTAAAAGCTGAATTAAGTTTCTTCAAAAAAAGAGAAGCATGGATCATTATTTTTATGATCTCTATCGGTACGGGTGGGTTATTTACCTGGTACAGTTACATTGCTCCATTAATGACAGATGTTGCAGGCTTTTCTCCAAATGCGGTAACTTATATATTAATGCTCGCGGGTTTGGGTATGATGTTCGGCAATTACATTGGCGGACGTCTGGCCGATAAATTTTCCCCAGCCAAAGCATCAGCAGCTTTATTGCTCACTATGGTGGTTACCTTAACCATTGTACACTTTGTATCTGCAAGCCAGCCCTTAGCTTTGATGATGACGTTTGTTACCGGTGCTGTGGCTTTCTCACTGGCAGCACCCATCCAGATGTTGATGATTCAAAGTGCCAAAGGCTCCGAAATGCTGGCAGCCTCTGCCAGTCAGGCGAGTTTTAATATCGGTAATGCATTAGGTGCTTTCTTTGGCGGGCTTCCGTTGGTTTATGGGTTCGATTATACCTCACCTGCTTATGTGGGTGCCGCTATGGCTTTAATAGGTGCATTATTTGCCTTCTGGCTGATCAAAAGCAATCAGGGGGCAACAGAAAAGATTAAAGCACCAGCTACTTCTTTTCACTAGACTATTGATTAAAACCGAAGACCAGGCCTATTGTAAACAAACCAAACTATGGATGCAGGGCCTGATTATGAAATCTGTTTCTTTCAGTGGCCAGGGAGAAAAACACCGCAATAAGTATCTGTACAACGCTTTTGCCAAATGCGATAAATTGTTGCGGGAGATTACGAATGGTTAGATTAATAATTAAGCGTTAAACCTGCACCAAAGCCCATATCGCTATCATAGTGTGCAGAAATTCCCATGTATTTAGTGGCTATAAATCTAAGTCCGCCCATAAATTCTTTATCACTGTTTACCATAAAACTTGCCCTTAAACGCCTGGAAACGGGTATGTCTTCACGCATTAACTGCAAACGCACATTGCCATTGTGGTAAACCTCCGCCTGGGCTATCAACAACATGGGCAGCGTGTAAGCCAACCCGAAGCTAAACATGCTTCTGTTATCTTTCGTATTTTTCTGACCAAAAATATTTTTCTCCTGTTCGCCAACTTCCATTTTCCTGTACCGCCAGTCGAAACCTACAAAAGGCATTAACCATTGCATCCGATCGATGTACCGGCCAATATGGGTTTCGGTTTCAAAGCCATGCATTTTAGTATAACCCAGGCGCCACTCGGTTCCAATACGCCAACGTGTATTGGCCAACATCGCCATCCCATCATTTCCATTGCTCGCAAAATCATTTTCGGCCATAAAATGGAACATCCTGTCATCGGCAAAAAGTTTTCGCTGTGCCAGTTTAGGGTTTGGAATTTCAGGGTTCAAGGGCGAATTTTCATAGCTGAAAATTCTACCCATACCGCTCATCATATGGTACAAAATATGGCAGTGAAAAAACCAGTCACCACTTTCTGAAGCCCTAAACTCAATGGTATCGCGTTCCATTGGCATGATATCGAGTACATTTTTTAAAGGAGCGTAATCGCCCTGACCATTAATCACCCTGAAATCATGCCCATGCAGGTGCATCGGATGGCGCATCATACTGTTATTGTATAAAATAATGCGTAGGTTCTCACCTTTTCTGATGAGGATTTTATCTGCTTCCGAGATGGTCTTATCGTCTAAGGTCCAAACATAACGGTTCATATTGCCCGTTAACTGAAACTCCATCTGCCGGGTGGGTGCTTTAGGCAGAACCGTTTTCTCGGGTGCGCGCAGCATATTGTAATTTAATGTTTTGATGGGTGTTTTCGAGGCATGGTCATTCCCCATATTATGGTCTTTATGTTCACCAGAAACGTTGGTATCTGCACCCTTACCATCAAGTTCAGGATACATTACCTTATTCATGTCCATTACCTGATTCTGCATTTTCATGCCATCCATCTGCACCATATTACCATTCATGTCCATCATTTCGTTCATCATTTTCATGCCTTCGAAATATTTCAATCCGGGCAGTTTCTGAGCAGCTACCTGCTGTCCGCTGCCCAGCCACAGAGATGCCGATCCGGTGCGGTCTTCAGGTGTGACCAAAAATTCGTAACTTTTATTTTCAGGAATGGTTACTATTACATCATAAGTTTCAGATACAGCAATCATCATCCGGTCTACCGCTACAGGCGTCACATCGTTACCATCACTGGCCACTACTGTTATTTTACCACCGGCATAAGTAAGCCAAAAATAGCTGGATGCCCCTCCGTTAGCTATGCGCAACCTGACCTTATCTCCTGCCTTCAGTTTGTTTGGCGCCTGGTACTGATTTTTTCCGTTTACTAAAAACGCTTCATAATACACATCACTCACATCCATAGCAGTCATCCGTTTCAGTTCGTTAGTGAGTTTGGTTTTAAAGTGCCCATTTTTTATGGCTTCAGCATAACTTTGTGTTGTACCTTTTTTGATGGCGAACCAGTCGTTCGCATTGTGCAACCGCCTATCCACTTCATGAGGTTTCATATTGGTCCACTCACTTAAAACAACAGGTACAGTAGGTATAACCGGCTCTTTTCTTTTATTTAAAATCATCGCGCCATACATGCCAATCTGCTCCTGCAAACCCGAGTGACTATGGTACCAATGGGTACCGTTCTGTATAATAGGAAAACGGTAAACATGGGTTTCATTTGGTTTGATGGGCATTTGTGTAAGGTAAGGAACGCCATCATAGCGGTTAGGCAAAAATAGTCCGTGCCAATGTAAGGAGGTTGATTCTTTTAGTTTATTGTGCACATGTATTTCTGCAGTATCTCCTTCGGTAAAGGTTAGCGTTGGCATAGGTATCTGTCCGTTAACTGCAATGGCTCGCTTAGGTTTTCCGCCAAAAGTAACCATTGTATCGGCAACGTACAGATCATAACGTACCACGCTGGGCGACCCGCTGCTGCCTAAAGCTGCATCAGTGCTTGCTTGCCGGAAAGCTTTTCCGGGGCTGGCTGCTTTTACCTCGTTATGCTGATGTTGGGCAAAAGCAGAACTATAAAGCAAAATACCAAGGCAACAAACTAAAATAAACTTCATTTTATTGCATATTTTATTTAAACACTTCGGCTATCTTGCCACAAGTTAACATTTTATCACCATAATATGGATTTCTGATCGCCTCACTATCGCTTAGCCAATAGCTTTTTTTCATCGGACAATAGGCATAATAAACAGGCTTATCATTCAGTTTTATCGCTTTTGCAAAGGCATAAAAATCGGTTGATAAGGAAGTAAAACGATCTCTTTGATGTTCGATATCTTTGCTCCCGGCAATATGCTCAGCTTCCGATAATATTTTCTCCCGCAATACTTTCGAAGCACCGGTTTTTTCATTGGCTTTTATTGCATTAATCAATTGAGTTGCCTTTGCTCCGGCCAAACTTGCATTACTGCTGATTAAAGCCTCTTTAATATCGTAATAGGCTTGTAAAGGATCAACTGATGCTGCTTTTTCCTGTGATGAAACACTGCCAGCCACAATCAATGCAAGGAGATGGATGGTCAATAATCTAATAAAAGTTTTCATTTTGCGTTTAAATTTTAAGCAAAACTACCGGTATAACTTTTTATAATCTTATACTTTTAGCGGAAATGTTTACATAATTATGGCGCTACGGTATGCCGGACGTTTGACCTTAAGCAATTAACTATATTTAAACAAATTAAGATCTTTCGGCTACGCTAACAGGTAGTTCAGTATTTCTTTTGGTGCTTTGGAAACGGAAGTTCAGTAATTCTTTGGATGCCGCAGTCCCGTTATCCGCTTTATCCCGACAGAAAAAGCAGGGATGCCAGCTCCTACCGGGTTTATTATACAAAGGTTAGTGTAAAAACAGCCAACCCTTTAGTAATATCCCGCGCTAGCCAATATCTATCTGATCGGCTGCAGAAACAATGGATTATACCGCCTGCAAACCCTAAAAATGAAATACAGTATTGCCCACCTAGCCCTGGTTGCAGCGTTACCCTGCAGCAACGAGGTACGAGGTAGCGAAGCGTAAAAGCGGAAAACAGGAAAAAACCTTAATCTTAGCACCAAATTGCGCTCCCAATCCTGAACTGATCAATGTTTTTACCTTGCCCGTCAAATCTGGTCAGGGCTGAAAGGTTCCTATATCATTCATAGCGACAAATTACAATTTATCTTCTGGTTCTTCCGTTCTATATGCTCTTCTTCCAATTTGGCAGTTACATTTTCCATCTTTAACCTATATTTGCACATGCTTAAAAAAGAACGCTACAAACTTTTTGTAGAACATTTTTCGGCCAAGCAGCCTGATGCAGAAACCGAGTTACATTATAATAATCCTTATCAGCTTTTAGTAGCGGTAATCCTCTCGGCACAATGTACCGACAAAAGGGTGAACATGGTAACTCCTGCTCTTTTTCAACGTTTTCCAAATGCAAAGTCACTCGCTGAAGCTACACCCGATATTGTTTTTGATTATATCAGGAGCATCAGTTACCCCAACAATAAGGCAAAACACCTGGTGGGCATGGCCAACATGCTACTGAACGAATTTAATGATGTGGTGCCATCGGAGGTAAACGAGCTTCAAAAAATGCCGGGAGTTGGGCGCAAAACAGCCAATGTGATTGCATCGGTAATTTACAATGCACCGGCAATGGCAGTTGATACCCATGTTTTCCGTGTGGCCAACCGCCTGGGCTTAACCAATGGCAAAACTCCTTTGGCAGTTGAAAAGGATCTGGTGAAAAACCTTCCGGAACACGACATTCATATTGCACATCACTGGCTTATTTTGCACGGACGCTACGTTTGTGTGGCCCGGAACCCCAAATGTGATGTTTGTGAAATCACCTACATGTGCAGGTATTTCGAACGTTTAACCGCCCAAAACGAAAGAGATAAACTAAAAACTTAGAAATATTTTTAATTTACTATTGACATTAGCTAAAAAAGCCTTACATTAGCTAAATATTTTAGTATTAAAAATACCAAACCTTTAGCATATTAGCCGATAATCAATTATATTTACGTAATCAATGAAAAAAGAAATGAGCACTGCAAATCCAGATAAATTAAAAGCACTACAACTCACTTTAGATAAATTAGAAAAATCATATGGTAAAGGTACCATTATGAAACTTGGCGATACTGCTGTTGAACCGATAGATTTTATTTCTACCGGATCAATCAGTTTAGATATTGCTTTAGGCATTGGCGGTATTCCAAAAGGCCGTATTATCGAAATTTATGGCCCAGAATCTTCTGGTAAAACAACTTTAGCTACACACATTATCGCCGAAGCACAGAAAAAAGGTGGTATTGCTGCTTTTATCGATGCAGAGCATGCTTTCGATCAGTTTTATGCGAAGAAACTGGGTGTAGATACCGATAACCTGTTGATCTCTCAACCTGACAATGGTGAGCAGGCATTGGAAATTGCCGATAATTTAATCCGTTCTGGTGCTATAGATGTGATTGTAATCGACTCTGTTGCGGCATTGGTTCCAAAAAGTGAAATTGAGGGCGAAATGGGCGATAGTAAAATGGGCTTACATGCCCGTTTAATGAGCCAGGCCTTACGTAAATTAACCGGAACAATTTCAAAAACCGGATGTTGCTGTATTTTTATCAACCAATTACGTGATAAAATTGGGGTAATGTTCGGCAACCCTGAAACTACAACCGGTGGTAATGCCTTGAAATTTTATGCATCAGTACGTTTGGATATTCGCCGTATTTCTCAAATCAAAGATTCTGACGAAGTTTCCGGTAACCGTGTTAAAGTAAAAATTGTTAAAAATAAAGTGGCTCCGCCTTTCCGTATTGCCGAATTTGATGTGATGTTTGGGGAAGGTATCTCTAAAAATGGTGAGATTATCGACTTAGGTGTTGATTTTGGCATCATCAAGAAAGCAGGTTCATGGTTCTCCTACGGAGATACCAAACTTGGTCAGGGTAGAGATGCTGTGAAACAATTATTGAGTGATAATCCTGAACTTGCAGAAGAACTGGAAACTAAGATTAAAACTGAAGTAACTGGGGAGCATCTCGCAGAAAAATAAGCCTGATCAATTTCAGTATGAAACTAAAAAAGCGTCCCGATGTTAAATCGGGACGCTTTTTTAGTTTAGCATCTGGCTAATAACTAACCGAAATGCCAAAGTTTACCGAAGTACCTCTTCCTTTCGAATAAAAACCAGGTTGCATAAACCATTGCGCTCTGGCCGGAAAATAATCCTGATTAAAAATGTTATCGATACCCAAAGTAAGTCTGGTATTCTTTTTAACCTGATAAATTCCTGCAAAGCTGAACAAATGATACGCTTTAACAGCGCCTTCATTGCCATTGTATACCCCATTGCCGTTTTTCTCAAATCTATTGCGCGAATTGATACCGGTATAATTTAGGGTTAAATCTAACACCTTTAACGGACTATAGGTAACGGAAGCCGTAACTTTTGGCGCCGAAATACGTCGACCATTAAGATACATATCAACTGCATCGTTAAACTTTCCATTTTTGTCAATGTCGCGCTTGCCTTCAGTATAACTGTAACTTGCCGACAATGCTAACTGATCGAACAGATGGTAATCGGCAGCCAGCTCAAACCCATAAATTTTTTCAGGATTCCGGGCCGTATTGAAAAGGCCTGTAGCAGGATCATAAACCACTTCAATACCCAGCTTAGATGTACTGATATAACCTGATGCCGAAAATACTAATCCAGCAACCCTGCTTTCAAAACCAAGTTCATAATTGTTAACTTTTACTGCATCTGTATTAATCTTATCAATGCTATTGACTTTGGCATCACGTAAAGCCAGGCCAATGTCCATTACAGAAAACCCCTGAGAGAAACTTACAAAAGGACTGAACACATTAAATTGATTATATCTTAAACCTGCATTAAAAAGATAGGTATTGTATTTTAAATTTCCTCCGGCCACAGCAAAAGATGGGGTAATAGTTGCATTGTTTGCGCCTGTAGTTCTTAAGGTCCGGTAATCATCAACGGCTATATTTACATTTTCGTAACGCAAACCCGTTTTAAATACGAGCTTGCTCAAAATATTAAAATCTGCCTGCGCAAAAGGTGCGATATTGGTCATGTCCATTGTAGGCACCCATACCCTACCATCAACCAGTGGCTGTGCCGTTTTGTCTTTCATCAAATCTGCGCCATAGGCCAGCTTCATTTTCAAAGCGTTAAGGTTTAGTATCGGCGTTTCCAAAAATAAACGTGCTCCCCTTTTATCATTTTTGGCAAGCGACTGGCCATCACCTCCATCAAAACGGCCTAAAGAAACATAAAACACATCCTTTCGGGTTTCGTAATAAACATCTGCATGCAAACTGGAATGCAGAAAGGTACTATCAATTTTATACGAGAGGTTTAAATTGTGATTATAATCAACTCCGGTCGGGATACCAAGGGCTTTCCCTAAAACACCTGTAGCTTTTTGACCAGTTGCCAGGTTACCATTAACTAAAGTAAAATTGCTGTTCTGCAAACTGCTGTATGTATTATAGGTAAGCTGAATGCGCTGGTTTTTTGCAGGCATATAACCAAACTTGGCAAAAGCATTATAGGTGTCTGTTTCCCCTAAACTATAGTTTGGTCCTACCACATCGCCTTTTGCATCTTTATATTCACCGGTTTGCTCGTACAGGCCACTCAACACATAATCAAATTTGCCCAGCTTCCCATAAAACATCTGGTTGATTCTACCTCCTCCAGAATTTTTAACCTTAACCAAAGATCCGTTTAAATTAAGCTGGGTTTTACCTGCAAAGCTCGCAGCTGTATCCGGAACCATGGTGATGTAATTCACCAAACCACCTGCAGCTCCATTACCATAAATGGCAGTAGCCCCTTTTACCACTTCTATACGTTCAAGCACTGATGGATCTATCGACCTTAAATCTACTTCTGCATTTCTTAACGGCGAGGACTGTGAAACACCATCTATCATCACCAACATCGGCCGGCCTCTTAAATTCTGTCCAACGTTATTTCCTGTTTGTGCAGTAGGCGCAAAACCAGGCACCTGATTGGCCAGAATAGTACTCAAATCAGGTGTAACGGCCATTTCTCTTTCCAGTTTCTGCTTATTTACAATACTTACCGACGCGGTGACATTTTTGAGGTTTTCCGGCTTCCTCGAAGTTGAAATTAACACCTCATCTAACGTATTAGGTATTGGTTCGAGTATGAAATTGATAACCGTATCGGCCTGTACCAAAGGAATCTGCTGCGTAAATAATTTATATCCAACCGCACTCAATTGGATATTGAATGGCAAGCCGCTTTTGACATACAATCGATAATAACCCTTGCTATCGGCCTGGATCTTCTGGCCCGGCACAGAAATGCTTGCATATGGGATTTCATTTCTTCCATCTTTGATATGCCCTTCAATCTTCACATTTTGGCCATGTAGCAAAAGAAGATTACAAAAGAGGATGGTAACAATCAGTATAATTTTTTTCATCTATCTTTAATTTTCGGCAAAGATAGAAAATAGATGTTAATTAGAATAGGTCTAAATAAGAATTAACCGTATTAATTATTCTGACTAAAAATGGCACTAAAATCTTTGGTTACATAAACGATGACCAAAAGTGCAGCAATAACCAGTGCCCCAAGGATGATTACACCCCAGCTTCCTTTAAGTTTATTTTTATCTTTTCTGATTAACCAATACAACAGCCCGATTAAAGGTACCGCGCAGATAATCCAAAATATTAATGATGCTCCAGTCATATGTGTGTTTTATTTATTAGTTTTTATTGCCGGAAGTTAAGTTGTTAAGCTATTTCAAGAGCTATCATCCACTTCAGTTTTCTGTATGCAGTTTTCAGTTCAAAGTTGCCGGTATCTAGTTTTTAATCTACTTACTTTTAAGGCTATATTGCCTAAAGCAGGCGTCATCCTGAATTTATTTCAGGATTTATCCATATAATTAATCATCACGGAGTCCTTTACATCCTGCAAACAGCTATTGTTTTAAGATTGCTTCCCCAAGCAGTCCGGACAGCCTGTCGGTTGAAAAAGCCTTCCCGCCATGACCAATAAGGGATAACTAAGGAATGGGTCAATAATACTAAGCATTATGCAATAAGCCATAAACCATTCACTAAGGAACCCATGACCAATTAACCACCTTTAAAACTCCATCCGTGCCATAGGAGATACATCCTGTCCTACAAAATCCTGCTTCAGATATTTGTAGTATCCTGCAATGGCAATCATGCCCGCATTATCCGTACAGTATTGAAACGCAGGTATATAAATCTTCCAACCTAGTTCATCGGCAGTTTGTTGCAGGCCATTCCGTAAACCAGAGTTTGCCGAAACACCTCCTGCAATAGCAATTTCATTAATTCCGTACTGTTTTGCTGCTTTTTTTAGTTTATTTAGCAAAATCTGCACAATACTATGCTGTACCGATGCACAAATATCATCTAAATTTTCAGCAATAAAATTAGGGTTCTGTTGTTCCTGTTTCCTGATAAAATACAGAATAGAAGTTTTAAAACCACTAAAACTAAAATTAAGATCGGCGATTTGCGGTTCGGCAAACTTAAATGCCAAAGGATTTCCATGCTGCGCATGTTTGTCGATCAACGGTCCGCCAGGATAAGGCAAAGCCAGTAGCTTAGCGGTTTTATCAAAAGCTTCACCGGCAGCATCATCCAATGTTTCGCCAATAATTTCCATATCAAAATAATCCTTGACCAACACAATTTGAGTATGCCCGCCTGAAACGGTTAAACAGATAAAAGGAAATTCTGGCTTAGGATCGTCAATAAAATGTGCCAGGATATGCGCATGCATATGATTAACAGAAATTAACGGTATATTTAAAGCTAAAGCAAAAGATTTTGCAAAAGAAACACCAACCAGTAACGATCCTAAAAGGCCCGGCCCTCGGGTAAAAGCTACAGCATTTATGTCCTGTTTTGTAACCTTCGCATTAATTAAGGCTTGTTGTACAGCAGGTACAATATTTTGCTGATGTACCCTTGAAGCTAATTCAGGTATAACACCACCATAATTTTGATGAATTGTTTGGTTTGCAATAACATTGGCAGTAATTTTGCCGTTGTTACAAATAGCAACGGATGTATCATCGCAAGAGGATTCGATAGCAAGTATAACAGACAAATTATTTAATATTTAAGCTGCAAAATTATTAAAAAACTATTTAAAATACTCCTTTGGGTAATTGCATCAATAATCTTGCTGCTTGCGCTTCTTATTTTTTCACTACAGTTTAAACCTGTTCAAACCTATTTTGCACAGCGGGCTGCCGCATACCTGTCTAAAGAGCTTAATACCACCATATCAATCAAGAGTCTTTACATCAAACCATTTAAATCTATCGTGCTGGAAGATTTATTGGTTTTGGATTTACAAAAAGACACTTTATTAAGCACGCCACAATTTATGGTCGATATTAACCGATTATCCATTGATAAAAAGATCATCGATATCAATACCGTTCAAATTAATGATGGACAATTTTTCCTAAAGGATTTCAAAGATAAGTCTTCTAATCTCGATTTCATCATTAACTACTTCGATTCTGGTAAACCTAAGGTAAAGAAAAAGAAAAGCAAACCTTATGACATCAATCTTGGCCGTCTTATTTTAAACAAATTTGCTTTCAGGTACATTAACTACAATGCAAAAGATACCATCCAGGGCAGCAGTGTTAACTTCGATAATGTAAACGTGAAAGAACTGAGCGGGATTTTTGAAGGATTGGATACCAAGAAACACTTGCTAAAAACCAATATCAAAAACCTAACTTTTAAAGAGCATAGCGGATTTTACCTGAAAAATTTAACCGCCCAAACCACGGTAGACAGTAATGCCATCGAGCTGAAAAACCTGTTGCTCGAAACCAATCAGAGCCGCTTAACCAACTACTACCAGATGCGGTTTAAAAGCTTCAAAGATTTTAACCATTATATAGATCGTGTGCGGATGAAGGCCATCTTTAAAGATAGCCACATTACCTCAAGGGATGTTGCATTTTTTGCGCCTGAAATGAATACCATGAAACTCGACCTGGATGTTGATGGTCAGATTACGGGTTTGGTGAATAACCTTAAAGCCAGAAAACTATCTTTAAAAACCGGAAAGGCCACCCACATAAAAGGCGATTTTATTTTAAAGGGATTGCCAAAATGGAAAGAAACCTTTATGGATCTGAACATTGAAATGGCAGGAACAAACAAAACCGATCTTGATGAAGTGCTGGCCGGCATTACCAACAGCAAAAAGAAAATTGTTCCGGTAATTGTGAAGAAATTTGGTAACATTAATTTCAACGGGAGTTTTACGGGTTTCCAGAACGACTTCATTGCCTATGGTGAGTTTAAGACCAAACTGGGCCGGGTTGTTTCCGATCTGAACATGAAAATCGATAAAAAGGATGTTCCATCCTATACCGGAAACGTAAAAACTTACGATTTCAATATCGGCAATCTCTTAGATGAAAAGAGCCTGGGCCGGATCAGTTCTTCCTTATATGTGAAAGGGCGTGGAACAGAACTGAAAGATTTAACCGAAAAAATAAATGGTGATGTAACTTACATCGATTTTAACCAATACCGGTACCGTAACGTAAAGATTGATGGCACTTTTGATAAAAAATATTTTGATGGCAAGCTAAGCATTAACGACCGCAACGTTAAACTGGTGTTTGATGGAGGTGTAAACCTTAACCCTAAATTACCGGTATTTAATTTTAATGCAACCATCTCAAAAGCTCGCTTAAAAGCATTAAAACTGCTGAAGGATTCTTTAATGGTGGATGCCAAATTTACCACCAATTTTGCAGGTACCAACCTGAACAATATATCGGGCAAATTATTAATTCAGGAGATCAGGCTGCAAAACCCTAAAGGTATTTATAGTGTAGATTCTGTTCAGTTAATGGCCAATGGAACAGGTGCTAACCGTGTGCTTGATATCCGCTCGGATATTTTTGATGCCAGCATTAAAGGTGAATATGACTTAAATTCTATTGCTTCTTATTACAAGGCTATCGCCAAAACTTATGTCCCCTCTTTAAAGGCCGACATCATTAAATACAATAAGCAGATTTTTCAGTTTAACTTAAAGATTAAAAAATTTGAACCGCTGGCGCAGATACTGGCACCGGGCTTAGAATTGGAGGAGGGCGCTACCTTAACAGGAGATTTCGATTCGCGCAATAATACCGCCACGCTAAATGGCTTCGTTAAGAAAATAAAATACAATGGTATAGTCGTTAACAATATCATTCTTGATGAAAATACCACCACACAACAACTTCAACTGATTGTAACTTCCGATCGGGTACAGCTTAACGACAGTCTGTTTATCAAAGACGTAAACATTTCCAATATCCTGCGGAATGATAGTTTGGCCTTCAACGTTAAAATGTCTAACACCGATGAAGATAATCAGCTCGATTTAAACGGATTGGTAGAATTTACCAAAAACCAGGATACTACGGCAAGGTTGAGCGTGTTGCCATCTATCCTAAAAATTAACAATGAAGAATGGCGTATCCAGGAGAAAGTGCGCATCGTACTCAACAATGGTAAAACCGAGATCAGTAATTTCGATTTAACCAATGGAAAACAACAGGTTACTATAGATGGATTAATTTCTGAAGACCCCAAAGATTTGATTAGTGTTGGATTTAAAGATTTCAGCTTAAAAACCCTTAATCCATTTACCAAAGGTTTCGGCGTTAAACTGGCCGGAAATGTTAACGGTAAGACCGACTTATATGGTGTATTAAAAACACTTAAGGTAAATGATGATCTAAAAGTTGACTCTTTAAACTTTAATGATATTTATCTTGGTACCTTAACAGATACCTCATCGTACAGTAATGAAAGCCAAAAACTGAATGTATTTACCCGTATTGTAGCCGACAATTCCGAAAACTTTAAGCTGACCGGAAATCTTGACCTGAAAGAAAAGGAAATAGACCTTGCTGTAAAAATGGACGACAGTAAGCTCACCGTATTAGAGCCTTTTGTTAAGCAACTGGTATCTAACCTGAAAGGGAATATCTCCGCTGATTTAACCATAAAAGGAAAGTTAGACAAGCCAGAAATTAATGGAACCCTATCCCTGGACCGGGGACAACTCATGGTAAACTATCTTAAAACCACTTATGTAATTACCGATAAGGTTGAGGTAAACAACAGTGTAATTAAGCTCGAAGATTTTGTACTGAAAGATTTGGAAGACCACGAGGCCACCGCAAATGGTAGTGTAGATTTAAATAACATTGACAATCCTACACTAAACGTAAAGATAAATGCGAACAGCTTTATGGCCTTAAACACCACGGCGAAAGATAATTCCATTTACTATGGGCGCGCATATGGCACAGGTGTATTTACATTTACCGGGCCTACCGATAACATGAAGATCGATATTAAGGCAAAAACGGAAAAGGGAACCGTGTTTAACCTGCCTTTAAACAGTTCTGAAACCGTATCGGATAAAGATTTCATTAATTTTGTGAGCCGCGATTCGGCTGTTGTGGTCAAGAAAAAAACCAACTTTGAGGGTTTAACCCTGAGTTTTAAGTTAACTATCGACCCCAACACCACAGCAAACATATATACTACCCTGGGTAATTTAAGTGGCAAGGGTAATGCCGAGCTGAGCTTAAACATCAATAGTGTTGGCGATTTTGAAATGTCTGGCGATTATATTATCGAGACCGGAAGTTTTGATTTTACCGCACAGGAGATCATTAACAAAAAATTCGAGATCAGGCAAGGTGGAACCATCCGGTGGACGGGTAATCCCACCGCCGCGCAGATTAACCTAAAAGCAGTATATGCGCTGAGGGCAAGTTTAAATGATCTTTACAAAGCAGCAAACCGCGATGCCAGTAGTAATGCCAACCAAAGGGTAAATACCGAGGTAGAAATGGGCTTAACAGGTTTACTGTTGAAACCAGATATCAAGCTTGATATCGATTTCCCTTCACAACCTTCTATTAAAGAAGAGCTTCAGACCTATTTCAGTGATCAAAATAACCTGAACCTGCAGGCATTCAGTTTAATCATCAGGAGAAGTTTTGCCCCTGGAAACGGTGGACAGTCCATTGGCAACCAGTTAAGTTCAACGGCTACCAGTACCGCTACCGAATTAGTGTTTAATCAGTTTAATAACGTACTTTCTTCATTAAACCTAAATTTTGTCGATCTGAACGTACGTTCGTTAAGCGAGGCCAATGCATCGTTTAAGTTCTTTAATGATCGTTTAATTATTAATGCAGGTATTGTAGACCGAACCAGTGCGAATGATTTTACCGTGATTGATTTCTCCAACGGGAATAATGTGGGTAGAGAGGTTGAGGCACTTTTCCTGATCAAAAAAGATGGAAGTTTGACTGTGAAAGCAGCGAATAAACCACCTACTCAACAGAGTATATTCTTAAACAGCGGGATCAGCCCAACGGCAAACGTAACTTCATTCGGTTTGGTGTATACCCAACAGTTTGATACCTTTAAGGAGTTTATTCAAAAAATTTCTGGTGCTTACCGCCGAAACCTGAAAAGACGACAAGGCCAACCCCCTGTTAAAACGAATAAATCTATTAATAAAGAGGCCATTATTAACCAAAGTAAGGGCAATCAGCGGAGGTAGCGTTATTAAAAACAAAAAGACCAACAATCGAGTCGTGCTCAACTGTCGGTCTTGTATAAGTCTTCACTTCGTGCAATTCAAACTGTGAACTGCCAATTGTAACTGCTAATGTTGACTGCGAACTATCAACTGCCAACTGTAACTATCCTTTCATGATCGAATGGCCCATTTTATCTCTCTTGGTTGCTAAATAACGTTCGTTATGTACATTACTTGCAATTTCGATCGGAATGTTTTCTACTACTTCCAAGCCATAACCAATTAACCCTGCCCTTTTGGTTGGGTTATTGGTCATTAAACGCATTTTAGTTACCCCTTCCGATCGCAGGATTTGAGCACCTACACCGTAATCGCGTTCATCTCCTTTAAAACCCAGTTTAATATTGGCTTCAACAGTATCAAAACCAGCATCCTGTAAGTTATAAGAACGTAACTTATTAATCAGCCCTATACCTCTACCCTCCTGGTTCATATACACCACAATACCTTTACCTTCTTTTTCAATCATTTCTAATGCTTTATGCAACTGTGGCCCGCAATCGCAACGGCACGACCCAAAGATATCACCCGTAACACAAGAACTGTGTACACGTGCCAAAATAGGTTCATTTACATCCCATTCGCCCTTAGAAATAGCTAAATGTGTAGCATTATTATCTAACTGTGTATAAGCTGTCATTTTAAAATTGCCCCAAGCAGTAGGCAAATCGATGCTAACCTCCTGTTTAATCAGGCTGTCTATCTTTAAACGGTAGGCAATTAAATCCTCAATAGATATGATTTTTAGCTGATGCTGCTCGGCAATTTTGAATAAATCAGGAAGTCTGGCCATTTCGCCATCTTCTTTTAAAATTTCAACCAATAAACCTGCAGGTTTCATACCGGCCAAACGTGCTAAATCTACCGCAGCCTCGGTGTGCCCTGCACGGCGGATGACACCACCATCTTTGGCTATTAACGGAAAAATATGTCCTGGTCTACCCAACTCTTCAGGGTCGGTTTTAGGATTAACCAAAGCCAACATCGTTTTAGAGCGGTCGCTTGCCGAAATTCCGGTAGTGCAGCCATGACCAACCAAATCTACCGAAACCGTAAAATTAGTTTCGTAAGCTGCCGTATTTTTACCCACCATGAGGTTAAGGTTCAACTCTTTACAACGTTCTTCTGTTAAGGGCGCGCAAATTAAACCACGGCCGTAAGTAGCCATAAAATTAATAATCTCAGGTGTTGCATTTTCGGCTGCAGTTAAAAAATCACCTTCGTTTTCTCTATTTTCATCATCTACAACAATAATTACTTTACCGGCTTTTATATCTGCGATGGCCTCTTCTATTGTGTTTAATTTTGTTTGCATTTTATAAGCATTATGGGGCAATGGTGTATAAAGCGTATTAAAATGGTTTTATACTACAAACGATAACCCGTACAAAGGTACAACCTTATTAAGCAATTTTTGGATTAAAATATCATCTGTAAGTAAAGGAAAAGCAACCTATTTTTCTTTCCTTTTAAAAAGCTTCAGAAATAGCTGCTTGTAATAATCTATATCGAATAAGGCCGAATCTACAGTAGCTTTATAGGTTAAAAAGGCGGCTAAGGGAGATAGTACAATCACGGCAATCCACATGCCGAATATTGGATTCAAATTACCTTCACGTGCTGATTTTTCGGCCACTGTGGTGATAATATGATACACCAGAAAGAAACAGATAGCCACTACTACAGGCAAACCCATTCCACCTTTTCTAATAATGGCGCCTAATGGCGCACCAATAAAAAACAACAGGATGCAGGATGCTGCCAGCGTAAATTTGCGCTGATACTCAACTGTGGTAAAAATGATCTCGCCGGTTAAATCTGTTTGGCGCGGCCCCCAATTGGGTACATGCTGCATAATGTTTGCAACGGTGTTGGTTGCATTCTCAAGGGCCATTTTACGCGATCCGTTCGGAATGCTTTTTAATATGACGTCGTCAATATTTTTCGGAACCGCTTTTACGCTGGTATAACCTTTAGTTACATTAAACTGTTTAAAATTACTGGTGAGGTTAGCGACCGTACGCATTTTCATTGTATCCAATTGTTTGGTCAGTGAATCGCGCTTTTTCACAATCCCTTTTAGGTTTAACATGGGGGTACTGTTTCCGAATGCATTAGGATCGGTGGTACTCGCATCAAAAGACGACATATCAAAACGGGGTGATGTTTCTTTAAAACGGTTTCGTGTAAAAATCTGCCTTGGATTATACATACCGTTTTTTGCCGCCTGTTCCTCGTACTGTACCCCATTTTTAAGGTTAAGCACTAAAAACTTTCCATCAGCGGTTTTATTCATTTTGCCCTCCCTGGCCAGGATCACTTTCGGAATCCCATTATTCTCACGATGATCGTAAATCATGATATTGTGCAGCGTACCGTCTTCCTCCTTCGAATCAACACGGATGGCATACCCTGGAATTTCGTTGTTAAATACTCCTGGTTTGATTAAAAATGAAAGCTTTTTGTTCCTGATATCATACAAAAGCGAACCAAATTTGAGGTTAGCTTTGGGCAGCATGTAGTTGGCAAAAAAGAAAGAGGCAACAGTGAGCATCAAAATCACCACAAGTAATGGGCGCATGGCTTTCTGCAGCGAAATACCTGCTGATTTGATGGCCACCAGCTCATAATTTTCGCCCAATGTACCAAAAGTCATGATGGAAGAAAGCAATACCGAAAGTGGAAGCGCCATGGATACATTGGCTGCCGAGGCATAATACATCAGTTCGAGAATGGTATACCATTCGAAACCTTTTCCTATCAAATCATCAATCCATTTAAACAGAAAAAACATTAACAGGATAAACATCATAACAAAAAATGTTGCTATGAATGGTTTCACAAATGCTTTTATCAATAGAAGATGTATTTTTTTCACCTTACAAAGGTAAACAATACGAAGGTAATATTACGCACCCAAAACGCTAATCAGGTAATCGATCTGGTTATCCCAGATTAATTTTTTCTCTGCTAAAAGCTCATCGGTGGTAAAATCGGTAATGGAGAGGGCTACATCATTGGTTAATTCATCCTGCACAATTTCCATCTCAAAATAACATTGAGGTTCATCATCCAGCCACTTAAATTTAACCAGTTTATTTTCCTTAACGGCAATCAGCTTTGCTTTTTGCTGTTCATCATCCCAGGTGAAGGTATATATCTGATCGCGAAAATTCACATCATCCGCAAACCATTGCGACAAGCCGTTTGGCTCACTTATAAAACTATACAATATTCTTGGTGACGATCTAACTTCGTACTCTAGTGTAAATTTTTTCTTTTCTGCCATGTTAGTACACTACCAGGATAATTTCCGGACAATTTTTTAATATTCTTTTGCTAAAGAAAGGTAATTTATTCTATATCTGCAACAATATAATTTTTATTGGTTTGAGGTGGTGCGTTGGTTCATTTGTCATTGCTCACTGGTTATGGTTCAGTCGTCATTAGTTCGTTTTGCCATTACCTTTTTTACCTCATGCCCGCAGACCATGTTAACGATAAACTATAGCAAGTATTTGATTTATAACCTCATAACATCTTCACAAGCACCATCAACTCATAAAAAACCTGGATGATTATCCTATCAGAAAGTGTTTTTCGATTGAACCAATATGGCGCTTATATGCCTTATATGGTTAGGAAAGGCAGGGAATTGTTGAAATTTGTTAAAGATCGAATAAAGTTATGACAAAGGATAGCTATTTTAATTGGGTTAATTTGCTTCAGTATAAGACACCTCGAATTCCTTTACCCATTGTTTACCCTTTGCTTACCTCTTCTGTACACCAGGTTAACCCCATGCTTACCCTTTGCTTACCTATTCTTTACCCTGGCGTTACCTAATTTATTACCTAAAAGGTAAACAATCAGTGAATATGGAGTACAGTAAAAGCTACTCAGCAGTTAACCTGATCACTCCAAGGAGTAAGCAATATTCGAAGCGGTTTTTGCATGATCATACCATAATATACCCGACATCGCTAAGCGCCAGAACTGTTTTTTAACCGACCGCTACACAAAAACCTTTATGCAACGCAACCTTATTATATAAAAGTGCTCTTATAAAGGATGGTATGAGGAAGTAAACCTGCAAAAATTAATCAATTTTGTTGACTACCAATGCCTTAAACTATTTTTCAAATTTCTTTTTAATTGAATATATATTTATCCTATATTTGCAACTCTTAAAAATAACCACATCAATATTTACATTATCTGTAAATATTAGCCCGGCGGGGTAGCTCAGATGGTTAGAGCGCAGGATTCATAACCCTGAGGTCGGCAGTTCGATCCTGCTCCCCGCTACCGAAGCGGCAAAAGAGGCATAATTCAGATCCAATTCTGGTATGCCTCTTTGCTTTTTAAGGACAACCTGCTGAAAATAAGCTATATACAAAAACACAAAATTGATTTCCTTGGTTCGAACTTTATCATTTTTCTTATCATAACTTATACCCTTAGGGAATAGTAATGATTGCAATTGTTGCTTAGTATGATAATCACCAGAAACCCACTTAGAAGGCAGTTGAGTGGCATATTCGATCGCTAATTCGACACATTTTACTAGGTTCGAACTTTTATTTGATAGCGTCATTAAATTACGCTCAATTTCATATTTTTCTTGAGAATATTTTTCATGATACTTAGTATAAAGTTCATTACTAACCTCCTCCTCAATATACCTTTCTTCAAGACGATCTACTTTACTTTTAATTTCTCTATAGCTATTCTCCAACTGTATAAGGTCTGTCTCCTTATGTTTAGTTAATTGGTTAAAGGTTGCCACCACTTGATTTTTTATTAATTCTAAATAGTCTTTTGCCGTTTCTATTTTAAAAAATTCCAAAACCCTTTCGAACCTTCTGTTTAAATCATTAGCATTTTTATTATTACAACATGCTTTGGTTTTACACTTATAATAATGAATATTTTTTTTACGTGCTAAATACCCACTTAAAGGCCTACCACATTCAGCACAGACCATAAACCGTTTAAGTGGTATATCTACATTTTCCTCATTGATTGAGAATCCATGTGACAATGTATCTAACAAACCATTAACTTTTAAGAATAATTCTCTAGGAACGAGTTTTTCATGATTTCCCTCAACTACTTTACCTTCCAGCATATTATGAACCATTAAACCACAGTAAAATGGATTCCTAAAAATTTCAGATATCCGCTGATGGATCAATTTTAATCCCCTCAGCGCCAAACGGTCACGAATAACTTCGTTGGAGACATTTTCATAGGCCTTCCACTCAAATGCCTGACGTAATAACCTACCTTTTGCATTGACCACTATCTTTCTTCGATTTCCTGATTTATCAATATCAAAACCAAGAGGGGGACTGGTTGGCCAATCGCCACGTAGCAGCATTTCCCTTATACCTGCTGTACACTTTTGCTTGCGTAACTGGTTGTCAAATTCCCCAAAAAGAAAAAGTAATTTTTGTTGCATCTGACCAGATGCATTTGAAGTGTCAATTGGCTGCGTTACAGAAATAATTTCAATCCCTAACCTCCTGAGTTCACCACTTAACCAAATAGAATTGTCATTTCTAGAAAAACGTTCAAGACTATAAACTAATATGGCGGAAATTTTTCCTTTATATTTTTTAACAAAAGATAACATTGCTGTAAATTGTTTTCTTTCATCATTCTCCGCACTCTCATAGGTACCTCCGAATTGGGCCATGATATCGAAACCAAACTTTTCAGCGTACGACGTACAGGCTTTAAGCTGAGTACCTAGGCTGAGGTTATCAACCTGGTCTTTACCACTCACTCTGGTATAAATAACACATTCTTTACTCCGGGTTACTTGCTTATGTTGTTTTCCCTTGGCGAAAGAATCAAAAAATAAAACATCTGACATATAATAATTTTACCTTAATGTATATCACTTAATATAGTAATAATCAATCGCTTTTTCCATCATCACTCTCTAACTTTTGATGGGCATTAAATACAATAATCGAAAATTTTTTCACAGTTAATATTAGATCTTCTGCTTCATCAACAGTAAAATTTGCGAATAATGGTAGTGACAGAACTTCTTCAACCGTAAGATCGTGGTGTCTTAGAATCATTTCAACAGTTAATTGACTTTCCATACTGATTAAGTTATAGTAGCTAGCTACTTCATTAAAATATTTGTTTCAACAGATAGGATACCATGATATTAAAAAACATCATATACAACAAGACAGGGGACTAAAAGCCCCCTGCATTATTACAAACCTGAATTAGTGATTACCTACCCCGACCCTTTTTTTCTTCGACTTTTGGCTCTATTGCGCCTTCGAGAGCATATTCTTTTTCCTTTTCCTCTTTTAATACCGGTTCCTTGCGGTCTACAGCTTTACTGTAGATCTCCCCTAAATCACGATCATAGAAATCAAGTGTTTTAAACTTAGGATTAGCTGTAACAAAGCCAGTTACTTCCTTTCCATTTTTCATGAAGGATACCTCATGAAGATTACCCCGTTCAAGACTTTTGAGCAACTGATCTTTAAATCCTAGCTTTTCCATGTTAAGTATGTGAAAAGTTTCTACTGTTTCTTTAAGACTAAAGCCATAATTTTTACCATAAGGATCTATTGCGTAACCCTTCTCTGGAGTATGTTCGGTAAAATCTAACTTAAGCCAAAGGTTCGCTTTTTCGCCACTCTTTAAAACAACATCTTTATTTACAGCACGTCCCGACAGCAGGTTATAACTTTCTTTGGCTGTAACTCCTTTCCCTTTATTGATATAAAAGGTCTGCGAAATAAGATCCTTTGTGTCCGCTTTTTTCAGTGTTGCCTCATAGCTATTAAAAAAATACATGTCGGTTTCCTTACTTTTTGAAAAACTAAGTACGTATGTCATCTTATCACCAAACTCCGGCTCATATCTTTTAGCCGGATCTGGCATCTCCTTGGTGGGAGACTGGATTTTAAAGCCCACGGGGCCATGTGCAATTGACTCCTTTAGATCTGCATTAAGAGAATCTCCAAAGCCTAAGTACTTCAATGTATTCTGTAAGTACTCCAAATTATTCTCATTCATAATTGAAAAAATTAAGGTTAAAATTCATTTAATTATTTTGTTTGAACAGGATTATCTCGACACCCCTGATCTGCCGTATCCACGTGAATACTCGTTATTATTGGATATGGCTGAGGTTGTTTCTTCAGGGTTCTTAACCGTAGACTTCTGCGCGGCCGCTGCCTGAAGGGCCTTATGATAATTTTCATTCCGCTCATCTTTCTGCGGCAACAGTCCCCGATCGCCAACCATGGCTTTTAGACCTGTTAGCAGAAGGTAGGATATTCCACCGTCCATCAAAAGAGAGACGACAAGCGCCAACCTATTGGAACGGATTCCATCCGGAGTAGCGCTACTGGCCTGAAAGGTAGTCCCATCAGGCATTTCAATCTGGCGGCCATTGGCATAACGCTCTTTTTGATAAGGTGTTAGTGGTATACCATTCACCATTTCGGGAACGCGTAATCTTGAAGTATCAGTCACAATGAACTCCCTTGTGTCCCAGTCATATTCCACCATCAGTTTTTTATTCTGTCCATTTTCAACGGTTTCTTTGATAAGGTTTGCTTTAAGTCCGGTAATCAGATCATCTGCCTCCGTTGATGAAATAATTTTCGGCGCAATTGATTGTTTGTATACCGGGTGAACTAAAAGCTCCGCTTTTCCATCTGAATTTTTGGCAAGAGAAAGCTTTACGTTCATCTCCTGCACTTCGACACCACTGTGAATGACATTATTTAGCTTGATTAAGCTAGTCCTCATGCCAGAGAGCAATGCATCGATATCGTTCTTGGGAAGATTAATCTCCCCATCCTTAAATAGTCCGAGTTCGCGCAAATCCTCAACAGGAAGATCGCGCACATTCAAATTTGAATACTGCATATGGGTGTATTTAAAAGTTTGGGTTAAATTATGTGGGCAGCAACTGCTGCAATTTTTTGAACTACAGATTCAGATACTGCTCAAGCTCATTATCATTTCTAAAAAGTATATCTGCTAAGAAATAAAGTGGATTGATCGGCAGACCTTTATGCTGCACTGTTAAATGCAGGTGTTCGCCAGTTGTTCTTCCAGTCGATCCGCTTAAACCGATTGGAAATCCCGTATAAAGGTTTTGGTTTACCACACAATATAATTTTGAAAGGTGTGCATAGTAAACTGTATAGTTACCATATTTCACTGTTACGAAGTTTCCCATTATCGGGGTATATCCAACCTTAACAACCTGTCCATCTAGAACAGAACAGACAATTTCATTTTTTGCTGCGATGTCAATCCCTTTATGAAATGATTTTTTTTCGCCGGTAACGGGATGAAGCCTAAAGCCAAATCCAGAATTTAGCTTAAACACTTTAAGCGGAAGTGTCGCATAACAATTTTTAGAAGAAACAGTATCCTGAATGGCCCCGTATCCATTAGCACTGATAAACATAACACTACATAAAACCAGCGACCAATAATTCGATTTCTTTATTGATCCGCAAAAAATTCCGTGTGAGGATTTCTTCCTTCTTTCCTCCAAAATCGTAAAAATCCGGCAGTTCAACATATCCTTCTTCCTCCTTTTTAATTTCTTTGAGATCCAGGTTTATTTTGCAGTTTACAGCTGAGGTTTCATACTCACCCGTATATTTATCATCCGCATCCGTGGCAAGTAACCCCACAAGCTCTCCTGCGCCAAGGGTAGTGATTTTGCCAGCTGGGATTAAAACTTCCAGCTTTTCGCTGATTGATTTCGACACTTTGCTCCTATCGATAGAAATGCTTTCTCCGATCTGTTTCGATTTACCGAAAATTCTTTCCAGCCAGTCAAGCGTTTCTTTGTTCCTCGCCGAACCGGACAGCACATTGCCAACTACGGAAGTGATGGTTGTTGCGGTATCTTTTCCATACTGTTGTTTGAACTGGGGCAATTCCTGCATTCCTATTAATACGGCTACTTTATTGGATCTACCCGTTGCAATCAGGTTCTCGATCCGGTGAACAAAAAGCGTGGGACCTTCATCTAGTAAAATTGCAGAAGGAAGGTTGCCTTTCGAATTAATCAGCCGTGTAAGGCGGTTGATTACCACCGAATAACATGCAGAATTGATATTCTGTGTATTGGGATCGTTAGCCATTACTAAAATTCCCGGAGATTTCGGATTCGAAATTTTTAGATCAAAATCATTCCCGGAAAACACCCAAAATGTTTCCTTTGTAGCCATACGGCTCATAAATATTTTTAGCGTTCCGATCTGTCCCTCCAGCTGATCAAAGGCCTTCGCGGCGAATGCAGACTTAAAAGGTGATAGTAATGAGACCAATTCAGGATTGGTAAAAAGTACTGAAAAAATCTCTTGATAAGAACGGTTTAAAAAAGCCATCACATGTGGAAGACTGGAATATTTTCCGTTTTCATATCTGCTCATAAAATAAATGCATGATGCAAGAAAATTGATTGCTGATTGGGTAAAAAAAGCGTCACTCCCGCTGGCCTTATCGCCTTTTTTTAATGCTTCCACGGTTCCTTCTGCTGTCTCTGAAGCGTCCGCCAACATAGTAATATAATCGCACCGGAATGGATTTATCCTCCGGCTTTTTTCGACATCCGTCAGGTTGATGACATGAAAACTAAAATCCTTCAACAAGCCTTTTTTCTTTCCCTGCAAAAAGTGGTAATATGCGATCTTTGCTAGATCTGGAAACTTAAAATCGTATAAACAGACCGTAAACGACTTGGCAATCAGCTGCCTGATAAAAGGGTTTACAACCGAAAAGGATTTTCCTGACCCAGGTGTCCCGATCAAAATCGTTGCACGAAAAACGTTCACCAGATTTAGCCACCCCTTTCTTACTTTTCCTTTGTAATAGAAAAGCATCGGTATATTTACCGAGTAAGGATTCTCAATCTTTTTGGTCTGTTGCATGAAACTTTCAGCTTCAACATTCCATTTATCCTTACCAAGTCCCGATCTAATGATTTTTGAGATATTATCCATCGACACACTGATCATTACCGCCCCAATCAACGACAGAAACATATAGGTCAGGTTGGTTACCGTAGTATATGAAAATACTAAGCTGCTAGGTCTTCCATAAAAAAATATGCTGCCAAAATAAAAAAGGAGTCCCAAGGTTAAAGGATAAACAACTTTTGTTTTAGGATCAAAATCTAACTCTTTTTTGGATAGCGTACCAATACTGACCAGACAGATCAATGACAGTACAGAAAGTTTGCTGTAAATCAGTTCTTTGTATATAATGATTGATTTCACCTTCTCTAAACCCATATTGAATATCCCCCAAAATGGGGCGCCCAGATATACGAAAACGCTTATCTCTAACGCAATTGCAAAATAGATCAGACACTGCAGGAAACCATGTAGTTTCTGAATTTCCTTCGACTCTTCCATACTCCGTTTTTTACCTGCTGATCTTCTTTGCCTTTAGAATGTCGGAATAGCGGATATTAAAGGCAATAGATCGACCCGAGATCTGTTTTTCTGATAATTCAATATTAAGTATTTTATGATCCGGGAAGGTCAATTTGCGCAAGACAAATATATTCCGGTAGCTTTTTTCAAAGATTGGAATATCTCTAAAGCTGGATATCGGAACAACATCCAATGACTGAACAGTTGTTGCCTTGTGCTGTTTTCGGTCTTCAATGTGCATCCTTAACACATCAATCTCGTATGGAATTTTCGTCGCATTATCAAAGCTAATATCCAAAAGCAGGTACTGTCCAACAGTGGTGATGCCATTCAGTATTGCCCTGATTCCATTTTTCTTTTCTCTTACTTCCGCATCGAATGGCTTGTGCTCGAACATTTTTTTGGAAATACTGTCAAGTTCGGCACTAGAGATTATTGAACTTTTCGCTTCAACTGCCCTCATCTCGCCAAAGGAGATATCAATCAAAGAACTGAAAGCCGTTTCCGGCCGATCATCAAAGATGATTGCATACTGTTTGATCCTTTTTTCTCCCATGATAGTTAGGACACCCATATAACCATCTTTAAACTTGGTTGAATCTAGCATCTTAATTCTTAGCAGGTTCTTATCAGGAAGATCACCAACGAGCCCCTTTGGAATATCCACATATGTTATTTTTTCCGGAGCAAGAAAATGTAGCGTTAATGTTCGTTTGATATAAATTTTTGGGACCTCAATGGATGCTCCAATTGTATTGCCCATAGATTGGGCAGAAAGCGTCCCTGCCATCAAGAATAACAGGACAATAGTTAGAATATTGTTTTTCATGTCTTTTTAATTTTTTTCTTGCAGATCATGTGGATCGACAAGGAATACCTGATTATTGAATTTTAATTTGGCTCTGTTTTTTCTAACCAGATTGGCAATAGCCGATGAAGTAGACTGGAACAGTTTATCCACTGTACTCATTACGAATTCATTTTGATTCTGGGAACTGCCCATGGTGTTAAATCCCTGAACAGGGCTTGAGCCCAGGCCTTTGGAAAACTCCCTGAAAGCTGATGCAGGAACATATAGACCAGGTAAACCATCCGTATCATAAACCAATAGTTTTATCGGCAAGATCTTTCCCGAGCAGATCACAGAACTGATCTCTAACTGCACACGTTGTTCAGAGAAACCGCTGATCCTGGCATATAGATCAGTACCTTTTGGTAAAAGTGATTTTCCTGCATAAACCTGGTCAAGTAACCTGAGCCTTATCCGTGAACCGGAATAACCAGTTATATCCTCATCGATGATCGCAGTGATCATTGGCCGGTTTTCGAAAGCTGTTAACGTGTTGAATTCGGTTGTAGGTGCAGAAATCTTCGAAACCTGAAGAGTTCTTTCTTCTTTAGCCGATCCGGCCACTGCTATCATTTTCTCTTTTTGCCGGGCAATATGGTCAGGATCATTCACTTTCTGAAGGCTGTCCACATAAGCCATCTGTTTTTTGAAAAGATCCATAGGATCTGTTTCCTTTGATATATTATTCGGCGATGGTTTCTCCCTACTCCTGGCCTCCGCCAGACTTGCCAATGCCTGTGCTACTGCCCGATCCTCAGGCTTGCCACCAACACTATATTCTGACCTACCTGCAGAATAAACAGGATATGATTTATTTTCCAGTTGCCTGGGCATGTAAGCTTGTCTTTTGATCGATTCTTCGATTGAATCAAGTTTTTGCTTTTCCCGATCAGAATATGAACTGGCCAACGTTGCCTGTGGCAATTGCTCTTCACTAACTGTTTTAATCGCTGAATAACCATCTGCCTCTTTGTAACTGTTCTTATAAGCCTCTAATTTATCGGATAAGCCCCGTTCGCGGACCTGGTCTGATATTTCAGTGAGATTACCATTCATATCCTCCTTCAGGTTGCCCGACTGTTTTTTAGATGCACTCTGTTGGTATACATAAAAGAAAAGGCATAAGAAGGGGATGGAAATCAATGGGATTATATACCGTGGTTTTTTAAAATTTATTTTCATAACATTGTGATTAACGAAGCCTCTTTAGCTCCTCTAGTTTAGCTTCCAAAAAAAGCGTATCCATATTGTTCAGCTCAGCCCTCTCCAATACTGAATCGACCTGTTTTTTGATCTCTACCGTTTTTCTCAGTTTTGCACCCGTACTACTGATCTTTGACAATCCGTCGTCAATAGACTGCGGATTTTTTCCACTCCCATGCTGGCTGTGGAGATTATTAGCTTTTGCATCCAACTTATTGTCAGAACTGAAAAGGCCAAAGGAAAACAGCAATGAAAAGATAATCAGGGCAACCATCAGAGTAAATACCAGCCTGGGGTGTGCCCGTAAAAAACGCACCGTTTTTCTGCGGATTAGTGTCAGGTATGGCCTGAATTCTTGATAGAGTTCGGCAGAAACCGTTATGCCGGGGTCTCTGTTAGATCGGATTTTTCTGAACATTTTCTACATCTTTATTTTCAAGCGTTTTCCAGGAAAGGATAAGCACTCCATATAGATTATTGTCGCTTTTCGGAATGTCCCGTAGATACCCTTCGGTAATTAGCGATCTGGTAACAATTGAGCTTCTGCGCTCAATACGCTGCTTCCCATAGTAGCGGAAAAATTTCTTTTTGACATCTATAAAAATAGAATCAGTCTGTAAAGTGAGTACTGAACTACTGGAAAGTATAGAGCTGAAATAACCTTTTTCCTTGAGGTTTAGGTACTGTTGCATTCCCGATTCATCAATTAGATACATGGCCTTTTTCATCTGGTAATCGATATAACGATCATCTGGTGTTAGAGAAAAGAACAGTGAATGAAAAAGCTCTACATGTCCCCTATAGATTGCCGGCCTGATCAGTTGTTCATCAGTCTGCCTGGCCAATACTGGTACATTATTTTCAAAGATGTAAATACTCTTTCTTGCGACTTCAATCTGTTTATAAGCGAAAAAAGCAATGGAAATACAGATCAGAAAAGCACAGGCCAGACTTCCTATAGATACAAATGTTGCCAGCCGGATCTTAGATTCGATATTTTTAATGATCATAGTTGGTGGATTTAGATTTAAAAGAATTTGCCAGTGGCTTTTTTAGCAATACCGACAACGGTCTGTGAACCACGGCCAAAATTTGATGCGGCTGAACTGATACCAGATGTCGAGATAATCCAGGTGGAGATACTAGGGACAGTAAACATACAGATGGCACCGATCAGAAAACTTAAGATCACGGTACCAAAGGATAGAATCCCATTCCCTGCAAACCAGGCCATTTTTTCTAAATTGGCGGCATCTCCGTTTTCTCCGATCAGCTCCTTATACCTGCTGATCTCAGAGGTCATAGCGTATTTTTGCAGCAACGCTACCAGATACATAATCAGATATGCAATTCCCAAATAAAGGTTAACAGACACGAAACGAGCGATCCAGGTACTCAAAGAATCCCGAAAAGCGGGAAGTATGCTTACTGCAACTGCAAATGGTCCAAGAATAATAAGAATGGTGGAATAAATAATCTGGATCATAAAGATCACATAGGTTGCCAGCCGTAGTATCCATATCCCTAACAGTTCAAGCAATTGGGTAAGCAGCAACTGCATACCAATTTTTAAGCGGTTTTTCAGTTCTATTACCGGACTGACCACTGTCGACATCCCTTCCTTGACCGTACTGGTCACGGAATCCCAAGCCCTCCCCATCCAAGTATCGGATTCTTTTTCTGCCATTTCTGTCTCAGCCTGAAAACTATAGAGGGAATTGGCAACCTTCTGCATATAATCGGCCCGAATGAGTCTAAGCGTGTTTACCTCTGCCTGCTCACTGTTGAACATAGTTTCGGTTCTCGCAGCTACCAGATCAGTTGGGAAAGCGACCATTTTGACAAACGCCCCCCACCAGAGTATGATCATCACCAGTCCGAAGGGCCGCAATAAGGGCATAATCTCCAGTTTTTTATCTCCAGCGATCATCTCATAAGATTTGATTGCAAAAAAAATGATCATGAATATCGCCGCTAGTGCTTTTGCATCGGCAATGAACATATCGAAATGTGTCCATATAGATTCCTTAAGCCCTCTGAGTATAACCATCACTCCTTCTTCATACACTCCGTTACCCTGCAGAAACTCAAAGGATCTGCGGTAGTCGGTAGTTTGTCCCATTGCAAAACCAGTGGCCAACATCATGACCACTCCAAACAATAAAATCTTTTTCATTTTCCTTTGATTTAGTACTTTCTTTTCTGAAGGATCTCCCGCGCAATCCTGATATCGGATTCCGGTGTCCAGTTTTCTATCTTTACATCTTGCCCGATAAGATCCTGTCTTACTTTAACTTTTGCAGGTTCCCGGGCAGTGGCAATTACTTTATCGGTCCAGAGCGCCGATAGTTTGCGGAATTCACTGAGCAATCGGTGATAAGATAAGATCCTAGCGCCCCTTTCGAGCGTTGTCGATCGTGCCGCTTCCAGTCTTTCAGCAAGGATACCGATCTCCCTGCTATACCAGTTGAGGCTTCCGCTGGCAATGATCTTTTCTCTGGCATTTGGAGGAACCCTACCTAAAAGTTCTTTTGGATCGAAGTCAGTTACCCCTTTCAGCTGCCTGGAATAATAGAGTATCCACAGAGGATCGGTTGTGGAAAGGATTCCCGACATCCCCGCAATCTGTAATAGGGCAGTTTGGGCAAGGGTATCAGAATGAAGCTCATATTTTTTATCGATCCCTTGCATACCGGTCACGGCTCCCAACCGCTGGGTCTGTGGCCCAAATGGGCCTAATGGCCTGAGATCCGTTTTGGGATAGTTGGGATGTAACCCCCAGGTTAGCCAGTAATAAGGATTTAGCCCTAAAAAACCAGATGTGGGTGTAAACTTTTTTCTATCCCACTGCTTAAAGACCATACGTTCCTGCTGGTTAACGATACTTTCATCCTTGATCTGTTTCTGTGAATATGCTATCATGTTTTCACACAACAGCAATGTTAAAACCAATAACTTCTTCATTATATCTAAGTGTTATTTTTTGAGATATTTGGTCTTTGAGATGATATCGGCTACAATCTGCCGGTCGCGGTTAATGTAACCTTGAAATGGATTGAGCATACTCATCACTCCCTTAACCTTTGCCCAGTACATTGCTTTCCATGCACCGTATGCCAAGCCGCGAATAATCTGTAGATCGCTTCGGATACCCGTAAGCAGATTATCCCTGCTATTGTAATCCATCAGAATATTTTGATCTTCCTTGAGCACAAAGTCTGAAACTTCTGTCATCATTTTGGCACTGCGTGTTCCTACATCTTTGATGATCTGCTCACTGAACAGTACAAGATAAGGTTCGTTTACGGCTAGCTTACTCATTTCCCTGCCATAGCCAATGATCTCCTCACACACTGAATACATATCCCTTAAGGCCAGTCCATTTTTCAATGCAGAATTTACGTTGGAAAGAGAAGAATAGATCATGCTCTGTGCAATTACAATGCTTGAACTATTGGTATTAATGTTGTCCAGGGATTTATTGATCTTGTTCAGCAGTTCATTATGGCTGACTTCAGCGGCATTTCTGGCCACAGCGTTTTCGCTTACTGTTGCAAGATGCCGTGTATCGATAACTATCCGCTGCGCTGAGAGCCTAAATGAACTCAGGCCAAAAAGCACTATATAAAATATTCGTTTCATTTTTTGAGGTATTTAGCGTTTTGGAGAATATCCTTAACAATTGCCCTATCCATTTCGACGTAACCAGAAAAGGGATTAGCTTTACGAATTGAAGCGAATATATTTCCATAATTAAAAGTTTGGACCAGTCCGACTGCCAGATTTCTTAAATTTGAGAGTTCCGAAATTATATGGTCAAAGAGGATTCTCCTGTCCGATGACTTCATTTGATTTACTGCACCAAGACTGGCCGTAAGCCCTGCTAAATAATAAAGCAGATTTCTCGATTTTTCGAGCAGATCAATTTCTGTCTGGAGCACGAATGGTAAAAGTTCAGGCGTTTTTCCAGCCAGTTCATATAAACTATACTGATCCTTTGCAATCTGACTGACCATGGGTGCCGCACGGGTTCCGATGTCAAGCAGATCAATGGCAGTACCGATGGAATTAAAATGTGATTGTAATTCCCGGTATCTATTTTTGAACCGCGCTAAAAGCGTTCTATTAGCTTCTTCGTTAATACTGTTTACCGCCTGCCTATCCCTTGCCGTTGACTGCCGCTCATGCTCATTTTTGGAATCAGAAACCAGCTGATGGATTGCGGGAATATTAAGTGCTTTTTGTTGAGCTTCGCTAATCTGTATACAGAAAAAAGAAGCTAATGATAGAATCAGCGCCCTCATCTTTTCAGGTATTTAGCAGTCGACAGAACACTATTGGCAATCCGGACATCCATATTGACCCAGTCAGACCACGGGTTTAGGGAAGCAAAAATCCCCCTCATCTTTGCCCAATACATTGCCCGGTGCATTCCATAAGAGGTGCCCCTAAGAATACGCATCTCTGATGCAATATGGTTTAGCAATTTGGAACGTTCACCAGCATCCATTAGGTTATCACGGCCACCTTTGAGCACAAATGCACCAACTTCCGAACTTAGCCTTACTGCCCTGGTTCTGAACTCGCGCGCATTTTGCTCGGCAAAGAGTAATAATATGGGATTGGACTTTCCAAGTTCCATGGCTTTCTCTACATCGGTAACGATATCGAGTCCAATATCTGTAATCTCCTTTACCGACATTAGGTTGTTAAGTATTGTAGATACCTCGGTCAATCCCCTGTAAATCCTGTCCTGCATATCATTGACTACAACCAATTGACCTGTTACCAACAGCTGTCCCCTGGAAATGAGGCTCAGATTATCATTTGTACGGTCGAGCTGCCTATTTATTACGCCTGAATGGCCTGCAATGGCCGCGGAAGTAACCGGATCAACATAAAGAGTCTGTGCATTTATGCTACCGCATAACAAAGCACAAAAAATAATTAGAAATACTTTCATGATTTTAAGTTGTTTAAGCGTTTGTTAATAATCCAGACGCACCCGAGTTGACCCGTTTAACGAAATCACCAAGGGAAAGTCCGGAACCTTTAAAATCACCAATAAAGGCTTCGAGCGCATCAGGATAGGAACCGAACCTTGCTAGATAGTTTTCCACCGCTAGTTTTTCAGGTTTCTCGGTGGTATAGGTCAGGTATTGGGGAAGCGAAGCCTCTACACCATAAACCTCTCCAATGTCGCCCCTTCTGATATACACTTCCTTGAAGGGGCTTCGGCCTTCACGGTTGTCCAGTTGATTGACACTAAAAATCTTGTTCCTTTCACTTTTAGAAATAGAGAGCATTGCTGCAATTTCATCATAATTGTCCCGAAATTTGGCTTGGTCTAGCAGAATTACGGTATCAGAACTGCTTACAATCGTATCTTTTACTATTGCATTACCTACAACATCGGCAAGATCTTGGGTAACCAATATCAGTTCCCCCCAAAATTTTCTGACCGTTTTATCTACATAGACCAGAAAGCCTACCATTAGGGGTGATGAAATGGCTTTCCAAGCTTCTTCGATGACCAATGATTTCCGCTGAAAATTCCGGTAACGCATTTTCTGGATGAAAATGTCCATTATATTGAGCGTGACAATTGCAAAAAGTAAGGCATTTTCCTTAATGCTGTCAATTTCGAAGACAATCAAACGCTCCTTGAGGAGGGATTTATCCGCATCCTCGTTGAGTATAGTACCAAATTCGCCACCACTGCAGAACTTTCGCAGGATGAACCGGAAAGCCTCAAAATCAAAAGGCACGGTATTCTCTTTCATAATCAGCGGGATCTTTTCAATTGCATAAGCATAGAAAGAATCAAAGTTGAGCTTTTTGATCCCTGAAGATTCTCCCATCGAAAACCATTTGGCATAATAGGAAGTAATCACTTCAGAAATCACATCCCTTTCCAGCTGGCTGGCATCCCCCTCAGGCCCCTTTAAACAGACTAGGATCAGTACTAGGATAAATTCCTTCTTTTCGATGTTATATTCTTCCTCACTAATAGCAAAAGGATTCATCGTAATTGGACTATCATCGCTATAGGTGATATACCTGCCACCGGCATAATGGCACAGCCCTGAATATGAGTGACCTGTATCAATGACCACGGTATCCATATTATATAACAGATACTGTTCCATCAGGGAATTCATGAAAAAGGACTTACCTGTACCAGACGGACCAAGAACGAATTTATTCCGGTTTGTGATCCTTCCGGAAGACATCGGCAGATCCGCAAGATCAATAGCGATCGGGATTCCAGACCTGTCAGTAAAACGGACCAGAAATCCTGACTTCTCGTCCCTGGGTAGGCTTTCCTTCAAAAAAAGACATATCGCTGCTTCAGCAGTGGTTAGAAACCAGTCATACTTCCGGAGTTCAGCAGCATTGCCAGGGAGCGCCGTCCTGAACAGCTCAAGCTGGTTATATGCATTCCTGCTAGGGATAATCCCGGCCCGGAACAGCGCGCTTTCGATATAGTTATAAGCCCTGTTGAGCAGTGTTTTTTCTGCACATACAATAATATTAAAATGTGCGTTGATGATTAACCTGCCATCCCTTGCAACCTCGTCCAGCAATAAAGAAATATCTTCTACGCAAAGATTATTCGCAGGGTCTGGTATTCCGCTGTGCCGTTTCCGCTTAAGCTCCATCTGCCGGACAGTTGTAGTCTGCGAAGGGATTTCGAAGACCTGGTTATAAAGAATATTGGAGCAGTTTGGCACTTTAAAAAGAAAAGAAAGGATATCCGTTGGAAATCCCTTTAAGCTTTCTTTATCCGATAGCTTTCCAAATGTCGGAAGCATCGCAGGCAGATCAACCTGGTCGATATTGATCAGCGGTACACAGCGGAAAGAACGCGTTCCGATATTTACTTCGGTATCCGTAGGATTATAATTGTCCAGCGAAATACTTTCTTCCCCGAACTGCATCGCCATGATCTTCATGATAAACATATTGATCTCTCTTTCCCTCATTGCCCTCGGCACCATACCGGAACTGTCAAGCATACCGATAACCTTGGCAACAGTTACCTTAAACTCAGCAAGCGATTTTTTATCGTGTACAAACAATGCCCCTTTTTTTACCTGTCTGGTAATGGTGAGCACCGTTTGGAGCTTGACATATGGCCTTCCTTCAAAGTGCCGGTTGTAACTGTCCTGAAGATATTCTTTTGCAACTTTATATTCATATTCGGCCCTATAAATAATATCCTGCTTCTGGAGGACATGGCCTTCACCGATCACCCGGGCAAGATTGGTGAAAATCTCATGAAAATTATCATAAGCCCGGGGGTCTCCACCAAACCTGAGCACTGGATTGGTAATATCGATCAACACGGAAAATTCTCCGTTGAGTCCATATAAAATATCCAGCTCTGCACCGATATCGATCCCTAAATAGGGTACCCTAAATTCTTTTTGTCTTACCATAAAGATTGATTTTTGAAAGATGGTTGGTCTGGAGATAGATCCCAATAGATCGGGTTTTGTTGTGAAGTCCCTTTTTCTGCTGGATACCGATGTAAAAAAAACCACCTAAGATTAGCGTGAGCATAATTACCGCCCCCACATACATATTGATAAGTGCCATACTTAGCGCACCAATAACTAACGAGAGTAATAGGATGCCTACGCCCCAATAAATAAAACGCCCCTTAAAACCTTTGTAGGTCAAGGGCCGCTGTAGTCCCCTGTAGACCGGAAAAAGCCTTTCCATTGTTACAGCCCGAAAAACGCCTTCACGATAAGGGAGGATAGAACTAGAAAGAGACAGGAGCCTCCCCAACCCATCAGCTCCTTGTTAATGTCCTGATCACCGCTGTTCCACTTGGAATATACGCGGATGCCACCTACAATACCGACCAGTCCACCGATCACAAGGGCAATATTAGTCGCCGGATCTACATAGGTCTTAAGCGTGCTGGTTGCAGTATTCAAACCGTTAACCCCACTCTGTGCCATAACATACCCATTGATTGTGCACAGGTACAGAAAAATGATGAACCTTAGATTTTTGATCTTTCTCATTTGATTGGATTTTAATTGTGAATTATTGGGAAATAAAAAAACCGCCGTTAGCGGTTACAAGAATGTGGATCAGAGTCCGAAAACATGGACCAGAACAATATTGATTACTATAATAAAGAGTGCGGAAAAGAACCAAGCAGGAATGTCAGCACTTACATCCTTTCCCATCTGCATTTTATGGTAAACATGTACTGCGCCTATTATGGAAATAAGAGCAGCCAGTACGTAGGATAGATCGGACATGGAAAAAAACGACTCCCTGATGAAACTCCTTGCCTCTCCCATCTCTGCAATACCAGGTTGCGCCATAGCCCTTGTCAAAATCAATATGCAAACGACCACGGTCAAAAAAACTATATATCTCATGATCAGAAGGATACTGAAGAAGTGTACTCGATAGACTCGGAACGCGCCAGGGCAAAAAGCTCCTTTATCGATACCCCTCCAGAAAAAACAATGGGAGGCTCTTCCATTTCTCCATCACCTAGGAAATAATCGATTTCTTCATCTTCGATTTCCTTGAGCGATACCTTTTCAGCAATAGGAAGATCAATTATGACAGTTGTTTCACTTCGGTTCTCTGTATCTGCCAGCTTCCTGTTTCTCGAAAGATCGAAAGCGATAAGCCCGGAATAATAAAATGCATAGATGCATAATAGCCAGGAAAGAAATTGTATCCAAGTCATAGTTCAAAATTTTCTAACGATGTTTTAATAAACTTTTTAATTTCCGGATGCTGATCGAAGAGTCTATGAAGCGCAAATGCTATCACTTTGTTCATATCAATACCAGAGGCCAGCTTGAGCCGGTTGAGCAACTGCACGGTGTGGCGGTTTAGCCTTGGGTGTAACATGTGCGTATTACCGGTACAATCAAATTCCCGGATAAGCTCAATAATTAGTGTCTCTTTATTTGTAGCTTTTTTCTCAACATCGGGCTTTTTTGCTTTTATTACAGGGTCTTTATTTGATAGATTTACATTCTGGGGGCTGATGGTTTTTCTCAGCGCATCAGCCATTGTTGTTATCTCTACTTTCATATCTGCTATTTTTTATATTTTGGATGCAGTCTCTTCAATATGATCCGAATAGATCTGATCAAATACCGGAAGAATGACGGGGTAAAGGGATAACGGTGTCTGAAACGTGTCCGTCCGTTGGAAATCTACGCGGTCAGAAATCACCGGGGTGATTTTTCCGAATTTGGAAAGCTGGGTTTCTACATCAGAGGCAGTATCATACCTTACATTTCCCTTGATCCTATTCGGGATAAATACCAGTTGTCCGCTTGGATTGATCTTCTTAAGCACGACGGAGAACAACACAGTTGAATCAAAACTGAACTCATCGTAGGCAAAAGGACAAAGGATCAGATCTGCGGCGCTGAATACAGGGATCAGCCCATCATCATCAAGCTTCCCGGGTAGATCGATAATTACGATATGCTCTCTGCTTTTGCTGAGAACTGTGTACATAGAAGGAAAATGTTCCAGACCTGCCGCAATAATTTCATAGTTTTCCGGGTTTTCAGCAGCCTTGGTCTTTTCATATTTTTGGGCCAGCGACTGCTGGTAGTCCATATCGATAACGGTTACCTTCCGCTTTTTAACTAGCGTTAGAAAGTTAGCCAGTAATAGAGTGAGCGTACTTTTCCCCGCTCCACCCTTTTGGTTTCCAATAATAATCAGCATAAAATAATATTTTAAGTTTAACGTGTATTCGTTCGGGCTTTGCCCTTCCGCTGACGGTTACGACCATGGATAGCCTCGTCATCAACATCATCTTTAAGTTCAATCTCCCTTACAGCCTCTTCTATTAAGCCTCCACCCTCCAACTCGGAAAGAATATAATCAACCTCAATCCTGGGATCTGAAAAGGATATTCTATATTCGACAGGTTCAGATTGAATCTGATTATTCGTAGACAGGCCATTCAGTATCTCCCTAATGGGCATTACTTCAGATCCTTTCATTACTGATCTGTTGGTATGATCAATTATGGTATATCCGTATGGATGCTTCGCATCTTTAGAATGAAACTCCAGCTCAATTCCAGATCTCTTGCGCATCATTTTTGAAAGGAGCTCCAATTTTGAGCTGAGATCATCCGTTTGCGAGACTTCATAATTCCCCTGTATATCCACTGAAAGTACTTTTTTGAAAATAGCTTTTAATTGTTGTGCTCTTTTTTTATCAGTACAATACTGATCACAGTTATTTTCAATATCTGCCAGCTTAAATTCACGGACGCTCTTCCCATAATTTAGTATCTGGAAAAGATCTTTTTCTATCCGGACTTCAAACCCCACTTTTTCAAGTAATGTCCTCATCTGGGCAACGGTAGAATATCGGTAGTGAAAAAAATTTTCTAAATTTTTAATATTGGACTTTTGTTTTTTGCAGACGGTGGATAGCGCTCGTACTGAACGGATTTTCTCAAACGCCGAGGAAATCTTTTTACCACACTTATCAATTCGGGTAGATACAATGTGAACATGATTATTCTCTGTATCATTGTGAAAAATGATGAGATATGGATTCTGTCCATAACCCATTTCCGCAAGCCACTTTCCTGCTGTATCCAAAAGTTCTTCTTTCGAAACCGTTTTGCCCTTAGCAGAGATTACCGCATGAAACTGGGGCTTACTCACCCTTTTGTTAACAGATGATACAGCTTTGAGATAGTTGATATAATCCTGTGGACCAATTTTGTCCAGCCCCATTAGGCTTCCGAAATTTCTGACCTTTAAAAGTTCCCCCTTTCCGGAACGCATCTTCTCATGGTTATATCTTACCCCGGCGAAAGTAGCAGAAGAGCCAAGTATCTTTACGATCATAAAATTTAGGAACTAGGTAACCTGCTCACCAGATCACAGAATTACTACAAATCACTGTAACTGGCATCATAGTTATCCAGTTCTGGTTGAAACCTGTTAGCAGTATCGCAAGCTTTTGAGCTACAGTCATAACCAGAGATCAAAGTATGCGACGAAATAGCTATACAGCTACTGTTGAACTTGCTAACAGCATAACTAGGTAATAGGCTAACGAGTTATAGAAGTAGTCCGGTAACTTTACATCAGTTTAGCTCCCCATCAACTTTAATATTTTTTTTATTTCCAGGTTAAGATTTTTTAAAAGAAGAGAATGCTTATCAAGTTCTTTACTGTACCGTGTAAAAATTACCGGGGAGAGCACCCGCTGCTTGTTTAATATATTTGCATACCTGGCAAGCTGATTAATGTTATTCCCAGTTCTGGAAAGTTCAAGTCCTATCTGATCAATGCTGGCTAAAACTGAACGCCCGTCAAAAATTAGGGCTACGTTAACTTCAAGCACTCGTTTTCTGATTATATCAGTCCTCTTTAGCCCAAGAAGTTTTTCAAGGGATAAAATGAAGATAAATTCTTCCTCCGAAAACCGCACGCTCAACCTTTTGTTTCTCTTACCGTCTTTGAGAAAAGGCCGACCAACCTGTTTGTTCTTTCTTTCCATCCTGATATCATCTAAAAGAGAAAATGAGTTGCGAGTTTTCTCAGCCCCCAATAGCTCCGCTATGGGGCAAGATTCTTTTTGTGGGAATAATCCACAGGATTATTGTCAGACAAAAAGACATCTTGCGGGTATAAAAAAACTAAGATTTTAATGGCAAACCAAACCAGCAGTATTAGGTGATCACTAAGATGGCGCACAACTTTAGCTGATCTGATTTGACATCATCATTTCCTAGATTGATAGGTCTTACTTTAACATAAATCCGTATTGCATGAATTTGAAGCCCAAACATACTTGAGGCGTCCAAATTCCGGGACCAGCGAATGATTCTTAAAATCAAGACACAAAAAAAGGGGCCAGATGGCCCCTCCTACCTAAACTAAAAACTAAAACAAAAAACAAAGTTTTTAAAAACGGTATACCGGGATTACTCACGTAAGTCCATACGGACCTGGCCGTCGCCTGCCTCTGCGCTTTCGTATTATTGATACAATCTCAACTTCGCAAGAATTTTCCGTTCCTCACGGAAAAATGCTTCATCCCACAATTTCAAAGAACCGATGCTATGCACCTATCTATCTGCCAACGGCAGATAGAACTAATATCGAAAGCAGCTATAAAAACAGCTTCCATAAAAGCAATGCTCAACTTGATCGATTCTGACGAATCTCACTAAGCAGGGCATTTGCTCTCTAGTTATTTCGTTAGTGGCAAAACGGGTTATTCCGTTTCATTGACCAAACGTATCCAGTAATTTAGAGTGATAAAATTTTTGACCTGAATTGGCCTAAATTGGCCGCTAAATGAACCTAAAGTGACCTAAAAGTTCTTTTTCCCCGTCGTGCCATAACCTGTAATTAACATTGTGGCCGAGGTAAACTGGGAATAGATCATCAAGAATTCGGTAAGTGGACCTTTTTAAATCGCAGTGCTAAGTGCACAAATTGATTGATATCATAAGCTTATAAATTTTTCAAACCTTAGCGACAGCTAATAAAATTAGCTCTTTAGAATGTCAGATATATTCATTTTGATCCGCTATTCACGGATGCCAAGGATCTATTCAAACTGATTATTCTGGAAGAATTAGGCTAATAAAAACCATGGATGGAAAGTGAAAAAGACAAAGCTTGATGCTAACAAACGCGCGCATTTGATCTATATTTTTTTTATATTGCATCTGAAGGTTACTATATAACAATATGGCTTTTCTACTTTAATACGAAGGGAAAATTATTTAATCTATAATTAAATGTTATGGGTACATTCAGACTACGTTTTGAAAAAGGAAGGGATGATTGGGAATACGGCTATATCACCCTTAAGGTTCTGCAAAACACCAATATTATTTCCGGATCTAAACAAGGTGTTGTAATCGTTACCACCTATGAAATCCTAGATAAGCAGGACGAACTTAACGAGCAGCTTTATAATGGTGAGGCAACCTTAAATTACAGACAGACCCTTTATTTTATCCAGGCGACCGATCATATCTCAAAAATACTTGTTTCAATGGAGGAACCTCTGTACTCAAAGTTATTTTTACTCGTCCGTGGCTGCACTGACCGCTTCAAAAACTTACAGGAGTTTGAAGCGTATTACCTAGACTATTCTACCGGTCTGCTAGCTTTGGTGAAAAGGGAATTTGATAAAGAGCCCGAACTCAGGGACGCGTTGGCAAAATTGCTAAAGGATCAATAATTTTGGGATTGCCCTACCTCAAATTTTGCCGAGCTCCACACCTGCTATATCGTTGATCATACCCTCCCCCTTCTTTTACTTTCCAGAAACTCCTCTTGCAGTTCACTTTTGTAGAATCTATCTCCACCGGGAAGCCTACTAGGTTTTAAAATTCCTTTTCTAACCTTTCTCTTGTAGGTACTATCACTTATCCCAAGATACTCCATCACTTCAAGCCGCGTTAGCATTTGATCCTCGGGCAATTTTAGGTTGCCATAGGACTTGGAATAGATAAGTTGCATAATTTCATAAATTTTCAGTAAGACGTCGAGGATTGCGTTTAATTTTTCCATATAGTGTTCCGTTAGTTTCAGATAAAAACCTTTATTTTTATAACCAAATTTTTGTTACAAAAAGAAGAAACTATGTCTACCACGTCAAGTTCTAGAAAGGTGGCAGAAATTACCACCCCCCACTAATTTTGGTCTAAAACAGAAATCTTGAAAGTTAATTGTAGAGCTTGAAAAGTCTGTTCGTCACGGCAATAATTACCTTCTAAACTTCTAGCGTTATCCCTGGTGTAAAACAATTTCAATTATTAGAAGTATCAGATAATTTTAGGTTTTTATAACCTAAATGCACTCTCATCCATGAATATCGAACTCAGCTACCTCTATCAGATAATTGATTCAATAACGAATAAATCAATAGCGTTTGCACCAGAAGACAATAGTGAATCAGATATTTTGAATGAGGTAAACAGTTTAAAACAAAAAATTCATTCCTATGTACCGGAGAGCAAATGCGGTTTACAAGATTTTATTCATCTACAGTTAACATCCATTGGCAGAATGATAAACCAGATTGAGGATGTTTTGAAACAAGGGATTGAAAGTGAAGATCATCGCAAGCTCTTAGAAGTTATGCTGACTTCACTTGAAGGACTGTTAAATTATCTATGGAAATACTATCCTTTAGAATTTGATCTTTCGATTCAGCCATCAACGTCAGCTATAGAAAAGTATCAGCAGGAAAATCAGCAAAAAATTGATGCTGCTATACATTATATAAATTATCTTGAAATCAGTCAGGAACTAAAAGGAATTATTAAAGATACTCTTTATCTTAAGCTATCAGGCACTACGACTTATAAGTGGATTTCATTTAATTTAGAGCTTATAGATTATCTTTACGATAACAATGATACCCAGCTTTCAGAAGAAGCTATCATTGGAAGGCTTATTTCAAGACAGTTCAACCATCCCCGTTTCTACGAATTCTGCCACACAGTTGTTATCGAAAAACTCAATAGCCTATCAGCAATATCTGATCACTATCGGGAACTAGTTTACATGCGTAAATCCCTAATTCAGATCCCTGAGATTGCTGTTTCCCTATATTCGCCTTTCTCTGAAGCAATAAAAGATTCGCTCTTAAAATTGTTTGATTCTGAGCTTGAGTTTCTAAAAGAATTAGATTTTATAAATACTGAACTGGTAAATTCAGGACTCTTGGATTCAACATACAAAGTATCACTATCAGTAAAGCAATTGGCCTTTTATATCTTTCTGAATGTTGAGGCTGGAATTATTATAGAGCAAAAGGCGACACGTATACATCAGTATGTCATATCACATGTAAGCACTGCTGAAAAGCCTGAAATTTCAGAAAAAAGTTTTAGCAATGGGTATTACGTACATAATCCTGAAGATATCCGTAGAGTATCCGAAAAATTGGCAAGAATGCTTGCGATCGCTCAAGAAAAATACTAAACTTATTAAAAACTGCTCCAGCTTGATAAAAAATTATGCCTGTAGAAATAAATTTTATTGCGTTCTAGTACGAATTAACAGGCAGGTGGTGGGGGTGGTAAATTCTACCACTTGACCGGCAGGCTTTATGTTGTCTAATTTTACATGTATGAATTTTACAACATTTTGCAAGTATCTTGAAGGTTATGGCCATGTTTCCTCTGCCCTAAAGGCCTATCTTAGAATTGCTTTAAAAGACCATAAACTCAAAAACAACGAGCTGCTAGATGGAAATTTACGCAATAGTTTTCCAATTATATTTGTGAGACGAGGATTATTAAAGACTGAGCTTGAAAGCAAATTAGATCCAGGAAAAAAAATGCTCAGATTTCATTTCGAAGGGTCAATCGTCCCGAATTTGATTGAAAAAAATTTTAATGATTTCAATCTTGAAACCTCTGGTCTGGACGACACCACAATTATGGTAATTTCTAAAGGTCATACACAGAACTTGTTTAAACTCTTTCCTGAATTCAATCAGTTAATTACAAACTTATTAGATGAAGTAATATTGGAACATTTTCATCAGACATTTGACACACATCATCTGAAAGGCGAGGAAAGGCTAGAGCACCTGTTAAGAAAACATCCCGACATTTTTCAATTGGCCCCGGTCAATGATATTGCAGCATTTATTGGGATGCATGCCAATACGCTCAGCGGGTTAAAAAATAAAAGCTAAATTAATTACGTGCATTTCAGGTATTTTTCTAATGCAGATTAGGTTATTTATTTAAAAAGATAGCTTTTTTCTAATTATCGTTAGCTGCCCTACCAACTTTAACTTATGAGATTTGCTTTACAAAAAGAAGCAAATCATGAAAGATCAATATATAAAGATCGCAACCAGCTTGTTAATAATTCTCTGGATTTACACCGCAGGATCTAAGCTTATAGATTACCAAGATTTTAAGCACCAGTTGAGACTCCAACATTTTTCATCAACAATGATCAGTATACTGCAGTGGTCAATCCCATTTATAGAGATAATAACTGCAGCCTTATTGACCTTCTTGCAAACGCGAAGAATTGGTCTTTACCTTTCTACGATTCTATTAATTGCATTTACAGGATATATAACATTAATACTAAGTGGATTTTACATAAAAACACCATGTAGCTGTGGTGGCGTTTTAAAATCAATGGGCTGGCGTACACATTTGGCATTTAATATTTTCTTTCTCCTGCTAAATATTGTGACAGTCTACTTTATACATTCTAAAGAAAGGAGGCCAGGAAAAGGATTTGCAATTTGAAATGATTACAGTCTGGAAGCCTTTCTGTTATCGATTACAATAATTTGAACCATAAGTCAACTAAACTTTTTTGGATATTTTTTCAAGCAAAAAATACCTGCTAAAATATGAATACATTACGCAAAATAGGCTTTGGAGCCTACGCATTACTGTTAGGTTTAACAGTTTTGTTCACGCAGTCTGCATTTAAGGCTGCGAATGGTAAAATTTCAAAATTTGAAGCTTTTACCTTTTATTATCATGGTCCAGCAACTTACACTATCAGTGAGGTTGAGGATGAAAACAATTGGAGCACAACTCCTCCAGAAGACGAATGCAGTGGTAATGATAAAGCTTGTGAGATCACTATTGATCGTAGTTATGTGAATAATCCAGACACTGCGCCAACAGTAAAATCCACTTTGAACCTGACTGCGGGTTTAAGTTCAGCCAGTCTTGCCCGTGTAACCGGGTCTTCGGACGGGTCAATGACTTACGCCAATAATCAGCAGTAAATGAAACTAGGGCAGGACTATCCAGTCCCGCCCTGTTTCCACTATCAATTAACTAATCTAATTTTGTTGCAATCCCTGCTCAATGATGTCAGTCGGCAATGGCAAAGCATAAAACTTGGAATTTGGCTCAAGAGAATATATAACTCCATTTAATGCCCGCTTAAGTGTAATCCCAGCACCTTCCACGTTATATCTTTTGATGTCAGCCCATCTAATATTCCTCATAAGTAATTCCTTCCGCCGCTCTTCCCTGACTTTAGAAAGCGCATCAACTTTCCCTATCGCTGTGGTAGGTATAAAAGGAACTGAGTTCTTCCATCTTTTTTTTCTTAATAAATTCAGATCTGTCAAAGCTGCTTCTATATTTCCAAGGTAGGCATTCGCCTCTGCTCTATTTAGGATCGTCTCATCGGTTGCCAAACCACTAAAAAAAGTTGTTGAACTTGAGGCATAACTGCCCTTGAATTGCTGATACTGACCATTCGGCCTAAAAAACGCTTTTTTGCGCAGATCATCTGCACTATAGGAGTTGTATAACAGCGTGTCAATTTTCCCTCTTGAAGTTGAATGAATTGAAAATCCGAAGTTAAGTTCTGTGTAGAAAATAGTTTCCTTGTTAAACCGCTTAAACGGGACATTTAGATCAATCCCCAATAAATCAGTATCTGAATTATAATCTATCAAACTTGACTTTATTTTTAGGCATTCATCAGCATATTTAAATGCGGCAGCATAATCGCCCATGTAAAGCTTTACTCTGCTCAATAGGGCGAATGCAGCTGCTCTGGAAGGCCTTAAGGTATTCTCTCCTACATTTGGCAATAACAATAGCGATTCTTCAGCATCCGAAATAACCTTATCTAAGCATTTTTTTACTGTAGCCCGCTCCGATTTAATATTAAAATCGGAAGACAGTCTTAAAACAATGCCCAAATCCCTTTCTGAAGTTGCCGGGTTATATGCTAAACCGAATGTTGTAGTCAAGCAATAAAAATAATAGCTTCTAAAAAAAAGTGCTGATCCTTTGATATTATCCCACTGTTTTGAGTTTAGGTCATCTCTAGGAATGGTGGGTAGTATCTCAAGACATAAATTGGAATTATACACTGGTAGATAGGCATCCGACCAGTCATTCCCAAATCTATAGTCTATAGATTTCCAAAGATATACGTCTCTAAGTGTCTGGTTAAATCCATTAAGTGTTGTTGGGAGTAGAAAAAAATCATCTGCTTCGCTTTCTCCATAAGATGGAGTTCTCATCAGGTTCATAGTCGCACCATCGTCAAGCATTCCCTGTAGGTCGTCTACAGTTTTTGGAACGATGAGTTTCGCATCAGATTTTTTCTCGAGGTATTTATCACAGCCTGATAAAATGTTCATGCCCACTAGTATCAATAATATGCTGAATCTGTACATAACGTTTATTTTAAAATTTTATCATTAAAAACTTCCCTTGATCCCAAAAGTGTAACCCTTAAATGGGTTGATGCGCCCAGCATAATCAGGATCGATACCATCTTTGTTTGCCCTCCAGATTATCCCAAGGGATGTGGCATTAAAAAAAAGATCAAAAGTTCGAAACGGAAATCTCCATTTACCAGCATCAAACCTATATCCAAGATTGACATAATCCAACCGGATATTATCACCGCGAATTATGTTGACCTCTGAATTTTGGTAAAAAGAATCACTTAGACCGTTTATTGGATAAATAAATGCGGGAACATTTGTAAAGGATTCATCCCCCGGCTTCTGCCAGCGCTTCTCATAATCAGCATTTCCAATTCCAGAATTCACTAGAGAATTATAGGAAATAGTCTCTTTTCGGGCGAAATACCCAAACCTATAACTTAGGTTAAAAGATAAAGTTATGTTCTTGAAATTAAACGAATTAATCAAAGAGCCAAAGTAAACTGGACTTGCTGGGCCTATGTACCTGATATTGTCGCCATTTAGATTTCCTTCCGCAGAAATTGCAGCATAATCTGTACTTACGGCTCCCTTTAAGTAACCCTGTGGCAGGCCGCTGGAATTGAGTCCTGCCCACTTATATGCTGCTATTGCATACAAGGGTTTCCCCTCAATGGGTGTAATAGATTGTCCAGTACCCAAAAGCCCAAATATTCCTGTCACACTCTGCCTGTAATATTTAACAGTTTTATTTTCAGAGTAATTAAAATATAGGTCGGTACCCCATTTGACATTTCCCGATTGAACATTGAGGGAATGAAATTCTGCATCTACGCCATAGCCTTTCATATCAGCCACATTTCTGGTAACATCAGCGGCTCCGCCCCATGCCGTATAATCGAATGGAGTGAGTCCATATAGATCAGATCCCCTTTTTATGTAATAAGCAATTGAACCTTTAATTCGATCCTTTCTGGTTGCAAAATCAATTTTTATATTTAACTGGGAAAGCTGTTCCCATTTGAGATCGGGATTATTGATCGTTCTAATCCTGACGTATGGTAGTCCAGTAATCGCATTAGACCCATAAAGCCCCACAGGTGATGCCGTTCTTGAAAGGTCTACATTGCCACTATACCCAAATGTTGATGTTAGCCTTAGTATGGGAAGCTCTCTTAAATTATAAAAATTCTCGTCAGAAATAGTCCATCCTAATCCAGCTGACCACAAAGGTTTCCATTTATCGTTGGTATTTGCCCCAAAAATATTTGAGCCATCTTTTCTAACACTTGCAGATACTGTATATTTTCCTTTCAGAGAATATACAGCATTTCCATACAGACTGATAAAACGATAATCAAGTTTCGTGAGTACGTCACCTGAGCTAATCTGATTGGTACTTCCAGTAATAAAATTGGGAAAACTATTGATGTAATCTACATTCCCGTATGTCAAAGGATCGCCCTTATACCCGTAAAATAAATTAGTATTACCATCGGTTCCACTGTTTCTCGCCTCTGCTCCGGCAATAATATTAACAGAATGGACACCAAAATTTTTAATTCCATTCAATTGGAATCGGTAGGTCGCAGAGTTAATGTTATTCTGTGCAACCCGTGATATACCTCCCTTGGGAATATTATACTTCACGATACCTGTTGATCTGTTTAATTGGGAATAACTGTTAACAAGATTTCTTGCGTAATAACTGTTTATTGAATAGTCATCTGTTGAGATTTCCTGCTGAAACTGCTGCTGGTATGTAAGATCGGCCGAAAGGAAGGATAGAATTTTATAGTTCAATGATATTGATCCATAGATTTCCCTCCGCTTCTGTTTAAATATTGTATTTTCATATTCATCAGCAGGATAATATTTCCAATCCAACAATTTACCGCCGCCAGCAGTATCAGTATATATTTGCCGATAAACCTGAGTCAACGGAATAGCATTACCCAATTCATCTTCAAATTCCAGATATGTCGGTTGCCTACCTGCAGAACTTAAGCTGCCATAAACAGGTCTTCCATTTTGGAAAGAAGCGGCTGTGAGTAAGATATTGGTTGATAAGGTAAGCTTTGAGCTAACCTTATAACTATGCGCAAAACGTAAGTTGGTTGGCTGAGTGGAGGAATAGCTTTCATCAACTGCCTGATCATGACCTGCAGAAAGTGAGTAAGAATTATTAATAGCTCCCCCCTTTATTGATAATGCATACTGTTGGGTTACGGCGTGTCTGTAAAATGATTTCAGATAGCTATCCCTAACATCTTTGCTTTTTAATAAATCAAGTTGCTTAGTAGCCTCTACATTTGTTAACTTATTAGATCTCAAAGCCAATAATATTTCTACAACAGGAGTCAAAGCCTGATATCCAGCATTAATACGATTGTCAAAAAACCCTTTTTCAAATAACATTTTTTCGACGTCTATATAATCACTCGAGCTCATCGTCCTAAACGAACCTAAATTGGGTTTTTCGTTAACTGTCGTGTTTGCATTAAATGAAACTACGATATCCTGATTATACCGACCTTTTTTGGTAGTGATAACTATAACGCCATTTCCTGCTCTTGCACCCCAAATAGAAGCCGCTGATGCATCTTTAAGAATGGAAATATCCTGAACATCAAAAGGATTAATGTTATTGATATTACCCTCATATATAAATCCATCAACCACGATCAGAGGATCAAGAGGACCATTGATGGTGCCCAGACCACGGATGGATATTCCGGTTGTATTTTGTGGGTTCCCATTAGCTTTCCCAACATTCAGTATTACACCTGAAGTCTGACCTATAATTCTGTCCAGAATATTGGTTCCCGTTCTTGCATTTAACCTTTTCTCATCGATTACAGAAACACTGCCATTTACCTCATTAGGTCTTACCTGTTGATAACCTGTACTAATCTGCACATCACCAAGATCACGGATTTCAGGCACCATTTTAACTGAGAGATATCTTTTACTTTCTTCATGATTTCGGATTATTCTACTAACTGTAATATATCCGACTGCATTAAATCTTAACGTATCTGGCAATCTTCTCAACTCAACAATAAAACGTCCAGTTGAATCTGCAGTACGTGTACCGCCTGAACCAGAGCGCAAAATGACATTAACGCCTTTCCCATCTGGAAGAAACACCTGGCCTTTTATTATGTTGCGTCCATCCTGAGTCAGGGGATTCTGAGCAAATACAGAGGAAACTGAAAGCAGGGTCATCAAAAATGCCATGATCCATAGTGCTTTATTACTTAGTCTGTAATTACTAAAATTCATCTTTACCATATTATCTCTCCTTTACCGGTAAATGAAGATTCAACCCAGCGATTAATCTTGAAATGTTTTCTTCCTTCAGTTCGTCTGGGCCAGTAATTGCTTTTATTCGTTGATCTGCACCGATCCATACATAATGAGGAAATACATTATGAGGAAACCATATCCTTGTGTTTTTTGGTTTTAGAAGAATAGGTAATGTTATTTCCCGGCCCTCACTTTTTCTTTTTTCCAGAAAGTCCATCAGGATTTTCTCAGTATCCCTTCTGGCATCATCCACTAAGATAATGGCTAGCCTATCCCCATATTTCTTTTGAAATTCTTGCATGTGGGGAGTATATTTAAGGCATGTACTACACCATGTCCCCCAGAAATCAAGAATAATAGCCTTACCCTTATAATCCGATAATTTTAATGTTTTCGAAATATGGTTGTAAACTGAGTCGAACATAAGATCAGGAACCTTATCTCCGATTACAAAGGCTTCATTTTTAATAGTTTGCCGGTATTTAAGCTGAGCATTAGCTTTAAAAAATAAGCATAGCGTGGCCATAGCGATAAATAATATCGTTTTTTTCATGATTTGTTAGTTAGTTGATTAAATGAAACTTTTCCGGTGAATCCGGAAAAAATTAAATGCTCACAGGAGGCTAAGAACCAATACTAAACCTATATTAAATTAAGCATTGCCTCCTGTAGGCACAGGGGGATCACTCAGGGTTTTTAGGCTTTAATGCATACATCCTATCAAAAGGACAGTAGCATAAGACAATTGAAAAATTTAATAAAAATTTTAGAAAATAGAGGACAAAACCATACAATCCATTCTTAAAACAATGGTTAGTTAGTTCTGCATTGTGATTGTATTTTTTCATCCTCGTATTGGTTATACGAGTCTTGGTGGAAATGCAGCATTGGAATATGTATGGATTCTGCAAACCGTAACTTCATTCAGTTCTCAAGCCTTATGTTGACACGGAATTACAGCAGAACCCATACTTATTCAGATTTGCGAATATAGCATTTCTAAAAAAGTTATGGGTATATATCTGCTGTCTTGCGTCAACGGCTTGAGATATGAAGTTGCAAGACTCTAATAAATACCTATTAGTAATTAACTATAAAAATAGGAATAAAATTTACGAAAAGCAAATTTTTACTTACGAAACATACTTATTAGATGATCATCATATAATGTTTTATGATTTTAGTACAAAAGGCGTTTGAATGACTATTTGGAAAGAAAGTATTGAATTAGATAAAATGGATCCCGATTTTATATCAATCAGGTCAATGTTCATTTCTGGTTCAATTTCCACTATGTACCAGCTTGTAAATTATAGCCCAACTAAAGTTTCAAAACTTTTAGGATTAAACTATAGTGCCTACCATACAAAATTGGTTAATCCGGAACAGTTTTCAATACTTCATCTAAACGTATTAGCATACGCAATTCAAATAGATCCAAATATTATCCAAAATATTATTCAACAGCAAATCGAAGATAAAATTTTAGATAAGTTTAAAAAATTTAACACAATAAAATAGTCATCACCTAAGCTCTAGAACTATCCTTATTACTAACTTCTAAAAGAAAATAGAAAAATGAAATAAATACTAAACCATCCCAAACTACCGCTTATGAAAAACAAAATCAGATGCGTCATCATTGATGATGAACGCCATGCCATTTTGCTACTCACCACTTATATCAGTTCTATTCCCAATCTTGAACTGGTCAAAACATTCAACAACCCTCTAGAAGCATTATCAGGTATTAGTGCCGAAGATGAGATCGACATCATATTTCTAGATATTGAAATGCCCTATCTTACTGGACTGGAACTGGCTCTCGAGCTAAAACCTAAGGTCAGGTCGATAATTTTCACCAGTGCATTTGACCGATCTCTTGAAGCTTTCGAAGTTAGGGCTACACACTATTTATTGAAACCTATCAAACTAGCCAAATTCACCCAAATAGTTGTTGGAGTGATGGAAAACGAACTTTCCGCTAAGAATCTCCCAGGAAAGAACATCAAATTTTATAAAACTGGCGAAAAAGGAAAATTGACACGGCTGAAAAAGCAGGATATCCTGTATTTTGAAGGTGCTAAAAATTATGTCACAATGGTAACTTCTAAAACCGAACAACTGGTTTATCTGACATTGAAGGATGTTGAAAAAATATTCAGCAAAGATCTGTTTTATAGGGTCCACCGATCACATATAATCAATGCAAGAAAGATCCAGAAAATTGTTGGAAATACGATAAACCTTGGACAGGGCCATCAGGTTCAAATGGGCGAAACCTATAAAAAAGGTCTCATAAAATTTCTTGAAGAAAAAACTTTGCTTACCGGCCGGATTTAGCAAGATTGATCAATTAACGGTTTGCATCTGCGATGCCTCCAGTAATAGTAATGAGGATACTTGATGTAGTCGGATCAGTACCATGGGAATTTCGGTTCCCTGCCGAGCTAAAGACAAAAACTGTTTTTTTCTTCAGCCGCTTTTCGGTGCGTTTCATAGCTTTTTTTTTATGAAACTAGCCGTGTTTTAAAGCTTGAAAGAAGTTATTACACCAGCAGTATTAGAGGTTTTACCAAATTATATTATGGCCGTGATGAAGCACTTTACGATTTTACTATCCAGGTATAAAATCCACTTTCTGATCTGGGCACTTTTCATCAGTGCCGAGACAGGTATAATCGGGTTGGCTACTGGAATATTCGGGGATGCCAAGAGTTATATCTATCATTATATACAGAACATAGGCTTATTCTATCTATGTGCGCTATGGCTGTATCCCCGGATTTTTCAGGTTAGAAATAATTGGATATGGAAGCTGCCAACTTTTTTGGGGGCCGTCTATTTTTTCTACCTATTTACGAGCTATGGCATAGACACGTATCTTCTGAAAGAAACCACTTGGTACAGTTATCACGAAATAAGCATAGGTAAACCGTATATTTTCAGCCAGCTATGGAGATCGCTGATCTTTATGGGAGCAGCAGGATTTTATTACCTCTTTCTTGTACATCTAAAAGAGATAGAGGCTCGTAAGAAAACGGAAACGGAATACTACCAGAGCATTCTTTCCGAACGCGAACTTCAGATAGAACTGGCAAACGCGAAAAACGCATACCTTAAAGCGCAGATCAATCCCCATCTACTGTTCAATGTCTTAAATTTTATCTATCAGGACGTTTATGGTAAATTGCCGAAATCGGCAGAAGCGGTTATGCAGCTTTCCGATATTATGCGTTACAGCATTAATTGTGAGTTCAGTGAGCAGACCGTCCCTTTAAAGGATGAACTGGAACAGATAGACAGGCTGATTATATTGCACCAAACCCGGTTTGAAAATGATATATGTATAAATGTGACTTATCCTGCGGAGTTGGTATCCAAGAATTTTATTCCACTGGTGCTCGTCACGCTGGTAGAAAATATCTTTAAACATGGTATTTTTCAGGACCCTGAAAATCCGGCCAATCTTGATATCGGCCTGATAAATGACCAGATCGTAATTACTTCTAGAAATCTTCTCAATAGAAAAAAGACGTCACAAAGTATGAATAAGGGACTGGATAATATCAGACAGCGGCTTAAACTGATCTATGGTAGTAAGGCATCAATGGAATACAGCACTTCTGAAGGGATATTTGATGTACGGATTATCGCTCCCCTATTAGATTGATTTATCAGGAACCGCCATCAGTCAATAATACATTTAAAAACACCACACCATGAAAAAATATATCATACCCACCGTTTTATTTTTGCTTCCATTTTTTGCAAGTGCGCAATTGCCCGCAACCCGGGTAATTAACTTTACCTTGCGGACGGTCGAAGATGGGCTTATCCTGGCACCACCAAAAGGAAAATATAATCCTGTTACCGATAGTCTTGATAAGGTTCTGAAAAAATCACCAAAAGACACAACCGCCCTCCTCTACCGATCACTGTTATATTATAGTTATAACCAGATGCTTGCTGCACCCGCGCAAAGGACTAAGGGAACTTTAGAGAATCTGACAATAGCAAAAGATATGATTGAGCTGGCAATCAAAGAAAAAATACTTGATTCACGTGCGAAACTCTTACGTGCACAGATTTATAGCGAACTTTGTTTCAGGTTTAGTGGGGATGAAAGCTGGATGTTCAGTGCCACACAAATTGCATCAAGAAAAAAGCTGTTCAACACATATAAGTTAGCTGCGAATAAATATTATGATGAGCTTGCCATGGCTGACAAGAACCATGCCTACGAATATTCCAAGAAGAAAGTGGGTTACAATTATCCTTTATGATATTATGCTTTCCCACATTCTATTGCATTTCTAATTTTCACAAATTATCGTGCTGGGTTATGATCTAAAATTGGCAATATTTTAAATATCACAAAGAAGGATTTTATTAACTAAACAAAAAAACCACTGATGCTGATCAGTAGTTTTTATCCCAAAACAGTTATTGTTTATTTTTCGCTATTTTTCTTTTCTGTTACTTCAGCTCTGATATCCTGAGCTAAAACCTTTAAGTCCTGCATTGCTTTGCGTACCCGTGTACCGGCAGCTGCATTTCCATTGTCATAAAATTTCGCAACATCAGCCTCAACTGAAGCGATCACTTCCTGTACTTTTTTGAATTTATCCATTACTTTTCTTTTTTTGCGGTCAAAGACCTCACTGTTAATTGTTTTATCTTTCGGAATTGATTCCAGGACCAAAACTAAACATTTCATCCAAAAAACCAACGGCCAACAAATGTCACTATTATGTGTATCACAGGTAAACTGATTTTTTTGACGCGGCAGTCTGTTTAGCCTTGAAATGTGCGGGGGCAAAAACAGCTGCCGAAAAACGGGCGGGCGTAGCCCGCCGCCGGACGATTTGGAATGAGTTTATACCGCTATAGGCTGTGATCTGAAACCTCCCAAACTGAGAAAAAACCCTCTGTTTTCTATGATGCCCACCCTTAGCATCTGCCACAGAAGAGATGCGGCCATATTCACGAGTGCAGAATTTATAAAAAGATCCTGCTTTCCAAGGGCTTCGGCTAAAGAGCAGCTTGGTTGATTATCCAGTTCTTCTCCATTCTCTAACATTGCTTTATACTCATTTACCATAGAAGGTAGCATTTCAACTGTCTCGAAAGTTAAAGATTTAGCTTGCTTAATTTCTCCAACGGTGGATAGCACAGCCTGTCCCGAATCCCTGCCATTACCAAGATCAAGCAGATAAATAGCGGAATCACGATCAATGTGGTGTTCTTTCCCCGAATGGAGACTTTCTTCTATTTCAATCCTGGCCCCAATAGTATCAACGCAAGAAACGGTAATATTAGCCAAACGTTTTTTCGCCGTGCTGGTATTATACCTGTAGGGCATAGCCTTCCAATCCGTCCCAAAAAAACGGTTAACACGGTTGATGAGTGCAACTCCTTTATTCAATCCTATCTCATTTTCGGTAAAAAGCTGTCTTGCGAGATTGGCTCGCTGAACTGTATCATGGTCAAATACATAAACATTCAGCCCTGCATGCCCAAGCATATTTAGAGCATGGTTGATCCTTGCAAGGGCGGTAAGCATCTGACTGCCACTTCCTCCTGCACCGATCAGGTTAACTGAAATAGGATTGGTAGGATTTAAGAGGTAAGGGTAAACAATGTGTACCCGTTTTTTTATGCCATTCATGATAGGATATCTTTAAGTTTTCTGCCATTTTTTTTGAGTATTGAAACAGGAAAATCTGTGACTTTGCCAACCTGCCTTTTCCATAGCTGCACGATGTTACCTTTTACCGGTGAAACCTGCTCTAATAGATGGCTAAAAGCAGATCCGAAAAAATACTTTTCCCACTCCGCCATAAACCGCTCCAATCTACAGTCCTTTGGCACATTGATGTCCACATTGCCCATACATACCCTTCCATCTATGTAACAATTGAAAAAGGGGGCGAAGTATAACGGTGCAGATAAATCAGGTCTGTTTTCTTTGCCCAACGCCCAAACCCACAAATGATTTTTGGTAGCCCTCCACAAAAGGGGCGGCAACATGGCTTCTCCGTCACCGATGCCAAGTTCCTTTTTAAAAAGTAGATGCTGACTGCACCTTGGAGTAAACCAAACTGCACAACCGTCTCCTGCGGAACTGAAGTAAAGAATGTTCTGGGGAATAAGCCCCTCGGGCTGTAAAAAAGCAGTATGTTTTTCTTTATCACTTTTTTTAAGTGATTCCGATAGTTGCCTACTCTCCTTTATTGACAACGGATGGGCATTTATTGGTCTGCCTAAGCTGTCCATATCATAACTCTCTACATAATGACTGCCTTCGGCCTGTGACGAGTAGAACAGCAACGCTTTATAAGGCATAAAAATCTGATCAAGAAGTGGTGTTATATTTTTCATTGTGAAAGTCATTTAGATTATCGGATATTTCATTTAAAAGATCAAAGAACTCCTTTTCAAAAGAAAGGTCGTGAACAGGCCGATCCTGCTGCAAATCGAAAAACTGAACGCTTAACGGTTCATCGATAGAATCAAACTCGTTAAGTTCTGCATTGACACATTCAATAATTTGATCGTATAAATGATCAGAATTACTCCACATAAAGGAGATATACTGGTCGGCCATGATTATGTTTTCCCCATCATTACCCTTACAAAACTGATCACCATAAATACTGTCCATTATTGAGCGGTTAGGGTAATCATTCATCAGTGTACATACCCTTTGGGCAATGCGGTGAAGTGTGATTTCTGCATTGGTTTTGGGAATGAACTGCTCTTGCCTTTTTTTCAAGGTTTTTAAATTCACCGGATTTTTGAGCCTTTCCAACAACTTTAACCCGTTTTTACGGCTCTGCAAAATCTCATTAAGATAGACTTCCTGTTGACCTAATTCTTCGAAATACTCTGGTTCGCTGCTCCACTCTGTTACATTATCGTAGATATAATATAGATAGCTGCTATCTTCTTCATGATAGGGAACTCCTCCTATCTGATAAAGATATGCGCAGACCGATAACAGCAGTTCAGCCGTTTCCTTTCGGGCTTTATTTGCCAGTAGAGTATTGAGCGGTTCAACTGGCAGATAAAAAAGGGTCATCCCTGTATCAAACTGCTTAACTGTAGTTAAACATGCAAGGCTTTCCTCGATGGATATAATCTTAAGGAAAAGGCTATCATCCAATAAGGCTATTTTTTTGTTCAGTTCAGCGAATGCCAATGCTATATTTTGCGGATATGGACTTTGATTATGGTAATCTATTGCAATGCCATATAAGGCACACAGATTTTTAGCGGACTGAAAAAAATCCTTTTCAAATTTCCTCCAATTTTTCAGTTCATGGGGGTAGCTTTTAAGTACAGGTAAGAAATGGTGGTTTAAAAAACCATTTCCGTTAAACTCGGGGGTGCAGGCTTTTTCGGATTGTTTTTTATATCCGATAGATCGGGCGTGCGGTCTAGGTTCTGCGCAAAGCCTGCTAGCTGTTGGTGCAGGTAGTAAGCTTTGGAGTGTGGTGTAGTTCTGAAACATTTTATCCTCCTTTTCATAATTATCCCTTGGTGCCGAGTGTGGTGATAAATCTATATTGCATTTCGTCACCAGTTATTTCGGGGCCTTCAATTTTTGCAGTTGTCAAGATCGGGTAAGTTCCCGAGTAAAAATCCATGACCTGCTCGGGGCTGAATGCTCCCGAGGGGTCGGATAAACGGATGTCCTGTTCCCTAGCTTTAAGAACAAATACCCTTGGCAATATCGTTGCTGTCATCATAACATTATTTTTATGCGTTTACAATAAGGTCAGCTGTTTGCTTTTCCATTCCAATTCTTTCCTCAATTTCTCGATCTCCGCCTTTTTTTCGGGGAAACTTTCTACAGCAGGGAGCAGGGCGAGGGCTTCCGAATACTTACAGCCTGCATTGAGTTTGTTGATTTCCGACAGGATGTCCTCAAATTTTGGCCTATCTTCGGTTGACTCGTGTATACTTTCAGTTGCCCCCTTTTTATCGGCAGATTTTTCGATCTTCGGTTTTACCATAATCTTGGCCTTTGCATCCTCAAGCCCTTTATTGTAGGCAGTAAGGTTGGCGAAGAGGTTCTTTGTTTCTTCAATTGGGTGAACAAGGGCATCGAAAATCCCCTCATCAATCTCCTGCGGAGTTCCCCTGTAGACCATCGGCGGGAGTGGGTTTTTATCGTCTCTATTTCCCCCATCTTTTACCACAACCGAAACCACCACTTCGTTTTCTGTTGAAAAGCTTACGTTGAATATCCATACTCCTGTACCATGCAGGCGTTGTATGGCCTGAAAAAAATTAGTCCTCATGATCTGCCCCCCTTGTCTTTACGCAGGGCTATGCCCCTGCTCCGTGAAATAGTATGGTAACCGTTCTGCCCGATTACATCCCTGATAATATTTTCTGCATGACGGATACGTACTGCATCCCCTGCTGAAATACCCATAAGGGTAAGATTTTCAAAATGCTTTAAAGTCTGTGCGATTTCCGCAAGCACCCTTCGTTCTGTTTTTTCTGTCAATATGCTCATGATAAGTGTTTTTTATGGGAGCGGAAGAACCGCTCCCGATGATTTAATTTAACTGAAAGTCTACATTGCCGTTTTTCCCAAGGTCAAGGCAAAGGTCAAAGGCTGACTGTCCCCTCTGCTTTGCTGTTCCCTCAATGATGGATTTAAATTTCGCCTCGCTGTCCTTGAATTTTCGGGCATTCTGATAATAGCCCGTCACGGCATTATATGCCCCGAAAAGGGTGCCTTTGGCGGTATCGATCAGCTGTGATGGTGCGCTCATCGCATAGCTGTAAACGTCATCCACAATATTTTTATAAACACTCGAAGCTTCATCCAGTAATCCCCTTTGCAGTTTGTCCAAAACCTCTCTATTTGGAGCCATTGCAACCTGTACCAGTTTTTTAAGGTCTGTATCGGTGATACGCACCTTTGCCCAATGGTTGAAAATCTGCTCCATTTCATCACCTATTCTGCCCGAAATACCCATAAGCGTGTGTGCCTGTTTTAAACGGTCGTTTGCACCCGAAGAATGACGGATTCGGATTGAACTGCTTGAGTTTTTTATGGCAGCATTAAGCGTGTTATTGCATACAATTCTTACAGGGGTAAAGGCAGCTGTAATGCTTCCGAACCCATCGTGAGAGGTGGTGAGAAATAAATATTGTTCAATAAGATCATCTTTGCCCACTTTGATATAGGAGGGCAGTTTGGCGGTGATAAAAATTCGCTCACCTTTTCCCAAAGCCCCTGCGGTTTCATAAAGGATACCCTCGCCTCCCCCAACAATGCTATCGAAGAAAGAAAATGCCTCGGTATTCTGAACTACTTTATAATCCCTGCCCACCACTCCGAGGACTTCCTCTGTATCTGTCCGTACTGTAGAATAAAAATTCGGCACTAAGATTTCGGGCATAAAGCCATTGAGACTTATATCTGAATCCGAGTTCTGATAGGAAATGAGATTTTTTGAATCCACGGTAAACAATGGGCGCTTCTCCACCGAGTAATCAAGCCCTGCAAATTTCAGCGCCTCGGCAGAGGTGGGATAAGATTCCACTATTTTACCCAACCCATGCCATGCCTTTTCCTTTACCGAAAAAAAACTGTGGTTTCCTGTTCTGCTGTTGTAATTTAGGTTATGTGCCATGATTAAAAATTTTAATTAAAAAAAGTGATTGATTTTTGATCGAAGATTAAAAGGGTAAGTCACCGTCAAGGCCATTGAATGTGTCAACTTTGTTAGCTGCTGATTTCTCCTGTTGCCCTCTACTGCTAGCAGAACCATTTGATTTTCCTTTATTAAAATCAGTCCGTGCATTTTCCCCTCGATCAATTGTGTTTCCTATAGTACTACCTAATAGTTTTACTTCTGATGTGTGAAACGTTAGTGATGCTTTGGCTTCTCCGTTACTCCCTATGTAAGCATTTGCACCTGCCCTGCCATACAACTGCACCCATCCTCCCTTTTTGAGATATTCGGCAATACCTGTGTTAAGCCAATAAGCACAGTCAAAAAAAGTGACCACTTTTTTCTGTTCCCCACCGCTGCGGTAGCTGTCATTGATTGCAATCGAAAAGTTCACTACTTTTCTTTCTCCGCTAACAGTCTTTACCCTTGCATCTGCTGTTAATCTTCCTGTAATTTCCATGATCAAAAATTTAAGTTTTACATTTTCCTATTTCTTTCCCTTTTCCAAAAAATCTTTTCAAAAGAAAAAACGGAAAAAAAGAAAGTCCGGAAAAACGGGTGTAAAGAGAACGAAGAGCTATAAGTCCCGAAGGGTGTTTTGGCATAGCCAAAACATTATGCGCTCGCAGAGAATGGAGCGCCCGAAATTCACGGCCTTTTTATCCGTTTCGTTGAAACAGATCTCCTGTTAGATTTTAAAACTGACCCGATTCAGGCCAGGATCAGATTATAATTTTTTGCTCATTAAATCACAACAGGAACTTTTATTGAACCTGAACCTTTTAAGAATATAAGTTTAGTAGTTGTATGATTTAAAATAATATATTTCGAAATACTAAAAAAATCAGTAATTATAAGCGATGTTTCGCAGAAGAAACTGATATTAAAGCATTTTTTTTAAGTATTTACTTAAAAATTAAATTGCTGATAACTTTTGATCTTAAAAAAGTTATAAGAGCAAAATGGAGTATTTAGCGGATCATTCTGAAAAACCTCATCTCTTTCTGCTAAAGATTCATTAGCTAGTCTAAATTTTACCCGCTGTGTGGCGAGGACCAGACGGATATGATAAATACGTATTATTTTAAAGATCAAAGCACACAGAAGTTGCATCTTCCCATTTTTTATTAAATTAGCCAATTGCCAATCTAAGTTATGCTTTCAGAAATTAAAATTGCAACGCTCGATCACCTAGACGAGATCGACAAATTATGGGGTCTTGATAGAGCAACGCTTGGGTTTATGTCAAGGGGAGCTTTTATTCAGGCCATAAAAAAAAGGTGGATACTGGTATCTATATCTCAGAATAAGGTCGAAGGTTATTTACAGTTCAGGTTTACCCAGAAAACCCAATGCCTTAGCATTGTTCATTTATGCATCGACAGAAAACACCGGGGCAAGGGAATATCAGATCTTCTGATCAATAAACTTGTGGAAAATTTTCGGAATCAGTCCAGGGGGATACGCCTTAACTGCCGTACAGATTATAAAAACGCTATTGCATTCTGGACACGTTACGGTTTTACACCAAAGGGCCAGCTACCTAGTAGGGGCAGTGACCAAAGTGTCCATTTAATTACATGGTGGTATAGTTTCGGCACCTTAGATCTATTTTCGGCCATTACAACCGACAAGGTTAATGCTGTTTTAGACTTCAACATCATAGCAAAAATGATGGAACCGGATCTTGATGAACGCACCAAGCAGGAAATACTGGCGCTTCAAAGTGATTGGTTGGCCTCGGAAGTAGAATACTTTAGAACCAGCGAGACGACAAACGAAATCTTCCGTGACCAAAATACAGAGCGTCGTAATCGCAGCAAGGCTTTTTTAAAGCACTTCCAGGAGCTTAATATAGATAAAAGCATAATGCCGGAATTTGAAAGCGAGCTGTTAAAAATATACAAGGGCAGAACGGATAATGACCAATCTGATAGGAGACAGATTACCGAGGCTATCCTATCTGGCTTTCCATATTTTGTTACCTTAGATGAAGGTATACTGATGCATCGCAAAGATGTACTGGAACAATTTGGCATCAGCATTGTCCGTCCAATAGATTTCGTGTCAGAAATAGACTTAACCCTAAATTCTATTGATTATTACCCGGACAAGCTTTCAGGCAATAATTTCACTATAGGAAAACTTGTCCCTTCTGAAAGGGAATCTCTTGAAAATGTATTTTTAAGTAACCAAACCGGCGAAAAGAAAACCATTTTTAATCAGCGAGTAACTAACGCACTTGCACACCAAAATGGCGGCGTTACCGTGATAAAAGAAAAAAACGAAAACGTGGCTTTCTTCGCTTATACTGATGGAGATAAATTTTTGGAGGTATCGCTATTGAGAACAAAACAGTATAGACTTCGGCAGACTATTTTCATGCAGAACATTACTGACCTGTTAAAATTAACCCTAGCTAAAAATAAACAGTTTCTGGCTATAACAGATGAACATTTGACCCCAAATGAAAAACAGATCCTCCTTAATTTCAGTTTTTTTGAAGTGGATTCAAAATGGATCAGGGCCATGGGCCAGGGTATTTATTCATTGGACAAAATCGGGAATGAGCTATCTGATATTAGCAATACAATCCCACCACTTAGTGAATTAATAAAAAAGATAGGATCTGCAAATGCACTTGATTACTATCTTAACATGTTTTCACTAGAGAAATTGTTATGGCCACTGAAAATTAAAGAAGCTGATATTCCTTGTTTTATCGTGCCTATTAAACCCCATTTTGCCAGGGAACTTTTTGATACAAAAGCTGCAAAAGGTGAGCTTTGGGGAGTAGAACCGAAACTTATCTGGAGTAAGGAAAATGTTTATTACCGGAACATTGCGCCTGATGTCGAGAAATTTCCGGCAAGGATATTATGGTATTCCAGTGCCAGCAAATTTTCCTCCCGACAGAAGGCTGTTGTTTGTTCATCTTATCTTGACGAGGTAATCGTAGGCCCGGCTAAACAGCTTTTCAAAAAGCATGAACGATATGGAATTTATTCCTGGGAGAAGCATATTTTGCCATTAGCTAAAAATGATGCGAATAAACCTATTAAAATCCTGCGTTTTTCTGACTCAGAAGCTTTCGATCAACCAATTGCTTTAACCCAGCTAAAACAAATACTTTTCCAGGCAAATGAGTCTGACAACAACTTCCAATCGCCGTTAAGGATAAAAAACAGTACCTTTATGGAAATTTACGCCTTGGGAAAAGGGATCGATTATAATCATGAATAAACTGCTTTTAATTTCAATTAAAGAAAAATATGTCACAGAAATCCTCTCTGGTCATAAGACGATTGAACTGCGAAAGTCAATGCCTAAGGTAAAAGCAGGCGATATAGTTATCATTTATACAACACAGCCAAAAAAGGCAGTAACTGCCATTGCCACGGTAAAAAAAATCCTAAAAACGTCGCCTAAAGCAATGTGGGCAGACCACAAAGGTGCCTTAGGAATTTCCAAAACTGAATTCGACGATTACTATAAAAGTAGTGAGTTTGCAATAGGAATTGAGATAGGCGATGTTATCCGTCTGGATGCGGAGATATTGCTTAGTGCCATCAAAAGCATCCATCCCAAATTTACACCACCCCAAACATTTAAATACCTTGACAAATACCAAACGTTAAGGGACTATAACACTCTCATAAAACCTACAAAAATCATGAACTGATGATTAGTCTGTTATTTTATTTCAAAATCATCTAATATTCAACGAAGCTGCATAGAGCTAGCCATTATTGAATATTTAACATTACCTTGAATTATCCGCATAAAATTCTGGTGCAAATTTCAAAATTTCATTTTCTATAAATGCTATTCCAATCTCCGTTAATTGACCAACTTTTTCAAATGGCTTCCAGTCAAGATTTTTAAAAAGAGGATTTCCTACAACTAAGCTATTATCAAAATACACTTTGAACGCACAACCTTTGGCATCTGTTTTTTGAAAATGCTTTTCCTCTAATTGAACATTATTAAATCGCTTTGAATGTGTTATCATTGCCCCAACAAAATAATGCGAGTCATAAGGTTTGATGAATACCATATAATGCGCTCTTCTACCACTCTTGTTCAAATTATTGTCGCTCCAAAGAATATCTCCTTTTTGCGCTTCCGTATTTGGATCCTGCATACATTAAAGTTATATATTATAAACAAAAGCCATAACAAAATAAATTGTTATGGCTTTAAATAATCAAAACCATAGATTATCCTTTTGGTGGATAAGGATCATTACCGTACGAATTACGGTCTCTAATCTGTCCGTTTGGTCGATGTATAATTACTTCAGACCTTTGATTAATTGCAATCTCCCGAGCTATTTGCTGTGCTTGAGATTGCGTTGGAACTACTCTGGTGACTCTTTCATTTCCAGCACCGCGTACCGCCCAACTTCCGTTGTGAGGTACTACATGTTGATTTTTACTCATTTTATTTTGATTTTTTAACTGCTTGAACATATGTTGTTTTTGGGCTACGTTTAACTTGTGCATTAGACACAAATCTGCCAGTAACGGCACTTTTATTTACTCTAACTGTTATCTTACTCATTTTAAAATACCTCCTTTCGTTTTTTTAGCCTCTACTTAAATCTGAGAAATGAAAAAAAATCTTTCAAATTCCATTTTTTCTTTTTCTCAATCACTCTTGTGTCAAGCTTTTCAACAGTTGTACCTGTTTGCTTATTACTGTAGAATTTCTGTTTATTTTCTTTGTCTACTTTTCTTCCTTGCAGAATTTCCTTATCATCCCAACTGCCGGCATGTTCAATTCGATTTTTGGTAATCCAATAATGCGACCTACATAGAAAGCTCCAACTTCCTATTGATGGAAATATGGAAACACTATCACCGTAGAACCTTAAATGCCAATCAGTTGGAGAAAAAGGTGTAATTACTTCGTTCCCGCAGCCACAGATACATTTATGAACAGCAGTTCTATACTCCATTGTAATATATAAGATCCCTTCCTCAACCTCCTCTGGGATAAATTCAACAAACATATGCTGCAGTGTCTCCATTTAAAAGTTGTGATACGTTAACAGAATAAGTTGTTTGATGTTCTTCCACTAGATCTTGGTAAAATTGACTCATCTTTTTCCATTTAATCACGGCCAGAATTGCATTAAGTGCATTTAGGTCTGCAATTTGAATGTTTGTAGCATACTCATTCTCTTCAGTTTCTTCTACAGGAATTCTTCTGGCTAAATGATCATTTTTGAATTCAGTTCCTGTCGTAGTTCTTACGATGCCTATTAGCTGGTCATCTACCAAGGTAACCCCAAGCCCTACATCAATAAAAGAAACCTTTAACTTAAGGAGCTCATCGATAATGCATTTCCTCGCGGAGTTGTTATCTATGCAAATGAAAACATAAGATGCACCTTTTAATAGCTGAACATTTTCCGCTGTAATATATTCAACATGAGGAGTTACACCCTTATGCATCTTTAAGTATATCTCTGCGAAATATTCTGCTTTGCTTTTTTTCAAGTCCAATTCTTCTATAGATGGAGCACCAGGTGAACGAAAGGCATTGTGCTGCGAGAAAACATCCGCATCATATATATGTATCTCCGCTACTGGGGTTTTAGCAACTTGGTCAAGAATATAAGAGCCTGTGCCACCCATGCCAATAATCACTATTTTCTGTCCAATAAGCTTGGCATTCACCTGAGCTATGTTGGCCCTGCTTGCGTTGGTATCAAAATAATTGAAAGTACTATCTTCTATGTCATCCCTAAAAGGATTAAACGGTCTTGCAGTTGCGCTCTCATTAATTGATTTTGCTGGTGCAGAAATTAGGTCCGCGTACCTAGTCAATTTATCATAAAAATCATTGTAGAAACCACAAGCAGGCTTGCTAGACAAATAGTGATTACCTACATACTCATCCACTAAGACGATGGTTCGGCTATGATTCACAATAGATGTATACGGTACACCATTTTTATGGCACGGCATTTCCCCCATAAAATATGCGGTATGGTCAGCAGGCTTTGAAATTGAAGTAGGCGAAGTAAGGCTAAGGGCACTTATCAGCTTACCGTATTTCACTTGCATTCCTGCATTTACATAGGGGATATGGTGGATACAAACGTATCCACCTTTAACCTCTAGATCGTACCCCTCATCCCTGAGGCGTTTCAGATCGGGACTATGATTTATCAGTTGGTGTTGCATTGAAGATCATTTTATCAGTAACAAAAACAATATCACCTTTAGCCATTTCACCCTCGGGATTCTGTTTTGGGCCCTTAAGATAAGTAACGGTATAGGCTTTCTGCTCGCTATTGGCATTACCTTCCGCAAGTGAGACAACTTCCTCAAAAGAGATTTTTCTTTTGTTCCAAGTTTTTGGCTTACCATTTACGATGATTATGACTTCCCTATCAATTTCCTTTGAAAAAAAATGCTCAATTCCAGGTCTAGCAAGATCGACATTTGCCTCATTTTCAATTAATTCATCTTCCCATGGTTTTTTAATACTCAAATAAAGCACATCTTCTAATGGAATTTTTGCAAGATCCTTCAACTGTTTACCAGTTATATACTGTTCATACCACTTGTACTTCTTATCATTAATGGTAAGTAGAAGTATATTCCTGAAAAAGAAATTTTCAATTCCCGGTCTTGCCAAGTCAACTTCGTCATCATCACCGATCAACTCGTTTTCCCATGGCTTTTTAATAGCTAAGAAAAGTTCAACTTCCTCGGAGGCATTAACAAGATCTCTTACTTGTCTGCCCGAAATGTATTGTTTACTCCATTCAAATTTTTTGTCTTCGATGATCAGAGATAAACTTTTGTTGGCAGTTGTAAGGTCTGCCCCCTTTTCTGTATCTTTCATAACTATATGATTTAATGATACAAACATAAATAAAATTGCTTGACACAACAAGCAATGCTTGATAATAATTAAATTTATTTATCAATTGCTTGATAATGTGCTTGATATTTTTTATATTGCTATACATATGATAACTAAAATTAGCATTTGCTAATTAGAATAAGTCTACTTAACTTTGTACTGCTATGGAAACTGTAAACAAATCGTTGGGAAAAATCCTGAAAGATGCACGAGAGCTAAAACAAATTTCACTTAGAGAGCTCGAAATTCAGTCAGGCATATCTAATGCCTATTTAAGTCAGTTAGAAAACGACAAAATAAAGAAGCCTTCTGCAAATACACTATATAGATTGTCTGAGCTGTTCAATATGAATTTTGATGATCTAATGGTTACTGCAGGAATAGTGGAAAAGAAAAAAGATTCAACTGTTCAAACAGGAAGTTTTGCGTTTTCTTCTGCTATGGGAGATTTAACAGACGAAGAACGAGACAAAATTATTGAATACCTGAAATTTTTACGACATCAAACAAAAAATGATAAGTGATAAGAAAAAATCGGACATTGAAAATATTGCTTTAGATGCTTTGTATAAAAGTAAATCACTCGGGGTTTTTCCTACACCCGTTGATAAAATTCTTAAATATGCGGAATTAAGGGTCGACTCTTCTGTTGATTTAAGTAAAGCACCGTCCAATTTTTTCCTTAGGCAAGGTCTAGCCCTCAAAAGAGGTTTGGCTAAAGTAAGAGGGGTCTTAGATCGTACTGAAAAAGTGATTTACCTAGATTTGAATCAACATGTTTCAAAGCAAAAATTTGTAAAATTGCACGAAGCAGGACATGAGCTTTGTGGATGGCAAGGAAATATGTTAAAATATTTGGACGATGATGAAACCTTAGATCCTGATATTAGTGATATGTTTGAATCTGAGGCCAATTACTTTGCTTCTTCGGCGTTATTTCAAGTGCAGATATTTAATGAAAAGGTTGGGGAATATCCGCTTGAACTTGCAACTTGCCTTCAATTGCAAAAATTATTTGGTGGTTCATTTCATGCGACAATTAGGAGATATGTTGAACACTCGAAGAAAAGATGTGCCTTACTTGTATTAAACAAAGAGTCAAAATCCCCATTTTCAACCGCAAATCTTTCACTTAGAAACTATTTTCAGTCGCCGTCATTTACTAGAGAACTAGGTCAAATTGAATGGGAATCAAATTTTGATTACGATGTCCCCTTCGTCCAGAACTATCTATCAAATCGAAGAATGACCAAAAGTGAGTTGGTAATCGAATCGGGAGATGGAGATATTACTTGTGATTATCATTACTTTGATAACAGCTACAATGTATTTGTTTTCATGTTTCCGAAAGGCGAGATGATAAAATCACGCACTAGTTTTGTTCTGACTAGCTAGATCGTCTAAGCGGCATTACCCTTGCTTCTCACAATTTGGTATTTATTACCAAATTCCTTAAGAGTTTCTTTATATACATCAACCTTATTATTTGAATCTATTACTTCAATTATTACGGCAAAATACTGCACATATTTATTGGTTAATGTACCGCGAGTGAACAACCGCAATCTAAGTTCCCAATATCCACATGAAAAACCTCGAGTGAATTCTTTTTCGAATTGAAGAATGGGATTCCAAGGTAAATTATATTTTTGATCGGCATCTACGTTTATTTCCTTAAACTCTGTACCTTGAGCCTTAAATAGTGTGGCACTAATTCTAGCCATACTATATTCTAAATCATTTATTGGATTTACTGAAGGATCAAACACAACTGTCACCTTAACCTTCAGTTTAGTGGAAATGTCAGTTTTAAAAATTGTAGGAATATGAAATCCGATATACTGATATTTGGTTTGATCAATTGCACCTTCAAAAAAATAACTAAAAGCATTTGGTGCCGATATCAGAGAATGTTCAATATCAGGTTCACCGAAACCCGTATAGAAATTGTGAGGATTTATAAGCGTACTAGGTATCGAACGTTTCTGAGCGAAATGATATAGCAACGCCTTTATCAAATTCGTAGTCGCCTCAGGGAACGCATCTATTAAACGAACAACATACTGCGAAACAAGTGGTGCAGAAAAACTGGTTCCAACGTCAATTGCTAGTTCATGACCTGTGTTATTAATCCCATAGCTTGAGGTTCGAGCAGTCGCCTTGTATCCCTTATCTAAATTCCCCCCATGTGTTACAATTTCAGGTTTTAGCCCACCATCAGCACCTGGTCCGATCCTTGAAAATGGCGATATTTCATTTTTGACTGCTAAACAATTTAAGTTGTCATATTTGGCAATAGACCCTACAGTAATTGCTAATAATGATTCCGCCGGTGAACCAAGCCTTGATCCATTGTTACCAAAGTGATCATGGGGGTATACACCTAATGGTACATCGATATTCCCCGATGCTACAATAAAAATTACCCCATACATTTTTGATAAGTAGTCGATTTGCTTGGCAACTTCCGAATAATCAAAATCTTTTATAGGTTCTGGCTTACCTAAGGACAAATTATAAACTTTGATTTCTGCATGATGCTTTTTAACTACTTCTCCAATTATGTTCATAAGCGAAAAGTCATCTGGGCCAACGCTTCTTCCTAGTTTATCTTTACCAAACACTGTCACATCCATAACTTTACAATATGGCGTAAGTACATTTGAGCTTAGGCAGCTATCAATTTCATCTCCATACAGACATCGACTCGCTACGAAAGTTCCATGGTCTTGGTCAACATCAACTGCTGATTTCGGAAGATACCTTAAATTAGTAGTAACTAAACTACGAAAAGGAATAGAAGAAGATTCAATGCCTGAATCTATAATTGCGACTATCGAATTAGAAATGGGAGGATTAACTGTCAGCATCCCTGGCAATTTGGAGGCAGGTAAAGATCTCTTTATGAAAAATGAAGAGTTTAGCTCAACCTTATTTACAGTTGAATAAGATTTAGCAATATTCTCAAGAACGGAATAATCTGCTTTGCAAGACAACGCAGTGGTGCCGTTCGCAAAAACTTGGCTTTCCGTCTCTATCGATAATTTTTGAAATTCAGACTCTAGACGGTTTAAAATAACAAATCTTTCTTTTTGGCTTAACGAATTATACAGATATATAATAACTGTCAAATCATCTTGTAATTTCTTTAAACCAGATAGCTTATCCTCCGCCTCAACCTCTTCTATATCATCTAAAATTGCTAGATTAGTCTTCCCGGGGTTGCCAAAATCAGTTGCATATCTTTTTATCTTATCCTGTAGGATGTCAAAATTATCTTTCGAAATTTTTGCAAGACAAACATTTTTATGGAGCTTATTTAAGCTTAATATCTCAAAACCCAAAGCTTTGAGTTTAGTTTTTTCACTCTTAATAACAGTAGATTGTGGCGATCTAATATTCAAAAATAAGTGTTTACTCCAATGGTAATCTTCCTTTTGAGCAAGAGATGTTCTAACCACGGAGCTTCTTTGCAATAAAAAGTTTGCATGATCAGCGTGATCATTTCTTTTGTAAGATTTCCCCCCCTTTGGTGGTATAACTTTTTCAAAACGGAGGTTTTCATCCGGGATTCTGTAATGTTTTTTCGGTGTTTCGAGATTCAAGCGTAATTTGGTTTTAGACTAATATACCTGTTTTTCCGAAAAAACTAATCCTCATGGAATTTTTTAACACTAAATATGTTAGAATCAAAGCAATCTTATATAAAATAGATCGCTTTGCAAAGTCGAAAAGAAAGTGATTAACGTACATTAGAATCAAATTTAGGGAGATTACCGATAAAACACCACTTAAATATCAGCAGGCTTTTCTTAAGCAGTAATGTTTTTGTTGGATAGTAAATTAGCTATTACTATCTAGCTAGCACCTATTTTGACAGGCGATAAAATCATAACTAAGTGATTTTTTCTATCTACATCTTCAACTCTACTTTTTAAAGCTTCGACAAGAAGAATTATAACTTTACAATGCTGGAAGGGGTCGAATTTCCACGGACTAATCCCCAGTAGAAAAGTTCTAGAAACTATTCATCAGATTATAAATTGATTTCGTTTAAATTAGATTTACATTAAAATTCACCAAAATTATAAATAACTGCATACACTAAGAAACAAATGGCAGTTTTGGCAAAGGCCAATTGAATACACCTCAAAAAACTAATTCACAACTAATTACACTACTAGGTTCAACACCCTTTCGCCTCAATCCAACACATCATTTAAAATTCCTCCTTTGCAACAGGGATAGTAGCGGATACCTGCCCAGCGCCTAAAGCCCGAAGGCGTATGAGCGGATAGCCCGGCTGTTGCCCAAACAACAGAGCACGCCGAACCCTATAAACGTAAAAAGCCACTGATTCATACCAGTGGCCTTATTTCCCAAAACAGTCCCGTGTTTATTTTGCGCTGTTCTTTTTCTCTGTAACTTCAGCCCTGATTTCCTGAGCTAAAACCTTGAGGTCCTGCATTGTCTTACGTACCCGCGTACCAGCCGCTGCGTTTCCACCATCATAAAATTTTGTTACAACGGCTTCTACCGAAGCAATAACTTCCTGCACCTGTTTGAATTGCCTGCCCTTATTACATCTGCTTACGAAGGATAGACCGTAGCATCCGCCAACAAAATATCCTATCCGGTCAAGTTCCTGATTTGAAAGCGACAGATGATTACTATTTCGGTTTATAATACTGCAGTCCGTGCTCTTGTTAAAAAAGCAGCTAATTTTTGGGAGCCGTGCATTATAATTTCGACACCCATTAAAATCAATCAAAAAATAAATTTAGATAAATCTAAATTTATTTTTAGCCTTTTCTATTTTTATTATTAGATTTACAAAAAAATCAGATAAGCATGTCGAAAAAAACACCCATTGTCCTGTTTTCACTTTTTGGGCTGATTATTCTCATGGTGGCCTGTGAGAAGATAATCCCTTCTTCTCCAAAAGAGGACGAAATTCTTGATGGGCCGGTAGAGGGACTCAGCTATGAACAGCTAAGACGGTTCGCTTTGGGAGATGCGGCCTTTAACAATGAGATATTTACTCCTGCGAATGGCCTTGGTCCTGGCTTTGTTGCAACCAGCTGCGGAAGCTGCCATGCTGGAGACGGCAAAGGCCATCCCTTTACTACGCTGGTCCGTTTCGGGCAGACCGATGAGACAGGCAATAAATTTTTGGACCAGGGAGGCCCACAACTGCAGAACAGGGCTATTCCCGGGTACAAACCTGAGCAAATCCCAGCAGGCGCCAGCTTTTCAAAATTTACACCGCCTGCCAATACCGGCCTTGGCTTTCTCGAACTGGTAGCTGATGCAGATATACTAGCTATGGCTGACCCCCAGGATCTGGATAATGACGGCATTTCTGGTATCCCGAATTACGCAATACTTCCCACATATGTTCAGGCGATTAACAATGCTATTGTACTGAAGGGAAAATATATCCATCGTTTTGGAAAAAAGGCGGCAGCATATAACCTGCTCCACCAGACTGTGAATGCCTACAACCAGGATATCGGGATCACTTCAAGCTTTGATCCTGTGGATGCCTATACGCGGATGGTGATTGACCCTGAAATCCCCACACTTACAGTGAATAACGTGGTGTTTTATCTACAGACGCTAAAAGCACCCATGCAGCGCGATGCGGGGAATGCGGAAGTTGAAACTGGCAGGAAACTGTTCGAAAAGATTAACTGTTCAGGCTGTCACAAGCCTACCCTAAAAACAGGTTTTTCTCCAGTAGCCGCTCTGTCCAACAAAGAATTCCATCCCTATACCGACCTGTTGCTCCATGATATGGGACCTGGGCTGGACGATGGTTATACGGAAGGATCGGCTAAGACCTTCGAATGGAGGACCCCGCCCCTATGGGGACTGGGACTTTCGATGAATTCACAGGGGGGATCTTATCATCTGCTGCATGATGGAAGGGCAAAAAGCATCGAAGAGGCGGTAACCCTTCATGGAGGAGAGGCATCTGCAAGCCGCAACAGGTTCAACCAGCTGTCAGGGGCAGAAAAAAATGCGATGCTCAGATTTTTAGAATCACTATAGAAATGAAAAGAAAAGATTTTATAAAAGGCTGTGGAATGGCCTGCCTTGGAGGCCTTGGGATCACCACGTTGATCAGTGGATGCAGCAGCCTGGTGCCGGCAACGGGCGAGATTGCAGGGGATAACCTTGTAGTAGAAATGAAGGACTTTGAGCTCAGACAGGGAAAAAATGTCCAGTTCAAAAGATACATTGTAGTCAGCAATGACCTGCTCCGATATCCCATCTGTATCTATAGGCATGACGAACTGAATTATTCTGCACTGTGGATGCAGTGTACACACCAGGGAACTGAGCTCCAGGCTTTCGGAGACAGGCTTCAATGTCCGGCGCACGGAAGCGAGTTTGACAATAAGGGCAGAATGACCAATGGCCCGGCAGAAGCAAACTTAAGAACCTTCCCCATCACCATAGAAAAAACTAGGATCAAAATTTCACTGAAGGCCGTATGAAAAAACTCTTTACGCTAATCATATCTATTGGTATCGGTCAGATGGCTTTTGCCCAGATCGACCCGAAACTTTTAAGGGCCAAACCCAGTGATACCGCAAAAAACTCACTCAACATGGATGCAGTTTATGAACGGCCTTTTATTGCCGTGGGAAAACTTCCGGTGTCGGTGGGCGGGTATATGGAAGCCAACTGGCAGTATCAGGGTACCGACGGCGTCTCTGAAGGACAGCAGTTTCAGTTCCGAAGGATGACGCTATTTGTAGCCTCAACCATTTCCAAGCGCATCAAGTTTCTTTCCGAGATTGAATTTGAACCTGCTGAAAAAGAAATAGCGGTTGAATTTGCTGCGCTGGATCTGGAACTGCACCCCTTGCTTAATTTAAGGGGTGGAATGATATTAAATCCCATTGGTGCATTCAACCAGAACCATGACGGTCCTAAATGGGAATTCACCGACCGTCCGATCGCCATGACACAGATGCTGCCTGCAACCTGGAGCAGTGCAGGATTCGGGATTTATGGCAAGAACTATAGTGGTGACTGGATGCTGGGCTACGAGTTATATGCCACAAGCAGCTTTGACGATTCCATTATTGCAAACCCTGAAAACAGGACCTCCCTGGCTGCCTCAAAAAGGAATCCGGAAAGGTTTGAAGAAATTGCAAGCGGGCAGCCGCTTCTAACGGGAAAGGTTGCAGTACGAAAGAACAATATAGGCGAACTCGGCCTATCCTATATGGGAGGTGTTTACAATAAATGGCAGTCTGACGGGATCGTGATTGATGACAAACGTAGGCTAAATGTTTTTGCTATAGACTTTAACACCACACTTCCCAAACTTAAGACCTTCATCACCGCGGAGTGGGCATGGATCAAAGTCGATGTTCCCGACACCTATTCCCAGCAGTTCGGGAGCCGTCAGATGGGGGGATATATAGATATTGTCCAACCTGTGATCAAAAAAACGATTCTGGGCTGGCAGCATTCTGTTGTAAGTTTAGCCTGCAGGGTAGAGTATGTGGACTGGAATGTAGGGAAGTTTAGGGAGACCGGCGGGAATATTGGTGATGAGCTTTTCAGCGTAATGCCCGGCATCAGTTTCAGGCCAAGGCAACAAACCGTGCTGAGGTTTTCCTACCGAAAACAGTGGCAGAAGGATATCCTTGGAAACCCGCCTGCCAGAACCGGAGCGGTGCAGTTCGGTATATCAACCTATTTTTAATTCTGTCACTTATTTTAGATGGAATCCAAAGAGGATTTCCCGATGTATATCTGAGAGGCCACAGCAAACAGCATTTATCACCAAACTTAAAAGTAACAGATCATTGCTGCCCCAACAGCATTATGACCATAGCTGGGCAGCAAAACAGAACGTCCATTTTCGTTTGCGCTCAAGAGTTTCTTTATTTTCGGATATAACCAATATGATGCACGCGTTGAAAGGAACCCTATACCTGCCCCTGCAACAACATCACTCAGCCAATGTTTGTTATTGTACATGCGGTAATAGGCTGTTGCAACTGCGGCAGCATAACCCGAGATGGGATAGGCCAAAGACCTGGCTCCGTATTCCTGGCTTAGAAACTCAGCGGAAGCAAACGCTTCCGCGGTATGTCCGGAGGGAAAGGCATTGCTCGAGCCATCTGGCCTTGGTACTTTGGTAATCCTTTTCAGGGATTGACAGGATACGGTAAGAATGATATTGCTCAACAGGTAAATCCCCGCCTGGTCAATTGTCCGGTTTCGTCCCTTCAGACCTGCAGCACTAAGACCCAGAACCAGCGCTCCGGGGGCAAATTGGAGATAGTCATCCACACGGAATTTACGGTGAGGATGTTCAAGGGCAAATTCGTGACGTGCAGCGATGTCCAGATCACTCAGCCCATGGTTGCCAAGTTTTACAAATCCGTAAGCAATACCCGCTGAGGAGGCAATCGCGGCAAAAGGGGACATTCTGATCTTAAATTGACTTCGGTGTTCACTCTTGTATTCTGCAGACATACCGGTATCTGATTTTAGGCTATCGGCTGAAACCTGGGCAAGGGATAATATGGGAACCAGGAGAGTTATCATTAATAAAAAGTTGCTAAATATTTTCATTTTTTTCTGTTTAGCCATCCATTAGATGGGGATCGTTATCATTTTTCATTTTGTTTTTCCATTTTACATACTATTTTTTTTGTGGTGGCTTAGCAGAAAATAAATTCCACAGGCAGCGACTACGGCGATCACAAACATTTGAACTTGGCGGCTACGCCGATTCCTGCAGTGCGCCAGATCGCGGCGGCATTGGTCAATCCCTGCGCAGAGAAAACCAGTCCCAACGAGAATGTTTGCTATTCCATTATGAGGAGGAGGTATCCCCCATATGTTCACCGATTGCGGTAAAGAGGGCGGCACCCACACCGCAGCATAAGTAGTTATTTCAGCATTTCTTCCACACCTTTCCCGGTCAGCCCCCTATGATGCCTCCTAGGATAAATGCGATAAGAGCCTAAGAAGTATATTGCATTCATTTTGCATATCCATTTCTTCTTTTTAGTCTGATTTATTTTTTATGCGTTCCCTCACCAAATCGATATTATTTTGCTTTCCCTGAGAGAGCTTAGACTTGCAATAAGGGGTAAAAAAACGGTGTGCAGATAGAAATGCAAGTGTTTTTTTATCCCAGTTGCTTAGGTCTTCATTTCCCCTTTTGTGCATTTCGCTCGCAACCTTTGCATCGGTGATGAGAAATTCCTCATTGCCCAGGTTATAGGTATCCGCATCACAGATAATTTCTTCAAGGATATTCTTAGGGCTATGCGGAATGGAGGTGGAAAAGATACAGTGGCCAATAGCTGAAATGATCTCTTGGTCAACCCCCTTTTCACTAAGAAACTCCTCCATAAGCTTCACGCTTCTCTGCTCATGGCCGGCAGGAGGCCCAGTTAGCTGCCCGGTGTCATGAAACCATGCGGCAGAGAAAAGTATAAATTCCTGAAGGTCATCCAGGCGAAAATTGGAAGCGATTTCCCGGGTCCTTTTGACCACAAGTCTGGTATGATCCAGATCGTGGTATGCCAGGTCAGTCTGCCAGTGCTCATCAAAAAGATAGCTTACATAAGCTTGAACATCTCCGATAAGCATGCTGAAGATGTTTTTGCGCCTGCGCTTAAAAAAGTATTTACCTGTTAGCAGGATCACATACCCCGCTAGCACACAGATCAATAATAACTGATAATAATTCATAATATTCTTATTTTTTTAATCCGCCTGTCCTAAAGAGATAATAGGCACTCTGATAATAAGAAATGGCTTCCCTTCCAAGTGTTTCAGAAGATTTCGCTGAGGTCTGTGTATTGGTTTTGAAATCATAAAGATAGCTCTGCGGGGCTTTCCTTGGACTGAGTACCACAAGGGTGTCGCTACGGAGATAACCTAGCTTTTGATAGGTCCCAAGTAATATCCTTGGGCGGTAACCAGCTGAGCGTACATCCATTCCATAGTTATTGCTCTGAAAATCCCATTTCAACAGGCCGAACAAGGTCGGATAGAGATCTATCTGCGAACATAGCGCAGGGACTTTGAAAGGGGACTGCCCCTTTAGATTATAGATCATCGCCGGGATATGGTAACGGGAGATATCAATCTCATTCTTTCCTGCGCTTTCCGCACAGTGATCGGCAATGAATATAAACACGGTATTGCTGAACCACGGTTTTTTCCGGGCATTTCTTAAAAATTCCCCAATGGCATAATCGGTATATTTTACCGCGCCCTCTCTTCCTGTGCCTGGTGGAATATCTATTTTTCCCTTGGGATAGGTAAAGGGCCGATGGTTGGAAGTGGTCATGACAAAATCGTAGAAAGGCTTCTTTAAGGAGTGCCTTTTATCCGCATCACGGATTACCGCAGCGAAAAGATCCCCGTCCGAAACGCCCCAGGCATTTTCAAAGCTCACTTCGCTATCGGTCAGTATGGTCCGTTTTCCCAGATAGGCATCGCCCATTGTAAGTTTCCTTCCCCTATCTGTTATGTCATAGCCATTGCTTCCGAAGAATTGGTTCATATTGTCAAAGTAACCGTCCCCGCCATAAAAAAAGCCTGTGGAATACCCCCGGTTGGAAAAAATACTGCCTATTGTACTCAGGTTTGCATTATTACCCCGCCTTACAATACTATTCCCCGGTGTTGGCGGAACGGCGAGGGAAAGCGCCTCCATCCCTCGCACGGTACGGGTGCCTGTTGCATACATGCGCTCAAAAAGGATGCTCGCTTTGGCCAGCGAATCCAGAACGGGTGTCAGTTTTTGCGTATTGCCAAAAGTGCCCATATAATCGGCGCTGAAACTCTCCATGACTACCATAATGACATTGGGTTCCCCCTGTCCATTACCGGCTAGAACCGATCTACGTACCGAAGGTCCATTGAGGATAAACCTACTAGAGGGAGAAGAGAGTTCTTTTCTTACGGTACTAAAAGCAAGTTCATTTGCGATCATCGGATAAAACTGATCGTAGCTAAGCTCATTAGCTCGGAAAGCTGCGATGAAGGAATATATGCCGGCCTTGGAAATTTCGCCTGCATATCGGTTACCGCTTTTATCCCCCCAAGAATTATTTACCTGGAGAGTATAAAATATTGCTGTTAAAATTACCAGAGCTGTGTTTACCGAGCGATGGGCAAAAGGTGTAGCAGATTCAAAGCTCTTTTTGAATGCCCCCTTCATAAGATAGTTCCATAAAAGGGAGATGATGACAACGCCGGAGATTAAAAGAGGGAGCGGATAGGATTCGTTGATGTTGTGCACAACCTCATAAGTATAAACGAGATAGTCTACTGCTATAAAGTTAAAACGGCTCTCAAATTCCCGCCAAAAAGTAAATTCTGCGAAAAAAGAAAATACCGAAATCAAGACCATTAGAAAAAGAAGGATATGGGTAAAAACCTTATTAAATCCAGTTCTGTTCCATTTTTGGGGAAGGATGAGCAGATAAAGTGCATAAAATACACTGAAATATGTGGCCACCCCAAGATCGAAGACAAATCCTTTAGCAAAAGCCGTGAGAATTTCTCCAAATCCCAGCCCCGCCTTTCCGAGCGAAATCGCAGTAAAACTGATTCTCAGTATGGTCGAGACACAGATGAAGAAAAAGATAAAGGAATATAGTACACTATATCGGCTTTTCATAAAAATCTGTTTCATGGTTTATTTTTTAGATCCGGGGGTATTGATATCAGAATCGTTGCTTTTTTCCTTGGTATCCTTGTTCCAATGTGAATTATAGAAATGTTTGGCTTTAAAATAAATGGCGAGTGCCAGGAGCAGCGCCAGTATCCAATAAAATACCATCAGGAAGACCGACTTCTGTGGCCCCTTTGCCTTCTTCTTTTTTGTGGTTGGCCCACCTGCCCTGGCAGCAGTGGGCCGGGCGTTGTTTTTTTTCTTTGTCTGCATTTTATTCAATGTTTTAAGATCGGTGAGGAGCCTTGTGGATACCTTTCCGCGGTTTGCATTATATTTTGTGTGACCGGGGGATAATCTCTGCTCTGCCATTACCCCTCCAGGTTAATAAACCATTGCTGGGCCCTGTTGATTGCAACCTCTACAATATTGAGTTCGCTTACCTCTCTGGTAATTCTAAGTTCGTTCGAGATCTCGATCGCTTTTTCCCTCACCCTTGGGTCAAGGTCCTTCATCTCAAGTGGAAAATGTTCTGTTGTCCAGTCCATAGGTTTTTAGTTTTATGTTAGATTATTTTTGGATCATTCCCGAGAGCACATTGATTGTCAGGGCAACTATTACGGTATTAAAAGCAAATGAAAGCACACCGTGCATCCATGCAAGCCTTCGGATCCGTTTGGAGGAGATTTCTACGTCAGATACCTGAAAAGTCATTCCTATAACGAAAGCGAAATAGACAAAATCCATATAATCCGGATCTTCCTCTCCCGGAAAGATCAGTCCTCCGGGCTTTTCTATTTTTCCTTTCTTCTCATGCTCAATGTCACAATAATAGAAATGTGCATACCGCATGGTAAAGACGGTATGAACCAGCCACCATGAGCTAACCACGCAGAGCAACGGAATCACGATGGTCATAAAAAGGCTTTGATCGGTCTTTTCCGAATTCTCGCGCAAAAGGATAATAATGGAAAAAAGACTGGCAAATGCAGCGGTGATGGCAAAAAGAAAAATGAGCGTCCTGCTTGAATCCTGCGCATGGGCATCGTGTTTTATCTGACTGGGATGCGAGGAGTTAATGGTTATCCACGCAAGTGCTATGCTGGTGGTTGCATAGGTTAGCCACGCCACCATCCACCTGACCGAGGTTTGCAGTTCCATAACATAGCAAATACCAAGGACGGCAAGAGCAACACCCAGTGAGAAATAAAGTTTATGGTGCGCATCGAGCTGGCTGATTTTAGTGATAATGTGCATTGTTTTAGATTAAATAATGAGTCCCAGAATCATAAACACAAGAAATCCTAAGAAAAAAGCCGCGGTAAAAAATGGAGAATCCTTTTCTTCATGGGCTTCGACAAGAAGTTCCTCGGTAACTAAAAACAGTAAGGCTGCGCTACCAAATGAGAGTACAAGTTCTAGCATTTTTTCTCCTGTAAAATGCAGCATGAAAAAACCTCCCCCTGTTCCCAATAGAAAAACCAGGCCAAATAGCAAGAGCACTTTGATCAGCCTCCTTTTTGAACTTCCAAGCTTGGTTAGCCTGGTACCTACTGCGAGTCCCAGCGAAAGGCATTCCATCGCAAGGGCCAGTGCAAGCAGGGTTCCTTCTTTTGATCCCGCCGCAAAACCTATCCCTAGAAGAAGGCCGTCCAGCAGCAGGTCAATGCCTACCGCGATAAGCATTCCCCAAGGCAAAAGCCTGCCGTCGTTTGTTCCGCCCATTTTGAGCTCAAGTCTGGCGGTATACCATTTGATCAAAAGCATGGCAGAAATACCCAGGGTAAAACCTATAATTATTGCGGTTGTATCATGGATCCTGATCATATCTGGCAAAAGCTCGACTGCCACGACTGAAAAAACTACCCCTGCAGCAAAGTGTAGGATCGTACTCTGCACAGCAGCCGTGGGCTTTTTCCAGGTTACGATCATGCCACCGATTATAAGTAAGATGACCGGAACCGCCGCAAACAGCAGTATGTTTAAGGAAATAAGTTGTTTAACCTGCATAATTCTTTCTTAAATAAAATCTATAGGCACGAAAGGAAAGGTACCCAAGGGTAAGGCTAAGACCTGTGCCGATAAGGATTTCCCGGGGGTAGTTCCAGCTGTTATAGGCTCTGCTGTAAATGTAAAGCAAGGCCCATAGACCTGTTAGAACATTTAGACTTACATATCGCCTGCCAAAAAACAGTGCAAGCAGAAATGCAAGACCTGCCGCAGCCGAGCAGACCGGAAGACAGCCATAAACGGCGCCAGCACCGCCGACACCGATTCTAAGAGAACTTCGGAACTCATGGTCATATAGCGGACGTAAATGACCAAAAAATGCATTGAAACTCAACAGGCCTCCCAGAGAAACCATCAGATAAACAATGATAAAAATGGCCATCCTTGAAAATCTGACAGGGTCATAGGTAACCAGCCTTAATAAGAGAAAACAGTAGAAGGGTATCCAGAACCAAAAGCTGGCCGACTCCTTCATTACAGCGTCCCAAAAACCGGAATGATTCTGATTGGCAAAGAGAAGAAGACTTTTATCGGCTCTTTCAAAATAGCTTGAAATATGCGACTCAGCAACCATAAACCTGCCCATAAGACCTAAAAATACTAGGGTCGTAATTAAAACCGGAAATGGAATCTTATCTCTCATGATTTTTTATGGGGTGTTTTGGCTGCCTATATTTTATGAGGTAAACTGTAGATAGATCAGGAATATTGCCGAAACGGCCATCAGGAGAAAAGTTAACAGGCCAAGAATATTGGAAACCCTGCCATTGGTATACTCTCCCATAACCTTGCGGTTGTTTGAAATATGCAACAGTATTGCAATGATCACAGGGGAGGTCACCCCGTAAAGTATAGCGGTATATAGCAGAGCGTCTACGGGGCTGATCCCGATATAGTTCATCAATAGACCTAGGATAACCGAAATAATAATCACAGCATAAAAAGGCTTTGCCTGATTGAATTTTCTGTCCAAATTTCCCTTCCAACCGAATGTCTCGGATATGATGTAGGACAGGCTTCCGCTTAGTACGGGAATAGCGAGAAATCCTGTTCCTATTACCCCGAGTGCAAAAAGTAGGTATGATGCCTTTCCTGCAACAGGCTCAAGTGCCTTGGCAGCCTGCTCAACAGTATCTATCTGATGGATTCCCTGATTATACAAAGCTGTGCCGGTAGCCAGGATCGTAAAGAACATAATCATATTGGAAAGCAGCATACCCAGATTTACGTCCAGCGACATTTTGCTGATGAGCAGTCCAAGAAGTCTGTTTTCTTTCTTTTTGTGGTCTTTGCCGGTGAGTTTTCCCCCATTTATACTGACAAGCCTTTTATTGACCATCATTTGCCGCTTTAGGGATTTTACATCTTCGGCCTCCATTGCGGTCTGCCAGAAGAAAAGGTAGGGCGATATCGTCGTACCAAGAATTGCAACCAGCATACCTATAAATTCCTTGTTCCATTTGATGGTTGGGATAAAGGTAGCCTTCATCACCGCTGTCCAGTCGGGCCTTGTAAAAAAAGGAACAACAATATAAAGCATCAGGGTCAAACAAAGATATTTCAGCACCGAGACGAATGTAGAATAAGGCAGATAAATGATAAAGAACAGCAATATTCCGGTGAATAGTACACTAAAAACAATGGCATGAACGGCAGGAAATATGAGGTGCGCCACAGCGCCCATACCAGCGATATCGGCACCAATGTTCAGGACAATAGCCGGCACACTGAATATAATCATCAGGTACAGTACCCATTTTGGATAGTGTTTCTTAAGCGTTGTGGTCAGCCCGACAGTCGTGATCAGCCCGATGCGGGCGCAGATCTCCTGGATTGCTGTCATCAGGGGGAACGTAATGATCACTGTCCAGAGCGTAGCAAGCCCATATTTTGCGCCGGCCTGTGAATAGGTGGCAATACCTGATGGGTCATCGTCACTCGCACCGGTAACGATGCCCGGCCCCAGGGCCTTCAAGAATTTTTTAACCTTTTTGAACATGTCTTATTTTTTCCTCTTTTTCGGTGCTTTTTTATTATGTCCGTTGTCGTAAGCAAGTAAGCGCAGCGCATTGAATACTACAACCAGCGTAGAGCCTTCATGGGCGATCACAGCCGGGCCAATAGATGCGATTCCAAGAATGGTCAGCGGAATAAGCGCTCCGACAACACCGAGAGATATCCAGAGGTTCTGTTTGATGATGCCCCTGGCTTTACGGCTAAGCCCGATGGCAAAGGGAAGGCTTTCCAGCTTATCGCCCATCAGGGCAATATCTGCTGTTTCCAAAGCAACATCAGATCCCGCAGCGCCCATAGCGATACCTACGGTACTCTTGGCCATGGCCGGGGCATCATTCACGCCGTCTCCCACCATCGCAACCATTTTTTCTGATTTGGCGAGTTTCTGTACTGCCTTGACTTTGTCTTCCGGCATAAGGTTGCCCCATGCCTCGGTTACACCGATCTGTTTAGCTACCGCTTCTGCAACCTGTTGGTTGTCCCCGGTGAGCATAATCATTTTTTTGATCCCCAGCTCTTCTAGTTCTTTAAGCACATGTTTTGCCTCTTCACGGGGAACATCCATAAGGGAAAGAATGCCGATGAAATCGTTATCGACCCTGACAAGCATCGAAGTATGTCCGCCCTTTTCCAGCTCTTCAACCTGTTTGAGAATATCTTCGGGTATTCCATCCTTTTCAAAAAGGGCCTTGTTTCCAATGAATACTTTTTTACCGTTGACCTCCGCCTGAACACCTCTCCCGGTAATGCCCTTGACGTTATGTGCCTCCGGAACGGATTTTTTCTTCATTTTTTCGAGTGCGCCTTTTACAATTGCCTCGGCCAGCGGGTGATCGCTGAGTTTTTCAACTGCAACAGCAATACCCATTAGTTCCTCTTCTGATATGTCATTCAGTGGAATCACGTTTGTGAGCTGGGGCTTGCCTTCGGTAAGTGTTCCGGTCTTGTCGAACGCGATTGCGTTGAGTTCGCCCAGATCTTCCAGTGGCCGCCCTCCCTTTATAAGGACTCCGCCACGTGCAGCCCTTGCAATACCGCTAAGTACTGCGCTTGGGGTAGAAATCGCCAAAGCGCACGGGCTTGCAGCAACCAGTACGGACATCGCGCGGTAAAAACTTTTGCTAAACGGCTCATCAATAACCAGGAATGCAAAACATAGTGCGGTCACCAGAACCAGTACAACCGGAACGAAATACTTTTCGAACCTGTCGGTAAATAGCTGCGTTGGGGATTTTTGTTTTTCCGCCTCATTTACCATTTTGATCAGGCGTGAGATGGTAGAATCCTTGGCTTCCCTGATTACCTTAACCTCCAGAACCGAGGCTCCGTTGATTGTTCCGGCAAATACACGGAACTGGGGCTTGATGGTTTTTTCGGCAGAATAGTCCTTTGATGCGTCCGGTACGGGTGATTTGTCCACTGGCACACTCTCACCCGTAATAGGAGCCTGGTTGACACTGCCCTCACCCTTTACAACCACTCCGTCTGCCGGAATCTTGCTGTTGGGCTTGATGATAATGACATCTCCAAGCTGAAGATCTTCGATGCGCACCTCAGATTCCTTGCCATCCCGGACAACCAGGGCTGTCGGGGGAGCCAGACTGGTAAGGGCCGCTATAGATTTTCTTGCCTTGCCCATCGCATAGTGTTCCATCGCATGTCCCAGACTGAACAGGAAGAGCAATAATGCGCCTTCGGCCCAGGAACCCAGGATTGCTGCGCCGATTGCGGCGACCAGCATCAGAAAATCGATCTCAAAGCCACCTTTCAGTATAGTTTCAACTGCTTCCTTGGCCGTAAAGAAACCGCCAAAGAAATAGGCTGTTATGTAGAGTGCAAGGCTTGCCCATTCGGGAACACCGTCTATGAAAGAAATTCCAAATCCTATCCCCAGCGCCGCGCCACAGATAAAGGCGAAGATCATTTCCGTGTTCTTCCCGAAAATCCCGCCATGTTCATGATCATGACCTTCCTCTTCAGCATGGTCAAGATGAGCCTCTTTCTCCTTTTCAGCTTCTTTTCCCTTCTTGGATGGTTTTTCAGAAATAGGCTGTGAAGAAGTTTTGATTTCTTCCTTTACCGGCTTCGCTTTTGTTTCTTTGGAATCTGAGCCTTCCTTCCGGACTACAGGCTTTTTGGCAGATGATTTGGTGTCGGATTTTTTCTTCTTGTTTTCCATATCGGGGTAAATTGATTTTTGTTGAATATTCAGGGCAACCGCTTTATCTGTATTCTCTGCCCGTGTGAGTTCACTTTTTTTAAAAAGATGCCTCCCTAACGAGGCACCTTTATTCAATGTGTGTACTAAAAATCCTTTGTGGGGACTTTACTCTTCTTCGCTGTTCTTCATTTTTGACAGCAGATCATATGTACCTTTAAGTACAACCTTGCCTGTAAAATCCCGTCCCGAAGGCATGGTTACCTCTATATAACCGCCGTCGGATATACCCGTTGTAACCTCTACCATTTCAAAATGATGGCCGGCCTCAGTGGCGCCCTCTTTGTTTCCGGATTCGTTTTTTGCTGGTTCCTTTGCCTTTTTGTCCGCCGAGTTCTGGACGAAAATGTATTTTTTGCCCTCAAAGTCTACAACCGCTGCAGAAGGCAAAGCCATTACCTGCACGGCACCTGTTTCGATGAAAGCCTTAAGGTAGGTACCGGGGATAAACCCGGCGCTTCCCTGGGCAATAGCATGAACGGTCACGGTCTTATCGGCATTGATCTCACCGCCTACCAGCTGTACGACAGCAGTACGCTGGGTTGAATCATTGGTGAGTGAAAAAAGCACCTTCTGTCCTTTTTTTACCTTCTGTGCATCTTTTTCGAAAACGTTGAGCTCAACGTGGAGATTCGAACTGTTTACGATTTCGAACATTGCATCATTGGGGGCCACGAATTTGCCAGTATTTACGTTAACCTTGGTTACATAACCATTGATCGGCGAGTAAATATTTATCTGACTACGGATATTGCCGGCGTTTAACGAGGATGGATTGATATTGATCAGTTGAAGACGTTGCTTTAATGCATTTTCCCTTGCAAGATTTCCCAGATAAGCTGCTTTGGCCTGTTGGAGTGTTTTTTGAGCATTAACGTTCTGCTGGGCAAGGGTTTGTTGTCTTTTGTATTCAGAATCCGAAAGTTCAAGCTGGCTTTTGCTCTCCAAGTAATCCTGTTGCATCTGCACATATTCCTGATTCTGGAGTATGGCAATAACCTGACCTTTGCTCACCTTTGTCCCCTGTAACAGCGGGGTGGATTTTACAATACCACCCATCTGAGTGGTAATGCTCACCAGGTTCTGTGGTGGCACGTCAATAAAGCCGTTTACTTTCAGCATACCGCTGAGTGCACGGAGCTCGGGACTTCCCAGCTCTATCCCTACAGACTTGAACTGTGACTGGCTGAGCTCTACTGAGTTGCTTTCCTCGGTGGCCGTGCTGTCTCCAGAGGCTTCTGTTCCAGCGCCATCTTTTTCCTTGCTGCCGCAAGAAGAAAGCACTACTGCCAGTGCCCCTATGTAAGATAATCGGCTGAGGGCTTTAAATATTTTTTTCATTTTTATATTGTTATTGACCTTTTAGGTACTGTAATGTGTATACTGATTGATTGTATTGGTTGATGGCCTCCAGATAGCTGAAGCGGATATCAGAGTAGGTACGCAGGGCCTGCAGATATTCTACATAGCCGATCTCCCCTGCCTGAAATGCAATCTGGGACTGCTTTAGGATCAGGTTGGCATTCGGCAGGGCACTGTTCTTATAATAGGCGATACTTCTGGAATTTTTCTGAAGGTCCTGGAAGGCCTGCTCATACCTTCCACGAAGATCTGTCTGGGAAAGGATAAAATCGCTTTCGGCTACCTGCTTATCTATCTTTGCCGCTTTTATCCTTGAGGAGAAAGGCTTAAAGAAAAGCGGTATGGAGATCCCTGCAGAAACCCCCTGAAAACGTTTGCCTCCATTAAAATAAAGATCCTGACCGCCAACATTCTGTGCTCCGATAATGGACTGGTTGAAATAGCCGATACTGAAATCGGGGCCGGAGCGTGAGCGCTCGAGCCTTACCGTCTTGTCGGCAATATCTATCTGCTGGGCCTGCAGCGCAAGAATTGGATTTTCTGATGTAACGGTATCAGCCTGGCTAACATTCCAGACTACCTGGCCAAATTCCGCGTTCATGATACTGATCTGTTCCCTGGTATTCAGCAAGCGCTTAAGTTCGGCGGTATAGGCAAGGATATCAGCTTCATTCTTGCTCATCTGGTTGCGAACCTCATTATACTGAGTTTCAGCAGTAGTTTTTTCAAGTAGATTGGTCTCTCCTGCCTGGTACCTCAATGAGGCGGCCTTCAGAAAGTTACTGTAAACACTGTCCTGGCTTTTGTAAAGCTTTTGAAGGGCAATGAAATAGCCCAACTGGGCGTAAACGCTTTTCACCTGATAGGAAAGTTCTCTCTGTGTTACCTGAAGGCCGATTTCCGCTCCCCTGATCTGCGCATCATACAAGTTGCGCTGACTTTTGAACAGCCCCGGATAGGGTATGTTCTGAGAAGCCGAAAAGTTATTGTCGCGTTTGATGGTATTCATCTGTCCGTACTGCACCTCAAAGCTGGTCTTTCCAAGATCTGTTGAGGATCCCCTTAGCGCCTGTTGCCTGCCAATCTGCAGGGTGGAGGATTTCACAGCCTGGTTATTACTCAATGCTGTGCTCAAAGCCTGCTCAAGGCTCATACCCTTGGCGGGAACGGTCTGCGCCTGGGTCTGTCCCGATAAAATGAAAAGTCCAAAAAACACCGCTAGGGAAACTACAGTTGTTGGAAGGGCAGTTTTTTTGCTTTTCCAACCTTCAAAATAAGTATATAGCACTGGAAGTACGATTAAGGTTAATATGGTGGAAGTAATCAGTCCCCCGATTACTACGGTTGCTAGTGGTTTCTGCACCTCAGCGCCTGCTGCACTGGATATTGCCATTGGAAGGAACCCAAGAGAGGCTACAGTTGCGGTCATCAGGACAGGTCTCAGACGGATAGCAGTTCCCTTGAGGACAATGTCCCTAATACTATATTTATCCATTTTTTTCAATCTGTTGAATTCGGTAATCAGTACGATTCCGTTGAGCACGGCTACCCCGAATAATGCAATAAATCCAACACCGGCGGAAATGCTGAAAGGCATTCCCCTTAAGATTAACGCAAATATTCCGCCGATTGCGGCCATCGGAATAGCAGAAAAAATCAGTATCGACTGTTTTACAGATCCAAATGAGAAATACAGCAATAGCAATATCAGTAAAAGTGCAACCGGAACAGCAATAGAGAGCCTTTGTGTCGCCTCTTTTAAGTTTTCGAACTGCCCTCCATAGGTAATGTAATATCCTGCGGGCATTTTGATCTGTTCGTTTATTTTCTGCTCGATCTCTGTTACCACACTCTGGATATCACGCCCACGGACATTTAGCCCCACTATGATGCGCCGTTTGGTATCCTCACGTTGAATCTGATTAGGACCTATCTTAAACTCTATGTCAGCAAGTTGGTCAAGTGGAACCTGATTGCCGTTCGGGGCAGTCACATAGACATTTTTAACATCATCAATACCCTGGCGGTTCTGTTGGGACAGGCGCACAATAATATCGTAACGCTGCTCTCCCTCATATACCAGCCCCGCAGACTGTCCTGCAAATGCAGTGTTGAGTGCCTGGTTAACCGTCCCTATGCTCAATCCATATTGTGCAATCCGGTCACGGTTGATCTTTACCACAATCTGTGGCAGACCGGTTGCCTGTTCCAGATAGAGATCTTTTGCGCCCTCTACACCCGAAACAATTTTCCCGATCTTTTGGGAGATACTAGTGAGGGATTCGAGGTCATCTCCGAAAACTTTGATCCCAATATCCTGTCTAACTCCCGAGATAAGTTCATTTGAGCGTAATTGGATTGGTTGTGAAAAACCAAAACTAACTCCGGGAACTTCTTCAAGTGCATTACTCATCAACTCGGCCAGTTCTTCCCTATCATGGGTAGTGGTCCAGTCTTTTTTATCTTTGAGTATGATGGTCAGATCACATGCTTCCATTGGCATGGGATCGGTAGGAATCTCGGCAGCACCAACCTTACCAATTACTTCTTTCACCTCAGGAAACTTTTCCACAAGGATTTTTGAAGCCTGATTTACCTTATCAATAGTCTGGGAAAGGGAACTGCCGGTAAGTAGCCTGGTTTCTACCGCAAAATCACCTTCCTCCAAGGTGGGAATGAATTCTCCCCCCATCCGGGTAAAGATAAAAATACTGATGCCCAGAAGAACAACCGATGATGTCACAACAATTATTCTTTTATTAAGTGCAGCCTTGATCATTGGAGTGTAACGGCGCTGGAAAAAATCCATCATCCGATCTGAAAAATTCTTTTTGTGCGCAACTTTTTTGCTTAAGAACAGCGAGGAAACCATAGGAACATAGGTAAGGGACAAAATAAAGGCTCCCAATATGGCAAAGGAAACGGTTTGTGCCATAGGACCGAACATCTTGCCTTCAATACCTACAAGGGCAAGGATGGGAAGATAAACGATCAGAATGATGATCTGTCCAAATGCAGCGGCACTCATCATGCGGACGGCAGATTTTTCAACCTGCTCATCCATTTCGGCCTGCGAGTAGGCGCGGCCAAGCTTATTCCCAGAGAGGATGTGCATTGTGGCTTCCACAATAATTACCGCCCCGTCGACGATAAGTCCGAAATCTATCGCGCCAAGACTCATCAGGTTTCCCGATACACCAAAAAGGTTCATCAGGGAAATCGCAAAAAGCATAGCTAGCGGAATCACTGAGGCAACAACCAGCCCGGCCCTAAAATTCCCAAGAAAGAGAACCAGGACAAAAATAACAATCAGGGCGCCCTCGATCAGGTTTTTGGCTACTGTGCCCATGGCACGATCAACAAGCGCACTTCTATCTAAGAACGGCTCAATGGTTACCCCCTTCGGTAGAGTTTTACTGATTCTGTCTATCTTAGCCTTCACCTGTTTTACCACGTTATTGGCATTTGCGCCTTTCAGCATCATTACTATACCGCCAACAGCCTCACCTTCTCCATCCTTTGTTGCACGTGTAAGAGCACCATAACGGATTGAACTACCAATCTGTACGGTGGCGATATCGTGGATAAGCACCGGGATTCCGTTCGCATTGTTTTTGACAACGATCTTATTGATATCATCAAGATTGCCGACTAGGCCTTCACTCCTGATAAAATAGGCATTGGGCTTTTTGTCTATATAGGCGCCCCCCGTGTTCTGGTTATTCTGTTCCAGGGCAGCGAAAACATCGCTGATGCTCAGGTTCAGGCTCCGCAGTTTATCGGGATCAAGCGCAATCTCATACTGCTTTAAAAGGCCACCGAAACTGTTGACCTCTGCAATGCCCGGCGTACCAAGGAGCTGTCTCCTTACGATCCAGTCCTGGATGCTGCGCAGCTCGCGTGCATTGAATTTCTTTTCGAATCCGGGCTTTGCATGGATTACATACTGGTATATCTCCCCAAGACCTGTTGATATGGGGGATATTTCCGGATTACCAAGTCCTGATGGGATGTTATTCTTGGCCTCGGCAAGCTTTTCGTTTACCTGTTGCCGCGCCCAGTAGATGTCAACATCATCATGGAATACGATGGTTACAACCGATAGTCCGAACCTTGAAATGGAGCGTACCTGCTCTATTTCAGGTATGGTGGACATGGTCTGTTCTACAGGATAGGAAATAAGCCTTTCTACCTCCTGGGTAGCAAGGGATGGGCTAAGGGTTATGACCTGAACCTGATTATTGGTGATATCGGGAACGGCATCAATGGGAAGTTGTCTCAGGGAATATACGCCCCATGCGATCAGCCCCAAAGTGAACAGGGCTATTACAAGCTTGTTCGCTATTGAAAACTGAATAATTTTTTTCAGCATTATTTGTTTAATTAAGTAAAAAATAAAAAAGCCAGATCAATGCACAGCGTAGCCTCGTATGGATTACGGGCAAAAACATAGCATCGAAATGAAGATCGATTTTTAACTTAATTTAGGCGGCTGCCAAACAGATAATGGTAAAGAGATAACCTCACCCATGTAAGCTTCATTATATTCTGAGCTTATTGGTTTTGAGATTACCACAAGAGATGTTGAAGAAATAACTTCAGAAGTGGTGTTACAGCACGAGCAAACGCAGAACGGTGAACAGAAATCACTGCGTTCTTTTTCTGTAGAATGTGTTGTTATGCTTTTTTCAGTTAAAGGTCCACCATGCAACTTGCCCATAGCCAATACATCAGCGCATGGAATGCAGCTGAGTATTACGATAATGAAGCAGAGAAACAAACTGGATATTTTCACTTTCAAAATTTTACCAAATATATAAATTTATTTAAGAACAATTTTTTTTAGTCCTGGTTTGAAAAAATTTAATACTTTGTAATTAAATAATTATAGCCTACAGGTTTTCACCCATCATTCAAAAGTTCCACCACTTGAACAATCAACCGGAAACCTCCTTTGCCCAAACCAAAAAACTTCATATAATCTGGGTAAAAAGGAAAGGAAGTTTTCATTTATTGATGAGACAAGTACAGGGGGTAACCTTCAACCTTTCAGAACTGACCTTATCGGCCAACATAGACTCTTCTGATGGAACATGGCTTTTAACCGCGATGAAAGTTTCAAATCAGCCGGCCAGGGATTTTTTAAATATCAAATCCCTGGCCCGGCTAAAATGTGAATTAACTACACAGAAAGGTCAATTACCCCAGGTTTAAAGTTTGAATTTTATCCCTCCGTTTATCACAAACCCATCGACAGGAGCATAGATGTCCCTGAAAACAGGACTTGTAATGCTTCCTGTATATATCGAATCAAAGCTGGTCTGCCTGGTGTCCGTTAAATTCTCAAAATTCACAAAAATTGAAAACCGTTCCCAAAGCTTTTCTGCCATCAGACCGGCGGTCCAATAGCTTTTACCAGTGGCACCATCATTTAGCAACTGTTTGCTGAAATAGTACGCCTCGGCACCGATCTTCCACTTATCTTCAATCTCATACATCAGTACATTATTTAACCTGTGTTTTGAAACCAGCGGATAACCCGTGCTGGCACTTGCTGTATGCTGGTTTACATCCGCCAATGTATAACCTATGAAAAGTTTAAAATCACCATAGGTTACTTTGGCATTAGTTTCCATTCCCCTTGTATCCAAATTGCCTTTCGGCTGTACATAGGTGAGATTGCCACCACTAGAGGCCATCAACAATATCGGGTTATTGATACGGGTATAAAAAAACATCTGGTTGATGCTGAATCCAACCGCTCCGTCAAACAAGGAGGTGCGATAGTTAACATCATAGTTGGCGCCATATGAGCGTTCCGCTTTTGTATTTGCCACATCTAAAGGCGCTACATTTCTGAACTGGATCCGCTCGGCATCTTCGGTAAATACAGTTGGCGCCTTATAACCTAAACCACCGCCCAAGCGGGTAGAAAAATGTTCATTGATCTTCCACAATCCGGAAATTCTTGGTAAGAAGAAAAATCCATATTCATTGTGGTAATCTCCCCTTACTCCTGATTCAAGACTAATTTTTTCAGATAGGTTCCAGGTGTTCTGCGCAAATGCCCCGACCGTGTTATAATTGTAACTTCTTACTGCATTGCTACTGTTGCGGTCTTCATTAAAATTGTCGGTCAAAAAGTTCATCCCCAACACCCAGTCAGCTTTTTCGCCATTACGGCTATAATTGGCCTCGCTATAAGTAGATACCTGAACGCCTGAAAACAGGTAGTTTGGCAATCCGATACTCCGGTCATAATAGCTCACCGAATTGCGGATAACCAGCTTTTCCTTTTCACTCAGTTTATGATCCAACTCAACCTGAGAACTGTAACGCCCGGTTTTATTCTGTTCGAAATAAGAATGGGCAGCACTGCCATTTCCCTTCACGTATTCCAGGTCGCCGCCAATCCGTTTTTCAGTTGTAGCGTTGATTCCTGCCGAAAGCGTAGTCGCATCATTGAAATAAAAATATAATTTGGGGTTCAGGGTGAAACGGTCAAACTTGGGGATAGCCGTTAAGCCAATATCAGAAGGATCATAGGCCGTCCCTTTGTTATATGCACCGTAAACCGTGATACCTATTTTATCAAATTTCTGCCCATAAAAACCACTGGCATCCAACCCTAAAGCAGAAGTACCGTTCAAAAGAAAATTAAGCTGACGCGCTTCCGTCGGTTTTTTAGAAACCAGGTTTACCAGTCCAGCAATTGCTCCACCACCGTAAAGGGTGGAGGATGAACCTTTGATCACCTCTACCTGCTGCAGATCCAATGGGGCAATCTGAAGCAGGCCCAATCCACCCGAGAAACCAGAGTATAACGGAAAACCGTCCCTAATGATCTGGGTATATTTTCCGTCCAGTCCCTGTATGCGGATACTGGAGTTTCCGCTGGTCGCAGAAGTCTGCTGGGTCTGGATGCCCGTACTTTCTGCCAGCATCATGCGGATGTCGCCAGGTTTCATATTTCCCTTTTCATCCAGTTCTTCCCCCGCGATAACCTCGACCCGTGTAGGAATATTATCTATGGTACGGCTGCTCCTTGTAGCTGAGATTACTACATCCTCCAGTTCCTGGTTTTCTTCAGCTGCAGTAAGTAAAACAGTCAAAAGGTTAGTTTCAGCAAGGGGAAAGGTCAGCGTATCGGTTTTGGTCTGGTAGCCTATATAACTAAACTGAATGATCTGTTTACCTGAAGCTATGCCACCGATACTTGCAATACCTGCACTATCTGATTTAGTGCCAATGTTCGTCCCAATCACTTTTAATGTAGCTCCTGGAAGTACCTGGTTTGTCTTTGCGTCTTTGATGACGGCTTTATATGTATTTTGGGCAAAGGCGGTAACTGTAAACAACAGTATAGCCAAAACCACAATCGTTCTTTTCATAATGATCTTAAAATAATGATTTCGATAAATATGTCCGTTTAGGACGATAGGAAAATAAACTACGAAAGTTTGGGCGGCTGCCAGATGGAAATAGAAATAGCCTGGAGTTCAAGTGGAATATAAGCCGTATTGTGCTGAACAGGTAAAAGCTGGACCGCAAAAACGATCATTGTACGTGTAGTGATGGTAAAGCCGATACAGGTACCGCAGACATAAAACGGTGAACAGCCTTTGCAGCAATTATCATTATGTTCACTGCAAGCATGTTTTTCCGATTTATCGGTTTTCAGTACATGGCTATCTTCTCGCGCTAAAGCACAGCATGGTACCGCGGTTAGCGTAAATACGATGAGAGATAAAACCAGGGCAATGAATTTCACGGTGTAAAAGTATAAAATTTACTGATACCCGCGCCGTTATTATCTGATATTACCGGTTGCAAAGCATGTATATAAAGAATAAGAGCATGGTACCCTCGAATTTGATTGTCCAATTGATTGAGATTATTTTGCAAGCCTCAAGGCATCAGCAAACTCATCGGGCAATGGACTTTCTATTATAGCTTTAGCAGATGCTTCAACATCGTATTCAACACGTCTGAATTCAATTTCAATATTATTTTTATCGGTTGTGGAACTGCCTTCATTTAAGTGAACTATAACGTAACAACCCTTTGGGTCACCGTCTTTAGGCTTTCCGACGGACCCCAGGTTGATCACATGTTTGAACCGTCCAGCTCGTGTCTCTAAGATTCGGTGATACGGTTTATGGGAGTGCCCGACGAAAAGCAGATCTGCCTCAGCTTCTTTAAGCATTTCCAAAACATAGTCTGCATCTGTGTCTATCAGGATATATTCATCTATGCTCCTGGTACTGCCGTGCGCAAAAACAAGGTTTAGTTTTTCACCGTTCAGTTTATATTCTAACCTGATATGTGCTGGAAGCGTTGTCAGATATTCCCTGTTATCCTCACGAATCAGGTGATAAGCATATTTTTTGCCCGGTTCATTTAAACTTTCAGGAGTGGTAATGATATTTTCAACTTTTTCGTCATGGTTGCCTTTTAAGGTTGCAATCCCTCGTCTGCGGATTTCATCAATGACTTCATTGGGATAGATATGGTAGCCTACAAGATCCCCCAGACAATATACGGCATCGGGCTTTTGGCTGTCCATATCTTGCAGCATGGCTTCAAAAGCGGGGAAATTGGCATGGACGTCAGAAAATAATGCAATTTTCATATCTGAAAAGGTGTTTAGAATTGTTTGTTAGTTAGTAGCCTCTGTTGTGGCATAATATTTTTTCCTGAACCAGAAGGCCAGGTTCACCAGGGCTATCAATGCAGGAACTTCCACCAAAGGTCCGATTACCCCTGCAAAGGCCTGTCCGGAGTTGATGCCAAATACACCGATGGCCACAGCAATCGCCAGTTCAAAATTGTTCCCAGTAGCTGTAAAAGCAATGGAAGTACTTCTAGAATAATCTGCCCCAAAATACCTGCCTGCAAAAAAGCTGACGATGAACATGATAGAGAAATAGATCACCAGCGGTATGGCAATACGGACCACGTCCATTGGTATCTGTACGATCAGCTTACCTTTCAGGCTGAACATAATGACAATGGTAAACAGCAAAGCGATCAGGGTTATAGGAGATATAAATGGTATAAACTTGTTCTGGAACCAGTTTTCGCCTTTGAGTTTGATTAGTGCATATCTGCTGATAACACCCATTGCAAATGGCAATCCTAAATAAATGCCTACGCTTTTTGCGATCTCACCGATGGTTATATTTACCTCAAGGCTTTTTAGGCCAAAGAAAGGTGGCAGTACGGTAATGAATATATAGGCAAACACGCTGTATAACAATACCTGGAAAATGCTGTTCAATGCGATCAGGCCAGCGGCATATTCGCGGTTACCTTCTGCCAGTTCGTTCCATACCACCACCATGGCGATACACCTCGCAAGCCCGATCAGTATCAGCCCAACCATATATTCGGGGTAATCCCTTAAAAAAGTAATGGCCAGAAAGAACATCAACAAAGGGCCGATCACCCAGTTCAGCACCAGGGAAACGCTCAACACTTTGGTATCCTTAAATACTTCACCCATATTTTCGTATTTTACCTTGGCAAGTGGCGGGTACATCATCAGGATCAGGCCGATGGCCAGCGGGATGTTGGTTGTACCACTGGAAAAGGAATTGATAAAACCGGAAGATGAGGGGATAAAATAGCCGATGCCAACCCCGATCGCCATCGCGATAAAGATCCATAGGGTCAGGTAACGGTCAAGGAATCCTAGCTTTTTTCGTTCTGCAACGGGGGCACAATTGTTTGCACTCATGGTTTATCTGTTTATGTACTGGTTTACAAAATCTGCTGAATAGGCTTTGATCAGCTCACGTACCCTTCTGAATTCGTCCATCACTTCTTCGGGGGTTCCTGTCGCCTTTGCAGGGTCAGGGAAATTCTGGTGGAAGCGGTCTACCTTGCCCGGAAAGAAAGGACAGGCTTCATTGGCATTATCGCAAACGGTGATCACTGCATCAAAATCAATTCCGGCATATTCATCCACATGGTTCGAGCTATGTCCCGAAATATCGATATGATCTTCAGCCATCACTGCGATAGCTTTCGGATTTACGCCATGTGTTTCAATCCCTGCGCTGTAGATCTCTGCATTGTCTCCGGCAAAATACCTCAGACAACCTTCTGCCAGCTGGCTTCTACAGCTGTTTCCTGTGCAGAGTACTAATATTTTTTTCATGTTTTTATTCTTTTCCTGTTATTTTACTTCTTCGTTCCATCAGCACTGTATCCCGCCATACCCCGTCCATCTTGCCGATCTTTTCGCGATAACCAATTTTTCTAAAACCGAGCTTTTCGTGCAGGGCGATACTTGCCGTATTTTCCGGAAAGATGCCTGATTGCAGCGTCCAGATGTTACTGGCCTCACTTTCGGTGACCAGCTTTTGCAATAGCGCCCTACCTATCCCTTTACTACGATAGCCTTCTTGTATATAGACGCTAACTTCTGTTACCCCTGCATAGACACATCTGCCTGAAACAGGGGTTAAAGCTGCCCAGCCTGCCACGTTGCCATCAATGATAGCGACATAGCGGAGACCGGCCAAATGGCCTTTGTCCCATTCTTCCCATGCCGGAGCGTCGGTCTGAAAGGTAGCCTGCTTAGTGGCGATACCTTGTAGATAAATAATTCTAACCTCTTCCCAGTGCAAGGGGAGTAATTCTATAATTTCCATACGCTGATTAGCAGCAGCCCGAACCGGGTTCACAGGTCTGTCCCGCCCCAGCAAGGTTTACCATCTGTAATTTTGGTTTTTCTTCTTTCACCGCTGGTGCACAGCATTCTTCACCTGTTTCTGTTGTTCCACAACTTCCCCCACGTCCGATTGCTTTACACTGCGTAAAATCAGGGATCAGGTTAACGATCAGGTTATCGCCATCGATCAAAAATTCGCCGGGATACATCTGTCTGGTATCAAACTGTGAGTTTCCAAACTCTATCTTAACAGTTCCCAGGGGATTGAGCGGTAATGATTTTTCTACCAGACTTACAATTGACAACGCTTTGCTAACCTGCATGGCCCTTTCGCTGTCCTGTACGGATGGCTCCCAAAGCTGTACGATAATTTCTGTCCAGGTATTCATTTTTCCTCCGCAATCCACAGATACAATCGGTGCCTGTTTGATTTCGGTAATATGGTATGAAGCATCTACCCACTTACCTTCCGCATACTGGAACTGTAAGGTCAAATCTGGATGTTGTTCTAATGTGGCTTTAAATGTTTGCCAGTTGGTCAATTCTGCATTGTTCATAATATTGCAATTTAACGATTGATATAAATAAAAAAAGGTTAGCAGCAGCTGGTTTCGCCTTTGTACGAGCCAAAGAATGTACCCAACTGTTCTTCCAATAATTTCCAGGTTTTAGGGTTGATACAATAGCAGACACTCACGCCTTCGATCGTTCCCTGAATGATCCCGGCTGTTTTAAGTTCTTTAAGGTGTTGCGAAATGGTTGCCTGGGCTAAGCCCAGTTCCTCTACCAGATCCCCGCAGATACAGGTGTTGGATATAAGGATCCTTTGCAGGATGGCAATGCGGGCAGGATGCGCAATGGCTTTCAGCAATGTGGAAAGCTGGTTCTGCTCGTCGGAGAATATTTCTGATCTTGTAAGTCCCATAATTTTATATCGCAATATTACGATATAAAATCAATAACCCAAAATAAATTTGATTTTTATTTGTGGTGACCAGAAAATCAAAAAGCTGCATTTTACGTTTTCATCCGCTTGAAAAAACCAAAGCCTGCGATCTATTAGATACTTCAATAACGTCCATCGGTAACAGCATCTACCTTATTTCTTAATTAAAAATATCAGTCGATTTTGGCATTTCTCAATCTCAGGGAATTTAATATAACCGAAACCGAGCTAAAGCTCATCGCGAGTGCAGCGATCATTGGAGAGAGTAAAATCCCAAAAAACGGATATAAAATACCTGCCGCTATCGGAATGCCCAATATATTGTATCCCAGGGCAAAAAACAGGTTTCCTTTGATATTTCCCATTACTTTATGGCTCAACAACCTTGCTTTTGCGATCCCGTTTAAATCTCCCTTCACCAATGTGATCGCGGCGCTCTGGATGGCCACGTCTGTTCCCGTGCCCATCGCAATCCCGATATCAGCCTGGGAAAGTGCAGGGGCATCATTGATGCCGTCACCTGCCATGGCTACCTTTTTGCCTTCGGCCTGTAGTTTTTTTATTTCATTCAGCTTATCTTCCGGTAACATCTGAGCCTTGAAACCATCCAGATTTAAAGTTGCGCTTACTGCCCTTGCTGTATCCTCATTGTCTCCGGTAAACATAATCACCTTGATGCCTTCCTGCTGGAGCTTTAGGATCGCAGCTGCGCTGGAAGGCTTGATCTTATCCGAAATCACGACAAACCCCACTGCCTGATTTTCAACCGCCAAATAAGAAACTGTTTTACCCTGCCTTTGAGCGGCACTAACCTGCTCGGCCAGACTTGGATCAATCACCGCTTTAACATGCTCCATCAGTTTTTGGTTCCCCAAAGCCAGTCTTTCCCCATTCAGACTGCCTGTTACTCCCTTCCCGGTAACGGCCTCAAAGTCAGATATAGCCTTAACGGATATTTCGTTTTCCTCCCCATAACGCAAAGTTGCCTGAGCCAATGGATGTTCGCTGCTGCTGTTCAAAGCCACAATTTTTTCGAGTATATTCTTCTGAGAAAAATCTGGATTTACACTGACCACCTTTTCTACCGAAGGTTTACCTTCTGTAACCGTACCCGTCTTGTCGATGACCACTACATCAATCGCATTCATTTTCTCAAGGGATTCCGCATTCTTGATCAGTATCCCAGACTGGGCGCCCTTCCCTACTCCCACCATTACGGACATTGGGGTAGCCAGGCCCAGCGCACATGGACATGCAATAATCAATACCGCGATTGCATTTACAAAAGCATAAACGTAGGCTGGATCGGGGCCGTATACTGCCCACACCACGAACGTTGCGATGGAAATCAATACCACAACAGGCACGAAATAACCTGAGATTTTATCCGCCATCTTTTGGATGGGCGCTTTTGAGCGGCTGGCGGAATTGACCATTTCGATGATCTGTGACAGCAGTGTTTCTGAGCCCACTTTTTCGGCAAGCATCACAAAAGTCTTATTGCCGTTGATGGTGCCTGAACTTACCTTGTCGCCTATTTTTTTCTCAACAGGAACGGGTTCTCCTGTGATCATTGATTCATCAATTATAGCTTCCCCGGTCTTAATACTACCATCCACCGCAATTTTGTCACCAGGCTTGACCCTCAGCAGATCTCCTTTCTGAATATCATCAATAGATACTGATATTTCCTTGTCCCCAACCACTTTTGTTGCTGAATTAGGGGCCAGCTTCAACAGCTCCTTAATGGCGCTGTTGGTTTTGCCATGCGCCCGGGCTTCCAAAAGCTGACCGAGCAGTACCAGCGTAAGAATCACGGTTGCCGCCTCAAAATAAACGAAAACGGTGCCATGATGTGTTTTAAACTGATCAGGAAAAACTCCGGGGAATAGAAGGGCAACAATACTGAAGCCCCAGGCAACCCCGGCACCAATCCCAATCAGTGTAAACATGTTCAGTTTCCAGGTTATTATAGATTGCCATGCCCGCTGAAAGAACATCCAGGTTGCATAAAAGACCACCGGAATAGAAAGAAAAAACTGAACCCAATTCCAGTATTTAAGTTCCAATAGATCAAACAAAGGATTATTTGGAATCATTTCAGTCATGGCTATAACAAAAATGGGTATGGTAAAAACTGCTGCTATCTGGAATTTTTTGAGCAGGGTTTCATAAGTTTTATCTTCTTCTTCAAGGTTTGTACCTGTAGGTACCAGGTCCATGCCGCAGAGCGGACATGATCCTGGTTTGTCCCTGATAATCTCGGGATGCATGGGGCAGGTAAATTGAGATGCCTGTTTCTTGGCAGGCTGTTTTACCAGGTCCATCCCGCATACAGGGCAATGACCTGGCTTATCATAAGTCTTCTGACTTTCACAGTGCATAGGACAATAAAACAGGCCTCCCTCTTCATTTTTATCATCATTTTGAGCCGCGGGACTTTGCTCATTGGCTGAATGATCCTGATTATGATGTTCTGACGAATTTAGAACATGTTTTCTCTGAACTGCCATTTCAATACCGTAATGTCCGGCGGCAAAAAGAGCCTCCTGCAGCTTTTCTATGGGGATATGTTCTTGCATAGTTATGACGGCTTCAGCAGGTTCAAGGGTTACCTGTGCAGAAACGCCATCAATCGCATTCAGCACATTTTCAACTTTGCTCCGACAGCCCTGACAGCTCATTCCGGTTATTTTATAGGTGTGTTCCATGTTTTTGATTTGTTAGTAGCTTAATGTCAATCCGGCGCCATAGCCCATATCACTGTCGTAATGTGTTGAAAGCCCAAAGTACTTCGTAACGATGTACCTGAATCCGGCCATATATTCCTTATCGGTATTGACCATAAACTGGAAGCGCAGTCTTTTGGAAACAGGGATATCTTCCCTCATCAGCTGAAACCTGACATTCCCCTTGTGATCGAGGGAAGCATCTGCAACGATCAACAGCGGTAGGGTATATTGAACTCCCAAATGAAATACCTGCCTGAAATTTTTGGTATTTCCCTGCCCGAAAAGATTGTTTCCCGGCGAAAGTGATTGCCCGAAAACATTCTTGTCCAAGGGATCAACCGTTCTTTTTCTAAAATCCCATCCGACATAGGGCAATAGCCATTGGTTTCGCCCGATATATCTTCCAAAATGACTTTCACTTTCATAGCCCATTTCCTTGTCAAACCCAATCCGCCATTCAGTGGTAAAGCGGTAACGGGTATTGGCGAGCATAAACTCACCATCACTTCCGTTTGTTTCAATCCCAACCCGTGCCATTGGATGAAATGCCCTGTCATCACTGAAAAGTTTTCGCTGTGCCAGCTTGGGGTCCGGAATTTCGGGATTAGGCGGAGAATTCTCATAACTGAATACCCTTCCCATACCGCTCATCATATGGTAGAGAATATGGCAGTGGAAGAACCAGTCGCCTCCTGGCTCTGTTGCTGCAAATTCAAGGGTATCCCGCTCCATGGGCATGATGTCGATAATGTTCTTCATTGGGGCATATTCTCCCTGCCGGTTAATTACCCTGAAGTCATGGCCGTGAAGGTGCATAGGATGGCGCATCATACTGTTGTTGTAAAGGATTATCCTAACATTTTCGCCCTTTTTTATCAGTATCTTATCGCTTTCAGAAACAGTTTTGTTATCCAGCGTCCAGACGTAACGGTTCATATTTCCCGTAAGGTCAAACTTGAGTTCCTTCCATGGGCCTTTCGGCAGGGTTGTTTTCTTTGGATCTCGAAGCATATTATAGTTCAGAGTAACGATATCGGCGGTTTCTGCCTCCATATTCATCCCTGCCATGGTCTTGTCAACAGACATCTGCATACCCGGCATCCCTTTCATTTTTTTCTCTGTTTTCGGATTTTCTTCACCGGTTACCTCCGGGTACATCACCGTATTCATATCCATAAGCTGGTTCTGCATCTTCATGCCTTCCATCTGTACCATATTGCCGCTCATATCCATCATATCGTTCATCATCTTCATTCCGGCAAAATATTTCAGTTTGGGCATTTTCTCTGCATGCACCTTTTCTCCCTTGCCCAGCCATAGCGATGCTGATCCCGTACGGTCTTCAGGAGTGACCAAAAATTCATAGCTCTTATTTTCCGGAATCGTGACCACTACATCATAGGTTTCGGAAACCGCTATAATCAGCCTGTCGACCTCTACAGGCTCCACATCATTTCCATCAGTCGCCACAACGGTAATCTTGCCCCCTGCATATTTAAGCCAGAAATAATCTGAGGCACCCCCATTTGCAATACGCAATCTTACCTTGTCCCCAGCCTTGAACTGCGGCTGTTCGTTCTGATTTTTCCCATTGATGAGAAAGGCTTCATAATACACATCGCTCACATCCATGGCATTCATGCGCTTCCATTCATTGGCTACCTTTGTTTTAAAATGTCCGGTCCTGATCGCTTCTGCATAACTCTGGGTAGTCCCTTTTTTGATTGCAAACCAGTCGTTGGCATTTTTCAGGCTTCTATGAACCTCCTCGGGCTTCATATCTGTCCATTCGCTAATGACTACTGGAAGGGTTGGAATATCCCACTCCGTACGTTTGTTCATGATAAATGCCCCATACATACCTATCTGTTCCTGAAGGCCGCTATGGCTGTGGTACCAGTGCGTTCCATGCTGGACGATGGGGAACTTATAGATGTAAGTAGCGTGCGGTTTGATCGGCATTTGGGTCAGAAAAGGAACACCGTCCATCTTGTTCGGAAGAAAAAGTCCGTGCCAGTGCAGTGCGGTTTCCTCGTCAAGATTATTATGCACGTAGATCAGTGCGGTATCGCCTTGCGTAAAGGTCAGTGTCGGCATAGGAATCTGTCCGTTTACCGCAATTGCCCGCTTTGATTTTTTTCCATAAGTTACCGTTGTATCGGCTATGTAAAGATCATAACGCACGGTGCGTGGCGGAAATTTATTCGAAACGGTTCTAATCGGGCCCAAATTAGCCTTTGCAGTTTTGATATTTTCCATGTCAGAACCGTTATCATCCATTGCCATGCCCGCCATATCACCCATATCCTCACTCTTTTTGGAACTTTCCTTTATTTCCCCATTCTTCTCAGGGTTAGCCTTGGGCTTTTCCTTAACAAGCTTCATCCCACATTTGGGACAGTTGCCAGGTTTGGAATCATGGATCTCGGGGTGCATTGGGCAGGTATAGGTTACTGATTCTGGTTTCGGCTTACTTTCCAATTTTTCTGCCGGCATTTTCATGACTTCCATAGCCCCCTTTTTTGCTTCCTGTTTCTTATTGAGTAGATCAGCTGTCTTTGCCTTATCCGCTTTACCTTTCTGCAGGATAAGCTTCATTCCGCACTTTGGACAGTTCCCGGGTTTTTCCGATTGTATTTCCGGGTGCATCACACAGGTATAGATCACCCTGGACTGACCAGCACTGCCGTTCTTGTCCGTTTTCATTCCCTTCATATCCTGGGCGGAAACCACAGAATAGAGTATCAATAAAAAGACTGTTAATATATTTTTCATTTCTTTGTTAATTTAAAGAGCAGTGAGATTCTTTCTGGTCAAACTATCCCTTGAATCCTGTACCCACTTTATGAGTATCGACTTTTCCCTCGGATCTAATATTGCATTTCTGTGGATCATGATATAAGAAGAAAGCGGCATTGTACCATCTTTTAAGCTATTTTCTATGGCCCGAAGTTTGTTCTGACGCCTTCGCAAGGTATAGCCGGCGAATTCATTAAAGTTTAGCTCCTCTTTTCCCGATCGTATGTGACTGTTAAGGTACCAGTGAAGCGGCTGAACATAGGCATACCATGGATATTCTGTGTTGTTGCTATGACAGTCATAACATGATTTTTTAAGTATACCCTGTACATCATCAGGCACAGGAACAAGTGTGGATATATCCTGAGGCATAACCTGCGCGCTTTTATTGCGTGCAGGCTGTAAGATCTGCATAAGCAGGAAGATAACTAATAGCCCAAGAAAGATTTTCTTTATGCCCGTCATTTTTGTGCTATTTCAGTTCTTCCTTAACAGTACCACAGGTCGGCATCGTTTTTCCAAGGTAAGGGTTTTTGATCTCCTTTACCTCACTCACCCAAATCGCACCCTTGTTGTTGTTGTACATGGGACAACGGTCAACATACAGGGGCTTGTCAGTGCCAAGGAGCTTGATCATATCGTACATGTCTTTGCTCAGCATATCGAAATGCTCACGTTGATGGGCAATATTGCCTGCATTGGAACCGATATGCTCTGCGTGCTCCTTGGCATCATCCCGAATATCGCTATATGCCCTGGCCTGCTCCGAGGTCAATGATTTTTCATCAAAACTGGCGAACCCTGCGACCATTTCACTGCCTGCGGCAGCAGCTTGTTTATCATCGTCCGTGGTAAGGGCATTTTTCAGTTTCAGATAGCCGGATAAAAGCGCAGCCGTTTGGTTTTTTTTTACCTTATTGGTTTCCCTAGAAACATTTTTGGTCGTGGAATCCGCTACAGCAGAATCTTGCTTTTCATTTTTGCCATTTGTACAGGCGGCAAGGAAAAATAGTGGGCCCAGAAGGCTATATATTAATGTTTTCATTGTTATTGATATATTTTGAATAAATTATTTCGAGCTGTATGTAGAATATTTGCACAGCTATATTGAACGGACCAAAACATCTCAATGCTAAATGTCCGTTCAATAACAATATGAATTATTTGATAGTCTCTTTTACTGCACCACAGGTCAGCATCTGCTTACCGAAATAAGGGTTTTTGATGCCAGCGTTATCAGAAAGCCAATAGCTCTTTTTCATTGGACAGTAGGCATAATAAACAGGCGCTTTGGTGAGTTTAACGGCTTTTGCCAGTTTAAAAAGATTGGCAGAAAAAGTTGCGAAATATTCTCTCTGATGGGCAATATCCTTACTCTCCGATATGTGCTTGGCATCAAAGGCAAGCTTATCCTGTAAACCTATAAATATATTCATATCGGCTTCTGGCATTGACTTCATGTCCATGCTGCCCAGCGCTCTGGAAAACTCAGTGGCTTTTGAGGCGGCGACTGTCGCATCTGCATTTATCAATGCATTTTTGATATCGTAATAAGAAGTTAAAAGTGACTGTGTCTGGCTATTTTGCGCAAGGACGCGGCCAGTGAAAACGATTGCCAATAGGACAACCAGAAGAAATATTTTTTTCATGATTTTAAGATTAAATGTTTACGCTATTTCCGCAGGAGTTTTGTCCGCGCGAAAGCCAGGCACCATGTCAATGTAACACGGGCTCTATTGGTAATTCTTGGTGAAATCTTATATCTGAAAGCTATTGATGGAAATCCGGATGTCCCTATTGGGTGGCCGCTCCCGCTGTCCGGCGTAAACACTCTTTTTGAGAACCAGTTTGACAGAAGGAATTAAAAAATTGTAATGATAATCTGGAAGCAATAGAACAGGTAGGATAACCTGGTTTTTAACGCTTTGGGGAACAAGCTTCCCCTGAACCACAAGGTCGTTGACCAGAGTCTTGCAACAGGGTTCTTCTTTTGAAAGATTCGGTCCATTTGAAGCGCTGTGTTTATGCACATGTGCCCCTTTATGCTGATGATCATGTTTGTGATTATTCTTTTTAGAGGAAACATGTACATCACTTTCTCCATGATTATCTCTTTCCATTCCAACTGCACAGGCAAAGCCAACAACAGTGTTGAGCAGAAAAATCACTAAAAGAAAGATGGCTTTGGTTTTCATCAGACTACAAATCTATATAAAGATGCGAAATTAAATTTATATAATTTTCCATATCTTTTATATAATTATATTAGAAAATCATCTCAAATTTCTGACATTGAACTTGTTTCAATATTTTCTGGCCCCTCGAAAAGTAATTTTGTTTCGCCGACTCCGAGCTGTCAAATGCTGAATTTGCTTTTCACCAAATTCCAGACAGTATTTACCGCAATCAAGTTACATACTATGCCAAATTTTACTTCCCATGGGTATTTATCCATAAGGATATGACGCACCAAATCATAACCTTACCCTCCATTTTTAAATATCGATTCACTCTCCAACAGGTAGGCTCCACTGGTGACCACCATTTCACCTGGTGAAATGCCGGACACTACCTGCACATACCCCCCGTTCCCTGCTCCGGTACTGACCTTTCTTCCAGAAAAACTTCCATCACTATTTTTGATCCATACCTTATTGCCTTTACCTCCTGCGAGTATTGAAGAAGTGGGCACAGCAACAGCATTCTGTCTTCCATTATCAATAGAAACGTATGCCAACATCCCCGGCCTGATCAGCCCCTGCGTATTTGGAACCACAATCCTGATTAGCGCAACCTTCGAGTCATCTGATAGTTCAGGATTTAAAAATCCGACCTTACCTTTAATAACCTGTCCGTTCAGGTCCGGAAAAGAAACGTTCACCATGTCATTTTCCTTATAGTTTCCGCTTTCGCCGGCATATAACTGCGCCTCTATCCATAGACTGTTCAACCCTTGCGTTTTTAATATAGCCATCCCCTCAGTTACGTAATCACCTTCGTGGATGGCGATATCGCTTACCGTTCCGTTAACCTTGCTGTATATGGTAACAGTGGCCGAAGTTTTGGACAAAGAAGAAAGATTTCTGATCTGGGCGGAGTTCAGGCCCCATAACAATAACTTGTGCTCTACTGTCTTGATCATGGCCTCATAATCGACGTCAGGATTATTTAATACCTTCTGCTGCTGCCTGGCCAAAAGGTATTCTTTTTCGGCTGATAACAGGTCTTCGCTATAAATGGAATACACTGCCTGACCTATTGTTATTTTTTCTCCAACGGACCTAACAAATAAACGCTGTATGCGTCCGGCCACTCTTGCACTGATCTCTTCCGCCTTACTTTCGTCCGTGGCAACTGTTCCGGTCAGAAGTTTTTCGCCCCCTGTATTTTCTTCCCTTACCGTATCAACTGTTATGCCTGCCAACTGAATCTGGCTTGCTGTCAATGTTATTTTTTCCGTGGCAGAATTTCCTGATCCAGTAAGTTCGACCTTGATCAGTTTCATGCCACAGATCGGACAGTTGCCGGGATGGTCTTCATGTATCTGTGGATGCATGGAACAGGTATAGTAAAATTTGCTTTTTGCTTTTGCCGCCGGCTCTGCTTTTTGTTTGCAGCTGTTAAATATACTTACTGAAAGCACAATAATCAGTAAGGCACAGATCCTTTTCAGGTTAATTCTTTTTATGTTATTCATGACCCTTTGTTTTGATGAAACTCTCACTGTCTGTTAAATACCCTGCATCTACTGCCAGGGTATCGGTTGCGGAAAGGCCTCTTGTTATCTGTATTTCGTTCCCTTTGAAAGTCCCAATATTTACACTATGTGCATAGTATAAGCTGCCTTTTTTTAGCCAGATTATTTTTGTCTGCCCAAGATCCTGCAGAGCAGACCTCGGTATCCAAAGCCCTTTGGATTTTCCCGTCTCTATTGAGGCATTGATTAGACTGTTTACCTTCAGCTGATGTTCCATATTGTCCAGATAAACCCTTGCGCTAACCGTTTTGTCACCTTGCTGAAGGGTAGGTTCAATAAAATCTACTTTCCCATATAACGTTTTACCTGGCAGATCCGGCAGGGTAATCTTAACCGGTTGATTTAACTCTAAGCTGGCCAGTGAATTTCTGTCGATCTTGATAATGGCCTGGAACAGGGCAGCCCAGGTGATCAGCTCAGGCATAATCTGGTAAGGGTGCCTTAAAATATGAACCGGCCTATGGTCCGACAGAGAAAGCCTGCGTTTTTTAAGGTAGACGGTAAAAAGAAGAATTGCGCAAAGCAGCAACCCTCCCGGTAAGCTTCCCCTTGGAGAGAGGATGATTTGTCCGGGTTCAGCAGCAAAAGCAGCATAGTTCCCTGCAGCATAAACCAGTTTATACCCGATAAGAAAACCTAAAAATCCATTGGTTATCCATTCCCATAACAAAATCTCCTTCTTAGGCTGTATAATAATCTCAACAGGTGCTATATGTCCTGCAGCCTCCTTTCTTTTAAGCTCAGCAGAAAACAGCAGGTAACCAGAAATAAATGCCAGGGCCACAAAGAAACCGAAAGTCTGAACGGGAAGCGGAATATATATTCCAAATAGGTATTCAATAAGATGGGTCAGGGTTGGGAACATAGGCAGAAACTGAAAAACCGCAACGTAAAAAAATATATTAGCCGCCATCAGGAAATTGCCCCAAGTAGTCCATAAAGTGGGGACCCTTTAAAAAGCAGATCCCCACTGATCCTATTTGGATAACAATAAGTCTTAAGCCAGCAAGCGTTTGAGCCACTTTAATTCAATATATAAAATTAAATGCCCAAAGACTAGTAAGCCACGCCTCAGAAGCTGATTATGACCTCATTGTTACGATTCATAGTTATGGTGGTACCTTTAAAAAGTCGCACTGATCGGGCTATTTCTTTCCGGGTCGATCAAAAAACATAAAGATTAACAAGGGATAAAAAATAAAAAACAATATGTGATTTTTGTCAGCTTTATCCCTGGACGAAGTGTTAGGTTTACTTTGGAAAAAACGCGCTGCATGTTTTAATTAGGGAACCATAGAGAGTTTCTTTGTAAATTTATTATACCCTTTATTCTATATCCAAAAAATGTATTCCAATATTTTAAAGAATTTTGGCGCAGGCCTGCAGTATAGTTATCTTTAAAATCCAAAACAGCTAAAATGAAAGATATGACCATTGCGGAATACATCGAAAGACTTTTTCCCCAGTTTGAACCTGCCCTTAAGACCATCCTTATCGAGAATGCGACGCTTAGGGATTTTCAGGGAGGTGATATGCTCATGCAAACTGGGCAGAATATGCGCTCCACGGTGCTTATCGTAGAAGGCATGGTAAAGCTCTACAGGGAGGGAGAAGATGGACAGGAATTCTTTATGTATTATCTCCAGCCAGGAAATGCGTGTGCACTTTCCATGATATGCGCAACCAAACAGGAAACCAGTCAGGTAATGGCAAAGGCCATTGAACAGACCAAGGTACTCATGATTCCGATTGCCCTGATGGATAAGCTGATGCGGGATTACAGAACATGGTATTACTTTGTCATTGAAACATACCGTATGCGCTTTGAAGAACTCCTCTTTGTCATCGATAATATCGCCTTTAAGGCAATGGATGAGCGGCTGGCCTTTTACCTGAAAAAGCAAGCTGGAGATTTAAACACAAAAGAACTGCACCTTACCCACAGTGAAATTGCATCTGATTTGAACACCTCCCGGGAAGTAATTTCAAGGCTGCTTAAGAAAATGGAGCAGGCAGGAGAAATTAAGATGTACCGTAATTACATCGAATATTTAGCCTAAGCCCATAAAAAGAATAAAGTTATTTTTACTGCGAAAGGCATCACTTCTTGAAAATATAATGAGTGTGACAAAAGTCACCAACATTGGTAGATGATAACTCGATTTTTGTTAAAAAATAACAGAAATGGAAATCATTGCATACGTTGCATCTGCCTTAATTGGAATTTCGCTTGGATTGATCGGCGGTGGCGGTTCTATCCTCACCATGCCGGTACTGGTTTACCTATTTGGGGTTAATCCGCTATTGGCTACTTCTTATTCATTGTTCATCGTTGGCTCTACAAGTTTAGCAGGTACAGTCGGGAATTTTAAGCGTGGGCTGGTGAATATTAAAACAGCTTTGCTGTTTGGTAGTGCATCCATCTCAACTGTATTCTTAACCCGCAAATTCATTATCCCCCTTATACCCAAGATAATAATAAAAATCGGCGATTTTGAGTTAACAGAAAACATGCTCATGATGGTACTCTTTGCAGTTTTGATGGTAGCGGCTGCAACAGCGATGATTAAAGGTGCAAGAGCAGAAAGCAGCACCCGAATAGAAAAACCCCCACTTCACATCGGTAAACTGTTTTTATACGGCATTGCCATCGGCCTCGCTACTGGTTTTTTGGGTGCTGGTGGTGGCTTTCTACTTATTCCTACACTTGTTATTTTAGTGGGCTTACCCATGAAAGAGGCCGTAGGTACTTCACTTTTCATCATAGCGCTTAATTCGCTCATCGGTTTCACCGGCGATCTTGGACATTTCCATATCGACTGGATCTTTCTCGCCAAAATTACTACCGTTGCCATTGCCGGTATCGTGGTAGGTGGAATGATAAACAAAAAAATAGATGGAGGAAAACTGAAGAAAGGTTTCGGGTGGTTTGTACTGGTTATGGGTTGCTACATCATTCTAAAAGAGGTAATATTTAAGTAACCTTCAGAAACAAACTCCTTGTGTGACAAAAGTCACCAACGACCATATCGTTAAGGATTAATTTTGACATACTAATTTAATCATCATGATTATAGAACAAATTTACACCGGATGTCTGGCACAAGGTGCCTATTATATAGAAAGCAACGGAGAGGCGGCCATTATCGATCCGCTTCGAGAGGTTAGTCCGTATATGGAACGTGCACGGAAGAACAACGCAAAAATAAAATACGTGCTCGAAACACATTTCCATGCCGATTTTGTATCCGGACACATTGATCTGGCTAAAGAAAGCGGCGCAGAAATCGTTTACGGGCCGAATGCAAAACCCGACTTTGATTTTTACGGTGCGAAAGACGGAGAAGTGTTGCGACTTGGTGGGGCAAAGATTAAAGTGTTGCACACCCCAGGACATACCATGGAAAGCACCTGTTTCCTGGTTAGCGATGAGCAAGGAAAGGAAATAGCACTGTTCTCCGGCGATACGCTTTTTATAGGCGATGTGGGAAGACCCGATCTGGCACAGAAACCGGTCAGTGAGCTTACAAGTGAGATGCTAGCAGGTTATCTCTTTGATTCTTTACGCAATAAGATCATGCCTTTAAGCGATGATATTATGGTTTATCCTGCACATGGTGCGGGTAGCGCATGCGGAAAAAATATGAGCAAAGAGACCACCGATCTTTTGGGAAATCAAAAGAAGACCAATTATGCGCTAAGGGCAGGCATGTCCAAAGACGAATTCATTAAAGAGGTTACTGATGGTCTTTTACCGCCTCCTGCATATTTTCCTGAAAACGTCATGATGAACATCCATGGATATGATAGTTTTAACAAAGTGATAGAACGAGGCATGCAAGCCCTTAACCCCGATGCTTTTGAGCGGGTTGCAAATGAAACAGGAGCGGTAATTCTCGACACAAGAGCTCCAGAGGATTTTATAAAAGGCTTTCTCCCAAACTCGGTAAATATTGGCATCGATGGAAATTTCGCCCCCTGGGTAGGAACTTTAATCCCGGACATTAAACATCCTATTTTACTTATTACAGATGAGGGTAGAATTGAAGAAGTGCTCACCCGTTTATCAAGAGTAGGATTTGATGGTGCAGTAGGTTACCTAGATGGCGGCGTCGTTGCCTGGAAAAAAGCTGGTCAGGAAACCGACGAGATAAAATCGGTTTGTGTAGCCCGGCTGGCCGAAATCGGCAAAAAAGCGGAGGTAAATATTCTGGACGTCAGAAAAACAAAGGAATACTTAAGCGAGCATGTCGAGGGTGCTGTCAACCTTCCACTGGATTATATCAACGAAAACCTCGGCACCGTCGATAAAACCAAGACCTACTTTGTTCACTGTGCAGGTGGTTACCGTTCTGTTATTTTCAATTCCATCATGCGCTCACGCGGGTACCACAACCTCATCGATGTGGCTGGTGGTTTTAAGGCCATACAGGAAAACGGATGTATTCCGACTACAGCATTTGTATGTCCAAGTACCTTAATATAAAAGGGATATGAAAAATGAGAAAAAATCGCACTGGGAAAAGGTGTATTTAGAAAAAAGTCCTGACCAGGTCAGCTGGACGCAGGTCTACCCCACAGTTTCAATGGAGATGATAACGGGGTTCAATCTGGATAAATCTGCTCCGATAATCGATATTGGCGGGGGAGACAGTCTGCTTGTGGATTTTTTGCTTCAGGAAGGCTACAGCGATATTACCGTAGTGGATATATCTTCCCGGGCATTGGAAAAGGCAAAGGCAAGGCTTGGAGAACTGTCTGGCAGGATACACTGGATCGAGACAGACATCAGGGATTTTGTGCCGCAAAGAAGTTATGCAGTCTGGCATGACCGGGCCACTTTTCATTTCCTTCATTCATCAGAGGAAATCCATAGTTATGCAAACACGGCAGGTCAGTTTACCGGAGAATACTTGGTCATGGCGACTTTTTCGCTCACCGGACCAGAAAAATGCAGTGGCCTGCCCGTTTCAAGATACAGTGAAAGAACGCTGCGCGAGATATTTAGAGAAGGGTTTACCGAAATAGAGTGCAGGCCGCAAGAGCACACTACCCCAATGCAAAGCACGCAGGATTTTCTGTTCTGCAGCTTTAAAAAAAATACAGAGCAATAAGAAACGAATAAATACAATGAATAAACTACTTCAAATGATCAGCAGTTTTTTTTCAAAAGGTGCGTACAACCTCGATGGCTACCACTTCAAAAACGAATTTACAAAAAGCAGTGACGCAGTCCTCTTAGATGTAAGGACAAAGCCTGAATATGCCCCAGGCGCGCTTCCTTCAGCCATATATATCGATTTCCTGGGTTCTGCCTTTTCTTTAGAACTTGCAAAGCTGGATAAGGCCAAGCGGTATTTCCTCTATTGCAGAAGTGGAAAGCGTTCCTCCTCAGCGGTATCGGAGATGAGAAAACTTGGGGTGGAAGCATTCAACCTGGTTGGAGGTATCGGTACCTGGCCAAAATGAAGAAATATATTCAAGAAATATTGATCTATTCAACGCTGCCGGCCGGATTTCTTCGGGATGGCAGTTTGCTAAAATGATTCAGCACTTACTTGCTCAAACCGCCACAGGCATTACCTTTTAACAACAACAAAAACACCCATATTAACATTTCATTTAAAAAAACATGATTGATTTTATTAAACAACCCTGGCCTTGGTATTTCTCGGGCAGCATGATCGTACTCATTATGCTCATCCTACTTTTTTTCGGAAAGTCCTTTGGCTTTTCATCAAACCTGCGAACGATGTGCAGCATAGCCGGAGCAGGCAGGAAAGTAAAATTTTTTGATTTTAAATGGAAAGACCAGACCTGGAACCTCATGTTCCTTATCGGCTCGGTAATAGGTGGATTTGTTGCTACAAATTACCTTAGCAGTCCATCTCCCGTAAAATTATCATCCGCCACAATCTCCGATTTAAATCAATTGGGCATTAAGTTCGATGGTGGGTTAAATCCAACCGGCCTGTTTTCACTGGAAGCAATGAAAGATTTAAAAACGCTGGCTATTTTACTCATCGGTGGTTTATTAGTCGGTTTTGGATCTCGTTATGCAGGCGGTTGTACTTCTGGTCACGCCATATCCGGGCTTTCGAATCTGCAAGTACCATCACTAGTAGCCGTAATCGGTTTCTTTGTTGGTGGCCTGATCATGACTTTCCTCATCATGCCTTTTATCTTTTAAATCTAAAAAAAATGAAATTCATAAAATATATTCTTGCAGGAACACTTTTCGGAATCATCATGACCAAGTCTGAGGCTGTTTCCTGGTACAGGATCCAGGAAATGTTCCGTTTCCAGTCTTTCCATATGTATGGAATTATTGGTACGGCCGTTGTACTTGGCGTAATTGCAGTATGGCTGATCAAAAAATTCAAAGCCAAGGATCTGGCCGGAAATCCGATTGTCTTCCACGATAAGGACAAGGCCTATATAAAATACCTACTAGGCGGCACCATTTTCGGCCTGGGCTGGGCACTCACCGGCGCCTGTCCCGGCCCCATGTTCGTCAACCTTGGGAGCGGATATGCCGGTATGGCGGTGGTCATCCTTGGTGCGCTCCTGGGCACCTATCTATACGGAGCGATGAAAAGCAAGCTCCCTCATTAATAAAATAGAATCTGATGAGCAAACTAAGGGCTATAATAGACCATAGATGTCCCAGGTGCCGAAAGGGAAAATTATATACCCATTCCATGTTCCATTGGAAATATGATCAGATGAATAAAAAATTTGCCTGCTGCAACCTGAACTATGAGATAGAGCCGGGCTTCTTTATCGGAGCGATGTATGTGAGCTATGTTTTCATTGTCGCAGAACTTGTCAATGCGGGCATTCCGGCATTCATGATCTTTGGCGAAGAAGAGCAGTGGGCAATCATCGCAACCACTATTTCGCCGGTCATCCTACTGTTCACCTTCAACTACCGCTATGCCAGAACCCTTTTGCTCCATGTCCTCTCTCCGATCAAATATGATGAAAGTGCAGGCAGAAACTGCTGAGAAGATTTTGGGGCGCTGTGACAAAAGTTACAGTGCGAAGAACCGCTAAAGGGTAAATTTGATGTAAACCTGGCAAAGGCAGGAATCATACCGTTAAACACATTAATCAAAAATAAAAACACATGAAAATAGAACAATTTGAAGACAAGCACCTCTCCCATTACAGCTATGCGGTACTGAGCGAATGCCGGAATGAAATCATATTGATCGATCCCTCCAGGGATCCGTCTGCATATTACCATTTTGCCGAAAAACACCAGGCCAAAATAGTTGGTGTTATCGAGACGCACCCGCATGCGGATTTTGTGAGTGCTCATCTTGAAATCCATCATAAGACCGGCGCAACAATATATTGCAGCAAACTCAATACGCCGTCCTACCTGTTTTCCCCATTTGATGAAGACCAGACGATAACCCTGGGAAAGATCACCTTAAGGGCAATCAACACCCCGGGGCACTCTCCGGATAGTATCAGTATTTTGCTCGAACACGATGGGAAACAAAAAGCGCTATTTTCCGGAGATACCCTTTTTATCGGTGACTGCGGAAGGCCGGATTTAAGGGAAAGCGGAGGTGATTCAATGGCGGAACGCAATTTCCTTGCCGCCCAAATGTACCATTCATTAAGGGACAAACTGATGAAACTCTCAGATGAAGTGATTCTGTATCCGGCACACGGGGCAGGTACGCTCTGCGGAAAAGCGTTGAGCGAGGCCAATAGCAGTACCATTGGTGCTGAAAAAAGAAGTAACTGGTCACTGCAGGAAATGACTGAGGCCGATTTTGTGAGCGCATTAAATGAAAACCAGCCATTCATTCCATTTTACTTCCCTTTTGATGTGGCCTTGAACAAGAAAGGCGCAGCACCGTTTGAAGATTCGGTAAGTGCGGTTCAGATCATGGAATCCGGTGAAAACTTAAAACCAAATGCCCTAATTATCGATACGCGAAGGGAAGATGTTTTTAAGAAGGGACATATAGAAGGCGCTGTAAATATCATGGATGGAAACAAATTTGAAACCTGGCTGGGCAGCATTGTGAAGCCTGAAGAGCCTTATTATCTTATGGCAGAAAATCTTGCTACATTGCATAGTCTTATCGCGAGGACCGCATCCATCGGGTATGAAACGCAGCTTGCCGGCGGTTTTATAAACGCAGTAGAAACTGTCCCGGATGAGATTATCGATATCCAAAATTTTAAAGAGAACCAAAATGGATATACCATTGTGGATGTGAGGAACAAGACAGAGCGTATGGAAAACAGTATTTTTGAGAACAGCATAAATATTCCACTGGGAAATTTAAGGGAAAGGGTAAACGAAATTCCGCTGGAGCAACCCGTAGCAGTACACTGCGCCGGTGGATACAGAAGTGCGGCTGCAAGCTCACTGATTGCATCCGTTATTGATGGCAAGCAAAAGGTGCTTGATATTGGTGAGGCCATTAAGGATTTTCAGAATTAATATTTTAAAAGTGTGAAAACAGAAAGAAACAACGAGGATAAACTGCAGGTATTTGCCCGGTTTGGAAAATATCTCGTATGGACGTCATTTCTATTCGTTGTGATCATGTTTTCTCTTGTTTTAGCACTCAGCGGATTTCATCTTCCAAAAAGTTTCTATGCGGATAAGCCTAATCCATCCATTCAAAAGAATCAAATAAAACCTTTAGAGCGCCGTGTTGCTAAACCCGAATATTGGAAGGCGCCTGATACGATGCAGCTTCAGGGCAAAGCTGATGCGGATCTGATCAGGTATGGCCGGGATTTGATTGTCCGTACGGCATACTATTTAGGGCCGCAGGGTATCGTAGGAAAGCTGACTAATGGTATGAATTGTCAGAACTGCCACTTGGATGCAGGAACCAGGCCCTTTGCGAATAATTTCTCCATCTTTTATGCAGGTTTTCCAAAAATGAGCGCAAGAAGCGGTAGAAAGGAAGAAGCCTTTGAACGGATTAATGAGTGCTTCGAGCGAAGCATGAACGGCAAAGCTCCGGGAAGAAATTCCAGGGAAATGGTCGCCATGTTGGCCTATTTAAAATGGGTTGGAAAAAAACAGGATGCCGCACATTCCATTGCGGATAATTCGGTAAAAAAAATCCCATATCTGGATGTGCCTGCAGATCCCCTGAAGGGGAAAATGGTATATGCCTCCAAATGCAGCAGCTGTCATGGAGAAACGGGCAAAGGCGTTGCCTCACCTGATGGAAAAGGATATATGTACCCTCCCCTTTGGGGCAGGGACAGCTATAACGATGGTGCAGGAATGTTCAGGCTTGGAAATTTTGCAGGATTTGTCAAAAACAACATGCCTTATGGCGCCACCTACAAAGATCCGAACTTAACGGATGCGGAAGCCTGGGACGTAGCTGCATTTGTGAATGCGCAGCCCAGACCGCACCTGGATTCCAAAAACGACTATAAAAACCTGTACACAAAGCCAATAGATTATCCCTTCGGGCCATATGCAGATCACTTTAGCGAAAAGCAGCATAAATATGGTCCCTTTATTGACATGGCTGAACAGCACGCACCTATAAAACAGAAAAAATAGAAACATGAAAAAATTACTGATCTTACTCCAGCTTGTCATCATGATGGTCATCACCACCAATGTATCTGCACAGGAGACAAAAAAACCGTTTACGGGTGCTGTTGCAAAAAAGAAATCATATAAAGCGCTATATGTACTTAACAGTGCCGAGGAAAAACATATTTCGGGAACACTCAGGAACATCAACAATGCTTTGGAGGATCCAAGATTGAAGGGAAAACTGGAGGTTGAGCTTATCGCCTTCGGGGATGGCGTGGCGGTTTATCGCAAGGATGGAAAGTTCCTTGAGCAGCTTAATTTGCTAAAGTCAAAGGGCGTAATTCTTGCGCAGTGCGAGAATACCGTTCGCGAGCGGAAAATCGATAAGTCAGATCTCTTCGATTTCATCAGCTATGTGCCAAGCGGCAACGGAGAGATCATCATCCGTTCGGCGGAAGGATGGGTAATCGTTCATCCCTAATGTAAAAACCAAAACGGCAGTGAATCTTTAAAAGGTGCAAATTGGTATTTCGATACGATGCAAAGATTAGGATCAGTTGTGCCGGATCCATTTCACCCGGGGCCGCAAACGCCGAAAATTATTGTCATGTTTAAATATCAATGGCTTATGCCGGCAACACTAAAATTCAAAAGGTTCGACAAAATTGTCTATCATCGTATGTGCTGTGCGGAGTAACGCATTTAAAAATGCTAGGGAATTTATCGAAAAGCTACATAATTAAAACAGTACTCGCCCAAACAGCATTGATAAAATTTTGTTAATCAGGCATGCGGTGATCCGTCAACCAATATTATCAATAATGGAAAAAGAAGAACAAGCCATTCCTAAATCAAACACTGGTGACCATCTGGCCAACGAACGGACTTTTCTTGCCTGGATAAGAACTAGCATAGGAATTATGGGCTTTGGTTTTGTGGTGGTAAAGTTTTCACTTTTTATCAAGCAGATCACTCTCGCTCTTGGGGCCAAAGCCGTCGTACACCAAACCGGCAACTCACAGAGGATAGGAATACTTCTTGTCGGGGTAGGCGCACTGACCATCATCCTGGCATTTATGCGCTATCAAAAAACTCATACACTTATTAATCAAGGCAGTTATTACCATTCCTCTACACTCATCAAAGTCCTTACCGTGGTTATTTTCATTTCAAGCATGCTTTTGTTGATATATCTTGTAAGAACGACTTAGCGGATCTCTGACATGGAAACACTGATTGTGAGCACGAATACCAAACTTGAGAGAACCCGTACTTTATCACCGGTCAAATATGTTTCGCTACCAAACGCAGCAGGTCGTGAATATCGAAAGGCTTTTTAATAAAATTCTCTGCAGCGCAGCCCCTTCTAATGTCATAACGGTCCGCATGAGCACTCATCATGATAATCGGAACATTCCGGGTTTTCTCTAAGGACTTCAGGTAACTGCAGACTTCAATGCCGTTTCCATCGGGGAGCATAACATCCAGCAGAAAAAGATCTGCAACATGATCACTTAGCCCTGCCATAAACGAGCTTACCGAAGAAAACGCGGAAACCCCGTACCCCTCACTGTTAAAAAGAAGCTGTAATACTTCGGTTATACCCTCATCATTTTCCAAAAGATATATCATCTTTTCCATTTGTCATGCATATTGTGGGTTGCCCCTGGTTATAATAAATCTGATTTGCCATTCCTACGAATGTTTTTTAAAGGTCTAAAAAGGCCCCTACTTCCTCAATTTTCGCTTCTCATTGAGATGGCCGGTTTCCAGGTTCAACCGCTCCAGCAGGTAACGCAATAAAACCTCTCTATCTTGGTTTGCGGGGTGATATGCGTTATCTCCACCCTTTGCTGAGGATTTATTATGGTCAAAAGTTTCAAATGGTTGTGAAATATTTTTCTCTGTCATAATTTAAATTTTAGGTTAAATATTTTGCCTATTATTTTTTAGTTCCTGAAATTGCCAGAGCCAAACGAAGTCCAAAAAAGGAAACCTGCCCTCCGCTGCTTTTCCAACCCTCATAACGAAGGCCGAGATCTGCACTATAATGCTTCGAAATTGGAATGCTGGCACCCAAAGTCGGTCCGTAGGCAAAAGAGGTATTGAGTCGGTCTCCAAGAGTATTTGCTGCACCAAGCTCAAGGGCAGCGTAATAGATACCTTCAAAGTAATATTTTGCTCCGACTTTAATTGGAACAACACCATTCATGCTTGTTGGCTCTCCTAAATAATCGAGACGTTTTTTTACCTCATCCCTGTAGCGGAAAGTCATATAGCCCGCAGATCCGGTTAGGTTGAGGTGCTCCGAAACCTTGAATTCCACCTTTGTTGATGCCCCATATCCGTTGACATAAGTTTTAGCCGTCTTACCGGTCGGAAAGCCCATGACAAAGCCTACCGATATCTTGGGGACGGCAGTTTGATCTTGCGCCTTTACCTTTACAGTCATTAATAACAGGAAACAGATCAGAAAAGGTTGAAATGTCCATCCGGCATAGGCACTCATAGGGAGGTCCTGTAAAAAATGTTTAACTCGGCCGCAATGCTTTCCAGGTAAGGGGCAAGCTTAAAATCTCTTGATACAAAGGATATTACCCCTTGTTTTTTACATTCCCAAACCGTCCCAACCAGCTCTCCCTCGATGTAGACCTGGTTGCATCTTTTCTTTGGGACATCTATGCAAATGTGTTTTCCCCCGATTTCAAACTCATGGTTAAATTCTAAATCTTTCATATTTTCCTTTTTTCTTATCTGACTAATAAAAAGATTTGCCGGGCGGCTAATATCCGCCCGGCAATGTTTTATAGCGTCTGACCGCTTTTGATCTCATCGTTCGCGGGCGAAATAATCTCTGTCCCGGCTTTGATGGAACCAAAAATCTCGGTCATCTCTGTTCCCTTCATCCCTTCCTTAATGTCAACGAGCTTGGCTTTACCATTTGCAATTTCCACTACGTACTTCCGTTCTGTAGAACGCACGATAGCAGAATTAGGCACAAGAAGCGAAGTCGCACCGGATTTAAGCGGGATTTCAACCTCGGCATACATGCCGGCCTTCAACCTGTTATCTTTATTGGCCACGTCAACCTCGACGATTTCCTGGCGCATGTTGCCCAGTGAATTTGCAGACCGGCTGATCTTGGCCTGGCGCTGTTCCCCCGGCAGCGCATTGAAGCGGAACTTGACCATCTGGCTTAGGTCCACTTTGTCTACATAATCCTCAGGTATAGAAACTTCAAGCCTCATGTGGGTCAGGTCCTGCAATACCAGCATGGGTAGGTCCGAAGATTTGCCCGCCGACACCAGTGCTCCCGGTGATACATTCCTGTCAACGATCACCCCGTCAAAAGGCGCATATACTTTCAAGTAGTCCTGCATGGTACGTACGGAGGATACATTTGACCGCTCAGCCTCAGCTATGGCCTTATCTCCTTTCATCCTGGAAAGCGCATTATCAAGTTCTAGCGGAGATACCGAACCTTCCTCTTTTGCTGCTTCTTTCAGACGTCTGTATTTCTCACTGCTCGCCGATGCGGTCTCCCGTGCCTGCAGGTAACGGGAATTTGCCGATTGCAATTGTGATTCGAGTTCCGGTGCTTCCAGGGTCATCAGCAGCTGGCCTTTGGTCACCTTAGAACCCAAATCGACCAGTATTGCTTTCACAAAACCATTGGCCTTGGGAAAAATGTTCACCTGGTTGAAAGGCTTGAGCACCCCGGGAATGCGGGTAAAACTGGAAAGGGCCTCTTCTTCGACCTTTGTGGTTTCATATTTGGCTTCCTTGCCGTTTTTTTCGGGACTGATGTTCACGGGCTTCTGGTTTCCGCCACACGCGGCCAGAGTACTTATAATTATTATGATGGGAATGAATCTGGTTTTCATGTTGTTTATCTTTTAAATTCTTGTTTTTCTAGGCATTAGGTTTGGTTCTTTTAAGCTGCTTTTTTTCTGTACCCAAGCGAAAACCTGCGGAAGGATGAAGAGCGCGGCAAGGGTTGAAAAGAATAGCCCACCAATAACAGCCCTGCCGAGCGGCGCGGTCTGTTCACCGGATTCGCCCAACCCAGAGGCCATCGGGATCATCCCGGCTATCATCGCAAAACTGGTCATCAGGATCGGCCTTAAACGAATCCCGGCACTCACCACTGCCGCCCGGGTAGAATCCTTGTAATCCAGCCTGAGTTTTTCGGCGTTGGTCACGATAAGTATCGCATTGGCCACTGACACCCCGGTGGACATGATCATCCCCATGTAGCTCTGCAGGTTAAGCGTAGAACCTGTAAGCAATAATGCGGTAAGCGACCCAAGGATTACAGCAGGAACGGTCGAAAGAACCGTCAGCGAAAGCTTGAAAGACTGGTAATTGGCCGCAAGCAGCAGGAAGATCACCAATATCGCAAAAGCAAGTCCGCCCTGAAGAGAAGATAGTGTTTCAGTCAACAGGCTCGACATACCTTTCACTTCAGCAGTTAGTCCCTTAGGAGGCGTGCCTACGGACTTTAGTGCCTTTTCTACATCAGCAGTTGCCGTTCCAAGATCCTTTTTATAAATGTTTGCGCTCACGGTCAGAAAGCGTCTTGGCCCGGAGCGGTCATATTCTCCTGGAAGGTAACTGGTATTGAAAGTAGCGATGTCGCCCAGTACCGGACTGCTCTGCCCTTTAACCAAAGGAATTTCTTTGAGCTCATCCATTGTATTCATGACATACTCTGGAACCTGTACCTGTACCTGGTAGGTATAGGCGGTTTTTTCATCGAGCCATTGGTTCTTCTCAGTAAATCGGCTGGATGAGGTACTTGCAGTAACTGACCTTGCGATATCAACCACGTTCAGCCCAAACTGCGCCGCCTTTAATCTATCAAGGGTAATAGAAACCACGGGAATGTGCAGGGGTTGAGCAATCTGGATATCACGGAGGTAATCTATTTTTTTAAGTTTAGAGAGCACCTTATTAGCGTAAGACTCGATCTGGTCCATATCTTTTCCTGCTACTCTGATCTCAATAGGAGTTGCAGCGCCTTGGCTCATAATCTTTTCGGTCATGTCAATCGGCTCAAAGGTGATACGTAGGTCAGGAAGTTTATAAGCGATGTTCTTTCTCAGCGCATCTTTCAGCTCATCCATATTTACCTTATAATCTTCATCAAGGTTCACCTGAAGCACAGCCTCATGGGTACCGGTATTGAAGATATATAAGTTACTTGTTCCGTAACTACTCGGAATAAGCCCAACGTATCCCGAACTAACTGCGATATGGTTATCTACTGTCTGATTGATAATGGAAAGTACCTGCTTAAATTTCTCCTCGGTGCGCTCTAATCTGGTACCGTCCGGCGCTTTGATGCGTATCTGGAACTGTCCGTTGTTGAGCTTTGGCATCATATCCTTTCCAATAAAAACAAATCCCAGTCCTGCAAGAGAAATGACCAGAACTAAATAAATCCCGACAATACCTTTTTTCATCGGCATCCACCGCTGGATGATTGCCATAAACCGCACCTTCACCCTTTCAAAGAAATCATTTTTTTCCGGTTCATCCTTTTCATTTTGCAGATGCTTTTCTACCTGCTCTCCTTGCCTCTCGTCCAGGGCCTCTCCTGCATGAGCATGGATCTTACCATGGTCATAGTGCTGGTAACGTTCTTCGTTTATCATCCAGTTGGATAGAATGGGAACTAAGGTCTGGGCCACGATGAAAGAGACAACCATGGTGAAGCCAATCGAAAGGGATAGTGGCAAAAACATCGCCTTTGGTATACCGTTCATCATAAAAGATGGTGCAAATACGGCCAGAATACACAGCAGGATGAGCAGCAGCGGGAATGCGATTTCTTCACAGGCATCGTAAATGGCTTCGCGTTTGGGCTTGCCCATTTCCAGGTGCTGATGGATATTTTCGATCGTCACCGTTGCCTGATCGACCAGGATCCCTATTGCAAGTGCCAGACCGCTCAAGGTCATGATATTTATGGTCTGACCGAACATGCCTAGTAAAAGCACCCCAATTAAAATCGATACCGGAATGGTGATCACCACGATAAGACTGCTTCGCAGATCACGCAGGAATAGCAACACCATTAGGCCCGTTAATAGTGCACCAAGACCACCTTCAGTGATCAGGCTTTTTACCGAGTTGATAACGGCAACAGACTGGTCAAATTCATAAGAGATGTGGACATCGTCCGGCAAGAGGCTCTGCATTTCGGGGATTTTGGCCTTTAAGGACTTTACCACTGACCAAGTCGAGGCGTCTGCTGTTTTGACCACAGGAATATACACAGACCGTTTCCCGTTGATCAATGCATAATCCACGGTAACATCCGCTGCATCGGCAACCCTTGCCACATCCCTTACCAATATTGAAACGCCGTTTTTTGTAGCTATTGGAATGTTGTTGAATTCATCGACCGTTTTAACCAGGGAGTTCATAGAGGTCACCATCATGGTATTGTCCAACCTTAGATTTCCCGAAGGAGACATGACATTGAACTTGGATAAAGCCCCTACCACCTCGTCCGGAGTCAGATTATAACTCCTTAATTTGCTCGGATCTACACTAATGGTAATCGAGCGGGAATTGGCACCGAATGGCGGTGGCGCTGAAAGCCCTGCGACAGAGGAAAACATGGGCCTGATACGCGTTGCCGCCATATCATAGATTTCTTTCAGACTGCGGGATTTGGCCGAGAGTACAAGCTGGCCTACTGGCAGTGAAGAGGCATCAAAGCGGACCACCTGCGGAGGCAAAGCGCCTGGAGGGAAGAACTTCATGGCCCGGTTAACCTGCAAGGCAACTTGGGCAGAAGCCTCTGCCATATTGGTGCTTTCATAAAAACTCAGCTTTAGCATCGTCAAACCCTGAATGTTTTTGGCGGTAATATTCTTAACGCCATTAACATAAAGAAACTGATCCTGTAGACGAGTGGAGAAGAAGCCCTCCATCTGTTGTGGAGACATACCTCCGTAGGATTCAATAACATATATTGTCGGCGAATTAAGCTGGGGGAAAATATCTATTGGGATCTTCAGCGCACTGAGAACTGCAAAGAGCAGTAAACTCGCGGTGATCACCACTGTTGTAATCGGCTTTTTCAGGGCCGAGGTAACCATTGACATATCTTTATTATTTTAATGTGTTTAACAGTGAATCTACTTGGTTGGTGGCGATAGCCTTTTGAAAAAGCGCCCGGATGTACAGATATTTTGCGTTGACAAAATCGGTTTCTGCACGGTAAAGGATGGTCAGGGCTGCATTGAGCTCAATGATGTCGGTCAGCCCGTTCTTATAAAGCGAGAGCTTCTGGCGATACCCTGCGGCCGCTGCCTTTAGCTGGTTTGGTATTTCATCGAGTCTTTTATGCGCGGTACTGATCTCAAGTCCTGCTTGAAGGGCGGCATTTGATAACATTAACCTTTCCTGCTGTAGTTCCTTTAAGTAAAAATTGCTACTGGCCTTTTGGGTCCTAAGCTTCAACTGACGCCTGCGCAGATCAAATAAGTTATAACTGATCCCTACGCCCACGAGGTAATTTTCCCGTTGCCATTCCAAGCCATTCGAGAGACTGTTGAAATTATCATTGGCATCAATGCTTGATCCCCTTGACCAGGCAGCAGCTTGCAGGCTTACCTTTGGATTATAGGCTTTTTTGACCAGGTTTTCCTTCTCAACGCTGCTTAGATAATTGCTTTTGTAGAAATCAAGCAGCGGATGGCTTGAACTGTCGGTCAACTTTACCGATAGGTTTACCTCAAGCGATTTTAGCCGATCCAGGATCGTACTGTCAGCGACAATACTTTCCGGATTTAGCCCGCTGATTGCTGCAATGTCGAGCTGAACCTGTCTGTAGGTATTGTCCATTTCAATATAGTTCAATCTTGATTTGGAGAGTTCGGCCCCTGCGATACTGGTATCCACACCCGGACGCACACCGCTTCTGGCAAGGGATAAAATCGAACGGTTGATCTGCTCATTGCGACTGATATTGCTTGCTTGAATGGATAGCATGTCCTGAAGCTTTAGTAGACTCAGGTAATCATCAATAGCGATGGCCCTTGTCTGGTATCGGCGCTGGGCAAACTTGGATCGTTCAACGACAAGTTCTGATTTGGCGACTGCATTCTGAGCTTTATAGGCACCAAAATTATAGACCTCCCAATCAAGGGAGACAATACCAAGATTAGTAAGTGTAGCCTTGGTAGTGCTTTCAGTCCTAACACCTCTGGAATTGGAGGGAACTATACCAAAGGCCATATAAGGTCCTGCCACGTTATTGTTTGAGCCCAGATCTGCCTGATAATTAAGCTTCAGATTTGGAAGGGCATTCGCCGCGGTCTCTCTTAACTGGGCGGCACGTATATCAACTGTTGCTGAATCAGCGGCCAGTGAAGGTGAAAAAGCGGTCACGTGATCGATCAGATCAACGATCCCGATGGGCTTTGGGGAGGTTTGGGCATGGCTTTCCAGCCCCATATATAAAAGTGGGAACAAACAGAAAATCTGTTTAATACGGATCATGTCTTTAAATTAAAATTTAAGGAAAAAGATTTGACGGACGTCTTGGACAGGAAACACGGTGATTAACCGGCCGTCGTCACTTCATCATTTGAAGGACCTGTCAATAAAAGAAAATTGAGATAAATCTCAGATCCGAAAGACCTGGTTGGAAATATAAATTGGGACTGATCCGGCAATCCTGTATCTGATCTCAAGAAAATACCTGTTTAGGTTAGAGGCTAAAAGCGAAAGCCCCAAAAATAAGATGACGCCGATAAGAAAAGCTTCCAAAACAGGAAGCACGGTTTTCTTGCGTTCATCAAGGATACACTTAAATTGTCTGGTAATTTTTGAATCCTTTCCAAGCGGAGAAAAGCTACCTTTGTACTGCGCAGCTGATTTTATTCCCCGGGCGGACTCTAAAAGGGAGAGGTTGGATAAAAAAAAGATATTGCCCAAAGAGATAATCAGGTACAGCAAGACGACTCCAATTATAGAGCAATTTGGTACCTGCTTAACTTTCAAACCCTTCAAATTTAACAACCTAAATATATAGGCGCTAAAATCTGCATTAATCTAAAAAGATGAGAGGATAAACCGCAACAAAACCGTTACAAAATATCAACAAATATTAGGTTACGATATTTCTCACCCTACTTTCGATTGTCATCGAATAATTTCTTTTTCCTATACTGTCCCTCCATCTTGTTGTTCAAAACTTTATCAAAATTAACCACAGCTTCACAATGCTCAAAAAGGGTCGAACTTCCGCGGGTTGACCCTACTAAGTGGCAATATGAGGCATCTAAAAAGTATGCCTCTTATTTTTTAAACATTAAGAACTTGAAAATAAGTCACTTACAATAGATTAAATTGAATTTTTCGGTTCGAACTTTTTAGAATTTTCCCTAAAATTAAGATATACCGCAACTATTTATAAAACACCAATTGTCTAGACATCAGTGTTGAACTCCATAAACTGCTATCTAATTAGCCAAATAAGCATGTGGATTAGTTTCAATTGCGAACATCGATCAGCTTGAATATTATTCAATTATAGGATAAACGGGGGGAAATCCGTTTGGTCTAAATTTTTTTACAATTATGCGCAAATGCCATGTAGCTTGCATTTAATTTAGAAGGTACATACCCTCGGTTTAACAACGTGATTGATTTAACACCGCCATTGAAATGAAATTTGTATTTTTTGTTTTTTGAAATAATTTGATGAAGCGGGAATTGAAAGTTCATGCATTATTTAATGCATTCCTCAACTCGCATCTAGCCTTCATTTTCATAGAATTCGAATTATCAAGTACTCATCATCAAAAACTGAAATTCTTATTTGAATAATGGAATGAGTTTATGAGAATCATATCCTAAAAAACCCATTTTTTTAAGGCTAGAGAAAGGACATACCAAGAACAACCTCAAACCTTGGTAAATATCAAATAATGAGGGAATAATGAAAATAAAATGAATGGAATAAATTTGCCTATTTATAAAAATGAAAGGGCAACTAGAATGCTGCCCTTAATCAATTAATGCTCACGGTGATTGGCATCTTAAGCAGCTACTCCTGTCATTCTTCTGCATTCTTCCGCACAAGCCTTACAAGCATCTGCACATTCCTGACAATGCTGGGTATGATGATTACTACACTCATCTCCGCATTGCTGGCAAATATCTGCGCAAATACGGCAAATGTCTTGAGCAAAAGAGCTACCCATACTCATCAATTGAGCGGCAGAGTAGCAGATGGCTGCACATTGCATATCAAGCTCAATACACCGCGCCATCATTTTCACGTCTTCTTCCTGAGTGCATGAACTTGCACAATGATTGCAAATTGAAGCACACTTTAAGCATGCATCAATACAGTTTTTCCATTCATGGTATCCCATAACTTTAATTTTTTAGGGTTATAAAAAAAATTCCTATATAGATAACATGGTTATTTCCAGGCGGTTTCATTTTGTTTAAGAAAAGCTTTAATCCCGTGATATGATGCTTGTTTAAACGGTAGAAGAATAAGAAACTGGTTCTCGTATTCAAATAAGGAGGAATAGTGATAAATTAAATTCTCAACACCTACTTTAAGATTTTGCACATCATTTTATTAGTATTATATTTGCAATACGGAAATGGTGTCCTTCCGATTCAACCGCTTTTTTCAAAAGCTGATGGCGCCTACAATAGAAATTCCAGCAGGTAATAAAATCTGCCGGTCAAAGTATTGTAGGTGAAAAAATTAAAAATAAATTCTCAACTCTTATTGCTGGCAGCTATCTTAATTGCGCTTGTCTTACTTTGTCTGTCTGCCAAAGTGAGATCAGTGTTAGCAATGGTCCTGCCGGTTGAAACTGAATGGTTCTTGTGGATAAATCAGCACCATAATGCATTCTGGGATACGATCATGTACTGGGCCAGTGATAAGCGTTTTTGGCTTCCTTTTTATGCCTTCATTATTTATTGCCTCTTCCAGAATTTCTGCAAAAAAATTTGGCAGGTTCTTATTACCATTGCGCTACTAGTTGCTAGTGCAGATCAGATTGCTTCAGGACTGATTAAAAACACCGTTAAGCGTCTACGCCCTTCCCATGAACCGAATCTAACTACGATCATTCATTTAAGTAAAGCAGGTGCGGGTGGGATGTATGGATGGCCATCCGCTCTTTCATCACCTATCTTCAAAAGCATTCTTTCCGCTGGTTCGGCATTTACCGGATCATTGCCGGAGCAACGGTTCTTGTACTCATTTACTTTGGAATTATTCAATAACGGAAAATTAACATAAAACTATGTGGTGGATCTACGCGCTATTATCAGCTTTCTTTGCTTCCCTTACGGCCATCTTTGCAAAAGTCGGCGTAACCAATGTCAATTCTGATTTGGCTACTGCCATACGAACGGTGGTAATACTGATTGTAGCCTGGGGGATCGTAATGGCCAGAGGCGAACTTAAAGGAATTACGGAACTGTCAAAGCATAACCTGCTATTTCTTTTTTTATCTGGCCTTGCCACCGGCTTGTCCTGGATATTCTACTACAAGGCTTTGCAGATCGGGAAAGTGTCCCAGGTCGCCCCTGTTGATAAGTTGAGTGTTGCCCTAACTATTATACTTGCAATGGTGTTCCTGAAAGAAGCTCTTACCCTGAAAGTATTCTTTGGTGCCCTGCTGATCATTGGGGGAACACTGGTTTTGATCTTTTGAGAAACTCAATTATTTGTAAGCAACCGAAATACTAAAAATCAATATAAAACAAAAAACTATGAAATTAACTAAAATTCATGCCCGTGAAATTTTGGATTCCAGGGGCAATCCGACAGTAGAAGTAGAAGTCACTCTTAACGGAACAACAGCAAGGGGTATTTCTCCATCCGGGGCAAGTACGGGTGAAAAAGAAGCCGTAGAGCTTAGAGATGGTGATCCAGAGCGCTATAATGGTAAAGGCGTGGAAAAAGCAGTAAAAGGGATTAACGTCGAAGTCGGCAAATCAGTCACCGGCTTATCCTTTGAGGGTCAGCAGGCCTTCGATGATCATATAATTGGTCTGGATGGAACCGAGAATAAATCAAGGCTCGGCGCAAATGCGATGCTTGCGGCCTCAATCGCCTTCGCCCGGGCTTCGGCCGTTGCAAAAGGGATTCCCTTGTATAGGCAGCTAGTGGAAAGGGAAGGTTACGTAATGCCCGTACCGTGCATGAATGTCATTAATGGGGGAAGGCATTCTGATAACAACATCGATTTTCAGGAATTTATGATTGCCCCTCATAACGCCCCCTCGTTTAAGGAAAGTATCCGTATGGGCGAAGCTGTTTTTCATTCCCTGAGAAGTCTGCTAAAAGCGAAAGGCTATTATACCGGAGTTGGTGACGAAGGTGGGTTTGCGCCAAATCTGAGTTCTAATGAGGAAGCCGTCCAAATCATCATGGAAGCGATACATATTGCCGGTTTTGCTCCAGGCAAGGATATTTCCCTTTGTCTTGACCCAGCGACCAGCGAAATGTGGAATAATGGAAAATATGAATTTTATAAAAGTTCTAAAGAACGGATCACAACAGATGAAATGATTGGCTTTTGGGAAGGATGGTTAAAAGAGTACCCAATTATCCTGTTGGAAGACGGGTTGGGCGAAAACGATTGGGAGGGATGGAAAAAGCTGACCAGCCTTTTGGGAGACAAAGTGGAATTGGTTGGAGATGATATATTCTGCACCAACCCGAGTATTATCCAGCAGGGAATCGACCAGGGCATTGCAAACAGCGTACTGATTAAATTGAACCAGATCGGTACAGTTTCCGAAACGCTAAAGGCCGTAGAACTAGCCCAAAAAAACGGTTACAATTGCTTTATTTCTCACCGCAGTGGTGAAACTGAAGACACGACAATTGCGGATCTGGTTGTCGCTACCGGTGCGGGGCACATCAAAACAGGAAGTGGCTGCCGCTCTGAAAGGGTATCTAAATTTAACCAGTTGCTTCGGATAGAAGAAGAACTTGGTGATAGGGCATCATTTGCAGGAATCAATACTTTTTATAAAAAATTATAAATCAGCCGCTAACCTACAATGAAACATAATAAATTTTTATTTGAACACCTTTCGGTTTTTAAATATGCGGTTCGATGGACGCTGCTTATACTTCCTGTTGCCATTGCAATAGGAAGTATGGTTGCCTTGTTCCTTTGGCTGCTAGGCTGGGCCATTCACTTTCGCTTTCAGCATACCTGTCTCATTTTTCTGCTACCTTTAGCAGGTATTGTGATCCACCTGATTTATCAGTCGGTTGGTAGGTCCTCAGAAAAAGGAAATAACCTGATCATGGATGAAATCCATAGGCCGGGTGGTGGAGTGCCCAGGCAGATGGCGCCAGTAATCTTAATAACTACAGTGATTACCCATTTGTTTGGCGGATCGGCTGGAAGAGAGGGAACCGCGGTACAAATCGGAGGAAGCATCGCAGGAATGTTTAGCCGCTGGTTTAAGCTAAATGAGGTAGACACCAAGATGCTCCTTACCGCGGGAATTGCAGCCGGGTTTGGGGCGGTGTTCGGAACACCGCTCACCGGTGCCATATTTGCAATGGAAGTTCTGGCCATTGGAAGAATAGAGTACAAGGCTTTACTTCCCGCATTAATTGCCAGCGTGCTTGGTGATCTTACTGTCTCTGCCTGGGGCATCCATCATACCGCTTATCACATCGATCTCATAGAGAAAAGTGCCTACTTTCTATCTGAATACCTGCCGGTAAACCTACTCCTGCTTAGTAAGGTTATTCTAGCATCCACATTGTTTGGTCTGGCCAGCTACCTGTTTGCTGTAATGGTGCATGAGATCAAGGCCTTTTTTTCTAAAGTATGTAAGATCCAGTGGCTTATTCCTGTTATCGGTGGTCTGATTATTATAGGCTTGACTTACGCCATCGGGAAACCGGATTACTTAAGTTTGGGCGTGGATAGCGAATACCAAGGAGCCGTTACAATTCCCTCTGCTTTTCAGCCTGGTGGAGCAGATACTTGGAGCTGGTTATGGAAGACCATTTACACAACTTTAACATTAGGAACTGGATTTAAAGGTGGTGAGGTAACGCCTTTGTTTTATATTGGCGCAACATTAGGCAATGCACTTTCGACCTTATTAAATGCTCCAGTTAGTTTGTTTGCTGCCCTTGGATTTATTGCTGTTTTTGCTGGTGCAACGAATACACCCCTTGCCTGTACGATTATGGGTATAGAACTTTTTGGTAGTGAATACACCATGTTTTTTGCGGTAGCCTGTTTTACAGCCTATTTTTTCAGTGGCCATTCAGGTATATATTCTTCACAGCGTATTGCGGTACCCAAAATATTTACGGGAACATAAAATATTGACTTATCCTGTTCCTGTGGATTATCATAAAGAGGTGAAATTTTTATAAGATCCTTGACCAATGCAATCAGCAATTTATATCAAAAAACAACGCTATATCGACCGCTTTCCTTCCTCTCTTTTCTAAAGCATCAAGTACAGATGATTTAACTGCCTATGTTGTTTTAATAAGGTAGAGCAGTAAAAGTATACTGGCTATGAAAACTAAAGCGGTTAAAACTTTAACAAAAAGTGTTGAATGGTAATACACCCCCTGATTCAGTTGTTCTTTCGTTGAATTATATCTTAAGTAAGAACAAATGATAGTAATTGCTCCCAGGGCAACTAGAAAAATCCCGATAATGCGGGAATCTCCGGTTTGGTGCAGGGGCACTTTACTCCCCAGTGCGGCACTGATCTGCTTGATAAATAGCGAGAATTTCATCACCACGAAGCCAAATCCCATGATACCAATACTGGTTCTGATCCAGGCCAAAAATGTTCTTTCATTAGCCAAATGGTCTCCTGCATGCTGTTTGGTGTTTTCCTGATCTTGAATTTTCATCTTGTTCTGTATCGGTATATTACAGCAATATATTTGCATGTTATGTCAATATCGATGCCAGTTTGGAGATGATAACCCTGGTATCCCGGATGCAAGTAAGCCTGTTTGATTCAGTGCCGGCAGGATAGCAGGTAACTGCAATTTCTTCGATAAACGATAAGCCTGATAGGTCAATAGATTCTTTAACCTCTTGTTCAATGCTTTTCATTAGGATCATGATTAATCGGGGTTGATATGTTCTGATTTTATGAGCTAATTGCTCTATTCCCCCCTGCCTCTGGTTTTTTCTGATTTTAACTGACGATTTATCAATAGGTGTACAAGTTAGATGTTCCAAAAAGCATCCCGTGCCTTTAAAGAACTGCAAAAAATCTTCTACAGATTTAAAATCGCCAAATACCTCACTAAATGCAAGATAAATTGTTCGAAACAGATTAGTATTTCCCAGGTAAAAATGTTTATCGTCACCTCCAGGAGCTTCAGAAACAAAGAGCAGCAGCACTTTAGCTGGCTGATATTGCCTCGAAATTTCGGTAACACTATACATTATAGTTGTAGCTTTTAGCGAAGCGCATAAATAGTTCCGCCAGAGCGTCCTGCTGACCATGAAGCTGAATGAAATGAAACGGCCTTTCGATAACCATATCCTTGATATCTATGATGCGGCATTCATTATTCTTGAGCTCTTTCAATATGGAGTGGATAGATAAAAAAGCCAGGCATTTGCTGTGAATCAAATAGGATTTAATGCTTTCGGTACTACCTAACTGCATTTCTATATTTAAGTCCCCCACCTTTATCTGGTGTGCTTTTAAAGCATATGCAATAACATCTAGTGTACCAGAACCAGGTTCACGAAGTAATAAATCATAATCCTTCAACTCATTCGGTTTGATCATTTCCTTTTTCATGGCATAATTGTGACCAGAACACACCAGCACCAGCTCGTCTTTTAGATATTGTTCGTATTTAATCTGTGGGTTCCGGGAGATGCCTTCAATGATTCCAAAATCTATTTCCTTAGCAATCAAACGCTGCTCTACATCTTCTGTGTTTCCGGTAACCAGTTGAATTTGTATATCCTTAAACTTATTGTGAAACTGTGCCAATACAGGTGGAATGATATATTGTGCCACAGTACTGCTGGCACCAATCCTCAATATTCCTTTATGCTGTTTAGTAAGTAGATTCATATCATATTCCAGTTCCCGGTAAGTTCCAAAAATCTGTTCTGCGTAATGCAACAATAATTCGCCGGCTGGGGTGAGGCTGATTTTTTTGTTTCCACTGCGTTCAAATAATGACATTTTGAACTCCTGCTCTAATTCTTTAATGTGTTTGGTTACAGCAGGCTGACTGATAAATAACTCTGCCGAGGCCTTTGTAAAATTCAGCCTTTTAGCGACAGCATAAAATACTTGCAAACGGAAATCTATCATACACGGTTTTAGTAGATAACCTAAGATACAAACAATTTGTTTCAACGGGTACTGACATCATAACCTTACGTTATCATCAATAACTTTTTATGCTTTTTCTGATGAGTAGAATAAATGCACATTTGTAACAGAAAAATATTGGTTATGAATAAGGAATCAACAGAAAAAGAAATCAGACAAGCACTTATATATACAGCCAGGACAACGGCTATCATTGCGTTTCTATTTGTTGCTTGTGGAACCATTTTCATCTGCACTTTATTTTTTAATGGGCAGCCAGATGTAGTGACAGCAAAAACCAAACAGGATGTGGAAACCGGTATAGCTGCTGTTAACGTCAAAAGCCAGGTTGTACCTGCTGATGCCTGGAAAGCGCCTGATGAAAATACGATTCCGGCGGACACCAAGTACGGCCAGATGATCAGGTATGGCAAAGAATTAATAGCACATACGAGCAAATATTTTGGGCCAAATGGATCCATAGCCCGTATTACAAATGGTATGAATTGTCAGAATTGTCACCTCGAGGGTGGAACCAAACTGTTCGGAAATAATTATGCTGGTTTTATTTCCAGTTTTCCTAAAATGAGTGGCAGATCAGGAAAGGTTGAACCTGCATCGGCACGTATTGCAGAGTGCTTCAATCGAAGTCTTGCAGGCAAAGTACCAGACGAATCTAGTAAAGAGATACAGGCAATGCTGGCTTATATGAAATGGCTTGGAACAGGTGTAAAAAAAGGGGAGAAAGTGTTTGGAACGGGAACCGAAAAATTAAAATTCCTGGATAGGGCAGCGAATGTCAAACATGGAGCGATTTTATATACCAGTAAATGTCAAAGTTGTCATGGTGCAAATGGTGAGGGAATACTCGATGAAGACAAACTAACTTATGTTTATCCGCCATTATGGGGCAAACACAGCTACAATGATGGCGCAGGGATGTATAGACTCAGTAACTTTGCGGGGTTCGTAAAGAACAATATGCCATATGGTGCCAGATATGGAGATGCGCAGTTAAGTGATGAGGAGGCCTGGGATCTCGCTGCTTTTGTGAACTCACAGCCAAGACCACATAAAGATCAGGGAAAAGATTACCCTGATTTGTTAAAAAAACCTTTTGATGCGCCATACGGACCATATGCCGACAAATTTTCTGAAAATCAACATAAGTATGGTCCATTTGCACCAATTGTAACCTCCGAAAAACAAGTAAAACTAACAACTAAATAAATCATCAAAATCTAAAATCATGAAAAAAATAACCTTAATCTGTACATTATTTTTGCTGATCGCAGCAACCTCGGCCACTTTTGCCCAAGCTACACCTGCTAATTTTACAGGGGCAAAAGCCACCCTGAAAAATTATAAGGCACTGTATGTAATCAATAACGGTGATGAGAAAAAGATTGCAGGAACACTTCGAAACCTAAAAAATGCACTCGACGATCCCAGGTTAAAAGGGAAAATCAATGCAGAACTTATTGCCTTTGGAGATGGCGTAGCTGTTTACCAGAAGAACGGATCTTTTGAAAAAACATTGTTAGAACTGCAATCCAGAGGAGTAATTCTTGCACAATGTGAAAATACCGTCAGAGAAAGGAAAATCGAAAAAAATACCTTATTTGATTTTATCAGTTATGTACCCAGCGGCAATGGTGAAATCATCATCCGTCAATATCAGGGATGGGCAGTTGTACATCCTTAAACCAAATAATTAGAAAATCATGAAATATATAAATCACACCTTTTTAGCCACAGTTGCATTTTTATTGCTTTGTGGAAATGTTAAGGCCCAGGATCATCGCTTTGATCCGCCCTGGAATACTCCACCTGAAAGTAAAGTTCAGTTCACAGTACCTGGAGTAGACAATGTGCCTGATCTTTTTGGAGACATTAATGATCCCCAACTGGTGGTTTTCTTTGCCGGTAACCAGTTTATGTGCATTGACGAATTAATTGCAGCCTTTAAAAAGTCATATCCACATTATCAGCGGGTATTTGCCGAAACGCTTCCCCCAGGCATTTTAGCCCAACAAATAAAAACCGGTAGCATTGTGGTGGGCAACATGAGAATTACCTTAAAGCCGGATGTTTATACAGCTGGTAAGAACCGGATAGACATGACCCCTGAATGGTTTAGCAAAACGACTTTATATGCTAGAAACAGGTTGGCAATCATGGTCCAAAAGGGAAATCCGAAGGCATTGAAGTCACTCAAAGATTTAGCAAATAAAGAGCTGAGGATCAGTATGCCCAATCCAGAGAATGAAGGGATCGGTAAACGTATTGAAGAAGCCTATGTGAAAGCTGGAGGGGAAACATTAAAATCTACCATCATGGAAGATAAAGTTAAAGATAAGACTACTTATCTTACCATGATCCATCATCGCCAATCACCAATGAGGATCCTATACAACGAAAGTGACGCCGCTCCAGTATGGTATACTGAGGCCTACTATCAGAAAATGATTGGCCATCCTGTTGAGCTCATTGAAATTCCTGAAAAAGAGAATATCCATGCGCAATATATAGCGGGACAGTTAAAAGATGCGCCACATCCGGCCGCTGCAAAAGATTTTATGGATTTTTTGATCAGTCCGCAGGCTGCTGCCATCTACAAAAAGTTTGGTTTTGATTTACCTTAAACATAAACACAATGAAAAATATATTTTTAACCATATTGTCAGTCGTTGCTGTAGTGACCATTGGGAATGCACAAATCCCAAACGATACTTTATATGTCTATGGTCCCGGTGGGCCGCTCGGACCGATCAATGAATGTGCGAAGGTTTTTGGAAAGCAGCATGATATCGTAATTAAAGTCACTGCCGGGCCAGATAATGAATGGATGCCGGATGCAATGAAACATGCAGATCTGTTCTTTGGAGGAGCAGAATACATGCTTTCAAAATTCATGTCTGACCACCCAAACATGATAGTGGCGAACTCTCGGACAGAGTTATATAAACGTGCGGCAGCGATCCTGGTACGGCCCGGCAATCCTAAAAACATCAAAAATCTGGGCGATCTCTGTAAACCAGGTGTGAAAATTCTTGATGTGAATGGGGCTGGGCAAATGGGGCTTTGGGAAGATTTGGCAGGTCGACAAGATCTGATTGCAAACATACAGCAGCGTATAGCAGGTACATTTGCAAATTCGGCATTGGGTATTGCTGCATGGAAAAATGATCCTCAATATGATGCCTGGATAACATTTGGCTCCTGGCATAACCGTTTACCAGACCTCACCTCAATGGTTAGGATTCCTGTTACACAAACAGTCTATAGAGGTACACCTGTAGTGAGGGGTAGCACTGGTACGCATAAGTCGGAAACTGAGGATTTTATCAAGTTTATGCAATCCGATAAAGGACATCTCATTTTCAAAAAATGGGGTTGGGAATAAATAATGTCTAAAAACTTATCTTCTATAACATGAAGTTATGGAAGATAAGTTTTAATGATTTGATCGGGGTTTATTAGTTATGGATCTTTGAATTAGAAAATAAAGACAATCAAAATTATGACACAAATCAAAGACAATTCAAATTCTTCTAAAATAAAGGCGGGTAACCTGCTAAACTTAAATTTAAACACCCGTAAAATTATCTTCATCCTGGCAGTTTTGCTGTGCCTCTTTCCATTTATGTCGCCTCCTTTAGCCTTATTGCTAGGATTAGTATTGGCGCAACTAATGGAACATCCCTATCTGCATTTAAATCACAAGGCCACAAACCTGCTGCTAAAAATTTCTGTTGTCGGGCTAGGATTTGGAATGAATGTATTCAGTGCAATGAAAGCAGGAAAAGAAGGCGTACTGTTTACCGTAGTTTCTATTTTCGGAGTGCTTATCATTGGTTTTATCCTGGGAAAAGTATTTAAAATAGAACGTAAAACATCTTTTTTGATATCAGCTGGAACGGCGATCTGTGGTGGAAGTGCTATTGCTGCATTGTCGCCTGTAATGAACGCAGAAGAAAAACAGATCTCCGTTGCAATGGGTACTGTTTTTATACTCAACTCGGTGGCCTTATTTCTTTTCCCCGCTATCGGACATGCGCTTAACTTGTCACAGTCACAATTTGGTATGTGGTGTGCCATTGCTATTCACGATACCAGTTCTGTTGTTGGGGCAGCCAGTAAATATGGTGAACAAGCACTACAGATAGCCACAACTGTTAAGTTAGCCAGAGCACTATGGATTGTTCCCGTAGCGTTTGGTACATCTTTCCTGTTCAAAAGCAACAATAGCAAAGTTAGTATACCCTATTTTATAGGGCTATTTATCCTGGCAATGATCGCCAACACCTACTTACCTTTTATTAAGCCTTTTGCGCCCTACTTTGTAGCATTAGCAAAAGCAGGCTTAACTTTAACCTTGTTCCTGATAGGAAGCGGACTCTCATTTACTATCTTGAAAGCAGTGGGGATAATGCCACTGTTACAAGGCGTAATTTTATGGATAGTAATTTCAAGTGCTGCATTATGGGCAGTTATATCTTTGGTTTAAAATACATTAGTTACTGATCATCACCAGCTTTTTTGAAAGATCATCAATAAGAACCACATGTTTATAATCGGCGCCACCTGTTCCTACACTCTTAATTATCCCCGAGGATTGACCGCTAAAAGCTCCTTTTTCATCGGTCTTAAAAGAATTGATGACATAATCTGCGTTAAACGTATCATTTGAGGAGTTGGTTAACGCTAAAGTATACGAAGTATTTGGCTCGAGTTTTTTAAAGTCCTGTTGGACAAGATCAGTCAAGCCTACGCTTCTTACGTTTAGCATGCCTGATGACATTGAATTATCCTTATTCATCAATTTAATCACCTGACTTTTGTCTGCAAGATTAAGCGGGGTTAAATTTTCTTTTGAGGCATTTGCAGGGCTGGCATTAGCGGCGTACAACAATGCTTGCGGACATTGTCCAATAGCAATGGTTTTTACAACGGCCATTTTTACCAGATCAACCACTTGTACCTGGTCATCATTTTCTAATCCGACATATGCAAATTTACCATCTGCCGAAGTCCAGACGCCATGTGGCAATGATCCTGTCGCAACGCTATCAGTAAGCTTGAAATCTTGTGAAACACTAAATACTTTTAAGCTGTTTTCTCCGCCAATGGTTGCCAGCATCACAGGTGAATCATTAACTAAAGTAAAAGTGACATGGTTGGTAATTGGACCTGTATTTAGTACTGTATGTATCGTATTTGTCTCCGTGCTGATGACAGTGATCTTCCCTACATCCTTATGTGTCAATGCAATCCATTTCCCATCAGGACTACAGAATATATTTGGAGAAAATGGACTAACTACTGGAATACGCTTTACAATAGCATAAGAAGTTGCATTCACTACATCCACTTCTGCAGTAAAGCTGGAACAAATATAAGCCCATTTTCCATCTGGAGTAAAAGCAACCATTCCCGGGCCGTCGGCTACTGGAATTTGCTTGATTTCAATCAGTTTATTTGCATCAATTACGCTGATATACGATTCTCCTCTTACCGATATCCATGCCTGTGATCCTGAAGGGTTAAAGGTTGCCTCATGCGGTGAACGTCCGATATAAACAGTTTTTAAAACTTTATTTTTTGCTGTTGAAATAAAGGTTACTGAATTTGATCCAATGGAAACCGCTGCTAGTAATTGCCTTTTAGGGGAATAACCCAGGCCATGAACCAGGGCCTGTCCCTTATATAGAGGACTTAAGATATCAGGTTGGGGTTTACCAAGAACAATATTTCCTAATAGCGTTTGTGTTGAGGGATCTAAGACAGAAACCGTATTAGATATCTGATTGCCTGTATAAACCCTGTCTTGGGCATAGATTGATTGTGCTTTTGATTGTAGGGCAAAACTGAATATTAATAGCGTAAACAAGGATATCTTTTTCATATGTTAATGGGAGTTTGTAAATGTCTTCATTTGTTGGATTTCTATCTGTTCATCTGAGATAATATTCTCGGCCAGTCTTTTTACATTTTTATTTTTTCCATACCGCAACTCAACTTTAGCCATGTCGATGGCAGCCTGATGGTGAGGAAGCATTATCCTTGCAAAGGACAGATCAGTATCAGACAATTGTTTTTCTTCAGGCATTTGTTCCATCATCACTTTCATCATCTTCTGGTTGGCGTTTTGATGTTGGTTGCCTGTAGCGATAAATCCTTCAGGATGGCTGAGCAGGAGTCGCATTTGCTGAATCTGGGTTTGTTGCTCAGCTTTGATACTTTTAGCTAGCTGAATCATTTCTTTATTTTTTCCGGTCTTAATCTCTTCTTCTGCCATATCAATAGCACCCTGGTGATGTGGGATCATCATTTGTATGAAATCTCTGTCTGCAGATGTGGTAGCTGATATTTCATCCATCTTCATCATCATATGAGCCATTTGCCCAAGGAAGACATTTTTTTTAGTTGCCATTTGCATGTGTTCATGTTGTGCTCGTGCAGAGAAACTAGCAAATAGTAGAAGTATAGACGTGAATCTGATCATGGTTTGATGTAGAATATTAATTGTGATAAACTGTTTATGCCAAACAAGCCTTATGCGATAACCGCAAGATCCTGAAATTTGTTCTTATTGAGCTATATTACATCTACATCAATTGGCGAGATAAAATTAACCATGTAAGTTCTTCTGTCTAAATCATGCTCCATGGGTTGCGTTTTGCCATTTTGATCTGTCGCTCTAGCCATTAAACTATATCTTCCAGTCTTAGCAGGAACCACCCATTCAAATTCAAATAGCTGCCAGGCGAAAGGGATAGCAGGACCAATTAATTTTGCTGGTTGCCATGAATTTCCTTTATCCGTGCTTATTTCTACTTTCGATAGGTTACTATCACCTGACCATCCTGCACCCCTTACTTGATAAGGTTTTCCAGCCGGCACCGCTTCAAACAATACCGGCCTTGATATTTCAGACTTAACCAATGTAGTGGTTACGGGCGTCAAGGTAGGTAGTCCTTCAACACGCTTCCAGTAAGCATATTCAATCGTCTGCCAATAGCCATCAAACGGCTTTTCAGATGCAGTAATTTTCATCAGCCATTTCACAGATGCCATACCATACCATCCTGGAATAATTGCCCTTGCCGGGAAACCATGTTCAGCACTCAATGGTTTTCCATTCATTTCATAGGCGATGATGATGTGATCCTGCATTGCTATATTTAACGGAATGCTTCGGGCGAATTTGATTTTTCCTGGTGATTTCGGCTCTTCTGTAATCATCCCCTCATCATTCCCTTCCAAAATAATGTCTACCGTACCCACCTTTATGCCAGCCTTCTTTAACAATACGGATAAAGGTACTCCTGTCCATTCAGCATTGCTGATCCCACCTTGTTCCCATCCTAAACCCTTCACTTTTGGGGCGAGGTTAGCACGTCCGTTTCCGGCACATTCTATAGTAGCCATTACCTTTTTTGCAGGAAGCTTTTTAAGTTCGCTCAGATTGATCTTTATGACATGATTGGTGTTGCCGCCAATCTCTAATTCCCAATTTGTAGCATCAATATTGGGAATATTAAAATGACTCCTGATGAAGAACTGGTTATTTGGAGTAATCCTGTTTTTTAACGTAGGAAATGGAAACTCCATATTTAATGGCTTTTTCTCTCGCGTAATAAGTCCTGGAAAGTCATTGTCTTCTCTGGTTTGTTGAATCTCCTTCGCCGAAGCCCAGGATGGTATTGTTGCGCCAGCTATCACCGGGATAATTCCAGTAACAAAATTACGTCTGTTTAACGTGTAGTTTTGTGATGTTTTGTCGTTTTTCATTTCAATAAATGTAGGTGATTACAATATAGCCAAAAATCTCTCATAGGATAACTTGTATTCTTCCTTTTTCTTGATGGTTGAAAGGAAACAACTGTAGACTTTACTTCATCGCTGGCCTGCTAGAAAAGACACAATAGTTCTATAACTGTTTATCAAATACTCATCTCAATTTCTATCAAAAAACGGTGGAATAGTGATAGGACTAGCAGTCATCTTTCAAAAAACGAGGGAATAATGATAACGGAAATACTGGAGGAGCTATATAAAAAGCTCCATCCAAATTTCTAATTTATACTTAAGATTTGTCAATAGCGACACGATATGTCGGATCTTCATATATATTAACATCAATAACACTTTCAGCGTTTTTAAGTAGTAGCCTACAATCTTCGCTTAAATGTTTTAAATGAAGTTTTTTACCCGCGAGATGGTATCGTTCTGTTAACTTGTTTAATGCTTCAATAGCAGACATATCCGACACTCGACTGTCCTTAAAATCAACAATTACTTCAGATGGGTCTTCATTAACATCGAACTTTTCAGTGAACGCTGTAACTGAACCAAAAAACAATGGCCCATAAATTTCGTAGTGCTTGGTGCCACTTCCATCCACGAATTTTCTTGCACGAATCCTTTTTGCACTCTCCCAGGCAAAAACAAGTGCCGATATAATTACACCAATTAAAACTGCAAGGGCGAGGTTATGAAGCCAAATGGTGATCGCAGCCACCAGTATGCCAATAAATATATCTTGTTTTGGCATTTTATTGATGATCCGTAAACTGATCCACTCAAAGGTTCCTACGGCCACCATGATCATCACGCCTGTAAGGGCAGCCATTGGAACTAAACCAATTATCGGTGCGCCAAACAGAATGATAAGCAAAATAGTGAGTGCTGCCACTATGCCCGACAGGCGGGCTCTCGCCCCTGCTGAAAGATTTACCAAAGTCTGAGCAATCATTGGACATCCTCCCATACCATAGAAAAAGCCATTCAGAATATTGGCAATACCCTGAGCTATTGATTCACGGTTACCATTCCCCCTGGTTGCAGTAATTTCGTCTACTAGGTTAAGTGTTAACAGCCCCTCGGTAAGCCCAACTCCTGCCATGATCGCGGCATAGGGCAATATAATTTGAAAGGTTTCAAATGTCAATGGAATCTGAGGAATGTGAAATGGTGGAAACCCTCCGCTGACAGAGGCAATATCGCTTACTGTTTTAGTATCGATACCGAACCCGAGGACGACAAGAAAAACAACAATAATAGCAACCAGGGATGGTGGTACCGCCTTTGTTATCTTTGGAAAGAATAGTACGATAGCAATGGTAAGCGCAACCAACCCGGCCATGATTAAAAGTGGGCTACCGGTCAACCAGGCCTCTTTTCCATTGATGATGGTTTTGAACTGTTCAATCTGGGCCATGAATATAATAACTGCCAGTCCATTAACAAAGCCATACATTACCGGTTGGGGAACAAGTCTGATAAATTTCCCAAGCTTGAAAAGACCTACCAGGATCTGAAAGGCGCCGGCGAGGGCTACAGCGGCGAATACATATTCAATTCCATGCGCCTGCATCAAAGCAATCAGCACAACTACGACTGCTCCTGCACCGCCTGAGATCAGACCTGGACGACCGCCCAGAACTGAGGTTACAAGCCCCATAATAAAAGCTGCATAAAGACCGACCAAGGGGGGGAAACCCGCAAGGATAGCGAAGGAGAGCGATTCAGGCATCATGGTCATGGCCACAGTGATGCCAGCCAAAATTTCGGTTTTGTAGTTGACTTTTTGAGATAAGTCAAAAAAACGTGTACGTAAGAACATACCAATAAAATTAAAGGTCAAAAATTATAAAATAAGGGGCATTGCCCTAGCAAGGGATTATGCTAAGGGAGAAAAGAGTCACTGAAAGAATTCAGGGCTTTGTCACAGGGTTATATGAAACTTGTTTAACTTTTCTCATTTCGATTGATGCAAAAATAGAAAAATATTTTTAAAATCTGTCATTACCTATGGTTTTGCTCTGGTGTCTGAATTAACAGGAGGCAGATTTAGACCGTAAAAATGAAAATGTTATATTTGAAAAATATGCCAATGTCGATCAACAAAAAGGTTTTTAAAGACTTTTTCAACTCTACAACATCAAGTGGGATTATCTTATTTTCCTGTTTAATTTTGTCTTTAATAATAGCAAACTCGCCACTGGGTGAAGGCTTTGATAACTTTTTAGCGAATCAAATTGGATATGAAACCACCAGTTTACATTTAAAGTATTCTGTTGCGCTATGGATCAATGATGGCCTGATGGCCATTTTCTTTCTTTTGGTGGGACTTGAAATTAAAAGGGAAATTGTGGAAGGTGAACTTTCCTCACCTAAAAAGGCAATACTTCCGATTATATGTGCGATTGGTGGTGCCATTGTGCCGGCAATAATCTATACCATATTTAACCGTGATACGCCAACTGCTAGCGGATGGGGTATACCAATGGCTACAGACATTGCTTTTGCACTAGCCATTCTATCGCTCCTGAGTAAAGGTTCCACTTTCCCTAAAGATCTTTCTAGCTGCCCTGGCTATTGTTGATGATCTGCTTGCAATATTAGTAATCGCGGTATTTTACTCTTCGGATCTCCACTATATGAATATGGTTTATTCCGGGGCTATATTGATACTACTGTTCCTCTTTAATCGCTTCGGGTTAAAGAACCTTGCCTTTTACCTAATTCCAGGTATTTTTATCTGGTACTTTGTTCATCACTCAGGCATTCATGCAACTATTGCAGGAGTTTTGATAGCGCTTACACTACCCACAACAGCAGATCATAAAGAGTCTCCACTGGAAAAACTAGAGCATGCACTTACTAAACCCGTTAATTTTCTGATCATTCCAATATTTGCACTGGCCAACACCAACATCCGTTTTGAAAACGGCATGGTAGAAGGGCTTTTTACAGGTCTGGGAATGGGCATTGTGCTAGGTCTGGTTATTGGTAAATCTTTGGGTATATTATTTATATCATGGCTCAGCGTAAAGCTTAAGCTAAGTGAGCTACCTGAAAATGCAAAATGGGTTCATATCCTTGGTGTTGGCCTACTTGCAGGTATCGGGTTTACCATGTCCATATTTATATCAATCTTATCCTTCGCTGACCCGCTGCTTGTTCAGGAAGCAAAGTTTTCAATTCTTGTCGGCTCCGTAATATCAGGACTATTAGGTTATTTGATTTTAAACCTTAGCAGCAAAAAGAGAGATCAGAAGAATTAAAATTAATATTCTGATAAATTTGTTGTTTCATTAATAAATCGTAATATTGCAATATTATATGGGACTTACAAAAACCGAAATGTTTACCTCCGAGCAGAACCAGCTTGCTCAGCTATTAAAAGCAATGGCTCACCCTGCACGTATTGCTATTCTGCAAAGAATACTAGTTTTCAATACTTGTATTTGTGGAGATCTTGTAGAGGAGCTGGGTCTTGCCCAAGCTACAATCTCCCAGCATTTAAGGGAATTAAAGTCTGTCGGGATTATCCAGGGTACCATCGAAGGGGTTAGCGTTTGCTATTGCATAAACCCTGAAACATGGAAATTACTGGAAGCCCAAATCGGTGCCTTCCTTGGATCATATAAGCTAGAAGCTAGCTGCTGCTAGCTTTTTTTAATCAAATCAATCGTTTAATTGCAATATAAAAATACTTAAATCTTTAATTATGAAACTATCAGAAATAAAAGCCCACTTGGCGCAGGCTGAAAGCGTAAACTTTCAATTAGAAAACGGTACACCAGTTCCTGAACATTTCCATGTGACCGAAGTTGGTGTTGTTACTAAAGATTTTATTGATTGTGGCGGTACGGTACGTCATGAAAAAGTAGCCAACTTCCAACTTTGGGATGCCAACGATTTTGAGCATCGTTTGAAAGCAGGCAAGTTGCTAAACATCATATCTCTTTCTGAAGAAGTATTGGCGATGGAAGATCTGGAAATTGAGGTAGAATACCAGGCTCAAACTATTGGTAAATACGACCTTGGTTACGATGGTAAAAACTTCCTGCTTATTGCTAAGACAACAGCGTGCCTTGCTCCGGAACTATGTGGTGTTCCTGAAGTAAAACAAAAAGTACAATTTCAGAATCTTGCTGCTTCAGGATCAGCGTGTACACCAGGTGGCGGTTGCTGCTAAATAATCAATCATAAACTATGTCTGCAAACAACTGTGCACCTGCTGCCGAAAGAAGAAAATTAAGCTTTTTAGACCGGTACCTTACACTATGGATTTTTCTAGCGATGGGTATCGGTGTAGCTACCGGCTATTTTCTACCATCTTCCTCCGGATTTATAAACTCGTTTTCCAGTGGAACCACAAACATCCCATTAGCTATCGGACTGATCTTAATGATGTATCCGCCACTTGCTAAGGTGAAATATGAAAAGATGGGAGAAGTTTTTAAAGACACTAAAGTCTTAAGCGTATCCCTGGTTCTGAATTGGGTAATTGGTCCACTTCTAATGTTTTTTTTAGCAATCACTTTTTTAAGAGATTATCCGGAATATATGGTTGGGCTGATCCTTATTGGCCTGGCAAGGTGTATTGCTATGGTGGTGGTCTGGAACGAGCTTGCAGAGGGTAACAGGGAATATGCAGCAGGCTTGATTGCACTGAACAGCATTTTTCAGGTATTGCTCTACAGTGTGTTTGCTTATATCTTTATTACCGTTTTGCCACCTTTTTTTGGTCTGGAGAGCCTTGAAGTAAACATCACCATTTCCGAGATTGCTAAAAGCGTAGGAATCTACCTGGGGCTTCCCTTTGCAATGGGTATAATCAGTCGGTACGGCCTTATTAAACTGAAAGGTGAAGACTGGTTTCAAAACAAGTTTATCCCGCTGATTTCCCCAATTACTTTGATAGCGCTACTTTTTACTATCGTAATTATGTTTAGCCTGAAGGGCGAACTGATTGTACAAATTCCAATGGATGTAGTGAGAATTGCTATACCCCTTGTTATTTATTTTTCTATCATGTTTGTGATCAGCTTTTTTGCTGGCCGTTACTTCGGTGCAGACTATTCAAGAAGTACATCAATTGCTTTTACGGCCACAGGAAATAATTTCGAACTGGCCATAGCAGTTGCTATTGGTGTTTTTGGAATCAATTCGGGACAAGCATTTGCGGGCGTTATTGGCCCTTTGGTTGAAGTCCCGGCACTGATTGCCCTGGTCAACCTTGCTTTTTACTTCCGCAAGAAATACTATCCGTCAAAAAAATTAAACACCATACATTAATGAGAATTGCACTTTTTTCAGATATCCATGCTAATCTTCCTGCCCTGGAAGCCTTTTTTAAACACGTTGAAACCAGAAACACTGATGCAATTTATTGCCTTGGAGATTTAGTTGGATATAACATCTGGCCAAACGAAGTAATAGATGAAATTCGCAAACGAGGCATACCAACTATCGCAGGAAATTATGACTGGGGCATTGGCAGGTCTAGTGATGATTGCGGTTGTGCCTATAAAACAGAAGAAGAAAAAGCATTAGGTAAGGTTTCTATCTCCTACACAAACGAAGTGGTAAGGGACGAACAGCGTGCTTATCTAAGAACCCTTCCTGCTCACATTAGACTAGAATACCAGTTGAACCACGATAAACGCAATATTCTGTTTGTACATGGTAGCCCCCGTAAGGTCAATGAATACCTTTTTGAAGACCGTGATGAAAAAAGCATGCTTCGGATCATGGAACAGGCAGATGCAGATATTATGTGTTTTGGCCATACCCACAAGCCTTATCATAGAATTTTAAACTCAGGGAATGAAGGTGCGGATCATTTCAGGCATGCCATTAATATTGGCTCAGTAGGTAAACCAAAAGACAGCGACCCAAGGGGTGGTTATGTTATTTTAACCATCAACCCTGATAGTACAGTAAACAATAAGGACAGTGTTAAAGTCGAATTTATTCGCTTTGAGTATGATATAGAAAAGGCAGCTAAAGCCGTAGAGGATAGTCCTCTTCCGAATGAATATGCAGACATGTTGCGTAGAGGATAAGGTATGAGAATAGCACTATTTTCAGATATTCATGCCAATCTACCTGCATTTAAATCAATGTTAGACGATATGGATGACCAAAAACCCGATGCCGTTTATTGTCTCGGTGATCTGGTGGGATACCACATCTATCCAAACGAAATTATCCAGGAGATCCGTAAGCGTGGAATCGGAACTTTGAAAGGTAATCATGACCAGAAGGTTGAAAAATTAATTACAACCCCGAATAGTCTCCAGGAGCCAGGGAAGAATTATGCGTATCATTTAATCAGCCAGGATAATAGAGATTACCTGAAGACACTGCCTGCGCACATTAAATTGGAATACAAACTACAATCCGAAACACTCAATCTTGTTTTTGCCCACGGCAGCACCAGAAGTATAGATGAATATATTTTAATAGATACGGATGAAAAGTATGTTTTAGATATGATGCAGGAAGCAGGTGCAGACATGCTCTTTGTTGGTCATTCTCACAAGCCTTACCATCGTATTTTAGAGGATAATGATAATAAGTTTAAGCACGTAGTTAACCTCGGGTCGGTAGGAAAGCCTAAAGACGGAGATCCCAGGGGCTGCTATGTGATACTTACCATTGCTGCAGACAGCTCCCTATCAGATAAAAACAGCATACAGGTAGAGTTTATAAGGTTTGAATATGACGTAGAAGCCTCAGCAAGAGCTATTGAAAATAGTTTGTTGCAAAGTGAATTTGCAGATGCATTGCGACTAGCCAAATAACACTAACCAAATGGAGGTCAACACCAGAGACTATGCGCCAATAGAAAAGCAGCTTGCAAAGTTCATGCGGGTCTTGGCACACCCAGCCCGGATGGCTATAATGATCCGGCTTGCAAGGAAAGAAAGTTGTACTGAAGGAGTAATAAACGATCTGCCAATTGAAGAATCTTCAGTTGCAAAGCATCTTAAAGCCTTAGAAGTTGCTGGACTTATAAAAGGGAATACCTCAAATTTACGATCACGTTATTGCATTAACTGGTACGCCTTTTGGATTTCTCTGAACAATTTAATTTGCTATTTAACAGTTTTTTAGAGCAAGCACCAATTCAAAGCTGCAAGACCAAGGTTTAAGCTATCTATGATAGTTCAGCTAGGGGTTCTAATACACGGCAGAGCAAGAGAAATATTGCGATCATTATTTCTCTTCTTCCAATTATCAAAAAACGGTCGTTTCTTGATAATACAAAAATGGGCGAAACAATTCATTGAAGAGGCTATTGGAATAGATTTCAAAATGATAAATTCCTTGGTAAAACTTATAGTAATTTCTTTTTACGATACTGCCTTTCCACCTTATTGTTTAACAAATTCTCAAAATCAACTATCGCTTCGCAATGCTCATAAAAGTTCGAACTTCCGCGGATTGACTCTACCATAAGGAAACAGCATATCTTTGCTGTTTCCTTTTTTTATGCCAATAAAACATGATAACCAAATTATTCCCGCTTGGCCAACGGGTATTCGACAACTAGTACAAAACCTCTTTAGACGCTTACATGAATTTGCCTTGAACAAAACCTCTCCCGTCAATAAATTTATATGTTCGGGGAAAGAGCTGCACAAGATGTTTTTAAAATGAAACATGCGTTGCAAGCCTTTTTGAGAGTAAGTTTTTTAGATTCCCCCGACTTAAAGGGCAGACATATTTGGTTGGTTCCTTCTTCTATACCCACAGAAATCTAACCCTGAGATTTTAAGTTTAAATGAACAGCTCATTTTAGCGCATAATTTAATAAATTGTAGGCATTTATATTAGATTGAAAACTAAATTGAACGCACAAAAATCAATATTGTCATTCTGGAAGGATATTGAAATCTTCTCCTTGCCTGATTTGCCTTCCAATGCCAAATTGGTAGATCTGAGCAAAACATTACCCTGGGAATTATCTTTTGTACCCAAACAAAATAGTACGTGGAGGCATATTGTTTTTTTGGGTAAGCATAGTAAAGAAAACATAATCGATGTTATAGGGAAAGCTCTGCACGATAAACCTGAAAAACAAGACTGGATAGAGAAACCAACCGGTAATACCTGTATGGCTGTCCTGATTATAAATGAACATGGGAGATTGTCGGGAGACAGTCCTTATTTACAAGCCTCCTATTTATATGGCATCAAATGCCTGCAGGAAGGAAAAAAATTATCGGAGGTGTCCAAACTATTAGACGAGGTACAAGAAAAGTTTAGAGAAAGATACCCTTACAATCAGGATGCAGAAGACCTAAACAGTGCGTTGGCGCCAATAATCACATCCGCACATCTAGAAAAAGAAATAGCTGTTCTAAACAAGCTGAATGTTGATGGCATAACTTGTGATAGTCATATTTATGTGCAGTCCATACAGGTCTCCAAACAGTCTAAAGGCGACACCGCATTTTTAAACAGTTTTTATCTTGAAGACCTCAATCAACTCATCAACAACTCCAACTCTTTTGGGAAAGGACTGAATGACTATTTACATATCGATACACGTCAGCTTAAACGCACGGATTTACTCGCGAATTCGGAAGCCTTTTTCGACACGATAGACCCAGCAAAAATACCTGCAGAGCGTTGGCCTTCCAATCCTAGTCATGGTCTTTATTCAGCGCAAACAGGTGCTGTTAATACCAGTTTAGAATTACTTAAGGATAAAGGTCTAATGGGAATTAATGGTCCTCCGGGTACCGGAAAAACAACCCTTTTATCAGACATTGTGGCCGAGGTGATAGTGCTTCGTGCGAAGAAACTGATGGAAAAGAATATTTCCACGTTATTTGCCAGAGGCCAGAAAATAGAAAGGGAAAGCAACTTCGCCTATCATTTCCCTACCAATAGTGATGTTTTTGACGATGTTGGCATTGTAGTGGCCAGCAATAACAATGCAGCCGTCGAAAACATATCGAAAGAACTGCCTGACGAACAAAAAATAGACAGGAACATGTTTCCAAATGCCAGCTATTTCACTGACTTTTCTCAAAATTTAATTGAGGCAGACAGTTGGGGATTACTGGCCGCAGCGTTGGGAAACTCTGAAAACAGGGCATTTTTTAAGAATAATTTCTGGTACAGGAAGGATAGCGAACCCGGATTTGCTACCTTTTTACAATCCCTTTATAACAATCCGGAAAATGAGGACCGTACTTTTGAATATCTTAAATACTATGAAAGAACGAAAGCTGAACTTACTGCATTACTAAAACAATTTTATGAATTCAGACAGGTAGCTTCAGAGTTCTTTAAGTTGGTTCCCACCTATTTAAATGACCAAAAAAATAAAATAAGAACAATACACAGCATTGAGCAGCTTACCACCCTTATCGGGGAGATCCGGAATAGTAAAAAACTACTGGTTAGAGATTTGGCTGATCTTAAAAATCGGATTAACGAAATCCAATATGGTATTCAGGTGCACCAATCTACAAAACCGGCATTTTTCTTTTTCCAGAAACTGTTCAATACGAAAGCATTTAAAAAGTGGAACGGACCATACCTGCTGCTATTAAATGAACATACAGCGCTTACAACAAAAAGCATAGCGGTTCAAAAAGAGATAGATAACCTAGACAGGAAAATCACTGATAAGGAGAAAGAAATAAAACAGTTACAGGCCCAATTACAAGAGATTAATCAGCGGATGGGCATTTACAATAAGAAAAAAGAAAGACTCCACAGCGATTATGGCATAGCTTATAGAGATATTCCCGATGAAAATTTGTTGAACGCGTTTGAAACAGATCAGGATACCTTTCACAAATGTAATCCCTGGTCGTCCGTTAGCATAAATAAACTGCGGAGCGAGATATTTCTTAAGAGCCTGTTATTGCATGAACATGTTATTTTGAGAAATGCCAAGCAGTTTAAAAACAATATTGGTTTATTAATGGAACTAATGGATGGTAAAGTGGAGGTTTCCAAACCTATTGCATCAAGTTTATGGCAATCCTTTTTCTTTTGTATCCCTGTTGTTTCAACGTCGTTAGCTTCTGTCAGCCGTCTATTCGGTAGTCTGGGAAAGGAAAGTATTGGTTGGTTGTTACTTGATGAAGCAGGACAGGCCACACCGCAATCAGCGGCAGGGATTATTTATCGAGCCCAGAGGAGTATTATTATCGGCGACCCCTTACAGATTGAACCAGTCGTTACTACGCCGATTAAGTTGATCGACATATTGAATCAACAACATAAGACCGATGCAGTTTGGTCACCATTACGAAGTTCAGCACAAATTTTGGCTGATAGAATAACTGCTGAGGGTACATGGATGAAGCAAGAAATTGACGACGAAGATATTTGGACAGGGTTTCCATTACGTACCCACCGTAGATGCAATAACCCCATGTTCGCTATCTCCAATGAAATTGCCTATAATAATCAGATGGTTAAAGCGATGGCAGATGCTCCCTTTGAATGTGCGCTGGGAGCATCTGCCTGGTTCGACATCAACGGCTCGCATATCCAAAACAGACAAGTTGTTGAAGAGGAGATCTCTTTATTAAAAGAAAAAATTCAGTTGCTCGGGAAAGTACATCAGGAAATATTTGTTATCTCACCTTTCAAATCGGTTGCAGACCGATGTAAACAGGAATTTCATTCTATAAACTCAAAGATACAATGCGGAACGATCCATACCTTTCAGGGTAAGGAAGCAGATATTGTCTTTCTGGTACTTGGCAGTGATCCGGGGAAACCTGGATCTAGACAATGGGCATCATCTAAGCCCAATATGCTTAATGTTGCGTTAACACGCGCCAAAAGACGTTTTTATGTGATAGGTAATAGAAAATCCTGGTCTGGCTATCAATTCTTTTCAGTATTGGCCGAAAAATTATGATTACAGATTGCTGGCAAGTCCTGTAGAGGTGCTACATCCTGCAACTCCCCGCTACTAAAAAAGTCCGTAGAAAGATAGCTTCTTGTTATCGAAGTGTTTTCAATGGTCTCACACTTCTAATAAAACTAAGCTAAAGTTAACTAACATGGCCACGTTAGCGCCTATAAACGTACTAATAACGTTACAATATGAACCATCTTATATACAATATTATGACAAGAGAAAAACATTTGAAAACAGCAAAAATTCAATAAAATACTGATTTACAGCAACTTAAATAAAAAACAGGTTTTTCCGATAAAATAAAGGCATTTTTTTTGAAAAGGTTCAAACATTAATCAATAAATTATGAAACTTAAAACTAATTCTTTAATCACCAGGGTTGCGGTAGCCGCAGCGGTGGTTCTTTCAATCTCATCTTGTAAGAAAGACGGCAACAATGATCTAAATGCTAATGCCAGAATATCATTTGTAAATACCGTAGAGGGATCAGCAGCACAGGATGCCTATATTAATGATGCTAAGGTGAATGCATCTGCAATAGCCTATTCTAACACTGCAACAGATATTTCTACCGCAGCAGGGAATAAAACCATTGCCTTTAAAAATTCAGGATCTGCTACGGTAACTGCATCTGCCAGTGTGAATGCAAGTGAAAATTCTTCACAAACTGCTTTTTTAGTAAAACAAGCTGATGGTACAATGGCAATCAATACTTACGCCAATGACGATAATACCGTAAGTGGCAAAGCAAAAGTTCGTTTTATCAACGTAGCGCCGATGTTAAGCAGCACCATTAATGTGACAACATCAACCGGTACCAGCATCCTTTCTGCTTTAGCTTTTAAAGCGGCTTCAGCTTATCAAACAATTGATGCCAATACCAGCTTGAATGTTAACATGTCTGGTTCACTGGAAACCACAACCATTGCAGGTTCAGAGTTACAAGCCGGAAAAATATATACCGTTTGGTTCGATAGCTCAACAACCACAAAAGCAAGATACCATATCATTGTTCAGAAATAAGAAAAGCGGCCCAGGCCGCTTTTTTTTTATGATATACCTTTAATTTGGTTTCAGAGAATAAAATTTATTGTGTAAGTGGCTTTTGGATTCTCCTATAGCTTAAAAGTCTGCCTTATCGCCGTCAAGGTCAATTTTTGGATAAAATTCCATTACCCATTTAAAGCCATGGCTTAAACCGTTAACTTGATCTTTTTTCCTGTTTTTACAGCTTCATAAATGGCATCAATAATTTTGAGGTCTTTCAAACCTTCCTCACCGTTTACAGGAACTACAGGCTTTTTATCCTCAAAAATAATGTCGGCCATTTCATCCATCTGTACCGTTTGATGCGTGGTTATCGGCTGCGTAAGTTCACCCTGGTGTGTTCTGCCTTTGATCGGGCCATAACCGGTAGAAGGTTGCATTTCTGCAAATCCCTTATCGCCACTCATGAAAAACCTATCCAGGTGGTTGATGTTATAGCTGGATAAGCAGGAGGCTACCGCGCCGCTGGGGAAACCCAATTGAAATTGTATAGTTTCATCTACACCTTCTTTAAACTTTACCGGGTCGGTCTTAGTTTCCTGAGCGGTTACCCAAATTGGCTCTTCGCCTACCATATATCTTGCTCCGTTAATTGCATAAATTCCAATATCCATCATTGATCCGCCACCCGCAAGCGCTTTGTTTAATCGCCACTGTGTAGGATCGCCTATTTTAAAACCACATTGCCCCTGGAAAAACATGATCTTACCAAAATCGCCTGCATTCCGCATTCGGATCACCTCCAGCGTGCGTGGCTCAAAATGCATTCTGTAACCAATCAGTAACTTCACATTTGCCTTTTTACAGGCAGCTATCATTTCTTGCCCCTCATTAGCATTCAATGCCATCGGTTTTTCGCATATGGCATGTTTTCCGGCTTTTGCTATACGAATAACCTGATCATGGTGAAGGGCATTTGGCGTAGTCACATAAATGGCATCTATATCCGGGTTGTTTTTTACCTGATCGAAGTTGCCGTAGTGATAACAATTCTTTTCGGGGATGTTGTACTTCGTTTGCCAATCTTTAACTTTTGAAGGTGTACCGCTAATTACACCAACCAGTTTCGCCCTGGTACAGGCTTTCATCGCCTCCGCTACCCTGGTGCCGTATCCGCCTAAACCCATAATGGCCACCCTGAGTACCCTGCCTTCGTACGGCTGCCCAATCTGATCAGGAGTATCAGCAAATGCAGCTATTGAACTTAATTGCAGCATCAATGCTGATGCACCCATTTTTTGTAGAAAGTCTCTTCTGGTATTCATATTCGTTATATAGTTATGTACCCTACCCAGCAAAATCATTAAGAAATAGATGTTATCACCAAACTCCTACCTAATACATTGATTTACTTTATGATAGGTAACACCAGATGATTACATTTAGTTTTAAAGATATGATTTGAGAATGTTTTGCTTCCCTACCCCATCCTACTTCCTGGCTACGCGCAAATATACAATACCTCTGCCTGAACGGAACTCACTCGGGGTACACTGATATTTATCCCGAAAGCTTTTGGTAAAATTTGCCAGAACGTTAAAACCACAATTAAAAGCAATGTCTGTAATTCTTTCGTTCGAAATGAGCAGCAATTCTGCAGCCTTTTCTAGTCTTTTGGTTTTGATATAATTAGCGGGCGTACTGTTGTAATGCCTGGCAAATTCGCGTTTAAAAGAAGAAATGCTTAAATTATGTAACTGAGCCAGCTCATTCATACTAATTTGGGCAAATAGGTTCGCCTCCACAACTTGTTTAAACGTGTAGGCAGCAGGCGAAAACAACTGTGCAAATATGGTTCGTACTGCCTGGACATTTGGTGTTTGGGCCAGGAGCAGGATAATTTCCTTCAGTTTTAGAACCAGTATATCCTCATTAACCAAAGCCGGATGCTGAAAATAAAACAACAGCCCTTCGATATATTTTTCGATTAAAAAATTGCTATTTAACAGCTCCACACTTTTGTTAGAAATTATGGCGGACTGCAATATTAACGGCAATTCGCGGTCGTAAATCCGTTTTAAAATATCGGGATGAAAATTAACGACCATGATTTCGTTAATGCCTGCAGCATTAAGACTGCTAATGGTTTTGCCGGCCTGGATACAATTCAGAAACAAAGCGTGTTTATGCGGTATATTTACCCTGTCTTCATCACGGTGGTACTGCATTTCACCCTGTAACATGTACAAAAAGCAGGCATTATCTGAAATGGGAAAATCGAAGGTAAAGGGTGCCATTATCCTGATGTTCTGCACCATAGATTTACCAAACAAGTCGTATTTTTTATGGTCAATGATCATATTAAAAACCTTCAGCTATAAAAATAGAAAAACTAATGCATGGTTTGGCTTTTCTGCTCCCTGCAGTAGCTGATCTGATGTAAAAATTTCCGTTATCCTGAAATCATAAACTTTGACTTATCTTATCTTAAACACATTTCGTTGTTTAATGTACTGATAGATGGAACCAGCAATAAATGCGATGAAGAGTACCAGCAACGTTTTAGCGATGATAGGATCAGTTGGATTTTTAGCCAGCGGATGGCCAAGCGGAACCCGGGTGAAGGTCTCATTCACGGTGGGTACGAGTGACAGAAAAAAACTGAAAGAAAGTAAAAAATTCTCGGTATAACGCGCTTTCTCACTGGCACTTCGTTTTACCGAAAGCCAGAAAGCCACCAACACTAAAACAAAAATAAACACCGAAAAAATATGCCCGGGATTAAAGCCCCCGTGTTTGGAGATTCCCAATGCAGTTAAAGCCGTAACAGTAGTGGTGTAGCAGTATATTTTACCGCTCATCTGCGTTAAATCAATTTTACCAAAGCGTACAAACGAAATAATTGCCGCTGCAATGGCTATGATACCAATGATGGTATGAAAAATGCCTAAACCTGATAGTCCCATAGTCTTTTTAGTTGAGTATGTAATTGTTATTTACAAAAGTGGCTATAGTCAGGTTAAGGGATTTTGTTAATTCGTTCAATTAATTGGCAATCTGGTTCAAAAAATGATTGGTGGTAATATTAATAAATTCCTTTGCTAATAAACAATACTTATAACTTCATTTTGGTGCAAGTTTTATCCTTGCGTTCCTATTATTAATCAAATAAAATTCACCCTGATCGATTAATATTGACAATTTAGATGCTATATATATTTAAATTTGATAGCCTATTATGAAAGACCAAGACAACATACCAGATTCAGTTGAAATAATCGACAAACACCTTGATCAATTCTTTAACTCTGAGGAAATTTTGGTACTACATGAAAAGGAATCCGAAATTATTCATTCAGACGTTTTTATTGTGAAACCGGCAGAGAACAGACGGTATAATCTAATACTCACCTGTGGAATGAGCGCACTACCGATGAGTGTACCTCACGATCTTGACAATTTAAAATTTGCAGAAATAACAATGTTATTACCACCCGATTGGAATCTTATCTATGATGACCTTGCTCACGAAAACAATTATTGGCCATTTAGAGCATTAAAGCAACTTTCTAAGTATCCACATTTAAACAACACCTGGTTTGGTTATGGCCATACCATACCTCTAGATAGTACGAAAAAAGTTAATCATAATTTCCATAGTATAATTTTACTTGAATCGATTACACTTCCCAGCGATTTTACTTACATCGAAACAAATGAAAAAAAAGTGTATTTTTATTCAGCAATACCAATTTATAAAGAAGAACTTGAGTACACTTTAGAGAATGGAACAAATAAGTTAATAGAGCTATTTCAAAAATATAATATTAAAGAAATCGTAGACATAAACAGAGTAAATGTTTGTAAAGACATAAAAGTTGTCTTTTAAAAGAGGCTTACTCGGATCAGCTATAAACAAAATCCATTATTTAAACTTAACAGGCATTAAGACCAGAAGGATCAGATAAAGAGAGAAAAGGAATACAAAGTTTTTCACCAAGGGTGAATGTAATGATTTAAGTTTTTAATTTACAAAGCTTGTTTTTTACTAATCGCTATCCTTTCTTGATTATGAAAAAATGTTGATCTCTTCAAGTGGATTCAATACGTTACGTATCATTATAGATGCAAAGCGATGCGCTAAGGAATGTTGGTTATTTTTATGGCTTGCAATTTTTTTCAAGCCCTTAAATGAATACCAACCTTAATACAGAGTTGTCCACTAAACCGCATTATCCAATATTAGATGGCCTTCGTGGTGTTGCTGCTATAATTGTCGTTACCTTTCATTTAACCGAACCGCTTGGAACCGGTCATTTTGATATTCTGGTTAACCATGGCTATCTCGCAGTTGATTTTTTCTTTTTATTATCGGGGTTTGTAATAGGCTATGCTTATGATGACCGATGGAACAACATGAGTATAAACGGTTTTTTCAAACGCCGGATCATTCGTCTTCATCCCATGGTGATTTTGGGAATGACCCTGGGCGCTATCGGATTTTACTTTACAGATTCTACCATATGGCCACTCATTCACACCGTACCGCTTTGGAAGATGTTACTGGTACTGCTGATCGGTTATACCATTCTGCCTATTCCATTATCACTTGACATACGGGGCTGGCAAGAAATGCATCCCCTGAACAGTGTGGGCTGGTCGTTATTTTTTGAATACATCGCCAATATTCTCTATGCGGTTTGGATCAGAAAATTTTCTAAAACAACATTAAGTATCTTAGTTGTTATCGCAGCCATTTCGTTGGCCCATCTCGCGATTACTTACGGAGATGTAAGTGGTGGCTGGACACTGAACCTAGAACAGGTACGTATTGGTTTTACCCGGACCTTATACCCTTTCTTTGCTGGTTTATTACTCTCACGTATGACGAAGCCCATCAAAATTAAAAATGCTTTTTTATGGTGCAGCCTTTTAATCTCCCTGGCACTTTATATGCCCCGCATTGGTGGAACGGAACATCTTTGGATGAATGGCTTATATGAATCGGTATGCATTATTATCGTTTTTCCTCTTATTGTGTACCTTGGTGCAAGTGGCGTGTTGCAAACAAAATCGGAACGCAGGATATGCAAATTTCTGGGTGATATATCCTACCCGCTTTATCTGGTGCATTATCCTTTTGTTTATTTTTATGTGGCCTGGATCAGTAACCACAAAGGCACTACCCTTGTACAGGCCTGGCCATATGCTTTAATCATTTTAACAGGCAGTATCGTTTTGGCTTATGCCGTATTGAAATGGTATGATGAACCGGTGCGCAAATGGTTGCAGAAAAAGCTTGCCTGAAAATTGGTTTAAGTTTTAAAGAATTTATCAGAAGCCGGTTTAAGCCAGATGCAGGAGCTTGGCCGATACTAAGCGTAACCAAATATTGAAAATGCTTTAAAGCATGTCATTAAGCCGTCAGGTAAGCTATTGATCAGGGATTTCAAAACCGGACAACATAATTACACACAATTCCTGCCGTATAAATGCCACCCGTTATTTATATTTGAATTGACAAGGACTAATGAAATACTGAACTAAAAAACCAAAAATGAAGCAAAAAAAACTATCTGAATTAACCGACGGGGAATTGTTGCAGGCAGCAAAAAAAAAGAAATCAACAGCGATAACCAACGCCGTATTAATTGGCTTTCTGGCTGGCATTATATTTTTTAGCGTGGCTAAAAATACTTTAGGCTTCTTAACGCTCATCCCTTTGTTTTTAATCTATAAATTGGTTAATAATTCTAAATATGATAACAGCGAATTAGAAGACTTGTTAAAAGAAAGAGGGCTGAAATAAATAGATGGAGAAATTAAACCGCATATCTTGATCATATCCTGAAAGCTTTTAGCCCATAATGAGAGTTTGATGTTAGATACCTCTCTGTATAGTGACAATAAGCTTGACACTGCTAAACCTCCATTTGGCACAATTATCGCTTCAGTATGATGATGAAAAAGATATATCTTATAGTAACCTTATCGGTAATGCTGCTTTCCAGTGCCTGTTATAGCACAAGAACAGCCGGCAACAGCGGAAAAGTTCCTCCAGGGCAGGCTAAAAAAGGTACGGCTTCCAAATCGGCCAGACCATTTGCTCCAGGGCAACAAAAAAGAAATTAAAAATGAACATTTAATCCTTTTTGAGTGACAGGCTGTTGTCATAAGCTGGTTCTAGTTTTGTTCTATTAAATAATATAACAAAATGTCAGCAGCTATGATCACTAAAAGCGAACTACTTCAGCATTGGTTAGGCCACAGAAAACTAACCCGAAAAACTATTGAAAAATTTCCGGAAAAAGAATTATTCGAATTTTCCATTGGTGGAATGAGACCTTTTTCAGCATTAATTAAAGAGTTATTATCGATTGATGTTCCGGGTTTAAAGGAAATGATAACGAAAGAAATCACACCTTTTAGTCATGATCTTCCCTTATATACCAAGGAAGAGCTACTCACAAAATGGGATGAGGATACTACAAAAATCGGAGAATACTTTAATCAAATCAATGAGGGCCAGCTTCATGAAACCATTAAGTTATTTGGAATGTATGAGTTTACCATCATCAGTCACCTCTTATATTTCATCGATAACGAAATACACCATCGTGGCCAGGGTTTTGTGTATTTGAGGGCATTGGGTATCGAACCTCCATTTTTTTGGGATAGGTATTAAATAAAAAATGGTATCATAATATAAAATTGTCATCCTGAGCTTGTCGAAGGACTTCTTTAAGATGTTTAATAAAGTGTTTCGACAGGCTCAACGTGACAAATTCTAAGCGAATTATAATTTATGAGATAGCCTTTTTGTTTTTTATCCTTTTTAAACCGGATTCCATAATCTCTACCAGCTCGTTATTTAAATGGGCTGGTTTTATAATTTCAGCTATATCAACAAATTTAATAAACCAGCGTACAAAAGAAACAACAGGAAGCGAACAGTCGAAATACATTAAAACAAAATCTTCTGAAATTTCCTCTCCTGTAAAGCCGAAAATCTGGCGGTCCCAGTATAAAAAATTGGCGTATTTCCGGTCTACCCTGATTTCGATTTTCGTTATGGTTTCAGATAAGCCTTTATTACGGAACTCATGAATGGGTGGATGCGAAATGGTAAAGGTATCTTCTAATACGGAAACTTTTTTAATTCTGTCCAACCTAAAATTGCGGTAATCTTTCCTTAAATGGCAATAGGCTAAAAGATACCAGAACCCATGTTCGTAAAATATACCTATGGGTTCTACAGACCTGCCGACTGTGTTAATATCGCCACTTTTAAGGTAACCGATGTGGGTTATCTTTTTCTTTAAAGTGCTATTGAGCAATACATCGATAATGTTGGGCAGGTAATCATTGGATTTTAAATCATTTTTAAGATGTATGGTATCTTCCAAATGCAGGAAATCTCTTTTTTGATGTACCTGAAATGAGCTTTTTATTTTAATCAGTGCCGCATCGAAATGTTTTTTAACAAATTCGGTTTCATGTTTCTGCATCACTTTTTCAGCAACCATTAAACTGAGAATTTCTTCCTGACTGAACCTGGATGGCTGTAACCTAAAACCTTCCATAATCGAATAACCACTTCCGGATTCATTTACGATTGGAATGCCGGCCATTTCCAGGGCTTTTAAATCCCGGTAAATTGTCCTTAAACTAATTTCGAAACGCTTTTGTAATTCATCAGCAGTAACTACAGATTTGGATTGCAACAGAAAAAATAGCTGTAGTATCCGGTCAAACCTTTTAGTAATATCCATTCATTAAAAATGCAGTTTTAATTTCACAGTTAATTTAATTGTTCGTTCCCTGGCACGAAACAAATTAATTAAACTGCAATGCAAATTTAATAAACGTGGTGACAGCCTTGTGGCAATGGCAACTTAACCTTTTATAAATTTAGCTAAATTATAAAAGAATTATATAATGTAGAGGTTGGATTAAAGACAATAGCGATTTCTATTCTTTTAATCAAAACAACAACTAAATCGTAGATTAATGCATCTTTGGGCTAATGAATTAAGCGATACTACTGATTAATCGTCATTTTTGCTGCTTTAAGTTGCGTAGCCAGCAATACTCCGCCAAGTGCCGCTGTTAGGAAAATACCCTCGCAAATCCATAATGGTTTTTTCTTTGTAAAACCCTTGTAAAAAGTATGGGCAGCTATTACACCAAGGCCTACAAACTCAATATTGCGCTGCACTTTTTTAGATGCGTCTTTATTTTTGATTAAAGCAATGCGCAACAGCTCATCTATTAAACTGATATTTTTGGAAACACCTTTCCTGATCTGCCTTTTACTTGCCGGAGCACCTAATTTCTTTGCCGCACTTTGTAAACCGGTAGTCGTAATCTCATTAATCAAACGTGTTTTCGTATCATTTTTTTCCATATCGCTTTTCATAGGTTCTATTATTTTAACCCCACACAAAAGATATAGTTTTGATAATTTTTTTTTTATGATAAAATCACCAGATCAATATCCTTCATGGCCAGATTTTTTAACAGCCCATTAAACACCGCAGTACGTAAAATCACCTGAAAAATGTTAAGATGAGGCTTGCCGATACAGATGGTCGTAATTTCCTTTTCGGCAGCAGTATCGATGATGGTTTTGGTAATGGCATTGCTTTTTATTTTAATCACTTCGGCACCCAGTTCGGTAGCCAGTTTAAAATGGTTGATCAGGTGGCGTTGCTTATCCAATTTAATGCGTTCCATACTTTCACTATCGCTCTGCACATAAAGCACCATCCATGGCGATCGGTAGTAAGAAGCCAGCCTTGCTGTTTTCCGGATCACTACTCCTGCAGTTTCGGCATTTGAAGAAATACAGGCCAAAAAACGTTCGGGCCTGAGTTTAACCGATCTGGGAATTTCAGTCTGTATTTTTCGTTCTACCTGATGCACTACTTCTTTTAAGGCTAACTCTCGCAGCTGAAGAATTTTATCTGATTGGAAAAAATTACCCAATGCCCTTTCGATTTTTGATTGATCATAAATCTTGCCTTCTTTAAGGCGGGCAACCAATTCGTCGGCCGTAAGGTCGATATTTACAATTTCATCAGCGATCTCCAATATCTTATCCGGGATCCGTTCAGTAATAGCAATACCTGTAATCTGCTCAATTTCTTCTTTAATGCTTTCCAGATGTTGGATATTTACTGCAGAAATTACGCTGATCCCGGATTCGAGCAGATCAAAAACATCCTGCCAGCGCTTGGTATTTTTACTGCCTTCGGCGTTGGTGTGCGCAAGTTCGTCTACAACCACAATTTCGGGATGGCGGTTTATAATACCCTTGAGATCCATTTCCTCTATTTCCTTACCCCGGTAAAAGATTTTCCGTCGTGGAACAATTGGAATACCGGCAACAAGCGCTTCTGTTTCTACCCTTTTATGGGTTTCCACATAGCCGATGCAAACATCTATCCCATTCCGCAGCAAAGCATGCGATTCCTGAAGCATACGGTAAGTTTTGCCCACACCCGCACTCATGCCAATGTAGATTTTGAGCTTTCCACGCCTGGATTTTTTAACCAGATCTAAAAAATGCCTGACCGATTCTTCTTTTTGTTCTTCTTCCATCGTATTTACCAGGTAACATTCATGATCCCTTTTTCTATTAATGCCGTAATGGCAATAATCATAACTAACATTAATAATACCATCATAAATTTAAAAGAAATCTGATGATGAAGCAGTTTAAGGTATGTTTCTGTAGCATAGCTTTTTTTAGTAACTCCAGATCGTTTCCTTTTTAACGAACTTAATTTTCTCATCATTAACATCCCCATCAATGCTAAAAACAGGCTGAATAAAATTTCTATATAGGGATGCATTGTATTATTTTAGAATACTTTTAAAAGAGTGGTCGTGATCTAGACTGGAGTGCAACGGAATGGAGAGATCTTCGGATTAAGTTAAAAGATTTCTCGACTGCGCTTCGCTCCGCTCGAAATGACGAAAACTGGGGAGATTAAAACGATACCGCAATGCTTGCCGTTAAACTTGCATTGCCATTAACGGCGGCGCCATCTCTTCCAAATATTTTGTCTTCGCTATCGTAGACTTTTCCTTCCAACCTTACAACAGCATTAGCTATTGGCGAATAATCGAGATTTAAAGAATAACCTTTGGTTTTAAAACCTTGTGGTGTACCTGTGACAATAAAAATTCCGTTTTTATCTTCATAATATTCGAACCTTCCGGCAATAGCCCATTTCGGTGCAAATTTGTATTGGGCAATAGCTACCGGAGAAATGACTTCGTTTTTATCACGGCTGTCTTTTTGTTTTTGTTGCGTGCCGTAATCAAATCCCAGGGTTACACCAAATTTATCGGTTAGCTGAAAAATACCATAAACATTGTGGTAAAAACGATTAACCCTAACCGAATCTGCACCTTCTGTACCAAGATAATTACTGTAGTTTACCGTAATTTTATCTGTCGGTTTCCAGCTAAGCTGAAGTCCACCGGCAGGTTTATTATTTCCATTCTGGCGGGTAATGCGCTGCCATCCGTTTAAGTACAATGCGCTGGCCGTAAATTTACCATCTTTGGTACCATAAGTAATTTTTGCACCTGATTCATAGTATGGTGTATTTTCTGAAGAAATATTCCTGGTAAGCACCCAGCAATCTTTCGAAACTGCACTCTCGAAACCGATATGCGAAGAAAAGATTCCGGCATCAATCCAAAGGTTTTCTGTTTTGGATAATTTTACCCCTGCATTGGCCTCCAGGATATTTTTTAAAACGCCAGGCTCAGCAGCCAGGTTGGCATTGGCATAGGTCCCTGCCATTACCGCCAAATTAGCCCTGATCATTCCGCTATCATAGGCAGCCCTGATAAAACCAAGGTTTAAGTTTACTTCGTTGGTGCGGTTATGCGAATAAATAAACCCGGGACGGTTATGGTCTGCAGGTTTATTAAAATCATATCCATAATAGGCTTCAAGGTAACCCGTTAATTTAATTTTAGGTTCTTCCTGTGCTTTTGCAATAAATACTGTAGTAAGTGTAGCGGCAAGTAATAGTATTTTTTTCATTTTATCTGATTGTTGATATTGGGCAAAGCCTAATGCCCAGGTGAGTTGGCACCAGAACAGAAAGCATTACCATTGTTATTGTTTTGGGAAATTGTTTACTTAAATAGGCAATCGTCCTCTCGACTGGAGTGCAACGGAATGGAGAGATCTTTAAACGGGTGATTGTTAGATCTCTCCACTATGGTTGAGATGACGAAACTTTTTAGAACCATTAATTAAAGCGCATCAAGGGCAAGGTTTAATTTCAGCACATTTACCGATGAAGGGCCGAATACCCCCATAAATGGTTTAAGCGTATTCATGGCCACCAGTTCTTTTACCTTTTTCACATCGATTTTACGGGCTGCGGCAACCCTTTCAATCTGGATAGCAGCACCTTGCTCAGAAATATTTGGGTCAAGTCCGCTTCCCGATGCAGTAACCATATCGGCAGGGATATCTGATTTGTTAATCCCCGGATTATACTTCAATAAAGTATCAATCCGTGACTGCACTTCTTTCAGATAATCCGGATTGGATGGCCCCTTATTAGAACCTCCAGAACCTGCTGCATTATAAGCCACAGCAGATGGCCTTCCCCAGAAATATTGAGGTTTGGTAAACGACTGACCCAATAAGGCGTATCCTACTGTTTTACCGTTTTTGGTGATTTTTTCTCCACCACCGTTTCCTTTAGACATTTTGCCGATAAAGGCTACACTAATGGGATATACTACGCATAACAATACCAACAGGACCAATGTTAAGCGGATAGATTGAATAATGTACTTTTTCATTTTTGTTTTTTTAAATTTTAATTCGGGATCTTTAATCGCTTGCATTACGATTCACTGCTACGCGGGGTTGAGGCAAATTTTTACACAAATAATCCGACTAATAAATCAACTACTTTAATCCCTATAAACGGAACTAGCACACCACCGATACCATATATAAACAGGTTTCTGCGTAATAAAGCGGTTGCGCCAATCGGTTTATAAGCCACACCTTTTAAGGCCAGCGGAATCAGGATCGGAATAATGATGGCGTTAAAAATTACTGCCGACATAATGGCCGATTCTGGTGAATGCAGCCCCATAATGTTCAGGCTTTGCAAGGCAGGAATAGATGCGATAAACAGGGCTGGAACGATTGCAAAATATTTGGCCACATCATTCGCGATCGAAAAAGTGGTTAATGTACCACGGGTAATCAACAATTGTTTTCCGATCTCTACAATCTCGATCAGTTTGGTTGGGTCGTTATCCAGATCGACCATGTTTCCTGCTTCTTTTGCGGCCTGTGTTCCACTGTTCATGGCTACACCCACATCTGCCTGAGCCAGCGCAGGGGCATCATTCGTTCCATCCCCCATCATGGCTACCAGTTTGCCAAGACTTTGTTCATCTTTAATGTAATTCATTTTATCCTCTGGCTTGGCTTCTGCGATAAAATCATCAACACCCGCTTTCTCTGCGATGTATTTAGCAGTTAATGGGTTATCTCCCGTCACCATTACCGTTTTCACACCCATTTTCCTTAAACGCTCAAAACGTTCGCTGATGCCGGGCTTAATGATATCCTGTAATTCTATTACGCCAAGTGCTTTTTCATTTTCAGCCACCACCAAAGGTGTTCCGCCGTTGGTAGCAATGGTTTTTACATGGTCTTCAATATCAGAAGGAAAATGATTTCCTGCTTTCTGTACCATACTTCTGATCGAATCGAAAGCGCCTTTTCTGATCCTTTTTCCATCAGCAGTATCCAATCCACTCGAACGGGTTTCGGCGGTAAATTTGATAAATGTAGATCCTTCTGGCGTTCCCTGGATTTCACCCCCCTGTTCGGCGGCCAGTTCGATAATTGATTTTCCTTCCGGAGTTTCATCCGCCAGAGAACTTAGTACACAGGCATCAGTAAAAGATTTAATGTTTATGCCTGCTGTAGGATAAAAATTAGTGGCTTTACGGTTACCAATGGTAATGGTTCCTGTTTTATCTAACAGCAGTACATCGATATCACCTGCTGTTTCTACCGCTTTACCCGATTTGGTAATGACGTTTGCCCTTAAAGCCCTGTCCATCCCCGCGATACCAATGGCAGATAAAAGCCCGCCGATAGTGGTCGGGATCAGACATACAAAAAGCGAAATCAGCGCCGCAACGGTGATCGGTGTATTGGCATAATCGGCAAAAGGTTTCAAGGTTACACATACAATGATGAATACCAGGGTGAAACTGGCCAGGAGAATCGTTAAAGCAATCTCATTTGGTGTTTTCTGACGTGATGCACCTTCAACCAAAGCGATCATCTTATCTAAAAAACTTTCTCCCGGAGCTGTACTTACCCGAACTTTAATTTCATCAGATAAAACTTTTGTTCCGCCGGTTACCGAAGATTTATCTCCTCCTGACTCGCGGATTACCGGAGCAGACTCACCGGTAATGGCCGATTCGTCAATTGTAGCAATACCTTCAATAATCTCTCCATCCGTTGGAATTGTATCACCTGCTTCGCAAATAAACACATCTCCTTTTTTTAACTGGTTGGATGAACGGATTTCTATGGTACCATTCAGGAGTACTTTTGCAGGCGTTTCTTCTCTCGTTTTACGAAGGCTGTCGGCCTGTGCCTTACCTCTTGCCTCTGCAATGGCTTCGGCAAAGTTTGCAAACAGAACTGTGAGCAATAACACCAAAAAGATGAAGAAGTTGTACAAGGGCGATCCTTGTCCGGTATGGCTGAAAGAGTATATCGTAACATAAGCCATTATCAGCGTTCCGATTTCTACGGTAAACATCACCGGGTTGCGTACCATTGCCCTTGGATCAAGCTTAATGAAGGATTGTTTTAGCGCGGCCTGCACCAGGGCAGGTTCGAACAATTTATTATTGGGTTTCATATTAGTTATTTATGTGTAAATGGAAGATGTCGGATGGATGATGAAGGATTAAATTCCAATTTCCATCATCCATCTTACCTTTCCATCCTAGTGAGTAAAGTATTCTGCCAACGGGCCTAAAGCCAGGGCAGGGAAATAAGAAAGTGCATTTAAAACGATAATTACCGCAAAAGTCATCAGCGCAAAGGTTTTGGTATCTGTTTTAAGTGTGCCGGCCGACTCAGGGATGAATTTCTTAGCTCCCAATAAACCAGCAATGGCAACCGGACCGATAATCGGTAAGAAACGGCCTAAGAAAATCACGATACCGGTAGATAGGTTCCAGAAGATATTGTTATCGCCCAATCCTTCAAATCCCGAACCGTTGTTGGCATTTGAAGAAGTCATTTCGTACAGCATTTCAGAGAATCCGTGGAAACCAGGATTATTGAGCCAGTTTTTAGGCTGAACCGCCCATGCAGCATTACCATGATTGGTGAAGATATAACTCGCCACCGCTGTTCCGGCTAGGATCAAAAACGGACTCAATAAGGTAATAATGGCCGCAATCTTGATTTCTCTGGCTTCTACCTTATGGCCAAGAAACTCCGGCGTTCTGCCCACCATCAGTCCTGAAATAAATACAGCAATGATCAGGTAGATAAAATAGTTCAATAAACCTACACCACAGCCTCCGTAAAATGAGTTGATCATCATGGCCAGTAATTCACATAACCCGGTTAAAGGCATAGTACTATCATGCATACCATTTACCGATCCGGTAGAAATTACGGTGGTCAATGTACTCCAATAAGCAGTAGCTGCCGGACCGAAACGTACTTCTTTACCTTCCATGGCGCCTGTAGTTTGGGCAATACCCATTTTGGCCAGCGCCGGGTTTCCGCCAATTTCTGAACTTAAGGTGGGTAGAAGCAGCATGAACAAACCAATGGTCATTACCCCGAAAATGGTCCAGGCGAGTTTTTTCCTTCTGATAAAATAACCGAAGGCCATAATCATGGCTAAAGGAATAATGGTTTGCGCAATGATTTCCACCATATTAGTGAAATAGCTGGGGTTTTCAAAAGGATGTGCCGAATTGGCGCCAAAGTATCCCCCTCCATTTGTACCTAAATGTTTAATCGCAATCATTTGAGCAGCTGGCCCTCTCGAAACATTAACGGTATCACCTTGGACAGAAATAAATTTATCTTTACCCTCATAACTGGCAGGTGTACCATTAAAAGTTAAGATCAAGGCCATTACAAAAGATAATGGCAATAATAAACGGGTAATGGATTTCACAAAAAATTCCCAGAAATTGCCAAGCTCGGTTGTCGTTTTATCTCTAAATGCTTTAAAAAGAACAACTGCAGCAGCAATACCTGTTGCCGCACTTACAAACTGAAGAAACATCAACACGTACTGTTGGGTAAGGTAACTTACGCCACTCTCGCCCGAATAGTGCTGGAGATTACAGTTGGCAACAAAACTGATAATAGTGTTAAAAGCAAGGTCAGGTGTCATCCCAGGATTTCCATCCGGATTGAACGGAAGCTTATCCTGAAAAATAAGCACAAAAAACCCATAAAATAACCATATAATATTAATGGTAAGCAGTGCTTTTAACTGCTGTTTCCAGTTCATCTGTTCTTTGATATTAATGCCGGAAAGCTTATAAATGCCAGTTTCCAATGGTTTTAAAAAATCTGTCCAGACTTTTTCTCCTGCAAAAACCCTGGCCAGGTATTTACCTAAAGGTATGGCGATAACCAAAGTGAGCAGAAATGTGGCAATAATGCCTGTTAATTCAGTATTCATTTTTTAATTTGTTAATGCGCTATTGAAAGTGCTAAGGATTAAAATTTTTCGGGTTTGATCAGCACGTAGATCATATAGATGAATACGGCGACGGCGATTATAAATAATGCGATCATAGTGTTAGATTTTCTCGAACCAGTTTATTGATTTGTAAGTAGCCCAGCAGAGCAGTGCCAGGATTAAAAAGAGTAATATTGTCATGATTGTAATGATTTTACAAGCCAGAGCCAACTCTTATACCACAAAAGACATCAATAAAATAAATAACTGATAAACAGAACCTTAAAAGATAATCATTTATTTTACCCATAAGCAGACATCAAAAAACCCTTCCATTTTGGAAAGGTTTTTTTCATATTGGTAGCTGTTACAAGCGCTTACCAGATTATTTATGATTAAGCAACAGATAATAATCGTTATAATGACGATTATTATTTAAATTAGAAAAAAAATTCTAACCAAAATCATCATTCCTTATAAAGCCTGAATAGTTTTGTTGTTGATGCTTTATTGAATTTTAAGACTAATTTTAACAGAAATGGAAAGAAAATTCTGGCTTTTTGCCGCATTGATCTTCATGGCAACAAATGTATTGGCCATGAATAAAAAAACAGCCAACGAACCCGATTCGGCCTATTTATTTGCCTACAATGTAAACGGCCTTTGTTTTGCCTGGAGTTTGGATAAACAGAACTGGACGCCAATAGGGAATAATCATACTTTTTTACAAAGCGATTATGGCCGATGGGGAAGCGAAAAAAAAATGATAACGCCTTTTCTTACCCGGGGTAAAAACGGACTATGGGTTTGTATATGGAGTTTAAATGACCGTACACTACAGTTTGCCACCTCAAGTTCGAAAGATCTTGTAAGTTGGAATCCGCAAAACTATCCTTATGTAAACAAAGGTAAAAATGTACTGCGCCCGATTATGGAGTACGACAGCAAATCGGATGAGTATACCGTAACTTATTCGGATGCCAATGGAAAATATTTCCAGACCAAAAGCAATGATTTAATCAATTACGGTCCCGTTAAAGAAGTTCCTGCTTCAACCTACCTCAATGGGAATACATCAGTTAATATGCCCCATACTGGTAATGGCCAGGTACACCGTTTGCCATGGAAAGTTATTTTGGGTTTGAAAAAAGCTTATGAACTAAAAGACTATAAAAATAAACAGAGCGGAGAAACGACTAAAGATGATGCGCAGCGTTTTGCAGGGCTTAAAAATGTGGAGGCAAAAATAACTTTCCAACCTGATCAAGCAAAAGCGATCAGCAATATGCTAACAGGCGTATTTTTCGAAGATTTAAATTATGCAGCTGATGGCGGATTGTATGCGGAGCTGATTCAGAACCGGGATTTTGAATACCACCCACGTGATAAAGAATATCACGACCACAACTGGAATAGCAGTTATGCCTGGATACTAAAAGGCGAGCGCGCGACTATGAAAATAGATTCTATTTCGCCCATTCATCCCAATAATGCACACTACGCCGTTTTGGATATTCCTGTTGCCGGGGCATCCATCCTTAATGGCGGTTTTGATGGAATAGCACTAAAAAAAGGCAAAACCTATGATTTTTCGTTATCGGCGAAGTTACTGAATGTAAAAAAAATGAACCTTGAAGTCAGGCTGGTAGATGATAAACAAGCGATTTTAGCTCAATCGAGCGTAAACGTTACTTCAAGCAGCTGGAAAACAACAGCCTTGAGTTTAGTACCTGCTGCAGATGCAACCCATGCAAAACTCGAAATCGTAATGGCTAATCCAGGGCGCATTGCAATTGATATGGTTTCGTTATTCCCCAAAAACACATTTAAAGGCAGGAAAAATGGCTTAAGGGCAGATCTGGCGCAAACCATTGGCGATATACACCCTCGTTTTGTACGTTTTCCGGGAGGTTGCCTTGCACATGGAGATGGCATTGCCAACATTTACAAATGGAAAAACTCAATCGGGCCCTTAGCTGCCCGCAAACCGGACCGAAACCTTTGGGGCTATCATCAAACCATGGGACTTGGTTATTATGAGTATTTTCAGTTCTGCGAAGATATTGGTGCGGCACCCGTTCCGGTGGTAGCTGCTGGTGTACCTTGCCAGAATTCGGGCACTGGCGGCGGTGGCCAACAGGGCGGCATACCAATGAGCGAAATGGGGCAATACATACAGGATATAGAAGATTTGATTGAATATGCCAATGGAGATGTAAAAACCGAATGGGGAAAGAAACGCGCTGAAGCAGGCCATCCAAAACCATTTAACCTGAAGTATATAGGCATTGGTAATGAAGACCAGATTACCGAAGTATTTAAACAACGTTTTACCCTGATCTATAATGCCCTGAAAAAATCACATCCCGAAATTACGGTTATCGGCACAGCAGGTCCTTTTTTCGAAGGAACTGATTATGAGGCCGGTTGGCAAATTGCATCAAACCTTAACGTTCCGATAATTGACGAACATTATTACCAATCGCCAGGTTGGTTTATCAATAATCAAAATTTTTACGACAGTTATGATCGCGCTAAATCTAAAGTTTATCTCGGCGAATATGCGGCAAGCTTACCAGGCGGTAACCGCACCAACCTGGAAACCTCGCTTTCCGAAGCATTGTATCTTCTTTCACTTGAACGCAATGGCGATGTGGTCAGTATGGCATCATACGCCCCGCTTCTTGCTAAAGAGGGGCATACGCAATGGAATCCAGACCTCATTTATTTTAACAATACGGAAGTAAAACCTACCATAGGCTATTTTGTACAGCAATTATACGGACAACATGCCGGAGATGAGTATATCCCTTCAATGGTAGCGCTTTCTTCAGACCAGGAAAACGTAAAGAAACGGATGGCCTGTTCGATGGTTAAGGATACAAAAACCGGAGATGTAATCGTTAAACTGATCAATCTACTTCCAGTAACGGTAAATACCTCGCTTGATTTCAATCAGCAACAGCTCGGAAAAAATGCCATTAAAACCATACTTTCTGGCAACCCAAGCGATAAAAAAGCTGTTCCTGTTATCACAAATATCAATGCCGAGGCAGCCAGGCAATTCGAGCTACCAGCTTATTCATTTACCGTTTTAAGGTTTAAAGCGAAGTAGTTACAATGTAAAATACTATTGAAATTAAGGATGCATAGTCTGATCAGACTGTGCATCCTTTTTAACTCATACTGAACCAATAAGTCTCTGCGTTAAGATTAGAAATTTGTATTGACAATTAATTGGCTTCTGCCCGAATCAACAAAATCAAGTGGGATAATACCAAATTTACCATGGGTATTACTGTTAAAAAAGGTTGTGATTTTTGGGTTTACCGAATTCGACACCGTAGTAATGCTTGGGATACTGAATACACCAGCTTTATAACCACTTGCGTAGTTCAGGTAAAGTTTATTCGAAGTATCATTTTTGGCTTCATTTAATAAGGTTTCGATTCTCGCCCACTTGGTATTTACGTCATTAACATTGTAAAAATCCTGAACCTTTAAATTTGCAGCAGCATTATTGATATCGAAAGTGGTATTATCCGCCCACGCAGTTGCATCAATTCCTTTTGGCGATGACCCGGAAAACCTCCTCAACAACCTGATTTTTCCACGGATACTGCCCAAAGTTGGAATGTTGTTTCCTAAATCCCATTTACCTGGGTTTTGCTGCACATAACTGTCGAATGTTTGCTCAAAAGAACGGCTATTGTTTGATGGGGTATGTTCTTCTTTTACGCTCATAATAATGGCTTCGGTAGGGTGACTGTTCAGGAAGTTGATACATGCATTCAGCACGTCATTAAAATTAAGATTTTGATAAATGGCGCCGTGATGAATGGCAAAAGCGTTGTCGATATGCCTGCAACGGATATCGAGGTAACGTACGCCTGCATTTAACTGATCGGCTATGCTCAGATTCTGACATTTAGCCGTGCCTGAAACGGGTTCGATGGTAGCGCCAGAATCGTGCGTACCTGGGATAGAAATGAGCGCTATGCTATTTTGATCGGCAAGTATGCTCATCCAGTTATTAAGCGAAAAACCTGATAAAGCCGCACTCGGATTTACATTTTCTTTAAGTTTTGGTCCGGAAAATTTTTCAGCCTCTTGTTCTTCTTTTTTACAGGCGCTGAAGGTTAGCACCAGGGCCACAAAAAGTGGCAGTTGTAGTTTTCTCATAGTTTTTTTAAGATTGATGATTTATTTGGTTCAGTTTACTAAAACTAGTAAAATGATTTACTAAATCGATATACCTTAAATAAATTCATAATTACTTAATATTGACTGACTAGTCCAAAGATCTATTTCGTATTGATGTAACGAAATAGTTATATTGCGGCATCAAAGTATAATGAAAATTTTTACAGAAAATAATCTCAGCAAACTCTCTTCATTACTTCTAAATAAGCAATGTGTATTTGCTGTTTATCTCCTACTGGCTTTAGTAGCTGGTTTCAAACAATATCACCATCATTCGTACAACAATTACCTGATTTTTAAATACGTATACTGGCATACTATTGATTTGCAGAACTTATACCATAATTACCCCGAGTATCAGGATAGTAACCATTATGGGCCCATATTTTCAATTTTCATAGCGCCTTTTGCCTTATTACCTGATGGATTGGGCTGTATACTTTGGAACATAGCCAACCTAGCGATATTACTTTGGGGAATTTACAGCCTGCCCATATCGCTTAACAAGCGAACAATAATCGCATGGATCTGTGCACATGAAACCCTGACCGCACTCTTCAGTTTCCAGTTTAACATTGCCCTAACAGGACTAATATTGCTCAGTTTCTCCTATCTTATTAAAAAGAAAGAAATACGATCTGCTTTTTTTATTGCCTGTGGCACCCTGGTAAAACTTTATGGAATTGTTGGACTGGCTTTTTTCTTTTTCACCAAAAATAAGTTAAAATTTATTTTAGGCTGTTTTATTGCATTTGCGGTGTTGATTGCCTTGCCGATGGCCATTTCCTCACCGGCATTTGTTCTGCAATCTTATAGCGATTGGTACCATTCTTTAGCGCATAAAAATAACTTAAATGCCTCATTAACATCTTTTCAGGATATTTCTTTAATGGGTATCGTGAGACGGATAACCGCTAATATCAACCTTCCGAATACCCCATTTTTGCTAGGTGGATTAATATTGTTTGGTTTGCCTTATATCCGTATCAATCAGTACAAAAATTTAGCTTTTAGATTAATGTTACTGGCTTCAACATTGATTTTCACGGTGATATTTAGTAGTGGCTCAGAATCGCCCACTTATATTATCGCTTTTGCAGGAGTGGCCATTTGGTTTATGGTACAGCAAAACCCTAAAAACGGGTGGATCATTGCCTTGTTTATTTTTGCGTTTATATTAACCAGCTTATCGCCAACCGATATTTTCCCGAGGTCGGTTAAAGAATTTATTCGTCTATATTCGCTTAAAGCCCTACCTTGCGTTATCATTTGGCTAACTATAATCTATCAAATGATGAAAGAAGATTTTGAGTCTTATCTGATTACCGATAATGAATAAATTAGTTTCTATAGTAATCCCTGCCTACAACGAAGCCGATAATATTTTTGTAATTGCCGAAAGTATTAAAAAAGTTTTTTCAACCATCAATTATGATTACGAAATTATACTGGTTGATGATGGAAGTGCCGATCATACGCTTGAAAAAATAAAGGATTATGCTTCAACGGCAAATAATATTTTTTTCCTTGAATTTTCTAAGAATTTTGGTCATCAATTGGCTGTTAAGGCGGGCATGGACCATGCTTTTGGCGATTGTGTAATTTCTATGGATTGCGATATGCAACATCCTCCGGAATTGATTCCGGAGATGATTGCAAAATGGGAAACCGGTTATGAAGTAGTTTACACCATCCGTGAAGATGATAAAAATTTATCTAAAGGTAAGAGAGGCTCATCAAGCTTATTTTACAAAGTATTAAACTGGCTTTCAGATATTGATTTAGAGCCTGGGGCGGCAGACTTCCGTCTCTTGGATCAGCGGGTGGTTAGTGTTTTCCGTAATTTTCACGAAAATGAACCATTTCTTCGCGGTCTGGTAAAGTGGCTGGGCTTTAAGCAATATGCTATTAAATATAATCCGGCAGCACGATTTTCGGGTAAAAGTAAATACACCCTCAAAAAAATGCTTAGGCTAGCCCTTCATGGTGTTACCTCTTTTAGCATCAAGCCACTCTACACAGCAGTTTATCTGGGTTTTATCCTCTCTTTTGCCTCCGTACTGTATGTGCCTTACATTATCTACGCATTCGTTAATCATGTGGAAGTATCCGGATGGGCATCAGTAATTATGACAATTGTCTTTTTTGGAGGTTTACAGCTCATTATTTTAGGCATTATAGGTATTTATGTGGGTAAAATGTTTATGCAATCCAAAAACCGCCCGAATTACATTATCCGTTCAACCAATATTCAACAAAAATAAAGATGGTATTGTTAAGTTTTGATATCGAAGAATTTGATATGCCTTTTGAGTATGGAAAAGATATCTCTTTTGAAGATCAGATTGCCATTTCGAAAGCAGGTACCATTGCCATTTTAGATATACTGGATAAATACAACGTAAAGGCTACTTTTTTCTGTACGGTTACCTTTGCCGAGCATATTCCTGATCTGATTAAACGGATTACTGAAACCGGGCACGAACTCGCCTCTCATGGTTATTATCATTCTGATTTTAAGCCAGAACACCTGCTTCAATCAAAACTGAGGCTAGAAGAACTCTCGGGCAAAGAAATTACCGGTTACCGCATGGCAAGGATGATGCCTGTTGATGAAAAGGAGATCGAGAAGGCCGGATATATTTACAATACCTCCATTAATCCAACTTATTTGCCCGGACGGTATAATAATTTCAATATTTCGCGAACGCATTTTATGAAAGACAACGTCCTGCAGATTCCCGCCTCCGTTAGCCCATTGATCCGTTTCCCGCTATTTTGGCTCTCTTTCCATAATCTGCCCTTAGGCATTTACAAAACTCTAGCCAGCTGGACCTATAAAAAAGATAAATACTTGAACATCTATTTTCATCCATGGGAATTTACCGATTTAAACGATTTTGAACGTTTTGGTTTCCCTGCTTATGTGAGGAAAAATACCGGTACAAAAATGATCGCGCGCATGGAGACACTTATCTCATGGATGAAAGCAAAAAAATACCCATTTGGTACCTTTCAGGAATTCATTAAAATCCTGTACATCTAATTTTTAAATAATTTGTTTTTGTTTGGCATTCAGGGCAGTTACCGAGTATTTAGCCCCCTGCCCGTTGCCGGCGGGCGGGCAATGTCGTTAAGTTAAGCTATATCCCTCTGTACATCAAAGGTTTTCTCTTTTCTTTATAGACCTTAATTCTTTTGAAGCTTCTATTGGATCTAACTATATCCGTGCAATTCTTTAATAACTTTAGGATTTTCTGGACCGAACAGACTATGTCGTTTCTGTAAAATATGTCAATCAAAAAGTCTTTAACTTTGGTTACTACCTGAGTTTTATTGATTTGTACGGCATGCTTGTGTCCTTTATCTTTTTGTCCGGCTTTTTCGATCTGCACTCCTATCATTGCTGAAATATTTAATAAAATTATCCTTGCATAAAAATCCTGTTGAATAGCATGTACCGTTCTCCCTGAAAAATATTCCATTTGTGCTACCTGTTTAATGCGCTTGTAACATTCTTCCACTCCCCATCTCATGTGGTATAGTTCTTTGATTGCTTGGACTGGGTATACATCTCTGTTACACAAACTGGTAAGTAGAACTTCCTGTTCACCATCAGGTAAATCTACCGATAGCAGCCTTAGCCCCTCAACTTTGGTCTGGAGGTTGTAGCTCCTCAATTTCCCGTATTCTTGCGAGGGACGCTTTTTTAGCTCAAAGTCAATATCTTTTTCTATGCTTGAATTTAGAGTTTCATGGGCAGTTTTCCATGCTGTACTCAACCTGAAACAAAAATCAAACCCCTCTTTCTTTAGGTAAGAAATTAGCCAAAGACTGGGATATCCCCGGTCAAAAACAAGAATATCAGTTTCACTATTTAAATTCTTCAAGTGATTTTTGGCCATCTCTTTCTCATCATCGTGCTGTGTATGGACAATCAGCGCGTCCAGGATAATATTATTGCAGACATCATAAGCAATTGATATCCTGGCACCTGCAGAAATAGTTTTGTTTTGATTCGAAAAGTTACCAAATTTCTCTATTAAGCATTTTTCGTTTGGCAGTACAAGAAAACTTCCATCAATAGCGACAACCCTCTTGCCCTTCCAGTTTCTTTGAGAAGGGCTATTGTTTTTAAAATAATCTAAAAGAGATTGGTTTAAACAGATGAAACTCTCTGGCCTTAATTTTTGCCGAGCCTGAGTAAACGCACTTTTAGAAAAGGTGGTGATTTCTGAACCTGTACCGGAAAGGGATTTGAAGAACCTGTCAAGTTCGGTTCGGACGGAGGCACGGCTAAAGCCCAGGATATTGACAACAAGGTCCTTAAAGGAAAACTTACGCTTCCTTGTAAAATCACTAGAAACAGTTTTAGAGGAGACTCTAAAATCTTCATTTTCAATGTGATTAATAGTGTGTAAAAAAAGCCCTTCTATAAACTGGAAAAAGTTCGCCTTCCTTTATAAGGGCTGACATAAAGATACTGGTTAAATCCTTTCTTTGCAATGTTTTTCCTTAACTTAACGACATTGGGCGGGCGGGCGAAACGGCATACCCGAAAGCGTAGCGAAGGGATACAGCAGAGCACGGGAACAAACTTAAATAGCTGTAATGCCCTGCGCTTCAAAAACTAACAACTTCCCTTTATTTATATGTCTCTGCTAATTTAAGTGCATTAAAAGCGTTAACAATCCCACCACTCACACATATTTCGTTAAAAGGCACCCGGGTATTCTCACCTTTTTCATTTTTGTACTTCACCTTATGCGCTACTTTTGAAACCGATTTCATGATAATTTCCCGTACCTGTGCTGGTTTTAAATCCGGATAATAACTTAAGATCAATGCTGCTAAGCCTGACACCACAGGCGAAGCCATACTCGTTCCATCTGCCTCTTCATATTTATTACCAGGAACCGTTGAGTTGATTAAAAATCCGGGGGCAAAAACATCTACAGAATATTTACCATAATTGGAGAAACTGGCTTTCAGATTATCATCATCTTTATAAGCACTGGCACCAACTTCAATCCAATTACTGGCATGAGGGAGATTAAACTTTGCAGAGTCGACTGGTATAGATTTTACGAATGTAGATCGTTCATAAGCTGGCCTCATACCCATTCCGTTATTTGGTGTCATAGGTTTAGGTGGTGTAAAATCTGGCTTGCTTGGTTTTTTATTGGCCTCATTATAAACCTCGGCCTCTTTACTGTCAAAAAACTTATTAGGAAAATTCTCTTCAATATCGTTATTCTGGTTATCATTTCCGGCGGCATGCACTAACAATACCCCTTTAAGTTCAGCATATTTTACTGCAGAATCTACCGCCTTTTTATCCCACTTATAACTTTTACCAAAACTCATATTAATTACTTTCGCGCCATTGTCTACGGCATATCTGATACCATTGGCCACATCTTTATCACGTTCATCACCTGTAGGTACCACCCTGATCGCCATAATGCTTACCTGATTGGCTACTCCCATAATACCGATTGAATTAGTGCGATCGGCACCAATGATTCCTGAAACGTGCGTACCATGAAAAGCATCCGGACCTTTTACATCATTATTTCCATAATCCTTTTGATAGGCATTGCTGTAGTCATCACCAACCAATTCGGCGCGCATATCATACTTAGGATTTAAATTGTACTTAAGCATCGCATCGTATTGCTTGTACCCCTCTTTAATACTTTTATAAAACTTCTCGAAACTTCCATCTTCCCTTGCACCTTTTCTGATGATGGATTTAACCTGCTCTTCAGTTTCATCATCAGGTTTATAGCGATCCACATCATCCATCGTTGGAATTTCTCTCTTACTGATTTTAGTTACCGTATCCAAAACTTTGTTAATGGCAATCAATACAGAAAAAGTATTGCTGGCATCTTCGTATTTTTTACCAAAATCGCCAACCATTTTTTTATACAGTTTAAATTCTTCCTTCTGTGCACTGTCTAACGGTGTTAAATTGGTTGTTGATTGATATTTTGGCGTGTAAATTCTTAACAAACGCACCAATTCCAAATTATCAAATTCGAGATTTCCTTTTTTTGAACCGATAAAATTCCAGCCATGAATATCATCAACATAACCATTACCATCATCGTCTATTCCATTTCCGGGAATCTCTTTTTTATTTGTCCATAAAACATTTCGCAGATCGGGGTGATTGATATCTACACCACCATCAATTACCGCCACAATAATATTTTGCTTTGGTTTTTTATCCTTTAAAAGTTCGCGATATGCTTTTTCAGTGCTGATACCAAAATAGCCATTCTCCAGTAAATCGAGGTTAAACCAATTTGCAGGGAGCTGTACATTTTTACTTTGAGCAAAAACACTAAAATTGATACACCAAATAAAGGCAAGAAAGATTAACTTTTTAACATCTACATTCATCATCATAACATGTACGTAATGATACAATAATACGGTTTTATTATCTTGGGGATCTAAGATTTTACATTTTTTAACAAGAGGTGAGTGATCATCAATTGGAACTCAGTGGCAGTAAAAACATCAAAACTTATGTTCCCTTATAATCTTAGACCTTCAAAGGGTGTTAAAAATATAATTTCTTTATTTTGTAGCGCAGGTTTCTGTGCGTTTGGGTCGGCTCCGGTCCTGCTGTACGCTGTATCCATCTGGGAAACCTTTTCTGTTGAACAATTTCATCTTTGCCCAAAAGGGATGCCGCTCCCATCAGGGCTATCGTGAAGCGAGGTAAGATGGACGGTGGAAAGGATAACGGAACGGCCTCTGCGGGGCAGTACTTTGAGTTTTATTACGCTTTATGGCTGAAAGAGCACCTGCTTTTCCCGGAGCGCAGGTTTCTGTGCGTTTGGGCGGGGTCCTGTCCTGCTGTACGCTGTATCCTTTTGGGAAATTTTATCTGTTGAACAATTTTTTCTTTGCCCAAAAGGGATGCCGCTCCCATCAGGGCTATCGTAAAGCGAGGTAAGATGGAAGATGGAAAAGGGAGGATGGAACCAATCTGCAGAGATCAGCATTATGTGCGGGCTCAAAGCTTTCTCTGCCAGAGGGAAAAAGCGCTATAAACGAAGAAAGCCCTCCAACATTGCTGCTGAAGGGCTTCTCTTTAAGATCTGGCACCGACCTACTCTCCCACGTGTTACCGCAGTACCATCGGCTCTGGTGGGCTTAACTTCTCTGTTCGGAATGGGAAGAGGTGGACACCACCGATATAGGCACCTGAATATTTTTATTTAAGTCGAAAGGTGAAAGCCTAAGGACTAAAGCTGTCTATAATCCGCTTTGGTCTTTGCTCTTTTAGCTTTGCGCTTAAATGACATATTATTGAAAGAAGTTAGTTGGAAGAACAAACAACAGTCTGTCTTGCTTTGAAAGCTTCGGATGATTAGTACTACTCGACTGTGCTGTCGCCAGCTTTACATCTGTAGCCTATCAACGTAGTAGTCTGCTACGGTCCTATATGGAATTCTCATCTCGTGGCTAGTTTCGCACTTAGATGCTTTCAGCGCTTATCTATTCCCAGCGTAGCTACTCTGCAATGCCCCTGGCGGAACAACAGATTCACTAGAGGCTGGTCCAACCCGGTCCTCTCGTACTAAGGTCAGCCCCACTCAAAATTCCTACGCCCACAACAGATAGGGACCGAACTGTCTCGCGACGTTCTGAACCCAGCTCGCGTGCCACTTTAATCGGCGAACAGCCGAACCCTTGGGACCTTCTCCAGCCCCAGGATGTGACGAGCCGACATCGAGGTGCCAAACCTCCCCGTCGATATGAGCTCTTGGGGGAGATCAGCCTGTTATCCCCAGCGTACCTTTTATCCTTTGAGCGATGGCCCTTCCATGCAGAACCACCGGATCACTATATCCGTCTTTCGACCCTGATCGACCTGTATGTCTCACAGTCAAGCAAGCTTATGCTATTGCACTCCGCGTACGGTTACCAAGCGTACTGAGCTTACCTTTGAAAGCCTCCGTTACCTTTTTGGAGGCGACCACCCCAGTCAAACTACCCATCAAACAATGTCTCCCAAATGATGGGATTAGACACCGAATACAGAAAGGGTGGTATTTCAACGTTGGCTCCACGATGCCTGGCGACACCGCTTCATAGCCTCCCACCTATCCTACACATCCTGTACCCAATGTCAATGTTAAATTGTAGTGAAGGTGCATGGGGTCTTTCCGTCCCGTTGCGGGTACCCGGCGTCTTCACCGGGACCACAATTTCACCGAGCTCATGGCTGAGACAGCGCCCAGATCGTTACACCATTCGTGCAGGTCGGAACTTACCCGACAAGGAATTTCGCTACCTTAGGACCGTTATAGTTACGGCCGCCGTTTACTGGGGCTTCGATTCAATGCTTCTCTTGCGATGACATCCCCTCTTAACCTTCCAGCACCGGGCAGGTGTCAGGCCTTATACCTCATCTTTCGATTTTGCAAAGCCATGTGTTTTTGTTAAACAGTCGCCTGGGCCTTTTCACTGCGGCTGACATTGCTGCCAGCGCCCCTTCTCCCGAAGTTACAGGGCCATTTTGCCGAGTTCCTTAGCCATGATTCACTCGAGCACCTTAGAATCCTCTTCCCGGATACCTGTGTCGGTTTGCGGTACGGGTTTTTATAACCTGAAGCTTAGCGGTTTTTCTTGGAAGTCTGATTACCTGCACTATCCAGTCCCCCGAAGGTTCCCGGTACTATCAGCTCTCAGCATCAATCACGGATTTGCCTGTGTTTGATATACCTACAGCCTTTAACGATCTATTCCGTCAGATCGCGGCAGTGTCACTACTCCGTCCCCACATCGCAGTTATAAAAAGTACTGGAATATTAACCAGTTGTCCATCGAATTTCCCCTTCGGGTTCTCCTTAGGTCCCGACTGACCCTGATCCGATTAGCGTTGATCAGGAAACCTTATCCTTTCGGTGGGCGGGTTTCTCGCCCGCCTTATCGTTACTTATGCCTACATTTGCTTTTCCAATCGCTCCAGCACCCATTACCAGATACCTTCACCGCAATTGGAATGCTCCCCTACCGATATATTTCAATCCCATAGCTTCGGTGTACAGTTTAATGCCCGTTTATTATCCATGCCCGATCGCTCGACTAGTGAGCTGTTACGCACTCTTTAAATGAATGGCTGCTTCCAAGCCAACATCCTAGCTGTCTGTGCAATCGGACCTCGTTAGTTCAACTTAACTGTAACTTGGGGACCTTAGCTGATGGTCTGGGTTCTTTCCCTCTCGGCGCGTGACCTTAGCACCCCGCGCCTCACTGCCGGTTATATTATATAGCATTCGGAGTTTGTCTGGATTTGGTAGGATTTGACTCCCCCGCACCCAATCAGTAGCTCTACCTCTATATAACTAAACACCGACGCTGTTCCTAAAAACATTTCGGGGAGTACGAGCTATTTCCCAGTTTGATTAGCCTTTCACCCCTACCCACAGATCATCCGGAAACTTTTCAACGTTTATCGGTTCGGTCCTCCAGTACGTGTTACCGCACCTTCAACCTGTCCATGGGTAGATCACAAGGTTTCGCGTCTACCTCCTCTGACTATACGCCCTGTTCAGACTCGCTTTCGCTTCGGATCCGTGCCTGAAGCACTTAACCTTGCCAGAGAAGAGTAACTCGTAGGCTCATTATGCAAAAGGCACGCCGTCACGCCACCTGGACGCTCCGACCGCTTGTAAGTACACGGTTTCAGGTTCTATTTCACTCCCCTGTTCGGGGTTCTTTTCACCTTTCCCTCACGGTACTGGTTCACTATCGGTCTCTCAGGAGTATTTAGCCTTACCGGATGGTGCCGGCTGATTCCCACAAGGCGTCTCCGACCTCGCGGTACTCAGGATACTGCTAGGCTAGCATTCTATACGTGTACTGGGCTATCACCATGTATCGCCGGGCTTCCCATCCCGTTCCACTTCTGTTTGCTAATGCCACGTTGCAGTCCTACAACCCCCACTTTGCCGTAACAAGGTAGGTTTGGGCTCTTTCCCTTTCGCTCGCCACTACTCAGGAAATCATTGTTATTTTCTCTTCCTCTGCTTACTTAGATGTTTCAGTTCGGCAGGTTTGCTCATTATATGTGACATGTCTTCAACATGCCGGGTTGCCCCATTCGGAAATCTCCGGATCTAGTTCCTATTTGCAGATCCCCGGAGCTTATCGCAGCTTATCACGTCCTTCATCGCCTCTGAGAGCCAAGGCATCCCCCGTGTACTCTTTCTTACTTTCTTCTACTCGTGCGCCTTTTGCGCCGCACGGTATGCTTTTTTTTGCTCTTGTTATGATGTCTCATTCCCGACGTAAAGTCGGGAGAGCACAAACACAACAGTCGCCTATTGTTGTTTGCTCTTCTTTTTTAACTTCTTCCAATATGTCAAAGAACTTTACTGAGGCTGAAGGCCGAAGGTATAAAGGCGGAGGGTTTCATTCTCCCCAACCTAAGCTTCGTTTCAGCTTCGTTAGTAAAAAACTGCGGTCTCGAACCGTTTCATACCTTTTTTGATATGTGCCCCGTGGCGTTTCTTCTTTTCTTAATCTTTATGTCAATGTAGATTACCGATCCAGGTAATTGTTTTTTTTGTTTTCTGTTGTGGTGTTTTCAGTTTTAAGCGTTAGGTTTAACCCCATACCCTCTACCTTACAACCCTCAACCTTTTTTGGTGGAGAATAACGGAGTCGAACCGTTGACCTCCTGCGTGCAAGGCAGGCGCTCTAGCCAGCTGAGCTAATCCCCCAGAGTATCAGTTTTGAGTTCGGAGTTTTCAGTTTGGAGTATCCATCACTCCAGGCTCTTTTCTCCCAACTCCCAACTTCAATGGTAGTCCCGTCCAGATTTGAACTGGAGACCCCTACATTATCAGTGTAGTGCTCTAACCAGGCTGAGCTACGGGACTGTATTTTCAAGGCAGGCTTTAATTAGTCGCAGTACATAGTATCTTACCGCTACTGCTTCCCTTTTTTGGCTTACCCTTTTCGTCTCCGTTGCGCTATACCTCTATAGTATGCCCACCGTTGTCTTCTGGGTGTTTCTTTTTTCTCTTGTCTTTTTTTGTATAAAGTACCAGGTATTCAGTATCAAGACCTTAAGCCTTTTACCTCTTTACCCTCTACCTTATTCGAAATATCATGTTGCGTGGCGGGTAGGCGGTGCTACTCCAGAAAGGAGGTATTCCAGCCGCACCTTCCGGTACGGCTACCTTGTTACGACTTAGCCCCAGTTACCGGTTTTACCCTAGGACGCTCCTTGCGGTTACATACTTTAGGTACCCCCAGCTTCCATGGCTTGACGGGCGGTGTGTACAAGGCCCGGGAACGTATTCACCGCGTCATTGCTGATACGCGATTACTAGCGAATCCAACTTCATGGGGTCGAGTTGCAGACCCCAATCCGAACTGTGAACGGCTTTATGAGATTCGCATACTGTTGCCAGCTAGCTGCCCTCTGTACCGTCCATTGTAGCACGTGTGTAGCCCCGGACGTAAGGGCCATGATGACTTGACGTCGTCCCCTCCTTCCTCTCTGTTTGCACAGGCAGTCTGTTTAGAGTCCCCACCATTACATGCTGGCAACTAAACATAGGGGTTGCGCTCGTTGCGGGACTTAACCCAACACCTCACGGCACGAGCTGACGACAGCCATGCAGCACCTAGTTTCGTGTGATTGCTCACTGATCCATCTCTGGATCATTCACTAACTTTCAAGCCCGGGTAAGGTTCCTCGCGTATCATCGAATTAAACCACATGCTCCTCCGCTTGTGCGGGCCCCCGTCAATTCCTTTGAGTTTCACCCTTGCGGGCGTACTCCCCAGGTGGAACACTTAACGCTTTCGCTTAGCCGCTGACCGTGTATCGCCAACAGCGAGTGTTCATCGTTTAGGGCGTGGACTACCAGGGTATCTAATCCTGTTTGATCCCCACGCTTTCGTGCCTCAGCGTCAATAAGACCATAGTAAGCTGCCTTCGCAATCGGTGTTCTGAGACATATCTATGCATTTCACCGCTACTTGTCTCATTCCGCCTACCTCTAGTCCATTCAAGCCCATCAGTATCAAGGGCACTGCGATAGTTGAGCTACCGTCTTTCACCCCTGACTTAACAGGCCGCCTACGCACCCTTTAAACCCAATAAATCCGGATAACGCTTGGATCCTCCGTATTACCGCGGCTGCTGGCACGGAGTTAGCCGATCCTTATTCTTCCGGTACATTCAGCTATTTACTCGTAAATAGGTTTATTCCCGGATAAAAGCAGTTTACAACCCATAGGGCAGTCTTCCTGCACGCGGCATGGCTGGTTCAGAGTTGCCTCCATTGACCAATATTCCTTACTGCTGCCTCCCGTAGGAGTCTGGTCCGTGTCTCAGTACCAGTGTGGGGGGCCATCCTCTCAGATCCCCTAGTCATCGTCGCCTTGGTGGGCCGTTACCCCGCCAACTAGCTAATGACACGCATGCCCATCTCCATCCCATAAATGTTTGATCATTGGATAATGCCATCCTGTGATTTTATGCGGTATTAATCCGGATTTCTCCGGGCTATCCCCCTGATGAAGGTAGGTTGCATACGCGTTACGCACCCGTGCGCCACTTTCTCTCCCAGCAAGCTGGAAAATATCGTTCGACTTGCATGTATTAGGCCTGCCGCTAGCGTTCATCCTGAGCCAGGATCAAACTCTCCATTGTAAAATGTGTTGTTCAATTCTGACCAGTTTTTAACCATGTTAAAAATGGTCTTCTTTTTTTATGTTGTCTGTTAGACACCACCTCTAAAATAAAGCAGAATAATCATGTACTTTGATCAGTACTCCATTAACCCCGCTACGCTACATTGACATCTCTTTTAAGAACTTATCGACTGTTGTTGCCTCTCGGCCCGTCTTTATATATTGTGATTCGCTTTTTGGTTGGGGTCGTTTTCCTTCCCTTGTTTTCAAGCTCATTTCAATCTTTTTTTCTCTCTTCCCGGCATCCGCCGTTCCGGTCTTTTTTCCCCTTCGTTTCTGTTGGGAGTGCAAAGGTAAGCATCTTTTTTAAACTTCCAAATAAAATAAATTTTATTTTTTTCAGCCCTCTCTTTTATCTTTCCTTTATTTCAATATGCCGATGTTACTCAGCTTTCCCTCCTTCCGGACAGGGCTGCAAAGGTAGCAATCTTTTCCGCTTCCGCAATATTTATTTTAAAATAAATCCTGCCATCCATCGCCCAGAGCCATCCTTTCACCAAAACCCCTTCCTCCGAAGCGGGATGCAAAAGTAGAAAAAATATCTGCAACGGCAAAGCTTTTGAAGCGGTTAAAGCAGGATTTGACGTAAGACCATGGTTTTCAACGGAAAAAAGTTTAGCCAATGACCAAACTTTTTGGAAGATTAACTGTTTCAGCCCGTCTTTTAAATCTTGAAGAGCATACAACTATCGGGATATTCGAGATATTAAACAATAATTAATACTTTTACCGCTTAATAAATCATCCTTATTATCAATGAAAATTGCGCTTAAAATATACTTACCTTTGATCTTTATCTTTATTGCAAAGCTTAGCCAGGCCCAGAATTACAAAAGTGAGCTCGTGGTTATCACAGAGAATGATGCTTATATTGATATCACAAGCGATAAGTATTACACCAATGGTTTTTTTATTAAATACAGACATGCCTTAAACGGCGATAACCTGAAAACCGGCCGTAGTAAAGAGGTTATTGGTTTCGAATTGGGACAGAAAATATACAATCCTTATTATAGTTTTGCTCCAAACCCCGCCCTACACGACCGTCCTTTTACAGCCTATCTTTATGGTGAGGCTAATTACAGCAGGTTTTACCAAAACAAACAACTCCTAAAGGTCTCGGCACAGATTGGCCTCACAGGTAAGGATGCCCTGGGAGAAGAATTCCAGAAAACTTACCATAAACTGGTTGGCCAGAATCAAATTGCCGGCTGGGAATATGGATTAAATAGCGAACCCACTTTAAATCTGGGCATAGAATACAACAAACGCCTGTTGGCTACCCCAAACGAAATCTTTGATGTTACCGGAATTGCTTCAGCAGCGGCGGGCAATGTAATAACCAAAGCGAATGTTGGCGCTTTGCTCAGATTAGGAAAATTTAATGAAATGGATGGTTCAGCTGCATTTAATAGCCTGGTAAGCAACCATCATAAAAATAATGCTAAACGTAAATATGAACTTTTCCTTTCGGTGGCCCCGCAATTACATGTAATAGCTTTTGATTCGAGCTTGCAGGGTGGCCTGTTCTTAGAAGATAAGGGTCCGATTACTTTCAAGCCGAAGTCTATGGTTTTTAGTACGCAGGTAGGTTTAACCTTTGCTATTGCACGCTGGACAGCCAATTATACCGCTACCTTTACTTCGAATGAAGTTAAAAATAGTGCTACCGGCTATCGTTATGCCTATTATAGTCTTGCTTACCGTTTTAGTAAAAACTAATGAAAAAAAAGCTACTCGTATTTATTTTAGTTATTACAGGCTGTTCCTTTGCTAAGGCTCAAATTGTTCCAGAAAACCGGTCTATAATTTTTAAGCCCATATTTGGCACACATATCAATAACGACCAAGGACATTTGTTTCAGGATCAGATTACAGGATTTGATGCTGCTTATTTTAAAGACATCAGCCAGAACAGTGATAAATGGATCGGATTTAGCGGCGCCCAATCTTATGGGGTCGGTTTTATTTTTAGGGATTTAAGCAAACTGAAAGGCACAAAAGATACTTCGGCCCATGCATTTGGACAAGTATATGGCTTAGTGGCCCAGATGGATTTCCGGTTATTTAAAATCGGGAAAGCCAAATTTAATTTTACACCTGGTGTTGGCCTGGGTTACACAAACAAGTATTACTATAATAATACCAAAAACAGATTTTTGGGAAGTCCGGTTAATGAAACCATTAAAGCAGATTTAGGCATGGAACTGCCAATCGGAAAATATGCCGATCTATTGGCTGGTTTCGGTTTTCTACATGTATCAAACGGAGGCGCTACTGTTCCCAATGGCGGATTGAATACCGGGAATATTTACATCGGGCTTAAACTCAATAATCCAAAAACATTAACTTCTGCCAAGATGAGCACTTACACTACCTTACAGCGTAATTCAATTGAACTCAGCGCGGGTTTGGGCGCGAGGGGCGTATTTGGCAATAGAGCAAAAAGCTTATACAAAAGCGGGATTTATGCGGGCTACAATTTTTACCTGAATGATGTAATGTCGCTTAAAGCAGGGGCCGATGCCGTTTATTATTACACCACCTTCGATCCGAATAATTTTGGCAATACATTCCAAAACTACGGTACTTCGTATGATAGATGGCGCACAGGCATCAGTATTGGTGCCGATGTTAATTTATGGAGGGTAACTGTGGCAGGTCAAATTGGAAAATACATCCACTACAACAGATTGATGGATAAAGCAACCTGGTACTGGACATTTGGGCCTACTTTTAACATTACGCCACATTTGGGTTTACAGGCCAAAACCTATATGCACTTTGCCCAGGCCGATTATGTAAATTGGGGTGTACTATATCGGTTTTAATATTGCCCCGTACTGAGCAATACTAATGTGCAGGCTTCAACAGGTTCGATACCATGCATATCTAATAATTTCTCCAATTCATAATTTTCGGTTCCGGGGTTGAAGATGACTCTTTTGGGTTTTGTTGCCAGAATATAGTCGTGGTATTGTGGCTGCAAAGCAGGACCTATATATAAAGTAATGGTATCGATATCCTGATGGATTTCTCCAGGCTTTTCAATTTCAATACCTGCAACTTCACCTTTTTTTATTCCCACATTAACAATGTCATGATTGAAACGCCTGAGCATATTGGCTGCCTTATATGCATACCTGGATGGATCTGGCGATGCGCCTATAATTAGAGTCTTTTTCATAATAATATTACACGGATGGCGAGATTACACGGATTAAAATTTAGATAATAAAGCAATCTGACCGGAGTGATACGCATGGTGCTGTATCAAACCACTTAACAGCTCGGCATTGGTTACCCCTGTGCCTAAAGCAGGATTACGTTCATCCTTCACTTCCTCATTCCACTGGCTGTCTTTTAAGCTTTCACAAACGCGGATCAGTTCTTCGTTCGCAGTCTTAAAATCAAAAATAATGCGTTCCCAGGCCCGGGATGTCCGTTCTTCAGTTGCTGGCCAATCACCCCTTTCGGGCTCAGTAGCCGGTTTCCCGATCAACCTGGAAGAAACTTCTTCTGTCCATGCAGTTAAATGCAAGGCAATTTCTGCAATAGAATGCGCGCCGGGAACAAAATGGCTAAATGCGCTTTCCGGATTAACATTATTCAATGTCTGCATCACATGGTTACCATGCCAGGCATCTCCGTTAAAAGCTTTTTTTATTTCGTTCGTAATACTAAACATGCCGAAATAACAACTGGCATGCAATAAAGTTTGTTATGAGGCGTTCAATATTGCATTTGCACAGTTAATTCCATCAATTGCGGCCGAAACAATTCCACCGGCATAACCTGCTCCTTCCGCACAAGGATATAGACCTTTTACCTGAGGGTGCTGATAGGTCTCTTTATCTCTCGGAATCCTGACCGGAGAGGAAGTTCTGCTCTCTACTCCTACCAAAATCGCTTCGTTGGTATAATAACCTTTAATTTTTTTTCCAAACAAGGGCAATGCCGCACGCAGGCTATCTGATACGAAATTGGGCAGAATATTATCCAGCATGGAACTTTTTGTACCAGGCAGATATGAGTTTTTTGGTAAATCGATCGATAATTTGTTATTCACAAAATCGACCATGCGTTGCGCAGGAGCTACCAAATTTCCGCCACCGGCCTCAAAAGCCATTTTTTCAATTTCTGATTGGAAATGTAACATTCTAAGCGGATCATAACCTTGAACATCATTTAACGTAACCTGAACGACTGTTCCGGAATTGGCATAAGGGTTATTCCGTTTGGATGGCGACCAACCGTTAACTACAATTTCATTCTCACCAGTGGAACATGGCGCAATGATACCTCCGGGACACATGCAAAAAGAAAATACCCCACGTGCGCCAACCTGCTCAACCACACTGTAGTAGGCTGGTGGTAAAAATTCCGAACGAATATCGCAGTGGTACTGCGCTGAATCAATAATTGCCTGAGGATGTTCAATCCGTACGCCTAAAGCAAAAGGTTTTGCCTCAATTAAGATATTTTTACTGTTCAATAATTCGTACACATCTCTTGCAGAATGACCTGTTGCCAAGATAATGTTATCTGCCCTCAACTTTTCTTCAAAATTTATCTCGACGCCTTTTACTTTTCCAAATTCAATTAAAATATCCGTCATCCGGCTATCGAACATCACTTCACCTCCGGCATTCAGGATCGTATCTTTTATCGAAGTGATAATATGGGGAAGTTTGTTCGTACCGATATGTGGACGGGCATCGATAGCAATATCTGCTTCGGCACCATGATTTACAAAAATCTGAAGTACTTTATTGATGTCGCCGCGTTTGTTAGAGCGTGTATATAGCTTACCGTCAGAATAGGTTCCGGCACCACCTTCGCCATAACAATAATTAGATTCTGTATTAACCAAACCTTGTTTATTTATAGCTGCCAGGTCTCTCCTTCGCTGTTTTACATCTTTACCCCTTTCGATAATAATGGGTTTTAGCCCATTTTCGATGCATTGCAGGGCCGCAAACAAACCCGCCGGACCGGCGCCAATAATAATTACCGGTTTGGCTCCCCTCACGTTGGGATAGTTGATGTGATAAATCGCGGGGACAGCTTCTTCATCGACAAAAACTCTTACCTGTAAACGGAAAATTACCTTCCTGGAACGGGCATCGATCGATCTTTTCAGAATTTCGTAACCTTTTATCCGCGTTTGAGAAAGTTTTAAACCTTCTGCGAGTTTCTGTTTAATAACTTCAAGCTGCTCAACCTGATCAGGGAGCAAGGTAATTTCGATATCTTTTTGCATAACAGGTCAGGTTTTTATCCTGAATGGGTACAAAGATAGCTAACTCGGGAATAATTAACACTATAATTCTATAGAGATTAAAAAGTACATTAGTGCCATATTTAGAAAATCTTTTATTGATCCGGAAAGCAAATGCTGTGTACTATAAGTCAGTTTCTTCCCGCTCTACCTCCTGCTCCGGTGAAGGCCGGGGGCATCCGTTCGATCCCTTAGGTTTGATTAGGTGGTTTTTTCTGCTACTATGCCGGTTTTCTGTACCACAGTATAAAGTTTTTAGCCCCGATCGGAGCGGGCATCCAGATTTTAAGCACCGGCTTATATTATACTTTGGTGTGCTTGCTTGTTTCACAGGTTTCTATCGGGATAAAGCGCATGAGCGGGAACGAACATTAAAAAAAGCGAAAGACCCTGCGCTCCAAAACAAAAACCAGCTTTGATAAGCAACGGTTTATTATTCAATTGCCATCAGAATATTGCAAATTTCAACTTACTAAATTCCTGTGGCGCTTGTCAACCTGTCAGATAAATACCGAAACTGTAACAAAGGCATGCAATTTGATATCTAATTCGTAAATTGAACATAAATCAATTTCTATTAAAAAGACAAAACCATAAAAATGAAAAGATTAATATTTGGATTTTTAGCTGCAGTTATTGCAGTGAGCACTTTAAGTTCATGCGGTTATAACAGCATGGTTAAATTGGATGAGAACGTTAAATCAAAATGGGGAACCGTGCAAACCCAGTATCAAAGAAGGGCAGATTTGATTCCAAACCTGGTAGCTACGGTGAAAGGTGCGGCTAAATTTGAGCAGGGTACGTTAACCGCTGTGACTGAAGCACGTGCAAAAGCGACACAAATGACAGTAAGTACAGATGATTTATCGCCAGAAAACATCAAAAAATTCCAGGCTGCACAAGGCGAATTGAGTCAGGCTTTGGGTAAATTATTATCCATTACAGAAAATTATCCTGAACTAAGGGCTACGCAACAATTCAGCGATTTATCGGCACAATTGGAAAGTACCGAAAACAGGATTACAGTTGCACGTAAAGATTTTAACGATGCGGTGCAAGAATATAATGGCAAAATCAGGTCTTTCCCTACCAATTTAACAGCGGGAATGTTCGGATTTAAACCTAAAGGATATTTTGAGGCTGATGCTTCTGCTAAAGATGCACCTAAAGTAGAATTTTAATATTCCCAACACAACATATAAGGGGTAGTGAATGTTTATCAGCTAAACATTTATTACCCTTTTTACTTCATATAAAAATAAGTACATGTCGTTATTTTCAGATATTGAACAAGAAAGAATAGCAAATGCAATCTCCGACGCAGAAAGAGCAACTTCCGGAGAAATCAGAATTGCTATTGATAAACATTGTGCAGGTGATCCATATGAAAAAGCCACCGAGTATTTTGCTAAACTGGATATGGATAAAACTGCACAAAGAAATGGTGTGCTGATTTATCTGGCACATGCCGACCATAAATTTGCCATTATCGGTGATGTTGGTATCCATAAAGTGGTTCCTGATAACTTCTGGGAAACCACAAAAATTGCCATGACAGCGCATTTTGCAAAAGGCAATCTGGCCGATGGCATTATTGCAGGCATAGCATTGGCCGGAGAAAAGTTAGCCTTGTTTTTTCCTCCGCAAAAAGGCGATATTAATGAATTGCCGAACGATATTGTTTTTATGGATAAGCTAGAGAACAAATAAGAGATGAAGAAAATATTCCTTTTATCATTATTCAGTTTATTATTCGCCTTTGCTTTTGCACAGGACTTTCCGGAAAAGCCTACTACTTTGGTTAACGATTATGCTAATGTATTATCATCAGATCAGAAACAGGCACTCGAAAATAAACTGGTAACCTTTAACGACTCTTCTTCTACACAGATTGCCATTGCTATTTTAAAATCCGTAGGCGATTATGATATTAATGAATACGCTGTAGCACTCGGCAGAAAATGGGGCGTTGGCCAAAGTGGCAAAAACAATGGCATTATGATCGTGGTATCCGTGGGCGACCGGAAAATCTCTATTCAAACCGGTTACGGACTTGAAGGCGCCTTACCTGATATCTACGCCAAGCGTATCATTGATAACGATATTAAACCCAATTTCAGAGCAGGGAATTACTATGCAGGCTTAGACGAAGCTACTACCTCCATTATAAAATACACCAGAGGCGAATACAAAAACGATAATCCGAAAACTTCCTCCAGGAAAGGTGGTTCAGGTAGCATCGTTATCATTATTATTATTGTAATTGTGATTATCATCATCATGCGTAAAGGTGGCGGAGGCGGAAGCGAGGTAATTGGCGGACGCGGAGCATCTAATGCACTATTTTGGGCGATGTTGTTTGGAAGCGGCGGTGGCCGAAGCAGCGGTGGCTGGGGAGGTGGTTCATCTGGCGGAGGCGGTGGTGGATTCGGTGGTTTTGGCGGCGGCAGTTTTGGTGGAGGCGGTAGCAGCGGAAGCTGGTAGCAGTAGTCTTAAGTCCATAGTCTTTAGTCTTTAGTCTTTAGTCTTTAGTCTTTAAATGAGAATCACGTTTGTTTTGACCGTTACAGATTACAACAATAATGTATAGAAGAGATTTAATTACAGCTGAAATACAGAAACTGGCCCAGGTTCTGGCCCGTATCATGGGGCTCAAATTAGAGGGTAAGTTAACAGAGGCCGATCAACTTTTTGATGAAACTATGGCTGGCGGCTTTCAACTGCCAAAAGAAATTCTTGAAAACGAAGACCTCTCAGTTTTTGAAAGTTGGCTTGCTGAAGGCAATCTTCCCCCAGAAAAACTCGACTCGTTAAGCGAATTTTTATATTACGAGTTAGGGGTAAGTCAGGAGCGGAATCAAATCATTGCGCCAAAACTTAATTTAGTTTATCAATACTTGTCAGATGAGCATAAGATCGTACATTTGGTGAACCTGCACCGACAGAAAACAATACAACAGTATATCAGTTAGGAGTTGGCGGTTTCGAGTTTGGAGTAAGATCTATTAAATAAATAAATTAAATGGTTATAGAGAAGTGGCAAAAACTTGCCTCTAAATATTTAGTACGCGAACAATGGGCTACTTTGCGCGTTGATGAAGTAAAACTTCCGGGTGGCGTGGTAAAAGACGATTATTATGTTTTAGAATATCCAAACTGGGTAAATGCTATTGCATTAACGGAAGAAGGGAAAATAATTATGGTGCGCCAGTACCGCCATGCAGCCGATATCGTTTCACTTGAAGTTCCGGGCGGCGTGATTGATGGTGATGAAGCCCCGGAAATTGCCGTTAAACGTGAGCTTTTGGAAGAAACCGGCTACAGTTTTAAAACCTGCAAACTTATTGCGGAACTTTATCCCAATCCGGCAACTTCAAATAACAGGACCTTTACCTATTTATTAACAGGCGGGATTAAAACCCACGAGCAGCATTTAGATGAACATGAAATTTTAAATGTGGAAGAATATACGGTTAATGAGGTAAAGCAACTGATTAAGGAAAATAAAATAGCTCAGGCTTTACACGTTGCCGCTTTGTTTTACGGGCTCGAAGAAATAGCCAAAGGTTAATAAAATCTGAGATAGGCCCCTTATTCCCATCTCAAAAATTACAGGTAAAAAAAGCAGCCAGATTTTTAAACATCTGGCTGCTTTTTTATAGAGCAATAAGCCTGTAAAGGCTTAGCTCATTTTTAATTTCTTTTGGATATCGTGTACGTAAGCTTTAAACTTCTTATCGGTATCGATTAAATCTTCAACAGTTTGACAAGCATAAATTACGGTACTATGATCGCGCCCGCCAAAGAAAGCACCAATTGTTTTTAATGACGATTTAGTATGACTTTTAGAAAGATACATTGAAATCTGACGGGCCTGAACAATTTCGCGTTTACGTGTTTGCGATTTCACCATATCAACAGGAACCTCAAAATATTCACAAACCAATTTCTGGATGTACTCCATTGAAATTTCTTTTGAGGTATTTTTGATAAAGTTCTTCAACATTTGCTTCGCCAGGGCTAAATCGATTTCCTTTTTATTCAAAGTGGCCTGTGCTAAAAGTGATACCATGGCACCTTCCAGCTCACGCACATTATTATCAATGTTATGCGCCACATACTCCACTACCTCTCCTGGCAACTCAATACCATCTGCATACATTTTCTTTCTTAAGATAGCAATACGCGTTTCCAGATCAGGGATTTGAAGATCGGCAGATAGCCCCCATTTAAAACGGCTTAATAAACGTTCTTCCAACCCAGCTAAATCTTTTGGCGCTTTATCAGATGTTAAGATGACCTGTTTGCCCGACTGATGTAAGTGATTAAAAATGTGGAAGAAAATATCCTGTGTTTTTTCTTTGCCCGCGAAGTTGTGTACATCATCCATGATGATTACATCCATTGCCTGGTAAAAGTTAACGAAATCGTTAATCGTATTGTTTTTCAAGGAATCTACAAACTGCTGACAGAATTTCTCACAACTTACATAGATCACCAATTTATCTGGCATGCTGCGTTTAATCTCATTACCGATTGCCTGCGCCAGGTGTGTTTTACCCAAACCAACTCCACCGTAAATCATTAAAGGGTTAAAAGATGTCCCCCCTGGTTTAGCCGCTACAGCGTAACCTGCAGAACGTGCCAAGCGGTTGCAATCTCCCTCAATATAATTTTCGAAAGTGTAGTTAGCGTTTAATTGTGGATCAACATTTAATTTTTTTAATCCAGGGATAATAAATGGGTTTTTAATATCCTTATTGATGGAAACCGGAATCGGCATCGATTGTACCTTTGCCTCCGCTCCATTTCCATTTGAGGGCATATTGGTAGTATAAGGATTACCGCTGTTTGATGATTTATCTACAACGATGTTATATTCCAACCTGCCATCCTCTCCAAGTTGTTTTTTTACGGTCTTGCGAAGCAAGCCCACATAATGTTCTTCAAGCCATTCGTAAAAGAACAAACTTGGCACCTGTATGGTTAAAACCTTGCCTTCCAATTTAAGAGCCGTTATCGGCTCGAACCAAGTTTTAAAACTTTGGCCCGGAATATTATCCTTAATAATTTGAAGACAGTTCTTCCATACTTCTGTACAAGTTTTTTCCAT